>NZ_CM177087.1:0-4800000 GCF_058215555.1 Streptomyces sp. JLBT605
CCTGGTCGAAGGCGTCCGGGCCGGCGTAGCCGAGGTCGTTGCCCACGAACCGCAGCTGCGGCCGGTGGGGATGGGTGAGGTTGTAGCGGCGCATCCAGTGGATCAGGTCGAGGTATTCCTCGGTGTTCCAGAAGACGTACTGGCCCTGGAACTCGTCGGCCATGATCCGCTTGGGGTCACCGGTGCCGCGGGTGACGTAGGCGTCCAGGCGCAGTCCGGTGCTCCAACTGGTCTCGAGGGCGAAGGTGGTGAAGCCCTTGGTGTGGACGAGGTGGCGGAAGACGCGCCGCTTGAGGGTGAAGAACTCGTGTGCGCTGTGGCTGGCCTCGCCCAGGCCCACGACACGGGCGTCGCCGACCATGCGGCTCAGTGCGTTCAGGTCGGTCAAGGGCCGTGCGGTGCGGTTCAGGGCGTCGACCGGTCCCGCAGCCGGCGCGGTCTCCGCTGCGGCGGTGCCGGTACCGAGAGGCCCCGAGGCGAGGGCGGCGGCAGCAGCCAAGCCGAACAGACGGCGGCGGCTGGTGGGACGGGCGCGGCTCATGACATCTCCCTGAACTGGTGGGTACGGCAGGACCATACCCACGATTTGGGCGCTTGCGCAATGCGCTTGCCTAAGACGCTCGCATTAAGCGTTTGCCTATGCTTCGGGTAGTGTTGCGGGCATGGGAAATCGCGAGGATCTCCTGGCCGGAGCCAGGCGCTGCCTGGAGGAGAAGGGCTGGGCGCGGACAACCGTCCGCGACATCACTGCCGCATCAGGCGGCGTCAGCATGGCCGCCATCGGCTACCACTTCGGCTCCCGCGAGGCGCTGCTGAACGCCGCGCTCATCGAGGCGATCGACGAGTGGGGCACACGGATCGGCCGCACACTGGCCTCTTTCGGGGAAACCGGGAGCAGCCCGGCCCAGCGCTACGAAACGATGTGGGCCGCGATCATCAAGTCCTTCCAGGAGGACCGGACCCTGTGGCTGGCCACGATCGAAGCCCTCATCCAGGCCGAGCACTCCGACGATCTACGCCTCTACCTGGCCGGCAGCCAGGCGCAGGGCCGCCGAGGCCTGGCCGCACTGCTGCTCAGTACACCCGAGGACGAGATCGGCGATACCGCCGTCCGAACCCTGGGCTCCGCACAGATGGCCCTGTTCACCGGCCTGATGACGCAGTGGCTCACCGATCCCGACCACGCTCCCGGGGCCTCCGAAGTTGTCGCAGGTCTGCAGGCCCTCACCGGCATCGTCGACGGACACTGATAGACCATCGCGCCGCGAGTAACGGTTTCCGCCCGAGGGTTGGGCGCCCGGCGAGGCAGTCAGGCACCCAAAAAGAACCTGCCAGTGCTGGATCGCCGGCCGCAACCCGGTCAGATGTGTGCCGCAGCAGCTGACCTTTCGGCGACCACCGCCGGCCGAACGTGAGCCAGCAGCAGCTCGAGGAACCGTTCCGGCCGGCGGAACGCCGCGAAGTGGCTGCACTCTTCGATCAGTGCGAAGCCCTTGACCGGGGCCTGGACGTCGTCGAAGAAGCGGCGGGCGAGGTCGGGCGACGTAAGGACGTCTTTCTCGCCCTGGAAGAGGAAGAACGGGAGCTCGAACTCGGTGCCGTCGGCCCAGTCGTCGAACCCGGACGTGCCTGCGGTGACCTGCTCCGAGAAGCTCATGCCCTTGACGAAGTGCCCCAGCTCGCGCAGCGAGTGCAGCGGCGAGAGCCACAGGGACCCCATGACGACCTTCTGCATCGTCTCCAGGGTGAGCGGGTCGCTGGTGGCCAGCAGCTTGGCGTGCATCGCGCGCTCGCGGGCGGTCCAGCGGTGCTTGTCGGCGTCCAGGGCCTCGACCGCCGCGAGTTCCTTGCGCTTTCCGGTCGCCCGCAGTCGGGCAAGGAGTGCCTGGTGGACGGAGTTGTCGCGGCCGGCGTCGTGGATGTTCTGGTCGGTGCCGACGTACGCCGAGTAGCGCTCGGGGAACTCGCGGGCGAGTCGCAGGCCGAAGGCGCTGCCGTAGGAGTGGCCGAGCAGGACGACCTTGTCCACGCCGAGGCGGGTGCGGATGTGGTCGGTGACCTCGACCGCGTCCGCGTAGATCCGCTTGAAGGTCATCTCTCCCTGTCCGTCGGTGCCGCCGTGGCCGAGGGTCTTGAGGGTGCCGCGCATGTCCCAGCGGACGATCGTGAAGTGCTTCTCCCAGGATCTGGTGCGCGGCCCGAAGATCGCGGTCGAGGCGCCGGGGCCGCCGTGCAGTTCCAGGATGACCGGGTTGGTCAGGTCCTCTCCGCGGACCGAGATCCACTGGTCGACGCCGCCGATGCGGACGAAGCCCTGCTCATCGATGCCGTTCGGGCTGTCGATCTTCATGGGCGAGGCATGGCGGCAGCGCTTCAGGGCGCGGTGGCCGAGGATCCCGGCCGTCGGTGCGGCGAGGGATGCGGCGGCGGAGGTGGCGACGATGGCGGCGAGCATGACGACTCCCTGAGATGCGTGTCCACGAACTGTGTATGCCATAAGCAGTTAGATATACGCTATAAACAGTTAGTGCAGGTCGTCAACGGGCGACGGCGAGGGAGTTTCAGGATGAACGCGAAAGAGCCCCGGAAGTCGACAGGGAAACAGGCCGGCCCGAAGACGAGCTTCGCGCTGCTGTGGGGCGAGCGGGGACAGCCGAGCCGGGGTCCGAAGCCCTCGCTGACCGCAGGCCGGATCGCCGAGGCGGCGATCGGGATCGCCGACGAGGAGGGCTTGGACGCGGTTTCGCTGGCGCGGGTCGCCAAGGAATTCGACGTCACCCCGATGGCGCTCTACCGGTACGTCCCCGGTAAGGCGGAACTGGTCGATCTGATGGTCGACCTCGCGATCGGCCCCCCGGTCCCCGTCGCTGACATCCCCGGCGGCTGGCGCCCGCAGTTGACCGAGTGGGCCCGCCAGTGCTCGGCTGTGTACCGCCGCCACCCCTGGATACTGACGGCCACCGGCATGCGCCGCCAGATCATGGGACCCAACCAACTCGGCTGGCTTGACACCGCGTTGGCCGCGCTGGCCGGAACCGGCCTGTCAGCCGCCCAGCGGCATGACACGTTCCTGCTGCTGGTGGGCCACATCCGCAACATCGCCCAGCAGACCGTCGAACACGACAAGGCAGCGAACGAGGAATGGGCCCGCCTCACCGCCGACATCCTGCAGCGCCACGCGGACCGCTTTCCCGCCCTCACCTCAGCAGTCGCAGAAGGCGCCTTCATGCCGCAGTGCGGGGACCCGCTGGACTTCGGCCTGGAGCGGATCATGGACGGCGTGGCGGCCCTGCTCCCGTAAGGTGATTGCGACCAGATCGTGGTCAGGGTGGGTCAGGCCCAGGGCCTCGTCCCGGCCGTGCCGGTCCAGGTGACTCGCCGGCCGTCGGACAGCGACGGCCGGCGCACGACGAGCGGCGCACTGCCCACGCCCCAGGCCGGCGCACCCGCGGCACCCTGGCCAGCCAGTCCGTCGACCTCTGCCCTCGGCTATCGCGTGGCAAGGGGTGAGAAATTCGGCGACACCGTCGAAGGGACGCTGCGCAATCGCGGCATCGCCAACGATGGCAAGCCGCACGACTGGTGGGTGGGCGGACTGCTGAGGCCCTGATGCCCGGGCCAGCGCTTCACCGGCCGAGTTGTGGTCCAGCAGGTAAGCACCCATCCGTCGCCGGCCGGCACACACCGCGGAACCGGACTGCTGCTTCAGAAAGGCAGCGAACAGGAGGCTTCCATCTCCCGTCACACCTTCTGCCCCGCTGCCCCCGCCGGAGGCTTCGTGTAACCATCTGTTGGGCCGTCGGCACTCGGCTCGTCGGACAAGGACGCGCTGAGGCGCTGCCCGCGGCGTCTCAGCGCAGGATTTCTGCCCGCAACCTCTCGTTCGGGGTTGCGATGTCCGAGTAGTGGGCCGTGCCCCGCGCGTTGCTGTAGACGCCTGTACCGCCGGTGATGGCATCCCATGGTGGGCCAATAAGCAGCGCAGGGCTTTCCGGCCGATCGTGATGGGCCGGGAGACGTTCCGGCGCAGGTGATCGACGAGTTTGCGGATCGACCAGCGCGTGAAGGGCTTGCCGAGGGCGGTGGGGCGGGTGATGGCCGTCTGGATGACGAAGTCCTCGTCGTCACGGTTGAGCAGGCGGGGACGGCCTCCCGCCCACTGAGGGTTGAGGCATGCAAGCCCGATCTCGTTGAAGCGGTGGATCACGTCCCTCACAGTGTCCTCGTCCGCCTGCACCAGGCGGGTGACGGGCGACAGTTGAAGTTGGCGAGGGCGGGCATGACATCGTTGGTCGCCTCGGTGGCGGCGCGGTGACCTCGAGTAGCGAGAACAAGGATGACGGGTTCGGCGCCTGATCGTGCTGCCTGGCGGCGGTTTCAGCGGCTGTGGGCGGCGACGGCGATGTCGAATCTCGCCGACGGCATGTTGCTCGCTGCGACGCCTTTGGTCGCTCTGACACTCACGCGCGACCCAGTGGCCATCACAGCCTTCCAATACCTGCCATGGCTGTTCTTATCGATTCCCATGGGGACGCTTGCCGACCGGGTCGACCGGGTCCTTCTGCTCCGCATAGCCAGCATCGCCCGTGCCGCTGGCGTCGGTCTGCTGGCGCTGGGTCTGCTCACCGGTTACGCCCACATTGCCATGCTCTACGGCCTGGCCTTCCTGTTCGGTGTCGCCGAGACCCTGTACGACAACACCTCCTCCGCACTCGTTCCCAGCGTGGTTGCCGATCACCAACTGGAGCGGGCCAACGGCCGGCTGCAGGCCACCTACACCGTCGCAAACAGCTTCGTCGGGCCGCCGATGGGAGGTGGGTTGTTCGCGCTCGCCGTCGCCGCCCCGTTCGCCCTCGGCGCGATTGGCTATGCAGCATCCTTCGCGCTGCTGCTCATGTTTCCCCTCCAGCACCGAACGCATGGCCTCAATGATCCAGCGACCTCGTTCGCCCAAGACCTGCGGGAAGGGATCCGGGGATTCACCAGGTCCTCGATGCTCGTCGCCTTGTGCGTCTTGTTCGGCGTCGGCAACCTGGTCAGCTCCGCCACCTACAGCCTGCTGTCCCTCACCGTCGTCGAGCGTCTCGACGAAGCCTCCGCAACCCTTCGGCCTCGTCCTCGCCGGAGGAGCCGTAGGAGCCTTCCTCGGGGGCATGTGCGGCGATCGCGTCGGCGCGATCACACGCCCAGGCACCACTCTGGTGTGGACCACGATCGTCTCCGGCCTCGCCACCGCCGCACTCGGTTGGGCCGACAACCCGATGGTCCTCAGCGCCATGATGGCAATCGACGGCTTCGCCGTCATGACCCAATCGGTCGTCGCCGTGAGCCTGCGGGCGCGCCTCATCCCCGACCACATGCTGGGCCGCGTCACCGCGGTCTTCCGCACTCTGTCCACCGGCGCATCGGCCCTGGGCGCGATCGTCGGCGGTCTGCTGGCCCGCGCAGTGGGCCTCGCCTGGCCCTTCTACATCGGAGGCGCAGTCGTGGTCACCCTCGGCCCTGTGATCTCCCGCTGGCTCAGTAACGAGCGCATCGAAGCAGTAGCACCGACCCGGAACCGAGCCCCCGAAACACTAGCGTGACAGGTCCAGGAACATGTCGCGGCGACGTCGGCGAAGGATGCTGGAACAACTCCCTGCGAACAGCACTAGCCGATCGGCTGGTCGACTATCTGAGCAGCCCACGCGGCGCCAGCATCTTCCTCGTGGGCTACTTCAACTGCGACCGCTGGCGGCGTACCAGCGGGCGCCGGTGTCCGGCAACCGGCCACACTCCTGAGGAGATCCTCACCCACCAGGAAGGACAGGCGTACAAGGTGCGCGAGCAGGACGGTGTGCTGGTCTCCCCGGTCGTCCTCGACTGTCGCCTCCCGGGCAGCTCCGAACCATGGCGTGCACCCGAGCCGACACCTTCAAACCAGCCCAGCCCGAGCGGTCCGGGCGACGACCCAAGCTCCGCGGCCGACCCGAGACCGTGAGGCATTCCCCGCGTCAACGGTCGCAAAGGGCTCCGCATCCAGCCACGGCGGTGTCGGCGTACGGCCTGAGCTCCTCAGCCGCGTACGGATGAACGTCCCCAGCGATTCCCTCGGGCCAGAGTGCGGTTAATGATCTTGGTTGAGATCATCAGGTCGAGCGGAGACACTCGTACGATGAGTCACAGTGCATCGCTCGGATCAGTCAAACGTGGTTGGGACGGGCCGTGGTACCGGGTTCGCACGGAGTCCTTCGAGGCTTCGTTCCTGCCCAACCCGGACGAGGACCTGGACCTGGTGTGCAATGTTGATGTCGAAGTTCGGCTTCTGGATGGATCCCGGTGGAGCGCGACTGTCTTCACCGTTGCTGAAGTCGCGCGTCTGATGGAGACCTGGGCAGGGAGCGACGAGGCTCTGGGGGGTCGCTACTTCTGGTGCTCGGACGGGCTGATCGTCCGGGATCCTGGCGTCAGGAGCATGACTGATGTAATCGCCGGTCTGTTGGACTCTGGTGAGTTCACTCAGATCCTCCAGCGACTCGATGGCGACTGACCAAGCCCAGGCCCTCAGCTGAACGATCTGTTAGGCCACATCTGTATCCCGTTCGTTGGCTTTGAGCCGGTCTTGAGACAGTAGCTGGGACCGTTGATGGAGATCACCTCGTTCAGGAAGTCTCACGGGCGTAGTAGCCGCGCATGCGCCGGTCGTACTCCGCGGCCGGTTCCAGGCCCATCGCGGCGCGGCGTGCGTCGAGCTGGTCGGGGTCGGCGGCGGGCTCTGGGCGCAGCTTGGAGCCGTCCGGGTCCTGGGTGTACTGCGTTCCGTACATCTGGTGTTCTCCCTCCGCGACCAGAACTCGGTCGGTGAGGTACGCCAGGTGGCGTGGCAAGGCGTCGCCTGATGCGACGGCGGTCTGGAGGAGGTGGAGTGCCTGGCGTTGGAAGGCGGGGTCCCGGTCGGCGTGCTGGGCGAGGAGCCATGCCTCGTCGGCTCCTCGTTCGCCGACCAGCCTGATGCCTGGCCAGCCGTGCTCTTCGATGACCTGCTTCAGCCAGGCGGTGTTGCCGGCGTCGACGGCGACCATGGTGCGGCCGTCGCGGGTCTGGGTGACGAGGCGGCGGGCGGCCTGGTCTTCTTCGGCGCGGCGGTGGAGCTCGGCGGCCAGGTCGTGATTCATCACCGTTTCAGCCCTTCTCATGTCGGCAGGCGCGGGCGGCCTGGAGTACCTCGTCGGGCAACGAGGAGCCCACCCTGACTGTAGTCATCCCGACGTCACCACCGCCTTGACCGCATCATCAGGGCGCGGGAGGTCCAAGACCGGCAGCCCGGACCGGCCCCGACGTCCCAGCTGGGGCATCGGCTGCCCGGCTGTCTGCTGCGCGCAGGGTTCTGGCCGCCTACGGCGCGGCCCGCCGGTCCCGCCACCGTTCCGCTCGGCCGGGATAAGAACGCGGGCGCGCACGCGGAAATCCGACCTCCTTGAGGCGTGATTTTCCATACCCCTCCCGGCTATGCGGAGGCCGGCAGAGTGTAGGAATGGAGGCGGTCGACTTCCTCGAATCCGGCTCGTTCGTAGAGGGCGTTGGCTGCCGTGCGATCCCGCTCGTCACCGGCCGGCGCGTCGTCGTCGACATAGAGGATCACCTCCGCGGCGCCGAGCCCGGTGAGGATGTCGAGTGCGGAGCCGAGTAGGGCGCGGCCCAGTCCCTGCCTCCGCACATGGGGTTCGACCGAGATCCACCACAGGACACCGATGCCTGGGAAGGGCAGGCCCACGACCGCTTCAGCGATGACCTGTCCGTCCTGCCGCACCTCCAAACGGCGAGCGTCCATTCGATCGGGCTCGGGCCGCACCTGGACATCGGTCAGGCGCGGTAGGTGGTGTACGGGGAGTTCGGCCCGCATGTAGCGCCACAGTCGCTCGCCGGTGAATCCGGCGTGTTCGAGCGCCGCTGCGGTGGCGGGGCGGTGACGGATCGGGAGGGCCTCCAGTCCCAGGGACAGGGCTGAGGCGAAGTGGAACGCGTCGACAGGCCGGGGTGCGAGCGCGGCAACGGCGTGCCGGACCAGAAAATCGGCGGTCAGGGCGTCTTCCCGGCAGTGGAGCCACAGCAACTGCCCGGTGCCGTCCTTGGGGCGGACCGCGTAGGAGAACACGCCCACGACCGCACCCGCCTGATCCACCGCCACCTGGACGGCCGGCTTCTCCAGCTCATTCCACCAGCCGCTGTCGACTGGGGACCGGCCCTCCAATGCGTCGGCGAGCATGGCCGCGGTGGGCCCCGGCTGACCGGGCAACCGATCCTCACCGATCAGACTCAGCACAGCCACACGGTCAGCCGGGGCATACGGGCGCAAAAACACGCCAAGTGCAGGACTCACGAACACCACCATGACCGGCACGCGTCCTCCCGTCCAGAAGGCCCGTGGACGACCACGAGCAGACGCCCGTCCTGTCGCGGGTTGCAGCGGGTGCCGGGAGCGGGCCAGGGACCCGCTGCTGGCGGTTAAGGCCGGTCGGTATCCAGGGCGGTGCGGACAGCAGAGGGGCCGGGGAAGTCTGCGGGCAGGGCATCCATGATCAGTTCGTCGACGGGCTGTCCGAGCCAGTAGCCGGACTGCCGGAGCCGTCCGGACGGCTTGAAGCCGGCCTTCTCGTAGGCGGCAATGCCGGCTTGGTTGGGTTCGAGGACCTTGAGCCAGATCATGCGAAGCGCGCCGAGGTGGAATCCCCAGTCCAGGGTAAGGCGGGCGGCTTCGGCCGCGTAGCCCTTCCCGCGGGCCTCGGGGGCGAGGACCATGACGGACTCGGCGGTACGACGAACTCGCTCACGGTCAACACCGTCATACCGACCGGTGCCTGTTCCTCCAGGCGCCCGACTTCGCGCTAGAGACCGGCGGCGTCCACATTGGCCTGCACCAGCAGTGCCACCACAAAGATCACCACCAAGCTGACGCAGCCCCAGCCGAGTATCTTCCGCGTCATTCGTACCGGTCGACCTGCCGTTGCGCGGCGGACGGCGAAGCGCGCTATTAGCGCCGCCGGGATGAGAAGCGCCGCAACCGTGAGCCAGATCGGCAGGTACACCCAAGGTTCCGCGGTCTCTCCGGACAACAACCAGGCTGCCAAGGCCACGGCGGTCACCGGCGCCGCTGCGACCATCGGGGCGACGATCGGAACCCACCACCACGCTTCATGACCACCCCACCGGGCACCCGCCCATCGCGCGAACGAAGCCGTCGGCAGCACCAGAGCCATGGCCAGGATCGCGGCCGCCGCAATGAGAACCGGCAGGAGGAACACGGCCATCGCTCCGCCTCCGCCGGGCTCCACGAGTGTGCCGACCACCATGGCAAGCACCAATTCGACGGCCGTCGCGATGGTCGCCACATGGAGCTCCGACTGCGGTTCCTTCTCACGGAAGTTTCTGTCTCCGCTCATAGAGTGATCTTCCTCCTGCCGGAACAGCGAAACGACCCGGGGTGGCCGGGCGCCACCCATGGAGCATTGAGGCGGTGGGCGTCGAAGCGGTCGCATGGGTCGACGTACGTGGCCTGGGGTCACTCAGGACCGGTGGCTCGCCCGTGTCAGCTGCACGAGCCGATTTCTTTCGGGCCGTAGGAGGCTGCGGCCTCTCCCGTGTCCAAAGCCCAGTAGCGGTCCCCGAAAGACCAGTGCCACCATTCCGTGGGGTAGTTCACCAGCCCCGCAGCTGTGAGAATCTCTCGCCCCGCGACAGCGCACCACCTATCCACAAACACCCGCTGCCCAGCACCCAACCCCACACCCCGGGGACCAGCACCACCGACTCTCACCACCACCGACGCCAACCCGAGAGATCGCAGTCGCGGTAGGCGCGCTGGTACTGCCCCAGTAGGCGCAGCGAGGTGGCGCGTGCCCGCTCCAGCAATTCGGAGGCGCTCGCAGTCGCAGGGGCCGATCCGTCCGCGGATCGCCCAGCCGATCGTCGGCTTGCCGCTGCTCCCGCAGTTCGACGTGCTCGGTCAGCAGCTGACGGACCGCCTCATCCCGGGAGATCCCGCGCTTGGCCGCGACCGCAGCCAGTGCTCCAAGTGCGCAGGGCGGGAGGCTGAGGTTGGTCTCCGTATGACCCGACACCCGGCCAGTATCGGCATCCTGCGGGGCATAACGCGGCCGGATGGGCTCAGGGGGCGGGGTTGCAGGCCGGGACCGGGCCAGCACCCGCGCGGCCGACATCCGGCCGATTCAGCGGTCGTGGCCACGTTTTCCGGCACCTCGGGGCGCGCCTCGTTGAGCCGCGATCACGAACAATGATTACCTGAAGCCACGCGGCGGCCACCTCGACGCCGCACCGTTCTGCCGACCCCCGATCGGGTTCCCAGCGGGACGGCCTCCTCGCGTTTTCACCGTGCGCTCCTGCGCTGTTGTGCCCATGTGCCTATGACGACCATGTCCTGTGCGCGTCCACCGCCACGGTGGCCGGTAGCGGAGGGACGGGAACCCAGTTGCCCACCCAGATCCGCGTGATGACGTGGAACATCCAGAACCTCAGCCACACCAAGCTCGCCATCGACACGATGCCCGACCTGATCGCTCGGGTGGTCACAGCGGCCAATGTCGACCTGCTCATCGTCCTGGAAGTGACCACCACGGCCGCCGACGACGCCATGACCACCCTACGCACGGCCCTGCGCCTCGCGGAGCAGCGGCACGGCCGCCCCGGCGCCGCCCGCTCGTGGCCTCGGCACTTCCTGTCCCACCCCACCGGTGAGGAGCACTACTGCGCCTTCGTCCGCGACCTCGACCGCATTCGCCCCGTCGTACCGAACCTGCCGCCGAACGACACGCTGACCGGCACTCAGGCCGCCCCGCTCGGGGACCTGACCAAGCACGTGTTCAAGGTGTGGCCGTGGGCGGACTGGAACAAGGCGAACGCCCACACCAGCAGGGCCCGGTTCTCCCGGTTCCCTGTCGTCGAGACCTTCTACGAGGCCGAGCGCCGCTCCAAGAAGCAGCGCACCTCGTTCGCCGGGCGAAACTATGTGGGTCAGCGCGGCTACCGGCTGCCCGCCCTGATGATGTTCATGTTCCGGGGCGACCACCTGGTCCCGTTCGTGCCGCTCCACGCGGCGGCCGTACAGGACCTCAACCAGCGCAACGTCCTGGCATGCGGGCAACTGCACGACTCCACCTGGCTCCACATCGCCCAGGCGTACTTCTACCGCCCCCAGTCACGCCCCAAGCAGAAGCCCGTCAGCCGCCACCTCGCCGTTCTGAACGCGGACGACAAGACCCAACGGGCCGTGGCCGTACGGGAGCTGTGTTTCACCGGCGACTACAACATGGACTTCCTCCAGGCAAAGGAGGAGATCAAGCCCGCGGAGCAGTGGAAGGTCCAGTACATCTGGCTGACGCCGACCTATGCGGGGCAGGGATCCCGTCAGCCGGAGGCGCGCCCCGGCGCGGCGCCGCCCACGCCGGACCCGCCCCTGCCCTATCCTCCGAACGCGGCGATCGCCGCCAACCCCGAGAGCGACATCCCCGAGCAGCGGCTGAAGGCCGCGATGACGACGCGGGGCACGATCCTCCAGGACCCCCGGTACTTCCGGCCGAACAGCAGCATCGAGCCCCGGCCGTACGTCTCGCACGGCATCGACAACTTCTTCTACGGCGGGACGCTGCTGAGGAACGCCGCGCGGCTGGCGCACAACGACGCCGCCGAAGTCGTCAACGTGCCCGCACGCATCGTGCCCGCGGAGGCCGCCGTGTCGCCGGAAGACCTCGACGTGTCAAACGTGGCCTTCCACTACTACCCGAAATATTCACTCGACCGGGCCCACAACCTTTTCCTCAACAAGAACACCCCGCTCACGGAGCTGGACCGGCTGATCGGCGCCCGGCTGATCAGCGACCATCTGCCCATCGTCCTGCAGTTTCAGATCCCGTAGGGGCGCCCCGTGGACATCGCCACGCTGAAGCGCAAGGTCGACGAGTGCCTGGCGAAGAAGCCGTCCGTCTTCTCCGGGGCCGCCTTCGGATCCCCCGCCATCACCAAACTCCTGACGGCCGTATGCGAGGCCGACGCCTTCACCCTCGCGGACGGCACGAAGAAGGACGGGGCCGACCACGTCGTCGTGACGGGCAAGCTCGCCAAGCCCTTTGCCGGGGCCTCCGAGGGGAGGGCGGTCCTCACGTTCACGATCGTCGCGGACAAGGCGGCCCTCCGCGCCGAGATCGACCGGCTTCCCGCGTCGTGGAAGCCCTCTGTCGGCTTCGCCGGGCTCAAGGGAACGGTCTACGATTACTTCACCCTCACCTCCCCCAAGCTCATCCTCGACACGGCGAAGCCCCCCGCCCTCCCCGCGGGCTTTCCTGTCTCCGTGGGGGCCCGGAAGCCATATCCCGCGGCGGTGACGGGCGCCATGGTTCCCGGGCTCGGGCTGGCCGGGATGCTTCAGACCAGCTCCGACGACATCGCGGCCTGGCTGCTGGGCGGCAAGCAATGGCAGGTCAGCGGGCCCATGGTGGTCCCCGGAAGCCAGCTGAGCGCCGTGCTGTCCACGGCGCCGGGAAAGCCGGTGAACCTGGCGGGGCTGCGGATCCCCTTCCGGCTGCACCTGGTGACCCACGCCTTCGTCTCCGCCCCGCCGGAGAAGGTGCTGGGGCTGCGCTGCCTGCTCCAGCTCTCCGGCGAGACGACCGCCGACCTGGGCGGCAACCGCACGCTCCCCCTGTCCTTCGTGCTGCGCACCGGGCACCCGCGCACGGCCGTGACGACGCTGACGGCCCAGACGGCGCCGGGCACCGTGGTCACCGCCCAGGAGCTGGCCAAGCTGCTCGGTGCCACCGCGCTGGACGCCCTGCCCACGGGCTTTCCCGCCCTGGCCGACGCAGGGCTTCGACGGGTGGAGCTGCGGCTGCCGCCGCAGGCCAGGACCCCCCTGTCGATCGCCGCGACGATCGGCTGGGCCCCAGCCAAGCCGTACGGGGTATGGGACGGCCTGCTGACCTTCAGCGGCCTCGACGCCACCTTCACCTGCTATCCCGCCACCGCCGAGCGCGACCTGCGGGTGGAGACGTCCGTCACCGGCCGGGCGGATCTCGCCGGCGGTCGGCTGGAGATGTCGCTCGCCCTCCCCTCCGGGACGCTCTCGTGCGCGATGGCCCAGGGCACGGCCGTGGACATCACGGCCATCACCAAAAAGGCGCTCGGCTCCACCATGCCGCCGGGCATGTCGTCTGTGACGTGCACGGAATTCGCGCTGACGGGAGATGTGAAGGCCGGCTTCTACGCCTTCAGCGCCACCGTGAACGACTGGGTGGTGAAGATCGGCAGCGGACAGCTGAAACTCACCAACGTCTGCCTGGCCTCCGAGAAGACCGCCAAGGGCGTCACCGGCGAGATCGGCTGCCGGGCCGCGCTCGGCGGGCTGACGCTCGCCGGGCGTGCCCGCTACGGGACCACCGACGGCTGGTCCTTCGAGCTGGGCACCATCGACAGCTCCGGCGCGACCCTGAGCACCCTCGCCCGGGAACTCGCCACGGCGTTCGGCTGGACGGCCCCCACCGCCGTGCCCGATGTCGCCGTCTCCAGCGCCCGCGTGGAGTTCGCCACCGCGACCGGGCAGTTCTACGCCGACTGCGCGGCCACCCTCCGGTTGGACGACTTCCGCCTCACCATGGGCGTGGCGGTCAGCAGGACGTCGTTCCAGGGATTCATCCTGGTGGGCGGCGTGCTGTTCGCGATGGACCTGACCAAGTACAACCCGGGCGAGATGAAGCTCACCGCCGCGTGGACGGCGGCGCCGAAGGAGTCGCGGATCGGGGCCGCGGATATCGCCCGCGCGTTCGGGCTGCCGCCGCCGGAACTGCCCAAGGCCCTCGACGTACGGCTGTCGTCCGCGAGGGTCGCCATCGACCTGAAGAAGCGGGAGGTCGCGGCCTACTGCCGCTCCGAGACCCATGGCGAGGTGGCGTTCGTGCTCGCCGGGAAACCGAAGGGATAGCGCGCTGTGGCTGAGCAGAGCGAGACCGGCCAGGAGCTCGGCGGCGCGGGTCAGGACGCGCTGTGGGTGCTGGTGGCTCGGGCCAGGGTCGACGCCGGCCTGCGCGACCTCCCGGTCGTCGGCCCCTATGTGCCTAGGGAAGTCGACGTACGGCTGCGGGGCCTGCAGGTCGCCCTGTCCCGGAGGAACCTGACGCCCCAGGAGGTGACCCGGATCAACGGGCTGCTGACGGGCGTCCGCGACCCGACCTCCTCGCTCGCGCTTCCCGACGGGGAGATGAAGGGCACGGTGCAGCTCGCCGTCGCGGTCGAGCTGGGCGGCAGGCCGCTGGTGCTCGGCGCGCCGGCCGGGGCCAGGCCCAAACCGCAGCGCGACGCCCAGGTCGTCCTGGCCGCGGGCGGGGACACGCCGGTGGTCGGCGGCGACCAGCGGGGTACGGCCTGGCATCCGGTCGGCCGGGGCTTGGGCCCCGTGCACGTGGAACGGCTCGGGGTGCGCTACGCCGACAACACCGTGTGGCTGCTGGTGGACGCGGGGCTGCGGGTCCAAGGGCTGACGCTCAGCGGCCGGGGCATGGGGCTGGGGATCAACCTCGACGACCCGTCCCGGGTCAGCGGCACCCTGGAGGGTCTTGGCCTGTCCTGGTCCAAGCCCCCGGTCGAGATCGCCGGCGCCCTGATCGCCAAGTCCGACAAGGACTACGTGGTGCTGCTGCAGGGCATGGCGACCGTGCGGACCCCGGCGCTGGAGCTGGGTGCGGTGGGCAGCTACGCCCAGCGCAGGGGCCAGCCGCCCTCGGTGTTCGTCTTCGGCCGGCTGGCCTTCGCCTCCGGCCAGGGCATCGGGCCGCCGCCGTTCCGCATCACCGGGGCGGCCGCCGGCTTCGGCTACAACAGCGCGGTGCGCGTCCCCAAACTGACGGAGGTCGAGCAGTTCCCGCTGATGCCGGGCGGCGACCAGACCCCCGACCCGCTCGTGATGCTGGACAAACTCACCGGCAAGGGGCCGGGCAAGCAGCCGTGGATCACCGAGTCGCGGGACCATCTGTGGCTGGCCGCGGGCGTCGAGTTCGACTCGTTCAACTTCGTCCACGGCCGGATCCTGGGCCTGGCCCAGTTCAGCACCAGCGGCAGCCAGGAGTTCAGCGCCATGCTGCTGGGCCGGGCGTGGGCGGTCTTTCCCCGCGTCGGCCAGCTGAAGTACGCCCATGTGGACGTAGCCCTGGCGGCGACCTACGAGTCCCGGGACGACGCCCTCAAGGTGTTCGCCGCCCTGGTACCGGGCTCGTTCGTGCTGCACCCCTCATGCCGGCTCAGCGGGCAGGCGGCGTTCTGCGCGTGGTTCGGGCGCAGCGCACACCCGGGCGACTTCGTGCTATCCCTGGGCGGCTACCACCCCAAGTACAAGCCTCCCACGCACTACCCGCGGCCGCAGC
The DNA here is from genome assembly GCF_058215555.1 of Streptomyces sp. JLBT605. Classification (NCBI taxonomy): domain Bacteria; kingdom Bacillati; phylum Actinomycetota; class Actinomycetes; order Kitasatosporales; family Streptomycetaceae; genus Streptomyces; species Streptomyces sp. JLBT605. Next base: position 15,402 of record NZ_CM177087.1, read on the forward strand.
GGCTCGCCCTGGACTGGTCGGTCTCCGACCAGGTCTCCCTGCACGGCTCCTGCTACGGGGCGCTGACACCCTCGGCGTTCATGGTGGGGGCGCAGCTGGAGGTCTCTTTCCACGCGGGACCGATCAAAGCGTGGTGCCGGGCGGTACTGGACGCGTTCGTGCAGTGGGACCCCTTCGCCTTCGCGCTGTCGGTGAAGGTCGAGGTCGGCGTGTCGATCGACATCTGGCCCTACTTCCACGGCTCCCTCGGGGTGAGCCTGGAGGCTTGGGGACCGCCCACCGGCGGGATCGCGTCGGTCCACGTCCTGGCATGGGACTTCGACATCCGCTTCGGCGAGGACCGGCCCGCCGCCCCCAAGCAGCTGAAGTGGCGGGAGTTCGCCGACAGCGTGCTGCCCAAGCCCGCAGTGGACGCGCGGCCGGTCGCCGGTACGCTGCCAGGCCCCGCCGGCGACAAGCTCCCGGCCGACGGGCCGTGGATCGCCTCCCGGCAGGGGTTCGGCTTCGCCACCAGCTCCGTGCTGCCGGTGCAGAAGGTCCGGCTCGGCTCGAAGGCCGGGGCACCGCCGGCGAAGCTCCCCGACGGGAACGCGGTCGACATCCGGCCGGTCGGCGCGCGCGGCGTCAGCTCCACCCACCGGGTGGTCCTGACGTGGCGCCAGACCGAGATCGACCCGGTAAGCGAGGGGTGGCGGGTGGTCCCCGAGAACGGCCGGGTGCCGCTGGGCCTGTGGGGAGAACCCCTGCCCGCAGACAAGCAGCCGCCCGTCCCACGGGCCGGAAAGGACCTGGTGCCGGCCCGCACGGGGCTGCGGTTCGAGGCCCCCGACGCCCAGCTGGCCGACTCCGCCGTCGCCACCACCCAGCAGCGGCTGGGCCGGGAGAGAGTCGTCGGGCCGCCGGTGCCGCTCGCCGCCCCCTTCCCCGTGGCGCACAGCCCGCTCCGGCCCGGGAATGTCCGCGAGGACCTGGAGGACAACGGCACGGATCCCGAGCGGGACGTGGCCCGGCTCAAGCTCCTGACCGACCTGGCCGGGTTCGGGGTGGTCCCGTACGAGGACGTCCTTCCGTGGGCCATGCCGTTCCCCCAGTACTGCGCGGATGTCCGCGCCCATCTGCGCACCGAACCGATGCGCCAGGCCCCCGAGGATCCGACATGACAGGCACGGTGCAGGACATCCCCGTCACCCTGCACGACCACTGGCTCCCCACACTCAAGGCCGGCTCGTACAGCGTCGCGGTCACCCACGAGATGGCTGGGGAGAAGGAGGTCAAGGAGACCTTCACCGCCCCGGCCCGGACGTTCGAGGTCGTCGCCCCCCGCTTCACGCTCGACCCGGCGCTGGTCCACTCGGCCTTCCCGGTGCCCGGCAGCTCCGGGGACTTCTCCCTCGTCCTGCCGCACATCTCACTGACCGGGGCGACCCTGCCCTGGGACCGCCCACCGAGCACGTCCGCGGAGAAGTCGGCCCCTTGGCTGGCCCTGCTGGTCCTGACCGCCGCCGAGCTGCCGGCGGATCCGGCCACCGGGGAGACCGGCCAGGAGCGGCCGGTGGCCGAGATGACCCCGGAGAACAAGACGGACGTGCCGGCCGGGGTGCTGCTGCCCAAACTGTGCCGCGAGGCCGTGACCGTCGGCCCGGACCGCTGCCGCACCATCGATGTGGATGCCAAGGTCTTCACGGCCGTCGTCCCCCGCCTGTCCGAGCTGCGCTACCTGGCCCACGTCCGCCGCCCCGTCCCGCCGGCGGTGAACACCCGGCCGCGGGACGACGACGTCTCGGTCGTGGTGGCCAACCGCCTGCCGCGCACCCCCGGCACGTACTCCGCGCACCTGGTCTCCCTGGAGGGGCTCGGCGACTGGCTCGCCAAGCTGCCCGACAAGGACACCCGCGAGAAGGGCCCGGTCAAGGTCGTGCGACTGGTGTCGCTGCGGTCCTGGACCTTCGAGGTCCTCCCCAAGACCCGTCCCAGCTTCACCACCGTCGCCGAACACCTGCGGGACAACAGTGGGAAGACGCCCCTACTGCGGCTCGACGGGCCCTGGAACGCGGGCGGCCACTCCGGGCTGTGGCGGCTGCGCCACGGCTATGTGCCGCTGCGCCACCGCCTGCCGACCGGGGAGCGGACCTACGCCTGGTACCGGGGCCCGTTCACCCCGGTGCGCGCCGCACCGCTGCCGGGCGGCGCCGCGGCCCTCACCTCCGAGGCGGCGGCGCTGATCCACCTTCCGCGGCATAACATGTTCGACGTCAGCTACGCCTCCGCGTTCGCCCTGGGCAAGGAGCTGGCGCTGGCCTACGCCGACCTGCCGGCCACACTCGCCCAACTCGGCACGCTGGGGCTGGAGACCATCGCCCGGTACGCCGGTGAGTACGGTGCCACCGAACCCCGCGCCACGCAGGCGGCGGACCCGACGGTTCAGGCGGCTCCGGCGGACCCGTCCGCTGATGGCGACGGTGAGGGGGACCTGCTGCTCGGCCTACGTCTGGAGGGGACAGCGCGCGAGGCGTTCGAGGCGTCGCTGGCCGACGAGCCCGAGGAGGGCGACGAGGCCGCGGCGGTCGGCGGCGTCCGCGCCGGCGCCACCGACAGCGACACGGACGCCGAGGCGTCCGGCCCGCCCCTCGACCCGTCCGCGTATCTGCACGCCGCGCTGGAGCCCGCCGCCGGCTCCGCCGTCGACACCGCCCACGAGCAGGCGGTGACGGTGGCGCTCACCGCCCTGGACCAGGCAGGCATCTCGCCCGACAAGCTGCTCGCCGCGGTGCCCTTCGCTCACCTCGTGCCCGACGCCCGCCTGCTGCCCCCGGAGACGGTGCGCTTCTTCCACGTGGACGAGCAGTGGGTGAACGCCGTGTCGGCCGGGGTGCTCAGCCTCGGCATCCGCACCACGCTGGAGAAGTCGCTCATCGAACGGCTGCTCCACAAGCTCATCGCCTTCAAGCAGCTTCCCGTCGCGGGCATGCTGGTGCGCTCGACGCTGGTCCGCGACTGGCCCGGCCTGATCTTCACCGCCCACGCGGGCACCGACGACGTGCTCTTCGGCCAGCCCCGCGTGCTCGCCCCGGACCTGGCCCTGGTCTTCTTCTCCGCCGTGCCCGACACCGTGACGCTGCGCCAGCCCGCCCAGGCCCTGCACTTCGGGCTGGACGGCGAGCGGTATCTGCTGCTGCGCTACCTGCAAAAGGACAAGACCGGCCAGGACAAGGTCGGTCAGAGCATGGGCGATGCCTACCGACTGGACCTGAAGGACTCCCACCTGCGCACCCCCCCGCCCACGCTGCCGAAAGAGGTGCTGGACATCGGCGCGTTCGTCACCGCGCTGCGGGACAAGCTCGCCTCGGTCTCCCCGTCCCAGTGGAAGGACACCGTCCCGCTCACGCCCGTCGCGGCGATGCTCCAGCTCGTCAACACCCCGGGAGAACTGGTGTTCCGGCCCGCGGCGTCAGGGCTCCAGCACAAGGAGGAGGGCCGATGAGCGACGCGTGCCTGATCGTGCCCGTCGAGGTGAGCGCGCTCGCCGTCAACGACACCGTGCGGACGAACGAGACCTTCCACCGCTGGGTGCCGAACTTCGAGAAGCTCCAGAAACGGGATGACCCCGAGCGGAACGTCCTCATCAACGTCAAGGACGACGAGACGTTCAACGGGGTGCACCTGCACTGGCAGGTGCCCCAGGCCCTGGCCCGCGGGCGCGTCGACCTCCGACAGGGCACCGCGCCCGGGCGACCGGGGACGGACGCCGTCACCTTCCCCCTGGTGCCCAACCGGTGGCTGGTGCTGCGCCACCACCGCCCGGCCAAGACCCAGGAGACGCCGCGCACCGCGGGCTGGGCGGTGGAGAGCGACTTCCTGCACCTCACCCAAGGCACCTCCCCCTACTTCGACGCCACCAAGACCGGCGATGAGCGCTCCCCCTACATCGGCCGCAAGACCGACCTGGACGCCTCCACTCCATGGTCCGAGCCCGGAAGGGCGCCCTTCCTCACCATTGCCGGTCCCGGCCTCGCCCCCTTCGCCTCGTTCGCGCCGTACAACGAGGACGTGTTCTCCCTGCACGACATGCTCAGGCTCCCGGGGCAGGGGCGCGACCCCGGCCCGCTGGTCGCGGAAGGCGCCCTGAGCTACCTCGTGGTCGGCTGGCACTCCACCCCTGGCTCGGATCCCCTCTCCCCCGCCGCGCTCAAGGCGCTGCTCACCTTCCGCGGCGAATACCGGCCGGGCATGACCGACGCGCAGCTGTTCGAGGCCGGCATGCGGGCGCTCCCATGGCGGCCCGCCGAGTCCTGGACGGAGTGGAAGGCCGTGCAGCGCTGTCTGTACGTGGGCACCGTCCTCGACCTCCAGTGGGCCCACACCGGGCACCCCGAGTCGGACAAGCCACCGCTCGCGACGCCGGGCGTCGACGTCGCCGTCGGCCACAGCGCCACCGACGCCCGTACGGCGCTGGACGACGAGAGGGACCCGAAGAAGCGCCTGCTGAACGAGGCGTTCGAGTACGGGGCGCTGGACCTGCTCGACGACGCCCTCGACAACGGCCGCGATGTCCTCGACGCGGCGGCCCACGCCACCTGGTTCGCCTCCACGCCCGCCGGGTACGCCTGGACGGCCGTGGACCGCCGCGGGGTCGCCGATCCCACCCGTCCGCCCACCGACGCCGAACTCGCCGCGGAGAAGAAGGCCCTGCACAAGCTCAACCAGGACCAGTGGGCCTACGACCGGAAGCTGCGGGAGCTGGCTGTCGCCAGGGAGCGGCTGTACGGGCTGTGGTGGCTGCGCGGCCTGCCGCCCGGCGCCAAGCCCGAGCAGCCCGAGGACTTCAGGGCCGGGGCCGACCAGCAGCTCGACCCCGCCACCGGCGGCCTGGCCGCGACCGTACGCGACGTGCGGATCGCCTGCTTCGGCGCGGACGGCAAGAGCGGGCTGCGAGCCGCGGTGCCCCAGGGCGACACCCCGCGGGAGCTGGGCGAGAGCATCAGAAAATACGAGCAGAAGATCAAGCTGCCCGCCGGGCGGACCCTGCGCCGGGTGCCGGCCGAGCCATACCACCAGGCCACCGACCCGGTGGTGGTGCTGCGGGGGAAGGGGGCCCGCCTCGAACTGCCCCGCACCGAGCCGCTCCCCTGCCGCACCCCGCGAGCCCTGATCGCCGCACTGACCGACGGCGGCGCGGGCGTACCGGTGAAGCAGCCCACCGGCCCCGCTCACCTGGCGGCCGTGGAGGCGGCGCTGCCCTGGGCGCCGTTGAAGGAGGTCCGCGACGAGTTCTGGCTGCTGGCGGAGGCCGCGCGGCGGGTGCGGACGCGCGGCGGGCTCACGGCGGCCGAGACCCTCGGCGACGCCATGCGGCGGCTGAAGCTCACCGTCCGGGACCGGCAGGGCCGCGCACCCGCCCGGCTGCCGGAGTTCAGCGCGCTGTGGCGCCAGCCCTGGTCGCCGATGTTCCTGCTGTGGACGGTCAACGCCTATCCGCTTCCGTACCGCTCCGAATCGCACGGCCAGGGCACCGAGCACTGGCGGTTCGACGGGCGCAAGCACGCCTGGCACGGGACCGGTCAGCGGAGCCACGGCGTGCTGGCCGGCCGCTCGCTGCTCACGTCGCTGCCGCCCTTCATGCTCCGGGGGCGCGTGGAGGAGTACATCAACCGCTACTCCGACGCTCGCGCCGAGGAGCTGTGGAAGCGCGCCAACGCCCCACGCAACCGCCAACAGATCGCCCAGGAGCTGCGGGGCCTGAACGCCTGGCTGGCGCAGCGGCAGATCAGCACGCACTTCGATCCGCTGGACGGCAAGAGCAAGGACGAGCTGACGACCTCACCGGTGGTGGCTCGCCCCGCCGCCAGCCACCGTTTCGAGCCGGTGCGGGCGGCGCAGTTCTTCTTCGAGTCGCTGACGCTGGTGGACCGGTTCGGGCGATCGGCGCCACTGGCGGTGGACGGGTCGCACTCCGAGAAGTTCCTGCCCAAGCGCGCGGCGAGCGTGCTGCCCACGCCCGGGAAGACCGTCGTGAAGGATATGCCCAACCGTCTCGTCCAATTGCCGCCCCGCCTCCAGCAGCCCGCGCGCGTGTGCCTGGAACTGGTCTCGGCGCGCGACGAGCGGCGGACGCTGCACCCGGCCGACCAGCCCGGCTACCGCGACCCGGTCAGCCCGGTGTGCGGATGGGTGGTGCCGGACCGGCGGCACAAGAGCCTGCTGATCCACAGCGCGGACGGCCGGGGCCTGGGCGAACTGCTGGTTGCGGGGCGGCCCGAGAACGAGGAGGTGCGGTGGCTGCCGCTGCCGGGCTCGCCCATCCTGGACAAGGACGACCTGGCGACCCCTCAGTTCGCCAGGGACCACCCGCACCTGGCGCCCTTCCTGGCGGAAATCCTCGACGACCCGGACGTGCTGCAGGACCTAGTCGCGGCCGTGGACCTGGCCCTGCACACGATCGTCTCCCCGCCCGAGCACAGCGACCCCTACCGCGCCCTGTTCACCGGGCGTCCCCTGGCGCTGATCCGCGCTCGGGCGCGGGTGGAGCTGGCCGCGCCGCCGCTGTACGACGCGACGTGGGCCAGGATTCCGGCGGGGCCTCAGGCCACGGACGGCAACCAGCTGCGGAAGACCGGCTGGCGGGTGCGGATCGGCGACCCCTTCCGTCGTACGGACGGGATGGTGGCCCTGTTCCGGGCCCCGGAGTCCGCGTCCGACCCCATCGGTACCGACTACAGCCGCTGCCATGTGGCCCACATGCCCCGCGATCCCCGGTCGACATATCTTCAAGCGCTGGACACCAAGGCCGACCCCGCGGTCATCGCGGCGGAACCGCTCGCAGGCCCCTCCCTCGCCTCGCCCGCCGTGCCGAACGGCGCCGCGGCCTGGGTAACCCTGCTGGTGAGCCCGTGGACGCCGGTGCACGCGTTCACCGGGCTGCTGCCGACGGCCGGCGTCCAGGTCCCCGAGCCGTTCCTGCAGGAGCCGCTGTCCCGGATGGCGGTGGGGCTGCGGACCGGCCCGCTGCTCGCCGGGTTGCGGGTGCCGGGGGCCAGCCGCCCGCCGGGCATCGCGCTGCCGGTGCCCTCGGCGTGGCCGGGCGTCTGGTCGTGGAGCGAGCGGACAGACGACAGCGCGGGGCCCTGGCAGGACTACGACCTCGTCGGCACGGGAACAGCGGTGCGCCCGCCGACGACCCTTCCCGAGGCGCGCTCGGGCTACCTCGTCTACACGCCGAAGTCCTCGCGCAGCGCCGGTTCCTGACACCGCCGACCCCCTGGGAGCTGTATGACCACCCCCTCCATCGCCCCCGAATGCCTCGTCGAGAGGGCGGTCCACGACGCCATAGGAGCCGATGGGGACGCCACCGGACTGCGATTCAGCCTGCGCAACCCCAGCACCGAACCGATGCTGTGCGAGCGCGTCGACCTGACTCTGCCGATCGGCACCGGCCCCCAGCACCTCGCCGCCGCCCCTGGCCGGCTCGCCCTGGCCGAAGGCAGCGGCTGGGCGCTCCGGCACACCGGCGGCGACTCCTTCGCCCTGGTGCCGGGCGACCCGGCCGAGCTGCGGCCCGGCGCCCCGCTGACCCTCACACTCGAAGGTGTCGGCGCCGGCACCGAACCGGGCAACGCCCCGTTCACGGCCGTGGTGCACGCGCTGGTGGGCGGGCAGCGCGCGCCCGCGGCCACCGCCCGCTTCGACGTGTGCACACTCCAGACCAGGATGCTCGACTACTTCAAGGCGGAGAACCTGTCGGTGGAACGGGACAAGAGCACTACGCTCACCTGGAAGGGGCTGCCGCGGAAGACCTCCAAGATCAAGCCGACGTACTGGCTCTACCAGGGCGCCGCCGCCCGCCGGGATGTCACCTTGGAGATGGACGAGGCCACCGGGGTCGGCTCCCGGCCGACCGGAGCCCTGACCTCGTCCACCGCGTTCATGATGCTGGCCGAGACGACCGACGAAAGCGGTACGAAGCCGGTGACGGAAGGGCTGACCGCCGCCGTCACCGTCGTCAAACCCGACCTCGTCACGGGGCGGCTCCAGGCCAACGGCCAGGTGCTGCTACTCAAGGAGCCCAAGGCCATCAACCCCGACCACGGCAAAGTCCGCACGCAAGCCTTTGGCAGCGGCGAGCTGGCCGCGGGCACCGACGGCATGATCGCGGTGAACATCCTGACGGACGTCGAGAAGAAGACGGCGACGACCCGAGTCACCGTCACGGCCTCCGGCCTCAGCCATCTCCACCAGGCCGGGGCGGTCAAGGGATTCCCGGCGAACCTGCTGGTCCCCGTCCCGTCCGGCGCGCGGGCGCTGGTCTGGGCGGGCGCGGGCGGCGCCGCGTACACCCTGCGGGCCAGCTGGTACCCCATGGGCACCGGAGCGCTGAACAAGAAGTGATGTCCCGCACCACCGAACCCACCCACCACGGACAGCCAAGGAGCAGTACATGAGCGCCACCAAGCGTGTCACCGCCGCCCTCACCCGCACCGAGGGCAACGTCCCAGTCGTCTACCTCTTCAAGGGCACCTGGGCCGCCCGCTACACCCTCGTCTCGAGAACCTGGCAGCTCACCGAGCCGTTCCGCGTCGCCCGCCACCTGAGCACCTGGTGGCCAGGGCTGGCCGCCACCGCCGGGCGCAAGGCATACGACGCGGTGTGGGAGGAGTCGGAATCGCAGAGCGACCGGCTCTGGCTCACCGCCCGCAACCGGGTGATCCGCTACGACCTGGCCAAGGGCCAGCTCGTCGAGCAGGAGGGCGAGCTATCCGGGCTGATCGCCGATCTCCCCAACAGCTTCGACAAGGGCGTCGACGCGGCCATGAACACGGCCGACCGCGTCTACCTGTTCAAGGGCTCCCAGTACTGCACGTACAAGATCGGCGAGAACACCGTCACCGGGGGTGCGAAGAAGCTCGGCACCGACATCAGCATGGACGCCGTCTGCCTGGTCAACGGCACGCCGCACTTCTTCTCCGGTGAGTACTACTACACCGGCACGATCAACCCGGGTGACAACTCCCTCACCCTCAACGCCGCGTCGAAGAAGAAGATCACCGACACCTGGCCCGGCGCGCCGCTGGCCAAGCCGACACTGGACATCTACTGCAACCCCGGGGGCAAGCTCACCCGGCTGCGCACCAACATCGACCTCTTCTCCGGTGAGAGCTCGCTGCCCTCGAACCTGACGTCCACCGCGACCGCCCTGAACTTCCCCTGGACCAAACACCACTTCCCGCCGCCGTTCTTCTACGTCACTCCAGACAACCGCCGCGCCTACGTCCCGGACCGGGACGGTGAGCAGGTGGTGGCGGTCGACCTCACCATGGGCCCGTCGGAGGACCCGGTCATCTGGAAGGCGAAGCTCAGCGGGCCCCCGTACACCTCGGCCATGGCGCCCGACTGGGGGAACCTGTGGATGCAGGCGCACCCCATGCAGGTGTCCAAGCTGACGCGGCTGCCGCTGGACGGCGGCACGACGGCGCCCACGCCCACGTACGAGCCGTTCAAGAACATGTACCGGGCCCTGGCGGTCTCTCCGGACTGCCGTACGGTCTACGTCGGGTTCTTCCGGGGCGAGAACAAGGTCGAGTACGAGTTCGCGATGGTGGACGCCAAGACCCTCAAGTACTCGACCACTGTCTACCTCGGCGAACTGAAGCCGGACTACATCGCCGCCAGCCCCGACCGCAAGCGGGTCTTCGTGGGGACGACCGACAAGCCGACGGTGACCCGGGTCGACCTCGCCAAGCCCACCGAGCCGAAGCGGTTCTCGGCCGGCGGCAGGGTGGTGGGGCTAGCCGTGTCACCGGACGGACAGCGTGGCGTGGCCGCGGTCAACACCAACAGGGGCGTCCAGAAGGTGATGATCGTCCCCGTCACCGGGGACTACCAGACCGACATCCCCATCGGCGGTGCCAAGTCCGTCTCCGCCGTCGCCGTGGACCCCAACAGCCGCTTCGCCTACGTCTCCGACGCGGAGGCCCACAAGATCTGGGTGGTGGACATGGACCAGACCTCGGTCGCCGGCTCGATCGACGTCTCGGGCGTCAACGACCTGTACCACCTGGCGCTCGCGCCCCGCTGGGAGTAAGGCGCCGCTTCCCTGTCAGCCGCGGCTGGGCCGCCCGGAAGGAAGGAATGTGATGGGAAAGGCGACCGCCCGTTTCCAGTACGAGCTCTCCTCCAAACCGGCCCAGCTGCCGGTCTCCAGCTCCGCGACCGTCCATGTGACGCTCGACAACGCCAGCAAGGCCCCGGTCACCTGCAAGAAGCTGACGTTCACGCTCACCGTAGGCGAAGGCGCCGACGCCTTCACCGCCCAGGCGGACGCGGCGAACATCCAGGTGGTCGTCCCGCAGAAGGGCTGGTCGCGGCAGAGCAACACCGACGCGCACGTCTTCGTCATGGAGCCGTCGCGCAAGGTGCAGGAGATCCAGCCGGGGAAGCTGACCTTCAGCCTGACCGGAGTCAAGGTGAACGCCGTTCCCGGAAAGGCCCGGATGGACGTCACCGAGGAGCTGAAGGACACCGAGTCGGCGACGATCCAGCGCTACCACACCAAGTTCAAGGGCGGCTTCGCGCTCTACGGCCTTCTGCCGAAGTCGCCTTCGGTCGATGCCGGGAAGAACGCCGTACTCACCTGGAGCCGAGACAACCGCACGAACGAGGTGATCAAGCTCCACTGGTCCGAGGGCCCGGCCGACGGGGTGGACGTCAGCAACCAGAAGAGCTGGGAGGGGCTCGTGTGGCGGGACATCGCCTTCCGGCTGACCGCCGACCAGAACGGCGTGACGCACGTACTGAACACCTACGTCACGGTCCGCGAGCCGCACCTGGTCGTCAACAAGCTGACGGTCAACGGCGCATGCGCCCTTTGGCAGCGCCCCAAGGAGGGCGTCATGCCGCAGCTGACGCCGCCGCCCGGCCAGCTGGGCTCCACGACGCGCACGTACACGGCCAACTCCGACGGTGTCCTGGTGGGTTCGGTCCAGACATTCCGGCCCACGGCCAAGGCCGAACTCAGCGTCGTCGTCCGGCCCCCGGCGGGGCTCACCCATGACGCCCGGATCCGCGCCGCGGGCGACCGCACCGACGTCTACGACCAGGGGCCCCAGCTGGCCGTTCCCGTCCCCTGCGACAGCACAGTGACCGTCACCTGGGACCTGCGGGACACCGGCTCCGGCCTGAGCCCCCACAGGACGATCGTCCCGACCCTGAACTGGCACCCCTGGGGCAACGGGTCCCTCACGTGACCGCGCCCTTACCAACACCTTGCTTCGGAACCTCCAATGACCCGCGGTCCAGACAGGACCGCGGCTGTGCGCCCGAGGGCATGCGCCCGGGGCACAGGGCGTCCAGCCACCCTCTCCGGGACACGCCTACCCGGGCCTGCTGCCCTCCTGCCCGAGTCGGCCGCATCTGCACCAGCTGACGACCGTCTGACCAGACGCGTTTGGCCGACCGGTGGCATCGGTGGTGCCCTTGGGGACGCGGCCGTCGGTCCTCGCCACGGCGTCAGGCGATGTCGCCGGGATAGCGAGTGGAGGACTCGCCATGGGGGAGGTCGGCGATCAGGTTGCGCAGGCTGCGGGGCAGCAGGTTGAGGCTGGGCACCTTCTCCAGCTCCACCCATTCCAAGCCGGTCTGCACGTCGTCTTCGGCGTGACCGCCGAATGTGTCCGTGTCGCCCTCGGGCCGGCACACGAAGATCGCTTCGACCCGGTGCTCTTCCGGGGCGCCCGCCGTGGTTGGCACCGATGTACTCGCGCAGCCACAGCAGGCGCTCGGGTGTGACGTCCAGGCCTGTCTCCTCGCGGACCTCGCGTCGGACCGTGGTACCGAGGGTCTCGCCGGGGTGCTGTCCTCCACCGGGCAGGAAGTAGCAATCCTGACCCTCCCAGTGGGCGCGCTGGAGCAGGATGCGGCCGTCGTGGAGAACGACGGCCTTGGCTGCGTTGCGGACGGAGCGACAGGTCATCGAGCCTCACTGGCTGCTTGGCGTGACAGCCCGGGAGAACCGCCAGAAGGCCGAACAGGACCCGGCCAAGTGGCTGTCCTCGGATGCCGGCGCCCACTGCCCGGTAGCCTGACACGGCGCCGCCCCTCCTGCTTACCTTGGCGGGGCGGCGCTGGTGCGGTGGAATCGGGTTACACGGTCAGCTCGGCGCAGTAGAGGGCGAACTTCTTGGTGTAGTCGCAGTGGCCCACCGCCTGCTGCTCGGCGCAGACGATGCTGGACAAGAGCGCAGGGCGCAGGCCATGTTCGCTGCGGATACGGTTGACTTCCTCCCACATGGTGTTTCGCTCGAAGCGGGCCCACTCGCACTCCACATCGCCGTCGGCTGTGGTGATCAGGTTCTGGCGCTTGGGGCGCTCTCCCTGGGCGGTTGTGAGCGCGTCGTAGAGCCGGTCGGTGTTCTCCCTGTAGCGGTCGGTCATGCGGTTCTCACCTCTCTTTGTTGTCGTTGCTGGGTTCAGGATCTCGGCGAGCCCGGCTTCGACGTCGAGCACCCGCTCCAGGTCTGCCACAGTGCGATCGCGCGCCTCGGTGAGGCGGTCCAGCATGTCGTCTGCCTCGATGCCGGTGTGTCACGGCCTCTCCTCGACACCTGGCGGGGTACGAGCTACCGCCGCCACCGGCGACGCCAAACAAGCCGCCCGCCTCCTGGCGCAGGCCGAGACGGCATACGAACGCGCCTGGGCCGGGGACACCAACCCCGACTGGGCATACTGGATGTGCCGCCCCAGCCACATGGCCGAGACCGGCCGCGCCTTCCTCGACCCCGCCGGCAGGCGGCGTTGGTGCGGTCCGAGTCCAGTCGGAGCCAGCCGCGGGGGTCGCGGACGGACCGGCGCATCACGGCGAGGACATCGTGGGCCCAGTCCTCGTGCTGGCGAGGGCCGGTGGCCGCGAAGGTGTAGGTATCGTCGAGCAGCCGCAGGAGTGCCGCGTTCCAAGGGCAGATCCGGCTGCGGAACTCCATCAGCAGGCCGCCGACTTGGCGAGGGAAGGCGTCCTGCGGCTCCCGGGGGATACTCCGGCCGGTCGAGGGTCCACGCGACGAGCTCACCCGCCCCGTCCGCGGCGAGGCCGGCGGGAACCTCCGGTCCGTTGCGCCGCGACACACGGCCTCCAGGTGTGCGCCAAGCAGGTCGAAGGCGAGCTGGTCGGCAGGCAGAGACATCTGATCACTCTAGAGGGCTCCCCTCCCGGCAGCATGCCGACAGCCCCGCCCTCGGGGCACGGGCACGGTTACCAGGAGGCGCGCGGAGGAAACGTCCTGCTTCGGTCACCGGTTCGCCGAGCGAGGACGCCGCCCGGCCGCTGGTGCACGGTGACCCCGACTGCGGGATGTCCTGCCTGCCCGGCCTGGCCCATCTCAGTGCCCGCGCCTCTGTCGCGCGTTACGTCAGGGACGGCCTGTCCTGCCCGGAGAATCTCCCGCCACGGGAGCGGCTGTCGCGACACCGCCGGAATTCGTCGGAGTCCTTGTGGCAGACATCGACCAGGTGGCGCTCTGACTCAGAAGCCGAGCCCCATTATCTGAGTAGATCAACTCATGTGCTGGCGCCCGTTGAAGGCTTGGGTGGGGGCATGCATGACACATCGCCGAACACGCGCGCTCGGGGCGCCTGGGTGGCCCCGCTGCTGTCCACCGTCATCACCCTGCCCCTGGGCTTCTTCCTCACCATCTGCGTCATGCTCTCGCCCATGGAGTGCGACCCTTGCGATGGCGCCCGCCTCGAGCGCTTTACCCAGAGCTTCAACGTGGCATCACAGGTCTACATGTACGGCCTGCTCGTCCCGGCAGCCCTGCTCCTCGCGACATGGGCGCTCCCTGGATGGCAGCGCTACACCACTCCCCGGACAGCACTTGCCCTCCTCGCTCCCTTTTCCGTGATCTTCCTCTACATCCTCTTCGACACCATCCTGGAATCCCCCACCTGGTGACGCCTGCACCGCACAATGCAGGCGCGCGACCAGGACCCGGCGCCGGCTCCCTCCCGTCGCAGCATTGTGGTCGACCTGCGGAAGTCATGAGGCGCAGCCCGGTGAAGGGGGCTATCCAGGGCGGCCTCGATGCCGTGGCACACCGGCCACACCGAGATCTCTCATCGTGGCTTTCTTTGGTGGGCAACGAGGCATGGTTGTTACAGCTTGATCTGTCCCGTCATCCTCCATTGGAGGTACGTGGCCAGGCTCGGGGCCACCCAGGTGCGGCTGTCGTCCTCGTGGTTCCAGGCGAAGACGTCGGGTCGGTCGATCCTGGGGAGGAGCGCGAACAGGTCTCCGTTCCCCGCGTCCGCGAAGAACAGCAGTGGATCGAACGGCATGTAGAGGGTGGCCAGCTCAGCGTCCTGGCGAAGGTTGTGGTTCTCGGAGGCGATGCGCTCGGCCGACCAGATGAGCCCGCCCTGGTACTCGTCCTCAATGCCGTTGCCTTCGCGGAGGAGCTCGGCGAGGTCCGTAGGCAGTGGATGGCCGAGGCTCGCGGCGCAGCGGATCAGTGACGACTCCGATGCAGGGGGCTGGAAGACGGCCGTGCCGGGCAGGGCCGCAACGACTTCGGTCCACACAGTTGATTCGCCTCCATGAGTCCGGACCTGGACCGAGCCGGCCCGCAGCCCCGCCGACGCGGGCCCGGGGCCCGCGTTTCGACAAGCGTGACTGATCGCCAAGCGAACAGTACGCGCCCGGCCGAGCCGACCACCCACTGCCTCCAGCCTGGCAATGCGGGACAGCCCTGTTTCCCCGGGTGTGGGGCTTGCCAGCGCCGAGATCCTCGATCTGCTTGGAGAGCACGAAGGGATGCAGCGGCTGACCGGCCCGTCGGCCGGGAAACAGCCAGAGTTCAGGCTCGGACCGAAGGGTCTCCGGCCTGAGCCTTCTGCGCTTGCTGGAGGATGGATGACCCTCCCGAGAGTTACTTCACGTCGACGTAGTCCGCGGCGGAGGCAACCGCCGGGGTGGTGGAGGTGCCTGCGAAGGAGTAGCGGAAGTAGCCGTCCGCCGTGGCCTTCGTCGTCGTCCTCAGGTTGCCGTTGCTGTCCGTCGTGACGGTCTTGAGGGTCTTGTAGGTGCTGGTGCCCTTCTTCTTGAACTGGAGCTTCACCGGCTGCTTCGTGTAGCCCCCGTACTTGTAGGTCTCCCAGTTAGCGCGGGTCAGGGCGCCGGTGACGGTGATCGTCTTGTTCTTCTTCACCGGTTCCGGCGAGGCATTGACCGTCAGCCTGGAGTTGCGCAGGACCTTCGCCTTCGCGGCGGAATCCTTGGTCAAGTAGTCACCGTCGTTGGCCAGGGAGTAGCTGCTGGCGGACGGAGGAGCCGCGGGCTGCTGGGGTTGGGATTCCCGACCTCGTTCAGGAGTGCGGACAGGTTGGCGGGGCGGGGTCGCTGGCTCGCCCCGCGGCCGCCGGGAAAGAGCCAGCGGGATGCCGGGTTGGTGACAGTGTTTCGCAAGTCGCCGGTCAGCGGGACCCCCAGTAGAGCGCCGCCTGCCCGTCCTCCAGGGCTGGATCAGCCACCACACCGTCGGCGGTCAGGCACCATGCATGGCCGACCGCCGGGCACTCCACCAGTCCGGGGATCCAGGCGTAGCCCTCCACATAGGCCCGGCCCGGCTCCCGGTCGGCCCACTCGTGCGCGGCGGCGAAGCACCTGCGGCTTCAGACAACCCGGCAAGCGGTGCATGCACGCACTCCAGGAGCGGCCAGCTTGAACAGCGCAACGTGGACTTGACCGCCGAGTTGTCCGAACGCGAAGAAGACCTCGTTGCCGCCCGAGCGGCAAACCGCCAACTCATGGCCACCGTCAACGCTCGTTTTGAGGAGGCCCAGCGACCGCGTCGGGCTCCATCCTTCGCCAGCCGCCAGGGTTTGCCGATCATTCGTAGACTGTCGCCGCTTGAAGGGCTCGGGCGAGGAAGGTCCAGTCACCAGTAGCAGGGAATTCCTTACCGAAGTTTCGATACCAGCCTTCTGAGTCATTCATCCACGCGGCGAGCCCCTCCAGGAAGGCGTCCAGGGTCTGGTTCTCCCACTCGTTGCCACGGTGGAGACACTCCTGGTGAAGCGAGCGGACGAAGGCAACCAAGTCCTCGCGACTGCGGATCTCATCGTCTGGTGCAAGCGCCATAGCGGCAACCTACCGTCTCACTCCGCCTCCTCAACTCTGGGATCAAGGCCGAGGCCACACAGCCCCATCGCCCGATTCAGCGATTGCGCCATCCCCGGCGAATCGGTGCGACCGCGACAACCGCGTCATGTGGAGGCGCAGGCGGCGCGACGTCGGCCGCCCCTCCCCCGCCAAGCCGCTCAGCGCCGATGAATCTCGGCCGTCGAGCACGAATTGGATGGTGGTTCGCAGGCCTATAGGCCAGCGGGAGCGCCTCGGCAAGGTCACTGCCAGCTACAGCCCGTTTCCCGGTGATCGGTGCGATGACGCATCCATGCCACGACGTCGCAGACCCGCAGCAATCCCCGCCCACACCCCCCAAATGGGACCCGGACACCCGTGGTGTCGGCCTTCCATCCGGGAAGGCGCGTAGCCCCCAGTGCCGAAACCGGGGGCATGCGTCACCGCTCTCGCCTGGCCGAGGTAGGGCCAGGCGAGAGCAGGCGGTCCAATGAGGACACCCAGACCGTAGCCCAGTGCACCGACAACACCCCGGCAATCCCGATGTGGGTCGGTTACCACCGCGGATGACCTCGCTGGCGGGCCGCCGTCCACACTGCGGTCGCAGGTGATGGGAGGGGTAGGCGGCGGCCCGTCGCTGGCTGCACCGCCAGTGTCATCTGGTGACGATGGCGGCCACACAGGCCACCAGTACACCCGCCACCATCGCGGCGGCTGTCAAAGGCGTGGCGAGCCTGGGGTAACGGTGCACCAGGTAGAAGACTCCGGCGGTGAGCATCAGGCCCACGATAACGAGCAGCAGCAGGACGAGCAGAGCGAGCGAAGTGATGGGCTTCCCCCTTCGTCGGGGCGTGCCGGGGTGGCGCGCACGGATGGCGGAGCAGGAGTGCTCCGGCCCCTTTGGCGTCCTGGGTTGCGGTCGGTGTGGCCGGCTGCCCGGGTACGCGGTCGGCAGCGGTTAGCCGGGGGCGGAAAGCACTGTGACGTCGGCGGGGGTTAGCGGCGCAACCCGCCGGAATCGGCGCTCAGCCTTGCCGTGTCCGACACGTCATTCAACGCTCCGACGTGCGGAAATCGGATCTACGGAGCTGTTGAATGGCGCGCGTAGCACCGGCAGGGGCAAGCACCGCGACCAGCCCTGCCCGCAAGCTTGCCCACCGCAGTCGCGGACCCGGCTCACCGCGACAAGCCTCTGCTCGTGAGACGGCGATTCGTTCGCCCTCCAGGCGAGATGGTCAGCCCGTCCGGGGCCGAGTGCCGCTCGATCGGCGGCGGTCGCCTGTCACCAGGACAGATCGCATCCATCCAGGTCCAGGCCGTCAGATACGGTGACGGGATGATCGCGAGCCTGCCTGCCGACGTAGCCGACGTGCTCGCTCTGGTCCTGGGCGCGGACAACCCGGTTCATGTCGCGCTTCGAAGGCAGGTTCCGCGCCTCAGCGTACGGACGCGCTGCACATGCGGGTGCGGTACCGCGTACTTCGAACTGGACACCAGCGAGGTCGAGCCCGCGCCCACCGGGCCCGGCACCGTCGTGGCGGCCGCAGCGCAGCTGGTCACCGAGGCTGGCGAGCACCCCGGCGAGGTCTTGGTCGTCGCGCAAGGCGGCTACCTGTCGTGGCTGGAAGTCTGTGCATGGAGCGACGACATCCAGGTGACACTGGCCGCCGCACCTCGCTGGCTGCCGTCAGGATCCAAGGTGTCCCTCAGGACGCTGGGGGCGGCCAAGCCGGGTTCCAGCGCCTGGCCGACCACGCCGCGGCGTCGGTGAACGGGCGAAGCCTTCCCCAAGCAGCGCGAGGCCCCATCCACGGCCCGTTGCTCGGTGTCGGTGATGCTGCCGAGCCGCCGCACGTGCACGTTACCGAGCGAACGTTCATCGGACGTTCAGCGCCGCGCCTCAGCGTAGGAGCGAGCCCAGCGATCCGCCGGGCTCGCCCCATCGGACGAAGGGAACCCTCGTGAGGACGTTCGGCATCAGACGCACGGCCGCCGCCATCACCTGCCTGGCCGCACTGACGGCATTGGGCACCATCCCAGCGGCGGCCGCCCCCGACCGCGCTGCGCACATCACCACCTCCCAGGGCACCACCGCGCAGTCAGCCTGGTCCCGCATCAGCCTCTCCAGGATCGACGTCCCCGACGTGCAAGAGGAGGGCTGGCTCAGCAACGGCGATGAGATCCGGGTGGAGGTCTACTCCCCGCAGAGGGGCTTCGCCCACATCTGGCCCGCCAGCGCCGCAACCTTCAAGGTCAAGAAGGACTGGACCTGTATCGGTTTCGGCTATGTCTGCGATACGAGCAACAGCAGATACACCACCGGTCTGGACGGCGGCGGCGTCGCCATCCAGGACTACGCGGTCGGTGACCAACTCACCATCCGCATCATCGAGGATGACGAAATCGGCCCCGATATCCTGGCCGAGGCTCAGATCACCGTCAACGGCGAAGATCAGGCATTCACAGCCCACAGCCCCACAGACGCGAACTTCGCCTACATCTTCTACGGCAGGCTCACCCCAATCGGCTGACGGCGCTCACTGAACACCGCTTCGTCGCGGCTTGCCCGGGTCCGCGAGTTTCCCGGGTCAGGCCGTCGGCGGAACCTGCCGCAAGCCTCACCGGGCCCTGAGCAAGGACCGGCGGGCGCTGCCCTTCGCGGGAGGCCGACATCTGACCGTGCCGGCTAATGACGAACGCTCAGCAGGGACTGCGATGATCCGGGGCGGTGGACTTCTCACAGCCACGCCCAGCGGTGGGGTATGGCGACGACCGGTTCCACCCTCATGACCGTTGGCCGAACCGCGTGGGGCGACGACCAGGTTCTGCATGGCGGTTAGTACTCCAGCTGTAGATCGTGATCTTGTTGGTCGGGCCGGTGCGGAGACGGGTGCGGCCACCGTTGATCATCGTGAGTTGTGTGGACTTACGAAGAGACGGTGGCCGCGGGCCACAGCGTAGATCCCGCCCGTTGGCGGGAGGCGTTCGAGGTGGCCATGAGCCGTATTGCGGCCCGGTTCGCCCGGGTTGAACCCCGGCGCCGGGTGCGGGACCTGGTGCTCGGGCTGCTGTCGGACCTGCCACGCAGGAACTGCTGGACGATCGCCGAGTGGGCTGGGGAGACGACCCCGTACGGCATGCAGCATCTGCTGTGCCGAGCCTCCTGGGACGCCGATTCCGTCCGTGACGACGTGCGCGGTGCGCCGTTACCCCTCCTGGGCCCGCTGGGTCACCCTCGCGATGCTCGCCCATGCCTTCCTCGCCGTGGTCCGCGCCGACGAACACGCCCACCATCCCGGCCCGGACGACCTAGTCCCGCTGACCTGCAACGAGATCCAGCGCCTGTTCATCACGGTCGCCGTCGAGCAGCTCCCCGATATGGCCCACCGACTCGGCTGGTCCGATTGGCGACGACGCCACCAGGCGCGATCACGAGCCAGCCACTACCGGCGACAACTGAGGCTGTCACTTCGAGGTGACGTGCTGGTGGGGGCGGGGGGCGAACCCCGTCCTCGTCACTGGCCCACTCTTCCGTCAACGCACTCGCGCAACAGGTCGGCGTGCCCGCAGTGACGGGCATACTCCTCGATCCTGTGCACCATCAGCTCCCGAACTGCGATCTTGTCCTTCCCCACCCGCTCGCTCAGATCCGGGTGCTCGGCCAGCGCAGCGTCGGTCGCGGCCTGCTCCCGCTCCATGTCGGAGAATGCGGCGTCGACCACGGCCTGCTCGGCGACCGCTCCGTGGAAGTCCGCGTCCTTCTCGCCGTACAGCTTCGGCAGCGGGTCACCGTCGGTGATCCAGTTGTGCCAGTCCCGTTCCACCTCGGCGAGATGCCGGACCAGGCCGAGCAGCGACATCGTCGACGGCGGAACCGACCGACGAGCCAGTTGCTCCGCATCCAGGCCCTCGCATTTCATCCGCAACGTCAGGCGGTAGTCCGTCAGGAAGCCCTGCAGCGTCGCCAGCTCACCCTCCGGACTGGCCCCATCTCTGTTGCGGGGGTCGTCGTCCGGGTCGGCCCACATGTCGGGGTAGACGGTTGCAGGGCTCCATCGCGTGGGTTGATCACTCATGCGTTGCATAGTCGTCCGTGACGGCCCGAGCTCGCTACTGACTTTTCCCTTTGGGGACGTCATCCGCCCCACCAGCACGTCGCCTTGAGGCGAAAGCCTCAGAAGCCGTGAACCAGACATGAAGATCACGATCTACAGCTGGAGTACTAGGACAACAACAACCAGCCTCCACCACCGCGCGGCCCACCCCGTCCACACCGAACACACCGCCCGAGGGCGGCGCATCGACCGGATCACCGCCTCCGCGATGGAGGCCCTTCCGTATGCTGTCGCGCCGCCTCGCAGGCTCGGAGAGCTGGTATGAGGTGGGAGATGGTCAAGAGATGACGAACTCCTCATCTCTTGTGGTTGTTTTATCCCGATAGATAACGGAATGAGTTGAGAAAACTTCTCAATTGTTTCTGAGAACCTCAGCGCACTCATCAGTGCGTAAGTATCGTCGCCAATAGAATGGCGATGACATCGCAGATTGTCAGCGTCTATTCATTTCGCTCAATGAGTCCGTCAATGTGCGGCTGCCCCGAACTAGGGCCCGCCGAATCGGCGGGCCCCCAGTTCGCCGGCCGGACCTGCTACCACCAGGTCCGGCCGGTCAGCCCCTCCACAGGAGCACTGTGAAGGTGAGGATGGGCAGGAACGGTGTGATGGCGTCGGCGCCGCGACGCAGGGCGTCGTAGAGGCGCTTCCACCATGACCGTTCATGTGTGCCCAGTTCCTCGGCGGAACCCATGAGGCAATCCCCCCTCCCGGTTCACGGGCTGCGCACTACCAGCGCGCCCTCCGTAGCGGATGTCCGGGCGTGCCTGGACATCCCCGTCGAAGGGCGGCATGGCGGCTCTGCTCGCTGTGCGGGTAGTTCCGCGTGGGACTCTATCGCCAGTCATGGAGGCGCGAGCGCGGAATGCGAAAATGCGGCGTCAATCTGTTGCACCGGCTGAGAACCGATTCCGGATTAGGAAAGTGCCTGCTCGAAGGCGTCGCGGAAATCGCTGGCACGCGCGTCCCGGCTCCCACCGGAGACCAGTTGCCAGAGCCCAGCCTGGGCGCGGCGGACGCTGTGCCGACTGGCGGCGAGGTGGTGGTCAAGGAGAAGGGCAGCGGCGGCGCAGTTCCCCGGCCATTCCCGAAGCTGGGGTTCGAGGGTGAGGTTGTCGCCGCGGGTGGTGGTCTGCAGGAGCATCGCGCATAGGGTGGCTTCGGCGGCGAGGCCGGCTGGGCTGCCCAGGATGGGGAAGACGGTGCGGACGCGGGCGGCGGTGTCCGGCTGGAGCAGGGTGTAGGCGTAGAGGGTGGCGGCGTCGAACCCCTCAGGGGCTTGGCCTCAACCCTCCCAGTCCAAGAGCTGCAGGGGCGAGGCGGTGAGGTTCGCCCAGTGCACGTCGGCGTGGGCAGTGGTCCAGCAGGTCACGGCAGGCGCCGGGATTCCGACGAACTCGGGGATGGCCCGGTCCATGTACTGCTGTCGTACGGCGACGCGGTCGGTGTCGACGGCCGCCACCTTCTCCAGCGTCCCGGCGAGCTGCTGCCACCAGGCGTCCGGCAGCTGGAGGTCGTGCTGGAGGATCGGGTCGTCGGACAGGACCGGCTGCGGTGCGGGCACAAGCCGCAGCCACGCAGGTTAGCCGTCAGCAGTGCGGGCGGGGGCGCCCAGGGTGCGCCCGGCCCACCCCCAGAACTCCCCGCCCGGCTCGGTCTGCACCCCAAGCGCCTTCGCGGCGCGGGCGTGGTGGGCACGCATGCGTCGTTCGGTGTCGGGGTCAGGGGGAGGCGAGTACACCAGTGATCTCCCGCAACTTGGCGGTGGTCAGGGAGGGTTGAGCGACGGTGTCAGCCGCCTCCTTCCAATGTGGCGTACTCGAGGCCGCGATGAGGACGTCCGTCACTCCTGGGCATGACGCGACCGCCAGGACGCACGACTGCGCGGGGGTCAGGCCCGGCCGGATGAGGTCGGCGAGCTCCTGGTCCACCATGCCGGGCAGCTCACCGCCGTGCAGGGGAGCTGAGGCCATCACCCGCAAGCCCGCGCCGGCGGCGGCCGGGAGCGGGCCCCGCCGTGAAGGGCCTGCACGATCGGCGTCATCATCACCAGGCTGACCGGGAGCTGAAGCGCAACCATGTGGTGACGCTGCCCGCCGGCGGCTTCGGCGGCCAGGGCGAGCAGCTCCCCCACCGTGAATGCCCCTTCTTCCAGGCCCCTCCAGGTGGCGACCCCGTACCCGGCCACATGCCCGGCCTCCACGGCTTCCGCCAGGACGACGAACGCCTCCCGCATCGCGCGGTGCAGAGCGGGTCGGTCGCCGGGGTGGGCGCGCTCGGGGTTGTGCAGCAGGAGCAGGTCCAGCCGCTCGCGCCCAAGCTGCTCGCGGTTGCGGCCGGTCTGCCAGCGCACGTAGTCCGGAGCGAGGCTGTGACCGGCGGCCGCTTGGTCCTGGGTGAGGACACCGGCGTTCACGGCGTCGGTGCCGGTGGCCGCCGTGAAGTAGCCAGCTTTCGTCGCGATCTGCAAATACGGGTGCGCGGACACGGCCGGAGCCAGCAGGTCCTGGGCGCGGCCGGTGGCGTAGTTGGGGGCGGTGTTGATCCATTGGGCGCCGGAGGCGGCGGCACGGGCAGCCGCCTCCGGGATCGCCCGGCACCGGTAGGTGCCCAGAGCGAGCCGGGCTGTCGTCACAGCAGGCTCCCCACGACGGCGGCCTGCCCTGAAACGAGCTCCTGGACCAGCCCGACGACGTCCTCCAGCGCGAGGCCGGCCGTGTCGGCGAGCGTGGCCAGGTCCACGGTGCGGCCGTCGACCAGCGGGCGCAGCACCGCCTCCGCCGCGGGGGCGAAGTCGTACACGGTGCCGGCGGCGGACAGCGTCACCGCGTCTTCGCCCGTCTCCAGGACCGCGCGGGCGGTCGTCAGCCGTACCTGCAGGTGCGCGTCGGCCGGGATGCCGTCGATGTACGGCAGGCTCGGCACCATCCGGCCGACGGCCTGACCGTCCATGGCGGCCCGGTAGCGGGCGAGCAGTTCGGGATCGTCCAGCAGTTCGGCGAGCCGCTCGCGTATCCCGTCCACAGCGTCGGCCTGGAGGTCCGGCGCGGCGAGCAGCGGCAGGTCGCGGCGCCAGTCCTCGTGCGTGAGCAGCTACTCGGACACCCACGCCATCAGGTCGGTGGGGGTGTGGGTCTGCAGGCCGCAGGTGACGTGCAGGGAGCGCACGCCCTGGTCGGCGGAGACCGCGTGCCAGACGCCGCGCGGCACGTACAGCACGTCCCCGGGATGCAGGACCAGGTCGGCGACCGGCTCGGTCGGCGCCTCGCCGGGATCCTCGATGTCCCGGTACAGGGGGAACGGGCGGGTCGTGCCGTGGATCCGCCAACGCTTGGCGCCGTCCAGCTGGACCACGATCGTGTCGTGGTCGTCCCAGTGAACCCCGAAGCCCTCGGAGCTGGTCCAGGAGGCGTACAGGTTCGCCTGCACGCGGGTGCGCAGATCGCGTTCGAGCGCTTCGGTGAGCCGGGCGATCGGCGGGTGGAGCTCGTCGACGCTGTCCAGGGCGAGTGAGGCGCCCTCGGTGAGGCGGGCGTGCAGTTCGGCGGGGTGCAGGCGGTGCCAGACGGTGTGCCGGCGCGTGGCCACGGGGGTGGTGTACCCGCCGGGCAGCAGCGTCTCGCCGTCGCGGGAGAGCCGCATGCGCGGCGGCTCCAGACGCTGGCCGGCCAGGATCTGGCTGAGGTCGTCCCAGGTCATCAGTCCGGCGGCGTGGAGCGCGCCGGGTACGTGGCGCGGGCCGGCCGGATCGGCGAGCCGCACGCGGTACGAACAGCTGGGGCGCGAATCAGCCCGCTGCCTTGGGCGGCGGGCCGATTCCGTGTGTCTCAGGGCTGTTGGAGTCGCGGGAGGAGGACATGGTTGAGCAGGGCGGCGAGCTGCGCCGGTGCGCCACTGTCCCGGCCCTGCTGGGTGCAGATGGGCTCGAACTCGTCTGCGGTGAAGGGCTGGCCGGGTGGGTGCTGCCGGATCTGCTCGAGAGCGAGCCACTGCTCCGGCGTGATTGGCTCGTCGACCTGGTCAGCCAGTGTGTCGGGTTTGGCTTCGTCCTCGGCAGGGAGCCGGGTGCGCATGGCTTCCATCTCTGCGGCGAACTGCTCGTCGGTGAGGTGGTCGAAGTGGGAGCCGCGATCGTAGGCGACGCTGATGCGGCTGCCGTCGGGCAGGTAGGCGGAGCGCACGGTGAGCGCGGGACGGGTTTCTGCCATGCCAGCTCTCCCCTGATAGATGAGTGTGGGGGCGTCTGGGGTGTGATCACCTTCCGCTTCCCGCAGCCGCGGGTCAAGAGGCTTGCGCGGCTTTGCATGGGGTGGCCCCGCCGACGGGGGGATGCAGCGGGGCCTGGCCGCAGTCTCACACGCGCATAAGTGCCGACGGGGGCCGACGGGGCCGCCCCGGCGAATGCCACTCGGCCAGCCGCCGGTTCAGCTACGGAAGGCTTGGTCCGGCCTGCAGACGTCGCAGCACGCCACGGCGGGGTTTCCGAGCAGGCCGGCTGCCTCGTCGGTGGGGATGAGGGTGTGCTCGGAGCGGACCTGCCAGCAGTCGCGGCGGTGCAGGCATCGGGAGGGCCCGTCGGCGTACTGGTGGAGCCGCTCCAGCGCCCACTGGCGTCCGGTGGCAGCCCCGGCGGTGGGGACGGCGCTGTAGTCCTCGCCCAGGATCCGGGTGATGCGGTCGGCGGGCACGCTGATGGGAGTGGGGGCTCCGGTGACCTCGGTGCGTCCGTCGGCGTGCTGGTAGCGGAGGGGCAGGATCGCCTCGGCCTCGAACCACCACTCGCCGTCGGCGGTGCGAGTGCGGCCGGTGATGTCCAACTCTTGATCGTCCGGCATCTTGGCCCGGGCTCAGGGCCCCGCCTTCGATCGCCATTCTTCCGCCGCATCCACTGTTCGATAATAAATCGAACACGGGGTGGGTTGGTATCGCCGCCTGACCTCTCGCAGCGAAGGTTGAGGGTTTTCACCGAAGGTTGAGCACTGAGTCGCGCAAGACCGGACGGATGGGAGCCGAATGGTCCACTGAGGCTCGTCGCTCCGTGCCTACATCAATCTCCCAGAACACGATCGAGCGCTGCCCGGCCTGCGGGTCCCCATGTCGGCTTGCCGCCAGGAAGGCCCCGGTCTCCGCTCTGGCCCATCAGCATGAGGAACAGGCTCTTCAGGGTGGCCAGCCCGCGGGCACGCTGGATCGTCCCCTCGTCTGCCTGTGCGTATACGTCGAAGAAGCGTGAGGCGGCGCCTGCGGGAAGGATGACCCATGCGGCGGCGAGGTCCCACGCCGGATCGCCGGCGAACATGTCACCGAAGTCGACCACGCCCGAGAGCGTCCCGTCCGAGACGACGACGTTCGCCGGATGCAGGTCGCCATGCACCCACAGCGGTGGCCCCTCCCACTCGGGCGCCGCGACGGCGTCGTCCCAGACGGCCCGGACATCGTCGGTGAGGTCGTCGGGGACGACGGCGTGGAAGAAGTGGTCGAAGCCGTCCATGCACTTCTTGGGGTGGTCGCCGCGGTCCTCACTGATCGGCGCGTCAGCGGGCGCCTCCACATGGAGTGCCTTGAGGAAGCCCGCCAGGGTGTCGGCCGCGTGGTCGCCGCGGCTGATCGAGGAGTAGTCCAGTGGCTCGCCGGGAACCCACGTCATGACGGTCCAAGGCTTCGGGAAACGCGCGGACGGTTCACCGATCCGCACGGGGATCGGAACCGGGAGCGGCAGTCGCGGAGCCAGGACGGGCAGCCACCGGCGTTCCTTGAGGTGGAGGCCCGGGGCCCGTTCTGTTTGCGGCATGCGCACGGCGAACTCGTCCCCGAGGCGCCACTGCTGGTTGTCCCATCCTCCAGCTACTTCGCGGATGGCGAGCCCTGCAAGGTCTGGATGCTGCTCCTGCAGCAGGTCGTGGACCAGGTCTGCGGTGATCTCGATCTCAGCGTCGGTCATGCGAAGCCACAGTAGTGAGGCAGGCGGAGTGGCCACTCAACCTTCGCTGAGAATGCTCAACCTTCGATGCGATAGGTCACTGCCGGTGGCCCTCCCCTCCTCACCGAGCATTGACGGATCTCACGGACCTTGACCGGTCCCGCTGTGGGTCGGCGCGCGGCGGCCGCGCTCAGGCGTCCAAGGTTCGCGGAGACAGTCACCGGCTCGGCGGCTAGCTGACAGCACCGCTCCGCCGCACGATTTCGCCGCCGGACGGCACCATCACGCCAATGCCCGAGATCTCGAACTGCGTCGCGGTACTTCTCCGTCCTTCCTCCTGTTATCACCGGCGACGATCACCGCCCACCCCGTTCATCCGGTTCAGGCGGTGCCACGCGCCAAGAAGGGACACTCCCGCCGTATGAGCACGCACCACCTGGGCCGGGCGGCCTCCGTACTGGCCGCCGCTCTCGCCCTGGCCACAGCCGCTACCGGGCTCACCGCGTACGCCGCAGACCCCTCCGGCGCGACGGGCAAGCACACCACCACCATGCGCAGCCGAGGCGACGCGGGGCAGTGTGACGACGCCCCGGGCAGCTGGGAGCGCGACGGACTGTGCCTGAACGCCGCGGACAATCGCAAGGTCGACGCGTACCTTGTCCGTGCCCGCGCGGCTGAGCCGTCGATCAGCCGCGATGTACGGGCTGCCGCCTACCTCAGCCAGGCGGAGCTCGTCGGCTTCGACTACCGCCTCAAGTCCCCCGACTCCCTCAAGCGGAAGGTCGCCACGGACCTCAAGGAGCATCCGGAGCGCAACACCGACGACGTCCTGGCGCGCCTGAGTGACGCGGTGCGCTACACCCTCCAGTGGCCCGACAACCGCTACGTCACCGGTGTCACCATCGCCTCGGAGTTGCTGTCCGCCTGGGGCGGCGACACCACGAAGTGGTCGAACACCTGGGGCCGCGAGAAGGGCTACAAGGGACTCAACACAGGCTGGCGCGCGCCCGGTTCGCGGCAGCTGTTCGAGGTGCAGTTCCACACCCCGGCGAGCAAGCACGCCCAGGAGGAGACGCACAAGCTGTACGAGGAGCAGCGGCTACCGTCGACCAGCCCCGAGCGCAAGAAGGAGCTGCAGGAGCAGCAGGACGCGATCTTCGCCGCGGTCCCCGTTCCAGACGGCGCTCCCGCCCTCGCGCCACCCGCCACTCGCCTGGCGCCGGCCGCCTGACGTCCACTGCGCAGCCCCGGCCGCCTGCCCGGGGCTGCCCTCAGTTTCCCCGCGCCACCCGCTGACCCGGCATCTGCGAGTCCGCGATCCGGTCACCCTCCTCCCGAAGTCGGAGTCGTGAGGGACTGCGGGCCGATCAGCAGCGGGACCGGTCAAAGATCGGCGAGACAGGTCACCTGGTGCTCGATGTGGCCCTGACCAGCGGCATCCGACCGCCCTCGCGCTTACGCTGGAGGTCCCAGGGGGGCCTGGGAGGTGCGGCAAATGCGGCCGGTATGGAACGGTTCGGTGTCGTTTGGCCTGGTCACTTCTCTGAACTAAGACGCCGACGGCTTGACAACAGCCCAGTGTTTCCTTCGCTAGGCCCGGGTTGGTGAACGGACCCTTGCTCGGTTGCACGTATGCGCGCTGGATGCCGAGCGAGGCTGTGCGGCTCTCAGCACGGACGCGGGCAGTCCATCGGGTGGCGGCAATACGCCGTCTGCCCCAGTCATGCGTGGCCATACAGAAGTGCGGGTCTTCGGACCATAGCGTTCACCTGTAGCGATCAAGAGTGGACGGCGCCTCGCGCCGTCCGACAGAAAGGCATGCTATGGCAGGTTTCGAACTTCCCCCTCCTCAGAAGCCCAACCTCGAGAAGGTCAATCAGTCGCTGCGGAACCATGGGATCGACCCCGACAAAATCGATTCCATTCCGACGGTGGATCCGACACAAAGCCCCTACCGGAAAACGCTCGAAGAATTTGCGGACCGCCTGCCGCTGTGCTCCGTGATGTGGCCAACGCGCCAGTGGTACACACTGTCCGAACGGCATAGAGTCAGTAAAGACGTCGCTCTTAACGACGGCGAGGCAAACGACACTTATGCCATGAACTGGTCTGACACGACATCGGAGACCAACAGCATTTCAGTATCGGCATCCGTGGACGTCACCATCAAGGAAATCGTCAAGGTCGGCATGAGTACCACCTACGGTCATACTTGGACCACGGGCCACGCGGAAGGCACAGCCTTCACCATCACCATCCCGCCGCAGCACTTCGGCTGGATCGAGAGAGCCACCTTGATCAGCAACATCGAAGGGGACTTCATCTTCACCGGCTCGATGGTCCTCGCCACCCCAGATGGAACAGTGATCATGAGAAATGGTCCTTTCATGGATCCGTTTCGCTATCACGGGACGTTCTCTGGACCGGCTGATGTGGCTGGTGCCACAGGGCTTCTGATCGGAGTGACACGCAAGGCCAAGCCCGAAGAACTCGCGAAGTATAGGGATCAGCTCCAGCCCAAGAGAACCGGTAGTTTCCTGGTTGCACCATCCAATATCTTCTACGAGCCCGCCTTCACCGACGGCGGACGTGCCAACGAGACTGTGCTAGCGCCCAAATAGGCCTCCTTACGGGTTGTAGTGGACTGACCAGCTGCTGACACACGCCCTGTGACAGCTCGATAGCTGTGACGTCAATTCCTAGGCTGGCAGCTGGCCGTTGACCTTCGTGTGCCGGCCCACAGGTCGAGCACCCCCTGCTTGCTACAGACACTTCGCAGGGACGAGTCGGGTGGTCGCCTCAGGTCACGTGGCGCGTGGGGCCATCGGGCCGAATATAGGCATTCCTAGGTCGATTGCCTTCCGGGCTCGCGCCGCTAGCGCATCGAGCTGGGTGAGTTTGTCCTGGGCACCGGCCAGGCTGACCCGGAGCCCTTCGAGCTCGCCGAGCCAGCCCTCCCGCTCCGCCTCGGCGATCCGGTCGAGGAGGTTGTCGCGGATTTCCACCAGCCGACCACGCTGGGCGGGGTCGGGACGCAGGAGGGAGCAGCGCACGCAGGCGTGCTCGTGGACGCAGGCGGTCCCGTAGGCGCGTGCGCAGGTGCCGACGGAGAGTTTGCGGCGTTCGAAGTGGCCGAGGAAGTCCTCCCACTCGGCGTCGGTGGGGGTGCGGTACTCCTCGGCAGGCCGCAGAGCGCGGCGGCGGGTGATGAAGGCGCGGTGGGCTTCGATGGTCTCGGTGGGGTAAACGGCGTGGTAGCCCATCGTGGTGTTGATGTTGGTGTGGCCAGCGATGACCTGGACGATGTGGGGTGGCAGGCCGGAGCGGATGGCGTCGGTGATG
The DNA here is from genome assembly GCF_058215555.1 of Streptomyces sp. JLBT605. NCBI lineage: Bacteria > Bacillati > Actinomycetota > Actinomycetes > Kitasatosporales > Streptomycetaceae > Streptomyces > Streptomyces sp. JLBT605. Next base: position 44,896 of record NZ_CM177087.1, read on the forward strand.
AACAAGCGTCGGAAGTCGTGGGGCGCGAAGTCCAGGGGCTGGCCGGTGGAGTCGGTCAGGCCGATGAAGGCGAGGACCTCGGACAGGGCGTTACGGATGAATTCGCCGCTTATGCGGGAGTTCTCGCCGCCTCTGTCCCACTGGAACAGTAGGGGCGCCGGGGGTTCCAGGCGCGTTCTTCGTAGTCGTAAGCGGCCAAGAGCGGGATGGCGCCGGAGCGCGGATCGCGGACGCGGCGGATGATCGTGGACAAGACGTCCGCGAGCTCGGGGCTAACGAGCAGAACGCGCTCCTGATCATTCTTGGATGGGGCGATCTGCAGCAAGGGGACGACCTCACCGGTGGTGGGCAGCCGGTACTGAATCACGGCGTGATGGCTGGTCTCCAGCATCTCCTCGATGCGGGCGCCAGTGTGGCGGAGGAATTCCACGGCAGCCCAGGCCCAGAACGCGCGGTGCTCGGCCTGGTCGAAGCGGAGAAGGGCACCGCGGGCGTCGCGGGCGTTTGCGGTGGTCACGTTCTTGGTGCGGGTGTAGACGGTATCGCCGAGGGTGAAGGTGGCGCCGGGCGGTATGGCCAGGAGGGCTTGGAGCCGGGCCAAGTGGTGGCGGTGGTGGTCGGCTGCGGCTTTCGCGAATGTCTCGAGGGCCGGGAGACGCGCGCGGGTCCGCTGGTCCATGCGCGCCTTGACTCGCTTGACGCGTTTGCGGTCGTAGGTCTCTGACTCCTTGATCGGGCACGGTGCTACCCAGGGCCCCCATCGGGCTGGTTCCTCTGCCGCCCAGCGGGCGATGTCCAGGTAGAAGGCCCGCACCGCCACGAGCAGCAGGGCATGATCGGCCCGCTCGACGATCGTCTCCTCGAGGGTGCCGTCGGGTCGCTTCCGGCGCTGGATCCGGGTCCGGAAACGCTCCTTCCAGGCACTGGCGACCCCGGGCGGCAGGTCGAGGGAGTTGATGCCCGGGTGGTGGCGCTCCAGGTCGGACCAGAAATTCCGGGTCAGGGCGCGGGCCAGGTTGTCCAGGGAGCTGTAGTCGAGCTTCGGCCGACGTTCCTCCAGGTAGTCGATCAGGAGCCGACGAATCGGCGCGCATGCCACACCGTGACGGTCGACAAGTTGCTCGCAGGTGAGCTGCCCGGTGACCCGGTCAAGAAGGCGCAAGGTCGCCGGCGCGTCGGGTGGCAGGTGACCCAAGTCGCGAAGCCACGAGTAGAAGAGCGTTCCTCCTTTTTCGATCTGCGATTGCCGCAGCTCGATGAAGTACTGGATCGCGTCGCCAGCGGTGATGTCCGCCAGACCTCCGCCCTTGGCGAGCATGATGCGTGTCAGGGCCAGGCGGGCGCGGCCTCCTCCAACGGCCGCCCAGCGTTTTGGGCCGACGCTTTCCTGCAGACGCGTGTAGCCCTCGCGGTCACGTGTCTGTTCGACGAGTTGGCGCAGGTGGGTGGTTCGGTGGCCGAACTGCCACGTCAGCGGGAGTCGTATCACGTCGGCGCTGGCCAACACCAACAGCCCGGTCTGGATGGTCGTCCACCGGGCCTGGGCTGCTGTGCTCACCCAGGCATGGCCCTTCTGGGCCCAGCGGTGAGGGCCCTCGGCTGCCGGAGATGCCTCCCATCTCTCCTGCCAGCTCTCGCCGGGGAAGCCGGCCAGCCAGGCCAGGATCGCTCGCGCTCCGCTTCTGCGGCACCACCGAGTGTGCGCCTTCTCCGCCCGGAACGGCGGACGGTCCAGGAGTGCGACCACCTCGTCCGCGGACCAGCACGTCGTTGGCCATCGTGTCCCGGCGGATCGAGCCGGGAACCGGGCCTGGGCCTGCCGCAGCATGCCGCCCGCGGCCTGCGGAGCCCGCGGCCGGCCCTGAGCCCGGAGCTGTGCTGAGCCGGTCGAATCCCGGACGCGGACGTTCACCGACCCCTCCCGAACAGGTCGTTGAGGGACTCGGTCCGGTACCCGGCAGCCGGGACCGCTGGCATCTGGGCCTGGCTGATCTGCCGCTCATGGTGTGCGCGGACTGCCTCGACGATCTCGTCCCGACCAGCCGGGACGTAGATCTGGGTGGTGGTGAGATGCGCGTGGCCCAGGACCCACTGCACGTCCGTCAACGCCAGCTTCGGATCCCGAGCCATCCGGTACGCGGCCGTGTGCCGCAGATCGTGCAGTGTCCAGTTCGCCCCGAGCAGCGCGTTGGCCCGGTTCAGCATCGCCCGCGCCGCGTGGTAGGTCAGCGGCCGAAACGGCCTCCGCAGTGTCCACCACAACGCCTTCTCCGCGCCCTGGGGCGCCCCCGCTCGCCAGGCCTCCTCCTGATACAGCCGCAGCCAGACAAACGCGTCCGGCGACGACGGCAGCTGCTGGTACGCCTGCGTGCCCTTGCGGATCACTCCCAGCAATTGCTCACCGGGCAGCGGGTCGCGCTGGCGGCTGGTCAGCAGCTCGCTCGCCCGAGCCCCGTTGGAGACCCAGAACGCGAGCAGGGCCCGGTCCCGGTTGTGGCCCAGTGCGGCGAACAGATCGTTGAACCGGCCATCGGGTATTCGCCGAGGCAAGCGGCGTGGCACCGAAGGTCGGTACCGGCCTCCGGTCGACTGCCGTGTCACCGGGCCTGCGGCGACCGGCCGGCGGCGGCGCTCTCGCGCAGTGGGGAACGGGTTGATGATCGGGCCCGTGCCCTCCTCCAGATGGAAGGCGTAGAACGACCGCAGCACGGTTTCGCAGTGTGCCTGCGTCGACGCCGAGTACAACCGGCCGGGCGCGGCCCGGCCGGTCACCGGATTCGGCCCCGTGACTGATGGCCGGGACACCCGCGAGGGGGCGATCGCACCCGGGCTCTGGCGGCGCCAGTGGGCACGGCTCGGCTTCGGCGCGATCCGCATCCACCGGGCGAAGTCCCGCGCGTCCACCCGCGTCGCCCGGTCCCAGGCCACATCCCATCCGGAGAGAAACCGCCACCACCGCAGGAGGTCCATCCCATAGGACCGGATCGTCGTCGCCGGCCGCGAACACGCCTGAAGCTCCGCGAAGAACGCTTCCACGGGTGCGACCACGGCACCGTCCTCATCGAGCAGCGCGTAGGGCCGTGCCGGGTCGGCCGTCTCCACCAACCCACCGGCCTCTGGAAGCACAAAGTCCACCAGATCCCGGCCCGAACCACCAGTCTCAAGCATGACCGGGAAGCTAGCAGATACCCCATCTGACCTGCGAATATGCGGATCTTGGTTCAGTCAACAGCACGATCCCGATTAAGGTCTACCCCGCCACGGAAGATCGCTCGATCAGCTTCCGGCAGATCCACCTGCCCGACGAGGGCCGAATCCGCTACCGCAAGCTCTGCGATCTCGAGGACAAGGAAGTCGACCAGGAGGAGATCGGTCGAGCCTACGAGGCCGGCCCGGACCAGCTGGTCCCCATCACCGACCAGGACCTGGACGAGCTACCCCTGCCGCCGGCCAAGGCCATCGAGGTCGAGGCCTTCGTGCCAGCCGAGCGCATCGATCCACTTCAGTACTCCCGGCCCTACCTGCTCCAGGCCGACGGCGAAGTGGCGGCCAAGCCCTACGTGCTGCTCCGCGAGGCGCTCAAACGCAGCGACAAGATCGCCATCGCGAAGTTCGCCTGGCACAACCGGGAGCGACTGGGCGCGCTGCGCGTGGTGGGAGACACGATTCTGCTGCAGTCCATGCGCTGGCCCGACGAGGTGCGTTCCGCAGAGGGTCTGGCCCCGCCAGCCCAGGTGGAGATCTCCGATGCGGAGGTCGATAAGGCACTGGCGTTGATGGAAGCGATCGGCGGCATGGACTTGTCGGCGGAGCGGGACCGGTACCGGGAGGCCCTGGAGGCGGTCATCGCCGCCAAGGCCGAGGGGAAAGAGCCCCCACGGGCCGAGGCCGAGGAGGCGCCGACGGGGAAGGTCGTTGACCTGATGGCGGCGCTGAAAGACAGCGTGCGGGCAGCCCGGGAGTCACGCGGGGAAGACGCTGTCGTACATGAGATGAGCGGCCGCCGCCCGGCGAAGAAGACTGCGGCGAAAAAGACGGCATCGAAGCAGGTCAGCGCAGGCACAAAGAAGGCCACGGCCAAGAAGCCGCCCGCGGAGACGACGCGGCGGAAGAAGACGGCGTCCTGACGCTGCTTCGCCTTTCTCCTTCAGGCGCGGCGTCGGATGGGCAGCTGCCCGACCTCCTCCAGGAGTTGGGGAGGCGTCGGGAAGTATGCTGCGCCCGTACTCGGTGGCGACGACGGGCGGAACACCCGGGCCCAGTCCGAGGTCGCCCTCGACGACGTCGCCCGGACCGGCGGCATGGACGTCGCCCCCCATCGAGAGTCGGACGGGTCCCGCCCCGAATCCCGGTGTGAGCACGGCTGAGGGTGGCTCCTCCAGGCGACTGACCGAGTTTTCTTGCTCAAGACTGTCATTCGGCAGGGAGCATCCCCTGAAGCGGAATTCAACTATTCGCTTGAAAGGCCCTCTATGCACTTCTGCCACTTACTTGGCTGGAATGTGATTGTGGCGTCACTATACCGAGAAGTAATCTCTCGTATTGACCTGTCAGGGGGACCGAACTGCACCGAGCAGGTTTTAACAGGAGGGGGAAGACGATGAAGATCGGCACCAGAGGAAAGAGTCTACTTCTTGCCGGGTCCTTTGCCGCCATCGCCTGTATAGGAATCCCGTATTCCGCTCAGGCGGACGGTGGGGCTGGGACTCCACCTGAGTCGAGTCCCGTTTCGTTCGAGGACGACCCTGGTTCGGAGACGGTACCGGCCACCGCCACAGGACTCCAGGAGGGGCGAGTGGTCGAGCTGGTTCCGGAGGTCGTCGAAGACGCCGAGGCACACCCGCCGGCGATCGGCGATGACGAGTCGGCAGCCCAAAGCGCCACCAAGTGCACGGCCAACGGGGACACTTGTCAAATGATCAAGGGAAAGAAGCTGAAGATCGATTCATGGACGACGACCGCCTACCAGTTCCCGAACGATGGCCGGAAGTGCAACATTCTGGCGACGTTCAAGTACAACGTCACCATTCAGCATCCGGGAGTATGGGATATTGCAAAGTTCCCCGGCTGCAAGACTGCTCCTCCGCGGGGCTACATCAAGTGGTCATCCCCCAATGTGGGCCCCGTCACCTTCAGTGGCAGGACCTACGTCGACGTCTCATGGACGAACGGCTTCGGAACGACTCCAAAGGCCGAAATTCATAAGTAGCACGCAGCTGGAGGCCGCGGCTGTGAGAGGCTTTGTGGCATGACCAGCGACCATCGCCTCATCCCGACGGTCGGGTACCCATCGCGCTGGCGGGTGTTCCTGCGCCGGTTGGTGCAAGTGCCAGGCATGTTCCAACTAACGACCTGGGCCAATGCAGCCTTACCCCTCGTTCGGGGACGTCTGGACTGGATCTTCGACAGCCCGTCACGAACCCACCGACGCGGCTGAAACAGGGTCTCTTCCACATCCCAAGGCAGACGCCTCATACAGCGATGGTGCCTGTCGTTCCCTTCACCACGGAACGGCAGGCACCATCGTTTGTGCCCCTCGCCCCTGCGCGGCGGGCCGGGGCGGCACCGACGGCCAGGACCCGGACACTGCGCACGGCGTCGATGGTCACCGCCTCGTTGGCCGCGGTCACGATGCGGGCGCTGATCAGCCGGAGCTGGGTGGCGTAGGCCGGGGAGTCGGGGCGCAGGTCCAGCTGGCCGGTCTCCGGGTGGAAGGCGGCGGCAGCCACACGGTCGGGCAGCTGCGGTGCGACGGCGGCCGCGATGTCAGGCCAGCGGTCCAGCACCGTGCCGCCGGCGGCCGGGAAGTCCCAGGCTCGGTCGGCCATCAGGCGCTGGAGCACGGCGGCGAACCCGGACGGCTCCCGCCCGTTGCCCGTAGGCGCTGGAGTTGGCTGACGGCCGCACCACGGCGGCGCCCTGACGCACGGCGCCGCCCCGTTCGAGGAACCCGGACGGGGCGGCGCCGCATCGGGCCGGCCACGAACTGGAGGCGGCGCTGGGCATGTGTCTTCCTTGGCCAGAGCACATGCTCAGCCGAAGCCGCATGCAGATACGGCAGCCGCCATCCCGGGTGATCAGGTACGGCAGACCGCTCGCTGCCGAGGGTAAAGATCAAATTAGAAACTGGGGTGCCGTCGCTGCCCGGGTACCAGTTCTTGCTCATCGAGGCGAGATCGCCGCCCCCGTACGGAGAGAGATAGCTGATGTTGTGGTAGTGGCCATCTTCCCTATCCAAACAGTCATTCCAGCCGTACGTGCCGGCCCGAAGCCAGATGGTCCTGCTGGCGCCGAGGGTCGCTCCGTTCTTCTGAACCCAGTTGTAGTTGCCGGCAGCCAGACTGATCTGGTACCCGGCCGGCCCGACCGCGCCCTCGCCGACACCTCCGCCGCCGCGCCCGGCGCTCGGACTACGGCCGAGGACACCGCGCTGGCCCACTCCGCCTTCAATCCGGCCTCTACGGCCCGCTGCAGGGGCGAGCCAGCTGCCTCCGGTGATCGAGGACGCGGCACGCCGCAGCGGGTGTCATTCAGCGGGCTGGGGTGTAGCTGATCTCCGCGTCCGGGCAGCCGGCCGCCAGCGTGGCGAGAGCTTCCGCCTCGTCCGCGTCGTCGGCAAGGCCCCAGCGGGACTTCACCACGGTCCACTCCGCCAGGTAGCGGCAGTGCGCGCCGGTGTCGGTGGGGAGCCACTCATTGGGGTCCTGGTCGGCCTTGCTGCGGTTCTCCCGCGCGGTGACCGCGACCAGGGGCGCGGGGGTCGCCCAGGTCGTTGGCGTAGTCCTGCCGCTCCTGCGCCGACCAGCCGGATGCGCCGGAGTCCCACGCTTCGGCGAGGGGGACCATGTGGTCGATGTCCAAGCCGCGGGCGCCGTCGACGTCCGTGTCGTCGTAGTAGGAGTACCAGGTGCCCGCGGTGATGGTGCACCTTCCGGTGACGGTCGGCTCCTCGATCGCCTCGTCGAGCAGGACTTCGGCCCTGGTGTTGCAGCCGTCCCGGTCGGCGTCCACCCAGTGCCGGAACTTCGACCGCTCATAGCCGTCCCGGGATTCGTCCTCCACCGGCAGTGCGACGATCGCCTCCCGCAGCGTGGTGGTCACCTCCGCCGTCGGCGCGGCCGACGCAGCTGGCACGGGCGCTGCGGCCATGCCGGTCAACGCGGCCGCGGCGGCGAGTGCGAGAAGCGTGGACCTGATGGGAACCCGCATGAAGGTGAGCCCTCCTGTCCGTGGACTGCGCCCCGGTCCTACCCAGGCCGCCACATCGGCAGGCCGCGGGCACACGAGGACCACCCGGTAGAGCGATATGTGAAACAGCTGGGGCCCTGGACTCGTGGTGAGTCCAGGGCCCCAGATGATCGAGCGCCCGGCAGGCCTTGCACCTACATTTGCCACCGGATGGTGGGCGTCTTTCCTTGGACCACAGACGCGTGACCCCAGCGCCGTGCACCGGAGTTACATCGAAGATCATACAGGATCCGGTGCGTGTCCCATGCCTCCGCAGCGACTACTTTGCGCGGCCGACGGTCGCACCGAGGCGCTCAGCGTCCTTGCCGCCCGGCATCCGGAGCAGGCACAGCTCGCAGTCCTCCCTGCGCGGGTGCAGGGCCGACAGCACGCTGTGGCTGCGTGTGTGCCGTACTGCGGACCGTCCCCGCGGGCGCGGGCCGATGCGGCCTCGCGCGTCCGGTTGGCCGCCTGGTTGGTCGACAACACCTCAAACACCCATGGCAAGGGAGCGCGAGGAAGGCTGCCTGGTGATGGTGAGCGACAGTCCCGCGAGGAGTACGGCCCCGGTGATGGCCGAGGCCGCCGGGGAGTCGGCGGGGTGCAGGAGCCATGCCCAGGGCTCAGCTCGGCCCCCTGCGCTCCAGCCAGTGGCCGCGCACACCAATGGCGCCGCGGCGAGCACGACCGCTGCAAGACGGTGGCCAATGAGTGGGAGGAGCAGTAGCCCCAAGCCGACGTACGCGGCGATATTTCGGCCCAGCACCAAGCTTATGGCGCCGCTCCCGATTGCGTAAGCCAAGCCGGCCACCGCCGCGCCACCGACAGCGACGGCCAGGCCGAGAGCCGCATCCCAAGCCCGTACGGGCCGACAGGCAACGCTTTCAGCGCGCAGGTCGCCGCGCCCCATGCCATAGAGGAGCATGACTGCGGGCAGCAGGGCGATGAGGTGCCCTACGAGGAACTGCCCGGAACGGCCGGTTAGCACCGGCATGGGCAGCTCTACATTCCCCATGAGCAGGCCCGCCGCGTTGGTCCCGACGACGGATACGGCCAGTGCGGGAACGGCGCGGGCCTTGTACCACCAGATCATGTCTGACTCCCGCCGATGCGCAACTGGGGGCGCATGTTGCAGTCACCCATCGCCTTGGCATTGCGCTTGTACCAGGCGAGCTGCACGTGCTGGGGTTGTTTCATGACGTGCTGGGCGAGGGCGAGCTCAGGTGGTATCACCCGGTTGGCGACCTCGCGGGGTGAGGCGCCGGCGGTAAGGGAGAGCCAGGCGCCGACGGGACCGGAGGCGGTCTCAGCCGGGTAGGGCGCCCCCTCTGCGGCGCATGCGGGCGCCTGCGGGATCAGGCCATCCGCCACGCCTATACGGACGTTGTCGGCGTCGGTATCAGGCCCGATGGCAAGTTTGGACTCGTCAGAACCGGGCCGGTCGGCCATGGTCAGTGTGGCGGGGACCGCGATGCCGACCTGGCGGAGCCTGTCGGCGGCCTTGCGCGCCTCGGTGCGGATCATGGCCGCTTGGCCGTCCGTCTCGGGCCACAGGCAGATCCGCGGTCGCCCGTCGTCGCAGGCAAGCTCACTGGTCGACCTGGATACCACCGGTTCGGCTCCCATGCCATGGGCGGCGGCCGCGCCGCCCGCGAAGCCCCCAGCGGCCAAGGCCGCGGCCGTGATCGCGGCGGGGGCACTCTTGCGGTAGTGGATGAGTACCACGGCGGCCAGGCAGACTGCTGTACCGAAGACTCCAGCGCTCACCAGCGCACGTACGTCCACGCTCTGATCGAGGTTGCAGCAGTCAATGAGTCCTCCGCCGACCAGGTGGCGGATCCACAAGATGTCCCAGGAGACCGGGAAGGCGGTGGCGACGAAGCTGGTGATCAGTGCGACCGGGACTGCGAGGACAGGGGCCAACAGGCGGCCCAGGAGGTAGCCGACCAGGGTGTTGGCCGCCAGCAGCACGGCTTCGACAGTCAAGATCCCCAGATGCGGCATTCCGAGGCCGACGTCGGCGGCGGCCGCTGTCACTAGGAGGGCCACCCCCATGCCGACCATCCCCATCAAAAGCACGGGGAGCAGCAGGGGAAGGGCGATGGTCAACGGCGAGCGCACGGCGGTCTGGTCGACGATGCGTGCGCGACGCAGACGGCCTCCCTCCCACGCCGCTGCTGCGGAACAGGCAGCGCCGACGAAGCCCAGGGCGTTGCTTGCGCTGCCCGTGACGGCGGGCCAGTAGCGGGGGGTGACCCACTCGGTCATGTCGTCGCCGAGTGCAAGTGCGACGAACGCGGCCAGGAAGGGCAGGGTGCGGGTGGCCGACGAGAGGCGGACGATGGTGCGCAGCAGCACTGGTCAGACCTCCTCGCCCACGAGTTGGGCGTAGGCCGCTTCGGCCCGTTCGCGGGGGCCTTGGGCGTTGTCGGCCAAGGCGTGGAACTGGGCGGTGGTGCCCTGGAAGCGGACGGTGCCCCGGCCCAGTACGACAACGTGCTGGTAGAGCTCGGCGAGGTCTTCCGTCTGATGGGTGGAGACAAGGACGTGGACGTCATCGGCGAGCTCTTCGAGCAAGGTGCGGAAGACCCTGCGCTGAGTGGGGTCGAGACCGGCGGTCGGCTCGTCCATGAGGATGAGCTCGCTGCGGTGGGTGAGCGCGCCGGCAATTCCCATGCGGCGCAGCTGGCCGCCTGAGACCTGATGGCTGCGGCGTTCGGCGAGTTTGCTCAGGCCGACACGGTCCAGGGCGGAGGCGGAGGCGTTCCAGGCATCGGTGCGGTTCATGCCTTTCAGCCAGCCGGCGTAGGCGACCTGCTCGCGTACGGTCAGCCCTGGGACAGATGCGATCTGTTGCGGCAGCCAGGCCACCGCCTTGCGGTACGCCGTCACGTTCCGGTGAACCGCAGGGTTGCGGCCCCTCCAGGTGACAGTTCCGCGAGTTGGTTTCAGGTGGGACGCCGCCAGCGCCAGCAGCGTCGACTTACCTGCCCCGTTGGGGCCGAGCAGTACGGTTGCCGGGCTGTCGATGTTTAGGTCGAACCCGTCGAGCACGGTCGTCTTCCTGTTGTAGTGGAAGGCGACGTCGCGGAAGTTCAAGGCCATGAATCGCACATTCCGCCGCTGTACATACCCAGCGGCTGCTGTAGTTGAAGAGTGAGCGGACTGGTGCCGCGGTACATGCGAACCTGTACCGCGGCACCAGCAATGAAGCACCTAGCGGAGCTCCGGCTCTAGTACTTGATGTAGACCTTGTTGGCGCTCATGTAGCTGCCGCTCGTGAACCCGGAGAGTTCAAAGTAGTACTTACCGGAAGACTCATCACCCCAGGACGACGTGCCACACCTGTTCGTGCGGCTGCCCTTGTTGTCGTCGGGGTAGAAATCGCGGTTCTTCCACAGCTTGAGCGTGGCCGACCTGAACCCATCCGAACCGTCAGTCGAGCAACCCCTCAGCTTCACCGAGGTAGTGACCGAGTCCCTGTTGTTGTCCTGCCAGCGCGAGGACTCCTCCCCCTGACGCCACAGCGTGAAGTACGTATCACGGCTCCCCTCGGCATGGGCCGGGACTGCCCCGACGAATCCCAGCAGTACGGCCCCTGCTATGAGACCCGTGACTCTTCGGCTCGCGTTCATTCTCTCGCCCTCTCACCTATGACACGGGACATCAGGCGTCACGTGGGCATGGCGGAGAAAGCGTGCTCACCTTCCCCCCGTGCAGCGCTGCTCTGCTTGGCGATCGCGACAGGAAACGTATCTGCATGTACGGATAGCTACCATTCCGTTACGACCAAAAACAGTCGGTCTGCGTGAGGTGTGCGCAAAAACCGGCAGCGCCCAGCCAGCCCGAATCGCCCCGGCTGGGCGACAGGATGGTCGGATTCTTGCCCATTACACATAGCCGGAAAGTGCGGTGAGCAGCCCAATCATCCTGTGGCCTTGGCCCGTCCTTCCGCTGCCACGCCCACGAGGCCGCGGTGGCGGATCGATGGCGTCCCGCCGACGCACTGGGTGACCACGGTGAGGGGCGCGGCCGCGGGTCCGGCGAGGTAGCCCTGGATCTGCAGCGCGGCGCCGACGAGGACCTGCCGGACGCCGGGGGTTGTCCATGACGGTGTCGCGCACGACCTGGTCGTGGGCGGTGAGCTGGCGCAGGTCGGCGCGGACGTGCGGGTCGCGGAGCTGGCCCAGCACGGGTTTTCCGGACCGACGTACGAGGTCTTCGAGAACGACCTGTGCCGCAGGACCATGCCGGTGCTGCGCGGCATGCTGCGCAGCGGCAAGATGGCCCGGCTGTCTCAGCAGCGCCACCACCAGCGCGGCATAGCCCTGTACGTTCACCCCGACGACCAGCACATCCTTCACAGCAATGCCGAAGCGCGGGACGAGATCGCCGTGGACATCCTGCTCTCGGCGCTGCCTGCCTTCCGCCGGAACCCGCTGGTGCGAGCCGGCTGGAGTGCTCAGCATGCGGGCAGGCACGGCGCGTCCTGCCTGACCACTTACTTCATCGGCCAGTGCGTCTGGGACTTCCGCCGCGTCTACATCCGCTGGCGCAAACGGCGGCGGCATCTGGCGGACCACGAAGCGGCGATGTGGGATCCCGAGTCCTTCCATCGGCTGCTGCACGCACCAAGTCATGTCGCTGAGCCGGACGCAATCGTCCTCGGCAACGCGCTGTCCGACCTCATCACCAGCAAGTCCACAGAGGTCCAGGCCATCGTGCGGTTGACCAACGAGGGCTACACCGATTCCGAGATCGCTGAACGGCTCAAGACCACTCCGGGCGCCGTGCGGATGCACCTGTACCGGCTCCGACGGACGATCAAAGCCGCGGCCCGGGCGGGACGGGTCTGGATCCCCGAACAGCTGCGCGGGGGACAGCAGGGGTGTTCACGAGTGGGTCTGACCAGGCGGGACAGAAGCGGTTGAAGATCGCTTCCCAGCTACCCGAAGATCGTTTCCCGTTGATGAGGCAGGCAGCCGATATGGAGTGGAGCCAGGGCGGCTACGCAAGGCAGAGTGGGACGGTGAGTGAACTATGGGCACATACCCTGACGTGGGCAGATATGGATCCGGCTCGGCATCTGTTCGAGATGGACGACGATGCGGCGGAGGAGTTGGCAAGCCTTGTCGCGCCCTTGCTGCCCAGCGCTGAAGTCGCTCGCGAGGATCGCTGGCGTTCGTTGGATCCCGTCACCGAGTTCCTGGCAGGTCGTTACGGCCGATGGGCCTGCGGATGGAACTGGTCGGTTGGCGAGGGTGACGTCGACGGAGGTGTCGTCGAGGTGTGGTGCTGTTCATCCGACTCCGTGACAACCCCGGGGGCGACTGCCCCGCTGGTTGTCGAGGCCCTTCAGGAATGGCGTGGCTGGCTGGCGGACCTGGCGGAGCGGTTCGCGGCCCTGGCCCCGCCGGAGAACACCGCGATTTCTTCGGCGGACCTCTGGTACTGGGAGCGGGCGTGTACGCGCCTGGTCACCGTGGTGGCCGCCGCACCCAGGCCGAGAGCGGCTGGTACGGGCATTGCATGCAAGTCCTCCGATGGTTTCTCGCCTACAACGGCATCGACGAGGGCCAGGCCGAGGAGATCGTCAAGAACGCGGTCGGCGGCCGGTTCGGCAGTTGGATCGCACCTGACGTTCCGGTGGTCGACGGAGTGAGTTCGCGGTTCGCCAGAGGCGTGGGTGGCATCAGATGACTTCCGGGACCGGCCAACCGAAGGACAGCCTTGCCGACTGGCTGCTCATCCGGCCGGAGATCTCCTGGCCGTCCTGGCGCAACGCACGCCTCGTCTCGGAGGCGCCGGCCCGCGACGGCTTCCGGTATTTCTTCATGGCAACGCGAGGCGGACGTGACAGCGAGGGAACCGCACGGGTCCTGAACGCCCTTGAGGTGGCCCTCGCCGACGCTGAGCAGGGCAGGCCGCTGACCTTCGCCCTCATGGCGAAGTGGCAGCGGGCTGTGCTGGGCCACGACCTGGTCGGTTTCCGCACGATGCCGGCCTTCGCGAAGGGCGGACGGGAGCGCTACGGTCTTGCACCCGATACGCAGGCGCTGTTCGAGCGCTGTCTGTCCGATCGCTCTCAACCTGATCTGCCCCTCCCGTCACGTGCTGCCCGGACCTACCTCGACATCCTCTTCTTCCATCCGTTCGAGGACGGCAACGCCCGTGCGGCCATGCTGGCGTTGGCCTACGTCCTGGCCCGCGAAGGCGTCCTCCTCGACCAGGTTCACCCACTGCAGACCACCCGCTGGGCCGACGACGCAGAAGGCGCGGCCGATCTGGCGGTGCTCCTCGGAATCCTGATCACCGCTGCGGAGCGACGTCCGTCCCACGGGAGGCAGTCATGAACGAACGCGACGTCCTGCTCAACAAGCTCGCGCAGGGGCTGCGCCCGATGTCCCAGGGCATCAAATGGTTCGACAGCCTCGGCCAGGAAGAGCAGTCCGAGGTGCTGCTGTTCCTGCGCCACCACTGCGTTCAGGCGCGCGCCGTCGCCGAGGATGCGCCGGAGAGCATCCGCCGTGCTGGGCTACGCCCGACGCATACGCCCGCATTGTTGCTCTCACGAGGCCGGATCGACGAGCAACTGGGAAAGATCGCCGGTCTCGCGCCTCTCGACGAGCGCCGCAAGGCGTTCCGGCTGCTGATCGCGGTGCTCGCGATCGCCGACGGACGGCGCCGCGAGCGCTTCTGCTCCGACGGCTGCAGTCACTGGTGGCACAGACTGTCCGTTGCCTGACAACCCAGCACCGCACTCTGAAGGCCACTTCCCAGTCGAACGTCTTCCGGGTAGCGGATCAGTCCCACCAGAAGTCCCAGTGGTGGGCACCGGTGATCCGCTCAGCGTATGCGGTCAGTGTGTGCGGCCTACTGCCCTGCCAGATGTTGTCCGGGCAGAAGGCGAAGTGCTCGGCCGCGACCAGGAGAGCCTCATGCTCGTCCACGGGAGGCGAGGCGATGCTGAGGTGCAGCGTGGAGAAGCCGACCGCTACGACACGAGCACCGAACCGGTGCTCCCAATCCCGGACGACCACGGAGAACGTCGCGGTGTCATTGTCGTAGTTGCAGGGGCCGGCCCAGCCCGCGACCGTCAGCGCCTCGGCACCGGATGCCGCAGCGACCAGCCCCAGGCGCGTCTGGGGGCGTTCAGCAAGGAACGCCTGCGCGAACTCGGCGGCCAGTTGATCGGGGTTCGTTGTCGTCTCCCGACTGGACGCGAGACCGGGCCAGGTCTGTCCGAAGGGAGCCGTGACGGCGAGGCGCCTGTCTGCGTCGAGCATGTCGTCTTCGTCGACCGCCGTGTAGGTATCCCACCACCGTGTGAGGAGGCCGGCAGAATCGTGGCTCGCCGGGGAGGACATCTGCTCGGGAAAGACCTCTCCGGATCCCCACGGGCGGACTTCGCCGTCGTTCGGATCCAGCGAGTCGAGCAGCAGCGGCCACAGGCCGGAACGTGTGTGTTCGGCGTGCATTCGCGTCCACAGCTCGATCGTGGCCGGTCCCGAGCCACAGGGGTTGTACGTCTCCGTCGCCTTCATCGGACGTGACCATCCGACCGGGCGGGAGGCGACTCTCAGCGGAATCGCCGAGCAATTCGATCAAGTGTCCCACGTTCATGGCGGGCACCCTAACCGGGTGCGCTGACAAGGGTCGCCTGCTCAGCAGCGGCGGGCATCTAGTGCTCTGACCGGGAAGATTCACCGGTCCGCGGAGGGCTCGGCACGGAAACTCGCGTGTCGTCTTCCACTTGGCCGGTTGCCCTAGCGGACAGTTCGTTCACGACCGGCGGTCTCCAGGGCGGTGGGCCATCGGCTCACCAGGCAGGGCGGATCGGTCCCGGCGGTGCCAGGAGTGTCAGGTCGGCGACGAGTTCGCTGAAGCGCGCCTGGCCCAGTACTTCTCGCCACGGTGCGACGGCAGCCCGGGCTGCCTGGTCGGCAGCGCGCGTAGCGGCCCAGCCGGTCTCGGTCAGCACCAGAAGGCGGGCGCGGGCATCGTGCGGGTGTGGATGCCGCTCCACGTACTTACTGGATGTGTGGGTCTGCATGGTGTGGCTGGGATGGTTGGAGTTGGCGATGGTGAACTGCCGCAGCGGTCCGAAGTGGGCCTCGATGGGGTTCGCCCACGAGGCGTGGGTCGGGGTGAAGCACAACTCGACCTTGTTCTTCTTCGCCCAGCGGCGGATGTCGGCGCCCTTGTGAGCGGACAGGTTGTCCATGATCACGTAGATCGGGGCGCCGTCAGGCCGGGGCGGCGCGGATGGACTTCAGCGCGGCCAGCGTGTTGGCGGCGCCCTTCTTGCGCTTGTTGACGCCCATAGCCGGTCGTCGCCCACCGAGTAGCAGCCGTGGAAGTACCGCACGCCGTGGGTGCGGTGGTAGGTGGCGGGCAGCCGGTCGGGGCGTTTGCGCGCGGCCCAGCCCGAGCCTGCGGTGGGGCGGATGCCGAGCGGGCCGAACTCGTCGAAGGCGAAGACCCGGTCCGGAAAGCGGTCGAGGACTTCCTCGATCCGGTCCAGCTTCGCCTCGCGTTCGGGATCCGGGGATTCCTTCCAGGTCTTGGTGCGCTGGAAGGTGACGCCGCGGCGGGCGAGAAGGCCGCGTAACGCCTCGCGGCCGATGAGGATCATCCGGCCGTGGACTTTGCGCAGGTAGGCGACGAGCTTGCGCAGCGACCAGCGGGTGAAGGGCTGGCCGAGCTTGATGGGGCGGGTGGTAGCCGTCTGGATGACGAAGTCCTCGTCGTCAGGGGTGAGCAGGCGGGGACGGCCTCCCGCCCACTGCGGGTCCAGACAGGCCAGGCCGATCTCGTTGAACCGATGAATCACATCGCGCACGGTGTCCTCATCGGCCTGCACCAGCTGGGCGATCACCGGCACACGATTCCCGCCGGCCGAGGCCAGCAGCATCATCGCGCGCCGATAGCGCACCGAACTGGTGCTGCCCCGGCGCACGATCTGCTGCAGCTTCCGCCCTTCCTGGTCGGTCAGTCTGCGCACACGGACGGTCTCGGCCACCGCGCCTCCAGCGGTCGGATCGGACGTCACCCCACATCCAACCGTCACGACCGCCAACCCGGCGAACCTATGCGGTCACAGCACTAGACGAGTTATTCCAGTCATGTTCGATGGTCATAGGCGATGGCAGAGCGGCGGGAGGGCTGCGGCAGCTTGGGTCTCTACAGGGAGGGCAGGTATGGGCATGGGGATCGCTGACGAGCTCTGCGAACGCATCGAGGCCGGAGAGGTAGTCCTTCGTGCCTTTGTTACGGAAGCGGAGACGGATTCTGCCCGGCGAAGGAGAATTCGGGCAGAGGAACGAGTCGTACGAGAGCGATGGGACTCCCCTGGTCGGCGGCCCCCGCTCTTCTGCGTCCCCGTCGCGGTCAAGGACATCATCCGGGTCCAAGGGCTGCCCACCCTGGCCGGTTCCCGGCTGCCCGCTGATGTGTTCGCGGGAGCACAGGCCTCAGTCGTCGACAGGTTGCGGAGCGCCGGAGCGATTGTCGCGGGGAAGACCGTCACGGCGGAGTTCGCCATGAGCGCGCCCGGCCCCACGCGCAATCCGCACGATCCCGAGCACACCCCGGGCGGTTCGAGCAGTGGCTCCGCGGCTGCCGTGGCGGCCGGGATCGTGCCGCTCGCCCTCGGTACCCAGACCGTGGGCTCCGTCGTCCGGCCCGCCGCCTACTGCGGTGTCGTCGGGTTCAAGCCCACCTTCGGGCGGATACCCATCGACGGGGTCGTGCCCAACGTCCCCTCTCTCGACACCCTCGGGGTGCTCGCCGACAGCCTACCGATGGCAGAGGCCGCGGCCGGCGTGCTATGTGACGGGTGGTCAGCCCCTAAAGCCGTCACGGCACCCATCCTCGGCGTGCCCGACGGGCCCTACCTCCAACAGGCCGATGCCGACGGGCTCACCGCATTCGAGAAACAGGTGCGCGTCCTCATCGCCGCCGGGTTCACCGTCCACCGCGTGCCACTGCTCGACAACTTCGACGAGGTCATGCGCGGGCTCCGAGCCGTCAACCGGTACGAGGCCGCCGGCAGCCACGCCGAGTGGTTCCCCCGGTACGGACACCTTTACCAGCCGCAGTCCGTCGCCACCATCCAACAGGGGCTCGCCATTACGCGGGAGGAATACGCGAAGGGGCTCAAGCAGCAGGCCGAGCTCCGGGCGCGGCTCGCCGACAGCACCTATGCCGCCGGCGTCGACCTGTGGATCGCCCCCTCCGCCACCGAACCCGCACCCCACGGCCTCGACAGCACCGGCAGCCCCGTGATGTGCGCGCCCTGGAGCTACGCCGGATGGCCCGCCCTCTCCGTGCCCGCCGGCCGCAACCCTCAAGGGCTGCCGTTCGGACTGCAGTGCGTCAGTCCCGCGCATTCTGATGAGCACCTCATCAAGTGGGCGGAGCCCATCGCCGCCGCACTGACGGGCCGCCTCAGCTGAAGACCCAGGGTGTCTGAACCGCTCCTGGCGAGACACTTCGAGCCGCCGGGGTGTCTGCAGCATGTGGGAAGCTGTTCAAGGTCGTTGCGTGAACGACGAGCTGAGCACTCTGATCATCGCACTGTACGTGACCATCGACGACCAGGTGGTGGTGGAGCGATGCGCGGGCAGGCCAACGCGGTTGACCGATGCCGAGCTGGTCACGCTCGCGGTGCTGCAGGCGCTGCTGGGCTTTCACTCGGAGTCGAGGTGGCTGCGGTACGCGCACGCGCACCTGTCCGCGCCGTTCCCGTACATACCGAAGCAGCCTGGCTGGAACAAGCGACTACGGGCCGCGTTGCCGCTGGTCAAGAAGGCGATACGCACGCTCGCCGTCGATACGGACTTCTCGCGGGAACCGCAGCTGGAGGACGTCCTGGTCGGCGGCGAGCGGCAGGGCTGGCAGCCCGGTCGGCGGCATCGCTCGCTGCATATCCCGCACGAACTCCTCCGTCCAGCCGGACTCATCCCTCCTCGTCGGCGTCGACGAGCGCCTGGAGCGGGATGAGGTCCTCCGTGGGCTGTGCCGGTGCCGGTTCTGAGGTCGTCTGCAAGGCCAGGTGGTCGGGGTCCACTCCGTTCGCGACCGCCATGTCCGCATAGCTGGAGTACAGCTCGACTGTCGGGGAGCTCGGACGGGGCGATGTCATCGCGGTCGATCAGGTCCTGGATCTGCTGGTTGCCGGAGGCGCCGCTCAGCAGCCACCCTGCGCAGATGTGAGGTTTTGCCGGAGTGGATGAGTGGCAGCCGAACGTACGGGTGGAGCCGGGCTGGCTGGGCGCTGAGGATGAAGGCCTGGGTGGGGAACTGCCCGGGCGGGGCGTCGCGGCGCCATGGGCACGGCTCGTCGCCGCCGCACGGGCGCCGCGCCGCGCTCGGGGTGCCGTCGTAGGTCACGGTGGTGAAGCCCCACACGTCATCAGCGGGCCTTTGGTGGAGCACTGTGGCCCGGTTAGGTCGCTCCGCTACGGTTTCCGGGATCGGCGGGGATGCCGGAGGCGGCAGGCGCAGGTCCTCGCCGGCTGTGAGTAAGCCTTTCAGGTGTGTCAGCAGTTCCTCGACGGTGGTGCCCCGCGCCGCCGCGAGTTCGGTCAGCCGGGTGCGGACACGGCGGTCGTGGTCGGTGTCCACGCTGTCCGCGCTGTCCGCGCTGTCCGCGCTGTCCGCGCTGTCCGCGCTGTCCGCGCTGTCCGCAAGACTGTCGTCGGCCGGCTTGGCCGGGTGGAGGTCGTCGCTCATGTCGTGCCTTCTCTCATGGTGCGGGCTGGGCGATGGCGTGGGGCGGCAGACCGTCGCGCAGGATGGTGAGGTTGGGCCCCATGGAGAGATCGCGGCCGAAGGTGCTGACCGCGTCGCGGCCGCGGCCCTGACCGCGTCGGAAGTCGCCGGTCAGCGGGACTCCCCAGTAGAGCGCGGCCTGCCCGTCCTCCAGGGCGGGATCAGCCACCACACCGTCGGCGGTCAGACACCAGGCATGGTCGACCGCCGGGCACTCCACCAGTCCAGGGACCCAGGCGTAGCCCTCCACATACGTCCAGCCCGGCTCCCGGTCGGCCCACTCGTGGGCGGCGGCGAAGCAGTCGCCGGGGCGAGGGTGGCCGCCGTACGGCCAGGGGGCGGGTGGGTAGAGGCGGCCATGCCGCAGCACCAGGTCGGCAAAGCTGGAGAAGGCCCACGGCTCGGGCGGCTCCCGGCAGCCCGGCGGCAGGCGGTCCAGCCGCAGCTGCCGATAGCACTTAAGCCACCGGCGCAAGCCGGCCAACGCCTCAGCGTGGGCGACCGTCACCGTTCAGCGCTCCGCTCAGCGGCGTTGAGGGAGACGGCTTCGGCCGTGCAGACCTCGACCACCGGGCCGGTGAGCCGCCCCGCGCGCCAGGACGGGCGCAGGCCGGCATCCAGCAGGTCAGCGCGCGTGGCCAGGACTCGCAGCGTCCCGGCGATACAGCCCTCCCCGGCGGCGTCCGGGGTGACCACGGTGAGCGTGCCGGAGCGGTCGGCTACGAGGACGGAGCGCTCGCCGAGCGTGGTGAGTGCGCGCAGGTGGTCCGGGCTGATCTCGGCCGGCGCCCAATCCGGCGGGGGCTGTGTCGCGGACATCCGTCCCCTTCCTTGCTGTCCGGCCCGCCGCCTCACTGCCCGGTGATGCGGATGGCGTCCAGGATCTTGTCGGCGATTTCGTCAGCCATCGCGGTGCCGGTAGCGCCTGGCATGAGAGCGGCGAACATCTGCCGCGCGGTCGCCCGAGCCCGCTCGGTCGCCTCGGCACTCCAGGCGTCCAACGCTTCGCCCACGCGCTCGAGGGCCAGCTTCGTGTAGGCGTCGAGCACTTCGTTCTCGATCACCTCGGTGACGCGCTGCCGGAGGGTGCCGGCGCTACCGGGGACATACTCCTCCGTCAGGCCTGGTCCCGGCCGCAACAGCTATGCGGGTCGCCGGCGTGGGTCAGACGTCCTCGATCACCGTCTCCGCCAGGACCGTCTCGCGCTTGAGCCGGTGCAGGACTCCGTCGGCGGCGAGCTCGCGGCACCATTGAAGGTGCCCAAGTGCCTCCTTACTGTCGGCGAAGCCGCTACCGACATCACGCCACAGCCCCTCACCCGCGGGCTCGGCGAGACCTGCTTGGACCGTCCATCGCACCGACCGCACTGAACCACCCCCGTCCTTCCGGCTCCCAAGCAACCAGTCGCGGACGGCGCGGCTGTCGCCGGCGCTGAGAAGGAGTCGGCCCCACCTGCACTCACGTGCCCTCCACAGAACGGAATCGGCCGCGTACCCGTATGAGTGCACCACCACGTACTGAGTACATGCACCAGCAAGCGGCTCATGTCATTGCGTCATTGCGCAGGCATGGTGGTGGATAGGGCGGTGGACCTCCAGGATGACTGCGGTACCGGCCACGGTTTTATCCTCGTGCATGGTGATTTGCTGGCCGGGCTGGACGTGCGTCCAGTGCGAGGGAGTGAGGGGCACGATGCGAACCATGGCGCGCCCGCCGGGCTCCAGGATGGGCAGCTTCTCAACCCAGAGCCCAGCGATGCTGACCGCCCGTCCGCCGGTGCGTGAGAGGTGTCCGATGTCCCACATGGGTCGCAGAACACCGGAGTGGATTGGCGTCGTGCGTCGCGCCTCGGCGGCAGGGCGCAGCGTCAGATCCGCCCGGATCACGCCGTTGCGGATCTCGGAGCATCGCCAATTGCACCAAGCCGCGCTCCGTTCCATCCAGAGCTGCTCAGCCGCTTCGGCAAGCTTCTCCCAGAACGCCAGAGGGAGCGAGCGAGAACCCCCGAACTCCTCCAGCAGACCCAGGGCGATCTCCCACTCGTCGTGGACGAGGTAGTCCCAGACGTCTCGCACCGTGATGTCATTCTCGATGGCGATCTCTTCCGGAACCAGTAGGGAAGCTGCTTCGAGCAGCTCGGTGACGTCCATGCGCTCATTGTCGACGACATGGCTCATCAGGCTGCGCTTCCCTGCTCTCGCGCGATAGCAGTGAGCCGGTTCCCCACCCGGTAGCTGAAGTTGTTCGGCCCGGCCTTGCTTGTCAGCCCCTGTGCATAGAGCGCGGCAGGATGGGGCCGGTCCCAAGGCCGCCGGCACCGGAGAACGGCGGCCTCCCTGGTCTGCCCAGGGATGGTTTCGGGCCAACCGGCGTACAGACATCGTCGGAGGCCAAGAGTGCAGCCCGACAGCCCAGCCCACCATCTATCTCATCCGACCTGTTCACAGCTAACTCACCAATGTTGGTGCCGACACCGCTGTACTCCGCGGTGTACTTTCAGGAGTCGCCGAGAGCACCCGGCAGTCGGCGGCGAGCGAGAACGTGTGACCGGTCAGCCCCCCGCCAGGGCTAGAAGGCTTTGTACAGCACCACGAACATCGGTACCGGGCTGAGGAGACTGGCGACGATGCGCGCCGATTGGTACTTCATCTTCCGTGGCAGCGCCCAGCTCACGGCCAGCAGTGGGCAGGAGAGCAGTGTGCACAGGCCAAGGGTGTACTGGAGGTTGTGGAACTGTTCCATCGGTTTGGTCATGCAGCCTGTTTGGGGGCAGGTGTGGGCGTTGAGCCAGTGGAGCCCGAGGAAACAGAGGGCGAGCAGGCCCAGGGTCAGCGTGGTGATCGTCCCGACCATTGGCGCTGTCCGGGCGGCGGGATCCGGTCGTTCCGGGTCCTGCGGTGGGGGCGGCGGGCACGCCGAGTGGTCAGGCACCCCCTGCGGAGAGCCGGAGAGCGAGGAGTGCTGCTGGGGACCGTTCATACCGGCAGTCAAGCTGGGTGAACGACCGGCCGGAATGGATCTCGTACTCAGGTGTACCCGTGCGGGTACTCACTTCGCGCGCCGGACTCGTCCCGGAGTACTCGCCGAGCGGAACCACGCTGAAGTTCGCGCCGGGGCATGAGGATGCCCGCGGCCAGAGCGAGGATCCGCGGGCAACACGATCATGCCCCCTCGACCATCTCCATCCCTGCCGAATCGCCGCTGCCGCTTCCAGCGGGGCGGTCGATGTCAGCAGGGGGTAAAGGCGAGGGCCGGGCGCTGTCGGCCGCGCACCGCGCCCCCTTTCAGGACACGGTGGGGGCGGGTGCGGGGGCGGCTGTGCGGGTCGATGCCTTCGAGCGGGCGCCGTCACACAGCAGGCTCACGACCGGCCCTGGGGAGTCTCCCGTCGCCCCGGGGCCTGGGGGCCTGATCGTCGCAGTCCAGTTGCCCTTGCGGATGCTGATCGTTCCGCCGCTGAGGTCAGGTCCGGGCCTCCAGCCACGCGCACGCGCGCGGGCGAAGCCGGCCCTCAAAACCCTGTCCACCCTCGCCGCCGACATCCACTCGCCTGCCAGTCTCTCCCCGCACTCGAGCACGATCTGCTCCTGTGGCGCCCGCTTCAGCGTGACACCCTCCGCCGCGAACACAGACGTCAGCTCCGCCACCACCGCGTCCGCGGACAAGGTCCCGCCCGTGGATGCGGGCACCGGCGAGTTGGAGGAGCGCGCCGGAAGCCGCTCGCGGTCCTGGCCAGACTGAGAGCAGGCCGAGGCGGTCACAGCCAACACCAGTACCACCAAGCCTGTAGTCCCCCACCGCTGCCGCACGAAACCGCCCGTCCCCTCTATGCCGTTCACAACCGACCAGTCTCGCACCCCACCAGACCAGCCCTCACAACACGCCCGGGCGAC
This sequence comes from Streptomyces sp. JLBT605, assembly GCF_058215555.1. NCBI lineage: Bacteria > Bacillati > Actinomycetota > Actinomycetes > Kitasatosporales > Streptomycetaceae > Streptomyces > Streptomyces sp. JLBT605. The sequence goes on from NZ_CM177087.1 coordinate 67,792, forward strand.
CCGGCCGGGTGCGAGACAAGCCAAGCTCTCTGGGCTGGGCGGCGGAGATCGAACCCAACACCCCGGCTGGCTCCGCTCCTGCCGAGGAATTCTTTTGGCTCCTGGACGCCTACCGCGCCGAACCCGGATGAGGAGCTAGAAGGGCAGATCGTCAACCACAGTCGGCTCGGTTCCCTGCCGCCGGCCCCACTGTCCAGGGACTGCGGCGCATCCCGCCACGAGATGCGCGGGAGTCCGCCCTCGGGCGTGCAACCAGCTGTTGGCCACCAGCCCGTCCTGCCGCAGAAGCAGTCCGGGAGCGGAGTACCAGCGGACCGGGGACTCGTCGTCACCCGTCCACCTGGGGTAGTCCGGGAGGGCGACCCGCTCAAAGAGCCCTGCGACCGAGTCCACGACTTCGGGTGGCAGCTCACACGCGTTGTACAGTTGCTGGTCGCTGAACAGGGACTCGGACAGCACCAGCTCCACACACGCCAGCGAAACCCTGTCCATGAATGGCCGCCATCTGTCCCGCGACTGGACGACAACAGGCGGGTCGGCCGCACCCAGATCATCCAGGCGCACGCCCCAGAAGGCACATCCCTGGTTCTCACTCCGGAAGACCAGCACCCCTCCGAGATCGCCGTGCACGAACAGATCCGACGGCGGCAGCATCGGGTCCTGGTGCTCGAACAACTCGCCACGCCCGCCGAAGAGCAGGTACGCCTCACGCAGAGTCGCGGGGAGCGACAAGCCGAGCCGACCCTCGACCTGCTGCAGATCCGCCTCGTTGACACCGTCGACCGCAGTCAGCGGTGTGTACCAGCCGGCAGCGAAGGCCCGGATGAAATCCCATGCCTCCGCTCGGTCCGATATGCCGCCCCGCATTGCCGCAGCCGCATCGAAGTCGCTCACCATGCGGTGACCGTACTCGCCCCGCCGACGAGTACACCCCCACGCTGAAGTTCCTGAGCGAACTGGAGGACCGCGTGTGCCGCAGCCCTCGATGACCCGGCCACCACTCCCCGCCTCTCCGACCGCATCGAAGACTTGGTCGCACACAGCCGGGCACATGAAGCAGACCGTTACGCCGTGCTGTTCGCCGACGACTGAGCTCCTGCGGACCGTCGCTGGTCCGAGACCGACGAGCCCGCAGCGGACGACGGCACGGGGCCGACTTCGCCAGACCCCCCTCTGTGGGAAGTAGTCGGCGCCGCTGAAGCGCCGGAAATAGCCCTTGTCCTGCAGGTCAGCCCCCTTGTCCATCGGTTCTCCCACGCCTGTCCGAGGCAACATGAGAGGCAACATGAGGGGCAACCTTGGTCGCGGTGGAGGACGTGGCCGCTGCCCTTGAGGTCTTGGCCGGCGCCCTGGCCCAGCTCGATCCGGAGTGCACGGAGATCCTCGCGGTCGTGCCGGTCGCGGCGACCACCGTCGTCGAGCGCTCCGAACGGACCGGAGCCCGGAACCGGCTTGAGCGAGGCCGTCGGCGGCAGACTGCGCCCGGGACAAGTACGGCGCTGCGCCAGGCGCTCGCCGCTCACCGCCTAGCCCGGCACCGTGCTCGCCACCCTGACGTCCTGGCCGCACACCAACGGAACGCGTCCGCTTCCGCAGCGAGAAAGGCATCCGCCTGGGCAGACGAACCCTCAGCACAGAGGCCTGACGGACCCATCGATTGGAGCACTAAGCCGAACGCAGGGGCGGGACGTTCCTCGCGATCGCGGCCGCTTGCAGCACAATGCTCGGCTCGGCGCCGGGATCCTCGAGCATGACGACGCCAGCCGCCTGAACGTCGAAGTCCGTCGGCCAGATGGTGACGTCGCTCGCCAGTGCACCTTCCAACTTCGCCCGCGTGAGGTCGGCACCAGTGAGGTCGGTTCCCCGGAGGTCAGCCAGTCTCAGATCCGCGCCGGTGAATTTGGTGCCATGGCCCCGCGCCTTGCGCAGGTTTGCTTCCCGCAGGTCGGCGTCGGAGAAGTCAGCGTCACTGAGGTCGGCCCTGACCATGCGAGCGCCGCGCAGGTCGGCTTCGATGCAGCGGCTCTGGTGGAGAATCGATGTCCCGAGCTCTACGTGCCGCATATTGGCCGCGATCAGTGATGCCTTGGTCAGGTTGACCTGGTAGATACTCGCGGCTTCCAGGCAGGCGCCGTCGAAGTTGATGTGGTGCAGCCACAGTCCGTCGCAGTCGGCCCGGCGCAGGTCGGTGTAGCTGACGTTGAGCCAGTCGGGCTTGCGTTCCTGGCACAGGACCCCAAGGCTGGTGAGCGCCACCTGGGCATCCGGGGCACGGGTCTCGAGTGGGGGCACGGAGTTGATAGAGGCTTCCGCCACCGGGGAGTCCTGCCCTTGCGGAGGCCATGGCAGGTGAGTCCGGAGAAACGCGGCCTTGATCGAGATGACCGCCTCCCGGTCGTGCCCCGAATGGTCCGCGATCCGCCACAGCGCGTAGAGGCCACCGATCCGTACATCCGTCTTCTCGCTGCCGAGCTGGTCGACCGCCCGGCTGAAGCGGTCGGTGATGTGTCCCTCCCGGGTGGCGTTGAGCCCCTCCTGGTTGACCCTCAACTGTCGCCAGGTGGCGTACGCGCCGAAGAGGACAACAGCGCCACCGATCGCCTGCACGAGCGTTGTGCGCACGTTGTTCACAGCCCCGAGCCGTTCAGCGGCCGAGATCCTGGCCCCGCCGAGATCGCGCTCGACCACCAACCCCGGCAGCACCACGACAACTACGGCCAGCGCGGCGAGCACGGCCAGCACCGCCGCCACCGTGAGAAGAGCGGAACTGACCCGACGCCGCCGAGAGGCGCCCGGTATGCGGCGGCCACGAGTAGGTCCCCCCGTATCCATGCACACATGATCGCGTACCTATCGGTCAGAGCACTAGGCGCCGAACTTCCTCCCGGGGTTTTGCTGTTCCGAGGCCTCCCTCCCGCTCCAGTGTGTGAAGGAAGTCCCGACATCGACAGGAGGACCCGGCGGACCTCGCCCCAGCAGTCCTCCGTGCGCCGGGCCCAGTCCCGTTCGGTCTCCGCCCCGCTCGCATCGAAGTCGCCACACCAGAGCAAGGCGGTAGGCCATGCCGGGCGGTGCGGCGGCGTACGGCTTCGGCGTAGGACTGGGAGGCGAAGCCGCGGACCACCAGGACCGGGATGCCGTACTCGGCATGCCAGGAGGTGAACGTCTGCCGGTGGGAAACGTTGAACTGGGAGTTGCCAATTCATCTATTGACCGTTGAACTTGAATGGGATTTCTTCCTTCCATCTCCACCGGTCAAGTCGACGCGCCGCAAGCGTCACAGCGTCACGGCTTTTGGCTGGCCAGCTTCCTCTTTACGTCTCGCGAGCAGCCGTTTTCTCGAGATGCGCTTGTGATGGGATCACAGATGTCAAAGGAAGGCCTGGCCTCCGGCGGGCAGCGCCGCAGCTTCTCCGGATGCTCCATCCCCGGCGTCCCGTCACGTACCGGGCCCAAGGGAGCCAGCGCCTGCATGATCAGCGAGGCGGACCAGGACTACCAAGGCGGCAAGAACAGCGCCTTCTACCGCGCCGAACGCATGCTGGAAGGCGACCCCTACCGAATCCTGATCGGCAACTGACGCCTGCGGATGCGGGCGCTGCAGGTTCGCCCACAGTGCCCGCATCCGCGGCCCGACCCCGATAGGCTCGAACTTGTGACCACACCGTCATCGTCTGCCATGTCCGTCAGCGACAGGATCTTCGGCATCACGGACGCCGCCGACGTCCCCGCGGACACCGCCCACTGGTCGGCCGGCCTGGCAGCCCCCATGGACTGGGGAGCATGGGTGCGCACCGGCATCCACACCGGCCCGGTCAGGATCCGAGCCGAAGTCGCCGACACCGCGCCCCCCATCGAGGAGACCTCGTGGGAGGAGATCGTGGAGATCAGCGTCCGGTCGGTCGAAGGAGACCTGCGCATGACCTCCGGCTACGAGATCGTCCCCGACACCCTCCCGGTGCTCAATCCCCAGGGGCCGGGCTGGTACCGCATCCGGGTCCACGCCCGCGGCCGCTCCCTCAACCCCGACGGAGTCGGCGAAGAGCCGGCCGAGGAATACCTCATCACCGCCTGGCCCCAACCCCCATCGGATCCCGAGGTCATCCGCGGCAGCGCCATGATCGAACAAACCCAGCGCGCCCACGACAAGGACACACCCACCCAGCCCTACGCCCACCCGGAACAACAGCCAACCCGCAAGCCCATGACGGCAGAACGAGCCCGTCTCCTGCGCCGCCTCAAACGCGACTGACCCCGACCGCAGCAGGACGCACGCGGGGCCGGCTCCGGGCAACGCGAGCACGGGATCAAGCAGTGCCCGGAGGACTGAGCGACTACACGAAAGGGCCCTGCCTTGAGGGCCCTTTTCGGCCGGGCGCCGAGCAGGCCCTTGCACCTACATCTCGGATCGAGTAAGAGGGCACCGGCACTGCGGCCGAGCAGGCGGAGATGGTGTCGACCTGGCTGCCGGTGACCAGGCTGGTCGCGCTCGCCGTGTGGCGGGCCGCCCGAGATGCCGGATGCCGCGTCGACGACGTCGAGCTGCACCGGGCCCTGTGGTGGCTCGACGGCCAGTACACACCCGCCCTGTTCAGCGAGCCGCTCCCGCCCTGGACCCACCTGTCCGGCAGCTGGCTGAGGCTGGAAGCGCGTCTGCCGGACCTGGGGCAGCGGGCGCATCAGATCGTCCTCCAGCAGCTGGCCGCGCACGAGAGGGATCTGCTCGCCGAAACCGAGACCCGGGCCCCCGTCCTGCTCGGCGACCGCGTCCGTGCCATCAGGTCCGAGCCCTACCGTGACAGCCACGGCCCCCGGTGGCAGCTTGCCATCGACCACGCCACCAAAGTGATCCAGGAGGCCCACGGTCTGCTGACCGCCAGCCTGTGGCAGCCCAGCCCCCTCGTTCAGCAGGTCGCCGGGCCGCTCCATCCCACACTCGTGTCCTCCCCCGACACTCCGCCCGCGCCTTCCCAAGCCAGTCGGCCCGCCCGGATTCAGCGCCTGGTCCGGCTGACGCACATCGACACCACGATCGGCATCGTCCTGGACCACCACCGTGGCCCAGGCGACGGCGACCTCCAGGGCAGTCCGGTGGCGCCCTTCGGCCAGGCCGTCGCCGCCACCAGCGTGGCCCTGCGGGAGATCCACCGCACCACGCTCGACCTGGAGGAGCTGTGGACCCGGCGGACCGAGGACATGGGCACCTGGGAACGCGAGCACCTGCCGCGAGCGGTACGCGCACACGTGGTTGCTCTCGAAGACCTCGTCGCCGCACTCTCCCGGTTCGCCTTCCACGTCCGCCACCCCGACGAGCCCCACTGAAGATCATCCAGCAGACCGGCAGTCGCCGGTGGCGCGGCCTTGGCCTTCGGCGCTGGCCGGCGGACCTCCGCCTTCGGCGCGCACGCGGTCACCATCGCCTCGCCGGTGCCAGCTGACCCGCACGGGCCGACTCCCTGCTCGCGGTCGAGGTCATGGCGCAGCTGCCGAGCAACGAGGCCCGGCGGGAGGTGATGGCGCTCGTGGAGGTCGCGTGGATCGATCCGGGGCCTGGCCCGATGTGCGTGATCCCGGCTCGGTGGCGGCCTGGCAGGCCAGCGCGTAGGCGGCCCGCTCCCCCAGCGGGTCTGTGCGACCGCATCCTCCAGCCACGCCAGGGTCTTGTCCCGGGCGATGTCCTGGCACAGCTCCAGCACCAAGCGGGTCTCGTCATCCCCGAGCGCCCACGCGACGTGTGCCGTCGGCGGGGGCCGGAACGTCAGGTCCAAGCCCAGCCAGGGTGTCCGTTCCTGGCCGTGTCGGTCCTGGAGGACTGGTTGTGCTCGATGGGCCTGCCCAGCACGGTCTCCCGCCGGGCCTGCGCCGGGCTCTTGCCCTCCGCCAGACACTCCATCTCGGCTGCTACGTGCGCGATCGGACGAGTCTTACACCGTTCGATCAGACGGCGACGACCCTCGGTAGACAGCGGCGCGGTTGGCATGAGTTCTCACCTGTCCATACCCTTGCCGTGGCACGTGACGGATTGGGCGAGCCAGTCGCCGAGAGCGCGAGACACACGCGACGGCGTTTCGACAGGGGCAAGGTGCCCAACCTCGTCCAGCATGATCACGGGTGGACTTCCGGGGAGCAGGTCTTGCAACTGAGCTGCCTGGACGACAGGAATCCAGGGGTCCTGCTCACCCCAGCCGATCGTCACCGCGCAGCTCACCTGCTGCAGGCGTTCCGCGACCGGCCGAGTGTGTTCAGGCCGGAGCGCAGCAATCTGACGATAGAAGGCCGGCTGACCCGACACCCCCAACCACGGCTGACTCAGAGTGTCTACCCAACCGGTTGTCAACTGGTGGCGTGCCGCACCGGCGATGTACTCCTTGACCAGGACCGTGTGGAGCGTGGCTGGGAGTTCCGCGAACACGTCGGCATGGTCGGCGACCAGTCGGAAGAATGGCGATCCCCACGGATCGAGTGTCACGACGTCCCAGAGGAACAGACCCGCGTACTCACTGTCGTGAAGCAGGTGAGACCCGAGTGCCACGGCTCCTCCGATGTCGTGTGCGACGACGTATGGCCTGTTCAGGCGCCAGTACGTGAGCAGCTGAGCGAACCGTGACATCTGGGAGGCAAGATCGATCGGTACTGCCGGATCCTTCGGCGATCTGCCGTAGCCGGGCATGTCCCACAAGAACACCCGATACCTGTTGCTTAGGTACCGTGCAGCCTCCGCCCATACCCGTGACGACCACGGCGTGCCATGGCAGAACACCACATCTCCCAGCGGAGCCCCCTGCTCGGGAGCCAGTACGTATGTTGCGACGCTTGCCCCGTCGACGGTGATGTGGACAGGATCCGGCAGCGGCGATTCCCTCGTATTCATGCCATGAAGCTAGAACCTCAGGTCGACCTGAGGTCAAGCAGGGATAATGGCCCTATGAAGATCGGAGAGGTCGCTCACCGTCTTGGAGTGGCGGTGCATGTACTGAGGCACTGGGACGATGCAGGCGTCGTCGTGCCCGACCGCACACCGTCAGGCCAGCGCGACTACAGCGAGGAGCACCTTCACCGCTTGCGGGTCCTGCGGGCATGCCAGGGCGTCGGCATGAGCCTGCCGGAGATCCGGCAGGTTCTGCACCGAGGTGAACCCGAGAGAACGGGCGCGATCGAGCGGCAACTCCACCGGATCCGGACTCAGCGAGCACAACTCGAGGATGCCGAACGATTCCTCGTGCACGTGATCAACTGCGAGCACGACCTACTCACCAGGTGCGATTCGTGCACGAGATACGCCGCAAGCGTCCCCCTGCGGGAGAGCGAGACGTGACGCCGTCAAGAGCCCGGACGGTCCGCGCGGCGCACCGCGTGAACCCGGGCGGTCAGCGCCCCGGCTGCGAGGCGGGCCCGTTCGTACGGAGAGGCGGTCCGCTTGCGGGTCAGCGGGCGCAGCACGGCTTGGTCCTCGGTGTCGCGCGGGTACAGGACGCGCAGCTCGGCGGTCATCATCCGTCGGCCGGCCGCGCGGGTGTAGTGCTCGACGACCGTCTGCACGATCTGTTCGTCCAGGCCCACCTGGTGGGGGCGGCCGCGCAGGACGTAGGAGAGATGGCGGCGGGCTTCGGCGAGCAGATGGTGGCGCTTGAACGCGCCGCGCATCACGTACACCACGGCGACGACGTCGACGGCCGCCAGCGCTATGTCGACCACCGGCCGCACCCGCGCCCACACCGCTGCGGCCGCCACCCGCGCCCGCCACGCCAGCCGGTAGACGGTGCAGGCGCCGAACGCCCGGATTGCTGAGGCCCGCCATCGCTCGCGCAGCTCGGTCAGCGACCGCAGCTCCGTGCGCTTGGGCGGGCGTGTCTGGTCGGCGGCCTGGCAGGCCAGCGCGTAGGCGGCCCGCTCCCCCGGCGGGGTGACCCTGCTTCTCCTCGTACTTGGCCGTCAGGACGGGCAGCGCGTCCTCGATCTGCTGGCGGCGGGTCGACTGCCAGCCGATGAGCCGCTGGTCGATCCCGGCGATGTCCATGACGGGCCGGCGGCCGGGCGTCACCTCACGCGGCTCCCACGCCCAGCCGAGCCGGGCGGACACCTCCTCCATGAAGTACAGGGTGTAGAGGGTGTCGGCCGCGACGATGTGGGCCAGCAACGAGTCCGCCGACAGGTTGCCCCACGTCCCCTTGTCGTCCAGCCGCCGGGCGCGGATCGACACCACCGCGTGGTCGTGCAGCAGCGGCTTTCCGGCTCGCGATTCGTAGTGCCGGAAGACTGCAGCGATCAGCCCGTCCTTGACTCGGGCGCGGCGCTTGCCGCCGCCTTTCCAGCGGCTCTCCGCGACCGCATCCTCCAGCCACGCCAGCGTCTTGTCCCGGGCGATGTCCTGGCACAGCTCGAGCACCAGGCGGTGCTCGTCGTCCCCGAGCGCCCACGCGATATGGGTCGTCGGCGGGGCCGGAACACCAGGGCCATGGCCAGCCAGGGCGTCCGCTCCTTGGCCTTGTCGCTCTTGGGCGACTGGTTGTGCTCGATGGGCCTGCCAAGCACGGTCGCCCGCCGGGCGCGGACCGGGCTCTTGCCCTGCGCCAAGAGCTCGCGCTCGATCCGGTCGGCGTCCGGGTCCCGGCTCTCCCCCAGGAGCAGTTCGGCCTGCCGCTCGGTCACCACGTCCCCGGCCGTGAGGCCGACCGCGGCCAGTCCCCGACCCTTCCACACACCGGGCGGGACACCGGCTTCGTCCTGGGCGGCGCACAGCGGCGTACCCGGGGGGCGGTGGCCGTCGCCGACCATCACGCCACGGAAGAGGTAGCGTCACCCGTTCCCCAGGCGAACTGGCGACATGCTGATCATCGACCCATGGAACCCCGGCGTTGACCTGCGAAAAAGCGCGATCCGGGGTCCTTCCCGCCGGGCGGGAGGCTATCACCAAGTCTTTACCGGAGCGCCCGCCAGGCGGGCCGCCCGGTCAGCCCGAGACGGTAAGCCGCCGATGTGTGCACAGTCCGCCGCATGACGAATGAACTGATCTGCGCAGACCTCTGCCCGCTGTGCTCGTGCCCGCTCCGGCCAGAGTTCCGCAGCACCCGTCCCTCGGGTCAGCAGGACCACCCGGCCCGCACCTGGTTCTACCGGTACCGCTGCGATCGCTGCGAGGCCGTCCGGCCGCAGCAGTTCTGGGATGTGGTGCGCGCCCTCTACGAGAGCTGACCGTGCCGTGCGATTACTGCGACCCGACCCCGCGCGCCCCACCTACCACTAAAACGCACACCAACCGACTCCACTGTCATCGACCGCACACCAACGCACCACTCCCCCGACAACCCGCCACCACTGAGCACCACGTCACTGACGCCCTTCAACACGAACAGCAATCACCGCCCCCGGCCACCGGTCGGGGGCTTCGTGCTTCCTGGAGGAGTTCACCGTGCCCGCCTACGAAGCCCTTCCCCGCTTCACCGCCGACCTCCACCGCCTCACCCCCGCCCAGCGCCGCCGCTTCCGCCAGGCCGTCGACGCCTTCGTCGACGACCTGCGCGCCGGACGGGGGCGCTTCCGCGCAGCCTCCGCGTGAAGGGCGTCCGCGGCGCGTCCGGCGTCTTCGAGCTGACCTGGGACGGCAACGGTCGGGCGACCTGGCAGTACGGGCCTGAGATAGTCCAGGGCATGCAGCACGTCATCTGGCGTCGCATCGGCACCCACGACGTCCTCACCGGTCCCTGACGCTGTGCCCGGACCGCATCGAGAGCGGAGGGGATGGGCGGTCACCCGCTGGCAGGCTCGGCGCCTGCGCCGAAATGAACCCGCGTCTGTTTGGAGGCTGAACAGCCGGGCACCGCTCAGCCTCCCTTTGGTGCTTGGACCGCTGGGCCGCGCGACCTCAGCTGATCTGACGTCTCGCGGCCGAGCCCCGTGTCCCCGCGGCGGGCAGTTGCCTGGTCAGCGGTTCTTCTCGAAGTTCAGTCGCACTCCCCGTTCGGGGCTTTCGAACTCAATGTCCCAGACCCATAACGCGCCCGACCCGCGGCGATCCGCTCCATAGGGTGATCGGCACGCCGGGGCCATGGGGGGTACCCGGCACATCATCGAGGACATCCATGCTTCGTATCCGTACCGCCGCCTGCGCTGCCGCCATCGCCGCTACCGCCGGCCTGGTGCTCATACCCGCGCAGGCCGAGGCCGCCGGCTCCATCCACCTGTACAAGATCTACTACGACAGCCCCGGCAGCGACACCGGCAGCAACACCTCGCTGAACGCCGAGTACGTGCAAATCAAGAACAGCAAGAGCTACGCGGTCCAGCTCAAGGGCTACACCCTGCGCGACAACACCGGCTACACCTACACCTTCCCCTCCTACCGCATCGGCGCCGGCAAGACGGTGAAGGTCCACACCGGAAAGGGCACCACCAGCGCCGGGCACCTGTACTGGGGCCGCTCCTGGTACGTGTGGAACAACACCAGCGACAAAGCCACCCTCCGCAACAGCAACCGCACCTGGCTCGACTCCTGCTCCTACAACAGCTCCGCCTACGACTACAAAACCTGCTGAACCCGCGGGGACACCGCGCCTCACCGGCCGCAGAAGACTGCAGGGCCCTGCGAAAGCCGGGCCCTGCGGCTCAACCGTCTCCAACACCAAGTCGAGGTGGGACAAGCTCACTACGGCCTGCACCACTTGGGCAGTCGACGGGAATCCCGCTCCTGGTGCGCCACCGCCGCCCGGGCCGCCGCCGAATCCTGTGACGACCATCTGCGCTCTTGAGTCCTGGCCCTCGAGGCCATGGCGCCCCTCAACTGCGGCGCCCGGAAAGCGGCGGCCCAACTCACCGACCAGGCCCGCCCCGCCGCCGGGCACCGGCTCACCAGCGCCGCCTGCACCCATCACAACGGCGACAGTAAACAGGCATGCCGCCGTACGATCGCCGCCAGGCCGGAGTACTAAGAACGCGTCCGGCATAGCTCCTGACCCACGAGTGTGGCCATGGCCTGCTGAGTGTCCTGGCCGCCGTCACGGGTGACGTACACCACGGCGGTCCGGGTCCCGTCTCGGGTGGCGCCGCCCCAGGTGACATAGCCGAGGAGCTCGCCCCGGTGGCCGAAGTAGCTGCCGCCACAGGGCAACGGGATCTCGGCCAGGCCGAGTCCATACCTCACGCCCAGCTCGGGCGCGGGCATGGTGGTCGTCATCTCGTCGAGCTGCGCCGGAGCCAGCAGACGGCCGCCGAGCAGCGCGGCGTAGAACCGGTTCAGGTCGTGCGCGGTGCTGATGATCGAGCCGGAGCCGACGGCCATACTCGAATTGAGCTCCGTGACGTCGATGCCGGTGTCGGTGCCGAACGCGGCGTAGCCCTGGGCGTGCGGGCCCAGGATGGACGGGAAGACGCCGGGAGTACTGGTGTCTCTCAGGTTCAGGGGGCGGATGATCCGGTCCTTCACCTCCCGTGCCCAACTCCGGCCGGTGACCTCGTGGATGATCATGGCGGTGAGAATGTAGTTGGTGTTGGAGTACGACCAGCCAGCGCCCGGGGAGAACTTGGGAGGGTGCCGCATCGCTAGACCCACCAGCTCCTCGAGGGTGTACGTGCGGAACCGCTCGGCCCGGTAGCCGTCCGCGCTGTTCAACGCGGATATCTCCGGCCCGACATCAGCGATGCCGCTGGTGTGCTGCAGCAGCTGCCGCACGGTGATCTGGCCGCCGTCGTTGCCGTTGCCCCGGACCACTCCCGGCAGCCACTGCTCAACGGTGTCCTCCAGGGACATTCGCCCCTCGCCGACGAGTTGCAGCACAACCGTGGCGGTGAAGGTCTTGGTGGCACTGCCAATCCGGAACCTGCCGTCCCGCGGCATCGGCCTGCTTGTGTTCATCGCGGCCGTCCCGGCGTACGCGCTGTCGCGTGCGTCCGGTGACGTCACCTCGGCGTGCACACCGACTGCCCCAGTGTCGTGGATCGCCTCCACCTGCCGTTGGAGCGGATCGGCCGGCCACGGCTTCGCCGCCGCCGTGGGTGCGGTCGATGCAGCGAGGATGACTGTAGCCAGGCTGGTCAGGACGAGCATGCCTCGCCGACGCCTTCTTAACCCATGCATGACAGCCCCTTCTCTGTTCAGGTTGCACGTTTTCAGGGACCGCTCAGGCTGTGGCTCGCGACTGTGTCGCCCCCGGAGCCGGCGGTCGGCAACCATCCCACCAGCAGAGGGGGGATCACCCCATCCGGCTTTCCCCCTGACGTACCGGTGGGCTGTCCTCAGGGCGGTGCCGGGGGCTACCCCCTTAAGGATGCTGAGGATCCCCCCGGCCGGCCCCCGAACAGCAAGATCACGATCTACAGCTGGAGTACTAACCGTCACTCGGCGTGGCCGAACCGCAGAAGCTGAGCCAGAACCGCTTCTCGTGAACAAAGCCAGTACGCGGCGACCCCACCGACCGCCACCATGAACGCGCCGTGTGGGAGTTGCGGAACGTTCTGGCGACCTGAGCACGCACAGAGTGGCTTCGTCCTGCCGCCGGGCCGGTGCAGGATGGCGGAGGACTCTTGGGAGGGGGCGGGGGTGAGACGCCAGGATCTTGCTAATGCGCTGGACGCCGAGCTGATGGAGCGGCTGCTGCCGACTACCGCGGTGCGCGCGATGGGCCGGTGGCTGGCCGGGCCGGGGGCTCGGTATTCAGCCGGCGCCGGCGTTCATGCCGTGGAGTATGTGCCTGCGCACTGGTCGGGCATCGAGCCGTGGCCTGAGCAGCTCTTCGAGCGGTCGCATGCCGAGGCTGCGACAGTCAGCCGCGCCGAGGTAGTGGCGGTTGCGCGAGGGGTAGTGGAAAGTGAGCAGTGGTCAGAAGCTCTCGTCGCCTCGTATGTGTGGGGGCAGGGCAGAACCGGCTACGGCCCGCACCGCCTCAAGGCGATCCTGGCCCAGCCGAACCTCGCTGACGCGCTGGCCTTTGCCGGCGCGGCCCTCCAAGAGGAGGGCGCGGTTGCGGCGTATCGCGTGCTGAACGGAGCGGTGAGAGGGCTGGGACCGGCATTCTTCACCAAGCTCCTCTACTTCCTCGACCTGGCGATGGACGCTCCTGCTACTCCTCGCACGCTCGTCTTGGACCAAAGGGTTGCGCGCGTCGTGCGGGCCCACGCCACGCGGGTCGGGCAGGAGATCGGACTGGCATCAGCGTCGGACGTGGCGGCCTGGACATGGTCGGACGGCCGCTGGACACCACATCGCTACGGGGTCTACCTGCACTGGATCCACGCCGCTACCGGGCAGCTTGTCTCCTCCGGGATCGGGTGGCCCAAGTCAAGCCCGGATCTGCTGGAACTCGCCTTGTTCGACGGCGCATGGGACCCGGCAACGGACACCTGAGGTAATGCCGACTTCCGCTGTGTGCTGGCATGGCCCTCCCTGCGAGCCGGGATCGTCTGACCGCCGCGGTGATCAACGCCCGCCGCTTCATGAAGAGGCACGCGACCTCCGGCCTGGTGCGGAGCCGCCCGGCTGCGAGGTGAGCGGGAGCGTGCCGAGGGACCAGGCCCCGTTCAGCGTCTTGGAGACAGTGCTGGCTGCCGGCGACGTGGAGGCCGTCACGCCATATGAGGATCCCGGGGCCTTGGGGGCGCGCGGCCGCTGGCCCGGCGTGTTCGCCTCGTCCCGCGTCCCCAGTCGGCTGTCGACAGCGTCCGGGGCGCACCGCCCGGGTGCCCCCAGCCCTCGGTCACCTTCACGATTACCCGAGCGGGCTCTACTCCCCACGCGGGACATCGTCGGTCCGCGCACCCGATGCGCGATGGACTCCACCGTGCGCACTCATCTCGGCCAGCCCCGGCGCGGGCGCACGGTGTGTCACGGCCTCGGCCGACCGACGGGGAACTGCCGGGAGCGGCGCCGGACCGGTGGCGGCTTCGGCAACGCGTACGGCGCCGCGCGCAGCCGGACCGCGTCGGTGAGCTGCTTCAGGCGCCTGCGTTGCTCCGGCGAGAGGCGGAGCGGGACCGGTTCGACCATCGGGGCCTCCGCGCTTCGTGGGTTGATTTCCCCTGCACCCTCGCCCCTCACCGTCGCCTCCAGGACGTGCGCCTCGGTCCCGTCCCAGCAGGTGCTCCGGCAACTTCCCTCTGCGTTCCGCGTAGCGGAGCGCGCGTACGGGTCCGGCGTACCGAGGCGTACCGGGCGCCCCAACTCTCAGCGGCGGTCGCGGCCCGCTCCCCTGCCCGGGTCAGGCCTATCCGGTGGCTGGAAGGACTGGCCGCGGCCCGCCGGCGGTGGCGGATGCTCGCGCAAGGGCCCGGTGCCTCCAGGCCCGGCGGCCGTTAGACCGGCACGGAGACGCATTCCCTGACTCGAGCCAGTGCCCTGCTGCATCGGGCACACCGCAGGCTCGGCGCCGAATACGACCGCCTGACAGCGGACGGATGCTGGCTGCTACCCGGAGCGGACAAAGACGCTGCCCCTCCTCGGACTCGATCATCGCCGACGAGAATGTCATCAGCGACGTCGTGGTGCTGCCTCGCTCCTGGCGACGCCTTGTTCGATCAATGGCTTCAACGACTGGAAGAACACAGGCTGATGCGCTCTACCTTCCCCCTGGCGACACTCTGCACGGCGGCCGTCCTCACCCTCGCAGCCTGCGGCAGCCACGAGGGCGACCCCGAGGACAAGCCGAAGCACCACACCGGGAAGCCCGCCACGGCGACGACGCAGAGCAGCGAAAGCACCGGCCTGACGGAGCTGTCCGGGCCCGAGATCATCAACAAGGCCATCGAAGCGATGAAGTCCCCCGCCTCGATGCGGGTGAAGATGGACAGCGGGAGTGGCGACAATCGGTATCGGCACGACGTCTCCTCCAACCGCAGTGGCGAGTGCGTCGGCAGGATGGGCACGGGAGACCAGGCGCAGACGCAGGTGATCAGGATCGGTCCCACCGTCTACGTCAAGTATGGTGCCGGCTGGTGGAAGACCCACGACCTGGGCGGCAAGGTCGTCGAAGACAAGCTCGCCGACCACTGGGCCAAGACCGACGCCACCAGCGCGACCGCCAAGGACCTCACTACGGCGTGTGATTCGGAACAGCTCATAGCCAACCTGGCGACCGCCTTCGAACACGCCAGGAAGGGCAAGGTCACCACGGTCAACGGCCAGCTGGCGATGACGCTCACCGCGCGGGACGACACATCGACCTACACGGCGTATGTCGCGGCCGAAGGCAAGCCGTACATCCTCAAGCTCGCTATCAAAAGCAAGAAGACCAGCACCATGTTCTTCAGCGACTTCGGCGAGCCCGTCAGGGCCACCGCCCCCACCGGCGACATCCTCGACCTCGACGCGGCCTGACCACCCCGGACGCACGCCCCGGATGCTGGGCAGACAACGGTGTTTCGCACGCCCCTGTGACGGGCTCAGCCATCTTGGTGGACCGGGCGCCGCCGGAACACCGAGTGGAGCTGACCCGCGCTCGGCTGCCCCCCGGACGCCTGAGTTGCGTGCATCCTTCTCAACGAGGCCCCGTCTGCCTGGGCGAATGTGGTTGACCTGGGCTTGCCTGTGAACCATGGTCGACCCAGCCTGTGCGTCCACCGCATTTCCTCCCCACCGCAGGAGCAGTACGTGATCTTCATCGTCGTCAAGTTCACCGTCCGGCCCGAGTACCAGGACACCTGGCTGTCGCGGGTGGAGGACTTCACGCAGGCCACCCGTCAGGAGCCGGGCAACCTCTTCTTCGAGTGGTCGGTCAGCGTGGACAACCCGCGTCAGTTCGTCCTGGTCGAGGGCTTCGCCGACCGCGAGGCCGGTGACGCGCACGTCAACTCCGAGCATTTCCGGGCCGGCCTGGAAGCGATGGCCGACGCCATCGAGACCACCCCGGAAATCGTCAGCCACGAGGTGCCTCAGGACGGCTGGAGCCTCATGGGCGAGCTGTCGCCGCGCGAACGCTGACCGGCGCTCCGGCGGGCGGCCCACCGGGGTCCCGCCAGTGCCGCGGCTAGAAGCAGGCTGCTCGGTGAGTTCGTGCACGGCGTCGTTGATGATGGGGGTCGCGCCGGGGTGTTCAGGACGTAGTCGCGTACGCCCGCGTCCTGTCCGGTCTGGCGGGCGACGATGTCGGCGAGGGCCGGGTCGTGGGGCGGGTTCAGCAGCTCGTTGGTGAGGTTGATGCCGAGGACGGCGGTGCGGTAGCAGGGCAGCGGCGGGTCCTGCCATCGGGTGCCGAAGGAGTCGATGAACACGTCGGGCACGAGGGCCTTCCGTCTCGAAGGGGTGGAGACGCCGGAGCGCCGCCCGGCCGGGACGGGTGGGCGGCGCTCGGTGGCGTCAGGTGCTACTTGGTGGTCTCGGTGATGGCCAGGAACTGGTCGGTGGCCAGGTCCATCACGACCTGGGCCTCCCGGGCCATGGGTGCGCCCGACGAACGCGACCGCATCCGCGCAGCGATGGACCGCATCCTGGCCGGCCACCCCGAGCACTCGCACTGGTCTGCGCCCTTCACCAGTCCACGGTGGAAACCGTCTGCTGCGCCAGCAGCTGACCGAGCGCGCTTTCGTGGTACGGGGGCGTTGCCCGCCCAGCCCCAGATCCCCTCCGCGAGCGTAGATCGCGGCAGTCCCGAGCCCTCAGCAGGCCTAAGGCAACCCGCCTGGAGAGCTCCACATCTCTGGCCTCTGGCCTGGCGTAGTGGAGGCGCCGACACTGCAGAATGCCTGAAACTGCTTGTGAGCGGAGGCGACAGTCCAGGCTGATCAGCCGCTCTCTGCAATCTCTAACCACTCACTGGTCTCGCCGGTGGACGCTGGTGACGGCGATCGCACATGCGACGCCCGCCCACACTGTGTAGACGGTCCAGGCTCCGCCGGTGCTCCACGGGAAGGCAATTGGGGAGTGGTTGACATCGACGAGCCGGAGCCACGCACGGTAGGGCAGGGTGTGCCCGGCGACCGCCGACCAGTGGCGGCCGTCGGTCAGGAACAGCGGCAGCACGAGGATGACCACCACCGAGGTGATCATGGTGGAGGCGGTGTGTCGGATGACGGTGCCGAGCGCGAAGCCGGCGAGCGCGCATACCGGCGCGAGGAGGGCGGAGGCCAGGACGACACGGAAGGCTCCCGGGTCGCCGATGGAAACGCCCGCATCCCGGCGATCGAGAATGGTCTGCGTCAGAGCGAACGAGACCCCGGCGACGACCGCGCCGAAGACGGTCGTGACCACCGTGACGACGACCGCCTTGGCCGCTATCACCGAACGGCGGGCCGGGACGGCCGCAAATGTCGTCCGATTGGTGCCCGTGCTGTACTCCCCGAGGATCACCAGGGCGCCGATGGCACCGAGGGCGAGGGCCATGAGCAGGGCCGCGTTCGAGGTGAACGCATGCTGCAGCGCCATCCCGTCGCCGACGAAGGCTGCACGGTCCTTCGACACCTTCAGCGTCCAGTGGCTGTATGTGTCATAGGCGGTGCCCGCGTTGAAGCCGATGACGGCCAGGGCGGTGGCCCCGTACGCGATCCAGGTCGAACGCAGCGAACGGTGTTTGATCCACTCTGCGGCGACCAGGTCACGGAACCGGGCGCGGGGTTCGCGGGCGGATCGTTCGCCGCCGGAAACATCCGTTGTCGTAATGGTGGTCGCGGTCATCGAGGCTCTCCTCCGGAGAACTGGACACGGTCGGCGGTGAGCTCCATGAATGCCTCTTCCAGCGAGGCAGAACGGGTACTGAGCTCGTGCAGCGGCAAACCGTGACGTCGGGCGATCTCACCGATGCGCACCGCGGTCAGACCGGTCACGGTGAGCTGCTCGCCCTCCACGTGCACGGCCGCGCCCTCGGCCGTCAGCAGGTCTCTCAGAGCGGGCGCGGCGGGCGTGGCCACGGTGACGCTCCGCCGGTCGCTGCGGGCTGAGAACTCCGCGAGGCTCTCCGCCGCGAGTAGTTCGCCCCGGCCGATCACGATCAGCTGGTCGGCGGTGTGCTCCATCTCCGACATCAGATGGCTGGAGACGAACACGGTACGGCCCTCGGTGGCGAGCCGCCTGAACAGCTCACGCACCCACTTCACTCCCTCGGGGTCCAGGCCGTTGAGCGGCTCGTCGAAGAGCAGCACCGGTGGGTCGCCGAGCAGGGCGGACGCGATGCCGAGCCGTTGTTTCATGCCCAGCGAGAATCCGCCGATGCGGCGCCCCGCGACCTCGGCGAGACCGACCTCCCGCAGCACCTCGTCCACCCGGCGTCGGGGGATGCTGTTGCTGCGCGCCAGCGCCCACAGATGCGCCGCCGCGCTGCGCCCGCCGTGTACGTCGTGCGCGTCGAGGAGGGAGCCGACATGCCGCAGGCCGCGAGGGCGATCGCGGAAGGGCCAGCCCTCGATGGTGACCGTGCCGCTGGTGGGCTTGTGCAGGCCGAGGATCACCCGGAGCGTGGTGCTCTTGCCGGAGCCGTTCGGTCCGAGGAATCCGGTCACCTGACCGGGGCGCACGGTGAAGGTCAGATTCTCGACAGCTGTTGTGCCGCCGTATCGCTTCGTGAGTTCGTTGACTTGGATCACGGCGTCCACGGTGCCGTTCGACGCCCCCGCTCGTCGTCGGACCGGTGCTGACAATCGCCGGGCGCAGGTGTCGACCCTGGTTGTACGACCACAGGCCGACGCCCTGTGGCATGGACGCGCTTACGATCTCGGCATGCCCGCCTCACCGTCACCGCCGTTGCCGCTGCTCAAACGCATACCGCCGGGCCTGTGGACGGCGCTGGTGTGGGTCGTGGCAGCAGTGCAGCCCATTGTCGAGTACGTCCTGATGCCGCCGCGGCATGAGTACTCCCTCAGCTATCCCCGGGACGGCCTTGACTCGCTCACGGCTCAGGCGCTGCTCGCCCTTGCCTTCCTGGTGGTCCTGACCGGCAGCGCGCTGCTGCGCCGTCAGACGGCGGTGGCGTACGGTCTGGTGATCGTCGGCACGATCATCTCGTCGGTGGCCTGGCGGCAGGACGAAGTTCTGCCCCTGCAGTTTCTGGGGGTGGATGTCGCCCTCTGCTACGTCGCGGCCACCCGGCCCCGGCGCACCGCGATCACCGCGACCGCCGGAACGCTGGGCGTGCTCGCCGGGTACCTCGTCCTGCGGTGGGCCACGGGAGGGGAATCCGGCACCGCCTCCGAACCGTTCGTCGCCCTGACGGTCATCATCGCCTGGCTCATCGGCAACTCGGTGCACCAGGCCCGTGCCCACACCGCGGAGCTGCACGCTCGGGTCGCCGCCCAGGCGATCACCGCCGAACGGCTGCGCATCGCCCGCGAGATGCACGACACGGTCGCCCACAGCATCGGCATCATCGCCCTGCAAGCCGGAGCCGCAGCCCGAGTGGTGGAGACACAGCCGGCCAGGGCCCGCGAGGCGATGATCACCGTGGAACAGGTAGGGCGTGAGACGCTGGCGGGACTGCGGCGGATGCTGGGCGCACTGCGGCAGGCCGACCAGGAGCAGGAACCCGCCACCCGGAATCAGGAACCAACCGGCCACGGCCCGGGGCATGCACAGGCTCCTCTGCGGCCGACCGTCGGTCTGGCGGATCTGGAACGGCTCGCCGCGACGACCACGGCCGCCGGCGTCCGCGTGAAGGTGGGGTGGCAGGGCAAACGCCGCCCGCTCCCCGCGGACATAGGCCTCGCGGCGTTCCGCATCGTCCAGGAGGCGGTGACCAACGTCGTACGACACGCGGCTGTTGATCACTGTCAGGTGAATGTCGAATACCGCGAGGACGAACTCGTCGTCGAGATCGTCGACCGAGGAAAGGGCAGCGGCACGAACACGATGAACACGCACACCGGATTCGGCCTGGTCGGCATGCGGGAGCGGATCGCCTTACTGGACGGCCGCTTCACCGCCGGGCCGCTTCCGGGGGGCGGCTTCCGAGTAGCCGCCCGGCTACCGGTGCCGACAGCGGCAGGCGCCGAGCCCGCAGCGAAGGCTGGAACCAGATGACCATCCGGGTAGTACTCGCCGACGATCAGCCCCTGATCCGCGCCGCCCTGCAGATGGTCATCACCGACACCGCGGACGTCCAGGTCGTGGGCGAGGCCGGAGACGGCAGCGAAGCGGTCCGGCTGACCGGGGAACTCACCCCCGACGTGGTGGTGATGGACATCCGGATGCCCGGTATGGACGGCATCGAAGCCACCCGCATGATCACCACGGGCATCAGCACCGCACGCGTTGTTGTCCTGACGACCTTCGACGACGACTACGTCTACGGAGCGCTGCGCGCCAGCGCGTCCGGGTTCCTGGTCAAGGACATGGCCCTGGACGACATCCTGGCCGCAGTCCGTATCGTGGCTGCCGGGGACGCCCTCATCGCACCGAGCGTCACCCGCAGACTGATCAAGGAGTTCGCCGACCGCCCTACAGCAACGCCGCCATGGCGGACGGAACTCGAGCGCATCACCGACCGGGAACGTGAGGTGCTCACCCTGGTCGGCAAGGGCCTGTCCAACGCCGAGATCGCCGACCAGCTCTCCATCAGCGTCGCCACAGCCAAGACCTATCTGACCCGGCTGCTCGCCAAGCTCGACGCACGTGACCGGGTACAACTCGTGATCCTCGCTTACGAAGCGGGTCTAGTGGCGCCGTCCTACTGAGCGGGCCCCTGGAGAGGCCAAAGTTCACCAGGCAGAACTCGACAGAGAAGGAGTCGCTGACCGCCTCACGCAGCACGTCCAGAGACAACAACTGCGAGGCGGGCCACTTCGCGCGCACCTGCTCACCAGGCCTCGATCCAGACTGGCGACGGGAAAAGGCGCTCGCCACCACGGTGTCGGCGGTGCGGGGACTGAGGGGCGTGTTGAGGACGCGCGGCAGATGGACATGGGGGTGTTCGACGTCGACCTCGCGGCCGCGGTCCCGGAGTGGCTCGGGCAAGGAGTTCCCTAAGGTCGCTGGCTCTTTCCCGGACTAACGACCCCGGGGGAAATTGAGGTCCGGACATGCTGGCCTGCCGCGATATAGAGCTCGCTACATGTAGCCAGTGTTGAGGAAGTGGCCCTGGCATCGAACGCGACAACATAGGCAGGATCGTGAGTCATGCGTGCAGTTGTGTTCGATATGGATGGGACGCTTTTGGATAGCGTCCCCGCGGTGTCCCGTGCGTACGCCGACGCGATTCGCTCGCTCGGCGGCCCGCCGGTCTCGCCGGATGAAGTGGTCGCCGGCTGGCATGTCGGCCGCACAGAGCTGGTTCTCGCACACTTCCTCGGCCGCACCTGTGGCCCCGCCGAGGTCGAGCGGTTCCACGCTTACCTGGATCCGGCCGTCGCCGAGCTGCGGCCGTTCCCCGGCATACCGGCCCTGCTCGACGAAGTCGCCGATGCGGGCATGCGGCTGGGCGTATTCACGGCGGCTACCCGGCGAGTGGCTTCGAGCATGCTCGCTGCCGCCGGAATCGACGCGCGATTTGGCGTGGTCATCGCAGGCGACGAAGTCGGCAGGCCCAAGCCGGCGCCGGACGGGTTGTTGCTGGCACTGCGGCAGCTCGGGGTTCCGGCCGAGGCAGCTGCCTATGTGGGTGACGCTGAAGTGGACCTCGACTGTGCCAACGCCGCGGGAACGCTGGGAGTGCACGCCAAGTGGGGTGCACGCGCCGGTGTCCGTGCCGGGGCTCACCCGGTCGCGGCGCGTCCGTATGACGTGCTCAGCCTACTGGTGGCGCTACGCAGGCGTACGGGCGACGGTACGGCCCGCCAGGGCGGCTCCGGGACCGTGTCCCGCAGATCGGCAGATCAGCTGAGGCTCGCGAGTGAGGATAGGCAGTCATGATCACCATTGGTTCGTTGCGCGAGGAGGACCGCGCCGCCTGGGAAGCGCTGGCGCGTGGTTACAAGGCGTTCTACCGCACCAGGGTGCCGGACGAGGGCTACGAGCAGACTTGGCAGCGGCTATGGGGCGGCACCGAGTTCCACGGCATCGGCGCTTGGTCGCAAGGGCAGCTGGTCGGCATCGCGCACTACCTGTTCCACCCGACGTTCTGGATGGAAGACAGCTGCTACCTCCAGGACCTCTTCGTCGACGAGGCTGCACGCGGCCGAGGCGTGGCGCGGATGCTGATCGAGAAGGTGGCCGATGCATCGCGGGAGCAGGGGGCGTCCCGCTTCTACTGGACCACTCAGGAGGACAACATCGCCGCCCGCGCACTGTACGACAAGGTGGCGAGCTTCAAGGGGTTCATTCGCTACGACTACCCCATTGGCCTGCGACCTGGGGGAAGTGCTGGCGGGGCCGGTCAGCAGTGACGTGAGAACGGCCGCGTGGGTCAGGTGAGTTGTGAAGCTGACCTGGGCCCGCACGGCCTGCTCCCATCCTGCTCTGTCCGGTGTCTCCCGCGCACACTTGGGCGAGTTGTTCGCCGAACTCGCCGACCCGTGAGAGGCGGCCCGACAGTCCACGCTGCGCGTGGCGCGGGGTGGTGAACGCAAGCGGGCGGCCGGGGCAGCACGCAAGCCGAAGCTGGTTCTTTACGACAGGCTGCTTCTCACGCTGGTACACCTGCGCCATCAACTACCGCACGCGGCCCTGGCCGAACTCTTCGATATCGACCGCTCAACCGCCTCGGCGGCGATCCGGCAGGTCCGCCCGCTGCTCGCGGCACGCGGCTTCGCGGTGCCCGACCGGCCCGGGGTACGACTGCGAACGCTGGCCGACGTCTTCGCCTACGCCGGGGCCGAGGCCGTCGAACTGCGGCTCGACGGAGCTGAGACGCAGGTCAGGCGCCCACAGACGGGCCGCCCCGGACGCCGTGCCTTCGTCTCTGGCAAGCGGAAGCGGAACACGATCAAGACCACCACGTTCAGCGACGGACAGGGCCGGATGCTGCTGTCCCCGGGGGCGTACGGCCCGGCCGGATGCACGACCAGACCGACTGGAGCCCGCCCCGGTTCCGCCGTACCCAGCACACCGCCACCCGCCTCGATCAGTGGCGGACCTGGTACGAACAGGACCATCTGTCCCTGCAGGACATCGCGGACCGGGAAGGAACGAGCCTTGCCACCGTGCGTCTGGCGCTGCTCAAGAACGGTGTTCCTCTCCGCCCCGCCAAGTCCTACCTGGGCCGCCCGAGAAGAAAGGACCGTGCCAATCAACGACAGAGCTGATCACGGTCACCGGCGGGTAGGAGAGTGCGCGGCATTGGACGGACGCGCCGTCCTGGAGGGGCCGTAGCGGGCCTCGCCGGGCATGTCGACCGCCCCCGCGTCGCCGTGGCCTTGCACGGACGCCGCAGTCCGGCGGTGCAGCAAGGCATGGATTGCCGCCTCGTCAAAGACGGAGGCCGCGCCGGGGATGTGCCGGGCCGGCAGCGCGTGGGGGTCGTCATGGGGCTGTGCGTGGTCTTCCGTGAGTGCCGGTCCACGGAGGGACCACGGCGGATGAGTGGGGGCGTGCGCGACGTCTGCTCCCCGGGCCCTCCCTCAGTGCGGGGGCAGAACCCGGGGTCACCCTTCGGCGGTCGGGAGGGGTCAGCTCGTGGGTGTGGTCCGGCGGCCGGTGAGGGCGTGGAGGATCACGGCGAGAGCCACCAGGACGATGCCGAACCAGATGACGCTGGAGACGCCCACGTGGTCGGCGAACAGGCCGCCGATGAGGGCGCCCAGGGCGATGCAGGTGTTGTAGGCCATGGTGTTGAGCGACATCGCGGCCTCGAAGGTCTCGGGAGCCGTCGCCAGCGTCATGTTGATCTGGCTGAGCTGGACGACACCGAAGGCGAGGCCCCAAAGGATCATGGCGGCGATCACGCCGATGTCGTTCGTGCCGATGGTCAGCAGCATGACGAGTGCGGCGACCAGGATCAGGCCGCCCACGATGAAGCTGCCCCGCAGGCTCTTGTTGACGGTCTGGCCGCCGATGAAGTTGCCGATCGCGCCGCCGATGCCGAAGACGATGAGGAGGACGGTGAGGAAGCTGGCGGTGGCGGAGGCGCTTTGCTCCAGGTAGGGGCGGACGAAGGTGTAGGCGCCGAAGTGGCCGAGGACGAAGAGGACGACCATGACCAGGACCACTCGCAACGGTCCGTTCTTGGCGGGCAGTCCGAAGACCTCGCGGACCGAGACCGCGTTGGCCGACGGCAGCGCCGGGACCGTGAAGGCGACGGCGAGGAATACCAGGGCGCTGAGGCCGGCCCAGATGAGGAACGTGGCGCGCCAGTCGCTGGCGTTCTCCACCAGGGTGCCGAGCGGGATGCCGACGACGGTGGCGATTGAGATGCCGGACATCACGACGGCGGCGGCCCGGTTGGCGTGCTTCTCGGGGACGATGCGCATGGCCATGCTGACGCCGATGGCCCAGAAGACGCCGCTGGCGAAGCCCATAATCAGGCGGGTGCCCAGGATCAGCGGGTAGTTCGGGGCGATCGAGGTGATCAGGTTGCCGACTGCCAGGACGGCCAGCAGCGTGGTCAGGAGCCGGCGCCGGTTGACGCGCCGGGTCCATGCCACGATGAACGGCACGCCGAGACCGGCCGCGACACCCTGCGCCGTGACCATGAGACCGGCCGCGCCTACGGAGACGTGGAGGCTCTCGCTGAGCGGAGTGAGCAGGCCGATCGGCATCAGTTCGGTGGTGAGGAAGACGAACAGACTGGCGGTGATGGCACCCACACCCAGCCATCCCCGGGCCGGGGACACCTGCTTCTGTGCAGCGACGGGATTGCTTGCCTCTTCTTGAATGGTCATGTCATCTCTCCGGGATGTGGTCAGGCGTGGTACCCGCATGCCTCATGGCTTCTGGGTTGAAAGGGGAGGTCATGGCGTGGGGAGGTGCGCCCGCCGTTATCCGCTGCGTTCCTGTTCCAGAGCGGGGTGGTCGGGAAGGTGCGAGTCGGTGGTACGGGGCGGAGCCGAGGGGGTCTCCTCGGGCTTCGGTTCGGGTGGGCGCGGCTGGCCGAGCACGACCGCGAGGAAGATGACGGCCATGCCGACGATCTGGAGGGCGGACAGCGTCTGGTCCTTGACGAGGTAGCCCAGCAGGGTCGCCACGACCGGGCTGCCCAGCGCGAGGAAGGAGACCGCCACGGCAGGCAGGCGCTCGATGCCGCGGAACCAGACGATGTAGCTCAGGATCGCGCCGAAGATGATGAGGTAGGCGAACCCGATGACGTTGGAGCCGGTGAGGCCGTCGTCGGGCAGGTCTTCCAGCGACAGCCAGAAGGACAGCAGGACCAAGCCGCCCGCGGTGAGTTGCCACCCGGTGAACGTGAGCAGGCTGACGCCCTCCGGCCGGCCCCACCGTTTGGTCAGGGTGATGCCCGAGGCCATGCACAGGGCTCCGCCGACTGCGGCGAGCACTCCGATGGTGTCGAGCGACGCCGCTCCCTTGAAGACGAGCAGCACCACGCCCCCGGTGCCCATCACGCAGGCCAGGGCGTGGACGGCTCTGGTCCTGTCACCGAGGAAGAGGGCGGCGAGGATCACGACGAACATGGGCTGTGCCGACATGATCATGGCGGCGATGCCGCCCGGAAGCCGGTAGGCCGCGACGAAGAGCAGGAAGTTGAAGGCGCCGATGTTCAGCACGCCCAGCACCAGCGCGCGCCACCACCAGACGCCGACAGGAAGCTTCCGGCCGAGGGCCAGCAGGAACAGGCCGCCGGGCAGGGCCCGCATGGTGGTCGCCAGGAGCGGCCGGTCCGGTGGCAGCAACTCGGTGGTGATCAGGTAGGTGCTGCCCCAGACGGCCGGAGCCAGGCCCGTCAGGGCCGCCGCAAGTCCATTCTGTGTGCTCTTCATCTTGCCTCAAATCCCTGGGGAATTGCTGTGGTTCCCGACGTCCGTCCGGCCGGCTCAGTCGAAGATCGGGTCGCGGTCGCGACCACGCTTCAACTCGAAGAAGCCGTCGGTGCTCGCCACGGCGAGCACGCCGTCCCAGAGCGTTCCGGCGGCCTCGCCACGGGGAGCGGGGGTGAGCACGGGCCCGAAGAACGCCAGCGCCTTCCCGTCGGGGCCGGGCACGTGGATCACGGGGGTGCCGACCTCGGAACCGACCGGGTCCATCCCCTCGTGGTGCTCGGCCCGCAGCGGCTCGTCCCAGGAGGTGTCCTCCGCGGCCTCTATCAGGTCGGCGGGCAGGCCCGCCTCCTCCAGGGCTGCGCGGATCATGTCGTGGCCGAGCCCGGCCTTCTCGTGGTGGATCAGGCGGCCCATGGCGTTGTAGAGGGGGCGCAGCACCTCGTTGCCGTACCGCTGCTGTGCCGCGACGCACACGCGCACGCAGGCCCAGCCGTCGATCATGCCCTGGCGGTACTTCTCCGGGACCTCGCGGCCCTCGTTGAGGACCGACAGGCTCATGATGTGGAAGCGGGTCTCCAGCGGCCGGACCTGTTCCACCTCCAGCATCCAGCGTGAGGTGATCCATGCCCAGGGGCAGCGGGGGTCCACCCAGATGTCGGCGATGGTCGTCTCGGTGCGCGGTGGCGTGATCATGGCAGTCGCTCGTCCTTTCGGTGTTACGGGCGCAAGGGCGCGCCAGGGCATGCCTCGGCGGTGTGCGCCCAGGTGCGGGAGGCAGGGGAGGGGGCGGCGGAAGCGCGGCTCTCGGTCATGCCGGAGGGCCCTCGAATCGAGGGCCGCCCGGTGGAGTTGGCCCGAGGACGTTCCTGCCGTGTGCGTTGTGACCAGTGTCGGACCGGGGGTATCGATGAGTCCAACACATGCTTGTCACGTGATGTATCTCGTATCACGATGGATCTATGGAGCTCCAGCAGATGCGGTACGTGATCGCCGTGGCCGAGACGAACAGCTTCACGAGGGCTGCCCAGCGCTGCCTGGTGGTCCAGTCCGCGCTCAGCCACCAGATCGCGCGCCTGGAGAAGGAACTGGGCGCGCGGCTCTTCGAACGCACCAGCCGCCGGGTCCGGTTGACCCCGGCGGGCGCTGCCTTCCTGCCCGCGGCCCGCCAGTGCCTGGACGCGGCGGAGCGGGCCGCCGCCGAAGTCGCGGCGGTCGTCGGGGAGGTTCGCGGACGCCTCGCGGTGGGGCTGATCCCCACCGTCGCCGCCGTGGACATTCCCAACGTCCTCAAGGACTTCCACCGGCGTCATCCGAAGGCCCGGATCAGCCTCAGTGTGGGAGCGAGTGACGAACTCGTCGAGCGGGTCAGGCAGGGCGAGATCGAGGTGGCCTTCCTCGGCATCCCGGTCACGGCCCGCCCCCGGGGCGTCATGGCCCGGGAGCTGGCCCGGGAGCGGCTGGTCGCCGTGGTCTCCCCGGACCACCCGCTCGCCGGCGAGACCTCGGTCGGCCTGCGCCGGCTGTCCTCGGAAGTGTTCGTGGACCTTCCGGCGAAGACCGCCGGCCGGGCCCAGTCCGACCTGGCCTTCACCGCTGCCGGCCTCACCCGCCATGTCGCCTTCGAGGTGACCAACGCGGACTACCTGGCCCGTCTGGTCGGCGCGGGCCTCGGCGTGGCCCTGCTCCCGCCCGCGTACGTCGCGGGCCTGGCCGGGTTTGCCACGATCGAGGTCACGGACGCACCGGCCCGCGCCGAGTACGTGATCTGGGGCCGGGAGAGCCGTACCCCGGCTGCCGCGGCCTTCCTGGAGCTGCTGGGCATCGAGGAGGAGTAAACACGCGCGGACGAGCCAGGGGCGGCGCGTTCCGTCAAGCCGGAGCCGAGCAGTGCGCGCGCCGTCCTGGAGGGGCCCTAGCGGGCGCCTCGGCGCTCGTGTCGACCGCATCCGCGTCGCCGTGGCCTGCCACGGACGCCGCAGTCCGGCTCGCCCTCGGTAAAGAGGTCGCGGGCCTGGTGAACGATCCGCCAAGCTGCGGCGCCTACGACGTGGTGGAGCCGGCAGGCTGCGTCAGAAGTGGAATACACCCAGGTCGCGCACCGTGTCGGCCAGGGCGCGGATGAGGTCGTTCTCGGCTTCGGTCCGCCAGACCAGAGCGAAGGTCAAGGTGGCCATCTCGGGGACCGGGAGGAATCGGATGTTCGACATACCCCAGTACCTGGTGACATGGCCGGGGAAGGTGTGGATGATGTCGCCCATGCCGACATGGCTGATCAACTGATCGGCGTTGTCCGACGCCGCGGCCGTGATGCGCTCGATCGAACGGCCGCGTGGGGTGGAGAAGGGCAGGTAGCTGTCCTCCCAGTAATCCGGCAGGCCGAGGGCGGTAGCGTGCGGGAACTCGGCGAGCAGCTCCACGGGTACGGAGTCCCGTGCCGCGAGCCGGTGGTCGGCGGCCACGGCAAGGACCCGCGGGTCGGTGCACAGGGCGGGCCCGACGGTGAAGTCCGGCTCTTCCACGGGCAGCCAGGCGACCATGACGTCCATGGCGCCGCTGCGGAGCTGGCCGAACGGATCGGTGAAGGTTGCCTGGCGGATCTGGAGGCCCCATTGCGGGTGGCGCGCGCGGAACGCCTTCCAGTAGGGGTGCAGATCGGCGATGTTGAAGGGCATCAGGCTGACGCGGAGCTGTGCGGTGATGCCGCGCGCCGCCAGCTGGGCGCGCTCCAGGGATTCGTGCAGGCCCGCGTAGACCGGTTGCAGGTCGTCGCGGAACTGCCGGCCGACCTCGGTCAGGCTGACCGAGCGGCTGGTGCGGGCGAACAGTTCGGCGCCGATGCGCCGCTCCTGCTTCTTGATGGCCTGGCTGACGCGGCCCTGGGAGACGTGCAGCCGCTGTGCGGCCCGGCCGAAATGCAGCTCTTCCGCCAGTACGAGGAAGATCTCGATGTCCCGCAGCTCCACCGGCCCACGCCCCCATGTCGATCGATAACCCAGCGGTAATCGAACCGCGCGAAAGTGTGGCTTGATCATATGCACGGATCGCAAGATCGTTTGAGGCATGCATGCACGCATGAAGAACCGTGAAGAACGCCGCATCCGTCCGGCCCGATGAGCGACGCCCTCGACCTGACCGTGATGTACGCGATGCATGGCGCCCTGCGCCGGGAACTGGTGCAGCTCGACCGGGTCACCACCGCCGCGGACCGTGACCCTGTGCGCGTACTCGCCACCGCCGCCGGATGGACACTGCTCAAGCAGGCCCTCCGCGCGCACCACGCGGCCGGGGACGACGCGCTGTGGCCGTCGCTGCGGCTGAATCTGGCCGGCCGTCCGAAGGACCTGGGCCGGTTGGAGGTGATGGAAGCAGAGCACGCCGCCATCGCCGCGGTGGTCCAGGCCATCGACGAGTTACTGACCGAACCCGGAGCGGACCCGTTGCGGCTGGGCCAGCTCACCGACGCGCTGACCCTCGGCCTGGCCGGACACCTCCGGCATGAGGAGGACACGGCCTTCCCGCTGATCCGGCGGACGCTGACCGCCGAACAGTGGGCCCATTTCAGCCAGGTCCACGCCCGGCACATCGGCAAGAACGCGCCAGTTCTGCTGCCGTGGCTCCTGGACGGGGCCGACGAGCCGACCGCGACGAGGCTCCTCGCCCAGCTGCCCGCGCACGCGTACGCCGCCTGCACCGCCCGGTGGATCCCGGCCTACGCCGCTCTCGACCGCTGGAGTCCAGGCACCACGGCCTGACGCGCCTTCACCGCCCGCCCCCTGGTCCATCGCCCGACCGCCTTCGCCTTCGACCACGAAAGCCATCACAGTGTCCCCATCTGTACACGTCACTCCGCTCCAGCGCGTCTCGGACACCGAGGCCGCCACGTGGCACCAGGTCGTCGCCGCTTCGACGGCCCACGACCTGCCGGGAGTACCTGTCCCCGACCCCGGACAGATCCAGGCCCAGCTCACCCAGACCTCCCTCGGCAGCAGTCGGCTGACCTGGCTCGCCACCTCGGCGGACGGGGCCCCCGTCGGAGTTGCCTGCCTGCGGCTGTTCACCGAACCGGGCCAGCAGCACCTGGCCGAACTGGAACTCCACGTCGATCCCGCCCACCGGCGCCTGGGAACCGGATCCCTCCTGCTGTCGGCGGTCGTGGCGGCCTGCCGCGCAGAGAGCCGACGCAGCCTCGTCGCGACAGCCGCGGCCGACGGCCCGGGCGAGGCGTTCAGCGAGCGCCACGGCTTCCGCCAAGCGCTCACCTTGGATCACCTCATGCTGCGCCTGGACGAGCTGGACGTGGCCGAATTGTCGCGGGTCGCCGACGCTGAGCACCACGGCTACGGTCTGACCGATTGGACCGGGACGGTTCCCGACGGGCTCGCCGACGCGTTCGCCGCGGCCAAGAACGCGATGAACGACATGCCCGTCGGAGACCTGGACTACGGCAGCGTGGCGTGGGACGCCGACCGCGTGCGCGCCATGGCCAAGGTGGTCGCCGACCGCGGCGACACCCTGCTGACGACCGCCGCCGTCCACGACGACGGCACCATGGCCGGCTACACCGAGATCGTGCTCCCTGGGGGCTCCGGGCCGCGTGCCCAGCAGTACGACACGGCGGTCGTGCCCGCGCACCGCGGCCACGGCCTCGGTTTGTGGGTCAAGGCCGCCATGGCGCGACGGCTGCGCGCCGAGCACCCCGGCGTCGTCGAGATCGAGACGGACAACGCCGACGACAACGTCCACATGCTGGCCGTCAACCATCGCCTGGGCTTCCGCTCCTACCGGCGCACCCGCGAGTTCCAGCTCGACGTGCCCACGAGCTGAGAGCGACCGACACCCCGGCTCGTCCACCCATCGCACACCGGCCAAGGAGCTGCCGTGAACGTTTCCACCTCCACCCTGTCCCTGACCGTCGCCGACGTCGACGCCTCCCGTGACTTCCTGTGCACCCACCTCGGCTACGAAGTGGCCATGGCCGACGACGGCTTCGCCTCCCTGACCCGTGAGGACACCGCCGTCGACATCGTCCTGCTCCGCAAGGGCACCGAGGTCCTGCCCAACGAGCAGCGGGACCGGGAGGCGGGCGGCCTGATCCTCGCTCTCACGGTCACCGACCTCGACGCCGAGGAGGCACGGCTGCGTGCGGCCGGAGCCCCCATCACCATGCCGCTGCGCGAGGAGCCGTGGGGCGAGCGCCTGTTCCAGATGACCGACCCCAACGGGGTCGTCGTCCAGCTCGTCGAGTGGGCCGTCCCCGACCGCCCCGCCAATCCGGCCGAGGCCACCGCCCCGCACGTAATCACCCCCACTGCGGAGAGCGTCATCGTGTCACCGAACGCCACCATGACCGGCCTGGCGGCGCCCAGCCGCGGCAGCGCCGAACTCAGCACCTGGACGGTCACGATGGAAGCCGGGGCCACGGGTCCCGAGCACTCCATCAGCCGTGAGCAGGTCTGGACGGTCACCGCGGGCGCCCTGGAAGTAACCTGCGACGGCCACACCCACAAGGTCCTGGCCGGGCAGAGCCTGATCCTCCCGCCCGGCCTCGTCCGTCGGATCCACGCCCCGGAACGGGCCGAGGCCCACGTCGCGATGCGCTCCGACGGGGTCGCTTCCGTTCCCGGCACCGAGGGCACCCGCGAACTGCCCTGGGCACGATGACCGCGACTGCCGCGAACGAACCGGACCCCTGCTCCCTGGGAAGTTTCGGCAACGACCGGAACCCTCCCGCGCAAAATCACCGGCTGAGGCCGGCATCCACGAGGAATGAGAAACACGACATGCGTGTGCTGTTGATGGCGTACGGATCGCGCGGAGACATCGCGCCGCTGGCCGGACTGGCGGCGACGTTGCGGGAACTCGGCGCCCAGGTGCGCGTGTGCGCACCTCCGGACGAGGAGTTCGCGGAACTGCTGGCCAGTGTCGGCGCGGAACATGTGCCGTTCGGGCGGGACGTGCGCGCGCTGCGGACGGGAGCGCCGCCCTCGGACGCGGCCGCGTTCGCGGCCGAGCTGGTCGCCGGGCACTTCGAGACGGTCGGCAAGGCGGCCAAGGACTGCGACGTGCTGGTGGCGAGCGGTCTGATGCCGGCCGGCGCCCGCTCGGTCGCCGAGAAGCTGGGCATCCGCTACGTGTACGTCGGCTTCCACCCGTTCGAGATGCCCTCCGCGCACTACCTGCCGTCCGGGCGGCCGGGCCCGCCGCCCCCGCCCGGCATGACCGACAACCAGGCCCTGTGGGACCTGGACGCCCAGAAGGTCAACGCCCTTTACCTCCAGCCCCTCAACGCCCACCGCGCGGCGATCGGCCTCGCGCCTGTGGACAACGTCCGCGACCACGTCTTCGGCGACCGTCCGTGGCTGGCGGCAGACCCGGTCCTCGGGCCGTGGGAGAAGCTCACGAACCTCGACGTCCTGCAGACCGGCGCGTGGATCCTGCCCGACGAACGCCCCCTGCCCGCAGATCTGGAGACGTTCCTGGACGCCGGCACGCCGCCGGTGTACGTCGGCTTCGGCAGCATGCCCATGAGCACGGCCAGCGACATCGCCCGGATCACCGTCGAGGCTGCCCGCGCGCAGGGCCGCCGCGTGCTCGTCTCCCGCGGCTGGGCCGACCTGGCCCTGGTCGACGATGCGGAAGACTGTTTCGCCGTCGGCGACGTCAACCACCAGGCGCTGTTCCGCCGGGTCGCGGCAGTCGTGCACCACGGCGGCGCGGGCACCACGACGACCGCCGCCCGGGCCGGTGCACCCCAGGTGGTGGTACCCCAGTTCGTGGACCAGCCGCACTGGGCCGCCCGCGTGGCCGAACTCGGCATCGGCGCGGCACACGACGGCCCGACCCCGACCCTCGAATCCCTGACGGCCGCCCTCAGCACGGCCCTGACCCCCGAGACGGCAGCACGAGCGCAGGCCGTCGCCGGCACCATCCGCACCGACGGTACGGCGGTGGCCGCGAAGCTGCTCCTCGACTCGAGCACGCCGCGCCGATGAACCGCGAACAGATTTCCGAGATCGCCCACGCCGACCACCCGATCAAGTCTCCGCTCGACGACGACTCGGTCAGCCGACTGCTCGAACACGGCCTGCCACGAGGCGACGAGCGAGTCCTCGACCTCGGATGCGGCACAGCGGAATGGCTCCTGCGCGCCCTGGCGACCCGCCCGCACCTGCACGCCGAGGGCGTCGACGTCTCCGAAGTCGCCCTGGCACAGGCTCGCCAGGCAGCGCGCGCACTCGGAGTCGACGAGCGCCTGGTCCTCCACCAGCGGGAGGCAGCGGACTTCGTCTCTTCAGAGCCGTTCGACCTGGTGCTCAGCGTCGGCGCCACGCATGCCTTCGGCGGTCTGCTGCCGACCCTTGCGGCAGCCCGCGAGCACCTGGCACCCGCAGGCCGCGTCCTGATCGGTGAATCCTTCTGGGAACGCCCTCCTTCCCCGGAGGCCATCGAGGCGTTCGGCGACCTCGCCGACCTGGCGAGCACGGTGGACCTCGTCGTCGCCGACGGCTGGACCCCTGTCCACGGCCACGTCAGCACCCGCCGGGAGCGCGACGACTACGAGTGGGCCTGTTGGGGCTCGCTCGCCTCCTGGGCTCTGGACCACCCTGCCGATCCGGCCGCCGCGCAGGTGCTGGAAACGGCCAACACCCGGCGTTCGCAGTGGCTGCACGGGTACCGGGACAGCTTCGGCTTCGTCTGCCTGGTGCTGCGCCGGACCTCGCAGTGATCGCGTAGGCCGCCGGCAACCCCGCGCACCCTAGATGTCCCCCGCACCCAGGGGTCCCGCCATAGCCGCCGCACCGCGGCGGCCGGAAAGTGAAGAAACAGATGCAACCCACCTTCGTACTCGTGCACGGAGCCTTCGCGAACTCCTTCTCCTTCGCGCCCCTTCAAGCCGAACTCGGCCTCCTCGGACACCGCTCGGTCGCCGTCGACCTGCCCGGCCACGGGTTCCAGGCGACCTTCACCCACGCCTATCAGGCACCGCAGGACCCCGCGGGTCTCGCGAGCGCCCCCGGCTCGATCAAGGGCGTCACCCTCGCCGACAACGTCGCACACCTGATTGGGGTCCTCGAACGGGCCAAGCAGAACGGCCCCGTGATCCTCGTCGCCCACAGCCGCGGCGGTGCCACGGTCACGGCCGCCGCCAACGCGCGCCCGGACCTGATCGACCGCCTCGTCTACGTCTCGGCCTGGGCCCCGGTCCACCTCGACGTGGGCGGTTACTACGCCGAGCCGGAAATGGCCACGGTCAACCCCGCCGCCTTCGCCGCGGCACTGGCCGGAAACCCCGCCGAACTCGGCCTGCTCCGCGTCAACTTCCGCACCGCCGCCCCAGACGCGCTCGCGGCACTCAAGGCGGCCCTCTTCGCCGACGGCACCGACGAGCAGTTCCTCACCTTCCTCAACACCTTCCAGCCCGACGAGAACCTGGACGCCGGCGGCTCCGCCGACCGGGCACAGGCCACGACCTGGGGCCGCATCCCCAAGACCTACATCCGCCTGGCCGACGACACGAGCCTGCCGCTCGCCATACAGGACCGCCTGATCCGTGAGGGCAACGAGCTGACGCCCGACAACCCGTACGACGTCCACACTCTGGCGGGCAGCCATCTGAAGTGGCTGGTCGACCCCGCGCCGGCGGCCCGCGTCCTGGGCGAACTCGCCACGCTCCCCGCCCCGCCCGCCCAGGCGTGATCGAAATAGGGTGAGCGGTCGGTGGTGGTGGGGCGAGGAACGAGAGCGTCCATGTGGGCGCACCCCTCCCCCCGGCACCGAGATCGGACGCCGCTACCGGGTGACGGCCTCCACCGAGGCCGTCACCCGGGCTCCACGCCGGCCCAGGATGGCCGGCCTGACCAAGAAGCCACGGAAAGAGAAGACCAACGAAAATGCGTGTGCTGCTGTCAACGTATGGGTCCCGTGGGGACGTCGAACCGCTGGTGGGGCTCGCAGTGCGGTTGCGGGAACTCGGCGCGGAGGTGCGGGTGTGCGCGCCGCCGGACGAAGACTTCGCGGAGCGGCTGGCCGGGGTCGGCGTGTCCACGGTGGGCGTCGGGCAGTCAGCACGCACGCTGATGACTGCGGCGCCGCCCCCGTCGAGGGCCAACCTGCCCCAACGCGCTGCGGAATTGATCGCCAGCCAGCTGCAGGTGATACCCGCAGCGGCCGAGGGGTGTGACCTGATAGTGGCTACGGGGGCGATGCCGGCCATCGCCGGGGCGCGGTCGGTGGCCGAGAAGCTGGGCATCGGCTGCGTGTCCGTAATCTTCCAGCAGCTGACCCTGCCCTCGCCGCACCGCCCGCCGCTGGCGTACCCGGGCCGGCCGTTCCCACCGGAGGTGACCGACAACCGGGCACTGTGGGACCTGGACGCCCAGAGCATCAACGCACTGTTCGGCGAGGCGCTCAACACCAGCCGGGCGTCGATCGGCCTGCCCCCGGTGGACAATGTCCGCGACTACGCCTTCGGCGACCGGCCGTGGCTGGCGACGGACCCGGCGCTGGACCCGTGGCAGGAGACACCCGACCTCGACGTCGTACAGACCGGCGCCTGGGTGCTGCCCGACGACCGGCCACTCCCGGCGGAACTGGTGGCCTTCCTGGAGGCGGGCTCGCCGCCCGTGTACGTGGGCTTCGGCAGCATGGCCGTACGCGGAGGTGAGGACGCCGCCCAGGCGGCCATCGAGGCGGTCCGCGCGCAGGGCCGCCGGGTCCTCGTCGGGCGCGGCTGGGCGGATCTGGGCCTCATCGACGACCGAGACGACTGCTGCGCCGTCAGCGAGGTCAACCACCAGCAGCTGTTCGGACGAGTGGCCGCCGTCGTACACCATGGCGGTGCGGGTACGACGACGACGGCCGCTCGGGCCGGCGCACCCCAGGTCGTCGTGCCCCAATTGGCGGATCAGCCGTACTGGGCCGGCCGGGTGGCCGAGCTGGGCATCGGCGTAGCCCACGACGGCCCGGTGCCGACTACCGAGTCCCTGTCAGCCGCGCTCAAGACAGCCCTGGACACAGAGACCGGCAGCCGGGCGAAGACCGTGGCGGGCACGATCCGCACCGACGGGGCGATGGTGGCCGCGAAACTGCTGATCGACGCTGAGCTGTTTCCATCCTGAAGTCGCAGGCCGCGGGGCTAGTGTGGGTTGAGGATGGGGCACTCTGGCTGATCGGGCCGTGATCGCGAACGGTGATCGACTGTCACATCCGGATCTCGCTGCTGGCCAGGACGGGACCCGCACCGTCCGTGGCCTTCACCGTCTCTGACGGTGCGTCACCCGAGTGGGTGTGCTCATCCTGGCCTGTAGGTGACTGTGGCCGCCCGGGTGCCCTCCCCACGATGAGGACCTGCCCGGCCGGTCGGCCGGGCAGGGAACAGGACATACTTCCGCCATGGACATGGCCGGGTCTGCGGATGCTGCTCGTGGTTCTGTTCGCCGGGACGACACTGAGGACTGCCGGCGCTCGAACTGCGCCCCGAGCGGGCTACGCTCCTCGATGGTGAGCCAGCGGCCCAGGCCCACTGCGCCGAGGACAGCGGGGACGCCTGTCTGATCGCGGAGCGGCTGTACTCATACGACGGGACTCGTGAGGAGGTGCTGGAGTACTACGGCCGGGAAGCGCCGCCGGCGGGATGGCGCCCCGTGGACCGCCTCGACACGGGGCCGGACCGCCGGATCGTGGTCTTCTGCTTCGAATCCAACGATCGTCCGAGCATCACGCTCGCCTTCGAGTCCCCGGCAGCCGGGCGAGGGTGAGGAGGACATCGCCGCGGACCTCCGCCCCGGCCTTCGCCGGCGCGGCGTGTGCGCGGGGCCGGGACGCTTCTCCAGGCATATCAATGCTGGGAGAACACGAGCAGCGCTCCCTGCCCTGAGCGCGGCCTTTATCCACAGGGCGGGTCCCGCACCGTAGGGCTCCCGGCCGTGACACAGCAGGCGCCCGGCCAGCAGACAGCAAGGAGTCCGTCATGCCCAAGACCCCACCACCGCCACTGAGCCGCCCGCCCCGATGCACCCGGACGACGTCTCCGACGCGTTCGCTTACACCCGTGCCGTGCAGGCCCGCGATGTCGACACCGTCTGCGTGGTCGTGAAGGAAGTCGGACCGGAGCTGCGCCCGCTGCTTCTGAACACGACCAGGCCGAGGAGTTGCACGCAGACTCCTTCGCCCTGGAGGCCCTCGGTCGGATACTCCTGGAGGTCCTGCGCGTTTCGAACAACTGGCTGCCATGACTGGCCCGCGCATGCTCTTTGCCGCAGGCAACCGATCCGGCTTCAGGCGTAGCGTGCGAAAAGCGCCTGGAGGTATCCCTCCAGCCGCCTGGTCAGCACGGTGGGGGTCAGATTGGCACGGCCCACCTCGCGCCATGGAACGGCGACCTTCTCCGCGTCCGGAGCGAAGGCCAAGGCGTCCAGCAGACGCCAGTAGAGATGAGAAGCGTGATCTTCGGTCAGCGTCCCTCCCGCCGCAACGTAGAGGTCGGCGAACTGCATGCCCGTGGAAACCCCATGCAGCAGGGCGAGGGCTGTCGAGCAATGGGCCACGTCCAGGTCGGCCGGTCCCCACGAGGTCTCTACCCAGTCGACGACGCCGCTGATCCGGAACCCGTCGCCCTTGCCGGTGAAGAGGACATTGCCGGGATGGAAGTCCCGGTGCAGGAAGCAGGCCCGGTAGTCCGGGGGCTCGCGGCGGATCACGTCCACGGCCCGTTGCCACAGCTCAGGCCGCTCGGTGTCTTCGGGCGGGCTCACCTGCTCGGGAGAGGTCCACGCCTGATAGGTGCGAGGCCGTGCCTCTGCGGTCACTGGCAGCCGGTGGATGCGCAGCAACTGGTGGGCCAGCAGTTCGGCACGCCGGTCGGCGCCCTCATCGCCCAGGCGCACGGTCCCAGGCAGCAGGGACATCAGCAAGGACGGATGGTCGCAGTACTGTGCTGTCGGGTCCACGGCCACCAGCCTGGCCGCGGGCACATCCGTGCTGCCGAGCAGGCGCAGAACGGCTGCCTCGCGGGTCAGCAGGCCCTCCGCGTGGCCAACGTAGAAGGGCTTGACGAAAGACCGCAGGACCAGCGACCGTCGACCGCTCGGCCCGCAGATGTCCAGACGACGCATTTCCGACGTCCAGCCGCCGCGCAACCGCACGACGTCCTCGATGCGTTCTGCCTCGGTGAGCCCCTTCTCCACCCAAGCACGCGTCGCACCCCAGCCCTGGTCCTCAAGATTGTTACCCGTGTGCTCGGTTCCCTCGCCCGCAACCATGGGGGCAGGCTACTCACTTATCCGACAGATGCTTTGGCCGCCCCACCCACAACTCTTGGCACTTACCGCGCAGTTGTGCCGAAATGACTCCCACGCTGAGACACAGAGCCAGCTGGGCGGGTGTACTGACGAGCCCGTGCACACGGCGACGACGTCGACGGCCGCCGGCGCTATGTCGACCATCGGCCGCACCCGCGCCCACACCGCCGCGACCGCACGGGGGCGTCAGCCGGTCCGTGCTGACTGCCAGGCCGAGACGTCGAGGAAATGCACGTCATAGCGGTCCTGCTCGGCATTGAGGCTGTCAAAGGAGTCCAGGCCGTGCTGAATACGTCCCAGAGCGCGGAAGTAGCCGAATCGGTCGATGCCTGGTGTCAGCACCGCGAGCAGGTCGGCGGTGGAACCGGGAGCGGCGCCGAAGGCGTGCGGCATTCTGGGCGGGACGACGACCAGCGAACCTGGCCCCACGGATGTCATCTCATCGTCGAGGAAGAACTCCACCGTGCCGTGGAGTACGTAGAACAGCTCTGACGACAGAGCGTGATAGTGCGGCCTGGCACCGTCGGCGCCCTCGCCGAGGGTCAGGCGGTTCGCGCCCAGTGCGCCGCCGGTTGCGCTGGCGTCGGCCAGCAACCGGAAGCCTCCGCCATGCGGCAAAGGTATGTGCTCGGCTTCCTCAGACCGCACGATCAGTGCATCTACGGTGTCGCCGACATCCCGAATCATCTTCATTGGCTCCTGTCTCCCGAATCTCTGAGGCCGGGTTCCATTCCAGCCGGGGAAGAAGCTGCGAACCAGAAGCAGTTATCGCCCACAGAAATCACCGATCGTGATCAATCGGAGGACACATGGAAGTGCGGCAGCTGCAGTACTTCGTGGCCGTCGCCGAGGAGGGCGGCTTCGGCCGTGCCGCCGGACGGCTCAGCATCGTCCAATCGGCGGTGAGCCAGCAGATCCGCCGCCTGGAACGCGAACTCGGGGTGTCCCTGTTTGAACGCTCCACCCGCCGTGTGCAACTGTCCGGTGCCGGCGAGCGGCTGTTGCCTGAGGCGCGCGCCGTCCTCGCGGCCGTCGACCGCACCCGGCAGGTGGCCGCCGACATCGTGTCCGGGGACGGCGGCCTTCTGCGGCTCGGCACCGTACAGGGTCCCGGAGACCGGATCTACCGCCTGTTGGACGAGCTGGCGGCCTCAGCCCCTCAGCTCCACGTCCGACTGCGCCGCCTGCCCCTCCCCGAGCGGCTGGCCGCGGTACGTTCCGGCGAGCTGGATGCCGCCCTTGTACGGGCCCTTCATGCCACGCCGGACCTGGAACTCCTGCCTGTGTGGAGTGATCCGCTGTACGTGGCCCTGCCCGACGACCATGAACTGGCAACCGAGCCGGCCCTGCACCTGGAACAGCTGGCGAACCTACCGCTGCGGCTCGCGCCGCGGGAGAACAATCCACCATTCCACGATCTGATCACCGATGCTCTTCGTGCGGCCGGGGGCGAACCACTCCTGGGACCGCCGTTCACCGGCTTCCAGGAGACGCTCACCGCGATCGGGACGAGTCCACCTTCCTGGACAGTCTTCTACGAAGTGGCGGGCCTGCCGCCGGTCCCACGGGTGGCCCTGCGTCCGCTGGCCGGCCCTGTCCTCACCACATCGCTGGCCGTACCGCCGGGACCGCCCGCTCCTCCACTGCGTCATCTGCTCCACGCCCTCGCTCACATCGACACCGGCCGCCCCAGACACGCCGCAGGTTCACTCGGGCCTCGCTCCGGCGCCGCCAGCGCCACCACCACGGCCAGCACATGGGGACTCAAGCCGAGCCGCTCTGAGGCCACTCCGTAGTACCGCGTGGCCGTTTTCGGGGAGCCTCATCACAGCACCGCGCGGTGCTCGTCATCCCCGAGCGCCCACGCGATGTGTGCCGTCGGCGGGGGCCGGAACGTCAGGTACAGGCCGCCGCGGAAGTAGTACCGCCGCCCGCGCTGCCGCCATCGCCGCTACCGCCGGCCTGGTGCTCATACCCGCGCAGGCCGAGGCCGCCGGCTCCATCCACCTGTACAAGATCTACTACGACAGCCCCGGCAGCGACACCGGCAGCAACACCTCGCTGAACGCCGAGTACGTGCAGACCAAGAACAGCAAGAGCTACGCGGTCCA
This sequence comes from Streptomyces sp. JLBT605, assembly GCF_058215555.1. Lineage (NCBI taxonomy): Bacteria > Bacillati > Actinomycetota > Actinomycetes > Kitasatosporales > Streptomycetaceae > Streptomyces > Streptomyces sp. JLBT605. The sequence continues at coordinate 107,915 of NZ_CM177087.1, forward strand.
GCTCAAGGGCCACACCCTGCGCGACAACACCGGCTACACCTACACCTTCCCCTCCTACCGCATCGGCGCCGGCAAGACGGTGAAGGTCCACACCGGAAAGGGCACCACCAGCGCCGGACACCTGTACTGGGACCGCTCCTGGTACGTGTGGAACAACACCAGCGACAAAGCCACCCTCCGCAACAGCAACCGTCTGACGCGAAGATCGCGCAACGCCAATATGACCGGTCCCCACCTGGCTAGGACTTGTCCGGGCGATCACGCTCAGTCATCGACCGCTTACCGTCCGCGGGACTGAGCCGACGCATCGGCCCCACGTCACCCGACGCTGCGGGCGTCGGTCCCCCGCGCCTCCAGGTTCCAGGTGATGACCCTCCGGGGGCGGACGCGGATGATGTCACGGCTGAAGTAGTCGGGAGCCACGGGCGGCACGTCGACGGTCAGCACCTCGGCCCGCCCCCTGATCTCGACCCCGCGCCCCCACCCGCCCGCGACCGGGTCATCGGCCGGAGCCAGGTCATCGACCAGCACGGAGACATCGGGGCGGGCCTGCGCGTTGCGGTACTTCTGGCTGCGGGCCATGTCGGGCCCGCCGATGTCGATGGTGCCGTCGTCGTTCAGTCGGAAGCCCACCGGGCGGACCTGCGGACGGCCATCAGGGCCGATGGTGGCCAGTCGGGCCAGTGGCTGGGCGGCGAGGTACTCGCGCTCCCTCTCAGTGAAGATCATGCAGCCGACCCTAGAAGCTCAAGTGCGGTTGAAGTCAAGGCCGACCGTGGACGTGCAGCAGCCGCCCACGGCCCTGGACGTCCAGGACCCGGCCAGGGTGGCCAGCGCCTCGGCGAGGTCGAGGCAGAGAGCGGCGCTCAGGCGAGTTGAGGGGGGAGCTGCTCGCGTACAGCGCGCACGACGGGTGCGACAGTATCGATTCGCGGCGAAACCCCGGTCGGCGAGTAGGACTGGTTCGGGCCCGAGTGTGGTGCCCCGTGCGCATGGCGGCCTCGTCTTCCAGAGGCGGCCCATCGACGGCGTCGGGCCCTATCCTTCGCCGGCCGCCAGGCTTTGCCGGTCATTCGTGGACTGTCGCCGCTGCGTGGTCAGGCGGTCGCCAGGCGGCGCTGGAGCTCCTGTGCCGAGACGTCTTCCATGTGGGTGAGGAAGATCCACAGGTGGCCTGAGGGGTCTTTGAGGACGAGCGTGCGGTCGCCGTGGAACATGTCGGTCGGTGGCTGCAGGATCTCGGCACCGGCGGCCTGTGCGCGCTCGGCCAGGGCGTCGACGTCTGGGACGTAGACGTGCAAGGCGACGCTCGTGCCGCCGAGTGCGGCGGGTGCGGTGAAGGGGGCTGCTTCCGGGGCGTCCGTGCCCGGGTCGCCCAGCATCAGGACCGAGTGGCCGATGCTGATCTCCGCGTGCAGGATGCCGCCGCCCGGGGCGTCGATCCGGAAGTCCTCGCGGGCGCCGAAAGCCCGCTGGTAGAAGTCGATCGCCGCGGCGGCGTCGTCGACCATGATGTGCGGGATCACGGCGTAGCGGTAGCGGTCGGGGGTGACGGTGTCGGCGGTGCGTCCGGTCATGGCCGGCCTCCTTGAGGGTTGCCGTCGGCTGGTTCCGGCGGCGATGGAGAGACCGTAAGAGCTCAAGTTTGGTTGAAGTCAAGGACGGTATTGGCCGGGGCCGGGCGCGGGCTGACGTACGGGTAGGCGCCGCCCTCAAGACGAAGCCGGGCGGTCACCTGTGTTCGTAGGCGCTGGTCGGCGCGCCATCCGCCACCGTGAGACGGAAATGTCCTGGGTACGGCTACTCAGGCGCAGGCAGTCGCTGGGGGCGAGGATGACCGTCATGAAGTTGAAGAACACCGTCGCGGTGCTCGCGCTGCTCCCCCTCAACGCGGTGATCGTCGGCTATGTCATCGCGGACATCGGGTTGGGCCAGTGGGCGGCCTCCTACGACAACGAGACGTACGAGCCACGAGTATCGGATCTGGCGTGGACGTTGATCGTCGTCGGGGTGATCGGGGCGTTGCTTGTGTGGAGGCGCCTGTACGGTGCGGCCGTCTTCCAGGCAGTCTGGCTCCTGATGCTTACTGCGCTGGTCATGGGCTAGCTCGCGCGCTGAAGCCTGGATCGCCCGACCTGGTGGGGCGCAAGAACGTCGGCTCCGGCGAGAGGGCCGGCCAGCGTCCCTCGCCCTCTCCCATCTGTGTCTTCGCTCCCATGTCACAGGCGGCCGGGCTGTCTCGTCTCAGGTCTCGAAAGACAGGTTCGGGATAGGGAAGGTGATGGTCATGCGGGTGTTCGTGGCAGGTGGGAGCGGGGTCCTGGGGCGGCGGCTGGTGCTGCAGCTGGTGGCTCGGGGCCACCAGGTGACGGCCACGACGACGACTCCGGCCAAGTTGGATCTGCTGACGCAGCTGGGTGCCGAAGCGGTCGTGATGGACGGGCTGGACGCGGTGTCGGTCGGTGAGGCGGTGGCCGGGGCCCGGCCGGAGGTGATCGTGCATCAGATGACGGGCCTGTCCGAGGCGCACGCCGGCAAGCCCAATCCGAGGAAGGCGGCCCGCTTCTTCGCCACCACCAACCGGCTCCGCACCGAGGGGATCGACCATCTGCTGGCCGCTGCCGAGGCGACCGGCGTTCTTCACGTCGTCGCGCAGAGCCACGCCAGCTTCAATGGCATCCGCGAGGGTGGATGGGTGAAGACCGAGGACGACCCGCTGGAGGTGGTGGAGGGGACGAAGGCGGTCAGCCACCTTGAGGACGCGGTCGTCCGGGCCGGCGGCGCGGTCCTGCGCTACGGCGGATTCTACGGGCCGGGCGCCAACGACGATCAGGTCGCGATGGTGCGCAAGCGGATGTTCCCGCTCGTCGGGGGCGGCACCGGCTACACCTCGTGGGTGCATGTCGACGACGCGGCGAGCGCCACCGTCCTGGCCGTGGAGCAGAAGGCCACAGGTGTGTTCAACATCGTCGATGACGACCCGGCACCGGTCAGCCAGTGGCTCCCCTACCTCGCGGAATGCGCCGGGGCCAAACCGCCGCGGCGGCTCCCCGCGTGGCTGGCCCGGCTGCTGGCCGGCGAGATGGTGGTCGGCATGATGACCCAGGGGCGTGGCTTCTCCAACGCCAAGGCCAGGCGGGAGCTGGGTTGGGAGCCGCAGTTCCCGTCGTGGCGTCAAGGGTTCCGCGAAGAGCTGGAGCCGGCGTGACCGGCCGCGATCGTCGAGGCAGGGCTCGCTGTCGTCCGGCCAGCTGAGCGAGCGGCCTGTTGGGGGCCAGGCGCGGTGGCCGGGGAGCCGCGCCTGTACTCGCCCGATGCCCGGCAGGATCTCGTCGCGTACGTGCGGACTAGGCTGCGGCGATGAAACGCGTAGCCGATATGCCCGAGACTCTCGCCCAGCCCGCAGATGCGGCCCGGGCCAATGACTACGACGGTTTCGCCGAGGCGTACGCGGCGGAGAACGAGAACAATCTCGTGAACGCGTACTACGAGCGGCCCGCGATGCTAGCCCTCGCCGGAGACGTGGCCGGCCGCCGGATCCTGGACGCCGGCTGCGGCTCGGGCCCTCTGGCCGCCGCACTACGCGACCGCGGTGCCGACGTCACCGGCATCGACGCCAGCGCCGGGATGCTGGCGTTGGCCAGGCGGCGGCTCGGTGCCGACGCGGCCCTGCACATGGCCGACCTGAGCGACCCCCTGCCGTTCGCCGACGGTGCGTTCGACGACGTGGTCGCGTCGCTGGTGCTGCACTACCTGGAGGACTGGGGGCCGACACTGGCCGGGATACGGCGAGTGCTCAGGCCCGGCGGCCGGCTGATCGCCTCGGTGGACCACCCTTTCGTGGCCTACACGATCCAGGATCCGCGGCCCGACTACTCCGCGACCACCAGCTATACCTTCGAGTGGACGTTCAACGGGCGGGCCTTCCCGATGAGGTTCTGGCGCAAGCCGTTGCACGCGATGACCGATGCCTTCACCACCGCCGGCTTCCGCCTTGCCACCATCAGCGAGCCGCAGCCCGATCCGGCCGCCCGCGAGCTGTTCCCCGACGACTTCCATGCCCTTTCGACCAAACCCTGCTTCCTGTTCTTCGTCCTCGAGGTACCGCCGTCGGCTGCGGTCCTGGACGAGTAACCAGTCGGCGGAGATCCTGTCAGGCCCTAGGTCCGGCCCTAGGCCTTCAGCCCGTTACGCAGCCGTGGCGCCTCGCCTACGGTCCTCGTCATGGATACGACGGGCATTCTCGACGAGGCGCTCCAGCGATTGCACGGTTCGGGGCCGGAGCGGCTTGGGCGGCTCACCAATCACGCGCCGATGGCCGTCGAGGCCCTCTCCGCGCACGGCCAGGCCGGCTCGGTGCACCGGTGGCTGGACCTGTACACACGCAAGCTTGAGGATTTCCCGGCCGCTGTCGAGCCGGTCACGGACGCCAACTGGCGCTTGGCGCTCGGCGATTCACGTCGCGTCGCGGACTGGATCGGCTATTTCGGCCGCGAGATCGCCGAGCGCCGCTGGCGCGATGTGCTCGCCGAGTGGTGGCCCCGGCTCCTGCCTGGCATGTACGGCGGATCGACGCACCCGGTGATCCGGGTGGGTCACGCCGTGCGCACTCTGCTGGCCGGTGATGGCACCGAACCGCGTCTGACCGAGCTCGCCCACGGCCTCGGTTACTGGGCTGCCCGCTACCACCCCCTCGCGGGCCTTGCCTCGCTGCCCGGCGCCGACAGCGCGGCCGCGACCCTGGACGCGGTGACGCCCATTGCCGTACGGGACGGCGGCTTCCCCACCCGGCTTGACCGCGTCACGGGCCTGCCGGTGTGGGCGGCCGCGGTCACGGACCCGCAGGAGGCCCGGCGCTGCCTCACCGAACTGGTGCGGGCGGCCACGCACCGGTACGCCACCCACGGCCACGGCGAGGAGACCATGCTGGTGCACGCGGCCACGGCCCCCAACGCCGTACTGCGCGCCCTGCCCGCGCTCCCGCACGACCTGTGGGTACCAAGCCTGCGGGCCGCCTGGACGGCATCCGCCGCGGTGACCGCGATGTACGCGCCCCACGCCCCGGTCGCCTACACCCCACCGGGCACCTTCACCGCCGAAGAGGTCATCGAGCGGGCTCTGGCGCACGGCGACGAACACGTCATCAAGCTGACCGACACGGCCCTCGACGTCGGCGATGAACAAGCACTGGCAGCGGCGCTGCGCTCCATCGACCTGAGTGAGCCGCTGGTCTAGGGAGCGTCCGGTGGGAACGTCGGAGCCCCATGCCAAGCGCGTCTTCTGTTCATGTGACGGCCGAGGGGGCCCTCCCGCCGGTGCCGCGGTGTCGCGTCGTCTGCCGCCTACACCTCGGCAAGGAGGATTTGTTCGGCCCTGGGCGGGCGCAGGCCGTCGTGACGACCGGAGAAGTACCGAGCGGCCAGGTCGTCGGGGGATATGTGCGTGGCCTTCGTGAACCCCGCTTCCAGGGCCGCTTGCCGCATCTCGTCAGGCGAGTACAGGTTGACGAACGGGGTGCCCGAGGCGGCGGCGCCGCGCATCGAGAATTCCTGGAGCTGCCGCTGGTCCGGTTCGAGCATGTCGAGCGGCAGCAGGAAGGTCGTGGCGAACACGGAGCCGGGTGCGAGCGTGGCGGCCTGGCGCAGCGTCGCGGTGTTGGCTTCGTGCGTGAGGTACATGCTGACTCCGGTCGACGCGACGACCGTCGGCTTCCGCGGGTCGAACCCGGCGGCGGTCAGCCGCTCCCGCCACGAGTCGCCGGCCTCGAAGTCGACGGGCACCAGGGTCAGCCAGGACGGGAGGTCGTAGCCGAGCTCGGCGAGGCGCTGCCGCTTCCACGCCTGCGTACCCGGCTGGTCGACCTCGAAGACGCTGAGGCGGGAGCCGAGTTCGGGGCGCCGCTGGGCGAAGGTGTCCAGGCCCGCACCGAGGATGACGTACTGCGCCAGGCCGGCGTCGGCGCGTTCGGCGACGAGGTCCTCGACGAAGCGGGCGCGGGCGACCATGGCCGCGCGGACGCCGCTGACGCCCGGCATGGTCATGTCGCCGCGGTCACGCCAGTCCGGCCCCGGGTCGGCGAGCTTGAGCCCGATCTCGTCGTCGAGCACGTGGGGCGGGGCGTCAGCCTGGACGTGAAGGGCACGCCACAGGGCGACGCGCACCGCGGTGTGGTCGGGTTCATTCTGGCCGGAGAGGCGCTGTCCGTCGGTCATGGTGGTTCCTTCCATGGTGTCGCCGCAGTCGGCAAGCAAGGCTTCGAGAGTGACGTCCGCCCGCCGGGAACGCCGATCGGCGTCCGACGGACGCCCCGGTTCGTCGGCGTATCCGGCTGGGTGGCCGAATCAGGGGAGCGCACACTGAGGCGTTGTCCGCAGCACCGCTGACGGCCAGATGACAGCTGTCCGCTTCACGCTCACGCCCCCTCGCGACCGGCTTCGCTCTCGAATCTAGAAGGTTGCCGGACCAAGAATAAGATCCACTTCCATGTCGAATTCTTGGTCCAGTTCCCGGCTCGACCTGCACATCTCCATCAACGCCGTAAGCGGGCGGCGCTCCGCTTTGGAGGCCGCGCTCCGGGAAGCGATCCACCAGGGACGCCTGCCCGCCGGATCGCTCCTGCCGTCCACCCGAGGGCTGGCCCAGGAACTCGGACTCTCGCGAGGCACCGTCACCGCCGCCTACGATCAACTGGTCGAGGAGGGCTACCTGACCACGCGCCCCGGGTCGGGCACCAAAGTGGCCGAGGGGCCGCAGCGCGCCCAGGCCCCCGAGCGCCCCGCACCCGAGCCGACGACTCCCCGCCACGACCTTCGCCCCGGGCTCCCTGACGTCACCGCCTTCCCCACCCGAGCCTGGCTCGCCTCCACCCGCCGCGTTCTCACCCGGGCGCGTCCCGAGGTCTTCGGCGCCGGAGACCCGCAGGGCCGGATCGAGCTGCGCAGGGCCCTCGCCGACTATCTGGGCCGCACTCGCGGCGTGATCACAACGCCCGACCGGATCATGGTCACCTCCGGCCACTACCAAGGTCTGGGCCTGCTCAGCGGCGTACTGGCCGCGAGCGGCATACGCACTGCGGCTGTGGAGGACCCGGGGCACAACCTCTTTCGGGAAGTCATCCAGCGTGCCGGACTCACCGCCCTGGCCCTGCCCGTCGACTCTCACGGCGCCCGCACTGAGGAACTCGCTCGGCACACGGGAGCAGTGCTCCTCACTCCCTCGCACCAGTACCCGACCGGCGTTCCCCTGCATCCGAGCCGCCGCCAGGCACTGTGCGCTTGGGCGCGCTCCACAGGCGGCCTGATCGTCGAGGACGACTACGACGGCGAGTACCGCTACGACCGCCAACCCGTCGGAGCCCTCCAGGGCGTCGCTCCCGACCACGTCATCTACTGCGGCACCGCGTCCAAGACCCTCGCCCCCGCCCTTCGCCTGGCCTGGATGGTCCTACCGCCCCACCTGGTGCGACCCATGGTGCAGGCCAAGCAGCAAGCCGACCTGTACACCGAGACCCTGGGCCAACTCGTCCTCGCCGACCTGATCACCACTCACGCCTACGACCGCCACATCCGCGCCGCCCGCCTGCGCTACCGCCGCCGGCGTGAACTCCTCCTCAGCCGGATAGCCGCCCACCCCGGTCTCACCGCCCATGGAGTCCCCGCCGGCCTGCACACCCTTGTCACCCTTCCTTCCGGCGGCCTCACCGAAGACCAGCTCCTGGCCAGATGTACCCACCACGGCCTCGCCTTGCGCGGTCTCACCGAACTCCATCACGACCCTGCTGACAGCCCGCTGGGGCTGTTGATCGGCTTCGCCGCCCCGACCGAAACCGCCTACCCGGTTGCCCTCGACGCCTTGTTCACAGTCCTGGCCTCCGACGGTCGGGGCCGTACTCCAGCGGTGCCCGCGCGAAGGCCGGCACCCAGCCCGGGCGCCGCCCGCGGTGGTGGTGTCGGCCTGGAGGCCGAAGCCCGGACTGGACCAAATCTTCAGCGCGAAACTGGATCTTACGTGTGGTCCAGTCGCTCAATAGGCTCGCCGAAGCCATGGAGGTGAGTCGGGCCAGATCGCCCGCCACCGCCCCCACCGCACCGGGCCAGCCTTCGGAAGGACCAGGCGTAACCGTGATCGTGACAGCCCACCTCAGCGACGTCCACATCGACGGACAGCAGCGCAGCATCGACCGCACAAGGGCGGTCATCGACTACCTGAACGCCCTTCCCTACGACCTCGACGCCGTCGTGGTGACCGGTGACATCGCCGACCACGGACTGCCGGCCGAGTACGAGCTGGCCCGCCAACTGCTGGCCACCCGGCACCCGTTGCTGGTGTGTCCGGGAAACCACGACGAGCGCAGTGCCTTCCGCCGGTTCCTGCTCGGGGAACCCGCCTCGACAGCGCCCGTCAACCGGGTCCATCGCACGGCGGGGTTCACCATCGCCCTGTGTGACTCCTCGGTACCGGGGAAGGACGACGGGTTCATCGAGGACGAAACCCTGCTCTGGCTGGAGGACGTGCTCACCCGGACGCCGGGCGACATGCCCGTTCTCGTCGGCTTCCATCACCCGCCGACTCTGCTGCACAGCCCCTACATCGACGGCCTGCGGCAGTTCGGCCAGGAGCGGCTCGCCGCCCTGGTGGAGCGTCATCCCAACATCGTCGCCCTCATCTGCGGCCACGCCCACACCGCGGCGGCAACCACGTTCGCCGGGAAGCCTCTGGTCGTCGCTCCCGGTGTCGTTTCCACCCTCCGCCTTCCCTGGGAGCACCACGCCCACCCAGCGGACCATGTCCACCTCGACCAACCTCCGGCGCTCGTCTTCCACGTCCTGGACGAGGCGGGACGGTTGACGAGCCACTACCGCAACGCCGTCGCCTGACGGCCGGCCGGCCCGCGTCGCGGGCCTTCGTGAGGTAGTGGCGGCGCGTGTCTCGTCTCGTCGAAATCGCGTCTCGACGCGCCGGGCGAACGGGGGCGGCGCCGGTGACACTCACGGGGCAACCACGCGGAGGTGCCGACGCCATACCGCCAGCCGGTCCGGGCGGGAGGGCGCATGCCGGCCGGTGCGCCGCGATCACGGCGAAGAGGTCGCGGTCGGCGACGAGGCCGAGCCGGTGGTCGTGGAGGTGGGCGTGTGGGTCTCCAACACCGAGAGCTTCACCCATTCGGCGCACCGATCACGACAACGCTACGGAAGCGACGTCTTCTGAAAGGAGGGGCATGGGGTTCCTCGTCCAGGAGCCCTGGGCTAGGTGAGAGGTTCGAAGGCGATGGACCGTACCGGCATCGTGGAGGACACGGCGGAGGCCGTCGTCGGGCGTGGCGATCTGCAGGCGCGGGGCTTTGAGCGGTATCGCCGGCCGGATGTGATCCCCGACCCGGTGGGCGGGCGGTGGCAGACGGATCTGGAGCGGCTTACCGTGGCTTTCGAGGATCTGCCGGCTGATCCGTACGCCCCACAGGACAACCGTTTCCGTCGGTTCGGACACGCCGTGGGCCTGCCTTGGAGCGGGGTGCTGTCCTGGATTCCGGACGCGCCTGACCCGGAGCACGGGTCGGTAGCCGAATTCCGCCAGACCCGCCACCCGCTCTATGACCGCGGGCGGCGCTTCCCCGGCCTGCCGGAGGGAGTACGCGCGAACCCGCTCTTGCAGCACCTGATGCGATGGGCTGCGGGCCGTACCCAATGGCGAGAGGAGTATCGAGCCAACCCGCTCTATTACACCGTCCACCTTGTCAAGTTCGCCGTGGAGGCGAGAGGAGACGTGGCGGTGGCGTCGCCCAACTGCCTGCACCAGGACGGTGACAGCAGCTTCGTCTTCGCGTACCTGGTAAGCCGCACCAACATCGCGGGCGGTGAGACCTGCATCGCCCGGCCGCAGTGCGCCGGGCGGCAGCCCAAGGAGCTGCCGCCCGGCGCACTCCATGCCTCCTTCACTCTCGACGAGCCGCTGGACGCCTACGCCGTTCACGACCCTGTGGTGAGCCATTACGTCGCCCCGATGCGGCGCGGCCCGGCGAGCGGGCCCGGGGAGCGCCGCATCGTCCTCATCGGTGTCATGCCCTACACCCTCCAGCTGCCGCCAGCCGATACCCCCGCCGTGTGAGCCGAGACCAGCTCAGCGGATCCGACCGTCCGTTGGCGTGCCGCGGTGATCAGGCTCGTCTGCGGCCTTTGCCGCCGGGTGCGCCTTGGTGAGGGTGCAGACGCCGTCCACACACTGGCGCTCCAGGCGGCCGCGGGAAATGGTCTGCGCCAGGCCGACCATCCAGCAGGTGGGGCAGCCGCGGAAGGCGATCAGGGCCAACGGGGCCGCCAGCAGGGTGACCGGGCCGGCGACGGGCACCAGGCCGATCGAGCCGATGATCAGCCCGAAGCCGATGGCGCCGCGCGCCAGGTGGTGCGGGACGGACTTGCTGGCGAAGGCCATCTCGGGAGCTGCGGACTCCGGGGTGGCCAGGGCCCTTGCCCCCCGCACGGTGTTCGCGGTCATGAGTCTCCTCCGACTGGTCGGTCGATGACTTGATCGGTCACTGTCAGTGAGTGACGCAGCGCTGCACGTGCTCTGTGTAGCCGCGATTTCATCGCGGCGTTGCTCAGGCCGAGCGAATGGGCCACGGTCTTGCCGGGCAGGCCCTGTATGTCCCGCATGATCAGGACCTGCCGCTGGTCAGGGGGAAGGGCACAGACCGCGGCCGCGATCCGCTCCACCTCCAGTCTGTGCAGCACCGCGTCCTCGGCGGACGGTTCCGCGGGCGCCTCCGGTTCGGCCGACGCATCGTCGCTCCGCGAGACGAGCAGCCGTACCTGCCGGAGGCATTCGTTGCGCACGATCCGGAACATCCATGAGGCAAGCGCCCCAGTGGCCCGCAAGGTGCCGATCTTCCGATAGAGGATGATCAGCGCCTCCTGCGCCGCATCCTCCGCGTCCTGCGGTGAGGCGCACAGCGATATGGCGAACTTGCGCACATGAGGCTGCGATTTCATGACGACGGTGGTGAGCGAAGTGACGTCGCCGTCCTGAGCGGCCTTGATCAGCCGCTCGTCCGGCCAGGGGAAGCGTTGGTTCATGCGCTACTCGTACTCGCAAGGCGCTCCGTGCGCAGACCTGGTCAGCTTCGCCCCTTGTAGCGCCGCATCAGGTGCCAGCTGCACGCACCCACGAGCAGAGCTCCGACCACGACGAGGCCCGTGACCATCATTGGTGTTTCCTCCCGGTTCTGCCGGCCCCTTCGGCCGGTACACAGATAAGAGACAGAGAGGTCCGGAAAGGATTCACCTCCCAGCGCTGCTGCAAGATCTCGTTCAGGGACGGCTGTGCCCGGAAGGCGAAGCCGACTGCGAACAGCGGGGTCAGCTTGCGCTTCTCGATCTCTTCGACCGGCTGAGTCCACGGACACCCCCTAGGGGCACAGGGCCGCGTCCACAACTCCGACCATGCGCTCCTTGGTCGCCTGGCTCGGCTGTGTGGTCACGGCGACGTTGGCGGCCCGGCCGTCCTCGGTGGCGCCACCTCGGGTCTCGTATCCCGTCATGCTGCCGCCGTGGCCCCAGTACACGCCGCCGCACGACAGGGGCGTGCTCACGAGTCCCAGCCCGTAACGGGCACCGGCAGGGAAGGGATGACCGGCGGGGACGGTGGTGCGCATCCGGTCAAGCTGAGCCTTCGGCAGAAGCCTGCCCGCCAGCAGCGCGGTGAAGAACCGGTTCAGGTCGGAGTTGGTGGACACCATCTGGCCCGCGGCCCAGGCCCAGGAAGGGTCCCATCCCGTAGCGTCTACCAGAGGCGCGCCTGCCGATTCCTGGTAGTAGCCCCTGGGATGGCGCTCCCGGATCGTCACCTCGCCGGGGGCGGGGAAGTAGGTGTGGCGCAATCCGATGCGTTTGATGACGCGCCGGTCGATCTCCTCGGCGAGGGGGCGGCCGGTGACCTTCTCAACGATCAGGCCGGTCACCAGGTAGTTCGTGTTGCTGTAGGCCCATTTCGTGCCGGGGGCGAAGTCGGCCTTGTGCTGGAGAGCGAGGTCGAGGAGTTCGCGGGGGTGGTAGTAGCGGATGTCGTTGCCGAGGTAGTTGCTGTAGTTGGGAAGTCCGCTGGTGTGCTGGAGTAGTTGGCGGACGGTGATGCGACGCCCGTCGATGCCGTCCCCGCGTACGAGGCCGGGCAGATAGGTGTCGACCGGGGCGTCAAGGCCGATCTTCCCTTCACCGGCCAGTTGCAGCACGACCACCGCGGTGAACGTCTTGGTGTTGCTGCCGACGCGTACCTGACCATCCCTGGGCACTTTCGCGCCGGTGGCCAGGTCGCCGACGCCCGCGGTGTAGACACGAGTGCGGCCCTCACGGTCTTCGACGCTCGCCAGCGCGGCGGGCACGCCGTCAGTGTGCACCAGCGCCTTCAGGCCCTGCCGGACGGCGTCCGGCTTGGCGCCGGCAGACGCCGCGGGCGGAGCCATGGCGCTCATCGTCATGGCACCGAGGGCCACTGCGGCCATGGCCGGCACGGTTCTGTGCCGACGCCGCCGCCCGGACGAGCGAAAGGTCTGCCATGCCTGTTCACGCACGAGCCAACTCCTACGGAATCATGGGGTGCCCACTGGCTTATGGGCCCAGCATCGCCGGAGGTGACCGCGCGGCACGATCGTGCTACCCGCCCATCTCGGGGTAGGGCTGCCCCCCGGCCATCGGGTTGGTGGGAACGAGGCGGGGGGCGTCCTGGGCGCGGGCCTCCGGGGGCTGCCTGCTGACGGCCTGGTAGGAGACCAGCCTTCCGCAGGCAGTTCCGGCGCGGGCGTGGCGCTCACCTGCCAGCCGCTCCCTGCGGTTGACTGAGGCAGCTGGTAATCGGCTGCCTCAGTCGACCCGGGTAGCGAGGGGCTTCCTCAGCGGCGGCCCAGGAGCTCGGCGATCCGTACGAACCCGTCGGCACCGTGACCCCGTCCGATGGCTCGGCGGGCCATGCCCTCAGCCGCGCGCATCACGCCCGCGTCAATGCCATGCGCCTCCGAGGTGTGGACGATGTGCGCCATGGACGATACGGCCGAGGTGATCGGGTTGCCCTCACCGGAGTAGGTACCACTGTCGGCCTCCCCCGCGGCCTCTTCGAAGATCGGCGGGAGGATGTCGCCGATGCCCTTGGCGAACGGTGCCAGCTCCCGCGCGGTGATGCCTTCGGCTCGCGCCAACGCGAGGGCGTGCACATAGCCCGCCATCGCGGTCCAGAAGATGTCGAGCAGCGCGATGTCGTATGCGGCCGCCCGGCCGATCTCCTCGCCGAGGTGGGTATGGGTTCCGCCCAGCGCCTCCAGGACGGGCTGGTGCTCCCGGTAGAGATCCTCCGGGCCGCTGTGGATGAACACCGCGGCCGGCGTTCCGATGGTCGTGGTCGGCGTCATGATCGCACCGTCCAGGTAGCGAACACCGTGCTCAGCCGCCCACGCTGCGGCATCGCGGGCCCGGTCCGGCGTGTCGGCGGTCAGATTGACCACCGTGCGACCCTTGAGCGCGCCGGTGACCGCCTCTCGCCGCAGAATCGTGTCCACCGCGTCGTAGTTCACCACGCAGACCACGATCACTCTGCTTGCGGCAACCGCTTCTTCGGCCGACCGGACGCTGACCGCGCCCTGCGCGACCAGTTCCCGGTCCCGGCCCGGCGTCCGGTTCCAGACCGTGGTTCGCAGGCCGGCATCCAGGAACGCGCCCGCCAGGGATCGGCCCATCGGCCCCAGGCCGAGGACGGTGACGGCAGACTGTTCGATGTGTGAGGACATCGCTCAACTCCAGTGGAAATATCGGTAATCTGTAATGAAATGGGGCGACAATGACACGCAGCCGTGCCCAGGACCCGAACGTCTGTGGGGTAACTGCCGCGATCGCCGTGATCGACGGAAAATGGAAGACGGCTCTGCTCTGGCTGCTGGAGTCCGGTCCTTGCCGTCCAAGCCAGCTGCGTCGACGGCTGCCGGGCCTCAGCGAGAAGGTGCTGACTCAGGCGCTCCGCGAGATGGAGACTGACGGACTGGTGCACCGGGAGGTGCACGACGTACTTCCGCTGAAGACCATGTACTCCTTGACCGCGTTCGGCCGAGAACTCTCCGAGGCGCTGGCTCCCCTCTCTGATTGGGGCCACCGCCGCCTGGAGAAGCTCGCCGAGACCCAGTCGGCCAACTGACCCATCACATCGCCGCCTACGTCCCATCAGGATCCCGCGGCCCTGCGGCCGCCCTCACCAGAGTCGCTCAGCCACCGCCTGCCGCCAAGTACCCACAAAAAGGTGGCTATTACGGGTTCCGACGCACCCCAGGCCCACCCAACTCAGCGATGACCTGATGTGACAACCGTGGGCAACTCAGGCGGTGGCTCAGAAAGAGCGATGTCCCCGCCCGCGCGCCGCCGACCCGGAGCCGGCACTTCCAGCGTGAGCCCCTCGGACCCGCCCGAGGCCCGTTCCGGCGCCCTCGTCGGCCGGCGTGAGGCGATGCCGACTCCGCCGTCGGGCGGCTGTCGTCCCGTCCGCTGAACTGATGTCGGAGGAACTGTTATCCGAAAGTGCCGTCCGTGGTCTCCCAGTCATCGGACACATTCGACGGCTGTCACGGACAGGGAATTCTTCTGATGAGCACAGAGCGACACAGGACGGCACCGAACGCGGCGGCGGGCCCTGCCCGCGACGGCGGTACTGAGGCCCAGGACGGCATCGGTCTCCGGGGCGTGGGGGAAGACGGCCGGACCGGCCGTGCGGCGCGGCGCCGCTCCGAGAGCGGACGGGCCCTTTCCCGTGGCGCGGTCCGCCGCCGGCGGCGGCTCCGGCGGCAGGTGATCGGCGGCGGGCTCGTGGCGGCCTGTGTGGCCGGCGGCGGGCTGTGGTGTTTCGCGTCCGCCGACCCCGGATCCCGGGCTGAGGCGGACACCGTGGCGCAGGCCTCGGCCGCCCCGGCGGCTCACCGCCCGACGCCCGGCACCGAATCCGGCGCCTCGGCCACGGCCTCGCCATCGGCCTCCGCCTCTCCTTCACGGCCCGCCGCGAAGAAGAAGCCGAAGCCCTCCGCAAGCCCGCGGGCCACCAAGCGCACGCCCGCGCCGAAGAAGAAGCCGCGTCCGACCCAGCGGCCGACCCAGCGGCCGACCAGCAAGCCTTCGGTGCCGCCGGGCCCGTCGGACACCGCGTCGCGGGTCATCGCGCTGGTGAACAAGGAGCGGGCGGCGGCCGGCTGCGGCCCGGTGACGGCCGACAAGCAGCTGGCGGCCGCCGCGCGGGGCCACTCCGGCGACATGGCCGCCCGCAACTTCTTCGACCACACCAACCCCGACGGCGCGGGCCCCGGCGAGCGCATCACGGCCGCGGGCTACCGCTGGTCGACGTACGGGGAGAACATAGCCAGGGGCCAGCAGACCCCAGAGTCGGTGATGGACGCCTGGATGCACAGCCCGGGGCACCGCGCCAACATCCTCAACTGCTCCTTCAAGAACCTCGGTGTGGGAGTGCACCAGGGCTCCGGCGGGCCATGGTGGACGCAGAACTTCGGCGCCCGAATGTGAGTGCGAGACCATGGCGAGCATGGCAGCTCGGCGCGTTGATCAGGGATCGGTCGTTTGGCGCGCGAGACGGCATTCCCACGGCACTGCCGTCACCCCTCCTCGACAAGGATCCCCACCACGACCGACACCGCACCGAGTCAGCCAATGAGAAATTGTCATATCCGGATAACGTTCGGCCGGGGGGCCTGTTCGGCGGTGAAACGGGCGGGCTCGGTGGTTAACGTGCTGATCGCCTTCCCATAGCGATCGAAGGAGACCCCCCATGCATGTATCCCGCAAAGCCGCCGTCCGTGTCGCCGTCTTGGGTGCGGTGCCGCTCGCACTGGGAGCGTTGACTGCCCGGCCGGCTGTTGCGCACGGCTCCATGACGGACCCGGTCAGCCGGGTGTCCGCCTGCTTCGCGGAGGGGCCGGAGAATCCGGATTCGGCAGCCTGCAAGGCCATGGTGGCGGCGGGTGGGACCCAGCCGCTGTACGACTGGAACGAGGTGAACATCGCCAACGCCGCGGGGCGGCACCGTCAGATCATCCCGGACGGCAGGCTGTGCAGCGCGGGGCGCGACAAGTACAAGGGGCTGGATCTGGCGCGTGCGGACTGGCCGGCCACGAAGCTGGCGTCCGGCGCGCACGCGTTCCGGTATCGGGCGACCGCCCCGCACCGCGGCACCTTCGAGCTGTACATCACCAAGGACGGCTACAACCCGAGGAGGCCGCTGAAGTGGTCGGACCTGGAGAGCAAGCCGTTCGTCAAGGTGACCAACCCGACTCTGCGAGACGGCAGTTACCTCTTCTCCGGCACGGTGCCGAAGAAGTCGGGCCGCCATCTGATCTACAGCATCTGGCAGCGCTCGGACAGCCCCGAGGCGTTCTACACCTGCTCCGACGTGATATTCGGCGGCGGCTCCCGTAAGGCCCCGGCTCCGGCGTCGACCGCTTCCGCGCCCAGCGACCGGCAGATCGAGGCGGGGGCGGCCAAGTCCACGGTCGACCACCACGGCCACGGCGGTGACGACGACAGCGGCGACGCGGGGCACCACGCCATGGCGGGCACGGGCGCGGACGTGAAGAGCGCCGAGGTGGAGAACGTGGAGGTGAGGGCCGCCAACGGGGCAGGTTCCCCTGACGTGCGGGGGAAACGCCTCGCCGAGACCGGTGGGGACAGCAGCTCCGCACTCCTTGCGACCGGCGGCGCCGCGGTGCTCGCCGCCGGGTCCGCCCTGCTGTTCGCCACCGCCCGCCGCCGGGCCGCACGGCACCGCGGGTAGAGCCTCTCTCTGTGATGACGGGTTGGTCGGGTGGTCGGGTGGTCGGGTGTGACCATCCGGTCAGTGATCACTGATGCGCCGTGGGACCGGATCGCGCCGCTGATGCCGGGCGATCCGGTCCGCGGCCCAGCGGTGGGCCGAACACGACGCGGGTCGAGGGGGCGGCCCGGTGCGGACGATGCACGGCTCGGCGTCAGGTCATCAGCGTGGCGGCTTGCTGACGTGCCTGACGCAGCCAGGATGCTCGGGTTTCGTCGGCCGAGTCGGTGACGGTACGCAGGACGACCCGGCGGACGTCGGTGACACCCACGTACGGCAGGACGCACGCCGCCCAGATGCTTTGCAACGGGTCGCCGAACTCGCTCTCCTCGCGGTCGGCAGGAGTGTCGGAAGTGTTCAGGACGAGCGCGCGTCCTGCCTTCAGCAGCCCTGCGGGCTCCCCTTCCGCGGTGCCCAGTTTGTACGCGACACCGGGAGCGAGCACGCGCTGAACCCAGCCGGTGAGGACAGCGGGCGGCATGCCCCACCAGTTCGGGTGGACGAACACCATGGCATCGAGGGTGGCTACCTCCGACCGGTGCAGCTCCACCTGCGCGTCCCGGGCGGGGGCTGCCGACTGGACCGTCCCTGTCTCGTCGGCCGTCAGCAAGGGGTCGAATTCCTCGGCGTAGAGGTCATGTGCGAGAACGTGACACCCTCGGTCGCGCAGCTCTTCCACAATGGCGGCGAACACCGCGTGGTTGAAGCTGCCCGGATGCGGGTGTGCGAGGTAGACACCTATACGCATAGTTCCCCCATTGCGAGCTGGTCCAGGCAGCCTATGCCCGGCTTCGGCATCAGCCGACGTTGGGGGCGGATTTCCCCACGGTGCCTCGATGACCGCCGGCCGGGCGGCCCCGATGCAGGTCCCGACGTGCGCTCGCGGCCACGGTCGGAAGAGGCGACGGTGGTAGGAGAGGCACTACAAGGCGGTGAGGACGATGCGGACCGTGGGGATGACGGAGCTGCCCTTGGTGGTGGGTGTGGACGGTTCGCAGTCCAGCTTCACGGCGGTGGACTGGGCCGCCGATGAGGCGATGCGTCGCAACGCGCCGGTGCGGTTGGTGTACGCCTCGAGGTGGGAGCGGTACGAGGGGGTCAAGCCCGCGTTCGGGATCGAGAAGTCCACGGCGGAACTGCTCGGCGACCGCGTCACCGCGGCGGCGGCCGACCGGGTCCGGCGGCGCGCCCCTGACCTCGCGGTGTCCGCCGATGCCCTCGTGGAGGATCCCGTTCGCGCGCTGGTGAGAGTGGGGCGCGAGGCGTTCGCGCTGGTGCTCGGCGCTCGCGGGGCAGGCCCGGTGGCCGAAATGCTGCTCGGTTCGGTGAGCTTGGCGGTCGCCGGCCGGGCCGACTGCCCGGTGGTCGTGGTACGGGGCGAGGAACGGAACCGGTCCGGCGGGTTCGGGCGGATCGTCGTCGGCCTCGGCCACCCTCGCGCCGACTCCGACGTCGTACGCTTCGCCTTCCAGGAGGCCGCGGTGCGCGGCGCCGAACTCCACGCCGTGCGGGCCTGGCGCGTCCCTGCCATCGACATCATCGATGAGCCGCTACGCCATGCGGACACCTCTGGAGAACGCCGGCGGCAGGCGGAGCGGGAGCTGGCAGAGGCGCTGCGGGAGCCGGAGGACGAGCTCCCGGAGGTCGTGGTGCGCCGCGAGACCGTCGAAGGCCACCCCCATTCGGCGCTGCTGGAGGCGGCACGAACGGCTGACCTGCTCGTCGTCGGCGCCCATCGGCAGGCCGTGCACCACGGGCTCCAGCTCGGACGGGTCGCGCACGCGTTGCTGCACTACGCGCCCTGTCCGGTCGCGATCGTGCCGCACCGTGCCTAGGAGCCCAGGAGGACGTTCTCGCTGGTCCGTCCCGCCAGATAGTCCTCGACGTTGCGCACCGTGGCGGCGATGATCTGGCCGACGGCGTCACGGGTGAAATACGCCTGGTGGGAGGTGACCAGCACATTCCGGAAGGTCATCAGCCGCGCCAGGATGTCGTCGATCATCACCTCCATGGAGTGGTCGATGTAGAAGACCCCGGCCTCCTCCTCGTAGACGTCGAGCCCCACTCCGTCGAGCCGGTCCCGCTTCAGGGCGGCCACCAGCTCGGAGGCGTCGATCAGCCCGCCTCGGCCGGTGTTGATCAGGATCGCGCCACTCTTCATCAGGGCCAGCGCCTCCGCATCCACCAGGTGATGCGTCTCGGGCACCAGGGGCACGTGGAGGCTGATCAGGTCGGCTTCGGCGAACAGCCGCTCCTTGTCCACGTAGCTCATGCCCAAGGACAGGCAATCCGGGTTCTCGGCCACGTCCCAGCCGAGCAGCCGCATCCCGAAACCGTGCGCGATCCGGGCGAATGCGGTGCCGATCCTGCCGGTGCCCAGCACCCCGACGGTCCGCCCGTGGAAGTCCCAGCCCATCAGCCCGTTGAGCCGGAAGTCGAACTCCCGGGTCCGCCCCACGGCCCGGACCGTCCTGCGGTTCACCGCCAGCGCCAGCGCCCAGGCGAACTCCGCCACCGCATACGGGGAGTAAGAGGCGACCCGCGCCACGGTCAGCCCCAGCTCGCCGGCCCGGACGAGGTCGATGTTGTTGTGACCGGTCGCGCGCTGCGTGATCAGCCGGGTGCCGCCGTCGGCCAGCGCGCCGAGCACCTCCGCGTCCAGGACGTCGTTCACACTGCTGCTGACAGCCTCGTACCCAGCCGCCGCCGTGGCCGTGTCCCGGTTGAGGAACACGTCCAGACACCGCACACCGTGCCGTCCGCGGAATGCCTCCTCCAGCAGCGGGCCCTCGTCCGCGGTGACCCCGAACGCGATGATCTCCATCCGCCCTGCCTTCATCGGACCACATAACTGAACAAAAGCAATCAAGGTGCACCTTATCGGCACCCCCTGCCGTGGGAGCGAAGGCGCATCGTGTGTGACGCGCCAGAGCGTCCCCGCGGACGCCCGTACGGCGCTGTACGCCCTCGGGTTCCGGTACCGAGGCGCCAGGCCGCGTTCCTGCTGACCACCGCGTATGGGGACGACGCCGCGCTCTCCGCCTGGCGAGGTGGTGCGGCAGGGACCGCGGGGACCTTCCGCCGCGCAGGGCTCAGCCCTCGCTGCCTTCGCCGACGCCGAGCGCCTGGACGTCGACCATGCCGTAAGCGTGGCTGACGTAGACATTGGTGAGGCGGGGGTTGCGGTAGTTGAGGGATTTCACGGCGACGACAGGGAGGTAGTGGGCGCCGTCGGTGAGTCTGTGGTTGAGGGCGCGGTAGAGCTCGGCCACCTTCTCGGGGTCGGTCTCCGTCCTCGCCTGGTCGAACAGGTCGTTGATCGCCGGGTCGTCGACCTGGGCGTAGTTGGTGTTGCCGCTCGGAACGATCAGGCGGCCGTCGGCCAGCGGCTGCAGGAAAGTGGATCCGTGGGGGAAGTCGGAGCTCCAGCCGGCCATGATGAGGCCGTAGCCCTTGTCCTCGACCTCGCTGGGGCTGCCGGCGGTGTCGAGGTACGCGCTGAACTCCAGCTGGTTGATCTCGACCTGGATGCCCGCGGCCTTCAGGGCCTGCTGGAGCGCCTGGGCGGAGGCCACGTTCTTGGGCCTGTTGTTGGCTACGGCGAGCTTGGTGGTGAAGCCGTTCGGGCGTCCGCAGGCGGCGAGTTCCTCCTTGGCCTTCGCGAGCCGGGGCTTGCCCTCGGTGAGGTCGAAGGGGTCGTAGGCATCGCTGCCCGGAACGGTCGGGGGCAGCATGTTGCCGTAGCGGGAGCCCGTGGTCGGACCGCCCTGAGCGGTCTGGAGGGCGGTGGTGTCGGCCGCGTAGAGGACGGCCTTGCGGCAGTGCTCGTTGTCGAAGGGTGCCGTTTTGGACACCATCGCGACGGTTCGCATGATGCCCGAGAAGGGGGCGTCCGCGTTTGCCTTCAGTTTCGGGTCGGCCATGAGCTTGGCGGAGGCGGCCGGGGGCAGGCCGGCCTGGGACGCGTCCAGGTCCGCGGTGCCTGCCATGAGGTGGGTGGCCACCTGCTCCGGAGTGGCGGAGACGGTCAGCTCGATGCGGTCGGGCAGCGCTTTGCGCACCGGGTCGGTCGCTGGGTTCCAGTGGGTGTTGCGTACCAGGACGAGCGACTTGCCCGGGCTGTACGAGTCGAACCGGTACGGCCCCGACGCGACCGGCTTGGAGTCGTAACGGGCGCCGGTGTCCTTGGACTTGGGCACCGGGGCGGTCGCGCCCAGGGCCAGCAGGTGCGGGAACCGCGAGTCGGGCGCGGCGAGACGGAAGACGAGCGTCCGCTCGTCCGGCGTCTTGACCGACTTCAGGCCGGTGGAGCCGCCGCCCTTGTACGGGCCCCGGTAGTTCTGGCCCTGGTCCAGCACCTCCATGAGATAGGTGGGTCCGCCGCTGATGACGTCCTCCGCGAAGGTCCGTTCGATCGCGTACTTGACGTCCTGGGAGGTGATGGGCGTGCCGTCCTCGAACTTCAGCCCGGACCTGATCCTGACGGTGTACGTCTTTCCGTCGGGCGACACCTCGGGCTGCGCCTCGGCCAGGTCCGGCACGAGCTCGAGGCCCTTCGCGCCGGGCTTGGTGTCGTAGGTGAGCAGCGTGCGGCTGTAGAGCCGCTGCATGTTCCAGACCCAGCCGTAGTAGGAGCGGGCCGGGTCCCAGGAGTCGGCGTCGGCGGCGGTCGCGAGGCGGAGCGTGCCGCCCTTCTTCGAGGAGGGGTTGACGACCTTGTCGACGGCGGCGTCGAAGCCGGCGGCGGAAGCGGTGCCGCCGGAGGACGAGCCCGAACCTTTGCCCCGGGGGGTACCGGCGTTGCTGTGCTTGTCCTTGTCTTTGCCCTTGTCCAGGTTCACGACGAGGGCGGTGATGCCGCCGCCGACCAGCGCCGCCGCGACGGCGATCGCGACGATACGGCGAGCCCGGCCGCCCGGGCGGGCGGCGGAACGGCCGGTGGTGGTGGCGGGAGGGGCGGGCGTCCACGTGGAGGCGAGGACCGGCTCACCACCGAGGTGCTGCGGGGACGTCGCGGCGGCCGCCGGGCCGAAGGCCGGGGCCGGGCTCCGCTCCGGTGCCCGGTGCGGCGTCTGGTCCGGTGCCCGCGTCGGTATGGGCGGGGAGGTCGATGGCAGCGGCGGAGGTGGCAGCGGTGCGGCCGACGTCACGGCGGGCGGAGCCGGGGCCGGGGTGGCGGGCGCGGCCGGAGTCGGGGGCGGCGTGGCAGGCAAGGCCGGGGCCGGCGTGGGCTTCCTGGCCAGGGCGTCCCGTGGGTCGGGTGGCGTGGGGGCCGACCCGGCATCGCCCTCCGCGCCGGCATCCTCGGCACCGTCCGCACCGCCAGGGGTGTCCGCCGACGCGTCCGCGGGCGCGGGATCGGAACCGGCCGGGCGGGTGACCGCCAGGGCCACCGCCTCCGGCAGCCAGGCGGTCTCCTGGGGCAGCCCGCCCCCGTAGGTCAGGCCACCCGTCTCACCGAGTAACCGGGCGAACTCCGCCAGGAGTTCCGGCACCGTGGGCCGACCACCGGGGTCCTTCTCCAGACACCGGCCGATGAAGTCGGTGCCGGCGGGAAGCCTTTGAAGGTCGGCGGCCTCGTACACGGCGCGGAAGTTCACCGAGTGCGGCGATCCGGTGCCGAAGGGCGGCGCGCCCGTTCCGGCGAAGGCGAGGACCGCGCCGAGCGAGAACACATCGCCGGCCGGGCCGACCTGATCTCCCGTCACCTGCTCGGGCGACATGAAGCCGGGTGTGCCGATCACCATGCCCGTCTGGGTGAGGACGCTCGCCTCCGTGGCGATGGAGATGCCGAAGTCGATGACCCGCGGACCGTCGGCGGCGATCAGCACGTTCGACGGCTTCAGGTCCCGGTGGATCAGTCCCGTGGCGTGAATGGCCTCCAGCGCCTCGACCAGGCCGGCCCCCAGGACGAGCAACGACCGACGGGGCCACGCCCCGTGAGCACGGATCGCCGCGTCGAGCGGCAGGCCGGGGACATAAGCGGTGGCGAGCCAGGCGGGAGAGCCCTCGGGGTCGGCGTCGACGACCGCCGCGGTGAAGAATCCGGTCACCCGCCGGGCCGCCTCGACCTCCCGGGCGAACCGGCGCCGGAAGTCGGGGTCCTCCGCGAGTTCGGCGCGCACCACCTTCACGGCGACCATGCGGCCGCTGGTGGAACGGCCCAGATACACCCGGCCCATGCCGCCCGCGCCGAGGCGCGCGAGGATCCGGTAGCGCCCCACCTGCCGCGGGTCTGCGGCGCCCAGCTCTTCCAACGTCCCCCCAGCCGTGATCCCGCCTCCGGGGATCCCAGCTCCGGGGATCGCCCGGGGACGATTACATCAGACCCTGGTGCCCCGCCGGTGACCGGTTCAAGCTACCCATGCTCCTCGCCACCCGACGACGGCTCCCCCGCCAGTCCGCATGACGGTCACCGAGGAGGCCCGGGCCGTCCCCCGCCCCGCCTTCGAGTCATCCCGGCACCTCGCGGGGCGCTGACCCGTTCTCGTTTCAGTCCTGATCTGCGATCTTCGTCAGCAGATCACGGTTCGCCTTGACGCCAAAGCTCAAGACGAGAGCGTGGCGGGGCGTCCGAGACGACCCCGACGTGATCTTCCTGGGCGGCCGGGACATCCGTCCTGAACGACCTGTTCCAGCGCGGGATGCGGCCGAGGCGCTGGAGGGGATCAGGGCCGGCGAGCACACCGAACGCTCCCTCGTCCTCCCTTGGCGGTCAGGACGGCTGGACCTGGTCGAAGAGGGCGAGGGCTTCGGCCGGGTCCGGGCTCACGAGGCGTTCCAGACCGGCCATCGTGATCTTCGCCCACCGGCCGGCCCGGGCCCACATCTGTTCCTCGAAGGCGCGGACGGCCGCGTCCAGATCTCCGGGGCCGGCGGCGATGGACTCGGCGAGTTCGGCGCCTTCCAGCATCGCGAGGTTCGCGCCTGCCCCCAGCGGGGGCATCAGATGGGCGGCGTCGCCCAGGAGCGTCACCCCGGAGACGTGGGTCCAGGTGTGGGACACGGGCAGGACGTAGAGGGGGCGGTGGACGAAGGCGGTGGCGCGGCGGAGAAGGTCCAGGACGGGAGCGGACCAGCCGTCGAAGAGAGCCAGCAGGCTCGATCGCACGGCCTCGACGTCGGCCAGGTCCAGGTTGGTGTGCCAGTCCAGCGGCGCGCGGAACTGGGCGTACGCCTTGACGTGGCCGCCGCTGTTGCGCTGGGCGACGAGAGCTCGGTTCACGCCGTACACGGCCACGGAGCCGTCGCCGATCAACCGGGCGAGGTCGGGGTGGCGGGTGTCGATGTCGTCCAGGGAGGTCTCGACCATGGTGACGCCGGTGTAGCGCGGCGTCACCGGCGAGACCGCCGGGCGGGTCCGGGACCAGGCGCCGTCCGCGCCGACCACGAGGTCGAACGTCTCCTGCCGCCCGTCCGCGAAGTGGACCAGTACGCCGTCCCGGGTTCCCGGCACCACCTGCGTCACGCCCCGCCCCCACTGGACGTCGAGAGGGCCGAGCAGCAGATCACGGAGTTGCCATCGGTCGATCTCGGGATTGGCCCGGTCGCCTGGGCGGGGTCGCCAGTCGCGCAGGACGGTCCCGTCCGTGTCCAGGATGCGCATGGCCTGCCCCTCGGGACGGGACAGCGCCTGGAACTCCGCCAGCAGCCCCGCCTTGTCCAGTGCGCGCTGGCCCAGGCCCTCATGGAGGTCCAGCGTGCCGCCCGGGGGGCGGGCGTCGGAGGCGGGATCACGTTCGAGGACGGTGACGGGGTGATCATGGCGGTGCAGGACGCGGGCGAAGGCAAGACCGGCAGGACCGCTCCCGACCACTGCTATGCGGTGTCTCATATCGATACACCGTATTGCTTCATGACGCTGTATCACAAGGGTACGGTGTCACCATGACTGTCTGGGACCGGCCGGAGCCGCCGACTCAACCCGTGCCGCTCGACCGGGAGCGGATCGTCGCCGCCGCCATCGCGCTGGCCGACGAGGGCGGGCTGGAGGCGGTGTCCTTGCGCAAGGTCGCCGCCCGCCTGGACGCCGGCCCGATGCGGCTGTACAGATAC
Source organism: Streptomyces sp. JLBT605 (assembly GCF_058215555.1). Lineage (NCBI taxonomy): Bacteria > Bacillati > Actinomycetota > Actinomycetes > Kitasatosporales > Streptomycetaceae > Streptomyces > Streptomyces sp. JLBT605. The sequence goes on from NZ_CM177087.1 coordinate 132,809, forward strand.
ATCTCCACCAAGGAGGAGCTGTTCGACCTCATGGTGGACGAGGTCCAGGCCGAGATCCGCCCCGAGGAGCAGCCCGGTGACTGGCGGGAGGCGTTGCGCACCCTCGCCCAGCGCACCAGGCAGGCCGCTCTCCGTCACGAATGGCTGGCCGACCTGCTCGGCGGTCGCCCGGCCCTGGGGCCGAACGGCCTTGCCGTGACCGAGGCCACGCTGGCCGCCTTCGACGACCTCGCCGACATCGACACCGTCATGCGCGCCGTGGAGACCGTCAGCGCCTACTTCATCGGCGCGATCAGGCGCGAGATCGCGAACCTGCGGGCCGAGCGCGCCACCGGCCTGTCCAAGCACGAGTGGCAGCGGGCCTCCGGCCCTCATGTGACGAAAATGCTGGCCACCGGCCGCTACCCGGCGCTGGCCAAGGCCGTGTACGACGGCACGGACGTGGACGCCGAGGCATCCTTCGCCACCGGCCTGGACTGGGTCCTCGACGCCGTGGCCGTCAAACTCACCCGGCCGCCGGCGTAAGGCCCCGCAGGTCAGGACCTCTCGGCGCTGCGGCCCACAGCCACCCTGGACAGGCCGCGCCGCCCGCAGGCTTGGTGAATCCGGCTGCCTCAGTGCCCCAGCCGCTCCAAAGCTTGTTCCGGATAGCGCTCACCCGCCACCGCTTCCTCAGGCACGGCTTGCCGCAGCAGATCACGGTCGGCCTCGGTCAGGGACAGCGCCACGGCGGCGGCGTTCTCCTGCAGGTAGCGGCGGCGCTTGGTGCCGGGGATGGGCACGATGTCCTCGCCCTGGGCGAGCAGCCAGGCCAGCGCGGCCTGGGCCGGCGAGCAGCCGATCCGTTCGGCGACATCCTGTACGGCCTGCACGAGCGCCAGGTTGTGCTGGATGTTCTCGTCGGCGAACCGCGGCCAGCGCCGCCGGTTGTCGTGCGGGACCAGGTCCTCGCGAGAGGAGAGCGCTCCGGTGAGCATGCCGCGCCCGAGCGGCGAGTAGGCCACGACGGCGATGCCCAGTTCCCGGCAGGTGGCGAGCAGTTCACCCTCCACCACGTTGCGGGTGAAGAGGGAGTACTCCACCTGTATCGCGCTGACCGGGTGGACGGCATGGGCCCTGCGCAGTGTGGCGGGACTGACCTCGCTCAGCCCGATGTGGCGGACCAGCCCGGCCTCCACCAGCTTGGCCATGGCGCCGACCGTCTCCTCGACAGGCGTGGCGGGGTTGCGGCGATGCGCGTAGTAGAGGTCGATGTGCTCAACACCCAAGCGGCGCAGTGAGGCCCGGCAGGCGAGGGGAACGTAGTCGGCGGAGGTGTCGACGTCGCCGACCCGGCCCGTGGCCGCGTCATGGCGCAGCCCGAACTTGGTCGCCACGACCACCCGGTCCCGCTCGCGAGCGTGCCGACGGAGCCAGCGACCGACCAACTCCTCGTTGCCGCCCTGCCCGTAGGCATCCGCGGTGTCCAGCAGGGTGACGCCCATCTCAAGGGCGCGATCCAGCGTGTGCTGGGACTCCTCCTCATCCGGCACGCCGTAGGCGATGGACATGCCCATGCAGCCCAGGCCGATCGCGGACACCTCGGGGCCGTTGTCGCCCAGCTTGCGGTACTTCATGAATCCTTCTTCTCGTCATCGAGCGGCCGGTCGCCCGGCACCACTGGCCTCTTGGGCCGACTTGCCACCGCACCGCCCAGGCAGTCCGCGAAGCCGTCAACACCATCGACAGAATCCTCACCCGAAGGCCTGCCCTGCAAACGATCATTCTCGGCGGATCGCGCCAGGCAGGTCAGGTCCCACAGGGCGGAGCACGTGCGCGCCGTCGCGCGGCACGGGTGGCCGGCGCCGGCTGCCGGCGCGGCGGCTGGGTGGCACGCGCAGCGCGGGAGCAGCGCCGCGAACGAGCGCTCCTCCGCGGTCGCGGCCTCCGTCTCCCACCGGTCATCCGTCGCCAGGTCGGCGAGTGCGGTTTCTCGTGCGTGAGGGTGTGTCAGGCCGCGACGGGGGCGACGTTGGCGTTCCGGTGGAAGACGTTCTCCGGGTCGTACTTGGACTTGATCCGGGCCAGCCGCTGGTACTTCTCCGGTCCGTAGGACGCCCGGACGCGGTCCTCCTCGATCTCGGTCATGAAGTTGACGTAGCCACCGGGACCGACCGCGTGCGGCAGCAGCTCGGTCCACAGCGCCCTGACCCAGGCGGTGTCGGCCACCAGCTCCTCCGGGTCGAAGGTGAGGGCGGTGAGGGCCATCATGTAGCCGGGTTCGCGCGGGCTTCCGTAGGCCGTGGCGTCCTCGTCGACCTCGGTGAAGGCGCCGTCCAGCCGGAAGGTCGGGCAGAACGTCAGCGGCGAGGTCTTGCGCCGCAGGTACTCGTTCAGCAGCGCGATCACGTCGTCGCTCAACTCCGTGATGGGGATCCCCTTCTCGTAGTCGAGGATCCCGTACGGCGAGGAGTCGTCGAGCATGCTCTGCAGTTGGGTGTAGGGCAGCGGGGTCCGCATCTCGAAGAGCCTCGGTGGCCCACCGTCCAGCAGGGCGGCCGCGGCGGCGTGCTCCTCCGCGCTGCCGAAGCCGCCGATGATCAGTGCGTGGCCGAGCTTGCCGCGGTGCTCGACCGGTACGAAGGGCTCTGGCGGGGCGTTCAGCCCGATGCCGACCAGCACACTGTGCCTCGGTGGCAGCGCCGGAACCACCTCGCGGATCAGTTCCATCGCCTCGCGGCCCACCGAAATGTCCCAGAAGAAGACACCGACGTGCACCTCGGGCCCGACCGCGTGCAGCCGGAAGTCGAAGGCCGTGACCACCCCGAAGTTCCCACCGCCGCCGCGCAGCGCCCAGAACAGGTCCGGGTTCTCCTCCGCCGACGCGTGCACCAGGGTGCCGTTGGCCAGCACCACCTCGGCGCCCAGCAGATTGTCGACGGTCAGTCCGTGCTGGCGGGTGAGCCAGCCCATGCCACCGCCCAGGGCCAGGCCGCCGATGCCCGTGTGGCTGATGGTGCCGGCCGGCACGGCGAGGCCGTGCGCCTGGGTGGCGGCGTCGAGCTGGGCGAGGGTGGCTCCGCCGCCGCAGCGGGCGGTGCGGGCCTCGGGGTCGACCGTGACGGCGTGCATCGCGGTCAGGTCGACGACCAGCCCGTCGGGGCAGACGGCGGCACCCGCCGGGTTGTGCCCCCCACCGCGCACGGACACCTCGAGGTGCTCGTCGCGGGAGAAGGAGAGTGCGGCGGCGACATCCGCGGGCTCGACGCAGCGGACCAGCAGGGCAGGGCGGTGGTCGATGGCTCCGTTGGCCACGGAGCGGGCGGCGTCGTACTCAGGATGCTCCGGTCCGAGGACGTCTCCCCTGATCCGCTCCCTGAGCGAGCCGACGGCGTGATCGGTGAGCCGGGTCATAACGGCCTCCGCGGAGCAGACGAGGCTTACTCCTGCCACGCTAGCCGCCCTCCCACAGGATGACAATTCACGCAAACCGGGCAATCTTCGTGCGCATGCCATCCTGGGCGCACCGTCGGACGGACGGGCCGGCGGGGCGTCCACCCCGTCCCATTGGATCTCTGCCGGTACGGCCGCGGACCGACGGCCGCCCACCCCCGTGCCGTGACCGCATTGGTTCACCGGGTTGTTCAGGCTGAAGTCTTGAGAGGACGCCACCCGGCAGCTCAGCGCGTTGAGTGGCCGTCACTCCGGATAGGGCACCCGGAGCTTGGCCCAGGACTTTGCTCCCGGCCAGCCGTCCGCGTCCGCACCCTGGTACCCGAGCTTCCGCTGCCACATGGCGTAGGAGTCGCGGTGGTATTTCGTCCACTGATCTCCGCTGAGAGGGTGGGCCGAGGGTGGGCCGGCCGGGCCATATTCGGAGCATCCCTCTTCGACCAGGCGCATTGCCATCATTTTGATGATCGGGCTGTTCGGCTCACTTTTGAACCACTCGGAACCTGGGAAGGGAACGCAGCCGTCGTCTGTACTCATGCTTGCACGTTAGGCGTATCCACCATTGTCGGCATGTTCACTCCTTTGTGGCTCGGTAAGTTCATGCGATTGGCGGATGCCTGTGCGGCGGTGGCCGGCTGTTCGCTGCCGACCAACTCGGTTTCCGTGCCCTTTGTCCGGCGGCGCACTGTACGGCGGTCCGCCGGATACGGGTGGCCGGAGCATTCGGTTGTCCTGAGGCGATCGCCACGGATCGCCTATGTGGTGATTATCGACTCCAGATAGTCCGCGGTGGTCGCCCAGTTTGCCTCTGCCGAGACAGCTCCAGCAGGATGTCGCTGACGGTGAAGTGCTGATCCAGTTCTTCACGGATTCTCCCGAGCGCCTCTTTGGTGTGTTGAAGCTCAGCACGCGGGTTTACCTCGCGGAGGTATCTGTCGATCAATGCATAGAGCGCGGGCCCATCTTCAAGTGAATCGAGTTGTGGCAGTTCTTCCCATGTGGGGCCTGGTGTCAGCAGGTTGATGAGCTGTCGGGCGCCGTGTCCGGGGCTGCGTGTTCCGGGTACGCGAGGGTCGACCTCGGGTCGCTCCGACACTCGCGGAAGGGCGCCTCTACCAAGAGTCTTTGAAAGTTCCGTGAGAGCTGTGACCCTCCGAAACTTTCCTTCCATGAGGCGTCGAAAGTCCCCAAAGGATTCGGGGTCTAGTACGGCCAGACAATCGCCGTATTCGAAGATATCGCTATCCAGCTTGGATATCGCAGCTGCCTGCGCATTCAGCAAGTCATGGAACTCTTTGCTTCTGATTCCATCAGAGAATCCCGCACTTGCTCGCTGAAGCAGTTCGACTATGCGGTCGCCGCGCCACACAATTTCGTAGGCGGCCAGATAGATCGTGAACAAATGGGCGCCCAGTTTCCGCTGTTTAGCGTCACGCCGCGAAGCAGCTGCCGTGGGTGCCAGGTTGGCGATGGCATCGAGGATGTTCTTGAGCAGCTCGTACACGCGACCACTCCTACCCACCCAAAGCGCTCAGTTCGACGTGGACCAGTCAGCGTAGGGGACGCGGCGCAGGTCGCGGATCTCGCCGAGCGTGCCCCACTCGTCCTTGCCCAGGCGCGTGAGAGGCCGCAGCCGCGTGATCTCCGGATGGCCCTGGTCCAGAACGGCGTCGTCGACCGCGAAGTGCACCACCCGTCCGAAGACCACGGTCGAGTCACCGAGCAGAAGGGTGCTGTGCAGCTCGCACTCCAGAGCCACCGGGGAGCCGGCCACGCGCGGAGCCTTCACCCGCATACCCGGTTCACGCTCGACTCCTACAGCGTCGAACTCGCTCACCTCGGGCGGGAAATCCGTGGCGGTCTCGTTGATCTTCTCAAGGAGCGGTTCGGGGGCGAGATTGACCACGAACTGCCCGGTCGCCTCGACGTTGCGCAGCGAGTCCTTCCGGCCGACCGAGGTGAACTGCACGATGGGCGGCGTGATCGAGGAGATGGTGAAGAAGGAATGGGGAGCGAGGTTGTCGACACCCTCGGCGGAAACGGTCGACACCCACGCGATCGGCCGGGGCACGACGGTCGACGTCAGCAGGCGATAGACCGCGGTCCGGTCGAGCAGGGCCGGGTCGTATTCAGTGCGCATACACGCAATCATCAGGCATCTCTGGTACGTGCCCGGCGGGAGATCGTGTGATCTCAGTCATGCCGCTGGTCGGCGCGGAGTCCTGATCACCGCATTGTCCGCTGTGGACAGTTCTTGTCGTCCGCGTGCTCGGGGCAATACCGCTTCACCGGTGCTGCGGGCGCCATTCGAAGAGCAGGATGGTCGCGTCGTCCCGCAGTTGGTTGCGCTGGTGGTCGAGGAGGGCGTGGATGAGCAGCCGCAGCACCTCGGCCGGACGCTGGCCGGCGGCGGAGAAGCGGATGATGAAGTCGGTGAACCGGTCGAGGCCGAACTCCGCGCCGTTCGCGTCGCGTGCCTCCACCACGCCGTCGGTGTAGAGCAGGACGTGGTCGCCCGGTTCCAGCGTCGTCTCGTGGACTTGCCGGGCCGCCGGGGCGAGTTGGCCGGCCAGGCCGATCGGGGGCTGCGGGGGGCTGTCCAGCGCCCCGTCGACCACCCGCTCGGATCGGATCAGCAGCGGCGGAGGGTGACCGCAGTTGACCCAGCGCAGCACCCCGGTGACCGCATCGAGCCGACACACCACCCCGGTGCAGAAATGGTCGGGCAGCCACTGGGCGAGCGCCTGGTCGACGGAGCCGACGACGTCGGCCAGGTCGCCACCGCCGCGGCGGGTGTTCCGCGCCGCCGCCATGGCGACCGACGTGGTCAGGCCGGAGGCCAGATCGTGGCCCATGGAGTCGAGGATCATGGTGTGCAGCACGTTCTTGACCACCGAGTGGTCGAAGGCGTCGCCGGCGATGTCGTAGGCGGGTTCCAGGACCGCGGTCGAGACACACCTGCGGCTGCCGACGGTGTGGGGTGGCAGGAAAGCCCGCAGCATCTCGGCGGGCAACCGCATGGCCGTGGTGCGGGTGCGGGCGGCCAGCCAGTCGCTGTAGGCACGCTTGGAGGTGATCAGCATGGCGAACAGATGGGCCAGCATCCTGCTGCGGCGCAACCGTACCCCGTCCAGCGCAGCGGTCCGCACCGCCAGCACGCCCAGCCGCTCCGCACCGTCGACCAGAGGCATCCAGACGATCACGCCGTCGTCGGCGTCGGCCACCCGTGGGGAAACGGTGCGGTACGCCCAGCCGGCCGACGAGTCGGACACCGACAGCGGCTCCAAGGACTCGTCGAGCGGGATGAGCAGCCGTTGTTGCAGGTCCACGAGGTAGATCCGCGCGGTGTCCAGGCCGAGAGCCGAAGCGCACCGGTTCGCCAGGGCGGACAGTTCGAACGGCAGGGCCGTCTGCGCCTCGATGATCAGCTCTTCCAGCCGACCCTCGTCGACGGCGGCGTCGGAACCGGCGGACGCCTGCGGGGGGTCAGACACCGGGATCACCCCTTCCGCGCCCAGTCTCACACCGATCCCGACCCCTCTCACGTCAGGCATGGTCGTGCCGCCGGATACGGCCGGATGAGCATCGGGGTCCGCGCGGCCGACCTTGTGGTGGCTGGGCTTCTGGTGGGGTTGGCCGGTGGCGAGGGTCCTGCGCATCTCATGCCGGGGTGGCCGCCGCCGCGAGGGGCGCCCGGCGGGGGCCGGGCTTTACGGTGGAAGAGGAGCACCGAACCGACGGACGGACTGCGTGGGAGGGCGCCATGGGGGCTGGGCGCTTTGTGATCGGGCCGGACGAGGGCACGTCGATCTGGCTGATGGGGCTCGGGGTCGACTTCAAGATCCGGGCCGAGGAGACCGGTGGCCGGTTCTCGATCGTGGAGCATCCGATCGAGCCGGGCCGTCTGGTGCCGCCGCACATCCACAGCCGGGAGGACGAGTACTCCTACGTCCTCGAAGGCCGGGTCGGTGCGCGAGTGGGTGACCAGGAGGCGACGGCGGGTCCTGGTTCTTACATCCTCAAGCCGCGGGGCATCCTGCACACCTTCTGGAATGCCGGACCGGACCCGGCGAGGATCCTGGAGATCCTCTGCCCCGCCGGTTTCGAGGGGTTCTTCAGGGAGCTGGGCGCGCTCGCGGAGCCGGCGAGCGGGCCGGAGGAGTTCGTCCGGCTCCGCACCGGGCTGGGTGAGCGGTACGGGCTGGGGTTCTCGGACGAGTGGATCGCCGAGCTGACCGATCGGTACGGGCTGCGGCTCCTCGGGGAGTAGCCGGAGCGGTGCGGCACGCCTCCGCTGGTGGACCGATGAGTACGCTGCGATCCGACGGGTGGGCGCGGACGGCTCGGGGCCGTCCGCGCCGGGTGCTACGCGTCGGTGGCGACCTGGGTGTTCTGTGCGGCGGCGATCCGCCAGGTGCCGTCGGCGTCCTTCGCGAGGATGTAGAAGGGCCTGCCTTCGGGGAGGCCGTCGGCCGCGTTCCCGCCGGGGTGGATCGGCCGCTGGCGGACGTTGACGGCGGCCACGTCCGGGCGGATGAAGAGGATGCGCTCGACGTCGTACGAAGCGGTGACCTCGGTCATGGCACCGGGCAGTACCTTGTGGGTGAAGGTGCTGATCTCCTGCCAGCCGGAGAGGCGCTTGCCGAAGCCGGTGGTCCAGACCGGGTCTTCGGTGCGGAAGAGGTCCATGAACGCTGCGGGCAGCTCGTTCTGCTGGGTGCGTTCGACCTCGGCGACCAGCTCGGCGATCGCCTGGATGTCCTCTTGGCGGGTGGCGGGATCGGGGGTGCCGAAGACCGGGTATGTGCGGTAGGAGCCGGTCAGGAGCTCGGCGATGGCGCCGGGCCGCCGAGGCCGCCAGTCGAGCGCGTCGCGGGCGGCTTGCCCACTGACGGTCTGGTCGAGGGCGAGTGCGTCGGCGAAGTCCGCGCCGAGGGCTTCGCGGGCCTGGTCCAGCGGCCAGGTAACCGGCGGGGTGAGGACGCCGGCGGCGCGTCCGGCCGCGGCGGCCAGCTCGGCGACGGGGACTGCCGGCTCGGTGACGCCGTGCCAGACGGTGCCCGCCTCGGCCCGCTCCACCGCGAGGGTGAAGAGGTCGGCGAGGTCGTCGATGTGCACCATCGGCCAGCGGACGGACGCCTCGCCGATGAACTTCGGCTCGCCGTGCTCGCGGGCCAGGTTCACCAGCAGGGCCGGGATGCCGCCGCCTCGGCCGTGCACGATACTCGGGCGGATCACCACGGCGCGCACGCCGTCCTCGGCGGCCGCGAGGACCTGGCGCTCGATCCGCGGCCGGTAGCCGACGATCGGCAGCGGATCGACGGGGGCGTCCTCGCCGGCCGGTTCGGCGCCGGTGGCCCCCAGCACCCAGACGCCGCTGGTGTAGACGAACGCCCGGCCGGTGCCGCGCAGCGGAGCGGTCAGCGCGTCGACCGCGGCGGCGTCCACGGCCTGGTCGCCGGTCGGGGTCGCGAGGTGGACCACGGCGTCGATGTCGGGCGTCACGGCCCGGGTGAGCGACCGCGGATCGGCGAGGTCGCCTGGGCGCTCCTCGTACGGACGGCCCGCCTTGCTCCCTGGGGTGCGGCTGAGCGCGACGATGTGGTGGCCGGCCTCGGAGAGGTGGGCGGCGACGGCCGATCCGATGTAGCCGTTCGCGCCGATGAGCAGGATCTTCACGGTAACCCCCTAGGTCGAAAATTTCGATGTCGAAACTATAGACAGAGGGATCGCGTGGCGTCAAATAGTTCGACGTGGAAATGTTAGGCTTCTCCGTATGACCGATCAGGAACCGCGCGACGGCGTCGACGTGATCATCAAGCAGTGGCAGACCGTCCGACCCGACCTGGACCCCTCCCCCATGGCAGTCGTCGGCCGTCTCTCCCGCGCCTCGCGACTCCTCGAACGCACCGTCAAGGACACCTTCGCCGCCCACGGCGTCGAGCCCTGGGAATTCGACGTGCTGGCCACCCTCTTGCGCTCCGGCTCCCCGCTCAGCGCGGGGGCGCTCAGCAGCGCGGCGATGGTCAGCTCCGCCGCCCTGACCAATCGCATCGACCGGCTGGTCGAGAAGGGCCTCGTCGACCGCGCGCTCGACCCCGACCACCGGCGCCGCATGCTCATCTCCCTCACCGACAAGGGCCTGCGCCTGGTCAACGACCTCGCCGAAGTCCACCTCGCCAACGAACGGCAGCAGCTCTCCGGTCTCACGGACCAGGAGTGCGACCAGCTCGCCGGACTCCTCCGCCGCCTCCTGGTCTCGCTCGGCGACCGTCCGTAGGAGCCGGCGGACGGACGGGAGGGCTCAGGGAGCAGCCGACCGCGGCCCCAGCACTCGGGGGCTCGGCCCCTTCCAGGGCAGTTGCCACACGTTCCGCCGAGCGACCAGGCGGAGCGCCCCTAGCCGAGTGCCCCCGTTCGCGACCCACCGATCGTCTGGTCGTCGCCGTCGGAGAGGAACGCGAGCACCAGCGGCGTGGCGATGCCGGCGAACTCCTCGAAATAGGCGTGCCGGGCGCGAGGGATGAGGCGCATCCGCGCGCCCGGAATGCGGTCGGCGAGCAGCGGCGCGTTGGCGGTGGGGTTGAACAGGTCATCGGTGCCGTGGACGACGAGCGTCGGCGCGGTGATCCGCGGCAGTGCGTCCCAGGCATCGTGCCGGGCACTGGCCCGCAGATGCCGGCGGCGGGCGTGGGCGGGCATCGTGGAGTCGCCGAGTGTGTGGAACGGTCCGTCATGCCCGGCGAGCCAGCCGGGCGTGTACATGAGTTCACGCAGGGCGCGGCGAGCGGCGTCCGCGTCGGACTGCGCCAGCGCCCGTCGCACCTCCGGCCCGCGCTCGACGCCGTGCGGCCCTCCGGGAGAGGTGCAGCCCAGCACGAGGCGGTCGACGCGGCCGGGGTGGTCTGCGGCGACCCACTGCGCGACCCGGCCGCCCATGGACGTGCCATAGACGTGAGCCCGTCCGATCCCGGCGTGGTCGAGGACTGCCAGCACATCGCGGGCGAACCCTGGCGTGCTGTAGGTGTCGGTGTCGGGCCGGTCGCTGGACCCGGTGCCGCGGTAATCCATGACGACGGTGGTGAACTCCGCTTCGAAGCCGGCCCGCACCGAGTCCCACCAACGGTGGTCGTTGGCCTGCCCGCTCAGCAGAATCAGCGGCTCGCCGGCGCCACGGACCTCGTAGTAGAGCGCGGCACCGTCGGCCGCCTGTGCGAAGGGCATGGTGGTGATTCTCGCACCGGGCACGCCCGACGCTCACGCCGGGCAATCCGCTCCCTCATGCAGGGCGACGCCGCCTTCGTCCGGGGCGCTCAGGTGCCTGTCGGGGGACCGTCTGCCGATGACATCAGTCGGCCTCGGGCCGACGGGTCATGAGCTGTTCTGGCCGCGGAAGGTGCGCCGGTAGGTGTCCGGGGGCACTCCCACCGCGCGGCTGAAGTGCCGGCGCAGGGTGGTCGCCGTGCCCATGCCGGTGTGCACGGCGATCCGTTCGACGGCCGTGTCGGTGGTCTCCAGGAGTTCCTGCGCGCGCCTGATGCGCTGAGCGTGCAGCCAGCGCAGCGGGGTCAGGCCGGTGCTCTGGTGGAAGAGCCGCGTCAGGTGCCGGGTGCTCATGCCCGCGCGGGCGGCCAACTCCTGTACGGTCAAGGGCTCGTGCAGCCGGTCCAGAGCCCAGTCCTGGAGGTCGGCGAATCCGTCACCGCTCCGAACCGGGACGGGGGCGGCGATGTACTGGGCCTGACCGCCGGCGCGGTGCGGCGGCACCACCAGGGTGCGGGCGAGCGCGTTGGCGACCGCGGTGCCGTGGTCGAGGCGCACCAGGTGGAGGCTGAGGTCCAGGGCGGCGGCCTTACCCGCGGCGGTGAGGATCTGCTCGTCGTGGGTGTAGAGGACGTCGGCGTTGACGCGTATGTGCGGGTAGCGCTCCGCGAGCCGGGGCGCGTGCAGCCAGTGTGTGGCGGCCTCGCGCCCGTCCAGCAGTCCGGCGGCGGCGAGGACGAACGAGCCGGTGCACAGTGAGGCGATACGGGCGCCGCGCCGGTAGGCGTCACGCAGCGCGTCCAGCAGGTCTTCGGGCGGGTCGGCCTCGATGTCGTCGCAGGACGGCACGATCACGGTGTCGGCGTGGGCGAGTACGTCGAGCCCCCGCGGGCTGTCGACTCGCAGCCAGCCACCCAGCCGGGCGTCCCGCGGTCCGCAGACGGCGAACTCGTACCAGGGGTCTGCCAGGTGTGGGCGGTCCATGCCGAAGATCTCCAGGGCGATGGCCGCCTCGAAGAGCATCGCCCCGTCGTAGACGGGCATCGCCACCAAAGCCATGTCCGGAAGTGTACGGGTGGCGTCCTTTCCGACACTCGTGCGGGCGGGCCGCGGGGCCCAGGATCGATGCCATGAACACGAACACACCGCAGCAGACTGTCGCGATCTTCGGCGCCTACGGCCACACGGCCCGCTTCCTCATCGACGAGTTCCACAAGCGCGGCTTCGGTCTCGCGCTCGGCGGCCGCGACCCGGAACGCATGAGCGCCCTGGCCGAGATCCACCCCGACGCCCGCACCCACGTCGCCACCGTCGACGACCCCGCGTCCCTGGACGCGCTGCTGGCGGGCGCCGTGCTGGTCGTCAACGCCGCGGGCCCGTTCGGCGACACCACCCCGCCGCTGATCGAGGCGGCCCTGCGCGCCGGCATCCACTACATCGACATCACCGGCGAGCAGCCGGTCACCCGCCACAGCTTCGAGACCTACCGGGACCGGCTGGCAGACAGCGGTCTGCTGTTCCTGCCCGCACTGGGATTCTTCGGGGGGCTGCCGGACCTGCTGGCCACCGCGGCGATGGGCGACTGGACGGCCGCGGACGACATCTCGGTGGCGTTCGCACTCGACAGCTGGCACCCGACGGCCGGCACCCGCAAGGCCGGGGCGCGCAGCGCGGGCAAGCGGGTGACGGTGAGCGGCGGTCGGCTGGTGCCGTCCGCCGACAACCAGAACGTCCTGACCGACTGGGACTTCCCCGCGCCGGCCGGCAAGCAGCCGGTGCGCGCGCTGGGGACAGCCGACCAGATCACCATCTCGCGGCACCTGAAGGCCCCGGACGTCCGGGCGTTCATGAACGAGGCCCCGCTGGCCGACCTGCGGGATCCGGGCACGCCGGCGCCCACCGCCGTGTCCGAGGACGGCCGTTCGGCGCAGTCGTGGCTGATCGACGTCGTGGTCACGCGTGGGGCCGAGCGCCGCGCCGTGTCCGCGGTCGGTCGGGACATCTACGCGGTGACCGCGCCGGTGGTCGCCGAGGCCGCCGTCCGGGTCCTCGCGGGCCGGACACTGCCGAGCGGCACGGCCTGTGGGATGCGCGCCCCAGGGGAGGTCTTCGACGCCGAGGACTTCCTCTCGTCGGTCGCCGACATCACGTGGTCGCGGCGCTGACCGACGCCTGCCGACCGGGCGTGCCATCGGTGTGGCCTCCCTACGCCCGCCGGCCCAAGGTCGCTGCCGGTAGCCGCTGAGCCGTCGTCGCGCCATGCCACTGTCCCTGCCCAGCCCGTGCTCCCCCGGGCAATCGACCTTGGGAGTCGAGCCTTCAGCGACAGGCGCCGCAGTCGGTGCCGTCCCCGTCCGGGCCGGGGGTCTCCTGTCCCAGACCGCGACGGATCGCTATCTCCACGGGTGAGTAGGCGCCGTCGGCCCGCTCCAGCTCGTACGGCGCGGCCGGCAGCAGCGGCGGTTGGGCCATGAAGCGCGGCCGTGCCCCGTGGTGCGGTTGCGCCGCGTGCACCAGGAACGGATGGCACAGGAAGACGTCGCCCGGGGACCCGGTGGCGAGGGCGAGTGGCCGGTGATCGGACGCCGCCACCAGATCGGGTGCGAGGGCCAGCCCGCTCGCCCCGTCCTCCCCGTACTTCTCCAGCACCTTCGGCACGTCGAGGTGTGAGCCGACCCGGATCCGGGTCGGGGCGTCCTCCTCGCCGACCTCGCTGAACAAGAAGAGCATCAGCAAGGCCCGGCCCTGGGAGCGCAGATTGGTGAAGTACCAGCTCTCGCCCTCCGGCAGGTAGCTCCCCTCGATGTGCCAGCCCGCGTCGCCAGGCTCCGCCTCGTGCGGGAAGCGCAGCGGGAACGTGCCCAGCGAGTAGCGCGGCTCCCAGCGTCCCGCGCCGACGAGCAGATCGTACGCGTCATGCAGGGCCGGGGAGTTGGGTGCGGCGGCGAACGGGCCCTGCGCCATGCCGGCCACCCAGTGCACGGGCTGCGTCCACGTCGCCGGATCGTCCGGGGCGCAGCCCGTCTCTCGCCACAGCAGCCGCGCGCAGTCCGCAGCCACGCGCGGCGCGACGGCGCCCTCCAGCTTCACGAAGCCGTCGCGGAGGAAGCGGGATACCAAGGTCGTGTCATCCATGCCCTCATCGTCTTGCGGCACCGGTCCCGGCCACCCGACATTGTCCGCACCGACTTTGTCGGGTGTTCCCAAAAAAGGACGGTTGCGGGTACGCGTGGACGACGGCCTCTCCAGCGATGCCCGAGAGCCCGTCACCGTCGCCGCGATCCGGCTCCGGCCGCGTTCGTGATCCGCTCGGACGCCGCTCAGGCCCAGGTGCGGGAGCACAGCACCAGGCGGTAGCCGTCCGGGTCGGCGATCGTCACACCGTGCTCGTCCCAGTACGGGTTGTGTGCCGGAACGCGGGTACCGCCGACGGCGACCAGGCGGTCGATCAGGGACTCGTCCGCCGGCTCGCCGAGGTAGACGACGAACAGATCGTCCGCCGTCGGGGTCGGCTCCAGTGGCCGCTGCGGGTCGTGCGTCAGCTCGAAATGCCAGGCGGCGCCGGGCGGGCCGACCATCAGCAGGTCGTGCTCGCCCGGAACGCGCTCGGTCGTGCGCCACAGGACGGCCAGGCCGAGGCCGTCCACGTAGAAGCGTTCGGCGGCGGCGAGGTCCCGCGAGGGCCGGGCCACCCGGACCGGGACGGTGGGGTCGATCACGCCGAGACCTCCAGGGCGGCCCGCCAGACGGGGCTGTCGACGTAGTGGTTGTCGAACCGCTCCGCGGAGGCGGCGATCTCCCCTCCGTCGGCTTCGCCTCGCATCACCCGGCCGAGCAGGCGCAGGTAGTCGAACCGGCCCATGCCCGGCGTGAACACGAACAGCACGTCCGCCTCGCAGCCGGGCGCCGCGGCGAAGGCGTGCGGGGTGTGGGGCGGCACGGCCAGGAAGTCGCCCGCCTCCAGGACGGTGACCTCCTCCCCCACCAGCACCCGGAGGGACCCGCTGATCACGAAGAACAGCTCCGTCGCCTTGGTGTGGAAGTGGGCGGGTGCCCCCACGGCCCCCTTGGCGAACGTGGACCGGTAGCTGGTGAAGCCGTCGGCGGTGCTGTCCGAGTCGGCGAGCAGCGTCATCACACTGCTGGGGTCGGCACAGGTCTCGGCCTCGGCGTGACGGGTCAGTACCGGCTGTCCGCCGGTCACCGCGATCTTCATGTCGTGCCCTTTCCAGGAGATTAGGAGGGTTGTGCAGGGAGTCGAGAGGGCCCATGAGGTCTCCGGACCAAGAGGGCCCTTCGTGCGGTTGCGCAGGGCGGGTGTCAACCGAAGATCACGGCGGGTTCGCCGGTGTACCAGGTGTTGTCGATACGGAGCCGGCGGATGACCCAGCGGTCGCCGTCGCGGACCAGGTCGACGTCGTAGGGGTTCTTCAGCAGCGCGTGTGCGGCCGGGTCGGCGATGAGCAGGTGCTGGGCCTCCACCAGGGCGGTGAGCCGGGCGGTGTCGCCATCGATCGTGATCCGCGTGTTGGTGATCTGGTGTGTGGTGTCCACCCGGCCGGTGAACATGGCCAGAATGGTGGTGACGATGGTGTCGCGTCCGGACATCAGCGGCGGCCTGGCCCCCCACTTGGAGGCGGCCGGGCGGAAGTCCAGCTCGGCGTCGGCGGCGAAGGCCGAGGCGAACAGCTCCGCGTCCTTGAGGTCCTGGCCCAGGCCGAAGCGGTAGAGCGCGTCGGTGATCTCCGCCCGGTCCCTGAGTTCCGCGACGGCCGCGGCGGTGTCGTGCGCGGGGGTGGTCAGGGCGCGGTCGCGGGTGACGTACATGATGTTCTCCTGTACAGGTGAGGTGGCCTTTCAACGCCTCTGATCCTGATTGGGTCCGGATAGGGCATCAATGCGCACCTGCGCAACGATCGTGAAGCCTCGATTAACGATGGGAGGGTGCGGGGATGCTGGAGCGGCACGAGCTGGAGGCGTTCCTGACGCTCGCCGAGGAGCTGCACTTCGGCCGCTCCGCCGAGCGGCTCCGCGTCTCCACGGCCCGGGTCAGTCAGATCATCGCCAAGCTGGAGCGCCGCATCGGCGTCCCGTTGTTCAACCGCACCAGCCGCCGGGTGGAGCTGTCCCCGGTGGGACGACAGCTGTATGAGGAGACACGCCCCGCCTGGTCCCGGATCACCGACGCGTTCGAGCGGGCCGTCGACGCGGGGCGGGGGCTGACCGGGCTGCTGCGGGTCGCCTTCACCGGGCCGGCGGCGGGCCAGCTGCTGGTCGGGGCCACGCAGGCGTTCCGCACCCGGCACCCCGACTGCCAGGTCCAGATCAAAGAGGCGCACCTGCCGGAAGTCCTGCCGTGGCTGCGCAGCGGCGAGGTGGACACCGCGCTGACCTGTTATCCGATGCACGAGGAGGGCATCGTGATGGGGCCGGTCCTGGTACGGGAGGCACGCATGCTCGCCGTGCCGGCAGGGCATCCGTTCGCCCGCCGCGCGACGGTCTCCGTCGAAGATCTGGCTCGCGTGACCGTGCTGCGGATTTCCGAGACGCTGCCGGAATCCCTGCGCGAGGACCGCGCGCCGCGCCGCACCCCCGCTGGGAGACCGATCGCACTGGGTCCGTCGGCCACGACGTTCAACGAGACGCTGACGCTCGTGGGCGCCGGGGAGGGGGTCTTCGCCGTCGGCGCCCACACAAGGCGCTACTTCGCCCGCCCCGACGTCGTCTATGTCCCCTTCGAGGACGCCGCGCCAGTGGAGTGGGGCCTGGTATGGCCCGCCGACGGTGCGACAGCCCGCGTTCGCGCCTTCAGCGAGGCGGCACTCAACCTGGTGCAGCCGCCCGAACCCAGCCCCTGACCGTCATCGACCGGTGCCGAGGGTGCGGCTCCAGCCCCTGGGCTTGTGCCGGTGAGTCAGTCACCCGCCTTGGGGGCCGTCGAAGGGGGTGCGGGACTTGTACAGCCTCTCGCGTTCCTTAAGGACCGAATCCACCGCGTCCCGCACTGGGCTGCGCCGCCTGGCCTGTTCGGCCGCCTGCGAGGCCGCCTTCCGGCGATCGGCTTCGCGGCCCTGCCTGATCGCGGTCGCCTGGGCGTCGCGCCAGTTGTTCACCGACCACCAGAATGTGGTCAGGTGTGCGGGCTCCTGGGGATCCGGCATGTCGAGTACGACCCGCTCGGCGTCCCGCATCCTGACCCCCAGGCCCTCCCACTGGCGCAGCGTGTATCCCTTGACCAAGTGGTCCTTCTCCAGTTCGCGCAGCACCTGGAGCACCGTCGCGGCCGAGGCGGGCGGCGAGTCGCTTGGGGAGAGCTCACCGCCGCCCTGGGCGGCCAGCTTGTCGGCGATCATGAAGGGGAGCGAAGGCAGGGGCAGCGCCTCCAGCACTCTCAGGACGTCCTGTCGGCTGGGTGTGCACGCCGGTTGTTCCGGTCCGCCCGTTCCCATCAGCCCGCGCCCCTCCCGAAGTTGCCAACCCAGCCTCCATTGCACCGTACAGCTCTCAACTCATGGCACGGCCGGGCGACTTGCTGTCCTCCGGTGCAGTGGCGCGGAGCCGCGGCCGTCGAGGACGGTTCCACCGACTCTGGGCGGCAGCGCGTCGAGAGAGGCTCGCGTCGTTCGGCACGCACGCTAGGGATCGGGTCGGTCGTAGACGGGATCGTAGGCGTCCGTGTCGATCGGGAGCTTGCGCCTTTCCAGAAGCCACCGTAGCGCTGCCGCAGCCGTCCAGGCGGGGATCTCAAGGTTGTCCGCCCGCCGCTCGTCTTCCCTCGCCTTGTCGAACGCCTCATCCCAGCTGCCCCCTCGGGATCTCACTGCCAAAGAGGCACCCAGGAAGGCCCGTTGGTGCAGGTCGCGGCGGACCTGTGCGAGGACGTCCCGGACCCCGACGAACGCGCGTCCGGAGGGAGCGCCCTGCGCGTCGTACAGGCCTTGGGAGACAGCCTTGTGCGCGGCAGCGATCAGCCACGACTCCAGGGAGGCCAGGTGCCTGCGCCACTCTCTGCGGCGACGCCACTCGCGATATGCCCGCCTCAAACGACCTACCACAGCCCGCCCCCCGAGATCCCGGCCTGTCTTGGTTCTCACCAGCGTAGCGAGACAGGCATCCGCTGGGGCGGCAGAGCGGTCCCAGGCCACGGCCTGCCCACCCCCGGCCTTTCCCGGTCACAGCACCCGATCGTCCGGCAAATTGATCGTCTTGTACTCCAGGAACGAGCTGAGGCCCTCGGGCCCGAACTCGCGGCCGATCCCGGATCCTTGTATCCGCCGAACGGGGCGGCGAACTCGATCCGGTACCCGTTCAGCGTCAAGGTCCCCGTACGCACTTGCCGAGCGATGCGCATGGCCGGTTCACGTCGCCTGTCCAGACGCTTCCCGACAGGCCGTAGCTCGCGGTAAGTCCAGCAGCATCACGGGGACCGGTGCCTGGAGTTGGGTCGAGAAGGTGATCGGCGAGCCCATCTCCGTGGTGATGAGCTGTGCGGTCTCGGGGACACGTGCGCGGAGATGATTGCTGAACGCCGGACACCCCCGGGCGGCACCTACGACGACACCGCCAATTGCGTCCGGCTGTGACGTGGCTGCTCGATCTCGTCCAGCAGTGCCAGGGCCAGGTCCGCGTGGGCGATCCGGCCGGGACCCTCCAGGACCTTCCCGACGGCCGTCCGGTATCCGCCCGTGGCCTTTGCATCGGCGTTCAAGTCCAGCGGCGGGACCACCATCAGCCAGTCCAGTTCCGGGCCGGCCGCGCTCAGCACCTCGTACTCCGCCACATGTCCCTGCGCGAACAGCCGCCAGTCGGCTGGGAATTCGGGATCGTCCATGACGCGCACGCCCGGTGCCGTCTCCAGCGTCGTGACGATGCCCAGCGTCACCAGCCGCGCCACCCCGGCCTCGGCCAGTCCCTCGACCAGGGCCTTCGCCGCCGCGGTGAAGAATTCCGCCGACGGCATGTCGAGCCGCACAGACGCGTTGACCGCGGCCGAGTGGCCCGCCGCAAGGGCCGCCACCGATTCCGAATCCGTGACATCGCCCTGTACCACCGCGATACGTCCGCCGCCCAGATCCGGGTACTTGGCAGGGTCGCGGACCACCGCCGTCACCCGGTGGCCGCGCGCCACCGCCTCTGCGACGGCGGCCCGGCCGACCCGTCCGCCCGCGCCGAAGACGATGATGTTCTTGCTCGTGTTGTTGTCCATGCCGGGGAATGTAGGGCTGGACCACCTGGTTACTTCAACGGTACCGGGGCTACCGTCGAGGCCATGAGCACGCCGCTGACCTCCGATATGTTCGACGATCCCGACTGCGCCCACCGCCGCCCGCCCATCCGGGTGGGCGACAAATGGCCCCCGGTGGTGCTGCGCTGCCTGGAGGGCGGGCCGCGCCGCTTCTCCGAACTCCGGGTGCCGCTGCACTGGATCACCCCGAAGGTCCTCACCGAAACCTTGCGTGCCATGGAGCGCGACGGATTCGTCAGCAGGACCGCGTACGACGAGAACCCACCGCGTGTCGAGTACGCCCTGACGGACCTCGGCCGCTCCCTCCTCGGTCCCCTGGACAGCGCCTGCGCATGGACGCGCGAGCACGCTGGGCGGATCGCGGAGGCACGGGTCGCGTACGAGAGCGCCTGATCCCGACGGATCGGTGCGGGTCAGGGCCCGGTGAGGCCCTCTCGGACGGTGATGTCTGCGAGCCGGCCGTCCGCCAGGTGGTACTCGATCAGCCATTTCGCCGAGATCAGCGGCCAGCGGCCGCGCGCGGGGGCCGAGCAGCGGATGACGTCGCCCACAAGGTCCGAGCACTCCAGGCGCTGGGCGGCAGTGAAGGCCCGGATGGCCGATGCGTCACTCCCCGGCGGAAGTTCCGCCAGCAGGCGGGCTCGCACCTCGGCAGCGGTCCTCATCCGCTTCCACCGAATCCTGGCCATGGATGCGCTCCGTCACAGAATCTGGCCCCACCCGGGGGTGATCGTCACCGGTTTGTCCTCGGGTACACCGCTCTTGTTGAGGATCGTACGCACGACTGAGTTACTGTTCGGTCCGGTCGGCGCGTAAGGGATGGACGCGGCGTCGATTCGGTTCAACTCTCTCACGAACGAGGCGTCCTTCCCGCACGCGGCCGGGCCCGCCATGACGGTGGTCGACGGGGCTCCGGGCTCCCAGTCCACGGTGCCGGGCGTATAGGGACCGTGGTCGCATTTGATGGAGCCGTAGCCGCCCGGTCCACCCCGACCGCTCGGGCCACCACGGAAGAAGAACGGCTTCCCGGACGGGTCCTTGTAGATCACGAACAGGTGGTAGATCGGCAGCGGGCCCAGGCCCCGGATCCGGGTGGCCCGCACGTCTATCTCGCACGAGGGCGCCGCCGCGCCCGGGCCGGCTCCACCGCCTCCGCCGGTCCCCGCGTCACCAGGCTGGGTGTCGACCCCGGCGATCGCGCCGGCGTCACGGATGTCACCGTCCCCGCCCTGCTCCTGTTGACCCGCGTCCATGCCCGCGTGCTGGCCAGTGCCATGACCCGTGTCCTGCGCCCCGTTCTCACCAGCGTCCTCCTCACGGTTCTCCTCCGAGGACGACGAGGGCCACCAACGCTGGACCTTCAGCGGCGGCGACGTCACGAGCCGCGTCACCGCACGGTTGCCGACAGCACGCTGCAGCGCCAGCAGCCCGACGGGCTGGGCAGGGGTCGAGGAGGGCTGGGAGTGCCGGGCCTGTTCCCGGACCTCTGGGGTGAACTCGGCGTCCGCGTACCTCATCGGGCCCCCTCCTCCTAGCGGCCGCTTCCAGTGAACCGCGCCCTGGCTACAGCGCGTGAGCGCTCAGGGGCAGCCGAGAGGGCAACCGTTCGGGCAACGCGAGCCCAAAAAAGACGGACGGCGCGATGTCGAGAACCCGCGCCCGGCTCCGTCCCCGGAGTGAACGCGACGATAATGGGTCGCACCAGCACCGAGGAGTACCACGATGGCCAAGTACCTGCTGCTGAAGCACTACCGCGGCGCCCCGGCTCCGGTCAACGACGTGCCGATGGACCAGTGGACGCCGGAGGAGATCTCGGCGCATGTGCAGTACATGAACGACTTCGCGGCCCGGCTGGAGAAGACCGGCGAGTTCGTCGACGGCCAGGCGCTCGCCCCCGAGGGAGCCTGGGTCCGCTACGACGGTGAGGGGCGCCCACCGGTCACCGACGGGCCGTTCGCGGAGACCAAGGACCTCATCGCCGGCTGGATGATCATCGATGTCGACAGCTACGAGCGCGCCGTCGAGCTGGCCGGGGAGCTGTCGGCCGCTCCCGGGGCGGGCGGCAAGCCGATCCACGAGTGGCTGGAGGTGCGCCCGTTCCTGACCGCGCCGCCCACCATCACGGAATGACGTCACCGATGGACGAGGCTCTGCTGAGGAGCCTCACGCCGAGCGTGCTGACCGTCCTCGTCCGCCGCGGAGCCGATTTCGCGGCGGCCGAGGACGCCGTGCAGGACGCGCTGGTCGAGGCGCTCCGCGTCTGGCCGGCCGGCCCTCCGCGGGATGCCAAGGGCTGGCTGGTCACCGTGGCCTGGCGCAAGTTCCTCGACGCGACGCGCGCCGACGCCGCGCGCCGGCGGCGTGAGGAGCGCGTCGAGGAGGAGCCGGCGCCCGGGCCGGCGCCCGCGGTGGACGACACGCTCCAGCTCTACTTCCTGTGCGCCCACCCGTCGCTGACCCCGGCATCGGCGGTCGCGCTCACGCTGCGCGCCGTCGGCGGGCTGACCACCCGCCAGATCGCCCAGGCCTACCTGGTGCCCGAGGCGACGATGGCGCAGCGGATCAGCCGGGCCAAGCGCACCGTCTCCGGCCTAGGGGTCTCCCCTGCTCAACGGGGTATCTCCTGCTCGAGCAAAGCCGAGAGCTCGGGGAAGAAGTCGAGAGCTTCGGGAAGGTTCGACCGGCCCGGCGACGTCGCCACCGTGCTGCGCGTCCTCTACCTGGTCTTCAACGAGGGCTACTCCGGCGACGTCGACCTCGCCGCCGAGGCCATCCGGCTCACCCGGCAGCTCGCGGCCCGCATCGACCACCCCGAGGTGGCCGGGCTGCTCGCCCTCATGCTGCTCCACCACGCCCGGCGCGCCGCCCGGACCGCGCCCGACGGCAGCCTGGTGCCGCTCGCCGAGCAGGACCGCGGCCGGTGGGACACCGAGTCGATCGCCGAGGGTGTCGGGATCCTTCAGGCGGCCCTCGCCCGCGACCGGCTGGGCGAGTTCCAGGCGCAGGCCGCCATCGCGGCCCTCCACGCCGACGCGCCCCGCGCCGCCGAGACCGACTGGGTGCAGATCGTCAGCGGCACGGCTGTACGCCGAGGCGGCCCACAAGGCACCCAATCTCGCCGAGCGCGACCACCTGACGCGCCAGGCAGCCCGGCTCAACGCCCGCGGATGTCGCTGACGAGCCCCGCCCCGCACTCGCCGAGGCTCCGGAGGGCTTCGGCGCGTCGGGGTCGACGGCTGCGAGGACCAGGCGCCGAAACCGACCGGCCGCGAGGTGGCGTGTGCGCGGAGCCGTCCATCGGGCGGCTTCGCGTACGGCGGGGCCGGGTGCGACTGCGTGGCCGACGGCCCCGGTGTCTCGTCACTGAGGACGACGACCTTGTGGACCCGCGGGAGAAGGCATACCTCGATCACGCCTCGGCCAATATGCCGGGGAGGGGGTTTCGCGGTGGGCGCGCCGGGCAGCTGTAAGCGGCGCGGCCGGTGTCGCCCGCGTCGCATCCGCGCGTGCATCTCCTTTTTCGTGGCGGATCGTTCAGATGTCGTGCCGTTCTCGCCGGGAGTTGATGGATGTCGTCAGGGCAGGCCCCGATCCGCCAGGCGGTGATCCTCGCGGGCGGACGCGGTCGGCGCCTGGCCCCGTACACGGACCGGCGCCCCAAGGCGACGATCGAAGTCAACGGCACGCCGCTGTTACGCCACCAGATCGACTGGTTCGCCGGCGCGGGTGTGGAGGCGGTGGTCGTCTCGGCGGGCCATCGGTCGCAGGTGATCACTGACTATGTGCGTGGCGCGAACCTGCCGGTCCGCACCATCGTGGTCGTGGAGGACCGTCCTCTGGGGCGGGGCGGCGGGCTGAAGCTCGCCGCCCGTTCGCTCCCTGCGCCGGCGGAGCCGTGGTTCGCCAGCTACGGCGACATCTGGACCGACTTCCCCCTCGCCGAGATGGGCGCTCACCACCTGGAATCCGGAGCGTTGGCCACGGTCGCCCTGGTGCCACCGTGGCTACCGCACGGCACGGTCGTGTGCGATACGCGGGGAAGGATCGCGGAGCTGGCTGCGCCACCCCCGCCCACCTGCACGGTCAACGGCGGTGTGTACGCCTTCCAGCCCGAGGTGGTTCCCCTGCTGCCGGATCACGGGGATCACGCGGACACCACCCTGCCGTACCTTGTGCGGCTGCGGCAGCTGGCGGGCTATCACGTCGACGGGTTCTGGTGTGCCGTCAACACCCCCAAGGATCTGCACGAGCTGAGTGCACGCGTGGCGTCGGCCCCGTCACGACAGATGCTGTAGCCGGTTGTGTTCAAAGGGGCAGGCGCGGCTGCTCCTTCTGGTTCGGGGTGGAGGCGTTGCCGGAGCGGGCAGGCCGGCAGAGGGGGAGGGAGCCCTGCTGCCGGCCCGCTCGGCTACCGGTGGGCCTTCGGGGTCAGAAGGGCTTGGTGGGCAGGTACTTGCCGTCCAGGGTGATCACCGCGCGCTCGCCGCCCTCGGGGTCGGCGACCTTCTTCACGTCCAGCTTGAAGTTGATCGCGGAGATGATGCCGTCGCCGAACTCCTCGTGGACCAGGGCCTTGAGTGTGGTGCCGTAGACCTGGAGCATCTCGTAGAAGCGGTAGATGGTCGGGTCGGTGGGGATGCCGCCGGGGATCGAGCCGCGGGTGGGGATGGTCTGCAGCAGCAGCACCGCGTCCTCGTCGAGGCCCAGCAGCTCGGCCACGGCCTCGGCGGAGGCCGGCAGCAGCGCATGCTGGCCGAGGACGGCGGCGGTGGTGAAGGCGACCGAGAGACCGGAGGCGTCCGCGATCTGCTGCCAGGACAGGTCCTTGCGGACCTTGGCCTCCACGGCCTGGGCGGCCAGGGCCTGGCGGGCGGCGGGGTCGAAGTGGGCGTGCGCCATGAGAGGGGCTCCTTTTCTGGGAATGCCGGTCCGCGCGGGAAGGGGCGGGAGCGGCGGGTTGGTGTGGGTGGGGTGGTCCCGGCGTGCCGCGCTTCGCGGCACGACCGCGTCAGCGCCTCGGCGTCGGGGCCGGCGCGCGGGTTGTGGGCCGGGCCTGGATCAGGACGCGAGGGCGATACCCGCGCCGGTGAGGTCGAGGGCTTCGATGTGCCCGGTGGCGATGTCGAAGACCCAGCCGTGCAGCGTCACGTTCTTCTCCGCCAGCGCCCGGGCGACGGAGGGGTGGGTGGTCAGGTTCGTCAGCTGTGCGTACACGTTCTGGCGGACCAGGGCGCCGACCTTCCGTGGGCCGGCCGCCAGGTCGGCGGTGCGGGCCACGGCGGCGTCCGCGTGCCGTAGCCATTGGGCGACCACCGGTGCGCCGGACAGGTCGTGGTCTTCGGCCAAGGCGGTCATCGCGCCGCAGGCGGAGTGCCCGCACACCACGATGTCGGTCACGCCGAGTACGGCGACGGCGTACTCGATGCTGGCCGTCACCCCGTTGGCGCCGGGGGCGTAGGCGGGGACGAGGTTTCCGGCGGTGCGTATGACGAAGAGCTCGCCCGGCTCGCCCTGGGTGATCAGCTCCGGTACGACGCGCGCGTCCGAGCAGCCGATGAACAGCGTGTGCGGCGTGTGATGCGCGGAGAGGTGGGCGAAGAGGTCCGCCTTGGCCGGGAAGACGTCGCGCTGGAACCGTGCGACGCCCTCGGTGAGGTCCTGCATGGGTCACTCCCTTCGGTAGCCGTCGGGCCCCTGGGGGCCGGCGAGATCCACCATGCACGACCTGGACTTATAGTGTCCAAGAGTTGCTGGCCATGACTTCCATAGACCACATCTATAGTTCCTCTTATGGCTGCCCTGGAACTCCGTCACCTGCGCTACCTGCTCGCCGTGGCCGACCACGGGAACTTCACCCGCGCCGCCGAAGAGCTGCACATCTCCCAGCCCACCCTCTCCCAGCAGATCAAACAGCTGGAGCGCGCGCTGGGCGTGCAGTTGCTCGACCGCACCGGCCGCACCGTACGGCCCACCGACGCCGGCCAGGTCTACGTCGAGCACGCCCGGCGGGCGCTGCGCGACCTGGCCGCCGCCGAACGGGCCGTCCACGACGTGCAGGACCTCTCCCGCGGCCACCTCCGCCTCGCGGTCACGCCGACGTTCACCGCCTACCTCGTCGGCCCGGCCATCGCCGAGCTCCACGCCCGCCACCCCGGCCTCACCCTGACCGTCACCGAAGCGACCCAGGATCGCATCGAGGCCGGCCTGGCCGCCGACGAGATCGACCTCGGCATCGCCTTCGCCGGCCCCCACCTCTCCGGCATCGCCGCCACGCCGCTGTTCACCGAGACCCTCAGCCTGGTCACCGCGGCACGGCACACCCCGCCACCGGCCACCACCGACCACCAGCCCCTGCCGGTCCAGGACCTCGATCGCCGGCAGCTGGCCCTACTCAGCGGCGATTTCGCCACCCGGGGCCACATCGACGCCTACCTCACCCGTCACCGCGTCCATCCGCGCATCGCCGTGGAGGCCAACTCCATCCAGGCCCTCATCGAGATCGTCCAGCGCACCGGCCTGGCCACCGTCCTGCCCGACGCGATCACCCACGACCACCCGCACCTCACCCCCATCCCCCTCGACCCGCCCCTGCCCGCCCGCACCGTCACCCTGCTCACCCGCCAGGACGCCTACCAGTCCGCCGCCGCCCGCGCCTTCGGCCACCTCATCCACGACCACGTCACAACGCGGGGCTACAGCCCCGCGTGATCCAGGGATCCGTGGCGTCTCGCGCGCCAGGTGTCGGGCGCCCCGCGGAGCCGCCGGCGCCCGCCCCGGCGGCGGCCCAGCGGTAGGTGAGCTGCTACCGGCGTACGTGCGTGGCGCAGGTGACCTGCTTCGGGGAGCTGAAGCGGTTGGGGAACCTGCCGATGATCCCGCAGGACAGCGTGTCGGCCATGCCGAGGATCTGCGTGTGGATCTGGTCGAAGTCGGCGATGTCCTCGGCGAAGCGGCCCTCGAGGCGGTCGGTCGCCTCCTCGAGGGTCAGGTCGAGGTGTTCCTTCATCATGTGGCGGAGCTCGTCCCGCGGCCACTGCCTGGGGTTGAGCCTGTGCAGGAAGTCGGCGATCTCGTCGGCGTTGGCGTACCAGGCGGCCACGGCGGCGTTGAGCTTGTCGGTGTCGCCCGCCTTCGCCGCCTCCAGGATGTCGACCGCGGTGAGGATGTGCACCCTCAGCAGCTCGGTGAGCTCGTCGGCCGCCTCGTTGCCGAAGTACGGCCGGAAGGCGTTGCCGATGTCGGACTGGTTGCGCAGCAACCGCCCCTCGGTCACCTGAAGGTCGGGCAGGCTCGCGGCGAAACTCACGATGGTCAGCCGGGTGTAGACGATGTGGTCCACCCACAGCTTGCGCATCTGGTCGTGGAACTGCAGTGCGCTGGACGCCTTGCCGCCACCGCGGTCGGCGGCCGCGCTCGCCTCGAGACCGCCGCCGATGGTGACCAGAGAGAGCGTGAGAGCAGCCACCGTGGTGCCCTTGGCGATCGCGGCCACCGGGGCCATCCGGCACTTCGGGATACGAAGCCCGTTCATGTGTCCTCCTGATTTTCCGACACCTTACGTGACGTAAAGTGGCAGATAATCACGGAAAGTGCTCGCTCATCAGACCGGCCGGGTGAGGTGTCGCGGGTGCGCGCGGCTACCCGGGCTCGCCCGGGACGTGCGCGCCGGGACCGCGAGGACGGCGGGTCAGCAGCCGCCCTTGTCGCATACCCCGTTGGGGCCGACGGCCCCGGCGCGCGCGGCGGCCGCGGCCTCCAGCAGGGGCCAGCCGTCGATCTCCTCCGCCCCCGGCTCCCCCGGCCGCCATCCACGGGCCGACGCCGCGTCGAGCAGGGCCCGGACGGCACCCGGTTCGTGCAGGTTCAAGGACGCGCCCCGGACGTATCCCACGTCGCCGGAACCCAGGGGGAACCCGCCTGGGACGTACCGGCCCGGCCCGTCGGCGAAGACGATCCGCAGCGGGCCGCCGGTGCCGGCCGGTTGCGGGTACAGCGTCAGGGTCTGGCGGCAGTCCGCGGACCGGCCGCCGTCCAGCACGCGGTGGCTGTGGCGGAGCGTCCACAAGTACGCCCGCCCGTCGGCGACCAGGCGGCGGGGCTTCTTCGGGTGACGGGGCACGGAGCCGAGGGTACGCGGCGTAGAAATTGTTCCGGATGGTCCTCACCTACCTCGACCCCGCTGACAGCCCCGGCAAGACGTCCGATGCGACAGATGTCGTCGACGTGGGGTTTGCCGCCCTGGTGCCACCGGAGCGCGTGGTGCAGCGCGTCGTCTTCGAGACTGACGACCCGTCGTACGCGGGCACCATGACGATGACCTGGCACCTCGCTGCCACCCGTGCGGGGACCGAGGTGACCGTCACCGCCACGGACGTGCCACCCGGCATCGACCAAGCGGTCCACGAGGCCGGGATCGCCTCCTCGCTGGCCAACCTGGCGTCTTACGTCGAAGCGGCTGACTGAGTCGGGGGCTGCGCCGCCCCGGGCCCAGCCACGTACTCGAGGAAGCGGCGTCCTCTTCGACAGCATGCTGGAATCCCCCACCTGGTGACAGACGCCTGCACGGCACAACGCGGGAACGCCACCAGGACCCCACTACTCCTCCCGACGCGAGCCGTGTCATCCCTCTGGGTGATGTCTCTCCGATCGCGGTCGGTGAGCCCAGGCCGGTGGTACAGATGTAGCGGACTCACGCGTGTTGGGAGACCGCCAGCGCCAGGGCTCTGGGCGCCACCGTCATACCGCGTCTGCTCACCACATGCCCCTCCATCGAGTTCGCTGACCTTGCAAGCACCTGACCAACCCGCCGGACGAGCCCTCACCGGGCAGAAGCATGAACCGAGCAGGAGGAGACCAGTGAGCCCTACGACCGCCACAGCCGCCACCACCGCGAGGGTGCGCGTGTTCGCCATGATGGACGCCGACGGGGACCAGGTCATCACCCGGCACGACTACCTCTCCCGCATCGACCGGACCGTCCTGGCCACCGGGCGCACAGAGGACGACCCGCTCGTCATCACCGCCCGAGCGGAAGGCATCAAAGCCTGGGGCGCGATGGACGCCGACAATGACGGGAAGCTGACCTTCGACGAGTACAACGCGTGGGTGGGCGCCGACAAGTTCGACAACGTCTGCCGGTTCGCGCTCGGCGCGCTCTTCGACCTCGCCGACGCCGACGCCGACGGCGCCCTGGACAGAGCCGAGTTCACGACACTGCGCACCGCACTGAACAACTCGCCGGAGAACGCCGCCGCCGCGTTCGACGCGCTGGACGCCGACGGCGACGGCCGGGTCGGCCGCGACGCGTACCTGGCATCGATCCGCGCCTACATCGTCGGCGACGACTCCCCGATGGGCGAGGCCCTGTACTGACCAGGCCGTGCCGCCTCACGCCTGTGGCCCGGGCGGCGGCGGGTCCGGCTGGTTCCGAAACCCGATTGCCCCGTCGTGACCGGCCACGCATCCTGCTCGGATGCGCTTCTCCATCAACATCCCCAACTTCGGTGACTTCGCCGACCCTCGTAACGTCGCGACGGCAGCGGTCGCCGCCGAACAGGCCGGCTGGGACGGGCTCTTCGTCTGGGACCATGTCCTCCACCGACAGCACCAAGCGCGTCCCTTCGGAGATCCCTGGATGCTGCTGACCGCGGCCGCGCTGGCGACCTCCCGGATACGACTCGGCACCCTGCTGACGCCGGTCCCCCGCTACCGTCCGCAGCAACTGGCCCGGCAGGTGGCCACCCTGGACCACCTCAGCGGAGGCCGGGTGATCTTCGCCGCGGGTCTGGGCGGTCCGGTCCAGGACGAGTACCACAGCTTCGGCGACACGGCCGAGCCACGTCTCCTTGCCGAGCGGCTGGACGAGGGACTGGAGCTGTTGGCGCGATTCTGGTCCGGCGAGCCGGTGAACCACCACGGCCGTCACTACGAGGCCCGGGACGTGACGCTGCTGCCGGCCAGCGTGCAGCGGCCCAGGCCTCCGGTGTGGATCGGCGGGTTCTGGCCGCGTCGTCCGCCCATGCGGCGGGCAGCGCGGTGGGACGGCGCGGTGCCACTCTTCGAGACGGCCCGGCATGGGCACGTGCCAGATGTGGCGGAGGTACGGGAACTGGTCGGCTATGTCCGCAAGCACCGTGCGGCCGGGGCCGAGCGCCCCTTCGAGTTCGTGCTCGGCGGTGCCACGCCCCTGCACGCGGCCAAGGCCAAGGACGTGGTCGGGCCGCTGCACGACGCCGGCGCCACCTGGTGGGACGAGCGGCAGATCCAGACCGGCCCCGACCTGGACCGCCTGGCCCCGGTGCTGCGCCGCATCGAGGCGGGGCCGCCGGCGGTCTGACGAGCCGTTCGAGGGTGTGCCGGACGCGGTTCACCATCAGCCACCCGGCGGCGGCGCGGGCGTTCCTCTGCGGTGGAACAAGCAGGGTGATCTGGCGATCCTCCGCCCGGGCCCGGCCGCCGCCGATGGGTCGTCGAGTGGACAGTGTCCTAGCCGGCCGGCCGCCGCCCGCGCCGGCGCTGCAAGCACAACCGTGAGCGCTTCCTGGGCGTCGTCGGCTTGGCGGCGGCCGCTCCGATCGTCGCCCGCCGCATGCTCGCAGGCCCTCCGACCAGCGGTGTCACGCCGTCAGCGCCGCCTCCACCTCCGCCAGCTCCTTCTCCGGGTCGGCCATCCGGGACAGTACGTCCAGGTCGTCCCGGCTGTAGCGGGCGCGCACGTCGTCATCCCAGCGTGCGGCGGCGGCCCGCAGCGGCTCGATGGCTTCCGCGAGGCGACCCAGCCGGTGCAGGACCAGTCCGTAGTACCCGGCGGCCTCCGTCCTGTAGGCGAAGTCGCCGCCTTCTTCCCAGGCCGTGCGGAGAAACGGTTCCGCCTCGGCGTAAGCG
The DNA here is from genome assembly GCF_058215555.1 of Streptomyces sp. JLBT605. Taxonomy (NCBI): domain Bacteria; kingdom Bacillati; phylum Actinomycetota; class Actinomycetes; order Kitasatosporales; family Streptomycetaceae; genus Streptomyces; species Streptomyces sp. JLBT605. The sequence goes on from NZ_CM177087.1 coordinate 162,633, forward strand.
CCGCGCTGGGCCTTCAGTTTGCCCGCGAGCATGGCGTTCAGCGGGGACTCGTCGCCGGCCGCGCGCACGTACCAGCGCTCGGCCTCCTGGTAGTCCCGGTGGTACTCGGAGAGCCACCCCATCTGGTTGCACGCGTCGTGGTGGCCCGCCTCGGCGGCTGTCCGGTACCACTGGTCGCGCAGCGTGGGCCTGCGCAGAGCGCCATACAGCTCCGCGAGGTCGTACGCCGCCTGCGGGTCCCCGGCCAGCGCGGCGGGTTCGATCCAGCGGACCAGGTGGCGGTCGTCCGCGCCGGCCCAGTCGCCGAGAATCCTTGCGTACGCGTACGAGGCGTGCACGTCGCCCGCCTCGGCTCGCTCACGCAGCCCGGGCAGTCGGCGCAGGTCCTTGCCGGGGCCGACGGCGCCGCCCGATCGGATCGCGGCGATCCGGTCGAGCTGCTCGACGACGTCCTCGTCGTCCTCGCCGACCTCCCGGAACCAGCGTTCGGCCTCCTCGTACCGCCGCTGCCGCTTGCAGAGGAGCCCGAGGTTCCACTGAGCCGGCTGATGCCCGCGTGCGGCCGCGAGGCCGTACCAGTGCTCGGCGTCGCCGAGGTCGCCGCGCTGCTCGTGCAGGACACCGAGTACGTACGCGGCGCCTTCATAGCCCTCGTCGTGGGCCTGGAGCAGCAGGCCGCGGGCCTCGGGCCAGGACGTCTCGCCGCCGGTCTCCGTCAGGAACACGGCGTGGTCCACGCGGGCGGAGGCGCTGAGCGCGGAGGCCCTGCGGTAGTAACCGGCGGCCTCGGTCGTCAGGCCCGGGTAGTCGCGGAAGTGCTTTTCCAAGGCGAAGAGCGGGCGCAGCGCCTCGGCGGCGGCGTCCGCGTCCCCGGCGGCCTCGGCGGCGTCGAGTCCCGCCGCGACGCGGTCGAAGTCCTCGCGGATCGACTCGAAGAGCTGCACCCAGCGGAACACCGCGATGTCGCCCAGATCGACGTCGCTCATCAGGAACTTCGGCGCCTCGTCGAGTCGCCCCTCGGCCGCGAGCAGCTTGCCGAGCTCGATCTTGCAGTCGAGGTTGCGCCCTCCCTCCCAGCCTCGGCGGAACCACTCGGCGGCCTCCGGATCACCATCCTCGCGGAGCAGCACGCCGAGTCCGTAGGCGCATCCGGCGTGGCGGTCGGCGACAGCGCGGTAGAGCGCGTCGGCGGCCTGCCGATCGCCCCGGATCTTCCGGTACCGGGCAAGGGTGTAATGCGAGAAGGCGTCGCCGGCCGCCACTGCCTGCTCCCAGTACGGAATGCCTTCGTCCACGAGCTTGCGCAGCACGAAGAAGTCGGTGTGCCGGCGGGCGGTCTTGGAGTCGCCCGCACGGGCGGCGGCGACGAGCGCCTCTCCCTGGGCTTGTATGTCCTGCGTCATGATCGCATCGTGCCAGGTAGCGTCAGACCCCCTGCCGTTCGGCCTGCGCGGTGGCCGCCTTGCCGCGGAGACTGTCGCAGCCCGAGGGGGCCGGGATCGGCTATTGCCGGTGCCTTCGCGGATTTCGGCGCGGGGCGGGTGAAGACCCTCCGCTTCGGCGGGCGGCATGTCGAGGACGGTCTGGTTCCGGCTGCCGGACATGACGCGGCGGCGTCGGCGGCGTTGAGACGGGGCTAGCTGCGCTGGCGGACCCGTCGGGCGGCGGGGCTGGGGCTGGGGTCGGGGCTGCTCAGGTGACCCTTGGCCAGGTGGGTCAGCAGGCGCAGGAACGTCTCGCGGTCCTCTTCCGGAAGCGCGGCGAGGACCCTTTCGTGCACCGCGTCCACGATGCGCTGGCTGCGCTCGGCGGTGCGTGCACCCTCCTGGGTCACAGCGATGATCCGAGCCCGCCGGTCTCTGCTGGAGGGGCGGCGCTCGGCGAGGCCGGCCTTCTCCAGGGCGTCGACGGTCACCACCATCGTGGTCTTGTCCATGTCGCCGATCTCGGCGAGCTGGATCTGGGTGCGTTCCTCCTCCAGCGCGTGCACCAGGACGCAGTGCATGCGGGCGGTGAGCCCGATCTTGGCGAGCTCCGCCGCCATCTGGGTGCGCAGCACGTATCCGGTGTGGTCCAGCAGGTAGGAGACGTCCGGCTGGGTACGCGTGGGGGCTGGTGACATGGCGGTCATGTGTTCAGCGTAATCCACGGTTCGGTCCGAGAAATATAGTCTGCAACGGAACTATCTGCTACGGTCCTTCTATCGCGCCGATCGGCTCGTCTTCCGTACGCATCGCGACAGGAGGGCCACCGTGCCCACGCCCCGTTATGTGTCTCCGCGTCATATGTCTCCGCCTCCACCGCGTCGCGGCCTCGCCCTCGGCGTCATCGCCGCGAGCACGCTGATGATCGTGTTGGACGGCTCCATCGTCACCGTGGCCATGCCGGCCATGCAGCACGATCTCGGCTTCAGTCCCGAGGGGCTGAGCTGGGTCGTCAATGCCTATCTCGTTGCCTTCGGCAGCCTGCTGCTCCTCGCCGGGCGGCTCGGCGACCTGCTCGGCCGCAAGCGGATGTTCGTCGCCGGCACGGCCGTCTTCACCGCCTCCTCGCTCCTGGCCGGGCTCGCCTCCGACCCCGCCGTACTGCTCGCCGCCCGATTCCTGCAGGGCGTCGGCAGCGCCATGACGGCGGCCGTGGGCCTGGGCATCCTCGCCACCCTGTATGCCGAGGGACGCGAACGGGCCCATGCCATCGCGGTGTTCAGTTTCACCGGCGCCGCCGGGGCCTCGATCGGCCAGGTGCTCGGCGGCGTACTGACCGACGCGCTGGACTGGCACTGGATCTTCCTGATCAACCTGCCCATCGGCGCCGCCGTCCTCGCCCTGGCAGGACCCGCGCTGCCCGCGGACCGAGGTCTCGGATTGCGGGCCGGGGCCGACGCCTGGGGCGCGCTCCTGATCACCGCCGGCCTCATGGCGGCGCTGTACGGCATCGTCAACACCGCGGCCCACGGCTGGCTTTCAGCGCAGACACTGGTTCCCGCCTCCGCCGGTGCGGCGCTGATCGCGGCCTTCTTCCTGCGCCAGTCCCGGGCCCGCTCACCGCTGCTGCCCCTGCGCATGCTGCGCTCGCGCACCGTGGTCGCCGCCAATCTCGTCCAAATGCTCATGGTCGCCGCCCTCTTCGCCTTCCAAGTGCTGGTGGCGCTCTACCTGCAAGGCGTACTCCACTACGACGCCGCCCAGACCGGGCTGGCGATGCTCCCCGCCGCCCTGGCCATCGGCGCCGTCTCGCTGGGCGTCTCGGCCCGACTGATCGCCCGCCGCGGCGAGCGCGCCGTGCTGCGTGCGGCCCTCATCCCGCTGATCGGGGCCCTCGCCCTGCTCACCCGGCTGCCGGTGCACGCGAACTACGTCACCGATGTACTGCCCGTGATGCTGCTCGCGTCCGGCTTCGGTCTCGCCCTGCCCGCGCTCACCGCCCTGGGCATGTCGGGCATCGACTCCCGGGACGCCGGACTCGCGTCGGGCCTGTTCAACACCACCCAGCAGCTCGGTTCGGCGCTCGGCGTCGCGGTGCTGTCCACCGTGGCGGCCACCCGCACCGACTCCCTCATACAGCAGGGCAGGCCCCGTTCCGAAGCCCTCACCGCCGGGTACCACGTCGCCTTCGCCGCCGGCACGGGACTGCTCGTCCTGGCACTCCTGGCAGCCACCGTCCTGCTGCGGCGGCCGGCGGCGTCGAACGTAGCCACGGCGCCGGAGCCCGCGGCCGCGCAGGAGTCCGGTCAGCGGTCCGAACCGGCCGCGGTTCCGGCCGCCTGACCCGGCGCCGCCCGCACCACACCACCCCAACCCCGCGACAACCGAAAGGGAACACCATGCCCGGCCCAGGCCCTCGCGTCCTCACCGAGACCGAACTCGACACCATCCTTCGGGAGCAGCAGTTCGGAGTGCTCGCCAGCGTCCGCAAGACCGGCCACCCGCACCTCGCGACCATCCTGTACCGCTGGGACCCGGCGGAGCGGATGGTGCGGATCTCCACCACGCAGGACCGCCTCAAGCCCCGCCATCTGCGCGCCGATCCGCATGCCGCGCTGCACGTCAGCCGCGACGTGTGGGCCTACGCGGTTGCCGAGGGCGAGGTGGAGGTGTCGCCTCCGACCACCGTCCCCGGCGACGCGGTCGGCCGCGAACTGCTCGCCATGGCGGCCGCGGGCGGAGCACCGCTGGACGAGGACGCCTTTCTCGCGGAGGCCGTCGCCGAACGGCGCGTTGTCCTCCGTCTCAAGGTGTCCCGCCTCTACGGCACGGCACTGGACGTCGGCGAAGGCTCCTAGACGTTTCGCCCCTCAGGCGCCGGGGGCCTGGCCGTCCGCGCGGCAGACAGGTGTTCCGCGTCCCGCGGCAGCGGGGCCGCTGACCGTGACCACGGACCGACAGCGAAGTTGATCATGTCCGCGTCAGAGCTGCGGGTATGCTGCCCAGGTCCCCCCTACCTTGATCACCTGGACCGGAGTCCGACCATGGCCACACCCCGGCTGTCCGCAGCAGCTTCGATACTCGCAACCGCCGCTGCCGGCGCCTTGCTCGTGGGCTGCTCCTCGTCGAGCACACCGAAACTGTCCGCGGACAAGCTGGCCACCAAGGTCGCCGAGGCGCTGGCCGCCGAAAAGAACCTGCCGAAGCCGCAGATCACATGCCCCGAGGATCTCGTCGGCAAGGTCGGCACCACCACCCGGTGCACGCTCACGGCGGACGATGACAGCACCGTGGGAGTGACGGTCACCGTGAAGTCGGTCGATGGCTCCGAGGTCAACTTCACGGCCAAGGCCGATGACATCGTGACCCCGGCACCCTCATCGAGCTGACCATCCATTCGAGTCGAACCGCCGATGTGGCTCGGGCTGTCTGCGGCGGTGGCGACTCGGTGTGAGAGCAGGCCGGGGCCCGCGCCCCGGGCAAGCAGCTGGGGCGGCCGCGCCCGGGTCGTGGCCTACGCCTCCTGGCCGGCGTCGGCAGGCAGACCGGCGGCATGAGCTCAGCGTCGCGACGGGGCGAACGGTGCCTGTCGGGGGCTAGCGTGTGGCGAGCCGCTCCAGCAGGGCGGTGCTCCGTGCCAGCAACGACCGCTCCTCATCCGTGAGTTCGGCCTCGATGGCCTGCGCGAGCCAGCCGGCCCTGCGTCCGCGCTCCGCTTCGAGCGCGGCCCGGCCCGCGTCCGACAGCTCGACCAGCGACTTCCGCCCGTCCGTGGGGTGCGCCCGGCGCGTGACCAGGTTCTGTTCCATGAGCAGCCCCACCGCCCGGGCCATCGACTGGGGGCGTACGCGCTGATCGGCGGCGAGGTCGCTGGTGGTCATGGCGCCGTTGCGGTCGAGCGCACCGAGTACGGCGGCCTGGCCCAGCGGGATGCGGTCCTCGTGCTTGACGCGCCGGGTGAGCTTGCCCATCGCGGTGCGCAGTTCGGCGGCGATGGCGGCGGCTTCCGAGGTGGGCATAAGGCACTTTACCGCGTTGACCAGCAAAGCTGTGCACCTGACCTGCACAGCAATACTGCGCAGCAACACTGCACAGCAAGGCTGTACAGCAAAACTGAGCAGCATTGCTGTAGGGTTTGGTCTTGCCGGGCTCAGCGCCAGCGTTGTCGCAGCCGGGGCCACGGCACACCACAACGGGAAGGACCTCCCATGTCCGCAGCGGCAACCGGAACCGTCAACGCCGCCATCGAGACCGTCACCGCCCGCCGGATCATCGACAGCCGCGGCAACCCCACGGTCGAGGTCGACGTCGTCCTGGCGGACGGGTCCCTGGGGCGGGCGGCTGTCCCCTCCGGCGCCTCCACCGGCGCCCGGGAGGCCGTGGAACTGCGCGACAAAGACTCCGCGCGCTGGCACGGCAAGGGCGTCGACCGCGCGGTGGCCCACGTCAACGGGGAGATCGCGGCGTCCGTGCGCGGCCGGGACGCGGCGGACCAGGCGGGCCTCGACGCCGAGCTGGTCGCCCTCGACGGCACCCCCACGAAGTCTCGGCTCGGCGCAAACGCGATCCTCGGCGTCTCCCTCGCCACCGCCAAGGCCGCCGCGGCGGCCCACCGCCAGCCCCTCTACCGCTACCTCGGCGGCGCCGACGCCCACCTCCTGCCGCTGCCGATGATGAACATCGTCAACGGCGGGGCCCACGCCGACAATCCGCTGGACTTCCAGGAGTTCATGATCGCGCCCGTAGGCGCGGACACGTTCGCGGAAGCCGTCCGCATGGGCAGCGAGGTCTTCCACACCCTGCGCCGCGATCTGCTGGCCGCCGGGCACTCCACGGGCGTCGGCGACGAGGGCGGCTTCGCGCCGGCGCTGCGTACCGCCGAGGAGGCGCTCGACTTCGTGATGACCGCCATCGAGCGCACCGGCTACCGCCCCGGCACGGACATCGGCCTGGTCATGGACCCGGCGTCGTCGGAGTTCTTCCGCGACGGGGTGTACGACTACGCGGGCGAGGGGGTGCGCCGCACGCCCTCCGAGCACGCCGACTACCTGGCCAAGCTCATCGACGCCTACCCGGTCGTCTCCATCGAGGACCCGATGGCGGAGAACGACCTGGACGGCTGGCGCGAGCTGACCGCCCGCGTCGGCGACCGCTGCCAGCTCACCGGCGACGACGTGTTCTGCACCAACGAGACGCTGCTGCGCGAGGGCATCCGCACCGGCGTCGGCAACTCGGTCCTGGTCAAGGTCAATCAGATCGGCACCCTGACCGAGGCGCTGGCCGCGGTGGCCACGGCTCACCAGGCGGGCTGGACGGCTGTCATGTCGCACCGCTCGGGCGAGACGGAGGACACCACGATCGCGGATCTGGCGGTGGCGACCGGCTGCGGCCAGATCAAGACCGGCTCGCTCTCCCGCTCCGACCGCACGGCGAAGTACAACCAACTGATCCGGATCGAAGAGGAGTTGGGCGACTCGGCGCGCTTCGCGGGCCGCTCCGCACTGCGTCAGGCGTGAACAGCGGGCAGAGGTAGAGACGGCACGGGCCCCGGACCACTGGTGTGGGGCCCGTGTCTGCCTCACAGGGGTAGTCACCCACATGGGGGTGGGACTGCCGCGAGCGGCGTGGGTACCTGTGCTGCTGGGTAGAGGCACCGGCACGACGGAGGCGATCATCCCGGATCGCCGGCCAGCCCGGCCGTACCGCGTGACGAGCCACAGGAGACAACCGTGTTGACCGGTGACACCTTCAGCGACAGCATCTTCGCCATCGAACTCGGCAGGTTCCAGGTGGAGACCGTCCAGAGCGTCTCGGGCCTCCGGCTGGAGCAGGACGTGGTGGAGGTCCGCCAGGTCTCTCCGACCGGAGAATTCCTGGTCCGCAAACAGCCTGGTACCCGTACCTCGGGTGAGATCACCATCACCCGAGGCATGGACAGGAGCGCCGCCTTCAGCGACTGGATCAAAGCCACCCTCGTCAACGCCGACCTCGACGCGACACGCCAGAACCTCACGATCGCTCTGACGGACGCCAGGAAGCAGACCGTGCGCCGCATCCACCTCAGCAACGCCTGGGCATCGCGCTGGGAAGCAGCGTCGCTGGAGGTCTCGGACGCCGGGCCCGCGACAGAGAAGGTGACCATCACCTACGAGGACATCGCCGTCGAGTAGCCCCATCCCCCGGCGGGCGGATTGGCCCGGTGGTGGCTCCTGGGCCGTGCCGCCCACGGCCGGTTGGCTCATCCAGGAGACCACCGCCGACGGCGTGGCCGCTCAGCCGAACATCACGCTGTGCGGAGCGCCGCTCAAGTCCACCGATGTGTTCGGCTGCATTGTCAGTCGCGATCCCTCGCAACCGTGCTCGGCGAACACCGTCGCTTTGGTGTTCGTGTGGTTGGCAGCGCTCCTGGCCCCGCTGACCAACAAGAAGCACTCGCCGTTCTGGGGGTTGTGCAGCGTGAAGTCGTCCCCATTCACATTGACGTAGGCGAAGTCCCCGGTGGCCGCCTGGGCACGTGTGGACAACCCGGTGAACAGCACGAGAGCGGCGCTGATGGTCACGGCCGTCCGTACGACGTTCCTCAGTGAGTGCATGACAGTCCCCCCGGATGCCTGCGCGCGTGGTTCCTCTGGTCACTGCAAGAGTCGTATATGCCGACCATTTCTTGAAGAGCCGGGAAGTGCTGCCACCCAAACGGATTACCGCATGGTCGGGTCCGCGCTAAAGGTGAGGGCTGAGGCTGATCCTCGGGGCCCGGCGCCGCTGCTGGTCGGCCGGTCTGCCGAAAACGCGCGAGCGCCGTGACCTCACTCCAGGGTCAGCGCCAGCTCGTCGATCTCCTCGCCACGCGCCTGCGCGAAAATCCGGCCGCGACCGGTGATGGTGAAGCCGCACCTCTCCAGCACCCGAAGCGAGCCGGCGTTGTCCGCCGCCGCGTGGGCGTGCAGCGGCCGCGCCGGCTCCAGAGCGATGAGCTCCCTCAGCGCCGCACTGGCAACCCCGCGCCCCCAGTACGCGGAAGCGATCCAATAGGTGACCTCGCGCTCGCCGGACGGCCCGAACACCGCTGCGTGCCCGGCCACCGCCTCGTCCGCCAGCACGGTCCGCACCGTGACTCCGGAGTCGGAACGCACCTTCGCCCAATGCGCGTCGAACAGGCTCCGGTCGTAGTGGTACTTGCGCGTGACCGCGGCCATCCGCTGTGCCGTCTGTTCGCTCATGTGCGCCCAGAAGACGGCCACGTCGCTGTCCAGCACCTCGCGCAAAGTGATCTTCATGTCGCCGGTCCGCCCCTTGATCGTCGCCGCTTGCGCCGCCGAACCTACCGCTGCTCGGCGGCGCACCGCACGGCAACCGCGCGTGGACTCTCCCCGGCCCTGTCCGGGGGATCCCCATCCTCCGCCTCGCGATCTCCCCCAGCCACCGTGGTGGTCTACGCCCCGGTGGCGTAGGCGGCGGTTGGCGGGCGCCAGTCGGCGATGCCGTCCAGGGTGCGCAGTGCCAGCTCCGGCGCGAGACGGGCGTGGGCGGAGAGCACGGCGGCCCGCAGGGCGCAGGCGGGTCGGGAGCGCCAGGTGGTGAGTCGCCCGATCCGCTCGGAACGGCGCACCACCTCCCTGGTGCGCGGCAGCCGTTGCCGGGTGTATGCGGCGAGCCCAGCGGCCAGGTCGCCGCCCGAGGTGGCCTCGTGTGCCAGCACGATGGCGTCCTCGATGGCCTGGCAACCGCCCTGGCCGAGGTTGGGGGTCATGGGGTGGACGGCGTCGCCGAGCAGGGCGACGCGGCCGTGGTGGAAGGCGGGCGGGAGAGCGGCCGCGGTGTACACGTCGTTGTGGAGCACCGCAGCAGGGTCGGCGGTGGCGAGCAGCTCGGGGATCGGATCGTGCCAGCCGCCGAAGCGGCGGCGCATCTCGGCCAGTTCACCGTCGGCGGCCCGGCCGCCGGGCGGCACGGCCGCGGTGGCGTAGGCGTAGACCCGCCCGTCGTGCAGCGGCACGGTGCCCCACACTCCGCCGGGGCCCCAGGTCTCATGCGCCGCCAACCGGCCGCCGGGCGCCGGCACGACCATGCGCCAGGCGGTGAAGCCGGCGTAACGCGGTGCCGGCAGGCCGGGGAAGACCACACGGCGCACTGCCGAGTGAATGCCGTCGGCTGCGACGACCAGGTCCGCCGTCAGCTCCGCACCGTCGCCATCGTGGCTGCCCGCGTCAGCGCCGCTGCCCTCGCCGCCGGCCGCTTCCGCGATCCGTACACGCGCCAGGCGGGTCTCGGAGCGCGGGTCTCCGGCATCGACGAGCGCCGCCGTGGCTCCGGTCCGCACTGCGCCGTCGGGCAGCCGGGCGGCGAGCATGGCGACCAGCTCGGCACGGTGCGCGACGACGACCGGACCGCCGAAGCGCCGGACGGCCGCTCCATTGTCCGTACGGGCCAGCAGACGGCCGCCGGCGAGGCGGACCTCGCCACTCATCTGCCAGGCGGCCATGGCCCGTACGGCGTCACCGACATCGATGGTGTCCAGGGCCCGCTGGGCGTTGGGCGCGAGCCCGATCCCCGCGCCGACCGGCTCCAGCCCGGCGGCGCGCTCCACGACGGTCACCGACCAGCCGCGGCGATCGAGTGCCACCGCGGCGGTCAGCCCGCCGATACCGCCACCGACCACGATCGCAGTGCGCTGCCGCATGGCCCGCCTCCCGGCTCCGAGAACTGTTCCCGCACGGCTCCACTACAGATGTAGTGACGCCAGACGCCGACAGACTACACCCGTAGTGGAGCGAGTAGGCTCACCACCCATGAACGCCCGAGATCATCGAGATGATCACGCCCCGGCGGCCGCCTCCCGCCATCAACTCATCGCCGACACCGCGCTGCGCCTGCTCGCCGAGCGCGGCATGCGCGGCCTGACCCATCGGGCTGTTGACGAGGCGGCCGGACTGCCACAGGGCTCCACCTCCAATCTGGCGCGCACCCGCGCCGCCCTGCTGGAGGCGGCGGTGCGACGCCTGACCGAGCGAGAGAAGGCTGTACTGCTGCCGGACGAGCCGGCGGCACGGGCCGCGGGAGAGCTACCGGAGGCCAGGGCGGTTCGGGCAGCGGCAGAGTTGCCGGGGGCCAGGGCGGAGGCAATCGCCGACACGCTCTCCCTCTCCCTGCACCGCTACCTCACCCGGCACCGGCAGCTGCTCATCGCCCGTTACGAGCTGGCCCTGGAGGCCACCCGCAGACCCGGGCTACGGGAGATCTACGACCGGGCGGGCCGCGGATTCCGGGAACCGCTGATGGCGATGCTCACGGCGGCCGGGTCCCACGCGCCGGAACGCCACGTCCTCGACGTGGTCGCCTGGTGCGACGGTGTCCTTTTCTCCTGCACGGCCGGGCAATTCCATGCGGCCGCTCCCACTCGCGCCGAACTCCGCGCCTCCTGCGCGGAACTGCTGGCCGGGATACTCCGCGACCAGGGCAGTCAGGGGGCCTAGGTGTAGGTGTGCGGCAGGTGCGCGGGTGGCACAGCCGCTTCGCGGTGCTTGATGTTGACGACCGAAGCCCTGGCCACTGCCACCGGGTTCAAGAAGCGCAGCGGACCGATCAGGCGGGATGCGAAGAGATGCATGTGCCGCGCCACCGACTCATCGCGCGCTGCCGCCGAGAACATCAGCCGCTCCAGGGGGTTGAACGGACGGGCCTTGGCGAAGTCGGCGGCCAGGTACTGGTGACCGCGCAGCCGGCGCCGGTGTCTGCGTGCGTACACCATGAGCGACCTGTCGAGTTCCCCCCGACCGGTTGCGGCGGAAGCGACCGCCTCCGCCAACCATCGCGCGGACTGCAGAGCCCACCCGCACCCCACCCCCCAGAGGGGGTCGCCGGTCAGGGCGGCGTCTCCGATGAGCGCCAGGCCCGGCGCGGTCGGCTTGCGGCTGTGCAGCGGGTAGTTGACAGTGCCGATGATCTTCGTGACGCGCTCGGCGGAATCGATGGGCGGTGCCTCGGGCAGGGCGCGGACGAATTCGAGGAAGCTGCGCTCCAGGTCTTCCCGGAAGGCCGGCAGCCGCTTCTTGTCCGGGAGCACCGCGAGGACCGTCACCCCGTCGTCGTTCGGAAACGCGTACGCCATGTCGGGCTCGAGGAACCAGGTCTGGCCGATCCCGCCGTGCAGCGGAAGATTGCGGAAGTGCGCGAGGTAGCCGAACCGCGCGTTCTCGTACTGCCGGGCAGCCACCCCGGCGAACTTCGCCACGGCCGAGTCCTTGCCGTCGGCGCCGACCACCAGGCGAGCCCGGATCTCACGCTCGCCCTGTGGTGTCGACGCGCGCACCCCCACGGTTCGCCCGGCTTCCCGGACCAGCCCGGTCACCTGGTGGCCGAGGAGCAGATCGACGCCAGGGCTCTTTGCGGCATGCGACCTGATCAACGGGTCGAGGGTGCTGCGCCGAACGTTGTACGCGTGCGGTAGCTCGGGGCCCGCCGGCGCGGCCTTCGGCTCGATCCATCCCCAGCGGGTGTACCAGCGGGCGTCGTTGCGGACGGCCCCCGCCTTCTCGAGAGCGGGGACGAGGCCGAGTTCGTCGAGCACCGGGTAGGCGTTGGCCGTGATGGAATGGGTGCACAGCACCTTGTACGCCTCGGGGTCCGAGCGGCGTTCCAGGAGCGCGACACGAACACCGCGTCGAGCGAGCAAGATCGCCGCGGCGCTGCCGGCGAGGCCGGCTCCGCTGATGACGACGTCGTAGTCGTATCCAGCGCTCTCAGGCTTGGTCATGCGCTGATCGCCCCCTTCGAGGTGTGGTGCCGTTCGTGGGAGTGTGCAGTGCCCACTGGTGTCAGGAACATGATCAGTTGTCAAGAGTTGCGGCTCGGGTGATGTGTGATCAGCTCGCCAACAGGGCAGGGGGCGCCGCCGTGAAAAGCTGTGCGACGTGGAACACGGCGTCGCCGGGCGGTGCGGGGCCGGATCGGGTGTGAAAAAGCTGGGGCCCTGGACTCGTGGTGAGTCCAGGGCCCCAGCTGATGGAGCGCCCGGCAGGCCTTGCACCTACATTTCCCACCGGTTGGTGGGCGTCTTTCCTTGGACCACAGACGCGTGCCTCCAGCGCCGTGCGCCGGAGTTACATCCAAGATCATACAGGATCCTGCGCACCAGTGGAAGCGCAACGCCACGTCATACGGTCGGAAGAGCCGTACCCGCCTCTTGACGGCTCAACCGACGGGCGAGCACAGTGATCGGCACCCCCACACCCGACGTCTTGGGAAACAGGGGGCTGCTCAATGCTCTTCCGGCCGCGCCACGGCACCACCTCCCCCGCAGGATCACACGCCACGGTGATCGGCCTCGCCGAAGAACGCCTGCGTCGCCGGCGGGAGGCGGGCCGAGAGCTCACCGGCGCCGACTACCTTCCGCTGCTCCTGGCCCACGGCATCGACGACATGATCCTGGCCGAACAGCTGGCCCGGACCGCCAATGCCCTGCGGCGTCACCTGAATACCGGTGGCACCTGGACGCCATCCCCGCACCCGGCCCCCCGAGCACATGAGGACGGCAGCCGCCACTCCCCCCACTGACCCATCGGGTGGCCCCAACAGGTCACGGGGCTTCGGTAGGCGCACGTCAGGAGAACGAGGTGCCAGGTGCACCATGTGGGGCCGGGCGCCCTGCGCACCGAACCGGCAGGCCGAGATCAGCCGTCGACCTCCCGCGCCACACGCTCCAGTCGGCTTCGGTGGCCCTCCCACCACGCCTGATCCCCTGGTGGCAGGTTGTCCTTGCCTTGCACATGCCCGACGGATCCATCGATGAGCTCTCGCAGGATGTCGGCGTGGCCGGCATGGCGCTGGGTATCGGAGATCACTCGCACCAGGATGTGGTGCAGCGTGACCTCTCGACGTTCTTCCGGCCACCACGGGACGTGGCCGATCGCGTCAAGCGCCAGGGTCGCGATCGTGCTGTCGGAGTGCTTCCACGCCTGGCGATACAGCCCAACGATCTGTTCCTGTGATTCATCCGCAGTGGCCCACATGTCCGAGTTGGGTTCCGGCTCCTCGGTGTACCACCAGGGCGGCGGCTCCTCATCGAAGAACGGCCGTCCGAACGTGTCGCCGAAGTACGCCAGCTCCACGCCGGCGACATGCTTGACCAGCCCCAACAAGTTCGTGCCCGTGGGGGTCAGCGGACGGCGGATGTCGTACTCCGAAAGCCCATCGAGCTTCCACACCAGGGCATCGCGCGCTTCTTGCAGGTACCGGAGAAGGTCCGCTTTCAGGTTCGATTCGATCACGCCGGGCAGTTTTCCACCCGCCACTGACAGCCGGGAGGGAGCCGTCGCGAGCCGGATGCCTTGTCATGTTGTGCCGGGGGGGAGCCGTGCCGGCACGGCTCCCCCCGCAGCAGACTGGACCAGTTCCGGATCAGTGGATCAGGGTGCCGCAGCCGAGTCGGCGGACCCAGCGCCCAGCACCCCGCTCGCAGCCATCATCCGACAAGGCTGACTCCGGTGGCGGCAACGACCAGGACGCCGACGAGGGTGACCTGCGGGAAGAGATAGGCGAGGACCCCAAGGACCACACACGCCGCGGTGCCGATCCAGGCGCTGTCCCGAGGCTCCAGGCCCTGCGATTCGTGGAGTTTCCGGCGGGTTGCCAGCATGGTGGCGAAGACGTCCGCGCTGGGAACGGTGATGCATTCGCAGCGGAACTCGGCGTCCCTGGCCACGCTCATCGACATGGTCCAGTCGCCGGCTCGCGGGTCCTTGACGATCAGGCACCGGACCGAGTCGCCGGACATCTTGACGAATGTGCCGTCCTCGTCGATGTCCTTGTCATAGGCGTTCCCGTCGGGGTCCTTGAGGGTCATGACGACGCCCTCGGGGAAGTCGACCGAGTCGTCGTCCTTCGTGATCACCGAGTACAGGAAGGGCGCGTTCTCACCGACGGCCATCGTGTTCGTCAGGTTGAACCGTTCACGTTGTCCAGACCGTCCAGGGACGGAAGGGTGTGGACCAGGCAGTACATGCAGTCGTTGTCGCCCTTGGCCGCCGCGGTGAACGCGGGAACGGGGCTCGGCTCGTTGCTGACGTCGAAGATGCCCCAGAGCCCGCCGACTCCCTTGTCCTCGACTTTCGTCGGCTGGTCGAAGTACTGGCCCGCGACGAGCGCCGGGGTCCGCTTGGCGGCCTCCTTCCAGAAGACGGCGGCCGACACGATCTTGTCGGGCATGGCCTCCTTCAGCTTCCTGGCGAAGAGGGTCAGACCCCGCCCCGCGGGATGCGGCCCGTCACTCTTCGTCCGGCCGCCCTGGTCCTGCTCGCCGGGCCAGCCCCACCAGCACTCCAGGTCGAGATCGACGCCGTCCAGGCTGTTGTGGGTGACGTAGTCCACGACGTTGCGGACGGTCTGGTCGAGCTTCGGGGAGGCCGGGTCGTTCCCGATCGCCGTCATCAGGGCCAGGAACGCGTAGTCGTTCGCGCCGCCCAGCGCGATCATGGTTTTGGTCCCGTACAGGCGCGCGGCCATGAGCACGTCCGGGAGAATGGCATCCATCTCCCTGACCCACTCGGAGGCGAACGCGCCGGAATCCTTCTCGCTGAACGTCAAGAACGCGATGATGCCGTGCGTGATGTACCGATACATCTCGCCGTTGCCGTAGTCGAATCCCTCCTTCTTCCGCCAGGTAGGGATGTCGGCGATGATGTTCGCCCGCTCGGTCGGCTTGTGCGGGTTCTGGTCGTACAGCTCGTCGAATCATGAAGGGCCTTGTCGACCACAGGCTGGAATGAGCCCTTCCGGTCACGCCTGGTCCCGCCAAAAAAGGCCGATATCAAAGGCCTGGAATCGATGCCTTACGACGCTGGCACAATGAGTTGATCTCTCTGAGGGTGACATCGGTAGGTGTCCAGTCCGGTGCCGGGCCGAGTGCCGCACCAGGGCCTCGTAGCGCCCGGCGACGGCGCAAGGCGGCAGACCGGGGCGGTCACCCGACCCGGTCAGTGGCATCGTCGGATACGAAGACGGTGTCGCCCCGCATCGGGGACGGAAACCCAGGTCGTACGCCCTACCGCGGTGCTTGCGGTGCCTGGAAGCCGCCGATCTTCTGCTCGAGCAGTTCGGCCAGCCGCAGCGGGGTGCGGTCCTCGAACATCGGCCCGATGAGCTGCACTCCCACCGGCAGACCCTCGGGGGACCGGCCCGCGGGTATGGCGGTGGCGGGCAGACCGGGCATGGTGGCCAGACCGGCCCAGACAAGCTGGTCGAGGTACGGATACTCGACGCCGTCGATGTCGAGCCGGCGTTCCCTCAGATCGGGGATGTGATCGTGCGGGAACGCGGGAGTGGGGGTGATCGGACACAGCACGGCGTCGAACTCGGCGAAGAGCTGCCGCCAGCCGTGGCGGTGGAGCTCTCGACGGTTGTTCGCCTCGAGCCACTCGCGGTGGCTGAACACCATGGCGCGCAGCCGCGCCGCATCGAGACTCTGATCGTCCGCGCTCAGTCCGGCGGCCTGGGTCCGCAACTGCTCGTACGCCTCGACGGGAAAACGGACAACGGAGCCGGAAACCAGCAACTGCATGTAGAGCTTGGCGGCTTCGGCCATATCGGGCAGCAGCGGACTGTGCCGCTCGACGCGGGCACCGCCGTCGAGGAGCGCGTCGGCCACCCGGTTCACGCCCGCCAGCACAGCGGACCCGGTCGGAATGAGCGGATGCTCCTCGAGGACCAGGACCCGGAAGTCGCGGAGCCGCTCGTGGCGCGCGGGCGGCAGCTTCACGTCGTGCGCCATCCCGAACGTCAGCGGGTCGGGTCCGGCCATGACGTCGAGCAGGAGCGTGAGGTCGCGGGCAGTCCGCGCCATCGGGCCGACGACGGCGAGGTCAGCGTCGATTGGCAGGGCCGGCCCGGGCGGCGGGACCATTCCGCGGTTCGCCGCCAGCCCGAGCGTGGGCTTGTGTGCGTAGACACCGCAGAAATGTGCGGGGGTGCGCAATGAACCGGCGATATCGGATCCGATGGACAGCGCGCCGAATCCGGACGCCAGGGCCGCCGCTGATCCGCCGGAGGATCCACCCGCCGTGCGAGCGTGGTCCCACGGGTTGTTGGTGGTGCCGTAGATCTCGTTGAAGCTCTGCACATCTTGCAGCCCCAAGGGCACATTGGTCTTGCCGAGCACCACCGCGCCCGCGGCTTTCAACCGCGACACCTGCACCGCGTCCTCGGCCGGGATGTAGTTCCGGTGTTGCGGAATGCCCCAGGTCGTGGGCAGCCCGGCGATGTCGTAGGACTCTTTGACCGTCACCGGAATGCCGAGCAGCGGCCGGTCCTCACCACGGGCGCGCGCCTGGTCGGCGCCGCGCGCGGCGGCCCGCGCACGGTCGAAATCCGGCACACAGATCGCGTTGAGCGCCTTGTCGTCCCGCTCGATTCGGGCGATCGCCTCGTCGGTCACTTCCACCGATGTCACTTCACCGGCACGCAGGGCCGCCGCGAGCTCTTCGGCTGTCTGAAAATTCCACTCCATGAATCGGGACGGTATCGGCCTCTGGGATAAGCCATGAAATGCCGATTTACACAAGCGGGTTGGCGGTCCTCTCCGGAGCCCGCGGGGCACAGCCGGGTCAGTGATGAGTGGCGGCGATGGTGATGCCCAGCCCGATCAGGGCGGCCCCGCCCGCGCCGCCGATCATCGAGAGGCGGCGGTCCGAGCCGGCGAACCAGCTGCGGGCCGCGGAGGCGCCCAGGCCCCACAGGGTGTCGCAGACCAGGCCGATGGCGGCCGGGACCAGGCCGAGGATCGCCATCTGGAGCGGGATGTGGCCGGCGTCGTGGTCCACGAACTGGGGCAGGACGGCGGCGAAGAACGATGAGCGCGTTGAGCTTCTCCAACGAGGCGTAGTCGGGCTCGACGCCGAGGCCGGCGAAGCGCACGCCCCGCTCTGCCAGGCCCGGTACGGCCACCGCGCGGGTGGCGCTGACCAGGATCCCGCCAGGCCGCAGCTTCTGCACCGCACGGGCCGCGTCGTCGCCTGCGACCAGGCCGAAGAGCACGTCGACGTCTTGTACCGCCGCACCGACCCGGGTGGTGGCGTAGTCGATGATCTCGTCCGCGCCGAAGCCGCGCACGAACGCGTGCTTCGCCGCTCGCGCGGTGCCGATGACGTACGCGCCGAGCGCCGCCATCGGCAGCGCCGCGGCCTCGCAGTGCGTGAGGGGGGCCGCGGGCTTGTGGGCCAGGTGGCGGGGTGGGGCGGTGACGTACTCGGCGTAGCCGCCACCGCGCCCGCGGGCGGCAGCCGAGGTGGAGCCGGTGCGACCGGCCGGCGACCAGGAGTTGTCCGGGTGATCACGTGATCACGGCGCCAAGCCCTGGGTAATTGTCCGTGATCCGTAACGATCCGGCGTGGCTGGCGCGGAACGCTCGGCTCCGTAGGCAGACTTCCCGGGCACGTTTTCATTGACCATGCGCATCACCACGTGCGCACAACTACGGGGGATCTGTCGATGCGCGCGATGCGCAAGAGTGTGAAGCTGTACGCCCTGGGGGTGGCCGTCGCGGCGGCTCTGACCACCACGGCCTGCGAGTCCAGCGAGGGGGACGGAAAGGCCGACGGCACGACGAGCCCGTCCACGCGCGCGTCCCAGTCCACGGACGCGCCCTCGAAGCCCGCCCCGGACAAGACGGGCACGGCCACCCCGACCAAGGCCGGCGGCGGCGACTCCGGTGGCGGCAACGGCGGTTCGAGTGGCAGTGCCGAGGAGAGCGACTGGGACCACGCGGACCGCCAGACCCCGCCCGGGTCGGTCTGCGACAACGACGGTCAGGGCCCCTACGGGAAGATCGAGTCCGTCAACATGGGCGGCGAGAGCCCCTATCCGGTGATGGGCCTCGTCCTGGGCATGTACGAGTGCGGCGACATGGGCCCCAACTTCGTACCGACCAGCGCGACCGGGGCCGCGATGAACGTACTCGTCGACTCGGACCACCTCAAGGTGGTGGTGGGCGGCGAGCTCGCGAGCAAGCTGGGTACCAAGACGCCGGACGCCGATGCGTTCATCGACCAGCTCGTGCTGATGGAGGACCACGGCGAGCTCAAGGGCCCCAAGGCCCCCGAGTTCTACTTCCAGTCCGACGCCCAGAACCCGGATGCCCCGGACGGGGATGACACCAAGATCATCTACCTGCACCAGATCATCGACGGCGACTGACGCCGGGTAGGCGGACTCGGTGGGGTCGCGCAGCACCGCGGGGATCTCCGGCGCGGCGCTGCTGGCCGAGAGCCGGCAGGGCGGGCTGCTCTGCGGAGTGGTCCGCGCGGGCTGGCTCCCGGCACACCCGGTCGCAGTCAGATGGTGAAGGGCCGTTGGCCGGCGAAGCTGCCGCCGTTGGTGGTGCCCGTCCGGTACAGGTTGGGGGTCTGGTAGGGCGGCATCTGCTCGACGATGTGGCGGTAGAGGGTGTTGTACGTGCCCTGGAAGCCGCCGTTCTTCCAGGTCTTGAGCAGCGTCTCGGTGAACAGGCCATTGACGCCGCTGCCGTCGCTGGACGTCTGGTTGTCCTGGCAGCCGGAGATCAGCAGGACGTCGGCCCCGATCTCCTGCTGGTCGCCTGCGGGCAGGTCCCGCTGGATGCCGTCGTACAGCTCCTGGTCCCGTTGGTAGTTGAACAGCTGGGCTTCGCTCGGCAGGGCCCGCACTCGCAGCCGCACGTCGGCGGGCTCGCTGGTGTCGAACTCCCGTCGCAGCTCGGAGTCGTCCAGGACGAAAGGCATCTGGCGGGCAACCGTACCGCTGTGGCAGCTGTCGGACAGGACGAGGATGCGTACGCCGGCGTTGAACGACGAGTAGAGGTTGTACAGCTCGTCATCGACGAGCTGGCGGTCATACAGGACCCAGGTCTCGTCCCTGGCGTCCGGCTCGTCACCGTTCCCGTCCCGCACCTGCGAGCCGTGCCCGGCATAGGTCAGCAGCAGCATGTCCCCCGCCGTCAGGCCCCCGGCGGTCTGCCGCAGCAGACCCGTCACCTTCTCACTCGTCGCTTCCTTGCTCAGCAGGACGGACGCGACCGAGAACCCCGCTGCCTCGGCGAGCGACGCCATGGCTTTCGCGTCGTTCTCGCAGTTCTTCAGCTCGCCCTTGGTGCCGTACTTGCCCGGGTCGATCTCGTTCACACCGATATGGATGGACACGCCCTTCGGCATCCCGTGCTCCTTCAGCCGTACCACGCACCCATGGGCGCCTCGCCCCTTTCATAACTCCGAGCAGACGCCACCGCGCAGACCATCACAGCCGAGCCGGGCGCAATCACCCTCCTGAACCAGACACCTCACCGGAAAAGACGGGCAGAGCCGTCAGCGCTGCCGCGGTGGCGGGGGCTCGCCACCCGGCTGCGCCCACCAGTCCCCCGGGACGGCCGATGCCCGGGGGCACCGGAGCGCTGGTTTGGTCCGGCGCCGCGGGAGAACCCGTTCGGGTACGGAGAGCCCGAATCACGACCCGCGAGCACGCGCCCAGGAGCGTCCCATGACCGACCGCCGGCCCCCTCACCCTGGCGAGCAGTATCCACGGCCGAAGTTCCCGCAGCAGGATCAGCCGTATCCCGGGACCACCGAGCGGATGGAGCCCCGCCCCGACCACGGCGAGTCCTCCTATCGCGGCAGCGGAAGGCTGGAGGGCAGGCACACCGTGATCACGGGCGGGGACTCCGGCATCGGCCGCGCGGTGGCCCTGGCCTTCGCGCGCGAGGGGGCCGACGTCCTCTTCACCCACCTGCCGGAAGAGGACGCGGAGGCCGCGGAGACCTCACGGCTGGTCACCGACGCCGGACGGCGCGCGGTCCCGGTCGCCTGCGACATCCGCGAGGAGGACGCCTGCCGGGAGCTGATCGACCGCGCGGCCGAGGAGTTCGGCGGCATCGACGTCCTGGTCAACAACGCCGCGTACCAGATGTCTCAGCCCGCGGGTATCGAGGAGATCACCACCGAGCAGTTCGACCGGGTGATGCGCACCAACCTCTACGCCATGTTCTGGCTCTGCAAGATGGCGATCCCCCGTATACCGCCGGGCGGGTCGATCATCAACAGCACCTCCGTCCAGGCGTACCAGCCCAAGCCGCATCTGCTCGACTACGCCACCACCAAGGGTGCGATCGTCACCTTCACCAAGGGGCTCGCGGCGACGCTGCTGGACCGCGGCATCCGGGTGAACGCGGTGGCGCCGGGACCGGTGTGGACCCCGCTGATCCCGGCCACCTTGCCGGACACCGAGGAGTTCGGTGCCCAGGCGCCGGTGGGACGAGCGGCGCAGCCGGCCGAAATGGCTCCCGCCTACGTCTTCCTCGCCTCCGCCGAGGCGAGCTACATCACCGCCGAGATCCTCAACGCCACGGGTGGGTCGCCGCTGCCCTGACCAACGGCCCGGGCCCGCCGCCGGCCCCCGGCTGTCACCGCGCCGATCCGCCTGGTTCCCAGGGCGCTCCCTCGTCGGTCTCGCCGTCGGGCTCCTCTACGACATGGACCGCCGCCTCCTCGGCCGGGGCGGCGTCATCACCCGTGCCCGCTTCGGTCTCGGAGGCCTCCTGGGCGAGCCGTTCGTCCAGGCTCTCGCCCTCACGCTGCTCGGCCGGCGTGGTGCCGCGGCTGGCCACGGCGAGGGGCTGCTCCGGCGCGGAGTAGCCCTCGTCCAGCATCTGGTCGTATCCGCCGTCGTCCCCACGCTCGTCGATCATGTTCTCCGGATCGAGCGGGGCCGCGTCCTGCTGTTCCTCGTTGGTCCCCGTCGGCTGGTAGACGTCGTCACCCCTGCCGTCACCGTTCATGGCTACCTCCTCGACGCGGTGTCACCGCCGCCGACCGGGCCTTCCCCTCCCATGGTGCTCCCGGGTGCCATGGTTCGGCAGGTCGAGGCCGCCCGGGCACCACCGGGCAGTCCTAGTCGGCCTGAGGCCACTCCCAGCCGAGCTGGAAGAACAGACCCAGGCGGTCGCTGACCGCCCGGATCTCGGTGATCTTCCCGTCAGCCACGGTGAAGATCCAGATCGCCTCGTTCTCGAAGCTGCGCCCGGTCGGCTCGGGCATGCGCGGATGAGTGCCACGGTGGACACCGCGCTGGGTGACCCGGGCGACCACCCGGTCTCCCTCGCCGACCAGTTCGTCCACGTGGACGGTGAGCGGATCGAAGGCAGCCAGTTGCTGGCGCAGACCTTCGAACGCCGCTCCGGGCTCATCGGCCTCGCCATGGATGATCTTGTTGTGGTCCACGACATCCTGCGCCATGAACCGGGGCAGGTCTCCCAGTCGACGGTCGCTCACCGCCTCGAAGAAGCCCAGGACCGCCTTCTTGTTGTCGTCCACCATCGTGGCCGTCTCCCCCATCTGATCGTTCGACAGTCGGGGGGAGCCTATCCCGCACGTCATCGCCGGCCCGCGATGGTCCGGCCACGCCGGGGCGGACCTGCTCGCGTCAGGAAAGGTTCTTCTCGATGGCGGCGATGTAACGCTTGATCGAGTGGTCCCGGACCCCGTCCGAAGCGGGCGCGAAGGCGTCTGAGGTCAGCCCCTTGGCTCGGTCCGTCAGACTGCCCAGCAGGCCGATGGAGTCGTGCAGTCTGCCGCCCGAGTCGATGTACCTCACCGCCTCGACGTGGGTGTAGGCGGGCTCCGGCGGGAGCTGCGGGACGATGTCGTTGTTGTTGACGAAGCGGTACATCCGGTTTTTCAGCCCCTTGTTGCAGGCCAGTGCCAGGATGCGGTCGCAGGTCCGGGGCTGGCCGTAGGTGTAGATGCCGTCCGCCTGGAGCCGTGGCTCCTCCAGATACATCCGCGCGCCGGCGAGCATGGCGAGCGCACCGCCCAGGCTGTGGCCCGTGAACCACACGGTCTGGTTGTTGGTGCGCAGCTCGGCCAGGGTGTCCTTGATGTCCGGGAAGATCGACTGGAGTGCCTCGGCGAAGCCGTAGTGGATGTAGCCGGTCTCGGCCGGGCCCGGCCTCGGCGGAGTGGTGGCGTCGGACAGCCAGTCACGGATCTGCGCCGGCTCCGTGCCGCGGAAGGCGGTGATGATCATGTGGTCGCTGGCGACCGTGTACGCCTGGGTGTCCTCCAGCGGGAACGGCGGAGTGAACCGCGTCTGGTGGTGACGCACCTCGTCGAAGCCCCAGGAGCGGGCCTTGGACTCGATACCGGCCTCGTCCTTGTACGCCAGATCGGATGCCTGGGCCAGCCAGTAGGCCAAGGGCAGGCTGTATCCGGTGGTCGAGCGATGGTCGATCGAGGTGGGTGCGGACATGTGGCGCCTTTCCCTTGTTGCGGCGAGCGACGCCGTCCCCATGGGCACGGCCGCGTCTTCCGATACCCACGTCATACCGCGAGACCTGTCGCGGCTCCCGCATCGCCCGCCAGAGGAGCGGGGACAACCCCCCGAACGGCCGGACACCACGCCGTGGTAGCACGGCGCCGCCCGATTCCCGGCGCCTTCCGGCGAGGCGTCAGCCGTTGGCGGGAGGCGTCAGCCTCCGGCGAGGAGGCCGTCCACCAGGGCCCGGAGCCCGTCCGGGTAGGTGTCTTCGGCGGTCAGCGGCGCCCAGCGGTCCGCGATCTGGGCCAGGCGGGGCAGCTCACCCGGGTCGAGATCGGCGAAGACCTGATCCCGGTAGGTCGCACGGTCATCGTCCGAGCGCCGCCGGGCCGACGTCGTCCGGACCACGATCTCTCCGGCGGTGTAGTACCAGATCGCGCGGTAGCCGTGCACGGCCCGCTCGGGGGACAGGCCGCCTTCGACCAGGCCGTCGACGATCTGCTCGACGAACCACAGCGCGGAGGTGGACATCAGGTCGTCGGCGGTCAGTACCTCCACGATCCAGGGGCAGGCGGCGAGCGCCTCGTGGATCGCGGTGGCGGCGGCGACGACCCGCTCGCGAGGCCGGGCGGGCAGCTCCGATCGGCGCAGCGTCCGTGCGGCGTAGTCGTCCAGCAGCAGCAGAAGCAGTTCTTCCTTGTCGCGGACGTGGTGGTAGAGCGCCATCGGCGTACTGCCGACCTCGGTGGCCAGCCGCCGCATGGTCAGTCGGTCCACGCCTCCCTCGTCCACGATGCGACGGGCTGTCTCGATGATCTCCGCGCGGGAGATACGGGGAGGCCGGCCCAGGGTTTTGCGCGGTGCGGACGGTTGCGGCATGCCCCCATCATCCCCCACGCGTCGACAACGGCGTCCCTCTGAGCTACTTTTCTTACATGTATAGAAACTCTCGGGGGCGACCCGGAGTGGTGCTGGCGGCAGCCGCCGTCGCCCAGTTCGTCGTCGCGCTGGACATGTCCGTGGTCAACGTCGCTCTGCCCGCGATCCGCACCTCGCTGGGATTCGCGCCGCTCGACCTGTCCTGGGTCGTGCATGTGTACGCGCTCACGTTCGGCGGATTCCTGCTGCTGGGGGGCCGCGCCTGCGACCTCTACGGCCAACGCCGGCTGTTCGTGCTGGGACTGACCGTCTTCGGGGTGTGCTCGCTGGTGGGCGGGGTGGCCCAGGCGCCCTGGCAACTGATCGCCGCCCGCGCCGGGCAGGGCCTGGGCGCCGCCGCGGCCGCGCCTGCCGCGCTGGCCATGCTCACCACCACCTTCGCCGAGGGGCCTCAGCGCGTCCGCGCGCTCGGCGTGTGGAGCGCGGTGAACGCCGCGGGCGGGGCACTGGGGGTGCTGGCCGGTGGGCTGCTGACCGAGTACGCGGGCTGGCGCTGGGTCATGCTGATCAACCTGCCCATCGTCGCGGCGGCTCTCGCGCTGGTCCCCGCGGGGGTGCCCGCCGGAGCACCGCCCGCCCGGCGCGAGCGGCTGGACGCGCTGGGCGCCGTCCTGGCGACGGGCGGCGTCGGGCTGCTGGTGTTCGGTGTCGTCCGTACCGACGCCCTCGGCTGGGGCTCCCCCGTCACGCTGGCGACCCTCGCCTGCGCGGCCGGGCTGCTGGCCGCCTTCGTCTTCGCCGAGTCGAGGGTCACCGCGCCGCTGCTCCGCCTCGGCCTGCTGCGCAGCCGCTGGGTCGCCGGCGCGAACCTGCTCGTGTTCCTGGCCGCGGCCGGGCAGTTCACCGCGTTCTACTTCGTGTCCCTGTATATGCAGCAGGTGCTGCGCATGGGTGCCGCGGCGACCGGCCTCGCGTTCCTGCCCTTCTCCCTGGGCCTGGTCGCGGGAACGGTCGCCGCCATCCGCGTCACCGCCGCACGCACCCCCCGTGCGGCCCTGGTGCCCGGCGCCCTGCTGGCCACCGTGGGCCTGGCCTGGTTCGCCCTCATCAGCCCTGACGGCGGTTTCCTCACCGACGTGCTCGGCCCGTCCCTCGTCACCAGCGTCGGCGCGGGACTGGTCCTGGCCCCGGTCGCCGCCGCCGCGACCACCGGTGTCGCCCCGCGTGAGGCAGGCATGGCCGCCGGCCTCATGAACAGCTCCCGCCAACTCGGCGGCTGCGTCGGCCTGGCCGCCCTGGCCACCATCGCCGCGCACCGCACCGGCACGGCCTCCGACCCCGCCGCGCTCACCGACGGCTATGCCCTGGGCCTGGCCGTCACCGCCGCCCTCTTCCTGCTCGCGGCGGTCGTGGCGATCGGCGTGCTGCCGCGCCGCCGGGCCGTCACACCCGCCACACAACCCACCGCCCCCTGACACGGCGGTCGGGTCGCAGCGAGACGGCCGGGCGCAATGCGCGCCGCGCCCGGCCGTCGGGTCCGACGCCCCGTCAGGGGTGGGACGTCAGGGGCATGCGCCCGGGGGCATCAGCCCTGGCAGACGCCGCGGGCGTAGTCGTACGTGGCGGTCGCCTGCGAGTACTTCCACTGCGGGGTGAGCAGCTGCTCGTCGAGCTGCTTGGCCGCCTTCGGGCTCTCCACGATGTAGCCGAAGTCCTGCAGCCAGGAGGGGTAGAGGTTCTTGGAGCCGATGTAGAAGGCCGAGTCGTCCACGGAGACCAGCTTGTGGTGCTGCGCGTACGGCTTGCCGTCGGCCCAGGTGGCGCTGTCCGCGCTGCGGGCGGTGGCGAGCTGGAGGTTGCCGCACATCGCCGCCTTCGCCTCCCGCTGCCCCCCGGTGATCAGGTTGAGGCGGTTGCGCAGCACGTCGCTGATCTCGTTGAGCGACTTGATCTGCGAGTAGCCGCCGCTGCCGACCGCGCCGCGGTTGGCCGGGTCGCTGACCACGATGCGGACCTTCACCCCGGCGGCCAGCTTCGCCGCGAGGGCGTCGTACAGCCGGACGTCGTACCGCGGCAGCGGCGGGCAGGTGGCGTTGAGGTCCTGCTGGGAGATCTCGATGTGGCGCTCGGCGCTGGCGACCAGCGTGCGCAGCGCGCTCTCCTCGGGGTTGACCGTGTCGTAGTCGCGGTCGGCGTTGGTGTTGTCGTGCAGCCCGACCCCGCACTTGGTGTCGGACGCGGTCGGCAGCTTCGGCTGGAACGCCGAGGACGGGTCGGAGTCCTGGATGCCCACCCCGAGGCCGCCGACGGCGATCACCGGCACGTCCCCGGTCGCGGCCGCCGGGGCGTTCGCCTTCGTCAGCGACGAGACGCAGCCGGCGCCGGGGGAGGCGGCGAACCACACCTTGCTGAGACTCCCCTTGTTCTCGCAGGTCCAGCCCCACAGCCGGTCCAGGTAGCGGCTCGCGGAGCCCGCTGCCGGGCCGGTCAGCGCGAGGTCGACGTCGGCCACCGGGTGGGTGGTGTCGAGGTAGTCGTCCTTCCAGTCGTTGATGCCGCCGGTGATGACCGACCGGCCGTCGACCACCAGGAGCTTGGAGTGGTTCCAGGAGAAGGCGGTCTTGGAGGTCGTCATCGAGGCGACGTTCAGCGTGACGGAGTCGGCGGCGGGGCCGAGCTTGGCGCGCAGCTCGTCGCGGTACTTCGAGGGGAACACGGTCGAGTGGTAGACCGGCGCCGCGCCCACCATGACGCGCACCGTGAGCTTGTTGCCGGCGGCCGTCGACTTCTTCAGACCCGCCACGATCGCGTCCTGGAACGCCCCGTTGGGGAAGGGTGCCAGGGTCGATATGTCGACGGTGCTGGTGGCAGCGGCGATGTTCTCGGTCATCTTCGCCAGCAGCCGCTGAGTGCCGGGCCGTTCGGCGCAGTGCGCGTCGCCCCAGCAGCCGGGGGTCTGGAGCAGCCAGCCGGCGGGGTCGTCGGCGGAGGCGTCCAGGGCGTTGCCGGCGGTGCGCTCCCAGACCTGGCCCTGGAGGCCCGGGGAGACCTGGCGCAGGGTCCGCTCGACGGCGTCGAGGTGCGGGGTGGCGGAGGAGTCGGCAGTCGCCGGGGAGGCGGGCGAGTCGGCGGACGCCGGGGAGGCGGGCAGCAGGGCGACGGTGAGCGCGGAGACCGCAGCGGTTCCCAGGAGGCGGTGCGTGCGGCTGAGCCGGGTACGGGCCAAGGGGGTGTCCTTATCGAGATGTCATCATCGAGGTGGCATCACGCCATTGGTGCGGCATGATCACTTTGATGAAGTTACCAGCAGGTAAGTCGCCTTGGTGCACAACCCTGCCGCCCCGCCGGGCAGTTCAGCAGCCCCCCGGCCCCGGCGAGACGGAGAAGACGGGGTCGAACGGTCGGCGGGAGCAACGCGCACGCTCGTCAGGGAATCCGCAGGGTCGCCGCCGCCTTGTAGGTGCGCAGCACCGGGGCCGTCTCGATGCGCGCCACCGCCTCCCACGCCACACGCCGCGTCAGATAGGCGTGGAGCGCCTCCGCGTCCCGGCACAGCGCGTGCGCGACCAGATTCGTCGGCCCGGTCGTCGCCGCGACCACCGCCAGCTCCTCATGGCCGGCCAGCGCGGTCGCCACCGCCTCCAGGTGCGCCGGCGCGACCTGCATCCACAGCAGCGCCGACACCGTGACGCCCACCAGCGCCGGGTCCACGTCCACGTCGAAGAAGAACGCGTCACGCGCCCGCAGTTCGGCAATCCTGCGGGACACCGTCGACGCCGTCAGGCCGGTGGCCGCCGCCAGCTCCGCGTAACTGGCCCGCGCGTCCTCGCGCAACGCGCTCAGCAGCACCCGATCGGCGTCGGTCAACAGGTACGGCTCCTCCCCCGGGACCGCGGTGCCCCCTCCCCCGCCGGCCGCTTCCTGCCCGGCACGCAGCCGGGCCTGCTGGCCCTCGTCCAGGACGTTGACCCGCCCGCGCCACGCGGTCGGCCCGCCGAGGTAGGTGTGGAGCAGGTAGTGCGCGGAGACCGAGGTGATGCCGGCGGTGCGCGGGATGTCGCGCAGCAGCAGCGCGTGCGCGTCCGGACCGGACGGCGGGGTGTGGATGATCGCCACGATCTCCGTGCCGCCGGACGTCAGCCGCACCCACGAGGTGTCCGGCCGGCGCGCGAGCGCCACGGCGATGTCGTGCGCGCTTCGCGTCGCGACCGTCAGCCGCACGAACCACTGGTGCGTGCCGGAGCTGCGCGGCGTCGGAAGGGTGACCACCCGCAGCCCGGCCTGCGCGTACAGGCGTCGGTAGCGGCGGACGATGGTCTGCGTCGAGGAGCCGAGCACCTCGGCGATGAGCGTGAACGGCGCCCGCCCGTCCACCTGAAGAGCATGGATCAGGCCGCGGTCCACATCATCCAGCACGAGCATATCCATCAAACTAGCCGACCTTGATGGAAGCAATCACCCAACCACTGCGGAGAAATGGAAGCTGTCGGCGGCGGGCGGGCACGGTGGTCGCGAGCCCACCGACCCGTATCCCCGAGGGAGACCCCATGTCCCGCGCCACTGGCACACCATCCGCCACTGACACACCATCCGCCACCGGGACACCACCCGCCAGCACCACCGCGCCCGCCGTATCCGGAGCCTCCGCCGCCGGCGTGTCCGCGCCCTACCGATGGCGCTGGACCGCGCTCGCCGCGCTTCTCGCCGCCGAGGCCATGAACCTCCTCGACGCCACGATCGTGCAGGTCGCCGCCCCTGTCATCCACACCGACCTCGGCGGAGCGGACGCCACCATCCCGTGGTTCAGCGCCTCCTACACCCTCGCCTTCGCCCTCGGCCTGCTCACCGGCGCCCGCCTGGGCGACATCCACGGCCGCAAGCGCGTCTTCCGCGCCGGGGTCATCGCCTTCGCCGCGACCTCCCTGGCGTGCGCGCTCGCACCTACCGCGGCCGTCCTCATCATCGTGCGCGTCCTACAGGGCGCCGCCGCGGCCGCGATCATCCCGCAGACGTTCGGGCTGATCCGCGCCATGTTCACCGGCGCCGAACTGCCCAAAGCCCTCGGCATGATCGGGCCCGTCATGGGAGTGGCCGCGGTCGCCGGTCCCGCGCTCGGCGGCGTTCTCACCCATGCCGACCTGCTCGGCGCCTCCTGGCGTGCCGTCTTCCTCGTCAACCTCCCCCTCGCCGCCGCCGTCCTGGCCGCCACCCCCCGTCTGCGCGAGGACCGCGCCCCCCTCCGCCCGCGTCTGGACCCGGCCGGCACCGCGCTGGCCATGCTCGGCACCGCCCTGCTGGTCTGCCCGCTCGCCACCGGCCACCCCGGACCCGCCGCATGGGCGACCGCCGCGGCCGGCGCCGCCGTGCTGGCGGTGTTCGTCGTCCAGCAACGCCGCACCGCCCGCCGTGGCAAGGCCCCGTTGATCGAACCGGCCTTGCTGCGCGGCCGCTCCTTCCCCGCGGCACTGGCCACGTCCACACTGTTCTTCGCCGTCATGAACGGCGTCATGATCACCGTCGTGCTCCACCTCGAACTCGGCCTCCACGACGGGCCGCTCACCGCCGGCCTCACCCTGCTGCCCTGGTCCACGGGGATGGCACTCGCCTCCTGGGCCGCCGGAAGCCACCTCGTCCCCCGGTACGGCGCCCGTGTCATGCACGTCGGCGTCGCCGCCCTCGCCGCCGGGGTGGCCGCCGCCGCGCTCGCCTACCGCGCCGCCGCCCCCGACGCCTACCCGACGGCCCTCCCGCTCGCCCTCGCGCTGGCGGGGCTGGGCACCGGGCTGTTCACGCCGCCGTTCTTCACCACCGCGCTGGGGACCGTCGGCCCGCAGGAGACCGGTTCGGCGGCGGGACTGCTCAACGCCGTCCAGCAACTCGGCGGAACCCTCGGCGTCGCCCTCGTCGGTGGCGTCTACCTCGATGCGACCGGCGGCCCGCGCACCGCGGCCGAACACGCGCTCGGCGCGGCCACCGTGCTCCTGGCCGCCACCGCGGCGGCCGCCGCGGTGATGACGGCGCGCCGTACCCGACCGGCGGCTCCCGCCGGCGAAGCCGGGGAGGAGGCGGGCTGACCGCCGCACCGGCTGGACGGCCGCCGCATCCGCTGTGAGCTCGCCGGCGAACGCCGCCCGGCGCAGCCAGGTGACGGAAGTCTTACCTCCTCGCGTGTGGCGGACACACGGCCGTCCGGGGGCCGTAGCGTCGGCCCCATGCGAGTACTCGTCACCGGAGGCGCGGGCTTCATCGGCTCCCATATCGTCACGGCTCTCATCGAACGGGGCCATGAACCCGTGGTCCTGGACGCGCTGCTGCCCACGGCGCACCGCGGCGATCCGGCACCGGCGGTGGCAGGGATCCACGGCGATGTACGGGACGTGTCGGCCGTGCGGCGGGCGCTGCGCGGAGTTGACGCCGTCTGCCATCAGGCCGCGATGGTGGGGCTTGGCAAGGACTTCGCCGACGCCCCTGAGTACGTCAGCTGCAACGATCTGGGCACCGCGACACTGCTCGCCGCAACCGCGGAGGCGGGCGTGGCGGATGTGGTGCTGGCGGGGTCCATGGTGGTGTACGGGGAGGGGCGGTACGCGTGCCCGCTCCACGGCGAGGTGCGGCCGGGGCCGCGGGCCGTGGCCGATCTGGCGGCGGGGCGCTTCGACCCGCCGTGCCCGCGGTGCGGCTCTCCGCTGCGCCCCGGGCTGGTGGAGGAGGACGCTCCGGCTGATCCGCGCAACGTGTACGCCGCGACCAAGCTGGCCCAGGAGCACCTGACCGCCGCGTGGGCCCGTGCCACCGGCGGGCGGGCGGTGGCGCTGCGGTACCACAACGTCTACGGCCCGGGCATGCCCCGCGACACCCCCTACGCCGGTGTGGCGTCCTTCTTCCGCTCCGCGCTGGCCAGGGGCGAGGCGCCGCGTGTCTTCGAGGACGGGGCGCAGCGGCGCGACTTCGTCCATGTCCGGGACATCGCCGCGGCGAACGTCGCGGCGCTGGAGGCGATGGGTGACCGGCCGGCGGGCACGCTCACCGCCTACAACGCGGGCAGCGGCGAACCCCACACCGTGGGCGAGATGGCCATGGCTCTCGCCGAGGCGCACGGCGGGCCGCTGCCGGTGGTCACCGGGGAGTTCCGGCTCGGCGACGTACGGCACATCACCGCCGACTCGCGGCGGTTGCGCCAGGAGCTGGGGTGGCGGCCCCGGGTCGGTTTCCTCACCGGCATGGCGGAGTTCGCCCGTGCCGAACAGCGCCCACCGGGCAGGGGCATCGGGACGCCCGCCTCAGGCGTCGGGGTACCCGCCTCAGGCTCCGGGTCACGCTGAGCCCCGCGGCCCGTCACGCGGTCCCGGCGGTGGCGAGCGGAAGGGTGACCTCGAAGCGGCAGCCGCCTGCCACGTTGCACACGCCGGCCCGTCCGGCGTGTGCTTCGACGATGCCCCGGACGATGGCGAGGCCCAGACCCGCGCCGGCCGGCGGGGTACGGGCCTGGGTGCCACGCCATCCGGTGTCGAAGACCCGGTGCAGGTCGTCCTCCGGGATGCCGCCGCAGCCGTCGGTCACCGACAGCACGACGTGGTCGGCGCGGCGTTCGGCTTCGACGGCGACCGTGCCGTCGGCGGGGGTGTGGCGGATCGCGTTGACCAGGAGGTTGGCCAGGACGCGGGTGATCTCCTTGCCGTCCACCTCGACCGGGACGGGCTCGATCCGGCCGCCGACGAGCCGGACACCGTGCTCGCGGGCGAGCGGGTCGGCACCACAGAGGGCATCGTCCACCAGGTCGTACACCGAGATCCGGGCCGGGGAGAGGGCCAACGCCCCGGCATGGATGCGGGAGAGTTCGAAGAGGTCACCGACCATGGTGTTGAGCCGGTCCACCTCGGTGCGGATGCGGCGGTGATAGCGGGCGGGGTCGGCCGCCATGCCGTCCTCCAGGGCCTCGGCCATGGCGCGCAACCCGGCCAGCGGGGTGCGCAGGTCGTGCGAGATCCAGGCGACCAGTTCCCGACGTGAGGTCTCCAGGGCACGCTCACGCTCCCGGGAGGCGGCGAGTCTGGCGCTGGTGGCGGCCAGTTCGCGGGAGAGCGCGGCGAGTTCGGCGGTGGAGGCGCCGGGCGGCACGGCGAAGGCCCCCGCCTCACCGAAGTCCCGCGCCGCGAGGGTGAGGTCGCGGCTGCGGGCCACCACCCAGCGCCCCAGGAGCAGGGCGGTGGCCAGTGAGACGACGGCGGCCATGGCGGCGACCGTGGTCACCACGGTCAGGTCGTGCCGGGACAGGAACATGGCCTGCGCCACGGCCAGGGTCCCGGCGAGCATCGCCGTGACCGTGACGGCGGCGACCACCGCCAGCGAAACGGCGACCGAGCGGTGCCTGACCATCCGCAGCGCCAGCGCACCGAGCAGCCCCGCGCAGCCGGCCCCGGCGAACGCGAAGGCGGCGATCAGCAGCAGATCCCTCACGGCCGCTCCTCCTGGCCCGCGGCCACCTCGAACCGGTAGCCGACCCCCCAGACGGTCCGGATCAGCAAGGGGCGGGCAGGGTCGTCCTCGACCTTGCCGCGCAGCCGCCGCACGTGGACGGTGACGGTCGACAGGTCGCCGAACTCCCAGCCCCACACGTCCCGCATCAGCGCCTCCCTGCTGTGCGCCCGGCCGGGGTGGCGCAGGAAGTGGGCGAGCAGGTCGAACTCCCGGAGGGTGAGGGCCAGTTCCCGGCCGTCCTTGGTGACGCGCCGGGTCGCCGGGTCCAGCCGCACCCCCGCGGCCTGCACGGGCCGGTCGGCCGGGTCGGCAGCCGGGGCCGCCGCCCGACTGCGGCGCAGCACCGACTCGACGCGCAGCACGAGCTCGCGGGGGCTGAACGGCTTGGTGACGTAGTCGTCGGCGCCCACCTCCAGGCCCGTGATGCGGTCGTCCTCGTCACCGCGCGCGGTGAGCATGATCACCGGCACCGGGCCGGTCGCGCGCAACCGTCGGCACACCTCCAGCCCGTCGATACCCGGCAGCATCAGGTCCAGGACGACGAGATCGGGCCATGCCCGTCCGGCCGCGCGCATCGCGGCGGGGCCGTCGGCGGCGTGGTCGACCGTGAATCCGGACCGCTGGAGGTAGCCGGCGACGACCTCGGCGACCGTCGGGTCGTCGTCGACGACGAGGACGCGCCCCGGTACTGAGTTACCCATGGCGCCAGCGTCGCATCCGTCGTGCCCAGGCGTCCGGCCCAGGGTTCCGGCGGACGGCGACGTCCGCGTTTCGTAAGGACCTGATGCCCCATTTGTCCGCTGCTGGTTCGTACCGTGAAGCCCATGACCGTAGACGTCGTACTCCCCTGCCTGAACGAGGCCGAGGCGCTGCCCTGGGTCCTGGAACGCGTTCCCGCCGGCTGGCGCCCCATCGTCGTGGACAACGGCTCCACGGACGGGTCCGCCGACATCGCCCGGCGGCTGGGAGCCACCGTGGTGCACGAGTCGCGGCGGGGGTTCGGCGCCGCGTGCCATGCCGGGCTGTCGGCCGCCGCAGCGGACGTGGTCTGCTTCTGCGACTGCGACGCGTCCCTCGACCCCGGGCTGCTGGCCCCCTTCGCGAGCGCGGTGCTGGCCGGCGAGGCGGATCTGGTGCTGGGCCGCCGCCGTCCCCGGAGCCGGGGAGCGTGGCCCGCCCATGCCCGGGTGGGCAACATGGCGGTCGCCCGGATGCTGCGCAGCCGTACCGGGATGCGGTTGCACGACATCGGGCCGATGCGCGCCGCGCGCCGCGAGGACCTCCTGGCCCTCCGGCTGACCGACCGGCGCAGCGGCTATCCGCTGCAGATGGTGGTCCGGGCGGCCGACGCGGGCTGGCGGGTCCGCGAGGTGGACGTCCCCTATCTGCCGCGCGCGGGGAAGTCGAAGGTCACCGGGACCTGGCGGGGCACCTGGCACGCGGTGTGCGACATGCGCCGGGTGCTGGCCGAGCCGGGTGGCGGCCGGTGACCGCCTTGCTGGTGATCGCCAAGGAGCCCGTCCCCGGGCGGGTGAAGACCCGGCTCACCCCGGCGTTCAGCCCGATCGAGGCCGCGCGGCTGGCCGCGGCGGCCCTCGCCGACACCCTGGCCACCGCGCTGGCGGCCCCGGCGGACCGCCGGGTGCTGATACTCGACGGCTCCCCGGGGGACTGGCTGCCGCCCGGGTTCGAGGTGCTGCCCCAGTGCGCGGGAGGTCTCGACGAGCGGCTCGCCGCCGCGTTCGCCCTGTGCGACGGCCCCGCCCTGCTGATCGGGATGGACACGCCGCAACTCACCCCGGCGCTGCTGGCTCCCGCCCTGGCGCCGGACGCCTGGCGCGAGCGCGACGCCTGGTTCGGCCCGGCCATGGACGGCGGCTTCTGGGCGCTGGGCCTGGCCCGGCCCGAGCCGGCCCTGGTGCGCGGGGTGCCGATGTCCGTGCCCGAGACCGGCGCCGTGCAGCGCGGCCGGCTGACCGATGCGGGTCTGCGCGTCGGCGACCTGCCCCGGCTGCGCGATGTGGACACCGCCGACGACGCCCGGCTGGTGGCCGCCGAAGCGCCGACGTCCCGGTTCGCCGCTGTGCACACCCGGTTGGCCGGGGCGACCGCCCGGGCAGGCCGACCCGCCGGGGTGCCTGGCGCGGTCCGGACGGCGCGACGCGAAGGGGCGCAGGCCGACGCGGGCCACCCGGCCGCTGCGGAATGGCCCGTCGGCGAACCTCAGGCGGGAGACGGGTGACGACGACCGCCTGGCGAGCCGATCCCTACACCGAGGCGTTGCGCACCGGACACGGCCCGCTCTTCCTGCGCCGGGGCGACGGACAGCTGCTGCCCCTGGAGGTCGAGCGCTGGTGCGACGCCCCGGATGCCGCGGACGCGACCGTGCTGCGGCGGTGCCGGGGTCCGGTACTGGACATCGGCTGCGGCCCTGGACGCCTGGTCGCGGCCCTCGCCGCACAGCGCCGGCGCGTGCTGGGCATCGATGTCAGCCCGGAGGCGGTGACCCGGACGGAGCGGGCGGGAGGCACCGCGGTGTGCCAGTCGGTGTTCGACCCGCTGCCCGGTGAGGGCCGTTGGGTCACGGCTCTGCTCATCGACGGAAACATCGGCATCGGCGGCGATCCGGCCGCTCTGCTGCGGCGCGTCGCCGAGATCACCGCTTCCGGCGCCGTGCTGATAGCCGAGACCGCCGTGGAGGACGTCGACGAGCGGTACGAGGCGCGCGTCGACGACGGCAGCGGGCACCACGGGGCGCCCTTCCCCTGGGCGCGGGTGGGTGCCCGCGCACTCCGCGTCCACGCCGAGGCGGCGGGATGGTGCACGGTCCGTCAATGGACGGCCGCGGGCCGGGACTTTTCGGAGTTCACCCGAAGCACTCGGACGTGCCGAGGCTGACGCCCCGCCAGTCCCGTACCCTCAGCGGGCGCCGGCGCCGGTCGCCGGGCCCTGCCGGTCGACGGCGGCCTCGGTGCCCCGCTCCGGCGTGTCCCCTTCCATGCCGCGCCTGCGCGAGGTGCGCTCTCCCGCGGCGCCCACCACGGCCAGGACCAGGGTGAGGGCCACCCCGGCGAGCATGGCGACGGACGGCTCCGCGACGCTGAGCAGTGCTCCGGAGAGGCTCCCCGCCGCCGCGTAACCGGCGCCCACGGCCGCGTACATCACCGAGTAGCCGGCGGCGAGGGCCCCGGCCGGGAGTATCTGACGGAGCAGCAGGCTGCGGGCGAGCATCACGCCCGCCTCCAGTACTCCGGCGACCACCAGGAGCGCGGCGATCCACCACCGGGAGGGTGCGAACGCGATGCCGGCGACGCAGGCGGACACCGCCAGGAGCAGCACGAAGCTCTGTGTGGACAGCCGCCCCGGCCATGTGCCCCGCAGCCCGTAGAGGAAGGAGCCGACTCCGGAGCCGACCGAGAGCGCGACGAGCAACGGCCCGGCAACCGCCACGGCGATGCCCCGCTGCTCCAGGAGCGCGGGCAGGATCAGTTCGGCGAGCGCCAGCAGCGTCATGGACGCCGCTCCGGTGACGTACACGGGCCAGGCCCGCACCAGGACCGCCGGCATCGCGCCGCGGCTGTCGCCGTCTCCCCCGCCCGTGTCGGCGTCACCGTCCCCCTTGTCGGCGTCCCCGTCGCCGCCGGTCGACCAGCCGACGGGCAGCGCCCACAGCCCCGCGATCGCGGCCGCCATGAGGACGGCGGCGAGCAGCAGCGGCAGCGACGGGGCGACGCCGAGCGCCAGCCCGGTCGCCACGGCGGGGCTGACCGCCCAGATCGCGAAGGTGAGCATCGACTCGGTGCTGAGTGCCTGCGGCGCGGAGCGCGCCGGTACCAGCGCCGTGAGCAGCGCCCGCAGACCGCCGGGGGACGCGGCCGGTGCCCCGCCGGCCAGGAAGGCGAGGGTGCAGAGCACGGCCGGGTGGGCACCGGGCAGCGCCCCGAGCCCGGCGAAGGCGGCGGCTCCCACCGCGAGCCCGGCCGCCAGCTGCGGCCGTGCCCGCTCCGCCCGCAGCCGCATGCCGAGCACCGGTGCCCCGACGATCTCGCCGACGACGTACGTGGCCGCGAGCAGGGCGCCGAAGGTGTAGCCGCCGGGCCGCTCGCGCACCAGGAAGACCAGGGCCAGTGGTGCCAAGGCGACCGGCATGCGCGCGCCCACGGCGACGGCACCCCAGGTCAGGACAGGTCGGGTGAGGATCTCTCGGTAGCCGCGCAGTGACATGCGAGGACGGTAGCCGTGGCCCCGTGATCGACCGCAACCGAATATCTCTTCGCCCTTCGCCAGGGCCGGAGATGACGCGGGAGGCACCGCGCGAGGCGCCGGATCCGGCGGTGCGGCCTGGCTGTTCGGCCGCGCCACATCCGGATGAGGAACCACAGTGCCGAGGCGGCGAAGAACCCCGCGGTGGCCAGCAGCCAGCGCTCGAGGAAGACGCCCGCCGGCAGTCCGGTGTACGCCTCGTAGTGGTCGACCCGGTCCAGCACCAGCGGAAACCACACCAGCAGGAGCAGCCCGGAGAGAAAGACGGGCACTCGGATGAAGTTGATCCACGGGCGCCGCGACGGTGTCTCGGCCGGTTCGGCGGAACGCCCGACTCCCAGCAGCGCCTGCGCGCCGCGGTCGGCGAGGCTGTAGACCGGCAGCAGCACCAGGTCGTGCAGGACCGCGGCACCGGCGAACCACAGCACGATCCCGGCCGCGTCCCCTTCCAGCAGCCGGACCCCCGCGTACGCCGTGAGGGCGAAGGAGCTCGCCATCAGCAGCAGGTGCAGACCTGAGGCGCCGTAGCCTCGCCGGAACACGGCCGTGGCGCGCCTCCCGAAGCGCCTCGCAACGCGCCTTCCGACGCGCCCTCGTCCCGTCCTCATGCCGTCCTCACTCCGAGGCTCCGAAGGTCAGGCGGGAGACCCATTTGGTGTTGTAGACCCCCGGATTGTCGGGCACGATGATCCGCGCCGGATACCCGTGGTCGGGCGAGAGGTCCGCGCCGTTCACCCGCAGGGCCAGCAAGGACCTCGGGTCACGGACCTGGTTGTCCCGCAGCACCACCGCCCGGAAGGCGCCCCGGCGCTGCAACGACTCCACGAACACCGACGGCGGCCGGTCGCCCTCCCCCACCAGACCGGCCAGGTCGGCGAGGAGCACTCCGCTCCACTGCTGGTCGGAGGTGGACCACCCCTCCACACAGGCGATCGGCAGTGCCGCGGTGTGCTGCGGCAGCGCGAGGAGCTGGGCCCGGCTGAGGGTTACCCTTCCTCCCGCCCCCCGGACCGTCAGACGCCAGTCGGGCCCGGTGTCTCGCGCCCGGATGCCGCGGGAGGCCGCCGTCTTGTTGATCTGGAAGCCGTTGGGTCCGGGCCCCGGGTCCTGGCCGTGCGGGGCGAGGAACGCGGTGCGCCGCAGCGGTCCGCCGACGCTCTGCCCCACCGATGTCACCAGCACGGCGAGGGATCCCAGGCCCACCATGCCGAGGGCGCCGCGGCGGGAGAGGGTGGGCGCGGCCGGGCGGGGAGCGACCAGACCGGTGGCGTCGGGTGGTTCGGGGCGGGTGGCGGCTGTCGGGGTGCGCAGCTCGTCCCGCAGCCGGCGACTCCGCAGGGCGGACCTCATCCGGGGGAGCCGGACGGCCACATGGACGACGAAGGCCGCGAAGAACACCCAGGCTCCGTAGAAGTGCAGGGGGTAGAAGGAGCCGGGGAAGACGTAGTCGAGCTGGATGTTGAGTACCCCGGTGGCCGTTTCGAAGAGCACGCTGCCGACGAGCAGGAACAGCGACAGCCGGTCCAGCAGGTGGGCGACGGACCGTACCGGGGGCCACTGGAACAGTTTGGGGATGACCGACCACAGCTTGGCCAGCAGCACCGGGATGAGCACCAGGCCGAGCGTGACGTGGATGCCCTGGTTGACGCGGTAGAGCCAGTACGGGCTGGTCGGCCAGGAGAACAGGTAGAAGCCCAGCAGGCCCTTGTCGGGTGTCTTGTCGTTCCAGGGGGACAGATCCGGGTTGTAGGCGGCGTAGGACAGCAACCCGGTCACGAACACCAGCGGCAGGCCGACGAGCAGGACCGCGCCGAAGACGGAGGTCAGCCAGGGCCCGCGCAGTGGGCTGCGCCAGAAGTCCGGCCGCGCGGGCCCGGGAGGCGGACCACCGAGCGCGGACTTCAGGCGCGCCCGTGCCGGAGGGCGGTGCGCCGGCGCGGCCGGTTCCGCGTCGCCGTCCGCCCGATCGCCCTTGGGGCCGTTGCCGTGCTCGTCTTCCATGGCGGTCCTATCCACAGGCCGGGGCCGATTAGCTGCCGTGGGACGACGCTAAGGCCCGCGCCACCGGGAAGGACCGCCGACGCTGATGACGAAAGGCTGACGTCAGCCGCCTGCTGGACAGGATCTGACGGTCCGATGACGCCCTCGGCACGTTGCCTCGGATCACCGCCGGAGGCTCCTAACGTGGCGGGATGAGCCTTGGCAGTTCCTCCGCTCGGGGCAGACACCCCGCCGAGCGGCCCGGTCCGCGGCGTACCTCGGGTGACCGGGCAGGCCCCCGGCGCGACGTGCGGGCGGCGCTGCTCGGTGCGGCGTTCGTCCTCGCGGCAGCCGTGGCCGGGGCGGCCATCCAGCGTTCCGAGCACACCCTGTACGTCGACTGGCCTCCGCTGTACGCCGAATGGATGCCCCATCCGGGCCCGGGCACCCCGGCCGCGCTGGCGGTCGCCGCGGCGGTGGTGACCTGGGGGCGGCGGGTGGCGGCCGCGCTCGGGTGGCGGCGGCTGGTCCTCGCCGGCTGGCTCGCGGCCATGGCCTGGACCTGGTCGCTCGCCCTCGTCGACGGCTGGCACCGCGGGGTCGCCGAGCGGCTCACCACCGAGCACGAATACCTGCGGGCGGTGGACCGGTTCGACAACATCGGTCAAGCCCTCGGCGCGTACACCCAGCACATCCTGCTCACCCAGCCCGACCACTGGCCCGCCCACGTCTCCGGGCATCCGCCCGCTGCCGTGCTCACCTTCGTCGCGCTCGACCGCATCGGGCTGGGCGGCGGGGGCTGGGCGGGAGCCTGGTGCATCACGGTGGGAAGTTCCGCGGCCGCTGCCGTACTCATCGCGCTGCGCGCGCTCGCCGGTGAGGACCTCGCGCGCCGAGCGGCCCCGTTCCTCGTCCTGGCCCCGGCCGCGGTGTGGGCCGGCGCCTCCGCGGACGGCTACTTCGCCGCGGTCGCCGCCTGGTGCCTGACGTTCCTCATCCTGGCCGCCACCCATACGGCCCGCGCGCCCTCCCCCGGCGCGGCCGGGCCCCTGCCCACCGCTGGCGTCCACGTCGCCTGGCGCGCGGGGCTCGCGGGGCTGCTGCTGGGGCTGGCCTGCTATCTCTCCTACGGCCTGACGCTGATGGTCATCCCGGTCGGCGCGGTGCTGCTCTTCACCCGCACGGCCCGTCCGCTTCCGTACCTCCTGGCCGGCGCGGGCGTGGTGGTGGCCGCGTTCACCCTGGCGGGGTTCCGGTGGTGGGAGGGCTACGACCTGCTGGTGGAGCGTTACTACC
The DNA here is from genome assembly GCF_058215555.1 of Streptomyces sp. JLBT605. Taxonomy (NCBI): domain Bacteria; kingdom Bacillati; phylum Actinomycetota; class Actinomycetes; order Kitasatosporales; family Streptomycetaceae; genus Streptomyces; species Streptomyces sp. JLBT605. The sequence goes on from NZ_CM177087.1 coordinate 202,223, forward strand.
AGGGGGTCGCCTCCACGCGCCCCTACAGCTACTGGGTCTGGGGCAACCTGGCCAACCTGGTCATCACGGCGGGCCTCGCCACACTCGCCGGCATCCGCCGGGTCCTGGCCCATGTGCCCACGGCGGTGCGCGACTGGCGGACCGGTACGCCAGGTGAGCCCGGCTCGGCCGGGCTGGTCGTCCTCGTCCTGGCCGCACTGACGATGGTCGCCGTCGCCGATCTGTCCGGCATGAGCAAAGCGGAGACCGAACGCATCTGGCTGCCCTTCACCACCTGGCTGCTGCCGGCCGCCGCGCTCCTTCCGCGCCGCTGCCACCGCGCCTGGCTGCTCGCCCAGGCCGCCCTCGCGCTGCTGGTCAACCACCTGCTCCTGACGGGGTGGTGAACCCGCTGCCTCCACAAGCCGGCGCGCGCCGGCCCTGACGGCCGTTTGCCCGGCCGGGGGCCGGGGCGTCAGCCGCTGAGGAAGGTGGCCTCGATGCCGGCCACGATCGCGCGCAGGCCCTCCTCGAAGCGCTCCTCGTAGTCGAGGAAGAGGTCCGCGCCCACGGCGGCGGTCAGCGGGTAGTCGGCGCCGATGCGCTCCGCCCGCTCGTCGACGTCGTATCCGGTGGCGCGCTCGCCGGGCATGGCCTGCACGGCCTGCTCCTCGGTGACGAAGCCGAGCGTGAAGGTGTAGGCGATGAAGGAGGCGCGGGCGGCGGCGCTGGGGGTGAAGCCCGCGTCGACCAGGACCCTCAGATGGGCCTCCATCGGGGCGGCGTGTCCGGTGTCGGTGAAGCGCGTGCCGCTGAACACCTTGGCGCCGTCGCGGTAGCCCAGCAGGGCCTGGCGCAGGGACCGCTGGGCATGGACGATCTGCTCCTGCCAGGTCTCGGCGGGAGCTGTGGGGGTGCGGCTCATGTCGCGGTGGATGGCGGTCGCCATCTCATCGAGCAGCTCGCCCTTGTTCTTGAAGTGCCAGTAGAGGGCGGGGGCCTGGACGCCCAGCTCCTTGGCGATCCGGCGCAGGGTGAGCCCTTCCAGGCCCACCTCGTTGAGCAGCCGCAGTGCGGTGTCCACCACCAGGGTTCGGTCGAGTCGGGTTCGGTCGAGTCGGGTCGTCGCCATGAGGTCATTCTCTCTGCTCAGTGGGGGCCACGCTTGACAATTTAACACCGTTAAGCGCATCCTCGGCGCATGGAATTTAACGATGTTAAGGAGCTGGGGGTCGCCGAGGTGCTGATCGTCGGCGCCGGACCGGCCGGACTCACCCTCGCCGTCGACCTGGCCAGGCGGGCCGTGCCGGCCCGGGTGGTGGAGCGCGGGGACGGGCTGTTCCCCGGGTCGCGGGGCAAGGGGCTCCAGCCGCGCACCCAGGAGGTCTTCGACGACCTCGGTGTCATTTCCGCGGTGCGGGCGGCCGGCGGCGGCTATCCGCCGATGATGGGCTGGGACGGCGACCGGCGGCTCGGCGCCTTCCAGATGATCGCCGAGGTCGAGCCCACGCCGGGCGCCCCGTACCACGAGGTGTGGATGCTGCCGCAGTGGCGCACCTCCGACATCCTCTACGCCCGCCTGCTGGAGCTGGGCGGCTCAGTGGAGTTCGGCACCACGCTGACCGGGCTCGAGCAGGACGCGGACGGGGTCCAGGCGCGGCTGACCGGGCCGGACGGCCGTGCGCACACGGTGCGGACCCGCTATCTGGTGGCGGCCGACGGCGGCCGCAGCACCGTCCGCGCCGCACTGGGCATCACCATGACCGGCGAGACCGTCGACCCGCACCCGATGCTGGTCGCCGACGTCCGGATCGAGGGACTCGACTTGGACCACTGGCACGTGTGGCAGCGCGCGGCCGGCGGCGGCGTGGCGTTCTGCCCGCTCGCCGGAACGGACCATTTCCAGATGGCGGCGCAGTACCAGGACGCCGACGCGGTGCCGGACACCTCGCCGGAGGGGGTGCGGCGGCTGATCACCCAGCGCACCGGGCTGGCCGCCTCCGCCGTCCGCGAGGTGACGTGGGCCTCCGGCTACCGGGCGCGGGCGGCGATGGCAGAACGGTTCCGCGAGGGGCGGGTGTTCCTCATCGGGGACGCGGCGCATGTGCACTCCCCGGCAGGCGGCCAGGGGCTGAACACCAGCGTGCAGGACGCCTACAACCTGGGCTGGAAGCTCGGACAGGTGCTGCGCCACGGGGCCGACCCGGCCCTGCTGCACTCCTACGAGGAGGAGCGGCTGCCGGTCGCCGCCGGGGTGCTGGGGATGAGTACCCGCCTCCACCGGGCGGCCATGGCGGGTGACGTCGAAGGGCAGCAACGCACTGCGGAGATCCATCAGCTGGGGCTCTCCTACCGCGGTGGGACCCTCGCCGCCGAGCTGCGGCAAGCGGTGCCGGACGGCGCCCCGCGCGCGGGTGACCGGGCCCCGGACGCCCCTTGCGCCCTCCCCGACGGCACCCCGTACCAGCTGTTCGACGCCTTCCGCGGGCCGCACTTCACCCTGCTGGTCCTGGAGGCGGACGAGGATTCCGCCCTGGCGCTCCCGGCGCTCGACACCTCCTCGGTCCGCGTCCGCCGCGTCGGCGGCGCCGCACCCGACCTGCTGGACGCCTTCGGCCATATCCGGGACGGGTACGGCGCCGACCGCGGAGTCTTCCTGGTACGCCCCGACGGCCACCTGGGTCTCGCGGCGGACGACGCCGACGGGCTGGCCGGCTACCTGGCCCGGCACCACGGCGTCATGGCGGGGTAGCCGAGGAGCTGACGCGGGTGGGCGAGCCGTCACACAGAGGCTCCGACGCGGGATGCCTCATACGCGCGGGACGCCTCAGGTACCCGGGACGCCTCACGTACGCGGGACGCCTCACGTACGCAGGTAGGAAGCCCCGTTGAGATCCAACACCGTGCCCGAGCTCCACTGCGCCTGCGGTGAGGCCAGCCACAGCACGGCCGCCGCCCCCTCCTCCGGCAGCGCGACCCGGCCGAAGGGGCTCTGGCCCCTGATGGCCGTGCCCTCCGCGCCGTCGAGCCGGTGCGCGACCCGGTCGGTGTCGATGAAGCCGGGCGCGACCGAGGTGACGGCGATGCCGTGCGGGGCGAGCGCCACCGCGAGTGACTGTCCCAGCGCGTGCACCGCCGCCTTGGTCGCCCCGTACGCCGGGTGGTCCGGCTCGCCCCGGAAGGCGCCGCGCGAGCCGACGTTGACGATGCGGCCGCCCGTACCCTGGTCGATCATGCGACGTGCGGCCAGCTGACTGAGGTTGGCCGTGGCGAGCAGGTTGACCGCCACCTGGCGCTGCCAGACGGCCGTCCACTCCTCGTACGGCGTGGTGGCGGGCGGATGCGCGGGCGCGGCCGCCGCGGCGTTGTTGACCAGGACGTCGACGCCGCCGAGCGCGTCCGCCGCCGCGTCCACCAGTCGTGCGGCCTCCGCCGCGTCCGACAGGTCGGCGGCCAGCAGCACATGGCCGGTACCCGTGAGCGCGGCGAGCGTGGCCTCGGCCTCTTCCCGGCGGCTGCCGTAGTGCACGGCCACCCGGTCGCCGTTGGCGGCGAACGCCTGGGCGACAGCTCGCCCCACCCCGCGGGAGGCGCCGCTGACCAGCACCCCGCGGCCCGTGGCCTGGAATCCGGCGCCGGCCTCGGCGGCCTGCGGAACCGGGGCTCCGGGGAAGGGTGTCATCGCGTTCTCCTGTCGGCGCGGCGGCGGTTGCTCGGCTCGCACATCAGTATCACTGGTGCCTCGCCGGGCTCGGCACGATGAGCCGTGCCGCGAGGTGACGGCCGCTCAGGTCCGCCGCTCGCCGCCGGCACCGGGCGGCATGCGGTAGTCGTCGGCGGGCCTGAGCGGCTCCAGCTTCCGCTTGTCCAGCGCGGCGGTCCGCGCGAAGTCCCTCCCCGCCTCCGCCGGCTTGCCCCAGGCTTCGGGGTGCAGATAGGTGCCTCGTTCCTCCTCGGGCTTCCGCTCGTCCGCCACCAACGGGTTCGCGCGGGCGAAGGCGTCCCGCCGGACGCCGCTCACCTGCCATGAGACCTTCACCTCGGGGCGGTCGGTGGCAATGGCGAAGCGGTTGTCCCGTACCTCCTCGACCACGGTCGCCTGGGCGAAGCCGCCGATGGTCGTGAGCTGGTAACGGAAGTCCTCGTTCAGGGCCTCGAAGTACTCCGGCAGTTCGATGACCGCGGCCCCGTCGGCGTCCGTCACCACCGTGCCGCTGTAGACGTTCAGCCGTTCGGCGGACTCGACGAACGAGTGCTGCAGGCAGCGGTTCTCCGGATCGAGCGGATGATCGATCAGAAACCCGCCGGCCCCCTTGGCCAGGGTGCCGGTGACCGTGACCTTGCCTTGGAAGTACCCGGCGTAGCCACTGGTGCTCCTGCCCCAGATGCCGTAGGCGATGGACCCGTTGTTCGCCTGGCCGATCACTCCGTTGCCGTCGCGCCCCCAGGCCTCTCCCAGCACGCCCGCGGCGACGGTGTTGTCCTGGAGGACGAGTCCCCTCACTCCACTGCCGGTGAAGGACTGGCCCACCACGCCCTCGTGTGTGTTGCTGACACCGGCCACCCCGGTTCCGTCGGCCGACGCCCCACGGACGCCTGTGTTGTCGCCGGAGGCGTCCGCTCCGGTGTGTCCCCCACGGGTCGAGATGCCCCAGAAATCCCCGGTGGCGGCGATGGCCAGTCCGAAGTTGCCGGTGCCGGTGACGCGCAGGGTCCCGCGTCCTTCAGCGCCATCGGAGCTCAGGTTGGTCGAGTCCGCACCGGCGTCGTTGGTCGTGCCGAATCGCATCTGTCCCACGGTCATGTGAAGCCCTCTTCTCGCGGAGTCACCGGAAGCCGATACAGGCCTGCGGCCATGGAACACCGTTCCGGCGGGCAGGGCCGGGAGGTGGCGAGAGCCTGCCGGGAAGATTCGTCGCAGACGGGTGACCGCCGGATGTCACACTCCGGCGGGCTACCGTGTCACACCTCCGGAAGCCGTTGGAAGAAGCACTCGGCCGAGGCCCGAGTCACCGCTCGACGATGGAGGAATCCGCCATGGCGCGCATCTCGCTCACCCCGCCTCATACCCTGCTCAACCGCATCAGCGCCTGGTACTCCCGGCGCAGCTACGGCAAGGTGCTCGAACCCCTGCTGGCCGTCGGCCACAACGCGCGGGTTCTGCTCACCTACGCCCGGCAGGAGCGCGGTGCCGCCAAGTGGAACAGCCTCGACCCGAGCCTGAAGCACCTCGCCGTGATGGTCTCGGCCGCCAGGATCAACTGCTCGTGGTGCATGGACTTCGGCCACTGGGAGGGCGACGCGCTCGGACTCCCGATGGACAAGGTTTCCAAGGTGCCGCAGTGGCGCGACCACCAGGAGATCTTCACCGAGCTGGAGCTGCTGGTCCTGGAGTACGCCGAGGCGATGACCGAGACCGAACCCCGCGTCACGGACGAGCTCGCCGCCGCCCTGATCGGCCGGCTCGGTGAGGCCGCTTTCGTGGAACTCACCCACATGGTCGCCCTGGAGAACTACCGCTCGCGTGTCAACAGCGCCTTCGGCCTGACCAGCCAGGGCTTCTCGGACGCCTGCGAGGTGCCGTCGGGGAGGTGAGGGCGCACCGGCCCGGCGCGGGTCACAGCGACACGCCAGGCTCCGCCTCATAGGCCCGGTGCAGCTGTTCCAGGAAGAGGGGGGCGTCCGGGAGGCGGACGGAGCCGATGCGGTGTACCGGGATGCCCGGTGTCCAGGAGTTCATGACGACCGCTCCGGCCAGCGCGGGCAGGTCATCGAGGGAGATGGCCTCGGTGCGCTGGGGGACACCGAGGCGTTCCAGCTGGCGACGGAGGATGCCCATCGTCGTGCCGGTCAGCATCTCGGCGGCAGGCCACACCACACTCTCGCCGTCCCAGAAGGCCAGGTTCCAGATCGTGGCCTCGCTCAGCCGGCCCCGACGGTCGACGAAGGCCGCGTCGTCGAATCCCCGTTCGACGGCGCGGCGGAGGAGATAGGTCTTGGCCACCTCGCCGACGTGTTTCACGGCCGGGAGGTCCCGTTCGTGCTCGACCACCGCCAGGGACAGCGGGCCCGCGGGGCCGGTCGCCGCCGGTCCCGTACGGACCAGCAGCTCGGGCTCCGCCTCGGGGCCGGCCACGGTGAACTCACCCGCCGGGGAGTACACCGTGGCGGTCAGCGAGAGGTCCGCGGGGCCGGCCCGCAACGCCGTCCGCAGGCAGGAACGGACCCGGTCCTCGGGCAGCGCCCGCCCGAACATCTCCAGGGAGGCGGATCGCAGCCGCTCCAGGTGGAGGTCGAGGCCCCGGATCCGGCCGCCCCGGACCTGGAGGGCGGTGAAGTGGGCGTAGCCCGCGAAGGCGAGGGGCGCCAGCTCCTCGGCGGTCGCGGCCAGGCCGTTGCGTTGGACAACGAAAGACATCGTGAGATCACCCCAGCGTCAGCCAGTCATCGGTCGGGCACCTGTGCGGAACGCCCGTTCGGTGGGACGACGCTAAGGCTTAGCATCGGTGTGAAGGTCAACACGCAAGCTCAGAGACGGCGGGCGGGGCACCATGCTGATCGGGGAGTTGTCCCGGCGTACCGGGGTCACGACACGGTTGTTGCGGTACTACGAGGCGCAGGGCCTGCTGGCCGCCAGGCGTGGGCCGAACGGCTACCGGGAGTACGACGGGGACGCGGTCGTCACCGTCCGGCAGGTGCGCGCCCTGCTGGACGCGGGCCTGTCCACCAAGGTGATCCGTTCGGTGCTGCCCTGCGTCCGGGGCGAGGCGCAGGAGGCGCCGGAGTTCGACTGGTGCGCCGACCTGCGGGCCGTCCTCCAGGGGGAGATGACGGCCATGGACGAGCAGATCGACAACCTCCGCCGCACCCGTGGCACTCTCGCCGACTACTTGGCGCAGTCACCGGCCGGCCCCACCGGTTGACGAGCGTGTCGCCCCGATGCCGGTGTCCGTGACCGCCCTCAGCCGACGGTGAGCACGATCTTGCCCTGGGTCCGGCCCAACTCCCCGTAGGCGTGTGCCTTGGCCGCCTCCTCCAGCGGCAGCACGGTGTCCACCTCGGCCCGCAGCTTCCCTTCCTCCACCAGCTGGGCGATCGCCCGCAGCCCCGCCGAGTCGGGCTCGACCACGGTCCAGCCGGAGTGCACGCCAGCGGCCTCGGCCGCGGCCGCCGCCGGCAGGTCCTCCGCTGCCGGCAGCGTCACCAGGTGACCGCCGCGGCGCAGTACCCCGAGGGAGCGGGTGCCGTAGTCGCCGCCGAACGCGTCCAGGACCACGTCCACGTCGCGCACCACCTCGGTGAAGTCCACGCGCGTGTAGTCGATGACGTCGTCGGCGCCGAGCCGGCGCAGGAAGTCGTGCTTCTCGGTGCGGGCGGTTCCGATGACGTACGCGCCTCGCGCCTTGGCGATCTGCACGGCGAGGTGGCCGACGCCGCCCGCGGCCGCGTGAACGAGCACCCGCTGACCGGCCCGCAGCCGGGCGGTGTCGACCAGGGACTGCCAGGCGGTGAGCGCGGCCAGCGGCAGCGCGGCGGCGTGGACGTGGTCGACACCGGCCGGCTTGCGGACGAAGCGCCGGGCGGGTGCGGCGACGAACTCGGCGTAGCCACCGGCCTGTTCCGGGAAGCGCGGCATGCCGAAGACCTCGTCGCCGGGCGCGAAGAGGGTCACGCCGGGGCCGACGGCCTCGACGGTGCCGGAGACGTCGTAGCCGAGGATCGGGGGGTCGCCGACGGGGCCGATGGGGCCGGCGGCGCGGACCTTCCAGTCGACCGGGTTCACGCCCGCGGCACGGACCCGCACGAGGATCTCGGTGAGGCCCGGCTCGGGGCGGGCCACCTCGATCGGGGTCAGGACCTCGGGGCCGCCGCCCCATGTGCGGGGGCTCACGGCTCGCATCGTCTCGCTCATGTGGGTGTCCTCTCTGGAGAGCGGGATCACCAGCGTGCGTCGGCGCAGTCGATCAAGGTATTGGCAGTTTGGCCAGGATGCGCCAGGATCTGGCCATGACGATCAGTGGCAACGACAACGGCGACAGGGGCGTGCATCGCGTGGCGGTCCTCGCGCAGGAGGGCGTGTACCCCTTCGAACTGAGCATTCCGTCACGGGTCATGGGCAGCGCGGAGGACGCCGAGGGGCGGTCGCTGTACGAGGTGGTCGTCTGCACCGCGGACGGCTCGCCGGTGAGCAGCGACGCCGGGTTCTCGGTGGCGGTCGCGCACGGGCCGGAGGCGCTGGCGGCCGCGGACACCGTGGTCATCCCGCCCACCAGCCGGCTCGGCCCCTCCGGGCAGGGCGATCCGCTGCCCGCCCGGACCGCGGCCGCGCTGGCACGCATCCGCCCGGGAACCCGCATGGTGTCCATCTGCACGGGCTCCTACGTACTGGCCGCCGCGGGCCTGCTCGACGGCCGGCCCGCGACCACACACTGGCAGGTAGCACAGGACTTCCAGCGCGCCTTTCCCCGCGTCAGGGTCGACGCGGACGTGCTCTTCGTGGACGACGGCGACATTCTGACCGCCGCCGGGGTCGCCGCGGGCGTCGACCTCTGTCTCCACCTGATACGCCGCGACCATGGTGCCGCCGTCGCCAACCAGGTGGCCCGCCGCTGTGTCGTACCGCCGTGGCGTGATGGCGGGCAGGCGCAGTTCATCGAACGGCCGGTTCCCGAGCCGACGGTGGCGACTACGGCGGCGACGCGCGCATGGGCGCTGGAAAGGCTTCAAGAACCACTGACACTCGGTCAACTGGCTGCCCATTCCCGGATGAGCCTGCGCACCTTCACCCGGCGCTTCCGCGAAGAGGTCGGCGAGACTCCCGGCCGCTGGCTCACGGCCCAACGCCTCGAACTGGCCCGGCAGCTCCTGGAGACCAGCGATCTCCCCGTCGATCTGGTCGCCCATCGCGCCGGGCTCGGCACGGCCAATTCGCTGCGCCAGCACATGCGGTCCGTACTGGGTGTCTCCCCTATCGCGTACCGGCGGACATTCCAGGCGGCCCCTTGAAAGCTATATACACCTAGGGGGTGTCCGACAGGTCCGCCGCGGCGGTCGGCCTGTCCCCTCGGACACCGGGCAGGGCACCGCAGGGGCCCAGCCGGGCCAGCGCGCCCGTCAGTGCGGGGGCGTCCGTCGCCGGGCAGCGAAGCATGATTTCCCCGAATTCCCTGTCGTGGTAGGCGAAGTTCCGCATACGCACCACCTCGGCAGAGTCCGGGACACCTGCGTCACCCAGCCACGTCGCGTCGAAATCCGGGGCAATAGGCATCTGCAGCGCGTAATGGGTCTGCCGCTCCAGCGAGCGGACGCGCTGCGCGGACCATTCACCTCTGAGGATGTCGAGCAGACAGCGGATGGTATTGCAACCGGAGGCAGCCGACGAAATCACCGTCGTGCCCGAGGTCCGGGGGTTCACTTCGACGATGCGGTAGATGCCGTCCGCGTAAATCATCTCCACTTCGATGGCGCCATGGATACCGGTTTCGGTACACAGCCGACGCAGCAGCCGGGCAACCGGCACAAAATCCGCTTCGGCCTCGGCAACAGACCCGCAGATTCTGACGCGCTCGCTCATCAGGGAAGGATCCGACTCTTCCGTGGCGCCCTTCCAGACCAGCGGCTGGAAGACATACTCGCCCGCGCAACCGATGATCTCCACCGAGCAGAGATCTCCTCTCACGCACTGCTCCAATACGGCGTTGCCGTCACACGGCCTGTCCAGGTAGCGGCGGAGCGCCGCCGCGTCCTCGATGAACCGGATGCCGTCGCAGCTGCAGCCCCACAGGGGCTTGACGAGGAGCGGCCAGCCGAGGCGGTCCGCCTTGGCCTCGATCAGTGCTCGGTAGGAGGGGCAGGCGGGGGCCCGGCCGTTGAGGATGTCGCCGTCCAGCAGCTCCCCCTCCGGCAGGTCGAGACCGAATGCCTGGATGAGCTGCCGGGTCTCCCACTTGTTCGAGAGCCGGGCGGTGACGTCAGCGCCGTGCGTGACCGCAGGGATCCCGGTCTTTCGCAGCTTCTCCCCGACAATGGCGTCCCGCAGCGCGTTCTCGTCCGGCCAGGAAAGAGAAATGACGCCCTCGGCGCCCCAGCTTCGTATTCGCTCGGCTATTTCCTCGCAGTCGGCTTCCGGGTCCAGCAATTCCGACTCCGGAAAATAGCCGGAGGGATCTCCGCAATCGCCGGTGTGAAAAATCTTCAAACGAGTGGAGGTGGATGCTTCGGCTGTCGCTTCCTCAAGGGCAGGGCTAAGCCAGCTGATGTCGAAGGATCTCAGAAAAGCAATCTTCTCCACTGGACCTCCCGGACCAGGTCGAAAGGCTCGCCCGACAAGTGTGAGCCACTCCAGCCGGTGACGCATCCGCACACGCACGATTCGGGACCATCACCCATAGCCCGGGTCGGCCCGTAACGAAGGCCCCCGCCGTTGAGCGGGGGCCTTCGACCGACTGGTTCACTGATCGGTCACGCACCGAAGAGACCGCGAGATCCGCGCTGCCTCCGGCCTACGCGATCGTGGTCAGGCGCGCACGAGGAACCACGCGCCGATGCCGTTGCATCCGCTCGAGTTGAAGCTGGTGGTGCGGTACCCGGCCGGGATGGGCGAGCCGGAGCAGGTCCACATGCCGTTGCGCGCGAGCCGGTGGTACCAGGCACCGATGCCGTTGCAGCCATTGCGGTCGTAGTTGGCGATGACGTACCCGGACACGATCGGCGAGCCCGAGCACGTCCAGATGCCGTCCCGGGCGACCCGGTGGTACCAGGCACCGATGCCGTTGCAGCCATTGCGGTCGTAGTTGGCGATGACGTACCCGGACACGATCGGCGAACCGGAGCACGTCCAGATGCCGTCACGCGCGGGCTGCTGGTACCAGGCGCCCATGCCGTTACAGCCGTTGCGGTCGTAGTTGGTGATCACGTACCCGTCCGGAACGGGCGAGCCGGAGCAGGACCACCCGCTCGCCGTGGTCTGCGCCCCCCGTTCCACAGCGCCGGCCGTGCCCGCCGCGCCGGCGAGCATCGCGCCCGCGATCAGCGCTATCGCTCCCACCATCGCCGCGATCCTGCTTCTCACGACCGCCACCGCCGGACGTCTTCTCCGCATCACGCGGAATTCGCTGACCGGTTCACGGCTCTCGGCCCGTCCTGACCACCCATCACGACGCCCTGACTGCCTCTCTTCGACGCTCATGCATGTCCCTCCCGGTAAGGACGGCGGCTCATACCTCCGTCATGACGGGCAGAACATAGCAACGGGATTGCGCGCAATTACGGGCAGTGGCCGATTTACCAGGAATAACGGCTCAAGGCCACTTCTTGACACGGTTCGCACATCGTCGAACACCCCTAATACCGCACCGCCCGCGCCACCTCCGCCTTCACCTCGCCCGACAGGTCGCGGTTGCTGCGGGCCTTCGCCGTGCCGGTCTTGCCGGCGGCCACGTCGGAGAGGGTGACGACGACCGCGTCGAGCCGGTTGCCACTGGCGTCGGTGAAGTCGACCTCGACGGCGAAGGACTTCTTGGAGTCCGCGGAGTTGGCCGCGGTCACCTCGACGGTCGCCCGCCCGTCGCTTTCCTTGTCCGGGGTACCGAGCTTCACGTCGGACTTCGCGTCCACGCCGCCCGTGATCTCGTCCAGCTCGCGGCCCGCTTCCGCCGTCGCCGAGGCGAAGGCCGACGAGGCCTTGCTGGCGACCGACGTCACGGACGAGGGGGTGTCGTCGTCCGAGCAGCCGGCGAGGACGGCGGCGCAGCAGACCACCGCCGCCGTCAGCAGCACGCCTTTGATACGCGGCATCTTGCCTCCCGATGGTTGCCGCAGGGCCGGTCCGATGCCTCCAGTGAAGGGGCGGTCGCACTCGTCCGCACGCCGGGTCACCCGGACGGTCAGGTTCTCGCGGTAGCCGCCTTCCCCCGAACGGACGGCCGGACGTCCTTCACCGACCGCCTCGTGGCGTGCTACTGTTCCCCGTGTTAGTCAGTCAACTAACTGAAACGGAGAGCCCCATGATTGCAGTGACCGGAGCCACCGGGAACGTCGGCCGCGAGCTGGTGCGCATCCTCGCCGAGGCAGGTCAGGAGGTGACCGCGATCTCGCGCGGTGAGGCGCGCGACCTGCCCGCCGGCACCCGCCATGTGCGCGCCGACCTCGCCGACCCCGCCGGTCTGCGTCCCGCGCTGGACGGCGCCGACGCCCTGTTCCTGCTGGCGGTCGGCGACGAGCCGCAGGGCATCCTCGACGCCGCGAAGGCAGGCGGCGTCCGCCGGGTCGTGCTGGTCTCCTCCGTCGGCGTGGCCACGCGCCCGGACGCCTACCGCCACCTCGCCTCGTTCGAGGCCGCGCTCCGCGGCTCCGACCTCGACTGGACCGTGCTGCGCTGCGGCGGGCTGAACTCCAACGCCTTCGCCTGGGCCGAGTCGATCCGCGCCGACCGGCTGGCCGCCGCTCCCTTCGGCGACGTCGGCCTGCCGATGGTCGACCCGGCGGACGTCGCCGAGGTCGCCGCCGCCGCGCTGCTGCGGCCCGGCCACGCCGGCGCCACATACGAGCTCACCGGCCCCGCCCCGACCACTCCGCGCGAGCGGGCCGCGGCGATCGGCACGGCGCTCGGCGAGCCGGTCCGCTTCATCGAGCAGACCCGCCAGGAGGCCCGGGAGCAGATGCTCACGTTGATGCCCGAGCCGGTGGTGGAAGGCACCCTCGCCATCCTCGGTGAGCCGCTCCCCGCCGAACTGCGGGTGAGCCCCGACATCGAGCGAGTCCTGGGTCGTGCGCCGCGGCCCTTCACGGACTGGGCCGCCCGCAACGCCGCCGCCTTCCGCTGAGACCGAGCCGCCCGCGACGCCGCCCCCTCCGCTCACCCGACTCGACGCCACAACCCTCAAAGCACTTCCAGGAGAACCCACATGCCCACCACCCCCGTCCTCGATTCGACGATCGCCCACCGCGAGCGCGGCTCGGGCACGCCGATCGTCTTCCTGCACGGCAACCCCACCTCCTCGTATCTGTGGCGGAACGTGCTGCCGGCCGTCGGCCGGGGCCGCCTGCTCGCCCCCGACCTCATCGGCATGGGCGACTCCGGAAAACCCGCCATCGACTACACCTTCGACGACCACGCCCGCTACCTCGACGCCTGGTTCGACGCCCTCGGTCTCGACGGAGTCGTCCTGGTCGGCCACGACTGGGGCGGGGCGCTCGCCTTCGACTTCGCCGCCCGCCACCCCGGCCGCGTCCGCGGCATCGCCTTCACCGAGACCATCGTCAAGCCGATGACCTGGGAAGAGTTCCCCGAGGGCGGCCGCGAGCTGTTCCAGGCCATCAAGACGGACGGAGTGGGCGAGGCCATGATCCTCGACGACAACCTGATGGTCGCCAAGGGCCTGCCCGACACCGTCGTCACCCCCCTCGACCCCGCCGACCTGGAGGCATACCTCCGCCCCTACCCCTCCCGGGAGAGCCGCCGACCGCTGCTGCAATGGCCGCGCGCCATGCCCCTGGGAGGCGAACCCGCCGATGTCGTGGCCCGCGTCGAGGCATACGACACGTGGCTCGCGAACAGCGTGGACGTTCCCAAGCTGCTGATCGACTTCGCACCCGGACCGGGTGCCATGATGGGCCCCGGCCTCGTCGCCTGGTGCGCGCAGCACATGGCCACACTGGAGATCGAGCATCATGACGTGCCGGCCGGGCACCACACCCCGGAGGACCGCCCCACCGAGATCGCCACGGCGATTTCCTCCTGGGCCGACCGGCACGGGCTGCGCTAGCCGTCCCCGGCCACCCGGGCGGAGGTTCGTTGCCGTGGCCGAGCAGGACACCGGTGGTGATGCGGAACCGCGCGGCGTGGTCACCGAAGCTTCTGCGCGCCCCGAGTTCTCGGCTGCACCTGCGTCCTGCGTTCCGCTGTCGTGTTTGTTGTCCGCGGACAACAAACGCTGAGCTTGCCGGGTTGGTGCCGCGTCTTGGGGCGAGGGACTGGGCTTGTTGTCCGCGGACAACAAAGTGTGCGGGAACCCCGCTGCGTCCTCGGCTTTGGCAGCCTGCAGTATGGCCTTCTCGTTCTCACGGGTCCTGGCCCCTTGTGCCTTGACGCCTTGCAGATGGTTCAGGAGATCCGCAGCCGTTAGATGTGGGTGCTCCTTGTGATGGCGAGCGAGTAGCCGACCATTCCGCTCAGAGAGGTCACCCCTGCTGAGCATGGCCTGAATCTCATCCGGGAGCTTGAGCAGGATCAGCTGGTTGCCGACCCAGGACCGGTCACGCCCCAGACGCACCGCTGCACGGCTCTTGGAGCCTCGGTCTGACTCCCCACCACAGACATCGACAAGCTGCTGTACGCCACGGGCGCGCTCGATGACGTCGAAGTCTTCGCGCTCGAGATTCTCCTTCAGGAGATGGTCAATGAAGTCTTCCCTGGAGGCAGCGAGATCGTCGCGGACGACGAAGTCGAGAGCGTCCAGCTGGACGTGTACGGCGCTTCGGAATCGCCGCTCGCCGTTGACCAGTACATAGTCGGCTGCACCGATCTGGTCTTCGTGCTCCGGCCATAGCTTGAGGTAGGCACCTCGGGTGACGACGACGCAGGCCGCGCGCAGTGTCGCGCTCGAACGCCTCGCCTACACCCTCGCCGCGCCTGTGCTGGCCGTGGCCCCGAACGTCTATCCCGACAGCCCCGTCAACTCCGTCGTGCAGCTGGCCGGCGCCGCCGGGCTCGGCGGCTGGTTCCTCGCCGCCAAGAGCGATGAGCCCGGCGCCGGCCGCAAGATCCTGCGCTGGTCGCCGCTGGTGCTGGCCGCTGCCGTCGACGTCGCCGCCAAGCACACCGTCGGCTTCGGCCCGTACTGGATGGACGGTCTGCTCGCCGCCGGATGGGCGGCGGCCGGCTACCTGGTGATGCCGTTCTCCCGGCACACCCGCCGCCGCCACCGCCCCGCTCTCGCCGCCCCGGTCCCACAGCCTGCGCCCGCCGAAGCCGCTGTGGAGCCGACCGTGGGGCAGCCGGACGACGGAGCCGACCTGCTCACCCGCGACGCGCGGATGCCGTGGGAGCAGGCCGGGATGCCCGGCCGCACGCACATCGTCAAGGCCACCCGGCACCCCGGGCAGCGGCACGACATGACGATCCTTCTGCGCGCCTCGGAGACCGGACGGCCGATCACCGGACTCACGGAGGCCGCGGTCGCCGCCCCGTTCGGCGTGCACTCCAGCGACGTCGTCCTGGCAGAGGTCGCCATCCAGCCCGGCCGCCAGGGCGGACCGGGCTGGATGGAGGCCCGCATCACTCCCGACGCCAACCAGCGCCGCCGCACCAAGCCGACCGCGCAGGAGCGCTGGACGGACCGGGTTGGCGGGACCAAGGGCGGCGCTCCCGGCTCCGAGCTGGTCCACAAGACTCGTGACGACGAACGTGGGGTGACCTTCTACCGGGCGAAGATGGTCGACTCCACCGAGACCCCGCGGATCGACCTGGCCAAGGTCTGCCGTGCGCTGAACCTGCCCGAGGACGACTCCTGCGTGTTCGTCCTCATCGACGGCAGCGAGTTTCTGATCAGCGCGTTCGACGAGCCGCCGCTGAGCGCGATCTTCCCCGCCACGCGTGAGCTGCTGACCCCGGACGCCAAGGGCATGTACGTGTGCGGGTTCACCATCACCGGCCAGCCGGTGAAGACGATGGTGTACCAGCACGACAAGAACGCCGCTGCCCACGGCCTCATCCTCGGTGTGTCCCGCTCCGGCAAGACACAGTTCTTCGCGATCCATATAGCCGCCCAGTCCCTGGACGGCGAGGTGGTGTGGCTGTCCACCGTCCGAAAGGACGAGAAGACCACCGTCCTGGGCCGGTACATCGACCGGCAGGGCTCGAACGCGCTGTGGATGGCCCGTTCGCTGCGGGCGGCGAAGGCGCTGTGCGAGATCCGGGCGGAGATGCCCTGGTCGCACGACGGCCAGCCGCACGACTACAAGCCCGGCGACCCGCGCTGCCCCTACCGGCAGCTGAACGTGTACGCGGACGAGTTCATGACCGCCGCCCAGGACGCGGACTTCGGCGAGTTCATCCAGAAAGACGGCGACGACCTCACGGTCACCGGCCTCAAGTACGGCATCGGCTTCAACCCGGCCGGCCAGTCGCCGTTCGCGCACAACGGGTTCTCCACGGAGATGAAAGACAACCTGCGGCAGAACAGCCGCCCGATCATCTTCAACATGGGCTCGCCCGGCGCCACCCGCAAAGCGGCGGAAGGCACCATGGAGAACGCCTACGACGTGCCGACCATCCCGGCCCGCTACTCCCGCAGCGAAGGCTCCGCGATCGAGCGGGCCATGCGCGGCGAAGCCGACCCGGAGAACGGCGTCTCCACGGGCGGCGTCGCGGTCATCGTCCTCGACAACGGCCGCGCCGTCCTCATGCGGTCGCTGTACGCGGACTTCGACACCGACCTGTCCAACCTGTTCCCCGACGAGGTCAACCGGCTCACCGACTACGAGATCAGCGAGCTGACCAAGCGCAGCCTGTGGTTCGACTGGAACGAGCCCGTGCGACCCGGCGAGTTCTGGCCCGAGCCCGACGAGGACGACGAGGGCCAGGGCCGCTCCCGCCGACGCGGCGGCGGAGGCGGGGGCGGGGGCGAGCGCGGCACCAAGAGCGGCGGCCGGCGCTCCGAGCAGGTCACCTCTCCCCGCCAGGCGCTGGAGGCCATCAAGAGCCTCACCGAAGCCTGATCACACTCACCCATCCCCGGGGGCCGGCCCGCCCGCGCGCGGCCGGCCCCCCGACCCCTGCGAAGGAGCACCACCCGCCGTGGCCCTCTCGATCTCCGCCATCGTGCGGCTGGCCGTCACCGTCTTCGTCCTACTCAAAGGGGGACACGTCCGCGTCGGCTTCACCCTCGCCGCAAGCAGCCTGGCCCCGACCGTCAACAGCGCCCTCGCCTCGCTCGCCGGACTGATCTCCAGCTTCTGACCTACGCCTCTGCCCAGGGCGGGTCCGGGGTGTAGTTGAGTCCCTCGCAGAAGCGGCAGTCCCACTCCGAGGGGACCTCCCACTTGTCGACCCACCAGCCGACCTGCTTGCCCACGAAGTAGTTGTCCCCACCGCACCAACCGCACTCGAAGACGAACTCCACCCGATCCCTTCCGCGTCCTTGTTGCCTCGAGGATGCCCGGGGCGCGGTTGCCGTGACTACCCGCCCGTTAACGCCACTCCTCCTGATGTCCGGCGGCGCCCTTCGGCGCTCCCCCTTGTCGTCGACACCGAACCCACCCCGCTGCCCAACCGGTACCCGACACCGGTCGCCGCGCTCCTGCAGCGCGCCCACCAGCGCCTGCTCACCGGCGGCTGGTGCGCAGGCGCCCTGGTCGACGAGGCTGGCGCCCGCTGCATGCTCGGAGCCATCCGGATCGAGGCCCGGGGCGACCGCGGCCTGGAAGCCGACGCGGTCGCCGTGCTCCTGGACGTGATCCGCCGAAGGTTCGGCGACGACGTCGGCTCCGTGCCGTCCTTCAACGACGCACACGGCGCGGGCCGCGTCCCGATCCGCATGGTCGACCAGGCCGCCGGCCTTGCCGACGCCCGCGGCCTGTAACCCACCTCCGGCCCGCCTGCCTCGCCTCCGATCCCTGCGTGCCCGGGGTCGGGCGCGGGACAGGCCGTTCGGCCTGCGCCCCCGCTCACACCATGAGAACCCGCAAGGAGTCGCCCACCATGCAGTTCAACGACCAGACCCGTGCCCGTCAGCACCCCGAAGAGCTCGGGGAGCCGCTCGACTCCCCTATCCCGAACCTTCCCCCGGCACCGCCGCTCGTGCAGGGGAAGGAGTCCCGCGACCCGCGCTTCGCGCCGCTGCGCACGTGGTGGCTCAACGCTTGGCACGAGGGTGGAGTGCTGTACCGCCGCTGGGAGGAAGTGCGGCAGGCACGGACCGCCGGCTGGCACAAGATGGCCAACTGGATCAAGGCGGTGCTCAGCCTGGCCGGAGTGTGCGTCGGCATCATCTTGCTGGACATCGCAGGCGACATCGTCTCCGCCGTGGCTCACGAGATCGCCAGCGCGTCCCCGGAGACCCAGGTCGCGTCCGAGACCTCCGACAGCTTCTGGGCCGTGATCGACAATCCGGTCCGCTCCTACATCGCCCAGCACACCAGCGCTCACCTCACCGTCAGCGGATCCGCCGTCTACACCTCCTGGCAGATGGCGGGTCTGTTCGGTCTGGTCGGTGGCTTCTTCTACAGCACCGGCGCCCGCCTCACCTGGGCTGTGTGGGGCGCAGCCAGCATCGGCATGGTGTGGGCCGCCACCCCCGCCGACAGCCGCACCATCGCCACCGGGATCGCCGTCCTCACCTGGACCATCGCCTCCACCCTCGCCCTGCGCGGCCTGAGCCTGCGCCCGTCGGTGTTCATCCACAACACCGCCCCCGACATCCGCCCGGAGATCCACATCCCGGCCCCGGCCACCCCGCCCGTCGGCGAGGAGTTGGACACCGTCCACCCGCTGCAGAAGCGCTGACGCCTGCCTGTCCGCCCCTGGCGCCCTGCTCACGGGTCTCGGGGGCGGGCAGGGAGCCGGAACAGCCGGCCCGCGCCCGCCGCCCGACTATCCGGGCGGCGGGCGTCCGCTTCCTCAAGGAGGCAATTTCATGCCCGTCACCATCAACGCCCACCAGCTCGGCCGCCTGATCGACCGGACGATCGGCCACATCGGCGATGAGTTCACCGAGCTGCTGCACGGCATCCGGCTGGAGGCCGACGAGACTTTCTTGTATGCGGTGGCAAGCGATCGGTACACCGTCGCCGCCGCTCGCTACGGCCACCACGACCTGGACACCGAGCCGTTCGCCCGCACGCTCCCGGCCAGCTGCCTGCCCTCCCTGCGCGAGTGGACCAGCACCCAGCCCGGCAGCGCCCCGATCACCCTGACCGCGGCCGAGGACCGTCTTCGGTTCACCGCCCCTGAAAGCGACCTGGGCATCGCCGTCAGTCCCGACGCGAAGTTCTTCGACTGGCGCGGCATTCTGCGCGGCATCATCGAGCAGACCACTGACTCCGACGACGCGTTCCCGGTGCTCGCCACCCGGCTCCTGGGCCGGTTCGGCGCCGCTGACGACAGGGTCCGCGTCCGTGTCACCGCTGACCAGCAGGCCGTGCTGATCGCCGCGGAGGACTTCCTCGGCGCCCAGATGCCCGCGCGCCGCTATGGCTTCGGCGCCGATGAGCTGACTGGCCTCGATCAGGTGGAGGCTGCCTGGCAGCCCAGCTTGTCGGCCGGCGCGGCCGCGGCGATGCCGGACGACATCCCCGCCCGCCCGGACCGCCCCCGCTACGAAGTCAGCCATGACATCGCCGAGACCGCTGGCGACCTGCTCAAGCAAACGCTGCGCAGCACAGGGACGATGCTCTCGGCGCACGCCACATCCAGCGAGGCGTTCGCTGCCCATGCCATCGCGGGGGTCACGGCTTGGACCGCCTACCGCTACCTGGACGCCCTGCTGACCGCTGACCCGCGCCTGGCCGCCACGGTGGTGGCCGAGACTGCCGATCAGCTCGACAGCGGAGAGATCGGCGAGTTCGCCTGGGACGCTGCTGAGGAGGCCGGCCACGACCCGAGCGCCTGGCGGGAGGAGTTCGAGGCGCAGCTGGCCTCGTTCCTCCAGCGGCACGGCACCGGCCAGCCGGGCCAGGAGCCGGCTCTCACGACCTGCGCGTGAACGGAAGAGCGCCATGGCACTTTCCGTTCCCGTCTGGGCCGTGTTGCTGCCGGCGGCCGCCGTTTGCGTCCCGCTCGCCGCGGCCGCCGCGCTCCGAGCCGGTCACTGGCGGCTCTACGCCGACCGTCACCGCATCGAGCTCCTCCCCCGGCCCCGCCGGTCCTGCCCCGACTGCCACGGCGACGGCGGCTGGTGGGTCGGCGGCGCGCATCCGGAGATGGAGGCGTGCGGCTGCTGGTCAGACCGGCGCGAGCTGCGCATCCGGCTCCTACCGGCCTGCCATCCCTGGCCGGACGAGCCGCCTTTCTGACCGGACAGACCATCGCCCCGGCCACACCGGCCGGGGCGACAGCACTTCCACGGGGCGGCCGCGCATCGGCAATGGGTCGGCCGCCCCACCTCCTTCACCCGCTTCGAGATCAGGAGAAACCCCATAGTGCAGCGTCCTGCCGTCTTCGCGGCCCTGCTGGGGCTGACCCGCGTCGCCAGCGCGGTCGGCGATTTCTGGATCTAGTCCGATTTCTGCGCCCGGGTCAAGGGCGCCTCCGACGAGGACCCGGTCACCTATGAGGACCCACACACCAAGGAGAAGACGACCCACGGCACGGCCGACGGCCGCAAGGCGTGCCTGCACCAATGCGAGGCAGGAACGCAAGAACTCCCCAGTCTTCATCGGCATCGACACCTTTGATCAGCTTGCTGTTCGCACAAGCGAGCGAAGGTGCCCTAACTCGCGAGCCGACGACCGACTCCTGGTGCCCACCCTCACTCACGAGGGCAATAGCTCTTTCGTCACCGCAGTAGGACGTCGATACCGCGGTCCATGAAGATCTCTAGAAGCACCTCGAAGAAGACGCCATCGCCCCCGTGGTCACTGTCGAGACGCGCCCGTGCGGAGTCTGAGTGCTGCCATTCCAAAGTGAACGGAGGAGCGGCACCGAACCCTCCGCCGAGACAGTCGTCCATAGCGGCCAGGTTCCAGCCGAAGTAGCCCCCGGGACCGTTGATGGCTTCACCCAGCGCGCAGTAGAAGCTGTCGGGATCGACGACCTGCAGACCGTCCAAGGTGAACACCTGCCCTGGCGCAGTGTCCTCGGGGTGGTCTCGGCGCTGGTACTGCCGCGACCACAGCGCTACGGACAGCCAGGCTTTCCGTTCTTCCGGAGAGAAGGAGTGCCACATGCCCTTCCGGTTCAGCTGTCCGGTTCGAAGCAATTCCCACACCCATTCCGAGCCGGGGAGGAGCTGGTCGCACCACAGACGCACAGTGATGTCGAGAAGCCCTTCCTTGTGGAGGGAAGGTTTGGCGGCGGTTGCGGTGAGGTTGCTGACGAAGTAGGAACCCATCTCACTGCCCTTGGCGTCGAGGAGAGCCAGATGGGCACTCCCCGCGCTTGCGCGGCGCCCGCCGAGGTGGTCGAGGCAGGTCAGCAGCGCGCCTCGAGGCGAGCACCCCAGAAGTTCGACCTGGCGATGTCCATCATCGCTCCCGATGAACAACCCTCTGGCTTCCTGCGCGAAGCCCCAGAAGTCGCTCTCATCTTCGTCGCTGGTCAGGGCGTACTTAAACCCTTCTCCAGCACGGCCCGGCATCTCCACAGCACCTCCTGAGGCGAAGAGCCTACAGAGAAGCCCTTGGGCGTAGTTCAGCCAGCCGACAGGTCGGCCTGACAAGCAGCGGCCCCCGTCTCACCCCTAGTTGAGAGAAGGCGCCTTCCACCTCGACAACTCCTGGCACCACGGCTGGGAGACCGTCGCCGCGCTCATCGCCACCAGCAAGGCCACCGCTCGGTGACCAGCCGACCCCGAACGCGTCTGGAGCGCGTGCACGCCTCGGTCGGCAGCGCCTCCCTGGCGCTTCAGCAGATCGAGCCCGATCGCGACGGCGACGCCTCCTGCCTTCTGGGCGAAGCCGCCGACCTGATCACCGACCACGCCGGGCAGCGCCTGATCTGGGCTGCCCGCGCCCTCGCCCCGCAAGGAGAATCCGCATGACCCCGCTGATCTACCCGGAACTGCCCGAGCACAGCCTGGTGGTCCTCATCGGCGCATCCGGCGCCGGGAAGTCCACGCTCGCCGCCACCTGGCCCGCCTCGCAGGTCCTGTCCCTGGACGCACTGCGTGAGGCGGTCAGTGACGACCCCGGCGACCAGGAAGCGACCGCCGACGCGGTCGACGTCCTCCACCTGCTCCTGGAGTGCAGGATGGCCCAGCGACGGTTCACCGTCGTCGACGCCACGAACGTCACCAGGGCCGCCCGCGAACCGTTGGTCGCCGCCGCCAAACGGCACGGCATGCCGGCGATCGCGGTCATGGTGTCCACGCCGGCCTCGGTGTGCGTGGAGCGCCAGGGCCCGCGGCCGGCCAACCGGACCGTGCCCCAGGACACGGTCCTCAAGCAGCACAAGGCGATGGTCCACTCCCACCCGAAGCTACTCAGCGAGGGCTTCAACGAGGTCGTCTTCGCCGACAGCCTCTACCGGCTGCTGCCGCACCTTCAGCGGCTGAGTGAGAAGCGGACCGCCGAACTCGGGCCGGACGGCGGCGGACTGGGCGACCTGCTCCTCCCCCGCCGCTGCTTCGGCCCGGAGATCCTGCCGCTGTGGCGGTGGAAGCCCGGCTCCGACGTCGCCGGCGGCGACCGCGTCGCGGAGATCCGCCTCGGTCAGCAGCACCTCACCCTCGCCCTGCGCACCGACATCGACGGCCAGGGCGACATCGGCTTCGACGTGATGCTGCCGTGTCCGCACGACGACGAATGCACCGGCTACGCCTGGGCGCCCGCTCACTCCATCACCTGCCTGTTCCGTGCAGTGAACGGCGACTTGGACGGCAGCGAGGGCATCGTCTGCACCGTCCACGGCCCGAACACCGGCGAGGACCAGAAGGACGACCCCGAGGGCCGCGCCGACCTGGAAGCGCAGTACGCGGACGCGGTCCGCGAGTGAGCCGTGCCGCCGACGCTTCGCTGAACAGTCAAAACCCGCCGCGACCCGGCCACGCCGGGCACCCGCTGCTTCCCCTGGAAGGACACCCACGCATGAGCATCGCGATCACGAACACGTAGGGCACCGCGCACAACCTCAGCCGCCCCGTCCGTGACGCGCGCCCGGCGAAGGTCGTCGTCCGGCCCCAGATTCACCTCCCCGTCCCTGTATGACGTGCTGTCCGGGCAGTCCGCCACCGACACCGGCTTCGAGGGCTGTGACGACCCGGGCCTGATCCAGATCCTGGACGCCCTCTCCGAGGGAGAGCAGGCGGTGACCATCGCACGCAGCCGCTCCGGGGTCAACAGCTGGCCCGAAGCCGCTCGGGTTGCCGGCCGTCCCTACTGGCACGTTGTGGCACGGATCGTGTCTGTCTTAGGTCGCCGGGAACCTCGGCCTGGCTTGTGAACGCGGCGCAGTGGCAACGATCGAGACGGAACATGGAGCCGGTCGTGCTCGCCAGGTGGTCCGGCCGTGCGGGTGGCCCAGTCAGCTCGCATGGAATTGGCCCCTGCGATGGGGCAATTGAGCAGTAGCGTAGGCGCAATGACAACACGATCTCCGTCGGCCGACCAGCCCGTCTCCATAGCCTTGGCCGAGGCGCCGATGCGTCAGGCCCGTAACTCCGCCGCCTTCTGGACCGCGACCGGCCGATCCCGGGGGCATGAGGTCATCCGGCGCCGCGGATTCGTCGCGGTCGACGGCGACGCGCGCGCCGGCATGCGGATCCTGATCCAAGAGCCGGTCCTCGACCCGCGCGAACTGACCGAGTTGAGCGAGCTGGTACGCCGAGCCGCAGGCCCGGTGAACGCCGAGGATCCGTTCGGCTCGACCGACCTGAGCCACCTGGGCATGCGCAGCTGGCAGATGCCGGTCATGCTGCGCCCGCCCGGGCCCGTCGGCGAACCGATGCTGGACGTGATCCGGGTACGGCGGCCCGAGGACCTCCAGGCGGCCGAGCGGATCGTGATCGACGGCTTCGAGCTGGCCGGATTCAAGCCCTACCGCCCCGGCGAGCTTTTCCCGGTGGCGCTGATCGAGCAGCCGGGCGTGGACGTGTTCCTCGCCACGCACGACGGCGTGCCCGCGGGAGCCGGCGTCTGTGTCGTGGACGACGGCGTCGGCAGCCATTACTGGGTCGGCACTTCGCCGGCTTTCCGGTCGCGTGGCGTGGGGCGAGCCGTCATGCTCGGCTCCCTCGCCCACCTGGCGGAGCTGCCGGTCACGCTCACCGCTTCGAAGCTGGGCAGGCCGCTGTACGAGTCGCTGGGTTACACCGCCGCGGCGCTCTCGACCTGGTGGGCCTCTCAGTGACGCCGCCGCGGTAAAGCCCGCGGGCTTCGAAACGACGGGCCAACGACGAAGCCCCAGCTCACTGACCTGGGGCTTCGTCATGGAGCGGGTAACGAGAACGGAACTCGCGCTCTGAGTTTGGGAATAACAGGGGCTTTGGGTGCGTCACCGCAGGTCAGCGTCCTGTTGCCCTGGCAGGTGCGGCCTGCCGGGGCCGTCGCCTGCACCCCTGCTTGCCCGTGGCTGACCTCCTCGACTGGTGCGGCTGTGTGGTGTGAGACGGACAAATGCCGCTGCGGCCGGTCGCCGGGAGCCGTGAGTGCCGCGGTTACGCAGCGACCGTCGCGACCTCGCGCCCCGGAGGCCGTCGCACCCTGAAGTCACCTGGCCGGAGCCCGCACGAGCATGCCCCGGCCGGTGAACGGGCTAGCCGACGGAGACCTTTGCGTACTGATAGTAGGTCTGGCCGTTCTCGTCACCGGAATGCGAGCGGCCGACCATGATCTCGCCCTCGCCTGCCTTCGAGTCGCTGGCGCTCTCGCGCTGACCCGCGGTCCACCGGTACGACGTCAGTTTCACGGTCTGTCCCGGCACGCTCAGCGACGCGCTCGCGTACTGCGTGGGTCCGTTCTCGTCGCCGGAGTGGTAGCGCCCGACCAGGGCCTGATCGGACGGAGCCGTGAAGAGCGAGTTGCTCTCGCGCTGGGCACCGCTCCAGCCCGGCGCCCCCACCTGGACGAGCTGCCCGTTGAGGATGATGATCCCGCAGTAGTACGTTGTGGACCCGTTCTCGTCCCCGGAGTGTGCCCGGCCCAGCAGGACCTGATTGGACGGGCAGGAGACCGGGATTCCGGCCGATTCCTTCACGGTCTGGGTGTAGCCATCGATGATGATGACCGAGGCTGACGTGGCAGCCGGCGCTGCTGTCGCCGCGGGGGCCGTGGCCAATACCGCCCCCGCACCCGCCACCAGCACGGCGGACAAGGCTCTCTTGCGCATGTGCGTTCCCTCCCTGATTCGCCCTCCGACTTCGTGTCGGGGCGCGTGAAGAGAGTCGCGTGTGCCCACGGCCCGAACCATCCCAGAAGGCTGGGATGTCCCGGAGGGGCGGTCTCCCGGAAGGGCGGGGCGACGGCGGATCGGCACCCGGCTTGCCCGTTTATCAAACGTCCACCACCGGAGCGCACCATTTGCGCGCACACGCCCCTGGCCGAGGGGCGTCGAGGGGGGACGCATGAGACAGGCGAGACAGAGACCGGCGGAGCCGAACTGGCAGGCGGTACATCGGCGTACGGTGCGCGCCGCGCAGAGGGCCGCGGACCCGGTGGCGGTTCTGGAGGAGGCCGTGCCGACGATGGCCCGCGCCTTGCCCTTCGACATATGGGCCGGGGTTCTGCTGGACCCGGTGACGTTGCTCAACACCGGCGGCAGCTTCCGGCACGGGGTGAGCGCCCAGTGGATGCCCCGGATGCTCGACATCGAGTACCGCGAAGGGGATGTCAACCAGATGCCGGCCCTGTCCCGGCTGGCCACTCCGGTGGGCAGCCTGATGTCCAGCCTCGGCGGCCGCCTGGAGCACAGCGTGCGCTACCGCGACATCTACCGGCCGCTGGGCCTGGCGGACGAGATGCGGGTGTTGCTGCGAGACGCCGACCGGGTCTGGGGCGCACTGGTGCTGGTCCGGGCCGCGGACCGGCCTCCGTTCTCCCCCTCCGAGATGGCACTCGCCGCCGGACTGTCCCAGCCGTTGGGCCGCCTGCTGCGCCGATCACTGGCGAGGTCGGCACACTCCAGGGACCCGGGGGAGCGCGCGCTAGTGCTGGTGGACGGCGACTACGCGGTCGTCTCCGCTTCCGCCACGGCAGCGGCCTGGTTCGCCGAACTGGCCGAAGCCCCCGCCCGCGGCGAGGGACTGCCGGCCTCGGCCTACAGCGTGGCTGCCGCCGTCCTGCGCAGCCAATCCGGTGGCAGCCGCACCTGCGTACCGACCCGCACCGGCGGACGAGCGGCCATCGAGGGCTGGCGGCTGCACACCGGGGACCGCGTCCAGGTGGCGCTGTCCATCGGCCCAGCGGCGCCGAACGACCAGGTCGCCGCGCTGATCCAGGCGTACGCCCTCACCCCCCGGGAATGCGAGGTGCTCACCCACGTGCTGCGCGGCGCCTCCACGACTCAGATCGCCGCCCGGCTGGCACTGACCGCATACACCGTCCAGGACCACCTCAAGGCCGTCTTCGACAAGACCGGGGTGCGGTCGCGCCGAGAACTGGTGGCGCAGGTGTTCTTCCGGCACTACCAGCCGGAGATCGGCCTGGCGCATGGCGATCCACCCTCTTGACGCCCGCTGGTGCCTGACGGCGTCTGCGAACCCACACTGCGCGCCGCCTACCAGGCCGCCGTCGCTCAGCCCCTTGGCGACCTCTACCAGCGCGGCCGCCGCCTGGGCCGCCCCCTGAGCATGATGCTGCGCGATGCCCTGCCGGACCTGGCCGAGTAGATCCTCGCCGAGCCGGGCTGGTACGCGCTCGCCGCCACCCTCCGCCGACGCCGGGACTGGCTCATCATCTCCACCCGTGACGAGATCTGGCTGCGCTGCCGCCAGGGGCACCAGCAGCACGAGTCGCGTCTCGACACCGCCTGGTACAACCGGCACGCCGGCCCCGCGGGCGCGATGCACGCCACGTTCGAGGACTGCCTGCGGCGCCTCGGCCACTGACCCCCACTCCTACGACCCCACAGGGCCCGTGGGCCCGCGCTGCTCAACCGTCACCACCGTCCTGGGCTGCCCCGCCCTGAAGGACCTCGGCAGCGCCGCGGCCACCGGAGGCTCGCTCGACTTCCCCCGTCAGGCGAAGGCCACCTTCACCTCCACCGATGGCAGCTTCTCGGAGTTCGCCGAGAAGCTGTACAGCGACACCGCCAGCAAGCTGTCCGAGGGCACCGGCCGAATCTTCGACGCGATGACGGGATGCCCGAAGTACCCGGCTGCGCGGGCAGTACGGCCATCGACATCACCACGCAGCACTCCGCCCCGCTGGATCTCATCTAGCGGGGCGGAGTGCTGCGAGGTGGGAGGTGCGGGTGCGGGCCAGTGGTCTGCCGGTCAGCCAGGCGTCGAGCCGGATGAGGTTCATGCCGGCAGCGGTCAGTTCCTGTTGCAGGCTTGTCTTGGCCAGCCCCGATAGCGAGAGCGCCGGGCCCGCAGGGGGCCAGTGGCCTGGGCGATGGTGCCCTCAACCCGGAGCGGTGCTGGCAGCGGCGTTGCCATTCGGGTGTGGCCTGCTCGGTGCGGGCCTGTCGGAGGGCTTCGTGTTCGTCGCGGGGCCGCAGTGTGATCCAGCACGGCTACATCCAGCACGCCACCGTCGTCCGCAAGGCCGGCGAGGAGTGGCCCAAGCCGGTCCAGGACGTCTCCGGTCCGGGCACCGCGCTGATGGAGCTGGACCTTCTCTGCACCAACCGCAGAGCCCACGGGATCGTGGGCTGCCGTGCAGTGATGCCGACGTGCGACGGCAAATCAGAAATGGGACGGGCTTTATCCGAGAATCGTCTTAATGATCTCCTTGAGCTGGTCGATCATCACCGAGACCTGGATGGTCTGGCTGATGACGGCCTGGTTCAGACCGTCTCGGCTCGGAGCAGTTGGAGTGTCGGCCGCTGCGGGGGTCGCGGCAGGCAGGACGACGGCCAGGGCCAGGGCAGTGGTGATGAGGACCTTGCGCATGGTGTGCCTCCATCGAATGGGTTTGATCTTCTCGTATCAACGGTCCGCTGTGCAGGTGGTCACGTTGTTGGGCCATCTGGTTTTTCTCTGATCGGACGTATTTGCCGAGGGGCACGGTGACGAGCATCGAGCAGGTCGCGATTCTCGCGACGTTCGGGGCGGTGTGGGCGGTGCTCTCCGTCGGTCACAACCTCGCGGATCACGTGATTGGTCAGACGGACCACCAGGCGGCGGGCAAGGCGGCGCCGTCGTCGGTCGAGGTCGCCGACGGCGTGAGCCCGAGGCGGGGCTGGGCTGCGTGCCTGGGACACGTTGCCCAGTACCACCTGGTGATGGCCGTGATGCTGGGTCTGGCCTGGTCCGTCCTCCCGCTCCGGATGTCCTGGACCGGCCTAGCGACCGGGGCCAGGTAGATGTGCTTCGTCGTCTCCTGCTGGGCATGGCCCAGCAGGTCCTGCACCATCCGCCACGGATCGCCGTAGAGCAGCCGGAAGTCCCGCCGCTCCTCCGGTGTCAGTCCCATGCGCCGGTCCATGACGTGGTTGAGGACTACGAGCATCACGATCCTCCCGTACGGCCAAGTCCTCCCACCCAGCCAGAACAGGCACCCGATCGCCCACCACCCGACGATCACGCCGAGGCCGGCACTTGGGCGAGGCTGACGAACCAGGCGAGATCAACGACGCGATCGACACCTTCGAGCGCGAGACGGCCGCTGGCGACAGCTGAGCGCCTCGCCGGGAACGCCCCAAGGCAGACGCCCTGCCGCGCCCGCCCTGCCCGTCTTCGCTGACTGAGCACGCTCACCACCAGGAACGGGAGAGCCAGACCATGCGCCTTCTCGTCCACTTGCCCCGAATGGTGAAGAGGGTCTCGGACTGATCGCAGGCGAGATCCACGCCAACTCGTGCTCCTCAACGTGCGTCACGGCCATGCGCAGGGCGTCCACGCCGGCAGTCCGCCATGTCTGATAGTCGCGCTCTAAATGAGCTTGGACGGCTCGGACTGCGGCTTCTCGCTCGATCACACGTTGCAGCGTCCCGTAGAGATGCCGACCGTGGCGAGCACCTTTTCCCCGTCGCCGGTCTCGATCGAGGGCCTGGTGTACAGGTACGCGTGAAGTAGCCGCCTCACAGGCCCTGTCTCTGGCGGTGCTGCGTGAGGCGGTCAGCGACGACTTCTCTGTCAGGGGCGGCGTGTTGAGGCTGCCTTCCGAGCTCTGACCTTCGGTCTTGCTAGGGCTCCCCCGCGATCGGACAGCCCCAGCAAGGTGTGAGCTGTCCGCAGGTCACAACGCCGCGACCTCGAGCACAAGCTTGCCCGTGGTCATGGCCGACTCGATGCGGCGGTGCGCCTCGACGGCCTGCTCCAGTGGCAGGGTCTCGACCTGCACCCGCAGATCCCCCGTCGCCGCGGCGGCCACCGCACGGCGCAGCGCCTGACCCGTCTCCTTGGGGAAAGCGGTGGAGAAGGCGGCCAGGTTGAAACCGGAGACGGTCTTGTTGGTGAACCACAGTTCGTTGGCCGGAATGCCGACGTCCTCGGCGCCTGAGGCGTTGCCCATCACCACCAGGCGTCCCATCGGGGCCAGCCGGTCCAGGCCGGTGCGGCGGGCCGGGCCGCCGACCATGTCGACCACGACGTCGAACTCACCGGCGCCGGAGATCTGGTCCCGCAGGATCACCTCGTCGTAGCCGAAACGCTTGGCGGTCTCGATCTTGGCTTCGCTGCCGACGGTGCCGACCACGCGGCCCGCGCCCAGCAGGCGGGCGGCCTGGCCGAGCTGGCTCCCCACGCCACCGGCCGCCGCATGGACCAGAACGCTCTCACCGGGCTCGATCCGGGTCACCCGGTCGAGCACGAGGAACGCGGTGGTGCTGTTGGACGGCAGCGCCGCGGCGATGCCCATCCCGATACCCAGGCCGTCCAGTGGCGCGACCAGGTCCGCGGAGGTGACCACCACCTCGGCGTAGCCACCACTGTCGACGATCGTGAGCGCGGCGACCGGCTGCCCGATGGTCAGGTCCGTGACGCCCTTGCCGACGGCTCGGATCCGCCCCGCCACCTCGATGCCGGGCACGAAGGGGAGCGGCACGTCGACCACGCCGCGCCGGTAGAGGACTTCGGCGAAGTTGGCGCCCGCGTACGCCACGTCGATGGCGACCTGGCCTGGTCCGGGCTCGGGGGCCGACATGGTGGCGACGCCGAGCACCTCGGCTTCGCCGAATTCGGGGATGGTCACTGCCTTCATCTGCGCGCTGTTGTTGCTCATGTCACCGATCCTGCGGGCACGGCAGCACAGCGGGCAGTGCCCCCTCATCCTGGGTGTGGCACCACCAGGCTGTGCTGTCGCATCAGCGTCTCCAGCTGCTGCTGGGTGTCGGTGCCGGGACGTGGGTTGTGCAGGACCAGGTGGTGCCCAGGGTGCTCGGGCAGCGGCAGCAGTGTGGCATCGAAGAGCATCGTCCCGGCCTCGGGGTGATCGACTGCCTTCACCGCACTGGTGTGCTCGGCCACATCGTGGCGTGCCCACAGCTCGGCGAATTCGGGGCTGACCGCGGACAGGTCAGCGGCGATGCGGCCGAACTCCGGATCGTCCGGGTAGCGCGCCGCATCGGCCCGGAAGGCAGCGGCCACATCGGGTGCGGTCTCGGCCCAGTACCGGTGCAGCACTCGGTAGCGGGCGTTGGTGAAGAAGGAGACCAGACAGTTGTGGTCGTTCTCGCGGTACCCGAACACCACGCGCGCCGCGTCGTTGACGGCGGTGAAATTCCAGTGGCGGTCGCGAATGTAGCCGGGCCGCGGCGACCAGGCATCGAGCAGCCGCTGCACCTCGGGCGAGGCAGCCACCGAAGGCGCGGAGGGGGCCTGCGGCGGATTGAGCCCGGACAGACGGTACAGATGGGCGCGCTCTACGGAGTCCAGCAGCAGCACCCGGGCGATCGCGTCGAGTACCTGCTCGGACACCTTGATGTCACGTCCCTGCTCCAGCCACGTGTACCAGGACACTCCGACGCCTGCCAGCACTGCGACCTCCTCGCGCCGCAGGCCCGGCGTGCGCCGTCGGCCGCCGTCCGGCATGCCGACATCGGCCGGCGATACCCGGGCTCGACGACTGCGCAAAAACTCCCGCAACTCATTACGGCGGTCGTCGCGGGACAGGGGCGCATGAGCACTAGCCATGGGAGCAACCTTAAGCAGCGCCCTCGCACGACGACGAAGGCCGATCCCCTTCAACACGCAGACGCAACAGGGAAGACGATCCCGGCGACCAGAACGCGACCGCCGACGCGGTCGACGCCCTCCACCTGCTCCTGGAGTGCAGGATGGCCCAGCGGCGCTTCACCGTCATCGACGCCACGAACGTCCACCAGGGCCGCCCGCGAGGAACGGCGATACCTCACTCGGGCGTACTGCCCCAGCGGCTGCCGAACCGGCGACATTCGGATCCATGGGGAGCTCCGGTTGCGACAGTTCGGTGATCGCGCTGCTGGACAGCGGCTGTCAGGGCGAGCGGGCTCGCCATGCGGCGCAGGGCGACGGTCTGTGTCCGGTGGTACGCCTGCTCGTAGCGGCTCCGGTGCTCGGGCGGTAGGTTGGGGTCGGCCAGTGCGGGGCCGCTCCACCACTACAGCGGCCCCATGTGGCGGTTGTTCAGCCGGCGGCGGGCCGGCCGACGCGGGTCCTCACCACCGCTGGCAGCGTAGAAGCCGTACAGCACGACGTGGTCAGTTGTGGGGGCGTTTGAACATCGGGGTGGCGTCCGCGTCGTACGGAAGGGTGGAGATTACATCGGCGTAAGCCCGGTCCCGTACCTGTTGTTGGCGAGCGGTGTCTGGGCTCGCGGGGAGCGACGCCAGGTGCGCGATCTGTTCTCCGTGCGCCTCGGTGATCTCCTCGGCGGTCGCCCGCCAGTTGGCGTCGTCCGGTACCCGGACCAGCTCCACGCAGGCCGGTTGCATGCCCTCCGCCAGAGCGGCAGCAGCCCGGTCGTGGCCGTCGAGGAGCAGCCAACCATCCAGGAAGGACACCCACCACAGCAGGACGGGGGCGAGGGTGCCTTCGCGGGCGTGCTTGCGGTACGCCTTCACGCGTGGGGCGTCGGGTTCCGGGAGCGGGCGCAGCGGCAGGACACCGTGCCAGCCACCGCCGCAGAGCAGTTCGAGGGTGGCGGCCGGCCAGTCCTGGACGAGGTCGCAGTCCCAGATGCCCGGAGTGAAGGTGGTGCGGGGGGTCAGCCGCCAGCGCCCGTGGTGCAGTGGGCCGACTTCCGTCTCCTCCAGCCACCGTCCGTACCGGTGTGGCCAGTTGGTAGTGGACCGCATCGTCGCGGCGGTCAGGGGCGGTAGCGGTGAGTGGTGGCCTGGCAGGCGGTGCAGGCGGAGGTTGTGGCAGCAGCCGTCGTCCTCCGACTGAGCCTGGATCAGTGGTCGTTCGCCCTGCCGGAGGACCCATCCGCGGCCCTTCCCCCGCTCGAAGCGGAGCGGGGGTCGGCTCGGCCGGCCGTCGGGTATGGCCAACACGAGTCCGCCTCCGGGCAGTGGTTCCCTCATCGCCCTGATCACGGACCAGTGTGGGCACGAGGTGGCCTTCCTCGGCAAGGGATTACTCCGACGACGGGCACCGGAGATCCAGGCGGACGACCTCGGCAGGGTGCTCCTTGGCCCTGGCCCGTCAGTCTGCCGAGATACGTTGTCAATGTGCTCGATGCCGTCCGCTGCAAGGGCCAGGGCTCGGTAGGCGGCGTGGACGCGGGGCGGCCAGTCGCCTGGTGGGCCGATGCGCAGTTGGGCGAGGGCGTAGGCGACGAGCGTGTGGTCATGGGCCTGTCCGACCAGGTCACCGCCGCTCCGGCGCGGTAGCGTGGCGATCATGGGGGACTGGAACATGCGGCCGGCGTCGATGTCGGATGTCGAGACGGTGGCCGACTTGCGCGCCGTGGTGCTGCGGGCGGATCTGGAGCGGCTCGGGCGCTATGACGAGCAACGGGTGCGGCAGCGACTGCGGGACGGGTTCGACCCGGCACACACCTGGGTGATCGAGGTGGACGGCGCGTTCGCCGGCTGCGTGGCGCTGCGGCCGGCCGAGGAAGCCCAGTGGCTGGAGCACTTCTACCTGGCCCCGTACCTACAGGGCAGCGGCATCGGGTCGGGCGTACTGCGCGGGCTGCTGGAGCGGTGCGACCGCGGCGGCGTCCTCGTCCGCCTGAACGTACTGCAGGGCAGTGCGGCCCGACGACTGTACGAGCGCCACGGGTTCATCGTCGAAGCCGAGGATCCCGTGGACGTGTTCATGGTGCGCAAGCCCACCTGCGGCACGGGGGCTTGACGGCGCGGCGCCATCGGGCTGCCCACAGATCACGATGCCGGGGTCTTAGCGGCGTCGCGGAGACCCACCTACACCCCCTAAGGACGAGGCGGGCTCCCCATCAGGCATTCGGCGATGGACGCGCAGGTGTACTTTCGCTTGTTCCTCGCCGCGGTCGGGGCCGTCAGGCCGAGGCCGCCGCACTCGTTGATGGGTCCGCTGGCGGGTGTCATCACCGAAAGGCCGCTGACGACCCCCGCTCCCCCGGTGGTCCGTCCTCCCGCGTGGGAAGAGCTCTGATTGCGGCAGCTGTTGAAGAACGTACCGTTGCCACCGCCGATGACGGTGAGGGCGGACGCGTCCTCCACGCCGGCGATGCTCGATGCCGCAAGGACGGCAGCGAGAACCGATACCCCCGCCACGCGATGACAGATCTCGGACATGTCAGTACGGCCTCTCATGCTGGACACCTACAGATCGCCGCCCTGACAACGCCGAGAAGCAGAATCGGTGACGCACGGCGCGGCGGCTCTGCGGGGGACGGGTGAGACCGCCCCCGGCAGAGCCGCCGGCCGCGTGCCTCCTGCTAGCCTGGCTTGGACGTTGAGCATGCGGTGAGGAGTGACAGACGTGGTGGGTGACGACGACATCTCCGGGTGATACCCGGATGTGATCGGCCACCAGCGGGTGCGTGTGAGCGCCGCCTTGGTGGTCTCTCGGTCGTTCCCTGCTCCATGTCTGCCCGGGCAGTGGTTTCTTCCTGCCCTCTCCCTCCACGAGGTCGTCCTCATGTCCAACGCTGCCGTCATTTGCTCGAACCTCTCCTTCGCCTGGCCCGATGACACCCCGGTCTTCGAGGATCTGTCCTTCACCGTGGGTGGGGGGCGCACGGGGCTGGTGGCTCCCAACGGCTCCGGCAAGAGCACCCTGCTCAAGGTGATCGCCGGCGAACTGCGGCCCCGGGCGGGTTCTGTGTCGGTGGCCGGCACCCTCGGCTATCTGCCGCAGAGCCTGCCGCTGACCGGTGACCTCACGGTGGCCGAGGTCCTGGGAGTCGCCGCGGTGATCAAAGCCATCGACGCGGTCGAATCGGGGGACGTGAGCGAAGCGCACTTCACGACCATCGGCGATGACTGGGACATCGAGGAACGCACCCGCGCCCAGCTCGACCGCCTGGGCCTCGGCGGTCTCGCCCTGGACCGCGCTCTCAGCACGCTCAGCGGCGGCCGGATCGTCTCCCTCGGCCTCGCCGCCCAGCTGCTGAAGCGGCCCGATGTGCTGCTGCTCGACGAGCCCACCAACAACCTCGACGTGGACGCCCGGCGCAGGCTCCATGACGTGCTGGAGGACTTCAACGGCTGCCTGATCGTGGTCAGCCACGATCGTGCGCTGCTTGACCGAATGGAGCGGATCGCCGCTCTCGAAGGCGGTGAAGTGCGCCTGTACGGGGGCAACTTCACCGAGTACGAGGCGGCCGTGCGCGCCGAGCGGGAAGTCGCCGAGAAGAACGTCCGCAGCGCCGAGCAGGAGCTGAAGCGCGAGAAGCGGGAGATGCAACAGGCCCGCGAACGCGCCGAACGTCGGCAGAGCAACGCCGCCCGCAATCTGAAGAGCGCCGGTCTTCCCCGGATCTTCGCCGGGAACATGAAGCGTGGAGCACAGGAGTCGGCGGGCCGGGCAGGGCAGATGCACGCCACCCGGGTCGGCGAGGCCAAGGCACGCCTGGACGAGGCGGAGCGGGCGCTGCGCGACGAACAGCGCCTCACCCTCGATCTGCCGGACACTCATGTCCCCGCCGGCCGCAACGTCTTCCTCTCTGAGCGGCTACAGGTCCGCCTGGGTGACCAGCCCGTGTTCGGGGGCCAGGGCGTCGACCTCACCATCCGGGGCCCCGAGAGGATCGCGCTGACGGGCCCCAACGGGGCGGGCAAGAGCACGCTGCTGCGTTTGATCAACG
Organism: Streptomyces sp. JLBT605; assembly: GCF_058215555.1. Classification (NCBI taxonomy): domain Bacteria; kingdom Bacillati; phylum Actinomycetota; class Actinomycetes; order Kitasatosporales; family Streptomycetaceae; genus Streptomyces; species Streptomyces sp. JLBT605. The sequence continues at coordinate 237,173 of NZ_CM177087.1, forward strand.
GCGACCTCGCCCCCGGCAGCGGAGAGGTCAAGCGCGCGGATGGGCGGATCGCCTACCTCTCCCAGCGTCTCGACCTGCTGGACATGGACCGTTCCGTCGCCGAGAACTTCGCCGCCTTCGCAGCGCACCGGACCGCGGCCGAGCGGATGAATCTGCTGGCCCGCTTCCTCTTCCGCGGTGCCCGGGCGCACCTGCCCGTGGGCCTGCTGTCCGGCGGTGAGCGGTTGAGGGCCACCCTGGCCTGCGTGCTGTACGCCGAGCCGGCTCCGCATCTGCTGCTCCTGGACGAACCGACGAACAACCTCGACCTCGTCAGTGCGGGACAGCTGCAGAGCGCCCTGAACTCCTACCAGGGAGCGTTCGTCGTGGTCAGCCACGACGAACGGTTCCTCGAGGAGATCGGCGTGAACCGGTGGCTGCGGCTGGCCGAGGGCGAACTGACGGAGGCCGGGACCCCGGCGGAGGCCGGGACCCCGGGAGCGGCGGCCGACACCGGCCATGCGGGGCTGCCTGGGCCGTCGGTCAGGGGCGGACGTAGGGCCGGGTCATGATCTCCATGTTGTGACCGTCGGGGTCGTCGAAGTACGCACCCCTGCCACCGAACAGGCGGTTGATCTGGCCGGGTTCGGTGTGGCGGGGGTCCGCGTAGTAGGTGACGCCGACCGCTTCCAGGCGAGCGATCATGCCGTCGAACTGCTCGTCGGGCACGAGGAACGCGTAGTGCTGCGGCTGGATCGGCTCGTCGCGCTTCTCGTAGTAGTCGAGCGTCACGCCGTTGCCGAGGTCGACGGGGAGGAACGGTCCGAACGGGGCGCCCGCTTTCAGGCCCAGTATCGCGGCCAGGAACTCGGCCGACAGCTGCCGGTCGCTGGCGTAGACGGCGGTGTGGTTCAACTGGACGGAGGCCGCCGGCAGCTCGGACGCGTACGGGTTCTGCTGTTCATTCGACATCTGTGGTGTGTCTCCGGGTCGTGGGATCCGCTGGGATGGGCGCCGCGTGCGGGCGCCAGGCAGAAGACTCGGAGGGGGGCGGGGCTCTTGCCCGCCTCGCGCTCACGCCGAGGCCGGGAACCTCACTCGTGTGTGGCCCATGGCCGACCCGGCAGTCACCCGGACGACTTTAGTGATCACCGCGGGCCGAAGCAAAGCGATTGTCGCGCGGACGGCACATCCCGGTGGCGTGGGGCGCGGCCGGGATGTGCCGTGGCGGGAGGGTCAGTCGACGAGGGCGAGAGCGGGTTCCTCCGCCGACTGCTCCCCCGGCTGGTCCCCACGCTGGTCCACCGGCTGCTTCCCCGGCTGGTCCACCGGCTCGGCGGTCTTGCGGCGTCCCACCACGCCCGTCAGGGCGATGAGCAGGCCAAGGGCGGACAAGGCGGTCACGGCGGACAGTGCCGGGGTGAAGCCGGCGAGCAGCGCGTCCGAGCCGGTCTTGCCCTCGCCTCCGGCGCTGAGGACGGCGGTGACGACGGCCAGGCCGATCGCGCCGCCGACCTGCGTGGAGGTGTTCAGCAGGCCGCCGGCCAGGCCCTGCTCGTGGTCCGGGATGCCGGCGGTGGCCTGGATGTTGAAGGACGCGAACGCCAGGGTGAAGCCGATACCGAGCAGGATCATGCTCGGCAGCACACCGACGACGTACGGGGCGTCCCGGTCGATGACCAGGAAGAGGACGTAGGCGACGAGGTGGGCGATCACGCCGCCGGCGATGGTGCGTGCGGTGCCGACCCGTGCGACCAGGCGGTCCATGCGCGGCGAGCCGAAGGCGACGATCATCGCGGCCGGAAGGAAGCCGAGTGCGGTGTGGAGCGCCGACCAGTGCAGGACCGACTGCAGGTAGAGCATGACGACGAACTGGAAGCCGATGTAGCCGCCGAAGAACACCGATATGCCCAGGTTGGCTCGTGCCAGCGAGCCGGAGCGGAGGATGCCGAGGCGGACCAGCGGGTGCTTGCTGCGGCGCTCGATCACGACGAAGGCGATCAGCAGTGCCGCGGCGAGGGCGAACTGGATCAGCGTGTTCGGCGCGGCCCAGCCGGCCTCCGGCGCTTCGACGACGGTGTAGACGAGGAGCAGCATTCCGGCGACGGAGGTGATCGCGCCCGGCAGGTCGTAGCCGCCGGCGGACCGGGGCCCGTCCTTGGGCAGCAGCCGACTGGCAGCGATCCACGCGACGAGTGCGATCGGCACCGGCAGGAAGAACGTCCACCGCCAGCCGACCTCGGTCAGCACACCGGAGAGCACCAGCCCGGCCGAGTAGCCGCTGGCCCCGAAGACGGAGAAGATGCCCAGCGCCTTGTTGCGCGCCGGTCCCTCGGCGAACGTGGTGGTGATGATCGACAGCGCCGCGGGGGCGGTGAACGCCGCCGCCATGCCCTTGAGGATGCGGGTGGCGATCAGCAGGGCTCCGGAGTCGACCAGGCCGCCGACCATGGAGGCAAGGGCGAACACGGCCACCGCCGTCAGGAAGACGCGTCGGCGTCCGAGCAGGTCGGCGGCGCGGCCGCCCAGCAGGAGCAGCCCGCCGTAGCTGAGGACATAGCCGCTGACGATCCACTGCAGCGCACTGGTGGACAGGCCCAGTTCGGCCTGGATGGAGGGGAGCGCGACGCCCACCATCGAGACATCGAGGGCGTCGAGCCCGACGACGAGGGAGGCGGTGAGCAGGACGCCCCACAACTTCGGGGACCACCCGGAGGCGGAGGTGGTGACGGGTGCGGAAGGACTCATGGCGTCACGATTGCATGCACGCGCATCGAATGCAACCGCATTTAATTCTCCTGCATCAAATGCGGGCGCATGCTACCCTGGACCGCATGATCGGTAGCTCGGAGCAACAGTTGGTCGAGGAGTGGCACGACCTTCGCGCTCGGCACGCCGCCGTGCACAGCGCCCTTGAGTCGGAGCTGCAGGCCAATCACCACATCGGCGTCAGCGAGTTCGAGGCGCTCGACCTCCTCGCCTGCTCCGAGCACGGCAAATGCCGGGGCCAGGACCTCGGCAGCGTCGTGCACCTGAGCCAGAGCGCCGCCTCCCGGCTGGTCGCCAGGCTGGAGCGCGACGGCCTGGTGGAGCGCACCATGTGCGACCTCGACCGCCGCGGCATCTTCGTCGTCCTCACCGACGAGGGCCGCAAGCGCTACACCGACGCACAGCGCACTTACTGTTCCGTGCTCACCCGGACACTCCACGCGGACCGCTGACGGCCGCGCCCGGCTCTCCCTCGGCTGACACACCCACCCGAAGCGAGGGGCCGGGACGGCGCGTTTTCCCGTCCGGCCGGTCGAGCAGGGGTACGAGTCCGGCCGCCGGACCGCCGGATCCGGCCGAGCGGGGACAAGCGGGCGCCTGACGCCCTGTCCCTTCGCATACTTGGCGCATCACACACCCCGGGAGTTCCGCGACCGAACCGAGAGGCGTCACCCGTGACCCAGCCGCACTCCTTCCGCTTGCGGGCGCGCGCCGCCCGCCCGTCGCCGTCCCTCGCGCCTTCCGGGCCGGCGCGGCGAGCGGCCGCAGCCCTGGCCGCGGTGGCCGCACTGCTGATCGGCGGCGCGAGCACGCCGGTGGCGGCGGCCGAGGCGCCGGGCTCCGGAGCCCCGGCGAGCGCCGCCCCGCGGCCCTGCGCGCAGCGCAGCAGCGTCGAGGTGTTCCGGGATGGCGGCGTTCCGATCCTGGACTGGCGGGAGAACCTGGAGTTCGACGGGCACGGCACCCTCTGGGTGGCGCACGTCGCCCAGCACCGGGTCGAGGGTTACGCCCCCGACGGCACGCTCAGGGCCTCCTTCCCGGTCAACGGCCCGGGCGGCATCCGGCGCGGTCCCGACGGCATGATGTACGTCAACTTCGGCGTGAACCCGCTCACTTCGGCCTCGGGCAGCGGCATCGTGCGCTTCGACCCCGCCGCCACCCGGCCGAAGCCCGAGAAGGTGGTCGAGGGGATATCCGGCATCAACGGCCTGGCCATCGACGACCACGGCAACTTCTACGTCAGCCGTGAGCTGGCCACCGGTGTCCTGAAGATCCGTCCGGACGGCACCACGGACGAGCGCTGGACGCGGGACGCGGACGTCTTCGGCACCAACGGCCTGGAGATCGTCGGCGACGACCTGTACGCCAGCGTCATCACCAGCACCGAGTCGCCGGTGGTCCGCATTCCGCTGGACGCCCCGGCGCGGCACACCACCGTCACCCGGCTCAGCCCGAACCCGCTGGACGCCAAGGTGCTCGACGACCTCACCCGGTTCGACGGGGACCTTGTGGTGGCGTCCTTCAGGGACGGCGAACTCATCCGGGTGGATCCGTCCACCGGCCGCTCGTGTGTCCTGGTGACCGGGCTGCACATGCCCTGCAGCGTTCGTGTGCCGCGCGGCTTCGGGGAGAGCGATCCCCGTCGGGAGCTGTTCGTGACCGAGGCGTCCGGCCGCATCGTGCGAGTGCGGGTGGCCTGACGCCCAGCGGCCGCCGGGGGCAGCGCCTGGGAGTCATCCGATTCAGGCCCGCGCGACTCCCGCGCAAGTCACCCTGTCCTACGACTGTCCTTGTGCTTCCCGCCGCGGCGGGAAGCACAAGGCGGAGCGATCTCTAAGCGCCGCTCATCGGGCGAAGGACATGTCGAAGTAGGTGTCGGCCGGTGCGCCGTACGCGGTGTAGCACCGCACCTGGATGCCGCTGCTCGGCGTCCAGTAGTCCACCTTGCAGTGCCGGGAGTCGGATCCGTAGGCCGTCACCTGCACATCGCCGTAGCCCAGGGGCATTCCCGGGGTCCAGACGCGGTACACGCCGACGCCGTGGCGAGTGATCCGGTTGGTGTATCCGGCGGAGTTGTACTGGTACGCCGTCGCCGGCGTGTACGAGGCCGCGGTCGGCTGGTTCGCCCAGGCGTACGCGGCGGGCGTGGTCCGCAGGATCCCGGTGCCGCGGGCGTAGGTCAGGGTGAACCGGGTGTCGCGCAGGGAGCCGCCGAGGGTGAAGCAGCGGACGTTGACGAGCTGGCTGCTTCCGGAGGGGTACCAGTTGACGACCTTGCAGCGTGCCTGCACGTCACCGTACGCGGTGACCTGCACATGACCCGCCGAGGAGCCGATGTTCGGGAATCGCACCGTGTACTGGCCCACGCCGCCGCGTGTGACGGTGTTGGTCGCCCCGGCCGAGTTGAACTGGTACGTCGACGAGGCCGTGTACGAGCCCTCGGTCGGCCTGTCCGCCCAGACGTAACCGAAGCGGCCGCCGAGGTAGGAGGTGTTGACGAAGCTCGCGGTGAACCGGGTGTCGGCGCGTTGTCCGGAGGCGGCGAAGCACCGCACGCGCACGTCGAGCCGGTCGCCGACGGGGGTCCAGTAGGCGACGGAGCAGGAGTGGGAGGTCGCGCCGTAGGCCGTGACGTGCACGGTACCGCCCAGCAGCCCGAGTCTGGGCATGCGCACGGTGTACTGGCCGACGCCGGTACGGACGACGGAGTTGACGGCGCCGGTCGAGTTGCGGCTGTAGTAGCCGGACGGCGTGTAGGGGGTGTTGAGCGGGGCGGACGGCTGGTTCGCCCACACATAGGCGTAGCCACGGCTCGGAGCGGCGTGGGCGGTGGCCGGCGCCAGGGAGACCATGCCGGCGGCGAGCGCGAGCGCTATCAGGGCGCGCACTAGACGGACCGGCCACCCGGTGAGATTTTCATAGGATTTCGCGAGCATCTCCTACCTTCTCTCTGCTGGGATCGGCAAACAGAAACGGTGCTGGATGCGGGGACGGCCGAACCGCCACAGCGAATACCGACGCGACGGTTCATTTCCGAAGTGTTCCGGGCACGCCAGGCACATGGCGCCGATGGAATGACATCACACTGGAATACCGGGCCAGCCTGAATGACCTGCGGAAACTCGACTGGAGACAGCGCGGCGCGGCTCGGAATTACCCCCCAATCCCTTTGCGCGGAATGCGCTACGGGAACGCCCGGTGGAATCTGATGACATCAGGCCACCGGAGCAATCAGAGAATTACACACCACTGGCCGGTAAGCCACTGTTTCCGGAAACGGGCAAGGGGTGAAGGAGCGCGAACGGAGCGCACCGGAGCCGCACCCCCACCCGCGCGCCCCCTCGCACCTCCGACGCCCTGGAGGGGGCAGGCTCACGCGAAGGCTGACCGCGCGGTGGCGTGGAACTGCACGTACTCGATGGTCGCGCCGCCCGGGTGCCGCACGGTCAGGTTGCGGCCGGTGGGCACCTCGTTGGGGCCGTCGAGGATCTCTCCGCCGCGCTGCTCGGTGATGCGCAGGACCTGGTCGATGGAGTCCACGATCGTGGTGGCGTGGGTGCCGCGGTAGGGGGCGAGGGCTTCCGGGGAACCCGCGAGAAGCAGATAGCCGCCGACGGCCGCGAGGTTCAGGTCGCGGTAGGCGAACCGCAGTCGCGGCTGCTCTCCGGTGAGCTCGACGAAGGTCGGCAGGGCCACGTCCAGGTCGTCGACGTAGACGCGGGCGAGGGTGGCAAGGACCGGCATGGTCATCTCCTAGATCATTTCGACTTTCCCGAAACGTCGAAGCGATCTGCATACTACGGGTGTCACACGGGCGAGGACGAGGAGGGGCCATGCGACAACCCGGCCAGGCGGACGCGGAGTTGGCTGCGGTACTCCATGCCCTGGGCGATCCGGTGCGGCTGTCGCTGGTCCGCCGGATGGCCGAGGAGGGTGAGAGCGAGTGCAGCCCGGAGGGTGTGGACGTGCCCAGGTCGACGCTGTCCAACCATTGGCGGATCCTGCGGGAGGCCGGAATCACCCGGACCCGCCGGGCGGGAAAGGCTCGCCTGATGACTCTGCGTCGCGCCGATCTCGATGCCCGGTTCCCGGGGCTCCTCGCCGCCGTGCTGGCCGAAGACGGGCGATGAGCCGCGCAGCCGCGATGGAGCCTCTGCCGGCTGGGCAGGGCGCCGTGCGGCGGTCGGCCTGCCCAGCCATGCGGCCCCGGGCGGCAGTCCTGCCCAGGGCGCGGGGGTGATCAGTAGGTGAGTGCGTCCTCGGCGGTGGCGAAGAAGGTGGTGACCCGGCTGTCGTTGAACGTCACCGGACCATCGTTGATCGGCACCGTCGCGGGGGCCTCGGCAGCGGTGAGCGCGACCTCCACCTTGTCGATGCTCTTGCCACCCGCGGCGTCGCCGCTCGAGAACATGATCCCGGCGTACGCGCTCTCGCCGGACTTCAGGATCCAGTCCGTGCCCTTGGGATCCCCGTGCTCGGCGGTGCCGTCGAGCCCCGGAACCGTGATCACCAGCTCGTTCGCCGGCAGCAGACAGGGGTCGGCGCCCTTGTTGGTCGCGGTCAGCAAGGCGTGGCCGTCGGGCTTGGACGCGACGGTGACGGTGTAGCTCAGGTCGCTCGTCTCGCACATGCCCACGCCTCCGTCCTGATCGTCGTCGGACGCGGGCTGCGACGCCGGCGGGGTGCTGCCACCGTTGCCGGAGGAGCCCCCGCCGGTTCTGCCCGCGCCACCCGGTCTGGCCGTCGAGGGCGCGTCGGAGCCCTTGTCCGTACCCGAGTCGGAACCCTTGTCCGTACCCCGAGTGGACGGGCTCGCCGCCGTGTTCGGAGCGGCCTTGTCCTTCTCGGCTTCGCTGTCGCATGCGGTAAGTGCCGCGATGCCGAGCGAGAGAGCGGCGAGAACGGTGGTGGTGCGGCGTGAGCGGGCTGTGTAAGCCATGGCAGGCCCCCCTGGGAGTCGGAATGTTCCGGTGATCATGCCTTATGGGGGTGATACTTTCGGCCACTCACATCGAGTGGGAGCCGTTTGCGAACAGCTCTGTGACACTGCGCGGGGCACCAGAGCCGGTGAGCCGCCCGGCCCGTGACGTACTCCGCAGGCCACCGGGCGCCGGAAAATAGGCATCCAGCATGCGCATTTGTTAGCGTCCGGAGTGTGCGGCTGACAAAGTTCACCGACCTGGCGCTTCGCTCCGTGATGCGCCTGGCGGTCTCCCAGGACGGCAGCGACCCGCTGACCACACGCGAGGTCGCGGAGGCCACGCAGGTGCCGTACACGCACGCGGCGAAGGCGATCACGCGCCTCCAGCACCTGGGGGTGGTGGAGGCCCGGCGCGGCCGCGGCGGCGGACTGGTCCTGACCGATCTCGGCCGGCGCGCCTCGGTGGGCTGGCTGGTGCGGGAACTCGAGGGCGAGGACGAGGTCGTGGCCTGCGAGGACGAGCCGCCGTGTCCGCTGCGGAGGGCCTGCCGCCTGCGGCGGGCGCTGCGGGACGCCCAGAACGCCTTCTACGCCACGCTCGACCCGCTGACCGTGGCTGATCTGGTGGCCCCACCCACCGGGCCGGTGCTCGTCGGACTGACGGACCGCTCACCGGAGTAGCTCTCGCGTGCCGGGGCGATTCGGTCACCCGCCCCCTTAAATGCGAAGATCATTAACCAATTAAGGAGTCGCTGTGCTCTCTGAGGAGTCCGCCCCTGTCATCCGGGCCACTCTCCCGGCCGTCGGCGCCGCCATCGGGGACATCACCGAGCTGTTCTATCGGAGGCTGTTCGATGCCCACCCCGAGCTGCTGCGCGACCTGTTCAACCGGGGCAACCAGGCCAGCGGGGAACAGCAGCGGGCACTGGCGGGTTCCATCACGGCGTTCGCAGGCATGCTGCTGGCGAACCCCGGCACCCGCCCGGACGCCATGCTCGCCCGGATCGCGCACAAGCACGCCTCCCTCGGCATCACGTCCGAGCAGTACAAGATCGTCCACCATCACCTGTTCGGGGCGATAGCCGAGGTGCTCGGCGACGCCGTCACCCCCGAGGTCGCGGCGGCCTGGGACGAGGTGTACTGGCTGATGGCCAACGCGCTGATCGCCATCGAGGCCCGGCTGTACCAGGAGGCCGGCACCGCCGAGGGCGGCAGCCGGCAGCGCATGGAGGTCATCGAGCGGCACCAGGAGACCCCCGACGCCGTCTCCTTCCTGCTGCGACGCACAGACGGCAGACCCGCGGGGACATACCGCCCGGGCCAGTACGTCAGCGTCCAGGCCGAACTGCCCGACGGTGCCCGGCAGATCCGCCAGTACAGCCTGTCCGGCGCACCCGGCGACCCGCATTGGCGCATCACCGTCAAACGCGTCCAGGAGACCGGGCGGCCGGACGGGGAGGTCTCGTCCTGGCTCCATGCGCACACCCGGCCGGGTGACGTGCTGACCGTGTCCGCCCCCTTCGGTGACCTGGTGCTGCCGGAAGGCGACGGTCCGCTGCTGCTGGCCTCGGCCGGGATCGGCAGCACGCCCATGCTGGCCATGCTGGCCCATCTCGCCTCCACCGGCGCGGCCCGCCCGGTGACCGTGGTCCACGCCGACCGCTCCCCCGTCGACCATGCGCACCGGGACGAGCAGCGCGGCCTCGTGGCGGCGCTGCCGGACGCCCGGCTGCACCTGTGGTACGAGGAGCCAGGGGACCAGGCACCGCAGGCATCGACCGGCCGGGCCGACATCCGCGGCCTGGAGCTCCCCCCGGGGCTCACCGCCTACTTGTGCGGCCCGCTGCCGTTCATGCGGGCCATCCGAGGTGACCTGCTGCGCCGGGGCGTGCCCGCGGAAGCGATCCACTACGAGGTCTTCGGCCCTGACCTCTGGCTCGGCCAGGAGTAGCGGGGCGGGTGGGCCACGCACGTCAAGCGCGAAGGGATGGCGGCCCTGACCGCCATCCCTTCGCTCGCGGGCCGGTTCGGCGGATCAGTGCGAAGGGCTCACCTGCACCGTGGTCAGCCGACCGTCCCGGGCCTCCTTCACCACCGCGATCCTGGTCCCGGTGTCCGGCACCTTCACCCCGACCTGCGGCAGTTCCTCGTTCCAGTACGCGCCGGTGTGGTCGTCGAAGACCGGCACGCCCGGCCGCTCGGGGACGACCACGGGCACCCCGGCGCGGTGCAGCAGGATCTCGTCGCTCGGCCGGAGCGAGAAGGGCGCGTCGAAGGTCTGCGCCCGCGCGTTGGCCGCGGTCCCGTCGGTGAACCGCAGCGCCTGCGGCCGCGCGTCGATCGGCAGGAGCATGCCGTTGCCCGGGTGCGCCTTGGTGGTGTTGTCGCTGTACGCGGTGTCCCAAAGCCAGATGAGCACGCCCTCCTGGTAGGGGTAGAACTCCACCGTGTCCTTCTTCTCCGGGTGGGCGGCGTCGCCGGTCCAGCCGAAGTTGTACGGCCCGGTCTTGAGGTACGCGCCGTAGCCGGTGTAGCGGCGGTTCTCCACGAGGTAGGCCCGCGGGTGCTCGGCGACGCCGGTACGCCCCTGGGTCCGCGACCACTTCACGGCGCTCCAGCCGTTCGCACCCTGCTCCGCTCCGTCGCGCAGCAGCTCGGTGCCGCCCGCGGTGATGCGGATGTCGTCGAAGGTGGCGCCCTTGCCGTGGGTGTTGCTGTCGGAGGTCACGCGCAGCCGGAGCTGTACGTTCCGGCCGGTGAACTGGTCCAGTGGCACGCTCAGCTGCGTCCAGCCGCCCGAGGAGCCGGAGATCCCGCCGGTGGGGAGGGGCCGGCCGGCGACGGTGCCGGGCAGGGGGTTCCAGCGCGCCCCGCCGTCCGTGGAGGCCTCCACCGTCAGGAAGTCGTAGCCCTCCTCGGTGTCGTACCAGACCCTGGCGTCGAGGCGGGCCGGGCCCGGCGCGGCGGTCAGGTCCACGGTACGGGTGAGCGTGTTGTCCATGTAGTCACCGGTGCCGCTCCACCACTGGCTGCTCCCCTCGTAGGGGTCGGTCAGATCGGTGGAGGTGGTGGACGGCGGCAGGTGCACCAGCAGCGCCTGCGGATCCTCGGTGTTGTAGCCGGACACGCCCAGCAGGGCCCGGGTCTTGCGGCCCGCGTCGGCCTCGGTGTACTCCAGCCAGCCCAGTTGCAGCTTGCTCCAGGCGTCGAGGTCGCCCGGGTACTCGCCGGTGGTGTTGCGGCCCTTGGCCAGGTAGGAGGCGGACGACATCAGCGACCAGAAGTTGACGCTGTTGTCGCCGTCGGAGCTGTACATGTCCGGCAGCCCCAGGTCGTGGCCGAACTCGTGGGCGAACAGGCCGACCCCGCTGTTCTCGCCGCCGGTGAGGTAGTCACCCGCCCAGATCCCGGACTCCCCGACCGGGGTGCCGCCGTTCCTGTTGCCCTCGGGGCCGGCGGTGCCGGCCTGGTTCCAGTAGGCGAACCAGCGGTGCGCCCACACGGCGCCGGTGCCCTGCTTGCCGCCGCCCCAGGTCTGGTCCTTGCCGGCGTGCACGATCATCAGGTGGTCGAGATAGCCGTCGGGCTCGTGGAAGTTCCCGTCGCGGTCGAAGTCGTACCGGTCCCACACGTCGTACTCGGCGAGCTGAGCCTTGATCTCGGCCGGCGTGCGGCCCTTGGCCCGCTCGGAGTGGTACCAGGCGTTGGTGGCGTCGCGCACCAGGTCCCAGTTGGTGCGGCACTGACCGGACTCGGAGCAGTTGTCGGTGCCGTAGCGGTTCTCGTTCCAGGGGAGCTTGACCCAGTCGGTGACATGGCCGTCCATGTCGTACCGGCCGGAGGACTGCAGCCGGTAGTAGTTGCGCAGGCTGCCGGCGCCGGGCTCGTCGCTGAAGAACCGCTGCTGGTAGTAGGCGCGGTCGAAGTCCTTGCGCCAGACCGTGTGGTTGTCGGCCTTGGCGGGCTTGCCGATGGTGTTGTGCAGGGGGCCGGGCTCGCCGCCGAAGCGGGGCTTGCCCTCGAACTCGGTGGTGTTGTCCACCTGCTCGCCGAACTCGGCAAGGATCACGAAGATCTTGTCCTTGCGTTCCTGGGCGAGTTCCACGTAGCGCTTTCCGACCTTGACCCGCTGCGGGAGCCGGCCGTCGGCGGCGGCGCCGATGCGTCCCGCGGCCACCCGCTCCAGGGCCTGCCGGCGTACCGCTTGCTGTTCCAGTTCCTGGCGGCTGGGCGGCGGCGCGGCCTCCGCGCCGTGTCCATGGCCGGCGTCTCGCGGATCGCTGACGGCCACCGGAGCGGCGGTGACCGGGGCGGGGGAGGCGAACGCCTGGGCACCGAGTGTGGGGGCGGCCAGGAGCGCGAGGGCTATCCCCGCTCCCGCCGCCCTGAGTCTGCGCGACATGACAGATCCCTTCGAATACGTCATCGGGCGCGCAGTAATATTTCACATGTGACAGGTGAAAGATAGGCACCTGTGCGGAGACGGCCCCGCCGCTCCGGTGCAGTCGGGGCGGCGGGGCCTGTGCCCCCCTCAGCCGCGCGGGAGCGGGATCGGAAGGCGACCTTTCCCGTCGAGTTGTTGCGCGGTGTCAGCGGCCTGGAGATCGCCGACCACCTCTTCACATCAGCGAGGCGACCGTCGGAGTCAGCAGGCCAGGATGTCAGCGGGTCAGGACGTCAGGCCGAGGGTCTTCTTGGCCAGCTCGAACGCCGGGAGCATCGCCTTGTGCTCGTCGGTGTTGATCCCTCCGAGATGGATGACCACGCCGCCCCGCTTGGTCATCACCGCCAGCGCGCGTTCCGGCCTGACCACGCCGGCGGCCAGGTCGGCGACGGTGTAGCTGGCCTCGGTGGCGGGCAGGCCACCGGCCTTGACCTCGCGGAACCTCACGTCGCTCGCGAAGTTCTCGTCGGCGACGAACTCCTTCATCAGGGCGCGGGACGTGCTGCCGGGCGCCGCGCTGCCCTTGGTGCCGGACCACACGTCGATGAAGCCGATGTGCCCGGCGGGCCTGGAGTCCAGCTCGCAGGCGGGCGTGAGCGGGCCCTGATGGCCGAGCGGGCCCATCCGGTCCACCATCGCCCGCGTGATGGCCTGTGCCGTCCAGGAGGTCGCGGGGGTGAAGTGCACCGGCAGTTCGCACGCCGTGCCCTTGTCGCCCAGCTTCTTCTCGGCGACCTTCTTCTCCTCCTTCGCGTCCTCGCCCCAGCCGAACGAGCAGCCGCTGAGCACGCTCATCGCGACCACCGCACCCACCATGGCCTGAACCATCTTGCGCATTCCGGAAAGTCCCCGCCCTTGACCATGAAGTCTCGAAAATTCGCCGAAGCCTATACGACGAATTCGGGCCGGCTCAGCTCCGGGGTTCGGCATGGCCCTCACCGAGGACCCTGGCCGTGGCGCGGTTCGTCGAGGCGTCCTCGATGCAGCCGCGCAGACGCATCAGGTCGTGCGGGGCGAGGGCGGGCCGGATCACCGCGGCGTACACCTCATGCTCCAGGCGTTGCACGAAGCCCCGGTCGTTCAGGACGGCGGTGGAGCGGCGGCAGGTCTGCCAGAGGTTGCCCGCGGCGAGTTCCTGGGCTTCCGGGGACTCCTTGCCGCGCATCTCGATCCGGAAGACCACCGTGGTGGCCGCCGCGTTCGGCGCGGGTTCCGGGCGGGTCTGGGTGGCGTCGGCCAGGCTCCCCCGCATCAGCATCAGCAGCGGCACGGCGGCGACGGCGGCGGCCAGGGCCGCCAGCTTCCGCCCGGCGCCGGAGGGCGGTACGGCCGGCCGGTCTTCCAGCCGTGCGGTGCGGGCCGCCCCGCCGCGCGCGGTGCCGGCGGGGGCGGCGAGCCCCGCCAGCCGTCCGGCCAGGCGGCGTTCCGCGCCCGGGCGGGCGGTGGCTCCGGCGATCTTCTGTACGACGAACGCGACCCCGGAGAGGGCGGCTCCGGCCACCATGAGGACGGGGATGAAGACGAAGGTCCGCTGGGTGCCGTTCAGGTCCTCGGCGCCGTTCCATCGGAAGTGGTGCGGCGCGGGCTCCCGGGACTGCTCCAGCCGTTGCCGTATCTCCTCGACGCGGGCGTCGTACTCGGTCAGCCGTCTCTCCAGCCGGGACAGCCGGTTGAGGAGGACCAGACAGGCCAGGAATCCTTCGATCACCAGCAGCAGGACGCCAGAGATCAGCGCGCGCTGCCACTCCCACCGGTACAGGTACAGCACCATGTAGTACCCGGCGTAGGCGGCGGAGAGACCGCCGAAGAGATAGCTCACGTACTTCATGCCGCCGCTCCCTTTCCGCTCGCCGGGGTCTGCGGCGGCGTGTGTCGGTCGGTGCTCTCCACCGCTCCGGTGCCGCCGTCCACCGACAGTCCGGTGCCGGGTGGGAAGCGGTCCAGGGCGCCGGGTACGCCGACGGCGGTGGGCACCCGGTACTCGCGGGCGAGTACCGCGAGGTGGGACAGGACACTGCCGGTCTCGGCGACCAGGCCCGCGAGTCCGGGGAGCAGAGGGGCCAGTGTGGGGTCGAGCGCACCGACGACCAGCACCGCGTGCTCGGGCCGGTCGCCGTGTCCGTCCCAGGCGGTGCCGGCGCCGAAGCCTCCGCCGGCGCCCTGCCCTTCGCCGGTGCGGCCGCGCCCCACCGCTATGTCGGCCACCGGGCGGCCGTCGGCCAGCCGGAAGGCGGTGGGCAGGGCAGGGGCGTCCGGCCGGGGAAGACGTTCGGCCAGGTCGGGTGGGAGGCCGCCGCCCTCCGCGGCGGCGGTCAGCTCGCTCCAGCGCAGCAGGAGGAGGCGGGAGAGCCCTATCGCGCCGTCACCGACGCGGAGTCTGGTGCCCAGTTCGCGGATCATCCCGGCCTGCATCTCCTGGACCCAGCGGATACGCAGCCGCAGTCCCTCGCGGACGGGAAGCGCTCCCACGCCGCGAGGGATACCCGTGCCGGTCGTACTCTCCGGGAGGGCGCCGCGTTCCCCGAGCGTGGGGGGCAGCAGGGAGAACAGAACGGGGTGATGGGCGAGCAGGTGCTCGTCGCTCAGGCCCTGTGCCCGGCCCTCGGCCAGCACGGCCAGCGCCTCGCCGGCGGCCGTCGCGCCGGAGCCCGTGCCGAGCAGCGCGCCGGCCAGCGATTCCTGCGCGTGCAGGGAGGACAGCGCGGCGCGCCCCCATGTGGCGGCGTCCAGGATCTGGCCGCTGAGCATCTCCCGCGGGGCGGGGAGGTCGGCGAGGTGCCGGTCGACGTCGGCCATGAGGTCCAGTGCGAGGAGCGGCAGCGCGGAGCGCAGCCGTCCGACCCGCCAGGCGGCCATCACGCGGCGGGCACCGGGGGCCGGGTTGATGAAGTCCCGTATGGGGTGGGCGGACGGGACGGCGCCGAGGAGGCGCAGGTCGGCAGCGGCGCGCCCGTCGACGGTGGTGACCACCGGAAGAGCGCGGAGTTTGCGCCGCGGGGCGGCTCCCGCGATGTCGAGGGCGAGGGTGAGGCCGTGGGACATGGGGGTCACCCACAGGTCCTCCTCCAGCGGCTGGAGCACGCCGGGAAGGGTCTCGGCGACCGGGCCGGGGCCGAGGAGTCGCGCGTCGCGCGGGGGCCGGACGGCCATCGCGGTGATCGGTCGGGACTGGAACAGCCACAGACGGCCGTCGGCGTCGAACCCGAACTCCATGTCCTGGGGGCGGCCGAAAACCCGCTGGGTCTTCTTGGCCAGCCGGGCCAGCGAGGTGGTCTCGCGTCGGCCGAGCAGCCGTGCGGAGTGGGGGTCGGACGGATCGGTCCCTAACCGTCTGCCTGATCGGGTGAGTTGGAAGCGCACCCCCTGGGTGCTGCCGTCCACCAGCCGGTCGGGGCCGCCGCTGACGGCGCTGACCAGGATGCGGTCCTCGCGGCCCTCCACCGGGTCCGCGCCGAACATCACCCCGCCGGTGACCGCCCGCAGCATGGGCTGCACCAGGACCGCCATGCCGTCCAGCGGGTCGGCGTCCCGCTTGGTGGGAGGATGGAGCACTTGCACGCGGCGCGCCGAGTCCAGGACCGTCCGCACCGCGACGGTGAACTCCTCCCAGCCGCTGACGTCGAGCACGGACTCGAAGCGGCCGGCCATCGAGGAGTCCTCGGTGTCCTCGTGCACCGAGGAGGACCGTACGACCAGCGGCCGGCCGTCCGCGCCGGCCAGCTCCCGCCAGGCGCGGCGCAGCGCCTCGTCGCCGGTGGGGGCACCCTCCGCCCGCCCGGCGGCCACGAGGGCGAAGCCGGGAAGCACCGGCAGCCCCGCTACGGCCGCGCGGGCCAGGTGTGCGGCCTTGGCACCGGTGACGGCGGGGTCTTGTCCACGTTCGCTGTCCAGCGGAACCACTGCCAGCCCATCCGCGTCTATTCCCACGTCCCCCTCCTTCTTGCATACGCGCGAGCCGGGGCCGACCCGCGGCGCATGCGATAGCCCCTACCAGGTACAGACGCATGATCGCCTACGGCAGGTTGAGAGCCCAGGGGTTCCAGGGGAACCGCCACCGGGATCGGGGCGTGAACATGCCCACACCCGCCGCCGGATCCGGTACGGCACCGGGCAGCGAAGGCGCCCGTGCCGCCTGCCGGAGCGCTCAAGCGTCCCCGGCATGGAAGCGCACCGCGGTCATGTCCCGCTCGACCCGGGACCGCCGGTCAGGTCGTGCCGCTCATGTGCCGGGTCAAGAGCTCCGCGATGGCGGCGTGCCCGGTCTCCCTCTCCCATTCGGCCGCGCCGTTCCCGGAGGTGGTGACGGTGAGCCGGACGCGTTCGGTGCCGTCGGGGCGCGGCCTGCGGGAGACCTTGGAGGTGGCGCCTGGGGCGGTGTGCGCCTGCCGGCGCAGATGTGTCTCGACGTCCTCGCCGGACCAGGCGCGGGCGATGTCGAGCGCGGTGCGGCCCTCTTGGTCGGTGCGGTGGGGATCCGCGCCGTGGTGGAGGAGGTCTCGGGTGATGGCCAGAGCGCCGAACTCGGCCGCGGCCATGAGAGGCGTGCGGCCGGCGCAGCCCGCGTCGGGGTCGGCGCCGGCTCGCAGCAGGAGCCGGACGGTGTCCGCGTGGCCCCCGGAAGCCGCCCAGAGCAGGGCGGTGAACCCCTTGCCGTCGTCCTCCCGGAGGTCGGGGTCCGCGCCGTGGGCGAGCAGTTCACCCACCGCCGAGTCGTGCCCCCAGCAGGCTGCCGCGCACAGCGGCGATCCTTCACTGCCCGGCGCGGTGCTCTCGGCATCGGCCGGGGCGCCCGCCGCCAGGAGCAGGCGCGCGATGTCGGCCGCCCCGGAGACGGCGGCCAGGTACAGGGGCGTCGCGCCGTCGGCCGCCGCCGTGGCGGGTGAGGCTCCCTCCCGCAGGAGAGCCGCCACCCGCGCCGTGTCCTGCTGGTAAACGGCGTCGATCAGCCTTCCGTCGCTGTGCGGCCCGGTCACCTCTCGGCCTTTCTCCTCGGTCATTCGCCACACGGGAGGCGGTGCACCCGCTGGCTGGCGAGTTCGTAGCGGGCCCCGACGACGGCCAGTTGCCCGGCGGTGATCCTGGCGGCCATATCGGGCTCCGCGGCCAGACGGGACCGTACCAGCCGCACGTTCGCGGTGATCGTCGCGTCGACGCGTGCCTCGCCGCGCAGCGTGCGGTCGATCGCGGGGCGGATCTGGTCCGCCAGATACCGCACGTGGGCGGGGAGCGCCACGCCGTCCTCGTCGGCTCGCACGGCGGCCGCGACGGCCCCGCATGCCTCATGGCCCAGGACCACGATCAGCGGGATGCCCAGCTCCACCACCCCGTACGCGATGCTGCCGAGAACCGCCTCGTCCAGCACCTCGCCCGCCGAGCGCACGGTCAGCAGGTCCCCGAGCCCCTGGTCGAAGACCAGCTCCGGAGGAACCCGGGAGTCGACACAGCCCAGGACGATGGCGAAGGGGTGCTGTCCGGCGACCAGGGCCTGCCGCACCGACCGCGTCTGATCCGGATGCCGCTCGCGGCACATCCGCCAGCGGCGGTTTCCCGCGGCCAGCGCCCGCGACGCGGCCTCGGGCGTCGTGGGGCGGGAGCTTCCCGCCTGCGCGTCGGCGTCAGCCGAGGCTGCCGGGGAACCCGATGCCACTCCGGCGCCCAGGGCGACGGCACCGGTCAGGACGGCACGGACGAGTCTTCGCCGCCCCGGGGCTTCGTCGGCCGGGGGGCGTTCAGCATGGGCAGTCATGCCCGGACAAACTAGGCAGTTCCCGGCCCTCGTTGCCGGCACTTGAGGAAGTCTTGGGGAAAGAGGTGAGGGGAGGCTCAGGCAGGCCCGGTGGCGAACGGTCCCCCGGAGCCGAAGGCCAAGGCGGCGAAGCGTTCACCGATGCGGCGGTGTGTCGCGGCGTCCGGATGAATCCCGTCGGGCAGCGGCAGCTCGGCGAAGTCCGCCTCGCCGTAGAGCTCGCGGCCGTCGAGGTAGTGCAGGTTCGCGTCGTCGACGGCCCGCTGCTTCACGATGCGGACCAGTTCGTCGCGGATGACGCGCAGCGTCAGCTTCCCCTGGGCCCGTTCCGCGGGATCGCCCGCGGCCCGGAACTGGAGCTTCCCTGCCTTGACGTTGCTGAAATCCGGGACGCTGGGGCCGGGCGTGTCCTCGTGGATCGGACACAGAATGGGCGAGACGACCAGCAGCGGCGTGGTGCGATGGCCCTCGCGGATGGTGTCGAGGAAGCCGTGTACCGCCGGGGTGAAGGCGCGCAGACGCATCAGGTCGGTGTCGACCAGGTTGAGGCCGATCTTGACACTGATCAGGTCAGCGGCCTGGTCCCGCAGGGCACGGGCGGTGAACGGGTCGAGCAGCGCGCTCCCGCCCAGGCCGAGGTTGAACAGCTCCACGCCGCCGAGGGAGGCGGCCAGCGCCGGCCACGTCGTGCTGGGGCTGGCTGCGTTCGAGCCGTGGCTGATCGAACTGCCGTGGTGCAGCCACACCCTGCGGCCGCCGGCCGGCACGGCCTCGACGGGTGCGTCGGTGCGCAGGGCGACCAGCTGGGTGATCTCGTTGTGCGGCAGCCATATCTCGACGGTCTTCACACCGCCGTGCAGGCCGGAGAAGCGCACGGTGCCGACCGGGCCGGGCAGGGTCTCGGCGGTCCGGGTGGCCATGTCCACCATCAGGACGTTGCCGCCGGTCACACTGGCCTGCCCGGCCAAGCGGCCGTCGACCAGCAGGTCGTACACGCCGTCCGGACGCGGCGGGGCGCCCTGGTAGGCCGTCTTGGTGCGGAGGGTGTCCAGCTCGACGCAGGTGGCCGCGGTACGGAACACCAGCCGCACGCCGGAAGGCTGAGCTTCCGCCATGGCCAACTGCCCGTCGGCGCACTGTGCGCGAGCCCAGGCAGGCAGCCGGTGTGGCAGCACGCCCTGCTCGGTGCTCTCCAGCTCGAACGCGCCGCGCAGGAGGTCCGCGACGATGGGCGTGGTGATCCACTTCCTTGCCTGGCGAGGGGTGGAGGAGTCGGGGACCGGGTCGCGATGAGCGCTCATGATCTCAGCCTGTCAGCCGGACGTCCGATTCGCTCATGCCTTTTCGGCCGGCGTCCGCGAGAAGCACGACGGCTCCCCGCTCGACGCCTTCGCGATCCGGCCAGCGGGGGTGGGGGGCGTGCTACCAGCCGAAGCGGCGGTCGACTTCCCGGGCGAACTCCTCGTAGGTCAGCACGCTGTCGCCGTTCAGGTCGGCGGCGTCGAAGAGGGCCGAGGAGTCGTCAGCGTCCCCCAGGCCCCAGAACGGCAGGTCGCCCTGGGCGGCAAGGGTGGGGCCCTTGGTTCGCAGGGCGATGATGACCTCGTCACGGGTCAGGGTGCCGTCGTCGTTGAGGTCCAGCGCTTTGAACAGCTTGCGGGCCTTTTCGCTCATCGCCTCACAGTACTGCGCCGGCCCGGCACCCGCCGCGCGACGGGGCCGGGAGCATCGCGCGGGCGTGCCGCTCGCGGGCCGGCCCGGCAGGCGGCAGAGCACCGCCGTGCCCACACGCACGCGCGGAAACGTACAAGGCTGCTCCATGTGCCCGACGGTGGCGCGCGCTCGTCGTGGACGATCGGCGGCGCCCGTGGCGCCCGCATGGGCGCGAGCGCAACCGCGTGGCGAAGGTTGTCGTGTCATCATCAGGGAATCACACTCAACTCCCGCAGCGGCGCCGCAAGTTGATCCAGCCACGGGTGCTGCGACAGCGGGAGCGAGGCGGGTGACGGGGGATGGCGATGACCGGTATCGGGATCAGGCCGCTGGGCGAGGACGATCCGAAGAGGCTCGGGTCCTACCGGCTTCTGTGGCGGCTCACCACCGGCGGCATGGGGCGGATCTACCTGGCGCGGTCCAGGGCGGACAGCCCGCTCGTCGCGGTCAAGACGCTGCTCGCCGAGGGCGTGGTCAGCGAGCCCGACCGCAAGCGGTTCGCCCGCGAGGTGGAGCTGGCCCAGCGGGTCGACAGCGCCTACACGGCCCGGGTGCTGGACGCCGACGCGCGGGCCCGACGCCCCTGGATGGCCATCGAGTACGTTCCGGCGCCCTCCCTCGGGGAGCTGGTCCGCGAGGCCGGCCCGCTGCCGCCGCCGGCGCTGTTCCGGGTGGCGGCGGGCGCCATCCAGGCCCTGCTCGCCCTGCACGGCAAGGGAGTCGTGCACCGTGACGTCAAACCCCAGAACATCCTGCTGCCCCTCACCGGCCCGCTGGTCATCGACTTCGGGATCTCGCACGCCATCGACAAGACGACCACCTCACTGACGCTCGGCACCATCGACTACACCTCGCCCGAGCAGGCGCTCGGCCGGCGCTCCACCAAGGCGTCCGACGTGTTCTCGCTGGGGGCGACGCTGTTCCACCTCGCCGTGGGCCGTGCCCCCTACCCCGAGACCGACGACGGCCCCCTCCAGCGGCTGGCCCGCGTGCAGGCCGGCAAGCTCGACCTGACCGGTCTGCCGGCCGCGCTGGCCCCGCTGATCCGGCCGTGCCTGGCCTTTGACCACGCCCGCCGCCCCACGCTCGAGGAGCTGTTGGTGAAGTGCCTGGACGGAGTCGACCAGGCGTCCGGGCCGGGAGGCGGAGAGCGCTGGCTGCCGGTGCGGTGGACCGCGCTGATCGACGCGTACGAGGCGCACGGCCGGGCACTGAGCAGCGACCGGGGAGCCGTCGCCGCGATGAGCGACGAGCACACCCGGCCGGTGCCACCGCCGGCGCCCACGCTGCTCGACACCGACGAGCGGGCGGCGCGCCGGGAGAGGAAGCAGCAGGCGCGCGAGGCCCGCGAGCGCAGGGAGCGGGAGCTGCGCGACCTGGCGGAGGCCGGCAGGCGCGCCAGGGCGCAGGAGGCGGGAAGACGGCGGCAGGCCGAGGAGGCCCGGTCAGCCGCGGCCGCGCGGAGCCCCGCGCGGCCGGCCGCCGGCCGAGGATCGTCCGCCGGCGGTTGGGCCCTGGGCGCCCTGCTCGCGCTCGCCCTCGGACTCGGCCTGGTGTTCTCGCAGCCCTGGAAGTCGGACGACACACCGCAGGCGAAGGGCGACGTGTCGAGTGGCGCGCCGCAGAGCCCGTCCCTGGCGGGCGGGAACGACAGCCCTCCGGCCACCGGCGCGGACACCGCGGACGTGTCCACCGACGCGCCGGATCCGGACCTCGACGCGGACGAGGACGCGGACGCGGACGGCGGATACGACGACGAACCCGCCCCGGAGACGTCGTCCCCCACTCCCGACCCCACCGACCCCACCGAAGAGGCGTTCCAGGCCGTCTCCGTCGGTGACTGCCTGCCCATCTACGACACCGGCCGCAGCGGGAACATCATCGACTGGAGTGCCGACGTGCCGCCGAAGCCCGTGTCCTGCGGCAGCCAGTGGGCGGGGCTCGTCCGCGTCACCAGCACCACGGACAGCGTCTGCCCCAACGGCACCGGGGAGGCCTCGTGGACGTACTCCTCCTCCGTCTCGGGCGAGACCACCAAGCTCTGCCTCAGGCGCATCTACATCAAGCACTACTGCCTGCTCGGCAAGCAGTCCGGCGACAGCATCTCGATCGGTTCGATGACGGCCGTGGACTGCCGGGCACAGCGGGTCCCCGCCGCGTACAACCAGGTCATGCACATCACCGGCGTCTACCAGGCCCCGCCGGGCGCCGGCGCCGGCAACTGTGTGCAGGGGCCGAACGACCGGACGCGGTACTGGGCCTGGTTGGTGGACAGCGGCGAGACGCTGGTGTGCACGACGATCTTCCAGGGCGGCTGACCGACAGGCGGCGGGGCGACGGTGCCGCACCACCATCCTTCAAGGGTCAGGCCCGTTCTTTCAAGGGTCAGGCCCGTCCGGCGGCCAGGTCCATCAGGCGGGCCAGCACGCGGTCGCCGGAGGCCCGGACGCCGTCGTGCTCCCACTCGTTGGTGACCCAGGTGCGGAGTGCTCCCACGGATCGCGCGGTGTCCAGGGACAGTTGGGCGTCCACGTACATGTCGTCGTGGTAGACCACGGCGGCCACCGGGACGCTGTTGGCGGCCAGTCGCTTCGGCTCGTAGAGCGCGGGCCAGTCGGAGCGGTCGGCGAGGAGGTGGACGGCCTCGGCGAACGGACGCAGGGTCGCTATCTCGTCGAACATCCAGGGGTAGAACATCTCGCCGGTGAAGAGCAGCGGGTCGGCGTCCGCGGCGAACTCGGGGAAGTCGGCCATGGCGCGGGAGGCCGCCCACGCGGTCGGCCCGCCGCCCTGGCCGTAACACGCCTCCTGCAACACGGCGAAGAGCGGGTTGTCCATGAACCCGGTCAGGTTCATCACCTGGTACCGGAAGGTCGCGGAGAGGCTGCCGTCCTGGTCGAACGCCTCGTCGAGGAGCCAGTGCACCCGCTCGGCGCCGTCCCCCATGCCCAGGGCGAGCCCCAGGGTGCGCAGCCGCCGGGCGGTGAGCCGGTCGCCGTCCGGCAGCAGCACCTTCTCCCGATCGAGTGTGTCGGCAATCCGCCGGACCAGCTCGCGGTCATGCGGATAGCGGGCGTAGTACGCGGACACCTTCTCCCTGACCCGGGGGTACGTCCGGGCGTAGACATCGTCGGCGGTGGCGCTGATGCCGGGCAGGCCTCCGGTGATGTAGCAGCTCCGCAGCGCCTCGGGCGCCTGGGAGAGGTAGGTGAGGGTGAGGAAGCCGCCGTAACTCTGGCCGAGGGTCTCCCAGGGCTCGTCGCCGCACAGCCGCTGCCGGATCAGCTCGGCGTCGGCGACGATGGAGTCGGCGCGGAAGCAGGCGAGGTACGCGGCCAGTTCGCCGGCGGACCGGAAGCGCGCGGCAGAGCGAGCCGTCACCGGGGTGCTGCGCCCGGTGCCCCGCTGGTCCAGCAGCAGCACCCGGTGCGTCTTGAGGGCGTGACCGAGCCAGCCCTCCGAAGCCGACAGCGGCCGCGGTGACTTACCGCCCGGTCCGCCTTGCAGGTAGAGCAGCCAGGGCAGTTTCTGCCCGGCCCGTGCCGGGTCGACCAGCTCGCGGGCGAACACCACGATGGAGCGTCCGGCGGGGTCGGCGTGGTCGAGCGGCACCGCGAACGAGTGGTCGGTCACCGCCATGCCGGGCAGCAGATAGGTGCGGCTCATGAGGTCCTTTCCCGGGACAGGAGCGCCTCATACGGCTCGTCTCGCGGCTCAGCGGGCCGTATGAGGTGTGACATTGCAATGATACTCAGGGCCGCTCCTGGAGGAAAGGCTCCGGTCTCACCGCAGCGTGATCTCCTCGCCGACCGACCGCTCGCGGGCGGCGGCGATGACCAGCGCCGCAGCCACGGCGTCCTGCACGGCCACGCCGACGGATTTGTAGAGGGTGATCTGGCCTGGCGAGGTGCGCCCCGGCTTGCCGCCGGTGAGGATCTCGCCGAGTTCGGCGTGGACGTGGTCGGCCGTGATGACGCCGTCACGGATCGGCGCCAGCAAGTCGTTGCTGCCGGCGGGGAACGGGGCCAGCGCGGCCTGCCGCGATTCGACGCATACCAGCGCCTCGGCCACCGTGGCGTCGTCGACCTCGCGGCCCGCCGGGTTGTACCCGACGGAGGTGACATGCGTCCCGGGCGCCAGCCAGGGGCGGCGGACCACGGGTTCGGCGGCGTGGGTGGCCGCGGCGACGATGGACGCGCCGTCGATCGCCTCGGCATACGTGGCAGCCGCGGCTACGTCCACCCCCAGCGAGGATGACAGTTCCCCGGCCAGGGCGGCCGCCTTCACGGGGTCCCGGCCGGCCACCCGGATCCGCTGGATCCCGCGGACCCGGCAGATCGCCCGGGCGTGCGACCGGGCCTGCACCCCGGTGCCGAGAACCGCCAGCACCGTCGCGTCCTCGCGGGCCAGCAGACGCGCCGACAGCGCCGAGCAGGCGGCGGTCCTGGCCGCGGTGATGGCCGTGCCGTCGAGCAGCGCCGCGGGTTCGCCGGTGTCCGGCTCGAACACGACGATGACCGCTTGGTGGGTGGGCAACGGCGTGCCGGTGTTGTGAGGGAAGAGGGAGACGAGCTTGCTCATGAGCACCCGCGCCGAGGGCACATAGCCCGGCATGGCCGCCAGGAATCCCTCGTGTCGCGGAACCAGAGCGGCGACGCGGTCCGGTGCCGAGGCGCGGCCGGCGCTGAGGTCCGCCATCGCCGGGGCCAGGGCGTCGATCAGCGTGTCGAGGTCGAGCAGCGCCTCGACCTGTGAGCGTCCGAGTACCAGCATCCGCCATACCTTTCGAAGGCGGCCGTGGGCCGGCGGCCGCTTGGTCGAAGCGTTGCCCGCGGCGCCGCTCCCCCGGCCGCGACACGCCGCCGCCTGGGGCAGGTTCATCCCCGCACCTACCCGGGCACGCGCACCCGCACGCCGGCGTCTCGGCCATGATCGGCCAGCCGGCCCGCACGCGGGGCGTCCGGCGTTCCGGGCGGGGAGAGTGGTCAGACCGTCCGCACCGTCACGCCTGCCGCGGCCAGTTGGCCGGTCTGGTCGTCCGTGGCGGAGTCGTCCGTGACCACGGCATGCAGGTCACCGGCCGGTGCGACGTGGGCGAGGGCGGTGCGGGAGAGCTTGGCGGCTTCCGTGACGGCGATGACGCGGCGGGCGGAGGCGATCGCGGCGCGTTTTACGGCGGCGTCGTCGAGGTCGTAGGCGGTCAGGCCGTCCGCCGCGTTCAGCCCGCAGCAGCCGATGACCGCGGTGTCGAAGCGCAGAGCGGCCAGCGATGCCTCGGTCAGGGGACCGGTCAGCGCCAGCTCGCCCGGCCGGGATCGGCCGCCGGGCACCAGCAGCGTCAGCCGCGGGGCCCCGGTCAGGGCGTTCACCGCGTGCAGGGACAGCGGCATCACGGTCAACCGGCGGTGCTCCAGCGCCCGGGCCACCTCCAGACAGGTGGTGCCGCTGTCGAGGACGACGGACTCGCCGTCGGCGATCAGCCGGGAGACCTCGGCGGCGATGCGCCGCTTGACCTCCAGCCCCTCCTGGACCCGCAGCGTGAAGGGTGGTTCCTCGCCGCGCAGCAGCAGGCTCCTGGCTCCGCCGCGGTAGCGCTCCAGCACGCCCTGGGCGGCCAGGACTTCCAGGTCGCGGCGGATGGTCATCTCCGAGGCACCGGTGAGCCCGGCCAGTTCCGTGACGCCGATGCGGCCCGCCTCCCGCACCGCCTCGGTGATCCGCCTCAGTCGATCCGTACTAGCCATACCCAGATTGAACATCTATCGCGGTCGCAACGCAAGCTTCCGCACATGAATTCTGTTCGCTATGTTCGAAGCGTGACGAGACTTCTGCGGGCCGGCCGGCTGGCCACCTTCGCCTACTTCGCCCTGAACGGCTTCCTGATGGGGATGTGGATCATCCACATCCCGGGTATCGAGCACCGCGCGGGGATCAGCCATGCCGTACTCGGCTGGCTCCTGCTGCTGTTGGGCGCGGGAGCCTTCGCGGGCATGCAGGCTGTCGGACCACTGACCGACCGCTTCGGGGCCCGCACCGTCGTGCCCCTCAGCGCGGCGCTGTGCAGCGCGACCGTGGTCCTTCCGGGCCTGGCCGCGAACGCCTGGACACTGGGAGCGGCACTGCTGGCGCTCGGCCTCGGCAACGGCTGCCTGGATGTGAGCATGAACGCCCACGCCGTCCAGGTGGAGCGCGGCTATCGGCGGCCCGTCATGTCCGCCTTCCACGCCACCTTCTCCATCGGCGGGGTCGTCGCCGCGGCGGTGGGCGCCCGCACACTCACCTGGGGCTGGAGCCCGGCGGCCACGCTCGGCGTGGTGGCGCTTGCGGGCCTGCTCGTCTCGGCGCTGGCGGCTCCCGCCCTGCTGCGCCCCGACCCCATCCGGGACCCGGACCCCGCGGCCCCTGCCGCGGGGGACCGCCGCAGGACGCCCCGGCACATCTGGGCGCTGGCCACGCTGGCCCTGATGATCATGCTCTGCGAAGGCGTGGCCAACGACTGGAGCACACTGCACCTGCGCAATGTCCTGGACGCGCCCGCCGCCACCGCCGCCCTCGCCTACGGAGCCTTCGCCACCGCCATGACCATCGGCCGCCTGCTGGCGGACCGGGTGGCCGCGCGCCTGGGTCCGGTGGCCATCCTCCGTTACGGTGCCGCCGCGGCCGGGCTCGGCCTGACCGCGGCGGCCCTCGCCCCCTGGATCCCGCTGGCCCTGGCCGGCTGGGCCGTGTTTGGGGCCGGACTGTCCGGCTGCGTGCCCCAGCTGTTCAGCGCGGCCGGCCACGCCGACCAGGCCGCCGCCGGCGCCAACGTCTCGCGCGTCGCCGGCCTCGGCTACCTCGGCATGCTCGCCGGTCCCGCGCTCATCGGACCGCTGACCCGCGTCGTGCCACTGAACCTCACGTTCTTCCTGCCGGTGGCGCTGTGCGTGATCGCCGCTGCCACGGCCGGCATCGTGCGGCCGGTCCCGGCATCCGCGACCTCCACCCCCGACCGGGGCACCCCCGCGCAGGTCCGGTGCCGGTGACATGCGGCCGCCGCCCCGAATCCTGGGCGGCGGCCTTTGTCAGTACACCGGGTGTCAGTACACCGTGTGTCAGCAGACTGTGTGTCAGTACACCGTGTCCTGCTGGTCCGGCACGATGGAGCCGTCCGCCCGGCGGAGCGGGGCGAGGCTTCCGTCGGGCCGGGTGTAGCCGCTGGTCGAGCAGGGGTAGGGCTCCGTCCGGCGCCCCTTCGGCTCGATGAACATCGGGTTGACCAGCCAGCGGTGGTCGGCGTTGTCGTAGGCGCGGCACATGAACTCGGTCTTGTTGCGGTTGACGGCCAGGTGCCCGGCCGTGGCGTCGCTCACGAAGGTCACATCGGTCTCGGCGTCACCCGCGGCGAAGGCGACGCGGTGCGCGCGGTCCTGCTGCTGCCAGGCCCGGGCCCCCTGCACCCCGTAGATCTCCTGGTTGATCCAGCAGCGCTTGCCGTCCATGTACGTCAGGACCTCGCCCTGGCCGTCCCGCACGCCGCCGCAGCCCTGCACACCGGTGGTGAGCCGACCGTCGCGCACGATGTTGCGGATGCCGATGGTGTGCGCGCGGTCGATGCCGACGCCCGGTGCCCAGGCCCGCACGATCGGTTCGGCGGACGCGGAGACGACCCAGACGTCGAAGCCCGCCTTGCGAAGCGTCCTTATGAGGTCCCGCTGCTGGTCGTAGTAGCGGATGTAGCCGGGCATGGTGTGCGTGCCGACCTTCTGCTCCGTGCCGATCGGCGCGGCGAGGTTCTCGGCGCGGGCGGCGCGGGCGAACCCGGTGAGCCGGGCCGGGCTGTGTCCGGCGAACAGCTGGGTGATCCAGACGTATTCGGGGACGGTGCGCCGGTGGTTCCACGTCCCGGTGAACGCGGCCTTGCCGTCGGAGGTCTTGGCGTCCTGGTAGACATCCAGGATCTCGTCGGTGCAGCCGGTGTCGGTGGAGGTCGGCAGCGGCTTGCCGACGGGGACGGCGGTGCCGCATGCCTGGGTGAGCGCGCGGTGGGCGTCGTCGGTCATCCACTTGTTGGTGGCCTTCCAACTGGCGGGCCGCAGCACCTTGTCGTGGTTGAGCATCCAGGCCAGCGTGGCGTCCGAGACGTCGTTCTTCACCACGGTGTTGTCCCAGTCGAAGGCCGCGACCGGGCGCGCGCCGCCGTTTCCGGAGCAGGACCCGAGCTCGTCGATCATCTTCTGGAGCCGGTCCCGGTTGTCGCCGTACCAGCCCTTGGCGACGGTCAGCTGGGGGCAGGCGCGGGGGGCGCTGTCGACGGGGCCCGCCGTGGCGTGCTGGGCGGCGACCGTCAGACCGGTCCCGGCGAGCGCGACCGCGGTGAGGGCCGCGGACCAGCGGCGCTTGTGACGCATGAACACTCCTGTTGTACGAGAAACCGTTCGGGAGGCTATACGCGACAGCTGGGGCGCCGACCGACGCCCGGGTGTCGTGCGGGTGACGGCGAGACCAACAAGCCCGCTCTCCCCTCACGCCGTCGCTTCTCAGCCGTAGCGATCATCACATCGGTGGGGATGACCATACTCACGCGTGCCGCTGCTAGCGTGTGCCCGTGCCGAAAACAGACAGGGTGCGCCGTCGCTGAGAGCGGCGGCGCACAACCCCGGTTCTCGCCGTCGCTCCTGAGCCCTGGCCAGGAGCGCCTTCACGGCGCTCGGATTCTTCATTCCGGAGCGCACCCTTGTTTGCCCTGTCTGTTCGTCAACGTCGGCGTGTCCTCGTCGCCGACCTCGTCTCCACAGCGGTGTTCCCGCTCGCCATCACCGGCGCGACGGCGGCCGTCCCCGATGCGACCGCGCGGCTGTCCGGTGCGGACGCCCTGGGTCCGTGGATCGTCCTCGCCTACAACGGGCTGTTCGCCGCGGCCCTGATGCTGGCGGGGGTGGCAGCGGACCGCCTCGCCCGCACCCGGTTCTTCGCCGTCGGCAACATCGTCGTCGCGGTCACCGGCGTCCTGTCCGCCCTCGCTCCGGACCTGCCGTCCCTGGTGGCCCTCCGTGCGGTCGCCGGCATCGGGGCGGCCATGTGCGCCGCCGGCGGGTCGTCGATGATCCTGGCTGTGTATCCGCCGCAGGAGCGGCATCGGGTGTACGGCTACGCGGGCGCCGTGCTGGGCGGCAGTCTGGCTCTGGGGCCGGTCGTCGCCCAGGCCCTCATGGCCGTGGGCGGCTGGCCCCTGGTCTTTCTCGTGCCGGGGGCCGTCGCCGCCGGCGCCGCCTTGGCCACCCGCGGGCTTCCGAGTCTGCGCGGCCCCGAGGTGTCCGGGCACCTCGACCTGCGCGGTGCCCTGCTCTTCGGGGCGACCGTCGCCGCCGTGGTGACGGCACTGGGGCTGGGCGTCGGGTCCGGCGTCCCGTGGTGGTGGCCGGCTGGGCTGATCCTCCTCGCGGCGGCCGGCGCGGCCGGTCTCGTCCGGGTGGAACGGCGCGCGCCCGATCCCGCGATACCCATGGACCTGCTGCGGCTCCCGGCCTATCGCGCGTACGGCGTGGCGACCGGTGCCTTCATGGGGATGCTCGTGGTGGGGCTGACCGTGCTCCCCCGGCTCGGCGCAGCCCGGAGCATGGGTTCGGCCGAGGCGGCGGTCATGCTCAGCCTGCTGACCGTGCCCTCGACGGTCCTGCCGCTCGCTGCCGCTCGGCTCGCGCGGCGCTGGGCACGGCAGTTGGTGACCACCGCCCTGTTCGCCTGCACCGTCACCGCCGTCATCCTCCAGGTGACCGACCGTCCCGCCGCCCTTCTCCTCGCGGCCGGGGTGGTCGGGCTGTGCCTCGGGCTGACCGAAGGCGTCCCGGACGGGCAAGCCCTCCGGCATGTGCCCTCCCATCGCGGAGGCGCGGGGGCGGCGCTGTTCGGCACGGTGCGGATGAGCCTGGAAACCCTCACGCTGGCCGCTGCCACCGGGGTGATGGCAGCCTTCGGCCCCTCATCCGGCATGGCGGTCGCGGGCGCGGTGTGCCTGACCGCCGCCCTGCTCGTCCACCGCGCCGTGCCCGCCCGCGCCGAGCGGGGGGACCCGCGCTCGGACCACCGTGGTGGGATGGGGGCATGATGGATCTTCGGATACGGACCGCCGCCCCCTCCGACGTCGAGGCCGTGCTCGCCTTCTGGAAGGTGGCGGCCGAGGGCACCAGCATCAGTGACGACTCCGCGGGCGTGGCCCGGCTGATCGTCCGGGACCCCGGCGCCCTGCTGCTGGCCGAGCACGGCGGCGAGCTGGTGGGAACGGTCATCGCCGGGTTCGACGGCTGGCGCTGCCACCTCTACCGGCTGGCCGTCCACCCCGAGCGGCGGCGGCAAGGGGTGGGCGGCGCGCTGCTGGCCGCGGCCGAGGAGCGGTTCGTGGCGCTGGGCGGGAGGCGCGGGGACGCGATGGTGCTGGACCGCAACGAGCGGGCCCACCACGCCTGGAGCGCGGCAGGGTACGCCCGCGAGGCGCAGTGGAGCCGCTGGGTCAAGCCGCTCGCCGGCTGAGCCGCTGGGTCAAGCCGCTCGCCGAGTGAGCCGAGGCGCCACCAGCCGGGGCAGACGCGTCACCAGCCGGGATAGCGGTGCCACCAGTGCGGGTCCCACGCCCGGACGTACTCGCTTCCGCTGGGTGAGTCCTCCAGCTCCATCAGCAGGTCGCGGGCGAGGGTGTCGAGGACCCACGCCAGTTCGTGACGGCTGACCAGGTCCACGGGGAGCGCCTCGGCTCCGTGGACGGCGCCGAGCAGCGCGCCGGCCACGCAGGCGACCGAGTCACCGGCCGGCGCGCGCGCCGCGAACTCCATCGCGGCGCGGAACCCGGCGCGGTCGGGGTGGGAGGCCGCGGCGTAGACGCCGCCGAGCAGCACCGAGGGCGCGGTGGCATCCGGCGCGAGCCGGGCGAGCCGTCCCGCGTCCGCCGGCTCGTCGAGGGCGTGCCGGAATGCCGCCACCAGCCGGCTGTGGTCGTCCTCGGTGATGTGCCGGTCCGCCGACGGAAGGGCGGTGATCCCCGTCCGCAGCGCTTCCCGCGCGGATCCGCCGGAGTGGGCGGAGGGGCCGCCTTCCGGAGCGGAGTACGTCAGGCAGTGGTGGGCCAGCACGGCCGCGTGGACGGTCGCGGCCCGCGCCGCCGGGTCGCCGTGGGTCAGGGCGGCGAGCGCGCCGGCCTGAGCGATCCCTCCGAGCCCGGTGACCGCGACCGGGAGGGTCCGGGTCAGTGCGTGACAGCCGCGGCTCATGGTGGCCATCGCCTCCTGGCCTTCCTCGATCCGGGAGAGGGCCGCCACCGTGGCCGGTGCGCTGCCGCGCCGCTCGGCCAGCGCGGGCACAGCCGCGAGCCAGCCGTCCGGCCACACCGCGTCAGGGCCGGGAGAGGCCCAGCGGCGCCGCATCTTCTCCGCTTCGATGCCCTGCCGGAAGGCCCACCGGCAGTAGGCGTGCAGGACCACCCCCGGCGGGTAGCAGATCCCCTTGTGCTGTCCGCGTACCTGCGCGCGGATGATGCCCTCGGCGGTGAAGCAGGCCAGTTGTGTGCTGACGCCGGCTCGCAGCGGGCCGTCGGCCGGCAGCCTGCCACGGGCTCCTCCCAGGGTGTCCCCGAGCGCCAGGCCGAGCATCATCCCGCGCACCCGGGATTCCCTTCTCAGGTGCTCCCTTCGGTGCTCTTTCGCGTGGGGCGGGGCGGCGGGCGGTGTCACGCGTCGTCGCCGGCGTCGAGGAGCGCGTAGGCGCGCACCGGGAAGGTGCCCATGCCTTCGACGGCGGGCGGTGCGGCGTGGAAGCGGAAGCCGTGCGGCGGGAGTTGCTCCAGGCCGCGCAGGTGCTCCACGACGGGGATGCCGGCGGCCAGCAGCGCGGTGTGGACGGGACGGGAGCCGTCCTCGGTGTCGTCGATGTTGAGGGAGTCGATGCCGACGAGCGCGGGCCGCTGCTCGCTGAGCCAGGCGGCGGCGTCGGCGGTGAGGTAGGGGTGGCCGCTGCCGTACTGGTCGGTGCCCCAGTGCCGGTCCCAGCCGGTGTGGATGAGTACGGCCCTGCCCGTGAGGTCGTACGGCAGCAGCAGCTCCCGGCCGATGGCTCGTCGCTCGGCGCCGACGGCGCGGATCACGACGCCGTCGAGGTCGGTGAGCCGGGACAGGGGCAGCCGGGACAGGTCGGGGCCGTCGCCGAACCGGTGGAAGGGCGAGTCGAGGTAGGTCCCGGTGTTGGACACCATCGAGATGCGGCCGATGGTGAACTCGGTGCCCGGGGCGTAGTGGTCCCGGGACGCCTCGCGGGAGATGTGGTCGCCGATCTCGGGGCCGGGCAGCCCCGGGTACGTCTCCATTCCGTGCCGGATGGAGTGGCTGAGCTCGACGGCCCGCCGCCCGGCCGGGCGGGAGCCGGGTGCGCTCCCGCGCGAGCCCTTGTGCCACTCGCGCACCAGCCGCTTGGCGCTGATCCGCACCTCGCCGACCATGAGCAGGCCGAGTTGGCGTACGAACAGCTCGCCCAGCTCCTCGTCGCTGATCTCGGGGCCGGGGACGTCCAGCCGGAAGCCCTGGGTCTGCAGGGCGCCGCCGTTGGCGAACGTCACATCGGCGTCGAACTCCGCACGCCACTGCGTGATCTCGTCGGTCATGATCCGATCCTCGGTGAAGTGGCACTTGCGGACAATCGAGATTTTCTGAAGTGCAACTACAGTGCCGCTTATGGAACTCGACCCCCGTCGGCTGCGCGTCCTGCGGGCCGTGGCGCTGCGGGGCGGCGTGGTGGACGCCGCCCGGCTGCTCCATCTGACCCCCTCGGCGGTCTCCCAGCACCTGGCCCAGCTGGAGCGGGAGGTGCGCCACCCCCTGGTGGACCGCTCCCGGCGCCGGGTGGCGCTCACCGCGGCCGGGCAGCTCCTGGCCGCGCGGGCCGAGCGCATCGAACACGAGCTCGCCGAGGCCCGCCGGGAGCTCGCCGAGCTGACCGGGCGGGCGAGCGGCCCGGTGATGATCGCCGCGTTCTCCTCGGCGGTCTGCCATCTGCTGGTGCCGGCGGTCGGCGAACTCGCCCGCACGCATCCCGGTCTGGAGCCCCGGGTGGTCGAGTCGGAGGGGCCCGAGGCGCTGCGTGAGCTGCGCACCGGCGGTCTTGATCTGGTCGTCGCCGAGTACGACGGCGACGGCCCCGATCCGGATCGGCAGGGGAAGGACCTGGCGTCCGCCGCCGTGGCCGACGACGAGTACCGCATCATCACGCCCGCCGACTGGTCGCCGGTGCCCCGGTCCGTGCGGGACCTGGCCGACCGGCCCTGGGTCTCGGGCCCGCCGGAGTCCGCCTGCGGCCGGGCGCTGGAACGGCTCTCCGCGGCGTACGGGTTCACCGCGCGGCGCGCCCACACCTGCCGGGAGTTCCCGACCGTGCTCGCTCTGGTCGCCGCGGGGCTCGGCGCGGCGGTCGTCCCCACCCTGGCGCTGGGCGGCTCGCCGTCGGCGGCGGTCGCGCTGCCCGCCGTGCCGGTGGCCGGTCACCGCCGGATCTCCGCGGTGTGGCGCGGCTCCCCCAGCGGTCCCCCGCCCCTGATCCACGCCCTGGTCACCGCGCTCCAGGAGACGGCCGTATCCCTCGGCCTCGCGTCGCCGCGCCGTAGCCCGCCCTGACCCGGTCTCTTGCGAGCCGTGCGTTCTGGCAGCGTGTTCCAGGGCAGTGCAGGCCCGACGAGTGCGATACCGCTACGGCGTCTGGGAGAACTCGTACTGCAACTCGTAGAGGTGACCGGCTTCGACCGTGTCGTGGACTTCCACGGGGCGGTCATGGTCGCTGTAGACCACCCGGAACGTACGCAGCACCGGCACATTGCCCGGCAGCCTCAGCAGGGCGTGCTGCTCCTGGGTGGGGATCCGGGCGGAGACGGAGTCCACGCACCGGCGCGGCGGATAGCCCAGCTGGGCCAGGAGGGTCGAGATGCCTCCGCGGATCCGGCGGTGCTCCATCATGGCAGTGCCGAGGACGATCTCCAGCGGAAAGTACGCCTTGACCAGTCCGGCCGGCTCGTCGTCGAAGGTCAGGACCTGGGACCGCAGCAGGACCGGGCTCCCCGCCGCCAGCCCGAGCGCCCGCGCCACATGGGCCGGTGCCTCGGGTACGACCGTGACCTCCAGCAGCGTGCTGCAGGCGCTGACCCCGCGCTTGCGCGCTTCGGTGATCCACCGGTAGGGCTGCCCCGGCTCGGACGGAGCCACGCTCCGCGAGGGGCGCATGGTGCGCTGCCGGTGCTCCAGGACGACGGTGCCCGGCGCCCCGGTCCCCTCGGCCCGCCTGGTGACCAGGCCTTCCTCGTCCAGCAGCCGCAGCGCCTGGTCCAGGGTCGCGCTCGACGTGGCGCACCGGCGCAGAAGTCCGGCGAACGACAGGACGGTGCCCGGGGGGACGACTCCGGAGAGGATCTCGTCCCGTAGATCCGCGGCGACGCGCTCGTGCGGGGGACGCCGGTCGGTGGTCTGCTCGCTTGTCGTCGACATGCCCCAGTTATGCGGGAGCCGGCCGCCGCGCTGCCAGAGGGCAGTTCCAGCCAGACACGCTGCCACCCGGCTGGGTCCGGTACTACGGCGCGGTGAGGGTGACCTCTCGCTGGTTGGCGTCGAGGATCTCCGGGAGCGGTAGGCCGCGGGTCGTGGTCAGCCGCATCAACGTGCTTTCGACGTAGGCCGGTCCGCGGGTGAAGTCGACCTCCTGTTGCGTGTCCACGTTGACCCACTGGTGGGTGGCGCCGTCGCAGACCGCCTTGGTGCCGCCGATGCCCGCGCCCTCGCCGTGCTGCCCGAGGGTGGCGCTGACGAAGACCGCGTCGCCCGAGCCCTCGGGCGCGCACCGGTAGGTGCCCGACAGCCGCACATTGCCGTTGGGGAGGATCTGGCCGACCGGGTCGATGGTCACCGAGTTTCCGGGGGCCGGCTCCGCCTGGGCCAGGGCCGGCAGGGCGGCGAGCGCCAGGCCGGCCAGTGCACCGCACAGGGCCATGACGCCTGTCCGGCCCGGCGCGCGACGGGCGATGGTACGCATCAGAGGTCTTCCCTTCCACCGGGCAACAGTGCTCCCGAGGGTATGCGGCACGACGGCGACCACGAGGAACACGCGTCCGCACTGTCCCTCGAACTGATGACGCCTTCCGGGGAGCATCTAGAGTTGGTCGGGTGACTGACTCAGGGAAGCCCCGGGCGCGGGCAGGCGACAAACGCAGACGGCTCACCACCGCGGCGGCCCAGGTCCTGCACGAGCGCGGCGTCGAACGCACCACCCTCGCCGACATCGCGGGCGCGGCCGGCGTCCCCGTCGGGAACGTCTACTACTACTTCAAGACCAAGGACGATCTCGTCCGGGCCGCGCTGTCGGAACACAGCGCGCATCTGGCCGACCTCACCAGCCGGCTGGACCAGCTGTCCGACCCGCGGGACCGCCTCAAGGCCCTGATCGAAGGCTGGGTCGACCGGCGTGACGTCGCCGCCCGATACGGCTGCCCCACCGGCACGCTGACCGTCGAACTCGACAAGCGGGCCGAGGGGACCCTCGACGCGGAGGCCGGCGCGGTGATCCGGCAGCTGCTGGAGTGGGCCGGGGACCAGTTCCGGGCGCTGGGCGTCCCTGACCCGGACGCCCACGCCGTCACCCTCGTCTCCGCCTACCAGGGCATGTCACTCCTGACCAACGCCCTGCGCGACCCGGAGATCATGGCCGGCGAAGGAGCCCGCCTGCTCCGCTGGATCGACTCTCTCGGCACCGCTCACCCCGCGCCCTGAGCCGGCCGCCCCACCCGTCACCGCGCGCGCTGTCCGGTCGAGTTCGTGCCACCCAAGGCCGAAGGGGCGGGACGGGTCACCCGTCCCGCCCCTTCGGGCAGCGCCTCTACTGGGCCTGGATCGACCGCAGCATGTTCAGCCGGGCGGCCCTGCGGGCCGGCCAGATCGCCGCGAGGACGCCGATCACCAGCGCCAGCGCCAGGAAGATCCCCAGCCGCCCCCACGGCAGCGCCATCTCGTACATCGTCATCGACGAGGCTGTCAGGCTGCCTCCGGCCCAGGCCAGGAAGATGCCGGTGCCGATCCCGAGTACCGCGCCGAAGAGCGAGATCACCACCGATTCGAGCCGCACCATCTGCTTGATCCCCGTCCGGTCGAGCCCGATGGCCCGCAGCATTCCGATCTCCCGGGTGCGCTCGAAGACCGACATGGCCAGGGTGTTGATGACGCCGAGCACCGCGATGACGACGGCCATGCCCAGCAGTCCGTACATCATGTTGAGGACCACGGTGATGGAACCGCTGTCGGCCTTGATGATCTGGTCCTGGTTCTGGACCTTCAGCAGCGGGCTGTCGCCGAGCGCCCGACGGATGTCCCGCTCCAGCCCCGCGGCCCTGCCGGGCTCGGCCTTCACCAGGATGTCGTCGAGCTTCTTCGAGCCGGAGTACGGCAGCACGTCGTCCAGGGTGCCCAGTGCCTGGTCCGCGGCGCGGGTCGGGGCGTAGACGCCGACGACCTTCAGCTTCTTGTGGCCCTTGCCGCTGCCCAGTTCGGCGTCGATGGTGTCGCCGACGCGGATCCCGGCCTCCTTGGCGAACTCGTCGGAGACCGCGATTCGCCCGGGGCCGATGCCGTGCAGCGAGCCGGCCCGGAAGTCGAGGTCCGCGGTCCTCGCGAAGGTCCGCGGGTCCGTCCCCGTGATCATGGCGAACCGGCCCTTGGCATCGAGACTCGCCGAGGCGACGGGGGAGGCCGCCGCGACGCCGGGCAGCGCCGCCACCTTGGCCGAAGTGTCGGTGCCGAGGCCGTGGTAGGAGGTGTTGGAGACCTTGTAGTCGGCGGTCAGCCCCTGGGTCGCCTCCTTGTCCATGGCCCGCTGGGTGGAGTACCCGGCCACGGTGAGACCGGTGATCAGGCTGAGTCCGATCATCAGCGCCGAGGCGGTGGCCGCGGTGCGCCGCGGGTTGCGCAGCGCGTTCTCCTTGGCCAGCTTGCCGCTGACGCCGAAGAACCGGGTGGTCACCTTCCCGGCCAGGCCGATCAGCGGCCGGGAGAGCAGCGGGGCCAGCACGATCATGCCGCTCAGGGTCAGCGCGGATCCGAGCATCGCGATCATCAGGTTGGACTCGGAGCCGGTCTTGAGCGTGGAGACGTGGAACATGACCAGCACGCCGAGCCCGGTGAGGAGCGCGCCGAGCGTGTTGCGGACCACCAGGCCGCGGGTGCGCGGGGCTTGGTCGACGCTGCTGAGAGCCTCGATGGGCGCGATCTTCGCTGCCTTGCGGGACGGCAGCCAGGCGGCCAGGACGGTCACCACGACGCCGACCGCCAGCGACCACAGCAGGGCCGCGGGCGAGATCACCAGCGGCCCGTCGGGCAGCCCGGCTCCGCCCGCGTTGAGCAGCGGGCGCATGGCGGTGGCGATGCCGAGACCGACGGCGAATCCGGCGGCGGAGGCGCCGAGTCCGAGGAGGGCGGCCTCGACGAGGACGGAGCGTACGACCTGGCGGCGCGAGGCGCCCACGGCCCGCATCAGCGCGATCTCGCGGCTGCGCTGGGCGATCAGCATGGTGAAGGTGTTGGCGATGATGAAGACGCCGACGAACAGCGCGATTCCGGCGAAGACCAGCAGCGTCTTGGTGAGCGACTTGGTGTCCTCGGTGATCTGGCGGGACTGCTCGGCGGCGAGGGTGGCGCCACTGGTGGCATGGGCGCCCTGCTCGGGGAGGAGCGCCCGCACCCTGGCGGTCAGCGCGCGGTCGTCGGTGCCGGGCTTGGAGGCGACGGCGATCTCGTCGAACCGTCCGGGCGTGAGGAACAGTTTCTGGGCGGTCTTGGTGTCGAACAGCACCAGCGTGCCGCCGGCGGTGACGCGCGGGTCGTCGGTGCCGACGACGCCGACGAGCTTCTTGGTCAGCGCGGGCCCGTCGGTGGCGAAGCGGACGGTGTCGCCGATCCGGTAGCCGGCCTTCTCGGCGGTCTTGGCATCCAGGGCCAGCTCGCCACTGGCGGCCGGGCCGCGGCCTTGCTTCAGCGGGAAGTGGCTGTCCTTGCCGTCCTTGCCGGGCTGGTAGTTGGTGGCGAGATTCTGCCAGCTGTTGTCGGCGTTGACCGGGCGGCCGTCCTTGCCGGCCAGGGTGGCCTCGCCGTTGACGCTGGGGCGTACCGAGTCGACGCCCGGCAGTGCGCCTATCCTGCCCGCCAGCGCGGTGTCGAGGACGGTGGTCCGCTTGCTGTCCGGGCCGGTGTCCGTGGCGCTGTCGGTCAGGTCCTCGGCCTGTACCGAGACGGCCACGTCCCCCAGGTTCTTGGCGGAGGCCTTGCGGAAGGCGTTCGCCGTGGTGTCGCCGAAGACGAGGGTGCCGGAGACGAAGGCGACGCCGAGCAGGACCGCGAGCGCGGTCATGATCAATCGGGCTTTGTGCGCGAGGACGTTGCGCAGGGCTGTACGCAGCATGGTGGTGTGTCAGTCCAGGGGATACGTGGTGGGGACAGGGAGGCCGTAGGTGAGGGCGGGCCCGCGCCGGGTGCCGGTGCGGGAGGGGTGCGTCAGCTGGTCCGTCCCTTGGCGTCGAACAGCCGCATGCGGTCCAGTACGTCCGCGGCGCTGGGGGCGGGCACCTCGTCGACGAGGCGTCCGTCGGCGAGGAAGACCACGCGGTCGGCGTAGGAGGCGGCCATCGGGTCGTGGGTGACCATCACGACGGTCTGCCCCAGTTCGCGTACGGACTCCCGCAGGAAGCCGAGGACCTCCCCGCCGGAGCGGGAGTCGAGGTTCCCGGTCGGCTCGTCCGCGAAGATGATCTCCGGCCGGCTCGCCAGCGCGCGGGCCACGGCGACCCGCTGCTGCTGGCCGCCGGAGAGCTGCGAGGGGCGGTGCCCGAGCCGCCCGGAGAGGCCGACGGTCTGTATCACCAGGTCCAGCCAGTGCGGGTCGGGCTTGGTGCCCGCGATGTCCATCGGCAGCGTGATGTTCTCGATGGCGGTCAGGGTGGGCAGCAGGTTGAACGCCTGGAAGATGAAGCCGATGTTGTCGCGGCGGAGCTTGGTGAGCTGCCGGTCGCCCAGGGAGGACAGCTCGGTGTCGCCGATCCGGGCGGATCCCGCGGAGATGGAGTCCAGGCCCGCCATGCAGTGCATCAGCGTCGACTTGCCGGAGCCCGACGGCCCCATGATCGCGGTGAACCGGCCGCGGCCGAATTCCACGGACACCGAGTCGAGGGCGACGACACGGGTCTCGCCCTCCCCGTAGACCTTGCTCAGCTCCGTCGCGCGGGCGGCGGCGCCGGCGGGGGACTTCACGGATGCGGGGGCGGCTGCTGGCTGCGGCATGGGGACTCCTGGGAACGGGGTTGCCTCCCGTAGCCCGAAGCTCCCCCGGCCGACGCC
Source organism: Streptomyces sp. JLBT605 (assembly GCF_058215555.1). NCBI lineage: Bacteria > Bacillati > Actinomycetota > Actinomycetes > Kitasatosporales > Streptomycetaceae > Streptomyces > Streptomyces sp. JLBT605. Next base: position 276,121 of record NZ_CM177087.1, read on the forward strand.
GGGAGGTGCCCTCGGAAGGGAGGTCGTCGAATCCCTTCCATCGTGGTCGCGCGAGTGGGCCCGATCCGTAGCCCTCAGGGCGGGAATCAGCGGCCTGCCGAAGGTCAGAGCCGCCGCGGGTGTGTCGTCCTGTCGGACTACGGGTCCTCTGCCTTCGGGTAGACCCCTTCCCCGGCTCCTTCTCAGGGTGGAGGCTCCCGGGCCGCCGGCCGCGGCAGGGGCCTCAGCCCATGAATCCCGCCTGATGGGCCAGGAGCGCCGCCTGGACCCGGCTGCCCGACCCGGTCTTCTCCAGGATCGAGCGGACGTGTGTCTTGACCGTGCCCACCCCGATGCCGAGCCGGTTGGCGATCTCCTGGTTGGACAGCCCCTCCCCCAGCATGGCCAGCACCTCGCGCTCGCGTTCCGTCAGCCCCGCCAGCCGCCGGTCGGCCGGGGCGGCTCCGGCCCCGGTGGCCGGTGTGCCGCCCCGCAGCATCCGCCGGATGACGGCTCCGGTGACCCCGGGCGAGAGGACCGCGTCGCCCGCGGCCGCGGCCCGTACCGCGCTGATCAGCTCCTGCGGGCCCTCGTCCTTGAGCAGGAAGCCGGAGGCACCGGTCTCCAGGGCCCGGATGACGTTCTCCTCCTCACCGAAGGTGGTGAGCATGACGACCTGCGGCTTGGGGTCGAGGACGACCAGCCGCTCGATGGCCGCCAGCCCATCCAGCACGGGCATGCGGATGTCGAGGAGCACCACGTCGGGCCGCTGCTCGGCGGCGAGCCGGGCGGCCTCGGCGCCGTTGGTCGCCTCGCCCACCACGTCGATGCCGTCGGCGTGCCGGAGGATCAGCCGCACGCCGTGCCGGATCATCTCCTCGTCGTCGGCGAGGAGTACGCGGATCGCGGACCTCGCCCCGGGACCCGCGGTGTCGGCCTGGTCAGTCATGTTTCCTGCTCCCATGGGGCGGTTCGGTCACCACAGGCACCGTGAAGCGGTCGATCGCGATCAGCGTGTCGGAGCGGAAACAGTAGCGGACGATCTCGATCCGCCCGCCCGTGGCCCCGTCCCCGACGTAGGGGTAGAGGCAGTCCGTGGCTTTTCCGGGGCGCCGCGGCTCACGGCCGAGCGCGGCCGCGCGCACCGTGTCGTCGTCCGCGGACACGGCCTCCTGCACCTGCTCCCTGTCCATCCCCACCCGCGGCTCCGCGGGGGGCCGGTAGTCGGGGCCGGGCTGGGCCTGGTCCACCATCACCAGCCCGAACAGCATCATCACACCCACCCCGGCCAGGCCCAGCAGCCCGGTGACGGCGCCGGCGAGACGCCGATGGACGCGGGAGAGCCTGCGGTCGGGCGCGGCGACGGTGGCCGCGGCCTCGTCGTACGGCGCCGTGCCCGCAGCCTCCACGTCCGTTCCGGCGTCCGCGGGGATGCCCGCCGTCACGGCGAAACCGCCGCCCGGCGTCCCGCCCGCCTCGAAGGTGCCGCCGAGCAGCGCCACCCGCTCGCGCAGGCCGGTCAGCCCGCGCCCGGAGCCCAGCCCGGTCACGGCGGACGGGGGCACGGGCGGCACGCCGTTGCGGACCTGGATCTCCACCCGCTCCCCGGTGTGGGTGACGGTGACGGTCACATGGGCCCCGGCGGCGTAACGGTGCACGTTGGTGAGCGACTCGCGCACCACCCGGTGCACCGCCCGCCGCACCCGGGCCGGCCGCGCGTCGAGGTCCGCCCCCCGCCAGGAGAACTCCACGGGAATGCCGCCGCTGCGTGACTCCTCCACCAGCGCCTCGACGTCCGCGCGGGTGCCGGTCGCGTCGGTCAGGGCGTCGGTGCCGGTGTCCCGCCCGAGCGGACCGAGGACGCCCAGCGCTTCGCGAAGCTCCTGCATCGCGTCGCGGGTGGCGCGGCGCACCAGCGCGGCCTCGTCCCGCAGCCCGGGCGCCTCCTTGAGCAAGGCCATCTCCAGGCCGCCGGCGTGCAGCGAGATCAGGCTGAGCCGGTGGCCCACCAGGTCGTGCATCTCCGCGGCGATGCGTGACCGCTCGTGCATCCGCGACTCGCTCTCGGCGAGCCGTCGCGCCTCCTCGGCGGCGGCCGTACGCTCCCGCAGCGCTTGCAGCAACCGGTCCTGCTGGCCCGAGGCCGTGCCGACCAGCCCTGGCACGATGACCGTGGTCGCGGCGAGCACCGCGCCGATCGCGAGTCCGTACGGTCTGCTGCCGAGCCCCACGTCGGGCGCGAAGGCGAAACAGGACAGCATCACCAGCACGACCCCGGCGACCAGCTGGGCGGCGCGCCGCCGGGGCGCCTCCGTCTGGCGCGTCGCGGTGTGCGCGGCCACCGCGGTGAGCAGCGCCACGCCGGGCATGACGCCCGTCAGCGCGGCCAGTCCCAGCACGCTTGCCGTGGGGAACCGCCGCCGCACCACCAGCAGCCCGATCCCGGCGAACCCGACGAGAGCCACCGATCCCTCGTCGAGCGTGGAGCCGAGCCCCGAGGTGCCGCTGTAGGTGAGCAGTACCAGCACCCCGGCGAGGACCGCCTCACCGACGGCTCGCCCGAGCCGCCGGCCCCGCTCTCCCGGCCCGGCGAAGAGGCTCCGGCGGGCCGGACTTTGTTCGAGATCGGGTGGGGCATCAGACGGCATACCGCCGATTATCGGGCACCTTCGCGGGCCTTCCCCTGCGCCCTGCGGCCGATCGCGCCTCTACCGAAAGGCAGAGGACCAGCCGCAGACCCCGGGCCAGGACACCAGGCGCGGGGCCGCGGTCGGGCGTTCGCAGTGGCCCCCTGGGACACCCCCTAGTGGCCCACCCGCAGCACCTGTCCGGTCGCCGCCCCCTCGATCGCCCGCACATAGGCCGTGGCCACCCGGGCCGCCGGCACCGGCTCCCTGCCGGGGAACGCCCGGCCGTACGCGTCCGCGCTCTCCGCGACGAGGCCGGGGCTCACCGCGTTCACCCGCTGCGGTGCCAGCTCGATCGCCGCCGCCCGCACGAACGCCTCCACCGCGCCGTTCGCCGCCGACGCGGCTGCTCCACCGAGCACGGGCTCGTCCGTGAGCACCCCGGTGACCAGCGTGAACGAGCCGCGTGGTGCGACGTGGCGGGCCCCTTGGCGGACGATTTCCAGCTGGCTCAGCGCCTTGCCGCGCAGCGTGGCGGCCAGGTCGTCGTAGCTGAGGGAGTCCAGCGGCGCGAAGACGGCGGCGCCCGCCGCGACCGCCACCGCGTCCAGGTTCCCGGTCCGCTGGTAGAGCCGGCCGACGGCCTCCGGGTCGGAGACGTCGAGGCGGAGGTCGCCGCTGCCGCGGCCGACGGTCACCACCTCGTGGCCGCGCTCGGTGAGGGTGGTGTGCACGGCGCTGCCTATGGTGCCGGAGGCGCCGATGAGGAGGATCTTCACAGGGGTTCTCTTTCGTCGTATCGCCGTAGCGGTGCGGTCCCGCCGCCCGCGTCCGGGAGCCGCGCGGCCCGTCGGGCCGCCGTCCCCGACGACCGTACGGGCCCCGTCAGGCGCCGGGAAATGCCTTCTGGTCAGGCACTATGCTTCCGGTGCATGGACGTGGAACTGCGGCACCTGCGGGCCTTGGTGGCCATCGCCGACGAGGGCACCGTCACCGCGGCGGCCGCCCGTCTGCACCTCACGCAACCGGCTCTCTCCCGCACCCTGGCGCAGTTGGAGCAGCGCGTCGGCGTCCGGCTGGTGGACCGCGGGGCCACCGGGGCGTCCCGGCAGACGACCCTCACCGCCGCCGGGCAGAAGCTGTACGGCCACGGGCGGGCCATCCTCGCCCATGTCGACGCCGCACTGGCCGACACCTCGGCCGTCTCCCGGCCGCTGCGTCTGGGCTACAACTGCGCCCTGCTGGGCCGGTTCACGGCTCCCCTGCTGCGGTCCTGGCAGCGCGACCACCCGCAGGTGCCGCTGGAGCTCCTTAGGCGGGGCGAGGGAACGGCGGGTCTGGCGACCGGGGAGGTGGATGTGGCAGTGGTCCGCGCGGACCCGGGCGACCCGCGGCTGCGGGCCGAGGCCCTCTACCGGGAGGACCGCTTCGCCGCGCTGCCGGACGACCATCGGCTGGCCGGGCGTCAGGAGATCGGTCTGGCCGAGCTGGCCGGCGAGACGCTGGTGACCTGGCGTGAGGTGAGCACCTCCGGTCCGGAGCTGTGGCGGTCCGAGGAGCGGCCGGCGACCGGCGCCGAGGTGGAGGACGTCGACGAGTGGCTCAACGCCGTGGCCGTCGGCGGGGCGATCGGCATCGCCGCCGAGGCCACCGTGGCGTGCCGCACCCACCCCGGTGTGGCGTACGTCCGGGTCGGCGACGCACCGGCGGCCACCGTCTACCTCCTCCATCCGGCACATCCCACACACCCCGGCACGCGGGAGTTCGTGGCGGCGGTGAAGGCCGTGGTGAGCGAGTGAGCCGGGGCGGGACGAGGGACTGAACGGGTCGGGCCCAGGGCCCTGTCCGGCCACCCACGCCTACGTGAGGGGTAATCGCCTCTCTCCCCACGGCGCGTCAGACTGTTCGTGCACAGCGGGCGCGGCGCTCACGCCGCCGCCCCGCATGACCAAGGAAGAACAGGGGACACCAGATGCCTGCCTACGCCCTCGGAAACCTCCGTCCGGCCGCTCACCTGCACGATGACGTCCTCACCTACATCGAGCGCGTCCAGGGGACCCTGAACCCCTTCGGCGGACGGTTCCTGGTCCATGGCGACCCGGAGCGGGAGGTGCGTGAGGGCGCGTGGCCGGAGGCGCTGGTCGTCATCGCCTTCCCCTCCCTCGCCCACGCCCGCGACTGGTACGACTCCCCCGCCTACCAGGAACTGCTGCCGCTGCGTACCCGGCACATGGACGGCGACGTGCTGCTCATCGACGGCGTCCCCTCGGACTACGACCCGGCCGCGACGGCGTCCGCCCTGCGCGCCGCGCAGAACTCCCCCGGCCGTTCCGACGGCTGATGATTGACATCACCGGTGTGTCATTCGACGTGATCTTGATGTTGGTCCTCGGGCCCCGTTTGCTGCGATGCTGGTGATCATGGCCGGCCCGCCGCCACACGGCGAGCCGGCAGTCTCATGTTCCAGCGAGGGGGACCCATGAACATCCGCACGACCGGTGACGGCTTGGTGCGGGGCTACCAGCCCGCGGCCGACGTCGTCGCGTTTCTCGGCATTCCTTACGCCGCCGCGCCGTTCGGCCCCCATCGGTTCCGGGAGCCGCGTCCACCGCAGCCGTGGACGGGCGTCCGGGACTGCCTGGACTTCGGCCCGATCGCACCGCAGTCGGCGCAGTTGCCGGGATCGCCCTCCTGGTCCCCCGGCGACGAGGACATCCTCACGCTCAACATATGGGCTCCGGCGTCCGGTGGCGACGCCCTCCCGGTGCTGGTCTGGATCCATGGCGGGGCCTACACCTTCGGATCGTCCGCGCAGCCCGACTTCGACGGCACCGCACTGGCCCGTGCCGGGCTCGTCGTCGTCACCTTCAACTACCGGCTCGGCTTCGAGGGCTTCGGGCACCTGCCGACCGGTGACGCGTCGGGCTACCCGGACAACCGGGGTCTGCTCGATCAGATCGCGGCCCTGCGGTGGGTTCAGGAGAACATCGCCCACTTCGGCGGAGATCCCGCCAACGTCACACTGGCCGGTCAGTCCTCCGGTGCCGCCTCGGCCACCTGCCTGATGACGATGGACCGCGCTCACGGGCTGTTCCGCCGGGTCATCGCCCACAGCATCGCCAGCCCCTGCTACTCCGTCGAACTCGCCGCGGAGACCACCGGGAAGGTCGCCGAGGCAGCCGGCGTCCCCGCCACGCCCGAGGGCCTGGCCTCCGCCTCCCCAGAGACTCTGGTCGCCGCCTCCGACAGGGTCGTCGACGGCTACCGGCAGGATCCCGCTTCCGGTGTGCGTCACTACAACCCCGTGATCTACGGTCCGGTCGCCGACGGAGGGATCCTTCCCACCGACCCGCTGACCGCGATCACCGCCGGAGCCGCGCACGACGTCGACCTGCTGGTCTGCCACGCGACCCAGGAGTCCTGGCTGCTGGACGCCGTCGGCGCCATCGCCAAGGTCACCACCGAGGAACAGCTGGCGACCTTCCTCGAAGACCACCGGCTTCCCCGGACCCTGGCTTCCGGCTACCGGGCGCTGATGCCGCAGGCCCCCGTCCTCGACATCTACCTGGCCATCCTCGGCGATGTGTTGTTCGGCGCGTACAGCGACCGGCTCGCCGACCGGTACGCCCGGGCAGGCGGCCGGACGTACCTGTCCCGCTTCGTCCGGCACCGCCGAGGACCTGAGGGAGTGGTGCGCCCCTGGCACTCCGCGGACATCCCCTTCGCCTTCGGTACCTTCGAGGCGAAGAGCGTCGAGTTCCTCATCGGCGGCATGCCCAGCGCCGCCGATCACCAGCTCTCCCGTCAGATGCTGAGCGCCTGGGCCGGCTTCGCGGCCACCGGCGATCCCGGGTGGCAACCGGTCGGCGCTGCCACCGACGCCGTCCGGCTCTGGGGGACGTCGGAGGTTCACTCCGAAGCGCGGATCTCGAAGGTCCACGCCCTGTGGAGCACCGACGGCGTTCCCCTAGGTGACGCGAGCCGGTACTCCGTCAATCCCACCGAACAACTTCCGGACCGCCCATGAGTGGGCGCGGACTGCCCGTCACGATCGTCCACGCATGCCTGCGCCAAGGCAGTGGCGGAAGCCCCACCGCGGTGCTGGACGAGGCGCCGTTGAGTGACGAGGACCGCCGTCGCGTGCCGATGCTGGTGGGAACGTCGCACGCCGTCTTCGTCTCCAGGGATGACAGCGTCTCGGTGGATGACAATGCGCCCGCCGGTCCGTCGGCTTCGCTGCGCTTCTTCACCGCCGAGGGTGAACTGCCCGCGTGCGGCCACGGGACGGTGGCCGCTCTGGCCTTCCTCGCCGCTCGCGCCGGGGGCGAGGGAGAGTACCGGGTCGGCCTCCACGCCTCGGGACGGGCCTTCGCCGGCTGGTTCGCCCCGGAGAAGAGTGGTGTCAAGGCATCATTCGACCCCGGCCCGGTCGGCCTGCGCGTACCCACCACGACCGAACGCGCCCTCATCCTGCCTGCGCTGGGCGTCGACCCGGACACGCCCGTCCCCGGTATCCGCGTCGCCACCCTGGGGCGGCCGCGGGTGCTGGTCCCCGTTCCCACACGGTCCGCTCTCTCCGCCCTCGCCCCGGACTCCGACCGGCTCCGCACCGCCTGTGACCGCCTGGGGCTCCTGGGCTGCTACGTCTACTCCGCGCCGACGGGCAGCGGGCACCTCGCGGCGCGTATGTTCGCCCCGTCGATCGGCGTTCCGGAAGACATCGCCAACGCCAACAGCACAGCCTGTCTCGCCGCTCACCTGGCCGGTCAGGGCGTCACCGACATCGCCGTCGACATGGGCGACTCCCTCGGCAGCCCGTCCACCATCACCGCCACCACACGGCAGTGCCCGTCCGGGCCGATGATCCGGCTGGGCGGCACCGCGGAGGTCGCGCGCACCATCCGCCTGCCGGGTGCTGGTCCGGGCAGGTGAGGGCGCGGGAGGGGCGCTCGCCGTCGCCGGACCCGGACCTCCGGCGACCCGTGCGAGCCCCCTCCTCCGGCGCCAGGCAGGGGACAAGCCCTCTCCTCCGGCTCCGGGGTTACTCGCCGGCCCCCGACGGGAACTGCAACGCCTCCTCGAAGGCCGCCATACACGGCGAGCAGCAGCGTTCCGTGGGCGCGCTCAGGTGACTCGGGCTCTGGGCCAGGTGGCGGCCGCACAGCGTGGTGCAGCCGTCGTCCCTGGCCATGACGTGCCACACAGGTCCCGGGCCACTGGTCGTGGCGGGGCCGGCGCGCATCTCGTACATCAGCCAGCCTCCTGCCGTGACGATCTCTATCTGGGGGATCGGCCGCGGCCAGCCTCACACGTCGAAGCGCACCGCGCATTTCGATCATGCTCAGTCGGCGAGGGCGAGGCGGACACCGAAGCCGGCGATGACCGTGCCGCTGATCCGGTCGAGGATCCGGCGCGCCGAGGGGCGGCGGAGGGTGCCGCGGAGCGCCCGGGCGAAGGCGAGCAGCACGCCCGACCAGAGGGAGGCGAGCAGGATGTGCACGCCGGCCAGCAGGACGCCGGTGGCCAGGTGCGGAGCCCCGGCCGGTACGAACTGCGGCAGCACGGCCATGTAGAAGGCGCCCACCTTGGGGTTGAGCAGGTTGGTCCAGGTGCCCTGGCGCCAGCCGCTGCGGAAGCTGTCGCCGGCGTCCGGCTCGGGCGCGGCGTCGGTCCGGGCGGGGTCGGTCGGAGACCGCCGGCGCAGCGTCGACGCCAGGATCCGGCCTCCCATCCACACCAGGTACGCCGCGCCCGCCCAGCGGAGTACCGCGTAGGCGAGGTGGGAGGCGGTCAGTACCGCGGTGATACCGAGCGAGCTGAGCACGCCCCAGACGAGGGTGCCGGTCTGTATGCCGAGGACGACGCCCCAGGCGCGTCTGCGGCGGCCCAGTGCGGCGGTGCGCAGTATCAGGGCGGTGTCGAGTCCGGGTGTGAGGGTCAGGAGTCCCACGATCAGCGCGAAGGACCCCAGTGCGGAGGCAGTGATCATGGCTGGGCACTGTAGTGTGCCGGGACCATCAATCGCCGCTTCCCTGCCCGGAATCGGGCAGGGAAATCATCGCGGAGTTCGCCCGGCGCCGGCCGGGCCGGCGGGCGGACATGCGGCAGGCCGCCTGGTCGGACCCGAGCGCCGGGCTCGCCGACGGGGACGCCGACGTCGCCCTGCTGGGCCGGCTCGCGCGCTCAGAGCGCTGCCGCGGCCTTGGCCCGCCGGGGTGTGGACCAGCGGCGGGTGACCGGCCGCTCGACGAGTGCGTAGAGCGCCCAGGACGCCAGGATGGTCACCGCGAGCAGCACGGCCACCAGGGCGATGGCCACGGGGGTGGAGTAGAGGTCGTGCCCCAGGAGCTTGCGGCCGTAGATGAGCACGATGGTGTGCAGGAGGTAGAAGGCGAAGGAGATCTCGCCGAGCCAGACCATGGTGCGGTTGCCAAGGACGGTGAACTCGCCCTTCATGTCCGCGATCGCGGCCGCCGCGATCAGCAGGGTGATCGGGATGATGGAGGTGGCGCGCTGGGCGTAGAGCATGTCCGAGTTCTGGGAGAGCCAGTAGCTGCCCGCCAGGAGCGCGCTCGACCACATGACGCCGATGTTGCGCCAGCGCCCGTTGAGCACCGCGTGCGCCACCAGCATGCCGAGCGCGAAGTCCAGCATGCGCACCGGCGGGAGGCAGTTGGAGAACCACATCTGCTTCACCGAGGCATCCGCCGACGCCGAGGTGTCGAGCTGGATGGCCGGCGAGTCGGGCAGCACGTTGTAGGTGAACAGCGGCGTGAGGATGATCGCCGTGAGCGTCCCGCCGATCCAGTACTTCAGCCGTGCGGGGTCGATGCGCGCGAAGACCCGGTGCAGCAGCGGGAAGGAGGCGTAGAAGACGAGCTCGCAGGCGAGCGACCAGCTCGACAGGTTGACGCTGAGGAGGTATTCGAAGTCCGGCACCCACACGTGGACCATGAAGAGGTTCGCTAGCGCCACTCGGGTCGGGGTGTAGGCGGAGGCGAAGAGGGTCATCGCCAGAACCCATGTGATCACGTAGTTCGGGTAGATCTTGACGAACCGGCGGCGCCAGAAGGCCCGGGCCGTGTCGTGCGGACGGGCGGACCAGGTCAGCACGAAGCCACTGAGGACGAAGAAGAAAGCGACGCCCAGCGAGCCGGCCTTCTCGGTGGCCTTGTTGATGTCGACGGCGAGCTGGTCGTCTTCGAAGAGGCGCACCTGAGGGAGGGGCATTCCGGCATGGCTGAAGAAGACCAGGAGCGCGGCGGGGAACCGCAGTCCGGTGAGCGAGGGCAGCCGGGAGAGACCGGGGGCGGGCACCCTGTCCCGCCCGGGCGCCTCACGGGGCGCCTGGAACACGCCGTGTGTCATGGACAACCTTCCTGAATGTGGGGGGAGTTGGCGAAGGCGCTCGTCATCGCCGGCAGGCCGAAGGCGTCGGTCTCGTCCGTGCGGCCCATGCGGTCAAGGAGGCCAGAGGCACGGTGGTGCCGCATGGGTTCAGCGGGCGCGCGACCCGATTCCCTTTTCGGCGCCGGTTTCAACCCGTTTTCCAGCCGGCCTCAATCGCCCCGAGCGACTCCCCGACAAAACCAGTCTCAAGATTTTCACGGGCGTGATCAGTCGTCCAGCCTCCGGCATATTTCCCCGCAGGGCTGGAATTGGTCCGTTTATCTACTACGAGCGATCGCCAAGACGCCTGGACAACTCCCGTAAGGACCAGCAAAAAGCAACATTCTCGTTTAGCAAAAACCGGGGAACCGGTTTCGTTTCAGCGGAATTGAGCATCCCGCAACCGGTTCTCGAACCGGATTGAAAAGCTTCGCGCCAGACGGATGCATTTCACACGAAAACAGCTGGCCGGAGATGACCGGAACTCTCCTCGCACTTGTGATCGGTGCCACCCGCATATCCCTCGGCAGGTGACTGCCGCACCCGGTTCACCCTGCTTCCCGGGTGACCGCGAGCAGCGCCATGTCATCGGTGATGCGGCCGCCGGTGTGGTGGCTGACCTCGGTGAGAAGGGCGTCGACCAGCGCGTCCGGGCCCGGGAAATCGCGCCCGGCCAGCCTGGCCTGCGGGTCGTAGAAGTCCCCCGCGCGGTTCCGCGCCTCGCTCAGCCCATCGGTGTACAGCAGGAGGGTCGCGCCCGCGGGAAAGGGCACCGTGTCGGTCCGGCCCTGGCCGGCGCCCAGCTCCGCCAGCCCGAAGGGGAGCGTCAGCTCGGAGGGTTCGGCAGAGCGCACCTGGCCGGCGTGGAGCAGCAAAGGCGCCGGGTGGCCGCGGTTGACCAGCCGCAGTTCGTCGCCGCGGTGCGGGATCTCGACGAGAACGCCGGTGACGAACCCCTCGATCCGCTCCGGTCCGGTCCGCCGCTCCTTCTCCCGCAGCAGCGCCCGCTCCAGCCTGGCCGCGATCCCCACGAGGGTGGGTTCCTCCTCGACCGCCTCCCGGAACGCCCCCATGGCCACGTCCACCACCTTGACCGCGTCCATGCCCTTGCCCCGGACGTCGCCGACCAGGCAGCGAACGCCGTAGGGGGTGTCCTGCGCGCTGTACAGGTCCCCGCCGATCTGTGCGTCCTTCACCGCCGCCTGGTAGCGCACGGCCATCCGCAGGGGCCCGACCGAGGCCGGCAGCTTCGGCAGTACGGCGCGCTGCACGGCGAGGGCGATTCTGCGTGCCGACTGCAACCGCAGGTTGCTGTAGTACATGAGCCGGTTGACGACGATGGCGAACGCCGAGACGGTCACGACCGCCGCCAGCTCGCTCTGCCCGCCCGGTTTCCCCATGAAGCCGAAGTGGGTGAGGAGCGCGATGTCCGCGGCACAGGCGCCAAGGGCCGCCAGGATCGTCGCGCGCAGCGACAGCAGTGCGGCGGCGGTCATCGGCGCGGCGGTGTAGAAGGCCTCTCCGCTGACATGCCCGGACGTGTTGTAGTCGAAGAGGACGCCTGCCACCAGCACGGCGAGCGGCAGCAGCTGAAGGCGGCGCAGGCACCAGCGTCCGAGGGTGGTGCGCCGCGCGCCCGGTGCCCTCACGTACCCGCTCCCGCTCTGTTGCGCTGGACCACACGCCCAGCATCCTCGGGCCGGATTCCGGCTGCCAGTCGTGGAGCGGCCGTACGGGTAGCGCCGGCCGCTGCCCCTCTTTGGTCCAGTTGGCGGCTGCCCGGATTGCGAGGTCCGGTGCCGGGTGATCCCTTGATTTCGAACACCCAGGTGGATGGCGCGCGGCAAACCGAGTGGTGAGGAGGCGCGGACCGATGCCGGAGTTCGACCGCGGGCCGACGGCCCAGTTCGCAGAGTTGCTCGCGAAGGTGCCCGACCCGCCCGTCGAGGAGGCGTTCTGGTTCGACTGGGGGCCGGTCTTCTACCGGGGCCGGCTGGACGGCTCGGCCCGCGTGCTGATCGTGGCCTCCGACCCCGGGCCGACCGAGCGGATCGCCGGGCGCAGCCTCGTCGGCAACGCCGGCCAGCGCGTGCAGGGCTTCCTCGCCAAGCTCGGGCTGACCCGCTCCTACGTCTGCCTCAACGCCTGGGCGTACGCGGTCCATCCGAGCCAGGCCCTGGCGATGAAGGACCGGCTCGACGAACCGGCGCAGAGCCAGTGGCGCAACCAGGTCTTCGACCGGGCGACGGACCAGGCGCTGGAGGCCGTCGTCGCGATGGGGTTCATGGCCCAGGAGGCGGTGCGGTTGTGGACCACGCGGCCGCAGGTCCCGCTCGTCGAGGTCCCCCATCCGTCCAGCCACGACGAGACGGCTCTGGTGGACGCCTGGCGGACCGCGGTCACACAACTGCGTTCGATCGTCACGCCGGACGATGACGGCGACAACACCGGTGCCAACTACGGCAGCGTCTTCCAGGAGTCCGACTACAGCGCGATCCCCCGCCGGGACCTGCCCTTCGGCGTGCCGGCGTTCCTGGGCGACGACGCCTGGGTGCGCGCCCAGCCCGGCGAGGGGCAGAACTCCGTCGGCCGCCCGTCGCCGGACGACGGGCACACGCTGATCTGGAAGGCGCCGGCCTGATGGCGCTCGTCCTGCTCGGCACGGTCGTCACCTTCGACAGCGACCACCGGATCCTCGACCCCGGCGCCGTGTACGTCGGCGATGACGGCCGCCTGGCCGCGGTGCGGTCGGCGGGGCAGGATCCGCCCGCGGGGTTCTCCGGCGCGCCGCGGATCGACACCGGCGCGCTGATCCTCCCCGGCCTGATCGACCTCCACAACCACATCGCCTACAACACGCTCCCCCTGTGGGAGGCGGTCGGTGTCCCCTACGCGCACCACGACCGCTGGGTGGACGAGGACCATCCGCCCGACTACTCCACCTCGGTGACCTGGCCCGCCAAGGTGCTCGCTCAGGCAGCGCCCGAGGCCCTGGTCAAGTACGTCGAGGTCAAGGCTTTGATCGGCGGGACCACCTCGATCCAGGGCGCCCCTCACTCGACGCGCCCCGTCGACGGCTGGCTGCTGCGGATCATCGACAACGAGAAGCTGCCGGCGGGCGCCGACATGGTGATGACCGCGGCGCTCCAGCTCGACGCCGAGGTGCTGCGCGAGGAGCGCGCGCCGCAGCTCGACGGCACGCGCGTGCTGATCTACCACGTCGCGGAGGGCAGGCCCGGGTCGATCGTCCACCGGGAGTTCGAGGAGCTCGAGCCGTGCCTGAAGCCCGGCCTGATCGGCGTGCACGGCACCGCGCTGACCGCCGCCGATTTCGCCAAGTGGCGACACGCGGTGGCGGCCGTGAACGCCGGGGAGAAGGGCACCGTCGTCTGGTCGCCGTTCTCCAACTACTGGCTCTACCACGACACGACGGACGTCCTCGAGGCGGACCGGAAGGGGCTGCGCATCGCGCTCGGCTCCGACTGGTCGCCCTCGGGTACCAAGCATGTGCTCGGCGAGCTCAAGGTCGCCGACGCGGTCAACCGGCACGAGCTCGACGGGCACTTCAGCGACCGCGACCTGTGCGACATGGTCACCGCGAACCCCGGCGACGCGCTGGCGACCGCCTGGGGGCCGCAGGTGGGACGCCTGCAGCGCGGCGGCGCCGCGGACCTGCTCGTCCTCGAACGCCACGACCCGGCCCAGGACCCGTACCGCAACCTGATCGAGGCGACCGAGCGCCACGTACGGCTGGTGATGGTGCGCGGCCGGCCGTTCTACGGGACGCCGTCGCTGATGACCGCCGCCGGGGCGGCGGACACCGACGCGATCACGGTGGCCGGGGTCAAGCGCCGGGTGGCGGTGCGTCAGCCGGACCGGGCCGACGCCCAGCTCGACTGGCCCGGGGTCAAGCGCGCGCTGGAACGGGTCCGCCAGGACCCGGTGGCGGCCTGGCGCGACTCGCAGGAGGCGGTCGCGGCCTGGGGCGGGCCGCTGGACGATCCCGACGCGCCGCTCGCACTCTTCGGCGACATGCCGGAAGGGGATGTGGGCGCGTTCGCCGCCGCCGGCGAGGTCCCGCCGGACCTGGTCATCCCGCCCCTGGACCCGCTGACCCACGACGCGGCCTACTTCGCCGCCGTGGCGCGCGGCGGTGTTCCCCAGCTCCAGCACCTGGCGGGCTACTACACATGAGGCCGAAGGTCGCGCGACCCGCCCGGTCCCTGCCGGACTCCATCGGGCTCGACGAGTTCATGGCACAGGTGGAGGCCGACCCTCTGCCGCTCGCGGCCCGCTACCAGCTCCTGTCCGCCGCCCGCGTCCTGGTCGAGGAGCTCTACGTCCACCTCCCCCTGAAGCGGGCCATGCACGCCATCGACCCGGTCCAGCGCCTGCGCCTGCTGGAGCGCCGCCTTCCGCCGCTCAGCGAAGCGCAGTTCCACACCGAGCTGGCGGACGTCTTCCGGGGGCTGCGCGATCTGCACACCGTCTACCAGCTGCCCGACCCCTACCGCGGCCAGGTGGCGACCCTGGGCTTCCTCGTCGAGCGCTACACGGACCCCGACGGGACACCGCACCACATCGTCTCCAAGGTCGACCGCTCGCTCGTGCACGCGGGCTTCGACGTCGGCGCCGAGCTGGAAGCCTGGAACGGGGTGCCGATCGAGCGCGCGGTCGAGCGCAACGCGGCCGCCCAAGGGGGGTCCAACCTCGACGCGCGCCTGGCGCGCGGGCTGGAGTCGCTGGCGCTGCGCCCGCTGCGGACCGGTCCCCCGCCGGACGAGCACTGGGTGCTGCTGTCCTACCGCACCCGCGCCGGGCGCCGCCGCGAGACGCGGATCCCCTGGCGCGTGCGCGCCGCCGAGCGGCACGCAGGGCGCGCGCAGGATCCCGTCCCCACGCTGGCGACGAACCTGGGCATCGACGCGGGCAACGAGGCCACCCGCCAGATCAAGCGCGAGCTGTTCGCGCCGGCCCCGGCGCGGCGTTCGGCGGCGCGTGCCCTCCGCAGCGTCCTCGACCACCGGACGCTGCGGCTTCGCGGCCGCGCCTACGGCTACCTGCGCATCTACTCCTTCAACGTCCCCGGCGCGCGGCGGTTCGCCGAGCAGGTGGCCCGGATCGCGGCGCGCGCCCCCGCGGGAGGGCTGATCGTGGACATCCGCGGCAACCCGGGAGGCCACGTCCCGGCCGCGGAGTCCGCCTTGCAGGTGCTGAGCACCAACCCCGTCGTCCCGGTGAGCTTCTCGCTGTCCACCACGCGCGCCGCGCTCACGCTGGCCCGGTCCAACCCGGGCTTCCGCTCCTGGACGAGCTCCATCCGCGCCGCCGTGGAGACCGGCGAGGTGTACTCACAAGGGTTCCCGCTCACCGATCCCGAGGCGATCACCGCAGGACTGCCGCGCTACTCCGGCCCGAAGGTCCTGATCACCGACGCGCTCTCCTACTCGGCCGCCGACATCTTCGCCGCCGGGTTCCAGGACAACGGCCTCGGTCCGGTCCTCGGGACCGCGCGGCGGACCGGGGCCGGAGGCGCCAACGTGTGGACGCACGAGCTGCTGCGCGTCTGGCTGCCCGAGCTGCTCGGCGAGCTGCCGCGCGGCGCCGGGTTCCGCGTCGCACTGCGCCGCGCCACGCGGGCCCGCGGCAACGTCGACGTCCCGCTCGAGGACCTCGGCGTGCAGGCGGACGAGCTGCACCAGTTGACCAGGCGCGATGTCACCGGGCGCAACGAGGACCTGCTGGCGGCGGCCGCCGCGCTGCTCGCCTGAAGCCGCGTCCGGGCCTGACGGATGAAGGCCGCGTCGCCGCGGGCGGTCACCGCGGCCCGGCACCGGCGGAGGCGGCGTTCGCGCCGCCTTCTTCGAGCCGGTCGACGACGATCATCGCCACATCGTCCGCCAGACGGCCTTGGGTGTGGCGGAGCAATGCCCGGTGCAGCTCGTCCAGGAAATCCGGCGGGGGCAGGGTGTGCGCCGCTTCCATGGCCTCGGGGAGCGGGAAGAAATCGTTGTCGGCATTCCGGGCCTCGATCACGCCGTCGGTGTACAGCAGGAGCCGGTCACCGGGGGCGAACGGATAGCTCTCGGGCTTCTCGGGAGGGCCGCCGGTGACGAGGTCTTCCAGGCCCAGCGGCGGCAGGGGCGTGGTGGGCATCAGGGCCTGGACCCGGCCGTCGCGCAGCACCAGCGGAGGCGGGTGGCCACGGTTGACCAGCTGCACCACGGGCTCGTCGGGCACCTGGGCCAGCAGCGCGGTGGTGAACCCCTCGGTGAGGACTTCCTGGTCGTAGGCACCCGGCACGGCGACCTCCCGTCGCAGCGCTGCCGCGCAGTGGTTGACGACGTCCACCAGGTCGTACTCATAGTGCACGGCCTCCCGGAAGGCGCCCAGCGCCACCGCGACCGCGCGGACCGCGGACAGCCCCTTGCCCCGGACGTCCCCCACGATCAGCCGGACGCCGAACGGACTCCGCACGGCCTCGTAGAGATCGCCGCCGACCTGTGCCCCGGTCCCCGCCGCGAGGCACAGGCTGGCCGCCCGCAACGGGCCCAGCCGCGCGGGGACGGGCCGCAGGATGACCTCCTGTGCCGCCACGGCGATGCGGCGCACCTGGTCGAGCTCGCTCTGTCTGCGCGCCCGCACCGCGTTACTCATCGTGACGCCGGCCACCGATACCAGGAGCAGCCCCAGGAGGTTGCCGAAGACCTGCGGGGTGCCCCAGGCGTGGTTGTAGGTGGCGGTGGTCGCGTTGACACCGAGGGCGACAGCGGCCGCGGCCAGAGTGCCTCTCGGGCCCATGGTCAGCGCGGCCAGCGCGGGCGTCGTGGTCAGGACCGGGCCGGTGACCAGGACGTGCGCGGGCGAGAGCTCGATGCCGACCACGACCAGCGCGATCGCGAAGGGCACACACTGCGCCAGTGTGAACAGGACCCTCCTGTGACCGCCGTCTCCCGGGCGAGGAGGTGAGCGGAACAGCGACCGCATGAGTCCAGCCTGCCTCGCTGACGTTGCGCGCTCCAATCGAACACACGTCGGACTCCGGGGCGTCGCGGCGACCCGTCGGACACCCCTAGCCTGTTCGCACCATCCGTCCGAGCAGAGGATCATCAGTGCGCACACGACAGGTACCGTTCGAAGCCGGCCTGCACGCGGTGGGCGACGGCGTGCACGCCTACCTTCAGCCCGACGGCGAGTGGGGGTTGAGCAACTGCGGTCTGGTCGCGTCACAGGGGGAAGCCCTGCTGTTCGACACCCAGTACACGCTGGAGATGACCCGGACCCTGCTCGGATCGATCAGCCGCGAGCTGCCGGGCGTCGCGGTGCGCACGGTGGTCAACAGCCACGCCAATGGCGATCACACCTTCGGGAACCAGCTGCTGCCCGGGGCCGAGATCATCGCCTCCGCGACGACGGCCGACCATCTGGCGCACGAGCTGACACCGCAGCAGATGACCGAGCTGCTCAAGGCACCGCCGGCCACTCCGGTGATGGCCTACCTCCACGAACACTTCAGCCGGTTCGACTTCTCCGGCATCGAGGTGGTGGGGCCGACACGGACCTTCTCCGATCGCCTGGAGCTGGTGGTGGGAGAGACCGCGGTGGAGCTGTGGGAGATCGGTCCGGCGCACACCCACGGAGACGTGATCATGCACGTGCCCGGGGAAGGGGTGGTCTTCGCCGGGGATGTGCTCTTCGTGGGCGGGCACCTGATCGTGTGGTCCGGCTCCGTGTCCGGTCACATCCGTGCGCTCGACCGGATCCTGGCGAGCGGGGCGACGATATTCGTGCCGGGGCACGGTCCCGTCGTGGGGCGCGCGGAGGTGGTGGCCATCCGCGACGTGCTGAGCGGGATCGCCGCCGCCGCGACGGAACACGCCCGGGCGGGCACCCCTCTTCTCCGGGCGGCCGAGCAGGTGATGGCGGAATTCCACTCGGGCTGGGCGTTCCCCGAGCGGGTCTACACCGCGGTCGCGGCAGCCTATGGAGAGGCCGGAGTGGAGGGCGTGCCCACTGATCCGTTCGGGCTCGTGGAGGGCATGGCGGCGCTGGCCGCGGCGGACGCCGACCGCTCGGGGTGATGATCATCTTCCGTCGACGGGGTGGCGGAGTACCCGCCCGTCCCCGACGCGAAGGAGCGTCGGGGACGGGCACCTGATGCGGACGCCGAACGCCGAACCTAGACTCGATCCAAGGCCCGAAGAAGGCATGGAACGTCCTGGTGAGGAAGGTGTGCGCCATGTCCACGCGAGGCAACAAACGACGCGCCCGCAAGAAGAAGAAGGCCAACCACGGCAAGCGTCCCAACGCCTGAACCGACTGCCGGCCAGGCAAGGAGATCAGTGACCCGCCGTGGTCGGCGATCCTCGCTGATCAGTGGTCGACGGTGACGACGATCTTGCCGACCTGGGCGCCCGCCTCCATGTAGCGGTGTGCTTCGGCTATCTCGTCCAGGCCGAAGGTACGGTCCACGACCGGCCGGAAGGCGCCGCTGCGCAGGCCGGATGAGACGAACGCCTCCGCCCGGCGCAGCCGCCGCGGGTCGGCGGTCGTCTCGAAGAGGGTGAAGGTACGCATGTTCAGTGCGGGCATGCCGAGTTCGAACCCCGGGTAAGGGGTCGCCTCGCCGCTGAGCGCCCCGTACAGGAACAGGGTGCCACCGGGGGCGACCGCCTTGGCCAGGCCCACGACGCCGGGACCGGCGATGGCGTCGAAGACGAATTCGGCGCCCCGCCCTCCCGTCAGGTCAAGCACGCGCCCGGTAACGTCCTCCTCGTCGGTGACGATCACCTCGGCCGCCCCGGCCTTGAGCAGCGCGTCCTTCTTGGCGCCGGTGCGGGTGGTGGCGATGGGCACCGCGCCGACACGGTGGGCGATCTGGATCGCGGCCAGGCCCACGCTGCTGGAGGCGGCGGTCAGCACCACCGTGTCCCCGGCGCGCATGCCGCCGACCTCCACCAGTGCCCCGTACGCCGTCAGGTACGGCATCCACACCGCCGCGCCCTCGATCGCGCCGAGCCCGTCGGGGCGGTGCACCACCGCGGCGGCGGGGACGATCGCGCGCTCGGCGTAGACGCCGTAGTCGTTCATCGAGAACGCGGGCACCACACTGACCGCCTGGCCGGTCTCGAAGCCGTCCACACCGGCGCCGATGGCCTCGACCACCCCCGCGGCCTCCGAGCCGAGCCGGGCGGGGAACTCCCTGACCGATTCGATGTAGTTGCCGCCGCGGAAGAGCACCTCGGCACGGTTGAGGCCGATCGCGTCCACCCGGATCAGCAGCTCGCCGGGGCCGGGCTCGCCCAGCTCCGCATGCTCCAGCCGCAGCACGTCCGGCCCGCCGAGTTCATGGAACCGCACCGTCCTGACCATCACGCCCATCCCTTCCGATCGCCGTCGGCGGCGCCGAGGATGCGCCGTCGTGCCTCAGCCAAGCGGAAAGTACGACAGGTGTCAAACTTCGACAGTCGTCGTACTTTGAAGCGCGCCGTACTTCGATGAGTGTCGTACCATACAGGGGGAGGTGAACGACCGATGGCGACAGCACGGCGAAGCAGGCAGGAACGCATCCCGCCCCACCCGGAGATGCGGACGGTCACCCTGCAGCGGGTCCTGGAGGCCCTGGTCGACCCGGTGCGCCGCCGGATCGTCCGCGAGCTGTACGCCGCCGATCAGGATCTGGCCTGCGGCACGATCGAGCTGCCGGTCAGCAAGTCCACCGCCACCCACCACTTCCACGTGCTGCGCGAGGCCGGTCTCATCCGACAGCACTACGCCGGCACCTCGCGCATGAACGCACTGCGCCGCGACGAGATCGAGGAAGCCTTCCCCGGGCTCCTGCGCGCGGTGATGGCCCGGGGCGACTGAATCCCCTACGGGATCACATGGGACCGAAAAGGACGTCGGGCGTCACGGGTCATTCGATGCAGGGGGATTTCTGGCGAATGTGCTCGACCGAGCCGGTGAGATCCACCAGCGCGTCGCCCACACTCTGGGACTCGTCGAAGAAGGTGACTTCGACGGCCGGGCTGCGCCCGTATGTCGTCACGGACCTCACGCCGTCTTCGTCGAGCCTGGCTTCGTCGATGACCCAGTCCACACCGTTCACACTGACGCACTGATCAGGCGTCGGCAGCGGCGGTTCCACCCCGCATCGCAGGACGATCGACCTGCTCCCCCAGGCCGCGGTGCCGGCCGGGTCCGTGTCCTCGCGGGAGCCTCCCAGAAGGTCCGAGGGGAGCTTGGACACCACCTTTTCGCAGGCGGGATTTCCCGCGTGAGGGGCGGCCTCGATTTTCCTCTTCCCGGATCCTTGCCAGTAGATGACCGCGGCGCCTGAGATTGCGACGACCGCCGCCACGGCCGACAGAATGAGCGCCCTGCGAGACTTCACCCGACTCGCCTTTCCCCAATTCCCCGTATGTGCAAGCGGATTCTATCGCCGCTGCGGTGCCCGCCGACCGACGGGGGGCGGGTCCGTGGCGGCACGGACCCCACCCGATCGGACCGTCCGACCAAGGCCGAGCCGTCGCCGGCGGAGACGGTTGTGACATACGTCCATATGTCCAGTGCATCACTGGTTCGGTGAATCGGGGCGAGTTGGGCGCTGATGACTGTGATGGTGGATCCGTCACGTCACCCGTTCTGGGAGAGAGCATGCGAATTCGAACCGCTTGTGTGGCCATCGCTCTGACCGTGGCCGGCGTCCTGGGCTGCGCCGGTCTCGCCTCCGCCGATCCCGCAGCCCGCGCCGGCGTCGCCGGCTCCCCCGGCGTGGTCAGCGGCAATGTCGTCCAAGTGCCGGTCGGTGTCCCGATCAACGTCTGCGGGAACAGCATCAACCCGCTCCTCGGCGCCTTCAATCCGGTTGCGGGCGGCAGCTGCTGACCGCGGTGAACTGAGCACGGCGCCCATCGGGGAGGCCGTCGGCACGGGCTGCCGACGGCCTCCCCGCTTCTCGCGCCGGCTTTCCCGGCTCATGCCCTCGGCTCAGGGCAGCAGCCGTTGCTCCTTCGCCACCGCCACCGCGCCGGCTCGGGTGTCGACGCCGAGCTTGTCGTAGATCCGGCCCAGGTGGGTCTTCACCGTGGCCTGGCTGATGAAGAGCGCGCGGGCGATCTCACGGTTGCCCAGGCCCTGGGCGAGCTGGCCGAGGATGTCGAGTTCTCGGGCGGTCAGCGCGGGTCGGGCGGCGCCGCGCATCTGGTTCATGACGCGGCTGGCGATGGGCGCAGACAGGGTGGTGCGGCCCTGGGCGGCGGAGCGGATCGCCGCGAAGAGCTCCTCGGGGCGTTCGGCCTTCAGCAGGTATCCGGTGGCTCCGGCCGCGATGGCGCGGGTGATGTCGGCGTCCGTGTCGTAGGTGGTGAGCACCAGCACATGGACGCCGGTGGCCGAGATCCGCCGGGTGGCCTCCACTCCGTCGATGCCGGGACCGAGCTGGAGATCCATCAGCACCACGTCCGGCCCGAGTTTCGCGGCCGCGGCCACCGCCTCCTCGCCGCTGCCGGCCTCTCCCACCACCTCGATGTCGGGTTCGCTGCCGAGCACGGCGAGCAGCCCGGCACGCACCACGGCGTGGTCGTCGCAGAGCAGGATGCGCACAGGGGCCTGGGTCATGGCTGGGGTTCCAGGGGGATCGCGGCGGACAGGACGGTGCCCTCGCCGGGGGCCGACTCGATGGTCAGGGTGCCGCCGAGCTGCCGTGCCCGGGCGTGCATCGCGGGCAGCCCGTGGCCTCGTACCCCGGCTGCCGGGGCGCCGGCGGCCGCGGTACCCGCGGCCGGGGTGCTCACGGCCGCGGGGCGGAAGCCACCGCCGTTGTCCGCCACGTCCAGGACCACCTGGTCACCGAGGTGGGTGAGGGTGAGCGTGGCCGTGGTGGCACCGGCGTGTTCGCGGACGTTCGCCAGCGCGCCCTGAGCGATGCGCAGCAGCGCGGAGGCGACCCGGTCGGGCAGCGGGAGCGCCGGCGTCCCCTCGAGATGGCAGCGGACCACCAGGCCCGCCGACTCCTGCGAGGCGCGGGCGGCCAGGGCGCGCAGAGCCTCCGCCAGGTTGCCGCCGTCGGCGAGGTCGGCGGGGGCCAGATCATGGACGAAGCGGCGGGCCTCGGCGAGGTTCCGCTCGGCGATCGAGGCGGCGGTGCGTACATGGCGGTGGGCGGCCCCGGGGTCCGCCGCCCACACCCGGTCGGCCGCCTGGAGCAGCATCTGCTGGCTGGACAGGCCCTGGGCGAGGGTGTCGTGGATCTCCATCGACAGGCGCTGGCGCTCGGCGAGGGTGCCCTCGCGGCGCTCGGTGGCGGCCAGTTCGCGCCGGGTGCGGAGGAGGTCCTCGATCAACTGCCGCTGGCGGTCGGCCTGGCGCCGCATGTGGACGAAGACGGCGGCCGCGATCGCCGCGACGGCGGGCGGCGCCAGGACCAGGTTCGGGTCGAAGCCGCCGGAGGACAGCTGGAGCTGCGCGGCCACCACGAAGGCGGTGAGCACCGTGACGAGGGCGAGCGCCGCGCGCGGGGGCAGCGTGCGCAGCCCGGTGAAGAACAGCGGCACCGCGCACCAGGCGAAGCTCGGCGCGAGCACCACCAGGACCATCCAGACCGACACCACCGCCGCCAGCCAGGCGAGGCGGCCGGGCGTGGGACGCGCGAGCGCGGCCGAGCCGAGCACGTACAGCAGCGCCAGCACGGCGGAAAGCGCGATGATCCACGGGGTGCCGGGATCGCCGGGGTGGCGGAGGAGGAACCGGGCCACCGAGGCGCCGAGCAGGAGGAAGAACGCGGCGTGCATGACGAGTCCGAGCCGGCGCTCCCCGGGGGTCGTGGTCTCCTCGCGGGCGGCGCCGAGGAGGGCGGATGCCGCCCGCGCGGGCCCTCCGGCCGCCCTCGCCGCCGTGGCTTCGTGGTGCATCCAACCCTCCTCACCTGCGCATACGCACCCATCCTGACCTGGTGGGACCATCCTCGCATCAACCGATCGGACGACAGCGGCATCGACCGTCATGGGAGGCGAAGAGCAACCGGTGGGGCGAGGCCCGGGGCCGTGTTCCGGCCGGAGGATCGCACCATGACCCACACCAAGAAGCTCCTGACCGCCACCGCGGTCGCCGCCGTCCTCGCCGCCGGAACCGTCGGCGCCATCTCCGCGCAGGCCGCCTCCCCGGCGGCCGGGACCGCGTCCTCGGGCGAGACCGCGTCCGCGGCGGGGACCCCCTCCAAGGCCGGGACCGACGCCGCCGAGCGGAACCTGACCCGGTCCACGCATCTGACGATCGCCGCCGCCACCGAGGCCGCGCAGGCCAGCCTCGACGCCGCCGCCGAGGAGGGCCAGAAGGTCTCCGTCGCCGTCGTCGACCGCAACGGCAACACCCTCGTCACCCTCCGCGGGGACGGCGCGGGCCCGCAGTCCCCCACGTCCGCCGAGCGGAAGGCCTTCACCGCCGTCTCCTGGAACGCACCGACCTCCGTGCTGGTCGGACGCCTCTCCCAGGCCCCGAACCTGAAGGACATCCCCGGCACGCTCTTCCTGCCGGGCGGTGTCCCGGTCCAGTCGAAGGGCGCCCCGATCGCGGGCATCGGCGTGGCCGGCGCGCCCACCGGCGACCTGGACGAGAAGTTCGCCCGGGCCGGCGTCGCCGCGCTGGAGCGGTAGGCGGCTCGCGGACGGCTTGGGGGCGGCTCCGCGGCGGTTCACCCGCGCGGAGTCGCCGGCCATGCCCGCTTGCCCGCCGCCTATCACGCTGGTAGGGAGGAGGCCCCGCGAGCACGCATGAGCCGGAGAGACGTGATGACCCAGCCGAGATCAGCGTCTGACGCCCGCCGCCCGGCCGTGGACGGCAAGGTCCCCGACGATCTGCTCCGGGTCAGTGACCTGGACCCGGGCACCCTGGCCGATCTGCTGGATCTGGCGGGAGCGATGAAGCAGGAGCCGCTGGGGTGGGAGCGCGATCTGCGCGGTGCCGCCATCGGCTGCGTCTTCGAGAAACCGTCCACCCGGACCCGCGTCTCGCTGGCCACGGCCGCGCACCGGCTGGGCATGACCGCCATCGTGCTGAACCGGGGCGAGTTGCAGCTGGGGCACGGGGAGACCGTCGCCGACACCGCCCGCGTGCTCTCCTCCTACCTGGACGCCATCACGGTGCGCACCTTCGAGCACGCCATCGTGGAGCAGATGGCCGACGCGGCGACCGTGCCGGTCGTCAACGCCCTCACCAACACTCACCACCCCTGTCAGTCCGTCGCCGACCTGCTGGCGCTGCGCGAGCACTTCGGCGGCCTGGCGGGGCTGACGGCGGCGTTCGTCGGAGACGGCAGGAGCAACACCTGCAACTCCTTCCTGGCGGCGTGCGCGGCCTCCGGCATGCATCTGACCATCGCCAGCCCGCTGGGCTACGAGACCGACGAGGACATCCTCGGCGAGGCCCGCGAGCTGATGACGCAGACGGGGGGCTCGGTGTCGCTCACCAGGGAGCCGGTCGAGGCCGTCCGGGCGGCGCAGGCCGTCTACGCCGAGGTGTGGGTGCCCATGGACAAGCCCGAGGAACACGATGACCGGGTCGCTCGCCTCGCCCGGTATCGGGTGGACGACGCCCTCCTCGCGCACGCCGCCGAGGACGTGGTCGCCCTGCACTGCCTGCCCGCCATGCGCGGCCGCGAGATCACCTCGGAGGTGCTCGACGGTCCCCGCTCGCTCGCCTGGCGCCAGGCCGCGAACCGGTTGCCCACCGCCCAGGCGGTGCTGCACACCCTCATCACCACGGCGCGCCGGCGGACGGCCTGAGCCCCGTCGAGGCAGGCGGGTCGAGGGCAGCCGGCAGGAAAAGTGTTTGACGGCCGCCGGGGTGCGGCGATCAGATGACGCCCCATGAGCGATACGGGGCAGATGCACGCCGGCCAGTTTCCCGTCGGCGAGGATCTCGTACGACGGCTGATCGCCGGGCAGTTCCCGCAGTGGGCGGGGTTGACGGTGGAGCGGTTTCCGTCCGGCGGCACGGTGAACGCCATGTACCGGCTGGGCGACGACATGGTGGTACGGCTGCCGCTGGTCAAGGGCGGGGCGGGCGACGTGTCGCTGGAGCGGGAGTGGCTGCCCCGCCTCGCGCCCCGACTGCCCACGGCCATCCCCGAGGTGCTCGGGGCCGGTGAGCCCGCCGAGGGGTATCCGTGGCCGTGGTCGGTGTACCGGTGGCGGGCGGGGCGGAACCCGGAGGCGGGGGCGCTGAGCGAGCCCGTGCTGCTGGCCGGGGATCTGGCCGGGTTCGTGGCGGCGATGTGGAGCGTCACCCTGCCGGGGGCGCCGGGTGCGCACCGCGGCGGGCCCCTCACCTCGCTGGACGCGGAGACCCGGGCGTCGATCGAGCGGTTGCGCGGGATCCCGGAGGAGGGCGTCGACTGCGACGCGGTCACCGCGGTGTGGGAGGACGCGCTGCGGGCCCCAGGGTGGGACGGGCCGCCGGTGTGGCTGCACGCGGATCTGATGCCGGGCAACCTGCTGGTGGACGGCTCCAGGCTCGCCTCGGTCATCGACTTCGGGTGCATGGGGGTGGGCGATCCGGCCTGCGATCTGTTCCCGGCGTGGAATCTGCTGCCGGCCGATGCCAGGGAGGTCTTCCGCAAGACGCTCGGCGTGGACGACGCGACCTGGCGGCGCGGCCGGGCCCGGACGCTCTCCCAGGCGCTGATCGCGCTGCCGTACTACCGCGGGACCAACCCGGCGATGGCGCACAACGCCCGGCATGTGCTCCGGGCGGTGCTGGACGAGGTCTGACCCGCGCGCCCCGGCCCGCCCCGCGTCGCGCCGGATCCCGCCTCAGTGACGGACCAGACCGGACGGCTGTCCCGCCGGGTCGGCACGTTCGGCGGCGGCGCGATGGGCGAACCGGGGCAGGAAGAACTGGGTGATCGGGCCGATCGAGACCGCGTACAGCACCGTGCCGAGGCCCGCGGTCCCGCCGAGCAGCCAGCCGGCCGCGAGCACGGTGACCTCGATCAGTGTGCGGATGAGCCGGATGGAGCGGCCGGTCGCGGCTGCGGCCCCGGTCATCAACCCGTCCCGGGGGCCGGGGCCGAAGCGCGCGCCGACGTAAATGGCGATGGACAGCCCGTTGAGAAGGACACCGCCGGCCAGCAGGCCCATCCGGGCCGGCAGGTCCGCACCGGCCGGGATGATCCGCAGGCCGAGGTCGGATGAGCAGGCCAGGACGACGATGTTGGCGACGGTGCCCAATCGCGGCGTCTGCCTGAGCGGTATCCAGAGCAGGAGCACCAGGGCGCCGACGACGGCGTTGACCATGCCGAAGCTCAGGGCGGTGCGCCCTTCCACCCCTTCGGCCAGGACGCTCCAGGGGCTGACGCCCAGTGCGCCCCGGACCATCGCCGAGAGGCTGAATCCGTAGAGCGCGAGGCCGATGAGGAGTTGGGGAAGGCGGCGCAGTGGCCGCTCGGAGAGGGGGAGGTAGCTGAGCGGAAGCGGTTTCGAGTGGGTCACGGCGGCGAGTCTGTACATTGATTGGCCTGCGTAACACGACCAATCCGGGGAGAGTGGTTGGAATGGATGCGCCCAATCCGCCGCATCGCGGCGACGGCGGGGGACAAGCAGTCCGATCCGGCGGGAGGCTGGGGAGCCGTCAGCTGGCCGCCATGCTCCCCGGCCTGACGGAGGCGAGGCCCGCCTTCCGCCACCTGGCCCAGGGGATCAGCGGACTGATCCTCGACGGACGGATCGCGCTGCACACCCGGCTGCCGGCCGAGCGGGAGCTGGCCACCGCGCTGGGCACCAGCAGGGCCACCATCACCGCCGTGTACGACCTGCTGCGCGAGAGTGGCTACGCGCACAGCCGCCAGGGCTCCGGTACCTGGACGGCCCTGCCGGAAGGCCGCGCGCCGCGGGGCGTCACACGGGCCCTCGAAGCTCCGGAGGCCGCCATCGACCTGGCCAGGGCCTCCCCCGGGCTGCCGCGGCAGGTGCTCGTCGACGCGCTGGTCCGTGTCGCCCCTCAGCTGGCCGAGCACGCGGACACCCCCGGCTACCACCCCTACGGCCTCCCGGAGCTGCGCGCCGCCGTCGCCGAGCGGTTCACCCGGCGGGGCCTGGCCACCGTGCCCGAACAGATCCTGGTGACCTCCGGTGCCCAGCACGCGCTCACGCTGATCGTGGGTCTGCTGTGCGGCCCCGGCGACCGGGTCATGGTCGAGAACCCCTCCTACCCCAACGCCCTGGAAGCCCTGCGCCGCGCCCGGTTGCGCACCGTGCCGGTCCCGGTGACGGACACCGGCTGGGACGTCGAGATCATCGAGTCGACGCTGCGGCAGGTGGTGCCGCGACTGGCCTACCTGATCCCCGACTTCCACAACCCGACCGGTTGCCTGATGCCGGACCGGCTACGCGCCCGGGTGCTGCGTGCCGCCGAGCGCTCGGGCACCTGGCTGGTCGTCGACGAGACGCTGACCGACCTCGCCCTCGACGTGCCCGCCCCGCCACCTTTCGCCTGCCACGCCCGGCCCGGCGGCGCCGGCCAGGTGCTCACCATCGGTTCGATGAGCAAGACCCACTGGGGCGGCCTGCGCATCGGCTGGCTGCGCGCCCCTTCGCCGCTGGTCACCGAACTCGCCGGGCAGCGGCTGGCCAACGACATGGGCGGCTCGGTGGTGGACCAGCTGCTGGCACTCGATCTGCTGGGCCGTGCCGAGGAGCTGCTGCCACCGCGTCTGGAACAACTGCGGACGCAACGCGCCGCGTTGAGCGAGGCCCTCACCGAGCACATGCCGCGGTGGACCTGGCGGCTGCCGCCCGGCGGTCTGTCGCTCTGGGTCGACCTGGGCGATCCGCTGGCCTCGGCGCTGGCCGAGCAGGCGTTGGAGTGCGGGGTGCGGATCGAGGGCGGCGGCTACTTCGCCGCCCACCCGGGCGTCTTCGAACAGCGCCTGCGCATCCCCTTCACCGCCCCCGCCGACACCCTGCGCGAGGCCGTGCAGCGCATGGCCTCCGCTCTCGCGGGCGGCCTGCCGCTCCCGTCCGCCGCCCGGCGACCGCACTGGGTCGCCTGACCGCGGCCGAACCGCCGGCCGGTCACGGGAGGGCGGTCCCGGGCGGGGTGGGGTCGGGCGGGGTGAGGTCGGGCGGGGTGAGGTCGGTGGTCGCGGCCGCCGGCGAGGTGCCGACGCCCAGCAGGGCGAGGAAGGCGGAGGCGGCGGGTGACGGGCTGAACCGGGTCCAGACCAGGCGCTCCGCCCGTACCGGCCCGTCCTTGACCGGCACACAGCGCAGGCCGGGCAGTTCGGCGGCGAACGGCGCGGGGAGCAGGGCGATACCCAGCCCGTGACGGACCATCCGGGCCATGAGCTCGACGCCGGACACCTCGAACGCGACCTCGCGCCGCAGTCCGGCGGCCGTGAACGCCTCATCCGACTGGGCACGGGCGGCGCTGCCGTCGGCGAAGTCCACGAACACCTCTTCCGCCAGGCGCCGGAGGTCCACCTCCCGCTCGTCCGCCAGCGGGTGGTCCGGGGCGACCACCGCCACGTGCCGCCCGTGGGCGAGCTCCCGGTCGCACACCCCCTGCGGCCGGAATCCGGACGGTACGCCGAGGAACGCCGCGTCCAGCCTGCCCTCGCGCACGTACTCCACCATGCGCTCACTGGCGCCGGCGCGCAGGCTGATGCGCACCTGGGGGTAGCGCAGGCGGTACTCCCGCAGCAGCGCCGGGAGGTCGACTGCCGCGAGGGTGGGGATCGCCCCGACGGCCAGGCGGCCGCGTATCTCGCCGGTGGCGGCGGCAACTTCGGCGCGGGCGCGCTCGGCCGCCTCCAGGGCCTGGCGGGCGGCGGGCAGGAACGCCTCCCCCGCGGTGGTCAGCCGCACCCGGCGGCTGGTGCGCTCGAACAGGCGGGCGCCCAGCTCCTTTTCCAGCCGGGCCACCTGGTGGCTGAGCGCGGACTGGACGACGTGGCATCGCTCGGCGGCGCGGGTGAAGCTCGCGGTCTCCGCCACCGCGAGGACGTAGCGCATCTGCTGAAGGTCCATTCGGCCATCGTGAAACACGATGGATGGGATGACAAACATGCGTTGGACCGATCGATGCCCGCTCGGCGATGCTGAGATCAACGGCGGAACGGCGCCTGAAGCGCCCCGAACCTGCGGAGATATCCATGCGCGTGATCGCTTTCGACCACCTCGTCCTGAACGTCGCCGACGTCGAGCGCTCGCTCGCCTTCTACACCGGCCCGCTGGGCCTGGAGCCGGTGCGTGTGGAGGAGTGGCGGGCCGGCAAGGTCTCCTTCCCGTCCGTGCGGGTGAGCCCCACCACCATCATCGACCTGGTGCGGCCGGCCGACGGGCAGCCGAAGGGGGCCAACGTCGACCACATCTGCCTGGTGGTCGAGCCGCTCGACTGGCAGGAGGTCATCGACTCCGGCGTCTTCACGGTGCTGGATGGTCCCGGCCAGCGGTTCGGCGCCCGGGGCTCCGCCATCTCGCTCTACGTCGAGGACCCGGACGGCAACACGGTCGAGCTGCGCTGGTACCCGCAGGACGCCTGACGGTCCGCCTGATGGTTCACGGGCGCCGATGCAAGCACCGACACGCCCGGGACACGATCAGGTGAATGCGGCGGCGACCAGCCGGGGATGCTCTCTTCGTAGCCGACCGGTCACTGTTCGCGTTCTGGAGTGTGGATGGCATCAGCAGCCCCTGCCCGGCACGTCGCCTGCATCATGGACGGCAACGGCCGCTGGGCCACGCATCGCGGTCTGGACCGCGTGCACGGCCATCTGGCCGCCCGAACCGCCGTGGAATCGATCGTGGACACCGCCATCGACGAAGGTGTCGAGTGGCTGACCCTCTTCGCCTTCTCGACCGAGAACTGGTCACGTCCGAAGGAGGAAGTGCACTTCCTGGTGCACTTCTTCACCCGGCACGTCATCGACAGCGCCGTGGAGTACCTGCACGACCGTGGAGTGCGGCTGCACATCCTCTCCTGCGGCACCTCGCAGGTGCCGCAGGACGTCATGGCCGCGCTGCGCGACGCCGAGGACCTCACCCGCGAGAACACCACCCTCCAGCTGACGGTGGCCTTCGACTACGGCGGCCGGCAGGCCCTCGTCGACGCCGCCCGCTCCCTGATCACCTGCGCCGTACCGGCCGACGAGGTCACCGAGGAGACGCTCGCCCGGCACATGCCGCAGCCGCAGCTGCCCGACGTCGACGTCCTCATCCGCACCGGAGGAGAGCAGCGGCTGTCGAACTTTCTGCTGTGGCACTGCAGTTACGCCGAGCTGGTCTTCCTGGACGTGCTGTGGCCGGATTTCTCCGCCGGTCACCTGCGGCAGGCCCTGGAGCTGTACGGGCTGCGGCAGCGCCGCTTCGGCGGCCTGACCGGGGATACCGCGCCCGACGGGGCGTCGGATCCGGCGGCAGCGCATACCGACCCGCGCGCCACCGCCCCCGCGTCCTCCCCCTTCGGACCGCTCGGCCTGCCCGGGCTGCCCGGACTGCCCGGCCCGGCGGCGCTGCTCGGCCTGCCCGGCTCGCTCGCCGCCCATCTGGGCTCCAGACTGCTGGAGGGGGTGCGGGACACCGTCCGCTTCGCCCAGGGGCAGGTCATCGGCGCGGCGGCCGGTTCCGGCCGGGCCGGGCGCTGGTCATGAGCGCGCCGCGCCCGGGCGCGGCGACGCCGGGCGCCGGTGGCCTCGCGTGGTGCGCCGCGCCCCTGGGCGCGGCGCTGGAGATACTGCCCACGCCCTGGCCGCGGGCGCTCAGCGCCGCCGGCGTCACCGATGACCGGCTGCGCGGCGACTACACCGCCGCGGCGCGGCGCGTGGCCCGCAGATACCCGGGCCTGTATCCGCTCACCCGCCTGGTGATCCCACCCGCCTGGCAGCCGTACTACTTCGCGGCGGCCGCCTTCGCCGTCCACGCCGACTGCCTGGTCGACCTGCCGTTGGGCCACCGCGACCGGGGACGGATACACGCCTGGGCGGGCCAGGTGCGCGGCGCACTGACCACCGGGCAGGCGGAGCAGGCCTTCCTCCGCGCCTTCCTGCACACCGTCCAGAGCCGCCACGTCCGGCACCGCGATGTGTTCGCCTACCTGGCCGGGCAGGCCGAGCGGCAGTCGATCACCGGCTACGCCACCGAGCAGGACCACGAGGACCACATCGACCGTGTCCTGATGCCCTTCGCCCGCATCGCGCATGCTCTCACCCACGCCGAGGCCGATCCCATGCCCGCGTCCGTGGTGCGGCCGGTGACCGACGCGGTGCAGCGTGTGGACGACCTCGCCGACCTCGCCGCCGACCTGCGCCGCGGCATCCTGACCATCCCGGAGACGGACCTGCTCCGGTTCGGCGTCACCCGGACCGACCTGGAGCAGGGCCGCGACCTGCCCGCGGTGCGCGCCCTCCTCGCCCACGCCTGCGGCAAGGCGCGCGCCGCCGCGCACAGAGCCCTGGACGCCCTGCCGGGGGCCGACGCCGCCACCCAGGTGCTCTACTGGATGTGGCTGATGGGCTGCCAGGTGACCTTGAGCGGCGCCGAACGCCAGGGTGCGGCGCTGACACACCGCGGAGTGCTCTGGCAGGTCCGGCCCTCCCCCGGCCAGCTGATCGACGGCATCGCGCACACCCTCCGCAACCGTCTGCTGATCGCCTCGCGCCACTGAGCCGGAACGCCTGTCGCGGTTCACCTTCAAGGCTCGGCAGGCCGAGCGCTACCGCGACGGGCGGATCCTGCTGGCTTTCTGATCGGATCGCTACGCCGCCTTCCTCCGCCGGCGCGCCTGGCGGCGCACGGAGGCTCGGGGCTACTGTCGCGCCATGTCCAAGATTGAACTAGACGCGCTGACCGCCGAGTTCTTCGGCGCCTTCGACAACCGGGGCGGCAAGGCCGCCGATGTGGCACGGATCCGCAGGCTGGTTCTCCCCGGAGGCGTGATCGTCGTGACCGGCCCGAAGTTCGCGGCCTACACCGTGGAGGAGTTCATCGAGCCCCGTCAGCGGCTGCTGTCCGAGGGCCGGCTGGTCGAGTTCTCCGAGTGGGAGACCTCCGAGCGCACCGAGATCGCGGGCGATATCGCGTCGCGGTTCGGCGAGTACCGCAAGTCCGGGATCCTGGACGGTGAGCCGTTCGAGGGCGGCGGGACCAAGACGTTCCAGTTCGTCCGGACCCCGGAAGGCTGGCGGATCGCGGCATTCTCCTGGTACGACCAGCCCTGACCGGATCACGACCTCAAGTCAGTGCGGCTATCGGCTTCCCCGCCGACCGCGGACGCGACCGGCAGCGCCGACGGTCAGAGTCATCATCAGACCTTCTCCGCGGCGCCGGTCTGCGCGGCGCGTTCGATGGCTGCGAGCACCCGGTGGTGGGCCGCGGCGGTGAGGAAGTCGGGGTGGGGCCGGCGTCCTTCGGCGATCGACCGGGCGATCTCCTGGTAGACGGCCGCGACGTCGGCGACCGCTCCGGCGGCAGGGTCGAAAGGGAACGGTCCGGTAGTGGTCGGGCACCTCCACCTGCTCGCCGTTGACCCGGATGTCCCAGTCGGTCCAGTGCATGTACAGCCCTGGCCGGGTGGGAGTCACTGTCAAAGTTCCCTCGGTGGACCAGGCCGGCTCCGGCGCGATGCGGGCGCCGCCCAACGGGTCGCCCGCGGCGACGAGCACGGCCGATTCGAACCGGCCGATCGCGCCTCCGGCGATCAGGTCGGCCACGTACCGGGTATCCGGGGATCGGTACCCCTGCAGGTGCAAGCCCCTATGCTGCCGGGATGATCAAGCCGATTGAACTCGTCATATTCGACTGCGATGGCGTACTGGTCGACAGCGAGCGCATCGCCGCCCGAGTCCAGGTCGCCCTCGGCGCGGAGTTGGGCTGGCCACTCACCGAAGACGAGGTCGTCGACCGGTTCATCGGCCGCTCGCACGGCGCCATCCGCGAGCAGGTTGCCGCCCGGCTCGGCGAGAAAACCGCCGCGATCTGGTCGGAGCGGTTCGAGCAGCTTCACCGCGAGGCCGTGGACACGGGTCTGGCTCCCGTCGAGGGGCTGCCGGAGGCACTCGACGCGATCGCTCTGCCGACGTGCGTGGCCTCCAGCGGCTCCCACGAGAAGATGCGCCACACCCTGGGCCGAACCGGCCTCTACGACCGCTTCGCGGGCCGCATCTACAGCGCCACCGAGGTCGCCCGCGGCAAGCCCGCCCCGGATCTGTTCCTGCACGCCGCCCGGCAGATGGGGGTCGATCCGGCCGCCTGCGTCGTGGTCGAGGACAGCGGGCCCGGCGTCCGCGCCGCCCGTGCGGCCGGCATGCGTGCCTTCGGCTACGCCGGCGGTCTGACCCCGGCCGAGCGGCTCGAAGGCCCCGGCACCACCGTCTTCCACGACATGCGTGAGCTCCCCGTCCTGATCACCGATCAGCAACCGTCCCCCGCCGCTTGAGAACGCCCAAGCCGCCCGGCCCACCGCACGCATGCCCGCGCGTCCCACCGCACAACCGCCCGCGCGTTCCATGAGTCTCCTCTTCCAGTCCGTGACACCCGCTCCGCGCGTTCTGGAGGAAACATGCGCATCCGTGCGCTCTGCATAGCCGCCGTCAGCCTCACCACGGCCTTCACCGGCGGTGTCGCGTGCGCGTCCGACGGCGCCCCGACGGCGTCCGGCGGGGCACGGCCCTCCGCGGCGGGGGCCGCCTCCGTGCGTGAGGACTTCAACGGCGACGGCTACCAGGACCTGGTCACCGCCGCTCCTCAGAGCCCGGTCGCCGGTCAGGACAAGGCCGGCTACGTCGTCGTCACCTACGGTTCGGCGACCGGGCTCGACACCGCCTCCGCCACCGTCATCAGCCAGAACACCGCGGGCGTGCCCGGCACCGCCGAGAGCGAGGACCGCTTCGGGGACGCGCTGGTCGCCCGGGATCTGGACGGGGACGGTTTCACCGACCTCGCGGTGGACGCTTCCGGCGAACACGTCGGTCCCAGCAACAGCTATGGCACGGTGACCGTGCTCTGGGGCCGCCCGGGCAGGCTGAGCGGCGAGGGCGCGGTGTCCGTCGAGGCGCCGGCCGGCTCCAGCGGGTGGCGGGTCGGGGACAACCTCACCGCCGGCGACTTCAACGGCGACGGCCACACCGACCTGTTCATGCGGCACGGTGACGACGGCGAGCTCCGCTCGGTGCTGGCCGGTCCCTTCACCCGTGCCGGTGTGCCGGCCGGTGAGCAGCGGCTCAGCGTCTTCTCCACCGACAACGGCCTCTGGTCGGTCACGGCGGGCGACATGACCGGTGACGGCATCGACGACCTCGCCACCTTCTACTCGTACGAGGAGCACTCCGAGGGCGGGAAGTTCTGGCGCGGCACGGCGTCGGGTCTGTCGACGACGTCCACCCCGCTGAACTCCGCGGCCACCGCCACGGTCGGCGACTTCGACCACGACGGCAAGGGCGACCTGGCCACCCGGGCGGTCCCCAACGCCATCGTGGAGAACCTCCCCTACGACGCCGGCACCATCAAGATCTACTACGGCACGTCGGACGGGCCGAGCAGGACCCGGACCACGACGATCACTCAGGACACCGCGGGTGTCCCGGGCGTCGGTGAGCAGGGCGACCAGTTCGGTGCCCGGCTCGACGCCGGTGACGTCAACGGCGACGGCTACGCGGATCTCGCCGCGGGCCTGCCCTTCGAGGGCATCGGGAACAAGGCGGCGGCCGGCTCGGTGGTACTGCTCAAGGGCGGCGCCCGCGGTCTCACCGGGACCGGCGCGCAGGCGTTCAGCCAGGACACCGCGGGGGTGCCGGGCGTCGCGGAGGCCGGTGACCGCTTCGGCGGCGCGGTACGCCTGCTCGACGTGACCAAGGACGGCAAGGCCGAGCTGGCCGCCTCCGCCCCGAAGGAGAACCGCACCGGAGCCCTCTGGTCGCTGCGCGGCACCCGGTCCGGCCTCACCGCGACCGGCTCACTGGCCGTCAACCCGGTGGACCTGCACGCCCCGTCCGCGAACGCCGGATTCGGCTGGCTCTTCGCCAACGAGGACGCCATCTTCCTCTACGCCGCGGACCTCTGATCCGCCGAGCGGATCCGTCGCACGGCCAGCAGGCCGCCGACTCCCGGCACCGCGGCGCGCCATCGCACGCCGCGGGCCGCGGCGGCCTGGGCGGGCCATGCGGTCGCCAGGACGACGAGGTAGGCGGTGCCGTGCAGCGGGCCGACCAGCGTGGCGACCGCGGACGTGTGGGTGGTCAGCAGGTTGGCCAGCAGGACGGCGAGGGAGCCGGCTTCGACGCCGGCGGCGATCCGCAGGGTGCGCATGCCGGTCACGCTCCGGTGGTGGAGCCGGGGCGGATGATCATGAGGACGACGACGGCCGCCCAGAGGAGGTTGAAGACGCCGGTGAGCATGGCCAGCCGCGCCGCCGCCGGGTGCCGCCCGTCGGGGCCGGCCGCGTCCTGGGGCGCCGTCAGCAGACGCTGCTGCCGCGGCAGGATGGCCATTGCCAGGACGGCCGCGGCGATCACGGTGAGGGCGATGGACGCCAGCAGCCAGGCGTCGGTGAGGACGCCGAGGCCGGCGCCGGTGGCGAGGCCGAAGACCGGGACGGCGACACCGGCGACGGCGTAGCCGCGGCAGAGCCGGTGCAGCAGCGCGGCGGTGCCGGTGGTTCGCTCGCCGGACTCCGGGCCGGCCGCCGATTGCCGCGCATAGCGGGGGAAGAGGGACGCGGCCACGGTGATCGGCCCGACCACCACGATCGCCGCGAGGACATGTATCGACAGCAGCAGCTTGGTCACTGCGGGGCCTCCGGGCAGATAGCTCTATAGGTTGGCTGCCAATAGATAGCACGTCTACGGTCTTCGTGAGTAGGCTGCCTACCTATGAGGGCAGACGCGGTAAGAGGACACCTGGACGGGCTGCTGCTGGCCGTGCTCGAACCGGGGCCGCTGCACGGCTACGCGATCATCGCCGCCGTCCAGCGGCGCAGCGGCGGCGTGCTGGACCTGCGGACGGGCACCATCTACCCGGCGCTGAACCGGCTGGAGCGGATCGGGCTGCTGTCCAGCACCTGGGAATCGGTCGGTGAGCGGCGGCGCCGTTGCTACCGGCTCACCGACGCCGGACGGAGCAGCCTGGCCGACGAGCGCACCGCGTGGCAGGAGTTCACCACGGCGATCGGCTCCGTGCTGAACCCGGCCGCACCGCCCCGGCCCGCCACGTGAGCGCCGACAGCCGGCACCCCGGCCCCGCCGACAGCCCCACCGGCAGTCCCGTCGAGAGCCGCCCCGGGAGCCACGCCGATGTGGGTGCCGAGGAGTATGTCGCGGGCTGCGTGCGGGACCATGCCGCGGCCTTGACGGCGGCCCTGCACGGCCCGGCGCGGGCCAAGGCCCGGATGGTGGAGGAGATCCGCGACGGCCTCGCCGACACGGTGGCGGCCTATCTCGACGCGGGGATGCCCTGCGAGCGCGCCGTCCGGC
This sequence comes from Streptomyces sp. JLBT605, assembly GCF_058215555.1. Classification (NCBI taxonomy): domain Bacteria; kingdom Bacillati; phylum Actinomycetota; class Actinomycetes; order Kitasatosporales; family Streptomycetaceae; genus Streptomyces; species Streptomyces sp. JLBT605. The sequence goes on from NZ_CM177087.1 coordinate 312,574, forward strand.
AAGCGGTGAGCGAGTTCGGCTCCCCTGATGAGCTCGCGCCCGGCTGCCAGCGGGAGCTGACGATCGCCCAGGCCCGGCACACCGCGCGGACCCTCACCCTGACCGCGCCCGCCCTCGCCGTCTGCTGGTACGCCGTCCGGGGCGCCGGCTCCGGCCAGGGCCGGTTGGCGTCGGGGGCGGCGCAGGTGCTGGCGATACCGGTGGGCGCGGTGGTGGGCACGGCGGCGCTGCTCGCGGTGGCGGTGCTGGCCGCCACGGGCAGGCTGGCCCGCCGGCTGCCCATGCCGCACCGCTTGCCCCTGGCGGTCGCCTGGGCCGGTACCACCGCGAGCGCGGCCATGGCCCTCGCCACGCTCCTGCCGGCCCTCGCCGGTCCGCCGGCCGGTGACTGGCCGTTGGCCGCGTTCGCGGGCTCGCTCGCGGCGGCGTCGCACGCCGTGGTGGCGTCCTCGGCCCGGGCCTGCCGCCGGTGCGCCCGCTTGGCGCGAGGCCGGCCCGCCCCCGCCGGCCGGTGAGCGGTCCGCCGTGTCCGCCTTGAGGGATCCGGCGCGTTCGCCTGACTCACTGCCACGCCGGGGGCGCGCCGAGGGCCGGCCCGGTCAGAGCCATTGCGTCAGGAAGTCGCGCATCACCGCGGCGGCCGGCTCGAAGGCCGGTCCGCCTTCGTAGGTGGCGAAATGGTGGCCGGGGAGCCGTTCCAGATGCTTGGGGCCCCTCACCCGGTCGTACGCCGCCAGGGTGGCCTGGGTCGCCATGGCCCGGTCATCGCCCGCGACGACCATCAGCAGCGGCGTTTCGCCGAGTTGTTCCACGTAGACGCCCGGGTCGAACACCGGCTCCACGCCGACGGGGCACAGGGTGTACTCGTTGAGCCAGCCGATCTCCGGCCGGTCCGCGTATGCCCGGTACCACGCGGTGGCCTCCGGCGTGGGGAGGAAGGGCTCGTCGCCGTCGGCGAGGGCCACCACCTTGGCGGGTCCGGCGACCGGGCCGTCGGCGTCGGCGGGGCTCCGCGCCTCCGGGCGCCCGTGGCGTTCGGGGGCGAGGGAGTCCCGCATGCCCGTGAAGCGCGTGGTGACCAGCGTCTCGTCGCTGTAGTCCACGTCCTTGCGCGCGGCGAAGGGCACATTGGCCACCACCGCCCGCACCCGTTCGTCGACCGCCGCGACCAGCAACGCCACTCCGGCGCTCAGGCTGCTGCCCCAGACGGCCAGCCGGTCGCCGTCGATCCCGGGCCGGCCGGCGAGCCAGTCGAGCGCGTACTGGTAGTCACGGGCCTGCGCGAACGGGTTGATCCGCTGCCGGGGTTCGCCCTCGCTGTCGCCGAAGCCGCGGTGGTCGTACAGCAGTACGGCGAATCCGGCGGCGCTGAGTCTCTCGGCGAAGCCTTGCAGGCCCATGCGGCGCGTGCAGGAGAAGCCGTGGGTCATCACGACCCCGGGATTCGGGGAGTGCCGGTCCGCGGGCTGGTACAGCCATCCGCGCAGCCGGGTGCCGTGTGCTCCGGCGAATTCGACATCCTGTCGCATGATCGATCCCTCACTCCTCCCCGGCGCTTCGTCACACCGGGCCGGAAGTTCCCCAGCGCCCGGATCGAGCCCGTCGGGCCAAAGGGGCTGCTGCCACCTCGTGCGGGTAGCACCGATCGCGGCAAGGGAAACGCGACCGGGCGGCTGCCGCGGGGGCGGCGGCCATAGTTCACCCGATCAGCCCATCCGGCCACGTGTGCGCTTGCGGGCCGCCGCGGCGTCCGGTCGCGGTCACCCGTCCCGACCGGGGCGGTCCTGCTGTCGCGCCAGGGGGGTGGCGGCCCAGCCGTGTTCCAGCAGGGCGAACAGGTCGCACATGGTTCGGGCCGGGTCTTCGCTCGCCCGGGCGATGCCGGGGGCCTCCAGGGCGAAGCGCGCCAGGCCGGTGACGGCGGGGTCTTCGGGGGCGAGGCCGGTGGCTTCGGCCAGGGCGGCGGCCAGCGCCTTCTCGTGACGCGACCACATGCGCCGGGCGTAGTCCCGCAGCGCTGGGGTGGATTCGACGAGGACGAACATGGGGTCGTCGGTCCGCACGGCGGTACGGGTGCGCACCATGTGGTCGCGCAGGGCGTGCAGCACGGACTGGCCGGGGGCCCGGTCGCGAACGGCGGCGATCAGAGCGCTCTCGATGTCGGCGTCCAGGTCGAAGACGAGCGCCTCCTTGCCGGGGAAGTGCTTGAAGAGCGTACTCAGTGAGACGTCGGCCGCCTCCGCCACTTCGCGTACGCCGACGTTGTCGAAGCCGCGCTCGGTGAACAGCCGCACCGCGGCATCCGCCAGGGCCTGCCTGGTCTGCGCCTTCTTGCGCTCGCGGCGCCCGGTCGTCGTCTCGGCCATACCCGCCACCCTACCGCTGGAGACGACTCGATCGCAAAGGCGATCGGATACAAAGTCGGAGCGGTTGTACTTTTGGAGCTGCTGTGGTTTTGTGAAAGGGCGTCAGCACAGCAACCAGCACGTGCCTCCACCGTCGAACGGAGCGTGACCCTCATGTCCACCACCCCTCGCATCGCCATCGTCGGCGCGGGCCTCGGCGGCCTCGTCTGCGCCCGCGTCCTGCACCGGCACGGCGTGCCGGTCACGGTCTTCGAGCGGGAGACCGACCCCCACTCCCGCCTCCAGGGCGGCACTCTCGACATCGACGAGGACACCGGCCAGGCAGCCCTGCGCGCGGCCGGAGTGTTCGACCGGTTCCTCGACCTGTCCCGGCCCGAAGGGCAGGAGTGGCGCCTGTACGACCGTCAGGCGACCCTGATACGGCACGACCAGGCCGGTGAGGGCGACCTGAGCAGGCCAGAGATCGACCGGGGCCAGCTGCGGACCCTGCTGCTGGACTCCCTCGCCCCCGGCACGGTCCGCTGGGGCCACTCCGTCAGGGCCGTCACCCCGCTCCCCCACGGCACCGCCCGCCTGCACCACCACGACCGCACCGTCGAGGACTTCGACCTGGTCATCGGCGCCGACGGCGCCTGGTCCCGGGTACGCCCCGCGCTCTCCGACGCCCAGCCCCTCTACGCCGGTGTCACGATGGTGGAAGCCCGCTTCGACGACGTCGACCGCCGTCATCCAGGCATCGCCCGCCTGGTCGGCCGCGGCAGCATGTCGGCCAAGGCGGGCGGCCGAAGCCTGGTGCTGCAGCGCAACAGCAACGGACACGTCCGCGCCTACATCACCTTCCGCGGCCCCCAGGACTGGCACACCGGCCTCGACCTCGCCGACACCGAAGCCGTGCGCGCCCACCTCCTCGCCCACTACCAGGGCTGGCACGAGAGTCTGCTCGCCATCCTGCGCGAGAACGAGGGCGGCTTCGTCAACCGTCCGATGTTCGTCCTTCCCGTTCCCCACACGTGGCAGCGCACGCCCGGCATCACCCTGCTCGGCGACGCCGCCCACCTGATGCCGCCGATCGGCGTCGGCGCCAACCTCGCCCTGCTCGACGGCGCAGAGCTCGCCCAGGCCGTCATCGGCCACTCCACCCTCGACGAGGCCATCGACGCCTACGAGAGCGTCATGCGCCCCCGCGCCACCGACCACGCGAAGACCGGCCAGCGGATGCTCGCCACCCTTATGCCCGACACCGACTCCGACGCCCCCGCCTTCCCCGACAGCCTCTGGCCGGCCGGCAGCCGGCCCGACTCGCACCCCGCGCACACCGGCTGAGCACACTCCCCCGCGAACCGGGCGCTCCGGCGAACGCGGCGCCTATGCTCGGCAGTTCATGCGACAGGCCCGGCGCAAGGACCGCCGTGCCGGCCGCGTCGCGAGTCGCCGAGGAGGGACATCTCTCATGCCCGCGTCATTACTTGCCGGTCGTACCGCCCTGGTCACCGGGGCCAGCCGGGGCATCGGCGCGGCCGTCGCCAGAAGCCTGGGGGCCCATGGTGCGGCCGTGGCGGTCAACTACCACCGCAGCGCCGAAGCCGCGGCCGGCGTGGTCGCCGCCATCGAGTCCTCCGGCGGGCGGGCAGTGGCCGTGCCCGGTGACGCGTGCGATGCCGCACAGGTCGCCCGGATGGTGGCGGCGACCCGGGAGGCGCTCGGGGAACCCGACATCCTGGTGTGCAACGTCATGGCGGGCACCGAGCGGCTCGGCGCGAAGGCCGCCGCAGGCGGCGGGAGCTTCATCGATTCCGGTGAACGCCTGGAGGACGTCAAGGGCGCCGTCACCGCCCAGCTGGACACCGTCCTGGCCTGCTGTCATGCCGTCGTACCGGGTATGCGGCGCCTCGGCGGCGGCTCGATCGTCCTCATCGGCGCCTCGGCGACGCACAACTCCCACGCACTGCTGCCCGAGATCGTGGTGGCCAAGAGCGCCCAGGACGCGGTGGCACGCTGCCTGGCCCGGGAGCTGGCGCCGGACAACATCCGCGTCAACACCGTCGCGCCGGGCTTCGTCCCCACCGACGCCAACGCAGGCCCGCGGCAGGCGGCCATCATCGACCAGGTCGCCGCCCACACCCCGCTGCGCGATCCGGTGCTCGCCGAGGACGTCGCCGACGCGGTCACCCTGCTCGTCAGCCCGCTCGCGCTCAAGGCCACCGGCCTCTTCCTGCCGCTCGACGGCGGCCAGACGACACTCTGACACCGCCGGGGTGGCGTGTTGACCCGCCCCGCCGGAGGTCGCGAGACTTGACGGCCGACGGCCTGACGTCTTCTCGCGCCGGGCGACCGCCACTCCACCAGGAGACGCTGTGCCAGGACAGGTCATTCCGCACGAGGTTCACGGCGACGGCCCGCGACGGGTCCTCCTGCTCCACAACTGGTTCGGCGACCGGTCGAGCTTCGCCCCGATGCACGAGCACCTGGATACCGAGGCGTTCAGCTACGCGTTCCTGGACTGCCGCGGATACGGCGAGGCGATGGACGTCGAGGGCGACTTCACCATGGAGGAGGTCGCCGAGGACGCGCTCGCCGTCGCCGACCACCTGGGCTGGGAGACCATCTCGGTCATCGGGCACTCCATGGGCGGCAAGGCCGCCCAGCTGATGCAGTTGGAGGCCCCGAAGCGGATCCACTCGATCGTCGGCGTCTCGCCGGTGCCCGCGTCCGGCTTCCCCCTCGACGAGGAGTCCTGGGAGCTGTTCGCCGGAGCGGCGGAGAACCCCGGGAACCGCAGAGCGATCATCGACAACACCACCGGCGGGCTCCACGACAAGGCGTGGCTGGACGCCATGGTGACCCGCTCGGTGGAGCGTTCCTCGGCGACGGCTTTCCGCACCTACCTGGACTCCTGGTCGCGCACCGACTTCCACGAGCGGGTCAAGGACAACCCGACCCCGGTGCTCCTGATCGTCGGTGAGCACGATCCGGCGCTGGGCGCCGAGGCCATGCACGCGACCTGGCTGCGCTGGTATCCGAACGCCGAGCTCCATGTGCTCCAGGACGCGGGCCACTACGCGCCCGAGGAGGCCCCCGAGGCCCTCGTCGCGGTGGTGGAGCGGTTTCTCCAGCACTGATCTCTACTGATCTCCACCGAATCTCTTCGCACGCGGGAGCGGGGCGAACGGACTTGACCTCAACCTTGGTTGAAGTTTGAGACTGGTGCCCTGATCGAGCGGCCGGCTTCCGGTCGCGAACGAGTCGAGGAGTGTGAACCGCATGCGTGCGATCCGGGTGGCCGAATACGGGGGTCCGGAGGTCCTGGTACCGGTGGAGGTGCCGGATCCGGAGGCCGGGGCCGGGGAGGTCGTCGTGCGGGCCGAGGCCGTCGACACCATCTACGTGGAGACGCAGATCCGCGGCGGCTGGGGTGAGGCGTTCGGCATCACCCCGCCCTATGTGCCCGGCGGCGCGGCCGCCGGTACCGTCGTCTCCGTCGGACCGGACGTCGATCCGTCCCTGGTGGGCCGCCGGGTTCTCGCCGGGGCCGGGACGCGGGGCACGTACGCCGAACTGGTCCGCACCGGCGCCGACCGGCTGGTGCCCGTACCGGACGGCCTGGGCCTGCGGGAGGCGGCCGCCCTCGCGCACGACGGCGTGACGGCCATGGGCATCCTGGAAGGCGTCGGCATCAAGCCGGGTGACAAGGTGCTGATCCTGGGCGCCGCGGGCGGCATGGGCACCCTGCTCGTCCAGCTCGCCTCCGCGGCCGGAGCGCGGGTGGTCGGGGCGGCGCGCGGCGAGCGGAAGCTGGCGCTGGTGCGGCGGCTGGGCGCCGACGCCGTCGTCGACTACACGGAGGAGGGCTGGACGCGGCGGGTGCGGGACGCCTTCGACGGCCTGCCGGTGGACGTGCTGCTGGACGGCGTCGGGGGCGAACTGGGCAGCACCGCCTTCGGGTTGGTGGCGGACGGCGGACGGGTTTCGGCCCACGGCGCCTCCAGCGGCGGCTTCGCCGAGCTGGACCGGGAGGACGCCCGGGCCCGCTCCATCGCCCTGCGGGGCATCGAGGATGTGCAGTTCGAGGCCCCGGAGATCGTCCGGCTGACGGGCAAGGCCCTCGGCGAGGCCGCCGCGGGGCGGCTGCGGCCGGTGATCGCCCGCGAATTCCCGCTCTCCCGGGCGGCCGACGCCCACCGGGCGATCGAGGCCCGGTCGGTCCCGGGCAAGGCGCTGCTCATCCCCTGACCGGGCGCGCCCCGGGCCACCGCCAGCAGGCACGGGGCGGCGCGGCCCGCCGGCGGGCTCAGCTGGGCAGGCCGTCGAGGAAGTCACGCATGATGGTCAGCCATTCCTCGGGCGCCTCCACGAAGGGCAGGTGCCCGGTGGCGATCTCGGTCAGGCGCGCGCCGGGAATGCCGTCGGCGAGCACGCGGTGGTGGTAGGGGGTGACCAGGCTGTCGTACACGGTCGAGACGACCAGGGTCGGCACCGCGATCCGGGCGAGGTCCTCGCGGACGTCGGTCCGCTCGATCAGGTCGAGATGGTCCGCCGTGCCCGGCGGAATGGTCGCCGCACCGATCCGCAGGCCGGCGTCCAGATCCTCCTGCCCGAATGCGTCGAGAGCGGGCGCCCCGAAGCCGATCAGGGCGGCGAAGGCGGCCAGCCGCTCGGTGTCGCCGGCGTCGAGGAGTTCGCGCCACAGCCGTGCGGCGAGGCGGAAGCGCGGGTTGGGGTGGGCGAAGCCGGCGGTGAGGACGAGGGCGGTGACGCGTTCGGGGTGGCGCGTGGCCGCCCGGACGGCCACCGCCGCGCCCAGGGAGTACCCGGCGATGGCGAACGACTCCTGGCCCTCCTGCACGGCGGTGGCGACCAGTTCGTCGGCCAGCCGGTCCAGCGACAGAGGGTCGCTCGCCCGCGGGGTGCGGCCGGTACCGGGGTAGTCCGGCCCGACGACGGTGTAGCGCTCGGCGAGGCCGTCGAGCACCGGACCGTAGTTGGGGTCGATGCCGCCGCCGGCGCCATGGGTGAGCAGCAGCCCGGGGCCGGAGCCGCGGACGACGCGGCCGAGGGAGGAGGCGGGAAGGACGGAGGCGGGCATGGGGATCTCTCTTCACTCAGGGTCGATGTGAGCCACGGCGGGCGAGGCGAGCGGATCTCGTCTGCGGCGACGGTAGAGCCTGACATCGATGTGAAGGTCAAGCGCGACAGCGCGCGGTACCGGGCGGATACTCGTAGAGCAGGGGGCGGGACGGCCTGGAGGCCGTCGTCCGGGGGGTGGATCCGCACACCATCGCTCGGGAGGTCCCATGCCCGGGAACGTCAAGCTGCCCATCGTCTACGTGCGGGGATTCGCCGGGGACACCTCGGGGATCAACCGGGCGGTCACCGATCCGTTCTACGGCTTCAACGAAGGGTCGACGCATGTGCGGATCGGGCAGGAGGCGACCCCCGTCTTCTACCAGTTCGAGAGTCCGCTGCTGCGGCTCCACCTGGACGAGGGCTACAAGATCTTCCTGGACGGCGGGCAGATGGCCTACCTGGAGAGCCACGACGACATCGCCCCGGACAGCATCTGGATCCACCGCTTCTACGACGTCTCCGCCAGCAGCTGGGGCGGGCGGCCGGAGGAGTTCCGCCTGGAGGCGGCCGCGGAGAACCTGCTGACGCTCATCGAGACCCTCCAGGCCAAGACCAAGGCGCCCGCAGTGCATCTGGTGGCGCATTCGATGGGCGGGCTGATCTGCCGCTGCCTGCTCCAGAAGATCATTCCGGACCTCAGACCGGACCGCAGACCCACCGACTTCGTCGACAAGCTGTTCACCTACGGGACGCCGCACGGCGGCATCTCCTTCGAGGTCGGCTTCGGTCTCTTCGAGAGGCTGCGGGACGCCTTCGGCGTCCAGGGCGCGGACATCTTCGGCCCCCGCCGGATGTACGAATACCTGACGCCGGACAGCACGCGGGACCTCGATGGGCCTCCGGACGGCTGGCGGCCCGAGGAGATGCCGGACGGGGACGGCGCCTTCCCCGCCGAGCGGGTCTTCTGCCTGGTCGGGACGGACGCGGGCGACTACGAGGTCGCCCACGGGCTGTCCTCGGCCGTCGTCGGGGAACGCAGCGACGGGCTGGTCCAGATCGAGAACGCCGCCGTCCCCGGCGCGCACCGCGCCTTCGTGCACCGCAGCCACAGCGGCCGCTACGGGCTGGTCAACTCCGAGGAGGGCTACCAGAATCTGCGGCGCTTCCTCTTCGGCGACGTGAAGGTCGAAGCCGCGCTGGTGGGCCACCGGCTGCCGGCGGAGAAGGGCGTCACCTGGCAGGCCGACGCCCTGCTGTCGGTGCGGGGCCTGCCGGTGGTCATCTCCGAGCGGGCCGCCGCGCACTGGTGCCCCATCCAGCTCTCGGCACCCGGCGCGGACGCCGCCTCCCAGGACGTGATCCCGCTCGCCACCGTCTTCCTCTCCAGCTACCTGCCCAGACCCCAGGAGAGCGGCACCCTGCGCCACGCGCTGCACCTGCGCCTGATCTCGCTCCGGGAGCGCAACGGGCTCTTCCGCTTCTTCGACCACCTCGAACAGGCCGCGGACTTCGATGACATCCTCGTCGTCGACATCGGGGACGGCCCCGACTCCATGGGCACCAGGGCGGCCTGGAACTCGGAGGTCGAAGGGGCGATCCGGGACTACCTCCCCAGCGGCCCGCCGCTGGGGGACGAGGACCCCGAGACCGGCTCCTGGGTCGCGCACATCGCGCTGCCCCGCACCGCGGCCCCCCTCCTCGGCGAGGGCGCGCGGATCCGCCTCAGCGTCACGCCGTGGGCCTAAGGGTGACCGAGGGGTCGCCGTAGGTCTGCAAGTCATGAGTCTGGCTCAACAAACCTCCTCCCGGTAGAAGTTCGACTGCACGCAAGGTCAAGCAGCGTCCAGCCGACTCCTACCGGAGGCACCATGCGACCACGCAGCGCCGCCACCGTCCTCGCCCTCGCCACGGCCCTGCTCTGCGCCACCCCCACCACCGCCCCCGCGCACCCCGCGGCCGGGGCCGGTCAGCGGTCCATCGCGGCCGGGACGGGGGCGTGGCCCGCGCCGACCGGCACCGTGACCACCCCCGACGGCCGCGTCCACCTCGCCGACCGGCAGGGGCGTGCCCTGCGGTTGCACGGCCTCAACCTCGGCAAGACCGACACGGTCACCGAGGAGCGGGTGGCGCGGCTGGCGCGGGACGGCTTCGGCCTGATGCGGCTCAACATCCAGTGGGAGAAGATCGAGCCGCGCCGCGGCCACTACGACCGGGCCTACCTGCGCGGGCTGGACAGGGTGCTGGACTGGGCCGACCGCTACCACGTGCTGGTCCTGGTCGACTGGCACCAGGACGTCTACGGCCCCGCCTTCGGCCACAACGGCATGCCCGAGTGGGCCACCCGCACCGATGGGCTGCCCTTCGAGCCGAACCCGGACGACTGGTTCGCCGACTACTTCCAGCCCGCCGTCCAGGCCGCCTTCACGCATCTGTACGACGACCCGGATCTGCGGGCCGCCCAGGCCGCCGTCTACGCGGAGGTCGCCCGCACGCTGCGCGGGCACCCCTCGCTGCTGGGCTACGACCTGTTCAACGAGCCGTTCGGACCGATCGCGGGAGATCCCGCGGACCCCGCGGACCGTCTCGCCGCGTCCGTCGCGCTGGAACGCGGCCGGCTCCCCGCGATGTACCGACGGCTGATCGGCGCCGTGCGGTCCGCCGACCGCGACGCCTGGCTGTTCGTGGAGCCCACCGTCCTCGTCGGCGAGGGCGTGCCGACCAGCCTGCCCGGGATCGGCGACCCGCGGCCGGGGGCGGACCGCCTCGGCTATGCCCCGCACTACTACGACACCGCCGTCGAGTCGGGCGCCGACTGGGATCCGTCCGGGCGGTTCATCGAGAAGTACGAGGCCGCCATCGGCGCCTACCCGACCGCGCACCGGCTCCCGGTGCTGGTCGGGGAGTGGGGCCCGCCCAAGGCCACCACGCCCGGCAACGCCGAGCTGATACGGCGTCAGGTCGCCTCGCTGCGCACCTTCGCCACCGGCTGGGCCATGTGGTACGACTGCTGGTCCGCCGACGGCGGGGGCTACTGCGTGCGCGACGAGGACGGCCGGCCGGCGCCCGGGAAGGAGCCCGCGTTCGCACCGTACGCGCGGGCCGTGGCGGGTGCGCCGGTGACCGGGTCCTATGACCCGGCCACCCGCACGTACACCCTCGGCCTGACCGCCGACCGCACCACCCGCCGCTCCTGGACGACCCTCACGCTGCCCGCCGCCCTCTTCCCGCGCGGCGCCCGGATCTCGGCCTCGGGCACGCACGGGGCGGTGGTGCGGGTGGGGCCGGGCATGGCTCAGGTGCTGCTCCCGGCCGCGCGTCCCGGCGCGCGGATCTCGCTGACGGCGACGGCCCGCTGAGCGCCGCCCCTAGCAGTTGCTCTCCGCCGGGGCGCCCTCGAAGCGGTCGGAGAGCCAGTCCATCGCCGGGACGGCGCCCGCGGTCACACCGGTCACATGGCCCAGCGGGTAGCTCTTCCACCGCACCGGGACGCCGCGGGCGCACCAGTCGGCACGCAACTGTTGGCCCACCTCGTACGGGATCAGCTCGTCGAAGATCCCGTGGTAGAGGTAGACGGGGTGGTCGGGCGCGTGGCGGCCGAGGTCGCTGTCGCGCAGCCGCCGCTGCCAGTCCGCCTCGTCCAGCGGGTTCTTGACGGTGACGTCGGAGATGCGCTGGAAGAGTCCGGCCGCGGTGTCGGCCGCGACGCAGTTCTCCTTCATGAACCGGACGTACTCGCGCCCCTTGTCGTTGAGGTACCGGTCGAGTTCGAGCTCGGGGTAGGCGGCGTTCTGCCCGGTGGCGGCCATCAGGACGAGCCCGGCTCCGATGTTGCCGTTGTTGAAGTCGGCGGCCTCCAGCAGGTCGGCGGGCACGCCGCCGGTGGCGGTGCCCTTCACCTTCAGCTCGGGGGCGTAGCTGTCGTGCAGCTCGGCCGCCCAGCTGGATGCCTGGCCGCCCTGGGAGTAGCCCATGATGCCGACCGGGGAGTCGGCGGAGAGCCCGGCTCCGGGCAGCCGCTGGGCGGCCCGGGCGGCGTCCAGGACCGCCTGGCCTTCGGCGCGGCCGACGGTGTAGGTGTGGTCGCCGGGGGTGCCGAGGCCCTCGTAGTCGGTGACGGCGACCGCCCAACCCCGCTGCACCGCCTGGTTGATGAGGGTGGCCTCGACGGTGGTGCCGTGCGGGAATCCGGCCGACGGCGCGCAGTGGTCGCCGAGGCCGACGGTCCCCACGGCGTAGGTCACCAGCGGGCGGGGGCCGCTCCTGCCGTCCTGCGGCACGATGACCGTGCCGGAGACGACGTTCGGCTCTCCCGTGGCGGTGGTGGAACGGTAGGCGATGTGCCACGCACGGGTGTTCGTCGGTTGCCCCGGAAGAGGGTGGAAGGACGTGGGCGTGGCGTTGACGATGTCGCCGGGCCTGCCGTGGGTTTCCGCCGGCGCGGCGTGGGCGGGCAGCGGCGCGGCGAGCATGAGGGTCGCCGTGGCGGCGGCTGCCTGGAGGCGGGTGCGCGGTGATCCGAGAGGCATGCGGCTCTCCCAATGGTCCGGTGGACGCCGAAAGACTCCGCTCCTCGCTCGCTGCCGGGTGCTGTAGGCCGGGGCCGACGCGACCCGGCGGCTCGCCAAGGGGGGATGAGGGGACGGTAATGATGCCGCAGTGCGTTCGTGGCTGACCAGACCGCTCAGTTCGGCTGACCCGATGGCACAGGCGTGCCCCGCCTCACCCGCTCAACCGGGGCGGCCGCCACTCGCCCAGTCCGTCTGTCCCCGCTGGGCCGCGGCGGGGCGCGCCGCGCTGCCGGCCGACGCCTGCTCCTGGCCGACGAGGCGATAAGCCCCGGGTGTGGTACCCGTCCACCGCCGGAAGGCCCGGTGGAAGGCGGTGTCCTCGGAGAACCCGAGCCGGGCCGCCAGTTCGGCGATCGGCTCCTGCCCCTGCGTCAGTCCGGCGATGGCCGCGTCCCGTCGCACGGCGTCCTTGAGCCGCTGGTACGAGGTGCCTTCGGCCTTCAGCCGCCGCCGCAGCGTGGCCGGGCTGACCGCGAGCCCGGCCGCCACCTCCGCGGCCTCCGGCAGCCGCGCGCCGCCGTCCGGGCGCAGCGCGCGGGCCAGGTGGCGGCGTACCTGCTCGGCGACGGTGGTGCCGTACTCGCGCCGGCTCAGCAGCCCCGCGGGCGCGCGGCGCAGCAGGGCCTCCAGCGCCGGTTCGTCGCGTACGACGGGGGCGGCGAGCCGGGCCGCGTCGAAGGCGGCTCGGGTGCGCTTGGCCCCGAAGCGCACCGGGCAGCCGAAGAGGGCGCCGTACTCGTCGTGGTTGGGCGGCGCCGGGTAGGCGAACTCGGCCCAGCTCAGCGGGATGCGGCGGCCGATGAGCCAGCTGGAGAGCCGGTGCCAGACGATGACGAGGCACTCGGTGAGGAAGTGGTCCTCGTCGTGGCCGAGTTCGCTGCGGACGGTGAAGAACGCCTGCCCCTCGTCGCCGGTGTCCACCGACAGCAGGGGGCCGCCGGGGAAGAGGGCGTAGAAGCGGATGCCGCGCCGCAGTGCCGCGCCCAGGTCGGGGCAGCCGAGGGAGGCGTAGCACATCATCGCGAAGGTGCCGTGCCGGCTGGGGGCGGATCCGAGCCCGAGGAACTCGTCGTCCGTGGCCTGGTGCAGCGCCTTGATCAGGCGGGTGAACTGCTCGGGTGTGACGCGGGCGCGTGCGTCGCCGAGCAGCAGCGGCGGGATGTGCGCGCGCTGGAGCAGCGGCACGGTGTCGAGGCCGAGGCGCTGCGCGCCGCGCAGTGCGGCGCGGACGTGGTGCACACCGACGGACCGGCTCCCCATGGCGCTTCACGGTAGCCGCGATGCGCGGGGAGGTCAGCAGGGGTGACGTCCCCGGTGCGCTCCGGCCTGGTGGTTGGCCCGGGCGCGGGTCAGGGCCGCCGGGTGGCGGTGCCCTTGTCGGTGGTCACCACCGGGGGTTCGGCGGCCGGGTTGCGCGGGTCGACCGTGAAGGCCGTCCCGGTGCTGGTCAGGCCCACGACGGCGCCCTGGACCAGCACCGCGGCCGGCGGTTCGTACCAGCCGGTGGAGACGCTGCGCGCGGGGCTCTGCCACAGTTCCTGGCCCGTCCGCAGGTCCAGGGCGAGCACCCGGCCGCTGGCGGTGCCCATGTAGACGGCCCGGGCGGGGCGGGAGACGGCGGGGCGCCCGAGCCGCTCCACCGACGTCGTGGTGGACCACAGCTCCTTGCCGGTGTCCGGGTCGACCCGGGTGACGCGGCCACTCTCCTGCACGAAGAACAGGTGGCCGCCGACGAGCGACCCGGTGCCGATGGTGTGTTCCGGCAGGGTGATCTCGCGCCGCCGGCCGGTGCGCGGGTCCAGGCGCACCAGGGTGGGGTGGCGCTCCAGCTCCGACTCGACGAACGGCACGAGCAGCAGCTCGCCGCCGTCCGTCCCCAGCGGTTCCTCGGCCTTGTTCGGGCGCCCCAGCTGGTGGGGTCGGCCGTCGCGTGTGCCGAGCCGCCAGATGACGGTGTCCGGTGTCCTGGTGTCGGTCTGCGCCGCGCAGGTGGCGTACGGCACCTCCCCGGCGGCCAGCGGCTGGCAGAGGTATCCCTTACGGAAGGGGAAGGTCCATCTGGTCCCGCCGGTGCTGGCGTCCCGGGCGACCAGGGCGGTGTCTCCCGGGTTGCTGGAGATCACCAGGTCGCCGGCGCGCACCGAGTCGGCCGACGCGCTCACCTTGTGGGACCACGCCTCGTCGCCGGAGTCCGCGTGCAGCGCCACCAGCCGGTTGTACGAGTCGGCGGGGGTGTCATGGGTGTAGACCAGGCCGTCGTGGACGGCGAACGGGGCGGTGTTGGTGAAGGCGCCGGCCCCGGCGCCGGCGTCCTGGTCGGCCGGCGCGGTCAGCACCATGCCTCTGGCCCGCCAGTCGACGTGCCCGGTCAGCCCGTTGACGCGCAGGGTGGGGAACTCCGAGCCGCCGCAGAAGAGGGTGGAGCCGTGCGCCACACAGCCCGGCGAGAGATCGGTGTCCGACGGCGTGACGCCCGCCGCCTTGGGCAGCGGCAGCTGCCAGGGCCGCCAGCCCTCGGGCAGCGGGACCCGGGGGGTGCGCACCGCCGGGTGGCCGGTGCGCACCCCGTCGCCGCCGGAGGCGATCAGGGCGATCGCGGTGCCGATGAGCCCGAGCGCGACGACCGCGGCGGCGGCGATCAGCAGCGAGCGGCGGCGGCGCTTCCCGGCGCTGGTGGGCTCGTACTCCACCGGTACGGTGGCCCGCGTGGCGCCACCCACGCGCGGCGTTCCCCGGTCGGGCAGGTCGCGCAGCCGCCGCATCAGATCGGGCAGCGGGGGCCGGTCGGCGGGGTCCTTGGCCAGGCAGTCCACCACGATCCGCCGCAGCGGCTCGGCCAGCCCCTCCAGGGCAGGCGGCTCGTGCACCACCTGGTACGCGGTCAGGTAGGGGCTGTCCGCGTCGAAGGGCCCGCGGCCGGTCGCCGCGAACACCAGCAGGGCGCCGAGCGAGAAGACGTCGGAGGCGGGCGTCACCTCTCGGGGGCGGCTGAGCTGTTCGGGTGACATGAACGGCGGGGTGCCCATCACCCGGCCGGTCATGGTCAGCGCCTGGTTGTCCCCGGCCCGGGAGATACCGAAGTCGATGACGCGCGGGCCGTCCTCGGCCATCAGCACGTTCGCGGGCTTCAGATCGCGGTGGACCACCCCGGCCCGGTGGATGTCGTGCAGCGCCTCGGCCAATCCCAGCGCCAGCTGCCGCAGCTCGGCCGCCTCCAGCGGCCCCTGCCGCGACAGCCGCTCGGCCAGGGTGGGCCCGGAGACGTACAGGGTCGCCATCCACGGCCGTGTCGCGTCCGGGTCGGCGTCCACCACCGGCGCGGTGAACGCCCCGCTGACCTGCCTCGCCGCGGCCACCTCCTGCCGGAAGCGGGTGCGGAACTCGACGTCCTGGACGAACTGGGCGTGGATCACCTTCACGGCGACCTGCCTGCCTGAGGACGAGCGCCCCAGGTACACCACGCCCATTCCGCCTGAACCCAGCCGGTCCAGCAGCCGGTAGTCACCGACGGACCGCGGATCGTCCGCACTCAGCGGCACGGCCACCCCTTCCTCGGGCCCCCTCCTTCACGACCGGTCGCAGGTCACCCGGTGCTCAGCCTAAGGCGCTCCGGCGCACTCCGGCTCGTCGTACGGGGCGAAGCCGCAGCCGCCGGACCCCGATCGGCCGCACGCCCGGCCGGCCGGAGCGAGGCCGGCGCGAGGGCTGCGCGCCGCCCGAGAAAATTCGCTCACATATTCGAACGAGGCGTATTCTGACCCCATGACCATCCACTTGCAGGCTTCACTCCTCGACGGGGACAGCGACATCGCGCTGCGCCCGCTCGACGGCCTGCGGCGCACCGTACTGGGCCTGGGCGCGTGGATCGATGTGCTGCCCGGCTGGCTGACCGGCGCGGACGAGCTGTTCGAGCAGCTGGTGGCGCAGGTGCCGTGGCACGAGGAGCGGCGGATGATGTACGACCGGGTGGTGGACGTGCCCCGGCTGCTGGCCTACTACCGGCAGGACGAGCCCCTCCCCCACCCGGCGCTGACCCGGGCGCGCGCCGCGCTCAGCGCGCACTACGCCGCCGAGCTGGGGGAACCGTTCCGTACCGCGGGCCTGTGCCTGTACCGGGACGGCAGGGACAGCGTGGCCTGGCACGGCGACCGGATCGGCCGGGGCGGCCGGGAGGACACCATGGTCGCCATCGTCTCCCTCGGCGAACCCCGGCTACTGGCCCTGCGGCCGCGGCAGGGCCACGGCGGAACACTCCGGCGGATGCTCGGCCACGGCGATCTGCTGGTGATGGGCGGTTCGTGCCAGCGCACCTGGGATCACGCGGTGCCCAAGACGGCCAAGCCGGTGGGGCCGCGGATCAGCGTCCAGTTCCGCCCGTCCGGAGTCGCCTGATCCGCGGCGGTCGCCCGATCCGCGACCTGGCGGGTGCGTGGTTCAGCGGGTGGCGCCCGGCTTTCCTCCCGGCCGCCGCCCGGCCGGGGCCTCGCCACCGCCCTTGGCCCACAGCGAGCGGACGTGGCCCAGGTGCCGGGCCATGCACCGCTCGGCACCCTCGGCGTCACCGGCCAGCATCAGGTCGAGGAGTTCGAGGTGTTCCTCGGCCGAGGGGATCAGCTCGCCGCGCTCGTCCAGCGCGGTGAGTCCGTACAGGCGGGAACGCTTGCGCAGATCGCCGACGGTCTCCACCAGGCGCTGGTTCCCGGAGAGGGCGAGCAGCGACAGGTGGAACTGGCGGTCGGCCTCCAGGTATCCGATCAGATCGTGCTCGCGGGCGGCGCGCACGATCTCCTCGGCGACCGGGCGGAGCACCTCCAGCTCCTCGCGGGAGGCGCTGCGGGTGATCCGGCCGACCACCGGGACCTCGATCAGGGTGCGGATCTCGGTGTACTGGTCGAGATCGCGCTCATTGACCTCGGTGACCCGGAAGCCCTTGTTCCGGACGGGCTCGACCAGGCCCTCGCGGGCCAGGTCGAGCATCGCCTCGCGCACCGGTGTCGCGGAGATTCCGAAGTCCTCCGCGAGACCGGGCGCCGAGTAGACCTCACCCGGGCGCAGTTCGCCGGAGATCAGGGCGGCTCGCAGGGCGTGGGCGACCTGGTCGCGCAACCGCTCCCTGGTGGTGACGAGGTTGCGCTGCTTCAGGTGGGCCATCGCCGTGGTGTTCCCTTCGTACCGAGCGGATCACCAGCGTACAATGTCACGTTGTTTTCGCAGGTGCCAGGGTGTAAGTGCGGGACGAGGTGTAGAACTCCAGTGCGGCACGGCCCTGTTCGCGCGGGCCGTGGCTGGACGCCTTGGAGCCGCCGAACGGCAGATGGAAGTCGACCCCGGTGGAGGGGGCGTTGACGCGGATCATGCCGGTGTCGAGGGCGTCGAGTCCGCGCAGCGCCGTGTCGAGGTCGGTGGTGTGGACCGAGGTCACCAGCCCGTAGGGGACGCTGTTGGTGATCGTTACGGCCTGGGCCAGGTCGGCGGCGGGCAGCAGGGCCGCGATGGGCCCGAAGACCTCCTCGCCCAGCAGCCGGTGGCCCTCCGGCACCTTCTCGACCAGGGTCGGGGCGGCGTACCAGCCGGGGCCGTCCGGGTGGCCGCCGCCGGTGAGCGCGCACAGCCCGGCGCTCGCCAGAATCGCCTCCTCGCGGGCGTGCTCGCTGATGAGCGGCCCGCACACGGTGGCCGGGTCGGCCGGGTCGCCCACCGGGAGCGCCTTGAGCGCCTCGGTCAGCGCCTCGCGCAGCGGGTCCAGGGCCGCGCCGACGGCGATCACCCGGCTGGTGGCGGTGCACTTCTGCCCCGCGTATCCGGCGATCGCCGCGGCGAGGTGCGCGGCGGCCTGGCCGATGTCGGCGTCGGGCAGCACGATGGCTGCGTTGAGGCCGCCCATCTCGGCCTGGACCGGGACGCCCCGGGCGGTGGCGGTACGCACGACCGCGTTGCCCACGGCCGTGGAGCCGGTGAAGGAGACGACGTCGGCGGCGGAGATCACGGCGTTGCCCTCGGTGGCACCGCCGGGGACGACGGTGAACACCCCCTCGGGCAGGGCCCCCTGAACGATCTCGGCCAGACGCTGGGCACAGGCGGTGGCCTCGGGCGCGGGCTTGAGCACGACCGCGTTACCCACCGCAAGCGCCGGGGCCGCCTTCCAGCTGGGGATGGCGAAGGGGAAGTTCCAGGGGGTGACGAGCCCGGCGACCCCGTGCGGGCGGCGGCGGGTCAGCAGCAGCCCCGGTCCGCCGGCCGGTTCGTGGACGGCGCCGACGGGGTCGAGCGGGGCCTGCGCGTAGTAGCGCCAGATCGCGGCGGTGCGGGCCACCTCGGCCCGCGCCTCGGCGATCGGCTTGCCCACCTCGCGCACGGCGAGGGCGGCCAGTTCGTCCGCCGCGGCCTCGACGGCGGCGGCGATCGCGGTGAGCGCCGCCGACCGGGCGGCCGCACCGCCGGCCAGCCAGCCGGTCTGGGCGGCGCGGGCCCGCTCGACGGCGTCCGCCGCGGCGAAGGCCCCGGGCGCCGCGATGGCCACCAGGACGTCGGAGGGGTCGGCCGGATTGTGTGATTCGAGGGTGGAGACAGCGGCGGTCACAGGAGGAAGCCTCCGGGGAAGGGGTCGTCCGGGTCGAGGAAGTACTGGGCGGTGCCGGTGATCCAGGCACGGCCGGTGATGGTGGGGACGACGGCCGGCAGGCCGCCGACCTCCGTCCGGCCGATCAGCCGTCCGGTGAACGCGGTGCCGATGAAGGACTCGTTGACGAAGTCCTGGCCGAGCGGCAGCTGGCGGCGGGCGTGCAGCTGCGCCATCCGCGCGGAGGTTCCGGTGCCGCACGGGGAGCGGTCGAACCAGCCCGGATGGATGGCCATGGCATGCCGGGAGCGACGCCCGTCGGAGCCGGGGGCCGCGAGATAGACGTGCTTGAGTCCGGCGATCTCCGGCTGCTCGGGGTGGACGGGCCGGTCCGGCGAGGCGTTGACGGCGTCCATGATCGCCAGTCCGGCGGCGAGGATGTCGTCCTTGCGGGCCCGGTCGAACGGCAGCCCCAGCGCGTCCAGCTCGGCGAAGGCGTAGAAGTTGCCGCCGAAGGCCAGGTCGTAGGTGACCGTCCCGTACCCCGGCACCTGGACCTTGCGGTCCAGGGCGACGCAGAAGGCGGGCACGTTGGTGAAGGTGACCGCCTTCGCCGCCCCGTTCTCGACGTGGACGTCGACCGAGACCAGGCCGGCCGGGGTGTCCAGGCGGACGGTGGTGACCGGCTCGCTGACCGGCACCATCCCGGTCTCGACGAGCACGGTGGCCACCCCGATGGTGCCGTGGCCGCACATCGGCAGCAGGCCGGAGACCTCTATGTAGAGCACGCCGTAGTCGGCGTCGGGGCGGGTCGGGGGCTGGAGGATCGCGCCGCTCATGGAGGCGTGGCCGCGCGGCTCGTACATCAGCAGGGTGCGCAGGTGGTCCAGGTGCTCGATGAAGTGGAGCCTGCGCTCCGCCATGGTGGCGCCGGGGATGACCCCGACGCCACCGGTGATCACGCGCGTGGGCATGCCCTCGGTGTGCGAGTCGACAGCGTGGAAGACATGGCGAGTATGCACAAGGGATCCTTGGCGTCGATAAGGTCAGTGGTGGCCGTCGGCGACGGCCTTCTCGGTGGCCGCGCGCACCCCGGCCTCGACCTCTCCGGTGAGCGGGAAGCGCGGCGGGCGGGTGGGTCCGCCGTGGCGGCCGGCGATGTCCATGGAGAGCTTGATGGACTGCACGAACTCCGTCTTGGAGTCCCAGCGCAGCAGCGAGTGCAGCGAGCGGTAGAGCGGCAGCGCCGTCTCCAGATCCCCGGCGACCGCGGAGTGGTAGAGCTCGGCGCAGGTGGCGGGGAAGGCGTTGGGGTATCCGGCGATCCAGCCGACGGCTCCGGCGATGGCCAGCTCCAGCAGCACGTCGTCCGCGCCGATCAGCAGGTCCAGCTCCGGGGCGAGCTCCGCCAGCTCGTAGGCGCGGCGCACGTCTCCGCTGAACTCCTTGACCGCGACGATGTTTCCCTCGCCGTGGATCTGGGCGAGCAGGGCCGGAGTCAGGTCGACCTTGGTGTCGATGGGGTTGTTGTACGCCACGACCGGCACCCCGGCCCGGGCGACCTCGGCGTAGTGGGCGCGGACGGCTGCTGCGTCGGCGCGGAAGCCGTTCGGCGGCAGCAGCAGGACGGAGCCGCAGCCCGCCTCGGCGGCCTGCTCGGCCCAGCGGCGGGACTCCGCGCTGCCGTACGCGGCGACTCCGGGCATCACCCGCGCGCCGTCGCCGGCCGCCTCGACGGCGGTGCGGACCACCTGCGCGCGCTCGGCGTCGGTGAGGGTCTGGTACTCGCCGAGCGAGCCGTTGGGCACCACGCCGTCGCAGCCATTGGCGATGAGCCAGCGGACGTGCTCGGCGTAGGCGTCGTAGTCGACGGAGAGGTCCTCGCGCAGCGGGAGCGCGGTGGCGACCATGATGCCTCGCCAGGGGCGGGCGGTGTTCCAGGTGGTGGCGGTCATGCCGGTCAACCCTTCTATGGTGTGTGACATTTTATTGAGAGTTGCGCGCAACCCGCAAGAGTGCGCGCCCTGTCGGCGTGGCTTGTTGGGTGTGGCTTGGTGGGGTGTGGCTTTTCGGCGTGGCTTGTCGGCGTGGCTCGTCAGGCCTCGGACCGGCCGGCCGCGTCCGGGTCGCCGGCGTCAGTGGGCCGGGTGGGCTCGGCGCCCTCGGCGGATCCGGGCTCGTCGAGCGAGGCGAGCGCCCCGAGCGGAACGGGCACGGCGAACGGCCGGCGCTCGGCGGACGGCGGCACCGCCCCGCCCTCACCCGCCGCGAGGCAGGCCACCGCCGCGCCGCAGACGCGGCCCTGGCACCAGCCCATGCCCGCCCGGGTGAGGAGTTTGACGGTCCGTGCGTCGCGGGCCCCCAGGTCGCACACCGCCTCTCGGATGCGGCCCGCGGTCACCTCCTCGCAGCGGCACACATCGGTGTCCTCCTCCAGCCACCTCGGCCAGCCGGGGCCGGGCGCGTGGGCGACGGCCATGGCGTCGGCGAAGGCGCGCATCCGGTCGCGGCCGCGGACCAGCCGTCGCACGCGCCCGTCGGCGGCGAGCCCGGGCCGGCCGGTCAGCCGGGCGGCCACCGCCAGGCCCGCCAGTTCGCCCTCGGTGCGGGCGAGTCGGGCGCCGCCGATGCCGCCGGTCTCGCCCGCGGCCCAGATACCCGGCACCGAGGTCGCCTGGAGGTCGTCCAGGACGAGGGCGTGGGTGCCGTCGGCGGTCGGCCGGGTGGCGCAGCCGAGCCCGGTGACCAGCTCGATCTGCGGGGCCAGCCCATGGCCCACCGCCAGCGCGTCGCAGTCGACGCGGCGCTCGGTACCGGGCACGGGCCGCCACTCCCGGTCGATCCGGGAGACGGTGACCGCCTCCACCCGATCGGTGCCGTGCACCGCGGTCACCGCGCTGCGGGTGCGCAGCGGCACCCGGTGGCGCAGCAGGGCCGAGCCGTGCACCACGGCCTCGATCATCTTGTGCGGGTTGGCGGCCAGCGCGCGCGGGTGGCGGGCGTAGCGGAGGTAGCCGGACGCTTCGACCACGGCCGGGACACGCGCCCCGGCGGCGGTGAGCGAGGAGGCGACGGCGAGCAGCAGCGGCCCGCTGCCCGCGACGACGACCCGCCTGCCGGGCAGCACCAGCCCGGACTTGAGCATCGCCTGCGCGCCCCCGGCGCCCACCACGCCGGGCAGGGTCCAGCCGGGGAAGGGCAGCTGGCGCTCATAGGCGCCGGTCGCGAGGAGGATGGCGCGGGCCCGTACGCGCACCGGCCGCTCCTCGTCGCCGTCGGCGCCGGTGAGGGCGTGCACCGTCCAGGTCCCGGCGTCCGGGTCCTGCCCGCCGCCGCTGCTCTCGCCGCTCCCGCCGCTCGCCGCGCTCTGGTCACCTTCCGCGCTGTCCCGGGTGACGGTCCAGACGTGGTGGCCGAGGAGATGGGTGATGTCGCTGGTGGCCAGGCGTTGCCGCAGGTCCGCGAAGGCGGACCACTCATGGTGCAGGGCCTGCGGGCGTGCCGCGCCGAGGCTTCGGGCGGGGTGGCGGTAGAACTGGCCGCCGGGCTGCGCGGAGGAGTCCAGCAGGGCGACGGACAGGCCGAGTTCGCCGGCGGTGACGGCACCGGCGAGCCCGGCGGCGCCCGCGCCGATCACCGCCAGGTCGTAACACTCAGACGCCGAGGTCGGCATGGCCGTGTCCTTCCTGGGTGGTGATCGCGTCGCCGGGCTGGGCGGGGACCAGGCAGGCTCGCCTGTTGGGCCGGCCGTTGACCGTGGCGAGGCAGTCGAAGCACTGTCCGATGCCGCAGAAGGCGCCGCGCGGACGGCCGCCGGTCCGGGTGGTGCGCCAGGCGAGGATGCCCGCGCCCCACAGCGCGGCGGCGATGGACTGCCCCGGCAGGGCGGTGACCGTGCGGCCGTCGACGGTGATCTCGAACGGCGGGTCGGGTTCTGCCCCGACCAGCTCGGCGGGGGTGCGGGCCACGGCGGGCCTCCTCTCACGGGATTTGGGCTGAGGTCAGGTCGTGTGTGTGGGGGATTGCCTACGCCGCGGGCGCGGCCGGGAAGCGGCCCGGGGTGAAGGGGGCCGCGTCCATGGGCTGCTCCTCGCCCGTCAGCTGCCGGGCGATGAGCAGCCCGGTGGCCGGGGCGAGTCCGATCCCGGCGCCTTCATGGCCGCAGGCGTGCAGCAGTCCGGGCACCCGCGGGTCGGGCCCGATGGCGGGCAGGTGGTCGGGCAGGTACGGACGGAAGCCGGCGTAGGTCCGCATCGCCCGCACCCCGGCGAGGACCGGGAAGAGGGCGGTGGCCTGCGCCGCCAGGCGGCGCACCACCTCGGTCGAGAAAGTGCGGTCGAAACCCACCCGCTCGCGGCTGGCGCCGATGAGGACCGGGCCCGCGGGGGTGCCTTCGACCACCGCCGAGGTCTGCAGGGCGGCCGAACCGCTCGCCACGTCGGCGACGTAGTCCGCGGCGTACACCTTGTGCCGCACCACGCGCGGCAGCGGTTCGGTGACCAGGACGAAGCCGCGGCGGGGCAGGACGGGGAGCTCGACGCCGGCGAGCCGGGCCAGCTCGCCGCCCCAGGTGCCGGCCGCGTTCACCACGTACGGGGCGTGCAGGGTGCCGGTGGTGGTCCGCACGCCCAGCACCTGGCCGAAGTCGCCGGTCAGGATCCCGGTGACCTCCTCGCCGAGGCGGAGCCGGGCTCCTGAGGCACGCAGCAGATGGGCCGCGGCGAGGGCGGGCTGTATCTGGGCGTCCTGCGGGTAGTGGAAGCCGCCGGCCAGGCCGGGGGCCAGGTGCGGCTCCAGGTCGTGCAGCCGGTCGGCGGGGACCTCGTCCGCCGTGACCCCCGCCGTGCGCTGGCGCGCCGCGAAGGCTCGCAGGGCGTCCATGCCGGCCGCCTGGGAGGCGACGACCAGGCCGCCCTTGCTCTCGTACTCGATCTCCGGCGGGAGGAGGTCGGCCAGCTCCCGCCACAGCCCGGCGGAGAGCAGGGCGAGCTCCAGCTCGGGGCCCGGCTCCTTGTCGGAGACGAGCAGGTTTCCCTCGCCGGCGCCGGTGGTCCCGCCCGCGACGGGGCCGCGGTCGAGCACGGTGACGGTCAGGCCGGAGCGGGCGGCGTAGTAGGCGCAGGCCGCGCCGACCACGCCGGCTCCGACGACGATGACGTCCGGATTTCTCGTGGGCACAGCAGTAACATTTCACATTGCACTGCTGCTTGCCAAGAGCGACGCGAATCAGTCTTCCGCGAGCGCGCCCATCCACTCCTCGATCGCGTCCGGCGTGCGCGGCAGCGCGGAGGACATCAGCCGTGCCCCGTCCGCGGTGATGACCAGATCATCCTCGATCCGCACACCCATGCCGCGCAGCTCGACCGGGAGCGTCTCGTCGTCGGGCTGGAGGTAGAGCCCCGGCTCTACGGTGAGCACCTGCCCCTCCTCCAGCACGCCGTCCAGGTAGGCGTCGGCGCGCGCCTGGGCGCAGTCGTGGACGTCCAGGCCGAGCATGTGCCCGCTGCTGCAGAGCGTGTAGCGGCGGTAGAAGTCGCCTTCGGCGCTGCCCAGCACGCCCCACTCGGCCAGCCCTTCCGCGATCACCCGCATCCCGGCGCGGTGGAAGTCGCGGAAGCTGGCCCCCGGCTTCAGCGCGGCGATGCCCGCCTCCTGGGCGGCGAGGACGAGTTCGTAGACCTGGCGCTGGGCGGAGGTGAAGCGCCCGGACAGCGGGAGGGTGCGGGTGATGTCGGCGGTGTAGAGGGTGTCGGTCTCCACGCCCGCGTCGAGCAGCAGCATCTCCCGCGCGTCCAGCGGCCCGTCGTTGCGTATCCAGTGCAGCACGCAGGCGTGGGCGCCGGACGCGGCGATCGTCTCGTACCCCAGGCCGTTGCCCTCGGCGCGGGCCCGCAGGCCGAAGACGCCCTCGATCCAGCGCTCACCGCGCGGATGGGCGAGGGCGCGGGGCAGCGCGCGGACGACGTCCTCGAAGCCGGCCGTGGTGTGGTCCACGGCCAGCTGGAGCTGCTCGACCTCCCAGGCGTCCTTGACCAGCCGCAGCTCGCTGAGGACGGTGGCGAGTTCGGCGTCCAGCGAGGCGTCGCGTCCGGGCACCGGCTGCCGGAGGGTCTCCAGGTGGGCACAGCGGATGCCGGTCATCCGCTCGGCCTCGCCGAGATCCGGGCGCCGGCCGACCCAGAACTCGCCGTAGCGGCGGTCCCGGTAGAACTCCGCCCCGGTGCGCGGGGAGCGCGGCCGGACGTAGAGCACGGCCTCGTGCCGGTGCGGGCCGTCCGGCTCCAGGACCAGCACATGGCCGGCCTGGTCCTCGCCGGTCAGCCCGGTGAGCCAGGCGTAGGCGCTGTGCGGCCGGAAGCGGTAGTCGCAGTCGTTGGACCGGACCCGCAGCTCACCGGCGGGGATGATCAGCCGCTCCCCCGGGAAGCGCGCGGACAGCTTGGCCCGGCGGCCGGCCGCGAGGTCCGCGACGGACAGCCGGATGTCGGCGGGCAGCGGGGTGGCCGCCCAGTCGCCCGCCATGAAGGCCTCGAACTCGGGCGAAGGGGGCAGATCGTGGCTTTGCGTCCGGAATGCCGGGACGGCGGGGTCGCTCATTGAGGGCTCCTCCTGGGACACAGGTGGGTAACGGAGTCGCTGGCACCTTGTCAGTGCAATTTCACATTACTATGTTACGGGTCACATTTCAGCCCTCCCCCCAGGCCGCATCCGGGGGTGCCCCCCGGGCTGCCCGAGCGTTCACGGAGTGACCACGAAGATGAACAAGCGCACGTGTACCGCCCTCGCCACCACCGTGGTGGCCGCTCTCGCCCTCGGCGCGGCCGGCTGTTCCAGCGGCGGGGGGAAGCACAGAGACGGCGGCAAGAACCCGGCCACCACCAACCTCGGTGCGGTGATCGGGGGCACCCCGCAGAAGGGCGGCACCCTCACCGTCCTGTCCAACCAGGACTTCGAGCACCTGGACCCGGCCCGCAACTGGGTCGTGAACGCCATGGAGTTCGGCACCCGGACGCTGTACCGCACCCTGGTGACGTACAAGGCGGCCCCCGGGACCGGCGGCGGGGAGCTGGTCCCGGACCTGGCGACCGACCTCGGCACCTCCTCCAACGGCGCGAAGACCTGGACCTTCCACCTCAAGAAGGGGATCAAGTACGAGGACGGGACGCCGGTCACCGCGCAGGACATCAAGTACAACGTCGAGCGGTCGTTCTCCCCGGACCTGCCCGGCGGCGCCGACTACGCGGCCCGCTACCTCAAGGGTGTCAAGGGGTACAAGGGGCCGGCGGAGGGCGAGCACCTGGACTCCATCAAGACGCCTAACGACCACACCATCGTCTTCGAACTGCGCAAGCCCTTCGCCGAGTTCGCCAACGCCACGGTCATGCCCACCTTCGCGCCGGTGCCCAAGGACAAGGACACCGGGCCCCGTTACGACAACCGGCCGTTCTCCTCGGGCCCGTACAAGATCGACTCCTACCAGCGCAACAAGAAGCTCGTGCTGGTCCGCAACACCCACTGGGACCCGGGGACCGACGAGGTGCGCAAGGCCTACCCGGACAAGCTGGTCATGGTGATGGGGCTCAAGCAGAACCAGATCGACGACCGGCTGATCGCCAGCCAGGGCACGGACGCCTCCGCCGTCTCCTGGGGCGCGCTGCGCCCGGAGAGCGCGGCCAAGGTGCTGCCCAAGGCGGAGGTGCGCAAGCGGCTGCTCGCCGAGTCGACCAACTGCACCGACATGATCCAGATGCACACCGGCCGGGCCCCGTTCGACAACGTCAAGGTCCGTCAGGCCGTGCAGTACGCCCTGGACAAGGAGGTCGTGATGACCTCCTCCGGCGGCCCCGCCTTCAACGACCCGTCCACCGCCTACATGCCGGCCACCCTCTTCGACGGCAAGCAGCCCGACACCCTGAAGATCCCCGCCACCGGGGATGTGGACAAGGCCAAGCAGCTGCTGAAGGAGGCCGGCAAGGAGGGCGGCTTCTCCACCAAGATGACCGTCTCCAACGGCGACAAGGGGCGGGCCGAGGCGATCCAGCAGGCGCTCGGCAAGGCCGGTATCAAGGTCACCATCGAGACGGTCGACCCGTCGGCCTTCTACGCCACCATCGGCGACACCACCAACCGCACCGACCTGGTGTACACCGGCTGGTGCCCGGACTACCCGTCCGGCTCCACCTTCCTGCCCTTCGTCTTCGACGGCCGCTACATCAAGGAGAAGGGCAACTCCGGCAACCACTCGCTCTTCCGCGACGAGGCGACCATGAAGCGGATGGACGAGATCGCCGCCATGACCGACGCCAAGAAGGCGGCCACCGCCTGGCAGCAGCTGGACGGTGAGATCCTCGCCAAGGCCCCGGCCGTCCCGGTCCTGGTCCGCCGCTGGCCGCTGGTGGTGGGCACCAACATCGCGGGCGCGTACGGGCAGACCTCCTTCGGCGGCCAGATCGACTACGCCTCGGTCGGCCTCAAGGACCCCGCCAAGAGCGAGGGCTGAGGGAGCGCCCCCACCATGGCCACCACCTCCACAAGCGCCCCGGCCGCCAAGGCGGCCCCGGCGGGCAGCGGCCCCTGGCAGCTCGCCCGCCGGGAGCTGGGCCGCCGCGCCTCCGTCAAGATCTCCCTCGTCGTGATCGCACTCTTCGCGATCATGGCGGTGGCCGCCCCGCTGCTCAGCCGGCTGGGCGGCTGGTCCCCCGAGGAGTTCGACAAGACCGCCGTCGACCCCTATCTGGGCGGGCAGCCGATCGGCCCGCTGGGCGGAGTCTCCGCCGACCACTGGCTCGGCGTCGAACCCGTCACCGGCCGCGACCTGTTCGCCCGTGTCGTGCACGGCGCCCAGGTCTCGCTGCTCATCGCCTTCGCCGCCACCGCGATCGTGGTGGTCGTCGGCACGGCGGCCGGGATCGCGGCCGGGTACTTCGGCGGCCGCACCGACACGGTGCTCTCCCGTCTGATGGACCTCACCATGTCCTTCCCCTCCCTCATCTTCATGATCGCCATGATGTCGGTGGCCCGGGACGTCAACCGGATCGTGCTGATGATCGCCGTGATCGGGCTCTTCGGCTGGCCCGGCATCGCCCGCGTGGTGCGCGGCCAGGCCCTCTCGCTGAAGCACCGCGAGTACGTGGACGCCGCGCGCGTCGGCGGATCGAGCCCCTGGCGCATCCTCACCCGCGACATCCTCCCGGGCGTCGCCGGGCCCGTCATCGCGTACACCACCCTGATCATCCCCGGCATGATCGCCACCGAGGCGGCGCTGAGTTATCTGGGCGTCGGCGTCCGGCCGCCCACCCCCTCCTGGGGCCAGATGATCGCCGAGAGCGTCGCCTTCTACGACACCGACCCCATGTACTTCGTCATCCCCAGCACCTGCCTCTTCCTCACCGTGCTCGCGTTCACGCTGCTCGGCGACGCGCTGCGGGACGTGCTGGACCCGAGGGGAAGCCGCACATGATCCTCTACATCGGGCGACGGCTGCTCGGTGTGATCGGCGTCCTGATCGCCATCGCCGCCGTCACCTTCACCATCTTCTACGTCCTGCCGTCCGATCCGGCGGCCGCGGCCTGCGGCAAGTCGTGCAGCACCGAGCGGCTGGCGGCGATCCGCGAGCACATGGGGCTGGACGAGCCGCTGTGGCGGCAGTTCATGGACTTCGTCACCGGCATCTTCACCGGCCGCACCATGGGCTCGGGCCAGTACGAGCTGCACTGCGACTTCCCGTGCCTGGGCTACTCCTACGAGAACAGCGAGTCGGTCTGGGACCTGCTGATGGACCGTCTCCCGGTCTCCGCCTCGCTCGCCTTCGGCGCCGCGGTGATCTGGCTGGCCCTCGGACTCACCGCGGGCGTCGTCGCGGCCCTGCGCAAGGACACGCTCACCGACAAGGTACTGATGGTCGGCGCGGTCGCCGCCGCGTCGCTGCCGGTCTACTTCACCTCGATGATGCTGATCTACGGGCTGATCCGCACCGCCGGCCTGCTGCCCTACCCCAGCTACGTGCCGCTCGCCGACAACCCCGTGGACTGGGCGTCCAACCTGCTGCTGCCCTGGCTGGCGCTGGCCATCCTGTACGCGGCCATGTACGCCCGGCAGAGCCGCAGTTCGATGATCGAGACGATGGCGGAGCCGTACATCCGAACCGCCCGGGCCAAGGGCCTGCCGCGCCGCACCGTCGTCGTCAAACACGGCCTGCGGGCGGGCATGACGCCCATCCTGACCATCTTCGGCATGGATCTGGGCGGACTGCTGGCCGGCGCGGTGATCACCGAGTCGATCTTCGGGCTCCCCGGCATCGGACGGCTCTTCTACGGCGCGCTGTCCAGCGGCGACCAGCCGGTCATCCTCGGCGTCACGCTGCTGGCCGCCACCTTCATCGTCGTCGCCAACCTGGCGGTCGACCTGCTCTACGCCGTCGTCGACCCGCGAGTGAGGTACTGATGGCCGACCCTGTGATGGCCGACTCGGTGACGGCCGACCCCGCGGTGGAGAAGTCCGCGCCCCTGCTGTCCGTACGCGACCTGACCGTCACGTTCCCGACGAAGGACGGCCCGGTCCGGGCCGTCGACTCCCTCGGTTTCGACGTCCACCAGGGGCGGACGCTCGGCATCGTCGGCGAGTCCGGATCCGGCAAGTCCGTCACCTCGATGGCGGTGATGGGCCTGCACACCCAGGCCCGGATCTCCGGCTCGGTCACCCTCGACGGGCAGGAGCTGGTCGGCCTCTCCGAGCGCGAGCTGAACCGGCTGCGCGGCCGGAAGATGGCCATGATCTTCCAGGACCCGCTCTCCAGCCTGCACCCGTACTACACGGTGGGCGAGCAGATCGCCGAACACCACCGGGTCCACTTCCGCTCCCGCCGCAAGGCCGCCCACGAGCGGGCCGTCGAGGCGCTCGCCGAGGTCGGCATCCCCGAGCCGCGCCGCCGGGCGGGCGAGTACCCGCACCAGTTCTCCGGCGGCATGCGGCAGCGCGTGATGATCGCCATGGCGCTGGCCTGCGAGCCGGAGCTGCTCATCGCCGACGAGCCGACCACGGCGCTGGACGTCACCGTCCAGGCCCAGATCCTGGAGCTGATCGCCCGGCTCCAGCAGGACCGGGGGCTCGCCGTCGTCATGATCACGCACGATCTGGGGGTGGTGGCCCGGGTCGCCCACGACGTCCTGGTGATGTACGGCGGCCGGGCCGCGGAACAGGCGCCGGTGGACTCGCTGTTCGCGACCCCGTCCCACCCCTACACCCGCGGCCTGCTCGACTCCCTCCCCCGCCTGGACGACCGGGACGACGAGCCGCTGCGGGCCATCCCCGGCACCCCGCCGTCCCTGCTGGTCCCTGCCCCCGGCTGCGCGTTCGCGCCCCGCTGTCCGAGGCTGGCGACCGCCTCGGACGACGAGCGGTCCCGCTGCGGACACGAGCGTCCCTTGTTCGGCGGCCCCATCGGTCACCCGGTCGCCTGCCATCTCCCCTTGCACGAAGGCGTCGCCTCATGACTCCCCTCACCGAACCCCTGCTCTCCCTGCGGAACGTGACCATGGCCTTCCCGGGCAAGCGGGCACGCTCGGCCCCCGTCCGCGCCGTCGACGGCATCAGCTTCCAGGTGGCGGCGGGTGAGACCCTGGGCCTGGTCGGCGAGTCCGGATGCGGCAAGTCCACCACCGGCCGCATGATCGTCCGGCTCCTGGAACCCACCGCCGGCTCCATCGCCTTCGACGGACACGACATCAGCCATCTGTCGCAGCGCGCGCTCAAGCCGCTCCGCAAGGACCTGCAGATGGTCTTCCAGGACCCGCACTCCTCCCTCAACCCGCGCCAGACCGTGGCCAGGATCATCGCCGACCCCCTGCTGGTGCGCGGGAGTTCGCAGACGGACGCGCGCAAGCGGGCCACCGAGCTGATGGAGCTGGTCGGGCTCATCCCCGAGCACATCGACCGCTACCCGCACGAGTTCTCCGGCGGACAGGCACAGCGCATCGGCATCGCCCGCGCCCTGGCCACCAGCCCCCGCCTGATCGTCGCCGACGAGCCGGTCTCGGCCCTGGACGTCTCGGTACAGGCCCAGATCGTCAACCTGATGGAACGGCTCCAGCGTGAGCTGGGGCTCGCCTATCTCTTCATCGCGCACGACCTGTCGGTGGTCAAGCGGGTGTGCGACCGGGTGGCCGTGATGTACCTGGGGCGGATCGTCGAGATCGGCGACAAGGAGCAGGTGTACACCGACCCCGCCCATCCCTACACCCGTGCGCTGCTCTCCGCCGTGCCGTTGCCCGATCCGGTCGCCGAGCGGACCCGGGAGCGGATCACGCTCCTCGGCGACCCGCCCAGCCCGGCCGCTCCCCCGCCCGGCTGCACCTTCCATCCGCGCTGCCCCAAGGCGCAGCAGATCTGCCGCACCGAGGCGCCGCTGCTCCGCATCGCCGGCGCCGGTGAGGCGCGACAGGTCGCCTGCCACTTCCCCGAGGCGGCCTGAGCGCGGTTGTGCCCTGGATCCACAGGGGGACCCAGGGCACAACCGTTTCCGCGTTTCCGGCAGGCCGTCAGGACTTGGTGATGCGGACGGTGTCGCCGGATCCGTCGGCGTCCAGCACCTTGATCTTCACCCCCGCGGCGGGGTCGGTGAACGTCTCACCTGCCCGGTAGGGGGCGTCGTCCAGCGGACGGCAGCCGCTCGCCGGGGTGGCGTCGGGGTGGGCGTCCATCACCCGGATCGGGCCGTAGCCGGTCTCGACGGAGGAGTCGACCTTGTAGACCAGGGCCCCGGTGGCGCACAGGCCGCTGTCGCCCTGGACCTTCCGCCGGGACTCGACGACATAGGCGGTGGTCGCTCCGGTGCGGATCACGGCCATCTTGGTGCCGCTGCCGTACTCCACCGCGGTGAGGCGGACGGTGTCCCTGCCGGCCGACGCCCGGCAGACCACCTGGTCGTCGGCGGTCCAGCCGAGCTTCCACGACTGCCAGGCGAAGTACTGCGGCCCGGCCCCGCCGATCAGGCCCATCACGTCCCAGCCGCCGACGAAGCGGTGGCCGTCGCTGCCCGGCTCGAAGGCGTAGAGGTCGGGCAGGCCGAAGGTGTGCGCGGTCTCGTGGGCGACCAGCTTGGGCCCCCAGTGCCACATGTCCTGACCGAAGGTCACCGCCCACTTCAGCCGGTGGCCGTCGGCGACCACGCCCTCGGTGCCCGGGTCGTAGATGTAGGTGGGGGTGAAGGGGATGGCCGACGCGTTCCTCGTCGGCACGACGTAGACCATGTCGTACTGGGAGAAGTCCACGTCCGGGTCGGCGGCGGCCACCGCGTCCTTGATGTACGCCTCGTGCGTCTCGTGGCTCAGCCCGCGTGCGAAGCCGTAGTCGGTGGAGTTGTGCGGCATCCGAACCCACTGCTGGTGCTGGGTGATGGACAGCCGCGTCTTGCCGTACGAGGCGTGCCGCAGCCAGTCGGCGCCGGGGGTGATCTGCGCCGCGTCCTGGGCGGGGGTCTCGGTGGCGGGGGCGTCGGGGAAGTCCACGAAGATCATCCCGACCTTCTTGGTCCCGGTGGATCGCTGGAAGACCGAGCGGTCCACGTCATGGCCCTCGTCCGTCCAGCCGGTCTTGCCGGGCAGGGCGCAGGCGGACGGGCTGCCGGCGGACGAAGGCGCGGCCGACGGAACGGGGGCGGGCGCGGCCTCGGCGGCGGGGACGCACAGCAGCGCCCCGAAGAGGGCCGTCGCCACCCCGGCCGACCAGGCCCGTCGCCCGGAATGGGCCGTTCCCGGGGCGGTGCCCGCCGTTGTGGGCGGGGTGCTCTCCTGGTGGTGTTCGACTCTCGTACTCCGGAAATGGGGCATTCTAGGACTCCAGAAATGTGGCATGTGACATTTCACATGAGACTAGAGTCTCCCCGCCCCTGTCCGGAACCCGTCGGACGTGACCGAATCTCGCGGTCTGATTCCATGGCCACCCGGAAGCCGTCGCGCGCCCTCGGCGCGGATGCTCACCCGCCTCCGGCGGGCGCGCGGCGGTGGTGGTGACCGGGCGGGTCAGGCGCCGCGCACCAGGGCGGCGTAGATGGTCAGCCCGGGGCCGAAGGCCATGGCGACGCCGTACTTGCCCACCTCCAGCGGCGCGGCGTTCTGCAGGGCTTCCATCACCATGAGCACGCCCGCCGAGGCGCAGTTGCCGTAGTCGTTGAGCACCTGCCGGGAGACGGCGACGTCGACCGGGGTGAGGTGCAGGCCGTTCACGGCGGTGTCGATGATGGCGGGCCCTCCCGGGTGCACCGCCCACCAGGACACATCGGAGACGTCCAGCCCGTGCTGGGCCAGCATCTCGCGCACCATGGCGGGTAGATGGTCGGCCAGCACGGTGGGCACCTTCGGGGAGAGGGTCATCCGGAACCCCTGGTCGGTGACCATCCACGTCATGTAGTCCTCGTGCTCGGCGTCGGTGCGGGCGGTGACGTCGAGGACGTCCAGCCCCCAGCCGACGTGGTGCCGGCCGGGCTGGACGACGGTCGCCACGGCCGCGTCGGCGAACAGCGAGCTCACCACGACCTGCTGGTTGTCGTACGGCGGCGGTTGGAGGTGCAGGGACGAGAGTTCGACGTTGAGCATCAGCGCGGGCCGCCCGTTGCACCGCACGAAGTGCGAGCATGTCTCCAGGGCGGGGAGCGCGGCGAAGCAGCCCATGTGCCCCACCGCCAGGCGCTTGGTGTCCGGACCCATGCCGAAGTCCCGGGCGATGCCGGTGTCGATGCCCGGCGTCGCGTAGCCGGTTGACGACACCAGGCACAGCAGCCCGATGTCGGAGGCGTCCAGGGAGGTGCGGCCGAGAGCGGTGGCGATGGCGTCCTTGCTCAGCGGCAGGGCCTCGACGAGATGGCGGCGCATCCGCACGCCGGTGGACCAGTTCCGCACGTCTTCCGCGATCGGGTCGACCGCCAGGTAGCGACGTTCGATGCCGGAGTGGGCGATGACCTTCTCCAGAAAGGGCTTCTTGGGGTGGTCGTCCGGCAGGAAGCCAGGGATCTCCGCCTGGGACTGGGATATCGATGGAAGAGCCACGCCGAAGCCGGTGATGCAAGCAATCGATATATCGTCCATAGCGGCAATTATCAGGTCACGCACGCGTATGCGGCAATCGGGCGGAATCGGATGGGTCTTGGCCTGTGATTACCGGGCTCCGTGTACCCCAGGGCGGTACCGCGGCCCGAGGCGCCCTAGCCACGGCTGAGCGGCACACCGCACCATCGTGGATGTGGGGGACACCGGCGACCGCCCCGATGCGGCGGCATGCGATGAATGCGGCCATGCCGACCTGACCGTCCGTGACCTCGGGCTCCGCATCCGTTACGCGCTGTGCGACCCGTGCTTCGACGATCTGCGGGCCACCCGCGACCTGGCCGGGCCCCTGCCACTCTCCCGCGTCCTGAACGCTCTGGGCGATCTGGGCGATCTGGCCGCCCCGCCGGGCGGTTGGTCCGCGCCCGAGCCTGGGTGAGGGGCCGCCGCCGACCGGTCAGGGCGGGGGTTCCAGGCCCCAGGCGGCGGCGCGGCCGGCGGCCGCCGCGCGGTTGGGGACGCCGAGCTTGGCCAGGATGTGCTCGATGTGGGTCGCGACGGTGCGGACGCTGACGAAGAGTCGGCCGGCGATCTCGCGGTTGGTGCGCCCATGGGTGAGTTCGGCCAGCACATCGAGTTCGCGCGGGGAGAGCCCGGCGGGGCGGGCGACCGGGCGGCAGACGACGACGGCCGAGCCGTCCTGACGGGTCATCCGGAGTTCGAGCAGATCCTTGCCGCAGGGGACGACGACCGTGGCGGGCAGCACCCGCCGCGCCAGGACGTGCCGCACCAGACGGGCCGGCGGCGAGTCCGGATCGGCGAACTCGGGCGGCACCGGCCCGCTGACCGGCACCGGGGCACCGTCCTCGGCGTCCGGGATCGCGACCACACACGCCTGGCCCGCGGTCCGGCCGGCCCCGGGCGGCACGGGCTGCCGCACCGGGTCCGCGACCGCCGCCATGCACTCGGTGAGCAGGGCCATCACGGCCCGGGCCGGATCGTCCGCGCCGCGCGGTCGGGTCACGCTCACGTTGAGCACGCCGACGTACCGGCCGTCCGGGGCGAACAGGCACTGCGTGACGCCGTCCTCGATGCCCCGGGGCTCCAGCACCTCGCGGAAGCCCGGCGAGGTCAGCCGTAGCCGCGCGGGCACGTCCCGCAGCCACCAAGTGCCGTCCCCACTCCCCCGCATCAGCGCGAAGACCGGATCGTCGTGCAGCCGCCGCTCGATGTAGCCCGTGACCTCGCCGGGGTAGCAGCCGGCCAGCGTGCGGTGGCGGCGGAGCAGCGGATCCCACTGGGAGAGCGAGGCATGGGCGTAGTCGATCACTTCCCGGAGCGCGGCCAGGACGCCGTCGGGGCCGGTGGCCCCCTGGACGGCGTGGAGCGCGGCCCGGCGCACCTGGAGGGCTCCGTCCAGGACGTCCGCCGTGCTCCGCCTGCTCGTCATCCGCCCAGCATGATCATCTGGGCCGGCGGGGTCAATTCCCGCCGTTTTCACCGGCGCCAGGCGGGGCACTCGAAGGCTTCGCGTGCGCCCGGCGGAGAGCAGCGGGAGGCGAGCAGGATGCCGAAAAGGAAAGGCTCGGGCGGCGGCGCTCCTCGCCGGCTGCCCCGGTCGGTGTACGACGACGAGCTGTTCCGCCTCCAGATCGAGCTGGTCAAGCTCCAGGAGTGGGTGCGGGCCGAGGGCGAACGGCTGGTGGTGGTCTTCGAGGGGCGTGACGCCGCGGGGAAGGGCGGCACGATCAAGCGGGTCACCGCGCGCCTGAACCCGCGCGTCGCCCGCGTCGTCGCCCTGCCGGTGCCCACCGAGCGCGAGCGCACCCAGTGGTACTTCCAGCGGTACGTCGAGCAGCTTCCGGCCGCGGGAGAGATCGTGCTGTTCGACCGCAGCTGGTACAACCGGGCCGGCGTCGAGCGCGTCATGGGCTTCTGCACCTCCGAGGAGCACCAGCGCTTCCTGCGTCAGTGCCCCGTCGTGGAGCGGATGCTCGTGGAGGACGGGATCCACTTGCGCAAGTACTGGTTCTCGGTGAGCGACGCCGAACAGGAGCGGCGCTTCCGCAAACGGCTGGACGATCCGACGCGGCGCTGGAAGCTCTCCGCGATGGATCTGGAGTCCTTCACCCGTTGGGAGGCGTACTCGCGAGCGAAGGACGAGATGTTCGCGCGCACCGACATCCCCCAGGCGCCCTGGTACGTGGTGGAAAGCGACGACAAGCGCTCGGCGCGGATCAACATGATCGCCCATCTGCTGTCGACCGTGCCCTACGGCGATCTCGAGCCACCGCGGCCGCGGCTGCCGCCCCGGCCCGCCTCCACCGGATATCAGCGGCCGCCCAGAGACCTGCAGACGTACGTGCCCGACCACGCGGCCACGCTGCTTCAGCCCTCCGAGCAGGAGGGCTGAGCGCACACCTGAGCGATCAGGGCAGCCAAAGCGGGCCCTGCCGCTGATGGCGGTTCCGCTACCTCCCGGGCGGCGGCACGCCGCGCCGCCCGGTGGCGGATGTCCTGACCGTCGGGGACTGACGTCGCGTCGGCGGTCGGGTTCAGGCGGGGCTCACACGTCGTCCCGCCGGACCACGCACAACGCCCAGATGATGAAGGCGTACAGGGCTATCAGTATGATCGACCAGAGCGGGTAGTACGGCAGGGAGAGGAAGCTGGAGATCAGCAGCAGCCCGGCCAGGGCCACTCCCACGATGCGGGCCCACAGCGTGGCCTTGAAAAGGCTCATGCCCACGAGCACGGCCAGCACGCCGAGGATCAGATGGACCCAGCCCCAGCCGGTCAGATCGAACTCGAAGACGTATTTGGGCGTAGTGACGAAAACGTCGTCCTCGGCGATCGCCATGATGCCCCGGAAGATGTCCAGGGTTCCTGCGATGACGAGCATGACGGCGGCGAACACCACAAGTCCGCCGGCCGCCGGATGGCTTTCGGATTCGCGACGCGCGGCGCGTCCCGTCGTTGAAGCCATGGCACTACCTCGTTTCGTGGAGTCCTGAGCGGATTCCCAGCCGTTTGGGGAGGCGGGCTCAGCTCAGAAGCTTCTGCTTCGCCTGCTCGTATTCGACCTCGGTGATATCGCCTCTGGCTCTGAGCTCGGAGAGTTTGCCCAGCTCGTCCGCGCTCCCCTGGCCGCCGGCGGTCTCCCGGATGTAGGCGTTGAGCTCCTCCCGCTGGTGTCTGGCGAACTCGGCCTCGCGCCTGCCCATGCCCTGGCCGCGCGCGATCAGATACACGAAGACACCGAGGAAGGGCAGGAAGATGACGAATATCAGCCACCCCGCCTTTCCGCCCCCGCTCATTTCGTGGTCGCGGAAGATGTCGGAGATGATCCGGAACAGCAACATCAGCCACAGGACCCATAGGAAGATCCACATAATGGTCCAGAAGGCGCCCAGCACCGGGTAGTCGTAGGCGATGTAGACAGAGTCCATGATTCTCCTCCCGTCCTTTCGCCTTTCAGGATCCGCTCGTCATGGCGCCGGCGCCTCACCCGGCGAGGATGAGAATGATGAAGATCGCGCACGCGATGATGTTGACCAGCCAGCTGTTGCCGTTGATCCAGTCCCTCATCCGGGGCATGGCTGTCTCCGCCCGTTTGCGGAACAGGGTCCGCAACAGCAGCGGCAGCGCCGCGATCAGGACGGTGAGTGCGATGAAGGGCAGCGCCTCGGCGAAGTTCGCGCCGCTCTGTTCGAGGTTCACGCCGACGGTCAGCATGATGGCGATGTCGGACGGCATCAGGAGGATGACGAGCAGGCCGACCTTGAATCCCCGGGACGGGGGTGCCGTCATCAGCGTTCCCAGCCACTTCGGCGGCTCGATCGTCTCTCGGCCCCGCCAGTTCTTCACGATCACGGCTGCCAGCAGGCCCACCAGCACGTACTGGATGATCTGACCGGCCGACCCGTTGTCGGAGGAACTGCCCAGATCGGCCGCGCCGCCCAGCAGTGCGGCGAGCCCCCGGGTGATGGCCACACCGACCGTGGTCGCCACGGCCACACCTGCCAGGAACGCCAGGGACACCCGGACCGCTCTCGGCACCGTCACGAAGATGATCGCCGACATGATCTGGGGCCCGACCATCATGGTGAAGGCCAGGGGAAGGATCTGGAGACCGTCCATCGCGTTCGTCACCCGCCGCTCCCGCGCGTGCTCGGCGCGGGAGCTCCCTCTCGCTCGGTGTTTCCAGCCTGGTGCGTTTCCAGCCTCTGCCCGGCTCGGCCGGGTGCCCTCACCCGGAGCGGGTGAAATCGGGCACCGCGGGTGGCTGACGCCAGGTGCCGGCGACCGGAGTCACCGGCCCGTCCACGGCGGTGACGGCGGCTACCCCCGTTGTACGGAATCCGCAAGCGCGGGCAGGAGTTGAGGGGTGGCATGCCCGGCCTTACGTTGGCGGTATGGGTGAGCGACGAGGCCCGCCCTCCGCAGGGGATCCCGTCCCGCCGGAGAAGGTCGCGGTGCCCGAGCTGCCGACCTGCCTGGTCGCGAGGGAGCGGCTCCACTCCTCACTCGATGTGGGCGCCGGCCACCCGGTGACACTGGTGTGTGCGCCCGCGGGCTACGGCAAGACCACACTGCTCACCTCGTGGGCCCGGGGGGCCGACCCCCCGGTGGCGTGGGTTCGCCTTGGGCGGGAGGACAACCAGCCATCGCGCCTGTGGGTGGCGGCGCTGACCGCGCTGCGGGGAACCGGGGCGGTTCCGGACGCGGCGCTGTCCTCCCTGGCCCGGCTGGACCCCGGGCTCCGGCGGACACCGCACGCCGACCGGGCCGGAGGGGAGCCGGCACCGCGCGTTCCGGTCACGCTCGTGCTCGACAACGTGGAGGAGCTGCACGGCAGGGCTGTCCTGAGCAGCGTCGAACACCTGCTGCGCTACCAACCCGCCTGGCTGCGGTTGGTCCTGACCTCCCGCTCCGATCCGGCGCTGCCGCTGTACCGGATGCGGCTGGCAGGCCATCTGCACGAGGTGCGGTCGGACGCGCTGCGGTTCACCGCCAAGGAGACCTCGGCGCTGCTAAGCTGTCACGGGGTGGCTCTCGCCCGGCGGGATCTGGCGACGCTCATGGACCGGACCGAGGGGTGGCCGGCGGGGCTTCGGCTGGCGGCCCTGTCGCTGGAGTCGGCGCCGGATCCCAGCCGGTCAGTGGCCGAATTCCGCGGCGACGACCAGGATGTGGCGGACTACCTGGCCGGCGAGGTCCTCTCCCGCCGCACGCTCGCCGAGCGCGAGTTCATGCTGGCCACCAGCGTCTGCGACAGCGTGTGCGCCGGCCTCGCCGACGCCCTGACCGGGGGCGACGATGCCGCCTCGACGCTCCATGCGCTCCATCGCGCCAACGCGCTGACCGTGCGGCTCGGCCCCTGCTCCCCCTGGTACCGCTACCACCCCCTCCTGCGGGACTGCCTCCGCGCCGAGCTGCTCCGCCGTCACCCCGGTGACGTCCAGGCGCTGCACCGGATGGCGATCGACTGGTTCGACGCCCACCAGTTGCCGGAGGAAGCCGTCCGGCAAGCGCTCGCCGCCCCCGATCTGCCCCGCGCAGCGGCACTGCTGGTCCGGCACGGCCCCCATCTGGTGACGTCCGGCCAGGGCCGGGTGCTGCGCCGGCTCCTGCACCGGTTGCCCGCTCAGGTCCTGGAGACCGATCCGGCGCTGCTGTCGCTCGCG
Source organism: Streptomyces sp. JLBT605 (assembly GCF_058215555.1). Classification (NCBI taxonomy): domain Bacteria; kingdom Bacillati; phylum Actinomycetota; class Actinomycetes; order Kitasatosporales; family Streptomycetaceae; genus Streptomyces; species Streptomyces sp. JLBT605. The sequence continues at coordinate 351,856 of NZ_CM177087.1, forward strand.
GCCCTCGCGGGGCTCGACGCGGGCGACGTCGCAGGCGGCAGTCGCTGTCTGGACCTCAGCGCCCAGGCGGAGCCCCGGCCCCGCGACGCCCACCTGCGGGTCATGCGTGCCGTCGCGCGGAGCGAGCGAGCGCGCATGACCGGCCGACTGTCCGAGGCGCTGGACTCCGCCGAGCGGATCCCCGCGCGGGACCTGGACGGCGCGGACCTGTCGGCTCTCGCCCTGGCCGACCGGGGCGTGGTCCACGTCGAGCTGGGTCAGCTCGCCCGGGCGGAGTCGGAGCTGCGGAGCGCCCTGGGCATCGCCAGGGAGCGCGGCCTCGACCGGCTGACCCTGCAGTGCATGAGCTGGCTCACCGCGGCGGCCGGCGCGGGGTGCCACTTCACCGAGGCGGTTCGGCTCGGCGAGGCGGCCGCCCGGTTCGCCGCGCGACACGGCTGGGAGGACGCTCTGCTCTGCGCTCCCGCCTACGAGGCCGTCGCCTGGGCCAGACTCCAGCGGTTGGAGTGCGACGCCGCGCTCCGCTACTGCCGATTGGCGGGCCAGGCGGTGCGCGGGCAGGCGGATCCGTCGCTGCGTTTTGGTGCCGACCTGCTCGATGCGGTGACGACGTACGAACGCGGCGAACGCCTGGGCGGCCTGCGGCGGCTGCGTCAGGCGTGGGAGGAGCGGGGAGACGGCCAGATCATGCCCAGCGTGGTGGCGTTCGCCTCGCAGGCGGAGGTGGAGATGGCGCTGGAGACGGGCCGGCCCTGGTGGGCGGCCGAAGCACTCGACCGTGTCCGCGGGCACCTGGACGGAAACGCGGAGACCGCTGTGCTGGGGGCCGCCGTCTCGGCGGCGAGGGGACACGCTGACGCGGCGCGCGAGGCATTGCGGCCCGCCCTGGACGGACAGGCGATCCCCGTCGTGACCAGCACCCTGGTCAAGGGATGGCTGCTTGAGGCACGGCTGTGCGCCGCACGCCAGGAGCACGCCGGTGCCGTACACGCGCTCCACGAGGCGCTCGCCCAGGCCCAGCCCGAGCGGGCCCTGCGGCCCTTCCGCACCGCCGGAGCGGAGCTGCGGAAGCTGCTCACCCACACCCTGCCGAACCTCGGCCCGCTGGAGCCTTTCGCGACCGATGTGCTGTCCCACCTGCCCGACGGCCACCAAGCCGCTCCCGTCGAAGCCCTCACGCCCAGGGAGGCGGCCATCCTTCAGCACCTGCCGTCGCTGAAGACCACGGAGGAGATCGCGGCGGACCTCTTCATCTCCGTGAACACCCTCAAGACACATCTGCGGAGCATCTACCGCAAGCTGCAGGCGGGCAGCCGGCGCGAAGCCGTCGCCGCCGCCCGGGAGAGCGGTCTGCTGTGAGCCCCGGCCCGGGCCCGGGCCGCTGAGCAGTGCTCCGATCGGGGGGCATGCCCCGCGCGCCGTCGGCCGGTGGCGTCCGCCATCACCCATGGTGGTACCGGCTGGGCCGGTCGGCTTTGCCGCCGTCACCAGCGGCGTGGGCCCGCCCCGCCCGGGGCCCGGCTGCTGCCCCGGCCCGAGAGCCGGTTCCCTGATCCTGGAGGACCGATGACCAGCCCGCCGGAACGATCGGGGGAACCGGAACCATCGCGGAAACCCGCTGACGGGGGCTCCCCGGCAGGTGGCCGATCGCGCGGGGCCGGTGCGCGGCGGATCGTGCGGAGCACCGTTTCGGCGGTGCTGATCGTCCTCGCGTGCGTTCTGACGCCGGTGGCCGTGCTGACGGTGTGGGTGCACGACATCGCCCTCGACACCGACCGGTACGTCAAGACGGTGTCCCCGCTGGCGACCGATCCGGCGATCGAGGACGCCGCGCGGAACCGGATCGTCCGCGCGGTCGACGTCCGGGCCGACGGCAAACGGGCGACCGACGAGATGGCCACCTGGCTGCGGTCGCAAGGCCTGCCGCCACACGCCGCCGACGCGGTCAGGGCCCTGGCCCCGCAAGTCGACGCGGCCGTCGACGCGGCCGCGGAGCGAGCGGCGAAGCGGTTCGTGGAGAGCGACCGGTTCGAAAGGGTGTGGACAGGCGCCAACCGGACCGCCCACGCGGCCGTCGTGCACGCCCTGACCGGAAAGGGCCGCGGCCCCGTCGGCGTCGAAGAGGGCACCGTCACCCTCGACGTCGGCACCGCCGTGGAAAACGTCAAGGAGGATCTCCAGGACGCCGGTGTGAAGCCAGCCGAGAAGATCCCGGACGTCGACAAGCAGATGGTCCTGTTCCAGTCCGACAAGCTCGATCAGATGCAGGACGCCGCGGACGCCCTGGACAAGGCCGGCACCTGGCTGCCCGCGCTGACCGCGCTGATCGGCGCGGCCGGGGTGCTCCTCGCCCACCACCGCAGACGCGCACTGGCGAAAGCCGCCCTGGGCGCCGCCGCGGGCTGTCTGATCGTCGCCATCGCCCTCGTCGTCGCCCGCCGCTACTACCTGGACCACCTGCCCGCGCAGGTGCAGTCCGAGGCCGCCGCCGCGGCGGTCTTCGACACGCTCCTGCACTTCCTGCGGGTCACGCTGCGCACCGTGATCGTGCTGGGCGTGGTCATCGCCCTCGGCGCGTACTTCGCCGGCCCGGGCAGGTTGCCGCGCGCGGTCCGGAGCGAGGCCGAGAGCACCGCCGACTCCGTCGCCGGGTGGGCCTACGTGCACGGTCTGCACACCGGCCGGGTCGGCACCTGGACGGCGGACCACCGACGGTGGCTCGTGCTCGGCGCCCTGCTGGTGGCGGCGGCGCTGTTCGCGCTGTGGAACCACCCCACCGCCTGGGCGGTGGTGCTGCTGGTGCTCGTCCTCCTCGCCGTACTGGCGTTGCTCACGCTGCTGGCGGCCACCGGCCGCCGGACCCGGGCCGCCAGGGCGTCCACCGCCACCGGCCCTCGGCCCGGCGGCTGACCGCAGGCGGCTTCACCCGTTCCGGCCGACCGGTCCTTTCAGGAGCCGCTACGGGCGGCGCGCGGGCGGATGTTGCGGTTGAAACGGAAGAGGTTCCGCGGGTCGTGGGCTGCCTTGAGGGCGGCCAGCCGGTCGTAGGTGGCGGCCCGGTAGCCGGTGCGGGTCTGCTCCTCGTCGGCCAGTCCGCCTTCGCCGTAGAGGAAGTTGAGGTGGTGACCGAGGCTGAAGGGCGCGAGCGCCTGGCGCACCAGGGTGTGGCGGTCGCGGATCTCCTCGGAGCCGCTGCCGCCGGCGCCGTGCATCGAGATGACGCGGACGACGAACTCCGCCTCCCGGTGGTCCACCGCGATTCCGCCCGGACCGGCGGTGCGCAGCGCGCCGCCGAGGTGCCGGATGTCGATGACGCAGGGGACGGGCGAGTCGGGCCCGGCGGTGGCGAGCAGCGAGCGCAGCGCCTCGGGGGTGAGCTCGCGCAGCATCGTGTTGGTGGCCGCGTAGGGGTGCGGGTCGTCGGGGTCGCTGTGGATGGTGTGGCACTCGGCGTACGGCAGGGTGCGCAGGTCGTCCTTGAGGCGCGCGCCGATCGCGCGGAGCGGGGCGACGAGGCGCTCCCCCTCTTCCGCCGGGCCGTTGTAGGCGAGGCGGATGGAGGCGATGTAGCGGCCGCGCATGGGGGCGGGGACCTGCGGGATGTCGGGGAGGCCGAGCAGGGTGACGGAGGAGGTCAGCTCGTCCGGGACCTCGGTGCTCCAGCGCCGCCAGGTCTCCAGTGCCTGCTCGACCAGCGGCGCGTCGAAGACCAGTTGGCCGCCGTAGAGCGTGCGGATGGGGAAGAGCGCGACCTCCAGGGCGGTGACGACGCCGAGGTTTCCGCCGCTGCCCAGCACCGCGCCGAACAGCTCGTCGCCCGGCTCCAGGCGGTGCGGCTGCCCGTCGGCGGTGACGATCTCGATGGCGCGCACATGGTCGGCGGCATAGCCGAACTGCCGGCCCAGCAGCCCGACTCCGCCGCCGAGGGTGTAGCCGACGACGCCGACGGAGGGCGAGGATCCGTTGAGCGGGGCCAGTCCGTGCGCGGCGGCGGCCTCGATCAGCGCGCCCGCCCGGACCCCGGCCGCGAGCCGGGCGCCGCGGGTCGTGGGGTCGATCCGCAGCTCGGTCATCCGCCGGGTGCTGATGAGCACTCCGCCCTCGGCCGCCACCGACAGTCCGTGCCCGGTCGCCTGCACGGCCACCGGCAGCCCGTGCCGCGCCGCGTAGCCGACCGCGCGCCGGACGTCCTCCGCGTCGGCCGCGCCGACGACGAGTGCGGGGCGGTGGGTGTAGGCGGTCTGGAAGCCGGAGACCTCCGTGTCGTAACCGGCGTCGCCGGGGCGGAAGACCGGGCCGGTGAAGGTCGGCAGGTCCGGCAGGGTCGGGCGGGCCTGGCGGGTCTGGTGCGTCGTGGTGTTCCCCATGTCTCCAGGGTGGTGCCGGCGCTGCCATAAGTCCAAGAGTTTGATCGTCTCGGCACTAGAATCATCAGTTATGGAGCTGAGGCAGTTGCGGTACTTCGTCGCCGTGGTCGAGGAGGCCAACTTCACCCGCGCCGCCGCCCGTCTGCATCTGGCGCAGCCCGGGGTGAGTGCCCAGATCCGGCAGTTGGAGCGGGAGCTCGGGCAGCCGCTGCTGGACCGCTCCGGCCGGTCGGTGACCCCGACCGAAGTGGGCGAGGCCGTGCTGCCGTACGCGCGGGCCGCGCTCGCCGCGGTGGCCGGGGTGCGGCAGACGGTGGAGGAGTTCACCGGGCTGATGCGCGGTCAGGTGACGATCGGGCTGGTCTCCGGGGCGGCCACCCACGACTTCGACGTCGTCTCGGTCCTGGCCGACTTCCACGACGACCACCCGGAGGTCGACATCGCGCTCACCGAGGACACCTCGGAGCGGATGCTCGGCGCGCTGCACCGCGGCGAACTCGACATCGCCATGGTGGGGCTCGGCGGCGGGGATCCGCTGCCGGGCGTCTCCCTCCAGATCGTCGTCGACCAGCCGCTGGTCGCCGCCGTGGCGCCGGGCGACCCCCTCCTGGGCCGCTTTGGCCGCGGCCGCGTGCCGCTCGCCGAGCTCCGCGACCGTCCGCTGATCAGCCTGCCCCGGGGCACCGGCCTGCGCGGGGTGCTCGACCGCGCCTGTGCCGAGGCGGGTTTCCGGCCGCGTATCGCCTTCGAGGCGGCAGCCCCGCCCGTCCTGGCCCAGTTGGCCGCCCGTGGCCTGGGCGTGGCCGTGCTCCCGGGGCTCGACGACGAGGAGGCGTCGGCCTTGGGGCTGCGGGCGCTGACGATCACCGACCCGCGGCCGCGCGGGCGGATCGCCCTGGCCTGGCGCACGGAGGGACCCGCCGGGCCCGCGGCCCGGGCCCTCCTGGACCGGCTGCGGAAGGCCTTCCCCGCTCACCCCGGCAGCTGATCGGAGCCGCCGCACGCACCCCGGACCGCGCCGCTGCCGGCAGATGTCGACCGGATGTCGGCTCGGGCAATCGCGTGCGGTCATCAGATCCGATGTGATACTCCCCCGGCTATGGACGATCTCCTGACAGCACGGCTCATACTGCATCCGATGAACGTCGCCGAGGCGACCCGAGTGGTGGCCGGCACGCCGGACGCCGGTGACCGATGGGCGCCCGGATATCCCGCCGAGGGTGATGTCAAAGGGGCCCAGGACTTCCTCGGCCACTGCGTCAGCACCGGAAATCCGCAGCCTTTCGGCAATTACGAGATCCGCCGCCGGGCAGACGGGATGGCGATCGGCGGACTCGGCTTCCACCGGCCCCCGGACGAGCACGGGGACGTCACCATCGGATACGCCCTGATACCGCAGGCCCGGGGCAAGGGATATGCCACCGAGGCGCTCCGCGCACTCCTGGCCCTCGCACGGTCACATGGCGTCAGGCGCGTCAAGGGTGACGCCGATCACGACAACATCGCCTCCCAGCGCGTCATGGCGGCGGCCGGAATGCGGCTGGTCGCCGAGGAGGAGGGCGGCGAAATGGGCGTCCCCGCTGCCGGAGGCTTGGGGAAGGTGGTGTACTACGAGATCGCCTGGACCGGCGCCACGCCGGCCGCGGACACCCCGGCGAGCCCGGCGACTGGGGCCGACGCGAGGTCCGCCGGCGAGTGAGACGCCATTGACCTGCGCAGCTGAGGCAACCCCGGACCGCACTTCTGCCATCCCCTCACACGTCAGGGCGGCGACTGCACGCCACTCACCCGGTCCTGCGAAGGGGGACGACTGATGCGACTCGCCGGCCGAGGCGACCGCGACCAAGGGGCGCACCTCCGGCGATCGGAGTCCAGACTCTACGTTCTGGACGGACTCCGTCTTCTCGCGGCCCTCATGGTCGTGGGGTTCCACTATGTCGCCTTGTACGGCGGCTGGGGCCACAATCCCCGGACGATATTCCCCACCCTGCACGAATTCCTGCAATACGGCTGGCTGGGTGTCGAGGTCTTCTTCCTCATCAGCGGATTCGTCATCTGCATGAGCGCCTGGGGACGGACGCTTGGCGATTTCGTGGTGTCCCGGATCTCCCGGATCTATCCCGCCTACTGGGTCGCGGTGCTGCTGACCGCCGGGGTCGTGGCGCTGTGGCCGCAAGTGCGCACCGTGGCGGGCTGGGACGAGGTGTTCACCAATCTCACCATGCTCCAGCAGGGCCTTGGCGTCTCGGATGTCGACGGTGTCTACTGGACGCTTTTCGCCGAGCTGAAGTTCTATGCGCTGTTCGCGATCGTGGTGGCCACCGGGGTCACCTACCGTAAATGCGTGGTGTTCTGCGGGATCTGGACGGCGGCCTCGGCCATCGCGCCCACCGCGGACAACAGCCTGCTCTCCATGGCGGCGATGCCGCTGTTCTCTCCGTATTTCGTCGCCGGAATCGCCTTCTATCTGATGCGCCGCTACCGGCCGACCGCGCTGCTGTGGGGCCTGGTGCTGGTCTCGCTGCTGCTGGCCGAGCACCATCTCGGCAAGCGGATCGCCGACAACCTCACCAACGCCAACGAGCCGGTTCCGCAGTGGCCGGCCCATGTACTGGTGGTCGTGGCCTTCGCCGTCATGGCCCTGATCGCCCTGGGCAGCTTCGACTCGGTGCGCTGGCGCTGGCTCGCCACGGCCGGTGCCCTGACGTATCCGCTCTACCTGGTGCACCAGTACGTCGGGCTGACGCTCATCCACGGGCTGCGGGACCGGCTCCCGGCGCCGCTGCTCGTGGTGGGCACCATCGCGGTGATGATGGTGGCCGCCTGGCTTCTGCACCGCTGTGTGGAGCGCCCGCTGGGCGCCTGGCTGCGGCAGGCGCTGCGGCGGGGCGTGGAGGACATGCGGCGGTTCTCGGTGCCGGACGAGCCGGGCCCGGACGCGTCGCGGCGTCCGGGACCGGGAACGGGAGCGGGCCCGGGGAAGGGCGCCACCGCGGCGGGTCCGGACGCCGCCGGGGAGCCGGATGCCGCGCGGGAGGCTGTCGCGGCCGGCGCCGCCCTCCCCCGGTCTCCGGCCGGGGGCGCCTGACCGGGCGGCCCGTGCGGCGGTGAGCGGGCGTCAGGTCGCCTGTGCCTGCTGGTAGAGGTTCTTGGCCTCGTCCCCGAAGTACGGGCCGAACATCCGGTTCGGCAGGAAGTTGTAGCCGAAGCTGTTCACGGAGCTCTGCAGTCCGGTGCCGGTGGCTTCGTCGAAGGAGGCGAACCAGGGGCCGCCGCTGGAGCCGCCGGTCATGTTGCAGGCCATGCCGTGGTCCTTGGAGAGCAGGAAGTCCTTCGAGGTGTTGCCACTGCAGTAGATGAGCTTGCTGCCGTCGTACGGGGAGGCGGCGGGGAAGCCGAAGGCGTACATGGGCTTGTTGTAGCCGCCGTTGAACTGCAGGCCCTGCGCCCCGACGACCTCGGTGAGCTTCTGCCCGCCCTGCGGGTTGACCACCGCGGCGCCGACGTCGTAGTTGATGTCCTCGCTCGCCACCCACTGCGGGGTGGAGAGGGTCTTGGACGCCGTCCAGGTGCCGTACGGGGTCTGCCCGTCGTGGTAGCCGGGGACGAAGACCCAGTTGGTGTGCCAGTTGCCCTGGTACTTGACGCAGTGCCCGGCGGTGATCACCGTGCTGGCGTTCTGGCTGGTGACGGCGTTGCCCGAGCAGGAGGCGGTGCGGCCGTCGAAGGTGAAGAAGACCCGGCCGGAGGTCTTGACGACGGCGCCGCCACCCGTCCAGGCTCCCCCGGCCTGCGGGAAGGAGGCGATGCCCAGCGAGGGGCTGGTGGGCGCGACGGTGGTCGGCCGGGCACCGGGTCTAGGGGGTGTCCGATGGGTCGCCGTGGGAGAAGGAGCGGCGTCTGGTGCCTGCGATCGCAAGGCGGAGGAGGGAGTCCATGCGGAGCATCGGCGACTGACGACAACGCCGCGAGCGTGGGTGCCAGGCGTCGCGACGCCGCGGAGACCCGTCGGACACCCCCTAGGGGCCGGCGCGGTGGTGGGCACCGGAACGCGCAGGTCGAGCGGTGTCGCCGAGCGCATCCGTTCGGGCGTCCAGAAGTCGATGACCTGCCGTTGCTCGGCGGCCGACACGGCGGCGGTGCGGGAGACCGCCGCGGCTGCCGGCGGTGCCGGGTCGGCCTGGGCGGTCGCGGCCTGCATGCCCGCGGTGAGCAGGGTGCCGGCGGCCAGCAGGGTGCCGACGACGGTACGGCGGATTCGTCTCACGCGTACTCCTTCTGCCAAGGCCGCGCGCGGTGGTGCGCGGGCCGCGTGGGGGCCGGGCCGCGCTGCCGGGGCCCGGGCAGATGAGTGGTGCGGATGCCAGGTGCGTCAGGCAGGGTGCCACGAGAAGCCCTGCTTTGACAGGGGCGTGTCACAACCGATCGGAGGCACGCCGCCCCTCGCGCACGCCCCGGGCCGGCACCTGGGCACAGCGCCCTCACCCCCCGGCCCGGGCGGCGACGGACGGAACATTCCGCCCATATATCCCGGATGCTCTTGTGCGCATGGAGGGACCGTGCTGTCCTCGTACGCGATATCTGCCTACGAGGAGGAAAAATCCGTCCATGACCAGCGCAATCCCCCTCAGGCAGCAGCCGGACGCCGGGCCGTTCGACACCCGGGTTGATTTCGGCACCCTGGCCGATCTGGAGCAGCGCGTGCTGTGGCTGTCCAGCGCGATCGTCCACCACGCCAACCGGGTGCGTCCCAACCCCTCGGGCCTGAAGGTCGGCGGGCATCAGGCGTCGTCCGCCTCGATGGTGTCGATCATGTCCACGCTGTGGTTCCGGCATCTGCGCCCGGAGGACCGGGTCTCGGTCAAGCCGCACGCCTCACCGGTGCTGCATGCGATCAACTACCTGCTCGGCACGTTGGACGAGTCGTATCTGACGACGCTGCGCGCGTTCGGTGGGCTGCAGAGCTACCCGAGCCGGTCGAAGGACCCTGATCCGGTCGACTACTCCACCGGGTCGGTGGGGATCGGGGCCACCGCCACCATCTGGGGCGCGCTGGCCCGCCGCTATGTGGAGAACACCACCGGCACCGGGACCGGGGGCCGCGGACGGCAGTACGCGCTGGTGGGGGACGCCGAGCTCGACGAGGGTGCGGTGTGGGAGGCGGTCCTGGACCCGGCCGTGACCGACCTCGGCGAGATCGTGTGGATCGTCGACCTGAACCGCCAGTCGCTGGACCGGGTGGTGCCGCACATGGCCGCCGACCGGTTGCAGGGGATGTTCGGCGCGGCGGGCTGGCAGGTGCTCACCCTCAAGTACGGCCGGCTGCTGGAGGAGTTGTTCGCCCGGCCCGGCGGCGAGGAGTTGCGGGCCCGCATCGACGCCATGCCGAACCCGGAGTACCAGCGTCTGCTGCGCTGCCCGGCGGACGAGCTGCGGCGGCGGCTGCCCGGTGCGGGACCGGGGGCCGAGCCGATCGCCCGCCTGGTCGCGGAGGTGGACGACGCGGCACTGGTGGCCGCGATCCGCAATCTGGGCGGTCATGACCTGGCCGCGCTCGATAGCGCCTTCGCCGCCATCGACGACAGCCGCCCGACGGTGATCTTCGCGTACACCGTCAAGGGGTACCGCCTGCCGACCCAAGGCCACCCGCAGAACCACTCCTCTCTTCTGACGGCGGATCAGATGGAGGAGCTGGCCGACCACCTCGGGGCCGACCCGGCGGATCCCTGGGCCCGCTTCCCCGAGGGCTCGGCGGCCGGTGTGATGTGCGCGAAGACCGCGGCGCGGCTGCGCCGGCCGGATCAGCCGGCCACCGCGCCGCCCGCCCTGCCGGTCGACATCGGCCGGACCCCGACCGGAGTGGCCACCACCCAGGCCGCCCTGGGCCGCGCCCTGCTCGACCTGACGCGCGAGGCGCCGGCCGCCGCCCGCCGGGTGGTGACGGTCTCCCCGGACGTCAGCTCCTCGACGAACCTCGGCGGCTGGGTGAACAAGGTCGGGGTCTGGTCGACCGCCGAGCGGGTCGACTGGTTCGCCGACGACGCCGAGACCATCCTGCACTGGCGGGAGAAGCCCTCCGGCCAGCACGTCGAACTGGGCATCGCGGAGACCAACCTGGTCGGGCTGCTGGGCGAACTCGGCGCGACCTGGAGCCGCTGGGGCGAGCCGCTGCTGCCGATCGGCGTGCTGTACGACCCGTTCGTCCAGCGGGCGCTGGAGCCGTGGTCCTTCGGCATCTACGCCGGCGGCCAGTCGATCCTGGTGGGCACGCCCTCCGGGGTGACGCTGGCCCCGGAGGGCGGCGCGCACCAGTCGATCACCACCCCCTCGCTCGGCATCGAACAACCGGGGTGCGTCACCTACGAGCCGGCGTTCGCCATCGACGTCGAATGGACGCTGCTGGCCGCCCTGGCCCGGCTCGGCAGGCCCGGTGGCAGCTCCGCCTATCTGCGGCTGTCCACCCGGCCCGTCGACCAGGCCCTGGCCGCCGTCCCGGTCGATCCGGCGGCCCGGGAGCGCCGACGCCGCCAGGTCGTCGCGGGCGCGTACTTCCTGCGGCGCAGCGCGCGGCCGCAGGTCACCATCGCGGCGATGGGCGCCATGGTGACCGAGGCGCTGGCCGCCGCCGACCAGCTGGCGGACACCGGCATCGCGGCCGATGTGGTCTGCGTGACCAGCCCCGGCCTGCTCTACCAGGCACTCCGGGCACGGCACGGGCAGGCGGAGGGCGGCAGCTGGATCCTCGACCAGGTCTTCCCGGCGTCCCGGGCCACCCCGCTGGTCACCGTCCTGGACGGACACCCGCACACCCTGGCGTTCCTCGCCACCATCCACCAGGTGCCCAGCCGGGCGCTGGGGGTGACCCGGTTCGGCCAGTCCGGCTCGCTGGAGGAGGTCTACCGCCACCACGAGATCGACACCGGCAGCATCGTCCGCGCCGCACTCGACCTGACGGAGTGCTGACCGGCCGCGGAAGTGGCCGCCGCGCGGCTGCCGGTCGCGTGTGACCGTGGCACCCGGCCGGAGGCGTAAGGCCACGCCTCCGGCCGGGTGAGGGGCTGTCAGGCGCAGTGGAAGCGGGCCGCGGCCCAGTCGCCGTGGTCGCCGTTCCTGGTGCCGTTGGTGTCCTTGATCCTCAGGCGGACGTGGCGTGCCCCGTCGAGCGGGACGTCGACCGGCACGGTGTCCGAGGCACCGGTCAGCTTGGGCGAGGTCCACAGGGTCCTGCCGTCGGCCTCGACCGAGAACGCCGCCTCGCCGCGGCCGGCGACCTCGTCGTCGATCCCGGCGTCGGCGGTGAAGGCGGTGCACCGGCCACCGAGGTAGACCTCGATGTCCGATTCGGCGTGGGCCCCGATGCCCTTGTCGTAGGTCTTCCCGGCCAGGGTGAGTCGGTGACCGTCAGCGGCCGCCGACTCGCCGTTGCTGCGGTCGCGTTCGGCCGGGCCCCAGCCGTTGGCCTCGTTCAGCCAGGTCAGATCGCTCGCCCAGGTGTCGGCCGTGGGGGCCGGGGGGACGGTCGGCACGCCCAGCCGCAGGGCCGTGGTGCGCCGGGCGCCCGCGGCCCGGTAGTCGGCGGTGGCGGTCAGCACGGTCTCCCCGGCCTTCGCGCCGGTGGGCGGGGTGACCTGGAAGGTGAGCCGTTCGGTGGCGCCCGGGGCGAGCGGGCCGGTCTGCCGCGGCGGGGAGACCCGCCAGCCGTCGGGGGCGGCCAGGGTCACCGTGGCTCCGGCGGCTCCGGTGCTCCCGGCGGTCAGGTCCACCGACACCTGGCCCGTCTCGCCGGCGCTCAGCTCGCCGGGTTCCGGTCCGCTCAAGGAGGCGGCCGCGCCCGGTGTCCTGCCGCCGACGGCGGCGGCGCCGTTCAGCACGAGCTGGAATCCCCGCGCGGTGGACTGCGCGGAGGTCTTGACCCGGATCACGCCGCCGCGGTCACCGGCGTCGTACCACCAGCCCTCCTCGGCGGCGGCGAACGCCTTCCGGCCCTCGAGCCGCGGCAGCTTCCGGCCGTCGAGTTCGACCGAGCGCGCCGGGTCGCCGGTGTGCACGGTGAACTCGTACGGTCGGGCGGCCGGTTTGCCGCGGTAGGCGCCCTGGCTCGCGCCGACGTCCAGGGTCACCCGGCCCGCCCCGGCGTCGGGAGCGGAGACCGAGACCCGCTGCCGGCCGTACGCCCCGGCGCGGTGTTCGCGGGTGACGCCGTCGTCCTCGTAGAGGGTGAAGGACGACCGGCCCTGCGGGTAGACGTCCCAGGCGATCGGGGAGTCCGCGGTGCGGTCGGTGTACGACCTGATGCCGGGCCACATCGGTATGGTCGCGCCCGCCTTGACGAAGAGCGGCAGGGTGTCCAGCGGGGCCTGGTAGCCGTCGATCGTCGTGGGGCCCCGGTACACGCGCCCGGACCAGTAGTCGATCCAGGTGCCCTTCGGCAGGTAGATGCCGTCCCGGACGCTGGTGTCCGCGTAGACCGGGGCGACCAGGAAGTCCTCGCCGGAGAGGAACTCGTACTTCGCCGCGTCCGTGGCCGCCTTGGGGTCCGAGGGGTATTCCAGGGCGAGCGGGCGGACCGGGCCGACGCCGGTGCGGTGCGCCTCGGCCGCGTAGGAGTACGTGTACGGCAGCAGCGACTCCTTGAGCTTCAGGTACTTGCGGTTGATCGAGGTGTAGGGCTCCCCGCGCCGCCAGGGCTGCTTGTCGCTGGGCGCCCAGCCGTCCATGGTCATGATGGTGGGCAGGAAGGACTTCCACTGCAGGTCGCGGGTGTACGTCTTGGCGCTGCCGCCGAAGATGCCGTCGATGTCACCGGAGGTGTAGGCCAGGCCCGACATGGTGGCGCCCGCGTAGGTGGGGATCTGCCAGCGGATGTAGTCCCAGGTGCCGGCCTGGTCGCCGCTCCACTGCACCCCGCAGCGCTGCGCGCCGGACCAGCTCTCCGGGGCCCAGGTGAACCCGCGGGCGTCGCTGTTGTCCTCGATGCCCTGGTAGGCGGCCTTGCATCCGTCGAGGGCGAACTTGTATCCCTCGCCGACCCAGGCGACGTCCAGCTTCGCCACCCGCTGTCCGGCCTTGACCTGGTCGGCGAGCTTGTCCAGGCCGTCCTCGGTCCACAGGCCCAGCTGGGTACCGCGCTCGCGCAGTCCGGTCCCGGCCTCGGCGAGGTTCTCATAACCGCAGCCGTAGCCGTCGTTCACCAGCATCCAGCCGAGCGGCAGATCGTGCTCGACATAGCCGTCGGCGATCTTCAGGGCGTCCAGGGTGTGGCGCTCGCCGCGGTTGGCGTTGTGCAGGTAGCAGTCGGCGTCGCCGGGCTCCAGTCCGTAGATCGGGGGCAGGAACGGCCGTCCGGTCAGCTCGGTGTACCGGCCGATGACGTCCTTGGGTCCGGCGCCCGCGACGTAGTAGGCGTCGAAGCGGTTCTCCTCCTGGGTGGTGGTCACCGGGTCGGCGAAGGCATAGGTGCCGGGTGTGTAGGTGTTGCGGTAGACGCCGTATCCGGCGCTGGAGAGGTAGAAGGGGACGGAGTTGGGGTGGCCGCCCTCGTCCCAGTTGTAGTCCACGCCGACCTCGACGGTGCGGCCCCGGTGGGAGAAGGAGCCGTTCTGCATCCCGGCGCCGAAGAACTGCTCCTCGGCGCCGCGGGCCAGGGTCTGGGTGGTCTTCTTTCCCGTCCAGGAGATGCCCTGGGTCTCCTCCCACAGCCGGGTGCCGTCGGCCCGGTGGAGGGCGAAGCGCAGCGGCTTCTTGTAGGCGCGGAGCACGACGCCCGAGGTCGACATCTCGAAGCGGTCGCCGGCGTCGCGCCAGGAGGTGGCCGGTGGCCGGCCCTGAGGCAGGACGATGTCGTGGCCGACCGGGTCGGTGAACTCCCCGTCCGGGGCGAGTTCCAGCCGGAAGGTCTCGGCGGAGACGAAGCTCACCCGCGCCTTCGTCCTGCCGGCGGTGAGCGTGTAGACCGCGCCCTCGGCGCGGAAGTCGGTGATGTCGCCGACGGTCTGGGCGGGCGCCGCGCGCTCCTCGGTGCCGTGTCGCGGCTCGTCGGCGCCGGCGGAGGAGGCCGCCGGGCCGAGGAGCGCCGCCAACAGGGCCACGGCGGCCAGGACCGCGACCGCCACCGGTGAGCGGGGTGTGAAACGTCTCGAGACAAGGTCTTGCCGTAATCCGTGCACATCGACCTCCCAGCTCCACTGCGGGGCGGGCCACGGGGACGGCGCGTCCCGCGGACGCGGGCGGCGCGGCCCACCCTCCTCAAGGGTCGGGCCCAAGCATCCTCAGCGGCGCGCGTTTGTGCAATAAAGCGGCAGACTTCAGTCAACATCTTGCACGGGATGCGGCCTTCGACCGTCGGCGCGTCGGAGGCCCGACAGATCGCCACTGGTCCGGACCTGTGAAAGGCGCTGGTCTCAATATACGGTCGGGTAGGTCGCGGTTTGCTCAAGACTGGAGCGGAACGGCCACATGATCTCCACACGACGCGATCTGGCTCCTACGCTCCCGCCATGCCGCTCTTTGGAAGTCGCCGGAGCGCCGCCCCGCGCCTGGCACCAGAACTCGACGACACCGGACTCACCAGAGTCCTCAGCCAGCTGCAGGCCCCGCCCACCCCGGGGCTGCTGGACCTGCACATCGGGCAGCTGGAGCAGGTGATCAAGGGGGCGGGTGCCGACTGGGACCGGAAGGCCCACCGGATGTCGGTGCTGACCGGCACCGCGTCCGCGGCGAACCTGGGGCACGCCTGGGTGCAGCGCCGCCCGGACAGCGCCGACGCTCTGACATTCCGGGCCTGGGCGGTCCTGGAGCGGGGCCGCCGGTCCGGAACCGTGCCGGACGAGCGGGAAGCCGTCGACCACTGCTACCGCGCGGCGGAGCTGCGCCCGGAGGACCCCACGCCGTGGGTGGTTCTGCTGGGCCTGCTGCGACTGCTGCGCTCCCCCTCCCGCGAGGTGTTCCCGGTCTTCCGCGAGGCGACCGCGCGGGACGCCTGGAACCGCGAGGCGTACCTGCAGATGCTGGGGTACCTCTCGCCCGAGGAGTGCGGCTCGCGGGTGCAGGTGCTCGACTTCGTCGACACCGTGCGCTCCCGGATGCCCGCCTCGGCCCCGGCCGTGGGCCTGGAGCTGACGGCGACGGTCCACGCGCACCACCGGACCATCCGGGACGGCGGCATCAACGCGCTGCTGGCGGGCCAGCAGTGGGCCCATCCGCCCGCGTCGACCGCCCTGGACAACGCCTTCCGGAACTGGACGCAGCCGGGGTTCCTGCACCACGCGGCCGCCCTGGCCGATCTCAACGTGCTGGCGTACGTCCTGGTCCACGCCAACCGGACGCCGGACGCCGGGCAGGTCTTCCGGATGATCGAGGGCAAGGTGACGGCGTGGCCGTGGCGGCTGGACGGCGATCCGATAGAGCAGTACAAGCACTGGCGGTCGCGCGCGCTGCGCTAGGCGGTGTCCGATGGGTCGCCGTGGACGCCGCGTAGAGCCATCGGACACCCCCCAGGGCTGTCCGGTGGGGCGCCGCGGCGGTGTCGCGGCGCCCCACCGGCCACCCACCGGACATCGCCTGAGTGCCTTGACACGGCCGAGAGGTGGTGGGTTGACTGCGCCTGAACGTTAACCGAATGTTCGGTCGGCAGGAGGCGCGTCATGAGCAGCGGTCCCGACCCGTCGGCGCGGCCCGGCCCCCGGCTGGGCGGCGCTCCCCCGGCCGGTCTGCTGGACGCCGCGGAGCGGCTGAGCCGCGAGGAGCTGCGGGACCTCCAGCTCACCCGGGTGCGGGCGACGCTGCGGCACGCCTATGACCATGTCGAGCTCTACCGGCGGAAGTTCGACGCGGCCGGGCTGACCCCGGGAGACTGCCGGACACTGGCCGACCTGGCCCGCTTCCCCTTCACCACCAAGGCCGACCTGCGCGACACCTATCCGTACGGCATGTTCGCCGTCCCCATGGAGCAGGTGCGCCGGGTGCACGCCTCCAGCGGCACCACCGGCCGCCCGACGGTGGTCGGCTACACCGAGAACGACCTGTCCATGTGGGCCGACGTGGTCGCGCGCTCCATCCGGGCGGCCGGGGGCCGGCCGGGCCACAAGGTGCACGTCTCCTACGGCTACGGCCTGTTCACCGGGGGGCTGGGCGCGCACTACGGCGCGGAGCGGGCGGGCTGCACCGTGATCCCCGCCTCCGGCGGGATGACGGCCCGCCAGGTCCAGCTCATCCAGGACTTCCGGCCCGAGATCATCATGGTCACCCCGTCCTACATGCTGACGCTGCTGGACGAGTTCGAACGCCAGGGCATCGACCCGCGGGGCACCTCCCTGCGGATCGGCATCTTCGGCGCCGAGCCGTGGACCGAGGGGATGCGGCGCGAGATCGAGGAACGCCTCGACATCCACGCGGTGGACATATACGGCCTGTCGGAGGTCATCGGCCCCGGAGTGGCCCAGGAGTGCGTGGAGACGAAGGACGGTCCGCACATCTGGGAGGACCACTTCTACCCGGAGATCGTGGACCCGGTCACCGACGAGGTGCTGGACCAGGGGCGAAGCGGCGAGCTGGTCTTCACCTCGCTCACCAAGGAGGCGCTGCCCGTCATCCGCTACCGCACGCGCGATCTGACCCGGCTGCTGCCCGGCACCGCCCGGCCCGCCTTCCGCCGGATGGAGAAGGTCACCGGGCGCTGCGACGACATGATCATCCTTCGCGGGGTCAACCTCTTCCCCAGCCAGGTGGAGGAGATCGTGCTGCGCACCCCGGGCGTGGCCCCGCACTTCCAGCTGGTGCTCACCCGGCAGGGCCGGATGGACCGGATGACGGTGCGGGCCGAGGCGCGGCCCGGGGCCGGTCCGCAGACGCGCCAGGCAGCGGCCGCGGCCATCGCCAAGGGGCTCAAGGACGGTGTCGGGCTGACCGTCGGGGTCGAGGTCGTCGACCCCGAGACGCTGGAGCGTTCGGTGGGGAAGATCCGGCGGATCGTCGACCTGCGCTCGCGGTGAGGCAGCGTTCGCGTTGCGGGGCCGGGCGGCCGGCGGCAAGGTCGGATATCGAAGGACGTGAGCCGGGTCCGGCAGTAGCTGCGAGGAAGGCAGGAGGCGGTATGCCCATCGCCACGGTGAACCCCGCGACCGGTGAGACGCTCCAGACGTTCGACCCGCTGGGTCCCGAGGGGATCGAGGTGCGGCTGGCCGCGGCCGAGGAGGCCTTCCGGCGGTATCGCGAAACAGGGTTCGCGGAGCGGGCACGGCTGCTGGAGCGGGCCGCCGAGCTGCTCGATGCGGACCAGGAGAGCGTCGCCCGCACGATGACCACGGAGATGGGCAAGCCGCTGGCGGCGGCGCGCGCGGAGGCGGCCAAGTGCGCGAAGGCGATGCGCTGGTACGCCGGCCGGGCCGAGGAGCTGCTCTTCGACGAGCGGCCCGCGGAGGGCGATGTGCGGGACTCCGGTGCGAGCGCGGCCCGGGTCGTCTACCGCCCGCTGGGCGTGGTGCTGGCCGTGATGCCGTGGAACTTCCCGCTCTGGCAGGTGGTCCGGTTCGCGGCACCGGCCCTGATGGCGGGCAATGTGGGGCTGCTCAAGCACGCGTCGAACGTGCCGCGTACCGCGCTCTACCTGGAGGAGCTGTTCCGCCGGGCGGGCTACCCGCGGGGCTGCTTCCAGACGCTGCTGGTGGGATCGGACGCGGTCGAGGGCATTCTGCGCGACCCCCGGGTGGCCGCCGCGACGCTCACCGGCAGCGAGCCGGCCGGCCGGTCGGTGGCCTCCATCGCCGGTGACGAGGTCAAGAAGACCGTGCTGGAGCTGGGCGGCAGCGATCCGTTCGTGGTGATGCCGTCGGCCGACGTCGAGCGGGCGGCGCGGGTCGCGGTGACCGCGCGGACGCAGAACAACGGCCAGTCGTGCATCGCGGCCAAGCGCTTCATCGCGCACCGCGACGTCTACGAGGAGTTCGCCGCCCGCTTCACCGAGGGGATGGCCGCTCTCACGGTCGGTGATCCGATGGCGGAGTCCACCGATGTCGGGCCGCTCTCCACCGAGCGGGGGCGGGCCGATCTGGAGGAGCTGGTCCAGGACGCGGTGCGGCAGGGGGCCCGGACGCTGTGCGGCGGGCGGCGGCCCGAGGGGCAGCCGCGCGGCTGGTACTACGAGCCGACGGTCCTCGCCGAGGTGACGCCGCGGATGCGCATCCATCGCGAGGAGGCGTTCGGCCCGGTGGCCACGGTCTACCGGGTGGAGGGGCTGGACGAGGCGGTCGCGCTGGCCAATGACACCCCGTTCGGTCTGAGCGCCAACGTGTGGACGCGGGACGGGGCGGAGCAGGACCGGTTCGTTAAGGACGTGCAGTCCGGCGGGGTCTTCTTCAACGGGATGACCGCCTCGCATCCGGCGTTCCCGTTCGGCGGGGTGAAGCGCTCCGGGTACGGGCGCGAGCTGTCCGGCCACGGGATCCGGGAGTTCTGCAACGCCACCACCGTCTGGTACGGCGCGGAGCCGGGCGAGGAGTAGCGGCGCTGCCCGGCCGTGGAGCCAACGCAGCGTTCGCACGCCGCAACTAGCTGTGCAAACATACGCGTATGGGTCGGTTGCGACCTGAAGTGAACGCGGCATCGTCCCCGCGGCACCCTCGCGCGCGGGGTCGGCGGCGCTTTTCCATGTTCGGCGTCCACACCGTCGCCGGCCAGGCACTGGTGCTCCAGGTGATCGTGGCCCTGCTGATCGTCGCCGCCGGCGTGGTGGCGCTGGTGCTGCAGGCGGAGCGCGACAGCAAGAGCGATGCCCGGCACCGGTCGCTGGCCGTCGCCGAGGCGTTCGCCAGCTCTCCGGGGATCGTGGCGGCCCTGGACTCCTCTGATCCGACCGCGGTGCTCCAGCCGCGGGCCGAGGAGACCCGGAAGCGCACCGGGGTCGACTTCGTCGTGGTGACCGACACCGAGGGAATCCGCTACACCCACCCCAAGCCGGACCGGATCGGGAAGAAGTTCGTCGGCGACATCGACGACCCGCTGGCGGGAAAGCCGGTCACCGAGACGGTCGAGGGCACCATAGGGGAACTGGTGCAGGCCACGGTGCCGGTGCGCAACCCCGACGGCCAGGTGGTCGGGCTGGTCTCGGCCGGGGTGCTCACCAGCTCCGTCGGCGATGTGGTCGGCCGTCAGCTGCCGGTCCTCCTCGGTGGCGCGGCCGGCGCCCTGCTGCTGGCGACCGGCGGGATCGCCATGGCGAGCCGCCGCCTCAGCCGCCAGACCCACGGCCTCGGCCCGGCCGAGATGGCCCGGATGTACGAGCACTACGACGCCGTGCTGCACTCCGTCCGGGAGGGCGTGCTCATCGTCAGCGGCGGGCGGCGGCTGCTCCTCGCCAACGACGAGGCCCGCCGGCTGCTCGCCCTGCCCGCGGACGCCGAGGGGCAGGCCGTCGCCGAGCTCGGGCTCAACGCCCACATGACCGAGCTGCTGGACTCCGGCCGCGTCGCCACCGACGAGGTGGTCGCCTCCGGAGACCGGCTGCTCGCGGTGAACAACCGGCCCGCGGACCGGCGCGGCGGGTCCGCGGAGGCCGGCGGCCGGCACGGCCCCGCCGGTACCGTCGCCACCCTGCGCGACACCACCGAGCTGCACACCCTCTCGGGCAAGGCGGCCATGGCGCGGGACCGGCTGCGGCTGCTCTACGACAGCAGCGTGACCATCGGCACCACCCTGGACGTGACCCGCACGGCGCACGAGCTGGCCGACGCGACCGTTCCCGAACTCGCCGACTTCACCACCGTCGACCTGGTCGAGGGCGTGCTCACCGGTGAGGAGCCGGCGGCCGGGGAGCCGGCCCAGCTGCGCCGTACGGCCATCAGCGGCATCGGCCGCGACCACCCGCTCTACCCGGTCGGCCGGACCATCCGGTTCGTGGAGTCCTCGCCGCAGGCCCGAAGCTTCGCCGCCGGCCGCGCGCTCGTCGCGCCCGACCTGCGCTTCGCCCACGGCTGGCAGGCGCAGGACCCCGAGCGCGCCCAGGCGATCATCGACTACGGGATCCACTCCCTGATCGCGGTGCCGCTGCGCTCGCGGAACGTCATCCTCGGCATCGTCAGCTTCTGGCGCTCCGAGCGGCCGGAGCCGTTCGAGGAGGACGACATCTCCCTGGCAGAAGAGGTCGTCGCCCATGCCGCGGTGTGCATCGACAACGCCCGCCGCTACACCCGTGAGCACGCGATGGCGGTGACCTTGCAGCAGAGCCTGCTGCCCAGCGCGCTGCCCGGCCAGAACGCCCTCGACGTGGCCTTCCGCTACCTGCCCGCGCAGGCCGGGGTGGGCGGCGACTGGTTCGACGTGATCCCGCTGCCCGGCGCCCGCACCGCGGTCGTGGTCGGCGACGTGGTCGGCCACGGACTGCACGCCGCGGCGACCATGGGCCGGCTGCGGACCGCGGTGCACAACTTCTCCGCGCTCGACATGGCACCCGACGAGCTGCTGGGCAGGCTCAACGAACTGGCCCTCCAGGTCGACCCGGACACCGCGGGCGGCGGGAGCGACGCGCTGACCGGCGCGACCTGCCTGTACGGGATCTACGACCCGGTCGGCCGCCGGTTCACCGCCGCCCGGGCCGGCCACCCGCCGCCGGCGCTGGTCACCCCGGACGGCACGGTGGACTTCCCCGAGCTGCCGGCCGGGCCGCCACTGGGCCTGTCCGGTCTGCCCTTCGAAGCCGCCGAGGTGCCGGTGGAGCCCGGCAGCCGTCTGGTGCTGTACACCGACGGGCTGGTGGAGCAACGGGACCGGGACATCGACACCGGGCTGGCGATGCTCCGCGACGTACTGGCCGGGCCGGGGCGGCGCGGCCCCGAGGAGACCTGCCAGGCGGTGCTCGACGCGATGCTCCCGGCGCACCAGCGCGACGACATCGCCCTGCTGGTCGCGGTGACCAACGCGCTGCCCGACGACCGGATCGCACAGTGGGACGTGCCGGAGGACCCGGCCGCGGTGGCCCGGGTACGGGCCGCGGTCTCCGGCCGGCTGGAGGAGTGGGGGCTGGGCGAGGAGGCGTTCACCACCGAGCTGATCCTCAGTGAGCTGATCACCAACGCGCTCCGGCACGGCTCGCCCCCGGTCCGCGTCCGGCTGCTGCTGGACCGCTTCCTGATCTGCGAGGTCGCCGACGGCAGCAGCACCTCCCCGCATCTGCGCCACGCCGCCACGATGGACGAGGGCGGCCGCGGGCTGTTCCTGGTCGCGCAGTTCGCCGAGCGGTGGGGCACCCGCTACACGGCCACCGGCAAGGTCATCTGGGCCGAGCAGACCCTGCCCCGGGGGTGACGGCGACGCGGTGCCGTGGCGCCTTCAGGCCCGGCTGCCGCTCATCCCGCCGCTCAGGTCATCCCGCCGCTCACTCCGCGCGCTTGGCCCGGCTGGGCTGGACCCGCCGGGGCTCGCCGGGCATCTTCGGATGGTCCGGCGGATAGGGCATGTCGCCCAGCCCGTGGTCCCGTTCGTCGCGCTCCGCCATCTCCAGCAGCCCCTCCAGCGGGTACGCGTGGTCCACCATGTCCGCGTGCACGTCGCCTTGTTCGGCGAACCGGTCCGCCATGGTGAGCAGGTCGAAGTCGGCGGGCTCTACTTCGCCCACCTCCTCCCAGCGCAGCGGGGCCGAGACCGGGGCGTGCGGGCGGGGGCGCACCGAGTACGCCGAGGCGATGGTCCGGTCGCGGGCGGTCTGGTTGTAGTCGACGAAGATCCGCTCGCCGCGCTCCTCCTTCCACCAGGCCGTGGTCACCCGGCCGGGCATCCGCCGCTCCAGCTCCCGGCCGACCGCGATCGCCGCCCGTCGCACCTCGGTGAAGGTCCAGCGGGGCTCCAGAGGCACGAACACGTGCAGGCCGCGGCCGCCGGAGGTCTTGGGCCAGCCGCGCAGACCGTGTTCGTCGAGGAGGGCGCGGAGTTCGTGGGCGACGGGCACCGCCTCGGCGTACCCGGTGCCCGGCTGCGGGTCCAGGTCGATGCGCAGCTCGTCCGGGTGGTCCAGCCGGCCGCTCCGCACCGGCCAGGGGTGGAAGGTGAGGCAGCCCAGGTTGGCGGCCCAGATCACCGCCTCCACACCGGTCGGGCAGATCTCGTCCGCGTGCCGGCCGCTGGGGAAGGAGATGGTCGCGGTGCGCAGCCAGCCGGGGTGGTTCTTCGGAGCGCGCTTCTGGAAGAACGACTCCCCCTCGATGCCGTCGGGGAAGCGCTCCAAGGTGGTGGGCCGGTCGTGGAGGGCGCGGGTGATGCCGGGGCCGACGGCGAGGAAGTAGCGGGCGATGTCGAGCTTGGTGAATCCGCGCTCCGGGAAGTACACCTTCTCCGGATTGGACAGCCGGACGGTGTGCTCCCCCGCCTCCAGCTCCACCGCTTCGCCCATGCCCGCTACCGTAGGCGGCCGCCGCGGACCTCGCATATCGGGCGCGGTGCCGTGCGGCGCGGGACAATCACGTCATGGACCTTCCGGTCATGCCCCCGGTGAAGCCGATGCTGGCCCGGTCGGTGGCGAGGATCCCCGACGGCATGCACTACGAGGCCAAGTGGGACGGCTTCCGGGCCATCGTCCACCGGGACGGGGACGAGGTGGTGATCGGCAGCAGGACCGGCAAGCCGCTGACCCGCTACTTCCCCGAACTCATTCCCGCGCTGCGCGGGGCGCTGCCCGCCCGGTGCGTGGTGGACGGCGAGATCGTGATCGTGCACCAGGGCCGGCTCGACTTCGACCTGCTCACCGAGCGCATCCATCCCGCCGACTCCCGGGTGCGGATGCTGGCCGAGCGCACCCCGGCGAGCTTCGTGGCCTTCGACCTGCTGGCGCTGGGCGAGGAGTCACTGCTGGACGCCCCGCTGACCCGGCGGCGGGCCGCCCTGGTCGAAGCGCTGCGCGGCGCGGGCCCGCCGGTGCATCTGGCGCCCGCCACCACGGACATCGCGCTGGCCCGCGAGTGGTTCGAGCGCTTCGAGGGCGCCGGTCTGGACGGGGTGGTCGCCAAGCCCCTCGGTCTTCCCTACCGGCCGGACGCCCGGGTGATGTACAAGATCAAGCACGAGCGGACCGCGGACTGCGTCGTCGCCGGCTACCGCCATCACAAGACCGGTCCGGTGCTGGGCTCCATGCTGCTGGGCCTCTACGACGACACGGGCCGGCTCCAGCACGTCGGGGTCTGCGCGGCCTTCCCGATGCGGCGGCGGCGTGAGCTGATCGCCGAACTGGAGCCGCTGCGCATGGAGTCGGCCGAGGGGCACCCGTGGGCGGCGTGGACGGACGAGACCGCCCATGAGGACGCGCGGCTGCCCGGCGCGCCCAGCCGCTGGTCCGGGTCGAAGGACCTGGCGTGGGTGCCGCTGCGGACCGAGCGCGTGTGCGAGGTGGGCTACGACCACATGCAGGGCGACCGCTTCCGGCACACCACGCAGTTCCGCCGCTGGCGGCCCGACCGGGACCCGCGCTCCTGCACCTACGAGCAGTTGGAGGAGCCGGTCGGCTACGACCTGGCCGACGTGCTGGGCGGTTAGGGCGTGTCCGGTGGGCCGGTGCGACGCCGCGGATACCCTCCCCCAGACTCCGTCCGGGGGGACCCCCAGACACCCCTAGGGGGCGTAGAGCCGGCACAGGGCCATCTGCTCGGGGCTGAGGTGCCGGCCGGCCATGTCGCACACGGACCCCGTGCCCGGGTGCGGCATCACGGCGCTCGGCACGCCCCGGGGCGCCGGGATCGGCGCGGGCGGCGGAGCCACCGGCCGGGCGGGGGCGGCCGGGGCGGCGGGTGCCGCCACGGCGGCCGGGCGGTCCTGCCGCGGCGTGGGGTGTGCCGGCGGGCGACTGTGCCGGGGGGCGGGACGGGCCGGGTGGCCGGGGTGGCCGGGAGCGCGGGGTGCCCGGGCCCGCTCGGGCTGCTCGGCGCGGCGGCCCGCCTCGGCGGTGTGTCGCGGCCGGGGGCTGCCGCTCTTGCCGACGGTCGGATCGTCGGCGGAGACGGAGACGCATCCGGCGATTCCGGGCAGCAGACCGAGCACGGTGAGGGAGAGCAATCGGCGACGCATCCCGTTACCGTGCCGCACCCGGCGGGCCGGAGGCGGCCACGGCACCCCGGCACCACCTGAACGACGGACCCGCGGGCCCGCGAAGCTGACCGGGTGTGCGCCGTGGGCGCCGTCCGGCGATGCGATGAACTCCCCGCGCACGCGGCGGGTGCGGGGTGGCGGTGGTGTGCGGGGCGGGTGCGGTGGCGTGCGGGGTGGGTGCCGGGCCGTCGGCGGGGTGCGGCAGGATCGGATCATGAACGACACCACCACCCTTGCCCGGAGCCTGCACTTCCGGCGCGCCGGGGAGAGCGACATAGCCGAGTTGGTGCGCCTGCGCGACGACGCCGCGCGCTGGCAGGCAGATATTGGCATAGACCAATGGAAGCCGGGTGAGCTGAGGCCTGACCACTTCCGGGCCCGGCTGCGGGACGGCGAGATCTGGATCGCGACACTGGGGCCCGAGGGGCCCAGCGCGGGGGCCTGGGAGCTGTGGTGGGAGGACCTGGCCGCCTGGGGGCGGCAGCCGGTGGAGGCGGGCTATGTGCACCGGCTGATGACGGACCGGCGGACCGCGCCCCCCGGCGCGGGCCGGATCATGCTCGCCGAGGCCGAGCGGCGGATCGCCGCGGCGGGCCGGGAGGTGTGCCGGCTGGACTGCCGGGCGAACAACGCGCGACTGCGCCGCTACTACCAGGACGCGGGGTACACGGTCGTGGGAGAGACGCCCGCGAAGCACGGCGACGGCGGCAAGCGGTACGGGGTGACGCTGCTGGAGAAGCGGCTGGCGCCGGTCTCGGACGGGGCTCTCAGCTCCGCGGCGGGGTGAAGCGGGCGGTGGCCAGGACCTGGCCGTCCTCGGCCACCAGTCGTGCCCCGGTGAGGGTGTCCGGGTCCACCGGGGCCGGGGCACCCCAGTAGCCGTCGCCCTCGCGGAGGTCGAAGGAGCCGATGGGGACCGTGCCGCCGGTGCCGCGGGCGCCGTGCTCCAGTTGGCAGGAGACCTCCTCGGGGTGCGGGCCGGGGCCGAGGTCGACGGACATGTAGACCCAGCCCGGGGTGCCCGGGTAGGCGAAGATCCGGCCGACGGTGTCGCCGCCGGCGGTCAGGTCGGCGGAGAGCAGGGTGCGGCCCGGTCCGGCGGACTGCGAGGCCGGCGCGGGCCGCCCATGGTCGGTGCCGATGCCGATCGCCCAGCCGCCGAAGCCGAAGGCGAGGGCGAGGGCCGCCCCGGCCGCCACCAGGCGCGGCCGCAGCCGCCGGCGGCGCGCCGGGCGGGCCGGGATCAGCCGGTCGGTGACCCGGGTCTCGAAGCCGACCGGCGGTTCGCTGCCCGGGAGGAGTCCGAGCAGCCCGTCGCCGACCAGGGTCAGCTGTTCGACGTGGGCGCGGCAGCCGGGGCAGCGGTCCAGGTGGGCGACGGCCCGGGCCCGTTCCTGGCCCGGCAGGACGCCCAGCGCCAACTCGGCGGCGCACGCCCTCAGCTGGTCGCAGGTGAGGTCATTCATGGTCGGCTCGCTCAGGTCCGAGGGCGGTGCGGAGCTTGCCCATCGCCGCCCTGATCCGGGTCTTGGCGGTGCCCAGCGGGATCTGTTCGAACTCGGCGATCTGCGCTCCGGTCATCCCGTAGATCCCGGCCATCACCACGGCCCTGGCCTGGTCCCGGGGCAACTGGGCCAGGGCGGTCCGCATCCGCAGCGCGGCGTCGTCGGCGATCGCCCGCTGCTCGGGGGTCTCGGTGACGATGTCCAGCAGCGCATCCAGGTCCTCGGGGGCCACCGGGGCGGGCCTGCGGGCGCGCACCGCGTCGATGGCCAGGTTGTGGGCGATGGTCCGCAGCCAGGTGCGCACCGAGCCGCGCCGGGAGTCGTAGACCTGGGCGTGCCGCCAGGCCCGTTCGAAGGTCTGCTGGGCGATGTCCTCGGCGAGCTGCGGATCGCCGACCACCGCGATGGCGACGCCGAAGACCGTGCGCTGGAAGCGGCGCACGAAGGCCACGGCGATCTCCGGGTCGCCGGTGGCCAGACCGGCCAGCAGCGTCTCGTCGGGGACGCGCCCGAGCGGCAGACCCATTCTCTGCATATCCGTACATACGGCATGCCGGGGCGCGGAGATTGCTCCCGCCCGGCGCGGATCACCCGTCCGCCGTACGGCCGCCAATCCGCCGGGCGGCGCGGCCCGTATCCCGTGCGGGACCGGGATGGGCACGTCCGCCGACGGGCCCGGGACCGGCACGGATCATCATGTCGAGGGCACGGAGGGCCGAGTCATGGCAAGGACACTCGTCCGGCGGAACGTGGGGCTGTCGATGGCCGCCGGTGGGCTGGCGGCGCTGCTGGCGGCCTGCGGAGGCGGCGGGGACGGCGACGGGGGCGGCTCGCCCTCGCCCTCACCGTCGGCCCCCGGGCGGAGCACCGAACCGGGCGTCACCCAGGTGGACGTCCGGATGACCGACTACAAGCTGGATCTGTCGCGGCACACCTTCTCCGCCGGTGACTACACCTTCGTCGCGAAGAACGACGGCAGCCATGTGCACGCGCTGGAGATCGAGGGCTCCGGTATCGAGAAGAAGACCTCGACCGTCTCCCCCGGCGATTCGGCGAAGTTCGACGTGACCTTGAAGTCCGGCACGACGTACGAGCTGTACTGCCCGGTCGACGGCCACAAGGATCTGGGCATGCGGACCACCCTGACCGTCGGTGACGGCGCCTCTCCGAAGGAACACTCGAGCACCGGCGGCTACTGAGCCGCGCGGGCCCGCCCGCCCGTGGTGCCGCCGTGCGTGACGCAGACGCCCTGAGATCATGGTGATCGTGAGATCGCGGTGATCTGCGGAGAACGGGAAGTGTGTCCGTATGAGCAGTGCACCAGGTGGTGAGCCCTACCCCTTCGCCCTCTACAACACCGCCGCGGCCATCGTGGACGAGGCGGGCACCCTGGTGGCCTGGACCCCGGCGGCCGAGGAGATCCTGGGGCACCGCTCCGAGGACGTGTGCGGGCGGCCCATCACCGACCTGCTCGCCGACCCCGGGAGCCGGGCCGAGGTGCTGGCGCGGCTCGACTCGCGGGCGTGGGAGGGGCGGGCGACCATGCGGCACGGCGCGGGCGGCCGGCTCGACGTCGGCTTCCGGGTGCTGCCGCTGGGCGGCGGAAACTCCCGGTTCCCCTCCGGATACCTGGTGCTGGGCGCTCCGTACGAGCTGCTCACCCGGTGGCGACAGGACCATGCCCTGGCCGGTGAGCTGTTCGGCCAGGACCGGATCGGGCTGGCCGTCTTCGACGAGGAGCTGCGGCTGCTGCGCACCAACACCCCCCTGCTGCCGTACACCGGGGTGCCGGAGGATCTGCGGGGCCACCGGCTGGCGGACTTCCTGTGGCCGGAGGACGCCAGGGCCGTGGAGGACCGGCTCCGTCAGGTGCTGCGCACCGGGGAGCCCCTGGTCGGCTTCACCGCTCTGGCGCGGACCCTGGAGGACCCCCGCAGCGGGGTGGTCATGATGGTCTCGGCCTACCGGCTGCAGGAGCCCAGCGGGCGCCTGCTGGGGGTGGCCGCGACCTATGTGGACGTCACCGCCGAGCACCGGGGCCGGCAGCGGCTGGCCCTGCTGCACCGGGCCACCGCGGCGCTGGGCGGCTCGCTGTCCGCGCTGGCGACGAGCGAGGACCTGGCCGGCGCGCTGGCGCCCGGGCTCGCCGACATCGTGGCGGTGGACGTGGCCGAGCCGGTGTTCACCGGCGGGGAGCCGGTCCCCGACCACCATGAGCGGATCGCCATGCGCCGCACCGCGGCGGCCGGCGAGGGCGCGGCCTCGCTGCGGTCCGGCGGGCCCGGGGAGATCTCCGCCACCCGCGCGGTGCCCGCCGCGCCGCAGCGGCACGGGCGGGGGGTGCTGGTCACCGGCCTGAACGGGGACACCGGGCCGGGCCCGGCCCCGCCCGCGTGGGCCACCGACGCGCCCGGCGCCCGGTCGGCGATCAGCGTCCCGGTGTGCAGCCGGAAGACCCTGCTGGGCAATCTCACCCTGTGGCGCACCGCGACGTCCCGGCCGGATTTCGAGGAGGACGATCTGGCGCTGGTGGAGGAGATCGCCTCGCGGGCGGCGCTGGCGCTGGACAACGTGCGCCGCTACACCCGCGAGCACCTGGCCGCGGTCAGCCTCCAGCGTTCGCTGCTGCCCCCGGCCACGGCGGACACCGCGGCCGTCCGCACCGCGAGTGTCTACCTGCCGGCCGACCCCATCGGCGGGGTGAGCGGCGACTGGTACGACGTCATTCCGCTGTCCTCCGCGCGCGTGGCCCTGGTGGTGGGCGATGTGGTCGGACACGGGCTGCGGGCCACCACCGCGATGGCCCGGTTGCGGACGGCGGTCCGCACCCTGGCCGATCTGGACCCCGATCCGGACGAGTTGCTCACCCACCTGGACGACCTCGTCCTGCAACTGCCGCTGGACACCGGGCTGGACGCCGGTTCCGGCGACCGCGGCGGCTGGCCGGAGCTGGAGCTGGAGGGCGGCACCGCCCTCCAGCCGACCCGGCCGAGCCCCCAGGGCGCCGCCGTCCCGGGCGGTACCTACTCCTTCGCCGCCACCTGCCTGTACGCCGTGTACGACCCGGTGAGCGGGCGCTGCGCACTGGCCAGCGCGGGCCATCCGCCCCCGGCGCTGGTGGGCGCGGACGGCTCGGCGGAGTTCGTCGAGATGAGCCCGGGGCCGCCGCTGGGCGTGGGCGGGCTGCCGTTCGAGAAGACGGTGGTCGACGTCGCCCCCGGCAGCGTCCTGGCGCTCTACACCGACGGGCTGATCGAGCGCGGAGAGGGCGACATCGACGAGGGCATGGCGCAGTTGCGGGAGCGGCTGGTCCGGTCGGGGGCGGCGCGGGACCGGCCGCTGCAGGACGTGGCCCGGGAGATCGTCGCCGGTCTGCCGCCGACCCGGCTGCCGGACGATGTGACGCTGCTGGTCGCCCGGACCCGGCGGGTGCCGCCGGGCGACACGGTGACGTGGGCGCTGGCGGCCGATCCGGCGGTGGTGTCGCGGGCGCGGGAGCTGGTGGCCGGCCAGCTGGCCGTCTGGGAGCTGGATTTGCTGGCGTTCACCACCGAGCTGGTGGTGAGCGAGCTGGTGACCAACGCCATCCGGCACGCGGGCGGTCCGGTGGAACTCCGGCTGATCCGCACCGATGTGCTGACCTGCGAGGTGTCCGACCCCAGCAGCACGCAGCCGCGGATGCGCCGGGCACGGGCCACCGACGAGGGTGGCCGCGGCCTGTATCTGGTCGCCCAGCTGACCACCCGCTGGGGCAGCCGTTACACCCGGCGGGGCAAGACCATCTGGGCCGAGCAGACCATGCCGCCGGCGGTGTGAGCCCCGGCAACCTCCTGGCGCCCCCTTTGCGAAAGTTGTCGTGACCAGGGTGGGAGCACTAAAGTCGCAGCGCCTTGGTGACGGGAAACCGGTGGAGAAACCGGTGCGGCCCTCGCCACTGTGATCGGGAAGTCCGGCTCCTGCCCCTCGGGGCGGCCACTGGGACGGCGCGGGGAACCGCGGCGCCCGGGAAGGCGGAGCCGAGACGGCACGACCCGTCAGCCAGGAGACCGGCCAAGGCGTGTCGTCCATCCACGAGGTGTTGGAGAGGTCTCCCTTCCCATGCACATAGCTGAGGGGTATCTGCCCCCGTTGCACGCGGCTGCCTGGGGTGCCGCGTCCGCGCCGTTCCTCATCCACGGCGTGCGGTCCCTGACCCGGGAGGTGAAGTCGAACCCGGAGAGCACCCTGCTGCTCGGCGCCTCCGGCGCCTTCACCTTCGTCCTCTCCGCGCTGAAGATCCCCTCGGTGACGGGCAGTTGCTCGCATCCCACCGGCACCGGACTGGGCGCGATCCTCTTCCGGCCCCCCATCATGGCCGTGCTGGGCACCATCACCCTGCTGTTCCAGGCTCTGCTGCTGGCCCACGGCGGGCTGACGACGCTGGGCGCCAACGCCTTCTCGATGGCGATCGTCGGGCCGTGGGCCGGATACGGCGTCTACTGGCTGCTGCGCCGCTTCCGACTGCCGCTGATGGTCAGCGTGTTCCTCGGGGCGTTCGTCGCCGACCTGAGCACCTACTGCGTGACCAGTGTGCAGCTGGCGCTCGCCTTCCCGGACCCCAGCAGCGGGTTCGCCGGTGCGCTGGCGAAGTTCGGCGGCATCTTCGCGGTCACGCAGATCCCGCTGGCGGTCAGCGAGGGACTGCTGACCGTGCTGGTGGTGCGGCTGCTGACGCAGTCCAGCAAGAGCGAGCTGACCCGGCTGGGCGTCCTGGCCCGGGACGAGCGGCCGGCCGACGCGAAGGAGGCGGTGGCCCGATGAACCGCAACACCAGGATCAACGCGCTGCTGCTGGCCGCGGTGGCGGCGCTCGCCGTCCTGCCGCTGGCCCTCGGGCTCGGTGACGACAAGGAGGAGCCGTTCACCGGGTCCGACGCCCAGGCGGAGACGGCCATCACCGAGAACAAGCCGGACTACGAGCCGTGGTTCTCGCCGCTGTACGAACCGCCCTCCGGAGAGATCGAGTCGGCGCTGTTCGCTCTCCAGGCGGCACTCGGCGGGGGCGTGCTGGCCTACTACTTCGGGCTGCGCAAGGGGCGGCGCCAGGGCGAGGCCAGGGCGGCGGAGGCGGCCAAGGCCGCCGAGATGGCCGGCGCGGCTGAGGCCCAGGCCGCCAAGGTGCCCCAGGCCGGTACCGGCGGCGCGGCCGCGGAGCAGGCTCCAGCCGGGATGGCGACCGAGCGGCAGGTGACCGGCGCCGAGTCGGCGACCGCGGCCACCGTGACGGCGGGCGCCGGGACCGCCGGCACCGAAACGGCCTGCACCGGGACGGCGGGCGACGAAACAGCGGGCGCCGGGACCGTCGGCACCGAAACGGCCGGCGGCTCCGGCCGCCGGACGGCGTAGCCGCGTGCTGCCCATCGACGCGGCGGCGCACAGCAGCCGCTGGCGCCGCCGCCATCCGCTGGAGAAGGCCGCGCTGGGCCTGGGGCTGACCGTCACGGCGGTCTGTCTGCCGCCCTGGCCCGGTGCCCCGCTGGTCGCCGCCGCCACCCTGGCCGTGCTGCTCGGCCCGGCCGGGGTGGCGGGGCGTCAGCTGTGGCGCGCCTTCCGCGTCCCGCTCGGCTTCTGCGTCACCGGTGCCGTCCCGCTGCTGTTCCAGGTGGGCGGCTCCGCGGGGCTGGTGTCCCTCGCCCCGCACGGCCCGGAGCACGCCGGGCAGCTCCTGCTGCGCACCGCCGCGGCCTCCCTGGGTGTGCTGCTGTTCGCGTTCACCACGCCGGTGTCCGATGTGCTCCCCCGGCTGGTGCGCGCCGGGGTTCCGGCGGCCGTCGTGGACGTCGCCCTGGTGATGTACCGGATCAGCTTCCTGCTGCTGGACGCCATCAGCCGGATCCGGCAGGCGCAGGCCGCCCGGCTCGGCCACACCGGCCGGGCCGCCGCCTGGCGGTCGCTGGCGGGCCTGGGCGCCACCGCGTTCGTCCGCGCCTTCGACCGGGCCGGGCGCCTCCAGGCCGGGCTCGCCGGCCGGGGGTACGACGGGACGCTGCGGGTGCTGGTGCCCCCGGCGGCCGTCTCGGCGCGGTTCCTGGGCGCGACCGCGGCCCTGCTGGCGGGCCTGGTCGCCCTCACTCTCGTCATCGAAAGGTTCGCGCTATGACCCCGCTGCCCGTCGTGGAGCTGATCGACGCCGGCTACGCCTACGAGGACGGCCCCACGGTGCTCGACGGGGTGAGCTTCACCATCGTCGAGGGGCGCTCGGTGGCCCTGCTCGGCCGGAACGGCAGCGGCAAGACCACCCTGCTCCGGCTGCTCAGCGGCGGGCTGCGCTGCGCCACCGGGGAACTCCGCCTGGACGGCACGCCGGTCGGTTACGACCGCAAGGGGCTGACCCGGCTGCGCACCACCGTCCAGCTGGTCGTCCAGGACCCGGACGACCAGCTGTTCGCCGCCTCGGTCGAGCAGGACGTGTCGTTCGGGCCGATGAACCTCGGCCTGCCCGAGGAGGAGGTCCGCGACCGGGTCGAGCGGGCGCTGGAGGCCCTGGACATCACCGCGCTGCGGGACCGGCCCACCCATCTGCTGTCGTACGGGCAGCGGAAGCGCGCCGCGATCGCCGGGGCCGTCGCCATGCGCCCGCGGGTGCTGATCATGGACGAGCCGACCGCGGGCCTGGACCCGCACGGACAGGAGCGGCTCCTGGAGGTGCTCGGGCAGCTCCGGGACCAGGGGACCACGGTGGTGATGGCCACGCACGACGTGGACCTCGCGCTGCGCTGGGCGGACGACGCGGCCGTGCTCGCACCGGACGGCCTGCGCACCGGGGAGGTGGGCGGGCTGCTGGCCGAGCAGCCGCTGCTGGACGCCGCGCGGCTGCGCCGGCCCTGGGGCATGGCGGCCGCCGAGGTGCTGCGGGCGCACGGACTGCTCGCGGCCGGGGAGCCCGGGCCGCGCACCCCCGAGGAGCTCGGCCGCTGGGCCGCGCCTGCCCTCCGGAGCTGACGACCCCCGGCGCGCGGAAGCGGGCTCGGTACCTCGCGCCCGGTCAGCCCTTGGGGCCCGGATGCGGGGCGCGCGGGGTGGAGGGCTCGCCACGGCGGACCGCACCGGGCGCGCGGGCGGCGGGGCGGTCGGCGCGGGCCGAGGAGCGCAGCTGCCAGGGGACGCTGGTGACCATGACGCCCGGGGTGAACAGCAGCCGGCTCTTCAGCCAGAGCGCGGACTGGTTGTGCAGGAAGTTCTCCCACCAGCGGCCCACCACGTACTCCGGAATGAAGACGCTGACCACGTCCCGCGGCCCGGCGCGCCGGATGGAGCGCACGTACTCCACCACCGGCCGGGTGATCTCGCGGTAGGGGGAGTCGATCACCTTCAGCGGCACGTCGACGTCGAGCTGTTCCCACTGGCGTTCCAGCTCGGCCGCGCCGGCCCGGTCCACGGCCACCGTCAGGGCCTCCAGCCGGTCCGGCTTGAGGGCGCGGGCGTAGGCCAGCGCGCGCAGGGTCGGCTTGTGGATGGTGGAGACCAGCACGATCACCAGCACCCGGGAGGGCGGGGCGAGTTCGTCGCGCGGGTCGCTGACCGCCAGCTCGGCCGCGGTGCCGTCGTAGTGCCGGCGGATGTTCCGCATCATCAGCCACAGCAGGACGGCGGCGAGCACCGCCAGCCACGCCCCGGCGAGGAACTTGGTGGCCAGCACGATCACCAGCACCAGGCCGGTGACGACCGCGCCGGTGGCGTTGACGACCCGGGCCAGCTGGTGACGGCGGCGCACGGCGGACTGGGGCTCGCCGCGCAGTTCGCGGTTCCAGTGCCGCACCATGCCGGCCTGGGAGAGCGTGAAGGAGGTGAAGACGCCGAGGATGTAGAGGTGGATGAGGTCGGTGACGTTGGCCTTGAACGCCCACAGCAGCAGCCCGGCGACCAGGGCCAGCGCCACGATGCCGTTGGAGAAGGCGAGCCGGTCGCCGCGGTTGTGCAGCTGGCGCGGCAGGTAGCGGTGCTGGGCGAGGATCGAGCCGAGCAGCGGGAAGCCGTTGAAGGCGGTGTTGGCCGCCAGGATGAGCACCAGCGCGGTGGTGACCTGGATGGCGTAGAAGCCCACGCTGTTGTCGCCGCCGAAGACGGCGGCGGCCAGTTGGGCGATGACGGTGCGCTGTGTGTGGTCCGAGCACCCGTCCAGCCCGGTCAGCCGGCAGGCGTCCTCGGTGATGTGCACCTTGGCGATGATGGCGAGTGTGGTGACCCCGCTGAACATCGCCACCGCGATGAGTCCCATGGCGGCCATGGTGGTCGCCGCGTTCCGCGACTTGGGCTTGCGGAAGGCGGGGACGCCGTTGGAGATCGCCTCCACGCCGGTGAGCGCGGTACAGCCGCTGGAGAACGCGCGCAGCACCAGCATCAGCAGCGCCAGGCCGGCCAGGTCCGCGTCCCCGTGCTCCGCCTCGATGCCGTACTTCGCGCTCTCCGCGACCGGCGCGTCCCCCAGGAGATAGCGGACCAGACCCGTCCCGACCATGATCAGCACGCCGGTGATGAAGAGGTAGGTGGGCGCGGCGAAGGCCCGGCCCGACTCGCGCATGCCGCGCAGGTTGGCCGCGGTCAGCAGGATGACGAAGGCCAGGGCCAGCAGTACGCGTACCTCGGCCAGTTCGGGCACGGCGGAGATGATGTTGTCCACACCCGAGGCGACGGAGACGGCCACCGTCATCACGTAGTCGACCAGCAGCGAGGCGGCGACCACCAGGCCGGCGGCCGGTCCGAGGTTGGTCGAGGCAACCTCGTAGGAGCCGCCGCCGCTCGGATAGGCGTGCACCACCTGCCGGTAGGAGAGCACCACCACGGTCATCAGACAGACGACCGCGAGCGCGATCCACGGGGTGAAGTGCAGATACGCCAGGCCGCCGAGAGTGAGGACGAGCAGGATCTCCTGAGTCGCGTACGCCACCGAGGACAGCGGGTCGGAGGCGAAGATCGGCAGCGCCAGCCGCTTGGGCAGCAGGGTCTCGTGCAACTCCTCGCTGCGCATGGCCCGGCCGATCACCAGCCGTTTGAGCACGTCGGTCAGGTTGAACACGAGGGTCAGCGTCGCAGGCCGGGCGGCTGATCCCCGGGCGCAGCGGGGCCGAGTGCGCGGATGGGCTCGGGGGGTACAGGCATTTGGCGTACCGGGGGCGGCATTGTGAACGGTGCTGCCGTCGGGGGTCGGTGCCACCGGGGCGTCTCTCCCCCAGCGCTGCCGCTGGGAGGTGCCCCCACGAACAGTGAAGAATCCTGGTCGATCGCTGCGTGCGGCTTCGTTTACCTCACTGTCCTGCGGGGAGCGCCCCGGTGTCCCCTCCCGGCGGGACGCGGCTCAGCGCCGGCGGGCGGTCCAGTGGCGCAGGCGCGCTGATGACCGGCTCAGCAGGGCGACCAGCAGGGCCCGCCGGCGGGTGCCGAGCCGGGAGGTCAGCAGCACCAGGAGCAGCGACAGCCGGAGCAGGCTCCACCAGGCGGCGCCTCCCGGCGCGAGGGGGCCCCGACCACTGACCTGGCGGCGGAGAGCGCCGCTCGGCAGCAGTGCGGTCCACCGGATCCGCCACCTGGCCGACGCCGCGTCCGCCGCCGCGCCGCACCGGTCGGCGGGGCGGGCCAGACGGCCGGGCAGGCCACGGCTCCAGCGGGTCAACACCCGTGCGGAGTACCTCAGCTGAGGGAGCGGCAGCCACCCCAGCCTCCGGCCGGGGGGACCCCCGCCTCTCCCCCGGCCTTCGGCCGGGGGGACCCCCAATCTCGCTTCGCTCGCCGCTCGCCAGGTTCTCGCCGCCAACGCCGATACCGCCCTTCCACCGCCCGGGAAGATCCGCGGTCGCCCGGGAACATCCGCGGGCCTTACCTCACCACCTCCACCGGTGCCGTGTCCCGCTCCGGCGCGCCGATCAGCGGCCGGCCGCGCGGGGGCGGCGGCGGACCAGGACGAGGGCCACGTCGTCACCGGTGCTGGCGCTCACGGCGGGGTTGATGGCCTGCTCGCCCAGCCGGTCCAGGTCCGGCACCCCGTCGGGCCCGCCTCCGGCGCCGGCCCAGTGGCCGATCCGCCGGGCGAGTTCGGCCACCCCGTCGTCGTAGTCCGTGCCGGGCTTCTCGATCAGGCCGTCGGTGTAGAGCAGCAGTGTGCCGCCCTCGGGGAGGGTGGCCTCGGTGACCGGGTAACTCTCGTCCGGGAAGATGCCCAGCGGCAGGCCGCCGGGGCCCTCCAGCACGGTGACGCTGCCGTCCGGGGCGAGCAGCAGGGGGTGCGGGTGCCCGGCGCGGACCACCTGGAGCCGGCCGGACGCCGGGTCGATGGCGACGATGCAGCAGGTGGCGAAGAGGTCGGTGTCCATGTCGTGCAGGGTGTGGTTGCCGCGCTCCATCAGCGCGGCGAGCTGGTGGCCGTCGGCGGACTGGGCGCGCATCGCGATGCGCAGCTGGCCCATCACCCCGGCTGCCCGCGCGCTGTGTCCCTGGACGTCGCCGATGATGACGCTGACCCGCCCGTCCGGCATCGGCAGGGCGTCGTACCAGTCGCCGCCGACGTCCAGGCCGTCCGAGCCCGGCCGGTAGCGCACCCGGACGTCGAGACCGGGCAGCAGGGGCAGGCTGCTGGGCAGCATCGCGCGCTGGAGTTCGGTGAGATAGCCGCGCCGCTCGTCGAAGTTCCGGGCCCTGGCCAGTGACTGGGCGAGGATGCCGGCCACCCCCGCGGCGACCAGCTGGTCGTCGGCGGTGAAGACGCGCGGGTGGTGGTAGATCACCACGCAGGCGCCGAGGATGCCGTCGGAGGTGAACAGCGGCAGCATGGCCCAGGCGTGGAGCCCGGCGAGCGGGGCCATGCGTTCGTCGGCGATGCGGTCGAGGAAGTCCTGGCGGGATTCGAAGAACATCGGCTCGCCCCGCTTGAGGTCGGACAGCGAGGACATCTCCAGGCCCATCCGGCCCATCTCGCGCAGCCGCTCCTGGTCCTCCTCCGCGTAGCCGTGGGCGCCGACCAGGTGGACTTCCCCGTCGGCGCCGAGGAGGTAGAGCACCATCCGCTGGGCGCCGAGCATCGGCAGCACCGTGGTGACCACGGTGGCCACGACGTCCTCGGTGGTGGAGGCGGCGGTGAAGGCGCGGGTGATGTTGAGTACGGAGTCCTTGCGGGCCTGCCGCTCGTCCTCGCGGTTCTGCTCCTCGGTGCAGTCCCGGCCGACGCCGATCATCCCGCGCGGTTCGCCGGAGGGGTCGTAGAGCACGCGGCTCTCGGCGTCGATCCACCGCACGGCCCGGTCGTCGCGGCGCACGATGCGGTAGCGGACGTGGTAGCGGCCGCTGACGTAGCTCTCCTTCGCGGCGGCGTCGACTTTGGGCCGGTCCTCCGGGTGCACGGCCTCGACGAAGGTCTCGATCCGCCCGTCGAACTCGGCCGGGGCGATGCCGAACAGCCGGCACAGGCGCTCGTCCCACACCAGGTGGCCGGTGGGGAAGTCCCACTCGAAGGAGCCGATGGCCGCGTTGGCCATGGCCATCTCCAGCATGGTGGCGCGGTCGCGGGCCTGGAGCGGGAGGACCTGCCGGTCCCGGCCGGGGGCACGCCCCTCTCGCGTCACTCGCCGCTTTCCGGCCCCTGCCCCGGGCGTCTCCGCGGGGCGGGGCGCGCCGCCCGGCTCCTCGTCGAGCAGTTGGTCGAAGCGGTGCGCGCACAGGGCGGCGAGGGTGAGGAAGGACCGGTGCCGGGCGAGCGAGACCGGCCCGTCGCAGCTGAGGTCCAGGGCGATCGCGCCGATGCAACGGGTGCCCACCAGCAGCGGCAGCACGGCCAGTTCGGCGGGCATCGCCTCGGTGGGCACACCGGCGTCGCAGGTGTCACCGGCGTCGCCGCGGACGGCGTCGTACTCGCCGGGCGCGGTGTAGACCGGCTCGTGCTCCCGGGTCACCTGGGCGACCGGCAGGTCGGCGTCGGCCGAGATGATCCGGTAGCGGTCCCGCAGCCCCTCGTCGCCGCCGTGCGCGGCGGCCAGGCGGAGCATGCCGTCGGCGTCGAGCCGGTAGAGCAGCCCGACGCCGCCCGCGGAGGGCAGGAACGTCCTGGCAGCCCGCAGCGCGGCGGCCAGCAGCGAGTCGGCGTCGGGCGCGGCGAGCAGCGCCAGGACGGCCTGACCCTCGAGGCTGGGTGCACCGCCGCCGTCCTGTCGGCTGCCGTCCCCCGGCCCCGGCCGTCCGGCCATCGTCCCTCCGTATCGCGTCCTCCCCCGGACGTCGTCCGCCGGGGCCCCAGGGCGGGGTCCCCGGGCGGAGTCAGGGGGAGTGCCCCAGGCCACCGCACCGCCGCACCGGGGCGCTGCCGCGGCCGTCGCGCAGGGCGCTGTCGATCTCGCGCTCCCATGGTCCCCCAGCCCGCCGGGGTGCGCATCAGCAGCGGGCCGATGTCCGAATTCCGCCAGCACCCGGCTGCCGGGATCGCGCACAGTGGAGGCGTGATGGACGAAGACAGCAGGTACGAGGCGGTGTGCAGCCGGGACGCCCGGTTCGACGGCGAGTTCTTCTTCGCGGTCGCCACGACCGGGATCTACTGCCGGCCGAGCTGCCCCGCGGTCACCCCCAAGCGGCAGAACGTCCGCTTCTATCCGACGGCGGCCGCCGCCCAGGGCTCGGGGTTCCGCGCCTGCCGCCGCTGCCGGCCGGACGCGGTGCCCGGCTCGGCGGAGTGGAACGCCCGCGCCGATGTGGTGGGGCGCGCCATGCGGCTGATCGGGGACGGCGTGGTGGACCGGGAGGGAGTGGCCGGGCTCGCGGTGCGGCTGGGCTACAGCGCCCGGCAGGTGCAGCGCCAGCTCAACGCGGAGCTGGGCGCGGGGCCGGTGGCGCTGGCTCGCGCACAGCGGGCGCACACCGCGCGGGTGCTGCTGCAGACGACCCGGCTGCAGACCGCGGACGTCGCCTTCGCGGCCGGTTTCGCCAGCGTGCGCCAGTTCAACGACACGATCCGGGAGGTCTACGCGGCGACCCCCACCGAGCTGCGGGCGACCGCCGGACGGGAGTCGAGGCCCGGCAAGGGCCAGGCGGGCGGGGTGCCGCTGCGGCTGGCCTACCGCGGGCAGTACGCGGCGGCCGGGCTCTTCGACTACCTGCAGCGGCGGGCGATCGCCGGGGTCGAGGAGGTGACCGGGGCGCGCGGGCGGCGGGTGTACCGCCGTACGCTGCGGCTGCCGCACGGGGCGGGAGTGGCCGAGGTGGCCGAGGGGCCGCGGGACCAGGGCTGGCTGGAGTGCCGGCTGCACCTGGCCGAGCTGCGGGACCTGACCTGTGCCACCCAGCGGATGCGGCGGCTGTTCGACCTGGACGCCGACCCGTACGCGGTGGCCGATCGGCTGGGCGGCAATCCTGTGCTGGGTCCGCTGGTGGCCCGTCGGCCGGGGGTACGCGCGCCCGGGGCGGCCGATCCGCAGGAGCTGGCGGTGCGGGCCGTACTGGGCCAGGACGTCTCGGTGGCCGCCGGCCGGCGGCTGGGCGAGGCCCTGGTCGCGGCGTACGGCGAGCGGCTGCCCACCGCCGACGGGGGGCTGACCCACCTGTTCCCGCGGGTGGACGTGGTGGCCGAGGCGTCGCTGGAGGAGATCGGCGTGGAGCAGGCCCGGCGCGAGGCGCTGCGGACCCTTGGCACCGCCCTCGCCGACGGCTCGGTGAGCCTGGACGCGGGGGTGGACCGGGAGGAGACCGAGCGGCAGCTGCTGGCGCTGGCCGGGATCGGCCGGTGGACGGCGGGCTACATCCGGATGCGGGCCCTGGGCGACCCGGACGTGCTGCTCGACGGGGATGCCGCGGTGCGCGCCGGGATGCGGGAGATCGGCGCGGACGCGGCGGACGCCGAGGGCTGGCGGCCCTGGCGGTCGTACGCCACGCACCTGCTGTGGGGCCGGGACGGCGAGCCGGACGCCTGAGGCAGGGCGCGGAGCCGGGGAAAGGCGGAGCCGGGGGAAGGGCGGAGCCGGGGAAAGGGTGGGGCGGACTCCGCGGCCCCCACAGCCGCGGAGTCCGCCCCACCCGCCAAGGGGGGTCAGCGGATGTGGACGCCGGAGAGGGTGCGGGCGATGACCAGCCGCTGGATCTCGCTGGTGCCTTCGAAGATCGTGTAGATCGCGGCGTCGCGGTGCATCCGCTCCACCGGGTACTCGCGGGTGTAGCCGTTGCCGCCGAGGATCTGCACGGCCTGGGCGGTGACGGACTTGGCGACCTCGCTGGCGAACAACTTGGACATGGAACCCTCGGCGGCGTCGAACCTCTTGCCGCTGACCGCCATCCAGGAGGCGCGCCACACCATCAGCCGGGCGGCGTCGATCTGCGTGCGCATGTCGGCGAGCTGGAAGGCGATGCCCTGGTTGTCGATGATCGGGCGGCCGAACTGGGTGCGCGTACTGGCGTAGTCCAGGGCCACCTCGTACGCGGCGCGGGCGGTGCCCACCGCCATCGCGCCGACCGCCGGACGGGAGGCCTCGAAGGTCGCCATCGCGGCGTTCTTCACCTTCTCACCACCGCCCGCCTTGGCCTTCTCGCGGGCGCGGGCCAGCCGCTCGTCCAGCTTCTCCTTGCCGCCGAGCAGGCAGGAGCCGGGGATCCGCACGTCCTCCAGGACGACCTCGGCGGTGTGCGAGGCACGGATGCCGTGCTTCTTGAACTTCTGCCCCTGGGACAGGCCCGGGGTGTTCGGCGGGATGATGAAGGAGGCGTGGCCCTTGGAGCCCAGCTCGGGGTCGACGACCGCCACGACGACGTGGACGCCTGCGATACCGCCGTTGGTGGCCCAGGTCTTGGTGCCGTTCAGCACCCACTCGTCCTTGGCCTGGTCGTAGACCGCCCGGGTGCGCATGGAGGCGACGTCGGAGCCGGCGTCGGGCTCGGAGGAGCAGAAGGCTGCGACCTTCACGTCGTGGACGTCGCCGTACATCTGGGGGATCCAGGTGCCGATCTGCTCCTCGGTGCCGTTGGCGAGGACGCCGACGGCGGCCAGACCGGTGCCCACGATGGACAGGGCGATGCCCGCGTCACCCCAGAACAGCTCCTCCATCGCCATCGGGATGCCCAGGCCCGTGGGGTCGAAGTACTGCTGAGCGTAGAAATCGAGCGAGTAGATGCCGATCTTGGCGGCTTCCTGGATGATCGGCCACGGCGTCTCCTCGCGCTCGTCCCACTCCGCGGCGGCCGGGCGGATGACGTCCGCGGCGAAGCCGTGGATCCAGTCGCGTACGCCCTTCTGGTCGTCGTTGAGCTCGAACGAGAACTCAGCCATGGCCCCTCCAACAAAGCTTGTTACTAGCGGTAACGTGAGTCTGTTACCGACGAGTAGTCCATGTCAACTCCCCCCGCCATCGAGCCCCTCACCTGCACAGAGGTGTTACGTTGCGCAGGCACCCCAGAAACACCGGGGGCATGGAACGTAAGGGGCGGGGAGGCCACCTCATGAACACCGGGACCAGCCAGCGCGAGGACCAGCGGCAGGCTGCGCTGACACGCCGCAGAGAGCTGCTGGAAGCGGCGGACCGCGTCGTGCTGCGGGACGGACCGAGCGCCTCGATGAACGCCATCGCCGCCGAGGCGGGCATCACCAAGCCGATCCTCTACCGCCACTTCGGCGACAAGGGCGGCCTGTACCGCGCGCTCGCCGAGCGCCACACCGACGCGCTGCTCGCCTCGCTGCGCGCG
The DNA here is from genome assembly GCF_058215555.1 of Streptomyces sp. JLBT605. NCBI lineage: Bacteria > Bacillati > Actinomycetota > Actinomycetes > Kitasatosporales > Streptomycetaceae > Streptomyces > Streptomyces sp. JLBT605. The sequence goes on from NZ_CM177087.1 coordinate 393,469, forward strand.
GCGCTGGACGCCCCGAGCGACCGCCGCGAGCGCGTGGAGTCCACGCTGGACACCTATCTGGCGGCGATCGAGGCGCGTCCCCAGGTGTACCGCTTCCTGATGCACCCCGCCGAGGACGGACAGCAGACCGAGTCCGAGCGCGCCTTCGAGGTCGGGCTGCACTCGGCGCCGCTGCTGCGCCGGATGGGCGAGGAACTGGCCGAGGTGATCATCGAGCGCGTCGACCTCGGAGAGGGCGGCACCGCCACGGCCCGGGCCTGGGGCCACGGGATCGTCGGCATGATGTACGCGGCGGGCGACTGGTGGCTGCGGGAGCGGCCGTGCCCGCGCGCCGAGCTTGTGCGCAATCTCACCGATCTGCTGTGGGGCCGCCTGGCCGCCGCCGGCGACCGCCAGGACGGTCCCGGCTTCTGAGCCGGCGGGCCGGGCGGCGAATCCCGGGTCAGCGGGCCCAGGAAGCCCTGCGGGCGGCCCGCAGGGCCCGGTACCGCCGCAGTCCGGTGAGCCGGTCTACGTAGAGACCGCCGTCGAGGTGATCGCACTCGTGCTGGAGGCAGCGCGCGAAGAACCCGGTGCCCTCCACCCGTATCGGCTCCCCGGTCATGGTCACCCCCTCCACGACGGCGCGGTCCAAACGCGGGGTGCCCGCCTCCAGACCGGGCAGCGACAGACAGCCCTCCGGGCCCCGGATGACGACCCCGTCCGCCTCGACCAGCCGCGGATTGACGATGTGACCCAGGTGGCGCCGGTCCTCGTCGTCCGGGCAGTCGTGGACGAAGACCCGCAAGCCCACCCCGATCTGATTCGCCGCCAGACCCACGCCCTGCGCCGCGTACATGGTGGCGAACAGGTCCTCGACCAGCCGGGCCAGCGAGGCGTCGAAGACCGTCACCTCCTCGCAGGGGGTGCGCAGCGCCGGGTCGCCGAGCAGCCGCATCGGGTGCACGGTGCCTGAGCTGCCGGGGATCGCGCTGTTTCGCATGCCCGCAAGGGTACGGGCCGTGGGATGGCGTACCTCCCACGGCCGAAGACCCGTGGGTGGGGCTCCCCCGCGGCCGGGGGCTGGTGGGGGAGGATTCGGGCCGAGGGCCGTCTCTCGATAGGCTGATCCATGACCGTTGCCTCCCGACTGGCGATGCGGCACGGAGGGACGTATCCACCCGGCGGCCCTGGGGGGAGGGCGCGGCGCTGGACGCAAGGAGGATCTAGGACGATGGCAGGCAATTCGGCGCCGCTGTCGCCGCGGGCCAAGCTGGCCGTGACGGCGGGCAAGGCCGCGGCTGCGGTATCGAAGGCCGCGGGCCGCGGCAGCGGCTCGGTGATCGGCGGCAAGGTGGCCCTCAGGCTCGACCCCGAGCTGCTGAGCCGGCTCGCTCAGCACCTGGACGTGACCCTGGTCTCAGCGACCAACGGCAAGACGACGACCACCCGGCTGATCGCCGAGGCGCTGCGGGCCGCCGGCCCGGTCGTCTCCAACGCGCTCGGTGCCAACATGCCCGCGGGCATCACCTCCGCGCTGGCCGGTGGCTCCGACGCCCGCTACGGCGTCATCGAGGTCGACGAGAAGTATCTGGCCGGTGTGGCCCGGGACACCGAGCCCAAGTGCATCGCGCTGCTGAACCTCTCCCGCGACCAGCTCGACCGGGCGGCGGAGACCCGCATGCTCGCGGAGAAGTGGCGCGAGGGCCTGAACGGCAGCAAGGCCGTGGTGGTGGCGAACGCGGACGACCCGCTGATCGTCTGGGCCGCGTCCTCCTCCCCCAACGTGGTGTGGGTCGCCGCCGGTCAGGAGTGGAAGGACGACGCGTGGTCCTGCCCGTCCTGCGGCGGGGTGCTCCAGCGTCCGGGTGACGACTGGGGCTGTGCCCAGTGCGGTTTCCGCCGCCCCACCCCCAGCTGGGCGCTGAACGGCGACTACGTGCTCGACCCGCAAGGCTCGGCCTGGCCGATCCACCTTCAGCTGCCGGGCCGCGCCAACAAGGCCAACGCCGCCACCTCGGCCGCCGTGGCCGCGGTCTTCGGGGTGCCGCCGCAGGTGGCGCTGGAGCGGATGTACCAGGTCCAGGCGGTGGCCGGCCGGTACGACGTGGTGACCTTCAACGACCGCCAGCTGCGCCTGCTGCTGGCGAAGAACCCGGCCGGCTGGCTGGAGACCTTCTCGCTCATCGACGGCCCGCCGGCCCCGGTGATCCTCTCGGTGAACGCGCGCGGCGCCGACGGCACGGACACCTCCTGGCTGTGGGACGTGGACTACACCCGGCTCGCCGGGCACCCGATCTGCGTCATCGGGGACCGCAGGCTGGACCTCGCGGTCCGGCTGGAGGTCGCCGGCCTGGACTTCCGGGTCTGCGAGAGCGTGGACGAGGCCGTCCAGCTGTGCCCGCCCGGCCGCATCGAGACCATCGCCAACTACACCGCCTTCCAGGATCTGCGTCGTCGTGTCGGCAACTGACCCCTACGGAGCCCCGTCCGCAGCACGGAGAAGGAATCGGAGCATGAGCCAGAACAGTCTGCGCCTGGTGTGGGTCTATCCCGACCTGCTCAGCACGTACGGAGACCAGGGGAACGCGCTGGTCGTGGAGCGCCGGGCGCGCCAGCGCGGGCTGGACGTCTCCCGGCTGGACGTCCGCTCCGACCAGCAGATCCCGACCTCCGGGGACATCTACCTGATCGGCGGCGGCGAGGACCGGCCGCAGCGGCTGGCCGCCGAGCGGCTGCGCCGCGACGGCGGGCTGAACCGCGCGGTGGCCAACGGCGCCATCGTCTTCTCGGTGTGCGCCGGGTACCAGATCCTGGGCCACGAGTTCATCAACGACCTGGGGCAGCGTGAGCCGGGCCTGGGGCTGCTGGACGTGGTGTCCACCCGCGGCGAGGGCGCCCGGTGCGTCGGCGACGTGCTGGCCGACATCGACGAGCGACTGGGGCTGCCGCCGCTGACCGGCTTCGAGAACCACCAGGGCGTCACCCACCTGGGCCCCACCGCCCGCCCGTTCGCCAAGGTCCGCTTCGGCAACGGCAACGGCACCGGTGACGGTTACGAGGGCGCGTACAACGACACCGTCTTCGGCACCTACATGCACGGCCCGGTGCTGGCCCGCAACCCGCAGATCGCGGACCTGCTGCTGAAGCTGGCGCTGGATGTGAACGCGCTGCCGCCGGTCAACGACCAGTGGTACGAGGCGCTGCGCGCCGAGCGCATCGCCGCGGCCTCGCAGTCGGCCTGAGTCCCCGTCGTGTCCGCCTGCCGGACGGGCTTGAGCTTCAAGCCCGTCCGGCGCTTGTATGGTTGCCTGATCCGAACCGGACGACGGGGTCCGGCCCTGTCCGTCCGAGTTGCAGAGGTATCACGGACACATGCGTATTGGTGTGCTCACTTCCGGCGGCGACTGCCCCGGTCTGAACGCCGTCATCAGGTCGGTCGTGCACCGCGCCGTCGTCGACCACCACGATGAGGTCATCGGTTTCCACGACGGCTGGAAGGGCCTGCTGGAGGGCGATTTCCGCAAGCTCGACCTGGACGCCGTCGCCGGCATCCTGGCGCGCGGCGGCACGATCCTGGGCTCCTCGCGGGTGCAGCCCGCCCATCTGCGGGACGGCGTCGAGCGGGCCCGGGGCCATGTCACCGACCTCGGTCTGGACGCCATCATCCCGATCGGTGGCGAGGGCACCCTCAAGGCCGCCCGGCTGCTGTCGGACGCCGGACTGCCGATCGTCGGCGTGCCCAAGACCATCGACAACGACATCGCCTCCACCGATGTGACCTTCGGCTTCGACACCGCCGTCGGTGTCGCCACGGAGGCGCTGGACCGGCTCAAGACCACCGCCGAATCGCACCAGCGGGTGCTGATCGTGGAGGTCATGGGGCGGCACACCGGATGGATCGCGCTGCACTCGGGCATGGCCGCGGGCGCGCACGCCATCGTGGTGCCGGAGCGCCCGTTCGACATCGAGGAGCTGACCGAGGTGGTGGGGCGGCGCTTCGAGGCGGGCAAGAAGTTCGCGATCGTGGTCGCCGCCGAGGGTGCCAAGCCGCGCGCCGGGACGATGGAGTTCGACACCGGCGGCAAGGACATCTACGGCCATGAGCGGTTCGCCGGGATCGCCCGCCAGCTCTCCGTCGAGCTGGAGCGGCGCCTGGGCAAGGAGGCGCGGCCGGTGATCCTGGGCCATGTGCAGCGCGGCGGCACGCCGACCGCGTACGACCGGGTGCTGGCCACCCGGTTCGGCTGGCACGCGGTGGAGGCCGCGCACCGGGGCGAGTTCGGGATGATGACGGCGCTGCGCGGCACGGACATCACCCTGGTGCCGCTGGCCGAGGCGGTCGAGCATCTCAAGACGGTGCCCGCCGAGCGGTACACCGAGGCCGAGTGCGTGCTGTGAGCTGACGCACCTCCCGAGGCGCACGGCCCTTCGAGGCGTACGAGAACCGCCCCCGCCCACGGCACCGATATGCGGCCCTGCCGCGTGGTCCCGGCGGGGGCGGTTCTAGTCTGGTGCGGACGCACCGGTGCGAAATGGGAGAGAGCGGATGGAGCACGGCGGCCACGGCGGCCATGGCGGGCACGACATGATGATGGATCTGCCGCCGTTCACGCTGTCGAGAGGGCTGGAGTTCAGCGGGGATCCGTTCTTCCTGATCAGCTGCTCGCTGGGGATCGCCCTGTACGGCTGGGGGGTGTTCCGGCTGTGGCGGCGTGGCGACCGCTGGCCGGTGGGCCGGGTCATCGCCTTCGTCACCGGCGTGCTGAGCGTGGCGCTGGTGATGTGCACCAAGCTCAACGACTACGGCATGGTCATGTTCAGCGTGCACATGGTGCAGCACATGGTGATCAGCATGCTGTCGCCGATCCTGATCCTGCTGGGCGCGCCGGTGACCCTGACGCTGCGCGCGCTGCCGGCGGCCAGGCGCGGGCGCAAGGGCCCGCGGGAGCTGCTGGTGGCGCTGCTGCACAGCCGCTACATGCGGGTGATCACGCATCCGGTGTTCACCATTCCGCTGTTCATCGCCAGCCTGTACGCGCTGTACTTCACCCCGCTCTTCGACACCCTGATGGGCAGCAGGACCGGGCACATCGCGATGATGGTGCACTTCCTCGCGGTCGGCCTGGTCTTCTTCTGGCCGATCATGGGCGTGGATCCGGGCCCACACCGGCCCGGCTATGTGATGCGGATGCTGGAGCTGTTCGCCGGCATGCCCTTCCACGCCTTCTTCGGCATCTCGCTGATGATGGCGTCCGAGCCCATGATCGACACGTACAAGAATCCGCCGGCGTCGCTGGGCGTCGACGCGCTGAGCGACCAGAACGCGGCCGGCGGCATCGCCTGGGCGTTCAGTGAGATCCCCTCGGTGCTGGTGCTGCTGGCGCTGGTGTACCAGTGGTACCGGTCCGAGCAGCGGCAGGCGCGGCGCACGGACCGGATGGCGGACCGGGACGGCGACGCGGAGCTGGCGGCGTACAACGCCTACCTCGCCTCGCTGCAGGCGCGCGGGCGGTAGCGCACCGGGCCATGGCCGGGGGACGATGGTCCCCTGAGCGTCAGGACCCCGGGAGGTGCGGCCGGGGCCTCGTTGAGGAGGTTACGGGGATGCCCGGATCTGCGAAGGCGATGGCGATATGCACGGTGGGGGGCCTGGTCCTGGTGACCGCCTACAGCGTGGCCCTGGGCAGCAATGGCTGGCTGTGGTTCGGCTGGTCGGTCCTGGGCCTGCTGACCTTGGGGGTGCTGGTGGCACGGGCCTGAGACCAAACAGAAGCGATCGCGCCCCGCTCCGTCTGCACGGAGCGGGGCGCGAGGCGTGTGCGGCGGGGTCGCCGCGGTGTCACAGCCCGGGTGTCACCTGGGTGTCACTGCCCGGGTGTCACTTCTTCTCGGGCTGCGGCGTGGCGTGCGGGGTGCACGTCACGTCCTTGGCGTCCACCGTGCCCTTGAGCAGGTAGGCGTCCACCCGGTCGTTGATGCAGGGGTTCACCAGACCGGTGACACCGTGCGAACCGGCGTCCTTCTCGGTGATCAGGCGCGAGCCCTTGAGGCGCTTGTGCAGCTCGACGGCGCCGTCGTAGGGGGTCGCGGCGTCACGGGTGCTCTGCACGATCAGCGTCTTCGGCAGGCCCTTGTCCGCGCCGACCTCGATCGGGGTCTGCTGCGGCGCGCCCCAGGTGGCGCACGGCAGGTTCATCCAGGCGTTGGACCAGGTCAGGAACGGGTAGTCCTTGTGCAGCCGGGTGTTGTCCCGGTTCCACTTGCTCCAGCTGGTCGGCCACTGGGCGTCGGCGCACTCCACCGCGGTGTAGACGGCGTTGCTGTTCTCCGAGGCGATGTTGCCCGCCTTGTCGGACATGTCCGGCGCGGCGGCCTCGATCAGCGGCTTCTCGTCACCGGCGAGGTAGGAGCTCCACGCCCCGGCGACCTCGGTCCACGCCGAGTCGTAGTACGGGGCGCTCTGGAAGAAGCCAAGGAGCTCGGCCGGGCCCACGACGCCGCCGATCGGCTTCTTCTTGGCGGTGGCGCGCAGGGTCTCCCACTGCTTCTGCACCTTCTGCGGCGTGTCGCCGATGTGGTAGGCGGCGTCGTTCTTCGCCACCCACGCCTTCCAGTCGTTCCAGCGCATCTCGAAGGCGACGTCCTGGTCCAGGTTGGCCTGGTACCAGATCTTCTCCTGCGCCGGGTTGACCACGCTGTCGACGATCATGCGGCGCACGTGCGTCGGGAAGAGCGTCGCGTAGACACCACCGAGGTAGGTGCCGTAGGAGACACCGAGGTAGTTGAGCTTCTTCTCACCGAGCGCGGCGCGGATCACATCGATGTCGCGAGCGGTGTTCGGCGTGGTCATGTGCGGCAGCATCCAGCCGCTGCGCTTCTTGCAGCCGTCCGCGTAGGCGCGGGCCAGCTTGCGCTGGACGCGCTTGTCGGCCTCGCTGTCCGGCACCGGGTCGAGCTTCGGGGCCTTGACGAACTCCTGCGGGTCCACGCAGGAGATCGGGGTGGAGTGGCCGACGCCGCGCGGGTCGAAGCCGACGAAGTCGTACGCCTTGGACGTCTTGGTCCACAGCGGGTTCTTGGTGGTGACCCGCTTGGGGAAGCGCATTCCCGAGCCGCCGGGGCCGCCGGGGTTGTAGATCAGGGCGCCCTGGCGCTCCTGGGGCGTGCCGGTGTTGCCGATCCGGTCGACCGCGATCTTGATCTGACGGCCGTTCGGCTTGGCGTAGTCGAGCGGGACAGTGACGAAGCCGCAGGTGATGGGCTTCTCGATGCCCCAGTCGGCGGGGCAGTCCTTCCAGTCGATGCCCGCCTTGGCGGCACGCTCCGCGGCGATCTTCACGCCGCGGGCCTCGGCGGAGCCGCCGGGCGTGCGCTGCTGACCGGCGCTGGCCGAGGGCACGGCCAGCGCCCCGGCTATGAGTGCTCCGGCGGCGACGCCACCGGCCGCGCCGATGATGGCTTTGCGTCTCACGTAGGTAACTCCCCCTGCTGTGGTCCGCCGCTTGTGACGGCGGTGGTCTGAGTGGCAGAAGGATCCTCGCTCCTGTCTCACCCATCGGTACAGGTCAAGCCGGTGTTTTTTTACCAACCCGTGAGCTGGACGGCTTCGTCGAACAATCCGCGCAGGTGGAGCGCGTTCTGTGCGACGGCGGTGACGAGCACCGCGGGTCCGGCGAGTTGGGTGGCGACCGCGGTCTCGCCGAGCGGCCCGAGCCGGGGCGGCCGGGTGGCGAAGCCGGGGTCGACGAGGAGCAGTTGGCCGACCGCCCGGTGGCCGCCGAGGACCGCGCCGCCGTCCCAGCCCGGAGCGCCCGGCCCGAAGCGCAACTCCTGGTCCAGAAGTGGCCGTCCGTCCCGGTGGACGGTGAGCCGGGTGGTGAGCGCCCCCGGCGCCTCCCCGGCACGGCCCAGGACCTGCTCCTCGCGGAGCAGCAGGCGGGCGGTGGCGGCCAGGTCGACCCGGCAGCTCTGCCGCAGATCGCTGCCGAAGGCGCAGATCAGCGGCTCCGGCAGCCAGCGCAGCGTGGCGTCGGCGCCGACCTCGAGACGGGTGTCGTAGTGGGCGGGTGCGGCGGTCCGTCCGGGCAGCGCGATGGTGGCCGCGGTGGTGGAGAAGCGCAGCGCGGCGCCGTCCGCGACCTGCGCGGTCAGGGAGAGCCGGTCGCCGCCCAGCGGGGCGCTCATGGCGCCGACCAGGGCCACCCGGGCCTCGGGGCCGCGGCCGCCGAGCCGCCGCAGCGCGAAAGGGCCCTGGCCGTCCAGGACGGGCAGCGCGGTGGAGCCGCGTCCGTCCGGCACGGCGGTGATCCGGGCCGCGGCGGTGACCCCCGCGGGCGGGTGCGGCGAGGGTGGGGCGCCGGGGTGGCGGCCGGGCGGCGCGGGCCGGTGCCGTCCGTGCGGGGTGGGCCTGGCCGGGGAGCGTGGCACGGTGTGCGCGGGGCCGCTCATGCGGCCCGGCCCGCCCAGTCCGCGAGCCGCTCGCGCACCCACTCCGCCACCGGGCGCACTCCGTCCTCGGCGACCAGGGAGGTGAACGCGACGGGCAGCGGGCCGCGCTGCGCCTCGGCGTCGCGCGCCATCCGCTCCAGGTCGGACCCGACATACGGCGCCAGGTCGGTCTTGTTGACGACGAGCAGGTCGGCGGTGGTCACGCCGGGGCCGCCCTTGCGCGGGATGTCGTCGCCGCCCGCGACGTCGATGACGAAGATCTGGGCGTCCACCAGCCCCTTGGAGAAGGTGGCGGTCAGGTTGTCCCCGCCGGACTCGACGAGGACCAGGTCCAGCGGCCCGACGCTGTCCTCCAGGTCCTCCACGGCCTCCAGGTTGGCGGAGATGTCGTCACGGATGGCGGTGTGCGGGCAGGCGCCGGTCTCGACGGCGGTGATGCGCTCGGGTGGCAGGACGGCGTTGCGCAGCAGGAATTCGGCGTCCTCGCGGGTGTAGATGTCGTTGGTGACCACCGCGATGCGCAGGTGGTCGCGGAGCGCCCGGCACAGCGCGGCCACGGTGGCGGTCTTGCCGGAGCCGACCGGTCCGCCCAGGCCGATGCGGAGCGCGCGCCGGCTGCCGTCCGGGCGCCGGACGTCGGCGGCGCTGTAGCTGTGCCGGTGCGGGTAGGTCTCCGGGTGATCGAGGTGCATGACGGCTCCGGTGCGGTGTGGGGGCTTGCGGGGATCGGTCGGTCGGGGGCTCGGTCACGAGGCGAAGAGGCGTACGGACCAGCCGGCGTGCTGTTCCGCGGTGATGTCCAGCAGCGGTGCGGAGGCGGCGGGCAGCGCCTCCGGTCCTTCGCGCAGCGCCCGCCGGGCGGCGTCGGCTCCCCGCTCCGCCACCTGGTCGAGTTCGCCGGCGAGGCGGGCGAGGACCGCGGTGGCGTCGAAGGGGTCCAGGCTCAGCAGGCGGACCACGGCGGTCGCCGGGCCGCTCACCGATTCGTACGCGGCCAGGTGTGCGGCGTCCAGCGGCCCCAGGCCCGCGGCGCGCGCGGCGAGGCCGAGGACGACGGGCTGGTGGGCGCCGCGTGGCCGGGCGGCGGCGAGCGCGTCCAGTGCCGGGGACGGCCAGCCGGCGCGTACCGCGCGGGTCAGCTGGCGGCCGAGCCGGCGGGCGGTGGCACGCAGCGCGGGGGCGGGGGTGCGGGCGTCGGCGGCCTCGTCGAGCAGCAGCGGGTCGAGGCCGGCGGCGGCCGCGGCGGCGAGTCCGGCCGCGGTGAGTCCGGCGGTGTGCAGCCGGCCGCGGCAGAACTCCTCCAACGTGCGGGCGTCATGGACCCGCCCGGAGGCGACGGCGGCCTCCGCCCCGCCGGAGTGGGCGTGGCCGCCGGCCGGGAATCTGCCGTCGGCGAGCACCAGCAGGGCGGCGCGCGCGGCGGCGCCGCCGGTCCGGCCACGACTGCCGGGCGAGGGTGCGGTGAGCTCGTCGTCCATGGCCGGGCTCAGAAGAGGAAGTAGCGTTGGGCCATGGGGAGTTCGGCAGCCGGAGCCGGTTCCACCGGTACGCCGTCGATGGTGACGGTGAAGGAGTCGGGGTCGACCTCGACCCGCGGCAGGGCGTCGTTCTCCCGCATCTCGGCCTTGGTGACCTGGCGGGTGCCGCGGATCGCGGTGAACCGCTTGCCGAGTCCGAGGCGCCCGGGCAGCCCGTCGTCCAGCGCGGTGCCGGTGACGAAGTTGAGCGAGGTGGCCGCCGGTGCGCGGCCGACGCCGCCGAACATCGGCCGTGGCAGCACCGGCTGCGGGGTGGGGATGGAGGCGTTGGCGTCGCCCATCTGCGCGTAGGCGATCTGGCCGCCCTTGATGACCAGGTGCGGTCGGACGCCGAAGAACGCCGGGTCCCACAGCACCAGGTCGGCGAGTTTGCCGCTCTCCACCGAGCCGATCTCCTGGTCCAGGCCCTGGGCCACGGCCGGATTGATGGTGTATTTGGCGACATAGCGACGGGCGCGCAGATTGTCGGCGGGCCCGTCGCCGGGCAGGGCGCCGCGCCGCCGCTTCATCACGTGCGCGGTCTGCCAGGTGCGCAGGACGACCTCGCCGACCCGCCCCATGGCCTGGGAGTCGGAGGAGATGATGGAGATCGCGCCGAGGTCGTGCAGGATGTCCTCGGCCGCGATGGTGCTGGGCCGGATCCGGGATTCGGCGAAGGCCAGGTCCTCGGGGACGGCCGGGTTGAGGTGGTGGCAGACCATCAGCATGTCGAGGTGCTCCTCGACGGTGTTGACGGTGTGCGGCCGGGTGGGATTGGTGGAGCTGGGCAGCACGTGCGGCTGGGAGACCACGCTGATGATGTCGGGTGCGTGGCCGCCGCCGGCACCCTCGGTGTGGTAGGCGTGGATGGTGCGCCCGGCGATGGCGGCCAGGGTGTCCTGGACGAAGCCCGCCTCGTTGAGGGTGTCGGTGTGGATGGCGAGCTGGGCGCCGGTGGCGTCGCAGACGGTCAGGCAGGCGTCGATGGCGGCCGGGGTCGCGCCCCAGTCCTCGTGGATCTTGAACCCGACGGCCCCGCCGCGCAGTTGCGCGTACATCGCCTCGGTGGAGACGGTGTTGCCCTTGCCCAGCAGGCCGATGTTGAGCGGGTAGGCCTCCATCGCCTCGAACATCCGGGCAAGGTGCCAGGATCCGGGGGTGATGGTGGTGGCCTTGCTGCCCTCGGCCGGTCCGGTGCCGCCGCCGACCAGGGTGGTGATGCCCGCCGACAGCGCCTCGTCGGCGATCTGCGGGCAGATGAAGTGCACATGGGCGTCGATGGCACCGGCGGTGAGGATCCTGCCGTTGCCGGCGATGATCTCGGTCTCCGGCCCGATGACGAGATCGGGGTGGACGCCGTCCATGGTGTCGGGGTTGCCGGCCTTCCCGATCCCGGTGATCCGGCCGTCGCGCAGGCCGATGTCGGCCTTGACGACGCCCCAGTGGTCGAGGACCACCGCGCCGGTGATCACCGTGTCGGGTGCCCCCTCGGCGCGGGTGGTGCGGGCCTGGCCCATGGACTCGCGGATCACCTTGCCGCCGCCGAAGACCGCCTCGTCGCCTGCCCGGCCGGGGCCGCCGCAGCGGTCCTCCTCGATCTCGATCAGCAGATCGGTGTCGGCCAGCCGGATCCGGTCGCCGGTCGTGGGGCCGAAGAGCGCCGCGTAGTCGGCGCGGCTCATCGCGGTCACCGGGCACCTCGCTCGTCCGCGTCCAGGGGCCCCGCGGTCTCGCCGCGCAGTCCGGGCACCACGCGTCCGCCCGCGATCGGGACCAGCGACACCTCGGTGGGGATGCCCGGTTCGAAGCGCACGGCGGTGCCGGCGGCGATGTGCAGCCGGCGGCCGTGGGCGGCGGCGCGGTCGAAGTCGAGCCCTGGGTTGGCCTCGGCGAAGTGGTAGTGCGAGCCGACCTGCACCGGCCGGTCGGCCGGGTTGAGCACGGTCAGCCGGATGACGGCGCGCCCTTCGTTGAGCCGCACCGGCTCGTCGGCGTGGAGGATCTCTCCGGGGATCATGGTCGGGTCCTCCGGTCAGCCGATGGGCTCGTGGACGGTGACGAGCTTGGTGCCGTCGGGGAAGGTGGCTTCCACCTGGACGTCGTGGATCATCTCGGGGATGCCCTCCATCACCTCGTCGCGGGTGAGGACCTTGCGCCCGGAGGACATCAGCTCGGCGACGGTGCGGCCGTCGCGGGCGCCTTCGAGGATGTGCGAGGTGATCAGCGCGATGGCTTCGGGGTGGTTGAGACGGACTCCGCGGGCTCGCCGCTTCTCGGCCACGTCGGCGGCCACGTGAATGAGCAACCGTTCCTGTTCGTGCGGGGTCAGTTGCACGATTCCCACCTCACCGTCGTCACTGCTGCCGATGGAGCGGGACCCTAACCGACGTCCACACGTGGTTGACCTGCGGTTGCGTCCCGTACCGCGAGGTATTGCAGATTAGAGCGGAAGCTTTTCCAACGCGTTAACTGCGCCTTTGCCCTTCCATGGCGGGCCGCCGCGCGGCGCCGCGGCCCGCTCGCACCGGTTCCCGGGGCCGGCAGTCCGATATTCGCTCTTGACGATCACCTGTTGAAGCGTCAATCCTCATGAACGCATCAATATGCATTTCCGCTCCAACCCCCCACATCAACGGAGCCCTACTGTGTCCCGAATTGCACCATGGCGCCGTGCTGCGCTCGCGGCCGGAACCTGCACCGCACTCGCCTCCGTGCTGCTCAGCGGCGCCGCCGGAGCCCAGGCGACCCCTCCCACCGCCACGGCGGCCCCCGATATCGACGTCGCGGCCGTCAAGGCCGACCTGGAGGAGCTGCAGAAGATAGCCGACGCCAACAACGGCATACGGGCGCACGGCACGCCCGGCTACAAGGCGTCGATCGACTACATCAAGGGCAAGCTGGACGCGGCCGGATTCACCACCAGCGTCCAGGAGTTCAGCAGCGGCGGCGCCACCGGCTACAACCTGATCGCGGACTGGCCCGGCGGCAGCGCGGACCAGGTCGTGATGGCCGGCTCGCACCTGGACTCGGTCGACTCCGGGCCCGGCATCAACGACAACGGCTCCGGCTCGGCCGGGATCCTGCAGACCGCGCTCGCCGTCGCCAAGGCCGACCTCAAGCCCACCAAGCATCTGCGCTTCGCCTGGTGGGGCGACGAGGAGGACGGCATGGTCGGCTCCTCCCACTACGTGGACAGCCTCGGCGACGACGAACTGTCGAAGATCGACTCGTATCTGAACTTCGACATGATCGGCTCGCCCAACCCCGGCTACTTCGTGTACGACGACGACACGGAGCTGGAGAAGGTCTTCACCGACTGGTACGCGGCGAAGAACATCGCCACCGAGAAGGAGACCGAGGGCGACGGCCGCTCGGACCACGCCCCCTTCAAGGAGCGGGGCGTCCGGGTCGGCGGCCTCTTCTCCGGTGCCGACTACATCAAGACCGAGGAGCAGGCGAAGAACTGGGGCGGCACCGCCGGCAAGGCCTTCGACCCCTGCTACCACCGCTCCTGCGACTCCGCGTCGAACATCGACGAGACGGCGCTGGACCGGAACAGCGACGCGATCGCCCACGCGATCTGGCAGCTCAGCTCCTGACGCACTCCTGGCACACTCCGGACGCGCCGTCACCTTACGCGGCCCGGACGCCGATCGCCGGCGTCCGGGCCGTGGGCGGCGCGGGCAGCGTCACCTCCGGGCGGGCCCCGGTGCCGCGACACGCGCGCCGTCCTCCGATCGGGGTCCGCTGATCGGCGCAGAACGACCGGTTCGGCGCGTTCCACCCGAGTTGCACGCCGAGGACGACCGGCGCGCCGGACAACGGGCTTCGCCGCAGGTACAGGCCCTCCATCGGCGATGACGAGACCCGCCGATGTCCAGTATCCACCCAAATAGCCTGTATGTGACGAACATCACATACCGTCGTTTCGTCTCGGTTTCCGCCGGGTCGTGCGTGACGATCCGTTGACGACAAGACCTCGCCACAGCGGTGAGGCAGCCCGGTCGGATGCCGAGTCCCGCCGCCGCCCGGGCCCTGGTCGACATCGCGGACCGGCGGGAGTGGAGGACCCAGGCAGTTCGGGGCCCGCCCGTGCGGAACGGGTGGCCCCTTGGGGTGAAGCCGCCGCGGCGGCCGGGCATTCTTCGCCTGCCCGAACCCGACAGGACTCCCTTCACAGGCAGCGGACGAAGGGGTGCGCATGACTGCGCGCACAGAGGTACCCGCCAGACCCGGCCGGGTCGGCACCGCCTCCGCGCTCACCGCGGCGGCAATCGGCGCCCTGCTGCTCCCGGCGCTGCCGACCGAGGCCGAAGCCGCGACCATCTCGGTCCGCGCACTGCGGATCGCCGCCTCGAAGAAGGGCGCCCCCTACCAGTGGGGGGCCATCGGGCCGCACCGGTTCGACTGCTCGGGGCTGACGCTCTACTCGTTCAAACGGGCCGGGAAACGGCTGCCGCGCACCGCGGCCGCCCAGTACAACCACACCCGGCACATCCGGGCGTCCGCGCGGCGCCGGGGCGACCTGGTCTTCTTCCACACCGGCGGCTACGTCTACCACGTGGGCATCTACGCCGGCCATGGCCGGATCTGGCACTCCCCCAAGACCGGGTCGGTGGTCCGGCTGGAGCGGATCTGGACCAGGTACGTGTGGTACGGACGAGTGCGCTGAGCGGTGTGCCCGGCAAAGGCGCTTCGGACACCCCCTTGAGCGCCGCCGGCCCTTCGCGCGCGTGCCGGACCGGTGCCGCCGTGCGGGGTGCGCGGGCATCATGGACGGTCCGGACACAGCTGGGGGGCCTCACCATGAGCGAGCAGTTCCAGTCCGACCGCACCTACGAGCACGTGTACCTGCTCTTCGTCGACACCGCCGGGTACTCCTCGATCGTCCTGGCCAACCCGCGCGACCAGGCGGCCCACGCCTTCGACCTGCTGCGGGACCGGATCCGGACGCGGATCGAGCAACTGGCCGGCCGGCACCGCTGTGCGCGCGGCGACCTGTGGTCCTGGCGGGGCGACGGGGGTTTCTTCGCCATCCATGACGACAGCGAGAGCGTGGCGCGGGACGTCGCCCTGGAGACGGCGCGCACCGTGGCCACGCTCGATCTGCCGCACCTGCGCGAGGAGTTCGCCCGGGCCGGCGTCCACGGCGAGCTGCACCTGCGGATCGCCGTGCACAAGGGGACGATCCGGCACACCGGCTCCGGGCGGACCGGTGCCATCCACTCCCCCGACATCAACCTGGCGGCTCATCTGGAGCGGGCCACCCCGCGGGACTGCGTGGCCGTCTCGGAGGACGTCTACCGGACCGCGGGCCCGTACGCGGAGCTGTTCGAGCCGGTCGGCAGCCATGAGGGCAAGCAGGTCTACCTGCTGGCCGCCGACGGCGGGCCGGGCGCGGCCCGCAAGGCGTGGCTGGCCGGCCGCGGCCTGACCGGCGGGATGACGCTGCACGCCTACCCGGAGCGGCCCAGCTCGGTGGAGAAGGCGCGGATGGTGGACGCGGCGACCAGCGAGGTGCTGGACATGGGCACCGCACTGCGCGCCGCCTCCAGCCGGCTGGTGACCACCGAGCGCCCGGCCCACTACCGCGACGCCGTCCTAGGCTTCCTGCGGCGGGGCGGGATCTACCGCTGCTACCTGCTGGATCCCGTCTCCGACGCGGCGGCCACCCTGGCACGTCAGCATCAGGAGGACATGACCCGGAAGATCAAGGACTCGCTGGAGCGGCTGGGCCGCTTCAAGGAGCGCTACCGCGCGGAGGCGGAGGGCCTGCGGGTCTATCAGACGGACGCGTTCCCCGGCTTCTCGGCGCTGACGGTGGACATGCGCGAGCCGAACGGGCTGATCCTCTACTCCTCGTATCTGCGGGGAACCGGCCCGTACGGGGTCATCGAGCGCGGCGACATGCCGCACTACCTGATCACCCCGCACGCCGGCCGGGTCTTCGAGCGCATCCGGGGGCTGGCGCAGGCCCGGACCACCGAGGGAACCGTCCAGCGCGTCCTGTGACCGCCCCCGCCTCGACCTGGGCGAACGGCCCACCGGTCCGCGGCGACCGGGAGTGATCCGGCGGTCACCGCTCATGACCGGCCGGGCCGCCGTATGGTGGATGACGTGCCTCGCACCCCTCGCCATGAGACACCTGTCGAGCGCGACGACCGGAACTTCGCGGAGCTGCTGCAGGAGCTGCGGGTCACCCAGACCGGGGTGCAGATCCTCTTCGCCTTCCTGCTGACCCTGGCTTTCATGCCCCGCTTCCCGGAGCTGTCCGACACACAGCGCGGCATGTACGTGACCGCGCTGCTGCTGTCCATGCTGGCGGCCGCGTTGTTCACCGCCCCGGCAGCGCTGCACCGCGCGCTCTTCCGCAAGCACGTCAAGCGTCGGCTTGTCGATATGTCATCCCGGCTGGCCAGCCTGGGGCTGGTGGTGCTGGTGCTGGCGTTCACCGCGTCCGTGCTGCTCGTGGTGGACGTGGCGCTGGGCCGGGGCGCGGCGATCGGTGCCGCCTCGGGCACCTTCCTGGTGTGCGCCGGGCTGTGGGGGGCGCTGCCCCGCTGGATGATGCCGCGCCACAAGCGCCCCCGGTCCCGGCGCACGCCCTGACCGCCGCGCCCGCACCGCGGGGTTCAGCTCACCGGCGCGCCCCAGGGCAGCGTGATCCACACCGTCTTGCCGCCCTCCGGGGTCGGGGTGACGAACAGCCGGCCCCCCGACTCGGCGGTGAGGCTGCGGATGATGACCAGCCCCCGGCCGTTGTCCTGTTGCACGGCCGCCGGAAGCCGCCGCGGCCACCTGGGGTGGCTGTCGGTGACCCCGATGCGCAGTTGCTCGGCGCGGTCGAGGTGGACGTGGACGGTGAAGGTGGGTGATGTGCCGAAGGTGTGCTGCACGGCGTTGGTGGCGAGCTCGGAGACGATCAGCCGGACGGTGTCGGCGGCCTCCGCACCGGCCGGCAGCCCCCAGTCGGCGAGGACGCCGGTCACATAGCTGCGCGCCGTGGTGACCGAGGCGGGCGCGCTCGGCAGAGTGACGGATGCTTCCTGGTGGTCTGCCATGGCGACCCTGTTCCCTTTCCCACCGGGACCGGTCTGCGATGCGGTGCCTGGGGCGGCGGAGTCGGCGGAATCGTCAGCGGTCCCCGGACGGCTGTATGCGCCAGAGTGCCATTGATGCTGCCGGTGCCGGGGGCGGCCGACCCCGATATGCGGATATCCGTCGCCCGAAGCGGTGATCTCTGCTACAGCGGAGTGGATGCGGCGACCGGAGACGGATCCGGCGGCGGGATCGCCGACCCCGCCCCGCCGGCGGTGGTTACCGGAGGTCGGAGGCGGCGGCCGGCGCGGTCCGCGAGACCACCGCTAGAGCCTGGTCGACCTGCTGGTCCGTCAGGTCCGCGCGCGCGGTCAGCCGCAGCCGCGATATCCCGTCCGGGACGGACGGCGGCCGGAAGCAGCCGACCAGCAGCCCGGCCGCCCGGCAGTCCGCCGCCCAGCGCACCGCCGCCTCCGGTGAGGGGGCGCGGACCGAGACCACCGCGGCGTCGGGCCGCACCGCGGTCAGCCCGGCGGCGGTCAGCCCTTCGTACAGCGCGGTCGCCACCGCGCGCGCCCGGCCGGCGCGCTCCGGCTCCCGGCGCAGCAGGCGCGTCGCGGCGAGCGCCGCGCCGACCGCGGCCGGGTTGAGCCCGGTGTCGAAGATGAAGGTACGGGCCGTGTTGACCAGGTGCTCGATGACCCGGGCGGGGCCGAGCACCGCGCCGCCCTGGCTGCCCAGCGACTTCGACAGGGTGACGGTGGCGACGACCTCCGGCGCGCCGGAGAGCCCGGCGGCGTGCACGGCGCCGCGGCCGCCGTCGCCGAGCACGCCGAGTCCGTGCGCGTCGTCGACCAGCAGCCCGGCCCCGCCGTCGCGGCAGGCGTCGAGCAGTCCGGCCAGCGGGGCGGCGTCGCCGTCGACGGAGAACACCGAGTCGGTGACGGCGAGCGCGGGGCCGGAGTGTCCGTCGAGCGCCTTGCGGACCGCGTCGGGGTCGGCGTGCGGCACCACGGCGGTCTCCGCGCGGGAGAGCCGGCAGCCGTCGATGAGCGAGGCGTGATTGCCCGCGTCCGAGACGACCAGGCCGCCGCGGGTGCTCAGCGCGGTGACGGCGGCGAGGTTGGCGGCGTAGCCGGAGGAGAGCACCAGGGCGGCTTCGAAACCGCAGAAGTCGGCCAGCTCCGCTTCCAGTTCGGCGTGCAGCTCGGTGCTGCCGGTGACCAGCCGGGAGCCGGTGGCGCCAGCTCCCCAGCGGTTGGCGGCGGCGGCCGCCGCCGCGGTGACCTCGGGCTGCCGGGCCAGGCCCAGATAGTCGTTGCACGCCAGGTCCAGCAGCGGCGAGTCGGCCGGGCGGGGTTGCAGGCGACGGACGAGACCGGCGCGCCTGCGGTGCTCGCGCTCCGCGTCGATCCAGTCGAACGGGCCGTCCGGGCGCTGCTGGGGCATGGGCCGTCCTTCGTCTGCGTCTCGCCACGGGCCCGTCGCCCGGACCCCCTTGGATGCACGGCGGGGCCCACGGGCGGCCCCTTGTATGCATTGGCTAGAAGTTAACCCTCCCTCGCGTCGGTCAGGGTGTGGCAATACACACACCTCGATCGCGGGTCGTTGTGCGATCTCTCCTTGGCCGAGGGCGGTCCGGTAGGACAGGATCAGCGCCATGGACCTGCTGAACACGCTGGTGGAGAAGGGGCTGCGGCGCGAATCGCCGACCCGCGAGGAGGCGCTCGCCGTACTGGCGACGTCCGACGACGAGCTGCTCGATGTGGTGGCCGCGGCCGGCAAGGTACGCCGAGCCTGGTTCGGGCGGCGGGTGAAGCTCAACTATCTGGTGAACCTCAAGTCGGGGCTGTGCCCCGAGGACTGCTCGTACTGCTCGCAGCGGCTCGGCTCCAAGGCCGAGATCCTGAAGTACACCTGGCTGAAGCCCGAGGAGGCGGCGGCCGCGGCGCGAGCGGGGGTCGCCGGCGGTGCCAAGCGGGTGTGCCTGGTCGCCAGCGGTCGCGGTCCGACCGACCGTGACGTGGACCGGGTGGCGAAGACCATCGCGGCGGTCAAGGAGGGGAACGAGGGCGTCGAGGTGTGCGCCTGCCTGGGGCTGCTCTCCGACGGTCAGGCCGCCCGGCTGAAGAACGCCGGCGCGGACGCGTACAACCACAACCTGAACACCTCGGAAGCCACGTACGGGGACATCACGACCACCCACACCTACGCGGACCGGGTGGACACCGTGCAGCAGGCGCAGGCGGTGGGCATGTCGGCCTGCTCCGGGCTGATCGCGGGCATGGGCGAGAGCGACGAGGACCTGGTGGACGTGGTCTTCTCGCTGCGCGAGCTGGACCCGGACTCGGTGCCGGTCAACTTCCTCATCCCGTTCGAGGGCACTCCGCTGGCCAAGGAGTGGAATCTGACGCCGCAGCGGGCGCTGCGCATTCTCGCCATGGTCCGCTTCGTCTGTCCGGACGTGGAGGTGCGGCTCGCCGGCGGGCGTGAGGTGCACCTGCGCTCGATGCAGCCGCTGGCGCTGCACCTGGCCAACTCGATCTTCCTCGGTGACTACCTGACCAGTGAGGGTCAGGCGGGCAAGGACGACCTGGCGATGATCGCCGACGCCGGATTCGAGGTGGAGGGGACCGACACCACGACGCTCCCCGCGCACCGGGCCGACGCTCTGGCCGCCGCCGGCTGCGGCGGACACGGCGACGGCGGCTGCGGTCCGTGCGGCGACGGCGGCGCGGCCGGCGAGGCGACCGGTCACGGCCCCTGCGGAGCCGGTGAGCCGGTCGCGGGCGAGGTGGCCGAGGAGCCGGTGCCGGTGCCGGCGGCCGCGGGCGAGCCGCGCACCGACCTGGTCGCGGTGCGCCGGCGGGGCGCGGGCACGGAGCTGCCGCCCAATGCCTGAGTCGCCGGACACCCGCCTGACCCCGGCCGAGCTGCTCGACCTGGACCGGCAGCACGTCTGGCATCCGTACGGCCCCATGCCCGGTCGCCAGGAGCCGCTGCTGGTCGAGTCGGCGTCGGGCGTGCGGCTGCGGCTCGGCGCGCCCGCGGAGGGCCGGACCGAGCTGATCGACGGCATGGCGTCGTGGTGGGCGGCCCTGCACGGCTACAACCACCCGGTGCTCAACGAGGCGGCCCGCCATCAGCTGGACCGGATGAGCCATGTGATGTTCGGCGGGCTCACCCACGAGCCGGCGATCCGGCTCGCCACCCGCCTGGTGGAGATCACCCCCGAGCCGCTTCAGCATGTCTTCCTCGCCGACTCCGGATCGGTGTCGGTCGAGGTCGCGGTGAAGATGTGCAAGCAGTACTGGCACTCGGTGGGCCGGCCGGCCAAGCAGCGGCTGCTGACCTGGCGGGGCGGCTACCACGGCGACACCTGGCAGCCCATGTCGGTGTGCGACCCGGACGGCGGGATGCACCGGCTGTGGGCGGGGTCGCTGCCCCAGCAGGTCTTCGCGGACGCGCCGCCGGCCGGTTTCGACGCCGAACCGGACCCGGCGTACGTGGCGCATCTGCGCGAGACGATGGCGCGCCACGCGGACGAGGTGGCCGCGGTCATCGTGGAACCGGTCGTGCAGAACGCCGGCGGGATGCGCTTCCACTCCCCCGGCTACCTGCGGGTGCTGCGCGAGCTGTGCGACGAGTACGACCTGCTGCTGATCTTCGATGAGATCGCCACCGGCTTCGGGCGCACCGGCACGCTGTTCGCCGCGGAGCACGCGGGGGTCTCGCCGGATGTGATGTGCGTAGGCAAGGCGCTGACCGGCGGTTACCTCACGCTGGGGGCGACGCTGTGCACGACGCGGGTCGCGGCGGGCATCTCCGGCGGCGAGGTGCCGGTGCTGGCGCACGGCCCCACGTTCATGGGCAACCCGTTGGCCACCGCGGTCGCCCTGGCCTCGATCGATCTGCTGCTGTCGCACGACTGGCAGCAGGAGGTCAAGCGGATCGAGGCCGGGCTGCGTGAGGGCCTGGCGGAGGCCGCCGGGCTGCCGGGGGTGCGGGACGTACGGGTGCTCGGCGCGATCGGCGTGGTCCAGCTGGACCACCCGGCGGACATGGCCGCCGCGACGAGGGCGGCGATCCGCGAGGGGGTCTGGATCCGGCCGTTCGGTGAGCTGCTGTACACCATGCCGCCGTTCGTGACGGGCGATCAGGACCTGGCGCGGATCTGCGCGGCGGTGCGCGCCGCGGCCCGGGTGGGCTGAGCACCCCTCGGAAATCAGACCGCGGAAGAAGTCCTCGTAAGAAGAGCTCGGAAGAGACCGAAGAAGACGGCAGAAGGGTGAGCGGGACAGATGTCGGTGCTTGTGGTCACCGGTACCAACACGGAGATCGGCAAGACGGTGGTGACGGCCGCGCTGGCGGCCGTCGCGCTGGCGAGCGGCCGGTCGGTGGCGGTGCTCAAGCCCGCGCAGACCGGGGTGGCGGCGGGTGAGCCGGGCGACGTCGCGGAGGTGGCCCGGCTCGCCGGTCCGGTGACCGGGTCCGAACTCGCCCGCTATCCCGAACCGTTGGCCCCGGACGTGGCGGCCCGGCGGGCCGGTCTGGCCGCGGTGCGTCCCGACCAGGTGGCGGCCGAGGCCGAGCGGCTGGCCGCCGAACACGACCTGGTGCTGGTCGAGGGGGCCGGCGGCCTGCTCGTCCGCTTCGACGACGAGGGCTCCACGCTCGCCGACGCGGCCCGGCTGCTGGGGGCGCCGGTTCTCGTCGTCACCCAGGCGGGGCTGGGCACGCTCAACATGACCCAGCTGACGGCGGAGGCGTTGCGCGCCCGGGGGCTGGAGTGCCCCGGGGTGGTCATCGGCCGCTGGCCGGCCGTGCCGGATCTGGCGGTGCGGTGCAATCTGTCCGACCTGCCCAAGGACGCGGGGGCGCCGCTGCTGGGCGCGGTGCCGGATGCCGCGGGCGCGCTGCCGCCGGAGGAGTTCCGCGCGGCAGCGCCGGGCTGGCTGGCTCCGGCGCTGGGCGGCAGCTGGCAGGCGGAGCGCTTCGCCGCGCTGTTCGGCTGACGGGCGCGCGCTTCAGGCCGGGCTGTCCGCCTGAGGTGCGCCTTGGGCGCGTGTCGCTCGCCCGAGCACGCAGCCCGCGGCATCCGTCCTGCCGGCGCGCCGTGGGCGCGGGCCCGTGCCCGAGCGCGCTGCCTGCTCCCCTGGACGCGCCCGCCCCGGCGGCGGCTCACTCCCGGTTGTCGTCCTGGCCGTCGGGCGGGCTCCAGCTGCGCAGCTCGTCCGCGATGGTGCGCACGTCCGCTGTGCCGTCCTTGACCAGCCGGGCCAGGTCGCGGACCTGCTCCGGCGAGATGGCGATGCGCAGCCCGCCGGCGACCAGATAGGCGTACGCCACGGCGCAGGCGAACAGGGCGTTGGACCGCTCCAGCGCGGGCACCCGCAGCAGGAGCTGGAGCAGGGCGGCGGCGCGGGCCTGCGGGTCCTGGTAGACGGGGATGCCGAAGATCTCCGCTTCATGGCGGCTCACCGCGGCCACCAGGGCGCCGTAGTCGGTGACCTGGGGATCCCCGGGAGTGCTGTGCTCGGCGATCATCAGCAGCCAGGCGAGGTCGATCCGCACGGTCAACGGCGTGCGTCGCCCTGCCGGCCGAACTCCTCGGCGAAGACGCCGCGGTACTGCTTCATGAAGTCGGCGGCGGCGTCGACGAAGGTCTGACCGACCTCGCCGGCGTCCTTGCGCACCAGCTCCTCGATGTAGCGGTTCACGCTCATCCCCCGCTGGAGGGCCCGCTCCCGCGCGGTCTCCGCGGTGGTCTCATCCACCCGCACGTTCAGCTGAGTCTTCGCCATACCTCCAAGCTAGCGGGGAACCGCTAGCACCGGCAAGACGCGCGGGGGGCGCGGGGATACCGATCGGCGCCGCCCCGGCCTAGTCTCGGCTCTGACACGCTGGTACACGCCCAGGGGGCTTGACCCATTGGACCCCCGGCTCACACGCGGGAGGCGCCTTGTCCACGACGGCGGCGGAGGCCGGCCGGGCCGGCGAGGAGCGGCGGTTCGCGGCCCGGGCCGCGGCCCTGACCAAGGCGTACGGCACCGGTGAGACGGCCGTACTGGCGCTGGACGCGGTGGATGTGGCGATCGAAAGCCGCCGCTTCACCGCCGTCATGGGGCCCTCCGGCTCCGGGAAGTCGACGCTGATGCACTGCCTGGCCGGGCTCGACACGGTCTCGGCCGGCAAGGTGTGGCTGGGCGAGACCGAGATCACCGGGCTCAGCGACCGGGAGCTGACCCGGCTGCGCCGGGACCGGGTGGGTTTCGTCTTCCAGTCGTTCAACCTGCTGCCGACGCTCACCGCGGCGGAGAACATCACCCTCCCGATGGACATCGCGGGCCGCCGGCCGGATCCGGGGTGGCTGGACCGGGTCATCGACACCCTGGGGCTGCGGGACCGGCTCAGCCACCGGCCCGCGCAGCTGTCCGGGGGGCAACAGCAGCGTGTCGCCTGTGCCCGCGCGCTGGCCTCCCGTCCGGAGCTGATCTTCGCCGACGAGCCCACCGGCAATCTGGACTCGCGGTCCGGACTGGATGTGCTGACCTTCCTGCGCGCGGCCGTGGACGAGCTGGGGCAGACGGTGGTCATGGTCACCCACGACCCCTCCGCCGCCGCCCACTCCGACCTGGTGATCTTCCTCGGTGACGGCCGGATCGTCGACGAGATGCCGGCGCCCACGGCGGAGGCGGTACTGGAGCGGATGCGGCTGTTCACCGGGGGCTTCCAGGGCGCCGACCGGCCGCCCGTCCGGCCCGCCGACGGGACCCGCACCGAGCGGAAGGGCTGAGTGGCGGCCGATGCTCCGGGCCACGCTGCGCAGCTTCCTCGCCCACAAGGGCAGGCTGCTGCTGTCGGCGCTCGCCGTCGTGCTGTCGGTCGCGTTCGTCTCCGGCAGCCTGGCCTTCTCCGACACCGTCAGCCGCACCTTCGACCAGCTGTTCAAGTCGACCGCCTCGGATGTCTCCGTGGAGCCCCGGTCGGAGTTCGACGAGAACGCCAACTACGGCACCGGGCGGACCCCGACCCTGCCGGCCTCGCTGGCGGACCGGGTGCGCCGGGTGCCGGGCGTCGCGGAGGCGCGGGCGGACATCACCGCGCGGCGCGTCACCGTGGTCGACGCGCGGAACAAGCAGGTCGGACCGACCACCAACGCGCCGACCATCGCCACCGACTGGAACCCGCGGGAACGCAGCCCGGTGCGGCTGACGCGAGGCCACGCCCCGCACGGCGACGGCCAGGCGATCATCGACGCGGACACCGCCGACCGCAGGCACGTCGGGATCGGCGACCGGCTGCGGGTCATCGCGGGGCCCGGCACCTTCCCGGTGCGGGTCGTGGGCATCGCGACCTTCACCACCACCAACCCGGGCGCGGCGCTGGTCTTCATCGACCCGTCGGTCGCCGGGTCCAGGCTGCTCGGTGATCCAAAGGCGGCGACCTCCATCGAGGCGGACGCGCGCCCTGGGGTCTCGGACGAGGAGCTCAAGCGGCGGATCGCCGCGGCCCTGGACGGCGGCGCCGACTTCGAGCTGCGCACCGGGGCGGAGCAGGCGCGCTCGGACGCGGAGACCTTCGGGAAGTTCCTGGACATCATCAAGTACGTGATGCTGGGCTTCGCCGGGGTGGCGGTGCTGGTCGGGGTGTTCCTGATCGTCAACACCTTCTCGATGCTCGTCGCCCAGCGCACCCGTGAGCTGGGGCTGCTGCGCGCGCTCGGCGCCGACCGCCGCCAGGTGCGCCGCTCGGTGCTGGTCGAGGCGCTGCTGCTGGGACTGGTCGGCGCCACGCTGGGGCTGGCGGCCGGTGTGGGGCTGGCGATCGGGCTGATCGATCTGCTGGGGCTGCTCGGGATGAACCTCGACGCCGCGGACCTGGTGTTCCGCTGGTCCACGCCGGTGGTGGGGTACGCGGTGGGCGTGGGCGTGACCTTCGTCGCCGCCTATCTGCCCTCGCGGCGCGCCGCCCAGGTCTCCCCGATGGCCGCCCTGTCGGATGTGGAGGTGACGGGTGTCGGCCGGCCGCTGCGGGTCCGCGCGGTCCTCGGGCTGCTGGCCGCTGCGGCGGGTGGTGCGGCGCTGCTCGGCTGCGCCGGCCGGGAGCGGACCGCCTCGGCCGCCGGGCTGCTGGGGCTGGGGGTGCTGCTGACCCTGATCGCCATGGTGATCGCGGGGCCGCTGCTGGTCCGTCCCCTGGTGCGGGTGCTCGGCGGCGCCTTCCCCAGGCTGTTCGGCCCGGTGGGGCGGCTCAGCCAGCGCAACGCGCTGCGCAACCCGCGCCGCACCGGTGCGACCGCCGCGGCGCTGATGGTCGGGCTGGCGCTGGTCGCCGGGATGTCGATCGCCGGGGCGTCGATGACCAAGTCCTTCGACGAGCAGATCGACAAGGCGCTCGGGGCCGACTTCGTGCTGCAGAGCAACACCTTCGGCCCGTTCCCGCACGAGGTCACCGAGGCGGTGCGGAAGGTGGACGGGCTGGGCACGCTGGTGCGCCAGCGGTATGTGCCGATGCGGGTGCGGCTGCCGGACGGGGAGACGGTGCGGACCACCGGCGGCGCCTTCGACCGGCGGTTCGACGAGGTGATCTCGCTGGACTACACCGCGGGCGGCACGGCGGCGGCGCTGGGCGAGGACCGCGTCGGGATGGAGGCGAAGTTCGCCCGGGACCACGGGATCCGGCCGGGCAGCGAGATCACGGCCACCTTCTCCACCGGGCGCACCGCCCGGCTGACCGTCGGCGCGCTCACCGAGTCGGAGTCCGGCAACGGCTTCGGTTCCGAGGGCGGCTTCATGATGGGCATCCCGACCGCCGAGAAGTACCTGCCCGGCAGCCAGGACGCCGCGCTGTACGCCAATGCCGCGTCCGGCACCGCGCCGGACGCGCTGCGCCGCTCCCTGGAGCGTGCCACGGCCCCCTATCCGCAGGTGAAGGTCCGTGACCAGGCCGACTACAAGGAGCTGGTGCACGATCAGATCGCGGTGCTGCTGTACCTGGTCTACGCGCTGCTCGGGCTGGCGATCATCATCGCGGTGATGGGTGTGGTCAACACCCTGGCGCTGGCGGTGGTGGAGCGTACCCGGGAGATCGGGCTGCTGCGCGCGATCGGACTCTCCCGCTCGCAGACCCGGCGGATGGTGCGGCTGGAGGCCGTGGTGATCGCGGTCTTCGGCGCGGTGCTGGGGCTGGCGCTGGGCCTGGTGTGGGGGGTGACGATGCATCACGTGCTGTCACTGGAGGGGATGACGGCTCTGGCCATCCCCTGGTCGACGATGGTGGCGGTGCTCATCGGGTCGGTGGTGGTGGGGCTGGTCGCGGCGCTGCTGCCCGCGCTGCGGGCCTCCCGGATGAACGTCCTGGCCGCGATCGCGCACGAATAGGACCCGTACAGGCCCCGAGGACGACCCCGCCCGCACAACCGGAGCCTGACTCCGGTACGTTCGGTCGCACAAGCGATCAAGGAGTGCGCATGACACGGCCGTTCCGATTCGGAGTCAACCTGCTCGCCGCCGCGCCCCGCGCGCAGTGGCGGGCCAAGTGCCGTCTGGCCGAGCAGCTGGGCTACGACGTACTGCTGGTCCCGGACCACATCGAACTCGGCATGCCCGCGCCGTTCCCGGCCCTGGTGGCGGCCGCCGAGGCCACCGAGCGCCCGCGCCTGGGCACCTTCGTGCTCAACGCGGGTTTCTGGAACCCCGCGCTGCTCGCCCGCGAGGTGGCGACCACCGACGCGCTCACCGGCGGACGGCTGGAGTTGGGTCTGGGGACCGGCTATGTGAAGGCGGAGCACGACTCGGCGGGGCTGCCCTTCGGCACCCCCGGCCAGCGGGTCACCCATCTGGAGCGCACCGTCACCGAGCTGGACCGGCTGCTGGGCGACCCCGACTACGTACCCCGGCCCGCGCAGACGCCGCGACCGCCGCTGCTGCTCGGCGGCAACGGCGACCGGGTACTGCGGATCACCGCGCGCCACGCCGACATAGCCGCCTTCACCGGCGCGGTGCAGGCGCCCGGCGAGCCGGAGGGCACGCTGCGGATCACCCCGCCGGACGTCCTCGCCGAGCGGGTGGCGACATACCGGCGGTTCGCGACGGAGGCGGGCCGCGCCGAGCCGGCCGAGCTGAACTACCTGGTGCAGGTGGTGACGGTGACCGACGACCGGCGCGCGGCGGCCCGTGAGTTCGCCGCCCACGCCCCCGACCTCACCGAGGACGAGCTGCTGGATCACCCGGCGCTGCTGCTGGGCACCCCGAAGCAGATGGCCGAGCAGCTGCGGGCGCACCGGGAGCGGTTCGGCTTCTCCTACTTCACCGTGCTCGACCACAACCTGGAGGCGTTCGCCCCGGTGATCGAGGAGTTGCACGGCGGCTGAGAGGGGCGGGGCCGCCGACCGGGCACCCGCCGCGGGAGGGCCGCTTCGCCGACGCGCGATCCGCCGTGCCCTGTCCGACCATGGGACGGAGGTGAACCGATGACCGAAGTGATCCTCCTGGTGGTCGCCGTGTTGCTGACGCTTGGCTGCGCGGTCTTCGTGGCGGCGGAGTTCTCCCTGACCACGGTCGAGCGCTCGGAGCTGGAGATCGCCGCCGAACGCGGTGATCGCGGCGCGGACAGCGCGCTGAGGGCGGTGCGCGGGCTCACCTTCCAGCTCTCCGGCGCCCAGCTCGGCATCACCGTCACCGGCCTGATCATCGGCATGCTCTCCGAGCCGTCGATCGCCGCGCTGCTCACCGGCCCGGCGGAAGCGCTGGGCCTGTCCCGGTCGGCGGCCTCCGGCACCGCGCTGGTGGTGGGCACCATGCTCTCCACCGTGGTGCTGATGGTGGTGGGCGAGCTGGTCCCGAAGAACTGGGCGATCTCCCGGCCGCTGCCGGTGGCCAAGAAGGTGGCCGGTCCGCAGCGCGCCTTCAGCGCCGCCTTCCGTCCCTTCATCCGGCACCTCAACAACGCCGCGAACCGGACCGTGCGCCGGTTCGGGGTGGAGCCCACCGAGGAGCTGGCCTCCGCGCGCGGCCCGCAGGAGCTGGTCGCGCTGGCCCGGCACTCGGCGAAGGAGGGCGCGCTGGAGGCGGACACCGCCGAGCTGTTCGTGCGGACGCTCAATCTCGCCGAGCTGACCGCCGAGAACGTCATGACCCCGCGGGTGCAGGTGATCGCGCTGGACGCGCAGGCCACGGCCGAGGACGTGGCCAACGCCACCCGCGCCACCGGCCTGTCCCGGTTCCCCGTCTACCGCGGCAGCCTGGACGCGGTCGTCGGTGTCGCGCACATCAGGGACGTGCTCGGGGTGCCGGCCGAGCTGCGTCCCCGCCACCCGGTGACGGAGCTGCTGCGCGAGCCGCTGCTGGTGCCGGCCTCGCTGACCGTGGACCGGCTGCTGGACCAGCTGTCCACCAGGCGGGGCATGGCCGTGGTGATCGACGAGTACGGCGGCACCGCCGGCGTGGCGACCTTGGAGGACATCGTCGAGGAGGTGGTCGGCGAGGTCCGCGACGAGCACGACCCGATGGAGACCCCCGACCTGGCCCCGGCCGGCACCGACAGCGACGGCCGGCTGCTGTACGACGCGGACGGCGCGGCCCGCACAGACCAGCTGGAGGCCATCGGCCTGCGCGTCCCGGAGGGCCCGTACGAGACGCTGGCCGGGCTGGTCGCGACCGAGCTCGGCCGCATCCCGGTGGGGGGTGACGGCCTTGAGGTGGCGGGCTGGCGGATCGAGGTCACGGACGCCTCGGGCCGTCGTGTGGCACGCGCCCGGCTGCGCGCACCGGAGCCGCGCGAGCCGGGCGGCGCTGGTGAGGGGGCCGGCCGGTGATCGTCATCCAGCTGCTGATCGGCCTGCTGACGCTGGTCGTCAACGCCTTCTTCGTCGGCGCGGAATTCGCCATGATCTCGGTGCGGCGCAGCCAGGTGGAGCCCGCCGCCCAGCGCGGGGACCGTCGGGCGAACGCCGTGATGTGGGGGCTGGAGCACGTCTCGGCGCTGCTGGCCGCCGCGCAGCTGGGCATCACGCTGTGCACCCTGGTGCTCGGCGTGGTGGCCGAGCCGGCCATCGCCCACCTGCTGGAGCCGGTCTTCCACACGGTGGGGCTGCCGGACGGGCTGATCCATCCGGTGGCGTTCGTGATCGCGCTGGCCGCGGCGACCTATCTGCACATGCTCTTCGGCGAGATGGTGCCGAAGAACATCGCGCTGGCCGACCCGGTGCGCTCCGCGCTGCTGCTCGGCCCGCCGCTGGTCACCCTGGCCCGGGCCCTGCGGCCGGTGATCTTCGGGGTGAACGCCTTCGCGAACGGCATTCTGAAGCTGCTGCGGGTGGAACCCAAGGGCGAGGTCGCGGCGACCTTCTCGGACGCCGAGCTGGCCCGGATGGTCGCGGACTCCAGCGAGGCCGGGCTGCTGGACGACCGGGCCACCGACCGGCTGCGGGAGGCCCTGGAGCTGGGCCGCAGGCCGGTGCGCGACGTGGTGCTGCCCGTGGAGCGGGTGGTCTCGGTGCCGCCGGAGGTGACCCCCGAGGAACTGGAGCGGCTGTCCGCGGAAGCCGGCTTCTCCCGCTTCCCGGTGGTCGGCGACGACGGCCGGATCCGCGGCTATCTGCATGTGAAGGACGCGCTCGACGCCCGTCCGCGGGATGTGCCGTTCCGCCCCGGGCAGATGCGGCCGATCGCCCGGGTGCGGGCCGCCACCCCGCTGGACGACGTGCTCACCGCGATGCGCGGCAGCCAGACCCACCTGGCCGCGGTGATCGGGGACGACGGGCGGCTGGTCGGCCTGGTCACCATGGAGGACGTGCTGCGCGAGCTCGTCGCCTAGGGGGTGTCCGGCGGGGGGTCAGCGCTTCTCGGGGCCCGGCCCCGGATCTTCTATGCGCCCGGCCTCGTGCGCGAGGATGCACGCCTGCCAGCGGGCCAGCGCCTCCTGCCGGCCCCCGCCCTCGGCCTCGGCGACGGCCAGCAGGGTGTCCGCGGCCATCGCCGCGAGCCGGACCGCGACCCGGCACACATCGCGTGCCGCCAGCGGTGCCAGCAGGGTGACGGCCGCCTCGCTGTCGTCGGCGAGTGCCGTGGCGACGACGGCCATGGTCGTTCGGTCACACTCATAGGCGTCCACGCCGATCAGGCTGCCCCACCAGGCACCCCGCGGAACCGCGCGGGCGCGACGGACTCGTGTACGGCCCCGCCCGGCCGGCGCCAACGACCGGCCGCGCGCCGGGTCCGGCCAGGGGCCACCCGGCAGGCCGCTCTCGGACGCCGCGTCCGGGTGCGCGCCGGCCGGCCGCGCACGGTCAGGCGCCGGGCCCGGCCCCCGGCCCGGCCTCCGGCACGCCCGTGCCGTGACCGGGCGGCATGCGCCCGGACGGGTCGTACCGGAACACGGTGAACTCGACGCCGCCGATCAGCTTGTTCCGGCCCGTCCTGCGGTACAGCTCCGGCGGCCGGAAGATGTTGTCGTCCCAGATGTCCGTGCCGGGCTCGAGATTCCACGTCACCGTCGTGCCGTTCCGCGCACCGCCCTCGAAGAAGATGTGCGTGATGGCCATGGGGCCGATGATGCTCGCGCCCGGCGCCGGGCGCACCCGGAGCCTGCTCCCGGCCGCGCGCGGGCGACCCGTTAAGATCACCGCGCCATGCAGACGAACGCCACGCACACCAGCTTTGTCGCGATCGGCGACTCCTTCACCGAGGGCATGTCCGACCTGCTCGCGGACGGCTCCTACCGGGGCTGGGCGGACCTGCTCGCCGCCCGCCTGGCGGCCCGCGCACGCGAGATGGGCGACGGGCAGCCAGGCGCATTCCGTTACGCCAATCTGGCCGTCCGCGGCAAGCTGATCGGCCAGATCGTCGGCGAGCAGTCCCGCCCGGCGGCCGCGATGGGCGCCGATCTGGTGACCATGGTGGGCGGTCTCAACGACGTGCTGCGCCCCAAGTGCGACGTCGGCCGGGTCTGCGCGCTGCTGGAGGAGGCCGTGGAGCGCCTGGCCCCCAGTTGCCGGCAGCTGGTGCTGATGCGCAGCCCCGGCCGGCGGGGCGCGGTGCTGGAGCGGTTCCGGCCGCGTATGGAAGCGCTCTTCTCGCACATCGACGCCCTCGCCGCCCGGCATGACGCGGTGGTGGTCGATCTCTTCGCCTCCGAGGTGCTCGGGGACCCCCGGATGTGGGCGGACGACCGGCTGCACCTGAACGCCGAGGGTCACCGGCGGGTGGCCGAGGCGGTGTGGCAGGCGCTCGGCTACCCGGCGGAGTACGACTGGAACGCGCCGCTGCCGCCG
Organism: Streptomyces sp. JLBT605; assembly: GCF_058215555.1. NCBI lineage: Bacteria > Bacillati > Actinomycetota > Actinomycetes > Kitasatosporales > Streptomycetaceae > Streptomyces > Streptomyces sp. JLBT605. Next base: position 424,729 of record NZ_CM177087.1, read on the forward strand.
CCGGCGCGCCCGGGGTGGGCCACCCGGCGCGGCGCGGATCTGCGCTTCGCCCGCGAGCATCTGGCGCCGTGGATAGGGCGCCGGCTGACCGGCCGGTCCTCCGGGGACGGCCGCCCACCGAAGCGGGCCGAGCTGCTGCCCTACGAGGCGTGAGCCACCCGCGGGGAACGCCCCCTGGGGCACGGGCCGGGGGCGGGAGCCGCGGTCAGACGAGGCGGTGGCCGCCGTCCACGTGCAGCACGGTTCCGGTGACGAATCCGTTGCGCAGCACCGACAGGAATGCTTGGGCGATGTCCTCGGGGGTGCCGACGCGCCGGGCCGGGAGGCGCCCGGCCAGTTCGGCGAAGGCCGCCCGCTTGTCCATGCCGAGCTGGTCCCAGATGGGGGTGTCGACCCAGCCGGGCGAGACCACGTTCACCCGTACCGGGGCCAGTTCGACCGCGAGGCCGGACGCCAGGGAGGCGAGCGCGCCGTTGGCCGCGGCCACGATCGTGTTCGACCCGTTCGGCCGGTAGGCGTTGATCCCCGAGGTGTAGGTGATGGACTCGGTGACCCGGCCGGCCGCGTACTTGCCGATGAGCCAGGCACCGAGCAGTTTGGTGTCCACAACGGCTCGGGCGGCCGAGGTGGCGACATCCGCGCTCCTGCCGTACACCCCTGTCGCGTCCGCCGCGGTGACCACCACATGCGCCACCCGCCCCACCTTCTCGAAGAGTTCGGCCACGTCCTCCTCCCTGCCGATGTCGGCCCGCGCCGTTGCGACCCGCCCCGCCGCGGCAGGCTCCAGCTCGGCCCGGGCGGCTGCCAGCCGGTCGACGGACCGGCCGGCGATCGTCACGTTCAGGTGTTCGGCGACCAGGGTCCGGGCCAGGGCCAGGCCCATCCCGGAGCCGCCACCGATGATCAGTGCGTCAGTCATGGCCCGAGCCTGCGCCGCGGGTCCGCAGGCGAGGAAGGCCGTAGCGATCCTGGGTGTGACACGGCCACCCGGAATGCGATCCTCCGGTGGCACACTCGGCGGCGTGAACGCCATGGCGGAATATCTGCGGGCCCGGCGCGGGCGGATCGGCCCGGCCGACGTCGGGCTGCCCACCGGTCCGGGCAACCGGCGTGCCCCCGGGCTGCGCCGAGAGGAACTGGCGGCGCTGGCCGGGGTGAGCGTCGACTACTACGCCCGCATCGAGCAGGGCAGGGAGACGGCGCCCAGCGACGCGGTCCTGGACGCGCTCGGCCGGGCGCTACGGCTCACCGAGGACGAGCATGCCCACCTCTTCGCCCTCGCCGACCGGGTCGCCGGACGGTCACCGCGCCGCCGGCCCGCCGCACCCCGGCCGGTCGGCCCTGGGCTGCGCCTGCTCCTGGAGACTCTTCGGCCCGGCCCGGCGTACGTTCTCGACGAGACCAACGACGTGCTGGCGGCCAACCCGGAGGGGCTGGAGCTGATGTCCGGCCTGGGCGACTGGCCGCCCGGGCGCCGGAACACCATCCGGTACACCTTCCTGCACCCGGCCGCGCGCACGGTCTTCGCCGACTGGGAGCGGGTGGCCCGCAACTGCGTCGCCCACCTGCGCACCGTCGAGCCGTCCGCTCCCGAGCCGACCGCGGCGCTGGTCGCCGAACTCGCCGCGGCGGACGGGGAGTTCGCGGCGCTATGGGACCGGCACGAGGTGGCGGTCAAACGCGGCGGCGCCACCGCGTTCGACCACCCGGTGATCGGCCGCGTCACCCTCGCCAACGAGATCCTCACCACCGCCGACCCCGGCAGGCGCCTGCTGCTCTACCAGGCCGCGCCCGGCACGCCCGAACACGACGCGCTGGTGCTGCTGGCCATGGCGGCGCAGGGCGCGGTCGCCCCCTGAGACCGTCCGAACGCCTCCATCGGTGCGCACGGTCCTCGCGCGGCAGTGCCCGGCCCGGCGCCCGCCCCGTCTCCACATACGACGTTTCCACTCGGTCCACGTGGTTACCCGAGGAATGTCGTGCCGTCACGCACAGCGGGCGGCACGGGCAGCGTCGCGGAAGTTCTCGGGAGTGGAAACGGAGTGCCCATGGCCAGCACGAAGGTGTCCGACTACATCCTCCAGCGGCTGCGGGACTGGGACGTGGACCATGTCTTCGCCTACGCCGGCGACGGGATCAACGGCCTCCTGGCAGCCTGGGGCCGGGCTGACAACAAGCCCAAGTTCATCCAGGCCCGGCACGAGGAGATGTCGGCGTTCCAGGCGGTGGGGTACGCCAAGTTCTCCGGCAAGGTGGGGGTGTGCGCGGCCACGTCCGGGCCGGGCGCGATCCACCTGCTGAACGGGCTCTACGACGCCAAGCTCGATCACGTTCCGGTGGTGGCGCTGGTCGGGCAGACCAACCGCAGCGCGATGGGCGGCTCGTACCAGCAGGAAGTGGACCTGCAGAACCTGTACAAGGACGTCGCCTCGGAGTTCTGCGAGACGGCGATGGTGCCGGAGCAGTTGCCGAACCTGATCGACCGGGCGATGCGCACCGCGTACGCCAAGCACACCGTCACCGCGATCATCATCCCCGCCGATGTGCAGGAGCTGGACTACACCCCGCCGACCCACGCGTTCAAGATGGTTCCCTCCAGTCTGGGCCTGGGGCGCTATGCGCCGGTGCCGTCCGAGGAGGACGTCCAGCGGGCCGCGGACGTCATGAACTCCGGCGAGAAGGTCGCCGTCCTGATCGGGCAGGGTGCCCGCGGAGCACGCGCCGAGGTCGAGCACCTCGCGGACGTGCTCGGCGCCGGTGTGGCCAAGGCGCTGCTCGGCAAGGACGCGCTGCCGGACGACCTGCCCTATGTGACCGGTGCCATCGGTCTCCTGGGCACCCGCCCCTCCTATGAGCTGATGCGGGAGTGCGACACCCTGCTGGTGATCGGCTCCAGCTTCCCCTACACGCAGTTCCTGCCGGAGCTGGACCAGGCGCGGGCGGTGCAGATCGACATCGACCCCCACATGATCGGGCTGCGCTACCCCTTCGAGGTGAACCTCGTCGGCGACTCCCGCGAGACGCTGCGACGGCTGCTGCCGCGCCTGCACCGCAAGGACGACCGGAGCTGGCGGCAGCAGATCGAGAAGAACGTCTCCCGCTGGTGGGACGTCATGCAGCGGCGCGCCGCCGTCGACGCCGACCCGATCAACCCCGAGTACGTCGTGCACGCCCTGGACGGCAGGCTGCCCGACGACGCCATCATCAGCGCCGACTCCGGTTCGGCCGCCAACTGGTACGCCCGCCACCTGCGCTTCCGCGGCCGGATGCGCGGGTCGCTCTCCGGCACGCTGGCGACGATGGGGCCGGGCGTGCCGTACGCCATCGGCGCGAAGTTCGCCCACCTGGACCGGCCGGCGATCGCCCTGGTCGGCGACGGCGCGATGCAGATGAACGGCATGATGGAGATGGTCACGGCCGCCAAGTACTGGCGTGAGTGGTCCGATCCGCGGCTGATCGTGGCGGTGCTGAACAACCACGACCTCAACCAGGTCACCTGGGAGATGCGCGCCATGTCCGGTGCCCCGCAGTTCGAGGAGTCGCAGGCCATCCCGGACCTTCCGTACGCGGGGATCGCCCAGCGCATGGGCCTGGAGGGGGTGCGGGTGGAGAAGCCCAAGCAGGTCGAGGCGGCGTGGGACCGGGCCCTTGGTGCCGACCGGCCCTTCGTCATCGACTTCTGCACCGACCCGGCCGTCCCGCCGATCCCGCCGCACGCCACCTGGGACCAGATCGAGGCCGCGGCCGGCGCGATCCTGCAAGGTGACAGCGACCGGGCGGCCATGGTGAAGCAGGGCTTCAAGGCCAAGGTGCAGGAGTTCCTGCCCGGCAGCCGGCACCGCTCCGACCGGCCCGGTGCCGGTCAGCGCGACAGCGCCGAAGAGGACCGGTGACCCGGGCGGCAGCCGCCCGGGGGCTTCAGGACGGCCCCACCGTGGAGAGCCTCTCCGTCTCCACCTACCGCGTCCCCACCGATCTGCCCGGCGGCGACGCCACCTTGACCTGGGACTCCACCACCCTCGTCCTCGTGGAGCTCACCGCGGCGGGCGAGACGGGCATCGGCTTCACCTACGGGTCGGCCGCCGCCGCCCGCCTCATCCGCGGCGAACTGGCGGACCTCGTCGTCGGGCACGACGCCGGCGACGTTCCCGCCGCCAACGACCGGATGAGCCGGGCCGTGCGCAACACCGGCAGGCCCGGCGTCGCCGCGGGCGCCATCTCCGCCGTCGACACCGCGATGTGGGATCTCAAGGCCCGCCTGCTCGGCCTGCCCCTGGTGCGCCTGCTGGGCTCGGCTCGCGGACACGTCGCGGTGTACGGCAGCGGTGGCTTCACCACGTACGACGACACCCGGCTTCAGGAGCAGTTGCGCGGCTGGACCGATCAGGGCATCGACCGGGTGAAGATCAAGATCGGGGAGTCCTGGGGCCACCGCGAGGCCCGCGACCTGGAGCGCACCCGGCTGGCCCGCCAGGCCGTGGGCGACGCGGCGGAGCTGTACGTCGACGCGAACGGCGGCTACACCCGCAAGCAGGCCGTGCGCATGGCCGCCGCCACGGCGGACCTGGGCGTCACCTGGCTGGAGGAACCGGTCTCCTCCGACGACCTCACGGGACTGCGCCTGGTGCGCGAGGCGGTCACCGCGGACGTCGCCGCCGGAGAGTACGGCTACGACCTGCCGTACTTCGCCCGGATGGCGGCCTCGGAAGCCGTCGACTGCCTCCAGGCCGACGTCACCCGCTGCGGCGGCATCACCGTGTGGCTGCGCGCCGCCGCCGTCGCCGAGGGGCTCGGGCTGCACATCTCGGGGCACTGCGCCCCGCACCTGCACGCCCACGTCGCCGCGTCGGTGCCCAACACCCGCCATGTGGAGTGGTTCCACGACCACGTCCGCATCGAGAACCTGCTGTTTCACGGCACGCTCGACCCCGAGGGCGGAACCATCACACCCGGCGCGTCCGGGGAGCCCGGGCACGGGCTCACCCTGAACCGGAAGACGGCCGAGCTCTACCGCACGACACGGTGACGCCAGGCGTGGATCAGAGCGGCCACTGCCGCGGTGGCAGCGCCCGCGGCAGCAACCGGCAGCAGGGCGCGCGGTCCGGGAGGCGCGGGACGCTCGGGCTCGGCGTCCCGTCCCCGCAGCGCCGCCGCCAGTACCTCGGCCAGGTGCGACGGGGTGCGTCCGGTTTCGGCCTGCTCGACCTGCGTACGGCAGCTGAAGCCGTCCGCGATGACGAGCGTCGCCTCGTCCGCCGCCCGCACCGCGGGCAGCAGCCCGGCCTCCGCGCAGGCCATGGAGACCTCGTAGTGCCCCGCCTCGAAGCCGAAGTTGCCCGCCAGCCCGCAGCAGCCCGCGTCCAGCACGTCGGCGTCCACTCCGGCCCGTTGGAGCACTTTCCGTTCCGCGTCGAAGCCGATGACGGCGTACTGGTGGCAGTGGCGCTGGACCACGGCGCGCGCGTCGACGGCCGGCGGCCGCCAGTCGTCCGCGCGTTCCACCAGCAGTTCGGCGAGGGTGCGCGTCTGGTTCCGTAGCCGGTCCACGTCGGGGTCCTTCGGCAGCAGCTCGGCCGCGTCCGAGCGGAACACGGCGGTGCAGCTCGGTTCGAGTCCGACCACGGGTGTGCCTCGGCGCAGGTCCTCGCGCAGGACGTCGATCGTGTGGCCCAGGACCCGCTTGGCGACGCCGAGCTGCCCGGTCGAGATCCAGGTCAGCGCGCAGCACACCGCGGCGTCGGGCACCTTGACCCGGAAGCCCGCCGCTTCCAGGACCTCCACGGCCGCCCTGCCGATCGCGGGGTGGAAGTGGTCGGTGAAGGTGTCGGGCCACAGCACCACCTCGCCCCGGTGTCCGCGACCGTGCGGTCCGCCCCGCTCGCGCCACCAGTCGGTGAAGCGTTGCTCGGCGAAGAGCGGCAGGTCGCGCTCGGGCGCGATGCCGCCGGCCCTCTTGACCACCCGGGCCACCCACTCCACCGAGGTCAGCGCGTTGACGGTGCGGGGAGCCAGCGCGGCCGCCCGGGCCACCGCCGGCAGCCAGCCCATCGAGTAGTGCGCCCGGGGCCGCGGCCGGCCCGCGTAGTGGTGATGCAGGAACTCCGCCTTGTAGGTGGCCATGTCGACGTCGACCGGGCAGTCCGTCTTGCACCCCTTGCAGGCCAGGCAGAGGTCGAGGGCGTCGCGCACCTCGGGGGAACGCCAGCTCGAATCGACCGGCGAGTCTTTGCGGACCATTTCGAACAGCAGCCGGGCCCGGCCCCTGGTGGAGTGCTCCTCCTCGCGGGTGGCACGGTAGCTGGGACACATCACTCCGCCTTCCAGCGAGCGGCACTTCCCCACCCCGACACACCGGGTGGCGGCCCGGCTGAACCTGCCGTCGTCGTGGGGGAAGGAGAAGGCGGTCCCAGGCTCCCAGGGCAGGTGGTCCGCGCCGAGCCGCAGGTTCGCGTCGAGGCGGTGCGGCAGGACGACCTTCCCCGGGTTCATCCGGTTGCCGGGATCGAACAGCCCCTTCAACCGTTCGAACGCCTCGATCAGCTCCGGCCCGAACATCTTCACCAGCAGCTCGCCCCGGGACTGACCGTCCCCGTGCTCGCCGGAGAGCGATCCGCCGTACGCCACCACCAGGTCGGCGGCCTTCTCGACGAAGGCCCGCATCCGTGCGACGCCCTCCTCGGACTCCAGGTCGAAGGGGATGCGGGTGTGGACGCAGCCCTGCCCGAAATGCCCGTACACCGCCGGCTGTCCGTAGCCGAACTCCTCGTACAGCCGCTTCAGGTCACGCAGATAGCCACCGAGGCGGTGCACCGGCACGGCGGAGTCCTCCCAGCCCTCCCAGGTGTCGGGCTGCCCCGGTACGTGGGCGGTCGCGCCCAGACCGGACTCGCGCACCTGCCACAGGTCGTGCACGTGCCGGGGGTCGTCGTACCAGGTGTGGTCGACGTCGTCCGGCTTGGCGTCGATGAGGGCCGTCGCCCGCGCCTCGACTTCCTCGCGGGTGTCCCCCGCGAACCGCACGAACAGATACGCCCGGCCACCGGGCAGGATCCGCAGCGACTCCGGATTCAGATGCTTCTCCCGCTCGAAGCGGATCAGCTGGTGGTCCACGCCTTCCAGTGCCGTCGGCTCGTGCCGCAGGACCGCCGGCACGTGGTCGGCGGCCTCGCAGATGTCCCGGTAGCCGAGGACCACCAAAGCCGTCTGCGGGCGCACCGGCACCAGCTCCAGCTCCGCCCGCACGACGGTGACCAGCGTGGACTCCGAACCGGTCAGCAGCCCGGCGACGTCGAATCCGTGCTCGGGCAGGAGCGAGTCGAGGTTGTAGCCGGAGACCCGGCGCGGGATGTCGGGATAGCGCTCGCGGACCAGGTCGGCGTACCGGTCCCGCAGCGCCGCCATCCCCCGGTAGAGCTCCGCCTCCCGGCCCTCCCCCGACATCAGCCGTTCCAGCTCGGCCTCACCGGTCCGGCCGACCCACATCCGGGTCCCGTCGTAGGTCAGCACCTGAAGGCGGTGGAGGTTGTCGACGACCTTCCCGTACGCCTGGGCCGTCGCCCCGCACGAGTTGTTGCCGATCATCCCGCCGAGGGTGCAGTTCGGATGCGTGGCCGGCTTCGGCCCGTACTGCAGGCCATGCGCCGCCAGCCGCCGGTTCAGGTCGTCCAGCACGATGCCCGGCTCGACCACGCACCGCCGGTTCGCGGCGTCCACCGACACCAGCCGGTTGCAGTACTTGCTCCAGTCCAGCACCACGGCGGTGTTGCAGCAGCCGCCCGTCAGGCTGGTGCCGCCACCACGCGAGAGCAGGGGCGCCCCGTACTCCCGGCACACCGCCACCGCCTCCTCGGCGGCCTCGACGGTCCGGGGGATCACCACGCCGATGGGGGGCTGCCGGTAGTTCGAAGCGTCTGTCGAGTACGCCGCTTTCGTACCCGCGTCGAAGCGGACCTCGCCGTCGACCCGTTCCCGCAGATCCCGCTCGAGACCACCGATGTCGATCTTCTGTGACGCACGGCGGACAACGGGCATGGGGAGGTCCACCGGATCCATGCGAAAAGCTTCCTCTCACCGATGCGCTCGTATCGCTGCCCTGACCACTCTTGTTCGTGTATCCGTGACCCATTGGCGACAAACCGGACCCACGCCACGAGGGGGTGGGATCCGGACGAAGGCCCTCCGACACACCAAAGCGGTTCTGACCAGCAGATTCGCTGGTCAGAGCGACTCCCGGCTGCTGGGCCGGGCCATACCGCCAGTAGACTCTGGACACGTGACTGTGAAGCCGCGCATCCCGAACGTCCTGGCCGGCCGCTACGCCTCCGCGGAGCTGGCCGTCCTGTGGTCCCCCGAGTACAAGGTGACGCTGGAGCGGCGGCTGTGGCTCGCCGTGCTGCGCGCCCAGAAAGACCTCGGGATCGAGGTGCCGGACAGCGCCCTCGCCGACTACGAGCGGGTGCTGGAGACCGTCGACCTGGCCTCGATCGCCGAGCGCGAGAAGGTCACCCGGCATGATGTGAAGGCCCGCATCGAGGAGTTCAACGCGCTCGCCGGGCATGAGCACGTCCACAAGGGCATGACCTCCCGCGACCTCACCGAGAACGTCGAGCAGCTGCAGATCCGGCTCTCGCTGGAGCTCGTCCGGGACCGCACCGTCTCCGTCCTCGCCCGGCTCGGCAAGCTCGCCGCCGACCACGCCGAGCTGGTCATGGCGGGCCGCTCGCACAATGTCGCCGCGCAGGCCACCACGCTGGGCAAGCGCTTCGCGACCGCCGCCGACGAGCTGCTGGTGGCCTTCGGCCGGCTGGAGGACCTGCTGGACCGCTACCCGCTGCGGGGCATCAAGGGTCCGGTCGGCACCGCTCAGGACATGCTCGACCTGCTGGGCGGGGACGCCGCCAAGCTGGCCGAGCTGGAGCGGCGGATCGCCGCCCACCTGGGCTTCGGCCACGCCTTCACCTCGGTCGGCCAGGTCTACCCCCGCTCGCTGGACTACGACGTGGTGACCGCTCTGGTGCAGCTGGCCGCGGCCCCGTCCTCGCTGGCCAAGACCATCCGGCTGATGGCCGGGCACGAGCTGGTGACCGAGGGCTTCAAGCCGGGTCAGGTCGGCTCGTCCGCGATGCCGCACAAGATGAACACCCGCTCCTGCGAGCGGGTGAACGGCCTCGCGGTGATCCTGCGCGGCTACGCCTCGATGACCGGCGAGCTGGCCGGCGACCAGTGGAACGAGGGCGACGTGTCCTGCTCCGTGGTGCGCCGGGTCGCGCTGCCGGACGCCTTCTTCGCCTTCGACGGGCTGCTGGAGACCTTCCTGACGGTGCTCGACGAGTTCGGCGCCTTCCCGGCCGTGGTCTCCCGCGAGCTCGACCGCTACCTGCCCTTCCTGGCCACCACCAAGGTGCTCATGGGAGCGGTACGGGCCGGGGTGGGCCGTGAGGTCGCGCACGAGGCGATCAAGGAGAACGCCGTGGCGACCGCGCTGGCCATGCGCGAGCAGGGCGCCGAGCGCAACGACCTGCTGGACAAGCTGGCCGCCGACGACCGCCTCCCGCTGGACCGGGCGGAGCTGGACGCGCTGATGGCCGACAAGCTGTCCTTCACCGGCGCGGCGGCCGACCAGGTCCACTCCGTGGTCGCCCGGATCGAGGAGATCGCCAAGCGGCACCCGGAGGCCGCGGCCTACACGCCGGGGGCGATCCTCTGACACCCGAGGAGCTCGAGGCCTTCCGCGACCGCACCGTGCCGGATGTGGTCGCGGAGGGCTTGCACGTGCTCTTCTGCGGGATCAACCCGGGGCTGATGACGGCCGCGACCGGCCACCATTTCGCCCGGCCGGGCAACCGCTTCTGGCCGGTCCTGCATGCCTCCGGCTTCACGCCCCGCCGCCTCCAGCCGTCCGAGCAGGACCAGTTGCTCGCCTTCGGACTGGGCATCACCAATGTCGTGGCACGCCCCAGCGCACGGGCCGACGAACTCAGCGACGCCGAGTACCGCGAGGGCGGGCGGCTGCTGGCCGAGAAGGTGGAGCGGCTGCGGCCACGGTGGCTCGCGGTGGCCGGAGTCACCGCCTACCGGGTGGCCTTCGGCGACAAGCGCGCCCAGATCGGGCGGCAGGAGCGGACCATAGGCTCCACCCGCGTCTGGGCCCTGCCCAACCCCAGCGGGCTCAACGCCCACTGGACGCTGGAGCGGATGGCCGAGGAATTCGCCCGCCTGCGGGCCGCGGCCTTCTGACCACCTGCCGCCGGCAGCTCAGCGGACGTCCTCCTCCCCTATCGCGACGATCAGCTGGATCGGCAGCTCCCGATCCCCCTGGCCCATCCCGACCGCCACCCATCGGCCGTCCACCCGCCAGGCGCTCAGCGTCCCCACATAGCCGCACAGCGAGTCCAGCGGGGGCGGCACCGGCTCACCCAGCGCGGAGCGCTCCAGGTGATCGGTGAGATCGAGGTCCTCCGGCGCGCCCCAGCGGTCCGACAGCGCCTGGACGAGCGATGCCAGCTCGGCCTCGAACTCCTCCTCCACCTCGATCACCCGGCTGAGGTCCTCGTCCCAGAACGACTCGCTCACCCTCAGGTCGGCTATGTGGTAGCCGGGCCCGCTCCGCACCCGGTCCGCCCAGCCGTCCCGGTCGGGAAAGCCGCGGGCGCGCAGCGCGTCGATCACGGCCAGGTGCCGGAGATGAGTCGTCATACCGTCAGTAAAGCGCCCGGCTCTGACAGTTGGCCGATCGCGCGCGGCGGGAGGTGCCGGCACCGGCGATCCGTGACCGGCCGCCTCGCCGCGGAGCCGGCGGGGCAGCGCTCGCCGCTCCCCAGCTCAGCGGATACGATCCGGCAGACACGCACAGGTAGGGAGGCCGACGTGGCGCGGCTCACCGGCGGAGACCCGTCTCTGCTGCGGCGCATCAACTCCGCCGTGGTCCTGCACGCGCTGCGCACGGCCGCCGGCCGCGGGTCCGCGGCGCCGGCTGACACCGCCGCGGGCATGCCGGGCGCGGCCACGCTGACCGACCTGGTCCGGGTGACGGGCCTGTCCCGGCCCACCGTGGAGGGCGTCGTCGAGGGGCTGATCGGCAGCGGTCTGGTCGTGGAGGCGCCTGCCGAGGGCGGCGAGGTGCGCCGCCAGGGCCGGCCGGCGCGCAGGTTCCGGTTCCGCGCCGAGGCCGGGCATCTGCTCGGCGTGGAGATCGGCTCGCACCGGGTCGCGGCGCTGCTGTCCGATCTGGACGGGCGGGTGCTGGGCTCGGCCGTGCGGGAGGTGCCCGAGAGCGCGTCGGCGGACGAGCGGCTGGAGCGGGTGCGTGCCACCGTCGCCGAGCTGCTGCGCCGTCAGGGCGTGGCACGCGATTCGCTGCGGGCGGTCGGTGTGGGCACCCCGGGCATCGTGGAGGCCGGCGGCACCGTACGGCTGTGCACCGCCCTTCCGGGGTGGACCGGGCTGCCCCTCGGGGATCGCCTGAAGCGGTCGTTCCGCTGTCCGGTGCTGGTGGAGAACGACGCCAACGCGGCGGCCGTCGCGGAGCATTGGAAGGGCGCGGCGGTCGGATCCGAGGACGTGGTCTTCGTCCTGGCCGGGCTGAGCCCGGGGGCCGGGGCGCTGATCGCCGGCCGGCTGCACCGGGGGTTCGGCGGCGCGGCCGGGGAGATCGGCGCCCTGCATCTGCTGGGCCGGGAGGCCGCTCCGGAGCAGGTGCTGTCGACGACCGGGGAGCCGCTGCTTCCGCTGGACGAGGAGCAGGTGGCCCGGGTGTTCGCCCTCGCCCAGGAGGGGGACCGGGCGGCCCGGGAGGCGGTCGCGCGGTTCATCCGGCGGCTGGTGCACGATGTGGCGGCGCTGGTGCTGGCCCTGGATCCCGAGGTGGTGGTGGTCGGCGGCTGGGCGGCGGGGCTGGACGGCGTGCTGGACCCGCTGCGCGAGGAGCTGTCGCGGTACTGCCTGCGGCCGCCGCTGGTCGCCCAGTCGGTGCTGGGTGAGGCGGCGGTGGCGACCGGTGCGCTGCGACTCGCCCTCGATCACGTGGACGAGGAGCTGTTCGCGGTGGAGAGCACGGTCACGGCCCGCCGCCCGACCCACTGACCGGCCCGCCGGGCCCGCTGACGAACGGGCTGCCGGGCCGGCTTCGCGCTGGTTCTCGGTGGTTCGGGGTGGTTCGGGGTGGTTCGCGGTGACGGGGCTCGGGCGGGTCAGCCGGCGAGCAGGTGGACACCACCGCCGGTGTCGCCGAAGGTGAGCCGGCAGGTGTCGGCGCGGTAGGTGGCCACCGCGACGGCGGCGGTGCGGCCCTCGGCGTAATAGCGGGTGGTGACGAGGAGGACGGGCGCGCCGGGTAGCCGGTCGAGCTCCTTGGCGTCATCGGCGCGGGCGGATCCCAGCTCCACGGCCTGGTCCTGGCCTTCGAGGGCCAGGCGCTGCAGCTCGCGCAGCACCGCGCGGGCGCGGGCGGCACCGCTGGGGGTGTCGATGGAGCTGAGGCCCGGGACGGACTCGGCCGGGACATAGAGGAGTTCGGCGGCGAGCGGCTGGCTGTGCGAGGTGCGGGTGCGCCGCACCACGTGCACCGTCGCGTCCGGCGCCGTCTCCAGCAGCCGGGCCACCGCGGCGGGGGGCACCGCTTCATCGGAGTCGACGGGCTGCCAGGTGTCGGCGGTGTCGCCCGCGCCGGGCCACGCCTGCCGGGAATCGCCGACCGCGACACCCACCCGGGGCGGCGCGACGGTGGTGCCGACGCCGCGGCGGCGCTGCAGCCGCCCTTCCAGCTCGAGCTGCTCCAGCGCCTGCCGGAGCGTGGCGCGCGCCACGCCGAAGCGGGCGGCCAGCTCACGTTCGTTGGGGAGGATCTCGCCTACGGCGAACTCGGAGTCGAGCGCCTCGCTGAGCACGGTCTTCAGATGCCAGTACTTCGGCTCCGGCACCGATTCGAGCTGCGTGGTCCCCACCCTGTCCTCCGCGATCGCCTGCTGAGCTCCGCCGTACCCGACCGGTACTTGCGTCCCGGAAGAGTTATGCGCGCTTCTTTATTAAAGGTTGTTGCAGTATGTATGCCTGCGACCATAAGACGACGCACCCCCTTGGTCAAGACCAATCATCGATCCATTACCGTCGCCCGAGAGGCGGATCCGCGCGGCGTTCACAGGGTGTTCGCGTACCGGGAGTCCGCCCACCGAACAGAAGGCCGGAAGAACGGGGCGGGCGATGAAGCAGGTCACAGTGGTCACCGGTGGGAGCCGGGGCATCGGCGCGGCGGTCGCCCTCCGGCTGGCCAGGGCCGGGCATGACATCGCCCTCGGCTATGAGCGCGCCAAGGACGCGGCGCTCGAATCGGCGGCAGCGGTGCGCGCCGAGGGCGTGCGCTGCGTGGTCGTCCGGCTGGACACCAGCGTCGAGGAAGAGGTCGAGGCGCTGTTCGACGCCGCCCGCGAGGAGCTTGGGCCGGTGACCGGACTGGTCAACAACGCCGGGATCACCGGCCCGTTGGGCCGGTTCACCGAGACCTCGCCCGAGGTCATGCGCCGGGTGGTGGATGTCAACGTGACCGGCGCGCTGCTGTGCGCGCGGCGTGCGGCCCGTGAGATGTCCACCCGTCACGGCGGGCAGGGCGGAGCGATCGTCAATGTCTCGTCCGGCGCCGCGACCACGGGCAGCCCCGGGGAGTACGTGCACTACGCGGCCAGCAAGGCCGCGGTCGACGCGATGACGACCGGCCTGTCGAAGGAGCTGGCGGGCGAGGGCATCCGGGTCAACTCGGTGCAGCCCGGCATGACGCTGACCGACATCCACGCCGCGATGGGCGACCCCGAGCGGCCGTGGCGGAACCCCGCCCGGGTGCCGCTGGGCCGCCCCGCCGAGGCGGACGAGATCGCGGCGGCGATCGCCTGGCTGATGTCCCCGGAGGCGTCGTACACCACCGGCGCGGTGCTGCGGGTCGCGGGCGGGCTGTAGCCCCCACCACTCGCCGCCCGGGCGGATCCGGGCCCACGCCGCGCTGACACTTACCAATCGGTAACTCTTGCTGACATGCTGTCTCCCAAGTCCAGGAGATCCGGGAGAGCCCAGAAGCGAGGAGTCCCGCATGGCCACGACCGTCGCCGTCCCCGTCGCCACCACCGCCGGGGAGCGCACCGCCCACATCGTCTGTGAACGGCGGGGGGCCGGCGAGCCGCTGGTGCTGCTGCACGGCATCGGCCACCACTGGCAGGCGTGGGAGCCGGTGCTGGACATCCTGGCCGGGACGCGCGAGGTCATCGCCGTCGACCTGCCCGGCTTCGGAGCCTCCTCGGCGCTGCCGGACGGGGTGGACTACGACCTGACCGGTGTGCTGCCGGTGCTGTCCGGCCTCTTCGCGGAGCTGGACCTCGACCGCCCGCATGTGGCCGGCAACTCGCTCGGCGGGCTGCTGGCCCTGGCACTGGGCCGCGCCGGGCTCGTGCGCTCCGTCACCGCCCTGTCCCCCGGCGGTTTCTGGAACGAGCCCGAGCGCCGTTACGCCTACACCGTCCTGAACGGGCTGCGGGTCGGCGCGCGGCTGCTGCCCCCGCCCGTCGTGCGGGGGCTCGCCCGGAGCGTGCCCGGCCGGGCCGTGCTCACCAGCACCATCTACGCCCGGCCCGGGCGGCGGTCCCCCGAGGCGGTGGTCGCCGAGACGGCGGCGATGCGCGCCGGTACCGGCTTCGCCGCCACCCTCGCGGCCGGCCGGCATCTCCGCTTCACCGACGACCTGCCGGACCTCCCGGTCACCATCGCCTGGGGCAGCCGGGACCGGGTGCTGCTGCACCGGCAGGGCGTGCGGGCCAAGCGCGTGATCCCCGGCGCCCGGCTGATCCGGCTGCCCGGCTGCGGCCATGTGCCGATGAACGACGATCCCGCCCTGGTCGCCCGCGTCATCCTGGACGGCAGCCGCTGACCGGACGAGGCGCTCGCGGCACGGCGAGGGGGGCCGGGCCGGCTGCTCAGGGGGGCGCTATCCCGCTCAGGTGGCACCCCAGAGACGATCAGAAAAACGTGGGGTTAGCATATGAGCGCCGCCTAGCTCGAAAGATACGCCTGTGACTGTCAACGACGACTCGTTCACTAACTGGAAGAACCGCGAGGAGATCGCGGAGTCGATGATCCCGATCATCGGGAAGCTGCACCGCGAGCGGGACGTCACCGTCCTGCTGCACAGCCGCTCCTTGGTGAACAAGTCGGTGGTCAGCATCCTGAAGACCCATCGGTTCGCCCGGCAGATCGCGGGTGAGGAGCTCTCGGTCACCGAGACGCTGCCGTTCCTGCAGGCCCTCACCGCGCTCGACCTCGGCCCGTCCCAGATCGACATCGGCATGCTGGCCGCGACGTACAAGACCGACGACCGCGGTCTGTCGGTGGAGGCGTTCACCGCCGAGGCCGTCGCCGGGGCCACCGGCGCCAACAAGATCGAGCGCGGCGAGGGACGCGACGTCGTCCTCTACGGGTTCGGCCGCATCGGCCGCCTCGTCGCCCGCCTGCTGATCGAGAAGGCCGGCTCCGGCAACGGTCTGCGGCTGCGCGCCATCGTCGTGCGCGGCGGCGGGGAGGCGGACCTGGTCAAGCGCGCCTCGCTGCTGCGCCGCGACTCCATCCACGGCCAGTTCAACGGCACGATCACGGTCGACGAGGCGAACAGCACGATCGTCGCCAACGGCAACGCGATCCGGGTGATCTACGCGAACGACCCGTCGGAGGTCGACTACACCGCGTACGGCATCAAGGACGCCATCCTCATCGACAACACCGGCAAGTGGCGGGACCGCGAGGGCCTCTCCAAGCACCTGCGCCCCGGTGTCGACAAGGTCGTCCTGACCGCGCCGGGCAAGGGCGACGTGCCCAACATCGTGCACGGCGTCAACCACGACATGATCAAGCCGGACGAGCAGATCCTGTCCTGCGCCTCCTGCACCACCAACGCGATCGTCCCGCCGCTGAAGGCCATGGACGACGAGTTCGGCGTACTGCGCGGCCACGTGGAGACCGTCCACTCGTTCACCAACGACCAGAACCTGCTGGACAACTACCACAAGGCCGACCGCCGCGGCCGCTCGGCGCCGCTGAACATGGTCATCACCGAGACCGGTGCCGCCTCCGCCGTCGCCAAGGCGCTGCCGGACCTCAAGGCCCCGATCACCGGCAGCTCGATCCGCGTGCCCGTGCCGGACGTCTCGATCGCGATCCTCAGCCTGCGCCTGGGCCGCGAGACCACCCGCGAGGAGGTCCTCGACTACCTCCGTGACGTCTCGCTGCACTCGCCGCTGAAGCGCCAGATCGACTTCACCACCGCCCCCGACGCCGTCTCCATGGACTTCGTCGGCTCGCGCCACGCCTCGATCGTCGACGCCGGTGCCACCAAGGTCGACGGCGACAACGCGATCCTCTACCTGTGGTACGACAACGAGTTCGGCTACTCCTGCCAGGTCATCCGCGTCGTCCAGCACGTCTCCGGGGTGGAGTACCCGACCTACCCCGCGCCGCTGGCCTGACCGCGGCCGCTGCCGGGGCCCGTTTCACCGGCCCCGGCAGCGCACGGCGCCCCCCGGTAGCGGGCCCTAGGCTCCGGCGAGGGCCGTGGGCAGGGGGCGGGTGTGCAGGACGTCCAGCCGGGACACCGCCCTGGTGAGCACGACATACAGCCGGTGCAGTCCGCGCGGTTCGGCGTCCACGATGGCGGCCGGTTCGACCACCACCACATGGTCGTACTCCAGCCCCTTGGCGACGGACGCCGCGAGCACGGTGACCGCGCCCGCCTCCTCCGCCTCGTCCGGTGCCACGGCCCGGATCCCCTCGGCCTGTAGCGCCGCGCGGATCCGGGCCACTTCGCTGTCGGCGGCGATCACCCCGACCGACCCCGCCCGCTCCCGGGCCGCGCGCACCGTGGCGAGGAGTGCGGCCGGCAGGTGCTCGTCGGTCGCCCGGCGGATGCGCAGCTCGCCGTCGGCGCGCAGCGAACGGGCCGGCGGCACGTCGACATCGAGTGCGCCCAGCAGCCGGTTGGCGAGCGCGACGACTGCGGCGGGCACCCGGAAGCCGGTGGTCAACGGGGCTATGGTGGCCTGCGGCTTGCCGAGGTGGGTGAGGTGTTCGCGCCAGTCGCGGGCCGCCCAGGGGGTGGTGCCCTGGGCGAGGTCGCCCAGCACCGTCAGGGAGCCGAAGTCGCTGCGCCGGGCGATGGCGCGGCACTCCATCGGGGAGAGGTCCTGCGCCTCGTCGACGACGACGTGGCCGTAGCCCGCCGGACGCTCGATCAGCGCGGCGACCTCGTCGATGAGCACCAGGTCGGCGGCGGACCACCGGGCGCTCTTGGGTGACTTCGGCGGGGTGGCCCACAGCAGCGCCCGCTGCGCCTCGGCGTCCAGCAGGCCGTCCGCGGCGGCGGCCAGCGCCTGAGGCGCGCCGAGCAGTTCGGCGACGACCTCCTCCGGCCGCACGGTGGGCCACACGGCGTCCAGGAAGGCGGTGACCGGCCTGGCCCGGCCCATCCGGCGCAGCCACGCGGCGTTCGGCGGCCCCGCGCGGCGTTCGGCCTGGCTCTGGAGGAGCGAGACCACCCGTGAGCGGAGCCGTTCCCGGCCGACCGCGTAGGGCGGGGCCTCCTCGCGCACCTCGGCGACGACGCGGGCCAGTTCCTCGGTGCCGATGCGCCAGCGGTAGGAGCCGTCGGGGACGGCGACCGGCTCGCCGGGGGTGCGGACCCGGCCGTACAGCGCGCGGGCCAGCACCTCGGCCATGGGGGCGCTGTGTTTGACCGCGGCGGTGTCCGGGTCGTCGGTGGCGCGGATCTCCAGCCGGGGGCGGGCGATGAGGTCCGGCAGGGTGCACTGGCGTACGTCCACCTCGCCGAGTGCGGGCAGCACCTGCGAGATGTACCGCAGGAACGTGCGGTTGGGGCCGATGACCAGCATGCCGCCGCGGGCGATGCGCTGCGGGTGGGTGTAGAGGAGATAGGCCGCGCGGTGCAGGCCGACGGCGGTCTTCCCGGTGCCGGGCGCGCCCTGGACGCAGAGGGAGGTGGCCAGGTCGCCACGGACGAGGTCGTCCTGTTCGGGCTGGATGGTGGCGACGATGTCGCGCATCGGGCCGACCCGCGGCCGTTCGATCTCGGCGGCGACGATCCGGCCGACGGGGCCCGCCTCGTCGGGCGTGGCCGCCGCGGGCGGGTGGGCGAGCCACTCGTCCTCCAGGCTGGTGAGGTCTTCAGCGGTGCCGCTGCCCAGTGGCGCCCAGCCGAAGCGGCGGCGTACCGCGACGCCCTGCGGGGAGTGGGTGCCGGCCTGGTAGAAGGTGCGGGACACCGGCGCCCGCCAGTCGATGACCAGGGGCGGGGCCGCGGGGTGCGGAGCGATCCGGCGCCGGCCGATGTAGTAGCGCTGGCCTCGGTGGTCCCCGGCGTCCGCGTCGTGGCCGAAGTCGAGGCGGCCGAAGAAGGCGGGGCTGTCGGGCTCCTCGGCCAGCTCCTTGGCGTGGCTGCGCAGATACCGGCCGAGCACCTCGGCGTCGGCGCCGCTGCCGGAGACGTCCTCTCCGGAGATCACCCGTTCGTCGGCGGCCGTGACCATACCGGCCAGGGCCGCCCGGCAGCTGTCGACGTACCGGCGCTCGCCGGAGAGTTCGTCGACCGGGCCGTCTGCTGTCATCTGCCGTCCTTGTCAGGTGGTGGGGTCGGATGGGGCTGGGGCCGTGGTCAGCGGAAGTCGGACAGGCCGGACCGGAGCAGGCGGTGGGCGTGCTCGGCGGCGGCCAGCGCGTCGGGCCGGAGCCGGCGGGCGCTCGCGCCGGCCGCGATCCGGCGCCAGTTGTCCAGAGCCAGGACGCGCTGGGTGGTGAGGATCTGGCCGGCGGCGAGGCGGGCGGTGAGCTCCGCGTGCGGGCCGTCGTCCAGCAGCTCGCGCAGCGTGCCGGCCAGCGCCTCCTCGGCCCGGTCGGTGTAGGCGGAGAGGCGGGCGACCAGGCTGGGCGTGGAGTACACCAGCTGGTGGAAGGCGAGCACCGCCGGGTCGTCGCAGAGTCCGGTGACGGGGTCGTACCGCTCCAGGCCGGCGCGGAAGTGGTCCTGCAGCGCGGTCAGCGGCGACTGGCCGGCGGCGCGCGCCCGCACCACCCGGGCCGGCTCCTCCTGGTGGTCGGCGATGCGGTGCAGGACCAGGTCCTCCTTGCTCGGGAAGTAGCGGAAGAGGGTCGGCTTGGAGACCTCGGCGGCGGCTGCCACCTCGGCGACGGACACCTGGTCGAAACCCGATGCGAGGAAGAGGTCGATCGCGGTGTCGGAGATCGTCCGGAACATCCGCTGCCGCTTGCGGGTCCGCAGCCCTGGCTCACTGGTCGTCATGGTCCGACCCTAACAGATTTCGTTACCGGGTTAAGAATTTTACCGGGTTGCATTTCAGGGAACGGGACTCGGCCGACGAGGCCGGATGAGATGGGTCCGGGTGATGCGCGGGACGGCGTTCCGGCCGGGTACTTCCGGTGCGGCGGCACCCGTTGTTGACTGAGCGTTCGATTGCGGGACACCTCGTCCCGATAGCAACGAAACGGCACGGCGGATCACCGCCGTCGCTTTCGGCGACAGGAGGTTCCAGATGGCGCGGGGTTCGGGGGAAGCGGTCGGGCGGCGCGGGGTGCTGCGGGGCGCGGCCGGGGCGTCGGCGGCACTCGCCCTGCCGGCGGTGCCGCTGCTGTCCGGCGCGGCGCCCGCCCAGGCCCTCGCCGGGCGGCCGAGCGCCGACTGGGGTGTCCAGGTGGGCGATGTGACGACGCGTTCGGGGCTGGTCTGGGTGCGCTCCGACCGGCCGGCCCGGATGCTGGTCGAGACGTCCGCGACCGAGTCCTTCGCCCGGACCCGGCGCTGGCACGGCCCGCTGCTGGGCGCCGGCACCGACTTCACCGGCACCACGGCGCTGCACGGACTGCCGCCCGGCACCGAGGTCCACTACCGGGTGCTGCTCGCCGACCCCGACGACCCGCGGCGCACCTCGCAGCCGGTCCACGGAACGTTCCGCACCGCCCCGAGGAGCCGGCAGGGCGTGCGCTTCGTGTGGTCGGGCGATCTGGCGGGGCAGGGCTGGGGCATCAACCCGGACCGCGGCGGCTTCCGCGTCTTCGAGGAGATGCGCCGCCTGGACCCGGACTTCTTCCTGTGCAGCGGTGACACCATCTACGCCGACGGGCCGATCCTGCCGCGCGTCACCCTCCCGGACGGCACCATCTGGCGAAACGTTACGACGGAGGAGAAGTCGAAGGTCGCCGAGACCCTGGCGGAGTTCCGGGGCAACTTCCGCTACAACCTGCTCGATGAGAACCTGCGCCGGTTCAACGCCCAGCTGCCCACGATCGCCCAGTGGGACGACCACGAGGTGCACAACAACTGGTACCCGGGGCAGATCCTCACCGACGACCGCTACACCGAGAAGAGCGTGGACGTGCTGGCGGGCCGCGCGCGCCGCGCGTTCAGCGAGTACTTCCCGGTCTCCACCCTGCGGCCGGACCGCGAGGGCCGGGTCTACCGGGTGCTGCGGCACGGCCCGCTGCTGGATGTGTTCGTGCTCGACATGCGCGGCCACCGCAACGCCAACTCACCCGGCCGGCAGGCCGACGACACCCAGGGCATCCTCGGCGCCGAGCAGCTGGCCTGGCTGAAGCGGGAGCTGGCGCGGTCCCGGGCGGTGTGGAAGGTGATCGCCTCGGACATGCCGCTGGGGCTGGTCGTCACCGACGGGCCGGTGAACTTCGAGGCCGTGGCGCAGGGCGATCCCGGGGCGCCGCTGGGCCGCGAGCTCCAGATCGCCGAGCTGCTGCGGCACATCAAGCACCAGCGGATCACCGGCACGGTCTGGCTGACCGCCGATGTCCACTACACCTCCGCGCAGCACTACGACCCGGCACGGGCGGCGTTCACCGACTTCGCGCCGTTCTGGGAGTTCGTCTCCGGCCCCCTGCACGCGGGCGGCTTCCCGGCGATCAGGCTGGACGGCACCTTCGGACCCGAGCAGCCCTTCGTCAAGGCGCCGACCCGGGCCAATGTGCCGCCGAGCGAGGGCGGCCAGTACTACGGCGAGGTCGCCATCGACGGCGACAGCGGCGAGCTGACGGTCCGGCTGCGCGAGGAGGGCGGCGCGGTGCTGTTCACCAAGGTGCTCCAGCCCGGTCGGGTCGGCCAGTGAGTCCGACCCCGGAACGGCCCGCCAGATGGTTGAGCCGAGGACGAAACCGGGCAGGAGTGCACAAATGCCTCCTTTACCCATCGGACACAGTACGTTCGTGATCACGCAACACCGTTGGGCGAGGGTGTGTGTATGACTGAAAAGACTTCTGCGCACACCTCCCGCCACCACCGGCGGCGGGACCTCGTCGAACTCGCCCGCGCCTGGTGGTCCAGGCGGCACAGCCACGCACCCCCGTCGGACGCCGGGGATACCGGCGCCACAGCCGCCGCGTCGTCCGCCCCCGCCACGGCGGGGCCGGACGACGCGGGTACGACGCTGTGGCGGATGCGCACCACGGTGCGGGACGAGCCGGGCAGCCTGGCCGCGCTCTGCGGGGAGCTGGCCCACCACCGGGTCGACATCCTGACCCTCCAGACCCACCCGCTGGCGGACGGCACGGTCGACGAGTTCCTGCTGCGCGCCCCCGCCGCGCTCCAGCCCGGCGAGCTGACCCGCGCCGTCGCGGCCGGTGGCGGCCGCGACACCTGGGCGGAGCGGGCCGACACCCACGACCTGGTGGACACCCCGACCCGGATGCTGAACCTGGCGACCCGCACGGCACTGGACGCCGCCGAGCTGCCCCTCGCACTCCGCCAGTTGCTGGGCCGCTGCACCATCCACTCACTGCCCGCCACCTCGCTGCGCGGGCGGCCGCTGGGCGAGACGCTGCCGGTCGAGGGCGTGCTGGAGGGCACGGTGATGCGGCTGCGCGACCCGGCGGGCGGATCGATCAGCATCGAGCGCGCCTATCTGCCGTTCACCCCGACCGAGTTCGCGCGGGCCCGGGCCCTGGTCGAGCTGGACACCCGGCTCGGGCCGCGGATCCCGCGCCGCCGCGACGTCCTGACGCTGCCCGAGGGCAACGACATCGCCGTGCGCCGCGCCGACAGCCGCGATCTGCCCGCGGCACGCGCGATGCACGACCGGTGCTCCCCGGAGACGCTCGCCCAGCGCTACCACGGCCCGGTCGCGGACGCGGACCGCTACCTCGGCCACCTGCTGAGCCCGCGCTACGGCCGGACGCTGGCCGCCTTCACCCCCTCCGGGCGGCTGGTCGCCCTCGGCCATCTGCTGTGGGACGGCGACGAGACGGAGATCGCGCTGCTCGTCGAGGACGAGTGGCAGCGCCGCGGCATCGGCGCGGAGTTGCTGCGCCGCCTGGTGGCGATGGCCGGCCAGGCCCGCTGCGAGAGTGTCTATGTGGTGACGCGCTCGGCCAACACCGGCATGGTCGCGGCCATGCGCGGTCTCGGTCTGCCGCTGGGCTACCAGATCGAGGAGGGCACGCTGGTGATCACCGCCCGCCTGGCGGCCGCCGCCGAGCCCGCGTCCGAGCCGCTGCCGGCCCAACGCCCCGGCTGCTGAGCGAAGCTGACGCCGAGCGGGCCGAGCGCCGAACGGACCGGGGCCAAGCCGCCGCGCCGCCGCGTCCCTCGCGTGGCCCCCCGCGTGCTCCCTCGCGTGCCCAGGGGCGGTCCGGCCGCCGGGAGGCCCCGGTGCCGGTCCGCCCCGCCCGCATGGGCGCCCGAAACGGTAGTGACGGGGCGGCCCTCACCGTACGAGGATGGCCCCATGTCCGATACCGAGAAGCTGCTGCCCCGCCAGGTCGCCGACGCCTACGTCGACGCGCTCGTCCGACTCGACCCGATCACCGGCACGTATCTGGGCGTGTCGGAGTGCGCCCGGCGGCTGCCGGACTACTCCCCCGCCGGTCAGGAGGCGCTCGCCGATCTGGCTCGCGCCACCCTGGCGCGGCTCGCCGAGGCCGAGGAGCTGCCCGGTGCGGACAGCGACGCCGAGCGCCGCTGCGGGCGGTTGCTGCGGGAGCGGCTGACCGCCGAACTGGCCGTGCACGAGGCCCGGGAGCCGCTGCGGGCGGTCGGGAATCTGCACTCGCCGGTGCACTCGGTGCGTGGGGTGTTCACCGTCACCCCGACCGACACCGAGGAGGACTGGGCCGCCGTCGTGGAGCGGCTGCACGCCGTGCCCGCCGCGCTGGAGGGCTACCGCGTCTCGCTCGCCAAGGGCCTGGAGCTGGACCTGCCCGCGGGCCCGCGTCAGGTCGCCACCGTCGTCGGCCAGTTGGACGAGTGGATCGGCACCGGCCGCAGCTGGTTCCACGACTTCACCGCCGGCGGCCCCGAGGCCCTGCGCGCGGAGCTGGACGCGGCCGCATCCGTCGCGACCGGCGCCATCACCGAGCTGCGGGACTGGCTGCGCGATGTATACGGGCCCGGCGTCAAGGGTGCTCCGGAGGTCGTCGGCCGGGAGCGGTACGCCCGCTGGGCGCGCTACTGGAACGGCACCGACCTCGACCTGGACGAGGCGTACGCGTACGGCTGGTCGGAATTCCACCGGCTGCTGGGCGAGATGCGCGCCGAGGCGGCGAAGATCCTGCCCGGTGCCACGCCGTGGGAGGCGCTCCACCATCTGGAGACGCACGGCGAGGCCGTGGAGGGCGTGGAGGAGATCCGCGTCTGGTTGCAGCGGCTGATGGACGAGGCGATCGAGGCGCTGGACGGCACGCACTTCGACCTGGCCGAGCGGGTCAAGCGCGTGGAGTCGATGATCGCCCCGCCGGGCAGCGCGGCCGCGCCGTACTACACCGAGCCGTCGCTGGACTTCTCCCGGCCGGGCCGCACCTGGCTGCCGACGATGGGCCAGACCCGCTTCCCGGTCTATGACCTGGTGTCCACCTGGTACCACGAGGGCGTGCCCGGCCACCATCTGCAACTGGCCCAGTGGGCGCACGTCGCCGACCGGCTCTCCCGCTACCAGGCGACGATCGGCGGGGTGAGCGCGAACGCCGAGGGCTGGGCGCTGTACGCGGAGCGGCTCATGGACGAGCTGGGCTTCCTGACCAACGCCGAGCGGCGGCTGGGCTACCTGGACGCGCAGATGATGCGGGCGCTGCGGGTGATCGTGGACATCGGGATGCACCTGGAGCTGGAGATTCCGGCGGACTCCCCGTTCCATCCCGGTGAGCGCTGGACGCCGGAGCTGGCGCAGGAGTTCTTCGGCCTGCACTGCGGCCGGCCGGCGGACGTCATCGAGAGCGAGCTGGTGCGCTACCTCGGTCTGCCGGGGCAGGCGATCGGCTACAAGCTGGGCGAGCGGGCCTGGCTGACCGGCCGGGAGGCGGCGCGGGCGCGGCACGGCGCGGCGTTCGACCTGAAGAAGTGGCACATGGCCGCGCTCTCGCAGGGCTCGCTGGGCCTGGACGACCTGGTCGAGGAGCTCTCCGCGCTCTGAGACGGCGGCGGGGCGGGGCGCGCCGGCCGGCTCTGGGCCGGGGCCGCCCCGCCCGCCCCTCCCCTGACGAGTGAAGAGTCAAGGGGTCCGGGGCCGGCGCCGCTCAGATGCGCCAGCCGCGGATCCGGTCGGCGCACTCGTAGACGTCGACGCGGTACTCCTTGATGTCCCGGGCGAGGTCCACGATGGCTCCGTACGGCGGATCTATGCCCTCGCCGGTGGCGGCCATGTAGGCGACGACCACCATGCAGGCGTACAGGCTGCTGCGCGCGGGCAGCGGCTGCAGGCGCACCAGGGAGTGCATCAGGGCTGCCGCGCGCCAGGCCGCGTCGGGCTCGTGGTCGAACTTCGCGACGTCGAAGGCGTGCCGGGAGACGGCGGCGGCCAGCGCGGTGTAGTCGTGCACGGCGGGTTCGTCGTACAGCTTCTGCTCCTGGACTCCGAGGAGCCAGGGCAGATCGATGCGCAGGTTCATCAGGCCGCCGCGCCCCGGTCGTCGGCCGGGGGCACTTCCTCCGGGAACGCGGCGTCGAACTCGGCGATGTGCTCGTTCCAGAACTTCACGGCGTGCTGCACGAAGACCCGGCGCTGCTGTTCCCGGACGGAGAGATCGTGCACATACGCCTTGATGCTCTTGCCGTCGGCTGCCGCGGCCTCACGAATCGCCGCGAGTTCCTCGTCGGTGAACTCGATGTTGAGTGCAGGCATGCCGGTCACGGTACCGGATCGGTACCGGAAGAGGTACGGACCCGCTGGGTGCTCGTCGCCACACCACTCCGCCGGTCGATCAGCAGCCGCAGTCGTCGGAGCCGATGGGGGCGGTCAGCGGGTCGGCCGGGCGCTGCTCGGTGCCTTCCCAGGTCTCGACCGCGTACCCCTCGCGGATCCAGTACTCGATGCCGCCGAGCATCTCCTTGACCTGGTAGCCCAGTCGGGCCAGGGCGAGCGCGGCGCGGGTCGCGCCGTCGCAGCCGGGTCCCCAGCAGTAGACGACGACCGGGACGGACGGGTCGAGCAGCGCGGGCGCCTGTTCGGGGATGAGCGCGGTCGGCAGGTGCACCGCGCCGGGCACGTGGCCCTGGTCCCATGCCGGGGTGGAGCGCGAGTCGACGACGGTGAATCCGGGGTCGCCGGCCGCCAGGGAGCCATGCACATCGGCCACGTCGGTGTGGAAGGCGAGGCGGGAGGCGAAGTAGGCGACCGCGTCCGCGGGGGGTGCGGGCGGGGTGGAGAGAACCGGGCTGACGGCGCTGACCTGCGGTGATGTGCTGTTCATGGCAGAAAATCTACGGAGTGCGAGCCCCTGCGGGAAGGGAGGATCCCCGGTGCTTTTCTTGATCGACCGGGGATTCCCCTGCTAGACAGCGGGAATGACCGACTATTCCCCGGACGCCACCGACTGGCGCATTCTCGACGCTCTCCAGACCAACGGCCGGGTGGGCTTCGCCGAGCTCGCGCGGATCGTGAACATGTCCGCGAGCGCGGTGACCGAGCGGGTGCGGCGGCTGGAGGAGGCGGGGATCGTCACGGGTTACACCGCCGTGGTGGACCCCGAGCGGCTGGGCCTGCCGGTGCTCGCGTTCGTCCGGCTGCGCTATCCGAACGCCAACTACAAGCCATTCCACGATCTGATCGCCGCCTCGCCGGAGATCCTGGAGGCGCACCATGTCACCGGCGACGACTGCTTCGTCATCAAGGTGGCGGCACGTTCGATGCGCCACCTGGAGGAGGTGGCCGGGCGGATCGGCGCGCTCGGATCGGTGACCACCAGCGTGGTGTACTCCTCGCCGCTGGCCCGCCGCGCCCTCTCGCAGTGAACCGGAACCGAACGGGATCGGTCCCTACTCGGGGCTCCGGTGCCGGACCGTGGAGCCGGTGCGCCCCTTGACGACCTCCAGCTGGACCGGGACGCGTTGCCGCAGGTCCGCGACATGGCTGACGATGCCGACGGTGCGGTCGCGCTCGCGCAGTGAGTCCAGTACGTCGAGGACCTCGTCGAGCGTCTGCTCGTCCAGGCTGCCGAACCCCTCGTCGATGAAGAGGGTGTCCAGCCGGGTGCCGCCCGCCTCGTCGGTGACGACGTCGGCGAGCCCCAGGGCCAGGGCCAGGGAGGCGAAGAAGGTCTCGCCGCCGGAGAGGGTGGCGGTGTCCCGCTCGGCCCCGGTCCAGGAGTCGATGACGTGCAGGCCCAGCCCCGAACGGCGGCCGCCGGACCGCTCGTCGGAGTGGACCAGGGTGTAGCGCCCGGCGGACATGTGCGTCAGCCGGGCGCTGGCGGCGGCCGCGACCTGCTCAAGCCGGGCGGCCAGCACATAGGACTCCAGCCGCATCTTGCGGTCGTTGTCCGCGGAGGTCCCGGCCGCCAGGGAGGCCAGCCGGGCGACCCGGTCGTGGGCCACGCGCAGCGGGGCGAGGTGCCGGGCGTCCTCGACCGCCTGCCGGGAGAGCCGGTCCAGCTCGGCGCAGCGGGTCCGGGCGGCCGCGTCCCGGGCGGACGCCTCGCGCAGCGCGCGGGTGGCCGCGTCGGCCGCCGCCCGGGCGGCCGGCAGATCGGCGTCAGGGGCCTGGCCCGCGGCCGCCGTGGCGGGGTCGGCGAGCTCGGCGGCCACCGCCTTGGACTCGCTGTGCCACTGCTCCAGACGGCCTTCGAGCGCACGCTTGGGTGCCTCGGCCAGCACCGCGTCGGCCGCGGCCTGCGGGGTGGCGAATCCGGCCCGGAAGGCGGCGTCAGCGAGGCCCGCGTCGGCGTCCTTCAGCCGCTGGGCGGCGGCCTGCGCGCCGTGCGCGGCCTCGGCCGCCTCGGCGAGCAGCGCGACCCGGCGCTCGGTGACGGTGGCGCGCTCGGCCACGCTGGCGGCCCCGTCCCGGGCCTCGGCCAGCTGCTCTTCCAGGCCGGTCCGCTCCCGGACCAGCGCCTCGCGGTGGGAGGTACGGGCGGCGGTGCGGCGCTCGGCGGCCTGTGCCTGCGTGCGGCGGCGCTCGTATTCGCGCTCGGCGTGCGCGAGGGCTTCGCGGGCGGGGTGCCCGTCGGCGGCGGTGGCCCGGGCGGCGGCGCAGTCGGCCCGCAGCGCCTCCACGGCGCGGGCCAGTTCCTCGGTGGCGGCGCCGCCGGCTCCGGCCTCGGCGGCCGCGGCGGCCGCCCGCGCCTGCTGCGCGCGCTCCTCGGCGGTCTGCCATGCCGCCTCGGCCCGCTCGTAGGCGGCGAGCGCCCGCTCCTCCGCGGCCCGGTCGACGTGGCCGGTCTCCGGGCGGGCGGGGCGGGGGTGTTCGGGTGATCCGCAGACCGCGCACGGCTCGCCGGGGTGCAGCCCGGCGGCGAGTTCGGCGGCGATTCCGCGCAG
Organism: Streptomyces sp. JLBT605; assembly: GCF_058215555.1. Taxonomy (NCBI): domain Bacteria; kingdom Bacillati; phylum Actinomycetota; class Actinomycetes; order Kitasatosporales; family Streptomycetaceae; genus Streptomyces; species Streptomyces sp. JLBT605. Next base: position 452,531 of record NZ_CM177087.1, read on the forward strand.
CCGCCGCTCCTTGAGGTCGAGCCAGCGCTCGCGGGCGGCGGCGGACTCCTGACGGGCGTGCAGCGAGCGCTCCCCCGTCTCGCGGGTCTGCTCGGCGAGCCGGTCGCGTTCCCGGGCGGCGGCCAGCCGTGCCTCGGCCTGCTCCAGCTGGGCGGCGAGCTGCCCGGCGCGGGTGGCGGCGGCGTCCGCATCGGCGATGCGCCGCTGGTGTGCCGCCCGGGTGGGTTCCCAGCCGGCGAGCCATACGGCGGCGTCGTGGGCGGCCTCCTCGTCGGCGCGGCTCTCCCGGTCCAGGGCGGCGATCTCGGCGACGATGTCGGCGGCGCGCTGTTCGGCGCGGCGGGCCGCGGCGAGCGCTCCGAGGTCTTCCCGCAGCCGCCGCTCCAGCTCCGCGAGCCGCTCGGCGGGGGCGTCGGCGAGCTGCGGGGGCAGCTGGGCGCGGGCGCGCCGCTCGGCGGCGGTGGCGGTGTGGTGCTCTGCTGTCGCGGCCTCCCGCAGGCTCAGTGCGGGGGCGACGGCCTCGGCGGTGCGCGCCCGCTCCAGCCGGGCGGCGAGCTGCTCGAACTCGCCGCGCGTCCGGTCGAGTTCGGCGGCGCGCCGCCGGGCGTCGGCGTGCCGGCGCTGCAGCCGGGCCAGCTCCCGTACGTCGTCCAGGGCGTGGGCCGCGGCCCGGTGTGCGGCTTCCGCGGTGGACACCGCCACGGCGGCGATGTCGCGGTGTTCCCGCGCGGCGGCGCGGGCCACCGCGGCCCACTCCAGCACGGCCTCGGCCAGCCCCGGCTCACCGGGCGCCGGGGTGCCGCGGCCGGCACGGGCCGCGCCGCCGGGCCGGGCCGCGCGGGTCCGTCCGCGCGAACCGGAACGCTGGTCCGGCACGGCCGGGGCCGCGGCGGCTGCCGGGCCTGCCGGGCCTGCCGGGCCTGCCGGGGTCAGAGGTTCCAGCCGCGCGAGGCCGGCGCTGTCCCCGGCGGCCTGGGCCATCCGGTGTGCCAGCGCCAGCAGGCGCTCGTCGCCGGCCACGACCTGCTTCTCGGCATCCCGCCGCAGCTCGGCCAGGCGCTCCTCGGCGGCGGCGAACCTGCTGGTGTCGAAGAGCCGGCCCAGCAGCTTGCCGCGCGCCTCGGCGTCGGCGCGCAGGAAGCGTGCGAAGTCGCCCTGCGGCAGCAGCACCACCTGGCAGAACTGCTCCTTGCTCATGCCCAGCAGTTGGCCGATCTCCTCACCGATCTCCTGGTGGGAGCGGCTCAGCCCGCACCAGGTGCCGTCCGCGGCCCGCTCACGCAGCTCGCTGTGCGCCTTGTCGGTGGTGAAGCCGGAGCCGCGGCTCTTGGGGCGGGGCTGCTGGGGGCGGCGGGTGATCTCCAGCCGCCGCCCGGCGACGGTGAATTCCAGGACGACCTCGGTGCGGACGTGCGGCTCGGCGTGGTCGCTGCGCGGGGTGAAGCCGGTGCCCTGGCGGGCGCCGGGCAGCCCTGCGTACAGCGCGTAGCAGACCGCGTCCAGGACGGAGGTCTTGCCCGCGCCGGTCTGTCCGTGCAGCAGGAACAGGCCGGCGGTGGACAGCTCGTCGAAGTCGACCTGCTGGGTGCCGCCGAACGGCCCGAAGGCGGTGATGGTCAGCCGGTGCAGCCTCACCGCGCCACCTCGCGCAGCGTCTGGTCGACCCGGACGTCGTCCAGGGCGCCGGTGAGCACGGCGCGCTCCGCGTCGTCCGGTCCCTGGCCGCCGCGCACATGGGCGACGAAGTCCTCCGCGATCTGCTGGTCACTGCGGCCGCGCAGCCGCTGGGCGTAGCCGCCGCCCGGCTCCTCGGCGGCGCGCTCGGGGGCGAAGACGATGCTCACCACGTGCGGGAAGCGCGCGGCGAGCTTGGCCATCGGCTCCTGCGGCCGGACGGGGTCGGTGAGGGTGGCCTCCACCCAGGCGTCCTGGTGGGCGTCGAGCGCGGGGTCGGCGAGCAGCTCCTCCAGGTGCCCGCGCAGCCGGGCCAGCCGCCGCGGCACCGGGCAGTCGACCCGCTCCGCGGTCAGCTCGCCGCCGGCGCCCAGGTCGATCAGCCACATCGACTTGCGGTGGTCGGCCTCGGAGAAGGAGTACGCGAGCGGGGAGCCGGAGTAGCGCACCCGCTCGGAGATGGTCTGGCAGCCGTGCAGGTGGCCCAGCGCCACGTAGTCGACGCCGTCGAAGATCTCGGCCGGGACGGAGGCGACGCCGCCGACGGTGATGTCCCGCTCGCTGTCGCTGGGCGCGCCGCCGGTGACGAAGGCGTGGGCCAGGACGACGGAGCGGGTGCCTGTCGGGCGCGCCGCGAGATCGGCGCGCACCCGGTCCATGGCGGCCGAGAGGACGGCGGCGTGTCCTGCCCGGGCGACCGTGAACTCGGCTGCCACCAGGGCGGGTTCCAGATAGGGCAGTCCGTAGAAGGCGAGGTCGCCGTGGTCGTCGCGGAGCACCACCGGGGTGGCGCAGCCGGCGGGGTCGGTCCGCAGATGGATCCCGGCCCGCTCCATGAGTCCGGCGCCGACGCCGAGCCGGCGGGCCGAGTCGTGGTTGCCGGAGATCAGCACGGTGGGCACGCCGAGGTCGGCGAGCCGGTGCAGCGCCTCGTCGAAGAGCTCGACGGCGGACAGCGGCGGGATGGCGCGGTCGTAGACGTCGCCCGCGATCAGCACCGCGTCCACCCGGTGCTCCTGGACGGTCCGCACCAGATGGCCGACGAAGTCGCGCTGCGCCTGGTGCAGGCCGATGCGGTGGAAGGAGCGCCCCAGATGCCAGTCGGAGGTGTGCAGAATCCTCACAGCACCGCCCCGACCCGCATGTTCACCGCTCCTCTGCCTCCGCGACCAGCACGGAACCAGCACGGGCACCGCTGTCGGCACCGACCACGTTAGCGTCGTTCGGCACCGCGTCCGTCACCGACCTCGGTTTTCACGCCACCGGCTCGGCCGGGCCGTCGGCGGTACGGGGCGGTGAGCGGCTCAACCTCCGAGGGTGGAGGCCCCTGGGGTGTCGTCGGTGCGGTAGGTGAGGTGCTCGGTGACGGAGACGACTCCGTCGACGCCCTTGCACAGTCGGACGATCACCGGGATCAGGCTCCTCGCCTCCACCGAGCCGGAGAGCGAGACCTGGCCTTCGTGGACCTCGACCGTCACCTCGGACGGGGCGAAGTGCAGGGTCCGGCGCAGCAGGTCCACGGTGATCTCGTCGCGAATGCCGTCGTCCGGGCGGAGGAAGATCCTCAGCAGGTCGCCGCGGCTGATGACGCCCTGCAATCTGTCGGCCTCGTCCACCACGGGCAGCCGCTTGACGTCGTGGACCGACATCAGACGCGCCGCCTCGGTGACCGTCCACTCGGGGCGTGCGCAGATCGCGGGGGCCGTCATCAGCTCCTCGGCCGTGGCCCCCTCGGCCTCGGCGCGTTCCCACGCCTCCAGGTGCGGCAGCGGCAGCAAGCCCGCCGGATCCGCCTGCCCGGAGGACTTCCGCAGCAGATCGGCCTCCGAGACAACGCCGATCGGACGGTCCTGGTCGTCCACCACGGGTACGGCGGTGACGGCATTGTCCGAGAGCAGCTTGACGATCTCCTTGAACGGCATGCCGCGCGGGGCCCGGACGACCCCCCGGGTCATGAGCTCTCCGACCGTACGGTGATGCACGCGTGGTCACTCCCTCCAGGTCCAGCCTGGCAGGGCCCGGCCGCCCTCGCACATCGCGGTGCGGCGCCCTTCGGCTCAGCCGTCGCGGTCGTCCCCGTGTCCCGATCGGCCTCCGATTGCGCCATGAGTTCGATATTCTGGATCTACGGCAGTAGGTGCGGATTCACCGCATCGCCGCTCGGTCCTGCGCCGGTGGGACCGTCCCTCGCATGGAGCACGCCCATGCCCGTCAAACCGCGCGCGTCGAGTGTGCGGAAGATCGCCCGGCGGGCCGCCATCACCTTGCTCGTCGGTACGGCTGCCTACGTCCTGTTCTGGCTGGTGACGGTCGTCGGCATGCTCGGCGCGCACGCGTGGGCGGCCTCCCACACCGTCGGCGGCTCGGGGCTGGCGATCGCCGGGATCACCCACGTCAAACAGGTCGACAACCATGTGTGGCGCGGCTCCGCCCCCGGCGCCCGCGGGTACCGCGCGCTCGTCGCCCTGGGGGTGCACACCGTCGTCGACCTGCGCGCCGAGCACCTCTCGCCCCAGGACCGCGCCCGTCCCGCGCAGGCGGGCCTCAGGCTCGTGTCCCTGCCCGTCCGGGACGGGCAGACGCCCACCACCGCCCAGGTGGACACCTTCCTGAAGACGGTGCACGCCTCCGACACGCCGGTCTTCGTGCACTGCGGCGCCGGCGTCGGCCGCACCGGCTCGATGACCGCCGCCTACCTCCTGCGCACCCACCAGGCCACCACCGCGCAAGCCGCCATGGCCACCCTCGCAGTCGGACCCCCGTCCCTCGAGCAGATCTACTACGTGCTGACCCCGGACGACGGCCAGACCCGGCAGCCCCCGCTCGTCGTACAGATAGCCAGCCGCATCCTCGACGCCCCGCGGCGCATCGCCGCCTCCCTGTAGCCGCCCGTCGGTCCGGTCCGCGGGGTGGGACCGTGGCGGTCGCTCAGCGTCCCGGCCGGGCGGCCGGGGAGCTGCGATCGGCATCGCCCGCACCGCTGGACGAGGAGAACCCCTGCCACACCGCCTTCGCGCCCGAGTCGCCGATGCGGTACACCTGCACACCGGCCCCGATCGCCACGGCCAGCGCCAGCACCACCCCCGTGATCCGAACGCTCACCCGGTCGGCCGCGCCGCCGATGGCGGAGGGAGCGGAACCGCTGGAATCCGCCGCCCGCCGCAGCAGCCACAGCACCACGCTGAGCGCGAACAATCCGATCACCCACGGAAGCAGGCCGTCCCCCATCCCGGCATGCCGCTCGACCAGCGGATCCCGCGGCAGGCGTTCCTGCAGCCACTCACCGGCGCTCGTCGCCAGCGGGACCGCGACGAGCGCCACGAGGGCCAGACCCGGCAGCGCCACCCCCGCCCGGCGCAGCGCCACCGGCCAGGCGGCACACACCACCACCAGAAGGCCCACCAGGGGCACCAGTACGACGACGAAGTGCACGATGAGCACGTGGGACGGCAGGCCGTTGATGGTATGCGTCATGAGGGGCAGCCCCTGTCCGTAGCCGAGGCGCGAGCCACGCCATCATGGCCACCTCCCCCGGCGCGACCGCCCCGGACACACCGCGGACCGCGCCGGGATCACACCGCGAGCCCCAACCCGACCTTCGATGCCCTGCGGCAGGCCGGTCAGGCGTCGGCGTACGCCTCGCCGCCGAGCTCCAGGGCCGCTGCGCCCGCGGTCGCGTCGGCCAGCCAGGCCCGGAAGGCGTCGAGGTCGGCCTCGGGCAGCCCGACCTCGATGGTGACGGCCTCGGCGTACCGGACCTCGCGCACCGCCCGGCCGGTGGCCCGCAGGTCGTTCTCCAGCTTTCCGGCCCGCTGGTGGTCCACGGTGACCGTCGCCAGCCGGAAGCGCCGCCGGGTGACGGTGCCCACGCTGTCCAGGGCCTCGCCGACCGCGCCGCCGTAGGCGCGGATCAGCCCGCCCGCGCCCAGCTTGACCCCGCCGTAGTAGCGGGTGACGACGGCCACCACATAGCGGACGTCCCGCCGCAGCAGCATCTGGAGCATCGGCACGCCCGCCGTGCCGCCCGGTTCCCCGTCGTCGCCGGCCTTCTGCACCCGGCCGTCGGCGCCGATGACGTACGCGAAGCAGTTGTGGGTGGCCGTGGGGTGCTCCTGGCGCACCCGCTGGAGGAATTCCTGCGCCTCCCGCTCGGTCGCGGCGGGCGCGAGCGCGCAGATGAAGCGCGACTTGTTGATCTCGATCTCATGCACGCCGCTGCGCGCGATCGTCCGGTATTCCTCCTGCATCGTTCCACCTTAGGGGGTGTCCGGTGGGTCTCCGCGGCGTCGGCGGCGGAGACGGCCCGGCGGGTGGGTCACCGGGAGCGGCGGGTCACAGGGGAGGCAGCAGGCCGAACTGGCCGAGCACCCCGGCGAGGTCCCAGTAGAGGGCCTCGTGCTGGATGCGGCCGTCCGCGGAGAACCGGTAGACGGTCACCCCGCGCATGGAGAAGTGCTTCCCGGCCGCCACCGCGGCGAGTTGCTCGGGCAGTCCGTCGAGCGGGCCCTTAAGGGTTCCCGACATGGTCCACTCGCAGGTGCCGGTCCGGTCGTCCGCGACGGCGGAGCGCACCTCCATGCGGGTGTCCGGGATGGCCGCCACCCAGCCGCGCACCCCCGCCTCCAGTTCGGCGCGCCCCTTCCAGACGGAGTTCAGCGGGACGTCTTCGGAGACCGCGTCATCGGTGTAGCAGGCGAGCCAGGCGTCGGCGTCGCCCGCGCTGATCGCGGTCAGGCAGGCGCGGATGAGGGCTTCATGGGCATGCATGGGTGTCTCCCGGAAGGGACGGGACGCCTGGTTCGAGGCGTCAGGGGCTCTCCGCCGCCCGCAGGATGGAGGAGAGCGTGCGGTCGAGGATGTCGGGAACGCTTCTGGTCTTCAGGTGCCGGGCGTCGGCCTCGGCGGCCGCCGCGTGCAGCAGGCTGTAGAAGGTGGTCACCAGCCAGCTGAGCGGGAGGTCGGTGCGGAACACCCCTTCCTCCTGGCCGCGCAGCAGGATCCGCTCCACCCGGGCGAGGACCTTCTCGTGGTGCATCCGGCGGCGGGCGGGGGCGATGACGCCTTCGGAGACCGAGAGCAGGAAGGCGTGCCGCTCCAGGATGCGCCAACCGGACCGGATGAGACGGGAGAACGCCTCGTCGGCCGGGCCCTCGTCGAGCCGCTGCGCCTGCAGGGCGGTGTCGGCCTGCTCGACGGAGTGCGCCAGCACCGCGTCCAGCAGCGCCTCGCGGGAGGGGAAGTGGGCGTAGAGGGTGACGCGGCTGACTCCCGCCGCGGCGGCCACCGCCGTCATGCTCACGTTCGCGTCCTGGCGGAAGCATTCGAGGGCGGCGGTGACGATGGCGGCGATGCTGCGCTCCGCGTCGGCTCGGCGACGTGGTTCGTCCCGGCCGGCGGTGGAGCGGCGGCGTACCTTCTGGGGCGGCGGCGTGGACATGATGGGAGGGTATGTCACCTCCTTCTCGGCCTGCCAGGAGCGTTGGGCGGCCCTGGCAGGCGCGTGTCGATTCGGTCAGGTTCGGACGGCGGGGCCGGACGGCCGCGGAGTGCGGTCGGACGCGCCCGGTTCGTCCGCGGGACGGTCGCTCCCCTTGCCCTTGGGGAAGAGCAGCAGGGAGACGACGATGCCGACGGCGGCGACGGCGGCTCCGGTGAACATGGCGGGCGCCATGCCGGAGACGTAGGCGTCGCGCGCGGCCGCGGCGATCTGTTCCGCCTGGGCGGGCATGTGCTGGGCGACGGCGAGCGCCGCGCCGACGGAGTCGTCCGCGGTGTGCAGCGCCTCCGGCGGCAGGGCGGCGCCGGCCGGGCTGTCCGCCAACTCCTCGCGGTAGGTGCCGGAGAGCAGGCTGCCGAGCACCGCCACGCCGAGCGCGGAACCGAGTTGCACGGCCGCGCTGTTGGTGGCGGAGCCGACGCCGAGGTCGTCCTCGGGCAGCGAGCCGACGATGGCGTCGCTGGTCGGGCCGATGATGAAGCCGGCGCCGCAGCCGAGGAAGAGCATGGCGGCCAGCACCCGCCCGTAGCCGTCACCGCTGTCGGTGGTGGCGAGGATCAGCAGCGAGACGGCGGCGAACGCCAGGCCCATGGCGGCCAGCCAACGGGTGCCCAGGTGCTGTCCGAGGAAGGACGCCAGCGGGGCCGCGACCAGGATGACCAGGGCGGTGGGCGCGATGCGCAGTCCGGTCTCCCCGGCGTCGTAGCCGAGCACGAACTGCAGGTACTGGACGAGGACGAACAGCGCCCCCAGCAGCGACAGCAGGCCGAGGAAGACCAGGATGTTGCCGACGGCCAGGCGCCGGTGGGCGAAGATCCCCAGGGGCAGCATCGGCTCCCGCGCGGTGCGCTCGCGGCCGAGGAAGCCGGCCAGCAGCAGCGCGGAGACGGCGAAGCCGGTCAGCACCGGCGTGCTGGTCCAGCCCTTGACCGGGCCCTCGATGATCGCCCACAGCAGGGTGCCGACGCCCAGGACGGAGAGCACGGCGCCCGCCAGGTCCAGCCGCCGGGCGGCGGAGGCGCGCGAATTGGGAACGATCTTGAGGGCCACGGCCAGGGCGGCGGCCCCGATGGGCACGTTGATGAGGAAGACCGACCCCCACCAGAACCGCCCCAGCAGCCAGCCGCCGACCAGCGGGCCCATGGCCAGGCCGACGCCGATCATCGCGGACCACAGACCGATCGCCTTCATCCGCTCCGCCGGATCGGTGAAGACCGTGCCGATGATGGAGAGCGTGGCGGGCATGATCAGCGCCTCGCCGACCCCCATCACGCCGCGGGCGATCATGAGGGACGTGGTGCTGTCCGAGAACGCGGCGACGGCGGAGGCGCCGGAGAAGAGGACGAGTCCGGCCAGGAAGACCGGCTTGCGGCCGAAGCGGTCGGCGATGCTGCCCGCGAAGAGCATCAGGCCGGCGGCCATCAGGCTGTAGATGTCCACCAGCCACTGCAACTCGCTGGTGGTGGCGCCGAGTTCGTCGACCAGTGTGGGCAGGGCGACGTTGAGGACGGTGACATCGAGGCCGACGATCAGCAGGCTCAGGCACAGCACCGCCAGGATGGGCCAGCGCAGCGGATGTCCTTCCCCGCCTGACGCGGTGCCGGCTGGGGACGGGGATGGCACGGAAGGCACGGGGCGTACTCCTTAAATTGAACGCCACTGTTCGGGTTCAGAGTAGCGCCGGGCGGCTCGCAAGTCGAACAGTCTTGTAAGGATTGCGTGGCGGCCGCCGGGCCGGGGGTGCCCGGCGGCCGCCACGGTCCGGGCCGTCCGCCAGGAGAGGCCCGGACGACCCGAGGCTGTCAGGACCCGAGGACCTCAAGGGGGTCCGCCGCCGAGACCAGGGTGCGCGAGATGCTGCTCAGCTTCTCGCAGGTCTCCTCGAACTCCCGCTCCGGCGTGGACTGTTCGACGATGCCGGCGCCCGCCCTCAGCCAGGTCCGCCCCTGCTGCCGGAAGGCGGTGCGAAGGACCAGCGCGGCGTCCAGGCTGCCGTCGCTGCCGACGGTCAGCACCGCTCCGCTGTACAGGCCGCGCGGGCCGGTCTCCAGGCGGCGGATGGTCCGGTACGCGGCCGGCTTGGGGACGCCGGAGGCGGTGACCGCGGGGAAGACGGCGGCGAGGGCCGGCCACGGCCCGCGGTCCGGGAACGGCATCTCGCCGCTCACCCGGGAGGCGATGTGCTGGACACTGCCGCGCTCCTTGATGCTCATGAACTCCTCGGCCCGCACCGACCCGGGGGCGCAGACCGCCGCCATCTCGTCCCAGGCCACCTGGACGGAGATGGCGTGCTCGTAGATCTCCTTGGCGTCCGTCAGCAGTTCGGCACGGCGCGCCGCGTCCTGGGCGCGATCCCCGCTGAGCGCCCGGGTGCCGGCCAGCGGCTGGGTGGAGACCCGGCCGTCGGCGGAGACCTCCACCACCGTCTCCGGGCTGAATCCGACGGCCTCGATGCCGCCGAGGTTCAGCAGGAAGGAACGGGCGGGTGAGTTGACCGAGCGGCCGGCCAGATAGGTCGCGGGGAGGTCCAGTTCCCGCTCCACCGGCACGGTGCGCGACAGGATCACCTTCTGCAGCTCGCCGTCGCGGATCGCCTGGACGGCCCGGGCGACGGAGTCCCGGTAGGCCTCCTCGGACGCGGCATCCCGCAGCTCGACCCGGACCGGGGTGGACTCGCGCTGCCGGGCGGCCGGTTCGGGCGCCGCGAGCAGGGCCCGCAGCGCGTCCGCCTCCTCGCCGCCACCGCCGCACCGGATCTCCGCGCCGTCCGCCGACAGCCGGACCTCGACGCGCGGGATCACCAGGTGCATCAGCGGCTCGTCGCCGAGGTCCGCCGCGTCCCCGGCGAGGGCGTAACTCAGCTCGAAGGTGGCCCAGCCGTAGGCGCGCCAGTGCGGGTAGGGCAGCGAGGAGAGCACCCGGTGCACCGTCTCCAGCGGGTCGTCGCCGTGCCAGGGGGTACGGGTACGGGCGCCCTCGTGGTCGAGGGTGACGTGGGTCCGGTCGACCACCAAGGATGCCCGGACCCCGCCGGCGTACCACCAGGTGTGGTCACGTTCGTAGACCACGTGGCTCCCGTGCGGTCCGGCTTCGGCCAGCCGGACCGCGGCCTGCTGCGGGGTGCCGGTGAAAGGGACGTGGCTGGTGCCGGGCGACACGGCGGTGGTGGACATGTGCGGTCTCCTTCGGATGTGCTTCAGGTCGGGTTCGCCCGCCCTCGTGAGGCGTGGGACATCCCCTTGGGTCAGCGCTCGCGGGCGGCGGCGTCGGCCGCCCGTTGCGCGAGGGCTCGCTTGTCGACCTTCCCGACACCGGTGAAGGGCAGGGCGTCGACGTAATGGACCAGGTCCGGCTTCTTGTACGGGGCGAGGCCGCGCTCGTCGAGGAAGGTGTCGAGGCTGCCGTCGTCCAGGCCGGTGTGCCCCTCCCGCAGGACGATCCAGGCGCAGGTGCGTTCGCCGAGGTACTCGTCGGGGACGGGCACCACGGCGGCGTCCAGCACGGCCGGGTGGGCGCGCAGGTGGCCCTCGAGCTCGTCCGAGGACACCTTGTCACCGCCGCGGTTGACGAGGTCCTTCTTCCGTCCCTCGATGACGATGTCCCCGCCGGGCAGCAGCCGCACGAGGTCGCCCGTGCGGTAGAAGCCGTCGGCGGTGAAGGCGGTGCGGTTGTACTCCTCGGCCCGGTAGTAGCCCCGCAGGGTGTACGGGCCGCGGGTGAGCAGCTCACCGACCGTGCCCTCGGGTACGTCGGCGCCGTCGGCGTCGACCACCCGGATCTCGTCGTCCGGGCTCAGCGGCCGGCCCTGGGTGGTGGCGACGCGCTCCGCGTCGTCGCCGGGGCGGGTCATGCTGAGCAGTCCCTCGGCCATGCCGAAGACCTGCTGGAGTTCGCAGCCGAGGGCCGCGCGCACCCGCCGGGCGGCTTCGGGACCGAGCCGGGCCCCGCCCACCTGGAGCAGGGTGAGGCTGCCGAGGTCGTCGGGGGACCACTCGGCGGCCTGCGACCACAGGGCCGCGAGGGGCGGCACCACGGCGGTCACGGTCACCCGGTGACGTTCGATCAGGGGGAAGGCGGTGTCCGGGTCGGGGGACGCGCTGAGCACCACGGTCCCGCCGGCGGCGAGGGTGCCGAGCGCGCCGGGGCAGGCGAGAGCGAAGTTGTGGGCGGCGGGCAGCGCGGCGAGGTAGACGGTGCCGGGGCCGAACCCGCAGAGTTCGGCGCTGGCCCGGACGTTGTAGGCGTAGTCGTCGTGGGTCCTCGGGATGAGCTTGGGCAGGCCGGTGGTGCCGCCGGAGACCAGGAGCACGGCGGGGTCCTGCGGGTCGGGCGCGGCGAAGGCGTACGGGCCGCCGGCCTCGCGCCCGGCGCGCTCGACGTCGGCGAGCGCGGTGTGCGGGCCGGGGTCGCCGGCCACCAGGACATGGCGCAGCTCCGGCGCCTCCTTAAGCACCTCCCCGGCGAGCCGGCGGTAGTCGAAGCCCGAGGTGGGGTCGGTGTCGGGGATGACATAGGCCACGGCCCCGCTGTGGCGGGAGAGGTGGACCGCCTCGCTGCGGCGGTACGCGGGCAGGCCGAGCACCGGGACCGCGCCGAGCCGGAGCGCGGCGAAGAGCAGCACGAAGAAGTCGGGGGTGTTGGGGAGCTGGACGGTGATCCGGTCCCCGGCCCGGATGCCGAGGCTCGCGAGGCCGGCGGCGAGATGGCCGGCGCGGCGGTCCAGTTCCGCGTAAGTGAGTTGCCGTCCTTCGGCGATGAGGGCGGTGGAGGCGCCGATCGTGCCGGCGTGCCCGGCGAGGAAGTCCCCCAGCGGCCGGCCCTGCCAGTAGCCGGCCTTCCGATACCGCTCCACGGCCGCGTCGGGCCATCGAACCATGTCCACGGAAAATCTCGCTCCTCATCCCGGAGGAATCCCGGGGGAAGTATTCGGGGAGTATTAACAACGTTAACGCCGCCGCAAAGACTGTCCTGCGGGAAAAGGCGGAGGCAATCTCAAAATGATCACCGTTTGGCAAAATCGAACGGCTCTACGACGTGAACTACCGCCGAAAAATTTGGACATGTCCCACCACAGTCGTCATGCCGTGGGCGGGTATTGCCCCTTCGTGCACCTCCCTTTTCTCTGCCCTGTCTTTCCCGTAGGTTGACGGAGGTTTCGTCGGCGGAGAGCACCGCGATCGGCCCTCTCAATTACCGCCGGCCCATCGAATTCCATCCCGTGGTTCTTCCGGAGGTATTCATTCCGCCAATCGGCGGTCTCCTCCCGCTCGACTTACGGGCACGCTGTGAAAGGTCGGATCCCCTTGGGCAGGTACGGGCTGATGCCGCAGGCAGGGGCGGCGGGCCGCGCGCACTCCTGGCTGCGGACGCCGCGGCCCCGGCACCGCCCCGGGCTGCGTCTGGTGTGCTTCCCGCACGCGGGCGGCTCGGCCCGCTTCTTCCGGAGCTGGCCGGAGCATCTGCCCGATTCCGTGGAGCTGGCCGCCGTGCAGTACCCGGGGCGCGAGGACCGCGCCGGGGAGCCGCTGCCCGGCCGCCTCGGCGACCTGGCCCGGCCGGTCGCCGAGGAGCTGGCCGCGTCGGCGGACGTACCGCTGGTGCTCTTCGGGCACGGCATGGGCGCGGCCCTCGCCTTCGAGACGGCCCGGTCGCTGACCGCCGATCGGCTCTCCCCGCACGCGCTGTTCGTCTCCGCCCATCCCGCCCCCATGGACAGCCGGCACCGCGAGCCGCGGCGGCGCCACCACGAGCCCCTCACCGCGCCGCGCCACCTCACCGGTGCCGGCGGGGAGGACCGCCCGGTGCCGCCGGCCACCGCCCACGCCGATCTGCGGCTCGCCGAGGGCTACCGCTACCTGCCCGGTCCGCCGCTGGACTGCCCCGTCACCGCGCTCGTCGGCACCCGCGACACCGAGGTCACCGCGCGGCACGCCGAGGGCTGGCGCTACTGCACGACCGGTCCCTTCACGCTGCGGGCCATGCCGGGCGACCACTTCTACCTCGTGGCGCGCCGCACCGAACTGGTGGCCTTCCTGCTCACCAGCCTCGGCGCGCGTGCGGGGCTCGCCGCCGGCCGCGGCCGTGCCGCTCCCCGCTGACCCGCCTCCTTCGACCGCCCACCTTCCCAAGGACACCCCATGACGGCTCCCTCCCCCGGCACCGCCCTGGACCCCCGGGTACTCCAGGACATCCACACCGAGGTGCTCACCGAAGTCCCGTACAACAGCGCCGCGCAGTACCACCTGCACTACGGGAGCGGGGCGTCCCCCGAGCGGTTCGGCACGGCCTGCGCCTGGCAGACCTTCGACGCCGGCGAGCGGGTGGCGCGCCGCACCGGCGCGCGGGCCGTGTACCGGGTCGGCGGACGGCACGTCTGCGCGCTCTACGACGACGGCGAGACCCTCACCATCCTCGACCCCTACCTGCTGCACCGCGCGCCGCTGCGGCTGAGCCGGGCGGAGGCGGTGGACGGCGCGGTGCGGGTCGAGGGCGACGCCTACCCGCTGCGGCGCCGCCGCGACGGCTCGCCCGCCCCGTCCGTGCTGCGTGCGGTGTGGCGGCCGGGCGACGGGGTGCTGCGGCTGCAGTACCTGCGCTACAGCCCGCGGCTGGACGAGACCGTCACCCACCGCGCGTACACCATGCGCCCCGAGGAGACCGTCGGCGAACTCCCCGTCCCGGCCCCGCTCGTGCGCGAGCTGCTGCTGCACCCCGAGCAGAACAACCTGTCGATACGGGCCGTGCACCCGGGCGACGACGCCCTCACCGAGGTCGCCCTCCCCTTCTTCGGACGCCCGCGCGGCCAACTCGCCGACCCGCGGGCGCTGATCGCCCGGGACAACCAGGGCGCGGTGAGCCGCTGGGGCAGCGCCGCCTTCGAGCGCGAACTGGCACGCGTGGCGGAAGCCGTGCGCGCCACCGGCCAGGAGGTCGTGGCCCATCTGACCGAGGCCGCCGCCCTCTGGGACGCGGCCGCGCCGGCCGGCATCGTGGTGCCCGAGTACTCGCTGGAGGACGCGTGACCGGCCCGCGCCCCGCGCGCCCCCGCTCGTACTTCCTGGCCGGCGTCATGCAGGGCGCTCGGCCCGGCGCCCACCTCGCCGACCAGGGGTACCGCGACCGCCTGCGGCGGACCATCCTGGACCACCGCCCCGACGCCCTGGTGCACGACCCCGACCTGCTGATGCGGGAGTGGATCGGCGAGCACGAGCAGGCCATCCGGGCGGGCCACGCCGCGCTCGCGGACACCCCCGAGGTGCACCGGGCCGCGCTGGACCCCGCGGTCTCGCTGCTCACCGGCACCTTCCACCGGCTCACCCGGCTGGCGGCCGCCTGCGATGTGTGCGTGGCCTGGCTGCCGGGCCACGAGCCCAGCATGGGCACCGCGGCCGAGATGCTCAGCGCGCACCGGGGCGGCGCCACCGTCGTCGCCATCACCGCGATGCGGCAGAACCTCGCGGTGCTGTCCTGTTCCGACGTCATCCTGCCCGACCTCGCCGCCTTCGAGCGCTGGCTGAAGGAGACGGACGCGCGGGAGACCGGCGGGCCGGCGCCAGGCGCCGGCGGGGACGTTTCCGGGCCCGACGGGCCCGTGGCGGCACCGCATGAGTGATCCGGCCGCCAAGCCGCGCGAGGCCTGCGGGGTCGCCGGGGTGTGGGGAGCGGCGGGCGATGCCGCGCCGCTGGTCCGCACCATGCTGACGGCCCTTCAGCACCGGGGCCGGCAGAGCGCGGGCATGGTCGCCTGCCGCGAGGGCCGCATGGAGCGCCGGGCCGGTGCGGGCCGGGTCGCGGAGGTCTTCCCCGACCCGGGGAGCCTGCCCGCCGGGCCCGGCGCGATCGGCCACGTCCGGTACGCCACTTCCGGATCCGGCACCGATCCCGGAGCCGGGGCCTTGGGGCCCGGGTCGGGCGCGGAGCTCGCCCAGCCGGTCACCGTCGGCGGCCAGGCTGGGAGCCCCTCGCTCGCCGTCGCGCACAACGGCACCCTGGTCGACGCCGAGGCGATCGCCGCCGCGCACGCGGTGCCCCGCGGACCGGGCGGCTCCGACACCGCGCTGCTGACCCGGCTGCTGCACACCGTGATGGAGCGCCGGGGACTGTCGGTGCCCGCCGCCCTGCACGAGGTGCTGCCCTCGGTCACCGGCGCGTACGCCCTCGTCCTCACCGACGGTCTGCGGATGTACGGCGTGCGGGACCCGCACGCGTTCCGGCCGCTGTGCCTGGGCCGCCTGGGCGACGCCTGGCTGCTGGCATCGGAGTCGGCGGCACTGGCCGCCGTCGGCGCGGACCTGGTGAGGGAGCTGGAGCCGGGCGAGGTCCTGGAGGTGCGCGCCGACGGGATCCGCAGCAGCCGGCTCGCGGTCCCCGGCGCGCGGCGCGCCTCCTGCCTCTTCGAGTACGTCTACTTCGCGCGGCCCGACTCGGTCCTCGGCGCCCAGAGCGTCCACCACACCCGGTACGCGGCGGGCGTCGCGCTCGCCGAGCAGGCCCCGCCCCCGCCGGGCGCGGTGGATCCGGTGGTGGTCGCCGTGCCGGAGACGGCGCGGGTGGCGGCGGACGGCTACGCCTGGCGGTCCCGGCTGCCCACCGTCCAGGGGCTGCTGCGCCACGACGGGATCGGCAGGTCCTTCATCGGCGGCACCGCCGAGGACCGCGCGGCGGCGGTGCGGGCCAAGCTGTCGGCCGTACCCGCCGCGGTGGCGGGCCGGCCGGTGGTGCTGGTGGACGACTCGCTGGTGCGCGGCACCACCATGGCGGCGGTCGCCGCGCTGCTGCGCGCCGCCGGCGCGCGGGAGATCCATCTGCGCATCGCCTCGCCGCCGCACCGCTGGCCCTGCTTCTACGGCATCGACACCGGGCGCGGCGACGCGCTGCTCGCCGCCGGCCTGTCCGACGACCGGCTGGCGGACCGGCTCGGCTGCGACAGCGCGGAGTTCCTCACCCTGGACCTGCTGCTCGGCGCGGTGGGCAAGGACCCCGCCGACCTCTGCACCGCCTGCCTGGACGGCCGGTACCCCACGGCGGTGCCCGCCGACCGCCCCATCACCCTCACCCACAGGAGGCCCCTGCCATGACGACCGCGGAAGCAAACCCGCAGCTGGAGAGCCGCAGCGGGAAGTTCTTCGCCCGCTACTACGACGCGATGACCCGGCGCGCGGAGGAGAAGTGGGGCCGGCCGCTGCGCACGCTGATGTTCAGCGAGCTGACCGGGGACATCCTGGAGGTCGGCGCCGGCTCCGGGGCCAATCTCCCCTATTTCGCCAAGGCCGACTCGCTGGTGGCCGTGGAGCCGGCGAGCGAGATGCGCAAGCAGCTGGCCCGGCGCGCCGAGGAGGTGCCGCTGGAGGTGAAGGTGGTGGACGCCTGGGCCGAGCGGCTGCCGCTGCCCGACGACGCCTTCGACACGGTGGTGTGCACCCTGGTGCTCTGCACGGTCGTCGATCTGCCCGCCGCGCTGGCCGAGATCCGCCGGGTGCTCAAGCCCGGCGGGCAACTGGTCTTCTTCGAGCACGTCCGCTGCCCCGGCGCGGTCGGCCTGCTCCAGGACGTCCTGGCGCCGCTGTGGCGGCGGGTGGCCGGCGGCTGCCACGCCAACCGCCGGCTGCTCACCGCGCTCCGCGACGCCGGGTACCAGGTGCGGGTCCACGAGGTGGTGCGCCCCTGGCCCCGCTACCCCACCAACACGCCCTACGTACGCGGCACCGCCCTGCCGCTGAACTGAGCTGAGCTGAGCCACCCGCGACTGATCGGAAGAAACGTGTCTGTGAACAGCTCGCCCGAGCCGCTCGGGCTGGTCGCGGCGGTCCGCGATGCCGCCCAGCGCCACCCGGAGGCCACGGCGATGACCTTCGTTGACTACTCGGCCGACCGGGCCGGCACCGCGACCGGGCTGACCTACGGTCAACTCGACGCCCGTGCCCGCGCGGTGGCGGGGGCGCTGAGCCGGGTCGTCGCTCCGGGTGAGCGGGCCGCGATCCTGTGCCCGCACACCGCGGACTACGTCGCCGCGCTGCTCGGTTGCCTGTACACCGGGGTGCTCGCGGTGCCGCTGTACGCCCCGGAGGCGTTCCGTACCGACGAGCGGCTGCTGCTCGCCATGGCCGACTGCGCGCCCGGCGCCGTGCTGACGACCACGGCCCACCAGGAGCCGGTGCGTCAGCTGCTGGCCGGCGCCCCGGAGCTGGGCAAGCCGGAGCTGCTCTGTGTGGACGCGGTGGACCCCGCACTGGCGCGGGAGGTCCTGCTGCCGGTGGCGGAGCGGGCGGACGACATCGCGTACCTGCAGTACACCTCGGGTTCCACCCGTCACCCGGCGGGCGTGGAGGTCACCCACCGCAATCTCGCCGTGGGCGCGGCCCAGCTCTGCGCGGGGCTGGGCATCGACGCCGACGCGCGGATCGCCGGATGGCTGCCGTTCTTCCACGACATGGGGCTGCTGCTGATGATCGCGGTGCCGCTGATCACCCGGACCCCGGTGGTCCTCATGGCGCCGTTCGCCTTCATCCAGCAGCCCGCCCGCTGGCTGCGCGCGATCAGCGACCACCGGGCCACCCACACGGTGTCGCCCAACTTCGGCCTGGAGCTGTGTGCCGACCGGGTCCAGGGGCGCGCCCGGGCGGGTCTGGACCTGTCCTCGCTGCGGGTCCTGGTCAACGGCTCCGAGCCGGTGCGCGCCGGCACGCTGGACCGCTTCACCGCCGAGTTCGGCCCGCACGGCTTCCGGCACGCGGCGCACTGCCCCAGCTACGGCCTGGCGGAGGCGACCCTCGCGGTCACCCTGGGCCGGCCCGAGGAGCCGCGGGTGCTCACCCTGGACCGCGCCGAACTGGCCCGCGACCGGGTCCGCGTGCTGCCGGAGGGGGACGCCGACGGCTACCGGGTGGTGGGCTGCGGGATCCCGGCCGACCAGGAGGTCCGCGTCGTCGACCCGGACACCGCACGGCCGGTGCCCGAGGAGCGCACCGGCGAGGTGTGGGTGCGCGGGGCGAACGTGTGCGCCGGCTACTGGCACCGTCCGGACCGCACCGCCGAGGTCTTCGGCGCGCGGCTTGCCGGTGACGCCGAACCGACGGACGGCTCCGGGCCCTGGCTGCGCACCGGGGACCTGGGGTTCCTCCGGGACGGGGAGCTCTATCTGACCGGCCGTCTGAAGGACCTGATCGTGGTGGACGGACGCAACCACCACCCGGCCGACCTGGAGATGACCGTCCAGGAGGCCGACCTGGGCGTCCGCCGGGGCCATGTCGCCGCCTTCCCGGCCGGGCTGCTGGACGAGACCGGGGAGCGGGCCGTGGTCGTCGCCGAGCTCGACCGGGGTCAGGAGGGCGCGGACCTGACGGCGATCCGTGCCGCGATACGCAAGGCCGTGGCTGCCAGGCACTCGCTGGACCTGGGGGACGTGGTGCTGATCCGGCGCGGGACGATGCCCAAGACGACGAGCGGGAAGATCCGCCGCGCCGCCTGCCGCGAGCTGTATCTGGCCGCCGCGCTGGCCGCCCCCGCCACCGACGAGGTGCCGGGCCGGTGAGCGAGGAGCTGCGCCGTCTGCTGATCGGTCGCGTCGCCCGGCGTGGTGGGCTGCCCGAGGACCGTGTCGACCTTGATCAGCCGTTCAGCGCCTACGGATTCACCTCGCGCGAGGCGGTGGCGCTCTCCGGCGAGCTGGAGGAGCTGCTCGACCGCGCCCTGCCGCCGACCGTGCTGTGGGAGCACCCCACCATCCGGAAGCTGGTCGCCCATCTGACCGGCGGCTCCGCCGGGGAGCCGGCCGCGGCCCCGGCCTCACCCGCCGCGGACGCGGGGAACGCCGCCGCGGGTGAGGGGGATCTCGCGATCACCGGGCTGGGCTGCCGGCTGCCGGGCGGGATCGACTCACCGGCCGGGCTCTGGGAGCTGCTGCGCTCCGGCCAGGACGCCGTCTCCACCGTCCCCGCCGGCCGGTGGGACGCCTACCGCCAGGTCTCACCCGGGCACGCCGCCGCCGTCGACCGGGCCAACCGGCACGGGGCCTTCCTGCCGGACGTGGACGGCTTCGACGCCGAGTTCTTCGGGATCTCCCCGGCGGAGGCCGCCGAGATGGACCCGCAGCAGCGGATCCTGCTGGAGGTCGCCTGGGAGGCCCTGGAGCACGCGGGGCTGCCGGCCGACGGCCTGGCCACCACCCGCACCGGCGTGTACGTGGGCGCCTGCGGCGACGACCACGGGCGGGCCGCCCTGGAGGACCTGCCGTCGATCACCGCGCGCACCGGGACCGGCTCCGCCCCGAGCATCATCGCCAACCGGCTGTCGTACGCGCTCGATCTGCGCGGTCCGAGCATGACCGTGGACACCGCCTGCTCCTCCTCGCTGGTGGCGCTGCACCTGGCCCGGCGCGGGCTGCTGGCCGGGGAGTGCGACACGGCCCTGGTCGGCGGGGTCAATCTGCTGCTCTCCCCCGGTGTGACGCTGAACTTCGGCGAGAGCGGCGCGCTGTCGCCGGGCGGCCGGTGCAAGCCCTTCGCGGCGGCGGCCGACGGCTATGTGCGCGGCGAGGGCGCTCTGGTCGTCGTGGTCCGCCGGCTCGAGGACGCGCTGCGCGACGGCGACCGGATCCTGGCCGTGGTGCGCTCGACCGGCACCAACCAGGACGGCCGGTCCAACGGCCTGATGGCGCCGAACCCGGTCGCGCAGGAGGCGCTGGTCCGCGAGGTGTGGGACCGCTCGGGACTGGACCCGGCCGGGGCCGGATACCTGGAGGCGCACGGCACCGGCACCCCGCTGGGCGACCCGATCGAGGCGGCCGCGCTCGGCGCGGCCCTGGGCCGTCGCAGGCCCCGCGGGTCCCGGCTGCGGATCGGCTCGGTCAAGTCCAACCTGGGCCATCTGGAGGGGGCGGCCGGGCTCGCCGGGCTGGCCAAGTGCGTGCTGGCCCTGCACCACGAGCTGATCCCCGCGACCTTGCACCAGGACGCCCCCAACCCCCGTATCCCGCTGGACGAGCTGGGCCTGACCGTGGTGGACCGGCCCATCCCCTGGCCGCGCGGCGAGGAACCGCGGACCGCCGGTGTCAGCTCCTTCGGGTTCGGCGGGACCAACGCACACGCGGTGCTCGTCGAAGCCCCTGCCCCTGCCACCGCGCCCGGCTCGGTACCGGGTTCAGGCCTCGCGCCCGCGACGACCAACGAGTGAGGGTGGACTACCGGATGAACCACTCCGACATGCTCTTCGCGCTCTCCGCCCGTACGCCCGCCGCCCTGCGCGCCTACGCCGCACGGCTCGCCGAGTGGCTGGCCGGGGACGGCGCCGACACCCCGCTGGCCGATGTGGCGCACACCCTCGGGGCGCGCCGTACCCATCTCGCGGAGCGCCTGGTCATCCGGGCCGCGGACCGCCCGGCCCTGACCGGCATGCTGCGCACCGTCGCGGCGGGCGGGGAGCCGGGGCCGCTCGCGGTGCGCGGCAGTGTGCCGGACGTGCGGGCCGCGGCGCCGGTGTTCGTCTTCTCCGGCCACGGTTCGCAGTGGGACGGCATGGGCGCCCAGCTCCTGGCGGAGGAACCGGTCTTTGCCGCGGTCATCGACGCTCTGGAACCGGTCGTCCGGGAGGAGAGCGGAGTGTCCCTGCGGGCTCTGGTCACCGAGGACGGCCTGGCCGGCTCGGGCATGGACCGGGTGCAGCCCGCCGTCTACGCACTGCAGATCGGCCTCGCCGCGGTGTGGCGCGGCCGGGGCGTCGAGCCGGCGGCCGTGATCGGGCATTCGATGGGCGAGGTCGCCGCCGCCGTGGTGGCGGGCGCGCTCACCGCCGAGGACGGGGCGCGGGTGGTCTGCCGCCGGTCCCGGCTGATGGAGGAGCGGCTCGCCGGCACCGGCGCCACCGCGCTGGTGGAGCTGGACGCCGCCGAGGCGCGCCGCCGTCTGGACGGCCGGCCCGGCATCTCGGTCGCCGTCCACTCCTCCCCGCGCGCCTGCGTGGTCGCGGGGGTTCCGGGGGCCGTGGAGCGGTTCGTGGCCGAGTGCCGGGATCAGGGACTGCTCGCCCGGCTGGTGCCGGGGGTGCGCATCGGCGCGCACAGCCCGCTGGTCGACCCGCTGCTGGACGAACTCGCCGGGAGCCTGCCGGAGCTGGTGCCGGGTGAGCTCCGGCTCCCCTATTACAGCTGCACCTCCCCGGATCCCCGGGAGCGCCCGGCCCTCGACGCCGCCTACTGGACGGCGAACCTGCGGCGCCCGGTCCGGCTGACCGAGGCGGTGCGGGCGGCGGCCCAGGACGGCCTGCGGGTCTTCCTTGAGGTCTCGCCCCATCCGGTCGTGGCCCAGTCGGTGCTGGAGACCGTCATGGAGGCGGACGGCGAGCGTCCCGGCCACAGCACCGTGCTGGGCACCCTCAGCCGGGGCGTGCCGAGCCACACCGCGCTCGCCGACGCCCTGGCGGCCCTGCACTGCGCGGGCGTGCCGCTGCCCCGCTCGGCGGTCCCCGCCGGCCGGATCGCCGAACTCCCGGCGTACGCCTGGCAGCGCCAGGTCTTCCCCCGCCCGCGCCGCACCGCGGTGGACTCCCCGGCCCATCCGCTGCTGGGCCACCGGATCACGCTGCCCGGAAGCCCGGTCCGCCATGTGTGGCAGAGCCGCGTGGGGCTCGACCGGCTGCCCTGGCTCGGCGACCACCGGGTGCTGGGCACCCCGGTGCTGCCCGGCACCGCCTACGCCGAGGTGGCGCTGGCCGCCGCCTGCGAGGCGCTCGGGGCCGCGCCGGAGGCGGTGGAGATCGGCGATCTGGCCTTCGCGCGGATGCTGCCGCTGTCGGAGCCGGTCACCGTGACCACGACCCTGGAGGAGGACGCCGAGGCGGCGGGCGGCACGCTCACCGTCGTCGCCGGCTCCGGCGCCGACACCACCCCGCTGGCCACCGCCCGGGTGTCCGTCGGCCCGCCCGCCACACCCGGCGGCGGGCCGGACGCCCCACCCGTCCCGCCCGCCGCCGGACCGGAAGACTCGCCCGCCGCCGGGCCGGACGAGCCGCTGGACCTCGTCCCCCGCGACCCCGCCGACGTCTACACGGCGCTGCGGGCCCTCGGCCAGGAGCACGGGCCGGCCTTCGCCGCGCTCACCGAGGTACGGGTGGCCGGGGAGGTGGCCGTCGGCCGGGTGTCCCGGCCCTCCGCGCTGCCGCCGGACGGCCGGTTCCGCTTCCACCCGGCGCTGCTCGACGCCTGTCTGCACACCGTCGGCGCCCTGCTGCCGGACGGCACCGAGGGCACGTATCTGCCCACCGGCGTGGCGCGGCTGCGCCTGACCGGGCAGCCGGGCGGCGCGCTGGTCTGCCGGGCGCGGCTGCGCCCGGCGCCGGCCGGCGGCGCGCTCTGCGCCGACGTGGAGATCCGGGACGAACAGGGCGCGCCGGTCGGCGAGCTGACCGGGGTTCGGCTGAGCCCGGTCGGCGAGGAGGCGCTGCCGGTCGATGTGGCGCCGCTGTTCCACCGGGTGCGGTGGGAGTCGGTGCCCGCGCCGGAGCCGGGGCGGGCGGACGGGCGCCGGGTGCTGCTGGTGGGCGGCGGTCTCGCGGACGCGCTCCATGGGGAGCTGGTCGCCGCGCTGTCGGCGGCCGGCGCCACCTGCCGGACCGCGGGCTGGGACGAGCCATGGGATGCCCAGTGGCGGCCGAACGCGGTCGTCCTGGCGGGCTGGACGGCACCGGCCGGGCCGGCGGACGTGGCGGACTCGGCCGAGCGGCGTGTGCGATCGGCACTGCGGCTCGTGGCCGGGCTGCTGCGCGCGCAGGACGAACCTGGCACCCCCGGGACCCCTGGCGCCGCGCCGCCCGCGCTGACGGTACTCACCGTGGGCGCCCAGCGGGTGCGCGAGGGTGAGGAGCCGGACGTCGGCCAGGCCGCGCTGCGCGGAGTGGTCCGCACGCTGCGTCAGGAGCGCCCCGAACTCTCCGCCCGCCTCGTCGATCTGGACGACGGCGCGCCCTGGGCCGCGCGGATCGTGGCGGCCGAGGTCCTGTCGCCGGACGGCCCGGACGAGGTGGCCTGGCGGGGCGGCGAGCGCCAGGTGGCGAGGCTGGTGGCCGAGGCGCCGGCGGCCCCGGAGCGCGCCCGGGTGATCGTGCGGCCCGGCGGCGGCTATCTCGTCACCGGCGGCACCCGCGGGATCGGGCTGGCCACCGCGCGCTGGCTCGCCGAGCGCGGCGCCGGCGCGGTGGTGCTGGGCGGCAGGGGCGTCATCGGCCCGGAGGCCGCCGCGGAGCTGGAGCGCGTCCGGGCGCTGGGCACCCGGGTGGAGCTGGTGGCCGGCGACGTGGCGCTTCCCGGGACGGCGACGCGCATGGTGGCGGCGCTGGAGGAGGCGGGGGTGCCGCTGCGTGGCGTGGTGCACGCCGCCGCGGTGCTGGAGGACGCCCTGGTGACCGAGGCCGACGAGGAGCGGCTGCACCGCGTCTGGGCGCCGAAGGCGGCCGGGGCGTGGCGGCTGCACCAGGCCACCGCGGGCGCCGGGCTCGACTGGTGGATCGGCTACTCCTCGCTGGCCTCACTGGTCGGCTCGCCGGGGCAGGCCGAGTACGCGGCGGCCAACGCATTCCTGGACGCCGTGATCGCGCTGCGCCGCGCGGCGGGGCTGCCCGCGCTGGCGGTCAACTGGGGCCCGTGGGGCGAGATCGGCGCGGTGCGCGGGCGGGACATCCCGGGCCTGGGCACGCTGACCGCCGCGGAGGGCTTCGCCGCGCTGGAGGCCCTGATCGCCCGGGGCGCCGGGCAGGCCGGTGTGGCCCGACTGACACCCGGTGACTTCGCCCGCGCCTATCCGCAGATCCGCGGCTCGTCCTTCTTCGCCACGCTGCTGCGGGCGGAGGGGGCCGACGGTGCCGAGGGGACGGACCACGGCGTGGACCGGGCGGCGCTGGCGGGGATGACCGCCGAGGCCCGCCGGGAGCTGGTCCGGGCCAGGACGCTGCGCTGCGTCGGACAGGTGCTCGGTTTCCCCGATCCCGCCCGGATCGCGGACCGCCCGCTGGTCCATCTGGGTCTGGACTCGCTGGCCGCGGTGCGGATCAAGAGTGCGCTGCGGGAGGACTTCGCGGTGGACATTCCGGTCGCGCGGCTGCTCCAGGGAGCCAGCGCCACCGAACTGGCCGAGCAGGTGGCCAAGGCCCTGGCCGGGGGCGACGCTCCGCGTCCGGGCACCGCGGGCGTGGTGCGGGACGCGGCGCGGCGGGGCGCCGCCCGGACGGCCAGGGCCGCTGCCGCCCGGCCCCGGCGACGGGATGGACAAGGGCCGCGGGACCTGCGGGGACCGCGGGAAGCGAAGGGGGAGCACGCGTGAGCGGTGGGGGTCCGATGGACGAGGACGGCGGCGAGGCGGTGGCGGTCGTCGGGCTCGCCGGCCGCTTCCCCCAGGGGCGGGATCCGGCGGAGTTCTGGGCCAACCTGTGCGCGGGCCGGGACTGTCTGGAGGACCTCGACGACGAGGAGCTGCTGGGCGCCGGGGTGCCGAAGTCGGTGCTGGCGCACCCGGGTTATGTGCGCCGGGCCGCGGTCGTGGACGGATACCAGGAGTTCGACGCGGAGTTCTTCCAGATCCCGCCCGGGATGGCGGCGGCGATGGACCCGCAGCAGCGGCTCTTCCTGCAGAGCTGCTGGCACGCCCTGGAGGACGCCGGGCATGATCCGGCCCGCCGCCAGGGGGCGGTCGGGGTGTTCGCGGCGCCCTCGTTCAGCGGCTACTTCGGCTACAACCTCCTCTCGCACCGGGACGTGCGGGAGTTCCTGGGGGCGGGCACCTCCCCCGCGCTGGTCCACGCCCTGACCCTGACCGACCCCAACTTCTTCGCCACCCGGGTCGCGCACGCCCTGGACCTGCACGGCCCGGCACTGACCGTGCAGACGGCCTGCTCCAGTTCCCTGGTGGCGGTGCATCTGGCCTGCCAGAGCCTGCTCTGCCAGGAGAGCGACCTGGCGCTGGCGGGCGGTATGACGGTGAAGGTGCCGCACCGGGTGGGCTATCTGCACGAGCCCGGCTCGATGATGTCGGCCGACGGCATCTGCCGGCCGTTCGACGCGGCGGCGGGCGGCACGGTCTTCGGCAGCGGCGGCGGGGTGGTCGCCCTGAAGCGGCTCTCCGACGCGCTCGCCGACGGGGACCGGATCCGGGCCGTCATCCGGGGCACCGCCGTCAACAACGACGGTTCGCTGAAGATGGGCTTCACCGCGCCCAGCGTGGAGATGCAGGCGGCGGTGGTCGCCGAGGCGCTGGCGGTGGCCGGCGTCGATCCGCACCAGGTCGGCTATGTGGAGGCGCACGGCACCGGCACCGCCCTGGGCGACCCGGTCGAGATGGCCGCGCTCCGGCAGGCCCTGGACCCCGACGGCGACCGCACCGCACCCTGCCTGATCGGATCGGCCAAGGGGAACATCGGGCACCTGGAGGCCGCCTCCGGCGTCGCCGGACTGATCAAGGCGGTGCTCGCCCTGGAGCACCGCAGGCTGCCCGGCACGGCCCACTTCGCCGAGCCCAACCCCGAACTCCACCTGGCCGACACGCCGTTCGAGATCGTCGCCGGGACGCGGGAGTGGACCGGAGACGGACCGCTGGTGGCCGGTGTCAGCTCGCTGGGCGTCGGCGGCACCAACGCCCATGTGGTGCTCGCCGAGGCGCCGGCCCGCCCGGCCCACCAGACGCGGCTCCGGTCCGCCGCGGCCCCGGTGCTGCTGGTCAGCGCCCGTACGCCCGAGGCGCTGCGGGACGCCCGCCGGCGGCTGGCCGACGCCCTGGCCCCGGCCGGCGATCCGGCTCCGCACACCGATCCGGCCTCGGCCACCGATCCTGCCTTTGACACCGCTCCCGCCTCGGACGCCGATCTTTCGGACGTGGCCCACACCCTGGCCCAGGGGCGCAGGCGTTTCGACCACCGCGCCGCGGTGGCCGCCGACGATGCCGAGCGGGCGGCGGAGTTGCTGCGCGCGGACCGCGTCCTGGCGCCGGTGCCGCGGACCCCGCCGGCACCCGTGCTGCTGCTGCCGGGACAGGGCGCCCAGTATCCGGGGATGGGGGCCGGGCTGTACCGGCGCGGAGGGGTCTTCCGCCGCCGTCTGGACGACTGCGCCGAACTCTTCGCGGTGCACACCGGCCGGGACCTGCGGGACGCGCTGTTCGGTGACGACGAGGCGGCGCTGCGGCGTACCGATGTCGCCCAGCCCGCGCTGTTCGCCGTCGAGTACGCGCTGGCCGGCGCCCTGGAGGAGTTCGGGGTACGCCCGGTGGCGCTCGGCGGGCACAGCGTCGGCGAGTTCGCCGCGGCGGTACTGGCCGGTGTGATGGCGCTGGAGGACGCCGTCCGGCTGGTGGCCGCCCGGGGCCGGCTGATGCACGCCGCGCCGGCCGGGACGATGCTCGCGGTACGGCTGGCGGAGGACCGGGTCCGGGAGCTGCTGGACGGCACCGGGCTGGAGGTGGCCGCGGTCAACGAGCCCGGGGCGTGCGTGGTCGCCGGCCCGTCGGCCGAGGCCGCGGAGTTCTCCGCCCGGCTGGTGTCCTCGGGTGTCGAGGTGTCGGCGCTGCGCACCGCGCACGCCTTCCATACCGCGGCCATGGACGAGGCCGCCGGGCGCTTCGCCGAACTGGCCGCCACCGCCACGCTGTCCGCCCCCGTGGTGCCGCTGGTGTCGAATGTGACCGGCGGCTGGATGACCGACGCGGAGGCCACCGACCCCGAGCGCTGGGCCCGGCAGATGCGCCGGCCGGTGCGCTGGGCGGAGTGCGTGGCGACCCTGCTCCAGCAGCCGGGGCGGGTGCTGATCGAGGCCGGGCCCGGGCGGTCCCTGGGCTCGGCGGCCCGGCGCAGCGCGGCGTGGTCGGACGGGCATCGGGCGGTGAGCGCCATGCGGCACGCCCAGGAGACGCTGGAGGACGGCGAGGCGCTGTCCCGGGCCCTGGGGCTGCTGTGGGAGGCGGGCGTGGAGGTCGACTGGTCGGCGGCCCGGCACGGCCGGGAGCGCCTGGTGTCACTGCCGGGCTATCCGTTCCGGCGGGCGCGGCACTGGATCGAGCCGGCGCACACGGCCGCGTCCTCGACCGAGCCGGCCCCGGACGGTGTGTCAGCCCTCGAAGGGGCCGACGCGGCCGATGTGGCCGCCGTACTGGCGGGGATCTGGTCGGAGGTCCTGGGTGTCGTGCCGGTCCGTCCGGACGACGACTTCTTCGAGTTGGGGGGCGACTCCGTTCTGGCGTCGCGGATCGCGGCACAGGCCGGGACGCGGGGGCTGACGTTCACCCCCAGGGCCGTCTTCGAGAACCCCACGGTCTCCCGGCTGGCGGCCAGGATCACCCCGCCGACCGCCGAATAACCTGAACAGCACTGTTCAAAATCACCGCGCCGTGGCGTAAGGTAAGTCTGACAGTGCTGTTCAAGTTAAGGAGCTGCGGTGAACCCGGACAGTCACACCCATGCCGATGCGGCCGGGGCGGGGCCTCACCATGCGACGAGCGCACAGCGGCACCCGACCGAGAGCGCCGGGCACGGCCACCCCGGTGCGCACGGCGGCGAACACGGGCATGGCCACGGGCACGGCGACGGACACCACGGGCCCGGCGACGGACACGGCCATGGGTCGGGGCAGACGCATGGCCACGGCCACGGCCCGGAGGGCCATCACGGTCATCACCACGGGCACCAGGGCCACCACGGCCACCACGGCGGCGCCCCCGCCGGGCCGCCGGACCCGCGCCGGTGGCTGGTCCTGGCGCTGCTGTGCATGGCGCAGTTCATGCTCATCGTCGACGTGACCGTGGTGAACGTCGCGCTCCCCACGGTCGGGGACGAACTCGGCCTCGGCGCCGGGACGCTGACCTGGGTCGTCACCGCGTACACGCTGTTCTTCGGCAGCCTGCTGCTGCTCGGCGGCCGGATCGGCGACCTGCTCGGCCGGCGGCGGATGTTCCTGGCGGGGCTGGCGGTCTTCACCGCCGCCTCACTGGTCTCCGGCCTCGCCGAGAGCGGCGGGGTGCTGATCAGCGCCCGCGCCGCCCAGGGCGTCGGCGCCGCCATGATGTCGCCGGCGGCGATGGCCCTGCTGATGTCGGTCTTCCACGGCCCGGAGCTCAACCGCGCGCTCGGTGTCTGGGCGGCGATCGGCGGCACCGGCGCCGCCTTCGGCGTGCTGCTGGGCGGCGTGCTGGTGTCCGGGCCCGGCTGGGAGTGGATCTTCTTCGTCAACGTGCCGATCGGCCTGCTGGTGCTCTTCACCGTCCCCGCGCTGGTCAAGGAGCCGGCCCATGGCCACGGTCATGGCCACGGGCACGGCCAGGCCCCGTCCGGGATCGACCTGCCGGGCGCGCTGACCATGACGGCCACCCCCGCCCTGCTCATCTACGGCCTGGTGCAGGCGCGGGACCACGGGTTCGGCGACGTCTCCGCATGG
Organism: Streptomyces sp. JLBT605; assembly: GCF_058215555.1. Classification (NCBI taxonomy): domain Bacteria; kingdom Bacillati; phylum Actinomycetota; class Actinomycetes; order Kitasatosporales; family Streptomycetaceae; genus Streptomyces; species Streptomyces sp. JLBT605. Next base: position 481,102 of record NZ_CM177087.1, read on the forward strand.
CTGCCGCTGCTGGCCGCGCCGGTCGGCGCCGTCCTGTTCGTGGCGGCGGAGCGGTCCGCGGCCGCGCCGCTGGTGCGGCTGCCCTTCCTCGCCCGACGCTCGCTGGTGGGCGGCTGCCTGGTGATGCTCGCCGCCTCCGGCGTACTGATCTCGGCGTTCTTCCTCTGCTCCTTCTACCTCCAGCACGTGCGGGGATTCAGCGCGCTCCGCACCGGCCTGGCCTTCCTGCCGGTCGCCGTGGCCACCACCATCGGCGCCCATCTGGGCTCCCAGGCCGTCGCCCGGCTGGGGTGGCGGGCGACCGCCGCCGGCGGGCTGGGCATCGCGGCGGCCGGGGCACTCCTGCTCACCGGCCTGGACGACGACGGCAACGTCTGGCTCCAGGTGCTGCCCGGCTTCGTCCTGCTGGCCTTCGGACTGGGCGCCGGCTTCGTCTGCGCCATCACCAGCGCCATGCACGGCGTGGAGCACGCCGACGCGGGCCTGGGCTCCGGCCTGGTGAACACCTGCCACGAGCTGGGCTCCGCACTGGGGATCGCGGTGGTCGCCGCGGTCGCGGGGGCCAGCCTGGAGGGTGGCGCGTCGCCCTCGGTGGACGGCCTCGGCAGCGCGTTCGCCACCTGCGCGGGCATCGCGGCCGTGGCGGCCGTGGCCGGCCTGACGCTGCTGCCCAAGGGGCGGCCCGACCCCTCGGCCGGCCCCGTCTTCGCCCACTGAACACCAGCTGAGCCGCCCTGCCGGAGAGCCTCTTCCGGCAGGGCGTTCCGCCGCCCGGCGACCCGCCTGACGACCTTTTCGCTCCGCAAACCTCTTATAGAGAAGAGGACTTGACTCCCCGACTGCTATGACCAATAGTAGTTTCCGTTGTTGGCTGAAAAATTGCCGATGCGGGGGAGGAAACGTGCAAGGTGAACAGCAAGGCACGGACGGGGACTGTTGTAGCATCCTGGTGGTCGATCCCGACCCGGTTTCGCGTGCCCTACTACGACAGTTCGCGGAATCCGGCACCCGAGCCGAATCCGTGATATCGGTGGCCTGTGCCGCCGACATTCCGCTCGATCACACGGCCCGGCCGCCGACCGTTGTCCTGTCGTCGGCCGTGGGAGTGCGCGACCTCTCCCTGCTCGGCCCACTGCTCGCCGACCCGGCCACCCATGTGGTGCTGGTCGTACGGTCCCTGATGCAGGACCAGCTGGATACCGCCCAGTGGGTGCTCGCCGATGTGGTGCTGCGCCTGGAGGACCTTCCCGGCTCCAGAGCGGACGATGTCCTCACCCCGCAGCGGCGCGGCACGGTCGCCGTCTCGGCCGAGGCGCTGCGCCAGGTCATCCAGCTCGCCTCGGCGGCCGCGAAGCACGAAACCCGACGTCCCAGGCTCACCGAGCGGGAGACGGAGACCCTCTGGGGAGTGGCCCAGGGGATGAGCAACCGCCAGATCGCGCGCGGCATGGGCATCACCGAGCACGGCGTCAAGCGCCACCTCGCCAATGTCATGTCCAAGCTGAACTGCCAGAACCGCACCTCCGCGGTGGCCGTCGCGCTGCGCAGCGGGCTGCTGCGCCTCAGCGACGTGGGAAGCGGCGTCTCCTGAGCGCCGCCCGGCGCCCGTCAGACCCCTGAAGTGCCGCCCGGCGCCCCTCGCGCCGGAGAGCCGGCACCGCGCACCTCATCGCACCACGGCATGCCGGACACGCGTCATTCCACCCGTGCTGCCCGAATCGAGCCGCTCCACATCCAGCGATGACCGCTGCCTAAAAACAAGCAACGTCAGGCGCACCACCGGAATAGCAAGGGCAGATTCTAGAAATGGCACAGAACCGACCCGCCGAAATACTCGGCGACGGAATCCAGCTTCGACTGCCGAGCCTGGCTCCCGCACCGGAAATACCCGTGGTGCCGCAGTCGGAACACCTCGCGAATACCGCCCCGGTCCGACACACGACGCAGTTGCCAAAGGACGACTGGTCTACCCTTGTGCAAATCGCAAACGAACGATGTCTCAGCCCGGCCGCGGTCGGGCTGACAGCCGTCGCCGAGGTGCTGCGCCTGTGGTCCAAGCAGCCTGACTTCTCACTCGAGATGCTGACGCCCGGCCCCGGCCCGGCACGTCCGCTCGCCTTCGAGGTGCGCCCCGGCGACTCGTTCGCGGCCCGCGCCGAGCGGACCCACCGGCAGCTCCTCCAGGACTCCGGCCAGGCCCCGGGCGAGGCGGCCGCGCCGCCCCCGGCCACCGCCGATGCCTCTCCCCGGCCCGCCCCGTGCGCACTGGCCTGCCGGCTCGCCGAGGAGGCCGGCGGCCTCACGCTGACCTGGGAGATCCCGGAGGCCCAGCTGCCGCCAGGACTGCCGGAGGACCTCGCCGCGGTGGCGGCCGACCTGCTGGACCTGCTGGTAGGGGACGCGGCGGCCTGGGACGCCCAGGACCGGCTGACCTCGCTGCCGCGCTGGCAGACCGCGGAGCGCGACAGCGCCAACAGCACCGCCGCGGACATCCCCGCGGCGACCCTGAGCGGCCTGGTCGAGGCGCGGGCGGCCGAGTCCCCGGACGCCGTCGCGGTGCTCGCGGAGGACGGACGGCTCACCTACCGCGAGGTCGTGGCGGATGCCCGCCGACTCGCCCGCCGGCTGGTCGCACTCGGCGCGATGCCCGGTCAGCTCGTCGGCGTCGTCGTCGACAAGGGCCTCGCCCAGGTCCCGGCCGTCCTCGGCGTCACCCTCTCCCGGGCCGCCTACCTGCCCATCGACCCGCAGTGGCCCGCCGCCCGGCGCGCCCAGCTGGTGGAGCAGGGCGGCGTGCGGATCGTGGTCACCACCCCGCGGCTGCGGGAGGAGTTCGAGTGGCCGGCCGGCATCCACCTGGTGACCCTGGACGACGCCGAGGTGCGCGAGGCCGAGTCGACCCCGCTGGAGACGGCGCCCGCCCCCGAGGACCTGGCCTATGTGATCTTCACTTCCGGCTCCACCGGCCAGCCCAAGGGTGTGGTCATCGATCACCGGGGCGCGGCCAACACCGTGCGGGACATCAACCAGCGGTTCGGTGTCGGACCCGATGACCGCGTGCTCGCGCTCTCCTCCCTCAGCTTCGACCTCTCCGTCTACGACGTCTTCGGCTCCCTCGCGGCCGGAGCCGCGGTGGTGCTGCCCGCCCCCGGCCGGTCGCACGACCCCGCGCACTGGTCGGAGCTGGTGGAGCGGCACGGCGTGACGGTGTGGAACTCGGTGCCGGCGCTGATGCGCGTCTGGCTGGACGCCCCCACCCCGGTGCCCGCCGCGGCCCCGCTGCGCCTGGTGCTGCTCAGCGGTGACTGGATCCCGGTGGCGCTGCCGGACGCGATCCGCACGCCGTATCCCGACGCCCAGGTCATCAGCCTCGGTGGGGCCACCGAGGCGTCCATCTGGTCCGTCCACTTCCCCATCGGCGAGGTTCCGGCCGAGTGGACCCGGATCCCCTACGGCAAGCCGCTGGCCAACCAGACCCTCCATGTGCTCGACCACCGGCTCGACCCCTGCCCGGTGTGGACGACCGGCGAGATCTTCATCGGCGGCATCGGCGTGGCCAAGGGCTACTGGGCGGACCCGGTCAGGACCGCCGAGCGGTTCATCGTCCACCCCGCCTCCGGCGAGACGCTCTACCGCACCGGCGACCTGGGCCGCTATCTGCCCGGCGGCGACATCGAGTTCCTGGGCCGGGAGGACACCCAGGTCAAGGTGAACGGCTTCCGCATCGAGCTCGACGAGATCGCCGCGGTGATGCGCCGCCAGCCGGGTGTGCGGGAGGCCCTCCTCACCGTCGACACCAACCCCGCGACCGACCGCGGGCAGCTCGTCGCCTACCTGGTGCCCGAGGACGGCCCGGCCCAGACCGAGACCTCGGCGCCGGCCTCCCCGGACGCCGCCGCCGGCTGGGCTTCGGTGCGCGAGGCCGCCGAGACCGAGCTGCGGCAGGCGGCCGGTGAACTCGCCCCCGCCATCGAGACGTTCCGCGGCCTGTGGCACCGGCTGGAGACCCTCGCCCCCACGGTCATGGCCCGCAGCCTCGCCCAGCTCGGCGTCTTCACCACCCGGGGCGAGACGGCCACGGCGGAAGAGATCACCGGCCGCTGCGGTATCCGGCCCCACTACCGCGGCCTGGTCAACCAGTGGATGGCGGTCCTGGCGGACCGGGGCGCGCTGAGCGCCACCGGGCAGCCGGGCGAGTACCGCGCCCCGCGGGGATTCGACGCCGCCGCATTGGACGAGGAGATCCGAACCGTACTCGGCAACCTCACCGCCGACGGGCCCGACCGGGTGCTGCTGGACTACTTCACCGACTGCGTGAACCGCCAGCTCGCGCTGCTGGGGGGCACCGTGCGGCCGCTCCAGCTGCTGCTCCCCGACGGCGACTGGCGGGTGACCGAGGCGCTGTACGCGACCAACCCGGCCGCCGAGCTGCAGAACCGGATCACCGCGCGGGCCGTCCGCCGCTTCGTGGAGCACTTCCCGGCCGACCGCAGGGTCCGGATCCTCGAGGTCGGCGCGGGGACCGGCTCGACCGCGGACCGGGTGCTGCCCGCACTCCCGGCCGACCGGGTCGAGTACCACTTCACCGACCTGTCGACCGCCTTCACCGAGTCGGCGAAACGGCGCTACGACGACGCCTACCCCTTCGTCAGCTACGGCCTGTTCGACATCGACGACGACCCGGCAACGCAGGGCCTGACGCCCGGCGCCGCCGATGTCATCGTCGCGGCGAACGTCATGCATGACGCCAAGGACCTGACCAAGAGCCTGCGGAACCTGCGGCGGCTGCTCGCCGCGGACGGGATCCTGGTCCTGGTCGAGGGCACCGTCAACTCCCCGCTGAACATGATCAGTTTCGCCTTCCTCGAAGGCTTCGGGAACTACCAGGACCAGCGCGAGGCCACCTTGCTGTCGGTGCCCGAATGGCGCGAGCAGCTCACCGCCGCGGGCTTCACCCGCTTCGCCTCCGTCCCCGAGGGCGACCCGGCGGTGGACGCGCTGATCCAGCACGTGCTGATCGCGGGAACCTCCACGGGCCACGAGCCGCTGGACGCCGCCGCGCTGGGCAAGGTGCTCGGCGACCTGCTGCCCGACTACATGGTCCCGCACCACTACGTGGTCATCGACGAGATTCCGCTGAGCGCCAACGGCAAGGTCGACCGCTCCGCCCTGCCCTCCCCCTGGCGCGTCCTGGAGCCGGAGGAGCGGACCGGGCCGCGGACCGAGCTGGAGCGGCGGCTGCTGGAGATCTGGGCCGACGCGCTGGGCCGCGACGACTTCGGCGTCGAGGACAACTTCTTCGACCTGGGCGGCGATTCGCTGCACGCGGTCCGGATGGTCGGCCGGTTCCGCACCGAGCTGGGCATCGAGCAGACCGGTGACGAGGCCATCGACCTGCTCTTCACGGCTCCCACGGTCAGGGAGCTGGCCGCGGCCCTGTCCGGTGGCCCGGAGGCACGCGGATGACCACCCACGCGCCGTTTCCGCTGACCCCTCTGCAAGAGGCCTACCTCGTCGGCATGTCGCGCATGGTCGAGCTCGGCGGATTCCTCCCCGGCTACTACGTCGAGCTCGACATGGTGAACCTGGACCCGGCCCGCGCGCGACGCGCCGTGGAGCAACTGCTGCGCCGGCACGACCACCTGCGGACCGTGATCGACCCCACCGGCACCCAGCGCGTCCTCGACGAGGCCGAGCTGCCGCCCTTCCACCTGCCGCTGAAGGATCTGACCGGTCTGGACGACGACCGGTGCCAGGCGGAGATCCTGGCCACCCGGGAGCGCATGTGCGGGCAGGGCGTCGACCCCGCCCGCTGGCCGCTCTTCGAGATCGCCGTCCACCGCGTACGGCCCCGGCGGTACCGGGTGCACCTCGCTATGAGTCTGCTGCTGCTCGACGGACGCGGGATCCGCCAGGTGATCGACGAATGGCGGAGCTGCTACCACGACCCGGCCGCGGAGCTGCCCCCGGTGCCGCGCACCTACCGCGACTGCCGGATGGAGCTGCTCGCACACGAGTCCACCGAGGAGTACCAGGCGCAGTGGCGGTACTGGGAGGACCGTCTGGAGACCCTCCCGGACGCCCCCCGGCTGCCGCTGGCGGTACAGCCCTCGGCCATCGGGACGGTCCGGTTCACCCGGCGCATCCACCACCTGGACCCCGAGCGGTGGCGGCGGCTGAGCGCCGCGTTCCGCCGGCACCGCGTCCTGCCGACCACCGCGCTCCTGCATGTCTTCGCCGAGGTGCTCGGCGCCTGGGCGGAATCCCCCCGCTTCTGCCTCAACATGCTCCACCAGAACTGGGCCACCTCCCGCCCCGAGATGACCGGGGTGGTGGGCCAGTTCGGCGCCACGCTGCCGCTGGAGGTGGACCTGCGGCAGTCCGGGGACTTCTGGGAGCGCGCCCGGACGCTGCAGAAGCAGGTGATGCGCGATCTGCGCCACGCCGACGTGGCCGGAGTGCGGATCACCCGCGAACTGGCCGCGCGCCGCGGCTGGACCTCGCGCGCCGCGCTGCCGTACGTCTTCACCAGCATGCTGAAGCCGGGCGGGCAGACGCCGGCCCCGCCCGGGCCGGACCGGCTGGCCTGCCGCGAGGTCACCAGTGATCTGCGCACTCCCCAGGTGCTGATCGACAACCAGCTCCACGACGGCCCGGGCGGCGGAGTCAACTGCGTGTGGGACGTGGTCGACGAGGCGTTCCCGCCCGGTCTGGTGGACCTGATGTTCCAGGCGTACGGGCGGATGCTTGACGCGCTCGCCGGGCCGGACGGGGCCGAGGCGGCGCCCGACCCGGTCCCCGCCGGGCACCGGGCCACCGTCGCCGCGCTCAACGCGGACATCGCGCCGCCGCCGGCGACGCGCCTGGAGGACGGCTTCCTGCGCCAGGCCGCCGAGCGCCCCGACGCGGTCGCCGTGCTGACCTCCGGGCGGACCCTGACTTACCGGGAGCTGGAGGCCCGTTCGCGGGCGGTGGCCTGCTGGCTGGCCGGCCAGGGGGCGGGCCGCGGCGACGTCGTGCCCGTGGTCATGGCCAAGGGCTGGGAGCAGATCGTCGGGGTGCTCGGGGTGCTGCGGGCCGGGGCGGCGTACTGCCCGATCGACGCCGGACTGCCGGCCGAACGGATCCAGCACCTGCTGGACGCCTGCTCCGCGCGGGCGGCCCTGGTCCAGTCGCACCGCCGGCCCGGCGCCGAGGCCCTGGGCAGCCGGCCCGTCCTGGCGGTGGACGAGGCGGAGCCCATCTCCGCGGCGCTCACCGCCCCGCCCGGCGATCCGGCCGACCTCGCCTACATCATCTACACCTCCGGCTCGACCGGGCAGCCCAAGGGCGTGATGATCGAGCATCAGGCCGCGGTGAACACCGTGGTGGACATCAACGAACGTCTCGGGCTGGTCCCCACCGACCGGGTCTTCGGCATCTCCTCGCTCAGCTTCGACCTGTCCGTCTGGGACGTCTTCGGGGCGCTCGCCGCCGGTGCCGCCCTCGTCCTGCCGGAGGCGACGTCCCGTCCCGACCCGGTGGGCTGGGCCGAGGCGGCGGTCACCCACGGCGCGACGGTGTGGAACTCCGTGCCCGCGCTCGCGCAGATGCTCGCCGAGGTCGTCGAGGAGCGCCCGGCGACCGGCGTCCCGCCGCTGCGCGCCTTCCTGATGAGCGGTGACTGGATCCCGCTCACGCTGCCGGACCGGCTGCGCGCGCTCTGGACGGACGCCCGGCTCGTCGCGATGGGCGGTGCCACCGAGGCGTCCATCTGGTCGAACATCTTCGAGATCGACCGCGTCGACCCCGACTGGCAGAGCGTGCCCTACGGCGTCCCGCTGCGGAACCAGACGATGCGGGTGCTCGACCACCGGCTGGGCCTGCGCCCGCCGTGGGCGGTCGGCCGCATCCACATCGGCGGCGTGGGGCTCAGCAAGGGCTACTGGCGGGATGAGCGGCGCACCACCGAGCGCTTCTTCGACCACCCCGAGACCGGTGAGCGCCTGTACTGGACCGGGGATCTGGGCTGCTACCGGCCGGACGGCACCATCGAGTTCCTGGGCCGTGAGGACCGCCAGCTGAAGATCCAGGGGTTCCGGGTCGAGCCGGGAGAGGTCGAGGCGGCCGTCCGGGAGCATCCCGGGGTGCGCGAGTGCGTGGTCAACGGCGTGCAGGCGCCCGGCGGGCAGCGGCGCCTGGTCGCGCTCGTCGTGCCCGGGCAGGGCGAGCATCTCGACAGTCGCACGATTCTCGGCCATCTCCAGGCGCGGCTGCCGCACTACCTGATCCCCGGCCAGATCCATGTGCTGGACCGGCTGCCGCTCACGCCCAACGGCAAGGTGGACGTGGCGGGGGCGCTGGCCGCGCTCGAGGCGCGGCAGCCCGGACCGGCAGAGGCCGCCCCGGCCGGAGCGGACGGCTCGGACGCTTCGGCGAGCGAGCTGGTGAAGCGGCTGAGCGCGCTCTGGGCGGAGCTCCTGGAGCTCCCCGCCGTCGAGCCGGACGGCAACTTCTTCGCGCTGGGCGGCAACTCCCTGCTCGCGCTCCGGTTGATCAACCGCGTCCAGGCGGAGCTCGGCGTCGAGCTGCAGTTCGGCCAGGTCTTCGAGGCGCCGACGGTGCGGGCCCTCGCCGAGCGCATCGAGGAGCGCGACCGGATCTCCACCTGCCGCGTCACCCTCTCCGACACCACCGCCGCCTCCGGAGCCGGCAGCCGCACGGGCAACGCCGGTGGATCCGGTTCCTCTGACGCCTCCGGGCCGGAACTCTTCCTCTTCCACCCGGTGGGCGGCTCGGTCACCAGCTACACCGCGCTGGCGCGCTGCTGGCCCGGGCCGGTGCACGCCTTCCAGAGCCGGGCCCTCGCCGAGGGCACGACGGCAGCCCTCGCCCCGGACCTGGTGACGATGGCGGCGGCCTACCGCGAGGAGCTCCAGCGGGTGCGGCCGGAAGGCCCGTATGTGCTGGGCGGCTGGTCGATGGGCGGCATCCTCGCCCACGAGGTCGCCGGGCAACTGGCCGGGCAGGGCCACCAGGTCAGCGTGTTCATGATCGACAGCGATCCGACCGAGGCCCGGGCACCGGGCACCGAGGCCGACCGGCACCTGGAGTTCCTCGGTGACCTCGCCGGCGGACGGCTGCCCGTAAGCGCGCGAGACGCCGTACTCGACGCCTCCCCGGACACACTGACGGAGACCGGGGCGGAGGTGGCCAGAGGCCACGGGTGGCTGCCCGCGGAGGCCGATGTGCGCCAGTACGAGCTGCTGATGCGGGTACACGCCCACAACCTGGCGATCCTCGGCTCCCACCGGCCGGCCCCGTCCGAGGTGCCCACCCTCCTGCTGGTCGCAGGCGCGGTCCAGCGCCCGGATCCGCTGCCCGCCTGGCACGCCGTCTGCTCCGACCTGGAGACGGACGTCTGGCCGCACGACCACTACTCGATCGTCGGGGCGGACCGGCTGCCGGCCGTCGCCGAGCGCGTCACCGCCTGGCTGGACGGGCTGCGGACCCGGCACACCTCGTAGGCGCGACGCGCTTCCATCACGCACAACGCACGCACAACGTAGGGATTGGCTATGCAGGAACTGTCGAAGGACGACATCCGGCGCGCGGCGGCCGATGTGCTCGGAGTGGATGCCGACACGCTCTCCGATTCGGCGAACCTGATCGGGCACGGGATGGACTCGATCAGGATGATGAAGCTGTCCGGCGGCTGGCGGCGCGCCGGAGCGGCCGTGACCTTCCGCGAGCTGGCGGAGCACCCGACGGTGGAACGGTGGCACGCGCTGCTGACGGCCCACCAGGGCGCGCCCGCCTCCGCGACCGCCGCCTCCGGGGCCGCCGGGAAGGAGGCGCGGCGGCTGGTCGACGCCGAGGCGCCCTTCGACCTCACGCCGGTCCAGCGGGCCTACTGGATCGGGCGCCGTGAGGGGATGACCCTCGGGGGCGTCGGGTGCCACGCCTACCTGGAGCTGGACGGCGCCGGCATCCGCCCGGACCGGCTTGAGGCCGCGGTGCGTCAGGTGCTGGCCCGGCACGACATGCTGCGCGCGCGGTTCCTGGAGGACGGGCGGCAGCAGATCCTGCCGCGGAGCGCCTGGGCCGGGCTCCGGGTCCACGATTTCACCGGCAACGAAACCAGGGAGGAAACCGCGAACGAAGCCGGGGACGGATTCGGGGACGGTTTCGGGGACGACGGCGGGGGCGGAGGGGAGAAGGTGGCGCGCGGCCTCGACGAACTGCGGGCCACGCTCTCCCACCGGCTCCTGGACGTCGCCGCCGGCGAGGTGTTCGACGTGCAGCTGTCACTGCTGCCCGGCGGCCGGACCCGGATCCACGTCAACATCGATCTGCTGGTGGCCGATGTGGCCAGCATCGAACTGGTACTCGCGGATCTCGCCACCACCTACCAGGACCCCGAGCGGCTCGCACCGCCGCCGGCCTATGGATTCGCGCAGTACCTGGAGGACTACCGGGCCTGGTGCGGCGCCCCGGGCGAGGCGGGCAGCCCCCTGGCGGTCGCCCGGGAGTACTGGCGCGGCCGGCTCGCCGAACTCCCCACGTCCGGCCCGCGCCTTCCGCTGGCAGCGCCCCCGGAGCAGGTCACCGCGCCGAGGTTCTCGCGGCGCGACTTCCTGCTCGGCTCCGCGGAGTGGGAGCGCATCACCGGGCGGGCGCGCGAACACGGGCTGACCGCGGCCATGGTGCTCGCGACCGCCTACGCGGAGGTGCTGGCGGCGTGGAGCGAGGACCGGCATTTCCTGCTCAACGTGCCGCTGTTCGACCGGCAGCCGCTGGATCCGTCGGTGGGCGACCTGGTCGCCGACTTCACCAACCTGGTGCTGCTCAGCGTGGACGCCCGGCAGCCGGCTCCCTTCGCGCGGCGCGTCCGGGACCTGCAACGCCAGCTCCAGGAAAACGTCTCGCACGCCCAGTACTCCACGCTGAACGTCCTTCAGGACCTGCGCCGCGCCCACGGCGGGAAGCGTGTCGGTGCCCCGGTGGTGTTCGCGTGCAACCTCGGCTCCCCCTTCGTCCGCCCCGAGGTCCAGGCGGAGCTGGGCGAGTGGAGCTGGATGCTCTCCCAGACCCCGCAGGTCTGGCTCGACCACCAGGTGTACCGGCTTGAGGACGGGTCGGTGCGGCTGGCCTGGGACGCCGTGGACGAGCTGTTCCCCGAGGGGTTGATGGACGACATGCTCCGCTCCTACGAGGACCTGCTCCACCGGCTGGCCGACCCGGGCGACGACTGGTCGGGCCCCGCCGCGGTGAGCGGCCCATGAGCGGACGCGTTCCGACCGACACCCGGTGGATCCGGCGCTTCCGCACCGGGGAGCACTCGCCGGTGCGCCTGCTGTGCTTTCCGCACGCCGGCGGGGCGGCCGGCTTCTACTTCCCGCTGGCCCAGGCGCTCGCCCCGGCGGTGGAGGTGCTGGCGGTGCAGTACCCGGGCCGCCAGGACCGCAGGAGTGAGCCGGGAATCGACGATATCGCCGAGCTGACGCGCCGGTTCGTCCAGGCCCTGGTACCGCTGCTGGACGAGCGGCCGCTGGCGCTGTTCGGCCACAGCATGGGCGCGGTGGTCGCCTATGAGGTGGCCAGGCACCTGGAGCACGAGGCCGCCTCGCCTCCGGTCCTGCTCTTCGCCTCGGGCCGCAGAGCGCCCTGCCGCCACCGCGAGGAGTACACCCATCTGAAGGACGACGAGGGGCTGGCGGCCGATCTGCGGCTGCTGGGCGGCACCGAGCCGGAACTGCTCGCCGATCCGGGCCTGCGGCGCATGTTCCTGCCCGCGGTGCGCGTCGACTACCGGGCGATCGAGACCTACCGGCACCGGGCGGGGCCCGAACCGAGCTGCCCGATCGCCGTACTGACGGGTGCGGACGACCCCAGGGTGAGCATCGAGGAGGCGGCCGCCTGGCGCCGCCACACCACCGGCGACTGCACCCTGGACGTCTTCCCCGGCGGGCACTTCTTCCTGACCGAGGCCGGCCAGGACATCGCCGGCCTCGTCGCGGACCTCCTCACCGACCGCCTGCGTCACCGCTGACCGGCCAGGTCACCGGTGACCGCCCGGGGCCCCGGTAGAACCGGGGTCACCGGTAGAAGAAGCAGCACGCCGTGGCCAGCGGGACCACCGTGCACACCGCGAGCCCCACGGTCAGCACACCGTGCAGGACGGGATGGCCACCGCTGCGCCGGGTGAGAAGTCGCCGGATGCGGATGGCCGTGGACGGCCCGCCGGCGGCGAACGCCGTCTTGACCGTGGGGCGGGCGGCCGCCATGGAGTACAGCGCCGTGGCCAGTTCATCGCGCGAGCAGTGGCGCAGCGCGTGGTCGTCGGCGGTCATCTCCAGCAGCAACGGGACCTGGGAGCGCGCCAGCCGGGTCAGCGGGAGCCGGCGGAAGACCCGTCCGAACCCCTCGACGGCCGCGATGACCACATGGTGGCGGCCGGTGATGTGCGCCTGCTCGTGCCGGAGCGCGGCGGACAGCTGCGCCTGGGTGAGGGTGTGCAGCGCCCCGGTGGTCACGACGACCTGGGGGGCGCGCCCGGGAAGGCAGTAGACGACCGGCACCTCGTGCTCCACCACGGTCGCCCGCAGACCGGCGTCCGGCCGGCCGACCAGCCGGAGCCCTCGCGCGTGCTCGACGCGCCGCCTCCGGGCGCGTAGCAGCTCCTGGCAGAACATCACACCCGGCACCAGCAGCACTCCGGCCGCGGCCGCCACCGCGGACAACTCCGCTAGTGACAGTGCCGGCAGCTCGGGCCGGCCCGGGACCCGGCATCCCTGCCCGTCCCAGGGGACGCAGCTCTCGACGCGTTGCGCCAGCCGGTGACCGCTGCCGTGCGGCAGCAGCAACTGCAGAAGGCTCAGGGCGAGACCGGTGGTGAAGGCGAGCCCCAGGACTCCCCAGGTGCCGACGGCGAGACGCGGTGCCCAGTGGACCCAGCCGGCCCGGGCCAGCAGAACGGGGAAGACCAGCCCGGCGAGGAGGGCGATGGCCAGCGGCGGAACGATGTGATGGCTCACCGGCGTCCGCCGCCACGGCCGGCCGTCTCGTCCGTCCCCGGCAGACCGACCGTGCGCAGTGCGGCGTCCAGCGCCTGGAAGTCCTCCGCGGACATGTGCTCCACGAAGCGCAGCAGGGCTGCCGGACGGTCCTCACTGCGGCCGAGGGCGTCCTGCATGAGGCCGGCGGTGTAGTCCTCGCGGCTGCGCACCGGCTCGTACGCCCAGGCGCGGCCGGTCTTGTGACGTCTCAGCCAGCCCTTGCGGTACAGGATGTCCGCCACCGTCATCACCGTGGTGTAGGCCACCGGACGAGTCTTGTTGATGTCGTCGACCACCTCGCGCACCGTGGTGGGCCGCTGCCAACGCCACAACCGGTCCATTATCTCGGCTTCCAGATCGCCCAGCCGTCGCATGGTCCTCCCCTCCTCGTGCGCATATCGTAGGCCGGAGGGGAGGGGAATCCCGGGGAGCCGACGCCTGTTGTGCAGGACACAAACGCTTTTCGGCACGCCCAGGAGGCAGACATGTACGGCGATCCGGCGACGGTGCGCAGGATCCTCACCGAGCTCGGCGACACCTGGGCGATCGTGGGTCTCTCCTCCAACCAGCGGCGCGCGGCGTACGGCGTGGCCCAGGTCCTCCAGCGGTACGGCAAGCGGATCGTGCCGGTGCACCCGAAGGCCGAGACGGTGCATGGCGAGAAGGGCTACGCGTCGCTGTCCGAGATCCCCTTCGACGTCGACGTCGTGGACGTCTTCGTCAATTCCCACCTGGCCGGCGGCGTCGCCGACGAGGCCGTGGCGATCGGGGCCGAGGCGGTGTGGTTCCAGCTCGGGGTGATCGACGAGGAGGCGTGGCGGCGCACCCGCGAGGCGGGCCTGGAGATGGTGATGGACCGCTGCCCGGCCATCGAGATACCCCGGCTCGGCTGAGCCGGTCGAGATCCGCCGCCGACGTCCGCGGAGCGCGGTGGTACGCCTGCCCTTCGCCGGAGAAACCGCACCATGCGGCATAAAAGCGGGCTTCTTTAACTAAGACCCCGCAAATCGATCAAGCAATTGATGCCTATAGTATCGGGGGTGTCTTTGCGAATAATCAGCAGAATCAATTTCGCCGCGTGGCGTCAGCCACGGGCGATCCTGTGGGCCACGGCGGGTGTGGCGACCCTCGGATTCCTCATCGCTCTGGAGCTCGTCGCGCGACACTCCGGCGTACCGGGGCCGGTGACCACCCAGGCGGAAGAGCTGATATTCGCACCCAAACCGGGCCCGCTGTACGCCGGCATGGCGTTGATGATGGTGGTGCTCACCTGGCGGCAGCGGTTCATCGCGGCTGGTGTCGCGATCGGCATCGACGTCGTCTTCGCCCTGGTGCGGTGGGCGGTCGACGCCAAGGCGCCCGACGGCCACACCTTCGGCAATGGCGCGCTGTGGGTGATGCTGGGCTGTGCGGTCATCGCTGTCACGCGCCGCACCGGCGCCGAACGTGCCCTGCTGCTGAAGGGCGTGGGGCTGGGCCTGCTGCTGTGGACCGGCCGCAAGACCGGCGATGCCTGGCTGCTCATCACCGCGAAGACCCACCCGACGGTCCTCGACCCGTATGTGGCGACCGCCGATCACGCGCTGGGCAACCCATCGTGGGTGGCGGGCCGGATCCTCGAGGCGACCGCCCCGGTCGGCACCCATCTCCTCGACTGGGTCTACGCCGAACTCGCGGTGGCCGCGGTCGTCGTCGCGCTGTACCAGCTGCGCAACGTGGCGAGCGAGCGCCGCTTCCCGCGCCACCATCTGGTGCGCACGTTCCTGGTCATCGGCCTCCTCGGCCCGGCCATCTACATGATCTTCCCCGTGGTCGGACCGATCTTCGCCTACGGCCCGGGCACCTCCGGCACCGGCGGCGTGCAGTGGGCGGTGAGCAACCTGTGGCCGCACACACCGCCGGCGCTCACCACCCCGCACCCGGTGCCCTACGACGCGCTCACCCCGCGCAACTGCATGCCCAGCCTGCACACCGCCTGGGCCATCGCGATCTTCATCCACACCCGCACCGGCCCGCGCGTGCTGCGCTACGCGGGGACGTTCTGGCTGACGGCCACGCTCGGCGCGACGCTGGGGTTCGGTTACCACTACGGCGTGGATCTCGTTGCCGGAGTGGTCTTCGCGCTCACGATCGAGGCGGCTCTGCGCTCGTTCGACCGCGGCTGGGACAAGTCCGGAATCCAGCTGGTCGCCTACGGCACAGCGGTCTTCGCCGCGCTGCTGGCGTCCTATCGCTATCTCCCGATGGAAATGGCCGAACAGCCGTGGCTGTTCGGGCCCCTCCTCATTCTGGCGATGGCTTCGGTGATCTACGGCTACATGCGGCTGACCAGGATGTGGGAACCGAAGGCCGCGCCGGCGCGGCAGCCGGAACCGCAACCCGAACCGGTGTGAGTCGTCCGGAACCGCAACCCGAACCGGTGTGAGCCGTGAGGCACCGGCTCCCGGGCGCTCAGCCGCCGAGCCCCTCCAGCACGGTGGCACCCGGGAGTTCGGCCAGCGCCTTGCCGGGCACGATCAGCTTCCCCCGGCGGCTGCCGCTGCCGATGAGCACGTACGGTGTGTCGGCGACGGCGGCGTCCACCAGCAGCGGCCACTCGGCGGGCAGACCGATCGGGGTGATGCCGCCGAACTCCATGCCGCTGCCCTCGATCGCCGTCTCCCGCGGAGCGAAGGACGCCTTGCGCGCTCCCAGTTGGCGGCGGACCACGCCGTTGACGTCGAGCCGGGTGTGCGCGAGGACCAAACAGGCGACCAGGCTGACCTCACCGCCGCGCTTGCCCGCGACCACGACGCAGTTGGCGGACTGCTCCAGCAGCCAGGGGCCGTAGTTCTCGACCAGGACGGCCGTGTCGGCCTTGTCGGGGTCGGTGTCCGCGTACAGCACCTGCTCCACGGGCACCGAGCCGCGCCAGTCGCGGAGCGCGGCGGCCACCGGCGCCGCCAGCAGGTCGAGGTGTTCGATGGCGGGCCGTACGTCCTCGAAGGCATCCATGGGCGTGCTCATGACCGACAAGCTAACAGCCCGCCGGGCAGGGCAGGGGGGCGTCTCAGCGTGCGGGCGGGACGGAGACGGTCATGGTCATCTCCACCGTCTCGGTGCCGTCGTTGCGGTAGGCGTGCGGCGCGCCCGCTTCGAAGCTCGCCGAGGCCCCGGCCGGGATGGTGTACTCCTCGCCGTCCACGACGAGGGTCAGCTCGCCCGCCGTGACGTGGAGCATCTCGACCGTGCCGGCGGGGTGCGGGTCCGAGGCGCTGCCGTCGCCGGGCATCAGCCGCCAGCGCCACATCTCCAGCGGGCCGTGCGCTTCGGCGCCGACGAGCAGGGTGGTGGAGCTGCCCGCCTCGGTGGACCACAGCCGCACCGCCTGATCGGCGGGCACCAGCTGGACGCGCGGGCCCTTCTCGTAGTCGAGGAGGGTGGTGATGCTCACGCCGAGCGCGTCGGCGAGCTTGACCGTGGTGCCGACGCTCGGGTTGGTCCTGGCCTGCTCGATCTGGATGATCATGCCGCGGCTGACTCCGGAGCGAGCGGCGAGGGCGTCAAGGGTGTAGCCGCGCTCGGCCCGCCAGTGCTTGAGGTTGCGGGCGAGCGACTGGGTGAGCTGATCGAGGTCCGTCACGATCCGGAATCCTTAGCCGATCTGTCGTCGAATATATTGAATGGCGGAGTTCATTTGACTGCACTACGGTGTGCTGGACTCCAGCGTCCATCACACTGTACGGCGAGGTTCTCCCATGACAGCACTCTTCGCTCTGGCCACCAGCCTCCTTTGGGGGCTGGCCGACTTCGGTGGCGGGCTGCTGACACGCCGTACCCCGGCGCTCACCGTGGTGGTGGTCTCGCAGACCCTGGCGGTCGTGGTGCTCGGCGCCATCGTCGTGGCCACCGGTGGCTGGACCGAGGCCGGCCCCGAGCTGGGGTTCGCGGTACTGGCGGGCGTGGTGGGCCCGGCGGCGATGCTCGCCTTCTACCGCGCGCTCTCGCTCGGCCCGATGGGGGTCGTCTCGCCGGTCGCGTCGCTGGGCACGGTCGCGGTCCCGGTGGGGGTCGGGCTGGTCGCCGGAGAGCGCCTGGGGATGCTCCAGGGCGCGGGCATGGCGGTCGCGGTCGCCGGCGTGCTGATGGCGGGCGGGGCCAAGTTCGGCGGAGCCCCGGTGCAGCGGGAGACCATGCTCCTGACCATCGGATCCGCCCTCGGCTTCGGCGCGGTGATCTCCCTGATCGCCGAGGCGTCCTCCACGGTGACCGGGCTGTTCCTCGCCCTGTTCGTGCAGCGGCTGTGCAATGTGGCCATCGGCGGGGCGGCGCTGTACGCCTCCGTGCGGCGCGGTGCCCCGGCGCTGCCCGAGGGGGGCACCGCGGCGCTGCGGAGCGCCATACCGGCACTCGCCTTCGTCGGGCTCGCGGACGTCGCGGCCAACGGCACGTACTCCATAGCCGCCCAGCACGGCCCGGTGACCGTGGCGGCGGTGCTGGCCTCGCTCTACCCGGTGGTGACGGCGCTCGCCGCGCGCGGGGTGCTCCAGGAGCGGTTGCGCGCCCTGCAGACCGCGGGTGCCGGGCTGGCACTGGTCGGCACGGTGCTTCTCGCCTCCGGCGGCTGAGAGCTCAGTCCGGGTCACGCCCGGGTCATGCCCGAGTCATGCCCGGGTCGCCCGCGCCGTCCGGCTCGGCGAGATCGTCGAGATCGCCGAGGGCCAGCAGCTGCTGCGGGGTGACCCCTTCCGGTATCGGTACCGGCGCCGGGGTGCGCAGCGGCGGCTGCCAGCCCGTCCGCGCGTCCCAGCGGCGCACCACCTTGGCCGGCGCGCCGGCCACCACCGCGTGGTCGGGCACCTCGCCGCGGACCACGGCACCGGCCGCGACCACGACGTTCCGGCCCAGGCGGGCGCCGGGCAGTATCACCGCGCCCGCGCCCAGCCAGCTGCCGGCGCCGATGGTCACCGGGGCGCTGCGCGGCCACTGCTTGCCGACCGGCTGCTCGGGGTCGTCGTAGGAGTGGTTGTCGGAGGTGATGTAGACGTACGGGCCGCAGAACACCTCGCGCTCGATCACCACCGGGCGGGAGGCCACCACATGGCTGCCACGGCCCAGCACCACCCCGTCGCCCAGGCGCAGCACCGGCTCCGGGCCGAGGTCGAGACCGGGCATCATGCCCGCGGTGAGGGTGACCTGCTCGGCGATGATGCAGTGCTCGCCCAGCTCCATCCACGGCTCGCCGAAGACGGTGCCCAGCGGGAAGGCGAGCCGGGTGCCCGCTCCGATCCGGCCGAAGCGGTACGGGCCCGGGCGCTCGGCGGTCACCGCGCCGGCGTCACGCATCCACTGCCAGCCGCGATGCACCGCACGGGAGACGGCCCGGCGGCGCGCGGCGGCGAGCGATGAGAACACGTTCCGGTTTTTCGGCACCCGCACACCGTATCCCCACCTGCGGCGGCGCGCGGCGGCGGGCAGGGGAAACGAGGGATGGGCCGAGCAGGGAAAACCCCAGCCGGATACAGGCGGGGAGACCGGGCGCCGGAGGCGCGCGGGGAGGCCGGGCCCGGGGGCACGCGGGAGAATCCGGCCCGGCGGCGGGCGGCGCGGGCTCAGTCCTGGTGGGCTTCGCGGTGGTCCTTGGCCAGGCCCAGGTACATCGCGGCGTTGAGCGAGATCATCTCGCGCTCCTCATCGGTCAGCTCCCGCTTGACCCGGGCGGGCACCCCGGCGACCAGCGAACCGGGCGGCACCCGCATCCCCTGCGGGACCAGGGCCTGCGCCGCGATCAGAGAGCCGGCCCCGATGTGCGCGCCGTTGAGGACGGTGGCGCCCATGCCGATCAGTACGTCGTCCTCGACCGTGCAGCCGTGCAGCACGGCGTTGTGCCCGACCGAGACGCGCTCCCCCACGGTGACCGGGTAGCCCGGGTCCACGTGCACGGTGCAGTTGTCCTGGATGTTGCTGTCGGCACCGAGGACGATCGGGCCGCAGTCGGCGCGCAGCACGGCGTGGTACCAGACACTCGATCCGGCGGCCATGGTGACCTCGCCGATGACCACCGACGTGGGCGCGGTGAACGCCTCCGGGGCGATCTCCGGTTCCTTGCCACCCACGCCCGAAATCAGCGCACGCTGTGCCATCTCGATCCCCCGTTCCCACGCCGCGGTGCGGTGCGGCGCGTTCGATGGAGCCATTCTCCTGCCGCCGCGACCCGATGCGGCCGCCGCGACCCGATGCGGCCGGTGTGGCCGGTGTGGCCGGTTCGGTGGGTGCGGTCGCCGGTCAGTCGCCGGCGGCGACCGGCGCCGGTCCGGCCGGCTCGTCGCCCTCCGCCACCGTGGCCTCCGCCTGCGCCTCGGCGGCCTTCTTCGCCCGCCGCTTCATCACCAGGAAGGACCCGAGACCGAAGAGCACGGCGGCCACCAGGCCGATCCAGGAGAAGCGCTTGAGCCAGTCCTCGGCGACCTTGCCGACCGAGTAGATGACGGCCACGGTGCCGCCGGCCCAGACGATGCCGCCGAGCACGTTGGCGATGGCGAACTTCCAGTACGGCATGCGCAGCACGCCGGCGAGCGGGCCCGCGAAGATCCGCAGCAGCGCGATGAAACGGCCGACGAAGACCGCCCACATGCCCCACTTCTGGAAGGAGCGTTCGGCGGTCGCGACGTGGTGGGGGCTGAAGTGCTTGGGGAATTTGCGGCCCAGCCAGTTGAGCAGCGGCTGGCCTCCCTTGCGGCCGATGAGATAGCCGATGGAGTCGCCGATGACCGCGCCCGCGATCGCGGCGCCGCCGAGGATGTAGGGGTTGATGTGGTCCTGGGAGGCCGCCAGCAGCGTCGCTGTGACCAGGATGATCTCACCGGGCAGCGGGATGCCGAGGCTCTCCAGACCGATGACCAGACCCACGATCAGATACACGCTTACCGCGGGTACGGTCTCCAGCCACGCTTCGATGTCCACGCCGGTTCCTCCCCTTGACGATCTTCTGCCCCCGTGCACGCCGGCCGTAGGCACACGGTGGGGAAGCCTACTCGATGCCGGCGGGCACTCGGACGGTGCCGAGCAGCCGCAGGTCGCGCGCGGAGGCTCCGACCTCGACCCTGCGCCGCCCGGTGCCGAGCACCCAGGCGTGCCTGCCATCGTCCCAGGAGGACAGCGACCGCGGTGTGACGCGGATCCGGATCCGGCGTGCCTCACCGGGCCGCAGCTCGACGCGCCGGTAGCCGGCCAGGGCGCGGACCGGCTGGTCCAGGTCGAGGTGCGCGGAGGGTCCGAGGTAGACCTGGGCCACCTCCACGCCCGTGCGCCGGCCGGTGTTGCGGATGGTGAAGCTCACATCGAGCCCGCGGTCCCGCGCGGCCAGCCGCAGCCCGGAGTAGCCGAAGGTGGTGTACGACAGGCCGTGGCCGAAGGGGAAGAGCGGCTCGGCGTCCTCGGCGTCGTACCAGCGGTAGCCGAGGTGGATGCCCTCGGTGTACTCCTGGCGTCCGGCGACGCCGGGATAGCGCAGCCGGTCCCCGGCGAGCGGGTGCCGGCGGTCGGAGACCGGGAAGGTCTGGGTGAGCTTGCCGCCGGGGTCGGCGTCGCCGAAGAGCAGCGCGGCGGTGGCCGCCGCTCCCTCCTGCCCCGGGTAGTACATCTGGAGCACCGCGCCGGTGCGGGCCAGCCAGGGCATCGAGGTGCAGGAAGAGGTGTTCAGGACCACGGTGGTGCGCGGATTGACCGCGGTGACCGCCTCGATCAGGGCCTCCTGGTGGCCGGGGAGCGCGAGGGTGGTGCGGTCCTGTCCCTCGGTCGCGTCCTCGTAGGCGAAGAGCACCACGGCGTGCGCGGCCCGGGCGGCGCGCACCGCCTCGTCGAGGTCGGCGGCCCGGGTGGCGGTGGTGATGCGGCGCAGCCGGAAGGTCTGGCCCCGGGCCCCGCCGCGGGCGGTGATCCGCAGCCGGTGCGGGCCGGCCGCGAGCCGGGGGAGGGTCCTGCGGCGCACGGTCAGGCCGTCGGGGGTATGGCTGGTCAGGCCGCCGGTGAACTGCTCCCGCACGCCGGGCAGCACGGGGAAGAGTTCGGCTCCGTCGAGCTGGACCTGGGGGCGTTGGCCGGAGTAGTGGATGACGAAGATCCATTCCTCGGCGCGGGGGACGGTGAGGGTGCCCTCGTAGCTCCAGGTGCGGCCGGCCGGGACCCGGTGCGCGTCGAGGTCGGCGGTGGGGGCCAGCGCGCCGGACGGCAGGGGTTTGCCGTAGATGTCCTCGCCGAGCGCGTAGCCGATCCGCGCGCTGTTCCCGGCGCGCGCCCGGATGGCGTCCAGCGGGCCGGCGGCGCGGTCGGGGACGACATGCGCGCTGCCGCCGCCGCTGACGAAGGGCACCGCGCCGGTGGGGCCGATGACGGCGATGCTGCGCGCGGCCGCGCCGGTGAGCGGGAGGGTGGCGCGTTCGTTGCGCAGCAGGGTCGCGCCGGCGAGGGCGACCTTCAGCGCGGTGCGGGCGCCGGCGGCCGGGTCGCGGCGGGGGCGGGGCCGGGCGCGGCCGTCGAGCAGCCGGAAGCGGTCCAGGACGGTCAGCAGCCGGCGTACCGACCGGTCCACCAGCGCCTGCGGGACCCGGCCGTCGGCCACGGCCTCCTTCAGCGCGGCGCCGAAGAACCGGCCGTCGGGCATCTCCATGTCGAGCCCGGCCGCGATGGCGGGGGCGGTGCCGTGCGCGGCGAACCAGTCGGTCATCACCCAGCCGGTGAAGCGCCAGCGGTCGCGCAGCACCTCGGTGAGCAGCTTGCGGCTCTGGCAGGCGAAGTCGCCGTTGACCTTGTTGTACGCGCCCATGACGGCGCCGACCCCGGCGTCGACCGCGGCCTCGAAGCCGCGCAGCTCGGTCTCGTGCAGGGTCCGCTCGTCGACGATCACATTGATCGATTCCCGCTGGTACTCCTGGTTGTTCGCCGCGAAGTGCTTGACGGTGGCGATCAGCCCCTCGCCCTGGATGCCGCCGATCTCGGCCGCGACCAGGTCGGCGGCGAGCAGCGGGTCCTCGGTGAAGGTCTCGAAGTTCCGCCCGGCGTAGGGGGTGCGGATGAGGTTGACCATCGGCGACAGCAGCACGTCCTGGCCCAGGGCCCTGCCCTCGCGGCCGATGGTGCGCCCGTACTCGCGGGCCAGCTCGGGGTCGAAGGCGGAGGCGAGCATGACGGGGGCGGGCAGGGCGGTGGCGTGGGCGGTGACCCGGACGCCGGCGGGCCCGTCGGCGAGCCGCAGCGGCGGGATGCCCAGTCGGGGCACTCCGGGCACGTATCCGGCCTGGCCGAGGGGTGCGGGGTCGGTGGCGCCGTGCAGCAGGGAGATCTTCTCGTCCAGGGTCAGCCGGTCGAGGAGGGCGTCGACGCGTGCCCGGTCCGCGGGGCGGGGGGCGCGCAGCGGGTCGGGGTGGTCCGGCTCGGCCGCCTGGGCGTCGCCGGTCCCGCTCAGGCCGCCGGTCGCCGCGGTGGCGACGGAGATCGCGCCGCCCAGGAGTCGGATCGCGGACCTGCGGGTCACGGCGTCGGTCATGGGCCGGCACTCCTTCATCGAAAGGGGTCGCGCTGGTGGCGTGCGGGGCACGGCCGTGACCAGTGTTCGGGCATCGATGAGCGGGGGTGGGTTGACTCGCCGAGCCGTCCCGGCAACGGCGTGCACATTCCACCCGCTGGCCTGCCCGCGCCGGGAATGGGCGTCGCGGTCGTGCCGGGATGGGCGTCGTTCCCTGGGGCCGGGACGCACGTCGGCCGGGGCGCGATGGGCCCCGGCCGACGGTGGAAGGAGGACGTCGCGAGGACGTCGGGAGGTGCGGGCGGACGTCAGGAGTTGGGGCGGAGCGTCCAGGTGATGGACATTTCGCCGGTGACCGCGCCGTCCTCGCGGGTTATGGCGATGTTCACGGGGAATTCGGGGCGCTGTCCGGCGTCGAGCTCGGCGACCACCTCGGCGACCGGGCGACCGATCTCGGCAGTCGCGGTGACCGGGCCCTTGGCGAGCTTCTTGTAGCCGATCTCGGCACGCACGGCGAGCGGCACGGCGCGCGAGAGCTGGTCCTGGAAGGCGGCGAGCACGATGGCACCGCTGGCGGACTCGGCGAGCGTGAACATGGCGCCCGCGTGCGGCCCCGCGACGTGGTTGTGGAAGTCCGGCTGGTCGGGCAGGCGCAGCACGGCACGCTCGGTCGAGGTCTCGACGAACTCCAGGTTCAGGGTGCGCACCATCGGAACGGTGGCGGCAAGCAACTCGCCGATCGACGGCTGGTTCTCTGACATACCCGAAAGTTACCAGTCAGTAGCGTCTGGGGGGAAGGGTGGGCATGTCCGCCCGCCGGCCCCCGCTCTAGGGTTGTTGCCCATGTGGCCAGGACAGCAGCCGCCCGGGGGCGGGCAGAACCCGCAGGACCAGAACCCCTATCAACAGCCGGGATACCAGCCGCCGGGGTATCCACCGCCTGGCTTCCCGCACGCCGGAGCCCACCCGGCGCCGGGTCCCTACCAGCAGCCGCAGCAGCCTCAGCAGCCAAACCCGTATCAGCAGCCGCCGCACCCTCAGCAGCCTCTGCAGCCGAACCCGTACCAGGAGCCCGGCGGGTGGGGCCCCGGGGCGGCGGGCTGGCAGGCACCGGCCGGCCCGCCGGGTCCGCCCAAGCCGCCGCGCGGCGGCAGGAAGCGCACCGCCACCCTCGCCATCGTCGCGGCGGTCGCCGTCGTCGCCGCGGCCGTGGTGACCGGTGTCGTCGTCCTCGGCAAGGACGACGGCGGGAAGAGCGGGGCGCCGGGTGCCCGCCGGACCTCGACGCCGTCGTCCCAGCCGCCCGCGACCGAGGACACCGTCGTCCCGGAGGACGACAATCCGCGCACCGGCGGCGGCGAGGAGACGGACATCGACCCCGTCATCCCCGGCTGGCAGGTGGTGGTCAACCCCAAGCGGCACAGCGCCTTCGACGTGCCCCCGGGCTGGACGGTCAAGGGCTCCAGCTGGTCCACGGGGTTCTCCGACGACAAGGACAAGTCCGGCCTGAAGTCGCTCGTCGCGATGTCCTCCCCCGCGTATGCCGACGAGGACTACTGCACCTACAAGCACAAGGACGGCTACGAGGACAGCACGGCCCTGGCGGGCACCGGCACCAAGGGCGCGCAAGGCGCCGGCACACAGGCCGAGGCCGCCAAGAGCGAGGCTCTGAACTGGGCGTTCGCCGCGTACGACCAGGGCCGGACCGGTGATCTGCGGCTGGTCCGGTCCGAGGTGAAGCCGTTCAAAAGCGATCACGGCCTCTCGGGCTACGCGGCCAAGGCCGTCGTCACCGGGGTGAAGAAGAGCAACAAGTGCAGCACGGACGGCAAGGCGTTCGCGGTCAGCTACACCGACACCGAGGGTGACTTCGCGACGTGGGTGCTCTACGCCGCCAAGGGCGTCAAGGACGAGGTGCCGGACGCCACGATCAAGAAGATCATGAGTTCGCTGCGCCCGCTGAAGCGGGCCTCCTGACCCCGCTTCCTGACCCAGCTTCTGGTCCTCAGCCGACGCTGAACGCCCCACCCGGCGGTTGCGGGGACGGCACCGCCGCCGCGTCCGTGACCTGCGCGGCACCGGCGGCGAACCGCTCCAGCTGCGGGCCGTACTCGACCCGCGCCGGGAAGACGTCGGCGGCCGTCCGGCGGGCCAGGGCATGCACCGGCAGCTCCGTCTGCGCGGCCACCAGCACGGCGTTGCCGAAACGGCGCCCGCGCAGCATGGCGGGCTCGGCGATCAGGCACAGATGCGCGAAGGCGGCGCGGAAGGTGGCCAGTTGGGAGCGGAGGAAGGCGAAGGGGGCGCCATCCGCGAGGTTGGCCGCGTACAGGCCGCCGGGCCGCAGCGCCCGGGCCGCGGCCCGGGCGTACTCGACCGAGGTGAGATGGGCGGGCACCCGGGAGCCGCCGAAGACATCGGCGATGATCAGGTCGACGCCGGCAGGCGGCGCCTCCTCCAGTGCGGTACGGGCGTCCGCCGCGCGCACCGCGATCCCGGATCCGGGCTCCACCGGCAGGTGCTCGGCGACCAGCTCGATCAGCCGGCGATCGGCCTCGATCACCTGCTGGCGCGAGCCCGGCCGGGTGACCGCGGCATAGCGGGGCAGGGTGAGGGCCCCGCCGCCCAGGTGGAGGATGTCCAGCGGGGCGCGCTCGGCCGCCATGGTGTCGATGACGTGCGCCAGCCGGCGCGCGTACTCGAACTCCAGGTGCGTGGGGTCGTCGAGGTCCACATACGACTGGGGCGCGCCGTCCACGGTGAGCAGCCAGGCCCGCTCCCGGTCCACATCCGGCATCAGCTTGGCGGTGCCGCAGTCCACGGCCCGGCTCACGGGTATCGGCTCTGTCACCCTCATATTGTGACCGCGCTCGGTGCGGTGACCGTACCGGCGGCCCGCGGGTCGCCCCTCCCGGGCCGGGCCCTTCCTCGACCGGGTCAGTCCTCCCGTACTGGGTCAGTCCTCCGTGACCGTCAGCACGGTCCCCACGCCGACCGTCACCCCGCCCTGGCGCATCGCGAAGCCGAGCCCCGGCTCCAGGGGCAGTCCGTGGTCCAGCTCGACCGGGACGGTGACCCCGCCGCCCGGCCGGGCCGTCCGGCGATGGCCGAGGTGGACGGCACCAGGGACGTCGGCCGTACGGATGTGGAAGCGCATGCGCCGGCCGGGAGACGCCAGGCGGTGCGGCCCGCCCTCCCCCGCGGAGCCCAGCGACACCCGGGCGGTGAAACGGCGATGGGCCACGGCACTGCCCGCGGCCACCGCGACCTGGCCGCGGCGCACCGCGCTGGGCGGCACCGCCTCCAGCAGCAGCGCCACCGGGTCACCGGCCTGCGCGAATTCCATCGGCCTGCCGGACATCCCGACCTCGCCGACCGTGGTCCGGACGGGCTGCCCGGTCGCGCCGCCGAGCAGGTCGAGGCGGTCGCCGGGCCGGACGGTGCCGCGTTCGACGACGCCGGTGACGGCCGTGCCGCGCCCCGCGGTGTGCGTCACGCCGTCGACCGCGAGCAGGAACGGCCCGTGGAGGGAGCGCGTCGGCGTCGGCACGAAGGTGTCGACGGCGTCCAGCAGTGCCTCGACGGCCCCGGTCCAGCGCGGGTCGCCGTCCAGCGCCCGCACCCCGCTGACATGGACCAGGGGGGTGGTCGGTCCGGGATATCCGTGCGCGGACAGCAGCTCGCGGACCTCCCGCTCGACCTGGCCGCAGTGCTCCCGGTCCCCGGTGTCGGCCTTGCTGAGTGCGACGACGATGTGGTCGACACCGGCTTGCCGGGCGAGCAGCATGTGTTCTGCGGTCTGCGGCATGATGCCGTCGGCCGCGGAGACGACCAGGATCGCGCCGTCGAGCCGGGCCGCGCCGGCGACCATGTCGCTGATGAGATCGGCATGGCCGGGCAGGTCGGTGTGGGCGTAGTGCCGGGTGCCGGTCTCGTACTCCAGCTGCGCGGGGTGGATGGTGATGCCGCGCACCCGCTCCTCGGGGGACCGGTCGATCCGGTCGACCGGGACGTAACGGCCGGATCCGCGCTCGCTGAGCACTTTGGTGATCGCGGCGGTCAGGGTGGTCTTGCCGTGGCCGAGGTGGCCGAGGGTGCCGATGTTCAGGTGGGGCTTGGTGCGGACGAAGCTCTGCGGCGACATGCCGGGCGTTTCCTTCCTGATGGAGCCGCCGGACCGCGGCGGACAGGGCGGCGAAGGGGTCACGGAGAGTGCGGAGAGTGCGGAGTGAGCGCCTCGGCGACCGCGCCGCCCCGCCGCTCGCGGGTTCGCTGTCTTCCGAGGTCCTGCGAGGCCCTGCAGGCCCTGCGAGGCCCTGCGAGCTCCTTCGAGGTCTCTCGACGACGTTCGAGGGCTTCGAAAAGGCTTCTTCGAGGTCTTCGCGGGGATCGGCTGGGGGCCGGCGGGCGGGCTGCCGCGGGCTCCGAGCGGTGGACGGCCGCCTTCGGCGCGTCCGCGGTCGCGGACGTCGGCTTCGCGAGGCGTACCGGGGTATCCCGTCGATCATGGCGCCACGGCCGACCGGGGGCGAATGGTTTTCGGGGCCGGAATGTCCGGTTTCTGTCGCAGCTCACCGCACTCCCGGTCCGCTCGCGGCCGGGTCGGATACGCTCCTTCGGTGCTCGAACCCGCTGCCACGACCCAGAATCCGGCCCGGCGCCTGGCCCGCGTGCTGCTGTCGCCCTGGTCGCGGCTGGCCCTGCTCGTCGCACTGCTGGCGGGCGCGGCGAGCGCCGTGCTGGTGTGGCAGCCGCACCGGCTGATCGCCGACGGCTGGCCGGAGCGGCTCTCCGGCGGTGGCGCCGTGGTGGTGTTCGCGCTCGCCTATGGCGTGTGCACGGCGGCCCTGGTGCCCCGACCACTGCTGAATCTGGCGGCGGGCGCGCTGTTCGGCGCCCAGGCGGGGCTGCCGGGCGCGGTGGTGGGGACCGTGCTGGGCGCGGGGATCGCCTTCGGGCTCGGCCGGGTGCTCGGGCAGGACGCGCTGCGGCCGCTGGTGCGCGGCCGCTGGCTGACGGCGGCTGACCGGCAGCTGTCGCGGCACGGCTTCCGCTCGATGCTCGCACTGCGGCTCTTCCCCGGAGTGCCGTTCGCCGCGGCCAACTACTGCGCCGCGATCTCCCGCATGGGCTGGCTGCCCTTCCTGCTGGCGACCGGGCTCGGCAGCGTCCCGAACACCGCCGCGTACGTGGTGGCGGGCAGCCGGGCCGCCACCCCCACCTCGCCGGTCTTCCTCGCGGCGGTGGGCTTCATCATGCTCACCGCGACCGGTGCGCTGGCCGTGGCCTGGCGCAGGCGGGGCCGCCTGGCGCAGGCGCGCGAGCACTGAGCCGGCTACCTCCCCCGCCATGGAGCGGCCGAGCCGACCCGGCCGCTCCCCTCCCTGCTCCCCTCCCCCGCGCTCCGGTGCCGGGGGCTGTGGCTCGCGTCGTCCGCAGGGGCGCTACGCTGCCTCCCGACTGGCGCGCGATCACCGCCCGTTTACCGCGCCACCAGCCATCCAGAGAAACTGACTCGCCGTCAGTCACGTCAGCAAAGGCTCAGCATGCGTAAGGCCGCACCCTTCCTCACATGATCGAACGCGCACTTCGTCCGGCTGCCCACAACCGGCCCCCGACCTGTGAGCTCACCGGTCAGGCCATGATCACCTCTCGGATGGCCTAGTTTTCATGTCTTGGTTCGAATCCTTCATCCTCGGACTGGTCCAGGGGCTGACCGAGTTCCTGCCGATCTCCTCCAGCGCACATCTGCGGCTCACCGCCGCCTTCTCCGGCTGGGAGGACCCGGGCGCGGCGTTCACCGCGATCACCCAGATCGGCACCGAGGCCGCCGTGCTCATCTACTTCCGCAAGGACATCGCACGGATCATCTCGGCCTGGTTCCGCTCGCTCGTCAACAAGAGCATGCGCTCCGACCACGACGCCCAGATGGGCTGGCTGGTGATCGTCGGCTCGATCCCCATCGGCGTGCTGGGCATCACCCTCAAGGACCAGATCGAGGGTCCGTTCCGCAACCTGCTGGTGACCGCCACCATGCTGGTGGTGATGGGCATCGTGCTCGGCATCGCGGACCGGCTGGCCGCGCGTGACGAGACCGGCGGACGCCACCGGGCGGTCAAGCAGCGCAAGACGCTCCAGCAGCTGAACGTCCGGGACGGCCTGATCTTCGGCGTGTGCCAGGCGATGGCGCTGATCCCCGGCGTCTCCCGGTCGGGCGCCACCATCAGCGGCGGGTTGCTGATGGGCTACACCCGGGAGGCCGCGGCGCGGTACTCCTTCCTGCTCGCGATCCCCGCGGTGCTGGCCTCCGGCCTCTTCGAACTCAAGGACGCCTCGGAGAGCGGACACGTCTCCTGGGGCCCGACGATCTTCGCGACGATCATCGCGTTCGTGGTGGGTTACGCGGTGATCGCGTGGTTCATGAAGTTCATCACCACCAAGAGCTTCATGCCGTTCGTCTACTACCGCATCCTGCTCGGCCTGCTCATCTTCGGGCTGGTGGGCTTCGACGCGCTGAGCCCGCACGCCGGCGAGGCCGCCGACTGACCGTCGTCTCCCACCGGTCTCCCATGAAGCCGGTCCCATACGTCCCCTGGGCGTGCGGGACCGGCTTCCCTGATACTGGGAAGCAATCTGCCCGGCGGGGACAGGCCCCCCACCAGCCAGGAGCACGATGGGCGCCAACGCAGGCATCGAGCGCCCCGGCGACGGGGCGGGTCTCTTCGATGCCGTCGCGACCGCCGTACTCGACGCCGACGGCACGGTGCTCCGCTGGTCCGCCGCCGCGGCGGCGATGCTGCAGCTGCCGGCCGCGGAGGTCTGCGGTCGCCCGGTGCGCGCGCTGCTGGCCGACCCCGACCCGGAGGCGGAGGCAGCGGCGGCGGGCGCATTCCCGGAGTCCGGACGGGCCCGGCTGCGGCACGGGGCCGGCGGCACGGTCGACGTCAGCTTCCGGATCATGCCGCTGGACGGCTCCACCGAGTCCCTGGTGGTGGCGGTGGAGACCCGGCGGGCCACGGAGTGGGAGCAGAGCACGGCCTTCGTGCGCGCGCTGTTCGCCCAGGACATGTTCGGGGTCGGGATCCACGACACCGACCTGCGGACGGTCCGTACCAATGCCACCGCGGCGATGATGTTCGGCGACCGGACGGCACCGCCGGCGGCCGGGCTGGAGGAGGTCCTGGCGTCCGGGGGCATCGAGGGCACCCTGCGGCAGGTCCTCCGGACGGGCATGCCGGTGCTCGGCAACCAGCAGCGGGTCCCTCCGCCCGGATCCCCGGGGCAGTGGCGCACCGTGGCACTGTCCGCGTTCCGGCTGGAGGACGGCCGGGGGCGGCCGTCGGGCGTCGCCTCCGCGTTCTTGGACATCACCGAGCAGCAGCGGGCCCGTGACCACCTGGACCTGCTGAACGAGGCCGCCACCCGGATCGGCGGGTCGCTCGACGTCACCCGCACCGCACAGGAGGTGGCGGACGTCCTGGTCCCGGCCTTCGCCGATCTGGTGGGGGTGGACATCGCCGCGGCGGTGCTGGAGGGCGAGGAGCCGCCGACGGTGCTGGGCCGCCGGCAGCATCCGCTGCGCCGGGTGGCGGTCGCCTCCTCCTCCGGGGTCTGGCCGCCCGGCTTCCTGGACCGCGGCGCGATCGTGCCCCGGCTCCCGGACTTCCCGCTGCTGCGCCAGGTGCAGCAGGGCCACGCCGTGGTGACCGACCGGGAGCATGTGATCGCCGAGTTCGGCAAACCGCACCTGGTCAAGGCGCTGGTGCCGCCGGGCGGGCACTCCCACGCGGTGGCGCCGCTGTTCGCCCGTGGCCTGATGCTGGGCACGGTGATGGCCTGGCGGATCGAGCGCCCCGAGCCGTTCGACGGGGAGGACGCCGAGCTGCTTCTGGAGATCGCGTCCCGGGCCGCCCTGACCGTCGACAACGCCCGGCGCTTCACCCGTGAGCACCGGACCGCGATCGCGCTCCAGCAGAGTCTGCTGCCGCCGGCCGTGACGGACACCGCGGCGGCGGAGACCGCGGGCATCTACCAGCCGGCCGGTGGCGGGGTCGGCGGCGACTGGTTCGACGTGATCCCGCTGCCGTCGCTGCGGGTGGCCCTGGTCGTGGGGGACGTGGTCGGCCAGGGGCTGCACGCCACCGCCACCATGGGGCGGCTGCGCACCGCGATCCAGACCCTCGCCGATCTGGAGTTGGATCCCAAGGAACTGCTGACCCACGTCGAGGACCTGGTGCTGCGGCTGGCCCGGGAGGCCGGGCCCGGTGTCCCGGACGCGGTGGGCACCACCTTTCTGTACGCGGTCTACGACCCGGTCTCCCGCCAGGTCACCTTCGCCGGCGCGGGGCACCCGCCGCCGGTGGTGGTCGGGCCGGACGGCACCGCGCGGGTCGTCGAGATCGCGCCCGGCCCGCCGCTGGGCGTCGGCGGCCTGCCCTTCGAGACGACCACGGTCGATCTGGCGCCGGGCAGCGTGCTCGCCATGTTCACCGACGGGCTGGTGGAGCGGGAGGCGGAGGAGCCGGCCGCGGCGCTGCGGCTGCTGACGGAGCGTCTGGCCAGGCACTGCCGACCGGACCGCGCCCTGGACGAGGCGGGCACCGGGCTGCTGGCGGATGCCGGCGGCCGCCCGCCGCACGACGACATCGCCCTGCTGCTCGCGCGGACCCGGGCGGTGGCGCCCGAGTCCACCGCGGACTGGGAGTTCCCCGCCGACCCGGCCGCGGTGGCGGACGCCCGCGAGGCGGCGAGCCGGCAGCTCGCCGCCTGGGGTCTGGACGACATCGCCTTCACCACCGAGCTCGTGGTGAGCGAGCTGGTCACCAACGCCATCCGGTATGCCGGCGGCCCGATCGGGCTGCGGCTCATCCGGGGGAACGTGCTGGTCTGCGAGGTGACCGACCCGAGCAACACCCAGCCCCGGCTGCGCCGTGCGCTCACCACCGACGAAGGCGGCCGCGGTCTGTTCCTCGTCGCCCAGCTCACCGCGCGCTGGGGCTGCCGGTACGGCCACCGGGGCAAGACCATCTGGGCCGAGCAGCCGCTCACCCCCCAGGCGGGGTGAAGCGGCCGCCGGTGGGGTAGGACCCGGGCCGTGCCAGGCCCTGTGCGTGATCGCTTCCGTCGCGCACACTGGTGACCAGCGGAGTTTGGAGGCAGGAGGGACGTGCCCATCCCGGTCGACCGCGGGAAGCGCTGGGGGCGCCGCTCGTCCCCGGGGCTCACCTCGGCTCAGCGAACCGGCTCGTCATCCCGGAGAACGGGTTCGGCGGACCGGGCCGGCGCGCTCGGGCCGCTCGCCTCCCCGTGGGCGCGTGGCGGCGCCGCGGTCGTGGCGGGGGCGCTGCCCGCGCTCGCCTTCCCCGAACCGTCCCTGTGGTGGCTGGCGTATGCCGCGCTGGTGCCCTGGCTGCTGCTGGTGCGGTCGGCCGGTACGCCGCGGCGGGCGGTGCTGGACGGCTGGCTGGGCGGGGCGGGATTCATGCTCGCCGTCCACCACTGGCTCCTGCCCAGCCTGCACGTCTTCCTCTTCGTACTCGCCGCGCTGATGGGGCTGCTCTGGGCGCCGTGGGGCTGGCTGGTGCACCGGCTGCTGCACGATGCGCCGGGCCCGGGCCGGGTGGCCGCCGCGCTGGTGCTGGTGCCGTCCGGCTGGCTGATGGTGGAGCTGCTGCGCTCCTGGGAGTACCTGGGCGGGCCGTGGGGGCTGCTGGGGGCGAGCCAGTGGCAGGTGGAGGTGGCGCTGCGGCTGGCCTCGGTCGGCGGGGTGTGGCTGGTGAGCTGGCTGATCGTGGCGGTGAACACGGCGCTGGCGGTGCTGATCGCCCTGCCCCGGGCGCGGTACGCGGCGGTGGCCGGCACGGCGGCCGGGGCGTGTGCCGCGACGGCCGCCGGGGTGTGGGCGTGGGCGCCGGAGCCCCAGCGTGCCGGGACGGTGCGGGTCGCGGTGGTCCAGCCGGGGGTGGTCTCCGGGTACGAGAAGCGCTTCGACCGCGATGCGGAGCTGACCGCGCGGCTGGCCGGTCAGGACCTGGACCTGGTGGTCTGGGGCGAGAGCAGCGTCGGCCAGGATCTGACCCGGCGGGCGGACCTGCGGCAGCGGCTGGCCGCGCTGTCCCGCGCGGTGGACGCGCCGCTGCTGGTGAACGTGGACGCGCGGCGCCGGGACGCGGCCGGGATCTTCAAGAGCGCGGTGCTCGTCGGCGCCCAGGGGCCGACCGGGGAGCGCTACGACAAGATGCGCTTGGTGCCGTTCGGCGAGTACATCCCGCTCCGTTCGGTGCTGGGCTGGGCCACCTCGGTCGGGAAGGCCGCGGCCGAGGACCGCAAGCGCGGCACCGCGCCGGTGGTGATGGCGCTGCCGGGGGCTGGGGGCCTGCGGATCGGCCCGCTGGTGTGCTTCGAGTCGGCGTTCCCCGACATGAGCCGGGCGCTGGTGCGCAAGGGGACGCAGCTGCTGATCGCCCAGTCGTCGACCTCGACCTTCCAGCACAGCTGGGCCCCGGAGCAGCATGCCTCGCTGGCCGCGCTGCGGGCCGCCGAGACCTGGCGGCCGATGGTGCACGCGACGCTGACCGGGGTGAGCGCGGTGTACGGGCCGCGCGGTGAGGCGGTGGGCCCGCGGCTGGGCACCGGCCGCAGCACCGCGGTGGTGTACACGGTGCCGCTGGGGCGGGGCACCAGCCCGTACGTGGCCCTGGGGCCCTGGCCGGTGTACGGGTCGATGGGCGCGCTGGTGGTCTTCGGCGCGGTGCTCGGGGCGCGGGCGGTCAGCGGGCCTGGTCGAGCACGTCCCGCACGATCCGCTCGCACAGCTGGTGTGTCAGCAGGGCGTCCTCCGCGGTGACCAGCACCTCGGCGCGGACCGCGTCGAGGAAGGCGAGGGTGATCTGCTCGATGCCGCGCTGCCGGGCCACCGGGACCCAGTCGCCCCGGCGGCGCACGCTGGGCTGGCCCTTGTGGTCGATGACCTCGGCGAGGTTGACGACCTGGCGCTTGGTGTCGTGGCCGGCGACCTCCAGGATCTCCTCGACCGAGCCGGACCGGCGGTTCATGCTGCCCAGCGCGGTGAAGCCGTCGCCGGAGAGCTGGAGCACGATGTGCTCCAGCAGGCCGTCGCGGACCCGGGCCGTCACGCCGACCTGGTCGATGGGGCCGGGGGCGAGGAAGCGCAGCGTGTCGACGACGTGGATGAAGTCGTCGAAGACCATGCTGCGCGGGTCCTCGGGGAGGCCGACGCGGTTCTTCTGCATCAGGATCAGGTCGCGGGCGTGTTCCCGGCACTGGGCGTAGCCGGGGGCGTAGCGGCGGTTGAAGCCGACGGTGAGGCTGACGCCGCGCGCGGTGGCCAGCTCGACGAGCCGCTCGCAGGCGGGCAGGTCGTAGGCGAGCGGCTTGTCGACGTAGGTGGGGACGCCGGCTTCGAGGAGCCGGGTGACGATCTCGGGGTGGGTGTCGGTGGGGGCGTGGACGAAGGCGGCGTCCAGCCCGGCCCCGAGCAGCGAGTCCAGATCGGGGTGGCGGTGCAGCGCCGGGATGCGGTGGGCGTCGCCGACCCGGTCCAGGGTCGCGGGCGTACGGGTCGTCAGGTGCGGCTCCACGCCGGGCTGGGAGGTCAGCACCGGAAGGTACGCCTTCTGTGCGATGTCGCCGAGCCCGATGACCCCGACCTTCACTGCGCTCTCCCTGTGTTGGCGGTGTGCGGACCCGTATCGCCGGAAGGGGCGGCCGGGCTGTTCCGCGGCGTCTTCTCCCCGGGCAGCATACGTGCGGGCCGGCGGCGGCCCATCGGCGGTCCCGGCCGGCGTGCGCG
Organism: Streptomyces sp. JLBT605; assembly: GCF_058215555.1. Classification (NCBI taxonomy): domain Bacteria; kingdom Bacillati; phylum Actinomycetota; class Actinomycetes; order Kitasatosporales; family Streptomycetaceae; genus Streptomyces; species Streptomyces sp. JLBT605. The sequence goes on from NZ_CM177087.1 coordinate 515,453, forward strand.
GCACGGCACGGCACGGCAGCGGAACGGCCAGGGAGCCGTCGCGCGGCGGGCGGTGCCGATAATCGCTGGTGGGCCGTACTGCCCGTTGCCATGATGACCGCCATGACGACGACCGAACGCATCGAACGCATCGACCCGCCGCTGCGGACCGATGAACGCACCATGCTGGAGAGCTGGCTCGACTACCACCGGGCCACCCTTGAGTTGAAGTGTGAAGGGCTGGACGACGCGCGGCTGCGGGAGGTGTCGGCGCCCCCCTCGACGCTGTCGCTGCTCGGGCTGGTGCGGCACATGGCGGAGGTGGAGCGCAGCTGGTTCCGCCGGGTGCTGGCCGGTGAGCAGGCCCCGCCGCTCTACTACAGCGAGGAGCATCCGGACGGCGAGTTCGACCTGGCCGGGCAGGACACCGCCGAGAAGGCGTTCGCCACCTGGCGCGCGGAGATCTCCGCCGCGCGTAAGGCCGCCGCCGGGCGCTCGCTGGACGACACCGGGCTCCGCGGCGAGAGGGAGTACAGCCTGCGCTGGATCTATGTGCACATGATCGAGGAGTACGCGCGGCACAACGGCCACGCCGACCTGCTCCGCGAGCGGATCGACGGCGTCACCGGCGACTGAGCCCCGTTGGGGCGTCACCCCTGGGGCGGGGTGGGCTCTCCGGGCGTGCCGCGCCGGGCGCCGTCCCCGGCCGGCTCGTCGAGCCGCAGGCCGAGCCGGGCGATGGCCGCCCGGACCCCGTCGCTGTACTCGTCCTGGCCCAGCATGCCGCAGGCCGCCCGGGCCAGAGCCAGTTGGCTGCGGGCGGCGGCGAGCTGACCGAGCTTCACGTAGTCGGCGGCGAGGTTGAGGTGGAGCGAGGGGTAGAAGGCGCGGACCGCGATCCGCGCCGTGTTCCGCTCGGCGCCGTCCCCGGCGACCGCGTCGGCCGCCGCCAGCGCCAGCAGGTCCCACATCAGCTCGTCGGCCGGATCGTCCTGGGTGTCGGCCATGTAGTGGGCCAGGGTGCAGCGGTGGTACGGATCGCCGTCCTCCCCGATCTCCTCCCACAGCTTGCCGAGCCGGTTGCGAGCCTCCTCCCGGTCACCGCCCTGGTGCAGCATCGCCGCCTGGCCGATCCGGGTCATCACGGCGTCGTCCGCCGGGTCCTGCTGCGCTGGTGCCATCACGGGCTCCCGTCCGTCTGCCTCTGCCGCGCCTTCCGCCGTCCTCCCGACGCTAACCGCAGCCAGGGAAAATCCTGGTCAGGCGCTCGTATCTCCGGGGCGGTCGGCCCACAGCACTCCGCCGCCCCGGTGATGGCGAGCCGGTGATGCCCGGCCGGTGACGGCGCCCGGGGCGAGGTCCGGCCGGCGACGGCGAGCCGCCGTCAGGCACCCAGGTCCGGGATCCGCCAGTCGATCGGCTGGTGCCCCTGGGCGGCCACCGCCGCGTCGATCTGGGTGAAGGGCCGGGACCCGAAGAACTTCTTCGCGGAGAGCGGGGAGGGATGCGCGCCCTTGACGACCGTGTGCCGCGCCTCGTCGATCAACGGCAGCTTCTTCTGCGCGTAGTTCCCCCACAGCACGAACACGGCCGGATCCGGGCGGGAGGCCACGGCCCGGATCACCGCGTCGGTGAACTTCTCCCACCCCTTGTTCTTGTGGGAGTTGGCCTCGCCGCCGCGCACCGTGAGCACCGCGTTGAGCAGCAGCACGCCCTGGCGGGCCCACGGCATCAGATAGCCGTTGTCCGGGATGGGGTGGCCCAGCTCCGCGTGCATCTCCTTGTAGATGTTGCGCAGCGAGGGCGGGGTCTTGACGCCGGGCCGCACCGAGAAGCACAGACCGTGGCCCTGGCCCTCGCCGTGGTACGGGTCCTGGCCCAGGATCAGCACCTTGACCTGGTCGTACGGCGTGGCTTCCAGGGCCGCGAACACCTGGTCGCGCGGGGGGTAGACCGGGCCGTTCGCCCGCTCCTCCTCGACGAACTCGGTGAGCTCCTTGAAGTAGGGCTTGTCCAGTTCCTCGCCGAGGACGGCCTGCCAGGACTCGGGCAGTGTGTCGGTCACGTGGGTGTTCCTCCGGTGCGTGTCTGCGTAACGGGAAGAACGTACCGGCGACCACTGACAACGCACGGCCGGGGGCGGACCGTGCCCGGGAGGCCGTGCCCGGGAGGTGGGAGCCGGGGGGTGGGAGCCGGGGGTGGGGCCGTGGTGCCGCCGGGGGTGTCCGGCACCACGGCCCGCCCCGGGTCTCAGGCCCCGACGCCGGCGTTGAGGAAGATGCCGCCGTCCACCACCAGGGTCTGGCCGGTGATCCAGCCGGACTGGTCGGAGGTGAGGAAGGCGGCCGCGCCGCCGATGTCCTCGGGCACGCCCAGACGGCCCAGCGGGTAGGCCGCGGCCGCCTCCTCCTCGCGGTTCTCGTACAGCGCCTGCGCGAACTTGGTCTTCACCACCGCGGGGGCGATGGCGTTGACCCGCACCAGCGGGGCGAACTCGTGTGCCAGCTGCGCGGTCAGGTTGATCATCGCGGCCTTGCTGACCCCATAGGCGCCGATGAACGGCGACGGGGCGAGTCCGGCGATGGACGCGATGTTCACGATCGCGCCGCCGTTCTCCTTCTGCCAGGCCGCCCACGTCCGCTGGGCGAAGCCGAGCGCGGAGACGACGTTGATCTCGAACACCTTGCGGGCCACACCGAGGTCGAGTTCCGCCAGCGGTCCGAAGACCGGGTTGGTGCCGGCGTTGTTGATCAGGAAATCGATGCGGCCGAACGCCTCCATGGCGCGCTCGACGGCGGCCGCCTGGTGCGCCTCGTCGTGCGCCTTGCCCGGCACCCCGATGGCCCGGTCCGTGCCGAGCCGCTCGACGGCCTCCTTGAGGGCGTCCTCGTTGCGGCCGGTGATGCAGACCCGGTCACCGCGGGCCACCAGGGCCTCGGCGACGCCATATCCGATGCCCCGGCTCGCCCCGGTGATGAGGGCGACCTTGCCGGAGTCCGGTACCTGTGCGGTCATGTGCTCTGGTCCCCTGTTCAGTTGAGCGGGCCGCCGGCCACGTACAGGACCTGGCCGGAGACGAATCCTGCGGCGTCGCCGGTGAAGAAGGCGATGGCGTTGGCGATGTCGTCGGGCTCGCCGACGCGCTGGACCGGGATCTGGGTGGCCGCGGCGGCCTTGAAGTCCTCGAACTCCATGCCGACGCGGGCCGCGGTGGCCGCGGTCATGTCGGTGGCGATGAAGCCGGGGGCGACCGCGTTGGCGGTGACGCCGAACTTGCCGAGCTCGATGGCGAGGGTCTTGGTGAAGCCCTGGAGGCCCGCCTTGACGGCCGAGTAGTTCGCCTGGCCCCGGTTGCCGAGCGCGGAGCTGCTGGAGAGGTTGACGATCCGGCCGAATCCGGCGTCCACCATGTGCTTCTGGCAGGCCCGGGACATCAGGAACGCGCCGCGCAGATGGACGTTCATGACCGTGTCCCAGTCGCTCTCGCTCATCTTGAACAGCAGGTTGTCGCGGAGCACACCGGCGTTGTTGACCAGGATCGTCGGCGCGCCGAGCTCCTGCGCGACCCGCGCGACCGCGGCGGCCACCTGCTCGGAGTCCGAGACGTCTGCGCCGACCGCCAGCGCCCGGCCGCCGGCCTCGGTGATCTTCGCCACGGTGTCCGCGCAGGCCGCCTCGTCGAGGTCGAGTACGGCGACGGCGCGGCCCTCTGCGGCCAGTCGCGCAGCGGTGGCCGCGCCGATGCCGCGGGCCGCGCCCGTCACGATGGCAACGCGCTGCTCGGTGGTGGACATGCGGGTTCTCCTCGCCTCGGTAGCGGCTCACCGCCCGAGCCGGAGACCCCAGCCGGTGAGCAACCGCTTAGTCGCTTCAGCAGACGAGACGCTAGAAGCCCCACCACCGCATGTCAACGCCGCGCCCCGGCCTGCCGGGGAGCGCGATCCGGTCAGCGGACCAGCAGCTCCAGCAGCCGCTCGACCTCCGCCTCCGGGTCGCGGGTCAGGCCGGTGTGCACCGGGCCGGGCTGGACGACCGTGCTGCGCGGCGCCACCAGCCAGCGGAAACGCCGCCCGGCGTCGTCCCCGGCGGCCTGCCCGGCCTGCGCGCCGCCCCGGCAGACACCTTCGACGGCGTGCAGCGCGGCCTTGACCCCGTCCAGGTCCGCGGCGGGGTCCAGGGCGCGCAGCCGCTCCTCGTCCAGGTGGGTCCGGGCCGCCACGAAGGACGCGGCCTGGCAGTAGAGGACCACACCGGCGTTGATCTGCTCGCCGCGCTCGACGCGCGGGACGACACGCAGCAGCGCGTACTCGAAGACCTCGCGGCGGGCCGGCTGTCCGCTGTGCTGTTCACTCATGTCACTGCCTTCCGGTGCAGCCGGGCGGCGACCCAGTCCGGTGCCTGCGCTGTCTTGTCCTCGGTGCGCTCACCGATACGGATCCGGTCGCCGATCACCGCTGCCCGCTCCAGCAGCACCTCGACGTAGACGCGGCGCACCGCGTCGGGGCCCTCGAAGCCCGGCTCGTCGGCCAGCCACTCGTCCGGCACGTCGGCCACCACCTCGGTCAGCAGCTCCTCGGTGATCTTCGGAGCCAGCTCGGCGGCGGCCGCCGCGACGTCGGGGTCGAAGGAGGCGAGCACATGGTCGGAGGCGTCGTACGGCTTGGCGGCCGCGGCCTGGGCGCCACGCCAGCTGTGGTGCCAGATCATCGTCGCGCCGTGGTCGATGAGCCACAGCCGGCCATGCCAGACCAGCAGGTTGGGATTGCGCCAGGACCGGTCGACGTTGTTGATCAGCGCGTCGAACCACACCACCCGGCCGGCCTCGGCGGAGCCGACCTCGAAGGCCAGCGGGTCGAAGCCGAGGGAGCCGGGGAGGTAGTCCATCCCGAGGTTCAGCCCACCGCTGGCCTTCAGCAGCCCCTGGACCTCCTGGTCCGGTTCGGCCCGGCCGATCACCGGGTCGAGCCGCATCCGCACCAGGCCCGGCACGCGCAGCCCCAGCCGCCGGCCGAGCTGCCCGCAGATGACCTCGGCGACCAGGGTCTTACGCCCCTGCCCGGCGCCGGTGAACTTCATGACATACGTACCGAGATCGTCGGCTTCGACGATCCCCGGCAGCGATCCGCCCTCCCGCAAGGGCGTGACATACCGGGTGGCGACGACTTCTGTCAGCATTTACCCAGGCTCCGCGACTCTTTTGCCCTGCAATCCATGGCCACCTTCAAACCGGTCCAACCGGGCGAACCACCCGCGATCAGCCCCGGGGAGAATCCGGGGGAGTTTCGACAGGCACGCCGAGCCCCCTTCCCCCCGAGCAGCCCGTCAGTGGTGGTGCGCCCCTTCCTGCCGGCCTCCGGCATGAAGTGAGCATAGTAACCGAGCGTGACCACCGGCGAGGAGTGGCCGAGCCGCCGCACCAACGTCACCTGCTCCACCTGCTCCACCTGCTCCACCTGCTCCACCTGCTCCACCTGCTCCACCTGCTCCACCTGCTTGAGGAGACCACCGGGAGGCTGCGGCACTGTGGCAGGGCGCCGCAGCCAGCGCAAGGTGACGGGGCGGGCGCAAAGGGTTGCACGATATGCCCGGAATGCGGGCATGAGAGAAGGGTCACCGCCCGAACAAAACGGATTATCTGGATCTTCCGCCCCTGTTCGGCCTACGGTCGTAGGGCTACCCCTGACTTCTCACCACACCGGGAGGGTGTGTGCGCCGCCGCTCCACGACCGACCACGCCGCCGCGAGCCCGACCGGGTACCGCGGTCACATACGCAAGGCGGCGATCGCGACCGGCGCGGTCGCGGCCGTCGCCGGCGGACTGTACGTAGCGGGTCTCGTCACCACCGGGGACGACATCTCGGCGGGTACCCGGGTCAACGGGATCGACATCGGCGGCCTGAGCCGTGCCGAGGCCGCCGCCCGGCTCGCCTCCGCGGCCCCCGCCGCCTGGAAAGACCCGATGCGGGTCACCGTCGGTGACGCGACGACCACTGTCGACCCCGCCTCGGCCGGGCTGACGGTCGATGTCCAGGCCACCGCGGATCGGGCGGCCGACCCGTCCCGCGGTCCGTTCGCCGCGATCGGCCGGCTCTTCTCCTCCGGTGCCCGCGACATCGAGCCCGTCGTCTCCTTCGACAGGACCAAGGCACACGCGGCCGTCGCGGCGGCCGCGAAGGAGCACGACCGCCGGGTCCGCGAGGGCGCCGTCGCCTTCAAGGACGGGAAGGCGGTCGTGACGCAGCCTCGCGACGGGCAGATACTGGACACGGACAAGGCCGTCGAGGCGTTGCGCACCGCCTACCCCGCGGCCGGCGATGGCGCGCCTGTGGCGCTTCCGGTCTCCGTGACACAGCCGCATGTGCGGGGGGCCGAGCTCTCCCGCTTCGTGAACGAGTTCGCGAAGCCCGCCATGTCGGGCCCGGTCACGCTCACCTCGGACGACAAACGGCTCCAGATCCCGGCGGCCACCCTGGGCGACCACCTGACCGTGAAGGCAGACGGCGGCCGACTCACCCCGTCCCTCGACGCCCGGGCACTGATGCGCGACCCGGCGATTTCCCATCCGCTCGACACGTTCACCGGCGCGCCCGTCGATGCTCGCACCAGGGTGCGGGACGGCAGGCTCGTCGTGGAGCGGGACGGCCGACCCGGCCGTCAGGTGTCGGCCGAGGCCCTCGGCCGGGCCGTGGAGCCACTGCTGACCAAGAAGGGCGCGGCGGCCCGTACCGGCCCGGTCGCCGCCACGGTGACCCAACCGAAGCTGACGGCGCAGACGCTCGCCCGGCTCGGGATCACCGAGCAGATGTCGACGTTCACGGTGAACTTCCCGACCACGCCGTACCGCACGACCAACATCGGTCGGGCGGTCGAGCTGATCAACGGCTCGGTGGTCCAGCCGGGCGAGGTGTGGAGCTTCAACCGCACGGTCGGTGAGCGCACCGAGGCCAACGGCTTCGTCGACGGCACGATGATCATGGACGGCCAGTACCGGAAGGCCCCGGGCGGCGGTGTGTCGGCGGTCGCCACCACCGTCTACAACGCCCTCTTCTTCGCCGGGGTCGAGCCCCTGGAGCACGGCGCCCACTCCTTCTACATCGAGCGCTACCCGGCGGGACGGGAGGCGACCGTCGCCTGGGGCACGCTCGACCTGAAGTTCCGCAATGACTCCGGCAAGCCGATCTACATCAAGGCCAGTTCGACGGACTCGTCGGTGACGGTGAGCTTCCTCGGCACGAAGAAGTACGACTCGGTGACGGCGCACGCCGGCCCCCGAACCAACATCACGCCGCCGAAGGAGCGCAAGGGCACCGGCGAGACGTGCGAGGTGCAGGAGCCTCTGGAGGGCTTCGACACCAAGGTCGATCGCGTCTTCACCAACGACGGCGTGGAGGTGAAGCGCGAGACATTCAGCACGCACTACACCCCGCGGGACAAGGTGACCTGCGACTGATCGACAGCCGGGGCGCGGCGACCGCCCGCGCGCACCGGCACCCAAAGAAGCCCTGAGAATCTCACCGTGGCGACATGGAGGCCATGGCCTCGTGAGGCTTGGAGGGTTTCACGAACTCGCCCCTGGCCGGCGTGGACGCCGCGATGTTGGACGAGGGCGGACACGTTCTCGTTGGGCGCGCGTACGACGGCTACTCGGTAACCGAGATGCCGATGTACCCGGCCGCATCCCTTACGTTCAGGAGGTGGGCTACCCCATGACCGATCGGGCCGCGTCGAGGAACGCCAGCCGGTTCTCCTCCAGGTAGTCCCGTACGCTCTCGCCGTCGGGCAAGCCTTCCCATACTGTTCGGTTGAGGTCGAGGAAGTACGCACGCGCCGCGTCATGCACGGGCAGGGGGAACTGAATGCGGATGAGTCGCTCGGCGACCCAGAGCCTGTTCATGACGTCCTGAGTCTTCAGGCACCAGGGGTGGGTGTCGTCGAACTCGGAAGGCCGGCTGAACGCGGAGCGTTCGGCCTCGGCCCCCAGCTCCACGAACCGCTCCAGTAGCGCCAGCCGTTCCGCGCGCCGCGCCTCCGCCAGGGCGTTCCGCTGCCGTTGTTGTTCACCGCGTTCCGCTGACAGATGGGTCCTGTACTGAACGAGGTAGGACAGCATGCCGCCGAGCGCAACGCCGCCCAACGATATGAGTGAAACCCAGACCTGACCTGACATGGTGGTTATCGTTGCACGCCGTCGATCCGGGCGGACGTGCCCCACGATCTTGGGGGACGACACCCGGAGCCGATGACTACATGACCTGCCGCGACGCGTTCGCCGGCAGATCCCGGAGGGTCGCTGAGCCTACGCGAGTTCCTTCCGCATCAACGTGCAGATCGTTTCGTAGCGGCGCAACGATCCATCAGGGGCTTGCTCATCCCACGAGTCCGGCTGACGGTCGTACGCGACATATCCCAGTCGTTCGTATAGTGCCCGTGCCCGGGGGTTGTTCTCCTCCACCGCCAGCTCGGCCTGCCGCAGACCGCGGCTCCTGATTCGCAGTTCTGCAGCTTCGACAAGGAACGTGCCGATCCCGCACGACTGCAATGCGGGGTGGACCGCCAGCTGCCACAAAGTGCCGACACCGCCCTTGACCTGGTAGTCGACGCCACCCTTCGCCACAGGAATGTTGGTTGCGGGGCAGACCGCAAGGTAGTCGACCTCACCGATCCGCGCACGTTCCAACTGCTTGGCGACGCCGGCCAGGTGGTGGTCAGACCCTGCCCACCCGCACGATGCAAGGTCCGCATGCACCAAGTCACGGGCTGACAGCTTCAACACGATGTCGGTCATCTTCAGTACCTCCGGCGAGCCAGCTTCCACGCTGATCACACGGGGCGCAAAGCCGTTTCCTCGGCCCGCACTCGTGGCTCACCGGTCACCGCGATTGGCCGGTAGTTGACACTCGGGCACCGCCACCAGGGTCTGTCCGGCGGATCATGTAACTGCGAGTGCCCGGTCGTTGAGCCCCTACGAGACAGCCTTCATCATCGCGGGACATGGCGCGTCACCCGGTGCACCGCCCACGCGGCAAGCGCCCACCCTGCTGCGGCACTGCCGTAGCGTGCCAGAGGGCCGCGCCCTTCACCACCGATACCGTGACCGGGCAATAATCCCCCACGCACTGCGCCCTCCTGCCCGGCAAGAACACGCAGAACAGCGCGCGCCTGGTCCATGGCGCTGTCACCGACCGCCAGCAGCTCCAGCCCTCGCCGTGCCACCTGATCTTGTGACAGGTGCTTGCGCGCGAGCTCACCCATGACATCCATCAGCGCCTCACGGAAGACTTCCGTGGCTGACAGGTTCGGGGCCATGCCGCGCACGGTGCCCTCGACGTTGGCCATGGACTTGCCCAACATGCCGATCATGGGGCTGGTACGGATCCCGCGCCGGGCGGCGCAACGCAGAATCGTGGACAGGGCCGAGCCGAAGTTCATGTCGTCGAGCCGGCTCGTGGCCAACTGCGGCACCAGGCGCGTCAGATCGTCCCGGAAGCCCGGCATGTCCGTGCGCGGGGTCGACCGGCCGAGCTCAAGCCAGGCAGCGGCCAGCCCGCGCGCGTCGTTCTGGGCAATGCTGGTGAACGCGAGCGCTCCCAGCGTCCCGGTATGCCGGTCGACGCGCCCGGCCATCCCCCAGTCGATCAAGGTCGCCCCTGTCTCGGGGTGGAGAAAGACATTTCCCGGATGCGGATCGGCGTGGAAGAAGTGCTCGACGAAGTATCCCCGGTACATGTACCTGAGCAGTTCGGCGCCCACCCGCTCACGCTGCTCCTCGCGCAGGTCGGCCGCCGCCCCGGCGCTGAGTGCCCGTCCGGGCGCAACGCTCTGGATCAGCACCCGCCGCCCGGCCTGCCGTACCGCAGGCACCGTAAGGTATTCAAAGCCCCGGGCCGCCCGGCGGCCGGCCTCCATGTGAGCGGCCTCAGCGGTGAAGTCCAGCTCCGGACGCATACAGTCAAAGATCCCTTGCAGGACCGCGTCGAGGTCCAGCACCTCTGCGAGCCGGGGAACCGCCCGCCCCGTCATCCGGGCCGCTCGGCTCAGCGCCGCCATGTCCGCCTGCATCCGGCCCCCGGCCTCGGGCCGCTGCACCTTGAGCACCGCATGGCTGCCATCGTGCAGCACCACGGGATACACCTGGGCCAGCGATGCGGACCCGCAGGGCCGACCGGTGTCGACCTCGCGGAACAGCTGCCGCCAGTTGCGCCCCAGTTCCTCCTCGAGGACCGGCTCGAAAACGGCGAACGGCGCGACCTTCACCGTGCCTTGCAGCCGTTCCAGTTCCGTCACCAAGGCGCCGGAGACCAGATCCGGTCGGGTGGCCAGTACCTGTCCGACCTTGATGTAAAAAGGCCCCAGCCCCTCCATCGCTTCGCGGATCCGCCGCGCCCGGGAGCGGTGCGCATCCGCTCTTCCCTCAGCCGTATCGGCATTCTCCTGGGCCGTGAGCACGTCGTGCGCAAGCAGTCTGGCCAGCCGGACCACGGCAACGCCCCGAACCGCGTCCATTACTCGGGCCCAGCAGGCATATTATTTCTCACACCCCGACCATGCCCCGCGAGAACGCGGTACAACCAATTGTCGTGACACATCGTAAAACGCGGCAGTTGACCGACGCGGGGAATGGCTCGATCACCGAGTTCGCTCCTCCATTACTTCGCCGGTAATGACCTGGATGACCTCAGGCCCGTCCCAGCAACTGGGTTCCGGCCACGCTTGATTTCCGGGCCATGAAGAAGGCGGTGAAGCCGTCCAGGAGTTCGGGCAGGCTGATCGTGCCGTCTTTGTCGACGTCGAGTTCGTCGAAGCCGCGGTCGAGGTCACCTGGGTCGATACGGCCGCCCGCGAACACCGTGCGGTATTCATGCCGCTCGATCACCCCGCTGCCGTCGGTATCCACTGCCTCGAACATGGCGCGCACAGCGTGGTGCACGCCGTCGCGCACATATCCGGGATCTGCGTCGCAGTTTCGGAGGGTTGCCGTAATCCACTCGTTCTTGCTGATTCTTGCGTCACCGTCGGTATCCATGGTGGAGCGCATGTGCTCCCACCACGCGGTGAATCCGGCGTACACCCTGTCTTCCTGCTCCGGCGAGAGTTCCAGCGGCCAACAAACGGCACGGGCCATCGCTTGGAGGTCGTGGGCGTCGATCCTGCCGTCACCGGTTTGATCGAGCACCTGGGAGAAGAAACGGCCCAGCCGGTCCGCCCTGGAGTCGCGGTCCGGCCCGCGGACGGCTGCGGAAGCCACCGCTTTGACCAGCCCCAAGGGCCGGGCCAGTAAACCAGCGCCGGGAAGTTTGAAGCCGCCGGGGCGGCCCTCGTCCGTCTCGTCCAGGGCCTGGCCCGTCATCGCGGCAGCGGCGATCGGCATGTACCTGCCGCGCACGGGCAACGGTTCCATCGCGGTGCGCGCGGTGTGGTGCACGGTGCGCACCAGCGTGCGGTCGGCCTGACCCACGTGCAGATGGAGCCGCTCCCGGTAGGTCCGCGGCAGTTGTGCGGCCACCGCGCCGGGCATCAGCATCGCCGCTGAGGAGCGCATCAGTGCCCACAGAGGCGGGCACCAGTCCAGCAGTGACGGTGTCGCGGCACCTCTGTACATGTCCCGCATCAGGAAACGGACCTCAGTGTTGTCCTCCAGCACATCACGCTGCATCCGCTCGAAGTAGTCCCAGAAGCCGTCGAGATCGGGCGGCAGCAGGTCGTGGTCGAGACCGAAGGCGCCCAGAGTGGCACGCCACTCGTCGTACAGCCTCGCCTCGTAGGCAGCCTTGAGCGGCCTGCCGGCGAACCGCTCCATGCTGCTCATCGCCTCGAAGACGGTGCCGAGCACCCAGGCCCGCACCTCCGGCTGCTCGGCGGTGTAGGCGCGGCCCCGCTCATCGGTGCCCTTGATGCGCCGGTGGGCGCGCAGGATCCGCTGCACCTCCTTGTGCCGCTGCTCGGGCGGGGCGTAGACGAATCGCTGAAGGCTGATCAGGGTGTGATCGACGCGTCGCCAGGGATGGGTGCGATAGGTGGAGTGCTTCGCCAGGCCGGCACCGACCACGGGGTGAGCCGCTTGCAGCACCAGCAGGCGGGGCATCACCAGTGCCATCCGCCACTGGCCCAGCAGGTTCCAGGTCACCGACCCGGGGCCGGGGAAACCCGTCCAGTCGATGGGGACGTCGGGCTGGGAGGTCGGCAGGGGTGCGGTCATGACGGGATGCCTTCCATGTGCTGTCGCCGGGCGCTGAGGAGGACTCTGAGCGAGGGCATCAGGGGGGTACGGATGGTGTTCCGCGTCAGGTGGCGTCCGGCTCGTCCGACTGCCCGCAGCTGGATCTGGTGCACGTCGAGGAACGCCGTCATGACAGGGGCGAACTCCGGTGGCAGGAGCGGCAGGATGTCACGGGCCCGGTCGAGGGCCGCACCGGCGAGCTCGATCTGTTCGTGCAGCTGTCGGCCGGTGTGCGGCAGGCAGGGCAGCCCGGCCCGCAGGTCATCGGCGAGGTCGCTGAGGCAGTCGATGCGCTGCGCCGCCTCGGCCGCGTCGCGCAGGGCGCGGACCACCTCCGGCGTGCGGCATCCGGGGTGGACTCCGCTGAGCAGGAGCATCAGGGGATGCGAGACGCGGTCCACGTAAGCCTGGAAGCCGGCCTCCGAGCCGAAGTCACGGTAGCCGAGGTCGCCGGCCATGCCGTCGATGAAGTTGCCCACCCACGCGTCGGGCAGCCCGGTCCGATCCAGGGTGTGCAGCAGCGCGGCCAGCCGGGGATCGTCCGCACGACGGTCGGCGAGAGCTGCCCGTACGGTGGCCTCCCACGCACGGAAGCGGTGCGGGCGCCAGGCGACCGGCCCACTGTCGGCAGCGGTGTCCGTGGCGTGAGCGAAGGCGTACACGCACAGGATGTGCGGCTGCAGCCGGGATGGTGCGAGGAGTCGAGTGGCCGCGTAGTAGGGGGGCTCGAGTCGGCGAACCTCGCGGGCGATATCCCGATACGTGTTCCGCACCCAAGGCTCGTGAACTCCGGCACGATCCAGCACGGCCCGGTACGAGGCGGGCGGCACGAGCTTCATTCAGGCCGCCCCTGCGCTTCCGAACCGGCGTTCCCGCCCGGCATAGTCGGCCACCGCCTGCCAGAGGGCGAAGCGGTCGAAGTCCGGGAAGAGAACGTCGGTGAAGTACAGCTCCGCATAAGCGCACTGCCATAGCAGGAAGTTACTGATCCGGTGCTCGCCCGAGGTACGGATGAGCAGGTCCACATCGGGTACACCGGGTTGGTACAGCCGGCTGGTCAGCGACGCGACATCGATGCGGTCAGGGCTCAGCCGTCCGTCGGCGGCGTCCCTGGCCAGCTCGGCGGCCGCCCTCAGCAGTTCGTCGCGGGCGCCGTAGTCGACACAGAAGACCAGGTCCAGAGTCTGGTTGCCTCGGGTGAGCTCTTCGAACTCGGCGAGGGTACGGCCCAGCGCGACAGGTACCCGGTCGCGTCGGCCGCACCACAGCGCACGTATGCCCTTGGCGTGCAGCGCAGCACGATGGTCGGTGACGAAATCACCGATGATCTCCAGAGTCCTTGCGACTTCCTCCGGCTCGCGTCGCCAGTTCTCGGTGGAGAACAGATAGAACGACAGGTACCGGATCCCCGCCTCCACAGCACCGTCGATGGTGTCGAGCAAGCGCGGCACGGCGGCGGCATGCCCGGCGTTGCGGGCCAGTCCGCGACGAGTGGCCCACCGGCCGTTGCCGTCGACGATCAAGGCAACGTGTGCGGGGAGACGCTCCGGCACCAACAGGGGCGACCGGCCTCCGGACTGATGAGACTCGGACGATAACGGTGTACCGGCCATTCAATTCCATTCTCTCTTTCGCGCTGCTTCCGGCCTCGTTCGTACCCAACCCCCATCAGCCTGAATCGCTCTGACTTTTCGGCCGCACTGTTGTGCGACGCCAGAGGGGAGGATCCACGCGGGAATTCAGATTGACGTAACGCTTTGCGACGGTCCGCCGGGAGTGTTCGCCGACCTTTGTTCGATAAGGCGATAACACGAAAGGGGGAGTTTATACATGCGCCACAGGAGAAGGCGAAAAGGACGTGAGGCGAGAGCCCGAGGTATGGACGGGCGGCGCTGTCTACCGCCCTGGGCCCGGGCGGCCTCGCGCAGCTGCTGCGGCCCGGCGGGGGAAGCCGCTCTGGATGCCGCGCAAGAGGCACGCATGGCCGCGCTGGGGTCAGGTGATCGACGTGTCCCCGAGGGCCTCACTGATTTCGCGCAGCGCGTCTGCGGCCCGCGCGACCGTGTCGCGGTCGACGTCGGCCAGCAGCCGCTCGTAGTTGCGCAGGTGGTCGGCCATCGCGGAGTCGATGATGCCGGCGCCGTGCTCGGTGAGGCGGATGTACACGATCCGGCGGTCACCGCCCTCCCTGACCCGCTCGACCAGCCCTTTCGCCTCCATCTTGTCGATGCGGTTGGTGATGGCGCCGGAAGTCACCATGGCGGCCTTGAGGAAGGCACCGGCGGTCAGCTGGTACGGCGGGCCGGAGCGCTTGAGCGTGGTGAGCACGTCGAACTCGCCGTAGTCCAAGCCGTGCTGGGCGGCCGTCGTCTTGCAGCTCTTCTCGACCACGCGCGCGAGTCGCTGAATCCGGGCCAGTGCGTGGACCGGCCACAGGTAGGGGATCAGGTCGGGGCGCTCCTTCTCCCACTGCCCGACGATCGCGTCCACGGCATCGCTCATCATGACCCCTTCCTGTTCATCCCAGCGAACACAATCTCAATGTTAAGACACTTGACGTTGAGATGACAGTCGTGCTGTTATCTCAACGTTGAGATTGTTAACGCTGAAGGACTGGAGCGACACGCCATGAGCCTCGTTGTGGTACCCGCGCTCCCCGCGCCTCGCCTACGAGGACGTCGTCACCACCGTCTGAACCTCTCTCCCCGCCTCCTGCTCCTGCCTCTGCTCCTGCTCCGCCTGCCGATGGAGACCGCCATGTCCTTGCTCACCCGTACGAAGGCCGCTACGACGCCCACTCCCCCAGCAGCGTCTCCGCCTCCGGTCCTGTGGCTCGCACTGCTGGCCACGCCGATCGCCCTGAGCGCCAACAGCCCGGTGCTGATCCTCCCGGAGATGGCGGCCGCGCTGAACGTCCGTACCGCCACGGTCACCTGGATCGTCACCGCCTTCGCCTGGGCGATGGCCGTCGGCACCCCGCTGATGGCGAACGTGCTGCGCCGCCGTGGCCTGCGCACCGCCCTGCGCACAAGCGCCGCGGCCGTCGTGGCGGGCACGGTGCTGGTGGCCTTCTCGCCCTGGCTGCCGCTCGTGATGGGCGGCCGTGCGGCCCAGGCCGTGGGCGGCGCGGGCCTGGTGACCGTGGCGATGAGCCTGGCCGGCTCGGCCCGACGGATGGGCGTCATCACGGCCGGCTTCGGAGTCCTGGGCGCGGTCGGCCCGCTGCTCGGCTCGCTCCTCGCCGAGACCGTCTCCTGGCGCCTCTCGCTCTCCGTGTCCGTGCTCGCGCTGCCGGCCGTCCCCGCGGTACTGCGCCGGGCGGACACCACGGCCCCCACGACGCGAACACCCTTCGACGCCCGCGGCGCCCTGCTCCTCGTCCTGACCGCGACGGCGCTGGTGTTCCTGCCGCGCTACCCGCTGGCGGCCCTGCCCGCCGCGCTCCTGGGAGCGGTCCTCCTGGGCCTCCACGTACGCGCGGTCCCGCACGGCTTCGCGCCCCTCGCGGTGCTCCGCAGCCCGGTGTTCGCGGTGTCCGCCCTGCTCGCGATGGCCCTGTCGACCTCGTACTTCACCCTGCTGTTCACGATCCCCCAGTTGCTTCGCGACCGCACCGACTGGTCGACCCCGGCCATTGGCACGGGTCAGATGGCCGCCCTCCTCGTCGGCTCCCTGCTCTCCTGGCTCCTCGCGGCCGCGTCCGCCCGGATGAACCGCTCCCGGGTCATCACGATCCTCCTCGTCCTCGGCGCCCTGGCACCCCTCACCACCCTCCTCACGCCCTGGGCCCCGCTGCTCCTCCTCGCCGCCTCCCTCGCGGTCTTCGCCACCACGGCCGGCAACGGAGTCCTCGCGGTGCAGGCCGCCCAGGCCGCTCCCGCCTCCGACCGCCCCACCACCATCGGCCTCTTCAACCTCGCCTACCAACTGGGCGGCGCCTTCGGACCGGCCTTCGCGGCCCTGCTGACCCTGGGGACATGAGCCCAGCCGGCGAAGTGCCACGACGGCAAAGCCGTGTGACGCGGAACGCATCGTCGTCGGCCGGCGGGGCGGGACCAGGCGTACCGCGGCATGGGTCTGCAGGCGGGATCGACCGACTCGTGGTCAGTCGTGCTGTTCCCGGATCAGGGCCGCCAGCCGGTCAAGCCCCAGTTCGATCCGTTCCGGTGTGAGCAGGCTGTAGGAGAGCCGGATCTGCGTGGCGGCCGACTCGCCCTCGTAGAAGTGGCGCATGGGTGTCCAGAGCACGCCGTGCTCTCTGGCGGAGTGCTCGAGGAGGGCGTCGTCGGCTCGGAACGGCACGGTGACGACCAGGAAGAACCCTCCGCCGGGGGTGTTCCAGCCGACCCGGGGTTCGCTGCCCGGAGGGAAGCGCCTGGTCAGGCCGTCGAGCATGAGGCGGAGGTTGCTCCGGTACACCTCGATCTCGCGCTGGTTGGCCTTCTCCAGGCTGTATCCGTGTTCCAGCAGCTTGCCCGCGATCACTGCCTGGGAGAGGGGCGAGGTGTTCACGGTCACCATGCTCTTGAGCTTCGAGAGCTCGTCGGCGAAGAGCCCGGTCCGTCCGTCGGCGGTCCGGACGAGCTGGTCGGCGACGGCGAAGCCCACCCTGGCTCCGGGAAAGCCGGTCTTCGCGAAGGATCCGAGGTAGACCACCTGCCCTGTGGTGTCCAGGGCCTTCAGGGTCGGCAGGCGCTCGGCGGTGGCGTTGAACACTCCGTAGGGATTGTCCTCCAGAAGCAGCAGGTTTTCCCGGCCCGCGAGTTCGAGGAGGGCGCGCCGGGTCGGGAGGTCCAGGCTGACGCCGGTCGGGTTCGAGAAGTCCGGAACCACGTAGCAGGCCCTGGGCCGCAGCCCTTCGCGCCGGGCGCGGTGCAGTGTGGTCGTCAGGTCCTCGAGGTCCACCCCTTGCGGTCCCGAGGCGACGGGCAGCACCTCCATGTCCACCAGGCGTGCGGCACCCGCGAGTCCCACGTACGCCGGAGCGACGGCCAGGACGGCGTCCCTGTCGTCGGCGCGCAGCGCTCGCAGCACCAGGT
Source organism: Streptomyces sp. JLBT605 (assembly GCF_058215555.1). Taxonomy (NCBI): domain Bacteria; kingdom Bacillati; phylum Actinomycetota; class Actinomycetes; order Kitasatosporales; family Streptomycetaceae; genus Streptomyces; species Streptomyces sp. JLBT605. The sequence continues at coordinate 532,688 of NZ_CM177087.1, forward strand.
ACATCGCCTCCTGGCAGCCCACGGTGATGACGAGTGCCTCCGGGTCCGTGCTGATGCCCTCGTCCACCTCCAGGTAGTGGGCCACGACCTCGTGCACGATGCCCTTGGTCCGGCCGTACTGGAACAGCGTTCGCCGCACCTGGTCGGGCGACTGCTTCCGCTCGTCCGTCAGATAACGCTCGTAGCGGCGCAGGTGGCCGTGGATCTGCTCGACTTCGAAGAACTCCTCGTACGGCCGGCCGGGGGCGAACGAGATCGCGTCGGGGTACCGTCCCGCGACCTCGTTGAGGAAGTTCATGGACTCCATGGCCGGGTCCCGCAGTCCCGCGTGCAGGTCCGCGAGGTCGAGCTGTAGGTGTCCGATTCCGGATGGCGGTGTTGCGGTCATCGGTGATCGTCTTCCTCGTGTTCGGGGGAGGTCTGCCGGGGCCGCGCCGGGGTGCCGACGGTGCCCAACCGTGCCGCGTCGGCGACGGAGGCACAGCCTGCCAGCCCCAGTGCAGTGTGCAGTTCGGTGGCGAGCAAGCGCAGGACGTGCTCCGCACCGGCCGCGCCGCCGGCCGCCAGGCCCCAGAGCACCGGGCGGCCGACGAGCACACCGTCCGCGCCCAGGGCGAGGGCCTTCAGGATGTCGAGGCCCGAGCGGATCCCGCTGTCGAACAGCACCTGGCAGCCGGGGCCGACCGACCGGCGCACAGGGTGCAGCGCGTCGATGCTGGGCACGGCGCCGTCGAGCTGCCGCCCGCCGTGGTTGGAGACCACCACGGCATCGGCACCGCACTCCTCGGCACGCCGGGCGTCGGCCGGGTCGAGCACCCCCTTGACGACCAGGGGCAGCCGGGTGAACGCCCGCAGCCGCTCCAGTTCGGCCCAGCTCACGGCCGGCGAGAACGCCTCCCTCGTGTGCGCCGCCAGCGCCGAGCCGCCGGAGCCGGTGCGGTGCGCGGCGGTTCCGGCGGGCTCGGAGAGGTTCGCCGCGGTGACGTCCGCGGGCAGGGCGAACTGGTTGCGCATATCGCGCAGTCGGCGCCCCATCCACGGCACGTCGACCGTGAGCACGATCGCCGTGCAGCCCGCTTCTTCCGCCCGGCGGACCAGTCGAAGGGACTCCTCGCCGTCGCGCAGCCAGTAGAGCTGGAACCAGGTCTCGGCGCCGATGCCGGCGATCTGCTCCACCGGCCGGCTGCTCAGCATGGCCGCGGCGAAGGGAATGCCCGCCTGTGCGGCGGCCTTCGCCGCGGCGATCTCCCCGTCGGGGTGGACCAGCCGGTGGTAGCCCATGGGGGCGACCACCACCGGCATCGACACCGCCTTGCCCAGGAGGGTGGTCGAGCTCCGGCACCGGGAGACATCCCGCAGCACGCGGGGCAGTAGGTGGACGCGGTCCAGCGCGGCGCGGTTGGCCGCGAGGGTCAGCTCGGCGCCGCTGCCCCCGGCGACGAAGTCGCGTACCGCCGCGGGCAGTACCGCCGCCGCGATACGTTCGACGTCGTCCAGGCACACCGCGTCCTGCCACCGTTCGCGCACCTCGTCCGCGGGCACGGGTGGGCCGGCGTGCGCGGCGGCACCCGTCATCGCCGCGCCCCGCTGTGCTCGCGCAGGCGCTCCACTTCGACGGCCTCGTACAGGGCCTTGATGTTCGAGCTGCCGAAGGTGCGGGCGCCGATCCGTTCGATCACCTCGAAGAACAGCGTCCGCCGGGGGTGTTCGGACCGGGTGAAGATCTGGAACAGCTGGCCGGCGTGGTCCTCGTCCACCAGGAGCCCGAGCTCCCGGAGCTCGGCCTCGGCGTGTCCCCGGGGCGCGATCCGGTCCGCCAGTGCGTCGTAGTAGGCGCCCGGGGTCGTCAGGAAGTCGACGCCCGACCGGCCCAGGGCGCGCACCGCCCGTACCGCGTCGTCGGTCCGGAAGGCGACGTGTTGCACCCCGGCCCCCGCGTGGTTCGCGATGAACTCGTCGATCTGGCCCGGCTCGGCGGTGGGATCCGGCGCGATCACCGTGAAGGTGACGCCGCCCGCCGCGCTGCGTACGACTTTGGAGACCATCGCCTGGTTTCCGACGACGATGTGCTCCTCGAAGGCTTCGTGGAAGCCGAGGGCCCGCTCGTAGAACTCGATGGTGCGGTCGAGTTCACCGACCCCGACGCACACCGCGAAGTGGTCGACGTCGAGGAGTACCGGGTCGTCCGCCGCAGGCCGCCGGGCCTCCGCTGTCTCCGGCAGGGGCCGGAATCCCGCGGGCCGGCCCGGCTCCTCGCCCGGGGCGCGCTCCACGAGGGTGTGCACGACGTCGCCGAAGGTGGCGACGGTCGCCGTCACGACCGGCCCCGGGCGCGGCGCGGGTTCGGCGACCGGCCTGGCGCCCCGCCGGACGGCGGCCGCGAAGGCGGTGCGGACGTCGGCGCAGCGCAGCGCGATGTCCGCGACTCCGTCGCCGTGCGCGTCGACGTAGACGGCGGCCGGATGGCCGGGCGCCGTGCCCTCGGTCAGCACCAGGGAGATGTTTCCCTGGCGCAGCTGCGCGCTGCGGAATCCCAGCTCCGCCGAGCCCGCCGTGGCCACTGTGGTGAAGGCGTAGCGCTCGGTCCATTCGGCCGCGGCGACGTCGAGGTCGCTCACGTACATCTCTGTGTAGTCGAGTTCCAGGTCGTGGGGGAAGCCGTTGGAAGATGCCGTGCGCATGGGTTCCTCGTCTCAACTCGACATGGGGGATCGCCCGCGGTCGGCCGCGGCGACGGTGTACGCGCCGAACCGGCGCGCGTGCCGGCCGAGGGGGGCGGCGATGCGGGGCGGCGGCGGGAGGTCGGGCGCGCTGAGGACGCAGCGCAGGAAGGCCGGGCTCCGGCAGTCGGCGAGATGTGCCTCCAGGTGCTTCCTCAGCTCCGTGGTGTCCCGCACCGTCGCCACCGTCGGGAATCCGGCACCGCGTGCCATGGCCTCCAGGTCGACGCCGTCCGCGCCGGTGCGTTGCCCGCCGGTGGAGGCGTACCGGCCGTCGTCCAGGACGATCTGCACGAGAGGGAGGTCGGGGTGGTGTGCGGCTGCGAGCAGTCCGGCCGGGTTCATCAGGACGCTCCCGTCGCCGTCGACGACGACGGTGGCGGCCTTGGCCGTGAGGGCGACGCCCACACCGATGGGCAGTGCCAGGCCCATGGAGCCGGTCATGTAGAAGTGTCCGGGACGGTCGACGATGGATGCGCCGATCCGGGCGGCGTAGCCGGTGGTGAAGACGGTCGGAGCGGTCCGGGCGGTGTCGAGGACGGTCGCGATGGCCTCGGTCTTGTTCACGCGGTCACGCCTTCCATCCAAAGGTGTCCGGGCGTACCAACAGGGCTGCCGCGGAGCGGTGTTCATGGAGGACCTGGCGGGCCCAGTCGACCCGTTCCGCGACGTTTCCGGGGTCCAGGACGCGGTGCGGGATGCCGAGTGCGTCCAGGACGTTCGCGGTGATCCGGCCCATGCCGAGGTTCTCCGGCGTGGGGTCCGGGTCGACACCGCGCAGGCTGACGATCAGGAGCATCGGGATCTCGTACGGGACGACCAGCGACGCGAGGGCGTTGACGGACTGTCCGAACCCGGAGTTCTGCATGAGTACCACCGGCGCCGCGCCGGCGAGTGCGGCTCCCGCTGCTTGGCCGATGGCGTTGTCCTCGCGGGTCACGACGTGGTAGTCGGGTTCGGCCTCCAGCCGGTCCAGGAGCGGCGCGAGGATGCCGCACGGGGTGGCGAAGTACGGTCCGAAGGCGTGCCGGACCAGCGCCTCATGGGTGTCGTGGACCGTACTGACGGCGGTGGTGGTGCTCTGCTCTGCCACTGTCCCTCCTGCTGTCCCTGGGCGATGGGCCCCGGGCGGGTGTGCCATGGGGGGCCTCCGCGCGGCGTTCATGATCCGGTGCCGGCGGCGGGCAGCCTGGACCACAGGAAGTAGTAGTCCTGAAGGCCCGGGCCGCAGTCGAAGACGCCGACGTGGTCGAGCCCGGCCTCCCCGGCGAGGACGGTGAAGTCCTCCGGGGAGGAGAACCGGTGGTTCTCCTGGAGGATGACGTTGCCGCCGGGGCGCAAGCGGTCGCGCACCTGCCGGTAGAAGCGCCGGTGGATGGCCCAGTCGCTGTCCTGCCAGATCAGCGGGGAGTGCCGGCGCCGGTAGTCGGTCTGCGCGTCCTCCGAGTTGACGTGCGGCGGGTTCCCGATGATCAGGTCCCAGCTCAGCTCTGGCGGAATCTGCGCGAAACAGTCCGATACGTGGGCGGCTGCCCGCCCGTCCAGGCCGTTCGCCAGCACCGTGTCCCGGACGACCGGTTCGGTGTGCTCGTTGATGTCCGCCAGGTCGAGGGATTGGCACAGCCCGGCGGCGAGCAGGGAGAAGCCGATGAACCCCGGGCCGGCGCACCACTCCAGGAGCCGGTCGACCGGGCCGAGGTGCTTTTCCACGAACGGCACGTAGGCCTGCCCGAACTCCCTTCCGCCGCCGTCGAGTTCGGGGGTATACGACACCCGGATGTCTCCGAATGTCACATGGCGGTATGACGACGTCACGGACTCTTCCTCTGCCATCAGGGCCGGACCAGGCTCTGCGGTCGCGTATCGGTCCAGTTCTCGTTGATGTAGTCGATGCACGCTTGACGGGGTCCGGCGAAGGCCGGTTGCCAGCCCGTCGGCACACTGGCGAATTCGGGAAACAGCGAGTGCTGCCCTTCCCGATTCACCAGGACCGTGCATGCGCCGTTCTCGTCCTCGAATGGATTGCTCAAGGTTCACCTTCTCTGCGAACGGATTCGCGCTCTCGGCACACGCCGTCCGGGACGGCCCTCAGCGCAGGAACTCGTCCAGCTCGACATGGCGTACGCGGTACCCGTCCGGCGACTTCGCCGACAGTTCCACTCGGGCGGGGCGGTCCTGGTCGCGGAAGTAGACCGCCTCCATGGACCCGTCATCGGCCTCGGCGAGAATCGGGTTGGCCACCAGGAAGTCGCGTACGGCCGGGGAGTCACGCTTCACCTGGAGCCAGAGCCGCTTTTCTCCGAAGTGGTTCGGGGGCAGCACGATGCGGGTGCCGAATCGGCGTTTCCACTGGAAGGTTCCCTTGCTGAGAAAGGGTTCCGTGCCGCCGAAGTCCAGGCGCCGCACGCCGTTCTCCGCCGACCACATGATGAGGAAGTGGAAGATCGCGCCGAGGGCACCGCTCTCGTAGTGCTTCTTCTCGCCGTCCAGCACGCCGAAGAGCCTGAGCGTCATGACCTCGGCCGACGCGTTCCAGTGGCAGAGCGCTCCGCCGATGCGCTCGCCGCCCTGGCAGAGGAAGAACAGCCGGCCGGTTCGGAAGAGGCATTCATAGGACGCCTCCTTCTCTTCGACCCGCTCTCGGTCACCGTGGCTCTGCCACATGGTCGGCCGGTAGATGCGGTCGTAGAAGAAGTCGAACAGTTCCGGGTCGTCCTCCGTTTCCCACGTCCATTGCGCCAGGCGCTGGTTGCGCAGATACTGCGCGCGTTCCCGTTTCGAGATGCGTTTGTGGAGGGACTCGGCGTCGTCGTCGATGTCCACCACGAAGTGGAACCGCATGGGGAAGACCAGGGAAGCGGCGGAGGGCAGTTGCCTCGCCTTGGCCGCACTGGTGCCGACGATCACGATGTCCGCGTCCGGTAGTCGCGCCGGGTCGGCCAATTGGTGCCCGCGCACTGTTCCGCCGGCCCGTTCCGTCGCCGGGCCGCCCCAGTTCTCCCGCTGCAGCTCTGTGAACTCCAGGGTGTATCGCAGCCCTTCAGGGAGTCCGGCGTAGGCGACGGACATGCCTCCCATGCGGGAGACCACCGCGGGAAACTCGGCGCCGTCGCGGCTCTCCCACCGCGTGCGCAGGCCGGTGAGGATCGGGTTGCCGCTGTTGCGCCACTGATATCCCGCGTGCAGGCGCAGTCGGCGCAGCGGGTTCACCTGGCTCACGGCGATCCCGCCGTTGTGCCATGCCTCCATCGTGCCTTTGCTCCCTTCGTGAAATGGACCGGCTTTCGCTGCCGGCGGGCCGTCGGAGTCAGGCCACCGTTTCCCTGTTCGCGGCACGCGTCCAGGGATATGCGCCCCAAACGATCAGGGAAGCCAGGGCAATCGCGGCCACCGCCAGGAGCAGCCCCGCACGCACATCGACGGCGACCGTCACCGAACTCGCGACCAGCGCTCCCAGCGGGACCCCGAGGCCCGACGAGAGCATCCGCCGGGTCGTGTTCACCCGGCCCTGGAGTTCCTCGGGGGTGACTTCCTGGGCGTAGGTCATGGTGTTGACGATGACCATCAGATAGGTCGAGCCCCATGCGGTGATCGCGACCAGCGCGACGCGCCAGTCGGTGGCCAGCACGGCCGCGAGGCCGAGCACCGTACTCGCCGGCAGCGCGACCAGCATGATCCGCAGGGCGCTGACCCGGCGCCGCAGCCGTGGCAGCAGCAGCGATCCCAGGATGCCGCCGGCGCTCCACGACGTGAACAGCAGACCGATCCGGGCGTCCGACGCGCCGATGCCGAGCTCACGGTCGGCGAAGATGACCAACTGGCCGATGAAGGCGCCGCCCGCGAAGGACTGCAGGCTGCCGGCGAGGGTCATGGTCCGCAGCACGGGGTGCCCCCACAGGAAGCGCAGCCCCTCGGATATGGACGCCACCAGGCCGGGCCGGTCCCCCGTGGCGTCGCCCAGGTGGGCCGGCGTGTAGGTGATGCCTCGGATCAGCAGCGCCGAGGCGAGAAAGGACAGTGCGTCCAGGGCGAGCGCGCCGGAGGCGCTGGTGACCGCGATCAGGGTGCCGGCCATCGCCGTGCCCGCGATCCGCACGGCCGTTTCGCCGCCCCACAGCGCGCTGTTGGCCTCGGAGAGCCGGTCGCGGCCCACGGCTGCCGGAATCAGTCCATAGCCGGCGGCGTCGAAGAAGATATACAGCGTGGACGACAGGAACGCGGCCGTGAGGATATGGGCGGGCGTCAGCGCGCCCAGGGCGGCGGCGAGGGGCACGCTGCCGATGCAGGCGCAGTTGAGCAGGTCGGCGGCGACCATGAGACGGCGGCGGTGCACACGGTCGGCGATGGCTCCGGCAATCAGCCCGAAGAAAACGTAGGGAAGAGCCTCGCCCGCGGCAACCAGGGAAACGAGAAAGGGAGATTTCGTCTCCTGATAAACCAGTACCGGCATCGCCACGAGCGTGACGGCCGAGCCTGATACGGAAAGCACCCGGGACAGCCAGAGGTTCCGGAAATTGTGCATCTTGCGGAGCGGAGGCTTTACGGTCACCGACTGGCTGCCCGCCGGATCAGCTGGTGATGTGGTCATGAGAAGTTGTACACATATCGCAACCCTGTCTGTCAAAGCGCGAGAGATCACAGGTCGAAAACGTAGGCCCCCGGGCCCGTACGACGTGTCGAGACCTTTTCCGCCATCGCCACCAGTGTCCGGCGGCTTCCGGTGTAGGGGCGCCGGCCGTGCGATACGAGGAGATTGTTGACGAGCAGCAAGTCGCCGCGCTCCCAGGGAAAAGCGAAGGAACACGCATCGTACGCCGCCCGGATCAGCTCCATATCCTCGTCCGGGATCGTCGTGCCGTCCCCGTAGTGGGCAGCGCGCGGCATGTCCTCCTCCGCGTACAACTCGGCGAGTGTTTCGCGGACATCGGGCGGAAGGTTGGAGGAATGGAAGAGGTGGGCCTGGTTGAACCAGGACTCCTCTCCGCTGCGCGGGTCCGCGACCAGGGCCGGTCCGTGCTGCTGGGTGCGCAGTCCGTCCGCGGTCCATTCGAGGTCGATGCCGTGCGCCCCGCAGTACCGCTCCACCTCCCGCGGATCGTCGGTCTGGAATGCCTCCTGCCAGGTCAGGCCCATACCCTCGCGATAGCTGCGGGAGTAGCGGACGCCCTTGTCCCGGAAGCGGTCCACCAGCTCCCGCGGCAGGTGCCGGGCCAGCGCACGGCTGTCGGCCAGCGGCGTCTCGCCTCCGGACGTGGCGGTCTCCAGTGCGGCGAAGAACAGCCATCGGGGGTAACTGAGGGCGTATGCGTTCTCGTTGTGCTGCGCGATCGTCTGGGCGGCCGGATATTCGGTGGACGTGTAGACGTGGCCGCCGACCCGGCTGCGCGGCGTGGATCGCTCGGTGTAGTCGAGCAGTTCACCGCCCACGCACGCGGCCACCTGGTCGAGCGTCTCCGCACTGTCGATGGCCCGCCGCACGAGCACGGCCCCGGACCGGTCGAGGGCGTCGATGAGGTGCGACCGGTGCTCCGCCACCCACTGGGTCGTGCGCAGTCCGGCCGGACCGGGTTCGTACACGATGACGCGGGTGTGCGCGCTGCCCTGGACATAGCCGGAGCACTCTCCGAGCGCGGCCGGATACGGCGGTGGTTCCGTTGGCATGGCCCCTTGTCTCCTTTGGCGCTCAGTGGTTGGCACGCACGGGCGTCGTCGGCCCCTCGGCCACGGCGGCAAGGGCGCGGATGTTCTGGCTGCGGTAGACATCGGTGGGGGTCAGGGCGTATCCGGCACGCCGGGCCCGTGCGGCGAGCCGGATGGCGAGGATGGAATCGCCCCCCACGGTGAAGAAGTTGTCCGTGACGGATACCGCGTCGAGCTCCAGGAGCTCGCGGCAGATTCCGGCGAGCACCCGTTCCGGTTCCGTGGCCGGCACGGCGACCTCCGGCGGTGCTTCGGAGGCTCCCGCGGCCGGGCCGCCGGCGGACCCGGGAGGCGGCAGCGCCTCGCGGTCCACCTTGCCGTTGACGGTCAGTGGCAGCCGGTCCAGGACGACGATGTCCGCCGGGCACATGTACCGCGGGAGCCGGTCCTCCAGGTGTTCGCGGAGCCGGTGCACATCGAGCGTGGCGGTGTCCGGGTCCGGGGCCACGTAGGCGACGAGGCGCGCGCCCCCGGGTCCGTCGGCGGCGATGACGCAGGCCTGGCCCACGCCCACCCCGCCGACCAGGCAGCTCTCCACCTCGCCGGGTTCGATCCGGTAGGAGCGGATCTTGAGCTGGTCGTCGGTCCGGCCGAGGAATTCAAGGAGCCCGTCGGAGGTCTGCCGTACGAGATCACCCGTGCGGTACATCCGCGCTCCGGCCGGCCCGTACGGGTCGGCCACGAATCGCTCGGCCGTCAGGTCGGGCCGCCCCAGATAGCCGCGGGCCAGCTGCTCACCCGCGATGTACAGCTCTCCGGGTGTTCCGGCGGCCACGGGGCGGAGTCGCTCGTCCAGCACATGGGTGCGTGTGTCCCCGCGAGGCACGCCGATGGGCACCGCGCCGGTGCCGGGGTTCTCCCCCGGTGCCACCCGGTGCGCCACACAGCCGACGGTGGCCTCGGTGGGCCCGTACTCGTTGACGACCGAGACCTGCGGGTGCCGAAGGCGGAACCGCGCCAGGGACTCGCCCCACAGCTGCTCTCCGCCGACGACCAACTCGCCTGTGGTCAGCGCGCCTTGGGGCAGCGCTTCGAGCAACGGCAGATGGCTCGGCGTGACTTTGAGAAAGGTGGGAGCGGGCCGTCCGGCGCGCCACAGCCCCGGGTCGAGGTCGCTCAGGTCGCCCAGGTAGAGGGTGCCGCCGGCGGTGAGCGGCCCGAAGAGTGTGGTCACGGTGAGGTCGAAGGAGACCGAGGAGTGCAGGATCGCGCCTCCGCCCAGGCCCGGATATGCCTCTCGGGCCCAGCTGAGATAGCCGCTGAGCGCGTGGTGGTCGACCACCACGCCCTTGGGCCGGCCGGTCGATCCGGAGGTGTAGATGACGTACGCCGCGTTCCCCGGCCGCAAAGGGCTGCGCCGGTCCGCGTCCGTGAGGTTCTCGGCGGGCAGCTCCGCGAGCGTGGCGCGGGTGACCGGCGAGTCGGGGCGCAGGAGCTCGGCACCGGAGGCCGCCGTGTACGCGTCGAGGCGCTCGGCGAGCGACTCGTCGGTGATCACGCAGACCGGCTGTGCGTCGTCCAGGATCGTCGCGATGCGGTCGGCCGGATACTGCGGATCCACCGGCAGACAGGCGGCTCCGGCCTTCATCACCGCATACAGGGCCACCAGCAGTCCGGCGGTCCGCTCCAGCGCGACGGCCACGATGTCCTCGGGCCCGACGCCGCGGGAAATCAGCAGCCGGGCCAGTCGGTTGGCGCGTGCGTTCAGCTCGGCATAGTCGTACTCGGCGCTGTCCGAGGCCACCGCGATGCTGTCCGGCGTGCGAGCGGCCTGCGCCTCGAACCGATCGATGACGAGGGCCGTCGGCCGGGATGCCGGGGCGGTCACAGGCCCGAAGCCTTGAGTACGACGTCCTTGAGCGAGGACTCGTCCTCGACGGGCCACATGTCCTGGACGGAGAGCGGGGCATAGTCAGTGGCCGCATAGCTGCCGGAGCCGTGCACGAGGATGTCCCGCTCCTGGACGAGGTCGCGGTCGATGGCGTTGAGGATTCCGGTCATCGCCATGACCAGTGACCATTCGCGCACCGCGCGCGGGTCGGCCGGCAGCTCCACTCCGGCGTCGCCGAGCACGGCGCGGATGTGGGGGTAGCGCTCGAGGCACTCGTGGAACGAGACGACGATGCCGCCGCCGCCCTGTTCTCGGATGAGCTCGTTCATGCGCGGCGAGGTGACCGGCTTGCGCGTGTAGAAGGTCGTGTCGAGGACTTCCCTCGGGTCGAACGTCAGCGCCGGGAAGCGCTTGTCCCGCTGCTGGCCGTAGAGGCCCGAGGCCGGGTCGTAGACGTAGGCGGGCGCGTGCTCGGGGTCGGCCGACCCGTGGTAGAGGCTGAGCACCATGTCCGGGGCGCCGAGGTGCTGGACGAGGAAGTACCGCGGCGGCAGGCCGCGTTGGGGATGCGTCTCCCCCAGGAGGCTGTGACCTCGGGCATGGCCGAGCAGGCCGTACGCGCTGGACACCGCGTGCACATGGAGGCGGGGTTCGTCGGCGGCGGGCGCGAAGTAGTCCGCCTCGGCGTAGGCGCGCACCACATCGGCCGCGATGTAGTTCTCCAGCTGCAGCGTGTACCAGAGGTTGGTGCCCACGGCCTTCCGTATGTGCCGGCCGTGCTCCTCGACGACGTTCTGCGCGAGGGCCTTCACCGTGCCCGGCTCGTCTCCCGCGTAGACGGCGATGGGGTTGCGGGCCCGCAGTTCGGAGTCCGTGAACAGCTCGGAGTCGCGCATCTTCGGGACCGACCCCGCGGGCACGACGACGACCACGTTGAGCTGCTGCGGGGTCACGAGCCCGGTCTTGATCGCGCGCAGCACCGCGTCGCGCAGGGCGGTGGCCTTGTTGGCCGAGGAGGGGGTGACGATCGTGACCCGCTCCCCCGTGTCCTGGATGAAGCGGATGGCGCGGGCCACGATGACCAGTGAGGCGAAGGTCTTGGTGGTGAGCGTCGCCGGATTGCGCATCAGGTCGAGGAGCGCGAGGCTCCTGCCCCGGTATTCGCGCAGGGGTGTGTGCGCCAGATCGGAGGCGGCGAAGTACTCCCGGACCTCTTCGGTGAGCTCCGGCAGTTCGATGCCCGGTGAGAAGGCGGATCCGGAATCGTTTCTCGATTCCGGAAGCAGCCGGCGCAGTACCGGCCCGAGGCGCTCGTAATAGTGGGAGATGGCGTTCTCAAGAAGCATGCGAATCCCTTTTCATGCGCCGCCTGGTGGTCATACGCCGCCTAGTGGCTGCCGATTCCGTGGAGTTGCCCCCTGCAAATGCATCCGGGCCCATGATGCATGGGCCGCCCAGGCAAAAACTAGCCACGGGCTGCACATCGACTGATAAGAGATGTTCTCAACTGACCGATTCGCAGGCTAACTTGGCGCAGATCGACCAATATCTGACAGAACCTGCAGCGCATGTAACACAAGAGGGCGCGCGGTGACAAGGTCGCCTGTCCAGACAACTTGCCTTACGGGCTTGCCCACCCGACAACCCCTGGCGTTGTGTATGCCTTCGGTCTCACGACTCCCCACGTCCCCACCCCTCCACCACTTCACGGACGGCGTCAGGAAGAGGCACCATGGCATTCTCGGGCGAGAAAACTTCAGGGCTGCGGAAAGCAGCGGAGGGCTGCCCCGGATCCGGTCTCATCACATGGATTTATCAGGCCGAGGATCTGGCCCCCGGAGAGGCCGTGGAGTTCGAGAAGAGCCTCTACGAGCGTTACTCCACGGCAGCCGCGACCATCGACTTCGACTTTCGGGTGCTCAGGGCGGGCGAGCTCATACCGTCATGCCTCGGGAAACCGGTACTGCGTTACCAGGGCACAGATATTCTCGAGCAGCGGCAATGCTTCATCGTCGAGGATCAGAGCCAGGACCCGCAGGGCCTGCAGGGATTGCGCGCCATCTACCGCACGATCCAGGCCAGCGATTCCGTGTTGCTCAACCGCTCGTTGACCGGTCCGGACTATCTGGAGCGCGACAAGCTCGCACTCCTCCAGCATGCCGTCGGGCTCGGAATACCCACGCCCAGGACCATCGCAGTGCCCTTCGGCCGGTACGCCCGCAGCGTGGTCACCGAGGCCGTACGAGAAATCGGCGACGGGCCCTACATCGTCAAGCCCCGCGAGATGGGCATGGGCGTCGGTGTCCTCAAGGTCGACTCCGAGCGGCAACTCACCGCCACCATCGACATCGTCGCGCAGGCCACCGGCGGATATATCGTGCAGCCCTTCATCCCGCACTCCGGTGATATGCGGGTGTACGTGGCCTGCGGGGAGGTGGTCACCTCCCTGACCCGCAGGCCCAAGCCCGGCGACTACCTCGCCAATATCAGCCAGGGCGGCAGCGCGGCCGCCACGGACGACCACCGTCTGGTGGCGGACATGTGCCGCCGCATCGCCGAGAGCCTCGGAGCGGAGTACATCTGCATCGACTGGCTGATGACCGAGCAGGGCCCTGTCCTCAACGAGTGGAGCACGGCCAGCGCCGGCTTCACCGTGCTGCCGGAGCCCCAACGCACCCAGGTCGTCGAGGCGTTCTTCGGCTGGATCAAGCGCACATTCGAGAAGGGGGCGTAACCCATGGCACTCCGCCACTGGTACGGGACCGATGGAGTCCCCCTTTCCACCCGGATGCCGGTACCCGAACTCACCGACCACCTGCACCGGGCCCTGGACGACCTGGACTATCCGGTGAATCTCCGGTCGATGCGGCCCGTGGTCCTGCCGCACTCGTCGTACCAGGAACTCTTCACCGCGACCCGCCGCGTTCTGGGCCTCCTGCGAAGGGCACTGCTCGACAGCGCCCCCGACGCCCCGGGCCGGATGGCGGCGCTCGGCATGTCGGAGGAGCACTACCCACTCTGGGTGGACAGCCCGTGGGAAGAGGAATACGCGACGTGCATGGCCCGCCCGGACATCTCCGTGACCGCCGGCGGCCCCAAGTTCCTGGAGATGAACGTCGGTTCCGGTATCGGCGGTGTGGTCGAGACACACGTCAACACCCTTGCCTGGCAGACCGCGTTCGGCGGTGCCGACCAGGCCCCCTTCACCGGATACGACCCGCTGTCGGCCCGCGCCGAACTCTTCGCCCGCGCGGCACGGGAGTTCGGTGTCACACCGGCCGTCGCGGTGGTCGGCACCCTGCGCGACCTGGGCTCGGTGCGGACCACGCGCTACTTCGATCTGCAGGTGGCGGCGCTCCGACGCCATGGGCTGCAAGCCGAGTTCTTCGAACCCGAGGATCTCCTCGACGGCCTGGGCCTTCCGGGCACACAGCGCTACGCACTCGGGCTGCGCCACCTCACTGTCTACGACTGGACCCGCCTCGGCCTCGACCTCACCCCGATCCGTACGGCCCTCGACGAGGGGTGTGTGCTCCTCGCCCCGCAGAGCGCCTATCTCATCGCCAACAAGCAGGTACTGGGCTGGATTTCCGAAGGCCGGCCCTGGATGACCGAGGACGACCGGGCCGTGGTCGACCGCTATGTGCCCTGGACGAGGGTCGTGGGCGACCGGCCCACCGAGTGGCGGGGCATCACCAAGTCGATCCCCGACCTGCTCCTGGCCCATCCCGAGAAGTTCGTCCTCAAGCCCGGCCTCGGCCTCGGCGGCCACGGCGTGGTGTTCGGCCGCTCCAGCGACGAGAGCACATGGCAGGACGCGGTCGCCCATGCCGTGCGCACCGGAGGCTATATCGCCCAGGAACACATCGACTCCGTCCCCCACCGGATGGAGCTCGCGGCCGAGGACGGCTCCGGAACCTACGAGGACGACGTCTTCCCCCTCCTCAGCCCCTACCTCTTCGACGGCCGGCCCGCCGGCTGCCTGGTCCGCTACCTGCCCCCGGGCGGGGACGGCCTCATCAGCGTCCAGGGCACCGGGGCCCTGCCCTCGATAGCCGTCGCGGCGCGCCCGTAACACGCGTCAGCTGCGCCGCCCACAATCGGCGTGGTTGGCGTCGGTGCTCAGCGACGGGCACGGGCTACGGATCCAACGGGACTGGATTCGGCCTTCACTTCATATCGCACACTTTTCCGATAGCCATTCTCCGAGCACTCCAAGACCATTGCGGATCCCGATGAATGCGCCGGGTTCTGCTAGTGGCGGCGAGACTCCACGGGATACGATATCGCGCGCTGCTCGCGATGGCGGTCGGTGAGTCAGGGGTGGGGGCGAAGGCGCCGTGATTGAGCTGCGAAAACAGGCAACCCAGGGCGGTCCTGCTCGAGGCCGTGAACACGCGTTCGCTTTCCCTGGTCTGCGGCGCTTACCAGTCACCCGCAATAGCCTCATTTGCTCACCACAAAACGGTCCACGCAACACTAGTGGGCCGTTTTTTCTTCTGTGACATTCGCGACCGGTGTCCGCGCCTGGGGTCACGAAGTGACCGTGTAGCGAGGCGGGTTCCTCGTTTTCACGACAAGCGAAGTGTGGAGTGTGATGCCATGAACCGACTCGGGAGAGACTCGCACTGGTTAGCCTGGAGGCTTGTGGAGCCGCCGGCGCGCATCGCGTTGTCTGTTCTTTTGCTCGCAGGCGGCGCCGTGGGAGCGACGGCCGCACCGGCCGCCGCTTCGACCACAGACGGCACGCTGACGGTTGAGGTGCTGCGCGACTTCTTCGGCACCGGCGTGCTCAACGCGACGATGGACGTGCCGCAGCGGGGCATGAAGGTGGAGATCTCCGACCCCGCCGGGCACATTGTCACCGGCGTCACGGATGCCACCGGAAAGGTCGTGGTGTCGCGGTCGACCGTGCTGAGCGGCGGCCAGTACCGCGTCGACGTCAGCATTCCGGCGCCGTACAGCGGCTATCTGCGCGCGGCGCCCGCGTCGACGGAGACGAACCACTTCGACAGCTTCACGTCGTTCGTGGATGTGTCGGGCGGGAAGAACGCCTCGGTGGTGACGGGGGTGTGGGATCCGGCCGATTACGCGCTGCCGGACTCGCGGTACTTCGTACCGATCCACAACGGCGCCAACGGGACCGACAACCGGGCGTTGGTGGCGTTCGGGACGAAGACCCGGGGCACGTGTCCCACCGATGTGGCGTGCCCGACGACGCTGGCCACGCAGGACCAGGTGGGCACGACGTTCGGGTTGGCGTACGACACGTACCGGACCCGGCTGTTCCAGAGCGCGTTCGCCCGCCGGTACGCCCCGTACGGGCCGCAGGGCGGGGGCGCGATCTACACGGTGCCGGTCGACGGCTCGGGGGCGCCGGAGCTGTTCGCGCGGGTGCCCGACGCCACGGTGACGCGCCACGACACCGGCAACATGATCAAGGATGCCGGGTTCACCGACGCGCCGGGCAAGGAGAGCATCGGTGGCCTGGCCCTGTCGGAGGACGGCTCCACGCTGTACGCGGTGAACCTGCGGACCCGCAGCCTGGTGAGCTTCGACGCGACAGGGGCCACCGCCGCGGCGCCCAGGTCGACGGTCCCGATCCCGGACCCGGGGTGCGCGAGCCCCGAGGACTGGCGGCCGTTCGGTCTCCAGGTCCACGACAACACGCTGTACGTCGGCGGCGTGTGCAGCGCGGAGAGCACGCAGCAGCGCGCGGACCTGAAAGCCTTCGTCTCCACCTACGACGGCAAGCGGTTCACCACGGTGCTGAGCCACCCGCTCACGGACGAACGCGGCAGCGTCTTCGGTTCCGGCGACAAGGCCACCCACTGGAACCCGTGGAACACCAGCCTGGACACGTGGGACGACCGGAAGGCGGGCAACGTCTTCATCGATCCGCAGCCGGAGCTGTCCTCCCTCGCCTTCGGCCGTGACGGCTCGATGGTCCTGGGTTTCCGCGACCGGTTCATGGACGTGCTCAGCTGGGGAGGGCTGGACCCCCGCCCGGGGAACGGCACGGCGGAAAACGGCATGTCCGGTGGTGACATCACCATGGTCTGCGCCACTCCCACCGGTGAGTACCAGTGGGAAGGCACCGGGAGCTGCCCCAACCACGCCACCCCCGCCAACAGTGGCGGCCAGGGCGCCGGTGTCGTCGAATACTTCCCGGGTGACTCCTACGCCAACGCGCACCAGGAGACCGCGCTGGGGTCGGTGGCCTATATCCCGCGGCAGCAGTGGGTCGTCAGCACGGAGTTCGACCCGGTCGCCGACGTCGCGACCTCAGGTACCGGGTACCACGACATCACGACCGGTCAGGGCCCGGGCAACGACCCGACCCACAACGGGTTCCAGTTCGTCAGCCGGGAACAAGGCGGGTTCGGCAAGGCCGGCGGGCTCGGTGACATCGCGTACGCGGCGGCGAACGCGCCGATCCAGATCGGCAACGTCGTGTGGTTCGACGGCGACCACAACGGGATCCAGGACCCGGGGCACGTGCTGCTGCCGGGTGCGACGATCAAACTGCTGGACGCGGACGGCAAACAGGTCGCCACGACCAGGACCAATGCCGCCGGCGAGTACTACTTCGGTGGTGTCGGCGCCGCGTACGAGCTCACGCCCGGCGCGGAGTACACGGTGCAGTTCGACGTGTGCACCGCGGACACCAGCCAGGTGCCCGAGCAGCCCCCGGCGAGCGAGCTGAGGTTCACGCTCCCGCGGGCCGGTGCCCACCGTGCGCACGACTCCAATGTGGCCCCACCGACCACCGGACCGTTGTGCAACGGCTACGCGCCTGTCACGGCACCGGACAAGCCGGGCGGGGTCGATCACACGATCGACGCCGGGGTCTACATCCCGAAGGAGACGCCGACCCCGACGCCGACTCCCACACCGACGCCGACTCCGACGCCACCCGCGGCCTCCACGCCGCCGTCGCCCGCGCCATCCGCCAACCACCCGGCCCCGGCCGGTGGAGACGGGGGTTCGCTGGCGAACACCGGTGCGCCCGGGCTGGCGGAGATGATCGGCATCGTCGGTTCGCTGGTGGGTGCGGGCCTGGTCATCGCGTTCGTGACCCGGAATCGTCGCGCCCGGCAACACTGAACCAACCGCACAACGGTGATCTGCCCGTCCGCGATCCGGACGGCGCGGACAGGCAGATCACGTCTCGGCCGGTCCACGAGGGCCGGCCCTCGGCGTCGCCCCTGCCACCGGACTGCCGAGTGCCGCCGCGAGCTCGCGGCGGCCGGACGGTGTGGTGATCGAAAGGATGAATCGGAGAGTGTCAGCGTCGAACCGCGTGCGGAGCGCGAGAATCCGGCAAGCCCCACCGGCTCGTCCGGCCGACCGGCGCCGATGGCCGCGGTCGCGCCGGGCCGCGGCCGTCGTCGGCATCGCGGCCGTCGCGCTGGCCGCCGCGGCCGCGGTGGCCGCGTTCCTCGTCGCCGACGGCGGCTCCGGCGCCGGCGGTCCGCGCCCGCTCACCGGGGATGAGGCGAGCCGGCTGGCGATCACGCGATTCCGCAACTACCAGGCGCAGGGCCGCGCGGTGACGATCAACGTGCCGGGCACTGCCGGCGGGCTGACCGTCACCGGGTCCGTCGACTACCGGCGCAAGACCGGTTACGGCGTGGTGCACGGCACCGGGCGCGAGAAGTCCAGCGACGGGCTGATCCAGTGGACGCCCACCTCGGTGCACGTCCACCCGATGACGGACGCCCCGGCGCACGCCCCCGCGTCGCCACCCCGTTCGGGCTGGTACGACCGTCCGATGCTGTCGTCCGGCAGCGCGCTGGACACCTCCCTGTCCATCGCGCTCGGTCTCGGCGGCGACCGGCCGGACAACGCCGAACTGCTGCCGCAGAACGGCGCCGCCTGGTGGGGGCGGGAGCAGCTCGACGGGCGCCGGGTGGACGTCATGACCGGGCCGTCCTCCCCTGACCGCTCCGGTACGGCGGGCAACGTGCGCTACTGGATCGGCTCCGACGGCACCATGTACCGGGTCCGCGTCAGTCTCGGTTCGCAGCCGGAGCCGGTGGTCATCGACTTCGACACCCACACGTACGTTCCGGTCGAGCCGGTACCCGGAACCATCCCGACCCGGTAGCCGCTGTTCAGGACGTCCGCACCCGCGCGTTCGCGGCGAGCAGGGACGCCGGCGGCAGCCGGATGCCCTCCGTCTTCGGCAGGTCCGGCACGGGCGGGAGAGCGGTGGCGCCCGCGGTGGCGGCGTCGGGGAACTGCGGCTGCCCAGCGGGCGCCGCGACCTCGGTGAACGGGATGCCACCGGGTGCCGTCGGCGCCGCCCAGGTGCCGGCCGGCGAGGACGACCCGACCGGAAGTGGGCAGGCCGCGGTCGTCGCGAGCCGGGCGGGCACGGTGGTGCGCAGCTCGTTGCCCCGCAGGCAGTTGCCCCGTCCCCGCGTGGCGGTGGGGAACGTCCAGCCGACGTCGACACCGTTGCCGGTGAACGTGTTGTCCTCGATCTGGTTGCCGAGCGGAGGCATGTCGGCGGTCGCGGTGATCACCAGCCCGGCGTTGCGGTTGCCGGCGACGCGGTTGCGGATGAACCGGTTGTCGCTGCCGCCGTCGATACCGGCGCCGATGCCCCACCCGCCGTCGGCCTGCTCCGGGGTGGCCGTCTGCTGGTTGGCGGCGATCAGGTTGCCCGCGATGACGGAGCCCTTCTGCGGGAGCAGTTTCTCCTGGTGGTCGGAGTTGGTGGTGAGCCCGACCCGGTTGCCGACCAGGCGGTTGCCGACCACGTACATCTCCTCGCTGGCGTTGGTGCCTTCGTAGCCGACCGCGTTGAGTTCGGCGACGTTGTCCCGCACCACGATGTTGCAGGGCTTGCACTGGCCGACGTAGATCCCCGAGTCGGCGCCACCCGACGCGTACGAGTGCTCGATGACACCGTTCTGGGCGGAGAACGCGTAGATGCCGTACAGACCGTTGCGGGTCGCGGTCACGTGGGAGACCAGGAACGACCTCAGGAAGGTGACGGGCTCGTCGCCGGTGTCGTAGCCGCCGCTTGCCCCCGGCAGACCGGCGGCCGCCTTCGCCGAGCCGGTGACCAGGACCCCGTTCTGCGTGTTGTTCTGCACGGTCAGGTTCTCCACGGCCACCCCGGGCGCCGAGACGACGACGCCGTTCGGCTGCCGCAACCGCCCGTCGATGACGACCTTGTCCCGGGACGAACCACGAAGAGTGATGCGCGCCGTGTCGATCCTCACCGACTCGTGGTACACGCCCGGCCCGACCAGAACCAGGTCACCGGGGTGGGCCAAGGACACCGCATCCGAGATCGTCGGGGCATCGGCAGGTACTCGGATCGTCACATGCGCACCGGCCGGACGCCGGCTTTTGTTCGATTCGCCATCGCCGCCGCAGCCTGCCACCAGTGTCAGCGTGCCCACTACCGCCGCCAACACGCGAAGGGTTAATCGAGGCATGATCCCAGTCTGGCATGGTGCCCAATTCCCCGCCAGAATCCCGAGGTTGACCGGCAGGCGCGATTCGGTTGTGGCACTCTGCACCCCATGCGCCGAGCCGATCACCACCCGTCACGCCGCGCGTTCCTCGATATCACCGGCGCCATGATGGCCGCCGGTCTGGCCGCCGGGTGCACATCGGACTCCGCCCAGCCAGGCCGGCACGCCCCCGCCCCAGGGGCCACGCCGATACCGGTTCCGGCGACGGGCCGCCATCAGGCGGGCATCACACTCCCCCAGCCGGCCCAGCCCAACCTGCTCGCCGTGGTGGCCGACCTCGGCGCCACCGTGGCTCCCGGTCCGTTACTGGCCGAACTCGGCCAGGCCATCCGCACGCTCACAGCGGGGACCGACACGCGGCTGCTGGGTCTGCCGCCGGGCGACCTCACCGTGACCGTCGGCGTGGGCCCCCGGCTGGTGCGCACGGCCGGTGCCTCGCTGCCCGGCGCGGCCGACCTCCCGCGATTCTCCCGCGAGCGGATCGCCCCGCAAGCACGCGGCGGAGACCTGCTGATACAGATCTGCGCCGGCGACGCGCTGCTCCTACCGGTCGTCGCCGCCGCGCTCGCGGACCAGGCCGGTGACCGCATCCGCGAACGCTGGCGCCAGTCCGCACGCCGCGGTACGAACGTCTCCGTCGGCGAGGGCCTTACCGCGCCACGCAACCCGCTCGGTTTCATCGATGGCATCGTGGGCCCGCACACGACCGCCGAACAACAACGCGACCTGTGGCTGGCGGGGCCCCCCGCGGTCGCCGGCGGCACCCTTGCCGTACTGCGGCGTATGGAGCTCGACCTGCCGCGGTTCGCCGCCCTGTCCGTAGCCGAACAGGAAGCGGTCTTCGGGCGGCGCCGGGCCAGCGGCGTCCCCCTCTCCGGCGGCACCGCCGCCTCGGGCCCGGAGCTGGGAGCCAAGACACCAGACGGGCGCTATCTCGTCCCCGCGGACGCCCACGTGCGCAGAGCGCACGCCGCCGTGGTCGGGGTCGGGCTCATGCTCCGCCGCTCCTACAGCATCGACGAGCCCGCCCCGGGCCTGCTCTTCATCAGCTTCCAGAACGACCCGCGGACCTTCACCGCCACCCTCACCCACATGGACACCACCGACGCACTGCTGCCCTTCACCACCACAACCGCCAGCGCGACATTCCTGATCCTCCCCGGCTTCGACCGGCAACGCCCGCTCGGTTCCCAGCTGTTCGGCTGATCACGATCAACTTCAGGGCGGGGAGACCGCGATGCCTCACGCCGCCTGTCGATTCGCACCCGAACGGGAGAGCGCGGATGCGACCCGCAGGCGTCTTCGATCAACTTCAGGGCGGGGAGACCGCGATGCCTCACGCCGCCTGTCGATTCGCACCCGAACGGGAGAGCGCGGATGCGACCCGCAGGCGTCTTCGATTCACTCGCGGATCCGACTGGTACGTTGATCCCCATGACGGTGGCATTGATCGACTCAGGATTCGGCCTCCTCTCCACCGCCGGCTGGCTTCGGCACCTCGCCCCGGAACTCGATCTGCTTCTGTTTCTGGATCCCGAGGGCGCCCCTTGGGGCCCGAAGACCGCCTCCTTCGTCACGGACCGCCTGCTCACCGCCGCCCAACTGGCCGCACAGCGGGGCGCGGAGGCCATCGTGGTCCCCTGCAATACCGCCACCGTCACCGCGATCGACGCCCTGCGCGAGCGGTTCGAGCCTGGCATTCCCGTGATCGGAACCGTCCCCGCCGTGAAGCCGGCCGCGGCAACCAGTGAAAACCTCGCCGTGTGGGCGACCGTCCGCACCACCGCAAGTGACTACCAGGACCGTCTGATCAGGGACTTCGCGAACGGCAGGCAGGTCGCGCGGGTCGCGTGTCCCGGCCTGGCCGAGGCGATCGACCACGGTGACATGGCTGCCGTAGCGGAGGCGATCGCCGATGCGACCGAGCGAACCCCCCGGGATTGCGACGCCGTGGTGCTGGGATGCACGCACTACCCCCTGGTGGCTCCGGAGATTCTGCGGAGCCTGCCCGCCGGAACCATCCTGCACGACAGCGCCGAGGCGGTCGCCCACCAAGCGCTGAGACGGTTGAACCGCACCAGGGAAGCAGCCGGCGTCCTCGGCTCCATCGAGGTGCTACTCAGCGGTCGCCCCGGCCGCCTCCCGGCAGGCGCGCACGCCTATCCGGTAGGCCGCGCCCTGGCCGCCGCGGCGCGAGTACCTCGCGAAGCTCTCATCTCCGCCACCACCCGAGCCTCGGTGACCGCTCCGGCCGTCTGAGCGAACCCCCCGTCCCTGTCCGCACCGTATGGACGGAACGCTCAGATGCCGCCTAACGTCTCCGCCATGATCCACAGAATCGAACCTCCGGTAGAGCCCCCGGTGACCCTCACCGACCCGACCGAACTGCTCACCGGCTACCTCGACTTCTACCGAGACGCCGTACTGCGCAAGCTGGAGGGAATGTCCGACGCGGAGCTACGACACAGCCGGCTGCCTTCCGGCTGGGCACCGCTCGGCCTGCTCAAACACTTGGCGTGCGTCGAGCTGCGCTGGATGAGGTGGGGGTTCTCCGGGGAGCACATCGAAGAGCCCTGGGGCGACGTGAAAGCCAAGGGCGAACCATGGCACTTCACGTCGAACGAGACCTTCGATGACATCAGGGCGTTCTTCCAGGAGCAGTGCGCACACTCCCGCGCCATCGTCGCCGGGGCGCGGCTGGAGGACAAAGCAGCCACGCTCGGTGGCCGCGTGCCGGCCGAAGAGGATCGCCCGACGTTGATCTGGATCCTCTTTCACCTCCTCCAGGAGTACGCCCGGCACGTCGGCCACCTGGACATCGTGCGCGAACTCGCCGATGGCACCATCGGCGAATAACCGCCGAACGGAACCGGGGAATACCGGGCGATGATCGCCCGGCCGGGTAGTCGTGGGGAGGGGAGAACAAGCTCAGCGAGCCGTGAGTGCCTCGTCAGTCAGGCCCAGGTGCCGTCGGAAGGCGTCGCGCCCCTGGTCCGTCAGCCGCACGACACGGGAGCCTTCGGCCGGGACGAGCCAGGACTCCTGAACCGCATGGTGGAATACGGCCGCGGCGACCGCGCCCGCCAGATGCAAGCGCCGCTCCGTCCAGTCCAGGCAGGTGCGTACGTGTGGCGCCGTTTCCTGGGTGATGCCCCTGTCCGTGAGCCATGCGGCGCCCGAGAGAGTAAGGACCGGGCCGGACTCCCAGGCCAGAAACCCCCGTTCGGTCATCGCGTCGGTGATCGCCACGGACAAGGAGCCGCCGAGATGGTCGTAGCAGACGCGGGCGAAGGCCACGGCACGGTGCCGGCGGGCGGCATCGAGCGAGCGGACCGGGACGAGCTGCTGCGGTGCCCGGGCGGCAAGGGCTTCGATCATCTCGGCGACGGCGGGGTCCGCCAGGCGCACATAGCGGTGCCGCCCCTTGCGCTCCTCGGCCAGCAGGCCGCCGGTCACCAGCCGGTTCAGGTGGCTGGTCGCTGTGGACGGTGCGATCCCCGCGAGCTGTGCCAGTTGCGTCGCTGTCCATGCGCGGCCGTCGAGCAGCGCGAGGCAGAAGGCGGCGCGGTTGCGGTCGGCCAGCAACGCCCCCAGGGCGGCGAGGTCCGGTTCCTTGGCGTACACATAGGGGCTGATCACAGCACCATTGTCGTCGGCCGATACTTCGACGCACATCGAAACGTCCCGCCCCTAGCGTCTTGAGGCATGACGACTGACACCCACCGAGTGGTCCGGCCGAGCATCCTCTACTTCGGCACGCCCGTGGTCCTGCTGACCACCGAGAACGATGACGGCACGTTCAACCTTGCCCCGATCTCCTCCGCCTGGGCGCTGGGACAGCACATAGTGCTCGGCCTGGGCAGTGAGAGCCAGACCGCGCGCAACCTCTCGGCACGCTCCGAGCTGGTGATCAACGTGGCCTCGCCGGAGCAGTGGGAGCAGGTGGAGCGCCTGGCCCCGCTCACCGGGGCCAACCCGGTGCCCGAGAGCAAGCGAGCGGTGTACCGGTACGAGCCCGACAAGTTCGCCGCGTCCGGCCTCACCCCGGCCGATTCCCACATCGTGAAGCCGCCGCGGGTCGCCGAGTGCGGGCTGCAGTTGGAGGCACGGGCCCGTGCACTGACGCCGGGCGGAACGGGGCTCTTCTTCAGCGTCGAGTGCGACGTACTGCGCGTCCACGCCGACGAACGCATCGTCGTGCCGGGCACGCACCACATCGACCCCGCTCTCTGGAGCCCGCTCATCTACAACTTCCGCCACTATCACGGTCTGGCACCGGAGGTCGGCTACGGCTTCCGATCGGAAACGGTGAACACAACGACCCGCGCCGCATGACGGCGTTCGGCATCCAACCGAACGGCAAAACGGCAAGCAGAGCCGCGGCCGCGAGAAGCTAGCGTCGACACAGCTGCACCGCGAGCATCTGACCTGCGAAAAACGGATCAGCGGCACCGGCTGCCGGTAGGGTCAGCCGGTATGGCTGTCGCTCGTTCCGTTGCCCTGTTCGTCGTCGCCGCCCTCTTCGAGATCGGCGGCGCCTGGTTGGTCTGGCAGGGCATCCGCGAGCACAAGGGCTGGATCTGGGTCGGCACCGGCGTCATCGCCCTCGGCCTGTACGGGGTCGTGGCCACCTTCCAGTCCGACGACGACTTCGGCCGCATCCTCGCCGCCTACGGCGGGATCTTCGTGGCCGGGTCGATCGCCTGGGGCATGGTCGCCGACGGTTACCGCCCCGACCGTTTCGACGCCATCGGCGCCCTGGTCTGTCTCGCCGGGATGGCCATGATCATGTACGCCCCGCGCGGCCACTGACCAGCCGGGATCGGACAACGGCACATCGCAGACTCTAGGAGCGGGTGGCGTTCGCGCAGCCGTTGCCCGCGGCCGTCGTGCCGTTGCTCGTGTCGATCGGCTTGCTGCGGTCGTACGGATCGACCTGGCGGGCCTCCTCGGCGGGGTGCTCGTCGGCCGTGCCGAAGGGCGGCGCGAAGTAGCCGGTCGAGGCGGAGCAGCCGCCGTTGGTCATGTCGAGCGCGTACGAGACGAGGGACATCGTGCCCGGTTCGGTGATGACCTTGGCCGGGTCGTCCCAGCTCATCACCACCTCGCGCCGCACGATCGTACGGACGATCTCGCCATCCCGCCCGCCGCCGTCCCCCGGGGTGACCGGGTACACGAAGGTGACGTCCGCCGTCACCTGGACCGCCCCCCGTTTCCCCTCCCGATAGGTGAGCCGACCGCGCGTCTTGACCACGTCACCGACCAGCCGGGTCTGCTCCGGCCGGAAGCGGCTGAACAGCAGCAGCGGGTCGGTCTCGGGAGCGGGCGCCGTCGTTGACAGGGCGGTACGGAGATACTCCTGGACGTCCTTCTGGTGCGGGTTCAACAGCGCGATCGCCTTGGTGGGCCGCTCGCCGCGCAGTACGCGGGAGTCGAGCCCCGCGGCCACCAGGAAGTCCCGGCTGTGCCGCAGTGCCCGCTCGACCTGGGCGGCGTCCATCCAGCCGGTCGCCTTGGCCGGTGGCACCGTGATCCCTGCCGCTCCGTCGGCCCAGCGGGCGGCAGGCGAACCCCGGAAGGGTTCGGCGAGGGTGGGGCGCAGCTCCGGCTCGGCGCCAGGCGCCTCCCGCGGGGCTTCCGACTCGGCGGCCAACGGCGTCCCGTCCTGCCCGCCCTCGTCGCCACCGAACCAGCCGACGACCTGTTGCGGGAAGAGCCCCACGGCCAGGAGGGCCACGGCCGCCACCAGCCCGGTCAGGTACCAGCCGGTCCTCCGCCGGGGCCGGGCCGGTGAGTACGTACGCCACCCCTCCGGCTGCCCGGAGGGCTCCCGCAGCCGCCGCTCCACCTCACGGGCGCGCGCCGACGGCTCCACAGGGCCCCCGGCCGCACCCGCCACCGATTCACGGAGGAACCGCTCCCACTCCTCATCGGACACCGACGACCCGTCCTGCCCCCCAGCCCCGCTCACACCGCACTCCCGTCCTCGCTCGATTGCTCGATGCATTCGATGACTCGCTGGCTCGACCGTCTGATCAGTTGACCGTGCACGGTCGATCGAGAGCCGCCCGCATGATCGCATGAGCAAGCCGCCGGCCTGCCGGGGCGGTGGGTGAAGTGTCACCCGACCCGTGCGGCTGTTCTCCTATCACGGCCCGACGGGACGGTCACCGTGTCCGCCGAGGCCGTGAAGCCGCTCGGTCTGAATCGCGTCTACCGGAATCTCGAAGACGATCGCGAGCCCGTCGCGCTCGTTCCCCTTCTCGCCGACACGCGTGAAACCGAAGCCCGCGATGGTGGCCAGGGAGGCGTCGTTGTCGGAGCTGATCGTGGCCCGCACGGTCCTGACACCGGGTTCGGCGGCGGCCCTGACGAGCAGCGCCCTCAGCATGGCGCGGGCATAGCCCTGGCGGCGGTACCCGGGCACGACGGTGTAGCCGACCTCGACAACGCCGGCCTCGTCCGGCGGCCCATGGAACCCTGCGTCGCCGACGACGGCCCCGTCCGGCTCGGACACCGCGGCCCGCGTGAGCCAGGGCGCGGCAGACGGGTCCTTGGCGAGCTGGTCAGCGCGGTAGCCGAAGATCCAGCGGGCCCGGTCGCAGACGAAGTGTTCGTCAAGAGCGACCCCGGCCTCGGCGCTGCCGCCGGCGAGGTCACCGTCGGCAAGCGCCCGCAGCGCCTTTGCGCTGAGCTCGACGAAGCGGACGCGTTTGGGGACGGAGAGAGGTTCCTGGTTCATCGCGGAGATGCTCGCCCAGTGCCGGAGGGCTGTCCACCGCTTTACGATCCCGGCGGACACGCACGCAGCAACCCCCACCGGCCTGACCTGCGAAAACGCTGCTGATCTAGACCACCTGGACGGCACAGGGCGCTCCCGACAACCTGTGCCAGGCGGTACCGCGGGAAGCCCTTGCCCGCATCGAGCGCCTGTTTCATTGACCACACCAGGGACAGACCAGCCCTCGTAGGAACCCACGAAGCATCGGTCTCGTGGCACCCACATTTCATGTTTTCGGCGCCTGGCTGATTCCCGCCGGACGGCTGTGTACTGCTCAAGCAATCCCGACCGACGAAGAACTGGGAACGCCTTGCCAAAGACGCTGCCCGATCGAGACACCGAGATCGCCTGGCCCGACCTCGGCACCATTATCACCGCGGAACTCGATGGCCGAAACCCGGCCGACGCGCTGTGGGAGTCCCTGCCCCGCCGGAGGCCGGGCGCGCCATCCGGGATGCCGTCCGCCATGGCGTCGGCGAGCCGCCCACCCTCTCCGCCACCCCCGCCGTCGTCACCCCACCGCGTCTGACCGGACCCCCCTGTTCGCGCGGGTGCCGCCGCCTCCCCGATGGCGCCCGCATCCACTCCACCCCACCGTATTCGACAAGGAGCAACCGTGACCGTGAGCACCGCGACCATCGTCCAGGACGAGCAGGCATGGATGCAGCAGGCCATCGCCGTGGCCACCGACAGCGCGAACAGCGGAGGCGGCCCCTTCGGTGCCTTGATCGTCAAGAACGGCACAGTCGTCGCGACCGCACACAACCAGGTCACCGCGACGAACGACCCGTCCGCGCACGCCGAGGTCAACGCGATACGCGCCGCCTGCACGGCACTGGGCACCTTCATCCTCGAAGGCTGCACCCTGATCACCTCGTGCGAGCCGTGTCCGATGTGTCTGTCCACCGCCCTGTGGGCGCGCGTCGACCGGCTCGTGTTCTCCGCGGACCGCGACGACGCCGCGGCGGCCGGCTTCGACGACCGCAAGTTCTACGACCTGTTCGAGAAGCGGCCCCAAGAAGCGTGGCCCATGGAGGTCGTCCACCTGGACTTGCCCAACCGCACCGCGCCGTTCGACGCGTGGATCGCGAAGTCCGACCGCATCGACTACTGACCGCGGGACGAGGAAACGGCGGCGTAACGGCTACGCCCCATCCGGCCGGAATGTCGGGGCGCGCCACCGATCACAGCGGTGGCGCCCCCCGACCGGCCTCTTCGCGCTCCCGACTGGGCCCTTCCCGCTCCCGACCGACCCCTTCCCGCTGTCCGCGCGATTCGAGATCGAGTGCGCGCGACCACCCGGCGGTGGCTCCTCAGCCTCGAATCCGATCGGCTCTCGATTGACCAAGGTCAATCTCTTGACCCCGGTGGCACCAGCCACTAATTTGCGGTGAACGTCGACCCATGGCTACCGAAAGGAGGCGACCAGCGGATGTACACCAGCTCTGATCTCGGTCGCCTCGCCCAGTGCACGGTCTGGGTTCCGGGTCGGATCGCGCACGGCTGCTGAGCACGCCGTTCTGAGGTGCCCGCTCGTGGCACATTCCGGGTTTCCCGTCACCATTTCTCGGCACGTCGCTGTCGCGTGGTGTTGTGCGCCCGCTCCTCTCACGTGGCGTGTCTGAACACAGAAAGCTGCCTGACATTGGCGAACATAATGAATCGACCGATCGCGCACCGAAACGAAGGCCTGTCATGGTAGCGGCGCGGATCACGGTCAATGGGGAAGTAGCACCGATTTCACCGGCTGCGCCGCACACCACCGTGCTGGAATTTCTGCGCGAGCGCGGGCTCACCGGCACGAAGGAGGGCTGCGCCGAGGGTGAGTGCGGCGCCTGTTCGGTTCTGGTGGCCCGTCCGGGGGTGAACAAGCCCACCGACTGGGTGGCGGTCAACGCCTGTCTGGTCCCGGTCGCGGCGCTCGACGGTCAGGAGATCATCACCTCCGAGGGTCTCGCCACCGCCGGTGAGCCGGGCATGCCGCCCACCCTGCACCCGGTGCAGGAGGAGATGGCGGTCCGCGGCGGATCCCAGTGCGGCTACTGCACGCCGGGTTTCGTCTGCAGCATGGCCGCCGAGTACTACCGGCCCGACCGCTGCGCGCACGCGGACCCGGCTGAGGGCACCGATGCCGAGCACGGTCCGAACGGCTTCGATCTGCACGCGCTGAGCGGAAACCTGTGCCGCTGCACCGGCTACCGCCCGATTCGCGATGCCGCGTTCGCCGTTGGTACGCCCACCGATGAGGACCCGCTCGCGCGGCGTCGCGAGCAGTCCCCGCCCCCGCCGGTTGCCACCGAATACGCAAGGGACGACAGCGCGTTCTGGCGGAAGAGCACCCTGGCCGAGACGCTGGAGCTGCTGCGCGAGCGGCCCGACGCGGTGGTGGTCGCCGGCTCCACCGACTGGGGTGTGGAAGTGAACATCCGTTCCCGCCGGGCGGATTGCGTGGTCGCCGTCGACCGGCTGCCCGAATTGCGGGAGCTGCGAGTCGAATCCGATCACATCGAGATCGGCGCGGCACTGACGCTCACCGAGATCGAGCGTCGCCTCGACGGTGAAGTCCCGCTGCTCGCCGAGCTGTTCCCGCAGTTCGCGTCGCGGCTCATCCGCAACGGTGCGACCCTCGGCGGCAACCTGGGTACCGGCTCCCCCATCGGTGACAGCCCGCCGGTGCTGCTCGCGCTGGAGGCGTCGCTGGTCCTGGCCGACGCCGACGGTGAGCGCGAGGTTCCGCTGGCGGACTACTTCACCGGCTACCGGCAGAGCGTGCGCCGTCCTGGTGAGCTGATCCGCGCGGTGCGCGTTCCGCTGCCGTTGTCGCCGACCGTGGCCTTCCACAAGATCGCCAAGCGGCGCTTCGACGACATCTCCAGCGTGGCCGTCGCTTTCGCGCTCGACATCGAGGACGGGGTCGTCCGCAAGGCACGCATCGGCCTGGGCGGTGTGGCCGCCACCCCGATCCGCGCCCTCGCCACCGAGGCGGCCCTGGAGGGCAAGGTGTGGTCGGCGGAGACTGTCGAGGCCGCGGCGCGGGTGCTGCGGGGCGAGGGCACGCCGATGGACGATCATCGCGCCAGCTCTCTCTACCGCTCCGCGATGCTCGGCCAGAGCCTGCTGAAGCTGCACGCCCAGACCACCGAGGCGGTGTCGTCATGAGTCATCTGTCCGAGCGCCCCGAGAAGCCCGTCGTCGGCGTCTCGATGCCGCACGAAAGCGCCTTCCAGCACGTCACCGGCACCGCGCTCTACACCGACGACCTGGTGCATCGCACCAAGGACGTGCTGCACGTGTACCCGGTCCAGGTCATGAAGGCCCGCGGCCGGATCACCGCGCTGCGGACCGAGCCCGCGCTCGCCGTGCCCGGCGTGGTCCGCGTGCTGACCGGGGCCGACGTGCCCGGTGTCAACGACGCCGGGATGAAGCACGACGAGCCGCTCTTCCCCGACGAGGTCATGTTCCACGGCCACGCGGTCGCCTGGGTACTCGGTGAGACCGTGGAGGCGGCCCGGCTCGGGGCCGCGGCCGTCGAGGTGGAGCTCGACGAACTGCCGTCCCTGATCACCTTGCAGGACGCGATCGCGGCCGAGAGTTTCCACGGCCCTCGGCCCTTGATGGTGCACGGCGACATCGACGCCGGCTTCGCCGACTCCGCTCACGTGTTCACCGGCGAGTTCCAGTTCTCCGGTCAGGAGCACTTCTACCTGGAGACGCACGCGGCGCTGGCCCAGGTCGACGAGAACGGGCAGGTGTTCATCCAGAGCAGCACCCAACACCCTTCGGAGACCCAGGAGATCGTCTCCCACGTGCTGGGCGTGCCCGCCCACGAGGTGACCGTGCAGTGTCTGCGGATGGGCGGCGGCTTCGGCGGCAAGGAGATGCAGCCGCACGGGTTCGCGGCCATCGCCGCGCTCGGCGCCAAGCTGACCGGTCGGCCGGTCCGGTTCCGGTTCAACCGGACTCAGGACATGACCATGTCCGGCAAGCGCCACGGATTCCACGCCACGTGGAAAATCGGCTTCGACGCCGACGGCCGCATCCAGGCTCTCGACGCCACCCTGACGGCGGACGGCGGCTGGAGCCTGGACCTGTCCGAGCCGGTGCTCTCCCGCGCGCTGTGCCACATCGACAACACCTACTGGATCCCCAACGCGCGCGTCGCCGGTCGCGTCGCCAAGACCAACACGGTCTCCAACACCGCCTTCCGCGGCTTCGGCGGACCGCAGGGGATGCTGGTGATCGAGGACATCCTGGGCCGCGTCGCGCCGCGGCTCGGCCTGGACCCCATGGAGCTGCGGGAGCGCAACTTCTACCAGCCGGGCCAGGGCCAGACGACGCCGTACGGACAGCCGGTCACGCAGGCCGAACGGATCTCCACCGTCTGGCAGCAGGTGCGGAACGACGCCGGCATCGCCGACCGCAAGCGCGAGATCGCCGCGTTCAACGCCGCGCACCCGCACACCAAGCGGGCTCTCGCCATAACCGGCATCAAGTTCGGCATCTCGTTCAACCTCACCGCCTTCAACCAGGGCGGCGCGCTGGTGCTGATCTACAAGGACGGCTCGGTCCTGATCAACCACGGCGGCACCGAGATGGGCCAGGGCCTGCACACCAAGATGCTGCAGGTGGCCGCGACCACGCTGGGCATCCCGCTGCACAAGGTCCGCCTCGCCCCGACGCGAACCGACAAGGTGCCCAACACCTCCGCCACCGCCGCCAGTTCCGGGGCGGATCTCAACGGCGGGGCGGTGAAGAACGCCTGCGAGCAACTGCGCGAGCGGCTGCTTCAGGTGGCCGCCACCCAGCTGGGCGCGAACGGCTCGGACGTGCGCATCGTCGAGGGCGTCGCGCGCGCCCTGGGCAGCGACAAGGAGCTGGCCTGGGACGACCTGGTGCGCACCGCGTACTTCCAGCGTGTCCAGTTGTCGGCGGCCGGCTTCTACCGCACCGAAGGTCTGCACTGGGACGCGAAGTCGTTCAGGGGCTCTCCGTTCAAGTACTTCGCCCATGGCGCCGCCGCGACCGAGGTGGAGGTGGACGGCTTCACCGGCGCGTACCGCATCCGGCGGGTCGACATCGTGCACGATGTCGGCGACAGCCTCTCCCCGATGATCGACATCGGCCAGGTCGAGGGTGGTTTCGTGCAGGGCGCGGGCTGGCTGACGCTGGAGGATCTGCGCTGGGACACCAGCGCCGGGCCGAACCGCGGCCGGCTGCTGACCCAGGCCGCGAGCACCTACAAGCTGCCGAGCTTCTCGGAGATGCCCGAGGAGTTCAACGTCACGCTCCTGGAGAACGCCGCAGAAGAGGGGGCGGTCTACGGTTCCAAGGCGGTGGGTGAGCCTCCGCTGATGCTGGCGTTCTCGGTGCGAGAGGCGTTGCGGCAGGCCGCCGCCGCGTTCGGGCCGAGCGGGGTCAGCGTCGATCTGGCCTCGCCCGCGACGCCGGAGGCGGTGTACTGGGCGATCCAGGAGTCCCGCCGGAGCGCCGCCTCCGAGAACGGTCACGCCACCGATGGATCCGCCGTCAACGGCGAGGTCCGGGCCGCCACAGAAGCGTTGAGCGGTGCCTGACATGACGTGGGTCGCCGCGGTCGCACGGTTGCGAGCACGCCGGGAGTCCGGCGTGCTGGTGACCGTCGCGACCGTGCGCGGCCATGCCCCGCGCGACGCCGGTGCGAAACTCGTGGTGGGGCAGACCGAGACATGGGGCTCGATCGGTGGCGGCAACGTCGAGGCCGTCGCGATCGATCGGGCCCGGGAGATGATCGCCGCGTCCAAGCCGGAGCCGGAGCTGATCGATTTCGCCCTGAACGACAAGGTGACCAACCAACACGGCGTGCAGTGCTGCGGCGGCACGGTCTCGGTGCTGCTCGAACCGCTGCCGGTGGTACGGGCGGTGGCGATCTTCGGCGTCGGGCACGTCGGGCTGGAACTGGCGCGCGTCCTGGCCCGTCAGGACCTCGACCTCCACCTGATCGACAGCCGCTCCGACATCCTCACCAAGGAACGGCTCGACGTGCTGGCGGACGCGGTGGCGCAGGTGCACGTGCATCACACGCCGTTGCTGCCCGAGGAGGTGCTGGCCCAGTTGCCGCGCGGCACCCACATCCTGATCATGACTCATGATCACGCCGAGGACGCCGCTCTGTGCGACGCCGCCTTGCGCACCACCCACCTCGGCTCCATCGGGCTGATCGGCTCGGCGGCCAAGTGGGCGCGGTTCCGCAAACGCCTCACCACCGAGGGCGGCCACGACGAGGCCACTATTCGCCGGATCAAGACCCCGATCGGACTGGCCGACATCACCGGCAAGGAACCCGCGACCATTGCCGTGAGCGTCGCCGCCGATCTGCTGCGCACCTTCGAAACCGAAGGGAACTGACTCCTACGGCCCTGACGACCCGCATCCCCGCCGGTGCCCGCACTCAGCGCGCGGTTCCCTGCGGCTTCGCCGCCCAGCGGGGAAATCAGTGGAGCCGCACTCCCGTGTGCCGTTAGCATCCTCCCGCCCGCAACCACCCTGTCAAGGACGTGCCGTTGTACACCAAGTGAGACCCCCCGAGCGCTGATCCGTCGCGCGTCGCACATATGCGCCGCGCCCCTTTTCGCTGCGGTTATCTCACTGGAACCGGTGTATCTCTGTGTCCGAAAACTGGGTGGTCATGCCCACCTGCCTGCCGATCCTTCTCCGCCATTGCCATGGGTGCGCCTCCGGGCTCCTGAACCTGCCGCACGGCCGCGGCCTGCCGGCCGAACTGCTCCAAAACCCGGCCGCACACCGCCGCGACGTGGGCGGCTCGGGTCGAGCCGACCGGCCGGCCTGGCAGTCGCCGTACGGTCCGCCGCCGCGCCGGGCGCACCGCGGCCGGTGGGCGCCTGTGCCGGTGTTGCCCAGCTCTCGGTCCGCGTTGCGGCCCGGACACCTGTGCGGCCGGTGCGACTGATCCGTACGGTCCCGACTGCTGGGCACGCGTGGGGGCCAGGGCCATCAGGGCTGCCTCGGCCCCGACGCGGTCGAGCTGTTCCCCTGCCGTAATTCGTTTGACCGGGCCACGGGTCACCGCTGCACTGTGGCGGGGCACCATGAATCGTGGTGCCGGCATTCCGGGGAGGCAGCGGCAGCAATGGAGATCCGTCCCACCACCGACAAGGATCTCGAGGTCTTCGTCGACACACTTCACGGCGCGTTCGGGCGCTTCCCGGAGACCCCGGCCGAGGGTGGCGGCGGGGTCTGGTGGTCGGCGCTGGAAATGGACCGCAACCTGCTCGCCATGACGGCGGACGGGCGGCCCGTCGGCACCGCCGGTGCCTACTCCTTCGAGCTCACCCTGCCCGGTGAGATCCTCGTCCCGGCGGCCGGGGTGAGCTTCGTCGGTGTCCTGCCCTCGCACCGACGCCAGGGCGTACTCAGCACGATGATGCGGCATCAGCTCACCGAGCTGCGGGCCCGAGGGGAGTTCCTCTCCGTACTGCTGGCCTCCCAGGCGCCGATCTACGGCAGGTTCGGCTACGGACCGGCGACCTACACCCAACGGCTGACGGTGCCGCGCCACCAGGCCGCTCTCGCCGTCCCCCGGGCGCGCGGAACGGCCGACGCCGCAGCGACCGGCTCGGACACCGGCTCGGACACCGGCTCGGTCGAGCTGCTGCGGCGCGCCGAGTGCGGCGCGATCCTGGAAGAGGTCTACGACCGGTACCGCCGCGCCCAGCCCGGCGCGCTGTCCCGGCCCCACCGCTGGTGGGCCTTGGGCGCGGGGCAGCCCCCGATCTCTCCGGCGCCGCGCTACGTCGCCGTCCACCGTGACGCCGACGGCGTCCCGGACGGGTACGCCAGCTACTCGGTCGAGTCCGGCACCCTGAAGGTCGACGAGACCATCGCCACCGACGACGCCGTCTCCATGGCCCTGGTCCGGTTCGTACTCGGACACGACCTGATCACTCAGGCCGTGTTCAGGCACTTCCCGGCCGATCACCCGCTGCGCTGGCAGCTCGCCGACTTCCGCGCCGGCCAGGTGAGCGACGACACCGACTGGCTCTGGGTGCGGCTGCTGGACGTCCCGCGCGCCCTGACCGCGCGCGGCTGGTTCAGCGACGGCGAGCTCGTCCTCGACGTCGACGACCCGTTCCTCGGCGAACACGGCCGCTACCTGCTGACCGTCCGGGACGGCAAGGCCGACTGCGTCCCGACGGACCGGGAGCCCGACCTGTCCCTGGACGTGCGCGATCTGGGCTCGGTCTACCTCGGCGGCACCGCCCCGAGCAGGCTCGTACGTGCCGGACACATCCGGGCCCACCACCCAGGCGCGGCCGCCCTCGCCGACGCCCTCTTCCGCACCGACCGCCCCCCGCACTGCCTGCACTGGTTCTGACCGAAGAGCCGGGGAAGGCGGTCCGGCGTTCGGCCTGCACGACGCACGGCATGACCGCCGCTACCGCGGCGCGCCCTCGTCAGCCGACGTCCCGGCGTCGGAAGAGGACGGCGGCCAGGCCGGTCCGCGGCGAAGGTGCCTGGCAGGAGGGTGGCGGCGAGTACGGCCTGCCAGAGCACCGCGGTGACGAACGCGGCGCCGGTGAGCGCGCCGTCAGGCGGGCGGCGAAGACGCGGCGTCGACGGCCTTCCCAGGTCAGCACGGTCGGCATGAGTCCGGCGTGCCAGTCGGCGCCGATGGAGGAGGCGCCGATGACGAAGGAGCCGGCGATCAGCAGCGGGCCGGTGGTGCGGTAGACCTGGTCGAGCTGGCGCAGGTGGAAGTCCGGGTCGAGGGCGGGGGTGACCTTGCGGCACAGGCGGTCGCGCTCGGCCGGGTCGGCCGACCAGGCGGCGCGCTGCCAGCGGCCGCGGCTCCACCCACAGCAGCCGCCCCACGCCTCACGCCCTCCCTCATGGTCGTCCCCGGACTCGTGGTCGTCCCCGGGCCGCTCGGGCCGCTCGGACTGCTCACGATCCGGCCCTGAACCCGCGCGTACTCGCTGGCGGAATCCGCGCCCAGCACCCGGCACGAGCCCGCCGTCGGACGCGCCAGTCCGAGCAGGCACCGGATCGTGGTCGTCTTGCCCGAGCCGTTCGGCCCCAGGAACCCGAACACCCCACCGGTGGCACACGCAGGTCCAGCCCGTCGACCGCCGCGATCCGGCGACCGCGGCCGTGCCGGTACTCCTTGCGCAGCCCCCGGACCTCGATGGCGTACAACGACCAGACCTCCGCCCACACCGTAAGCAGCTCCCCCGCCGGCGGCGACCCGAGCGACCGCCCCGGCCCTCATCCGCGACGACAACCACATCCGGTGCGCGGAGACGCTTCGGGGGATACGGAGGTGACGGTCCCGTCACGCCCGGGTCGGCACACTGCGTCGGGGTGTCCCTGAGGCACCGAGCTCTGGTCGCCACCGAGACGCTGGGGGAGGGATTCCGTCCGATGCCGGCGCCGAAGGCTCTCGCGGTGCGGCCGGCGGTCTCGACAGCGGTCTCCGCGCCGACGAAGCAGCGGCCGGAGACGAGCGGTTCCGCACCGCCGACGGCCACGTCCAACGCGGTGGTGACGGCCGCCCTGGTGGGCGGGGGCGGGCCGGTCCTGGTGGGCGGGGGCGGGCCGGTGACGGCTCCGCCCTTCCCTGGGCGGCCGGCGCCCGCCGCCCAGGACATGGTCGGCAACGGCGCCGTCGCCGCGGCCGGCCGCCGCGAGGAGGGTGCCGCCCGGGCGGCGACCGCCGTCGCCCCACCGGCGCAGGGCGCGGAGGCGGAGGCTCCCGCGGTCCACGGCGCCGGACAGGAAGTGAAGGCCCGGCCGGGCCCGGACGCGGACCCGAAGTTCGCCTCGTTGAAGAAGGACGTACGGCGCAAGAAGCGGGCGCTGGCCGCCTCGCACCCGCCACCGCGCGCGGAGGCGGTGGCGGCACAGGACGCCGCGCTGCCCCCCAAGGACGACGAGGAGGCGCAGGGCAAGACCGCCAACGCCGAGAAGATGAACGAGGCCCAGCCCAAGGAGTTCGACAAGGACGCGTTCATCAAGGCGGTCGAGAAGGCGATCGCGGACAAGGCGCCGAAGAACCTCGACGAGGCGGACAAGTTCGCCGACTCCGGCAAGGCCGACGAGGTCCGCGCGGAGGTGCACGGCAAGGTCGGCGAGGGAAGGTCGGACTCGGCCGAGCAGATCGCCACGACGACCGCCGCCGCACCGGACACATCGGCGGCCGTGCCCAAGAAGGTCGTACCGATGGGCGCGGACCGGCCTCCTGGCACGCCGGGCGCGCCGAACCCCGCGCAGGCCGTGCCGGACAGACTGCCGCCGTCGGCCACCGACATGTCGGCGGGACCCGCCGAGGTCAACCAGCGGATGACGGACGCCCAGGTCACCGAGGCGCAGCTGCGCAAGTCCAACGAGCCCACGTTCAACCAGGCGCTGGGCGAGAAGAAGGCCGCCGAACGGCACTCCGACACGGCCCCCGGGCGGCTGCGCAAGCACGAGGCGGCCGAGCTGCGCTCGTCCACCGCGCAGGCCAGGCGGCTGGGCACCGCCGCGATGAACGCGATGGGCGCCCAGCGGGTGCGCACCGGGCAGCAGGTCGACATGGGCAAGACCGGTACCAAGAGCCGGGACGAGGAGAAGCGGGCGCAGGTCACGGCGGTCCTGCAGGGCGTCTTCGACACGATGAAGAAGGACGTGGAGGGGATCCTGGAGGGCCTCGACAAGCTCGTCGACGACCAGTTCAGCCGGGGCGAGAAGGCGGCTCGGGAGGCGTTCACCGCCGAGCACCGTCGGAAGATGGACGAGTACAAGGACCGCCGTTACAAGGGCGCGATGGGCAAGATGCGCTGGCTGCGGGACGCGTTCGCCGGGCTGCCGGCCGAGGCCGACAAGATCTTCGAGGAAGCCCGCGACCATTACGTACGCCGGATGCGGCAGGTGATCTCCGAGGTCGCCGACACCATCGGCGCGGAGCTGAACCGGGCCAAGCGGCGCATCGCCCAGGGCCGGGCCGAGCTGCGGGACGCGGTGCGCAGGCTCCCTGCCGAGCTGCGGACCATCGGGCAGCAGGCGGCGGCCGAGTTCACCGACAAGTTCGACGCGCTCACGCAGACCGTGGACGACAAGGGCACCCAGCTCGTCGACACCCTGGCCACCAAGTACACCGAGGCGCTCAAGTCCGTCGACGACGAGATCGCCACGGAGAAGGAGAAGAACAAGGGGCTGGTCGCCAAGGCCGTGGACGCGGTCAAGTCCGTGATCAACACGATCCTGGAACTGAAGCGGCTGCTGCTGGCGGTCCTCGCCAAGGCCGCCCAGGCGGTCCTGCTGATCCTCAAGGACCCGATCGGGTTCCTGCGCAACCTGGTCTTCGCCGTCGGCGCCGGTCTGCGGCAGTTCCTCCAGAACATCGGCCGCCATCTGCAACAGGGCATCATGTCCTGGCTGCTGGGGAAGACGGCCGAGGCGGGCATCGAGATGCCGGCGCGGTTCGACACGCAGGGCGTCCTGCGGATGCTGGCGAGCCTGCTCGGGCTGACCTGGCAGAACATCCGCTCCCGGATCGTCCGCAAGGCCCCGGGGATGGAGCCGGCGATCAGCCAGGCCGAGTCGGCGGTGCCGCTGGTCGCGGAGGTCCGCAAGCGGGGCGTCGCCGGGATGTGGGACGACCTCAGGACGCGCGTGGGCGACCTGCGCAAGGACCTGCTCGACAAGGTGATCGCGTACGTCACCCCGACAATCGTGGTGGCCGGGATCATGTGGGTGATCTCGCTGCTCAACCCGGCGTCCGCGTTCGTCCGCGCCGTGAAGCTGATCATCGACATCGTCCGGTTCGTCGTCACCCAGGCCCGGCAGATCTTCGAGTTCGTGAACGCGGTGCTGGACGCGGTCATCGCCATCGCGCGCGGCGGCAGCGGGGGCGTGCCGGCGATGATCGAGCGCGCCCTGGCCGGCTCGATCCCCGTCCTGCTCGGCGTCCTCGCCGCGATCCTGGGCGTCGGCGGCAT
The DNA here is from genome assembly GCF_058215555.1 of Streptomyces sp. JLBT605. Taxonomy (NCBI): domain Bacteria; kingdom Bacillati; phylum Actinomycetota; class Actinomycetes; order Kitasatosporales; family Streptomycetaceae; genus Streptomyces; species Streptomyces sp. JLBT605. Next base: position 571,189 of record NZ_CM177087.1, read on the forward strand.
CGCCGCCAAGGTCAAGGGCATCGTCCAGGCGATGGCCAAGCCCGTGAACCGGGCGGTGGACTGGGTGATCGACAAGATCGTGGGGCTGGTGAGGAAACTCTGGGCCAGGATCAAGTCCGGGTTCGAGAAGAAGAAGCCGCGCAAGGACCGCCCGGGCCGCAAGCGGCCGGACAGGCCGCGCCGCCGCAGGCGTCCGGACCAGCGGCGACGTCCGGACCGGCGCAGGCCGAAGCCGCGGCGCGACCCGAAGAGGAAGCGGCCGGACAAGCGCTCCGAGCAGGCCAAGAGGCGCGCCTTGGACGCCGCCGTGCGCGACGCGACGCGGCTGCTCAACGAGGAGTCGGCGACGGTGAAATCCGTACGGGCCGGGCTTCCGGCCATCAAGCGGCGCCACCGCCTCACGCGCATCCAGCTCAAGAAGGTGGCCGGCGACAAGCACCGCATCAAGGTGTCCATCAACCCGGACGCGGAGACCCCGATCGAGGACCTGGGGGAGAAGTTCCCCTACAAGATCGGCTCAGCGGAGGGGCATTTCAAGATCAGGAAGCATGGGAAGGTGGCCGACCAGCTCAACGAGATCAAGAACCTCCCCATGGCGGGGCGCGACAAGCGGACCGGCTTCGTCGTCAACATCGCGGCGATCCCGGGCGAGGTCAAGAAGAACCCGGGCATGGCCGCCCGCTATCTCCACGACGCGTGGAAGCACCCCGAGACCAAGCACTTCGGGGCGGTGAGCACCGCCGTCGTGATCGGCGTCAACACATTCGAGCACCTCGACCAGAAGAACGACAGCAAGGTCCTCAACGAGGCCATCGACACCGTCAAGCGGCCGCTCAAGCTCATCATGGCCGTGTTCGGCTTCATCTGGACACCGAGGTGGCTGCACAAGGACGGTCATGAAGTCCCCATGGCGGAAGTGCGCAAGAAGTACCGGGAGCTGAAAACGGCCGACGAGAAGCGGATCGCCGAAGAGCACGAAAAGGGCCTGCGCGACAAGGGCGCGCTCCCCTACGGCCTCTTCCGCGAGCAGGTGATGAACTCCTCGTACACCCGCGAGGCGGCCGCCATCCTGTCGCACGCGAACGACCAGGTCCACATCCTGGGCCAGGACGCCGACACCGCGGCCGCGGTCTCCGAGACCACGGGTGTCATCGCGGCGTACAAGCAGATCCTGGACGCGATGGAGAGCCATCCGCAGATCACGATCGGCGGCTACCACTTCAAGGGCTTCGACTGGAGCCCGGAGGGCGACCAGCGCCCCAAGCAGCTCACGCTGCTCGCCAACGAACTGGATCGGGCGATCCGGGTGGCCATCTCCAAGCGGTTCCCGCAGATGCTCTACCCGACCGAGCCGAACATGCTCATCAAGGCGTGGGACCGCCGCCGGCCCGACGGCCTCTTCCAGAACAGCCGCATCGATGCCCTGCGCCAGATCCAGGGCGGGCTCTACGGAGTGGGCAGTGCGGAAGGACGCCACCTGCGGGTCCAGTTCATGGAGCTCTTCGGCCGGGACTTCACCGTCGCCTACACCCCCGAGGCCTCCACCACCACCAGCCCGGAGCCGAAGGACGACGACCGGGGCCTGACGGTGCAGCCGGCGGCCGTCCACCGCGCCGATCGTGGCGTGATGCGGGTCAAGGGCGGCGAGGAGAAGGCCATCCGCGTCGCGCACCGCATGTACGCGATCATCATCCAGTCGCAGTCCTACGCCAGTGCCCGTACCCTGACCAGGGAGTTCTTCTACGCCAATCCCGGGATGCTTCCCAGCATCCGGAAGAAGCTGGAGAAAACGGTGTTCCCCCATGTCGAGGACATCGCCATGCTCATGGCCGACAACCCCGGGCTGAGCACGAGCAGCGGCCCCGTCCAGGCGCACCTGCGACGACTCGCGGAGACCGTCGGCCGGCTCACCCGCGGCGCCGAGCAGCGGGGCGACGAGCAGACCAAGCAGATCGTCGAACGGGCACATGCCGTGACGCGGGAGATCGTCACGGCGATGACCGCACCCCAGATGCGCCAGTTCTGGGAGAGCATCGGCACGGCCCTGGACGAGGCGATGAGAGACGCACCGGGACGGGGAGAACAGCCGCAGTGACACCGGAGACCGTCAACCGGCTGCGGAACGAGGCGTCGCGCGGCGACTACGCGTCGATGGCACGGCTGGCGCAGGCGCTGTACGAGAGCGGTCTCGGCTCGCGCGAGGTGGTGCGGGAGTGCTACGGCGTCGGCCTTCCCGAGGAGTTCTTCGCCCTCACCGAGGCCGGGTCACGGGTTCGGTACCTGCTGGCCTACTTCACCAACCAGCCCTGGCAGCTGGCCGTACCGCCCCGACGGGGTGGCCCGGCCGACACCCCCGACGAGATGGCTGACGTCGAACTGCTGCTGCTGGCCCGTGACCCCGATCTGATGCCGCTGTTTCAGATTCCGGCGCACGATCCGGCGGAGGATGACCGTGTCGTCTGCTACCGGCTCGAGGAGCTGCGGGCGGGCCGCTCCACGGTCTACTGCCTCGCCATGTCGGTCTACCCCGACGTCGAGCTCCGTCACGCGGAGCCGGTGCGATGCGGGGGGACCATGCTCGCAGCCTTGTACGACGCGCACGCCGACCACCTCCGCAGCCTGGAGGAGGAAGCGAGCCTCCCGTCGAACCGGGGCGCCGGGTCGGTCGACCGCAGCGAGGTGGAGCAGGCGCGGGAATCGGTCGAACTGCTGGCGGAGTTGATCCGGAGGGTGGCCGGGTCCCCGTCTCAGGAGGGATGAACGCTCTTCGGTTTCGCCGCCGGGAGCACGGCCACGGGCAGCGCCATGACTGCGCCCGCATGGGCCGCCGCGTCCGCCACTGCCGCGTTGCCCACCTGGTTCTGGCCTGCCAGGAGCAGACGTTCGAGGACGGTCGGCGGTCTCGTGGGAGCTGGGGCGGGCGAGGCCGCCGGGGCCGGTGTCTGGCGGGTCGCCGTCGCGGTCTCCTGGGGGCGCGCCGGTGGGACCGGGGCCAGGAGCCGGTGCAGGGAGAGCGGGGGTTCGGTGGGCAGCATCGGCGTCACCCCTGGGATGCGTCGTCGAGCAGATGGGCGTGGGGACCGAGTTCGGACGGACGCAGCAGGCGGGCCTCGCGCTGGAACTGGCGCGCCACCCCGCGTACGACATGCCGCATGGCGATAGCGTCGCCGCCGCCGTCCGCCGCGGCCAGGGCGGCGGTGCGGGCAGCCGCCGTGATGCCGGCGCCCGTCATGTCCAGGCGGGCCAGCGCGGCCAGGTCCACATCGGCACAGAGCGGGGCCTGTTCGGGAAAGGCCAGCCGCCACAGCCTGCGTCGCTCGGCCACGCCCGGGCGGGGGAAGTGGACCACGAAGTGGAAGCGCCGGGTGAACGCCGGGTCGATGTTGTCCTTGAGGTTGCTGGTGAGGATCACCAGGCCGTCGCTGGCCTCCAGGCGCTGCAGCAGGTAGCCGACTTCCAGGTTGGCGTAGCGGTCGGTGCCGTGCTTCACCTCGCCGCGCTTGCCGAACAGCGCGTCCGCCTCGTCGAAGAGCAGCACCGCGTGGCTCTCCTCGGCCTGCCGGAAGGCGGTCTCCATGTTCTTCTCCGTCTCCCCCACCCACTTGGAGACGACCTGGGCGAGGTCCACCTTGAGCAGTTCCAGGCCGAGCATGCCGGTGACGATCTCGGCGGACAGGGTCTTGCCGGTGCCTGGCTCCCCGGTGAACAGCGCCTTGACCCCGCCGTGCGCCGAGCGGCGGGCGAAGCCCCAGGTCTCGGCGATCCGGGGCCAGGCGCGGAAGGCCGAGGCGATCTCCAGGATCTGGCGGAACTGGACCTCGGGCAGGACCAGGTCGTCCGCGGTGCGCCGGGGCGCGATCGCCTGCACGGCGCTTCCGCCGCGCCCTCGGGTGACGGTGGCGATGGCGGGTTCGACATGGTCGGCGACCGGTTCGGGGCGGCCGTTGCCCGCCAGCCGCGCCGCGGCGTCCGCCACCGACGCCACGGCACGCAGTTCGCCGCCGCTCATCCGGTACCGCACGGCCAGGTCTTCCAGGAGCGTTCCGTTCAGGTCGGGGAGGGCTGCCGACCACATCGCGCGCCGGTCGGAGAAGCCGGGGACGGGGACGGTGAGTTCGGCGTACGCGCGCGCGGCGAGCAGGGCGGCCGGGCGCCAGGGTTTGAGGCCGGTCAGGCAGACCGGCACGCGCGAGCGGAGCAGCGCGGCGGACACGGTGTCGAGGTGCTGCCGCTGCGGCTCGGCGCGCAGGTCGTCGGTGGGGATCCACAGCACCGCGCCCAGCGCGGCGGCCGTGCGCAGGTCGGCCTCGGGGTCGCCGGTCAGGGTCCGCAGCGGTGCTCCGGCCGCTTGGGCCAGGGCCTGTACGGCGTCGAGCTGGCCGTCGGGTGGAGTGCCCCACAGCCCGGCCAGGTCGATGGCGCCCGATCCCAGCGCGCGGCCCAGCCGGCCCAGCCGCTCCGAGGACAGATGCGGGGTGAGGGCCTGTGGATCCGGTCGCGCGACCTCGCCGGGGTCGTGGCCGAGCAGACCGGCGTCCGAGCCCCAGCCCAGCAGGAAGTCCAGGACCCCGGGGCCCAGGACGAGCTCCTGGGCGAGTCCGACCGCGGCCTCCTGGTAGGTGCGCAGCAGGCCGTACCGGCGCAGTGGCCCGGCCGGTCCGAGCGCGCGGCGCAGGGCGAGCCGGGCGGCCGCGCTGGGCTCCTGCGGCGCCTCCGCCGCAGCGGGCTTCCCCGGCGCTGCCGCCGCGCTGGACGCCCCCACGGTGACCAGCAGTTCCACGCTCGGCAGCCGGCGGTTGAGGTTGTCCACGATGTAGGCGTAGATCCGCTCATAGCCGCGGTCGAGTTCGGGCGCGGCAACCAGCAGCAGCGCGTCCTGCTCGGCGCGGGTGAGGCCGAACCGGGTGGCGAGCGCGTCCAGCGGAAGGGTCCGGCCCTCGGCCGACGCGCGCCGCCTCAGCTCCCGTTCGGCCTCCGGCTCCGGGCGCTGGGGTGCGCGGCGCTCGGCCATCGCGTCGGTGAAGGCGCCGACCTGGCCGAGCAGCACGTCGACCTGTTCATCGGTCACGCAGTACGGCGTGAGGTCCGGCCGGGTGAGCCGGGCCGCGATCCGCGCCTGCCGCTCGACGGCGGCGCGCAGCGCCCGGTGGAGCTCCGCGAGGCGGATCCGCAGGTGTTCCAGCGCCGGTTCGGCCATGTGACTCACCCTCCCGAGAACGTGAGGGTCCGCCCACCCAGCCAGACCACGTCGGGCACGTCGGCGAGCAGTCCGCCGCGCAGCAGATCCGCGTGGCGCCGCCCCATCGGGACGCGCACCCGGACGGCGGCGGGCTCGAACCGGACGGTGGCCTCCAGGTCGGCGAAGCGGCGCAGGGCCAGTAGTGGATCGGGGGTCTCGTGGTCGCGCCAGAGCGTCCAGGCGATCGTGGACAGGCCCAGGGCCGCGGCGAGGGTGACGGTGCGCTCTAGGGGGTGTCCGACGGGTCTGCGCGGCGTCGCGACGCCGACCCATCGGACATCCCCTGGTCCACCGTCCGGTGCGAGTGGTACCGCCCTGCGCTCGGTGACCAGGGCGGTGACCAGCCCCGCGAGCCGGTCGGCGTGGCCGGGCAGTTCGGCGGCGATGCGCGGATCCGGCAATCGCTTGGCGGTGCCTGTCCACAGGGGCGTACGCCAGGGAAGCCGCTCGACCGGATCGCCGCGCAGCGGCCGTACGCCGGTCAGGAACGGCACGCCCGCCGCGTCCAGTTCGCGGAGCGAGCCGGGGGGAAGGGGGCCGCCGCAGACCAGCACGGGGGGCCGCCCGCAGCTTGGCCAGTGCGGCAGCAGCGCGGCGACGTCCGCCGCCCAGGCGATCGGGAACATGCCCTGTCCGTCGACGAGGAGCAGCCCGTCGTCGGCGCCGGTGAGCAGGAGCGGGTCGGCGGGGTCGTGGCCGCGGCACACCGAGAGCGCCAGGACGCCGTCGAGCACCGGGAGCGCGGGGCGCACGACGCGGGCGAAGGCGGCAAGCCGCTCCTCGGCGACGGGGGGTTCGAGTCCGGCGAAGGCGGCCGCGGCCTCGCTGTCCTGTTCGCCGCGGCGCCAGCCGCGCGCGGTCACGCCGAGCACCTTGTACGCCAGGGCGGCGGCGAACAGCGGTGCGTCCTCGGCCAGTTCGGCAGCGGCCAGGGCGGGGCCGATGGCGTCGAGGTAGCCGATGCGCGCCAAGGGGCCGGCGAGCAGGAACGGCAGCGCGGACGTCACGTGTACTTCTCCGGTGGTGCGGACCAGGGCGGCGCCGTGCGCCGGCGACGCCGGCTCCCCCGCCGCAGGCTCATCCGGGTCGGCCAGGGCCCGCACCAGCCGTGCCGTCTCCTCGCGTCCGGCCGACCTCAGGTACTCGGCGACCGGCTCGGGCAGGGCCTGGGCGCCCGCGCCCCCGGCGCCGGCCCTGGCCCCTGCCTCGGCCTCGGCCTCGGCGAGCAGGCGCTCGGGCAGCACCTCGGCGAGCCTGTCGGGGCCGGCGTGCCGGCAGAGCTCCACCAGCAGCCGGGCGGCCGTCATCTCGTCGGCGTCCAGCAGGGCGAGCGCGCACAGCCGGAGCGACCCGGGGGGCAAGAGCGTGAGCAGCGCGTCGAGTTCGCCCCGTTCGGCGAGTTCGCCGAAGAGCGCGGCGGCCGAAGGCGCCTCCCATGGCGCCGCCTCGGCCGCGAAGGAGTCCGCAAAGGAGTCCGGAAACGACCACGCCTGTGCCTGCTCCTCGCCGGGGAGCTCGACCGTCGCGACCGGCGCGAAGTACGCCTCGGCAGGCGCCCGATCGGCGCCGGGCCACCCGGGCCCGCCCGGCCGGACGGTGACGGTCACCGGCTCGGTGATCTCCAGGTCCGGGCCGTCGCCGTCCAGGTGCGCTGCGAAGTGGTCCGCGAGCAGCTCCGGGAGGGTGTCGATCACCTGCCGCACCAGGCCGCGCGGGTCGGGCCCCCAGCTCCACCCACCGCGCCGGACCACGGTCACCGTGCACCGGTGAACGGTGATCTCACCGGTCTCCCCGGCGGCCGGTGCGGTGGGCGCGGTCACGGCACCCTCCCCTCCTCCAGGCGGCCCGCCCAGCCGGCCACCAGCACCAGCACGCCGTGCACGCTCTTCGCCGCGAGGCTCACCGGCAGCTTCACCTGGGTCTGCCGGGCGGGGAGTTCCCCGGCGAGCACATGCGTGTCCTGCTCGTCGGAGATCAGGGCGATCACCTTGGCGGTGCCGGTGGACTCGACGGGCACCTTGATCGTGAGCCCGTCCGTCCCCAGTCCGATGGTGCCGCCATCGGTCCACGACGCGAGGTGTTGCAGCGTGGGTTTGGGCTTGCCCTCGGCTGTGACCTCCACCCCGAAGGCCAATGGGTCGGCGAGCGCGGCCGGTTCGTCGTCCACGACCGCCACGGCGAGCTCCCTGGCGTTCAGCGGGAGGGTCGCGACGCGGCCGTCGTCGAGCGAGACGCGCAGCGGCAGGGCGCGTCCGACGAGCGCGGCCACGTCGGGCCGGGCGCTCGCGCTCGCGCCGGTCAGCGCCAGCGCGCCCAGCACATGGCCGGTGTCGGCCGCGTACACCACGGTGAGAGCCATAGTCAGCCACCGCCGTTCGTCGCCGCGACCGTCGCCAGGACGAGGAAGTCGACGGCCCCGGGCCGTTCGGTGATCGGGGCCGTCGCGTTGAGGGGATCGTACAGACGGGCCCGGCACCTGACCCTGCGGTCGCCGTCCACGGCTGCCTCCACCGTGCTGACCAGCGTGGAGCGCGTCGTGGTCGGCGGGATACGCGGGGTCAGCTGGACATGGATCACGACCCGGCCGTCGGCGATCTGCTCCGGGGTGACGCCGGAGGGCAGCGGGAGCAGCATTCCGTCGGTGGCCGCCCCGGACGTCACCAGGGTGCTGCCGGCCGGCATCCGGCCGCTGAAGCTGCCCTCGATGGTGAGGTTGCCGTTGGCCGCGAGGGTCATCAGCGGGGCGACCGTGCCGCTGCCCTGGTAGAGGCCGAAGACCAGGCTCGGCTTGTCGCCTCCGGAGAGTACGAGCGCGGGCTTGCCTTCCTGGGCTGCCGGACCGGTGCGCAGGGTCAGCGAGCCGGAGCGGGCCGAGAGGGTGTCCGCGCGCACGCCGGCGAAGCGCACCCCGATCCCGCGCGCCTTGGTCTCCACCCCGCTGAAGTGGCCTTCCGTCCAGCGGACGTAGCCGAGCAGGACGAGCCAGCGGGAGGGGGGATCGGCCGGCGGGGCACCGACGGCGGGCGGCCGCTGCTCCTGCACCAGCCGCTCGTCGCCCAGGCGCCCGAAGAGGATCTGGGAGGACTCCTCCACGCGCGTGCCCGTGGCGCTGCCGGCGCAGGGGACGGGCCCGGCGGTCTGGGCGGGCTTCCGGTCGGCCGCGGTGAGGAAGACCGGGTAGGGCTCGTCCGTCGGCTGGTCCGCGCCGTTGACCTCCTCGAAGTCGCTCTCGCGCAGCACGACCGGCTCGGTGACGACCACCTCGCGGCCGGTACCGTCCAGGGCGATCCCCGGCGCCACGCTCACTTCGACATAGCGGGCGCCCGTCAGCGGGTCGGTACGGGGCGCGGTGAGCAAGCCGAGCCCCTCGGCGATGCCCCAGTCGTGCAGATGGCGTGCGTGCCGGACGGCCAGGCCGCGCGCGTACTCCACCGTGGCCGACAGGTCCGCGGCGGCCAGCACCTGGCCCTCGTGGAAGGTGGGGCGCAGCGGGCCCGTCATGGCGTCTCCCCGGACTTCGGGCTACGGGAGGGACGGGCGCGCTTGGCGGGCGGCTTGGCCGGCGCGCCCTGACCGGGCGGTTCGCCAGAGGTGTCGTCCGCCCCGTCTTCGAGCTGGGCGAGGCGCGCGGCGAGACCTTCCGGAACCTGCGCGCTCAACCTGCCGACCTGGCTCTGCGCGCTGCCCAGTTGCGCGCGCAGTCCCTCCAGGGTGTCGGTCAGCTCCGCCACTTGGGTGCGCAGCATCGCCATCTCGTGGATGCTGTCGGTCACTTCGCTGGGCGTGGTGTAGACCTGCTCGTGCAGCGCCTTCGGCGGCGTCTCCCCGGGCGCGGGGGTGAGCAGCAGGGACAGCATCTCCTCCAGGTCCCCGGTGCGCGGCCAGTCGCCGAGCAGCCCCTCGACGTACGGCCGCACCACGTCCCCCTCGGGCGGGAGCGTCGGCTTCCGGTGGAGCGGCAGGGGTTGGCAGCACACCCGCTCGGAGAGTTCGCGCAGCCGGTAGAGCTTGGGCAGCCACTCGCCGTACGCCGATCCGCCCGGCAGCACCTGTTCCCGGGTCGCCGAGCACACCCGCACGACATCGCAGCCGTCCAGCTCCAGGTGTGCGAGCAGCACGTCGGTGTCCGCGCAGTCCCCGCACGGCGGGTTGAGCGTGGCGCACGCCGCGTCGGTCAGGAAGCGCCGCAGCGCGACGGTCAGTACCGCCGCCGCTTCGGCGATTGCCTGTACCTCGGCGATGGCCGCCTTCTCCGCGCTCTCCGGGGGCGGGGCCGGCAGCGGCGGCGGTGCGTCGGCGGCGGCGATCTCCGCGCGCAGCCGGCAGTCGCCGATCTCGCCGATCTGGTCCAGGCGGCACAGCAGCCACTCCCGGATCAGGCCGAGGTCCGCCCGGAACTCCACCCGCAGGGCGTGGCTCAGCGGGGTGCCCTGGGCCAGCATGCGCACTTCCAGGGGCGCGTCCGGATCACCCCGTTCGGGCACCACCCGGGCCGCCGTCTCGGTGCGGACCGCGCGGGCGAGGGTACGGCGCAGCGGATCGGGCCAGGCCGCTTCGGTGTCGGTGCCGCCGAGCCGGTCGCAGGCGGTGCCCAGGACGCCGCGGGCCTCCCGGACGGTGGCGAGGTCCGGGTACTCCCGGGTGAGCCGTTCCTGCCCGGCGGGGTCGTGGGTGTCGTACCGGGCCACGCAACTGGCGAGGGCGCGGACGTGCTCGGTCATCTGGCGGGCCGCCGGCGGTGGCGGCGGGCCCTCGCCGCCCGCGTTCTCGCGCAGCCAGGCCAGCGAGGCGGCGTACCGCTGGGCGTCGGCGGCGTCGAAGCGGAAGGTGCGGCCGGTGGAGGCCGAGGCGCTGGTCAGGGCGTCGATGTAGTGGCCGAGCCGCCGGTCCCGGGTGCGGGCGCGGTCGGCCCGTGCCAGGTCGCCGATGGTCGCGAGCAGCCGGGTGCCGGGGTTGTGGCGGTGGTCCTCGAAGTCGTCGCATCGGACGACGAAGCGGAATCCCTCCTGGATACGGGAGGGCACGCAGCCCGGCGAGGGGCAGGGCTCCTCCGTGGCGTACGGCGCCACGGGCTCGATGGGGAGCTCCTGGTAGCGCACGTAGAGGCCGTAGCGGCGGCCGCCCTCGTCGTCGCAGTCCTCCCCGCAGTCCACGCCGAGGGCGTTGATGCGCTGCTCCTGTACCAGGGCCCGCACGTCGACCTGTTCGGTGCAGGGCACCACGATGTCGTTGCCCGCGCAGTCGAGCGCGTGCCCGGGATGGACCGCCACGGTGCCGCCGCCACAGGGGGCGCAGGTGACGCCGAGGCCGCAGATGACACCGGGTCCGTACAGCGAGCGGTTGTGCAGCCGGCTCTTCGCGGTCATGTAGTCGACCAGCAGACCGAGGTCGTCCTCGGTCAGCAGCTGGCCCGCGAAGAAGCGAGGGCGCACGAAGGCGGAAGTCCGGGTGGCGTCACCACCGCAGCCGCATCCGCAATCTGTTCGCATGATCAGCGCTCCTTAACGAAGAACCAGCTCTCGAAGACGTCCCCGCCCGCCCCGGTTCCGGACGTCCAGGGACCGATGCCGGACGGCGGTGTGTCGCAGCCCTCGCGGGCCGCCGGCTCGTCCGTGCAGGCATCGATGGTCGGTACCCGTCCGCCGACATGGGTGCCGTCGACCGGGCGGCAGCAGCGGTCGAGGAGGAACGCGGCGCGGACGGTGATCATCACGCGGTCGCCGTCCTGCAGCGTCTCGCGCGTGGTCTGGCGGTAGCGGAACTCCTGGGTGAACTCGCCGCATTCGTCCTGCGGTTCGGCGAAGGCTCCGCCCATGTACCAGCTGGAGGCGTTGCGGCCGCTGCCGCCCTCGATCACCTGGAGCTCCACCACGCCCGGTTGCAGCGAGTCGGTGCGTACGCCGGCGGAGAACCGCACCACCAGCCCGCCGTCCTGGTCCTGGGTGCCGAGGAGGGCCTTGGCCTCGTCGATGGTGTACGTATGCCCGTGGATCCAGTTGACACCGGTGATGACGGTGGGCAGATGGCGGCCGAAGGGGCGGCGCACGTTCAGGTGGATCCGGTCCTGGCGCACCGGCTCGTGCCAGTCCACGTAACTGATGCGGGCCAGCCACAGCACCGTGTGCCCGCAGGCCGAGCAGCAGGTGTCGCAGCGCTCGTCCACCGGCGGCTCGCAGCCGGTGACGACGACCTGGTAACACTCCTCCGTCCAGCCGAACTCGCAGTCGGACGTGTCCGCGCAGGCGTCGTTGTAGACGGCGCGGGTGGGCTCGACGGGCCGCTCGGCGTACCGGATGCCGACCCATACCGTGTCGGTGTCCCGCTCCTCGGGGCTCAGCGCCTTCCACAGATCGATCGCGCAGCCGCCGCGCACCACGACCTCGTTGCCCTCGCAGTCCACGGCGAGGCCGGGGGTGATCCGCACCTTGGCCCTGCGCCGGGTGTGCCGCTGCTCCGCGTCGCCGTCCTCGGTGCAGTCGCCGTCCCACGGCACCGGCTCCACGAACAGACCGCACACCACGCCGTAGCCGAGCAGGCAGCGCATGCGCAGCTTCAGCTTCTCGCGGTGGTACTCCTGTTCACGCTGGAAATCCCTGGCGCCCAGCATCTGGCCGTGGAAGTACCGCAGCCTGCGCAGCGGCGGCGCGTCGAACCCCGCTGTCGCCTGTGTCCCTGTCTCCGGCATCGCCTCGTCCTCTCCATCACACTTGCGTATGCACACCGACGGCGGAGACGACTCCCACACCCACCCCTCGGCGCAATCCTCTGGGTCCCGGCCTGAGCACCCCGTCGCGGTCCAGCCGCAGCGGGTTCGCGCCGCCGAGCACGGGCGGCGGAAGCGGGACGAACGCGGTGTCCACGCCGACCGTGGACCGGGAGCCGACCACGAAGCCGGCACCGCCGGTCCGGACCGACCCCACCGTGTGTGCGGGCGCCTGCCGCTCCACCAGCCGGCGCAGCGCCTGCGGGTCCGCCGATCCGGCGGGCAGGAGCACCCGGAACCGGTGCGCGTGCTGCGTGAGCGGATCGCTGTCCGGGTCGCCGAACGCGCGCAGCGGCGCCGCGCCCAAGGCCGAGCCGCCGACCCGGAAGCGGCCCGCCGAGCGGCCGAACAGCCGGACCGCGCCCAGCGCTTGGTCCGGTCCCGGTCCCGGCGCCGGGGCCGGCCCGGCGCGGCCGACGGCGGCGGCGCGCAACTGTGCCCAGCGGCGGTCCGTGGCCAGCTCGTCGATGACCGGGGCCACCCCGAAGACGATGCGCACCGCCTCCTTGAGCGCCCAGGGCGTCCCGCGGCGCCGGTACAGCTCCGGGGCCGCGGCCAGCAGCGCGCGCCGGGTCCGCGCGTCCCAGCCCGCCTCGAACGACAGGCCCAGCAGCCCGGCGAGCCACGGCAGCACGCGGTCCGGGACACCGGCCGGGTCGAGCAGGGCCGGGTACCTCTCGATGACCCGGTCCAGCTCGGCGAAGGTGGCGTCGAACAGCGACAGGAAGCGCTCGGTGAAGTCATCGGCCGCGGGGTCCTGACGGAAGGCGGGTGGCAGCAGCTCGGCGCTGGTGGCCCGGGGGAAGTCCAGCCGTATCCGGTGCACGACCGGGGTCGCGCCGCCGTCGCCCGTCAGGCGCAGGCGCAGCCGCAGGAAGCGGCCGGGCGGCTGGTCGATGAGGAAGTCGGTGACTCCCGGGGCCGATGCCTGCCAGTCGCTCTCCTGGTACCGGCCGTCCTCGGTCACCACGATCTCCACGGCGACCGCGGTGCCGGCGGGCACGTCGGCGTCAACGCGTACGCGGTGCCAGCGGCAGCGCGAGAGGCCGCTGTCGATCAGGGTCGTGAGGTAGGAGCCACTGGTCAGGTACGTGTCGGTGCGCGGCGGCATGGGGTCCCTGGGTACGCCCCGCCAGGTGTAGCAGTGGGCCACGGGCCCGTCGGGGCCCTTTTCGGCGAGGCAGAACCCGTCCTCGTCCACCGAGGCGAGCGCGGACGGCGCCAGGGCCGCGGCCAGTTCCTCCGCGGTGGCGGGGCGGAAGGGACGGTCCTGACCGCCCCGGTGGATCCGCAGCCGGCCGCCGTCGTCGGTGAGCAGCCAGATGCTCCGCTCCGGTCCGGTGCGCAACCCCATGACCTCGCCCCGCGCCCCGGTGCGCAGCGCTCCGCGCGGGCCGCCCGTCGAGTCGAACCGGCGCAGGTCCGTGCTGCCCTGACAGGCGACCAGGACCTCGTCGCCGGGCCCCAGCGCGGCCCACCTCGGCCGCCGTACCCGGATCACCCCGGCGAGCTGGGCGCCCTCGCGGCGCCAGACGAGCACCCGGTCGGACTCCACCACGGCCAGCCGGTGTCCGCGCGCGGCGACCGAGACGGGCTCGCGCAGCGGGCCGGGGTCGCAGTCGGGCGGCCATACGGGTGTGAAGGCGCCGGTGCACACCTCACGCCGGAGCAGCCGCCGCTCCTGGGGAACGAGCAGGTACCAGCCGCACGGTCCGCAGCCGGGCGCCAGGCGCGGGTCGGGGAACCACGGCAGCAGCTGGGCCCTGGTGGGGCCTTCGGGGGCCGGCCCCCGGTAGGCGAGCCGGACGCCGGCCGGGTCGTCGAATCCGACGATGCCCCCCGTGCCCGGCTCGCTCCCGTCGGAGCTCTCGTCCCAGCCGACGTAGCCGTCCAGGAGACGGAAGGTCGCGGGGTGCGGTGTGCACGTCATGGCCGGTCTCCTACCGGGATCAGCAGCGGGCGCTCCGGCCAGACCAGGTCGTGGGGTCCGATCGCGTGGTCGGTGCAGGGCGGCAGCCGCATCCCGTCGACGGTGAGCGAGAGCCGGGCGACGCCCAGCACCCCGTCGACCGCGAGGAGGCGCCGGACCAGTGCGGTGTGCCGCAGCGCGCCGCCGAACGGCCAGCCCGCGCCCTCCTCCCCGCCGCGCAGCGGGTCCAGATAGGTGCGCACGGCGTCGCCAGCCCTCGCCAGGACCACCGCCCGGTCGAGGTCCGGGTCGAGGGCGACCCACGACTCGACGGCGACCCGGCGGTACGGCGCGGGGGCCGCGACCACGGTGACCCCGGCCGGGGCGGCCTCGCGGGTCAGGAAGTCGGCGACGGCCCGCAGCGTCGCGGCGGTGGGGACCGGCGGCTGACCGCTGTCGTCGCCCGGCGGCACCACCAGGACCCCCACGACGCCGGGGATCGGCGCTCCGGCGAAGTCCGGGTGCAGCCCGGGCACGCCACGGGCGCGGGCCACCGACGCGCCGGGCGCGCGGAGGGCCAGCAGCCCGTAGTCGGCCGGGGCCACGGCCCGGCCCCGGGCGCGCAGTTCGCCGACGCCGCGGCGCATCGCGTCGGCGTCGGGTTCAGCATCGGTGCCTCCCGAGGCCGGGAAGGGGTTGTTGACGCCGATGACGTGCGGCAGGGCGGTCACCACGGCGTTGACGGCGCCGGCGCGCACGGCGCCGGCGCTGCCGCCGCCCACGCGGTAGCGGACGGCGCGGACGTTGCGGAATCCGGGCGGTACGGCCGCGCCGTGGACGCCGTCGCCGAAGGTCACTTCGCCGCTGCCGTGGTCGACGGTGAAGACCCGGTCGTCGGCGCCGTAGCCGGCCAGGCTCTCCGCCTCCCGCCAGCGGGAGGCGGTACCGGCGGTGGTGCCGAACACATCGGCGCCGGGATCGTCGTCGACCTCGATGACCACGGACCCGGTGAGGATGGGCGTCTGGCTGAGCGTCATCCGGCGGCGGCCTCCCGCCCCGCTGTCCCCACTGTCCTGGGTTGGCTGCAGCGGCTCGTCCCTGATGGTGCGGGCGGCCGTGGCGGAGACCATGTTCAGCCGCAGTCCCGAGAGCACCGGCGCGGGTCCGTCGAAGGCGCCGTGCGCGATCCGCAGCCGCAGCCAGCGCAGCGGGGGGCCGGGCCGGGCGCCGGGCGGGCTGCCCGGCGCCCATGAGCGGGGGACCCGCAGCTCCACGGTGCCGCTCGCCCGGAACGCGGCCGTGGAGTCGCGCGCCGGCTCGGCGGGGACGAGCCGGGTGCCGTCCAGCACGTCCCACAGCAGCAGCGGCGCGGGCGGCAGCGGCAGGGGCACCAGGCCGCCGGAGTCCGCGGGCGCGGGCGGGGCCGCGACCACCACGAAGCCCAGCGACAGGCGCGGGTAGGGGGCGGCCGTCCCGGCGAGCCCGATCCACAGGCCGTTGCCGGGCTCCGGATCGCGGCCGAAGGGCGCGAACGGACGGCTGGGCCCCGCCGGTCCCAGCGGCAGGGTCTCCAGCGTCCCGCCCTCCTGTACCGCGAGGGCGGCGAGGGTGGCCGGGGTGGCGTACAGGTCCTGGTCCGTCTCGTACACCACCTGCCCCGCCGGGCCGGAGGCCGCGCTCTGGAACCCGGCGGGTATCAGCACGGAGGCGCCGTCCGGCGGGTTCACGGTGAACTCCAGCAGGGCGGCCGCCGCTCCGGCCGGGCGCCGTCGCACGCCTGCCGTCGCCAGGTGTTCGGCCAGCACCTTCTCCGGCAGCCGGTTGACGCGCGTGAGCGCGGGTTCGGCCTGGGTGCCGAAGAGCCGGACGAGCGCGACGCCGGCGTCCTGGCGGTCGGGATCGGTCCAGTCCGGGGTGTATCCCGCGATCCGGCCGCGCACGCCGGCCCGGACCGCCTCACGGGTGGCGTCGGTCAGCTCGGGCTGGAGACCGGTCGGTCCGGGGCCCGGTACCACCCGCCCCTCCGGCTCGCGGGCGGCCTTCTCCCACCACACCTCGCCGGTCATGCCAGCCCCTCCCCCGGTTCGACGGCGGGCACGAGCCGGGTGCGGACCGCCCGCAGGACGGGTAGTTCACCCGGCCCGAGCGGCACGTCCCGGCAGGCTTCCTCCGGGTCGGCCCCGTCCAGGGCGATCGCCACGGCGGAGACGTCCGCGAGGTCGCCCAGCGCGCGGGCCGCGGCCCGCAGCAGCGCCGAAGGACGCAGCGGCCGGCCGAACGGCCAGCCGTCCTGGTTCTCGCCTCCCACCAGCGGGTCGAGGAAGCGGCGCAGCGCCCCGGTGAGCCGGTCGGTCACCCGGGCCCGGTCGGCGGGGTCGCCCGACAGGTCGACGCGCAGCGCCACATCGCGGTAGCGGGGCGCGCGGACGAAGACCTCGCAGGTGAGCAGCCGGGCCTGCTCCAGCCGGGTGGCGACCGCGCAGAGCATGCCCGGGTCGGGGTGCGGCGCGGCGACGAAGTCCTCACCGGCCAGGTCGTCCCGGGGCACCGCCGGGACGAGGTGCACGGTCACCGCGGCGGGCACCGCGGAGCAGGGGAAGCCGGGGTGCTCGCCCAGACAGGCGTAGGCGCGGGCGACGGCGACACCCGGTGTCGTACGGGCGAGGGTGACGTAGTCCTCCGCGGTGACCGCACGGGTCACCTCGCCGAGCGAGGCGGCGGCGCGCTGCCGCGCCTCGGTGACGGTCTCCGGGTCGGCGCCGCCCTCGGCGCGTACCAGGTTGACGGCGGTGATCGCCGATGTGGAGTCCCCGGCCGGTGCCCAGTTCGCGGTCATGCCGCCGTTGCCGTCCCGGCCGCCGCCGACGGCGTAGGTGACGCTCGTGTCGTGCGTGTCGTGGCCGGGGCGGGGGATGCGGCCGGTGAGTCCGTCGCCGAAGACCAGCGCGCCCTCGGTCCGGTCGAGCAGGAAGATCCGGTCGGCCGGCCCGCCGAAGGTGAAGTCCGGCACCGGCCGCCACTCCTCCCCCGCGAGCCGCAGGCTCGCCTGAAGGAGCCGCTCGGCGGCTTCGGGCAGCACCAGGTGCGAGCCGGGCAGCTTGAGCCAGGCGTCGATCTGCTCCTGGAGTTCGGCGCCGCTCGCGGTGCGCCACCGGCGGTGGTGCGCGGCGGAGACGTTGACGGCGAGCTGGAGCAGGCGCGGCGGGGCGGCGTGGGTGGCGGCCGGGGTGGACACCCGGATTCCGCTGTCCTGGGTGGTCCAGCCGGCGGGCGGGTGGAGCCGTACGACTCCGGACCGCCTGAGTCCGGCCGTGCCGTCCTCGACCTTCTCGAACTCGCCGCGGACATCGGTCCCGGGCCGGAACCAGGACCAGGTCAGCTCGGCGGGGGGCGGCACGTCGGCGGCCGCGCCGGGCAGCCATGCCGGCGCGGAGGCGGCCGGCGCGTCCAGCTCGAAGAGCAGGCTGAGCGGACCGGGCGCCGGATGCGCGCCGGTGAGCGGCAGGGTGAACCGGACCCGCGCGGGGGCCCCGTCACTCGCCAGGAGCGGGACGCCCCGGCGGGCGGCCAGATCCGCCGTACGGTCGCGGTCGGTCCGGACGGTGGCCTGCGCGCCCTCGGCGAGCGGGAAGACGGCCACCTCGTCGTCGAGGGTGAAGACGAGCTGCCCGGCCGGGTCGCGGGTGAGCTCGGTACCGGCGGGGACGACCGGGACGGCGGTGCCCGCCCGCCGGGCCGCGACGCACAGCACGGTGGCGGCGGGCCGGGCGGGGCGCGGGGGCTGAAGGCCGAGCAGCCGCAGCACGGCGACCACGAGCGCGTCCGGCACCTGGTCGAGCCAGTACAGCCGCTGTTCGAGGAGGTAGGCGAAGAGTTCCAGGAGGGTGACGCCGGGGTCGACGGGCGCGTGCAGCGTCCAGGTGCCGTCCGACTCGGCGGGGATCCGGCGGCGGATGGCCGCCAGCATGTCGGCCCAGGTGAGGTCGTCCAGCTTGGGCGCGGGCAGGGTCATGGCGTCCTCCCCGTGGGGCCGGTGGGGCCGGTGAGCCCCGCGTAGAACGGGAACACCAGGTTGGCCTTGGTGTTGCTGCGCCGGATGCGGTAGACGACCGAGACGGTGATCCTCGACGGGTCGGCCGGGTCGGCCTCGGCGCGGACCTCCTCGAGCTCCACCCGGGGCTCGTGGGTGCGGACGGCGGCGGCGATGGAGTTCTCCAGGTCGCGCAGGTTCTGCACGCTGCCGGGCGCGAAGACCAGCTCATGGGCGCGCGTGCCGAGTTCGGGCCGCATGACCCGCTCGCCGGTGCCGGTGAGCAGCAGCGCCCGCAGGCAGTGTTCGATGCTCTCCTCGCCGACGGCGTACCCCAGCCGCCCGGACGCGTCGGGCAGGATCGGGAACCGCCAGCCGGTCCCCAGGAACTCCTCGCTCATGCCGTCCTCGCCTTCTTGGCCAGTACGGCGGGGGTGAGCGGCGGGGTCGGCGGGCCGGTGGGCCCGGCGGCGGACGGGTGGGTGTGGGTGTTGAACGCCTGGAGCAGCGCGTTGCCGAGCACCAGGGGCTCGGTGGCGCCGCCGCCGAGGTCGATGGAGGGGGAGTCGACCGTCACCTTCGGCGCCTTGAGCGTGATCTCCCCCTGCGCGGTCACGGTCACGCTGCCGCCCTCGGCGGCGGTGATCCGGATCGCCTTGCCCTGGTCGTCCAGTTCCACCGTGTGCCCGGCGGCCGTGGTGATCCGCACGGCGGCCTTGGACGGCGTGTCGTCCAGGAGCACCTGGTGGCCGTGCCTGGTCCGGATCACCTTCTGGTCGCGGCCTTGGGTGCGGGCGGTCGGCGGCTTGTCCTTGCCGTTGTAGAGGCCGCCGAGCACGATCGGGAACCGCATGTCCCCGTGGACGAAGGCGACGAGGACCTCGTCGCCCTTCTCGGGCACGAACACGGTGCCGTAGCCGTGCCCGGCGTACGGCTGGCTGACGCGGATCCAGTCGGTGACCGTGACGTCGTCGAACCAGGGGAACTTCAGCTTCACCCGGCCCTCGTCGTCGCCCTCGTTCTCCACGACCAGCGCTTCGACGACGCCGTAGTAGCGCTTGTCGGTGCTGCGGGCTCGCGGTGTGGTCCTTGAGGTCACTGGTCCCCCTGGTGGATCCGCCGTCCGGTGAACTGGGTGAAGAACCCGCTGGTGTTGAGCGTGTGCTCGACCCGTTTGACGAAGTACATGCCGGAGAAGCGGCGCCCGAGGCCGAAGATCTCCAGGTTGTCGCCGGGCCGCAGCTCGGGCAGGCCGGCGACCTTGCCGGTGGCGGTGATGAACTCATAGGCCCGCTCCCGCAGCAGGCTGATCGCCAGTTCGCGGGCCTCCTGGTCGCTGCCGACCGGTGCGTCCACGAGCACCTCCTGGCGGCCCTGCAGCGTGGACTCGGCGACCTGCGGCCCGCTCTGCCCGTCGGCGGTGTTCTGCCCGGCCGGCAGGTTCTCCGCGGTCGCGGTGAACGCGATGGGCTGCTTGGTGCGCGGGTCCCAGCCGCGCACGGTGACCTTGCTGACCTGCTGGGAGACGGTCAGGGTCGGGGTGAACTCCAGCAGGTTGGGGATCAGCCCGGCGGGCTGGGCGGTGGGTCCGGTGGACAGCCCCGGCGCGTAGGCCAGCCGGTACACCCGGATGGGGCGGCTGTCGCGGCCGTCGGTCGGTTTGATGAAGTAGAGCGTGTCCTCGCCGGACTTGGGGTCCGGCAGGATGTAGCAGTCGAAGTCCAGCCGCTTCGCCCGCTCCAGCAGGAACGTCGCGTCGTCCTGGTTCTTCTGCACCACCCGGTCGTGGGTGGGCCCCTCCCGGGTGACCTCCACGCGGAGATGGTTGCGCTGGGCGATCTGCTCGGCGATCCGCCAGTCGGGCTGGTTTCGGTAGATCTTGGTCTCGTTCTCGGTGGGCTTGCGGTCCTTCAGCCGCAGCAGCCCGTCCACCCCGCTGACCTGGACGGTGGGGGAAGCGCTCTCGGTGAACTTGGGGCTGAGCGTGGAGATGGTCCCGGTGGCGACGGTGAGCAGCTTGTCGGCGTAGCCGAGCCGTACCGAGACCCGGCCGCCGAGCCGGAAGCTCGGCGAGTCGCTGTGCTTGAAACGCAGGTCGGCGTCGTCCCAGTTGTTGAGCGTCAGGTCGAAGCCGGACATCTCGTCGATGTCGCGGTTCACCTTGATGTCGATGATGTCGTTCTTGGTGGACGGGTCCATCTCCAGGCCCTCGATGCGGACCTCGAACTCGGGCGCGTACCGGTCGGGAGAGGCGACCTCGGGGGTGGGGGTGCTCATCACGCGCTCCTCACGGCAGCCGGGGCACGGTCAGCACCCGGCCCGGCCGCAGGTCCCGTGGATCGGTGATGCCGTTGGCGCGCGCCAGTTCCCGCCAGGCGTCGGGCCGCCGGTACAGGGCGCTGGAGATGGAGCTGAGCGTGTCGCCGCGGCGCACCACATAGCTCTTCTCCACCGTGGGCGAGGAGCGTGGCGTCTCGGCGACCTGGAGGGCGGCCGGGCGGAATTCCTTGAGGCTGAGGTCCAGCATGGCCCGCAGCGGTACGCCGTCGGGCCGGAACAGCTGGTAGTTGACGTCCAGTTTCTCCACGACGCCGGTGAAGACCTCCTCGTCCCACACGAACCGCACGACCGGCGGCGCGTGTTCGCGGCTGTCGGGCCGCAGCAGGTTGCGCAGTGCGTCGACGTAGGTCTTCCGTACGTTCTCCAGGGTGTCGGAGGTGTCGACGAGCGCCTGGACGGTGAGGGTCTCGGAGCCGCCGCGCACGTACTGCAGGGGCGGGGTCTCCAGGCCCGGGATGGTGATCTCGGCGAAGGTGTTGGACTTGCTCAGCTTGTAGTCGGTGGGGTTGAACCGCAGCGGGATCCGCCGCCGCCGCTCGTCGGCGATCACCGGCCGGACGATCTCCAGGCGGGCCTGGGCCGCGCCCTGGCGGGCGAAGGACACGGGCGTCACGCTCACGGCAAGTCCTCCCCGTCCCCGAAGCGGCGTTCGGCCTCGGTGTGCGCGGCGCGGGCGCAGGCGTCCTCGTACAGCTTCGACCAGGCCTGGATGTGCTTGTTGAACAGGCGGGTGAAGACGGCGCCGTCGTCGCCGTCCACCTGGAACCGCACTTCGAGATGGTGAATGGTCACCTTCGCCACGGCGGTCACCTCCCTTGGTTCCGTCGCGGCAGGGCGCTCGCCGGGATGTCCCCCAGGACCTTGGTCAGTCCCTCGTGGGCGATCTCCAGCGACTCGATGGCGATCGCGTTCTGTTCGCCGTGCAGGTCCGGGCCGGTCCACTTGGCGGCGAGGCCGCCGTGGAACGCCCAGGCGGCGGCCGGCAGCCCGTCCGTGCCGAGGACGATCACCGCGCCGTCGCGGCGGGCGCCCAGCGAGTCGGCGAGCCCGGCCTGGTACCAGGCCCACAGGCCCGGGTCGCGCACCACGCCGCGCTTGAGGGTGATCCGGCTCCAGGAGTGGCGCAGCGGCAGCTGGTGCACCGAGTCGTTGCGTCCGCCCTCCGGATAGCTCACCACCTCCAACTGCGCGCCCAGGCCGGTGACTTCCTGGAAGGCGCCGGAGGCGGCCAGGGGCAGCAGCAGCGCCTGCGCGGGCGGCAGGTAGGCGTCGCCGGGGTCGAGGGTGACCAGGAAGCGGTACTTCGGCAGCGGGTCGGTCTTCATGCCTCGACCACCTCCAGACCCCTGTCCTGGCCGAGTACCAGGCGCAGCCGGATGAACTCCATGGGGACGGCCGGGGCGACGTCGATCTCGCAGACCAGTTGCCCCGGGTCCTGCTCGGGCGGGTTGTTGGTGTCGTCGCACACCACCAGGAACGCCTCTTCGGGCCGCGCCCCGGCGAGCGCCCCGGCCCGGAAGGCGGAGAGCAGTACCGAGGTGATGGCTCGCACCAGGGTCAGCCGCAGCTCCGCTGAGTTGACGTCGAACACCAGCGGGCCCGCCACCCTCCGGATGGCGCGGACCAGGAGGTGCACGAGGCGGCGGTGCGCGATGTAGCGGGTGCGGGGGTCGGCGGAGAGGGTGCGCCCGCCCCACACCATCAGGCCCCGCCCGCGGGTGCACCGCACCAGGTTCAGCCCCGCGTCGAACAGCCGCAGCTGCTGCGGCTCGGGGAGCTCCTCCGCCAGGTCGACCGCCTCAAGGATCACGGCATTGGCGGGCGTGTGGTGCGCTCCGCGCTCGCCGTCGAGGCGGGCGATGACGCCCAGGACGTGCCCGGAGGCGGGGACGGTGCGCAGCCCGTGCCGGTCGGGGGTGCGCAGCGCCGGGTGGTAGACGGCCGCGCAGTCCAGAAGCCGGCTGTCGCCGGTCGCCGTGAGCGACCCCGCCCAGTCGACCACCTCGTCGACCGAGGAGAGCCGGGGCGGTACGTCCAGGACGGCCAGCCGGTCGTGCAACGGGGCGACACTGCGCAGCAGGGTGAGCACCACCTCGGTGTGCGCGCCTTCCGGCAGGTCCGTGCCGAGGTCCGGCAGCGCCACCAGCGCCGGTTCCGGGAGTTCGGCGGTCACGGCCACGGCGTCCTCGTACCGGCCGCGGGTGGGCGCGGAGTCGGTGCCGCCCGCGAGCGTGAGGTCCCAGGACAGCGAGATCGGGCCGGGGTGCCCGGGCGGCGGCGGGGGCCCGTCGGGGACCAGCCGGATGAGACGGGACGCGGCCAGCCGGTCCGCCGCTTCGGCGGGCGGCAGGCCGGGGAAGGTCTCCGGCGGTTCGCCGGGCACGGTGACCCGTACGCGCACCGTCGGCGGTCCGGCGACCGTGCTGGCCTGGTAGCGGATGGCGACCCGCCCGCCGTTGGCCCAGACGCCCGGGCTGGTGGCGACCACCCGGTAGCGCGTGGCGGGGAATCCGCTGATCGGACCGACCGTCCACCGGGTGCGGGCGGTGGTGGCCGGCCCGGACACCCGGAGCACCCAGGCCGTGCGGCCGCCGTTCTCGAAGAAGCCGCGCAGGGCGTAGGGGGTGGCGAAGGCGCCGGCCGGGGGGTTGCCCCTGCCCGAGGAGCTCGGCGGAGGCCCGAAGACGCCCACGACGTCGTTCCAGCTCTCCACCCGCACCGGGACACCGACCGGGCCCCGGCCGAGCCGGCCGAGGAACGCCGCCACGTCCGTGCGCAGCGGCTCCGCCTCGGACCCGCGCGGTGGGTGCGTCAGGGACACCCCGGGAAGCGCTTCAGTGGTCATGTCAGACGTCGATCTCCAGCTTCTCGACCGCGAGGACGAGCGTCTCCATGGCGATCTCGTTCTTGGTGGCGCTCAGGGTCGGGCCGGTGTACTTGGTCGGCCAGCCGCGGTCGAAGTTCCAGCGCATGGCCTCCTGGCGGTTCTCGTCCAGCAGCACGATCGAACCGGAGGTGCGCCGCACCTTGCCGTTGAGCGCCTCGACCACCCAGTTCCAGAAGCCGACATGGCCGGTGATGCCGCGCTTGAAGGTGAGGTTGGTGTACTTCTTGAGCCCCGGGATCTTGCGGACGGTGATGTCCTCGCTCCCGTTGCGGTACTCGATCGGCGGGATCTCCAGCTCGAGGCCGCTGGCCTCGGTGAAGGACCCGCTCACCGCGACGCCGTCGTCGCTGACGTTGGTCACGATGATCTGGAAGTTGTAGGACGCGTATGGGTCGTCCCTGGTCACGGGCGGCATGATGGCCCCTCCTCAGTCCTTGAGTGGGATGCTCAGGCGAGCTGGGTCTCGCGGGTCTTCTGCTGGATCCGGAAGATCACGAACTCGGCGGGGAAGACCGGCGCGACGCCGATGACGCAGATGAGCCGGCCGCCTCCGAGGTCGTCCTCGGTCATCGTGGTGCGGTCGCAGGCGACGAAGAACGCCTCGTCGGCGGTGGTTCCGGCGAGCGCGCCGCTGCGCCAGACCGTGGTCAGGAAGTTGGTGACGGTCTGGCGGACCAGGGCCCACAGCGACTCGTCGTTGGGCTCGAAGACCACCCACTGGGTGCCCTCGTCGATCGACTCCTCCAGGAAGAGGAAGAGCCGCCGGACGTTGATGTACTTCCAGGAGCTGTCCGAGGAGAGCGTGCGCGCGCCCCATACCCGGTGGCCGAGGCCGGGGAAGTACCGCAGCGCGTTGATCCCCTTGGGGTTCAGCAGGTCCTGGTGGCGCTTGGTGATGTCCTGCGCGAAGCCGTCGGTCTGCCGGATGCCCCGGACGACCACGTTGGCGGGTGCCTTGTGCACACCCCGCTCCACGTCCACCCGGGCGTAGATCCCGGCCATGTGGCCGGACGGCGGCACCTCGACGTCGCGGTTGGTGGACGGGTCCCGGGTGACCAGCCACGGGTAGTACAGCGCCGCGTACTTGGTGTCGAAGGGCTCGCGGAACGCCTGGATCCCCTCGATGTCCAGCCCGTCGCGCGGGTCGAGGATCGCGAACCGGTCCTTGAGCAGTTCGCAGTGGGTGACCAGGCTGGATTCGACCGTGCCGGACCACATGCCGGGTACCGCGCAGACCGCGACCTCGTCGATGTCCTCCAGCGCGACGATTCCGGTGCGCCGCCCGCTGCCTCCGTCGGTGCCGACGAAGTCGGCCACGCTCAGGGACTCGTAGGCGTCGTCGCCGTCCGCCAGCGTCAGCCAGGAGCCGATCGCGGGCACCGGGAACTTCGTGGGGTCGGTGGACAGTCCCGGCAGCGCGGTGGCCCGGATCAGCTGCGACCGGCCGGCCAGGGCGGTCACCAGGTTCGACGGGGCCTCGCCGGTGAGCCGCAGGCCCGGGAAGGTCTCGGTGACGGTCGTGCCTCCGGGGTCGGTGAACCGGGTGCTGACCTCGGCCTCGATCAGGTGGATCCGGTCGGTCTCGAAGAACGTTCCGGGTACGTCGCGGTCGAAGGTGACGGCGTCGCCGGCGACCGTCTCGACGTTCACGGCGGTCAGGGTGGTGCCGTCGTCGAGTTGGACGACCGCTCCCCCGTACAGCCGGCTCGCGCCGCCGACCCTGAGGTTCCGCCCCGCCGCGAGGTTGGCCCGCCGCACCCGGCGCACCGTGAGTCCGGTCTCCCACTCCGGATGGGTGGTACCCGCCGGGAAGGTCAGGGTGACCTTGCCGTCCGCGGGCGGGCTCGCCTGGACCTTGAACCGGGCGGAGCCGATCTGGGCCCAGACGTCATCGGGCAGTTCGTCCGCGGCGAGCCCGGGCGCCGCGGCCACCTCGACCGTCTCACTGTCGGCGGCCGCGTCCGCGACGAGCCGTGTGATGAACAGCGGCCCCTCCTGCGGGTCGGGCAGCACCGGCAGCGCGGCGCCGACCATCGGCTGGACGCGGACCTGGACGCCGGCGCCCCACGCGCCGGGGCTGACGGCGGACAGCCGCAGCGTCTGCTCGGTGGAGCGCGCCCCGACCTGGACAAAGTCCCCGCGGGCCGTCCTGACCTCGGCGGTGAGGGCGGCGTCCAGCGTGACGCGGCGGGTGGCCATGTCGTAGGCGGAGACCGTGGCGGTGTGGATGGCCTGCTGGTCGTCCCCGCGGAAGATCTCGATCCGCTGTCCGACACCGGTGAAGCCGACGAGGTGGGCGAGTTGCAGGCTGGTCGCGCCGCGTGCGGCGTCGGTGGCGATCCGGCTCACCAGGCCCTGGGCGAGGGTGCCCGAGGCGGGCTTCGCGGCCGCGCTGGCGACCCGCTTGACGTAGAGCCGCTGACCGCCGTTGTCGAAGAAGCCCTTGACGGCCAGCGGGAACAGCCACCAACGGCCGCCTTCGGCAGGGTTGTCGGCCCACGCGTCCCGCACCGAGACCTCCGGCTCGGGCAGGAAGCCGCCGAAGGTGTTCTGGAACTCCAGGAAGTTGGTGACCAGTTTCGGCTTACCGGTGTACGGGCCGCGGGCGGTGACCCCGACCATCCCGGCGGTGCTGGTGCTCACCCCCGCGATCGGCCGCGGCCCCGCGTCGATCTCCTCCACATAGACCCCGGGGCTCAGATACTCGGCCATGAATGGGCTCCTCAACTCTCACGGATCTCGATGACGTGCCGGCGCTCCGCGTCCTGGGGCAGGCGCACGAGCAGCGACCCGGTCCGGCCCGGCCGCTCGGTGGCCTCCAGGTGGAATGTCTCCTCGGCCGCGTGCTCTGCGGCCTTCTCCCCCTCCCACCGCAGGGCGAGCCGGAAGGCTCCCCGGGCGTCGGAGAGAGTGCGTTCGTGCCACGGCGTCAGGTCCTGGCTGGTGTGCCCCCTGGCCTCGACGAGCGCGTTGGCGACGGGCTCCCCTCGGACTGCGTCGAGCACGACACCGCGGACCGTGCGCGCCCCCGGCGGGTGGGGAAAGGCGGCCGCCGGCAGCAGCCGGACCAGCCGCGGGGCGGCCTCGACGGCGGGCGGGTGGGTGTCGTCGTAGGGGTGGACCAGGAACTCGACGCCGAGGAGGTCGGCCGAGAACGGCTGACCGTCGGCCGGGTACAGCGGCTGGAAGCCGGCCGCCGTGAAACGGGCCCGGTGGCGCTCCGGCCGGGCCGCCCACGGCTCCGCCCGCCTGCCGAGCCAGGGGAAGGCGATGGATCCGCTGGGTGTGCGCACCGCCTTGTCGTCCAGCGCCAGCCAGCCGCCGCTCGCCTCGTCGAACCGGTCGAGACGCACCTCCACGCCCGCGGCGCGCACCCGCCGTGCGTAGTCGTCGAACGGCACCAGCCAGACGGGGCTGTAGAGCGTGGACCGGGCCAGCGGCAGGAAGGCGCTCATGGTGTCGCCGTCCCCTCGATGGTCCGGCTGCGCACCGGCCGCACGGCCCGCTCCACCGCCGAGTCCAGGTTGACGACGCGGACCTCGTAGTTCAGCGAGAGCCGGTACGGCTTCTGGATCGCGTACCAGACCCAGGACTTCTGGTCGAGGGTGAGCGGCGTCAGGGTGAGGTGCAGCGAATCGACACTGCCCGCCAGGGAGCCGGACAACTGCGCGCCGTCCAGGATCGCGTCGTCGTAGCAGGTCTGCAGAGCGCGTCCGAGCATCCGGTGCTGAGTGGCCTGGTCGCCGCCCCAGGGCGTGATCAGATACCGCAGCAGCAGGGCCATCGGCGGCTTGCGGACGGTCGGCGGTTCGGGCGGCTGGGAGCGCACCGGAGGCCGGTTGCGCGAGGCGGGATCCTCGGCGATCTCGTAGAGGAACACCGTGAGTTTGGGAGGCGGCGTCTGCACCGTCTCGGAGAGGTCGTTGAGTTCCGCGATCGGCGGTTCCACCTGGCTCAGCCCGCGCAGGGACTGCGTCAGCGTGTTCACGATGACCGACGAGACATCGGCGATCACACCGAAGTCACCCATGCGCAGCCCCCCCTCGACCCGGCTCCGTGCTCACCACGTATGCCGAAACGATGCAGACTCGCTGTGTTCGCACCGCGACTCACCTGTCGCGCCGGCGTCACCGCCGCGTCGTCACCGCGCGCCGTGACGTCACCGGACACGGATCGACGACGGCAGGGTGACACCGGTGCGGAACACTTGGTCTCCCATGGAGACCCCTTCAACGCGGTCCGGCGTCCTCATACTCCGGGTGTGGGTGGAAGGCGGCAGGTCGGACGGCTTCCGCGCGCGCATCATCCAGACCGTCGACGGGGAGCAGAAGCCCCCCGCGGCGGCGAGCGAGACCGTCGACGTCTTCCTGGCACTCCGGACCTGGCTTGATGAGCTGCTGGAACAGGACGGGTGACGTTTCCGCGACGTTCCGCTCATTCTTCATTGACGGCTGTCCCGATAATCGTCGACCCTGCGGTCACAACATGCCCGTAACATGGCTTGCCAGAAGCCAGCGAGCCGGACCGAAGATCACCCGCCGACATCGGTAACGGGGGCCTCGATGAACGGACAAGCACATCTCATTACTTTGAGGCTGCTCAAGGGCTTCACGCTCGCGGTTGGCCACACGCGCATTCCGGTTTGCTCCAGCACTCAGCGGCTCCTCGCATTCCTGGCTTTGCAGGAAGTTCCAAGATCCCGGGCCTATGTGGCCGGCATCCTCTGGCCGGACGTCACGGCGTCCCGCGCCAACGCGAATCTGCGGTCCTCTCTCTGGCGTGCGGCGCGAACGGGCCAGCCCATCATCGACGTCTCCGCGCGCGAGTTGGCCCTCGCCAAGCACATCGCCGTTGACCTGCACGAAGCGGTCGCCCGCGCACACCGGCTGCTGGACAGCTCCCGCCCGTGCGACGACATCCTCACCATGCAGACGCTGACCAACCTGTCGGCGGACCTCCTGCCGGAATGGCCAGAAAACGACTGGATGCTGATCGAGCAAGAGCAATACCATCAGCTCCGCCTTTATGCCCTGGAAGCGATGACCGAGCGACTGACGTCGGCGCGGCGCTACGGTGAAGCCGTCGCCGCCGGTCTCGCCGCCGTACGTACCGAACCCCTGCGGGAAAGTGCCCATCGGGTCCTCGTGAAGGCGCATTTGGCTGCCGGCAATAGAGGCGCGGCACTGCGCCAATACGAACAATGCCGCCGCATCCTGCGGGAAGAATTGGGACTGGAACCCTCCCCTTCGCTTAAAGCCCTCGTGCCCCTGCGCGCCGAGCACAATGGACAGCCGCGGCTCCAGGCCTTCGGCACCTAGAGATCTCTCCCGGGTTCACCGGCGGCGTGACGGAGGTCCTCTTACCCCGAGCGCCGCGCCATCCCGAAGCTGCGCGCCGCGCCGTCTCAGAGCGCACCGCACCAGAGGGTGTCCACCCCACGCCTGACCACCGGTCTCGCGCCGCGCGCGCGGCTCGAGGTCTTCCCCTTCCCACCTCACCCCCCGAGGAGCGCCATGACCACCTTCCACGCTGCCGTCGTCCACCCCGACCGGTCCGTCACCTACTGCGGCGAGGTGAGCGGGGCGCACGTCGATCAGGTGCGCGCCATCGCCGCCATCGAGACCACTGCGTGCTGCGCCGTCCAGCACCCGCGCCACCCCGGCTCGGTCTTCGTGCTGCGCGAGGACGGCGACCTCGACTGGTACGAGCCGGTGGACGCCGAGCCCTTCGCCGCCCACGACCCGGACCCGGAGCCCGGAAGCGGCGCCGGCACACCCGCCGACGACGACGAGCCCAACGCCGAGGACCGGTCCGTCGCCCACGAGCCGGCGCGCGGCGCCACCGGCACCCTGTGGATACCCGGTGCGATACGGCTCGGCGACGGCGTCATCGGCGGGGCGATGGACACCCCCGGCAACCCGCCCCGCGTCGTGCACCACACCACCGAGTCCCCGGCCGGTGGCAGATACCTGGAATCCGTCGGGTCGTATCTGATCCGCGTGGCCTGTGAGCCGCAGCTCATCTACTGCCCGGTGACCGACCGGGTCGGCCAGTTCGGACCGCTGAACCACAGCGGCCGGGCGCTGCGCAACGACGGCGCCCGGCGGACCAATCGCGAGGGCAGGGTCTGCATCCAGATAGAGGTCCTCGGCTACTCCAGGAACCCCTGGACCACCGGCTGGGATCCGGCGAAGAAGCCGGGCTGGCAGAAGATCACCGCCGCGGCCCGCTCCTGGGGGGTGCCGGACGTGTTCCCGGCCGGACCGCCGTCGGCGTACCCGGGGCCTGGCAAGCCCCGCCCGCGCAGCGTCTGGCAGTCCGAGGGCGGCCACTACGGGCATGTCGACGTCCCGGGCAACGACCACGGCGATCCGGGGGCGATCGACACCGCCAAGGTCCTGTATCACGGCGGCACCAACGGGCCGAGACCCACCAAGCCGAAGGTCAGCGTCGCCCATCTGGTCGCCGCCGCGAGGAAGGACGTGCCGGCCCCGGACCGGCACACCACCTACCCGGCCGAGGTGCGCGTGGTGGAGAACGCCCTGGTGGCCGAGGGGCTCCTCGCGCGCCGGTACGCCGACGGTTCCTTCGGCTCCAAGACGGTCTCCGCGTACGCGGCCTGGCAGCGCAGCAGCGCCGGCGGCTCCTACACCGGCGCCGCCGCCGACGGCATCCCCGGCCTCGCCTCGCTGAAGCGCCTGGCCGCCCGGCACGGCTTCATCGCGACCGCCTGAGGCGGGCACGCCCGAGCCGGGCAGTCCGGATCTCCCGTCGCGGACGGCGGAGCAGAGGTGGCGCGGAGCGAAGAATCGTCGGGCACCGGCTGAACGCCCGGCGCGCCCGGTCCGTATGTGCTCGGCGTACGCATCCTCTGTCGTCCCGTCCGCCGGCCCAGCCGCGGACCGGACGCCTCCGGCGATCAGGAGTGACCCCTATGACGAACCCGGCCCAGGCGCAGTCGGAACCGACCGGACGGGGCGCCACCCGGCGCGCCGTGGTGGCCGCCGCGGGAGCGGTCGGTCTCACCGCCGCGCTCGCGGCCTGCGGCGATGACGGCGGTTCGAAGGCGGGCGGCGAGCTCGCGAAGACCGCTGACATCCCGCAGGGCGGCGGCAAGATCTTCCCGGACCAGAAGGTCGTGGTGACGCAGCCC
This sequence comes from Streptomyces sp. JLBT605, assembly GCF_058215555.1. Taxonomy (NCBI): domain Bacteria; kingdom Bacillati; phylum Actinomycetota; class Actinomycetes; order Kitasatosporales; family Streptomycetaceae; genus Streptomyces; species Streptomyces sp. JLBT605. The sequence continues at coordinate 601,510 of NZ_CM177087.1, forward strand.
TCCCCCGGCGAGTTCAAGGCCTTCTCCGCCGTCTGCACGCATCGCCAGTGCGCGGTGACGGAGGTGTCCGACGGGACCATCAACTGCCCGTGCCACCACAGCAAGTTCGACATCGGGGACGGGAGCGTGAAGGGCGGGCCGGCAGAGAAGCCGCTGCCGGAGGCGAAGGTCACGGTGGAGGGGGACACCATCAAGCTGGCGTGAGGCCGCGGGTTCACCACGGCCGGGGTGCGGCGTGCCGCCAGTGGCCGCAGACCTCCTCGGCGGTGGTGACCGTGGCGACCAGGGCCAGCGTGTGCTCGACCATCGCCGGGGTGTAGGCCGCGGGCACCCCGGCGATGGCGTCCGCGGGCACCACGGCCGTGTAGCCCAGGTTGACCGCGTCGAAGACCGCGTTGGGGATCGCGATGTTCGCCGAGACGCCTGCGATGACCAGGGTGCGGCAGCCGAGGTTGCGCAGCAGGGCGTCCACCTCGGTCCCGGCCAGCGGGGACAGCCCGTGCAACCGTCGCACCACGAGGTCGTCGGAGGTGACCGGAATCCGCTCGGCGATCCGCACCGCGTCCGTTCCGCTCAGTTGCCGCACGGGCAGCCGCTCGGCGGCGCGGAAGAGCCGGGCGTTGCGGCCGGCGCCCCGGCCGTCGGGGCGCCGCTCGGCGACCGCGTGCAGCACCTGGACGCCGGCCCGGTGGGCGGCACCGGTGAGCAGGGCGACCCTGTCGAGCGCGCCGGACCGCTCGGCCTCGGCGGCCAGTTCGGGCAGCGCGCTGGGCGTCCCCACGACCCCGCGCTGACACTCGACGGTGAGCAGCGCGCAACTCCGCGGCGCGAGGAGTGCGGCCAGGCGGTCTTCGCCGTCGGATGCCATCGGATCCCTCCCGGGGTGGGCCGGCGCGTGAGGCTACTGGGCATTGCCCTCACCGGGAAGAGGCGCCATGCTGCCTTTCTGATGGTACGTCAGATGCGATTTCCGGGTGCGGGGAGAGGCGGGGACGGATGGCTGTCGGCCGGCGGCGGGGCCGTCGCATCATGCTCAGCCCCGAGGAGCTGGACGCCTTCCTCGGCGAGGCGCGGACCTGCCGGATGGCGACGACGGGGAGGGACGGAGAGCCGCACGTCAGCCCGCTGTGGTTCGTCTGGGACGGCACCGCGCTGTGGATCTACTCCCTGGTGCGCAGCCGCCGATGGGCCCAGCTGCGCCGGGACCCGCGCACCGCCGTGCTGGTGGACGACGGCGAGAGCTACGGCGAGCTGCGCGGCGCCGAGCTGTCCGGCGAGGCCGAGTTCGTCGGCGAGTCCCCGCGCACCGGCGAGCCCTGCCCGGAGCTTCGGCTCCCGGAGCGGATGTTCGCCGCGAAGTACTTCGGGCTAGACGCCATGCCGCACGACGGGCGGCACGGCTGGCTGCGGATCGCTCCGCGGACGGTGTCCTCCTGGGACTTCCGCAAGATCCGCCAGGGCTGACAGGAGCAAGGCAGGCCGCCAGGGCCCGTCATGCCGGCGAGTCCGCGTCCGCTGCCGTGCGCTGCCGGAGTTCCGGCAGCAGGTGCGGGTTGACGATCGAGATGATCCGCTCGATGTCCTCGGCGTCGGCCGCCGCCCACAGGACGTCGCGTGCGGCACGGTACTTCGCGGCGAGGCGGGCGCGCGCGTCACCGGGAAGCCGTGCGGCCCGGTCGGGGTGGCTGTTGTGGGCGTTGTCGGCGATCTTCACCAGGGTCGCTTCCCGGCTGCCGGCGATCCGCCGGATCTTCTCGCCATAGGGGACGCCGGGCTGGTTGGTGACGATCTCGACCACGCCGACCACCCGGTCCGGGATTCCGGCGGCGCGGAGCCGCTCGGCCGTCCAGTCCGTGTCTTCCAGGACATCGTGCAGCAGCCCGGCCATGTGGAGGTCCGGGCCGAACGGCGCCAGTCCGGCGGCGACCGCACGGACGTGCTCCAGATAGGGCACACCGATCTTGTCGACCTGCCCCGCGTGCGCCGCGCTCGCGAAGGCGTCGACCTCCGCCACGGTCTCCATGCGACCTCCGTAGGGGGTGTACGAGTGCCACACCCCGGGCAGCGTCTCCTGTTCGACCTCGCGCGCGGACGGCCGGGGCGCCGTCCGCACGGCGAGCTTGTGCCGGCAGCCGGCGCCCAGCCCCCAGGTGCGCGCGTCACGGTCACGAAGGGGCCGGCCGCAGGCGCGGCAGCGTACGAGCGGGCGCGCCCGCGCCGACGACTCGTCGAGATCGAGGTCGAGGCCGGGAAGGGGCGCGGGGTCCGGAGCGGTCACCCGCCGATTCCACCATGGGGGGGCGGACAACACGACCCACGTCACTCGGTCATGAGCCGCTCCCCCGCCGCGCGGAGCACTTCCACCGCGGCCCGGATGGAGGGCCGCCGGTCCGCGTCGGTGCGCCAGATCGCGTAGATGTGGCGCCGCATGGTGTGCCGCACGGGCACGATCCGCACCCCCTCGGGCACCGGCCCGCGCCCCAGCCGCGGCGCGACCGCGATCCCCAGTCCGGCGGCGATGAGCGCCATCTGGGTGGAGTGCTCCTCCGCGGTGTGGCAGATGCGCGGCTCGATGCCCTTGGCGCGCAGGGTGAACACCAGCCAGTCGTAGCAGAAGCCGCTCGGCCAGGAGATCCACTCGTCGGCGGCGAACTCCTCCAGGTCGACCTCGTCCCGGTCGGCCAGCGGGTGGTCCGCGGGGATCGCCACATCCGCGGGGTCGTCCATCAGCGCGGCCTTGACCAGGCCGCCGGGCATCGGCAGCGGCTTGTTGTACCAGTCGAGGACGATCGCGAGATCGATGTCGCCGCGCACCACGCTGGGCACGGACGCGTCCGGCTCCATCTCCGACAGCCGGGTGCGCAGCTGCGGGTGCTCTACCCGAAGCGTCGTCAGCACCTCCGGGAGCAGGCCGCGGGCGGCGGTGGGGAAGGCGCCGAGCAGCAGTTCGCCGACCGCCTGGCCGCGCTGCGCCTCGAGGTCGGACTGGGCGAGCTCGACCTGCGAGAGAATGCGTTCGGCGTGGTCGGCGAGGAGCCGCCCGGCGTCGGTGAGGCGGATGCCCCGGCCGTTCTTCGCCAGCAGCTGCTGACCGGTCTCCCGCTCCAGCTTGGACAGCTGCTGGGAGACGGCAGAGGTGGTGACGTGCAAGCCGTCGGCGGCGCCGCTCACGGAGCCGTGCCGGGCCACGGCATGCAGGGTGCGCAGTCGGTCCAGGTTCAACACGTAAGCAATGCTACGCGATGGCGCGCACGAAATCTCGCTTGTTCTAAGTGATCGCGCCGTCCATCGTTGTGGCCATGACCCCAGCCGCCTCCGGAACCGTCGCCGCCCCTGCCTCCAGCGCTCCGACCGACGCCGACCCCTGCCCCGCCCCGGCCACCGCGCCCGCCCGGCCCGTCACGCCCGCCGCCGCCTCGATGCCCGGCCAGACGGTGCGGCGACGGCTCGACTGGCGGATCCGCTTCGGCGTCCTCGCCCTGATCTGGGGGTTCAGCTTCCTTTTCATCAAGGTCGGCAACGAGTCGTTCGCGCCGATCCAGGTCTCCCTCGGCCGGATGGTGTTCGGCACCCTGGTGCTCGCCGCGGTCCTGCTGGCCAAGCGGGAGCGGCTGCCGCGCGGCGCCGGGATCTGGGGTCGTCTGGCCGTCGCCGCCTTCTTCCTCAACGCCCTGCCGTTCTCGTTGTTCGCCTACGCGGAGCTGACGATCTCCTCCACCCTGGCCGGCATCTGCAACGCCACCTCCCCGCTGTGGAGCATGCTGCTCGCGGTGCTCGCCGTCTCCGACGACCGGCCGACCCGGCAGCGTGTCACCGGGCTGGGCGTGGGCTTCATCGGCGTGCTCGTCGTCCTCGGCGCCTGGCAGGGCTTCTCCGGCCAGGACCCGGCCGGCACCGCGATGGCGCTGATCGCATCGCTCAGCTACGCGATCGGCTGGCTGTACGTGGGGCGGACGCTCAGCGGCACCGGCAACTCCCACCTCTCCATGTCCGGGGCACAGTTGCTGCTCGGCACGGTGGAGATCGCGCTGGTGGCCCCGGTGTTCGCCCCGGCGCCGGACTCCTTCCCGGTGCTGCCGCTGCTGTCGGTGGTCGCCCTCGGCGCGCTGGGCACCGGAATCGCCTTCCTGATCCAGTACGGCCTGGTCGCGGAGGTCGGGCCGACCACCGCGATGATGGTCACCTACTTCATCCCGGTCATCGCGACCGGGGCGGGCGTCGCGATCCTCGGTGAGCACATCGGCTGGAACACGCCGGTCGGCGCCCTGATCGTCCTCGCCGGCGCGGCGCTGACCCAGACCCGGCCGCGAGCCGCCAAGGCCGCCGCCCCACGCTGAGCCTCGACCGGCCGGCGACAGGGGGCGGCACCCACCGGCGGCAGGGGGCGGCAGGCCGGGCCGGTTCAGTCGAAGCGCCCGGCCGGGGCCGGGGAGGTCGCCGCCGCGACGGCGTCGGCGACCTCCTCGACGTCCGCCAGGGCCAGCCGCGAGACGGTCAGCCGGATGCCGGGCGGGGAGGCCGTCCGGAAGCGGGCACCGGGGGCGACCGCCCAGCCGGCGCGCAGCATCCGGGCCACCGCCCCGGTCTCGTCGGGGACCGGCACCCAGACGTTCATCCCGCTGCGCCCGTGCGCGGCGATCCCCCGCGCCCGCACCGCGCCGACCAGCGCGTCACGCCGTCCGCCGTAGGAGGCGGCGACCGCGGCGGCGTCCACCGCACCGGTGCGCCACAGGTGGGTGACCGCGTCCTGGAGGAGGTGGCTGACCCAGCCGGGACCCAGCCGCTGACGGCCGCGCAGCCGGTCGACCGTGACGGTGTCTCCGGTGAGCACCGCGAGCCGCAGGTCCGGCCCGTACGCCTTGGCCACCGAGCGCACCAGCACCCAGTGGGCGGTGGAGCCGACGAGGGGGTGCGGGGGCAGCTCCACGATGCCCTGACCGTTGTCGTCCTCGATGAGCAGCGCGCCCCGGTGGCCGTCGAGCACCGCCCGCAGCGCGGCCGCGCGCCTGGCGCTGATCGCCGCGCCGGTCGGATTCTGGGCCCGGGCGGTGACGATGAGCGCGCGGGCACCCCGGCTCAGCGCGGCGTCGACGGCCTCGGGCAGCGGTCCCTCGTCGTCCACGGCGACCGGCACGGCGCGCAGCCCGAGGGCGGGGATCAGGTCGAGCAGACTGCCCCAGCCGGGGTCCTCCACCGCGACCTGGTCGCCGGGGCGGAGATGGGCGGTGAGCGCCCGCTCGATGGCGTCGAGGGTTCCCGAGGTGACGGCGACCGGGCCGGGCGGCACCCCGTCCGCCTCGAAGGCGGCGCGGGCCAGCCGCCCCAGCTCCGCGGAGATGTCCGGCTCGCCGTAGAGCGCCGGGCGGGCGGCATGGTGCGCGGCGGCGGCCGCGAACGCCTCGGCGAGCGGCGGCAGCAGAGCAGGGTCGGGGTTGCCGTCCGCGATGTCCCGGCCGCCTTCCGGGGCTTCCACCCGGATCTCCTCCCGAGGGCTGCTGGCCGGGCGAGAGCGGACCCGGCTGCCCCGCCGCCCGCCGGTCTCGATCACTCCGCGCTCCCGCAGCGTGCGGTAGGCGGCGGCGACGGTGTTCGGGTTGACCCCGAGATCGGCCGCCAGGTCCCGCATGGACGGCAGCAGATGACCGGGGAGCAGGTCGCCGGCGCCCACCGCCCGCTCCACGCTCGCCGCGATCTCGGCTGCGCGCCGTCCAGTGATCCGATACTCTCCTAGCACAAACCTCATTATGCACTAGTGCAATGGAGTCCGCGATGTCAGGAGCAGCCGCTTCCGGGTACGAACCGACCGAGCGCACCGTCCCCAGCCGCGACCGCCACCGCGCGGCCTACGACCGGGAGACGGTGCACGCGATACTCGACGCCGACTACCTGTGCCACTTCGGCTTCGTGCGCGACGGCGCGCCCGTCGTGCTGCCCACCCTGTACGCGCGGGTCGGCGAGCGCCTCTATCTGCACGGCTCCACCGGCTCCCGCCCGCTGCGGATGGCCGGGACGGCGGACGACCCCGGGCTGCCGGTGTGCGTGACCGTCACCCACCTCGACGGCCTGGTGCTGGCCCGCTCCCACTTCAACCACTCCGTCAACTACCGCTCGGTGGTGGTGCACGGCATCGCCCGCCGGGTGACCGACGAGGCCGAGTGCCGCGCCGCCCTCGATGCCCTGGTGGATCACGTCGTGCCCGGCCGCGCCGTCGACTCCCGGCCCGCCAGCGCCAAGGAGCTGGCCGCCACCGCCGTCCTCCGGCTCGATCTGGACGAGGTGTCGGCGAAGATCCGCACCGGCGGGCCCGAGGACGAGCCGGAGGATGTGGACCTGCCGTACTGGAGCGGTGTGCTGCCCATCACCCGCGGCTACGGCGCCCCGCTGCCCGCGGACGACCTGGCACCCGGCATCCCGGCCCCCGGCTACCTCGCGCGCTGAGAGAAGGACCACCGACGATGCTCATCCACCCCTGGGACGCCGCGCGGGACGACGCCGAATGGCGGAGCTGGCTGGCCCGGCACGACTTCGGCCAGCTCGCCGTCAACGGACTGCCCGGCGAGCCGCCGTCCGTCCAGCCAGCACACTTCGCCTACGACGCCGAGCGCGCCGAGGTCGTCACCCACCTGGCCCGGCCGAACCCGATCTGGCCCGCCCTGGAGGCGGATCCGCGGGTGCTGCTGAGCGTGGTCGACGACTACGTCTTCGTACCCGGTCCCTGGCAGGCGCCCGACGGTGTGCCGCCCGAGCAGGGCGTGCCGACCAGCTTCTACACCGCCGTCCAGCTGAGCTGCACCGCGCACATCGTGGACGATCCGCGGGAGAAGGCCGCCCTGCTCCACCGCCAGCTGGGCCACTTCCAGCCGGCCGGCGACCACGCGCGGGTGGCGCCCGGCGAGGAGCCGTACGGCCGGATGCTGGACGGCATCCGCGGGCTGCGGCTCGAGGTGACCGAGGTGCGCGCCAAGTTCAAGTACGCCGGGCACAAGCCGGAGTCGGTGCGCGAGCGGACCGACTCCGGCCTGGCCGAGCGGGACGCGCCCGGCGACGCCGCGGCGCTGGCCCACCGGCTGCGCCGGGGCGCCTGGACCCGCACCTGAGCAGCGCGGCGTCCAGCCCACCGGTGCGGCCGCGCGCCGACGCCCACCCACTCGTGCGGCCGCGCCGACGTCAGCCGACCAGTGCGGCCGTGTCGACACCGGCCCGCTCGTGCGCGTCGCGCCGGCGTCAGCCCGCGCCCAGCGGGACGCCGGTGCCGACGTCAGCCGACCGGTGCGGCCACGGGCGTCAGCCCGTCGGTGCGGCCGCGGGCGTCAGCCCACTGCTGCGGCCGCCGCGCGCGCCTCGGCCACGGCCAGCGCGGCGACCGCGCTCAGCAGGACGCCGGTGCCGAGCACGGTCGCCGGGGTGAGGTGCTCGTCCAGCAGCGACACCGCGATGACCGCCGCGGTGACCGGCTCGATCAGCGTGATCACCGAGACCGTGGTGGAGCGCACCGCCGCGAGCCCCGCGAAGTACAGGCCGTAGGCGAGCGCGGTGGGCACCGCCGCGATGTAGACCAGCACCGCGAGGGTGCGCTCCAGGTCGTGCGCGTGCGGCCACAGCCCCTCCGCACTCGCGAAGGGCAGCAGGCACACCGCGCCCACGGCGAACGACGTCAGCGTGGTGGTGTGCGGATCGCTGCCGCGGCCGGTCCGGCCCAGGTGCCGGGTGTGGACGGTGATGACGGTGTATCCGGCCGCCGACAGCAGCCCGAGGGCGACGCCGAGTGGCCGGACCTCGCCGGACCCACCGCTGCCGAGCACCAGGATCAGCAGACCGGCGAGCGCACCCGCCACCGCCAGGACGCCGCCCGCGCCGAGCCGCTCCCGCAGGAACAGCCGGCCGCACAGGGCGACCATGACCGGCGCCGCGCCGAGCGTGACCACGGTCCCGACCGCGAGCCCGGTCGCCTGCACGGCGCCGAAGTAGGCGGTCTGGAAAACGGTCAGCGCGAGGCCGGTGACGAGGACCGGGGCGGCGCGGCGGCGCCGGGACTCCCTCGGCCGGGGAGCGGGACGCGCGGCTCGGGGCCGGCGTATGGCCCGGGCGGCGAGCAGCAGCAGGGAGCCGCCCAGGGAGCGCCAGAAGGTCAGCGCGACGGGGCCGAGCCCGCTGTCGCCGTAGAGGAACGCGGCGGCCGCGCCGGCCGTACCCCAGGCGACGGCGGCGACGGTGACATAGAGCAGGCCCCGGCCCACGGGCAGGGCAGGGGGAAGAGTGTTGAGCACGAGGTGTTCTCCCGCGGAAGACATGAAGGGTTCGCGTCATCCGTGTGCGGGCACTGGCCATGGCCGTGGCCGTCGCGGCGGTGATCGCCGGAACGGCGGCTCGAACGGCGAATCAGCGGTCCGGGGAGCATGGCCCCGGACCGCGTACTCCCACCGGCCCGGCCACTGGGCGGCCCGGGGCGTCGGTGGTGGCTGCCCGCGTCAGACGGCGGGAGGCGGAAGAACGGCCATCGGCATGATGATCACCTTAGCCCATCGTTCGCTGCGGCTCGGCCCGTTCGGCTTCGGCCCGTTCGCGTTCGGCCCGGTGCGGCTCGGTGGACGGCCGGTCCACGGACGCGGCGCCCTCGCCGGATCCGGCGCCGCCGCCCGCGGCAACGCCCGCACCATCGTCTTCACCGTTGGCGGGTTCGGCATCGGCGGAGGCGGCCACCGGCTCCGGGGTGCCCGCCTTCGGCGTCGAGGTCTGCGCGATGAACGCCCCGGCCAGCACGATCGCGCCACCGATGATCTGCGGCACCCCGAGGTGCTCGCCGAGCAGCACCCAGGCCAGTACGGTCGCGACGACCGCCTCCAGGCAGGCGACCACGCCGGCCACCTGGGGGGACAGCTTCCGCACGGACAGCACGCCGGTCAGGTACGCGACCACGGTGGCGACCAGGACCAGCCAGGCCAGCAGCAGCACCGCCGGCACCCGGGCGCCGTCCAGGTCCGCGCGGCCGGTCAGCACCGACCAGTCGAGGTCCCAGGGGTGCGCCACGGCGGTCAGCGCGAGGGCGCCGATGAGCAGCCCGTAGGCGATCACCCCGAGCGGGTCCGCCGCGTCCTCTCCGTCACTGCCGTGGTCGGAGAGGACGAAGTAGCCGACCTGGCAGCAGGCCGCGCCCAGGGCGAGCAGCAGTCCCAGGGCGTCGAAGCCGAGCCCGGACCAGACCTCGACGACGCTGGCCAGGCCGCTGGCCGCCAGCACCACACCGACGGTCGCGGCCCGGCTGACCCGTCGGCGCTGGACGAACCGGACCCAGCCGAGCACGAGCGCGGGTGCGAGGTATTCGACGAGGAGGGCGATCCCGACGGGGATACGGGAGATCGCCGCGAAGTAGCAGGCCTGGACGCCGGCCACGGCCAGCAGGCCGAATCCGGCCAGCAGCGCGGGGCGGCGGACCAGCAGATCCCGGTGGCGCCAGGCGACCGGCAGCATGACGACCGCCGCGAAGGTGGCCCGCAGCCAGGTCACATGGAGCGGCTCCAGCCCAGCCTCGATCAACGGCTTGGCCGCGACACCCGATCCACCGAACGCGAGCGCCGATGCCAGGGCAAGGCCCAGGCCGGCGCTCCTCCCCTCAGACGCTTGCATCGGGCCATCATGCCAGCCCCGGACAGCACCGTCATCCCGTTGACTGCTGGCAGACCTGCCCGTCCAGCTCCGCGATGAGCAGGTCGGGGTCGACGCCGGCCCGGCGCAGCACCTCCACGGCGCGGCACTCGTGGTCCCGGGCGATGGCGACCAGCAGGTCCAGCGGAGCGGCTCGTCCGGCGCCGCGGCGGCGGGCGCGGGCCAGCGCGCTCTCCATGGCCGAGGCCGCGGCGGGTGACCAGCGGTCGGCGCCCGGCCCGGCCGCGCCGCGCCCGCCGGCCCGGGTCAGGGACAGTGGCAGCGCGCCGGAGTCCTCCACCGTGCCGCTCCACCGCAGTCCGTAGCCGATGGTGCGCTGGACGAGATAGCCGAGCAGCCGCGCCACCTGGGACGGCCCTCCGGCGAAGGCCGCCCGTACTTCGTGGTCCGACTCCAGCAGGCTGTGCAGCAGATGCGCGGTGTCGATCTGCCGGTCACCGTCCCGGACGGCACGTCTGCGGGCAGCGGCGACCGCCGACGCCAGCTCCACGCTGAGCCCGGCGTCCGCTCCGGCGTCCGCCGGGTCGGCGGAAGGGGCAGGATTTCGCACCCTGCCACCCCATCAGTCCCGCACTGCCCCAGCCGTCCCCGCCAGGGCCCATTTGCGTATCCCCCTGTGGGTGCGCACAGCTGACCGGATCTCATCCTTGCGGAGGAGACGCACTCTGTGCTGGCGCCCGTCCCCCGCCCGGCTCGACTTCGCCCCCGTCACACGCGTCGGCGCCGGTACGGGCGGTCCCGTACCGGCGCCGGCGCGGCGGGGTGGCGTCAGTCCTCGTCGGCGAGGATGAGGTACAGCTTCTTGCGGAGGTCGTTCATGGCCGCCAGCGCCTTCTGCCGCTGCTCGGGGGTGCCGGTCTTCCAGACCTGGGTCAGCGCCTCCATCACACCGACGCCGACCTGCCGGACTTCCTGGAGCGCCTCCCAGTCGACCCCGCGCCCGGCCGCCTCCCAAGGCGCCTGCGAGCCCGCCTCCGCCTCGGCGCGGCCGGCCTCGGTGAGCGCGAAGAGCTTCTTGCCGCCCTCGCTCTCGCTGCTGATCAGCCCCTCGTCCTCCAGCAGCTGGAGGGTCGGGTACACCGAGCCGGGGCTCGGCTTCCAGGCCCCGCCACTGCGCTCGGCGATCTCCTGGATCATCTCGTAGCCGTGCATCGGCCGGTCCCGCAGCAGCGCCAGGATCGAGGCGCGGACATCACCGCGCCGCGCCCGGCCGCGCGGCCCGCCGGGTCCCCGGCCACCGAAGAACGGGCCACCGAAGGGCGGGCCGAACGGACCGAAGGCCGCGCGCAGCCCCTCGTACTCCCCACGGCCACCCCCGTGACCCGGGCCGCAGTGACCTCGCCCATGACCGAATTTCTGCGAACGCACCGTTACGTCCTTCCGATCGCTGATCTGTCGTGATGCTTCAACGATATATCGCAACTGTTCGCATGCCAAGGCCCTGCGGCGAGCAGGTCAGACGGTCAGGCGGTGGGCAGCCAGTCCACACGCCCCTCCAGCAGGGCGTATCCCACGAAGGCCACGGTGTCGATCAGGGCGTGCGCGGCCACCAGCGGCCCGACCCGGCCCCAGCGCCGGTACAGCAGCACGAAGATCACGCCCATCGCCAGGTTGCCGAAGAAGCCGCCGATGCCCTGGTACAGGTGGTACGAGCCGCGCAGCACCGCGCTGACCGCCAGCGCCGCGGCCGGTGTCCAGCCCAACTGGCCGAGCCTGCGCAGCAGGTAGCCGACGACGATCACTTCCTCCAGGACGGCGTTCTGCACCGCGGAGGCGATCAGCACCGGGATCTTCCACCAGACGTCCGGCAGGTCCTCCGGCACCACGGTCAGATTGCCGCCGGCCGCCCGCGCACCCAGGTAGAGCAGCAGCCCGGTGCCGCCGATGGCAGCCGCGAGCACGGTTCCCCAGCCCAGGTCGAACCGCGGGCGCCGCAGGTCGAAGCCGATGGATCGCAGTCCGGCGCCCTCGCGCAGCAGCAGATGCGCGACCAGCAGCACCGGCACCAGCGAGGTGGTGATGGAGAACAGCTGCCAGGCCAGGTCCAGCCAGGGCCTGCCGGGCGCCTCGGAGGCGTTGAGGGTGGCCGCCTGCTCCTTCAGCCCGCCCGGTTCGGTCGCCGAGCCGATGAAGCTGATCAGCGCGGACACCCCGCTCGCGCCGAGCGACAGCGCCAGCACGAGCAGCAGCTCGTTGCGCCGCAGCCGGCGGAGCCACGGCTCGTGCCCGTCCCCGGGGGCGGAGACCGCCGCATCGTGCGCCTGTGCCTGCACTCCAGCCTCCACCACGTGTCGCCGTCCCCCGGGAAAGGTCCGAGAAGCTCCTAGCTTGCCGCACGGCTCGGCGCCGCGGACAACAGGGGACGCGCCTGGTCAGGAGGGTTCGGTGACCGGCCAGGTGTGCACCGGCTCTCCGGTGCGCATCAGCTCGCAGTAGCGGCGGGTCGTCGCCGCCAGGGCCGCTTGGCGGTCCAGGCCGGCCTCGCGGGCCCGATGGTAGGTCGCCACCTGCCAGGAGGCGCCGTTGACCCGCCTGCGGCAGCGCTCCTCGATGACGCCCAGATAGCGGTCGCGGTCGGCCGGCTCCATCCCCCAGGCGTCCAGCCCCGAGGCGGCCAGCGGCAGCAGTTCGTCGAGCACCAGCCGCACCGCCGGGATCCGGGCCGTCGACGGGGAACGCCCCGAGCGGGGCCAGTGCAGGACGGCGTCGATGCCGTACCGGCAGGCGGCGTCGAAGTTCGCGGCGGCGGCGCTGAACGGCAGCCGGGTCCACACCGGACGGGACTCGTCGGCGAGCGCGCGGACCAGCCCGTAGTAGAAGGCGGCGTTGGCGATGACGTCGGTGACGGTGGGGCCCGCGGGCAGCACGCGGTTCTCCACCCGCAGGTGCGGCACGCCGTCGGCGATGTCGTAGACCGGGCGGTTCCAGCGGTAGATCGTGCCGTTGTGCAGGGCGAGCTCGTGCAGCCGCGGTATGCCGCCCTGGTCCAGGACGCGCAGCGGTTCCTCGTCCTCGTCGGTGGCCAGCAGCGGCGGGAAGTAGCGCAGGTTCTCCTCGAACAGCTCGCGCACATCGGTGATCCAGCGCTCGCCGAACCAGGTGCGCGGGCGCACGCCCTGGGCCACCAACTCCGGCTGGCGGACGTCGGTGGACTGGAGGAACAGCGGCGGACGGGACTCGCGCCACACCTCGTGGCCGAAGAGGAAGGGCGAGTTGGCGCCCACCGCGATCTGGGCGGCCGTGATCGCCTGGGCGGCGTTCCACACGGCCGCGAACCGGCCCGGGGTGACCTGGAGATGGAGCTGCACCGAGGTGCACGCGGCCTCCGGCGCGATGGTCCCGCAGGCGTACCGGAAACGCTCGACCCCCTCGATGTCGATGGCGAAGTCCTCGCCGCGGGCGGCCAGCATGTGCTCGTTGAGCAGCTTGTAGCGCTGGTCGAAGGAGAGGTTCGAGGCGCTCAGGTCCGCTGCGGCGAGGGTCGGCAGAATTCCGATCATCACGATCGCCGAGGACTCTTCCCGCGCCTGTCGGTCGGCATATGCCAATCCGGTGCGCAGTTCCTCGGCGAGCTGGTCGAGAACCCTGCCGCTCAACCGGTGCGGCACGATGTTCACTTCGAGGTTGAACTGCCCTAGCTCGGTCTGGAAATCCTGACTGGCAATGCGCTCCAGCACTTGCGCGTTCATCATTCTCGGCATCCCGTCGAGCCCGGCGAGATTCAGCTCGATCTCCAGCCCCATGAGATTCCTGGGACGGTCGAACCGCCGCTCTTCCAGCAGTCGCGCCAGCCCCTCCAGACACTCGCGGAGTTTTCTGCGCTGTCGCTGCCGGTCGGACACGTCGAACCTGCTGGCCACGGTCTTCTCGCCCATCGGCGCGTCCTCCTGGGAGTTCGGCGGTCCGCGGCACCAGCCGCTGATTCACGGTCGATGATGCCCAGGCAATGTGATCGATAACGCCCCGCGCACACCGCCCGGACGGTAGGCTCTGCGCGAGTGCACACAAGCACGGCGGAGTGCGCACGACGCATTGCCCCGAAAGGCCGCAAATGTTCTGGTGAAAAACACCGACCGGAATCGGCCTACCGCTTCGGCCACAGAAGCCGAGGTCAGGTCCGTGCGCAGGGAACATATTTGGCGAAAACCTCTCGCCGCACCGGACCTGAAAAACCCTTGCCGGTAATTTGGGAAGCGACTAGCGGAAACCTCGGGGGAACACGTGTCGTATAAACTTTGCGAAGAGGGCAGAGAGTTGACGCCCGGTGGCCTGGTCCCGGCCTTCCTCTGACCCGCACAGCTGACAGCGCCGTCCGCACCCGACCCGCCCCGCACCACCGTGTCTCCGAAGTGAGAGGCGACCCATCATGCCGCTGCATGCCCCATCGGCTCCCGCACCCGCCCTGCGCAGCGTCCTCACCGCTCTCGGCTCCCCCACAGCCGTGACCGAGGCCCGCACCCCCGCGCTCCGCCTGCTGTCCGGGCCGTTCACCGTCGAAGCGCCGCTGCCGGTCCATGTGTTGGAGGGTGTGACCGAGCCCGGCGCCCCGCCCCGCACCCGGCTGGCCGGCTGGCGGTTCCTGATCCGCTGCGGCGATCGCTGTGTCGCCGTCGCCGAGGCCATGGTCACCCCGGACGGCTGGGCGTTCTCCCGGTTCAGCGAGGGCCCGTACGTCGCCTCCACCGAACAGGCGCTGCGGCAGGCCGACTCGCTGCCGACCGCCTACCAGCCCCGGCTGCTGTCGGTGCCCGAGCTCTACATGCTCACGCTGTGGCTGCACGGCGAGCCCGGCGCGGACCCGGCCGAGGGAGCCCCCGCGCCGGGTGACCTGCTGGTGCCGCTCGCGCCCGCGCCGCCCGGCATCGCCGCGCACCGCCGGCACCTGGCCGCCGAGCTGCTGCCGGTACTGACGCTGCGGATGACCCGGCGCACGTTGCCCGGCGCGCTGCCCGGCCCACTACTCGGCTCGCCGGCCTGAGGAGCCGACGACGCCGCACTCACCCCACCCGCCCGACCGCCGAAGAGACACCATCAGCGCCCCGCGCCCCGGGACTTCCCGACCCGCGCGGGGCGCTTGGCACGCCCGCGGGCGACGGGAGAGGTGGGCGCGACCCGTTTCCCTGGGAAGGGTGGTGGTGGGTGAGGGCGCGGAGCGCTTCCTTGGAAGGGTGGTGGCGGGCGACGGGAGAGGTGGGCGCGGAGCGCATCCTTGGAAGGGTGGTGGCGGGCGACGGGTGGGCTAGTCATTGCGGGTCATGCGGAACCCCCCGAAGAGGCCGTACGGTTCCGCTGAACCGTCCGCACGGGTGACGCGTCCTATTCCAGCGAGTACCGCTGCCGCGAAATCCCTGCGGAATCACGGCCACAGAGCAAGACTGGGACCAAGCCCGCAGGGCGACACCAGGACCGACAAGCCGACCGACAAACGGGGGGCGGCCATGAACGAGGCATCGAGCCGCAGGACAGTCACCACATCGCAGCGAAAGAACCCTTCCATGTGCCAGCACCAGCCACCGTGCCCATCCGCTGACTCCGCCGACCGGGAAGCCGCGCGTGCCGTGGCGCACTACCCGGAGCAGGGCTGGAGCCTGCTGTGCAACGGCGTCCTGTTCTTCGAGGACACCGGCGAGTTGCTGCCGGACGGGCAGATCATCGCACCGCACCGCCCGCTCGCGGCGGCGCACATCATGACCGCCGCCTAGCGGGCGGCACAGCACCACACGCCGCGGGGACGCGGCGAGACACCAAGGGGCCGGCCCGGCGTCACCGCCGAACCGGCCCCCGCGCATGTCAGCGCCGATGCCGACCACCCGCCCGCATCAGGCGTCGTACTCCTCCAGCGGCGGGCAGGAGCAGACCAGGTTGCGGTCGCCGAAGGCACCGTCGATACGGCGCACCGGCGGCCAGTACTTGTCGGCGGCCGAGACCCCGGCCGGGAAGACCGCTTCCTCGCGGCTGTAGCCGTGCGTCCACTCGCCGCCCAGCGCGGCCGCGGTGTGCGGCGCGTTCCGAAGCGGGTTGTCGTCCTTGGCCCACTCCCCCGAGCCGACCTTCTCGATCTCCTCGCGGATGGCGATCATCGTCTCGCAGAAGCGGTCCAGCTCGGCGAGGTCCTCGCTCTCGGTCGGCTCGATCATCAGCGTGCCGGCCACCGGGAAGGACATCGTCGGCGCGTGGAAGCCGTAGTCGATCAGCCGCTTGGCGACGTCGTCGACCGTCACACCGGTGGCCTTGGTGAGCGGGCGCAGGTCGATGATGCACTCGTGCGCGACCAGGCCGCCGGGGCCGGTGTAGAGCACCGGGTAGTGCGGCTCCAGGCGCTTGGCGATGTAGTTGGCGCTCAGCACCGCGACCTGGGTGGCCCGCTTGAGGCCCTCCCCGCCCATCAGCCGGACGTACGACCAGGAGATCGGCAGGATGCCCGCCGAGCCCCACGGCGCGGCCGAGATCGGCCCGACACCGGTGGCCGGACCGGCGGTCGGCTGCAGCGGGTGGTTGGGGAGGTAGGGGGCCAGGTGCTCGCGGACCGCGACCGGGCCGACGCCCGGGCCGCCGCCGCCGTGCGGGATGCAGAACGTCTTGTGCAGGTTCAGGTGCGAGACGTCGCCGCCGAACTTGCCCGGCCCGGCCAGGCCCACCAGCGCGTTGAGGTTGGCGCCGTCCACGTACACCTGCCCGCCGGCCTCGTGCACGGCGGCGCAGATCTCGGTGATGTGCTCCTCGAACACGCCGTGCGTGGAGGGGTAGGTGACCATCAGCACGGCCAGCTCGTCGCGGTGCTTGTCGATCTTGGCGTGCAGGTCGGCGGTGTCCACCTCGCCGTCCTCGCCGGTCTTCACCACCACGACCTTCATGCCGGCCATCACGGCGCTGGCGGCGTTGGTGCCGTGCGCGGAGGAGGGGATCAGGCACACGGTGCGCTGCTCGTCGCCATTGGCCCGGTGGTACGCCCGGACGGCCAGCAGACCCGCGAGCTCGCCCTGCGAACCGGCGTTGGGCTGGAGGGAGACCTTGTCGTAGCCGGTGATCTCGGCCAGCCGCTCCTCGAGCTCGTGGATGAGCGTCAGGTAGCCCTCGGCCTGCTCGACCGGCGCGAAGGGGTGCAGCGCGCCGAACTCCGGCCAGGTGACCGGCTCCATCTCGGTGGTGGCGTTGAGCTTCATGGTGCAGGAGCCGAGCGGGATCATGCCCCGGTCCAGCGCGTAGTCCCGGTCGGCGAGGCGGCGCAGGTAGCGCAGCATCGCGGTCTCGGAGCGGTGCTGGTGGAAGACCGGGTGGGTGAGGTACGCGTCGGTGCGCAGCAGCGCGGCCGGCAGCGCGTCCTCGGTGGCCGCGTCCAGCGCGTCGACGTCGCCGCTCACACCGAAGGCGGTCCACACGGCGGCCAGTTGCGCGCGGGTGGTGGTCTCGTCGCAGGCGATGCCGACGTGGTCGGCGTCGGTGAGTCGCAGGTTGACCCCGGCCTCGCGGGCCGCGGCCACGACCTCGGCGGCGCGGCCGGGCACCCGCGCGGTGAGGGTGTCGAAGAACGCTCCGGGCACCACCTCGACGCCTGAAGCCCGCAGACCGGCGGCGAGCACCGCGGCGTACCGGTGGGTACGGCGGGCGATGCCGGCCAGCCCCTCCGGGCCGTGGTAGACGGCGTACATGCCGGCCATCACCGCGAGCAGGACCTGCGCGGTGCAGATGTTGCTGGTGGCCTTCTCGCGGCGGATGTGCTGCTCGCGGGTCTGCAGCGCCAGCCGGTAGGCCAGGTCGCCGTCGGCGTCGACGGACACACCGACCAGGCGGCCGGGCAGGCTGCGGGCGTAGGCGTCGCGGACGGCCATGAAACCGGCGTGCGGGCCGCCGAAGCCCATCGGCACACCGAACCGCTGGGAGGAGCCGACCGCGATGTCCGCGCCCAGCTCACCGGGCGAGGTCAGCAGGGTGAGGGAGAGCAGGTCGGCGGCGACGGTGACGATCGCGCCCAGCTCGTGCGCCCGCTCGATGACGGCGCGCGGGTCGCGGACCGCACCGGAGGCGCCCGGGTACTGGAGCAGCACACCGAAGACGCCGCGCTCGGCGATCTCGGCGGGAATGCCCTCGGAGAGGTCGGCGACGACCACCTCGACGCCGGTCGGCTCGGCGCGGGTCTCGATGACCGCGATGGTCTGCGGCAGACAGTCGGCGTCGATCAGGAACACGCCGTCCTTGACCTTGCCGACCCGGCGGGACAGCGCCATGGCCTCGGCGGCGGCGGTGCCCTCGTCGAGCAGCGAGGCACCGGAGGTGGGCAGCCCGGTCAGGTCGGCGACGACGGTCTGGAAGTTGAGCAGCGCCTCCAGACGACCCTGCGAGATCTCCGGCTGGTAGGGCGTGTAGGCGGTGTACCAGGCCGGGTTCTCCATGACGTTGCGCAGGATGACCGGCGGGGTGAAGGTGCCGTAGTAGCCCAGGCCGATCATGGGGGCGAGGACCTGGTTGCGGTCGGCGAGGCCGCGGAGTTCGGCGAGCACCTCGGCCTCGGTACGGGCCTCGGGCAGCCGCAGCGCCTCGGTGCTCTTGATGACGTCGGGGACGGCGACCTGGGTGAGTTCGTCAAGGGACCCGAAGCCCACCTGGGCGAGCATCTTGGCCTGGGCCTCGTCGTCGGGACCGATATGGCGCTGGGCGAACGGAATGCCGCGCTCCAGCGCTGCGAGGGAGATGCGGTTGGCGGTCATCTGCGGAGGCCTCCTGGTCGTTGCGACCTGCGAGGGGCACCACGGCGCGGGTACCCGGACGGCCTCCCCCTCTGTCATCTCAACCTGAGAGCTTCACCGGGCCGCGGGCGACCCGGCTTTCACCGTCGGTGAGGAAGGGTCCCGGAGTGGTGCTCGTCCAAGTCCCGCCCTGCTTTCCAGAGTGACCTCGCCCGCACGGTACGTGTGCCTGAGAGATTCCGGGGAGGATTTGCTCCTTCGGCGCCTCCGACGATCTCCGGGGATCTCGACGAAGGACTCTCCCGCATGGGGTCTGCAGCCACTGGCCAGCCTACCAGCGCCGGTTTCGCCGGGGCCGGGCCGGGAACCCCCGGGCACCGCGCTCAAGTGGCCTTTTGCACCGTTCTGGCTTTTCGTAGGTGTCACGGGGAGCCATTGCCGTCAGCTGGAGGGACCGTGCAGACCGACATCGATCCGCGCCATCTCATCGGGCGCAAGGCATTCGACCAGGAAGGGACACGGCTGGGCACGGTGGACGAGGTGTATCTCGACGACGCGACCGGCGAGCCGGAATGGGCGGCGGTGCGCACCGGCCTGTTCAGCCGCGATGTGTTCGTGCCGCTGGGGCCGAGCGAGCTCGTCGAGGACGCCCTGCGGGTGCCCTTCGAGCGGCGTCTGATCAAGGACGCCCCGGATTTCGGGGTGGGCCGCCATCTCTCACCGGAGCAGGAGCTTCAGCTCTACCACCACTACGGGCTGGACGTGGCCGGCTGACCGCCGTCCGCCGGGGCCTGGACGCGCCCCGGCGGGGACGGCGGCGGGGCGGGCGACGGGGCCGAGTGCGGCCCGGTCGGGGCGAGGATGGAGGGCGGATCGGCCGGCTCCAGCCGAGGGTCGTCGACGGCGAAGGTACGCACCCGGCCCGGCGCCGACCACGGGCCCTCGAAGCGGATGGTGACCCGGCCGACCCCGCTGCCCTGCACCCAGCCGTCGCCGTACTCGGTGTGCCGCACGTCGGAGCCGGGCAGCCAGCGCCGCGTGCGGCCCGCTTCTCCGAACGCCTCAGCGGCCTCCTGCGCCGCCACCGGAGCCGACCCCGGTATCGACGTGCCGACCGGAGCGGACAGGGCGTCCTGGCTGCTCTCAGAGGTGCCCGCGGCATGTGCGGAGGGCGCGGCCTCGGCTCCGGCGGCAGCCGGAGCGGCCCCGGTCGCCCGCGGATCACCCGCCGCGGCGTGCGCGACCTGAGCAACCTGCACGGCTTGTGCGGCCTGGGCGGCCTGCGCGAAGAGGTCCTCCTGGGTGTAGTCGGCGAGGCCGGTGACGCCCACGCCCAGCAGCCGCACCCCGGCGGTGGTGTCCACCTGCTCGAGCAGCCGGGCGGCGGCCTCCCGCACCACCGCGGGATCGTCGGTCGGGCCGCGCAGCGTCTCCGAGCGGGTGAGCGTGGAGAAGTCGTACCGCCGCACCTTGATCACCACCGTGCGCCCCGACCGCCCGGCACCGCGCAGCCGACGGGCACACCGCTCGGCCAGCCGGTCGATCTCCAGCTGCACCCGGGTCCGGTCGGTGAGGTCGACGTCGAAGGTGTCCTCCACCGACACGGATTTCGACTCCCGCTCCGCGACGACCGGGCGGTCGTCCCATCCGTTCGCCATCGCATACAGCGAGGAGCCGTGGGCCCTGCCGAGCAGCCGGACCAGCTCCGCCTCGCCCGCGTCCCGGGTCTCGGCGACCGTGTGGATGCCCGCCCGGCGCAGCGCCTCCCCGGTCGCCGGGCCGACGCCGGGCAGGGTGCGCACGGTCATCGGGCCGAGCAGCTCCCGCTCGGTGCCGGGCTCGATGACGACCAGGCCGTCCGGCTTCGCCTGCTCGGAGGCGATCTTGGCGAGCATCTTGGAGCCCGCCAGCCCCACCGAGCCGGTGAGCCCGGTGGCCTGCCGGATGTCGGCCCGCAGCCGTTCCCCCACCGCGCGGGCCGCCACGGCGTCGCCGGCGACGCCGCCCGCCTCCAGGTCCACGAACGCCTCGTCCAGACTGAGCGGCTCCACCAGCGGCGACAGTGCGCCCAGCAGCTCCATGACCCGCCCGCTCACCTCGCGGTACAGCGAGAAGCGCGGGGTGAGATAGGCGGCGTTCGGGCAGAGCCGGCGCGCCTGGGCCATGGCCATCGCCGAGCGCACCCCGAAGACCCGCGCCTCGTAGGAGGCGGTGGCGACCACACCGCGCGGCCCGAGCCCGCCGACGATGACCGGCTTTCCGCGCAGGCTGGGCTTGGCCGCCTGCTCCGCCGCGGCGAAGAAGGCATCCATGTCCAGATGCAGGATCGTCGGTGTGGCCCTCACAGCTACCGATGCTGCCGCATGGCACTGACATTCGACGGGAGGCCGCCCGCGGCGGTGCGGGCGCCGTCAGCCGGCCCGGTTGCGCCGCCGCGCCAGCTCGTCCGCCGGGTTGTGGCCGATCAGCGTCTCGCCGGTGTCGATGCGCTCGCCGTGCAGCTCATCCAGCGCGCTCTCCACGTCCCGCCAGACCACGCCGACGGCGATTCCGAAGACGCCCTGGCCGCCCTGGAGCAGTGCCACGACCTCGTCGGGGGAAGTGCATTCGTAAACGGTCGCGCCATCGCTCATCAGCGTCATCCGCGCCAGGTCGTCCAGGCCGCGGGTGCGCAGGTGCTGCACCGCCGTGCGGATGTTCTGCAAGGACACGCCGGTGTCCAGCAGCCGCTTGACGATCTTGAGGACGACGACGTCCCGGAAGCTGTACAGCCGCTGGGTGCCCGAGCCGTAGGCGGGCCGCACACTGGGCTCCACCAGTCCGGTGCGCGCCCAGTAGTCCAGCTGGCGGTAGGTGATGCCCGCGGCCGCGCATGCGGTGGGGCCGCGATATCCGATGATTCCGGAGGCCCGCTCATGCCGGGGGCCTGCCTGGGCCGTGACCCGATGCCTGGGAGCCGCCTCGGCCGGTGCGCCCCCCTGGAGCGGATACGGACCGCCGGCCGCCGTGCCGTCGCCGGTGCTTCTCACGCCGACCTCCGTCCTTGACCTGCCCACTCGAAGGTAGGCAGTCACTCGGGGTGCGTCAACGATCGCCACACTCGGCACGCCGAGTGATAATCACCCTGAGGGTGGTTTCCCGTGACTGTCTTGTGGGAAAGGCTACTCGAATGCCCGTGCGTGGAGGGGCGAGAAACAGCTCACTGGCTGCTCGTGCCGAAGTCCTCCGGCGAGATCTGGTCGAGGAACTCGCGGAATTTCTCCACCTCGTCCTCCTGCTCGTCCGGGATGGCGATGCCCGCGTCGTCCAGCACCCCGTCGCTGCCGTAGATCGGCGTCCCGGTGCGCAGGGCCAGCGCTATGGCGTCCGAGGGACGGGCGCTGACCTCGACACCGCTGGCGAACACCAGTTCCGCGTAGAAGACGCCTTCCCGCAGGTCCGTGATCCGGACCTCGGTGAGCTGCTGGCCCACGGCTTCGAGTACGTCCTTGAACAGGTCGTGGGTGAGTGGTCGCGCAGGGGTCATGCCCTGCTGGGCGAAGGCGATCGCGGTCGCCTCCCCCGGTCCGATCCAAATGGGGAGGTAGCGATCGCCTCCCACTTCACGCAGGAGCACGATCGGCTGGTTGGAGGGCATTTCCACCCGGACACCCACGACGTCGAGCTCGTTCACACAGCAACCCTAGGACGTGCGCGGCCGGTTTGGATAGTCGGGCCGGTCTTCGGTCAGTCCGGACGGGCTCGCAGGGCCGCCTCCAGCAGGGCGGCGTGCAGCCGGAGGGTCAGCGCGGCGATTTCCCGTGTGGTGGCCTGCGCATGGGCTCTGGTCTGCGGATTCCGGTGCCGTCGCAGGGGCGCGACCACTTGTTCGACCAGGTCCGCCTGCCGGTCCGCGGCAGCCTTGACGGACCGCAGATGGCGCGGTTCCAGCCCGAAACGGCCGAGATCGGCTACCAGGCCCGCGATCGTCACCGCCCCGGCGTCGTATTCGCCGTCCGCGCCCTGGCCGATCAGCCCGTATGACTCCCACTCCGCCACCTCGTCCTCGCCGGCCTCGGTGGCCGCCAGGAACTCGGCCCGGCCCAGCCGGGTCACCGTGCGCGGCTCCGGCTCCACGGCGTCCATCGCGGCACCGTCCAGCAGCTCCCGGGCTGGCGGCCCGGACGCGGCGGGCAGCGGGACCTGCTCGCCGCGCTCCAACGCCTGAAGATGCTCCCGGATGACCTTCAGCGGCAGATAGTGGTCGCGCTGCATCCGCAGGACGTGGGCGAGCCGCGCCACGTCCTGCTCGGTGAATTTCCGGTAGCCCGAGGGAGTCCGCTGCGGCTCCACCAGGCCCTCGGCCTCCAGGAAACGGATCTTGGAGATGGTGACCTCGGGAAACTCGTCCCGCAGCAGGCTGAGCACCGTGCCGATGCTCATCGGGCGGCGCCCCGAGGGGGCGGCACCGGAACCGGTGCCGCCCGACGGTGTTTGCAGCATGGACCTTCCCCTGTGGGGTCCCCCCGGACACAGGTCCGGGGAGGGTCAGATACCGACGCCTCGCTGGCTCGCGTAGAAGACCATCCGGTACTTGCCGATCTGGACCTCGTCACCGGTGTTCAGCGGGACCGCGTCGATCGGCTCCCGGTTGACGTACGTCCCGTTGAGGCTGCCCACGTCGGCGACGGTGAAGCGGCCATCCGGACCGCGCCGGAACTCCACGTGGCGGCGCGAGACCGTCACGTCGTCCAGGAAGATGTCGCTCTGCGGGTGGCGGCCGGCCGTGGTCAGCTCGCTGTCCAGCAGGAATCGGCTTCCCGAGTTCGGGCCCCGGCGGACCACCAGCAGTGCCGAGCCGAGCGGCAGGGCATCGACGGCGGCCTGCGCCTCCGGGGAGAGCGAGGGCAGCTGCGTCTGCCCGGTCACCTCGGAGTCGTACGCCTCCAGACCGGAGATGGAGATGGTCGAGGTCGTCTCCGAGGCGCGCTCGGAGGACCCGCCGCCGCGCAGCGGCGTGCCGCAATTGGAGCAGAAGCGGCTGGCCTCGGTGTTCTGGTGGCCGCACCGGGGACAGACCGGCAGACCGTGGCCTCCGCCCGCACGCGCCGCCGGAGCTTCCTGGAAACCTATGCGGCCGGCACCGGCGGGACCGCCGGCCGGCATGTCGGCACCCTGGGAGCCGACCTGGTCACGGAACAGCGGGCGCTGCTCCTCATCGACGCCGCTGCCTTCAGCGGCGCGCGGGGCGCGGTGGCGGGCGGTGCCACTGCCACCGTCCTGACGCGCACTCTTGCCGAACAACTTCCCGAACAACTTCACGGGCGATTCCCCTTGACCGAAACAGACCCGCCCGTGGGGCAGGACAAACCCTCGCTGTAAGCCTCGATACACACACCGGTCGACCCGGACACCCTCACAACGTCCGTGACCGTCAGACAGTTTCCACCACGCACCACTGATCTGGTGCTTCGACCCCCCAGAACTTCACGCGTTGACCAAGATCGCGTCATGCCTCCCCGCCTCATCGCGATGACGACCGAGCGTAGTCAGGCCGCTTCGCCTGCCGCAAGGCGTCCACGACGATCCGCTGCGAACGCCGGATGTCCGCGTTGACCCGCTCTTTCTTCAGGGTCTGCACGACACCGCCCGGGATGTTCAGCGCCGCCTCCAGGTCCTCCGGCTTGCCGATCACCTTGAACACATAGGGTTGCGTGACTTTCTGTCCATCGACCTCCACGCCACCCCCGGTGTCCGTGAGGTACGTGTTCGCGACCACCCGCACATCGTTCACCTGGATCGCCTCGGCGCCCGCGGCACGCAGCTCCTGGATGGCGTCGAGCAGCATGTCGGCTTCCACCGCGCCTGTCGAGTCGCGGATGATGACCTCGATGCCCGGACCCTGAGCGGCCACGGTACCCGCGAGCACACCCAGCTGCTGCTGCTTCTGGAGCGTCTGCTTCCGGGCTTCCTCGGCCTGGTCGGAGCTGGTCTCCAGCTCGGTGCGCTGGCTCTCCAGCCGCTGTTTCTCGTCCTCCAGCCGCTGGGTGCGGTTGTCCAGTTCGTCCAGGATCCGCACCAGATCCTCCTGCCGGGCACCGCGCAGCACGCTGTTCTCGTTCGTCGACCGCACCTGGATGGCGAGCCCCAGCCCCAGGACGAACAGCAACAGGGCGACGATGAGTTGGGCGCGGGTCACGCGCGGCGGCCACAGGCTCGCCACGAGCCGCTGGCGCCCGGTCACGGGCGGGCCGGCGACCTCCCGCCCTGCCCGTTCGGCCGGCTGGTCACCACGGCCGCCGGACGGGCCACTGGGCGCCTCCTGGGGCTCCTGAGGCGCCTGGGGGCCTGGAGGCCGGGGCGGCAGCGCCGGACCCTGCGGCACCTCCCCCTCGGGGCGCCCACCGGACGCGGACGGCGCCGGACCGTTCGCCCCGTTCGTGCCGTTCGTGCCGTTCGGCGCGTTCTCCCCGCCTCGGTCCGGGGTGTTCCCCTCGTTCATCGGCCTCACGCCCGGAAGACGTGCCGACGGATCGCGGCGGCGTTGGAGAAGATCCGGATGCCCAGCACGACCACGACGCCGGTGGACAACTGCGCACCGACGCCGAGCTTGTCGCCGAGGAAGACGATCAGCGCGGCCACCACCACGTTGGAGAGGAACGACACCACGAAGACCTTGTCGTCGAAGATGCCGTCCAGCATGGCACGCAAGCCGCCGAACACCGCGTCCAGCGCCGCGACGACGGCGATCGGCAGGTAGGGCTCGATCTCCGTCGGCACCACCGGGCGGACGACGAGTCCGACCACGACTCCCACGATGAGGCCCAAAACGGCGATCACGATGTGCCTGTGCCCTTCCCTGTGTCCGAGCCACCCTTTCCGGCGGCACCGTCGATCGGCTCTGCGGTCCGTACGATCAGACTCGGCGCGACCGGCAGCCGGACCTCGTCCTCGGCGGAAATGCTCGCGTCGATGCCGTAGTTGTCCCGCAGCACCTGCAGATACTGCCCGTCCGCGCTCTCCTGGAAGGCGGAGCGCAGCCGCTCTCCGTCCCCCACCGCCAGTACCGTATAGGGCGGCACGAGCGGTTTGTTGTCGACCAGTATGGCGTCACCGGCGGCCCTGATCGCCGACAAGGCCGTCAGCCGCTGGCCATTGACCGCGATCGCCTCGGCGCCCGACTCCCACAGACCGTTGACGATCCGCTGCAGGTCGCGGTCGCGGACCCGCCCGGTGTCGGAGAATCCATTGCTCTCCCGGGGGCCGTCGCCACCCTGGTCGGCCGCCTCCGCGTCGTCGACGACCAACTTCACCCCGGGGCCGGTGACCTCGGTCGCCCCGGCGAGCAGCGCGACGAGTTCGGCCCGGTCGCCACCGTACTTCTTGAGCGCCTTGCGCTGCATCTCGCCGACCTGGTCGCGCAGGGTGTCCACGCTCTGCTCGAGGTCGTCCACGTCCGCGGTGTCCGCTTCGATCCGGTCGATGAGCTCTTCGCGTTCCTTGGCGAGGGTGGGCGCCGATATCCGCGCCTCGACCGCTCCGATGGTCACCACGATGGTGACCAGCACCAGCCCCAGAGCCAGTCCCAGTTTGGCCCGCACGGTGCGCGGCAGACCCTGCCGGTCGGCGGTGCCACGTCGCGCGGCGGCCTCGGCGTATCCGTCGTCGAGGCTGTGGTCCATCACGTTGGTCAGCAGCGACATGGACGCGTCGGGCCGCGGGCGGGGGCGCGGGGACGCGGTGCTCCGATCGGGCGGCTGCTGCGGCATGCCGCACATCGTCGCACGTCGCGGGCGCGGTCACCCAATGGCCCCACCGGCGCGCCGGATCCGGGCAGGCCGACCGGCGCGCCGCGCTCATCGGGAAGGGGACCGGGCGGCCGCCGCCGCCCGGTCCGCCGCTCACCGGCCCGCGCTGTCCACGACCTCGGACCACTCGTCCAGCAGTGCCTGCGCGGAGGCGTCGTCCGGCCCTTCCGCCCACAGGTGGGTGACCGCCTCGGCCGGGTCGGGCAGCACCATCACCCAGCGGCCATCGGCCTCCACCACGCGAACGCCGTCGGTGGTGTCCACCGACCGGTCTCCGGCGGCCTCGACGACCCGGCGCATCACCAGCCCCTTCACCGCCCAGGGGGTGGCCAGGTCCCGGCGCAGCACATGGGCGCGCGGAATCCGGGCATCGATCTGACTGAGCGTCAGCTGGGTGCGGGCCACCAGCCCGATCAGCCGGACGAACGCGGCCGCCCCGTCGAAGACGCTGCTCGACTCGGGGATGATGAAGCCGCCGCGCCCGTCGCCCCCGAAGATGGTGGTCTCGCCGCGCCCCACCCGGGTCAGGTCGTCCGGGGAGGTGGTGGTCCACTCCACCTGGGTGCCGTGGTAGGCCGCGACCTGCTCGGCGATCCGCGTCGTGGTCACCGGCAGCGCCACCTTGCCGCTGCGCCGCTCGGCGGCCACCAGGTCGAGCATCACCAGCAGGGCCCGGTCGTCCTCGACGATGCGGCCCTTCTCGTCGACCAGGGAGAGCCGCTCGCCGACCGGGTCGAAGCGCACGCCGAACGCGGCCCGCGCGGACGCGACGATCTCGCCGAGCCGCACCAGCCCCGAGCGGCGGTCGTCCGGCGTCTCGGTCGGCCGTGCCTCGTCCAGTCCCGGGTTGATGGTGAGCGCGTCCACGCCGAGCCGGCCGAGCAGGCTGGGCAGCACCAGTCCGGCACTGCCGTTGGAGGCGTCGACGACCACCTTCAGGCCCGCGTCCGCGATTCCGCTGGTGTCCACGGCCCGCAGCAGTGCGCCGGTGTACGAGTCGAAGACGCTGGAGGGGAAGCTCAGGTCGCCGATCTCACCGGGGAAGGCGCGGCGGTACTCCTGCCGGGCGTACACCCGGTCCAGCTTCCGCTGACCGGCCGCGGAGAGATCCGCACCGCGTTCGTCGAAGAACATGATGTCCACGGAGTCGGGCACACCGGGCGAGGTGCGGATCATGATGCCGCCGGCGCTGCCGCGTGCGGTCTGCTGGCGGGCGACGGGCAGCGGCACGTTCTCCAGGTCGCGCACGTCGATCGCGCTGGCCTGGAGGGCGGAGATCACGGCGCGCTTGAGCGCTCGCGCACCCCGGGAGTGGTCACGGGCCGTGGTGACCGTCGCGCCCTTCTTCAGGGTCGTGGCATACGCTCCGGCGAGCCGCACCGCGAGCTCCGGGGTGATCTCCACATTGAGGATGCCGGACACGCCCCGCGCGCCGAACAGCTGAGCCTGGCCGCGCGACTCCCAGATCACCGAGGTGTTGACGAACGCGCCGGCCTCGATGGTCTTGAAGGGGTAGACCCGCACGTTGCCCTGGACGATCGATTCTTCACCGACCAGGCACTCGTCACCGATGACGGCGCCGTCCTCGATCCGTGAGGCGCGCATGATGTCGGTGTTCTTGCCGATGACGCAGCCGCGGAGGTTGCTCTGCTGCCCGATGTAGACGTTGTCGTGGACGACTGCCTTGTGGAGGAAGGCGCCGCTCTTCACGACGACGTTCGAGCCGACGACGGTGTGTTCGCGGATTTCGACGTCGGCCTCCACCTTGGCGTAGTCGCCGATGTAGAGCGGGCCGCGCAGTACGGCATCCGGGTGCACTTCGGCGCCTTCGGCGACCCACACTCCGGGCGAGATCTCGAAGCCGTCGATGTCCACGTCGACCTTGCCTTCGAGTACGTCGGCCTGCGCCTTGACGTAGCTTTCGTGGGTGCCGACGTCCTCCCAGTAGCCCTCGGCGACGAAGCCGTAGATCGGCTTGCCTTCCTTCATGAGCTGCGGGAAGACGTCTCCGGACCAGTCCACGGGGACATCGGCTTCGACATAGTCGAAGACCTCGGGTTCCATCACATAGATGCCGGTGTTGACCGTGTCCGAGAAGACCTGGCCCCAGGTCGGCTTCTCCAGGAAGCGTTCCACCCGGCCCTGTTCGTCGACAATCGTGATACCGAAT
The DNA here is from genome assembly GCF_058215555.1 of Streptomyces sp. JLBT605. Classification (NCBI taxonomy): domain Bacteria; kingdom Bacillati; phylum Actinomycetota; class Actinomycetes; order Kitasatosporales; family Streptomycetaceae; genus Streptomyces; species Streptomyces sp. JLBT605. The sequence goes on from NZ_CM177087.1 coordinate 629,814, forward strand.
TCCAGCGGATTGGGTACACGGGTCAGGCAGACGGTGACCAGCGCGCCCTTTTCCTTGTGGAAATTGACCAGCTCGGTGAGGTCGAAATCGGTGAGCGCGTCGCCCGAGATGACGAGAAAGGCGTCGTCCTTCAGGGCCGCCTCGGCGTTCTTCACACTCCCGGCGGTGCCGAGTGGCTTTTCCTCATTGGCGTAGGTCAGCTCCATGCCGAGCTCCTCGCCGTCCCCGAAGTAGTTCTTGACCAGCGAGGCCAGGAACTGGACGGTCACCACGGTCTCGGTCAGCCCATGCCGCTTGAGCAGCCGCAGAACGTGCTCCATGATCGGCCGGTTGGCTACCGGCAGCAGCGGCTTGGGCATGCTTGACGTCATGGGGCGAAGCCGCGTGCCTTCGCCACCAGCCATCACGACGGCCTTCATGTCGGAAGCGTCCTCCTCGAAGAGACGACGGTGATGCCGACTGCCCCCGTCCGGACGGCCCACGAATACCGTGGGGACATCCGGCCTCCGCTTGGGCCGCTACTCCGGCGCGCTCAGTCGGCCGTGGCCTCCGCCTTGATCAGCCGACGGACCTGAACCACGTAGAGGATTCCTGCCCACCAGTACAGCGTCGTACCCCATCCGGCGAATGCCCATCCGAAAATAGCAGCGAGTGAGTGCACCCAGCCACTTCCGTCACTCAGGAGGAGCAGCGGGAAGGCATACATGAGGTTGAACGTCGCGGCCTTGCCGAGGAAGTTCACCTGGGGCGGCGGATATCCGTGCCGGCGGAGGATTCCCACCATCACCAGCAGCACCAGTTCACGTGCCAGGAGGGCCGCGGTCAGCCAGACCGGCAGGATCTCCCGCCAGGTGAGACCAATGAGGGTGGACAGAATGTAGAGCCGGTCGGCGGCCGGGTCGAGGAGCCGGCCGAGGCTGCTGATCTGATTCCACCGGCGGGCGAGCTTCCCGTCCAGATAGTCACTGACTCCGCTGAGCGCCAGCACCAGCAGAGCCCAGCCGTCGCTCTTCGGACCGCCGAACTCGGGCCGAAGAATCAGCCACAGGAAAAGCGGTACGCCGACAAGGCGGGCCATGCTGAGGATGTTCGGGATGGTGAGGACGCGGTCGGTCTGTACGCGCGTCTCCTGGACCTCCACCCGGGGGCCTCCTGTGAACGTGCCAACGATGCCCCCTGACCTTACCGGTACCGGTGAGCGGGGCCGCACAGACCCCCTGGGAACGCAAAAAGGCTCTGGCGGGGACCGAAGTCCCCACCAGAGCGAGAAAAATTGTTCGGCGGCGTCCTACTCTCCCACAGGGTCCCCCCTGCAGTACCATCGGCGCTGAAAGGCTTAGCTTCCGGGTTCGGAATGTAACCGGGCGTTTCCCTAACGCAATGACCACCGAAACACTATGAAGATATCGAACTCCAGCCAGCAAAGGCGAATTCGTTACTTCAGAACTAACACAGTGGACGCGAGCAACTGAGGACAAGCCCTCGGCCTATTAGTACCAGTCAACTCCACCGGTTACCCGGCTTCCATATCTGGCCTATCAACCCAGTCGTCTACTGGGAGCCTTACCCTCTCTAGGAGGTGGGAGTCCTCATCTCGAAGCAGGCTTCCCGCTTAGATGCTTTCAGCGGTTATCCCTCCCGAACGTAGCCAACCAGCCATGCCCTTGGCAGAACAACTGGCACACCAGAGGTTCGTCCGTCCCGGTCCTCTCGTACTAGGGACAGCCCTTCTCAAGACTCCTACGCGCACAGCGGATAGGGACCGAACTGTCTCACGACGTTCTAAACCCAGCTCGCGTACCGCTTTAATGGGCGAACAGCCCAACCCTTGGGACCGACTCCAGCCCCAGGATGCGACGAGCCGACATCGAGGTGCCAAACCATCCCGTCGATATGGACTCTTGGGGAAGATCAGCCTGTTATCCCCGGGGTACCTTTTATCCGTTGAGCGACGGCGCTTCCACAAGCCACCGCCGGATCACTAGTCCCGACTTTCGTCCCTGCTCGACCCGTCGGTCTCACAGTCAAGCTCCCTTGTGCACTTACACTCAACACCTGATTGCCAACCAGGCTGAGGGAACCTTTGGGCGCCTCCGTTACCCTTTAGGAGGCAACCGCCCCAGTTAAACTACCCACCAGACACTGTCCCTGATCCGGATCACGGACCCAGGTTAGACATCCAGCACGACCAGAGTGGTATTTCAACGACGACTCCACACACACTGGCGTGCATGCTTCACAGTCTCCCACCTATCCTACACAAGCCGAACCGAACACCAATATCAAGCTATAGTAAAGGTCCCGGGGTCTTTCCGTCCTGCTGCGCGAAACGAGCATCTTTACTCGTAATGCAATTTCACCGGGCCTATGGTTGAGACAGTCGAGAAGTCGTTACGCCATTCGTGCAGGTCGGAACTTACCCGACAAGGAATTTCGCTACCTTAGGATGGTTATAGTTACCACCGCCGTTTACTGGCGCTTAAGTTCTCAGCTTCGCCCCGTCGAAACAGAGCTAACCGGTCCCCTTAACGTTCCAGCACCGGGCAGGCGTCAGTCCGTATACATCGCCTTACGGCTTCGCACGGACCTGTGTTTTTAGTAAACAGTCGCTTCTCGCTGGTCTCTGCGGCCACCCCCAGCTCAGGAAGTAAATTCCATCACCGGAAATGGCCCCCCTTCTCCCGAAGTTACGGGGGCATTTTGCCGAGTTCCTTAACCATAGTTCACCCGAACGCCTCGGTATTCTCTACCTGACCACCTGAGTCGGTTTAGGGTACGGGCCGCCATGAAACTCGCTAGAGGCTTTTCTCGACAGCATAGGATCATCCACTTCACCACAATCGGCTCGGCATCAGGTCTCAGCCTTAACGTGTGACGGATTTGCCTACCACACGGCCTACACCCTTACCCCGGGACAACCACCGCCCGGGCTGGACTACCTTCCTGCGTCACCCCATCGCTTACCTACTACCACCTTGGATCAGCGGCTCCACCACTCCCCCTCACTCCGAAGAGATCAGAGGCGGCTTCACGGCCTTAGCATTAATGGGCTCGATATTGGGCGTTTCAAAGCGGGTACCGGAATATCAACCGGTTGTCCATCGACTACGCCTGTCGGCCTCGCCTTAGGTCCCGACTTACCCTGGGCAGATCAGCTTGACCCAGGAACCCTTAGTCAATCGGCGCACACGTTTCTCACGTGTGAATCGCTACTCATGCCTGCATTCTCACTCGTGAACCGTCCACAACTACCTTCCGGCGCTGCTTCACCCGGCACACGACGCTCCCCTACCCATCACAGTCCCCGTTGGGGGTATGTACTGCAATGACACGACTTCGGCGGTACGCTTGAGCCCCGCTACATTGTCGGCGCGGAATCACTTGACCAGTGAGCTATTACGCACTCTTTCAAGGGTGGCTGCTTCTAAGCCAACCTCCTGGTTGTCTCTGCGACTCCACATCCTTTCCCACTTAGCGTACGCTTAGGGGCCTTAGTCGATGCTCTGGGCTGTTTCCCTCTCGACCATGGAGCTTATCCCCCACAGTCTCACTGCCGCGCTCTCACTTACCGGCATTCGGAGTTTGGCTAAGGTCAGTAACCCGGTAGGGCCCATCGCCTATCCAGTGCTCTACCTCCGGCAAGAAACACACGACGCTGCACCTAAATGCATTTCGGGGAGAACCAGCTATCACGGAGTTTGATTGGCCTTTCACCCCTAACCACAGGTCATCCCCCAGGTTTTCAACCCTGGTGGGTTCGGTCCTCCACGAAGTCTTACCTCCGCTTCAACCTGCCCATGGCTAGATCACTCCGCTTCGGGTCTTGAGCGCGCTACTACATCGCCCTATTCGGACTCGCTTTCGCTACGGCTTCCCCACACGGGTTAACCTCGCAACACACCGCAAACTCGCAGGCTCATTCTTCAAAAGGCACGCAGTCACGACATACAAGCAAGCTTGCATGCGACGCTCCCACGGCTTGTAGGCACACGGTTTCAGGTACTATTTCACTCCGCTCCCGCGGTACTTTTCACCATTCCCTCACGGTACTATCCGCTATCGGTCACCAGGGAATATTTAGGCTTAGCGGGTGGTCCCGCCAGATTCACACGGGATTTCTCGGGCCCCGTGCTACTTGGGAAATAAGCAAGCAAGCCGTACAGATTTCAGCTACGGGGGTCTTACCCTCTACGCCGGACCTTTCGCATGTCCTTCGCCTATCCATACGGTTTCTGACTCGCCCAGCCGCCGGCAGACGACTGAAGCTCACTCCCACAACCCCGCATGCGCAACCCCTGCCGGGTATCACACACATACGGTTTAGCCTCATCCAGTTTCGCTCGCCACTACTCCCGGAATCACGGTTGTTTTCTCTTCCTGCGGGTACTGAGATGTTTCACTTCCCCGCGTTCCCTCCACATACCCTATGTGTTCAGGTATGGGTGACAGCCCATGACGACTGCCGGGTTTCCCCATTCGGACACCCCCGGATCAAAGCTCGGTTGACAGCTCCCCGGGGCCTATCGCGGCCTCCCACGTCCTTCATCGGTTCCTGGTGCCAAGGCATCCACCGTGCGCCCTTAAAAACTTGGCCACAGATGCTCGCGTCCACTGTGCAGTTCTCAAGCAACGACCAGCCACCCATCACCCCCGAACCAAACATCCGGAGTGCACTGGGGCCGGCGTTTGAAGGGCAAGCAAACGCTCGCACCCTCAGACACCCAACAGCGTGCCCGACACAATCCCCATCCCCGCATCCCGTTCCACGCCCCGAAGAGCAGTACTAGGAAGACGGATCAGACGATCCTGCCGAGTAGTCAACGTTCCACCCATGAGCTGACCGTGCGAGACATTCGCTCGCAGACGGTGCTGTGCTCCTTAGAAAGGAGGTGATCCAGCCGCACCTTCCGGTACGGCTACCTTGTTACGACTTCGTCCCAATCGCCAGTCCCACCTTCGACGACTCCCTCCCACAAGGGGTTGGGCCACCGGCTTCGGGTGTTACCGACTTTCGTGACGTGACGGGCGGTGTGTACAAGGCCCGGGAACGTATTCACCGCAGCAATGCTGATCTGCGATTACTAGCGACTCCGACTTCATGGGGTCGAGTTGCAGACCCCAATCCGAACTGAGACCGGCTTTTTGAGATTCGCTCCACCTCGCGGTATCGCAGCTCATTGTACCGGCCATTGTAGCACGTGTGCAGCCCAAGACATAAGGGGCATGATGACTTGACGTCGTCCCCACCTTCCTCCGAGTTGACCCCGGCAGTCTCCTGTGAGTCCCCATCACCCCGAAGGGCATGCTGGCAACACAGAACAAGGGTTGCGCTCGTTGCGGGACTTAACCCAACATCTCACGACACGAGCTGACGACAGCCATGCACCACCTGTACACCGACCACAAGGGGGCACCCATCTCTGGATGTTTCCGGTGTATGTCAAGCCTTGGTAAGGTTCTTCGCGTTGCGTCGAATTAAGCCACATGCTCCGCCGCTTGTGCGGGCCCCCGTCAATTCCTTTGAGTTTTAGCCTTGCGGCCGTACTCCCCAGGCGGGGAACTTAATGCGTTAGCTGCGGCACGGACAACGTGGAATGTCGCCCACACCTAGTTCCCAACGTTTACGGCGTGGACTACCAGGGTATCTAATCCTGTTCGCTCCCCACGCTTTCGCTCCTCAGCGTCAGTATCGGCCCAGAGATCCGCCTTCGCCACCGGTGTTCCTCCTGATATCTGCGCATTTCACCGCTACACCAGGAATTCCGATCTCCCCTACCGAACTCTAGCCTGCCCGTATCGAATGCAGACCCGGGGTTAAGCCCCGGGCTTTCACATCCGACGCGACAAGCCGCCTACGAGCTCTTTACGCCCAATAATTCCGGACAACGCTCGCGCCCTACGTATTACCGCGGCTGCTGGCACGTAGTTAGCCGGCGCTTCTTCTGCAGGTACCGTCACTTTCGCTTCTTCCCTGCTGAAAGAGGTTTACAACCCGAAGGCCGTCATCCCTCACGCGGCGTCGCTGCATCAGGCTTTCGCCCATTGTGCAATATTCCCCACTGCTGCCTCCCGTAGGAGTCTGGGCCGTGTCTCAGTCCCAGTGTGGCCGGTCGCCCTCTCAGGCCGGCTACCCGTCGTCGCCTTGGTAGGCCATCACCCCACCAACAAGCTGATAGGCCGCGGGCTCATCCTGCACCGCCGGAGCTTTCCACCACCAACCATGCGGTCAGTGGTCATATCCGGTATTAGACCCCGTTTCCAGGGCTTGTCCCAGAGTGCAGGGCAGATTGCCCACGTGTTACTCACCCGTTCGCCACTAATCCCCCACCGAAGCGGGTTCATCGTTCGACTTGCATGTGTTAAGCACGCCGCCAGCGTTCGTCCTGAGCCAGGATCAAACTCTCCGTGAATGTTTACCGGTAATCCGGTTGCACACTCGCGTTGAGCGGAACCAAGGAGAGGAATAGTCCCCTCGGTTCACAGCGTCCTCGCTGTGTTTTTTTCTTCAAAGGAACCTCGTCCCAGACCATCAGGCCCGGAGACGGGGTATCAACATATCTGGCGTTGACTTTTGGCACGCTGTTGAGTTCTCAAGGAACGGACGCTTCCTTTGGATTCCCTCTCGGGTTTCCGCCGGGCGCTTCCCTTCGGTGTTTCACACTCTATCAGGCTATTTCCCGCTCTCTTACCGCCGATTTTCTGCGAACACGCAGAAGCGGATCCGAGTTCTGGATCTAGATCTGAGGAGTGCCGCCTCCGGTCGACCACTCACGGCGTTCAGTCCGTGGCGCATCTCCCGGGGCAGGAGTACGACATTACAGCGCCGCTGAGGGGGAGGCAAATCGGCGCGGAGGGCCCGTCCGGCCCGCTGCGGTCCGGCTGTGCGGGAATGGTCTACTCCTGTGGCTTACTCTTCTGGTCAGTCGAAACCCCACCCCCTGGGAGGCTTCCCATGACCACCGTGACGTCCCCGCTTGCCGGACGCGCCATCGGCCTCGCGGCAGTGCCCGACCCGGTGTTCTCCGGCGCGATGGTGGGGCCCGGTACCGCGATCGACCCCGAGCGCGAGCCCTCGACCGTCGTCGCTCCCGTCGACGGCGTCATCGTCTCGCTCCACCCGCACGCCTTCGTCGTCGTCGACGGAGAAGGGCACGGGGTGCTGACGCACCTCGGCATCGACACCGTGCAGCTGAACGGCGAGGGCTTCGAGCTGCTCGTCAACAAGGGCGACACCGTCCAGCGCGGTGACGCCATCGTCCGGTGGAACCCGGCCGCGGTCGAGGCCGCCGGCAAGTCGCCGGTCTGCCCGGTCGTGGCGCTGGAGGCCACCGCCGAGGGCCTCGGTGAGCTGCGCGAGGACGGCGAGCTGAAGACCGGCGACGCGCTCTTCACCTGGCAGTGACGCCACCGCCGTCGTTGACGGCACCGACGACAACCACCGCGGCGGGCATCCGCCGCAACGATCCGGAGACGGGTGCAATGGAGACAACGCTGCGAGGCGTCGGCGTGAGCCACGGGGTGGCGATCGGCGAGGTGCGGCACATGGGTACGGCGGTTCTGGAGCCGCCGGCGAGGCAGATCCCCGCGGATGAGGCGCCGCGCGAGCAGGGGCGGGCGCGGCAGGCCGTCGAGGCGGTGTCGGCCGATCTGATCGCGCGCGGCAACCTGGCCGGCGGTGAGGCGCAGGGCGTGCTCGAGGCGCAGGCGATGATGGCGCAGGACCCCGAGCTGATGGCGGATGTGGACCGTCGTATCGCGGTGGGCAGCACCGCGGAGCGCGCGGTGTACGACGCGTTCGCCGCCTACCGGGCGCTGCTGGCCGGTGCCGGCGAGTACCTCGCTGGGCGGGTTGCCGACCTGGACGACGTGCGGAACCGCATCGTGGCGCGGCTGCTGGGTGTGCCGATGCCCGGTGTGCCGGACAGCGACGAGCCGTATGTGCTGATCGCCCGGGACCTGGCGCCGGCCGACACGGCGTTGCTGGACCCGACGCTGGTGCTGGGCTTCGTCACCGAGGAGGGCGGGCCGACGAGCCACAGCGCGATCCTCGCCCGCGCCCTGGGGGTGCCGGCGGTGGTGGCGCTGCCGGGCGCCTGTGAGCTGGCCGAGGGCACCGTGGTCGCGGTCGACGGCAGCACCGGCGATGTCCATGTGGAGCCGAGTGCGGACAAGCGGGCCGAGCTGGCGAAGGCGGCCGAGGAGCGGAAGGCCGCGCTCGCCGCGTCGTCCGGGCCGGGCGCGACGTCGGACGGTCACAAGGTGCCGCTGCTGGCCAATGTCGGCGGTCCGGCGGACGTGCCGGCCGCGGTGGAGGCGGGCGCCGAGGGTGTCGGTCTGTTCCGGACGGAGTTCCTCTTCCTGGACGACAGCCAGCGGGCGCCGTCGGAGGAGAAGCAGATCGACGCCTACCGCCAGGTGCTGGAGGCCTTCCCCGAGGGCCGCGTGGTGGTGCGGGTACTGGACGCGGGCGCGGACAAGCCGCTGGACTTCCTGACTCCGGCGGACGAGCCGAACCCGGCGCTGGGTGTGCGGGGCCTGCGTACCCTGCTGGACCATCCCGAGGTGCTGCGGACCCAGCTGACCGCACTGGCCAAGGCCGCCGAGGGGCTGCCGGTCTACCTCGAGGTCATGGCGCCGATGGTGGCGGACCGGATCGACGCCAAGGCTTTCGCGGACGCGTGCCGGGAGGCCGGGCTGCGGGCGAAGTTCGGCGCGATGGTGGAGATCCCGTCGGCGGCGCTGCGGGCGCGCTCGATTCTCCAGGAGGTGGAGTTCCTGTCGCTGGGCACGAACGACCTGGCGCAGTACACCTTCGCCGCCGACCGGCAGGTCGGCGCGGTGTCGCGGCTGCAGGACCCCTGGCAGCCCGCGCTGCTGGACCTGGTGGCGGCTTCGGCCGAGGCGGCGCGCGCCGAGGGCAAGAGCTGTGGTGTGTGCGGCGAGGCGGCGGCCGATCCGCTGCTGGCGTGTGTGCTGACCGGCCTGGGGGTCACCAGCCTCTCCATGGGCGCCGCGTCCATTCCTTATGTGCGGTCCACGCTGGCCAAGCACACGCTCGCCCAGTGCGAGCGGGCCGCCGCGGCGGCGCGCGCGGCGGACACCGCCGACGAGGCCCGGCGGGCCGCGCAGGCGGTGCTGTCCGGCGAGTGAGCCCGTCGGCTTCAGGTCAGGGGCGTCCCGGTGTCCGGGGCGCCCCTTTGTCCTGCCCTCGTTTTCCGGCTTCGCGCCCCCTTCCGGTGGTGGCCCTGTGCTAGCGGTGCCCGTGCTCTTCCCGGGGGCGGGTGAGCGGGTATCCGGCGCGGTGCTCCACGCCGTGCTCGGGTGGGACGGGTTCGCCGGTCTCCGCGTCGGTGCAGTAGGCGGCGAAGACCTCCGCTTCGGTGAGCGGGCGCAGCCAGCCGCCGCTCAGCGCCCAGCCACGGACGGTCTCCGGCATGCCGTCGGCCATGGTCCGCATCACCACGCCTCCGGCGGTCTCGGTGACGATGCCGGCGGCGAGCACGGTGCTGAAATCCAGTGCTTCGGACTCGACCAGCCGGGGCGCCCCGGCCGTGCCCGCGGCCGTCCGCGGAATCTCCGCGTGCAACGCCGCGAGCAGCGGTGGCTCCGCTGCCGGGATGCTGCACGCGAGGTGGTGGAGTCCGGGGCCGGCCGCGTCGAGGAGCTTGCGTAACAGCGTCGCGGCACGGCGGAAGGCCACGTCCCCGAGGTCGGTGCCGCAGTCCGGGCAGTCTCCGGCGCGGACGAGCAGCTCGGTGGCCGATTCCCGGATCACTTGTCGGGTGACCGCGTCGAGGAGCTCGGGCACCAGGTCGTCGACGGGCTGGCCCGCGTACGTCACCGTGGCGCCGGCGGCCGCGACCCGGGCGACGTAGCGGGTGCGGCTGTCGGCGGTGTCCGGGTCGAGGCGGTTGTCCGCACAGAACTCCGCGTACCGCACGGGGTCGAAGAGGGCGACGGTGGTGTGCACCTCGCGGGCGGCCAGGTCCCGCAGCAGCCCCTGCACCTGCCGCAGATAGGTGGCGTGATCGTCGAAGGCGAAGGACCGGTAGCGGCGCATGGCCGCGAAATCCTCCTCGTCCACGAGCACGGCCACCGTGCTCGGCACTTCGCGGCGCAGCGCCTGCCGGGCGTGTCCGCGTGCGGTCCGTGGTCGTCGGCGGGCCTTCTTCGGGCAGGGGTTCCTGCCGTTCTTGCTGTTCTTGTTGTTTCTGCCGTTCTTGCTGTTGCGGCTGTTCCTGCGGGCGTTGTTGACGGGCGCCATGCCTCCCCCTCGGTGCGCGGTGATCAGTGCTCACTCACCGTAACCGGGGGCACTGACAGCGGGGTGGCGAGGCGGTCGCGGACCAGTCGGCGCTGGACGCAGCTGGTGGCGAGGAGCGCGCCGCCCAGCCCGAGCCAGCCGATCGGTCCGAGGGCGATGGCCCCGGTCACCGCGAGCGGGCCGGCGCTGCGCTGGACCGCCCCGCCGAGGCTGTGCACGCCGAGGTAGGCCCCCTGGGCCTGGACGGGGGCGAGGGCCACGGAGAGTTCCCAGGAGATGGTGGAGTGCAGCATCTCCGCGACGGTGAAGGCGGTGGCGGCCAGGGTGAGTGCGCCGATCGCGAGCCAGCCCGGGTCGAGGACGGAGGCGGCGAGTGCGCCGGCTCCGGCGAGGAAGATCGCGCCGAGGGGCCGCAGGGCGGTGCGTGCGCCGTCAGGGGTGGCGCCGAAGCGGGCGAACGGCACCTGGAAGAGGACTACCAGCACGTTGTTGAGGACGAGCAGCAGCGGGATCAGGCCGTGTGGCGCGTCGGTGGCGGTCGCGATCCACAGCGGCAGCCCGATCTTGAAGAAGGAGTCGTGCAGCATGAGCACGGCCTCGGTCGCCGAGTAGAGGAGGTAGGTGCGGTCGCGCCAGGGGGTGGGGGTGCGGTCGGGCTGCTCGGCGGGCTGGTCCGGGACTTCCGAGGTGGTGCGGGGGCCGGTGGTGACGACGCGTGCGGCTGAGGGCGGTTCCTGGCAGGTGAGGGTGATGAGCGCGGCCGCGACGAAGGAGAGGGCGTCGCCGATGAGCATGGCCCGGTAGGCGGTCGCGGTTCCGATGGTGAGGGCACCCGCCGCGGCGAGACCGCCGATGGCCCAGCCGAGGTTGGCGACGGTGCGGTTGATGGCCTGGTAGCGGGCTCGGTCGGGGCCGGCCACGCGGGTGGCGTAGAGCTTGGTGAGCACCGAGGAGGCCCGGTCGCCGAGGCTGCCGAGAGCGGTGATGGCGAGCAGCAGGCGCAGGTCTGTCGTGGTCAGCAGGGAAAGGGAGGCGATGGCGCGGATGGCCTGGACGGTGCAGAGCAGGGGGCGCAGCGGCACCCGGTCGGCGAGGTGTCCGGCGAGTGGCGGGCCGGCTATGCCGATGGCGCCGGCGACGGCGAGGAGCAGGCCGATCTGGGCGGCGGTGAGCCCGGCGACGTAGGTGAAGTACAGGGCTGCGGTCGCTCCCCAGAGTCCGGAGCCGATCCGGTCGACGAGCGCGACGACGAGCATCCGGCGGCCGTCGCGGCCGCCGGGGATGCGGGCGCGGAATGCGGTGAGGCTGGATGGCCGGCTCACCTGGTCCCCCCTTGACAGAATTTTTGTATTGATACATATTCTTCTCTGTGGCGACACAATATGAGATCACCGGTACCACCGCCAAGGGGATTGCCGCGTCCATCGAGCGCGGGGTGGCGGAGGGCGCGCTGCCGCCCGGCTCCGCCCTGCCGCCGGTACGCCGCCTCGCCGAGCGGCTCGGGGTGAGCCCCGGCACCGTGGCGACCACTTACAAGGAGCTCCGGCAGCGCGGCATCGTCGTCACTCAGGGGCGCGGCGGCACGGTCGTCGCGGCGGCCCCGGCGGTCGCCTCCCGGCGGCCGCCGCCGGTTCCGGACGGCGTGCGTGACCTGGCCGGTGGCCACCCGGACCCGGCGTTCCTGCCGGCCCTGCTGCCGCCGGCCCGGCTCTCCCCCGGCGCCCGCTCACACCGGTCGACGCCGCGGCTCGCGCGGCTGGAGGAGCTGACCCGGGCCTGGTTCGAAGCCGACGGCGTGCCGGGCGGGCAGGTGACCTTCGCGCACAGCGCGCTGGACTGCGTGGCGCGGCTGCTCGCGATCGAGCTGCGGCCGGGGGACGCGGTGGCGATGGAGGACCCGGGCTACCACCATCTGCTGGACCTGATCGCCGCCCTGGGGCTGCGCAGCCTGCCGGTGGCCGTCGATGACGAGGGGATGCGGCCGGAGGCGCTGCGGGCCGCGCTGCGGGCCGGCGCGCGAGCCGTCATCTGCAGCCCGCGGGCCCAGAACCCCTACGGCGGCTGCTTCTCCGAGCGGCGCCGCGACGACCTGGTGGCGGTGGTGCGGGCGGCCCCGGATGTGCTGGTGATCGAGAACGACTACGCCGCGGACATCGCCGGGGCGCCGCTGCACACGCTCACCACCAGCGGCCTGCCGCGGTGGGCACAGCTTCGTACGGTCACCAAGTACCTCGGCACCGACCTGCGGTGGGCCGCGCTGGCTTGCGACGCCACGACGCTGGCCCGGCACGATGGGCGGCTCCTGCTCACCTCGGGCTGGGTGAGCCATGTGCTTCAGGAGACGGTGACCCGGCTGATGGCGGATCCGGCGATGGACGAGCTGGTCGGCCGGGCGCGGGTGGCCTATGCGCGGCGGCGCACCGCGCTCATCGCGGAGCTGGCGGCCCGTGGGGTGACTGCGCACGGCGCGGGCGGGCTGAATGTGTGGGTGCCCGTGCGGGATGAGGCGGCGGTGGTCAACGGACTGCGCAGCCGCGGGTGGTGGGTGGCAGCCGGGGCGCGCTTCCGGATCGCGTCGGCGCCGGGGGTGCGGATCACCACGGCGGGGCTGCTGCCGGAGGAGGCGGTGCGGCTGGCGGAGGACTTCGCGGGGGTGTTGGGGGAGGCGCAGGCCACGTATGGGGGGTAGGGCCGCGAGTGGGGGGCTTGATGAGCGGGGTGGGGCTCGGTGGGCGGGTGGGGGCGCTGCGCGCGCGTGTTCCCCTACCCGCCCCTTCCCGCGCCGGGGCTCCGCCCCAGACCCCGGTCCTCAATCGCCGGACGGGCCGGATGGTTCGCCCGTCGGGCTGGATGGGCCGGGCCAGCTGGAATTGCCGGGTCAGCTTGACGGGCTGGTTTTGGCGAGGCGCTCGTAGAAGCGGAGGAGGTCCAGGTTGTCCACTGAGCCCGGGTTGACGGCCTTGTCCAGCGGGGTGCCCTGCATCAGCCGCTTGATCGGGACCTCGATGCGCTTGCCGGTGAGGGTGTGCGGGACGCCGGGTACCTCGATGACCTCGTCCGGGACGTGCCGGGGCGACAGCTGCTCACGGATGGTGCGCTTGATCCGGTCGCGCAGGGCGTCGTCGAGGGTGGCGCCTTCGGCGAGGTGGACGAAGAGCGGCATCCAGTAGCCACCGCCCGGCTGTTCGACGCCGATGACCAGCGACTCGCGGATCTCCGGGAGGCGTTCGACGGCCTCGTAGATGTCGGCCGAGCCCATCCGGACGCCCTGCCGGTTGAGGGTGGAGTCGGAGCGGCCGTGGATGACGACGCTGCCGCGCGAGGTGAGGGTGATCCAGTCGCCGTGCCGCCACACCCCCGGGAACATCTCGAAGTAGCTGTCGCGGTAGCGGCTGCCGTCGGGGTCGTTCCAGAAGTGGATCGGCATCGAGGGCATGGGGCGGGTGACGACCAGTTCGCCGACCTCGTCGATCACCGGCTTGCCGTGCGCGTCCCACGCCTGGAGGTCCGTGCCCAGGCAGGGGGCCTGGAGTTCACCGATGTGCACCGGGAGGGTGGCGACCGCGCCGGCGAAGCAGCTGCACACGTCCGTGCCGCCGCTCACGGAGGCGATCCACATGTCCTCGGCGACCTCGTCGTGGATCCAGCGGAAGCCGTCCGGCGGCAGCGGGGAGCCGGTGGTGGCGACGCAGCCGATCCGGGACAGGTCGAAGTCCCGGCCGGGCCGGACCCCGTCCTTGCGGCAGGCCATGATGTACGCGGCGGAGGTGCCGAAGATCGTGGCGCCGGTGCGCTCGGCGACCCGCCACTGGGCCGCGGTGTCCGGATAGCCGGGGCTGCCGTCGTAGAGCACGACCGTGGTGCCGACCAGCAGGCCGGAGATGAGGAAGTTCCACATCATCCAGCCGGTCGAGGTGTACCAGAAGAACCGGTCACCGGGGCCGAGGTCGGTGTGCAGACCCAGCTGCTTGAGGTGTTCCAGCAGGATGCCGCCCTGGGACTGGACGATGGCCTTGGGCAGCCCGGTGGTGCCGGAGGAGTACAGGACCCACAGCGGGTGGTCGAAGGGGACCTGCTCGAAGACCGGCTCGGTCGCGTCCCCGGCGAGCTCGTCCCACTCCAGGGCGCCTTCGGGGGCTTCGGTGCCCAGCAGCGGAATGTGCACGACCGCGCGCAGCGTGGGCAGCTCCCGGCGCAGCTCGGCCACGGTCTCGGTGCGGTCGTGCGTCTTGCCGCCGTAGCGGTAGCCGTCGACGGTGAACAGCACCACCGGCTCGACCTGCTGGAAGCGGTCCAGAACACTGCGGGCGCCGAAGTCGGGGGCGCAGGAGGTCCACACCGCGCCGACGGCCGCGGTGGCGAGCAGGGCGACGGCGGCCTGCGGGACGTTGGGGACGTAACCGCTGACCCGGTCGCCGGGGCGCACGCCCAGCCTGCGCAGCGCGGCGGCGAGCGAGCCGACCTGGCCGCGCAGCTCGGCCCAGCTGATCGGGCGGGGCTCGTGCGTCTCGTCGACGTGGAGCAGGGCGGGCTCATCGGCGCGCGCCGGGTCCTCGGCGGCGCGCAGCGCGTGCTCGGCGTAGTTCAGGGTGGCGCCGGGGAACCACGTCGCGCCCGGCATCCCGGTATCGCCGAGCACGCTCTGGTACGGGGTGGCGAAGCGCACGTCGAACCACTCGGCGACGGCCTGCCAGAAGCGCTCCAGCTGCTCGGTGGACCAGCGGTGCAGCGCGGCGTAGCTCGCGGCCGGGTCGCCGGGGATCCCGGCGGGCGCGCCGTGCCGCTCGGCCGCCCACGCCTGGAAGCGGGTGACCTGGGCGGCGGCGATCCGGTCGTCGCCGGGCTGCCACAGGGGCACCGGCGAGTCCTCCGGCGGGGTGGCTGGCTGCGGTGCGGTCGTCATCATCGGCTCCCGGACTGTGCGCGTGGTGTGCGTCGGCGCGCGCCCGGCTTGGGTGTGCGCGTGACGCGGCTCAGCAGACGATGCCATGTGATCACTCCGTGCACCAGAGCCGCCCGCCCGGACCCCGCTCACACCCCGCTCGCGAAACGATGTGGCGGGATGTGGGTCTACCTCGAGTGAACGGCAGTTGAACGCGCCGCGATCCTCGAGTCGGCGATGGCAGGCTGATCAGCATGGATGCGCGTGACCTGGTGCGGTCGGTGAAATTGGTCGGTACGGCGCAGGGGCTGCGCTCGGTGCGGTCGGCGTGGCGGCGCCGGCGTGCCGACGCGGTCGGGCTGCCGCGACGGGGCACGGAGCTCGCCCGGGTGCCGGGGGCCGCGCTGGGGGCCGATCCTGAGCCGGGCGGCGGCCTGGTGCGGTTCACGCGGTCCACGCTGCGGGTGCGGGTGGCGGCGGGCGGCGCGGTGTTCTGCGGCTGGGACGGTGCCGAGCCGGAGCCGTCGTACGCGCTGGCCGGCTCGTGCCCGGCGGTGGACGAGCGGGCGGTGCTGGAGCCGGACACCGACGGCGGCTGGCGGGTGGTGTCGGAACGGGTGACGGTCGCGGTGTCCCGGGTGGGTGCGGTGGAGGTGCGCACGCCGGGCGGCGTGGTGCTGCGCCGTGATCTGCCGCCGCGCTGGTGGGAGCCGGCGGCCGCGGGCGGGCAGCGGGCGGACGGAGGCGAGAGAGCGACGCCGCCTGACGGGGCGGGTGCCGGGCCGGCGCCCGACGGGAACGGGCCGGCGGCGCACGGTGCCGTCGCGGAAGCCGGGCGAGGGGCGGGCACGGTGGGGGCGGCCGCGGCACGGCGGCCTGACGGGGGCGGAGGGGCGGAGCCGCCCGGCGGGAACGGGACGGGGCCGGGGCCGGGGGCCGGTGGGGCGGCGGGTGGGGCACCGCGGTGGATGCAGCGGTCGGAGGTGGCGGCGGACGCGCGGTTCTTCGGGCTGGGCGGCCGGGCGGCGGGGCCGCGGCTGCGGGACGGCTCGTACCGGCTGTGGAACACCGATCCGGGCGGCAGTTTCGAGCCGGGCGACGACCCGCTGTACCTGACCATGCCGGTGCAGCTGGTGGTCGCCGACGCGGGCACGCACCTGGTCTTCCACGACAACTCCTGGGACGGGACGGTGACCCTGCACGAGGGCCGGGAGGGCGCCGGGTCCGGGCACGACCGGCCCGGCCGCTGCCGGCTGCGGATGGAGGGCGGCCCGCTGCGCTACTGGGTGATCGTCGGCACCCCGGCGCGCGTGCTGCACGGCTGGACGGCGCTGACCGGCGCGCCCGCGCTGCCGCCGGCCTGGGCGCTGGGCCACCAGCACGCCCGCTGGGGGTTCGACGACGAGCGGGAGGTGCGGCGGGTGGTCGCGGGCTACCAGGAGCGGGGGCTGCCGCTCTCCGCGCTCCACCTGGACATCGACCACTACCGGGGGCACCGGGTCTTCACCGTGGACACCGCGCGGTTCCCGGATCTTCCGGGGCTGGCGGCGGGGCTGCGGGAGCAGGGGGTGCGGCTGGTGTCGATCGTCGACCCGGCGGTGAAGGTGGAGCCGGGCGAGCGGATCTACGACGAGGGAGCGGCCGCGGACGCGTTCGTGCGGGATGCCCGGGGGCGCCGGGTGCGCGGGGTGGTGTGGCCGGGTGAGGCGGTGTTCCCTGATTTCACCGATCCGCGGGTGCGCGAGTGGTGGGGCGGGCTGTACGCGGAGCGGCTGGCGCAGGGCTTCTCCGGGGTGTGGCACGACATGAACGAGCCGGTGTCGTTCGCGGCCTTCGGCGATCCGACGCTGCCGCGCTCGGCCCGGCACGCGCTGGAGGGCCGGGGCGGCGATCACCGGGAGGCGCACAACGTCTACGCGCTGGCGATGGCGCGCGCCGGGTACGAGGGGCTGCGCCGGCTGCGCCCGCAACAGCGGCCGTTTCTCTTCTCGCGCTCGGGTTGGGCGGGGATGCAGCGGTACGGCGGCACCTGGTCGGGCGATGTGGCGACCGGCTGGTCGGGGCTGCGCGCCTCGCTGGCGCTGGTGCTGGGGCTCGGGCTGTGCGGGGTGCCCTATTCGGGGCCGGATGTGGGCGGCTTCACCGGCACCCCCTCGCCGGAGCTGTATCTGCGCTGGTTCCAGCTCGCCGCGTATCTGCCGCTGTTCCGGACCCATTCGGCGATCTGGGCGGGGCGGCGGGAGCCGTGGGAGTTCGGGCCGCAGGTCCTGGAGCACGCGGCGGCCGCGCTGCGGGCACGGCAGCGGCTGATGCCGTACTTCGTCACGCTGGCCCATGTGGCACGGCGCACCGGGGCGCCGTATGTGCGGCCGGTGTGGTGGCGCCGGCCGCAGGACCGGGCGCTGCGCGACTGCGAGGACGCGTTCCTCCTCGGTGACTCGCTGCTGGTCGCGCCGGTGCTGGAGGAGGGTGCGCGGGAGCGGTCGGTGCGGCTGCCGCGCGGCCGCTGGTACGACACGGTGACCGGCCGCGCCTTCGAGGGGCCGGCCCAGGTGCGGGTGGCGGCACCGCTGGCGCGGCCCGTGGTGCTGGCCCGGGCCGGCTCGGTGGTGCCGGTGGCGGGCGAGGACGGCGCGGTGGAACTGGAGGTGTGGCCGCCGGCCGTGGGGCGCACCGGCGGTGGGCTGCTGATCACCGATCCGGGCGACGGATGGGAGGAGCCGACGGTGGCGCGGTTCACCACGCGGCTGCGCGACGGTGAGCTGGTGGTGGAGCAGGAGGGGGCGGAGAAGGTGGAGTACCCGGTGCGGGTGCGGGGCGCCCTGCCGGGCACCCTCTGAGGAACACCACGCGCCGGCGGGGCGGCGAACGAGCGGCCCTTGTCGGGCGCCTGACGAACTGGTATCTGAAAGGGCCATGCCACGACTTGCCACCGCACTGCGCGCGCTCCTGCCCGTCGCCGCCTTGATGGCCGTCGCCGCGCCCGCCCCGGCGCAGGCGCGGCCGGAGCCGAAGGCGCCCGAGGAGTTCGTGGCCTTGAGCGAGGTGGATCCCACGATCCGGCAGGAGATCCGCTACTTCACCGCGCACAACTTCACCGGCCACCGGATCGACGGCTACCGCAAGCCGATGTGCATCCTGACCCGCCCCGCCGCCGAGGCGCTGCACCGGGCGCAGCGCACCCTGCTGCGGCGCGGCTACACCCTCAAGGTGTACGACTGCTACCGGCCGCAGCGGGCGGTCGACTCCTTCGTGGCGTGGGCGAAGGACCTCGGCGACCAGGCGATGAAGGAGGAGTTCTATCCGGACGTGGACAAGTCCCGGCTCTTCCTGGACGGGTACATCGCGGAGAAGTCGGGGCACAGCCGGGGCAGCACCGTCGACCTGACGGTCGTGAAGCTGCCCGTCGTGCCGACGCGCCCTTATGTGCCGGGCGAGCGGCTGGTGCGCTGCCACGCGCCGCAGGCGGAGCGCTTCCCCGACAACTCGGTGGACATGGGCACCGGGTTCGACTGCTTCGACACCCTCTCCCACACCCTGGATCCGCGGATCCAGGGTGAGCAGCGGGCCAATCGGCTGCTGTTGAAGAACACCCTGGAGGGGGTCGGATTCGTCAATCTGCCCGAGGAGTGGTGGCACTACACCTTCAAACCGGAGCCGTTCCCGGACACGTACTTCGACTTCCCCGTCTCCCGGCGGTCGCTGGCCGGCCGTGCGCCGCGGGCTTCGAATGGCGCGTGAACTCCGCGTGAACCGGGCCGGGTTGAGGACGCGTGCGGTCCATCCTGGCTGCCGTGCTCTCCTGGACGGACGATCTCCGCTTCGCCTATCAGCCCGTCGTGAACCTCACCACCGCCTCGGTCACCGCGCTGGAGGTGCTCGCCCGCCCGGAGACCGGTGATGTGCTGGCGGCGGCCCGCCGGGATCCGCGGCTGGACGCCGAGCTCGCCGCGCTGGCGGTGCGCGCCGCCGCGCGGCAGGAGACCCTGCTGCCCCTGCATGTGAACGTCTTCGCCTCGACCGTGGCGGAGCTGCCCGAGATGACACCGCTGTGCCGGGCGGTACGGCACAGCGGGCGGCGCCCTTACGAGATCACCCTCGATCTCGGGCCGCCCTACACCCAGGTGCCGCAGCGTGCTCTGGTGGCGGCCGTGCGGCGGCTGCGCGAGCTGGGCTACCGGGTGTGCGTGGACGGGGTGGGCGACGGCGATGTGCCGCTGCGGCTGCTCACCCGGCTCGCCCCCGACCTGGTCAAGCTGGATCCCACCCTGATCGCGGCGCTTCCGGCGGACGCGGCCTCCCGGTCGGCGGTCAGCGCCATGCGGGCGCTGTGCGACGGTCTGGGCGCGCTGCTGAGCGCGGAGGGCGTGGAGACCGAGCGGCAGTGCACCGCCGCGCGTGAGGCGGGGGCGCAGCTGGCGCAGGGCAATCTCTTCGCGCCGCCGGCGCGCCGCCCGGCCGCCGAGGTCTACCACCCGGTGCCGGCCGCCGGGCCGCCGGTCGCCGTGGATCCCGGCGGGCCGCGGATCGCGCAGTTCGTGCGGCCCGCCGCGCTGCTGCCGCTGTCCGCGTCCGCCGATCGTGTCCGTACGCTGCTCACCGGCTCCCCGGATCTGGCGGTGGTGCTGGTGGACGGCGAGGGGGTGCCGGTGCGCGCCGTGCACCGGGACCGGTTCCTGCTGTCGCTGTCCGGGCGGTACGGGCACGCGCTGTACGCGGACCGGCCCGCGCAGCGGCTCGCGGACCGCCCGCGGACGGTGCCGCTGGAGGCCACCGCCTGGGAGGTGCTGGATGTGGTCGCGGCCGGTGAGCCGGCGCGTACCGGGGACGATGTGGCCGTGGTCGACCGGGTGGGCCGGTGCGTGGGGGTGGTGCATCTGGCGGACATCGTGCGGGCGCTGGCGGAGAGCCGGGTGGAGGAGGCGGTGCGCCTCAACCCGCTGACCCGGCTGCCCGGTTCGGACGCGGTCAACGCGGAGGTCGACCGGCGGATCGCGGACGGCCGGGCGTTCGCGCTGAGCTGGCTGGATGTGGATGGTTTCAAACAGGTCAACGATGGTGCGGGGTTCGCGGCCGGGGACGAGCTGATCCGCTCGGTGGGCCGTGCGCTGGCGGACGCCGCGGCCGGCCGGCGCTCCGCCCGGATCGGGCACATCGGCGGCGACGACTTCCTGGTGCTGACCGAGCCGGACGGTCCCGAGGGACCCGATCCGATCGCGGCCGCCGTCCTCGACGTGCCCTGGACGGCGGGGAGCATGGCGGTGACGTTGTCGCTGGCCACCGTGGTGTGTCCGCCGGGCAGCGTCGCCGACCACCATCAGGCCGCGGCCTGCCTGGCGCCGCTGAAGAAGTCGGCGAAGTCGCTGCGCGGGGCGAGTTGGGTGGTGGGCCGGCCGCGCTCGGCCGGGGTGGAGACGCGTCGCGGCGGGGCGGTTGCCGGGCCGGGCCGGTGCCCGGACGCCGCCCGCCAGGTGCCCGCGCCCGGCTGAGCGGGCGGCGGGCGGACGCGGCGCGGCCCGGCGGTCCGGAGGGACGCGGCAGGGCCCGTACCCCGGGGTACGGGGTGCGGGCCCTGTCAGGGACGGCTGGGTTCAGCGTTGCATGGCGGAGACCAGCATGGCGTGCTCGACGACCGAGATGAGGACCTCTTTGACGGACTCCCGCTCGCGCGCGTCGCAGAGCACGACCGGGGTCTGCGCTTCGAGGTCGAGGGCGTCGCGCACCGCCTGCTCCGGGTAGCGGGGCGCGCCTTCGAAGCAGTTGACGGCCACCGTGAAGGCGATGCCGCGCCGCTCGAAGTAGTCGACGGCGGCGAAGCAGTCCTCCAGCCGCCGGGTGTCCGCCAGCACGACCGCGCCCAGCGCTCCGGTCGACAGCTCGTCCCACAGGAACCAGAAGCGGTCCTGTCCGGGCGTGCCGAAGAGGTAGAGCACCAGGTCTTCGCGGAGCGTGATGCGCCCGAAGTCCATGGCGACGGTCGTGGTGCGCTTGGCTTCCACCCCGGCGATGTCGTCGACCGGCCGCCCGGCCTCGCTGAGCAGTTCCTCGGTGCGCAGCGGCTTGATCTCGCTGACCGCCCCCACCAGGGTCGTCTTCCCGGCGCCGAATCCGCCCGCCACCAGGATCTTCAGCGTGACCGGGTCGGCTGGTGGGGTTTCGACCGGATGGGTAAGGCCACGGTCAGAGTGCCCGTAGACCATTGATCACCTCGCGCAGAATCCTCTCGTCCGGCAGTTCCGCCGGAGGTACGGGCCGGGACACTCGGACGAGCGCCGCGTGCAGCAGATCGCCTATGAGCACCCGCACGACGCCGACCGGCAGGTCGAGTTCGGCGGCGAGCTCGGCGACGGACAGAGGGGTGCCCCGGCTCAGTTCGACGATGTCGACGTGCTCGGGTGACAGTGTCTGATCGGGGACCGACCGGCTGTCCACCCGGTCGGCGACGACGACCGCGATGAGGTCGAGCTTCTCCTCGGCCGCGCTGCGGGTGCGGCCGCGGGTCATGGCGTACGGGCGGACCACAGGGCCCGCCGCGTCGTCGAACCAGCCCTCATTGGCCTCCGTCATGTCACCCCGTCACCCGCCGGAGCGCGGCGCCGTGCCCAGATGGACGCCGACCCGCTTGACCAGCAGCGTCATTTCGTAGGCGACCTGTCCGACGTCGGAGTCGGCGTCGGCGAGCACGGCCAGGCAGCTGCCGTCGCCGGCCGCGGTGACGAACAGGAAGGCGTCGTCGAGCTCGACGATGGTCTGCCGGACCCGTCCGACGTCGAAGTGGCGTCCGACGCCCTTGGCGAGGCTGTGGAAGCCGGAGGCGACGGCGGCCAGGTGCTCCCCGTCCTCGCGTGACAGGTCGCGTGATCCGCCGGTGGGCAGCCCGTCCCCGGAGAGCACCAGCGCCTTGCGGATGCTCCCCACCCGCCCGACGAGTTCGTCGAGCAGCCAGTTCAACTCGCCCGACTTCGCCGGTGTGTTGTGGGCTGCGGCGTTCGGTGCGGTCATCGACCGTCCCCCTCGTAGTTCGTTCCTGGTGCCATCTGCGCTTGACCGCCGAGCGTGTCGGAGGTCTGCCGCCGACCGCGCTGCCAACCCCGTTGGAGCGAGGCCATGGTGGCCCTCGCCTGTTCGGCATCGCGCTCGGGATCGGTCGTTTCGGCAGGGTATCGCTCCGCCTCGGTCCGGGGAGCGGGGTCGTTCTTCAACTGCGGGGCGAGGCTGGCCTGCCGTACGCGGCGCGGCAGCCCCGGCGGGGTGGCGTTCGGTGCGGGCATGGTGGGCTCCCCGGGCGCCGCGGCCGGTCCGGGCTCGGCGGCCCATGTCGGTACGGGCGGCTGCGGGCCCGCCTGGTGCTGGTGCGGGCCGGACTGGTCCTGGCCGGTGTGGAGCGGGCTCGTCTGGTGCGGGCCCGTCTGGTGCTGGTGCGGCTCGGGGTACTGCCCGTAGCTCTGTACCGGGCCCGCCAGGGGCGGGGGCACCGGGGTCGCGCGCGGGGCGGGGTCGGCGCCGGGCCGCCGCTCGGCGCCGGTTCCCGCGTGCCCCTCCCAGCCGGGCGTGTCCTGGTCCCGGCGGGGAGCGGCGTGCCGGCCCGGGCGGGGGCCGCCGACCGGGCGGCCGTGGTCGGAGACCAGCACCGGCGGCACCCGGCGCGGCAGCGGTGCCGGGCCGTTGGTCCGGGCCGGCTGCGGGCCCTGGGGAGCCGGCTGGTGGTGGTCCGGCCGCTCCTGCGGCACCGAGGGCAACGGCTGGATGACCGGGGTGTGCGGGGCGGGGCGGGCCGGCGGCAGGGACGGCAGGCCGCGGCTGCGGAACAGGCCGCCCGCCTCCTCCTCGTCCTCCAGCGCGTCCCGCGGCGCGCTGTCCACGAACCGGCTGACCGGTGCCTCGAGCTCGACCGGGCCGTCGAGCCGCGAGGAGTTGCGGGCCGCGCGGTCCGGGAAGACCGCGTGGATGTCGCCGATGGCGTGCCGGCCGGCGCCGGCCGGGCCCTGCTCGTCGTAGCCGCTGTCGTCGGCGTCCTTGTCCACCTCGCCGCCCTCGGTGAGCAGCTTGGAGGGGATGAGCAGCACCGCGGTGGTGCCGCCGTACGGGGACGGCTGGAGCGAGACCTTCACGCCCTGGCGCTCGGCGAGGCGGCTGACCACGAAGAGGCCGAGCCGGTCGGTGTCGGAGAGCTCGAAGTCCGGGGTTTCGGCGAGCCGCAGGTTCGCCTCCAGCAGGGCGTCGGGCGCCATGCCCAGACCGCGGTCGTGGATCTCCAGGGTGAAGCCGTTGGCGACCCGCTCACCGAGCACCTGCACCGCGGTGTGCGGCGGGGAGAAGACCGTGGCGTTCTCCAGCAGTTCGGCGATCAGGTGGGTGAGGTCGCCGACGGCGGGGCCGTTGACGGCCAGCCGCGGCAGGCGGCGTACCTCGATCCGCTCGTAGTCCTCGACCTCGGCGACGGCCGCGCGCACCACGTCCATCAGCTGGATGGGTTTGCGCCACTGCCGGGAGGGGGCCGCGCCGGAGAGGATGACCAGGCCCTCGGCGTGCCGCCGCATGCGGGTGGTCATGTGGTCCAGGCGGAAGAGGTCGGCGAGCTCGTCGGTGTCCTCGGTGCGCCGCTCCATCTCGTCCAGCAGCGTCAGCTGCCGGTGCAGCAGCACCTGGCTGCGGCGGGCGAGGTTGACGAAGACCTCGGAGACGCCGTGCCGGAGTTCGGCCTGTTTGACGGCGGCCTCGACGGCGGCCCGCTGCACGGTGTTGAGGGCCTGGCCGACCTGGCCCATCTCGTCGTTGCCGTACTCCAGGCGGGGCGCCTCGGTCTCGATGTCGACCTGCTCGCCGGAGGCGAGGCGGCGCATCACGCTGGGCAGGCGGACGGTGGCGACCTCCTGGGCGTCCTTGCGGAGGCCGGACAGGTCGCGGATGAGGGCCCGGCCGATGCGGAACGACACGAAGACGGAGGCCAGCAGGGAGAGGAAGCCGAGGATGCCGGCCGCGCCGGCCTGGATGAGGACGCTCTGGGCCTCGGGTTCGACGCGGTCGTGGAAGCGGTCCATCGCCTCGTTGTTGAGCCGGTCGAGGTCGTCCATGACGGACTTGGCGGCGAAGTCCCAGTCCTTCTTGCCCACCGCGTGCAGGGCCCGGGAGGGGTCGCGGTGGCCGAGGATCGCCTCTTCGGCGATCCGCAGGGCCTGCGGTGCCGAGCTGTTCTTGCGGTAGCCGAGGAAGATCTTCTGGTCGGAGGCGGGCAGGACGGGCATGTTGAGCGACTGCACCAGGTTGCGCTCGGCGACCAGGTCGCCCATCGCGCGCAGCGTCTCCATGTCCATCTTGTTCGCGGTGACCGCGGCGGTGTAGAGCGCGTCCTCGCGGGAGAGCGCCTCCCGGCCACGGATCATCGCGATCAACGCGCGGCCCTGCTTGTCGAGTTCGGCGTCCGGCACCGAGTGCAGCGAGCTGCGCAGGTTGTAGCAGAGGTCGACCAGGTTGTTGTAGTAGATGAAGGCGTTCTTGGGGCTGATCGCGCGGTCCTCGACCTGGCGGCGCAGGTTCTCCAGACCGTCGGCCTTCTCCAGGATCTCGCTCAGCAGGGTCTTGGCATCGCTGGTCAACTTGTCGCGCGTGTCGCCGTCTTCGGCGGTGGCGCGGACCTTGTCGATGACCTGGTTGGTCTTCTGCTGCCGGGCGTGCAGGACGGGGATCACATCGGACTGCCGCGGGTCGGCCAGGAAGATCAGGGCCTGGCGGCGCTCGACCTGGATGGCCTTCACGGCGTCCTCGACCGGGTAACCGACGTCGTCGACGATGTCCGCGGCATCGAGCAGCTGCATCGCTTCGCGACCGGTGATCACTGTGGCGAACGCCCAGATTGCCGTCAGTGAGACGAGCGGCACCAGCAACAGCGCCACGATCTTCCGGCGGATGGATTTCCCGCGAAAGCGCATGGCCTCCCCAACGTCAACCCCGAAGCACGGGGGCTAAGTTCCGACAACAAGCGGGCGCGAGCCTACTACCGTGAGTAGGCCAACTCGAAGGGTTGTCCGGTTGATGACGGACCGTAGGCGACGACCTTGATCACGATGTGTCCGGGGATTGCCGGACTTACCCCCCGGCTGCTGGCAGGTACCGGTCTCCCCGCCATGGCAAGCACCCGTTCGTGTCTGGCTGGATTTGCCCTCCCGCTGGGAACCATCCCTCATGGTCGTTCGTGCCCCCCAGGGAGAAGCCCGGGGGGAACACCGGGCGAACCCTGGGGGAATAGGACCCATGTCCGACTTTTTGAAGCGAGTGGGCCAGGGCAGCCAGAGTGAGGGGTGAGGACTTCATGGGCAAGGATCGCGACATCCCGCAGCGCACCCCGGGCGGTGTCCCGCCGGCCGGGGTGCGGCCCCTGTGGGTCGAGGAGCCGGCCCGGCGGCGCCGGCTGCCGGATCCGGTGCGTACGGCGGCGGTTCGCGCCGTGATCATCCTGGCGGTGACGCTGGTGCAGGGCATGATCGCGCTGCTGTGCACGCTGGGCGGCTCATGGCTGGCCTTCCCCATGGTGCTGGGCACCGTGGCCGGCGTCATCGCGGCCACCTGGGGGGTTCTCGACGTCTGGGTGACGCGGCAGGTGTGGCGGCAGCGCCATGGTGTGGTCTCGGCGCCCAGCAGCTCCGCGCGCCGAGTGCGGGGCTCGCGGGCGCCGCGCCAGATGTCGGGCGTCTGAGCGACGCCCGACATCCGCGGAGCCCCCTCGGGCGCCTCCTAGCTCTGCTGCCCGGTGCGCTGGTCGCCGCTGCCGCCCTCCGGGCGGCGGAACATCCGGGTCGCGGTGATCTGGCCGTGCACCGGTTCGGCCTCGGGATCCTGCTGCGGCAGACCGGGCCGCAGATGCTCCTCGACGCTGATGTACTTCAGCCCCGCCCGCAGGTCGGCGTCGTTCCGCAACCGGATGACCAGCGGGAACTCCGCCAGCGCGGTGGTGTCGAACAGGCCGGTGGTGTACAGCAGCTGGACGCCCAGGGCATCGGCCACCGCCCGCTGGAGCTCCAGCAGGTAGGTCGCGTTGGCCCGGCCGATCGGGTTGTCGAGGAACAGCGTGCCCGCGTGCCGCTGCTTGTCCCGCCCCCGGTCGTTGCTGCGCAGCGCCGCCATCGTGCAGTACAGCGCGATGGCCGCGGTCAGCAGCTGGCCGCCGGAGAACACGTCGCCCATCTGGCCGACCGGCACCCGCTCGGCGCGCAGCACCGCGTCGGGCTTGAGGATCTCGACGGCGACGCCGCGCGGCTGGAGCGCGGCGTGCACCCCGCGCAGCAGCAGCGACATGCCGTCGCGGCGCAGGTCGGAGTTCTTCCGGACGGCCGAGCGGGTCGCCTCGTCGATGACCTCGCCGAGCCGCTCGGTCAGCGTCGCCTGGTCCGGGTCCTCGAAGCGGATGCGCAGGAACTCCTGCCCGGACCATTCGCCGAGTCCTTCCGGCAGCCTCGAGAGCCGTTGCGCGGAGCGGAGGGTGGCCAGGCAGGACTCGACCAGGCCGCGCAGCCGGTCGACGATGCTGTCGCGGTTGCGTTCCAGCTGCGCGAGTTCGTCGGTGAGGACGCGCAGCCGGGGGGCGAACGCCTCGGACCAGGCGGCGGCGTGGTCCGGCAGGGCCGCGGCGGGCAGCTCCCGGATCTGCTGACGGGCCGGGGTGCGCACCTGTTCGTAGCGGGTGGAGTTGGCGTGCCGGACGAGCACGTCACTCGCCTCCCGCACCGCCGCCTCGGCCGCCGACAGGTCGGCCGCGCAGCCGCGCAGCGAGCGCCGGGCCTCGGCGGCGGCCTGCCGGGCCTCGGCGAGCGAGCCGGTGTACCCGCCGGGCTGGTCCGCGGTGCCGTCGGCGGGCTGCTCGTCCGGCTGCCCGGGGTGGTCCCGGAGCAGGTCGCGGAGCATCGCCGCGATCTCCTCGAAGCCGCCCGCCGCGTCCTCTGCGGCGCGGTGGGCGCGCAGCAGCTCGGTGTGGGCGTCGCGCGCCGTCTCGGTCGCGTCGGTGCGGGCCGCGAGCTCGGCGTTGGCGGTGCGCAGCAGCTCCTTGGCCTGCTCGGCGTCGGCCGGCGCCTGGTCCTCGGGCAGCTCGGTGTGCGCGGTGCCGTCGGCGGGCGCCAGCCGCTCGGCCTCGCCGCGCAGCCGGCCGAGCTGTTCGCTGGCCGCGGAGGCGCGGGTCTCCAGCATCTGCACCAGCGACTCGGCGCGTGCGGCGGCGGCCTGGCGGGAGGGGCCGTCCGCGCCGTCGGTGCCTTCCAGCAGCTGGGCGGCGCGGGTACGGACCTTGTTGGTGAGCCGGTCCAGGGCGGCCAGGGCCGCGCTCTCGTCGCTCTCCGCCCGGGCCTGTTCGGCGCGCAGGTCGGCGCCGACGCCCACCTTCTCGTACACCTGGGAGGCGGCCCGGTATGCCTCGCGCAGGGCGGGCAGCGAGGCGCCGCGGGCGTCCTGTCCCCTGCCGGCCTCCTCGTCCAGGTCGTCGGGGACGCCGGCGATCTCGGCGCGCTCGGCGCGCAGCGCGCGGGCCGTGCGGTGGGCGTCGTCGGCGGCGCGCTGGGCGGCGCGCCGGTCCTCGTCGGCGGCGCGGGCGCGGTCCACGCAGGCGGCGGCGCGCTCCTCGGCCTCGGCGGCCTCGTCGGCGAGTTCCCGCAGCCGGGTCTGCCAGGCGGCGCGCTCGCGCAGCCGGAAGGCGAGACCGGCCAGCGCGTCGGCGGCCCGCCGGGCCCGCTGCGCCGCCTCCTGCCGCTCGTCGCGCACCCGGGCGGCTTCGCCGGCGGTCTCGTCCGCCTCGGCGCGGGCGGTCTGCGCCTCGGTGAGCCGGTGCCGTGCGTCGTCGGCGGCGGCGCGCGACTCCTGGGCGGCGGTGGCCAGTTCGGCGAGGCGGCCGGGCGGGCAGCCCTGCCGCCAGGCGGCCAGCCGGGCGGCCAGGGCCCGGTCCCCGGCCAGCCGCGCGGCCAGCGTGCGGATCTCGGTGTCCCGGGCGGCGGCACGCTCGCGCAGCGCCCGCCGTTCGTCGTCGGCGGCGCGCTCGTCGTGCATCGCCGGGTTCGGCGGCACCAGGAAGACCGCGCTGTCCTGCGTGCCGGGCGGCGGGGTGGGGGCGAGCAGCGCGGCCGCGGTGCCGACGGCGACGGCCGAGCGCGGCAGCAGTGAGGCGGCGCCGAGCACCTCGCGGGCCCGGGTGTGGGTGTCGGGGTCGGTGATCACCACACCGTCGACCAGCTCGGGACGGGCGGCCAGCACCGCGGCGTGGTCGGCCGGGTCCACCGCCTGGGCGAGATAGCGCCAGCCGGGCAGGGCGGGGATGCCGTGCTCGCCGAGGTACTCCACGGCGGCGAGCACGTCGGGGCTGGGCGGCAGCAGTCCGCCGTCGCCGAGCGCGCCGAGGATGCGGGAGTCGTCGGCGGCCGCGGTGCGCAGCTCGAAGAGCTGGCGCTCGGCGGCCGCGACGCTGTCGTCGAGCAGTTCGCGCAGCGCGTCGGCGCTGCGGTCCAGCTCCTCGGCGGTCAGCGGGCCGTCGCCGACCGGGCGCGGCCCGGACGACCCGGGTACGCCGTCGGAGCTCGCCCGCTCTGCGTCCGGCCGCCCGGCGGACGCGGCTCGGCGGGGCTCGCCGCCGGCGAGGTCGTCGCCGACCGGGCCGGTGCCGGGTGCGCCGGGGGTGCCGGCTGTACTGGGTGCGCTGGTTGCGCCGCGGGATCCGTCGTGGAGAGGCGCGTCCTCGGCTGCGTCGGGATCGTCGGTGCACGCCTCCCCCGGCGCGATCGGCTCCGCCCCGCCGCCGGAACCGTCCACGGCCGAAGCCTGGTCGCGGGTGGCGCCATGGGTCGCATCGCCGCCGGAGCCGTCCGCCGGGGCCGGAGCTCCGGTGGCGTCGTCGGCGGCCGCGCCGGTGCCGGCCGCGGGCTCGGCGCCGTCGATCCGCGTCGTCATCCGCCCGTCGGGCCGGGAGTCGGCGGGGATCGCGCGCCGGTCCCGGAGCTCGGCGGCCTCGTCCGAGGCAGCCCCGGACTCGTCCAGCCGGACGGTGATGCGGCCGTCAGGACGCGAGTCGGCCGGGACCGCGCGGCTGCCCCGGGGGCCCGCCGCTCCTTCCGCGGCACCCTCGGACTCGTCCACACGGACACTGATCCGCCCGTGCGGTCGGGAGTCGGCGGGCTGGGGGCGCCGGGTGCCGCGTGGGGCCGGGACCGCGGCGGCGGGGCGCTGGGGGAGGCCGAGCAGTTCGACCAGGCGCTGCTCGGCGCCGAGCGCCTCGGCCGCGCGGCGCTCGGCCTCGTACGCGGCCTGCGCGGCCTGCGCGGCGTCGGCGGCACGGGCCGCGGCCAGCTCGGCGCGGGAGTGCTCGGCGGCGGCATCCCGGGCCTGCTCGGTGGTGTGCCGGGCGAGCTCGCGGGCGCTGTCCCAGGCGGCGACGGCGGTCTTCTCCGCGTCGCTGGCGGCGAGCGCGGCGCGGGCCGGGTCGGCGTTCGGCGCGGAGTCGTCAAGCCAGCCGGCCCGCACCGCCTCGGCGGTCTCCTGCTCGACCTCGGCGAGTCGCTGGCGCAGGTGGTCCGCCTCGCTGCGGGCCCGCTGGGCCTCGGTGGCGGCCGCGGTGGCGTCCCGGTGCGCGGCCTCGCCGGCCTGCTGGAGGGCGGCGGAGCGCTCCTCCTCCTCGGCGGCGACCCGCTCCCCTTCGCCCGCGGCCGAGTGCAGCGCCCGGACGAGGTCGGCGGCGGCCTGGGCGCGGGCGGCGAGGGCGGGGGCCGCGTCCCGCTCGGCCTCGCGGATGGCGGCGGCGACGCGCGCGGAGCGGTCGGCGGCGGCGCGGTGCCGCAGCACCGTCTCGGCGGCCTGCCAGGCGGAGTGCAGGGTGCGTGCGTCGTTCAGTTCGCGGCGCTGCGCGGCGGCGCCCTTCTCGGCGGCGGTCAGGGCCAGCGAGGCGTGCCGGTAGGCGAGTTCCGCGGCGATCAGCGCGGCGCGGCCCCTGGCCTGCTCCGCGTCGGTGACGGCGTGCGCGGCGGAGGCGACGGCTCCGGCCAGTTCGGCGGCGCGGCCGCGCTCCTCGGCGCCGCGGGCGGACAGCCGGCGGGCCAGGGCGCGGGTGCGGCGTTCGGCGCCGGTGTGCACTCCCCTGGCCTGTTCGCGCCGCTGGGCGGCCTCGGAGATCCGGGTGAGCAGGTCCAGCGAGCCGGCGGTGAAGTCGCGCTCGGCGGTGAGCTCGGCGCGGCGGCCGAGCTTGTGTGCGAAGCCGTGCACCAGGTCGGCGAGGCCGTCGGTGTCGCGGGTGTCGGTGACGGCGCGCAGCAGCAGGTCGGTGAAGTCGGAGTCGTTCTTGACGGCGAAGAGGCCGGCGGCCTCGCCCTCGTCGGCGTTCATCTCGCGCTGGTAGCGGAAGAGTTCGGGGTCCAGGCCGAGCTCGCCGAGGTGTTCGTTCCACCGCTCGTGGATCTCGATCCAGACCACGTCCAGGTGCGGATAGGCCTTGCCCGCCTCGGTGATCGCGTCGCGGAAGCCCTTCATGGTGCGCCGCCGGCCCTGGGCGCCGGAGGCCCCTTCGGCCGTGCGGCGCACCGCGGTGGACTCGGCGACCGGCAGCGAGTCGAGGCTGAGGCCGGGGCCGGGCCGGAAGGAGTACCAGGCTTCGGCGAACTTCCGCGGGTCGCCTGAGACCTGGCGGCCGCGCCACTCGCTGACCTTGCCGACCACCACGGTCTCGCCGGTGACGGTGTGCTGCCATTCCAGGGCGACGTGGCCGCAGTCGTCGGCGAGCAGGAACTTCCGCAGCACGCCGGAGCTGGCGCCGCCGAGGGTGTTGCGGTGTCCGGGCAGCATCACCGAGAAGATCAGCTTGAGCAGGACGGACTTGCCGCCGCCGTTCTCCAGGAAGAGCACGCCGGCGGGGGCGGGGCGGCGGGGCGGGCCGACCGGCTCGTCCTCGAAGAACTCCGCCTGGGCGGGCGCCGGGCTGGGCACCGGCGCGCCGACTCCGCGCAGGTCGAGCACGGTGTCGGCGTAGCGCGCACCGGCAGGCCCGATGGAGTAGAGGCGGACCCGGGACAGCTCGTACATGGCGGCGGACTCTCGTTGTCGTGCGGAAGTGGGACGGGGTGGTGGTCAGCGGTGGCCGGGCCGGGCCCCGGAGAGCGTCCGGGGGGCCGTGACGGTGGCGGTGGCCCGCACGCCGCCGGTCAGGAGTGGAAGGGCAGTCCGGCGTCCGCCACCAGGTGGAGGTCGTCGGTGTCCTCGGCGGGCAGCAGGCTGGCGGTGCCGTCGGTGACCGGCACGATGCCCAGCTCCAGCAGCTCGGCCATGGCGGCGCTGCCCGCCATGTCACGGACCTGGAGCTGGTAGCGGGCGGTGGTGCGGTACGCGCCTCCGGCGTCGTCCCCGGTGCGTTGCAGGAAGCCGGAGTCGACGAGGAAGGCGACGGCCTTGCCGATGATGCCGGTGGTGGAGCCGGCGAGCCGCCGGGCGTCCTTGGTGGCACCGGTGGCGCTGCGCCGGGCGTAGACCCGCCAGGCCGCCTCCAGGCCGGGCGCGTCGGTGGCCGGGTCGGTGTTCGCGCCCTCCTCCTCGGCCCGCTCCTCCAGCCGGCGGCAGGCCTGGCGGACGAAGGAGTCGACGCCGTTGACCGTGATCCGGCCGATGTAGCCGTCGTCGGCGAGGTCCTCGGGGCGGGGGAAGGACATCGCGGCGATGGCCAGGTGGGCGAGGCCGTGCAGGAAGCGGTCGGCGGAGTCGGTGGCGGCGCGGCGCGCGTAGTCGCCCATCCGGACGGCGAAGACGGAGTCCTCGGCGGCGGTGACGGCCATGCCGGCGCGGGTGGAGACCTCCAGGACGACCAGGCCGAGGCCGGCGGCGATGGCGTCGGTGAGCCGGGCGAACGCCGGGTCGTCGCGGTGCCGGCGCAGCAGCTCGGCGTATTCGGCGTCGCGGGCGGGGACGAGCTTGGGCTGGAGCCCGAAGGCGACCAGGCGGGCCGCGTCGGCGGCGTCGCCGGGCGTGACATTGCCGCCGGACGCGGCGGGCGTCGGGGCCGGCGGGGCCGGGGGCTCGTCGACGTCGTACTCGGCGGTCACTGCTGTCGCTCCTTGGGTAGCGGGTTTCCGTTGCCGGGTGCGGGCCGCTGTGCCCGTGGCGGGCGGGGCAGCGGACCCACGCCCGGGCGCTGGCGGAGGTTCACTACGCCACCTCCGTGCGGTCGGCGGCCATGCCGGCCGCGTCCAGCAGCGCGGTTCCGACGATGAGGTCGGCGCCGCCGAACTCCGGGTCGTCCAACTCCGTCCCGTCGTCGACGGCGAACAGCAGCCGCTGCTCGCCCTGCCGGTAGGCGGTGCCGACCGGGGGGCTCGCGGCGTGCACCGCCAGCAGGGCGACGAGGTAGGGGAGCTCGGGGTCGGTTCGGCGGGCCTGGGCGAGCAGGCCGGAGAGCCGGCGCGGCGCGTCCGGCGGCAGGTCCAGCAGCTCCATGGCGGCGCCGAGCTGCTCCTCGCTGAACCGGCTGTCGTCCGGGGTGGCGATGAGGTCCGGCTCGGGCATCTCGGCGCCGAGGTGCTCCCGCTCCACGGGCGGGGTCAGCAGCATGTCCACCAGGTCCACCACGCGCACCGAGGCGGGGGTGCGCAGGCCGGTGCCGCGGGCGAAGAAGGCGTCGGTGACGCGGGTCGCCCGCTCCACGGGGAGCGGCAGGACGGGGGCGATCAGCTGTCCGTACAGGTCGAGCCCGGCGCTGGCGGCGGGGGCGGCGAATGCCTGCCGGTCCTGCTCCGCGCGGAAGAGCGGGCCGGCTTCGAGCAGCCGGGACTGCAGCTGGGTGTGGCGGCGGATGCAGTCCTTGACGATGTCGACCAGTTCGGCGGCGCGCCGCTTGTGCTCGGGGTCGCTGCCGGAGGCGGCCTCGTCGCGCACCTTGCGGATGTTGGTGAGGATGGCGTTCTCGTGGCGGTAGCGGTCGGCGACGTGGTCGAGCGCCTCGGCGATCATGTCGGGGACGCCGTGCAGCCAGTCGACGGCGCGGACGTTGCGCCGGGTGGCGTCCAGGGTGCGGCGCAGCGACTCGGAGTACTGCACCGTGCGGTACCGGGCCTGCTCGGCGGCGAGTTGGGCGTCGGCGAGGCGGCCGCGGCTGATCAGCACCTCCAGCTTCACCTCGGCGGCGATCTGGGCGCTGGTGACGTCGGTGTCCAGGGCGCCGACCAGGACGTTGACCGCCTCGTCGGTGGTGCGCAGATAGACGGTGCCGCCGGGGCCGGGCACCTCCTCGATCAGCTTGAAGTCGTAGTCGCGGCGGGTGTAGGTGCCGTCGGCGTCGAAGGTGCCGTAGACGGCGCGGAAGCCGCGGTCGACGCTGCCGACGTTGACCAGGTTCTCCAGGACCCAGCGGGCGACCCGCTCGTGCTCGGCGGCGGGGCGCCCCGGGGCCTGCGCGGCGACCCTGGGGAGGAGCCTTGCGACTATCTGCTCGTGGTCGGCGCCGGTGTCGAAGTCCATATGGAGGGTGACCAGGTCGATGGCGGCGAGGGCGACCTCGGCCATCGCGTAGATCCCGTACTCCCCGGCGAGGCTGGTCTTGCGCGCGTCGAGGTCGTGCAGCGGCGCGGTGCAGGCGAGCGCGCGCAACCGGCGCGCCAGGCCCTCGTCGGCGGCCGGGCCGGGGGCGGGGCGGGCCACCCCGCTGAGCTGGGGCGCGGCGGCCCCGGGTGGTACGGAATTCACGTCGCACAGATTAGGCGGTCGCACCGACAACGGACGAAACGGCGCGGGGCAGGCGCCCTGCCTCGGCCCCCGGCCCGACCTTGTCACGGCCCCCGGCTCGACCTGCCGCGGCCCGCCCGGCCTGACCTGGCCCGGGGCAGGCGGGGCGGGCCGGGCGCCGGAGCCGCGCCTGCCGCCGTGGCTCGGCCGGCGGGCGTCAGAAGGCGAAGGCCGCCATGATCACGATGTTGCAGCAGAGGAGCGCGGCCGCGGTGGGCAGTTGCGCCTTGATCGGCCCGTAGGTGTCCTTCAGCTCCAGCAGCGCGGCCGGGACGAGGTTGTAGTTGGCGGCCATCGGGGTGACCAGGGTGCCGCAGAAGCCGGCCAGCATGCCGACGGCGAGGACGGTGGCCGGGTCGCCGCCGGCCTGCTGGATCAGCACCGGCCAGCCCACGGCGGCGGTCATGACCGGGAAGGCGGCGAAGGCGTTCCCCATGATCATCGTGAACAGGGCCATGCCGACGCAGTAGACGACCACGGCGAGGTAGCGGGAGTCCTCCGGCAGCACCTCGGTGGTGAGCTTGCCGACCTCGGTGCCGACTCCGGCGACCGAGAAGATGCTGCCGAGGGTGGCGAGGGTCTGCGGCAGCAGCAGCGCCCAGCCCATGGACTCCAGCATGGACCGCCCGGCGTGCAGCGGGGCGCTGATCCGCTTCTCGCGCAGCATGACCATGCCGACGACCAGCGCGGTGACCGCGCCGATGCCCAGGCCCAGGATGGTCTCGCTGCCCTTCTGCAGGACCGGCTCGCCGCCGAGGGAGACCTTCTTGAGGCCGACGGCGCAGACCACGGCGACGACCGGGATGGTCAGCGCGGGCACGAAGATCCGGTTGCCGAGGCGGGCGGCGCTCGCGGCGCGTTCCTCGCGGCCGGTGGTGCGGGCCGCGCCGCGCCCGGTGCGGCCGAATCCGGCAAGGCAGGCCATGGCGAGGACGGCGGCGCCGAGCGGCTCGGCCGGGGCCTTCTTCTCCACGACCCAGGAGCTGTAGAGGAAGCCGGCGCCGATCAGGCCCCAGAAGGCGGCCGTGCCGAACCGCCTGGGGTTGGTCCGGTCGGTGGCCATCTGCGCGGCCATCACCAGGAAGATGGCGCCGACGAGCCAGAAGAACCACTCCGCCTTGATCACTTGACCGCCTCCGGGCTGTCCGGGGTGTGCGCGGCGGTGGCGCCGGCCTGGGCGGCGCCGAGTTCGCGCTCCAGCCACCGGTCCAGTCGCAGCAGCCGCCAGCCGTGTACGACGAGCGCGCAGACGGCGGTGGGGATGGCCCACAGCGCGAGGTGCAGGGGTTCGAGGTGGGTCTGGTAGGTGGTGTTGACGAAGCCGGTGATCAGCAGGATCGAGCCGACGGCGAGGAAGACGTCCTCGCCGAAGAAGAATCCGACGTTGTCGGCGCCGGCCGCGTGGGACCTTATCTTCTCGCGGGCCTTGTCCGGGAGCTTGCCCCAGCGGCGCTCCGCGGCGCCCTCGGCCATCGGGGCGACGAGCGGGCGCACCGTCTGGGCCGGGCCGCCGATGCTGACCAGGCCGACCGCGGAGGTGAGCTGCCGCAGCGCGAGATACAGCGCGAGGAAGCGGCCGGTGGTGAGCTTCGCGAAGCGGGTGACGAGCCCGCGGGCCTGCTCCTGGAGTCCGTAGCGCTCCAGCAGGCCGATGACGGGCAGGGTGATGGCGAAGACGGTCACCGCGCGGCTGGAGGCGAAGCCGTTGCCGAAGGCGGCGAGGATCTCACGCGGTGTCAGGCCGCCGAGCAGCCCGGTGGTGATGCCCGCCACCCCCACCACCAGCAGCGGGTTGCGTCTCGTGGCGAAGCCGACGACGACCACGAGCACGCCCAGGAGAACGATCATGGGTCCGCCTTCCGCGCAGGGAGCCCACGGGGCTGTGAGGAGTTGGACCGGAGGCTAGGGGATCGTTCAACGATCCGACAAGGGGTCGATTACTGATCCTTCACCCGCCGGGCAACTGCTCCTTCACCCGCCGGGGATCCGCTCGGCGTAGGCACCCGACAGCTGCCGCCGGGAATCCTCCAGGTAGGAGGCGAGCAGCCCTTCGGCCGCCACCGCCTCCCCGGCCTGCAACGCCTCCAGGATCTGCCGGTTGCGGGTCAGGTAAGGGGCGTGGAAGCGGCGTGGATCGTCCATCACGTGGAAGACCAGCCGCAGTTCGGCCAGCACGCCGCGCATCAGCTCGTCGGTGCGCGGGCTGCCGGCCAGGGCGACCACCGCCTGGTGGAAGCGGATGTTGGCGGTCGACAGCTCCTGCCACTCTCGCTCGCGCGCCGCCCGCTCCCCCGCGAGCACCGCCGCCTCGACCGCGTCCAGCGGGTAGGGCGGCTCTCCCAGGCCGCGCACCGCCGCGCACTCCACCAGCCGGCGCACCCGGTAGATGTCGATCAGGTCATCGACCGTCAGCACCCGTACGAAGACGCCGCGGTTGAGCTCGTGCACCAGCAGCCGCTCATGGGTGAGCAGCCGGAACGCCTCGCGCAGGGTGTTGCGGGAGACACCGAGAGCCCCCCGGATGCTGTCCTCGGAGAGCCGCGAGCCGGGCGGGAAGAACCCTTCGGCGATCCGGTCGCGCAGGATGTCCGCGACGCGCTCGGCGGTGCTGGTGCGCCCGAGCAGCGCCCGGTCCGTCTCCAGGTCCGGCAGCCCGGTCGCCTCGTCCAGACGCCGCTGGGTCCCGTTGGCCACGTGGGTCTCTCCTTCACCGGGCGCTGGTGACGCACCCCTTGTCGGATTGTTCAACAATCCCCTACGTTAGGTGCGGGCTGGTCGGCTCCGCCACACCTTCAGTGGAGAGCGTTACGGATACGGGGTCGGCCGGTCCACTGCTGCCCGCCGCGCCCGCCCCGCAGCCTGATACGCCACGGAACGGAAACGACCGCATGACCGACACCGCCACCGTGCCGGACCGGCCGATCGACCTCAACGCCGATCTCGGCGAGGGGTTCGGCCGGTGGCAGCTGACCGACGACGAGGCCCTGCTGTCGGTCGTCACCAGCGCCAACGTGGCCTGCGGCTTCCACGGCGGCGATCCCACGACGATGCGCCGGGTGTGCGAGCTGGCCGCCGAGCGGGGCGTGGCCATCGGCGCCCAGGTGTCCTACCGCGATCTGGCGGGCTTCGGACGGCGCGCCATGGACGTGCCACCGCGTGAGCTCACCGACGAGATCGCCTACCAGATCGGCGCGCTGGAGACCTTCGCCTGGGCCGCCGGCTCCCAGGTCAGCTACGTCAAGCCGCACGGCGCGCTCTACAACCGCTGCGTCCATGACGAGGGGCAGGCCGCCGCCGTGATCGAGGGCGTGACGCTGGCCGGCCGCAGCCCGCTGCCGGTACTCGGCCTCCCCGGCTCGCGACTGCACGAGGCGGCGCGTGACGCCGGACTGCCGCCGGTCGCCGAGGCGTTCGCCGACCGTGCCTACACCGCCGCCGGGACGCTCGTGCCGCGCGGCACCCCGGGAGCCGTGGTCAGCGACCCGGACACCGTGGTCGCGCGGTCCGTCTCCATCGCCCGCGACGCCACGGTGGTCTCCATCGACGGCCACCGGCTCGACGTCGCGGTCCGCTCGCTGTGCGTGCACGGCGACACGCCCGGCGCCGCCGCGCTGGCCCGCCGGATACGGACGGAACTGCACGGCGCCGGGGTGCGCCTGGCGGCGTTCACATGACCGCCGGCCCGGGCGCGGGCCCGGTCCGCGCCCTGCCCGTCGGCGACCGGGCGCTGCTGCTGGAGGTGGACTCGGCCCCGGAGGCGGAGGCCCTGCACGCCGAGATCCTGCGCCGGGTGGCGAGTGGGCAGCTGCCGCGGATCGGCGAGATCGTGCCCGCGGCCCGCACCGTCCTGCTGGACGGGCTGGAGGACCCCGCGCGGCTCGCCGCCGAACTGACCCGGCTCTCCGTCCCGCCGCTCACCACCGACCGGGCCGCCGCGATCGAGGTGCCGGTCCGCTACGACGGTCCGGACCTGGCCGATGTGGCCGCGCTGTGGGGAGTGAGCCCGGGCGAGGCCGCCGCGCTGCACGCGGCCACCGAATTCCGTGTCGCGTTCTGCGGTTTCGCCCCCGGCTTCGGCTATCTGACCGGCCTGCCGGACCATCTCCACGTGCCGCGCAGGCCCACCCCCAGGACCGCGGTGCCCGCCGGTTCGGTGGCGCTGGCCGGGCCGTACACCGGTGTCTACCCGCGCTCCTCCCCCGGCGGCTGGCAACTGATCGGCACCACGGACGCGGTGCTGTGGGACGCCGCCCGCGACCCGGCGGCACTCTTCGCCCCCGGTACCCGGGTGCGGTTCGTCCCCGCACCACCGAGACCGCGCGCACCGAAGGCGGCGTCCACGCCAGAGGCGGCGTCCGCCCCGGCGAAGCCGCCCGCCGCGCCGGAGCCGCCCGCACCGCTGGGGCCGCCCGCACCGCCGAAGCCTCGCGCGCCGGAGTCGGCGAGGTGACCGACAGCGCGTTCGCGGTGGTCCGGGCGGGTGCCCTGACCACCGTTCAGGACCTGGGCCGCCCCGGGCACGCCCGGCTCGGGGTGCCCCGCTCCGGGGCGCTCGACAGCCACTCCCACCGGCTCGCCAACCGCCTGGTCGGCAACCCGGCGTCGGCCGCGACGCTGGAGACCACGCTGACCGGCTGCGCGGTGCGGGTGCGCCGCGCCACCACGGTGGCCGTCACCGGAGCCGCCTGCCCGGTCACGGTCGACGGCCGGCCGGCGCCCTGGGGTGCGCCGCTGCGCGTCCCGGCCGGCGCGGTGCTGGAGGTGGCGGCGGCGGTCCACGGGGTGCGCTCCTACCTCGCGTTCGGCGGCGGGGTGGAGGCCGAGCCGGAGCTCGGCAGCCGCTCCACCGACATCCTCTCCGGTCTCGGCCCGGCCCCGCTCGCCGCCGGCCAGGTGCTGCGCCTCGGCGCGCCCTGCGGCCCGCCGGCGGCCGTGGACGGGGCGTGCCAGGCGCGCTTCGGCGCCGAGCTGGTGCTGCCCGTCGTGCTCGGGCCGCGCCACGACTGGTTCACCGCCGGGGCGCTGCGCACCCTGTTCACCGGCCGCTTCCGGGTCTCGGCCGCGAGCAACCGGATCGGGCTGCGCACCGAGGGGCCGGCTCTGGAGCGCGC
Source organism: Streptomyces sp. JLBT605 (assembly GCF_058215555.1). NCBI lineage: Bacteria > Bacillati > Actinomycetota > Actinomycetes > Kitasatosporales > Streptomycetaceae > Streptomyces > Streptomyces sp. JLBT605. The sequence continues at coordinate 668,794 of NZ_CM177087.1, forward strand.
CCGGGCCGGGGAGCTGCCCAGCGAGGGCATGGTGCTGGGCGCGGTGCAGGTCCCGCCGGACGGCCGCCCGGTGCTCTTCCTCGCCGATCACCCCACCACCGGGGGCTACCCCGTGGTGGGCGTGGTCCCCGAGGCGTATCTGGCAGCCGCGGCGCAGGCCGCACCCGGCACCCGGGTGCGCTTCGTCCCCCGGCCGCCACGGCCCCGGCACCGCTGACCGGGCCGCCGCGGATCACCTGCGCAACGGCCGGTGCCGGCACGCGGCGGCCGCCGGGCGCGCAGGTCCGTCGCCGGGCCCGGCAAGGCTGCTCACCGACCAGGCCCGGGGTCATCAGGCTCGTCGGCATCAAGCTCGCGGGCATCAGGCTCAGGGGCGTCAGGCTCGGAGGCATCAGGCTCCGGAGTGCCGTATCCGCCGCCGCCCGGGGTGCGGATGACCAGGACGTCACCGGGCGCGGCGTCCGCGGTGTCGCAGCCGGCCAGTTCCTCGACGGTGCCGTCGGCCCGTTCCAGGAGATTGTGGCCGCACTGCCCCGGCTCGCCGCCCGCCATGCCGTACGGCGGGACCCGGCGGTGGTTGGTGAGCAGGGCGATCGTCATCGGCTCCAGGAAGCGGATGCGCCGGGTGACCCCGCAGCCGCCGTGCCAGCGCCCCCGGCCGCCGCTGCCGGCGCGCACCGCGAAGCTCTCCACCCGCACCGGGTAGCGCCACTCCAGCACCTCGGGGTCGGTCAGCCGGGAGTTGGTCATATGGGTCTGCACGGCGTCCGTGCCGTCGAAGCCGTCCCCGGCGCCGGAGCCACTGGCCACGGTCTCGTAGTACTGCACGCGGTCGTTGCCGAAGGTGACGTTGTTCATCGTGCCGGATCCCTCGGCCTGCACGCCCAGGGCCGCGTAGAGCGCGCCGGTCACCGCCTGCGAGGTCTCGACGTTGCCCGCGACGGTGGCGGCCGGGAAGACCGGAGCCAGCATGGAGCCCTCCGGGATGCGCACGTCCAGCGGTTTCAGGCACCCGCTGTTGAGCGGGATGTCCTCGGCGACCAGGGTGCGGAAGACGTAGAGGACGGCGGCCATCACCACCGAGCTGGGGGCGTTGGCGTTGCCGGGCTGCTGCGCGGAGGTGCCGGTGAAGTCGAGCACCGCGCCGCGTGCCCGGTGGTCGACGCGCAGCACGACCTGGATGACCGCGCCGCTGTCGGTCTCGTAGGCGTACGAACCGTCCTGAAGGCCGGCGAGGATGCGGCGGACGGACTCCTCCGCGTTGTCCTGGACGTGCCGCATGTAGGCGTGCACCACGTCGAGCCCGAAATGCTCGATCATATGGCGCAGTTCCTCGATGCCCTTCTCGTTGGCGGCGATCTGGGCGCGCAGGTCGGCGAGGTTGGCGTCGGGGGCGCGGGAGGGGTAGGGGCCGGCGGTCAGGAGGGCGCGGGTCTCCTCCTCGCGCAGCCGTCCGTCGCGCACCAGCAGCCAGTTGTCGAAGAGCACCCCCTCTTCCTGGATGGTGCGGCTGAAGGCGGGCATGGAGCCGGGTGTGATCCCGCCGATCTCGGCGTGGTGGCCCCGGGAAGCGACGAGGAACAGCAGGCGTGCGCCCCTTCCCGCGGCGCCGGCAGCCGATGCCGCGGCGCCGGTCACTGAAACCACTGGTGTCGCCGATGCCACGGTGTCGAACACGGGGGTGACGACGGTGACGTCCGGCAGGTGGGTCCCCCCGTGGTACGGGTCGTTGATCGCGTACACGTCGCCGGGCCGCATGCCGTCCTCGTTGCGCCGCAGCACCTCCTTGATGGACTCGCCCATGGAGCCCAGGTGCACCGGGATGTGCGGGGCGTTGGCGATGAGGTTGCCCTCGGCGTCGAAGAGGGCGCAGGAGAAGTCGAGCCGCTCCTTGATGTTGACGGAGTGGGCGGTCTTCTCCAGGCGCACGCCCATCTGTTCGGCGATCGCCATGAAGAGGCTGTTGAAGACCTCCAGCATCACCGGATCGACATCGGTGCCGACCGCCGTCGTACGCGGCCGGGGCCGGACCCGGGTGAGCAGCAGATGGCCGCGGTCGCCCGCGGTGGCCCGCCAGCCGGGATCGACGACGGTGGTGGCGTCCTCCTCGGCGATGATCGCGGGCCCGTCGACGCGGTCGCCGGGGCGCAGCCGGGCGCGTTCGTGGAGCGGCACGCGCCGCCAGCCGCCCTCGGTGAACATCGGCACCGTGGCGGGCTCGGCGGGCGCGCCGTCCGGCTCGGGGCGGTCGGCGTGGTGGAGGCCGGCCGCCGCGCCGCCGGGCGCGCCGGTCGCCTCCACCGACACCGCCTCGGCGATCAGGGGTTTGTCCATGGTGAAGGCGAAGCGGGCGCGGTGGGCCCGGACGAAGGCGTCGCGCATCGCGTCGGCCGAGTCCAGCGGGACGGGGAGGGAGGCGTCGGTGCCCGCGTAGCGCAGGTGCACCCGGGCGGTGGTGCCGATGGTGTCCTCGGGGATGCCGTCCTCGCGGAGTTCGGCGCGGGTCCGCTCGGCCAACTCCTCGCACAGCCGGCGGATCCGCGGCAGCGCCTCCTCGGTCAGCTCGGTCTCCACGGCCTGCTCGCGCATGGCGGTGGCGTCCGCGACCCCGATGCCGTAGGCGGAGAGCACGCCGGCGAGCGGCGGGACGATCACGGTGCCGACGCCCAGCGCGTCGGCGACCGCGCAGGCGTGCTGGCCGCCCGCGCCGCCGAAGCTGGTGAGGGCGTAGCGGGTGACGTCGTGGCCGCGCTGCACGGAGATCTTCTTCACCGCGTTGGCCATGTTGAGGACCGCGATGCCGAGGAAGCCGGCCGCCACCTCCTCGGGCCCGCGCCGGTCCCCGGTGGCCGCCGCGATCTCCTCGGCGAGCGCGCCGAAGCGGGTACGGACCAGCTCGGCGTCGAGCCGCTGGTCGCCGTCGGGGCCGAAGACGGCGGGGAAGTGGGCGGGCTGGACGCGGCCGAGCATGACGTTGGCGTCGGTCACGGTGAGCGGGCCGCCGCGCCGGTAGCAGGCAGGCCCCGGGACGGCGCCGGCCGAGTCGGGTCCCACGCGGTAGCGGCGGCCGTCGAAGTGCAGCACCGATCCGCCGCCGGCCGCGACGGTGTGGATGTTCATCATCGGCGCGCGCATCCGCACGCCCGCGACCTCGGTGCCGAACAGGCGCTCGAACTCCCCCGCGTAGTGCGACACATCGGTCGAGGTGCCGCCCATGTCGAAGCCGATCACCCGGTCGTGCCCGGCCTCGCCGGAGGAGCGCGCCATGCCGACCACACCGCCCGCGGGGCCGGAGAGCACGGCGTCCTTGCCTCGGAAGTGGGCGGCCTCGCGCAGCCCGCCGTTGGACTGCATGAACATCAGCCGGATGCCGCTCAGTTCGGCGGCGACGCCCTCGACGTAGCGGCGCAGGATCGGTGAGAGATAGGCGTCCACCACCGTGGTGTCGCCGCGCGGGACCAGCTTCATCAGCGGGCTCACCTCGTGCGAGCAGCTGACCTGGGTGAAGCCGAGGGCGCGCGCGGCGGCGCCGACGGCCTGTTCGTGCGCGGGGTGCCGGTATCCGTGCAGCAGCACCACGGCCACGCTGCGGAAGCCGTCGCGGCGGGCGGCGCGCAGCGCCTCGGTCACGGCGGTCAGATGCAGCGGCCGCACCTCGCCGCCGTGCGCGTCGACCCGCTCGGGGACCTCCACCACCCGGTCGTAGAGCGCTTCGGGCAGCAGGATGCGGCGGTCGAAGAGGCGGGGGCGGTTCTGGTAGGCGATGCGCAGTGCGTCCCGGAAGCCCTCGGTGATGACGAGCACGGTCGGCTCGCCCTTCCGCTCCAGCAGGGCGTTGGTGGCGACCGTGGTGCCCATCTTGACGACCGAGATCCGCTCGGCCGGGACCGGCTCCCCGGGAGCCAACCCGAGTGTCCGGCGGATTCCGGCGACGGCCGCGTCCTGTGACCGGCCGGGGTCGTGGGAGAGCACCTTGCGTGCCATCAGACGGCCGTCCGGGCGCCTGCCGATGACGTCCGTGAAGGTGCCGCCACGGTCGATCCAGAACTCCCAGCGTCCGGTCGTCACCCGGCCATTGTCGCAGCGCGAGCCCTGCCGGGCGGGTTCATCAGACCCGCGGCGGGCGGCGATCCCTGGCAGGCGCTCACCCTGGCGCAGGCCCGGCGAAGCACCGCCGGGTGCGCCTCCGCCCGGCCGCCGCGCCCTCAGGGCGAGGCCGGCGCGGACGCACCACCCCGGAGCGGTACGGGCGGGGCCGCGGCAGCTGAGCGCGAGGCGGCGGCCGGAGGCGCACCCGCCGGCAGGACAGCCGGCGGCGCGTCGTGGGCGGCGAGGAAGGCGGCCACGGCGGCGGGCCAGCCGAAGCACTCGGCGCGGGTGCGGGCAGCCGCGCGGCGATCGTCCGCCGGGCGGTCCAGCAGCCGTTCGACCGCGTCCGCGAAGGCGGTGCCGCTGTCCGCCGCCGTCTCACCCGCCCCACCGACGATGTCCGGCAGCGCGGACACCTCGCTGACCACGACCGGCGTCCCGCAGGCGAGGGCCTCCAGCGCGGCCAGCCCGAACGTTTCCGCGGGCCCGGGCGCGAGCACGATGTCCGCGCTCGCCTGGAGGGCTGCCAGCGCGGCGCGGTCGGCCAGATGACCGAGGAAGGCGACCGGCAGGCTCTCCGTCTGAGCCCGGGCCTCCAGCCGGGCGCGGAGCGGGCCGTCGCCCGCGACCACCAGCCGGGCGGCCACCCGGCGGCGCCGGAGTTCGGCGAGCGCGTCCAGCGCGCGCCCGGGCCGCTTCTCGGGTGAGAGCCGGGAGCAGAGCAGCAGCAGCGCCGATCCGCCCCGCAGGTGCCGGGCTCGTAGCGCCGCGCTGTGCCGCTCGGGGTGGAAGTGGCCGAGGTCGACACCGAGGGGTGCGCGGACGACATTGCGGGCGCGGATCCGGAGGAACTCCCGCGCCGCCCATTCCGTGGTGCAGACGATCCGCGAATAGGCCAGCGTGGTCCGGGAGTTGAGCCGGTCCGCGACCTGGCGCGCCGCGGCCTCGGGCACGCCCCAGGCGCGCAGCACGCCGTCGGCGCTCTCGTGGGAGACCATCACCGCGGGCACCCGGGCGCGCCGGGCCCACTCCCCCGTCCAGCGGAGGGTGGTGCGGTCGGAGACCTCCAGCCGGTCCGGTGCCAGGCCCTCCAGCAGCCGGGTCACTCGCCGCCGGTCGGTGAGCAGCCGGTAGCCGCCGGTGCCGGGGATGGCCGGGCCGGGCAGGGTGATGACGCGGCCCTGTGGGGTGTGCCGGTCCGAGGCCCGCTCGCCCGGCACGATCAGCACCGCCGTGTGGCCCGCCGCCTGGTAGCCCGCGCCCAGCTCGCGCAGGGCGGTGCGCAGCCCGCCGGAGGCGGGGGTGACGAAGTTGGCGAGCCGGACGATGCGAAGCGAGGGATGGCGGGAGGGGTGGCCGGTGGAATGGCCGGTGGTCATGCCGCCACCGCCGTCCGTGCCGACAGCACCTCGGTGTAGTGGTCGATCAGCTGGTCGCCGACCGCCGTCCAGGTGCGCCCCGCCACCGCTGCCCGGCCCTGGCGGGCCAGCCGGGCGCGCAGCCGTGGGTCGGCGGCGAGCAGGGACACCGCGTCGCGCACCGCGTCGGCGTCGCCGGGCGGCACCAGCAGGCCGGTCCGTCCGTGGCTGACCAGGTCCAGCGGGCCACCCGCCGCGGGGGCGATCACCGGCACGCCGCTGGCCTGCGCCTCCTGCACGGTCTGGCAGAAGGTCTCCTGGGCCCCGGTGTGCGCGAAGACGTCCAGTGAGGCGAAGATCCGGGCGAGCTCGGTTCCGGTGCGGCGGCCGAGGAAGAGGGCGCCGGGCAGCGCGGGGCGGAGCGCGGCTTCGCTGGGGCCGTCGCCGACCACCACCAGCCGTACCCCCGGAAGGGTGGAGACGGGAGCCAGCAGGTGGACGCTCTTCTCCGGGGCGAGCCTGCCGACGTAGCCGACGAGGAGTTCCCCGCCGGGGGCGAGAGTGTGGCGCAGCTCGGGGTCGCGGCGCCGCGGGTGGAAGCGTTCGGTGTCCACCCCGCGCGGCCACAGTGCGACCCGTGGAACGCCCCGGTCGGCCAGGTCCTGGGCGGCGGCGCTGGAGGGGGCGAGGGTGCGGTCGGCGGCGGTGTGCACGGCGCGGATCCGCCGCCAGGCGGCGTTCTCGCCGGTGCCGAGATAGGTGCGGGCGTAGCCGCCCAGGTCGGTCTGGTAGACGGCGACGGCGGGGATGCCCAGCCGCAGCGCGGCGGACATGCCGCGCGCGCCCAGCACGAAGGGGCTGGCGAGGTGGACCAGCTCGGTGCGGTGCGCGGTGAGCGCGGCCGCCAGGCGGCGGCTGGGGAGCGCGACCCGCACCTGCGGATAGCCGGGCAGCGGCAGCGATGGAATACGGACAACCGGGCAGGGACCGGGGGCGGTGCCCTCCGGCGGCGGGTCCTGGGCGCCGGCCGGGGCGATGACCAGGGGATGGTGGCCTCGCCGCTGGAGATGGCGGGCGGTCTGCAGGGCGCAGTGGGCGACACCGTTGACGTCGGGCGGAAAGGATTCGGTCACTATGGCGACACGCATAACCGTGTTGTCGGCGCACCAGGGGTAGCCCCGGCGGCGTGGATCTGTCCGCCCGGGGAACGTCCCATGAGCGTTCGTCCCCGCGGTCGCTCGCCCCCCGGACGCGACGGCCGATACCAGGACCGCCCGGGCGTACCGGACGGGCCCGGTCCGCGCCCGGCGGAAGCACCCGTGCCGCCGGCGGCAGCCGACCGGCGCGCCGAGCGTCCCCGGCAGGTGCCGGCGGAGTGCGGCGGCCCGCCGCACGTTCAGGATCCGTCCCTGCCCTGCGAGCCACGACGCATGGGCGCAAGGCACGCGCCGGGGGGCGAGGACGGCCGGGGCCCGGAGGCGCGTACTGGGGCGGCGGCGTTCGGCCGGGCCGGCCCGAGGACGGCGAGGGCCGGGCCCCGCGCCCCTTCGCAGGGAGCGTGCTCCCGCAGGGAGTGGCCCTTGCGACGCACGGTACCGGGCGGGGCAGCGCTTCGCGGGGCCGCGCCGCACCCCGACGGCCGCTCGCCGCGAGGCGCTACGCCTCGGGACCGATGCGGCTGCGCACCGCCGTCTGGACCTCGGCTTCCTCGGCCGGGTCGGTGGCGAGCCTGCGGAGCTGGTCGACGACCCGGGTGTCCGCGGTGGCGGCGTGCCGGGCGGCCACTTCGCGTGTGGTCTCCTCGCAGTCCCAGAGGCACTCCACCGCGAAGCCGGCGGCGAAGGAGGGGTCGGTGGCGGCCAGTGCCTGGGCTGCGCGGCCGCGCAGCTGGGAGGAGGAGGTCTCGCGGTAGATGTGGCGCAGCACCGGGGCGGCGCAGCCGATGGCCAGTCGGCCGGCGCCCTCCACCAGCGCCCACAGCGCCGGGGCGTCGGGGCCGGCGCCGCGCACGGTGCGGCGGAGCGCGGCGAGGACCGGGCCGGAGTCGTACTGCCCGCCGCGGCAGGCGAGCATCGCGGCGGCCGCGTCGCCGAGCGCGTCGGGCCGCTGGGCCCACAGCCGGGCGCGGTCGAGCGCGGCGACGCTGCGCATGCGCTCGAAGGCGGTCAGGGCGGCCTGGGTGAGGAACTCCTCGGCAGGCTCGGTGGCGGCGGCCTCGATGAGGTCGAGCACCTCCGGGTCGCCGACCTCCGCGAGGTAGCGCAGGGCGGCGGCGCGAGCGGTGTCCGGGCCCGCGGTGGCCGCGGCGAGCAGCTCGGGGCGGTCCTCCGGGCCGGCCACCGCGGCCAGGCAGCGGGCGGCGGCCTCGTGGCGGCGCGCTCCGGGCAGGACGTCGTGGTCGGCCTGCGCCCACCGCAGGACGTCCTGGACGCTCCAGCCGGGGCGCGGCCCGGCCGGGCTCAGCTGGCGCTGCCAGCGGTCGAAGGCGCCGCGCTCCTGGGCCGCGCGGACCCGGGCGCCGTGGAGCGGGTCGTCGGCCCACAGCCGCCAGGGGCGTGGTTCATAGGCGCCGCGGGCGGCCGCGGCCAGCTCGGCGTCGCCCTCGGGGGTCTCCGGGAACCTGGCCAGGACGGCGGGGGCCAGGGCGCGCAGCCCGGCGTCGTCGTCGCGCAGCGCCAGCTCGTCCAGGGCCCAGGCCCAGTTGGCGCCGGTGGCGGCGTAGCGGCGCAGCAGCAGCAGCGCGTCCTGCCGACCGTAGGAGGCGAGGTGGCCGAGCACGGAGAGGGCGAGTCCGGTGCGCTCCTCCTCGGTGTCGAGGAGATCGTCCGGGTGAAAAAGATGCTGTTCGATTCGGTCGAGTCCGCACTGGAGGTCCATGCACAGGCGCGCGTAGTAGAGCGAGCGGTTCTCGACCTGCCAGTCGCGGCGGGGGTCGTGCAGCACGCAGTGGTGCAGTGCCGCGAGCGCCTCGGCCCGCGGCGCGGCGAGGGCATGCAGGGTCCCGTCGCCACGGCCTCGCTGCAGGAGGCCGAGCAAGGTGCCGCTGGGCGCTATGTCTGGATCGAACATGAGGTCAGCATCCGGTGCGGTGAGTTTCGCTGGCAACGGGATTTCCGTCGACCGGCATTCTTGCCGGTGTCCGGCCGTGGTATGCCTGATGAACGGCAATGAGCTGCGGGTTCCCGAGCGCCGCAGCTTACCGGAGTGACTTGTTCCGCCAAGCTCTCGCCGGGTTGCCAGAGGAAGGCCGGTGGCATATGCCAAAAGCACCACCGTATCGGGTATTGCGGAATCCCTTACGCGATGTCGCAGCCTGTGCAACAGTCGTAACCGGTCCTTTCCGCCTCCACTGGCCGCGCCGCGCCCTGTATCGGAGTACGTCATGCCGTCCCCTCGCTCTGCGGACCACCCCGCCGCCCAGCCGCCCGAGAGCGGCATGGTCGATGCGCTCATCTCGCAGACCAGGCAGTTGCGGGGCGGCATCGACGCGGTCCGGCGGGACACCAGAGCCGGCGGCCTGGCCGAGCTGGACGACCCGCGGCTGCGCTGGCGGCGCGCGCTGTGCGACCTGGCCGTGCACCACCTCGACGACCTGGGCTCCCACCTCGGCCAGCTGCGCGAGGGGCTGCCCGGCGACCCACCCGAGCCGGAGGCGCAGTGGGACCGGCTCACCTCCTCCTGCGAGCCCGCGGAGCGTCCGGCGGCGCAGACCCGCGTCGGCAGCGCCGAGTGGAATTTCCTCACCGACGAGGTGACCTGGTCCGACGAGCTCTGTGCGATCTTCGGCCGGTCCCCCGCGGAGGGCGGCCTCAGCCTGGACGAGCTTCCGTCCTGGCTGGTGCCCGAGGACCAGCCGATCCTCACCGGGCTGGTCACCGGCTGCCTGGTGGACGGAAAGCCGATCGACGGTGAATTCCGCGTGCAGCGTGTTGACGGCGGCATCCGCACGCTGCACATGGTCGGCGAGCCGGTCCTCGACGCCGAGGGCTGCACCTCCTCGATGTGGGCGGTGCTGCGCGATGTCAGCGAGCTGCGCCGCAGCCAGCGCGTGGTCCACGAGTCACGGGACTCGCTCCAGCGCCAGCGGCAGATCGCGCGCACCGAGCACCGGATCGCCGTCGAGCTGCAGGAGACCGTGCTGCCGCCGTGGCGCGGCGCCCTCCGGCACCCGCACGGCGGTTCACCGGCCCTGGACCTGGCCGCCCGGTACCTCCCCTCCGCCAGCAGCGCGCTGATCGGTGGCGACTGGTACGACGCCCTCCAACTCCCCGGCGGACGCACCCTGTTGACCGTGGGCGACCTCACCGGACACGGCGTGGCCGCGACGACCGGCATGGCCATGCTGCTCGGCGCGGTGCGCGGGATGGCGGTCGCCGGCATCGAGCCGGGGCCGCTGATGGGGTGGCTCAACCAACTGCTCGACACCGCCTCCCAGCCCGCCCTGGGCAGCGCCGTCTGCGGGATCTACGACCCGGCCGACCGCACCCTGGTCTGGGCGCAGGCCGGGCACCCCGCCCCGCTGCTGTTCCGCGACGGGACGGGGCGCGCACTGCAGTCGCCGGACGGCGTGCTGCTCGGCGCCACCTCCGGCGCCGCCTACGACCAGCGCAGTGAGCAGCTGCTGCCCGGCGATCTGCTGGTGCTGCACACCGGCGGACTCTCGCCGCGCGGCCTCGACATGGACGCGGACACGGGGGCCGAGCGCCTGCTGGAGCTCGCACCTCGGTTGACCGCGGCGCGCGGCGCCCAGGACTGCGTCCGCACCGTGGTCGAGGCGTTCGGCGACGAGGAGCGCGAGGACGACGCCTGCGTGCTGATCGCGCGAATTCCCGACTGACCGACTCGTGGCCGACCGCGAGCGATCCTGACCGCCACCTTGTCGACCATTGTCGCGCCTGGCCGACACCTGACCGGCGCGTCACCGCCATCCGACCGGCAGCCGACGGCATCCCGGCCGCCGGCGCCCCGGCTACACCGTGGCGCTCCTGGTCGGCCCCTGCCCCTTCGGCATCGCCAGCTGGATCTCCTCGCGCAGTTCCTTGATCCTGGGGTAGCCGGCGTACTGCGCGGTGAGCCGGTACATCTCACGTAGCCGGTCCCAGGTCCGGTGCGAGGAGTTGTCCTTTATCGACAGCAGCGCCATGCGTGCGTACCGGTCGGCCTGCTCCGGGTCGTCGGCGATGAAGCACGCGGACGCGATCGAGATGTGGTCGAAGATCTGCGAACGGCCCCGGCCGTTCTCCCGCATGTCCAGCGCCTCCTTGGCGTGCTTGTGCGCGATGGTCGCGACCGCCGGCTCGTGCTCCGCCAGGGTGCGGTAGACCAGCCCTTCCATGCCGTGCAGATCGGCCTCGTTGAACAGCTGCATCCAACTCGGCGGCGGCACATCGGTCTTGTCCGAGACGAACAGCTCCTCGGCCTCGCCCAGGGTGCGGCGCACCGCCTGACTCTGCCCCATCGACGCCTGGGCCCACGCCTCGATGGTGGCGAACATCGCCCGGGTGCGCGGCAGGGTCTGCTCCCCCGCCCCGGCCTTGGCCAGCTTCATCAGGTCCAGCGCGTCCTCGGGACGGCCCAGGTGCACCATCTGCCGGGCGGCCCGGGAGAGTGCCTCGCTGGCACGCGGCCGGTCGCCGCCTTCGCGGGCCGCGTGCGTGGCGATGAGGAAGTACTTCTGGGCCGTGGGCTCCAGGCCGACGTCGTGCGACATCCAGCCGGCGAGCACCGCGAGGTTGGCCGCCACCCCCCATAGTCTGCGCTGGAGATGGTCGGGATGGTGGAAGGAGAGCATCCCTCCGACCTCGTTGAGCTGGCCGACCACCGCCTTGCGCTGGAGTCCGCCGCCACGGGCCGCGTCCCAGGCGCGGAAGACCTCCACCGAGCGCTCCAGCGCGTCGATCTCCTGGGAGCCGACGGGCGCCGCCTCGTAGCGGTCGAAGCTCGCCTGGTCGGCGAAGAGGGGATCGTCGAGACGGGGCGTGTCGGCGGCGAGGGCCGGGTCGGTGTGCAGCCAGTCGTGCATGGCGCTGCTGAGTGCTGAGCCTGCGGCGAGCGCTGCGCCGGCGCCCACCAAGCCGCGTCGGTTGAACATAAGGTCCATTCCCGTGAATTCGGTGAGGACCGCGGCCACACGCTCGGGTGCCCAGGGCAGGCCGTCGCCGGACGGCCCTCTCCCGGTACGCCCTTGTCGCCCGAATCCAAGGTCCTCGGTGGTCACAACACGACCGAGACGCTCGGTGAACAGGGCTGCCAAAACCTTGGGCACGGGATCACGCGGCGTCTCACCGGTCTCGATCCAGCGCCGGACCCGGGAGGTGTCGGTCGCCAGCTGCGGATGGCCCATGGCCGCCGCCTTCCGGTTCACGAGTCTCGCGAGCTCACCCTTGGACCAGCCGGCCAGGCCGAACAGGTCCGCGAGTCGGGCGTTGGGTTCCCTTGTCACGTCAAGCCCCCAGGTTCCTCGGCTGGTTCGACACTAACGGCCTGTCACGGGCCAGGCGACTATTCGCCAGGGTTCGCCAGGGTCCGCCAGATGGTGTGCCACCCGCTCGGGGGTGTGGTGTAGGAACGCGCCACCCGGCCCGGCGTCCGGGCCGCATTCCCCAGGGTGCGGACCACCCGGGGCCGGGAGCGCACCACTCGTCGGCACACGAAGGGATCTGTATTGCCCATGTACGCAGCATCGTCCTCCGTGTCCGTTCCAACTCGGCCGCACCGCCCGCACACCGGCGGCGGCCCTTACCTCGACCCCACTCATGGCGGGCGGGTGCGACGGGCCCCGGGGCTCGGGCCGCAGTCGCTGAGCGGACGGCTTGACCTGTCCGGCCCGCAGGGGGCGCAGCTGCGCACCGTGATCGCGTCGGTGCATCGGATCTGCCCGGAGTTCAACCCCGTTCAGGTGCTGCGTCGGAGCGGACGATCCGTACTTCTGGTCGGCACCACTGGGCGCGCAACGGCGGTGGCCAAGTGCCTGCTGGACCACTCGCCCGCCTGGTCGGAGCGATTCCGGCACGAAATAGGGGCATACCGTGCGTTCGTCCGGCACCGGCCGCCGGTGCGCGTCCCCCGGCTGATCGCCGCGGACCCGGAGAACTGCACGCTGGTCATCGAGCGGATGCCGGGCCGGGTAGCGGCTCTCCAGCGGTATCCGGTCGAGCCGCCGCCGAGGGCGGACATCCGGGCCGCGCTCGGCGCGATCTGCCGGATCAACAGCTGGCGGCCGCCGGCCGGCCGGTTCGACGCGCCGATCGACTACGCCGCCCGCCTCTCCCGCTACCACGAGCTGGGCTTACTCACCGACCGGGACATGGGTGATCTGCAGAAGCTGCTGCACGGGCTGGCGCACGCGCCGGGCCGGCAGGGGCGGGGGCAGTTCTGCCACGGCGACGCACTGCTCAACAACATCCTGCTCTCCCCCGCCGGCGCGGTGCTGGTGGACTGGGACCACGCGGGCTGGTATCTGCCGGGGTACGACCTGGCGACGCTGTGGACGGCGCTCGGCGACGCCCCGGCGGCACGGCGGCAGATCGCCACCCTCGCCCAGACCGAGGGGCCGGCGGCGCGGGACGCCTTCCTGGTCAACCTGATGCTGGTGCTGACCCGCGAGATCCGCACCTATGAGACGGCCGTGCACCGCACCATGACCGACCCCGCCCCACTCGCGCCGGGCACGGTCGGGGCGGGCGAGGAGCAGCGGCTGCTGCTGCGCCGGCTCCATGACGACTGCGCGATGGCACGGCGTGCGGTGCGGGCCGCGGTCGGCACCCGATGAGGGGATGACGGCACGTCACCGGTTTGGACCAGTGACGTGCCGCAGGCCCAGCGCCCGTGCCGGGAAAGGAGCCGGCACGGGCCGGACGTGTGCATTTTGCAGGTCCGGAGATGATTGACGAGACGTCTGGCAGCGGATACCTCTAGGGCGTTCGACCCCGCACGCTTCACCACTCCCCAGCCACGGCTGGGCGGTGCCCGGGCACGCCCCAACCCGAGGAGGCCGCATTGCGAGGTATCCCCCAGGCACGAACACGCATCCCAGCGGTGCGGCGCACGCCGGCGCTGCGGGCCGCGGGCGCCGTCGCCGGCATGGCGCTGCTGCTGCCCCTCCTCTCCGCGGCCCCGTCCGCCACCGCCGGGCAGCCGCGGACCGGCGCGCTCCAGGAGGCGTTCACGGACGCAGCCGAAGAGTTCCACGTCCCGCGGAGTGTGCTGCTGGGCGTCTCCTATCTGGAGTCCCGCTGGGACGGGCACCAGGGCGCCCCCAGCGTCACCGGCGGCTACGGCCCGATGCACCTCACCGACGCGCGCACCGCGCTGGCCGAGGCGCCGCACCACAGCCATGGCGCGGAGGACGCGCGCGGTGACGCGGCGCGGGCGGTGAAGGCCGTCGTCGCCGAGCTGCCCGAGCCGGCCAGGATGCCGGCGCGGCTGCGCACCCTGGACCGGGCCGCCCGGCTGACCGGGCTGTCCGCCCGGGAGCTGCGCCAGGACCAGACCGCCAATGTGCGCGGCGGCGCGGCGCTGCTGGCCGAACGCCAGCGCGAGCTGGGGCTGCCGCTGAGCGGGGATCCCGCCGACTGGTACGCCGCGGTGGCGGGCTACTCGGGGGCGTCCGACGCCGAGACCGCGGCGGTCTTCGCCGACGACGTCTTCGCGGTGATGCGCGGCGGCGAGCGGCGCACCACCGACGCGGGCCAGCGGGTGGTGCTGGCGGCGGACCCGGGGCTGGCGCCCCGGACCGGGCTGCTGCGGTCGCTCGGGCTGCCCCGGCGGGAGCGCGACGGGAACGTCGAGTGCCCCAGGCACGTGGCCTGCGAATGGATCCCGGCACCCTACGAGGACCTGGGCGGCGGCGACTACGGCAACCACGACAAGGGCGACCGCCCCGTCTCGCAGCGCGTCGACTACATCATCATCCATGACACAGAGGGCTCCTGGGAGACCACGCTCAAGCTGGTGCAGGATCCGACGTACGTGTCCTGGCACTACACCCTCCGCTCGGCGGACGGTCACATCGCGCAGCACGTGCCGACCAAGGACGTCGGCTGGCACGCGGGCAACTGGTACGTGAACGCCAAGTCGGTGGGGCTGGAACACGAGGGCTTCCTGGCCGCGCCGGACGCCTGGTACACCGAGGCGATGTACCGCACCTCGGCCCGGCTGGTGCGGTATCTGGCGAAGAAGTACGACATCCCGCTGGACCGGCAGCACATCCTGGGCCATGACAACGTGCCCGGCACGACCACGGCGACCATCCGGGGCATGCACACCGACCCCGGCCCGTACTGGGACTGGGCGCACTACTTCACCCTGCTCGGCGCCCCGTTCCACCGCACGGCCGGGCCGCACGGCGGGCTGGTGACGATCCGTCCGGAGTACGACGAGCACGAGCCGGTCTACACCGGATGTGTGAAGCCGGCGCAGCCCTGCGATCCGCACGGCTCGGGCGCGGTGCGGCTGCACACCGGGCCGAGCGAGGAGTCCCCGCTCGTGAAGGACATCGGTCTGCGGCCGGACGGCAGCCCGTCGACCACCGGGGTCAACGACACCGGTGCCCGCGCCTCGACGGGCCAGCGGTTCGCGGTGGCGGACCGCTCGGGCGACTGGACCGCGGTCTGGTACCTGGGGCAGAAGGCGTGGTTCCACAACCCGCGGAAGCAGCCGACGGCGGTGGACGGCAAGGGGCTGGTGGTCACCCCGAAGGAAGGGGCGGCCGAGGTCCCGGTGTACGGGCGCGCCTACCCGGAGAAGGAGGCGTATCCGGCCGAGGTGCCGGTGCAGGCCGTCTCCCCGCTGCCGTACAAGCTGCCGGCGGGCCAGGAGTACGCGCTGGGGTTGCGGACCCAGGGCGAGTATCTGTGGGCGACGACCTTCGACCCGGCCGGGCACCGGGTGGTGCGGGGTCAGGAGACGTACCTCCAGGTGCAGTTCGGGCACCGGGTGGCGTTCGTGAAGGCCGCCGATGTGACGGTACGGCGCTCGGGCGGCTGAGCGGTGGCGGGTGACGGCCCGCGGGGCGCCGGCTGGCGCACCCGCGGACCGTCACCTGTCGGCTACCGGCGGCTCAGGAGCCGGTCACCGGGTAGTGGTCGGAGAGGTTGGTGTAGGTGTACTCCTTGCCCCAGCTGGAGACCGTCCAGGGCCCGGACTGCTCCTTGATCACCTCGTTGTGCCAGGTGGCGGGGCGGGCGTGGCCCTGCCGGTGCAGCACGTAGTCGAGGTCTTCGCGCGGGTCGGTGGGGTAGCGCTCGGCCGCGATGGAGTTGTCCTGGGTGTCGAAGGAGTAGGGGTGGCCGGTGCGCTCGGCGTCGTCCAGGCCGGCGTCGGCGAGCATGGTCGCGTGCTCGGGGCTGCGGGAGTCGACGTTGAAGTCGCCCGCGACGATCACCTGTTCGCCGGCCGGGATGGCCTTGGCGTCCAGGAAGGCGTCCAACTCCTTGAACTGCTGGCTGCGGACCTTCGCGGCCTCACCCGCGGCGCAGCCCGGGTCGGTGGACTGGGCGTGCGTGCCGACCACATGGACCTTGGTGCCGTTGACGTTCAGCACGACGTATACGAAGCCCTTGTTGGAGTACCAGTCGGCGCCGCAGGCGTTTTTGTAGACGAACTGCTCCTTGCGCACGATCGGCCACTTGCTGAGGACGGTCACGCCGCCGTCCTCGGGGGTGGTGGACGAGTAGCTGCCGCCGGTGGCGTCCCAGCCGGTCTTGGAGCGGCCCATGACCGGTGTCTGGTACGGGTAGTCGGTGGCCGCGTTCGCCTTGAGGGCGTCGGATGCGGAGTTGTCGAACGCCTCCTGGAGCACGACCACGTCGCGGCCGCGGAAGAAGTCGGCCTGCGGGATGGCCTTGGCCCGGTGGTCCTGTCCCCAGTTCGGGTAGAGCGTCTTGCTGAAGAGGAAGACGTTGTAGGTCAGGACGTTCAGCCCGGGGGTGTCCGCGGCGGCCGACCGGGGAGCGTCCGCGGTGGTGGCGGTGGCCGACGGGGTGGATGCCACGAGGGCGGCTCCGGCCAGCGCGGTCGCGATCGCGGCACCCTGGGCACGGCGGAGCATGGGATGCGGCACGGCATCTCCTCAAACACGTGGGGGAAGTGACGCGCACATACAAGCAGGTGAAATTACCCTCAGGTAACACCCTGGAGACGAAAAATCTTCCGTGAACCGTACGTTCGGTCGCCGACGGGCGCGGAAGACCGGCGAAAGCCTGGCGGGATCCGGGGAAGAGCGGACGCCGGGCCGGGAAACGCGGACGCCCCGGTCCCCCGCCGGGCGGGTCCGGGGCGTGCGAGGGGGAGGCCGGTCAGCCCTGCTGGAACATCTCCGCGGGCAGCGGCTTGAGCAGCCGGTAGAGATCGTCGGTGATGGGCCGGTCCCAGCTGGCGATGGTGACCAGCACGCCGTCGCTGCGGTCGAACTGGGCGCAGGAGATGCGGCTTTCGGAGAGCTTGATGCGGCGCACGATGAGGAGGTTGTCCTCGTGCATCACGGGTGTGTCCTCGGCATCGACCACCTGCACCGGCTCGTCGTTGCCGAGCGCGGCGAGCAGCTGCGTGACCTCGAAGGGCACCTGGCCCTCGGCCAGCTCCCGGGCCGGCGATCCCTCGGGCAGATTGCCGATGATCATCGCGGGGCCGCGGCCGCCGAACAGGTCGTACCGCAGGAAGACGCCCTGGCAGCTGCCGTCCGGCGCGGGCAGCAGCCCGGCACCGAGATCGCCGGGCCAGTCGCCCGGATCCATGGCCAGGACGTCGAAGTCCGGGCCGGTGGGTGTGGCGGCGCTGCGGCGGCGGAGGAACGACATGCGGACATGGTACGTGCCCGGCGCCGCCGACCGCCGCACCGGGCGGGGGCCCGACCCACGGCGCGATCGCGGTGCGTCAGCGGCACCGCCAGCCGGCGTCGTCGTCGATCTCGATGACCTTCGGCAGGCCGGCGCGGTTGGTGCCCAGCTTGCGGTAGACGCCGGACAGCAGCCGGGCCACCGTCTGCTCGCTGATCCCCAGCTCCTCGGCGATCCGCGCGTCGCTGACGTCGGCGGCGGCCCGCTCGGCCGCGGCCTGCTCCTGCCGGGTCAGGGTGCCGGTGTCGTCGGCGTGCAGCGGGAGGGTGCGCAGCCCGACGGCGGAGAGCTCGTCGCGGGCGCGCAGCACCAGGGCATCGGCCCCGCACTGCAGGGCGCCCTCCAGACCCCGGTAGAGCCGGTCCCCGGCCTCCTGCGGGAGCCCTATGCGGCGCAGCGCGGCGCCGTGGTCGACGAGCGCCAGCGCGAGGTCGTAGCCGGACGGCGATCGCTCCAGAGCGCTGACGGCCTCGGCCAGCAGCTTGATCCGCTCCGGCCCGCGGGCCACCGAGGCGGCGTTGTGCAGGGCCTGGCCGATGGCGGAGGCGGTGCCGAACTGCTGGGCGCGGCGCAGCGCTTCCTCCGCGAGCTCTATGGCCTGGTCGGGGTCGGTCAGCGCGACCGCCTGCGAGAGGTGCAGCTGCCAGGGGCACCAGGCGGGGTTGCGCATGCCGCGGCCGTCCAGCCGCCGCCCTGCCGCGGCGAGCTGCTGGCGGGCCTCGCGGTGCAGGTTGCGGGCGAGCAGCAGCTCGCCGTAGGCCGCCTGGGCGTCGGGGTAGACCACGGCCTTGGGCACCGTGCCGTCGTAGCCGTGGGCCTCGGCCACCTCCTGGGCCTCCGCGACGCGTCCGCGCGCCAGCAGGGTCTGCACCAGGGTGCCGACGGCGGCCCACTGCGCCGGGGTGGAGGTGCCGACCCGGTCGGCGATCCGCAGTCCCTCGCGGACGAGTTCCTCGGCTTCGGTGAGCCGGCCGCGCCGGTAGCGGATGTAGCCGAGCAGGGTGAGGCCGAAGGCGAGGTGGGAGCCGCGCCAGCCCTTGCGCTCGCACTCGGCGATGCCCCGCTGGAACAGCGCCTCGGCCCGGCCGGGCTGGTCGCCGTAGGCGAAGGTGAGGGCGACCAGGATGGGGACCTCGAAGCCCCAGTCGTCGCCGGTCCAGCTGAGTCCGGAGCCGAGCGCCTCCTCGGCGTACCGCAGGGCGGTGGTGGCGGGCTCGCCGCGCACCACGGCGTCCCAGGCCCGCAGCCCGAGGAGGTAGCGCTCGGGGAGACCGCGGTCGCCGAGGTGCTCCACCAGCCGGGCGAGCCGCCGTGAGCGGGCGGGCGAGTCCTCCTCGTCGGCGCGGAAGGCGTTCCACATGAACTGCTCGGCCTGCATGCGCAGCCGGGTGCGGATGCCGGTGGCGCGCCGGGCTTCGTCCTCGACGATCCGCGCGGCCTCGTCCATCCGTCCGCTGTGTCCGTACGCCTGGGCGAGCCGGACGGTGGCGGCCTCGCGGAGCGCCGGGTCGAGGACGGGCTCCTCCAGCGCGGCCCGCAGGTGGTTGACGGTGGTGGCGGGTGCGGTGAGCGAGGTGGAGCAGCCGAGTTCGAACAGGACCGCGGCGCGGTCCTCCAGGCTCGGTGGTTCGCGCAGCGCCCGCTCCAGGCAGCGGCGGGCAGCCTCCGGGGCGCCGGCCCGCAGGTAGTCGCGGGCCGCCTCGCGCAGCTGGTCGACCACCCAGGAGTCGGCCTCCGGGTACATCTCCAGCATGTGGCGTCCGGCGGCCGCGGCGCCGAGTCCGGCGTCGACGACGACGGTGGCGGCCTGGCCGTGCATCGCGACGCGCATGGCCGCCGGGATCGCCTGGTAGACGGCGGTGGCGATGAGCGGGTGCAGGAACTCCAGGGTGTCCTGGCCCAGCGTGCCGCGCGCCAGTATCCGGGCGTCGCGGAGCCGCCCGATCAGCTGGCGGGTCTCGGTGGCACTGAGCGCGGAGACGCTGGCGGCCAGCGCGGGTGTCGCCTCGGTGCCGAGCACGGCGATGGCCGAGGCGAGCCGGACGGCGGAGGTGCCGAGCCGCTCCAGCCGGTCGATCAGGCCGTTGTCCCTGGCGGTGGAGACCAGCCCGCGCAGCTCGGCGGTGTTGGCGGAGCGGGGTTCTAGCTCCTGGTCGCGGATCTTGGCGGTGAGTTCGACGATCTCGAAGGGGTTGCCGCCGGTCACCGCCCAGCATTCGCGGCAGAAGCCGTCCTCGGCATCCTCGCCGAGGGTGGCGCGCACCATGCGGCCGACGGCGCCCGGGGTGAGCGGCGCCAGGACGTGCGGCCGCGAGCCCTGGCGCTCGGCGAGGCGCCGGAAGCCCGCCGCCTCGGCGGTCAGGTCCTCGGGGCGGTAGCCGACGGCCAGCAGGATGGGCAGGTCCTGGGTGCGGGGCGCGAACCCGGTGAGCCAGTCCAGGGATTCGGTGTCGGCCCAGTGGGCGTCGTCGAGGATCACCACGACCGGTCCGTACTCGACGGCGAAGCGGGTGGCCAGCCAGTCCAGGCCGTCCCGGACGCCCTGTGGGTCGGGGGCGCCGCCGTCGCGGGAGACGACCAGTCCCACGGCGGGCGCGACGATGTCGTACCAACTGCCGAGGATCTTGCGGTGTTCGGCTTCGCCGGCCGCCGCGAGGACGGGCTGCACGATCTGGCGTACGACATGGAAGGCGACGCCCTGTTCGCGCTCGCCACCGCGCGCGGAGAGCACGGTGCAGCCGCGGGCGGCGGCCCGGCGGCGCAGTTCGCCCAGGAGGGCGGTCTTGCCGACGCCCGCCGGCCCGGCGAACGCGATCACTCCGCCGGTGCGAGGCTCCCCGGATTCCTCCCCGGCGTCGGCCAGCTCGGCCAACACGGCGTCCACCGCGCTGAGTTCGGCATCCCGCTCGACCAGCATCCGGCCCGGTCGGGCTTTGTTCGCCACGCCCTCGTCCACGTTGCGTCCTCTCCCGGCAGGTCACGCTGAGCGTATCCCTACGGAACACTCCGTAGCACCCTCGTGGCCGAAATCTCACGGGCACAGGACCCTGGCACACACCAATTCGACGTACGTACTATCGACCAATCATTGGATCGCGCCCCCGCGCACGACCGCGCGACGGCGGGCGAAACATGGCGCGATTGCGCTCATTTCAGGCGACGCTCAGGGCCGGAGACAAGCGGGGGCAAGATGAACACGACGACGGTGCGACCTCAGGCCGCGGTGGCCGGCCTGGCCGAGCGGGCCGGACTGCTCGAGATCCCGGTGACCACGGCGGCCAGCCCGGACGGGGAGGCGGCGCGGCTGCACACCATCCAATGGCTGCGCCGCTTCGGCGTGTTCGGCCGGGAGACGGAGATCGCGGAGTACGACGCCCAGCGGCTGGACCGGTTATCGGCGCTGTTCTATCCCGGGGCCACCGGCTCCGAACTCGCCCTCGCCAACGATCTCAACGGCTGGTTCTTCGTCTTCGACGACCAGTTCGACGGGGAGCTGGGCTGCCGGCCGGAGGCGGTCGCCCGGCTGGTGGACAGCGTCATCCGGATCACCGAGGAGCCCGCGGCCGGGAGCGGACTGCACGACACCGCTTCCTCCACTCCCCTACTGGACAGCTTCCGCGATCTGTGGCGCCGCATCAACGCCGGTATGCCCCAGCTGTGGAGACAGCGCTTCCGGCGCCACTGGTGCGGCTATCTCAGCGCCCACACACGCGAGGCCCAGGAGCGGGCCGGGCGACCCGTCGAGTCGCTGGACGCGCTGCTGGCGGTGAAGCGCCACTCGGTGGGCGTGCAGCCCTGCCTCGACCTGCATGAACGCTTCGGCGGCCAGGTGCTGCCCCAGGCGGTGCACCAGGGCTATCCGCTGACCCTGATGCGCCAGGCCACCGACGACGTGGTGATCTTCATCAACGACATCGTCTCGCTGGACAAGGAGCTGGCCGCCGGCGAGGTCCACAACAGCGTGATCCTGCGCCGGGAGCGGCACGGCGGCACCCTCGACGCGGCGGTGCGGCACATCGCGGCGCTGGCCAATGCCCGGTTCCGGTTCTTCGAGGAACTGGCCGCGCAACTGCCCGTGATGCTCGCCCGGGACGGCGCCCCGGCCGAGCTGCGGAGCCAGGCGGCGGCCTACGTCGACGGGATGCGCCATGTGATGGCGGGCAGCCTGGCCTGGTCCCTGAGCACCTCGCGGTACGACGAGCGGGGCGTCGCCGCGGTGAGCAGCGGACGGCAACGTCCCTGGGCGGACCTCACCCCGCTGGGCGACCTGGACTCCGCGGCGGACGGCGGAGCGCGGGCCGCGGGCGGTATCGCCTGAGGTGTCAGGAGTCGGACCGGTGCCGCCGCTGGTGACGGGCGACGCGCGCCCGGTTGCCGCAGGACGGCCCGCACCACTCCTGGCGCGGGTGCCCCTTGAGGAAGTACCGCACACAGCGCGGGGCCTGGCAGGAGCGCAGCTGCTCGCGCAGCGGTCCGGCGAGGAAGGCGATGGCCTCGCGCGCGAGGACGGCGGCCAGCAGCTCGCCATCCGACGCGCCGGGCCGGCGCACCGCGCGGAGCACCGGCTCGCCGTCCTCGGGCCAGTCGAGGTGGGTCACCGCCGGCACGCGGGCCGCGGCGGCGTTCAGCCGGGCGATCGCGGCGTCGGCGGGCGGCAGCCGGTGGGCGTCGGCGGAGCTGGGCGGGCCGGGCCGCACCGCGCGGGCGAACAGCGCCCGGACCGCGGCCCGCACCTCGCGGACGGCGGCGAGTGCCGCCGCGTCCGCCCCGAGCCCGCCGGTCTCCCGCCCCTTGCGGCCCCCTTCGCCGGATGGCGCCTCGCCCTTGGCAGGGGTCGCCTGGCCCGGCCAGCCGGCCGCACGCAGCGCCTCGGCGTGCTCCCGCACCCAGGCGTGGAGTCCGGCGCCGTCGGTGAGGTCGTCGGCGACACCGCCGTGCCCGTCGTGGCGGATGGTGACGGCGAGGGCGAGCGCGAGCGGAGAGTGCGGTGAATCCGGCATGAGGCTAATGCTACTCTCACGATCCAACCATTAGCCATGGAGGGGGAGGTGCTGCTGTGATCTTGGCGGACGACGAGCTGCGCGGTGCGGTGCTGGCCGGGCACGACCGGCTGCCCGGCCTGCTGGAGGGGCTCACCGAGGCCGCGGTGCGGGAGCCGAGCGCGCTGCCGGAGTGGAGCCGGGCCCATGTGCTCGCCCATATCGAGGGCATCGGGCTGGCTTTCGCCCGGCAGGCCCGGTACGCGCTGCGCGGCGAGCTGATCGACGTATATGACGGGGGACGGCCGGCCCGCGCGGCCGGGATCGAGGCCGGGTCCCGGCGCACCGCGGAGGAGTTGCGCGCGGCGGTGACTGCCGCGCTCGTCGAGGCGGAGGACGCCTGGCGGGCCGTCGGGCCGGAGGACTGGACGCGTCCGGTCCGCTACCGCGACGCCGATCTGCGGGCCACTTTGCTGGGCTGGTGGCGGGAGTTGGAGATCCACTCGGCGGATCTGCTGCTCGGCTACGGTCCGGGCGACTGGCCCCGGGAGTTCTGCCGCCACGCCCTGGCGCATCTGGCGGTGCGGGCGCCCCAAGGGGTGCGGCTGGTCCTTGAGGCCACCGACGGCCCGGAGCGGCACACCGCCGAGGGCGACGGCGAGCCGGTGACCGTCCGGGGCGAACTGGGCGATCTGGCCGCGTGGCTGTCGGGTCGTGAGGTGTCCGGGCGGCTGGACAGCGGCACGGCTCCGCTCCCCGTCCTCGGGCCCTGGCCGTGACCGCCGGGCCCACCGACGCGGGCGGAGACGGCGGGGGCGGAGCCGGTGCGCCCGAGGACCGCGCGGCGGAGTGGCTCGATCTGTGGCGGGCCGGGCTGGGCAGCGTCCCGGAGGAGGTGTGGCGGCGGCAGGAGCTGCGGGTGCTCGTCCTCGCGGACAACCAGCTCACCGCGCTCCCGCCCGGCATCGGCCGGCTGCGGCGGCTGCACACCCTGGACCTGGGGCACAACCGGCTGACCGAGGTGCCGGAGGAGATCGGCGAGTTGCCCGAGCTGAGCCGCTACCTCTATCTGCACGACAACCGGCTCACCCGGCTGCCCGGCACCATCGGCCGGCTGTCCCGGCTCGGCTATCTCAACGTCGGCGAGAACCGGCTCGAGCGGCTGCCGCCGGAGCTGGGCGGCATGACCGCCCTGGTCGAACTCCGCGCCCAGCACAACGCGCTGGAGCAGCTGCCGGAGAGCATCGGGCGGCTCGGCGCGCTACGGGAGCTGTGGCTGCGCGGCAACCGGCTCACCGGCCTGCCGGGGAGCGCCGCCGGGCTGCGGGAGCTGCGCCATCTGGATCTGCGGGAGAACGCCCTCGGCGCACTGCCCGAGGCGCTGCGCGGGTTGCCGCTGCTGCGCCACGTCGACCTGCGGAGCAACCGGCTGCCAGAACTCCCGCACTGGATCGCGGAGCTGCCGTCGCTGGAGAAGCTCGACCTGCGCTGGATGGGGCTCGATGACGACCATCAGCACCTGCGCGCACTGCGGGCGCGCGGCTGCGTCGTCCTCACCTGACCGGGCCCGTGGGACCGATCGGTCAGGGGTGTGCGAGCTGCCCGGGGTGCCCGGGCAGCTCGCACCGCGCTCAGGTGAGGTCGAACTCGCCGTCCCGCGCGCCCAGCACGAAGGCGCGCCACTCGGCCGGCGTGAAGATCAGGGCCGGGCCCTCGGGGTGGCGGCCGTCGCGCATCGCGATGAAGCCCTCGACGAAGGCGATCTGCACATCGCCCGTCCCTTGGCTGCTGGAACGCCACTGGGCGTCCGTGAGGTCCAGCTTCGGCTTCTTGTCGGCTTCCGGTCGCTGCTCGGTGGTGGTGTCGGCCACGTCCTCTAGCTCCTCCCTGTTCGTCGTCCGCGCCCACCCTAGCGATCGCCGACCGTCCCGGACAGGTCACCGGAAATCCCCCGGCCGGTGTGGTAAGAGAGCTCGCCGGGGCGGGGCCGGGACGATGGCTCGGCGGGGCGGGTCAGCCGGTGGGCGGGGCGGCGCCCACCACCCACATCGCGAAGAACTGCGCGCCGCCGCCGTAGGCATGGCCGAGCGCGGTCCGCGCGCCCTCGATCTGGTGCTCCCCGGCCTCTCCGCGCACCTGGAGGGCCGCCTCGGCGAAGCGCAGCATGCCGGAGGCGCCGATGGGGTTGCTGGAGAGCACCCCGCCGGAGGGGTTGACCGGCAGGTCGCCGTCGAGGGCGGTGGCCCCGGACTCGGTGAGCTTCCACCCCTCGCCGGGCGCGGCGAAGCCGAGATTCTCCAGCCACATCGGTTCGTACCAGCTGAACGGCACGTACATCTCCACGACGTCGATCTCCCGCCGCGGGTCGGTGATGCCCGCCTGCCGGTAGACATCGGCGGCGCAGTCCCGGCCGGCGCGCGGCGAGACGAAGTCCTTGCCCGCGAAGAGCGTCGGCTCGCTGCGCATGGCCCCGCCGTGCAGCCAGGCGGGGGGACGCGGCGCGCGTCTGGCCCCGGCGCGGTCGGTGAGGACCATCGCGCAGGCGCCGTCGGAGGAGGGGCAGGTCTCGGAGTAGCGGATCGGGTCCCAGAGCATCGGCGAGGACCGCACCTGCTCCAGGGTCAGCTCGCTCTCGTGCAGATGGGCGTACGGGTTCTTCAGGGCGTTGCGCCGGTCCTTGAAGGCGACCAGCGCGCCGATGCCGTCGGGCGCCCCGGTGCGCCGGATGTAGGCCCGGACGTGCGGGGCGAAGAAGCCGCCCGCGCCGGCCAGCAGCGGCGGCTGGAAGGGGACCGGCAGGGACAGGCCCCACATGGCGTTGGACTCGGACTGCTTCTCGAAGGCGAGGGTGAGCACGGTCCGGTGGCGCCGGGCCGCGACGAGGTCGGCGGCGACGAGCGCGGTGGAGCCGCCGACCGAGCCGGCGGTGTGCACCCGCAGCAGGGGTTTGCCGACCGCGCCGAGGGCGTCGGCGAGGTAGAGCTCGGGGGTCATCACGCCCTCGAAGAAGTCGGGAGCCTTGCCGATCACCACGGCGTCGATGTCCGCCCAGGTCAACTCGGCGTCGTCCAGGGCCCGCCGGGCCGCCTCGCGGACCAGTCCGGCGATGGACACGTCCCCGCGGGCCGCGCTGTGCTTGGTCTGGCCGATCCCGACGACGGCCACCGGCTCCGCGCTCATCGCGTCTCCTCCGCTTCGAGGACGGCCACCAGGTTGTGCTGGAGGCACGGCCCCGAGGTGGCGTGGGCCAGGGCGCGGTCCGAGGTGCCCCGGTGGATGCCGGAGGCGGCCTCGCCGAGCCGGATCAGTCCGGCGGCCATCATGGGGTTGGCGGCCAGCGCCCCGCCGGAGGGGTTGACCCGGGCCGGGCCGTCCTCGGGGAGGTCCAGCGCCCGGCGGAGGATCACCTCCTGGGCGGTGAAGGGGGCATGCAGCTCCGCGGTGTCCACCGGCGCCTCGAAGAGACCCGCGTGCCGGGCGGCGAGCCGGGTGGAGGGCGAGTCGGTGAGGTCCCGCACGCCGAGCGAGTGCGCCTCGACGCGGTGGTCCATGCCGCGGATCCAGGCGGGCCGTTCGCACAGCCGCCGGGCGGTGTCCCCGGCGGCGAGGATCACCGCGGCGGCCCCGTCGCCGACCGGCGGGCAGTCATGCCGGCGCAGCGGCTGGATCAGGTAGTCCTCGTCCAGGAGCCGATCGGGGGTGGCGGAACCGGCGAGCTGGGCGTGCGGGTTGCCGGTGGCGGCGGCACGGTTGCGCGCGGCGATCCGGGCCAGGGCCGGCTCGTCGGTGGCGCCGCTGTCGATGAGGGCCTGGGTCTGGAGGGCGGCGAGCGCCACCGGGTCGGGCCACAGCGGGGCGAGGTAGTAGGGGTCGAGCCGGCGGGTGAGGACGGAGCGGAGGTCGCCGGCCGAGGACTTGCCGTAGGCGTAGACCAGGGCGGTCTCGGCCCGCCCGGTGAGCAGCTTGACCCACGCCTCGTACAGGGCCCAGGCGCCGTCCATCTCGACGTGGGACTCGGCGACCGGCGGCCAGGCGCCGACGCCGTCCAGGGCCATGGTGAAGGAGAAGGGCCGCCCGGCGAGGTAGTCGCAGGAGCCGGAGCAGGTGAAGCCGATCTCGCCGGCCGTCAGGCCGGTCTGGCCCAGCACCTGGTGCAGCACCGGCATCAGCATCTCGACCTCGGAGACCTCCGGGGTGGCGGGCCGGTGGTCGGTCTGCGCGAAGGCGACGACCGCGACGTCGATGGCGGCGCCTGGGGCGGCGGTGGCGTCGTCGGTGGTGGCGGGGTCCGTGGCGAGGCGGCTCACAGCAGCTCCCGGTAGCTGTCGTAGTCGGCGTCGGGCTCTGAAGTGGGGCGGTAGTGGTCGGGGTGGCGGCTGCCCTCGCTCCACACCGGCTCCACGCGCAGGCCCATCCGGACCTGGTCGTAGGGGATGCCGCCGATCCGCCCGTGCAGGGCGAGGTCGGCGCCGTCGAGCGCGATGTGGGCGTAGACGTAGGGGACTTCGATGTCCAGGTTGCGGGCCTTGATGTTGACGACGCAGAAGGTGGTGACGGTGCCGCGCGGGCCGACCTCGATCGGCTCGCCGGTGGCCACCCCGCAGGTGGGGCAGGCACCCCGGGGCGGCACGTAGACCTTCCGGCAGGCCGGGCAGCGTTCCCCGAGGATGGTGCGGTCGGCGAGCGCGGCGAGATGGCGGGACTGGGCGCGGCCGGGGGTGTAGGTGTACTCCAGGCGGGCGGGTGTGGTGATCGCGGTGACCGGGTCGGCGAACCGCCCGCTGTGCGGCCTGGGCACGGCCTCCTCGCCCGGGCCCGCTCCCGTGCCGCTCTCGCCCTCTCCGGCCCGGTCCCCGTGGGCCCCGTCCTCGTGATCCCGGCCCTCGTGGTCCCGGTCCTCGTGGTCCCGGTCCTCGTACGGTTCGAAGCAGGCGATGTCCGTGATGGCGCCGCGCCGCGTCGCGGCCCAGCGCACCCGTACGCGCATGCCGGTGCGCAGGGCGTCGGGGCCGGGAGCGTCGAGGGCGTGCAGCAGGGCGGTGTCGGCGCCGTCCAGCCGGACCAGCACCCAGGCGAACGGGGTCGGCAGCGGCTGTCCGGGACGCGGGGCCGGGTTCCAGGCCCAGGTGGTGACGGTGCCGGTGGGAGCGACCTCGACCAGCTGGCGCAGTTCGGCGGCGGTGACCGGGTCGTACTCGACCGGCGGCACCAGCACCCGGCCGTCACCGGTCCGCACCCCGAGCAGGGTGCCCTCGCGCAGCCCGGTGAGGAAGGCGCTCTGCACCGGACCGAGGGAGCGGGTGAAGGGGAACTCGACGGTGAGCGGGGCGGTGAGGAGTTCGGACACGGTGGCTCCTTGTCGGGCCTCGGCGGCTTCCGCGGCTACGGCGGCCTCGGCGGCTTCCGCGCTCTCGGTCAGGCGCGCCGGAAGACGGGCGGGCGTTTCTCGGCGAAGGCGCGGGAGCCCTCCTTGGCGTCTGCGGTGGCGAAGATCGGCCAGCCTCGGGCCAGTTCGAGCGCGAGGCCCTCGGCTTCCGGGAGTCCGGCCGTGTCGTGGACGCAGGCCTTGACCGCCTCCACGGCCAGCGGCCCGTTGGCGTTGATCAGCCCGGCGATCTCCAGAGCCTTGCCGAGCGCGGTGCCGTCGGGCACCACATGGCCGATCAGTCCGATGCGCTCGGCTTCCCGGGCGGTGTACGGGCGGCCGGTGAGCAGCATCTCCAGGGCGTGGGTGCGCGGGATCTGGCGGGCCAGCCGCACCGTGGAGCCGCCCAGCGGGAAGAGGCCGCGGCGGACCTCGAAGAGGCCGAAGACGGCGCTCTCGCCGGCGATCCGGATGTCGGTGCCCTGGAGGATCTCGGTGCCTCCGGCGACGCAGGGGCCCTCGACCGCGGCGATCACCGGTTTGCGCGGCCGGTGGTGGCGGAGCATCGCCTTCCAGTGCAGGTCGGGGTCGGCTGCCAGCCGGTCCCGGTAGGCCTCACCGGCCATCCGCCCGCCGTCCGCGAGGGCCTTGAGGTCCATGCCCGAGCAGAAGGCGCCGCCCGCGCCGGTGAGGACGATCGAGCGTACGGAGTCGTCCTCGTCGGCGGCCAGCCAGCCGTCGTGGAGCCCGACGAGCATGGGCAGGGACAGCGCGTTCCTGGCTTCCGGCCGGTTCAGGGTGATCACCAGGGTCGCCCCGGCCCGCTCCACGGCCACATGCTCGGTTCCGCCCATGGCGGCCCTCCCGTCCTCGGGTACCCGAGCAGGTTGCAGGAGGCGTGGAGCGACTTCAATAGTTTTCTGACAGTCAGTCAGATTTCTTTGCGAGGGCTCTTCCCACGGCGGTCGCCCGACGCTCTAATGACCGCCGGAACCCCGCTCCCGTTCCCCAGGAGGAGCCGTGGAGTACAACCTCGCCGATCTCTTCGAGTCGATCGTGGACACGGTCCCCGGCCGTGAGGCGCTGGTCTTCGTGGACCACACCGGCGGCGGGGCCACCCGGCGACTGACCTACGGCCGGCTGGACGCCGCCGCCAACCGGCTCGGCCACCATCTGCGCCAGGCGGGGATCCGCCCGGGCGAGCACGTGGGGCTGCATCTGTACAACGGGGTGGAGTACCTGCAGACCCTCTGGGCCTGCCTGAAGATCCGCGCCGTACCGGTGAACATCAACTACCGTTACGTCGCCGACGAGCTGGCCTACCTCTACCAGGACGCGGAGCTGGCCGCGCTGGTCTACGACGCGGAGTTTGGCCCCAGGGTGGCCGCCGCCGCGCCCAGGGCCCGCACCCTGCGCCATCTGATCCGGGTCGGCACCCCGCCGCCGGACACGCCCGAACCCGCCCCGGCACCGGTGCCCTTCGCCGAGGCCGAGGCCGCCGGCCGGCCCGAGCGCGGCTTCCCGCGCCGCCGCGCCGACGACCGGTTCATCATCTACACCGGCGGCACCACCGGGATGCCCAAGGGCGTGGTGTGGCGGCAGGAGGACCTGTTCTTCGCCGGGCTGGGCGGCGGCGCGCCGACCGGCGAGCCGGTGCGCCGCCCCCGGGAACTGGCCCAGCGGGTCGCGGAGGGCGGCGAGGGCCTGGTCTTCTTCCCCACCGCCCCGCTGATGCACGGCACCTCCACCCTCACCGCCTTCATCGCCTTCGACTTCGGCCAGAAGGTGGTACTGCACCGCCGCTACGCGCCCGAGGAGGTGCTGCGGACCGTCGCCCGGGAGCGGGTCACCAGCCTCTCGCTGGTCGGCGACGCGATGATGCGGCCGCTCGTCGACGCGCTGGCCGGGCCGTGCCAGGGTACCGACTGCTCCTCGCTGTTCGTCGTCAGCAGCTCGGGGGCGATCCTCACGGACACCGTGCGCGCCGAGTTCACCGCGCTGCTGCCGCAGGTGCGGCTGCTCGACAACTTCGGCTCCTCGGAGTCCGGCTTCAACGGCACCGCCACCGACGACTCCGGGCCGCGCAACGGCTTCCGGCTGCACGTCAACGCCCGTACGACGGTGGTCGATCCGGTGACCCGGCGGCCGGCGCCGGTCGGGGTACCGGGCCGGATCGCGCTGCGCGGCCATGTGCCGCTGGGCTACCACAACGACCCCAAGAAGTCGGCCGAGACCTTCTTCGAGGCGGACGGGGAGCGCTGGGTGCTCCTCGGCGACCTGGCCACGGTCGACGAGGACGGCGTGGTCACCGTGCTGGGGCGCGGCTCGCAGTGCATCAACACCGGCGGCGAGAAGGTGTTCCCGGAGGAGGTCGAGCAGGCGCTCAAGGCCCATCCGGACGTGTACGACGCGCTGGTGGCGGGGGTGCCCGACGAGCGGTGGGGCAGCCGGGTCGCCGCGGTCGTCCAGCCCCGGGCGGGCGCCGGGCCACTGACCGCCGACGCGGTGCGGGCGCACTGCCGCGCCCGGCTCGCCGGCTACAAGATCCCGCGCACCGTCGTCTTCACCGACCGCATCCAGCGCTCGCCCAGCGGCAAGGCGGATTACCGCTGGGCCCGGGCGGTGGCCGCGGAAGGGGAGGCGCCGCGCGGCAGCCTTCCGTAGCAGGGCGGTGGTGGGCTGGGGGCACCTCCCTGGGGGCACCCCCGGACGGAGTCTGGGGGAGGTAGCTGGGGGAGGGAGGGCGGACGCGGGATCAGGCAGGGAGCCTCAGGAACTCAGGAACTCCACCACCGCGGTGAGGAATTCCTCCGGCCGCGCCTCGTGCACCAGGTGTCCGGCGTCGATGGTGATCAGCCGGCCGTCGGGGACGCGGGCGGCCAGCTCGGCCACCTCATCCTGCGGCAGATGGCTCTGCGGGCCGCCGGCGATCACCAGGGTGGGGGCGGTGATGTCCGCCAGCCGCCTCGTCCAGAGCGGGTCGGGCGCGTTGCGATGCTCGGTGAACTGCGTCTTGACCGCCCAGTCCAGGGTCAGCGGCTCCTGCGGCGGGTCGGGCACGGGCAGCGGCGGGTCCTGTGGCAGCAGCGGCGGCGCGTCCTCGATGACCAGCCGCTCCACCAGGTCGGGGCGGTGCTGGGCGACCAAGTAGGCGATCACTCCGCCGTAGGAGTGGCCGATGACGACGAGCCGGGCCAGGCCGAGTGCGTCGGCGAAGCCGAGGACGTCGTCGCGGACCCGCTCCAGGTTGTAGTCCCCCGGCCGGTCGCTGGCTCCGTGGCCGCGCAGGTCCAGGGCGAACACCTGGCGGTCGGCGGCGAGGCGGGGAGCCACCGCCGCCCAGTCGGCGCCGTCGGCGCCGAGGCAGTGCAGGAGCAGCACCGGGGTGGCGCCGCCGGGGCTGCCCCAGGTGCGGTACGCGAGCCGGACTCCGCCCGCCCGCGTCGTGTCCCCCGCCCGCACCGTCTGAACCATCGGAACCGTGGTGTCCCCTGGAACTGTCACATGATCGCTCATCCGTCCGAGCGTAGGCCCTGCCAGTACGGTTCGCGCAGCCGCCGCTTGTAGAGCTTGCCGTTGGGATCGCGTGGCAGTCGCGCGAGGAAGTCGATCGAGGCGGGGCACTTGTAGCGGGCGAGCTGCCGCGCGCAGTGCGCGATCAGTTCGGCGGCCAGCTCCGGGCCGCCGCGGTGGCCTTCGGCGGGTTCGATGACGGCCTTGACCTGCTCGCCCCAGTCGTCGTGCGGGATCCCGAAGGCGGCGGCGTCGGCGACCGCGGGGTGGCTGAGCAGCGCGGCCTCGATCTCAGCGGGGTAGATGTTGACCCCGCCGGAGATGATCAGGTCGATCTTGCGGTCGCGGAGGTAGAGGTAGCCGTCCTCGTCGAGCAGGCCCATGTCGCCGACGGTGAAGTAGTCGCCGATGCGGTTCCGGCGGGTCTTGTCCTCGTCCTTGTGGTAGGCGAAGCCGCCGGTGCTCATCTTCATGTAGACGGTGCCGACCTCGCCGGGCGGCAGTCGCTTGCCGTCGTCGTCGAAGACGGCCAGTTCGCTGATCGGCCATGCCTTGCCGACCGTGCCCGGCCTCTTCAGCCAGTCCGCCGCGGTGGCGAACGCTCCGCCGCCCTCGCTGGCCGCGTAGTACTCCTCCACGCACTCGCCCCACCACTCGATCATGGCTCGTTTGACGTGGTCCGGGCAGGGGGCGGCGCCGTGCACGGCGTGCCGCATGGACGACACGTCGTAGGCCCGCCGGGTCCGTTCGGGGAGGGCGAGCAGCCGGTGGAACTGGGTCGGCACCATATGGGTGTGGGTGCAGCGGTGGGTGGCGATGAGCCGCAGCATCTCCTCCGGCGCCCAGCCGTCCATCAGCACCAGCCGGTGCCCGATGTGCAAGGAGGCGGCGGCGAACTGGAGCACCGCGGTGTGGTAGAGCGGCGAGCACACCAGGTGGACGTTGTCCTCGAAGGGCCGGATGCCGAAGAAGCCGAGGAAGCCGCCGAGATGGCTCTCCTCCGGCGGCCTTCCGCCGAGCGGCCGCCGCACGCCGCGCGGCCGGCCGGTGGTGCCCGAGGTGTAGTTCATGACCCAGCCCAGGGTGCGGTCCGCCGGGGGCGTGTCCGGCTGCCCGGCGAGGAGGTCGGTGTACGGGCGGAAGCCGCTGGCCTCGCCGACCGCGTAGCGGTGGCCGGCGGGCAGCCCGGCCTGGTCGGCGGCGTGGCGGGCCGCGGCGGCGTACCGCTGGTGGGCGATGAGCACCCGGGCACCGGAGTCGCCGACGATCCAGGCGATCTCCGGTCCGGTGAGGTGGTGGTTGACCGGCACCAGGTAGAACCCGGCCTGCGCGGCGGCGAGATAGGCGGTGATGAACTCCGTGCCGTTGGGGAGGACGACCGCGAAGGCGTCGCCCTGCCGCAGCCCGGCCGCGCGCAACCCGGCGACCAGCCGGTTGCAGTCGCCGTGCAGCCGGGCGGCGGTCCACTCCTCGCCGCCCGGGGCGATCAGGGCCGTGGTCTCGGGTCGCGCCGCCGCGTTGGCCCAGAACCCCTTGGCTTCCTGCCGGTTCCCGCTCGTCGTCATCCTCGCGTTCCTCCTCAGCTGCGTCCGGCGATGCGGTTGACGCGGTCGATGGCGCGCTCGAAGCCGCGGGTGAGGTCGTCGAAGACGGCCTGGACGGGGCGCCGGGTCGTCATCAGCCCGACGACCTGGCCGACCGGGGTGCCCAGCAGCGGCTCCACCTCGTACCGCTGGATACGGGAGACGGCCTCGGCGACCAACAGGCCCTGGAGCGGCATCGGCAGCGGGTCGGGGCCGGCCGGGTCCTCCCAGGCGTCGGTCCAGGCGGTGCGCAGCTGGCGGGCGGGCTTGCCGGTCAGCGCCCGGGAGCGGACGGTGTCCCCGGAGCCGGCCGCGAGCAGCTTGCGGCTCAGCGCCTCGGAGTGCAGTTCGGCCTCGTCGGTGGTGAGCCAGACCGAGCCCAGCCACACCCCCTGGGCGCCGAGCGCGAGCGCCGCGGCGATCTGCTCGCCGGTGCCGATGCCGCCGGCGGCGAGCACCGGAAGCGGGTCGACGGCGCGCACCACCTCGGGGGTGAGGACCATGGAGGCGATCTCGCCGGTGTGGCCGCCCGCCTCGTAGCCCTGGGCGACGACGATGTCGATGCCGGCTTCCTGGTGGTGCCGGGCGTGGCGGGCGCTGCCGGCGAGTGCGGCGACCAGCATGCCGTGGTCGTGGGCGCGGCGCACCACATCGGCGGGCGGCGGCCCGAGCGCGCTGGCGATCAGCTTGACCGGGTAGTCGAAGGCGACGTCCAGCTGGCCGCGGGCGACGTGCTCCAGCCAGCCGGTGATGCGCCAGCCGCCCGCCTCGTCCGCGGCGAGTTCGGGCACGCCGTACCGGGCGAGGGTCTCGCGGACGAAGGCCCGGTGGCCTTCGGGGATGAGTGCCTCGATGGCCTCTTCGGTGATGTCCGCCGCCTCCGCCGGCCGGTGGGCGGGCATGACCACATCGAGTCCGTAGGGTCTGCCGTCGGTGTGCTCCTGCATCCAGTCCAGATCCCGGGCGAGGTCCTCCGGCGCGCGGTAGCGGACCGCGCCGAGCACACCGAATCCGCCCGCCCGGGAGATCGCGGCGGCGACCGCGGGGAAGGGGGTGAAGCCGAAGATGGCGTGTTCGGCGCCCAGCGTCTGGCTCAGCTCGGTCTGCATGGGGGCAGGGTGCCGCAGTGGGCGTGCGAACGGAAGGGTTTTTCTGACGGGGCGTCAGCTGGCTTCCAGGATTGCCATGGCCGCGTTGTGGCCGGGGACGCCGCTTACGCCGCCGCCGCGTACCGCGCCCGCTCCGCAGAGCAGCACATTGGGGTGGGCGGTCTCCACGCCCCAGCGGCCGGTGCCCTCCTCGGCGCAGGGGAAGGCGAGGTCGCCGTGGAAGATGTTGCCGCCCGGCAGCCACAGCTCCCGCTCCAGGTCGACCGGTGTCTTGGCCTCGATGCACGGCCGGCCGTCCGCGTCGAGCGCCAGGCAGTCGGTGATCGGCTCCGCGAGGTGCGCGTCGAGCTGGGCGAGGGTCGACTCCAGCAGCGTGGCGCGCGCCCCCTCGTTGTCGGCCGTGAAGAGCTCGGCGGGGGTGTGCAGTCCGAAGAGGGTCAGGGTGTGGCATCCCCGGCGCACCAGGTCGGCGCCGAGGATCGAGGGGTCGGTCAGCGAATGGCAGTAGATCTCCGAGGGCGGAGCGGACGGCAGCTCGCCCGCCGCGGCCTGCCGGTACGCCTCGCCCAACTGCCGGTACCCCTCGGCGATGTGGAAGGTCCCGGCGAACGCCTCCCGGGGGTCGACCGCGGTGTCCCGCAGCCGGGGCAGCCTGCTCAGCAGCATGTTCACCTTCAGCTGCGCGCCTGTCGCCGTGGAGTGCGCCGGCTGCTCGCCGAGGAGTTCGGCCAGGTGGCGCGGGGAGGCGTTCACCAGTACGTGCCGGGCGGCGGCCAGATGCTCGCCCGCGGCGTCCCGGTAGGTGACCTCCGCGGCGGTGCCGTCGGTGGCGATGGCGGTGACCGTGCGGCCGGTGGCGATCCGCGCGCCCGCCGCCCGGGCGGCGTCGGCGAGGGCGTCGGTGAGCGCGCCCATCCCGCCCACCGGCACGTCCCAGTCTCCGGTGCCGCCGCCGATCACGTGGTAGAGGAAGCAGCGGTTCTGCCGCAGCGAGGGATCGTGGGCGTCGGCGAAGGTGCCGATCAGGGCGTCGGTGAGCACCACTCCGCGGACCAGGTCGTCGGTGAACGCCGCCTCGACGGCCTCGCCGATCGGCCGTTCGAACAGCGCCCGCCAGGCCGCCTCGTCGTCGATCCGGGCGCGCAGCTCGGCGCGGGTCGGCAGCGGTTCGGTGAGGGTGGGGAAGACCCGTGCGGCGAGCCGCCCGGTCATGCCGTAGAACCGCTGCCAGGCCGTGTACTCCCGGTCCGAGCCGGTGAGCCGGGCGAATGCCTCCCGGGTCCGGTCCGTGGCCGCGCCGTCCACCAGCAGCCCGGTGGGGCGTCCGCCGCGCACCGTGGGGGTGTACGAGGAGACGGCGCGCTTGCGGACGGCGAAGCGCAGGCCGAGGTCGCGCACGATCTTCGGCGGGAGCAGGCTGACCAGGTAGGAGTAGCGCGACAGCCGCGCGTCGACGCCGGTGAACGGGCGGGTCGAGACGGCCGCTCCCCCGGTGTGGTCCAGCCGCTCCAGTACCAGCACGGTCCGCCCGGCGCGGGCGAGATAGGCGGCGGCGACCAGCCCGTTGTGGCCGCCGCCGACGATGACTGCGTCGTACGCCTCGCTCGTTGGCATGGCTCCTGGTTAGCACAGCAGGCGGCGGACGGGCAGTGGTGCGTCAGCTGGGGGAGCGTCGCGACGCCGCGCAGACCCATCGGACACCCCCTAATGCGGCCGGCCGAGCTGCTCCAGGCACTGAGCCTCGTCGCCGCGGCTGGTGAGGGTGTCCGGGTGGTCGGCGCCCAGCACCCGCTCCCGGGCCCGGGCCACCTGCTGGTAGAGGCTCAGCGCGTCGGCCCAGCGGCCCAGCCAGCCCAGGGCGACCGCGATCTCGCGTCGGCTCACCAGGGTGTCGGGGTGATCGGGCCCCAGGGTGCGCTCGCGGATGGCGCAGATGTCCCGGGCTTCGATGAGCGCCTCCTCCCAGCGGCCCAGCCGCCCCAGGTTGACGCCCAGTCCGTGCCGGGCGCGGAGCGTCTCCGGGTGGCTGGGGCCCTGGGCGCGGGTCCGGTCGTCGGCGAGTTCGCGGTAGAGCTTGAGCGCTTCGGCGCTGTCGCCCAGCCGCCCCAGGCAGATGCCGATCTCGTAGCGGGCGGCCAGCGTGTCGGGGTGGTCGGGGCCGAGCACCCGGGCGCGGGCCTCGGCGACCTGGCGGTAGCCGCGCAGGGCGTCGTGCCAGCGGTCCATCCGGCCCAGCGCGTGCGCCACCTCGTGGCGGGTGACCAGCGTGTCGGGGTGGTCCGGGCCGAGCACCCGGGCGCGGGCCTCGGCGACCTCGCCGGCCATGGCGCAGGAGTCCGCCGGCCGGCCGAGGCGGGCGAGGGTGAAGGCGAGGTTGTGACGGCAGCGCAGGGTCTCGGGGTGGTCCGCGCCCATGATCCGGGTGCGGGTTTCGAGCACCGCGCGGTAGATCTGCTGGGCGTCGAAGTGGCGGCCCAGCTGGCCCAGGACGAACGCGGTCTCCTGCCGGGCGGCGAGGGTGTCGGGATGGTCGGGGCCGAGTCTCCGCTCCCGGCCGTCGGCGACCATCCGGTATTCGTGCAGGGCCTCGCCGGGCCGGCCGATCCGGCTGAGGGTGTACGCGACCTCGTACCGGCTGGCGAGGGTGTCGGGGTGCTCCGGGCCCAGCGCGGCGGCGCGCACCTCGGCCACCGACATGTGCACCGTACGCGCCTCCTCCCAGCGGCCCTGCCGGGCCAGGCCGAGGCCGGTGCGGTGGCGTTCGGCGAGGTCGGCCTCGCCCGCCCCCGGCGGCGGGAGGGGCCGGTCGGGCACGGTGAGCGGCAGCGGCACATCCGGACTGCGGTCGGGCACGGTGAGCGGCAGCGGCACCTCCGCGCTGCGGCGGCCGGTCCAGGTGGTGGTGAGCCCCTCGGCCGCCGGCAGGGGCGCGCCGCCCGCCAGGTGTGCCCCGGCAATGGGTCCGGCGGTCATGGCACGGGCCCAGCCGGGCAGCCGGGACGGCGCCCCGGTGTGTCCGTCGGCGGCGCGCGCGGCGGTGATCGGAGCGGCCAGCGCGGCGGCGTCCCCGGGCCGGTCCTCGGGCTCCTTCGCCAGCAGGTCGAGGATGAGGCGTTCCAGCGGCTCGGGGAGCCCGGGGTGGTGGTGGCGGGGCGGCGCCGGCTGCGTGTCGCGGTGGCCGACGATGATCGACCAGGTGTCGCCGAGGTCGAACGGCGGAGCCCCGGTGCACAGTTCGTACAGCACGCAGCCGAGCGAGTACAGGTCGCTGCGGTGGTCGATGGCCGCGCCCTCGATCTGCTCCGGCGACATGTAGTGCGGGGTGCCCATGTGGATGCCGCTGCCGGGGCCGGTGAGCCGGGCGGTGAAGCCGATGTCGTGGCCGAGGCGGGCGATGCCGAAGTCGCAGATCTTCACCGTGCCGTCGGGCAGCCGCATGATGTTGGCCGGCTTGAGGTCGCGGTGCACGATGCCCTGCCCATGGGTGTAGGCGAGGGCGCCGGCCACCTGGTCGGCGATGTCGAGGACCTCGTGCGCGGGCAGCGGCCGCTGCCCGCGGTCCGCCAGCAGCTGGCTGAGATTGCGGCCGTCCAGCAGCTCCATGACGAGGAACAGGACCCCGTCGTCCTCCCCGAAGTCGTGCACCACGGTCACACCGCGGTGCTGGAGCGCTGCCGCCACCCGCGCCTCACGGCGGAAGCGCTCCTCGACCATTCGGGTGAAGGACTCGTCGCGCTGCGGCGCCCGGGGCTTGAGGCACTTGACGGCGACACGGCGGCCGAGCGATTCGTCGCGGGCCCGCCACACCTCGCCCATTCCGCCGCGCCCGATCAGGTCGAGCAGCCGGTACCGGCCCTGGATCAGCCTGGTCTCAGCCATTCTCCGCAGCCGCCCCCGTTCCTGGCTCCGCCTGTCGCCCACCACCGCTCTCGACACGATGCGGCGCTGACCCGTCCGGTGGGCGCGCCCGACTCGCGGTCCAGTATGGCGGCCGGGCGGCGGAGGGTGGAGACCGCCACGGGCTTGGCGGCGTGGCGCGCGGTCAGCGGCGGACCCGTGGCATCCCCAGGCCGATCCAGGTGATGATCTCCCGCTGGACTTCGTTGTTGCCGCCGCCGAAGGTGAAGACGACGCTGCTGCGGTAGCCGCGCTCCAGCTCACCGTGGAGCACCGCGCCGGACGATCCCTCCTTGAGCGGGCCCGCCGCGCCGAGCACCTCCATCAGCCAGGCGTAGGCGTCGCGGCGCGCCTCGGATCCGTAGACCTTCACCGCCGAGGCGTCCTGCGGGGTGAGGGTGGAGTGCGCAGCTGCGTCGACCATCTGCCAGTTCAGCAGCTTCATGGCGTCCAGCCTGACGTGGGCGCGGGCCAGCCTGCCGCGCACCCAGCCCAGGTCGATGACGCGGCGGCCGTCGGCGAGCTTGGTGTCGGCGGCCCAGCGCTGCACACCGCGCAGCGCGCGGATGGCAGTGGAGCCGTGCGCGGCGAGGGTGACGCGTTCGAAGTTGAGCTGGGTGGTGATCATCTTCCAGCCCTCGTTCTCCGCGCCGACGCGCCGGCCGGCCGGGACCCGGATGTTCTCGTAATAGCTGGCCGTGGTGTCGTGCGAGGCGAGCGTGGTGATGGGGGTGCAGGAGTAGCCGGGGTCGGATGTCGGCACCAGCAGGATGCTGATGCCCTTGTGCGGCGGGGCCTTGGGATCGGTGCGCACGGCGAGCCAGACCCAGTCGGCGGTGTCGCCGTTGGTGGTCCAGGTCTTCTGCCCGTTGACGAGGTAGTGGCCGGTGGCCGGATCGCCCTCGCGGACCGCGCGGGTGGTGAGCGAGGCGAGGTCGGTGCCGGCGTCGGGCTCGCTGTAGCCGATGGCGAAATCGATCTCGCCGGAGAGGATCCGGGGCAGGAAGTGGGCCTTCTGCTCGTCGGTGCCGTACCGCATCAGTGTGGGGCCGACGGTGTTGAGCGCCATGAGCGGCAGCGGGACCCCGGCCTGCGCCGCCTCGTCGAAGAAGATGAACTGCTCCAGCGGGCTCATGCCGCGGCCGCCGTACTCCTTCGGCCAGCCGACGCCGAGCCACCGGTCCTCGCCCAGGCGCCGGATGGTGGAGCGGTAGAAGCGCTTCTGCTCGGCCCGGTCGGCGAAGCGCGCGTAGGCGTTGTCGGGGACGAGGTCGGCGAAGTAGGCGCGCAGTTCGGCGCGCAGCCGCTGCTGCTCGGGCGTGTATGCGAGGTGCACGGCCCCTCCTGGAGTCTCGCGTCAGCCGCGACGACGGCCTGGGATCGAGGGGCACGGTAGAACGCGTTCCAATAGATGGGAAGGGACGCGCAGCGGACTTCGTTTGAGGGTGGTGGTGGGCGACGGGAGGGAGGAAGGGACGCGCAGCGGACTTCGTGGGCGACGGGAGGGGCTCAGTCGTGACTC
Source organism: Streptomyces sp. JLBT605 (assembly GCF_058215555.1). Lineage (NCBI taxonomy): Bacteria > Bacillati > Actinomycetota > Actinomycetes > Kitasatosporales > Streptomycetaceae > Streptomyces > Streptomyces sp. JLBT605. Next base: position 708,046 of record NZ_CM177087.1, read on the forward strand.
GGCTCCGGCGTCCCGGTCGCGCGCAGCAGCCGGGCGCCGAGCCCGCGCAGGTAGTCGGTGAGCACGTCGGGCGCGTGGACGAGGAACTCGCAGTCGACGAGTGCGAGCCGGAGGGCGACCCATTCGAGGGAGTCCACCGAGGTGGTGCGCAGCCGGCAGCTGTGTTCGCCGGTGGCCTCCGGGGTGCCCAGCCAGTGGGGCAGCCGGGAGGCCACGAAGGCGGCGGGGGCCTCGAAGGTGATGTCCAGCCGGAGTTCGGGCTGGCGCCGGGTCATCGCACGGCTCACGAACTGCGCGGCGTCCCCGGCCGGCAGCTCGCGCGGGGTGAACCGGGCGCCGGTGGCGAAGGGCTCGTCGACCCGGTCGACCCGGAAGGTGCGCCAGTCCTCGCGCTCCAGGTCGTACGCGACGAGGTACCAGCGCCGCCCGGTCGACACCAGCCGGTAGGGCTCCACCTGGCGGCGGCTGGGCGTGCCGTCGCCTGAGCGGTAGCGGAAGCGGAGCCGCTCCAGGCCGGTGACCGCCGAGGCCATCACCGTCAGGGTGTGCGGGTCGACCGTCGCCGCGTCCCCGCCCGAGCCCATGACCAGCGGCATCGTCGCCGCCTGGAGGGTGGTGACGCGGTGCCGCAGCCGGGACGGCAGCACCTGCTCCAGCTTGGCCAGGGCCCGCACCGACGCCTCCTCGATGCCCTCCACGGCGTGTCCGGCGCCCGCCCGCAGCCCGACCGCGATGGCCACCGCCTCCTCGTCGTCCAGGACCAGCGGCGGCATGGCCTTTCCGGCCACCAGGCGGTATCCCCCATCGGCTCCGCGCGCCGCCTGGACCGGGTAGCCCAGCTCGCGCAGCCGCTCGATGTCGCGCCGGACGGTGCGCCGGCTGACGGCGAGGCGCTCGGCCAGTTCCCCACCCGACCACTCGCGCGGGGTCTGGAGGAGGGAGAGCAGGGTCAGCAGTCGTGCGGGTGTGTCCGTCATGACACCAGGATGCCGCTCAAGTAGGACATGATCTGACCTATAGGGGTGGTTGGCTACTCGACATGACTTCCCCAGCCCCTCAGTCCGACCGGCGCCGCTGGTTCGCGCTCGCCATCGTGATGACCGCCGCCTTCATGGATCTGGTCGACGTCACGATCGTCAACATCGCCATACCCAGCATCGAGCGCGACACCGGCGCCTCGTTCAGCTCCATCCAGTGGATAACCGCCGGTTACGCACTCGCCTTCGCGGCCGGCCTGATCACCGGCGGCCGGCTGGGGGACATCCACGGCCGCAAGCGGCTGTTCCTCGTCGGCATCGGCGGCTTCACCCTGGCCTCCGCGCTCTGCGGCTTCGCCGCGAACCCGGAGATGCTGGTCGCCTCCCGCATCCTCCAGGGCGGGATGGCCTCGCTGATGGTGCCGCAGGTGCTGTCGATCGTGCACGCCACCTTCCCCGCCCATGAGCGCGGCAAGGTCTTCGGCATGTTCGGCGCGGTCGTGGGCCTGGGCGCGGTGTCCGGTCCGCTGCTGGGCGCCCTGCTCACCCAGTGGAACATCCTGGGCCTGGAGTGGCGGCCGATCTTCCTGATCAACCTGCCGGTGGGAGTCGCGGGTCTGCTGCTCGGCGTCAAGTACATCACCGAGTCCAAGGCGCCCCGGGCGCTCCGCCTCGACCTGCCCGGCGTGGGGCTGGTCACGCTCGGCCTGGTGATGCTGATCTACCCGCTGACGCGCGGCCGCGAGCTGGGCTGGCCCGTGTGGGGGTATGTCTCGATGGCCGGCAGCCTGGTCGTCCTCGGCGTGTTCCTGGCGTACGAGCGGCACAAGACCCGCAAGGACGGCTCGCCGCTGGTCGAGCTCAGCCTGTTCCGGGTCAAGAGCTTCGCCGCCGGGATCGCGGTGCAGCTGACCTTCGGTCTGGTGTGCGGCATCTTCTTCCTGGTCTGGACGCTGTACATGCAGGTCGGGCTGGGCTGGAGCGCGCTGAAGGCCGGCACCACGGGTATCCCGTTCTCGCTGGCGGTGTCGGTGGCCGCCGGTATCTCCGTGCAGAAGCTGGTGCCGCGCTTCGGCCGCAAGGTGCTCCAGGCGGGCGCGCTGACCATGGGGATGGGCGTGCTGCTCTACATCTGGGAGGCCGACCGGTACGGCACCGGCATCGCCCCCTGGCAGATGGCCCTGCCGCTGGTCGTGATGGGCGCCGGGATGGGGCTGATCGTGGCGCCGCTGACCGACGCGGTGCTCTCGGAGGTGCCGCGTGAGCACGCCGGCTCGGCCTCCGGCCTGATCAACACCACCATGCAGATGGGCAACGCGATCGGGCTCGCGCTGGTCTCCGTGGTCTTCTTCGGCTCGATCGACGAGGACCGGCTCAAGGTCGTCCCGACCGAGACCGGGACGGCGTTCTCCGAGGCCTTCCAGCACTCCCTGGGGTGGGTCGCGGCCATCCTCGTGGGGATCTTCCTGGTGATGTTCGCCCTGCCCGCGCGCCCGAAGCAGCACATCGAGGGCGCGGAGGAGCAGGACCCGGCGGAGGAGCAGCTCCCGGCGGCGGACGCCCCGGCCGGGCCCGGCGCCACTGCGGAGGCGACGGTGACGCGCTGACCGCCTCGGCGCCGGCGCCCCGCACCGCACACCTCGCACCCGTGCCCCGAGCCGCAGCGGCTCGGGGCACGGGTGCGTCCGCATGCGGGTGAGAAGCCCCACGGACGGGAAGGGATGCGGGGGCGTCGGCATGACCAACGCGGCGCTTGGCTCGATACTGAGCGGAGCCGGCAGCTCACGTGCCGCTGCTCTCTCCCAGCTCGGAGGCGTGCATGAAGATGCTGATCAACGTGGCCGAAAGGGTGGTCGCCGACGCGCTGCGCGGTATGGCGGCGGCCCATCCGGAGCTCACCGTCGACACCGAGAACCGGGTGATCGTGCGGCGGGACGCGCCGGTCGCGGAGAAGGTCGCCCTGGTCTCCGGCGGCGGCTCCGGGCACGAGCCGCTGCACGGCGGATTCGTCGGGCGCGGCATGCTGGACGCCGCCTGCCCCGGTGAGATCTTCACCTCGCCGGTGCCGGACCAGATGGTGCGGGCGGCGGCCGCGGTGGACAGCGGCCGGGGCGTGCTCTTCGTCGTCAAGAACTACACCGGCGACGTGCTGAACTTCGACATGGCGGCCGAGCTGGCCGAGGACGAGGGCATCGCGGTCGCGAAGGTCCTGGTCAACGACGATGTCGCGGTGACCGACAGCCTGTACACGGCGGGCCGGCGCGGCACCGGCGCCACGCTGTTCGTGGAGAAGATCGCGGGCGCGGCGGCCGAGGAGGGCGCGCCGCTGGAGCGGGTGGAGTCCCTGGCCCGCCAGGTCAACGAGTCTTCGCGCAGCTTCGGGGTCGCGCTCAGCGCCTGCACCACACCGGCCAAGGGCAGTCCGACCTTCGAGCTGCCCGCCGGCGAGCTGGAGCTGGGCATCGGCATCCACGGCGAGCCGGGGCGGGAGCGGCGCGCCATGATGACGTCCGGCGAGATCGCCGACTTCGCGGTGAACGCCCTGCTGGAGGACTTGGCTCCGGATCGCCCGGTGCTGCTGCTGGTCAACGGCATGGGCGCGACCCCGCTGATCGAGCTGTACGGGTTCAACGCCGAGGTGCACCGGGTCCTCGCCGAACGCAAGGTGCCGGTGGTGCGCACCCTGGTCGGGAACTACGTCACCTCCCTGGACATGGCGGGCGCCTCGGTCACCCTGTGCCAGGCCGACGAGGAGCTGCTGCGGCTGTGGGACGCCCCGGTGGCCACGCCCGGCCTGCGCTGGGGATGCTGACCGGCCCCCTCGTCCCCGCGGACCGCGGACCGCAGACCGACCTGGAGGACACCTGTGACCAGCAGTGACGCGGTCGGCGACGGCGGCTTCGACACCGCCTTCGCGCACCGCTGGATGAGGCTCGCGGCCGCCGCGATGGAGCGCGAGGCCGGCCGGCTCACCGAGCTGGACTCGCCGATCGGCGACGCGGACCACGGCACCAACATGCAGCGCGGTTTCCGGGCGGTGCTCGCGGCCCTGGACGAGCGGCCCGCGGACACCCCCGGCGGCGTGCTGGTGCTCTCCGGGCGCAGGCTGATCTCCACCGTGGGCGGGGCCTCCGGTCCGCTGTACGGGAGCCTGCTGCGCACCGCGGGCAAGGCGCTCGGCGAGGCCGAGCGGGTCGATGCGGAAGCGCTGCGCGAGGCGCTCCGTGCCGGGGTGGACTCGGTGGCCCGGCTGGGCGGCTCGGGGGTGGGCGACAAGACGATGCTGGACGCGCTGGTTCCGGCGGTCGAGGCGCTGGGCGAGTCGTTCGCGGCGGCGGCCGCGGCGGCCGAGCAGGGGGCGCTGGCGACGGTTCCGCTCCAGGCGCGCAAGGGGCGGGCCAGCTACCTGGGCGAGCGCAGCATCGGCCATCAGGACCCGGGCGCGACCTCCTCCGCCCTGCTCATCACGGCGCTGGCGGACGCGGCGGCGTCGGGGGGCGCCGGGTGAGCGGCGCGGGCGGCGCGGCGGGAGCCATGACCGGGCCGGGTGGCGGGCAGCCGCTGGTCGGGGTGGTCCTGGTCTCGCACAGCGCGACGGCGGCCATCGCCGTCGCCGAGCTGGCGATCGGGCTGGCGCCCGGCGGCGACATCGCGCCGGTGGCCGCCGCGGGCGGGGCCGAGGAGGGCGGGCTCGGCACCAGCGCGGAGCTGATCTGCGAGGCGGCGCGCCGCGTCGACCGGGGCGCGGGCGTGGCGATCCTGGCGGACCTGGGCAGCGCGGTGCTGACGGTGAAATCCCTGCTGGCCGAGGAGGACGAACTGCCACCCGGCTCGCGACTGGTGGACGCGCCGTTCCTGGAGGGAGCGGTGGCGGCGGTCGTCACCGCCTCGACCGGTGCGGACCTGGAGGCGGTCGCCCAGGCCGCCGGGGAGGCGTACGACTACCGCAAGGTCTGAGGGGGCGCGTACCGCGAGGTCTGAGACGGGCGCGTACCGCGAGGTCTGACACGGGCGCGCGCACCGCATGAGCCGGGCGGGCGGCCGGACGGACCGGGGCCGGGCAAGCGGCCGGACGGACCGCGGGGGCGGGCAAGCGGCGCCACGGCGGACGGGCAGCCGCACACGCCCTGGGGCAGGCGATCAGCCGATGGTCAGCCGAGCTCGTTGTCGGAGACGATGTGCACCGCGGCCTCCTCCGCCGAGGCGGCGGCGCCGTCGATGCCCACGTCCCTGCCGATGAGGTCCTTCTCGGCGTGCTCGTGCGCGCCCTCGTCGGGGGCGACCAGGCGGCCCGCCCGTGCCGTGCCGACCTCCTCGTCGTACGGCTCGCCGTCGCCCATCACCTGGTCCCCGATGCCGTCGCCCTCCATGGGCCCGATGTCGGGCAGCTCGCGGGCGAGGCGGGCCTCCAGCGGAGCGCGGTCGTGCTGCTCGGCCGCGGTCGTGCCCCAGCCTTCCACGGCCCAGGGCCGCTCCGGGGGTGAGTAGCCCTCGTCGAGCGGGGAAGACACGCCACGGTCGTCGAGCGTGTCCTCCGGTTCCAGCAGTCCCACGTCGTCCTGCTGCTTCTCGGAGCCGTCCGGCTGGTAGACGTCGTCACCCATCTCGCTCATGCCCTGTCCTCGTCTCGCCTCGTTCCCCAGGTGGCCCCCGACGACCGCCGACCGCTTCAACGACTCAACACCAGTATCCACCCCAATCATCACCAATCAGAACATCTCGCGCAGCACCCCGGCGCGGTCGGCTCCGCGGCCACGGCGGGCAGCGGCTGCGGCCGGGAACCGGGCGTCGCACACTTGACAGGGTGACGGCACAACACAGCGCCGGGATCCTGCTCTTCCGCCGGACGGCGGGCACGGGCCCTCAGGGGGGACCTCAGGTGCTTCTGGCCCATATGGGCGGGCCGTTCTGGGCCGGAAAGGACGCTCGCGCCTGGTCGCTGCCGAAGGGCGAGTACGACCCGGAGGGGGAAGAGCCCTCCCTGGCCGCGCGCCGGGAGTTCGAGGAGGAGCTGGGCCTGCCGCCACCGCCCGGCGCCCTGATCCCGCTCGGCGAGGTCCGGCAGACCGGCGGCAAACTGGTCACCGCCTGGGCCCTGGAGGGCGACCTCGACCCCGGCCGGGTGGTGCCCGGCACCTTCGAGATGGAGTGGCCCAGGGGTTCCGGACGGCTGCGCAGCTTTCCGGAGATCGACCGCGTCGCCTGGTGGGAGCTGGATCCGGCGCGCGACCGGATCGTGGCGAAGCAGCAGGTCTTCCTCGATCGCCTCGCCGAACACCTGTCGCTGTGACCGCGCCACGGGCTGACGTCCCGTCATCAGGCCCGTCAGGTCGTCCTGCGTCCGGTCTGGCTGCCGCGGCCGGGGCTTGGTAGCGTCCCCGCACTCGGTCGCGGAGGGGGGCATGGACATGCGCGGTCGCGGCCCGGTGGACCTCACCGGCCAGGTCGTCGTGGTCACCGGCGGCGGCAGGGGCATCGGTTTCGCCATCGCCGAGAGCTTCCTGGCCGCCGGGGCCGAGGTCGTGGTGTGCGGGCGGCGGGAGCCGGCGGCGCTGCCGGCCGCGGCGGGGCGGACCGCGGTGTTCACCGCGGCCGACGTCCGGGATCCGGCCGACGCGGCGGGGGTGGTGGACACCGCTGTGGCCCGCTTCGGCGGGCTGGACGTCCTGGTGAACAACGCCGGGGGCTCCCCCGACGCCAAGGCCGCCACGGTCTCCCCCCGGTTCGTGGAGAAGATCGTCGCACTCAACCTGCTGGCCCCGTTCTACCTCTCGCAGGCCGCCCACCGCGTCATGCGGACCCGGCCGGGCGGTGGTTCGATCATCAACATCGGCAGCGTCTCCGCGCACCACCCGCAGCCGGGCACCGCCGCGTACACCGCCGCCAAGGCCGGGCTGCTCGCCCTGACCAGAGCGCTGGCGCTGGAGTGGGCGCCCGAGGTGCGGGTCAACCACATCACCCTCGGGCCAGTCCGCACCGAGGGCGCCGCGGAGCGGTACGGCGAGGACGGCGGCGCGGCGGTCGCCGGGGTGATCCCGATGGGGCGGATGGCCCACCCATCCGATGTCGCCGACGCCTGCCTGTACCTCTCCGGCCCGCTGGCGGCGTACGTGAACGGCGCCGACCTCGCGGTGCACGGCGGCGGAGAGGTCCCGGCGCGCCATGTCGCCGTCCGCCCCGCGCGGGACGCCTGACCGGCCCGCGGTCCGGGAGACGACTACGGCGCCGAGGCCCCGGCCGGACCGGTCGCCCCGGTCGGACCGGTCGGACCGGTCGGACGGGTGCTCAGGCGCCGTAGACCGGGGGCGGGGGCGGGGCCTGGGCGATCAGGCGGCGGACGGCCGGGCCGACCTCTTGCTGGGTCCAGCGGCGTTGGCGGGTGGCCCGGGGGCCGGGGCGCCAGCCGTCGGCGAGCCCGATCATGCCGCCCTCGACCTCGAACACCTGGCCGCTGACGTCCCCGGAGTCGGCGCCCGCGAGCCAGACGACCAGTGGGGAGACGTTGCCGGGGTGCATCGCGTCGAAGCCGGACTCCGGGGCCCGCATCCGTTCGGCGAAGACCCGCTCGGTCATCGGCGTCCGGGCGGCGGGCGCGATGGCGTTCACCGTGACGCCGTAGCGGGCGAGTTCCACCGCCGCGATCCGGGTGAGCGCCGCGATCCCGGCCTTGGCCGCGCCGTAGTTCCCCTGGCCGACGCTGCCCAGCAGCCCTGCCCCGGAGGTGGTGTTGACGATGCGCGGCGCGGGCACCGGCCGGCCCTGCTTGCTCCGCTGCCGCCAGTACGCCGCGGCGTGCCGCAGCGGCGCGAAGTGCCCCTTGAGGTCCACCCGCAGCACCTGGTCCCACTCCTCCTCGGACATCGAGACCAGCATCCGGTCGCGGTTGATGCCCGCGTTGTTGACCAGCGCGTCGAGCCGGCCGAACGCGGCTGTCGCCGTGCCGATGAGCGATTCGGCGTAGGACCAGTCGCTCACGTCACCGGTGTCGGCGACGGCGGTGCCGCCGAGCGCGGTGATCTCCTCGGCGACGGCGGCGGCCGCTGGGCCGATGTCGTTGACCAGCACCCGGGTGCCCGCGGCGGCGAGGGCGAGGGCGTGTTCGCGGCCCAAGCCCTGACCCGCGCCGGTCACCACGGCGACCCGGGCGTCAGCCGAGTTGGTCGGTGGCATCGGCCCCTCCCGAGTCCTTGGTATCCCGGCCGGCGTGCCGGGCGTCGTCGGCGGCGCGTTGGGCATCCTGACCAGCGCGTGGGGCCTCGTCGGCTCCGCGCCCGGCATCCTCGCCGGCGCGCCCGGCGTCGTGGCCGGTGCGCCCGGCGTCGCGCATGCTGCGGGCGTCGTGGCCGGCGAGCGCGTCCTTGCCCGTTTCGGCGTTGTGGGCGTGGGCGAAGTGGTGCAGGCCGAACGCCGAGTCCATGCCGGTCTGCAGCCCCATCAGATCCTCGGCCTGGTTGACGGCCTTCTTGGTCAGGGCCAGCCCCATCACCGGCATGGCGGCGATCCGGGTCGCCAGGGACATCACCTCCGCCGCCAGCGCCTCGCGCCGCACCACTCGGTTGATCATGCCCATGGCCAGGGCGCGGTCGGCGGGGACGCGTTCGCCCAGGAAGAGGAACTCCTTCGCGAAGCGGGGGCCCATCACCCAGGGGTGGGCGAAGTACTCGACGCCCGGGATGCCCATCCGCACCACCGGATCGGCGAAGAACGCGTCGTCGGAGGCGACGATCAGGTCGCACACCCAGGCGAGCATCAGCCCGCCGGCCACGCAGGCGCCCTGCACCTGGGCGATGACCGGCTTGGGCAGCTCCCGCCAGCGGCGGCACATGCCGAGGTAGACCTCCTGCTCGCGGGCGTACCGGCTCTCGCCGCCGGGCCGGCCGACGTGGTCCCACCACAGTCCGGCGCGGCGGTCGAAGCTGGTGCCGGTGTCCCGCCCGGGGCTGCCGATGTCGTGTCCGGCCGAGAAGTGCTCCCCGGCCCCGGCGAGCACGACGACCTTGACGTGCCGGTCGGCGGCGGCCCGGTAGAAGGCGTCGTCAAGCGCGTAGGTCATGGCGGAGTTCTGCGCGTTGCGGTACCGGGGCCGGTTCATCGTCACCACGGCGACCGGTCCGTGGCGCTCCCAGCGGACGATCGCCTCCCGGTCCGCCGGGTCCTCGGACGCCGTCCGCGTCCCGGGGGCGGGGTCGGTGGTCATCTGCGGGCTTCCTCTCGCGTCAGGCGCAGCTCGCGGGCGAGCAGCGCGCGGTGGTCGGCGGGGTCGCCCCAGGCCGCGCTCAGCGCCCAGGCCCGCTTGGCGTACAGATGGAGCGGGTGGGCGGTGGTGCAGCCGGTCGCGCCGTGGCACTGCACGGCGGTGCGGGCGGCCTTCCGGGCGGCCTCGGAGGCCAGCACCTTCGCCATCGAGGTGCGGACGGTGGCCTGGTCGTCGCCGGTGGCCAGGGACCAGCCGGCGGCGAGCACGGCGGGGCGGGCGAAGCGCAGCGCCAGCGCGGTGTCGGCGAGGGCGTGCTTGACGGCCTGGAAGGAGCCGACGGGCACCCCGAACTGCTCCCGCCGCCGGACGTGTTCGACGGTCAGCTCCAGCATCCGCCCGCCGAGTCCCAGGAGCAGCGCGGCGGTGCCGAGCACCCCGCGCCGCCGGGCCGCCGCCAGGGCCCGCGCGCCCTCGCAGAGCAGCAGGCCGCCGGTGGGTGGCGCGGTCACCCGGGCCATGGCCCGGGAGCCGTCGACGGTGCCGAGGCCCTCGGCGCGCACCTCGGCGCGCTCGTACAGCCGCAGGGTGTCGCCGGCGGGCAGTACCAGCAGCCCGGCGCAGCCGCCGAAGGGCACCAGCCCGGAGCCGTCCGGATCGATGGCCACCAGCCGGCGCCCGGCCAGCACGTCCGGCAGCTGGGGCGCCCGGGCGGCGGCCAGCAGCGGCGCGGCCACCGCGACGGTCTCCACCACGGGCACCGGCAGGGCCCAGTGGCCGAACGCCTCCAGCAGCGGCGGCAGGGCGTTCTCGTCCAGGCCCAGGCCGCCGGCCGCTTCGGCCACCAGGGTGCCGGTGACGCCGACCTCGGCCAGCCGGCGCCAGACGGCGGCGACGGATCCGTGGCCTGGACGCTGCCAGCCGTCCCGGACGGTCTCCGCGGTGACCTCCTTGGCCAGGACGTAAGCGGCGGCGTCACGGAGTGCCGCGTCGTCCTCGGCGATGCGCAGTCGCATCCTCGCCCTCACCTCCTGGGCAGGCCGAGGAGCCGCTCGGCGACGATGTTCCGCTGGATCTCGTTGGTGCCGGCGTAGATGGGTCCGGCGAGGGCGAAGAGGAATCCCTTGGACCACGGGCCGTGCAGTTCGGCCTCGGGTCCGAGCAGGTCGAGGGCGATCTCGTGGAGCCGGATGTCGAGTTCGGACCAGAAGAGCTTGGTGAGGCTGGACTCGGCGCCGATCGCGTGGCCTTCGCCGATCGCCGTGACCTGCTCCAGGGTGAACAGCTGGTAGGCGGCTGCGTCGATCCACGCCTGGACCAGCCGGTCGCGGTGGGCGGCGGCGCGCCCGGGGCGGCGGCGGGCCTCGGCGAGCAGCCGCTCGGCGGTGGTCAGGAACCGGCCGGGTGAGCGCAGGGTGAGGCCGCGTTCGGAGCCGGTGGTGGCCATCGCCACCGACCAGCCCTCGCCGACGCCGCCGAGCACATCGGCGTCCGCGACGAGGACGTCGTCGAAGAAGACGTCGGCGAAGCCCTCGTCGCCGTCGAGGCGTTCGAAGCCGCGGACGGTCACGCCGGGGGCGTCCAGCGGCACCAGGAAGTAGGTGAGGCCGCGGTGGCGCGGGGCCGTGGGGTCGGTGCGGAACAGGCCGAACAGGTGGGTGCAGAAGGCGCCGCGGGTGGTCCAGGTCTTCTGGCCGGTCAGCCGCCAGCCGCCGGCGGTCTCGTCGCGTACGGCGCGGCTGGTCAGAGCCGCCAGGTCGCTGCCCGCGCCGGGCTCCGACCAACCCTGGCACCACAGGTCCTCGGCGGCCGCCATGCGCGGCAGGAGGCGCCGCCGCTGCTCGGGGGTGCCGAAGGCGAAGAGGGTGGGGGCGAGCAGGAAGATGCCGTTCTGGGTGACGCGCTGCGGGGCGCCCGCCCGGTGGTACTCCTCCTCGAAGATCAGCCACTCCCACACCGTGGCGTCGCGCCCGCCGTACTCCTCGGGCCAGGAGACGGCGGCCCAGCGGTCGGCGTGCAACTGCCGCTCCCATTCCAGGTGGGCGGCGAAGCCCTCCCGGGTGTCGCCGGAGGGCAGCGGCCGGGCGGGCACATGGGCCGTCAGCCAGCCGCGGGCCTCGGCGCGGAAGGCGTCCTCCGCCGGGCTCCAGGTGAGGTCCATCACCGCTCACCGCCCGTGCCCGGCAGGCCGCCGAAGGAGGCGCGGACCCGGTCGGCTACGCCGGAGAGGTTGAGTTCGAAGGTGAAGCCCTGCTCGAAGCGGTAGCTCCGCTTGACGTCCCACAGGTCGATGCCGTTGAACGCCTCCTTGGCGGCGCGGATGACGGCCGGGTCCTTGGCGGCCACCTCGGCGGCGATCCGCCGGGCGCGACCGGGCAGTTCGCCCGCGGGGACGACGTCCAGCACCGAGCCGAAGGCATGCAGTTCGGCGGCGGTGGCGGTCGCCGCGGTGTACATCAGGGCGCGGGCCCGGTGCGGCGGTACGAGCCGGGTGAGGTGGGTGGCGGCCCCGAGCGCTCCGCGGTCGACCTCGGGGAGCCCGAAGACGGCGTCCTCGGCGGCGATCAGGATGTCCGCGTTCCCGGCCAGGCCGATGCCGCCGCCGAGGCAGAAGCCGTGCACGGCGGCGATCACCGGCACCGCGCAGTCGTAGACGGCGGAGAAGGCCGCGTGGCAGCCGCGGTTGGCCCCGATCAGGGCGGTGAATCCGGTGTCCGCCTGGATCTCCTTGAGGTCCACGCCGGCGCTGAAGCCGCGGCCCGCGGCGCGCAGCACCACGACCCGGACGGCCGGGTCGGCGCCGAGCCCGGAGAACGTTTCGGCGAGCCGGTACCAGCCGGCCACGGGCAGCGCGTTGACCGGCGGGTGGTCGATGACGACCTCGGCGATGCCGTCGTGGTCGACCTGGCAGCGGATGCTCGGGCCGGCGTCGCCGCCGGTGGTCCGGTCGGCGTCGCCGCCGGTGGTCCGGTCGGCGTCGCCGCCGGTGGTCCGGTCGGCATCGCCGCCGGTGGTCCCCTCCCCCATCGTCTCTCCTGTTCGTCGTGGGTCCGTGCGGGCCGGTCAGGGGTGGCGGCTGCTGACCGACACCACCTCGCCGGTCATGTACGAGGAGTAGTCGCTGGCGAGGAAGACGATGACGTCGGCGACCTCCCAGGGTTCGGCGGCCCGGCCGAACGCCTCGTCGCGCGCGAGCCGGTCCAGCAGCTCCTCACTGGTGGTCTTCGCCAGGTGCGGGTGGCGGGCGATGCTGGGGGCGACCGCGTTGACCCGCACACCGCGGTGGCCCACTTCGACGGCGGCGCAGCGGGTCAGGGCCATCACCCCGGCCTTGGCGGCGGCGTAGTGGGCCTGGCCGCGCTGGGCGCGCCAGCCGATGACGGAGGCGTTGTTGACGATGACGCCGGTGCCGCGGGGCACCATGTGCCGCAGCGCCGCGCGGGTGCAGCGGAAGGTGCCGTTCAAGGAGACGTCCAGCACGGTGTGCCACTGGTCGTCGGTCATCTCGGTCAGCTCGGCGGTGCCGCCGAGTCCGGCGTTGTGGACGGCGATGTCGAGGTGACCCAGCTCGGCGACGGCGGTGTCGAACATGCGCTGGACGTCGCCCTGCGAGGTGACGTCGGCGACGATCGCCGGCGGCCTGCGGCCGGTGAGGCCGGCGAGCCGGTCGGCCGCCTGGGCGAGACGGCGCTCGTGGCGGTCGCTGATGGCGACCCGGGCGCCCTCCTCGGCGAAGCGGCGGGCCGTGGCGAAGCCGATGCCGGTGCCGGCGGCGGCGGTGATCAGGGCGGTGCGGCCGGCCAGCAGCCGGTGTCCGGGGTGCGGGCGGGGCGGGACGGCGGTCATGGGGCTCCTCGGCCGGGGGTGGCGGCGGGGCGCGGTGCGGTGAGCCGGGTGAGGACCTCGGTGGCCTCGGCGACGATGCGTTCCATCAGCTCGGCGCAGCTGGGCAGGTCGTCGATGAGGCCGGCGATCTGGCCGCTGGCGAGGGTGCCGAGGTCTATGCGGCCCTCGACCATGGCGGCGCGCAGCAGCATGGGGGTGTTGGCGGCCATCACCAGCTGGGCCCAGGTGAGTTCGCGGCTGCGGCGCATGGCGAGGCCCTCGCGGATCAGGTCGCGGCGGCGGCTGCCGGAGATCCGGGCGAAGGCCAGGGCGTGCCGCACCGAGCGGGCGGTCCGGCCGAGGGGGCCGCCGTCGGCGAGCCGGTCGACGAGTTCGGTGCGCAGTACGCGCTGGTCCACCCCGTCCAGCGCCGAGGTGACGACTGTGTCGGTGACGCCGCGCCGCAGGTACTCGGCCTTGACGCCGTCGGGGACGGTGGAGTCGCTGGTGAGCAGGAAGCGGGTGCCCATGGCGATGCCGACGGCGCCCTGGGCGAGGGCGGCGACCAGGCCGCGGCCGTCGCGGTAGCCGCCGGCGGCGATGACGGGGATGTCGACCGCGTCGACGATCTGCGGCAGCAGGATGGAGGTCGGCACGCTGCCGGTGTGGCCGCCGCCCTCGCAGCCCTGCGCGATGACCGCGTCCACGCCCCAGTCCCGCACCTTCTCGGCGTGCCGGCGGGCGCCGACGGAGGGGACCACGACCAGTCCGGCGTCCTTCAGGGAGCGGATGGTCCGCTCCCCGGGGGCGAGCGCGAAGGAGGCGACCCGCACCCCTTCCCGCACCAGCAGCCGGGCGCGTTCGTCGACGTCCGGGGCGTCGCCGCGCAGGTTGACGCCGAAGGGCGCGTCGGTGCGCTCCCGGACGGCACGGACGGCGGCGCGGGTCTCGTCCAGGGTGAGGGTGGCGCTCGCCAGGATGCCGAGCCCGCCGGCCTCGGCGGTGGCCGCGGTGAGTTCGGGCCCGGAGACCCAGCCCATGCCGGTCTGCACGATCGGGTGGCGTACGCCGAACAGCGCGCAGGCGGCGGTGCGCAGTGCCGGGTGGCTCATGCCGGCACCTCCCGCTCGCGCAGCCCGCGCGGATCGATGACGGTGCGGATGAGGCGCAGTTCCTCGGGGGTGGGCGTGCGGGTCGCGGTGACGGGGTCGGCGGTGTGCAGCGGGAATCCGGTGGCGGCGGTGACCTCCTCGACGGTGGTGCCGGGGTGCACGGAGACCAGCCGCATGGTGTGGCCGGGGCCGCCGAAGTCGAGCACGGCCAGATCGGTGACGACGCGGCGCAGTTCGTGGAAGCGGGTGGCGGAGCGGCCGGCGCGGGCCGCGCTGTCGTGGCCCACACCACAGACCACGTCGACGCGGTCCACGAAGGTACGGGGGCTGTGCCGGCGCACCCAGTAGCTGGTCGGGTGGTTGACGGTGTTGCCCGGTGCCCCGCGCACGCCCAGCAGCTGCCGGTGCGGGCGGTGGAAGTCGCCGATGGCGGAGATGTTGGCGTTGCCGTGCCGGTCGATCTGGCTGGGGCCCATCATGACGTGCCGGCGGCCGGCGGCCAGCAGCTCGAAGACGGCCCGGAAGGGCAGGTGGCCCTCGACGGTGGGCGGCGGCGCGGCGTCGATCGCCCAGACCCCCGCGACCAGCGCCGCCTCGCCGTCGGAGAGCAGCAGGGCGGGTTCGAAGACGGCGCGGGCGAGGCGGGCCCCGATGCCGGGGATGACGCCCATCGGGCTGGCCAGGATCTCCCCGTCACCGCGCCAGGCATCGGCGCAGGCGGTGACGCAGACCTCGGCCCGGGTGACGGCGCTCATGCCGCGCCCCCGGCCCGCGCGGCGCGGGCGGCGACCGCCCGCCGGTAGTCCTCCTCGTCCCCGGACAGGAAGGTCCGGCGGAAGGCGTCCCAGGTGTCGGGCTCGCCCGCGGCGCGGGCGTAGGCGCGCTGGAAGTCCTCGTCCCGGCCGTAGTCGGGCGCGCAGGAGGTGAAGTGGGCACCGCCGGGGGCCTGGACCACACCGGTGACCATCCATCGGTGGATCCGCAGCCGGGTGATGTCGGCGGCGGCGAACTCCCCAGTGGGCACGAGGCGTTCGCAGGAGACGAAGGCGCGGTCCGCGGCGGCGCAGTACAGGTCGTCGAAGTAGAGGTCGGGGCCGAGGTACTGGGCGTTGCCGGCTCCATCGGCGCGGTTGAGGTGGACCAGGGCGGCGTCGAGGTGGAGCGCGGGGACGGCGACCAGTTCCTCACCGTCCTGGTAGGGGGAGGCGACGGTGCGCAGGCCGGGGTTGACGCGCAGCACGTCCGAGCCGAGTCCGGCGCGCACCGGCAGGAACGGCAGGCGCTGCGCGGCGGCCTGCAGCCCGGCCTGGAGCATCCCCTCGTCGTATTCGGTGACCTCGATCCGGCCGCTCTGCCGGGCGGCCCGGAAGTGCGGTTCCAGGGGGATCGAGTCGAGCGAGACGAAGCCGTAGACCAGGCGGCGCACCTTGCCGGCGGCGCACAGCAGGCCGACGTCGGGGCCGCCGTAGCTGACGACGGTGAGGTCGGTGAGCGGGGAGCGGAGGATGGCGCGGACCAGCGACATCGGTTTGCGGCGCGATCCCCAGCCGCCGATGCCGATGGTCATGCCGGAGGCCAGCTGCCGGATGACCTCCTCGTGCGTCATGCGCTTGTCGGTCATGAGGGGGTGCCGCCCTTCTGGAGACCCTCGCGCTGCGGAGACCCTCCAGTGAGGCTACCAAGCGTTTGTTAGGTTCCCAATGGGTCGTCAGAAACCGAGGCTCCGACCACGATGGGTGAGGAGCGGGCCGCGTTGACTTCCCTCCGGCGGGCCAGCACTGTGGAGCCGGCACCGAAGGGCCCTGGCCGCCTGCGGTGACCTCCCCTGCCGTCACCTTTCCTCGAAGGCGAGACCATGAGCACCGCCCCCCGGCGCAAGGCCGGCCCCTGCCCGGCCTTCCCCTTCGACGAGCGGGATCTCCAGCGCTTCCGCGAGGTCCAGCGGCTCGCCTACCGCTGCGCGGAGCGGGTCGGCGACTGGCTGGCGCCCGGGGTGACGGAGCGTCAGGCCGCCGCCCGGCTGCGCCGGGAGCTGGTCGCCGAGGGCGTGCGGGACTTCTTCCACATCCCCTTCGCCTGGTTCGGCGACCGCACCGCCTTCCGGCGCTTCCGCACCCCGCTGCAGTTCTTCCCCAGCGGGCGCCGCCTGGAGGAGGGGATGGCCTTCATCCTGGACTGCGCGCCCGTGGTGGACGGCTACACGGCCGACATCGGCTACGCCGGGAAGATCGGCGAGAACCCGGTCTGGGAGCGCATGGCGCTGGACCTGCCCGCCTACCGCGAGCTCATCGTCGAACAGGTCCGGCTGCGCAGGCCGCTCGACGAGATCTACGCCGCGGTGGACGCGCTGATCGCCCGGCACGGCTACGACAACCGGCACCAGGTCTACCCCGGCCGCGTCATCGGCCATCAGGTGACCCGGACGACGGCCCGGGGCCCGGCCGGGGTGAGTGTCTTCGGCTTCGGCGTGCGCACCCTGCAGACCCTGGGCCGGGAGCTGATCAGCGAACGGCTGCACGGTCGCTCGCCGCTGTGGGCCGACGGCCGCGCCTCCCGGCACGCGCCCACCCCCGGCCTGTGGGCCGTCGAGCCGCATGTGGGCTTCCGCGAGGTGGGGCTGAAGTTCGAGGAGCTGCTGGTGGTCACCGAGGACGACGCCTACTGGCTCGACGACGACCTGCCGCACGTACGCCGCCGGCAGCACGGCACCGCCCGCTGACCGCGCCCGCTCGGCGGGGCGTGCCACCGAGCTCTCGTTCTCAGCAGTCGCCAGGTGAGCCCTCCGCGCCGGTGGCCGACCCCTCGCGGCGCGGCCCTACGGATAGCGCAGCAGTACCCCGGCCCCGTCGCGCAGGGTCAGCGTGTCGTCGGGCACAACCAGCAGCTCGGCGCCCGTGCCCACCGCGGACCACAGCAGCGCCTCCTGGGCGGGTTCCTCCCGGATGTCGGGAGCCCTGAAGGCCCGCAGCTCCTCGGAGGACAGGGCGATCTGCGTGGGCTCGGCACCGGCCCAGACGCGCGGCGGCAGCCGCAGCGGATCGTTGAGCAGCAGCGTGTCGGCCTGACCGCGCTGCAAGGCGGCGACGACCGCGGTCATGCCCTCGGACGTCTCGCCATGGCGTGCCCGCTGGGCCTGGTAGCGATCCAGCCGCTCGTGGTCCAAGATGCTGAAGCGCCCGGCGAGCAGACCACTGAGTTCCTGCTCCAACAGGGCCCGGCCGCTGCCGGCCCGGGGCGGCACCTCGTCCGCGGTGGCGATGCTCTGCACGGTGAGCAGCCGGTCGCGCACCCCCGCGGAGAGGCGGTTGACCAGCGCTCCGCGCTCCTCTTCGTCGCCCGCGTCGGCCCGGATCACGACCACGTCGGCGCCGGCCTGGGCGACCAGTTCCTCCACGTACCGGGCGAGGCCCGGCACCTGCTGCTGCCAGTCGCCCGCCGCCACCCGGTGGACGTCCGACGGGCCCGGGACCACCCGGCTCATGGGCCAGCGCCCGCTCTCCACCTCGACGACCACCTCCTCCTCGGGGCCGTGCGCCTCCCCCGAAGCCACGCGCTCGAGCGCGACCGCCAGGTAGGGAATGTCCGGCGCGTACTGCACCGCCAGCGGCAGCGCGTGCGGCAGGGGGCCGAATCGCGCGGTATCGGGCCAGGGCGGTTGCGGCAGCTCCTCGACCAGCACCAGTCGGCCCCGTGCCGCGAAGAGCGCCTGCCCGTGCCGCCCCGCCACCTCACGATCGGCACCCACCACCTCCGCGAGGGCGTCGACGGTCGCGCTGTCCGCGCCACCGGCGACGAGCTCCTCCCGCAGGTGCCGCCACCGCAGCGCGATGGCCTGCTCCGGATCGTCGATGTCCTGGGAGGTGTCCAGGTACACACTGGCCCAGGGCCCCGGCTGTTCGTACAGCCGGTCGAGGAACGACAGCTTCACCGCACTCTTCCATCCTTCGGTCAGCCAGGGCCGCCGGCTTCCGGGTCCGCCACGGCGGGTCCGGGGTGCGCCGCCTCCGCCCTGGGCGACCGGGCTCGGCCCTGCACCTCCCCTTCCACGCTCGCATGCGCTCGCGGTCCCCGCACGACGCGGGCGACCACGACGTGGCCGCAGCGCCTTCGACAGGACGAGTCAGCCCATGCTGTCCATGCCGGACGGTGTGAGGCCCGGTAGCAACCAGTCCTGGAAGGGGGCGAAGAGGGTGAGGACGGCCAGGGCCAGGAAGGCGATGCCCACCGCCGTCGCCACGTATGGGCCCTGTCGCCACAGCTTCTCCACGAAGATGACCGCGGCCACCCCGGCCATCGCGGCGATGTTCATGACGCCCAGCGGGATGAGGATGAGCATCAGGCCCCAGCAGCAGCCGACGCAGAAGAGGCCGTGGTGGGCGCCGACGCGGAAGTCGCGGGCCCAGCGGTGGAAGCCCGCGTAGCGGACGAGTTGGCCCATGGGGCTGCGGCAGTGGCGTAGGCAGATGTCCTTCAGGGGGCCGAGTTGCTGGAGGCCGGCGAGGGCGAAGGCGCCCGCGCCGAGCCGGCGTCCGGCGCCGGGGTGCGCGTCGACCAGGTCTCCGGTCGCGCCGAGGGCCGCGTAGATCAGGAGGCCGAAGGCGAGCCATGCCAGGAAGTAGCCGCCCGCGAACTGAGTGATGCGGGCGGCGCGGGCGGCGCCGGTCGTCTGGCGCCGGATCCCCCGGACCCAGGTGATCGCCACCGGCGCCACGGACGGCAGCATCATCGCGATCATCATCGCGAGCCAGAGCAGCAGGAACAGCACCAGGCCCATGCCCATGGTGCCGGGCTCGACCCCCATGTCCCGCGCCTGCTCCACGGTTACCAGCCATGCCGCCAGCGCGAGCAGCACCATCAGGGACCAGGCGTACACCAAAGCCCGTACGGGGAGCAGGTTGCCCGTCCGTAGCGGCGCCGCCGTACCGACGGTACCGACCCGGCTGCGCATCCGCAGCATGACCTCAGAACATCACATTTCGCCGCGAAAGTCGCTGTTCCGGTCCGCGCAGCCGGGGTGCACGATGGAAGGGAAGCCTCGGGAGCCGCGAGGAGGTACCTGCGATGGCTGAAACCGCAACGACCATCCCCGACTGGCACGTCGAAGGCGACTGGTTCGACACCTGCAAGTGCAATGTGCCCTGTCCGTGCTCCTTCGCCCAGCCACCCACTTTCGGAGACTGCGACGGCGTCCTGGCCTGGCACATACGTGAGGGCCACTACGGCGACGTACGGCTGAGCGGACTGAACGTGCTCATGCTCGGGTCCTTCGTGGGCAACGTCTGGGCGGAGCACTCCGACGCGTACGCGGCCGTCTTCCTCGACGAGCGGGCCGACGACGCGCAGCGCGAGGCGCTCGCAAAGATCTTCGGCGGCGAGGCCGGAAGCTGGCCCGCCCAGATGGTGCCCATGTTCAACCCCGAGATGCGGGGGATGGAGACCGCCCCCATCGAGTTCGAGGTCGCCGACGACCTCGCGTCCTGGCATGTCCGGATCCCCGGCCGCGTCGAAGCCGGCGCGGAGGCGCTGACCGGCCCCACCACACCGGAGGGCACCCGGGTACAGGGCCACAACCTGCCCGGATTGGAGACCGGACCGGGCCAGATCGCGACCTGGGGCAAGTCGACCGCCGACCGGGTAGACGCCTTCGGGTTCACCTGGAGCCGGGAGGGACAAGCCAGCAAGCACATCCCGTTCGACTGGACCGGACCCGACTGAGCGGGATCGCGTCATCGACGGCTGACGGCTGCTGTGGCGCCGCAGGATCTGATCGATGTGGTGAAGGCCGCTGGGTACGGGGCCGGCCTTCCCGCCCTGCCTGCCACAGCCGAGTCCCCGGCCGCTGCCGGCGGTGAGGGTCCGGTCGGGGAAGAGGAGCGCCACGTACGCCCGCTGCGGGACCGGCTGATCGCTTCGGCGGTGCTGACCGTGCCGGTGGTGGTGCTGTCGATGGTGCCCGCCGCGCAGTTCCGGTTCTGGCGGTGGCCGGCCTTCGCGCTGGCCAGGCACGGCGGACCAGATGAACAGCGCGGTCTCCAGCCCCTCACTGGCTGTTGAGGAAGCCGATCAGGCTGGCGCCCCACCAGCCGAGCTGGCTGACGGTGGCGGCCGCGCCGGACTGGATGAGCAGGCGGCGGGGGACCGGGGCCTCCCGGTACGGGGCGAGGCGCTGCCCGAGCCAGTGGGCGAAAAGCCCGTTGAGCGTGATGACCAGGACGAGGCCGACCTTGATCTGGGTCAGCGGCGAGGCGAGGTCCGGGCGGAGGAAGAGGCCGGTGACGACCAGTCCGCCCAGTCCGAGCCAGATGGGGACCTGGAGCGCGCAGGCGGTGCCCAGGACGTCGGCGAGTCGCCGCCGCCCCAGCATCCACAGGAGGGCGAACCAGTCGACGGCGAGCACGGATCCCAGGCCGACCACCAGCGTCACGAGATGGACGAAGCGGGCCGCGAGCAGAAGCGGCGGGTCGGCGTGGACGTGGTGGGCCACCCAGCAGGCGGCCGCCAGGCCGGTGAAGCTCAGGACGGCCAGGACGGCGAGCACCCAGACCGGCGTGGTCGGCTGGCCGGGGGCTTCGCCGGCGCCGGCGGGCGCGGGCCGCCCCCGTCGCCCGGCGGAGCGGGGAACCGGGGCGGCCAGGGGTCTGCCGGAAGTCGCGGACGCGGAGGTCGGGCTCACGTTCAGCTCTCGGGCTTCAGTTCGACGTCGCGGAAGGTCACCACAGGCTTCTCGCTCAGCGCGGGCTTCTCACCGCTGGCGCCATGCCGCAGGAACGTCGGCGGCTGGAGCGTCGCGCGCGGGACGGCCGCACAGAGCGAGCGCAGCGAGGGTCTAGGCATGGCTGGAAACCTTCGGTCAGAAGTAAGGTTAGGCGAACCTAAACTGCCGTCGTGTGCGAGTCAAGCCACTAGAAAATACGGACACAAATTCCCATATCGGACGTCACTTCAGCGGGATCCCGGCCCCCGCAAGGGAATTGAAGAACCATCAACGGCTCGCAGCGCTCATCGAGTGACAGCGCGAGGGTCACTATCCGGACAGCCAGGCCGAGCTCTCCCCTGTGAGTTCACCGTGACGCATGGGGTTCACAGTGGTTGAAGGACCATGAGGACCTCGTCGCGGTTGTCTCCAGGGGCGAAGCGGAGGGCGTCGGGCCAGCGGCCGACTTCCTTCCAGCCGAGCCGTGCGTAGAAGTCCTCCAGCCCCACTCCGCCGCGTGCCGCCAGGTGCAGGTGCTCCAGGAGCATCTCGTCCCGGGCGACCTGGCGAGCCCGTTCCATCAGCAGGACCCCGATACCGCGGCCGCGGACGCGGGGATGGGTCTGGACGTGGTGCAGCGTCCCCCAGTGCGCGATGAGTGCGAAGGTGTCGCGGCGTATGTTCAGCCACCCCGCCACCTCCCCCTCCACCAACGCCACGATCAGACGGCAGGTGTCCGGGGCGAGGCTGGTGAGGATCGCGTCGAGAGCGGGTGCGGCCTGCCGGGCGTCGATGGGCGGGAAGGGGAAACCGGCCGCCCCGCCGGCGTTGGTGACCTCGACCCAGCAGTCGATCAGGGCCTGCCGGAGTCCGGCGTCGACATCGTCGGGGGAGGTGAACTGGCGTAGTTCGAGGGAGTGCGTGCTCATCCCCCGGAGTGTGCCAGCGGCCACCGACAACACACCCACTGCCTCCCGACTCGGCCCGGCCGACCGTCGCTCACGCCTCGCCGATGCCCTCGAACCAGGTCGGTCCGCCCTGGGTGGCCAGCTTGATCCGGGTGATGGCGAAGTCCTCCATGTCGGGCAGCGCGTCGATCGGGAACCACGCCACATCGAGGTTCTCGTCGTCGTTCACCCGCGCCTCGCCGCCCGTCGCACGCGCGACGAAGCAGATGTCCATGAACTGGCAGACGTCGTTGTTGGGATAGACGAACGGCTTCAGGGACTCCACGAGCAGCACCCGCTCCGGGACGCAGGTCACCGCCGTCTCCTCGAACACCTCGCGCACCACGGCGGCGGCCGGCTGCTCGCCCGGCTCCGGGATGCCCCCGATGACCGACCATCCGCCGGTGTCGGACCGGCGGACCAGCAGCACCCGGCCGGCGTCATCGAGAACGATGGCGCTGATGCCGGGAAGGTGCAGCAGCCGGTGGCCGATGTCGGACCTGAGATCGCGGATGAAGTCGGGAATCGCCATGCGCCAGAGGGTATCCGGCATCCCGCCGGCCCCGTGCCGACCGCAGTCCGTCATGCCTCCGAGGCGCGCCGGGCGATCATCCTCAGATGGCTGCGGATCACCCGGACCGCGGCCTCCGCGTCGTCCACGGTGACGGTGAAGACCCGGCCGTCGCCGAGGCGCAGCGCCACCCCCTCGCCGCGGCGGACGACGACGGCGGTGCCCTTCTCCGGACGCCAGCGGTAGCCCCAGCCGCCCCACTGGCGCGGGGTGACGCGAGGGACGAAGTCGGCGCCGACCACCTGGCGGAGCGGGATGCGGCGGCGCGGCAGGCCCATGTGGCCGCACCGCACCTCCAGCGCGTCGGCGTCGACCCGCACCGCCACGTGGACGAAGGCGAGGGTGCCGAAGAGCATCAGCAGCCCGGCGGCGACGCAGCCGATCACCGACATCAGCAGCGGGGCGATGCCGGAGGTCCAGTTGGAGTCGACGGCGAGATCGATCCCGAGTGCCAGGCAGGCGGCGCCCAGGGCCGCCAGCGGCCATTGCACGCGGTTGGTCGCGCGTCCGGTCCATACCGGCGGCGGAAACTCGGTCACCCCAGGCATCAGGCCCTCGCGGTGGTCCCTCATGGCAGGAAGCCTACTCAAGGCGTCCGCCACCAGCAGGGGACGCTATGACCCTTTTTATCCTGATTCTGGCCGAGCTTTCGCCCGCTTTCGGTGCCGGTGTGCGCGGTGGTTCACCCGGGGTCCTGCCGGGCGCCCGGCGCATTCGGGGCGCCGCGGGGCAGCCGGTCAGCCGCGGACCGCGCCCGCCGCGGCGGTCAGCATGTCGCCCTCGGGGTAGGCGAGGGCTTCCGCCGGAAGGGTGGCGGTCCGGCCGCTGAGCAGCACGGCGAGCGTTCCGGTCGGCGCGGCCGTCGGCGCCGGGGCGGCGCCGAGCCGGCGCAGCGCCTGGGCGGCCACCGCCTCCGCCGAGCCGTACAGGGCGAGCGGGGGCGCTCCGGCGGGCTGGACGGCGTCCCGGATACGGTCGGCGACCAGCTCGTAGTGGGTGCAGCCCAGCACCACGGCCCGCAGCCCGGGCGGGGTGGCGGAGGCGGCGGCGGCCACCGTCTCGTCGATGGCGCGCCAGTCGGCCTGCTGGACGGCGTCGGCGAGCCCCGGGCAGGCGACCTCGGTGACCGGCACGCCCTGGGCGAAGTCGCGGATCAGCCGGCGCTGGTAGGGGCTGCCGGTGGTGGCCGGGGTGGCCCAGATCGCCACCGGGCCGCCGCCCGCCGCCGCGGGCTTGATCGCCGGCACGGTGCCGATCACCGGCAGCGCGGGCTCCAGCTCGGCCCGGAGTGTGTCCAGGGCGTGCACCGAGGCGGTGTTGCAGGCGACGATCAGCGCGTCGGGCCCGAGCGCGGCGGCGGCGCGGGCGCAGGCGAGCGCCCGGCTCGTGAGGTCCTGCGTGGTCCGCGGCCCCCACGGCATGCCGTCCGGGTCGGAGGAGAGGATGAGATCGGCGTCGGGCCGCATACGGCGCATCGCGGCCGCCGCCGCGAGCAGGCCGATACCGGAGTCCACCAGCGCGATCTTCACCGAGTTCCCCCTCGCAATCTGCCGTGCAATGTCCTGAGCCTGACCCGTTCCGCCGGCCGCTGGTGACCGCGGCGGGCGGCGCACACGGCACCGGGCCACTTTAGTCGATCGCCCGTGCGCGCCCGCCTCGGCTCAGCCGCCCGGTCCGGCAGACTGCGAGGGATGAGCGCGCTGTTATGGATCGCCGCCGCCGCGGCCGTCGCCTGGCTGTGGCTGCTGCTGGGGCAGGGGTTCTTCTGGCGTACGGACGTGCGGCTACCGCGCCGCAGGGATCCGGCCGAGTGGCCTTCGGTGGCCGTGGTGGTGCCGGCCCGGGACGAGGCGCCGGTGCTGCCGCTCAGCCTGCCGTCGGTGCTCCTCCAGGACTATCCCGGCCGCGTCGAGGTCTTCCTGATCGACGACGGCAGCACCGATGGCACCGGCGAGCTGGCCCACGAGCTGGCTGCCGGACTGGGCGGGCTGCCGCTGACCGTGGCCTCGCCGGGCGAACCGGAGCCCGGCTGGACCGGCAAGCTGTGGGCGGTGCGGCACGGCATGGAGCTGGCTCGCACCCGGACCGACGCCGACTGGCTGCTGCTGACCGACGCCGACATCGCCCATGAACCGGACAGTCTGCGGGAGCTGGTGCGCGCCGCCTGCTCGGCCGATCTGGACCTGGTCTCGCAGATGGCCCGCCTGCGGGTGGCCACCTTCTGGGAGCGGCTGATCATCCCGGCGTTCGTCTACTTCTTCGCACAGCTGTACCCCTTTCGGTGGATCAATGCCGCCGGGAGCCGGACGGCGGCCGCGGCGGGCGGCTGTGTGCTACTGCGACGGGCGGCGGCCGAGCGGGCGGGCGTCCCGGACCGCATCCGGCAGGCGGTGATCGACGATGTGGCCCTGGCCCGGGCGGTGAAGCGCGGCGGGGGCAGGGTGTGGCTGGGGCTGGCCGAGCGGGTGGACAGCGTGCGCCCGTATCCGCGCCTGGGTGAGCTGTGGCGGATGGTCTCGCGCAGCGCCTACGCCCAGCTGCGGCACAACCCGCTGCTGCTGGTGGTGACGGTCGCGGGGCTCGCGGTGGTCTATCTGGCACCGCCCGCCGCCGCCTGCACCGGCGCGATCACCGGGTGCGGGGAGCTGCTGGTGGTGGGCGGGGCGACCTGGGCGGTGATGGCGGGCACCTACGTCCCGATGCTGCGCTACTACCGGCAGACCCTGTGGCTGGCGCCGCTGCTGCCGCTGACCGCCGCGCTGTACCTGCTGATGACGGTCGACTCGGCGGTCCAGCACTACCGGGGCCGGGGCGCGGCCTGGAAGGGCCGCACCTACCGGCGTCCGACCGCCTCCCCCTGACCGGAGGCGGTCGGCCCGCGGAGGCTGTGCCGCAGCCGCCTCGCCGGGGCCGGGCGCGCCCGCCCCGGGCGAGGCCGGGCGCCCCGGCGTCGGCTACTTACGGCCCGGCGTCCAGTTCATGCCCCAGCCGTAGGCGTGGTCCAGGGTGCGCTGCGGGCTGACACCGCGCTGCGGCACCAGGTAGCGGGCCTCGCGCTGGACGATCAGGTCGCCACCGTTGTTCGTGATCAGGGCGAGCGCGCAGACCGGCGACGGCACGGTGCACTCGTCCAGCGAGAAGTCGACCGGTGCGCCGCTCTGCGGAGTGAGGGTGACCGTGGCGTTGAGGTTGGCGAAGCTGCGTGCGCCCTCGTAGATCGCGACGAACACCAGGATGCGGCGGAAGGCGTCCTTCTGGTCGAGGTTGATGGTGAGGTTCTCGCCCGTGGACCGGGCGCCGGTCCGGTCGTCCGCGTCCAGCTGGATGAACGGCGGCTGGTGGAGCGAGCCGAAGGCGTTGCCCAGGGCCTGCACCACGCCCTTGCGCCCGTCGGCCAGCTCGAAGAACGCGCCGAGGTCCAGGTCGAGGTCGCCGTGGAGGGCCAGCGCCTTGCCGAGCTTGTGGCTCCAGCCCTGGAACTGCTTGCGCACCTCCCAGTTGAGGTTGACCCGCATGACACCGGAGGTGCCGCCCTGCTTGGTGAGCGAGACGGTGGGCGCCTCCTTGGTCAGCGTCACCTTCGTCAGCCGCACCGGGGCGGCGGCGCCGGGTGCGGCCGGCGGGGGCGGCAGCGGGGCGGCGGCGCCGAACGGCGGCGGCGCGGTGGGCGCCGTCGGGGGTGCCATCGGGGGTGCCATCGGCGCGGGGGCGGGCGGGGCGGGCATCGCCGGGGCGGGCGGGGCGGCGGGCGCGGCCGCGGGGGCCTGCGGCTCGTCGACCGTGATCCCGAAGTCGGTGGCGAGACCGGCGAGGCCGCTGCCGTAGCCCTGTCCGACGGCCCGGAACTTCCAGGCTCCCTGCCGCCGGTACAGCTCGCCGAGGACGAACGCGGTCTCCACCGTCGCGTCCTCGCTGTCGAAGCGGGCGAGCTCGGTGCCGGCCGCCGCGTCCAGGACGCGGATGTGCAGGCCGGGGACCTGGCCGAAGTTGCCGCCGTCGGCCGAGGCGGCGAGCACCACCGTCTCGATCGCGGGCTCCACCCGTTCGAGATCGACGAAGAGCGTGTCGGTCACCGCGCCACCGGCGGGGTGCTTGCCGTCGTAGCGGACCGCTCCGGAGGAGTGCGTCGCCTGGTTGTAGAAGATGAAATCATCGTCGGAGCGGACTTTTCCGGCCATCAGCAGCAGCGCCGAGGCGTCCACATCCGGTACGCCCGGGCCGGTGCGCCAGCCGAGCTCGATCCGCACCGCCGAAGCCGGTACCTGAACATTGGCGCCCTTGCGCATCGCCATCCCTTCCCCCTGCCTTTCTCTTCCGTTCGCCCGCGTCCTGGCACGCGGAGGCTCCGGTCCAGGTCGGACCGGTCGCGGGCCCACTCAGTCAACCGCCGGTAACCCGCCGAGAACGTGCTCTTTACACGATCTCAACGCGCCTTGGCGACCGATTTTCCCAGGTTCGCTCGCATTGGCGATCGCCGGCCACCGAGAACCCATGAAACAACCCGCTTATCGGACTCCCCAACCGGCACATCGTGGGCTTAACTTATGGGCTATGACCTCCCCCCGCAGTACCTACGGCGGCGGCTACTACTCCTCGCCGTCCTTCCCGGACACTCCCATCTACGACAGCCTCGTCGCGGAGCGGGGGACACCGCAGATCGCGCCCATCCGGGTGCCCTCGCCCTACGACGCCAGCGGCCACTTCCCGGCCGCACTGCCCGCGGCGCTGCCGGCGCTGCCCGCGGCGCCGTCCCACCACACTCCGCCGCACGGCTATCCGACGCAGGGCGGAATGCCGCAGCCCACCGGTCTGCAGCATCCGCCCGCGCCGTACATCCCGCCGCAGGCGACGGCTCCGCGCGGTTACCCCGGCGGCCAGCCTCCCATGCAGCAGCAGCCGCGTCCGGCCGTCGGCGGCCCGACGGGGTACGAGGCGATGCGTCCGGCGATGCCCCGGCCCGCCGCGCCCCGCCCCGCCGCACCGCGACCGGCTCCCGGACAGTACGAGGACCCGTACGGGCGGCAGCAGTACCCGCAGCAGGGCTACTGACCGACGTCCCGCCGCGATGAGTTCGCCGGGGCCTCGTCCCCGGCTCGTTCATCCCGGCGCGTTCGTCGCCGCGTCGTGCGTCACCGAGTCGCTCGTCGCCGCGCCGGGCGCCACCGAGTCGTTCGTCACCCGGTGGCGCGTTCCCGACCGCGGGAGATGATCGTCCGGATGTTCGATCGCCGTGGCAGGATGTCCGTATGCCCGGTCCAGCTGTGGTCTCCGTCCATGTGTATCCCGTGAAGTCGATGGCCGGGCTGTCGCCCGCCGCGGCGGCGGTCGAGCCCTGGGGGCTGGCCGGGGACCGCAGGTGGATGGTGGTCGAGCCGGACGGACGGGCCGTCACCCAGCGGCAGCAGCCGCGGCTGGCGCTGGCCGGCGCCGAGCCGCTGCCGGACGGCGGCATCCGGCTGAACGCGCCCGGGCAGGAGCCGCTGACCGTCGCCGTGCCCGAGCGGGGGCGGGAGGCCGGGCCGGTCACGCTGTTCGGGAAGACCGTCGTCACGGTGCCCGCGGGGGGAGCCGCAGACGACTGGCTGAGTACGTATCTGGGCACCGCGGTGCGCCTGGTCCACCTGGACGACCCGGCGCGCCGCCGGCTCATCGACCAGGAGTACGCCGGGCCCGGCGAGACCGTCAGCCTGGCCGACGGCTTTCCGCTGCTGATCACCTCGGTCGCCTCGCTGTCCATGCTCAACTCGCTGATCGCGCGGGGCGACCACGCGGACGAGGGCCCGCTGCCGATGAACCGCTTCCGCCCCAACCTGGTGGTCGAGGGCAGCGCGCCCTGGGCCGAGGACGACTGGAAGCGGATCCGGATCGGCGAGGTGTCCTTCCGGGTGGCCAAGCCCTGCGGACGCTGTGTGGTGACCACGACCGACCAGCGGACCCTCGAGCGCGGCAAGGAGCCACTGCGGACGCTGGCCCGCCATCACCGGATGGGCGACAGCCTCGTCTTCGGCCAGAATCTGATCCCCGAGCAGCGCGGCACGGTACGCGCCGGGGACCGGCTGGAGGTGCTCGACTGACCGGCTGACGGCCGGTCGGCACGCCCGGCTGCGGGGCCAGGACGTCTCCGGTGGGTCTCCGCGGATCCCTAGGCGCGCTCCGCGATCAGCGGCTTCAGGGTCTCGCGCAGCTTGGCCTCGGTCAACGGCGTCAGCGCGCGGGCCGCGATGCGCCCCTTGCGGTCGATGAAGACCGTGGCGGGGATGGACTGCGGGTTGATGCTCCCCTTGGGGAAGCGGAGCGCGATCCTGCCCATCTGGTCGTGCAGGCTGGGGTACGGGACGCCGTACTCCTTCTCGAACTTCTCCGCGGCCTCCCGGCTGGCGTCCCGGCTGATGCCGACGAAGCGCACGCCCGCGCTCCGGGTGTCCTTCGCGACCTTGACGAGGTTGGCGGTCTCGGCGCGGCACGGTCCGCACTGGGACCCCCAGAGGTTGACCACCACGACCTTGCCCTTGTAGTCGGCGAAGTCGAGTCGGCCGCCGTCGAGGGTCTCCCCCGACAGGTCCGGGGCCGCGCGCCGCTCGCCCGCGGGCACCGTGCCGATCGCCCCGGAGCCGCGGAACCGGCCGCCCGCGTCGCCGCCGTCCGAGCCTGCCCCGCAGCCGCTCAAGCCCAGCAGAGCGGCGAGCGCGGCTCCGGCGGCGGTGGCGCGTACGGGCAGGGGGGCTCGGCGAGCACGACGGAGATCATCCATGTGCCCAGCTTCGCACGGGGGTTCGCCCGGCCGGAGGGGACCCCCGCCCACCCCACACCCGGCTCCCAGGCCCGCGTTCCGTGCCGGACGGCGGCCTCGTCCCCGGCGGGCGACCGGTGGCACCCCCGTCCCTGGGGGGCGACCTCCCCGGCGGCGGTCAGTGCGGCCCGCTGCCGCCGTAGGGCCCGTACATGTCCAGCAGCCGGGTGCGCGCGCTCTGCAGGCGCTGGCCCATCGCCTGGGCGCAGGCCAGCACCAGTTGGTAGCCCAGCGGGGTGTCCTCCTGGCACAGCCGCCGCACGGTGGCCGCGTCGAACTCGTGCGCCCGGACCGGGCTGAGCGCCTCCGCGCCCAGATGCCAGCCGACCGGCGGGAAGAGCCAGGACCAGCCGAGCAGTTCCCCGGGGCCGAGGGTCTCGATCACCGCCGCCCGCCGTCCGGGCACCTTCATATCGAGGGTCACCGACCCGGTGCGTACGATCCAGAACCGGTCGGCCCTGCCGCCTTCCTCGAAGATCCGGGTCCCGGAGGCGAAGGACACGTCGTGCGCGAGGGCCATCAGCCGCTCGCGATGCTCGCTCGACAGCCCGCTGAGAAGTCCGCTCATGACCTCACTGTGCCGCCTGACCGCCCGCCGCGCCCTTCGGCGGCGGCTGTGGCATGGTCGGACGCGGGGGCCGGCGCGGTCCTGCGCGGGCTCCCGGCCGATACGGGAGCACGGAGACGGGCGCATGGAGACAGGAGTATGGAGACGGGATCCACCCTCACCGACACCGCGGCGGAGCACCTCGACGCCCATTGGCGCGCGCTGAACTACCTGGCGGCCGGCCAGATCTATCTGCGCGGCAACGCACTGCTCACCGAGCCACTGCGGCCCGAGCACATCAAGCCGCGGCTGCTGGGCCACTGGGGCACCTGTCCCGGGCTGAACCTGGTCTACACACACCTCAATCGGGTGATCTCCGAGCGTGATCTGGACACGGTCTGCGTCTGGGGGCCGGGGCACGGCGGCCCGGCGGTGCTCGCCGGCGCCTGGCTGGAGGGGACGTTCGGCGAGCTGAACCCGGATCTCGGCCGGGACCTGGCGGGCATGAACCGCCTCTTCCGGCAGTTCTCCACACCGGGCGGGGTGCCCAGCCATGCCGCGCCGCAGGTGCCCGGCTCCTTCCACGAGGGCGGCGAGCTCGGCTACTCCCTCGCCCACGCCTACGGTGCGGCGCTGGACAACCCGGGGCTGCTGGTGGCGTGCGTGATCGGCGACGGCGAGGCGGAGACCGGGCCGCTGGCCGCTTCCTGGCACGCCGACAAGTTCCTGGATCCGGTCCACGACGGCGCGGTGCTGCCGATCCTGCACCTCAACGGATACAAGATCGCCAACCCTTCGGTGGCGGCCCGGCTGCCGGAGGACGAACTCGACTCCCTGCTGCGCGGTTTCGGCCACGAGCCGCTGTACGTCACCGGCACCCTGGACAGCGACCCGGCCCAGGTACACCGCGACATGGCCGCCATGCTGGACCTCGCGCTGGACCGGATCGCCGCCGCGCAGCGCGCGGCCCGGGAGGAGGGCGACCGGCGGCGGCCGCGCTGGCCGGTGATCGTCCTCCGTACGCCCAAGGGCTGGACCGGGCCGGGCGAGGTGGACGGCGCGCCGGTGGCGGGCACCTGGCGCTCCCACCAGGTGCCGCTGGCCGAGGTCCGGGAGAACGCCGACCACCTGAGCCAGCTGGACCGTTGGCTGCGCTCGTACCTGCCGCAGGAACTCTTCGACGAGCAGGGGCATCCGCGTGCGCCGGTGCTGGAGTGCGTGCCGGCCGGGGACCGCAGGCTGGGTTCCAACCCGCACGCCAACGGCGGCCGGCTGCTGCGCGAGCTGCCGCTGCCGGACCTGGGCCGCTTCGCGGTGCGGGTCGACGGGCCGGGAGCCGCGAGCCATGAGCCGACGCGGGTGCTGGGCGGGCTGCTGCGCCAGGTGATGGCGGACACCGCCGACCGCCGCGACTTCCGGGTGGTGGGCCCGGACGAGACCGCGTCCAACCGGCTCCAGGACCTGTACCAGGTGACGGAGAAGGTCTGGCAGGCCGAGCTGCGGGACACCGACGAGCACCTGGGGCCGCACGGGCGGGTGATGGAGGTGCTGTCGGAGCATCTGTGCCAGGGGTGGCTGGAGGGGTATGTGCTCACCGGGCGGCACGGGCTGTTCTCCTCGTACGAGGCGTTCGCGCACATCGTCGGCAGCATGGCCGCCCAGCATGTGAAGTGGCTCAGCACGGCCCGCACCATCCCGTGGCGGGCGCCGGTGGCCGGCTTCAACTACCTGCTGACCTCGCATGTCTGGCGCCAGGACCACAACGGCTTCTCGCACCAGGATCCCGGCTTCATCGACCAGATCCTCAACAAGAGCGCGGACGTGGTGCGGGTGTACCTGCCGCCGGACACCAACACCCTGCTGTGCGTCGCCGACCATGTGCTGCGCACCCGCGACGTACTCAATGTGGTGGTCGCCGGCAAGCAGCCGGCCTTCGACTGGCTCGGTCTGGAGGAGGCCCGCGGTCACTGTGCGCGCGGCGCCGGGATCTGGCCGTGGGCGGGGACCGAGCGGCCGGGAGCGGGCCCGCAGGTGGTGCTCGCCTGCGCCGGGGACGTGCCGACCCAGGAGACGCTGGCGGCGGCCTCGCTGCTCCGCCGCCACCTGCCGGAGCTGGCCGTACGGGTGGTGAACGTGGTCGACATGGCGCGGCTGCTGCCGCGCGAGGAGCATCCGCACGGGATGACCGAGAAGGAGTTCGACGCGCTGTTCACCCGCGACCGCCCGGTGATCTTCGCCTACCACGGCTATCCCTGGCTGATCCATCGGCTGACCTACCGGCGGGCGGCGCATCCGAACCTGCATGTGCGCGGCTACAAGGAGATGGGCACCACGACCACCCCCTTCGACATGGTGGTGAGCAATGACCTCGACCGGTACCGGCTGGTGATGGACGTCATCGACCGGGTGCCGGGGCTGGCGACGCGGGCCGCCGCGGTCCGCCAGGCCATGGCGGACGTGCGGTACCGGCACCACGACTGGATCCGGGAGCACGGCACGGATCTGCCGGAGGTGACGGAGTGGCGGTGGGCGGGCTGAGCCCAGAGCGCCGGCCGCGGCTGGGCTGGGCTGGGCTGGGCTGGGCTGGGCTGGGCTGGGCTGCGAAATGGTCGCGCTCTCATCCCGTTGTTCGACGGCGAAACGAAAGAATTCCATCGCCAAAATTCTCAGTCTGCTTACCCGCCGAGATCTCATTCGGCCATCAAGCGCATCCAATGGGACAAGTTCTGTCGCAAGCGCGGTCTGTGCGCCAACGGCTCGTAACCTCTGCTCTCTGACTCGGACCATCAGGGGCACCGTCGGCGGGGGCGAAGCACAGCCGGGTCGGGACGCGGCGGTGATGCACACCGCGGCCGACCAGGCGTGCGATCGGACGTTCCCCGACCCCGGCGACGAACGGATCGATCTCACGTGCGACGACGCTTTCCCATCCCTGACGCTCCGTCGACCCGGTCGGCGCGGTTCGCCGCGCCCCACCCCCACCGGGGGCCGGGCGCCGCGGTGGCCGGCGCCGGCCGCTCCGCCCCGGAGGAGAACGTCAAGCGGCTGCTGAAGCGCCGGTTCACCGCCCGGGAGCTGCCGGAGCTGCGGGTCCAGATCGAGCAGTGCGCCGCCTGGGCCGGGCTGCCGGAAGCCCGCCGCGGCGACTTCGTGCTGGCGGTCGACGAGATCGCCACCAACGCCGTCGAGCACGCGGGGGGCCGGGGCTCGCTGCTGCTCCGCCGCGTCGGCGACGAGCTGGAGTGCCGGATCAGCGACTCCGGCCCGGGCTTCTCCGAGGATGTGATCCCGCGGCTGCTGCCGGGGCTCGACGGGGCGACCAGCGGGCGCGGCCTGTGGCTGACCCAGCTGGTCACCGACCGGCTCGCGGTCAGCTCCGGGGCCCCCGGCGCGGTGGTGACGCTGGCCATGCGGCTGTCCTGAACCCCGCGCCCGGGTGCGCGGACCCCTACTTGGGCGCGTGCTCACCGAGGTAGAACAGCAGCCAGAGGAAGGCCGCGAAGAGATGCCCGGCGACGATGTAGATGAACACCCGGAACGCGACGGCGCGCTCCTTGTACTCCTCGGTGCCCGCGCCGCCGTGCGCGGCCGCGGCGGCGGCACGCGTCTGCTCGTCCGGGCCCTGTGTCATACCGGTGAGTGTACGCCCGCCGGGTGTCCCCTCCGGGCGCCCCCGGCGGCCTCGGCGGCACACGGCGGCGCACCGGGCACATGACCGAAGACCGCCGGCGGTCCCGCCTCCTTAGCGGGCGGCGAAAGCCGTGATATTGCTCTCTGTTCACCGGACCCGCGGATATACCGATTCCTACGCGGTATTCACGAACGGACAAGGGGGGTGCGGGACTGTGCGAGCAGCTCGGGGAGTGTGGCAGTGGCGGCGCAATCCGCTCCGCCGCGGTACCGACCTGGCCGAGGCATGGGCGGCGCTGGTCGCGGCCCTGCTCATCGTGTGCGCCGCGCCGCTGGTCGGCTGGGCGACCGGCGCCGCCACCCATGAGGCGCTGCTCGCTACCGTGCGCGCGCAGACGGAGCAGCGCCGCCCGGTCCTGGCGACCGTGGTCCGGGTGGACGCCCAGCCGCCCTTCGACACCGATCCCGAGACCTCCTCCGCCGGCGACGCCTACCGCCCGGTGGTCGCCGCGTGGCGCGGGCCGGACGGCAGCAGGCACACCGGCACCATCCGCGCCACCCGGCCCGTCTCCCCCAAGGACTCCGACAGGCTCCGTCCAGGGGGGACCCCCAGCCCCGGTGATCGCTTCCGGATCTGGACCGACCGGCTGGGCAAGCCGGTCCCCCGCCCGCTGGACCCGGCCACGGCCTCGGCGCACGCGGTGCTCGCCGGGGTGGCCGGCGGCATGGCGGCGGCCGGGCTGGTGGAGGCGGTCCGGCGGCTGATCGTATGGCGGCTGATGCACCGGCGGTACGCCCAGTGGGACACCGCGTGGGAACGTGCCGGGCAGGACTGGGGCAGAGCGGGCGCGGACAGCTGACCCGCCAACTCCCCCTCCTCCGCGCACGCTACGGTGGGGCCTTCACGCACGCGGCTCAGCGGCACGGTCGCCCGCGGTCGGCACACGTACGAGGTGGGGGCACAACAGCACCATGGCACAGGGCTCGGTGGTCCAGGTGACGCACAGCGGAACGTCGCGCTGGCGGCGGCGAACAGGTGAGTACGCCTCCCTCGCCGCGGCCCTGGAGGCCGCCGGGGAGGGCGACACCCTCTCCATCGCGCCCGGTACCTACCGGGAGAACCTCGTCATCGACCGGGCCGTGACCCTGCGCGGCCCCGAGGGCTCGCGCGGCGCGGTGCGGATCGCCCCGGCCGACGGGGTGGCGCTGGTCATCCGGGCCTCCGCGACCGTGCGCGACCTGCACATCGAGGCCCAGGACGCGACCTCGCCCGCGCTGCTGGTCGAGGACGGGACGCCGGAGATCAGCGATGTGCGGGTGGCGACCCGCTCGGCGGCGGGCGTGGAGGTCCGCGGCGGGGCCCGCCCGACGGTGCGCCGCTGCTCGGTGGACAATCCGGCCGGGGTCGGCTTCAGCGTGCTGGACGGCGCGGGCGGCGTCTTCGAGGAGTGCGAGGTGGTGGCCGCGGGCCAGGCCGGTATCGCGGTGCGCGGCGGCGCCCATCCGCGGCTGGACCGCTGCCGGATCCACCACACCTCGGGTACGGGGCTGGCGATCACCGGCGAGGGCAGCGCGGTGGAGGCCGTGGGCTGCGAGGTGTACGAGGTCAGGGGCGCGGGCGTGCAGGTCTCGGCGCGCGCCACCGGGCACCTCACCGACTGCCGGGTGCACCGCACCTCGGCCGACGGCGTCAACCTGGACACCGACGCGGTACTCACCCTCGCCGACTGCGACATCCATGACGTCCCGGAGAACGCGGTCGACCTGCGGTCGCGTTCGGTGCTGACGCTGACCCGCTCCACGGTGCGCCGGTTCGGCCGCAACGGCCTGTCGGTCTGGGACCCCGGCACCCGGGTGGACGCCAACCAGTGCGAGATCCATGACAGTACCGGCGACTATCCGGCGGTCTGGGTGAGCGACGGGGCCACCGCGGTGCTCGACGCCTGCCGGGTGCACGACGTGCCGGACGCCCTGTTCGTGCTGGACCGCGGCTCCCGGGCGGATGTGGTGGACAGCGACATCTCGCAGGTGCGGAACACGGCCGTGTCGGTGAGCGACGGCGCCACCGCCCAGCTGGACGACTGCAGGATCCGGGAGGCGTCGACCGGCGCCTGGTTCCGCGACCACGGCAGCGGCGGCACCCTGGCGGGGTGCACCATCGACTCCATCGCGACCGGAGTGATCGTCACCAAGGGCGCGGACCCCACGGTGGAGCGCACCACGGTCAGCGCGCCCACCGAGGCCGGCTTCTACGTCTCGGCCGAGGGCCGGGGCACCTTCCACGGCTGCCGGGTGACGGGCAGCAGCGGCTACGGCTTCCACATCATCGACGGCTGCCGGACGACGCTGACCCGCTGCCGCACCGAGCGCTGCGCGCGCGGCGGCTATGAGTTCGCCGAGCCGGGGCCGGTGAGCGAGGACTGCACCAGCGACGAGAGCGCGACGACGGCGCCCGAGCCGACGGCGCCGCGCGCCGCGGTGCAGGCCGCGGCCGGGTCGACCGGGCTGCTGAGCGGACCTCCGGCGCCGCGGGTGGCGCTGGACACCCCGGCGTCCGCGGCCGCCCCCGCCGCGGCGCCCGCTCCGCCGGCCCGGGAGGCCAAGGAGGTGCTGGGCGCGCTGGACGCGCTGGTCGGCCTGGACAGCGTCAAGCGGGAGGTGCGCGCCCTCACCGACATGATCGAGGTGGGCCGCCGGCGGCAGCGGGCGGGGCTGAAGGCCGCCTCGGTCCGCCGCCATCTGGTCTTCACCGGCTCGCCCGGCACTGGCAAGACCACCGTGGCCCGCCTCTACGGGGAGATCCTGCACTCGCTGGGGGTGCTGGAGCGCGGCCACCTGGTGGAGGTCTCCCGGGTGGACCTGGTGGGCGAGCACATCGGCTCCACCGCGATCCGCACCCAGGAGGCGTTCGACCGGGCGCGCGGCGGGGTGCTGTTCATCGACGAGGCGTACGCGCTCTCGCCGGAGGACGCCGGGCGGGACTTCGGCCGCGAGGCCATCGACACCCTGGTGAAGCTGATGGAGGACCACCGCGACGCGGTCGTCGTCATCGTCGCCGGATACACCGCGGAGATGGAGCGGTTCCTGTCGGTCAACCCGGGTGTGGCCTCGCGCTTCTCCCGCACCATCACCTTCGGCGACTACACGCCCGAGGAGCTGCTGCGGATCGTGGAGCAGCAGGCCGAGGAGCAGGAGTACCGGATCGGCCAGGGCGCGGTGGAAGCGCTGCTGAAGTACTTCACCGCGATACCCAGGGGCGCCGCCTTCGGCAACGGCCGCACCGCGCGCCAGACGTTCGAGGCCATGGTGGAGCGGCACGCCGGTCGGGTCGCCCAGCTGGCCGACCCGACCACCGAGGAGCTGACGCTGCTCTATCCGGAGGACCTGCCGCCGCTGCCCTGAGCGGGCACCGCGCAGCCGCCGCTGCCGGGCAGCCTGTCCAGCAGCGCGGCGCGCTCCCGGGTGAAGACCGGGTCGGCCTGGTAGTCGGAGTGGCCCAGGATGGGCGCGGGAAGGGGGTGTTCGGGGGTACGCCCGTAGGCCAGCGGGTCCTTCAGGGCGCCGCAGTCCACCTCGGGCCCGGCACCGTCCGGCAGCCGGATGGGTCCGCCGATCGGGTCGGTGTACCGCCACAGATTGCGCCAGCAGCGCACCTCGCGGTGGAGGGCGCGCAGCGGGCGGGGGCCGAAGTAGGCCGGGAACCACCGTCCGTACAGCCGCTCCAGCGGTGAGCCGTAGGTGAGCAGGGCGACCTGACGGCGGGTGCGGCGGTCCAGCTGCCAGACGGCGGCGGCCGCCAGCACGCTGCCTTGTGAGTGCCCGGAGATGACCAGCCGGCCGCCGGTCCGCTCGGTCCAGGTCTGCATCCGCCAGGTGAGGTCGGGGACGGCGCGCTCGGCGTAGCAGGGCGGCGCGAAGGGGTGGGCCGCGCGGGGCCAGAAGGTGCCGACGTCCCACAGGATGCCGATGGTGCGGCGGGCGGACGGGCTGCGGTAGGCGCGCCGGGCCCAGGTGACGAACGTCAGGAACGCCAGGCCCATCAGCCAGGAGCCGAGCGCCTGGGCGGTCTGCACCGTGGCGTCGAGCAGCTTGTTGGTCCCGTCGGCGGCCCGGCCGGGCACCTCGTGGGTGGTCCACGCCCCGGCCACCGCGCCCGCCCCCAGGAGCAGGGAGAACAGCGCCAGCGGGCCGATGATGCCCGGCAGGTCGTCGGTGATGCCGGCGCGGGCGATGGTGCCGGCGATGCGCCGGGTGCGCACCCCGTCGGGGCGCTCGCCGGGGTAGCCGTCGGGGACGGTGGAGATGAGCCGGGCGCGCACCCGCCACACCCGCCAGGCCATGACGGCGGCCAGGATGAGCAGCGCGATCAGCAGCAGGGGGACGGCCGCGGCCTCCCAGGACAGCAGGACCGGGGGCCCGGCCAGCGGCCCCTGGCCCATGCCCGGGGTGGCCGAGCCGTCCATCCAGTCGGCGACCCGCTGTGCGACGCCGCCGGAGAGCAGGGCCCCCAGCGCGCAGGCGAACATCGCGACGGCCGCGCCGCCGAGCCCGTACAGCGGGGTGCGCGGGGTGGGGGAGGCGCGGTGCAGCAGCAGGGCGCACACCGCGATGCCGGTCACCAGGGCGCCCTGGCCCAGGGCGAGGACGCCGAAGGTCTGGTCGCCCGCCAGCCGCCCCCGGGAGGTCCAGTCGGGCCGGTCCCAGCCCGCGTACAGCACGGAGAGGGCGAGCACGCCGAGTGCGGCGGCGGGCAGCGCGGTGATGGTGACGCGGTCCAGGCGGTCGTCCAGCCGGGTCTCGCTGCGCCCTCGGCGGCAGACCACCTGGATCACGATCAGTCCGCCCGCCACCAGCAGCCCGGTCAGCAGCCACCCGGACACCTCCAGCGCGGTACTGCCGCCCGCCGCGCGGTCGTGGCGGGCGGTGGCCCCGGTGACGGCGGCCGCGACGGTGAGGAAGCCGGCGGCGGTGTGGGCGGCGCGCAGCCGGGCGACCAGCCTGCGGCCGTACCAGAAACCGGGCAGCCGCAGCGCGGGGCGGTCACCGGCCTCCGGGTCGCTCCCGCCGGCCCGGGTGGGCGCCTGGGACTCGTACGCGCTCCAGGTGCGGTTGGACAGGTACCACAGCAGGCCGGTGAGGGCGGTGGGGAAGATCGCGGCGACCGCGAGCCGGCGGCCCGGCTGGCTCCACCAGCCGCCGTCCCCCGCCGACATGAAGGCCAGCCAGGAGCGGTGGTCGGCGCAGGCGGCGGCGCCTGCGCACTGCCAGGCGATCAGGTCCAGCGCCACCTCGCAGGCACCGGCGATCAGCAGCACGGTGAGGCTGAGGGCCACCAGCCGCACCAGCACACCGTAGACGCGCACGGTCCTGGTGCGGCGGCGGGCGCGCGGCCGCATCCAGTGGGCGAGATTGGCGATCATGAAGGGCAGCAGGAGCAGCCACAGGGCGCGGGCGCCGTTGCCCGAGGTGAGGTTGGACCAGCAGTACGCCTCGCGGACCGGCTGCTTCTGGTAGTCGTCCGGCCGGTCCTCGGCGTCCGCGTCCTCGATCCGCCGGTAGACCCCCGCGGTGTCGTCCCCGGTGACCCGGACGGTACGCGGGTCCGCCAGCATCCGTTCGGGGGTGGAGCCGCCGACCCCGTGCACCAGCAGCTCCAGCTCCAGCGGTTCCCGGTGGTGCGCCGGCTCGATGCTCCCCGCCGGCTGTTCCTGCGCCGGTGCCTTCCTCCCCGGCGCTCTCCTCCCCGATGCCGGCTGCCCCGCCGGCAGCACCTTCCGCGGTGCCCCCTCGTCCGGCGTGGCGCGCTCATGCGTGGTCGATGCCACCGTGTCCCCCCGATCCCCGGTGCAGTGCTCGCTCCTCCAGGATTCCCGTCGGGGCGCGGCGCGTCCCTCGCGACAGGCAGGCGAGGCGAAATCGTGATGCGGCGCCGACCGGGCCGCCTGTCACCGTCCCGTGGGAAGATGGGCACACCCCCCGCGGACGGCTGATCGATCCGGAACGAACAGCCCACGGCTGGAGTACTCCCCCGGGCTCCGTCCGGGGCCACCCCCACCTGGGGGCACCCCCGGGACGGAGTCCGGGGAGTGAGCCCTGGGGAGAACAAGGGAGAAGAGTGAGCGACAACCAGAACCTTCTCGCGGAGCAGCGGCGCGCCCTGATCCTCGATGAGGTGAGGCGGCGCGGCGGGGTGCGGGTCAATGAACTCACCCGCAAACTCAATGTCTCCGATATGACGGTCCGTCGCGATCTGGACGCCCTGGCCCGGCTGGGGGTGGTGGAGAAGGTGCACGGCGGCGCGGTGCCGGTGGCCGAGGCGAGCACCTACGAACCGGGGTTCGAGGCGAAGTCGACGCTGGAGCTGAGCGCGAAGGAGGACATCGCGCGGGCCGCGGCGCGGATGGCGGTGCCGGGCAGCGCGATCGCGCTGGCGGGCGGGACGACCGCGTTCGCGCTGGCCCAGCAGCTGGTGGATGTGCCGGATCTGACCGTGGTGACCAATTCGGTGCGGGTCGCCGATGTGTTCTACACGGCGCAGCGGACGGCGGCCGGCGGCAGTCCTGGCCTGCGTCCGGGGGCGGCCACGGTGGTGCTGACCGGTGGGGTGCGCACGCCGTCGGACACCCTGGTGGGTCCGGTCGCGGATGCCGCGATCCGCTTCCTCCACTTCGATGTGCTCTTCCTCGGGGTGCATGGCATATCGGTGGAGGCGGGGCTGTCCACGCCGAATCTGGCGGAGGCGGAGACCAATCGCCAGTTCGTGCGGTCGGCGCGGCGGGTCGTGGTGGTGGCGGATCACACCAAGTGGGGCACGGTGGGCTTGAGTTCGTTCGCCTCGCTGGACCAGGTGGACGCCCTGGTGACGGATGCCGGGCTGCCGGAGCGGGCGCGCGCCGAGATCGCCGAGCATCTGCCGGAGCTGATCGTCGCGGGGGAAGGGCCGGAGGCCGCGGACATCTGACGGCCCGCCGGCTGCTGACGGCCCGCCGGCTGCCGCAGACATCCCACCGGCCGCTGGCTAGGGTGTGTCCATGACACACCACTTACGTCCCGTCGGTCTCGATTTCCTGGACGCCGCCCCGCTGCGGCTGGAGTTCACCACCCGGGTGGCGGCATCGCCGGAGGCGGTCTTCGGGGTGCTCCGGGATGTCGGGAGCTGGCCGCGGTGGTTCGCCGCGGTCAGCCGGGCGCGGCCGCTGGACGGCGGCGAGCGGCGCGAGATCCGGCTGCGCGGCGGGGTGCGCTTCACCGAGACCATCGTGGCGGCCGTGCCGGCGACGGCCTATGCCTACCGGGTGGACACCACCAACGCGCCGGGGCCGCGCGCCCTGCTGGAGGAGTGGCGGCTGGCCCCGGCCGGCACCGGCACCCGGGTGCGGTACACCTTCGCGCTGGACGCGCCCGCCTGGGCGCGGGCGGCGGCGCGGCTGGGCCGGCCGGGCATCGGGCGCGCCTTCCGCCAGGCGATGCGCGCCCTGGACCGCGAGGCGGCCGCCGCCGGCCGGAACCCTTGAGGGCGCCGCCTGACGCACACCCTCGGCGCGGCGGCCGCCGCGCCGAACGGCTCAGTCAGGCCAGCGGCCGGTGGCGAGGAAGACGTCGATCGCGGCGGTGTACGGCGCGATGTCCAGCCCCTGCTCCGCCAGCCAGGCGTCGGAGTAGTACTTGTCGAGGTAGCGGTCGCCCGGGTCGCACAGCAGGGTGACCACACTGCCGGTGCGGGACTCGGCGACCATCTCGGCGACGATCCGCAGCGCGCTCCACAGCCCGGTGCCGGTCGAGCCGCCCGCCTTGCGGCCGATGGCCTGCTCCAGGGCGCGCACCGCGGCGACGCTCGCCGCGTCCGGCACCTTCATCATCCGGTCGATCGCGCCGGGCAGGAAGCTGGGCTCCATCCGCGGTCGGCCGATGCCCTCGATGCGCGAGCCGCGGTCGCTGGAGGCGTCCGGGTCGTGGTGCACCCAGCCGTCGAAGAAGCAGGAGTTCTCCGGGTCGGCGACGCAGACCCGGGTGTCGTAGCTCATGTAGTGGACGTAGCGGGCGATGGTCGCGGAGGTGCCGCCGGTGCCCGCGGTGGCCACCACCCAGGCCGGTTCCGGATACCGCTCCAGACGGAGCTGCTGGTAGATCGACTCGGCGATGTTGTTGTTGCCGCGCCAGTCGGTGGCCCGCTCGGCGTAGGTGAACTGGTCCATGTAGTGGCCCCCGGTCTGCGCGGCGAGCCTGGCCGACTCCTCGTACATGGTCCGCGGGTCGTCGACGAAGTGGCAGCGGCCGCCGTGGAATTCGATCAGGCGGCACTTCTCCCGGCTGGTCGTGCGCGGCATCACCGCGATGAACGGCACCCCGATGAGTTTGGCGAAATACGCCTCGGAGACGGCGGTCGAGCCGCTGGACGCCTCGATGACGGGCTTGCCGGGGCGGATCCAGCCGTTGCACAGGCCGTACAGGAACAGCGAGCGGGCCAGCCGGTGCTTGAGGCTGCCGGTGGGGTGGGTCGACTCGTCCTTCAGGTAAAGGTCGATCCCCCACTCCTCGGGCAGCGGGAAGCGGAGCAGATGGGTGTCGGCGGACCGGTTGGCGTCGGCCTGCACCTTGCGGACGGCTTCTTTCAGCCAGTCCCGGTAGGCGGTGTCGCTCCGGTCCACGTCGATGGTTCCGGTTACCGCCCGCTGAGTGGTGTCCGTGCCGTTCATGGTGCTGTTCCTTGCGCTGGTGCCCGCGACCCGGCTGGATGCCCGTGCCGCCGCCCGACTGGAGCAGCCGGACGTTTCGATCATATGTGGGCACTGGTGTCCAGCCCGTCTCCCGGGCAGACTGCGCAGCAGGGACACTGTGATAGCGGGGCGGAAGCCAGCTGAGTCACCGGGGAGGCGGTCGATATGGCCGATACCGAGTTCAATGCCCGTGGAGTGCGGATCGAGCGCTTTCTGCGCTCCGTCACCCACGCCGGGCAGGTGCTGATCAAGGACGGGCGGCTGGAGCTGCTGACCAGTAACGGGCGGGAGATCGACAGTGCCCCGGTGCAGTCGGTGCGGGCCACCAAGCCCTGGTTCGCCGACGAGGACCAGGCGCGGGCGACGGTCAACGGCACGCGCTACCGGCTCACTCTGGCGCAGCAGGACGCCGCGGCCACTCCGACGGCACCGTCCGGCGGTACGGCCAGCCGTTTCCTGGACGCGATACGGAGTGCGCGGGGGCGGAGTTCGAAGGACTGAGTGCACCCGAGTTGCGCATGCGGGCGGGTGGGTCGACCCTGGACGAGTATCAGTATCACTGAGGGTTAATCGGCGGTGACGCTGAGAACCGGCCCCTCCGGTCGTGGGCGGCAGCCACCACTGCCGGCCACGTTCGCCGCCCGCACCTGAATCAGGCTAGCCCTAACTCTTCTTCAGGGAGTCGCAGCCGTGATCAGTCGTCCAAGCAGGCATTGCACGGTGGAGCTGCAGGCTCTGCCCTCGCGGATCGGCCAGGTCCGCAGAATCGTATCGGCGCAGTTGCGCTACTGGCATCTCGATCCGCTCATCGAAGCGGCGGCGCTCGGCGTCACCGAGCTGCTGACCAACGTCCACCGGCACGCCGAGCCGGACAAGCAGTGCACGGTGGAGATCCAGCTCCTGCTGGACCGGCTGACGGTGTCGGTCCGGGACCGCGACGCGCGCCTGCCCCGCCTGTGCGAGGCGGACCCGGTCAGCACCCACGGCCGGGGGCTGACCCTGGTCGCGGCGGTCAGCGAGAGCTGGGGCATGCACGCGAGGGACGACGGCAGCGGGAAGGTCGTGTGGTTCACCCTCGCCGTGCCGCAGCCGGTCGCCGGCGGCGCGTCGCCGCTCGCGGCGCACGGCACGGCCCGGGCCGTCCCGACGGAGCGGTACAGCGCGCCGCCCGACCGCAAGGACCGCTCGCGTCCCCCCGCCGGGGCGTCGCGCGAGCGCGCCACCGCCCGCACCGCCGTGTCCGGCTGAATCGCCGCGCCCGGCCGAGACGGACGGGTCCGGCTGACCGGGGAGGGCACGCCGGACCACGCGGCACGCGGCACGCGGCACGCGGCACGCGGCACGCGGCACGCGGCACGCGGCACGCGGCACGCGGCACGCGGCACGCGGCACGCGGCACGCGGCACGCGGCACGCGGCACGCGGCACGCGGCACGCGGCACGCGGCACGCGGCACGCGGCACGCGGCACGCGGCACGCGGCACGCGGCACGCGGCACGCGGCACGCGGCACGCGGTGGGAACGCGCCCGAGCGGGCCGGGGTAACGCCGAAGGCCACGACCCGCTCCAGCGTGTCGCCCCCGCGCGCCCGGCCTGACGCCGCCGTCCACCTGGCGCGCCGTCACCGCCCGCCGCCCGCCGTGGGCGTGTCGTCCGCGGAGACGGCCAGGGCGGTGAAGCGGCCGGCCGGCGAGTCGACGCTCACCCCGTCCACGGCCGCACCCGGGTGTCCCCGGAACCGCGGATCGTCACGGCGTCCACCATTCGGGCTGCGGGGGCGGTCATGAGGTGCCCTCCGTGCGGATGCGGCCGAACTGCTCGTCAAGGACGGACAGTCGGCGCCAGTACTCGTCCTCGTCGATCTCGCCGGCGGCGAAGCGGCGGCCCAGCACCGCGATCGGCGACTGTGCGTCATGGGCCGATCCGCCGGACCGCTGCCAGGGTGGGCGCCCGCGCCACACGGTGCGCCGCAGCAGGAAGATCCCGCC
Source organism: Streptomyces sp. JLBT605 (assembly GCF_058215555.1). Lineage (NCBI taxonomy): Bacteria > Bacillati > Actinomycetota > Actinomycetes > Kitasatosporales > Streptomycetaceae > Streptomyces > Streptomyces sp. JLBT605. Next base: position 752,037 of record NZ_CM177087.1, read on the forward strand.
GGCCACGACCACGGCCCAGATGAGCGGGAAGACCAGGACCCACGGGCCGGGGCCGTCGCCGTGGGCGAGAGCCTGCGCCAGGGTGTTCATCTCGGTTCAACTCCTCGGGTGCGAAGTGCTGCCTTCCCTTCGAGCGTGGCGGGGGCCACCTGAGAAGTCGTCGTACGCCCAGCGACACCTGGCGTACCGCCCGGGGAGTACGCCGCGCGGGATGCGGTGCTCCCGCCGTCGCCACCGCCCGGATTCCAAGATCGCTGGCATTCTGTACCTACTAGTATGTACAGTGCGCTCATGAGCACCCCTGAACGCTTGATCGAAAGCACCCAGGACCTGCTGTGGGAGCGGGGCTACGTCGGCACCAGCCCCAAGGCGATCCAGCAGCGCGCGGGCGCCGGGCAGGGCAGCATGTACCACCACTTCAGCGGCAAGCCCGATCTGGCACTGGCGGCCATCCGGCGGACCGCCGAGCAGATGCGCGCCGCCGCCGAGGCGGCCCTGGCCGGCCCCGGCACCGCGCCCGACCGGATCCGCGCCTATCTGCTGCGGGAGCGCGATGTGCTGCGCGGCTGTCCGATCGGGCGGCTGACCATGGACCCGGACGTCATCACCGATCCGGACCTGCGTCAGCCGGTCGAGGAGACGCTGGACTGGCTGCGCGGCCGGCTCGCCGGGATCGTCGCCGAGGGCCAGCGGCACGGTGAGCTGGACACGGCGCTCGACCCGGCCGAGATCGCGTCCACGGTCGTGGCGACCGTGCAGGGCGGCTACGTACTCGCCCGCGCGGCCGGGACGACGGATCCCTTCGACACCGCCGTGCGCGGGCTGATCAGCCTGCTCACCGCCCGCACCGGCACCGGCCGCTGACCCACCACCGACCCCTGGGCCGCGCGCCCGCGCCGGCGCGCCGCGGCCTGCAAGGAGGAGAGCGCAACCATGCGGATCACCAGGAACCGCCCCGACACCCTGCCCGGCCCCGCGGAGTGCTTCACCGGCGAGGTCTGGCTGGACGAGATCGCGACGCCCCCGGCCCCTTCCCGGCTGCGGATGTTCAGCGTCCACTTCGCTCCCGGCGCCCGCACCGCCTGGCACCGCCATCCGCACGGCCAGGTGCTGCACGTGACCGAGGGCGCCGGGCTGGTGCAGCGCGAGGGCGGCCCGGTCGAGGAGATCCGGGCCGGGGACACCGTGTGGATCGAGCCCGGCTCGCTGCACTGGCACGGCGCCGCACCGCGCACCTTCATGACCCATCTGGCGGTGGTCGAGGCCGCCGCGGACGGCACCACCGTCGAGTGGGCCGCGCAGGTCGACGACGCGACCTGCCCGGCCGCCTGACGGCCCGTCATCCAACGACCGAACACGTCCCAGCCCCCGCAGACAGGAGTGGCCAGATGCAGGCCCTGCAGTACCGGATCACACTGCCCGCCGACTACGACATGAGGATCATCCGGCACCGGGTGGAGTCCCGCGGCCATCTGCTGGACGACTTCCCCGGGCTCGGGCTCAAGGCGTACGCCATCCGCGAGCGCGGCGTGGACGGCTCGCCGGTCAACGCTTACGCGCCCTTCTACCTCTGGGCCGACCCCCAGGCCGTGAACCGCTTCCTGTGGGGCGCCGGGTTCCGGGGCGTCGTGGAGGACTTCGGCCGGCCCACCGTCGAGCACTGGCAGGGTCTGGCCTTCGAGCCGGGCCCGGCCCTGGGCCGCACCCCGCGCGCGGCGGTCCGCCGGACCGAGACGATACCGGCGGGGACCGACCCGGCCACGGCCGTCGAGCGGGCGCTGGAGGAGACCCGGGAGCGGGCCGGCACCGCCGGGGTGCACTGCACGGCGCTGGCGATCGACCCCCGGCACTGGGAGCTGATCCACTTCACCCTCTGGGAGGACGCCGCCCCCGAGGGCTCCGGAGACCGCTTCCGGGTGCTCCACCTGTCCGCGCCGCACCTCGCCGACCTTCCCGTCGGGCGGCACTGGTGACCCCGGACCGAGTCTCCGCCGTCCGGACGGTGCTCGGTGACATCGCGCCGGAGGAACTGGGCTTCTGCGACGCCCACGACCACCTCTTCCTGCGCAGCCCGCTGCTGCCCGGCCAGGAGCTGGACGACCCGGCCGCGGCCGAGGCCGAGCTGCGCGCCTTCCGGGCGGCGGGCGGCCGGTCGGTGATCCAGTGGACGCCGTACGGCATGGGGCGGGAGGCCGGGCGTCTTCCCGAGCTGGCCAGGGTCACCGGCGTCCATGTCGTCGCCGCCACCGGGCTGCACCAGGCGGTGCACTACGCGCCCAAGGTGCTCGACCGGATCCGGGACCGGCTGGCCGATGTGTTCACCCGGGAGCTGACCGAGGGCATCGGCGGCACCGGGCCCCGAGCCGGAATGATCAAGGTGGCCGGGGGCTTCCACGGCCTGGACGCGCACGCCCGGCAGACCATGACGGCGGCCGCGCTGGCCCACCACCGCACGGGTGCCCCGATCGGGGTGCACCTGGAGCTGGGCACCGGCGCCCTGGACGTCCTGGACCTGCTCTGCGGGGAGCTGGAGGTGCCGCCGGAGCGGGTGATCCTGGGCCACCTCAACCGGGCGCCCGACCTCGTGACGCACCGGCTGCTGGCCGAGGCGGGCGCGTACCTGGCGTTCGACGGCCCGTCCCGCGCCCACCACGCGACCGACTGGCGGCTGCCCGACGCGCTCGCGGCACTGGCGGACGCCGGGTTCGCCGACCGGCTGCTGCTGGGGGGCGACACCACGACCGCCGGGGCCCGCGCGGACTCCGGCGGCGGTCCCGGCATGCCGTATCTGCTGCGACGGCTGCGCCCCCGGCTGGCCCTGACACTGGGCGAGGAGTTGGTGGACCGGATGCTGACCGCCAATCCGGCCCGCGCCTTCGCGGTCGCGTGGTGAGCGCCTGCCGCCCGGCGGCGGGCGGCAGGCGGTAGCCGGCAGTTGGCGTGTGGCGGGTGGCAGGGCGCCCGGTGGCCGGGCCGGGCGCGGGCGTCAGGCCGTGGTCAGGGCCGCGAGCGGATCGTCGAGCACCGGCTGCCATGCCAGCTCGGCGGCGCCGACCAGGCTGTTGTGGTCCAGGGTGCAGGGCAGGATCGGCACTCCCCCGCTGCGGCCCCACAGGCTGCGCTCGGCGACCACCGCGCGCAGCCGCTCCGGGTCGGACTCCAGCAGTTCGCGGTGGAACCCGCCGAGGATGATGCGGTCCGGATTGAGGATGTTGACCAGCCCAGCGAGGCCGAGTCCGAGCCGGTCGGTCAGCAGATGCGCCGCGGCGCGCACCGGTGGCTCCGCGCTGTGGCCGCGGAGCAGGTCCTTGGCCTGCTGGAGGAGCGAGCCCTCGGGGCCGGGCGGGTGGCCGGCCGCGGTGAGGAACGCCAGCGGATCGGCCTCGATGTCCAGGCAGCCGCGGCTGCCGCAGTGGCAGGCCGCGCCCTCGGGGTTGACCGTCAGATGGCCGACCTCCAGGGCGAGTCCGGCGCTGCCGGTGTGCAGCCGCCCGTCGAGGACCAGCGCGCCGCCGACGCCGCGGTGGCCGGTCGCCACGCAGAGCAGGTGCTGGGCGCCGCGACCGGCGCCGTGGCGGTGCTCGGCGAGCGCGGCGAGGTTGACGTCGTTTCCGGCGAATCCGGCGTGCGGGATCCCGGCCCGCTCCAGGCTGCGGGTGAACAGCTCGCGCACCGGGGCTCCGGCCGGCCAGGCGAGGTGCAGCGGGTTGAGCGCGGTGCCCTCCGGCTCGGCCACCGCGGACGGCACGGCCAGGCCCGCGCCCACGCAAGCCCGGCCGGTCTCGCGCAGCAGCCCGGTGCCCGCCTCCACGACCGCGTCCAGGATGCGCGCGGGATCGGCGGGAACGGTCATGCAGCCGGGGGCGGTGGCCACGATCCGGCCGCCCAGTCCGACCAGGGCCGCGCGGAAGCCGTCCGCGTGCACCTGTGCGGCGAGCACCACGGGACCGCGCGGCGCGATGGCGAGCCGGTGCGAGGGGCGGCCCTGCCCGCCCGCGGCCGCAGTCGGCCGCGCGTCGACCTCGATGAGGCCCAGCGCCTCCAGCTCGGCGGCCACGGCACCGGCGGTCGCCCGGGTGACGCCGAGCTCAGCGGTGAGCACGGCGCGGGTGGGTGCGCGGCCGGTGTGTACGAGCTCCAGCGCCGGGCCCAGGGCGCCTCTGCCCCGTTCCAGCTTTGTCCGTGTCTGGGTCACAGTCCCATTCTCACTTTGTATCCTCGCTGAACAAAACCCGCCACCCATGATCCGCGATCTTCGCCTCGGGACGGCGGAAGCGCCACCGGGTTCCGCCGGGGGAATCCGGGCGCCGGGAGGCCCGGAGTACCGTGGTGGCACGCGTGCGAACGGGGATACGCGTGCCGGGAGTCGGCGTCGCCGGACCGGCCGGGGGACCACCGAGTGGGTAAGGACCGGGCAGGATGGCAGCAGCACGGGACCAGGCCGCGCGCGACGCGATGACCGTGGAGATCACCTTCGCCGTCGTCACCGGAGCGCTGCTGGCGGCGGCCGTCTTCGTCACCGTCGCGAGTCCGGCGCTCTTCGGTGACCTCGGCCCGGCCGCCACCGCGACCTGGCTGAAAGCGGGTGCCACCGCCGCGGCGGCCGGCTTCGCCATCCGGGTGGTGCGGGTGCTCCGCCGGTTCGCCCACGCCCAGGCGGCGCGACCGGGCGCATGACGGGACGCGGAGGCGGGGGCACGGCAGGGCCCGTGAGCGGGGGCGCGGCCGGTTGGCGGTGTGCGGGCGGGCGCTGGGGCCGCTCGGGGCCGGGGCTGGTCTGGCACCACCCGGTGCACGGCGAGCGGGTCTCCCCGCTGAGCCCGGACCGCGAGCTGGCCTTCACCACCGGGGCGCGGCGCGGCTGTACGGGCGTGCGCCGGGGCAAGCGGCATACGCCGTGCCCCGTCGGCGCCGAGGTCTCGGCGTCCGCGATCTCCGCGCAGTGTCCCGAGTGCGCCCGGCTGGACCGCTCGCACTCGGTGGCCGCCGACACCCTGGCTGACGATCCGCGCCCCTATGACGTCTATCTCGCCTGGTTCGCCCCCGGGCTGATCAAGGTCGGCATCACCGCGACCGAGCGGCAGGGCGCCCGCCTGCTGGAACAGGCCGCGCTCTCCTCCGCGTTGCTGGGGCGCGGGCCGCTGATGGCCGCGCGCCGGGCGGAGGCCGTGCTCGGCGCCGCGCTCGGTGTGCCGGACCGCTTTCCGTACGCCGCGAAGCGGGCCGCGCGCGAGGAACTCCCCTCCCCCGAGGCGCGCGCCGATGAGCTGGCAGCGCTCCACGCGCGGGCGCGGACGCTGCCCGGACTGCCGGAATCGCTGACCCCGCTGCCCTGGGCCCCGGTGCACCACGACTCGGCCTACCGGCTGGACCGGCTCCGGCGGGCCGGCCCGGTGCGGGGCCTGCTGCGGCTCACCGCCGGGTGCACGGTGGCGGGTTCGATCGTCTCGGTGGCCGGTCCCGATCTGTATCTGGCCACGGCCGACGGCCGGGTCCTGCTGCTGGATCTGCGGCAGCTGGCGGGCTGGCCGCTGTCGGCGGCGGCGCCGGAGGCCGTGACCACCGCGCCGGTCAGCCGGCCGCACGCCGCGGCGGAAGCGGAGCCGGAAGCGCTGTTCTGAGCGGTACCGGGCGTTCGGCCATCAGGGGCCTGCCGCGCCGGGCAGAGCCGATTCCGGCCGACCTGAGCCCGTCCCGGACGTTCTGGGCCGTTCCGGCCGGCCTGAGCCGTTCCGGCCCGCCTGAGCCGTTCCGGCCGGCCTGGCCGTACGCGGGTCAGCCGAGCCAGCCGGGGCGGACCAGGCCCGACTCGTAGGCCAGCACGACGAGTTGGGCGCGGTCGCGGGCACCGAGCTTGACCATGGTGCGGCTGACGTGCGTCTTGGCGGTGAGCGGGCTGACGACCAGCCGCCGGGCGATCTCCTCGTTGGACAACCCGATGCCGACCAGCGCCATCACCTCCCGCTCCCGCTCGGTCAGCGCGGCCAGCCGGGCATCGTCCGCGGGCTCCTTGGAGCGGGCGGCGAACTCGGCGATCAGGCGGCGGGTGACGCCCGGTGAGAGGAGCGCGTCGCCGGCCACCACGGCCCGTACCGCGCGCAGCAGTTCCTCCGGCTCGGTGTCCTTGACCAGGAATCCGGAGGCGCCGGAGCGGATCGCCTCGAAAACGTATTCGTCGAGCTCGAAGGTGGTGAGCATGACGACCCGGACCTCTGCGAGCCCCGGGTCCCCGGTGATGCGGCGGGTGGCGGCCAGCCCGTCGAGCCGCGGCATCCGGATGTCCATGAGCACCACGTCGGGGTGGAGCGCGGCCACCTGATCGAGCGCCTGCTGCCCGTCGGCGGCCTCGGCGACCACCTCGATGTCGGGCTGGGCGTCGAGCAGCGCACGGAAACCGGCCCGGACCAGGACCTGGTCGTCGGCGAGCAGTACGCGGATCGCGCCTTCTTCCGCGCCGGTTCGCAAGGTCTGGTCTGTCGCCGAGGTCTTGTCGGTCACGGGTTCTCCTCCGGTGTCTGCCCGTCCCTTTCCCCTGGGGGCTCCCCCGGAGGCTCCCCCGGGGGCTTCCCCGGGTCAGCGGTGGCGTGCGGGATCCGGGCGCGGACCCGGAATCCGCCGTCGGGGCGGGGGCCGGCCTCCACCGTCCCGCCGAGCGCCGCCGCCCGCTCCCGCATGCCGATCAGGCCGTTGCCGCCGGCGGTGGTGGTGTCGCCGGTCGCCGGGCCGTCGTCGTCGACGGTCACCTCGAACTCGCGCTCCGCGTGGCGCAGCCGCACCCGCGCGGTGCGCGAGCCGGAATGGCGCACGATGTTCGTCAGCGCCTCCTGGACGATGCGGAAGGCGGCCAGATCGACGCCCGGGGGCAGGGCGGTGGGGGTGCCCTCCCGGGTGACCTCCACGGTCAGCCCGGCGCCCGACGCCTGCTCGGTCAGCTCGGCCAGCCGGTCGAGGCCGGGCGCGGGCGTGCGCGGCGCGTCCCCCGGTGCGCGCAGCGCGCTGAGCACCTGGCGCACTTCGCCGAGCGCCTCCTTGCTGGCGGATCTGATGGTGGTGAGCGCGGTACGGGCCTGCTCCGGATCCTGGTCGAGCAGTGCCAGACCCACGCCCGCCTGGATGTTGATGACCGAGATGCTGTGGGCGAGGACGTCGTGCAGCTCGCGGGCGATGCGCAGCCGTTCCGCGTCGGCCCGCCGCTGCTCGGCCGCGGCTTGTTCGGCCCGCTCCCGGGCCCACTGCTCGCGGCGGGCCCGGACCAGCTCGCCGCCGGCCACGACCGCGATCACCCAGGCGGCGACCACGAGTTCCTCCGCCCAGGGGGCGGCCTGGTCCCCGCCCGGCGGCAGCCACCGGTACAGCCAGTGTGCGAGCAGCAGATGCCCGGCCCACATCGTGCCGATGGCGGCCCACGCGGCGTACCGCCGCCCGGCGACCACGGCCGCGAAGCAGCCGACCACCACGCTGATCAGGATCGGCCCGTAGGGGTAGCCCGCGCCGAGGTAGAGCAGGGTGCCGGCGACGGTGGCGAAGGCGGTGAAGACCGGGTGACGGTGGCGCAGCACGAGCAGCGCGGGGATGAGGACGAGCAGCAGCACCCCGAACGGGTCCAGGTCCACCCGGTCCGGCTGGTTCTCGTCGGCGAAGCGGGTGCCGGCCACGGTGAGGGCCACCAGGGCGAGGGTGGTCCGCCAGGGCAGCCGGGCCCGTCCGGCCGGCGCCTTGGCGCCGAGCCACGGCGGCGCCCACGGACGCGGACCGAGTGCCAGTCGCCACCGCCCCGGTCCGTCGTCCCGCCGCCACGTCGGTCCCTCGCTCATACCGGCCACGCTAGCCCCGGGCGGGGACGGCGGCGTCCGCCCGGCGCGGGCGGAGGCCGTACTCCCCCGGGAGTAGACCCGGCACATCCACCACGGCGTGACCCCGCGACGGGCCGTTCGGCGAGCGCGGTCGCCGACCCGCCGGACGCCCCTAGCCGCGGTCCATCGCCGTCAGCGCGCGGCGCGCGGTCGGGTGGGTGCGCACGATCTCGGCCAGGCTGGTCGTGCCCCGGGTGATCTTCGTGAACGCGCGCCAGGCCGGCCGGAAGCCGGTGAGCGCCGCGTGGAACATCCCCGGGCGGCGCGCGAAGGCGCCGTACATGCGGCGCCCGACGCCCATCTCCACACCGAGCCCGGCCTTGATCGCGAAGGCGTAGTTCAGCGCCTGGCGGCGGGCGTCGACGGCGTCGTGCGCCTCCGCGATCCGCACCGCCCACTCGCCCGCGAGCCGCCCCGAGCGCAGCGCGAAGGAGATCCCCTCCCGCGTCCACGGCTCCAGCAGTCCCGCGGCGTCCCCGCACACCAGCACCCGGCCCCGGGAGAGCGGCGAGTCGTCCGCGCGGCACCGGGTCAGATGCCCGGAGGAGATGCTCGGCTCGAATCCGGCCAGGCCGAGCCGGGCGATGAAGTCCTCCAGGTAGCGCTTGGTGGAGGCGCCCTCGCCGCGGGCCGAGATCACGCCGACGGTCAGCGAGTCGCCCTTGGGGAAGACCCAGCCGTAACTGCCGGGAATCGGCCCCCAGTCGATGAGCACCCGCCCCGCCCAGTCCTCCGCCACGGTCGGCGGAACCGGGATCTCCGCCTCCAGACCGAGGTCCACCTGGTCCAGCTTGACCCCGACATGGGCTCCTATCCGGCTGGCGCTGCCGTCCGCGCCGACCACGGCGCGGGCCAGCACCGTCTCCCCGTCCGCGAGCACCACCGCGACGGTGCGCCGGTCGGGGACGGACGGGCCGTGCTGCTCCACCCGGGAGACGGCGGTGCCGGTGCGGATCCGGGCGCCCGCCTGCTCGGCCGCATCGACCAGGGCCGCGTCGAACTCGGGGCGGTTGATCAGGCCGAACAGCGGCTGCTTGGAACGCCGGGTGCGGGACAGCTTGCCGTTGAGCGAGAAGGTCACGGCGTGCACCCGCTCGCGCAGCGGGAGTTCGAATCCGGGCGGCAGCGCTTCCCGGGACGGACCGATGATGCCGCCACCGCAGGTCTTGTACCGGGGCAGTTCGGCCTTCTCCAGCAACAGCACCCGGCGCCCCGCGCAGGCCGCGGCATACGCGGCGGACGCACCCGCCGGGCCCGCGCCCACCACCACGACGTCCCACACCGCATGGTCCTCGCGCTCTTCCGGAGAGGTATCGTTCCCGGCTGCGCTGTCGCTGCTCACGTGTGCTTCCGCTCCCACTCGACCGAACTGGACTGCCTGATCCGGCTACCGTCGCATCCTACGGCGCACGGGTCCGCGGACTCCCTGTGGGATGATCGACGGCACACCAAGTCGTACATACGTGCCCAACGTCGTGCACCCGAGGAGCGTTCCCATGAATCTCGCGGAGTCCGTCGCCGCGCTCATCCCCCGCGCCCGCACCGAGCTCGCCGAGTTCGTCGCGTTCCGGTCGGTCGCGGACGAGGCGCAGTTCCCCCGGAGCGAGTGCGAGGGCGCGGCCCGCTGGGCCGCCGAAGCGCTGCGCGCCGAGGGCTTCGAGGACGTCGCGCTCCTCGACACACCGGACGGCACGCAGTCGGTGTACGGATACCTGCCGGGCCCCGCGGGCGCCCCGACGGTCCTGCTCTACGCCCACTACGACGTGCAGCCTCCGCTGGACGAGTCGGCGTGGCTCTCCCCGCCCTTCGAGCTGACCGAGCGCGACGGCCGCTGGTACGGGCGTGGCGCCGCGGACTGCAAGGGCGGCCTGATCATGCACCTCACCGCGCTGCGCGCGCTCAAGGAGCACGGCGGCGTACCCGTCGGCGTGAAGGTGATCGTGGAGGGCTCGGAGGAGCAGGGCACCGGCGGTCTCGAGCGGTACGCCGAGGCACACCCGGAGCTGCTGGCCGCCGACGCCGTCGTCATCGGCGACTGCGGGAACTTCCGGGTCGGGCTGCCGACCGTCACCGCCTCCCTGCGCGGGATGACGATGCTGCGCATCCAGGTGGACACCCTGGAAGGCAATCTGCACTCCGGCCAGTTCGGCGGCGCGGCCCCGGACGCGCTCGCCGCGCTGATCCGCATCCTGGACTCGCTGCGCGCCGAGGACGGCTCCACCACGGTCGACGGGCTGGCCTCGGCGGCGAGCTGGCAGGGTCTGCAGTATCCGGAGGAGGAATTCCGCCGGGACGCCAAGGTCCTCGACGGGGTCGAACTGATCGGCTCCGGCACGGTCGCCGACCGGATCTGGGCCCGCCCGGCGGTGACCGTGATCGGCATCGACTGCCCCCCGGTGATCGGCGCCACGCCGTCCGTCCAGGCCACCGCGCGGGCCCAGGTGAGCCTGCGGGTGCCGCCGGGCACGGACGCCACCGAGGCGACCAAGCTGCTCTCCGCGCACCTGGAGCACGCCGCCCCGTGGGGCGCCCGGGTCCGGGTCGAGCAGGTCGGGCAGGGCCAGCCGTTCCAGGCGGACACCTCCAGCCCGGCGTACGCCGCGATGGGCGAGGCGATGCGTGAGGCGTACGACGGCGTGGAGATGGCCACCGCCGGGCAGGGCGGCTCCATCCCGCTGTGCAACACCCTGGCCGCGCTCTACCCGGAGGCGGAGATCCTGCTGATCGGGCTGAGCGAGCCGGAGGCGCAGATCCACGCGGTCAACGAGAGCGTCTCGCCGGAGGAGCTGGAGCGGCTCTCGCTGACCGAGGCCCTCTTCCTCCGCAAGTACGCGGCCGCCGCGCAGCAGGGCTGACCCCGGCCGGGACGGCCCGGGCGTCGGCGGCGTCCGCGCCCGGCCGCAGCCGGCACGGCGAGTCCCGGACGCCCGGGCGAGGCGGCAGGACCGGCCGGCGCAGGACCGGCCGGGGCGCCAGCGACGCCCACGCCCGGCCCCAGCCGGCCGAACGGCGGCGCCCCGGCCCGGCCCGCCGCCGTACCGGAGGCGGACCGGGTCAGGACCGGGCCGAGTCATGACCGAGCCAGGTCCGGCTGGATCATGGCCGGGGGCGCGTGGCGGCGCGTTCCGGCGGGCCGGGGTTGCACGCCGCCGCGGGACGGCACCGAACGGCGTGTGCCCCAGCCGGGCCGGGAGACGAGCGGTCAGCCGACCGGTTCGCCGGCTTCGAGGTTGATGGGGCGCCCCTGCGCGCGGGCCCGCAGCGCCCAGCTGAGTCTGCGCAGCCGGACCGGCGGCAGCAGCGCGGCCGCCTCCTCCTCGGTGACGAAACGCCAGCCGCGCAGCTCGTCGCTGGGCAGCAGCAGGTCCCGGGCGGCCTCGCCGGTGAGCCTGCCGCCGTCGAACAGGAAGCGCTGGCCGCCCAGGCCGGGCGGCCGGGGCGGCTCCCAGTCGACGACCAGCAGCCGCAGCGGGCCCTCCAGCCGCACCCCCAGCTCCTCTGCGACCTCGCGGATCCCGGCCCGGGTGGGCGGTTCGCCGGCCTCCACGATCCCGCCGGGGAACTCCCAGCCGGGCTTGTAGGTGGGGTCGACCAGCAGCACCCGGTCGTGTTCGTCGAAGAGCAGCACCCCGGCCGCGACGGTCTGCGCCGTGGGCTCGGGGGTCTGCACGATCGGGCAGGCACCCGCCCCCTGGCGCACCGCGTCGGCGATCCGCTCGGCGGTGCCGGCCGGGGTGAGGTGCGAGGTGTCGACCACGTGCGCGTCGGTGGTCAGCCAACGCAGCGCGGTCCGGTACGGGGCGAGGTGCCGGCGGCGCCAGTGGCGGACCGACTCACTCGCCTCCGGGTTCCCCGGCACCTCCTCGCTCTGGTCTATCCGCCGGCGAAGGATCGTTTCGTCGGAGTGCAGCAGGACATGCCGCACCGGTATGCGGCGGGCCGCGAAACCACCGAAGATCTCGTCCCGGTACTCCTGCCGCAGCAGCGTCATGGGCGTCACCAGCGGGCCGCCCGTCTCCGTGTGCAGCGCCGCGCCGGTCTCCACCACCAGCCGCCGCCAGGACGGCAGGTCCTGATAGTCCGTCACCTCCGCCAGACGCTTGCGCGGCAGCATCATGCGCAGCCCGTCGCCGACCAGTTCCGGGTCGTAGAGCGTGCTGCCGGGGAGCAGCTCGACCAGAATGCGAGCCGCTGTGGTCTTCCCCGCGCCGAACGCACCGTTCAGCCAGACGATCACGCTTCCCCCTCTTCCGTAGCGCCCTGAGAGTTGCCCGCATCACCCTGCCACGGAAACGCCCGGCGGCACGCCAGGACGGACAGCGCCGGACCGTCAGGGGATGTCCGGCGCGACGCCGCGAAGACCCGTCGGCCACCCTCTAGCGCACGTCGGCGAACCCCTCGATCCGGGCCTGCGACGCGGCCGCGGCCGCCGCTCCGATCAACCCGGCGTCGGTGCCCATGCGGGCGGGCACGACGGTGAGGTCCCGGACGAAGGAGAGGGTGGCGTAGTCGCCCAACGCCTGCCGCAGCGGGGCGAAGAGCACCTCTCCGGCGCCCGCCACCCCGCCGCCGACCACCGCCACCTCGATCTCGACCAGGCTCGCGGTCGCGGCGATCCCGGCCGCCAGCGCCCGCGCGGCCCGCTCGAAGGAGGCGCGGGCCACCGGGTCGCCCGCCTGGGCCGAGGCGGCGACGGCGGCCGCGGAGACGTCGCCGTCCGGGCCCGGGCGCCAGCCCCGCTCCAGGGCGCGGCGGGCGATGTGCGGGCCGCTGGCGATGCGTTCGACGCAGCCGCGCCCGCCGCACGGGCAGGGGTCGCCGTCCAGCTCCACGCTGATGTGGCCGATGTGCCCGGCGTTGCCGGTGGGCCCCGGGTGCAGCCTTCCGTCCAGCACCAGCCCGCCGCCGACGCCGGTGGACACCACCATGCACAGCGCGTCGGCGCGGCCGCGCGCCGCGCCCTGCCAGTGCTCGGCCGCCGCCATCGCCACGCCGTCCCCCACCAGGGTGACCGGGAGGTCTCCGGTGGTCTCGCGGACGCGGTCGACCAGCGGGAAGTCGCGCCAGCCGGGGATGTTGACCGGGCTGACGGTGCCCACGGAGGCGTCGACCGGGCCGGCGCTGCCGATGCCGACGGCCGCCACCCTCGTCCAGTACGGGGTGCCGGCCAGCTCCGCCAGCACCGCGGCGACCTCGCGCATCACCGTGGCGCCGTCCTCCCGCGCGGGGGTGGCGCGCCGGGCCCGTACGACGGGCTTTCCCTCACCGTCCACCAGGGCACCCGCGATCTTGGTGCCGCCGATGTCGAGCGCGGCGATGAGGTCACGTGGCATACGAGTCGACTCTCCTGGTAGGCGTGGGTCCGGTGGGTTCACCCGGACAGTCTCGCCGCCTCTGACAACGTTGTCCAGGGGCTATGCTCGTCACCCCTGTTCCTACCCCGGAATTGCCCGCCCGACCAGCGAGAGACAGGACCAGCGCACCGTGGCCGAGACCGCCGCCAGCACCACCCCTCGCCGGTACGGCACCCGCCCCACCATGAAGGACGTCGCCGCCCGCGCCGGGGTCGGCCTGAAGACGGTCTCCCGCGTGGTCAACGGCGAGCCCGGGGTCACCCCGGACACCGAGCGGCGCGTCCAGGAGGCGATCACCGCGCTCGGCTTCCGGCGCAACGACAGCGCCCGGATCCTCCGCAAGGGCCGCACCGCCAGCATCGGGCTGGTCCTGGAGGATCTCGCGGACCCCTTCTACGGGCCGCTCAGCCGCGCCGTGGAGGAGGTCGCCCGAGCGCACGGCGCGCTGCTGATCAACGGCTCCAGCGCGGAAGACCCGCAGCGGGAGCAGGAGTTGGCGCTGGCGCTGTGCGCGCGCCGGGTGGACGGCCTGGTCATCATCCCGGCCGGTGACGACCACCGCTATCTGGAGCCGGAGCTCGCGGCCGGGGTCGCCACCGTCTTCGTCGACCGTCCGGCGGCACGGATCGACGCCGACACGGTGCTCTCCGACAACCACGGCGGCTCCCGCACGGCCGTGGCCCATCTGATCGCCCATGGCCACCGCCGCATCGGCTTCATCGGCGACCAGCCGGGCATCCACACCGCGGCCGAGCGGCTGCGCGGCTACCGGGCCGCGATGGCCGAGGCGGGGCTGCCGGTCGACCCGTCCTGGGTCTCGCTCGGGCCGACCGACCCGGAGCGGGTGCGTGCCGCCGCGACCTCGATGCTCGACGCGCCCGGCCCGGTCACGGCGCTCTTCGCCGGGAACAACCGGGTCACCGTGACCGTGGTCCGGGTCCTCGCCGCCCGCCCCGGTGCCACCGCCCTGGTCGGCTTCGACGACTTCGAGCTGGCCGATCTGCTCTCCCCGGCCGTGACCGTGGTCGCCCAGGACGCGGCCCAACTCGGACGTACCGCGGCCGAGATGCTGTTCCGCAGGCTGGACGGCGGGGCGGCGGAGCCGCGCCGGGTGGAGCTGCCCACCCGGCTGATCCCCCGGGGCTCCGGCGAGATCCCGCCGCCGGACGCCGCCTGAGGCGACCGGGGGCAGGGCCCGGGGCCGCAGGCCGGTGCTCAGCCGGCCGAGCCGGCCGGGGCACGGCCGGAGAGCGCGTCGAGCCGGGCCCGGTCGAGGCCGGTGAGCCGCTCGACCTCGTCGGCGTCCACGGCGCCGCAGTCCAGGCCGCGCAGCAGATAGCCGCTGAGCGCCTTGGCGGTGGCGGGCTCGTCCATCACCGCGCCGCCCGCGCGGTTCACATACGCGGCCAGCCGCGCCGCGGCCTGCTCCAGGCCCTCCCGGTAGAAGGCGTAGACGGCGGCGTAGCGGGTCGGCAGGTGGCCGGGGTGCATGTCCCAGCCCTGGTAGTACGCGCGGGCGAGGGAGCGGCGGACCAGCCCGTGGTGGAGCCGCCAGGCGTCGTGCACCTGCCCGGTGGGGCCCACCGGCAGGACGTTGGTGGAGCCGTCGGAGAGCCGGACGCCCGTCCCTGCGGCGGCGACCTGCATCACGGCCTTGGCGTGGTCGGCGGCCGGGTGGTCCATGGACTGGTAGGCGGCGCTGACGCCGCAGGAGGCGCTGTAGTCGAAGGTGCCGTAGTGCAGGGAGGTGGCGCGGCCCTCGGCGGCGTCGATCATGCGGGCCACGGTGGCCCGCCCGTCCGGCCCGAGGATGGACTGGGTGGTCTCGATCTGGATCTCGAAGCCGATCCGGCCCGCCGCCAGACCGCGCGCCTTCTCGAACTCCTCGCACAGCCGGGCCATCGCGGTGACCTGCTCGGCGTAGGTCACCTTGGGCAGGGTGAGGACCAGGCCGGCCGGCAGTCCGCCCGCCTCCATCAGACCGGTGAGGAAGATGTCCAGGGTGCGGATGCCCCGGTCCCGGACGGCCGCCTCCATGCACTTCATCCGGATGCCCATGTACGGGGCGGCGTTCGCCGGGGTCCCCCGGTCGTATGCCTCGGCGACGAGCCGGGCGGCGCGCGCGGCGGCGGCGTCCTCCTCGGCGTCGGGGCGCGGGCCGTAGCCGTCCTCGAAGTCGATCCGCAGGTCCTCGATGGGCTCGCGCTCCAGCTTGGCCCGCACCCGGTCGTGGACGGGGCCGGCCAGCTCGTCGGGGAGCCCGAGCACGGCGGCGAGGGCGGCGGCGTCCGGGGCGTGCTCGTCCAGCGCGGCCAGCGCCCGGTCGCCCCAGTCGCGGATGGTGGAGGCGGTGAAGGCGTCGGCGGGCACGTAGACGGTGTGGACCGGTTGCCGGGTGCCGGGGTCGCCCGGGTAGCGGCGGGCGAGTTCGGCGTCCACGGCGGCGAGGGAGGCCGCGATGTCTTCGGTCACCGCGCCCGCGAGGCTCGTCGTCACCGTCTCCTGCTGCCCCATACCCACACCCTTCTTCTTTTCCGCTGGACGGAATCAACAATCCGTAGAGCGAAGCTATCCGGGCCGCAGTTCGCAGGTCAACACCCCTTGGGACACGCAAACGGCCCCCGCGCGCTCCAAGCGCTCGGGGGCCGTCCGGGGTGCCGGTGGGGGCTCAGCCCTTGCGGGCCTTGACCTCCTCGGTCAGCTGCGGCACGACGTCGAACAGGTCGCCGACCACGCCGTAGTCGACCAGGTCGAAGATCGGGGCCTCGGAGTCCTTGTTGATGGCCACGATGGTCTTCGAGGTCTGCATGCCGGCCCGGTGCTGGATCGCGCCGGAGATGCCCGCCGCGATGTACAGCTGCGGCGAGACCGACTTGCCGGTCTGACCGACCTGGCTGGTGTGCGGGTACCAGCCGGCGTCGACGGCGGCACGCGAGGCACCGACGGCCGCGCCGAGGGAGTCCGCGAGCGCCTCGATGACCGGGAAGTTCTCCGCGCCGTTGACGCCACGGCCACCGGAGACCACGATCGCGGCCTCGGTCAGCTCCGGGCGGCCGGTCGACTCACGCGGGGTGCGGGAGACGACCTTGGTGCCGGTGGCCAGCTCGCCGAAGGACACCGACAGCTGCTCGACGGCGCCGGCCGCCGGAGCGGCCTCGACGGCGGCCGAGTTGGGCTTGACGGTGATGACCGGCGTGCCGCCGGTGACCCGCGACTTGGTGGTGAACGAGGCGGCGAAGACCGACTGGGTCGCCACCGGGCCCTCGTCGCCGGCCTCCAGGTCGACGGCGTCGGTGATGATGCCGGAGCCGATGCGGACCGCGAGGCGGGCCGCGATCTCCTTGCCCTCGGCGGAGGACGGGAAGAGCACGGCGGCCGGGGAGACGGCCTCGTAGGCGGCCTGTACGGCGTCGACCTTCGGGACGACGAGGTACTCGGCGAACTCGGGGGCGTCGGCGGTGAGGACCTTGACGGCACCGTGCTCGGCGAGGACCGGGGCGGCGGTGTCGGCACCGGCGCCGAGGTGGACCGCGACCGGCTCGCCGATCCGGCGGGCCAGGGTCAGCAGCTCGAGGGTGGGCTTGCGGACGGCGCCGTCCACATGGTCGACGTAGACGAGGACTTCAGCCATGGTTCTGCTCTCCTGCGGGAAGAATGAGGGCGGTTGAGGATGCGGGGGCTCAGATGAACTTCTGGCCCGCGAGGAACTCAGCGAGCTGCTTGCCGCCCTCGCCCTCGTCCTTGACGATCGTGCCGGCCGTGCGGGCCGGGCGCTCCGCGGCTTCCTCGACCTTGGTCCAGGCGCCCTCGAGGCCGACCTCGTCCGCCTCGATCTCCAGCTCCTCCAGGTCCCAGGACTCCACCGGCTTCTTCTTGGCGGCCATGATGCCCTTGAAGGACGGGTAGCGGGCCTCGCCGGACTGGTCGGTCACCGAGACCACGGCCGGCAGCGACGCCTCGAGCTGCTCGCTGGCGGTGTCGCCGTCGCGGCGGCCGGTCACCTTGCCGTCCTCCACGGAGACCTCGGAGAGCAGGGTGGCCTGCGGGACGCCCAGACGCTCGGCGAGGAGCGCCGGGAGCACGCCCATGGTGCCGTCGGTGGAGGCCATGCCGCAGACGACCAGGTCGTAGCCGATCTTCTCGATGGCCTTGGCGAGGACCAGCGAGGTGCCCAGCGCGTCGGTGCCGTGCAGGTCGTCGTCCTCGACGTGGACGGCCTTGTCGGCGCCCATGGACAGCGCCTTGCGCAGCGCGTCCTTGGCGTCCTCCGGACCGACGGTCAGCACGGTGATCTCCGCGTCGTCCGCCTCGTCGGCGATCTGCAGTGCCTGCTCGACCGCGTACTCGTCGAGCTCCGAGAGCAGGCCGTCCACGTCGTCGCGGTCGACGGTCAGGTCCTCGGCGAAGTGCCGGTCGCCGGTGGCGTCGGGCACGTACTTCACACAGACAACGATCCTCAAGCTCACGCCGGCTCTCCTACTGCATCGTCTCTTTGAGCTGCCTTGTGTGGGCAGCATAGGCGCCTGGTGGGCCGGATCCCGGCCGGGGCGTCCCACTCACCGAACGAAATATTACTCGTCAGTACACCCAGGGCTTTCCCTGGAGGCAAGTGTCCTGAACTGTGACCTTCCCAACGGCGATCCGCAGGCACATCTCAGTCCCGGAGCGCGTTGAAGCGGCCCTGGTGGTAGAGGAGCGGACGGCCCGCGCCGGAGGCGTCGCCGGCCACCGGCTGCGCGATGACGACCCGGTGGTCGCCGGCCGGCACCCGGGCCACCACCTCACACACCAGCCAGGCCAGTACGCCGTCGAGCACCGGCACCCCGTGCGGGCCGGTGCTCCAGCTGGTGGGCGCGGCGAAGCGGTCGGCGCGGCTGCGCGCGAAGGTGGCGGCCAGCTCGCGCTGGTGCTCGCCGAGGATGTGCACGCCGACGTGCGCGGCGTCGGAGAGCACCGGCCAGCTGGAGGAGCCGGTCCCCACGCCGAAGGAGAGCAGCGGCGGTTCGGCGGCGACCGAGGTCAGGGAGGTGGCGGTGAACCCCACCGGCCGGGCGCCCGCCGCGGTGATCACCGCGACCCCCGCGGCGTGCCGGCGGAAGACGGAGCGGAGGAGCTCGGGGGCGGCGACGCCGGGCGTGCCGAGGGAGGGCGGGGCCGTCATGGACGTGTCCTTCTGCTGGGGGTGCGAGCCGTGGGCTGTGGGAGGGAGGCCGTTCACGGGCTCGGACAGCGCGCGCTCGCGGTCCGCAGCAGATCCACGTGCGCGCGTCCGTGGGAAGGAAGGGGAGCACGCCGCATAGCGTCAGATTGACGATTCGTGGTGCACAGCGTCAAGCCCGTCCGACGGGATGGGAGATCGATCACGGCCGGAGCCGGGGCCGGAGCTGGGGCCGGACGCCGGAGCCGGACGGTGGAGTCAGACGGCGGCGCCGAGGGCGGCGATCACGTCCGCCTTGCGCGGCTGCCCGGCCGCGCGGCGCACCACCCGACCCGCCGCGTCCAGGACGAGCACGGTGGGGGTGCGGGTGACGCGCAGCTCGCGGACCAGCTCCAGCCGGGCCTCGGCGTCGATCTCCACGTGCGCCACGCCGTCCACCATGGCGGCGACGTCTGCCAGGGTCCGGCGGGTGGCGCGGCACGGCTGGCAGAAGGCGGTGGAGAACTGCACCAAGGTGGCCCGCTCCCCCAGCTCCGCGCCCAGCCCGGCGGCGGTGAGCCGCGCGCCCCCGCCTCCGGGGAGCCCTGCTCCGCTCGTCACCCGGTCCTCCTGCCTGTGTGCCATCGGCGTCCTGCTCCGATGTAGCGTTCCCGGGGCCGGGAAGCATTCCCGAAAGCCGGCCCCCACGGGGCACGACGTGACGAGAATCTCCTGGCCAGGGGGGTCCACGTGGTAGCAGACCGGCCCGACATGGGGCACGATCTCCCGAAAGCCCCAACCTACGGCCGCGTAACTTCCACCGGGAGAGCCCTCCCCAGGAACTGATGAAGGGTCCCCCTATGGCTGAACTCGTCTACCCGCCGGTGATCGGTGTCGCCCGGACCATGTTCAAGGCGCTGGATCTGCGCTTCGACATCAAGGGCACCGAGAACATCCCGCGGCAGGGTGGGGCGGTTCTGGTCAGCAATCACATCGGTTATCTGGACTTCGTCTTCTGCGGCCTGACCGCGCGTCCCGCCAAGCGGCTGGTGCGCTTCATGGCGAAGGAGTCGGTGTTCCGGCACCGGGTGTCGGGGCCGCTGATGCGGGCGATGAAGCACATCCCCGTGGACCGGGCGGCCGGCATGGAGGCGTACCGGCACGCGCTCAAGGCGCTGCGCTCGGGGGAGATCGTCGGCGTCTTCCCGGAGGCGACCATCTCGCAGTCCTTCACGCTGAAGGGCTTCAAGTCCGGGGCCGCCCGGCTGGCCCAGGAGTCGGGCGTGCCGCTGCTGCCGGTGGCACTGTGGGGCACTCAGCGGCTGTGGACCAAGGGCCACAAGCGGGACATGGGACGCAACCACTTCCCGATCACCGTGCGGGTGGGCGAGCCGGTGGAGGCCGACCCGGCCGAGCACCCGGACAAGATCACCGACCGGCTGCGGAACCGGGTGCAGGAGCTGCTGGAGGCCGCGCAGCGTGCGTATCCGGTGCACCCCAAGGGCCCGGAGGACACCTGGTGGGTGCCGGCGCACCTGGGAGGCACCGCTCCGACGCCGGAGGAGGCGGCCGCGCTGGAGCGCCGTCGCTGAACCCGGCGGCTTTACGGAAGCGCGGTGGGCAGGATCCGCCACAGGTGCGGCCGGTCCACCGCGGTCCGCAGCGCACCGAGCACGGCCGGCGGCGGGGTGGCGTAGAGCGCCGGATAGTCCGTCTCCCCGCACTCCGGGCGCACCGCCCAGGCCAACTGCTCGCTGTCCAGACGGAACCGTGCGTGCGCCCCGGGTATGCCGCCACGCGGGTCCTGCCGCACCCAGGTGGGGCAGCCCGGCAGCCGGAGCGCGATGAGCCCGTGGACCGCCGGATTGCCGCCGTCGTCGTCTGCCAGCCGCTGGTAGCACAGCCCGGCGGGTATGCCCGCAGCACGCAGCAGAGCGGTCAGCGCGTGGGCCTTGGCATAGCAGATGCCGGTGCGATGGGCGAGGACGTCGGAGGCGCGCCAGGTGACGCGCGGATCCCCGGTGTCGTGGGAGTGCGGAATGGTGTCGCGGACGAACTCGAAGGCGGCACGGGCGTATGACGCGTCGTCGGGCGCGGCGGTGCGCAGCCGGGCGGTGGTCTCGCGCACCAGCGGATGCCCGTGGTCGATGACCTCGTCGGCGGCGAGGTAGGCCGGATCAGCGGCCTCAGGGATCAGCTGCATGACGAAAGCATAGGTATGCGCCCGACCGAGTGTCCATACATTTCCGGTCGGGCGCATACCCTGCGAGCGTCAGCGCTTGCCCATCTCCTCGGCGATCGCCTCGGTGAACCCGTCCACATCGTCCGGGGTGGTGTCGTACGAGCACATCCAGCGGACCAGGCCGGCCGCCTCGTCCCAGAAGTAGAAGCGGTAGCGCTTCTGGAGGCGCTCGGCGACGTCGTGCGGCAGGGTGGCGAAGACCGCGTTGGACTCGACCGCGTAACGGATCTCGACGCCGTCGATGGCCCGGACACCGGCCGCCAGCCGCTTGGCCATCGCGTTGGCGTGGCGGGCGTTGCGCAGCCACAGGTCCTTGGCGAGCAGCGCCTCCAACTGCACGGAGACGAAGCGCATCTTGGACGGCAGCTGCATGGAGAGCTTGCGGACGTGCTTCATGGCGCGCGCCGCGTCCGGGTTGACGACGACGACGGCCTCGCCGAAGAGCATGCCGTTCTTGGTACCGCCGTAGGACAGGATGTCCACGCCCGCGACATTGGTGAAGGTGCGCATCGGGACGTCCAGGGTGGCCGCCGCGTTGGCGATCCGCGCGCCGTCCAGGTGGACCTTCATGCCGAGCCCGTGCGCGTGTTCGCAGATGGCCCGGATCTCGTCGGGGGTGTAGCAGGTGCCCAGCTCGGTGGTCTGGGCGATGGAGACCACCTGCGGCATGGCGCGGTGCTCGTCCTCCCAGCCCCACGCCTCGCGGTCGATGAGCTCGGGGGTGAGCTTGCCGTCCTCGGTCGGGATGGTGAGCAGCTTCAGCCCGCCGACCCGCTCCGGGGCACCGCACTCGTCGACGTTGATGTGCGCGCTCTTGGCGCAGATCACCGCGCCCCACCGGTCGGTGATCGCCTGGAGGGCGACCACGTTGGCACCGGTGCCGTTGAAGACGGGGTACGCCTGGGCGTACGGGCCGAAGTGACTGCGCATCACATCCTGCAGGTGTGCGCTGTAGTCGTCCTCGCCGTAGGCGATCTGGTGACCGCCGTTGGCGAGGGCTATCGCGGCCAGGATCTCCGGGTGGGCACCGGCGTAGTTGTCACTGGCGAAGCCGCGGAGTTCGGGGTCGTGACGGCGGCGGGCATCGGTGTGCCCGGCCTTCACGGCTTGGGAGTCAGCCACAGACGGGTTCCGTTCACTTCCTGTGCGGGCCGGTCCCAGACTCCGGTGATGGCCTCGGCCAGCTCCTTGACGTCCGTGAAGCCCGCGAACTTGGCATTCGGGCGCTCCTGGCGCATGGCGTCGTGCACCAGCGCCTTGATCACCAGGATGGCAGCCGCCGCGGACGGTCCGTTCTCGCCCCCCAGCTTCTTGAAGGAGTCGGCGAGTGCGAGGGTCCACGCCTCGGCCGCGGCCTTGGCGGCCGAGTAGGCGGCGTTCCCGGCGGTGGGCTGGGAGGCTCCGGCCGCGCTGATCAGGACGTAGCGGCCCTTGCCGCTGCGCATCAGCCCGTCGTGGAAGGCCAGCGAGGTGTGCTGGACGGTCTTGATCAGCAGGTTGTGCAGGGTGTCCCAGTCGGCCAGCGGGGTGTCGGCGAAGGTCTTGCCGCCGCGCCAGCCGCCGACCAGGTGGACCAGGCCGTCGATCCGGCCGAATTCCTTCTCGGTGCGGTCCGCCCAGGCACGGGTGGCGTCCAGGTCGAGGAGGTCGACGGTCTCGCCGGTGACGGTGGCCCCGCCGTGCGCGTACCGGGCCGCGTCGACGGCCTCGGCCAGCCGGGCCGGGTCGGCGTCGGCGGCCACCACGGTCGCCCCGGCCTCGGCCAGGCGCAGCAGGGTCGCGCGGCCCGCCGGGCCGGCGGCACCGGCCACGGCCACGACGGCGCCGTCGAGCGGCCCCTTGCCGTTCGGCTCGTTGGGGGTCGGGCTTGAAGTGGGAGTGGTCATGCTGGTCGCCTCCTGGTCCCCGGCGCTCACGCGGCGGCTCGTCCGTCGCTGTCTGCGGTGATGCCCTTGGTCGATGCGATCACATCGCGCAGCTTCTTGGCGAGCGCCTCATAGAACATGCTGAGCGGAAACTCATCCGGAAGCACGTCGTCCACCAGCTTGCGCGGCGGCAGCGAGAGGTCCAGCGCGTCCGGTCCCTTGGCCCAGGTCGAGCCCGGGTGCGGGGCGAGGTAGGTGGAGACCAGCTCGTACGCCTTGAACCAGTGGACGAGCTTGGGGCGGTCGATGCCCTCGCGGTAGAGGGTCTCGATCTCCGCGCAGAGCTGGTTGGTGATCTGCGGCGCGCGGTCCCAGTCGATGTGCAGGGTGTTGTCCGTCCACCGCACCACGTCGTGCTTGTGCAGGTAGGCGAAGAGCAGCTGGCCGCCGAGGCCGTCGTAGTTGCGGTTCCGGTCGCCGGTGAGCGGGAAGCGGAACATCCGGTCGAAGATCACGGTGTACTGCACGTCACGGGCCTGGGCGAAGCCCTCGGCCTCCAGCTTCACGGCCTCCTTGAAGGCGGTGAGGTCGCAGCGCAGCTCCTCCAGGCCGTACATCCAGAACGGCTGGCGCTGCTTGATCATGAACGGGTCGAACGGCAGGTCGCCGTGGCTGTGGGTGCGGTCGTGGACCATGTCCCACAGGACGAACGCCTGCTCACAGCGGTGCTGGTCGTCCAGCAGGTGCTTGATGTCCTCGGGGAGGTCGATGCCCAGCACGTCCACGGCGGCCTCGCTGACCCGGCGGAAGCGCGCGGCCTCGCGGTCGCAGAAGATGCCTCCCCAGGTGAAGCGCTCGGGGGCCTCGCGGACCGCGATGGTCTCGGGGAAGAGGACGGCGGAGTTGGTGTCGTAACCGGCCGTGAAGTCCTCGAAGGTGATGCCGAGGAAGAGGGGGTTGTCGAAGCGGGTGCGCTCCAGCTCGGACAGCCACTCGGGCCACACCATGCGCAGCACGACCGCCTCGAAGTTGCGGTCCAGGTTGCCGTTCTGCGTGTACATGGGGAAGACCACGAGGTGCTGCCGGCCGTGGACCCGCTCCCGGGCGGGCTGGAAGGCGAGCAGCGAGTCGAGGAAGTCCGGTACGCCGAAACCGTCGTCGGCCCAGCGGCGCAGGTCGCCGACGAGCGCGGCGTGGTAAGCGGCGTTGTGCGGGAGCAGCGGGGCCAGCTCCTCGATCGCACCGGCCATGCGCTCGACCACCGCGCGGGCGGCGTCACGCGAAGGGGCGCCATCGGCGTCGAAGTCGATCGAACCGTCCTTCGACTGCCAGGGCCGGATCTCCTCCACGGCGGCCTTGAGCACGGGCCAAGCAGGGTGCTCCACCACGCGATCGGCGGGCAGAACGCCTGCGTCTGTCGACTCGGGCGCAAGAATTTCCGTCATGTCACAACCTCCACAGGAGAACCTCGCGTAAAGACACCGTATCCATTGGTGCTTCTTTCAATCAAGTGGAGCAGCCGGAAAATATCCTGCTCAGCCACGCTCCAGCAGCCGTTTTTCCTGTCATTCCTCGGCACTGCCACGTCTCGCGTCCTCCCCCGCCGGACACCCGCCGACCGCTAGGCTGTCGGCCGCCGAACGGAGCCGCCGCCGAGAGAAGCGGAGAGCGCGTTGACCTTTCTCACCATCGGACACCGCGGAGTGATGGGCGTGGAGCCGGAGAACACCTTGCGGTCGTTCATCCGCGCCGAGCGCGAGGGCATGGACGTCATCGAACTGGATCTCCACCTGAGCAAGGACGGCGCCTTGGTGGTGATGCACGACGCCGAGGTGGACCGCACGACCGACGGCTCAGGCGCGATCGGCGATCACACGCTGGCCGAGCTGCGCGAGCTGGACGCCGGACTGGGCGAGCGGATCCCGGTCTTCGAGGAGGTCCTGGAGGCGGTGCGGGCACCTCTCCAGGCAGAGATCAAGGACAAGGCGGCCGCCCAGGCGCTCGCCGCGGTGATGGTGCGCCGCAACCTGCTGGACCGGGTGGAGGTGCTGTCCTTCCACGACGAGGCGCTCGCCGAGATCCGCGGTCTGCTGCCCACGGTGCGCACCGCGCTGGTCGCCAGCCGCTACAAGTTGGACGTGGTCGACCGGGCGCAGGCGGTCGGCGCCGGGAGGCTGGTGCTCAACATCCGCCGCTGCACCCTGGAGCTGGTGGAGCGGGCGCACGCCGCCGGGCTGCGGGTCATCGGCTGGACGGTGAACACCCCGGACCACCTGAAGCTCGCCCGCGGACTCGGCCTGGACGGCGGCACCACGGACTATCCCGAGATCCGGCGCGCCGTCCGCTTCACGGCCTGAGCCGGCCTCCCCGGGGACCGGCCGGCCGGGTAATCCGCCGCCCCGCCCGCCCGCGTCGCGAGGCGGGCGGGTGGGCGGTGGGCGAGCCGGGAGAGACGGGCCGGTCGGCGGGCGGAGCCTTCAGGCCAGCGGCTTGACCAGCAGCTCGAACTGCAGGTCCGCGCGGCGCGGAACGCCGAAGCGCTCGTCGCCGTACGGGAACGGAGTCATCCGCCCGGTGCGGGCGTAGCCGCGCCGCTCGTACCACGCGATCAGCTCCGCGCGCGCCGATATGACCGTCATCTGCATCTCGCGGGCACCCCACTCCGCGGCCACGAAGCGCTCGGCCTCGGCGATGATCACCTTGCCGAGGCCGGCGCCCTGGAGCGCGGGCCGCACCGCGAACATGCCGAAGTACGCCGTGGTCTCCCCCGCCTGCCCTTCGCGGCGTTCCAGCTGGCAGCAGGCGACGATCTCACCGCCCCGCTCGACGACCAGCATCCGGCCGGCGGGGTCGTTCACCACCGCCGCGACCCCTTCCGGATCGGTGCGCTGCCCGTCCAGCAGATCCGCCTCGGTCGTCCATCCCACCCTGCTGGCGTCTCCCCGGTAGGCCGACTCGACGAGCGCGACGAGCTGCGGGACGTCGGCCTCCACGGCCGTCCGGAAGGTGATCTCCCGGACGGTGACCTCGGGGGTGGGACGGGTGGGGGTCTCGGCGGTGTCCATGGCGTCCGGGGGTCCTTCCGTTGCGATCCGCGTGCGCGGGCGATGTCCTGCCTGGGGTGGTGCCGTGCTCGTCTGCCGTGCTCGGTGACTCGGTCCCGCACTCCGCGATCGAGGGGCGCGGCAGCTGTCGACCTTAACGCGAGCCGGCGCCGCCGTGGCGGGCCGCCCGCGGAGGGCTGCCTGCGTAGGGTCGCGGGCATGGTGCACGTACTGAGCAGCCGGGTGCTGCTGCGGCCCACCGACCCGGAGCGGTCACGGGCCTTCTACGGCGAGGCGCTCGGCCTCGCGGTCTACCGGGAGTTCGGCACGGGACCGGAGCGCGGCACGGTCTACTTCCTCGGCGGCGGCTTCCTGGAGCTCTCCGGCCGGTCACCGGAACCGCCCGCGCCCGGCCTGGAGCTCTGGCTCCAGGTCGCCGACGTGGGCGCGGCGCACCTCGAGCTGGCGGGCCGCGGGGTGACGGTGCTGCGGCCCCCGCTGCGGGAACCCTGGGGGCTGGAGGAGATGTGGATCGCGGATCCGGACGGGGTGCGGATCTGCGTGGTGGAGGTACCGGCTGACCATCCGCTGCGCTACCGGCCCGGAATCTAGGGTGTCCGGTGCGTCTGCGCGGCGTCGCGGCGACCCACCGGGCGCCACCGCCTAGGTCCATGGCCCGAGGCCGACCCGCATCCACCGCCCGATGCCGACCCGGGTCCATGGCCCGATGCCGGCCTGCCCGACGGCCTGCCAGCATCCCCGCATGACACGCACGACTCCCGCCTGGCCCGCTCATCTGGACGTCGGCGCGGTCCGGTTCGCCCGGCCGACGGCCCGCTACGACGACCTTCTCCTCTTCTACCGGGACGCGCTCGGGCTTCCGGTGATCGGCCAGTGGCGCGGCCACTCCGGCTACGACGGGCTGCTGTTCGGGCTGCCCGGCACCCCGGTGCACATGGAGATCACCCAGCACGGCAGCCCGCCGAGGATCCCCGAGCCGCACCCGGAGAACCAGCTCGTCCTCTACCTGCGGGGGCCCGAGGCCGTGGCGGTGGCGGTGCGCCGGCTCGCCGAACACGGCCACCAGCCGGTGCCCGCGGCCAATCCCTACTGGCCCGAGCACGGCGCGGTGGTCTTCGAGGACCCGGACGGCTGGCTCGTGGTCCTCGCCCCGTGGGTCTTCGGCGAGGAGCCACCGCCCGCGCGCTGACCCACCGGCGCACCGCGCTCCGACACCGGACCCTGACGCACCGCGCTCCGACACCGGACTCTGACGTACCGCACTCCGGGACGGGGCATGCTCTGGGCGTGCCTCCCCGGCCCGCGGAGCGGGTGGCGGTGGTGGCCTTCAGCCGCAGCTGACGGAGTGCCTTGGGGAGGTGCGCCGTGCACGGACCACCGCTCGCCGGCTGGCTGCTGGTGGCGCTGGGCGCCGCCACCGGGGCTTACGGCCTGTTCAGGTTGCGCCACGCGCCGCCCGGGCAGCGGTGCGCCGCGGGTTCCGAGGCGCTGATGGGGTGGGGCATGGCGGCCATGGCCGTGCCCGCCGACACGTGGGACCCGTCCCCCTGGGGGCCGCCGCTGTACGCCGTGGTGTTCGGCGTGGCGGCACTGGCGGCGCTGTCGCCGGTGCGCGCGGGCGGCCGGGTCCGGAGCCATCCGCACCATGCCGTCGAGGCGTTGACCATGGCGTACATGGCGGTGGCGATGGTGGGTCACGGGCCCGGAGGCCACCCCGGGCACCCGGGCGGAGCCGGCGCCGCCGACCGGCCGGGGCAGGCGGCCCACTCGGCGGGCCCCGAGATGTCCGGCGGCCCGCCGCTGCTGACCGGCCTGCTCCTCCTCTACTTCGCGGCGTACGCCATCCGCTGCGGGCTCCGGTTGCTGCCGGTGGCGCCGACGGCCGCCGGGGGCGGGCCGGCCGGCTGGTCGCGACGGCCCGAGCTGGTGGACGCCTGCCGGCTGGCGACGGCGACCGGCATGTGCGCCATGCTCCTCACCCTCTGAGGCGTCCGGCCCCTCGGCGGAGCGGGCGACCCGGGGCCGGAATCCGGGCCCGCAGGCCATGAATCCGCGGGCGCGCTGCCCGGCTCCGAAAGCTCCGCGCCCGGTCCGGGCTTCCACGGATTCCGGGCCGGCACCGTGATCCGGCCAAGCGGCGACACGATCCGGCCGTGGCCCTGCCGCAGTGCCCTGATCCCGGGCCATGGAACCCGTGGTATACGTCACTTCACCGGCACGACCGTACCGGCGGTTGGGCCCCGCTCATAGGCTGATCGCCATGATGGTCCCGCTCGCGCTGCTGGTCCTCGGCGCTCTGGTCGCGGCAATGGCGCCGCGCGTGCTGACCCGCTCCGACTGGCCCGACCGCGAACCCGTACTCGCCCTGTGGGTATGGCAGTGCGTGGTGGTCGCGGTGTTGATGTGCTGCGGACTCGCCATGGCGCTCAGCGCGGCGGCGGCCTCCGACGCGGTGCGCGGCAATGTCTTCGCGCCGGCGCCGCCGGGCGTGGTGGAGTCGTACGCGCTGAGCGGCTACGGCCTGTGGCCCGCCTCGATCGCGGTCGCCCTGGCCTGCGGTGCCGGCTGGACCGCGGTGATGCTCACCCGGGAGATCTTCGGAGCGCGCGCCCGGCGCCGGAGGCAGCGCGCGGAGCTGCTGGTGCGCTCCCCGCTCCTGCCCGGCGAGGAGCCTCGCGGGGACCGTCTGGTCGTCCTGGAGGGCGACAAGCCCGACGCCTGGTGGCTGCCCGGGCCCACGCCCCGGCTGGTCATCACCACGGCGGCCCTGCGCCGTCTGAAGGGGCGTCAGCTGGACGCGGTCCTCGCCCATGAGCAGGGTCACGCCCGCGCCCGCCACGACTGGCTGCTGCACTGCGCCGCCGCGCTGGCCACCGGCTTTCCCCAGGTGCCGGTCTTCGCCGCCTTCCGCGACCAGGTGCACCGGCTGGTCGAGCTGGCCGCCGACGACGCCGCCTCGCGCCGCTTCGGACGGCTCACCACGGCTCTCGCCCTGGTCGAACTGAACGAGGAACGCGGGGTGTTCGGGCCCTGCCCGGCCCAGCTCGCCGAGGTCCCGCAGCGCGTGGACCGACTGCTCGCCCCGGCGTCCCGGCTCCCGGTGTGCCGCCGGCGCCGGATGACGGCCGCGGCGGCGCTGGTCCCCGTGATCCCGGTGCTGGTGGCCTTCGTGCCCGCCCTGCGCGCCCTCGGCTAGCCGCCCCCGCTCCCCGGCCTCCGCGACTCCCTGGCTGCCCGTTTCCACCGGCTGCCCGCTTCCCCTGTCTGCCCATTCCGCCGACTGCCCGTTTTCCACCGGCTGCCCGATCCGGGGAACGGCCGGGCGACCGCGTGGCGCGCGCTTGGTCCCCTGCCGTCCATCCGGGATCATCGGTCCATGCAGGCGCCCCCCACCCGTGCCCTCGCCGCCGCCCTGGTACTGACCGGGCTCTTCGTCCTGCTGCTCGCCCTGGTCGCGGCCGACTGGGCCCCTCTGGAGTCCTTCGACCGCGACACCTCCGAGGAGCTGCACGACTGGGCGGTGGCACACCACAGCTGGACGGACGCCAACCGGGTGCTCACCGACCGGGTATGGAACCCGATGACGATGCGGGCGGTGCTCGCGGTGGCCGTGGGGTGGCTGCTGTGGCGCCGGGAGTGGCGGCTCGCGCTGTGGGTGGTGCTCGCCTCGGCGCTGAGCACCCTGCTCCAGCAGTTCGTCAAGGCGACGGTCCGGCGGGAGCGACCGCACTGGCCGGACCCGGTGGACGCGGGCAACTACTTCGCCTTCCCCTCCGGCCACGCCCTCACCGCGACCGTCACCTGCGGGCTGCTGCTGTGGCTGCTGGCCCGGCACGGCGTACGCGGCGCGCCGATGGTGCCGGCGGCCGCGGTCGCCGTCCTCTCGGTGCTGGGTGTGGGCTTCACCCGGGTCTACCTGGGGGTCCACTGGGCCAGCGATGTGCTGGGCGGCTGGCTGCTCGGCGCCGCGCTGGTGGCCGCCGCGGTGGCCACCTACCCGATGGCCGGCGGCAAGTTCGGTACGAAGCGGGACGGGACGCCCGACGCCCTTTGAGCGTCCTCGCCTGGCAACGCGGCCGTGGGCGGTCCCGAGACCGGCCGGTGGTCCCAGATCAGCTGCCGGGCGTGCCCTTCAGCGCGTCCTTGGTGCGGTCCACCAAGGACGCGAACGGTCCGATCGTCCACTGGGCCACCGGGGATCCGGCCACGCCCGGATGCGGATGGGTGGGAGCGAGCTTCTCGGCCCTCCTCAGCCTGGAGCCCATGGTCCTTCGCCGGTCCTCCGTGCACTCGCGGATGACGAACGGGAACTCCTCCCGCTCCTCGTGCTCCGCGTGGTCGATGACGGCCCGCTCGAACTTGGCGAACTCGGCGTCGAACTCGGCGCCGGAGACGTCCATCTTCTCCAGGTCCGCGAGGACCCGGTTGGCCACTTCCTCCTCCTGGTTGCGGGCGTCCGCCTCGCCCTTTCCGGCCACCTCCTTGGCGACCGGCCGGAGGATCATCTCCTCCGCGGTCTCGTGCACCGCCAGCAGCGCCCTCAACTCGTCGAAGGCCTGCTGTTTGTGATCGCCGACGGCTGTCTTCACATCCGAGAACAGGTCGCGGATACGGGCGTGCTGCTCAAGCAGGATGCCCACGACGTCGCCGTCCGGAAGCCTCGCCGCCTGGACCCGTGCTTGCTGTGCGCTGCCCATGGATACTGCCTCCCTTTCGAAGAGTTCGTCTCCCGCTCCGTCCGGCGCTCGGCGGAGCGGGAGAGGCCTGTGGTGCGCATAACCCAGGCAGGCGGGCACAAACACAGCGAATACCGCATCAATCGGCTGGGCAGATGGCCGGGACCCGGGGGCTGTTCTCGCCCGTCCGGGTGACCGCCGCGCGGCCGGGCCTGATGCCCTGGCTCGCAGGGAAGTGAACCGGCAGGACGGCAGAACCGGCAGGACGGGCGGGCCCGGCAGGACCGGCGGATTGGAGCAGAAACCGTGGACACGGTCTTCGACGACTTCCTGAAGATGCTGAGCCCGGACAACAGGGCATGGGTGCGGAGCCAGTCCGCCCAGCAGCAGTCGGATCTGGCCAACACCTGGGCCGCGGAAGTCCGCGCCACGGAGGTGGGTGTCACCAACCCGGCCGTGGAAAAGGTGGAGGGCCCCCTCAGCACGACACCGGAGGAGATCGCCAACACGATCGTGGGCGAGGCACGCGGGTAGGGCGCCGCCGTTCGCGGTCACCCTCCGTCCGTCGCGGATACCGGGCCGTCACCGAGCCGTCACGCGGCGCGCGAGCCGCGGCCACGGCCGGGCCCGCGGTGCAGCGGAATCGGCTGGGCGCTCTGCACCGCCGGCTCGTCGCGTTCCTGCGTGGCGGTGAGCTGGACGCCGACGTGGAAGTTCTGCACCAGCGTCCATCCCAGGAAGCCGGCTCCCAGGGTGCAGGCGAGGCCGATCGCGGAGAGGACGATTCCGGGGGTCGCTCCCGTCGCGGGTCCGTCCCAGTGCGTGGCGTAGCGGCCGAGGCTGGCGCCGAAGAGACCGAGTGCGGCGACATTGAGCCCCGCGTGGGCCATGCCGACGGTCTTCGCCTCGGATTTGCGCGGGATGCCGAAGGCCCAGTCGATGAAGCCGGGCAGGGCCGCCAGGAGCGCGCCTCCGACGCCGGCGATGTTGAGGGCGATGGCCCAGTTGAGCCAGAACTGCTGGCCGTTGGCTCCGTAGACGGCGAAGCCGACGAGCGTCCCGGTGTATCCGGCCACCGGATAGGCGATGAGCATCGGATGGACCGGGTGCCCGGCCAGGGTGACCTTGCTGTACATGGCGCCTCCCGTGACGGTGGCTCCTGCTGATGGGCGGGGCGACTGTGCGCGGCGCCCGCTCCGGCGTCCTGCCTCGGGCTTTGGCGTCCTGCCTCGGGCTTTGGTACCGCCGCCCCGCACCGGAATCGGGGCGGCGGAGCTGTGATCGACCGTCGCTCGGGTGCCCGCGATCTGGTGGCCGAAACCGCTCAGTTGCTCCCAAAGCCCCCTTCACTTGCCCCGACGAAGCCTCCGGGTCGCCCCCTCCTGGCGCCGATGTCACAGGGCGGGTGTTCACTCCGGCGCACGACAGCGCGGCGGGGCCTTGCCGTATCGGGTACGGCAAGGCCCCGCAAGGCCGACTGGTGGTGCCGGTGCTTCCCCTCGGCCGGGGTCAGGACACCGTCAGGGGTACCGGATGGATCTCGGACGCCGGGTGCCCGGTGCGCTCGTGAATGCGCTGGACGGCATCCGGCGACGGTGCCTCGGAGAGGCAGTAGACCGTCCCGGACTGGGGGTCGGCCCAGGCCTGCTTGAAGTGCACGCCCTCCTCGGCTTCGATCGCCAGGTCCGCCCGGTGGGCGGCCGACAGCTCATCCTTGGTGATGCCCTTCATGCCGTGGTGGACATCCATATACGTGGCCACTGCGTACACCTCCTCGGTGTCTCGCTGTGCTCCTTCCCTTCCATGGTCCGCCTTCCGCGGAGGCCCGGCGATCGGGCGGATCCCCCGGGGACGGCTCGGCGTAACGGCGCGGCACGGCCCACACGCCGCGCGGGGCGGGAGGACGGACGGCGGGAAGGTGGGGCCCGGGAGGCGGGGGCCGGATCGAAGACCGTCGATCTCGGACGATCCCCTGTTTCGCCCGAGATCGACGGGTTCGCCGATCTCCGCGGCGTTCGGCGGCGAGCGGACAATCGGCGATGCGCTGAGTATATTGGCTAGCAGCCAGTCAACGCAGGAGTTACAGGATGTCCCCCCGCAGCGCATCGGTCAATGAGGAGCTGCGCCGGCGGTCCCAGGCTCGTCTGCTGGAAGCGACGGTCGAGCTGGTGGGCGAGCGCGGCTACGAGGCGACCACCCTCGCCGACATCGCCGACCGCGCGGGCACCGCGCGTGGCCTGGTCTCCTACTACTTCCCCGGCAAGCGCCAGCTGTTCCAGTCGGCCGTGCACCGGCTGATGCACCAGGAGCTCGCGGCCGCCCTGGAGCGGGAGCCCGTCAGCACCGACGGGCGGGAGCTCCTGGCCCGGGCCATCGACGCGATCCTGGGCCTGGCCCGGGACCGGCCGCGGCTGATGCGCACCCATATGGCGGGGATCCTCACCGCCGAGGGGTTCGTCCAGTGTTCCGAGCAGCAGGAGCTCGCCCGGTTGCTGCGCGGGGCGGTCGCCGCCTACGGCTCCGAGGACCCGGACGCGGACTACGTCCTGCTGCGCGCGCTGCTGATGGGCGCGGTGGTCGCGATCCTGCTCCCGGGGGCGCCGATGCCGCCGGAGCGGCTGCGCGCGGAGCTCTTCCACCGGTACGGACTGGACTGGCAGCAGGGCGCCCCGCCGGATGGCGAACCATCCGGCGGGGCGCCCTCGGCCTTGGACGGCTGACCCCGCCCGGTGCCGGAGTCAGCCGGTGGTCAGCGGCTCACCGCCGCCTTGCCGTCGCCAGTTGTCCGACGCGGCCGGTCTCAGCGGTAGTCGGGCTGGCTCTGGACGTTGAGCTCGCGCAGCCGGACCCACTTGGCGCCGTCGGTGCGCTTGTCGTCGATCCGCAGGACGTCGAAGCCCTTGGCGATGTCGTTCGAGTAGATGTGGCCGTTGTAGTAGTACGCGGACCAGGAGCCGCCGCCCACGAGGGTGTCGGTGGAGATCGGGCCGCGCTCGAAGTAGCCGATCTCCTCGGGGTGGCTGGAGTCGGTGAAGTCCCAGATCGAGACACCGCCCTGGTACCACGCCTGGACCATGATGTCGCGGCCCCTGACCGGGATCAGCGAGCCGTTGTGGGCGACGCAGTTCTCGGTGTCGGCCTGGTGGCGCGGGATCTTGTAGTAGCTCCGGAAGACCAGCTTGCGCTTGTCGCCCTTGCCGACGATGTCGTAGATGCCGTCCGCGCCGCGGTCCGGGCCGATCGCGGCGTTGCAGGTGGCGGCGCCACCGCCGCCGAGCTCATCGGTGAAGACCACCTTGTTGCCACGCTCGTTGAAGGTGGCGGAGTGCCAGAAGGAGAAGTTCCGCAGGTCCTCGACCCGGTCGATGACCTTGGGCTTGGCCGGGTCGGCGATGTCCAGCAGGATGCCGTCGCCCATGCAGGCACCGGCGGCCAGCTTCAGCTCGGGGAAGCTGGTGATGTCGTGGCAGCCGGAGGTGGGGATCATGTCCGGCTTGGTGGCGTCACCCGGGTTGCCGCCGTCCGGGAAGAGCACCGGGAAGTCGATGACCGCGGCGTCCTGCGGGGCCTTCCGCGGCACCTTGACGATGGAGATGCCGTCGTGCGGCGGCTGGCAGTCGGGGAAGTTCGCGTTCGGCGAGTAGGAGGAGACGTAGACGTAGACGTTCTTGCGGTCCGGCACCAGGGTGTGGGTGTGCGAACCGCAGGCGGTCTCGACCGCGGCGACGTACCGCGGGTTCCGCTTGTCCGTGATGTCGAAGACCTTGATGCCCTCCCACGACGACTTCTCGCTGGCGGGCTGCGTGGTGCTGTTGCAGGAGTCGTCGCTGCGCGAGGAGTCGGTGGACAGGAAGAGCAGGTTCCCGGAGACCGAGACGTCGTTCTGCGAACCGGGGCAGAGGACCTGGCTGACCGTCTGCGGGGTCTTCGGGTCGCTGATGTCGTAGATGACGAAGCCGTCGTAGTTGCCCGCGAAGGCGTACCGGCCCTGGAAGGCGAGGTCGGAGTTGGTACCCTTCAGCGCCTGCTTGGGGATGTTGGTCAGATGAGTGACGTTGTCACTGTGGACCACCTGATCGACACCGGGTATCTCGCCGTCCTCGATGGCGGCGCGGATCTCGGCGGCCTGCTGCCGGGACACGCGCTCGGACTTCGGCCCGCTGCCGGGGTCGGGCGACGCGGCGGCCGGGCCGGCCACCAGCAGGGAGGCCACGAGGCCGAACGCGGCGGCGGCCGCACCGAGATATCTGTGTCGCGCCGATGGTCTGTGCCACGACTTCACTGCGTACTCCCTAGTTTCCATTCGGAGTTGGACCGTTCACGGCCCCCGGCAGTATCGCCCCGCGCATGTCCACATCAACAGATGGCAACACAGATGTAATGAATTCCTTCGATCGCGATCAGTCCCGAACGTGCTACTACGGTCCCTGAGATGAGCCACCCGCCGGATCTTCCCCACCCCCTGGAGGTCACAGTGTCCAACCGTCGTATGACGGCACGCTCGGGTGCGTCCGCGCTGGCCGCGGCGCTGGCGGTGCTGGCCCTGGCGCTGACCGGATGCGAGTCGGGCAGTGACTCCGGCGCGGAGGGGAAGGACGGCAAGCCGGGAGTGATCGCGCCGGGCAGACCGGGCGAGGCCGCAAGGACCCTCTCGGCCGAGGAGGCGGCGAAGGCGGGCGAGGACGACACCCCCAACACGGCCGACTTCCGCTACATACGGATGATGATCACGCACCACCAGCAGGCTCTGGTGATGTCCGAACTCGCCCCCGAGCGGGCCGGATCGGGCAGCGTGAAGCGGCTCGCCGAGCGCATCGCGGCAGGCCAGGGGCCGGAGATCGAGGCGATGCGCGGCTGGCTGACGCAAGCCGGCGGCGACCGGGACGGGAGCGGGCACGACGCCCATGAGCACGACGCGATGCCCGGCATGGCCACCGAGAAGCAGCTGGCCCAACTGCGCGCCGCCCGCGGCAAGGAGTTCGACCAGCTGTTCCTCAAGCTGATGATCACACACCACACCGGCGCGGTGACGATGGCCACCGATGTCCTCCGACACGGCAACAACGTCAAGGTGGAGGAGATGGCCAACGAGGTCGTCGCCCAGCAGAGCAGCGAGATCCAGCGGATGCGGAAGCTCGGCTGAGGGGTGCCCGAGGGGCCGCCGGGGGGCCGTCGCACCCTCCGCGGCAGGCGACTCTTCCGGGTGAAACCGGGCATATCGCTCACATGATCAGGGGAAATGACTATCTGATTTATCCGTCGACCGTTTTGGAGACGTCATGCGTCGTCATCTCGCGGCCGGGCTGCTCACCGCCGCCATGGCCGGTGCCACCCTGATGCTCGCGGCCCCCGCCCAGGCCGCCCCCGAACCCCTCCCCGCGCACGACTCCTCGACCCCGGCATTCGGATTCGACAGCTGGAGAATGCGGCTGAACGACGCCTTCAACACCGAACGTCCCGTCATCGCCTCGGGCAACATCATCGGCAACACCCTGCCCAGCCCGAAGTAGCCGGTCTCCGGTCCGGCCCCGCGTCCGGAACTCCGCGGGGCCGGACCGGCCGCGGGCGGACCCCGCTCGGGGGCGGGCCGCCCGCGGCGCGTTGCCGCGTGGAGAGGCCGTTGTCAGTGCGGCGGGCCGAGGCCGTTGTCAGTGCGGGGGTGCAGACTTCAGGTGGGCTCGGACATCCGCGATCTCGGAGGTGATGTGCCATGGCGGAGGTGCTGCTCGCGGTGGGCACGCGCAAGGGCCTCTTCCTGGGGCGCCGTAGCCACGGCGCCGACTGGGGCTTCACCGGTCCGCACTTCCCCATGCAGGCGGTGTACTCCATCGGCATCGACACCCGCCGGCCGGTGCCCCGGCTGCTGGCCGGGGCGGACAGCTCGCACTGGGGACCGTCCGTCTTCCGCTCCGACGACCTGGGGATCTCCTGGCAGGAGCCGCCGAAGCCCGCGGTGAAGTTCCCCGCGGACACCGGCACCTCACTGGAGCGAGTCTGGCAGTTGCAGCCCGCCGGCCCCGCGGAGCCGGACGTCGTCTACGCCGGCACCCAGCCCGGCGCCCTCTTCCGCTCCGACGACGGCGGAGAGACCTTTCGCTTCGTGCGCGGCCTGTGGGAGCACCCGCAGCGCGCCCAGTGGGGTGAGGGATTCGGCGGCCAGGCCGTGCACACCGTGCTGCCCGACCCGGGTGACCCCGGTTCGGTGCTGGTGGCCGTGTCCGCCGGCGGGGTGTACCGGACCCGGGACGGCGGCGCGAGCTGGGAGCCGTCCAACGCGGGCCTGAAGGCGGAGTTCCTGCCCGATACCTATCCCGAGTTCGGCCAGTGCGTGCACAAGATCGCACCCGACCCGGCCACGCCCGACCGGCTCTACCTGCAGAACCACGGCGGGGTGTACCGCAGCGACGACGCCGGGGCGAGCTGGGCCGAGATCGGCGCCGGGCTCCCGGCGGACTTCGGATTCGCGGTCGCCACCCATCCGCGGCGCGGCGGCGTCGCCTACGTCTTCCCGGTCATCGACGGCAGCGACCGCTTCCCGCCCGACCACCGCTGCCGGATCTACCGCACCGAGGACGCCGGCGCCTCATGGTCGGCGCTGACCGTCGGCCTCCCCGCCGAGGACCACTACGGCGTGGTGCTTCGGGACGCACTGCGCACCGATGACGCCGACCCGGCGGGGGTGTATTTCGGCAACCGCAACGGAGAGGTGTTCGCCAGCGCCGACGAAGGCGACAGCTGGCGGATGATCGCGTCCCATCTCCCCGATGTGCTGTGCGTCCGGGCGGCGGTGATCGGCTGAACCATCCGAATTCACCGATCCGGCTCGATTCACCGATCCGGCTCGCCACTCGGGTTCACTTCCTCCGGTTCGCTGCTCCGGGCGCATCATCAGCTGCGCCACGCGCGTGAACCGAAGCTGCGCCATGCGTATTAATCGGGGAATATCCGGCCGCGGGGTGGGGCATTCCTGTGCTTGCTTTCCCCACCCGCACCTCACAAGGAGGACCGCATGCGCAAGGCCGTGGTTGTCACCCTCGGAATTCCCGCATTCATGTTCGCGCTCGCCGCCCCCGCGTCAGCGAATGACGCCAAGGGCAGCGACAGCGTAGGGAAATACGTCCTGACCAGCCTCTCCGACGGACTGGAGCAGGGCCTGGGCTTCCACGTGGATCCCCGGGAGGCCGATCACATCCGCGTCACCCAGACGTCCACCAGCTTCTGATATCCGCCCACTGGCCCCGGCCCGGGCCGTGGTGATCGGTGAGGGCCTCACGCGCTGAGCCGATAGAGTGACGCATCGTGGCTGCTGCACGAGCGTTGAACGAGATCGTAGAACCGGGCTGGGCCAAGGCGCTGGAGCCGGTCGCCGGACGCGTCGCCGCGATGGGCGACTTCCTGCGCGCCGAGATCGCCGCGGGCCGTACCTACCTCCCTTCGGGGGCGAATGTGCTGCGCGCCTTCCAGCAGCCCTTCGACGAGGTACGGGTACTGATCGTCGGACAGGACCCGTACCCCACCCCCGGCCACGCGGTCGGGCTGAGCTTCTCGGTCGCCCCGGAGGTGCGGCCGCTGCCCGGGAGCCTGGAGAACATCTTCCGCGAGCTGTACGACGACCTCGGGCATCCGCGCCCGTCGAACGGAGACCTGACCCCGTGGACCCGGCAGGGCGTGCTGCTGCTCAACCGCGCGCTCACCACCGCCCCGCGCCGGCCCGCCGCGCACCGCGGCAAGGGCTGGGAAGAGGTCACCGAGCAGGCCATCCGCGCTCTGGTGTCACGCGGCCGCCCGATGGTGTCCATCCTGTGGGGGCGCGACGCCCGGAATCTGCGCCCGCTGCTGGGCGGCCTGCCGTGTGTGGAGTCCGCGCACCCCTCCCCCATGTCCGCCGACCGCGGCTTCTTCGGGTCCCGCCCGTTCAGCCGCGCCAACGACCTGCTCGTCCAGCAGGGAGCCCAGCCGGTGGAGTGGCGTCTTCCCTGAGGGCGCCGCGGGCCGCGGGCGGTAGTCTGCCCGGCATGACCACGCATCCGAACACTCCTGCGGGCTGGTACGCCGACCCGCAGGGCACTCCCAATCTGCTGCGCTGGTGGGACGGCTCCCAGTGGACCACGCACACCCACCCGGGCCAGCCCGGCCAGGTTCCGCAGCAGCCCAGCACCGACCCGGCGAAGATCCAGCGCCAGGTGCAGCAGCAGGCGGGCCTCGCTCCGGCCGGGGTGGGCGGTGGCACGCTCTTCAGCGAGCCGGTCCTGGTGGTGAACCAGAAGGCCAAGCTGATCGAGCTCACCAACGAGTACAGCGTCTTCGACCAGCACGGCCGCACCATCGGCTCGGTGGTCCAGGTCGGCCAGAGCACGCTGAAGAAGGTCGCGCGCTTCGTCTCCAGCCTCGACCAGTTCATGACGCACCGGTTGGAGATCCGGGACGCCAGCGGCCAGCCGCACCTGGTCCTCACCCGCCCGGCGAAGTTCATGAAGTCCCGGGTGGTCGTGGAGCGCCCGGACGGTCAGCCGGTCGGCCAGATCGTCCAGCAGAACATGATCGGCAAGATCAATTTCTCCATCGAGGCCAACGGCCAGCAGATCGGCGCCATCAAGGCCGAGAACTGGCGTGCCTGGAACTTCGCCATCGTGGACCACACGGACACCGAGATCGCCCGGATCACCAAGACCTGGGAGGGCCTCGCGAAGACCATGTTCACCACCGCGGACAACTACGTCCTGCAGATCCACCGACAGCTGCCCGACCCGCTGCTGAGCCTGGTCGTGGCGACCGCGCTGACGGTCGACACGGCGCTCAAGCAGGACGCGCGCGGGTTCGGCTGAGCCCGATGGGCGCCCCCAGGGACACGGCGCGGGCCGCGGACTCCGGTCATGTCCTCGGCATCGACTCCGGCGGCTCCGGGGTGCGGGTCGCGGTCGCCCACGCCGGCGCCCCGGAGCAGCCCCTGGTGTGGACCTCGCCCGATCCGGCCGTGATCGGCGAGGCGGGCATCGACGCCCGGAGCCTGCTGGCCCGCACGCTCCCGGCCGCCCGGGCCCTGCTGCGACAGGCCGGGGCGCGACGGCCGGCGGCCGCGTGCGTCGGCGCCGCGGGCATGGCCACGCTCGGCGACGATCTGCGCGCCACCCTCCCGGCCGCGCTGGCCGACGCCTTCGGGATCCGGCGGCTCGCGCTGGCCGCCGACGGAGTGACCGCCTACACCGGGGCACTGGGCCAGCGTCCCGGAGCCGTGGTCGCCGCGGGCACCGGGCTGATCGCCCTGGGCACCGGGCTGCACGACGGCTGGCGCCGGGCCGACGGCTGGGGCCATCTGCTCGGCGACTGCGGCAGTGGGGCCTGGATCGGGCGTGCCGGGCTGGAGGCGGCGATGCGCGCCCACGACGGACGGGACGGCGGCTCCCCCGCGCTGCTGGCGCGCGCGGAGGCGGTCCTGGGTCCGGCGGGCGGGCTGCCCGGAATGATCTATCCCCGCGCCGACCGCCCCGCGGTGCTGGCCTCCTTCGCGCCCGAGGTGGGGCGCTGCGCGGACGACGATCCGGTGGCGGCCGCCATCCTGCGCGCCGCGGCCCGGCACATCGCCGAGGCCGCCGAGGCGGTCTGCCCGCGCGACCCCGGTTGCGCGGTGGCGCTCACCGGGGGCCTGTTCCGGATGGGCGAGCCGCTGCTCGGCCCGGTACGCGCCGAGCTGGCCGCCCGCATCCCGTACACCGAGCTCACCGAGCCCGCCGGCGACCCGCTGTCCGGGGCACTGCGCATCGCGGCCGCCCTCGCCACGGACACCCTTCGGCTGCCGCACGACCCGGCGCTGCTGCGCGTGCTGTGACGTAGCCGCCGCACCGGATCGTCGCAGGTGGGGCGGTGGATCCGACATAGCGGGACGTACGCCTCGAGCTGGTACCCCTCCTCGACGTCAAGGCGGGTCGAGCGACTAACATGCGGCGCCATGAGCTCCCCCACCGGGCCCGCCCCCGGCCTGCCCGTACGTAACCCGCGTCCCCGTCAGACCACCGGTCGGCACCGCCGACCGGAGCCCGCGGCCGCACCGGTCGGCGCGCCCCCGCTGGTGCTGGCCGTCCCGGGCGCACCCACCGCGGCCGCGCGCGGCCTGGCGGAGGAGCTGCTGAGCATCGCCCGGTCCGAGCTGCCGGGTCTGGACGCCCGCATCGGCTACCTGGAAGGGACCGGCGAGGAGTTCCCGCGGCTGGCGGACGTGCTGCGGCAGGCCGGTGCGGAGCGGGCGGACCGGGTCCGCCGCGCCGAGGAGGCCGCCCAGGCAGCCGCCGAGGAGCTGCGCGCCATCGCCGAGGCCGAGGGTGTCGACCCCTCGGAGATCCCGTTCGACGACTCCCGTATCCGGGCCGCCGCCGAGGGCCCGGACGCCGTCGCGGTGCCGCTGCTGCTCGGCCCGGACGCCGTGCTGCTCGGCGCCATACGCGAGGCGGCCGCGGTCGGCGACGGCACCGTCACGGTCACCGATGTGCTCGGCCCGCACCCGCTGCTCGCCGAGGCCCTGCACGTGCGTCTGTCGGAGGCTGGGCTGGCCCGCGCCGACCGGGCCCGGCTGTTCGCCGTGGCGACCGCCACGGACGGCATCGTCCTGGCCACGACCGGTGGGCCGGAGGCCGCGCAGGCCGCGGGTATCACCGGCATGCTGCTCTCCGCGCGCCTGGCGGTGCCGGTGATGGCCGCCGCGCTGGACGAGCCCGGTGCCGTGCAGCGCGTCGCCGACCAGCTGCGCGGCTCCGGCTCGGCCCGGCTGGCGCTGGCCCCGTACCTGGTCGGTCCGGAGGTCGCGGACGAGCTGCCCGCCGAGGCCGCGGAACAGGCCGGATGCGCCGCCGCGGAGCCGCTGGGCGCCTACCCGACGCTGGGCAAGCTGGTGCTGTCGCAGTACGCGGCGGCGCTCGGCATCACACTGCAGCCGGGCAGGCAGGGCACGCCCGTCGCCTAACGCCCGCCTCCACTGACATGACGATGGGGTCCCCCGTGATCTGGGGGACCCCATCGCCATGTCGCGCCGCCTCGCCCGCCCCGGCACGCCCGAGCCCGCCGGCCCGCCCGGTGGCCTGGACGAGTGGCCGGACGCCCCCTAGACGAGGACGTCGGTCCGGGCGTGGGGGGCGGTGCGGAGCGGGGCGGCGAGGTCGGCGAGGGCCGCTTCCAGCCCGTGCAGATGGGCCAGCGCGCGCTCGGCGCCGGCGTGGTGCTGCGGGGCGGCCGCGGCGAGTGCCGCCGGCCGGGTCTCGGGCTCGGTGTCCGGTGCGACCAGGCGCTGGACCGCGGCCTCGACGCGCCGGCATGCCGCGGTCAGGCGGGCGTCGTGCGAGGCGTCCGGGTCGGCGGCTGTCGCGGCGAGGCCGCGCACCTCCCGGGCACAGTCGTCGAGCAGCACCATCACCTGCCGGGCGCGGGCCTTGCGGGCGCGCCGCGGGTTCAGCGGGTGCAGCAGCGGTGCGAGGGAGAGCCGCACCCGGCCGAGCAGCAGTTCCAGTTCGGCGACCGCGGGCCCGGGGTCGGCGGTCTCGTCGCCGGCCAGCCGCCGGGCGGCCTCCGCGGTGCAGCGCCGCACGCAGTGCAGGGCCCGCTCGATCCAGGCGTCGGTGGCGGCATGGGTGGTGATGGGCAGGACCGCCGCGACGGCGAGCACGGCGCCGAGCGCCCCGACCGCGGTCTCGGCGAAGCGGAGCCCCAGGAGCCCGGGGTGCAGCACGCCGAGGAGTCCGTAGAGCAGGGACGCCATGACGGTCACGAAGAACATCATCCAGCTGTACGACGGCGCCGCGGTGTAGAAGATGCCGAAGACGCAGACCGCGACGAGCGCGGCGGTGGGGGCGGGGGCGCCGTGCAGCGGTACGGCGACGACGAGGCCGGCGGCGATACCGCAGACGGTGCCGACCACCCGGCGGAAGCCGCGTACCAGGGTCTCGCCCCGGGAGGCGGTGTTGACGAAGATCCACC
This sequence comes from Streptomyces sp. JLBT605, assembly GCF_058215555.1. Taxonomy (NCBI): domain Bacteria; kingdom Bacillati; phylum Actinomycetota; class Actinomycetes; order Kitasatosporales; family Streptomycetaceae; genus Streptomyces; species Streptomyces sp. JLBT605. The sequence goes on from NZ_CM177087.1 coordinate 794,190, forward strand.
AGGCCGCGCCGACGGCCCAGTACCAGCGCTCACCGGAGAGCACCGGGCCGATGGCCAGGGCGAAGGCGCAGGCCGCGGCCGCCTGGAACGCCTGCCTCGTCGCGGGATGAGCCAGCCCGCGGCCACCCGGCGGGGCGGGGACGGCGGGTGGCGGGGTACGGCGCTCGACACACCACAGCCCGAAGCGGACGGTGCTGGTGGCCGCCAGCGCGAGCACCACCGCCGCGCACAGCTCCGGCAGCTCGCCGGGGACGGCGTGCAGGAACTGCGTGGCGAAGAACATCATGAACGCGAAGATGCCCAGCGCGTTGCCGCGCGGCCCCCAGCGCCGCGCCGCGACCCCGCAGAAGACCACGGCGAGGAAGACGGCGTCGCGCAGCAGCGGCTGCCCGTGCAGCATGGTGGCGGCCGCGAGGACCGGGAAGCCGACGGCCGGGAGCAGCGCGGTGGTGACGGCCTGCCGGCCGACCGTGGGGTCGGTGACGGTGAAGAGAGCGAGCATCGCGGCGAGGCCGGCGGTGATCGAGGCGGGCAGCGGCAGGCCGCACAGTTCCGCGGCGGTGACCGCGAGGCTGACGCCGAGTACGGCGCGCAGCGAGACCCGCAGCCGCAGCAGTCCCGGGTCCGGACAAACGAACATCCTCTTCAACGCGGTGCGACGCCCCCTTCTCGGCTGCTCCGGACATGGCAAAGGCGCTGCGGGGCTCCCGCAACGCCATTGATGGGGCAAGGAAAACATCTGCCGGGACAGTGGCTCAACTGGAGTCCGTATGACTGAGCCATTGGCACAGTGAAAAGTGATCGGACTGCCCACGGGGGAGGCCATCGGACCATGGTCCGCGCCGCCGGGGCACGCCGGCACGGAAGGGCGCCCTCCGGTAAGCGGTTCAGCCGTTCCCGGGCGCGTCCCGCAGCGCTGCCGTGATCCGGCCCAGCGCATGGGTGAGCCGGGCGTAGTCCTGGGGCTCGACCGGCGTGACGAAGAACCGCTCGACGAGGCGCCCGTGCACCTCGGCGGCGCGGAGGAAGGCCGCCCGCCCGGCAGCGGTGGGCTCCACCAGGGTGCTTCTGCGGTCGGTCGGCGAGGGCTCGCGGCGGACCAGACCGAGCGATTCCATGCGGTCGATCAGACGCGTGGTGCCGCCACTGGTGAGGGTCAGATCCTCCCCCAGGGCGCGCTGCGGGATCCGCTCGCCGGGCTCCCGGCAGAGGCGGATGAGCAGCTCGAACATGGTGTGACTGATCCCGCACTCCTCGCGGAGCGCGCTGTCGATGCGCTGTTCCAGGCGGGAGGCGGCTCTGATCAGCAGCCCGAAGTCGCGCACCCGCGCGCCGGTCGCGACATCAGCCGCCCGGGCGGTGGCCTTCTCGTCCTCGTCCTGCGCGGCGGCCATGCCCTTCCCCTTCCACCGGCTGCTACCGGCCCTCGCCTGCCACGGGCTGCTTCCGGCCTTCGCCGGCTCACCGCCGATCCGCTCTTCCGGCGTGGATTCCCTGCGCCGGGGCGGATTCCCGACCCGCCCGGCGAGTCTACTGAGCCCGAAGTCACTGACTCCTCACTTGCTGACTGCTCAGCAAAATTTTACGGTGAACGGGTGACCCCCTCCGATGCCTCCGCCCCCGCAGCGGTCCGCGCCGACCGACCCACGACCGACGCCGACGCCACCCCGCCCCGCCACCTGCGCCTCATCGTGGTCCTCGGCGCGATATCGGCCTTCGGCCCCCTGTCGCTGGACATGTACCTCCCGGCCTTCCCCTCCCTCGCCGACGACTTCTCGGCGAGCGAGGCCGACGTCCAGACGACGCTGACCGCCTGCCTGATCGGCCTCGCCCTCGGACAGCTGTTCGCCGGATCCGTCAGCGACGCCCGTGGGCGCAGGAAGCCGCTGATCATCGGCCTGGCCGCGTACGCGGTGGCCTCGCTGCTGTGCGCTTTCGCGCCGTCGATCCCCGCCCTCGGCGCGCTCCGGCTGGTCCAGGGCCTGGCGGGCGGCGCGGGCATCGTGATCGCCCGCGCCGTCGTCCGCGACCTGTACAGCCCCGCGGCCGCGGCCCGCGTCTTCTCCTCGCTCATGCTGGTCAACGGGCTCGCTCCGATCCTGGCGCCGGTCCTCGGCGGCCAGCTGCTGCGGTGGACCGACTGGCGCGGGGTCTTCACCGCCCTCGCCGTCATCGGCACCGTGCTGCTCGCGGTCGGTGTGCTCGCGCTGCCCGAATCGCTGCCCCGGGAGCGCCGCCGGAGCAGCGGGTTCCGCGAGGCCGTGGGGTCCTTCCGCGTGCTGCTGACCGACCGGCTGTTCCTTGGCCACGCCCTCACCGGGGGCTGCGCCTTCGCCGCCCTGTTCGCGTACATCTCCGGCTCCTCCTTCGCCCTTCAGGAGGTGTACGGGCTGGACGCGCAAGCCTTCAGCCTGGTCTTCGGCGGCAACTCGGTGGGCATCATGGTGCTCGGCCAGTGCAACCTGAGACTGTTGCGGCGCCACCCTCCGCAGGTGCTCCTGCGCTGCGGCCTGGCGCTGTGCGCCACCGGCGGCGTGGGGCTGCTGGTCGCGGTCGCCTGCGGCGCGGGGCTGCCGGCGGTCCTGGTCGCCCTCTTCCTGCTGGTCGCCAGCATCGGCCTGATCCTGCCGAACACCACCGCGCTGTCCATGGCCGGCCACCCGGAGGCCGCCGGTACCGCCTCGGCCCTGCTCGGCCTGCTCCAGTACGCCCTCGGCGGCCTGGCCGCGCCCCTGGTGGGGCTGGGCCACTCCGGCTCCGCCATGCCCATGGCCCTCGCCGTCGCGAGCTGCGCGACCGCTTCGGTCGCGGTGTACGTGCTGTGCGTACCCCGCCGGGGCACCGACGCGAAGCTGACCGGGGCGCAGGCGGCCTGACGAGGGTGCGTCCGGTGGCCGCCGTGGACGCCACGGCGACCACCGGCACCCTCAAGCCCCCGGTAGCCATGGCCATCGGTGGCCATCGGGCGCCATCGGTACAGTGACGGGCGGATCACCAGGACCAGGGAAAGGCCGTTGGCTCATGGCGGTGGTGGACGTGCTGGACGCGCGGATCCTGCGGCTGCTGCTGGAGCAGCCGCGTACCAGCGTGCGTGAGTACGCGCGACTGCTGGGCATCGCCCGCGGCACGCTCCAGGCACGGCTGGACCGGCTGGAGCGCGAGGGGGTGATCACCGGGACCGGACCGCACCTGTCCCCCGCGGCGCTCGGCCACCCGGTGCTGGCCTTCGTCCACATCGAGGTCACCCAGGGACACCTGGAGGACGTCGGCGACGCGCTCGCCGCGGTCCCGGAGATCATCGAGGCGTTCTCCATCACCGGCGGCGGAGACCTGCTGACCCGGGTCGTGGCGCGGGACAACGAGCATCTGGAGGACGTGATCCAGCAGCTCATCCGGGTGCCCGGGGTGGTGCGCACCCGGACCGAGATGGCGCTGCGCGAGCGCGTGGGGTACCGGGTCCTGCCGCTGGTGGACGCGGTCGGCCGGGCCGCCGCGGCGTCCGAGACCGCCCGACGGCGTTCCTGAGCGCCCCAGTCGGCCGCCCGGAGGGGCAATCTCCCGCCAGTCGGTCGCTGTTCGGCGCCCGCACCGCCTGCGCCCGGATCACGCGGGTCCGTTGACGCCCCGACGATGTGCCTGATTTGACCGGATGAGAATATGCGCTCGCTCGAAACCGATCATCGAGGACGGAGCTCATATGGAACGATCACGTGGGGGCAGGGCGATGCGGCGCTGGGGAGCGGCGGCCATCGCCTCCACCGCGGCGCTCACGGTGGTGCTGCCGACCGCCACCGCGCAGGCGACCACCGGCCCGTCCGGCGTCCAGGCCAGGGGCGCCTACCTGCTGGACAGCGGGGCCAACCGGCAGCTGTGGGCCAGGGGCGCGGACACCAAGCGCCAGATGGCCAGCACCACCAAGATCATGACCGCGATGGTGGTGCTCGACACCCGGGGCGTGAACCTGGACCGGAAGGTCACGGTCAAGCAGATCTACCGTGACTACGTCACCCGTGAGGGTGCCAGCACGGCCGACCTGCGGACCGGCGACCGGCTCACCGTCCGTCAGCTGCTCTACGCGCTGATGCTGCCGTCCGGCTGCGACGCCGCGTACGCGCTCGCCGACACCTTCGGCAAGGGCGACACCCCGGCCAAGCGAACCAGGTCGTTCATCTCGCAGATGAACAAGAAGGCCGACGACCTGGGCATGGAGCGGACCCAGTACGACTCCTTCGACGGCATCTCGCCGAGCAGCGCCAACTACACAACCCCGCGCGACATGGCGAAGCTGGCCCGGCACGCCATCGGGGACAAGACCTTCGGCACCGTGGTGAAGACGACCTTCACCCGCCAGAAGGCCCCCGCGGCCAACGGCCGGTACCGGATCTACTCCTGGGAGAACACCAACAAGCTGCTCGGGTCGTACCACGGTGCCCTCGGCATCAAGACCGGCACCGGCACCGCGGCCGGCCGATGCCTGGTCTTCGCCGCCAAGCGCGGCGACCGCACGGTGGTCGGTGTCGTCCTCAACGACGCCAACCGCTACGTGGACGCGAAGAAGATGCTCGACTGGGCGTTCCGCACCAACACCACGGTGAAGTGGCGTCAGCTCTCCAAGGACGCACAGCACGACTAGCCGCGCGGTGCGGTGGCGCGGTGCGGCGGCGGCGCGGGTGTCCCGGGCGACGCGGGTATCCCGGAGAAGCGGGTGTCCCGGGCGACGCCCCGCCTCAGCCCCGGCCGGATCAGCCCGGCCGGGGCCCCGCCGCCAAGGATCGATCGGCTAGGGCCAAGATCACTTCGTGCGCGTCCCGCCCGGTACCGGCGCGGATGAGATCGTTTACCCGATGACATCATCGGCAAACAGGGGGTCTCATGGGTTTCGCCCGTCTACGGCGAGCCACAACGGCGCTGGTCGCCATCACCGCCACCGGGCTGCTGGTCGGCGGGACACCAGCCGCCTTCGCCGGCCCGCCACCCAGCCGGCCGCAGCCGCCCCTGGGATCGGCCCAGCGGCCGGCCGGACCGCTGACCTCGGCCGGCACCACCGGCTCGAAGACCGGGCGGACGCAGACCTGGACCAGCGAGGCCGCGGCGGAGTACTGGACCGCCGAGCGCATGGCCGCGGCGACGCCGGAAGGACCCAAGGGAGCGGTCCCGGCGCCCGGGAAGGCGACCCCGGCGCCGGAGGGCGGTGGCAGCCCGCGGACGGCGGCCGGGAAGACCGGGAAGTGGTTCGACGGTGTTCCGGCGGTGGGGGTCCTGTTCACCAAGGGCTCGGACGCGAAACTGCACTACTGCACGGCCAGCGTCGTCACCAGCCCCGGGCGCAATGTCATCCTCACCGCCGCGCACTGCACCTTCGGGCGGAACGCGATGTTCATCCCGCAATACCAGAAGGGCGTGCAGCCGGAGCGGCAGCCCTTCGGTGTTTTCGCGGTGCAGAAGTGGTTCCGTGACGCGCGTTATGTGAGGAACACCAAGGGCCCATACTCCGATCTGGATTTCGCCTTCGGCAGGGTCTCGCCGAACGCCAAGCGGAAGAACGTGCAGGACGCGACCGGAGCCGCCTACACGCCGGGGCGGATCAACGGCAATTACCGCAACACCGTCACCGTCATCGGATACCCCCATCAACGACACGTGGGTGCCAACAAGCCCGCGATCAGGTGCGATGACGTGAAGACCACCCGCCTGACCGGTTACCAGCAGATGCGGATGGAATGCGCCCGCTTCTACGGCGGCACCTCGGGCAGCCCCTGGGTGAAGAAGGGAACCAACACGGTCATCGGCAACCTCGGCGGATGGAACGGCGGCGGCCCGGAGAACAACAGCGACCGCATCTCGTTCAGCACGACCTTCGGCGACCGGGCCTTCGAACTCTACGAAGAAGCGAAGCGGAGCCACTGATCCAGGGAGCACAAAGCACCCCGCACGCCGCACGCCGCTCCACCGCCTGGGCTCGTGAGCGGGAGCCCTGTCGGTGCGCCGGCGCCCGCGCGAAGTGGCCCATGAACACAGCGTCTTATTGTCCTGTCGAGCCAAGCCACTGGCTGTGTAGCGTCGAGCCATGTCCCCCCTGCTGCCGCCGGCCGGCCCTCCACGCACGCTCGCGCTCGCCCAGTTGAGCAATTCCGTGGGTGACGGCGCGTACTACGTCACCTCGGCCCTCTACTTCGCTCACGTCGTCGGTCTCGCACCCGCCAGGATCGGCCTCGGTCTCACCGTGGCCTGGGCGGTCGGCTCGGTCGCCGGGGTACCGCTCGGCCGCGTCGCGGACCGGCGCGGCCCACGCGGCACGGCGGTGCTGCTCGCCCTCGCGACCAGCGCCGCCGTCGCGTCCTTCCTGGTCGTACGGGACTTCCTGCCGTTCCTCGCGGCCGCCTGCGTCTACGCCACCGCCCAGTCGGGCCTCGCTGCCGCCCGGCAGGCGCTGCTCGCGGGCCTGGTGTCCGCGGCAGAGCGCACCCGTACGCTCGCCCATCTGCAGTCGACGCTCAACGGCGGCCTCGCGGTGGGGGCCGCGCTCGGCGGGCTCGCACTGTCCGCGGGGACCAGGCCGGCCTATCTCGCGGTCTTCGCGATGGACGCGCTGACCTTTCTGTGCTGCGCGTTCCTGCTCTCGCGGCTGCCGGCCGTCCCGCCCGCTCCCCTGGTCCGGGGCGCGAAGCTCGAGGTCCTGCGGGACCGGCCGTACGCCGTCGTGACGCTCCTCAACACGGTGCTGCTGCTGCGGATGCCGCTGCTCAGCCTGGGCCTGCCGCTGTGGATCACCGAGCGCACCGACGCCCCCGAGTGGCTGGTCTCCGCGCTCTTCATCCTCAACACCGGTGGGGTGATGCTCTTCCAGGTCCGTGCCGCCCGCTCCGTCACCGGACTGCCCACGGCGGCCCGCGCCATCCGCCGATCCGGCACACTCGCGCTCCTGACCTGCGGGGTCTTCGCGCTCTCGGCCGTACGTTCGCCCTGGCTCGCGGTCACCGCCCTGGTCGGCGGCTCGGTGCTGCTGGTCGCCGCCGAGATACTCCAGTCGGCCGGTTCCTGGCAGATCGGTTTCGATCTGGCGCCGGCCGGGCGCATCGGTGAGTACCAGGGCTTCTTCGGCACCGGCACCACGATCGCCCGCACCCTCGGGCCGCTGCTGCTCACCGGGCTGCTCATGGGGCTGGGCGCGGCGGGCTGGCTGCTGCTCGGCGGGCTGCTCCTGGCGGCGTCGTACGCGGTGGGGCCGGTGGCGCGGTGGGCGGCGGGGACCCGCGGCGAGCAGGCCCTCGCACCCGCGACCACTCAGGTCGCCTAAACGAGCTCGGTGTTGTCCAGGACTCGGCGCAGGACGTTCCAGGAGAGGTCGGAGTAGGTCTCGAAGTAGTCCTCCTTCTTCGTGAGTTCGTGGATGTACTTGAACCTGTCGCGCGAAGGGGTGCCGTCGTCGGCGAGGGCGGTCTCCCACTCGTTGAGGTAGACGTGGAAGCTCGCGGCGAACTCACCGGTGTCACTCATGAAGGTGGGGCCTGTTCGGCCGTCCCCGCCGTCCATGGGGCAGTACACCTTGTGGACCGCGTAGGTGTCGCCGTCCAGCCAGGCGCACTGGCCGGGGGTGAGGGTGACCAGGCCGCGCCGGGGGGCACTCCACGCCAGGTCCTCGTAGGACATGACCTCCAGCTGTCCGGCGAGGCAGTAGATGATGCCCGTGGTGTTGCCGTGGGAGTGGATCGGCGAGTAGTGCTGGGCGGGCCAGATCTCCAGGACCACGGGAGAGCCGATGTCGCCCTCGATCTCGTCGTCCGCGTCCAGGTAGCCGTACTTGGTGGCCCAGTGGTCGAAGGTGCCCCGGCCGGTGCACGCCACCCGGATGTACGGCGGATGGGACTGGTCCTTCTCGGCCTTCCGCTCCATGATCCGGCGCAGCAGACCCGGCCCCTGGGCGTCGTCGGTGAGCCGCGGGGCGATGTGCCGGCGCAGCGCCTCGACCTCCCAGGCGGAGAGGCGGATATCGGCCGCCTTCCGGAACAGCTCCATGACCTGGGGCGGCACCATGAGCTGGCGCACGTACTCGTCGAACGAGGCCGGCTGCGAGATCAGCAGCGAGGGGGCGATGGTCGCCGCGGCCAGGCGCAGCCGGCGCTCCTCGTCCTTGTCGATATGGAAGGGGTGGTTCCCGTCGCCGGAGGCGGCAGTGGTGCGTGAGAGGACCTCGGTGGTGCTCATGGCGTGTCCGATCCGGGTGCTGGTGGCGAGCGGTGGCCAGTAGAACACCGGGTCCGCGCGGTTGCCGTGCAGACACTCCGACCTCGGACGGCCCGTGCACGATCAGCCCAGGAAGCTCAGCCGCACCTGGCGGCGCGGGTTGTCCTTGTTGGTCTCCGCCAATCCCCGCTAAGGCAACCCACACGATAGCCAACGCTCCGGCCGGATCGGCTCCGGCCAAGCGTCATGCCACCAGAGCGGAGCGGCCCGCTCGCGGGGAGGAGCACCGGCGCCCCATGTAGGTAGGTCAAGTGCCCTTCTTCAGGAAGCCTGTCTCGTCGACGATCAGCAGCCGGATCGCTGACATGCGCACCTCTCTCTCCACCAGTGGGCACTATACAAGTTTGACTAGCCAGCGCGAGGTGTCGTACCTTGCAAATCTCTAGTCAAGTTTGACCACCGCCTGAAGGAGTGTGTTTTGCCTGACTACGACCTGGCGATCGTCGTCGAAGGCCTGCGGAAGAGGTACGGGGACAAGCAGGCCCTCGACGGCCTCGATCTCACGGTCCGAGCCGGGACCGTCCAGGGGATTCTCGGCCCGAACGGCGCCGGCAAGACCACGGCCGTACGCATCATGTCCACGCTGCTGCGCCCCGAGGAGGGACGTGTCGAGGTGGCGGGAGTCGACGTGAGGACCCGGGCCGACGAGGTGCGCTCACGGATCGGGCTGCTCGGCCAGAACGCCGCCGTCGACGAAGAGCTCAGTGGCCGTCAGAATCTGGAGATGTTCGGCCGCCTCTACCATCTCGGCGCACGCCGCGCCGGCACGCGGGCCGATGAGCTCCTGGCCCGGTTCGGGCTCGCGGACACCGGCAACAAGGCCATCAAGCAGTACAGCGGCGGTATGCGGCGGCGGCTCGACCTGGCGGCATCTCTCATTTCGCGGCCGCAGGTGCTCTTCCTGGACGAGCCCACGACCGGGCTCGACCCCCGCGGCCGCACGGAGGTGTGGAACGCGGTGCGCTCACTGGTGGGCGGCGGCACGACCGTCCTGCTGACCACGCAGTATCTGGAGGAGGCCGACCAGTTGGCCGACCAGATCGCGGTGATCAACCACGGAAAGGTCATCGCCGAGGGCACGGCGGACGAGCTGAAGTCCAAGACCGGCGGTGACCGCATCGACGTGGTCCTGCACGACACGGCCCAGCTGGCCCGCGCGGCCTCTCTCCTCCCCGGTGACGTGGTGGTGGACGAGGACCGGCGGATGGTCAGTGCCTCGGTCACCGACCGGATGGCCGCGCTGACCGAGACCGTGCGGGCGCTGGAGGCGGCCGGCATCGAGGCGGAGGACATCGTGGTACGTCGGCCGACGCTCGACGAAGTCTTCATGCACCTGACGAAGGAGGACGCCGCATGAGCGCGACCCACGGTGTGAGCACGGCGCACGGCACGGGTTCGAAGCTGAGTTGGGCGGCCGCCGACTCCTGGACGATGACCAGGCGCGAGCTGGCCCACTGGGCGCGCCAACCCGTACAGGTGGTCGTCGGCCTGGTCTTCCCGGTGATGATGCTGCTGATGTTCAGCTACCTGATCGGCGGCGGACAGGGCATCGCCGGGGACTTCAAGGCATACCTGGTGCCCGGCATGCTCACCATGACCATGGCCTTCGGCCTTGAGGCGACGATGCTCTCGGTCACCCAGGACCTCGGCAAGGGCGTCATCGACCGGTTCCGCTCGATGCCCATGAACTCCGGCGCGGTCCTGGTCGGACGGAGCGTCGCCGACATGCTGCAGTCGACGGTCGGCCTGACCGTGATGATCGCGGTCGGATACGCGATCGGCTGGCGCTGGCACGAGGGATTCGCCTCCTTCCTGGGTGCGGTGGGACTGCTGTTGCTCCTGCGGTTCGCGATGCTGTGGATCGGTATCCACCTGGCGATGGTCGCGGGCAAGCCGGAACTGGTGCAGGCGGTGCAGATCCTGGTCTGGCCGGTCAGCTTCCTCTCCAACGCCATCGCGTCGCCCGAATCGATGCCGTCCTGGCTGGGCGCGATCGTGGAGTGGAACCCGATGTCGGCGACGGCCACCGCGGTACGCGGCCTGTTCGGCAACCCGGGAGCGGGTGGCGACTCCTGGGCCGCGACCCACGCGGAACTCCTCGCGGTGGCCTGGCCGGTGGCCCTGATCGCGGTGTTCTTCCCGCTGGCAGTGAAGCGGTTCCGGGACCTGAGCCGCTGACGAATCCCGCCCCCGGCCCCCGGTCGGGTTCGCCGGGTCGGAGGCCGGGGCCCTGGCGCGGTCCGCGGTGCAACCGAGGTGTCGGCTGCACCGCGGACCGCAATCGAGGCGGACGACGCCGACCGACCACGCGACAGCGGTTCCGCGAAACCAGTGACGGCCACGGATCCGCACAGCCGCTTCGGCGCCACCGACGCCCCGGCCGAACCCCTCACCGCCATCACCCGCCGCCAGCACGAGCACCGCGAACGCACCGCCCAGCGCCTCAACGGCCTTGGCGGGATCACCGCCAGGTGGTCAACGGGGTGTTGTGGCGGTTGCGGACCGGTGCACCGTGGCGGGACCTGCCCGAGCGCTATGGCCCCTGACAGACGGTCCATGAGCGCTTCGCCCGCTGGGAGGCGGACGGGACCTGGGCGAGGCTGTGGAGCCGTCCAGGTGGTGACGACTCGATCGGCGCGGTGGAGTGGACGGTGCCGCCTGCCGGCCCAGCCGATGATGTGTCCGCCGACGGGCAGCGACGGCCGACAGCATGTCCGGCTGGCCGCTCCGGGGATACGATCTTGCTCAGCCCAGGAAGCTCAGCCGCACCTGGCGATGGGGATTATCGACGTTCGTGTCGACCAGACACACCGACTGCCAGGTGCCGAGCGCGAGGCGGCCGGCGATCACCGGGAGCGTGGCGTGCGGCGGGACGAAGGCGGGCAGGACGTGGTCGCGGCCGTGGCCGGGGCTGCCGTGCCGGTGCCGCCAGCGGTCGTCGGCGGGGAGCAGGTCGCGGAGGGCGGCGAGCAGGTCGGTGTCGCTGCCGGAGCCGGTCTCGATGACGGCCAGGCCGGCGGTGGCGTGCGGGACGAAGAGGTTGAGGAGCCCGTCGCGGCCGCCAGCCGCTTCGCGCAGAAACGCCTCGCACTCGGCGGTGAGGTCGGTGACGGTCTCGGTGGAGCCGGTGGTGATCTCCAGAACATGGGTGCGGAAGGTGTCGCTCATGGCCCCCATCCTCGTACAGGTGGGTGAGGGCAGGGGGGCGAGCGCGGCGGGAAGAACCGCGCATCCCTCCGGGTTAGTAGAAACATGAACTACGACGGGGTGCGTGAGGTCGAGGTCGCGGTGGTCGGCGCGGGGCAGGGCGGGCTCTCCGCCGCCTTCCACCTGCGGCGGGTGGGCTACGAACCGGACCGCGACTTCGTCGTGCTGGACCACTCCCCGCGCCCCGGCGGCGCCTGGCAGTTCCGCTGGCCCACCCTCACCTACGGCAAGGTGCACGGCATGCACGCCCTGCCGGGTATGGAGCTCGGCGGCGCGGATCCCGACCGCCCCTCCGCCGAGGTGATCGGCGCGTACTTCGACGCGTACGAGCGCACCTTCGACCTGCGAGTGCACCGGCCGGTGGACGTGGCGGCGGTACGGGAGGGCCACGACCGCCGGCTGCTGGTGGAGACCTCGGAGGGGACGTACGCCGTCCGGGCGCTGATCAACGCCACCGGCACCTGGGACCGGCCGTTCTGGCCGCGCTTCCCCGGTCAGGAGACCTTCCGCGGCCGCCTGCTGCACACCGCGGACTACCCGGGCCCGGACGCCTTCGCCGGGGTGGGGACCGCCCCGGCCGGAGGCTGGGGGAGGGTGGTGGTGGTCGGCGGGGGCACCTCTGCCGTGCAGCACCTGATGGAGCTCTCGAAGGTCGCCGCGTCGACGACCTGGGTGACCCGGCGCCCGCCGGTGTTCCGGGACGGCTCCTTCGGCGAGGCGGAGGGCCGGGCCGCCGTGGCGCTGGTCGAGGCGCGGGTGCGCCAGGGCCTGCCCCCGCAGAGCGTGGTGTCGGTGACCGGTCTGCCGTGGACCGAGGAGATCCGGCGGGCCCGGGAGCGGGGCGTCCTGGACCGGCTCCCGCTCTTCGACCGGATCACCCCCGACGGCGTGGCGTGGGCGGACGGAGAAGGGGGGTGGCGAGAGGCGCCGGCCGACACGATCCTTTACGCGACCGGCTTCCGGGCCGCCATCGACCATCTGGCGCCGCTGCGGCTGCGCGAACCGGGCGGCGGCATCCGGCTGGAGGGCACCCGCACGCTGCGCGATCCCCGGGTGCACCTCATCGGGTACGGGCCGTCCGCGAGCACCATCGGCGCCAACCGGGCAGGGCGTGCCGCGGTGCGCGAGGTCCGCCGGCTCCTGAGCACCCCGGTGGCCGTGACCGCCTGAGCCCCTGCCGGGCGAGAGGAGGCTACGGCTGCTTCACAGCGATCTTCGCCTGCGGCAGGATGGCGACGGATGATCAGGCCGCGCCGGATGCTCGGGCCGTCGGGCCGCCGGATGCTCGGGCCGCCGGTCGCCCGGACCGCCGGTCGCGGGCGTTCCGGGGTCCGCGGGGGCGGCCGGAGCACGGTGCCGCCGGCAGGAGGAGGACTTGTGCGTGCAGCGCTCTTCGTCACCTGTGTCAACGACACCCTCTATCCCCGCACCGGGCAGGCAGTGGTGACCCTGCTGGAGCGGCTCGGGGTCGAGGTGGGGTTTCCGCAGGCGCAGAGCTGCTGCGGCCAGCCGCAGTTCAACACCGGCTACCGCCATGAGACCGAGCCGCTGGCCCGCCGGTACGCGGCCGCCTTCCGCGACTACGACTACGTGGTCACCCCGTCCGGTTCGTGTGCCGCCATGGTGCGCGACAACTATCCGCGGCTCGCGGCCCGGGCGGCCGCCGAGGGGCGGGGTCGCGCCGCCCGGGAGCTGGCCGAGGCCGCGGAGGTCGCCGTTCCGCGGACGTACGAGCTGACCGAGTTCCTCGTCGACGTGCTGCGGGTCACCGACGTGGGTGCGTACTTCCCGCACACCGTCACCTACCACCCCACCTGCCACGGACTGCGCATGCTGGGGCTGGGTGACCGGCCGCGCCGGCTGCTGGCCGCGGTCAGGGGGCTCGATCTGCGGGAGCTACCGGGGGCGGAGGAGTGCTGCGGTTTCGGCGGCACCTTCGCGGTGAAGAACGCGGCGGTGTCCGCGGCGATGGGCGCGGACAAGGTGCGCGGCATCACCGCGACCGGCGCGGAGACGGTCTGCACCGTCGACAACTCCTGCCTGCTGCACATCGGCGGCATGCTGACCCGGCAGGGCTCCGCCGTCCGGCCGGTCCACCTCGCCGAGATCCTGGCGAGCACGGAAGGAGACGTGTGGTGAGCGGCAGCAGGGAGAGGAGTGACGCCGGCGGCACCGGCAGCAGCACCGGAGGCATCGGCGGCACCGGCGGCACGCACGGCACCTACCTCGGCATGCCCGCCTTCCCGGACGCCGCCGCGGCGGCCGTCCAGGACACCCGGCTGCGCGCCAACCTCCGGCACGCCACCCACACCATCCGGGCCAAGCGCGCGGCGGCCGTCGCGGAGCTGGCCGACTGGGCCGAGCTGCGCTCCGCGGGCGCCGCCATCAAGGACCGGACGCTCCGTCACCTCGATCGCCATCTGGAGCGGTTGGAGGAGGCGGTGACCGCCGCGGGCGGCCGGGTGCACTGGGCAGCGGACGCGGCCGAGGCCAACCGCATCGTCACCGAACTGGTCCGGGCGACCGGCGAGCGGGAGGTGGTCAAGGTCAAGTCGATGGCCACCCAGGAGATCGGGCTCAACGCGGCGCTGGCCGAGGCCGGGATCACCGCGTACGAGACGGACCTCGCCGAGCTGATCGTCCAGCTCGGCGACGACCTGCCGTCCCACATCCTGGTCCCGGCGATCCACCGCAACCGGGGCGAGATCCGCGACATCTTCCGGCGGCGGATGGCCGACTGGGGACTCGCGGCACCCGACGGGCTCACCGACTCCCCCGCCCAGCTCGCCGAGGCCGCCCGGCTCCATCTGCGGGAGAAGTTCCTGCGGGCCAGGGTCGGCATCTCGGGGGCGAACTTCATGGTCGCCGAGACCGGCACCCTGGTGGTCGTCGAGTCCGAGGGCAACGGCCGGATGTGCCTGACGCTGCCGCAGACCCTGATCTCGGTCGTCGGCATCGAGAAGACCGTGCCCACCTGGCGCGACCTGGAGGTCTTCCTCCAGTTGCTGCCGCGCTCCTCGACCGCCGAGCGGATGAACCCGTACACCTCGATGTGGACCGGCACCACCGAGGAGGACGGGCCCCGGGAGTTCCACCTGGTGCTGCTGGACAACGGACGCACCGACATCCTGGCGGACACCGTCGGCCGGCAGGCGCTGCGCTGCATCCGCTGCTCGGCCTGTCTGAACGTCTGCCCGGTGTACGAGCGGGCCGGCGGGCACGCCTACGGCTCGGCCTATCCCGGGCCCATCGGCGCCATCCTCACCCCCCAGCTGCGGGGCACCGGCAGCGCCCTGGACGCCTCGCTGCCGTACGCGTCCTCGCTCTGCGGCGCCTGTTACGAGGTGTGCCCGGTCGCCATCGACATCCCGGAGGTCCTGGTGCACCTGCGGGAGCGCGTGGTGCAGGGCGGGCCGGCTTCGGTCCGTGGCACCCGAGCGGTCGTCAGGCCGGCCCGGGGGCACGCCGCCGAGCGGGCCGCGATGCGCGCCGCGCGCTGGGCCTTCGACCATCCGGGGGTACTCCGGGCCGGGCAGCGGCTCGCCTCCCGGACTGTTCGCTTCCACCCGCGCCGGCTGCCCGGTCCCGGCCGGGCCTGGACCGACACCCGTGCGTTGCCGACCGTGCCGGCCGAGTCATTCCGGGACTGGTGGGCACGGACCCGCGGCGGATCGGGAAGCACCGGCGGGAGCGGCGACACGGGCAGTCCCGGAGGCACCGGCGGCCCCAGAGGCACGGGCGGGGCCGGCGGCACAGCCCGCCCCGGAGGCACAGGCGCGGGCGGCGACGACACCGGCCGGCAGGCAGGCGGGGGCGGGACCGGCCAGGGTCGCGGCGCCGGCGGATCGAGTGGCAAGGAGCCGGCATGACCTCCCGCACGCTCATCCTGGCGCGGATCCGGCGCGCGCTCGCCGATGTGCCGCGTTCCGAGGACCCGGCCTCGCCCCCGGTGGACCGCGGCTATCTGCGCGTGCACGGCGATCGCACCGCGGACGCGACGGTGGACCTGCTGGCCCGGAACCTCGCCGACTACCGGGCCCTGGTGCACCGCTGCGACGCGGCGGGGCTGCCCGGGCTGATCGGCCGGCTGCTCGCCGAGCGCGGCGCGCGGACCGTACTCGTCCCGGCCGGTCTGCCCGCGCGGTGGCTGTCCGATCCCGCGGCGGCGCGGGTCACCCAGGTCGCGGACCGGGCCGGGCACACCGCTCGCGAACTGGACGCCTTCGACAGTGTGGTCACCGGCTGCGCGCTGGCCATCGCCGAGACCGGCACCCTGGTCCTGGACGCGGGGCCCGGCCAGGGGCGCCGCCGGATCACCCTCGTGCCCGACCACCACATCTGCGTGGTCCGGGTGCCGGACCAGGTCGTCGACTCGGTGCCGCAGGCGCTGGAACGGCTCGACCCGGCCCGCCCGCTGACCTGGATCTCCGGGCCCTCGGCGACCAGCGACATCGAACTCGACCGGGTCGAGGGGGTGCACGGTCCACGCCGGCTCGAGGTGGTCCTCGTGACGGGGGAACCGGCGGCGGACGGACCAGCCACGGGCTGACCGGCAGCGGACGGACCAGCTACGGGCGAACAGGCAGCCGGTCAACCGGCGACGGCGAACAGGCAGCGGGTCAACCGGCCGCACCGCGCTGTTGACGTCCGGCCCGGCGGGGAACGCTCGTCTCGGCGGCTCACGAGCGGCGCCGCGCCGCCGCACCGCCGGATGGATCCCTGGCTGATTCGAGGAGACCGATGACCAGCAGCTCCCACGACAGTCCGCTCCCCCACGACAAGTACGACGAGTGGCGCGGGCACGGCGAGTCCCACGGGCACGGCGAGTCCCACGAGTACTACGAGGACAGATCGCCCGGCGAGGGGGTGCTGCCGCCGCGTGCCTGGACCCCGGCGTCCGACGCCGCCCGGCTGGACCTGGGCGGACGCTGGGCGTTCCGGTTGTCGCCGACCGCCACCGCCCACGACGCGTCCTTCGCGCGCCCGGACTTCGACGCCTCCGGCTGGGACCTGATCCCGGTCCCCGCGCACTGGGTGCTGCACGGCCACGGCGCGCCCGCGTACACCAACACCGCCTACCCCTTCCCGATCGATCCGCCCCGGGTGCCGGTGGAGAATCCGACCGGCGACCACCGGCGCGTCTTCGACCTGCCCGACGGCTGGCCGCGGCCCGGCGCGGACGCCGGGGAGGCGGTGCTGCGCTTCGAGGGCGTCGAGTCCTGCGCGAGGGTGTGGCTCAACGGGCAGGAGCTGGGAAGCTTCAAGGGCAGCCGGCTGCCGCACGAGTTCGCGGTCGGCCATCTCCTGCGGCCGCGCGGCAACGTGCTGGCGGTCCGCGTCCACCAGTGGTCCTCGGGCAGCTATCTGGAGGACCAGGACCAGTGGTGGCTGCCGGGCATCTTCCGCGAGGTGGCCCTGCTGCACCGTCCGGCCGGCGCGGTGCGGGACGTCTTCGTACACGCCGGTTACGACCACACCGACGGCACCGGCACGCTGCGGGTCGACGCCGACCCCGCCGGCCGGGTCACCGTCCCCGAGCTGGGCCTGGAGCTGGCCACCGGGGAGAGCGCGACCGTTCCGGTGGAGCCGTGGACCGCCGAGACGCCCCGGCTGTACGCGGCCGAGCTGGTGACCGAGGGCGAGCGGGTGCCGCTGAACATCGGATTCCGCACGGTCACGGTGGCGGACGGGGTGCTCAGGGTCAACGGGCGGCGGGTGCTGTTCCGGGGCGTGAACCGCCATGAGTTCCATCCCGAGAGCGGCCGGGCCCTGGACCGGGAGACGATGCGGCGCGATGTGCTGCTGATGAAGCGGCACAACATCAACGCGGTGCGCACCAGCCACTATCCGCCGCACCCGGCTTTCCTGGAGCTCTGCGACGAGCTGGGGCTGTGGGTCATCGACGAATGCGACCTGGAGACCCACGGCTTCCACGCGGTGGGCTGGCGGGGCAATCCGGTGGACGACGAGCGCTGGTTGCCGGCGCTGCTGGACCGGGCCGCCCGGCTGGTCGAGCGGGACAAGAACCACCCTTCGGTCATCATGTGGTCGCTGGGCAACGAGTGCGGCACCGGCCGGGGGCTTGGCGCCATGGCCGACTGGATCCGGGACCGCGATCCCTCCCGCCCGCTGCACTACGAGGGTGACCTGTCGTGCGCCGACACCGATGTGTACTCCCGGATGTACGCGCCGCATGACGAGGTGGACCGGATCGGGCGGCGGGTGGAGGACCCTCCCCCAGCTACCGCTGGGGGTGCCCTCAGGGGCGATCCGGAGCTGGACGCCAGGCGCCGGGCGCTGCCGTTCCTGCTGTGCGAGTACGCGCACGCGATGGGGAACGGGCCGGGCGGACTCAGCGAGTACCAGCGGCTGTTCGAGGCCCACGAGCGCTGTCAGGGCGGCTTCGTCTGGGAGTGGATCGACCACGGCCTGGCCCGCCGGACGGCCGACGGCCGCCGCTTCTTCGCCTACGGCGGGGACTTCGGCGAGGAGCTGCACGACGGCAACTTCGTCTGCGACGGGCTGCTCTTCCCCGACCGTACGCCGTCCCCGGGGCTGGTGGAGTACGCGAAGGTCATCGAGCCGGTGCGGATCGAGGGGGACGGCGGAACGGGCGCGCTGCGCGTGACCAACACCCATGACTTCACCGACCTGTCGCATCTCGCCTTCTCCTGGAGCCATGCCGTCGACGGCACGGTGGTCGGTTCCGGCCCGCTGGCGGTGCCGCCGCTGGGCCCCGGCGAATCCGCCGACCTCAAGCTCCCGGAACCGCCGGGGACGGCATCCGGCGAGGCG
This sequence comes from Streptomyces sp. JLBT605, assembly GCF_058215555.1. Classification (NCBI taxonomy): domain Bacteria; kingdom Bacillati; phylum Actinomycetota; class Actinomycetes; order Kitasatosporales; family Streptomycetaceae; genus Streptomyces; species Streptomyces sp. JLBT605. The sequence continues at coordinate 812,436 of NZ_CM177087.1, forward strand.
CTGTGGACCGTGGAGGCGCGGCTGGCCGCCGACACCGCGTGGGCGGAGGCGGGGCACCGGGTCGCCTGGGCCCAGCTGGTCCACTCCGGTCGGCCCCGTCCGGTGCGTACCGGAGTGCCGGTCTCGCCGCGCCGGGCCGCCACACCGGAGGCGGGGACGGGCACGGTCGTGCTGGGCCCCGGCGTCTTCGACGCCCGCTCGGGCGTGCTGACGTCGCTGGCCGGCATCGCGCTGAGCGGCCCCCGGCTGGACGTCTGGCGGGCGCCGACCGACAACGACAACGGCGCCCCCTGGCAGCCCGACGAACAGTACGGCCTGATCTGGCGGAGCCTGGGGCTGCACCGGATGCGGCACCGCACCGACCGGGTCGCCGTGCAGGGGGAGGCCGTGACGGTGTCCGCCCGGGTCGCGCCGGCCGCCACCGACCTGGCGCTGCTGGTGGAGTACGGCTGGACCGCGGCCGAGGACCGGCTGCGGCTGGATGTCGCGGTCACCCCCGAGGGCGACTGGGGCTGCCCGCTGCCCCGGCTGGGGGTGCGGTTGGGGGTACCGGCCGCGTTCGGCGAAGCCCAGTGGTACGGCGGCGGGCCGGGCGAGGCGTATCCCGACACCCGCGCCGCGGCGCAGGTCGGCCGCTGGACGCTGCCGGTGGACGCGCTGCAGACGCCGTATGTGCGCCCGCAGGAGAACGGCGCGCGGGCGGACGTGCGCTGGGTCCGGCTGACCGCTCCGGACGGCAGCGGGCTGCGGATCGCGGGCAGTCCGCACTTCTGGTTCACCGCCCGCCGCTGGACGACCGAGCAGCTGGACGCGGCCGGGCACACCCACGAACTGGTGCCGTCGGCCGACACCGTCTGGGTCAACCTCGACCATCGCCAGCACGGCATCGGCAGTCAGTCCTGCGGCCCGGGGGTGCTGCCGCCGCACCGCCTGGCGGCCGAGCCCGCCGCCTTCTCCTTCACCTTCTCCGCCATGCGGTGAGCAGATCGGTCGTGGTGGCCGCCTGGGCTCAAGGCTGCCACCACGGCCGGTGGTTCTCGCGGTCAGGCCGACCGGATGGCGCGCAGCGCGGCGAGCGCCTTGTCGGCGTGGACGCTCATCCGGATCTCGCTCTTCACGATCTCCACCACCCGCCGGTCGGTGCCTATGACGAAGGTGACGCGCTTGGTGGGGAGCGCCGCGAGCTGCCGGGCGACGCCGAAGCGCCCGCGTACGGTCCCCTCGGGGTCGGAGAGCAGCGGATAGCCCAAGCCGTGCCGTCCGGCGAACTCCGCCTGCTTGGCCACCGGGTCCCCGCTGATCCCGACCGGCAGCGCGCCCAGCGCGCGGAACTCCCCGGCGATGTCCCGGAAGTGGCATGCCTCCTTGGTACAGCCGGGCGTCATGGCCGCGGGGTAGAAGAAGAGCACCACCGGGCCTTGCTCCAGAAACCCGCTGAGCGTGCGCTGGGTGCCCGTCTCATCCGGCAGGGAGAAGTCGTCGACCAGATCACCGATGTTCATGGCCGCCAACGTACCGGGCGTCAGCGTGGCACGGTCGCCGGGGCGGAGAGGGCGGCGGCGACGCCGGGCGCCAGGCCGGCAGCGCTCGTCGGCGCCAGGCCGGACCACGCACTGCGGGCCCAGCGGCAGCCCGTTCGGCGCCGCCCGGCCGCGGGCGCAGCCGCGCGCGGAATCCCGCGCGCTCGCGCAGGGCCCGCGCGCAGGCGGCGGGGTCGACGGCCTGGCCTTGCCGGATCGCCGTGGCGGTACGGGCCCCGGCTCACTTGCCGGCGAAGAGGTCCAGCAGGTCCTGGCGGCCGAACATGCCTGCCGTCTCGATCGCGGTCGGCGTGCCGGCGCTCGGGTCGGCGCCGTGCTCGACCAGCAGCCGGACCACCTCGTCCTCGGCCTTGAACACCGCGCCGGCGAGCGGCGTCTGGCCCCGGTCGTTGGCCCGGTCGGGATCGGCGCCGCGGTCCAGCAGCGCCGCCACGGTGGCGGCATGCCCGTGGTAGGCGGCGAGCATGATCAGTGAATCGCCCCTGTCGTTGGTGAGGTTCGCCGGCACGCCGGCGTCCACATAGGCGGCCAGGGTGTCGGTGTCGCCATGCCGGGCGAGATCGAAGACCTTCGCGGCCAGCTGGAGCACCTCGGGGTCGTGCGCGGGCTCGGTCTCGGCGTTCGCATCGTTCATGGCCCCACCCTACGTATCCGGGCGGCCGCGGGGAGGCCCTCGACCGCTATGTGACGACCCGGGCTCGGCACCCGGCGGCGCGGAAGCCGAATTCCGAACAAAGCCGACCATTTGCGACTTCGCCCAGATGGATACATGCTGTGATCGTGATACCACTGCTGGTAACTGGCAGCCATCTCGACCAGCCAGGAGAACCGACATGATCCTTTCCATCTCAGGAGTCGTCCTGCTCGGCGTGATCGTCTTCCTCTTCTTCCGCAAGGACGGGCTGAAACCGTCCCACCTGATCGTCTGCGCCCTGTTCGGCTTCTACCTGGCCAACACCGCCATCGCACCGAGCATCAAGGCCGGCGGCGCCAGCCTGGCCACCATGCTGGGCGGGATCAAGATCTGACGTGCTCCGCCGACCACTCCCGCGCACCCTGACCGACGGTGCCACCGATGTGCTGCATCCGCTGATGACCGTCTCCCGGGGTTTACGGCAGCTGGCGACGAGGGCGCGGCGCGGCTGGGCGCGCGCCCCGAAGGAGCACCGCGGCCGCCTGCTGTTCCTGGTCACGGCGGGCGTGTTCGCCCTCGCCGTCATCCCCTACGGGCCGCTGCTCGCGCTGATCGGCCTGATGGGCGCGGCCGGCTGGGCGGGGCGGGCCCGGCCGGCCACCGCCCCGGGTCCGGCTCCGGCCGAGGCGACGCGGCTGCAGGCGCTCTACGACGCGCTGGTGCCGTACTTCCGGGCGCCGGAAGACGCCGGCGCGCTCTACCGGTTCGGCGGCGAGTGGTCGGAGGTCTTCGACGGTTACGCCTTCGACGAGCAGGGCCGGCCGACCCTGCTGCGGCTGCGCTACCCGGCGTACTTCACCGACGGCGAGCCGGAGTCCCGGGCGCGTGTCGAGCAGTTGCTGTACGCGAAGTCGGGGCGCGGCCGGGAGTACCTCTTCGAGTGGGACGAGGAGGGGAACCGGCTGACGGTGAGCGTGCTGCCGCCGCTGCCCACCGACATCGGGGCGCAGCGCTTCGTCACCGCGCCGGGCGAGACGGTGCTCGGCTTCACCGACCCGGGCGAGGTGGACCGCACCCTGCCGGTCAGCGCGGCGGACGGCCAGGGCGGGATGGTGATCCGGGACGCGCCGCCGGTGGTCTGGCGCACCGGGCCGCGCTCCGGCGAGCCGCATCTGCTGGTACTCGGGCCGTCCGGCAGCGGGACGACGACCCTGCTGCGGTCCATCACCCTCCAGGCCCTGCACTCCGGCGAGGTGCTGCTGGTGGACGGCGGCGGGACGGGCGACTACGACTTCCTGGCCGGGCGCTGCGGGGTACTGGCGGTGGAGAGCGGTCCGGCCGGCACCCGGGCTGCCCTGGAGTGGGCCGCGCACGAGACCGAACGCCGGCTGATCGCGGCCCAGCGCGCCCGGCAGCTCGGTCAGACGCCGCCGGAGGAGGTGCACCGCCCGCTGTGGATCGTGGTGGACCGGCCCTCGGTGCTCAGCCAGCTCGCCGCGGCCGGCGCCGCAGGCCAGGGGGGAGAGCCCGTCGATCCACAGGAGTTGCTGGTGGTGCCGCTGCGGCACGGCCGGGCGGCGAACGTCTCGGTGGTGGTGGCCGACCAGTGCGACAGCGCCGAGGCGCTCGCCGATCAGGTGCTGTCCCACACCCGGGCCCGGGTGGTGCTCGGCGCCGCCGGACACGAGCTGGTCACCGCGGTGCTGGGCGCCCCGCCGCACACCACCCCGACGCACCAGGTGCCGCCGGGGCGCGGCTATGTCCGGCTGGGCAACGGTCCGGTGCACCGGCTCCAGGTCCCGGCGACCCCCGATCCGTACGACCCGGCGATCGAGGAGCCGCTCCGGCAGGCCGTGCTGGAGCTGCTCCCGGACCCGCTGGGTCCGGCGGCGCCGGTCACGGACCCGGCCGGGCCGGGCGTGGAGCGCCGCGCGCCCGGGCCACCCGGGGAGGCGACAGAGGGCCCGGGCCTGACCAAGCCCGTTCAGGCGACGTAGCTGCGTGGCAGGTCGACCTCGGCGGTGACGCCGGTCGCCACCAGGCGGGCGGCCTCCGCGAGGCGGCCGGCGGCCTCCTCGGCCAGGGTGCCGCCGACGGTGAACGGCAGCCGTACGAAACCCTCGAAGGCGCCGTCCACACCGAACCGCGGCCCGGAGGGCACGCGCACGCCCAGCCGCTCCCCCGCCTCCGCGATGCGCGAGCCGGAGAGCCCGCCGGTGCGCGCCCACAGGGTCAGTCCGCCGCGCGGGATGGTGAACTCCCACTCGGGCAGGTGTCGTTGGACGGCGCGGACGAGCGCGTCCCGGTTCTCCCGGGCCTGCCCGCGACGCAGTTCGACGGCGGCGTCCCAGCCGCCGGTGTTCAACAGCCAGGTGACGGCGAGCTGTTCGAGGACCGGAGTGCCCAGGTCCACGTAGGCGCGGGCGGCGACCAGGCTGCGGATGACCTCGGGGGCGGCGCGCACCCAGCCGATCCGCAGCCCCGCCCAGAAGGACTTGCTGGCCGATCCGACGGTGACCACGGTGCTGCCGGCCGGATCGAAGGAGCTGACCGGACGCGGCATCCCGGCACCGGCCCGCTCGTCGGCGTCCAGCCACAGCTCGGACATGGTCTCGTCGGCGACCAGGACGGTGCCGGCCGAGCGCGCCGCGTCCACCAGCTCGCGCCGCTGCTCGTCGTCGGCGAGCGCGCCGGTGGGGTTGTGGAAGTCGGCGATGACGTACGCCATGCGGGGCGCGGCGTCCCGCAGCACCTGCCGCCAGGCCGGCAGGTCCCAGCCCTTCAGGCGCGGGGCCATGGCGACGGGGACCAGTCGCACCCCGGCCTCGCGCATCAGCTGCAGGACGTTGGCGTAGGAGGGGGACTCGACGGCGACCCGCTCGCCGGGGCGCACGAACATCCGGCAGGTGGCGGCGACGGCTCCCATCCCGCCGGTGGTGACCATGATCTGCTCGGGCATGGTGGGGACGCCGCGCGCGGTGTACCGGTCGGCGATGGCCTGCCGGAGCGCGGGCAGCCCGGCCGGGTAGTCGCCGTGGGTGCGGGCGTAGGGGGGAAGTTCCTCCATGGCGCCGCCGACCGCGCGGCTCAGCCACGGCTCGGGGGCGGGCAGCGCCGCGCATCCCAGGTCGATGATGGAGCCGGCCGCCTCGGGCGGCAGCGGGTCCAGGCCGCGCGCCGGCAGCGGACGGCCGGCCGGCACCGAGGTCCAACTCCCCGCCCCGCGCCGGGACTCCAGGAATCCCTCGCCGCGCAGCGCCTCGTAGGCGGCGGCGACGGTGGTGCGGCTGACCTTCAGGGCCGCGGCCAGCTCGCGCTCCGCCGGGAGCCGGGCCGCGACGGGCACCCGGCCCTCCAGCACCAGGAGCCGCACACCGTCCGCGAGCGCGCGGTAGGCCGGGAGCCGACGGCCGCCGGCCGGGGCGGTGGCTTCGCGGGTGTGCTGCGACTGCAACAGGCGAGCGAGCTGGGGGGCGCCCACCGCAGAGGTCCACGGACTCATCAGTTGCGGTCCACCTTCCTGGAATTGGCCATGGAACTGGACTGGTCTTGTGGTCCAGAGTGACATGCTGCAGGCCACTGCCACCAGTCACCCCCCTCGGACACCGTGCCACCCGAGCACGTCGCGAGCATCAAAGGAGCGTTCTTTTGTCCGATTCCCCGGCGCCCCCGGCGTCTCCGGCGTCTCCAGCAAGCCCGGCGGCCCTGGCGTCCCCGGCGCCCGGCAGGCGGCATCTCACCCGGCGCGTCGTCCAGCTCTACGCGGGCCTCGTCCTCTACGGGGTAAGCATGGCGATGCAGCTGCGCGCCGCGCTGGGCCTGGACCCGTGGGACGTCTTCCACCAGGGGATCACCGAGCACACCTCGCTGTCGTTCGGTACCGTGACGATCGTGGTGGGCGCGGCGGTACTGCTGCTGTGGATCCCGATACGGCAGCGGCCCGGCCTGGGCACCGTGTCCAATGTGGTGGTGATCGGCCTGGTGGTGGACGGCACCCTGTGGCTGATGCCGGAGATCGAGGCGCTGGCCGTCCGGATTCCGCTGCTGGCCGCGGCCATCGTGCTCAACGGCGCGGCGACCGGGCTGTACATCTCGGCGCGTTTCGGCCCCGGACCACGGGACGGGCTGATGACCGGGCTGCACCGCCGCACCGGCAGGTCGATCCGGCTGGTGCGGACCGGCATCGAGATCACGGTCCTGGCGACCGGCTTCCTGCTCGGCGGCTCGGTCGGGGTGGGCACGGTGGTGTACGCCGCGACCATCGGACCGCTGGCACAGTTCTTCCTGCGGTTCTTCGAGATTCCCACCCCGCAGGGCACGCCGTCGCCGGTGGTGGCACGCGGCGAGACAGAGCCGGAGAGCGCCTCGCCCGCGGCCTCGGAGGCGGCCCCGGAGAGCTCCACGAAGGACAGGATTTAGAGCTTGCGCATGCGGGGCGGTAGTGTACGCCCTTGACCCGCCAGGCGGACCGTTACTGCGCGCTAAAGCGCCGGAAACGCTGGGTGACATCTGCTGCCAGATGTGACAAACCGGGCGCCTGTGGGTAGAACAACGGGGCGGCACGTAGGTAGGCACGGCGCGCAGCGCCTCCGACTAGGGCGGTGGTGGGCGACGGGTGGGCGCATGTCCCAGTACGGGAATCTTCACCGCCGACCGGACGTTGACCGGATGACGACGACAGCGACACCTGTCCTGTGGGCGACAAGCCCGGGAGGCACGAAGCATGAGTGAGCGAGCTCTTCGCGGCACGCGACTCGTGGTGACCAGCTACGAGACCGACCGCGGCATCGATCTGGCCCCGCGCCAGGCGGTGGAGTACGCATGCCCGAACGGCCATCGATTCGAGATGCCGTTCTCGGTAGAGGCGGAGATTCCGCCGGAGTGGGAGTGCAAGGCCTGCGGCGCCACGGCGCTCCTGGTGGACGGCGATGGCCCCGAGGAGAAGAAGGGCAAGCCCGCGCGTACGCACTGGGACATGCTCATGGAGCGGCGCACCCGCGAGGAGCTGGAGGAGGTGCTGGCCGAGAGGCTGGCCGTCCTGCGCTCCGGTGCCATGAACATCGCCGTGCACCCGCGAGACAACCGCAAGTCTGCCTGACCGGCAGACCGATTTCACGAGGGCCGGGGCCGCTGCACCGCAGCGGCCCCGGCCCTCGTCTGCCTTCTCTCCGCCCTGGTCGGACTCGGCCGCCGCCGGCTCGGCTGTCCGCTCCGGCGCGGCTGCCGCCCCTCGCCCGCGTGGCTCGCCGTCCCGGCTCGGCCGGGCCCGGCGCCAGCGCGCGCTTCGCCCGGGCACCGGCGTACCCGGGCGAAGGCGGATCAGCGCGGCAGCGGGGGGTCCTCCCGGCGCGGCCGGTCCTCGCCGCGCGGCTCGTCGTCCCGGATGACCTCGCCCTGGACGACCCTGCCGTCCGGCCGGTGCATCCGTGCCTGCTGGAACGCCTCGCCCACGCTGCCCGGCGCCGCGGACCGCATCCGGCGCTCCAGCGACCGCTCCGCCCACCGGTGCAGCAGCGCCCGGGTCGGCGGGAAGAGGCACAGCAGCGCCACCGCGTCGGAGACCAGCCCCGGCATCATCAGCAGCAGCCCGCCGAGCATCGGCAGGGTGTTCCCCCGGCCCGGCTCGTCCCGGCCGGGGCCCTCGGGGCGGGCCGCTCCGGCCTGCAGCGACCCGGTCAGCGACTGCCAGGCGCGCCGCCCGGCCCGCTTGATCACGACCGCGCCGAGCACCACGCCCGCGACCAGCAGCAGGAAGACCGTCAGCCCGCCGGCCGCGTCCGCCACCACGGTCAGCAGCCAGATCTCCAGCACCAGCCAGGCCGCGATGCCCAGGGGCACCAGGGTGCGGGCGCGGGAGCGCCGGGGACGGGGGTACCTCTGCTGTGATGCGCCGGTCGTCATGTCCCCAGTGTGCCTGGGCCGGTGACCGGGCCGCGCCCCAGGGCCGGTCACCCGTTCCGCGCCCAGGCCGCTAGCGCGGAGGCTCGGGCTTGCGGCCCATCACCTTGCCGACCCGGGAGCCCACGCCCCAGGAGGTGACCCGCCACAGCGCCTCGGCGACGATGTCCCGGCTCATCTTGCTGTCCCCGCGCTCCCGCTCCACGAAGGTGATGGGCACCTCCACGACGTGGAAGCCCGCCTTGATCGCGCGCCAGGCGAGGTCGACCTGGAAGCAGTAGCCCTGGGAGGCGACCTCGTCCATGCCGAGCCCTTCCAGGGTCTCCTTGCGGAACGCCCGGAAGCCGCCGGTGACGTCCCGGATCGGCACGTCCAGCATCAGCCGCGAATAGGTGCTGCCGCCGCGGGAGAGGAACTCCCGGGACTTGGGCCAGTTGACCACCCGGCCGCCGGGCACCCAGCGCGAGCCGAGCACCAGGTCGGCGTTCTTCAGGGCGGTGAGCAGCCGGGGCAGCTCCTCGGGCTGGTGCGAGCCGTCGGCGTCCATCTCGACCAGGACCCCGTAGCCGTTGTCGATGCCCCAGTGGAATCCGGCCAGGTAGGCGGCGCCGAGGCCCTCCTTGCCCTTGCGGTGGAGCACGTGGACCTGGTCGTCCCCCGCCGCGAGCTCGTCGGCGATCTTGCCGGTGCCGTCCGGGCTGTTGTCGTCGGCGACGAGGACGTGCGCCTCGGGCACGGCGGACCGCACCCGGGACACGATCGGCTCGATGTTCTCCGCCTCGTTGTAGGTCGGAATGATCACCAAGGTGGTGCCCAGCGGGCCGTACTTCCGCCCCTGGGTCTCCGCCTTCGGCTGGTCGCCGCCTCGCCCCTGTGGCGATTCGTCGCGGTTCGTGCTGCGGCGCGGCCCGTCGGCCTCGCGTGCGTCGCTCACGGATGCTGCCCCTTCTCGTCCGTTCGTCCTCGACGGCCGATCATGATCGCGGCCGCGCAGGACAGAACGCCCACCATAGCGAGCACCCACTCGGGTGTGGCGCCGACTCGGTCGGCCACGGTGCGGTCGTCGCGCAGCGGGATGCTCGCGGTGAGGACGTCCTGCGTGAATTCCTCGGTGCGCTGGAGCACGGTGCCGTCCGGCGCGACCACCGCGCTGATACCGCTGGGCGCCGCGGTGACCACGGCCCGCCCGTGCTCGATGGCCCGCAGCTTGGACATCACCAGCTGCTGCTCGGGCTGGCCGGTGCGGCCGTAGGTGGCGTTGTTGGTCTGGATGACCAGGGCACGGGCCCCGGCCTTGACGGTGTCCCGGACGATCCCGTCGTACGCGACCTCGAAGCAGATCACGTCGCCGAGCCGCGCCGGGCCGACCTGGAGCACGCCGGTGTGGTCGCCGGGGTAGAAGTCCCGGGGCACCCGATCGAGGCGGCTGATCACCTTGCTCAGCTGCGCGCGGAAGGGCACGTACTCGCCGAAGGGCACCGGGTGCTGCTTGGTGTACGAGGCGCCGGGGCCGGACTTCGGATCCCACACGATGCCCTGGTTCTCGACGTAGCCCTCCTTGGTGGGGTGATCGACGAGCGCGCCCACCAGGACCGGCACGCCGATCGCCCGGACCGCCTTGTCGATCCGGTCGTACGCCTCGCTGAACTTGTAGGGGTCCAGGTCGGAGGCGTTCTCCGGCCAGATGACCAGGTCGGGCTTGGGCTTGCGGCCCTCCTCGACGTCCTTCGCCAGCCGCAGGGTGGCCTCGACATGGTTGTTGAGGATCTTCAACGGGCGGCCGAGGAAGTCCATCCCGGGCTTTTGCACATTGCCCTGGATCACCGCGATGTCGACGGTGTCATCGGCGTCGGTGGGCACCGGCACGGCGTATCCCGCTGCCGTCACGGCGGCGGCCAGGGCGAGTGCCCCCACGGCCGGCAGCGCCACCGGGCGGCGCGGGCCGACCGGCTCGGCCCGCGGCTCCGAGCGGGCCCGGCGGACCCGCCACGCGGCGAGCGCGGCGGCGGCCAGCAGGGTGCCGGTCAGCGCGGCGGCGAAGGTGACCAGCGGAGCGCCCCCCAGCGCGGCCAGCGGGGTGTACGGCGACCCGGTGTTGGCGAAGGCCAGCCGGCCCCAGGGGAAGCCGCCGAACGGTGTCCGGTCGCGGGCGCACTCCTGCGCGACCCACAGGCAGGCACCCCACAGCGGCCAGCCGGGCAGCCGGGAGGTGAGCGCGAGGGCGGCGCCCATCGGCACCAGGAAGAGGGCCTGGATCAGCGAGAGGCCGATCACCGCGTCCCAGCCGACGACATGCAGCCACTTCAGCAGCACCACGAAGAACGGCACCCCGAACATGAAGCCCGTCCACGCGCCCTGCCGTCCGGTGCGGTCCCGGGTCAGCAGGCTCAGCGCCGCGACCGCGACCAGCGACAGCGGCCACAGTCCGTACGGCGGGAAGGCGAGGCCCAGCAAGACGCCGCTGAGTGCGGCCAGCGCGCTGCGCCGCCACTCCCGGCGCGCGAAGCCCGCGAGCCGCTCCCGCCGGGTCGGCCGTGCGGCGCCCTGGCCGGCCGCCAGCGGCGCGTCCGACGCCGCGGGCACGTCGGCTGCCTCCGGTGCCTCAGCGGCCTCCTGTGCCCCTGCCGCCTCTGTCCCGGCCGTGGACGCCGTCGACGCGGCCGGGGCGCCCGGGGCGTCGGCCGCCGGGCTGTCCGGCTCCGCGGCCCGGGACGGGTCGGCGGGCGGGTCGGCCGGGCCTCCGGGCGCTGCCTCGGCGGTGGTATCGGGTCCCGATGGCACGGTCGCGGCCTTCCTCAGGTCATGGGCTGGTGAGGTGACGGTACAACGCGGCGCGCCGGATGTGTCCCCGAGGTGGCCGAAGCGTGCCCGGAGGGGACGGGTTCTGTGACCGGGCGAGAACGGATCCCCCGGAACCGGCGAGAGCGGATACCCCGGGACCGACGACAGCGGATACCCCGGGACTGCGGATCGGGGCCCGGCGCTCTTCGGGCCGACCTGGGGCCCGCTGGCTGCGGGTCGACCGAAAGCCGTTGTCTACTGAGCGTCCGGGCCCGACCCGGGTCGCACCTGCCGGCCTGGCGAGCCCTCCCTCGCCCCCGTGCGCTGGACCTGGCTCCCAGCGGCGGCGCACCTGCGCGGCACGCCACCCCGTGGCCCAGCGGCGTTCGACGACTGCGTGGAGACTGCCCGGCCGGACGTCATTGGTGGTGGACCCGGCCGAACCTACCGGCCGTCGCCCGCTTGCTGTCAACACCCGCATGACCTGCGCCGTTTCCTCAAACGAGCAGGTCAGTACGGACGGTGTTCAGCTGCCACGCCGGGCGTCCAAGGCATCGTTCGGCGGTACCGCGAGCCACCCTCCTCACCCGTTCGGCTGAGGAGGGTGCCCGCCGGAGAGGGCCGGGTCACCGGAGATGCCTGGTCAGCCGAAGACGGTGCGGCCGGCCACCACCGTGCGCAGGCAGACCGGCAGCGGGGCGCCCGGGGTGAGATCGGGCAGCCCGGGGGTGCCCGAGCGCGGATCGGTGGACCAGTTGGCGACCCGGCTGTCCGGGACCTGGACCACCAGGTCGCCGGTCTGCCAGATCGCGTAGTCGGCGGGTGCGCCGGGCACCAGGACGCCCGCGTCGTCCCGGCCGATCGCGCGCCAGCCACCGCGGGTGTGGGCGGTGAAGGCGGCGCGCACCGAGATCCGGTGCTCGGGGGTCCGGTGGAAGGCGGCGGCGCGGACCGTGCCCCAGGGGTCGAGGGGGGTGACCGGGCTGTCGGAGCCGAGGGCCAGCGGGACGCCGGCGCGCAGCAGGGCCGCGTACGGGTTGAGGGTGCGGGCCCGCTCCCGGCCCAGCCGCTGCGCGTACATCCCCTCCTCGCCGCCCCACTCGGCGTCGAAGGCGGGCTGCACGGAGGCGGTGAGGCCGAGTTCGGCGAAGGCGGCGATGGCCTCGGGGCTGAGCATCTCCGCGTGCTCCACCCGGTGCCGGGCGGCCCGGACCCGGGCGAGGCCGAGCCGGTCGGCGGCGGCCCGGACGCCCTCGATCACCGCGCTGACGGCGGCGTCGCCGATGGCGTGGAAGCCGGCCTGGAGGCCGGCCTCGGTGCAGGCGGTGACATGGGCGCCGACGGCGGCCGCGTCCAGGTAGGCGGTGCCGGTGTGGGTGGCGTCGGCGTACGGCTCGTGCAGGCAGGCGGTGTGCGAGCCGAGCGCGCCGTCCACGAACAGATCGCCCGCGGCGCCCAGCGCGCCGAGGTCGCGCACCCGGTCGAGGTCGGCGGCGCAGGTGGCGGCCTCCGCCCAGTAGCCCACCACCCGGGGGCCGGGGGCGCTCGCGGCGAGCTCCAGCAGGCCGGTGAAGTCGTCCTCGCTGGAGATCTCCGGGCCGGCGCACTCGTGGAGGGAGCCGATGCCCAGCGAGGCGGCGCGGTCCAGCGCGGCACGCTGCGCGGCGGCGCGCTGGGCCGGGCTGATCCCGGCGAACGCCACGGCCCGCACCGCGTGATGCGCGGCGGTGGTCAGCGGGGCGTCGGGGTGGAAGCCGGGCCGGTCGAGGATGCCGGGCACCAGGTCGAGCAGCGCGGTGGTGGCGACGGCGGAGTGCACGTCGATGCGGGAGAGGTAGAGGGGGCGACCGCCGGTGGCCTGGTCCAGCTCCGCGCGGGAGGGGGGCCGCCGCTCGGGCCAGCGGGTGGCGTCCCAGCCGTGGCCGAGAAGCACCGGTTCGTCGGGCCGGGCGGCGGCGTGGGCGCGGACCAGTTCCAGTGCCTCGGGCAGGGTGCGGGCCCGGGTGAGGTCCAGACCGGTAAGGGCGAGGCCGGTGGAGGTGGCGTGCACATGGGCGTCGGTGAACGCCGGGGTGACCAGCGCACCGCCGAGGTCGAGAACCTCGTCGACGCCGTCGGCGAAGCTGTCCGCCGCGCCCTCGGATCCCACCCAGGCGACGGTGCCTCCTTCGACCACCATGGCGGTGGCGAAGGGGTCGGCGGGGCTGTGCACCTCGCCGCCGCGCAGCAGCACGGAGCGGGGGCTCTCCTCGCCCGGGGCCGGGGCGCCGGGGGCGCCGTGGGCAGGGGGGATGGTCCGATCGGTCATGGATCCAGTGTCGTCTGGGAGGTCACACCCGCGGGGGGCGGGCCTCGTACGGAGTGGACAGCACCACGGTGGTGCGGGTGGAGACCCCGGCCTGGGAGCGGATCCGGGTCAGCAGGTGCTCCAGCTCCAGCGGGGTGGCGACGCGCACCTTGAGGATGTAGTTCTCGTCGCCCGCCACGCTGTGGCACGCCTCGATCTCCGGGACGTCGGCGAGCCGGTCCGAGATGTCGTCGGGCGCGCTGGGGTCGAAGGGTTTGACCGAGATGAACGCGGTGAGGGGCAGGCCGACGGCCTCCGGGTCCACCACGGCGGCGTAACCGCGGATGACTCCTCGCTGTTCGAGACGGCGGACGCGCTGATGCACCGCCGAGGTGGACAGGCCGGTGGCCTTGCCCAGGTCGGTGTAGCTCATCCGCCCGTCCTTGACGAGCAGTTCCACGATCTGTCTGTCGAGCTCCTCCACAGCGGATCACCTTATGGGGTCGGGGCCGGTCCGGCACAGCCGGAAAAGCGTCGCCGGGGTGCGCCCCGGCGACGACCCGCACCGCCCGGCCCGCCGCGCGTGAGACGGCGCTGGGGCCGCTTCCCCCGCACCTGCACCAGGCATGTGACGAACGACACATTCCCCGTGACCAGTGTCCTGCGGAGCGCCGCGATTACCCACACGGCGCGGCGGGAAATGCTTGCTGTGGTCGAGGCGGCAGCGCCTCCCGGCCCACCCGAGGGGGAGAACGACATGCCCATTCCTGAGCGCCTCGAACTCGACGAAGGCGACAGCGATACCTACGAGACCTACGAGATGTTCCGGGTCACCTGCCCGGACTGCGCACGGCCGATCGCGCTGCTGGCGGACGAGGACGTCCTGCCGGAGCACGCGCTGTGCCCCTCCCCGTGGAACCCCTTCGGGCTCACGGTCTGCCCCGGCACGGGGCGGGCGGCGGCGGAGGCCGCGGCCGCGGACGACACCCCCGGCGCCCAGGAGCAGGACGCCGCGCTGCTGCTGACCCTGCCGGAGAGCCTGGACTGGCGGACCCAGCCCTTCTCGCACATCGGCGGCCCCGGCTCGCGGCCGATGCGCGTGCCGGCCATGCGCCGCGCCGGCCGCAGCGACTCCTAGACGGCGGCCGCCGCACCGAACCCGAACGTCCCCGGCGGCGTCTTCGGCAGCGGGTCCGGCGCCCGGGTTCGGCGACCGGATCCGGGCACGGTCACGGGGGCCGTGCCCGGCCGGGGGCCCTGAATCAGCGGCTTTCCGGTCCTGCGATCTGGCGGGCGATGACGACCCGCTGGATCTGGTTGGTGCCCTCGACGATCTGCAGCACCTTGGCCTCGCGCATCAGGCGCTCGGCCGGGAAGTCGGCGGTGTAGCCGTATCCGCCGAGCAGTTGCACGGCGTCGGTGGTGACGCGCATCGCGGCGTCGGTGCAGAACAGCTTGGCCATCGCGGCCTGCTTGGAGTAGGCCAGCCCCGCGTCGCGGCGGCGCGCGGCCTCCAGGTAGAGGGCGCGGCCCGCCTCGATCTGGGTGGCCATGTCGGCCAGCATGAAGCGCAGGCCCTGGAAGTCGGCGATCGGCCGGCCGAACTGGCGGCGCTCGGCGGTGTAGGCGAGCGCCTCGTCCAGGGCGGCCTGGGCGACGCCGATGGCACAGGCGGCGATGCCCAGCCGGCCGGCGTCGAGCGCGGAGAGGGCGACGGTGAAGCCCTGGCCCTCGTCGCCGAGGCGGCGGGCGTCGGGGATCCGCACGCCGTCGAAGTTGAGCTGCGCGGTGGGCGAGCCGTTCATCCCCATCTTGCGTTCAGGGGCCGCGGCGGAGAGACCGGGCGCGTCGCCGGGCACCAGGAAGGCGGTGATGCCGCGCGGGCCCTCGCCGCCGGTGCGGGCGATGACGGTGTAGAAGTCCGCGATGCCGCCGTGGGTGATCCACGACTTGGTGCCGTTCAGCACCCAGTCGTCGCCGTCCCGCACGGCGCGGGTGCGCAGGCTGGCGGCGTCGGAGCCGGAGGACGGCTCGGAGAGGCAGTAGGCGCCGAGCAGACCGCCGCCCAGCATGGCCGGCAGGTGTTCGGCCCGCTGCTCCTTGCTGCCGAAGTTGGCCAGTCCGTGGCAGGCCAGGGTGTGCACGCTCACGCCCAGCCCCACGGTGAGGCGGGCCGCGGCGAGCTCTTCGAGGACCTGGAGGTAGACCTCGTACGGCTGCTCGCCGCCGCCGAACTCCTCCGGGTAGACCAGGCCGAGCAGGCCGGATTCGGAGAGCAGCTTGAACAGGGGGCGCGGGAAATGCCCGGCGGCCTCTTCCTCGGCGGCCCTCGGCCTGATCTCCCGGTCGGCCACCTCGCGTACGAGTGCGATGAGGTCGCGGGCTTCCTCGGTGGGCAGCTGACGCTCCACCGGCTCTCGGCCGTGCTCGGACATAACGACGCTCTCCTCCCTGTCGGGCGCTGGACGGCGCGGTCCTGGGTGTGGCGGCGCCGCCGGTCGACTGCTGGCCCAGCCGATCATCTCCGGCCGGGTCTCGGTCGGCGACGTCTTGTGGCTGTGGCGGTTGGAGTATGCCCGATCAGCGGCGTCCCGTCACCGGCCTGATGATCTTGCTGTCGGCGGCCGGCCGGGACTGCGGGGGCGGCGCACTGCCGGATTGGTTCGAACCATTGACCGTACTGGTCTAGTCCTTCTACGGTTTCCCGCAACGCTCCTCGCGTTCATGTCAACTCCCGGCGCGGGCGGCGTCCCCCCACGTCTCTCCACTCTCCCACCCCCACGAGGAGACTGAAATGATCGGACCACGCCGGGTGCTCGCCGCCCTCGCGGCCCTGTGTACGGCGGTGCTGGCCGCCGTACTGCTCACCGGCCCCGCCTCGGCCGGCCAGTCGGCCGCGCCGGCGGGCGAAGACACCGCCGCGGCCGGGGAGAAGGTCGTCGGATACTTCACCAACTGGGGTGTCTACCAGCGGAATTACCACGTCAGGAACATCGAGACCTCCGGCTCGGCGGACCGGCTCACCCACATCAACTACGCCTTCGGAAACGTCCAGGGCGGCAAGTGCACCATCGGCGACTCCTACGCCGACCACGAGAAGGCGTACACCGCGGACCAGAGCGTCGACGGCGTGGCCGACAACTGGGACCAGCCGCTGCGCGGCAACTTCAACCAGCTGCGCAAGCTCAAGAAGCTGCACCCGGGCCTGAAGGTGATCTGGTCCTTCGGCGGCTGGACCTGGTCGTCCGGGTTCGGCGAGGCCGCGAAGAACCCGGCCGCCTTCGCCCAGTCCTGCCGCGACCTGGTGGAGGACCCGCGCTGGGCCGATGTCTTCGACGGCATCGACATCGACTGGGAGTACCCCAACGCCTGCGGCAGCACCTGCGACACCAGCGGCAAGGACGCCTACCGGAATCTGCTGGCGGCGCTGCGCGAGAAGTTCGGTTCCGATCTCGTCACCTCGGCCATCACGGCGGACGCCTCGGACGGCGGCAAGATCGACGCGGCCGACTACGCGGGCGCGGCTCGTTACGTCGACTGGTACAACCCGATGACGTACGACTTCTTCGGCGCCTGGGAGGCGAAGGGCCCCACCGCCCCGCACTCCCCGCTCACCTCCTACGACGGCATCCCGCGGCAGGGCTTCACCTCCGACGCCGCCATCAGCAAGCTCAAGTCCCTGGGCGTCCCCGCGGAGAAGCTGCTGCTGGGCATCGGCTTCTACGGCCGGGGCTGGAGCGGGGTGACGCAGGCGGCGCCGGGCGGAACCGCGACCGGCGCGGCGCCCGGCAGCTATGAGGCCGGCATCGAGGACTACAAGGTCCTCAAGACCCGCTGCCCTGCCACCGGGACGGTCGCGGGCACGGCCTACGCCCTCTGCGGCGACCAGTGGTGGAGCTACGACACCCCGCAGACCATCGCCGGGAAGATGAGCTACAGGGAGCGGCAGGGCCTGGGCGGCACCTTCTTCTGGGAGCTCAGCGGCGACACCGCGGACGGTGAACTGATCAAGGCGATCCGGTAGGGGTTTCCGCCCCGGACAGGGCCGCGGCGAGCCGGGGGGCCGGACTCCCCGCGGCGCCGTGTGGCGGTCCCGCGGTCGCCGGCAGCCCGGTCGCCGGGCGGCGGCGGGCGTGCGAGCCTGAAGGTGACCCGTCCCCGGACGCGGAGGTTCCACCGCGGTGCCGTCCAGGGTTCGCGCCCGCCCCTTCTCGAACAGCATCTTCGTGGCGCTGCTCGCGTACATCGCCCTGATCACCACCATCGACCGGCTCACCCCGCAGGCGTTCCGGCTCGACGTGTACGCCGCGGTCGCCCCGCTGGTGGCCGCGGCGCTGTGCAGCTACCGGCAGGCGATCGTGGTCGCCGCCATCGACTTCGCGGCCATGGCCGGGCTGGTCGCGGCGGCGCCGGACGACCCGCGCGCCCTGAACAAGGTCTCCGCCGTCCTCGGCAATCTCATGCTGACCGGGGTGAGCGTCATCGTCGCCCGGCTGCTGCGGGATCGGGACGCACTGCTGGAGCGGCTGCGGGTCACCGGCGAGGCGTCGCAACGCGCCCTGC
This sequence comes from Streptomyces sp. JLBT605, assembly GCF_058215555.1. Taxonomy (NCBI): domain Bacteria; kingdom Bacillati; phylum Actinomycetota; class Actinomycetes; order Kitasatosporales; family Streptomycetaceae; genus Streptomyces; species Streptomyces sp. JLBT605. The sequence goes on from NZ_CM177087.1 coordinate 830,140, forward strand.
TGCGCGGGCTGCCGCTGCGCAGCAGGGAGGTGACGGTGGACGGCTTCTACGTCTCCTCGCAGGAGGACGCGCTGGTCGGCGGGGACATCTACGAGGTCCTGGAGACCCCGTGGGGAACCCGGGTGCTGATCGGCGACGTGCAGGGCAAGGGGCTGCGCACGCTGGGCGCCGGGGCCGCCGTGCTCACCGCCTTCCGCGAGGCCGCGTACTACCGGCGCGACCTTCAGGACGGGGTGGCCGCGATGGAGCACGGGCTGCGCCGCTACGCCTCCTCGGCGGCCGCCGAGGACGGTCTGGCGGCGGAGGGCGACGGCGGGCCGGCCGAGGAGCGGTTCGTGACCGCGACGGTCTTCGCGGTGGACGACCGGGCGCCGCCGCCCGGCGGGCGGAGCGTGCCGCTGGCCTTCGTGGACTGCGGGCACCTCGCCCCGTATCTCATCGAGGCGGACGGGACCGTCACCGAGCTGGACCCGGCCGAACGCGGGCTGCCGCTGGGCCTGGGCGAGCTGGCGGAGCGGCCCCGCACCGTGCAGCGGGTCACGCTCCCGGCCGACGCACGGCTGTTCACCTGCACCGACGGGGTGACCGAGGCCCGGGCGCCGGACGGCTCCTTCTATCCGCTGGCGGACCGGCTCAGCGGCTGGTCCGCACTGCCGACCCCGGAGCTGCTGGCCCGGCTGCGGGCCGACCTGGACGCCCACACCGGGGGCCGGCTCCAGGACGACGCCGCCGCGCTGATCATGGAGCGCACCCGCCCGGACGCGGACAGGACCGGCGCCCAGGACAGCGAGCGGGACACCGCCCGGGCCGGCGAAGGAGGCGCCACCCGGGCCGGCGCCACCCGGGCCCGCGGAGGGACCACGGGCCCCGGCGCCGGGGTCGCCGGCCGTACGGTCAGCGGCTGAACACCTCGAAGGCCACCGCCGGACGCCCGCCGAACCGCTCCGCGGCGGCCCGCATGGTGCCGCTGAGGAAGGTGCGGCAGTACGCCTCCGGCTCCTCGTCGGTGAGCGCCTCGATGTAGGTGCGGTGGGCCAGCAGCGAGCGCACCGCACGCTCGGTGCCGGCGCTCGCGTCGACCGCGTGGGTGGGCCGCGGGGAGCCGGCGATCGCGACGTGCCGCACCCCGTTCCACGGCTGAAGCCCCTCCTCGGTGAGGAGTTCGGGGAAGATCCAGCGGTTGCCGGCGTCGCCGACCGCGTCCAGCACCGCCCGGCCCACCGCCCGGTGGTCCGGGGTGTTCCAGGCGACACCGCCCCAGGTGTCGTGGTGGTTGAGGGTGATCACCAGCTCCGGCCGGTGGCGGCGGATCGCGGCGGCGAAGTCACGGCGCAGCGCCGTGCCGTACTCGATCACTCCGTCGCGGTGCCCGAGGAACTCCACCGAGGTGACCCCGACCTCCGCAGCGCTGGCCAGCTGCTCTCGGGTGCGCAGGGGTCCGCACTCCTCCGGGGCGATGCCGTCGATCCCCGCCTCGCCGACCGTGGCCAGCAGGTAGGCGATCTCGCGGCCCTCGTCGGTCCAGCCGGCGATCGCCGCGGACGCGCCGTACTCCAGGTCGTCCGGGTGCGCGACGATCGCCAGGGCGCGCTGCCAGTCGGTGGGCATCGGGGCGAGTTGCTCGGTGCTCATCGGTCCTCCTCCATGATCATGATCCGCACGCGTGCAGCGTAAGCGGTCCGGCGCGGCATTCGGCGGGAAGTCGCGGGAACCGGACGGGGTCTTGGCCCGACTACCTGAGCCCGGGCCCGCGCAGGCCGGCCCGCGGGTTCGACGAGTTCCCCAGGAGAAGTCCCATGCGCTCATCCGTGTTGTGCGGTGTCCTCGCCGCCGTCGCCCTGTCCGCCACCGCCTGCGGCGGGGACAAAGACTCGTCCGACGACGCGTCGGGCAAGGCCGGTCACGGCTTCCCGGTCACGGTCAGCGACTGCGACGGGAAGGAGACGACCTTCCGCAAGGCCCCGGAGAAGATCGTCACCAGCAACGCCTCCAGCCTGGAGATGCTGATGTGGCTCGGCGCGGGCGACAAGGTGATCGGCACCGGCTTCCCGCCCGGCAAGGGCACCATGCCCGCCCAGTTCGCGGACCGTGCCGCCGAGGTCCCGGTGCTGGGGCGCACGATGATTCCCAAGGAGCGCCTGCTCGGCTCCGGTGCGGACGTGTACATCGACACCTTCGCCTCGATGAAGAACATGGGCGGCGCCGCCGAGGGCCCCCGCGCCGAGGAGTTCGAGGCGGCCGGGATCAACCACGTCTACCTGCGCTCCACCGCCTGCGCCGAGAAGACCAAGGGGCCGCGCGTGGACCTGTCCGGCGTGGAGGAGGACATCGAGCAGCTCGGCAAGCTCACCGGCACCTCCGAGCGCGCCCGCGAACTCGTCGCCGGAATGCGGAAGAAGACCGACGCGGTGCGGTCGGCGCTCGCGGACGTGCCCGCCTCGAAGCGGCCGACGTACTTCTTCTTCGACTACGACGCGGGCACCCGGCAGCCGATCGCGGTGTGCGGCAAGCAGGTCGCCAACGCGGTCGTCACCATGGCCGGGGCGCGCAATGTGTTCGCCGGCTGCGACGGCGACTTCAAGCCGGTGGGCTGGGAGGACGTGGTGGCGAAGAACCCGGACTGGATCCAGCTCGGGGTCCGGGACCGGGGCAGCGAGGCGGCGAACGCCAAGGCGTTCGACGAGGCCGCCGGGTTCCTGCGGGACAACCCCGCCACCAGGGGCCTGAAGGCGGTCAAGGAGGGCCACCTGCTGCGCGTCACCTCCCAGCGCACCACCATCGGCGGGGTGCGCAGCGCCGACACGGTGCGCGACATCGCCCACGCGCTCTACCCGGACCGGGTGAAGTAGGTGGCCGAGGTCGATCACCGGGAAGCGGCCGCCGGGGAGGGGCCGGCGGATGTGCCGCGGGAGGCCCGCGCCCGCGAGGCGCGGCCGGGGCTGGTCGCCGCGGTACTGGGTGTGGCGCTCGTCGCCGCCCTGGTGGCCGCGGTCTCCCTCGGCTCCACCGACGTCCCCCTGCGGGACGTGTGGTCGGCCGTCGCCCGCGGGGTCACCGGACGCGAACCGGCCCCCGGCACCATGGACCTGATCGTCTGGCAGCTGCGGCTGCCGCGCGCCCTGCTGGCCGCGGTGGTCGGCGCCGGGCTCGGTCTGGTCGGCACCGCCGTGCAGGCGCTGGTCCGCAACCCGCTGGCCGACCCGTATCTGCTCGGGGTCTCCTCGGGGGCCTCGCTGGGCGCGGTCGCGGCGATCGTGCTCGGCGCCGGAGCGGGCGGGGTGCTGGGGCTCGGGCTGTCGGCGGCCGCGTTCGCGGGCGCGCTGGCGTCCTTCGCCCTGGTGTGGGCGATCGCCCGGCGGGGCGGGGGGTTCTCCCCGCTGCGCCTGGTGCTCGCGGGGGTGGGCATCGGCCAGTTCCTCTCCGGCTTCACCCACTACCTGGTGCTCCAGGCCGGGGACGAGCAGCAGACCCACGGTGCGCTGTTCTGGCTGATGGGCAACCTGGGCGGCGCGCAGTGGGAGACCCTGGCGGTGCCCACCGCGGCGGTGGCGGCGGGCCTGCTCGCGCTCCAGGCCCGGGCCCGCGCGCTCAACGCCCTGCTGATGGGCGACGAGACCGCGGCGGGCCTGGGGGTGCGCGTCGCCCGGCTGCGCCGGGAGCTGTTCGTGGTGACCAGCGTGCTGACCGGAGTGCTGGTCTCGGTCTCCGGGTCGATCGGCTTCGTCGGACTGATGGTGCCGCACGCCTGCCGGCTGGTGGTCGGCGGCGACATGCGCCGCCTGCTGCCCGTCTCCGCGCTCGCCGGATCGGTGCTGCTGGTGGTGGTCGACCTGGTGGCCCGGACGGCGCTGGACGACCAGGAGTTGCCGGTGGGCGTGGTCACCTCGCTGATCGGCGCCCCCGCCCTGCTGTATCTGCTCGACCGGCGTCTGGAGCGGCCATGAGGATCGACATCGAGGACCTGGCCGTGGCGCTGTCCGGGCGGACCGTGGTCAGCGGGGTGCGGCTGATCGCCAGGGAGGGCGAGATCGCGGGGCTCGTCGGGCCCAACGGCAGCGGCAAGTCCAGCGTGCTGCGCACCGTCTACCGCCATCTCGCGCCGCACGCCGGCCGGGTGCTGGTGGGCGGCACGGACCTGCGGGAGCTGTCCGCGGTGGAATCCGCCCGGCGCGTCGCCGCGCTGCCTCAGGAGCGCGGCAGCGACTTCGAGCTGACGGTACGCGATGTGGTGACGATGGGCCGTACGCCCCACAAGCGGGCGTTCGCCGGCGACGACGAGGGCGACCGGGCGGTGATCGGCCGGGCGCTGGCCCAGGTCGGCATGGACGGCGACCGGCAGTGGCGGCGGTTCTCGGCGCTCTCCGGCGGGGAGCGGCAGCGGGTGCTGCTGGCCCGCGCGCTCGCCCAGGACCCCCAGGTGCTGGTGCTGGACGAACCCACCAACCACCTGGACGTGCTCCATCAGGTGGAGCTGCTGACGCTGCTGCGCCGGCAGCGCCGTACGACGCTGCTGGCGCTGCACGATCTCAACGCGGCCGCCTCGGTGTGCGACCGGCTGCATGTGCTGCACGGGGGCACGGTGGTGGCCTCCGGGACCCCCCGTGAGGTGCTCACTCCCCCGCTGATCGCCGAGGTCTTCGGGGTGCGGGCGGCCGTCGTGGAACACCCGCTGACCGGTGACCCGCTGATCGCCTTCGACCACCGGGCCACCGCCAGGGACCCGGAGCCGGAGCCGGGGCTGGGGCCGGGGCCAGTGCCCGAGCCAGGGCCGGTGGCCTCGGCCGCTCAGGCACCGGCGGGACGGGACCGGGCCTAGCGTTCCTCGAAGTGGCTCGGACGGCCGGCCCGGTGCACCAGCCGCCCGAGCCGCTCCGCGTCCGCGCGCCGCATCAGCCGGGTGGAGCCGTCGGCTCCGCGCAGCACCGCGGAGTGCCAGGGGGTGGCCCAGACGTCGGCCGAGTCCAGCAGCCGTATGCCGAACTTCGCCGAGCCGGGCCGCTGCGGGTGGATCGACAGCCGTACCGATCGTGGGCGGTGCGCGGCGATCAGCGCGCCCCAGGCACGGCTGCGCGCGATGACCTCGTAGGCGCGGGCCCGGCATTCACGCTGGAGCGCCGAACGGGTGCCGGTGAATCCGGCGGAGTCCTCGACCAGGAAGCGGGTGATGCCGCGGTACAGCCGCAGGGTGTCCTCGTCGGTACGGACCTGGGCGCGCAGGGCCTCGACGGAGGGGGCGTATCCGACGTCGACCAGGGCGCGCTTCTCGTCGTACCCCAGGTCGCCGAAGATGTCGCGCAGGTCGAGGGTGGTCAGGTGGTCGAAGCCCTCCTGTCGGATCATGGCGCGCAGCTCGTCGCCGTAGGCGTCGATATGCGCGTCGGGGACCCGGATGAGGTCGCCGAAGACATGGCCGTCGGAGCAGATGACCATGCGGGCGCCGGGCGCGTGGAACGTGCCGATCCGGGCGCACAGCTCGTCGAGGAAGGCCAGGGAGAGGCGTTCGCCCTCGTCCGGCAGATGGCCCAGCACCTTGGCGGGGTTGGGCGATTTGCAGGGGAAGCCGGGGAGGGTGAACACGATCGGCTCCCCGGCGCGCACGAAGCGGCCGATCTGGCGGAGCTGTTCGGGGTGGTCCGCGCGGAGGTCCGGGTGGTGGTCCAGATGGTGGCCGGGGCCGCCGGGGGTCGCCGAGCGGCGGTGCGGCAGCAGCAGCTCCAGGACGCGGGCGGTGACTTGCTCCGCGGCACCGCCGGTCGCAGGGGAGGTCGCGGTGGAGGTCATGGTGTCAGTCATCGGCACGGGCCGTCCGGTCGTAGTGGACGGGCAGCTGGTTGGTGCCCCGGCCCAGGACCGCGGGGATCCACTCGATCTCCTCGGCGGGCACGGCGAGCCGCAGCGCGGGAAGGCGCGCGATCAACGTCCCGATGGCGATCTGGAGTTCGATCCGGGCGAGCGCGGCGCCGGGGCAGAAGTGGATGCCGTGTCCGAAGGCGAGGTGGGAGCCCTCGGCGCGGTCGAAGTCGAGGGTGTCCGGCTCGGTGAAGCGCGCCGGGTCGCGGTTGGCCGCGCACAGCGAGACGATCACCGAGTCACCGGCCGGGACCCGGGTGCCGTGCAGTTCGTCGTCCTCGGCGAGGAAGCGCCAGGTGGTGAGCTCGAACGCGGAGTCGTACCGCAGCAGTTCCTCGACCGCCCGCGGCAGCACCTCCGGGTCGGTGCGCAGCCGGTCCAGCGCGCCTGGGTGGCGGAAGAGCGTCAGCAGCGCGGTGGTGATCTGGTTGGTGACCGGCTCCTGCCCGGCGACCAGCAGCTGGAAGACCATGGAATCCCGCTCCTGCGGGGTCAGCTCGCCCGCGTCGCAGCCGGCGACCAGCCTGCCGAGCAGGTCGTCCGCCGGCTCCTCGCGCTTGGCCGCGACCACCTCGGCGATGTAGCCCTGGAGTCCGCGCAGCAGCGCCTCGTACTCCGCGCGCCGCGGATCGTGCGGGCCGACCGGCTGGACGACCTTGCCCCACTCGCGGCGGAAGGCGGCTGCCAGCCGCGGCGGCACTCCGATGACCTCGGCGAGCACCTGGAAGGGGAAGCGGGCGGCGAAGCACCGCACCAGGTCGGTGCCGGCCGCCTCGCCGACGGCGGGCATGGAGTCCACCAGCGCGTCGGCGATCTCCTGGAAGCGGGGGCGCAGCGCTTCGACGCGGCGCGCGGCGAAGGCGTCGAGGACCAGGCGGCGCATCATGGTGTGCCGGGGCGGGTCCTGGTGCAGCAGATGGACCTGGAGCTGGGAGTGCTGGGGCTCGGGCATGATCGAGGCGTGTTCGCGCCAGCGATCGTTGCCCAGGTCGTGGTTCTTGCCCAGCCGGGGGTCGGCGAGGGTCTTCACGGCGGCCTGGTGGCCGGTGACCAGCCAGGCGTCGACACCGCTGGGGAAGCGCACCCGGTGGATGGGACCGGCGGCGCGCAGCCGCTCGTACAGCGGGTAGGGATCGCGTTTGTACGCGCGGCCGGACAACGGGATCGGGTCGGGCTGGGACACGGCGTGCAGTCTCCTCGGGGTCGTGGTCCGCACAAGGAGTCGGATGGCGGCGCGGCTGAGTTCCCGGGCGTCCGCACCGGTGTTCGTCACCGGCGCGCGCGGGATCCGGGCGTGGCCGGGCGATGGGCGCGCCGGGCCGTGGGCTTAGGCGATGGGCGCGCCGGGCCATGGGCCGGGGCGGTGTGCGCGGCGAGCCGTGGGCCGTGGCGGTGCGGCGCGCGAGCCGTGGGTCCGGGGCGGCATGCGCGGCGGCCCGGTGCGGCTGTGGCACACGGCCCGCGCATCGTAGGGAAGTCGGTTGCGCGGGCGGCCTGGTTCCCGGCCGTGAACAGGAGAATCCTCACGTGCGATGCCGGCCCCGAGCGCCGGTGACCAGGCGCCGGGGCGTGCCAGGATGAGCGTTCCTCCCCTTCCCCGCCGACTGCTTCGTGGAGCGGTGATGACCTCACGTCAGCACGGTCCGGCCCTGGTTCTGACCGGATTCCTTCTCCTTCTGGCCGCGATGTTCGGCCTCGCCTACGCGGTCGGCTCGGCCGTCGGACCGGTCGCCCCCGGCCTGCACCGGGAGGACGGCCCGGGCGGCGGCTCCGGCGGCGGCTCCGGGGACATGGGCGGTATGCACGGCATGGGCGGTGCCCGGTGAGCGCCCCGGCCGCCGAGGCCCCGCCCATCACCACCGAACTGCTGGTGGGCGGGATGACCTGCGCCGCCTGTGTGGGCCGGGTCGAGAAGCGGCTGGGCCGGATCGAGGGGGTCAGCGCCACCGTCAATCTGGCCACCGGCCGCGCCCGGGTGGACCACCCGGCTCAGGTCGCGGTGGACGAACTGATGGCCGTGGTGGAGGGGGCCGGCTTCACCGCCGCGCTGCCGCCGGCCGACACCCGGTCCGCGGACGACGGCGTGCCGACGGACGCGGCTCCGGCAGGGGCCGCCCGGCTGCTGATCACCGCGCTGCTCTCGGTGCCGGTGCTGGTGCTCTCCATGGCCCCGGCGCTGCAGTTCCGCAACTGGCAGTGGCTGTGCTTCATCCTCGCCACGCCGGTCGCCGTCTGGAGCGCCTGGCCCTTCCACTCCCGCGCCCTGCGCGGGGTGCGGCACGGCGGGGCGACCATGGACACCCTGGTCTCGCTGGGCGTGATCGCGTCCTTCGGCTGGTCGGCGTACGCGCTCTTCCTCGGCGGGGCGGGCGAGGTGGGCATGCGGATGCCGTTCTCGCTGCTGCCCTCGGCCTCCGGCGACACCGCGCACGTCTATCTGGAGGCCGCCGTCGGCGTCCCGCTGTTCGTGCTGACCGGACGGCTGCTGGAGGCCCGCGCCCGGCACGGCACCGGATCCGCGCTGCGCGCGCTGGCCTCGCTGGCCGCCAAGGACGTGGTGGTACGCGACGCCGACGGCACCGAACGCCGGGTGCCGGTCGAGCGGTTGCGCGTCGGGGACCGCTTCGTGGTGCGCCCCGGGGAGCGGGTGGCGACCGACGGGGTGGTCACCGACGGCAGCTCGGCCCTGGACCTGTCGCTGGTCACCGGTGAGAGCGCGCCGGTCGAGGTGGCCCCCGGCTCGCCGGTGGTCGGCGGTGCCGTCAACTCCGGCGGCCTGCTGGAGGTCCGGGCCGAGGCGGTCGGCGCCGACACCCAACTGGCCCGGATCACCCGGCTGGTGTCGGAGGCGCAGGCCGGGAAGGCGAAGGCCCAGCGGCTGGCCGACGCGGTGGCCGCGGTCTTCGTGCCCGCGGTGCTCTCCGTCGCGGTCACCGTGCTCGGCTTCTGGCTCGGCGCGGGCGCCGACCCGCAGGCGGCGGTGACCGCGGCGGTGGCCGTCCTCGTCGTCGCCTGCCCCTGCGCGCTCGGCCTGGCCACCCCCACCGCGCTGCTGGCCGCCACCGGCCGCGGAGCCCAGCTGGGCATCCTGGTCCGCGGCCCGCAGGCGCTGGAGGGGCTGCGCCGCGTGGACACCGTGGTGCTGGACAAGACGGGCACGCTGACGCACGGCGTGATGGACGTGCTGACCGTCACCACGCGCCCGGACGGGCTCGCTCCGGCGGCGGCGATCCGGCTGGCGGGCGCGGTCGAGCAGGGCTCCGAACATCCGGTGGGACGCGCGGTGACGGCGTACGCCCGCAAGGCCGCGGCGGAAGCGGAGCCGGACGCCGGGGCCGGAGCCGAGTCGGGAGCCGCGGCCGAGGCGGAGCCGGACCTGAAGACCGGGAAGGGGGTCGGAGCCGGGGCGGACGCGTCGGCCGAGGCGGAGCCGGACTCGCAAGCCGGGGACGGAGCCGGGGATGGCGCCGGGGCCGGGCTGCCACCGGTGCGGGACTTCATGGCGACCGCGGGCCTGGGGGTCAGCGGCCGGGTGGACGGACACCGGGTGGCCATGGGACGCCCGGACCTGCCGCAGCCGCCGACGGGCGAGGCCGAGGCGGACGGCCAGGGCTCGGCGCTGCCGGGCGAGCTGGCGGCCGCCGTCACGGCGGCAGAGGACGCCGGGCACACCGCCGTGGTGCTGTGGGTGGACGGCCGTGCCGAAGCGGTCTTCGCGCTCGGCGACACCATCCGCTCCGGGAGCTACCGCGCCGTGGACCACCTCAAGCGGCTCGGTCTGCGGCCGGTGCTGGCCACCGGGGACAGCGAGTCCGCCGCCCGTGCCGTGGCGACGCGCCTGGGCATCACCGAGGTACACGCCCGGCTGACCCCGGAGGGCAAGGCGGAGCTCGTCCGCGACTTGCGCGGGCGCGGCCACCGGGTCGCCGTCATCGGTGACGGCGTCAACGACGCCGCAGCCCTGGCCGGCGCCGACCTCGGCATCGCCATGGGCGGTGGCACCGACGCGGCCATCGGAGCCGCCGATGTGACCCTGGTGCGCGAGGACATGGCGGCGGTGGCCGACGCGGTGCGGCTGGCGCGCCGCACCCTGGGCACCGTACGGACCAATCTCGTCTGGGCCTTCGGCTACAACCTGGTGACCATCCCGCCGGCGGCCGTCGGCTGGCTCAATCCGATGGTGGCCGCAGCGGCGATGTCCGTCAGCTCGGTCGTGGTGGTCCTCAACAGCCTGCGGCTGCGCGGCTGGCAGCCGTCCCCGTCCCGTGGCCCGGCGGGCCGCGACCGTCGTCCGCGCGTACGCGCCGAAGCCGTCTGGGAGCGATGATGCCCGACCTGACCGCGGCCCGGGCCGCCCTCGTACCTGTCGCCGCCTGCGCGCTCACCCTGGCCGGGCTCGGCGTCTGGGCCGCCTCCGGGGCGGCCGGCACTCCCGCCGCGCCCGAGGTGACCTCCGCCCGGCTGCTGTTGCCCGCCAACCCTGAGATCACGGCCGCGTTCTTCGACGTACGCAACCGGGGCGGCGCGGACGACGTGCTCCTCCGCGTCACCTCACCCGCCACCGGACGCGCCATGCTCAGCCGCACGGTGGTCCGGAACGGGGCGGGCACCATGGCCATGGAGCCCTCGGTACGGCTGCCGGCCGGCGGGACGCTGCGGATGTCCACCTCCGGGGTGGACGTCATGGTCGACGACCCGCCGGCGGTGCGGGTGGGCGACCGGGTGCCGTTCGTCCTGCACTTCCGGGACAGCGGGCAGGTGCGGGTCAACGCGGTGGTGGTCCGCGCGGACAACCTCTTCTGACACCCTCTTCTGACCGCCTCTTCCTGACCGCTACGGCCCGAAGCGTGCGGGTGCCCGCGGCGCTGCCGCCCGTGGTGCTCTCGCACCGCGGGCGGCAGGGCCGTGACCTGCGGTATCAGGCCGGCGGGGTCAGCAGGGATCAGGCCAGCGCCGGAACCCGGTGGCCGGGGAGCGGCGGTGCGGCAGCCGGCACGGCGAGGCCGCGGTCCGGTCGCGATCCGCCCGGTGCGGCTCCCCCGCCCCGACGCTGGGCGGCCTCGCGGTGCGCCGCGTCGTATGCGGTGGCGTCGCCTCCGCTCGCGTCGCGCTCGGTGGCGTCGCGCTCGGCGGTGGCCAGCTGCCGGATCAGCGCCTCCCGGGCCCGGGCCACCCGGGACCGGACCGTGCCCACCGGGCAGCCGGCGACCACCGCGGCCTCCGCGTACGGCAGACCCAGCAGCTGGGTGAGCACGAACGCCTCACGCCGCTCGTACGGCAGCGCCGCCAGCAGCTCGGAGAGCGCCACCCCGTCGTCGAAGCCGATGTCCGGCCGGGCGCGGGCCTGGGTGCGTTCGGCCACGGTCTGCCAGTCGTCGGTGTCCGACAGCCGGGGCCGGGCCGCGTTGAAACGCAACCGGTCCACCACGGCGCGCCGGGCGATGGAGAGCAGCCAGGTGCGCGCCGAGGACCGGCCCTCGAAGCGCGGCAGCCCGCGCAGGGCCCGCAGATAGGTCTCCTGGACCAGGTCGTCGGCCGCCTGCGGGTCGGCGCTCAGCCGGGAGACATAGCGCCACACGTCGGTACGCGTGGCCCGGATGAAGCGGTCCACCGCCTCGGCGTCGCCGCTCCGGGCGGCCAGCGCCCAGGCGGTCAGCGTCTCGTCGTCGCGCTCAGACACCGGCACCTCCGCGCGGGTCGGCGAGGCGGGTCCGGGTGGCGCGGGCGGCGGGGTTCGCGGCCGGGTCGGCGATCGGTGGATCGGCGACGATGGAGACGTGGACTGCTCTGATTTTCGTATCGCCATCTCCGCGCGGGTCGACGGCGAGGAGCTGCCGCCGGACATCTCCGAAGGCGTCCTCGACGCGCATCTGCGGGAGTGCGCCGACTGCCGGGAGTGGGCCGAGCGGGCGCGGAGACTTCGGGAACTGACCCGTCGGATGAGCCAGGAGTGAACCCGGAGGAGGGCCGGGAGGAGAGCCGGGGAAAGAGTCGGGGAGTGGGCCGGGGGCCGGGCATCGTGCCGGCCGGAACCGGTTTCGGGCAGGGGTCATCGCCTGCGGTCCTTCGCTGGGCCGGACGCCGCGTGGCGGCGGTCCGGTGAGGTGATCGGTGGCTCAGAGCGCCGTCACAGGACGGCGGACCCCAGCGGCGGACCCCGGGTGGCGAGGACGTGGGTGAGCAGCAGCCGGCGCAGCCGCTGTCCGTCGCGGCGGCGGGCGCCGCGGACGCGCGGCGGTTGGGCGGCCGTCGGCCGGGCGCGGAAGAGGCGGATGAGCGGTGCGAACAGCCGGACGGCCAGGGTGCGGCCGAGCCGGTAGGCGGCCTGCTCGCCGCCGGACAGCCAGATTCCGCAGACCAGGGCGACCAGGACGTGCGCGGACCACATGGCGAGCGCGCCATGGCCGTGGTGCATGCCGGCCATGTCCATCCCGGGCATGGCCGCCCCGGGCAGGTCCGTCGCCGACGGATCCATCCCCGGCATCGTCATGTGGTGGCCCGGCATGGCGGCGTGCGCGGTGTGCTGGGCGTGGCCGCCCGGATGCCCGCCCGTGAGCCCGCCGGGCGAATCCGCCGCCGGGGAGGCGGAGAGCAGTGAGCCGCATCGGTGCCCCGTGCCGCCGTGCGTCGCGGGGTGGCCGCCGTGGGCGGCCACACCGGCGCCGGCCGCCGCGCGCTGGGCGAAGCTGAAGGCGGTGTGCAGCGCCGCCTGCGCGCCGACCGTGGCAGCGGTCACCAGCAGCGGACCGCGCTCGCGGCCCGCCAGGCACCAGGCCGCGCCGCCGGTGACGAGCAGCGCCGACGCGATCGTCCACCACGGGACGGCGGAGCCGGACATCATGGCGTGGCCCAGAGCCGCGAGCAGCACACAGACCGCTGCGAACACCGCGGCCCGCAGCGCCCGCAGTATGTGCCCCATATGCCGCGCCTCCATGACGCCCTCATGGTTGCACCCGCCCCGCGCGCCCCGACGCCGGGGGCCCGATGACGCGCGAATCCGCACAATCCGCGCGCGGATTCCTTGACAACCTGATCCGGCCGCCCACCAGACCCGGCGCCGCTCGGCCGGCGCCATGGTCCGGCTCGAGCGACGGCCCCGGGGTGCCGCGCACGACCGGCGCGGGGCGTCGCGAACGCGCCGGAATGGGCTTGTTCCCACCGTTGCGGGGCATCCGCCCGGCGGGGGAACGTGGACGGCACCGGCGTCCGGTGCCCCGCGGCACCGGACGGGCGGCCGGCCCGCCGGACCGTCAGGTCCGCCGATCCCGTCCCAGGAAGCGAGGCCGTGTGGTCGATCCATGGCTGGCGATGACGCCCGGCACGGACCCGGCGGAGCGCTGCCGTGCTGTCCGCCGTGCTCATGAGGCGTTTCTCACCGACGGGACGGTGGGGACCGCGGTACGTCCGGTCGTCGCGGAGTCCTGGCGGCGTTCGGCGAGCGCGCGGGTGCCCCTGGAGGCGCTGGCGCCGATCGACCTGATGGACGGGGAGCTGGAGGCGTACCGCAGCGGGCATCCGCTGGCACGCGTCTTGCCGGTCTTCCGCGAGCTGCTGGGCAGCATCGCCGAGGACGGCGCGCACCTGATGGCGGTCTGCGACGAGCAGGGCCGGCTGCTGTGGGTGGAGGGTCACCCCGGGATCCGGCGGCGGGCGGAGCGGATGAACTTCGTGGCCGGTGCCCGCTGGGACGAGCGGCATGCCGGCACCAACGCGCCGGGCACCTCGCTCGCCCTCGGCCAGGCGGTGCAGATCTTCGCCACCGAGCACTACAACCGCCGGGTGCAGCAGTGGAGCTGTGCCGCCGCGCCGGTGCGCGACCCGCACAGCGGGCGGCTGCTGGGCGCGATCGACATCACCGGCGGCGATCATCTGGCCACCCCGCACAGCCTGGCCCTGGTGCGGGCCACCGCCCGCGCCGCGGAGGCGCAGCTGGCCCTCATGTCGGCGCACACCACCGGTCCGCGGGTCACGCTGGCCGCGCTGGGCCGGGACGAGGCCCTGCTGATCACCGACGGGAAGCGGCTGCGGCTCGGCCGCCGGCACAGCGAGATCATGGTGCTGCTGGCCGGGCATCCGGACGGCCTGAGCGGCGCCGGACTGGCCCTGGAGCTGTACGGCGACCGGGCCGACCGGCAGGCCCCGGTCACGCTGCGGGCCGAACTCTCCCGGTTGCGCCGCATGGTGGGGCCGCTGGTGGCCTCCCGTCCGTACCGGCTCTGCGCGCCGGTGACCGCCGACGCGCAACTGGTCGCCGAGGAGTTGGCGGTCGGGAACGTGCCCGGCGCGGTGCGCGCCTACCGGGGGCCGCTGCTGCCGCTGTCGGAGTCGCCGGGTGTGGTCCGGATGCGGCGGACGCTGGAGGACCGGCTGCGCCGCGCGCTGCTGCTGTGCCGGGACGCCGAGCCGCTGCGCCGCTGGACGGAGTCCCCGTGGGGGGAGCACGACCTGGAGGTGCGGGAGGCGCTGCTGGCCGCGCTGCCCCGGGGCGCCCCCGGCCGGGCCTCGCTGATCGATCGCACCGAGCGGCTGCGCGCCGCGTACGCGGTGGGGCGCCGCGGCGCAACGTCCGCGCAACGTCGGGGTCATTAGCCTCGCGCCGATGCCGCCCGCGACGGCGCGGGCGGCGCGAAAAGGCACCGCGCCCGCGGGGCCGCGCGCCGATGCGCGGCGCCGCGCTTCGACGAGCACGGGAGGTCTTCCATGAGCCGTTACGCGAACCCGGGAACCGACGGGTCGATCGTCAGATTCCAGCCGCGTTACGACCATTGGATCGGCGGCGAGTACGTGCCGCCGAAGCAGGGCCGGTACTTCGAGAACCCGACGCCCGTCACCGGGCAGCCGTTCACCGAGGTCGCCCGCGGCACCGCCGAGGACGTCGAGCGCGCCCTGGACGCCGCGCACGCGGCGGCGCCCGCCTGGGGCCGGACCCCGGTCGCCGAGCGGGCGGACATCCTGTGCCGGATCGCGGACCGGATGGCCGAGCGTCTGGAGGAGCTCGCCGTCGCCGAGTCCTGGGAGAACGGCAAGCCGGTGCGGGAGACGCTGGCCGCCGACATCCCGCTCGCCATCGACCACTTCCGCTACTTCGCGGGGGCGATCCGGGCGCAGGAGGGCGGCCTCTCCGAGATCGACGAGGACACCGTCGCGTACCACTTCGCCGAGCCGCTGGGTGTCGTGGGGCAGATCATCCCGTGGAACTTCCCGATCCTGCTGGCCGCCTGGAAGCTGGCGCCGGCCCTGGCGGCCGGGAACACGGTCGTCCTCAAGCCCGCCGAGCAGACCCCGGCCTCCCTCCATGTCTGGCTGGAACTCGTCGCCGATCTGCTGCCGCCGGGCGTGGTCAACATCGTCAACGGCTTCGGGGTGGAGGCCGGAAAGCCGCTGGCTTCCAGCCCTCGGGTGGCGAAGATCTCGTTCACCGGGGAGACCAGCACCGGGCGCCTGATCATGCGGTACGCCGCCGAGACACTGACGCCGGTGACGTTGGAGCTCGGCGGCAAGAGCCCGAACATCTTCTTCGACGACGTCTCGGCCACCGACGACGACTTCCTCGACAAGGCGCTGGAGGGCTTCACCATGTTCGCCCTGAACCAGGGCGAGGTGTGCACCTGTCCGTCCCGCGCGCTGATCCAGCACGGGCACTACGCGGACTTCATGGACGCGGCGGTGGCCCGCACGGAGAAGATCGTGCAGGGGCATCCGCTGGACACCGACACCATGATCGGTGCCCAGGCCTCCGACGAGCAGCTGCTGAAGATCCTGTCGTACCTGGACATCGGCCGGCAGGAAGGCGCCAGGATCCGCACCGGCGGCACCCGCGCCGAACTCCCCGGGGAACTGGCGGGCGGTTACTACGTCCAGCCCACGATCTTCGAGGGGGACAACCGGATGCGGATCTTCCAGGAGGAGATCTTCGGCCCGGTGGTCGCCGTGACCGGCTTCCGCGACTTCGCCGAGGCGATCGGGATCGCCAACGACACGGTGTACGGCCTCGGCGCGGGCGTGTGGACCCGCGACGGCGCCACCGCCTACCGGGCGGGCCGCGCCATCCAGGCGGGCCGGATCTGGACGAACTGCTACCACGCCTACCCGGCGCACGCCGCCTTCGGCGGCTACAAGCAGTCCGGCATCGGCCGCGAGAACCACAAGATGGTGCTGGACCACTACCAGCAGACCAAGAGCCTGCTGGTCAACTACTCCCCCAAGAGGGTCGGCCTCTTCTAGCCGCGCATGTTCCAGCCGCGCGAGCAACGCGCATTTTCCCGCCGCGCAAGCGAAAGGTGCCTGGCCCGGGCCGATGCCCGGGCCAGGCACCTGATCAGCGACCGCGCTTGGCCGGCCCGGTGCGGACCGAGCCGCTGCCCTCCGCGAGCTTCCACTCCCGGTTCCAGGCACCCAGCGGAATCCGCTTCTCGAAGACCGGCGTACCGAAGATCTTCAGCTGGAACTGGAGGGCTCCGGAGAGGTCGACGCCGCCGGCGACCAGCCAGTGGCCCACGGCCGATGCGCTGCCGTCACTGGACCCGGTGGCGCTTGCCTCGCCCTCGCCGCGCAGATACGGGGCGACTTCGGCGGTCACGCCCACCGCGCCGTAGAGGCCGACGCTGGCCTCGGCGCCGAGCGTGGCCTTGACCTTGCCCGCCGCCGCCACCGTGGCCGTGACCGGGCTGGCCTTGATGTCGGACTCCCTGACGGTGTTCCAGCCCTTGGCCCGGCTGTAGCTGCCACCGACCCGGAAGTCGCCCTTGAGGTCCTCCTTCACCTCCACGCTGACCCGGCCGTCGGCGTCGATCTGGACGAAGCAGGTCAGGTCGAGGTTGACCACGACCGGGACCGGGCCGACCTGGATGACCGGGTCGGCGTGCAGCTTGGCGAACGGGATGCGCAGCGGCTTCCCGTCCGGGGTGTGGGCGGCCGCCTGGCCCTTCAACTGCCACTGCGAGGCCCAGTCGCCGGACAGGCCGAGGTAGGCGCCACCGGGTGAGCCCGCGCCGCCCGAGCCGGATCCGTCGTAGGAGAACTCGACTTCCGGGGCGAGCTGGACGAAGCCCGCGACCGACGCCGCGGCGGACGCCGGGGCGTCCTCGGCGGTGGCGATCTCAGCGCCGACGTCCAGGCGCAGGTTGCCCAGCGGCACCTTCGTGCCCTGCGGCCCGGAGTGCACGCCCCCGGCCTTGGACCAGGAGACCTTGACGCCCTTGACCAGCGGTTCGACCGTCACGGAGGCCGGGTCGACCGGCACCTGACCGTCGGCCTTGGCGGCGCCCAGCAGGGCGTTGAGGTTGGCCGGGGAGGTCTTGACCTCGGTGCCCCGCTCGGTGGTGCCGACCACCTCGGTGACCTCGGCGAGCAGGCCGTCGGGGGCGCCGGGCGCGGGCGCGCTGGCGACGACGTCGCCGACGGCCACGGTGGACTGGTCATCCGCTCCGCTGCCCGGCTCGGAGCTGTGGCCGGGACGTGCGGATGGCGTGTGGCTGGTCCCGGCGGTGGGCGTGTGGCCGGGCCGGGACTTGGGAGCGTCCTCGGCGGGGCGCCGGGACGCGGAGATGACGGCCCGTCCGCTGCTCCGGTCGAACGAGGCGATCTTCAGCGACGACTTCTCGGCCGGACGGCCCTCGCCCGAGGGGTGGGCGATGGCGGTCGGAGTGGCCGAGGCGGGGGGCGCCTTGGCGACGGCCAACTGCCCGTCGGCGGGGGCCGCGTGCACGGTGGACGTGGGCCGCGCACCGGCGGGCTTGCCGGCGCCCGGCGAGTCGGACGCTCCGGTGGCCGAGCATCCGACGGCGAGCAGTGCGAGGGCACTGAGCGCGGGCAGTAAGGCGGATCTGGATATCTTGCGCACGGTTGGACCTCGGGGGTGTGAGGTGGGGGCGAACCCCAAGGAGCCACGCAGAGGGCTGCCTTGGGGCTGCGTCACACACAGGGGATGAAGGATGACCGCTCGGGGCGGTTCGCCCGGGAACGGTCAGTTGCGTGATCATGCCATGTCCTCGGCAGTACCGAGAAACCCCGGCGGTGCGCTACCGCGGGCCGGGCACCTGCCAGCGAGTCGCCGAGAAGGTGAGGGCGACGGGTCGGTGGCGTGCCGGACCACCTCCGGCCCGCGCGGCGCGCCGGGGCGAACACCGGCACCACCCGCCTGGGCAGTGGCAGCGCGTCGATCCCGCCGGACGGCGCCCTGGCGATGCGAGCGGACGGGCGGCGGCTCGCCACCACCCACGGGTGAGCTTCGCCCCGCCGTGGCAGCGCGAGGGCGGGGACGGCACCGGGCGGACCGATGCCCACGCGCTCGCCCGCAGCCCCGGCGGCGAACGGCTGGCCGTCGGGGAGAACTCCGGACGGGTGACCGTCTACGACGCCGATGGGACGCGGCGTATGGCGGCGCTCGCCGGGATGGCCGGACCCTGCTCGTGGCCGGTGAGCACATTCCGTGGCGGACGTACGCCGTCGACGCCGACCGGGCCACCGCCACCGTCTGCGAACGTGCGGACGGCGGCCTGGCCCGGGCCGACTGGGAGACGTACATCCCGCAGGTGCCCTACCGCGACATCTGCTGAGGACACCTGGCCCGCACCGCGTAGCCGCCGGCCGTCAGCCGGCGCGGACGCACCCGCTCGCTTGCGGTACGCGCCGGGAGCGCACCCGGTACGCCCGCGTGCGGGTGCGGCTGAAAACGGCCGCGGCGATCCGTCAGCTGGCGTCGGCGAGTGCCAGGGTGTGCAGGCGCTCCGGCGGGCCGGGGCGGGCGTAGTACCAGCCCTGGGCGGTGTCGCAGCCGAGCATCCGCAGGTGTTCGGCCTGCACGCCGGTCTCCACGCCCTCCACGGTGACCGCCAGGTCGAGGGTGTGGGCCAGCGAGACGATGCCCTCGACGATCTTGACGTCGACCGGGTCGGCCGGGGCGCGCTGCATCCCGCGGGTGAAGGACCGGTCGAGCTTGAGCGTGCTGACCGGGAGTCTTCGCAGGTAGGAGAGGTTGGAGTAGCCGGTGCCGAAGTCGTCCAGGGCGATGTCCACGCCCAAGTCGGCGAGCTGGCGCAGCGGTCGCAGGGCGTCTTCGTCGGCGCCGATGAGGTCGGTCTCGGTCACCTCCAGGCACAGGGCCGTGGGGCACAGGCCGACTTCCTTCAGCACTGCCATGATGTCGGCGACCAGCGTCTTGTGGTGCAGCTGGCAGGGCGAGAGGTTGACGTTGACCCGCAGCTCCCGGCCGCCGGCGTGACAGGCGCTGTTCTCGCGCCAGGCGCGGGCCTGCCGGGCGGCCTCCTGGAGCACCCAGTGGCCGAGCGGGACGATCAGGCCGGTGGACTCGGCGAGCGGGATGAACTGGTCGGGGCCGAGCACGCCGTGCACCGGGTGCAGCCAGCGGACCAGCGCCTCGGCGCCTCGTACGCTGCCGTCGTCGAGCCGGACCAGCGGCTGGTACTCGATGAAGAACTCGCCGTTCTCCAGGGCCGAGGGCAGCCGGTTGGTGAGGCCGTGCCGGGCGATGACGCGCGCGTCCGAGTCGGCGTCGGCACGCACGTACTGGTTGCCCCCGGCCGCCTTGGCCCGGTACATGGTGATGTCGGCGCTGCGCAGCACCTCCGCGCGGTCCATCTCCCCCGCGTGGCCGTCGACCACGCCGATGCTCACCCGCACCAGGAGTTCGCGGCCGTCCACCCGGACCGGCTCGGCGAGCGCGGCGAGCATCCGGTCGGCCATCGCCGCGACCTCGCTGTGCGCGTCCGGCCCGGCGACCAGCGCCACGAACTCGTCGCCGCCGGCCCGGGCGACCAGTTCGGCCGGTGAGGTCACGCACTCCTGGAGCCGCTTGGCGACGCCCACCAGCAGTTCGTCCCCGACGGCGTGCCCGAGGCTGTCGTTGACGGCCTTGAAGCCGTCCAGGTCCAGGAAGCAGACACCGAACCGCTCGGATTCGGCGCCCGCGGCGACGGCCTGGTCGAGCCGCTCCAGGAAGAGGGTGCGGTTGGGCAGCCCGGTCAGCAGGTCGTGGGTGGCCTCGTAGCGCAGCCGCTCCTCCAGCTGCCGCTGCTCGGTGATGTCCTCCATCAGCGCCAGCTGGTACTGCGGGTTGCCGTCGGCGTCGCGGAGCAGGGAGACCGTCAGGTTGGTCCAGAAGACGCTGCCGTCGGGGTGCGGGTGCGGCTTCTGGATGCGGAAGAAGTCGCGCTTGCCGCCGACCAGCTCCCAGTAGAGGTCCATGATGCCGGGCGCGTCCTCGGGGTGCACCCACTCCAGGACGTTGCGTTCGGTCTCGAAGTACTCCCGGCCGCCGAACATCCGTGCCACGGCGTCGTTGACCACCAGTACCCGGCCGTCGAGGTCGGCGATGCCGACCCCGATGACGGCGCCCTCGAACACGGCCTGGAACTTCGCCTCGCTGGCGTGCAGCGCCATCTCGGCCTCGTTCCGCGCGGCCACCAGCGCGGCGCGGGAGGCGGCCTCCTGCTCCCTGCGGGTGCGCTCGCGCAGCTCCCGGACGAAGCCGGCGGCCAGCGCGTGCTGCAGCCGGGTGCAGCGGGTCCGGCCGGCCTCCGCGGTCATCGGCTCCCGGGGCGGGAGGTACTCCACCAGGTGCGCGTCGACCACCGCGAGGATCTGCGGCAGCGCGTCGGGGTCGGTGCACTGGGCGTCCACCAGCGCCGCTCCGACCTCGTACGCCGACTGGGTGTCGAAGGCCGGGGCGCCCAGCGCCTCGCCGAGTCGGCGCGCCAGGGGTACGAGGTACTGCTCGAACTCGGAGAGGGTCATCGAGGTCGCGGTGGCGGGGTGGACAGCGCGGCTCCAGATGGCCGCGAATCGCTGGAGCCGCCACCCGTGGGAGTCCTGTCTCCCGCCCGTGCCGCCTGTGCCCGCACTCATATTTTCCGTCCTACGCCCGGGGATCCGTCGAAGTACCGTGCCGCTCGGCGATGTGACCGCGTCAGCCGCGGCGCACCCTGCCGCCGGTGCCCGTCCTGCACTCCCCCGGGGAAGTGCAGCATGCCGACTACCGGCAGGGCAACCGGCTGATGCGGATCTAGATGGCATTCGACCTGCGCACTACCGATGCCGTGGTGCGAGTGAAAGTAGTGGCACTTTCGGGACACGGGTGGCAACAGGTCGATGCCTCGGGGGACCCCGGTGGGACGCTCCATCAGTCAGTGTCTCCAGCTCATCGGATGCGCTCGCGCCGGCGGCGGTAGCCGGTGATGAGGCGAGGTTACTGATCGTTCGTTCGAAATGGCAGCAGCAAACGGAAATCAAGAGTCCGCAATCGGCCAAGAGTCACGAAACGACAGCCTCCGATTACGTTACGTACCGTGTTTGCCCTGCCCTGTCAGCAGACTCCGACGGAGGCGAGCGCCCGCTTCTGAGTGACCGTGAGCTTCGCGGGAAAATACAGATAGCAAACGCCACCGGTACCGGAGACGACCTTTCCGGTGGCGTTGTACCGCTTCGTCCGAAGCCAGATGTTCTCGAACTGGCGGCGCTTGTACACACGTCGGACGGAGGCGTTGTCCGGGCTCGCCGGGTCGCCTGCGATGACGTCGCCGTCCGGCGTGAAACCGACCACGGTCATCAGGTGGCCCGCGGTGCCGTATCCAGCCCCGTCCAGCTCGGTCTTGAGGAAGGATTGAGAAGTGATCAGCGGGATGCCCGCGTCGATCAGGCACTCGGCGTGGTTCAGCGAACCGAGACGGGTGACCACGCCCCGCAGGCCGTGGTAGGTGGCGGCGTAGGCGGCGTTGAAGGGCCAGTTGCCGCAGCCCTCGTACTGGTAGTCGTAGGTGAAGCGGGCGGCGTGGCAGACCTGCGGATCGGCGAAGTCGGGGTTGACCCAGGCCAGGTCCTCGACGGTGGGCCGGCAGCCCCAGTACTCGATGATCATCTGCGAGGAGGTCGGGCTGCACCACGCCTCACCGCCGTTGTCGTACTCCGGGTACTGCCCGATGTGGATGTTCTGCGAGTAGCACGGCACCCGCAGTTCGCGGCCACCGCCGAGCCCGGGCACCGAGGCGGGCACCTCGAAGCGGTCCGGGACGTCCGAGCCCATGGCGCCCACGCGCCAGACCTTGGGGGTGAGCCCGCTGCCCGGCCGCCGGTAGAGCGTCAGCCGCAGCCGGTAGCAGGCCACCCGCAGCCCGCTTGAGGTGTCGTCGATGGCGAGGGTGTCGGTCCACACCGAGCTCTTGTCATCCGATTGGCCGTCCACCGATGTCCGCCGGATGGAGGCGTCACCGTCGTCGGAGGCCCAGCGGCCCATCACGTACCAGGGCGTGGCCGTGCCGTCGGTGTAGGTGCCCTGGAGTTCCACCTGAAGCCAGGTGCCGGCCGGGGTGCGGGCGTTCCAGGAGGCGATGACCTCGCTCGCCGGAGTGGCCAGAGTGACGACCGGTGAGGTCCAGGTGGCGTACTCCCAGCGGGTGGTGGCGCCGGTGTGCGGGTCGGTGTAGTCCGTCGTGCCGATCGGACAGGCCATCACCAGACCGGGGCAGGAACCGGCGATGGCCCGGGTGCCGGCGGCGGAGCCGCACCGCCAGTCGGAGTAACTGGTCCAGGCGCGGTACTCCACCGGTCCGTCGGGCGTCGTCGTGCGGGCCGACGCGGCGGCGCCCTGCGGAACCGCCGCGGTGAGCGAGGCGGCGGCGCCCAGGGCGGCGGCGATCACGGTGCGGCGGGGCGTACGTGCGGGTCCGTTTCCGGTCATCTCGGGGGTCCCCCAGTCGTGGTCCGGCGAGGCAGCGTGCGTGAGGGGCGGCGGGTGGGCGGCGTCGGCGCGGAGCGCCGTCAGTGAGGGGTGGTGGTCGGGTGACGGGTGGGCGGTCGGGTGACGGGCGGTCGGTGACGGCGACATGTGCGACAGTCGCACAACTATGGACGCTGTGAGCGGTTCCAGGCCAGCGATTGCGAGCCGTGGCGCGCGACAATATTGGTCTCAACCAGCGACGGACGAAGGCCGGTACCGATGGACACCCTCAGCGCGCTCGCCGCGCGGCTCACTGCACTGCCCGCGTCCGTAGGACCGGTGCGACTGGTCGCGGTGGACGGGCACGCCGGATCCGGCAAGTCCACCTTCGCCGCGCGGCTGGCGGCCGCGCTCGGCTCCGCGCCCGTGGTGCACACCGACGACCTCGCCACCCATGAGGAGCTCTTCGCCTGGACGGACCGGCTCCGCTCCCAGCTCCTGCTTCCGCTCAGCGAGGGCGCCACCGCGAGGTACGCGGTCTACGACTGGGTGGTCGGCCGTTTCGGGGGGCCCACCAAGGAGGTGCCTCCCGCGCCGGTCGTGCTGATCGAGGGGGTGGGCAGCGGCCGCCGGGCGGTGCGGCCGTATCTCGCCTGCCTGCTCTGGATGGACCTGCCGGAACAGGCCGCCTGGGCGCGCGGGCAACTCCGGGACGGGCCCGGTCAGTCCGCCTTCTGGGACGGCTGGCGCCCCGCCGAGCAGGCGCATTTCGCCACGGATCCCACCCGCCCGTTCGCCGACGCGCTGGTGCGGCAGGGTCCCACGGGATACGAGGTACTGCCCGGCCCCGCCACCGGGCAGACCCCGGACGTCCCCTAGATCACTGTGCGTGATGTCCATGGCCGAGGTGACCCCCTTGAGGTGTCCGACGCGCCGTCAGTGCCTCAACTCGGCTTGACCTGGGGGCCATCCAGGTCTTACGTTCTCAATGTGCGGCTCGCAGAAGTCGCCCGAGAGCACGAAGCCCCCGGTCGTTCCCCCGTGACCGGGGGCTTCGTTCTGTCACCCATGAGCGATTTAGCCGCTTTGCGCACACCTGATCTTTACGGAGAGTCACCATCATCGGGGTGGCGCCTCTCCCGCACCCGTCCGCGGGGCGAACAGGTGTCCTGGGCCCTCGGCGCGCCCCGCCTGCGCAGGTACGATGCGAATCGGTGCGGCCTCGCGGCCCGGTGCCCGGGACGCGCCGGCACAGGGACACTGGCCACCTTCGGCCACAGCACGGCGGTCAGCAGGACGGCGGCCAGGCACTCGCCCGGCGGCTCACCACGGGGGCACGGTTTGTGGGGGGACGTGATGGATCTCGGCGCGCAGGGCTCGCACGCCCCGGCCGATCTCGCCTGGCTGCGCGGCGTCGACGCCTACACCGTGGGCGCCTACGCGCAGGCCGAGGAGGAGTTCCGGACCGCGGTGCGGCACGACCCCGGGATGGCCGACGCCTGGCTGGGACTGCACGCGCTGCGCGCCGACACCGCGACCGCGCTGCTGCGCATGTACCGCCACCGCGACCGCTTCGGGGAGCAGCGCGCCCGTCACCGGCGCACCCTCAATTCCTGGTACTGGCTGGGCTGGTGGGTGCAGCCGGTACTGGAGAGCGGCCGTGATCTGCTGCTCGCGCACGCCTCGCACTGGCTCGACGGCCGCCATGTGCCCGAGCTGGACCGGGCGCTGGCCGGCTGCCCCCCGGTCGAGGCGGATCCCCAGGTCCGCTTCCTGCACGCCTGCCGCGCGTATCTGGTCAAGGACTGGGAGCAGTTGGTCCGGCACACCGAGCCGCTCCTGGACGACCCGCTGCTGGGCATCGAGGCCGGCCTCTTCGGCGGCATGGCCCGGGTGCGGCTGGAGATGTTCAGCCAGGCCGAACCGCTGCTGGCCACCGCGCTGATGCGCTGCCGCAGCGAGCAGCCGCAGCGCAAGGAGTTGCGCTACTGGCTCGCGCGCGCCCATGAGGGCACCGGACGGTCGGCTGCCGCGCTGCCGCTGTACCGGGCCGTGCACCGGATCGACTCCGGGTTCATGGACACCGCGGCGCGGCTGGCCGCGATCGCGGAGGACGGGCTGGACGAGCCCGCCGACCTGGCCACCGTCCCGTCGGTGGCCGGAATCGGCCAGGACGCCCCGGAGGGCCGGGAGAGCTCCGGACCGGCCGTCGACACCGACCCCCCGGGGGGCGCCCCGGAGCCTTCGGACGGCCGCGAGCCGCGGATCGGCGTCGGCCCCGAACCGGACGGGCCGATCCTGACGGGTGCCACCACCGGCGGCGCCGGGGGCCTGCGCGACGCCGCCGAGGGCCGGGAGAAGGCAAAGGGCCCGGTCCAGCCCGGGCCTTCCGACCCGGCGCTCCTGGAGAGCGCGCTGCGGGAGCTTGAGCGCATGGTCGGCCTGGAACCGGTCAAGCGTCAGGTACGGGCGCTCTCCGCGCAGTTGCACATGTCACGGCTGCGCGCCGAGGAGGGCCTGCCGGTGCAGCCGCCCAAGCGCCACTTCGTCTTCTCCGGGCCGTCCGGGACCGGCAAGACCACCGTCGCCCGGATCCTGGGCCGGGTCTTCTACGCCCTCGGGCTGCTCACCGGCGACCACCTGGTGGAGGCGGGGCGGGCCGACCTGGTCGGCGAGTACCTGGGCCAGACCGCGGTGAAGGCCAATGAGCTGATCGACTCGGCGCTCGGCGGAGTGCTCTTCGTCGACGAGGCGTACAGCCTGTCCAACTCCGGCTACAGCAAGGGCGACGCGTACGGCGACGAGGCGCTCCAGGTGCTGCTCAAGCGGGCCGAGGACAACCGCGACCGGCTGGTGGTGATCCTCGCCGGATACCCCGAGGGCATGGACCGGCTGCTGGCCGCCAACCCCGGTCTCGGTTCGCGTTTCACCACGCGCGTCGACTTCCCCAGCTACCGGCCGCTGGAGCTGACCCGCATCGGCGAGGTGCTCGCCGCGGAGAACGGCGACCACTGGGACGAGGAGGCGGTCGAGGAACTCCGCAGCATCAGCGGACACGTGGTGGACCAGGGCTGGATCGACGAGCTGGGCAACGGCCGCTTTCTGCGCACGCTGTACGAGAAGAGCTGCGCCTACCGGGACCTGCGGCTGTCCGGCTGGACGGGGGTACCGAGCCGGGAGGACCTGGCGACCCTGCGGCTGCCGGACCTGATGCAGGCGTACGGCGAAGTCCTCTCCGGCCGCGGCCCGAAAACCAGCCCCTCCGGCGATTGAGGAGTGGGGGTACCCCCGGACGGAGTCTGGGGGAGGGTCCGGGGCGGAGCCCCGGCAAGAACCCGAGCCCCCGCCCTCCCCCTCCGCTCAGCCGACCATCTCCCGCTCGTCGGCAGACGCCGCCACCCCCGTCCGCTGCCCCGTCACCCGGCCATCGGCCGGAACAGGCGCCGCGGTCCGGCGCCCGGGCCGGTGCGCCGGGTCGCGGACCTCACCGACCAGCATCTCCAGCACGTCCTCCAGCGCCACCAGCCCCAGCACCTTCCCCGAGGCGTCGGTGACGGCGGCCAGATGGGACGCCGCCCTGCGCATCACGGTGAGCACGTCGTCCAGCGGCAGTTCGGCCCGCAGGGTCTCGATCGGCCGCCAGAGGTGCTGGGGCACGGCACGCTCCCCGTCCTCCTGGTCCAGCACGTCCTTGACGTGGAGGTAGCCCATGAAGGCGCCGCCGGGCCCGCGCACCGGGAAGCGCGAGTAGCCGGTGCGCACCGCCAGCTCCTCGATCTGCCGCGGGGTCACGGACGGGTCGACGGTGACCAGCCCGGCCGGGTCCAGCAGCACGTCGGTGACCGGGCGGCTGCCCAGCTCCAGGGCGTCCGCGAGCCGCTCGTGCTCGTCCGGGTCGAGCAGCCCGGCCTGCCGGGAGTCGGCCACCAGATGGGTGAGCTGCTCGCTGGTGAAGACCGCCTCCACCTCGTCCTTGGGCTCGACCCGGAACAGCCGCAGCACCCAGCGCGCGCAGGCACCGAGGGCCACCGTGACCGGGCGGCACACCCGGGCGAAGGCGACCAGGCCGGGCGCCAGCCACAACGCGGTCTTCTCCGGCGCGGCCATGGCCAGGTTCTTGGGCAGCATCTCGCCGATGACCAGGTGCAGGCAGACCACGGCGGCCAGCGCGATGGCGTAGCCGAGCGGGTGCACCAGCTGTCCGGGGAGGTGGACGGCGTGGAAGACCGGCTCCAGCAGCTGGGCGACGGTCGGCTCGGCGACCGCGCCGAGGGTCAGCGAGCAGATGGTGATGCCGAACTGGGCCGCCGCCATCATCTGCGGCAGGCTCTCCAGCCCGGTCAGCACGGTGCGGGCACGCGCCGAGTCCGCCGCGAGCGGCTCGATCTGGCTGCGGCGTACCGAGACCAGCGCGAACTCCGCGCCGACGAAGAATCCGTTGGCCAGCACCAGCAGCGCGGCGAACAGGAGTTGCACGGCGGTCATCGGTCCGCTCCCACAGGAGCCGGGGCGGTGCTGGC
Organism: Streptomyces sp. JLBT605; assembly: GCF_058215555.1. Classification (NCBI taxonomy): domain Bacteria; kingdom Bacillati; phylum Actinomycetota; class Actinomycetes; order Kitasatosporales; family Streptomycetaceae; genus Streptomyces; species Streptomyces sp. JLBT605. The sequence continues at coordinate 857,182 of NZ_CM177087.1, forward strand.
GCGGACGATCCGCACCCGCTCCGCCCGGTGGTGGCCGACCTGCCGGACGGCCAGCTTCCAGCCGGGCAGTTCAGCGACGTCGCCGGGCGCCGGGATCCGGGCCAGCAGGTCGGCGACGAGTCCGGCGAGCGTCTCGTAGGGCCCGTCGGGGGCCTGGAGCCCGATGCGGGCCAGGGTGTCGACGCGGCAGCTGCCATCGGCCTCCCAGACGGGCCGGCCGTCCTCGGTCGTCGACAGCTGGGTCAGGTCGGGGCTGTCGGCGGCTTCGTCGTCGTGCTCGTCGCGTACCTCGCCGACGAGTTCCTCCACGATGTCCTCCAGGGTGACCACGCCTGCCGTGCCGCCGTACTCGTCGACGACCACGGCTATCGGCTGCTCGCTGCGCAGCCGCTCCAGCAGCGGCTGGACCGGCAGCGTCTCGGGCACCAGCAGCGGGGGCTTGGCGATGCGTCCGGCGGGGGTGCGCAGCCGCATCGGCGCGGGCACCGCGAGCGCGTCCTTGAGGTGGACCATGCCGATCACCTCGTCCAGCCGCTCCCGGTAGACCGGGAAGCGGGACAGGCCGGTGGCCCGGGTGAGGTTGAGCACGTCCTCGGCGGTGGCGGTGGACTGCAGGGCGCTGACGCGCACGCGCGGGGTCATCACGTGCTGGGCGGTCAGCTCGCCGAGCGACAGGGTGCGGACGAACAGGTCCGCGGTGTCCTGCTCGATGGCTCCGGCCTGGGCCGAGTGGCGGGCGAGCGAGACGAGTTCGCCGGGGGTGCGGGCGGAGGCCAGCTCCTCGGTCGGCTCCACGCCCAGGCTCCGCACCAGCCGGTTGGCGACGGTGTTGAGCAGGGCGATCAGCGGCCGGAAGAAGCGGGCGAAGGCGTACTGCGGGCCGGCGACGAAGCGGGCCACCTGCATCGGCCGGGAGACCGCCCAGTTCTTCGGCACGAGCTCGCCGATGACCATCTGGACGGCGGAGGCCACCAGCATGCCCAGGACCACGGCGACACCGGGCACCGCGCCGTGCGGCAGCCCGGTGGCGGTGACCGGGGTGGTCAGCAGCCGGCCGAGCGCGGGCTCGGCGAGCATGCCGACGACCAGGGAGGTGATGGTGATGCCGAGTTGGGTGCCGGAGAGCTGGAAGGACAGCTCGCGCAGCGACCGGGCGACGGTGTCGGCCCGGCGGTCGCCTTCGGCCGCGGCGCGCTCGGCGTCCGCGCGCTCGACGGTCACCAGGCCGAACTCGGCGGCGACGAAGAAGCCGTTGGCCAGGATCAGGACGAGTGCCGCGGCGAGCAGCAGAAGAGAGAGTGTGATGCTCATGCCGCCGCCTTCTGAGAGGGGGCGGCGCAGGTACTACAGGACGATCCGTCCATCGCTGGAGGGAGTCACTCCTCGGGTCGCAGGAGCCCGGTTTCCGGGGCGGGGCGCAGGGTGCGCCTTGGGAACAGAGTAAACACGACGATCAATCGCGCGAAGATGTGCCGTACGTCTCGGCGAGGGCGCGCAGCGTCCGGGCGTCCTCGATCGCCTGTGCCTTGGCGATGCCGGGCTGGATGCCCATGGCCGGCAGGCTGGTGCCGTCGGCCAGGTCCAGGTAGACCCAGGGGTCGCCGGACCGGAGGTTGACGCGGAGCACCTCCGGCCAGGCCAGACGGCGGCTGTTGAGCAGATTGACGACGGTGACGCCGTCCTGGTCGGCGATGACCTTGGGACGGCTGAACCGCAGCAGGGCCAGGAAGAACAGCAGCCCGGTGACGATGAAGGAGACCTTCTCCCCCGGGCTCAGCCGGGTCAGCAGCAGCGCGACGGCGGTGAGGACGGCGAACAGTGCGGCCCCGATGGTCAGCAGGACGATCCGGGTGCGGGTCGGCCGGAAGGTGACCGGGAGCTCGGGCAGGGGTGCGGGGGCGGACACGGCGTTCGGTCCTTCGTCGTCAGGCGGGGTTCGGCGGCGGGCGGGACGCCCTACAGGCGGCAGGCGTGGATGCCGGTGGTGAGGATGGCCCGCGCGCCCAGTTCGTACAGCTCGTCCATGATCCGCTGGGCCTCCTTGGCCGGGACCATGGAGCGGACCGCGACCCAGCCCTCGTGGTGCAGGGGGGAGACGGTGGGCGACTCCAGGCCGGGGGTGAGCGCCACCGCGCGCTCCACCTGCTCGACCCGGATGTCGTAGTCCATCATCACGTAGCGGCGGGCGACCAGGACGCCCTGCATGCGGCGGAGGAACTGCTGGACCTTGGGGTCGTCGGCGGGGGCGCCGGTGCGCCGGATGACGACGGCCTCGGACTCCAGGATGGGCTCGCCGATGATCTCCAGACCTGCGTTGCGCAGGGTGGTGCCGGTTTCGACGACATCGGCGATGATCTCCGCGACGCCGAGCTGGATGGCGGTCTCGACGGCGCCGTCGAGGCGGACGACGGAGGCGTCCACGCCGTGGTCGGCGAGGTGCTTGGAGACCAGGCCCGAGAAGGAGGTGGCCACGGTCATGCCGCCGAACTCGCTGACGTCCTTGGCGGTGCCGGGGCGGGTGGCGTAGCGGAAGGTGGACCCGGCGAATCCGAGCTGCATGATCTCCTCGGCCTGGGAGCCGGAGTCGAGCAGCAGGTCGCGGCCGGTGATGCCGATGTCCAGGCGGCCGGAGCCGACGTAGACGGCGATGTCGCGCGGGCGGAGGAAGAAGAACTCGACCTCGTTGTCCGAGTCCACGAGCACGAGTTCCCTGCGGTCCTTGCGCTGCCGGTAGCCCGCCTCATGGAGCATCGCCGACGCAGGCTCGGACAGTGAACCCTTGTTGGGGACGGCGATGCGCAGCATGAGAGCGACTTCCTTCGTACGTCGGGGCGTTCGGGAGGGGGCGGTGCGTTTCGGGCAGGTTGCCGGAGGGCGCGGAGATCAGAGGTGAGCGTATACGTCGTCGAGCGAGATCCCCCGGGCGACCATCATCACCTGAAGGTGGTACAGCAGCTGGGAGATCTCTTCGGCGGTGCGGTCCGCGCCCTCGTGCTCGGCGGCCATCCACACCTCGGCGGCCTCTTCGACGACCTTCTTGCCGATCGCGTGCACGCCCTTGCCCACCAGCTCGGCGGTGCGGGAGGTGCTGGGGTCGCCGGTGGCGGCCTTCTGCTGGAGCTCGGTGAAGAGCTCCTCGAATGTCTTGTTGGCCATGGTGCCCTTAGCCTACTTCGGTCCCCGGCCGGATCAGCGCCAGGGCTCGGAGACCGAGCGGAGGGTGGCCGCGGTGGCGACGGCCGCGGTGACCGCTTCGTGCCCCTTGTCCTCCGTGGAGCCCGGCAGGCCGGCCCGGTCCAGCGCCTGCTCCTCGTTGTCACAGGTCAGTACGCCGAAGCCGATCGGGACCCCGGTGTCGATGCTGACCTGGGTCAGGCCCTGGGTGACGCCCTGGCAGACGTACTCGAAGTGCGGGGTGCCGCCGCGGATGACGACGCCGAGGGCGACGACCGCGTCGTAGCCGCGGCCGGCCAGCACCTTGGCGACGACCGGCAGCTCGAAGCTGCCGGGCACGCGCAGCAGGGTCGGCTCGTCGATGCCCAGCTCGTGGAGGGCGCGCAGCGCGCCGTCCACCAGGCCGTCCATCACCTGGGTGTGCCACTGCGCGGCCACCACGGCCACGCGCAGGTCGCCGCAGTTCTTCACGGTCAGCTCGGGGGCGCCCTTACCGCTCATGTCTCTCCTCGGTGCTTCTCGGTGCTGTGCTGCTGTGCTGTCTGGTGCTGTGCTGTCTGGTGCTGAATGCCGGTGTGCCGATGCGGGCGGCCGGGGTCACTGGCTGCCGCAGGCGGACACCGGCTCACTGCTGTCCAGCCACGGCAGATCGTGGCCCATCCTGTCCCGCTTCGTCCGCAGATAGCGGTAATTGTGCTCGCCGGCCTGCACCGGCATCGGCTCCCGGCCGGTGACCCGCAGCCCGTACCGGACCATCGCGTCGGTCTTGTCGGGGTTGTTGGTCATCAGGCGCAGCGAACGCACGCCCAGGTCGGCGAGGATCTGGGCGCCGGCCGCGTAGTCGCGGGCGTCGGCGGGGAGGCCGAGCTCCAGGTTGGCGTCCAGGGTGTCGTGGCCCAGCTCCTGCAGCTCGTAGGCGCGCAGCTTGGACAGCAGCCCGATGCCGCGGCCCTCGTGTCCGCGCAGGTAGAGCACCACGCCGCGGCCCTCGGTGGCGACCCGCTCCAGGGCGGTGTGCAGCTGCGGGCCGCAGTCGCAGCGCAGCGAGCCGAAGATGTCGCCGGTCAGGCACTCGGAGTGGACCCGAACCAGCACGTCCTCGCCGTCGCCGAGCTCGCCCGCGACCAGTGCGACGTGCTCGACGCCGTCGGTGGTGGAGCGGTAGCCGTACGCCCGGAACTCACCGGAGGCGGTGGGCAGCCGGGTCTCGGCCTCGCGCCGCACGGTCGGCTCGTCGGACCTGCGGTACGCGATCAGGTCCTCGATGGAGATGATCGCCAGGCCGTGCTTGCGGGCGAAGGCGACCAGCTCCGGCAGGCGCAACATGACGCCGTCCTCGCCGGCGATCTCCACGATCGCGGCGGCCGGGCGCAGTCCGGCCAGCCGGGCGAGGTCCACACCGGCCTCGGTGTGGCCGTCGCGCACGAGCACGCCACCGGGCCGGGCGCGCAGCGGGAAGATGTGGCCGGGGCGGGCGAAGTCGCCGGGGACGCTGTGCGGATCGGCGAGCAGGCGCAGGGTGGTGGCCCGGTCGGCCGCGGAGATGCCGGTGCTCACGCCGTGCTCGGCGGTGGCGTCGACGGAGACGGTGAAGGCGGTCCGCATCGACTCGGTGTTCTGCTGGACCATCTGCGGCAGGTCCAGCCGGTCCAGGTCGGCGCCCTCGAGCGTGGCGCAGATCAGGCCGCGGCACTCGCTCATCATGAAGGCGACGATCTCCGGGGTCACCTTCTCGGCGGCCACGATGAGGTCGCCCTCGTTCTCGCGGTTCTCGTCGTCGACGACGACCACCGGCCGGCCGGCGGCGATCTCGGCGATCGCCCGTTCGACGGGGTCGAGGACCAGGTCGTCGGTCCAGCTCCGCACACTCTGCAGGACGGTCATGCCCGGCCTCCTTCTTCGCTTTCCTGCCCGTGACGGGCGTGCCGCGCCTCGTGGCCCATCAGCCGCTCGACGTACTTCGCGACCACGTCGACCTCGAGGTTGACCGGGTCGCCGGCCTGCTTGATGCCCAGGGTGGTGAGGGCGAGGGTGGTCGGGATGAGGCTGACGGTGAAGTGGTCGTCGGCGGCGTCGACGACGGTGAGGCTGATGCCGTCGACCGTGATGGAGCCCTTCTCCACGACATAACGGGCGAGGTCGTCCGGCAGCGAGATCTCGACGATCTCCCAGTGCTCGCCGGGGGTCCGCCCGAGGATGGTGCCGGTGCCGTCGACGTGTCCCTGGACGAGGTGGCCGCCGAGCCGGCCGCCGAGCTCCATGGGCCGCTCCAGGTTGATCCGGGAGCCGGGCGCCAGGACGCCGAGGCTGGAGCGCTTCAGGGTCTCGGCCATCACATCGGCGGTGAACTCGCCGTCCGCGGTGTCCACGACGGTCAGACAGACGCCGTTGACCGCGATGGAGTCGCCGTGCTTGGCGCCCTGGGTGACGAGCGGGCCGCGCAGCCGGAAGCGCGAGGAGTCGCCGAGGTTCTCGACGGCGACAACCTCACCCAGTTCTTCAACGATTCCCGTGAACACGTCAGTTCTCCTCGGAGTCGGTCGCAGTGGCGGTGGCTGGTGGTGCTGCGGGTGGTTCTGCGGGTGGTGCCGGTGGTGCGGGCACGGCGGTGACGCGCAGGTCGGGGCCGAGCCGGGTGGCGTCGGTCATCTCGAGGCGCAACGCCTGCGTGATGGTGGTGATTCCGGCGTCGCCGAGCGCGGCCGGGCCGTCGCCGAGCAGCGCCGGGGCGAGGTAGCCGACGACCTGGTCGACGGCGCCGGCGGCGATGAAGGACCCGGCGAGGGTCGGCCCGCCCTCCAGCAGCACCGAGCGCACCCCGCGCTGGTGGAGGGCGGTGAGCAGGGCGTGGATGCCGAGTCCGGTGTCGTCGCCCGGCAGCCGCAGGACCTCGACGCCGGGCAGGTGCCGGGTGTCGGCCTCCTCGGAGACGGCGATCAGGGTCGGTGCCGCGTCGTCCAGGACGCGGGCGCTCGGCAGGATCATCGCGTGGGTGTCGACGACCACCCGCAGCGGCTGGGTCACGTCGTCCCGGCCGCGCACGGCCAGATGCGGGTCGTCGGTCCGCAGGGTGCCGGATCCGACGACGACCGCGTCGGCCTCGGCGCGCAGCCGGTGCACATCGGCGCGGGAGTCCGGCGAGGTGATCCAGCGGCTGCTGCCGTCGGCGGCGGCGATGCGGCCGTCCAGGGTCGCGGCGTACTTCCACACCACGAAGGGGCGGCCGAGCCGGACGGCGGTCAGCCAGGCGATGTTGCCGGCCTCGGCCTCCTCGGCCAGCAGCCCGGCCTCGACCTCGATGCCGGCGGCGGCGAGGGTGGCGGCGCCGGCGCCCGCCGCCGGGGTGGGGTCGGCGACGGCGTAGACGACGCGGGCGACTCCGGCGGCGATCAGGGCCTGGGCGCACGGACCGGTGCGTCCGGTGTGGTTGCAGGGTTCCAGGGTGACGACGGCGGTTCCGCCGCGGGCCCGGTCGCCGGCCGCGCGGAGTGCGTTCACCTCGGCGTGCGGGCCGCCCGCGCGCCGGTGCCAGCCTTCTCCGACCGGCTCGCCGTGGGCGTCGAGGACGACGCAGCCGACGACCGGATTGGGGCTGGTGTGGCCGAGGCCGTGGGCGGCGAGCGCGATGGCGCGGCGCATCGCGCGGGTTTCGGCTGCGGTGGCCACCGGGTCCTCCTGCCTGCTGGGCACGGACTCCGGGGCTGTCTGAGTCGACAGAAGCGGGAAGGTAGCACCGCTAAGACGCCGACGCCGGGAAACGGGCCGTCCCCCCATCACGGGAACGAACGGACCGCCGGCAGCGGCGCACCGGTGCTTCGCCCGCCGCGCACTGCCTCCCATCCGGACTTTAACCGTCGGTCCAGGAATTTCACCTGGTCAACCGGCCGCTGGCTGCGGACGGGTCGCGGACTGTAACCGCCGGTTCGGATTTTCACCGACCCCGGAGTGCGCTGACGTCACTGGTACGCCACCAGTGTGCCATGCGCGATCGCGCCGACTGGAGGCGGCTTCTCTGTGGCTTCCCTCACCTGCCGCGCGCCCGCGGGCCCGGCGATGCGGGGCCGGCGGCACCGGGCGGTGCGGGCCGTCGCCCGGGCCTGATGGCTGACCACACGTCAGCGGGCGGTTACGCGGGGAGGCTCGAACCGTTCGGGCGGGGCTGGCGAAAACGCGTTCGCCGGGCAGGCTTGCCCAGCGGGCCGGTACCGGCCGGTGCGGGAGGGGACGGCGGATGGACACCAGTGCGACCGGGTCCGCGGGCGGGCCGGGGGTGCCCGAGGTGCGGCGGGCGCGCCTCGCCGTCGCGGCGGTCTTCGCGGTGCATGGCACCGTCACCGGCAACTTCGCCACCCGCGTCCCCTGGCTCCAGGAGCACTTGGACATCAGCGCGGGCGCGCTCGGCCTGGCACTCGCCTTCCCCGCGATCGGCTCCTCGGTCGCGATGCCCCTGGCCGGCCGGATCAGCCACCGCTTCGGCGCGCGGGCCGCACTGCGCGGACTGCTCGCCCTGTGGTGCGCGTCACTGGCGCTGCCCCCGCTCTCCCCTGGCCTGGTGTGGCTGTGCGGCGCGCTGTTCGTCTACGGCGCGGCCTCCGGCATGGCGGATGTGGCGATGAACGCGCTGGGCGTGGAGATCGAGGAGCGCCTGGGCAGGTCCATCATGTCCGGCCTGCACGGCATGTGGAGCGTGGGGGCGCTGCTCGGCTCGGCGGCGGGCACCGTCGCCGCGCACACCGGCACGGACGCGCGGCTGCACCTGGGGGCCGCGGCCGCCGCGCTCACCGCCCTCGGGATGGTCGTCTGCCGCTGGGTGCCGGACCTGCGCAGTCCTCCGGACGAGCACCCGCCACCGCGCTTCGCCCTGCCGCCGCGCTCCGCGCTGGCCATCGGGGCGGTCGGCTTCTGCGCGGTCTTCGCGGAGGGGGCGAGTCTGGACTGGTCGGCGGTCTATCTGCGCGAGGTGCTGGGCTCCTCCCCCGGCGTCGCGGCCGCCTGTACCACCGCGTTCGCCTGCACCATGGCCGCCGCCCGGCTGGCCGGGGACGCGGTGGTGGGCCGGCTCGGCCCGGTACGTACCGTGCGGGCCGGCGGTGTCCTCGCCACCCTGGGCGGGCTGGTGGTGGTGACGGCACCGGGGGCGGCGGTCGCGGTCGGCGGCTTCGCCTTCATCGGCCTGGGCATCGCCGTGGTGGTGCCGCTCGCCTTCGCCGCCGCCGGGCGAGCGAAGCGAGATGGGGGCACCCCCGGCCGAAGGCTGGGGAAGCAGCGAGATGGGGGCACCCCCGGCCGAAGGCTGGGGGAGGAGCGAGATGGGGGCACCCCCGGCCGAAGGCTGGGGGAGGAGCGAGATGGGGGCACCCCCGGCCGAAGGCTGGGGAAGCAGCGGGACGGGGAGCCCCGCGGCTCCGCTGGGGGGCCGGCGCCCAGCCAGTCGATAGCCGGGGTCGCCACCATCACCTACACCTCGGGGCTGATCGCCCCGGCGGCGATGGGCTCCCTCGCCGACCTCACCTCGCTGACGGTCTCCTTCGTCCTGGTCACCGGGCTGGCCCTGGGGCTGGTGCCGGGCGCCGCCGTGCTGCGCCGCGGCACCGGGCCGCGCGGGCGAGGCGACCGGAGCGAGGAGGCGGGAGATTTCGGCGGTCGCCGAAGTGTCCCGCGGGCATGATGAGGGCATGACGCACCCCGAGCTCTCCTCCGGTGGCCCACGGCTGGCCCGGTTCGCCGCGCTGCTGGCGGACGAGACGCGGGCCGCCTTCCTGCTCGCCCTGCTCGACGGCCGGGCCTGGACCGCCGGTGAGCTGGCCCGCCACGCGGGCGTCGCCGCCTCCACGGCCAGCGAGCACCTCAGCCGTCTGGTCGAGGGCGGGCTGCTCGCGCAGGAGCGGCAGGGGCGCCACCGGTACGTACGGCTGGCCGATGCGGAGGTGGCGCAGCTCATCGAGGACCTGTCGGCGCACGCCGCGCCCGGAGCCGCCCCGCGCACCCTGCGGGCGGCCGGTGCGAGCAGTGCCATGGCGCGGGCCCGTACCTGCTACGACCACCTCGCCGGCCGGCTCGGCACCGGCATCACCGAGGCGATGGTCGAGCGCGGCCTGGTGCAGCAGACGACCGGGTTCGCGCTGACCGACGCGGGCCTGGCGTGGTTCCGGGAGCTGGGTGTGGACCTGGCGGCTGCCCCGCGTGGCCGCCGGCCGCTGGCCCGAGGCTGTCTGGACTGGACGGAACGCAAGCCCCATCTGGCGGGTGTGGCCGGGGCGGCGCTGTGCCGTCATGCGCTGGACGCCGGCTGGTGCGTGCGGATCGGAAGCGCGCGGGCGCTGCGGGTGAGCGCCGAGGGGGAGCGGGCGCTGGAGCGCCTGCTCGGCCTGCGGCTCGCCGTCTGACCCGGGCATTTCCCGCCACCGAAACTCCGCACCGAAGCTCATTCTCAAGGAAACCCAGCTCCTGGCCTGCGATTTCCAGGGATCGAGCAGGTTGCGCCTATCCATCGCAGGCAGCGGCTCACTTACTGGCCACTAACATAGGTCCGATCATCTGAAGAGCAGCAGAAGTGGAGCAGTCATGGGCCTGGGCGTGCGCTGGACCCTGCACGGCGACGGGCGCACCCCCGCCCCGGGAGCCGTGGTCAGACCGGACGAGCGGCTGTCGTGGCCGAGGACGGCCGGGCTGGGCGCCCAGCATGTGGTGGCCATGTTCGGGGCGTCGTTCGTCGCACCCGTTCTGATGGGACTCGACCCGAATCTCGCCATCATGATGTCGGGTGTCGCCACCATGCTCTTCCTGCTGGCCACCCGCGGCCGGGTGCCCAGCTACCTCGGGTGCAGCCTGTCGTTCGTCGGAGTGGCCGCGGTCATCCGCGCCCAGGGCGGCGGGACCGCGGCGGTGACGGGCGCGATCCTGGTGGTCGGCGCGGTGCTGTTCCTCAGCGGGCTGGCGGTGCGGCGCTTCGGCGCGCGGATCATCCACGCGACGATGCCGCCGGTCGTCACCGGTGCCGTGGTGATGCTGATCGGCTTCAACCTGGCGCCGGTCACCGCCCGCGTCTACTGGCCGGCCGACCAGTGGACCGCGCTGCTGACCATGCTGTTCACCGGGCTCGCCGTGGTCTGCCTGCGCGGCTTCTGGTCCCGCGTCGCGATCTTCCTCGGACTGGTCTTCGGCTACGTCCTCTCCTGGTCGCTGGACCGGATCTTCGGCAAGATCCACTCGGTGAACGGCGGCGCGGAGGCCGTGGACCACTGGCGGCTGGACCTGTCCGCGGTGGGCAAGGCGGACTGGATCGGGCTGCCCTCGCTGCACGCGCCGAGCTTCTCCTGGTCGGCGATCCTGGTGGCGCTGCCGGTGGTGATCGCGCTGATCGCGGAGAACGCGGGGCATGTGAAGGCGGTCGGCGAGATGATCGACGACCCGCTGGACGACACGCTGGGCACGGCCATCGCGGCGGACGGCGCGGCCACCATGCTCTCCACCGCGGTGGGCGGCCCGGCCACCACCACGTACTCCGAGAACATCGGCGTCATGGCGGCCACCCGCGTCTACTCCACGGCCGCGTACTGGGCCGCCGCCTGCTTCGCGCTGCTCTTCGGCCTCTGCCCCAAGTTCGGCGCGGTCGTGGCGGCGATCCCCGGGGGCGTGCTCGGCGGGATCACCGTGATCCTCTACGGCATGATCGGGCTGCTCGGCGCGCAGATCTGGGTGCACAACGCGGTGGACCTGCGCAATCCGCTGAACCTGGTGCCGGTGGCGGCGGGGGTCATCATCGGCGTCGGGGGCGTCGGCCTGAAGATCAGCGACAACTTCGAGCTCAGCGGGATCGCGCTCGGCACGATCGTCGTCATCACCGGCTACCACGTGCTGCGCGCGCTGGCCCCGGCCCATCTGAAGCAGCAGGAACCCCTGCTGGACGGGGGCACCAGCGCGTACGACCGCGAAACGGCCTGACGCAGAGGGACGTTAGTCCGTTCCGGGGAAGCGGGGCCGCATCGCGGCCCGGGGCGGACCGCCGCTGGGACGCTGGGTGCCATGAACCCGGCCGAGGAGCACACTCTTCCGCAGATCCCCCGCATCCCCGCGCAGCCAGAACCGATGCCCCGCACCGCGGACAGCGTGGACGCGGTGGTCGCGCGCATGCGCGAGCTCGATTCCGCACTGCCGCCCCGGGACGGAGTGGCGGTCTTCAACCAGGTGTATCTGTCGGTCACGGACGAGGTCGGCCGCCGGCTGGGAGAGGGGTACTTCCCGGATCCGGGGCGCGCGGAGGACCTCGCCGTCCGGTTCGCCGCCCGTTATCTGGTCGCGGTGGACGCCGCCGCGACCGGGCGGCGGCCGCCGGCCTGCTGGCGCCCGCTCTTCCAAGCGCGCGCCCATCCGGCCGTCCGGCCGGTGCAGTTCGCCCTGGCGGGCATCAACGCGCATATCGGGCACGATCTGGCGCTGGCCCTGGTCGACACCTGCCGGGCGCGGGGACTCGAACCGCACGCCCTGGAGGGCGACTTCGACCGGGTCGGCGATCTGCTGGTCGCCATGGAGGAGCGGATCAGGGAGGAGCTGATGCCCGGCCCGGATCTGCTGGACGTGGCCGATCCGCTCACCCATGTGGTGGGCTCCTGGAGCCTGGAGCGCGCCCGGGACGCGGCCTGGGCGTCGTTCCGGGGCATGTGGGGGCTGCGGAAGCTCCCCGAACTGGCCGCGGAGTTCGCCGAGCGCATCGACACCGGCGTCGGCATGATCGGCCGCTTCCTGCTCACCCCGCTGCGCTGAACACACGGGCCGCGTGGCGCACCGGAAGCCGGGTGGGCCGGTGGCCGGTGGCCGGTGGCCGGTGGCCGGTGGCCGGTGGCCGGTGGCCGGTGGCGGATTGGATGCGGGCCGCTGCCAAACGTCAAGCGCCTGGCAGCGGCCCGGGTTCATGGGTGGGGTGGGACGCGGAGGTCAGTCCTCCGGCAGCTCCACCGGCGCGATCTCGTCGTAGACGTCGCCGGGGCCGGGGTTGGTGGCGTCCGTGGCCCCGCCGAGGTGGTGCATCACGCCCCACACGGCGTTGAGCGCGGTCGTCACGGCGCCCTCGGCCCAGCCCGCCGTCCAGGAGATGTCGTCACCGGCGAGGAAGATGCCGCGCTTGTCCTCCGGCAGCCGGTCCTGCATGAAGTGGGTGAACAGGCGGCGCTGGTAGCGGTAGTGGCCGGGCAGGTTGGCCTTGAACGCGCCCATGAAGTAGGGCTCGTTCTCCCAGGAGACGGTCACCGGGTTGCCGATGATGTGCTTGCGGATGTCGACCTTCGGATAGATCTCCGACAGCGACTTCAGCATGACCTCCATCCGCTCGTTCGCGGAGAGCGGCAGCCACTTGAGGCTGTCGTCGCACCAGGTGTACGAGAGGCAGATGACGGCGGGCCGGTCCGGGCCGTTGTCCAGCAGGTAGGTGCCGCGGGTCATCCGGTCGGTGAGCGTCATCGACATCACGTCACGGCCGGTCTCCTCGTCCTTGTCCAGCCAGAACGGGCGGTCCACCGGGACGAAGAGCTTGGAGGACTCCATGTAGTGGGTGCGCTCCATCGCCGTCCAGTGGTCGATGGGGAAGAGCGAGTCATCGCACTCGATCTTCGACAGCAGCATCCAGGACTGGGCGGTGAAGACGGCCGCCCGGTAGGTGCGGATGTCGCCGGAGGCGTCGGTCACGGTGATCCGGTTGCCCGCGGTGCGGTGCAGCCGGGTGACGGCCGGGCGCGGCTCGCCGCCGTGCAGCTTCGCCAGCGAGGTGCCCTGCTCCCAGTGCGTGATCTTGCCGGGCTCGCGCTCCCACAGCCGCAGCGGAAGCTGCTGGCTGCCGCCGACGATGCCGCGGTGGTGGTCGTCGGCCTCGGTGTAGACGACGCGCAGGATCTCCAGGATGGAGTTGGGGAAGTCGGTGTCCCAGCCGCCGGTGCCGAAGCCGACCTGGCCGAAGATCTCGCGGTGCCGGAAGGACTTGAACGCCTCGGAGTCGCAGAGGTAGCCGTAGAAGGTCTGGTTGTCGAGCTTCTCGACGAGCTTGGCCCAGATCTCGCGGATCCGCGGGACGTCGCGCTCGCGCATGGCGCGGTTCATGTCGGAGAAGTCCGCGCCCTCCTCCAGACAGGCGTTCCAGGCGTCCATCACATCGCGGTACACCTGCGGCAGGTCGTCGATGCTCTCCGCGTAGTGCGACTCGCCCTTGAGGTCGACGACGGTCGAGGGGGTGTCCGGGGCCAGCGGGTTGGGGAACGGCGCCGTCTTGAGGTCCACCAGGTCGATGTAGTGCTGGAGGGCGGTGGAGCTCGGCGGGAAGCGCATCGCGCCCATCTCCGCGGTCAGACCCTCGGTCTGCGGGCCCTCGAAGCCGACGGTGCGCAGCCGTCCGCCGATCTGGTCGGCCTCGTAGACGACGGGCTTGCAGCCCATCTTCATCAGCTCGTACGCCGCGACGATGCCGGACAGGCCACCGCCGATGATGGCGACCTCGGTGCCGTGCTCGGTGGCCGGCACCTGGCCGAGACCGGCCGGGTGGGCCAGGAAGTCGTCATAGGCGTAGGGGAAGTCCGGGCCGAACATGGTGATCGGCGGCAGAGCGGACTCCTGCTGCCGCTCGTGGTCGTCGTGGACGGCCGTGGGCACCGTGGACGTCATCGGGTACGGACTCCTTGCGCGGTCGAACTGGGGAGGGGACGGGGCCGGAAGGATCCGGTTCAGATGAGCGACGCGTACAGCCCGGGGCGGCGGTCGCGCAGATAGGGGTTGTTCTCGCGGGAGGCGGCGAGCAGCTCGGGGTCGACCTCGCCGACCACCGTCTCCTCGCCGCGGCCGGCGCGGGTGCGGGTGGCGCCGTCAGGGCTCGCCAGGCAGCTCAGTCCGACGAACTCGAACTCGCCCTCCGGGCCGGTGCGGTTGACGTACGCGATGTACATCTGGTTCTCGAAGGCCCGGACCGGCACGAGTTGTTCGGCGACGAACTGGAAGGGGTGCATCTGGGCGGTGGGCACCAGCAGCAGATCGGTGCCGGCCAGTGCGTGGGCGCGGACGTTCTCCGGGAACTCCACGTCGTAGCAGATCATGATGCCGATCCGCAGCCCGTCGAGCTCGGCCTGGACGACCGGGGTGTCACCGGGGGTGAACTGCTCGTTCTCGAAGCAGCCGAAGAGATGGGTCTTGCGGTAGTTCGCCAGCGCCGTGCCGTCGCGGCCGATCAGCCGCGCCGAGTTGTGGACGACCTCGCCGGCCCGCTCGGGGTAGCCGTACAGGACGGCGACGCCGTGGCGGCGGGCGATCTCGGCGATGGCCTGGCCGGACGGTCCGTCGGCGGGCTCGGCCAGCCGCTGCACGTCGTCGCCTATGGCGTAGCCGGTGAGGAACATCTCGGAGGTCACCAGCAGCCGGGCGCCGGCCTCGGCCGCCTCGGCCACTGCCTGGTCCAGGGCCTTGAGGTTGTGGGCGACGTCGCCGGGGTGACCGGAGCTCTGGAGCAGGGCGGTGCGCAGCGGCGGCATGGCAGACCTCGGGCGGGACACGGGCCGTCAGGGGGACGTAAAGACGGTACGGTCCGCGTCGATTTCCGGACAAGGCGCGACCATTGCGGACTGGCTGTCGATTCGTTTCGCGTACCGGCCGATGGGCGGCGATTCATTGCGTGGAGCCTCCGAGAGTGTCGTGGACCACATCGCGGACCAGCCCGCGCAGCCACTGGTGGCCGCCGTCCGCGTCCTGCCGTGGGTGCCAGGCCATGGCGATCGGCAGCGGCGGCAGCTCCAGCGGGACCTCGAAGGTGACCAGCCCCAGCGCGGCGATCGCGGCCGCGTCGATCCGCTCGGCGGCGAACCCGACCACGTCGCCGCGGAGCAGCATGAAGAGCGAGGCGGCGAAGGTGGGTGCGGTGCCGACGACCCGGCGGCGCAGGCCGCGTGCGGCCAGCGCCGCGTCGACCGGGCCGGAGAGCCGCCCGCGCCGGGAGACGGCCAGGTGCTGGGCGGCCGCGAAGCGCTGCACGGTCACCCGGCCCTGGCTGAGCGGGTGGCCGGGGCGGACGAGCCCGACCATCCGGTCCTCGAGCAGCGATTCGATGCGGATCTCCGGCTCGTTGCGGTCGATGACCCCGATCTCCAGGTCGACGGTGCCGTCGCGGAGGGAGGGCACCGCGTCCGAGCCCTCGGCGAGGAAGCGCAGCGCGACCCCGGGGGCGGTGCGGGCGGTGCGCTCCAGGAGACCGGGGCCGAAGGCCACCACATGTCCGTCGTAGGCGCTGAGGGTGAAGGCCCGGGTGAGAGTGGCGGGGTTCGCGGGCGATCCGGCGGCGAACAGCGACCGGGCGTCCTCGACCAGCCGGCCGACCTCGGCGCGGATGGCCAGCGCGCGGGGGGTGGGGACCATGTGGCGGCCGGCCCGCACCAGGACCGGGTCGCCTAGGGCGCGCCGGATGCGGCCGAGGGTGCGGCTCATCGCCGGGCCGGAGAGACCGAGGCGGTCGGCGGCACCGGTGACGCTCTCCTCGGCGAGCAGCGCGTCCAGCGCGATCAGCAGATTCAGATCCAGGGGTTGTCTCTGGGGGGTGCTCCCACCAGCTTCATTGCGCATGACGCAAGTATCCGTGGGGGTGTTGCGGTGAGAGCAATACTCCCGGTGGGTCGGGGGCCCACCGGGGCACCTCTCCCCCAGACTCCGTCCGGGGGTGCCCCCACAGACGGCGAACCTGACTGCTCGCTCGGGAAGTGGACTCGATTGGTTCGCCGTCCTGCGGGGGGGGGTGCCCCGGTATGCCCCCTTCCGCCGTCGTACGACCGCTAGCCTCCGGCGGGAGGGGCAGGCGTTACGGCATGGGCCTGGGGCCGCCCTCGCCTTCGTCGGTTTCGTCCGGCCGTTTGCGGGTGCCACCCATCGACTCACCGGGCGTCTCGGGGGTGTCTCCGGCGCCCATGCCGCGGCCTGGGCTCATGCCGGTACCGGTGCCTTCGGCCGCGCCGGGAGAGCCCATGCCCGCGCCGGGGTACGGCTCGGTCATCTTGGCTCGTTCCGGCTGCGGGCCACGGCCCATGGTCTGGTCGGGGGGCGGGGCAGTGGCCGCCCGGCCGGTGCCGCCCGTCTCTGGGCCGCCGCCCATCCCGCCCATGCCGGGGCCGCCGGCCTCGGGGCCGGTGGTGGTTGCCCACTCCAGGCCGTAGTGGCGGTACAGCTTCCGTTCCTCATCCACCGACAGGTGGCCGCCGGAGTCGACGTCGACATGCGGAGCGCCCTTCACCTTGCTCTTGGTGAAGGGCACTTCGAGGTGATCCTGGACCAGCCGCGCTTCCTGGATGGGCACGAACGACTCGCTCATGCCGAACAGCCCGGTCCGCACGCTGACCCAGTCCGGCTTGCCGGTGACGTCGTCGAGGAAGACGTGCTTGGCGTTCCCGATCTTGGTGCCCTCCGTGTCGTAGACGGGGTGATCGAGCACCGCCGGGATCTGCTCCCTGGTGATCACTGCGTCCTCCTTCGGTCGGTTGTCACCCCACCGACCGGGTTACCCCTGCCCCGGTGACAAAACGGCGGGATGGTGATCCCGAGAGGAGAAGACGCCGTCTACCCGGGAGCCCCCGAGCTGAACCGGCGCAGCAGCGGTGAGAGGACCAGCACCGACTTGGTGCGCTCCACGAACGGCTCCCCCGCGATCCGCTCCAGGACCCGCTCGAAGTGCCGCATGTCCGAGGCGAACACCGACACGATCGCGTCCGCGTCGCCGGTGACGGTCGACGCCGACACCACCTCCGGGTAGCGGGACAGCCCGCGCCGGATGTCCTCGGGCGAGGTGTTGTGCCGGCAGTAGAGCTCCACCATGCCCTCGGTCTCCCAGCCGAGCGCCGCCGGGTCCACCCGCACGGTGAAGCCGGTGATGGCGCCCTCGGCGCGCAGCCGGTCCACCCGCCGCTTCACCGCGGGCGCGGAGAGCCCGACCTCGGCGCCGATGTCGGCGTAACTGCGCCGCGCATCCTCGGCGAGGGCATGGACGATGCGTTCATCGAGTTCGTTCAGTCGCACTGCGGGTGGATCACTTCTCGTTCGAATGACGTCTTGCGGGGGCCGGTCGGGACCGTCGCGTCCCGTATCGGAAGTAGAACACATTGGTACGCACGAGCGATCTCCGCTCGCGTGTGGCTGGATGACGACGCCCGCCCGGTATGCCTCTTTTGTCAGTAAATATGACAGGAGGTGCATGGATGGGCATGGCCAGGACGCTGACCATCGGTGGCGTCGTCACCGCGGCGGTCGTCGGAGCGGCGGCTCCCGCGGGTGCCGCTCCCGGCGACACGGTGACCACCACGGTCCAGCAGGCCATCGCGGACCTGCCGGTGGAGCCGGAAGGGAACGACGGGTACGCGCGCAGCAAGTTCACCCACTGGATCGACCAGGACCGCGACGGCTGCGACACCCGCGCCGAGGTGCTGCTGGAGGAGGCGGTCGAGGCGCCCACGGTGACCGGGCGGTGCAGCATCGAAGGCGGCCAGTGGTACTCGTACTACGACGGCCAGGTCGTCAGGGACGCCAGTGGGCTGGACATCGACCACATGGTGCCGCTGAAGGAGGCGTGGGGCAGCGGCGCCCGGTACTGGTCCGCGGAAGAGCGCAAGGCGTACGCCAACGACCTGGACCAGTCCAGTTCGCTGGTGGCGGTGACGGCCCAGCAGAACAGGCAGAAGGCCGACAAGGACCCGGCCGACTGGAAGCCCGCGCTGGCCGGCGCCCACTGTCACTATCTGCGGGACTGGCTGCGGACCAAGGCCCGCTGGGGGCTGTCGGCCGATCAGCGCGAGGTGACCGAGCTGCGCGCCATGGCGCGGGGCTGCGATGACTCCGAGATCACCTACACGCTCGCGCGCTGACGCCGAAAGCCCCCTCGCCGGGACCCAGGAGGATCCGGCGAGGGGGCTTCGCGTCACACCGGGCGGACCGCTACGCGGCGTCGGCCGGGCTGTCGGGGACCGACAGCCGGGAGTGGCGCATCCCGTAGCCGAAGTAGACGACCAGACCGACGGCCATCCAGCCCCCGAAGACCATCCAGGTGATGGTGTCCAGGCCGTTCATCATCCACACGCACAGCCCGAAGCCGATGATGGGGAAGAGCGGGGACATCGGCACCCGGAAGGTGCGCTTCATCATCGGGCGGGTGCGGCGCAGCACGATCACCGCGACGTTGACCAGGGCGAAGGCGAAGAGGGTGCCGATGCTGGTGGCGTCCGCCAGCTGGGCCAGCGGGACCGCCGCGGCGAGCACGCCGCAGAACACCGAAACGATCACCGTGTTGGCGCGCGGGGTGCCGGTGCGCGGGTGGACCTTGGAGAAGATCGTCGGCATCAGACCGTCCCGGGACATCGCGAAGAGGATGCGGGTCTGGCCGTAGAGCACGGTCAGCACGACGGACGCGATGGCGACGACCGCTCCGGCGGCCAGCAGGACGGCCCAGAAGCCCTGCCCGGTGACGTCCTCCATGATCCCGGCGAGGGTGGCCTCGGTGCCGTCGAACTGGCGCCACGGCAGGGCGCCCACAGCGACGGCGGCGACCAGGCAGTACAGCGCGGTGACGATGACGAGGGAGAGCATGATCGCGCGCGGCAGGTCCCGCTGCGGGTTCTTGGCCTCCTCGCCCGCGGTGGAGGCGGCGTCGAATCCGATGTACGAGAAGAACAGCGTGGCACCGGCGGCGCTGACGCCCGCCATGCCCATGGGCATGAACGGCGTGTAGTTCCCGGCCCGGATGCCGGTGTAGGCGACGCCGCAGAAGAGCAGCAGTGCCGCGATCTTCACCCCGACCATGATCGTGTTGGCGCGGGCGGACTCCTTGGCCCCGCCCAGCAGGAAGGCCATGGCCAGCAGCACCACGAGCAGCGCGGGCAGGTTGAAGATGCCGCCGTCCTCGCCCGGCGGGTTGGCCAGGGCGTCGGGGATGGTGAAACCGAGGGTGCCGTCGAGCAGTTCGTTGAGGTACTGGCCCCAGCCGACGGCCACCGCCGCCACGGACACGCCGTACTCGAGGATCAGGCACCAGCCGCAGATCCAGGCGACCAGCTCGCCCAGGGTGGCGTAGGTGTAGGAGTAGGAGGATCCGGCGACCGGGATGGTGCCCGCCAGCTCGGCGTAGGACAGCGCGGAGAACAGCGCGGTCAGGCCGGCGATCACGAAGGAGACGACGACCGCGGGCCCGGCGTCCGGGACGGCCTCGCCGAGCACCACGAAGATGCCGGTGCCCAGCGTCGCGCCTATGCTGATCATGGTCAGCTGCCACACGCCGAGCGAGCGCCGCAGCGTGCCGCCCTCACCCTGGCCGCCTTCGGCGACCAGCCGCTCGACGGGCTTGCGACGCAGCAGCCGGGCACCCAGCCCCTGGGGCTCGGGGGTACGCCGACCGCCGGTGGGCGCGGCTACACCGTGGTCCAACACTTGAGTGGCTCCTTCATCGCTGCCGGTCGGGGGGTCGGCACGGCGGCGACCCACGGCGGACGCCCGGGCGTGGGCTTGGATCAAGGAACCACGCTGGTGGGGACCGCCGAGCTGACGGTCTCCGCCACTACTCCACGTACAGCGCAAGACCCTACGAGTTGGGTTGCGCGCTCGTAATGCATCATTATTGCGCATACGTATACGAACGTTGCGTGCAGGGGTCGCGCGCGAGGATTCGTTGCAAGCCCCCCGCACACCCGACTGGGTGCGTTATTTCACCCGAATGCAGCGATACGCCACCATTTTGGCCGTCGTTGGTGGGACGTGACGACGAGAGAGAGCCAGCGGATCGCGGACCACCACCCCATCGGCACCGGCGTCACCCGGTGCCGTACGACGACCGAACCGGGCGTATAACCATGACGTACCCCCCTCCGGGACAGACCGGCTACGGGTCCCAACCCGCCGGCCATGGGCCCCCTGAAGAGCGGCTGGACTTCGCCGCCGAGTACGACATCCACAGCCTGCCGCTGCCGGACCCGGAGACGCTGGACAGCCGGTGGGATCTCGAAGGAGACCTGGCGCGGCTGCTGCGGAGCTCCACCGAGGAGCACACGCAAGCCGCCGAACCGATCCGCCGGCACCATGCCGCCACGGTCAAGGGGCGCGGGCGGCGGCGTCGGGTCCGCTTCCGGCTGCCGGTGATGCCCTGGCTCCAGCTGGCCAGTCTGATCTTCGCCGCGATCACCGCGGCGATCGTCGCCATGCTGAGCGTGCTCAGCGGGATGATCTCCTACGGTCCGCTGCGCTTCCTGGCCGTGCCGAGCACCACCGAATCGCTGGCCGACTGGTGGCCGCTGCTGGTCTACGGGCCGTGGCTGGTCGCCTCGCTGTCGGTGCTGCGGGCCGCGCTGCACCACCGCGGGGCCGGGCACTCCTGGGCCGTGGTGGTGCTCTTCTCCGCGATCGCGGTGCTGCTGTGCGTCGCCCACGCGCCCAAGACGCTGCCCGGGGTGTCGGTCGCCGCGCTTCCGCCGCTGGCGGCGCTGGTCTCCTTCCACCAGCTGGTCCGGCAGATCACGCTCAACAACCCGCCCCGGCACGCGCTGCCCCGCCAGCGCGGCCCGGAGCGGAGCTGAAGCCGCGCCGTACCGGCGAACGGCGAACGCCGGGTGGTCCGGCCCCGCACCCTCGCGGAGCCGGACCACCCGGCGTTCTTCGCTTGTGCCGTCCGCCCGGGACGGCGCCCGCGGATCAGGTCCAGCTGGCGTGCAGCGGCTTGCCCTCGGCGTAGCCGGCCGCGCTCTGCACCCCGACGACGGCCCGCTCGTGGAACTCCTCCAGCGAGCCGGCTCCGGCGTAGGTGCAGGAGCTGCGCACCCCGGCGATGATCGAGTCGATCAGGTCCTCGACACCCGGCCGGGCCGGGTCCAGGAACATCCGGGAGGTGGAGATGCCCTCCTCGAACAGCGCCTTGCGCGCCCGGTCGTAGGCCGACTCCTCGGCGGTGCGGTTGCGCACCGCGCGCGCGGAGGCCATGCCGAAGCTCTCCTTGTACGGGCGCCCGTCCGCGGCGTGCTGGAGGTCGCCCGGCGACTCGTAGGTGCCCGCGAACCAGGAACCGACCATGACGTTGGAGGCACCGGCGGCGAGCGCCATCGCCACGTCACGCGGGTGCCGGACGCCGCCGTCCGCCCACACGTGCTTGCCGAACTTGCGCGCCTCGGCGGCGCACTCCAGCACCGCGGAGAACTGCGGCCGGCCCACGCCGGTCATCATCCGGGTGGTGCACATGGCGCCGGGGCCCACGCCGACCTTGATGATGTCGGCGCCGGCCTCGATGAGGTCCCGCACACCCTCGGCGGCGACCACGTTGCCCGCCACGATCGGCACCTGCGGGTCGAGGCCGCGCACCGCCTTCAGCGCGCTGATCATCGACTCCTGGTGCCCGTGGGCGGTGTCCACCACCAGGGTGTCCACCCCGGCCTCCAGCAGCGCCTTGGCGCGCCCGGCGACATCGCCGTTGATCCCGACGGCGGCCGCGATCCGCAGCCGGCCGGCGGCGTCGACCGCGGGGGTGTAGAGGGTGGCGCGCAGCGCGCCCTTGCGGGTGAGGATGCCGACGAGCTTGCCGTCCTTGTCGACCGCGGGGGCGAGCTTGCGGTGGGCGGCGTCGAGCTGGTTGAACGCCTCGCGCGGGTCGAGGTCCGCGTCGAGCAGCAGCAGGTCCTTGGACATGACCTCGGTCAGCTGGGTGAAGCGGTCCACCCCGGTCAGGTCCGACTCGGTCACCACGCCGACCGGCCGGCCGTCCTCGACCACCACGCCGGCGCCGTGCGCCCGCTTCGGCAGCAGGGACAGCGCGTCGGCCACGGTGGCGGTCGGGGAGAGGACGATGGGGGTGTCGAGCACCAGGTGGCGGCTCTTGACCCAGCCGATGACCTCGGTGACGACATCGATCGGGATGTCCTGCGGGATGACGACCAGGCCACCGCGGCGGGCGACCGTCTCGGCCATCCGGCGACCGGCGATCGCGGTCATGTTGGCGACGACCAGCGGGATGGTGGTGCCGGTGCCGTCCTGCGCGGACAGGTCGACACCCTGCCGCGAGCCGACCGCGGAGCGGCTCGGCACCATGAACACATCGTCGTACGTCAGGTCGTACGAGGGCTTGGAGTCGTTCAGAAAACGCATGCTAACTCTCTCACCTGCGATTTTGCTGGGCAGCGGGCGGGAAGTCAGCTCAGAACCGGCATCGGATCAGGCTGCGGCTCCTGGACCAATCATCCATGATTCCGCCAGGATTCCGAGACTTCGGACGGCATTTCCATGGCTTCGTCCGAACGGCGGCGGCCCTCGTCTGTAGCTTCGCCCAAGGCTTCCCAAGGCTTCACAAGGTGAACGCATGCGTCCGTCGGAGCCGGGGACGCGAGCGCCCGGCCCGCGGTACGGGCCGGGCGGCGTACACCCCTCAAGCCGGGACTCGAGGCGTCTGTCAGGAGCCGTCCGGGTCGGCCCGGTCCAGCGCGGGCCGCGGCCCCGGGCCCGTCTCGGTCAGCAGGAAGTCGGCGGCCGCGGTGTCCGTCACCAGGCTGGTCACCAGCCCGGACCGGAGCACCGCGCCGATCGCCGCGGCCTTGCGGCGGCCGCCCGCGATGGCGACGACCTCCGGGATGCGGCGCAGCCGGTCGGCCTCCACCGTGATGCACCGCTCGCCCAGGTCGCGGCCGATCCGGCGGCCCTCGGTGTCGAAGAGGTGGGCGGACATCTCGGCGGCGGCGCCGAGGGAGGCGTAGTGCGCCCGCTCCTCCTCGCTGAGCATGTCGTACACCGTGGAGATGCCCGCCTCCCAGGAGCCGATGGACACGGCGGCGACGGTGACCTTGTCGAAGTACTCGAAGGCTCGGGCGATCCCGGTCTGCCCGCGCAGCGCGGCAGCGGTCGCGGAGTCCGGCAGCAGCATCGGGGCGTAGATCGGGTGCGCCTCGCCGCCGGCGACCTGGGCGGCCCGGCGCACCGCCTCGACCGAGCCGCGCTCGGCCGTGCCCGCGTCGTAGACGCCGGTGAGCTGGACGACGGTGCACGGCGGCAGCCGGTGCAGCGCCGCGGCCATGTGGATGGTGGACCGGCCCCAGGCCAGCCCGAGCACATCGCCCTCGGCGACCAGCTCGCCGAGCAGGTCGGCGGCGACCTCTCCGAGGTTCTCCGGGTCCGTGGAGGTGCCCCCGCCGGCGGCGGTGTCCTCGGCGTCGGCCGGGGACTCCACGACGACGGCGTGCCGCAGGCCGTAGCGGGCGCGCAGCGCGTCGGAGCGCTCCGCGTCCAGCTCGGCGGGCACGCGGATCTCGATGCGCACCAGATCGCGCTCGAGCGCCGTCTCGAGCACCCGAGCGACCTTGAAGCGGCTGACGCCGAACTCCTCGGCGATCTGGATCTTGGACTTGCCCTCAAGGTAGAAGCGGCGCGCCATGGCGGCCGCCTGCACCAGTTCGGCGGGTCCCATCCGCGTGGCTGAACGGCCGCCCGTCGACACCGCGGTCTCCTCACTGTTCACGTTCTGGACTCACCGTCATCCTGTCAGAAACGGCGGTTCCAAGATGCCCTTCACCCTTGCGTTCATCTGGCGGTGGCTCAATGGCCGCACGCCCAGGCGGCGCCGGCCGTCGCCGCCTTCGCCTGTTCACGCAGGCCACGAACGGCTTCCGCCGGGTCCTGCGCCCCGTACACCGCGGATCCGGCCACGAAGACATCGGCGCCCGCCTCGGCGCAGCGCTCGATGGTGGACGCGGAGACCCCGCCGTCCACCTGCAGCCACAGCTCCAGGCCGTGCTTGGAGATCAGCTCCCGGGTGCGGCGGATCTTGGGCAGCATGATGTCGAGGAACGCCTGACCGCCGAATCCGGGCTCGACCGTCATCACCAGCAGCATGTCCAGCTCGGGCAGCAGGTCCTCGTACGGCTCGATGGGCGTGGCCGGCTTGAGCGCCATGGACGCCCGCGCACCCTTGGCCCGGATCTCCCGCGCCAGCCGCACCGGGGCGGCGGCCGCCTCCGCGTGGAAGGTGACCGAGCCGGCGCCCGCCTCGACGTAGGCCGGGGCCCAGCGGTCCGGGTCCTCGATCATCAGGTGGCAGTCGAGCGGCGTGCTGGTGGCCCGGCTCAGCGACTCCACGATCGGCACACCGAGCGTGAGGTTGGGGACGAAGTGGTTGTCCATCACGTCGACGTGCAGCCAGTCGGCGCCGTGGACGGCTGCTGCCTCCTCCGCCAGGCGCGAGAAGTCGGCGGAGAGGATACTGGGGTTGATCTGAACGGCCATGGCGCCAAGGGTGCCACGGCCGTCGGCCTGCTGTGGCAGCGGGAGTACCGCCTCCCGCGTTCCGGCGGTCGCCGCAGCGCAGTCTCGGGGACCACTGTGGGCTTGGCACGGCCCTCTCGGGCCGGCGTCCACCGGCTCGAGGGATGGTCATGGCGGACGGACGGCAACGCGGAGTGGGCTGGCTGGTCTGCGGCCGGCGCACCAAATGGCTGACGGTGGCGCTGTGGCTGATCGCGATCGTCGCCCTGGCGCCCCTGGCCCAGAAGCTCAGCGACGCCGAGGACAACGACGCCAGCTCCTGGCTGCCCGGCAGCGCCGAGTCCACCCAGGTGCTGAACGCCTCCGAGGACTTCCGTCCGGAGGTCATCCACGCCGTGGTGATCTACGCGCGGGACAGCGGGCTGACCGCGTCGGACCAGTACCGCATCACCCGGGCCGCGGTCGAGGTGCGGCAGCTGCGGGACCACGGGATCCGGGGCTGGGAGACCCGCGGTCCGGTGCCCGACCGGGAGCGGGCCCCGCGGGCCGTCCAGATGTTCGTCCCGATCACCATGGACGAGGAGGGGTGGGAGCGCATCTCGCCGGCCGTCGACTCCATCCGGGAGGTCACCGGCCGCAGCGGGGACGGGCTGGAGGTGCACATCACCGGCCCGGGCGGCACCGCCGCCGACACCGCCAAGGCGTTCGAGGGCATCGACTCCACCCTGCTGGTCGCCGCGCTGGGAGTGGTGGTCGTGGCCCTGTTGATCACCTATCGCAGCCCGTCGCTGCTGCTGATACCGGTGATCTCGGTCGTCGGAGCGCTGCTGACCGCCCAGGCGATCATCTATCTGCTCGCCGAGCACGCCGGGCTGACGGTCAACGGGCAGAGCGCCGGCATCCTGACCGTACTGGTATTCGGCGCCGGCACGGACTACGCGCTGCTGCTGGTCGCCCGCTACCGCGAGGAGCTGCGCCGCCACCACGACCGGCACGAGGCGATGGCCCTGGGCCTGCACCGGGCGGGCCCCGCGGTGCTGGCCAGCGGCTCGACGGTCGGTATCAGCATGCTGGTGCTGCTCGTGGCGGAGATGAACTCCACCCGCGGCCTGGGCCCGGTCTGCGCGATCGGCGTGGCCGTCGCACTGCTGGCGATGCTGACCCTCTTCCCCGCCCTGCTGGTGATCTTCGGGCGGTGGATCTTCTGGCCGGCGGTGCCGCACGAGGGGTCGCCGGAACCGACCGAGCACGGCATGTGGGCCCGGATCGGGTCCCGCATCGAACACCGCCCGCGCACGGTGTGGCTGGTGACGGCGGTGGTGCTGGCCGGTCTGTCGTGCGGCATCCTCGCGCTGCGGGCGTCGGGCATCAGCAACGCCGACGCGTTCACCGAGACCCAGGACTCCATCACCGGCCAGCAGGTGTCGGCCAGGTACTTCCCCGCGGGCAGCGGCGATCCGCTGGTCATCGTGGCCCGGGCGGACCGGGTGGGGGCGGTGCAGCGCGCGGTGGCCGGCACCGACGGCGTCGAGCCGCGATCGGTCGGCCGTCCGCCCGGGGTCGCCACCGAGCACGACGGCCGGGCCCTGTTCGAGGCGACCGCGACCGATCCGGCGGACAGCTCCGCGGCCAAGGACACCGTCGAACGGGTACGGGAGGCGGCGCACGCCGTCCCGGGTGCCGAGGCCAAGGTGGGCGGCGGCACCGCCGCCCAGCTGGACGCCGACGACGCCTCCGCGCGCGACAACGTGGTGATCATCCCGCTGGTGCTGCTGGTGGTCCTGGCCGTCCTCGCCGTGCTGCTGCGCGCCCTGATCGCCCCGCTGCTGCTGATCGCCACCGTGGTGCTCTCCTACGCGGCGGCGCTCGGCATCAGCGCCCTGGCGTTCCGCTACGCCTTCGACTTCGCCGGCGAGGACACCGCCTTCCCGCTGTTCGCCTTCGTCTTCCTGGTCGCCCTGGGTATCGACTACAACATCTTCCTGACCACCCGGATCCGGGAGGAGACCCGCGGCCAGGGCACCCGGCCGGGCACCCTCACCGCACTCGCCGCGACCGGCGCGGTCATCACCTCGGCCGGGCTCGTCCTGGCCGGCACCTTCGCCGCGCTGGCCACCCTGCCCATCACCGGATTCGCCGAGATCGGCTTCGCGGTCGCGGTGGGCGTGCTGCTGGACACCTTCATCGTGCGTTCGGTGCTGGTCACCGCGCTGTTCCTGGACATCGGCCCCCGGATGTGGTGGCCGCACGCCCTGGCCCGGGAGCACGCCGGGAAACCGGGCGGCTGACCAGAGGATGTCCGGTCAGCCCGTACGCCGCAGCAACGCCAGATACATCGCGTCGGTGCCGTGCAGGTGCGGCCACAGCTGGACGTCCGGGCCGTCCCCGAGCGCGGGCACGCCCGGCATCAGCGGCCGCGCGTCGATCCACTCGGCCGCCACCGGCGCCCCACCGCGCCCCTTGAGCACGTCCTCGACCACCACGCGGGTCTCCGCCAGATGCGGCGAGCAGGTCGCGTAACCCACCACTCCCCCGACCCGCACCGAATCCAGTGCCTGCCGCAGCAGCCCACGCTGGAGCGGGGCGAAGCCGTCCAGATCCTCCGGCCGCCGCCGCCAGCGGGCCTCGGGCCGCCGCCGCAGCGCGCCCAGGCCGCTGCACGGCACGTCGACCAGGACCCGGTCGAAGGTGCCCGGCAGCCAGGCGGGCCGCGTCCCGTCCGCCGCGATCACCTGGTACGGGCCGGGGTTGCCGTCCAGCGCGCGGGCCACCAGCCGGGCCCGGTGCGGCTGCTTCTCCGAGGCGACCAGCACCGCTCCGCGCTGCGCGGCCAGTGCGGCCAGCAGGGCGGCCTTGCCGCCCGGCCCGGCGCAGCCGTCGAGCCAGCGGGCGTCCGGCCCGTCCAGCGGCGCGTTCGCCAGGGCGATGGCGACCAGCTGGCTGCCCTCGTCCTGCACCCCCACGCGTCCCTCACGCACCGGGTCCAGCGCGCCGGGCTCGCCGCCCTCGGCCAGCCGCACCGCGTACGGCGACCAGCGACCGGGAACACCTCGATCCGGGCCCAGCGTGTCAAGCAGTTCCTCGGCGGTCGCCCGGCCGGGCCGGGCCACCAGCGTCACCTCGGGCCGCTCGTTGTCGGCCTCCAGCAGGTCCTCGATCCCGGCCCGCCCGCCGCCGAGGGCGTCCCACAGCGCGGAGACAACCCAGCGCGGATGCGAGTGGACCACGCCCAGGTGGTCCTCGGGGTCCTCGTCGTAGTCCGGGGCGACCCGCGCCAGCCAGCCGTCCAGATCCTCGGCGGCGATCTTCCGCAGCACCGCGTTGACGAACTTCGCGCGCCCGTCGCCCAGCACCACCCGGGCCAGCTCCACGCTCGCGCTCACCGCGGCGTGGGTCGGGATCCGGGTACCCAGCAACTGGTGCGCGCCCAGGCTGAGCACATCGAGCACCGGCGGATCGACCTCGCGCAGCGGCCGGTCCACACAGGCCGCGATGATCGCGTCATAGGTGCCCTGGCGGCGCAGCGTGCCGTAGACCAGCTCGGTGGCGAGCGCCGCGTCCCGCCCGTCGAAGTCGCCTCGCTCGCGCGCCTGCCGCAGCAGCGGGGGCAGCACCAGGTTGGCGTACGCGTCCCGCTCGTCGACCGCCCGCAGGGCCTCGAAGGCGAGGATGCGTACGGGGTCCTTCTTGGGCCTGCGGTAGGACTTCTGGGGGCGGCGAGGCGGCTGGCTCACGAAAAGGTGCTCCGGATCGATGGTGACGTGTACGGCCAGCGTACGTCGCAGCGGTTGCCTCCCCTCCCCCGGACTCGGTCCGGGGGAGGGCCGGGGCCCGGTCAGTCGCCCAGGCGCTCCGCGGCGGCGATCCGCACCCCGCGCGCCCAATCGGCCGCCGCCATCGGCTTCTTGCCCTGCGGCTGCACCCACAGCAGCTCGACGGCGTGGCTGCCGGTGCCCACGAAGACGGCGTTCTTGGTGGTGGCGAGCTCTCCGGGCGACAGCTCGCCGCGGTCCGGCAGCAGCCGCACCGACATCACCTTCAGCCGCTCGCCGCGGAAGGCGGTCCACGCCCCCGGCGCGGGCGCGCAGCCGCGCACCACCCGGTCGACGCGCAGCGCCGGCGCCGCCCAGTCGATCCGCGCGTCCTCGACGCTGATCTTCGGCGCCAGGGAGACGCCTTCCGCGGGCTGCGGCACGGCCTTCAGCGAGCCGTCCTCGATGCCGTCCATCGTCGCCGCCAGCAGCCCCGCACCGGCGAACGCCAGCCGGGTCAGCAGGTCGCCGCTGGTGTCGGTCGGCCGGATCTCCTCGGTCAGCACGCCGTAGACCGGGCCCGAGTCCAGGCCCTCCTCGATGAGGAAGGTGGACGCCCCGGTCACCTCGTCACCGGCGAGCACCGCGTGCTGCACGGGGGCCGCGCCGCGCCATGCGGGCAGCAGCGAGAAGTGCAGGTTCACCCATCCGCGGGCGGGGATCTCCAGCGCGGCCTTGGGCAGCAGCGCCCCGTAGGCGACGACCGGGCAGCAGTCCGGGGCGATCTCGCGCAGCCGGGCCAGGAAGTCCGGATCACGCGGCTTGGCCGGCTTGAGGACCTCGATCCCGGCCTCCGCCGCGCGCTCGGCGACCGGGCTGGCCACCAGCCGCCGTCCGCGCCCGGCCGGCGCGTCGGGCCGGGTCACGACGGCCACCACCTCGTGCCGGTCCGAGGCGAGCAGGGCGTCCAGGGCGGGTACGGCGACCTCGGGGGTACCGGCGAAGACGAGCCTCATGGGTGGCGAACTACCTCTCGACGCAACGGAAGGACACATCAGTCTAGGGGGTGTCCGATGGGTCGCCGTGGAGAGAGGAGCGGCGTCTGGTGCCTGCGATCGCCAGGCGGAGGATGGGGGTCCCCCGGACGGAGTCTGGGGGAGAGTCCATGCGGAGCGGTGGGGGTACCTCCCTGCTCGAGCGAAGCCGAGAGCTTGGGGGAGACCGACGACAACGCCGCGGGCGTAGGTGCCTGGGGGCACCTCCCAGCGTTAGCCGGGGGAGCGTCGCGACGCCGCGGAGACCCGTCGGGCACCCCCTAGGGCGCGCGGCGCCCGGCGCCCGGATGGCGGGGGCGTACGCGCGGGCCCGCGCACGCCCCGGACCGTGACCAAGAGCTGGATACGGCGTTGGTCAAGAGAGATTGACCTGCTCGGGCCGCTACAGCGGCCCGATCCTTTTCCGTCCCTTGCAACGCCGGTTCGAGAGGCTTGTTCATGGCCGACCACGCAACTCATGACGCCCAGGCACGGGCCAGTCTGCACCTCCTGGTCCGGGACATCGAGCGGGTCCGACGGCAGGTGGACGCGCTGCGCACGCTCACCGCCCAGCTCGGCAACGTCTACCGCCCGCGCCGCACCGGCCCGTCCACGGGCTTCGTCGTCTACGGGCGGGCTCCGGCGCCCACCGTGCGCCTCGCGCAGGAGCTGCGGGACAGCGTCGAGACGCTGGTGACCGCGGCGGTGGACTTCGACCGTTCGCTCGGCTTCTCCTGGGACGCCGTGGGTTCGGCGCTCGGGGTGACCAAGCAGGCGGTGCACCGCCGTTACGGCGCCCGCCGGTCCACCGCGCAGAGCGGCGCCGAGAGCGGCGCGGAGCCGGCGGCCGCGCGGGCCGGTACGGCCACCGCGGTGCCCGCGGTGCCGGTCGTCCCCTCGGTGCCCGCCGCCCGCTCGGTCTCCTCGGTCTCTTCGGTCTCGTCCGCGCTGCCGGGGCCGGCCACGCCGGCCCGTCGGGAAGAAGCGCGCCACGGCGCCCTCCCCGGTCCACGCAACGGCTGACACCCCCTCGGGCCGAGTCCGGGTGTGGCCGGACGGGGGTCGCGCCTCGGTGGACCGTCGGACAGCCCCTCGCAGCTGAACGAGCGCCCGCCGCCCGCCTCTTGGCGCGGCAGCGGACGGCAGGGCGAGGGCCGGCGGCCGGGCGGTCTCAGCCGACGCCCCCTCAGCCGATGTCCGGCGGGTCGACGCGGACCCGGACCGGCGCGCCCTCGCGGCGTATCAGCCGGGCCGCCTGGGCGCTCTTGAGCGCGGCGGCCAGCGCGGCTCCGCTACCGGGCCGGACCCGGAGCAACACCCGCTCCCAGCTCTCCCCCGGTGCCGGATCGCCGGCCCTGCGGGGGCGGCCCGCGGGTACGTCCGGTACCGGGACCGGGCCCAGCACCTCCGTGTCCGGGGGGAGTTCCGCCGTGTTCAGCAGATCGGCGACGGCCTCCGGGAGCCCGGTGACCGATGCCATGCGGGAGACCGGCGGGAAGCCCAACTGCGCCCGCTCCGCCAGCTCGCGGGCGGCGTGCCCGGCCGGGTCCCAGCGCACCAGCGCCTGCACCGGCCGCAGCGTCGGCTCAGCCATGATCACTACCGTGCCGCCCTCGCCGTGCCCGCGCACCAGCGACGCCGCGTCCAGCCAGCGCCGCAGCGCTTCCTCGCCGGCGCGCAGGTCGGGACGGCCGAGCAGCGCCCAGCCGTCGAGCAGCAGCGCGGCCGCGTAGCCGCCCTCGGCGACCGGCTCGGCGCCGGGCGTGCTGACCACCAGCGCGGGCTGATCGGGCACGGTGTCCAGGACGTGATCACGGCCGGAGGTGCGCACCGGCACGGCGGGGAAGGCCCGGCCGAGCTCCTCGGCGGTGCGCCGGGCGCCCACGATCCGGGCCCGCAGCCGGGTGCCACCGCAAGCCACGCAGTGCCAGCCTTCCTGCCCCCGGCCGCACCAACCGCAGTGCAGCGCGTCGGCGTCGGTGGCCTCCAGCGGGCCGGAGCAGTGCGCGCAGCGCGCGGGCTCCCGGCAGCGCTCGCAGGCCAGCCGGGGCACATAGCCACGCCGCGGCACCTGGACCAGCACCGGTCCGCGCCGCAGTCCCTCGCGGACCGTCTGCCAGGCGATCGACGGCAGCCGGGCGGCGCGGGCCGCCGGGTCGCGGGCCTGCTCGCTGTCCGAGACGGTGCGGATCAGCGGCGCCGCGGTCCGCAGCTGCTCGCGGCCGGCCTCCAGCGGCAACGCCCAGCCGTTGTCCAGCAGTTGCGCGGCCTCGACGGTGCGGCTGAGGTCACCCGCCAGGAAACCGGTCTTCTCCTGCACCGCGCGGAGCAGCAGGACGTCCCGGGCGTGCGGCTGGGGCGCGTGCTCGTCGCTGTGGCTGGAGTCCCCGTCGTCCCAGATCGCGACCAGCCCGAGCTCCCGTACCGGCGCGAACATCGCGGCCCGGGTGCCGACCACGGCCCGCACCGAGCCGCGGCTGATCGCCAGCCAGCGGCGGTAGCGCTCCTGCGGGCCGGACCCGGCGGCCAGCAGCGTGTGCCGTCCGCTGCCGAGCAGCGCGGTGAGCGCCGCGTCGACCCGGGCGGCCGACCGCCCGTCCGGCAGCACGGCCAGCGCGCCGCGCCCGGAGGCCAGGGTGGCCGCGATCGCGCGGGCCAGCTCGTCCGGCCAGTGCGGCCCGGGCAGGGCGGTCCACACCGCGCGCGGCGCGCCGCCGCCCGCCAGCGCGTCGAGGAATCCCGGCCCGGCCGGATAGCGCGCCCAGCTCCCTGGTTCGGGGCGGGGCGGCGGGGGCAGTGGCGGGGGCGAGGGCTCGGCCTCGGCGCGGGCGTTCCGCGGCGGCACGGCCAGCTGGAGCACGTCCGCCAGGGATCCCGCGTACCGGTCGGCGACCGCCCGGCACAGCCCGAGCAGCGAGGGGTCCAGCACCGGCTCCGGGGAGAGCACCTGCGCGATCGCGGCCAGCGGGCCCCGGTAGTCCGATTCGGCGACGCGCTCGATGATGAACCCGTCGAGCAGGCCGCCGCCCTCCCGGCGCCCCGCGCGCACCTGGCCGGTTCCGGCGCCGAAGCGCACGCGCACCCGCACGCCCGGCTGGGCCTGCGCGTCCAGCTCGGCCGGCACCGCGTAGTCCCAGAGCTTGTCCAGATGCACCGGCCCCTTGTCGACCAGCACCCGCGCCACCGGCAGTCCGTCCGCGAGCGCCGCCCCCCGCCAGGTCCGCGGCTTGGCCTTGGGCACCTTGGCCTTGCGCACCGTCTCCCGGATGAGCGCGAGCTGCTCGCCCGCCGGCGGCGTCCCGCCCCCGGCGGCCTCTTCGCGCTCGTTCTCGCTGCTCACAGCTCCAGTCCTACCAGAGGCCACCGACAGGCCCGCCCCGGCCGCGGCCTGGAGGCGGCCGGTGAGCGGCGCCCTCGTCCGTGCCGCGACCGGCGCCCGGGCCCTGCCCGGCATGACGCGTACGGCCCCGGACCATGGCGGTCCGGGGCCGTACTGACGCGGTTGTCGCGGTTGACGCGGCGGTGGCTACAGACCCACGGCCTTGCGCAGCGCCTCCACGCGGTCCGTGCGCTCCCAGGTGAAGTCGGGAAGCTCACGGCCGAAGTGGCCGTACGCGGCGGTCTGGGCGTAGATCGGGCGCAGCAGGTCCAGGTCGCGGATGATCGCGGCCGGGCGGAGGTCGAAGACCTCGGAGATGGCCTGCTCGATCTTCTCGGCCTCGACGGTGGCGGTGCCGAAGGTCTCCACGAAGAGACCGACCGGCTCGGCCTTGCCGATGGCGTAGGCGACCTGGACCTCGCAGCGCGAGGCGAGGCCGGCGGCGACCACGTTCTTCGCGACCCAGCGCATCGCGTACGCGGCGGAGCGGTCGACCTTGGACGGGTCCTTGCCGGAGAAGGCGCCGCCACCGTGGCGGGCCATGCCGCCGTAGGTGTCGATGATGATCTTGCGGCCGGTGAGGCCGGCGTCACCCATCGGGCCGCCGATCTCGAAGCGGCCGGTCGGGTTCACCAGCAGGCGGTAGCCCTCGGTGTCCAGCTTGGTGCCGTCCTCGACGAGCTCCTTGAGCACGTGCTCGACGACGAACTCACGGATGTCGGGGGCGAGCAGCGAGTCCAGGTCGATGTCGGAGGCGTGCTGCGAGGAGACCACGACGGTGTCGAGGCGGACGGCCTTGGCGCCGTCGTACTCGATGGTGACCTGGGTCTTGCCGTCGGGGCGGAGGTAGGGGATGGTGCCGTTCTTCCGGACCTCGGTCAGACGGCGGGAGAGACGGTGCGCCAGGCTGATCGGGAGCGGCATGAGCTCGGGCGTCTCGTCGCAGGCGTACCCGAACATCAGGCCCTGGTCACCGGCGCCCTGGCGGTCCAGCTCGTCGTCGTCGCCCTCGACGCGGTTCTCGTAGGCGGTGTCGACGCCCTGGGCGATGTCCGGGGACTGCGCGCCGATGGACACCGACACGCCGCAGGAGGCGCCGTCGAAGCCCTTCTTCGACGAGTCGTAGCCGATCTCGAGGATCTTGTTGCGCACGAGGGTGGCGATCGGAGCGTATGCCTTGGTCGTGACCTCGCCGGCCACATGCACCAGGCCGGTGGTGATCAGCGTCTCGACGGCGACCCGGGAGGTCGGGTCCTCCTTCAGGAGGGCGTCGAGAATGGTGTCGCTGATCTGGTCAGCGATCTTGTCGGGGTGGCCCTCGGTGACAGATTCCGAGGTGAACAGGCGGCGGGACACATCGCTCCCTGGGGTTGCAGCGGCTGCTGGCTGATCATTGGCGGAACCGCCCCGGGGGCTGCGCCCGGCTCGGTTCCTGGGCCAGTTTATCCGGCGTTTCCGCCGGTCGGACATCCCGTCCCGAAGGACGAGCGTGGCCTGACTGGGAACATACCTTCCCCGGTGGGGAAATTCAGCTCGGGTCGACCGTCAGGAAGATGCCACACGCAGTTATTCGCGTCGGCGCGCGGCGGGGACCGCGGGCCCGGCGGCGGAACGTTCAGGCGAGCCGCTGGACGACCAGATCCCAGACGGTGTCCGCGAGGGCTTCCTTGGGGCCGTACGGCACGGGCGTCTCGCTGCCGTCGGCGGCCAGCACCACCGCTTCGTTCTCCTCCGAGCCGAAGGTCTTGTGCTCCCCCACCTCGTTGACCACGAGCAGGTCGCAGCCCTTGCGCGCGAGCTTGGCGCGACCGTTGGCGAGGACGTCGTCGGTCTCGGCGGCGAAGCCCACGACGAGCTGGCCGGGGTGCGGCCGATCGGCTGACAGCTCGGCGAGGATGTCCGGATTCCGCACCAGCGCGACGGGCTCGGGCTCCTGGCCGTCCCGCTTCTTGATCTTGCCCTGGGCGTAGTGGGCGGGGCGGAAGTCGGCGACGGCGGCGGCCATCACCACCACGTCGGCGTCCGCGGCGGCCTTGAGCGCGGCCTCCCGCAGCTGCACCGCGGTGCCCACCCGCACCACGTCGGCGCCGGCCGGATCGGGCAGCTCGGTGTTGGCCGACAGCAGCGTGACCCGGGCGCCGCGGGCCACGGCCGCGCGCGCGAGGGCGTAGCCCTGCTTGCCGGAGGAGCGGTTGCCGAGGTAGCGGACCGGGTCGAGGGGCTCACGGGTGCCGCCCGCGCTGACCACGACATGGCGGCCGGCCAGGTCGGGGGTGACGGCCCCGGTGCCGCCGGCGAGGCCGCTCCGGCGCAGGACGTGGCGGCAGACCTCGAAGATCTCGGCGGGGTCGGGGAGGCGGCCCTTGCCGGTGTCCGCGCCGGTGAGCCGCCCGACGGCGGGCTCGATGACGACGGCGCCGCGGCGGCGCAGGGTCGCCACGTTCTCCTGGGTGGCGGGGTGCTCCCACATCTCGGTGTGCATCGCGGGCGCGAAGACCACCGGACACCGGGCGGTGAGGAGAGTGTTGGTGAGCAGATCGTCGGCGAGGCCGTGGGCGGCCTTGGCCAGCATGTCGGCGGTGGCGGGGGCCACCACGACCAGGTCGGCGGCCTGGCCGATACGGACGTGCGGGACCTCGTGGACGGTCTCCCACACCTCGGTGGACGCCGGGTTGCCGGAGAGCGCGGACCAGGTCGCCTCGCCCACGAAGTGCAGCGCGGACGCGGTCGGGACCACCCGCACGTCATGGCCGGACTCGGTCAGCCGGCGCAGCAGCTCGCACGCCTTGTAGGCGGCGATCCCGCCGCTGACTCCCAGGACGACCCGTCGCTTGTCCATCGTTCGCTCTCCCATGCCGTCGCTCTCCCATGCCGTCGGGTGCACGACTCGACGACTCCATGCTGCGTCATGCGATCCGCCCGGTGACGCGGGGGCCGGGAAACCGTCTGCCGCGGCCCGCCCGCACACCACGGGCCCGGCAGGCGCTCCCCCGGCTCACGCTGGGGATGCCCCAGCGGTAGCCGCCAGGAGTGCCTGCCGGGCCCGGATGAAGAGACCTGACGCCTGTGTGGTCCCTACTGGCCGGCCGGGGCCTCGATGGCCTCGGACGTCAGCAGACCCGCGTTGATCTCGCGGAGCGCGATGGAGAGCGGCTTCTCGTGGACGTGGGTGTCCACCAGCGGCCCGACGTACTCCAGCAGGCCCTCGCCGAGCTGCGAGTAGTACGCGTTGATCTGGCGCGCGCGCTTGGCGGCGTAGATCACGAGGCTGTACTTCGAGTCGGTGGCCTCGAGCAGCTCATCGATCGGCGGGTTGATGATGCCCTCGGGCGCGGTGATGGAAGAGGACACTCTCTGGCCTTCCGAAGGGGGTGGACGTTTCCGGAGTTTTCTTGCAGCCAGGGGGTAAATCCCAGCTCAGCACAGCAAGGCTAGCAGCTCACGCGCGACGTCCTCGACCGAGGTGTTGACCAAGGTCACATCGAACTCCGGCTCCGCGGCCAGTTCGATCTTGGCCGCTTCCAGCCGTCGCTCGATGACCTCCGGCGACTCGGTACCGCGGCCGGTGAGCCGGCGGACCAGCTCCTCCCAGCTCGGCGGGGCGAGGAAGACCAGCTGGGCGTCGGGCATCGTCTCCCGGACCTGCCGAGCGCCCTGGAGGTCGATCTCCAGCAGCACCGGCTCGCCCTTCTCCAGGCGGCTGAGCACCGCCTCCCGCGGGGTGCCGTAGCGGTTGCCCGCGAACTCGGCCCACTCCAGCAGCTCGCCGTTGGCGATGAGCTTGTCGAAGACCTCGTCGTCGACGAAGTGGTACTGGACACCGTCACGCTCGCCGGGTCGCGGCTTGCGGGTGGTGGCCGACACCGAGAGCCATACCTCGGGGTGTGCCTTGCGCAGATGCGCGACGACCGTGCTCTTGCCGACCCCGGAGGGGCCGGAGAGCACGGTCAGCCGCGGGCGTCTGGCCGGGGGGACGGGGGTGGCCGTCCCCCGGGAGACCGTAGTACTCATGCAGCGATTATCCAGGTTCCCGGGAGTGCCTGGGAACGTCAGGCGGCGCCGCCGCCGAACTCGCGCTCCAGCGAGGCGATCTGGTTGGAGCCGAGCCCGCGCACGCGGCGGCTCTCGGAGATCCCGAGCCGCTCCATGATCTGCTTGGCGCGGACCTTGCCCACGCCCGGAAGGGATTCGAGCAGGGCGCTCACCTTCATCTTGCCGATGACCTCGTTCTCCTGGCCCTGCTTGATGACCTCGTGCAGCGAAGCGCCGGAGTGCTTGAGCCGATTCTTGACCTCGGCGCGCTCCCGGCGAGCCGCGGCGGCCTTTTCGAGCGCGGCTGCGCGCTGTTCAGGGGTAAGGGGCGGAAGAGCCACGCCTACGTCACCTCGGATGTCGAACTGTCGGATATGGACCGGTGAGGAACCTAGTCGCCCCTCACCTGGGGAGCAACGCGCAACGCGCTTGCACGACCGCTCGTCACGGAGACTAGCGGCAGCGGCCGCTCCAGTCAGCGAGAACAGACGAAAAGTCCTGGTCAGCCTTGCTCGACCAGGACTTTTCGGTACAAAGCGACCGGGTTATCCGGCCACAGCGCGCACTTCGTCGGCGAATCGCTCCGCCGCGGCGACCAGTGCGGCCGCGTCCGGGCCGTGCCGCAGCACTCCCCGGCTGACGCTCGGGACGACATCGCGGACCGCCGCGCCGAAGACCGCCGGAAGATCGGCGGGCGTCGCGCCCTGGGCGCCGATGCCGGGCGCCAGCAGCGGCCCGTTGATCGCCAGGTCGTAGGAGGACAGCTCGCCCAGGGTCGCGCCGACCACGGCCCCGAAACTGCCCAGCGGCGCCGCGTCGGCGTTCTCCGCCCGCAGGTGGTCCAGCATGGTCGCG
The DNA here is from genome assembly GCF_058215555.1 of Streptomyces sp. JLBT605. Taxonomy (NCBI): domain Bacteria; kingdom Bacillati; phylum Actinomycetota; class Actinomycetes; order Kitasatosporales; family Streptomycetaceae; genus Streptomyces; species Streptomyces sp. JLBT605. Next base: position 894,627 of record NZ_CM177087.1, read on the forward strand.
GCCACGGTGGCGCCGTCGGCTCGCACCGCGTGCTGCACCTCGGCGCCCTCCGGGTTGGAGGTCAGGGCGAGGACGAAGACACCGGCGCCGTTCTCCCGCGCCAGCTCCAGGGCCGGGCGCAGCGAGCCGAAGCCCAGATACGGGCTGACGGTGACGGCGTCGGAGAACAGCGGGCTCGCCGGATCCAGGTAGGTCGCGGCGTACGCGGCCATGGTGGAGCCGATGTCGCCGCGCTTGGCGTCCATCAGGACCAGCGCGCCGGCCGCGCGGGCGTCGGCCACGGCGCGCTCCAGCACCGCGATACCGCGCGAGCCGAAGCGCTCGAAGAACGCGGACTGCGGCTTGAGGACGGCGACGCGCTCGGCCAGTGCGTCGACCACGGTGCGGGTGAAGCGCTCCAGGCCGTCGATGTCGTCGTCGAGCCCCCAGTCGGTCAGCAGCGAGGCGTGCGGGTCGATGCCGACGCACAGCGGTCCGCGCTCGTCCATGGCGCGGCGCAGCCGGGCGCCGAAGGGTTGGATATCAGTCACGGGAAGGTCCTCCAAGCTGTGGGAGATCGTCGCGCTTGGGGTACCCCCTGCACGGAGTGCTTGGGGGAGGGACGGGCTGGCACAGCGCAGTGCCACCGGGGTGCGGTCACCAACGAGACATCAGCCACGATGCGCCGCCCCCACCGCTTCCGCGAGGGTGGCGTACGGGCTCGCGGCCAGCCGCTCGGCAAGCCCACGGTGGATCTTGCGGCACCAGAAGGGGCCCTGGTAGATGAAGGCGCTGTACCCCTGGATCAGAGTGGCGCCGGCCAGGATGCGCTCCCAGGCGTCGTCGGCGGTCTCGATGCCGCCGACGCCGACCAGCGTGATGCGGTCGCCGACCCGGGCGTACAGCCGGCGCAGCACCTCAAGCGATCGGGCCTTCAGCGGCGCGCCGGACAGGCCGCCGGTCTCGGCGATGATCGCCGGGTCGGAGCGCAGTCCCAGGCCCTCGCGGGCGATGGTGGTGTTGGTGGCGATGATGCCGTCCAGCCGCAGCTCCACGGCGAGGTCGGCGACGGCGTCCACGTCCTCGTCGGCGAGGTCCGGGGCGATCTTCACCAGCAGCGGCACGCGCCGGTCGGACACCGAGCGGTCGGCGGCCTCCCGGACGGCGGTGAGCAGCGGGCGCAGCGCCTCGGTGGCCTGGAGGTTGCGCAGCCCGGGGGTGTTCGGGGAGGAGACGTTGACGACGAGGTAGTCGGCGTGGCGGGCCAGTCGCTCGGTGGAGGCGACGTAGTCGGCCACGGCCTCCTCCTCCGGGACGACCTTGGTCTTGCCGATGTTGACGCCGAGGGTGGTCCGGAAGATGGCCTTGCGGGCCGCCAGGCGCTCGGCGACGGCCGCCGAGCCGTCGTTGTTGAAGCCCATGCGGTTGATCAGCGCCCGGTCCTGGACGAGCCGGAAGAGCCGCTTCTTGGGGTTGCCGGGCTGCGGCTCGGCGGTGACCGTGCCGATCTCGACGTGGTCGAAGCCGAGCATGGCCAGCCCGTCGATGCCGGCGGCGTTCTTGTCGAAGCCGGCGGCCAGGCCGAAGGGCCCGTGCATCCGCAGGCCGAGGGCCTCGGTGCGCAGCGCCTTGTGGCGGGGGGCGAGCACGGCTGCCACGAAGGTGCGCAGCACCGGGATGCGGGCGGCCAGCCGGATCCAGCCGAACGCCAGGTGGTGGGCGCGCTCGGCGTCCATGCGCCGGAAGAGGAGTCGGAAGAAGAGGGGGTACACGGTGGGGGCCTTCCGCGGCGGGGGTTGCAGGGGGCTGACACGCACCCGCCCTCCCCTGGTCGGGGAGGGCGGGTGGCGGGATCACTCCTCGCGGAGGGCGATCAGCTGCTCCGCGTGTTCCTGGAGCGACCGGACGCCGATGTCGCCGCGGCTCAGCGCTTCGATGCCCTGTACGGCGGCGGCGAGCGCCTGCACGGTGGTCAGGCAGGGCACGCCGCGGGCGACCGCGGCGGTGCGGATGTCGTAGCCGTCCAGACGGCCGCCGGTGCCGTAGGGGGTGTTGACGATCAGGTCGACCTGGCCCTCGTGGATGAGCTGGACGATGGTCTTCTCACCGTTCGGCCCCGGGCCCTCGCTCTGCTTGCGGACCACGGTGGCGTTGATGCCGTTGCGCCGCAGCACCTCGGCGGTGCCGGAGGTGGCCAGCAGCTCGAAGCCGTGGGTCACCAGCTCGCGGGCCGGGAAGATCATCGAGCGCTTGTCGCGGTTGGCGACCGAGACGAAGGCCCGGCCCTTGGTGGGCAGCGCGCCGTACGCCCCGGCCTGCGACTTGGCGTAGGCGGTGCCGAAGACCGAGTCGATGCCCATGACCTCGCCGGTGGAGCGCATCTCCGGGCCGAGCACGGTGTCCACGCCGGCGCCGGTGCGGTCCCGGAAGCGGGACCAGGGCATCACGGCCTCCTTGACGGAGATCGGCGCGTCCATCGGGAGGGTGCCGCCGTCGCCGGTGGCGGGCAGCAGGCCCTCGGCGCGCAGCTCGGCGATGGTGGCGCCCAGCGAGATGCGGGCGGCGGCCTTGGCCAGCGGCACGGCGGTGGCCTTGGAGGTGAACGGGACGGTGCGGGAGGCGCGCGGGTTGGCCTCCAGCACGTAGAGGATGTCACCGGCCATCGCGAACTGGATGTTGATCAGGCCGCGGACGCCGACGCCCTTGGCGATCGCCTCGGTGGAGGTGCGCAGCCGCTTGATGTCGAAGCCGCCGAGGGTGATCGGGGGCAGCGCGCAGGCGGAGTCGCCGGAGTGGATACCGGCCTCCTCGATGTGCTCCATGACGCCGCCGAGGTAGAGCTCGGTGCCGTCGTAGAGGGCGTCGACGTCGATCTCGATGGCGTCGTCGAGGAAGCGGTCGATGAGGACGGGGTGCTCGGAGATCAGCCCCGCGTGCCGCTCCAGGTACTCGCCCAGCGACGGCTCGTCGTAGACGATCTCCATGCCGCGGCCGCCGAGCACGTAGGACGGGCGGACCATGACCGGGTAGCCGATCTCGGCGGCGATGGTCTTGGCCTCCTCGAAGGAGAAGGCGGTGCCGTACTTCGGGGCGGGCAGGCCGGCGTCGGTGAGGACCTTGCCGAATGCGCCGCGGTCCTCGGCGGCGTGGATGGCCTCCGGCGGGGTGCCGACCACGGCGACGCCGTTGTCCTTGAGCGCCTGGGCCAGGCCCAGCGGCGTCTGGCCGCCGAGCTGGACGACGACGCCGGCGACCGGGCCCGCCTGGGTCTCGGCGTGCACGATCTCCAGGACGTCCTCCAGGGTGAGCGGCTCGAAGTAGAGCCGGTCGGAGGTGTCGTAGTCGGTGGAGACGGTCTCCGGGTTGCAGTTGACCATCACGGTCTCGTAGCCCGCGTCGCTCAGCGCGAAGGAGGCGTGGACGCAGGAGTAGTCGAACTCGATGCCCTGGCCGATGCGGTTGGGGCCGGAGCCGAGGATGATCACGGCCGGCTTCTCGCGCCGGGCGACCTCGGTCTCCTCGTCGTAGGAGGAGTAGAAGTACGGGGTCCGCGCGGCGAACTCGGCGGCGCAGGTGTCGACCGTCTTGTAGACCGGGCGGATGCCGAGGGCGTGCCGGACCTGGCGGACGACCTCCTCGCCCAGGCCGCGGATGCCGGCGATCTGGGCGTCGGAGAAGCCGTGCCGCTTGGCCTCGGCCAGCAGCTCGGGGTCGAGCTCGGCGGCGTCGGCCAGTTCGTCGGCGATCTCCTTGATCAGGAAGAGCTGGTCGACGAACCACGGGTCGATCCTGGTGTGGTCGAAGATCTCCTGCGGGGTGGCGCCGGCCCGGATGGCCTGCATGACGGTGTTGATCCGGCCGTCGGTGGGGACCTGGGCCTTGACCAGCAGTTCCGCCTTGTCGCCCGGCTCGCCGGTGAAGGCGAACTGGCTGCCCTTCTTCTCCAGCGAGCGCAGCGCCTTCTGCAGCGCCTCGGTGAAGTTCCGGCCGATGGCCATGGCCTCGCCGACCGACTTCATGGTCGTGGTGAGGGTGGCGTCCGCGGCCGGGAACTTCTCGAACGCGAAGCGCGGCACCTTGACCACGACGTAGTCGAGGGTGGGCTCGAAGGAGGCCGGGGTCTCGCGGGTGATGTCGTTGGGGATCTCGTCCAGGCTGTAGCCGACGGCAAGCTTGGCCGCGATCTTCGCGATCGGGAAGCCGGTGGCCTTGGAAGCCAGCGCGGAGGAGCGGGAGACGCGCGGGTTCATCTCGATGACGATGACCCGGCCGTCGTCGGGGTTGACCGCGAACTGGATGTTGCAGCCGCCGGTGTCCACGCCGACCTCGCGGATGACGGCGATGCCGATGTCGCGGAGGATCTGGTACTCGCGGTCGGTGAGCGTCATCGCCGGGGCGACGGTGATGGAGTCACCGGTGTGCACGCCCATCGGGTCGAAGTTCTCGATGGAGCAGACGACCACGACGTTGTCGTGCTTGTCGCGCATCAGCTCCAGCTCGTACTCCTTCCAGCCGAGGATGGACTCCTCGAGGAGCACCTCGGTGGTCGGGGAGAGCGTCAGGCCCTGGCCGGCGATGCGGCGCAGCTCCTCCTCGTCGTGGGCGAAGCCGGAGCCGGCGCCGCCCATGGTGAAGGAGGGGCGGACGACGACCGGGTAGCCGCCGAGCGTCTCGACACCCGCGAGGACGTCCTCCATGGAGTGGCAGATGACCGAGCGGGCCGACTCGCCGTGGCCGATCTTGGCGTTGACCGCCTCGACGACCAGCTTGAACTGGTCGCGGTCCTCGCCCTTGTGGATGGCCTCGACGTTGGCGCCGATCAGCTCGACGCCGTAACGGTCCAGGACGCCGTTGTCGTGGAGGGAGATCGCGGTGTTGAGCGCGGTCTGGCCGCCCAGGGTGGGCAGCAGCGCGTCCGGGCGCTCCTTGGCGATGATCTTCTCGACGAACTCCGGGGTGATCGGCTCGACGTAGGTCGCGTCGGCGATCTCCGGGTCGGTCATGATCGTGGCGGGGTTGGAGTTGACCAGGATGACCCGCAGGCCCTCGGCCTTGAGGACCCGGCACGCCTGGGTGCCGGAGTAGTCGAACTCGGCGGCCTGGCCGATGACGATCGGGCCGGAGCCGATGACCAGGACGGACTGGATGTCGGTGCGCTTAGGCACGCTGGCCCTCCATCAGGGAGACGAAGCGGTCGAACAGGTACGCGGCGTCGTGCGGTCCTGCGGCGGCTTCGGGGTGGTACTGGACGCTGAATGCGGGGACGTCGAGGCACTGCAGACCCTCGACCACGTCGTCGTTGAGGCAGACGTGGGAGACCTCGGCGCGCCCGTAGGGGGTGTCGGTGGGGCCGTCGAGCGGGGCGTCGACGGCGAAGCCGTGGTTGTGCGCGGTGATCTCGACCTTGCCGGTGGTGCGGTCCTGCACCGGCTGGTTGATGCCGCGGTGGCCGTACTTGAGCTTGTAGGTGCCGAAGCCCAGCGCGCGGCCGAGGATCTGGTTGCCGAAGCAGATGCCGAAGAGCGGGGTCTTCCGTTCCAGCACGCCTCGCATCACGGAGACCGGGTGGTCGGCGGTGGCCGGGTCACCGGGGCCGTTGGAGAAGAACACACCGTCGGGCTGGACCGCGTACACATCCTCGATGGTCGCGGAGGCCGGCAGCACGTGCACCTCGATGCCGCGCTCGGCCATCCGGCGCGGGGTCATGCCCTTGATGCCGAGGTCGATCGCCGCCACGGTGAACCGCTTGGTGCCGATCGCCGGGACCACGTAGCCCTCGGTGGTGGCGACCTGGCCGCTGAGATCGGCGCCCTTCATCTGCGGGGACGCCTGGACCCTGGCCAGCAGCGCCGCGTCATCGGCGATCGCCGGGCCGGAGAAGATGCCGACCCGCATGGCGCCGCGCTCGCGCAGATGGCGGGTGAGGGCGCGGGTGTCGATGCCGCTGATGCCGACGACGCCCTGGGCGGCCAGCTCATCGTCGAGGGAGCGGCGCGAGCGCCAGTTGGACGGCACCCGGGCGGGGTCGCGGACGACGTAGCCGGAGACCCAGATCCGCTGGGACTCGGGGTCCTCGTCGTTGACGCCGGTGTTGCCGACGTGCGGGGCGGTCATGACGACCACCTGGCGGTGGTAGGAGGGGTCGGTGAGGGTCTCCTGGTAGCCGGTCATGCCGGTGGAGAACACCGCCTCGCCGAAGGTCTCCCCCACGGCCCCGTAGGCACGGCCACGGAAGATGCGACCGTCCTCCAGGACGAGTACGGCGGGGGGCACCGTCGTCCTCTTCGAGGGGCTCCCGAGTTGAGAGGTGGTCATCATGCGCCTTCCTGGTCGTGCCGGCCGGCGACCGCGCTGTCGCCGGTGAAAGAGGTGAGGGCGTCCACCCAGGCCGCGTGCTCGGCGGCGCGGTCGGAGCGGAAGCCGGAGTCGATGAGACGGTCGCCGTGGAGCCAGGTGATCACCAGCAGGCCGTCCTCGGCGAGGACCTTGCCCGCGATGCCCTTGTCCAGCCTGGCGCCGCGCAGCGCCTCGGCGGGGATGTGGAAGTCCTGCGCGCCGGGCCGGACGACGACGATGCCGCCTTGGTCCGTCAGGGTGAGCTCGGCGCGGCTGCGGGTGCCGAGACCGTGCGCGACGATCCGGTCCAGCCACTGCCCGGCGGTGGTGGAGCCGTGGTAGCGGCCGGTCAGCCGCAGCCGGGCGGCGCCGGGTTCGGCGGGGGCCTGCGGCAGCTCGGGCAGGTCGCCCTGGAGCGTCCCGCGCCACTTCCAGCCCTCGCGCATCAGCCAGTAGACGAGGCCGACGAGGAGGGCCAGGCCGACGACCCAGCCGATCCGCGCGGCCCAGTCGGTGACCTGCTGGGACTCCTGTGCCGCCGACAGATGGTTCAAAGGTGTCACGTCAGCTTCCCGTCTACGACCGTGGCCCGGCCCCGCAGGAAGGTGTGCGTCACCCGGCCCGGCAGCTCACGGTCCCGGTAGGGGGTGTTCCGGCTGCGCGAGGCGAACTCCGCGGGGTTCACCACACCACGGTATGCCGGATCGAGCAGGGTGAGGTTGGCGGGCTCCCCGACGGCGATCGGGCGGCCGTGCCCGGAGAGGCGGCCGATCACGGCGGGCCGGAAGGACATCCGGTCGGCGACCTGCGCCCAGTCGATGAGACCGGTGTCGACCATGGTGTGCTGGACCACCGACAGGGCGGTCTCCAGGCCCACCATGCCCATGGCGGCGGCGCCCCACTCGCAGTCCTTGTCCTCGTGCGGGTGCGGTGCGTGGTCGGTGGCGACGCAGTCGATGGTGCCGTCGGCGAGCGCCTCGCGCAGGGCCATCACGTCGGCCTCGGTGCGCAGCGGCGGGTTGACCTTGTAGACCGGGTCGTAGGAGCGGACCAGCTCGTCGGTGAGGAGCAGGTGGTGCGGGGTGACCTCGGCGGTGACGTCCCAGCCCTTGGACTTCGCCCAGCGGACGATCTCGACGGAGCCGGCGGTGGACAGGTGGCAGATGTGCACCCGGGAGCCGACGTGCGCGGCGAGCAGCACGTCGCGGGCGATGATCGACTCCTCGGCGACGGCGGGCCAGCCGGCCAGGCCCAGCTCGGCGGAGACGATGCCCTCGTTCATCTGGGCGCCCTCGGTGAGCCGGGGCTCCTGGGCGTGCTGGGCGATGACGCCGTCGAACGCCTTCACGTACTCCAGGGCCCGGCGCATGATCACGGCGTCGTCGACGCACTTGCCGTCATCGGAGAAGACCCGGACGCCGGCGGCGGACTCGTGCATCGCGCCCAGCTCGGCGAGCTTCTTGCCTTCCAGGCCGACGGTGACCGCGCCGACCGGCTGGACGTCGCAGTAGCCGGACTCCTTGCCGAGCCGCCAGACCTGCTCGACGACGCCGGCGGTGTCGGCGACGGGGAAGGTGTTGGCCATGGCGTGCACGGCGGTGTAGCCGCCGACGGCGGCGGCCTGGGTGCCGGTCAGGACGGTCTCGGAGTCCTCGCGGCCGGGCTCGCGCAGGTGGGTGTGGAGGTCGACCAGGCCGGGCAGCAGGATCCGGCCCCGGGCGTCGATGACGGTGGCGCCCTCGGGGGCGTTGAGGTCCGGTCCGACGGCGACGATGGTCTCGCCGTCGATGAGCACGTCCTGCGGGTCGCCGCCGAGGACCTTCGCGCCACGGAGCAGAGTCTTCACGGTGGTCTCGGACATGGTTACTTGCTCTCCTCGGTGGTCACGGGGGTGGCGGCGGGGGCGGCGGCCGGGGTCTCGGCGGGGCCGTCGAGTACGGCGCCGCCGAGCAGCAGGTACAGCACGGCCATCCGGATGGAGACGCCGTTGGCGACCTGCTCGACGGCGGTGCAGCGCGGGGAGTCGGCGACCTCGGCGGTGATCTCCATGCCGCGGTTCATCGGTCCGGGGTGCATGACGATCGCGTGCTCGGGCATCTTGGCCATCCGCTGGCCGTCCAGGCCGTAGCGGCGGGCGTACTCGCGCTCGGTGGGGAAGAAGGCGGCGTTCATCCGCTCGCGCTGGACGCGGAGCATCATCACCGCGTCGGACTTGGCGAGCACCGCGTCCAGGTCGTAAGAGACCTCGCAGGGCCAGGTCTCGACGCCGATGGGCACCAGGGTGGGCGGGGCGACCAGGGTCACCTCGGCGCCGAGGGTGTTCAGCAGGAGCACGTTGGAGCGGGCGACCCGGCTGTGCAGGACGTCGCCGACGATGGTGATGCGGCGGCCGGACAGGTCGTGGCCGACCCCGCCGGCCAGGTGCCGGCGCATGGTGAAGGCGTCGAGCAGGGCCTGGGTGGGGTGCTCGTGGGTGCCGTCGCCGGCGTTGACCACGGAGCCGCCGATCCAGCCGGAGGTGGCGAGCCGGTGCGGGGCGCCGGAGTCGTGGTGCCGGATGACGACGGCGTCGGCGCCCATCGCCTCCAGGGTCAGCGCGGTGTCCTTCAGGGATTCGCCCTTGGAGACCGAGGAGCCCTTGGCGGAGAAGTTGATGACGTCGGCGGAGAGCCGCTTGGCGGCGGCCTCGAAGGAGATGCGGGTGCGGGTCGAGTCCTCGAAGAAGAGGTTGACGACGGTGCGGCCGCGCAGGGTGGGCAGCTTCTTGATCGGCCGGTCCGCGACCCGGGCCAGCTCCTCGGCGGTGTCGAGGATCAGGACGGCGTCGTCGCGGGTGAGATCGGCGGCCGAGATGAGATGACGCTTCATCCGGTTACTCCGTGTTTGTGGCGGGTGGGCTGGTGTCACCAGCCGGCGGCAGTCCCCTGGGCCCGGCGGCCGGGGTGCGGGCCCCGGCGAAGCCGGGGAAGTGCCCCAGGGGGTGGCAGGCGCGGGCACGGTTCCGGGCGCCCCGGTCCGTGCGGGAGGGGCGCTACTGGTCGCCGGAAGGGGAGGTCTCGCGCAGGCCCAGGAGCACGCTGTCGCGGCCGTCCTCCTCGGTGAGCTGCACCTTGACCGTCTCCCGCAGCGACGTGGGGAGGTTCTTGCCGACGTAGTCGGCGCGGATCGGGAGTTCGCGGTGGCCGCGGTCGACCAGGACCGCGAGCTGGACCGCACGGGGGCGGCCGATGTCGTTCAGCGCGTCGAGCGCGGCGCGGATGGTGCGGCCGGAGAAGAGCACGTCGTCGACGAGGATGACCACGCGGCCTTCGATCCCGTCGGCCGGGATGTCGGTGTGGGCCAGCGCTCGGGCCGGGCGGAGCCGCAGGTCGTCGCGGTACATGGTGATGTCGAGAGATCCGACCGGGATCTCTCGGCCGGTGATCTCCGCCAGCTTGGCGGCCAGCCGCCGGGCGATGAAGACGCCACGGGTGGGGATGCCCAGGAGCACCACGTCCTCGGCGCCCTTGGCGCGCTCGACGATCTCATGGGCGATGCGGGTGAGTACCCGGGCGATGTCCGGGCCCTCCAGGACAGGTCGGGCCGCACTGGCCTGCTCTGCCGCTGCCGCCTGGGCTTGCGTGCTGTTTGCGTCCATACGAAACGGACCTCCTTCTCCGCCTCACGGGACGGACCTTAAAGGACGTCGGAATTGCGCCATTCACAGTAGCAGGGTCAACCTCGAAGGCCGTCATCACCCCTGACGGCGGACGCTGAGGTTCATTCGGCTTGACGAATGGAGATTACGCTGCGTAACCTCACAGTGAGTAACAGCCACGCGGCGGAGCCGCATGATTGATACAGCGTCCGGGGAGCTTTATGTCCAGCGAATACGCCAAACAGCTCGGGGCCAAGCTCCGCGCCATCCGCACCCAGCAGGGCCTCTCCCTCCACGGCGTCGAGGAGAAGTCCCAGGGCCGGTGGAAGGCCGTGGTGGTGGGCTCCTACGAGCGCGGCGACCGTGCCGTGACCGTGCAGCGGCTCGCCGAGCTGGCGGACTTCTACGGCGTTCCGGTGCAGGAACTGCTGCCGGGCACCACGCCTGGAGGGGCCGCCGAGCCGCCGCCGAAGCTGGTGCTGGACCTTGAGCGTCTGGCCCACGTGCCGGCCGAGAAGGCGGGTCCGCTGCAGCGGTATGCGGCGACCATCCAGAGCCAGCGCGGTGATTACAACGGCAAGGTGCTGTCGATCCGGCAGGACGACCTGCGCACGTTGGCCGTGATCTACGACCAGTCGCCCTCGGTACTGACCGAGCAGCTGATCAGCTGGGGCGTGCTCGGCGCGGACGCGCGTCGCGCCGTCCAGCACGAGGACGTCTAGCGTCCACTTCACCCATTTCCACCTGCGGATCCCTTCTGCAGAAACGTGCCGCCGGGGGCGGTGGAACCCTTTCGGGTCCACCGCCCCCGGCGGTTTTCCGTTCCCTGTGGACTACTGCTCGCGGCGCAGTCCCGGCTTCAGCTCCTTGAGCCGGCCCAGAAGGCCGTTGACGAAGGCCGGGGAGTCGTCGGTGGAGAACTCCTTGGCGAGCTGCACCGCCTCGTCGATCACCACCGCGTCCGGGGTCCCGTCCTCCCAGATCAGCTCGTAGGCGCCGAGCCGCAGGAGGTTCCGGTCCACCACCGGCATCCGGTCCAGCGTCCAGCCCACCGCGTAGGTGGCGATCAGCTCGTCGATCCGGGCCGCGTGCTCGGCGTACCCCTCGACCAGCTGCATCGTGTATTCGCTCACCGGTGGCTGGCGGGTGTCGGTCCGGGAGTGCCGGACCCAGTCCGCCAGGACCGTCAGGACGTCGGCACCGCGCTGGTCGCCTTCGAAGAGGATCTGGAAGGCGCGCTTGCGGGCCGTGTTACGGGCAGCCACGGTTAGCTGTTCACCCGGCCGAGGTAGTCGCTGGTGCGAGTGTCGACCTTGATCTTCTCACCGGTGGTGATGAAGAGCGGGACCTGGATCTGGTGACCGGTCTCCAGGATGGCGGGCTTGGTGCCACCGGTGGAGCGGTCGCCCTGGACGCCCGGCTCGGTCTCCTGGATGGTCAGCTCGACGGCGGCCGGCAGCTCGACGAAGAGCACCTCGCCCTCGTGCTGCGCGACGGTGGCGGTGAAGCCCTCGATGAGGAAGTTGGCGGCGTCGCCGACGGCCTTCCGGTCGACCATGAGCTGGTCGTAGGTCTCCATGTCCATGAAGACGAAGTACTCGCCGTCCATGTACGAGAACTGCATGTCGCGCTTGTCGACGGTGGCCGTCTCGACCTTGACGCCGGCGTTGAAGGTCTTGTCGACGACCTTGCCGGAGAGCACGTTCTTGAGCTTGGTGCGCACGAAGGCCGGGCCCTTGCCGGGCTTGACGTGCTGGAACTCGACGACAGACCAGAGCTGGCCGCCTTCGAGCTTGAGCACCAGGCCGTTCTTGAGGTCGTTCGTGGAAGCCACGGTTGAGGAATCTCCTGGACTGACGTGGACGACCCCGGGGCACGCGCTACAGCGCGAGCAGCTCCTTGGTCGTGATGGTGAGTAGCTCTGGTCCGCCGTCCGCCTCGGAGCGCACGACGAGCGTGTCATCGATCCGGACTCCGCCCCGTCCCGGGAGGTGGACCCCCGGTTCGACGGTGACCGACACGCAAGCGTCCAGTTTACCCATGGCTGAGGGGCCAAGCCGAGGGTCCTCGTCGTTTTCCAGGCCGACGCCGTGCCCGGTCCGCGTGCCGCAGCCCGACCCGTAGCCCGCGGCGTCCAGCACATGGCGCGCCGCCCGGTCCACGTCCCGGTAGGCGGCGCCGGGGGTGAGTGCCTCGCGCCCGGCCCGCTGAGCGGCGAAGACCAGCTCGTAGAGCTCGATCTGCCAGTCGGCGGGCGTGGTGCCGACGACGAAGGTGCGGCCGACCTCGCAGCGGTAGCCCCGGTAGCCGGCTCCGAGCCCGATGCACAGGAAATCGCCTTCCTCGACACGCCGGTTGCTGGGGGTGTGGCCGCGCCGGCCGGCGTTCGGCCCGGCGCCGACCACGGTGGGGAAGGCCGGGCCGTCGGCCCCGTGGTCGATCAGCCGGCGCTCCAGCTCCAGCGCCAGATGGCGTTCGGTGCGGCCCACCAGGATCGATTCGAGCAGCTCACCGAGGGCCTGGTCGGCGATCTCCGCGGCGATCCGCAGACAGGAGATCTCCTCCTCGTCCTTGATCATCCGCTGCTGTTCCACGGCCCGTCCCAGGTCGGCCAGGCGCAGCCGGGGGGCGGCCACCCCCAGCGCCCGGTGCCGGGCGACGCTGAGCTGGTGCTCCTCCACCGCCAGCGAGTCCGCCCCGGCGGCCTGGGCCAGGCCGGCCGCGGTGACGGCGGCGTCGGCGTCGGTGTCCTCCGCGCCCAGGGCCATCACCCGCAGCGCCTCGTCGGCGCGCTCGACACCGGGCTCCCCCACCGGCTCCCCGGGGCACACCAGGACGTCCCTGGAATCCGCGGCGGGCCCGACCAGCAGCGCCGCGCCGAGGGGCGCGGCGCCGCTGAGATATCGCACATTCGCGGGGTGGGTGACGAGCGCGGCCTCGACACCCGACACCGCGCACCGCTCACGGAGCAGGGCACGTCGGGTCGCGTACACCTCGGACATGTCCCCGAGGGTACGTAAGCGGAGGCGCGGCGGCCGGTTGAGCGGGGCCGGATGGGCGGTCCTCGGCCAGGGCGGGCGCCCGCGGGGTGCCCCCTCGGCTCGCTCGCTCGCGGTGAACGCGGGCGCCTACCAGGTGGGCGGGCTGGCCAGGGAGCGGGCGACCACGTCGTCCAGCACCCGGGCGGTGGTCTCCACGTCGTAGCCGGAGTTGTCGATGATCGGCAGCCCCGATCCGTACCAGCCGGCCATCCGGCCGTGGATCCGGGCGACCTCCTCGTCACTGAGCCGGCGGTTCCCGCTGCGGGCGGCGTTCCGCTCCAGGACGATCTCCAGGCCGGGGAGGATGACCACCGGCAGCAGCCCGGGCCCCACATGCCGCTTCCAGCCGCCGAGGCCGACCACCGGGCGGTCGGGGAAGACGGCGTCGTCGAGGATGCAGGAGATGCCGTTGGCGAGGAAGTTGCGGGCGGCGAAGCCGCAGGTACGGCGGGCGAGGCGGTACTGCGCCTCGGAGTTGTCGTTCCAGCCGGACTGGGGGTTGGCGAATCCCGAGCGCACCCATTCCCGGACGTCGTCCAGGCTGATGTGCGCGGTCGGGACGCGGCGGCGGTCGGCCCAGTGGCGGGCGACGGTGGTCTTCCCGGCACCGGCCGGCCCGATCAGCAGCACCGCGACGGCCGCCTGGGAGGCATCGGCCACCGGGGCGCCGGCGGCGGGGTGGGGCGGCATCTGCACCGGCCCGCCGGGCGGCAGCTGGACGTGCCCGGTGGCCATCGAGGTGTCGACCGACGGCGCCCCGGTGTGATGGACCGGCGGGACGGCGTGCTGGGCCGGCGGGACGGGGGCCGCGCCCGGCTGGACCGGCGGGACGGCGTGCTGGGCCGGCGGGACGGGCGCCTGCCCGGGCGGCGCCGGCACGGGCTGGGCGGTGGGCGGCGCCGGATGGTGGCTCGCCTCGTGTGGCCAGCCGGCACCGGGTTGCTGCCCGGGCCCGTGGGGCGGTGGCAGCGGGGCTCCCACTGCGTGCTGCATCCGGTGGCACTCCGTCTCGTGCGGGACTTCTACAGGCAGGGTGGGTGCCCGGCCACGGCCGTGGCCGGTCCTGACGAACCGTACCCCCGACCACCTCCGGCGGACTTCCGTCCGGAAGACGCCCCAGGGGCCGCACCCGGCTTCCGGCCGCCTGCCACTGTATACGGCATGGGCCCGGGCGAGCTGAGAGCAGCCCCTCGATGCGGACGGCCGCCGTCAGTCGGACGGTTCGGCGGCCAGGGCGTGCAGCGCCAGCCGGTAGGAGCCGATCCCGAATCCCGCGATGGTGCCGCTGGCGACGGCGGCGATGACGGAGGTGTGGCGGAACTCCTCCCGCGCGTGCGGGTTGGAGATGTGCACCTCGATCAGCGGCGCGGTGCGCTGCGCGGCGGCGTCCCGCATGGCGTACGAGTAGTGCGTGAAGGCACCGGGGTTGATCACGACCGGGATCCGGCCGTCCGCCGCCTCGTGCAGCCAGCGGACGATCTCGCCCTCGTCGTTGGTCTCGCGGACCTCGACCTCCAGGCCGAGCTCCTTGCCGAGCGCGGTGCACTCCTGGACCAGTCCGGCGTAGGACGTGGCGCCGTAGACGTCCGGCTCGCGGCTGCCCAGGCGGCCGAGGTTCGGCCCGTTGAGGACGAGCACCCGCCTCATGCGGAGACCTCCCCGTACGCCGCGAGCAGCACCGCCGGGTCGGGGCCCTCCAGGACGGTCGGCTTGGCCAGCCCGTCCAGGACGATGAAGCGAAGCAGATCGCCGCGCGACTTCTTGTCGACCTTCATGGTCTCCAGCAGCCTGGGCCACTGGTCGCCGCGGTAGGTCAGCGGCAGGCCCACGGAGCCCAGGACGGCGCGGTGCCGGTCGGCGGTGGCGTCGTCCAACCGGCCCGCCAGCCGCCCGAGTTCGGCGGCGAAGACCATGCCGATGGAGACCGCGGCGCCGTGCCGCCACTTGTAGCGCTCGTTCTTCTCGATGGCGTGCGCCAGGGTGTGGCCGTAGTTGAGGATCTCGCGCAGCCCCGACTCCTTGAGGTCGGAGGAGACCACCTCGGCCTTGACCCGGATGGAGCGCTCGATCAGCTCGGCGGTGTGCGGCCCGGCGGGCGTCCGGGCGGCCTCCGGGTCGGCCTCGATCAGATCCAGGATCACCGGGTCGGCGATGAACCCGGCCTTGATGATCTCGGCGAGGCCGCTGACGTACTCGTTGACCGGCAGCGACTCCAGGGCGGCCAGGTCGCACAGCACCCCGGCGGGCGGGTGGAAGGCACCGACGAGGTTCTTGCCCTCGGCGGTGTTGATGCCGGTCTTGCCGCCGACCGCCGCGTCCACCATGGCCAGCACGGTGGTGGGCACGGCGATCCAGCGCACTCCGCGCAGCCAGGTCGCGGCGACGAAGCCGGCGACGTCGGTGGTGGCGCCGCCGCCGACGCCGATGATCACGTCGCTGCGGGTGAAGCCGGTCTGGCCCAGCGCCTTCCAGCAGTAGGCGGCGACCTCGACGGTCTTGGCCTCCTCGGCGTTGGGCAGCTGGATCGCGATGGCCTCGTAGCCCTGCTCGGCGAGGTCCTGACGGACCGCCTCACCGGTCTCGGCCAGCGCCTCCGGGTGCAGCACGGCGACGCGCTTGGCCGCCGTCCCGATAAGACCGGGCAGCTCACCGAGGAGCTGACGGCCGATCAGCACCTCGTACGGGTCCGAGCCCGCGCTCCCGCCGACCTGGACACGGGTGACATCACTCATGCGTTCTTCAGCTCCAGTGCGTCGAGGACGGCTTCGGCGACGTCCTCGGGGGTACGGCCGTCGGTCACGACGACGGCACGGGCCACTTCGGTGTAGAGCGGGCGGCGCTGCTCCATCAGCTCGCGCCAGCGCTGCCGCGGGTTGACCGCCAGCAGCGGGCGCGGGGCGTTGAGGCCGACACGCTTCATCGCCTCGCCGACGCCCACGTCGAGGAAGACGACAGGCAGCCCGGTGAGCAGCTCGCGCGTGCCGGGGTCCAGGATGGCGCCGCCGCCGAGGGCCAGCACGCCCGGGTGGCCGGCGACGGCGGTGCGCACCGCCTCCCGCTCCAGCTCGCGGAAGTACGCCTCGCCCTCGTCGAGGAAGATCTCGGAGATCTCACGGCCCTGGGCGGCGACGATGTCGGCGTCGGTGTCCCGGTAGCCGACCCCGAGACGCGCCGCCAGCAGCTCCCCCACGGTCGACTTGCCGACCCCCATCGGGCCCACCAGGACCGCGACGGGGCCGCTCACCGCGCTCACCGAATGGCCAGGTTGTCGAGGAAGCTCTGTACGTTGCGGCGGGTCTCGGTGACGCTGTCACCGCCGAACTTCTCGGCGACCGCGTCGGCCAGCACCAGCGCCACCATGGCCTCGGCGACGATGCCCGCGGCCGGGACGGCGCACACGTCGGAGCGCTGGTGGTGGGCCTGCGCCGCCTCGCCGGTGGTGACGTCGATGGTGGCCAGCGCGCGCGGGACGGTGGCGATGGGCTTCATCGCGGCCCGCACCCGGAGCAGCTCTCCGGTACTCAGGCCGCCCTCGGTGCCGCCGGCGCGGCCCGAGGAGCGCCGGATCCCGTCCTCGGTGGAGACGATCTCGTCGTGGGCCTTGGAGCCGGGGACGCGGGCGAGGTCGAAGCCGTCACCGACCTCGACGCCCTTGATGGCCTGGATGCCCATCAGCGCGCCGGCCAGCCGGGCGTCCAGCCTCCGGTCCCAGTGCACATGGGAGCCGAGCCCCACCGGCACGCCGTAGGCCAGCACCTCGACCACGCCGCCGAGGGTGTCGCCGTCCTTGTGGGCCTGGTCGATCTCGGCGACCATCGCCTTGCTCGCGTCCGCGTCCAGGCAGCGCACCGGGTCGGCGTCGAGCCGCTCGACGTCGGAGGGCTTGGGGTAGACGCCGTACGGGGCCTTGGCGGCGGCCAGCTCCACCACATGGGAGACGATCTCGATGCCCGCGGTCTCCTTGAGGTAGGAGGCGGCGACCGCGCCCAGGGCGACGCGGGCGGCGGTCTCCCGGGCGCTGGCGCGCTCCAGGATCGGCCGGGCTTCGTCGAATCCGTACTTCTGCATACCGGCCAGGTCGGCGTGGCCGGGGCGCGGGCGGGTCAGCGGGGCGTTCCGCGCCAGCCCGGCGAGGGTCTCCTCGTCGACCGGGTCGGCGGCCATGACCTGCTCCCACTTGGGCCACTCGGTGTTGCCCACCATGATCGCGACGGGGGAGCCGAGGGTGAGGCCGTGCCGGACGCCGCCGAGGAAGGTGACCTCGTCACGCTCGAACTTCATCCGGGCCCCGCGGCCATAGCCGAGCCGTCGCCTGGCAAGGGCGTCCGCCACCATGTCGGTGGTGATCGGCACACCGGCGGGAAGCCCCTCCAGCGTCGCCACCAGTGCGGGGCCGTGCGACTCCCCCGCGGTCAGCCAGCGCAACCTGCTCAACGGTGCTCCTCTTGCTCGCGCCTTACGCGTACGCGGCGCGGCCGGGGTGCGCGGCCCTGGCCCGCCACCTCTGATCCTCCCACGCCCGCGGGACCGCGCCGGACGCGGTCTCAGCTGGTGGACCGGTTGTCCATGGACTGTCGTGCTTGAGGACCCGGGGCGGACAGCCCTAAGCCGCGCGGGCCGCCAGGGCGAGTTCGCCGGCCGCGCGCATCGCCGCGAGCGGCGCGGGCGAGCGGCCGGTCATCTGCTCGACCTGGAGCACGGCCTGGTGCACCAGGAGGTCCAGGCCGCTCACGACGGCGCCGCCGCGGGCCGACCAGGCGGCGGCCAGCGGGGTCGGCCACGGGTCGTAGAGCACGTCGAAGAGCGCGCCCGGGTGGTGCGGGACGTCCCCGGCCAGGCCATCGGTGGCGCCGGCCGGGGTGGTGGCGATGACCAGCGGGGCGGTGAACGCCTGGGCGGCGTCCGCCCAGTCGGCGGTCCGCACCTCCACGCCCAGCCGCTCGCCCCACTGCCGCATCTCGGCCGCGCGGGCGGCGCTGCGGACGTAGGCGGTGACCGGGCCGGCGCAGATCCGGGAGAGCGCGGCGAGCGCGGAGGAGGCGGTGGCGCCGGCGCCGAGGATGGCCGCGCTGTCGACCGTGCGGACTCCGCGTTCACGCAGGGCGGCCACCATGCCGGGGATATCGGTGTTGTCGCCGGTCCGGCGGCCGTCGTCGGTGAAGACGACGGTGTTCACCGCCTCCACGGCCGCCGCGGTGTCGCTGATCTCGTCCAGCAGCGGTATGACCGCCCGCTTCAGCGGCATGGTGAGGGACAGCCCGGCCCACACCCGGGGGTCGAGCCCGGTGATGAAGTCGGGCAGCGCCGCCTCGTCGACGTCGAAGCGGTTGTACGTCCAGTCGGTCAGGCCGAGCTCCGCGTAGGCGGCCCGGTGCAGCACCGGGGAGAGGGAGTGGGCGATCGGCGAACCGAGGACCGCCGCCCGGTGGGTGTACGTCATCTGACCGCTCCCTCAGCCCTTCTTCTGGTTCCTGTACTGGTCGTACAGCTCCTGGAACTCGGCGTAGGTCTTGGTGAACTTCGTCGTCTTGCTGTCCAGCGAGATGAAGTAGTACCAGCCGTCGTGGGTGGGGTTCTGGACGGCTTCCAGGGCCTCCGCGCCGGGGTTGCCGATCGGTCCCGGCGGCAGCCCCTTGTAGAAGTACGTGTTGTACGGGTGATCGTAGTTCTTGATCTCGTCCAGGCCGATGTCGGTCTTGCTCTGGTTCTTGATGTAGTTGTACGTCGAGTCGAACTGGAGCTTGCCGAAGGTCTGGGAGTTGTCGGGCTTGAGGCGGTTGTAGACCACCTCGGCCATCTTCCGGTACTCGTCGTGGGTGACGCCCTCGGCCTGCACCAGGCTGGCGACGGTGACCAGTTGCAGCGGCGAGTCCAGACCCAGCTCCTTGGCCTTGGCGTCCAGGTCGTACTTCGCGTACTTGGCGTTGGCGGTCTTCACCATCTCGCGCAGCACGTCGGCCGGCTTGGCGTTCTTGCCGACGCTGTAGCGGGACGGGTAGAGGAAGCCCTCCAGCGGATCGTTTATCTGCGGGTTGTCGTCGGCCCAGTCGGGCAGTCCGAGGTTCTTGGCCTCGCGCTTGGCGACGCCCGCGGTGGTGCCCGCCTTGAGCCCGATCTTCTCGTCGATCGCGGCGTAGACCTGCGCGTTGCGCATTCCTTCGTGGATGATCAGGGCGTTCATGCTGGCCCCGCCGGTCATCATCTCCACGGCCGCCGCGGCGGACATCTCGCGGTGCAGGGTGTAGGAGCCCGGCTGGATGGACTTGCCGCTCGCGTTGACGGCGTCGACGAAGGCGGCGCTCGACTTCACCACGCCCTCGCGCTGGAGGATGTTGCCGATCTCGGACCCGGGCGCGGCAGGCGGGATCTCGACCTGGACCTCGCCGAAGCCCTCGCCCGCGTAGTCGGCGGGCGTGCCGAAGTGGTCCTGCCAGAACTGGTAGCCGAAGTAGCCGCCGCCACCGATGAGGCCGACCAGCACCACGGCCACGATCAGGCAGGCCAGACCGCTGCGGCGCTTGGGTTTGTTGTTGCGGCGCTCGCGGCCGCCGCGGCCGGGCTCCTCCGGCTCGTCGTAGCCGTCGGGGTCCTCGTCCAGGGCCAGTGGCCTAAGGGCGCCGGAGGGCCGCTCGGCCTCGGGCGCCTCGGGCTCGGCGGCCACGGCGTGGGCCGTGCCCGGCTCGGCCGCCGCGGCCGGTGCCGGGTGGGCCTCCGGCCCGGTGGCCGCCATGGCGGCCTGGTGCGCCGGGTCGGCGTAGCCGTCCGCCGGCCCGCCCTGGGAGTGGTGACGCGCGTAGGGCGGCTCGGGCGGCGGGTAGGCGTCCGGGGTGGCGTAGAAGTCCGGCTGGCCTCCGGTGTACGGGTCGGTGGGCCGTCCGTACGGGTCGGCGGGGTCCAGGCCGCCGTAGCCGGGGTCCCAGCCCGCGCCGCCGTCGCCGTAGTGCGCCTGGGCGGCCTGCCCGTGCGGCATGCCGTCGCCGTACGGTGCCTGCGGCTGCTGCGCGTACCCGGCCTGCTCGCCGGTCCACTGCTGGTGGTCCTGCTGCTGGTGCTGGTGCGGGTATTCCTGCTGGTAGGGGTCGGGGTGTCCCTGGCTGCCGTAAGGATCCTGCAGCGGGTGCCGGCCGGTCTGGTACCCGGCCGCCGACTGCGGATAGGGCTGCTGGGCGAGCGGGTCGTGGGCGTACGGCTCGTGACCGGCCCCGGCCTGCTGCCCGTCCCATGCCTGGCCTCCGTAGAGCCCCTCCTGCCCGAAGTCGGGCGAGGAGGGGGAATCCCCGGGATGCCACGGTTGGGAGCCGGAGCCCCGGCCATACTCAGTCATCGATCCCCTAGTGCCGCGAGGCGGCAGCCGGGGTGCGTGCGTTCGTGGGCGCGGGCGGTGCGGCTGCCTTGGACGCGCGGAACGTTACCGTATCGCGATCAGATGACCACTTCGACGCCCTCGCCGGGCGGCTCGCCGGACACCCGTTCGGTCTCCAGGGCGTTCTGCAGGATCACCACCGCGGCCGCCTGATCGATCGAGGCCCGGCCCTTCTTGGCGCTGACGCCGGAAGCCCGCATTCCCTGCGTCGCCGTGACGGTCGTCATACGCTCGTCCACCAGCCGCACCGGAACGGGCGCCACCCGTTTGGCCAGGGCCTGGGCGAAGGCGCGGACCTTGGCCGCGGCCGGGCCCTCCCGCCCGCTGAGCGAGCGGGGCAGCCCGACCACCACCTCGATGGGCTCGTACTCCTCGACGATCGCCGTCAGCCGCCGCTGGGCGGCCGGGACGTCACGTCCCGGCACGGTCTCCACGGGGGTGGCGAGGATCCCGTCGGGGTCGCACGAGGCGACCCCGATCCGGGCGTCCCCGACGTCGACGGCGATCCGCCTGCCGCGTCGCCAGCTCATGCCTGCTCGGCCACCAGGCGCTCGACGGCCTCGATGGCCTCGCCGACGGCCTGCGGGTTCTGGCCGCCGCCCTGGGCGACGTCCGGCTTGCCGCCGCCACCGCCGCCGAGCGTCTTGGCGGCGGTGCGGACCAGGTCACCGGCCTTGAGACCGCGTGTCCGGGCGGCCTCGTTGGTGGCGATGACCGTCAGCGGGCGGCCGTTGGCCGTGGTGAACAGGGCGACGACGGCCGGCCGGTCGCCGGCCCCCGACATTTGATCCAGTCGGCCGCGGACGTCGAGGACCAGCTTGCGCAGGTCGTCGGCGCCGGTGCCGTCCGGCACCTGGCCGGTGACCAGGGCCACGCCGCGGACGTCCTTGGCGCCCTCGGCGAGTCCGGCGGCCGCGGCCAGCACCTTCTCGGCCCGGAACTTCTCGATCTCCTTCTCGGCGTCCTTGAGCTTGGCGAGCATGGCGGCGACGCGGTCGGGCAGCTCCTCGGGACGGCCCTTGACCAGCTCGGTGAGCTGGGCGACGACCGTGTGCTCCTTGGCCAGGAAGTTGTAGGCGTCCACGCCGACCAGGGCCTCGATGCGGCGCACCCCGGAGCCGATCGACGACTCGCCGAGCAGCTTCACCAGGCCCAGCTGGGCGGTGTTGTTGACGTGCGTGCCGCCGCACAGCTCCTTGGAGAAGTCGCCGATGGTGACCACCCGGACGCGCTCGCCGTACTTCTCGCCGAACTCGGCGATGGCGCCCTGCTTCTTGGCGTCGTCCAGGCTCATGACCTCGGCCTCGACGTCCAGTTCGCGGGAGAGCACCTCGTTGATCTTCTGCTCGACGTCGGTGAGGACCGTGCCGGGCACGGCGCTCGGCGAGCCGAAGTCGAAGCGGAAGCGGCCGGGCGAGTTCTCCGAACCGGCCTGGGCGGCGGTCGGGCCGAGCGCGTCGCGCAGCGCCTGGTGGGTCAGGTGGGTGGCGCTGTGGGCGCGGGCGATGGCCCGGCGGCGGCCGGCGTCGATGGCGGCGTAGGCGGAGGAGCCCACGGTCACCTCGCCGACCTGCACGACGCCCTTGTGGACGTGCACGCCCGGGACGGGCTTCTGGACGTCGCGGATCTCGATCACGGCACCGGAGTCGAGCTTGATCCGGCCGGTGTCGCCGATCTGGCCGCCGCCCTCGGCGTAGAAGGGGGTGCGGTCCAGGATGACCTCGACCTCGTCGCCCTCGCTGGCGGCCGGAGAGGGGAGACCGTCGACGAGCAGGCCGACGACGGTCGACTCGCCCTCGGTGAGGGCGTAGCCGGTGAAGTCGGTGGCGCCGGACCGGTCGGCGACCTCGCGGTAGGCGGAGAGGTCGGCGTGGCCGGTCTTCTTGGCCTTGGCGTCGGCCTTGGCCCGCTCCCGCTGCTCCTTCATCAGGCGGCGGAAGCCGTCCTCGTCCACGGACAGGCCCTGCTCGGCGGCCATCTCCAGGGTGAGGTCGATCGGGAAGCCCCAGGTGTCGTGGAGCAGGAACGCCTTGTCGCCGGCGAGCACCGTGCCGCCGGTGGCCTTGGTCTCGGTGACGGCGGTGTCGAGGATGTTGGTGCCGGCCTTGAGGGTCTTGAGGAAGGCGGCCTCCTCGGCGAGCGCGACGGTCTCGATGCGCTTGCGGTCGGTGATCAGCTCCGGGTACTGCTCGCCCATGGTGGAGATGACGGTGTCGACCAGGGTGCCGACCACCGGCTCGGTGGCGCCCAGCAGACGCATGTTGCGGATGGCGCGGCGCATGATGCGGCGCAGCACATAGCCGCGGCCCTCGTTGCCGGGGGTGACGCCGTCGCCGATGAGCATCACGGAGGTGCGGATGTGGTCGGCGACCACGCGCAGCGAGACGTCGGAGGCGTCCTCGGCGCCGTACCGGACACCGGTGAGCTCGGTGGCCTTGTCCATGACGACGCGCAGGGTGTCGGTCTCGTACATGTTCCGCACGCCTTGGAGGATCATCGCGAGGCGTTCGAGGCCGAGACCGGTGTCGATGTTCTTGCTGGGCAGGTCGCCCAGGATCGGGAAGTCCTCCTTGCCGGAGCCCGCACCGCGCTCGTACTGCATGAAGACCAGGTTCCAGATCTCCACGTACCGCTCGTCGTTGACCGCCGGGCCGCCCTCTTCGCCGAACTCGGGGCCGCGGTCGTAGTTGATCTCGGAGCAGGGTCCGCAGGGGCCGGGGACGCCCATGGACCAGAAGTTGGGGCCCATCCCCAGGCGCTGGATGCGCTCGGCGGGCACGCCGATGACGTCACGCCAGATGCGCTCGGCCTCGTCGTCCTCCTGGTAGACGGTGATCCACAGCTTCTCCGGCTCCAGGCCGTATCCGCCGTCGGCGACCGGGGTGGTCAGCAGCTCCCAGGCGAGCTTGATGGCGCCTTCTTTGAAGTAGTCGCCGAAGGAGAAGTTGCCGCACATCTGGAAGAACGTGCCGTGCCGGGTGGTCTTGCCGACCTCTTCGATGTCCGGCGTACGCACGCACTTCTGGACGCTGGTGGCGCGCGGGAAGGGCGGCTTGACCTCGCCGAGGAAGTACGGCTTGAAGGGGACCATGCCCGCGGGGACCAGGAGCAGCGTCGGGTCGTCCGCGATGAGCGACGCCGACGGCACGACGGTGTGCCCGCGCTCTTCGAAGAAGCGCAGCCAGCGGCGGCGGATTTCAGCCGACTCCATCAGTGGTCCTCTTTTCCGGTGGTGCGGTGGTGGGTGGGATAGGTCTGGGAGAGCCGGCCGCGGCCACGCGGGCCGGGCAGCTCAGGAGTCCGCGGGCCGGGGGCGGGCGGTGCGCTCAGCCCCAGGGCGTCCCGGAGTGCCGCCTCGCGGTCGGCCATGCCCTCACGGACGTCGAGCGCGAAGAGCTTGACCCGCCGGCCCGCCAGCACCGCGCGGTCGGCGGCCTGGGCCGCCAGACTCTCCGGGGTGAGCTGGTTGAGCTTGCGGTTGACCTTGGTGGTGGCCCAGACGCCGGCTGCGACGCCGGTGCTGAACCAGAAGGTGCGGCGGAACATCCGACTCTCAGCCCTTCGATGCACGGTTGCGGCGGCCGCCCCGGCGGGCGGACGGCAGGGTCTTGCCGACGATGACGGTGCGGCGGGTCTCCGGCTCGGGCTCCGGCGCCTTCTTGCCGATGGCGCGGCGCACGCCGTATCCGAACGCGGCGACCTTGACCAGCGGGCCGCCGAACGCGGAGGACACGGTGGAGGAGAGCGCGGAGGCGTTCGCGGTGACCTCCTGGACGTCCGCGGCGATCGAATCCACCCGGGCGAGCTGGGTGTTGGCGGAGCGCACGGTCGCCGACGCCTCGCTGAGCAGCGGGACGGCCTGTTCGGTCACGTCCGCGACCAGCTTGGTGGTCGCCTTGAGCGTCTGCGCGAGCCGGACCAGCGCAAGCGCCAGGAACGACACGAGAATCGCCCAGAAGACGGCCACGAGAATCCCGGCCACCTCTCCACCGGACACGTTGCACCGCTCCTTGCAGATCGTCGTCGCAGGTCATCGATTGGCAGGTATCGACCTTATCGCGCAACGACTGTGCGCCCGTAACCGATAACCCTCCGGTCCACGCCCCAGGGACCAGGGACGCGGACGGCCCGCGGGCCCCGCCCCGACCAAAGGTCGGAGGGAGCCCGCGGGCCGGAACGCGGGGAAGTACCTGCCGCTGGATCAGCGGGCGTAGTACTCGACGACGAGCTGCTCGTCGCAGATCACCGGGATCTCCTTGCGCTGCGGGTCACGGTCCAGGCGGAACGCCAGGGCCTTGAGGTTGACCTGCAGGTAGCGCGGGGTCTCGCCGTCGAGGGCGTAGCCACCCTCACGCGCGACCTGGAAGGGGTGCTTCTCGCGGCTGCGCTCGCGGACCATCACCACGTCGTCGGGACGGACGCGGAAGGACGGCTTGTCGACCTTGCGACCGTTGACCTCGATGTGGCCGTGCACGACCATCTGGCGGGCCTGGTAGATCGTGCGGGCGATGCCCGAACGCAGGACGAGCGCGTCCAGACGGCGCTCAAGCTCGATGATCAGCGCCTCGCCGGTCTTGCCTTCGACCTTCCGAGCGCGGTCGTAGGCGCGCGCCATCTGGCGCTCGCTGATGTCGTACTGGGCACGCAGACGCTGCTTCTCGAGCAGACGGACCTTGTAGTCACTGTTCTGCTTGCGGCCACGGCCGTGCTCACCCGGCGGGTAGGGGCGGGCCTCGAAGTACTTGACGGCCTTCGGGGTCAGCGCGATGCCGAGCGCACGCGACTTCTTGACCTTGGGACGCGACTGGTTCACGTGGAACGAACCTCCATGTAAGTTAGGTGAGCCTTACCTTAGTCGAGGAGAACGCATGATTCGACCTGGGATCCCCCTGCCCAGCGCTGGTCAGAGCGCCAAGAAGGGTCAGCCGCGTCCCGTGGAAGGCGCCCCCCGGCCCACAGCGGCGGAGCGCATACGTACTCTCGTGGCTTGCAAGGCTACGGCGTCCTTGACGATTCCCGGAATCGAGCACAGAGGCGAGCTGGGGGCCGACGAGCCCGCCGCACGCGCCCTCACCCCCGCGGGAGACCTGCTATTGCTGGTCTCCGGGGCCTCCGCGGCCGCCCGGGCGGCCGCCCACGCCCAGGATGATGAACTGGTTTGCGTGATGGAAATCACGGACGTCGCCCCGGTCTCGGTGGTCCGGCGGGTCCGCGCACACGCCTCGATCGCCGGCTGGCTGACCCCGGTGCCGCCCTCGCAGCGCGCGAAAAGCGCCCTGCTGCTCTCCGAGCACCACCCGGTGGGCGAACTGCTGGAGATCGACGGCGGCGACGCCCGCCGGCCGGCCTGGACCCTGCTGCGGGTGGAGGTCGGCGAGGCGTACGTGGACGATCTGTGGGGCGCGCAGGAGGTGGACCCGGACGAGCTGGCGGCCGCCGAGCCCGACCCGCTGGCGCCATACGAGGCCGAGCTGCTCCAGCATCTGCACGCGGCCCACGCCGACCAGGTGCGCGACCTGTGCACGCTGCTCGGCGACCGGGCCTGCGCAGCCGCCGGCGCCACGGCGGTGCCGGTGGCGCTGGACCGATTCGGGCTGCGCGTCCGCTACGCCACCGCGGACGGCCGGTGCTTCGACGCCCGCTTCGACTTCTCGGAGCCGGTGGCCGACATCGTGGGACTGCGGCGGGCGATGCACACCCTCTTCGAGGCGGCGACGCGCTGACCGGCGGCGGCCGTCCGCCCGGTCAGGACGGCTCCGCCTGCTCCGGCCGCCCCGCCTGCTCCGGCCGCTCACCGCGCAGCCGCAGCCGCACCCGCTCGACGACGTCGGCGTACCGCGCCTCGGCGCCGTAGCGGGTGGGGGTGTAGTACCGCTTGCCGTGCAGGGCGTCCGGGGCGTACTGCTGGGCCGCGATGCCGCCGGGCAGATCGTGCGGATAGAGGTAGCCCTGGGCGTGGCCGAGCTTCTTGGCCCCCTGGTAGTGGCCGTCCCGCAGATGCGGCGGGACCGGCCCTGCGAGCCCCTTGCGGACGTCCTCCAGGGCCGCGCCGATGGCCGTGGTGGCGGAGTTGGACTTGGGCGCCAGCGCCAGCGCGATGGTGGCGTGGCTGAGGGTGAGCGCCGCCTCCGGGAACCCGATCAGCGCGACGGCCTGGGCGGCCGCCACCGCCGTCGGCAGGGCGGTGGGGTCGGCCAGGCCGATGTCCTCGCTCGCGGAGATCATCAGCCGCCGGGCGATGAACCGCGGGTCCTCCCCCGCCTCGATCATCCGGGCCAGGTAGTGCAGCGCCGCGTCCACGTCCGAGCCGCGGATGGACTTGATCAGCGCGCTGGCGACGTCGTAGTGCTGGTCGCCGTCCCGGTCGTACTTCACTGCGGCCCGGTCGACCGCCTCCTCCAGGGTGCTGAGGGTGATCTCCGCCTCGCCCTTGGCTATCGCCGATCCGGCGCCGGCCTCCAGCGCGGTGAGCGCCCGCCGGGCGTCCCCGCCGGCGATGCGCAGCAGATGCGCCTCGGCGTCCTCGGGCAGCGTCACGGCTCCGCCAAGCCCCCGCTCCTCGGTGAGCGCCCGGCGCAGCAGCCCGCGCAGGTCCTCGTCGGTCAGCGGCTCCAGGGTGAGCAGCAGCGAGCGGGAGAGCAGCGGGGAGATGATCGAGAAGTACGGGTTCTCGGTGGTGGCGGCGATGAGGGTGACCCAGCGGTTCTCCACCGCGGGCAGCAGCGAGTCCTGCTGGGCCTTGCTGAAGCGGTGGATCTCGTCGAGGAAGAGGACGGTGTCCCGGCCGTACGCCCCGGAGGAGCGGCGGGCGCCGTCGATGACCGCCCGCACCTCCTTCACCCCGGCGGTGATGGCGGACAGCTCGACGAACCGCTTGTCGGTGGCCTGGCTGACCACGTAGGCGAGGGTGGTCTTGCCGATGCCGGGCGGCCCCCAGAGGATCACCGAGGAGGGGCCCACCCGTCGCCCACCACCACCCTTATAGGAAGCTTCGCCTCCCTCTTGCGGCCCCTCGGCGCCTCCCACGAGTCTGCGCAGCGGGGACCCGGGCCGCAGCAGGTGCTGCTGGCCCACGACCTCGTCGAGGGTGCGCGGACGCATCCGCACGGCCAGCGGGCTGCTGGCCGGGTCCTTCTCCTGGCGGTCCTCGGCGGCCGCCGTGAACAGGTCTGGCTCCACTCCGGAAGCGTATGTCAGCGCACTGACATCGCGGTGGCCGCGCGGATCGTCAGGCGGCCCACAGGTCGCTGCCCCAGCGGGTGAGGATCAGCATGCCGATGCTCCCGACCCACACCGCCGGCACGACCCAGTGGAACTCCAGCAGGCCGCGCTTGAGGCCGTCCGGCGCGGGCAGGAAGCCGTGCTTGAGGTTGAAGCCGGTGACGTAGCAGAACATCACGATCGTGGCGACCCAGGCCAGGGAGCACCACAGGCACAGCGCACCGATCTCGTACAGCGACTGGTACTGGAGCCAGGTGCAGAAGCCGACGCCGAAGAGGCAGCCGGCGTTGAAGGTCAGCCAGTACCAGCGCGGGAAGCGGGCCCCGGCCAGCAGTGACATGCCGACGCAGATCACGATCCCGTAGGCGACCAGGCCCAGCATCGGGTTCGGGAAGCCGAAGGCCTCCGCCTGCTCGCTCTTCATGATGCTGCCGCAGGAGACGATCGGGTTGATGCTGCACCCCGGCGTGAAGGTCGGGTCCTCCAGCAGCTTGATCTTGTCGAGGGTGATGACCCAGGAAGCGAGGAGTCCCAGCGCGCCGGTGATCACCAGCAGGAGCGCGAAGACGCGACCGCTCCCGACGGCGCCCCCGGCGCCGTCCTGTGTCTGCTCCGTGTCCACGCCGTCCATCACTGTCGTCGCCATATCCCGTTTTCCGTCACTGCCGGAGCCGCGCGGCCGAACCGCATGTCGGTTGCTGTCGCCCTGAGGGGCAGGGCCATTGTGCCCCAACCAAGGCCGTGTGCGGCCGGTATGGGGAGCCTCCGCCATACTGCCGTGCCCGTCGTTCGGTGGACATAAGACCCGGCGGGAAGTGGGGATCCGGGGCCGGAACCGCCCGGCCGGATGACCGGCGGGTGCGGGGTTGACGACCGGGGCCGTGGAGAGCGCGAGGGCCCGTACCGCCGCGGCGGTACGGGCCCTCGCGATGCCGGTCCGGTCAGCCGAGCTTCGCCCGGAGCTCGCCGACGATGCCGTCGAGCGCGACCGAGGTCTGCTCGCCGGACTCCAGGTCCTTGAGCTGGACCACGCCCTCGGCGAGATCCCGCTCTCCGGCGATCACCGCGAAGCGGGCGCCGGAGCGGTTGGCGCCCTTCATCGCGCCCTTGAGTCCGCGGCCCCCGTAGGCGAAGTCCGTCGCGACGCCGGCCCGGCGCAGCTCGGTGACGACGCCGAACAGGGTCCGCCGGGCCTCCTCGCCGAGCGGCACCGCGTAGACGCTGGTCGTCGCCGGCAGGTCCAGGGTGATGCCCTCGGCGGCCAGGGCCAGCACGGTGCGGTCCACGCCGAGCGCCCAGCCGACCGACGGCAGGGCGGGGCCGCCGATCATCTCGGACAGCCCGTCGTAGCGGCCGCCGCCGCCGACCGCGGACTGCGAGCCGAGGCCGTCGTGGACGAACTCGAAGGTGGTGCGGGTGTAGTAGTCCAGCCCGCGGACCAGCTTGGGGTCGTCCTCGAAGGCGACGCCGGCCGCGGTCAGCAGCTCGCGCACCTGCTCGTGGTAGCTCTTGCACGCCTCGCACAGGTGGTCGCGGAGCATCGGCGCCCCGGTCAGCTGCTTCTGCACCGACTCGCGCTTGTCGTCCAGGACGCGCAGCGGGTTGATGTCGACACGGCGCCGGGTGTCCTCGTCGAGGTCGAGGCCGCGCAGGAAGTCCTGGAGGGCGGCGCGGTAGGCCGGGCGGCACTCCTGGTCGCCCAGCGAGTTCAGCAGCAGCCGGAAGTTCTTCAGCCCCAGCGAACGGTAGGCGTCCACGGCCAGGATGATCAGCTCGGCGTCGAGCGCCGGGTCCTCGGCTCCGATGGCCTCCGCGCCGACCTGCGAGAAGTGGCGGTAGCGGCCCTTCTGCGGGCGCTCGTAGCGGTAGTACGAGCCGGAGTACCAGAGCTTGACCGGGAGGTTCCCGGCCTTGTGCAGATTGGCCTCCAGAGCGGCGCGCAGCACCGAGGCGGTGCCCTCCGGGCGCAGCGCGAGCTGGTCGCCGCCCTTGGTGGTGAGGGTGTACATCTCCTTGGTCACGATGTCGGTGGACTCGCCGACACCGCGGGCGAACAGCTCGACGTTCTCGAAGCCGGGGGTCTCGATGTAGCCGTAGCCGGAGCGCTTGAGGGGCGCCGCGATGGCCTCGCGTACCGCCAGGAAGGTGGCGGAATCCGGCGGGATCAGGTCATAGGTGCCCTTGGGGGCCTGGAAGGTACTCACGAAGGTCTTGTCACATTCCTCGTCGCGGGGCGGCGGTCTGGGCGCCGCCTCCGAGGCCGGCGGCCACCTCCCGCAGGAACGGGTTGGTGGCGCGCTCGCGGCCGATGCTGGTCTGGGGGCCGTGGCCGGACAGCACCACGGTCGAGTCGTCGAGCGGCAGGCACACACGGGCCAGCGACGCGAGCATCTCGTCCATGTCACCGCCGGGCAGGTCGGTGCGTCCGATGGAGCCGGCGAAGAGCAGGTCGCCCGAGAAGAAGACGGACGGGATGTCCGCCTGCTCGGGCAGCCGGAAGGTCACCGACCCCTTGGTATGGCCGGGCGCGTGCGCGACGGTCAGCTCCAGGCCCGCGAGCTCCAGCCGGCTGCCGTCGGTCAGCTCCCGCACGTCATCCGGTTCGCCGACGGTCAGCTCGCCCAGCAGCGGCATCCCGATGGAACGGCCGAGCGCCTTCCCCGGGTCGCTCATCATGTACCGGTCCGCGGGGTGGATCCACGCCGGGACGTCATGGGCTCCGCACACCGGCACCACCGAGGCGACATGGTCGATGTGGCCGTGGGTGAGGACGACGGCGACGGGCTTGAGCCGATGCTTGGCGATGGTCTCCTCGACGCCCTGGGCCGCCTGGTGGCCCGGGTCGATGATCACGCACTCCTCGCCGGCGGCGGGGGCGACCAGATAGCAGTTGGTCCCCCAGGCCCCGGCGGGGAACCCGGCAATGAGCACGATGGCCCTCTCACAGTCGTCGGCAGCGGTATTTCGGCAGTTCCAGAGCCTACCGGCGGAGGTCCGCGCACAGCGAACCCGTATACGGTACGGCCAGGCGATCGACGTACACGCTCGGACGCACGGACACAGACGGATGGCGCAGACGTGGAGGGGCGACCCGGTGGTCAGTAACGAGCAGCGGCGACGGCAGCTGGCGCGGGAGAAGTTCGAACGGCAGCAGCAGCGCCGGGAGGCGGCGCGGCGCAAGGCCCGTCGCCGCAGCGCGGTCATCGCGTCCGGTGTGGCCCTGGCGCTGGCGGCCGGTACCGCGGCGGTCGTCGCCGGCGCGCTGAACGACGACGACGGGTCGGCGACCGCGGCGCCGAGCCCCTCGGCGCCGGCCGAGCCGTCGATGAGCATCGACCGCAAGGCGACGTACACGATGTCCCTGAAGACGGATCAGGGGAAGATCACCGTCGCCATGGACGCGGCCAAGACCCCGCACACGGTCAACTCGTTCAAGCACCTGGCGGACAAGGGCTTCTTCAACGGCACCAAGTGCCACCGGCTGAGCGCCACCAACCCCTTCGTCCTGCAGTGCGGCGACCCGGAGGGCACCGGCATGGGCGGCCCCGGGTACACGATCCCGGACGAGAACCTCGGCGCCCTCGGCAAGCCCGACCCGAAGCGGAAGACGGTCAAGTACCGCGCGGGGACCGTGGCCATGGCGAACACCGGTGCCCCCGACACCGGCGGCAGCCAGTTCTTCATCGTCTACCGCGACAGCGAGCTGCCCCCCGCCTACACGCCCTTCGGCACGATCGACAAGGCCGGTCTCCAGGCCGTGCGGAAGGTCGCCGAGGGGGGCCTGAGGCCCTTCGATCCCAAGGACCCGAAGAACGGCGCCCCGAAGAAGGCCGTCACCATCGCCAAGGCCACCGTCGCGAAGGGCTGACGGGAGGGACTGGGCGAAGGACCGGGAGCGGGACTGGCGAGAAGGACCGATTTCGGTCGCGCTGGATGCGGACAGCCAGCGGGCCGGTCGCCTATGTTGGCGTTGTGCAGGGCGATTGCCCGCCGGAAGACACTGTGGACGATGCCCGTGGGCCGCGCGCCCGCCCGGCATCATGTTGAGGAGGCGCTGTGAGCAGCGACCCATGGGGCCGCGTCGATGAGACGGGGACCGTGTACGTGCGTACGGCAGACGGCGAGCAGGTCGTCGGGTCGTGGCAGGCGGGCTCTCCCGAGGAGGCCCTTGCCTACTTCGAGCGCAAGTACGAGGGCCTGGTCGTCGAGATCGGCCTCCTGGAGCGCCGGGTCAAGACCACCGACCTGTCGACCAAGGACGCGATGACCGCGATCGAGCATCTGCGCCAGCAGGTCGTCGAGCACCACGCGGTCGGTGACCTGGACGCGCTGGCCAAGCGGCTCGACAAGCTCGTCGCCGAGGTCGAATCGCGCCGCGAGGAGCGCAAGGCCGCCAAGGCGAAGCAGTCCGAGGAAGCCCGGCTGGCCAAGGAGAAGCTGGTCGCCGAGGCCGAGGAGCTGGCGGACAGCGACCAGTGGCGGGTGGCCGGCGAGCGGCTGCGCGCGCTGGTCGACACCTGGAAGGGCCTGCCGCGGCTGGACCGCAAGTCCGACGACGAGCTGTGGCACCGCTTCTCGCATGCCCGCTCGGCGTTCTCCAAGCGCCGCAAGGCGCACTTCGCCTCGCTGGACGCGCAGCGGGAGGATGCCCGCAAGGTCAAGGAGAAGCTGGTCGCCGAGGCCGAGGCGCTCTCCGGCTCCACGGACTGGGGGCCCACCGCCGCCCGGTACCGGGAGCTGATGGCGGACTGGAAGGCGGCGGGCCGGGCGCAGCGGGAGGCGGAGGACGAGCTGTGGAACCGCTTCCGCGGGGCGCAGGACGTCTTCTTCCAGGCGCGCGGCGAGGTGTTCGCGGAGCGCGACGCCGAGCAGCGGGAGAACCTGACCCGCAAGGAGGAGCTGGCCACGGAGGCGGAGAAGTTGCTTCCGGTCTCGGATCTGAAGGCGGCCCGGGCGGCGTTCCGCGGGATCAACGAGCGGTGGGAGGCCATCGGCCATGTGCCGCGTGACGCCCGGCCGCGGATCGAGGGCCGGATGCACGCGGTGGAGCGGGCCATCCAGGAGGCCGAGGAGGCCGAGTGGCGGCGGACCAACCCTGAGGCGCGGGCGCGTGCCCAGGGGCTGACCGGTCAGCTGCAGGACGCGGTCGACAAGCTGCGCGGGCAGATCGACGCGGCACGCGCGGCGGGGAACAACGCCAAGGCGGACAAGCTGGCCAAGGAGCTGGAGGGCCGGCAGGCGCTGCTGGACCAGGCGCTCAAGGGCCTGGAGGAGTTCGGCGGCTGACGAACCGGCTGACGATCCGGCGGGAAATCCGCTAGGCGCCGTGCGAGAGCGGCCTCGGTACGACGGTGGTGACATCGGGTACCGGGGCCGCTCCGGCGTTCTCCATCAGGTGCAGCGCGTGCCGCAGCACCTCGCAGGCCTGGATGTGGTTCCCGGACTCCTGGAGCAGTTCGGCGAGCCGGCGGCAGACCAGGACCGCCTCCGGGCCGGTGGACGCGCGCGTCTGGTGGAAGGCCTGTTCCAGCACCTCGATCGCCTCGCGGGTCTGCCCGGTGTCGGCGAGCAGCTCCGCCAGCTCCAGCTGTACGGCGAAGGTGGAGCCGTCGCCCTGGGGCGCCCGCTCCTGGAGGGCGAGCCGCAGCACCGGCAGCGCGTCCCCGTGCCGTCCCACCGAGCGGAGCAGCCTGGCCAGGCGCAGCCCGGTGGCGACCAGGGCGGCGCGCACATCGGAGTCGAGGACCGGGCCGGCCGGCGCGCGCCCGGTGGCACGGGCCCGGTTGCGGGCGATGGGCAGCCGCCCGCTGTCGTTCTCCTGGCAGCGCTGCGGCAGTGGCCGGTTCTTGGATCTGAGCCGCTCTCCGAGGACCCGGTAGCAGGTGTCGAGGTCGATGAGCTCGGGGCCGCCGGGGACGCCGAAGCGCAGGATGTGCAGCAGCTCGCCGGTGAACGCCGTGTGCCGCTCCCCGTCCGGGGCCAGCGCCACCCGGTCGCGCGGCGAGGCGGTGAGGACGTACGCCCCGCCGACGGCGACATGTGCGCTGAGGGCGTCGCCGTCGGCGCTCAGCGTGCGGGCGGCGCGGCCGCTGAAGCAGCAGTCGAGGATGAGGACGCGGTGGCGGGCCCGGGAGGCGCGGATGGCGGCGCGCAGGTGTTCGTACGCGACGGCGGTGTAGCCGGTGTTCTCGCGGGACCCGGCGAGCGCGAGGTACAGGTCGGCGGAGTCGGTGTCGCGCAGGCCGTGACCGGCGAAGTACACCAGCAGGGTGTCGGTGGCCTCGGCCCCGGCCCGGTGCACCGGGTCCAGCATCGCGGAGGGGTCCTGCGGGTCGCGGACCTGGGCGCAGTGCTCCTCGGGCAGCCCCCACAGCATGGTGTCGCGCAGCGCCTCGGCGAGGTCGCGGACATTGGCGGCGACGGCGGGCAGCTGCTCCAGGTGCTGGTACGCGGCAGTGCCGATGAGGACGGCGCGGGACGCGGCGGGGTCAGGCAGCCGGGTCATCGCCGCCGTTGCCCTCGGCACGGTGCGCGGCGAGCAGGTCGACGATCCGGCGTACGGCCTCGGCGTCGGCGGCCATGCCGGCCGGGATCTCCACCTCGATGTCGTCGCGGCGCAGGGTGAGGGCGGGCCGGGCGCGGCGGGCGTCGCGCCACTGGAGCAGGGAGACCGCGAGCGCGCCGCCGGACAGGGTGGAGTCGACGGCCAGTTGCAGGATGTCGAACCCGGTGCCCATGTGGCCGGGCAGGGGCCGGCCGTCGCCGGTAATCCGTCCGGTGACCAGCCGGTCGAGCGCTTCGTCCGCGCGCAACCAGCCCAGCAGCGACCGGAGTTCGCTCTCCCCGGCGGTGATCACGTCCACCTCGAACTCAGCCATCTCCCCCGTGCCTCTCCCGCTCGGTCCGAGCGCTCACCTTCGACAGCAGCGCCAGCGCCTCGCCGCCCGCGCCGAGGCGGGCCAGGCACACGGCCTGCCAGTACTGACTCGCCAGTGTCGTGGGGTCCTCCGCGCCCAGGGCCTTGTTGCACACCTGGGTGACGGTGGCCAGGATCTGCACCGCCTCCTGCACCTCGCCGCGCTGGACGAGGTTGACCGCCTCGCGCAGTCGGGTCCGGGCGCTGGCGACGGACATCGTGCTCATCACCAGCCGCCGGGTGGCGTCGCTCAGGGACACCCCCGGCCTGGGCGCGGGCGTCACGTCACCGGCGAACGGGGTGTCGAGGGGTGTGGCGGAGCCGGCCGGCATCGGGTCGTGGTCCAGGTATTCGGGGTGCGAGGACTCGGGCGCCGGCAGGGGGCGGAGCGCGGTGTCGACGGCCCGCCGGCGGACCCGGTCGCGCAGCAGCGAGGCCAGGGCGGAGGCGGCGCCGGGCGGCGGCCGGAAGGGGTCCTCCTCCTCGACCAGGGGTAACCGTGCGTCCGGGTCCGGGCCGGCGAGCCGGTCGACGAGCTCCGCGAGGTCGGCGGGGAGGTCCGGTCGGCGCTCCCGCAGGCTCGGTACGCCGCCGTCCACGGCGCGTTCCACCAGCACCCCGAGGTCGGACGCGTTGCCGAGCGGGGGTTCGCCGGTGAGCATCCAGTACAGGCACAGGCCCAGGGCGTAGAAGTCGGAAGCCTCGGTCGGCCGGTCGCCGCGGATGAGCTCCGGGGCCATGTACTGCGGCGTGCCCACGAGCGCCTCACGACTGGTGATGGCGGTGTCGCCGCGCAGCCGGGCGAGCCCGAAGTCCTGGAGGACCACGCGTCCGGCCAGGGTGACGTGCACGTTGGAGGGCTTCACGTCCCGGTGCAGGACGCCCGCCGTGTGGGCGGCCCGCAACGCCAGGAGCATCTGCGCTCCGATGTGCCGCGCGATCGCGGGGTCCAGCGGGCCCGCCTCGGTGACCAGCCGGTGCAGATCGAGCCCGTCCAGCAGCTCCATGACCAGGTACGGGGTGCCCTCGTGGACGCCGAAGTCATGGATGGTCACCACCGAGGGGTGCATGATCCGGGCGAGCCCGCGGGCCTCCCGGCGGAAGCGCTCCGGCAGTATGCCGCTCCCCGTGAAGTCCGTCGCGGCCGAAAGGATCTTGATCGCGACCCGGCGCTCCAGGGCGCAGTCCCTCGCTTCGTGGACCGCGCCCATGCCGCCCCTGCCGATCAGCCGTAACAGCCGGTACCGGCCGTCCAGGAAGTCCTGGCCCGCCATCCCCCACCCCCGCGGTGTGCGACTCAGCGCTGGCGTGCCGAGGTTACGCGATAGACGTCGTACACGCCCTCCACTCCGCGCACCGCCTTGAGCACATGGCCCAGGTGCTTGGGATCGCCCATCTCGAAGGTGAAGCGCGAGGTGGCCACCCGGTCCCGGGAGGTCTGCACGGCGGCGGAGAGGATGTTGACGTGCTGGTCGGACAGCACCCGGGTGACGTCGGAGAGCAGCCGGGAGCGGTCCAGCGCCTCGACCTGGATGGCGACCAGGAAGACCGAGGACTGGGTGGGCGCCCATTCGACCTCGAGGATGCGCTCGGGCTGCTGGGAGAGCGAGTCGACGTTGACGCAGTCGGCGCGGTGCACCGAGACGCCGCTGCCGCGGGTGACGAAGCCGATGATGGGGTCGCCGGGCACGGGGGTGCAGCAGCGGGCGAGCT
Source organism: Streptomyces sp. JLBT605 (assembly GCF_058215555.1). NCBI lineage: Bacteria > Bacillati > Actinomycetota > Actinomycetes > Kitasatosporales > Streptomycetaceae > Streptomyces > Streptomyces sp. JLBT605. The sequence goes on from NZ_CM177087.1 coordinate 930,833, forward strand.
TGACCCAGACGTCCTCCACGCCCTTGACGACGACGCCCGGGTCGGCGCTGGAGCGGCGCTTGGTACGGCTGCGGATCGGCGGCGCGGTCTCGGCGATGTCCTCGTTGGCGGCTTCCTCGCCGCCGAGGGCCTGCACCAGCTTCTGCACCACGCTCTGCGCCGAGACATGTCCCTCGCCGATCGCGGCGTAGAGGGAGGAGATGTCCGGGTAGCGCATCTCGTGGGCGAGGGTGACCAGCGAGTCACCGGTCAGGATGCGCTGGATCGGCAGGTTCTGCTTGCGCATGGCCCGCACGATGGCGTCCTTGCCCTGCTCGATCGCCTCGTCACGGCGCTCCTTGGAGAACCAGGCGCGGATCTTGTTGCGGGCGCGCGGGGACTTGACGAAGCCCAGCCAGTCACGGGACGGTCCGGCACCGGACGCCTTGGAGGTGAAGACCTCCACCAGGTCGCCGTTGTCCAGGGTCGACTCCAGCGGCACCAGCCGCCCGTTGACCCGGGCCCCTATGGTGCGGTGGCCGACCTCGGTGTGCACGGCGTAGGCGAAGTCGACCGGGGTCGCCCCGGCCGGCAGCGCTATGACGTCGCCCTTGGGCGTGAAGACGAAGACCTCGTTGCGGGAGAGGTCGAAGCGCAGCGACTCCAGGAACTCGCCGGGGTCCTCGGTCTCCTTCTGCCAGTCCAGGAGCTGCCGCAGCCACGCCATGTCGTTGACCGCGTCGTCCTTGCCGGCCTTCCCCCGGGGCACGTCGGTGCGCACCTTGGAGGCGCCCGCGACGGCCTCCTGCTTGTACTTCCAGTGCGCGGCGATGCCGTACTCCGCGCGCCGGTGCATGTCGAAGGTGCGGATCTGGAGTTCGACCGGCTTGCCGCTGGGCCCTATCACCGTGGTGTGCAGCGACTGGTACATGTTGAACTTGGGCATGGCGATGTAGTCCTTGAACCGCCCCGGCACCGGGTTCCACCGCGCGTGGATGGTGCCCAGTGCCGCGTAGCAGTCACGGACGGTGTCGACCAGGACCCGGATGCCCACCAGGTCGTAGATCTCGGCGAAGTCGCGGCCCCGCACGATCATCTTCTGGTACACGGAGTAGTAGTGCTTGGGGCGGCCGGTGACGGTCGCCTTGATGCGCGCGGCGCGCAGATCGGCCTGCACCTGGTCGGTGACGACGGCCAGGTACTCGTCCCGCTTGGGCGCCCGCTCGGCGACCAGCCGCACGATCTCGTCGTACATCTTGGGGTAGAGGATCGCGAAGGCGAGGTCCTCCAGCTCCCACTTGATGGTGTTCATGCCCAGCCGGTGCGCCAGCGGGGCGTAGATCTCCAGGGTCTCGCGGGCCTTCTTCTCCTGCTTCTCCCGCTTGAGGTAGCGCATGGTGCGCATGTTGTGCAGACGGTCGGCGAGCTTGATGACCAGCACCCGCGGGTCCTTCGCCATGGCGACGACCATCTTGCGGACGGTCTCGGCCTGGGCGGCCTCGCCGAACTTCACCTTGTCCAGCTTGGTGACGCCGTCGACGAGCAGCGCGACCTGGTCGCCGAAGTCGCGGCGGAGGGTGTCCAGGCCGTACTCGGTGTCCTCGACGGTGTCGTGCAGCAGTCCCGCCATCAAGGTGGCCGGATCCATACCCAGCTCGGCCAGGATGGTGGTCACCGCGAGGGGGTGGGTGATGTAAGGGTCGCCGCTCTTGCGCTTCTGGCCGCGGTGCCAGCGCTCGGCGACCTGGTAGGCGCGCTCGATCTGGCGCAGGGTGGAGGCGTCCGCCTTGGGGTCGTTGCCCCGGACGATGCGCAGCAGCGGCTCCAGCACCGGGTTGTACGGGCTGACGCGCTGCACGCCGAGGCGGGCGAGCCGGGCCCGGACCCGGTTGGAGGAGCCGGCGCGCGGGGCGGTGCCCGAGGCGGGCCGTCCGGAGGCGGAGGGCGGGGTCGCGCTCTTGGTGGCCGGCTCCGGCGACGGTTTCGCCGCACGGCCGGACTCCGCCTCGCGGCGGTGAGCGGGCGCGTCCGCGCTCCCCGGGGCGTCGGCGGCGGTCGGCTCGTCGAGGTGCGCGGCGGTCAGTGGCTGGGCCTCGTCTGGCAAGAGCACTCCTCACTGGGCCCTCCCGGCCGGTGGCGGGCAAGGAGGGAGGTGACCTGACCCTCAAAGGGGTCGGGATGCCATGGTATCGATCCCGCCACATGCGGCGCTCCGCGACCACCTGGCCCGGACTGCGCACCCGGCACCGAGCGGGCGCCCGGGGCCGGTGTGCGGCAGGTACGCCACAGGGCGGGAGCCCGGTGTTTTCCGGGTTCCCGCCCTGTGGGCGATCAGACCGTTCGGCGGGTGATCGCCGGTCATTCGGTGATCAGAGCCGGATCCGCGGTTCTCAGACCGTGATCAGTGCCTCCAGCGGGGCGTCCTTCAGCTCGGTCTCCAGCCGGCGGCGGCCGTCGAGGAAGCCGAGCTCCATCAGCACGGCGAGCCCGGCGACCTGGCCGCCGGCCCGGCGGATCAGCTGGAGCGAGGCCTCGGCGGTGCCGCCGGTGGCGAGCACGTCGTCGATGACCAGGACGCGGTCGCCGGGGGCGAGCGCGTCGGCGTGGATCTCGATCTCCGCGGTGCCGTACTCCAGGTCGTAACGCTGGCCGAGCGTGGCGCCCGGCAGCTTGCCGGCCTTGCGGACCGGTACGAAGCCCAGGCCGGCCCGGACCGCGACCGGCGCGGCCAGTATGAAGCCGCGGGCCTCCAGGCCGACGACCTTGTCGGCGCGGTGCTTGACGCACAGGTCGACCAGCGCGTCGGTCAGCGCGCCGAACGCCTGGGCATCCGCGAGCAGCGGGGTGATGTCCTTGAACATCACGCCCGGCTTGGGGTAGTCCGGCACGTCCACGATCCGGCTGAGCAGCAGCTCACGCAGCTCCTCGCTGCCCACCGCGCTCATCGGCGCTTGCCCGAGGGCCGGCCGCGTCCGCGGTTGCGGGAGGCGGGCTGACGGCGCTGGCCGACGACTCCGGCGGTGGCGGCGTCCTCGTCGTCCGCGCCCTCCGGGTCGTCGTCGGGATCGTCGGCCTCGTCGGCCTGGCCCCCCGCGTCCTGCTCGGTGGCGGAGTCCGCCTTGGCCGAGGCCGAGGCGCGCTTGGCGCGCACCCGCTTGGCCAGGGCCTTCATCTCCGGGTCGCGCTCCTTGAGATCGGCCACCAGCGGGGTGGCGATGAAGATCGAGGAGTACGCACCGGCGGCGAGACCGACGAACAGCGCCAGCGAGATGTCGTTGAGCATGCCCGCGCCGAGCAGACCGCCGCCGATGAACAGCAGCGCGCCGACCGGGAGCAGCGCCACGACCGTGGTGTTGATGGACCGCACCAGGGTGCTGTTGAGGCTGCGGTTGGCGACCTCGCTGTAGGTCCAGCGGCTCTGCTTGGTGAGGTCCTTCGACGCTTCCTTGAGACCGTCGAAGACGACGACGGTGTCGTAGAGCGAGTAACCGAGGATGGTCAGCAGACCGATGACGGTGCCGGGGGTGACCTCGAAGCCGACCAGCGCGTAGACACCGACGGTGATGGTGAGGTCATGGATCAGCGCGATGAGGGCCGCCAGCGCCATGCGCCATTCGAAGGCCATGGCGAGGTAGATCACCACCAGGACCATGAAGATCGCCAGGCCCTTCCATGCCTTGTTGGCGATCTCCTCACCCCAGCTCGGGCCGACCAGCTGCGTGTCGATCTTGTTGATCGGCACGTCGAGCTTCTCGGCGAGCTCCTTCTGGACCGGCGCGGCCTCCTTGGTGTCCAGGTCGCTGATCTGGATCCGCAGCTTGCCGCTGCCCAGCTTCTGGACGACGGCGGTGTGCCCGCCGGACGCCGCCTCCGCGGTCTCCCGGGCCTCCGAGGTGGAGATGCTGGTGTTGGGCGGCGTGGTGAAGACCGCGCCGCCGGAGAACTCGATGCCCATGTTGAGGCCGCGCACCGCCAGGCCGACGATGGCCGTGATGGTGATCAGGATCGAGATGCCGTACCAGATCTTCCGCTTGCCGACGAAGTCGTAGCCGACCTCGCCTCGGTAGAGCCTGGCGCCGAGGTTTCCGAGCTTGGACATCTCACGCCTCCTTCGGGTCGACGGGGGCGGAGGGACGACGCCGGTCACGGCGCAGCGGCGGCTTGGCCCCCAGGCGCTTGGGGTCCAGGCCGGACCAGGGGTGACCGCCGGCGAAGAACTTCTTCCTGGCCAGGATCGTCATCAGCGGCTTGGTGAAGAAGAAGACCACCACGACGTCGAGCAGCGTGGTCAGACCGAGCGTGAAGGCGAAGCCCTGGACCTTGCCGACGGTGACGACGAAGAGCACCGCGGCGGCGAGGAAGGACACGAAGTCGGACACCAGGATGGTGCGCCGGGCCCGCGGCCAGGCGCGCTCCACCGAGGGGCGCAGCGTGCGGCCCTCGCGGATCTCGTCCCGGATGCGCTCGAAGTAGACGATGAACGAGTCCGCGGTGATACCGATGGCGACGATGGCGCCGCAGACGGCGGGCAGGTTCAGCGCGAAGCCGATACCCGGGCCGAGCAGGACCATGATCGTGTAGGTGAGGGCCGCGGAGACCGCGAGGCTCGCCAGGGCGACCAGCGCCAGGCCGCGGTAGTACACCACGAGGTAGAGCACGACCAGGGCGAGGCCGATGGCGCCGGCGATCAGACCGGCCCGCAGCTGCTCGCTGCCGAGCGCCGCGGAGACGGTGGTCTGGTCGACGATGTCGAAGGTCAGCGGCAGGGCGCCGTAGGACAGCACGTTGGCCAGGTCCTTGGTCTCCTGCTGGGTGAAGCGGCCGGAGATGGTGGCGTTGTTGCTGATCGTCTCCGTGACCCGGGGGTCGGAGACGACCTGGCCGTCGAGGACGATGGCGAAGCGGTTCTGGCCCTCGGGCAGCTTGGCGAGCTCGCTGGTGACATCGGCGAAACGCTTCGAGCCGCCGCCGGTGAAGTCGAGCTTGACGATCCAGCCGCCGCCCTGCGGGTCGTAGACCGAAGAGGCGTCGTCGACGTCAGTGCCCTCGACCTTGACCGGGCCCAGCAGGAACTTGCGAGGGTCCTTCTTCGACTCCGCGCAGGAGACGATCGGGTCCTCGTTCCGCGCCGCGGCGGCCTTCTCGCCGGCGAGGGCGCGGGCCTTGTCGGTGGTGCAGTCCAGCGCCGCGAACTGCTTGGCGATGTCCTCCTGGGACGGCTTCGACGGCTCCTGCTTCTTGCCGTCCTTCGCCGCCTTCGGCTTGTCGGAGGCCGTGGGCGTGGCACCCGGCTTGGGCGTCTCGTCGGCCTTCAGGCCCTCGCTGACCGGACGGCCCTGGGTGGTGGCGGTGGGCGTGGGCGTGGCGGTCGCCTTGCCCTTGTCGGCCCCAGCCGCCTTGTCGCCCTGCTTGTCCTTGTCCGCGGCGTCGCGGCCCTTGTCAGCGCCCTTGTCCGCGCCCTTGTCCTTGTCAGGGCCACCGGGCGGTGTGGTCGGGGTGCCCGGGGCGTCCTGAAGCACCGGGCGGAAGAACAGCTGGGCGGTCGTCCCGACCTGCTTCCGCGCCTGGTCCGCGTTGGTCCCCTTGGGGATGTTCACGATGATGTGCTTGGAGCCCTGCGTCTGGACCTCGGCCTCGGACACACCCAGACCGTTGACCCGCCGGTCGATGATGTTGACCGCGGTCTGCATGTTGTCCGAGTTGATCGCGTTGGGCTTGCCGGGCTGGTTCTTGGCCTCCAGCGTGAAGCTGGTGCCGCCCGCGAGGTCGATGCCCAACCGCGGTGTGGTGTGACCGGAGAGGAACATTCCCCCGGTGAGTGCCACGATGGCGATCAGGATCACGACCAGGGCGCGCCCGGGCCTGCCCTGGGTCCCAGAGGACCTGCGACCCTTCTTCGGTGCTGCCACCTTCTCGTATCTCCCTGTCCAACCGCCCGCGTCAGCTTCAGCCGGGCGGCCACGAAGTGTTGTGGGGACGGGCCCCCGCCGGAGCCTAGACCGTCCGGGAGCCGTGACGCACCGAGCGGGGGTGCGACACGGCTCCGGGAGCGGGACTTACTTCGCGTCGGCGTCGCCCTTGCCGTCCTGAGGCTGGGCCTGCTCGGCGTCCGCCTTCGACAGGTCGGTCTTCTTGACCTCGTCCTCGACCTCGTCCGCGACGGAGTCCTCGGCGCCGGTCAGCGAGGAGGCGTCGTCGGGGACGACGGGAGTGTCGGCGTCGGTGTCCTGGTCGGTGGCGGCGTCGGGGTCGATGCCGTGCACGATGCGGTTGTACTCGTCGTCGTCGAGGACGGCACCCACCGCGTTCTTGGCGTAGAAGGCGTGCACACCCGGAGCGACCTCGAGGAGGACCGCGTCGTCGTGGACCTCCTTGACCGTGGCGTACATGCCGCCGATGGTCCGGACGCCGGAGCCGGGCTGCATCTGCTCACGCATCTGCACCGCCTGGCGCTGCTTGTTCTTGGCCGACCGGGTCATCAGGAACATGGCCCCGATGAGCACGATGAACGGCAGGAGAGTCACGATATTCACGGGACGGAATTTCCTTCGCACGACCGCGGGGGTGCGGCCTGATCTACGGGGGTGGGCATGCCGCACAGTGAAGGACGGCATCGGCGGAGTCTAAGCGAGCCCGCGCTCAAGGAACAACGCCCAGCATGGCACCGCAGTTCCTGGCCGGACCAGTCTCCGCGCCGCCACGGATCAGTCACGCTTCGAACAGACCGGTCTGCCCGGCGCCGCCGGAGCCCTGCTGGGGCGGGGTCAGGCCGAGGTGCGCCCAGGCGGCGGGGGTGGCCACCCGCCCGCGCGGCGTACGGGCCAGCAGCCCCTCGCGGACCAGGAACGGCTCGGCCACCTCCTCGACCGTCTCGCGCTCCTCCCCCACGGCCACGGCCAGCGTGGACAGGCCGACCGGGCCGCCGCCGAACAGCTTGAGCAGCGCGGTCAGCACCGCGCGGTCGAGCCGGTCCAGACCGCGGCCGTCGACGTCGTAGACGTCAAGGGCGCGGGCGGCGACCTCGCTGGTGATCACTCCGTCCGCCTTGACCTGGGCGTAGTCGCGCACCCGGCGCAGCAGGCGGTTGGCGATCCGCGGGGTGCCGCGGGACCGTCCGGCGATCTCGGCCGCACCCGGGGCCTCTATGACGAGGTCCAGCAGCCGGGCCGAGCGGTGGATGACCCGCTCCAGCTCGGGCGCGGTGTAGAACTCCATGTGGCCGGTGAAGCCGAAGCGGTCGCGCAGCGGCGGCGGCAGCAGGCCGGCCCGGGTGGTGGCGCCGACCAGGGTGAACGGCGGCAGCTCCAGCGGGATGGCGGTGGCGCCGGGGCCCTTGCCGACGATCACGTCGACCCGGAAGTCCTCCATCGCCATGTACAGCATCTCCTCGGCGGGCCGGGACATGCGGTGGATCTCGTCGAGGAAGAGGACCTCTCCTTCGGTGAGCGAGGAGAGGATCGCCGCGAGGTCGCCGGCGTGCTGGATGGCGGGGCCGGAGGTGATGCGGATCGGAGCGCCCATCTCGGCGGCGATGATCATCGACAGGGTGGTCTTGCCGAGCCCGGGCGCGCCGGAGAGCAGCACGTGGTCGGCGGTACCGCCACGCTGCCGGGCCGCCTTGAGGACCAGGTCGAGCTGCTCGCGCACCCGCTCCTGGCCGACGAACTCCCCCAGGTCCTTGGGGCGCAGCGCGGCCTCGATCGCCTGATCCTCGCCGTCGGCCGATGAGTCGACCAGTCGCTGATCGGTGCCGGCGTCGGTGTCGTCCCAGTTCATGGAGTGTCTTTCGATGCGCGGTGGGCGGGGGCGGAGGGGATGGGGGTCAGCGGGCGCGGTTGAGGCTCTGCAGGGCGGCCCGCAGCAGCTGGGACACCTGCGGCTCGCCGCCCGCGGCGGCCGCGGCCTCGGCCTGCGGGGTCACGGCGTCGACGGCCTCCTCGGCCTCCCGGCCGGCGTATCCGAGGCCGACCAGCGCGGCGGTGAGCTGCTCCCGCCAGCCGGGGACCCGGCCCGCGGCCGCGCCGGCCGCGGCGCGCCCGGTGCCGATGGGCTCGCCGAGCCGGTCCTTGAGCTCCAGCAGCAGCCGCTGGGCGCCCTTCTTGCCGATGCCGGGGACCGCGGTGAGCGCCTTCTCGTCCCCCGTGGACACCGCGAGCCGCAGGGCGTCCGGGGTGTGCACCGCCAGCATGGCCTGGGCGAGCCGGGGGCCGACGCCGCTGGCGGTCTGCAGCAGCTCGAAGACCTGCCGCTCGTCGTCGTCGGCGAAGCCGTAGAGCGTCAGGGAGTCCTCACGGACCACCAGGGAGGTGGCCAGCCGGGCCTGCTCCCCCAGCCGCAACCCGGAGAGGGTGTTGGGGGCGCACTGGACGGCCATGCCGATGCCGCCGACCTCGATGACGGCGGTGTCCGGGGCGAGGGCGGCCACCGGGCCGCTGACGAAGGCGATCATGTGGTGCCTCTCTGGGATGCCCCGTGCCTGAGGCCCAGGGAGCGTCGTACGGGCGCGGCGCGGTGGGCGTCGACCGCCTGCTGGAGGCGGTTGGTCGCCGGGGAGCGCCAGATGTGGCAGATGGCCAGTGCCAGGGCGTCGGCGGCGTCGGCCGGCTTGGGCGGGGCGTCCAGCCGCAGCAGCCTGGTCACCATCGCACCGACCTGCGCCTTGTCGGCCCGGCCGGAGCCGGTGACGGCGGCCTTGACCTCGCTGGGGGTGTGCAGGGTCACCGGCAGGCCGCGGCGGGCGGCGCAGAGCATGGCGACGGCGCTGGCCTGGGCGGTGCCCATCACGGTGCGCACATTGTGCTGGCTGAACACCCGCTCCACCGCGACGCATTCGGGCCGGTGGGTGTCGAGCCACTCCTCGATGCCCCGCTCTATCGCCACCAGGCGCTCCGGGGTGTCGTCGGTGGCGGGGGTCCGCACGACGCCGACGCCGAGCATGCTCAGCGGGCGGCCCGGCACGCCCTCGACGACGCCGATGCCACACCGGGTCAGCCCCGGGTCCACCCCCAGCACCCGCATGCCTCTCCTCCATGGTCGTGACCTGCGAGCAGGCTACCGAGTGCCACTGACAACACGAGGGCCGACGGGACGTGTGTCCCGCCGGCCCTCGCTGTGGCTGTGGTCAGCCGACCTTCTCCATGACCTCGTCGGAGACGTCGAAGTTGGCGAAGACGTTCTGCACGTCGTCGCTGTCCTCCAGCGCGTCGATCAGCTTGAAGATCTTGCGCGCCGCCTCCTCGTCCAGCTCGACCTGCATGGTCGGGACGAAGTTGGCGTCGGCCGAGTCGTAGTCGATGCCGGCCTCCTGGAGGGCGGTGCGCACCGCGACCAGGTCGGTGGCCTCGCTGATGACCTCGAAGGTCTCACCGAGGTCGTTGACCTCCTCGGCACCCGCGTCCAGCACCGCGCCCAGCACGTCGTCCTCGGTCAGCTCGCCCTTGGGGACGATCACGACGCCCTTGCGGTTGAAGAGGTACGAGACCGAGCCCGGGTCGGCCATCGAGCCACCGTTGCGGGTCATGGCGACGCGGACGTCGGAGGCGGCACGGTTGCGGTTGTCGGTGAGGCACTCGATGAGCACCGCGACACCGTTGGGGCCGTAACCCTCGTACATGATCGTCTCGTAGTCGGCGCCGCCCGCCTCGAGACCGGCACCGCGCTTGATGGCGGAGTCGATGTTCTTGTTGGGGACCGACTGCTTCTTCGCCTTCTGGACGGCGTCGAAGAGGGTCGGGTTGCCCTCCAGGTCGGCGCCACCCATGCGGGCCGCGACCTCGACGTTCTTGATGAGCTTCGCGAAGAGCTTGCCGCGCTTGGCGTCAATCACGGCCTTCTTGTGCTTCGTCGTAGCCCATTTAGAGTGGCCGGACATCCGCCTGTCTCCTTCGCGTAACTCTCTTTGGAACGAACGTCTGCGATCCTACCGGGATCTGCTCAGGCTGCGGCCCGCACCATGTCCACGAAAAGCCCGTGCACCCGGTGGTCGCCGGTGAGCTCCGGGTGGAAGGACGTGGCCAGGACGTTCCCCTGGCGGACCGCGACGGTGTGGCCGTCGTAGGTGGCCAGCACCTCGACGTCGCCGCCGACCGACTCCACCCACGGCGCGCGGATGAAGACACCCTCGACCGGGCCGCCTTCGATACCCGCGACGTCGATCGCGGCCTCGAAGGACTCGTTCTGCCGCCCGAAGGCGTTACGGCGCACGATCATGTCCACGCCGCCGATGGTCTCCTGGTCCTCCCGCGCGTCCAGGAGCTTGTCCGCGACCATGATCATACCGGCGCAGGTGCCGTAGACCGGCAGGCCGGATCGGACCCGCTCGCGCAGCGGCTCCAGCAGACCGAAGATCGTGGCGAGCTTGGACATGGTGGTGGACTCGCCGCCGGGTATCACCAGACCGTCGATCTCGGCGAGTTCTTCGGGCCGGCGGACCGGACGCGCCAGGGCGTCTGCCGCGGCCAGCGCGACCAGATGCTCTCGGACGTCGCCCTGGAGGGCGAGGACGCCGATGGTGGGAGTGGACACGGGGTGGAACCTCTCGAACGGATCGAAGCTGTGGCAGTCCGGAAACCGGGACAGCGGTGGACGGCCCGCGGCCTTGAGCCGGGGGCCGTCCGGAGCCAAGGCGCCGCGCGGACGCCTTGGCTCACCAGCCGCGGTTGGCGTAGCGCTCGGCCTCGGGGAGGGTGTCGCAGTTGATGCCGACCATGGCCTCGCCCAGGTTGCGGGAGGCGTCCGCGATGATCTTCGGGTCGTCGTAGAAGGTGGTGGCCTTCACGATCGCGGCGGCACGCTTGGCCGGGTCGCCGGACTTGAAGATGCCGGAGCCGACGAAGACGCCCTCGGCGCCGAGCTGGCGCATCAGCGCGGCGTCGGCCGGGGTGGCCACGCCACCGGCGGAGAACAGCACGACCGGCAGCTTGCCGAGCTCGGCGACCTCCTTGACCAGCTCGTACGGGGCGCGCAGCTCCTTGGCCGCGGCGTACAGCTCGTTGTTGTCGAAGCCGCGCAGCTTGGCGATCTCGTTCTTGATCTGGCGCAGGTGGCGGACGGCCTCCACGACGTTGCCGGTACCGGCCTCGCCCTTGGAGCGGATCATCGCCGCACCCTCGGCGATCCGGCGCAGGGCCTCGCCCAGGTTGGTGGCACCGCAGACGAAGGGGGTGGTGAAGGCCCACTTGTCGGAGTGGTTGACCTCGTCGGCCGGGGTGAGCACCTCGGACTCGTCGATGTAGTCCACGCCGAGGGACTGGAGGACCTGGGCCTCGACGAAGTGGCCGATGCGGGACTTGGCCATGACCGGGATCGAGACGGCGTTGATGATGCCCTCGATCATGTCCGGGTCGGACATCCGGGCCACGCCGCCGTCCTTGCGGATGTCGGCCGGCACCCGCTCCAGCGCCATGACGGCGACGGCGCCCGCGTCCTCGGCGATCTTCGCCTGCTCCGGGGTGACGACGTCCATGATCACGCCGCCCTTGAGCTGCTCGGCCATGCCGCGCTTGACGCGCGCGGTGCCGGTCGCGGCAGCCTCGTCGGGGCGGGGCGTGGTGGGAAGCGTGCTGGACACGGTTTGACCTCACTTGATGACGAAAAAGAGCGCTGAGCGCCGGGCGTCGCTGTCACCCGGACGAGCCAATCGTAGGCTCGTTCGAGGCCCGCTCCTCGATCGCCAACCGGTCCAGGTCGCAGGCGCGACTGTTACACGACAGACAAAACCGTTCGGGAGCCTGCCGCGACAAGGGCCAATCCGGGGCCGGTGGCTCGTGCCCGGGCATCGGCGCAGCTCAGCAACGAGGCCACCACCCGCCAGGTGGTCAGGCCACGCGCTCCACCAAAGCGGCGGGCGGCTCGTCGTCCATCTCGAAGGCCATCGGGAACGGCGCGTGGCCGGCCAGCCGGAACAACCGCACCGTGCGGTGCCTGCGCAGCGCGCGCGCCGAGCGCACCGCGTCGTTGTGGAACCGCCGGGCCATCGGCACCCGGCGCACCGCCTCGGCCAGCTCCCCCAGCGCGCTGTCGCCGCCCGGTTCCTGCTGCACCGCCTCGACCTGCGCCGACTCCTCGAACACCGCCCGCAGGGTCTGGCTCAGTTCGCTCTCGGCGACCTCCCGGTGGTCCTCCTCTGCCTGCCGGGCGGCGTGCGCGGCCTCGTAGAGCACGATCGAGGCCGCGGGATCCAGCACCCCGGCGGTGGCCAGCTCCTGGGTGACGGAGGCGCGGCGCAGCAGCTGGGCGTCGAGTGCCGCCTTCGCCGCGTCCAGACGGCTGTGCAGCCGGTCCAGGCGGCCCGCCGTCCAACTCAGATAGACGGCGACGAGGACGAGGGCGACCGCGATCCAGATCAGAGTGCTCACGGCCCGTAACGGTATCTCCCCTGGACTGCGACCGGACCGCGCCCCCGAGCGCGCGCATGGCCGACATCCCGACCGGTACCGCGCTCAGTGCACCCACCGGCGGAAGGGGGCGTACCGGGGCACTCCCCGCAGAACGGTGAACCAAACGGACGTCCACCCCGCGATCAGGCCGCGGGGTTCACCGTTTGAGGAGATGCCCCGGTGGGCCCCCGACCCCCCACGACGGCAGGCACAAGCGACCGACCGCAGGCCCACGCGCCAGCGCTAATCGCGGGCCATCCCCCACCGCGTACGGGGCCGGCTGCGCTCATCCGCGGCCACCGAGGCCGCCCCGTCGGTCACCGTCTCGTACACCGCGAGGATGTCCGCCCCGACCGTGGACCAGTCGAAGCGGCGCACATGCCGGCTGCCGCGCTCGCTGAGCTCGGCACGGCGCTCCGGGTCGCCGAGCAGCCGCAGCACGGCGGCGGCCAGCGCGTCGGCGTCCTCGTTGGCGAACAGCTCGCCCGCCGCGCCACCGTCCAGGACCTGGACGAAGGCGTCCAGATCACTGGCGAGCACGGGCGCGCCGGCCGACATGGCCTCGACCAGGATGATGCCGAAGCTCTCGCCGCCGGTGTTGGGCGCCACATAGACATCGACGCTGCGCAGCAGCCGCGCCTTGTCCTCGTCGCTGACCATGCCCAGGAACTCCACCCGGCCGCGCATCTCGGGCGGCAGGCTCGCCACCGCCTCCTGCTCGTCGCCGCGGCCGGCGACCAGCAGCCGGGTGTCGGGCCGCTCGGCCAGGATGCGCGGCAGGGCGCGCATCAGCACCGGGAGGCCCTTGCGCGGCTCGTCGATGCGCCCGATGAAGCCAAGAGTCGGGCCCGCCACCCCATCGAGCACGGCACCCGCCGCCCCATCGTGCGCGGCCCCCGCCAGGGCGCGCCCCGCCCCGGCGACCTGCTCGCCGCGCGCCTCCGGCGACTGCCACTCCTTCCGGGGCTCGGCGCGGGCGAAGAAGTCGACGTCCACGCCGTTGGGGATGACCACCGCGTCCCCGCCCAGGTGCTCGACGAGGGTGCGCCGGGCGTACTCGCTCACCGCGATCCGCGCCCTGATCTTCTCCAGCGCGGGCTGCAGGATCGGATAGGCCGCGATCATGGCGCGGGAGCGCGGGTTGGAGGTGTGGAAGGTGGCCACGATCGGCCCCTGGGCGGCCCAGCAGGAGAGCAGACCGAGCGAGGGGGACGCGGGCTCGTGGATGTGGATGACGTCGAAGGCCCCGTCGTGCAGCCAGCGGCGCACCCGGGCGGCGGAGAGGAAACCGAAGTTGAGCCGCGCCACCGAGCCGTTGTACGGCACCGGGACGGCGCGGCCGGCGGAGACGACGTACGGCGGCAGCGGTGTCCCGTCGTCCGCCGGGGCGAGCACGGACACCTCGTGACCGCGCCGGATCAGGTGCTCGGCCAGGTCGCGGATGTGGAACTGGACGCCGCCGGGGACGTCCCAGGAGTACGGGCAGACGATCCCGATCCTCACGCTTTCTCCGTTCCGTCGGCTGCCGGGGCCGGGTTCCGCGAGCCGTCGGGGTCGAGGTCCGCGAGCCACAGCCGTTGGAGCATGTGCCAGTCCTGCGGGTGGTCCGCGATCCCGGAGGCGAAGGCGTCGGCCAGCTCCTGGGTCATGGCCGCGACCTTCTCGGCCCGGGTGCCGTCCTCCGGCACCTCGATCGGCGGGTGGACGCGCCCCCGCATGATCGGGGTGTCGTCGTACCAGAGGGTGACCGGCAGCAGCAGGGCGCCGGTCTGCGCGGCCAGCCGGGCCGGGCCCGCGGGCATCTTGGCCGCCTCGCCGAAGAACGTCACCTCCACGCCGGAGGCGGACAGATCGCGGTCGGCGACCAGGCACACCAGGCCGCCCGCGCGCAGCCGCCGGGCCAGGGTGCCGAAGGCGCTGCCGCCGGTGTGCGGCAGCACCTCCATGCCCAGGCCCTGCCGGTAGGCGACGAACCGGTCGTAGAGCGTCTCGGGCTTGAGGCGCTCGGCGACGGTGGCGAAGGGCACCCCCAGCTTGGTGGTGACCCACGCCCCGGCCAGGTCGTAGTTGCCCATGTGCGGCAGCGCCAGGATGACGCCCCGGCCGGCGGCCAGCCCGTCCACCAGGTGGTGCACGTCGGCGGGGTCGAATCCGTCCTTCATCCGCTGCCGGCTCCAGGCGGGCAGCCGGAAGGACTCCATCCAGTACCGCATGTAGGAGCGCATGCCCGCCCGCGAGAGCTCGGCGAGCCGCTCGGGCGAGGCTTCGGGTACGACCCGGGCGAGATTGGCCTCCAGGCGCAGCACGCCCTTGCCGCGCCGCTTCCACACCTGGTCGGCGATGCGCTGCCCGAGCGCCGCGGCCACCGGTTCGGGGAGTCTCTTGACCGTCCCCCAGCCCAGCCCGTACAGCGCGTCGGTCAGCCGCTCCTTCACCGCGCGTCGCCCCCGTGGACCGCCGGCCGCACCTCGGCATCGGCTTCGGCCGCCTCGCGGCGGACGGTGATCACCCGCTGCACCAGGGTGACGAAGCTGCCGGCGGCCACGATCCACAGGGCGATCGGGAGCAGGATGTCGATGTGCGGTACCCCGAACTTGTGCAGTCCGGCGAAACCGCAGGCCACCAGCGAGATGACCAGCCGCTCGGCCCGCTCTACCAGGCCGTTGACGTTCACCGGGAGCCCGATGGACTCGCCGCGCGCCTTGGTGTACGAGACGACCTGGCCGCTGGCGAGGCAGAAGATGCTCACCGCGCACAGCACGTTGTCGTCGCCGTTACCCGCGTACCACAGCGCCAGTCCGCCGAAGATCGCGCCGTCCGCGACCCGGTCGAGGGTGGAGTCCAAAAAGGCGCCCCAGCGGCTGGAGCGGCCCAGCTGGCGGGCCATGTTTCCGTCGACGAGATCGGAGAACACGAACAGCGTGATGGTGACCGTGCCCCAGAAGAACTCGCCCTGGGGGTAGAAGACCAGCGCACCCGTGATCACACCGCCGGTCCCGACGAGGGTCACCGCGTCGGGGCTGACGCCGAGGCGGATGAGCAGGGCGGCGAACGGTGTGAGAACACGCGTGAAGAAAGCACGCGCGTACTTGTTCAGCATGGCCTTCCCGGAGGGTCGTATCGGGCCGCGTGGTCATGCGGCCACCGGCTGGCCCATCGTAGTCACGCGCGCGGAGCACCATGCGAACGCATCACGATACGCCCGGGTGTGCGCCATATGGACGACTGGTGACGTCGGTGGAAAGCTCGAAGTACCGCAGGTGTCGACCGGGAGGCGAGACACATGGGCGTCAAGACGAGTACGCACCCAGGGGCCGCCGGAGGTGCAGTGGCGGCCGACCGGCCCAGCTCCGTGAGGAACGTGGTGCTGGTCGGCCACAGCGGCTCCGGAAAGACCACACTGGTGGAGGCCCTCGCACAGGCCACCGGCGCGGTGAACCGGGCCGGCCGGGTCGAGGACGGCGGCTCCATCTCCGACTACGACGAGATCGAGCACCGGCAGCAGCGCTCCGTACAGCTGTCCCTGATCCCCGTCGAATGGGACGGGATCAAGATCAATCTTCTGGACACCCCGGGCTACGCCGACTTCGTCGGAGAGCTGAGGGCCGGTCTGCGAGCGGCGGACGCGGCCCTCTTCGTCGTCTCGGCCGCCCAGGACTCCACCGGCATCGCCGGTGCCACCCGCATGGTGTGGGACGAGTGCGCGGCCGTCGGCATGCCGCGCGCGATCGTGGTGACCCACCTGGAAGCGACCCGGGCGGGCTTTACGGAGATGACCGAGATATGCCGGGAGGCGTTCGGCGGCGACGATCCGGACGCCGTGCTCCCGCTGTATCTGCCCCTGCACGGTGAGCCGGGCCCGGACGGTCACGCCCCGGTCACCGGGCTGATCGGACTGCTCAGCCAGCGCGTCTTCGACTACGCGCCCGGAGTGCGCAGCGAGTCGGCGCCCACCGGCGAGCACGAACCGCTCATCGCCGAGGCCCGCGGCAGGCTCATCGAGGGGATCATCGCCGAGAGCGAGGACGAGACCCTGATGGACCGCTACCTGGGCGGCGAGGAGATCGACGTCAAGACGCTCGTGGAGGACCTGGAGAAGGCCGTCGCGCGCGGCACCTTCCATCCGGTGCTGGCCGCCGCGCCCGCCACCGACGGGGCCAAGCAGGGACTGGGCACGGTGGAGCTGCTGGAGCTGATCACCGGCGGCTTCCCCACCCCGCTGGAGCACCCGGCCCCCGCCGTCACCACCCCCGAGGGCCGGCCCTGCCCGCCGCTGGACTGCGACCCGGACGGGCCGCTGGCCGCCGAGGTGGTGAAGACCTCCTCCGACCCGTACGTCGGCCGGATCTCCCTGGTGCGGGTCTTCTCCGGCACACTGCGCCCCGACGAGACCGTCCATGTCTCCGGCCACGGCCTGGAGGACCGCGGTCATGAGGACCACGACGTCGACGAGCGGGTCGGCGCCCTGTCCGCCCCCTTCGGTAAACAGCAGCACACCGTGCCGCACGCCATCGCCGGCGACCTGGCCTGCGTCGCCAAGCTGACCCGGGCGGAGACCGGGGACACCCTCTCCGCCAAGGACCGGCCGCTGCTGATGGAGCCGTGGGTGATGCCCGACCCGCTGCTGCCGGTCGCCATCCGGGCGCACAGCAAACCGGACGAGGACAAGCTCTCCCAGGGCCTGGCCCGGCTGGTCGCCGAGGACCCGACGATGCGCCTGGAGCAGAACCAGGACACCCACCAGGTGGTGCTCTGGTGCCTGGGCGAGGCTCACCAGGACGTGGCGCTGGAGCGGCTGCGCACCCGGTACGGCGTGCAGGTCGACATCGTGCCGCACAAGGTCTCGCTGCGTGAGACGTTCGGCGGCGCGGCGAGCGGCCGCGGACGGCACGTCAAACAGTCCGGTGGCCATGGCCAGTTCGCCATCTGCGAGATCGAGGTGGAGCCGCTGCCGGGCGGCTCGGGCATCGAGTTCGTGGACAAGGTGGTCGGCGGCGCCGTGCCGCGCCAGTTCATCCCGTCGGTGGAGAAGGGCGTACGCGCCCAGGCCGCGCGCGGTGTCGCCGCCGGATATCCGCTGGTCGACGTGCGGGTGACGCTGCTGGACGGCAAGGCGCACTCGGTGGACTCCTCGGACGCCGCCTTCCAGACGGCCGGCGCGCTGGCGTTGCGCGAGGCCGCCGCCGGCGCCCGGATCCATCTGCTGGAGCCGGTGGCGGAGGTGCGGGTGCTGGTCTCCGACACCTACGTCGGCGCGGTGATGAGCGATCTGTCCGGACGCCGTGGCCGGGTGGTGGGGACCGAGCAGGCCGGCGGGGGCCTGACCCTGATCCGCGCCGAGGTCCCGGAGATCGAGATCGGCCGGTACGCGATCGATCTCCGCTCGATCTCGCACGGCACCGGCCGCTTCAGCCGCGCGTACGTCCGCCACGAGCCGATGCCGCAGCAGCTCGCGGAGCGCGTCAGGTCCGCTTCGGACGGCTCCGGCTGACCTGGCACGCCCGCCGGGGCGCCGCCCGCCCAACTCACCCTGGGCGGGCGGCTTCCGATGCCCCGGCGACAGGCGGTGCCCTCCACGGATACCCTGAGACCGCAGCTCAAGCGGCGTGCGGCATTGGGGGCGTTGGTGACGGACGGATTCGATTTCAGTCCCGGGGCGCAGGTCCCGCTCTCGGGGGCGGCGGGGCAGACCGCGGCGACCCAGGCGCTCGCCTCGGCGGCGTACCGGGACAGCCCGGTGGCCAAGCTGCTGGACGCCAACTCCGAGTGGACGAAGTCGGAGGTCAAGGCTCCGCGGTTCTCGCTCTTCGAGCCCAATCTCGGTGAGGCGTTCGCCCGCGCCGTCCAGGTGCGGATGCTCGGCGGCGGACGCGGGCAGCTGATCCAGTCCTTCGGCACCGAGCCGCAGACGGTCGTCGAGCACTGCCTCGCCGCCAATCGCATCCGCAAGCAGCGGGACGCCCGGCTCACCGTGCTCATGGTGGTGTTCGGACTGCTGTTCCTGCCCGGTGTGCTGCTGTGGCTCGGCGGCTTCCAGCTGCGCCGCACCATCGCCGGCGCGCAGGACAAGCGGGTCGGCGCGGCGGGCATCGCGCTGCTGGTGGTGCTCGCCGGACTGGCGGTCATCTTCATGATCAAGCTGCCGTTCAGCGGCTTCTGGTCGCTGTATCTGCGCGCCATGCTGGTGGCCCCGGTGATCGGCTGGTGGCTGGCGAAGCAGATCAGCGAGCGGACCGCGAAGGATCTGCGCGGGCGCTGGGAGGCACTGCTGTCCGGCGGCGGCATCGGCGCCAAGGTCCCCGAGGCGGTGCCCAGCGCGCCCGGCGGGGCCGCCGAGCAGCTGCGCAAGAGCCTGGAGAAGCTCACCGCCGAGCAGTACAGCAACGTCGTCTTCTACGCGGGCGGCAAGGGGATACTCGGCATGGGCACCCGCTGGGGCAGCTGGCAGCTCGCCGAGGACCTCGTCCCGGTCGAGCCGGGCATGGAGATCAACCCCTTCCGCAGCTGGGACGTCATAAAGGCGATCCACGACCGGCTGGCGCTGCTGGAGCGCGGCGCCCTGCACACCGGCGGCTTCCCCGCCCCTTCGGTGCGGCACTGGGTGGTCTCGCCGATCGGCGAGGGTGCCGCGTCGGTGGCGCGCGGCGGCACCACCGAGGCCGAGGGCTTCCAGATAAAGGGCGTCGAGCTCCAGCGGATCTGCGACCAGCAGCAGTTCGGCGCCGGGGACCGGCACTACCTGGGCGTGCAGTTCGTGCTCTGGGACGGGCAGCTGGTGATCACCATGCTCACCACGGTGACCTACCTCCACAACACCCTGCGGATCGAGGTCACCGGACACGCGCTCGGCCCGGTGCACCCGCTGTTCACCACCAAGCCGACGCCCCCGTCGAAGACGGTCAGCAAGACCATCAAGTTCTGGGAGACCAAGTCCGTCCCGCTGCCGCTGGTGGACGCCAAGGAGGTGGTGCGGCTGGCCGCACGCGCCCCCTTCACCTGGTATCCGCCGCTGCTGGACTACCTCGGCGGCAAGCTCACCCTGCCCGAGCCGTTCGGCCTCCGGCACGCCTGGGCGGACAAGCCGTGGCGGCACCGCTTCATGGCGGACGACGCGCTGCGCGCCGCCACCCCCGTCCTGCGCGTGGTGCACGAGGCCGCGATCCGGGTGCTCAAGGAGAACGGCGTCGACACCGAGAAGTTCGGTCAGCGCGCGCTGGTGCTCAGCGGCCAGGTCCAGGACCCGACCCCGAAGAAGGCGGACGAGTACAGCGCGTAGCTCCGCGCCTGGCCGCCACTGGGTGTCCGGTGGGTCTTTGCGGCGTAGCCACGGAGACCCACCGGAAGCTAGCCCTGCTGCGGCCAGGCGGCGGCGAGCATCCGCCGGGTGTCGGCCAGCAACTGAGGCAGCACCTTGGTGTGGCCCACGACCGGCATGAAGTTGGTGTCCCCGCCCCAGCGGGGGACGACGTGCTGGTGCAGGTGGGCGGCGATGCCGGCGCCCGCCGCGGCGCCCTGGTTGAGCCCGATGTTGAAGCCGTGCGCACCGGACGCGGTACGCAGCGCGACCATCGCGGCCTTGGTGAACTCCGCCAGCTCGACGGTCTCGTCGGCGTTCAGCTCGGTGTAGTCGGCGACATGGCGGAACGGGACGACCATGAGGTGCCCGCCGTTGTAGGGGTAAAGGTTGAGCACCGCGTAGACGTGCGAGCCACGGGCGATGATCAGCCCGTCCTCGTCGGACTTCTCCGGGATGCCGCAGAACGGGCAGCCGTCCCCGGCCCCCGGCCCGGTCGGCTTGTTCTCCCCCTGGATGTACGCCATCCGGTGGGGGGTCCACAGACGCTGGAAGGCGTCCTGGGTACCGACTCCGATCTGCTGCTCCGGCTCACTCGTCATGCGGGCCAGCATATGGCGTACGGGCAGAGGAACGGGCCCCGGGGAGCGGCTGAGGCTCCCCGGGGCCCGGCGGACGAGTTGCTGCCGATCAGACCTGGACGCGGTCCTCGACGGCCTTGACGATCTCGGCGAGGGCCTCGTCGACGGGGATGCCGTTCTTCTGCGAGCCGTCGCGGTAGCGGAAGCTGACCGCGCCGTTCGCCACATCCTCGTCACCGGCGATGACCATGAACGGGATCTTGCCGCGCTGCGCGTTGCGGATCTTCTTCTGCATGCGGTCGGAGGAGGCGTCGACCTCCATCCGCAGCCCCTTGGCCTTCGCCTGGGCGGCGAACTCCTGCAGGTACGGCACGTGCGCGTCGCCGATCGGGATGCCGACCGCCTGGACCGGGGCCAGCCACGCCGGGAAGGCGCCCGCGTAGTGCTCCAGCAGGACGGCGAAGAAGCGCTCGATGGAGCCGAACAGCGCGCGGTGGATCATGACCGGGCGCTGCCGCGAGCCGTCCGCCGCGGTGTACTCCAGGTTGAAGCGCTTCGGCTGCTGGAAGTCGACCTGGAGGGTCGACATCTGCCAGGTGCGGCCGATCGCGTCCTTCGCCTGCACGGAGATCTTCGGACCGTAGTAGGCCGCGCCGCCCGGGTCCATGACCAGCTCAAGCCCCTGCTTCTCGGCGGCCTGGCGCAGCGTCTCGGTGGCCTCCTCCCACTCCTGCGGCTCGCCGATGAACTTCGGGGAGTCGTCGCGGGTGGACAGCTCCAGGTAGAAGTCGCTCAGGCCGTAGTCGCGGAGCAGGTTCAGGACGAAGGTGAGGAGGTTGTCCAGCTCCTCGCCCATCTGCTCCTTGGTGCAGTAGATGTGCGAGTCGTCCTGGGTGAAGCCGCGGGCGCGAGTCAGACCGTGGACCACGCCGGACTTCTCGTAGCGGTAGACCGTGCCGAACTCGAAGAGCCGCAGGGGAAGTTCCCGGTAGGACCGCCCGCGCGCCCTGAAGATCAGGTTGTGCATCGGGCAGTTCATGGCCTTGAGGTAGTAGTCCTGCCCCTCGAACTCCATGGGCGGGAACATCGACTCCGCGTAGTGCGGCAGGTGGCCGGAGGTCTCGAAGAGGTTGGCCTTGGTGATGTGCGGGGTGTTGACGAACTCGTAGTCCCCGAGCTCGTGCTGCTTGCGCGAGTAGTCCTCCATGACCCGGCGGATCACACCGCCCTTGGGGTGGAAGACCGCCAGGCCCGAGCCGAGCTCCTCCGGGATGGAGAACAGGTCGAGCTCGGCGCCCAGCTTGCGGTGGTCCCGCTTCTCCGCCTCGGCGAGGAAGTCCAGGTGCGCCTTGAGCTCGTCCTTCGACGGCCAGGCGGTGCCGTAGATGCGCTGGAGCATCGGGTTCTTCTCGCTGCCGCGCCAATACGCGCCGGCGCTGCGCATCAGCTTGAAGGCCGGGATGAGACGGGTGCTGGGCAGGTGCGGACCGCGGCACAGGTCCTTCCAGCACAGCTCGCCGGTCTTGGCGTCGAGGTTGTCGTAGATGGTCAGCTCGCCCGCGCCGACCTCCGCGGAGGCGCCCTCGGCGGCGTCGGCAGCCGAGCCCTTGAGCCCGATCAGCTCCAGCTTGTACGGCTCGTTCGCCAGCTCCTCGCGGGCCGCCTCGTCGGTCACCGCGCGGCGGGAGAACTTCTGCCCGCGCTTCTGGATCTCCTGCATCTTCTTCTCGATGCGCTTGAGATCCTCCGGGTGGAAGGGGGTCTCGACGTCGAAGTCGTAGTAGAAGCCGTCGCGGATGGGCGGGCCGATGCCGAGCTTCGCCTCGGGGAACAGCTCCTGCACGGCCTGGGCCATGACGTGCGCGGTGGAGTGCCGCAGGATGTCCAGGCCGTCCGGGCTGGAGATCTCGACCGGCTCCACGACGTCGCCGTCGGCGAGCGCGTACTCCAGGTCCTTGAGCTGCCCGGCCACCCGAGCGGCGATCACCGAGCGCTCACCGCCGAAGAGGTCCGCCGCCGTGGTGCCCGTGGTCACCACGCGCTCTTCCCGCTCGGAATCGCGTTGGATGATCACACGGACGTCTGACACCGGTCTCTCCTGACTGATGGATGCGTCGCGGCCGAATTGCCGCGCAGCGTGAATCGTACCGAGCCGGGGGCCCTCACCGCGAAACGGTTGTTCCGGGAATCCGCCGGGCTGCCGGGCCACCGCCGCCCGCCCTGCAGATCCTGCTCTACCTGCTCGGCCAGCGCCGCCGTCCCGGTTCAGCCGCCGCCGCACGCCTCCTCGAAGAAGTCCAGGTTCTCCTGGAGCGCCTTGACCAGCCGGTCCCGCTCCGCCTCGTCGACCTGGACCGGGGCGACCCCGCGGGCTCCGGTGAGGCGGCGGAAGCCGCCCCGGCTCTCCAGCCGTCCGCTGACCCGGATCGGCAGCCCCACCAGGTGCGCGTGTCCGGCGATGCGGTAGTCGTCCTCGTCCAGCGCGATCCTCAGCTGGCCCACGTCGGCACCGGCCAGGACCCGCAGCCGGACCGTGCCCGGCCCGCCGGGGGCCGAGCGGCGCAGCCGGACCACCGCTCCGGTGACCCGCACCGGCACGGAGGGCTCGTCGCGCACGTAGCGGGCGCCGGCCTCGCGCAGCGCGGGCAGGTCGCCGGGGGAGAACTCGACCGGTTCGGGGCGGGCGCCGAACCCGTCCGGCGGGCCTGCGGCCGGTGACCACTCCAGCGCCACCCGGGCCCCTTCGGTGCCGCGCACCAGGGCCACCAGCGCCTCGGTCAGCTCGCGGCTGACGCCCGCCCGTACCGCCGCGTCGAATGCCTCCATGCCGCCGGTGGCGCGCTGGTAGTCCACCGCGTCGCGGGCCGCGTGCAGGGCGCGCAGCAGGGTGGCGGTGCCGGCCCGGCCCTGGTCGACGGGGACGAACACGGTGAGCGCCCGGCCGCCGGGCGCGGCGGCGGGGCCGACCGGGCCGACCGGGCCGACGAGGACACGGTCGAGTGCGCTCTCGGCAGCCCGCCGGTGCCGGGCGCCGTGGTAGCCCACGCGCTCGTGGGTGGCCAGGGCACCGGCGAGCAGCATGGCGCGGGCCGCGGCGCGCAGCCGCTCCTGCTCGACCCAGGCGTCGGCCCCGGCGGCGGACTCGGGCACGTCCCGCCACCACCGGATCTCGTCGCTGGGCACCGCGAGCCCGATGAGCACGTCGCGGGCGGAGGGCGCGGCGCTGCGGGCCAGCGCGGTGAGCGCCTCGGCGAGCAGGTCGTCGCTGTCGGGGAAGTCCCGGCGCTCGGGGACCAGCAGGCTGGTGCCGCCGGTGAGCGGGCCGGGCGGGGTCCAGCGCCCGTAGCGGCCCGGGGCGCCGCCGCGCCGCTGCCAGCCGTGCCGGGCGAGGAGCGCGCCGAGGACGCCGGGGTCCACCTGGTCGGGGGGCGGGGTGGTCGTGGGCTCGTCGTTCGGCCGGTGCATCAGGGTCTCCCTCCCGCCCCGACTCGCGTCATGATCTCGCAGAGCGCCCGGTCGTCGAAGACGCGTGAGGTCGGGATCCGCACGGTGGTCCGGCGGCGCCCGGTGACCGGGTGGCCCGCCAGGTTGGTCCAGTAGCAGCAGTGCCGCAGCGCGAGGCGGTCGTGGCCGGCCAGCAGCCAGTCCTCCTGGCGCCGGGGGACGATCATCACCACCAGGATCTTGTGCACCGACACCGGGCTGCGGGCGAGTTTGACCAGGTGGTCGTTGTCGAGGGTGAACGCGAAGGTGGGGCCCGGCGGGTGCGGGGTGAGCTGGTAGGTGCATTTGAGCTGCACCTTGATGGTGACTTCGTCGTCGACGGTGTGGCCGCGGGCGCTGTGGCTGACATGCCAGTCGATGCCGTTGTCGGGAAAGGGCTGGGCCAGCGAGCAGCCGGCGGCCGCGGCGACCGCGTGCAGATAGCCCACCTGGAGGGTCTCCATGCAGGCGGTGGTGGCGAGTTGGCCGCGGAGCGGGACGATCCGCTCCGGCGGGAGGGTTACCGGCGTGACCGGGTCGGGCTGCGCGAGCGCCATGTCCCTGATGCCTTCCGGGTGTTGCCGTTTCGCCGTCGCTGTGCGGGTCCTTCCCTGGGGGATGCCGGTCCGCACACCTGTGTTGTCTCCGTATCAGATGCTTTGCAAACGATGCCCGATCCGGACGGTTCGAGCGCGCCGCTCCTCGGGTATCACCTGGTCGGGCGGGGTTGAAGGTGCCATCTGTCAAGCGAGCACGAGGAGTTGTGACATGCCGTGCTGGTTCGAGGGGCCGCTCGCCGCCTTTGACACGGAGACCACCGGAGTGGATGTCGAGACCGACCGGATCGTCTCGGCGGCCCTGGTCGTGCAGCGGATGCCGGGCGGAGTGCCCGAGGTGTTCCGCTGGCTGGTGAGCCCGGGGGTGCCGGTACCGGCGGCGGCCACCGCGATTCACGGGCTGACCGAGGAGCGGTTGCAGCGCCATGGCCGGTGGCCGGCGCCGGTGATGGAGGAGGTGGCCCGCGGCCTGGCCGAGCAGTCGGCGCGCGGCACGCCGCTGGCGGTGATGAACGCGCCATTCGATCTGACGCTGCTGGACCGGGAGTTGCGGCGGCACCGCAATTCCTCGCTCGCGACCTACCTGTCCACCTCATCGCTGTGCGTGCTGGATCCGCGGGTGCTCGACAAGCACCTGGACCGCTACCGCAAGGGCCGCCGCACGCTGGCCGACCTGTGTGCGCACTACTCGGTGGAGCTGACCGGGGCACATGAGGCGGCGGCGGACGCGATGGCGGCGCTGGAGGTGGTGCGGGCGATAGGCCGCCGGTTCGCGGCCCGGCTGGAGGGGTTGTCGCCGGCCGAACTGCACACCCGGCAGGCGATCTGGTACGCGGCGCAGGCGCGTGGCCTCCAGGCGTGGTTCGCGCGCAACGGGTCGGAGGAGACCTGCGATCCGGCGTGGCCGCTCCGCCCGGAGCTGCCGGCCGCCGCGTGACCTGACGCCGATCGCCGCCGGATCCTGGCGCTTTGCGCGTACAACGCCCGAGGCCGGGCCGCCTGCTGGCGGCCCGGCCTCGTCGGGGTGGGCGATACTGGGATCGAACCAGTGACCTCTTCGGTGTGAACGAAGCGCTCTCCCGCTGAGCTAATCGCCCCGGTGTCCGGCCCGGTCTCCCCGGCGGAACGTCCTGAACAATACAGGTCGCAGGGGGTCTCCTTCAAACCGCCGAGTCCTCCTCCGACTCCTCCGCTGCCGCCAGTCGGGCGCGCAGCCCGCGCAGGCCGCGGCGCATCATCAGCGCGTGGTTGGCGCGGAAGAAGGGGCGGCCGGGGACGGCGAGGCGGCGCAGCAGGGCCTTGCGGGCCTCCACCTCCTGCTCGAAGAGGACGCGGGTGCCGCTGCCGTGGGCGAGTACGGTCCATCGCGCCCAGCCCTCCAGATCGCCGTGGAGAGCGACCTCCAGTACCCGCGCGACGGGGTCCTCGCGCACCCCGGTGGCGGTCAGCACCAGGTCGTAGGGGATGAGCGAGCGGATACGGGCGCTCCCGGTGCCGTCGGCGGTACGGGACGCCTGGCGGACCTGCGGCCACCAGCGGGGGTAGTCCTCGCCGGCCGCGAGTACCGCGTAGACGGTGTCCGGGTCGGCGCCGAGGTCCCAGTGGGTCCGGAAGCGGTAGCGGCACCAGTCCATCCACCCAGTGTGCTCCCGGCGCCCGGCAGGGGTCAGCCGTACGGCAAGGCCGCCGGCACCGATGGCCGGGAAGAGAGGCCCGCGGACTTCGGGAGACGGGAAAACGCCGAGGGGCCCGGAGGTGGAAACCTCCGGGCCCCTCGGCCTGGGTGGGCGATACTGGGATCGAACCAGTGACCTCTTCGGTGTGAACGAAGCGCTCTCCCGCTGAGCTAATCGCCCGGGCGCAGGCCCAACATTAGCGCATGTCAGGCCGTGCTCCTGACCAGCTGCGGCCGGTCGCCGGTCACTCGCTGATCTTCCAGGGCATCACGACGCCGAACTTCCAGATGTACACCGCCAGCGCGACCGCGCAGATCACCAGCGTGATCACGCTGAGGATGATGTTCCGCTTGCGCACCTTGGGGTCCAGCGCCCGCTGCGCCGCTTCCGTGACCTTGCGCTTGGTCCAGCGCAGCACCAGCTGGGCCCAGACGAACTCGGTCGCCCAGATCGCCATGCCGCCGAAGATCACGACCCAGCCGGGACCGGGCAGCGGCAGCATGATGATGCCGACGACCACGACCGCCAGACCCACGATGAAGACGCCGACCTGCCAGCTGCGGTGCAGCGCCCGGGAGCGCTGGATGAACTGCGGCGCCTTGGAGCCGAAAACCGGCTCTTCCTTGGCTCCGTCCCCCGTCGCGACAGTGGAGCCGGCCGCCGGGGCGGCTCCCCGCCGACCGTTACTCTCCGCATTCATATAACCCAACTTACCGGATTGGCTCGCCTCACCGGAACGGCGGTACCGGCGAGACGACGACTCGGCCGCCCGAGCTATCAGAACACCCACAAAACGGTCAGAGGGGTTTACAACGGCACCGTAGGTGGCATGTCGATTTCGCCGACGTGCGAATCCCCGAGCGCACACTGAGCGAAAGGCCCTGGCGCTTATGAACACCACGGTCAGCTGCGAGCTGCACCTGCGCCTCGTTGTGTCGAGCGAATCCTCACTGCCTGTACCTGCGGGCCTGCGGTATGACACGGCCGATCCTTATGCCGTGCACGCCACCTTCCACACCGGAGCCGAGGAGACGGTCGAGTGGGTTTTCGCCCGCGACCTCCTCGCCGAGGGCCTGCACCGGCCCACGGGCACCGGCGACGTCCGCGTCTGGCCGTCCCGCAGCCACGGTCAGGGCGTCGTCTGCATCGCCCTGAGCTCCCCGGAAGGCGAGGCATTGCTCGAGGCCCCGGCGCGGGCCCTGGAATCGTTCCTCAAGCGAACCGACGCCGCGGTGCCACCCGGCACCGAGCACCGCCACTTCGATCTCGATACGGAGCTCTCCCACATCCTGGCGGAGAGCTGAGGAGGCCCGCGCTGAGCTGAGACCGCCGTCCGACTCGGGGAGACGGCGGCAGACACAAGGCACAGCACAGGCGACGGTGCCGTCGCCGCGGAACACCGCGGCGACGGCACCGTCGTATGGCGAGCCGCTAGAGTCGGTCAGATCGAAGCCACCGCCGACCCGGCCCGGCCCGGCCAGGGAGCCAACCCGTGCTGATCAACCATGACACCCGGTGCGCGCTCGACGCGGTCGTCGACCTGGTGAACACCGCGCCGGAAGGTGAAGACCACGACGATCTCGCCGACCTCGACGGACTGCGCCGTTTCGTCGAGCGCAACAAAATCAGCGACGTCGGTTCCTTCGGCGATCGCGACCTGAGCGCGGTGCGGTCCGTCCGCGACCGATTCACCCAGGTCTTCCGCTCCCCGGACACCCGGTCCACCGCGGAGCTGCTCAACGCGATGGTCGCCGCCGCCGGCACCACGCCCCAGCTCACCAACCACGACGGCTACGACTGGCATGTCCACTACTTCGCGCCGGGCGCGTCGGTGGCCGACCACCTCGCCGCGGACGGCGGCATGGCGCTCGCCTTCCTCGTGGTGGCCGGGGAGCGCGAGCGGCTGCGGCGCTGCGAGGCGCCGGACTGCGGACGAGCCTTCGTGGACCTCTCGCGCAACCGGTCACGCCGCTACTGCGACAGCCGCACCTGCGGAAACCGGCTCCATGTGGCCGCCTACCGCGCGCGGCGCCGGGAAGCCGGGGAGTGACCACTGCCGGTTGTGCCGGCGCCGGCCCCTGCCCCGGGCCTTCACCAGCGGTACAGGTCGTGGACCGCGGTGAGCAGCAGCAGCCCTGCGATCACGCCGAGAAAGAGCATGAGCGGGGGCTGGGAGAGGGCGAACAGACAGCCGCGTGGCTCTCCGCTCGCCGGGACGGACGGTCGCTGAACGGGAGGTAGCTCCCCGGGTGTGTGCGGCATCTCGCCGAAGATCATCGCGTAGCGGTCCGGCGAGCCGCGACCAACACGCGGCGTTCGAGAGGTAGTTCGTCAGATCCCGTGTTTCTTCAGGATCGCCTCGATGTCGGAGAAGTCGTCCCCGCCGGTGCCCTTGGACGGCTTCTTCGCCTTGCCCCGGCCCGGCGAGCGTCCACCGCCGCGCTCGCCTTCCAGCGAGGGCGCCGAGGCCCGGGCGGCGAGCGCGTCACGGGTCCCCGTCTTGCCGTCCGGCTCGCCCTCACGGCGGCGTTCCACGGCGCGGGTCATGACCAGGAGCAGCCAGGCCAGGCCCAGCAGCACGAAGCCGAACCAGACGCTGGGGTGGAAGACGAGATCGGTGATCCAGTCGAGGATGCCGGTCAGGTTGAGGCCGATCGGGATCAGCGCGTACGCCGTGATCCGGGTGGCGGCCAGGAAACGCCTGCGGTAGGCGGTCATGAGGGCGATGCCCAGCCCGCCCGCGGACAGTGCGACGCACACGGTGTCGGTCAGCATCGGATCCTCCTGCCGGTGGTTGCTGTGCTTCCATCGTGCACCTCCCGGCGGCCGGCGGGCCACGAGGTCGCCCGGTCTCAGGGAGATCTCCGGGTCGTCCCTCCTCCCCCGGGACCGCCGCCGGGCCACCGAGGCGGTCCGCGAGTGCCCGGCGGGTGTCGGGCGGGTCCGACTGCCGGGGTGCCCCTACGGGCTGGAAGACTGGCCCCATGAACGACGCCGACCTGCCCCGCCCGCTCGTGCTCGAGGTGTGGTGCGAGCTGCAGTGCCCCGACTGCCGTACCGCGCTGGCCGACATCCACGCGCTGCGCGACCACTTCGCCGACCGCCTGGACATCCGGCTGCGGCACTTCCCGCTCGAACGCCACCGGCACGCCCACGCCGCGGCCCAGGCCGCCGAGGAGGCCGCCGCGCAGGGTCAGGGCTGGCGTTACGTCGAGGCGGTGCTGGAGCGCACCGAGGAGCTGGCCGAGCGCGGTGAGCAGCTGCTCGTCGAGGTGGCGGCGGAACTGGGCCTGGACGCCGAGGAGATGGACACCGCGCTGGTCGACGGCCGGCACATCCTGATCGTCGACGCCGATCAGGCGGAGGGCAAGGCGATCGGCGTGACCGGCACCCCGACGTATGTGATCGGCGGTGAGCGCCTGGACGGCGGCAAGAGCCAGGAGGGTCTGCGCGCCCGGATCGAGGAGATCGCCACCCGCCTGCTCGCCGAGTGACCGGCGGCCGCGGGAGATCCCCTAGATGAGCCGCTTGTACAGGTGGAACCGGGTCGGGCGGTACCCCAGCGACTGGTAGAGCCGCAGCGCCGGGGTGTTCCCGGCGAAGACGTGCAGCCCCAGGCTGTGCGCCCCGGCGATCAGGCACTCCCGCTCGGCGACCAGCATCAGGGTGCGGCCGTGCCCGTGCCCGCGATGCTCGGGGGCGACCTCCACGGAGTAGACGTACGCCTCGCCCGCGCCGTCCCGCCCGTCGCGCAGCGCGACCCACACGGTCCCCACGTCGGCGCCTTCGTGGGCGAGGACGCGCAGCACCGTCCCCGGGCCGGCCAGGCCCTGGGGCAGCAGCCGCGCGTAGTCGCCCTCGGCCTTGGCGCGGGCCTGCTCCTCGGGCACGCCGCGGGCCATCCACTCCCCGACGTAGCCCTCCCGCTCGTGCTCCAGCCACGCCGGGTACTCCGGCTCCCCCATGGCGCGGGCGGTGCTCTCCCGCGGCAGTGCCGGGAGCACGCCGAGCTGCTTGATCATGTTCCGGCCGCGCTCGCCGTAGCCGAGCGCGCCCGCCAGCCCCAGGGCCGTGGTCGCGGAGGCCGGGACGGTGATCTCGATCTGCTCGCAGCCCCAGCCGCGCAGCACCTCCTCCGCGGCGAGCGCGGCGATCGTGCCGCGGCCCCGGTGCCGGTCGGCCGGGTCGATGCTCAGTGACTCGATCCGGCCGACCGTGGGGCCGAAGCGGGAATCCGTGGTGAGGTCGACCCGGCCGACGGGGCGGCTGTTGACGCGGACCTCGTACGAGCGGGACCGCCCGCCGTCCGGTGTGGCGTGCTCGGGTGTGCTGGGCCGCAGGGTGGTGGTCACCTTCGAGTTGTACCTGCCCGGTGGCCGGGCGTCACCCCGATTACGCACATCACCAGCGGCGAACCGGCCGGTATCCGGTGGAATCAGGCGGGATCGGGCTCGGCGGCCGATCGCTCCGCGAAGATCCGCATGGCCTTGGCGGTCACCGGCCCCGGTGCCCCCGGCAGGCTGCGGCCGTCCACCCGCGTCACCGCCTGCACATCGCGCAGGCTGGAGGTGAGGAAGAGCTCCTGGGCCCGCTCCACCACCTCCAGGGGCAGGTCGGCCTCCTGGGCCCCGGCCCATTCGACCACCAGGGCGCGGGTGATGCCGGGCAGGCAGCCGGAGCTGACCGGCGGCGTGTACAGCTCGCCGTCGAGCACCACGAAGACGTTGGATCCGGTGCCCTCGCAGAGTTGGCCGACGGTGTTGGCGAACAGCGCCTCGGTGGCGCCCTGTTCGCCGGCCCGGGCCAGCGCGACGACGTTCTCCGCGTAGGAGGTGGACTTCAGGCCGGCCAGCGCGCCGCGCTCGTTGCGCGTCCAGGGGACGGTGATCACCTCGGTGGTCTCCGGGCGCCGGACGGCCGCGCCGATCGCGACGACCAGCGTCGGACCGGTCACGCCCCGGTCGGAGCCCAGCGGGGAGACCCCGCCGGTGTAGGTGATCCGCAGCCGTCCCAGGGGCATCGGGTTGGCCTCCAGTACGGCCGCGCAGGCGTGCCGCACCTCGTCCAGGTCCGGCTCGGGAAGCCCCAGGCCGCGAGCGGAGCGGGAGAGCCGCTCCAGGTGGCGGGTGAGGGCGAAGGGCCGGCCGTGCTCGGCCTTGAGCGTCTCGAAGACGCCGTCGCCGACGGTCATGCCATGGTCGAACACGGACACCGTCGCACTGTCCGCGTCACGCAGCGCCCCGTTGAGCCAGATCGTCACCGTGCAGTCCCCTCCGTCGGCTGATGTTCCGCCTCCGACGCTACCGCGAGCAGCCGCGCCGCCTTGAGTTCGGTTTCGTCCCATTCACGGTCCGGATCGGAGCCCCAGGTGATCCCGGCGCCGGTGCCGAAGCGGAGCACCGCCCCGGCCGGGTGGCCCGGGCGCGCCTCGGCCGTCCGGTCGATCCAGAAGGTGCGGATGCCGACGGCCAGCTCACCGCTGCCGCTGTCCGCGTCGACCCAGCCGATCCCGCCGCAGTACGGGCCGCGCGGGGCGGTCTCCAGCTCCTCGATGATCCGCAGGGCACTGGACTTGGGCGCTCCGGTGACCGAGCCGGGCGGGAAGGTGGCCGCGAGCAGCTCAGCCCAGCCGGCGTCCTCCGCCAGCTCGCCGCGCACGGTGGAGACGAGGTGGACCAGTCCCGGGTGCGGCTCGACGGCGCACAGCGCGGGGACGGTCACCGAGCCGGTGGCGCACACCCGGCCCAGGTCGTTGCGGACCAGGTCGACGATCATCACGTTCTCGGCGCGGTCCTTCTCCAGCAGATCGGCGGCGGTCCGGCCGGTTCCCTTGATCGGGCCGGACTCCACGGCCCGCCCGGTGCGCCGCAGATACAGCTCGGGCGAGGCGGTGGCGACCTCCACGCCGTGCGCGGGCAGCCGGACCGTCCCGGCGTAGGGGGCCGGGTTGCCGCGGGCCAGGAGCGCGGTGAGGGCGTCCACGTCCGCACGGTCCGGGTCGGGCAGCGGCGCGGAGAGCACGCGGCACAGGTTCGCCTGGTAGACCTCGCCGGAGGCGATGTACGCGCGTATGCGCCGCACCGCCGCGGTGTACGCGGCCCGGTCCAGCGAAGAGGTCCAGTCGGTCCGGGCCGGGCCGCGCCAGGCGCCGGGGACGGGCGCCGGGACCGGCTGGCTGCGCACGTCGCCGAAGCGCGCGCAGACCAGACCGCCCTCGAAGTCCGCGACCACCGCCCAGAAGCCGGTCGAATCCAGGGCCGAGGGGTCTCGGGTCACATCGCGCAGATCGGTGGCGACGAGGCCGCCGAACCTGGCCAGAGGCTCCGGCGCGCAGCGCCGCCGATCACGGGTGGTGGTGGGCGACAGGTGGTCCAGAGGGTGCAGGTCGTACACGTCTGCGAGTCTAGGTCGGAGCGGCCAGAGGCGCCCCGG
This sequence comes from Streptomyces sp. JLBT605, assembly GCF_058215555.1. NCBI lineage: Bacteria > Bacillati > Actinomycetota > Actinomycetes > Kitasatosporales > Streptomycetaceae > Streptomyces > Streptomyces sp. JLBT605. Next base: position 963,212 of record NZ_CM177087.1, read on the forward strand.
GCGGGTGAACGAGAGGTGGCCGGCGAGCCTCCGGGGCAGCACGCTGGGCAAACGGAATTTGAGCTGGCCCAGGAATCCGCTAAAGTTCAACACGTCGCCGGGACGCGGAAGCGCCCCGGAAGAACGACACCTGCGGACGTGGCTCAGTTGGTAGAGCATCACCTTGCCAAGGTGAGGGTCGCGAGTTCGAATCTCGTCGTCCGCTCGAAGTGGGGGATTCCCGTCCCCCGCGATTGGTGGAGTGGCCGAGAGGCGAGGCAACGGCCTGCAAAGCCGTCTACACGGGTTCAAATCCCGTCTCCACCTCTGCGGACGATTAGCTCAGCGGGAGAGCGCTTCCCTGACACGGAAGAGGTCACTGGTTCAATCCCAGTATCGTCCACTGGGTCCGAGAGGACTCGCATGCGGGTCCTTCACCGGACCCACCCGCGCGATTAGCTCAGCGGGAGAGCGCTTCCCTGACACGGAAGAGGTCACTGGTTCAATCCCAGTATCGCGCACGCACCTGCGGTCTTCGTTTGAAGATCGCGGTCCCGAGGACGATTAGCTCAGCGGGAGAGCGCTTCCCTGACACGGAAGAGGTCACTGGTTCAATCCCAGTATCGTCCACACCGATCGGCCGAGGGCCGGAGCATCCGCTCCGGCCCTCAGTCGTATACCCGGGAAGATTCTCAGGAAGAGAAGAGCATGTGGCCCAGGGTCCGCCGGTGACCGTGGTGCCCGTGGTGGCCATGGTGCCCGTGGTGCTGCTGCGGGGCACCCCAGGCCGGGGCGGCGGGGTACGCCTGCGGGGCCGGGGCGGCCGGGGGCGGCGGGGCGGGCTGCGTCCACTGCGCCTCCAGCTGGGTCAGCGCCTCCAGCTCCCCGTAGTCGAGGAAGATCCCCCGACAGCCGCTGCACTGCTCGATCTGGACACCGCTGCGGTTGTACGTATGCATCGCAGCATGGCACTTGGGACACTGCATGTCCGCTCAACTCCTCATACATGGGACAGAACCGCCGCCGGGAACATCCTGGCGACGACGTCGAGTTCACCCTACGGCCTCAATCGAGGCAGATGATGCGGGCACAGGCGTCGACCATGGCCTGGGCCGCCTCCTCCAGGCCGGAGGGAGAGCCTTCGGCCTTGGCGAGGGCGGTGGCGGCGGACTGCACGGTCAGCGCCCGGGCGGGCACGTCCAGCGCGGGCCAGGGGTCGCCGTCCCGGCCCGCGCCAGGGCCGCCCGCCGCACGGTAGGCGGCGAGGAAGCGGTCCCAGTCGGCGGGCGCGAGCAGCCCGGCGGCGTACCAGGCGGCCGGGCGGGCCAGGTCCCAGGCGGGCACGCCGATGCCCAGGTCGTCGATGTCGATGAGCCGCCAGGGCCCGTCGGGCGCCGGGTGCCGCACCAGCTGGCCCAGGTGCAGATCTCCGTGGCAGACGACGTACGGCCCGGGGCCCGGGCCCTCGTCGCGGGCCCAGGGCGGCAGACCGGCCCAGGCCCGCAGCACGGTGCGGGCCGCGGCCGTGTCCCGGTTCGCGGACGCGGTGAGCCGGCGGACCGCCTGAGCGGCCTTGGCGGGGCCGCGCATCGGCGGCAGCGGCGTCGGCAGGTCGGTGTGCGCGAGGGAGTGCAGCCGGCCCAGGAGCGTCCCGGCTTCCGCCCAGGGCACCGCGTCCGGGTCCTCCGGGGAGACGGGCACGCCGTACGGCCACAGGGTCACGGTCCGCCCGCCGGGCAGCGGGGCGGTATCGGGGCTCAGGGGGGCCAGCAGGATGCCGGCGGCCCGGGGGTCCGCGGCGAGCCGGAGCCGGGCGGTGAGCGCGGCGGGCTCCTGGCCTCCGTAGGCCGCGGTGTCGGGGGCGTGTGCCTTGGCGACGACGGCCCCGCAGCGGATCACGGTGGCATCGGGCCGGTCGGCGAGCACCGTCGGCTGACCGGCGGGGGCGGTGGCACCTGCTGCGAGGCGGGGCGCCGCGGGGTGGCTGGGGGCGCTGGTGTCCTCCGCCTCGTCCGCCTCGTCCTCGGGTCGGTTGCCGGGAAGGCCGCGGTACGGCGGGGGTGGCGTGGGTTCGGCCCGCGCGGCCTGCGGGAACGCCCGGTGGGCGGCGTCGGCGAGCTGCCGTATGAGGGGCGGGGCGAGTTCGCCGGAGCCTGCGCGCACTGCTCCCCCAGGGTCGGTTGCCTCGTGTCGAGGGGATGCTACCTGGGGGCCCGATGGATCCCGTGGATTCAAGAGCTCGCGTGCGGACACGGCTCGATGCCCGGGCAGCCTCCCCAGGCCGCCCGGGCATTCGTGCCGTCCGCCGCACCCCCGTCCCCACGGGGTAATGGCCGGAAGTCCCCGGTCCGGGCCGCTCTCCCGGACCTGGGGCGCTCAGCGCCCCAGCATTCCCGCCACGGACGACGCTTGTGTGACGACGGCTTCCCAGCCGCCGAACACGACAGTGAGGAGGGTGGCCAGCGGCAGCACCATCGCCGCCGCGACCAGGGGATGACGCGTGCCCGGCTGCTGCCCGTGGCCGCTGAGCGAGCCCGTCCCGGCCACCGCCGGGGGAGCGTCGACGCCCTGGCGGCCTCGCGTCCTGAGGACCGTGCGTGCCGTGATGTCCGCCATCGCCCTCTCCTCCCTGTCACTTCCACAGCGGCGAGCGTCTGACCTCGGGGGACGAGTGCTGCGCCCGCCGCTTGATCTCAACAGTAGGCGCGGGGGCGGTCGTGGACGTCATGCCTTCGTACTGATTGCCGGGCCTCCAGGAGGATGATGTCCGGCCACTTCGCCTACTCCCCTGGGTGGAGACGCCCCGCCGGGTTCCCCGGGTCTTCCCGGAGGGGACGGCCGCCGCGGCGCGGAGGGCCGGCCACCGGTGCCGGGGCGGCCTCGGGCAGCGATGCCCGCAAGAGTGACTTCCCTCACGTGCGTTGTCCCTCGGCCGTGCTCCGCTCCGGCCCGTCGTCCGGGCCGACCCGGCGGCGGCCGATCCGTCCCCGCCAGGGCCCCGGACGCGCGGACGGCGACTGCCGGCTGATCCGCCATCCCGTCAACATCCCCTCCTTCCAACGGCTTTGAGGGGAGCGGTGGGCCAACCCCTCCGGCGGGTGGCCGATCGGCCGCCGGAGACGGCGGCGGGGGAACCTCTCTGACAATCCGTCGACCGACGCATGCGCGGCCTCGCAGCAAGCCGGGCGCTCAATCCGTAAGCTGGGGCACGTCAGACGCAGCGAAGGTTGAGAGTGGGGCCTCCCCACCGGAGGCAGGGGACGGACATGACGATGATGCGGCTCCGGCGCGAGGACCCGCGTGTCGTCGGCTCGTTCCGCCTTCACCGGCGGCTCGGCGCGGGTGGCATGGGGGTGGTGTACCTCGGCTCCGACCGGCGCGGGCAGCGCGTGGCGCTGAAGGTGATCCGCCCCGACCTCGCCGAGGACCAGGAGTTCCGGTCGCGGTTCGCCCGCGAGGTGTCGGCGGCGCGGCGGATCCGCGGCGGCTGCACGGCCCGGCTGGTCGCCGCCGACCTGGAGGCGGACCGGCCGTGGTTCGCCACGCAGTACGTGCCCGGGCCCTCGCTGCACGACAAGGTGAACGAGGACGGCCCGCTGCCCGCCGCTCAGGTCGCCTCGATCGGCTCGGCACTGGCCGAGGGGCTGTTGGCGGTGCATGACGCGGGTGTGGTGCACCGGGACGTCAAGCCCTCCAACATCCTGCTGTCCCCCAAGGGGCCGCGGATCATCGACTTCGGCATCGCCTGGGCCACCGGCGCCAGCACGCTGACCCATGTCGGCACGGCGGTCGGCTCGCCCGGCTTCCTCGCGCCCGAGCAGGTGCGCGGCGCCGCGGTGACCCCGGCCACGGACGTCTTCGCGCTGGGCGCCACGCTGGCGTACGCCTGCACCGCGGACTCGCCCTTCGGGCAGGGCAGTTCCGAGGTGATGCTGTACCGCGTGGTGCACGAGGAGCCGCAGTTGCTCGGGGTGCCCGACGCGCTGGCGCCGCTGGTCCACGCCTGCCTCGCCAAGGACCCGGAAGACCGGCCGAGCACACTCCAGTTGTCGCTGCGGCTCAAGGAGATCGCGGCCCGTGAGGCCCACGGGCACGGTCCGGCGGAGCCTCGTACGGATCTGCCCCGGCAGCAGCAGGAGCGGCCGACCGGGCGGCGCGCGGACGAGTACGCGCGGCAGCGCACCGAGCGGCGTGCCGCGGGCACGCCGACCTCGCGCCCGCATGCCACGCGTCCCTCCGCCCCGCGTACCGGCCCGGGCACGGCCGGGGGTAACGGCGCCCGCCCCTCCGGGCGGATTCCTCGCACGCGCCCCGCGGGCCGGACACCGTCCCGGCGCCCCGGTGGGCGGCCGCCGGCGCGCACCGGCGCGGGCGCGCGCCGGCCTGCCGGGCCGGACCGGCGGCTGCTGCGGCAGCGGCTGATCGTGTTCGTCGTGGTGACGCTGCTGGCCGCGCTCGGTATCGCGGCCGCGCAGGGCTGCCAGGGACCGACGCGCGGACTGGGCGACGAGCGGCCGCGGGTGCCGGCTCCGACGGCGCCGTCCTCGGCCCTGGCGGCTCCGGCCCTGGAGTTCCGGGCACCGGAGTTCCCGGCCGCGCCACTGCCGGACCCGGCCGCGGAAGCGGGCGAGGAGACCGGAGAGGTCTGAAGGCCCCGGTGCGGCCGGCCGAGGTGGCGACGCATGGTCACCTCCAGCGGCCGGCCGGGGTGGCGCCGTCGGGGTCAGCCCTGCGGCCGGCCGGTGGTGACGGCGTAGAAGGCGACGGCCGCGGCCGCGCCCACGTTGAGCGAGTCGACCCCGTGCGCCATCGGGATCCGCACCCATTCGTCGGCCGCCATCAGCGCCTGCCGGGAGAGCCCCTCGCCCTCGGCGCCCAGCATCAGGGCGACCCGGTCCAGCCGGTGCGGGGCGGCCTCGTCCATCGCGGTGGCCTTGGCGTCCGGGGTGAGGGCGAGCAGCGTGAGCCCGGCCTCGCGTACCGCGTCCAGTCCGCGCGGCCAGGTCTCCAGGCGCGCGTACGGCACCGAGAAGACGGCGCCCATCGACACCTTCACCGACCGCCGGTAGAGCGGGTCGGCGCAGTCCGGGGAGAGCAGCACCGCGTCCATGCCGAGCGCGGCGGCACTGCGGAAGATCGCGCCGATGTTGGTGTGGTCGTTGACCGATTCCAGGACGGCGACGCGTCGGGCGGTGCCGAGCAGTGACTCGGCCCCGGGCAGCGGCTTGCGCTGCATCGAGGCGAGGGCGCCCCGGTGGACGTGGTAGCCGGTGACCCGCTCGGCGAGCTCGGGGCTGACCGCGTAGACCGGCGCGGGCACCTCGTCGATGACGTCGCGCATCACATCGATCCACTTGGCCGACAGCAGCATCGAACGCATCCGGTAACCGGCCTGCCGGGCACGCCGGATCACCTTCTCGCCCTCGGCGATGAACAGGCCCTCGGCCGGTTCGCGCCGTCGGCGCAGGTCGACGTCGGTCAGGCCGGTGTAGTCGTGCAGGCGGGGGTCATCGGGGTCCTCGATGGTGATGAGTTCAGCCACGGGGTGATACTGCCTTGTCCTGGTTGTGGTGCCAACGACGCCTGGGGTCGGTCAACGGGTGGCTCGGCCGACGCCGATGCCGACGACGTCGCCGATCACGATGACGGCCGGCGGCCGCACGCCCTCGGCGACGACCCGCTCCCCCACCGTGGCCAGCGTGGCGTCGACCCGCCGCTGGGCGGCGGTGGTGCCCTCCTGGACGACGGCGACCGGGGTGGCCGCGTCCCGGCCGTGGGCCATCAGCGTGGCGGCGATCTTGCCGATCTTCTCGACGGCCATCAGCAGGACCAGGGTGCCGCGCAGCTTGGCGAGCGCCGCCCAGTCGACCAGCGAGGTCGGATCGTCCGGCGCGACATGGCCGCTGACCACGGTGAACTCATGAGCCACGCCCCGATGGGTGACCGGGATCCCAGCGGCGGCGGGCACGCTGATGGAGCTGGAGATGCCGGGCACGACGGTGCACGGGATGCCGGCCGCGGCGAGCGCCTCGGCCTCCTCCATGCCCCGGCCGAAGACGAACGGGTCGCCGCCCTTGAGACGCACCACGGCCTTGCCGGCCTCGGCGTGCTCGATCAGTGCGGCGTTGATGGCCTCCTGGGCCATGTACCGGCCGTAGGGAATCTTCGCGGCGTCGATGACCTCGACGTGCGGCGGGAGTTCGTCGAGCAGGTCGCGGGGGCCGAGCCGGTCCGCGATGACCACGTCGGCCTCGGCGAGCAGCCGCCGGCCGCGCACCGTGATCAGGTCCGGATCGCCCGGACCGCCGCCGACCAGGGCGACGCCGCCCGGCCTGGCCCGCCGGTGCGGCGCGCCGAGCGAACCGTCCCGCAGCCCTTCGACGACCGCGTCCCGGACCGCGGCCGAGCGGCGCGGGTCGTTGCCGGTGAGCACGGCGACCGTCACGCCCTCGCTGCGGCCGGTGGCCGGGGTCCATGCCGAGGCCGCCTCGGCGTCGTCGCTGCGCACGCACCACACGCGCCGCGCCTCGGCCTCCGCGGAGGCGGCCGCGTTGGCCTCCGGGTCATCGGTGGTGATCAGCGCGTACCAGGCGCCCTCGAAGTCGCCTTCCTGGTAGCGGCGGCGTTCCCAGCGGAGTTCACCGGCATCGGCCATGGCCTCGACGGAGGGGGTGGCGGACGGCGACACCAGCAGGACGTCCGCGCCCGCCGCGATCAGCGCCGGCAGCCGGCGCTGGGCGACCTGGCCCGCCCCGAGGACGACGACGCGCCGACCGGTCAGGCGCAGGCCGACGGGGTAAGCGAAGTTCTCGGGCATGGCGGTGCGGCTCTCCTCGTAAGGTCGCGCTGGCCGCTGCGGCACTGAAGCGGCTGGTCAACTGGGGACGACCGGCCCCCTGGCGCATACCCTACGACCTGCGGCGGCACCGTCGTATCCCCCCGCGCCTGCGGTGCGGATCACTCCGGGCACCGACCGGGCCGCGCGGCGTCAGGAGCCGGACCGGGCGGGGCGGGGCGGATGGTGCCGGATGGGCTGGGGGCAGGCCCGCGGGGGCCGGGGTGTCCAAGCCCATGCGGCCCCGGATCCGGCCGCGAGTCCGGGGCCGGATCCGTGTCCGGGCCGTGCGCCCGGCCCCCGCGGGAGGCCGCGGGGACGGGGCGGCTCGGGCGGTCAGCCCTTCTCGGTGACGCCGGCCGAGTCGAACGTCGCCACCTCGTGCATCGCCCGGGCGGCGCTCTGCACCACCGGCAGGGCCAGCAGCGCACCGGTGCCCTCGCCCAGCCGCAGATCGAGGTCGATCAGCGGCCGCAGCCCAAGCTTGGTCAGCGCCGCCCGGTGCCCGGGCTCCGCGCTGCGGTGACCGGCGATGCAGGCCGCCAGCGCCTCCGGTGCGATCGCGCGGGCGACCAGCGCCGCGGCGCCCGCGCTGACCCCGTCCAGGATCACCGGCGTGCGCAGCGAGGCGCCGCCGAGCAGCAGGCCGACGATGGCCGCGTGCTCCAGGCCGCCGACCGCGGCGAGCACGCCGATCGGGTCGGCCGGGTCGGGCTGGTGCAGCTCCAGCGCCCGGCGGACGACGTCGACCTTGCGGGCGTGCATCTCGTCGTTGATGCCGGTGCCCCGCCCTGTGACCTCGGCCGGGTCGGTGCCGGTGAAGACGGAGATCAGCGCCGCCGACACGGTGGTGTTGGCGATGCCCATCTCCCCGGTGAGCAGCGCCTTGTTCCCGGCGGCCACCAGGTCACGGGCGGTCTCGATGCCGACCTCGATGGCGCGCAGCGCGTCCTCGCGGCTCATCGCGGGCCCGACGGTGAAGTCGTCGGTGCCCGGGCGCACCTTGCGCGGCAGCAGGCCCGGCGTGCTGGGCAGCTCGCCCGCCACGCCGACGTCGATGACACACACCTCCGCGCCGACCTGGTTGGCGAAGGCGTTGCAGACCGCGCCGCCGCCCAGGAAGTTGGCCACCATCTGGCTGGTGACCTCCTGCGGCCAGGCGGTGACGCCCTGGGCGTGCACCCCGTGGTCGCCGGCGAAGATCGCCACGGCGGCGGGCTCCGGGATCGGCGGCGGGCACTTCCGGGACAGTCCGCTCAGCTGCGCGGAGATGATCTCCAGCATGCCGAGCGCGCCGGACGGCTTGGTCATGCGCTTCTGCCGCTCCCACGCCTCGCCGAGCGCCTTGGCGTCCAGCGGGCGGATGCCCCGGAGGGTCTCCTGGAGCAGGTCGTGCGGCTGCTCGCCGGGCAGCGCCCGCCGTCCGTACGTCTCCTCGTGGACGACCCACGACAGCGGACGGCGCTTGGACCAGCCGGCCTGCATCAGCTCGGGCTCGTCCGGGAACTCGTCGACGTATCCGACGCACAGATACGCCACGACCTCCAGATGCTCGGGCAGGCCCAGCTCGCGCACCATCTCGCGCTCGTCGAAGAAGCTGACCCAGCCGACGCCGAGGCCCTCGGCGCGGGCGGCGAGCCAGAGGTTCTCCACAGCCAGCGCGGAGGAGTACGGGGCCATCTGCGGCTGGGTGTGCCGGCCGAGGGTGTGCCGGCCGCCGCGCGTCGGGTCGGCGGTGACCACGATGTTGACCGGGGTGTCGAGGATGGCCTCGATCTTCAGCTGCTTGAACTGCTTGGCCCGCGCCTTGGGGAGGGACTTGGCGTATGCCTCGCGCTGACGGTTGGCCAGCTCGTGCATCGCCCGCCGGGTCTCCTCGGAGCGGATGACGACGAAGTCCCACGGCTGCGAGTGACCGACGCTGGGAGCGGTGTGCGCCGCCTCCAGCACCCGCAGCAGGACCTCGTGCGGGATGGGGTCGGCGCGGAAGCCGTTGCGGATGTCGCGGCGCTCGCGCATCACGCGGTGGACGGCCGCGCGCTCAGCCTCACCGTAGCCCTCGGCGGGCGGGCCGACCGGTGCGGCCGGCTGCGCCGGGAGGTCCTGGGGCGCCGCTGCGGCGTCCGCGCTCTCCGGAGCGGGCCGCGCCTGTGTCGGCTGCGGCTGGGCTCCCTCGACTTCCTGTGCCACGTCGGTGTCCGCTGCCGTCTCGCTGTCCTGAGCTGCCTCTTCTTGGTGGTCCGGTGCGCTGATCTCGGTGTCCTGGGTTGCCTCGGGGCTCTGCTGTGCCGGGGTGGCTTGCTCTGTCTCGGTGGCCTGCTCGGTTGCCCGGGCTTCCGGGCCCGGCTGGGCTTGCGGCTCCTGGGCCGCCGCCTCGGCGGGTGCCGGCTGGGCGGCGGGGCCGGCGTCGGCGGGTGTGCCGGCCGCGTCGGCGGGGGCGGCCTGGCCTGCGGCCTCTGCTGCCTCTGCTGCCTCTGCTGTTTCCGCTGTTTCCGCTGTTTCTGGGCCGTGCGCCTGGGCCGGAACCGGCTGCTCGGCGGCCGGAGCCGCCTCGACCACCGGCTCGGGTTCCGGCTGCGGGGCCGGACCCGGCGCGTCGGCGTCGGCCGGCCGCGGGGCAGCGGCCCCTTCGCCGGACTCGGCCCCGGCGGGGGCGGCTACCGGCTCGACGGCCGCGGGCACGACGGCTTCGGGCACCACGGTCGCGGGCACGACGGCTTCGGTCTCCGGTACGGCTTGGGGCTCCGGTACGGCCTCGGGCTCCGCGCCGGCTTCGGGCTCCGGTCCGGCGGCCGGGTCCGCGACCTCGGCCGACTCGGGTGCCACGGCCCCGGTCTGCTCCTGGGCCTGCTCCGCCGCCGCGTCCGGCGTGGTGGCCGCGTCGGCGGGCTGCTCCGCGACGAGGACCTGCTGTGCCACCGCGGGCTGCTCCTCCGCGGGCCCCTGCTGCTCGGCAAGCGGCTGCTGCCCGGTGGGGGTTCCGGGGGTCCCGTCGCCGGGCACCCCGGCCTCCGCGGTCTCCTCGACCGGCGCGGCCGGGGACTCGGCACCGGGGGCGACCGGCGCGGGCGCGTCGGGCGCCGCTCCCTGCGGGCCCTCGGCCGTCGCGGCCTCCTCGGCGCGCGGAGACGGGTCGGCGGCGGTGTGTATTGAATCGTCGGACCGCACGGGCGCAGGGGCGGCCTGCACGTCTGCCTGCTCGGCGTTGACGGCGGCGGGCGTGTCGGTGTCGACCTGCGCCGCGGCGGCATCCGGTTGCGCGGGTGCCACGGGCTGGGCGGCGTCGGCCTGCGCCGGAACCTGACCCGGGATCTGAGCCGGCGCCTGGGACGGGGCCGTGGCATCGGGCCGGGTCGGCGTGTCCGCCTGCGCGGCGGCGTCGGGCTGCCGCACCTGGCCGTCCGCCTGCGCGGCGGTGTCCGGCTGGACCGCGGCCTCCGTCTGTGCCGCGTCGCCTCCCGCCGCCGAGTCGTCGGCCTGCGCGGTGACACCCGGCTGCACGGTGACAACCGGCTGCACGGCGCTGCCGGGCTCTGCCGGGCCGTCGGCCGGGGACGGGCTCTCGGCCGTCGGCTCGCCGCCGGCCGCCGGGACGCTCTCCGCGCCTTCCGGGGTGGCCGGGGCGGCGTCGGGTACCGCGCCCGTACCCTCCGCGGACGGCTGTCCGACCGGGGTCTCGGCGGGCAGTTCGGCCGGAAGCGCGCCCGGCTGCTCCGGCATGCCCTGACCGGTCACCGCCGGCTGCGTCGCCTGAGGGGCGTCGGCCTGGGAGGGGACGGGCAGCGGCTGCGCGGACGGCTCCGCGTCGGCGGGCTCCGGCGCCTGCGGTCCGGGCACCGGTCCAGCGGTCGGGAGAGTCGGCTCGTCGGTGGCCTGTGCGGGTACGAACGCGACCGCCACGCCGTGCGGTTCGCCCGGCGGGCCGGGCTGGGCTGCCTGCGGCGGGACGTACGGACCGTCGGCTGCCGCGGGGCCGGGCAGCGAGGCTCCGGCGTGGGGCTGCTGGCCGGGCACGACCGACGCCCCGACCCCGACCGGGGTCTGGTCCGGCGCGCCCCACTCCATGCCCTCCTGCGGTGCGGCGGCGGCCGTGTCCGGCGGCAGGTCACCGGCAGGCACCGGGGCGGCCGGGACCTCACCGGGCAGCGGCTGTTCCTCGGCGACCGGCAGCCCCTCCCCCGTGGCAGCGTGCTCGGCGGCCGTCGCGGCGGCGTCCGTGCCAACCACCGGGGCGGCGGGCTCGCTCTGCGCCGGGTCGGCGGGCTGGGGGTCGAGACCGGGGGCCTGCCCCTGGGGGGCAACGGCCTGCTGCGGCTGGTCCGTCCAGGGCTCGCCCTGCGGGGGGAGCTCACCCGGCCGCGGACCGGGCAGCGGCTCGGCGGACTGCTCGGGCGGCGCGTCGAGGTACACGACCTCCCCCGACGGCGGGCCCTGCTGGGGGAAGGGGGCGGACTGGGTCATGGCGGGCGGAGCGGCGGCCGGGCCGCGGTCGGCGAGCGAGCGCACCACGGAGCCGGTGGGCGGATCCGGCACCGGCGGTCCCATGTGCAGCGGGCGGCGGGCCGGGCCGGCGGCAGCGGTCACCGGGCCCTGCTGCGGAGCGGCGGCCTGTGGGATCGAGGGGTCCGGGTACCCGGCCACGCCGGTGTCGTAGGCGGTGTCATAAGCGGTGTCATGGGCGGCGACGGACGGGTACGCGCCGGGCGCGGCGCTGCCGTCGGGCATACCGGGAACGGGGACGGGGACGCTCTCCGCGGGCTGCTGGTACTGCGGCTGGTGTTCGCTCCAGGCGCCCTGGGCGCCCGGCATCAGGAGCAGGTCGTCGTCGTAGCCGCCGGTGTCGTGCGCTCCGTCGGCGTGCTGCCCCGGGTGCGCTGCCTGGGCGTGCTGCGGATCGAGGTAGGTGTACGCGGAGTGCGGCGGAAGTCCGGGTTGTCCGCCTGCGTTCTCCGGCAGTCCCTCGTCCGGGACCTGGCCGGTGTCGGTCATGCGTTCCCCTCGCCCATCGCTAGTGCTCCTTCCAACCCGCCTACAGCAAGAACGAGCGTGCGCGGTGCGCGGCACGTTGCACGTCCCCGGCCCTGCCGTACCGCGGCCCGCCAAGAAGAGGGCGCATTCCGGCCATTGGCGTACAAAGTGCCGAACGCCGGGCGGCGGTACAGTCGGTACAACGATCCGCCAGCCTACCTGGCGCCCGGCTCGGGCAGGTCACGGGTGGGGCCTGTGACCACACAAAAGGAACCTGACGGCGCGCTCGCGCTCGGTCCATTGGCGGGTGTCCAGCTCCACCGACTGCAGCAGGACGCATTCGACGCCGTAACCCGCCTCGTGCAGCACCGCGCCGATGGCCTCGGCCCCGTCGCGGGTCGCGGCGTGCGTCACGATGCGCTCGGGTCGGCGGGCGGCGCAGGCGGCCACGGTCTCCGGTCCTCCGGCGGCGACGCGGACCACGTCCGGCTCGGGGAGGTCCTCCAGCACCTGCGGGGCGAGGCCGTGGACGACCTGGAGCTGGACGCCGAAGCGCCTGGCCAGGGCGGCGACCCGGCCGCAGGTGTCGGCGTCCCGGTCGACGGCGATGACCGCCGCGCCGAATCCGGCCGCCTCGACGGCGGCGGCCCCGCTGCCCGCGCCGATGTCCCAGACCAGGTCGCCCACCCGCGGCCCGAGGCGCGCGAGTTGCGCGGCGCGCAGCTGCGGGGACTCGTCCTCGCCCAGCACGGTGGCGTAGGCGGGGGCGGGCAGTGCCCAGCCGCGCAGGGCCGGCGGGTAACCAAGGTCACGTCCGGCGATCCAGCCGCCCTGGGCGTCGGTCCGGGAGTGGCCACGGCCGGGTGCGGGCGCCGGCCGGATGCCGCTGCCGCCGATGACGAGGACGACGTTCGGGTCGCGCCAGGTGTGGTCGGCGACCTTCTCGGAGGTGAGCACGGTCACCTCCTCCTGCTCGGTGCCGAGCGCCTCGCAGATGACGAAGGTGCGGTGGACGCCCTGGAGGAGCAGGGCGAGTTCGGCGGGGCCGGCGCCGGGTGAGGTGAGTACGGCGACCTTGGTGTGGGCGCGGCAGACGTTGACGGCGCGCCGCAGATCGCGGCTGTGGGCGACGACGACCTGGGCGTCGTCCCAGGGCATCCCGGCCCGGGCGAAGGCGGCGGCGACGGAGGAGACGGCGGGCACCACCTCGACCTCCAGGCCGTACTCGGGTGCGCGCAGGGTGCGTACGACGCCGAAGAAGCCGGGGTCGCCGTCTGCGAGGACCACGGCCGAGCCGCGGTGCTGGGCGATGCGGCGGGCGGCGAGGTCGACGCTGCCGAGCCGGATCCGCTCGGCGGCGGGCGGGATTTCGGGCAGCGCGAGATGGTGGGCGGCGCCGGCCACCAGGGTGGCGGCGGCGACGGCGGAGCGAGCCGCGTCCGTCAGCGGGGAGCCGTCCCAACCGATCACCGTGACCCGGTCGGCCATCGTCGTGTTCTCTCCCGGTCTTCTTCGCAGGTCGATCGCGGCGCATGGGCTCGCGGTGTGGGGCTGGCCCGAGCGTACCCCGGCGGCGTCGGACCGGCGGAGGCGGTCGCCTCAGCTCCACTCCGGATAGGCGGCGTAGCCGGAGCCGTCGGTGAGCTCCACCATCGCGCCTTCCAGGTCCTCCGGCAGCAGGCTCCAGACGATGAGGTCGGTGCGGATGTCCGTCCAGCCGCCGTCCTCGGTCTGGGTCCGGGCTATCCAGGCGTTGCGCAGCACGCCCTCGCTGATGCAGCCGATCTTCTGGGCGACCTGCTGGGCGGCGGTGTTGTCGGCGGGTGTGCGCAGTTCCATCCGCTCGAACTTCTGGTCGCCGAAGAGCCACCCGGCGACGGCGAGGACGGATTCCGAGGCGTAGCCCTCGCCGCGGGCCCAGGGGGCGGTGACGTAGGAGATCTCGCTGGAGCGGCAGCGCCAGTCGGTGTGGCTCAACTGGGCGATGCCGACCAGCCGCTGGGTGAGGAACTCGGTGACGGCGAAGACGATGCCCTGGCCCCCGGTGCGTATCGCGGGCGCGATCCGGGTGATCCAGGTGTGCGCGTCGGCGGTGGTGTACGGGTGCGGGACGGCGGTCCAGGCGGTCACGAGTTCGTCGTTCATCATGTCCGTCAGCTCGGGGGCGTCGGTGACGGTGAACGGGCGCAGCACCAGCCGGTCCGTGTTGATGGAGATGTCCGGGAAGGTGGATGTCATATGTCGCTCCGTAACCAGGGCCGAGAGGCCGTACGCGGGCCGGGGGCCATCGGGAGAGCCCAGCATGCAGTATCGGCCCGGTGACGTGCAGCAGGGATACCCATGACGCAGGGCTCCCGTCCGCTTCGACGGGAGCCCTGCGCCTGCGGGAACCGGCTCAGAAGGTGGCGATCACGGAGCCGTCGTAGGTGTCCGCGATGAACTTCTTCACCTTGGGCGAAGTCAGCAGCTTGGCGAGCTTCTTGACGTCCGGGTCGTTCTCGTGGCCCTTCTTGACGGCCAGCAGGTTGGTGTTCGGGTTGTCCTTGGGGGACTCCAGGAGCAGCGCCTGCTCGGCGGGCTTGAGGTCGGCCTCGATGGCGTAGTTGCCGTTGATGACGGCGGCGTCCACGTCCTCCAGGGAGCGCGGCAGCTGGGCGGCCTTCAGCTCCTTGAACTTCAGGCCCTTGGGGTTCTTCTCGATGTCCTTGGTGGTGGCGTTGGAGCCGGCGTCCTTCTTGAGGGTGATGATCTTGTTGGCGTCGAGCAGCCTGAGCGCACGGGCCTCGTTCACCGCGTCGCTGGGCACCGCGATGGTGGCGCCCTGCTGAAGGTCGTCGGCCTTCTTCAGGTCGTTGGAGTAGAGCCCGAGGGGCTCCAGGTGGATGGAGACCACCGAGACGATGTGGGTGCCGTTCTCCTTGTTGAAGTCGTCCAGGTACGGCTGGGTCTGGAAGTAGTTGGCGTCCACCGAGCCGTCTTCGAGCGCCGTGTTCGGCGTGACGTAGTCGGTGAACTCCTTGACCTTCAGGTCGAGGCCGGCGTCCTTGGCCAGGTTGTCCTTGACGTAGTTCAGGATCTCCGCGTGCGGGACCGGGCTCGCGGCGACGACGAACGCGTCGTCGTCGGTGTCCCCGCCGCAGGCGGTGAGCCCGAGGGTGAGGGCTCCGACAGCGAGGGCGACAGCGGTGATTTTGGCAGAGTTACGCACGAAAAGTGCCTTTCTTCCTGGGTGTACGGGCCCGCCGCGGGTGCCCGAGGACAGTCCGCGTGGAGTTCGGGTTCGGGGGGTTGGGCCGTGGGGGGTGCGAGGGGGGTTGCGGGGGCCGGGGGCCGGGGGCCGGGAGTCCCGGCCGGCCGGGTCAGGAGGACTTGGAGGCGGCGCGGCCGCGATGGGAGAGCAGCCGGGCGGCGAGGTCGCCCGCCAGCTGGATCAGGGAGATCACGACGGCGAGGATGCCGACGGTGATCCACATCAGGTCGGTCTCGAAGCGCTCGTATCCATAGCGGACGGCGAGGTCGCCGAGACCGCCCGCGCCGACCGTGCCGGCCATGGCCGAGTAGCCGATGAGCGCCACGATGGTGGTGGTGGCACCGGCGATCAGCGAGGGCAGCGCCTCGGGCAGCAGGACCTTGCGGACCACGGTCCAGGTGCTGCCGCCCATCGACTGGACGGCCTCGACCAGCCCGTGGTCGACCTCCCGGACGGAGGTCTCCACCAGCCGCGCGAAGAACGGGATGGCGCCGATGGCCAGCGGGACGATCGCGGCGTCCGGGCCGATCGTGGTGCCCACCACCCACCGGGTGAAGGACATCAAGGCGACCATCAGAATGATGAACGGCATCGAGCGGGCGATGTTCACGACCTGCCCGAGGACCTTGTTCACCAGGGTGTTCTGCAGCAGCCCGCCGCGGTCGGTGACGACCAGCAGCACACCGAGCGGCAGGCCGCCGAGGATGGCGATCAGGGCCGACCAGCCGACCATGTAGAAGGTCTCATCGGACGCCTGCTCCAGCAGGGGCTGCATCTCCGACCAGGTCACTTGGCACCTTCCTTGACCTTGAGCGCGGCGGTGTCGGCGAGCGGCGCGGCGTCGGCCGGCGCCGGGTGGGCGACGTCGGCCACGTCGACCTGGAGCCCCTGCTCGCGCAGGAAGCCGATGGGGACGACGTTCTCCTCGAAGCGGCCGGGCAGTTCGATGCGCATCCGGCCGACCTGCCGGCCCGCCACGGTGTCCATCGCGGCACCCAGGATCGAGATGTCGATGTTGTAGGTGCGGGCCAGCTCGGAGATGACCGGACGGGTGGCGGCCTCGCCGTGGAAGGTGACGTCGATGACGGTGCGGTCCGGGCCGGAAGGCTCGCCTCCGACCGGGAACAGCGCCCGCGCCAGCTCCGCCCCCGGGGTGGCGAGGAGTTCGGCGACCGTGCCGGACTCCACGATCCGGCCGCCGCGCATCAGCGCGGCCGAGTCGCAGATCGTCTTGACCACGTCCATCTCATGGGTGATCAGCAGCACGGTGAGGCCCAGCTGCTGGTTCAGGTCGCGCAGCAGCTGGAGGATCGAGCGGGTGGTCTCCGGGTCCAGGGCGCTGGTGGCCTCGTCCGAGAGCAGCACCTTGGGGTCACCGGCCAGCGCCCGGGCGATGCCCACGCGCTGCTTCTGGCCGCCGGACAGCTGGGCGGGGTAGGCCCTCGCCTTGTCGGAGAGGCCGACCAGGTCCAGCAGTTCCAGCGCCTTGCGCGAGCGCTCCTTGCCGGAGACGCCGAGGATCTCCAGCGGCAGCTCGATGTTTCCCTGCACGGTGCGCGCGGAGAGCAGGTTGAAGTGCTGGAAGACCATGCCGATGCGGCTGCGGGCCTGGCGCAGCGCCTTGCCGGCGCGCGGGCCGCGGCCGGCCAGCGCGGTGAGGTCCTGGCCGTCCACGGTGACCGTGCCGGAGCTGGGGCGCTCCAGCAGGTTGACGCAGCGGATGAGGGTGGACTTGCCGGCGCCGCTCTGGCCGAGGACGCCGTACACCTCTCCCTCGCGGACGTGCAGATCGACACCGTCGAGGGCGGTGACCTCGCGGCCTCGTGAGCGGTAGACCTTGGTGAGGCCCGTTGTGGTGATCACAGGGTTTCCGTCACTGTCGAGTGCGCGGCGGGGGTTGCCGCCGGGCACGGGGCATTCATTGCGGAACGCGGCATGTCAGGGCCCGCCGGCGGCGCGATGCGCGGTTGCGGGTTCTGGTGACGCGGTGCGGGTCAGTCCCCTCGGCCGGAGGCCGGAGCTGCCCGGGGCGGTGACGACGGGGACGTCATCGAGGCCGGCGGGGCTTGAGCTTCCTCGCCCGGATCCGGGCTCAGGGAGGGGAGATCTCGCTTCGGGGCGCGAGGCGCAGGCAGGGGCCCTCAGCAGTCACACATTCGACACATACAGCGAGCACCGGGCGTCGTGATCGCCTCGGTCGCAAAGGTGCGGGTGCTCGTCGTGGTCATGCGGGCAAGTAAAGCAGACAAGATGATGAAGCCATCAACCATGTCCGAATAGCGGACAGAGTCGGTCAGCATGTGGGCACGACGCCACCGGTACACGCCTCTGAGCAGCACGGATGCCCGCTCGGCCGCGCGCTCAGTCGCGCGCGGTGACCTCCAGCGTGTCCCCCGTGACCCGCACCGACACCGAGGACAGGTCCCGCACCACGGCATCGGCGTCCAGTTCCTCGCGGGCTCCGGTGGTGGCCAGGCCCACCGTCCGCATCCCCGCGGCGCGCCCCGCCCGGAGCCCGGCCGGGGCGTCCTCGAAGACCACACAGCGGGCCGGGTCCACCCCCAGCTGCCGCGCCGCCAGCAGATAGGGCTCCGGGTCGGGCTTGCCCCGGGTCACGTCGTCGGCGCTGACCAGCACCTTCGGCTGGATCCCGACCTCGGCCAGGCGTGCCTCGGCCAGCTGGCGGTTGGCGGAGGTGACCACCGCCCAGCGGTGGGCGGGCAGCGCGGCCGTCAGCTCGGCGGTGCCCGGCAGCAGGGTCACGCCGCCGGGGACGTCGTCGAGCTCCAGCTCGTCGATCCGCGCCCGGGCACCGGCCACCCGCTGCCGGGGCAGCAGATCGGCGATGACGGCGGCCGCCGGGCGGCCGTGCAGCTCGACGCGTGCGAAATCCTCGCGGGGGATGCCGTACTCACGGGACCAGCGGGTCCAGCAGCGGACCACCGATTCCATCGAGGAGACCAGCGTCCCGTCGTTGTCGAACAGCAGGGCATCGGCAGAGATCCTCAACGAAAGTCTCCCCTCGCGGAATCGACAGGCTGGGAGACCGCCACCCTACGCGTGGGCGCGGGGGCGGGCGCAACACCTTGTGCCGCGCGGATTAGCATCTCCCCCATGCCTGTCAAGCCCTGTCTGTGCCGCCATGCGACGCGGAGGTCCCGGTGATCGACGCAGTAACGGTCGCGCTCGGTGTGACCGCCCTCGCGCTGGCCGCGTGGTGCGGCTTCGCCGCGTACCGCGACGAGCCGACCAAGGACTGGCATCTGATCGGCATGGCCGTGGTGTCGGTGATCGGACTTGTCCAGCTGGTGATCGGAATCGTCCAGCTGACCCGCGGGGCCCACCCCGACCAGGGCACCGCGATCTTCATCGCGTATCTGATCGGCTCCGCCCTCGCCGTGCCGATCGGGGCCTTCATGTCCCTGGCGGAGCGCACCCGCTGGGGGTCGGCGACAGCCGCGGCCGCCGCCGTGGTGCTGGCCGTCCTGGAAGTGCGGCTGTTCGACATCTGGGGAGGCACCGGTGGCTGAGTCGGCGACGCGCAGGACGACGGCCCAGGGGTCCGGGCTCGGTCAGGGCCCCGGCCGGCTGCTGGTGATGTTGTACGGGGTGTTCACCGTCGCCGCGGCGTCCCGGTCCATCTACCAGCTGATCGCCCAGTACGAGGACGCCCCGCTGGCGTACATCCTCTCGGCGGTCTCCGCCGCGGTCTACGCCTTCATCACCCTCTCGCTGGTCCGCGGCGGCGAAGGAGCCCGCAAGGCGGCCCTGGTCTGCTGCGCCGCCGAGCTGCTCGGGGTCCTCACGGTGGGCACCTGGACGCTGGCCGACCGGTCCGCCTTCCCCGACGAGACGGTGTGGTCGGACTACGGTATGGGCTATCTGTTCATCCCGATCTTCCTGCCGGTGACCGGCCTGCTCTGGCTGCGCCGGGCCCGCGCCGAAGCCCGGACCGACCCCGCGGACTGAGACCGCCTCGCGGGACCGCCTCACGGGAAGCTTCGCGAGCTGAGACCGTCCCGCGGGCCGCGCGCATGCCGACGCCCGCCGGACACCGAGGCCGGCGGGCGCGGATGGGTTGAGCCGGAGCCCGGCTCAGGAGCCGGCGATCAGCACCGAGGCGCTCACCGGCTTCTCCAGCAGCACCAGGCTCAGCCGGCGGTTGATCTCCTCGGTGCCGATCGGGGCGTAGCCGTAGCGGCGGTACAGCCGCAGGTTGCCCTCGCTGCGGTGTCCGGTGAACAGCCGGTAGCGGGAGGCCGCCCGCTCCTGCGCCAGCCGCTCCTCGATGGCCGCCAGCAGCCGGCCGCCGAGACCGTGCCGCTGCATCCGCGGGTGGACGATGAGCTTGGCGATGGAGGCGGTGCCGTCGTCGTCGACGACGCCGCGGACCGAACCGACGACCTCCGTGCCGAGCCGGGCGACCAGCACGCAGCCTTCGCCCAGTTCGGTGCGGAGGTCCTCCAGGGACTGCGTCAGCGGCTCGATGGAGTAGTCGCCGTACAGTTCGGCTTCCCGCTGGTAGCAGAGGTACTGCAGCTTGAGGATCTGCTCGGCGTCGAGGTCGGTCGCCGCAGAGATGGTCACGCTCATGCCCATGGTGTGCATGCCTCCCCATGTTCTCGGTCCGCCCGGCCGGCGAGGGGTGCGGTCCGCGGGGAGCGGTCCCCGGTTCCTGGTACCCGGCAGGGTCGTATGGCTCTCACCGGAGGCGTCGTGAGGGTGTACGCCGACTCCGAGGCGCCGATTGTCACCTCCGCTCCTTTCCCCGGAGTTCAGGAGTCGCAACCTCCGCCGTGAGCATTCTGCGCAGGCAACCCAGACATCGGGAACGTACCGGGCCAAGGCTGCCCTGTGACATTCCCAACTCACGTGCGATCTCCCGGTAGGTCGGATCGGACCGGGACAGCAGCGCGGCCAGCAGACCGGGGCAGCGGCCCGGCAGCCGCGTCACCGCGGCATGCAGCGCCCGGCCGGTCTCGGCGTCCAGCGCCCGCCGCTCGGCGCAGGACTCGGGGCCGCTGGCCGGCCCGCCGCCCACCGGGTCGTACGGCACCTCCCGGCGCGCGCGGCGCCGGGCCCCGCGCGCCTCCGCCCGGACGGCGCCGCGCAGCCAGCGGGCCGGCTGCGGCGGCGGACCGGCGTTGCGGGTGTGCTCCAGCAGGCGTAACCACACGCTCTGTTCGAGGTCGGCCGGGTCGATTCCGGCGCCGTGCGCCTCGGCCTGCGCCTCGGCGGAGAGCAGTGGGCCCAGTTCCTCCAGAAGATCCATACCCGGCGGGACGTGGCCCTGCCGGGCACGGTTTCCGGCACGGCCACGCCTCACCCGTCCGGGGGCGGGCGATGCACCCGATTGACGCACTTCGGGCCGGGGCGCCCCGGTCTCAGGGCGCCCCGGACCATGGGGCGCGCCTTGCGGACCGGGGCGCCGTGGCGTCAGGACTTCTTCAGGAAGGCGTCCCGCGCCAGCAGTGCGGTGTCCGGGTTGTCGGAGAAGATGCCGTCGATGCCCGCCTCGAAGTACTTCTTCAGGGCGCCGAGAGCGTCTCCGTACGCGGCCGGGTCGGTGCCGCGCCGGAAGTCCGCCGGCAGGAAGGTGTTCTCGTTGCGGAGGGTGTACGGGTGGACGAGCAGCCCCTGGGCGTGCGCGTCGCGGACGAGGCCGGTGGGCTCGCCGAGCTTGCCCTGCTCGTCCTGGGCGATGACCTGCGGCAGCCAGGGGCCGATGCCCTGGGCGAAGCCGGCGATCCACTTCAGGCCCTCGGGCTTCAGCAGGTCGGCGGTGGTCCGCGGGTCGCCGGCCTCCACGAAGTCCCAGGGCTTGACGGACGGCTCGTCGAGCAGCACGACCTTGGGGCACCGCAGGCCCAGCTTGCCGAGCCGCTGGATGCTGCTGGGCTCGAAGGACTGCAGGAAGTTCGGGGAGCTGGCCTTGTCCCGGCCGTACCGGCGCAGCAGCTTGGCGACCCGCTCCTCCAGGCCCAGCCCCAGCTTGCGGAAGTAGGTGGGGTGCTTGGTCTCGATGTGCAGCCACACGCGGCGGCCCCGCTTGCGGCCCTCACGCTCGGCCCACTGGAGCACCTCCTCGAAGGTGGGCACCTCCCAGACCCCGTTGTAGAGGGTGTTGCGCTGGCGGGTGCCGGGGATGCGCTCCTTGGCGCGCAGCGTCTTCAGCTCCGCAAGGGTGAAGTCCTCGGTGAACCACCCGGTCAGCGCATGCCCGTCGACCGTCTTGGTGGTCTTGCGCCCGGCGAACTCGGGACGGTCGGCGACATCGGTGGTGGCCGTGATGTCGTTCTCGTGACGGCAGACCAGGTGCCCGTCCTTGGTCGGCACCACGTCCTGCTCGATGACATCGGCGCCCATGTCGAGCGCGAGCTGGTAGGAGCCGAGCGTGTGCTCGGGCCGGTAACCGCAGGCGCCGCGGTGGCCGATGACGGTCGGCACCGGCAGGTCGCGGGGCGCACCGGTGCCGGTGCGCTGCCCGGCCGTGGCGCCGCCTGCCGCGCCCAGTACCACCGCGCCCGCTCCGAGGGCCGCGGCCGCCCCCAGAAGGGTGCGCCGACCGGGCTGCTGCTCCTGCTGCATGAACACTCCTCGCATGATGTTGCTGATAGGCCCAGATGCCGATGCAATGATCGGCGTCGCGTCCGTGACCTGCCGGAAGACCCGCCGATCGTATGCGCGTTCGGCGTACTGGCGGGAGTCCTGGGGCCGAACGCGGAGGAAATCCGGTGCAACACCACGTGTCAGGTGTGTAAACCCGGTGTGCGGTCGGGCGGTACCCGCGAGTATCGTCCTCACCTGCGCTGGTGCGCGGTGCGCGGGATGCCCGTCCACCGGCCGCGCAGCGAAGACGACCACGACCGGAGGACCCGTTGTCCCGCATCTTCCTCAAGGCGACACTCGGAGTGCTGTTGCGCGTCCTGTTCCGCCCTCGCGTCGAAGGGGCGGAGCACATTCCGGCCGACGGCCCGGTGATCCTCGCCGGCAACCACGTCACCTTCATCGACTCGATCTTCCTGACGCTCGTCGTGAAGCGGCCGGTGTTCTTCATCGGCAAGGACGACTACGTCACCGGCAAGGGCGTCAAGGGCCGCCTGATGGCCTGGTTCTTCACCTCCGTCGGCATGATCCCGGTGGACCGGGACGGTGGCCACGGCGGTGTCGCCGCGCTGATGACCGGCCGCCGGGTGCTGGAAGAGGGCAAGGTCTTCGGGATCTACCCGGAGGGCACCCGCTCCCCCGACGGCCGGCTGTACCGGGGCCGTACCGGGATCGCCCGGCTGACCCTGATGACCGGCGCGCCGGTGGTGCCGTTCGCCATGCTCGGCACCGACAAGGTGCAGCCCGGCGGGCGGGGCCTGCCGCGCATCGCGCCGGTCACCGTCCGGTTCGGTGAGCCGCTGGACTTCACCCGGTACGAGGGGATGGACCGCGACCGCTATGTGCTGCGGGCGGTGACCGACGAGGTCATGAGCGAGGTCATGGAGCTCTCCGGCCAGGAGTACGTGGACGTGTACGCCACCAAGGCGCGGACGCAGAAGGCCGCCTGACCCGCTCCACCCAGACAACAGGCGTGGCCCGGCCCGCGGTGTGTTCCACCCGCGGTTCGGCCACGCCTGTGGCTTGTCGCCGCCTGTCGTTTCCTGTCGCCTGTGGCTGTCGTCGCCATGTGGCTTGTCGTTCTCCGGTGGCCCGCGGTCGGGCGCGGGCCACCGGAGGACGGATCACAGGGCCAGGCAGCGGGGCTGGAAGCCCGGATCTGCCGGGCCCGGGCGGCTGAGGGCGTTCAGCACCCACTGCGCGACCACCGGGTCCTTCGGGGACTGGTCGTGCATGAAGGGGTCGAGCGGGCAGCGGTCCTGGAGCGTGACGTTGGTGACGTACTCCGCGGGGCCGTTGAGGTGGGCGCTGGTGTACGGGATCACGACCTCGTCGTAGCGGGTGGCGATGACCGTGTAGTCGGGGCCGGCCGGCGTCTCGCTGCCGGAGTTGAGCCGCTTCATCAGGTCGGAGTCGGGGCGCTGGTCGAGGCAGGACGGGCAGAAGGTCCAGCCGGCCGGCAGGGCGAGCGGGTTCTTCGTGCCGTGGTTGGACGGGACGATGCCCACCAGGTCGTCGACCTTGTCCGCCCCACCCAGGAATTTCACGTAATAGCGGGGCATCATGCCGCCCTGGCTGTGCCCGACGAGGTCGACCTTCTCGGCCCCGGTCGCGGCGCGCACCGCCTCGACGAAGTCGCGCAGCTCGGCCGCCGCGTCCGGTATCGGGTCGGTTTCCAGGTGGCCGTAGTTGAAGGCGAAGACGCAGTAGCCGGCGTTCCGCAGCCGCGGCGAGAGCGTGAGCCAGTTCTCCCACATGTGCTTGAACGTGCCGTTGACCAGCACGACCGGCTGCGGGTGGGCGGAGTCGGTCTTACAGGACCAGTTGTTGGCGCCGGGCGGCGGAAGGTCCGTGCCCGAGGCGGCTGCCGGGGTCACTAAGGCGGTCAGGGCCAGGGTGGCCGCGGCGGCGGTGGCGAGAAGCGAACGAACCATCACGCGAAGACGCATGGATCCCCCTCCATCGTTGGCGAATGCTGATCGCCGGTCGACATTGTCGACCGGCGATCAGATATTTCCGGAGGGTTAACGGAGCGTCAATGAG
The DNA here is from genome assembly GCF_058215555.1 of Streptomyces sp. JLBT605. Classification (NCBI taxonomy): domain Bacteria; kingdom Bacillati; phylum Actinomycetota; class Actinomycetes; order Kitasatosporales; family Streptomycetaceae; genus Streptomyces; species Streptomyces sp. JLBT605. The sequence continues at coordinate 986,893 of NZ_CM177087.1, forward strand.
TGCTGCGTCACTTCCGTACCTGTTACTGCTGGTTACCTGCGATGTGTCACTCTTCGTGCGCGCTGTCCGCCAGCTTCTGGCCCCGCAGCAGGAACCACGCGGCGACCGCGGCCACCAGCAGGACGGCCGCGCCCACCGCCGCGGCGCTCCGGAGCCCCTCGACGAACGCCTCCCGGGCGGAGGCGAGCAGCTCCGCCGCGGCGTCGCCGGGCAGGGCGGCGGCCGTCTCCACGGCGCCGCCGAGGGAGTCGTGCGCCTCGGCCGACGCCGCGGTGGACAGCCCCTCAGGGGCGGTGAAGTCGCGGTAGACCCCGGTCACGATGGAGCCGAGCACCGCGATGCCGAGTGCCGCGCCCAGTTCGTACGCCGTCTCCGAGACCGCCGAGGCCGAACCGGCCTGCTCCTTGGGCACGCTGGAGAGGATGACGTCCGCGGTGACGGTGAAGGAGAAGCCCGCGCCCACACCGACGACCAGCAGCGCGGCGCCCAGCAGCGGATAGCCGGTGCCGGGCTCCAGGGCGACCAGCGCGGCGAGCGCGAGGCCGACGGCCGCCAGTCCGCCGGAGACCACGGCCCGCACCGAGAAGCGGCGGGCCACTGATCCCGCGACCAGTCCGGCCGTCACCGCCCCGATGGCGGCGGGCAGTTCGGCCAGCCCGGCCTCCAGCGGGTCGCGGCCCTGCACCAGTTGCAGGAACTGGGAGAGGAAGAAGATCAGCCCGGCCAGGCCGAGGATGGTGAGCAGATCCGCCAGGATGGCGCCGGAGAAGCCGCGGTGCCGGAAGAGCCGCATGTCCAGCAGCGGCACGGGGAGGGTGAGCTGCCGCCGTACGAACCACAGCAGGGCGCCGAGGCCGATCGCGGCCGCGGCGGCCACGTCCCAGCGCATCCCGTACGCCGCCATCTCCTTGACCGCGTAGACCACGGCGACCACGCCGATCAGCGACAGGGCCACGCTGATCAGGTCCCAGGGGCCGGGCGCGGGGTCGCGTGACTCGGGCAGCAGCCGGATGCCGACCAGCACCAGGACCGCCATCACCGGCAGGTTGATCAGGAAGACCGAGCCCCACCAGAAGTGCTCCAGCAGGAAGCCGCCGACCACCGGTCCGACGGCCGCGCCGGCCGAGGCCGTGGCTCCCCAGATGCCGACGGCGAGGCTGCGCTCGCGGGGGTCGTGGAAGAGATTGCGGATCAGCGCGAGGGTGGCGGGCATCAGGGTCGCTCCCGCCACGCCGAGCAGCGCCCGCGCCACGATCATCATCTCGGGGCTGGTGGCGTAGGCGTTGAGCACGGAGACCGCGCCGAACGCGACCGAGCCGCACAGCAGCAGGCGCTTGCGCCCGATGCGGTCGCCGAGGCTGCCCATGGAGACCAGCAGTCCGGCGATGACGAAGGAGTAGACGTCGCCGATCCACAGCAGCTGGGTGCTGGAGGGCCGCAGGTCCTCGCTGAGGTAGGGGGTCGCCAGGCCGAGCACGGTCGCGTCGACGGCGACCAGCAGGACGGCGAGGACGAGCACGGCGAGGGCCAGCCAGCGCCCGCGCCGCAGCTCGGTTGCCGTTTCCGGTGTGAAGGTCTTGGCCGTCATCGGGCCGCACCTCGCCGGGCTCCGCCGAGCAGCAGCTCGACGACCATGTAGTCCATCTCCTTGGCCGCCAGCCGCCCGTCCTGGACGGCCCAGGCGGCCGCGGCGATCAGCCCGTACAACGCCTCGGTCAGCCAGGCCGGGGTCAGATCGATGCGGATGGCCCCTTCCTCCTGCCCGCGGCGGAAGAGTGCGGCCACTCGGGCGTCGAGCCGGGCCCAGCCCGCGTTGATGTCCTCGCCCTCGAAGAGCTGGTTCTCGGTGTAGAGGAAGGCGAGGAATCCGGAGACCGGACGCACTGCGGCGATCATGCGCCGCAGTGCGTCGATGGTGTCGCCTTCCTCCAGCCCGGCGGCGTCCAGCGCGGCCTCGAGCTGCTCGATCCCGAGGTCTTCCAGGGCCCGGATGAGCGCGTCACGCCCGGCGAACTGCCGGTGGAGCGTGGCACGGCTGATCCCGGCGGCCCTGGCGATCTCGTCCATGGACGCGGTCGATTTCCGGGTGAGCAGGGCGGCGGCTTCGCGGAGCACATGGGCACGGTCGACGGTCATGAGACGACTATAGCCCGCCTGAGACATCCATGTCTCAATCTGTACGATGCCGCCGCAGGCGCGTGTCCTGGCCTGCTACCCGCTCGCCGCAGCTCAGCGCTGAGCGTCGGCCCAGTTGCGCTGGATGACCAGATCCGACTTGACCTCGGCGAGCTGGATGGCGACGGCGGAGGGGGCGGTGCCGCCGCGGCCACTGCGTGCCGCCAGGGCGCCGGGGACGTTGAGGACGCTGCGGACCTCTGGGGTCAGGTGCGGAGAGATCTTCGCGAACTGGTCATCGGTGAGCTGGTCCAGCTCGATGCCCTGCTCCTCGCACTCCTTGACGCACTCCCCCGCGACCTCGTGGGCGACCCGGAAGGGCACACCCTGCTTGACCAGCCACTCGGCGATGTCGGTGGCGAGCGAGAAACCGGCGGGGGCCAGCTCCTCCATGCGCTCGCGGTTGACGGTGAGCGTCGCCATCATGCCGGTGAAGGCCGGGAGGAGGATCTCCAGCTGGTCACAGGAGTCGAAGACCGGCTCCTTGTCTTCCTGAAGGTCCCGGTTGTACGCGAGCGGTAGGGCCTTGAGGGTGGCCAGCAGGCCGGTGAGGTTGCCGATCAGCCGGCCGGACTTGCCGCGCGCGAGCTCGGCGATGTCCGGGTTCTTCTTCTGCGGCATGATCGAGGAACCGGTGGAGAAGGCGTCATGCAGGGTGACGAAGGAGAACTCCTTGGTGTTCCAGATGATGACCTCCTCGGCGATCCGGGAGAGGTCGACGCCGATCATGGCGGTGATGAACGCGAATTCGGCGACGAAGTCGCGCGCGGCCGTGCCGTCGATGGAGTTCGCCGCGGAGCCGCGCTCGAAGCCGAGGTCCCGGGCCACCGCCTCCGGGTCCAGCCCGAGCGAGGAACCGGCCAGCGCGCCGGAGCCATAGGGCGAGACGGCGGTCCGCTCGTCCCACTGCCGCAGCCGCTCGGCGTTCCGGGACAGCGCCTGGACGTGGGCGAGCACATGGTGGGCGAAGAGCACCGGCTGGGCGTGCTGGAGGTGCGTCCGACCGGGCATGGCCACGTCGGGGTGGGCTTCGGCCAGGCCGACCAGCGCGTCCTGGAGATCGGTGAGGAGTCCGCCGATGATCCGGGCGTGGTCCCGCAGATACATGCGGAAAAGGGTGGCCACCTGGTCGTTCCGGGAGCGGCCGGCGCGCAGCTTACCGCCGAGGTCGGGGCCGAGCCGCTCCAGCAGGCCGCGCTCCAGGGCGGTGTGCACGTCCTCGTCGGCGATGGTGCCGACGAAGCTGCCGGAGGCGACATCGGCTTCGAGCTGGTCGAGTCCGGCGATCATGCGGTCGAGCTCGTCGGCGGTGAGCAGCCCCGCGGTGTGCAGCACGCGCGCGTGGGCGCGGGATCCGGCGATGTCGTACGGCGCGAGCCGCCAGTCGAAGTGGACGGAGGCCGACAGCTTGGCCAGGGCCTCCGCGGGCCCGTCGGCGAACCGACCGCCCCAGAGCCGGACGTCTTTGTTCTCGTTGCTGCTCACGCGCGGTGCTCCTGCAGTGGGTACGGATTCGTCGCCGGGTGTGGGCCGGTGGCCGCCGCGCTTGCCTACCCCACGCCATCGCGCGGGCTACCCAAGCGCGGCGGGTTGCCGCTACGCCAGATCCCGCTTCGCGGCGATCTTGGAGGACATGCCGAAGATCTCGATGAACCCCTTCGACAGCGACTGGTCGAAGGTGTCGCCGGTGTCGTAGGTGGCCAGGTTGAAGTCGTAGAGCGAGGCGTCGGACTTCCGGCCGGTGACGACGGCGCGGCCGCCGTGCAGGGTCATGCGGATGTCGCCGGTGACGTGCTGGTTGGCCTCGTTGATGAAGCCGTCCAGCGCCCGCTTGAGCGGGGAGAACCACAGACCGTCGTAGACCAGCTCGCCCCAGCGCTGCTCGACCTGGCGCTTGTACCGGGCCAGCTCCCGCTCGACCGTGACGTTCTCCAGCTCCTGGTGGGCGGTGATCAGCGCGATGGCGCCGGGCGCCTCGTAGACCTCGCGGGACTTGATGCCCACCAGCCGGTCCTCGACCATGTCGATCCGGCCGATGCCCTGGGCACCGGCGCGCTCGTTGAGCTGCTGGATGGCCTGGAGCACGGTGACGGGCTTGCCGTCGATGGCGACCGGAACACCTTCCTTGAAGGTGATGACGACCTCGTCGGGGTCACGCAGAGTCGCCGGGTTCTCGGTGTACTCGTAGATGTCCTCGATGGGGGCGTTCCAGATGTCCTCCAGGAAGCCGGTCTCCACGGCCCGTCCGAAGACGTTCTGGTCGATGGAGTACGGGGACTTCTTGGTGGTCGCGATCGGGAGGTCCTTCGCCTCGCAGAAGGCGATGGCCTTGTCGCGCGTCATGGCGTAGTCACGGACCGGAGCGATGCACTTGAGATCCGGGGCGAGGGAGGAGATACCTGCCTCGAACCGCACCTGGTCGTTGCCCTTGCCGGTGCAGCCGTGGGCGACGGTCGTGGCGCCGTGCTTCCTGGCGGCGGCGACGAGGTGCTTGACGATCGTCGGACGGGAGAGGGCGGAAACCAGCGGGTACCGGTCCATATAGAGGGCGTTGGCCTTGATCGCCGGGAGGCAGTACTCGTCGGCGAACTCGTCCTTGGCATCCGCGACCTCGGCCTCGACGGCACCGCAGGCCAGGGCGCGCTTGCGGATGACGTCCAGGTCCTCGCCGCCCTGGCCGACGTCCACGGCAACGGCGATGACCTCGGCGCCGGTCTCCTCGGCGATCCAGCCGATGGCGACGGAGGTGTCCAGTCCGCCCGAGTAGGCGAGTACGACGCGCTCGGTCACGGGTTTCTCCTTACAGTCCATGCGCTGATGGGTATAAGTATGCACTCCACCGTATGTTTCGTCAACGAGACCCGCGCGGACGCGCCCGACCGCCGCCGCGCACCACCTCCGCCAGCACTCCGGCGTGCCCGTGATCGGGATCCTTGGTCGCGGTCAGCAGGGTCAGCGGGCCGGCCACGGCACGCTCCCTCAGCCGCCCCACCGCGGCGCACCCCGCCGGATCGGCCAGCTCGGCGCGGTAGCGCTCGGCGAAGGCCGTGAACTTCTCCGGGGCGTGCCCGAACCATCGGCGCAGCTCGGCGGAGGGGGCGGCATCCTTAGCCCACTCGTCCAGACGCGCATCACTCTTCGCCAGACCGCGTGGCCACAGTCGGTCGACCAGCACCCGCGCGCCGTCGTCCGGCTCGGGCGGGTCGTAGACGCGGCGGACGCGGATTCCGTCGCCCTCGGCCATATCTCCATGGAAGCACCGCCCCTTCAGGGAAGCGCCACTCCGCGCGCCCGACCGGAACGCCCTGCGCCGCACAGGAAAGCGACACCTCTCCAAAACCGACAAAAGGTTTATCCTGGAAGGAGTCGCGGCCCGCCCGAGAAGCGGACGGACCTGGGTAGTTGAGTGCTTTAATACCGCCCAGTCGGGTGTCAGGACCGCATGGCGGCTCGCCAGGTGTCTCCTCCTCAGATGGACGGTCACTCACGCTGACGCCGTGTCCGCCCGCGGCCGCGACGGCGCACGACGCGGATGGACGGAGGTGAAACCGGATGCGCGCGTACGAACGTCCCACGCTGACCGCGGTCGGCTCTTTCACCAAGGTGACGGGGCTGTTCTTCTTCCTGGTCAAGAGGACGGGGCCGCCGGACATTCTGGGCCGGCACCGCCTGATCGGCTGACACACCGATCGGCTGACGCACTGACCGCAGAGTGAACGAAACCCAGCTGAACCGGACCGATGACGGCCGGGATCAGACCGATGGCGGGCGTCCGAACGCCTGCCATCGGAGTGGAAGGGGGCAGTTCAGTGGTGGGACCCGATGGCGCCGCCGGTGCGCGCTCATGGTTCGTCGCCCTTCCGGATCACGCCGCGGCCGCTCCCCTGGCCGAAGCGCTGCGAGGCCGCGCCGATCAGCGGATCAGCCATCCCTCCGGCCGCCCCTGGCTCGTCGGGCGGTGGGACCCCGACGCCCTCGCCGTCGGACGACGGGGACGCAACACCATCGCGGTACTGGGTCAGCACGCCCTCACCGAACGCGAACTCACCGAAGCCGCCGGAGGGTTGCGGGAGCCCGCCGACCTCGACGCGTGGGCGGCACGGCAGGCCGGCGGCCTGCACCTGATCGCCTCGGTGGCCGGCCGGGTGCGGGTCCAGGGCGCGGTCAGCGGCTTTGGGCGGGTGTACTCCGCGGAGGTGCGAGGGTCACCGAACGCCCCCTCGCTGACGGTTGCTTCGGACCGGGCGGACACCCTGGCATCGCTGCTCGGCGCCTCGCCGGACGAACGCCGCCTCGCCCTGCACCTGCTCGACCCACCCGTTCTTCCCCCGCTGACGGACCGGCCGGTGTGGCACGGAGTCCGTCATCTGCCCACGGACAGCTGCCTGGTGCTCGACGAGGACGGCCGGTCGTACGCGTCTCGTTGGTGGATTCCGCCGGAGCCCCGCCTGTCCATGGCCGACGGGGCCGCCGCGCTGCGCGAAGCGCTGGCGGCGGCGGTGGCAGCGCGGACCAGGGGCAAGGCCCTGATCAGCAGCGATCTCAGCGGCCTCGACTCGACCTCGGTGTGTTCGCTGGCGGCCCGGGGCGGCACCCGGGTGGCCGCCTTCACCGCGGCCAGCCCGGACCCCCTCGATGACGATGTCTCCTGGTCGGCGCGGACCGCCGCCGCGCTGCCCGGCGTCGAGCACCGGGTGATCCCGGCCGAGGAGGTGCCGCTGATCTACCAGGACCTGCTGGAGCTGGACGAGCCGATGGACGAGCCCTGTCCGGCCATCGCGGACTACGCGCGCTGGCTCACCATCGCCCGCCGGGCCGCCGCGCGCGGCTCCACGCTCCATCTGACCGGCTTCGGCGGGGACGAACTGCTCAGCGGGTCGCCCGCCCATCTGCGGTCGCTGCTGACCACCCGTCCGGCGTTCGCCCTGCGGCAGTTGCGCGGGCTCGCCGCCCGGTACCGCTGGCCGCGCGGGCTGATGCTCCGGCAGTTGTGGGACACCCGCAGCTACCCCGCCTGGCTGCTGGGGACGGCCGACGGGCTCACCGGCGGCCCGCCCGCCGAGGACACACCGCCGGTCGGCTGGGGCCCGGCGCCGCTGCTGCCACCGTGGGTGACGCCGGAGGCGGCGGAGGGCGTGCGGGAGTTGATCCGCGCCGAGGCGCCCACCGCCGAGCCGCTGGGGCGGCACCGCGGGAACCACGGGGATCTGCTGGGAATCCAGGACGCCGCTCGTCCGATCCGCCAGATCGCCTGGCTGGCGTCCCGCGCCGGTGTCACCCTCGCCGCCCCCTACTGCGACGACCGGGTGCTGGAGGCGGCGCTGTCGGTGCGGCCCGAGGTGAAGTACGACCCCTGGCACTACAAACCGCTGCTGCTGGCGGCGATGCGCGGCATCGTCCCCGACGAGGTCCAGGCGCGCCGGACCAAGGCGGGCGGCATCTGCGATCTGGACGTCGCTCTGCGGGAGAACCGGCCGGACCTGCTGCGGCTGTGCGAGGAGTCGTACCTCGGCAGGCTGGGGCTGATCGACACCGCCCGGCTGGCCGAGCTGCTCCGCCACCCCTTGGAGGCCGGGACCCATGACCTGCACGGCGCGCTCTACCAGACGGTGGCCTGCGAGGTGTGGCTGCGCACGCTGCACCGGTCGGAAGCGGTCGGCGCCGGGACGCGCGCCCGGACCGGCGGCCGGACGGACACCGCGAGCGAAGGGGCCGGACCATGACGCTCAGACTGCGCGGCGGGGTGTCCACCGCCGACACCGACCACGGGATCGCGCTGCTCGACGAGGACAGCGGCGAGTACTGGAACCTCAATCCGACCGGCGCCCAGGTGCTGCGCACCCTGCTCGCCGGCGGCACCGCGGAGCAGGCGGCGCGGGAGCTGACCGAGTCCTACGAGGTGGACCTGGACAGCGCCCGTGCGGACGTCACGGAGCTGCTGCTGGCGCTCTACTCCTCGGGGGTGGTGGAGGATCCGGACCGGCCTCCGCCGCATCCTCCCCGGCGACGGTGGCGAAGGAGGGAGCGGGCCGGGTGAGCCAGACCATCTCCTACGATCCGGGCTCGGTGCCGCTGCGGCGGCGGGCCCTCACCCACCTCGTCGTGGGCTGCGCCCGGTTGCTCGCCAGGCGCCCGCCGCGCCGGATCCGCGGGGTGCTGGTGCGGATCAGCCGTAACGCCCGGCCCGCCGGGTACGCCGAGACCAAGGCGGCACGGGACGCGGTGACCGCGGTCAGTCTCGCCTGTACGGGCCCCGAGGGCTGTCTGCCCCGGTCGCTGGCGACGGCGCTGCTCTGCCGGGTCCACGGCGAGTGGCCGACCTGGTGCGTCGGCGTGCGGCGGATGCCGCCGTTCGGCGCGCATGCCTGGGTGGAGGCCGAGGGGGTGGCGGTCGGGGAGGACCATCCGCCCGACTACTTCCGGACGTTCTTCACCGTCCCCTGAGCCCTGACCATGGCCCACGCGTCCCAGAACACCACCAGCGCCGGGGAGCGGTCGGCGCCCCGGGCGGTGCTGCGCGCGCTGCGCGGCAGCTGGCGCTGGATCTGCGGGGCGGTGGCCCTGACCCTGCTCGGTTCGGCGCTGGGTCTGCTCCAGCCCCTGGTCGTCAAGCGGGTGATCGAGGCGTCGGCCTCGCACCGGGGCCTGGGTGGCTACATCGCGGTGCTGGTCGCCCTCTTCGTCGCCCAGGCGGCGGTGGAGGGGATCGCCCGCTATGTGCTCGCCCGGACCGGTGAGGGGGTCGTCCTGGGCATCCGGCTGGGGCTGATCGATCATCTGCTGCGGCTGCCGATGCGGACGTACGACCGGCATCGGATCGGTGATCTGATCTCGCGCACCAGCGCGGACAGCACGGCGCTGCGGCTGCTCATCGCGGAGGGCTTCACCGACGCGGTCAGCGGCACCATCGGGCTGCTGGGGGTCATCGTCTTCATGGTCTGGCTCGACTGGCTGCTGTTCCTCATCGTGCTGGGGATGATCGTGGTGGGGGCGCTCTGTGTCGGCTCGGTGCTCAGCGGGATCGGGCGGGCCTCGCTCCGCGCTCAGCAGGCCATCGGCGCGATGACCGCGGAGCTGGAGCGGGCGCTGGGCGCGATCCGCACCGTGCGGGCCAGCCGTGCCGAGCGGCGGGAGGCGGAGCGCATCGCGGGACACGCCAGGTCGGCGTATCGGGCGAGTGTCCGGGTGGGAAAGCTGGACGCGATGGTCGCGCCGGCCCTGGAACTCACCCTGCACGGCTCGTTCCTGGTGGTCATGCTGGTCGGCGGCGTGCGGGTGGCGGGCGGCCATGGCTCGGTCGCGGACCTGGCGGCCTTCCTGCTCTACATGCTCTATCTGGTCGGCCCGGTCGGTTCGGTCTTCCAGGCGGTGAGCACCATGGAGCAGGGCACCGGCGCGCTGCGGCGCATCACCGAGGTGCTGGACCTGCCGGGCGAGCAGGAAACCGCGTCCGGCGGGCCGTCGGTTCCCGCCGAGCCGCGGCGGGACGCGCCGGTGCTGGAGTTCCAGGACGTGTGGTTCGGCTACGACGCGCGGCGGCCGGTGCTGCGTGGGGTGTCCTTCCGGGTGCCGCGGCAGGGTCATGTGGCGCTGATCGGCAGCTCGGGGGTGGGCAAGTCGACCGTCTTCGCGCTCACCGAGCGTTTCTACGATCCGGACCGTGGCCGGGTGCTGTTCGAGGGCCGGGATGTGTGCGGGCTGGGCCGTGAGGAGCTGCGGGCGCGGATCGGTCTGGTGGAGCAGCATGCTCCGGTGCTCTACGGCACGCTGCGGGAGAACCTGCTGTACGCCGCGCCGGACGCCGGGAGGGAGGAGCTGGACCGGGTGGTCGAGCTGGCGCATCTGACCGGGCTGGTCTCGCGGCTGCCGCGCGGGCTGGACACGGAGGCCGGCGAGCACGGGATGGCGCTGTCGGGCGGGGAGCGTCAGCGGATCGCCATTGCCCGGTCGCTGCTGACGCGGCCCAGCCTGCTGTTGCTGGATGAGCCGACGGCCCATCTGGATGCCGTGAACGAGGCTGCGCTGCGCCGCTCCATCCGGCGGATTTCCGCGGAGTGCTCGCTGCTGGTGATCGCTCACCGCTTCTCGACCATCAGGGCGGCGGATCTGATCGTGGTGCTCGACGGCGGCGAGGTCGCCGCCGCCGGCACCCATGAGGAGCTGATGCGCTCCAGCGAGACCTACCGGCTGCTGGTGCGTGCCCAGCAGACCGAGCACGCCCACCCCGGTTAGGGGTGCGCTGCCCGGCCGGGGCCCGCCGCTGCCCGGTCTATCGGGCCTTCTGTGCCAGGCGCAGCAGATGGTCCGCCAGCGCCTGGCCGCCGGCCGGGTCTCGGCTGATGAGCAGCAGGGTGTCGTCCCCGGCGATGGTGCCAAGGATGGCCTGCAGCTCGGCCTGGTCGATGGCCGAGGCCAGGAACTGGGCGGCGCCCGGCGGTGTACGCAGCACCACGAGGTTGGCCGATGCCTCGGCGGAGATCAGCAGCTCGCCGGAGAGCCGGCGCATCCGCTCCTCCTTGGCGGATTCGCCCAGGGGTGCCTGCGGGGTGCGGAATCCGCCCTCGCTGGGCACCGCGTAGATCAGCTCGCCGCCGGTGTTGCGGATCTTCACGGCGCCCAGTTCGTCGAGGTCCCGGGAGAGGGTGGCCTGGGTGACGGAGAGCCCGTCGTCGGCGAGCAGCTTGGCGAGCTGGCTCTGCGAACGCACCGGCTGCCGGTTGAGGATGTCCACGATCCGGCGGTGGCGGGCGGTGCGGGTCTGCGGTACGGCCTGCCCGGCGACGGCCTGCGCCGCCGCGGCGTCCCGCGCCGCGCTGTCCCGTAGCTCGTTGTGCTGCGCCTCGGTCATGGTCTCGTCAGTCTCCGGATTGTCGTTCCCCGTGGTCGGCCCGGCCCGCCTGGTGGGCGGCGTCCAGGACGGCGGGGAGAGCCCGGAGGAATGCGTCCACGATCTCGTCGTCGACGACGAGCGGCGGGGCGAGCCGGATGACGTCCGGCGCGACCGCGTTCACCAGGAGTCCCGCGTCCTGAGCCGCCTGCTGCACCTGCTGTGCGAGGGACTCTGTGAGCACGATACCCAGCAGCAGGCCGGAGCCGCGGACCTGGCCGACCAACGGGTGGCCGAGTGCGGTGATTCCCTCGCGCAGCCGCTCCCCGGCGCGCTTGACGCGGTCGAGGATGCCGTCGGCGGCGATGGTGTCGAGAACGGCGAGCGCGGCGGCGCAGGCGACCGGGTTTCCGCCGAAGGTGGAGCCGTGCTGACCGGGTGTCAGCAGCTCGGCCGCGGGTCCGAAGGCGATGGTGGCTCCGATGGGGAGTCCGCCGCCCAGACCCTTGGCGAGGGTGAGGATGTCGGGTTCGACGCCTTGGGCCACATGCTCGAACCAGTGGCCCGTTCGGCCGATACCCGTTTGGATCTCGTCGAGGACCAGGAGGGTGCCGGTGGCCCGGGTGATCTCGCGTGCCGCGGCCAGGTAGCCCGCCGGCGGGACGACGACGCCGTTCTCGCCTTGGATCGGCTCGATGATGACCAGGGCGGTGTCGGTGGTGACGGCCGCGCGCAGCGCTTCGGCGTCGCCGTACGGCACATGGGTGACGTCGCCGGGCAGCGGCCGGAACGGGTCCTGTTTGGCGGGCTGGCCGGTGAGCGCGAGGGCACCCATGGTGCGGCCGTGGAAGCCGCCGAGGGTGGCGACCATGTGTGTGCGGCCCGTGCGGCGGCCGATCTTGATGGCGGCTTCGACGGCTTCGGTGCCGGAGTTGGCGAAGTAGACGCGGCCTGGTCGGCCGAGGAGCTGGAGGAGTCGTTCGGCGAGGGCGACCGGCGGCTCGGCGATGTAGAGGTTGGAGACGTGGCCGAGGGTGGCGATCTGGTCGGAGACGGCCCGGACGACGGCGGGGTGGGCGTGGCCGAGGGCGTTGACCGCGATTCCGCCGATGAAGTCGAGGTATTCCCGGCCGTCCGCGTCCCAGACGCGGGCGCCCTCGCCGTGGGTGAGGGGCAGTCGGGGGGTGCCGTAGTTGTCCATCAGGGCGCCCTGCCAGCGCTGTGTCAGCTCGGTGTTGGTCACAGCTCTGGCTCCTTGGGGTGTGTGGCGTCGGGCAGCACCATGGTGCCGATGCCCTCGTCCGTGAAGATCTCCAGCAGGATGGAGTGCTGCACTCGTCCGTCGATGACGCGGGCGGTTCCGACGCCGTTGCGGACGGCGTACAGGCAGCCCTCCATCTTGGGCACCATGCCGCTGGCCAGCTCGGGCAGCAGCCTCTCCAGCTCGCTGGCGCTGAGCTGGCTGATCACGTCGTCGCTGTGCGGCCAGTCGGCATAGAGCCCTTCGACGTCGGTGAGGACCATCAGGGTCTCGGCGCCCAGGGCGGCGGCGAGGGCTGCGGCGGCGGTGTCGGCGTTGACGTTGTAGACGTGGCCGTCGTCGGCGCTGCGGGCGACGGAGGACACCACGGGGATGCGGCCGTCGTCGAGCAGGGCCTGGATGACGCCGGTGTTGATGTCGGTGACCTCGCCGACCCGGCCGATGTCGACCTGCTCGCCCTCGATTTCGGCGTACCGCTTGGTGGCGGTCATGGTGTGCCCGTCCTCACCGGTGAGGCCGACGGCGAGCGGACCGTGCTCGTTGAGCAGGCCGACCAGCTCGCGCTGGACCTGCCCGGCGAGCACCATGCGGACGACGTCCATCGCTTCGGGGGTGGTGACGCGCAGCCCGGCCTTGAACTCCGACTCCAGGCCCAGCCGGTCCAGCTGCGCGCTGATCTGGGGTCCTCCGCCGTGCACCACGACGGGGCGCAGGCCCGCGTGGTGCAGGAAGACCACGTCCTGGGCGAAGGCGGCCTTGAGCTCCTCGTCGACCATGGCGTTGCCGCCGAATTTGATGACGACGGTCTTGCCGTGGTGGCGGGTGAGCCAGGGCAGCGCCTCGATGAGGGTGCGCGCCTTGGGCAGTGCGGTGTGCTTCCGAGTACTCATGAGGAGTACGCGCTGTTCTCGTGGACGTAGTCGGCGGTGAGGTCGTTGGCCCAGATGACGGCGGACTCGGAGCCGGCGGCGAGGTCCGCGGTGATGCGGACTTCGCGGTACCGCATGTCGACGAGCTCGCGGTCTTCGCCGACGGAGCCGTTCTTGCAGACCCAGATGCCGTTGATGGCGACGTTGAGCTGGTCGGGCTCGAAGACGGCGGAGGTGGTGCCGATGGCGGAGAGCACCCGGCCCCAGTTGGGGTCTTCGCCGTGGATGGCGCACTTGAGGAGGTTGTTGCGGGCGATGGAACGCCCGACCTCGACCGCGTCCTCCTCGCTGGCCGCGCCGATGACCTCGATGCGGATGTCCTTGGAGGCGCCTTCCGCGTCACCGATCAGCTGCCGCGCCAGGTCGTCGCAGACGGTGCGGACGGCTTCGGCGAACTCGTCCTCCTCGGGCACGGCACCGGAGGCTCCGGAGGCGAGCAGCAGCACGGTGTCGTTGGTGGACATGCAGCCGTCGGAGTCGACCCGGTCGAAGGTGGTGCGGGTGGCGGCGCGCAGCGCGGAGTCGAGTCCGGGGGCGTCCACGTCCGCGTCGGTGGTGAGGACCACCAGCATGGTGGCGAGGCCGGGGGCGAGCATGCCCGCGCCCTTGGCCATGCCGCCGACGGTCCAGCCGGCCGGGCTCTGCACCACGGCGGTCTTGTGCACGGTGTCGGTGGTCTTGATGGCGATGGCCGCCTTCTCGCCGCCGTGCGCGGACAGCTCGGTGGCGGCCTGGGCCACACCCGGCAGCAGCTTGTCCATGGGCAGCCGGATACCGATCAGCCCGGTCGAGGCGATCGCGACCTCGCCGGCACTGTGGCCGAGGACTTCGGCGGCCTTCTCGGCGGTGGCGTGCGTGTCCTGGAAGCCGAGCGGGCCGGTGCAGGCGTTGGCCCCGCCGGAGTTGAGGACGACCGCGGAGACCTGTCCGCCCTTGAGGACCTGCTCGGACCAGAGGACCGGGGCCGCCTTGACGCGGTTGGCGGTGAAGACGCCCGCGGCGGCGAGGCGGGGGCCGTTGTTGACCACAAGGGCGAGGTCGGGGTTGCCGTTCTCCTTGATGCCCGCGGCGATGCCGGCCGCGGTGAATCCCTGTGCTGCCGTGACGCTCACGGTGCCACTCCGATCGTGGAAAGTCCGGTGTCCTCGGGGAGGCCGAGGGCGATGTTCATGCTTTGGACCGCGCCGCCGGCGGTGCCCTTGGCGAGGTTGTCGATGGCGCTGATGGCGATGATCCGGCCGGCCGCCTCGTCGAGGGTCACCTGGATCTGGGCGGCGTTGGAGCCGTAGACGGCGGCGGTGGCGGGCCACTGCCCCTCGGGGAGGAGGCGGGCGAACGGCTCGGCGGCGAGCGCCTTCTCGTACGCCTCGCGCAGCCGGCTGCCGGTCACTCCGGGCCTGGCCTTGGCGGTGCAGGTGGCGAGAATGCCGCGGCTCATCGGCGCGAGGGTCGGTGTGAAGGAGACGGAGACCGGCTCACCGGCGGCCGCGGAGAGATTCTGGATCATCTCGGGGGTGTGCCGGTGCGCGCCGCCGACGCCGTACGGGCTCATGGAGCCCATCACCTCGCTGCCCAGCAGGTGCGGCTTGGCCGCCTTGCCGGCGCCCGAGGTACCGGAGGCGGCGACGATCACCGCCTCCGGCTCGGCGAGTCCGGCGGCGTACGCGGGGAAGAGCGCGAGCGAGACCGCGGTCGGATAGCAGCCGGGGACCGCGACCCGCTTGCCGCCCCGCAGCGCGTCACGCGCGCCGGGCAGCTCGGGCAGTCCGTACGGCCAGGTCCCGGCGTGGGCGGAGCCGTAGAACTTCTCCCACGCCGCGGCGTCACGCAGCCGGAAGTCGGCGCCGCAGTCGATGATCAGCACCGCCTCGCCGAGCTGCTCGGCGACGGCCGCGGACTGGCCGTGCGGCAGGGCCAGGAAGACGACGTCGTGCCCTGCCAGGGCCTCCGGCGTGGTCGGCTCCAGCACTCGGTCCGCCAGCGGCAGCAGGTGCGGCTGCAGGCCGCCCAGACGCTGACCGGCGTGGGAATGACCGGTCAGAGCACCGATCTCCACGCCAGGGTGGCCCAGCAGCAGGCGCAGCAATTCGCCGCCCGCGTATCCGCTTGCTCCGGCCACTGCCGCTCGTACTGTCATGGAACCTCCCTCTCGGAGGTATGACTATACGGTGCTCGGCAGTTTTATGCAATGGCTCCGATCAGTGGCCGATTACGCGGTTGGCTTCGAGGACGCGGTGCATGCCCACCGAGACAGGGGCGGTCTCGGTGAATCCGAATTTGGCGTAGAGGTGGCGGGCGTCCCCGTCGGCGATGAGGGAGACATAGGCACCCGCCGGGCCCCGGCGCTCCAGCTCGGCGGTCAGCTCGGCCATGATCCGCTTGCCCAGGCCCTGGCCCTGGTGTTCGGGGAGGACGCAGATGTCGACGATCTGGAAGAAGCACCCACCGTCGCCGACGACGCGGCCCATGCCGACCGTTTCGGCGCCGTGGTGCAGGGTGACGCCGTACCAGGTGTTGGGCAGCCCGACCACCGCCGCCTCGGCCGGCCTGACACCGAGGCCGCTGGCGGCGCGCAGATGGCAGTAGGTCTCGACCGTCGGAACGCCGGCTCGGACTTCGTAATAACCGTCGGAGTGAGTCATGCCTTACAGCTTAGGTGGAGCCCGGCGGCGACCGAGGTGACAGTCAGGCGGCCAGGCCGCGGTAGGCGGCGCCCAGTCGGCGTACGCCCTCGGCGAGTTCGCCGGGGCCGGCGGCGGATGCGAAGCTCAGCCGCAGATGCGGCGCGGGAGGCTCGGCGCAGAAGTAGGGCCGCCCCGGGGCCACCGCCACACCGGCGCGCAGCGCGGCGGCGGCCAGGGCGGCCTCGTCCGTGCCGTCCGGCAGGCGAAGCCACACATGGAATCCGCCGGAGGGCACGTGCGGGATCGACGCCACCCCGGAGAGCTCCTGGTGGACGGCGGTCACCAGCGCTTCGCGGCGGGCACGCAACTCGGCGGCGATACGGCGCAGATGGCGCGGCCACACCGGCGCCCCGACCAGTTCCAGGGCGGCCTCCTGGAGGGGGCGGGGGACGAAGAAGCTGTCCACGACCTGGATGGCCCGGACGCGCTCCAGCGCCGGGCCGCGGGCGGCGAGCGCGCCCACCCGCAGGCTGGGCGAGGTGGCCTTGGTGAGGGAGCAGACGTGCACCACGGCGCCGTCGGGGTCCTCGGCGGCCAGCGTGCCGGGCAGCGGAGCGGCGTCCTCGTGGACCAGGCGGCGGGCGAAGTCGTCCTCGATGACGAACGCCCCGGCCTGGTGGACCACCCGCAGCACCTCGGCGCGGCGCTCGGCGGAGAGCGAGGCGCCGGTGGGGTTCTGGAAGAGCGGCTGGCAGACGAAGACCCGGGCGCCACTGGCCTGGAAGGCGCGGGCGAGCAGGTCGGTGCGTACGCCGTGGGCGTCCACCGGCACCGGGACCGGGCGCAGCCCCGAGGCCCGGGCGACGGCGGCCATTCCGGGGTAGTTCGGTGATTCCACCAGCACGGGCGCGCCCGGGCCGGCCAGCGCGCGCAGCGCGGCGGCGAGGGCGCTCTGCCCGCCCGCGGTGATCAGCACGTCGGACGCGGCGATGGTGCCGGCCGCGCCGCCGATCTGGCGCGCGAACCAGCTGCGCAGCTCCGGCAGGCCGTCGGTCGGCGGGCGGCCCCAGGCGCCGGGCCGGCGCCCCGCCCTGGCGAGCGCGGCGGCCATGGCCCGCTCGGGCTGGAGGGTGGGGTGCAGATAGCCGCCGTTGAGCTCGATGACGCCGGGCGGCGGAGCGGCGAGCGTGGCGAGCACGCCGGAGGCGTCCACCGAGCGCGGTACAGCTTCGCCGGGGGCCTCGGCGCTGAGCGCGACCTCCTGCCAGGAGGTGTCGCCCGGGCGCGCCCCGGGGCGGGGGCGGTCGGCGCGGAAGGCTCCGGCGCCGGGGCGGGTGACGACCAGCCCCTCGGCCGCGAGGCCGGCCAGCGCGCGGGAGACGGTCACCGGGCTCACCCGGAAGCGCTCGACCAGCACCCGACTGGAGGGCAGCTTCTCACCCGGTGAGTAGCGGTTCAGCTCCGATCGGAGGATATCGGCCAGCTCAGCCACACTGCTACGCTCGTGCATGACAGCACACGATAGCGCTATCCCGTCCGCGGCGATAACAGTGCACATGGAGCGCCGGGCGGGCGATCACGGTCCGGACGCCTCCCCTCCGGCTCCCGCGCCGACCCGGACGGCCGAGCCGCCCCAGGCGTCCGGGCAGACCCAGGCGTCCGGGCGGACCACGACGGCCGAGCCGGCCACGATGCCCCCGGCAGCCCAGGCGACCCGTGCGGGAAGAGCCGGTGTGCTGCTGGCCGGCCTGGGAGTGGCCGCGTTCTCGCTCACCTTCCCGGCGACGGCGTGGGCGCTGGAGGGGCTGGGGGCCTGGTCCGTCACCTCGGTACGGATGGTGCTGGCCGGGCTCATCGCGGCCGGCGCCCTGATCGCGCTCCGCGTGCCGCTGCCCGCCCGCGCCCACCGGCCCGGGCTGCTCGTGGTGGCCGCCGGTGTGGTGGTGGGCTTTCCGCTGCTGACCACCCTGGCGCTGCGGACGTCGACCACCTCGCACGCCGCGGTGGTGGTGGGTCTGCTGCCGCTGACCACGGCCGCCTTCTCCGCGGTACGCACCGGGGCGCGGCCCTCCCGTACCTTCTGGGCGGCGGCGCTGACCGGGGCCGCGGTGGTGATCGGCTTCGCGGTGCAGGAGAGCGGTGGGGCCCCGACCACCGGCGATCTGTATCTGTTCGCGGCACTGCTGGTCTGCGCGGCCGGCTACACCGAGGGCGGCCGGCTGGCCGGGCGGATGCCCGGCTGGCAGGTGATCGCCTGGGCGCTGGTCGGCTGCCTGCCGCTGTCGCTGGTGGCCGCGTCGATCGCCCTGTCGGTCGAACCCGCCCGGCTGACCGGCCACACGGTCGCCGGGATCCTCTGGCTCGCCGCCGGGTCGCAGTTCCTGGGGCTGGTGGTCTGGTATCGCGGCATGGCCGCCATCGGGGTGGCCAGGGCGAGCCAGTTGCAGCTGGCGCAGCCGTTGCTCACTCTGGTGTGGTCGGTACTTCTCCTCGACGAGCGACTCACCATGGCCGCACCGGTCGCCGCCGTCGCGGTGCTGGTGTGCATCGGCGTCACCCAGCGGGCACGGGTGTGACGCGCCGAGGCGGAGTTCCGGTACCCGCCGTGGGCCCGCGACCACGGATCGCATTCCCCCCGGGGAGCCGGACAGGAGGTTCAAGGCTGATGCATGCGAGCAAGGGTGACCATCTGGTGAGGCACGGCCGGATCGTCGGCCAGGAGGACCATGACGTGGAGGTCGTCGAGGTGCTCGGCACCAACGGCGGCCCGCCGTACCGGGTCCGCGCCGAGAACGGACACGAGTCGATCATTTCACCGGGCCCGGACTGCGTGGTGGACCACCGGAAGGACAGGGAACGACCGGCGTGACGCTCTGATCCGGCACGCGCCCGCCCGGGCCCGCCGCCCCGCCCCGCTCCGCCTTGCGGGGCGCGGGGCGCGCGGGCGCGGGGCGGCCACGGCGCTCAGCGTGGCGGGCGCACCCGGGCCGGGTAGTGGTCGGCGACCACGCGTCCCATGGCGCCGATCCGGTCCCGTACGACTTCCTTGGCGGAGAAGAAGACATTGCCGCGCACTTCGCGGAAGTCCCGGTCGAAGGCGAGGTGGCGGGAGAGTTCGGCCGGATCCTGCCAGGCCGCGGGCTGCGCCGGGTCCCCCGCCTTGTAGAGGGCCTCGCCGATGTACAGGTCCACGCCGGTGCCCCGGACGGTCTGGGACCACCAGGGGACCAGCTTGGCGTAGTCCGCCGCTTGGAACCCGATGTTCCAGTAGACCTGGGGCACGATGTAGTCGATCCATCCCTCGCGGATCCACTTGCGGGTGTCGGCGTAGAGGTCGTCGTAGGTCTGCACCCCGGCGCGGGTGTCGGAGCCCAGCGGGTCGGTGGCCTTGTTGCGCCAGACGGCGAACGGGCTGATCCCGAACCGCACCCGCTTGTTCAGCTTCTTGATCCGTAGCGCGGTCTGCCGGACCAGCCGGTCGGTGTTGTCGCGCCGCCAGGCAGCCCGGTTGGGGAAGTCGCCGCCGTAGCGCGCGTACGCCGCGTCGTCGTCGAACGCCTGGCCCGCCACCGGATAGGGGTAGAAGTAGTCGTCCCAGTGCACGGCGTCGATGTCGTAGCGGGCGACCGCGTCCAGCATCGCGTCCTGGACGAAGCGGCGGACCTCGGGCAGCCCCGGGTTGTAGTAGAGCTTCCCGCCGTACGGCACCACCCACTGCGGGCGCAGCCGGGCGGGGTGGTTGGCGACCAGCCGGGAGGGGTCGTCGTGGAGGGCGACGCGGTACGGGTTGAACCAGGCGTGCAGCTCCAGGTCGCGGGCGTGTGCCTCGCGCACCGCGGTGCCGAGCGGGTCCCAGCCCGGGTTCCGGCCCTGCACGCCGGTGAGGTACTCCGACCAGGGCTCGTACGGCGACGGCCACAGCGCGTCCGCGGTCGGCCTGACCTGGAAGATCACGGCATTGAGCCGGCGTTCCACGGCCGCGTCGAGGAAGGCGAGGAGCTCCGCGCGCTGCCGGGCGGCCGGCAGCCCGGCCTTCGACGGCCAGTCGCGGTTGGCGACGGTGGCCAGCCACATCCCGCGGAACTGCTTCTTCCGGCGTCGGCCGGCGCCCGGGTCCGCGGCCTGTTCCTCCGCCTGGGGTGTGGTCCGGTCGGCGGCCTGGTGCGCCGCCGCCTCGCCGGGGACGGCCGCCGCGGCCAGCATTCCGGCGGCCGCGGCGGTCAAGCCTCTGCGCGTGATCTGACCCATGATCGCTCCCTGATCGTGTGTCACGTCCGGTGTCGCGTCCCGCTGATGATGCGCGGCGGCGGCCCGCCCGGCAATCCTCCATCCGGGTCCCCGGTACGACGATCACCCCGGCCGCACTGCGGCGAGGGACCGGGCCGATGCCCACGGCCCGGCGGCTTCCGGCCATGACGATCGCTCGACCGCGGCTGTGGCGACCGAGGGTGAGAGCGCTCCCAGAGGCGCCCGGCGGGAGAGTCCGCCACCCCGGCGGAGTAACGTCTCCGACGAGGCGGGCACCGGAATCACACGGATCCCGCCGGCCCGTTGATCAGCGAAAGGCACGAGGTGACAGACTCAATGGCCGACATTGCGCGCGTCGGAGTGGTGGGCTGCGGCCAGATGGGGGCGGGCATCGCCGAGGTGTGCGCCCGTTCCGGACTGGACGTCATGGTCGCCGAGACCACCGGCGAGGCCCTGGAGCTGGGCCGTACGCGCCTGACCACCTCGCTCGGCAAGGCCGCCGAACGCGGCAAGATCACCGAGGAGGAGCGGGACGAGGCGCTCGCCCGCCTGAGCTTCACCACCGACCTGGGCGAGTTCGCCGACCGCGACCTGGTCATCGAGGCAGTGGTCGAGAACGAGCAGGTCAAGACGGAGATCTTCCAGATCCTCGACCAGGTGGTCACCCGTCCGGACGCGATCCTGGCCTCGAACACCTCCTCCGTCCCGCTGGTCAAGCTCGCGGTCGCCACCTCGCGGCCGGACCAGGTGATCGGCATCCACTTCTTCAACCCGGCTCCGGTGCAGAAGCTGGTGGAGCTGATCCCCGCCCTCACCACCGGCGAGGAGACCATCAAGCGCTCCGAGGCGCTGGTGCGGGACCTGCTCGGCAAGCACGCGATCCGCGCGCAGGACCGCTCGGGCTTCATCGTCAACGCCCTGCTGATCCCGTACCTGCTCTCCGCCATCCGGATGTTCGAGTCGGGCATCGCCAGCCGCGAGGACATCGACAACGGCATGGAGCTGGGCTGCGCCCACCCGATGGGCCCGCTGAAGCTGGCCGACCTCATCGGCCTGGACACCATCGCGGCGATCGCCGATTCGATGTACGCGGAGTTCAAGGAGCCGCTCTACGCCGCTCCCCCGCTGCTCCAGCGCATGGTGGACGCGGGCCGGCTGGGCCGCAAGACCGGCTCGGGCTTCTACCCGTACTGACCGGCCCGCCAGGACCGTCCGGCCGGAGCGAGCCTCCACCCGGGGCGGGGTCCTGACCGGGGCGGGGTCCTGACCGCCGCCTGAGCCCGGCACCGGCCACCGCCGGGGCCGGGCTCCGTCGCACCCGATCCGGTGTGTCGAAGCGGGATATATCAGGAGATCGGACTTATCGTCCGGCGCATGCCGTCATCGCAGTACCGGGGTACCGGCAGCGCGGCCCGGACCCCCGCACGGAGCCGGTTGCAGCGGCTGGGCGAATGGTGTGCCCGCCACTTCGTCCTGGTCATCGTGGCCTGGGTGGTCGCGGTGGCCGGCCTGCACGGTCTGCAGCGCGCCTTCGGCGGCGACTACTCCGACGACTTCGACCTCTCCGGCTCTCAGTCGCAGAAGGGGCTGGAAGCGCTCCGGAAGCACGCGCCCCAGCAGGGCGGGCAGAGTTCCACCGTCGTGCTGCATGACGCGAGCAAACCGCTCACCGACTTCCCCAGCCAGATCGGCCAGGCGGTCGACGCGCTGGCGAAGCTTCCGCACGTCACCTCCGCGCAGAATCCGCTGACCGCCCCTCAGCAGGGGCAGAGCTCCTCGGGCACGAGCTCCTCGGGCAAGAGCTCGTCCGACTCGTCCGACCGGGGAACGTCGGGCCAGGGAACGTCAGGTCAGGGTGCGTCGGGCCAGGGGTCGAAGCCGGCCGGGCCGCTGTCGGCCGACGAGAAGACCGCCTACATCACCCTGAGGTTCGACACCAACCCCTCGACCCTGGACGAGTCCTACCTCGACGGCGTCGACAAGGCCGTCGCCCCCCTGCGGTCCGCGGGCATTGACGTCGAATACGGCGGACCGCTCGGCGAAGTCGCCCGGCCGACCGCCAACGACCTGGCCAGCGAGGTGGTCGGGTTCGCGGTGGCGATCGTGGTGCTGCTGATCGGCTTCGGCAGCGTGCTGGCCGCGGCCTTCCCCCTGCTGTCCGCGCTGCTTGCCGTGCTGGCCGGGCTGGGCTGCCTGAGCCTGATCGCCGCCGCGTCCACCTTCGCCGAGGTCTCACCGACCCTGGCCACCATGATCGGACTGGGCGTCGGCATCGACTACGCCCTCTTTCTGATCACCCGGCACCGGCAGCGCCTGATGGACGGCCGGGATCCGGTGACCGCCGCCGGGGAGGCGATGACCGGCAGCGGGCGGGCGGTGCTGGTCTCCGGCTGCACCGTCATCATCGCGCTGCTCGGGCTGAACGCCTCGGGCGTGGACTTCATCGGCAGACTCGGAGCCGCCGCCGCGATCACCGTGGTCACCGCGGTCCTCGGCGCGCTCACCCTGGTCCCGGCGCTGCTGGGGCTGGCGGGCCGCCGGCTCGACCGCTTCCGGGTGCGGACCCCCATCGCGGAGACCGAGGCCGAGCCGGGCGCCCCGGCGCACGGCACCTGGCACGCTTACGCCCAGCGGGTGGAGCGTCGCCCGTGGACCTATCTGGCCTGCGGGGTCGTGGTGCTGGGGGTGCTGGCCATCCCGCTGTTCTCCATCCAGCTGGGGCACATCGATGACGGCGCGGACCCCACCAGCTTCACCGACCGGCGGGCCTTCGACCTGATCAGCGACGGGTTCGGGCCGGGCACCAACGGGCCGCTGACCGTCGTCATCGACCAGAGCCAGGTCTCCGGCTCCCAGCGCCCGGACCTGCTGAACCAGGTGACGAAGGCCCTCGGCGACCTGCCGCACACCGCGTCGGCCAGTCCTGCGCAGGCCATCGGGGACAACGGCGATGTGCTGACGTCGACGGTGATCCCGGCGGATCGTCCGCAGGACTCCTCCACCACCGATCTGGTGAACCATCTGGCGGACGACGTCCTTCCGAAGGCCACCGCCGGCACTCCGGCCAAGGGGTACGTGACCGGTTCGACCGCCGCCCAGGTGGACTTCCGCGACCTCATCGCCGCGCGGCTGCCGCTGATCATCGCGGTCGTGGTCGGCCTCGCCTTCGTGATCATCCTGATCGTCTTCCGCGGCATGCTCGTCGCCGTGAAGGCCGCGCTGCTCAATCTGGTGTCCATCGCCGCCTCGTACGGGGTGGTGGTGGCGGTGTTCCAGTGGGGCTGGGGCGGGCCGGCGCTGGGGGTCTCCGGCGACGTGCCGATCGAGAGCTACGTCCCGATGATGATGTTCGCCATCGTCTTCGGGCTGAGCATGGACTACGAGGTGTTCCTGCTCTCCCGGGTGCAGGAGGCGTGGCTGCGCACCCAGGACAGCAAGGGGAGCGTCGCCCATGCGCTGGAGATCACCGCACGCGTGATCACCTGCGCCGCGCTGATCATGGTGAGCGTCTTCGCGGCCTTCATCATCAGCGACACCATCGTGGTCAAGATGCTGGGGCTGGGTCTGGCGGTGAGCGTGCTGGTGGATGCCACCGTGGTCCGGCTGCTGCTGGTGCCGGCGGTGATGACCCTGCTGGGCCGGTACGCGTGGTGGACGCCCCGTCTGCTGGACCGGGTGCTGCCGCACCTGGACGTGGAAGGCGGCGGGGGCGGCCGGTCCTGAAGGACGGCTGGTACGCGACGGGGCGCACCTCACGTGTGGGTGAGGTGCGCCCCGGTCGGCGGGTGCCCGGCGGGTGTCCCCCGCGCGGGGTCAGGCGCCGCGGAGTACGGCTCCGGTGCGCTCGACCGCGGTGGCCACGGCGGCGTCGCGGGCGGCCGAGGCCTCCTCCGCCGTCAGCGTCCGGTCGGGCGCGCGGAAGCGCAGCGCGTAGGCCAGGGACTTCTTGCCCTCGCCGAGCTGCTCGCCGGTGAAGACGTCGAACAGGCGCAGCGATTCGAGGAGTTCACCGGCGCCGGCGCGCAGCGCCGCCTCGACGTCGCCCGCGGCGACCGAGGTGTCGACGACGAGCGCGACGTCCTGGGTGGCCACCGGGAAGGAGGAGACGTGCGGTGCCTGGACGACCCCGGTGCCGGCCCGCTCCAGGCGGTCCAGCTCGATCTCCATGGCGCAGGTGCGCTCCGGCAGGCCGAGGGCCTTGATGACCCGCGGGTGGAGTTCACCGGCGTTGCCGACGAGGATCTCCTCGCCGTCGGCGACGGCGAGGAGCGCGGCGCACCGTCCCGGGTGGAGCGGCGCGTGCTGGTCCTGGCGGACGATCAGCTCCAGGCCTGCCTCGCGGGCCACGGTGCGGCCCGCCTCGATGACGTCGGCCCAGGTCGCGGCGCGGCCCTCGCCCCACCAGCCGTCCTGCTCCCGGGCGCCGGCGAGCACCACCGCGACGCGGCGCGGCTGCTGCGGCAGCGCGGCGTTGAGCGAGGCGATCTCCTCGTCGCTGGGGCGGCGGTCGACGGGCAGCCGCACGGCGGCGGTCTCGCCGCCGGTGGAGCGGAAGACCAGGCCGGTCTCGAAGAGGGCGAGGTTGTGCTCGCCGCGGCCGTGGTTGCGGCGCAGCGCGCCGAGCAGCCCGGGCAGCAGCGTGGTGCGCAGCGCGGGCTCGGTGTCGGAGAGCGGGTTGACCAGGTGCACCAGGCAGCGGCGCGGGTCGTCGGGCTCCAGGCCGAACTGGTCGAGGATCTCCTCGCCGATGAACGGGTAGTTCAGCGCCTCGACGTAGCCGGCGCCGGCGAGGGCGCGGCCGACCCGGCGGTGCAGGCGCTGCCGGGCGGTGAGGCCGCGGCCGGCGGGCGGCTGCGGGAGGGTGGCGGGGAGGTTCTCGTAGCCCTCCAGGCGGATGACCTCTTCGGCGAGGTCGTTGGGGTCGGTCAGGTCGGGCCGCCAGCTGGGCACGGTGACCGTGAGGTCGTCGGATCCGTAGACGTCGCAGCCGATCTCCTGGAGGCGGCGTACGACGGTCTCGCGGCCGTAGGCGACACCGGCCACGCGGTCGGGGTGGTCGGCGCGGATGGTGATGGTGCGCGGGCCGCGCGGGGAGACGATCTCGGTGACCCCGGCCTCCGCGGTGCCGCCGGCGAGCAGTACCAGCAGGTCGACGGTGCGCTGGGCGGCCGCCGAGGTGGCGCCCGGGTCGACGCCGCGCTCGAAGCGCCGGGACGCCTCGGAGGAGAGCTTGTGGCGGCGGGCGGTGCGGGCGATGGCGACCGGGTCGAAGTGCGCGGCCTCGATGACGACCTCGGTGGTGCCGGCCTCGCCCGCGGCGACGTCGGCGATCTCACTGTTGGCGCCGCCCATCACACCGGCCAGCCCGATGGGGCCGGCGTTGTCGGTGATGACGAGGTCCTCGGCGTCGAGTGCGCGGTGGGCGCCGTCGAGGGTGGTGAACTTCTCGCCGGGGATGGCGCGGCGCACGCCGATCGGCCCGTCGATGCGGGTCCGGTCGTAGGCGTGCAGCGGCTGGCCCAGTTCGAGCATCACGTAGTTGGTGACGTCGACGGTGAGCGAGACGGGCCGCATGCCGGCCTTCTGGAGGCGGCGGCGCAGCCAGATCGGGGAGACGGCGTGCGGGTCGAGGCCGGTCACGGTGCGGGCGGTGAAGCGGTCGCAGCCGATCGGGTCGGCGACGGTCACGGCGTGCCCGTAGGAGTTGGGCGCGGGGACGTCGAGCAGGGCGGGGTCGCGCAGCGGCAGCCCGTAGGCGGTGGCGAGCTCGCGGGCGACACCGCGCATCGACAGGCAGTAGCCGCGGTCGGGGGTGACCGCGATGTCCAGCACCTCGTCGAGGAGTTCGAGCAGCTCGATGGCGTCGGTGCCGGGCTCGTACTGCGGGGGCAGCACGATGATGCCGCCACTGCCGTCGTCGCCCATGCCGAGCTCGTCGCCGGAGCAGATCATGCCGTGCGAGACCCTGCCGTAGGTCTTGCGCGCGGCGATCTTGAAGTCGCCGGGGAGCACGGCGCCGGGCAGCACCACGACGACCTTGTCGCCGACGGTGAAGTTGCGGGCGCCGCAGACGATCTCCTGCGGTTCGCCGGTGCCGTTGGCCTGGCCGACGTCGACGGTGCAGAAGCGGATGGGCTTCTTGAAGCCCTCCAGCTCCTCGATGGTGAGGACCTGGCCGACGACCAGGGGGCCGGAAAGGCCGGCGCCGAGCTGCTCGACGGTCTCGACCTCAAGACCGGCGCTGATGAGTTTGGCCTGGACGTCGCGGCCGGTCTCACCGGCCGGCAGGTCGACGTATTCCCGCAGCCACGAAAGCGGGACCCGCATCAGATCTCCATCCCGAACGGCCGGGTGAAGCGCACGTCACCCTCGACCATGTCTCGCATGTCTTCCACGTTGTGCCGGAACATCAGCATCCGTTCGATGCCGAAGCCGAAGGCGAAGCCGCTGTACTTCTGCGGGTCCACGCCGCAGGCGGTCAGCACCCGGGGGTTGACCATGCCGCAGCCGCCCAGCTCGATCCAGCCCTCGCTGGAGCAGGTACGACAGGGGCGGGCGGGGTTGCCGACCGACTCGCCACGGCAGGCGAAGCAGAGCATGTCCATCTCGGCGGACGGCTCGGTGAACGGGAAGTAGTTCGGCCGCAGCCGGGTGGTCATGTCCTCGCCGAACAGGGCGCGCACCATGTGGTCCAGCGTGCCCTTGAGGTCGGCCATGGTCAGGCCCTCGTCGACGGCGAGCAGCTCGACCTGGTGGAAGACCGGGGTGTGGGTGGCGTCCAGCTCGTCGGTGCGGAACGTCCGGCCCGGGCAGATCACGTAGATGGGCGGCTCGCGGTCGATCATCGAGCGGATCTGCACCGGCGAGGTGTGGGTGCGCAGGACGACGCCGGATTCGGCGCCTTCCTTGCGGCCCTGGACGAAGAAGGTGTCCTGCATCTCCCGGGCCGGGTGGTCCGGGGGGAAGTTCAGGGCGTCGAAGTTGAACCACTCGGCCTCGACCTCGGGGCCCTCGGCGACCTCGTAGCCCATGGCGACGAAGACGTCCTCGATGCGCTCGGAGAGCGTGGTGATCGGGTGCCGGGCGCCGGCGGGCACGCGGTCGTAGGGCAGTGAGACGTCCACCGCCTCCTCGACCAGCACGCGGGCGTCGCGCTCGGCCTCCAGCTCCTCCTGCCGGGCCTTGAGTGCCTGGTTCACCGCGCCGCGGGCCTGGCCGACGCGCTTGCCGGCGTCCGCCTTGGCGTGCGGCGGCAGGGCGCCGATCTCGCGGTTGGCCAGCGCGAGCGGCGAGGCGGGGCCGGTGTGCGCGACCTTCGCCTCGTGCAGCGCCTCGAGGTCGGCGGCCGCGGCGATGGCGGCGGCCGCCTCGTCGCGCATCCGCTCGATCTCTTCCGGTTTCAGTGCCTCGACCTCGACAGGGTCGTACGACTTATTGGGTGCCGACATCTCTTCCCGTGCTTCCGATAGCTGGCTGCTGCGTCTTTCCCCGGGCCTCGTCCCGCATCGGCGCGGCCATGGGCCCGGACCCCCGCGGGCCCCGCCCGACGACAAGGACGCAAAGGTGCCAAAGGTCGAGTCTACGGGGCGGCGGGGTGCTGAAGAGCCCGCGGGGCGCTCGTCCCGGTACCTACTTCAGGTAAGCCGGCGTGCCCACGGGCAGGGTAAATCGGAACCTGGCGCCGCCGCCGCGGGCCCGGTCGACGGTGATCGCCCCGCCGTGCGCCTCGACGATGCCCTTGACGATGTACAGGCCCAGGCCGGTGCCGCCGCGCTTGCTGCCCCGCCAGAAGCGGGTGAAGACGCGGGCCATCGACTCCTCCGGGATGCCGGGGCCCTCATCGCTCACGGTGACGGCCGTTCCTTCCGCGTGGTTCTTGGTGGGGGCGGGTGCCACCTCGATGGTGACGGTTCCCTCGCCGTGGCGCACCGCGTTTTCCAGCAGGTTGCCCAGCACCTGGTCGATCTTGTCCGGGTCGGCCCACAGGCCGGGCAGCGGCTCCCGTACCCGGATGTGGAAGCGCTCCGGGCGCTGGCCGGCGGCGGTGTGGGCCTGGACGTGCCGGCGGATGGCGGCGGTGAGGTCGACCGGCTGGCGGCGCACCTCCAGCCGGCCGGAGTCGATCCGGGAGATGTCCAGCAGTTCGGCGATGAGGCGGGTGACGCGGTTGGCGTCGGCGTCGACGGTCTCCAGCATCAGCCGCTTCTGGTCGTCGGTGAACCGCTCCCATTTGGCGAGCAGGGTCGCGGTGAAGCCCTTGACCGAGGTGAGCGGCGAGCGCAGCTCATGGGCGACGGTGGCGATCAGCTCGGCGTGGCTGAGCTCGGTGCGGCGCCGGGCCTCGGTGCCGCGCAGTGAGACGACCAGGCGGCGGACCGGCCCGGTGGGGTGTTCGCGGACGTAGCGGGCGGAGACGAGGACCTCGCGGCCGCCGGGCAGGAGCAGGTTCCGCTCCGGCTGGCCCGCGCGGATGGCGAGGCCGCCGTAGGGGTCGGTGAGGGTCCACCAGCGGCGTCCTTCGAGGTCCTCCAGCGGGAGGGCGCGCTCCACCGGCAGACCGATGGCGTCGGCGGGGCGGATCGCGGTGAGCCGGGCGGCGGCGGCGTTGAAGCAGGTGACGCGGCCGGTCTCGTCGGCGACCACCAGGCCGTCGGGCAGGTCGTCGGGGTCCAGCCCGAGGCCGGTCAGGCCGGATTCCCAGGGGCCGTACGGTATGGCGGGCGGCGTCT
The DNA here is from genome assembly GCF_058215555.1 of Streptomyces sp. JLBT605. Taxonomy (NCBI): domain Bacteria; kingdom Bacillati; phylum Actinomycetota; class Actinomycetes; order Kitasatosporales; family Streptomycetaceae; genus Streptomyces; species Streptomyces sp. JLBT605. Next base: position 1,015,686 of record NZ_CM177087.1, read on the forward strand.
GCGGCCGGCCCGCGGCGGCCGGGCGCGTGCCGGACGCGCGGGTGTCCATGCCGGTGTGGGAGGTCGTGATGTCCACCCCGCACCCCCTCTCAGGCCCCGAGGGTGGCAACCCTACTAGCTGGACGTCACGGAGCGGCACCCTCCGGGCGCGCGCTGCGCACGAGCGGAGGCGTACAGGCACACGGCGGCGGCGGTCGCCAGGTTGAGGCTCTCGGCCTTGCCGTGGATGGGGACGCGTACCACCGCGTCGGCCAGCGCCCGGGTCTCCTCGGGCAGGCCCCATGCCTCGTTGCCGAAGATCCAGGCGGTGGGGCCGCCCATGCGGGCCCCGTCCAGCTCGGCGTCCAGGTCGCGGTCGCCCGCGCCGTCGGCGGCCAGCAGCCGCAGCCCCGCGCCGCGCAGCGCGCGCGCCGCCTCCTCGACGGGTACGCCGACGGCGACCGGGAGGTGGAACAGGGAGCCGACCGAGGCGCGCACCGCCTTGGGGTTGTACAGGTCGACGGAGGCGTCGGTGAGGACCACCGCGTCGGCGCCGGCCGCGTCGGCGCAGCGCAGCACGGTGCCGGCGTTGCCGGGGTCGCGGACGTTCGCCAGGACGGCGACCAGCCGGGGACGGGCGGCGACGATCTCCTCGAAGGGGGAGTCCAGGAAGCGGCAGAGGCCGACGATGCCCTGCGGGGTGACGGTGTCGGACATGGCGGCGATGACCTCGTCCGTCGCGGTGAGCACCGGCACCCGGGCGGCGTGTACCAGCTCCACGATGTCCTGGTGGCGCTCGGCGGCCTCGGGGGTGAGGTACACCTCGACCAGGTGGGCGACCGCCTCGCGCACGGCCTGGGGGCCTTCGGCGAGGAAGCGGCGCTCCTTGCCGCGGAAGCTGCGCTTGGCCAGGCGGCGGGCGGCGACCACACGCGGCGATCGCAGGGAGGTCAGCTCGGGGGCCGCCATGTTCGGTGCACTCGCTTCCGTGGGTGGGGGTTTTGGGGCGGGGTTTTGGGGCGGGACGCGCGCGGACCCGCAGGCGAGCAGTTCGCCTGCGGGTCCGGCGTTGTCCGGTGATCCGGTCGACGCTAGTGCGGTGACGGCCGTCAGGCCGCTTCCGCCGCCTTGGGGGCGTTGACGTCGGTCGGCAGAGCCTTCTGGGCCACCTCGACCAGCGCGGCGAACGCGCCCGCGTCGTTGACCGCGAGGTCGGCAAGGATCTTGCGGTCGACCTCGACGTTGGCGGCCTTCAGACCCTGGATGAAGCGGTTGTAGGTCATGCCGTTGGCGCGGGCAGCGGCGTTGATGCGCTGGATCCACAGCTGACGGAAGTCGCCCTTGCGCTTCTTGCGGTCGTTGTAGTTGTAGACCAGGGAGTGGGTGACCTGCTCCTTGGCCTTGCGGTACAGGCGGGAGCGCTGGCCCCGGTAGCCGCTGGCCTGCTCCAGGATCGCCCGGCGCTTCTTGTGGGCGTTGACTGCGCGCTTGACGCGTGCCACTTGTTAACTCCTTGTACGGGGCCGTGGGTTATTCACACGACCCGGAAACGATTGAGGTCCCGATCGGAAGTCGCCACCCGCCGGAGCGGGGGCGGGGGCGTCACTTGCCGAGAAGCTTCTTGATCTTCTTGGCGTCGGCCGGGGCCATCTCGGCGGTGCCGCTGAGGCGACGCGTCAGGGTCGACGGCTTGTGCTCGAGCAGGTGGCGCTTGCCGGCGCGCTGCCGCAGCACCTTACCGGAGCCGGTGATCTTGAAGCGCTTGCTGGCACCGCTGTGCGTCTTGTTCTTCGGCATGGCGCCGTACTCTCCTCGTCGGTGGCGCTCCCGGTACGAACATGCCGGCTGAGCCGGCATGCGGAAGCGTCATCTGTTTCGGTGGTCTCCCGGGGCGCTGAGCGCCCCGGGCTGTCGGGACTCAGCGCCCCGAAGTCACGCCTCGGCGGTCTCCTCGGCGGGGGCACTGCCCTGCTGGCGCTCGGCCTTGCGGGCGGCCTGCGCCTCGCGGGCTTCGGCCATCGCCTCGGTCTTCTTCTTGTGCGGACCGAGAACCATGATCATGTTCCGGCCGTCCTGCTTCGGGTTCGACTCGACGAAACCGAGGTCCTGGACGTCCTCCGCGAGCCGCTGCAGCAGCCGGTAGCCGAGCTCCGGACGGGACTGCTCACGGCCACGGAACATGATCGTGATCTTGACCTTGTCGCCCTGCTTGAGGAACCGGACGACGTGACCCTTTTTGGTGTCGTAGTCGTGCGGGTCGATCTTCGGCCGGAGCTTCATCTCCTTGATGACCGTGTGCGCCTGGTTCTTGCGCGCCTCACGGGCCTTCATGGCCGACTCGTACTTGAACTTTCCGTAGTCCATGAGCTTGCAGACCGGCGGACGGGCGTTCGCCGCCACCTCGACGAGGTCGAGGTCGTACTCCTGCGCAAGCTCCAGGGCCTTGGCAAGCGGCACAATGCCGACCTGCTCGCCACTGGGACCGACGAGTCGCACCTCGGGGACGCGAATCCGGTCGTTGATGCGGGGCTCGGCGCTGATGGATCCTCCTCGGTTGCACCACACGACCGCCTGGGGGACAGCCGCGCAACGTCTGTTCGTTGACCGCCTGCCCTGAGACGCACAAAGCGCCCCGGACGGGACACAGGCGGGGCTCCATACAACCGGGAGCACCACCGCGTCTATTCCGCGGGGCGCGACAGGACCGGTGACCCGCCGACCCGAGGGTCGACTGGGTGGGAGATCGGAGCCTCCACTTGCGGGCTGGGCACATGGGACCAGCCGGTCGGACTCCAGGTTACACCACTTTCGGCCGCGGGCCCGCCCGGAGCACGCGCGGGAGCCGGGCCCCGGGGTCGCGGCGCGCCGGTATCAGCCGGTACTAGGCTGAGGGCCGCACGGACCAGAGCATCGCACGACAGATCGAGAGCCATGAGCGACTCCACCCCCCAGCAGCCGGCGCCCGACTCCCCCGACTTCGAATCGCTCACCCGCGACATCGCGGATGTGCCCGCCGTCGAGGTGATCACCACGGTCGCGGTCCATCTGATGAGCGCGGCCGCGGTGAACCTGGGCCTGGCCGAGGACGGCGGGGAGCACAAGGACCTGGACGAGGCGCGGAAGCTGATCAACGCGCTGGCCGGTCTGGTGACGGCGAGCGCCACCGAGATCAGCTCCTTCCACGCGGCGCCGCTGCGGGATGGCCTGAAGTCGCTCCAGCTGGCCTTCCGCGAGGCGTCGGTGGTTCCGGACGAGCCGGGGCAGGGGCCGGGCGAGAAGTACACCGGCCCGGTGTTCGGCGGCTGACGGACGCGGATCCCGTAGGGGTCGGGTCAGGTACCGGGCTCGGTCGGCCTTTCGGGCCGGTCGGGCCCGTTCTGCTTCCCGGCGCCCCCGCCGGTGGCGCGGGCCGGTCCGGCGGCCCCGCCCGCCCCTTCGGCGCCGTTCCCCCACGGGTGCGGGGCGGCCTCCAGCAGACGGGCGTGGGTGAACCGGTGCACCACGGCGGCGAGCGCGCCGCCGACCAGTGGGGCCACCAGGAACAGCCAGTACTGCTCCATCGCGTCGCCGCCCGCGAAGACGCCGGGGCCCAGGCTGCGCGCCGGGTTCACCGACGCGCCGGTGAGCGGCACTCCGACCAGGGTCACCACGGTCAGGGTGAGGCCGATGGGGAGCGGCTCGAGGCCGCCCACGGCCAGCGTGCGGGTCACCGACAGGTAGACGTACACCAGCAGGAAGGTGAGCATCACCTCGGCGAGGAACGCGCCGCCCGCCTCCATCTGGACCGCCGACCGGTCCCCGTAGCCGTTGCTGGCGAAGGCCCCGGTCGTCTTCAGGCCGGGCACCTGGTCGGCGAGGAGCAGCAGGAGGGCGCCGCCTGCGATGGCGCCGACGAGCTGGGCGACCCAGTACTCCAGGGCGTTGCGCAGCTCCATCCGCCCGGCCAGCAGCACACCGAGGGTGACCGCCGGGTTGACATGGCATCCGGAGACCGGGCCCAGCGCGTAGGTCAGCGCGATCAGCGTGAAGCCGAAGGCGAGGGCGATGCCGACGGTGCCGATGTACTCGGCGCCCAGGACGGCGGAGCCGACGGCGAAGAACACCAGCAGGAAGGTGCCGACGAACTCGGACACCACCGTGGAGGTCTCGACCCTGGTGTCGACCGTGGGGTTCCCGACCGGCGTTGTGCTCATCATGGCTCTCCTCGACCGGGTCGCGAGTTGTACCTGCATTCTGGGACAACCCGGGAGGTTTCGCCTGCCGAAGATCGCGATGGGGGCGGAGCGGTCCGGCGGCTGCCGGAGCGGTTCAGCGACTGAAGAGGGGCTCGGAGCGCACGGCGGCCCCGGGCGGCAGGAGTGCCAGGTTCAGCCCGCGCACCAGCCGGGCGCGCAGCACCTCGTGGGTGGCGAGCGCGCCCGCCACCCGCTGTGCCGTCTCGCGCGCGTCGGTGCCGGGGGCCAGGGCCAGCGCCAGGGTGCCGTCGGAGTCGGGGGCCGCGGCCAGGTAGCCGCGCAGCACTCCGGGTTCGGCGGCCAGCACTCCGCGCAGCGCCTCCGCGACGGCCGGGTCGGCGAGCGGGTCGGTACTGGTCCGGCCTTCGGCGAGGGCCAGCAGCGCGGGTCCGGTCAGCTGGTACGTCACCGGCCCGGCGAGGTCCAGGACGAGGGTGTCGGCCTGCTCGTGCGCCACGGCCTGAAGTGCCTGGCCCAGCGGCACCGCCACCGGCCGGGCGTCCGGTCGCCACCGGGCCAGCGCGTCGGTCGAGGTGAAGGCGGGCAGGGCCCGGCGGCCCCCGGGTGCCTGGAGGGTCGGCACCGCCATGTCGCTGGTCTTCTCGCGGCGCAGACCGTCCGGCCCTTCCTCGACCTCGCCGAGTACGGCGACCACCGGGACCAGCAGTCGTGCCCCGGGGAGGGCTGCCAGTACCTCGGGCTCGGCCGACCGATCGGCCGCCCAGGCGGCCAGCGCCGCGGTCAGCCGGGGGTCGGCGGAGCCGTCGTCGTCGGAGAAGCCGGGGTCGGGAATGTTCTTGAGCGCCACCCGACGAGGGTATCCGGCGGCTGCCCGGGCCGAGCCGAGGGGCTGCCCGACCGGGCGGCGGCATCGGGGTGCGGGACGGCGGCCCGGTGCGCGGGTTCAGCGGGCTGTGGGGCGCCCGGCCTTGGGCCGGCGCGGGGGTCCGGCGCCTCGCCAGACGGCCACCGCGGCGGCCAGCAGACCGGCTCCGGCCACCCCGGCGATGAGGGCCAGGTGGTTCGGTCCGCCGTCGTCCTCGGGATCGCGGCCGTGGGCCGGGCCGGGGCCGAAGTAGCGCTGGGCGTAGGCGGCCGCGGCGGGCCGCTGCGGCTGCGCCTTCAGCTTCGCCCCGGCCTTGATGGCCGCGGCGGGGTCCACCAGGCCGGCGCCCAGTGCGTCGCTGTGCCCGCCCTCCGGGGTGTCCTGCGCGGTCTGCGCCAGCAGGCGCTTGATCTGGGCCGGGCTCAGTCCGGGGTGGGCGGAGCGGACCAGCGCGGCGGCACCGGAGACGAACGCGGCGGCGGCGCTGGTCCCCCAGCCCTGGTAGTAGCGCCGGTCGGGGTCGGCGATGACGACGTTGACACCGGGGGCGCAGACCGTGGCGTACCAGCGGCGGGTGGAGAAGGCGGCGCGGCCTCCGTACCGGTCGACCGCGGTCACCGCGATCACTCCGGGGTAGGCGGCCGGGTAGGAGACGTGGTCGCCCTTCTCGCCCGCGTTGCCCGCCGAGGCGACCACGACCACGCCCTTGGCCAGCGCGTACTGCACGGCCGCGTCCTCGGCGGCTTCCGGGCGGGCGGACTCGCTGTCGTCGCCCAGGGACAGGTTGATCACGTCGGCGCCGTGGTCGGCGGCCCACCGGATGCCCTTGGCCAGCGCACCGCCGCGGACGCCGCTGGCCCGCTTGCGGGCCGGGTCGGCGTCCTCCAGGATCACCCGCACCGGAAGGATCTTCGCCTCGGGCGCGACGCCGAGCACGCCGGCGTCGTTCCCTGCTCCGTGGCCCCGGCCGGCGATGATGCCGGCCATCGCCGTGCCGTGCCGGGCCCAGGCCCGGTCGCCGCGCCCCGCGCCGAAGCCGATCAGGTCGGTGCCCTCCAGAACCTGGCCCTTGAGGTCCGGGTGCCGGTCGTCGACGCCGGTGTCGAGCACCGCGACGGTGACGCCCTCGCCTTTGGTGGTCTGCCAGGCGTCCCGGGCGTGGATGGCGTCGAGGGCCCATTCCTGGGCGCGTATGCCGTCCGCGTGCGCGGGGGTCGCGGGAGCCGGGGGCAGCACCAGCAGACCGGTGGCCATGGCCAGTGCGGCGAGGGCGCGGGCGCCGCCCCGGCGGCCGGGGCGGCGGAGGCCGCGCCGGGGGCGGGCCGCCGCCCTGCCCCGTGGTGTCGTCCGGCCCTGCGGCATCGTCCGGCCGTGCGTTGTCGATTGCTCTCGCGACGTCGATTGGCCTTGGGTCGTCGATCGGCCGTGCGGTGTCGATGGGGGTTGGGGCGTCATGAGGGGTCCTCCCGCACGGCGTCCGAGACGGCGGCCCGGAAGGCTCGGGTGACGCCGGCGGCCACGCCCCGCGCGTCGTAGGCGAGACCGGACAGCTCGGCCGCGCCGGTGGCGTCGCTCGCCGTCGTGCCGCCCGCGGGCCGCGGTTCGGTGGCCTGCCGCCCGTCGGCGAAGCCGGTCACCGAGTAGACGACGGCGGGGGCGTCGGTCAGCACCTGGATCCGCCAGGTGACGCGCTGCTCGTCGCCGAACTCCGCGGCCTCGGTGTCCTTCGCGGGATAGGGGCGGGGCATCAGGTCGGCGCGCCGGTCCAGCTTCTCGCCGGTGAACCGCTTGTTCAGGGCGCGCATACCGGCCGGGTCCGCCTTGGTCACCAGGACGCCGACGGTGGTCACGCTGGTGCGCGTCGCGTCGGTGTAGGTGGCACGCAGCAGCCGCTTGCAGCCCACCGGGGAGAGCGCCTTGTCGAGCAGCGGGTCGAAGGCGCCCCCGCAGCTGCTGTCCGGGGCGACCGCGATCCGGGTCCAGGTGCGGTCGGCGCCGCCCGGGCCCGCGCCGGTGCCGCGCAGGGTGCGCGGGAAGAGGTCGTCGACCGGGGCGCTGCGCCAGATGCCCCGCGCTTGGGCGTAACGGGCCTCGGGCGACGGCGGTTCGTCGGAGTCCCCGGTGAGCCAGGCTCCGGCGGCGGCGCCGCCGAGCAGGCCGACGCCGAGGACCAGGCAGGCCCCGGCGGTGGCGATCCGGGCGGCACTGCGCCGGAGCCGTTGAGGGCCGGGTGTGCCGGACGGACGAGGCGGGTGAGCCGGGGGCGGCCCGGCGGGGCCCGCCGGGGCCTCGGCCACCGCGGCGGACTGGTACCAGGGCATCGTGTCGGGCTCCCCGGATCCGGCCGGGGATCCGGGCCGGGTGCTGTCGGACCGGGTGCCGTCGAGCTGGGCCGCGCTGGACCGGGCGGCGTCGGGCCGGGCGGCGTCGAGTGGGGCCCCGCCGGACCTCGCATCCACCTGCGGCGCCGGGGCGGCGGTGGGTGGCGGGGGTATGGACCGGCCCGGCGCGATGCCAGGAGCCGGGGGCGCGGTCGGGGCCGAGGTCCGGGCCGCTGGTTCCGCGGGTTCCGGCCGTCCGGCGGCCGTCTGTCCGTCGCGAGCCTTGGGCCCGGTGGATGCCGCGGCGCCGCCGGGGCGGTCGGTGGACGTGGTGCGGGGCCGGGTGGCGCGGCGGGGCAGGATCGGGGTGGGGTCGTCGGCGACCGGCACGCTCCGACGGGTCTGGGCAGCCGGCGCGGGAGGTACGCGGGGCGAGTGGGCGGGGGCCGGGTGCGGCGGGTGGGCGGGAGCCGGGTGCGACGGGTGGGCTGGGGCCGGGTGCGGCGGATGAGTGGGAGCCGGCTGGGGCGGGAGTGGCGTGGGGCGGGGCGCGTTGGCGTACTCCGCGTCGGTGCTCACCTGCACCCCTCTCGCACCTTCCGGACCCTCCAGTGATGCCGCGCCGCGCGGTTCGCCGTTCCTCCCCCGTTGCCGGGCGGCTTCCAGGCAATTCGCGGCGCATGCGGACATCACGCCGCTGACCTGCCGGTCGCGGCGTGCGCGACACTCTACGGGGCGGTGGCCGCCGCGTGCACCGGACCTTCCCCTACCCCCGGGTCACCACCTTCTGACAAGCTGCCGTCATGTCCGCCGCCGCAGCTGCCGACCGGGTCCGTTACAACCGGGCCACCGCCCACCTCGACGCCCCGCTGGCCATCGTCGACCTGCGGGCGTTCGACGCCAACGCACGCGATCTGGCGCGCCGCGCCGGGGGCAAGCCGCTGCGGGTCGCGAGCAAGTCGGTGCGCTGCCGGGCGCTGTTGGAGCGCGCGCTGTCGCTGGACGGGTTCACCGGGGTGATGGCCTTCACCCTGGCCGAGTCGCTGTGGCTGGCGGAGGCGGGCTTCTCGGACGTGCTGCTGGCGTATCCGTCCACCGACCGGGAGGGATTCGCCCGGCTGACCGCCGATCCCAAGCTCGCGTCCGCGGTGACCGTGATGGTCGACGACCCGGCGCAGCTGGGGCTGATCGACGCCGCGCGGGGTGGCGGGGAGGAGGTCCGGGTCTGCCTGGAGCTGGACACCTCGCTGCGGCTGCTGGGCGGCCGGGTGCGGATCGGCGCGCTGCGTTCACCGCTGCGCGAGCCGGCGCAGCTGGTGGAGCTGGCCCGGGCGATCGGCCGCCGTCCGGGTTTCCGGCTGGTCGGGCTGATGGCGTACGAGGGGCATGTGGCGGGTGTCGGCGACGCGCCGGCCGGGCAGCCGGTGCGGGCGCGGGCGATACGGCTGATGCAGGCCGCGGCGCGGCGGGAGCTGGCGGCACGGCGGGCCGAGGCGGTGCGCGCGGTCCGTGCGGTGGCGGAGCTGGAGTTCGTCAACGGCGGCGGCACGGGGAGTGTGCAGCACACCGCGGCGGAGGACTCGGTCACCGAGGTCGCCGCGGGCTCGGGGTTCTTCCAGCCGCGGCTGTTCGACGACTACACCTCGTTCCAGGGCCGTCCGGCCGCGCTCTTCGCGCAGCCGGTGGTGCGCAAGCCGGGTGCCGGAGTGGTCACGGTGCTGGGCGGCGGATACCCGGCGTCCGGGGCGGCGGGCCAGGACCGGCTGCCGGTGCCCTATCTGCCGCGGGGGCTGCGCTACGACCGGATGGAGGGGCCCGGCGAAGTGCAGACGCCGCTGCTCGGGGCGCCCGCCGAGGACCTGCTGGTCGGCGACAAGGTGTGGTTCCGGCATGCGAAGGCCGGTGAGCTGTGCGAGCGCTTCGACGAGTTGCACCTGGTGGACGGCGACCGGGTGGTGGGGGCGGTCCCGACGTACCGGGGCGAGGGCCGCACCTTCCTGTAGCCGGGACCTTCCTGTAGCCGGGACCTTCCTGCGGCCGTAGGCCTTGCGTCCCCTGGCCGGTCCCGGCCCGGTGTCACACCGTTTCGCTGTCCTCGGATCCGCCGAGCGGCTTGATGCCCTTGACGATCTTGTCCATGTCCGCGAGGCTCGGCGCCTTGTCGCTCACGTCGAAGCCGAACCGCACCACGACCATCGCCTCGGACACGATGGGCGACGGGAAGGCGAGGGACTGGACGTAGCCGTCGTCGCCCTTCTTGGTGGCGACCTTCCAGCGGACCAGGTAGCCCTTCTGCCCGGCGACGGTGACCGCCTGCGCCTTGAGCTGCTTGTGCGAGGTGATCCCGCCGTAGGGCTTCTGCTTGGTGCGGGAGTCCGTGCCGTAGGCGTTCTCGGCGTTCTCGGCGATGTCCTCCTTGGCTATCCCCTCGGCGGTGCTCGCCTTGTAACCGGTCGCGGTGTAGGAGAAGGCGCCGCCGCGTACGCAGTTGATCTCGGGCGCGCCGGGGCAGGGGTAGGAGCTCGTGACGACGCTGGCGCCGCCGGTGCTGTTGCTCCCCGCCCGCCAGCCGTCGAGCACCGGCAGGCTGATGCCGCTGACGATGTCCTCGGCGGCGCGCGGATCGTCGGTGGGCGGAATGCCGGGAGGCGTGGTGGGAGGAACGCTGGGCGGGGTGGTCGGGCTCGCGCCGCCGGTGCCGCCGTCGCCCCGCCCGCCGCCGTCGTCCTGGCCGGTGCTCGGGCCGGGCGCCGGCACGGTGGCCGATGTCTTCGGCTTGGCCTCTCCCTTGTCGTCGTCATCGTCCTGGAGCAGGACGAAGCCGCCGACGATGGCCGCGACGAGGACGCCGGCCGCGACGACGAGCGCGGCGATCTTCGGCCCGCGGCCGCGCGGGGCGTCGCCCGAGCCCGGCGGATAGGTCGGGAAACCGCCGGGCAGGTGGCCGGGCGGCGGCGGGGAGAAGGAGGGGTCGGCCGGCCCGGGCGCGCCGAACGGGGGCGCCGGCTGCTGCCCGGCCGACGCATCCCGGCGGTAGTCGGTCCAGGCGGCTCCGTCCCACCAGCGTTCCGGCGCGGGACCGGGGCCCTGGTGAGTCGGATCGGGGTACCAGCCGGGCGGCGTCGTCATGCTCACGGCGACAGACTATGGCCCGGGACCGGGCGCGTACACACCTGGTCCCGGGCCTGTCTCACGGCTCTGCCTCACCGGGTCTGGCTCACCGGCCCCGGCCGCCCCGGCGCCCGTACGGCTCGCCGGTTCGCGGCGCCCGCCTGGCGGCCCGGCGCCCCGACGGCCTGGCGCCCCGGTGCCTACAGGGGCGTGACGTACGCGCCCGCGATGCCGCCGTCGACGAGGAATTCCGCGGCGTTCACGAACGAGGAGTCGTCGCTGGCCAGGAAGGCGACCGCGGCGGCGATCTCCTCGGGCTCGGCGAAGCGGCCCACCGGCACGTGGACCAGCCGGCGCGCGGCGCGCTCCGGGTCCTTGGCGAACAGCTCCTTGAGCAGCGGCGTGTTGACCGGTCCGGGGCACAGGGCGTTGACCCGGATGCCCTCACGGGCGAACTGCACGCCCAGCTCGCGGGACATGGCGAGCACGCCGCCCTTGGAGGCGGTGTAGCTGATCTGCGAGGTGGCGGCACCCATCTTGGCCACGAAGGAGGCGGTGTTGATGATGGAGCCCTTGCCCTGCCGCTGCATGTAGGGGATGGCGGCCTTGCAGCACAGGTAGACGGAGGTCAGATTGACCTCCTGGACGCGCTTCCAGGCGTCCAGGCCGGTGGTGAGGATGGAGTCGTCGTCGGGGGGCGAGATGCCCGCGTTGTTGAAGGCGATGTCGACCGAGCCGTAGGTGTCGTACGCGGTCTGGAAGAGCGCCTCGACCTGCTCGGCGTCGGTGACGTCCACCTGGACGAAGATCCCGCCGACCTCCTCGGCGGCGGCCTTGCCCGCGGTCTCGTCGATGTCGGCGCAGACGACGCGGGCGCCCTCGGAGGCCATCCGGCGGGCGGTGGCCAGGCCGATGCCGCTGCCCGCTCCGGTGATGACGGCGGTGCGGTCCACGAGGCGACGGCACACTGCGGTCTGGTCGGTCACTTGCTCTCCTCCGTGCTGATGAAGACGTTCTTGGTTTCGGTGAAGGCGGTGAGTGCGTCCGGACCGAGCTCCCGGCCGAGGCCGGACTGCTTGAAGCCGCCGAAGGGGGTCCAGTAGCGGACGCTGCTGTGCGAGTTGACGGAGAGGTTTCCGGCGGCGACGGCCCGGGAGACGCGGATGGCGCGGCCGACGTCGCGGGTCCAGATGGACCCGGACAGGCCGTACTCGGTGGCGTTGGCGATCCGGACGGCGTCCGCCTCGTCGGTGAAGGGGATGACGACGGCGACCGGCCCGAAGATCTCCTCGACGGCGGTGCGGTCCTCGGGCCGGCCCTCCAGGACGGTGGCCGGGTACCAGAAGCCCTTGCCGGCGGGGGCCTCGCCGCGGATGGCGGCGGGGGCGGACTCGGGCACGAAGGACCGTACGCGCTCCCGCTGGGCGGCGGAGATCAGCGGGCCCATCTGGGTGGCGGGGTCGGCCGGGTCGCCGACGGTGAAGGAGCGCACGGCCGGCTCCAGGAGTTCGAGGAAACGGTCGTACACCGACGCCTGGACCAGGATGCGGCTGCGGGCGCAGCAGTCCTGGCCGGTGTTGTCGAGGAAGGAGCCGGGTGCGGCGGCCGCGGCGGCCTCGACGTCGGCGTCGGCGAAGACGATGTTGGGGCTCTTGCCGCCGAGTTCGAGGGTCACCCGCTTCACGCCGTCCGCGCACTTGGCCATGATCTGCTTGCCGACCGCGGTGGAGCCGGTGAAGACGACCTTGGCCACGCCGGGGTGCTCCACCAGGGCGTTGCCCGCGACCGGGCCCTCGCCGGGCAGGACCTGGAAGAGCCCTTCCGGGAGCCCGGCCTCCAGGGCGAGTTCGGCCAGCCGCAGCGCGGTGAGCGGGGTGGTCTCGGCGGGTTTGAGGACGACGGCGTTGCCCGCGGCGAGGGCGGGGGCGGTGCCCCAGGCGGCGATCGGCATGGGGAAGTTCCACGGGGCGATGACCGCGACCACGCCGAGCGGCTCATGGAAGGTGATGTTCAGGCCGCCGGGGACGGGGATCTGGTGGCCTGCCAGCCGCTCCACTCCCCCGGCGGCGTAGTCGAGCAGGTCGCGGGCGTTGCCCGCCTCCCAGCGGGCGTTGCCGATCGGGTGACCGGCCTCGCGGACCTCCAGTTCGGCGAGTTCGTCCAGGTGGGTGTCGATGGTGGCGGCGAAGCGGCGGAGGTGGCGGGCGCGGTCGCCGGGCGGCAGGGCCGCCCATGCGGTTTGCGCCTTGGCGGCGCGGGCCACCGCGTTCTCGACGTCCTGCGGCGTCGCCGCCGGGACGGTGGCGATGACCTCCTCGGTCGCCGGGTTGAGGACATGAAGCTCTTGCAAGGTCTCTCCCTGCGGGGGTTGCCGTTTCGTACGTGGCTGCACGCCGGTGGTCGGTTGTGGCCACCCTCCCCCGAGCTCTCGGCTGCGCTCGAGCAGGGGACCCCCATCGCCTGCGGAACGAATGCCCACAACAGGGGGCAGGATGACCACAACGTGGCTACATGCGCTCGAAGGAGCGGTAGCGCTCCCAGTCGGTGATGGCGGTGTCGAAGGCCTCCTGCTCGACGCGCGCCATGTTGAGGTAGTGCTCGACGACCTCGTCCCCGAAGGCGGCGCGCGCTATCGGGCTGTCGGCCCACAGTCCGGCGGCGTCGCGCAGGGTGGTGGGGACGTGCTGGGCGTCGCCGGCGTAGGCGTTGCCGGTGCACGGGTCGGGGAGTTCGAGCTGCTGCTCGATGCCGTGGAGGCCGGCGGCGATCATGCCGGCGACGGCGAGGTAGGGGTTGACGTCGCCGCCGGGCAGCCGGTTCTCCAGCCGGTGGGCGTGGCCGTGGCCGATGACGCGCAGCGCGCAGGTGCGGTTGTCCGGCCCCCAGGCGACGGCGGTCGGGGCGAAGGATCCGGGCCGGAACCGCTTGTAGGAGTTGATGTTGGGCGCGTAGAGGAGGGTGAAGTCGCGCATCGCGGCGAGCTGACCGGCCAGGAAGTGCCGCATCAGCTTCGACATGCCGTACTCGCCGGTGTCGTCGGCGAGCACCGGGTGGCCGTCCTCGTCACGCAGCGAGAGGTGGATGTGACAGGAGTTGCCCTCGCGCTGGTCGTACTTGGCCATGAAGGTGAGCGCCATGCCCTCCTGGGCGGCGATCTCCTTGGCGCCGGTCTTGTAGATGGCGTGCTGGTCGCAGGTGGTGAGGGCGTCGTCGTAGCGGAAGGCGATCTCGTGCTGGCCGAGGTTGCACTCGCCCTTGGCGGACTCCACGGTCATCCCGGCGGCGCCCATCTCGTTGCGGATGCGGCGCAGCAGCGGCTCGACGCGGCCGGTGCCGAGGACGGAGTAGTCGACGTTGTACTGGTTGGCGGGGTTCATGTCCCGGTAGCCGCGCGACCAGGCGTCCTCGTAGCTGTCCTTGAAGACCATGAACTCCAGCTCGGTGCCCGCGTACGCGGTCCAGCCGTGTTCGGCCAGCCGGTCCAGCTGGCGGCGCAGGATCTGGCGGGGGGAGGCGAGGACGGGTGAGCCGTCGTGCCAGGCCAGATCCGCGGTGATCATGGCGGTGCCGGGGTTCCAGGGGGTGAGGCGCAAGGTGGCGGCGTCGCCGTGCATGGCGAAGTCGCCGTAGCCGCGTTCCCAGGAGGACATGGCGTAGCCGTCGACGGTGTTCATGTCCGCGTCCACGGCGAGCAGGTAGTTGCACCCTTCGGTGCCGTGCTCCAGGACGTCGTCGAGGAAGAAGCGGGCGGCGAACCGCTTGCCCGCCAGCCTGCCCTGCATGTCGGTGAAGGCGAGGACGACGGTGTCGATCTCTCCGGAGTCGACGAGCCTTCTCAACTCCCCTACGGAGAGCGGGGACGTGCGGTCTGACACGGTGATGCCTCCCTGTGGCCCTGAGCGGAGTCATAAGGTAGGCACAGAGACCATTGATTGGGAAGTAGTGACGGAGGGATTCATGAACGACGAGGCGGTCGGGGATCTCGCCGACGACCGGCTGGCACCGGTGCTGCGCCCGGTGCGCGCGGGCAACGGTTTCGAGGAGGCGCTGGAGCAGATACTCCAGATCGTCCGGCTGGGGCTGGTCCCGGTCGGCGAGCGGCTGCCGGCCGAGCGGGAGCTGGCCGACCGGCTGCAGATCAGCCGGGTCACGCTGCGCGAGGTGCTGAAGGTGCTCCAGGACCAGGGCCTGGTGGTCAGCCGGCGCGGCCGGTACGGCGGCACCTTCGTACTGCCCCGCCCGGAGCCGGCGCACGCCGAGGACGAGCTGCGCCGCCGGGTGGCCGCCGTGGACGTGGAGGACGTGCTGCGCTTCCGCGAGGTGCTGGAGGTGGGCGCGGCCGGGCTGTGCGCGACGCACGGCCTCGACCGGCGGCAGGCGGCGCGGTTGCGGGCCGCGCTGGAGGCGACCGGGGAGGCGCCGCTGCCGGAGTACCGCCGCCAGGACACGCTGCTCCATCTGACGCTGGCCGAGCTGTCCGGCTCGGCCACTCTGGCGGCCCAGTACGCCGCGGTGCGGGCCACCGTGAACGACCTGCTGGACTGCATCCCGTTGCTGGTGCGGAATCTGGAGCACTCGCAAGCCCAGCACGCCGCGCTGGTCGAGGCGGTACTGGAGGGCGATCCGGACGGCGCGCGCGAGGTGATGCGCGAGCACTGCGCGGGCACCGCGGCGCTGCTGCGCGGCTTCCTGAGCTGACGCGGCCGGCTCGCGCCGGACGGGAGGCTGTGAGGTCCGCGTTACCTCGGTTTTACGCAAGGGTCTTGCGCGGCGACACCAGGGAAGGCAAAGGTATGGCCCCGCACCATTGCCGCGCTTGCCGCACCTTGCCACCCCCCTCTCGTCCCCTTTTCGCCTCGCGTTCAGCCAGGAGCACCGCATGGCAGACGGAACCCTTCCCCGAACGGACCCCTCCCCCGGCGCGGGGGACGACTATCTGGAACGGCGCACGCTCCGCCGCGGCAGCGCCGGGCCGCTGCTGCTGACCGGACTGGGGGTGGCCTATGTCGTCTCCGGTGACTTCTCCGGCTGGGACGCCGGCCTGACCGAGGGCGGCTTCGGCGGACTGGCCATCGCCGCCGTCCTGATGGGCCTGATGTACACCTGTCTGGTCTTCGCGCTGGCCGAGCTCTCGGCCATCCTGCCGACGGCCGGCGGCGGTTACGGCTTCGCGCGCCGCGCGCTGGGCACCTGGGGCGGCTTCCTCACCGGCACCGCCATCCTCATCGAGTACGTCCTGGCGCCCGCCGCGATCTCGCTCTTCATCGGGGAGTACGTCGAATCCCTGAACCTCTTCGGGCTGGAGTCGGGCTGGCCGGTCTACCTCGCCTGCTTCGCGCTCTTCATCGGCATCCACCTGTGGGGGGTCGGCGAGGCGCTGCGCTTCAGCCTGGTGGTGACCGCCGTCGCCGTCGTCGCGCTGGTCATCTTCGCCTTCGCCGCGCTCACCGAGTTCGACGGCGGCTCGCTCAACGACATCCCCGTCGACCGGGACGCGCTCGGCGCCAACTCCTGGCTGCCGTTCGGGATCCTGGGCATCTGGGCCGCCTTCCCGTTCGGCATGTGGTTCTTCCTGGGCGTCGAGGGGGTGCCGCTGGCGGCCGAGGAGACCCGCGACCCGGCCCGTACGCTGCCTCGGGCCATGGCCGCGGCGATGGGCATCCTGCTGTTGCTCGCGCTGGTCACCTTCGTCGCGGCCTGCGGGGCGCGCGGCTCGGCCGCGGTCGCCTCGACGGGCGATCCGCTGGTGGAGGCGCTGCAGCCGAACGGCAAGGCGACTGTCTTGTCCCGCATCGTGAACTACGCGGGGCTGGCCGGACTGGTCGCCTCCTTCTTCTCCCTCATCTACGCCGGATCGCGCCAGCTCTTCGCGCTCTCCCGCGCCGGGTACCTGCCCCGCTTCCTCTCCCTGACCAGCCGCCGCAAGGCTCCCTACCTGGGCCTGCTGGTGCCCGGCGCGCTCGGTTTCGGGCTGGCCGCCTGGTCCGGCGACGGTCCCCGGATGCTGAACGTCGCCGTCTTCGGCGCCACCATCTCCTATGCCCTGATGGCGCTCTCGCACATCGTGCTGCGCCGCCGCGAGCCGGGGCTGGACCGCCCGTACCGCACCCCTGGCGGCGTGCTGACCTCCTCGATCGCCTTCGTGCTGGCCTGCTCGGCGCTGGTGGCCACCTTCCTGGTCGACAAGGACGCGGCGTTCATCGCGCTGGGCGTCTACGCCGTGGCGCTGGCCTACTTCGCCTTCTACAGCCGTCACCGGCTGGTCGCCGCCGCGCCCGAGGAGGAGTTCGCGGCGCTGGCGGCGGCCGAGGCGGAGCTCTCCCGGGACTGACCCGTCACGGCACTCCAGCGACGACTTCACCCACGACCTCACCCACGACTTCACCACGACTGACGTCCCCCGGGCACACTCCCGGACGTCACGTCCGCACAGCGAGACCGGAGCATCTGTTGTCCACACCTCTGATCGGCATCAGCACCTATCTGGAGTCCTCGGCCCGGTGGGGCGTCTGGGATCTGCCGGCCGCGCTGCTGCCCGCCGGATACCACCGCATGGTGCAGGGCGCGGGCGGGCTGGCGGCGCAGCTGCCGCCGGACGATCCGGACCGGGCGGCCGCGGTCGTCGCCCGGCTGGACGGGCTGGTGATCGCGGGCGGTCCGGACGTGGAGCCGGTGCGGTACGGCGCCCGGCCGCATCCCCGCACCGGCCCGCCCGCCCGGGAGCGGGACGCCTGGGAGCTGGCGCTGATCGACGCGGCGCTGGCAGCCGGGGTGCCGCTGCTCGGCGTCTGCCGGGGCATGCAGCTGCTGAACATCGCCCTGGGCGGCACCCTCGTCCAGCATCTGGAGGCGCACGGCGGCCCGCCGGGGGTCTTCGCCGAGCACGAGATCAAGCCGCTGCCGGGGACGCTGCTGGCCCGGGTGCTGCCGGAGCCGGTCAGCGTCCCCACCTACCACCACCAGGCGGTGGACCGGATCGGCGACGGCCTGGTCGGCAGTGCCGTCGCCGACGACGGGACAGTGGAGGCTCTGGAGCTGCCCGGCGCGGCGGGGTTCGTGCTGGGGGTGCAGTGGCACCCCGAGGCCGGGGACGATCCGCGGGTCATGACGGCGCTGGTGGCGGCCGCGCGCTGACCGGGGCGTCCCGGTCGCGGCCGCTCGCTGACCGGGGCGCCCGCCACGGCAGCCGTCGCGGCCCGGCAGGTGCGGGGCCCCCAGCAGCCGTCGCGGCCGGGGCGAGCTAGGAGAGGATCTCGTACGGGTCGCCGTAGACCTTCCAGCGCAGCGGGGGTTCCAGGCCGAGATTGCCCTCGTTCAGGAACTTCCGCTGCGCGGTGTCGACGCGGCTGGTGTCGCTGTGCGCCTCCTCGCTCCGCATCGCCTTCTTGCGCGCGTCCAGGAAGGCGTTGAGGTAGGTCTTCTCACTGCCGCCCTGCGCCGGGGGCCTGGCCTGGGCCAGGGCGGCGCCGCGGATGCCGCCGAAGCTGTCCGGGCCGCTGCCGGGGCCGTGCATCACGATGGCGTCGTAGTAGACGAACTGGCCGAGCGCGCCGAGGCCGTCCTGCTTGGCCCGCTTGACGGCGGGGTCGAAGTAGACGCGGTCCCGCTCGTGCTCCTGGGCGTCCCGGAACGCCGTGTCCCGGGCAGCCTTCTTCCAGTCGCGCTCGAAGGGCGCGCCGAGGCCGTCGTGCGAGTCGGTGCCGTCGACCGCGCGCAGCGCGGGGAGGTACTTCGCCAGGACGTTGTCCGGCTTCTGCCGGGTGTAGTACTCGACGAGGTCGAGCATGTCGCCGGTCCCGGAGCAGAAGCCGATGATTCCCGCCGTGTAGCCGCGACCGTCCTCGATGTCCTCGATGTAGGCGAACTGGGCGCGCCAGTCCAGCGAGGAGTTCTCGGCACTGGACACCAGCCGCATGGCGATGTCCTTCTTGTGCGGGTCGTCCAGGTCGCCGGCGGCCGCCGCCCGCCGCGCGGCAGCGGCCGGCCGGGACTCCTCGCCGGACGCCTGCCCGGACGGCTGTCCGACGACGGTGACGATGAGCGTGGCCGGCAGGGCGACGGCCAGGGCTGCCAGGCCGATCCTCGTGGTGCGCCGGGTCGCGGGCATGGGGGTCTCCGCTTCTGTGGGCGAGGAGGCTTTCCGTCAGGAAGCTTTCCTGTTCATTGAAGCGAGCATGCCACCGCCGCCGCAATCCCCCCGACGTGCCGTCGGGCCGCGGTCGCTACACCTGTGCCTGTGCCTTCTTCCGGGGGACGGCGACGGCCGCGGCCCGGACACCGGCGCCCAGCGCCGCCTCGGTGGTGCCATGCTGCGGACGCGCGGCGACCTCCCGCCACCAGGTCTCCAGCGGGAGTCCCGCAGCCGGCTCGAAGGGCTGCCCGGGCCGCGGCATCGCCACCTGCGCGCCGGCTGCCGCGGCGGCGGTGACCGTGCCCTCGGCGGGCTCCTCCCAGGCGTGCGGGGCCAGGTTGAAGGTGCCCCAGTGAATGGGCAGCATCAGCCCGCCGGGGGTGCCGCCCTGGAGGTCCACATGGGCCCGCAGCCCCTCCTGCGGCGTCATGTGGATGTCCGGCCACAGCTCGCTGTACGCCCCGATCTGGATCATCGTCGCGTCGAACGGCCCGTGCTCGGCGCCGATCTCGGCGAAGCCGGGGAAGTAGCCGGTGTCGCCGCTGTGGAAGATCCGGTGCTGCGGCCCGGCCACCACCCAGGAGGCCCACAGGGTGTGCTGGGCGTTGCGCAGCCGTCGTCCGCAGAAGTGCCGGGCGGGGGTGGCGGTGAGGGTCACCCCGGCGACCTTGGCGGACTCCTGCCAGTCCAGCTCGGTCACCCGGTCGGCGGGCACCCCCCAGTGCTCCAGATGGGCGCCCACGCCGAGCGGGACGACGAACTCCGCGCCGGTGCGCAGGAGCGCGCGGATGCTCGGCATGTCCAGGTGGTCGTAGTGGTCGTGCGAGATCACCACGGCGTCCAGCGGGCCCAGCTCGGCCAGCGGCGCCGGCACCGGATGGAGGCGCTTGGGTCCGACGAAGGTGAAGGGCGAGCAGCGCTCCCCCCACACCGGGTCGAAGAGCACCCGGTTCCCGTCGATCTCCGCCAGCACGCTGGAATGGCCCATCCAGGTCAGCCGCAGCCCGGACGAGGGCGGCGCGGACAGGTCGGCGATGGTGGTCGGGTGGACGGGCACCGGGCCGGCCGGCGCCCGGCGGACCCGGTCCTCCTTGCGGAAGTACGTGGACAGGAACGTGAGTATGGAGCCGGACGGGGTGATCCGGGCGGCCATCGGATTGACGAATGCGCCGTTCGCGAAGTGCGGCGATCGCCGGATGCGCTCCAGCCGCTCCCCGGCCGGGTCCGCCCCGAAGGCCGCGGGGCGCAGCCCGGCGAGTCGCGAGCGCTGCGTCCTGCGGCTGATCTGCGGCGACGACGCTGGTGATCCGGTCACGGCACCTCCAGGTGAGCGGCGGGTCATCTCATTATCCGATGCTTCAACTCGCACGGCTGCTGATCTTGTTCCCGCCGGCCGCCGGCTCCGGGGGCGGCCCTGCGTGCCGGCCCACCGTTTCAGTCCTTGCGGCCCACTCCCCCGTAGAAGCCGATCCGGGCCAGCTCGGCGGCGTCCGGAAGCTCGCCGTCCGGGCGCCACAGCGGCAGCTGGACGACGCCGGGGTCGAGCAGGCGGAAGCCGTCGAAGAGCCGGACGAGCTCGGCGTGCGGGCGTACGTTCATGGTGGCCGTCGCGGTCCGGTAGGTCCGCACGGTGTCCGGGAAGCCTCCGGGGTGGAAGTCGGCCGTGGCGTGCGAGAGGACCAGCAGGCTGCCGCTGGGCAGGGCGTCCCGCAGCGTGGCGACGATGGCGCGCGGGTCCTCCTCGTCGGTGACGAAGTGCAGCACGGCGACGAGCAGCAGGGCGACCGGCTGGTCGAAGTCGATCATCTCCCGGATCACCGGGTTGTCCAGGAGTTCCTTGGGCTGCCGCACGTCGCCCAGCGCGAAGCCGGTGTTCGGGGCGCTGGTCAGGCGCGCTCCGGCGTGGGCGGCGACAATGGGGTCGTTGTCGACGTAGGCGACCCGCACCGCCGGGTCCTGCTGGTGCGCCACCTCGTGGGTGTTGGGCGAGGTGGGGATGCCGGTGCCGATGTCGATGATCTGGCGGATGCCGCCGCGCACCGCGTGGCGGATGGCCCGGCCGAGAAAGGCCCGGTTGGCTCTGGCGGTGGGGCGTATGTCGGGCACTTCGGCGAGCACCCGCTCGGCGGCCGCCCGGTCGACTTCGTAGTTGTCCCGGCCGCCGAGGTAGTAGTCGTACATGCGGGCCGGGTGGGCCTTGCTGGTGTCGATCTCCTGTGGGGAGAAGCTCTGGTCGGTCACACCGTTCTCCTCGTTCTGCTGTGGGGGGTGCTCTCAGGCGAGCAGGAAGTCGGCTTCGCCGGCCTTGGCGCCCTGGATGAAGCTCTGCATCTCGTGACGCGTGTAGATCAAGGCGGGCCCGTCCGGGTCGGTCGACTGGCGCAGCGCCACCCTGCCGTCCCCGAGCTTCATGGCCTCGACGCAACTTCCCCCGTTGCCGCCGCTCCACGGCTTCTGCCAGCCCTCGTTGCCGAGTTCCCTGGCGGGCATGCCGTTGTAGATGCGTTTGCGGTTCCTGCGTATGCGATCCATGGTTCAGATCTCCTTGCGAATGCCACCCAGAACGGCCTGGGTGGTCTGCGCAGGCGCTGCCTGCGCGCACATCCGGTCCAGGGCCTCCAGGAACACGGACACGTCATCGCGTTGGTCGATGTACACGGCGCCGACGAGGCTCTCCGAGTACGCGATGTCCGGGAGTTCCGGGATCGGGAACCGGAAGATATGGAACGGGCCGTACATCGCGGGGTGTGGCCCTGCGGCGAACGGCATGATCTGCAGCCTGACGTTGGCCTGCTCGGTGGCCTCGGCGAGCCGGTCGATCTGACCGCGCATGATCTCCGGCCCGCCGATGGGCCGGCGCAGCACGGTCTCGTCCATCACGACCCACAGCAGCGGCGCGTCCGGGCGGGTGAGCAGACCCTGCCGCTCGATACGGAGCGCGACCAGCCGGTCGATCTCGGCGGCCGCGGCGTGCGGCATGCCGGCCCGCAGCACGGCGCGGGCGTACTCCTCGGTCTGCAGCAGTCCGGGCACATAGTGCGGTTCGTAGGCGCGGATGATGCTGGCCGCGCCCTCCAGGCTGACGAACGCGCTGAACCACTCGGGCAGCACATCGCGGAACCGGTGCCACCAGCCGCGCTGGTTGGCCTCGCGCGCCAGGGTGACGAAGGTCTCGATCTCGCCGTGGTCGGTGACGCCGTAGACGGACAGCAACTTCTCGACGTACGGGATCTTCAGGCCGACCTCGGCCTTCTCCATCCGCCGTATCGTGGCATGGGTGACGTCCAGGGCGGCGCCGGCCTGTTCGTAGGAGAGCCCGGCCTTCTCCCGGAGATCCTGCAGCCGCTTGCCGAGTACGACCCGCAGGACGGTCGGGGCCCCGCCCGGCCGGATGTCCGCCACTACCGCTCCCTCCAACTCGCCTTGTCGCAGAGCAGTCTGGCATGCGTTCAGTTTCACCGGAACAGACTGTGACTTGCGATTCTGTAATTTACAGATTGATCCTTGCCATCAGTAAGCGACGCGGAGCATAGTGTCGACGTGGCTCCTTCCTATGAGGCTCTCCGGTTAGGGCGCTCGGGCAGTTCCCTCGCCCAGCGCCTCCAGGACGCGTTTCATCTCCCGGCGCTGAGCACGTCCGCCGCGGAGGCCAGACGGCTCGTCCTGGCCCGGCTGCGTGAGTGGGGAGTCGACGAAGAGATCCGCGACAACGCGGAGTTGGTCGTCTCGGAGCTGTTCACCAACGCGGTGCGGCACACCTCCAGCGAGGACGTCCGCTGCGAACTGCGCCTGGTGGGCTCGCGGCTGCGGATCGAGGTCGCGGACCAGGGCTGCGCCCGCACCGAGCCGCAGGCCCGGGTGGTCGACGCCGACCAGGAGGGCGGGCGCGGACTGATGCTGGTCGAGGCGCTGTCCCAGGCATGGGGTGTGCGGCCGAACGACAGCGGCCGCGGCCGCACCGTGTGGGCCTATCTGACCTGAGCGCCCGAGCGCGAGACGGACCCGCCCGGACCGGCCCCCGCCTTCGAGGCGGGCGGGCCGGCGCGGGCGGGTCCGTCGTTCGCGGGCCCGGGGCGGGCCTAGCGCAGGGGCAGCAGGTCGGGCCGCTTTGGCTCGACGTGGTCTCCGGAGGACTCGCCGCGCAGCCGTCGCCCGATCCAGGGCACCAGGTGCTCGCGCGCCCAGTGGATGTTGTCCCGGCGCACCTCGGCGGGGGTCCGCGTGCCCTCCTGCGGCCATGGCTGGTCGGGGTCGGCCGGCACCGACAGGCCCAGCACCTGGGCGGCGCGCAGGGCGACCCGGGTGTGGCCGTCCGGCGACAGGTGCAGCCGGTCGTCGCTCCAGGCTCGCCGGTCCTGCACGGACCGCAGCGACCACAGGTCCAGGACCGGGCAGCCGTGCCGGTCGGCGATGGCCCGCACATGCGCCGTGTAGGTGGCGATCTTGCCGCGCAGATGGCGGAGTACGGGGACGCCGCGGGTGTCGAAGCCGGTGCACACCAGCACCGTGCCCACGGACGCGGCGAGGTCGGCCACCGCCGCCTCGTAGCGCTCGGCGATGGCGTCGGGGTCGCTGCCCGGGCGCAGGATGTCGTTGCCGCCCGCGCAGAAGCTCACCAGATCGGGGGCGAGTTCCTTCGCGCGGGGCACCTGCTCCGCGACGATCTGGTCGAGCAGCCGTCCCCGCACGGCCAGGTTGGCGTAGCGGAAGTCGACGGCGGCCGGCTGGTGACCGGAGCCGCCGGCGGGGTCGGGGGTCGGGTGGGTCGCTGTCTCGGAGTCGGAGCACCGGTCGGAGAGGAGCACGGCGAGCCGGTCCGCCCAGCCGACGAACAGGCCGTCGGGACCGGGATCGCCGACGCCTTCGGTGAAGCTGTCCCCGACGGCTGCGTACGACCCGATCGCGTCTGTGATGAATCTCTTCGAATCGTCTGCCACGTCGGCACATCCTCCTCTCTCGGAAGTGACTTACGCCACCGTAACCGGGGGTTGACGAGGGGTGATCTATCCCACCCAGCCGATTTCACGAAGACGGAATACAGCACCTTCCGCAGGCCGCGTCCACCATCCGGACCTGCGGCGGAAGGTGTCGTATGGTCGACACAGCCGTGCTCGTCGGCGGCCGCGCCGACGAACGACCCCGAGGAGCGCTCGTGACGCAGCAGATACCGCAGGTCCCGTCGGTCGAGCCAGAGCTGGCCGGCGTCCGCAACTTCCGGGACGTGGGCGGTCTGCCCACCGTCGACGGACAGCGGGTGCGGCCCGGGGTGCTGTTCCGCAGCGGTCATCTGGCGCACGCCACCGAGCAGGACGCGGCGTTCCTCGACACCCTCGGCCTGCACACGATCTTCGATTTCCGCAATGCCGCGGACATCAAGCTCGAGGGGCCGGACGTGGCCCTCACCGGCGTGCGGAACGTGAACATCCCGCTGAGCGACCCGGCCGACGGCGCGGGCTTTTGGACCATGGTCCGCGAGGGAGACCTGAACACCCTCCGCGATCTGCTGGGGGACGGGAAGGCCGCGGGCCGCATGATCGCCGCGTACCGCGAGATCATCCGCACCCGCACCCCGGAGCACCGCCGGATGCTCCAGGAGCTGGCGGACGACAGCTCCCCCGCCCTGCTGCACTGTTCGGCGGGGAAGGACCGAGCCGGTCTGTCCATCGCGGTCATCCTGCTCGCGCTCGGCGTCGAGCGGGAGGCCATCGAGGCCGACTACCTGGAATCGGCCGCCGCGCACCGCCGCTACAAGGTGTGGCGTACCTCCGACTCCGCGGACGCCATGTCGCCGGAGGTGATGGAGCTGCTCAGCCCGCTCTTCGACGCCAGGGTGGAGTACCTGGCCGCGGCGTACGCGGCGATCGAGGAGTTCTGGGGCGGCACCGAGAGCTACCTCGCCGAGGGGCTCGGCCTGGACGCCGCCAAGCGTGAGCGGATCCGGGCCCGGCTGCTCGCCGGCTGATCCGCACGGCCGGGCCCTGACCGGGCCCGGCCCACCGGAGTCGGCCCGCCGGAGCCGTCCCGCCGCCCGCGGTCAGCGGCCGCTCACCGCCTGCTTGACCAGCGTGCGGCCGAACTCCCACATCAGGCCGCCGCCCGCGTGCGCGTCGTCCATCACCGCGGTGAACGCCTCGACGAAGCGGTCCACTTCCGGCTCGCCGATGATCAGCGGCGGAAGCAGCTTGATCACCTCCAGGTGGTCGCCGGAGACCTGGGTGAGGATGCGGTGCCGCTGGAAGAGCGGCACCACCACCATCTGCGCGAACAGGCCCTTGCGCGCCGCCTGGAGCATCGTCCAGCGGCTGCGCAGCCCCAGCGACCGTGGCCTGCCGAACTCGATGCCGATCATCAGCCCGCGCCCGCGCACCTCGTGCAGCAGCTCGTACCGGTCCACCAGGGCGGCCAGCCGGGTGCGCAGGCGCTCGCCGGTCCGCCAGGCGTTGGCGATGATCCGCTCGTCCTCCATCACCGCCAGGACCGCCAGACCGGCGGCCATGGCCTGCGCGTTGGAGCCGAAGCTCGCGGAGTGCACCAGCACCCGGTCCATCGAGGAGTACACCGACCGGAAGATCCAGTCCTTGCCGAGGGTGGCGCCGACCGGGATGTACCCGCCGGAGAGGGCCTTGGCGACACAGACCAGGTCGGGCTCGACGTCGTCGTGCTGATAGGCGAAGAAGGTGCCGGTGCGGCCCATGCCGGTCTGCACCTCGTCGGCGATGAGCAGCGCCTTGTGGCGGTGGAGCAGCTCCTGGGCGGCGCGCAGGAAGCCCGGCGGGGCGCAGTGCACCCCCTTGCCCTGGATCGGCTCGACGATGAGCGCCGCCACATCGCCGCGCTTCAGCTCCCGCTCCAGGGCCGCCAGATCGCCCAGGGCGATGGGGGTGTCGGGGAGCAGCGGGGCGAAGCCGTCGCGGAATCCCTCCTCGCCGTTGACCGAGAGCGAGCCGGTGGTCAGGCCGTGGAAGGCGTGCGAGCAGTACAGCACGCGGGGCCGCCCGGTGGCGCGGCGGGCGAACTTCAGCGCGGTCTCCACCGCCTCGGTGCCGCTGTTTCCGAAGAAGACCCGGTCCAGGTGGGGCGCGTGCCGCAGCAGCCGCTCGGCGAGGAGGCCGGGCAGCGGCGGGCAGTCGAAGCGGGTGAGGTCCGGGAGCGAGGCGTCCAGGACGTCGTGGAGCGCCTGCCGTACGACGGGGTGGTGCCGGCCCAGGCCCATCACCCCGAAGCCGGCCAGCATGTCGAGGTAGTCCTGGCCGTCGGTGTCCCAGAAGTACGCGCCCTCGGCCCGCTCGTAGACCTTGTCGAAGCCGATGGTGTGCAGCATACGCGGGAGTTGGTGGTTGAGGTGGCGGGCGTGCAGCTCGTACCGCTCCGCTCCGCGCTCCGCGAGGAGTTTGCCGAGGTCGAACCCGGAGCCCGGCTGCCCGGCGGATGTCATGGGCGCATCTCCTTCGTGGCCAGGGTGGCGCTGATCCGGCCCGCGATCTCCGCGGGGGTCAGCCCGATGTCGGCGAGGACCTCATCGCGCTTGGCGTGGGCGAGGAACTGCTCGGGGATGCCGAAGGTCCGCAGCGGCCGGTCGACCTCGGCGTCGCGCAGCGCCTGGCCGATCGCCGAACCGACGCCTGAGCTGCGGACGTTGTCCTCGATCACGGCCACCATGCGGTGGGCGGCGGCCAGTGGGGGCAGGGCCGGGTCGACCGGCTTGACCCAGCGCGGGTCGACGACGGTGCAGCCGATGCCGCGCTCGGCCAGCAGCGCCGCCGCGGCGAGCGCGACGGTGGCCATCACTCCGACCGCGACCAGCAGCACATCGCCGGTGTGCGGCGTGCCGGGCCGGTCGCCGCGGGCGCCGTCACCGTCGCGGTCGCCGTTCTCACCGGCCCCCATCTCGCGGTCGCCGTCGGCGCGGCGCAGGATGTCCATGCCGCCGACCCGGTCCACCGCCGGCAGCGGATCGCCGACCGAGTCCTTGGGGAAGCGGATGACCGTCGGCGCGTCGTCCACGTCGACGGCCTCGCGCAGCTGGAGGCGGAGTTGGC
The DNA here is from genome assembly GCF_058215555.1 of Streptomyces sp. JLBT605. Lineage (NCBI taxonomy): Bacteria > Bacillati > Actinomycetota > Actinomycetes > Kitasatosporales > Streptomycetaceae > Streptomyces > Streptomyces sp. JLBT605. The sequence goes on from NZ_CM177087.1 coordinate 1,042,328, forward strand.
CGGCGTCGCGCGGGGCGGCGATCCGCAGGCCGGGGACGACCTGGAGGATGGACATGTCCCACATGCCGTTGTGCGAGGCGCCGTCGGTGCCGGTGATCCCGGCCCGATCGAGGACGAAGGTCACGCCGCACTTGTGCAGGGCCACGTCCATCAGCACCTGGTCGAAGGCGCGGTTGAGGAAAGTGGCGTACACGGCGACGACCGGATGCAGCCCGCCGCTGGCCAGCCCGGCGGCGGAGACGGCGGCGTGCTGCTCGGCGATGCCCACGTCCCAGACCCGGTCCGGGAACTTCTCGGCGAATCCGGTGAGCCCGACCGGCTGCAGCATCGCTGCGGCGATCGCGACCACCTCCGGCCGCTCGTCCCCGATGCGGATCATCTCCTCGCCGAAGACGGAGGTCCAGGACCGGGCCGCGGAGGGCTTGAGCGGCTCGCAGGTGACCGGGTCCATCGCACCCACCGCGTGGAAGTGGTCGGCCTCGTCCTCCAGCGCCGGCGGGTAGCCGCGTCCCTTGGCGGTGATGCAGTGGACGAGCACCGGCCCGCGGAAACGCCTGGCGCGCACCAGGGCGGCCTCGACGGCCGCGGTGTCATGGCCGTCGATCGGGCCGAGGTACTTCAGCCCCAGGTCCTCGAACATCCCCTGGGGGGCGAAGGCGTCCTTGAAGCCCTTCTTGGCTCCGTGCAGCGATTCGTACAGCGGCTGTCCGACCATCGGGGTGCGCCGCAGGACGTCCTTGCCCCAGGCGAGGAAGCGCTCGTAGCCGTCGGTGGTGCGCAGGGTGGCGAGGTGGTTGGCGAGGCCGCCGATGGTCGGGGCGTAGGAGCGTTCGTTGTCGTTGACCACGATGATCAGCGGGCGTTCCCGGGCGGCGGCGATGTTGTTCAGCGCCTCCCAGGCCATGCCGCCGGTCAGCGCGCCGTCCCCGATGACCGCCACCACATGGCGGCCGGTGCGGCCGAGCAGTTCGTTGGCCTTGGCCAGGCCGTCGGCCCAGCCCAGCACCGTGGAGGCGTGGCTGTTCTCGATGACGTCGTGCTCGGACTCGGCGCGGCTGGGGTAGCCCGACAGGCCGCCCTTGCCGCGCAGCTTGGAGAAGTCCTGACGCCCGGTCAGCAGCTTGTGGACGTAGGACTGGTGGCCGGTGTCCCACAGGATGCGGTCGGCGGGCGAGTCGAAGACCCGGTGGAGGGCGATCGACAGCTCGACGACACCGAGGTTGGGGCCCAGGTGGCCGCCGGTTCTGGCGACGGCGTGGATGAGGAAGTCGCGGATCTCCTCGGCGAGTTGATCCAACTGTTCTTCGGGCAGCGCTTTGAGGTCGCGCGGGCCGCGGACGTTCTCCAGGATCGACATGCTTGAAGTCCCCCTCTGGGCGGCTCAGCTCACGGTGACATCCGGTGTCCCAGACCGGACTCCTTCCTCCGCCATCCGTTCGGCGATCTTCAGGGCCTCCTCGATGAGGGTCTCGACGATCTTCGACTCCGGAACCGTCTTGATCACCTCACCCTTCACGAAGATCTGCCCCTTGCCGTTACCCGAAGCGACACCGAGATCCGCCTCGCGGGCCTCGCCGGGACCGTTGACCACACAGCCCATCACCGCCACCCGCAGCGGCACCTCCATACCCTCCAGACCGGCCGTCACCTGATCCGCGAGCTTGTACACATCCACCTGCGCACGACCACACGACGGACACGAGACGATCTCCAGCCGACGCTGGCGCAGGTTCAGCGACTCCAGAATCTGGATACCGACCTTCACCTCCTCCGCCGGCGGCGCCGAGAGCGAAACCCGGATGGTGTCGCCGATGCCCTCACTGAGCAGCGCGCCGAACGCCACGGCCGACTTGATCGTGCCCTGGAACGCCGGCCCCGCCTCCGTCACCCCCAGGTGCAGCGGGTAGTCACATTGCGCGGCCAGCTGCCGGTACGCCTGGACCATCACCACCGGATCGTTGTGCTTCACCGAGATCTTGATGTCCCGGAACCCGTGCTCCTCGAACAGCGAGCACTCCCACAACGCCGACTCCACCAGCGCCTCGGGCGTGGCCTTGCCGTACTTCTCCAGCAGCCGCTTGTCCAGCGACCCGGCGTTCACCCCGATCCGGATCGGCACCCCCGCGTCCGAGGCCGCCTTCGCGATCTCCTTGACCTTGTCATCGAACTGCCGGATGTTCCCCGGGTTCACCCGCACCGCCGCACACCCAGCGTCGATCGCCGCGAACACGTACTTCGGCTGGAAGTGGATATCGGCGATCACCGGAATCTGCGACTTCTTCGCGATGACCGGCAGCGCCTCGGCATCGTCCTGGGAAGGGCACGCCACCCGCACGATCTGGCAGCCCGACGCCGTCAGCTCCGCGATCTGCTGCAACGTCGCACCGACATCCGCCGTCACCGTCGTCGTCATCGACTGCACCGACACCGGCGCGTCCCCACCCACCGCGACCGACCCCACCTGGATCCTCCGGCTCACCCGGCGTTCGGCCACCGGCCGCGGCGCGCGTCCGGGGATGCCCAGATCGACCGGCTTCACTGCGCTCATCGGGTCACCCGTCGTTTCCGCGGATGGTCTCCCGGGCCGCGCGCAGCGACTCCTTGAGCGAGCCCATGGTGGCCAGCACGGCGGTCGGCTCGTATCCGCAGTGCGCCATGCAGTTGTCGCACCGGGGGTCCTTGCCGCGCCCGTACTTGTCCCAGTCGGTCTCCTCGACCAGCTGGCGGTAGGTGGGGACATAGCCGTCGGCCATCAGATAGCAGGGGCGCTGCCAGCCGAACAGCGAGTAATTGGGGATTCCCCAGGCCGTGCACGGAAAATCTGTCTTGCCCTCCAGGAAGTCCAGGAAGAGCGGGCTGTGATTGAGCCGCCAGCGTCGGCGGTTGCCACCGGCGAAGGACTTGCGGAACAGCTCGCGGGTCTGCTCGACGCCGAGGAAGTGGTCCTGGTCGGGCGCCTTCTCATAGGCATAGGCGGGCGAGATCATCATCTCGTCGACGCGAAGGTCGTCATTGAGGAAATTGAGCACTTCGATGACGGTCTGCGGTGTGTCGGTGTTGAAGAAGGTCGAGTTGGTGGTGACCCGGAAACCACGCCGCTTGGCCTCCTTGATCGCGGCCACCGCCTCGTCGAACACTCCCTCCTTCGCGACCGACTCGTCGTGCCGCTCCCGCAGGCCGTCGATGTGCACGGCGAAAGCGAAATAGGGAGAGGGGGTGAACCGGTCGATCTTCTTCCGCAGCTGCATGGCGTTGGTGCACAGGAAGACGTAGCGCCGCCTGGCCACCAGCTGCCGTACGATCTCGTCGATCTGGGGGTGCATCAGTGGCTCGCCACCGGCGATGGAGACCATCGGGGCACCGGATTCGAGCACCGCGCCGACCGCCTGGGCGACCGGCATACGCTGCTTGAGCACGCCTGCCGGGTGCTGGATCTTGCCGCATCCCTCACATTTCAGATTGCAGGCGAAGAGGGGTTCGAGCTCCACGATGAGGGGGAACTTCTCGCGCCGCCGCAGCACCTTCTGCTCGAAGAGATACGTCGCGACCCTGATGGACTGACGAAGTGGCATGGCCATCTTGCTCACCTCCGGGGGAGCGGCAGAGAACGCTGCCATTCAAAGAACGCCGGGAACACTGTGCGTAGTACGCGGAAAGCCGATATTCCACCGCGCAAGGTGCCGATACGGACGAGTTCATGTTCTGGAGCGTCCACGACCACTCGGACGGCCGCAACCGGACGCGGGCCGTGGCGGGTCGCGGTGCGCAGGGTCGCGGCGGACTCCATGTCCACCGCGATGGCCCCGGTCGCTCGCAGCTCGGCGCGCTCCGCGCCGCGCACCACATGCCCGGAGCCGACCACCGGCCCGGTGTGGACGGTGCGCCGGGGGCCGGGGCCGGCACCCTCGGGCACGGTGGACAAGGCGGTCAGCGCCGCCACCAGGGTGTCACCGCCGATGCAGGGGGTGCGGCCATAGGCGTCGCGGGTCTCGTCCGCGACGACCAGATCCCCCGGGTGCATTCCGGGGGCCAGGCCAGCGCAGAAGCCGGTGGCGATCACCGCCGCCCCGGAGCCGGCCGCACCGTCGCCGAGCGCGCGGATCAGCGCCCGCTCGGCCGCCTGCGGACCCATGCCGGTGCGGAGCAGCGCGGCGGCGCCGGGCGGGGCTGCCCGGTGGCCCGCGCGCAGCGCGAGCCGTTCGATGGACAGCGCGCAGGCGATCAGCAGCGGGACGGCGGCGGCCGGCGGGGCTGGGTCCGAGGACATCAGGATCTCCGCGGCCCGCTGGGGCCGGGCTCGCCATGCAGGTAGCGGCCGAGCGCGGTGACCGGGAAGACCAGGCGGTAGAGGTGGTAGTTGATGGAGAAGTCCCAGGGGAAGCCGGTGCCGGTGAACTGCGGCTCGTCCCAGGTGCCGTCCTCGGTCTGGGTGTCCGCCAGCCAGGTCACCGCCCGCTCGACGGCCTTGCTCTCCCGCTCGCCGGCCGACAGCAGGGCCAGCAGCGCCCAGGCCGTCTGGGAGGCGGTGGAGGCGCCGCGGCCGCGCCAGCCGACCGGGTCCTGGTAGGAGCGCTGGTCCTCGCCCCAGCCGCCGTCGTCGTTCTGCACCCGCTCCAGCCAGGCCACGGCCCGCCGCACGGCGGGGTGCGAGGCTGGAAGGCCGGCGGCGACCAGGGCCGGGACGACGGATCCGGTGCCGTAGACGTAGTTGGTGCCCCAACGCCCGAACCAGGAACCGTCGCTCTCCTGTTCGGCGAGCAGCCATGCGATACCGCGGCGGGTACGCGGGTCCTGGGCCAGCCCCTCCCACGCCAGCATCTCCACGACATGGGCGGTGACGTCCGCCGACGGCGGGTCGATGACCTCCCCGAAGTCGCAGAACGGCAACCGGTTGGGGAACGGGCTGGTGTTGTCCACGTCGAACGCGCCCCAGGCGCCGTTCCGTGACTGCATGCCCAGGTTCCACCGGGTGGCCCGCCGGATGGCGTCCTCGACCCGCTGGGGGTCGGGGTGCTGGACCCGGCGCAGCGCCAGCACCACCTCGGCGGTGTCGTCGATGTCGGGGTAGGCGTCGTTGTGGAATTCGAAGGCCCAGCCGCCGGAGGGCAGCTCCGGACGCCGCACCGCCCAGTCGCCCGGCCGGGTGATCTGCTCCTCCAGCATCCAGTCGGCGGCCCTGACCAGCGCCGGGTGGTCGGCGGGGACGCCCGCGTCGGCGAGCGCGATGGTGGCCAGGCAGGTGTCCCACACCGGGGACTGGCATGCCTCGATCATGCGGACCGGGACGCGCTCGCCCTGGCCGTCCGGCCCGTCGGCCGGCTCCTCGCGCCAGACCGCGAAGCGGTCCAGCGACTCCAGTCCGGCGCGGAGCACCGGGTGGTCGAGGTCGTAGCCCATCAGGTGGAGGGCGATGACGGAGTAGACGGCGGGCGGCTGGATGCCGCCCCAACAGCCGTCGTTCTCCTGGCGCTCGATGATCCAGCGGGTCGCCGAGCGCAGCGCCGCCCGGCGCAATGGGCGGATGGCGACCTTGTGGTAGGCGTGCAGCGCCCGGTCCAGCCGCTGGAAGAAGCCCTCCCAGCTGGTGGCGGCGGCGCGGGGGCGCGGCGGCACGGGCCGCCCGGCGTCCGCGTGCAGCTCGTCGAGGGGGAACGGCGCCGGGCGCACCGGTCGCTTCGCGGAGACGATGGTGAGCGGCACGATGGTCTGCCGGGCCCAGCAGCCGAAGTCGTAGATGTTGAGCGGGACCCAGGGGGGCAAGTAGATGAGCTCGGGCGGGAGTTCGGGCAGGTCCTCCCAGCGCCACCAGCCGAAGAGCGCCAGCCAGACGCGGGTGAAGACCCGGCTGCCGGCGATGCCCCCGGACTCGCGCACCCAGGCGGAGGCGGCGGTCATGTGGGGGGCGTCGGGCGGGTCCCCGGCAAGCCGCAGGGCCACATACGCCTCGATGGTGGCGGAGAGCTCTCCGGGGCCGCCGTGGAAGGTGGCCCACGGGCCGTCCGGGCGCTGCCGGGAGCGGATGTGCCGGGCGGCGGCGTCCAGGGTCGCGCGGTCCTGGATGCCGAGGAACTGGCGGAGCATCAGGTCTTCGGCGTCCATGGTGACGTTGGTCTCCAGGTCGCCCTTCCACCACCCTGCCCGGTCCTGGCGCGCCAGCAGATGCTTGACGGCGCGGGCCGTGGCGTCCCGGGCGGCGGTGAGCGCCGCGGGCTCGGACGGTGTCTCGGAGGGTTCGACGGTGGTCGCTGTCATGGCATCCCCTTGCAGGTGAGGTCTCTGCTGTGCTGGGGCTTCCGTCGGCCGGCACCCGGGCTCCGTGCGGAGCGCCTCGGGCGGGTGCCGGCCGGCGACTGCGAGCTATATGCGGTTGATGGCGATCATCTCTCCCGTACGACGACGAAGTCGGCGAGCGCGGTGAGCTGCGCCCGGACCGTGGCGGGCAGTTCCACTTCATCCAGGGCCGCGACAGCGGTGGCGTGCTGCCTGCGGGCCTCCTGGGAGGTCCAGTCGCGTCCGCCCGCCTGCTCGATCAGCGCCGCGCGGGTGGCGAACTCCTCCTCGTCGAAGTCCGTGAACTCCGCGTCGGACTTCTTGGCGTCGGCGGCCAGCAGGTCGGCCAGTCGCTGGGAGGCGGAGCCGCCGGCCGCCAGAGCGGCCACCACCGGCAGCGACTTCTTGCGCTGGCGCAGGTCGCTCCAGGTCTGCTTGCCGGTGGTGACCGGGTCGCCCCAGATGCCGAGCAGGTCGTCGATCGCCTGGAAGGCCAGCCCCAGGTGGAGGCCGTACCGCTCCAGGGTGTCGGCGGTGCGGTCGTCCGCCCCGCCGAGCACCGCGCCGATGGAGGCGGCGCAGGCCAGCAGCGCGCCGGTCTTGTTGCCCTCCATCTCCAGGCACTCCTCCACCGAGACCCGCTCCCGGTGCTCGTAGGAGATGTCCTGCGCCTGGCCGTCGATGAGCTTGCGGGTCGCGGTGGTCAGCCGACGGGTGGCCCGGCCGGCCTCCGCGGTGCCCAGTTCCAGCAGTATCTCGTTGGCCAGGGCGAAGAGCGCGTCCCCGACCAGGATGGCCTGCGCCGGTCCGTGCACCTTCCACACGGTGTCCCGGTGGCGCCGCTGCTCGTCGCCGTCCATCAGGTCGTCGTGGAGCAGCGAGAAGTTGTGCACGAGCTCGACGGCGACCGCGCCGGGGATGCCGGCCTCGGCGGGGGCGCCGGCTCCCTCCGCGGAGATCAGCGCGAGCGCGGGGCGCACCGCCTTGCCGCTGTCGCCCTCGGCCGGATGGCCGTCGATGTCGATCCATCCGAAGTGATAGGCGGCGACGGCGTCCATGGGCGGCGCGAGCCGGGCCACAGCGGCGCGCAACACCGGCGTGGCGAGCGTGCGTCCGCGCTCCAGCAGCGCGGCGACGCCCGCGGTGTCGACAGCTGGGGTCACCGGGGTCACGGGCTCTCCTCTGTTCTCTGTGATGGTGCTCATACCGCCTCCTGCGGAGTCCGTCCGCCGACGGGGGGCGGAGGGTCGGGGTGCGGGCGGCCGAGATCGGCAAGGGCCGTGCGGGCGGCCTCCAGGCCGCTGCGGACAGCGCTTTCCATGGTCGCCGGCCAGCCGGTGGCGGTCCACGCGCCGGCCAGGTGGAGGCCGGGCGCGTTGGTGGCGGCGTGCGGCCGCAGCCGTCCCACGCCGGGAGCGGGGGCGAACGTGGCGGTGCGTTCGCGGGTGACGAAGAAGTCGCGGACGACGGCCTGCCGGGCGGCCGGCAGCAGCCGCGCCAGCTCGGGCAGGTAGCGCTCGCGCAGCTCGCCGACCGGGCGGTCGATGTCATCCTGCGCGGCCGACTGGGAGATGGCCAGGTACTGGCTGTCCGCGCCGCCGGGCAGCCGGCTGAGCCCGGAGGAGTCGGTGCGGTCGAAGACCCACTGGACGGGGCTGCCGACGGCCGCGAAGAAGGGGCGGCGCAGCACCTTGCGGTCGTAGACGACGTGCAGGTTGAGGATGGGGGCGGTGCCGATGCGCAGCAGCCGGCCGGGGTCGTCGAGGGCGCCGTCCGGCAGCAGCCCGTGGGCCTCCCGCGGGGGCACGGCGAGCACCACGGCGTCGGCTGCCGGCAGCGCGCCGCCGCGCGGGCCCCTCCCGGTGCTGACGCACCAGCGTCCTTCGTCGGTGCGGGTGATGGCGGTGACCCGGGTGCGCAGCTCGACCCGGACGCCGGCGGCGTCGAGGGCGGCGCGGGCCAGGGTGTCGTGCAGCTCGCCGAGCGGGGCGTGCGCCCAGCCGATGTCGGCGGCGCCGACCGCGCTGAGCAGGCCGGTCTTGAAGACCATCGCGGCCAGCGCCAGGGAGGCGTCCGCGGCGGTGGCGTTGAGCGTGGCGACGCCGACCAGGTCCCACAACGCCTCGATGGCGCGCGGCGATTGGCCGTACCGGCGCAGCCAGCCGGCGAAGTCCAGGTCGTCCAGGGCCGGGTCCAGGGGGTCGAGCCCCTTGAGGGCGAGGGCGGCGCGGCCTGCCTTGAGGCGCTCGACGGGCGACAGGTGAGGGTAGGAGGCGAGGCTGGCGGCCAGGTGCAGCGGCACTGGCAGCCCGGTGCGCCGGATGCGCCCGAGCCGCGGTTTCCCGCGGTGGCTCGGGTCGAGTACGGGGACGTCCAACGCGCCCTGGAGCGGGGCGAGTCGGGCCGCGCCGATCCGCTCGAGGAATCCCTGGTAGGCGGTGCAGCAGCGCAGGTAGACGTGCTGGCCGTTGTCGACGGTCAGCTCGCCGGCCGGGGAGGGGCGGCGGAAGGAGAAGGCGAGGCCGCCGAGCCGGGGCCGGCTCTCCAGCAGGGTGACGAAGATCCCGGCGTCGGCCAGCGCGAGCGCCGTGGCGGTGCCGGCCAGTCCGCCGCCGACAACCACGGCGGCCGCCCCGCCGGGGCGGCCTGCCGGGTGCGTGCCGCACCGGTCCCGCTGGGGGCTGCGGGACGTCATGCGCTCACCTCCTGGAGGGCGGTCCGGACGGCCTGGCCGGGTCCGCCGGCGTGCCGCTCGCTCATGTATGCCCGGATCATCGCGGCTGTCCCCTCCCATTGCGCCGGGCGACGCTCCGGGCATCCAGTCCGGCCAGACCGCGCAGCGCGACATAGCCCTTCTCGTGGACGGGCAGCGCGACGCGCCCGCGCAGCACGGCCGCCGGATCGCGGTCGATGCGCCGAAGCAGTCTGCGGTAGATGCCGGCCATCGCGGCGACGCAGGCGCCGCTGCGCCGGTCGAGCATCGGCAGCAACTGCATCCCCTCGCTGAACAGGGCTTTCGCCCGCCTCACCTCGAACTGCACCAGCCCGGTGAAGTCGGCCTCGGGTGGGGCGGTGGCGGTGGAGAGGATCGGCGGACAGCCGAACTTGGCGAGGTCCTCGGCGGGCAGATAGGTGCGGCCGTTCCTGGCGTCCTCGCGAACGTCCCTGAGAATATTGGTGAGTTGGAGAGCGAGGCCGAGGGTATCGGCGTACTCGGGGGCGCGAACGGCATCCCTCGCGCTCCCCTTGGTACCGAACACGCCGAGCGAGAGCCGCCCGATGGCGCCGGCCACGCACCGGCAGTAGACCGAGAGGTCCTCCCAGGTCTCGTAGGTCTGGCCGGCGACGTCCATCAGCACCCCGTCGATCAGCTCGTCGAGGCCGTTCAGCGGGATCGGGAAGCGGCGGGAGGAGTGCGCGAGCGCGACGGCGACCGGGTCGGTGTGGTCCTCGGCGACGGAGCCGTCCCGGATCCGGCCGAGCAGCGCGCGCGTCTCGGCGAGCCGGTCGATCTTGGCGTCCAGCGGCAGCTCGCCGTCGCCGATGTCGTCGACCCGGCGGGAGAAGGCGTACAGCGCGGACATGGCGAACCGTTTCTCGGTCGGGAGCAGCCTGATGCCGTAGGCGAAGTTGCGGGCTTGCTGTCCGGTCACGGCTTCGCAGTAACGGTACGCCGCCAGCACCGGCGGAGACGCGTACCCAGATCCGTCCACGGTCCGGTTCACCCCTCTCTTCGCAGTGTGGCCCCCACCTCGCGCAGCAGGCTGAGCTTGGTGGGCTTGGGCGGTCCTGGGAGGACGTCGTGTCCCGCGGCCGCGATCGCGCCCAGCGCGGCCCGCCCGCCGGCCACGAATCCGGCGAGCAGCAGCCTGAGCCTGCCGTGGACGCTTCCGACCAGCGCGGCCCCTTCGTCCAGCAGGGCTCCCGCGCGCTCCGCCTCGAAGGCGATCAGCGCGCGGACACCGGGTGCGGCGGTCCGCGCGGCCAGGTCGCTTGTCGTGACGCCGAAGCGCTTGAGGTCCTCGGCGGGCAGGTAGATCCGGTCCCGCCGGAGGTCCTCGGCGACGTCCTGCAGATGCTCGACGATCTGCAGCGCCGTGCAGATCCGGTCCGAGTGGCGCACCCGCTCGGGGCTGACGGATCCGGTGACGGCCAGGACCAGCCGGCCCACCGGGTTGGCGGACAGCTCGCAGTAGTCGAGGAGGTCGGCGTATCCGGCGTAGCGGCGGACCCGCTGGTCCTGCCGGTTGGCCTCGATCAGCCCCAGGAAGGGGGCCGGGGTCAGCGCGCAGCGGCGCACCATGGGCACCAGGGCGCGCAGCAGCGGGTGGCGCGGCTCCTCCCGGCCCGCGGTGAAGACCCTCCGCAGGTCCGCTTCGAAGGCGTCCAGCATCGCCGACGGGTCCTCGGCCCGCTCCCGGTCGAGGCCGAGGAGCTCGGCGTCGATGCCGCCCGGGGCCAGGTCGCCGTCGCCGATGTCGTCCACCAGACGGGCGTAGCCGTAGATGGCCATGAGGTCGGCGCGCCAGGCGCGGGGGACGAAGAAGGGGGCGACCGGGAAGTTCTCGTGCGCGGATTTGTCGAGCACGGTCTGTGGGTGCGCCTGCCGCTCGGAGCGGCTGTGCGACGTGAGAGGGGGCCCGCTGTGCTCGTCCTCCACGGTCACCGTGGACAGCCAGGCATAGGGGTGAGGACCGCGCCTGAGCACGGGACCCGGCGACCGGGCCCTGCGGGAGTGCTGGAGGTGGGCCGTCTAGCCAAAGCCGTCACATCCCCCGTTCTACACCGGTAAGCAGGATCGGGACGATCCGGACACGCCGCGCCGCCCGGTCAGCGGCGGGTGACCACTCACCCCCGGACGGGCGACTGGGACATGCGTCCGGCAAGGTCCGGATGGACACCGGGCCAGCTTACGCCTACGACAGCACGTACGTACGGAAGGTCGCCCGGGCGTGCTGTCTTCGCGGGGCCGTGCGCACGGCCCCGTGAAAGGCTCAAGGCCCCGCCGGAGTGCCGGTCGGGGCCTTGGGGAAAGCCGTCCACGATGCGGACGCGTCGGGACGGCCGGGGCGGTGGGCCGGCTACTTGCCGGTCTCCTTCTCGTACGCCTTGATGACCTCGTCGGTCGGGCCGTCCATCAGCAGCTCGCCCTTCTCCAGCCACAGCACCCGGTCACAGGTGTCCCGGATCGACTTGTTGTTGTGGCTGACCAGGAAGACGGTGCCCGCCTCCTTGCGCAGCTCGCGGATGCGGGCCTCGGAGCGCTTCTGGAACTTCCGGTCACCGGTGGCCAGCGCCTCGTCGATCATCAGCACGTCGTGGTCCTTGGCCGCGGCGATCGAGAAGCGGAGCCGGGCCGCCATGCCGGAGGAGTAGGTGCGCATCGGCAGCGTGATGAAGTCGCCCTTCTCGTTGATCCCGGAGAAGTCGACGATCTGCTGGTAGCGCTCGCGGATCTGCTCCCGCGACATGCCCATGGCCAGGCCGCCGAGCATGACGTTCCGCTCGCCGGTCAGATCGTTCATCAGCGCCGCGTTGACGCCCAGCAGCGAGGGCTGCCCGTCGGTGTAGACCTTGCCGCTGTGCGTGGGCAGCAGTCCGGCCACCGCCTTGAGCAGGGTGGACTTGCCCGATCCGTTGGAGCCGATCAGCCCGATCGACTCGCCCCGGTAGGCGACGAAGGTGACACCGCGGACGGCGTGCACCTCGCGCATGCCCGGCGCGTCCTTGCGGCGGACGATCCGGTTCAGCGCCGCGGTGGCGCTGCCCTTGCCGCGGGCGCCGCCGTTGACCTTGTAGACGATGTGCACATCGTCGGCGATCACGGTGGGGATGCGGCCGCCGTCGGCGGCCCTGCTCCGGTTCGCTTCGGGGGTCTGCTCAGCCACGGCCGTACTGCTCCTCTGCCTTCCAGAAGTACACGAAGCCGCCGGCGCCGAAGAGGACCGCCCAGCCGAGTGCCACCGCCCAGACGTGCGGCGGCAGGTTCGAGGAACTGTAGTCGTCGATCAGCGCGAACCGCATCAGGTCCATGAAGATCGCGGCCGGGTTCCACTGGAGGGCGTCGGCGATCCAGCCCGGCTTGTCCTTGAGCATGTGCGGGATGGAGAACATCACGCCCGAGGCGTACATCCACGTCCGCAGGATGAACGGCATCAGCTGCGCGAGGTCCGGCGTCTTGGAACCCAGCCGGGCCATGATCAGCGCGAGACCGGTGTTGAACACGAACTGCAGCGCCAGCGCCGGGATGATCAGCAGCCAGGACAGGCTCGGGTAGCTGCCGAAGCTCACCGAGACGATGACCAGCACGATCATCGAGAACAGCAGCTGCTGGAGCTGCTGGAGGGAGAAGGAGATCGGCAGTGCGGCACGGGGGAAGTGCAGGGCCCGCACCAGGCCGAGGTTCCCCGAGATCGCGCGGACGCCCGCCATCACCGAGCTCTGGGTGAAGGTGAAGACGAAGACACCCGTCACCAGGAAGGGGATGTAGGTGTTCTTGTCCATGCCCCGGCTGGCGTTCAGGATCAGCCCGAAGATCAGGTAGTACACCAGCGCGTTCAGCAGCGGGGTGGCCACCTGCCACAGCTGGCCGAGCTTGGCCTGGCTGTACTGCGCGGTGAGCTTGGCCTGCGAGAAGGCCAGGATGAAGTGGCGCCGGCCCCACAGCTCCCGGACGTAGTCGCGCAGGCCCACCCGCGCGCCGCTGACGTTCAGCCCGTACTTCTGCGCCAGCTGGGCGGGGGTCAGCCCGTCGTCGGGTGATGGCGGGGCACTCATGGCCGCGACCGCACTGTCGTGCGTAGTCTCGCTCACAGTTGACACTTTCGTCCTCGTCGGGGCGGTGCCGGGGCCTCGCCCCGGGTGCTCCCGATGCTCGTCGATCAGAGCTTGTCAGATGACAGGAGGTCGACCCAGTCGGGTCAGGCGCCACACCGTACGCCACTTCATGGGACGGCGGGGACCGCAGGGAGTCTTCCACCCTTCCCGGAATCCGCCGAACCATGCCCGCAGGGCGTCCTTGGACGGCTTGCGGAGCAGGGTGAGCAGCATCCAGACGCCCAGGTAGACCGGGACCAGCACGGCGGGCAGGTTGCGGCGGGCGAGCCAGACCCGGTTCCGGGCGACCATCCGGTGGTAGACCGCGTGCCGGCTCGGTGCCGTGGCCGGGTGGTGCAGCACCATGTCCGACCGGTAGTCGATCATCCAGCCGGCGTCCAGCGCCCGCCAGGCGAGGTCGGTCTCCTCGTGGGCGTAGAAGAAGTCGTCCGGCAACCCGCCGACCTGGGTGAAGACCGTGGTGCGGACCGCGTTGGCGCCGCCGAGGAAGGTGGTGACGCGGGAGGAGCGCATCGGGTCGGAGGCGCGCAGCCGCGGCACATGGCGGCGCTGGGTGGTGCCGGTCAGCGGATCGGCGATCCGGAAGGTGATGATGCCCAGCTTCGGGTCGGCGGCGAACGCCTGCCGGCACAGCTCGGCGGTGTCCTTCTCGGGCAGCAGTCCGTCGTCGTCGAGGAAGAGCAGCACGTCGACGTCGCGGCCGCCGGGGCCGAAGGCCTCTATGCCGACATTGCGGCCGGCCGGGATGCCGACGTTCTCCGGCAGCTCGACGGTCCGCACGGTCAGGCCCGGGACGTCGTACGCGGGCAGCGGCGAGCCGTTGCCGACGACGACGACCTCGATCGGCTCGCCCTCCTGCGCGGCGACCGAGTCGAGCAGGGCGCGCACGTCGTCGGGGCGGTTGCCCATGGTGAGGACAACCGCGCCGACCTTCAGGGTGCCCGCGCTCACTTGAGCCTGCTCGAGGCGAGGATGGACACCAGGTGCAGCACGGTCTGCAGCAGTGCGATACCGGCCAGCACCGCGACGCCGAGCCGGGAGAAGAACAGATCGCCGCGAGCCTGGTCGACGATGGCCAGCACCAGGATCAGCAGGGACGCCTCGATGCCGAGGATCAGGCGGTGGAACTTGAAGGCGGCGGCGGCCTTGCGGGCCAGCGCCATGCCGGAGGAGCGCATCTCGGACGCGGCTTCCTTCACCGGCGGCAGGCCGCCCTGGTGGCGGGCGACACCGACGAGGTCGGTCTCGGCCTTGATCAGGATGGCGCCGAGGGCGGCGAGGGTGCCCAGGAACGCCCACAGCCAGTCGATGCGGCCGCTGCCCCACAGGTCGGCGGCGCGCAGGCCGAAGCCGACGAGCACGGCGGCGTCGGTCAGGTAGGCGCCCACGCGATCCAGGTAGACACCGCCCAGCGAGTACTGCTTCCGCCAGCGGGCGATCTCGCCGTCGACGCAGTCCAGCAGCAGGTAGAGCTGGACCATGACGACGCCGAGCACCGCCCCCGGTATCCCCGGCACCAGCAGCGCCGGGGCAGCGAGGACACCGCAGACGGTCATCAGGTACGTGAGCTGGTTGGGCGTGATCCTGGTGTTCACCAGGTGGCGGTCGACCCGCAGGGACACCTCACGCATGTAGAGGCGTCCCATCCAGTGCTCACCGCTCCGCCGGTCCTTCACGCCCTCGGGGTGAACGACCGGGCGGAGTTCAGCCACGGATGGCTTGACTGACAGCTTTGGCATAGTCGGCGTATGCGTCCCTGATCTGGTCGGTGGACAGGTCCAGGTGCTCCAGGATGGTGTAGCGCCCGGGGCGGGTCTGCGGCGCGAACTCCACCACCTGGACGAACTCGTCCGCGGTGAAGCCGATCTCCTCCGGCAGCACGGGCAGCCCGTGCCGGTGCAGCACCTCGGCCATCAGCGCGGACTCCTCGCGGGCACCCCGCAGGTGCATCGCGAAGGCCGCGCCGAGGCCGCACTGCTCGCCGTGGCTGGCGGCGCGCTTGGGGAAGAGCAGGTCGAAGGCGTGGTTGATCTCGTGGCAGGCGCCGGAGGCCGGACGGCTGTCCCCGGCGACCGACATCGAGATGCCGGTGAGCACCAGGCCCTCGGCGAGCACGGTCAGGAAGCCGTCGTCGCCGACCCCGCCGGGGTGCCGCAGCACGGCCTCGCCGGCCTGGCGCGCTATCGCGGCGGCCAGTCCGTCGATCTGCTCGCCGGTCTCGCGGTGGGAGAGCTCCCAGTCCGCGACGGCGGAGATGTTGGAGAGCGCGTCGCCGATGCCGGATCGGACGAACCGGACCGGGGCCTCGCGGATGACGTCGAGGTCGATGACGACCGCGATCGGGTTCGGGACGCCGTACGAGCCGCGGCCCGCGTCGTTGTCCAGCGTGGCGACCGGCGAGCACAGACCGTCGTGCGAGAGGTTCGTCGCGACGGCGACCAGCGGCAGGCCGATCCGGGCCGCGGCGAACTTCGCACAGTCGATGATCTTGCCGCCGCCCAGGCCCACGACCGCGTCGTAGTGCCCGGACTTCATCGCGTCGGCGAGCTTGATCGCGTCGTCCAGCGTGCCGCCGCCGACCTCGTACCAGGAGGCGCCGGGCAGCGCCGGGGCGAGCCGCTCGCGCAGCACCGCCCCGGAACCGCCGCTGATGGCGATGGCCAGCTTCCCCGAGGCGGAGATGCGCTGGTCGGCCAGGACCCCCGCGAGGTCATCCAGGGCCCCGGCACGGATGTCGACGACGACCGGGGAGGGGATGAGTCGGGTCAGTACTGGCACGCGATCTCACGGCCCTTCGCGAGGTCGTCGTGGTTGTCGATCTCGACCCACTTGACGTCGCCGATCGGGGCCACGTCGACCTTGAAGCCGCGGTTGACCAGCTCCTGGTAGCCGTCCTCGTAGTAGAGGTCGGGGTCGCGCTCGAAGGTCACCTTCAGGGCGTCGGCCAGGTCGGCGGCGGCCTCGCCCTCGATGAGGGTGACGCCGATGTACTCGCCGGTGGCCTCGGCCGGGTCCATCAGCTTGGTGATGCGCTGGACGCCCTTCTCGGGGTCCACGATGACCTTCATCTCCTCGTCGGCGAGCTGCTTCACCGTGTCGAGGGCGAGGATGATCTTCTGGCCGTTGCCGCGGGCGGCGAGCAGGGTCTTCTCGACGGAGACCGGGTGCACGGTGTCGCCGTTGGCGAGGATCACGCTGTGCTGGATGGCGTCACGGGCGCACCACAGGGAGTAGGCGTTGTTCCACTCCTCGGCCTTGTCGTTGTCGATCAGGGTGATCTTGAGGCCGTACTTCGCCTCAAGGGCCTCCTTGCGCGCGTACACGGCCTCCTTGCGGTAGCCGACGACGATCGCGACCTCGGTCAGACCGACCTCCGCGAAGTTGCCCAGGGTCAGGTCGAGGACGGTGAGGCTGTCCTCCTGCCCCTCCGGGCCGACCGGCACCAGGGCCTTGGGAAGGGTGTCGGTGTAGGGACGCAGACGCCGTCCGGCGCCGGCGGCCAGCACGAGGCCGATCATGCGGGTTCTCCTGTTTCGTCGTGTACTGCGGGTGCTCCGGAGGACACCCAGAAGCGGATGCTCTCGATGAGCACTGCCAGCGCCAGGGCCCCCGCGAGGGCCGTCAGCGCGATGGTGAAGCCTTGGTCCTGCCAGAGGGCTGCGGCGGCCGTGACGGCCAGGGTCCGCCCCTCGTGCCCGCCGATCAGCCGCACCAGTCGGCGCGGCGGCGCACCGGTGCCACCGCGGATGCGGTACACCGTGTCGTAGTGATGGTAGGCGACGGCCGCCACGAGGCCGAAAGCCGCAGGCAATGCCCCGTTCACCCCGGATCGGGCCGCAAGCACCAGTACGGTGCAGTATTCCGCCGCCCGGAAGAAGGGCGGTACCAGCCAGTCCAGCGGGCCTTTCAGCGGCCGGGCGACGGCGAGGCCCGAGGCGAGCGCGTAGCCGAGGGCGGCGATCAGCGGCCAGGGTCCGCCGAAGGATGTGGTACCCGCCACGGTGACGACGGCCACCGCGCCGAGCAGCGCCACGGCCGGGGCCGCGAAGCCGGGCAGCGCGCGGGCGGGGTTCTTGAAGGCGGCGGCGAAGCCTTCGGCGAGCGGCCCGGAGTCGGCCAGGTCGGCCAGCGCCTCCGCCGCCCGGTCGGTGCGGCGGGCCTTGCGGGTGAGCGAGCGCAGCACCCGGCCGGCGGTGGTGTAGCAGGCGGCGAGCGCACAGCCGATGAGCAGCACTGTCAGGGTGACGCGCGGGGTGGTGACGGCGGTGAGGACGGCGATCATCGCCCAGCGCTCGCCGATCGGCAGCACGATCATGCGGCGCGCCCAGACCGTCCAGCCCACGCTGTCGAGCCGGTCGGAGAGGGCGGCGGTGGGGCTGGTGTTGCCGGTGGCGTCGTGGTTCGCCTCGTTGAAGGAGAAGTCGACGACATGGCGGCAGGTCTGCAGCACCATGGCGCCGAGCGCGAGGGCCCAGACGTCGTCGCCGCCGTCGCTGTTCGCCGCGCCCAGCGCCAGGCCCGCGTAGTAGGCGTACTCCTTGGCCCGGTCGAAGGTGGCGTCCAGCCAGGCCCCGAGCGTGGAGTACTGCAGCGAGTAGCGGGCCAGCTGGCCGTCGGCGCAGTCCAGCACGAAGGAGGCGATCAGCAGCACGCCGGCCGCGACGAAGCCGGGCCGGGTGCCGGTGGCCGCGCAGCCGGCCGCGATGAGCGCGGTGAGCAGCGAGGCGGTGGTGACGTGGTTGGGGGTGAGGCCGCGGCGGGCGCACCAGCGGGCGACGTAGCGGGAGTACGGGCTGATGAAGAAGGTGGTGAAGAACCCGTCGCGGGACTTCACGGCGCTGCGCAGCCGTACCTCTTCGTCGTCGACCGCGGCGATGTCGGCCCGCGTCCTGGCGCGGGCTTCCGGCTCGGTGGGGACGACGGCGACGAGGACGCCGAGCTCGGGCCGGTGCACGCTGACGCCTGCGGCGTCCAGGCCGGCTGCCAGCTGATCCGGCGATGTGCCCGCAGCCGGCGACGCGCCATCGCCATTGCCCAGCCCGTCTCGTGCGAGGCTGCCGGCCGGTGGCCGGGTTGTGCCCACCCTCCCCCAGCTACCGCTGGGAGGTGCCCCCATCGCCCCTGCGGAACGACTGCCCACAACGGTGGTCAGCGTGGCGCGTGCTTCGGGTTGGACCGTCAGCGCACCCGGGATCGCCGCCGCGGGGAAGCGGGGGTCGGTGAGGCCCAGGCGCAGGCTGTGGACGTGGCCGAGGAAGCGGGGGTCCACCAGGGCGACGCGCTCGCCGGCAGGCACCGCGGCCAGCTCGGTCGCGATACCGGCGGCGTCAGCCGCCATACGCACGTCGAACCCCAGCGACCGGAGGTCGTCCGCGAGGGACGAGCCGACGACCGGTGGACCGGTGAGAATGGCGGTCGACAGACGAACTCACTCCTTGGCATCTGGCATGGCGGCGACGCCGGGCCACGGCTGTCCCCAGCACGCGGGCAGCGGGCGGCGCACGCCTGAAGCCCTGCGCGGGGCGGGCGGCACGTCGGCAGAGGCTATCGGATGGATAGAAGCACCCGTTCACCGCACATTCACTCCGCGATCGGGTGACTGACGGTTGCGCCTGCCGCGATCATCATGGTGGATCCGCGCTCCCCCGACAAACGCCCGCCCCCGGCCCCGGTGGATAGGGTGCCGTCATGACATGGCTGATCACCGGTGGTGCCGGATATATCGGGGCGCATGTAGTGCGGGTCATGGCGGAGGCCGGCGAGCGGGTCGCCGTGCTGGACGATCTGTCCAGCGGCATCCCGGGGCGGCTGCCGGCCGGCGTTCCGCTGGTGACCGGGTCCACGCTCGACCGTGAGCTGCTGGACGCGACCTTCGCCGACCTCGGCGTGACCGGGGTGGTGCACCTGGCGGCGCGCAAGCAGGTCGCGGAGTCCGTGGAGCAGCCGCTGCGCTACTACCGGGAGAACGTGCACGGGCTGACCGTGCTGCTGGAGGCGGTCGTCGCGGCCGGGATCGGCAACTTCGTCTTCTCCTCCTCCGCCGCCGTCTACGGCATGCCGGATGTGGACCTGGTCACCGAGGACCTGCCCTGCGCGCCGGTGAACCCCTACGGCGAGACCAAGCTGGCGGGCGAGTGGCTGGTGCGGGCCACCGGCGCGGCGCACGGCATCTCCACGGCCTGCCTGCGCTACTTCAACGTGGCCGGGGCGGCACGGCCCGAGCTGGCGGACACCGGGATCTTCAACATCGTGCCGATGATGTTCGACCGGATCACCCGCGGCGAGGCGCCGCGGATCTTCGGCGCCGACTACCCCACACCGGACGGCACCTGCGTCCGTGACTACATCCATATCGAGGACCTGGCCGAGGCCCATCTCGCGGTGGCCCGCCGGCTCGCCGGGCAGGACGTCGCCGGGGATCTGACCGTGAACATCGGCACCGGCCAGGGCGTCTCGGTGCGCGAGATGGCCGATCTCATCGGCGAGGTCACCGGCCGCACGGGGCTTCGGCCGCTGGTCGAGCCGCGCCGGGCGGGTGACCCGGCGCGCGTGGTGGGGTCCGCCGAGCTGATCGGCAAGGAGCTGGGCTGGCACGCCCGGCACGATGTGCGGTCGATGGTCGAGTCGGCGTGGGAAGGGTGGTGCCTGCACCATCCGGAGGCGCGGCGCGGCTGACCCGGCCTGCCGCCGTAGTTCACTGGGAGCACCGGTGAGCTGAGCGGGAGGAGCATCATGGGCGCTGGCCACGGCCACGGTCACGGCACCGCCGCGGCCGCGCACCGGTGGCGGCTGCGGTGCGCGCTGGCCATCACGCTGCTGGTGATGGCCGTGGAGATCGTCGGTGGGCTGGTGGCCGGTTCGCTGGCGCTGCTGGCGGACGCCGGCCATATGGCGACCGACGCGGTGGGGCTGGCCATGGCGCTGCTGGCGATCCACGTCGCGGGCCGGCCGCCGAGCGCCCAGCGGACCTACGGCTGGGCGCGGGCGGAGATCCTGGCCGCGCTGGGGAACTGCCTGCTGCTGTTCGGGGTGGGCGGCTACGTCCTGATCGAGGCGGTGCGCCGGCTGGTGTCCCCGGCGGGCACCGAGGGCGGGCTGACGATCGTCTTCGGCGCGATCGGCCTGGCCGCGAACGCGGTGTCGCTGGCTCTGCTGCTGCCCGGCCAGCAGGAGAGCCTGAACGTGCGGGGCGCCTTCCTGGAGGTGCTGGCGGACGCGCTGGGCTCGGTGGCGGTCATCGTCTCGGCCGTGGTCATCGTGGCGACGGGCTGGCAGGCGGCGGACCCGGTGGCCTCGCTGGTGATCGCGCTGATGATCGTGCCGCGCACCTGGAAGCTGCTGCGGGAGACGCTGGACGTGCTGCTGGAGGCGGCGCCCCGGGATGTCGACATGGCCGAGGTGCGCAGTCACATCCTGGCCGTAGCGGGCGTCGAGGACCTGCACGACCTCCACGTTTGGACCATCACCTCGGGGCTGCGGGTGCTGTCCGCACATGTCGTGATCAGCCCGGACGTACTGGACGCGAGGGGCCACGAGCGGATGCTCCACGATCTTCAGGGCTGCCTCGGCGAACATTTCGATGTCAGGCATTGCACGTTCCAACTGGAGCCTGGTGGACATGCTGAGCACGAGGCCCGGCCGTGCCTGTAGACAACCGTCTCGACAACCGTTCCCGCGACCTGTGAGAACCCGCCGTCAAGCGGGCGAGATTTGCCAGACTTGAAGGCTCCCGACCGACAATGAGGATGGTCATGCCGATCACACGCGCACATGGGCGTACCGCCGACACCGCCGCCGGTGCGGCCACCGCACCGACCGGATCCACGGACCCGATCATGCTCGAACTGGTCGACGAGACGGGTGTGACCATCGGCACCGCGGAGAAGCTCTCCGCCCATCTGCCGCCGGGCCGCCTGCACCGCGCCTTCTCGGTCTTCCTCTTCGACGACGAGGGGCGGCTGCTGCTCCAGCGCCGGGCACCGGGCAAGTACCACTCCCCCGGTGTCTGGTCGAACACCTGCTGCGGCCACCCCTACCCCGGGGAGCCGCCGTTCGTGGCGGCGGCCCGGCGCACCGGCGAGGAGCTGGGGGTGGCGCCCGCGCTGCTGCGGGAGGCGGGCACGGTCCGCTACAACCACCCGGATCCGGCCTCCGGACTGGTCGAGCAGGAGTACAACCACCTGTTCGCGGGGGTGCTGCGGGCGACGCCGCGGCCGGATCCGGAGGAGGTCGGCGAGACGGCCTTCGTGACCCCGGACGAGCTGCGCGCGCTGCGCGAGAGAGGTCCGTTCTCGGCGTGGTTCATGACCGTGCTCGACGCGGCGCGGCCGGTGATCCGGGAGATCACCGGGCCCGGCGCGGGTTGGTGACCGGCGCCACGACGGGAGCGACCGGCGTAACGGGGGCGGCCGGCGCGACGGGGGTGGCGGGCGTGACGGGCGCGACCGGAGTGGCCGCCACGCCGGGTGCGGTGTGTGCGGCGGCCGAGCGCCCCGGGACGAGCGGCAGGGCGGCCCACACCGCCTTGCCGCCGCCGGCGGTGTGCTCGACGTCGTAGACCCCTCCCGCCTCGCTGGTGATGGCCTGGACGAGCAGCAGCCCGCGCCCGCCGGTCCCGCAGTGGTCCGCCGCCAGCGGAGTGGGCCGGTAGGGGTGGTTGTCCTCCACCGCGACGCGCACCCAGTCGGGGCCGATGGACACCTCGATCGCGATCTGCGGGGAGAGCAGCGCCGCGTGCCGGACGGCGTTGGTCACCAGCTCGGAGACGATCAGCAGCAGGTTGGGCAGCAGATCGCCGCCGGTCGGCACCCGCTGGTGGAGCAGCAGGTCGCGCACCGCGTGCCGGGCCTGCGGCACGGAGGAGTCCAGCGCGGGGGCGGTGAAGCGCCAGGCCCCCTCGTACGTCATCGGCGCGCGGGGCGCCGTCCGTCCATGGTCCGGAGGGACGCTCCCCAGGATCTCCATGTCCGATACCCACCCTCCCCCTGGGGACGCCGCCCGGGCCGCCAGGCCCTGGGGCCCGCCGCTGGGCGGTACCCCCAGCCGCAGCCCGACCGCTCACGTCGAGTGTTGGGAATCACCGGGCATGGCCTGGGCCACTGAACACAAGTCAGCGGGTATCGATGGCATCTGACCGATTTCGCGCCCATCAGCCAGACCTCTGACAGCTCCCGATCGACTACTTCCGGCTCCGGGAGCGCTCGCCTGCGCCCCCGGTGACCGCCCGTGATCCCGGGTACCGGCGCCGTCCGGCCGAGGGGGCCGGATACGATCCGCCGCATGGAGCCCATGGAGCCCGGCCTGGAGCACGCGAGCGCGGACGGCGTCGCGACCGTCGTCATCCGCAACCCCGCCAAGCGCAACGCGATGACGGCCGGCATGTGGCGCGAGCTGCCCGCCCTGCTGGCGCACTACGCCGCCGACCCGGCCGTGCGGGCCCTGGTCCTCACCGGCGCCGGGGACACCTTCTGCGCGGGCGCGGACATCTCGGGGCTGGCCGGGTCGAGCGAGGCCAAGGGGCTGGCGGTGGCCGCCGAGGAGGCGCTCGCCGCCTTCCCCAAGCCGACCCTCGCCGCGATCCGGGGCTTCTGCGTGGGCGGCGGCTGCCAGCTGGCGGCCGCTTGCGACCTGCGGTTCGCCGAGGAGGGCAGCCGGTTCGGGATCACCCCGGCGCGGCTCGGCATCGTCTACGGGGCGTCCTCGACCCGGCGACTGGTGGAGCTGGTAGGCCCGGCCACCGCCAAATACCTGCTCTTTTCGGCCGAGTTGATCGACGCGGACCGGGCGCTGCGCACCGGACTGGTGGACGAGGTGCTGCCGGCGGGCGCGCTGGACAAGCGGGTCACCGAGTTCGCCGCGGTACTGGCCTCCCGTTCGCAGCTGACGCAGGCGGCGGCCAAGGAGTTCGCCGCGGGCCCGGCCGACCCGGCCCGCATCGCGTACTGGGCCGAGCAGGCGCGCGGCAGCGACGACGAGAGGGAGGGCGTGAGCGCCTTCCTGGAACGCCGGACGCCGCGCTTCACCTGGACACCACCCCGGCACTGACGCCTCCGGGCTCCGCGCCGGACCGCGGAGGGGCTGGTCGTTCCCGATACCCGCGAGTAACGTGCGGGCATGACTTCACTGCCCGACCGCGCCGGCCGCCGCTGTCACCACGTCATCAACCCCCTGCACTCCGCCGTCTACTTCGCCCCCGACTACCACCGGGAGCTCTCGGCGCTCGGCCTTCCGGAGCGCTCCGCCGCCTACTTCGTCGCCCGCTCGGCGGCGCTGGGTCCAGTCGGCCCGGGCACCGTGACCGCGACCTTCCACAACTTCAAGTACGAGCTCGTGGCACGGCACCTGCCCGCCGCCTGGGAGGTCGTCTCCCCGCAGGCGGCGCTCGACATCCGGCTGCGCGCCGTCGACGCGGTGCTGGGGCGGCTGCTCGGCGAGGAGGTGATCGCCTCCAAGGAGATGGCGGAGGCCGCCGAGCTGGCGCTGCGCGCCACCGAGGCGTGCTCGCGCGCGGCCCGTCCGCTCTACTCGGCCCACGCCGACCTGCCCGTCCCCGACGCCCCTCACCTGGCGTTGTGGCACGCCGCGACGCTGCTGCGCGAGCACCGTGGCGACGGGCATCTGATGGCCCTGGTGGCCGCCGGGCTGGACCCCGTCGAAGCACTGGCCAGCCACACCGCCAGCGGCCACGGCCCGTCGCGCAAATGGCTCCAGGCCACCCGCGGCTGGACGGACGAGGAGTGGCAGGCGGCGGAGGACCGGCTGCGCGAGCGGGGACTGATGGACGCCGCGGGCCGGCTGACCGATGCGGGCACTCAGCTGCGCAAGGCGCTGGAGAACGAGACGGACCGGCTGGACCGGGCGCCGTACGAGCACCTGGGCGCCCCCGGGGTCGAACGGCTCACCGAGCTGGCCGGCGCGTTCACCACCACGGCGGTCGCGGCGGGGGCCTTCCCGGCCGACCTCCGCAGCGCCGGCTGACGCGCGCCCGCGGGACCCGTGGCCCACCCGGGCGGGCGGGGTTTACCGAACGGGTGGGCGGTTACCCGACCGGCATCCGCGCCTCCGCACGGAGGCGACTCGCTGCCGGGAGGAATCATGTTCCGCGCCATCGCCGATGTGCTGCGTGCCATCGGCTCGACCCTCGCCGACGTCGTCACGCTGCCCTTCCGCGCTCTCGCCCGACTCTTCGGCGGGGGTTCCCGTGGCGGCGGCGGGGCGCGCCGTCGGCATGTCTGACCCGCCTCGATCGCCCCGCCTCCGTCACCTGCCACAATGCAGACCGCTAAGTGGACGGGATGACAAGGAAGCCGAGCGTGATCGTGACGACGTCCATCGAAGGCAGGATCGCCGAGGAGATCGGCGTAAGGGAGCGGCAGGTCAAGGCCGCTGTCGAGCTGCTCGACAGCGGCTCGACCGTGCCGTTCATCGCGCGCTACCGCAAGGAAGCGACCGAGATGCTCGACGACGCCCAGTTGCGGACGATCGAGGAGCGGCTCCGCTATCTGCGGGAGCTGGAGGATCGCCGGGCCGCGATCCTCGACTCGGTCCAGTCGCAGGGCAAGCTCGACGAGGCGCTCAAGCGGCAGATCCTGGCCGCCGACTCCAAGGCCCGGCTGGAGGACATCTACCTGCCCTTCAAGCCGAAGCGGCGTACCAAGGCGCAGATCGCGCGCGAAGCGGGCCTCGCGCCGCTCGCCGACGGGCTGCTCGGGGACCCGTCGGTGGAGCCGCTCGCCGCCGCGGCCGCGTTCGTCGACGCGGACAAGGGCGTCGCGGATCCGGCAGCCGCGCTGGAGGGCGCGCGGGCCATCCTCACCGAGCGCTTCGCGGAGGACGCGGACCTCATCGGCGAGCTGCGTGAGCGGATGTGGGGCCGGGGCCGGCTGGCGACCAGGGTGCGGGAGGGCAAGGAGGAGGCAGGCGCGAAGTTCGCCGACTACTTCGACTTCGCCGAGCCGTTCACCCAGCTGCCCTCCCACCGGGTGCTGGCCATGCTGCGCGGCGAGAAGGAGGAGGTCCTCGACCTCACCCTGGAGCCGGAGGAGCCCGCCGCGGAGCCCGGCCCCTCCTCGTACGAGCCGATCATCGCCCGGCGCTTCGGCATCGCCGACCGCGGCCGGCCCGCCGACAAGTGGCTGGCGGACACCGTGCGCTGGGCCTGGCGCACCCGCATCCTGGTCCACCTCGGCATCGACCTGCGGCTGCGGCTGCGCACCGCCGCGGAGGACGAGGCGGTGCGCGTCTTCGCCGCCAATCTGCGGGACCTGCTGCTGGCCGCCCCGGCGGGCACCCGCGCCACCCTGGGCCTGGACCCCGGTTTCCGTACCGGGGTGAAGGTCGCCGTGGTGGACGCCACCGGCAAGGTCGTGGCCACCGACACCGTCTATCCGCATGTGCCGCAGAACAAGTGGGACGACTCGCTGGCCAGGCTCGCCCGGCTGGCCAAGGAGCACGCCGTCGAACTGGTCGCCATCGGCAACGGCACCGCCTCCCGGGAGACCGACAAGCTCGCCGGTGAACTGATCAGCCGGCACCCGGAGCTGAAGCTGACGAAGGTGATGGTCTCGGAGGCCGGCGCGTCGGTGTACTCCGCCTCCGCGTTCGCCTCGCAGGAGCTGCCGGGTCTCGATGTGTCGCTGCGCGGCGCGGTCTCCATCGCCCGACGCCTCCAGGACCCGCTGGCCGAACTGGTCAAGATCGACCCGAAGTCGATCGGAGTCGGCCAGTACCAGCACGATCTGTCCGAGGTGAAGCTCTCGCGTTCGCTGGACGCGGTCGTCGAGGACTGCGTCAACGGCGTGGGGGTGGACGTGAACACCGCGTCCGCTCCGCTGCTCGCCCGGGTCTCGGGCATCGGCGCGGGCCTGGCCGAGAACATCGTGGCGCACCGTGACGCGAACGGGCCGTTCCGGTCCCGCAAGGCGCTCAAGGACGTGGCCCGGCTGGGCCCGAAGGCGTACGAGCAGTGCGCGGGCTTCCTGCGGATCCGCGGCGGGGACGACCCGCTGGACGCCTCCAGCGTGCACCCGGAGTCCTATCCGGTGGTGCGGGCCATGGTGAAGTCGGTGGGCGGGGAGGTCGCCGCGCTGGTCGGCGACTCCACCGTGCTGCGCTCGCTGAGGCCGGCCGACTTCGTCAACGAGAAGTTCGGTCTGCCGACGGTGACCGACATCCTGCGCGAGCTGGAGAAGCCGGGCCGCGACCCGCGCCCGGCGTTCAAGACCGCGACCTTCAAGGAGGGCGTCGAGAAGCTCGGCGACCTGGCGCCCGGAATGGTCCTGGAGGGCGTGGTCACCAATGTGGCGGCCTTCGGGGCCTTCG
The DNA here is from genome assembly GCF_058215555.1 of Streptomyces sp. JLBT605. NCBI lineage: Bacteria > Bacillati > Actinomycetota > Actinomycetes > Kitasatosporales > Streptomycetaceae > Streptomyces > Streptomyces sp. JLBT605. The sequence continues at coordinate 1,068,755 of NZ_CM177087.1, forward strand.
TCGACATCGGCGTCCACCAGGATGGTCTGGTGCACGTCTCGGCGATGTCCAAGACGTTCGTCAAGGACCCGCGGGACGTGGTGAAGCCGGGCGACATCGTGAAGGTGAAGGTCCTGGACGTCGACATCCCGCGCAAGCGGATCTCGCTGACGCTCCGGCTGGACGACGACGCGGCCGCGCAGGCCGGTGCCGGTGCCGGCGCTGGCGCCGGCCGGGACCGCGGTGAGCGGGGCGAGCGCGGTGGCCCCCGGCGCGGCGCGCCGCAGCAGCGGCGGGGCAGCGGGCGGGAGTCGCGCGGCGGCGGTGGCGGCGGTGGCGGTAACCGGGACGCGGCGGCTCCGGCGAACGGGGCGATGGCGGACGCGCTGCGGCGGGCCGGCCTGCTGTAGCTCTTTTTCCGGGGCTCCGCCCCGTACCCCGCTCCTCAATCGCCGGAGAGGCTTGTTCTTCCGCCCGTCGCAGGCAGAAATTCAAGCCCGACCGGGGTATTTCAAGCCCGTCCGGCGATTGAGGACTGGGGGTCCGGGGGCTAGCCCCCGGCGACGGCCTCAGCGGCCCTCGGAGACGCGGCCCCCCGACACCCTCAGCTGCCGCGTCGTGCGCACAGCGTCAAGCATCCGCCGGTCGTGCGTCACCAGCAGCAGCGTTCCCGGGTAGGAGGCCAGCGCGGACTCCAGCTGCTCGATGGCGGGCAGGTCGAGGTGGTTGGTGGGCTCGTCCAGGACCAGCAGGTTCACGCCGCGGGCCTGGAGCAGGGCGAGCGCGGCACGGGTGCGCTCGCCGGGCGAGAGGGTCGCCGCGGAACGCAGCACATGGTCGGCCTTGAGGCCGAACTTCGCCAGCAGTGTCCGCACCGCGGCGGGATCCAGCTCCGGCACGGCCGCCCCGAAGGCGTCCAGCAGCGACTCGCCGCCGAAGAACAGGGCGCGGGCCTGGTCGACCTCGCCGACCACCACCCCGCTGCCCAGCGAGGCCGCGCCGCGGTCCAGCGGGAGGCGGCCGAGGAGGGCCGCGAGCAGGGTCGACTTGCCGGAGCCGTTGGCGCCGGTGATGGCCACCCGGTCCGCCCAGTCGATCTGGAGGTCCACCGGCCCGAGGTGGAAGTCACCGCGCCGCACCTCGGCGCCGCGCAGGGTGGCCACCACCGAGCCGGAGCGGGGCGCGGCGGCGATCTCCATGCGCAGCTCCCACTCCTTGCGCGGTTCCTCGACCACCTCCATCCGCTCGATGAGCCGGTCGGTCTGCCGGGCCTTGGCGGCCTGCTTCTCGGTGGTCTCGACGCGGGCGTTGCGGCCGATCTTGTCGTTGTCGGAAGCCTTGCGGCGGGCGTTCTTCACGCCCTTCTCCATCCAGGCGCGCTGGGTGCGGGCGCGGGCCTCCAGCGCCGCCCGGGTGTCGGCGTACTCCTCGTACCGCTCGCGGGCGTGCCGCCGGGCGGTCTCGCGCTCTTCGAGATAGGCGGTGTAGCCGCCGCCGAAGAGGGTCACCTGCGCTTGCGCGAGGTCCAGTTCGAGGACCTTGTGGACGGTACGGGCGAGGAACTCGCGGTCGTGGCTGACCAGCACGGTGCCGGCCCGCAGGCCGGTGACGAAGTCCTCCAGCCGGCGCAGTCCGTCCAGGTCGAGGTCGTTGGTCGGCTCGTCCAGCAGGAAGATGTCGTAGCGGCTGAGCAGCAGCGAGGCCAGCGAGGCGCGGGCGGCCTGGCCGCCGGAGAGCGCGGTCATGGGCCGGTCCAGGCCGGTGTCCAGGCCGAGCGAGGCGGTGACCTCCTCGGCGCGCTCGTCGAGGTCGGCGGCGCCCAGGTCGAGCCAGCGCTCCAGGGCGATGGCGTAGGCGTCGTCGGCGCCGGGCGCTCCGTCGGCGAGGGCCTGGGTGGTGGCGTCCAGCTCTGCCTGGGCGGCGGCCACGCCGGTGCGCCGGGCCAGGAAGCCGCGCACCGTCTCACCGGGGCGGCGGTCGGGCTCCTGCGGGAGGTGCCCGACGGTGGCGTGCGGCGGGCTGAGGCTGACCGCGCCCTGCTCCGGGCCGGCCAGCCCGGCGAGCAGTCGCAGCAGCGTGGACTTGCCGGCGCCGTTCGCGCCGACCAGGCCGATGACGTCGCCGGGGGCGACGACGAGGTCCAGGCCGGAGAAGAGGGTGCGGTCGCCGTGCCCGGCGGCGAGATCCTTGGCTACGAGGGTGGCAGTCATCAGACCGTCGATCCTACGGGGTGTCCGCCCGGCCCCACCTGTGGTTTTCACTCCGGCCGGGGCGAAGGGGGCGGCCGCGCGGGTACCGGGAGCGCGGCGCCCGGCCGGCTCCTCGTCAGGGCCCGCCCTCCGGTGGGCGGTTGCCGGCGCTGCCCGGGCCGATGCGGATCTCGAAGTCGCCCGCGTACTTCTCGTGCCCGGCGATGACGGCCATGGAGACCGCCTCCTCGCCCTTCTCGCCGCGCACGATCAGCGGGTCGCGCCGCAGGTCGCGCATGAGGGCCACGCACATCGCCACCATCACCAGGGTGAAGGGGGCCGCGACCAGGATGGTCAGGTTCTGCAGCCCGGTGAGGGCCTCGCCTCCGCCGCCGCCGATCAGCAGCATGACGGCCGCGACGGCGCCGGTGACCACGCCCCAGAAGACGACGACGAGGCGGGCCGGTTCGAAGGAGCCCTTCTGCGAGAGGGTGCCCATCACGATGGAGGCGGCGTCGGCGCCGGAGACGAAGAAGATCCCGACGAGGATCATCACCAGCACGCTCATGGCGGTGGCGACCGGGTACTCCTGGAGCACTCCGAACAGCTGGGCCTCGGGGGTGATGTCGCCCTTGAGGTGGCCCTTCTCGCGGAGCTTGATCGCGGTGCCGCCGAAGATGGCGAACCACATCAGGCTGACCGTGCTGGGCACCAGGATGACACCGCCGACGAACTGCCGGATGGTGCGGCCGCGGCTGATGCGGGCGATGAACATGCCGACGAACGGGGTCCAGGAGATCCACCACGCCCAGTAGAAGACCGTCCAGCTGCCCAGCCATTCGGCGACCCGGCGGCCGCCGGACGCCTCGGTGCGGCCGACCAGCTGCGGCAGGTCGCCGAAGTAGGCGCCGATGGTGGTGGGCAGCAGGTCGAGGATGACGACGGTGGGCCCGACGACGAACACGAACACGGCCAGGCAGAGCGCCAGCACCATGTTGATGTTGGAGAGCCACTGGATGCCCTTCTCCACCCCGGAGACCGCGGAGGCGACGAACGCCACGGTGAGGACCGCGATCACCGCGACCAGCAGCCCGGTGCCGACGTGGCTCATCCAGCCCAGCTCCTCCAGGCCGCTGCCGATCTGGAGGGCGCCCAGGCCCAGCGAGGCGGCCGAGCCGAAGAGGGTGGCGAAGATCGCGAGGATGTCGATGAGCCGGCCGGCCCAGCCGTGGGCGCGCTCGGTCCCCAGCAGCGGGGTGAAGACGGCGCTGATGGTCTGCCGGCGGCCGCGCCGGAAGCTGCCGTAGGCGATGGCCATGCCGACCACGGCGTAGATCGCCCACGGGTGCAGGGCCCAGTGGAAGAGGGTGGTGGCCATCGCCTCCTGGGTCCGCTCGGCGGCGTTCTGCGGGTGGGTGCCCGGGGGCGGCTCGACGAAGTGGGCCAGCGGCTCGCTCACGCCGTAGAACATCAGACCGATGCCCATGCCGGCGCTGAACATCATCGCGACCCAGGAGACGGTGCGGAATTCCGGTTCCTCGCCCTCGGCGCCGAGCGTGATCCGGCCGTAGCGGCTGACGGCCAGCCAGAGGGCGAAGAGGACGAAGCCGGAGGCGGCCAGCATGAAGGCCCAGCCGCCGTTGTGGATCAGCCGGGACAGCGCGCTGTTCGACACGTCCTCCAGCGTGTCGGAGGCCAGCGCGCCCCACAGGACGAACGCCACGGTGAGTCCGGCGGTGACACCGAAGACCACCCGGTCGGTGTGCGGGACGTGCGTGCCGTGGGGGCTGCCGGGCATGTCCGGTGTCACCTGGGGCTCGCCCCAGTCGTCCTCCTCGCCTTCGTGGGTCTCGGGCACGCCTCGGCCTTTCGCTGGGATTGACCGGAATGTCCGGCCATCCCGTACCCCCTACCACATGCGCCGGCGTCCCAAGGCCCGACGCGGCCACGGACTCAGCAGGCGTTCTCCGGCCGGCCCACGGTCAGGTGGTAGGCGGCGCGGCCGTCCAGGAGCAGCGGGACGAGCGCGCGCAGCGACTGCCGCAGCGGCACCAGGTAGCCGCCGCCGTCCCGGCGCACGACCACGCCGTGCAGCGCCAGCTCGTCCCGCACCTCGGCGTACTGCCCGGCGTCCAGGCGGTAGCCGCACGGCGGGTCGGCGAGGACCTCGCTCGCCGCGGGCGGGTCGTTGTCCGCGCCGCCGAGGTACACCGGTCCGCGGTCGGCGAGGCCGGCGAGCCGCGCGCCGGTGGTGGCCGCCTCGATCCGGCCGCGCCGCTCCCGGTCGAAGTCCAGCAGTCCGGCGAGCGCGGCCTGCTGGGAGTCCACCCGGCGGCGGTTGTTGACGGCCGGATCGGCCTTCTCGGCGTCGGTGAGGGCGTCCACCCGGGTCTCCACCAGCAGTCCGACCGCGTGCTTGGTCCCGGCGGTGTTGCGCAGGATGCGCTCCTGGCCGTCGCCCGCGACCTGCTTGACCGGCTCACCGGTGACCGGGTCTGTCCAGATGCCGTAGACCCCGGTGGAGTACCCGGCCCGCTGCGCCTCGGGCCGGACGTAGGTGTCGGCGAGGGTCCGGGCCTCGGCGTGCACCGCCCCCGCGGTGTTGAGGTTACGCGGCCACAGGGTCAGCAGGTCCTTGACGTAGTACGGGGCGGTGGATCCGTACTCGTGCAGGTCGTAGACGACATCGGGGCGGTGGTCGCGGATCACGCCCGCGATGGCCCGCGCCTCCGGGGTGCGCAGCGCGATGTGGTCGCGGTTGATGTCGACGCCGTCGGCGTTCTCGCGGGTGTCGGCGGCCCGGCCGTCCGGGTTGGCGGTGGGCACCACCAGCACGGTCGTACGGTCCAGGAAGGCCCGTGTGCGCTCGTCGGTGGCGAGGGCGAGGTCACGGATGGTGGACAGGCATGCCTCGCGGCCGGAGGGCTCGTCGCCGTGCTGGGAGCAGATGAGCAGCACGGTGTGGGCGGTGGGCCGGCTGCCGCCGACGCGGACCAGCCGCAGCGGGCGATCCTGCGTGGTGGTGCCGATGCGCCGGACGGTGACCCGGTCGCCGGCCGCCGCCACGGCGGCGAGGAAGTCCCGCTCCTCGGGCTGGGTGGTCCAGCGGGCGCCGTGGCTGGTCTCGAAGCCGGTGCGGGGCGCCTGGGGCTCGGCCAGCGCGGGCGAGGTGAGGGCTGAGGCGGCCAGGACCACGCCGACGATGCCGCACAGGGCGGTCCGGACCCGGGATGCGCTCACTCTCACTGAAGGTGCCTCCTTGGCGTGGCGGCCGGGCCGCGGTGGGGGTCACGACACGCCCGGACGGTAGCGCGAGGGACGCCCGCACAGAAGGGGGCCAGGTCCGAACGCGCCGCCGCAAACGGGCAGATGGGGCGTCTCGTGTCAACGAAGTGTCGACCATATGACAGATAAGGCCATGGACATGCCGTTGGGGCTGATGAGTACATAGAGTCCCGAGTGATCGTTTCTGATCGTTCTCCCCTACGAGTTGGAGGACTCGTGCGTCACAGACTCCTCGTCCCGACAGCGGCCGCAGCCTGCATGGTGCTGGCGATCCCGGCATCGGCGGCCGAGCCCTCGCCGGGCGCCCCCGGCCTCGGGGACTCCTACTACCCCACCAGCGGCAACGGCGGGTACGACGTATCCCATTACGACCTGCGTCTGAAGTACCAGCCGACGACGGACCGGCTGGAGGGCACGGCGACCATCCTCGCCTCCGCCAAGCAGGACCTGTCGCGCTTCAACCTCGACTTCGCCCTCGATGTCGACTCGGTGCTGGTGGGCGGAAGGAAGGCGAAGTTCAAGGCGACCGGCGACCACGAGCTGGAGATCACACCGGCTCAGGTGCTGGACTCCGGCAAGCCGTTCACCGTGGTGGTGCGCTACCACGGCACGCCGTCCGAGGTCCAGGTCGGCGGCTACTCCGCCTGGCTGCGCACCCCGGACGGCGGGGTGGCGGCCAACGAGCCGGATTCCGCCTCGTGGTGGTTCCCCAGCAACGACCACCCGCTGGACAAGGCCACCTACGACATCTCGGTGGCGGTGCCGGACGGCAACCAGGCGATCAGCAACGGCACGCTGCAGTCGACCCGTTCGACCGCCGGCTGGACGCGCTACAACTGGCGCTCCAGCAAGCCGCAGGCCAGCTACCTGGCCACGCTGGCGGTCGGCAAGTTCGACGTCACCACGGACACCACCCCGGGCGGGCTGCCGGTCGTCAACGCCTACAGCAAGGACCTGGGCGAGAACGCGGGCGCCGCGCGGGCCAGCATCGAGCGGACCGCCGAGGTCGCCGACTGGCTGACCGAGGTGTTCGGCCCGTACCCCTTCACCGCGCTCGGCGGCTATGTGCCGAACGTCAAGACCGGGTACGCCCTGGAGACCCAGACCCGGCCGTTCTACAGCCCCCGGCAGTTCGGAGGCGGCTCCAACGTCTCCGTCGTCGTACACGAGCTGGCGCACCAGTGGTACGGCGACAGCGTGTCGGTGAAGGACTGGCGGGACATCTGGGTGAACGAGGGCTTCGCCCGCTACTCCCAGTGGCTGTGGTCGGAGAAGGAGGGCGAGGGCACCGCGCAGGAGCTGGCGGACTTCGTCTACGCCCAGCACCCGGCCGACGACGCCTTCTGGACCGTCAAGCCGGGAGACCCCGGTCCGGAGAACCAGTTCCACCTCGCGGTGTACGACCGGGGCGCGCTGGCCCTCCAGGCCCTGCGCAACGAGATAGGTGACAAGGCGTTCTTCGCGCTGCTGAAGGACTGGCCGACGGCCAAGCGCTACGGCAACGCCTCGGTCCAGGACTTCGTGACCTTCGCCGAGAAGGCCACCGGCAAGCCGCTCGCGGAGCTCTTCGACACCTGGCTGTTCACCCCGTCGAAGCCCACGGCCCCGGCGGCCCGGCAGGCCTCGTTCACGGCCAAGGCCAAGCCGGCCAAGCCGAAGTCGTGGAAGAAGATCGCGGCCACCAACACGATCCACGATCACCACGACGGCCACTGATCGGCGACCGCTGATCGGCACTGCTGAGGGTCAGCGCCCAAGCGGTGGTTCTCGCGGCGCCCGCCGATGACCGGACCTCGTCCCGGTCACCGGCGGGCGCCTGGGGGCACCTCCTGGGGGTACCCCCGGACGGAGTCCGGGGGAGTTAGCTGGGGGAGCGTCGCGGCCGACGGCCGGCGCCTGGCCGCCCGGGGTCAGGCCGGCGGGTGGCGGGTGTGCCGGCGGGCCAGCATCCGGGGCAGCGCGGTGCGCAGCGGCGGCGGGGTCAGCGCGAAGGCGACGCGGACCACCGCGGCGAAGCGGCGCAGGGCGCGGGCCCGGCGCGGCGACCAGTCCAGGCCGAAGCGCGTCCGCAGCACCGGCGGCAGCGCGCCCGTGGTGACCAGCAGGATGCCGCGGCCCAGCACGTCGGCGACCGGCCGCCACAGCGGCGGCGGCAGCCACCACACCGCCGGGCGGGCCGGGTGCCGGAACATCTCCAGGAGGGCGCCGACCGCCGGGTTGGCTGCCAGCCGCTGTTCGACCATCGTGTCGTAGTACGCGCGGAACGCGGGCCAGTCGGGCGGCAGCTGCTGGTCCGTCATGCCCCAGATCCGGCCGAGGTCGCGCATCTCGCGGTAGTACGCCTCGGTGAGCGGGTCGGGCAGCGGGGTGCCGTAGAGGCGGTGGGCGTCGACGGCGCCCTGCACCAGGGTCGCGTGCACCCAGTGCCAGGGTTCCGGGTCCAGGGCCCGGTAGCGGCGGCCCTCGGCGTCCAGGCCGGTGATGGCCGTGTGCAGCTCGCGCAGGCGCGCGGCCTCCGCGACGGCCGCGGACCGCCCGCCGTAGACCATGGTGCTGAGCGAGAGCATGGTGTGCCACAGACGCGGCCACGGCGAGCTCCGGTAGGCGGAGTGCTGGTCGACGCCGGTGCCGACCACCGGATGGGCGACCTGGAGCAGCAGCAGTTCCGGGGCCACCAGCAGGCATCGGGAGTCGCCGAAGTACCGCTGAGCCGGGCCTCCGGGGCGGGGCACCCGGGCGGGCGGGACGGACCCGACGCCCGGGGCGTGCTCGGTCCCCATGGCTCCATTGTCCCGCCCGCCGGGCGCCGCCGGGGTTTCACAGTGCCGCTGAGACAGCAATACTGTTGAACCTGAAGGAGCGCGGTTCGAAAGAGTGAGGCACGGCCGATGACCAGCGAGACCGGGGATCCGACGCTCACCGTCGACGAACTCGCCGCACGTGCCGGCGTGACCGTCCGCACGGTGCGTTTCTACAGCACCCGCGGCCTGCTGCCGCCGCCGGAGATCGGCCCCCGCCGGGTGGGCCGCTACGGGCCGGAGCATCTGTCCCGGCTGGCGCTGATCGAGGAGTTGCAGCACCACGGCATGACGCTGGCCGCCATCGAGCGCTATCTGGAGCAGCTGCCCGAGGGCCTGAGCGCCACCGAGCTCGCCCTGCACCGCGCCCTGGTGGCCTCCTGGGCGCCGGACGCGCCGGAGGAGATCACCCGCGCCCAGCTGGGCCGCCGGGCCGGGCGGGAGCTGTCGGACCAGGACATCGACGGGCTGGCGGCGATGTCGGTGCTGCGCCGCACCGAGGATCCGGATGTCTTCCGCACCGACCCGGCCATTCTCCACCTGGGGCTGCGGCTGCTCGATGTGCCGATCGCCATGGACTCCGTCCTGGCCGCCCACGCCGTCGTCACCGAGCACACCAGATCGGCCGCCCGGGAGCTCACCCGGCTCTTCCGCAACGAGGTGGGCGGCGAGGAGCCGGCCGCGATCAAGTCGCTGTCGGCGCATATGCAGCCGCTGGTGGTGCAGGCTCTGGTGATCGCCTTCCAGCGGTCGATGAAGGAGGAGCTGCGGGCCTGGTTCGGCGAGGGCGGCCCCGACCGCGAGGCCTGACCGGACCGCGAGGCCTGGCCCGACCGCCAGGGGCTGACCGGGCCCGCAGCTCCCCGCGGGATCACTCGTCGCTGAACGTACTGCCCGCGGCGGCCTTGTCGAGCAGCAGCCTCGGCGGCGCGAACCGGTCGCCGTAGGCGGCCTGGAGCTCGCGGGCGCGGGCCACGAAGCCGGGCAGCCCGTTGTCGTAGCCGTTGATGTACTGCAGGACGCCGCCGGTCCAGCCGGGGAAGCCGATGCCCATGATGGAGCCGATGTTGGCGTCCGCGACCGAGGTCAGCACGCCCTCCTCCAGCAGCCGGACGGTGTCGATGGCCTCGGCGAACAGCATCCGTTCCTGCATGTCCCGGAAGGGGATGGTGGTGCCCTCCCTGGTGAAGTGCTCCCGCAGCCCGGGCCAGAGCGCGGTCCGCTTGCCGGTCGCCTCGTCGTAGTCGTAGAAGCCGGCGCCTCCGCTGCGCCCGGGGCGGCCGAACTCGTCGACCATCCGGTCGATGACCGCGTCCCCGGGGTGCGGGGTCCAGGTGCCGCCCGCCGCCTCGACGGCCTGGCGGGACTCCTCGCGGATCTTGCGCGGCAGGGTGAGGGTCAGCTCGTCCAGCAGCGAGAGCACCTTGGCGGGGTAACCGGCCTGGGCGGCGGCCTGCTCGATGGAGACGGGGTCGATCCCCTCCCCCACCATCGCCACGCCCTCGTTGATGAACTGGCCGATCACGCGCGAGGTGAAGAAGCCGCGCGAGTCGTTCACCACGATCGGGGTCTTGCGGATCTGGCGGACCAGGTCGAAGGCGCGGGCCAGCGCCTCCTCGCCGGTCGCCACGCCCTTGATGATCTCCACCAGCGGCATCTTGTCGACGGGCGAGAAGAAGTGCAGCCCGATGAAGTCCGCCTGCCGCTCGACCCCTTCGGCCAGCAGGCTGATCGGCAGGGTGGAGGTGTTGGAGCACAGCAGCGCGTCCGGCGCCACGATGCCCTGGATCTCCTGGAACACCTTCTGCTTGAGCGCCGGATCCTCGAAGACCGCCTCGATGACGGCGTCGCAGCCGGCCAGGTCCTGCGGGTCGGCGGTCGGGGTGATCCGGGCCAGCAGCGCGTCCCGCTCCGCCTCGGTCGTACGGCCCTTGGCCAGCGCCTTGGCGAGCAGCCGCGCGGAGTACTCCCTGCCCTTGGCGGCGGCTTCCTCGGACACGTCCTTGAGGACGACCTCGATGCCGGCCCGGGCGCAGGAGTAGGCGATGCCCGCGCCCATCATCCCGGCGCCCAGCACGGCGACCTTGCGGACGCGGCGCGGCTCGATGCCACGGGGCCGGTTGGCGCCGGAGTTGACCGCCTGGAGGTCGAAGAAGAACGCCTGGATCATGTTCTTCGCGGTCTGGCCGGTGACCAGCTCGGTGAAGTAGCGGGCCTCGATGGCCTGCGCGGTCTCGAAGTCGACCTGGGAGCTCTCCACGGCGGCGGCCAGGATGTTGCGCGGCGCCGGGTAGGGGGCGCCGGCCAGCTGCTTGCGCAGGTTGGCGGGGAAGGCGGGGAGGTTGGCGGCGAACTTGGGGTGCGCGGGGGTGCCGCCGGGGATCTTGTAGCCCTTGACGTCCCAGGGCTGCCGGGATTCGGGGTGGGCGTCGATGAAGGCGCGGGCCTTGGCCAGCAGCTCCTCCTCGGTGGCCGCGACCTCGTGCACCAGGCCCTCGGCGAGGGCGCGTTGCGGGGCGTACTGGCGGCCCTGGAGCAGCACCTTGAGCAGGGCGTCGGTGATGCCCAGCAGACGCACGGTGCGCACCACTCCGCCGCCGGCCGGCAGCAGACCGAGGCTGACCTCGGGCAGGCCGATCTTGGAGTGCGGGGCATCGAGGGCGACGCGGTGGTGGCAGGCGAGCGCGATCTCGTAACCGCCGCCCAGCGCCGCGCCGTTGATCGCGGCGACCACGGGCTTGCCGAGGGTCTCGATGCGGCGCAGGTCGCGCTTGACGCCCATGCCCGCGTCGAAGGCGAGCTGGGCCTCGTCCGGGCCGATCCTGATCATGTCGCGCAGGTCGCCGCCCGCGAAGAAGGTCTTCTTGGCGGAGGTGACGATGATGCCGCGGATGGTGTCCCGCTCGGCCTCGGCCCGGTCGGCCACGGCTTCCAGGGACGCCATGAAGTCGGCGTTCATGGTGTTGGCGGACTGGTTCGGGTCGTCCAGGACGAGGGTGACCACTCCGGTCTCGTCCTGCTCCCAGCGGATGGTCGAAGCCGCGCTGGCGGGGGTCTCGCTCATGTGAAGTCTCCAAAATCAAGCCTGTCCTGGGGTCCCCTCACGCCCGCAGGGCGTAGGGGGAGCTTGAGGACGAACGGGCTGCCGGGTGTGCCGGAGGTGACGGTGCGGGGGCACCTGCTTACAGGCGCTCGACCACCGTCGCGATGCCCATGCCGCCGCCCACGCACAGCGTCACCAGGCCGAAGCGCTTGTCCTGGCGCTCCAGCTCGTCGACGAGCGTGCCGAGGATCATGGCGCCGGTGGCGCCCAGCGGGTGGCCCATGGCGATCGCGCCGCCATTGACGTTGATCTTGTCCAGGCTCAGGCCCATGTCCCGGGCGAAGCGCAGCACCACGGCGGCGAACGCCTCGTTGATCTCGACCAGGTCGATGTCGTCGATGGTCAGTCCGGCCTTGGCGAGCGCCTTGCGGCAGGCCGGGGCGGGGCCGGTGAGCATGATGGTGGGCTCCGAGCCGGTGACCGCGGCGGAGACGATCCGGGCGCGCGGGGTGAGCCCGAAGCGCTCGCCGGTCTCCGCGCTGCCGATGGCGACCAGCGCCGCGCCGTCCACCAGGCCGGAGGAGTTGCCGGCGTGGTGGACGTGGTCGATGGCCTCGACCCAGTGGTACTTCTGCAGCGCCACGGCGTCGAAGCCGCCGGCCTCGCCGATCGCCGCGAAGGACGGCTTGAGGCCGGCCAGGGTCTCCACGGTGGTGCCCGGCCGGATGTGCTCGTCGCGGTCGAGGACGACCAGGCCGGAGCGGTCGCGGACCGGGACGATCGACCGGTCGAAGCGGCCGTCCTTCCAGGCGTGGGCGGCGCGCTCCTGGGAGAGGGCGGCGTAGGCGTCGACGTCGTGCCGGGAGAAGCCCTCGATGGTGGCGATCAGGTCGGCGCCGATGCCCTGCGGGACGAACCCGGTCTCGTAGGCGGTCATCGGGTCGGCGAACCAGGCGCCGCCGTCGGACCCCATCGGCACCCGCGACATCGACTCCACGCCGCCCGCCAGCACCAGGTCCTCCCAGCCGGAACGGACCTTGGCGGCGGCGAGGTTGACCGCCTCCAGGCCGGAGGCGCAGAAGCGGTTCTCCTGGACCCCGGCGACCGAGTCGGGCAGCCCGGCGGCGAGTGCGGCGATCTTGGCGATGTCCGAGCCCTGGTCGCCGATGGGGCTGACGACGCCGAGCACGATGTCGTCGATGGCGGCCGGGTCGACCGACGGCAGGCGGTCACGCAGCTCGTGGATGAGGCCCACCACCAGGTCGATGGGCTTGGTGCCGTGCAGCGAGCCGCCTGCCTTGCCGCGCCCGCGCGGGGTGCGGATGGCGTCGTACACATACGCTTCGGTGGTCACTTGGAGAGCCCTTCACGTCAGGACAGCAGGGAACGGCCGATGATCTCCTTCATGATCTCGGTGGTCCCGCCGTAGATGGTCTGGATGCGGCCGTCGGTGAAAGCCTTGGCCACCGGGTATTCGGACATGTAGCCGTAGCCGCCGTGGAGTTGCAGGCAGCGGTCGGCGACCCGCTTCTGCAGCTCGGTCGCCCACCACTTGGCCATCGAGGCGTGCACCGCGTCCAGTCCGCCGGCCGCGTGCTCGGCGATGCAGCGGTCCACGAAGGTGCGGGTCACCGCGCACTCGGTGGCCATCTCGGCGATCTCGAAGCGGATGTGCTGGAGCTTGGCGAGCGGCCGGCCGAACGCCTCGCGCTCCTTCACATAACCGGTTGTGATCTCCAGTAGGCGCGTCGCGGCGGCCGCCGCGACGGTCGCGATGCTCAGCCGCTCCTGGGCGAGGTTGTTCATCAGGTGGACGAAGCCGCCGTCGAGCTCGCCGAGCAGGTTCTCCTTGGGCACCTTCACGTCGTGGAAGAACAACTCGGCGGTGTCCTGGGCCTTCTGGCCGATCTTGTCGAGGTTCCGGCCGCGCTCGAAGCCCGCCATGGAGCGCTCCACGACGAGCAGGCTCAGGCCGCGCGCCCCGCCCTCGGGGGTGGTCCTGGCGACGACGATGACGAGGTCGGCGAGGATGCCGTTGGAGATGAAGGTCTTGGACCCGTTGAGCAGCCAGTGGTCGCCCTGGTCCTCGGCGGTGGTGCGGATGCCCTGCAGATCGGAGCCGGCGCCCGGCTCGGTCATCGCTATCGCGGTGATGATCTCGCCGGAGCAGAAGCCGGGTAGCCAGCGGCGCTTCTGCTCGTCGGTGGCGAGCGAGGTGAGGTAGGGGCCGATGACGTCGTTGTGCAGCGGGACGGCGAGCCCGGAGACACCGGCTCGGGCGAACTCCTCGGCGATCACCGCGTTCCACCGGAAGTCGTCGGCCCCGCCGCCGCCGTACTCCTCGGGCACAGCCGGGCCGAGCAGGCCCTGGCGGCCGGCCGCCAGCCAGGCGGCGCGGTCCACGATCCCCTCCCGCTCCCACCGCTCGTGGTGCGGCAGCACCTCCTTCTCCAGGAAGGTGCGGACGGCCTGCCGGAAGGCATCGTGCTCGGCGGTGAACAGGTCGCGCTTCACGCTTCGGTCTCCCCGGTGTCCGTGTGGCTGTCCGTATGGGTGTCCGTGCCGGTGTGCGGCTGGGTGGTCAGCCCGGGTACGCCCCAGTCGGCGGCGATCGCGGCGGCGTCCGCGCCGGGGCGGGCCGGCGGCCGGTGGACCCCGGTGGGGGTGGCGCTGAAGCGCGGGGCGGGCGCGGGCTGGGTGATCCCGGCGTGGTCGACAAAGGTCGACCGGGCGGCCAGGTGGGGGTGGCCGGGGGCCTCGCGCAGCGAGAGCACCGGGGAGACACAGGCGTCCGAGCCGTCGAAGACGGCCGTCCACTCGTCCCGGGTGCGCGTCAGGAAGCGGGCCGCGACCGCGGCGCGCAGCTCGCCCCAGCGGTCGAAGTCCTCCCGGGCCGGCACCGCGTCCTCGATGCCCAGCAGCCGGATGAACTCGGCGTAGAACTTCCGCTCCAGGGCGCCGACCGCCATATAGCCGCCGTCCGCGGTCCGGTATGTGCCGTAGAAGGGGGCGCCGCCGTCGAGGAGGTTGGCGCCGCGCCGGTCCTGCCAGCCGCCGGCCGCCATCATGCCGTGGATCATCGCGGTCAGATGCGCGGTGCCGTCCACGATGGCGGCGTCCACGACCTGCCCGGCCCCGGTGGCCCGGGCGTGCTGGAGGGCGGCGAGGACGCCGATGACCAGATAGAGCGAGCCGCCGGCGTAGTCGCCGAGGAGATTGGCCGGGACGGCGGGCGGCTCCTGCGCCGATGAGCCGATCATGGACAGGGCGCCGGTGATCGCGATGTACCCGATGTCGTGTCCGGCGGTGCCGGCCAGCGGGCCGTCCTGGCCCCAGCCGGTCATCCGGCCGTAGACCAGCGCGGGGTTGCGCGCCAGAGCCTCCCGCGGGCCGACGCCGAGCCGCTCGGCGACCCCGGGGCGGTTGCCTTCGATGAGGATGTCGGCGCGCTCGATCAGGTCGAGCACGGCGGCGACCCCGTCCGGCGACTTCAGGTCCAGCAGCACCGAGCGCTTGTTGCGGTTGGTGAGGTCGCGGTCCGGGTCGATCCGCAGCCCGGCACCGCCGGGCCGGTCGACGCGGACGACATCCGCCCCGAGGTCGGCCAGCAGCATCGCGGCGAACGGGCCCGGCCCGATCCCCGCCAGCTCCACCACCCGCACCCCGGCCAGCGGGCCGTGTCCTGTCGCCGCCATCCAGCCCCCAGCCCTTGTGACAGTAATGCTGTAACACCACGGATGCTAAGAACGTGTTCCACTTTGCACAAGCCCCCGATGGGGGCAGGCCGGCAGCGACGTCCGCTGACCGCCGGCGGTCCGGCGGCCGAACCGCGGGGAGCCAGGGGCGGCGGGGCGTCGGATCAGCCGGCGTCGAGCCGGGCTATCAGCTTCTTCGGAGCGATCACCCGGTAGCTCTCCTCGACCCAGTCGCAGAGCAGGTCGGCCGGGGGCGCGCCCTCGCCCAGCGGCACCGACACCCAGCCGGCCCTGCCCAGCCCGTACCCGGTGGGGCGGGCGCCGGGGGCGGCCATGGCGTGCGCGTGCGCCGCCTCGTCCGTGAGCTTCATGGTGACGCCGGGCGGATCGGTGCCCTCCTCGGCGCCCAGGAAGACGAAGATCTTCTTGTTGACCTTGACGACGCTCTGGCCCCAGGGGAACTCCTCGACGGCTCCCGGCAGGCTCAGCGCGAAGGCGCGCACCCTCTCCCGCACGGCGAGCGGGTCTGACGTCGCGGTCATCGGTCCTCCGGGGGCGTGCGCCTGCCCGGTCAGGGGCGGCCTTCGGTCACTGATCGGTCTTCCACGCTATCCCCGGGCACTGACAACGGCCGCCCGGCGGAGCCCGGATGGCCGTCCGGCAGCAGGCGGTCGGCCGCCGCCGCGGGGTCGGCCAGCCGGGCGAGCCGGCGCGGCACGTCCGCTCCGACCAGGACGGCCACCACCAGGGTGAGCCCGAAGGTGAGCACCGCCAGCGCCCGCCCCAGCGACATGGTCTCGGCCATTTCGGCACCGAGCACCGGGGCGACGGCACCACCCAGCGCCCCGGTGTTGTAGACGAAGCCGAGCGAGGCGGCCCGGTGCTCGGTCGGGAAATGCCCCGCGAGGTACCTCGGCAGGATGCCCGAGACGCCCTGCCCCAGCGCGAGCAGGAAGAACAGCAGCACCCCGAGGCCCACCAGCGAGTCCTGGACGGCGAAGACGGGGAAGACGAAGGCGAGCGAGGACAGCAGGGCGAAGGCGTACGCGCGCCGGGTGCCGATCCGGTCGCCGGCGAACCCGGCGAGCCAGCAGCCGGCCATCGTCCCGAAGCCGGCGTAGGTCATCGCATCGGTGACCTCGGAGGGCTGGTAGCCCAGTTCGGTCTTGAGGTAGGTGGGCAGCAGCGCCTGGATCGGCCAGCTGGCGAGGAAGGCGCAGAAGACGGTGGATATCAGCGCGACGTACAGCACCCAGCCGCGGCGGCCGCCCAGTTGCGCGGCGAAGGCGAGGAGCGCGCCGGCGGCCAGCAGCGCCAGCGGCCGGCGCAGCCCCTCGCCCAGCGGGGTGAACACGCAGAACAGCGCGGTGCTCGCCGCCGCGGCGAGCACCGTGTTGACGCAGCCGCGGACCCGGCCGGCGAACAGCCGCCGCGTGAGCCCCTCGGATCGGGGGCGGGCCTGCCGGGCGGCCGCCTCGGCGCTCCACTCCCCGGCCTCCGGCAGCGCCCGGCGCGCCCAGAGAGCGACCAGCACCGGGGCCACGCCGATCCAGAACATCCAGCGCCAGCCCCAGTGGGGGACGACCCACTTGTAGAGCTCGGCGGCGAGGATGGTGCCGCCCGCGTAACCGGAGATCAGGAAGCCGGAGGCGCGATTGCGCAGCCGGACCGGCCAGCTCTCCAGGACGTAGGTGGCGCTGGCGCTGTACTCCCCCGCCATCCCCATGCCCACCAGCAGCCGGGCCGCGAAGAGGCTGGTGTGGTTCCACGCGCAGCCGCAGGCGAAGGTGCCCAGCGAGTAGAGGAGGATGCTGGCGATCATGGCGGGCTTGCGGCCGTACCGGTCGCCCAGCGCGCCCAGCAGCCCGCCGCCCAGCCAACGGGTGATGAAGGCTCCGGAGACCAGGCTCGCGGCCGCTGCCGTGCTGAGGTCGAACTCCTCGGCGATCTCGGTCAGCACCAGCGTGATCAGCACGAAGTCGAAGCCGTCGAGCAGATAGCCGACCCAGGCGGCGAACATCGCCTTCCACTGGCTGCCCGACACCTGCCGGTACCAGCGGATCGTCGCGCCGGTTGCGACAGGTGCCTCGGTCGCGTCGGATCCGGTCATGCCGGCAGGCCCGCTTCGCGCAGCAACCGCCGTACCGACGCGCGCGCGGACTCATCGAGCGGTCGCTGCGGGGCGGCGGTGGCCGGGCAGTCGATGACGCCGAGCAGGTGCAGCGCGGCCTTGAACCCGCCGAGCGCCGAGGAGCTGCCGCCCATGGTGGCCGGATCGCCGGTCTCGGTGAGCGCGAAGAGGGCGGCGAGCCGGTCCTGCTCGGCGGCGGCCTGGCGCCAGCGGCCGGCCCGGGCGTGCCGGTAGAGCCGCACATAGCCCTCCGGATCGACGTTGCCCAGGCCGGGCACGACGCCGTGCACCCCGGCCAGCAGCGCGCCGTCGACGGCGAGTTCGGAGCCGGTCAGCACCGAGAAGCCGTCGCTCGCGGGCAGCCGGCGCAGGGCCACCAGCAGGCGGCGCAGCGATCCGTCGTCGCCGCTGCTGTCCTTGAGCCCGGCCAGCGTGCCGTCCTCGATCAGGGGCAGCAGCACCTGGGGCCCGAGCTTGCTGTGTACCGAGGCGGGCATGTCGTAGGCGAGGAGCGGCAGGTCCACACCGCCCCGGACGCGCCGGAAGTGGTCGGCGATCTCGGCGGGGTGGGTGCGGGTGTAGAAGGGGGCGGTGGCCACCAGGGCGTCCACACCGGCCCGGACCGCGGCGCGGGCATGGTCCAGGACCCGTGCCGTCGTCATGTCGATCACTCCGGCGAGCACCGGTACGCGGCCCGCGGCCACCTGACAGACCGTCGCCAGCACGGCCTGCCGCCGGCCGTCGTCGAGGTAGGCGGCCTCACCGGTGGAGCCGAGCGCGAACAGGCCGCTGACGCCCGCGGCGATCAGCCGTTCCACCAGCGCGGTCAGGGAGCGGGTGTCGATGTCGCCCGAGGGGGTCAGCGGGGTGCACACCGGCGGGACGACCCCGGTGAGGGGAGCCGGAAGACGCATCGGATACCCCGCTTTCGGCGGTCAAATCAGACATGGGACATCCTATGTGTGGCGCAATCTGTCGCAGTGTCAGCAGCCTGTCAAGGGCGCCTGGCCGGCACGTGTCGCATTGACCGGCGAAACTACCGATGAGTACGCTCGCCCGACCCCTGGCGGCGACCCTGCGGAAGGGACCTGGCATGCGACGGCGGGACGAGCGGGCGCAACGCACCTACGACATCGTGCTCTTCGGCGCGACCGGCTTCGCGGGCGCGCTGACCGCCCGCTACCTGGCACGGAACGCCCCCGCCGAGGCCCTCCCCCAGACTCCGTCCGGGAGGTACCCCCTGGCGCTGGCCGGCCGCAGCCGGGAGAAGCTGGAGCGGCTGCGCGGGCAGCTGGCCGAGGTGCGCCCGGAGCTCGCCGGTCTCCCGCTGCTGCACGCGGACGCCGCCGACCCCGCCTCGCTGCGCGCGATCGCCGCCTCCACGCATGTGGTGGCCACCACCGTGGGGCCGTATCTGCGCTATGGCGAGCCGCTGGTCGCCGCCTGCGCCGAGGCCGGCACCGACTACGCCGATCTGACCGGGGAGCCGGAGTTCGTCGACCGGATGTATCTGCGGCACCACGCGCTGGCCCGTGGCACCGGTGCCCGGCTGGTGCACGCCTGCGGTTTCGACTCGGTGCCGCACGACCTCGGGGTGCGCTACACCGTCGAGCGGCTCCCGGAGGGGGTGCCGCTGCGCGTCCAGGGCTTCGTCCGCACCGACGCCGCCGTCTCCGGCGGCACGTTCGCCTCCGCCCTCACCGCGTTCTCCCGCCCGGCGGGCATGGCCCGCGCCGCCCGGGACCGGCGCCGCGCCGAACCCTCGCCCGCCGACCGGACCGTGACCGCCGGGGCGGGCACCCCGCACCACCGCCGTGAGCTGGGCGCCTGGGCGGTGCCGCTGCCGACCATCGACCCGCGGATCGTCGCCCGGTCCGCCGCCGCGCAGAGCCGCTACGGGCCGGACTTCCGCTATCAGCACCATCTGCTGGTCAAGCGGCTGCCGATGGTCGCCGGCGGCGCCGCCGGTCTGACCGCCCTCTTCGCGCTGGCACAGCTGCCGCCCGCCCGCCGGTGGCTGTCGGACCGGCTGAAGCCCGGCGAGGGCCCCGACGAGGCGCGGCGCGCCCGGAGCTGGTTCACGGTCCGGTTCATCGGCGAGGGCGGCGGCCGCAGGGTGGTCACCGAGGTCGCGGGCGGCGACCCGGGGTACGACGAGACCGCCACCATGCTCGCCGAATCCGCGCTCTGCCTCGCCTTCGACGACCTGCCCGAGACCTCCGGTCAGGTCACCACGGCCACCGCCATGGGCGAGGCCCTCACCCAGCGGCTGATCAGGGCGGGAATCACCTTCCGGACCGTCGCGGAGGCCTGACGGCCGGGGCGCCCGGATCGGGTGGCCGGGCGGGCCGGCCGGGTCAGCTGTCCAGCAGGGCGCGGCGGCAGAGCGAGTCGGCGCGCCGGGTGGTCTCCGGCAGCCGGTAGTCGCGCGCCAGGTGGAGCGTGTGCGCGCAGGCGTCCGGGAGGCTGATCCGGTGGCCGACCGAGACGAAGACCGGCTTCACCCCGTCCTGGGTGCGCAGCGCGCGGCCCACCTCCTCGGCGCCGTCGAGCAGCGGAGACCAGTCGCCGCGCCGCGCGCCGGGCGCCTCGAAGCGGAAGGTGAAGGGGTTCTTGGCGACCCCGATGGTGGGCAGCCCGGTCAGCACCCCGAGGTGGCTGGCCAACCCGAAGCGGCGCGGGTGGGCGATCCCGTAGCCGTCGCAGACCACCAGGTCGGGGGTGCGCTCCAGGCGTTCCAGGGCGCCGAGGACGGCCGGGATCTCACGGAACGCCAGCAGCCCCGGCACGTAGGGGAAGGAGACCCGGCCGACCGCGGTGGCCGTCCCGGTGACCTCGAGGGTGCGGCCGTCCAGGGCGACGGCGGCGGCCGCCACCACGTCCCGCTCGTCGTCGTACGCCACGTCCACCCCGACCACGGTGCCGCTGCCCGGGGCGGGCGGCCCGCCGGACGCCCCGCCGTCCCGCTCGACGAGGACGCGCAACCGGTCCTGGACGGCCCTCGCTTCCGCCTCGGTGGTGGGCCAGTCGGCGAGCGGTTCGGTTCCGGCAGGGTGTTCGATCATGGTGGGCCCACGGTACTCGAACCCCGGGGCGTAACGTGGCGGCCATGTTCATACTCGAGCTGACCTACACCGCACCGATCGAGCGCGTCGATGCCGCCCTCGCCGACCATGTCGAGTGGCTGGAGGAGCAGTACGCCGCCGGCCATTTCCTCGCCTCCGGCCGCAAGGAGCCGCGCGACGGCGGGGTGATCATCGCGGTGGCCGAGGACCGTGCCGCGATCGAGAAGATCACGGACACGGACCCCTTCGTCACCGCGGGCGTCTGCGCCTATCGCATCGTCGAGTTCATCGCCACCAAGACGGTCACGGCGCTCGCCGACTACCGGGAGCAGCTTCCGGCGTAAGTCCCGCGACGCAGCCCGGCCTTCAGCGCACGGCCGTCAGCCACGGGTTCGAGGCGGGCGACCGTCAGCGGGCAGCTTCCAGGCGGGCGGCCCGGCCCTTCTCGCCCGCGGCCCAGCAGCCGAAGTCGGGCGCGCAGTCGACCGTGTCGTACGAGCCGTCGTCGAACGGGCGCCAGGTGCGCCCGCCGTCGGTGGTCAGGTCCGTGCCGGTGGGACCCACGGCCAGGGCGGCCGAGCGGTGCCACGGCAGCCAGCTCACCCCCGAGCGGTAGCCGGCCGGCGGCTGCTCGGCCGTCGACCAGGTGGTTCCGCCGTCACGGCTGACGGCGGCGGCGAGCGGTGAGGGCTGCCCGGTCCGGTAGTCGCCGCCGACCGCGATGCCGTGGCCGGCGGCACCGCCCGAGCCACGGAAGGCCAGCCCGAAGATCCCGCGCGCCGGGTCACCCGCCGGGACCGGCGCCTCGGTCACCGTCCAGGTGCGGCCCCGGTCGGCGGAGTGCAGCACCCGGGCGGTCGTGGCGCCGCCGGTGGCGATCCACGCGTGCCGGCCGCCGGAGCTGACCAGGCACTGGCCGCTGGCGGCGAACGCGGCCTCGCCCGGCTGGGCGGCCGGCATGCCGTCCGGGGGCAGCACCCGCCAGCTGCGGCCGCCGTCCCCGGTGGCCAGGATGCGGTACCTGCCGTCCACCGGGTCACTGAGCGCGATGCCGCTGCGGGCGTCGAAGAAGGTCATGCAGTCGTAGAAGGCTCGCGGATCGGTGTTGCGGAAGGTCTCCGTCCAGGTGCGGCCTCCGTCTTCGGTACGGAAGACCCGGGACGCCTCGCCCTCGCCGATGGCCAGCACCACGGCCCGCCGGGCGCCGAACGCCTCGACGTCCCGGAACTCCAGCCCTTCGGCGCCCGGCGGCGAGACGTTTCGCCAACTCCGTCCGCCGTCCACGGTGCGCAGCACGGTGCCCTTCGATCCGGCCAGCCACGCCGTCGAACGGCTGACCGCGGCCAGCCCCCGGAAGCGGACGTCGGCGCCGGTGTCCTTCAGCCGCCAGTCCAGCCGCGCCGACTGCCCGGCCGGCTCGGCGGCCGGCGGCGGCCGGTCCGCCCCGCCCGGCTCGGCGGTCCGCGCGCCGGCCGGTACGGCCAGCGCGACGGCCAGCGCGGTGCCCAGAACCCCCACGGACAGCACTCGTCTCACGTTCCCCATGCCCCTCATGGGCGAGGAAGCTAGCTCATGGGAGGGTCGCCGTCCATGGAGCCGCCCGGACCCGTCGGGCACCTGCGGGTGCCGAATCGCGGGAGCCCCGGGGGCTTCCTATCGTGGGCAGGGGGAGCGAGGAGATCCGCCCCATGACAGTCATGGTCAGCGATGTGCCGAGGGCCCAGCGCTTCGAGGCTCGCGTCGACGGGGTTCTGGCGGGATTCGTCCGCTATATGCGCGCCTCCGATCTCATCGCCTTCGTCCACACCGAGGTGGAACCCGCCTTCGAGGGGCAGGGCATCGGTTCCGCGCTGGCCCGTGGCGCGCTGGACGCGGCGCGGGCCCATCAGCTGAAGGTGCTCGCGCCGTGTCCGTTCATCTCCGGCTGGATGGCGCGGCATCCCGACTATCTGAGCCTGGCGTACAAGAACCGCAGCCGGGTCACGGACTGACCGTCACGCCGGGCCACGGGCTGACGCTCACGGTGCCCGGGTGGCGCTCACGGCGCCGGGTCGGCGGCCGGAGCCGTCTCGGCGGGGGCCGGAGCCGTGCCGGTGGGGGTCGGCGTCGGCGCGGGCGTCGCGGTGGGACTCGCGGTGGGGGTGGGCTGGGTGGGGCTCGGCGTGGGCGACTGCTCCGTCGGTGACGGAGTGGGGGTGGGGGTAGGGCTGGGTGTGCGGGTGGGCGTGGGGGTCGGGGTGTGCGAGGGGGTCCGGGTGGGGGTCGGGGTCGGCTTGGGCCGCGGGGCGGTGGGCCGGGCGGTGGGTCCCGTCGTGGACGCGCTCGCCGTCGAGGTCGCCCACGGCGTCGGCGCGGCGGTCGTCGCCCGGGTCGGGTCCACCGGCCCGGGTATCTGGCCGCCGGAGAGGATGACCGGCGGCAGCGCCGACGGGGACCGCCACTCCCCCAGGGTCGGGGTGCCCGGCGCCGCGATGGCCAGCGGCGGCCTGGTCAGGACGGTGCTCGCCGGTCCGGTGGCCGGGCGCGTCGCCGATGCGACGGCGGACGGCGTCCCACTCATCGTCCCGGGCCAGGTCCCGGCCCAGGGGTCGCCTCCGGTGTCCGGTGGCGCGACCGCCACCGCCCGCTGCCCGGGCTCGGCGGAGACCGCCGTGCCACCGCCGCCGACCAGCGCCAGCCCGGTGGCGGCCACCGCGCCCGCGAGGGCCAGCACGCCGACCCCGGCCGCGACGGCCGCGACCGGTCCGGCCTGGGCGATGTGCCCGCGCCGCAACAGACGCATCGAGTGCCGGACGCCGCCTGCCATGCCGCCCGGTCCGGCCGCCGCGACGGCCGCCGCCAGCGGCGTCAGGAAGTCCCCGGGCTGCCCGGTGCTCTCGCTGCGCAGCAGGAGCAGCGCGGGGCCCACCAGGGCGGGCAGCCGCTCGTCCGCGTGGGCCAGCAGCGCGCCGCGGCCCCGGCAGTCCGGGCAACGCTGGTGATGCCGGGCCGACCCGTCGGGGCGGGGCGCGGCGGCGGAGCCGGGCGTCCGCTCCGGCATCCGGTCCCAGTAGGTGCGGCAGACGGGGTTCGCGGGGGCGCCGGGCTGGGCGCGCAGGAACGATTCGCGCATGACCTCGCGGGCCCGGTGCAGCAGTGCCGCCGTGGCGCTCCTGCCGGTGCCGATCCACCGGCCGATCTCCTCCAGCGGCTGTGCCTCGGCCTCGGCCAGCCAGAGCGCCTTCACCCAGCGCTGCGGCAGCTGCTCCAAGACCCCGGCGAGCACGTCGGTCTGCGCCACGCAGACGGGCGGCTCGGTGCTCCAGGACGGCCCACCGGCCCAGCCGCCCTCCCCGGCCCAGCCGTGGTCGGCGGCCCAGCCGTGGTCGCGGTCCAGGCCACCGGGGACCTCCCGGGCGGCGGCGCCCTGGACGGCCTTGGCCAGGCTCCGGACCGTGGTGGTCAGACAGGCCGGGACGTTTCCGATGACCTCGCCGGCGCGCAGCCTGCGCCAGATCCGGAAGTGCGCCTCGGCGGCCAGGTCCTCCGCACGCCAGGGATCGCCGGTCAGCGTCCTGGCGTACGCGACAAGGCGCGGGCGCTCGCGTTCGTACAGCCGGACGCAGGCGTCGGCGTCAGCGGTGGGGGCGGAGCGGTCGGTCATGGAACGAGCCCTCGGTGTGGTGCGTGGATCCGGCCCAGGGTACGGGGCGCTTCTCCCGCCACCGCTGCGTCGTGACGCACGTCACGCGACTCCCCGATGCACGGCCGCGACGCCCTGGGCGTCTAACCGGTCGAAGAGAGAGCTGGATCCGTACCGATCGCATGGGAGTCGGCGATGCCCCCCGTTATCGACCAAGCCGTGCAGGCCCGTCTCATCGCCTCCACCCCCGAGGCTCGTGCCATCCCGGCGAGTCTGCGCTACACCCGCAGCGACCCGTTCGCCGTCAGCATCTCCTTCCCCGCGACCGCGTCGCTGGACGGCTCGGAGGTGGAGTGGACGTTCGGGCGGGAGCTGCTCGCAGCGGGCCTGCGGGCTCCGGCGGGCAGCGGCGATGTGCAGGTGTGGCCCTGCGGCCAGGAGCGGACGGTGCTGGAGTTCCACGCTCTGGAGGGCGTGGCGATGGTCCAGTTCCACACCGCTGACCTGCGGCGCTTCCTGCGACGCTCGTACGAGCTGGTCACCGAGGGCGGCGAGGTGGCCCACATCGATCTGGACGACGGCCTGGCCACGCTGCTGCGCGACGCCTGAGCCCGAAGGCGGACGCACCGGACACGGAGGCGCCGAACGCGTACGCGCCGGACGCGGACGTACCGGACGCGGACGTACCGGCCCCGGACGCGCCTGACGCCGGGTCAGCCGCTGGAGGCCGCGGCGATGGCGGCCATCACCACGGCGGAGGCCACCGCGATGGCGGTGGCCTTCCGCACCTCGGCGATCGCCTTCTCCAGGCCCGGCGCGGCGTGTCCGCTGCGCTCCGCGAGCGCGGCGATCCGTGGCTCGTGGACCTCGGCGTCCTCCGCGGTGACGACGGTGCGCAGTTCGCCGGCGGCGGCCAGGGCCACCAGCGCCGCGTCCTCCACCGCCACCTCCCCCACCGGCTGCCGGCCGCGCAGCAGCCGCCGCGCGTCGTCCCGCATCCCGGCGACCACATCGGGCCGCTCCAAGGCGTACTCCCTGCCCAGCGGCAGCCCGAGCACCCTTCTCCGCCGCGCCCGCAGAAACCCGGCGGCCAGCTGCTGGTCACGGATCCCGGTCAGGGTCGTCCGGGCGTGGTACGTCACCCAGGTCTGCCAGTCGCGTGGCCGGGACTCGCCGATGAGTTCCAGCAGTCCGTCCAGCACCGGATCGCCGGTGACGGCGTCCGCCAGCGGCTTGGCCCGGCCCCGCGCATCGATCAGCAGCCCGCGCTGGGCCAGCTCGGTGAGCGCCCCGGCCCGCACCAGGGCGGCGAGCTGGGCGCCGTGCGCGACCGCGCCGGAGCCGGTGCCGAAGCCCGCGCCGGAGCCGGTGCCGGTACCCGGCGCGGTGCTTCGGTCCCCGGTGTCCCAGGCGAGGAGGTAGAGCTTGGCGGGCAGCGAGAGCGAACCGTTCGGCACGAGGACCTCCGGTGGGACGGCTGAAACCGACCCTAACCGGGACACGCCGGGGTTGACGCGCCGCGCGCGGGCCGGTGCCGCCGGACGCGCGCCCCCCGTTCCGCCACGCGCGCGTTCCGGCTCCACCGGATGCCGGGCCGATGCCGGTCAGACCGGCTGTCTGATCAGGCTCGCGGCTTCCACCACGGCGCGGAGATGTCCCGCAGCGTGTTGGTGCCGCAGTGCACCTCGCCCATGCCCAGGTGGTAGGTGGCGTAGTCGTCGATGTACGACACCTTGACTCCCGCCGTCCGGTAGGCGGCGTTGACGGCCTCGGTGAAGATGTCCTTGCCGCGGATCACCGGCCCCCACTGCCTAGGAGCGAGGTAGCGGTCCTTGCCGAGCACGATGCCGTTGACCGCGCCGGGCACATAGGCGCTGGTCATCGTGGTCTCCCGGGCCGGCTTCAGCTCGCGCTGCTGGCCGTGCTCGCGCACCGCGTCCGGCACCCGGACGGTGCCGCCGAGCCGCTTCAGCCGGGGCATCCGGTCGCCGTCCTCGCCCGCCTCGACGCCGCGGGTGAACAGCGCGGGCACCTTCACCACCTCGGCGTCGGTGATGCCCGTCTCGCGCTTGAGGGTCTCCAGGTTGGCGGCGATCCGCCGGGCGGCGAGGGCGTTGTCGGCGCGCAGCGTCGGGCTGGCGAGGGCCTGGGCGATGGTCTCCCGCGGCACCGGCGCGCCGGCCGAGTCCGGTACGGAGAACATCCGGGTGCCGCCGTGGCCCTGGGCCTTCGCGTCGCGCAGCAGCCGCATTCCGGCCTCCGGGTCGGCGATACCGATCCGCCAGCCGCGCGGCGTGTCGGCGGGCAGGAACTGTACGAACTCGTCGACATGGCCGACGTGCAGCCAGGAGGTGTCCAGCAGCAGCGGGTCCTGGAGGCCCTGGGAGGCGAGCAGGGTGCGCATGGCGCGGGCGGGCTTGGAGCCGGTGTCCTTGCGCTCGCCCATGATGATGCGGCCGGCCGGGTAGGCGCGGCCGCCGTGCTCGTACGGCGGGATGGTCTCCAGGTTTCCCATGGAGTTGAGCGTCCACTCCTCGCCGGGGCGGACCCCGGAGACCTGGACCACGCCGATGTCGCGGCCGCGCAGCTTCTCGAACAGCTCGCGGCCCGCGTCGCGGTCCGGCTGGGCCGAGCGCAGCATGACCCGCATGCCGTGCGGGGTGCCGCCGGGGCCGGCCATGGTCACATAGGCCGGTTCCACGAAGTCCTGCGCCCAGACGTCGTCGTACTTGGTGAACTTCACCAGCGGGGTGGTGATGCCCGCCCGCTCGGCCTCGGTGGCCAGGGTCCGGACGAACTTCCGCTGGGCGCGGGCGTAGGCGTCGTCGCCCTTCACCTGGGTGACCATCAGCTGGCGGGCCTGCTGGAGGTGGTGGTGGGTGAGCAGCGGGGCGGCGTGCAGGGTGACCCGGTCGGTGGTGGCCGCCCCTCCGTCGCCCGGGTCCACGGTGAACGCCACCACGGCGGTGCCGTCCCAGACGGCGCGGTCGCGCACCACATCGGTGCCCTCGATGCCCAGCTCCACCCCGGCGCGCAGTTCGGCGGCGGTCAGCCGGGTGGCGGGCTTCACCGCCGTCCAGCCGCCGGGGCGCTTGACGAACAGCCGGGCGTGCTTGGCGCCGGCGCCGGTGAGGGCGACCTTGCCGGCGGCGCCGTCCGGCAGCGCGGGCATCGGCACGGTGCGGAGGCGGGCCAGGTCCGCGACGTCGGCGCTGCCGTTGACCTTGTCGTCCGCGGCGTCGTTGCACTTGGCGAGCTTGGCGTCGGGCAGCGGCCTGCCGTCGGGGCCGGTGGCGCGGCACCGCTTGGCGTCGTCGTCGATGTTGGGCAGGAAGACCGCTCCCCGCCCGGTGGTCCAGCCGTTCTCGCCGGCGGTGTCCGTGCTGCCGTCGACGTCCACACGGCCGTCGCGGTTCACGTCCGCCCGCAGGTCTGCCCGCTGCGGCGGGTCCGCGGCGAACGCGGGTATGGGTGCCAGGGCGGCCCCCGCCAGGGTGATGGCGAGGACGGTGCGGCCCGGGAGACTCACACGCACCATGGAGTCCTTTCTCGTTCCGTGTCGAAGTTCGGTGTCGGGGTTCCGTGTCGAAAATCCGTGTCGAAGTCGGGTCGTCCACGGAGGGAGAGGGGACTTGAGGCGGCCGGCGTTGTGCGGCGGCGGGAAGTGGCGACCGCGGAGGTACATCCGGCGCCCGGCGACGGGGGCGGGCCCACCCCAGCAGGGGGGCCGTGGCCCGCGGAATGTCCTCCGCCCGGCTGTTGACAGACGCTGCGGGGGGCCAGGGGGTGCGCGGCGGAGTAGCACGCCATGCGGGTGCGCGGCGGCCCGCTTAGGCTCGCCGTGTGGATCAGCCGTCTCACGGGAAGCCCGGAGGCCCCCATGCCGGAGCTGTTCATCGGCGGCCAGTGGACCGCCGCCGCCGACGGACGGGTGCGGGAGATCCGCTGCCCGGCGGACGGCGCCCTGGTGGCTGCCGTCGACGAGGCGGACCGCGAGGACGCGGCGGCCGCCGTGGAGGCTGCTCGTGATGCCTTCGACCGCGGTCCGTGGCCGGGTACTCCGGCCGCCGACCGGGGGGAGCTGCTCCTGCGCGTCGCCGATCTGCTGGTCCGGGACAAGGCGGAGCTGGCCCGTGCCGAGTCCCTGGACACCGGCAAGCGCTATGTGGAGAGCCAGTACGACCTCGACGACGTCGCGAACTGCTTCCGCTACTTCGGCGGGCTGGCCTGCGCGGGCGGCACGGACCGGGTGGTGAACACCGGCGACCGGAGGATCGACAGCCGGGTGGTGCACGAGCCGGTCGGGGTGTGTGCCCTGATCACCCCGTGGAACTATCCGCTGCTGCAGACCGCGTGGAAGGTCGCGCCCGCGCTCGCCGCCGGCAACACCTTCGTCCTCAAGCCCAGCGAGCTGACCCCGCACACCGCGATCGGCCTGATGCGGCTGCTGGCCGAGGCCGGGCTGCCGGACGGGGCGGCCAATCTGGTGCTGGGTGCCGGTCCGGTGGCGGGCGAGCCGCTGGTCACCGACGCACGTGTGGACATGGTCTCGTTCACCGGCGGGCTGACCACCGGGCGGCACATCATGGCGGCGGCCGCGCCCACGGTGAAGAAGATCGCCCTGGAGCTGGGCGGCAAGAACCCCAACATCGTCTTCGCCGACGCGGATTTCGACACCGCCGTGGACTACGCGCTGACCGCGGTCTTCCTCCACTCCGGCCAGGTGTGCTCGGCCGGCGCGCGGCTGCTGATCGAGAACTCGCTGCATGACGCGTTCGTCGACGAACTGGTGGCCCGGGCCCGGCGGATCCGGCTCGGCGGGCCCTTCGACGAGAAGGCGCGGACCGGTCCGCTGATCTCCGCCGAGCACCGCGAGAAGGTCGAGGCTTACGTCTCGGCCGGGCTGGACGAGGGGGCGGTGCTGCGCTGCGGCGGGTCGCCGCCGCCCGACCCGGAGCTGAAGAACGGCTTCTACTATCTGCCGACCGTGCTGGACGACTGCACCCCGGGCATGTCGGTGGTGCGGGACGAGTCCTTCGGCCCGGTGCTGACGGTCGAGCGGTTCCGCGGCGAGGCCGAGGCGGTCGCGATGGCCAACGACACCATGTACGGACTGGCCGGGGCGGTGTGGACGCAGGACGCCGAACGCGCCCACCGGGTGGCCGGCAAGCTGCGCGCCGGCACGGTGTGGATCAACGACTTCCACCCGTACGTACCCCAGGCCGAATGGGGCGGCATGAAGCAGTCCGGGGTGGGCCGGGAGCTCGGCCCGGCGGGGCTGGCCGAATACCAGGAGGCCAAGCACGTCTGGCGCAACACCGCGCCCCGCCCGCAGCGGTGGTTCGACTGACCGGCGCCGGCTTAGGTCACCCGGGCCGTACCGCCCCGGTGACGCCGCCGCTCTCCACCGATCCGGTCTCCGCCGGTCCGGTCCCCACCGGTTCGCTCTCCACCGGCCCGCCGTCCACCGGGGAGGACCATCCGTCACCGATACGCAGATCGAATCCGGCCGGGCGGGCGTCGCGCAGCGCCTCCTCGGTGTAGGCGGACCAGATCGCGGCGGCGCGGCCGCGGCCGGCGCCGCCGAGGGTCACCTGCTTACGGGTCCGGGGGTCCTCGCCGAACAGTCCGATCGCCGTGACCAGTTGAGGCGTGTAGCCGACGAACCAGGCGGCCTTCCTGTCGTCGGAGGTGCCGGACCTCCCCGCCACGGCCTGCGTGCCGGTGCGGATCCAGGCCGGGCTGTCCGCGTCCTCGCCAAGGACCCCGGCCAGGGCGGCGGTGACCTGGTCCGCGGTCTCCCGGCTGACCACCTGGCCGCCGATCGCGTCCCGCACCCGGATCGTCTCGTCACCGCGCCGCGCGGAGTCCACGATCGTCGGGATGACCTTCCGCCCGTGGTTGTCGAAGGTGGCGTAGACCCCGGCGAGGTCCAGCGGGCTGGCACCCATCAGACCGAGCTCCATGGTGGTCGGCCGGGGCTCGAAGCCGCTGGCGTCCACGTTCATGCCCAGCGCCACCGCGGTCTCCTTGATCTCCGCCGGGCCGGTCTCCTTGCCGGCGTCTTTCTGCTCCAACCGGGCGGCCAGCGCCATCGGTTCGAAGGCCGCGCCCGCCTGGTAGTCGCCGCGGGTGGCGTTGCTCAGGTAGTGGTCGGTGTAGTTCCGTCCGCCGTAGAAGGCCAGGACGCGGCCGGTGCGCGGGTCCACCGAGACCGCCCCGGCCTGGGTGTTCGCCCGCGCGGCGCGGTCCTTGGCGCCCATGGCACCCTGGGTGCCCTTTCCGCTCGCGTCGAGCTGTCGCTGGACCGCCTGTTCCAGAGCGCGCTGCCGGGCGCGGTCGATGTTCAGGGTGATGGTCCAGCCGCCGGCGGCGAGTTCCTGTTCGCTGACCCCGGAGGCGATGAGCTCCCGCCTGGCCGCCTCCATCAGATAGCCGGCCTGGCCGTCGAGTCCGGGCAGGGGCCTGGGGTCGATCGGCCGGGGGAAGCGCATCCCGCGCCGTTCGTCCTTGTCCAGCCAGCCTGCCTCGACCATGTTGTTCAGCACGTAGTTCCAGCGCTGCTCGACGCGGCGCTTGCCGGCCGGGCTCGCCACCACCCAGTCGTACTGGCTGGGGGCCTGGAGCAGCGCGGCCAGGTACGCGCCTTCGGCGACGTCGAGTTCGTCGACCTGCTTGCCGTAGTACGCCCGGGCCGCGGCCTGGATGCCGTAGGCGAACCGCCCGAAGTAGCTGGTGTTCAGATAGCCGGCCAGGATCTCGTCCTTGGAGCTGCGCTGGTCGACCTTCAGGGAGATGATCAGCTCCTTCACCTTGCGGCTGATGGTCTGCTCCTGGTTGAGGTAGTAGTTCTTGACGTACTGCTGGGTGATGGTGGAGCCGCCCTGAGTGCCCTGGCCGGTCAGGGTGTTGATCAGGCCGCGACCGATGCCCACCGGGTCCACCCCCGCGTCCTGGTAGAAGGACTTGTTCTCCGCCGCGACGAACGCGTGCTGCACGGGCCCCGGCACCCGCTCGATGGGCACCGACTCACGGTTGACGTCCCCGGTGCGGGCGGCGACGCTCCCGTCGCTGTAGAGGTAGACGTTGCTCTCCGCCTTCGCCAGGGCGTTGGCCTCGGGGATGTCGATGGCGTAGTAGAGGGCGGCGAAGGTGCCGATCAGCAGCAGCCACAGGGACAGCACGTAGACGAGCAGCTTCCGCCAGGTGAAGAAGCGGCGTATCCCGGTCCGCCGTTCCCGGGTCTTCCTCCTCCGGCCACCGGCCGCCTTCCGCGGGGCGCCGCCCGGCTCCTGCGGGGCACTGGCCATCGACTCGGGTTCACCGGCCGTCGCATCCGCGTCACCGGCCGTCGGATCCGCATCACCGGCAGTCTGTTGCCGGTCGCCGGCCGTCTGCTGCGGATCACTCGCCGCCTGCCGCCCAGCCGTACGGTCCGGCCTCCACCTGATACGCATGCCGGCCATCCTGGGCGGCGAAGATCTTGAAACAGCCAACGCCCGGTATCGGCCGGTGCTCGGCCATGGCTCGACAACCCCTCGACGGTGTATCAGTCGTGTATCGGCCCGCGTTCCGGCCCCGGCCCCGCGCCGTTCGGAAGCCGCAGGGTGGCGATCGCTCCCCCGTCCGGCGCGTTGCCGAACTCCAGCTCGGCGCCGAGCACATGGGCCTGGCCCAGCGCGATGGTCAGTCCCAGCCCATGGCCCCGGCCCCGCTCCCGGGCGCCGGTGCGGAACCGCTGCGGGCCGTCCGTCAGCAGGGCGTCCGGGAAACCGGGGCCGTGGTCCCGCACGGTCACGGTGTGGCCGGTCCCGTCTCCGTCCACCGTGACGACCACTTCGGGCCGGCCGTGCCGGTGGGCGTTGACCACCAGATTGGCCACGATCCGGTCCAGCCGGCGCGGGTCCGTCCACACCGTCGCGGTCCGCGCCGCGTCCCCGGTGCACAGGCGCGCCGACAGTCCGGTGCGGGCGACGGCCTCCTCGACCAGCGGCCCCACGGCGCACGGGGAGAGGTCGGCGGTCTCGGCGCCGGCGTCCAGCCGGGAGATCTCCAGCAGCTCCTCCACCAGGGTGCTCAGCACCCGCACCCGGTCACGGACGTAACCGGCCGCCTCGTCGTCCGGCGGCAGCAGTTCGGCCGCGGTGACCAGCCCCATCAGCGGGGTCCGCAGCTCGTGCGCCACATCGGCGGTGAACCTCTGCTCGCTGCGCAGCCGCTCCTGGAGGGCCCCGGCCATCGAGTCGACGGCGCCGGAGATCTCCGCGATCTCGTCCTGGTGGCGGTCCTTGGCGGAGATGCGGGCGTCCAGGTCGCCGGCCGCGATCCGGCGGGCGGTCCCGGCGGCGGTGCGCAGCCGCCGGCTCATCCGCTGCGCGGTCACCACACCCAGTGGCAGCACGACGGCGGTGGTGGACAGCCCGGCGATGACGATGCTGGTGTCCAGGGCGCTGATGTCCCGCATGGTCGTCGTCATGTCGACCCGCACCGACAGCACTCTCTCCCCGGCGGGCCGGGCGGCCCACATGGCCGGGCCGCCGTCCCCGGTGGTGAACTCCGTCCCCTGGTGTCCCCTGCGTACCAGGGAGCGCAGTTCGTCGGGGAGTCCGGGGGCGTCGAGCCTCGCCCCGGAGCCCTGGACGGTGCCGGTCCGGGAGTAGGTGGCGGCGGCCCGGTCGAGTGTGGTGCGGGCGGCGTCCCGGGCCTGCGACAGCTCCCGGTCGCGGGAGGCGTGGTGGACGATGACGCCGACCGCCGAGGCGGCGGCGCAGGTCGCCGCGGCCACCAGCGCGGCGATTCGCCAGCGGAGCGTCATGGTCAGCGCCGCAGCTTGTAGCCGAAGCCGCGGACGGTCTCGATCCGCTCCGCGCCGATCTTGGCGCGCAGCCGCTGGACGTGCAGATCGACCACCCGGGTGTCGCCCTGCCAGGCGTGGTCCCACACCCGGCTGAGCAGCGTCCTGCGTTCGAGGACGACCCCGGGGGACGCGGCGAACTCCAGCAGCATGCGCAGCTCGGTGGGGGTCAGCGCCAGGGGCCGGCCGCCGCGGCAGACCTCCATGCCGCGCGGGTCGATCGTCAGGTCCCCGAACGTCAGGGTCGCGGGCTGCTGGTGCGCCCCGTCGGCTGCCACGCGCTCCGCCGGCGGACCCCCGGCCGACGGATTCTCCATCGGCGGGAACGAGGCCCGGCGCAGCAGCGATCGGATCCGGGCGACCAGCACCGCGCTCTCGCACGGCTTGACCACATAGTCGTCCGCCCCCGCCTCCAGGCCGGAGATCACATCCAGGGCGTCCCCGCGCGCGGACATCATCAGGATCGGCGCCAGGCTCAGCTCCCGCACCCGGCGGCACAGTCCGATGCCGTCCAGCTCGGGCAGCATGACGTCGAGGAGCAGCAGGTCGGGGCGGCGCTCCCGGAAGACCTCCAGGCCGGTGAGCCCGTCGGCGGCGGCGGAGACGGTGAAGCCGTACCGCTCCAGGGCCATCCGTACGGTGTTGCGGATGACCTCGTCGTCCTCGACGAGCAGCAGATGCGCCTCGGACGGGGAGGCGGCGGCCGGTGCGGGGGTGAAGGGGCTGGTCATGGCAGGGTCCTCGGGGCCGGGCCGACGGGGGTGGGCGAGTCGCCGGACGCGGCACCACCTGGTGAGACGAGTGCCATGCGCTCGCCGTTCCACCGGTAGCGGGTGGTGATCTGCCCGTCCCGGCCGGGCTCGGTGAGGACCAGGTCACGGCCGTAGGTCTCGCCGGTGAGCCCGAGCGCCCCCCACGAGACCAGGACGGGCCGGACGGTGTCGCCGAAGGCCCGGTAGACCTGGAGCATGGTGAGCTTGAATCCCTCTTCGTCCACCGCCACCACCAGCTCCTCCCGGCCGTCGCCGGTCAGGTCGCGGTAGACGGGCTTCCGCAGCGAGCAGTGCGAGCCGGGGCACTGGCCGCCGGCGGCCTTGCTCACCATCTCCGGCAGATTGGGGTCCCGCTCCAGGAGCCTGCGTACCGAGACCTTCCGCAGCCCGCCGTCCTTCGGCACGGTGACGCCCTCGACCGGCAGGTAGGGCTTGCGATCGGGGCTGGGCGCTACCGTCTCCGCCGGCACCGGCGGCGTGTAGTCCGGCCACAGCGGCGAGGCGCTCGTCGGGGCCGTCAGCTGCGGCGCACTCCCCCCGTCCCGCGCCCCGCCCCCGCCCGCACACCCGGCGAGCACCGCCCCGGCCACCAGCGCCACGGCCCCCGCGAGGGCGCGCCGGGCACCGGCGGATCGGGGGCGGCGGCTGGGGCGGCAGGGGCGGGAGGAACACATGATCCCGTCAGCGTACTGGCGTACGCCCCTTGGCGATCAGCGCTCTTGTCAGAGCGTGCCCGACTCCTTGATGGCGATCTTGGCGGCGGTCGCGCCATTGCGGGAGCCCAGGGCCTCGACCTGCTTGACGATCTCCTGGCCCTCGACGACCTCACCGAAGACGACGTGCTTGCCGTCCAGCCAGTCGGTGACGATGGTGGTGATGAAGAACTGCGAACCGTTGGTGTTCCGGCCGGCGTTGGCCATGCTCAGCAGGAACGGACGGTCGTGCTTGAGGGTGAAGTTCTCATCCGCGAACTTCTCGCCGTAGATGCTCTTGCCGCCGGTGCCGTTGTGGTTGGTGAAGTCACCGCCCTGG
The DNA here is from genome assembly GCF_058215555.1 of Streptomyces sp. JLBT605. Lineage (NCBI taxonomy): Bacteria > Bacillati > Actinomycetota > Actinomycetes > Kitasatosporales > Streptomycetaceae > Streptomyces > Streptomyces sp. JLBT605. The sequence continues at coordinate 1,103,221 of NZ_CM177087.1, forward strand.
AGCATGAACGCGGGGATGACCCGGTGGAACGTGGACCCCGCGTAGCCGAACCCGTTCTCCCCCGTGGCCAGCTCGCGGAAGTTCCGCGCCGTCTTCGGCACGACGTCGTCGAACAGCTTGAAGACGATCCGGCCGATGGGCTCGTCGTTGACGGTGATGTCGAAGTAGACGTTGGCCCCGGTCTCAGCCATGACGGTGCTCCTTGCAAATAGGTAGGAAAAACGGGTTGATGACCCGGGAGAGCTTAACGTCCGGGCCTGCGCGTTCCGTCACGGGAAACAGAAAAACCCCAGCTCAGCTGGGGTTTCCGGTGGTGTCCGAGGGGGGACTTGAACCCCCACGCCCGATAAAGGGCACTAGCACCTCAAGCTAGCGCGTCTGCCATTCCGCCACCCGGACAGGGTGTGTCCCGCAGGTTTCCCTGCGGCGACGTGGATAACGATACCAAGGTTTTGGAGTGCGTTTCACCTGCTCATCCGTCCGGTGGCAGGGCATAAGCGCCGTTTATGCCCGGGCGTCCGCCGGCGGGGCGGGCGCCCGGGTGCCGAGGCGTGCGGGTCAGTCCGGCATGAGGTGGTAGTCGGGGAAGTTGCCGGGGAGGCGCTCACCGGCGGGGCCTTCGGTGACGGCCCGGACGAGCAGCTCGCCGCCGACGAAGGCGCCGCGCCAGGAGGCTCCGAAGCCGCCGAACAGCTCGTCCCGGTCGCCGCGTGAGCGCGGCTTGCCGTGGCCGACCTTGAAGGCGCGGATCTGCGGGGCGAGGCGGTCGAAGGTGGCCTGGTCGTCGCAGGAGAGGGTGGCCACCAGGGCGCCGTTGCTGGCGTTCATCGCGGCCAGCAGCTCGGCCTCGGTGTCGACCAGCACGATGGTGTCGACCGGGCCGAAGGGCTCCGCGTGGTGCAGGGGGGAGGTGGAGGGCGGGCCCAGCAGGGTGACGGGGGCGACGTACGCGGACAGGTCCTGGCCGGGGAGGAAGGGGCCGGTGGACAGGTCGGCCCGGTGCAGCGGCACGGCGCCACGGTCGATGGCCTCGGTCACCTGGTCGGTGAGCTCCTTGGCCTTGGCGGCGTTGATCAGCGGGCCGAAGTCGAGCTCGGGGAGGTCGTCGGCGGGGTCGGCGACGGCGAGCGGGTGGCCGACCGTCACGGACCGGACGGCGGGCAGGTAGGCCGCGAGGAAGGCGTCGAACGCGGAGCGCTGGACGACGAAGCGCGGGTAGGCGGTGCAGCGCTGCTTGCCGTAGTCGAAGGTCTTGCGGATCTGCGCGGCCAGGCCGTCCCAGTCGGTGGAGTTCCACACGCCCCAGGTGTTGAGGCCCTCCTGTTCGAGGATGTGCCGTTTGCCGAGGTCGGCGACGGCGGTGGCCACCCGGGCTCCGGTGTAGCGGCCGCCGACGAAGGAGACGCAGCCCACCTCCGGGGAGCGGACCAGGGCCTCGGAGAGCTCGCCGCCGCTGCCGCTGACCAGGGTGACCGGCAGGCCCTCGCGGGCGGCGAGCGCGGAGGCGAGGGTGAGGCAGGCCACGCCGCCGTCGGTGGGGGTCTTGGCGATGACGGCGTTCCCGGCGAGCGCCTGCACCAGCATGGCGTGGACCAGGACGCTCATCGGGTAGTTCCAGCTGGCGATGTTGGAGACCGGTCCGGGGAGCGGGCCGCGCCCGTCCAGCATGCGGTCGATCTCCGCGACGTACCAGCGCACGCCGTCGATGGCGCGGTCCACGTCCGCCTGGGCGAGCCGCCAGGGCTTGCCGATCTCCCAGACGAGAAGCAGGGCGAGGAGTTCGCGGTGCTCGGTGAGGGCGTCCAGGGCCGCGCCGACCCGGGCCTTGCGCTCCGGCAGGGCGAGCTGCCGCCAGGCGCGGTGCTGGTCGAGGGAGGCGCGCACCGCCTGGCGGGCGGTGTCGGCGTTCAGCCGTGGCGGGCCGGCGATCGGGGTGCCGTCGACGGGGCTGGTGGCGGGCAGGGCGCGTCCGTCGGCCTGCCAGGCGCCGTTCCAGTGGTTGAGGACTCGGTCGTCCCGGAACGCCTCGGGGGCGGCGGCCAGGCAGCGCTGCCAGGCGTCGACCCAGGCGGTGCCGGGCTTGAGGATCAGGTTGGGTGCCATCAGTGTCTCCGCTCTCGATATACGGGCGGGGCGGGAGGTGGCGCTTGGATCTGGGACGGTAGCCGCCCGGACCTGGGGCGGTCCTCGAATCCGGTCGGCTATGGCTCACATCACTCGGGCCGGTGGGGTGAGACGGGGCCCTTCGGGCGTGCAGGACAATGTGATCGAAAAGAAGGCCGCCGCACCACGGGAGAAACCCCTCGTGGCCCGTGGGCGGGGATGCGCGCACGAGGAGTGAGATGGGACGGGTCACCGAGCGACGGCGGGTCATCCGGGTCCGGGACGGCCAGGTCAGCGCGCGTCCGGACACCCTGGTCGCCGAGGAGCCGCTGGAGATCCGGCTGAACGGCCGGCCGCTGGCGATCACCATGCGGACCCCGGGCGACGACTTCGCGCTGGCCGCCGGTTTCCTGGTCAGCGAGGGCGTGCTGGGGCGGGCCGAGGAGCTGGCGAACATCGTCTACTGCGCGGGGGCGACGGACGAGGGGGCCAACACCTACAACGTGGTGGACGTGCGCCTGGCGGACGGCGTCCCGGTCCCCGACATCACCTTGGAGCGCAACGTCTACACCACCTCGTCGTGCGGGCTGTGCGGCAAGGCGAGCCTGGAGGCGGTGCGCACCACGGCCCGCTGGCCGGTCGGTGACGAGGAGGGTGCCCCGGTACGGGTCTCCCCGGCGACGCTGTCCGCGCTGCCCGACCGGCTCCGCGCCGCCCAGCGGGTGTTCGACCGGACCGGTGGTCTGCACGCCGCCGCGCTCTTCACCCCGGAGGGGGAGCTGCTCGACGTCCGGGAGGACGTGGGCCGGCACAACGCGGTGGACAAGCTGATCGGGCGGGCCCTCCAGCAGGGGCTGCTGCCGCTGTCCGAGGCAGTGCTACTGGTCTCCGGCCGGGCCTCCTTCGAGCTGGCGCAGAAGGCGGTGATGGCGGGCATCCCGTTCCTCGCGGCGGTCTCCGCGCCGTCCTCGCTGGCCGTGGATCTGGCCGCCGAGACCGGTCTGACGCTGGTCGGCTTCCTGCGCGGCGCGGACATGAACGTCTACGCCGGCGAGCACCGGATCGCACTCGCGAGCCGCTGACCGCACCCGCCGGGCGCCCGGTTCCGGTGAGCGCGACGGTCCGGCAGTAGACTCCGACGCCGGACTCTGACATCCGCTGGAAGGTCGAAGGGCGGGAAGACCGTATGCGCATCGGGGAGCTGTCCCGGCGGACCGGAGTGAGCGAGCGGCTGCTGCGCTACTACGAGGAGCAGGGGCTGCTGGAGCCGGAACGGCTGCCCAGCGGGTACCGCGACTACCGCGAGTCCGACGTCGGCACGGTGCACCGCGTCCGCGCCCTGCTCGCCGCCGGGCTCTCCACGGCCACCATCGCCCAGGTCCTGCCGTGTCTGCGGGAGGACGGGGAGCGCCTGGTGCCCACCTGCCCGGATCTGATCGCCGAACTGCTCCGCGAGCGGGACCGGATGACCTCCGCCATCGAGGAGTTGCAGACCTCCCGCTCGCTGCTCGACACCGTCATCTCGGCGGGCCGGAAGAAGCTCGTCGGCTGATCGGCAAGCCCGTCCGCCGACCACGGCCACGGCAACCGAAGGCAGCCCGTCCGGTGACCGTGGCTCCGGCGGGCCGGGGAACCCCGTCAGCTGTCGGCGGCGCCGGCGGGCCGGTCCTCGCAGCCCGCCTCGGGGCCGACGATACGGGCGAGCAGCGCCACCAGTTGGGCGCGCTCCTCGGCGGTGAGCGGCGCGGTCAGCTCGTCGTTGGCCTCGTCACCCAGCTTCTCGGTGCGGCGCAGCCGCCGCTTCCCGGCGGCGGAGACGGTGATGGCGTACCTGCGCCGGTCCTGGGGGTCGGGGCTGCGGGTGACCAGCCCCTCCGCCACCAGATCCGCCACGATGCCGACCATGTCCTTGGGGTCGATCCGCAGAGCGCGCCCGAGCTCCGCCTGGGAGACGGGCCCGAGTTCGGCGACCGCGGAGAGCACGGCGTGATGCATCATCCGCATGCCCTCGCGGGCCAGCGCCTCGGCGACGAGCCGGTGACCGCGGGCGGCGGCGCGGCCCAGCAGCCAGCTGGGCAGGGCACGGATCCGGGTGGGCGCGAAGGGGGTGTCGGCCATGCGCCCAGCCTACCCGGACCGTGGGTGTCCCCCACGATCCAGGAAACCGTTGGACTTCCCAACGATCTATCACTTAACGTTGGTACTCCCAACGATTTCGGAGGTGCTGATGCGTCGCGTTCGGTTTCACGAGTACGGCGGTCCCGAAGTGCTGCGCGTCGAGGAGGCGGAGGTCCCCGAGCCCGGCCCCGGTGAGCTGCTGGTGCGCACCGAGGCGATCGGGGTCACCCTGCCGATGGTCCGCAAGGTGCGCGACGGCGGGGTGCCGCTGCCCGGGGTGCTCGGCGGCGAGGTGGCCGGGGAGGTGACCGCGCTCGGCGCGGGGGTCACCGGCTTCGCCGTCGGCGACCGCGTCACCGGCCTGTGCTTTCGCGACGCCTACGCCGAACAGGCCGTCATCGCCGCGGCGATGGCCACCCCGATCCCCGAGGGCGCGCGCGCCGCCGATGCGGTCGCCCTGGTCCGCGGCGGCCTGGTGGCCCTCGGCGCGTACACCGCGGCCCGCCCCGAGCCGGGGGAATCGGTCCTGATCACGGCCGCGGCCAGCGGCGTGGGTCATCTCGCCGTGCAGCTCGCCAGGGCGCGCGGCGCCTCGCGGGTGGTCGCCGCCGCCGGCTCCCCGGCGAAGGCGGAGTTCCTGCGCGGCCTGGGCGCCGACGAGGTGGTCGGCTACGCGGACGCGTCCTGGGGCGAGCCGGTGGACATCGTGCTGGACGCGGTCGGCGGCGACCTCCTCGCCCCCGCGGTGGCCGCGCTCGCCCCCGGCGGCCGGCTGGTCGCCTACAGCTCCGGCGGCGGCACCATCTCGGCGTACGACCTGCTGGTGGGCGGCAAGACGGTCACCGGCTTCCAGATGGCCCTCGTCGCCAGGGAGCGGCCCGAGCTGACGGAGCGTTGGCGTCAGGAGCTGTGGGCGCTGTGGGCGGACGGACGGCTGCGGGCGGCCGTCCACGCCGAGATCCCCCTGGAGCAGGCCGCCACCGCGCACGCCATCATCGAATCACGGGCCAATACCGGGAAGGTCGTGCTCGTTCCCTGAGTCGCCACGCGTCGGCGGTGGCGTCAGCACCGCGACCACCGGCTCACCCAACCGGCCCATTTCTATGGAAATGTGACGCACGGTCCTTGTAGGGCGGTGGGGTAGACGGGACACTTCGGAGCAGCGCAGTCGGGACGTGGGATGTCTTGATGTCCAGATGTCGTTGAAGGGTCGGTCGACCATGGCGTCAGATCTTCGTGCTCGCTCCAGAAGCCCATGGCTCCACCGCGCGTGGGTGATACTCGCCGCCGCGCTACTCGCCCTCCTTCCCCTTCCGGTACGGGCCGTGGACGCCGATGATTCGGCATCCGCGGCCCGTACCGGCTTCGAGCAGCAGGTCCTGTTCAAGTCTTCCCTGGAACACGGCTATTCCTGCTTCCGCATTCCGGCGATCGTGAAGTCGACCGACGGCACCCTGCTCGCCTTCGCCGAGGGCCGGGTCGACAACTGCGGCGACGCCGGCGACGTCGACCTGGTGCTCAAGCGCTCCACCGACGGCGGCCGCACCTGGGGTCCGCTCCAGGTGATCGACGAGGGAGGGGGCGACACCCACGGGAACCCGGCGCCCATCGTGGACACCCGCACCGGGCGGATCGTGCTCGCCAGCACCTACAACACCGGACGCGACGACGCGCAGAGCTGCGACATCCCCTGCGACCGCTCCCCGCACCTCCAGTACAGCGACGACGACGGACGCACCTGGTCCCGGCCGACCGACCTGAGCGACTCGATCATGCCGCCGCACTGGAACTCCTGGTACGCCACCGGCCCGGTGCACGGCATCCAGCTCACCCACGGCAAGTACCGCGGGCGCCTGGTCTTCAGCGTCAACACCGAGACCCACGACGGCGTCCGGGTCACCCACAACCACGCCGCCCTGATCTACAGCGACGACGGCGGCGCGCGCTGGCGGATCGGCGCGGTCGACACCTGGCCGATCGCCCCCGACGGGACCTTCCGTCAGAAGCCCTCCGAGATGACCCTGGTGGAACGCGCGGACGGCTCCATCTACGTCAACGGGCGCGAGCAGGACGGCACCGACCTCGGCCACCGCGACTTCGCGATCAGCCGGGACGGTGGCGCCAGCTTCGCCGCGCCCTTCCGCACCATCCCCGACCTCTACACCCCGCAGGTGCAGGCGTCCCTGCTGCGGCTGCGCAGCGAGGCCGAGGACGGCTACAGCCGGCTGCTGTTCGCCGCCCCCGGCGACCCGGACCGGCGCCGGACCATGATGATCCGCTCCTCCTGGGATGAGGCGGCCACCTGGGACGGCGCCGACCGCGGCAAGGTGGTGACCACCGACTGGTCGGGCTACTCCGACATGGTGGCCATCTCCCATGACGAGGTCGGCCTGGTCTACGAGGGCGGCGCGGTCGACGCGCGGGACGAGATCCGCTTCGCCCGCTTCACCGAGGACTGGCTCGGCGCGCGCCGCGGCCCGGACCCGAAGACCCGGGACCGGGCGCCGGGTGCCCGCCCGGCCACGGTGCTCGGCGGCGCGCGGGAGACCGAGGGCCGGTTCGGCGGGGCGCAGGACTTCGACGGCCAGGACGACGCCGTCCGCCTCCCCTACCGGTCGGCGCTGCCGCTGGGCACCCGGGACTTCAGCGTGAGCCTGTGGTTCCGCTACTCCGCCACCTCGGGGCAGCATCCGTTCCTGTGGATGGGCGGCATCGGCAACCGGCAGCCGCAGGTGTGGCTGCGCGGGGAGCCCGGCGCGGGCCGGATCCGGGCGCTGATCACCACGGTGAACGGCAGCGTACCGCCCACCAGCGCGTCGGTGAGCACCGGGCAGGCGTACAACGACGGGCAGTGGCACCATCTGGCGCTGCGCCGCACCGGCGGCCGGCTGAGCGTCGAGGTGGACGGCGAGGCGGCGATATCCGCGCCGGACGTGCCCGGCACCGTCAGCCGCACCTCCCCCTTCGGCGTCCATCTCGGGCAGGCCGTCGACGGTCGGTCCCACCTCACCGGCGCCCTGGACGAGGTCCGGGTCTACGGCCGGGCGCTGACCGACACCGAGCTGCGGTGGATACGCGAGTTCAACGCCCCGCTGGACGACCGGGGCAGCGGTGTGGTGCTGCGGCTGCCGCTGAACGGGATTCAGCGGGCCGATGGCTGACCGGCACGGGCGCCGCCCCCGCTTCCGGTCTCGCGTGCGGCCTCGTTTCCGGTCTCGCCTGCGGCCCCGGCTGGCGGCTCGGCCTGAATCCCACCTCGGGCCTCGGCTTCGGCGGCGAGGCGTCTGGCCAGCACCGCGCAGACCATCAGCTGCAGCTGGTGGAAGAGCATCAGCGGCAGCACCGCCAGGCTCGCGTCCGGCCCGAAGAGCACACTCGCCATCGGCAGACCGGCCGCCAGGCTCTTCTTCGAACCGGCGAACGCGATCGCGATCCGGTCCGGACGGGCGAAGCCCAGTCGCTGCGAGCCGTACCAGGTCAGCGTCAGCATCACGGCCAGCAGCACCGCCTCCACCCCGAGCAGCGCGGCCAGCCGGGGCGGCGAGACCTGCTGCCAGACTCCCGCGGCCATGCCCTCGCTGAACGCGGCGTACACCACGAGCAGGATCGAGCCCCGGTCGGCGTAGCCGAGGGGCTTGCGGTGCCGGGCGAGGAACGGGCCGACCCAGCGGCGCAGCAGCTGCCCGGCCAGGAAGGGCGCGAGCAGCTGGAGCGCTATGCGCAGCAGCGCGTCGGCCGAGAAGCCGCCGCCCTGGCCACTGCCCAGCAGGGCGGCGGCCAGCAGCGGGGTGATCACGATGCCGACCAGGCTGGAGAAGGAGCCCGCGCAGATCGCGGCCGGCACATTGCCACGGGCGATGGAGGTGAAGGCGATCGAGGACTGGATGGTGGACGGCACCAGGCACAGGAACAGCAGTCCGCGGGCGAGCTGATCGGTCAGCAGCTGCGGCGGCAGCGCGCCGGCGGCCAGGCCGAGTGCTGGGAAGACCACGAACGTGCAGGTCAGGACGGTCAGGTGGAGCCGCCAGTGGCGCAGGCCGGCCAGCATCTCGGCGGCCTGGAGCCGGGCGCCGTAGAGGAAGAACAGGGCGGCGACGGCGACGGTGGCCGAGGAGTCGGCGACCGGCGCGGCACCGCCGGTGGCGGGCAGCAGCGCGGCCAGCCCGACGGTGCCGAGCAGCGCGAGGACGTATCCGTCCACCGGCAACCGGAACCCGAGCCAGGACCGGGACCGGAACCGGGACGGGGGCGGGGGCGGGGAGGACGCGCGGCGGGTCATGGGCCCAGCCTCCCGCCCCTGCCGGCCATCGGGAATCCCGCTCACCGCTCTGACTGTCATCACGGTGCGCGATGACCGGCCTAGACTGGGCATATGTTCGACCCCGTGCTGCTGCGCACCTTCCGCACCGTGGCGCAGACGCTGAGCTTCACCCGCGCCGCGCAGCGCCTGGGGCTGCGGCAGTCCACGGTCAGCCAGCAGATCCGCAGGCTGGAGGCGGTGGCCGGGCGCCGGCTGTTCAACCGCGACACGCACGGCGTGGAGCTGACGGAGGACGGCGAGGCGATGCTCGGCTTCGCCCGCACCATCCTGGAGGCGAACGAGCGGGCCGCGAGCTGGTTCACCGGCACCCGGCTGCGCGGACGGCTGCGGTTCGGCGCGTCCGAGGACTTCGTGCTGACCCGGCTGCCGGAGATCCTGGAGGGCTTCCGCCGCGACCATCCCGAGGTCGACCTGGAGCTGACCGTCGAGCTCTCCGGCACGCTGCTGAAGCGGCTACGGGCCGGGCAGCTGGACCTGGTGCTGGCCAAGCGGTCCGAGGACGGGCCGCAGGGGCAGCTGGTGTGGCGGGACAAGCTGGTGTGGATCGCCGGCGAGCGGCTGCGGATCGACCCCGACCGCCCGCTTCCGCTGATCGTCTTCCCACCACCCGGTCTGACCCGCGCCCGGGCCCTGGAGGTCCTGGAGCGGCACGGCCGGCCCTGGCGCATCGTCTGCACCAGCGGCAGCCTCAACGGTCTGGTGGCCGCGGCCCGGGCCGGGCTGGGCGTGATGGCGCACACCGGTGGCTTGATTCCACCGGGTCTGGCGCGGGTGCCGGAGCGGGCCGGACTGCCGGATCTCGGCCCGGTGGACTTCGTCCTGCTGCACGGGGAGCGCGGCCGGCGGGACGCGGCGGTGCAGGAGGCGGCGGACGCGCTCGCCGCGGCGGTACTGGCGGGCGGCGACCGGCTGCACCGGACGCCGCCCGGATAGCCGCCACCGCCGCGCCCCGCCCGCGCCGCTCCACGCGCGGCGCGGACCCGGGCTCCTGACCGTGCCGGGCAGGCGGCTTGAATTCGACGGTCATGTGCCGTGTCCGGGAAGATTCGGTGCAGAAATCCCGGCCGAGAACAGCCGTCCTGGGCTCTCTTCCCGCCGGCGGACGCCCGGCGTTCCCCGAAGTCGCCCGGTTTACCCCACTGACCAGGGCATATGCACGTACGTTCCGGGTATGGACATCCCTCCCGCCACCGCTCACTATCGGGTACGGTCACGGCGCTGTGCGGAGCGCTTCGAGGAGCACGTCATTGCACGAGATCACCGTCCCTGCGTTGGTGACGGCCCCCCACGTCGGAGGGCTGGCGGACGCCGTCTTCGATCATGCCGCCGAGCAGCCCGACCGGGTCGCCCTCGCCCGCAAGACGGCCGACGGCCGGTGGCGGAACGTGACGGCCGCCGAATTCCGCGACGAGGTGCTCGCGCTCGCCAAGGGGCTGCTGGCGCAGGGGGTGCGGTTCGGCGACCGGGTGGCGATCATGTCCCGCACCCGCTACGAGTGGACCCTCTTCGACTTCGCGATCTGGTCGATCGGCGCCCAGAGCGTGCCGCTGTATCCGACTTCCTCCGCCGAGCAGGTCTTCTGGGCGCTGCATGACTCCGGGGTCTCGGCGTGCCTGGTCGAGCACGAGGACCACGCCATGACGGTCGGCTCGGTGATCGACCGGCTGCCCCGCCTGGCCAGCCTGTGGCAGCTGGACGCGGACGCGCTGACGGAGCTGGTCGGGTCAGGCAGCCATCTGGATGACGAGGTCGTGGAGCGACACCGGCGGGCACTCACCCCGGACACGGTCGCGACCATCATCTACACCTCGGGCACCACCGGCCGGCCCAAGGGCTGCGTGATCACCCATGCCAATCTGATGGCGGAGTGCGACAACATCGTCGCCCGCTACGAGGACGTCTTCCACACCAAGCCGGGTGACGAGGCCGCCACCCTCCTCTTCCTGCCGCTGGCCCACGTCTTCGGCCGCATGGTGCAGGTGGCCGCCATCCGCGGCCGGGTCAAACTCGCCCACCAGCCGGATCTCAGCGCCACCGCGCTCCTGCCCGACCTGCGGAGCTTCCGGCCGACCTTCATCCTGGCCGTGCCGTACATCTTCGAGAAGGTGTTCGCGGCGGCCCGGCGCAGGGCCGAGGCCGAGGGCAAGGTCGGCCCGTTCGACAAGGCGGTCGAGGTGGCGGTGCGGTACGCCGAGGCGCTGGAGGCCAAGGCGTTCGGCACCGGACCGGGGCCGGGCACCGCGCTCCGCGTCCAGCACCAGGTGTTCGACAAGCTGGTGTACGGCAAGGTGCGGGAGGCGATGGGCGGCCGGGTCCGGCACGCGATGTCCGGCGGCTCGGCCATGGAGCGGCGGCTCGGCCTGTTCTTCGCGGGCGCGGGGGTCATCATCTACGAGGGCTACGGCCTCACCGAGTCCACCGCCGCCGCCACCGCCAACCCCCCGGAGCAGACCCGCTTCGGCACGGTAGGCAAGCCGATCCCCGGCACCACGGTGCACATCGCCGAGGACGGTGAGATCTGGGTGCGCGGCGGGCAGATCTTCGCCGGCTACCTCGGCGACCCGAAGGCGACCGACGGGGTACTCAGAGACGGCTGGCTGGCCACCGGGGACCTGGGCGCCCTGGACGAGGACGGCTACCTCACCATCACCGGCCGGAAGAAGGAGGTGCTGGTGACCTCCGGCGGCAAGACCGTCTCCCCGATCGGGCTGGAGGAGCGGGTCCGCGCCCACCCGCTGGTGTCCCAGTGCATCGTGGTGGGCAACGACCGCCCGTTCATCGCCGCCCTGGTCACCCTCGATCCGGAGGCCGTCGAGCACTGGCTGCGGATGCGCGGCAAGCCTTCCATGGCGCCGGGCGAGCTGGTCCGCGACCCCGATCTGGAGACCGAGATCCGGCGTGCGGTGGTCGCCGCCAACACCCTGGTCTCGCAGGCGGAGTCGATCCGCACCTTCCGGATCCTCGCCGCGCAGTTCACCGAGGACCACGGTCTGCTGACACCGTCGCTGAAGCTGAAGCGCAAGGCGATCGAGCAGGCGTACGCCGTCGAGGTCGAGGCGCTTTACCACGGCTGACCGACGCGGCCCCGCCCGCGGCGGCCGGTGTCCGCCGCGCCGGCGGCCCCGCGCGGCCGGCGGAAAACCGGACCGCTGCCGGACGGCACGTGTATTGCCCGCCCACCCCGGCGGCCATAACTTTCCGCCATGGAACTGGAGCTGCGGCACCTGAGGGCGATCCGGGCGATAGCGGATGCGGGGAGCCTCACCAAGGCGGCCACCGCCCTCGGCTTCGCGCAGCCCGCGCTCAGCACGCAGCTCAAGCGGATCGAGCGCGCCCTCGGCGGCCCCCTCTTCCACCGCGACCGCAACGGTGCCCGCCCCACGCCGCTGGGCGAACTGGTGCTGGAACGGGCGCGGGTGCTGCTGCCCGCCGCCGCCGAACTCCAGCAGGAGGCCGTCCGGTTCGCCAACGCCTGTGCGCAGGTGGAGCGTTTCCGGCTCGGCGCCAGCCACGGCCCGCTGCTCGGCGGGTTGGTCGACCGGCTGGCGACCGCTCATCCCGCCGTGCCGGTCACCACCCACACCTCCTGGTCGGCGAGCGAGATCAGCACCATGGTGATCGAGGGCCGGCTGGACTTCGCGCTGCTGGGCACCTGCGGGCTGAGCGCCCCGCCCGCCGCCGAGGAACTGATCTGGCAGCCGGTGGGCACCGACCCGGTGTTCGTGATGCTCAGCGAGACGCATCCGCTCGCCGGCCGGGCTGAGCTGGAGCTGAGCGAGCTGGCCGGCGAGTCCTGGTCCGACGTGCCGGGCGAGGGCTGCTTCGCCGACTGCTTCGCCGCCGCCTGCGCCCGCGCGGGATTCACCCCGCTGTCCGTCTTCGAGACCGACACCGCCGCCTGTGTCCATCTGGCCCAGGTGGGGCGGGCGGTGGGGCTGTGCCGGGCGACCTTTCCACCGACCCCCGGTGTGGTGATCCGGCCACTGGCCGGCGCCCCGCTCAGCTGGCGCCATCTGCTCGGCTGGCACCCGGGCGCGCCCGCCGCCGGCACCGCGCCCGCGGTGGTCGGTCAGGCGCGGGCCGCCCACGCGGACGCGGTGCGGCGCAGCCCGGTGTACGAGGGGTGGCTGGCCGCCCGGTCGCGGCACGAGCTGTTCGGCACCGCCGCGCCCGCGGCACCGTGAGCTCCACCGGCGGTGGGGCGGCGGTGGCGGCACCCGGAAGCAGTGGCGGAGGCGGCGCCCGGAAGCGGCGGAGGCGCGGCCATAACGCCGTGACATGGGTGAGGTGACAGGTCCGCGACGATGCGGACCGCACTACGGTGGCGCCTGCCACCCCCCAGCCGGGGTCCGCCCGCGCACCGCCCGCACACCCGCCACCGCCTGCCCCGCGCGGAGGTCGACAACCGGTGCGTACACCCCTGGCCGACCCGGTCCCGGCGCCGCCGCCCCTCCCCGGGTGGCGGCGCCTCTCAGCGCGCCGCGCGGGTCACGACCGGTGGGCGCCGTGCGCGGGGGCGATCTCCTCGATCCGGCGGGCCAGTTCGACGTCGAGATCGGTGACCTTCCCACCCGCGCTGTGCGTGTTCATCGAGACGGCGACCGTGTTGTAGCCCAGCGTCAGATCGGAGTGGTGGTTCAGCTCGTCCTGGATCCGGGCGATCTGGCCGACCAGGGAGGCCGCCGCGAGATGGCCGTCGAAGGCGTAACTGCGGGTGAGCCGGTCGTCCTCGGCCGACCAGCCCGGCAGATCCCCCAGCCGTTCCTCGATCTCCTGCTGCGAGAGCGGTGCGACTGCCATGGCGCGTCCATTCCCTTCCTCACGGCTTCGGGTTCCACGGCCGCACGGGGCCTGCCGGCCGCTTAAGCTCACCGATGGCTCCAGCCTGCCATGCCGCTCCCGGCTCCGCGCGCGGACTCCGACAGGAGTTCGGTTACCGTCTGGCCATGACGACTCTCGCGGTCGCCCCCGGTGTGGGCACCATGCTGCGTGAATGGCGGGACCGGCGCCGGATCAGCCAGCTGGAGCTGGCGCTGCGCGCCGACTCCTCCGCACGCCACATCAGTTTCATCGAGACCGGCCGGTCGCGGCCGAGCCAGGAGATGGTGCTGAGACTGGCGGACCACCTGGACGTGCCGGTCCGGGAGCGGAACGCGCTGCTGGTCGCGGCCGGTTACGCCCCTCACTACCCCGAGACGGCCCTGGACGCGCCCGAGATGGGCACCTTGCGCGCGAACCTGGAGCGGCTGCTGGCCGGTTTCGAGCCGTATCCGGCGCTCGTCGTCGACGCCACGTACACCGTCATCGCGGCCAACCGGGGCATCTCACTGCTCCTGGACGGCGTCGCGGAGCATCTGCTCCAGCCGCCGCTGAACGCGATGCGCCTCACCCTGCACCCCCAGGGCCTCGCGCCGCGCATCCGCAACCTGCGGGAGTGGCGCGGCCATCTGCTCCACCAGATGGAGCGGCAGCTGGCGCTGCTCCGGTCGGCGCCGCTGCGCGCGCTGTTCGAGGAGGTCAGCGCGTACCCGCTGCCCCGGTCCGGGGGCGAGATGGCGGCCGGCGGCGGGGAGGACGCTCCGTTCGCGCTGCCGATGGTGATCGAGTACGAGGGACAGGTGCTGTCCTTCATCTCGACGATCGCCACCTTCAACACCCCGATGGACGTCACCGTCTCCGAGCTGGCCATCGAGACCTTCCTGCCGGCGGACCCGGAGACGGCGGCCTTCCTTCAGCTGCTGCCGCTCACGCTTGAGGAACCCGGTCCAGGAAACCCAGGACCGAGCGGATCCGGCCGTCCTCGGCCAGCGTGATCACATCGAACCCGGCGACCGGCGCCACCGACTCGTCCGCCACCGACACCAGCTCCCAGCTGAAGCGGGCGATGTCGTGGTGCCCGTCGATGGTGCCGGTCTGCCGGAAGGCGAAGCCGGGGAACTGCTCGTGGGCCCCGGCTATCACGGCGGCCACCTGCGCGTGTCCGCGCACATCGGCGAGCGGGTCGGTGTAGGAGCCGTCCTCGGTCCAGGCGGCGGCGACCGCCTTCGCGCGGACCTGCGGGTCGGTCGCGTTCCACGCCTCGAAGTAGCGGGCGACGGCGGCGGCGTACGGCGACTGGGTCATGGCGGTATCTCCTCCACGAGGCAACGGCACTGGTCTTCGGCCGGGTTCCGGACCGGAGTGCGCCGGCCCGAACCCGATGCCTTCACTGTGCCGTGGGCCGCCGGAGGGGTCGATTACCGCTGAGGTAATGCCGGTGCCGTCGGTGTAATGCCGGGCTCGCCTCAGCTCGCGGAGGCGGCGGCCTCGGCCCGGACCGGTTCGGCGGCCTCGGCCGGGACCGGCTCGGCGGTCTCGACCGGGGTGACCGCGGCCACCTCGGCCTCCGCCTCCGCCTCGGCCGCGCGGGCGCGTCCGCGGGCGGCGATGACGGCGTAGACGAGGACGCCGGCGAAGAGGAACAGCGCGCCCTGGTAGACGGCGGCGTAGCCCGCCCCCGACACCAGCCAGAAGGAGAAACCGAAGCCGGTGAGGGCGAGCACGATGTCCCACGCCAGGCGGCCCCGGCTGATCTCCGAGCGGCGGCCGGAGAGCAGGAAGTACAGCTGCGCCCCGCAGGCCAGCAGATACGGCACCGTCGCGGAGAAGGTGGTGATCAGGACCAGGGTCTCGAAGACCTTGTCGGAGTTGGAGGTGTAGTTGAGGACGGTCAGCGCCGAGGCCAGCACCACGCCCACGAGGACGCCGTAGGTCGGCACACCGCGCCGCTTGACGGCGAACATGGCGGGGAACAGCCCGTCCTTCGCCGCGGCGTACGGGGCCTGGGCGCTCATCAGCGTCCAGCCGTTGAGCGAGCCGACGATGGAGATCACCGCGGCGGCGGCGATGAGGGTGCCGCCCCACGAAACGCCGAACATGGCGGAGACGGCGTCGGAGAACGGGGCGTCGGAGGCGACCAGCTTGTCGTGCGAGACGGTGCCGAAGACCGCCACGGTGCCCAGGAGGTAGACGAGCGCGGCGGCGATGGTGCCCAGCACGCTGGCGCGGCCGACGTTCCGCTTCGGGTCGCGGACCTCGCCCGCGCTCATCGCCGCGGACTCCACGCCGACGTAGGAGTAGAGGAGCAGGGCGGCCGCGGCCGACAGACCACCGATGGCGCTGCCGCCGCCGGCGTTGAACTCGCCGAGGTTGTCCGGGTCGAAGTAGAACAGCCCGACCACGGCGACGAAGAGCAGCGGCAGGTACTTCAGCACCGTGGAGACCATCTGCACCGCGCCCACCCAGCGGGTGCCGGCGAAGTTGACCAGCGCCGGCAGCCACAGGGCCAGCAGCGCGGCGGTCAGCTTCACGGGCTTGGACATCTCGCCGGGGAGGAGGACGTCGATGTAGCCGACCGCTCCGAAGGCGAGGGCGGCGTTGCTGACCCAGGCCATCGTCCAGAACGACCAGGCCGAGAGGAATCCGGCGAAGTCGCCGAACGCCTCGCGGGCGTAGACGTACGGGCCGCCGGTGCGCGGGTTGCGCCTGGCCAGCCGGCCGAAGACCAGGGCGAGCGCGATGGCACCGACGGTCAGGACGGCGAAGGCCAGCAGGCTGACCGTGCCGTACGGGGCGACCGAGGAGGGCAGCAGGAAGATCCCGCCCCCGATGATGTTCCCCGTCACGAGTGCGGTGGCCGTAGGCAGCCCGAAGCGGCGGGTGGAGCTGTCGTGCATGGGGGTGGTGCGCCTTCCAATGTGCCGATCACTCGGTCAAGGTGCGAGATGCCGAGCGACAGACATGGTCACCGACGGCGCTGACCGTACCAAATCACTGACTTTCCTCCGGAGTGAATTGGGTCACCACGGGAAATGGTGCGGCCAGGTGCCGAGTCGGCGGGAATTCCTCCGCGGGGACCTCGGGACCGTGGGTCTCGTGGAGCCAGCGCCGCAGCACCGTGTGCACCTGTTCCGCACCCACCGGTTCCGCTCCGTCGGCGGTGGGCGGGGTGAGGTCGTTCGGCCACATCAGGAAGGCGCGGCTCTGGGCGCCGCCCAGCCCGCCGTGCGAGCCGATCTGCTCCTCGAAGGCGTGCACCGTCCCGGTCGCCGGGTCGTGGGCGGAGTTGACCATGATGTCGGCGGCGTGCGGGAAGCCGGCGGTGCGCCGTACGGCCTCCACGGCGCCCGGCCCGAAGCCGGCGAGCGGGCTCCGCCCGATGATCCGCCCGGTGGCCAGGTGGTGCTCGGCGCCCGCCGGGCCGAGCACCACCGCGCCGTGCTCCTCGGAGTGCACCAGCAGGAAGCCCACCCCCGGGTGGCCGGCGAGGGTGCGCAGCAGGGCGGGATGGCGCTTGTCGATCTGCTCGCGGCTCATCCGGCCGGGCACGTCGGGGAAGGACACCAGGCCCAGGTTGCCGGAGGCCAGGACCACCGGGTCGGAGCCGCGATGGCTCTCGCCGTCCTTCTCCGGGCGGTGCAGCGCGGCGCGGGCCGCGGTGCGCGCCTCGGCACCACTGGGGGTGCGCTCGGCCCTCCGGGAAACCGGGAGTCCGCATCCGGCGCGCACCAGATCCTCCAGGGTGAGGCCGAAGCGCCCGGCGAAGGTCTCGCCGGGGCTCTGGCCGTGGTCGGAGAGGAGCACGATGCGGTAGTCGCGCGGGGCGTGCTCGGTGACCTTGGCGATCAGGGCGATGGCCCGGTCCAGGCGGCGCAGCACCTGGTGGGTGTCGCGGCTGCGCGGCCCGGAGTGGTGGGCGACCTCGTCGTAGGCGACCAGGTCGGCGTAGACGGCGGTGCGCCCGGAGAGGATGTCGCCGATCACCGCGGCGACCACCACGTCGCGCTCCACGACGGTGGCGAAGGCGCGGATGAAGGGGTAGAGGCCGCCGCGCCGCAGCCGGGGAGTCTCGCGCCGCAGCTTGGCCCGGGTGGACTGGGCGATCTCCCGGAACACCTCGGCGATGAAGGAGCCGGCGGTGCGGGTGGCGTTGGCGGGGTCGGAGAAGTAGGGCCAGTAGCCGGAGCGGGAACGGTTGTACCGGCCGCGCCGGGCCGCCACGGAGAGCACCAGCGCCGATTCGTCGGCGCCGCCGGTGAAGAGGTTGCCGCGGCTGGCCCCGTCAACGGTCAGCAGCCCGCCGTCGCCGGTGCGTGCGGTGGCGCGGCGCTGGAGTTCGGCGGCGGAGGTGGGCCGGTTGCTGACCATCACCTCCCCGGTCTCCTTCTCGTACCAGCGGAAGGCGGGCACGTCGTGGTTGGAGCCGTGCAGGATGCCGAGCTGGCTGGCGCCGGTCTGGCTGGACCAGTCGGTCCGCCAGCCGGTGAGCGTGTGGCTGGTGTTGTGCCAGCGGGCCACGGTCTCCATCAGCGGGCGTCTGCCGCCCAGCGCGTGGAGCAGCACGTCGTGGCCGACGCCGTCCAGCTGGAGGAAGACGGTGCCCGGGGGCCGGCGCCGGGCGTCCTCGCCGAGCCGGCGCCGTCTGCGGTCGGCCATCCGCGCCAGCCGCCGCCGGTAGGCGCCGTCGTCGCGGACGGTGAGGAAGGTGCTGGTGGCGGAGGAGGCGGCGGACATCACCGCGGCGACCACCACCGCGGTCTCCGGTTCGGCGGTGCCCCGGCCGTCCGGCACCAGGCTGAGGGCGAGCAGCAGCAGCGAGCCGTTGAGGACGAAGACCAGCAGGCCCAGGACGAAAGCGGGCATCAGCAGCAGCGCGCGGACCAGCAGCGGCCACACCAGGGCGCTGAGCAGGCCGAAGGCGCCGGCGCCGGAGGCGGCGGTGATCCCGATGCGGGTGGCGCTGTCGCCGTCGGCGGACTGCAGCCGGAAGTCGGGGAGCGCGGCCGCCAGCACGAGCATGGTGAGGGTGCTCACCCCCCAGACGGCGGTCACCCTGACCAGGGCACGGCCCGCGCTTCTCCATCCGGGCAGTTGCACCCTCATCCCACCTCGCTCCCGTGCACTCGATCTCCAGCCTGACACAGCCGGCCGCCCGGCCTCGCGGAGCGGCGACGGGTCTCGGCGGGTGCCCGGGGTGGCGGCGGGGCGGGGCGACCGGGTCCGGGCGGAGCGAAGATCGCGGTACGGGTCCCCGGGCGCGGCCGAGGAACTAGTCTCGAAGGGCGTGCGCGGTCGGGCGCCCGGCGGCTCGGCCGGGCGGGGGGTGCGGGGCGTGCTCGGTCGGGCGAGGGTCGGGCGACGGGAGGTTGCGGTGCCGGTGGAGGTCACCTGGTGGGGTCACGCCACCGCGACGGTGCACGACTCGGATGTGCGGGTGCTGACCGATCCGCTGTTCGTACGGCGGCTGGCGCATCTGCGGCGGCGCCGGGGCCAGGTCCCGCCGCCCGCCGCGGCGCTCGCGGACGTCGCGGTGGTCTCGCATCTGCACGCCGACCACCTCCACCTCCCCTCCCTGGCCAGGCTCGCCCCCGGCACGCGGCTGGTGGTGCCCTGGGGTGCGGGCCGGGCCGTGCCGGGGCTGCGGCGGGTGGCCGGGGCGCGCGGGCTGCGGGTCACCGAGATGCGGCCCGGGGACGAGATCACCGTCGGGGAGCTGCGGATACGGGCGGTGCCCGCCGCGCACGACGGCCGCCGGCTGCCGTACGGGCCGCGCCGGGTGCCCGCGCTGGGCTATGTGCTGCGCGGGGAGGCCAGCACGTACTTCGCCGGGGACACCGGGCTGTTCGACCGGATGGCGGAGGCCGTCGGCCCCTGCGATGTGGCGCTGCTGCCGGTCGGCGGCTGGGGGCCGTACCTGGGCCACGGGCATCTGGACGCCGGACGCGCGGCGCAGGCACTGGCCCGGCTGGAGGCCCGCAGCGCGGTGCCGGTGCACTACGGCACGTACTGGCCGATCGGGATGGACGCGGTGCGGCCGCACGAGTTCCACTCCCCCGGCGAGGAGTTCGTCCGGCACGCGGAGCTGCTGACCCCGCAGGCGACGGTGCACCGGCTGGGACACGGGGAGAGTGTGCGGCTGGAGGCCGCCCGGTGATCGACGACCTCGCCGAGCTGGCCCGCAGTGTGCCACCGGAGTCCACCCAGCAGGCGGTCGGCTACCCGTCGCTGTTCCTGCTGGTGGTCCTGGGGGCGCTGGTGCCGGTGGTGCCGACCGGCGCGGTGGTGAGTTCGGCGGCGGTGGTGGCGTTCCATCAGACGTCGCCGTTCTCCCTGCTGATCGTTTTCGCGGTGGCCTCGCTCGCGGCGTTCCTGGGAGACCTGGGGCTGTACTGGCTCGGCGGGCGCGGGGTGCGGTCGAGGAACGGCTCCCGGTGGCTGGAGCGGATCCGTGACCGGGCCGCGCCGGAGCGGCTGGCGCAGGCCCAGGCGCGGCTGGACGAGCACGGGGTGACGGTGCTGGTGCTGTCCCGGCTGGTCCCGGCCGGGCGGATCCCGGTGATGCTGGCCTGCCTGCTGGCCGGTATGCCGATCCGCCGGTTCGCGCGCGGGGCGCTGCCCGCGGCGCTGGCCTGGGCGGGCACCTACCAGCTGATCGGCATCCTGGGCGGGTCGCTCTTCGCGGAGCCGTGGGAGGGCGTGCTGGCGGCGGTCGCGCTGACGCTGGCGGTGGGCGGCACGCCGGCGATGTGGCGCAGGCTGCGCGGTGCGTCCTAAGGACCCGGCGGGCTGATCCTGCGGGATGTCTTCCCCACCCCGCCCTTCCCGTTTTCGTCCTCAGTCGCCGGACGGGCTGGAAAAACCAGCCCGTCCGGCGTTTGAGGACCGGGGTCTGGGACGGAGCCCCGGATACTCAAGGCAGGCTCAGCACCGCCCGCAGCACTTCACTCAGCTCCCGCTCCGGCTCGGCGACAGCCCCCTCCGCACGCCAGGCCACGAACCCGTCCGGGCGCACCAGCACCGCCCCGTCCGGGCCGGTGCCGTGGACGTCGGCCCAGTCGGCGCCGGGCTCGGGGGCCAGCTCGTGGTCCGGGCCGGTGCCGATCCGGTAGCAGTCGAGCGGTACGGACAGCCGGCCGGCGACCCTGCGGCCGGCGTCCAGCCAGGCGGCGCCGTCCGGGCCGGTGAGCAGCGTGCAGGAGCGTTCGTACAGGTCGAGTGTGGAGAGCCGGACGCCCGCCCGCAGCAGCCACATGTGCGGCGCGCGGCTGCCGGGCCGGCCGTCCGCCGTGAAGCGCTCGGGGATGGTCGGCTGGTCCGGGTCGGCGCCGACCACCGCGCCGACCGGGTAGCGGTACCCCATGGCCACCGCGAGGACGTCGCTCTGCCGGCCGGTGGCCGGGGGCGCGGCGTAGCCGGGGTGACGGTGCTCCGCCGAGCGGGCCGCGGCGCGGGCGCTGGTGGCCCGGGCGACCGGCTGCCGTTCGGTGTCGTAGGTCTCCAGCAGGCCGGGGCCCGCCCAGCCGGCGAGGACGGCCGCCAGTTTCCAGGCGAGGTTGTGGGCGTCCTGGATGCCGGTGTTGGAGCCGAAGGCCCCGGTCGGTGACATCTCGTGGGCGGAGTCCCCGGCGAGGAAGACGCGGCCGTGTGCGTAGGCCTCGGCGACGCGCTGGGCGGCGTGCCAGGGCGCCTTGCCGGTGATCTCGATCTCCAGGTCCGCCACGCCGGTGGCGGTCCGGATGTGATCCACGCACCGCTCGTCGGTAAAGGCGTCCAGGGACTCGCCGCGCTCCGGGTGCCAGGGGGCGTGGAAGACCCACTGCTCGGCGTTGTCGACGGGCAGCAGCGCGCCGTCGGCCTGGGGGTTCGTCAGGTAGCAGGCGATGAAGCGGCGGTCGCCGACCACCTCGGCCAGCCGCTTGGCGCGGAAGGTGATGCTGACGTTGTGGAAGAGGTCGCCCGGCCCGGTCTGGCCGATGCCGAGCCGTTCGCGGACCGGGCTGCGCGGGCCGTCCGCGGCGACCAGGTAGCCGGCGCGCACGGTGCGGCGCCGGCCGGTGGTGCGGTCCAGGAGTTCGGCGGTGACGTGGTCCGGGCCCTGCTCGAAGGAGCGCAGTTCGGTGTTGAAGCGCAGGTCGCCGCCGAGGTCGCGGGCGGTGCGGACGAGCACCGGCTCCAGGTCGTTCTGGCTGCACAGGCACCAGCCGGCCGGGCTGATGCGGGACAGCGCGCCGCCTGGGTCGATCTCCTTGAACAACCATTCCTGATCGGCCCCGGTGAGGGATTCGGCCTGGAGGATGCCGTGGTTGCCGGCGAGGACGGAGGCCGCCTCCCGGATGGCCGCCGCGACGCCCGCGGTGCGGAACAGCTCCATCGTGCGCACGTTGTTGCCGCGCCCCCGCGGATGGCTCGAGGTGCCCGGGTGCTTCTCGACCAGCAGGTGATCGACGCCCAGGCGGCCCAGGAAGAGGGAGGTCGACAGGCCGACCAGTGAGCCGCCGACGATCAGGACGGGCACCTCGGCGTCGGCCGGGGGGGCATCGGTCCGCGGGGCGTCGAAGACATCGGCGGAGGCGTGCGCGGAGGCACCGGCGGAGGCGTCCACAGGGGCTTCGGCAGAGGCTTCGGCAGGGGGCACACGGGGAGTCATTGTGCTGCTATGCCCGGCTTCGTATGGCGATCCGGTCGGCCGGGCCGCTCGTTCCCTCGAATGGATCACACGTCTCGCGCCATCCGTGGGAGCGCTCCACGATCGGGAGCGGGCGGCGCACCCGGCCGAGGAGGTCGGCGCACCCCGCGAAGGAGATGTGGAAGAAGATGAGCACCCTGTCGGAAACTCCGCGGACTCCGCGGTCCTCGCCCGTCACACGGACCGCGCGCACCGGCTCGTCCGCCCCCGGCGACTCGCGGCTGCGGGTCGTGCTGCTGCTGGAGGTGCGCAACGGTGCGCAAGCGCGCTTCCTGGCCGCCTATGACCAGCTCTGCCACCAGGTGGCCGAGGTGCCGGGCCATGTGAGCGACCAGCTGTGCCAGTCGATCGAGAACCCCTCCCAGTGGCTGATCACCAGCGAGTGGGAGAGCGCCGGGCCGTTCCTGGCCTGGGTGGACAGCGAGGCGCACCGCGAGATGGTCAAGCCGCTGCACGGCTGCGTCAACGACACCCGGTCGCTGCGGTTCAGCATCATGCGGGAGACCAACCACGGCCCGCGGGGCCCGGTCACCACCGATGGGCTGCTGGCCGAGCCGCGGGTCGGCGACGGGGTGGTGCGGCATGCGCTGACCTTCACCGTCCGGCCCGGCAGCGAGCAGGCGGTAGCCGAGCTGCTGGCCGGCTACGAGTCGCCGGAAGCCCAGGCGGACCCCTCCACCCGGCTGCTGCGCACCTCGCTGTTCATGCACGGCAACCGGGTCGTGCGGGCCGTGGAGATCAAGGGCGACCTGGTGACGGCGCTGCGGCACGTGGCCCGGCAGCCGCAGGTGCGCGCGCTGGAGGAGGCCATCAATCCGCATCTGGAGGTGGACCGCGACCTGGACGACCCGGAGTCGGCGCGCGCGTTCTTCATGCGCGCCGCGCTGCCCGCGGTCCAGCACCGGGCGACGGCCGGACTGCTCCCCGCCGGGGTGCGGCGGCACGCGCTGCTCTACCCGGTGCGCACCGGGTCCGGGGCGGCCGTCGCCACGCTGCTGACGCGGCAGGACGAGCTGGCCGCCGAGGACCCGGCCAATCCGGTGCTGGCCAGCACGATCTTCCAGCGGGACGACCACGTCATGCGGCTGATCGACGTGGCCGGCCCGCTGGAGCGGCACGCCGCGGTGGTCACCGGAGTGGGCGGTCGGCGCGCGGCGGCCGTCCTCAGCCGCCTGGTCGACCTGGGCCCGGACGGTGATCTGTCGGACGAGGCCGGGCTGCGCCGCTTCCTCTCCCGGTGCCTGATGACGCCGATCACCGACCGTCAGGCGGCCGACCGGCCCTAGCGGGTGTCCGGTGGGTCTCCGCGGCGTCGCGGCGACCCACCGGCCGGCACTGACCCCCGGCCCGCTCCCGCCCACCCGTCAGCTCCCCTCCGGAAGGCAGCGACATGACCAGTCAGCCCGCTTCCACCCCCTCTCCCGCCGGTTCCCCGCGCATCGTGACCCTCGAAGAGATCGCCCCCAACCGCCGTCGCGGCGGCGAGCTGCGCGCCATGCTCACCCCGACCATGGTGGGCGCCACCAGCGGCTTCATGGGGCTGGCCATCGTGCGGCCGGGCGAGCGCATCGGTGAGCACTACCACCCGTACTCGGAGGAGTTCGTGTACGTGGTGTGCGGCGAGCTGGAGGTCGATCTGGACGGGCGGCCGCACCCGCTCCGCGCAGAGCAGGGCCTGATGATCCCGGCGTTCATGCGGCACCGGTTCCGCAACGTGGGGGACGCCGAGGCCCGGATGGTCTTCCATCTGAGCCCGCTGGCCCCGCGGCCGGACCTTGGTCACGTGGACACCGAGGACACCGATACCGCCCAGGTCCCGTCATGACCAGGCGAGTGGCGGTCACCGGGGCCGGGGTCGTCGCGCCGGGCGGCGTGGGGATCCCCGCCTTCTGGGAGCTGCTGACCTCGGGCCGTACGGCGACGCGCGGCATCACGCTCTTCGACCCCGCGGGCTACCGCTCGCGGATAGCCGCCGAGTGCGATTTCGACGCCTCGGCGTGCGGGCTGGACCCCGGGGAGGTGGTGCGCGCCGACCGGTACGTGCAGTTCGCGATGGTGGCGGCCGATGAGGCGGTGCGCGACTCCGGGCTGGATCTGGACGCCGAGGACCCGTGGCGGATCGGGGTGTCGCTGGGCACGGCGGTCGGCGGCACGACCCGGCTGGAGCACGACTACGCGCGGGTCAGCGGGGCGGGCGCGCGGTGGGACGTGGACCACCGGCTGGCCGGGCCGTTCCTGCACCACGCCTTCTCGCCGAGCGCGCTGGCGGCCGGGGTGGCGGCGCGGTTCGGCGCGCACGGCCCGGTGCAGACGGTGTCCACCGGCTGCACCTCGGGGCTGGACGCGATCGGCTACGCCTTCCAGGCCATCGAGGAGGACCTGGCAGACGTGTTCGTCGCCGGCGCCTCGGACTCGCCGATCTCGCCGATCACCGTGGCCTGCTTCGACGCGATCAAGGCGACCTCGCCGAACAACGGCGATCCGCGAGCCGCCTCGCGGCCGTTCGACGCCCTGCGGGACGGCTTCGTGCTGGGCGAGGGCGGGGCGGTGCTCGTCCTGGAGGAGCTGGAGCACGCCCGCCGGCGGGACGCCCGGGTGCACTGCGAGATCAAGGGCTTCGCGACCTTCGGCAACGCCTACCACATGACGGGCCTGACCCGGGAGGGCCTGGAGATGTCCCGCGCCATCGACACCGCGCTCGCCCACGCCCGCCTCGACGGCTCGGACATCGACTACGTCAACGCGCACGGCTCGGGCACCAAGCAGAACGACCGGCATGAGACGGCGGCCGTCAAGCGGTCGCTGGGCTCCCATGCCTTCCGGACGCCGATGAGCTCGATCAAGTCCATGATCGGGCACTCGCTGGGCGCGATAGGCGCGATAGAGGTCGTCGCCTGCACCCTGGCCCTGGCCCACGGCGTCATCCCGCCGACCGCCAACTACGAGCACCGCGACCCCGAATGCGACCTTGACTACGTGCCGAAGACGGCCCGTGAGGCGCGGCTGCGCCGGGTGCTGTCGGTGGGCAGCGGCTTCGGCGGCTTCCAGTCCGCGGTGGTGCTGGACCGGGCTGCCGGGGGGTCGCGATGAACGGGCCCGACGGACGCGGTGCGGTCATCACCGGGATCGGAGTGATCGCGCCCAACGGCATCGGCACCGACGCCTACTGGAAGGCGGCCCGCGAGGGTGTGGTGGTGCTGGACCGGGTCTCCCGTGACGGCTGCGCGGGCTATCCGATGCGGGTCGCGGGTGAGGTGCGGGCCTTCGAACCGAGGGCGGCCGTCGAGGAGCGCTTCTTGGTGCAGACCGACCGGTTCAGCCACTTCGCGATGGCGGCGGCCGACCTGGCCCTGTCGGACGCGCGGCTGGCCGGCGCGGAGCAGCCACCGTACTCGGTGGGGGTGGTGACCGCCGCGGGCTCCGGCGGCGGCGAGTTCGGCCAGCGCGAACTCCAGCGGCTGTGGGGCCGCGGCCCCAAGCACGTCGGCCCGTACCAGTCCATCGCCTGGTTCTACGCGGCCAGCACCGGCCAGATCTCCATCCGCGGCGGCTTCAAGGGCCCCTGCGGGGTGGTGGCCAGTGACGAGGCGGGCGGTCTGGACGCCCTCGCGCTCGCCGCCCGCTCCCTGCGGAACGGCACGGACACCGTGGTGGTGGGAGCCACCGAGGCGCCCATCGCCCCGTACTCGGTGGTCTGCCAGCTCGGCTATCGGGAGCTGAGCCGCTCCGACGACCCCGAACGCGCCTATCTGCCGTTCACCGCGGAGGCGTCCGGGTTCGTGCCCGCCGAGGGCGGCGCGATGCTGGTGATCGAGGCGGCGGAGGCGGCCCGCGCCCGGGGAGCGCAGGTGCGCGCCCAGGTCGCCGGCCACGGCGCGACGTTCACCGACCGCTCGCGGTGGGAGGACTCGCGGGAGGGCCTGGCGCAGGCGATCCGCGGCGCGCTGGCCCAGGCGCACTGCTCCCCCGGCGAGGTCGACGTGGTCTTCGCCGACGCGCTGGGCACCGTGGCCGCCGACCGGGCCGAGGCCCAGGCGTTGGCCGACGCGCTGGGCGCGCACGCCGGCCGGGTGCCGGTGACCGCGCCGAAGACCGGCTTCGGCCGCGCCTACTGCGGGGCGCCCGCGCTGGACGTGGCCGCCGCGGTGCTCGCCCTGGAGCACCAGATCGTGCCACCGACCCCCGGCGTCAGCGAGATCTGCCAGGACCTCGACCTGGTGACCGGTCGCGCCCGCGGCGCCGAACTGCGTACGGCGCTGGTGCTCAGCCGGGGGCTCATGGGATCGAACGCGGCGCTGGTACTGCGCCATGCGGAAGGAGAACGCTGATGCCTCGTCAACTCACGCACGAGGAACTGGCCTCGCTGATGAAGAGCTGTGTGGGCCTGACCGTCGACCCGGAGCAGCTGCGCGACGGCCACCGGTCCCCGCTGGCCGACTTCGGTCTCGACTCGCTCGGACTGCTCGCCATCGTCGGCGAGTTGGAGAACCGCTACGGCATCCAGATCGACTCGCGGGCCGAGGCGTGCAAGACCCCGGGCGACTTCGTCGAGGTCGTCAACGAATCCATGAACTGAATTCCCCGCATTCTCCTGGGATACGGCGGATTCCCTTCGGACTCCCCGGCTTCCCCGGATTTCGCAGAATTCCCCACCGTAGGAGCATGAGATGGCCGGACACACCGACAACAAGATCCTGATCGCCGCTCCCCTGGACCTGGTCTGGGACATCACCAACGACCTGGAAAGCTGGCCGCGGCTGTTCAGCGAGTACGAGTCCGTCGAAGTGCTCAAGCGTGAGGGCGACACCACGACCTTCCGTCTGACGATGCACCCGGACGAGAACGGCACCGTGTGGAGCTGGGTCTCGGAGCGGGAGGCGGACCGGGACGCCCGCACCGTCTGGGCGCGCCGGGTGGAGACCGGCCCCTTCGCCTACATGAACATCCGGTGGGAGTACGACGAGGCCGCCGAGGGGACCGTGATGCGGTGGACCCAGGACTTCGAGATGAAGCCCGAGGCGCCGATCGACGACGCCGGGATGGCCTCGTTCATCGACCGCAACTCCAAGATCCAGATGGAGCTGATCCGGGACAAGGTCGAGCAGCGCGCCCGGGCGCGGATCGGGGCCTGAGGTGCATCGGACGCTCATCGTCGCCCGGATGAAACCGGACTCGGCCCAGGACATCGCCACCGTCTTCGCGGACTCGGACCGCGGTGAACTGCCCGGCCTGATCGGGGTGACCGGCCGCAGCCTCTTCCAGTTCGGTGAGGTGTATCTGCATCTGATCGAGGCGGACCGGCCGCCCGACGTCGCGCAACACGCCGATCATCCGGAGTTCCGCGACGTCAGCCGGCGTCTGGCCCGCTATGTGGACGCCTACGACCCGGTGACCTGGCGCGGCCCCATGGACGCCATGGCCAAGGAGTTCTACCGCTGGGAGCTGGACCGCGACTGACACCCCGACCCCTTGGCCCCCCGCCACCACCGCCCTTTCCGGCCCGACCGGAACGGCGTTGCCCCGGCTTCTCCACCCCCGTACCGGATCAGGTAGCGGTGCGGCGGAGCCCGGGGCATCGCCGTTTCCGCACAAGCGTTTTCGCGCCCCCGATCGGTGAATTGAGCGCACCGGCGGTCGAATTCCGGAAATGACTCGGCCAAATCACGGGCACGGCGCCGGCATTACCGATCCGCACATCGGGGGTCTCCGCCGCCGACACGCCGCCGCGGTCACCCGAAGGGCGCACAATTCCACCCGAATGCCCCGGCGTCCGGTGGCGGGGCCGCCCGATGTGGCCGACGGTGAAGAAAGTGACTCCACGATTACGCGCGCTGACAGTGAGTCAGCGGTCGGTCGGAGCACCGGAAGGACCAACCATGCGTTCCACTCGCGCACTTGTCACCGGCGCGGTGCTCGGCGCCGCCCTGACTCTGGGTGCCCCCGCCGCGTACGCCGAAGACGCGGACCCCGCAGGCAGCAACAACGGTTACGCCACGACACAGGATTCGCAGGACCCCTCGGCCACCGGCGCCCAGCAGGAGAGGTCGGCCATCGCCCCCCGGGAGAACTCCGTTCCCCAGGAGAACGCCGTGCCGCAGGAGAACTCCGCCGGCCGGCAGGACTCCGCGCCGGCCACGAACCACCATGATCCTGGCCGTAACGCGTGGCACGACCACGGCAAGGACGGGGCCGGCGGGCACCAATGGCAGGGCAAGGGCAAGGAGGGCCACGAGGGTGGCGGCCACCATGAGGGTGGCAACTGGGGCGGCCACCACAGGCCGCACGGTGGAGTGCACACCGGTGGCGGCGGCATGGCGGTGGACAGCGGCGGCGGCATGGCCGCCGGTGCGGTCCTGCTCGTGGGCGGCCTGGGCGCCGGCGCTTACGCGCTGCGCCGCCGTTCCGCCGCGAGCAAGGCCGTCTGAGGCGACGCGTCGCGGTGACACGCACTGCCGTGGTCATCGCCGCTCGGCGGCGCCGGCCACGGCAGTGCCACGGTGATCACCGCTGCGTCACGGACGGACCGAAGGAAGGGCAAGGCCCATGGTCGAAGAAGACCCGACGTGGGGCGCCGCCGCTCCACGGGACCGAGACAACAGCACCCGCATCCTGCGCTGGGCCGCGGTGGCGACCCTGGCCGGCGCGTTCCTGGTCTACGACTCCGTCGACGCGTCCCCCCGGCAGAGCGTGTCGCAGCCACGGCCGGCCGTCTCCTCGCCGGCGCCCTCGCCACCCACCCAGGTGCGCGGACCCGCGCTGCCCAGGTCGGAACCGGTCCACCTGGCGATCCCCGCACTCGGGGTGGAGGCGCCCTTCACCGAGCTCACGCTGAACGAGAACGGGCAGCTCAACGCGCCGCCCCGGGACCACAACAACCTGGTCGGCTGGTTCCGCGACGGGGCCTCCCCCGGCGAGCGGGGCAACGCGATCGTCGCGGGCCATGTGGACACCACCACCGGCCCGGCGGTCTTCTGGCCGCTCAGCGCGCTGAGCGCCGGGCAGCAGGTCGTCATCACCCGGACCGACGGCATCGTGGCGTCCTTCGTCGTGGACGAGGTGTCCACCTACCCCAAGGACGACTTCCCCGATGACCGGGTCTACGGCGAGACGGCCAACGCCCAGTTGCGGCTGATCACCTGCGGGGGCAGCTATGACCGGGAGGCGAACGACTACACCGCCAATGTCGTGGTCTTCGCCCATCTCGAATCGTTCCACTGGACCTGAGGTCCGGGCTGCCGACCTGTCACGAGTGCCACGGGCCCCCGGCGCGGTTGCCGGGGGCCCGTGGCCGCTCCGCCTCAGACGGTGCCGTGGAAGGCGTGGAAACCTCAGACGGTGCCGTGGAAGGCGTGCAGATACGCGTTGACGGGCTCGATGGCGCCGACCGTCAGCCCGGCCTCGGCCATCCTGGCGACCAGGCTCTCCTTGGTGTGCTTGCGTCCTCCGACGTTGAGGAGGAGCAGCAGGTCCATGGCGGTGGTGAACGTCATCGACGGACTGTCGTCGACCAGGTTCTCGATGACCACGACCCGGGCACCGGGCCGGGCGGCGGCGACCACGTTCCGCAGCGTGCGCCGCGTGCTGTCGTCGTCCCACTCCAGGATGTTCTTGATGATGTAGAGATCGGCCTCGACGGGGATCCGGTGGCGGGCGTCGCCGGGCAGCAGCTCGGCGCGGTCGGCGAGCGCGCCGCCCTCGCGCAGCCGGGGGTCGGCGCCCGCCACGACCTGGGGCAGGTCGAGCAGGGTGCCGCGCAGCGCGGGGTCCTTCTCCAGCAGGCCGGCGAGCACATGGCCCTGACCGCCGCCGATGTCCGCGACGTGCCGGACCCCGGTGAGGTCGAGCAACGCGGCGACATCGGCGGCGGACTGCCGGCTGGAGGTGGTCATGGCCTTGTCGAAGACCTCGGCGGACTCCCCCGCGTCGTCGTGCAGGTAGCTGAAGAAGTCCTTGCCGTACAGGCTGTCGAAGACGTGGCCGCCGGAGCGGACCGCCTGGTCCAGCAGCGGCCATGCCTGCCAGGTCCACGGCTCGGTGCACCACAGCGCGATGTAGCGCAGGCTGCCCGGCGCGTCGTCGCGCAGCAGCCGGGACATGTCGGTGTGGGTGAACCGGCCGTCCGGGGTCTCGGCGAAGATCCCGGCGCAGGCAAGGGCGCGCAACAGCCGGCGCAGCGGCTGGGGTTCGGTGCCCAGGGCCGCGGCCAGTTCCTCGGCGGTGGCGGGGGTGTCGTCCAGCGCGTCCGCCACGCCCAGCCGGGCCGCGGCGCGCACGGCGGCGGACCGTGCCGCGCCGAACACGATCTCCCGCAGCCGCATCGCGGTCTGCGGTGGGGACGTGGCCTCCCGGCTGGGCGTGGCCGTCACCTCAGCACCGCCCGTCGGGATCGGACCGCCGGCACCAGTTGCCGCGGAAGGTGTTGCCGGGGCCGTGGTCGTGGTCGGCGAGGTCGGCGGGCCGGTTGCCCAGGACCTCGTTGCCGCTGATGGTGTTCCGGGTGTTGATGGCGCCCACCTCGCTGGTGTGCAGCACGATCCCGCCGGACATCGGCGAGGTGCCGGCGTTGTCCCGCACCCGGTTGCCGGTCACCTGGGTGTCCTCGGCTCCGGTGAGCAGGATGCCGGTGCCCTGGATGAAGGCGAGGCGGGGGTTGGGCGGGCAGTAGCGGTTGTTCTTGTGGACGTTGTTGTTCCGGATGCTCAGGGCTCCGGCGCGGGGCTTGGACTCGTCGCTGACCACGAAGACGCCACCGCAGTTGTCGGTGACCTCGTTCCGCTGGACGGTCAGCGAGCGGACCCGTCGCAGGACCACTCCGATGCGGTTGCCGGTCAGCATGTTGTCGCTGATGACGGCTCCCCGGGTGTCGAGCGCGCCGCCCTCGTGCTGGATGTCGTTGGCGAGGAAGACGCCCGACTGGGCGTTGTTCCGCGACATGTTGTAGCGCACGTCACCGCGGGTGGACCGCTCCTGGCTGATGCCCTGCCGGCCGTTCTTCTCCACCCGTACGCCACGGACGCTCATCCGGTCGGTCCGGCTGCCGGCGATGCCGTCGCCCCGGAAGCCGGAGACCGTCAGCGTCCGGATCCGCACGCCGGTGACCGGGCGCCCGGTCCGCCCGGTGACGCAGATGCCGTGCCCGGCGGCCGCGCAGGCGTGCGCCCTGCCCTTGCCCCTGGTGTGCGCGGTGCCCGCGGCGTGCGCGGGGCTCTGGGCGTGCGCCGCGCCGTTGGCATGGGCCTTTCTCCCGTCCTGGCCCGCGCCGTTGCCATGGGCCTTTCTCCCGTCCTGGCCGGGCTGGGTTCTGGGCGGCTTGCTCTTGGCCGGCGGGGTGAACACGGTGGCCGGGCCGAATCCGCGCAGGGTCAGCCGGGAGGTGGTGATCTGAACGCTCTCCCGGTAGACGCCCGGGAGCACCAGCACGGTGTCACCCGGCCGGGCGGCGTCCACCGCGGCCTGGACGGATTGGCCGGGCCGGACGATGCGCGGGAAGGGGCTGGGTGCGGGGGCGGCGGCGTACGCGGCCGGAACGGAGGCTTCCAGGACGGCGAGGGTGGCGAGGGGCGCGAGGTAGCGCAGCTTTCGTACGTGCATGCCTGGAAACTAAGAGTGATTGTCAGCATTCGCCACTTATGTCCGCTCGGCCAGCTCCGCGAAGGCGGCCGCCACCGACCGCACCGCGTCCGCCACGTGGGTGAGCCGCAGCGGGTCGGTGGCGTCCAGGGCGCGCAGCAGTCGCTCGTCGTCGCCCCCGAGCAGCGGCAGCAGCGGCAGCCGCACCCGCAGGTCGTCGGGCGCGTCGCCGAAGAGGTGTCCGCCGGCCACCGGGAGCGCCAGCCGCCCGGAGAGGTGGCCGGCCAGCTCCACGGAGTCGCTGATGCCCCGGTCGCCGAGCACCTCGCGCAGTTCGGAGAGGTCGGCATAGAGCTGACGGCCGGCCTGCGGCGGGAGGCAGAGCACGCCGATGGCGGTGAGCGCGTCGTGCACGGCCGCGCCGACCGCGCCGTGGGCGCGGGCCGAGGCGGCGACCCTGGCCCGGACCGGCCCGGGCTCGCCGAGCGCCACCGTCGCGGCCGCGGCGACGGGGGCGGGGAGTTCGCCGCGCACCGCGGCGAGCGTGGACAAGGCGCGGACCCGCAGCTCGACGCCGGTCTCGTCGGCCGGGAAGCGGGCCACCGCGACCGGCCAGCCGGGCGGGGTGAACGCGCCCGCGAGATCGGCGAACACGATCACCTGCCCGGGCAGCATCTCGGCGGGGCTGAGCAGCACCGTGCCGTGCGGCTGGTGCACCGTGTCGCGCCAGGTCTCGTCGCTCACGATCAGCAGCCCCTCCCCCACCGCCGCCTCGCACACCTCGTGCATCAGCTCGGGCGGCGCCACGGTGCCGGTCGGGTCGTCGGCGACCGACAGCACCAGCACCCGCGGCGCGCCGCCCTCGGCCCGTACCCGCCGGACGGTCTCCAGCAGGGCGAACGGGTCCGGCAGGCCACCGCACTCGGCCGGCGCCGGGGCGTGGTAGGCGGGCCGTCCGGCCAGCCGGGCCAGCGGCGCGTACCAGGCGGCGCACGGCCTGCTCAGCAGCACGTCACCGCCGATCGCGGCGAGCAGCGCCAGCAGCAGCGGCTGACCGCCGGGCGCCGCGAGGACCTGGTCCGGCCGGGTCGGCAGCCCGCGCCGGATCCAGTAGCCGCAGGCCGCCTCGCGCAGCTCCGCGCCGCCGCCACCCGGCTCCGGCGCGGTACGGGCCGCGGCCGCGGCGAAGCGCTCGACCAGCTCGGGCAGCACCGGCAGACCGCCGTCCGGATCCACCGGGGCCGGGTCGAGGGCCGGGGTCGGTCGCTGCCGGTGCATGCGTACATCCCTTGCGACTGCGGGTGCGGGCCCGTCAACCTTCGCAGATCGGCCGGGTCGGCGGCGGGGACGACACGTGCGGCCGGCGCGACCCCTGCGGTGCCCCGGCGGCGCGGCGTTTCGGATACCTCCGGCGGGCAACCCGCCTCGCGTGGCGCCGTGACGGGCGTGACCCGGGCATGGCCCCGGCCCTGTCACTCCGCACGGAGCCCTGGCATTCGGCAAGGATCTTCGGCGTGGATCTTCGGCATGGATCCGAGAGGACGTGAGACCCATGAAGGTCGCCTTTCTCGTCGCGCCCGAGGGCGCGGAGCAGATCGAGCTGACCGACCCCTGGGAGGCCGTCCAGGCCGGGGGCGGCAATCCCGTGCTGGTCTCCACCCGGCCCGGCACGGTCCAGGCGTTCAAGCACCTCGAGAAGGGCGACACCTTCCCGGTGGACGCGGTGGTCGGCGACACCGACGTCCGGCTGTACGACGGGCTGGTGCTGCCCGGCGGGCTCGCCAACCCGGACGCGCTGCGCATGGACAAGCGGGCCGTCGCCTTCGTCCGGTACTTCTTCGACCAGGGCAAACCGGTCGCGTCGATCTGTCACGCCGCGTGGATGCTGGTCGAGGCGGACGTGGTGCGCGGCCGCACCCTGACCTCGTGGCCCAGCCTGCGCACGGACGTCCGCAACGCCGGCGGGAAGTGGGTCAACGAGCCGGTCAGGGTCTGCGAGAACGGCCCGAACACGCTGATCACCAGCCGCAAGCCGGCGGATCTGCGGATGTTCCACCAGACCTTCATGCCGTTCTTCGCGCATGCCGCGCAGTGGGCGCCGTCCGGCCTGTGAAGCCGGCCGGGCGATGCCGGGCGCTCCGGGCAGCCCTGGACAGCGCCGGGCAGTGCGGCTCAGGCGCAGGCGCGGGGCAGCGCGGCTCAGGCGCGGCGGCCGAGCAGGGCCTCAGGCGCGGCGGCCGAGCAGGGCGAGGAGCTTGGTCTGCACATCGGCTCCGGACGGCGGCTCCACGGGGGCGGCGAACAGACCGCTCTTCTCCAGGTCCGCGGCGTACGGAGTGACCTCCCGCACCGAGAAGGCCACCAGGTCGTCGGGGATCCGCTCGTCCGCGCCGATGCCGCGCGACAGGTCCCAGCCGTGCACCGCCGCGTCCGCGATCATCTGGGCGCAGTAGTGCCCGGCGGGGGTGTCACCGAAGGAGAGGTGCACGGTCCGGTCGAGGGCGCCGGGAGCACGGAACGCCTCGCGGGCCTCGGCCGCCGCCCGGTCCCACGTCCCGACCGGGTCATCGCCCAGCACATCGCCGTCGAACGCCGTGCCCAGCTCCTCGATGGACGAGCCGGCCAGCATCGGCGGCACCCACAGCTGCTCCGCGGTCAGATGGTTCACCAGGTCCCGGACGGACCATTCGGTGCACGGGGTCGGGGCGTCCCACTGGTCGGGGCGGATCGCGTGCACCCGCTCGGAGAAGAAGTCGAGGGCCTCGCCATGCCTGGTCAGCAGGCGGTTCTGCGCGGTGCGGTCAGCCATGGCACCCATTCTCCCCGCGCCACCGGGACCCGGCGAGCGGGCGAGCGGGCCAGGAGCGGTCGGGCGAGGGGCGGTCGGCAGGTGTGATCGGGGGCCGATCGGGTACCCGGCCCGGACCGAAATGGCCGAGCGCCGAGCACCAGGAGGACGGTATGCAGCGAGGCAGCGACCGACTGAGCCCCCGCCGGGACGACGAGATGAAGCACGAACTGCACGGGCTGCTGCATTCGGGCCACCCCACGCGGGTCGCGGAGTGGCACGATCCCGAGCCGGCCGCGGACGACGACCCCCAGGTGGGAACCGGCCCGGTGGCGACGCAGCCGGGCACCAGCGGCGGATACGAGGCGATGCGCTTCGAGCTGGCCCGCCAGCTGGGGCGGACCACCTTTCCGGCGAAGCGGGCGGCCCTGCTGCGCACCCTGCATGAGCGGCACGCGCCCGACCGTGTGATCGAGCTGGTGGAGTCGCTGCCGCCGGACCACACCTACCGCAATGTGGAGGACCTCGCGGCCGAGGTGCGGGGCCGGAGGTAGCAGCCCTCCCCGCCCGCATCCTTGTCCGCACTGCGCGGGTTCGCGGTTCGCGGGCTTACGGGTTTCACATCATGAGACGCCACTCTCGGGATGCGAGACGTCGGCGTACCGTGGGGGCACGACGGCCGCCCTCCGTCGTGCCCCCTTCGGGCTCCCGACTGCCGCCCCGCGGACAAGGAATTGCGTCGCCATGCCGAAAAACACCCCCGACACCCCCGACACCGCTGACACCGCCGACGCCGGCGACACCGCCGTCTACACCCACGGACACCACGAGTCGGTGCTGCGCTCGCACACCTGGCGCACCGCCGCCAACTCGGCCGGCTATCTCCTCGGCGAGCTGCGGCCCGGCCTGTCGGTGCTGGACGTCGGCTGCGGTCCGGGCACGATCACCGCCGACCTCGCGGAGCTGGTGGCACCCGGCCCGGTCACCGCGGTCGACGCGGCGGCCTCGGTGCTGGAGCGGGCGCGCGCCACAGCCGAGGCCCGGGGGCTGGACGGCATCCGCTTCGCCGTCGCCGATGTCCACCGACTCGACTTCCCCGACGACTCGTTCGACGTGGTCCATGCCCATCAGGTGCTCCAGCACGTCGGAGATCCGGTGCGGGCGCTGCGCGAGATGCGCCGGGTGTGCCGGCCGGGCGGGGTGGTCGCGGCCCGTGACGCCGACTTCGCCGCGATGACCTGGTATCCCGCCGCGCCGGGGCTGGACCGGTGGCGGGAGCTGTACGGACGGGTGGCGCGCGGCAACGGCGGTGAGCCCGACGCCGGCCGGCGCCTGCTCGCCTGGGCCCGGCAGGCCGGTTTCACCGACGTCACCGCCACCGCCGGCACTTGGTGCTACAGCGCGCCCGAGGAGCGCTCCTGGTGGAGTGGGCTGTGGGCGGACCGCACCGTCGCCTCCGACTACGCGCGGATCGCGGTGGGTGGCGGGCATGCCACCGAGGCGGAGCTGGCCCGGATCGCGGACGCCTGGCGGGAGTGGGGGGCGTGTGAGGACGGCTGGTTCGCCGTGCTGCACGGCGAGATCCTGTGTCGCAAGACGGCTCCGTCCGCCGTCTGAGGACCAAGGTCGTCAACCCCGCGAATCGCGCCGAGCACAGCAACTAGGCTCGTCCGTATGGACATTCTGGGGACTTCACTGCGGGTGTGCGTCGACGACCTGGACCACGCGGTCCGGGTCTATGAGCGGCTGACCGGGGCCGAGGCGGTCCGTTTCCAGCGGGGTGGTGTCGCGGTCGCGGCGGTCGGCTGCTTCTTCCTGATGAGCGGGCCGGAGGCGGAGCTCTCCATCCTGCGGAAGATCACCGCGACCATCGCGGTGAAGGACGTGGACGTGGCGGTGGCCGATCTGACCGCGGTCGGCGCGCAGATCATCGCCGGCCCGCTGCCCACGCCCATCGGCCGGAACCTGGTGGCCCGTCACCCCGACGGCTCGGTCTTCGAGTACGTCGACCGGAACGCCGCCTGAGGACGCCGCCTGAGGACGCCGCTGACAAGGCCGTCTGACGAGGCCGCTGAAGGCAGCCGCTGAGGCCACGCTCCCGGGCCGGGGCCCGGGGCCGGAACGGCCGCGCCCCGGCCCCGGGGTGGCGAGGGGCATCCGTCCCCGGGCGGCAGGACGTCCGTCTCAGCAGGGGCGCATCCGGTACTCGTAGTGCTCCGGCAGCGGGTGCTCGGCGCGGGCCCGGGCGCGCACCTCCTCGGTCACCGCGCCGCCCTCGCCCGCGACCAGCCGCTCGGCGATCGCGTACCAGGTGTCGCCGAGCGTCTCGTCGCCTTCCCGCAGGTCGTCCACCTCGAAGTTCCGGTCGAAGACGGCGCGGGCCGCCGGGGCGTCCGCCTGCGCCAACAGCACCTGGGCCAGCAGCAGCTGGAACCGGCCACGGGCGAGGAGGGCGGGGCGGAGCGCGTCGAGCACGGCGCGCGCCTGGTCGGCGCGGCCGGCGGCGAGCAGGGCGGTCACCGCCTCCCGCCCCAGCGCCGCCTCGGCCGCCTCGGCCGCCTCAAGCCTCTCAGCGGCCTCGGCGCCCTCCGCCGTCTCGATTCCCTCAGCCGTCCCGCCGCCCTCAGCCGCCTCGGGCTGCTTCGCGGTCCTGGTGGCGACGTCGGCCGGGTCAGCGGCCGGCAGCAACCGCACCGCGCGCAGCAGCCGGTCAGCCGCCCGCCCCAGGTCGCCGGAGGCGGCGTCGGCGACCGCCAGGCAGCGCAGCGCCCACGGCGTCTCGGCGTGCCGCAGCGACCGTTCCCAGCTGCGCGCGGCCTGCGCCCGGTCGCCGGCGTGCCACTGGGCCACGCCCAGGTGGTAGTCGGCCGCGGCGCCGGAAGGGGCGGTCTCCAG
The DNA here is from genome assembly GCF_058215555.1 of Streptomyces sp. JLBT605. Lineage (NCBI taxonomy): Bacteria > Bacillati > Actinomycetota > Actinomycetes > Kitasatosporales > Streptomycetaceae > Streptomyces > Streptomyces sp. JLBT605. Next base: position 1,140,520 of record NZ_CM177087.1, read on the forward strand.
GTGTTCGCGCCAGGCCGGACCCACCAGCGAGACCCCCGGATCGACCGCGCCCGGGGCCCACTCGGGGAGCGTGCCGGTGCGCAACAGGGCGCGCCACGGCCGCTGTTCGGCGCCCAGGGCCTCAGGCGCGAAGGGAGTGCCCGGCAGCTCGTACCCGGCGCGCTCCACCTCCAGCGCGCCCCAGCCGGAGCCGGTCGCCAGCATCTCCTTGGGCGCGCTGTCGGCGCGGCGCAGCCAGGCGGCGTACGCGGCCTCCACCCGCGCGGGCGGCAGGGCCTCGGCCAGCCGCGCCTCGGCCGCCGCCCGGGCCGCCGCCCAGTCGGCGCCGTGCACGGTGGCGGGGTCGGCGGTCAGCGGCCCGTACGCCTCCAGCCAGCTGAACTCCTCCCCGGCCTCCAGCGGGACGTGCTCCAGCTGGGTGCGGGCGAGGCCGGCCTGGATCTCGGCGTAGCCGTCGGTGCCGGGCTCGGTGAGCCAGCGCTGCCAGCGGCGTCCGCCCGGCCCCGCGCCCCACAGGAAGAGCTTGCGGCCGCGCAGGGTCGCGGTGGAGGTCTGCACCAGGCCGGTGCCGTCTCCGTCCAGCGCGGCGATCCAGCGGCGGGCGGAGTCGGGCAGTGCGTAGAAGTAGTCCGCGGGGTGCTCGCCGTGCAGCGGGTAGCTGCGGTCCGCGCCGTCCCACTCCGGCACCGGGACGCGGCTCAGGCCGCCGGTGTAGCCGAACCGCCATGCCTCGTCGGCGGGGACCAGCACCCGGGTGCGCCCGGTCTCCGGGACGGCGGTGTTGGACCACCAGTAGACCGGCACCCGGTGGTCGTGCGGGTTGCGGACGCGGATGCCGGCGTAGAGGAAGTCGGAGCCGTCCGGGAGCCACAGGTCGACCTGGAAGGGCACGCCGCGCAGCCGCTCCCACTCCCACAGCCGGAGCATCTCTCCCCCAGCTACGGCTGGCGGCGCCCCCACGTCTCCGTCCGGGGCCGCGACCCGGGCCGCGTGCAGCGGGGCGCAGCTGAGGGTGGTGTGGCCGGTCGCGCCGATGTTCCACTCGATGCCGCCGGAGAACCAGGCGCCGTTGAGCGCGAAGTCGGCGGGCTGGAACACCGGGTTGCGGTAGAGGAGTTCACGGCGCGTCGGCTTGTGGTACAGGGAGTAGACGCGGCCGCCGAGGCCGGGCAGTACGGTGGCGCGCAGCCGGTCGTTCTCGATCACGATGGCGTCGAGGTCCATGGGTCCGCGCTGCCGCCGGTATCCGTCGCGCCGCCGCACCGGCAGCACCGAGCGCAGCGGCGCGTAGCCCATCTGCCGGGCCATGTCGGCGGGCAGCGTGGCCCGCGGCGCCTCGTCGGTCCGGTGCGGCTGGTCGGGGGGCAGCAGGTCGGGCAGCGGGTTCTCCGGGCCGAGGGGGGCGCCGGGGAGGCTCAGCACGGTACGTCGCACTCGGGTGGCCACAGCAGCGTCACTCAACCCTTCGGCCGGGGCCGCCCTCGGCTGCGGCGGCCCTGAGATGACCATGGAACAACGCCAGGGCCTCCGCTGAACAGGGCGGCTGCCGCGATCGGTTGCCGAAGGCGGATCTACCGGGGGCCGTCCTCGGCGGGCAGCATCTCGCTGGTCATCGCCCAGCGCTGGTGGTCGCGCCAGGCGCCGTCGAGGAAGAGGAAGTCGGGCGAGAAGCCCTCGAGCCGGAAGCCGTGCCGCTTCACCAGCGCGCTGGACGCCTCGTTCCCGGGCTGGATGTTGGCCTCCAGCCGGTGCAGCCCGAGCGGGCCGAAGGCGTGCCTGAGCAGCAGTCCGAACCCCTCGCTCATATAGCCCTGCCCGGCGTGCGGCACGAACGATCCGTAGCCCACCGCCCCGCACTGGAACACGCCGCGCACGATGTTGTTGATGTTGACGAACCCGGCGATCTCCCCGGTGTCGGCGACGCAGATCAGGTAGCCCAGCCGGTCCGGGCCGCGCAGCAAGGAGAGGTAGCTCTCGAAGTCCGCCTCGGTGTCCGGCAGGAACAGCCAGGGCCGGTGCAGTGCGACGCTGTCCCGGGTCCGTCGGGTCAGCTCCGCCGCGTCCCGGAGTTCGACGGGACGGATGGCCGCGCGGGCGCCGGTGGCGAGGTACGGCGAGTCAGGCATCGGGCCATCGTACGGCCGGCGCTCAGCGGCGGCGATGGAAGAGGAACGCCCCGCACAGCATCCCCACCAACCCCACCGCCAGCAGTGCCAGCCACAGCGGCATGGTGACCTCGGGGATGAGAAGCCGGATCTCCACCTGGCGGGTGTTCTCGAAGATGAAGACGAGCGCCAGGACGCCGACCACGAGCGCGCCGATCCTGGCCGGGGTGGCCAGCTCCCGCCAGCTCGTCGCACCGGCTCGGCCGGTCTTCTCTGTTCTGGGGCTCATCGCCGGACCCTCCGTGGGAGCGGAGGGCGGCGGCCGCGCCGGAAGCCGGGCCGCTCGCTGCCTCCTGGCTCCAGGATCGTCGGCCCGGCGCGCCGTGCATCCCCGCAGCCGGTCCGCTACTCCGAACGGGTGGGGTCGAGGGTGGCGCACGCCGCCGCGTAGCCGGAGCCGATGGGCCCCAGCGGCAGATCGGTCAGCGTCCAGGCGCCGACCGGCACCGGCTGCGTTCCGGTGCCCAGGTAGTCGAGCCCCGGGTCCCGGGACAGGCCCGTGCCCAGCCCCTTGAGATACGCCTCCTTACGCGTCCAGCAGCGGGCGAAGGCGGCGGGCCGGTCCGCCGGTGGCAGGGCGGACAGCTCGGCGCGCTCCCGGGGGTGCAGGCTCGGGGCTATCTGGTCGACGACCTCGACCGGCTGCAGCTTCTCCACGTCCGCGCCGATGGGCGTGGCGGCGAAGGCGAAGAGCACCAGGTCGGCGGCGTGCGAGAGGTTGAAGTGGAGCGGGGCGCCGGGGACCGCGGGGCGGCCGTGCGGCTCGCCGCAACCGGGGCAGGGCTCGCGGATGAAGGGCACCGCCGCGGGCTCCAGGTCCAGGTACGCGCCGAGCAGCTGCCGCAGCCCGGCGTGGGCGACGCGGTACCGCCGCCGGTCCTCCTCCCGGACGAACCGGGCGGCCCGCGCCCGCTCCTCGGCGTCGAGGATCTTCTCGGCCGCCTCCTCGCCGTGCTCCGCCAGGAACGCGGGGACGCTGAGCACCCAGGCTCGCGGGCCTCCCGGCCAGCCGTCGGTGACGGCGGTGGGCGGCGCGTCGCTGCCCAGCACATGGACGTCGGTCATCTGTCGCTCTCCCCCACTGAGTTGCCCTGCCGGTTGCCCTGCTGAGTCGCTCGTGCCGAGTCCCTCATGCTGTCGCGGTTGATCACGCTACCGCCCGCGGTGGCGGCGCCGGACGGCGGCCCGGTGACCGCCGCCACCGGGGCCGCGCGCGTGCGCTAGACGGTGAGGTGCAGCGCCGGGACGTCGGTGCGGCCGAGTCCGAAGATCTGGTCGTAGAGGGAGAGTTCCGCCTCCAGGGCGCGCACCATGGTCTCGGCCCGCCGGAAGCCGTGGCCCTCACCGGGGAAGGTGAGGTAGGCGTGCCGGACCCCGCGCCCCGCGATCGCGGCCAGCAGCCGCTCGCACTGCTCCGGCGGGCAGACCGGGTCCTCCACCCCCTGGAGCAGCAGGAACGGCGCGGTGACGCGGTCGGCGCGGTGCACCGGGGCCCGGTCGCGGTAGCGCTCGGGCACCTCGGCGATCGGGCCGATCAGACTCTCCAGGTAGTGCGACTCGAAGTCGTGCGTGCCGCCCATCGCCCAGCCGGTCAGGTCCAGCACCGGGTAGCTGACCGTGCCGCAGGCGTACAGCGTGGTGGAGGTGAGGGAGACCATGCTGGTCCAGCCGCCCGCGCTGCCGCCCCGGATGGCCAGCCGGGCGCGGTCCGCGGAACCTTCCTCGACCAGGGCCTCGGCGACGGCCGCGCAGTCCTCGACGTCCACCACCCCCCAGTTCTCCCGCAGCCGCTCCCGGTAGGCGCGGCCGTACCCGGTGGAGCCGCCGTAGTTGACCTCGGCGACACCGATGCCGCGTGAGGTGAAGTAGGCGATCTCCAGGTCGAGGACGAGCGGGGAGCGGTCGGTCGGGCCGCCGTGCGCCCGGACCACGAACGGCGGCGCCTCACCCTCCGGCGCGGTGTGGCCGGGGTGGTGCGGCGGATGGATGTGGGCGTGGACCTCCTGGCCGTCCTTGCCCTTGAAGACCCTCGCCTGCGGCCTGGGGTAGTAGGCCGGATCGACGGCGTCCCGGTGCTCGGCGCCGATCACCCGGGCGCGGCCGGTGCGGGTGTCCAGCTCGACGACCTCGAAGTCGGTGTGCGGGCTCGCCGCGATCCCCGTCACCCGCGTGCCGTGGGCCGCCAGCGTCGGCCACCATTCCGTCCACGGGCCCGGGACGTCGGCGAGCTCCCCGGTCTCCGGGTCGAGTATCCCCAAGGTGGTGGTGCCCAGCCCGTGGATGACCGCGATCGGGCCGCTGGCCAGTGGCAGGAACCAGCGCTGCCCGGGCCGCCACAGCGGCCCGCCGAACTCCTCGGCGCGCGGACACAGCGGGGTCCGGGGGACGGGTCCGGTGGCCGGGGCCGCGTCGGGGTCGACCCGCTGGAGGTTCCACCAGCCGCTGATGTCGGAGACGAACAGCAGGGTGCCGTCGGCCGCCCATTCGACCTGCGCCACCGCCTCCCGCGCCCGGCCCTCCTCTGGCGAGCCGGGGCCCGGGTCGCCCAGCAGCGGGCGCGCCCCGGTGAAGGCGCCGCCGGGGGTGACCTCGGCGAGCATCACCACGGTGCCGTCCCACGGCATGCGCGGGTGGTCCCAGGCGATCCAGGCCGCCCGCCGCCCGTCCGGGGAGAGCCGCGGGCCGGTCACGAACCGGTGTGCGCCGTCGGAGAGTTCGCGCACCGCGGTACGGTCGTTCGCCGCCGAACCGTCCAGCGGCACGGCGGCCACCACGCGCCGCACGTCGGACGCCGACTCGCCGGTGAACTCCTCCAGCACGCCCCATACTTCGCCCCGGTCCGGGTGGAGCGTGAGGTCCGCCCAGCGCAGCCCGCCGCCCACCGGGGAGAGGGGGGTCAGCGGCCGGGGCGCGGCGCCGCTGTCCGGCTGGTAGGCGTAGAGCCGCTGGTCGGCGAAGTGGGTGAAGACGATCAGCGGGCCCGCGCCGGCCCGCGCCGCCCCGGCCCAGGGGGCGCCGCCGTACTCCATCACGCGGCTGCGCACGTTCCACGGCGCGGGCAGCGCGGACTCCTCGGTGCCGTCGGCGCGCCGCCGGATCAGGGTGCGCCGCCCCGCCTCGGCGGGCCGCGGCGCGGTCCACCACACCTCGTCGCCGACCACTCCCACGAACTCCGGCCGGCCGTCGTGCGAGGCGGCCAGCGCGGCGTCGATCGGGGAGCTCCAGGTCCCGTAAGGGGCCGTGGACACCATCTCTCATGCCTCCTGCAGGAAGTGGTCGAGGACGCGGACGCCGAAGTGCAGCGCGTCCACCGGAACCCGCTCGTCCACGCCGTGGAAGAGCGCCGGGTAGTCGAAGCCGGGGGGGAGCTTCAGCGGCGAGAAGCCGTAGCCGAGGATGCCGAGCCGGGAGAACTGCTTGGCGTCCGTGCCGCCCGGCATGCAGTACGGGACGGGGTGGCCGTCGGGGTCGAAGCGCTGAACGGCCGCGCGCATCGCCCGGAACGTCGGGGCGTCCACCGGGGCCTGGAGCGGGACCTCCCGGTGGTGGAACTCCCACTCCACATCGGGGCCGGTCAGCCGGTCGAGGGTGGTGCGGAACTCCTCCTCGCCGCCGGGCAGCACCCGTCCGTCGACGTAGGCCGTGGCGCTGCCCGGGATGACGTTGACCTTGTAACCGGCCTCCAGCACCGTCGGGTTGGCGCTGTTGCGCACGGTCGGCTCGATGAGCGCCGCGGCCGGGCCGAGCTTGCGCAGCAGGTCGTCGACGTCGAAGCCGGGTGCGTCCGGGTCGGCCTGGAGGCCGTGCAGCGCGGCGAGTTCGGTGAGGGCGGCCCGCACCACCGGGGTCAGTCGGACGGGCCAGGAGTGCTCGCCGATCCGGGCGACGGCCGCGGCCAGGCGGCTGACCGCGTTGGCGCGGTTGACCTTGGAGCCGTGGCCCGCGGTGCCGCGGGCGGTGAGTCTGAGCCAGGCCGTGCCGCGCTCGCCGGCCCCGATCGGGTAGATCCGGCGGCCGTCGTCGGCGTGGAAGGTGAAGGCGCCCGCCTCGCTGATCCCCTCGGTGCAGCCCTCGAAGAGTCCGGCGTGCCGGTCGGCCAGGAAGCCGGAGCCGACGACCGCGCTGTCCTCCTCGTCCGCGGTGAAGGCGAGGACGATGTCCCGGCGGGGCCGCACCCCGGCCCGCGCCCAGGCACGGACCACCGCCAGGACCATCGCGTCCATGTTCTTCATGTCGACCGCGCCCCGGCCCCACACCACGCCGTCGCGGATCTCCCCGGAGAAGGGGTGCACCGCCCAGTCGGCGGGCTCGGCCGGGACCACGTCCAGGTGGCCGTGGACCAGCAGCGCGCCGGCGCCCGGATCGCTGCCCTCCAGGCGGGCCACCACATTGGTCCGGCCAGGCTCGCACTCCAGCAGGGTGGGGGCGATGTCCACCTCGCTCAGCAGCCCGGCGACGTACTCGGCGGCCGGGCGCTCCCGGCAGTCCCCGCCGCCCCGGTTGCTGGTGTCGATGCGGATCAGCTCGGAGGTGAAGCGCACCACCTCCTCCAGCGCCCGGTCGTCGATCGCGTCGTACCGGTCAGCCATACTGCTCCTCCACCGCGGCCGAGACGACGGTGGTGACGGCCTTGAAGCAGCGGATGCCCTCGTACATGGTCGGTGAGGTGTAGGCGACCCGGCGCTCCCCGCTGCGCTCCACGCCGGGCACGACGGTCGCCGCCCCCGCCAGATGCTCGGCGTCGAACTCCATCTCCACCGCGAACGGGCCGGTGTGCGCGGGCTCGTGGCGCACCGCGAGCGCCGCGGCCTCCTTGGCGGCGATCCGGATGTCGGCCGCGGTGCGGGCCGGTGGCCGGCAGATGGCCGCATACCGCGAGACGTACTCCTTGACGGCCACATGGCGGGCCCGGGGCGCGTAGCCCTCGGCGTCCCGGCAGGTGCGGTCGTCGCCCGTCACCAGCACCACCGGCACGCCGTACTCGGCGACCACCAGCGAATTGAGCAGCCCCTCACTGGCCCGCACGCCCCCGACCCACACCCCGGTGAGGGAGTTGGCGAGGTAGGTGTGCGCCAGCACGCCCTCGGTGCCGGCGCCGGTGTGGTAGCCGACGAACGCGATGCCGTCCACGTCGCCGTGTTGCACGCCCTCGACCATGCTCAGGCTCTTGTGCCGGCCGGTGAGCATCCGGGCTCTGTCGTCCAGATCCTCCAGCAGCAGATTGCGCATGTCCCAGTGCGCTTCGTTGACGACCACGTCGTCGGCGCCGCCGTCGAAGAACCCGGCGATCGCCGCGTTGACGTCGGAGGTGAACATCCGGCGGCAGCGCTCCCACTGCGGGGTACCGGGCAGTACGTCGGCCGGCCAGGTCACCCCGGTGGCGCCCTCCATGTCCGCGCTGATGAGGATCTTCATGCGCGTCACGTTACGCGCTGCGGGACCACCCGACCAGGGTTGTGGACAACCGCGGGGGCTCGTCGCATTACCGGTCAACTCGGACGGCCCACGCCGTCCCACGAATGGCCCACCATCCGCCCCGCCCGCGCGCCGTCCCGCTCCTGCCTGCCCTTCCGCCGGCCGGTCCCGCGCCCCCGCCCGGCTGTCGCTACCGACCCCGCCCCGTTGTCCCGTGTCCCGTCCTTGCGCGTCCCCGCCCGTCCAGCCCGTCCCGCCCGTCCCGCCGCCGCGTCAGATGGTCCGCGGGCTCCGGTGCGGCACGGACCGGTCCTCGTGGCCGAGTTGCAGGTCGCGCTCGGTGCGGCCGCCACCGGCGACCTGGAGCACGGTGGCCACCGGCGGATAGCCCGCCGCGATCACGGTGTACTCGCCGCCGGACAGGTCGATGAAGCGGAACGCCCCGTCCTCGGCGGTGGTCACGGTGTCCACCACGTTCCCCGCCGCGTCCAGCAGGGTGACCCGCGCGTCCGCCACCGGCCGGCCGCCACCGGCCCGTACGACACCGCGCAGCACCGCGCCGCCCGCCAGCTCGATGTCCTGCCGGGTCTCCCGGGCGGCCTGCACGGTCACCGGCAGCGCGGCGGGCCGGAAGGCGGGCGCGCTGGCGGCCAGGGTGTACTCCCCCGCCACCAACTCGGTGATGACATAGCCACCTTCACGTCCGCTGCGGGTGGAGGCCACCACCTCGCCGCGCACGTCAGTGAGGGTCACCAGGGCGTCGCGGACCGGGGTGCCGTCGGCGGTGGAGACCGCCCCGGCGAGCCGGCCCGCCCCGCCGAGCACCACGTCCAGCTCCACCGGCCGTTCGCCGACGGTCACCGTGACGGCCTGCGGCTGATGCCCGCCGGCCGCCGCGATCAGCACATACGATCCGGCGCCGGGGGTGGCCATCGCGTACCGCCCGTCCTCGCCGGTGGCTCCGCGTCCGACCTGACGGCCCATGACGTCGATCAGGGTGAGCGCCGCGCGCGGCACGGTGCTGCCGTCATGGTGGGCGACCGTGCCGCAGACCGGGGTGCCTCCGGTGACGGTAGCGGTGGCTGTGGCGGTGCCCGGCCGGTCGGCGGGCCCGTGCTCGGCGAGGCGCGGGCCGGGGACGGACTGGTCGGCGGCGGGAGCGTGTTCGGCAGGGGACACCAAGGGAATCTCCTTGAGGAGGAAGGCGAGCAGGAACCCCAGGCCGAGCACCGGCACCAGGTAGAGGAAGATCCGCGGCATGGCGTCGGCGTACGCGGCCAGATAGCCGTCGCGGAGCGCGGCGGGCAGTGCCCGCACCATCTCCGGGGTGATCGACTCGGGGTCGGGGAGCCGCCGGTCGGCGGGGAGCTCGGCCGCCAGCCGGTCGGCGAGACGGTCGGCGAGGAGGGTGCCGAAGACGGCGGCGCCGACGCTGCCGCCGATCTGCCGGAAGTAGTTGCCGGCGCTGGTGGCCACGCCCAGGTCGGCGGGGTCCGCGGAATTCTGCACGGCGAGCATCAGCACCGGCATGACCAGGCCGACGCCGGCGCCGAGGAGCGCCATCCAGAGGCTGTAGACCGGCCGCGAGGTGTCCGCTTCCAGCAGGGAGAGCAGCCCCATGCCGACCACGGCGACCGCGAAGCCCACCGGCGGGAGGAACGCGTAGCGGCCGGTCCGGCTGATCAGCGTGCCGGAGACGAGCGAGGCCAGCACGATGCCGCCCATCAACGGGAGCATCAGCAGCCCGGAGTCGGTGGCGCTGACACCGTCCACCATCTGCAGGAAGGTCGGCAGGTAGGTGGCGGCGCCGAAGAGCGCGACACCGATCACCAGCCCGATGAGGGAGGTGACGGTGAAGACGGAGTCGCGGAACAGCCGCAGCGGAATGAGGGGTTCGGCGGCGAAGGTCTCGACGACCAGGAAGAGCAGTACGCCGCCGAGGGCGCCACCGCCCAGCCCCAGGATGACCTCGGAGGTCCACGCGTACTCCGTACCGCCCCAACTGGTCAGCAGCACCAGGCAGGTGGACGCCCCGGTGAGGAACAGCGCGCCGAGGACGTCGAACCGGGCCCGCCGGGTGGGCCTGGGCAGCTTGAGGGCGACGGCGACCACGGCGAGGGTGACCAGTCCGAAGGGAACGTTGACCAGGAAGCACCAGCGCCAGGAGGCGTGATCGGTGAAGTAGCCGCCGAGCAGCGGCCCGGCGACGGAGGCGAGACCGAAGGCAGCGCTGATCAGTCCCATGTAGCGGCCGCGCCGGTGGGGCGGCACGATGTCCGCGATGATCGCCTGCACGCCGATCATCAGCCCGCCGCCGCCCACGCCCTGGATCGCGCGGGCGGTGATCAGCTGGTCCATGGTCCGCGCCCAGCCCGCGAAGGCGGAGCCGGCGACGAAGACGACGATCGCGAAGACGAAGACGCTCTTGCGGCCGATCATGTCGCCCGCCTTGCCGTAGATCGGCAGCACCACGGTCGAGGCGAGGAGGTAGGAGGTGACGGCCCACGACATCTTGTCCACGCCGTGCAGATCCCCGACCACCTCGGGAAGCGCGGTGGCGACGATGGTCTGGTCGAGGGCGGCGAGCAGCAGGGACAGCATCAGGCCGAAGAAGATCATCCGCACCCGCGCCGGGCTGAGCGGGGCCCGCGCCGCGCCGTGCCCCGAGTCCGCCTCGCCGCCCGGCCGCCGGCCCGACGCCGCGGCGCCACCCGGCTGGTCCTTGGGCTCCGCCTGACCGCCCGGCCGGTGCTGGGCCCACGCCTGGTTGTCCGGCTGGCGCTGGGACGCCGCCTGGCTGTCGGGCCAGCTCTCAGGCGCCCCCTGGCCACCCGGCAGGTATTCAGGCGCCTCCTGGCCGCCGGATCGCCGGCCTGACGCCGCGTCGCCACCCGGCCAGTGCTCGGGCGCCGCCTGGTCGTTCCCCGGCTCGGCGGGTGCCGTCCTCGGCCGCGGTGCGCCGGGCGTCCGCCGGGCCTCCGGGTGCCTGCCGCCGGCCGTCGCGGCGCGCGGGCCCGGCACCGCCGCGGCCTCCGGGCCGCCCGCCGGTCCGTGTCGTTCCGACCCGCCCGCCGGTCCGCCCCGATCCGAGCCCGTCGCCGTGCGCGCGTCCATGGCCGCACCCGGCCCGGTTGCCACCTTCCGGCCGGCCGACTCACCGCCGGTGGCCGTGCCCAGACCGGCTGGATCGGATCCGGTTGCCGTCGTCGGGCCGGCCGGCTCCGCATCGGCGGCCGTCTCCAGGACGACCTCGAGGAACCCCCCGTTGCCGACCGCGACGGGCGTGCCCGGACCGTCCTCGTCCCTGAGCAAGGTGCCCCCGCCCACGTGCCTCTCCCCTCGTCGCGCCTGCGCCGCCGCCCATTTCTCGCATTACGCGACAACCACGAGCAAGCACGACGATTCGGAGGAGAGAGGCACACAAAGCACCTTCTCCCCGGTCGGAGTGGCTACGCCGCACCCTCGCCCCGCGAGGGAAACCACCCGATCCGGTGATGTGAGAGGTTCCTCTCCGACCTACTTCTCCACCTCGGCCGCGAGCCGGTCGAGCACCTCGTCGTAGATCCGGCTCAGTCCCTTGGGCGCGAAGGTCCGCTCGAAGAAGCCGCCGACGCCGCTCGCACCGGTCCAGGTGCTGGTGACGGTGACCCGCGCCTTGCCCTCGCCGGCCGGAGTGACGGTCCAGGTGGTCACCATCGAGGAGTTGCGGTCCTTCTCGACGAGCCGGCCGTCGCTCGGCTCGGTGACCTCCAGCAGGCAGTCACGGACCCGCTTCTTCGTCGCCTGGAGCTTCCAGTGCACCAGCGTGCCCGCTCCGTCGCCGCCCTCGCGCACCTCGTACTCGCTGAATTGCCCGGGCAGCAGCTTGGCGCGGGTGCCGCGGTAGTCGGCGAGGGCGTCGAACACGTCCTCCGGCTGTCCGCTGACGATCCGCTCCGTGGTGGCCTCGACCTGCCCCATAGCTCTCCTCCTGGCTGGTGCGCCGACCGCTGAGACGACTGGGTTGGAGCGGCGGCGTCTTCGACTCGCGGCAACCCAATCACCCTCACGCTCGGCCGCCCAAATCCAGGGTTGACGCCACCTGCATTGAACATATGTTCTATTCTCGAACGTGGTCGACCACGAAAGGGGTGTGCCATGCGCTGGGACAACCTGAGCCACCGGGAGGGGGCCGCTGCCGCATCCGCCCTCTTCGGGGCGGACGAGGTCACCACCCGCACCTTCGACACCCCCGAGTTCCGGGGGATCACCTTCCACGAGGTCCGGGCGCGGTCGATCGTCAACCGGGTGCCCGGCGCCTCCCGGATGCCCTACGAGTGGACGGTGAATCCCTACCGGGGCTGCACCCACGCCTGCGTCTACTGCTTCGCCCGCAAGACGCACAGCTACCTCGACCTCGACACCGGACTCGGCTTCGACTCCCAGATCGTGGTGAAGGTCAACGCCCCGGAGCTGCTCCGCCGCGAGCTGGCCGCTCCCCGGTGGCGCGGCGAGCACATCGCGATGGGTACCAACGTCGACTGCTACCAGCGCGCCGAGGGGCGGTACCGGCTGATGCCGGGGATCCTCTCGGCGCTGACCGAGTACCGCAATCCCTTCTCGATCCTGACCAAGGGGACCCTGATCCTGCGCGATCTGGAGCTGCTGCGGACGGCGGCGCGGCGGACCGAGATCGGCGTCTCGGTGTCCGTCGGCTTCACCGACGGGGAGCTGTGGCGCACCGTCGAGCCGGGCACCCCCTCCCCCGAGCGGCGGCTGGACGTCGTGCGCACCCTCACCGACCACGGCATCCCGTGCGGTGTGCTGATGGCCCCGGTCATTCCGTATCTGGGCGACGATCCGGCCCAGTTGCGGGCCACCGTCCGGGCCATCGCCGCGGCCGGCGCCACCTCGGTGACCCCGCTGGTGCTGCACCTGCGGCCGGGCGCCCGGGAGTGGTTCATGACCTGGCTGGCCCGCCGCCATCCGCGTCTGGTGCGCCGGTTCGAGGCGCTGTACGCGGACGGCGCGTACGCCCCGAAGGGGTATCAGCGGCGCATCACCCGGCAGGTACACGAGCTCGCCGCCGAGTACGGCATCGGCCCCGCGCGGGCCGGGGCCGCCCGGGGCATCCCCGAGCACCGGCCCGAGCCCGAGGCCGCCCAGCCCACCCAGCCCACCCAGCTGACGCTGCTGTGAGCGGCCAGGGCCGGTGACCGGCCCGCGGAGGCTCTCCCCCAGTCGGGCGCCTGGCCAAGCCCACGCCACAGCAGCGGGGCCCGGTGCCTGACTGAGGCCGGTATCCCTCGAACCGGGTGCCTGGCCAAGGCCGCGCCGGCGCGCCGGCGCCGGGTGCCCGGCTAGGGCCGGGTGCCCGGTCGGGGGCGCAGGCCGGGGCGGCCGTGGGAGGCCGGGGCCCCGGCGCGCGCTCCGCGCTGCGGTGGCGGGCCGGGCCGGCCGGGCGGCTCCCGCTTGATCTCCGTCCCGGACTCGGCGCGGGCCAGCGCCGCGGACGCCGCGGCGGTCAGCTGGGGATAGGAGCTGGCCACGGTGAGCACCGGGATGGCCCGCGGGTCGCCGAGCGCCCCCAGCCCCTCCACACAGGCCCGGGCGATCGGCCAGTGGTGGTCCCGTGCGGACAGCAGCCGCTCCAGGGTGGCGATCAGCGCGGGCACCGCCTCGGGGGCGCGCAGCTCGACCAGCAGCCGGATGGGGTGCAGGGCGTAGTGCGTGCGCACCGGATTGGTGGCGAGGGCGGCGGCGGCGCGGGCGGTGCGCGGGTCGCCGAGCCGGGCGAGGGCGCGGGCGGCGGTCACGCAGCGCACCGGGTCGCGGTAGTTGAGCATCAGTACCAGGGTTTCGAAGGCGCGCCGGTCCCCCGCGCTGCCCAGCACGTAGGCGGCGGTCTCCCTCGCCCACAGCGGCTGTTCGGGCGCGACCAGGACACGGGCGAGCTTCTCGCGCGCGGCCGGGGTGCGGTCCCGCACGAGAGCCAGCAGCGCGGCGTACGCGGCGGTCTCCTCAGGGGACGTGAGCGATGCTCGCACCCTGTCGGCCAGTGCGCGGAAGTCGTCTTCCATGACCCGATCCCTCCCCGGTGCTGTGCGTTGTGGCGCGTGCCACAACGCAAGAGTCGTAACGAGCTCTGGCGTTGCTGGTTACCCGCGAGTTAAGCTCCCGGCCACGAGCAGCACTCGTGCTCGGGCGGCCTGGTGACGCAGCCGCCGAGAGTGACGTCGGTTCGGCACTCGATCACGCACACGGCACGGCCCCGGGACAGGGCCCGCCGCAAGCCTTCTTCGCGGGTTTCTACGACCAGTGGTGCCCGCCCAGAAGCGCCTGACTCCCTTTCCGGCGAACGCCCGTGGCGGTTTCGCCGGATCCGGAGCCCTCCTCAGCCGTCACCTTTCCCCATGTCCGGGGAACACCCTTACGGAGTCACGTGATGGGCACGTCGTCCACCCCTGAATCCCCCTCCACCCCCGAACCCTCCGCCTCCTCGGCCGCCGGCCTGCACACCGTGGCCGTCGTCGGTCTCGGCACCATGGGCGCCGGCATCGCCGAAGTGCTGGCCCGCTCCGGCCGCCAGGTGATCGGCATCGACATCAGCGCCGCCGCGGCCGGGCAGGCCGTCGCCGCGCTGGAGACGTCCACCGCCCGCTCGGTGAGCCGGGAGCGCATCACCGAGCAGGAGCGGAAGGAGATCCTGGCCCGCTTCCGCACCTCGGGCGAGCTCGCGGCCGCCGCCGACGCCGACCTGGTCATCGAGGTGGTGCCGGAGGACTACGACCTCAAGCACGCGGTGTTCACCGGCCTGGACGCGGTGGTGCGCCCGGAGACGATCCTGGCCACCGGCACCAACGCGCTGTCGGTGACCCGGCTGGCCGCCGACTCCGCCCGCCCCGAGCGGGTGCTGGGTCTGCACTTCTTCAACCCGGCGCCGGCGATGAAGCTGGTCGAGGTGGTGTCCTCGGTGCTCACCGCGCCGGCCGCGGTCGCGGCGGTCACCGAGCTCGCCCGCGAGCTGGGCAAGGAGCCGGTGGCGGTGGGCGACCGGCCGGGGTTCGTGGCCGACGGGCTGCTCTTCGGCTACCTCAACCAGGCCGCGGCGATGTACGAGTCGAAGTACGCCACCCGTGAGGACATCGACGCCGCGATGCGGCTGGGCTGCGGCCTGCCCATGGGCCCGCTCGCCCTGCTGGACCTGATCGGCGTCGACACCGCCCGTACCGTCCTGGAGGCGATGTACGCCGAGTCCGGCGACCGGCTGCACGCCCCGGCGCCCATCCTCGGCCACCTCAGCGAGGCGGGCCTGACCGGCCGCAAGGCGGGCCGCGGCTTCTACAGCTACCAGGAGCCGGGCAGCGCGGAGGTCGTGCCGGACGCCCTGACGCCGGCCGGCGCCGACGCGCTCGGCGCGGGCCGCGCCGTGCGCAGCGTGGGTGTCGCGGGCTCGGGCACCATGGCCAGCGGTATCGCCGAGGTCTTCGCCAAGGCGGGCTACGCGGTGGTGCTGGCGGCGCGCAGCGACGAGAAGGCCGAGGTGGCCAAGGCCCGGATCGCCAAGTCGCTCCAGCGCTCGGTGACCAAGGGGCGGATGACGGCCGAGGCCCGGGAGGAGACGCTGGCCCGGATCACCCCGGCCGGGTCGCTGGACGCCTTCGCCGAGGTGGATCTGGCCGTGGAGGCGGTCGCGGAGGACCTCGCCGTCAAGCAGCAGCTGTTCGCGACGCTGGACACGATCTGCAAGCCCGGCGCGGTGCTGGCCACCACCACCTCCTCGCTGCCGGTGATCGCCTGCGCGCGGGCGACCTCGCGGCCGCAGGACGTGATCGGGATGCACTTCTTCAACCCGGCGCCGGCGATGAAGCTGGTCGAGGTGGTGCGGACCGTCCTGACCTCCGACGAGGTGCACGCCACGGTGCGCGCGGTGTGCGCCCAGGTCCGCAAGCACCCGGTGGACTGCGGGGACCGGGCCGGGTTCATCGTGAACGCGCTGCTGTTCCCGTACCTGAACAACGCGGTGAAGATGGTCCAGGAGCACTACGCCTCGCTGGACGAGATCGACGCGGCGATGAAGCTGGGCGGCGGCTACCCGATGGGTCCGTTCGAGCTGCTGGACGTGGTCGGGCTGGACGTGTCGCTCGCCATCGAGCAGGTGCTGCACCGGGAGTTCCGGGAGCCGGGCCTGGCGCCGGCCCCGCTGCTGGAGCACCTGGTCGCGGCGGGGTGCCTGGGGCGGAAGACCGGCCGCGGCTTCCGCGAGTATGCGAAGGTCTGACCCGGGTCCGGGATGGGGCGGGCTGCTGGAGCCCGACGGCGGTCCGCCCCCGCACACACACTCACCGGCGTGTTACGTTCCCCACATGTCCCAGCCCGTGAAATCCGCCCGTCCGAACCGGACGTCCTCCGACGGCACCGAGAGCGCAGGTTCCCGCCGCGCCGCCGCCCAGCGGCTCAGCATGCGCCGCAAACTGGCCGCCGCCGCGATGGAGTTGTTCGCGACGAAGGGATACGAGGCGACGACGGTCGACGAGATCGCGGCGGCCGCCGGGGTCGCCCGGCGCACCTTCTTCCGGCACTTCCGCTCCAAGGAAGAGGCGATCTTCCCCGATCACGACGACACCCTGGTGCGGGCGGAGGCGGTGCTGGAGGCCGCTCCGCCGCACGAGAACCCGCTGGACACGGTGTGCCGGGGCATCAAGGAGGTCATGAAGATGTACGCGGCCTCCCCGGCGGCCTCCGTGGAGCGCTACCGGCTGACCCGGGAGGTACCCGCCCTGCGGGAGGCCGAGATCGCCTCCGTGGCGCGCTACGAGCGGTTGTTCACCCGCTATCTGCTGGGCCACTTCGACGAGGGGGCGCACCAGGCCGGGGACGACGATCCGCTGCTGGCCGAGGTCGCGGCGTCCGCGGTGGTCACCGCGCACAACCACGTGCTGCGGCGCTGGCTGCGCGCGGGCGGGCAGGGCGATGTGGAGGCCCAGCTCGACCACGCCTTCGCGATCGTCCGGGAGACCTTCGGGACCGGCATCGGGGCCGGCCGGACGGAGACCGAGCGGAAGCCGGCCGCCACCACCTCCACCGACGGCGAGGTGTTGGTCGCGGTGGCGCGCACGGACGCGCCGCTGGACGAGGTCATGCGGACCATCGAACGGGCCTTGAAGAAGAGCTGAGCGCACACGACTGAACACTTTGCGGCGGTTGCCCCTGTTTGGGGCGGCCGCCGCCGCTCGTATGTGCACGGCGTGCGACAACTGTTTGAAACTGCTGGCACCCAGTGTCTTGAACCATGGCACGCCGTGCCATACCTTGAAGGTGTCCGGGCGGCCGGCGCACTGACCCGAGCGTCGTGCGTCGGCTGTCCCCGCAACACCCGCGTTGCGCGCCCGGACGCCTGCGTCACAGGCACCCTCAAGCGCCCCACCCCGCGCACGCCGAGCATCACCTCCGCCGAACCGACGGCACACACCCAGCACCACCCACACCGTCATCGACCCCAGCGTTCCCTCAAGCGTTCCCCACGCTTCGCCGGAGGCCCCAAGTGAACGAGATCCTGGACGCGATCCTCGCGACCGACAGCACGCCAGCGGACATCGCGGCCCTTCCCCTGCCCGAGTCGTACCGCGCGATCACCGTGCACAAGGACGAGGCCGAGATGTTCGCCGGCCTCTCCTCGCGGGAGAAGGACCCCCGCAAGTCCCTGCACCTGGACGAGGTCCCCGTCCCCGAGCTCGGCCCCGGCGAGGCGCTCGTCGCCGTGATGGCCAGCTCGGTCAACTACAACTCGGTGTGGACCTCGATCTTCGAGCCGGTGTCGACCTTCGCCTTCCTGGAGCGGTACGGCAAGCTCTCCCCGCTCACCAAGCGGCACGACCTGCCGTACCACGTCATCGGCTCGGACCTGGCGGGCGTGGTGCTGCGCACCGGCCCCGGCGTCAACGCCTGGCAGGCCGGCGACGAGGTCGTCGCGCACTGCCTGAGCGTCGAGCTTGAGTCGCCCGACGGCCACGACGACACCATGCTCGACCCCGAGCAGCGGATCTGGGGCTTCGAGACCAACTTCGGCGGCCTCGCGGAGATCGCGCTGGTCAAGACGAACCAGCTGATGCCGAAGCCGAGGCACCTCACCTGGGAGGAGGCCGCGGCCCCGGGCCTGGTGAACTCCACCGCCTACCGCCAGCTGGTCTCCCGCAACGGTGCCGCCATGAAGCAGGGCGACAACGTCCTGATCTGGGGCGCCAGCGGCGGACTCGGCTCCTACGCCACGCAGTTCGCGCTGGCCGGCGGCGCCAACCCGATCTGTGTCGTCTCCTCGCCCCAGAAGGCGGAGATCTGCCGTTCGATGGGTGCCGAGGCGATCATCGACCGCAACGCCGAGGGCTACAAGTTCTGGAAGGACGAGCACACCCAGGACCCCAAGGAGTGGAAGCGCTTCGGCAAGCGCATCCGCGAACTCACCGGCGGCGAGGACATCGACATCGTCTTCGAGCACCCCGGCCGCGAGACCTTCGGCGCCTCCGTGTACGTCACCCGCAAGGGCGGCACCATCACCACCTGCGCCTCGACCTCGGGCTACATGCACGAGTACGACAACCGGTACCTGTGGATGTCGCTGAAGCGGATCATCGGCTCGCACTTCGCCAACTACCGCGAGGCGTACGAGGCCAACCGCCTGATCGCCAAGGGCAAGATCCACCCGACCCTCTCCAAGACGTACACCCTGGAGGAGACCGGGCAGGCCGCCTTCGACGTCCACCGCAACCTCCACCAGGGCAAGGTCGGCGTGCTCTGCCTGGCCCCCGAGGAGGGCATGGGCGTGCGCGACCCGGAGTTCCGCGCCCAGCACATCGACGCCATCAACCGCTTCCGGAACATCTGAGCCCGAGGAACGACACCCAGATGACTGAGCGTCAGAAGGATCGTCCGTGGCTGATGCGGACGTACGCCGGGCACTCCACGGCCGAGGCGTCCAACGAGCTGTACCGGCGCAACCTCGCCAAGGGCCAGACCGGTCTGTCGGTCGCGTTCGACCTCCCGACGCAGACCGGCTACGACCCCGACCACATCCTCGCCCGCGGCGAGGTCGGCCGGGTCGGGGTCCCGGTCGCCCATCTGGGCGACATGCGGCGGCTGTTCCAGGACATCCCCCTGGAGCAGATGAACACCTCGATGACCATCAACGCGACCGCCATGTGGCTGCTCGCGCTGTACCAGGTCGTCGCGGAGGAGCAGGGCGCCGACGTCCGCCTGCTCCAGGGCACCACGCAGAACGACATCGTCAAGGAGTACCTGTCGCGCGGGACGCACGTCTTCCCGCCCGGCCCCTCGCTGCGGCTGACCACCGACATGATCACGTACACGGTCAACAACATCCCCAAGTGGAACCCGATCAACATCTGCAGCTACCACCTGCAGGAGGCCGGGGCCACGCCGGTGCAGGAGATCTCCTACGCGATGTCCACCGCGATCGCCGTGCTCGACGCGGTGTTCGCCTCCGGGCAGGTGCCCGAGGACCGCAAGGGCGACGTCGTCGCCCGGATCTCCTTCTTCGTGAACGCGGGCGTCCGGTTCATCGAGGAGATGTGCAAGATGCGGGCCTTCGGCCGCATCTGGGACCAGATCACGCGTGAGCGGTACGGCATCGAGAACCCCAAGCAGCGCCGCTTCCGGTACGGCGTCCAGGTCAACTCGCTCGGCCTGACCGAGGCGCAGCCGGAGAACAACGTCCAGCGCATCGTGCTGGAGATGCTGGCCGTCACCCTCTCCAAGGACGCCCGCGCCCGGGCCGTCCAGCTGCCCGCCTGGAACGAGGCGCTGGGCCTGCCCCGCCCCTGGGACCAGCAGTGGTCGCTGCGCATCCAGCAGGTGCTCGCGCACGAGAGCGACCTGCTGGAGTACGAGGACATCTTCGCCGGAAGCCACGTCATCGAGGCCAAGGTCGATTCGCTGGTCGCCGACTGCCTGGCCGAGATCGACCGGATCCAGCAGATGGGCGGCGCGATGGCGGCCGTCGAGTCCGGCTACCTCAAGTCCGAGCTGGTCTCCTCGCACGCCGAGCGCCGGGCCCGCATCGAGGCCGGCGAGGAGAAGATCGTCGGCGTCAACTGCTACGCGTCCACCGAGCCCAACCCGCTCACCGCCGACCTGGACACCGCCATCATGACGGTCGACCCGGCCAATGAGGCGCGGGTCGTCGCGGCCCTGGACCGGTGGCGGGACGACCGGGACGAGGCTCGTGCCCAGGAGGCGCTGTCGGCGCTGAAGAAGGCCGCGGCGGGCGAGACGAACCTCTTCGCCGCCACCCTGGAATGCGCCCGCGCCGGGGTGACCACCGGCGAGTGGTCCTGGGCGCTGCGCGACGTCTTCGGCGAGTTCCGCGCGCCGACCGGGGTCAGCAGCGCCCCGGTCGCCGTCACCGCCGAGCCCGGCACCCCGCTCGCCGCGGTGCGCGAGAAGGTCGAGCGGACCGCCGCCGACCTCGGTTCGGGCCGGCTGCGGCTGCTGGTCGGCAAGCCCGGCCTGGACGGGCACAGCAACGGTGCCGAGCAGATCGCGGTGCGCGCCCGCGACGCCGGCTTCGAGGTGATCTACCAGGGGATCCGGCTCACCCCCGAGCAGATCGTCTCGGCGGCCGTCGCGGAGGACGTGCACTGCGTCGGCCTGTCCATCCTCTCCGGCTCGCACGACGCCCTGGTACCGGACGTGCTGCACCGGATGCGCGACGCCGGCGCCGGTGAGGTGCCGGTCATCGCGGGCGGGATCATCCCCGCCGCCGATGCCGCGGCGCTGCGCGAGGCCGGAGTCGCCGCCGTCTTCACCCCGAAGGACTTCGGCATCACTGAGATCATCGGCCGTATCGTCGACGAGATCCGGAAAGCGAACAAGCTCGACCCCCTGGAGGTCCCCGCATGACTGAGATTGCCGCAGGCCCGGTGAACCGGCTGCGTCCGCGCCGCTCCTGCCTCGCCGTTCCGGGCAGCAATCCGCGCTTCCTGGAGAAGGCCCAGGGCCTCCCCGCCGACCAGGTCTTCCTGGACCTGGAGGACGCCTGCGCGCCGCTCGCCAAGGAGGGCGCCCGGCACACCATCGTGGACTTCCTGAACAAGGGTGACTGGACCGGCAAGACCCGGGTGGTGCGGGTCAACGACTGGACCACCCACTGGACCTACCGGGACGTGATCACGGTCGTCGAGGGCGCCGGCCAGAACCTCGACTGCATCATGCTGCCGAAGGTCCAGGACGCCCAGCAGATCGTGGCGCTGGACCTGCTGCTGACCCAGATCGAGAAGACGATGGGCTTCGAGGTCGGCAGGATCGGCATCGAGGCGCAGATCGAGAACGCCCAGGGGCTGAACAACGTCAACGCGATCGCCCAGGCGTCCCCGCGTCTGGAGACGATCATCTTCGGCCCGGCGGACTTCATGGCCTCCATCAACATGAAGTCGCTGGTCGTCGGCGAGCAGCCGCCCGGCTACCCGGCCGACGCCTACCACTACATCCTGATGAAGATCCTGATGGCCGCCCGCGCCAACGACCTCCAGGCGATCGACGGCCCGTACCTCCAGATCAAGAACGTCGACGGGTACCGCGAGGTGGCCGGCCGCGCCGCGGCGCTGGGCTTCGACGGCAAGTGGGTGCTCCACCCCGGTCAGGTCGAGGCGGCCAACGAGGTCTTCTCCCCCTCCCAGGAGGACTACGACCACGCCGAGCTGATCCTGGACGCCTACGAGTGGTGCACCTCCGAGGCGGGCGGCAAGAAGGGCTCGGCGATGCTCGGCGACGAGATGATCGACGAGGCCAGCCGGAAGATGGCGCTGGTGATCGCGGGCAAGGGCCGCGCCGCCGGCATGACCCGGACCAGCAAGTTCGAGGCGCCTTCCGCCTGACGGCGGATCCGCAGGTCGGGCCGCGACGCTACACCCCCATCCCAGGCCCCGCAGGGGCCTGGGATAGCACCCCGGAGGGACGCATCACATGCAATTTGGTCGCACTTACGAAGAGTTCACCGTCGGTGACGTCTACAAGCACTGGCCGGGGAAGACGGTCACCGAGTACGACGACCACCTCTTCTGTCTGCTCACCATGAACCACCACCCGCTCCACATGGACACCAACTACGCCGAGAAGACCACGGACTTCGGCAAGAACGTGGTGGTGGGCAACTACATCTACTCGCTGCTGCTGGGTATGTCCGTGCCGGACGTGTCCGGGAAGGCGATCGCCAACCTGGAGATCGAGTCGCTGCGGCACGTGGCGCCGACCTTCCACGGCGACACCATCTACGGCGAGACCACCGTGCTGGACAAGACGCCGTCGAAGTCCAAGTCGGACCGCGGCATCGTCTACGTCGAGACCAAGGGCTACAAGCAGGACGGAACCCTGGTCTGTGTGTTCCGGCGCAAGGTCATGGTGCCGACCGCCACGTACATCAAGGAGCGCGGCGGGGAGCAGCCCGGCCGGCCCCAGCTGCAGGAACGGGAGAAGTGAGATGGGGCGTCTCGCGCAGACCGAGGGCCTGACGGACATCCAGCAGGAGATCCTGCGCACGGTCCGTGACTTCGTCGACAAGGAGATCCTGCCGGTCGCCACCGAGCTGGAGCACCGCGACGAGTACCCGACGCAGATCGTCGAGGGCCTCAAGGAACTCGGGGTCTTCGGGCTGATGATCCCCGAGGAGTACGGCGGGCTCGGTGAGTCTCTTCTCACATACGCGCTGTGCGTGGAGGAGATCGCCCGCGGCTGGATGAGCGTCTCGGGGATCATCAACACCCACTTCATCGTCGCCTACATGCTCAAGCAGCACGGCACGCAGGAGCAGAAGGACTACTTCCTGCCGAAGATGGCGCTGGGCGAGATCCGCGGCGCGTTCTCGATGTCGGAGCCGGCGCTGGGCTCGGACGTCTCGGCGATCAGCACCAAGGGCGAGCGGGACGGCGACGAGTTCGTCCTCACCGGCCAGAAGATGTGGCTGACCAACGGCGGCACCTCGTCGCTGGTGGCCGTGTTGTGCCGGACCGACGAGGGGCTGTCCCCCGAGGAGGCCGCCGCCAAGCCGCACAAGTCGATGACCACCTTCCTGATCGAGAAGGAGCCGGGCTTCGGCGAGGTCAGGCCGGGACTCACCGTCCCCGGCAAGATCGACAAGATGGGCTACAAGGGCGTCGACACCACCGAGCTGATTCTGGACGGAGTGCGCATTCCGGCCGATCGGGTGCTCGGCGGGACCACCGGGCGCGGTTTTTACCAAATGATGGACGGCGTAGAGGTCGGCAGGGTCAACGTGGCCGCTCGTGGCTGCGGCGTCGCGCAGCGTGCCTTCGAGCTGGGCGTTGCATACGCACAGCAGCGAACCACCTTCGGGAAGCCGATCGCCCAGCACCAAGCCATCCAGTTCAAACTGGCCGAAATGGCGACAAAGGTCGAGGCCGCCCACGCGATGATGGTCAACGCTGCCCGGAAAAAGGACTCAGGCCAGCGCAATGACCTCGAAGCGGGCATGGCCAAGTACCTGGCCTCGGAGTACTGCAAAGAGGTCGTGGAAGACGCCTTCCGCATCCACGGCGGCTACGGATTCTCCAAGGAGTACGAGATCGAGCGCCTCTACCGCGAGGCCCCGATGCTTCTCATCGGCGAAGGCACCGCCGAGATTCAGAAAATGATCATCGGACGACGGCTACTGGAGGAGTACCGCCTCCAGGGTTAAATGTCCCATTCGGGATGGTATCGGCGAGAACAAGATCACACCCCGCAAGCGGATGTGAGCCACCGACTGGCCTTGGCGCTTGCCCAGTTACCGCTCGCAACCGATACCATCCCGGAAAGCCGCCGTCCCCATTTTCGCTACGCGGCATCCTCCGCACGAAGGTCATCCATGCCCCACAGCCATTCCTCTGCACAACGCGACAGCCTCCTTGGCGTACGCCTCGCGCGCGGAGCATCGCCGTGGCTCCTCCCGACCGTCGCCACGGCGGCGGTCAGCCTCACGGCCGCTCGTGCCCGTCGCTCCGGGCGCTGGGCCGCCCTCGCCGTGCCCACCACCGCGCTCGCGGCGGGCATGCTGTGGTTCTTCCGCGACCCTGAGCGAGAGATCGCCGAAGGACGCGTCATCTCTCCGGCCGACGGCGTGGTGCAGAGCATCATGCCGTGGAAGGACGGGCGCACCCGCGTCGCGATCTTCATGAGCCCGCTGAACGTCCACGTCAACCGCGCGCCGCTGGCCGGCACGGTGACCTCCGTCGAGCACATCCCCGGCGGGTTCGTTCCGGCGTTCAACAAGGAGAGCGAGAACAACGAGCGGGTGGTCTGGCACTTCGACACCGAGCTCGGTGACATCGAGATGATCCAGATCGCCGGTGCCGTGGCCCGCCGCATCGTGCCGTACATCCCGCAGGGCACCAAGGTGGAGCAGGGCGAGCGCGTCGGGCTGATCCGTTTCGGCTCGCGCGTCGACATCTACCTCCCGGAGGGGATCGAGGTCGCGGTCGAGGTGGGTCAGCCCACTGTGGCGGGGGTGACTCGTCTTGACCGTGCTTGATCCCGACACCCAGGCCACGACCTGGGTCCCGGAGGCCGAGGTCGACGCCGATGACACGGACGAGATGCCGCTGTCCACGCGGCTGTCGATAGCGGACACCCTCACGCTCGGTAACGCCACGTGCGGGTTCATGGCGGTGTACTTCACCACCACCGGCGTCCTCATCCCGCACCTCACGGGCAACGAGGACGGCGGCATGACCCGGCACAGCGCCGCCACCGCGGTCATGCTCATGCTGCTGGCCTCGGTCTTCGACCTCTTCGACGGACTGGTGGCACGGAAGCTGCGCAGTTCGGCGATGGGGGCCGAGCTGGACAACCTCTCCGACCTGATCAGCTTCGGGCTCGCCCCGGCGTACTTCGTGCTGGTCTGGGGCATGGTCACCGACGGCGCGCATCAGCGGGTGTCGGCGCTGGCGGGGATCGTGGTGCTGCTCGCGGTCGTCCTCAGACTTGCCAGATTCTCCTGCGTGACGATGAAGGACGGCATGTTCCAGGGCATGCCGAGCCCGTTCGGCGCGCTGACCGTGGTCTCCGTGGTCCTCCTGGGCCTGCCGTTCGTGCCGACGCTGCTGGCGATCGTGGGCGTGGCGTGGCTGATGGTGAGCCGCGTGGAGTACCCCAAGCCGCGGGGTCGGCTGGCGGTGGCCATGCTCAGCTGGATCGTCACCAGCATGGGACTGCTGGCGGCCTGGGCGTTCGAGGCGCCGGGCGGTGAGCTGCTGCTCCAGACGGCGTGCTCGCTGCAGCTGGTGATGGGCGCGGTCATCCCGCTCTTCGCCACCGCGCGGCGGGTGAACACCTTCCGCGACAACCGGCGCGAAGCGCGAGCCGCGCAGCTGCCGTAAGGGACGGTACGGCGGGCCGGATACATCCGGTGGGCCAGGGCGATCGAGATCGATCACCCTGGCCCACCGCGTTTTCCGGGCCTGCGGGGTTTCTCAGGGCCCCGGCGTGCTTCGGCCCAGACCTCAGGCCAGGTGGTCCGCCGCCAGGCGCTCCGCCGCGCGTTCCAGCAGGGCTCCCGCCTCCGCCATACAGCGCTCCGGGTCGGGCTCCAGCTCCAGCAGGGCGTAGGCCCGCTCGATGCCCGCCGCGGTGAGCGCGGGCTGCTCGATGGCCAGCCTGCCGCAGACGGCCAGCACCCGCTTCCCCTTGGCGCGCGCGGCGGCCGCCACGCCGGCCGGGGCCTTGCCGTGCAGCGTCTGCTCGTCCAGCGAGCCCTCGCCGGTGATCACCAGATCCGCCCGCTCCAGCGCCGGGCCGAAGCCGAGGACGTCGAGCATCACCTCGATGCCGGGGCGGAAGGACGCGCCGAGGCCGACCAGGGCGCCGTAGCCGATCCCGCCGGCCGCGCCCGCTCCGGGGGCCTGGGCGTGGGCCGCGGCCTGCGGGCCGGCGGTCTCCTCCAGGATGTGGGCGTAGTGCGCCAGGGCGGCGTCCAGGGCGGCCACATCCGCGGGTGAGGCGCCCTTCTGCGGGCCGTACACCGCGGGGGCGCCCTTGGGCCCGGTCAGCGGGTTGTCCACGTCGCTGGCGAGGATGATCTCTGTGCCGGCGAGCCGCGGATCCAGAGCGGACAGGTCGGCGGTGGCCAGCTCGCGCAGCGGGCCGCCGCCGGGCCCGACCGGTTCCCCGGAGGCGGTCAGGAAGCGGGCGCCCAGAGCGCTGAGCATGCCCGCGCCGCCGTCGGTGGTGGCGCTGCCGCCGACACCGAAGACGATGGTGCGGGCGCCCGCGTCGAGGGCGGCGCGCAGCAGCTCGCCGGTGCCGTAGGTGGTGGCGCTCAGCGGGGCGAAGACGCCCGGCGGCAGATGGCGCAGGCCGGACGCCTCGGCCATCTCGACCACGGCCGTGGTCCCGCGCAGCGCGTACGCCGCCGTCACCGGTTCGCCGAGCGGGCCGGTGACCCGCGCCTCGGCGCGCCGGAAACCGGCCGCCACGGCCGCGTCGACCGTGCCGTCGCCGCCGTCGGCGACGGGCAGCGCCTCGACCCGCAGCGAGCGGGTCGCGCCACGCCGCAGCCCGGCGGTGACATGCTCCGCGACCTCGACGGCCGTGAGCGAGCCTTTGAACTTGTCCGCGGCGATGAGCACACGCGTGTCCGTCACCTTTGCTACCCCTTGCTGTTTCACAGGAGTCGCGCCGCTGCGAGCCTATACGGCCCGCCCCTCACCCACCACCACCCGCGACGGAAGCCTTACAGCCGGAAGAGCTGGTCGGGGGCGGCCGCGCCGCTTTCGAAGTCCAGCAGCCGGCGCTTGCGCTCCAGGCCGCCGCCGTAGCCGGTGAGGCTGCCGGAGGCGCCGACGACGCGGTGGCAGGGGACGATGATGCCGATCGGGTTCTTGCCGTTGGCCAGGCCCACCGCGCGGGAGGCGGTCGGCCGGCCCAGCCGTTCGGCGAGCGTGCCGTAGGAGATCGTCTCGCCGTACGGGATGTTCCGCAGCTCGTTCCACACCCGCTGCTGGAAGGGTGTGCCGGCCAGGTGGAGCGGCAGGTCGAAGTCGGTCAGCTCGCCCGCGAAGTAGGCCCGCAGCTGGCGGATGGCCTCGGCGAACGGGGTGTCGTCCGGCGGGCCGAAGGTCTCCTCGGCCGGGCGGTGGCGCTGGTCGGTCATGTAGAGCCCGCTGAGGACGGAGTCGGTGGCGACCAGGGTGAGGAGGCCGTAGGGGCTGTCGATGACGGTGTGGACGCGCATGGTCCCTTCCGGGTGCTCTGCCGGCCGGCGTGCCGCCGGCCGGCGTGCTGCTGGGTGTGGGCCGCTCGATGGGGCGCCGGGGGACGCGGTCACCCGGGCAGGTGGTTGATCGGGTGGTCGGCGGTGGCCCAGAGGTACTGGACAGCGTAGGCGCGCCAGGGGCGCCAGGACGCGGAGTGGCGGGTGAGCGCGGCGGGGGTGGCGGGCAGGCCCAGCTCCCGGGCGGCCCGGCGCACTCCGAGGTCGGTGGCGGTGAAGGCGTCCGGGTCGCCGAGCGCCCGCATCGCGATGATCTCCACCGTCCAGGGGCCCAGTCCCGGCAGCGCGGCCAGCCGGCGGCGCGACTCCGCCCAGTCGCTGCCGACGCCGAGGGTGAGCGCCCCGGTGGCGAGTTCGCGGACCAGTCCGGTGAGGGTGGTGCGCCGGGCGACGGGCATGGCGAGTATCGGAGGGGCCGCGGAGCGACCGTCAAGGGTGGTGGTGGGCTGGGGGCACCTCCCAGCGGTAGCTGGGGGAGGGAGGGCGGGGTCCAGATCCGCCAGGGTGTGTGCGGTCGGGAAGAGGTGGGTCAGTCCGCCTTCCGGGTCGTCCACCGGGTCGCCGTGCGCGGTCACCAGCCGGGCCGCCAGGGTACGGGCGGCCGCGATGGACACCTGCTGGCCCAGCACGGCCCGTACCGCGAACTCCTCGGCGTCCACCGTGCGCGGTACCCGGCGCCCCGGCGCCTTGGCCACCAGCGGCGCGAGGACCGGGTCGGCGCCGAGCGCCTCGTCGACGGCCTCCGGGTCGGCGTCCAGGTCGAGCAGGCGCCGGCACCGGCTGATCGCCCCGGCCAGGTCCCGCAGATCGGTGAGGAAGAGCCGGCAGGCGATGTGGTCGGGGTGCGGGCGCAGCGCGGCCACGCCCCGGCCGTAGGGCAGGCGCAGGGTGCGGCGGTACGCGCCGTCGCGCCACTCCTCCACGCCGGGGACGGCGGTGGCGGCGAGGTGGCCGAAGAGGTTGTCCGGGCACAGCGGCGCGCGGTACGGCAGGCGCAGGCTGAGCACGCCGGGCGCGGCGGCCGCGGCCTTGCCGCCTGCGCGGGCGCGCAGCTCGGTCGGGGAGAGGGCGAAGACCTCGCGCACGGTCTCGTTGAAGGCCCGGACGCTGGCGAAGCCGGCGGCGAAGGCGATGTCCGTCATGGGCAGCGCGCTGGTCTCGATCAGCAGCCGGGCGGTCTGGGCGCGCTGCGCGCGGGCCAGGGCCAGTGGGCCGGCGCCCAGTTCGGCGCGGAGCTGGCGCTCGATCTGCCGGGTGCTGTAGCCGAGGCGGCCGGCGAGACCGGGGACGCCCTCCCGGTCGACGACGCCGTCGGCGATCAGCCGCATGGCGCGGGCGACGGCGTCGGCGCGTTCGTTCCAGCGCGGCGAGCCGGGTGTGGCGTCCGGGCGGCAGCGCTTGCAGGCGCGGAACCCGGCCTGCTGGGCGGCGGCCGCGCTGGGGTAGAAGGTCATGTTCTCGACCTTGGGCGGGACGACCGGGCAGCTGGGGCGGCAGTAGATGCGGGTGGTGAGGACGGCGGTGAAGAACCAGCCGTCGAAGCGGGCGTCCTTGGACCGCACGGCCCGGACACAGCGGTCGTGGTCGGTGTGCATGGCTTAAGCATCGGGCACGGACGGGGCGGGGACTGGCGGAAATCCGACATGGCCGTGGCGGGACCGAGCGCTCGGCCGAGGACCTGGAAAGCCGTGACTGCCAGCGGGAAAAGGGCTCGACGGCGGGCGCGCGCGGCATCGGCGGTGAGCTCGGCGACCCGTCACACGCCCTATGGTGGACGCCATGGCTTCAGCGTCCGGCCCCGCCGCCTCCACGATCCGCATCGTCTCCCGGTCCTCCCCCATGGCCCTGGCCCAGGTCGAGCGGGTGCGCGCCGAACTGACCGCGCTGCACCCGGGAATCCGCACCGAGGTGGTGCCGGTGACGACCTCCGGCGACCGGTGGATGGGTGACCTCGCCGCGCTCGGCGGGAAGGGGGCGTTCACCAAGGAGGTGGACGCGGCGCTGGTGGCGGGCGAGGCCGATCTCGCGGTGCACTGCGTGAAGGACGTGCCCGCCGACCGGCCGCTGCCGGCCGGCACGGTCTTCGCCGCGTACCTCAAGCGCGACGACATCCGTGACGCGCTGGTGCACCCGGGCGGGCTGACCCTGGACGAGCTGCCCGCGGGCTCCCGGATCGGCACCTCCTCGGTGCGCCGCAGCGCCCAACTGGCCATCTCCCACCCGCATCTGGAGTGCGTGCCGATGCGCGGCAACGCCAACCGGCGGCTGGCGAAGCTGGACGCGGGCGAGTGCGACGCGCTGCTGCTGGCGGCCTCCGGGCTGGAGCGGATCGGGGAGACCGGCCGGATCAGCGAGGTGCTGTCGGTGGACGTCATGTGCCCGCCGATCGGTGCCGGGGTGCTGGCGTTGCAGTGCCGGGAGGACGACTCCGCGACCATCGAGGCGGTGTCCGGGCTCGGGGACGCGGACGCCTGGCGCGAGATCACCGCGGAGCGGATGCTGCTCCACGTGCTCCAAGGACACTGCAACTCGCCGATCGCGGGCTTCGCGCGGGCCGAGCGGGACGGCCGGCTCTCCCTGCGGGCCCGGGTCTTCACCCCGGACGGCAAGACCGTGCTGGACGCCCACGAGTGGGCCGGGCCGCTGGACCCGGCGACGCTGGGCACCTCGGTGGCGGTGGCGCTGCTGCGCCAGGGCGCGCGGGAGTTGATCGACCGCATCCCGCACTGAGCGGACCTGGCCCGCGGTTCGGTGGGGCGGGGTGGTCCCCGGTCAGCGTGTCGTGCGCAGCCGGCGCCAGACCGCGCGGGCCGCGTGGTGCCCGGACATGCCGTGCACCCCGGGGCCCGGCGGGGTCGCCGAGGAGCAGAGGAAGACGGCGGGGCGGGCGGTGGCGTACGGGACCCGGGCGAGCTTGGGGCGCAGCACGGTCTGCAGCCCCGCGAAGGCGCCGCACGCGGTGTCGCCGCCGACGTAGTTGGCGTTGCGGGCGGCCAGTTCCGCGGGGCCGGCGACGGCGCGGGCGAGCACCAGGTCGCGGAAGCCGGGAGCGAACCGCTCGATCTGACGCTCGATCACTTCGGTGGCGTCGCCGGTCCAGCCACGCGGCACATGGCCGTACGCCCAGAAGGTGTGCTTGCCGGCCGGGGCCCGGGTGGAGTCGATCAGGCTGGGCTGAGCGGTGATCAGGAAGGGCACGGACGGGTCGGCGCCGCCGACCGCCGCGCGCAGGGCGGTCTCGATCTCGCCGCTGGTGGGGCCGATGTGGACGGTGCCGGCGCGGCGGGCCTGGGCCGCGGTCCACGGCACCGGCCCGTCCAGGGCGTAGTCGATCTTGAAGACGGCGGCGCCGTAGCGATAGCCGCGGTAGGCGTCGCCGAGGCCGGCGATCCGGGCCAGGGCGGTGGGCGAGGTGTCGAAGACATAGGCGCGGGCCGGCGGCAGGTCGTCCAGCCTCTTGACCTCGAATCCGGTGTGCACCGCGCCACCGTGGTCGCGCAGGCAGCCGCCGAGGGCGTCGGAGATGGCCTGCGATCCGCCGCGCGGCACCGGCCAGCCGACCTCGTGCGCGGCGAGCGCGAACATCAGGGCGATGCCACCGGTGGCCAGGCCGGTGGTCGGCGCGATGGCGTGCGCGGCGAGGCCGGCCATCATGGCGCGCGCCTTCTCGTCCCGGAAGCGGCGGGCGAGCCAGGTCAGCGGCTGCGCGGCCAGCAGGCCGAAGCGGGCCCAGGTGACCGGGTCGCGCGGCAGGCCCAGCCAGGGGGCGCGCAGGATGTCGGGGGCCAGGGTGGGCCAGCGGCCGAGGAAGGGCGCCAGCAGCCGGCGGTAGTGTCCCGCGTCGTGCGCGCCCAGCGAGGAGGCAGTCTCCCCCACCGAGCGGGCCAGGACGGCGGCGGTGCCGTCCGGGAAGGGGTGCGCCATCGGGAGTTCCGGGTGCAGCCACTCCAGGCCGTGCCGGGCCAGCGGCAGGTCGGCGAAGGCGGGTGATCCCACGCCGAGCGGGTGCACCGCGGAGCAGGGGTCGTGCCGGAATCCGGGGAGGGTCAGCTCCTGGGTGCGCGCACCCCCGCCGATCGTGTCCTCGGCTTCGAAGACCTCCACCGCCAGGCCGCGCCGGGCGAGTTCGACGGCGGCGGTCAGGCCGTTCGGTCCGGCTCCCACCACCACCGCGTCGAGCATCGCCGCCACTTCGGTCCTCCTCGCCGTCGTGGATCGGCCCCGGTGTCCGAGATCCTGAGGGCCGATCAGCCGGCCTGTGCCAGCAGGCCCAGAATATGCGTTGCGGTCGCCGCGTCCCGCGCCGCGGTGAAGGGCAGGGCGTTGCCGCCCTCGATCCGGAAGGGCTCGCCCGCGATCGTCGAGGCGGTGCCGCCCGCCTCCGCGACCAGCAGCAGACCGGCCGCGTGGTCCCAGGCGTTCTCCCAGGTGAAGGCGGTCGCGTCGACCAGGCCGCGGGCGACCGCCAGGTACTCCAGACCGGCCGAGCCGCAGGGGCGCGGGGCGACGCCTTCGGTCCGCAGCCCGGCCAGCGACTGCTTCTCCGCCACGGTGGTGAAGTCGAAGTGCGATATGGCGACCTCCAGCACCTTGCCGGGCTCCGGGGAGCCGGCGGTCAGCCGCTCGCCGTTCAGCCATGCCCCGCCGCCCCGGCGGGCGACGGCCAGCTGGTCCAGGGCCGGCGCATAGGTCCAGGAGGCGAGCAGTTCGCCGCGGTGCGCGAGGGCGACCAGGGTGGCGAAGCCCGGCTCGCCGCGGACGAACTGCCGGGTGCCGTCCACCGGGTCGACGATCCACACCGGCGCGTCGCCGCCCAGCCGAGCCAGGACCGAGGGGTCGGCGTGCGCCGCTTCCTCGCCGACCACGGTGGAGCCCGGCAGCAGCGCGGTGAGCGAGGCGGTGAGGTGCTCCTCGGCCTTCTGGTCGGCGACGGTCACCAGGTCGTACGGGCCGCTCTTCTCGACGATCTCGTGGGCGGCGAGTTGCCGGAAGCGGGGCAGGATCTCGGCCGCGGCCGCCTTGCGGACCGCCTCCTCGACCTCGGACAGGTCCCCGGCGAGAAAGTGCTCGATCATGCCCCCATCGAACCATGCCCGCGCGACGACCGGTTTCGGGCCGGCGTCCGCCAGGTGCACACCACGTTAAGGAGCCGTGCGGGCGGCGTCCGGCACCCCGGCCGGAGGCAGCATTCCGGATCTTTCACCGCAAGACGCCGAGCCCCGCCGCCCGGGCATGGGCGTAACGTGGCGTAGAGACGTTACGTCCGAGCAGCCGGAGCGTGCGCCGATGAGCAGACTGCGCTTCACCCGGCCCCCTCCACCGCCCAGCGGCGAGGAGCTGCTGTCCACGCTGGTCCAGCTCACCGGCGAGGTACTCGACGGGATCAAGCTCCAGCAGGCCCGGGTGGAGCTGGCCGGGGCGTTGCAGCGGCTGATGCTGCCGTCACGGCTGCCGGAGGTGGCGGGGCTGCGGACCGCCGCACGTTATGTGCCCGCCCGGCGTGGGCTGGACATCGGCGGGGACTGGTACGACGCCTTCGTCATGGCGGACGGGGCGCTCGGCATCGCCATCGGCGATGTGCAGGGCCACGACGCGGAGGCCGCGGCCTTCGTCGGGCAGGTCCGCACCGGGCTGCGCGCGGTCGCCGCCGGCGCGACCACCGATCCGGGCCAGGTCCTGGCCCAGGTCAACGACCTGCTGGTGTCGATGGACTCCAGCCTCTTCGTGACCTGCTCGTTCCTGCGTTTCGACGCCGCTGCCGGCGAGCTTGCCGATGCCCGCGCAGGCCATGTGCCCGCCGTCTGGGCCACGGCCGACGGCCGCTCCGGGATCGTCTGGGACGCGGGCGGTCTGCCGCTGGGGATGTTCCCCGGCGAGAGGTATCCGGTGACCCGGCATCTGCTGACCCCGCCGGCCGCCTTCGTGCTCTTCACCGACGGGGTGGTCGAGGGTCCGCGGTTCCCGATCGACCGGGGCCTGGAGATGGTCGCCCGACTGGTCGGCAGCGGGTTCGACGCCGACCCGGAGCTGCTGGCCTCCGAAGTCGTCGAGGTGTCGGACCGGACCGGCCATGACGACGACGCGGCCGTGGTCGTGCTCCGCTACGACGGATGAGTGCGGGCCACGATGGACGGCACGGCGCTTCGCAGGCGGCTCCCCGGGCAGGCGGCCGAGGTCCTGCGGGGCTGCCTGATCGCCGGCGCCTACTACGGGTCCGCCCGGCTCGGGCTCATGCAGGAACTGGTCCGCGAGCAGGTGACGCCGCTGTGGCCGCCGACCGGCATCGCCCTGGTGTGCCTGCTGTGGTGGGGTGCGCGGGTGTGGCCGGCCATCGCCGTCGGAGCGTTCCTGGTCAATGTCGAGATCGGGCCGGGCACCGCCGCCGTGCTGGGTATCGCCGTGGGCAACACCCTGGCCCCGGTCTGCTCCTGGCTGCTGCTGCGCCGCGCCGGGTTCCGCCCCGCGCTGGACCGGCTGCGGGACGCGCTGGCGCTGGTCTTCCTCGGCGCCCTGGTCGGCATGGTGGTCAGCGCCACCGTGGGCACGAGTGTGCTGGTGCTCTCCGGCGCGGTGCCGGCCGGTGACTTCCTCGCGACCTGGTCGGTGTGGTGGACCGGGGACGCCATGGGCGTGCTCGTCGTCGCGCCCTTCCTGCTCACCCTGCGGGCCGTCCGCGTCCCGGAGCTGAGTCCCTGGTACCGGTGGGCCGAGGCGGCGGCCCTGCTGGGCGGCACCGCGGCGGTCACGCTGGTGGCGACCCGATCCACGGTCAACCTGCTCTTCCTGATCTTCCCCTTCCTCATCTGGGCGGCCTTCCGCTTCCGGCTGCCCGGGGCGGCCGCCTGCTCGCTGATCGTGTGCCTGATGGTCATCGGGGCGGCGGCGGACGCCGCCGGGCCGTTTCAGGACCACGGTCTGGCGGCGCAGATGTTCATCCTCCAGGCGTTCAACGGCTCGGTGGCCATGACCGCGCTGCTGCTGTCCGCGGTCGTCACCGAACGCAACCAGACCCATCAGGAGATCGCCCATGTCTGCCGCCTGCTGGCGGGCGCGGTGAACCGGCTCAGCTCCGGTGAGGGCCCGCCGGACGCGCCGGCCCAGACGGACGGCCGGCCCCCGGAGAGTCGCCCAGGGCCGGGATGACGTGGCTGCCGTAGGCGTCGATGGTGCTCTCCTTCGCGTCGTGCATGGCGTACACCGCGAACTGGTCGACGCCCAGCTCCCGCAGGTGGCGCAGCTTGTCGAGGTGCGCCTGGACCGGCCCCAGCAGGCAGAAGCGGTCCACGATCTCGTCGGGTACGAAGGCGGTGTCCGGGTTCCCGGCCCGGCCGTGGTGGCTGTAGTCGTAGCCGTGCCGGTCCTTGATGTAGGCGGTGAGCGCCTCCGGCACCGCCGCGGAGTGCTCGCCGTACCGGGCGACGAGGTCGGCGACGTGGTTGCCGACCATGCCGCCGAACCACCGGCACTGCTCCCGCGCGTGCGCCAGGTCGTCGCCGACGTAGGCGGGGGCGGCGACGCAGATGGTCAGGGCGTCCGGGTCGCGGCCCGCCTCGGCCGCGGCGGTGCGGACGGCCCTGACCATCCACTCGGTCAGGTAGGGGTCGGCGAGCTGGAGGATGAAGCCGTCGGCCCGCTGCCCGGCCAGCGCCAGGGCCTTGGGCCCGTACGCCGCCATCCACACCGGCAGCCTGCCGTCCCGGACCCAGGGGAAGCGGACCGGGGTACCGTCGACGACCGCCTCCCGGCCCTCCGCGAGATCACGGATGACGCCGATGGCCTCGCCGAGCCGGGCCAGGGTGTTCGGCTTGCGGCCCGCCACCCGCATCGCCGAGTCGCCCCGCCCGATCCCGCAGACGGTGCGGTTGCCGTACATGTCGTTGAGGGTGGCGAACGTCGACGCGGTGACCTCCCAGGTGCGGGTACCGGGGTTGGTGACCATCGGGCCGACGATCAGGCGCTCGGTGTGCTCCAGGATGCGGCTGTAGATGACGAAGGGCTCCTGCCACAGCACGGTGGAGTCGAAGGTCCAGCCGTAGCGGAAGCCGTTGCGCTCGGCGCGCCGCATCAGGCTGATGACCGCCGAGGCCGGCGGGTCGGTCTGCAGCACGAGTCCGAAGTCCATCTCACTCCCTCGGGTCAGGCGAGGTATTGGCAGGTGTCGCGCCGGACGAAGCGGCCGTGGCCGGCCCGGCCGGTGAACCGCCGCTGATCGATCACGGTCGTGCCGCGCGAGAGCACGGTGACCACCTGTCCGGTGATCCGCTTCCCTTCGTACGCCGAGTAGTCGACGTTCATGTGGTGGGTGGCGGCGGAGAGGGTCTGCTCGGCCAGCGGGTCGTAGATGACGATGTCGGCGTCCGCGCCCGGGGCGATGGTGCCCTTCTTCGGATACAGGCCGAACATCCGGGCGGGGGTGGCGCAGGCGATCTCGATCCACCGGCGCCGCGAGATGTGCCCGTCGACGACGGCCTGATGGAGCAGGTCCATCCGGTTCTCCACCCCGGGCAGCCCGTTGGGGATCTTGGAGAAGTCGCCGCGGCCCAGCTCCTTCTGGCCCGCGAAGCAGAACGGGCAGTGGTCGGTGGAGACCACCTGGAGATCGTTGGTGCGCAGGCCCTGCCAGAGCGCGGCCTGGTGGTCGCGCGGCCTCAGCGGCGTGGAACACACGTATTTGGCGCCCTCGAAACCGGGCTCGGCGAGGTTGTCGGTGGACAGGAAGAGGTACTGGGGGCAGGTCTCGCCGAAGACCGGCAGCCCCAGGTCGCGGGCGGCGGCCAGCTCCGCCACGGCCTCCCGCGCCGACACGTGCACCACGTACAGCGGGGCGCCGGCCACCCGGGCCAGCTGGATGGCCCGGTGGGTGGCCTCGGCCTCCAACAGGGCCTTGCGCACCTCGCCGTGGTGGCGCGGATCGGTCCGGCCCGCGGCGAGGGCCTGCTCGACGAGGACGTCGATGGCGATGCCGTTCTCCGCGTGCATCATGATCAGCCCGCCGTTGCCCGCGGAGCGCTGCATGGCGCGCAGGATCTGCCCGTCGTCGCTGTAGAAGACGCCCGGGTAGGCCATGAAGAGCTTGAAGGAGGTGACGCCCTCGTCGACGAGGTGGTCCATCTCCTTCAGCGAGCCCTCGTCGACGTCGGAGAGGATCATGTGGAAGGCGTAGTCGATGGCGCAGTTGCCGTCCGCCTTGGCCTGCCAGGCGTCCAGCCCCTCACGCAGCGCGCGGCCCACCGACTGGACGGCGAAGTCCACGATGGTGGTCGTCCCGCCCCAGGCGGCGGCGCGGGTCCCGGTCTCGAAGGTGTCGGAGGCGAAGGTGCCGCCGAAGGGCAGCTCCATGTGGGTGTGCGCGTCGACCCCGCCCGGTATGACGTAGTGGCCGGTGGCGTCGATGGTGACGTCGGCGGCCCAGCCTTCGGCGCAGCGGCTGCCGTGCGCGGCCAGGGCGGCGATCGTGCCGTCCTCGATCAGCACGTCGGCGGGGGTCTCGTCGGCCGCGGTGATGACGAGCCCGCCGCGGATGAGGGTGCGGGACATCAGGCTCCGCTCCTTCCCAGCCGGGCCGGTGCCGCGCGCAGCGCGGCTTCGAGCACGGCCGCGCCCTCCTCCGCCTCGGCGACGGTGAGGCTGAGCGGCGGGGCGATGCGCAGCACGCTGCTGTTGTGGCCGCCGCCCTTTCCGATGAGCAGTCCGCCCTCCCGGGCGGCTTCCAGGACGGCGGCGGCCGCCTCGGGCCAGGCGCGGTCGCTGCCTGGGCCCCTCCTCCCCGAAGGGGGGCGAGGAGGGAGCTCGACCAGCTCGATACCGATCATCAGGCCGCGGCCGCGTACCTCGCGGACCATGTCCAGGCCCGCTGTGGCGGCCCGCAGCCGCTCGATGAGCAGGCCGCCGACGCGGCGGGCGTTGCCCTGGAGGTCGTGTTCCAGGAGGTAGCCGAGGTTGGCCAGACCGGCGGCCATCGTGACCGGGCTGCCGCCGAAGGTGGAGATGGAGTTGGCGCCCAGGCTGTTCATGATCTCCGCGCGGGCGACCACCCCGCCGATGGACATGCCGTTGCCGATGCCCTTGGCGAAGGTGAGGACGTCCGGCGGTCCGGCGGCGGCGTGCGCCTGCCAGCCCCAGAAGAACTCGCCGGTCCTCCCCCAGCCGGTCTGCACCTCGTCGGTGACCCACAGGATGCCGTGCCGGTCCAGCACCTCCCGGAAGGCCGCGTACAGCCCGTCGGGCGGTGCGGTGAAGCCGCCGACGCCCTGGATGGGTTCCGCGATGAGCGCCGCGACATTGCCGTGCGCCTGCCCGAGGACGTCTTCCAGGTCGGCGACGCAGGCCGCGATGAACTCCCCGTCCGACAGCGCCGCGAACGGGCCGCGGCCGCGCACCCCGCCGTGTACGTACAGCGTCTGCAGCGGGGAGAGGCTGGTCGGCGACCAGCCGCGGTTGCCGGTGATGCCCACCGCCGAGAAGGACCGGCCGTGGTAGCTGTTGCGCATGGCCAGGATCTGGTTGGAGCGGCGGTGGGTGGTGGCCAGCAGCAGCGCGGTGTCGTTGGCCTCGGTGCCGGAGGTGGTGAAGAAGACCCGGGCGTCGGGGATCCCGGAGAGCCGGGCGATGCGCTCGGCGAGGTCGATCATCGGGCGGTCGAGGTAGAGCGTGGAGGAGTGGATGATGCGGCCGGCCTGCTCGCTGACCGCCTTGGTGACCTCGGGCAGCGCGTGCGCGGTCATGGTGGTGAGGATGCCGCCGAAGAAGTCCAGGTAGCGCTTGCCGTCGGCGTCCCAGACGTGGCGGCCCTCGCCGTGCGTGATCTCGATCGGCTGCTCGTAGTAGAGGGCCAGCCACTCGGGCAGGACGGCCCGGTGCCGGGCGTACAGCGCGGCGTGCGTGTCGCTCACTGTGCCTCCTCGCGGTGCAGGTGTGCGTGGCGGAGTGGGCCGCGGTGCGGGTCCCGGTGGGCGGGGCCGTGTGGGTCGCTCTGTACGCCGCGGTGCGGGTCGCTCATGGCCGCACCAGCCCGTCGTAGGCGTCCGGCCGCCGGTCCCGGTAGAACGCCCACTGCTGCCGCACCTCGTCGATCAGGCCGAAGTCGAGGTCCCGGACGACCAGCTCCTCCTCCTTGTCGCTGGCGACCTCGCCGACGAACTGTCCGCGCGGGTCGACGAAGTAGGAGGTGCCGTAGAAGTCGTTGTCTCCGTACTCCTCCTGGCCCACCCGGTTGATCGCGGCGATGAAGTACTCGTTGGCGACGGCGGCGGCGGGCTGCTCCAGCTGCCACAGGTAGGCGGAGAGGCCGCGGGAGGTGGCGGAGGGGTTGTAGACCAGCTGGGCGCCGCCGAGGCCCAGCTGCCGCCAGCCCTCGGGGAAGTGCCGGTCGTAGCAGATGTAGACGCCGACCTTGCCGACCGCGGTGTCGAAGACCGGCCAGCCCGCGTTCCCCGGTTTGAAGTAGTACTTCTCCCAGAAGCCCTTCACCTGCGGGATGTGGTGCTTGCGGTACTTGCCGAGATAGCTGCCGTCGGCGTCGATGACGGCCGCGGTGTTGTAGTAGAAGCCGGACTGCTCGACCTCGAAGACCGGCACCACGAGGACCATCCCGGTCTCCCGGGCCAGCTCCCGCATCCGCCGCACCGTCGGGCCGTCCGGGACGGGCTCCGCCCAGCGGTAGTGCTCGGGCTCCTGCACCTGGCAGAAGTACGGAGCGTTGAAGACCTCTTGGAAGCCGAGCACCTCGGCCCCTTGGGCGGCCGCCGCGCGGGCATGCTCCTCATGCTTCGCGATCATCGACTCGGTATCACCCGTCCAGGTGGCCTGGACCAGTGCTGCACGGACAATCTTGGCCATGATTGGCTCCTTTGACTGCACGTCAGACCCGTCTACGCACGTAGACACCGGGTGTAGTCGGAAAACGTACGACCCGCTTCCCACGGTGACAAGAGTGCCGACGTTAAGCAACGAGGCCGATCACCTTTCCGGCGCGCGTCCCGGAGCGCGCGAGTCCCCGCGCGCCGCCAGGGGGCGGCCGGTGGGGGCCGGCCCTAGGAGAGGCCCGGCACCCCGGGCAGGCCGGCGAGGCGCAGGGCGTGGGCCAGGTCCAGGCGCCGGCCGGTGGAGACGTCCTGGGCAGCGTCCAGCAGCAGTGGGACCAGTTCGGCGGGTGCGTCGGTCGCCGCGCCCGCCGCCTCCTCGGGCGTCCGGGCCCGCACCAGCGCGGTCAGCAGGAAGGACGCCTCCGTACCGTGGCCGGTACCGCGCAGCGCGAGTGCCGCGTCCCCGACCTCGGCGGCGGGGCGGGCGACGCTCTGCCGCAACAGCCGCGCGCAGTCGCCGGTACGGCCCGCCTCCGC
Organism: Streptomyces sp. JLBT605; assembly: GCF_058215555.1. Lineage (NCBI taxonomy): Bacteria > Bacillati > Actinomycetota > Actinomycetes > Kitasatosporales > Streptomycetaceae > Streptomyces > Streptomyces sp. JLBT605. The sequence goes on from NZ_CM177087.1 coordinate 1,179,696, forward strand.
CAGAGCGGCAGCGGCGGCGGCCAGGGCCTCGGACGGCAGGCAGGCGACCTCCCACAGCAGGGTGGGGACGTCGGCGTCGAGGCCGGCGCGTTCCAGCTCGGTGGCGAGTAAGGGAAGCCAGTCGGCCGGCCAGCCGGCGGTCTCGCAGAGCAGGGCGTGCGCCTCGCCGCCCCGGCCCAGGGCCCGCAGCCGGGCGAGCTCCGCGACCGCCCCGGCGGCAGTCTGCCGTGCGGTGGCGAGCCGCTCCCCGGCGAGCCGCTCGGCTTCCGCCGCGGTGTCGGGCGCGATGCCGGCCGCGGTGGCGGTGCCCTTGCCGCGCCGTCGCCGCCGGACGCCGGTCGCGTCCCCGTACGCCCCGGCGAACCGTGCGCCGCGCGGCGCGGCTGTGGGGGCGGGGGTGGGCGCGGGGGCGGGCGGCGACGCGGTCCCGGCCTCGGTGACGGCCTCGGTCCCAGTCTCGGTGACGGTCCCGATGACGGCCCGCATCGGGTCCGCGGCCGGCCCGCTCCCCGCCTCCGGCCGGAGCGCGAGTGCCGGCTCCTCCACCTCCACCACTTCCTCCACCTCCTCGACCTCGATCCCCGCGAACCGGGCCCCCCGCGGCCGAGGCCGCGCAACCCGCGCCGCAGGCCCCCCGCTCGCCCCCGCGGCAGGCACCGCACCGGCCGCCTCGCCGGGAAGCCCGGCGACCGCGAGATCGGGTTCGAGGCGCCCCGGGGCGGGATGGGCCGGTTCGGGGCGCCCCGGGGCGGGGTCGACCGGGGCGGGATGGGCCGGCGCGGGGTCGCCCGGTCCGGAGAGGCCGACGGCCGGGACGCCCGGCCCGGGGCGGGCGTGGGTGGGCCGGGGCCCCGGGGCGGGCGACGCGGCGGGCCGGGGCGTCTGCCGGGCGGTCAACGCGGTCAGCCGGGCGGTGAGCTCTTCGCAGCGGGCCATGGCGCGCTGCCGGTCGTCGCGGGCCCAGGCGAGCTCCGCGTCCAGGCGGTCCCGCGTGGCCGGGTCCCCGGCGGTGCGGAGCGCGCCCTCCAGGTCCCGTTCGCGCTGCGTCGCGTACTCCTGCTCGCGGAGCATCAGGTCCAGGCGGCGGCGGAGTGCGGCGGAGCCGCCGGGGCGCGCGTCATGGGCGAGGATCGAGGCGCGGTAGAGGTCGGCGGCGCGTGTGCCCGCCTGCCGGGCGGCGTCCGGGCCGCTGCGGACGGACAGGTCCTGGAGCAGCGCCTGCACCACGTCCCAGGGCGGTACCTCCTGGCCGCGCAGGCAGGCGCGCATCCCCTCCGGGTCCCGCTGCGCGAAGACGCCGTACCAGCCGGCGGCCCGGTCCAGCCGGCCTGTCAGCTCGCGCAGATAGCGAGCGAACGCCACCACCTCATCCGGGAGTTGGCCGTGCGACATCTCCACCCCTCTCCCCAGCGGACATCTCGACACCGGTGCGCGGATCATTCGACACCCTGCGGGTTACGGATCCGGTTACGGGGTTGCTACGGGGAGTTTTCGGGCCACGCACAGCCGGCGCCCCCGCACACGGCGGCGCCCCCGCACACGGCGGCGCCCCTGGGCGGGCGGGGCCTCCCCGCCCGCCCAGGGCGGGACCGCGCAGGGTGCGTCTATCGTGTGGCCGGCGTGGCCGGCGGGCCGGCCGGGTGGACGACCATCGCTGATCCGCCGCCGCGTCGCTCGCGCTCGGCGGCGGCCAGCCAGCGGCCGTCCGGCAGGCGCTGTACCCCGGTGGCCGCGCCGATCTCCGGGTTCTGCTTGAAGACGTGGCCGAGCGCCTCCAGCCGCGGGCGCAGCGGGCTGTTCCACAGGCCCGGTTCCAGCTCCGTGGTGGCCGCGTTGCGCTGGCTGGCGCGTGGCGCGGCGATCGCGTCGACCAGCGGCATCCCCCGGTCGAGGTGGTTGAGCAGGGTCTGCAGCACGGTGGTGATGATCGTCGAGCCGCCAGGCGAGCCGAGGGCGAGGACAGGCCGCCCGTGGTCGAGGACGATCGTGGGGGACATCGAGGAGCGCGGGCGCTTGCCCGGTCCGGGCAGGTTGGGGTCGTGGACCGCCGGGTTGGCGGGCGCGAAGGAGAAGTCGGTCAGCTCGTTGTTGAGCAGGAAGCCGCGGCCGGGCACGGTGATGCCGCTGCCGCCGGTCTGCTCGATGGTGAGGGTGTACGCGACGACGTTGCCCCACTTGTCGGCGACCGTCAGGTGCGTGGTGTTCTCGCCTTCGTAGGTGGTGGGCGCGGCGGTGCCGCCGCTTGCGCAGCCGGCGCCGGGACGCGACGGATCGCCGGGCGCGAGCGGGCTGGTGAGCACCGCGTCATCCTTGATCAGGCATTCCCGGGAGTCCGCGAAGGCTTGAGAGAGCAGACCTCGGGTGGGGACGTCCTCGAACGACGGGTCGCCGACCCAGCGCCCCCGGTCGGCGAACGCGATCCGGGCGGCTTCGATGTAGCGGTGGAGGAACCGCGGCTCGCTGAGGTCGGCCAGGTCGGTCCGCTCCAGGATGTTCAGCGCCTCGGCGACGGTGGTGCCGCCGGAGGAGGAGGGCGCCATTCCGTATACATCGAGGCCGCGGTAGGACGTACGGGTCGGCGCCTGCCGCTTGGTCCGGTACGCCCGCAGGTCTCCCGCCGTCAGGTCACCGGGGCGGACCACCCGGGAGGCGCCGGACCGGACCGGGGGCTGCCGCACGGTCCGGACGATGTCGCGGCCCAGCTCGCCGCGGTAGAGCGCGTCCGCTCCGCCCTTCGCCAGCAGGGCGTAGGTGCGGGCCAGGTCGGGGTTGGTGAAGGTCGAGCCGACGACGGGGAGTTCACCGCCGGGCAGGAAGAGCTTCGCCGAGTCGGGGAAGTCGGCGAACCGCTCCTGGTTGTCGGCGGTCTGCTTGCGGAAGGTGGGGTCGACGGTGAAGCCGTCCCGGGCGAGCCGCTCGGCGGGCCGCAGCACCTCGGCCAGTGAGCGGGTGCCCCAGCTGTCGAGCGCCGCGTCCCAGGTGGCCGGGGTGCCGGGGGTACCGATGCCGAGTCCGCTGGTGACGGCCTCGGCGAACGGGATCGGCTTGCCGTCCGTGCCGAGGAACAGGTCTTCGTCCGCGCTGAGCGGGGCGGTCTCGCGGCCGTCGATGGTGAACACCCGGTGCTGCTTGGCGCTGTAGTAGACGAAGTAGCCGCCTCCGCCGACACCGGCCGAGTACGGCTCGGTGACGCCGAGCGCGGCGGCCGTGGCCACCGCCGCGTCCACCGCGTTGCCGCCGCGCCGCAGCACCTGGATGCCGGCCGCCGAGGCGTCGGGGTCGACGCTGGAGACCGCGCCGCCGTAGCCGGTGGCCACCGGGGTCTTGGCGGGGACGCCGGGCCCGGCGGCGGGCGCGCTGTGCGAGGTGGTGGGCGCGCTGCCCTGGGCGGTGGCGGGCACGGCCCCGAGGGTGACGGTGAGCGCGGCCGCGGCGCCGAGGGCGGACAGGCGCCGCCGGGTCGGTGAGGGTGCGGACCGGGGAGATGAGGGTGCGGATGGTGCGGTTGCTCTCGCGGCGAGCGCCATGCATACCTCCATATGAACGCAGGGGCCGGAGAATACTCGTCACGCGGCGCGCGCCGACAGGGGCGCGCGGACCGCGGCCCCCGGTCCGCCCTCCCACAGCCGCCTCGAACAGACGGCCGTGCCCCCGCTACGATGCCCGGCCATGACGGACACCGTGCAGGACTTGATCGCCGGGGCGGCGGCCCTGATCGTCGGCCTGGCCCTCGGCTGGGTGGCACACACGGCCGCCGCACGCCGCGGCCGCAGCCGCGAACAACGGTTCTTCGGTCTGCCGGAGGGGTCGGAGTGCGTGCTGGTCACGCACCGGGACAGCGCCTCGGCGCACTGGAGCATCCCCCGCCATGACGCGCTGGCACTGCTGGGGCTCGCGGCCGTGGTGGAGAACTGCGGCGCGCACCCGGAGATCGCCCCGCACGACACCGGGCTGCAAGGCTTCGGCGCCCGGACGGAGTTCTGCGTCGGCGACCCGACCGCGCACCGCAGGCTCGCCGCGCACCTGGCGAACCTGCTCCCGGGCGTGACGGTGCACCCGGGAGACGAGACCGGCGCCGACCGGGCCACGCTGACCATCGGCGGCACCGCCTACCGGGCGGAGCCCGGCGCGGTCGAGTATGTGCTGCTCGCCCGGCTGACCGGCGGCGAGGGCGGCCGGCCGGTGTTCCTGGCGGCGGGGCAGCGTCCGGTCACCCACCGCGCCGCCATTCGCCACCTGGTGCGCAACCGGTCCCGGCTGGCCCGCAAGTACGGCGCGGACGGGGCGTTCTGCCTGCTGCTGAAGGTCGTCAACTCGCAGGCGTACGGGCCGGACGTGGTGGAGGTGGTCGCGGATGTGACCAAGTCCGCGCTGTCGACCGCCCCGGTTTCGCGCCCGTCCTCCCGGCGGGCGGGGAAGGGCGACCGGTCGGCCTGAGCGCGGTCCGCCGAGGGCCGCTCCGGGGGCCGCTTGAGGGCCGTTTCGGGGGCCGTTGGAGGCTCAACATCGTTACCCACGCGTAACTTACGCGGGTATTACCGGCGGTAAGTCGCTGAGGTTACCGTCGGGTTACCTGGCACCGGTGCCCCCACACCCGCCCCCCACGGCATCCTCCCCCCTCAGGAGCGACAGTGACCCATGCCCGGAAACCCCTGCTGCGCGCCACGGCGGCAGCCACCCTCTCGGCGAGTCTGCTGACCGGCGCGGCCCTCGGCCTGGCCCCCGCCACCCACGCCGCACCCGCCCGCGCGACGACCGAGGCAACGACCGGCACGGCGGCCCGTACCGGCTCCGCCACCGTCCGGTTCGTGGACATACCCGGCCACGGCGGCACCAAGCTGGCCGCCAACGTCTTCACCCCAAGCGACGCGGACGGCGCCCGGCGCTACCCCCTCATCGTGCTGCCCACCAGCTGGGGCATGCCGCAGATCGAATACATCGCTCAGGCGAAGAAGCTCGCCGACTCCGGCTATGTCGTGGTCGGTTACAACGCGCGCGGGTTCTGGCAGTCCGGCGGCGAGATCGAGACCGCCGGGCCGCCGGACGTCGCGGACGCCGCCAAGGTCATCGACTGGGCACTCGCCCACACCCCCGCCGACCCCGACCGGATCGGTATGGGCGGGGTCTCCTACGGCGCCGGGATCAGCCTGCTGAGCGCCGGGTCCGATCCCCGGGTCAAGGCCGTGGTGGCGATGAGCGGCTGGGCCGACCTGATCGACTCGATATACAGCGGACGCACCCAGCACCTCCAGGCCGGCGCCCTGCTCGGCGCGCTGGGCGGGCTGACCGGCCGCCCGAGCGCGGAACTCCAGCAGATCCTGCGCGCCTTCCTCACCTCCGACCTGTCGAAGGAGGCGGAGATGCTCGCATGGGGGAAGAAGCGCTCCCCCGCCACCTACCTGGACCGGATCAACCGCAACGGCGCGGCCGTCATGCTGGGCAACGCCTGGGGGGACTCGCTCTTCCCGCCCAACCAGTACGCGGACTTCTTCGAGAAGCTGACCGGTCCCAAGCGGCTGGAGTTCCGGCCCGGCGACCACGCCACCGCCGAGGGCACCGGGCTGCTCGGGCTGCCCAATGACGTCTGGGACAACGCCCAGCGCTGGTTCGACCGCTACCTCAAGGGCGAGCACAACGGCATCGACCGCGAGCAGCCGGTGCAGCTGAAGTCCCGCTCGACCGGGGAGTACGAGGGATATTCCAGCTGGTCGGCGGTGACCTCCGCGCACCTGCGGATACCGCTCGCCGAGAGCCGCCGGATCGCCGGAGGCGTCGACTCCGGCGCGGACGGCGGCGTGATCTTCCTCTCCAGCATGCTGGACCAGTTCCTCAAGCTGCCGCCGATGGCCTCGATCCCGCTGCTGCCGCGCGCGTTCGCCGGGGTCTGGCAGACCGGGCCGTACGCCACCGCGCAGCACATCCGGGGCACCGCGAAGCTGCACACCACGGTCACCAGCGACAAGGCGCAGGGCACGGTGTTCGCCTACCTCTACGACGTGGGTCCGCTGGGCACCGGCAGGCTGGTCAGCCACGCACCGGTCACCTTCCGGGACCGGACGCCCGGCACGCCCTTCACCCTGGACCTGGAGCTGTTCTCCACGGCGTACGACGTCCCGGCCGGGCACCGGCTGGCGGTGGTCGTCGACACCGTCGACCCGCTGTACGCCGAGCACAACCCGGCCGGCGCCCACCTCACCTTCTCCTCGCCGCGGGACGACCGCTCGTACCTCTCCGTCCCGCTGCGCTAGGCGGGTCCCTAACCGCGCGGGCCGGTGCCCGGCAGCAGCGTGCCCGGTTCGGGGCGGGCCACCTCCACCGCCTCGGTCTTCACGCTGCGCCGCTGCCGCCGGGCCACCCAGTGGGCGAACCACGACAGCAGCATGCACATCCCGATGTAGATCGGTGAGATGACCAGGACGACCGGGATGAAGGGCAGGTCGTAGTCGAGGTTGCCGGCGATCAGCTTCCCCGCGTGCAGGAACTCCTCGTAGGTGATGAGGAAGCCGAGCGAGGTGTCCTTCAGCGCCACCACCAGCTGGCTGATGATCGTCGGGAGCATCGCCCGTACGCCCTGCGGCACCAGGATGTACGTCATCACCTGCGTCTTGCGCAGGCCGAGCGAGTACGCCGCCTCCCGCTGCCCGCGCTCCACCGAGTTGACGCCCGCGCGGAACACCTCGGCCAGCACCGAGCCGTTGTAGAGGGTCAGCCCGGCGACGAGCGCGGGCAGCGGTTTGACCTCCAGCGCCACGAAGACGAAGAAGATCATCACCAGCACCGGCATGGCCCGGAAGAACTCCACCACCAGCGTGGAGACCCAGCGCACCAGGCGGAAGTCCGAGAGCCGGCCGGCGGCCAGCACCGCGCCGAGCGCGAGGGCCAGCGCGGCGGCGATGGCGAACGCCTTGAGGGTGTTCCCGAGCCCCTCCAGCAGCAGCTCCTGGATGCCCTCGTAGGTGAAGGGCCGCCACTTGACCGCCTCGAACTGGCCGGTGTCCACGAGGCGGTAGACGATCCAGGCGAGCAGGCCGAGGATCACCGCGGTGGACGCCAGGCCGTAGAGGAGGTGGCGGCGCCGGGTCCGCGGGCCGGGGATGTCGTACAGGGCGGTGGCGGTGGTCATCGGGCGACTCCCCAGTACTTCTCCAGGAGGTTGAAGATCAGGCTGATGGTCAGGGTGACGATCAGATACCCGGCGGCGATCCAGACGAAGGTCCAGATGATGCTGTAGCCCAGCTCGTTGAGCGGCCGGTAGACGCCCAGCAGTTCGGTGACGCTGAAGGAGCCGGCGATCGCGGAGTTCTTGGCCAGCGCGATCAGGGTGGAGCCGATGGGTGGGATGACGGAGCGGAACGCCTGCGGCAGTACGACCGTGCCCAGGGTCTGTTCGAAGGTCATGCCCAGGCTGCGGGCCGCCTCCCCCTGCCCGACCGGCACCGTGTTGATGCCCGAGCGCACCGCCTCGCAGATGAACGCGGAGGTGTAGCAGCCCAGGGCCAGGACGGCGAAGGTGGTGAAGGACAGCTGGACGCCGAAGCGCGGCATGCCCAGCAGCACCGCGAAGAACAGCAGTGTCAGCGGGGTGTTGCGCAGCACGTTGACCCAGGTGGCGCCGATGACCCGCAGCGAGCCGACCGGGGCGACCCGGAAGGCGGCCATCAGGATGCCGAGCCCCAGCGCCAGCAGGGAGGCGTAGGCGGTCAGCTCCACGGTGCCCAGCAGGCCGTCGCCGTAGAGCGACCAGTTCTCGGTGAGTACGTCCATGGGGGTGGGTCTCCTCCTCAGCCGGCCGGGTAGCGGTCGATGGGCGGCGGCTTGGGGGCGGGCGCTCCGGAGAGGCCGAGGGTGGCGTCGTACGCCCGCTTCCAGTCGCCGTTCTTCTCGTGGGCCTCAAGGGCGTCGTCCAGCGCGAAGCGCAACGTGGTGTCGCCCTTGGGCACGCCGATGCCGTACGGCTCCTTGGAGAAGGGCTTGCCGACGACCTTCAGCTCGTCGGGGACCTTGGCCGCGTAGCCGAGGAGGATGGTGTCGTCGGTGGTGACCGCGTCGACCTGGAGGCTGAGGAGGTTGTCGACGCAGATCGAGTAGGTGTCGTAGGCGACGGCATCGGCGTCGGGGTAGTCGGACTCGATGCGCTGCAGCGGGGTCGAACCGGCCGCGGAGCAGACCTGTCTGCCGGCCAGGTCGTCGGGGCCGTGGATGTCCTTCTCATCGTCCCGCACCAGCAGGGACTGGCCCGCCATGAAGTACGGGCCGGCGAAACCGACCTGCCGTTTGCGCAGGTCGTTGATGGTGTAGGTGCCGACGTAGAAGTCGATCTGGCCGTTCTGCAGCGCGGTCTCGCGGTTGGCGGAGGCGATCGTGCGGAAGCTGACGGACTTCGGGTCGAAGCCGAGGGAGGCCGACATCATCCTGGCGATCTCGATGTCGAAGCCGGCGTAGCGGCCGGTGGCGGGGTCCTTCTCGCCCAGGTAGGGCTGGTCCTCCTTGGCGCCGACGACGAGGTGGCCGCGGCTTCTGGCCTTGCGCCAGGTGCCGGATTCCGGCAGCCGGAAGCCGGTGTCGACCCGGTAGACGGGGAGCTTGTCGATCTCGGGGCCCTTGACCGGGGGGCTGCCCTGCCTGCCGCAGGCGGCGGCGGGCAGGCCGAGCAGGAGCACGCCGAGGGCGGCGATCGTGCGGCGGATGCGGGTCATCGCTGTCACCGGCCGCTCAGTGCTTGAGGATCTTGGACAGGAAGTCCTTGGCGCGTTCGCTGCGTGGCGCGGTGAAGAACTCCTCCGGGGGCCGGTCCTCCACGATCGCGCCGTCGGCCATGAAGACGACCCGGTTGGCGGACGCGCGGGCGAAGCCCATCTCGTGGGTGACGACGACCATCGTCATGCCCTCCCCGGCGAGTTGCCGCATGACCTCCAGCACCTCGTTGATCATCTCCGGGTCGAGCGCGGAGGTCGGCTCGTCGAAGAGCATCACCTTGGGATCCATCGCCAGCGCCCGGGCGATCGCCACACGCTGCTGCTGGCCGCCGGAGAGCTGCGCGGGGTACTTGGGGGCCTGGGTTGCGAGGCCGACGCGGTCCAGCAGCTCGCGGGAGCGCCGCTCGGCCTCCTCCTTCTTGCGCTTGCGCACCTTGAGCTGGGCGAGCATCACGTTGTCCAGCACGGTCTTGTGCGCGAAGAGGTTGAAGGACTGGAAGACCATGCCGACGTCCGAGCGGAGCGCCGCCAGCGCGCGTCCTTCCGACGGCAGTGGCTTGCCGTCGACCTCGATGGTGCCGGACTCGACGGTCTCCAGCCGGTTGATCGCCCGGCACAGCGTCGACTTCCCCGACCCCGAGGGGCCGATGACCACCACCACCTCGCCGCGGTCGACGGTGAGGTTGATGTCCCGCAGGACGTGCAGCGGTCCGAAGTACTTGTTGACGTCTCGCAGCTCGATCAACGGATCGACGGCCATACGCAGCCCTACCCACCTGTCGCTGTGATCGCGGTCTGCGCAAACTATCCACAGCAAAGCGGGACACTCCGGGCGACACGCATCCAGCGCTGGATATCCACCACGACGGGCGGTCCAGGACGGTCAGGGTGGGTCCGGCGGGTCGCCGAGACTTTCGGCGGAGACCCGTCGGACACCGCCTAGCCCTCGGACACCTCGGCGTACCGCTGCGAGAGTTCGGGGGCGCCGACCGCCGCCCACTGGCTGCCCGCCTCCACCACGTCGATCTCCCGGCCGGAGGCCAGCCTGACCACCGGCCGGCCGCTGGGCCACACCTGCCAGACGGCGCCGGGGACGGTGCGGACGATGACGGTGCCCAGGTACAGGCCGGCGTCGTTGCCGAGCCAGGACAGCTCCTCGGGGTCATCGCGCCAGCGCGGCTTGATCTGGTCCAGGGCTTCCAAGGAGGCGGCGGTGTCGTCGAGTTCGACCCCGTCCGCGGCGGCCCGGGCCCGCAGCAGCTCGCACTCCGACAGCAGCTGGGCCACGCCTTCGGGGTCGGTCTCCCGGGCCGCCGCGAGGGCCACGTTCCGTGCCTGACCGTGCCGCTTGCGCCAGTTGCCCAGGAAATGGATATTCATACGCTTCAGGGTCGCACCGTGGCGACGCCCGCACCACAGGGCGCGCTCGACGGCGCGCGTCCACGCCAGGCGACGCCGCGCCCGGGCACGCCGGTGCCGGGCAGGACGCCGCGCTCCTTGACGACCGCCGGGCTCCTTCCTACGTTCGACGCGAACCTGCCCACACGTTCGAGCACACGGTGGTCACGAGAGGGGACGCGCCGATGCGCGCTGGCAGACGGTGGACGGCCGGAATCCTGGCTACCGGCGCGGTGCTGACGCTCACCGCGGCGCCCCCCATCCAGGCCGCGCCGTCCGGCACACCGCCGGCCAGGCCGCTGCCGCTGGCACGGCACTTCGACTCCACCGCGATCAGCGAGGACGCCCGGCCCGGGGCCGCCGACTTCGACGGCGACGGCAACTCGCTGTCCGCGAGCGACCTGGCCGCGGCGGGCTGGACGCCGGGCACCACCCTCACCCTGGCCGGCGCCCGGCTGCGATTACCCCGGTCCCGCCCGGGCGAGCCGGACAACGTAGTGGCGAACGGGCAGAGCGTGCTGCTCTCCGGCCGCGGCGACGCGCTCACCTTCCTGGTGGCGGGCACCGGCGCCGAGGCCACCGGAACCGGCGCGGTCCGCTACCGCGACGGATCCACCGGCACCTTCCGGCTCACCGCCCCGGACTGGCGGCGCGGCCCGCTGTCCACCAAGGCCGTCGCCCTGCCCCGCCTCAACTCACCCCAGGGCCCGCTGCCGGAGAAGGCCCGGCTGTACGCGGTCACCGTGCCGGTCGCCGCGGACCGGGCGATCGCCTCGGTGGTGCTGCCCCGGGACCCGGGCCCGGCCGCCGATCTCCATGTCTTCGCGGTCTCGGTGCGCACCCCGGCCCGGGGCTGGACCGGCAGCTGGTCGGCGAGCACCTCCGGATACGGCGCGGTCGGCCCGTGGACGGACCGGACGCTGCGGCTGGTGGCGCACACCAGCGCGGGCGGACCGCGGATCAGGGTGCGGCTCGCCAACACCTTCGCGGCGACACCGGCCGCCATCGGGCGCGCCTCGGTGGCGGTGCAGGGGTCGGGCGCGGCGGCGGCCGGGCCGCCGGTGCCGCTGACCTTCGGCGGGCGGGCCGGGGTCCGGATCCCGGCCGGGGCCGAGGTGTTCAGCGATCCGCTGGCCTTCGCCGTGCCGGCCGACACCAACCTGCTGGTCAGTCTCCACCTGCCGGGAACGGTGACGGCGGTGCCGCTGCATCACCGGGCCTATCAGCGGTCGTTCCTGAGCACACCGGGCAGCGGGGACCGCACCGCCGACACCGGCGGCGACGCCTACACCGCGACGCTCACCAGCTGGCCGTTCCTCACCGGGATCGACGTGGGAGGCGGAACCGGGTCGGTGGTGGCGCTGGGCGATTCCATCACCGACGGCGACAAATCGACGGTGGACGGAAACCGGCGCTGGCCCGACGTGCTGGCGCGGCGGCTGCTGGGCCAGTCGCAGGTGCCCCGTCTCGGCGTGCTCAACCACGGGATCTCCGCCAACCGCGTGGTCAGCGACCGCTATCCGGGCGACGGGGTGAGCACCGACATCGGCGGGGTGAGCGCGCTGGCCCGGCTGGACCGGGACGTGCTGGCGCAGACCGGGATCCGCACGGTGGTGGTCCTGGAGGGGATCAACGACGTGCTCGCGGGCACCGCGCCGGATCAGGTGATCACCGGGCTGCGGACGGTGGCCAAGCGGGCGCGGGCGCGGGGGCTGCGCGTCGTCGCGGCCACGGTGGCGCCCTGCGAGGGCTGGCGGGGCTGCGGCCCGGAGGCCGACGCGCGGCGGAGCGCGGTCAACGCCTTCCTCCGGTCGCACGACGGCACCTTCGACGCCGTGCTGGACTTCGACGCCGTCGTCCGCGACCCGGACCGGCCGCAGCGGATCCTGCCGGTGTACGACAGCGGGGACCACCTGCACCCCGGCGACGCGGGGCTGGCGGCGCTCGCCGACTCCGTCGACCTGCGCCTGCTGATGCCCTGAGCGGCGCCGCCCCGGCCCACGGAGACCGGGGCGCGGCGACGGTTCAGAACTGCTGTGTCTCCAGCGCCAGGTCGACCACGACCGGCGCGTGGTCGGAGGCACCCTTGCCCTTGCGCTCCTCACGGTCGACGTAGGAGTCGGTGACCGCCTTGGCGAAGGAGCTGTTGCCGTAGACCAGGTCGATGCGCATGCCGCGGTTCTTGGGGAAGCACAGCTGGCGGTAGTCCCAGTAGGTGAAGGGCTGGTCGTACTTGAGCGGGCGCGGGACGACGTCGGAGAGCCCGGCCTCGCGGAGGGCGGCGAGCGCGGCGCGCTCGGCGTCGGTGACATGGGTGGAGCCCTCGAAGAACTCGCGGTCCCACACGTCCTCGTCGGCGGGGGCGATGTTGTAGTCGCCGAGCACCGCGAAGGGGCGCTCCGAGGCCGCGTCCTCGGCGACCGCCGCGCGCAGCGCCTGGAGCCAGCCGAGCTTGTAGGCGTAGTGCGGGTGGTCGACCTCCCGGCCGTTGGGCACGTAGACGGACCAGACGCGGACCGGGCCGCAGGTGGCGCTGATCGCCCGCGGCTCCTGCACACCCTCGTATTCCGGTCCGCCGGGCAGGCCGGTGACCACGTCCTCAAGGCCGGCCTTGGAGACGACCGCCACGCCGTTCCACCGGCCGTCGGCGTTGACCGCGGCCTCGTAGCCGAGCTCGCGCAGCGGCTCGTAGGGGAAGGCGTCGTCGCCGCACTTGGTCTCCTGGATGCACAGCACGTCCGTGCCGGAGGTCTCCAGCCAGGACAGCAGCCGCGGCAGCCGGGCGGTGATCGAGTTGACGTTCCAGGTCGCGATGCGCATGACGTCCAACCTACCGCCCGGGTCCGACAGCGGCCGTCAGGGTGCCAGGCGGACGCTCTCGCCGGAGGCCAGCCGGGCGTGGTCGGCGCCGCCCAGGTTGCCCAGATGGGTGTCGTAGATGGGCCGGGCGACATCGGTGAGCAGGGCGTCGTGGATGTCGTAGGCGCGCCGCGGCCCGACCTCGCGCACGTAGTCGATGACTTCGGAGATCTTGCTCCAGGGCGCCTGCACCGGCAGCAGCAGCGTGTCGACGGGCCGGCCGGGGACGGTGAGCGCGTCACCGGGGTGGAAGAGCGAGCCGTCCACCAGGTAGCCGACGTTGGTGATGCGCGGCAGGTCGGGGTGGATGACCGCGTGCAGCTGCCCGTGCACCTCGATGTCGAACCCGGCGGCGGTGAAGGTGTCGCCGTCGCCGACGGTGTGCACCCGGCCGGGGAAGGCGGCGGAGAGCTGTTCGGCGACGCTGCGCAGGGTCCAGATCTCGGTGGCCGGAGCGGCCTGGAGCGCGGCCCGCAGCCGTCCCTCGTCGAAGTGATCGGGGTGCTCGTGGGTCACCAGCAGCGCGTCGGCGCCCGCGACGGCGTCCGGTTCGGTGAAGGTGCCCGGGTCGATGACGAGCACCCGCCCGTCCTTCTCGACGCGGACGCAGGCATGGCCCTTCTTGGTCAGCAACATGCCCCCATCCTGCCGCGCCGTGCCCGGCGCGTGGCCGGTCAGCCTGGTGGGAACACCACCTGGCTCACCCTTCCGGGCGGGTCTCCTCCCGGATCACCCGCTGGGCCACCGCGAAGGCGGAGTTGGCCGCGGGCACCCCGCAGTACACGCCGGTGTGCAGCAGCACCTCGCCGATCTCGGCGGGGGTGAGGCCGTTGCGCAGCGCGGCGCGGGTGTGGAAGGCCAGTTCGTCGAGGTGGCCGCGGGCGGCGAGCGCGGTGAGGGTGATGACGCTGCGGGTGCGCCGGTCGATGCCCGGCCGGGTCCACACCTCGCCCCAGGCGTAGCGGGTGATGAAGTCCTGGAAGTCCTCGGTGAACTCGTCGGTGGTGGCCTGGGCGCGGTCCACGTGGGCGTCGCCCAGCACCTCGCGGCGCACCTTGATGCCCTGGTCGTAGGCGTCGGCGCGGGCATCGGCGAGGGGGTCGGGCCGGCCGGCGGTGATCTCCGCGACCGGCGCGGCCGCCGGCGGGGGTCCGAGCTGCGGCCGGACCGCCGGGGCGGGGATCGCGGTCATCCCGGTCGTCTGGTCCGGGGACTGCCAGGAGCCGGAGAAGTGACGGACCAGCAGATCGGTGGCGGCGGCCGGTTGCTCCACCGGGGTCAGGTGGGAGCTGCCGGGGACCAGTGCCAGCCGCGCGTCCGGGATGCCGGCCACCAGCACCCGGGCGTCGGCGGCGGGCGCGGTCTGGTCCTCGGAGCCGACCAGGACGAGCGTGGGCACACCGATCCGGCCCAGCTCGGCGCGGACGTCGAAGGCGGCCAGGGCTTCGCAGGCGGCTATGTAGCAGCCCGGGTCGACGGTCCGGACCATCTGGACGGCCCAGTCGACGATTGCCGGCTGGGCGGCGGCGAAGTCGGCGGTGAACCAGCGCTCCGGTGTGCTGCGGGCGATCGGGTCCAGGCCGTTGGTGCGGATGACCACGCCGCGCTGCCGCCAGCCGTCGGCGGTACCGAAGCGCGCGGAGGCGGAGACCAGGGCGAGGGAGCCGAGCCGCTGCGGGTGGCGCAGCGCGATGTCGGCGCCGATGGCAGCGCCCAGGGAGCAGCCCGCGTAGCCGAAGCGGTCCACGCCGATCTCGTCGAGGGTGGCGAGCAGCCGGTCGGCGAGGTCATGGACGGAGCTGGCCGGGTGGGCCGGTGAGCCGCCGTGCCCGGGCAGGTCGAAGCGGATCACCCGCCAGTGGCGGGACAGCTCGGGGATCTGCCGGTCCCACATGTGCCAGGTGGTGCCCAGCGACGGGCCGAGGACCAGGACCGGCCCGTCCTCGGGCCCGTCCGTCCGGTACTGCAGGGTCATCGTCTCAGTCACGCCGTCACGCTCTTCGTCACGCTGTCGTCTTCGTCCCGCCGCCCGGTCTCAGGGGGTGACGGTGGAGACCACGTACACCTCGGGGTGCCGTGGATTGCCGAGGTCGACGGTGACGTCGAGCGTCGGCTCCGGGTCCTTCTGGTCGACGGTCAAACCGGACCAGTCCTGCCCGGGCCCCAGCCGCCAGCCCACCGCCCCGGCGTCCTTGGCGCTGACGGTGATCTTTCCCTGGTCGAGGGAGTCGCGGCTGGTGTGGATCGTGCCGAGGAACCGGTCGAGCCCTTCGGCGGAGGTGATGAACTGTACGTGCATCACGCTCTTGCCCCAGCTGTTGGTCTCGTAGAAGGCCACATCGGCGGAGTACGGCGGGATCCACACGTCGTAGATGCGCCGCTGCACCTTGCTGGGCCAGCCCGGGGTGAGTCCGGTGGCGGAGGCGTTCTCCTCCTTGTTCTCGCCGCCCTCACGGCTCTGCAGCGCGGAGATGACGAGGTAGCCGGCCGGGATGGTGATCAGCAGGAAGATCGCCAGGGCGGCCAGCCAGGGGCGTTTGGGGCGGCGGGGTCCCTCGTCCTGGGGGGCGGGGCGCTCCTGCTCGGTGTCGTCGCTCATCAGCGCCCCGCCTCGCCTCGCGGGGCCACCCGCACGGTGATCCCGGCGCGCTCGTACCGCTCGACGCGACGCCGGTTGGCGCGGCGGAAGCGGCGGGCGACCAGCCGGGCCAGGTCGGCGGCGCCGACCATGCCCGCCTCGGGGCCCAGCTGCGCCTTGACGATCTTGGCCTCCGGGCGGTAGCCGCGGCCGGTGAGGTGGCGGCGGAAGGCGTTGCGCGCCGGGCCGATCAGCAGGTCGTCGGCGGCGCTGACGCCGCCGCCGATCACGAAGCAGGAGGGGTCCAGGGCGGCGGCCAGATTGGCGATGCCGACGCCCAGCCACTCGCCGATGTCCTCCAGCAGCTCCACGCACATGGCGTCGCCCTGGCGGGCCAGCTCGGTGATGAGCGGTCCGGTGATCTCGCGGACCTGCCCGCCGACGCGGTCGATGATGCCGTAGGCCACCGGCGACTCGGCGGCGGCCAGCTCGCGGGCCTCGCGGACCAGGGCGTTCCCGGAGCTGTACTGCTCCCAGCAGCCGCGGTTGCCGCACGGGCAGCGGTGCCCGCCGGGCACCACCTGCATATGGCCGAACTCGCCGGCGACTCCGAACTTGCCCCGCTTGACCTGGCCGTCCTCCAGGATGGCGCCGCCGATGCCGGTACCGAGCGTGATCATGACGAGGTGGTCCTCGCCGCGCCCGGCGCCGAACCGCCACTCGGCCCAGGCGGCGGTGTTGGCGTCGTTGTCGACCATGACCGGGACGGCGAGCCGCTGGGCGATGCGGTCGCGCAGCGGCTCGTTCCGCCAGGACAGGTGCGGGGCGAAGAGGATGCGGTTGCGCTCGGCGTCCACCCAGCCTGCCGCGCCGATGCCGACGGCGTGCACATCGTGCCGGTCGGACAGATCCAGCACCAGGTCGACGATGACGTCCTCGACGATCTTGGGGCTCTTGGACTTGTCCGGCGTCTCGGTGCGCAGCGTCTCCAGGATGTTGCCGTCGGCGTCGACGACACCGGCGGCGACCTTGGTGCCGCCGATGTCGATGCCGACGGTCGGCACCCGGGGCGCGGTCAGGTGCGAGCGGCGCTCGCGCGTGCTGACGGTGCGCAGCACGGTGGCCCGGGCCGAGCCCCGGTGGACCCGTTCGCGGTACAGGCTCATCGCGCCGCCCTCCCGGCCGGGGCGGTGGCCGCCACCGGGGCCGCCGCAGCCGCGGTGCCGTCTGGCGGCGCCGCCGGTCGCGCGTGGGGGGTGCGGTCGCTGCGGGTGGGTACTCGCAAGAGTCGTCGTCCCTGCGGGGGTCTCGGGAGGCCCGGGGCCTCGGCGTGCGTGGGCTCGCGGGTGCGGGCCCGCCGTGCGATTGTGCCTCACCGGCGGGGGGCGGCGCATATGGCGCTGTGTTTCCGGGGCTCGGCCCCGGGCGCTGTGTCCTGAAACGCCGGACGGGCTGGAAAATCCAGCCCGTCCGGCATTCGAGAACGAAAGGTCTAGCGGGCCAGCTCGTGGCTGAGCTGCTCCAGCTCGCTGCCGCCGGCCATCTGCCGGGTCAGCTCCTCGAGGGCGATCTCCGACTTGGCGTGGCTGCCCGCCATCGCTCCGCGCTTGAGCAGGACGAACCGGTCGCCGACCAGGTACGCGTGGTGCGGGTTGTGGGTGATCAGCACCACACCGAGCCCCGCGTCCCGGGCGGCGGCCACGTACTTCAGCACCACCCCGGACTGCTTGACGCCGAGCGCGGCGGTGGGCTCGTCCAGGACCAGGACCTTGGCGCCGAAGTAGACGGCGCGCGCGATGGCCACGCACTGCCGCTCGCCCCCGGAGAGGGTGCCGATGGGCTGGTCCACGTCGCGCAGGTCGATGCCCATCCGCAGCAGCTCGGTGCGGGTGGTCTCGCGCATCCTGGCGACGTCCAGGCGGCGGAGGGGGCCGCGCCCCTTGGTGGGCTCGGAACCGAGGAAGAAGTTGCGCCACACCGGCATCAGCGGGACGACGGCCAGGTCCTGGTAGACGGTGGCGATGCCGCGGTCCAGGGCTTCGCGCGGCGAGCCGAGCCGGGTCTCCTCGCCCTCGATGTCGAGGGTTCCGGCGTCGTGCTGGTGCAGCCCGGAGATGATCTTGATGAGGGTGGACTTGCCCGCGCCGTTGTCACCGAGCACGCAGGTGATCTCCCCGGCGTGCACCTCCAGGGAGACGCCCTCCAGGGCCTTGATGCTGCCGTAGAACTTCCCCACGCCGTCCAGCCGGATCAGCGGGGTTCCCGGGGCCGGCCGCTCCGACTGGTCTGATTGCTCCGGCTGCTCGGGCCGCGCCGACTGCTCGGGCCGCTCCGGCCGCTGGTCGGGTCGCTTCTCGGTGCTCACTTGCTGGCCTCCGCCCGCTTACGGACCCACACGTTGAGCAGCGCGGCGAGCAGCAGCATCGCCCCGAGGAACAGCTTGAACCAGTCGGCGTTCCACTGCGCGTACACGATGCCCTTGTTCGTCATGCCGAAGATGAAGGCGCCGACGGCCGCCCCGATGGCCGAGCCGTAGCCGCCGGTCATCAGACAGCCGCCGATGACGGCCGCGATGATGTAGAGGAGCTCGTTTCCGACGCCCTCGCCGGACTGCACCACGTCGTACGACATCAGCAGGTGCTGGCCGGAGACCCAGGCGCCGAACGCCACACCCATGTACAGCGCGATCTTGGTGCGGTTGACCGGGACGCCGACCGCGCGGGCCGCGTCCGCGCCGCCGCCGGCCGCGAAGATCCAGTTCCCGGCGCGGGTGCGCAGCAGGATCCAGGTGGCGAGGGCGACCATGCCCAGCCACCACAGGATCGTCACGTTCAGCTCCAGCTCGCCGATGGTCAGGTGGGAGGCGAAGACCTTCCGGGCGGAGGGGAAGCCCTCCATGTCCCCGATGGTCTTGGTGGAGACGGTCTCGCTGATCAGCTTGGTGAAGCCCAGGTTGGCGCCGGTGAGCATCAGGAAGGTGCTCAGCGTGATGATGAAGCTGGGCAGCTTGGTGCGGGTCAGGATGAAGCCGTTGAAGAAGCCGATGGCGAGGGTGGCGAGCAGCGAGACCCCGACGCCGACCCAGACGTTCGCCGTCATCTGGTACGAGAACATCGACGAGATCAGCGCGGACGAGGTGACCATGACGCCCGCGGA
Source organism: Streptomyces sp. JLBT605 (assembly GCF_058215555.1). NCBI lineage: Bacteria > Bacillati > Actinomycetota > Actinomycetes > Kitasatosporales > Streptomycetaceae > Streptomyces > Streptomyces sp. JLBT605. Next base: position 1,198,383 of record NZ_CM177087.1, read on the forward strand.
GAGGTCGAACTCGCCGCCGATCATCAGCAGCGCCACCGGCACCGCCATGATCCCGATGGTCGAGGAGGCGTACAGCACGGTGCCGAAGCTGGACCACTGGAGGAAGGATTCGGCGGCGACCGAGAAGAAGGCGAAGACGGCGATGGCGCCGACGACGGAGCCGAGCTCCGGGCGGCTGAGGAGGCGGCGCGGCGCGGAGCGGGGCATCAGCCGCTCGTCACGGGTCTTCTCGCCCGCCGTCGCGGGGGGCGCGGTGGTGCTCATCGGGTACCCCGCTCGGTGTAGTCGGCGAGGTCGGCCGCGTCGTCCTTGGTGATGATCTGCGGGCCGGTGAGGACCGGGCGGCCGCCGCCGAGGACGTCGGCGTTGTAGCGGTAGAGCCACAGCAGGTCGACGGCCTCGTAGCCCTGGAGGTACGGCTGCTGGTCGACGGCGAAGCCGAGGGTGCCGTCCTGGAGGCCGGCGGCGACCTTGGCGTTGAGGTCGAAGGTGTCGATCTCCGCGTCGCTGCCGGCCTGGTCGGCGGCCTTGGCGGCGGTGTCGGCGAACGGCGCGCCGAGGGTGACGACGGCGTCGATGTCCTTGTCCGCCGAGAGCTTGGCCTCGATGGAGGACTGCACGTCGGGCATGTTGGTGCCCTCGACGTACAGCTTCTCCAGCTTGCCCTCGAAGGTGTCCTCGGTGCCGTCGCAGCGCTGCTCGTGGCCGACGTTCCCCTGCTCGTGGAGCACGCACAGGGCCTTCTTCTTGCCGCGCTTGTTCAGCTCCTCGCCGACCGCCTCGCCGGCGATGGTCTCGTCCTGGCCGATGTGGGTGAGGGCGCCGAAGTCCTTGGACTCCTTGGATCCGGAGTTCACGGTGACCACCGGGATGCCGGCCTTGCGCGCCTTGGCCAGCACGTCCTTCATGGCGTCGGGCTTGGCGAGGCTGACGATCAGCCCGTCGACGTCCTGGTCGATGTAGGACTGGACGAGCTGGGCCTGCTGCTGGCCCTCCTCGTGGTGGCCGTAGAGGAACTTGATGTTGTCCTTGACGGCCGCCTGCTTGGCTCCCTTCTGGACGATGTCCCAGAAGGTGTCGCCGTCGCCGGAGTGGGTGACCATGGCGATGGTCCAGCGGGGGGTGTTCACCGCGGCGCGGCCCTCGGCGGCGGCCTCCCGCCGCTCCTCGGCCCGCTTGCCGCCCGTGCTGCTGCACCCCGCCAGGGTCGCGCCGAGCACCGCTGCCAGCACGGCGGTCATCGCCCGTACACCTGTCCCAACCCTTGCCACGAAGTCTCGCCCTTCTCGCTGTCCGTCACGGGTGCGGCCGGCGCCGGCCTGCGGCGCGCGAACGTCCCAGTATCCCTGACCGTCCCTGACCGCCGACCGGCGGCTCCGGTCAGCTCAGGTACCTATGTGCCCAGCGTGGCCACGTCAAGAGATCGCGCAGAGATCCGTCGGCGGCCGGGGCCGGGCACCCCTAGGGGCGCACCAGCAGCTGGAACTCGAAGGCGTACCGGGAGGCGCGATAGATGTGCGCGCCGAACTCCACCGGACGGCCGGTGTCGTCGAAGGTGGTGCGCTCCATGGTCAGCAGCGGGGCGCCGACCACCTCGCCGAGCCGCTCGCTCTCCTCCGGCGTCGCGGCCCGCGCGCCGACCGTCTGCCGGGCGCTGTGCAGGGTGATCCCGGCGGCGCGCATCAGGCGATACAGCCCGGTCTCCTCCAGGGCGGCGGTGTCCAGGTCGAGCAGGCCGGCGGGGAGGTGGTTGCGCAGATGCGCCATCGGCTCGCCGTGCGCCAGGCGCAGCCGCTCGATCAGCACCACCTCGGTGCCCTCGGCCACCCCGAGGGCGGCCGCGACCTGGGCGGGCGCCGGTTCGGTGAGGTGCCGCAGCACCCGGGTGGCGGGGCGCTGGCCGGCGGCTTCCAGGTCGTCGTAGAGGCTGCTGAGCTCCAGCGGGCGCTTGACCTGGCTGTGCACCACCTGGGTGCCGACGCCGCGGCGGCGGACCAGCAGGCCCTTGTCGACCAGGGACTGGATGGCCTGGCGGACGGTGGGGCGGGACAGGCCGAGCCGTCCGGCGAGTTCGATCTCGTTGCCGAGCAGGCTGCCGGGGGCCAGCCGCCCCTGTTCGATGGCCGCCTCGAGCTGCTGGGACAGCTGGAAGTACAGCGGGACGGGGCTGGTGCGGTCCACGCTGAACTGGAGCGGTCCGGAACGCCCCGGCGAAGGTGCTTCCTGCGGTGCCACCCCGTGAGCGTAACCGGGTGAGTACACGGCGGGAAGTCGGGAAGTCCGATTGTCCGGACAAAGAGGGAACGAAGCCCGGTGGAGAACGGAGAAGGAACGGAAGGGGGACGGAGAAAGAGTGGGCGCGGCGGCGGCCGCCGCCCGGAGCCGGGCGGCGGCCGCGCTGGGTCGCCGGGTGTGTGGGGGTGGGTCAGCAGCCGCGGTCGACCAGGTCGAACGTGGCGTAGTGGTCGGCGGTGTAGTAGTCCTCGTCGGTGCGCTTCCCGGTGACGATGCGGCGCGCGCCGCGGTCGTCGGAGCCGGGCGTGATCACCGTGTACTCGTGGTAGTAGCCGCTGTTCTGCTGGGGCAGGACGCCTTCCCGGTTGGAGAAGACGGTGCCGTCCTGGGGGTACGGGAAGGGCCCCCCGGAGTCGATCAGGCGGAGGGTGTCGTGCGCCTGGGAGGGCAGGGCGGAGTAGCAGATCTCGCCGACTGCGGCGGCGCGCGGCGCGGCGACGGCGACAGTGGCCTTGGGACTCGGGTGAGGGGCGGCGGGGGTGGCCGCGACGGCGGGGCCGGCGAGCAGCAGGGCCGAGGCGAGGGCGCCGAGGGCACCGAGACGGGTCATCCGTGGGGGGATCTTCATGAGCAACAGCATGACGCGCGTAGACGGTGTCATGTCAACGCCAAACCCCGGATGTTCCCCGGGAGTTCACACGGTCCGCCCACACGTCACCGCCGAGTGAACGTCGCCCGGCGACATCCCCGGCCGGCCTGGATTCCGCCTTGGCCGCCCGGGCCGGCGCGTGGTGTACTCCGGCGGTGAACTCCCGTGTGCTGTGGACCCTGTTCGAGCCGATTCACGCCGTCACCTACTTCGCTCCGCAAGCCCATGCGGCCTTCGAGGAGGCCGGGCTGCGCGGCTTCTGGCGCGGCTACTTCGCCGGACGGGCGGCGCCGCTGGGCGCGGTGGGGCCGGAGCCGGTGGCGGCGGCGTTCTTCTCCTTCGCGCCCGCCATGGTGGCCCGCGCCCTGCCCGGGGTGTGGCGGGTGGCCGATCCCGGGCGGGCCCTGGACGCGCGACGGGCCGGGGCCGCCGACGCGCTGGGCCGGCTGCTCGCCGGGCGGGAGGCGGAGGCCGGGCGCGCCGCCGAGGCACTGCTGGAGGCGGCCGCCGGGCTGGACCACGCCGGGCGGGTGCTGTCCGCGGCGAACGCCGCGCTGCCGGTCCCCGCGGATCCGCTGGACCGGCTGTGGCACGCCGCCACACTGCTGCGCGAGCACCGCGGCGACGGCCACGTCGCGGCGCTGGTCGCCGCCGGGCTGGACGGCTGCGAGGCGCTGGTGCTACGCACCGGACTCCCCGTGCGCCTGCCCCGCGAGGAGTTGCAGCCGTACCGCGGCTGGAGTGACGAGGAGTGGGCCGCGGCCCGGGAGCGGCTTGCCGGGCGCGGCTGGCTGGCGCCGGACGGCACCGCGACCGCGCGCGGCCGGGAGGCCTTCGACGCGGTGGAGGAGGCCACCGACCGCGCCGCGGCGCGGCCCTGGCAGCGCCTCGGCGACTCGGGGGCGCGGCGGCTGGCCGACCTGCTGACGCCACTGGCGCGGGCCTGCGGCGCGGCGCTGCGCTTCCCCAACCCGATAGGGCTGCCGAAGCCCGCGCACGAGGGTTCGGACACCTAGAAGGTTGGCGGTGGGTCTCCGCGGCGACGCGGCGACCCACCGCCGAACCCCCTGACTGACGGAGCGCCACCGCGAGAGGCAGGCCGCCGGGTCGGGCGTGGACCGGCCCGGCGGCCTTTCCGTCAGCAGTCTCATCGGGCCCGGCCCGGGCGATCGCCGGGGTGGGGCCGCAGCCTTCGAGCGGGCGGTCGCCCCGGCGAGGCCGTCGCCATGGCCTCGCCGGGGCGTCGCCGGGTCGGCCCGTCCGGACGAGACCTTCGTCCGGCGTCGGACCGCCGCTCGGACGAGACCTTCGTCCGAGTGGGACCGGCGCCCGGACCGGTTGCGAGGGTCCAGGCGTCGCCCGGCGGATTCCGGGGGCCGTGTCAGGCTCCCCCGAGCTCCACGTGGCGCGCGGCGAGCCGCTTGGCGCCGTCCGCGGTGAGCGAACCGTGCAGCCTCAGCCGGGCGATGCCGCCGTCCGGGAAGATGTCGATCCGCACATGGGTGGCCGCCGGCGTCGCCTTCGGCACGAACCGGTGCACGGTGTCCGGCTGGAGCCGGGTCCGGGGCAGGATCTCCACCCAGCCGGTGGTGTGGTCGGCCGGGTCGGCGCCGGTGGTGGCGTCCAGGGCGTACAGCGCGGCCCAGCCGGCCGCGTTGCCCTTCAGGTAGCCGGTGTCGATCTCCACCGCGCGGATCTCCGCCTGCTCGGTGAGCCGGTAGCGCACCCAGTCGTTGCCCTTGTCCCGCCGCCGCCGGGTCTCCCAGCCGTCGTCCATCTTCCGGGAGCGGCCCGGCTGGATGGTGTTGGCGGGCGGCGAGTAGAAGCGGTCCGAGGCGTCCTCGACGGCGCCGCCCGTCTCCAGCGCGGCCAGGTCGAAGGTGCCCAGCACGGCGAGCCATTCGGGGTCCGGGGCGACCTCGCCGTAGACCCGCAGCCGGGCGACGCCACCGTCCGGGTGCTGGTTGAGCCGCAGGTGCGTGAAGCGGCGCGGGCTGTCGACGGTGAAGCCGTTGGCGGCGTGGCCGCCGACCGCGGTGCGCGGCACGAGGACCGTCCACTCGACGTCCTCGGCCAGCAGTTCCTCGGGTGAGGGGGAGCCGGGCAGCGAGGTGGCCTCGATGCTGACCGACTGCGGGTAGTTGCCGCGGAAGTGCGCGGTGTCGACGACGATGCCGTGGATGACGCCGGGTGCGCCGAGGCGGATCAGCGCCCAGTCGTGGTCCTCGTCGGTGGGGTGCGGGGTGTCGGCGCCGGCGCCGCGCCGCCGCCGGGTCTCCCAGCCGTCCATGATCTTGCCCTTGTGGCCGAACGCCTCGGGGTCGAAGTGCGCGGGCTCGGGCCTGAGGAGGTTCTCCCGCTCGGCGAAGAACTCGTCGTTGGCGGCGATCACCCCGGCGCCCAGCCGCCGGTCGGCGAGGTCGGCGTGGTGGGTGAACGGGAAGTCGGCGGTGCGGTAGTCGGCGTACGGGTCGCCGCCCGGGTAGGGGCTCGCGTCGCCGGTGAAGGACGGTATCGCGGCGGTCATCCTTGGGGCTGCCTTTCGAGGAGTCGTCCGGTGGGCTCGGTGGTGACGCCGTGGTCGGCGATCTTCCGGCCGCGCAGCCAGGTGGACCGTACGACGCCGTGCAGGGTCTTCCCGGCGTACGCGGTGACGGGGTTGCGGTGGTGGAGATCGGCGGCGTCGACGGTGAAGGTCTCGTCGGGGGCGAGGACGGCGAAGTCGGCGTCCCGGCCGGCTTCGATGGCGCCCTTGGAGCCGAGGCCGACCAGCTCGGCCGGGGCGGTGGCCATCCAGCGGGCCACCTCTTCCAGGGTGCGCCCGCGGCGCCGGGCCTCGGTCCACACGGCGGGCAGGCCCAGCTGGAGCGAGGCGATGCCGCCCCAGGCCTGGCCGAAGTCGGCGACCTTGAGGTCGGCGGTGCACGGCGAGTGGTCGGAGACGACGCAGTCGATGACGCCGTCGGCCAGGCCGTCCCACAGCGCGTCCTGGTTGGCCGCCTCCCGGATGGGCGGACAGCATTTGAACTCGGTGGCGCCGTCGGGGACCTCCTCCGCCGTCAGGGTGAGGAAGTGCGGGCAGGTCTCCACGGTGACCTTCACGCCCTCGCGCCGGGCCTCGGCGATGAGCGGCAGCGCGTCGCCGGAGGAGAGATGGAGGACGTGCACCCGGGCATCGAGCTTGCGGGCCAGGGCGACGAGTCCGGCGATGGCCTGGTCCTCGGCGGCGCGGGGCCGGGAGGCGAGGAAGTCGGCGTAGGCCGGGCCATCGGCCGCGGGGGCGCTGCCGATCAGCTGCGGGTCCTCGGCGTGCACGATGAGCAGTCCGCCGAAACCGGCGATCTCGGCGAGTGCCGCTTCGAGTTCGGCCGGGGAGAGCTGCGGGAACTCGTCCACACCCGAGTGGAGCAGGAAGCACTTGAAGCCGAAGACGCCCGCGTCGTGCAGGGGCCGGAGGTCGGCCACGTTGCCGGGCACCGCGCCGCCCCAGAAGCCGACGTCGATATGCGCCTGGTCACGGGCGACGGATCGTTTCACCTCCAGGGCGTCGACGGTGGTGGTCGGCGGGATGCTGTTGAGCGGCATGTCGACGAGGGTGGTGACGCCGCCGGCCGCCGCGGCGCGCGTGGCGGAGCCGAAGCCCTCCCACGCGGTGCGGCCCGGGTCGTTCACATGGACATGGGTGTCGACGAGCCCGGGGAGCAGGACGTCGTCGCCGAGCTCCTCCAGCCGGGCTCCGGCGGGGACGTCGGCCGCGTACGGCAGCACGGCGGCGATCTTGCCTCCGGCCACGGCGACGGACGCGGCACGCATCCCCTCCGGGGTGACGACCCGCGTCGAACGCAGCACCAGCTCCACGTCGGTCAACGGTCCCTCCACGATGTCGAGCGGAATCCAACGTTCTTCAACGTTCTGTTGAAGTCTTCACTCGGGCCCGGGCGGCGTCAAGACCCAACCGGAGTCACTGAAGCCCCGACCGAGCGACGGCCGGCCCCTTTGGAGGATTCCACAAGACGGAATCTTGATTCCGTAAAGTAGAATGATTTGGCCGCTGTGGAGATCGCCGGGGCCGGGTAGGCTGCCCGTTGCCGGTCGGTCGGACGCCAAGGGGGCACCGGTCGACCCCATCCGTCCCGAAAGGAACGCGTCGTGCCGCCGTCCGTCGAGCCCAAGACCGCCAGCAACAACACCGGCGGTGTCCAGTCCCTGGAGCGCGCCTTCGACCTCCTGGAGCGGATGGCCGACGCCGGGGGCGAGGTCGGGCTGAGCGAGCTCTCCGGCAGCAGCGGACTCCCCCTGCCCACCATCCATCGCCTGATGCGCACCCTGGTGGCCTGCGGATACGTGCGCCAGCAGCCCAATCGCCGGTACGCGCTGGGCCCCCGGCTGATCCGGCTCGGCGAGAGCGCGTCCCGGCTGCTGGGCACCTGGGCCCGCCCGTACCTGGCGCAGCTGGTGGAGGTGACCGGCGAGACCGCCAACATGGCGCTGCTCGACGGCGACGAGGTGGTGTACGTCGCACAGGTGCCCTCGCGCCACTCGATGCGGATGTTCACCGAGGTCGGGCGGCGGGTGCTGCCGCACTCCACGGGCGTGGGCAAGGCGCTGCTCGCGCACACCCCGCCCGAGGAGGTGCGGGCGCTGCTCGGCCGCACCGGGATGCCCGCCGCGACCCAGCGGACGATCACCTCGCCGGACGAGTTCCTGGCCGCGCTGGAGCAGGTGCGCGAGCTGGGCTACGCGGTGGACGACAACGAGCAGGAGATGGGCGTGCGCTGCCTCGCGGTGCCGGTTCCCGACTCCCCGACCTCGGCGGCCATCTCGATCTCGGGGCCCGCGGGACGGGTGACCGAGGAGGCGACGGAGGAGATCGTGCCGATCCTCAAGGAGGTGGCGGCGCAGCTGTCGCTGGCGCTCGCCGACACGAACTCAGGGTGAGCCGGGGCTGTGGTTTTTTCCGGGGCTCCGCCCCGGACCCCGCTCCTCAGACTCCCCCAGACTTCGTCCGGGGGGACCCCCAGGAGGGGCTTGACTTCTGCTCGCCGAAGAGATCGATGGCCTGGCGGAGCGTGCCGAGCGCGGCGGCCAGCGCGCTGACCGAGCCGAGCGCCCCCGCCACGAGCAGCAGCGAGCGGCGCAGCCGGGGCAGCTCGGGCGCGCCGGAGCAGGCCATCGCATGCAGGTCGGCCAGTTCGTCCTCGGCGATGACGCGGTCAGGTAAATCCGCCGGGTGGGCGGCGAGTTCGCGCCGCAGCTGAGCCACCGCCCGGAGCAGCTCCAGAGTTCGCGGGTCCTGGTCGGCACCGATCACGCGCGCCTGGTTCACGATGGTGGCGCCCTCCATGACCGGGACGCCGGGCCGCAGCCCGAGCCCCGCACAGTCGTCGGACAACACTCGCCTCTCCCCCTCGCGCGTCCTTGCGCGAGCCCTCGCCCGTTCCACCGCGGCCTCTCCCCCGGAGCCGGAAGCGAGCCCGCGGATCAGTTAACGCCACTCTCCGCACAGTGCGCCACACGGAGGGCGAAATTAGTTGCCGGTTTTACCTCTTCGCGACCCAGGCTCCCGCCGCCCGCGATGCGGTATGCAGGGCGTATGAAAGACGCGACCGATGACCGCACGCCACCCGGCGCGGCGCCCTCCGGTGGGCCGTCCGGCGGGCGGTCCGGCGCCGCCCCGGTGGCCGGCCTGCTGCTCGCGGCGGGCGGCGGGCGGCGGCTGGGCGGGCGGCCCAAGGCGCTCCTGACGCACCGGGGACGGCCGCTGGTGGAGCGGGCGGTGGCCGCGCTGCGGGCCGGCGGCTGCGATCCGGTCCAGGTGGTGCTGGGCGCGGCCGCGGACCAGGTGCGCCGGCGGGCCGAGCTGGCCGGCTGCCGGGTGGTGGAGAACCCGGACTGGGAGTCGGGCATGGGGTCCTCGCTCCGCGCCGGCCTGCTGGCGCTCGCCGGGACCGACGCCCCGGCGGCCCTGGTGATGCTGGTCGACCAGCCGCGGATCGGCCCGGAGGCGGTGGCCCGGCTGCTGACCGCGCACCGCGAGGGGGCGGATCTGGTGGCGGCCGGATACGACGGCCGGCGCGGCCATCCGGTGCTGTTCGGGCGGACGTTGTGGCCGCTGGTCGCCACCACGGCCACCGGCGACCGGGGGGCCCGCGACTTCCTGACGGCGCACCGGGAGCGGCTGCGGCTGGTCGAGTGCTCGGACATCGCGGCGCCCGACGACATCGACACACCGGAGGATCTGGCGATCCTGGAGTGAGGAGGGTGGCACTGTGCGCCACCGCCCCGGCCGGTCAGCGGCGGAAAAATATCTCGACATCAACAAACCATTGAACTTCCACCATGAGGAAATTATTCTCCACAGGTCAGAAGCGCCCTGAGCATCAGATGGCGCCGGCGACCGCGCCCCAGGAGCTGCGGCACCCCGTGCCATCACAGAAGGAGTGACAGCCCATGTCCGCACCAGCGCCGTCCCCGCTGGCCATCGTCGATGCCGAGCCACTGGAGCGTCAGGGCGAGGTGCTGGCCGATGAGGCCCTGGCCTTCCTCGCCGCTCTCCACCAGCGCTTCACCCCGCGCCGCGACGAGCTGCTCGCGCGCCGCGCGGAGCGCCGCGCCGAGATCGCCCGCACCAGCACCCTGGACTTCCTCCCCGAGACCGCGCACATCCGCGAGGACGACAGCTGGCGGGTGGCCCCGGCCCCCGCCGCGCTGAACGACCGCCGGGTGGAGATCACCGGGCCCACGGACCGCAAGATGACCATCAACGCCCTGAACTCGGGCGCCAGGGTCTGGCTCGCCGACTTCGAGGACGCCTCGGCTCCCACCTGGGAGAACGTCATCCTCGGCCAGCTCAACCTGACCGACGCCTATGAGCGCCGCATCGACTTCACCAGCCCGCAGGGCAAGACCTACGCACTGCGGCCCGCCCAGGAGCTGGCGACCGTGGTGATGCGCCCCCGCGGCTGGCACCTGGACGAGCGGCACATCCAGGCGGACGGCCGCCCGCTCCCCGGCGCGCTGGTCGACTTCGGCCTGTACTTCTTCCGCAACGCCCAGCGCCTGATCGACCAGGGCAAGGGCCCGTACTTCTACCTGCCCAAGACCGAGTCGCACCTCGAGGCGCGGCTGTGGAACGACATCTTCGTCTTCGCCCAGGACTACCTGGGCATCCCGCAGGGCACCGTCCGCGCCACCGTCCTGATCGAGACGATCACCGCGGCGTACGAGATGGAGGAGATCCTCTACGAGCTGCGCGACCACGCCGCCGGGCTCAACGCCGGCCGCTGGGACTACCTCTTCTCCATCGTGAAGAACTTCCGGGACGGCGGGCCGAAGTTCGTCCTGCCGGACCGCAACGCGGTGACCATGACGGCCCCGTTCATGCGCGCGTACACCGAGCTCCTGGTGCGCACCTGCCACAAGCGCGGCGCCCACGCCATCGGCGGCATGGCGGCCTTCATCCCCTCTCGCAAGGACCCGGAGGTCAACAAGGTGGCCTTCGACAAGGTCCGGGCGGACAAGGACCGGGAGGCCGCGGACGGCTTCGACGGCTCCTGGGTCGCCCACCCGGACCTGGTGCCGATCGCCATGGCCTCCTTCGACGCCGTGCTCGGCGACAAGCCGAACCAGAAGGACCGGCTGCGGGAGGACGTCCACGTCACCGGCGCCGAACTCATCGACATCGCCTCGCTGGACGCCGCCCCCACGTACGAGGGCCTGCGCAACGCGGTCCAGGTCGGCATCCGCTACATCGAGGCGTGGCTCGGCGGTCTGGGCGCGGTCGCCATCTTCAACCTCATGGAGGACGCCGCCACGGCCGAGATCTCCCGCTCGCAGATCTGGCAGTGGATCAACGCGGGCGTCGAGTTCGAGCACGAGGGGCGGACGGTGACCGCGACCGCGGAGCTGGCCCGCGAGGTGGCCGCGCGGGAACTGGCCGCCATCCGCGCGGAGATCGGCGAGGAGGCGTTCGCGGCGGGGCGGTGGCAGCAGGCCCACGATCTGCTGCTGAAGGTGTCGCTCGACGAGGACTACGCGGACTTCTTGACCCTGCCCGCGTACGAACTGCTGGGCTGAACGCGCCCCCAAGGAGCGGGGCTCCGCCCCGGACCCCGCTCCTCAATCGCCGGAGGGGCTTACTTTTCCGCCGGTTGTGGGCAGTCGTTCCGCAGGGCGGAACGGGTGGGCACAACCGGGGTCTGGGGCGGAGCCCCAGTACGCCCAACGTGGTTGAAGGCCAGGTTCAGCGCCACCGCGACGATGCAGCCCGTGCTGATCCCCGAGTCCAGCACGACCAGCAGATCGTCCGGGAAGGCGTGGTAGAAGTCCGGCGCGGCGATGGGGATCAGACCGATGCCCAGCGCGGCGGCCACGATCAGCCCGTTGTCGCCCTTCTCCAGCGCCGCCCCGGCCAGGGTCTGCACCCCGCTCGCGGCCACCGAGCCGAAGAGCACGATGCCCGCGCCGCCCAGCACCGGCAGCGGGACGAGCGAGATGACCGAGGCGGCGACCGGGCAGAGCCCGAGCACGACGAGGATCCCGCCGGCGGTCGCGACGACGAACCGGCTGCGCACCTTGGTCATCGCCACCAGGCCGATGTTCTGGGCGAAGGCGCTGGTGGCGAAGCCGTTGAACAGCGGGCTGATCGCGGTGCCCAGGGTGTCCGCGCGCAGGCCGCCCTCCAGGGTGCGTTCGTCCGCCGGGCGGTCGACGATCTGCCCCAGCGCGAGCATGTCCGCCGTCGACTCGGTCATGCAGACCAGCATCACCACGCACATGGAGATGATGGCCGCGAGGTCGAACTGCGGGGCGCCGAAGTGGAAGGGCGTCGGGAAGCCGACGATGTCGGCGTCGCGTATCGCGTCGGTGTGGGTGACGCCGAAGGGTATGGCGATCAGGGTGCCGCCGACGAGGCCGAGCAGGATCGCGATCTGCTGGAGGAAGCCACGCAGCAGCCGGCGGAGCACGAGCACCAGGAGCAGGGTGGCGGCGGCCAGGCCCAGGTTGGTCGGGTCCCCGTAGTCGTCGGCGCCGGAGTTGCCGCCCTGGGCCCAGTTGAAGGCGACGGGCAGCAGGGATATGCCTATCAGGGTGATGACGGTGCCTGTGACCAGCGGCGGGAAGTAGCGCACCAGTTTGCAGAACCAGGGCGCCAGGAGGAAGCCGAGGACTCCGGCGACGATGGTGGCGCCGAAGATCACCGGCAGCGCGTCGTGCTCCCCGGCGCCGTTGCCGATCGCGATCATCGGGGTGACGCCCGCGAACGAGACGCCGTTGACGAAGGGCAGCCGGGCGCCGACCTTCCAGAAGCCGAGGGTCTGCAGGAGCGTGGCGAGGCCGGCGGTGAACAGGCTGGCGCCCATGAGAAAGGTGGTCTCGGTCGCCGAGAGCCCGACGGCCGGGCCGATGATCATCGGCGGGGCCACCACGCCCGCGTACATCGCGGCCACGTGCTGCAGCCCGCTGGTGAACATCTTGAAGGGGGGAAGAGTCTGATCGACCGGATGCACGCCGATCCTCCTGTCGGGTAACACGCCACGGCGGACGCGGGTTTCAGGGAGGTGCTGTGGGGGGTGCGGGTGGTGCCAGACGCGTGCGGGTGCGCGTGACCGGGAGGCGCCCGGGTGCGGGTGCCCGTACGGAAGAAGGGAGCCCGGTGGGGCTCCCTCGCGGGTTTCGTCCGTGCCCGGGGAGAAGGGTTCAGGTCCCCCGTCCCCGGGCACGGCGCTCGTGGGCCCATGGGTCCACGAGCCCGGCCGGGAGCCGTCCCTCCCGGCCGGAGTCCTTGTGTGGTTGTGCCGGGCCTCGCGGTCGGCGCGCGGGGATCAGCCCGCGGCGGCGATGCGGGCGAGGCGCCGGGCCTGGTCCCGGGTGTCGCGGGCGATGGCGTCCTCGTCGGCCGTGGTGAGGCGGCCCGCCTCGACGACCGGCTCGCCGTTGACCAGGGAGAGGGTCACCGGGGCGGCCGCGCCGAAGACGAGCGCCGCGACCGGATCGGCGATCGACGCGTGGCCGATGCCGTCGAGCTTCCAGAGCACCAGGTCGGCGAGTTTCCCGGGCTCCAGGGAACCGATCTGGTCGGCCCGGCCGAGCACCTGGGCGCCGCCGTGGGTGCCCAGCCGCAGTGCCTGGCGGGCGCTCAGCGCGCGCTCCCGGTGGCCGCCGAGGCGGTTGATGAGGAGGGCGTTGCGCAGCTCGGTGTGGAGCTCGCCGGACTCGTTGGAGGCGGTGCCGTCCACGCCGAGGCCGACGGGGACGCCGGCGGCCAGCATGTCCGGGACCCGGGCGATGCCGGCGGCGAGCCGGGCGTTGGACGAGGGGCAGTGCGCGACACCGGTGCCGGTGCGGGCGAAGGCGGCGATGTCGGAGTCGTTCATGTGGACGCAGTGCGCCATCCACACGTCCTCACCGAGCCAGCCGGTGGACTCGAAGTAGTCGGTGGGGCCCATGCCGAACAGCTCGTGGCAGAACTTCTCCTCCTCCACCGTCTCCGAGCCGTGGGTGTGCAGGCGTACGCCCTTGGCGCGCGCCAGCTCGGCGCCCTGGCGCATCAGCTCGGTGGAGACGGAGAACGGCGAGCACGGCGCGACCGCGATCTGGGTCATCGAGTCGAAGGAGGCGTCGTGGTGCCGGTCGACGGTCTCCGCGGTGGCGGCCAGCGCGCCGTCCAGGGTCTCCACGGCGAAGTCCGGCGGCAGCCCGCCGTCGGACTCCCCGCGGTCCATGGAGCCTCGGGCGAGGGTGAAGCGCACGCCCATGTCGGCGGCGGCCGAGATGATGGTGCCGGACAGGTCGCCGGAGCCCTTGGGGAAGACGTAGTGGTGGTCCATGGCGGTGGTGACGCCGCCGCGGGCCATCATGGCCAGGGAGCCCTGCGCCGCGGCGTGCACCATCTGCTCGTCGATGCGCGCCCAGGTCGGGTAGAGGGTGACCAGCCAGTCGAAGAGGTTGCAGTCCTGGGCCAGCCCGCGGGTGATCCACTGGTAGAAGTGGTGGTGGGTGTTGACCAGGCCGGGGGTGGCCAGGTGGCCGGTGCCGTCGACACGGCGGAGGACGTTCTCGAGATTCTCAGGGGCCGCGCCCGCCCCCACCGATTCGATGCGGTTGTCGGCGACGACGACATGGCCCGAGGCGTACTCGGTGTCGTCTCCGTCCACGGTCGCGATGGCGCAGTTCTCGATGACGATGCGCGAAGCTGCCATGGTTTCCTCGTTCTTCCCTGTGGAATGCGCGGGCCCGGTTGGTCGAGCGGGGTGACGACCGGACCCGCGGTACTGCTCAGTGTGCGCAGATGCCCCCGCTCTCCCCCGGTGTTCGACGCCGGCGCGCGCGTCGGGGGCAGGCCGCCGGCCGCGGCCTGGGGCTAGGGCTGGTGGCTACAGATTGGTCAGGTCGACCGGGATCTGCGGCTCGACGCCGTCCCGCAGGATGGTGGCCTCGATGAGTCCGTAGGGGCGGTCGGCGGCGAAGTAGACCTCGTTGTCGTTCTTCAGGCCGAAGGGCTCGAGGTCCACCAGGAAGTGGTGCTTGTTCGGGAGCGAGAAGCGGATCTCGTCGATCTCGCTGCGGCTGTTGATGATCCGCGCGCCCATTTGGTACAGCGTCTGCTGGAGCGAGAGGGAGTAGCTCTCCGCGAATGCCTCCAGCATGTGCTTCTTGGCCAGCGCGTAGGACTTGTCCCAGTTCGGCATCCGCTCCTCGTCGCTGGACCAGCTGTACCGCCACTGGGACGACACCTGGGTGGCGAGGATGCGGTCGTACGCCTCCTTGAGGGTGGTGTACTTGTCCTTGACGTAGCCCCAGAACTCCGAGTTGGTGGAGTTCATCACCACCAGGTCCTTCAGCCCCGATATGACCTGCCAGCGCTCGCCGTCGAAGGTGATCTGGGTGGTGCGGATCTCCTGGCCCTTGCGGACGAAGGAGTGCTTGACCTCGTCGGCGCCGATGAAGCGGGAGTTGCCGTCGGAGGTCTCGATGCGCTCCCAGGCGTACTCCTCGATTCGGATCCGGGCCCGGTGGATCGGCTCCTGGCTGGTGACGAAGTGCCGGGCGAGGTGGATGCCGAACTGCTCGGCCGACTCGATGCCGTACTCCTTGGCGAACGCGTACACCGTGTTCTTGGTGGTGTCGGTCGGCAGGACGTTGGCGTTGGAGCCGGAGAGGTGGACCTCGTCCATGTCACCGGAGAGGGCGACCGATACGTTCAGGTCCTTTATGTGGTGGGTGTCGCCGTCCCGCGTGATCTTGACGACGCGGTTCTCAGCCTTGCCGTACTGGTTCTGTCCCAGAATCGTGGGCATGTCTGCTAGCTCCCTCGGTAAACGGAGTAGCCGAACGGGTTGAGCAGCAGCGGTACGTGGTAGTGCTCTCCGGCGGTGACGGCGAAGGTGATCGTCACCTCGGGGAAGAACGCGCCGCTGTCCCGATTCGCGGGGGCGTCCTGCTGCGCATCGGCTTGCTTGATCTCGAAGTACGGCTCGACGGCGAAGTCCAGCCGTACGTGGGTCGTCCCTTCCGGCAGGGCCGGCAGGTCCTTGCACCGTCCGTCCGCGTCGGTCGCGGAACCGCCCAGTGCCCGCCACTGCGCCTCGCGCCCGGAGCGGGCGGCGAGGTGGACGGCGACGCCCTCGGCGGGGCGTCCGACGCTGGTGTCCAGGATGTGGGTGGAGACGGAGGCGGTGGTCTGGGTGCTCATGCGCTCTCTCCCTCGGCGAGCCGGGTCAGCCGGATGCGGTTGATCTTCCCCAGTTCGGTGCGGACGATCTCGCGCTCGGTCTCGGTGTCGTTGCCGATCCGCTCCTTGAGCGCGGCGAGCATCTCGTCGCCGGTGCGTCCGGTGGCGCAGATCAGGAAGACATGGCCGTGCCGGTCCTGGTAGGCGAGGTTGAGTTCGAGCAGCTCGGCGCGGACCGAGTCCTGTACCCCGCTCTGCTCCCGCGCCGAGGTCGGGTCGCCGGGCTTGGGCCGCCCGATCGGCGGGTGGCCCGCCATCGCCTCGTCGAGGTCGGCGGGGGTGAGCGCCGCCATGGCGGCGTCGCTCGCGCGGAACAGGGCTTCGGGGTCGGCGTAGGGGCGGCCGCTCGCCACCGCCGCGGCCCACGACCGGCTGCTGCACACCTCGCGCAGCAGCCCGGCCGCCGTGGGTTCATCGGCCGTGTTGAGCCGGGCGAGGCCCGGCGATGCGCTGGAAGTCACACCCGCAAGCTAGGAGCCGCTCGTACAGCGCGTCAACACTTTGTTGAAAACTTCTGGTAACAGACGCCTGCCCCGGCCGGCCGGAGCAGGCGGTCACTCCGCGTTCTTCGCGGCGCTCTCCCGCCGGGCCCGCTTCTCCTCCTGGGCATTGATGTAGTTGTAAACGGTGAAGCGGGAGACGCCGAGCGCGCCGGCCACCGTCTCCACGCCGTGCCGCACCGAGAAGGCGCCGCGCTGCTCCAGGATGCGGACGACGGACTGCTTCGCCTTCCGGTCCAGCTTGGCCAGGGGCATGCCGTGGCGGCGCTCCAGCTCGGCCAGGATGTGGTCCAGCGAGTCGGACAGGTGCGGCAGCCGCACGGCCAGCAGCTCGCGCCCCTCCCAGGAGAGCACCACATCGTCGCCCTGGGCTCGGTCGGGCGCGATCATCTCGCCACCCATGGCATCGACCAGCGGCTTGACCGCGGTCACGAACGGGTGGTCGGCGGACTCGGTCACCCCTCACCCTCCTCCACGACGTTGACCTGGAGCGACACCCGGGTGGCGCCCGCGGCGAGGGACTTGCGCAGCAGCTCGTCCACGGCGCCGAGCACGGCGTCCGCCCGCCCTTCCGCGGTGTTGCCGAACGGCCCCACGTCGACGGCGTCCAGCTGGGCGGACTGCACCACCTCGCGGGCCACCAGCGCGTGCGGCGGCGCCTCGTCGAGGTCGAACGGCTCGGTCGTGAACTCAACCCTCAATCTCACGCCGCCAACCTAACGCCCCGCGCCGCGGATCGGGCAGCCCCTCTTGACAGGCCGCCGAGATCGCCTGCAATCTTCCATCAGACAGAAATTAACTTCCGCAATACGGAAGGAGCGCGCCAGTGGGATTCCAGGACCAGCGCTTCGATGTGAACCTCTCGATCCTCTTCACCGAGCTCCCGCTGCTGGAGCGCCCCGCCGCCGCGGCGGCCGCAGGCTTCGACGCGGTGGAGCTGTGGTGGCCGTGGGTCGAGACGCCCACCCCCGAGCAGGCCGAACTCGACGCCCTGCGGGACGCCCTGCACAAGGCCGGCACCCAGCTGGTCGGTCTGAACTTCTACGCCGGGCAGCTGCCGGGCCCGGACCGCGGCGCCCTGTCCCTCCCGGGCGAGGAGTCGGACCGCTTCCGGGCCAACATCGACGTCGCGGCGGACTTCGCCGCCTCGGTGGGCTGCAAGGCGCTGAACGCGCTCTACGGAAACCGGGTCGAGGGCGTGGACCCGCAGATCCAGGACTCACTCGCGCTGGAGAACCTGGTCCTGGCGGCCCGCGCCGCCGACCGGATCGGCGCGACCCTGCTGATCGAGGCGCTCAACGCGCCGGAGTCCCCGCGCTATCCGCTGGTGAGCGCCGACTCCGCGATCGCGGTCGTGGACACGGTGAACGCCGCCACCGGGCTGGGCAACGCCGCGTTCCTGATGGACCTCTACCACCTGTCGATGAACGGCGAGAACCTCGCCGAGGTCATCGACTCCCACGCCGCCAAGACCGGCCATGTGCAGATCGCGGACAACCCCGGCCGCGGGGCCCCGGGCACCGGCGCGCTCGACTTCACCGATCTCCTCGACCGCCTCACCAAGGCCGGTTACGACGGCTGGATCGGCCTCGAATACAAGCCCACCGGCCCCAGCGCCGACAACTTCCAGTGGCTGAGCTGAGAGAAGGCCAATGATGAGCACCACCCCACAGAGCAAGATCGCGTGGATCGGCCTCGGCATCATGGGCTCCCCCATGTCCGAGAACCTGATCAAGGCGGGCTACTCCGTCACCGGCTACACCCTCGAGCAGGAGAAGCTCGACCGGCTGGCGAAGGCCGGCGGCACCCCGGCCACCTCCATCGCCGAGGCCGTCCGGGACGCCGACGTCATCATCACCATGGTCCCGGCCTCCCCGCAGGTCGAGGCCATCGCCTACGGCGAAGACGGCATCCTGGCCAATGCCCGGCGCGGCGCGCTCCTGATCGACATGTCCTCGATCACCCCGCAGACCTCCGTCGACCTGGCCAAGGCCGCGGCCGACCAGGGCATCCGGGTGCTCGACGCCCCGGTCTCCGGCGGCGAGGCCGGCGCCATCGAGGCCGTGCTGTCCATCATGGTCGGCGGCGAGGCGGCCGACTTCGACGAGGCCGAGCCGATCTTCGAGGCGCTCGGCAAGACCATCGTGCTGTGCGGCCCGCACGGCTCCGGTCAGACCGTGAAGGCTGCCAACCAGCTGATCGTCGCGGTGAACATCCAGGCGTGTGCCGAGGCCGTGGTCTTCCTGGAGAAGTCCGGCGTGGACCTGGCCGCCGCGCTGGAAGTCCTGGGCGGCGGGCTGGCCGGCTCCACCGTCCTGACCCGCAAGAAGGACAACTTCCTCAACCGCGACTTCAAGCCCGGCTTCCGGATCGACCTGCACCACAAGGACATGGGCATCGTCACCGACGCCGCCCGCAACGTCGGCGCCGCCCTGCCGGTCGGCGCCGTGGTCGCGGGCCTGGTCGCCTCGCTGCGCGCCCAGGGCGACGGCGGCCTGGACCACTCCGGGCTGCTGCGCGGCGTCGAGCGGCTCTCGGGCCTGGAGACCCAGAGCACCGGGAACACCGAGAAGGCGGAGGGCTGAGCCATGGCACTGCGGAAGATGCCCGCCATGGAGGCGGTCGTCCACGTCCTGAAGTCCGAGGGTGTCGACATCGCGTACGGCTGCCCGGGGGCCGCGATCCTCCCGCTGTACAAGGCGATGGAGACGGTCGGCGGCATCGAGCACCTGACGGTCCGCCACGAAGAGGGCGCCACCCACATGGCGGACGGCTGGTCCCGGACCACCGGCAAGGTCGGCGTGGCCATCGGCACCTCCGGGCCGGCCGGCACCAACATGATCACCGGCCTCTACACCACGATCGCGGACTCCATCCCGATCATCTGCATCACCGGCCAGGCCGCCTCCACCAAGCTGCACCAGGAGGCGTTCCAGGCGGTCGACATCGTCGACATCGCCAAGCCGGTGACCAAGTGGGCGGTGCAGATCAAGGAGGCCGCGCAGGCTCCCTGGATCTTCCGCGAGGCGTTCCGGATCGCCCGCTCCGGCCGGCCGGGCCCGGTTCTGATCGACATCCCGGTCGACATCGCCCAGCAGGAGATCTGGTACGACCCGGAGATCGACGCCCCGCTGGCCGTGGAGGCCGTCCGTCCCCACCTGCCGCGTGTGGAGGCCGCCCTCGACCTGCTGCTGGCCGCCGAGAAGCCGCTGATCCTGGCCGGCGGCGGCGTGATCATCGCCGAGGCCGCCGAGGAGGTGCGCGAGCTCGCCGAGCTGCTGCGCGTCCCGGTCCAGGTCACCTTGATGGGCAAGGGCGCCATCGACGAGGACCACGAGCTGTACTCCGGGATGACCGGGGTGCAGACCTCGCAGCGGTACGGCAACCAGTCCTTCCTGGAGTCCGACACCGTGCTGGCGGTCGGCGCCCGCTTCGGCGACCGGCACACCGGCCGGCTGGACACCTACCGGGGCACGCGGAAGTTCATCCACGTCGACGTCGAGGCGACCCAGATCGGCAAGGTCTTCGAGCCGGACCTGGGCATCGTCTCGGACGCCAAGCTGTTCCTGCGCGCGCTGATCGACGCCGCCAGGGCGAGGAACCTCACCCGTGCGGACGGCGCTTGGGTGGCCCGGGTCCAGGAGCTGCGGCAGACCCTGACCCGGCGTGAGGACTTCGACGACATCCCGATCAAGGCCCCGCGCGCCTACAAGGAGATCAACGAGGTCTTCGACGAGGACACCTACTTCGTCACCGCGATCGGCCTCTACCAGATCTGGGGCGGCCAGCACCAGAAGGCGTACAAGCCGCGCCACTACCAGATCTGCGGCCAGGCCGGCCCGCTCGGCTGGGAGATCCCGGCGGCGATCGGCGTGAAGAAGGCCCTGGAGATGGCGGGCCAGGACAACGAGGTCGTCGGCATCGTCGGTGACTACGGCTTCCAGTACATGGTCGAGGAGCTGGCGGTCGCCGCCCAGTACCACGTCCCGTACGTCATCATCATGCTGAACAACGAGTACCTGGGCCTGATCCGCCAGGCGTCGATCCCGTTCGACATGAACTACCAGGTGGACATCCACTACGACGAGTACGGCTCCGACAACGTCAAGATCATGGAGGCGTACGGCTGCTCCGGCACCCGGGTCTTCGACCCCGCCGACATCCGGTCCAGCCTGGAGTGGGCCCGCAAGGAGGCCCAGACCACGCGGCGCCCGGTGCTCGTGGAGATCATGATCGAGCGTGAGGCGAACACTCCGCACGGCCCGGCCATCGACGCCGTCAAGGAGTTCGAGCCGCTGCCGGGGGCCTGACCTCCCCCGGCCGCTCCCCCCGGCTGCTCCCCCGGACTCCGTCCGGGAGGTGCCCCAGGGGTGTCCCCAGGGGGAGCTCCCAGGAGGTGCCCTCGCCCTGCGGCACGCTCCGCCCCAAGTTCCGCCCGGCGGCGCTGACCTGTCCTGTCGCGCCCAAAGTGCCGCCGGGCGGCACCCTCTCCCAACACCATTGACATTTTGTTGAAGCAATCCCTAGTGTCCGCGATACGGAAATGCGCTACCGCTGGGCAGTAGTCACGGAAGGTCCGCCATGCCAAAGCACACGCTGACAACTGAGTCGGGCGCCCCCGTCGCCGACAATCAGAACTCCGCCACCGCCGGCGTCGGCGGCCCGCTCCTCCTCCAGGACCAGCACCTCCTGGAGAAGCTCGCCCGGTTCAACCGCGAGCGCATCCCGGAGCGCGTCGTGCACGCCCGCGGCTCCGGCGCCTACGGCCACTTCGAAGTGACCGACGACGTCACCGACGTCACCCGCGCCGCCTTCCTCGGCACGGTCGGCAAGCGCACCGAGGTGTTCCTGCGCTTCTCCACCGTCGCGGACAACCTCGGCGGCGCCGACGCGGTGCGTGACCCGCGCGGCTTCGCGGTCAAGTTCTACACCGAAGAGGGCAATTACGACCTCGTCGGCAACAACACCCCGGTGTTCTTCATCAAGGACCCGATCAAGTTCCCGGACTTCATCCACTCGCAGAAGCGCGACCCGTTCACCGGCGTGCAGGAGCCGGACAACGTCTGGGACTTCTGGGCACACGCCCCCGAAGCCACCCACCAGATCACCTGGCTCATGGGCGACCGCGGCATCCCGGCCTCCTACCGCCACATGAACGGCTACGGCTCGCACACCTACCAGTGGACCAACGCCGACGGCGAGGCCTTCTTCGTCAAGTACCACTTCAAGACCAACCAGGGCATCCGCTGCCTGTCCGCCGAGCAGGCCGCCGAGACGGTCGGGCGGGACGCCAACAGCCACCAGCGCGACCTGGTGCAGTCCATCGAGCGCGGGGTCTACCCCTCGTGGACGCTGTACGTGCAGGTCATGCCGGCGGCCGACGCGGCCGGCTACCGCTTCAACCCGTTCGACCTGACCAAGGTGTGGCCGCACGCCGACTACCCGCTGCGCCGGGTGGGCCGGCTGGTACTGGACCGCAACCCGGACAACGTCTTCGCCGAGGTGGAGCAGTCCGCCTTCTCGCCGAACAACTTCGTGCCCGGCATAGGCCCCTCCCCGGACAAGATGCTCCAGGGCCGGCTGTTCGCCTACGCCGACGCGCACCGCTACCGGCTGGGCGTCAACCACACCCAGCTGCCGGTCAACGCGCCCAAGGCGACCAGCGCGCACAACTACGGCCGCGACGGCCTCATGGCCACCAACGGCCAGGGCCGGCACGCCAAGAACTACGAGCCCAACTCCTACGACGGGCCGGCCCAGACCGACCAGCCGCTGTCCGCCCCGCTCGCCGTCACCGGCTGGACCGGCACCCACGCCGCGCCCGCGCACACCAAGGACGACGACTTCTTCCAGGCCGGCGAGTTGTACCGGCTGATGTCCGAGGAGGAGAAGCGGCGGCTGGTCGCCAACATCGCGGGCGGCCTGTCCCAGGTCACCCGGGACGACGTGGTCGAGAAGAACCTCGCCCACTTCCACGCCGCCGACCCCGACTACGGCAAGCGGGTGGCGGAAGCCGTCCGCGAGCTGCGCGACAACTGACCGGGGCCGCAAGCCCCGGGAGACCCGGGCCGGCCTTCCCGGCCGGTCCCCACGAGATCCGTCCGGCGGCGCGAACGTCCTGCCTCACGCACGCAGCCTCGCGCCGTCGGACGGCCACCACATCCCGCACAGCACGACCGGCAGCACGATCCGACGCCACGGAAGGGACGATTCCCGCTCCGTGGTGTCGCCGCATCGGGGAGCATGGGCACAGCCCTGGGGCCCACGGGGAGCAGCCCCGCGGGCCCGCCGAACCCGTCGCTGGAGCCGCAGATGACCCACAGCGTGCCGGTGCGCTGCCCGGTGTGCCGCCACGAGCAGTCGTTCACCCCACCGGTCTTCCCCTGTGCGTGCGGCACCCCGGTCACCCTGCCCGTGCGCCCCGACGGCGCCCCGGAAGCGGTGCTCCACCGCACCTGGGAGGAGTGCTGGGTGGTGGTGGGCTGCTCCGGCTGCGGCCGCCGGGACCACTGGCCGCAGCCCGAGCTCGGCTGCCCCTGCGGCACCGTGATCCGGGTGCCGGTGGACCGCGCCCGGGCCGGCGAGGGCGATCCGGACGACACCGGCGAGGACGCCGCGGACGGTTCGCCACAGGCCCGCACCGGCCCGCCCCCCTGCTCCGGGCTGCTGCGGCCGGCCTTCCAGCCGGTGACCATCCGGACCGCGCGGGACGCGTTCGCCGCCGCCGCGCAGTATCTGAAGTGGCTGGGCTTCACCGGCCTGCGCCCCCCGCGGAGCCGGCCGGCGACCGGCGCGGAGCTGCGCGGAGAGGGACTCGTCGCCCAGGTCGACCCCACGACCCGCTCCACCACGGTGCGGGACGTCGAGTGCCTGTGGCTGACCGGACTCAACGACTCGGCCACCGCTGTCTTCTTCTCCCTGGCGGGCTACGCCCCCAGCGCCCGCAAGCGCGCGGACGACCTGCGGATACCGCTGTTCGTCATGGACCTCACCGGCACACCGCAGCCGGTCAACGACCCGGCGGACGAACTGATCCGCACCGGCCCACTGCCCTTGTAGACCCCCGTCCCTGCCCCGTTCCACTCACTTGTGCGCAACCTTCGCCGCCCGGTCTTGCGATCATGACCGCCGGACGGTTCTGTTGGGAGCACGTCGCCCCCGCGCCCGCGCCCGCCGGAGGCCCCAATGGCTGCTCCCTGGTACGTCCGGACGGCGACCGCACTGGTCGCCGTCCTCGCCCTGGTGACCGGCTGCGGCCTCGGCGACGACGACGCTCCCCCGGGCCGGGACCGGACCCCCTTCCCCACCGCCCCGCCGCCATCGGCCCCCTCGACCCCGCTCTCCCCGCCGGACGGCGGCGACGAGCCCGTGCTGGAGGACATCGACGCCGCCGTGCGGATCACCGACGGGTACTGGCAGACGCACTGGAACGAGCTGTTCACCGGCGCGTACCGCCCGCCGCAGGTGCTGGGCGCCTACGACGGCGCCTCGCCGGACGCACCCGGTTGCGCCGGGCAGCCACTCCCCGACGACAACGCCGTCTACTGCCCGGCCGGTGACTACATCGCCTGGGACATGGACCTGATGCGGGCCGGCCACCGGGCCGGCGACGCCTGGGTGTACCTGGTGATCGCCCACGAGTGGGGGCACGCCGTCCAACGCCGGCTCAACACCGAACTCGTCAGCCTCGCAGGGGAGTTGCAGGCGGACTGCCTCGCCGGGGCAGTCCTCTTCGGAGCCGAGCGGGACGGCACGCTGCGGTTCGAGGAGGGCGACACCGAGGAGCTGACCCAGGCGCTGACCGCACTGGCCGACGAGACCCCGTGGACCGACACCGCGGACCACGGGGACGCCTCGGAGCGCATCTCCTCCTTCAACAAGGGCGCCCGGTCCGGAGTCCGCGGCTGCCTCCCGGACGCCCTGATGCCCTGAACGCCCTGAACGCCCTGAGCAGCGTGAGTCCTTGTCGGTGACCGGTGCCATCATGGTCCCTCCACGGTGGGGAGGGACCATGGGGGAAGTCCGCAGGGCACTGCTGATCGGCGTGGCGCACGCGCCCGAGGCCGTAGTCGAGTTCGCGCCCCTGGACGAGACGGTCGCGGCGGATCTGACCGCGATGCGCGACGCGCTGGAAGAGTCCGGCTACGACGTGCAGACAGTGGCCGGGGACAGCCGCGCGGCCATCGAAATCCAGATCTACGAGGCCGCTCGTGGCATGCCCGAAGGCGGCACCCTGGTGTTGTACTTCACCGGACACGGGGTGCGGATCGACGATGTCGACTACCTCGTGCCGGCCGACGCCCGGGCGCCCCGCGACGGCGACTGGCGGCCGCCGTATGTCCACTCCCTCCTCCCGGCCGACATCGGCGAGGCGCTGCGCGAGTGCCGGGCGGGGACCGTGCTGTGGCTGATCGACGCCTGCCGCGACGGTCTCGGCGGCAAGGACGCCTTCGGCAGCCGCATCCGAGGGGGCCCGCCCGGCGGCCGGTTCGCCATGATGGTGGGCTGCTCCCCCGGTGAGCGGTCGGGCTGCTCCCCTGAAGGGAGTCTGTTCACCCGCGGGCTGGCCGAGGCGCTGGGCGCGATGTCCGCGCCGCGGACCGTGCACGAGGTCTTCGAGGCGGCTCGCACCCGCACCGCCGAACTCGCCCGTCGGCACGGGCTGGTGCAGCGCCCCCAGATCCGGTACGGCACGGACCACGAGGAACAGACCCGCCAGACGGAGGTCTGCCAGGGCCGTCATCTGCTGGAGGAGTGGCGCGAGGCGGTCCGCGACCAGGCCATGTGGCTTCCCGCGGCCGGCGGCGATGAGCGGCTCATCGCCCGACTCCAGGAGTGCCTGCTGTCGCTGGTCGAGGAGTGTGCCCGCGCGGTCCACCGGGCGCAGCGCAGGCTGCCCGACCCGTGGGCCGACGACGACTTCCCGGTCCGGTTGCTCCAGCTCGGGCTGGCCAGACTGCTGCCCCCGGACGCGGAGTTGTCCCCGCTGGAGGTGGCCGCGCTGATCGCGGCGCCATTCCTGCACGAGGCCGCGTGGGCGGACCGGCTGGCGCAGGCCGCGGAGGCCGATCCGCTCCGGGAGTCGCGGATACCCGGCGCGGGTGCGCACCGCAGGCATCTGGAGCAGGTCTTCGACCACCACGCGCACATCACCCGCAAGCTCGCCACCTGCCGCCGCCAGGGACGGACGGAGGACGAGCGGGCCGTCGCGCTGTGGCTGGTGCACCGCTGGATCTCCGAGCGGTTCGAGACCGACGAGGAAGCGGTGCCCGCGGCGCTCGCCGAGAGGTTCGCCCGGGATGTCCTCGGGGCACGGGCCGGTGACGACGGCCGGGTCGACGAACTCTCCCAGGCGCTGCGGCGGCTGGCCGCCGGCGTAGGGGTGGACGCCCCGCCGGACGATACGCCGGCCGGTCCGTGCCCGTCGATGGTGCGCCTGCCCGACGGCCGGCAGCTCTTCCGGGCCCGTCCGCTGGGCGCGCTGCTGCGTCTGGCGGCGGCCCTCGCCGCCGATGTGCGGACCTTTCCCGCCGTCATCGCCGAGCATCTGGCCGTCTCCGACCCGGTGCGCCCGGCCGACGTGGTCCGGGTGGTCCGCCGCCCGTCCCTGGACTGGCTGCCGGACGAGGGCGGCCGTGGCGAGCTGCACATGGACGTGCGCTGCCCGCATCAGGCCCTGCACTCCGCGCTGACCGAGCTGGCCGAGCGGGCGGACGCGCTGGCCGAGGCCACCCGGAAGTCAGCCGCCCGGATCCCGGAGAAGGAGGCCGCGCTGCTCGCCGCCGTCCCCACCCGGATCACCTCACGCGAGCTGCGGCCGGGCGCGGCAGCCGGCCGCCCGGCATACGAGGTCCCGCTGCTGCGGTTCCATCTGGCGCAGACCGAGGTGCGCTCACTGCTCATGGGCCAGCAGTTGTACGGAGACCCGGCGCTGGCCATCCGGGAGCTGTACCAGAACGCCATGGACGCCTGCCGCTACCGGGACATGCGGTGGCGCTATCTGCGCCGCAAGGGGCAGCGGCCCGCCGCCTGGTCCGGCAGGATCACGGTCGTCCAGGGCGAGGACTCCCGGGGCCGGTACGTCGAGTGCCGTGACAACGGCGTCGGCATGGGGCTGGAGCAGCTGCAGAACACCTTCATCCGGGCCGGCAGCCGCTTCGAGCAGTCCCGCACCTTCCGCCGCGAGCAGGCGAACTGGCTGCGCCTGGACCCCTCGCTGCGGCTCTACCCCAACAGCCGGTTCGGCATCGGCGTCCTCAGCTACTTCATGCTGGCCGACGAGATGACGCTGGTGACGCGTCAGGTGAGCCCTGAGGGCATCCCCGCGGAGCACGCGCTGCGGGTCGACATCCCCAGCAGCGGCAGCCTGTTCCGGGTGCAGCGCCAGCTGGACGACGGTGAGGACGGCCGCCCCGAGGGCGGGACCCGGGTGCGGCTCTATCTGCGCGACGACGACGAGCTGGCCGGGTTGTCGTGCGTCAGCACACTGCTGCGGCTGGTCCGCGTCAGCGAAGTCCGGCTGGAGGCGTCCGACGCGCCGGGCCGTTCGACGGTCTGGGAGCCGGGCGCGCTGCGGCATGGGCCATCGGCACGGGAGGCGGTTCCGGGGGTGCTGTGGTGGGTCAAGGGCGCGGGCGCCCTGCTGTGCGACGGCATCACCACGGACCGGTCGCCCTTCGGTTACGTGCTCAACCTGACCGGCGCCCACGCGGGGCGGCTGAGTGTGGACCGCAACAAGCTCCTGTCATACGACGGGACGTGGGCGCGCCGCACCTGGCGGGAGGGCGCCGACGCCATCCCGGAATGGCCCGAGCTCACCATGGAATGGCTGTGGCAGTTGGAGAGCCAGAGCCGGCCGGTGGCCCGCGCGGTCTGGCAGGCGCTGCGCGGCAAGGGGGTGAAGGCCCCGCTGACCGGCCGCCCGCCTGGCGGCGGAGAGGTGCGGGATCTGGACACCCTCGGATGGTTCCACCCGGACGCGGTGGTGCTGGGCGGCGAGCTGCGGCCCGACTACGACCTGCTGGGCCGGGTCCGGCCCTGGCGCTCGGCGGCCTTGGACCGACGGCACGCCGAGGGCGGGCAAGCGGCCCCCCTTTCCCTGGCCGGCCATCCCGTGCCCGACGCGGGGGACGCCGCGATCTGCACCAACGCCCAGCGGGACTGGCGCAAGGTGATCTCCCAGGCCGCCACGGATCGGGTGCCGGTCGGCGAGGTGCTGCGGGTGCTCCGGCGGATGCGCGTCGTCCACCCGGAACTGGCGCCACCGCCGATGTCCGCCCCCGATCCGGGCTGGATCCCCACGGCCGCGGAGAAGTCCATCACCGACGCCCTGTCGGGAGCGGTGGGGAAGAGGGAAAGGCTGAAGCTGGACGGCCCGCTGGACCTGGCGGGGCTGGTGTGGGCGTCGCGGGACCTGCGGCTGCCGCTCGGCGAGCTGATCCGCCGATGCGCTCGCTTCGCCCCGCTCCGCGGGGCTCCCTTCCCCGAGGTGCCTCCTCATCACGAGGACCATGTGTGCACCGACGCGGACCTCGCCCTGCTCTTCATGCAGGAGGAGAAGCACCAGTACTCCACGATGATGTGGCGGGTCAGGGAACCGTGGGAGGTGTGCGAGATCGCCCAGCAGACGTACACCGAGCCGGCTGAGGTCCTGGAGCGGCTCTCCGCCTTCGGCTGGCTCGGCTGGTCGACGCCCGCCGCCGAAGCGGTCGGGGCATGGACGGCGCTCGACGACGTTCTCCGCCTGCTGGTCCGGCGATACTGCCACAAGGAGCCGGACGGACGGTGGGTGCTGCGCTGGGCGGCCACGGTGGAGCTGGCCGCCGAGTGGGACGTGTCGCCGGCGGGGGCGCAGGAGGACCTGGCCGACCTGGCCCCGCGCCTGGGACTTGAGTACCTGCGACTTGACGGCGTCGCGCCCGACGACGAGCTGGTCCCCTACGCCGCCGCGGAGCTCGTCCCCCATATCGATGACACGGGCGGCCGCCTGGAGCGTGGCCTGACCCTGGAAGAGCTGGCCCTCTGCCGTCCCTACCAGATGGGGATGGACGCGTTCGCGGAATGTGTCGATGAGTTGAGGGAGATCGGCGTCGAACTCCCCACCGACATCAGTCTGATCGAGCACTGGGCCGAGCTGTCCGTGCCCACCCGCTTCGCCCTGTCGGGCAAGGACGTAACCTTCGACGAGGCCGACTACCCGGCCACGCGGCCCTCCGGCGATGTGCTGTTCTCCGCCGGCGTCCGGCTGGAGGTTCCGCTGGCGGCCGTGTGGGAGCTGGCCGGTGAGCAGGCCAAGCGCTTCGGCCTGACGCTGCCCCGGTTGCCCGGGGAACTGGCCGCGCTTCGCCCGACCTGGCGGGAGTCACAGGCGCTGCTGGACCACAGTGGGTCGGGGTCGGACGAAGACTTCCCCGCACCCGTGTGGAAGCCCCTGACCTGTCTGGAACTGGCGCGGTACGCGCGCGCGATCGGGACCGACGCCGCGACGGCGTACCAGCGGCTGGCACCGCTGCGCGCCATCGGCGCCCTGGTCCCGGAGCTCGCCTGCGAGACGGTGGAGGGCCTGCGCTCCGCGGAGCCCGATGGGCGCGATCTGATCGCGCTTGACGACGGGCATCGGGTCTCCGCGCCGGACGAGCCGCTGGTCCCGCTCGATCTGGTCAGTATCGCGGGGCGGCTTGGCGAGGAGGTGGCCCAGACCTGGCGACGGCTCGCGCCGTACCGGCCGCTGCTGCCCGAGACGGACATCCCCGACCCGCCGGAGGTGCTCCCGCTCTGGCAGGACCTGGTGATCCTCTCCGTCCGGCTGGACGGGATGCTGCCCGCGCTCAGCGGCCGGGTCGAACCCGCCCAGGTGGCCCTTGCCGCCCATGCGACCGGGGAGAGCGAGTCATGGGTGCGAGGCCGTCTGGCCCAGTACGCCGGCCTGTTCGCACTGGACCTCTCCGGCCTGCCCGGCGAACCGACCGACGCCGAGGGCGCCGACGCGGAAGGGGCGGACGCATGACCGGCACACCCCAGCCCGCGGCGCGCCAACACGACTTCGCCGTCGGCTACGTCGAGCGCGACCTCGGGGAGACCGGCGCCGCGTTCACCCAGCGGCTGGTCGAGGACGGCCGCACGGTGCGCGTCGAGGGGCACTGCCCCGGATGCGCGGGCCATATGGCTGTGGACTATCCGCGGGGCGCCCCCGGTAGCGGGACCAAGGGGCTGCTGCGCCGGATCGCGGGCGGCCGCGCCCCGGCACCGGTCCGGGTGCCCGATGTACTCGCCGCCGAGGTGCTGTTCTGCGAATGCGGCTACGCCCATCCCGGCCAGCCACCGGACGCCGTCTTCCTCGGCTGCGGAGCGAGCTGGCGGGTCCGCGGGACGTCGGCGTGAGCGCCCGGTCGGACCGCCGGTGGGCGGAACTGGCGCGGGAACTGGAGTTCCAGCAGCTCCCGGAGCTGCGCCGACAGGCCGAGGGGTGGCGCACCGGACTGACCGGGCTGACCGCGCTGCTGGCCGTTCTGGTCGTGCTCAAGGGCCGTGACAACCTGGCCGATCTGCCCGACGGCGCCCGCACCGCGGCGACAGCGCTGCTGGGCGGCTCCTTCCTGCTGCTGGTGGCGGGGTCACTGCTGGCCGTGCGGGCGTCGTACGGGCGGCCGGGTGAGGAGATCACGCTCGGCGGTCAGGCGCTGCGCCGCTGGACCGCGCGGGAGGTCCAGAGGGTCACCCGGTCGCTGCTGGCCGCCGCGGTGTGCTGCCTGACCGGGGTGGTGCTGGTCGCCGCCGCGGTGGCGGTGGCCTGGCTGACCACGCCCGGATCACCGGGCCATCTGGTCCGGGTCACCACGCGGACCTCGGTCTTCTGCGGCGAACTGGTGAGCGGCGGCCCGCAGGGCGTGTCGGTGTGGACCGGCAGCGGCGGGGACCGCGAACTGCGGAGCGTCCCCGCCGCACTGGTCGCGGCCGTGCGGCCGGCGGAGAACTGCGGCCAGGGCTAGACGCGGCCACGGCTGGACGTGGCCAGGCCAGAGCCGTCCGACGGGTCCGCGCCGGTCACCCCATGACGCCCCGCTCGCGCAGTTCGATCTTGCGTACCTTGCCGCTGACGGTCATCGGGAACTCCGTCATGATCCGTAGGTGGCGCGGGACCTTGAAGTGGGCGAGCCGGCCGTCGCAGTAGCGGGTGAGCTCCTCGAGGGTGAGGGCGTCGGAGGAGTCGCGGAGGATCACGCAGGCCAGGATCTCCTCGCCGTACTTCTCGTCCGGGACGCCCACCACCTGCACATCGGCGATCTTGGGATGGGCGTGCAGGAACTCCTCGATCTCCCGCGGGTAGACGTTCTCACCGCCGCGGATGATCATGTCCTTGATCCGGCCGACGATCTGGACGTAGCCGTCCTCGCGCATCACCGCCAGGTCGCCGGTGTGCATCCAGCGGGCCGGATCGATCGCCTCGGCGGTGCGCTCGGGCTGCTCCCAGTAGCCGAGCATCACCGAGTAGCCGCGGGTGCACAGCTCGCCGCTGGTGCCGCGGGGCACGGTCACGCCGGTCGCCGGGTCCACCACCTTGACCTCGATGTGCGGCAGTACCTGGCCGACCGTGCCGGTGCGGCGCTCCAGGTCGTCGTCGCGGCGGGTCTGGGTGGAGACCGGCGAGGTCTCGGTCATGCCGTAGCAGATGGACACCTCGGCCATGTGCATCTCGGCCACGACCCGCTTCATGACCTCCACCGGGCAGGGCGAGCCGGCCATGATCCCGGTGCGCAGCGAGGAGAGGTCGTAGGTGGCGAAGTCGGGGAGGTTGAGCTCGGCGATGAACATGGTGGGAACGCCGTAGAGCGAGGTGCAGCGCTCCCGTTCGACGGCGCTGAGGGTGGCCACCGGGTCGAAGGAGGGGGCCGGGATGACGACGCAGGCGCCGTGGCTGGTGGCGGCGAGATTGCCCATCACCATGCCGAAACAGTGGTAGAAGGGCACCGGCACGCACACCCGGTCCAGCTGGGTGTAGCCGATCATCTCCCCCACGAAGTAGCCGTTGTTGAGGATGTTGTGGTGGGAGAGGGTGGCGCCCTTGGGGAAGCCGGTGGTGCCGGAGGTGTACTGGATGTTGACCGGGTCGTCGCAGGAGAGCTGGGCCTCGCGCTCGGTGAGCCGCTCGGGGGCGATGTCCGCGCCGGCGGCGACCAGCTCGTCCCAGGTCGGGTCGCCGATGTGGACGACCTCGCGCAGGGCGGGGCAGTCGGCGCGGACCTGCTCGACCATGGCACGGTAGTCGCTGGTCTTGTGCGCGATCGAGGCGACGAGCACCGAGATCCCGGCCTGCCGCAGGACATAGCGCAGCTCGTCCAGGCGGTAGGCCGGGTTGATGTTGACCATGACGGCGCCGACGCGGGCGGTGGCGTACTGGATCAGCATCCACTCGGCGCAGTTGACGGCCCAGATGCCGACCCGGTCCCCCCGGTCGACGCCCTTGGCGAGCAGCCCCCGGGCCACCTCCTCGACCGCGTCGTCGAACTCCGCGTAGGTCCAGCGGCGGCCGCTGGGGATGTCCACCAGGGCCTCGCGGTCACCGAAGCGCGCCACCGTGCGGGCCAGATTGGCTCCGATGGTGTCACCGAGCAGCGGGGTCTCGGCGGGTCCGCTGGCGTAGGACAGCTGCGGGGCGGCCGGTGGAGCGGCGGAGTCGGTCGGGGCGGGGGCGGTCATGAGGTCTCCTCGCTGAACTCGTTGGAGCCATCCTGCGCGGTCCGCTCGCGCAGCTCGATGCGGCGGATCTTGCCGGACACGGTCTTGGGCAGTTCGGCGAACTCCAGTCGGCGGATGCGCTTGTAGGGGGCGAGGACGGCCCGGGAGTGGGCGAAGATCGCCTTTGCGGTGTCCGGGCCGGGCTCCCAGCCGTCGGCGAGCACCACGTACGCCTTGGGCACGGCGAGCCGGATGGGGTCGGGGGCGGGGACGACCGCGGCCTCGGCGACGGCCTCGTGCTCCAGCAGCGCGCTCTCCAGCTCGAAGGGCGAGATCTTGTAGTCGGAGGCCTTGAACACGTCGTCGGCGCGGCCGATGTAGGTGATGTAGCCGTCGGCGTCCCGGGCGCCGATGTCCCCGGTGCGGTAGTAGCCGTCCGCCATGGCCTCGGCGGTGCGCTCCGCGTCGCCTTCGTAGCCGGTCATCAGCCCGACGGGGCGCGCCGACAGGTCGAGGCTGATCTCGCCCTCGTCGGCGGGGCGGCCGGTGACCGGGTCGAGCAGGGCGACGGCGAAGCCGGGCGTCGGGCGGCCCATGGAGCCCGGCTTGAGCGGCTGGCCTGGGGTGTTGGCGACCTGGACGGCGGTCTCGGTCTGCCCGAAGCCGTCCCGGATGGTGACGCCCCAGGCCCGCCGGACGGTCTCGATCACCTCGGGGTTGAGCGGCTCGCCCGCCGCGACGGCCTCGCGGGGCGGGTTTCCCAGCTGGCTGAGGTCCGCCTGGATGAGCATGCGCCACACGGTGGGCGGGGCGCAGAAGGTGGTGACGCCGGCCCGGTCCATCTCGGCCATCAGGCGGCCGGCGTCGAAGCGGGTGTAGTTGTGGATGAAGACGGTGGCCTCGGCGTTCCACGGGGCGAAGAGGTTGGACCAGGCGTGCTTCGCCCAGCCGGGGGAGGAGATGTTGAGGTGGACGTCGCCCGGCTTCAGCCCGATCCAGTACATGGTGGCCAGGTGGCCGATGGGGTACGAGGTGTGGGTGTGCTGGACGAGCTTGGGCTGGGCGGTGGTGCCGGAGGTGAAGTACAGCATCAGCGGATCGGTGGCGCGGGTGGGGCCGTCCGGCGCGAACTCCGCGGGCGCCTGGTAGACGTCGTCGTACGCCAGCCAGCCGGCGACCTCCTCGCCGACCGCGATCCGGGTGTAGTCGCCTGGCACGTCCGCGAACTTGTCGGTGTCCGCGGACCGTACGACGACGTGGCGGGCGCGTCCCCGGTCGATCCGGTCGCGCAGGTCGGCCGGGCCGAGCAGCGGGGTGGCGGGGATGACGACGGCCCGCAGCTTCATCGCGGCCAGCGCGGTCTCCCACAGCTCGCGCTGATTGCCGAGCATGACGACGATCCGGTCGCCGGACCGTACGCCCTTCTCCCGCAGCCAGCGCGCCGCCTGGTCGGAGCGTACGGACATCTCGCCGAACGACACGCGGGTCTCGCGGCCGTCCTCCTCGACGATGTGGAGGGCGGTGCGGGCGTTGCCGTGCGCGATGTGGTCGAACCAGTCCAGGGCCCAGTTGAACGTCTCCGGGCGCGGCCAGCTGAATCCCTCGTACGCCGCCGTGTAGTCCTCGCGGTGCCGGAGCAGGAAGTCCCGCGCCGCCCGGAAGTCATCGGTCGGAACCGTTGCCGTCACATGTCCTCCTCGTTGCCGTACTGCTCGCTAGCATCGTGCGACGGGTGATCTGAGTCTCACCACCCCCGAACGGGGGGTACCGCTACCCAGGGGAGAAAGCCGTGGCGGAGCCGGACAGGGCCGTCGATGTGCGGACGGCGCTGCTGCGGATGCGGCGGCGCGGCGGTTTACCCGTGACGTTCGGTGGACTGTTCTCGGCGGAACGGGCGTTCCGCATCTCCGAGTTGCACGGGACGGTCACCCATTCGCTGCGGGGGCTCGCGGTGAGCCCGGGGAACGGTCTGGGCGGGAAGGCGATGACCCTGTCCCGCCCGGTCGCGGTGGCGGACTATCCGGTCTCGCGGGCGATCAGCCATGAGTATGACGCGGCCGTGGCCGCCGAGGGGCTGCGCTCGGTGCTGGCGGTGCCGGTGGTCGTCCGGCAGCGGGTGCGCGGGGTGCTGTACGGCGCGCTGCGGCAGCCGCTGGCCCTCGGCGACCGGCCGCTGACCGCGGCGGTGGAGGCGGCGCGCGAACTGGAGCAGTCGCTGGCGGTGTACGACGAGGCGCAGCGGCTGCTGTCGGTGACACGGCAGCCGGCGGACGCCGATCCCGCGGTGTGGGAGGAGGTCCGTGAGGCACACGGCGATCTGCGGGCGCTGGCCCGCCGGGTGGCCGACCCCCGGCTGCGGGAGGAGATGCTCGCGGCCTGCGGGCGGCTGGCCCGCGCCTGCTCGGGCACCGCCGACCCGGGCGGGCAGCCGGCCGGGCGGCGGGTGGAGCTGTCGCCGCGCGAGGTGGACGTGCTGGTGTGCGTGGCGTCGGGGGCGACGAACGCGGTGGCGGCCGAGCGTTTGGGGCTGCGGCCGGAGACGGTCAAGAGCTATCTGCGGTCCTCGATGCGGAAGCTGGGCGCGCACACCCGCCTGCAGGCCGTCGTCGAGGCCCGCCGCGCGGGCCTGCTGCCGTAAGCCGCGGGGCGGGCTTGCTGCCCGGGTCGGACGTCCGTGAGGGGCGGTCGGCGGGGCGGCTTGGGGGTGGGGCATCCGCCGGAGGCACTCGCGGGGTGCTCAGGGCTCCTGGAGGCGGATGTCGGGGGCGGCCTGCGGCGCGGTCATCGCCAGGACGCCCGCCGCCTCCGTCTCCAGTGCCGCCCGGTCCGGGCCGCTGAGCCGTTCGAAGGGGCGCACCAGGAGGGTGGCGGTGTCGGGGGCCGTCTCGATGCGCCAGGTGCCGGCGACGAATCCGTCCACCAGGAAGGAGCAGTACGCCTGGTTGCCCTGCCAGATCCGGCGGCGGCCGGCGTCGCTGACGATCCGGCGGCGGTCCGCGTGCGAGAGCAGGACGTTGTCGTACTCGGGCAGGAAGCGCGGCGGGGCCGGGGTGTCGGGCGCGGGCCGCGGGGCGTCCGGCAGGTCGAACAGCTCCACGCCCTGCTCGTCTCGGAAGGTCCGCAGCCTTGGCCTTAGTCCTTCGACCGTCTCGCGCAGCCGGGTCAGTCCGCACCAGGTCTGGATGTCGCGCACCGAGGCCGGACCGAAGGCGGCCAGATAGCGCAGCAGCACACCGGGCAGGTCGGGCCGCGGGTCGAGCCCGGCGCCCAGCCAGGTCTCGGCGGTGGTGTGCGCGATCGGCCCGCTCGCGCCCCACAGCCCGCGCGGGGTGACCTGGACCAGCGGCAGCACGGTGCGGGCCGCCATCGCCAGGTCCTGCCGGGCGCGGTCGGGCCAGTGGGGCAGCAGCGCCTCGCCCAGCGCCTTGAAGGTGAGCGGCTCTTCCTCGACCAGCTCACGGGCGAGCTCGGCCAGCCGCGCCAGGTCCACCCCGTCCAGCCGCTTGCCGTGGTTGGCCTGGAAGGCGCGGTCGTGCATCGGCTGGACCAGGGGCCGCAGCGTCCGGCAGTCCCGGGTGCTGACCAGGTGGATGGTCGACCGCATCAGGGAGATCCGCACGGCCTGGCGGGTGGCGAGCAGCTCCGAGAGCGCCTCGGGGCGGAACCCGGCCAGCCGGGCCGCCAGCGCGTGGTACGGCGGTTTGACGGACTGCGCTTGGAGCCCCACCAGGTGCTCCACCGCCTCAAGGGCCGTCAGCCGGGCCCGGCGCAGCAGCAACTGCCGCTCCAGGGTGGCGCGGTTGAGTTCCCGGCGGGTGAGTACGGGCTGGGGTCCGTTCTTCGTCATGGCTCCACGCTCCGAGGACGTCAGCCGAAGAACCGCACCGTGTCGATGCGGCCGTCGCGGACCCGGTAGGCGACGAGCACGCGCACCGGCTCCTCCGCGATCCCGTGCGCGATCTCATGGTCGATCACCCAGTCGCCCTCCGTCATCCGGGCGGCTATCTCGGCGCGGCAGCGCCCCTGCTCGAAGACCGGCCCGTACCTCTCGCGCAGCGCCTCACGGCCGGTCATCCGCGTCCCGTCGCGCAGGTCGATGGTCACGTCGCGGGCGTAGGTGTCGCTGAACGCCTCCAGGTCGTGGGCGTTGTAGGCGTCGAGCTGACGCTGGACCACGGTGATCGGCTCGCTCATGGGGGTGATCATGGCATGGCGGGCCGCGCGCGTGAATCGTCCCCGGGCAGGAGGATGGTTCCCGCCCGGGGACGAGGGGCGCCCGCGGATCAGGCGTGGCCGCGGGTCAGTGGGCCCGGCTGCGGCGAGGGGTCGGGGACCGGATCGGGTCCCGGCGGCTTCGGGATCGGGTCCGGCGACGGGCCGGGGGGCGGCTGCGGCTGGGGGCCCGGCGCCGGGCCGGGGGTCGGTCCGGGGGTCGGGCCGGGGCCGGGACCCGGTGGCGGTGTCGGGTTGGGCGGCACCGGGTCGGGGTGCGTGGGCGGCGAGGTCGCGGTCAGCCTGCCGCCGTCGCCGCAGGGCTGCCGGATGAGGGTCATGGGTGCACCTCCGAACGTGGTGAGCTGCTGGACCGCGGTCGCACACCTCCCGGTGTCTCCCGCGGCCCGGGCCTGTTCGGGTACCCGTCCTTTCCCCGGTCATACGTGGCCGGCTCCTCCGGCGACAGCGGGGCGGCCGGGAAGAGTCCGCGGGCGCCCTCCATCCCCACCCACACCGGGCGGATGGCCGGCTGCGCCCGCCGCACCAGCTCGATGGCCTGGGCCGCGAACCACTTCCCGGCGCGCGGGTTCACCGTGCCGCGCTCGGGGTCCCGGGGCCCGGCGGTGCCGCGCAGACACAGCCCGTCCGACTCCCCCGGCGTCTTCACCCACAGCATCGCGTCATGCAGCGGATGCCCGGTGCGCGTGGTGGGCCGGGCGCCCAGGCCGCGGCCGGGCGGGTTGCACCAGTCCTGCGGATCCGGGTGACGGTCGGGTCGCGGCTTCCAGGGCCCGCGCCCGTTGCGGCTGGTGTCGGTGACGAAGTGCTTCATCCGGGACGGGTCGACCGCGCCGAGCCGGGAGTCCATCCAGGCCCGCGCGCGGGCCCGGCGCCAGCGCTGGGTGGGGCACGAGGCGGGGTCCTTGCCCCGGGCGGCGTAGGCGAGGCAGGAGGAGATCAGCCGGCCGTACCAGGTGGTGGCAGCGCCGGACTGGTAGTTGGAGGCGTTCAGGTAGAAGCCGGTGGCCCGCTCGACCCCGGCCGCCAGCAGCCGCGTCACGATGCTGGGCACGGTGTGCCAGGCGGAGTGGCCGGCGTCGAGGTAGACCCGGGTGCGGCGCAGCGGTTCCAGGGTGGCGACCGCGTAGTTGATCTCCCCGAACCGGGCGGCGGTCCGCTGGTCGGCTGGTTTGGCCGCGAAGGGGGACGCCTTCGAGCGGGGCGGGGAGGGGACCGGCGGGGCCCCGCCGGACCCCGTCCGCGCCTCGGCCGCGTCGGCCGTGGCGGGGGGAGCCCCGGCCGAACCGGGGAGCGCCGGCCGGGCGTCGGCCGGCCCGGCGTCGGCCGAACCGGAGCTGCGCGCGGGGCCGCCGGGCGAGCCGGACCTGGGCACCGGTCCCTCCAGGGCGTCCGCGGCCTCGCCGGCTCCGCCCGGCGCGAGACCGTCCGGCGCGAGCCCGTCCGGCGCGAGCCCGTCCGCCTCCGGCGCGTCCCCGTCCAGGGCCCGGTCGGCCCGGCCGGCGTAGCCGCGCTCGGCGGACGGCCTGTCCTGCGCGCCGGACCACGGGAAGGCGTCGTAGGCGTCGTTCACCAGGTCGTCGGGGTCGACCGGTGCCTCCTTGCCGGGCCCGGACGGGTACGCGGTGTCGGGGGCGGCGGCGTCCGGGTCGAGGTCGGCGTCGGGGTCCACTTCCGGATCGGTGTCCGGATCGTCCAGCCCGGCATCCGGATCGGCGCCGGCATCCGGATCCGGCTCGGCGTCCGGGTCGGTGTCCTGGTCCCGGCCGCCGTCGTGGTCCGGGTCGGCCTGCGCGTCGTGGTCCGGGTCGTGGTCCGCGCCCGGGTCCGTGCCGGTGCCGGGGTCGGCCGCGGCGTCGCCGTCCGGACCGCCACCGGGGCAGTCCTGCGGCAGCAGCGCCAGCGAGTCCGGCTCCAGGATGACCAGGGCCTCCCGGTCGCCGATGCCGCGGGCGACCGCGTCGATCCAGGCCCGGTACTCGGTGGTGCTGCGGACGCCGCCGGCCGAGTAGCTTCCGCAGTCGCGGCCGGGCACGTCGTAGAGCGCGAGGACCGGCACCTTGTGCTGACGGGCCGCGCGCCGGGTGGTGGCGCGCACCTGGCGCTCCACGACGGCGGGCGTCTGGTCGCCGTACCAGACCGCGTGCGGGGTGCGGATCATGGCGAGGACACCGGCGGCGTCCCGGTAGGCCCGACGCTTCATCAGCTGCATGACGTGCCGGTAGGCGTCGTTGTCCGCCGGGGGCGTGTAGAAGCGGTCGGCGGGTTGCGAGGGGACGGCGGGCGCGGCCATGCCGGTCAGCGCGGGGACGGCGGCGGTGGCCGCGACGGCCGCGACGGTAGCGGCGGTGAGGATGGCGGGTCTGCTGCGCACCCCTCCATTTCCGCGCGCCGCCGCCGGTCCGGCAACCGTGTCCTACTCCGAGTGGCGGACGGACCTTGACTGCGCGTCAGGCGACCGAATCGAACCGCCCGTGTCCGGCGAGCGGTTCGCCGTCGTGATGGATCGGGGTGTGGGCCCCCGTTAGGGGCATGCCACTGCCGCCGCGCCGGTTCGCCACGATCTCGCTCGCGATGGACAGGGCCGTCTCCTCGGGCGTACGGGCCCCCAGGTCGAGGCCGATCGGGGAGCGCAGCCGGGCCAGTTCGAGCTCGTTGAGGCCGACCTCGCGGAGCCGGGCGAGCCGGTCCAGGTGGGTGCGCCGGGATCCCATGGCGCCGACGTAGGCGACGGGCAGCCGCAGCGCGCGCTCCAGCAGCGGGATGTCGAACTTGGCGTCGTGGGTGAGGACGCACAGCACGGTGCGGCCGTCCACCTCGGTGGCGTCGAGGTAGCGGTGCGGCCACTCCACGACGACCTCGTCGGCCTCCGGGAAGCGCTGGGCGGTGGCGAAGACGGGGCGGGCGTCGCAGACGGTGACGCGGTAGCCGAGGAACTTGCCGATGCGGACCAGCGCGCCCGCGAAGTCGATGGCACCGAAGACGATCATCCGGGGGGCGGGGACGCTGGATTCGACGAGCAGTTCCAGCGGCTCCCCGCAGAGGCTGCCGTCGGCGCCGATGGCGATGGTGCCGGTGCTGCCGGCGTCCAGCATGGCGCGGGCGATGCCGGCGGCCGTGCGGTCCAGGGCGGCGCCGTCCCGCACCGGGGCACCGGCCAGGGTGCCTCGCAGGCCGCCGTCCGGCCGCACCAGCAGGGCGCGGCCGAGCATCGCGGCCGGGCCGCCGACGATCCGCGCGGCGGCCGCCGCCTCCCCTCGGGCGGCGGCGGCCAGCGCGTCGGCGTAGGGCTTGCGGACCGGGTCGCCGGCCCGGACCGGGGTGACGAGGACGTCGATGGTTCCGCCGCAGGTCAGGCCCACGGCGAAGGCGTCCTCGTCGGAGTAGCCGAAGCTCTCCCGGACCGGCTCGCCGGTCTGGAGGGCCTGGTGGCACAGGTCGTAGACCGCGCCTTCCACACACCCGCCGGACACGCTGCCGACCGCGGTGCCCTCGGCGTCGACGGCCAGGGCGGCGCCCGGCTGCCGGGGCGCGCTGCCGCCGACGGCCACCACGGTCGCGACGGCGAAGTCGCGCCCTTCCTGGCACCAACGGTGCAGTTCGGCAGCGATGTCCAGCATCGGTGATCAGCTCCTTGCCTGACGTTACTGACTTAACTGGCACCGAGCCAGTGCTCGATGGGGTCAAGGGCGAAGTAGACGAGGAAGACGCCGGTCAGGACCCACATGAAGGCACCGGGTTCGCGGTACTTGCCCTGGGCGGCCTTGATCGCGGTGTAGGTGATCACGCCCGCGCCGACTCCGGCGGTGATGTTGTAGGTGAACGGCATCAGCGCCACGGTCAGGAAGACCGGGATGGACACCGAGCGGTCGCTCCAGTCGATGTGCGCGGCGGCGCTCATCATCATCGAGCCGATCACGACCAGGGCCGCCGCCGCCACCTGTCCGGGGACGAGCTGGGTCAGCGGGGTGAAGAAGAGGCAGACCGCGAAGAACAGGCCGGTGACCACGGAGGAGAGGCCGGTGCGGGCTCCCTCGCCGACGCCGGAGGCCGACTCGATGAAGACGGTCTGGCCGGAGGATCCGGTCACTCCGCCGATCGCGCCGCCCGCGCCGTCGACGAACAGCGCCTTGGACAGGCCCGGCATGCGGCCCTTGTCGTCCGCCAGCTTCGCCTCGGTGCCGACACCGATGATGGTGGCCATGGCGTCGAAGAACCCGGCCAGGACCAGCGTGAACACGATCATGCCGACGCTGATCGCCCCCAGCTTGTCCCAGCCGCCGAACTCCACATCGCCGAAGAGCCCGAAGTCGGGTGAGGAGACGGCGCTGCCGTGCAGCTCGGGGGTGGTGCCGCCCCAGTCCTTGTCGCTCAGGCCACCGATCTTGGTGACCACGATCGACAGGATCGTGCCGACGACGATGCCGATGAGGATGGCGCCGGGCATCTTGCGGGCCTGCAGCATGAAGATCAGCAGCAGGGTCACCGCGAAGAAGAAGACCGGCCAGCCGACGAGTGCGCCGGTGCCGGTGCCGAGCTGGACCGGGCCGCCCTTGCCGACGCCCACGAAACCGGCCTTGACCAGGCCGAGCAGCGCCACGAACATGCCGATGCCCATGGTGATCGCGTGCTTGAGCGGCAGCGGGATGGCGTTCATGATCATCTCGCGGAGGCCGGTGACCACCAGCAGCATGATCACCACGCCGTAGATCACGCACATGCCCATGGCCTGCGGCCAGGTCATGTTCGGCACGACCTGGCTGACCATGGCCGCCGAGACGTTGAGGCCGGCCGCGAGGGCGAGCGGGACCTTGCCGATGAAGCCCATCAGCAGGGTGCACAGCGCCGCGGCGAACGCGGTCGCGGTGACCAGGCCGGCGTGGTCGAGAGTGGTGCCGTTGACGTCCTCGGCGCTGCCCAGGATCACCGGGTTGAGCAAGAGGATGTAACACATCGCCATGAAGGTGGTGATGCCGCCGCGCACCTCGTTCGCGACGCTGGATCCTCTGTCGGATATGTGGAAGTACCGGTCGAGCCATGACCGTCCGGCCGAGGGACGGGAGCCGTTGGCAGCGTCCTCGGCGGACGTGCTGGGCTCGACTGTTGACTGGGTCATGCGGTGCCACTCCCAAGGTTCATAGGGGCCCCCGCGCACGGTGCGCGGGATTTGGGATGTTGCTTCGGCATCACGACCCGGGGGGACGGCCCGGAAAGCGATGGTGCAAGCGTCCTCGCCGGGCGGCGAGGAACCTTGTGGGGGGGTGTCGCGGGGGGGGTGGTGCGGGGGGTTGAGGGGGGTGATCGGGGATGGACGGGGGTCGGGGGGTGGGGCTTCGCCCTGCCGGGCGGGGTGCGGGGAGGGTGTTCGGCCCGCTCGGCAGGGCGGCGCCGCCTACGTACCGGTCAGGTGCTCGGGTCGTACCGGTACGCGGTTCAGGGCCAGGCCGGTCGCCTGGCGGATCGCCGCCACCACCGCGGGGGTGGAGGAGAGCGTGGGTGCCTCACCGACGCCGCGCAGCCCGTAGGGGGCGTGGTCGTCGGCGAGTTCGAGGACGTCGACGGGGATGGTCGGCGTGTCGAGGATCGTGGGGATCAGGTAGTCGGTGAAGGAGGGGTTGCGGACCTTGGAGGTCTCGGGGTCGACCACGATCTCCTCCATGACCGCCAGTCCGAGGCCCTGGGTGGTGCCGCCCTGGATCTGGCCGACCACGGACAGCGGGTTGAGCGCCTTGCCGACGTCCTGGGCGCAGGCCAGCTCGATGACCTTGACCAGGCCCAGCTCGGTGTCGACCTCGACGACCGCCCGGTGTGCGGCGAAGGAGTACTGGACGTGGCCGTTGCCCTGGCCGGTGCGCAGGTCGAACGCCTCGGTGGGGCGGTGCCGCCACTCCAGCTCGATGTCGACCGCCTCGCCCTGAAGGACGTCGACCAGGTCGGCGAGGACCTCGCCGCCGTCGGTGACGACCTTGCCGCCCTCCAGCAGCAGTTCGGCGGTGGCCCACGCCGGATGGTAGGTGCCGAACTTGGCGCGCCCGATCTCCAGCACCTTCTCGCGGACGGCCTCGCAGCTGTTCTTCACCGCGCCGCCGGTGACGTAGGTCTGGCGGGAGGCGGAGGTGGACCCGGCCGAGCCGACCTGGGTGTCGGCCGGGTGGATGGTCACCTGGGTGACCCCCAGCTCGGTGCGGGCGATCTGCGCGTGCACCGTGACGCCGCCCTGTCCGACCTCGGCCATCGCGGTGTGCACGACGGCGACGGGCTCGCCGCCGACGACCTCCAGCCGCACCCGTGCGGTGGAGTAGTCGTCGAAGCCCTCGGAGAAGCCGACGTTCTTGATGCCGACGGCGTAGCCGACGCCGCGCACCACGCCTTCGCCGTGGGTGGTGTTGGACAGGCCGCCGGGCAGCGCCCGGACGTCCACCGCCTCACCGGCCGCCTCCCACTGCCTCGAAGGCGGCAGCGGCATCTCCTTGACCCGGCGCAGCAGTTCGGCCACCGGCGCGGGCGAGTCGACCGGCTGCCCGGTCGGCATGATGGTGCCCTGCGACATGGCGTTGAGCTGCCGGAACTCCACCGGGTCCAGCTCCAGCGCGGCGGCCAGCTTGTCCATCTGGGCCTCGTAGGCGAAGCACGCCTGCACCGCGCCGAAGCCGCGCATGGCGCCGCACGGCGGGTTGTTGGTGTAGAGGGCGATGGCCTCGATCTCGACGTCGTCGATGACGTACGGGCCCACTGACAGCGAGGAGGCGTTGCCGACCACGGCCGGGGAGGCGGAGGCGTAGGCGCCGCCGTCCAGCACGATCCGGCACTTCATGTGGGTGATCTTGCCGTCCCGGGTGGCGCCGTGCTCGTACCAGAGCTTGGCCGGGTGGCGGTGCACATGGCCGAAGAAGGACTCGAAGCGGTTGTAGACCATCTTCACCGGCTTGCCGGTGCGCAGCGCCAGCAGGCAGGCGTGGATCTGCATCGACAGGTCCTCGCGGCCGCCGAACGCGCCGCCGACGCCGGACAGCGTCATCCGGACCTTCTCCTCGGGCAGGCCGAGGACGGGGGCGATCTGCCGCAGGTCGGAGTGGAGCCACTGGGTGGCGATGTACAGGTCGACACCGCCGTCCTCGGCGGGCACCGCCAGCCCGGACTCCGGGCCGAGGAACGCCTGGTCCTGCATGCCGACGACGTACTCGCCGGAGACGATCACGTCCGCGCGCTCGCGGGCGGCTTCCACGTCACCGCGGACGATCGGCTGGCGGTGCACGATGTTGGGGTGCGGGACGTGATCGACGTGGTGATCGGCGCGGCCCTCGTGGATGAGCGGCGCGTCCTCGGCGGTCGCGGACGCCTCGTCGGTGACCACCGGCAGCTCGGCGTAGTCGACCCTGATCTTGGCGGCGGCGCGCCGGGCGGTCTCGGGGTGGTCGGCGGCGACCAGCGCGACGGGCTCGCCGTGGTGGCGGACCCGGCCGTGCGCGAGGACCGGCGTGTCCTGGATCTCCAGGCCGTAGTTCTTGACGTCGGTCGGCAGGTCCTCGTAGGTGAGGACCGCGTAGACGCCGGGCTGGGCGAGCGCCTCGGAGATGTCGATGGAGCGGATCTCGGCGTGCGCGTGCGGGCTGCGCAGGGTGTGCCCCCACAGCATGTCCTCGTGCCACAGGTCCGAGGAGTAGGCGAATTCGCCGGTGACCTTCAGGGTGCCGTCGGGGCGCAGGGTGGATTCACCGATGCCGCCCCTGGTCTGGCTGGACTGGGAGATGCCGGTGGGCGTACGCGTCACGTCGGCCATGGTCAGACCGCCTCTCCGGCGCGGGCGGCCGCCAGGCGGACCGCGTCCAGGATCTTCTCGTAGCCGGTGCAGCGGCACAGGTTGCCGGAGAGCGCCTCACGGATGTCGGCGTCGGACGGGTCGGCGTTGCGCTCCAGCAGTTCGTCGGCGGCGACCAGCAGGCCGGGGGTGCAGAAACCGCACTGCACGGCGCCGGCGTCGATGAACGCCTGCTGGATCGGGGAGAGTTCGCCCTGCTCGCCGGCGTGCGCGCCGGACGGGCGCGCCTGCCACCGCTGTGCCTGGTCCAGGCTGGTGCCGCAGGCTCCGGTGGCGCAGCTCCCCTCGGCGCGCTCCTTGGCGTAGTCGGCGAGGCCCTCGACGGTGACCACCTCGCGGCCTTCCACCTGCCCGGCGGCCACCAGGCAGGAACACACCGGCACGCCGTCCAGGCGGACCGTACAGGAGCCGCATTCGCCCTGCTCACAGGCGTTCTTGGAACCCGGCAGGCCGAGCCGCTCGCGGAGCACGTAGAGCAGGCTCTCGCCTTCCCAGACGTCGTCGGCGGTCTGCTTGCGTCCGTTGACGGTGAAGTTCACGCGCACTGTGCTTCTCCCTTGCTGCGACCGCCGCGGTAGGACTCCCAGGCCCAGCCGAGGGTGCGGCGGGCCATGATGCCGACCGCGTGGCGGCGGTACTTCGCGGTCCCGCGCACGTCGTCGATGGGGTTGCAGGCGCCGGAGCACAGCTCGGCGAACTG
This sequence comes from Streptomyces sp. JLBT605, assembly GCF_058215555.1. NCBI lineage: Bacteria > Bacillati > Actinomycetota > Actinomycetes > Kitasatosporales > Streptomycetaceae > Streptomyces > Streptomyces sp. JLBT605. Next base: position 1,242,927 of record NZ_CM177087.1, read on the forward strand.
CTTGGCGATCGACGGGGTGATCACCTTGCCGCTCTCCCAGAAGCCGCCCTCCTCCAGCGCGGCGGCGAGGAACCGCTCCGCCTCCCGGGCCCGGACCGGGGTGGGCGCGGCCGAGCCGATGCCGGTCCGCACGGCGCGGCTGTCGGGGTGCAGGGCCAGTCCGAAGGCGCACACCGCGATGACCATGGCGTTGCGGGTGCCCACCTTGGAGAACTGCTGCGGCCCGCCGGCGGTCTTGATGTGGACGGACTTGATCAGCTCGTCCGCCTCCAGCGCGTTGCGCTTCACCCCGGTGTAGAAGTCGTCGATCTCGATGAGCCGGGTGCCGCGTACGGACTCGACCTCGACCTGGGCCCCGGCGGCCAGCAGCGCCGGGTGGGCGTCACCGGCCGGGGAGGCGGTACCGAGGTTGCCGCCGACGCCGCCGCGGTTGCGGATCTGCGGAGAGGCGACCGTGTGCGAGGCGAGCGCCAGCCCGGGCAGCTCGGTCCGCAGGTTCTCCATGATCCGGGTGTACGGGACGGAGGGCCCGAGCCGGACCGTACCGCCGTCCGGGCTGACCTCCCACTCGCTCAGCTCACCGATGCGGTTCAGGTCCAGCAGGTACTCGGGCCGCCGATGGTCGAAATTGATCTCGACCATGATGTCGGTCCCACCCGCGATGGGCACGGCCGTGGGGTGCTCGGCCTTGGCGGCGAGCGCTTCCTCCCAGCTGGCGGGGCGCAGGAAGTCCATGGTGATCTCTTCTCGGAATCGTTCGGTGGGGAGGTGAGAGGGGGTATTCGAAGTCCGTTCCTGTCCTGGGCCCTGTCCGGACCCGAGATGTGATCTCCAGACAGCACCGCACGCGGCCTGACGCAAGTACACCGACGCCGTGTCCACCTGGTGCAGTCACGGAAAACATGAAGCGGTTGGCTGGCCAGGGGGCAGGTCTTGTAGATTCAGACGAAAGACGGGGGCCGGAAACCTCGCGGCATACCACCGGCAACATCACGACAGATCGGCTGGCAACGACATGCGGCTGCGCGCACTGCTGGAGACCGAGGCCCTGGGCCTGCGACTGCTCGGCGGCGAAGAGGAGCTGGACCGCACGGTACGGGGCGTGATGACGACCGATCTGCGCGACCCCAGCCGGTATCTCACCGGGGGCGAGCTGGTGCTCACCGGCCTGGCCTGGCGGCGCGAGCCCGCCGACTCGGAGCGCTTCGTGCGCATCCTGGCCGCGGCCGGGGTCGCCGGTCTCGCGGCCGGCGAGGCGGAGCTGGCCAATGTCCCGGCGGACCTGGTTCAGGCGTGCGCCCGGCACCGGCTGCCGCTGTTCTCGGTCGTCGAGGACGTGTCGTTCGCGTCGATCACCGAGCACGTGGTGCGGCAGGTGTCCGGGGAGCGGGCCGGGGATCTGGCCGCGGTCGTCGACCGGCACCGGCGGCTGATGACGTCCGGCCCGGCCGGCGGCGGACCGGACGTGATCCTCGATCTGCTCGGCTCCGACCTCGACCTGAGCGCCTGGGTGCTCTCCCCCACCGGTCGGCAGATCGCCGGGGCGCACCCCGGCGGCACCCCGGACCGGCCCGCGCCCGAGCTGCCCGCGGCGGTGTGCGCGCGGCTGGCGGGCGAGCACCTGGCCGCGGTCCGCGGCGGGCGGCGCGCCCCCTACCGGGTCGTGGTCCCCGGCGCCGGCACCTACTCGCTCTTCCCGGTCCACAGCGGCGCCCGCACCGGCGCCCGGGACGTGCGCGAGACGGTGCTGTCGGACTGGCTGCTGGCGGTGGAGGCCGACGCCGGTGACTGGCCGGAGGAGCGGCTGGACCTGCTGCACGGCGTCACCCAGCTGATCGCGGTGGAGCGGGACCGGCGGGACGCGGCCCGCACCGTGCGGCGGCGGCTGGCCCAGGAGGTGCTGGAGCTGGTCCAGGCGGGGGCGCCGCCGGCCGAGATCGCGGCCCGGCTGCGGGTCGCCGCGCCGGTGCTGCTGCCGGGGCTGGGCAGCGCCCCGCACTGGCAGGTCGTGGTGGCCCGGGTGGAGTGGGGGCTGCCGGGCGAGGGTGGCCCGGTCGGCGACGAGCCGGCGGGCGGCCCGGTCGCGCAGTCGCTGCTGGAGGAGATGCTGGTCGAGCCGGACACCACCGGATCGGAGCCCTCGGACCGGATCGCGGTGGCGCACACCGGCGACGAGGCGGTGGCCCTGGTGCCACTGCCCGCCGTCGCGGACGACGAGCAGGACGCCGCGCTCCACGCCGACCGGCTGCTCGCCGCGGTCCGCGAACCGCTCGGCCGCGGGCTGGACGGCGACGGGCGGCTGACCATCGGGGTGAGCGCCACCGTGCACTCGGCGGAGGGGCTGCGCGGCGCGCTGGAGGAGGCCCGGCACGCCCGCCGGGTCGCGGCGGCCCGGCCCGGCCGGGTGTGCGCCGCCGGCCACCAGGAGCTGGCCTCGCACGTGCTGCTGCTGCCGTTCGTCCCCGACGACGTGCGGCGCGCCTTCACCGCCCGGCTGCTGGACCCGCTGCGCGACTACGACCGGCGCCACCGGGCCGAGCTGATCCCCACCCTGGAGGCGTTCCTGGCCTGCGACGGCTCCTGGACCCGCTGCGCGACCCAGCTGCACCTGCACGTCAACACGCTGCGCTACCGGGTGGGCCGTATCGAGCAGTTGACGGGCCGGGACCTGTCGCGGCTGGAGGACAAGCTCGACTTCTTCCTGGCCCTGCGGATGAGCTGACAAGCCGCCACCATCGGAGTGCCGTCTTCCGGTAGAACCGTGGAGAGCCGCGGGGCCGCGGGCGAGCGACCCCACCGTGACGGGCGGACGAAAGCTTTGTGAATCCGTTCACACCGACCTCTTGGCCGCCCCCGCGGATCCGTGCTGAGATTCGCTCACGGCTTCCGGCTCCATGGCGCTTGGGGAGGGCAATGTGGCGGACACCGCCATGTCACGGTCTGGATCGTCGGATGCGCGGGAGGGGCTGGGGGGCCCACTGGACACGGCGGTGTGGCGGCTCAGGTCACGCGGCTGCTGGACGGACGCCGCCGAGCTGCTGGCCCCGCGCGCCGCGGCGGACCCGGCCGCCGCGCTGAAGCGCACCGCGCTGCTGACCGAGCAGTGCATGTTCACCGCACAGGGCTGGGAGTGCGCCGAGGACGCGCTGCGCGCCGCGGAGGCGCTGGTCACCAGCGACGAACACCGCGGCACGGCCGCCTGCGAGCGCGGCCATCTGGCGTACGCCTCGACGCTGTTCGGGGTGCGCGACCGGGCCGACGAGGCGCGGGCCGCGCTGGGCCGGGCGGCCGCGCTGCTCGCCCCCGGCTCACCCGCCCGTCCGCTGCTGGACTTCCGGCGCGGCCTGCTCGCCCAGCACCTGGCGCAGAATCCGGCCGGCGCGCAGGCCGCGTTCCAGCGCGCGCACGCCGGTGCGGCCACCCACGGCGACGAGCTGCTGCGCTCCTTCACCTGGCGGCACCTGGCCGCCCTGGCCGAGCTGAGCGGCGACCTGGCCGAGGCGCGCCGTGGATTCGCCGAGTCGCTGCGCATCCGCGAGGAGCTGGGCTATCTGATCGGCATCGCGCCCGCGCTGGCGGCGCTGGCCGAGGTCGAGGAGGAACCGGAGGCCGGGCGGCTGCGCGCCGAGGCGAGGCGGCTGGTGCGGCTGCTGGGCGGGGTGCCGTCCTGGCTCGCCGAGCAGCTGCGCCCGTCGCCGGACGGGAACCCGCCCGGCACCTGACGCGGCGGGGACGGGACCTCGCCCGGCACCTGATGCGGCGGCCGGACGGGAACCGGCCCGGCACCTGACGCGGCGGCCGGACGGGAACCGGCCCGGCACCTGACGCGGCGGGGAACGGGATCAGACCGGGCCCGAGAAGTGCTCGCGGACCAGGGTCTCGACGAGGTCGAGATCCTGCGCGGCCAGCGCCTGGAGCAGCGCCGTGTGCTCGGCGGCGTCCGCCACCAGGTCGGCGGTGCGCACCACCTGGCCGGGAACGAGCGGCCACTGCGCCCGCCGGTGCAGGTCGTCGGCGATGACGACCAGCTGCTCGTTGCCCGCGAGGCTGAGCAGCGCCTGGTGGAACGCGCGATCCGCCTCCAGGTACGCGACCCGGTCGCCCTTGGCGGCGGCGACCGCCGTGGCCTCGGCGAAGGGGTGCAGGGCCGCCCAGCGCTCGGGCGCGAGGGTCTCGGCCAGCGAGAGCACCACCGGCACCTCCAGCAGGGCGCGGACCTCGGCCAGCTCGGCCAGCTCGCGGGCGCTGCGCCGGGCGACCCGGAATCCGCGGTTCGGGACGACCTCCACGGCGCCCTCGCCGGCCAGCTGCTGCATGGCCTCCCGTACGGGTGTGGCGGACACCCCGAAGCGCTCGGCGAGCGCGGGGGCCGAGTACACCTCGCCGGGGGCGAGGTCGCCGCCGGCCAGGGCCCCGCGCAGGGCGTCCAGGATCTGGCGGCGCACCGAGTGCCGCTGCAACGGCACGCGGGGCGGCGCCGCCGTCTCGGCGCTGGGCTGCTCCACTCGGGTCCTCCTGAGATACGTCCCTGGAACGATATGCGGCCTCCGCGCCAGGTCAAACCGAGTCATCACGGATCAGGCACGACTTAGGCAAGCCTGACCACCCGCGTCGGGGCGCCCGTCGCGCTCGCGCCGTACCCGCCGCCGAGCGCCGTTCCGCAAGCTGATCGCTTCGATTCCACCGGAACGGATTCCGTGAATAGAATGCAAGTCGCTTGCAGCAAGCGAGCGTTCGAACCGTTTCGCACCTATCCGCGTGTCCCCACCGTCCGTTGGCGTCTTCTTGCCCGGAAACCCCTTGAGGCAAGGCCCGACTCCGCCAAGATGTCGCGCGAGTAGGCCGTACCACGGCCAGAACACCATTCGAAGCGAGGCAAGGGGCCGCATGAGACTGACCGACATATCGCTGGACTGGGCCGTGCCCGTGGCCGTGGCGCTCGTCGGAGTCGTGACGGCCGGGACGGTGCTCACTCGCGGCCGGAACGGCAAGGGCAAGGACAAGGCGGCCTCGGATTCCTGGGAGCGCAGCGAGGAGCGCCGCCGGCGCAAGGAAGCCGTCTACGGCATCGCCTCCTACCTGCTGCTGTTCTGCTGCGCCGCGGTGGCCGCCGCGCTCTCCTTCCACGGCCTGGTCGGCTTCGGCCGGCAGAACCTCAGCCTCTCCGGCGGCTGGGAGTACCTGGTCCCGTTCGGGCTCGACGGCGCCGCGATGTTCTGCTCGGTGCTGGCGGTCCGCGAGGCCAGCCACGGCGACGCGGCGCTGGGCTCCCGGCTCCTGGTGTGGCTGTTCGCCGGCGCCGCCGCCTGGTTCAACTGGGTGCACGCCCCGCGCGGCATGGGCCACGCCGGCGCCCCGCAGTTCTTCTCGGGCATGTCGCTCTCGGCGGCCATCCTCTTCGACCGGGCCCTGAAGCAGACCCGCCGCGCGGCGCTGCGCGAGCAGGGGCTGGTGCCGCGGCCGCTGCCGCAGATCCGGATGGTGCGGTGGCTGCGCGCCCCGCGGGAGACCTTCGCCGCCTGGTCGCTGATGCTGCTGGAGGGCGTGCGGACGCTGGACGAGGCCGTGGAGGAGGTCCGGGAGGACCGTCGCCAGAAGGAGCAGCTCCGGGACCGCCGGCGGGACCAGGAGAAGCTGGACCGTGCGCGGATCAGGGCCTACAACCGGCAGCACCGGGTGTGGGGCCGCCGCGGTGGCCGACAGGTCGATGTCGCGGCACTCCCCGCGCAGCCGGCGCAGCTCGGCTCGGACCCTGCTATAGCGGATTCCGGACAGCTGCCCTCACGCTCCTCCCTTCCCGCGCTCCAGTCCTCGGACACCCCCGGGACTGACACCGACTCCGGCCTGCTCGGTCCTTTCGGCAAGGACCGGCCGCGCACCGTCGACCTCACCGCCGAGGACGACACCCTGACCATTCCGCGCCTGGACTCCCTGGAGGAGAAACTCGCGCAGATCGAGCGGCAGTTCGGCTGAGCCGCTCAGCCGGCGGCCGTGCCGTCCAGCTCGAACCACACCGCCTTGCCGACGCCGTGTGCGGTGACGCCCCAGGCGTCGGCAAGCGCGCCCACCAGCAGCAGTCCGCGCCCCGAGGTGCCTTCCTCACCGCATGCGGGCGAGGGGCGGGCGGCCGGCGGCCGGGACGTGAAGTCCCGCACCTCGACGTGTAATCGGCCGCGCACCCGCGCGGCGGGAGAGTCGCCCAGAGTGGCGGTGACCACCGCGTCGCCGTCGGTGTGCACCAGGGCGTTCGTCACCAGCTCGCTGATCAGCAGCACCGCGGCGTCGGCACGGCCCGGCGCGCCCCAGTGGCGCAGCAGGTCGCGCAGCTCCCGGCGGACCTCCGCCACCCCGCTCAACTCCGTGTGCCGCAGTCGGATTCTCAGTCCCTGCCCCCACTCCCCCTCGATCACCGGCGCCTCGTCCGGCCATCTGATGTCCATGCCGCCTCGCTGTGCAGACCGACGCTTCATTCCTCCCCCGCCCCGATGTCCACCGCTGGTCCGGCATCACACGCCTTCGAACGCGCGCTCAGGGGATGCATGCCCGTGCGCCCGCGCCCACACACGCCGGATGTGATCGTGCCCGTGCCGGCGTGAGGCGGCTCTCAAGGCCGGGCGGTCCCGACGGCGGGCAGCTCTCGGCGGCGGGCAGCTCCGAGGGAGTCGCGGGCAGCTGTGCAGGGCGGTGCGGCTGGGACACGCCGCGGAGGGACCGCTCGGGCACGCCGCGGAGGGCTCGCTCACGCCTCCCAGACGGCGGCCGCCGTACGGTCGTCGGCGTACCCCTTCACCCGCACCTGGGTCTCCGCGAGGAATCCGGCAAGGCCCGGGGGCTCCGCTCCGGCCCACCGGCGGGCCAGCCGCTCGGCCAGCGCGGGCTCGCCGCGCAGCGGGTCGGCCAGGCCCGGGGTGCACAGCAGCAGGGTGTCGCCCGGCCGTGCGGCACAGGCCCGGAACCGGTACCCGGCCGCGGGCCCCTCGGCGCGCTCCTGGTCCGCGGCCTCCTCGGCCGCCGGTTCCAGGTCCTGCCAGGCGCCGTCCCGCAGCCGGAACAGCCCGCCGTCCCCGGCGCCGAAGTACACCCGCGTCCGGCAGGCCGGATCGGCGGGCAGCAGCAGACAGCGCGGCACGGCGGTGTAGGCGGCCGGGTCGAGTCCGAGTTCGCCGGCGCGGGCCCGCAGCCGGCCCAGTCCGCGGTCGGTGAGCCGGTGCAGGCCCGAGCTGAGCGCGGTCTGCCGCCCGGCCCGGATGTCCTCGGCGAGACGGGCGTGGCTGCGGCCGACCGCCCCGCCGATCCACTCGCACATCTCCCGCGCCGCTCGGTGCGCTCCCTCGGCGGCCCGCGGTCCGCTCGCCATGGCGGCCAGGACGAGGGCGGACCGGCCCGATCCGAAGCGGGCGATGAGCAGGGCGTCCCGCCGGGGTTCGCCGCGGTACCGCGCCGAGTCGCCGCGTAACGAGGCGGCCCGCAGGGTCAGCGGCCCGATGTGGGCGCCGTCCAGCACGGTGTCCGGCACCAGATCGGCCAGGTCGGCGGGGTCGGCGGGCGGCAGTGTGGTGGGTTCGGGGTCATAGGTGGGCGGCCGGTCGCCGACGAACTCCGCCTGGGCGGGGACCTCGTCCCGGTCCGGCGAGCCGGTCGGCGGCGAGTCGGGTCGCGGCGGGCCGGGCGGCGGCCAGGCCAGGGTGCTCAGCGCCGAGTCGACGCGGTCGTCCAGGGTGTCGCCCGCCCGGGCCGGGCCCGCGTCGCCGGAGCCCGCCTCGTACAACTCGCGCCACCAGTCGTCCTCGTGTACCCGCCCCGCCCCCTGCCGGCTCATGCCCACATTCTCCACGCCGCCGCGTGCCGGGACAGCGGGTTCGCAAACAGCACGTGCGGACTGGTACGACCGGAAGGGCGCTGCGGATCCGCACGTGAGGAAAGGCACCCTGCTGCATGCCCCCCGACCGGTGCGAGGATGAGGCGCCACATGCGGGGAGGAGTATCGGGTGCTTGATGCCATTGGTCTGGACGACTCTCAGGAGTCGGCCTATCGGGCGCTGGTGGCGCTCGGCTCCGCCGAGGTCGGCGATCTCGCTGAGCGGCTGACCCTCTCCGAGGAGGAGGCCGTGCGGACCCTGCGCCGGCTGGAGCAGCAGGGACTGGCGGCACGGTCGCCGGGGCGACCGGGGCACTGGGTGGCGGCTCCGCCGGGCGTGGCGCTGGGTGCGCTGCTCAGCCGCCGCCGGCATGAGCTGGCGCGGGCCGCGCAGGCGGCGGAGCTGCTGGACAAGGAGTACCGCTCGGAGGGTCCCGACACACCCGGCGCGCTGGAGGTGGTGGCGGGGGCCGGGCCGGTGGCGCGGCGCTTCGCCCAGCTGCGCTGGGGGGCCGCCGAGGAGGTGTGCGCGCTGGTCGCCGGCCGTGCGCCGGAGCCGTGGCCCGCGGCGTCCGGCGGGGTGATGCACCGGGTCGTCATCGAACGCGACGCGCTGACCGGCCCGGCCGGTCCCGGCGACTGGGGGCCGGAGCTGGGCCGCGGCCTGCGCGTGGCCGAGCGGGTGCCGTCGGACCTGGTGATCGCCGACCGTACGCTCGCGATCGTGCCGCTGACCGGACGGGCCGCCGAACCGGCCGCCCTGGTGGTGCACGCCGGCGGCCTGCTGGACGCGCTGCTGGCGCTGTTCGAGGGGGTGTGGGCGGAGGCGATGCCGCTGCGCCTGGGCGGGGGCGCGCCACACGAGGAGCACTGCCCGGACGAGGGCGCGGAACTCTGCCCGGAAGGCCCGCACGAGCCGGACGGCACCGATCTGGAGATCCTCTCGCTGCTGTTGGCCGGTCTCACGGACGCCAGTACGGCCCGGCAGCTGGACCTGGGGCTGCGCACGGTGCAGCGGCGGGTGAAGCGGCTGATGGAGCTGGCCGGCGTGACGACCCGGCTCCAGCTGGGCTGGCACGCCTACGAGCGCGGCTGGGTGTCCCGGGCGGACGCGCCCCGCTGACCGTGGCCGGCCCGGGTCCCGTCAGCGGGCTGTCCGGGGCCGGGTGGCAGCCGCGCCGGGGCCGGTCCGCCAGGCGCTCCTTCCGGCGTTCCGGCAGGCTGGGGCCATGGGGACGTGGCAGCTGGTGCTGTGCGGTCTGGTCATGCTGCTCGGGCTGATCGGCGTGGTCGTGCCGGGCCTTCCCGGGCCGCCCATCGTCTGGGCGGGCGTCCTGTGGTGGTCGATGGCCGAGAAGACCGCACTGGCCTGGGCGGTGCTGGCCGGGGCGACCGGTGTGCTGCTGCTCAACCAGGCCCTCAAGTTGCTGCTGCCCGCCCGCCGGATGCGCGGAGCGGGCATCACCCGGCGCACCTTTCTGGTGGCGGGGACGGCCGGGATCGTCGGCTTCTTCGCCGTGCCGGTGCTGGGCGCACCGCTCGGCTTCGTGGCCGGGATCTACGGCGTCGAGCGGCGGCGGCTGGGCCGGCACGGTGAGGCATGGGCGTCGACCCGGCTGGTGATGCGGGCCATCGGCACCAGTGTGCTGATCGAGCTGTGCGCGTGTCTGCTGGTGGCCGGGGCCTGGGTGGGTGCGGTGGTGGCGCCGGAGTGACCGGCTCCGCCGCCTGCCTCCGCGTCAGCCGCCCTGCCCGGAGCCCCCGGATCCCCCGGAGCCCGTGTCTCCGTCGGGCCCGGCGTCCCGGTAGGCCTCCAGCAGCCGCAGCCAGACCTCGCTGATCGTCGGGAAGGCGGGTACGGCGTGCCAGAGGCGCTCCAGCGGCACCTCTCCCGCGACCGCGACGGAGGCGGAGTGCAGGAGTTCCCCGACGCCCGGTCCCACGAAGGTCGCCCCGAGCAGTCGGCCGCGGTCCTCGTCGACCACCAACCGGGCCTGCCCCCGGTAGCCCTCGGCGTAGAGCGCGCTGCCCGCCAGCTTGGCCAGGTCGTGGTCGACGATGCGGATCCGGTGCCCCTGGTCGCGGGCCTGGGCGGCGGTCAGCCCGACCGAGGCGGCTTCGGGGTCGGTGAAGACCACCTGCGGCAGGGCCGCGTGGTCGGCGGTCGCCGCGTGCGCGCCCCACCGTCCGGCGTCCAGCGGTGCCCCGCGCGCCCGGGCCGCGATCGCCGCGCCGGCGATCCGGGCCTGGTACTTGCCCTGGTGGGTCATGAGCGCGCGGTGGTTGACGTCCCCCGCCGCGTACAGCCAGCCGTCGGCCACGCCCTGGACCCGGCAGCTGTCGTCCACCTCGAGCCAGCCGCCCGGGTCCAGTCCCACCGTCTCCAGGCCGAGGTCGTCGGTGCGCGGGGCCCGCCCGGTGGCGAAGAGCACCTCGTCGGCCTCCAGCTCCTCGCCGCCGTCCCCGGCCTCGCCCTCGATGCTGAGGGTGACCGGGCCGCCGGCCCCGGCGCGCCGGATGCCGGTCACCGTGGTGTGGGTGCGCAGGTCCGCCCCGGCCTCGGTCAGCGCCTGGGCGACGAGCTCTCCGGCGAACGGCTCCATGCGGGCCAGCAGGCCGGGGCCGCGGACCAGCAGGGTGACCGCCGAGCCGAGAGCCTGCCAGGCGGTGGCCATCTCGGCGGCGACCACGCCGCCGCCGACCACCGCGAGCCGCCCGGGGACCGTCCGTGAGCTGGTCGCCTGCCGGCTGGTCCAGGGGTGTGCCTCGTCCAGTCCCGGCAGCGGGGGCAGTGCCGCGCGGCTGCCGGTGCACAGGACGACGGCGTGCCGGGCGGTGAGCCGCCGCGTCCCGCCGTCCGGGGTCGCGACCGTGACCCGGCGGGGCCCGTCGAGCCTGCCCTGGCCGCGGACCAGGTCGATCCCTGACGAGTCGAGCCAGCTGACCTGGGCGTCGTCCTGCCAGTGCGAGGCGTTGGCGTCGCGGTGGGCGAGCACCGCGGGGACCTCCAGCGGACCGCCCACCCGCTGCCGCAGTCCGGGGACTCTGCGCGCGTCGGCGCGGGCGATCACCGGCCGCAGCAGCGCCTTGCTGGGCATGCAGGCCCAGTACGAGCATTCGCCGCCGACCAGTTCGTTCTCCACGATGACGGTGGACAGGCCGGCGGCACGGGTGCGGTCGGCGAGGTTCTCGCCGACCGGGCCCGCGCCCAGCACGATGACGTCGTAGACCTCGGCCTTCTGGTCGTCGCCCGTGCCCTGCGTGGTGTCGTCCGGGTCCGCGCTCATGGGCGTCATCCTCCCGTGGCTCGCCCGGCGCGGCCACACGACCGCGCGTATCGCGCCACCCCGGGCGCGGGCGCGGCCAGGGGTGGCGCGCCCGCAGGAAGGCCCGGGAGCATACGCGGAACGCGCGGGGCCGCTAGCGGCCGGAGCGGCCCTTGCGTTCCAGCATGTGGCGGCCGAGTGCCTGCCGCTGCTTCCACTCGCGCCGCATCTCGGCCCGCAGCCGGGCGTCGGTGCGGGCGGCCAGCCGCTGGTTCTCGCGCAGCAGCTTGCGGTAGCTCTCCAGCCGGCGGTGTGGCAGTGAGCCGTCGTCGACGGCGGCGAGGACCGCGCAGCCCGGCTCGCCTTCGTGGGCGCAGTCGTGGAAGCGGCACTCGGCGGCGAGCGTCTCAATCTCCGAGAACGCCTGTGAGACGCCGCTCTCGGCGTCCCACAGCCCGACCCCGCGCAGCCCCGGGGTGTCGATGAGCACGCCGCCCCAGGGCATCAGCAGGAGGTTGCGGGTGGTGGTGGTGTGCCGCCCCTTGCCGTCGACGTCCCGGGCCGCCTGGACGGTCTGGGCCTCCTCGCCGAGGAGGACGTTGGCCAGCGTCGACTTGCCCGCGCCGGACTGGCCGAGCAGCACCGAGGTGCCCGAGGCCAGCACGGCGGCGAGCACGTCGATCCCCTCACCGGTCGCCGCGCTCACCGGCAGCACCTGGACGCCGGGCGCCGCCGTCTCGGTGTCGGCGACCAGATGGGCCAGGGTGTCCGGGTCGGGCACCAGGTCGGCCTTGGTGAGGACGACCAGCGGCTGGGCCCCGCTCTCCCAGGCGAGCGCGAGGAACCGCTCGATGCGGCCGAGGTCGAGCTCGACGGCGAGCGACACCGCGATCACGGCGTGGTCGACGTTGGCGGCGAGGATCTGGCCCTCGGAGCGCTTGGAGGAGGTGGAGCGGACGAACGCGGTGCGGCGCGGCAGCAGGGCGCGCACATAGCCCTGGCCGAGATCGACGGCGGCCCAGTCGCCGGTGCACATGATGGCCAGCGGGTCACCGGTGGTGACCAGGGCGGTGTCGGCCGACACGGTGCGTACGCCGTCGCCGTCAGGGACGACGACATCGCAGCGGCCGCGGTCGACCCGCACGATACGGGCGGGGGTGAGGCCCTGCGCCGCGTACGGGGTGAAGGACTCCGCGATCCCGTCGTCCCAGCCGTAGGCGAGGAGAGGGCGCGCGGAAGTGGATCCGGAGAAGCCGGAGACGTCAGACAAGACGGGAGACCCTTTCGAGGGTGGTCCCGGGACGCACGCCAGGCATCGTCAGCGGAGCCGGTGCCGATGCGTCGATATGTCGATGACGGCATCGGTCCGGCGTCAGGCGTGGTGGATCAGCCGGGGACCTGGGAGGTGAGGAGAACAGGCTGGTGGTCGTGGGCAGCGCCCACCGCAACGACAGTCATCACGGTCCTCACCTCTCACTTCGCTCGCGTCGGTCACGGACGGCGGCAGACCGGCCGCGTCCGGATGACGATCACCCTGCCGGGGGCCGCCAGGCCGCGTCAATCGAATTAACGGTCGCGGGGCGCGTCAGCGGTCGCGGGGCGCGTCAGCGGTCGCGGGGCGCGTCAGCGGTCGCGGGGCGAGGTGTGCCACTCGCGGAGCGGTTCGCGCTCCGGGTCCGGGTCCAGGCCCGGGTCGCGGCGGGCGTGCAGCCGGGAGCGGACGTCCTCGGGCGGCAGGAACTGTGCCCAGCGCTCGGGGAACTCCGAGGGCGGCGGAACGTCCGACCAGGCCGGGCCATGCGACTCGTCGTCCTCCTCGTCGCCGTCCTCGCCGAAGTCATCGAAGTCGTCCGGGCCGTCGAAGGCGGCCTCGGCGCTCGCGCCGGATCGGTCCGCGCCCCCGCGCCCCGCCCGCTCGGCCCGGGCGGCCAGCGCCTCGGCGCGGGCCTCGGCCGCCATCCGCGCCGCGTGCTCGGCCCGGGCGGCGGCGATGGCCACCGAGGGCCACACCCGGTCGATGGCGGCGTTGACGGCCGCGCCGACGAGCACCGCGAAGGCCGAGATGCCGATCCACAGCAGGACGGCGACGGGGGCGGCCAGGGAGCCGTAGATGGTGGGGCCCTCGATGGTGTGGGTGAGGTAGATGCGCAGCAGGAAGCTGCCCAGCACCCAGATGGTCAGGGCGAACAAGGCGCCCGGGATGTCCTCCCGCCAGGGCGACCGCACCGGCACCGAGACGTGGTAGAGCGTGGTGAGGAAGGCGATGGACAGCAGCATCACCACCGGCCAGTACAGGATCCGCACCAGATTGCCGCTCCACGGCACGATGTCGACCATGGTCTCCGGGCCGACCACCATCAGCGGCAGCGCCACCGCCCCGATGATCAGGGCGACGATGTAGAGCAGGAAGGCGAGCAGCCGGGTCTTGACGATGCCCCGGTGCCCCTCCAGCCCGTACATCACCGTGATGGTGTCGACGAAGACGTTGACCGCGCGGGAGCCGGACCACAGGGCGATGGCGAAGCCCAGCGAGATGACGTCCGGGCGGCCGCCCTCGATGACGTCGTTCAGCAGCGGCTCGGCGATCTCGTTGACGCCCTTCTCGGACAGCACGGTCCCGGAGGCGTCCAGGATGTTGTCGCGGATGGTGGCGACGGTGTTGGTGTCGGTCCAGGCGTCCACATAGCCGAGCAGGCCGATCAGGCCGAGCAGCAGCGGGGGCAGCGACAGCAGCGTGAAGAAGGCCGCCTCGGCGGCCAGCCCGGTGACCCGGTACTCCATGCAGGAGTTGCAGGTGTCCTTCAGCAGCAACCACGCCGTCCGGCGCTTGGACACATTGCGGGTCAGGGCGCGGGCCTTGCGGAGCCGGCCGGGTGGCTGTTCCGCCGGTTGCGCTGATTCATGTCCGGGCTGCACGTCATAACGGTAGCCGGGGCGCGGCGGCACTTTTCACGCCAACCAGCCGATATTCGCGACGGAGGGTGATGCCGCGCCGACTCGGCATCACCCTCCGGGCGCGCTGTCCACTGTCGGCCGGGGGCGTGCTGTGCCGCAAACGTTGCGTCGCGTTGCAACCGATCTCACCGATGGCCGGGCACACGTCGCCCGGACACCGGCACCATGTGACCGTGAACCCAAGATCGAGGGACCGGGTCATACCGGCCGGCCCGGACGCGCGGCCGGTGATCGCCGAGTCGTGGCTGCGGTCGCTGCGGAACGGAGTCGACCCCGACGCCGGGCGTCCGGCGCATCAGCCGCTCTCCGCGGATCAGCTCGCGGGCCGGCGGCTCGGCACGTCGCTGGGCGAACTGCTGCCCGGGCTGCGTGAGGGGCTGCGGGCGATCACCGAGGACGAGCGGCACGTCATGGTCGTCACCGACGCCCGTGGCTGGGTGCTGTGGCAGGACGGCAGCCGGGCGGTGCGGCGCAGGGCGGAGCGGCTGGACCTGTTCGAGGGTGCCTACTGGGGTGAGGAGACGGTCGGCACCAATGGGATCGGGACCGCGCTGGTGGCCCGCCGCCCGGTGCAGGTGCACGCCGAGGAGCACTATCTCCGGACGCTGCGCGGCCTGGTGTGCGCGGCGGCCCCGCTGCACGACCCGCGGGACGGCCGGCTGCTGGGTGTGGTGAACGTGACCGGTCCGGCGAACGGGGCGCATCCCGCCACCCTCGCCCTGGTGTCGGCCGTGGCACAGGTCGCCGAGGGCGAGCTGCGGGCCCGGCACTGGTCGTCCGTGGAGCGGCTGCGCGCGGTGGCGGCGCCGGTCCTGGCCAGGCTGGGGGGTGCGGCGCTGGCGGTGGACCGGGCCGGCTGGCCCGCGGCGGTGACCGGCATGGCGGCCCCGGACCGGGTGGCGCTGCCCAGGACGCCGCAGGCCGGGCCGGTGTGGCTGCCGTCCCTGGGCTGCTGCACCCTGGAGCCGCTGCCGGGCGGCTGGCTGGTGCGGGTGGGCCCTGGGGAGTCGGGCGTGGTGCCGGGCCGGGTGGTGCTCGATGTGAGCGGGGCGCGGTCCTGGAGTGTGACGGTCTCCGGGCCGGCCGGCAGCTGGTCGCAGGAGCTGAGCCCGCGCCACACCGAGCTGCTGCTGGTGCTCGCGCTGCACCGGGAGGGGCGCAGCGCGGCGCAGCTGGCGGACGATCTCTTCGGCGATCCGGGGCGTTCGGTCACGGTGCGGGCGGAGATGTCCCGGTTGCGGCGCACCTTGGGCGGGGTGCTGGCCCATCGGCCGTACCGCTTCGCGGACGGGGTGCTGGTGGAGGTGGTGCGGCCGTCGCGGTCCGGGGATCTGCTGCCGGTCTCGACGGCGCCCGCGGTGCTGGCGGCGCGCCACGCCTGAAAGCGGCCACGCGTGCGGGCCGCTCTCACGCGTGAGGTCGGCGCCGCCGGAGAGCAGCACCGCCTGAGAGCGGCCGCGCCTGGGGGCGGGCACGCCTGGGACCGGCCCCGGGTGAGCGTGCCTCGTCCGGGTGGGTGGCCGTGTCCGGTCGGCGGCGCACGGTGCGTGGTTTGCTGAGTGTCATGGACAGCGAAGAGACCTTGACCACCTGGTACCTGGAACAGACCGCCCCGGAGGATCTCCGTCCGGCGGTGGAGCCGCCCGCCTCGGCGCAGGTGCGGATCGTCCGGTCCGAGGTGCCCAGCCCCGAGTTCAGCCGGTTCCTGTACGCGACGGTGGGGGCGGACGTGCGCTGGCACGACCGGCTGGTCTGGTCGGAGGAGCAGTGGCGGGAACTGGTGCACCAGCCCGGGGTGGAGACCTGGGTGGCGTACGAGCGGGGCACCCCGGCCGGGTTCATCGAGCTGACGGCGCAGGACGACGGGGTGGTCGAGATCGCCTACTTCGGACTGCTGCCCGCCTTCCGCGGCCGCGGCATCGGCGGGCATCTGCTGGCCTTCGGAACAGCGCGCGCCTGGGACATCGCGGAGCGCCTGCCGGACCGGAAGCCGACCCGGCGGGTGTGGGTGCACACCTGCAGCCTGGATGGTCCGGCCGCGATGGCCAACTACGAGCGGCGGGGCTTCCGGTTGTACGACACCACGACCGAGCCGATGCCGGAGAACCTCAAGGAGCGGCCGGCGAGCTGAGGCCGCCGCGCGCGGCGGGACAGCATCCGGCGGACCCGGTGGCACGCGATCCGGTGGGGC
This sequence comes from Streptomyces sp. JLBT605, assembly GCF_058215555.1. Classification (NCBI taxonomy): domain Bacteria; kingdom Bacillati; phylum Actinomycetota; class Actinomycetes; order Kitasatosporales; family Streptomycetaceae; genus Streptomyces; species Streptomyces sp. JLBT605. The sequence continues at coordinate 1,259,197 of NZ_CM177087.1, forward strand.
GGCACCGGGTCCCGCCGTATGTGACCGGCGCCACACTATCTCGCTGCACGAGACGAAGTTGTCCACATCTTGGATGGCGGTGGACTCCCCCGAGACGGCCATGCCACGCTTCGGTCATGTCCCGAGCTGGAATTGACTTGGTGAGTCGGCGCCACGTCGACCTCGGCCGCATGTCCAGCGCCATCTGTCCGGCGGGCTGACGCTCCCCCACCGGGCCTTGGCCCTGGCAGCGCCGCTGTAACGATTCCGCCGTCCCCGCCGACGTGGACGAGCGAGCACCCTCTCACTCCCCCCTTTATCTCCCGACACCCGCCGCTGCGCCCTGCTCGGCCGCTTCCCGGACCCTGCTCCCGGAGGCGTCCCACTTCCGCAGGTCACGGGGGTGGAGACAGTCTGACCTGCCTCCCGAAGCGCTGCACCCCGAAGGACACACCGCCATGCCCGCCACCCCGGAACACCCCCAGCCGTCTACCGGGGGCGCCCCCACCACCACGGGCGCGCCCCGCCGCAAGACCGGGCGCCACCGCGGCGAAGGACAGTGGGCCGCGGGGCACTTCACCCCGCTCAACGCCAATGAGCAGTTCAAGAAGGACGACGACGGTCTCAATGTGCGGACACGCATTGAGACGGTCTACGCGCACCGCGGTTTCGACGCGATCGACGGCGCCGACCTGCGCGGACGCATGCGCTGGTGGGGCCTGTACACCCAGCGCAAGCCCGGCATCGACGGCGGCAAGACCGCGATCCTGGAGCCGGAGGAGCTGGACGACGAGTACTTCATGCTCCGGGTCCGGATCGACGGCGGCCGGCTGACGACCGAGCAGCTGCGGGTGATCGGCGAGATCTCCGAGGAGTTCGCGCGCGGCACCGCCGACATCACCGACCGGCAGAACATCCAGTACCACTGGATCCGGATCGAGGACGTGCCGGAGATCTGGCGGCGGCTGGAGGCCGTCGGACTCTCCACCACCGAGGCGTGCGGCGACACCCCGCGCGTCATCCTCGGCTCCCCGGTCGCCGGCATCGCCGAGGACGAGATCGTCGACGGCACGCCCGCCATCGACGAGATCCACCGCCGGATCGTGGGCAACCCGGCCTTCTCCAACCTGCCCCGCAAGTTCAAGTCCGCGGTGTCCGGCTCACCGCTGCTGGACGTGGCGCACGAGATCAACGACGTCTCGTTCGTCGGCGTCGTCCACCCCGAGCTGGGCCCGGGCTTCGACGTGTGGGTCGGCGGCGGACTGTCCACCAACCCCAGGATCGGTGTCCGGCTGGGCGCCTGGGTCCCGCTGGAGCAGGTGCCGGACGTCTACGAGGGCGTCATCTCCGTCTTCCGCGACTACGGCTACCGGCGGCTGCGCAACCGCGCCCGGCTGAAGTTCCTGGTCGCGGAGTGGGGCGCGGCGAAGTTCCGGCAGGTGCTGGAGGACGAGTACCTGAAGGGGAAGCTGGCCGACGGCCCCGCCCCCGCCCGGCCGGTCCAGCAGTGGCGGGACCACGTCGGGGTGCACCGGCAGCGGGACGGCCGCTTCTACGTCGGGTTCGCCCCCCGGGTGGGCCGGGTGGACGGCGCGACCCTCACCAAGATCGCCGAGCTGGCGGCGGACCACGGCTCCGGCCGGCTGCGCACCACCGCCGAGCAGAAGATGATCGTGCTCGATGTGGCCGAGGACCGGGTCGAGTCGCTGGTCGCCGGTCTGGAGGCACTGGATCTGCGGGTCAACCCCTCGCCGTTCCGGCGCGGCACCATGGCCTGCACCGGCATCGAGTTCTGCAAGCTGGCGATCGTCGAGACCAAGGCGCGCGGCTCCTCGCTCATCGACGAACTCGAGCGCAGGCTGCCCGACTTCGACGAGCCGATCACCATCAACATCAACGGCTGCCCCAACGCCTGTGCCCGTATCCAGGTCGCGGACATCGGTCTCAAGGGCCAGCTGGTGCTGGACGAGGACGGCAACCAGGTCGAGGGCTACCAGGTGCACCTGGGCGGCGCCCTGGGCCTGGAGGCCGGGTTCGGCCGCAAGGTGCGGGGCCTGAAGGTCACCGCCGCCGGACTGCCGGACTACGTCGAGCGTGTTCTCAGGCGCTTCCATGCCGAGCGCGCGGACGGCGAGCGCTTCGCCGCCTGGGCGGCCCGAGCCGACGAAGAGGCCCTCTCATGAGTGAGCGAGCCGCTCCCTTCTACTGCCCGTACTGCGGTGACGAGGACCTGCGCCCGAGCGAGCAGGGCCACGGTGCCTGGGAATGCGCGGGGTGCAACCGCGCCTTCCAGTTGAAGTTCCTCGGACTGCTGTCCCGTGGACTTCGGCGCAACGACGGTGGAGGCGACGCGATATGACCACGATGCGGACCGACGATCTCAAGGCGCTTGCCGAGCGGGCCGGGCGCGAGCTGGAGGACGCCCCCGCGCTGTCCATCCTGAAGTGGGCGGTCGACACCTTCGGCCCGCGGTTCTGCGTGACCTCCTCCATGGAGGACGCGGTCGTGACGCACCTGGCCTCCCGGGTCGCCCCCGGCGTGGACGTGATCTTCCTCGACACCGGCTACCACTTCCCCGAGACCATCGGCACCCGGGACGCGGTCGCCGCCGTGATGGACGTCAACGTCATCACGCTGACGCCGGCTCGCACCGTTGCCGAGCAGGACGCCGAGTTGGGGCCCCGGCTGCACGACCGCGACCCGGACCTGTGCTGCGCCCTGCGCAAGGTCCAGCCCCTTCAAACGGGTCTGGCCGGGTACGACGCCTGGGCGACCGGCCTGCGCCGGGACGAGTCCGCGACCCGCGCGGACACCCCGGTGGTCGGCTGGGACGACCGGCGGCGGAAGGTGAAGATCTCCCCCATCGCCCGCTGGACCCAGGACGACGTGGACGCTTACGTCGCCGAGCACGGCGTGCTCACCAACCCGCTGCTGATGGACGGTTACACCTCCGTCGGCTGCGCCCCCTGCACCCGCCGGGTGCTCCAGGGCGAGGACGCCCGCGCCGGCCGCTGGGCGGGGCGCAGCAAGACCGAGTGCGGGCTGCACACATGACGACGACCACAGCGACCATCGCGACCCAGGAGAACCACGTGACGAGCGGAGCCACCGTCTGGCTCACGGGTCTGCCGAGCGCCGGCAAGACCACCATCGCCTACGAGCTGGCCGGCCGGCTGCGCGAGGAGGGCCACCGCGTCGAGGTGCTCGACGGCGACGAGATCCGCGAGTTCATCTCCGCGGGCCTCGGCTTCAGCCGCGAGGACCGGCACACCAACGTGCGGCGCATCGGCTTCCTCGCCGAACTGCTCGCCCGCAACGGCGTCAAGGTGCTCGTCCCGGTGATCGCGCCGTACCAGGACAGCCGCGAGGCGGTGCGCGAGCGCCACCAGGAGAGCGGGGCGCCGTACCTGGAGGTGCATGTGGCGACTCCGGTCGAGGTGTGCTCGGTCCGCGATGTGAAGGGGCTGTACGCCAAGCAGGCCGCGGGCGAGCTGACCGGGCTGACCGGCGTCGACGACCCGTACGAGGCGCCCGAGACGCCCGACCTGCGCGTCGAGTCGCAGCACCAGACCGTGAGTGAGTCCGCGGCCGCGGTCCACGCGCTGCTCACCGAGAGGGGACTGGCATGATGACGACCGTCGCGGCGGTGCCGGAGGGCACCGACAACCCCTACGCGCTCTCGCACCTGGACGCCCTGGAGTCCGAGGCGGTGCACATCTTCCGCGAGGTGGCGGGCGAGTTCGAGCGGCCGGTGATCCTCTTCTCCGGCGGCAAGGACTCCATCGTCATGCTGCATCTGGCGCTGAAGGCCTTCACGCCCGCGCCGGTGCCCTTCTCGCTGCTGCACGTCGACACCGGGCACAACTTCCCCGAGGTCATCGACTACCGCGACCGCGCGGTGGCCGAGCACGGCCTGCGGCTGCATGTCGCGTCCGTGCAGGACTACATCGACCGGGGTGTGCTGCGCGAACGCCCCGACGGGACCCGTAACCCGCTGCAGACGCTGCCGCTGACCGAGAAGATCCAGTCCGAGAGGTTCGACGCGGTCTTCGGCGGCGGGCGCCGGGACGAGGAGAAGGCGCGGGCGAAGGAGCGGGTGTTCTCGCTGCGGGACGAGTTCTCGCAGTGGGACCCGCGCCGGCAGCGGCCCGAGCTGTGGAACCTGTACAACGGCCGGCACGCCCCCGGCGAGCACGTGCGGGTGTTCCCGCTGTCCAACTGGACCGAGCTGGACGTGTGGCAGTACATCGCCCGCGAGTCCATCGAGCTGCCGGAGATCTACTTCGCGCACGAGCGCGAGGTGTTCCGGCGCGGCGGCATGTGGCTGACCGCCGGCGAGTGGGGCGGGCCGAAGGACGGCGAGACGGTCGAGAAGCGGCTCATCCGCTACCGCACGGTCGGCGACATGTCCTGCACCGGTGCCGTCGACTCCGACGCGGTGACGCTGGATCAGGTCATCGCCGAGATCGCCGCGTCGCGTCTGACGGAGCGCGGCGCCACCCGCGCCGACGACAAGCTCTCCGAGGCCGCGATGGAAGACCGCAAGCGCGAGGGGTACTTCTAGCCATGACGACCACCACCGAGGAGCTCGTCGCCACCACCCTGCTGCGGTTCGCCACCGCGGGCTCGGTCGACGACGGCAAGTCCACCCTCGTCGGCCGGCTGCTGCACGACTCCAAGTCGGTGCTCGCCGACCAGCTGGAGGCCGTCGAGCACGCCTCCCGCAACCGCGGCCAGGACACCCCCGACCTGGCGCTGCTCACCGACGGCCTGCGCGCCGAGCGCGAGCAGGGCATCACCATCGACGTCGCCTACCGCTACTTCGCGACCCCGCGCCGCCGGTTCATCCTGGCCGACACCCCGGGCCACGTGCAGTACACCCGGAACATGGTCACCGGCGCCTCCACCGCCGAGCTCACCGTGATCCTGGTCGACGCCCGCAACGGTGTCGTCGAGCAGACCCGCCGGCACGCCGCCATCGCCGCCCTGCTGCGCGTCCCGCACGTCGTCCTCGCCGTGAACAAGATGGACCTGGTCGACTACCGGGAGTCGGTGTTCGCCGCGATCGCCGAGGAGTTCACCGCGTACGCGACCGAGCTGGGCGTCCCGGAGGTGACCGCGATCCCGATCTCGGCGCTCGCCGGGGACAACGTCGTGGAACCGTCCGCCACCATGGACTGGTACGGCGGCCCGACCGTCCTGGAGCACCTGGAGACGGTCCCGGTCAGCCACGACCTGAGCCACTGCCACGCGCGGCTGCCGGTGCAGTACGTGATCCGGCCGCAGACCGCCGAGCACCCGGACTACCGCGGCTACGCCGGCCAGATCGCCGCCGGTTCCTTCCGCGTCGGCGAGCGGGTCACGGTGCTGCCCTCCGGCCGCACCTCGAAGATCTCCGGCATCGACCTGCTGGGCAAGCCGGTCGACGTCGCCTGGACCACCCAGTCGGTGACCGTCCTGCTGGAGGACGACATCGACATCTCGCGCGGCGATCTGATCGTGCCCACCCAGGACGCCCCGGCGACCACGCAGGACATCGAGGCGACGGTCTGCCATGTCGCCGACGCCCCGCTCACCGTCGGCCACCGGGTACTGCTCAAGCACGGCACCCGCACGGTCAAGGCGGTCGTGAAGGACATCCCGTCCCGGCTGACGCTGGACGACCTGTCCCTCCATCCGCACCCGGGGCAGCTCGTCGCCAACGACATCGGCCGGGTGAAGATCCGTACCGCCGAGCCGCTGCCGGTCGACTCCTACGCCGACTCGCGGCGCACCGGCTCGTTCATCTTGATCGACCCGAACGACGGCACCACGCTCACCGCCGGTATGGTCGGCGAGTCGTTCGCCTCTCCGGAGCCGGTCAAGGAGCAGACCGAGGACGACGGGTGGGACTTCTGACATGAACTCCACCGACTACTACGCCACGTTCGCCAAGGAGGGCGGCCGGGTCGGCAGCGGAGCCCTCGGCAGCGGCCAGGGCGGAGTCGGGCGATGTGCGTGCTGAGGGCCCTGCCCCCAGCTCCCGCACCGCACCGATTCCGACCCACCCAGCCGCCGGGCGTCCCCTGACAGAAGCCCCGGCTCTTCCGAGAGGAACACCTCCCGTGTCTGCCGACCACTCCGCTCCCGCCCGGCTCTCCCGCCACCGGCGTCTCATCGCGGCCGCCGCCGCCCTCCCTGTGCTGATCGGCGCCCTCGGCGCCTGCGGCTACGGCTCCCAGAAGGACGACAAGGACTCCCGGCCCACGGTCAGCGGCAAGAAGGTCGACGGCCTCGACGAGGTGAAGATCGGCTACTTCGCCAACCTCACCCACGCCACCGCGCTGGTCGGCCTCCAGCCGGACGGCCTGATCCAGAAGGAGCTGGGCGGCACCGCGATCAAGCCGTACACCTTCAACGCGGGCCCCTCCGAGATCGAGGCGCTCAACGCCGGCTCCATCGACATCGGCTGGATCGGCCCGTCCCCGTCGATCAACGGCTACGTCAAGTCGCACGGCAAGAACCTGCGCATCATCTCCGGCTCGGCCTCCGGCGGCGTGAAGCTCGTCGTCAACCCGGAGAAGATCGAGACGCTGGACGACGTCAAGGGCAAGAAGATCGCCACTCCGCAGCTGGGCAACACCCAGGACGTGGCGTTCCTCAACTGGATCGCCGAGCGGGGCTGGGATGTCGACGCCCAGAGCGGCAAGGGCGATGTCTCGGTGGTCCGCACCGACAACAAGGTGACCCCGGACGCGTACAAGTCCGGCTCCATCGACGGTGCCTGGGTGCCGGAGCCGACCGCCTCCAAGCTGGTCGCCGAGGGCGGCAAGGTGCTGCTGGACGAGAGCACCCTGTGGCCGGAGAAGAAGTTCGTGATCACCAATGTGATCGTCAAGCAGTCCTTCCTGGAAGAGCACCCGGACGTCGTCGAGGCCGTGCTGCGCGGCTCGGTGAAGACCAATCAGTGGATCAAGGACAACCCGGCCGAGGCGAAGGCGGACGCCAACGCCGCGCTGGCGAGGGAGACCGGCAAGCCGCTGCCGGCCGAGGTGATCGATCCGGCGTGGAAGGGCATCGAGGTCACCGACGACCCGCTGGCCGCCACCTTGGAGACCGAGGCGGACCACGCGGTGAAGGCGGGCCTGCTGGAGGAGCCCGACCTGGGCGGCATCTACGATCTCAGGCTGCTGAACAAGGTCCTCAAGGCCGCGGGCAGGCCGACGGTTTCCGCGGCCGACCTCGGCCGGCAGTAGACCCTCCGACCGCCCACGCAATCATCAGGAGGTGACGGGATGTCCCCGGCACTGACCACCGAGAAGACCGAGGCGAAGGCCGCCGGCGAGAGCGCCGCGTCCTCCATACCGGCCGTGCGGATCGGCCATGTCCACAAGGCGTTCGGCCGGCCCGGTTCCGCCGCGCAGTCGGTGCTGGAGGACATCAATCTCGACGTCCGGCCGGGCGAGTTCGTCTGCCTCCTGGGAGCGTCCGGCTGCGGCAAGTCGACGCTGCTCAACCTGATCGCGGGGCTGGACCGGCCGACCGCCGGGGAGATCGAGGTCCCCGGCGGCCGCCCGGCCCTGATGTTCCAGGAGCACGCGCTCTTCCCGTGGCTGACGGCGGGCAAGAACGTCGAACTGGCGCTGCGGCTGCGCAAGGTGCCGCGCGCCGAGCGCCGCCCGGAGGCGGAGCGGCTGCTGGAGCTGGTCCGGCTGGGCGGCGCGTACGGCAAGCGGGTGCACGAGCTGTCCGGCGGTATGCGGCAGCGGGTGGCGCTCGCCCGGGCGCTCGCCCAGGCCTCGGACGTGCTGCTGATGGACGAGCCGTTCGCGGCGCTGGACGCCATCACCCGCGATGTGCTGCACGGTGAGCTCACCCGGATCTGGAGTGAGACGGGCGTGTCCATCGTGTTCGTCACGCACAACGTCCGCGAGGCGGTGCGGCTCGCCCAGCGGGTGGTGCTGCTGTCCTCCCGTCCCGGGCGGGTGGTCCGTGAGTGGGCGGTGGACATCCCGCAGCCGCGCCGGATCGAGGACGCGGCGGTCGCGGACCTGTCCATCGAGATCACCGAAGAACTGCGGGGGGAGATCCGCCGACATGGCCAGCACTGAGACCACCGGCTCGTCGTCGCGGGAGAGCGCGACCGAGACGGTCGACAAGATCACCGACAGGCCCCTCGACGCGGCGGGCGACGGGGAAGTGGACAAGCGCCTCGACAAGGGCGCGGACGGGGCCGGCGGAGGGGACCTGGCGGGCCTGGAGGCCGGTCTGGACGCCCTGGACGCGGTCCAGATCCGCCGCACACCGGTGACCGAGGTCCTGGTCCAGAAGGTGCTGCCGCCCATCGTGGCCGTCGCCCTGGTGCTGGGCGTGTGGAAGCTGCTGGTCCTCGCCGAGGTCACCGAGGACTACAAGCTGCCCGACCCCAAGCTGGTCTGGGAGGAGCTGCGCCTGCTGTGGCTGCGGGGCGAGTTGCTGGACATCATCTGGACCAGCGTCTCGCGCGGCCTGTTCGGCTTCCTGATCGCGCTGGCGATCGCGACTCCGCTGGGGCTGGTCGTCGCCCGGCTGAAGTTCCTCCGGGCCGCGATCGGGCCGATCCTGTCCGGCCTCCAGTCGCTGCCGTCGGTGGCCTGGGTGGCGCCCGCGGTGATCTGGCTCGGCCTCAACGACCGGATGATGTACGCGGTCATCCTGCTCGGCGCGGTGCCCTCCATCACCAACGGGCTGGTCTCCGGCATCGACCAGGTGCCGCCGCTGTTCCTGCGGGCGGGCCGCACCCTGGGGGCGCGCGGTCTGACCAGCGCCCGGCATGTGCTGCTGCCGGCCGCGCTCCCCGGCTACGTCGCGGGTCTGAAGCAGGGCTGGGCGTTCTCCTGGCGGTCGCTGATGGCCGCGGAGATCATCGCCAAGTCCCCGGACCTGGGTCTGGGGCTCGGCCAGTACCTGGAGAACCAGCGGAACAACTCCTCCATGGCGGGGGTGCTGCTCGGCATCATCCTCATCCTGTTCGTCGGCATCGCCATCGAACTGCTGGTGTTCGCCCCCATCGAGCGGCGGGTGCTGCGCAGCCGCGGCCTGCTGGCAGGCGCCCGCTGAGACCTGCCCCAGTCCCCCGCACGACCGCGGAGTCCCGCTCACCCGGAAGGCCGTTGAAGGTACGTCACCGATGAACGCACCCGCCCTGCTCGTCGTCGCCCACGGCAGCCGCGATCCGCGGCACGCGGCGACCGTCACCGCGCTCACCGAGCGGGTGCGGTCGCTGCGGCCCGGGCTGCGCGTGGAGACGGCGTTCTTGGACTTCAACGCGCCGAGTGTGCCCCAGGTGCTGTCGCGACTGGCCGCCGAAGGGGCCCCGGAGGTGGTGGCCCTGCCGTTGCTGCTGACCCGCGCCTTCCACGCCAAGGCCGACATTCCGGCGGTGCTGCGGGAGGCCAGGGCGCGGCATCCGCGGCTCCCGATCCGCCAGGCGGCGACCCTGGGCCCGTCGCCGCTGCTGACCGCCGCCCTGGAGCGGCGGCTTTCCGAAGCCGGGGTGCGCCCCGGCGACCGTGGCTCGACCGGGGTCGTACTGGCCTCGGCGGGCTCCACCGACCCGGAGGCGATCGCAGTGATCGCAGAAATCGCGCGGGAGTGGCGGCACACCGGTTGGTGCGCCGTGCGGCCTGCGTTCGCCTCCGCTGTTACCGCCGCGGGCCCCGCCCGGACCGAGGACGCGGTCCGGGCGCTGCGGGCCGAGGGGTGCGCCCGGGTGGCGGTGGCGCCGTATGTCATCGCGCCCGGGCGGCTGCCGGACCGGATCGCCGAGGGCGCCGTGGCGGCCGGCGCGGACGTGCTCGCCCCGGTGCTGGGCGCCGCCCCCGAGCTGGCCCGGCTGCTGGTGCGCCGCTTCGATGAGGCCACCGTGCCGGTGCGCGCCGCGCTGACGGCCTGACCGCCCGCCACCGCGGCGCCGCTCGGGCATCTCACCCGGGCTCGGCGCCGACGGTCGGTCAGCTGAAGTCGAGTTCGCCGGTCCGGGTGCGCTTGAGCTCGAAGAACTTCGGGTAGCCGGCGAGCAGTCGCACGCCCTCGAAGATGCGCAGGGCGTCCTCGCCGCGCGGTACGGCGGTGAGCACGGGCCCGAAGAAGGCGACACCGTCGATGTGGAGGGTGGGGGTGCCGACCTCCTCGCCGACCGGCTCCATGCCCGCCCGGTGGCTGGCGCGCAGCGCGGTGTCGTACTCGGTGCCGGCGGCGGCGTCAGCGAGCGAGGCGGGCAGGCCGACCTCCACCAGGGCTTCCTTGACGGCGAGTTCGGTGTCCTGCCCGCCGCCCTCTCGGTGGATGCGGGTGCCGATCGCGGTGTAGAGGTCGCCGAGCACCTCCTCGCCGTGGTGCTGAGCGGCCGCGACGCACACCCGGACCGGGCCCCAGCCGCTGTCCAGCAGGTCCCGGTAGCGCTGCGGCAGGTCTTCCCGCCCCTCGTTGAGCACCGACAGGCTCATCACCCGGAACCGCAGGTCGAGTTGGCGCTGCCGGGCGACCTCCAGGATCCATCGGGAGGTGATCCAGGCGAAGGGGCAGATGGGGTCGAAGTAGAAGTCGACCTTGGGGACGGGAACCTCAGAGGTGGTGGCGGTGATGACGGTGGCGTCTGCTGTGCTCATGACGTCGAGCGTAGCCAGTCATTGGCCTGGCCATCAGGGCCAATGGCCCATCAGATCACTGGGCCATTTCTCACAACGGCGCGGACCGGCCGCCGCGCCCCGTGGGGGTGGGGAGCGACGGCCGGTCCGCTGCCGGGCCTGGCGGAACTACTCGACGATCTTGAGCAGCTTGTTCGGCGTGCCCTCGCTCGGGTTCGAGATCTTGTCCGGGGTGGCCCCCTCGGTCAGCGCGGTCGCCACCTGGTCCGGCGTGGCGTCCTGGTGGTTGCCGAGGTAGACGGCGGCCGCACCGGTCACATGCGGGGTGGCCATCGAGGTGCCCGAGATGGTGTTGGTCGCGTCGTCGCTCTCGTTCCAGTCGGAGGTGATGTCCGAGCCGGGAGCGTAGAGGTCGACGACCTCACCGTAGTTGGAGAAGTCCGACTGCTCGTCCTCCTTGGTGGAGGAGGCGACGGTGATCGCCTCCTTGACCCGGGCCGGGGAGCCCTGGCCGGCGTCGGTGGACTCGTTGCCCGCCGCGACGGCGAAGGTGACCCCGGACTGGATCGCCTTCTGCACGGCCGTGTCCAGCGCCTCGTCGGCGCCGCCGCCCAGGCTCATGTTGGCCACGGACGGACCCTGGTGGTTCTGGGTGACCCAGTCGATGCCCGCGACGACCTGCTCGGTGGTGCCGGAGCCCTGGTCGTCCAGCACGCGGACCGCGACGACCTTGGCCTTCTTGGCGATGCCGTGCTGGGCACCGGCGATGGTCCCGGCGACGTGGGTGCCGTGGCCGTTGCCGTCGTCGGCGTTGTCATCGTTGTCGATGGCGTCGAACCCGGAGGTGGCGCGGCCCTCGAAGTCTTTGTGCGTGATCCGCACACCGGTGTCGATGACGTACGCGGTGACGCCCTCGCCCGCGCTGTCGGGGTAGGTGTACTTGCCGTCGCCCTCGGTGTCCTCCTGGTCGACCCGGTCCAGGCCCCACGACGGCGGGTTGTCCTGGGTGGCGTCGATGGTGAACTTGTGGTTCTGGACGACCTTCGCCACGGCCGGGTCGGCCGCGAGCTGCCGGGCCTCGGTGTCGCTGAGGCCGGTGGCGGAGAAGCCGTTGACGGCGGAGTCGAAGCTGCGCTTGACCTTGCCGCCGTAACTCTCGGCCAGGTCCTTGCCCTCGGAGGCGGCCTTGATGCTCTTGCCGCCCTTGAGCAGCACGATGTAGCTGCCGTCGATGGCGTCCTTGGACTGGGTGCCGTAGACGGTGCCCTCGGCGGGAGTCGAGGCTCCGGCCGGGAGGGCGATGAAGGCTCCGGCGGTCACGGCCGCGGCGGCCGCGACCGCCAGGGCTATCTTGCGCTTTCCTGCGCGCTTGTGAGTTGCCATGACGAGGGTTCCTCCTCGTGAAGGGTGGGGGGATCGGGGCTGCGGTAACAGCCCCTGGTTTCCCGGGGATCGGGCTCCGGGTTGTGCGAAACCCTCGCTGATCCACCGGTCTTAATTCAAGATTCCCCGTCAGGTGTGACATAAGCAACTTCCTTACGTAAATACATATCCCGTTGAACGACGGAAAGTCGGAAAAGAACGCTGTTCCGGTCGAACCTGCCCATGTCCCTTTACGTGTAAGGGACCGGCATCAGGGGAGGTAGGGCTAGCCCCCCTCCCTGGGGTGTAGATGCCCCTCCTCGGCTTCACCAGCCAGCACGATGGGCCGTCAGGTCATGCGCCTCTAGCGTTTTCCACGTGGCGGCACGGGGTCGCCACCGCATGGAAATAAGGGGACGTCGTGGCGGACACAGGCCGCATGGACAGACCGCGCGGGCTCGCCGCCCGCGCCGGCAGTTGGAGTGCGCGGCACCGCTGGATCGCGGTCGGGGGCTGGGTGTTGTTCGTCGTACTCGCCGTCGCCATCGGGGGGATGGCGGGGCGGGTCGATGTGTCGGAGGGTGAGGAAGTACCCGGCGAGTCCGGGCGCGTCTCCAAGATCCTGGACGAGGCGGGCATCACCGATCCGGCCGGCGAGACGGTGCTCGTCCAGACCGCGGGACGCGGCGGCCCGACCGCCGACGACCGGGCCTTCCGCGAGACGGTCGACGCGGTGATGAGCGCGGTGAAGGGCACCGGCGAGGTCACCGCGGTGAAGTCCCCGTACACCTCCAAGGCGATATCGAAGGACCGGCGTTCGGCGCTGGTCCAGTTCGAGATGCGCGGCGATCCGGAGAAGGCCACCGACCACATCGAGCCGGTGCTCGACGCGGTGGAGAAGGTGAAGGGTGATCACCCAGGGCTGCATGTCGCGCAGTTCGGTGACGCCAGCGGCCAGAAGGCGTTCGACGACGCCTTCGGCGACGACTTCCAGCAGGCCGAGTTCTCCGCGCTGCCGGTCGCGCTCGGCATCCTGCTGATCGCCTTCGGCGCGCTGGTCGCCGCCCTGCTGCCGGTGGTGCTGGCGATGACCGCGTTCGTGGCCACCACCGGACTGGTGGCGCTGGTCAGCCACCTGGTGCACATGAGCGACACCGCCAACTCCGTGATGCTGCTGGTCGGTCTGGCCGTCGGCGTCGACTACTGCCTGTTCTACCTGCGGCGGGAGCGCGAGGAGCGCGCCGCGGGCCGGGACCGGCAGACCGCGCTGCGGATCGCCGCGGCCACCTCCGGCCACGCCATCCTGGTCTCCGGCTTCACCGTCATCGTCGCCATGGCCGGCATGCTCTTCACCGGTATCGCCGACTTCAAGGCGATGGGTCTGGCCACCCTGATGGTCGTCGCGGTCGCCGTGGTCGGCTCGGTGACGGTGCTGCCCGCGCTGCTGTCGCTCCTCGGCGACCGGGTCGAGAAGGGCAAGGTGCCTTTCCTGGCACGCCTGAAGCGGAGCGGCGGGCGGCACGGCGGCAGCGGCGAGAGCCGTTTCTGGCGCGCGGTGCTGGGCCGGGTGCTGCGGCGGCCGAAGCTCTCCGTCGGCGTGGCGGGCGGTGCGCTGATCCTGCTCGCCGTGCCGGCCGTGGGGATGAACACCGCCAACCTCACCCTGGACCAGGAGTTCAACAGCTCGATGCCGATCGTGGCGGCGTACGAGCGGATGAACGAGGCCTTCCCCGGCGGCCCCGACCCGGCCGAGGTGATCGTCAAGGCCGACGACATCGACGCCCCGCGGGTGCGCCAGGCCATCGCGGACTTCCGCTCGCAGGCGGTCTCCCAGGGTGCTTCCAAGGGACCGGTCTCGGTGACGGTCCACGCCCGGCAGAACATCGCCGTCATCCAGGTGCCGCTGGCCGGTGGATCGGACGAGGCGAAGAGCGAGAAGAGCCTGAACATCCTGCGGGACGAGGTACGGCCGGCGACCCTGGACAAGGTCGACGGAGTCGAGGCCCCGATCGGCGGCTCGACCGCCTCCTCCAAGGACTTCACCGACAAGATCGGCTCCTCGGTGGTCCCGGTCTTCCTCTTCGTGGTGGTCTTCGCCTTCCTGCTGATGCTGATGTCGTTCCGGTCGCTGACCATCGCGGTCACCGCCATCGCGCTCAACCTGCTGTCGGTGGGCGCCGCCTACGGCATCCTGACCGCGGTCTTCCAGCACGGCTGGGGCGCCGGACTGGTGGGCGCGGAGGGGGTCGGCGCGGTCGTCGCCTGGCTGCCGCTCTTCCTCTTCGTGATCCTCTTCGGGCTGAGCATGGACTACCACGTCTTCGTGGTCTCCCGGATCCGGGAGGCGCGGATGGCCGGTCGCACCACCAGGGACGCGATCGTGCACGGCGTGGTCACCACGGCCGGTGTGGTCACCAGCGCCGCCGTCATCATGGTCGCCGTCTTCGCGATCTTCGGCACGCTCTCCATGCAGAGCATGAAGCAGATGGGTGTGGGGCTGGCGGCCGCGGTGCTCATCGACGCCACGATCATCCGCGGGGTGTTGCTGCCGGCGGTGATGGCCCTGCTCGGCGAGCGCAACTGGTACATGCCGCGCTGGCTGCGGTGGCTGCCCGACCTGACGCACGACGAGCCGGTCGCGGTGCACGCCCCGGCATCCCCGGCGCCGGGGATGCCCGGCCCGGCCGGTCCCGAGCCGCAGCACGTGCGGGTCTGACATCCCGTCGCGGCCCGGCCTGCCGGGCCCGAACGGTCAACCGGCCGCGCGACCTCCGGGTCGCGCGGCCGGTTCGCGTTCCGCGGCCGGTTCGACCCTGGCGCGGTCACCCGCGCAGGGCGGCCTCGATCAGGTCGGCCGCGCGCTTGGTGCCGCCCTCGGCCGCCATGCGAGTCTGGATGGCGGCCAGGCGTTCCGCGACGGCGGGATCGTCCACCAGTTCCAGCACCGCGGCGCGCAACGCCTCGGCGGTGGCCTCCTCCTTGGGCAGATGCCGGGCCACCCCGAGCGACTGGAGCATGTCGGCGTTGCCGAACTGGTCGACGGCCTGCGGCACGGCGACCATCGGCACCCCGCAGGCGAGCCCTTCCTGGCTGCCGCCGGCGCCGGCGTGGGTGATGAAGGCGTCGGCCTGCCGCAGGACGCTCAGCTGCGGCACCCAGTCGTGCACCTCGATGTTGGCCGGGACCGGGCCGAGTTCGGCCGGGTCGACGTACTTGCCGATCTGCAGCACCACATGCCAGCCCGGCAGGTCCCCGAAGGCGGCGACGCAGGCGCGGTAGAAATCGGGCTCCTTGGTCCAGGCCGAGCCGAGGGAGACCAGCAGGACCCGGGTACCCTCGTCCAGCCCGGCCGGGCGCCGCCACTCGCCCTGGTCGGCACGGTCGCCCTGGCAGGCCCCGACGAAGGTGTAGTGGGACCTGTCGACGCGGTCGGCGTGCGGCTGGAGTGCCTCGGGGATGAGCACCAGGCACCGGTCGGGACGGCCCTGGAAGCGGTCGGGGTCGGTGCCGGGCATACCGTTCTCGGCGAGCCAGGCGCGGAACCGGGCGTAGTACGCCTGCCCCCGCTCGGACGCCTTGAGCTCGGCGAACATCGGCTCGGCGACCTCCTCCTCGTATCCCTCCCAGGCGACCAGGTTGGGCGAGAGCTGGATCACCGGGACCTGCCAGCGGTGGGCGAGTACCGGGGCGGGATAGGCGGTGATGTCGTACAGCACCAGGTCCGGCTCGTCGCCCTGGTACGCCGCCAGCTGCTGCGGGAGCGCCTGGACGGCGTCGGCGAGGAACGGCTCGATGTTGTCGATGAGTTCGGTGCCCCACGCCTCCGGATCGTCGTCGGTGGGCAGGGTGGAGGTGTAGATCTTCGGCTCCGCGCCGGTGGCGGCGACCTTCTCCGCGAAGGACTCCGGAATGGCGTAGGTGACGCGATGGCCCCGGGCGACCAGCTCACGGATCACCTCCAGGCTCGGGTTGACGTGCCCGTGCGCGGCGATGCTGAACATGGCGATGTGGGAACGCTTCGGCGAGGTCATGACCCGGAGCCTAAACGAGACGAGACGTCTCGTGCAACCTGTCTCCGTCGGGAGATCGGCGCTCAGGGCGCTTCCGGGGGGCGGATCTCCAGCCGGGCCGGGGTCGCGCCGGCCGCCGGCGGCAGCCGCAGGCCGGCGCGACCGGGGGTGATGGAGCCCAGGACGGCGGAGCGCCGTGCCCCGGTACAGGCCGGCACGGTGCCGCCCAGCCCATGGACGGTCAGGAAGCCGAGGACCGCGAAGGCGTACGCCTCCTTGGCCGCCGAGGGCAGGCCGAGCGCGTCGGAGGTGGTGAGCGGGACCCGGCCCACCGCCAGCTCCTCGCGGAGCATGGCCATCAGCGTCGGGTTGCGGGTACCCCCGCCGGAGGCGATGACCTCGGTGCCGCCGGCCTTGCGCACCGCGTCCGCGACCGTCCGGGCGGTGAGCCGGGTGACGGTGGCGACGACGTCCTCGGCGGCCGGCTCGGAGCGGAGGTCACGCAACGCCGCCTGGAGGTAGGGAAGGTGGAAGAGTTCCCTGCCGGTGGTCTTGGGCGCGGGCAGTGCGTAGTACGGCTCGCCGAGCAACCGCCGCAGCAGCGGCTGGTCGACGGTGCCGCGGGCGGCCAGCACGCCGTCGGCGTCGAAGGCAAGCCGGCCGCCCGTCAGTTCGCGGACCGCCACGTCGATCAGGGTGTTGCCGGGGCCGGTGTCGAAGGCGAGCGGCTGCCCGCCGCCGGAGCGGGCCACGGTGACATTGGCGATGCCGCCGAGGTTGAGCGCCACCGGGGTTCCCGGGCGGCCGCGCAGCCACAGCACGTCGAAGGCGCTCACCAGCGGCGCTCCCTGTCCGCCGGCGGCGATGTCGCGGGCGCGCAGATCGGAGACGACGGGGCGGCCGGTCGCCTCGGCGATCCAGGCCGGCTGCCCGATCTGCAGGCTCCCGTGCACCTGGCCGTTCTCGGACCAGTGGAAGACGGTCTGCCCGTGCGAGACGAAGAGTTCCGCGCGGCCGCCGCACAGCTCCCGGTCGGCGCGCTCCGCCACGGCCGCGAAGGACCGCCCCACGAGCGTGTCGAGCCGGCACACCGCGCCCATGGTGGTGGCCGACGGGGGCAGCGCGGCGGCCAGTTCGGCCCGCAGGCCGTCGGGCCAGGCGACGCCGATCATCCCGAGCGGCGACATCACCAGGGTGTCACCGGCCAGGGTCAGCTCGGCCGCCGCGGCGTCGACCGCGTCGCAGGAGGTGCCCGACATCAGTCCGATCACTCGCATCGCGCGGGTCCCTCCTCCCTCATCGGGTTTCGCTCATCGGGTTTCGCTCATCGGCTTTCAGCCATCGGGTTTCAGTCATCGAGCGGCCGCCGGTGGTCGTCGCCGCGCAGGGTGAGCAGCGCCGGGATACTGAGCCCGCAGGCCGCGACGGCGTAGTAGGCGGGGATGTCGGCGTCGTGGGTGCGTTCGATCAGCTCGGTGATGATCAGCCCGGCCGAGCCGGAGAACACCGCGTTCGACAGGGCGTACGCCAGCCCCAGGCCGGTGCAGCGGACGGCGGTGGGGAACATCTCCGCGAGCATCGCCGGTCCCGGGCCCGCCATCAGGCCGACCGCCGCGCCGGCGGCGAACACCGCGGCCCGCTTGGCGCCCGTCGAGGCGTCCGGGTCCTGCAACAGGTTCATCAGCGGGAAGGTCGCCACGACCACCAGCAGCGCCCCGGTCAGCATCACCGCCCGCCGGCCGATCCGGTCGCTGAGCGCGCCGGCCGGCAGGATCGCGCAGGCGAAGCCCAGGTTGGCCAGGACGGTGGCGAGCAGCGCCTGGGTGAAGGACATCGCGAGGGTGTTCTGCAGATACGAGGGCATGACGACCAGGAAGGTGTATCCGGCGGCCGACCAGCCCATGATCCGCCCGGTGCCCAGCGCGATGGCCCGGGCCACCGCGGACCGGCCCGGCCGCCCGGGTGGACTCGGTGGACTGCCGGCGCCCGTGCCCGCGTTCGACAGCCCGGCGGCGTCCCCAAGCGTCCGGCCGAACGCCGGGGTCTCCTCCAGCCGGAGCCGCAGCCAGAGCGCGAACAGGCCGAGCGGGCCGGTGAGCAGGAAGGGGATCCGCCAGCCCCACTGGTGGAGGGAGCTCTCGGTGAGCACGGTGCCCAGCACCGCGGCCACCCCGGCACCGGCCAGCAGGCCGAGCGCCACGGTGAAGGACTGCCACGCCCCGTACAGGCCGCGTCGGCCGGCGGGGGCGAACTCCGTCATGAGCGACACCGCACCGCCGAACTCGCCGCCCGCGGACAGCCCTTGCACCACCCGGAGCGCGGTGAGCAGCCAGGGGGCGGCCGCGCCCGCGGTCCCGTAGGTGGGCAACAGGCCGATCCCGGTGGTGGCGCCGGTCATCAGCAGCAGGACGAGGATCAGGGTCGGGCGGCGGCCGATCCGGTCCGCCAGGCGCCCGAAGAAGGCGGCGCCCAGCGGGCGGAAGAAGAAGGCCAGCCCGAACGACGCATACGTCTTGACCAGGCCCTCGGCCTCGCTGCCTCCGTCCGGGGTGAAGAAGTTCGCGGCGATGACCGTCGCCAGGTAGCCGTAGACACCGAACTCGAACCACTCGATGAAGTTGCCGATCGAACCGGCGGCCAGGGCCCGCCGCCGACCGCGGATTCCGGCTGCCGCCGCGGCCGGCTCCTGGACGGGCAGGGTCATGTCTGCTCCTCTCGATCCCTCGTCCCCACCAGACTCCCGCCCCGGGCCGGCCTGTCCAGGGACGAATCGCCGCCGAACCCGAGGGCCCAGGATGCGAGACTGGCGCTGATCGGCAGGCGAACGGCGGGAAGGCACGGCGTGACGGACGGGGCGTTCACCGAGTCCAGCGAGGTGACCGGGTCAAGCGAGGCGACCGGGTTCACCGAGGAGCGGGCCTGGAAGGTGCTCGCGGCGGCGGTGCCGCATCTGCGCGACGAGGGCGTGCGGGCACGGCTGCTGGCCTTCGGGGAGAACGCCGTCTTCGCCGTGGACCGGCCCGGCCGACCCGGCCTGGTGGTCCGTATCAGCCGCAGCGCCGATGAGGCGGCCTGGGACCGGGCGGTGCGCGAGCTGAAGATCGCCGAGTGGCTCGCCGCCCAGGGCCTGCCCGCGGTGCGGCCCGCCCCCTACAGCGCCGACCAGCCGCTGCCCTTCGGCGGCCATCTGGTGACCTACTGGCAGCAGCTGGCCCCCGCGGTGCGCCCCGCCGAGCCGCGCGACCTGGCCGGCCTGCTGCTCCTGGTGCACGCGCTCCCCGACTGCCCGTTCCCGCTGCCCGCGCGCGATCTGCTGGGCGGCGTCGAGCGCTGGCTGCGCCTGGCGGGCGAGGCCGTCGACCCGGCCGACGCGGCCTATCTGCGGGCCCGCCGGGACGACTTCGCGGCCGCGGCGGCGGAGCTGCACCCGCACCTGCCGACCGGGACGATCCACGGCGACGCGCTGCCGCGCAATGTGCACATCGGCCCGGACGGCCCGGTCCTCCTCGACCTGGAGACCTTCGCCACGGATCTGCGCGAGCACGACCTGGTGGTGATGGCACTCGCCCGCGACCGGTACGGAGTGGACCCGGCCGCGTACGACGACTTCGTCGCGGTGTACGGCTGGGACGTGCGCGACTGGGACGGCTGTGCGGTGCTGCGCGGGGCGCGCGAGACCGCCGGCTGTGCCTGGGTCGCCCAGCACGCGCCCGCCAACCCGGCCGCGCGGACCGAATTCCGCCGCCGGATCGCCTCCTTGCGCGAGGGCGATCCCACGGTGCGCTGGCACGCCTTCTGACCGGTCGGGAGAGCACGCCCGATCTGACCGGTCGGGAGAACACGCCCACCGCGACCGGTCGGCGCGGCATGTCCCGACCGTGTCCGGTCAGGAGTGCGCGTGCCGACCGGTCCGACGGGTCAGGACGGCAGGCCGCTCACCGCCGCGGCCTCGCGCAACGGCCAGCCGCCGTCGACCACCGCGTCCGGGGTGCCCCGGCCGCGCCGCCAGCGCTGGAGATCCGCCGCCCACTGGGCCGACCAGCCGACCTGCGCCCGGTGCAGGTCCCATGGCGCCAGCCGCGCCACCTGGGGGTGGGCCTCGGCGAGCGCGTAGGCGAGCCGGGCGGCGGCAAGCGCGTCCGCCCCGGCGTCGTGCGCCCCGGTCAGCGCGATTCCGTACACCTCGCAGACCGCGGCCAGCGTGCGTTTGCCCCGGCGGTATTTGTCGACCGCCCGGTCTATCGTGAGCGGATCGACGACCGGCCCGGTCTCGGCGCCGCCCAGCCGCTCGCTCAGCGGGCGGAGCCCGTACCGCCGCAGCTCGGCGGCGAGCAGGCTCAGGTCGAAGGAGGCGTTGTACGCGACGACCGGTGTGCCCGCTCGCCAGTAGCCGGCGAGGGTGTCCGCGATCTCGTCGGCGACCTCGCGGGCCGGGCGGCCCAGGGCCGTGGCGCGCTCATTGCTGATGCCGTGCACCGCGACGGCATCCTCCGGAATGGGCACGCCCGGATCGGCCAGCCATTCACGCCGGCCGATCGGCTCCCCGCCCTTCACCTCGACGACCGCCGCCGTGACGATCCGCTCCGCCGTCGGGTCCGTGCCCGTGGTCTCCAGATCGAAGCCGACCAGCAACTCCCGGTGCCACCCCATAGCGGCCCTCCTTCACCTGATCTCCCCCGGTTGTGCTTCAGCCTCGCACGGGGCACTGACACCGGGTGGGGCCTGCGCGGCCTAAGCGGGCTTCCGGACCTCGTCACGCATGACGGCGACCCGCTTGGCGAATGCCTCCAGGTCGATGGAGCCGGGCGAGCGGACGGCCAGCTTCATGTCTCTCAGCATGAACACACCAAGCGTCGTCGAGTCCCCCCACGCACAGACCGGGTAGGCCATCTTCCGTTGCTCGTCCTTGGCCATCACCACGCACGTCAACGGCTCGTTTGAGCCCTCGGGAGTGATCTCCCGCCGAGGCTGTCCGACCGAGGCGCCGTCAGCCTCCTCCATCCCGTCGAGGATGTCGTCGACGGCCTTGTCCGGGTCGACGATGCGACCGGTGAAACCGGTGTAGAGAAGCTGGTCCTCGACGCCGTGCGTGTACTGGCCCGCGCTGGACTTCATGTCCTGCGTGTTGACGCCGTCGTTCGGGGGATTCTCGTTGAACCTGTCGCTCAGGTCCTGCTCCAGGCTGTACTTCGCGTTCTCCAGGGTCTTCGGCACGATGAGCCGGTACGTGCCGCCGGTGGCGCCGCTCTCCGAGGGCGACGGCGACGCGCCGGGACTCTCGGCGCTCACGCTCGCACCGGCCGAGGGGCGGCCATCCGCCCTCTTGTCCTTCTCGTCCTTGTCGTCACCCCCGACGAGGAAGATCGCACCGGCGAGCACCGCCCCGACGGCCACCAGGCTCCCGATCACGATGGCGAGCGTCTTGTTGTTGCCACCCCGCGGCGGCGGGGGCGGCGGCGCTCCCCAGCCGCCGCCGTACGGCTGTCCCGGTGCCTGCCCCTGCGGCTGCCCCGGCGCCTGGACGTAGGGATGGGGCTGCGGCGCTCCCGGCGGCTGGCCGTAGGGGTTCGGGACCGGCTGGGCGTACGGGTTCTGCCGCGGGTCGGGGAATCCGCCCTGACCGGGCAGGGGAGGCTGCGGTGGGACTGTCATACCGAAGACCTTTTCACAAGGCCCCGAGGCCCTGCCGTCCGCCCTCGCGGCGATACCTCACTGGGGCGTGCTGCCCCAGCGGCCGCCGAACCGACGACATTCGGATCCGGGCGACGGTCTGTGTCCGGTGGTACGCCTGCTCGTAGCGGCTCCGGTGCTCGGGCGGGAGGTCGGGGTCGGCCAGTGCGGTGGGCAGGGCGACGGCGCGGACGGGCCCGGTCAGGTCGATGAGTGTGGGAATGAAGCCCAGGCGTCCGACCCGCCAGGAGCCGGCGGTCCGGGTGAACCGGAACCAGGACAGGAGGCCCTCCTCGGTGGTGCCTCGTGGAATGCGGTGCCGGGCAAGGAGATTGCCGTGGCCGTAGACCACCCAGGTGCCGTTGATCCGGTCGAACGGCTGGACCGCGTGGGCGTGGTGGCCGAGGATCACATCGACCGACGAACCGGCGGTCAGTTCCGCAGCCCGGGCAAGCTGGCGCGGGCTGGGCTCATGCTGGTGCTCCCGCCCCCAGTGCATGCTGAGGATCACCACTTCGGCGCCCGCGCGGCGAGCCCGGTGGGCCTCGTCGACGACGCGTTCGCTGATCGGGTTGGCCAGCCATGGCTTGTCCGGCGGCAGGAGTCGGCGGCCGAAACCGTAGGTATAGGACAGGTGTGCGACCGGGACACCTCCGGCCTCGATGATGTTCGGCTGGTCCGCCTCGGCCCTGCTCCGTGCCGAGCCGGTGTGCCGCAGGCCCGCCGCGTCCAGGGCGTCCAGGGTTCGCCGCACACCGGCCTCGCCCTGGTCGAGCGTGTGGTTGGACGCTGTCGAGCAGCTGTGGAACCCCACGTCCGCCAAGGCTGTGGCGATCTGCGGCGGGGCGGCGAAACTGGGGAAACCCGTGAACGGTCCCTCGGCCGGCGCGAGCGGTGTCTCAAGATGGCAGATCGCCAGATGGGCCCGGGACACCGCCGGCCTCAACCCGGCCAGCATCGGCCTGAAGTCGAGCCCCTGGCCACCGGCCGCCCTGGCATCCTGGGCGGCCTGCTCGATCAGCGGAGGGTGGATCAGGACATCGCCACCGGCGATCAGGGTGAAGGACACACCCTCATGATTGCCCGGCGTTCCCCGTCTCCGCTGCGGCCTTTCGGGTCACCTGGCGCATGGTCTGGGCACCACCCACCGAACCCGGCGCCGTCCCCCTCACCGCCATGCGCCATCCCGCCGTGCCCGGGGGCGACTTCGTCCGCCATGGGTGAGGTGGGCGGGGCAGGTCAGTGCTTCAGCGTGACCTTCAGGACCACGATGAGCAGGCCGAGGACCAGATTGACCACGCCGGCGGCGACCACCAGACCCCGTGTCGCCCCCGCGCGGACGGCGGCGACCGCCGCCCAGCCGACCTGACCCGCGATCGCGACGCCGAGCGCCAACCACAACGTCCCCTCCTCGCCGAGCCCCAGCAGCGGACTGACGGCGACCGCGACGGCCGGCGGCACCGCCGCCTTCACGATCGGCCACTCGGCCACGCAGACCCGCCAAATCTCCCTGCCGCCCAGGGGCACGTACGCGATCCGCTCGCCGAAGAGCCGGGCGAAGACGTGCGCGGCCCAGAACACCACACCGGTGAAGAACAGCAGCAGCACGAGTTCCAGCCGCGGGAACCTGCCGAGCGAGCCGGCGCCGACCACCACGGAGGCCGCGAGCAGCGAGCCGTACACGGCGCCGGTGTAGTCGACCTGCTTCTCGGTGGTCACCGCGTGCAGCAGGGGATCCTCGGGGTAAGTCCGGCCTCTCATGGGCAGTCTTTGATCAGTGGATGGGGAAGACGCCATGGTCGCCCCAGCCCTGCCCCGGCGCCTGGTCCCACCCCTGGCTCCACACCTTGCCGTCGGTGCCGGGCCAGAAGACATCGAGGTGTCCCGGCAGCCGGGCGACCGAGCAGGTCCGGGTGACCAGGGGCGGCAGATAGCGCTGGAGCG
The DNA here is from genome assembly GCF_058215555.1 of Streptomyces sp. JLBT605. Classification (NCBI taxonomy): domain Bacteria; kingdom Bacillati; phylum Actinomycetota; class Actinomycetes; order Kitasatosporales; family Streptomycetaceae; genus Streptomyces; species Streptomyces sp. JLBT605. The sequence continues at coordinate 1,282,769 of NZ_CM177087.1, forward strand.
TCTGGCGGATCCGCCGCGTGCAGACCGCGCACAACGGGTGGGCCCAGCGTCCTCATGAGGCAGTTGAACCGAGGACGGTAGGCCCCGCAGTGGTAGTAGTGGGCGCCCTCGAAGGCGCCGGCCGTGGCGGCTGGCACCGGGCTCGGCTGAGGATGGCACTGCGCGCAGTCGGCATTGGCCGTCGTCGGCATGGCGGTACCGTCACGGTCGCATCCCCTCTTCCGTGCGGACGGGGACGCCTGCCTCGGCGGCGCCCCATGCTTCCAGTGTTCCGCCGGAACCCAAGATCGCAACTACACGCGTCAGCCGACAGTGGGCACGATCTCGCCCCGGGCCCGGCCCGACTCCCCGTACGGGTGGGTCTTGGCCGCCGACGCTGCTGTGCGGTGATCACCAGTGAAACGGCGTAGCGGGAATCCGTTTCAGGACACCGGCCGGGAGTCCGCCCAGACGCTGTCGAACTCCTCGCGGTAGACGTCGAAGAGACCGCCGTCCAGCTCGCCGCTCTCCTGGCGCACCACCTCGCGGGCGCGGCCGCCGCCGCGCAGCACCAGCACCGGGGCTTCGATACCGCGGGCCTTGCGGAGGTAGCTCTGGACGACGGCGAGGCCGTCGGCGCCGTCGCCGTTGACCAGGTAGGCGGTGAAGCGGGGGGTCTCGTCGAAGACGTGGATCTCGAAGGCGCCGGGGTCCCGCAGGCGGGAGCGGACGCGCCGCAGATGGAGGATGTTCATCTCCACCGAGCGGCTCATCTCCCCCTTCTTCAGCCCCAGTTCGCGCTCCCGGCGGCGGACCGCGCTGCTGGCCGGGTTGAGGAAGAGCAGCCGGGCGCGGCAGCCGGACTCGGCGAGGCGGACCAGCCTGCGTCCGGAGTAGTTCTGCACCAGGAGGTTGAGGCCGATGCCGACGGCGTCCAGGCGGCGGGCCCGTCCGAAGAGGTCCTCGACGGGCAGCTGGCGCTGGAGCCGTACCCGGTCGGCGTGCACGCCGACCACGTCCGCGTACCGGTCGCCGACCAGGTCCTCGACGGCGTCTATCGGGAGGCGTTCGGCGGACGGGGCGGCGGTGCCGCTGCCGAGGATCTCCAGCAGCCGGGCGCAGGCGCGTTCGGCCTGGGCGAGGACGGCCTGGGACAGGGCGCGGTTGCGGGAGACGACGTTGCGGGCGACTTCGAGTTCGTCGAGGGCGAGTTCGAGGTCGCGGCGGTCGTCGAGGTAGGGCTCGAAGCACGGCCAGTGCTGGACGAGCAGTTCGCGCAGCTGCGGCAGGGTGAGGAAGCTGAGGACGTTGTCGTCGGCCGGGTCCAGGAGGTAGCCCTTGCGGCGGCTCACCTCCCGGACCGCGGCGGCGCGCTGCACCCACTCCTGGCCGGCCGGTCCGGCGGCGGCGACCACCCAGTCGTCGCCGTGCACCGGCTCGTAGACGGGCCGGAGCACGGCGGCGACGACGGCACGCAGGCGCTGCTCGACGAGGTTCAGCCAGATGTAGGCGCGCCCGGCCCGGCGGGCACGGGTGTGCACCTCGGTCCAGGCCTCGGCGCCCCAGTCCAGTTCGGCGCCGATCTCCACCGGCCGCGCCAGGGACACCGCGCCAGGTGGCGCGTCGGTGGCGCCGTCACCCCCGGGACCGCAGTCACCAGGGGGCAGCTCCAACCCGCCCGAGCTCAACTTGCACCGCCTTCCGCCCCCGTCCAACGATCACCGCAGACTACTGCGCGGGCGGGGGCGGTGCATCCGGATCGATCGACCTGTCGGTCAACCTCGTTCTTCCGTATGGCCGTTGTGGCCGGACAGGGCCGGAGGCGTGAGCGGATTCATAGCGGTGACATCGCGCGGGGCGAGCTGAAAGCCCTGCCAGTGCACGGGCATCGGCTCCTGGTCCTCGTCCCGGGCGATGTGGTGGAAACCGATGTTGACCCAGGCGACGGGGTGCTTGAGCGTCTGGCCGCCGACCCACTTGTCGACGCTCTTGCCCGCGCCCGCACCGCAGTTGCGGAGGTTGTCGCTGGCGAACTGCTCGCACTTGTTGTACTCGGTGAAGTACACGTCGTGCTTGGTGTAGCCGCGGCCGGGGAACTTCGTGGTGTGGCCGGGCACGATCTCGTAGGACCGGGGGTGCCCGTCCTTGTTCTTGCCCTGGGAGCTGACGACCCGCCACCAGCGGGCGCCCGCCGCGTCGCCGGCCAGCTCCTTGGTGACCTGGGTGCGGGTGGTCTTGGTCTTCGGCAGCTGGCCCGCGGACTGCGTGGTCTTGGAGTCGTACTGCTCGATCCGGCTCTTGGGCGAGCCGTCGAGGCCGAAGTTGAGCCGCCAGAAGACGTTGTGGGCGTGGCTGGTGGCGTAGTCCTTGGCGCCCTTGCCGATCGGCCAGCCGCGGCCGTCGCCGGCGTCGTAGTCCATCGGGGAGAGCGTGCCGGTGGCGCCGACCTGCATGGTCATGGTGCCGTCGCCGGAGAACCGCCACTCGGTGATGTACTCGTACCAGCCGACCTTGTTGACGGTGTAGACCAGCAGGTCCTTGCCCTGGGCCTGGTAGACCTTGCCGCCGGGCTCGTCGGCCCCCATGCGGTAGGCGTGGCCGCGGGCCCGGGTGGTGGCGCACAGGCCCTTGACGTTCGGGTGGGCCGGGTCCCAGGCGCCGGGCACCTTGACGGTCTTGATGGTGCCGCCGGGGCACTCCGCCGGGTCCAGCTGCTGGAGGCCCTGGGCGAAGCCGGCCCCGGTGAGGTCGTCGTACTCCACGCTGCCGTCGTCGTAGGGCACATGGATCTGGGCGAGCTTGGCGCTGGTCAGCACCTTGATCGGGGCGGGCTCGCCCTTGGGCTGGTAGGAGACGTCGTCGAGGACCAGGCCGGCGTTGGACTCGTAGTGCCAGCACATCCGCCAGACGGTTCCGCCCTCCAGCTTCTGCTCGATCCGGTAGGCGCTGCTGCAGCTCGCGGCGGGGGCCGCGGTGGGGGCCTTCTCGGGCGCCTTGGGCGCGGCCTGGGCTCCGCTCGCGGGCCCGGCCGCGACCGTCGCGGCGCCCAGGAGCACACAGGCTCCGAATGCCGACCCCAGCCTGCTGCGGGCAGGGCGGCGCTTGTCGTCACGCATCTAAGGGACTCCTGTACGGAAACGTACGGATGAAGGAGATGAAGAAGATGAAGGAAGGGACGGCGGCGTCAGCTCAGCCGGGTGACGGCGCGGTCGCTGAGGTCGACGACCAGCTGCCGGGTGTCGATCCACGGGCCGTTGGTGACCCGGGTGAACAGCCGCACGCAGCGGTGCTTGCCGCATTCGGCGAGCCCCGCCGGGCCCGGGCGCTCGGCGTCGACGCGGTAGACGAAGCCGGTGACGGTCAGCTGGCTCGGGCCGGTGAGCTTGGATCCGGTGGCGTCCTGGAAGTCCTTCCGGAGGCCGTCGCCGAGAGGGTCGGCGATCAGCAGCCGGGCCGCCTCGTCGGTCTCCGCGCGGCTGAGCGGCGGCTGCACGCCGTGCTGGGTCTCGGTGTGGTCGACCTTGCCGGTGTCGAGGTCGACCGTCTTGGTGACGTAGGCGTCGTCCTTGTAGTCATAGAAGGTCACGTTCGCCCGCCGGTGGGCGTCGGTCCTGCCGACCTCCTCCGGAGGAAGCTCGGCGAGGTCGGTGGCGAGCTGCTGCGGGCCGGTCTTGCCCGTCACGTCCTCGCCGCCGCCGCGGAAGGTCCGGCCGCGTGCGATCTGCTCGGCGCGCCGGGTCTCGTCATCGGTGAGCGGGTCCCGGCCGCTGCCGGTGGGGCCCTGCGGTGCGGCGGATTCCACCACCGCGGGCGCCTGGCCCGGTTGCCCGCCACGCTCGGCGGTGGTGCCCTGGTTGCCGCCGCGAGCGGCCCTGGAGTCTCCCGAGGCGTCGCCCGGGAGGGTCACAGCGATCATCACGGCTGTGGCAGTGGCCGCGACGGCCGCGCCTGCCATCACCTTGCCCAGGTGACGGTGGCTTATCGTGCGCACATTCTCCCCCAATCCCCCCTGCTGTGAAATTAGCCGCGTACCGGCACATCCGGAGCGCGGAGTCACCCGGTAGGACGAACCGATGTGGTCGTAGGTTGCCTCGCTTTTGAGGAAGATCTGGTGAAAGCGGCGTCTTGGGGCACCTGTTGGGCCACCTTGCCCACCCGTCCCCGGGCCCTTGAAGTGCTGACGCGTCCTCGCGGCGCACGGAGAAGAAGTGGAAGAGTCGACGCATGCAGGTATGGCCGGGACAGGCTTACCCCCTGGGCGCCACGTACGACGGCGCCGGTACGAATTTCGCGGTGTTCTCCGAGGCCGCCGAGCGGATCGAGTTGTGCCTGTTGCACGACGACGGGTCGGAGACGGCGGTGGAGCTGCGGGAGAACGACGCGTTCGTCCGGCACGTCTACCTGCCCGGGATCATGCCCGGGCAGCGGTACGGCTTCCGGGTGCACGGACCGTACGAGCCGGAGCACGGCCACCGCTGCAATTCGGCCAAGCTGCTGCTGGACCCGTACGCCAAGGCGATCAGCGGCCGGGTCCGCTGGGGCGAGGAGGTGTACGGCTACCACTTCGACCGGCCCGAGCGGCGCAACGATCTGGACTCCGCCCCGCACACCATGACCTCGGTGGTGGTCAATCCCTACTTCGACTGGGGGGACGACCGGCCGCCGCGCACCGACTACCACCGCACGGTCATCTACGAGGCCCACGTCAAGGGGCTCACCATGCGGCACCCCCGGCTTCCGGAGGAGCTGCGCGGGACGTACGCGGCGCTCGCCCACCCGGCGATCATCGAGCATCTGACCGAGCTGGGGGTCACCACCCTGGAGCTGATGCCGGTGCACCAGTTCGTGCACGACCACCGGCTGGTCGACGCGGGGCTGGCGAACTACTGGGGCTACAACACCATCGGCTTCTTCGCCCCGCACAACGCCTACGCCTCCTGGGGTGACCGGGGCAGCCAGGTGCTGGAGTTCAAGTCCGCGGTGCGGGCGCTGCACCAGGCGGGCATCGAGGTGATCCTGGATGTCGTCTACAACCACACCGCGGAGGGCAACCACCTGGGGCCGACGCTGTCCTTCCGGGGGCTGGACAACTCCTCGTACTACCGGCTCACCGAGGACCCCCGGTACTACATGGACACCACCGGCACCGGGAACTCCCTGCTGATGCGGAGCCCCCACGTGCTCCAGCTGATCATGGACTCGCTGCGCTACTGGGTCACGGAGATGCGGGTGGACGGCTTCCGCTTCGATCTCGCGGCGACCCTGGCACGCCAGTTCCACGAGGTCGACCGGCTCTCGTCCTTCTTCGACCTGGTGCAGCAGGACCCGGTGGTCAGCCAGGTGAAGCTGATCGCCGAGCCCTGGGACGTCGGGGAGGGCGGCTACCAGGTCGGCAACTTCCCGCCGCTGTGGACCGAGTGGAACGGCGAGTACCGGGACACCGTGCGGGATCTGTGGCGCGGCGAGCCGCGGAAGCTGGCCGAGTTCGCCTCCCGGCTGACCGGCTCCTCCGACCTCTACCAGGGCGACGGGCGGCGCCCGCTGGCCTCGGTCAACTTCGTCACCTGCCACGACGGCTTCACGCTGAACGACCTGGTGAGTTACGAGAAGAAGCACAACGAGGCCAACGGCGAGGGCAATCGGGACGGCGAGAGCTACAACCGGTCCTGGAACTGCGGGGTGGAGGGCCCCACCGACGATCCGGAGGTGCTGGCGCTGCGGCAGCGGCAGATGCGGAACCTCATCGCCACGCTGATGCTCTCCCAGGGCGTGCCGATGCTCAGCCACGGGGACGAGTTCGCGCGCACCCAGGGCGGCAACAACAACGCCTACTGCCAGGACAACGAGCTGGCCTGGGTGCGCTGGCCGGACCCGCTCGACGAGCGGGACGCCGCCGCTCTTGAGATGCTGCGCTTCACCCGCTCGCTGGTGTGGCTGCGGCGCGACCACCCCGTCTTCCGGCGGCGGCGCTTCTTCCACGGCCGGCCGGTGGAGGGCACCCACGACGAGCTGTCGGACATCGCGTGGTTCACCCCCGAGGGCGAGGAGATGCGGCAGCGCGACTGGCAGGCGGCGCAGGCCAGCTCGCTGATGGTCTTCCTGAACGGCTCCGCGATCTCGGAGCCGGGCCCGCGCGGAGAGCGGATCAGCGACGACTCCTTCCTGCTGATGGTCAACGCGCACCACGAGCCGATGGACTTCACCGTGCCGGTCGACCACGGCAAGCAGTGGCAGGTGATCGTGGACACCGCGCTGCCCCAGGGGGTCGAGCCGGGCAGCGGGGCGAAGGTCGGGGCGGGCGACCGGCTGACCCTGGTGGACCGGAGCCTGACCGTGCTCCAGCGGCCGGGGTAGCCGCCGCGCCGGGCGGCGGTCGGATGCCGGCGGGGGCAGGCCGCGGCGGTCCGCCAGTCGGCCGAGTGGCGAACCTGCCCGCCGCCGGTTGTGGGTACGTACGTTCTTATGACGCCCGATCGCAGCGACGACCCCCGCCCCGCGGACCGTGCCGCCGGACGCTCCGCGCCGACCGCCACCTACCGGCTCCAGCTCCAGCCCGGCTTCCCGTTCGCGGCCGCCCGGGAGGCGGTGCCCTATCTGGCCTCGCTCGGTGTCTCCCACCTGCACCTGTCCCCGGTGCTGGAGGCGGTCCCCGGCTCCACGCACGGCTACGACGTGGTCGACCACACGGCCGTACGCGGGGAGCTGGGCGGGGAGGAGGGGCTGCGGGAGCTGGCCACCGCCGCCCGCGCGCACGGGCTGGGGCTGATCGCCGACATCGTGCCCAACCACATGGCGGTGCCGGCACCCGAATGGCTCAACCAGCCGCTGTGGCAGGTGCTGCGGGACGGCCCCGATTCCGGTTACGCCCGCTGGTTCGACATCGACTGGGCGGCGCAGGGCGGCAAGGTGCTGCTGCCGGTGCTCGGCGGCCCGCTGGGCGAGGAGCTGAAGCAGCTGCGGGTGGAGCGGGGGACGCTCCGCTACCACGAGCACGCCTTCCCGCTGCGGCCCGGCACCGAGGGGCTGCCGCTGCCGGAGCTGCTGGAGCCGCAGTGGTACCGGCTGGGGTGGTGGCGGCTGGCCCGCACCGAGCTCAACTACCGGCGGTTCTTCACCATCTCCGAGCTGATCGCGGTGCGGGTGGAGGATCCGGAGGTCTTCGAGGCGACCCATGCCAAGCTGCTCCAGCTGCTGCGCGAGGGCGTGCTCGACGGGCTGCGGGTGGACCACCCGGACGGGCTGGCCGACCCGGCGGGCTATCTGCGGCGGCTGGCCGGGGCGGCGGGTGGCCGCTGGACGGTCGTGGAGAAGATCCTCGCCCGCCACGAGCCGCTGCCCGTCGGCTGGCCGGTCGCCGGGACCACCGGGTACGACGCGCTGCACCGCGTCGACGGGCTCTTCCTCGACCCCGACGGGCTCACCGAACTCACCGACCTCTACCGCGCCGCCACCACGCCCGACGCGGGTCACGATCCCGCCCGGGGCCCTGACGGCGACGAAGCTCCGGGCTCCGCAGGCCCCGGCGACGATACCGGCGGCGGCTGGGCGGGCACGGTGCGCCGCGCGGCCGCCTGGGTGGTCACCCACGAGCTGGCCGCCGAGGTGGAACGGTTGGTGCGCACGGCCTGCCGGATCTGCGCCGCCTCACCGCGGTTGCGCGACCACGCGCCCTGGGCGCTGCGCACCGCCATCCGCGAGCTGCTGGTCCGGCTGCCGGTCTACCGCCCGTACGCCGTACCCGGCGCGCCGCCGCCGGAGGCCGACGCCGCGCTGCTGGAGACGGCCGCGCGCGGGGCGCGCACCGCCTTCTCGGTGCGCGAGGAGGCACGGGCGGTGGACACGGTGCGGGACGCGGCGCTCGGGCGGCTCGGCGACGGGCCGGAGCACCGCGACTTCCTCGCCCGGTTCGCGCAGACCGCCGCCGCGCTGCGCGCCAAGTCGGTCGAGGACACCGCCTTCTACCGCTTCACGCCGCTGCTGTCGGCCGCCGAGGTGGGGGGCGACCCGGGCGGGCCGGCGGTGAGTGCCGAGGAGTTCCACGCGTTCTGCGCGAGGATCCTGCGCGACTGGCCGCTGACCGGCACGGTGCTCTCCACCCATGACACCAAGCGGAGCGCTGATGTGCGGGCCCGGCTGGCGGCGCTCACCGAGTGTCCGGGAGCGTGGGGGCGGCTGTTCACCGGGGCGCTCGCCGCGCTGCGCGCCGACGGGGTGCCGGTGCCGGACCCGCGGCTGGCCTGGACGGCCTGGCAGACCGCGCTGGGGCTGGGGTCCGCCGCGGCAACTGCGGAGCGGCTGGTTCCGGCGCTGCTGAAGGCGGTGCGGGAGGCCGGGGTGCACACCAGCTGGACCGAGCGGAACGCGGAGTACGAGGACGCGGTCGCCGCGTTCGTGGCGGACGGCTGCCGCGGTCGGCACGGCGTACGCGGCCCGGCGTTCGCCGCCTTCGAGCGGGAGCTGGCCTCCCCGGCACGGGCCAACACCCTCGGTGCCGCGCTGCTCCATCTGACCATGCCGGGGGTGCCGGACCTGTACATGGGCACCGAGCGCACCCGCTACGCGCTGGTCGACCCCGACAACCGGGGGGTGCCGCGCTTCCCTGCGGGCGGGCGGGCGGCCGGTCCCGGCGACCCGGGCGGCGGACAGCCGGCCGACGGGCAGCCGGGGAGCGGGCAGCCGGGGAGCGGGCAGCCGGATGGCAGGGATTCGGCCGGCCGGCTGTCCGACGAGAAGCTGCGGGTGACCACGGCCGCGCTGCGGCTGCGCCGCCGCCGTCCGGAGTGGTTCGGCGCCGAGGGTTCGTACCTCCCGGTGGCGGCGGACGGGCCGGCCGCCGCGCACTGCGTGGCCTTCGTCCGCGCGGGCTCGGCGCTGACCGCCGTCACCCGGCTCTCCGGTCGGCTGGCCGGGGCGGGCGGCTGGGCCGGCACCGCGCTGCCGCTGCCGCCGGGCCACTGGCGGGATCTGCTCACCGGGCGGATGTGCCAGCGCCGGGTCAGGCTCGCCGAGCTCCTCACCGAGCTTCCGGTGGCACTGCTGGTACGGGAGTGAGGCGATCCCGGTCGCCGGGAGCCAGCCGGGCGGCCGTGGCCGTACGGAGCAGCTCGGTGAACTCGGCTGCCACTCCGGTGAGTTCCACCCGGGAGAACGCGGTCAGCTCGCGTCGCCACGGCGGGTCCACCGGCACCCGCGCGCAGTGGACACCGGCCGCCAGATGCGCGGGGGCGGCGACGATGCCCGCGCCCGCCGCGGCCATGTGGACGGCGGTGGAGCTGTGTTCGGTCCACACGCCGGTGCGCGGCGCGAACCCGGCCTGATCACACACCCGGTCCAGCCACCGGCGGCCGTCGATGACCGGCTCCAGCTCGCAGCGCACCCACGCGCGGTCCGCCAGCTCCGGCAGCCGCACCGAGGCACGGCCGGCCAGCGGGTCGTCGACCGGCATGACCAGCACGATCTCCTCCTCGCCGAGGGGGACCACCGGGCCCCGCCAGTCCTGCGGCGGTGGGCCGAGCGCCACGTCGGCCACCCCGCGCTCCATGCGGTCGCGCAGTTCCTCGGTGGTGGCGTACTCGTGCAGCAGCAGCGTGACCGCGGGGTGTTCGCGCCGCCAGCGGGCGAAGACCTCCGGCAGTACGCCGAGGGCGACGGCGTGGACGGAGGCGATGTGCAGCTCGCCGCCGTCCGCCCCGGCGGCGGCCCGGGCGGCGCGCCGGGCCTGTCCGGCGCTGCGCACCGCCAGCTCGGCGTGCGGCAGGAAGGCGCGGCCCATCGGGGTGAGTCCGACCCCGCGCGGCAGCCGCTCCAGCAGAGCGCCGCCGACCTCCCGTTCCAGCGCCTTGATCTGGTGGGAGAGCGCGGACTGGGTGACGTTGAGGGCCTCCGCGGCCCGGGTGAAGGACGCCTCCTCGACCACCGCCACCAGATACTCCATCTGCCGCAGACTCATCGCCCCTCCCCATGCACACAGTTCATGGGATCCATAGAAACATTGCCTTGGACTCATGCCGCGGCGCGGCCGAGGCTGGATCCATGCATGAGACAGACGTCATCGTCATCGGCGGCGGCACCGGCGGTTACAGCACCGCGCTGCGCGCCGCCGCCCTCGGGCTCCGGGTCGCCCTGGTCGAGCGGGACCTGGTCGGCGGCACCTGCCTGCACCGGGGGTGTATCCCGAGCAAGGCCATGCTGCACGCCGCCGAGCTCGTCGACGGGATCGCGGAGGCGCGGGAGCGGTGGGGCGTCAAGGCGTCCCTGGAGGCGGTGGACTGGGCGGCGCTGACCGCGACCCGCGACGACATCGTGGCCCGCAACCACCGCGGGGTGGAGGGCCACCTGTCGCACGCCGGGGTGCCGGTGGTGCGCGGCAGCGCGGCGCTGACCGGTGCGCGCTCCATCCGGGTGGTGTCGGGTCCGGCCGCCGGCGAGGAGTACACCGCGCGGCGCGGCATCGTGCTGGCCACCGGCTCGCGGCCGCGCGAGCTGCCGGGCCTGGCTCCGGACGGCCGCCGGGTGGTGACCAGCGACGACGCGCTGTTCGCGCCGGGGCTGCCGGAGTCGGTGCTGGTGCTGGGCGGCGGCGCGATCGGCGTGGAGTACGCCTCCCTGCACCGCTCGATGGGCGCCGCGGTCACCGTGGTGGAGGCGGCGGACCGGCTGCTGCCGCTGGAGGACGCGGACGTCAGCCGTCATCTGACCCGGGGGCTGAAGAAGCGGGGCATCCAGGTGCTGACCGGCGCCCGGCTGGAGGACGCCGAGCTGCCGGCCGACGGGGTGCGGGCCACGGTGCGCACCACCCGCGGCGAGGTGCGCACGGTGGAGGCCGAGCGGCTGCTGGTCGCGGTGGGCCGCGCCCCCGTCGTCGACGGGCTGGAGCTCTCCGCCGCCGGACTGGCCACGGACGGGCGCGGGTTCGTCGCCCCGGCCGACTGGTCGCGGCTGGAGACGGCGGTTCCGGGCGTCCATGTGGTGGGCGATCTGCTGCCGCCGCCGTCGCTGGGGCTGGCGCACGCGTCGTTCGCGGAGGGGCTGGTGGTCGCCGAGACGCTGGCGGGCCGTTCGCCGCGGCCGGTGGAGTACACCGCCGTCCCCCGGGTCACGTACTCCAGCCCGCAGACCGCGTCCGTCGGGCTGTCGGAGGCCGAGGCCCGGGCGGCCGGCCGGGACGTGGTGGTGAACACCATGCCGCTGACCGCGGTCGCCAAGGGCATGGTGCACGGGCAGGGCGGCATGGTGAAGGTGGTCGCGGAGCGGGGCGGGGCGGTGCTGGGGGTGCACCTGGTCGGGCCGCACGTCTCGGAGATGGTCGCCGAGAGCCAGCTGGTCGTCGGCTGGGACGCCGAGCCGGCGGACGTCGCCCAGCACATCCACCCGCACCCCACGCTCTCGGAGGCGGTCGGCGAGGCGTTCCTCACGCTCGCCGGACGCGGCCTGCACCAGCAGTGAGGCCACGCCGGCGGTGAGGCGCTACTTCCGTCGCGACCTGCGCGACTTCGGTATCGGATTCATCCGCCGGGAGCCTCCGGCCACGGAACGCTCGCTAGATTCGCTCCATGAGCAGCGCAGAGGGCAGACCGGAGAGCGAACCGGGCAGCGGGTCCGCAGGCCGTGTGCCCGGGGTGCCCCGGACCGCGCGTGACCGGGCCGTCGACGTGACCCTGTGTCTGCTGGCCCTGGCCTTCTCCGTGCTCACCGACGAGGCGGTGACCGAGGACCCGCGGATCTCGGAAGGTCAGCTGCTGGCCGATCAGCTCACCGGTCTGATGGCCTGCGCCGCCCTGTGGCTGCGGCGCGGCCATCCGGTCGGACTGGCCGCGGCGCTGGTGCCGGTGACCGTCTTCTCGCACTACGCCTCCGGGCCGCTGCTGGTGGCGCTGTTCACCGTCGCGGTGCACCGCCCGCTGCGCGCCGTGGTGTCCGTCGGCGCGGGGGCGATGGCCGCCACGGTGGTCGGCGGTCTGCTGCACCCCGACCCCGACCTGGACTTCGGCACCGTGCTGCTGCTCGTCGGCGTGATGTACGGCGGCACCATCGGCTGGGGGATGTTCGTACGCTCCCGGCGGCTGCTGCTGGAGTCACTGCGGGAGCGGGCCCGGCGCGCGGAGACGGAGGCGGGGCTGCGGGCCGAGCGGGCGCAGCGGCTGACCCGTGAGCGGATCGCCCGGGAGATGCACGACGTGCTCGCCCACCGGCTGTCGCTGCTCAGCGTGCACGCGGGCGCGCTGGAGTACCGCAAGGACGCCTCGCCCGAGGAGGTGGCGCAGGCGGCCGGGGTGATCCGGGACAGCGCGCACGCGGCGCTGCAGGATCTGCGCGAGGTGATCGGGGTGCTGCGGTCCCCGGACGGCGAGGGGGCGGAGCCGTCCGGCGAAGGGGCCGGGCCGGAGGCCGACGGCGGCGGACGGGAGGGGTCATCCCCCGTCCGGCCGCAGCCGACGCTGGCGGAACTGCCGCGCCTGATCGCGGAGTCGCGGCAGGCGGGGATGCGGGTGACGCTGCGCGACCGGCTGGGCGAGGAGGCCGCGGACGGGGTGCCGGGTGCCGTAGGCCGGACCGCGTACCGGATCGTGCAGGAGGGGCTGACCAATGCCCGCAAGCACGCGCCGGAGGGCGCGGTGACCGTCACCGCGGCGGGCACGGCGGGCGGCGGGCTGACGGTGGAGGTGCGCAACCCGGTGCCGGCCGGCGAGCCGGGGCGGGCGGAGATCCCCGGAGCGGGCGCCGGCCTGACCGGGCTGGCGGAGCGGGCCGCGCTGGCGGGCGGGCGGCTGGAGAGCGGCCGGACCGCCGAGGGAGACTTCCGGCTGTACGCCTGGCTACCGTGGCCGGCATGAGCACTCCCCCCGCACCCCCGCCCGCACCTGCCGCCTCCGGCCCGGTCCGCCTGCTGCTCGTCGACGACGACCCGCTGGTGCGGGCCGGGTTGCGCCTGATGCTGGGCGGCGCGTCCGGCATCGAGATCGTCGGCGAGGCGGCGGACGGCGCCGAGGTCGTCGGGCTGGTGGACCGTCACGCCCCGGACGTGGTGCTGATGGACATCCGGATGCCGGGGCTGGACGGGCTGGCGGCCACCGAGGAACTGCGGCGGCGGCCGGACCCGCCGGAGGTCGTGGTGCTGACCACCTTCCACGCCGACGAGCATGTGCTGCGGGCGCTGCGCGCCGGGGCCGCGGGCTTTCTGCTCAAGGACACGCCACCGCCACAGATCGTGGCGGCCGTGACGCGCGTGGCGGCGGGCGAGCCGGTGCTCTCCCCCGCCGTCACCCAGCAACTGATCGCCCATGTGGCGGGGTCCGGGCAGGACGACCGGCGGCAGCGGGCGCGGCGGCGGCTGGCGGCGCTGGGCGAGCGGGAGCGGGCGGTCGCCGTCTCTGTGGGGCGCGGCCGGTCCAACGCCGAGATCGGCGCGGAGCTGTACATGAGCGTGCCCACCGTGAAGACCCATGTGTCGCGGATCCTCACCAAGCTCTCGCTCAACAACCGGGTGCAGATCGCGCTGCTCGCCCATGACGCGGGCCTGCTGGACGGTCCGCCGGCCGCCGGCTGAGACCAATCCGCCGACCGCGGATTCAGCGAATAATCCGTGGACGGTGAGGAGTTGGCGCCCGTACGGTGCGGCGCCTCGCCCCCTTCAGGGAAGGATCCCCGTGACCGAGCTGGTCATCCGCGCGCTTCAGGCGAACGAAGCACATCTGTTCCACGCCCTGCCCGACCCGGGCCTGGTCGGCCGAGCCCGCTTCGGCCACCGCTACGCCCTGCGGGGCGCGGGCGGGGAGTACCGCCCGGAGTGGACCTGGGTCGCCCTGCGCGGTGACCGGGTGGTGGCCCGGGCCGCCTGGTGGGGCGGGCCGAAGGACACCGAACCGAAGGTGCTGGACTGGTTCGACTTCGCCGACGGCGAGTCCCAGGCCGCGGTGCGGCTGCTGCGTGAGGCGCCGCTGCGCGCCGAGTACAGCCTGCTGGTCCCGCCCGGGTGGCGGGAGGACGCCGCGGTGCGGGCCGCCGCCCAGGCGCGGATGGACGCCGTCACCGCGGCCGGGCTGACGCTGCTGGTGGAGCGCTTCCGCTACGAGTGGACCACCGGAGACGGGCTGCCCGAGCGGCCGGGCCGGCTTCGGTTCCGCCCCGAGCCGGACGACGGCGTGATCGCGGACGTGCTGCGCCGGATCACGCACGGCACCCTGGACGCGCACGACCGGCGGGCCGTCGCCGAGTCGGGGGTCGAGGCCGCGGTGCGGGAGAGCCTCGAACTCTTCCACTGGTTCCCCTCACCCCGCGCGTGGTGGCGGCTCGCCTTCACCGCGCAGGGCGACCTGGTCGGCATCCAGGTGCCCGCGCACAACCCGAACGGCCCGTGTGTCGGCTTCATCGGCGTCGTACCGGAGCAGCGCGGCCGCGGCTACGCCTACGACCTGCTCGCGGAGTGCACCCACGATCTGGTCGGTCACGGGGCCACCCGGATCACCGCCGCCACCGACCAGGGCAACACGCCGATGGCGGCGAACTTCGCCAAGGCGGGCTACCCGATCACCCAGGAGCGGATCGACTTCGTCTGAAGGCGCCGCGCCACCAAAGGCGCCGCGCCGGGATCGGCTTCCGGCCGGTTGCCTCACGCACCGATGCGCTCGCGGCACGCGTCCCGCAGCATGGTGGGGGCGGTGGTGATGCCGTCGACGGGCCACCGACGAGGAGGCGCCAGTGCTGTTCGAGGTCTGGGCACCCGCGGCCGACCGGGTCGCGCTCCATCTGGACGGCGCCCTCCGCCCGATGGAGCGCGACCCGGGCCGCGACGGCTGGTGGACCGCGAAGGCGCCGGCCGGGCCCGGCAGCCGGTACGGCTTCGCGCTGGACGGCGGGCCGCCGCTGCCCGACCCGCGCTCGCGCCGCCAGCCGGACGGCCCGGACGGCCTGAGCGCGGTGGTGGACCTCTCCGAGCCGGGGCGGGCGGGGCCGGAGCCGCCGTGGCCCGGGCGGCCGCTGGCCGGCGCGGTCCTGTACGAGCTGCACATCGGCACCTTCACCCCGGCCGGAACCTTCGACGCGGCCGCCGAACGACTGCCGTATCTGGCGGAGTTGGGGGTGACGCATGTGCAGCTGATGCCGGTGTGCCCGTTCCCGGGACGGCACGGCTGGGGCTACGACGGGGTCGCCCCGTGGGCGGTGCACGAGCCGTATGGCGGCCCGGCGGGGCTGCTGCGCTTCGTGGACGCCGCGCACCGGCAGGGCCTCGGCGTGGTCCTGGACGTGGTCCACAACCACCTGGGCCCGTCCGGCAACCATCTGCCCGCCTTCGGCCCGTACTTCACCGACACCCACCACACGCCCTGGGGCGCGGCGGTGAACCTGGACGCGCCCGGCTCGGACGAGGTGCGGGCCTACTTGCTGGGCAGCGCGCTGGCCTGGCTGCGCGACTACCGGATCGACGGGCTCCGGCTGGACGCGGTGCACGCGCTCTGCGACACCCGGGCCGAGCACTTCCTGGCCGAGCTGTCGGCGGCGGTGGACCGGCTCGCGGAGCACACCGGCCGGCCGCTGTTCCTGATCGCCGAGTCCGACCGGAACGATCCGCGCACCATCGCCCCCCGCCCGGCCGGCGGGCTCGGGCTGCACGCGCAGTGGAACGACGACTTCCACCATGCGCTGCACGTCGCGCTCACGGGAGAATCCCAGGGCTACTACGCGGATTTCGCCGCCGATCCGGCCGCCGCCCTCGTCAAGACGCTGACCTGCGGCTTCTTCCACGACGGCGGCTATTCCTCGTTCCGGGGCCGGGGCCACGGCAGCCGGCTGGACCCGCGCGCCACCCCGGCCTGGCGGCTGCTGGGCTACAGCCAGACCCATGACCAGATCGGCAATCGCGCCGCCGGTGACCGGCTCGCGGCCGGCTGCTCCCCGGGGCTGCTGGCCTGCGCCGCCACCCTGGTGCTGTGCGCGCCGTTCACGCCGATGCTGTTCATGGGCGAGGAGTGGGGGGCGAGCACGCCCTGGCAGTACTTCACCGACCACACCGAGCCGGAGCTGGCCGAGGCGGTGCGCGCCGGCCGCCGCCGCGAGTTCGCCGCGCACGGCTGGGCGGAGCACGAGGTGCCCGATCCGCAGGATCCGGCCACCCGCGACCGTTCCTGTCTGGACTGGTCGGAGCGGGAGCGGGCGCCGCACGCGGAGCTGCTCGCCTGGTACCGGCGGCTGATCGCGCTGCGCCGTGCCGAGCCCGCGCTGACCGACCCGTGCTGGGAGTACGGGGCGATCGGCGCGGGGCGGAACGGGTCGGGGCCGGACGGGACAGGGCCCGACGGGAGGGTGTGGGACGGGACGGTCCACTTCCGGCGCGGTAGGTGCGAGGTCGCGGTGAACCTGGGCGCCGCCCCCGCCGAGCTGCGGCTCGGCCCGCGGGCGGCCGGGGCCCGGGTGCTGGCGGCCTGGCGGCCGGTCTCCCCGCCGGATGCGGCGGGGGTGCTGCGGCTGCCGCCCCGGACGGCGGCCGTCCTTGCGGCCACCCGTCCCGGGCAGGACGCTGGAAGGTGACGCGCCCCGCCTTCGTGCGTGCGCGGACCGGGCACCGGGGCGTCGGGCGCGCCTGCCGAAGGAGTGAGGCCCATGCGTACGCTGCTCACCGCCCGGATCAACACCCAGGCCGGCAACGAGGCGATCCGCGACGGGACCATGCCGGCCGCCCTGAAGAAGACCATGGACCGGCTCAACCCGGAGTGCGCTTACTTCACCGCGATCGGGGGCCGCCGCACCGCGCTGATCGTCTTCGACATGAAGGAGTCCTCGCAGATGCCCTCCATCGCGGAGGCGTTCTTCATGGAGCTGGAAGCGGAGGTGACCTTCCAGCCGGTGATGAACTACGACGACCTGCAGAAGGGCCTGGCGGCCCTGGGGGGTTCGGACTGACCGTGACGGCAGACCGGCCCGGCCGTTGCCCGGCCGGGCCGTTGGGTCAGCTCGCGTCGGGGACGAGCCGCAGCGAGATGGAGTTGATGCAGTACCGCTGGTCGGTGGGGGTGGGGTAGCCCTCGCCCGCGAAGACGTGGCCCAGGTGGGAGCCGCAGCGGGCGCAGCGGACCTCGGTGCGGACCATGCCGTGCGACCTGTCCTCGATCAGCTCGACCGCGTCGGAGTCCCTCGGGTCGTAGAAGGAGGGCCAGCCGCAGTGGCTGGCGAACTTGGTCTCCGAGCGGAACAGCTCCGCACCGCAGGCGCGGCAGGCATAGCTTCCGGTCGTCGTGGTGTCGGTGTACTCGCCGGTGAAGGCGGGCTCGGTGCCGGCCTGCCGCAGGACCTGGTACTCCTGCGGGCTCAAGCAGGCGCGCCACTGCTCGTCCGGCTTGTCGACCTCGTAGGCCATGGCGGGACCTCCTCAGCTGTCGGTGCGCTCCAGGTGGGCGAGGATCCGCGGCCCGAGGTCGGTCACGTCGCCGGCGCCCATGGTGAGAACCAGATCGCCCGGCTTCGCCATTCCTGCGATCAGCTCGACGGCGGCGTCCTTGGCGGGCGCGGCCTGGACGTCGGCGCCGCCGCGGGCGGCCGCCTCGATGATGAGCGCGCTGGTGACGCCCGGGATCGGGTCCTCGCGGGCCGGGTAGATGTCGAGGACGACGGAGGCGTCGGCGAGGGTCAGCGCCTGACCCATCTCCACGCCCAGCTCCTGGGTGCGGCTGAACAGGTGCGGCTGGAAGACCACCAGCACCCGGCCCTCGCCCGCCCCGCCGCGGATCGCCTCCAAGTCGGCGGAGATCTCGGTGGGGTGGTGGGCGTAGGAGTCGATGACCTGGACGCCGGCCGCGGTGCCCTTGAGCTGGAGCCGCCGCTTGACGCCGGTGTACGAGGCGAGGGCCGGGGCCAGCTCGGCCGCGGGGATGCCCAGGGCGGCGCCCGCGGCGAGCGCGGCGACGGCGTTGAGCGCGTAGTGGCGGCCGGGGACGGAGACGGTGAAGGTGAGCGCCTGGCCGCCGAGGGACGCGGGGAGGGTGGCAGTCACCTCGCTGGTGAGGCCGCTCGGGGCGATCCCGGTCACCCGCACGTCCGCGTCCTCGGCCTCGCCGTAGGTGAGCACGGTCAGCGCCTCGCGGTCGCCCAGCCGGCGGATGAGCTCCCGGGTGCCGGAGTGGTCGGCGGAGATCACCAGGGTGCCGCCGGGGCGGATCTTGCCGACGAAGGTCTCGAAGGACTCGTAGATCTCCTCGATCGAGGCGTAGTTCGCGTGGTGGTCCAGCTCCGCGTTGAGGATGATCGCGACCTCGGGGGCGTACTTGTGGAAGCTGCGGTCGCTCTCGTCGGCCTCGGCGACGAAGATCTCGCCGCCGCCGTGGTGGGCGTTGGAGCCGGGCGCGTCGAGGTCGCCGCCGATGGCGTACGAGGGGTCCAGGCCCAGGGTGGTCAGGGAGACGGCGAGCATGGAGGTGGTGGTCGTCTTGCCGTGGGTGCCGGCCACGGCGATAGGCCGGGCGCCGTCCATCAGCGCGGCCAGCGCGTCGGAGCGGTGCACCACGGGGATGCCGCGCTCGGCGGCGGCGGCCAGCTCGGGGTTGTCGGCGCGGATGGCGCTGGAGACGACGACGCAGCTGGCGTCGGGGGCCAGGTGGGCGGCGGCGTGGCCGATGTGCACGGTGGCGCCGAGCGCGCGCAGCGCCTCCGCGGTCGCCGAGTCCTTGGCGTCGCTGCCCGCGACCTGGGCTCCGCGCATGGCGAGGATCTTCGCGATGCCTGACATTCCGGCGCCGCCGATGCCGATGAAGTGCGGTCGGTCCATGGCGGACGGAACGGCTGCCATATGCGGGGCTCCCTGCTTCGCGGTTTCTCGCTGTCGGCGCCGATTCTCGCATTGCGCGGGGCGGAATCTCGCGCGCGGACCCGACGGCGGGGCCCGCCGGCCGGGCGGCTGCCGAGTAGGGCCGGTCAGCCGCCCGCGGCGGCCTGCCCTTCGTCGACCGCGTGCGAGAAGAGCTTGAGCACCGGGACGCCGACCTTGTGCCGGGCCCGGGAGGCCCAGTCGCGGTGGAAGAACTCCTCCACGAAGTGCGGTGCGGTCAGCACGATCACCTCGTCCGCGCCGGTCTGCTCCACGACCGAGCGCAGCAGGTCCAGCGGGTGCTTCTCGACCACCTGGCCGACGGCCTCGCTGCCGGCCGCGCGCAGGGCGGCGAGCGAGTGGTCCAGGGCTCGCTGGGCGGGCAGCCGGGCCGCCTCGCCCTCCGGCTCGTCGCCCTCGTGGACGGCTTCATCCAGCTCGCCGAGCGCGACGTCGTCGATGGCGCGGAGCAGCCGGTCCTGGTCACCCCGCGGCTGCATCAGCACGACGAAGGAGACCGGGTCGTCACCGTGCAGGGTGGTGACGAACTCCACGTCTGCGGGCGTAAGGGGCTTCTCGATCATCAATACGCTGGTGAACACGGCGGACGCCCTTCTCCTTCTGGGCCGCGGGGCCCGAACAGAAACCATCCTGCGCTCGCCCGCGAGGGCTCGCGTGATTCAAGTCTGCCCGCCGGAGGTTAAGCGGAACGAAGAATTCCGTTGATCGTCAGCTCCGACGGTAGCGGGTGAACAGGAAGCCGGCCTCCTCCATGACGGACGCGAGCGAGAAGCGCTCCGGGTCCACCAGGGCCGGGCCGTCGGCGATCCGCTGCGCGTTCCCGGCCGCCACCAGCGGCGCGAGCGACAGGCACAGCTCGTCCAGGGCCCGGGCCGCCATGAACTGCCCGAGCAGCCTCGGCCCGCCCTCGGTGAGCAGCCGGGTGAACCCGCGTGTCGCGAGTGCCGCAACCGCCCGCACCGGCTCCACTCCGGCCCCGGCACCGGCCACCAGCACCTCCGCGCCCGCCGCGCGGGCCGCGGCGACCCGCTCCGGGGCGGCCTCGGCGCCGGTCAGCAGCAGCGTCGGCACCAGCGGCGCGGTGAACAGCGGAGCGGAGAAGTCCAGGTCCAGGCTGGCGGTGACCACGGCGATGGCCGGCGCGGGGGCCTGCCCCGCGGCCGCCCGGCGGGCCGCGAACTCCTTCCGCGCGCGGGCCGGGCGGTAGCCCTCGCGGCGTACCGTCTCCGCGCCCACCACCACGGCGTCGGCCAGCCCGCGCAGCACCCCGAAGATCCGCATGTCGGCGGCGGAGGACAGCGGCTGCGACCGGCCCTCGTGGTGGGCGGCGCCGTCCAGCGAGGACACCATGTTGGCCCGCAGCCAGCCGCCGGGCCGATCGGCCGGATAGGCGTACGCCTCGGCCAGCTCCTCGAGGCTCCACTCGCGGTCCTCGGCGTCGGAGGGGGCAGGGGGGTGTGACAGGGGGAACAGACGACGCATAGGTCGCAGTGTGACATGCCACGCTCATCATTCGAGCCGCACCGCGCCGCGCCACCGGGCCGCCCGCCCCCGGCCCCGCACGCCCGGCGGGGGCCCTCCGACCGGGTGGGGGCGTTGCGCCGAACGGGTCAATAAGCGTTTAGGCTGGGTAACCGTGCCAGCCACCGATTCCGCCTCCGATTCCGCGAGCCCGATAGCCGGCCTGCCGGCGGACGCCGCCGAGGGCCCCGCGGCGCTCACCGCCCGCACACCGCAGGTCCCCGCGACACGGCTCGTAGCGGAGATGGTCCCGCCGCCCCGCTTCGACGCGGTGCGCTTCGACACCTACATCCCCGACCCGAACCAGCCCAGCCAGACCGACGCGGTCAAGACGCTGGGCGGCTTCGCCGGCCGGCTCGGCGGCGGAGCGACCGCCACCGGCACCGGGCGGCGCCGCTGGTTCCGCCGGGAGGCGAAGCCGGCCGTCCCCAGCGGCCCGCGCGGCGTCTACCTGGACGGCGGGTACGGCGTCGGCAAGACGCACCTGCTGGCCTCGCTGTGGCACGCCACCCCGGCCGCCCCCGAACACAAGGCGTTCGGCACCTTCGTGGAGCTGACCAACCTGGTGGGCGCGCTCGGCTTCCAGCAGACCGTGCGGACGCTCTCCAGCCACCAACTGCTGTGCATCGACGAGTTCGAGCTGGACGACCCGGGCGACACCGTGCTGGTCTCCAGCCTGCTGGGCAAGCTGGTCGAGGAGGGCGTGGCGCTCGCCGCGACCTCCAACACGCTCCCCGGCAAGCTGGGCGAGGGCCGCTTCGCCGCCGCCGACTTCCTCCGGGAGATCCAGGGGCTGTCCGCGCACTTCCACACGCTGCGGATCGACGGTGAGGACTACCGGCACCGCGGGCTGCCGCAGGCTCCGGCGCCGTTCACCGACGAGGAGGTCACCCGGGCCGCGTACCGGGTCCCCGGCGCCTCGCTGGACGACTTCCCCTCGCTGCTGGAGCACCTGTCCCGGGTGCATCCCAGCCGTTACGGCGCGATGTGCGACGGCGTCCGCGCGGTGTGCCTGACCGGCGTCGAGCCGGTGCCGGACCAGTCGACGGCGCTGCGGCTGGTGGTGCTGGCCGACCGGCTCTACGACCGCGAGGTGCCGGTGCTGGCGTCCGGAGCGCCGTTCGACCAGCTGTTCGGCGAGGAGATGTTGAAGGGCGGGTACCGGAAGAAGTACTTCCGCGCCATCTCCCGGCTGACGGCGCTGGCCCGCGACGCGAAACGCGTGATCGAAGCGTAGCCCGCGGGCTGACCGCGTGGTACACACGTGCGGTCATATTCCTGTCCGCCAACAGGGAGATACCGCATGTCAGCAACCCGACGTCAGATCCTGGCGCGCACCGGCGCGGCCGGCGCCGCGATCGCCTTCGCCGGCAGCGTCTCGGAGATCTTCGCGGGCACGGCCGCGGCCGCGCCCGCCGCTCCCGCCCCGCCCACCGGCCACGCCGGATACGGCCCGCTGATCCCCGACCCCGAGGGCCTGCTCGACCTGCCCGAGGGATTCGGCTACCGCGTGCTGTCCCGGACCGGCGACCCGCTGCGCTCCGGCGAGGGCCTGGTCCCGAGCAACTGCGACGGCATGGCCGCCTTCCCCGGCAAGGGCGGCCGCAGGCACCTGGTCCGCAACCACGAGAACCGGCAGAACGCCACCCACCGGGTACCCACCGTGGAGGGCCTGACCTATGACCCCGAGGGCCCGGGCGGCTGTACCGCGCTCGCCCTGGACCGGCGTGACCGGGTGCTGGACGAGCGGGTCGCCATCGCCGGCACCTCCACCAACTGCGCGGGCGGGCCCACCCCCTGGCACACCTGGCTGACCTGCGAGGAGACCGAGTTCAAGGCGGGCGAGCAGGGCTACACCAAGGACCACGGCTTCATCTTCGAGGTGGACCCCTACGACCCGCGCCGCACCGGCGCGCACCCGCTCACCGCGATGGGCCGCTTCCAGCACGAGGCCATCGCGATCGACCCGGGCAACGGCACCGTCTACGAGACCGAGGACGCCTTCGAGCGGCCCTTCGGCCTCTTCTACCGCTTCCTGCCGAACAAGCCGCTGGGCGGCCGGGGTTCGCTGCGCGCGGGCGGACGGCTGGAGGCCATGCGGGTGCCGGGCGTGGCCGATCTGTCCGCCGTCCAGGAGACCGGCACGCACTTCGACGGCATCGAGTGGGTGCCGGTGCCCGACCCGCTGGCCCGGCAGACCCCGATCCGGTTCCAGGACTTCGGGCGCGGCGGCATCACCCACGCCCAGAAGCTGGAGGGCTGCTACTGGGGCGGATCGTGCGTCTACTTCGTCTCCAGCTTCGCCAAGAGCGCGAACGGGTCGGCCGCCGACCACTTCGGCCAGGTGTGGAGGTACGACCCGAAGCGGCGCCGGCTGACCCTGGTCGTGGTCTTCGGCCCGGACACCGACATCCAGCTGCCGGGCGAGTCCCCGGACAACATCACCCTGGCGCCCAGCGGGGGCCTGATGGTCTGTGAGGACGGCGACGGCGCCCAGCACGTCTTCGGGCTCACCCGGCGCGGCGCGGTCTACCCGATGGCGCGCAACGCCCAGAACATCAGCAGCCCCCAAGAGCCCGAGTGGGGGGAGTTCGCGGGCGTCACCTTCTCGCCGGACGGCGGCACCATGTACGTCAACTGCTACACCCCCGGTACGACCTTCGCGGTCACCGGCCCCTGGCGCCACTGACGGTCTCCGGCCCCCGCCTCACTCAGGCGGCCCGCCGGCGGCGGGGGCCCGGCTCCGACAGGGCCGGCTCCGGCAAGGGCTCAGCTCCGGCGGGCTCGGCTCCTGCGGGCTCAGCTCCGGCGCGAGCTGAGCGCGCAGGCCACCGCCACCGCCCCGGCCGCGACGGCGCAGGTGACGGCCGGCGGCCACCAGCTGACCGTGACGGTGCCGCTGCGCGAGCCGGTGACCAGGTCGGAGACCGCGGCGTTCGCGGGCGAGCCGCTCATCAGCAGCACCGCCATCCCGGCCACCAGGGTGGCCGGGATGGACCTGGCCGGGCTCCGCAGCAGCGGCCGGTTGCACAGCGCGCCGACCGCCGTACCCAGCAGCGCGCAGCAGCAGGCGGCCAGCAACCCGGCGGGGACGGCCTCGGCGACCGGCACCGCCACCGCGTGGTCGGAGCTGCGCGGGTCGCTGACGGCGGCGGTGAAGAGGACACCCGCGGCGCCGAGGACGAGGGAGAACCCGAGCGCGGCGAGCAGCGCGGCCAGGTGCGCCCTGGCCGGACCGGCCGCGGCGGCGACGCAGTTGCGGGCGGCCGCCGGCTCCTGGTTGGTGCAGACGCGCACCACCCAGGCGGCCACCGGGAGCAGGGCGCCGGCGGCCCAGCCGAGCGAGTCGAGGATCGGCTGGGCCCAGACGCCGACGGTGACGACGACGGCGTACAGCACGAGCGGTGCCAGCCAGCGCTGGGAGCGCAGCAGCAGCGCGGTCTGGTAGCGAAGCAGGGCGGTCACGCGTCTCCTGACCGAGGGGTCGATATCGGGTCGCGGGCGCCCGGGGACGGCCCCGGCGCGCCGGTGGGCGCACCCTCCGCTCCGGTGGCGGGGGCGCCGTCCGTCCCCGGGCTCCGGCCGTCGGGCGCGTCGGCGCGCCGGGCGCCGGGGAGCGGGGCGGGGGTCGGTGGGACGTCGGCGGGCCGCGGAGCCACGCCGCGGATGTGCCACGGCGGGCGGGCGGCGAGCAGGGCCCGCAGCAGGGCATCGGAGTGCGCGGCGCCGACGGCGAACCGCACCACGACGGGCGGAGGCGGCCCCGGATCCGCGGCCGGGGCGTTCGGGTGTCCGGCGCCCCACACGAGGGAGTCACCCGACGGCGCGGCGGCGAGCCGGGGGCCGGCCGGGGCGGGCAGCCGCACCGGGGCGCCGGGCAGTCCGTCGGGGGGCTCGGCGCCGGGCGGCCCCTCGGCCTCGACCACCATCTGTGGTCCGTCGGGGGCGCCCTGCCCGGCCGCGGACGGCCGCGGCACGGGTCGCAGCCGACCCTCGGTCAGCCGGTGGACGGCGTCCTCCGCCCCGGCCAGCCGGCGCGGATCGTGGTCGACGAAGACCACCGTCCCGCCGCCCGCCACCCGCTCGGCGACCGCCTCGTCCAGCACCCGGCGCGCGGCCTGGTCCAGGCCGGTCCATGCCTCGTCGAGGATGAGCAGGCCGGGCTCGGCGAGCAGCGCGGAGGCGACGGCGACCTTCTGGCTGGTGCCCTTGGACAGCTCGGAGAGCCGGGTACCGGAGTGGTCCGCGGCCCCGAACCGGTCCAGCCACGCGGCGGCGGAGCGCCCGGCCGCCGAGCGCCCCAGACCGTGGATGCGCCCGAGGTGGGTGAGGTAGCCCAGGGCGGTGAAGGGCAGGTCGGCGGGGAACCGTTCGGGCACGTAGGCGGTGCGGGGGCGGCCGGTGATCCGGCCGGCGCTCGGCGCGTCGATCCCGGCGAGCAACCGCAGCAGCGTGGACTTGCCGCTGCCGTTGGCCCCCTCGATCCGCAGCAGGGCGCCCGGCGCCACGTCGAGATCGACTCCACGCAGCACCCACGGCCCGCTCAGCCCGTACCGGCGGCCGACTCCGTGCAGTCTCATGCTGGTTGAGCCTACGCGGGAGCACGCGCCCGGGCGCCGGCGGCCGCCCGTTCGCGGCCCGGTGGCGGCTGGCACACTGGACCGGTGAACAGCTCCGACACCGCCGACGTCCCCGCCGACCCCACCACCTCCTACGTGGCGACCGACCGGGACGCGGCGCCGCAGTTCGTGCTGCCGCTGGTGGTGCGGATCGAGAAGTCCGCTCCCCCGGCCCGGACCGACGCGCTGCAGACGGCGGCCCGCGCGGTGCTGACGCTGCTGTCCGACGAGCGGGCGACGGCGGAGGACGGCGTCTGGGCGCAGGCCGTCCGGGACTGGCAGGACGCGCGGATCCGCAAGGTGGTGCGCCGGGCGCGCGGCGCGGAGTGGCGGCGGGCGCAGTCCCTGCCGGGCATCACGGTCACCGGGGACACCGCCGAGGTGCGGGTCTTCCCGCCGGTGCCCCTGGACGGATGGCCCAAGGAGCTGGTCAAGCTCCAGGTCAGCGGCACGGATCTGAGCGACCCGGAGCCGCCTGTCAC
The DNA here is from genome assembly GCF_058215555.1 of Streptomyces sp. JLBT605. NCBI lineage: Bacteria > Bacillati > Actinomycetota > Actinomycetes > Kitasatosporales > Streptomycetaceae > Streptomyces > Streptomyces sp. JLBT605. The sequence continues at coordinate 1,308,184 of NZ_CM177087.1, forward strand.
TCCGGACGAGGCCGGGCCGGTGCTCTGGCTGAACCCGGCGGTCGAGATGTCGGCGGGGAAGGCCATGGCGCAGGCCGGACACGGTGCCCAGCTGGCCTGGTGGGAGCTGGACGAGGCACAGCGCGCGGCCTGGCGCGAGGCCGGGTTCGCGTTGTCGGTGCGCACGGCGGACCCGCAACGGTGGGCGCGGCTGACCGCGACCGGCCTGCCGGTGGTCAGGGACGCCGGGTTCACCGAGATCGCGCCCGGGTCCCGCACGGTGATCGCCGACCACCCGGCACTGCGCGCGACCCGCGCCTGACGGCCCGCACCCGGTCCGCCGCACCGCACCGATCCGCTGCGCCCGGACCCCCTCCGGTCACCGCGCGGCCCGGCCGGAAACGCGGCCAGCCAGAAGCGCAACCGGTCAGAAGCGCAGCGCCGCCACGATGTGATCGCGTGCGGCGAGGGCCTCGTCCGGGACGAAGGCCACCGCGCTCCCGGTCTCCAGCGCGGCCTCGATGATCTCGTCGACGATGTCCTCCTGGAGCCGGGTGCCCGGCTCGGCCGGCGGGGTCTCGGCGGGATCGACGGGTACCAGGTGGCCGTCGGCCACGCGGACCGTGCGCTGGAAGGACTCCTCCACGGCGAGGGTGTCGATCCTCCCCTCCCGGACGACCTGCCACACCTCTTCCAGCCCGGCGGCGAAGGCCCGGCGCCCCTGGGCCTCGCCGACCCGGTCCAGCACCCGCTCGGCCTCCCGCCTGGCCTGCTCCTCGCGCGCCGGGGCGATGGCCTCGGCCAGTGCGGCCGCGGGGCCGTTGGTCAGCCCGCCCTTGACGACCTTGGCCACCGCCGCCTTGGCCGCGGTGCCCACGTCCTCCAGCAGGCTGAGCGCCGGGGTGGTGCCGACCAGGTACAGCGGTCGCGGCTCGGCGCCCAGCAGCTTCTCGATGGCGGTGTCGACCTGCCGCATGTACATCCGCGCGTTCTCGCCGCCGTACGGACCGGGCACCTCGCCTCTGCGCCCTTCGCGCTCGGGGTCGGGCGTCAGTTCCGGCGGTTCGGCCGGCAGCCCGTGGGCGTGCTCCTCGCGCAGGGTGCCGTCGTTGCCGCTCCACAGGGTGGTGTGGTCCGCGGCGACGGCGATCACCCAGTACGGGCGGGCCCGCTCGCGGGCGGAGACCAGGTTGCGGGTGAGGAAGGTGTCGCTGAAGACGACCCGCTCGGGGGCGGGGTTCGGCAGGTACCAGACCTGGTGCTCGCCCTTCGCGGCGAAGATCACCAGTGCGTCCTGGAACTGGCTCGCCTCGACCTCGCCCGCCGCCGCGTCGAGCTGCTGGGCGATGTCGTAGCGGGCCTCCCGCGAGACCTCGGGGTCCGCTTCGAGCCGGTGTTTGGCCTCGGCGATCACGTTCCGCAGCCGCACCGCGTCCTGCGTCGTGGCAGGCGTCGCCCGCCTGTCGGTGGGCAGGGTGACGGTGACCGCCGGGTAGGGCCGTCGCGTGCGCAGCGCGGCCAGCGTGCTGGATGTCAGATCGGTGGTGCGCATCTCTGCCTTTCGACGATGGCCTCCCCAGCAGGATCGCCCAGACCCGGCAGCCGCGCATCACGGAGAGGCCCGGGGGTGCGCCGAGCGGCCATGCCCCACCCGTGTGAAGAGATGGTGATGGGTCGGTGATACTGAACGTCGTACTTTCGTACTGGCGCCTTGGGGGCGGGACACCTTGAAAGCGTTGCAGGCAAAGCGCGCCTACGGCATAGCCGCGCTGATCGCGATAGCCGTCGTCGTCGCACTGCTGGTCTCCCTGACCAGCGGTGGGTCCGGTTCCGCGGACGAGCAGGAGCCGCCCGCGGCCGGCAGACCCGCTCCCGGGCCGGACGGGAAGCAGGCCCCCGAGCCCGGCAAGAAGAAGGGGAAGTACGCGGACTGGGACGGCAAGGTCAAGGTGCTGGGGGACGGCTCCACCGCCTACACCGGGCCGCAGCCGGGGCAGCCCAAGCCGAAGAAGCTGAAGCCCGGCGAGAAGCCCCCGCAGTTCGTCGTCTTCTCCTGGGACGGCGCGCTGGAGAACGAGGACCATCTCTTCTCGCACTTCCGGCAGGTCGCCAAGGACAACAACGCCGACATGACGTTCTTCCTCAGCGGCATGTACCTGGTGCCGAAGTCCAAGCGCGAGCTGTATCTGCCGCCGCAGCACAAGCCGGGGTCCGCCGCGATCTCCTTCCCCACCGACCCGCACATCCGCGAGACGCTGGAGCAGCTGAGCGGCGCGTGGCTGGAGGGCAACGAGATCGGCTCCCACTTCAACGGGCATTTCTGCGGGCCCAAGGGCGGCGGGGACTGGAGCACGAGTGAGTGGCGCAGCGAGATCGAGCAGGCGTACTCCTTCGTGAAGAACTGGAAGACCAACACCGGCTTCACCGACATGGAGCCGCTGCCCTTCGACTACGACGAGGAGCTGGTGGGCGGCCGGGCCCCCTGCCTGGAGGGGCAGAAGAACCTGATCCCGGCGGTCAAGGCGTTCGGCTGGCGGTACGACGCCAGCTCCCCCGGCGACTTCCAGATCTGGCCGTCCAAGATCAAGGGCGTCTGGAACTTCCCGCTTCAGCTGGTGCCGTATCCGCAGAGCGAGAAGCAGGTCCTGTCCATGGACTTCAACTTCCTCTACAACCAGTCCGGCGACACCACCGAGGGTGATCCGGCGAAGTACGACGAGTGGGAGCAGCTGACCCGGGACGGCTATCTCAACGGATTCGAGCGCGTCTACCACGGCAGCCGGGCACCGCTGTTCATCGGGAACCACTTCGAGACCTGGAACGGCGGCATCTACATGCGGGCCATCGAGGACGTGATGAGGAGCGTGTGCCGCCGCGACGGCGTGCGCTGCGTGTCGTTCCGCCAGCTCGCCGACTGGCTGGACGCCCAGGACCCGAAGGTCCTGGACAAGCTGCGGATGCTGGACCCGGCCGAATCGCCCGACTGGTCCACCTACCTGAAGCACTGAGGTCCCGCTGAGGGCGGGAACCGCAGAGCTGGTCTCGCAGAACCGATCCCTCAAGGGCTAAGGCCCTTGAGGGATCGGTCATGTGCGCCGATCGCCCGGCCGGGGCGGAGGGTCAGCCGGCCGCCGCGGCCTTCATGTAGCGCGTCCAGATCTCGATGGGGTAGTCGCTGCCCGGCTTCCCCGGCGCGGCCCCGCCCAGCCCGGTCAGCGGCAGCAGCTCCTGCGTCTTCGGGTCGAGCCGGGAGAGCGAGACGGCCGTCGCGAGGTCGTCGGTGTAGCCGACGAACCAGGACGAGGTGTTGTCCTGCGCGGTGCCGGTCTTTCCGGCGATGCCGGGCCCGGCCTGGGCCGCCAGGGTCGCGGAGCCCCGCCGGACGGCGCCCTTGAGCGCGTCGCCGACCTGCTCGGCGACCTGCGGGCTGAACGCCCGCGCGGCGCCCGACTTCTCCAGGTGGACCTTGTTCCCGTTCTTGGAGAGCGAGGTGACCGAGAACGGCGGGGTGTGCATGCCGTCGGCGGCGAAGGTGCCGTAGGCGCTGGCCATCCGGATGGCGCTCGGCTTGGCCGTGCCGAGCGAGTAGGCCGGGACCCGGGAGCCGCCGACGCTGCTGGGCAGCAGCCCGGCGTCCACCGACGCCTGGCGCACCCGGTCGAGTCCTACGTCCATGCCCAGCTGCATCATCGGGGTGTTGATGGACTGTTCCACGGCCTTCTCGAGGGTCACCTGGCCCCAGTCGCGGTCGCCGTCGTTGGAGCCGCGCACGATCTTCCCGCTGCGGTCCCAGTACGGCCCCTCGGGGGTGCGGATGGCCGCCTCGTCGTTGCCGTCGTACGGGGTCATGGGGTTGACCGGGGTGCGCGGCGCGCCGCGTTCGCGCTGCACCCCGTCGCGCAGCGCCGCGGCGTAGACGAACGGGGTGAAGGACGTACCCGCGGGTACGTTGGAGGCGTTGGCGTCGTTGAAGCCCTGCTTGAGGTAGTCCGGGCCGCCGTAGATCGCCCGGATGCTGCCGTCCGGGCCGACCGAGGCGGCGCCGATCCGCACATTGCGGTCGGCCGCGCGCTGCCGGGGGCGCAGCTCGTGCCGGGCCTCGTCCACCGCCTCGGCCAGCGCCTCGACCTTCGGCTTCTGGAAGGTGGTGTGGATCTGATACCCCCCAAGGTCGAATTCGGCGTCGGTGATGTCGGTGTGGGAGGCGACGTATGCGCGGGCGGTCTCCACCAGGTAGCCGGTCTGGCCGGTCAGCCCCTCCAGCCGGGGCGGGGCGATGGGCTCGGGGAAGGTCTTGTAGCGGGCCCGCTCCTTGGCGGAGAGCTTGCCGATCTCCACCATGCGGTCGAGCACCCAGGCCCAGCGTTCCTTCGCCCGGCGCCGGTTGTCCGCGCTGATCGCCGGATCGAAGGAGCCGGCGCCCTTGAGCAGCGAGGCGAGAAAAGCGCCCTCGCTCGCGTTCAGCTGCGAGACATTCTTTCCATAATAGGCGTTCGCGGCCCGCTGGATTCCATAGGTGCCGCGCCCGAACCAGCTGGTGTTGAGATATCCCTCGAGAATCTCCTCCTTGCTCATCTTGTCGTCCAGCTTCATGGCGATGAACATTTCGGTGAGCTTGCGGGAGAATGTCTGACGCTGGTTCAGGTAGGCGTTCTTGACGTACTGCTGAGTAATCGTGGAACCACCCTGCGTCTCGCCGCCGGTCACCATGCGGGTGACGGCGCGGGCGAGTCCGCTGGGCGATATGCCGTTGTCCGAGTAGAAGTTGGCGTTCTCCGCGGCAAGCACCGCCCACTGGACGTCCTCGGGCACCTTGTCCAGGGCGATGTCCTGCCGGTTCACCGGGCCGGTGCGGGCCATCTCGCTTCCGTCGGCCCAGTAGTAGACATTGTCCTGCTGGGTCGCGAAGTCATTGAGGTCCTCAGGTATCTCGGTCTGCCAGTAGATATAGCTCAGCCCACTGGTGAGAATTCCGAGGCAGAAGAGGAAGGAGAGCGAGGTCTGGCGCCAGGACGGCAACCAGCGCCGGATTCCCTGTTTGCGGCCGCGCGGGTAGTCGAGTATCAGACGGCGATAAGCCCAGCGGCGCACCGCCCATGCCCTGACCGTCGACGGGGGTATCCGGCGATGCCTTCTACGCCGCTGCCTGCCCGCGTCCCTGCTGCTGCCCTGCACGTCGCCCCCACGCTCCGCGCGCCCGCGCGCTCGAAAAATCCGATCTCATACATCCCCCCAAGACGGGTCCGACCTTATAGCCCCCTTCCGGGGATCTGTCGCAGGAGACCCCCATAAGTCCGCGTCGGTGCGTCGGGACGCCGGCCGGGGGGCACCGCGGCGGCGGGCGGCGAAGCTCAAATGAAGCTCTGAACCGTCCGGCTCCGGGATTCGTCCTGGCCAAGGGGGGTCATGACTCCCGACGGAGAGAGGGGGAATCATGGTGCGTCTGGGAACCGGAATCGGCTGGCGGCCGGAGATAGCCGACGACATAGCCCGACTGCCCGGGATCGACTGGGTGGAGGTCGTCGCGGAGAACATCTGCCCCGGCCATCTTCCGGACGGTCTGCGGCGGCTGCGGGAGCGCGGTACGACCGTGGTGCCGCACGGGGTCTCACTGGGGCTCGGCGGCGCGGAGCGGCCGGACGCCGGGCGGCTGGCGGCGCTCGCCGGGTGTGTGGAGGCGCTGGGCGCCCCGCTGGTGACCGAGCACATCGCCTTCGTCCGGGGCGGGGGGCCGCTCACGGCCTCCCCGGGCATCGAGGCCGGGCATCTGCTGCCGGTGCCGCGCACCCGCGAGGCGCTCGACGTGCTGTGCGCCAATGTGCGGATCGCCCAGGCGGAGCTGCCGGTGCCGCTGGCGCTGGAGAACATCGCGGCGCTGGTCTCCTGGCCGGGAGAGGAGCTGACGGAGGGGCAGTTCCTCACCGAGCTGGTGGAACGCACCGGGGTGCGGCTGCTGATCGACGTCGCCAACCTGCACACCAACCACGTCAACCGGGGGGAGGACCCGGCCGCCGCGCTCGACACGCTGCCGACCTCGGCCATCGCGTATGTGCACGTGGCGGGCGGGGTCGAGCGGGACGGGGTGTGGCACGACAGCCACGCGCATCCGGTGAGCCGCCCGGTGCTGGACGTCCTGGCGGAGCTCTGCGCGCGGACCACCCCGCCGGGGGTGCTGCTGGAGCGCGACGAGGACTTCCCGGCATTCAAGGAGCTGGCGGCCGAGCTGGACGCGATCCGCGCGGTCACCGAGCGGGCGGCGCTGGTCGCGGCCGTCTCCGCCGCGACCGGCACCGGGCATGCGGCGCACGCGGACGCTCCGGCCGGTGGCCCAGGCGCGGGGGCCGGTGGCTCGGGCACGTTGGCAGAGGCCGGTGGCGCGGGCGCGGCAGCGGAGGCGGGCGACCTCGGGGACGCCGGGGGCGCGGAAGCAGGTGGCGCGGGCGCGGGGGCCGCGGACGTCGACGCGGGTGTGCGGGAGCGGCTGGCGGTCACCCAGACCGCGCTGCTGTCGGCGCTGGTCGCGGGGACGCCGCCGCCGGAGGGCTTCGACCGGCAACGGCTGCGGGTGCAGCACCAGGCGCTCCTGGCGAAGCGGGCCAGTGTGGTGGCCAAGGTGGCGCCGGAGCTGCCGGAGATCCTGGGAGACGGCTTCCGCCCCGCCTTCTTCCGGTACGCCCGGTCCCGCCCGATGACCGGCGGCTACCGCCAGGACGCCCTCGCCTTCGCCGAGCACGCGCTGGCGCTGCGCGAGCCGTCGGACCCCGGCGCGCGCCGGCGGCTGCGCGACTGGTGGCTGGAGCGCTCGGGGCCGGTGCCTCCGCGACCCGGCCGGGTGGCCCGACTCGCCCGCACCGCCCGGTACGCCCTGCTCAGGAGGTGAACGGGAGCGGGAGACGAGCGCGAGTGCCGGCGAGGGCGGCCGGTGAGCCGCGCCCGTATGGTGAACAGCCCATGGCGGAACCGGCGTTCCGGGGGTAGAACTCGCCCATGTTCTGGGTGCTGTTCCTCCTCGTCGCCTGGGGCGCCGCGCTGCTCAGCTGCGCCCGGTTGTGCGCGGCCGCGGTCAGTGCCGCCGAGGCCCCGGAACCGCCCCCGGCGGTGCTCGACCGCGACCTGGACCTGTACGAGACCGCGTTCCTGGCCGGCGGCCCGCACCGGGTCACCGATCTCGCCCTGGTCTCGATGTACCGGCAGCGCCGGCTGCTGCTGGCGCACACCGGCTGGGTGACCGTGGTCGATCCGGAGGGCCGGGACGAGCTGGAGCGCTCGGTGATCTCCGCGATCGGCCCCGACGGCCAGTCCCCGGTCCCGCCGGTGCGGACCGCGCTCAGCGCGGACGAGTCGGTGCGGGCGCTGGCCGACCGGCTGGTGACGGCCGGTCTCGCGGTGCCGGCCGCGGCCCGCACCGGCGTGGCGTCGGCGGTCCGTCAGGTGCGGGCGGCCTGTGTGCTGGTGCTGCTGACCGGGGCGGTGTCGCTGCTGATGGTCCCTCCGACCGGAGGATCGGGCCAGGTGCTCGCCTGGTTCGCGCTGCCGCTGCTGCTGACCGGCGGCTGTCTGCTGATAGCCCGCGCCGAGATGCACCCCTACAGCCGCTGGGCCTCCCCCGCCGGGCAGCAGCTGCTGGGCGCCATCACGGTGCCCCGGCGGCCGCCGCGAGCCGATGACGGCACGGCGGGCCCGGACGATGATCTGACCGCGCTGGCGGTGCACGGATCCGGCGCGCTGACCGACCCGGTGCTGCGCGCGGCCCTGCGCGACCGCCGCCGGGGCGACTGAACACCGCCGGCGCGTACCCGCCGTACCCGCCGTAGCCCCGGCGCACACCCGCCGTCCCCCCTGAGGGGCGCATTGGGAGCATTGCTCACGACACCGCTCGCCGGTGCTTTACAACATCCCCGAACGGGCCAAATATCCCTTTTATAGCGAAACATAGAAGGGATGTCCTGTGAGAGCAGCCGCGCTGTACGGCGTCCTCGGTTCCATGGCCATGACCGCACTCGTCATCACCCCGGCCACCGGCTCCCCCGCCGCCCCACCACCCGGCGGAGCCGCCGAGGCGCACGGCGTGAAGGTCGCCGCTGAGCGCGCCGCCGCCCGGGGCATCCACTTCGGCCGCTGCCCCGCCGCGGAGGAGCTGCCCTCGCGGGTGCGCTGCGGCACCGTCAAGGTGCCGCTGGACTACGCCCACCCGCACGGCAAGCAGATCTCCCTGACCGTCAGCCGCGGCCTGGCCACCGGCCCTCGGGAACGCCGCCAGGGGGCGCTGGTCTACAACCCGGGCGGACCGGGTGGCTCCGGTATGAAGTTCCCCCTCCGGGCGGGCGAACCCGACTTCCGGAAGCTCGCCGCCGCGTACGACTTCGTGGGCTACGCGCCACGCGGCGTCGGGCGCTCGGCACCGCTGTCCTGCCAGGACCCGGCGGAGTTCGCGAAGGCCCCCAACAGCTCGCCCACCTTCCCCTCCCCCGAGTACAAGCGGAGCCGGATCCTGCGGGCCCGCGCCTACGCGGAGGGCTGCGCCCGCAACGCCGGCCAGGACCTGAGGCACTTCAGCACCCTCAACAACGCCCGTGACCTCGATGTGCTGCGGGCGGCGCTCGGCGAGCGGCGCCTCACCTACCTGGGCGCCTCGTACGGCACCTACTTCGGCGCGGTGTACGCCACCCTCTTCCCGCGGCACGTGCGGCGGATGGTGCTGGACAGCGTGGTCAATCCCGATCCCCGGCAGATCTGGTACCAGAACAACCTCGACCAGTCGCTGGCCTTCGAGAGCCGCTGGGCCGACTGGCGCGCCTGGGTGGCCCGGCACGACGCCGTCTACCACCTCGGCACGACACCGGCCCAGGTGCTCGCCTCCTACCTCAAGGCCCGGCAGGCGCTGGACCGGGCTCCGGCGGGCGGCAAGGTCGGCACCGGCGAACTGCACGCCGCCTTCCTGCGCGTCACCTACCACGACGCCTACTGGGAACCCAGCGCCCGCGCGCTGGCGGCCTATCTGCGCGGCGACTCCAAGCCGCTGATCACCCTGGCCGCGCCCGATCCCAAGGAGGCCGCGGACAACGAGAACAGCAACGCCGTCTACACCGCCGTCGAGTGCAACGACGCCTCCTGGCCGACGGACTGGTACACCTGGGACCGGGACAACACCGCGCTCGCGCGCCGCGCCCCGTTCGAGACCTGGGACAACGTCTGGATGAACCTGCCGTGCGCCTTCTGGCCCGTCCAGCAGCGGCAGCAACCCGTCGACATCGGCGCCGGGCCGGGCGCGCTGCCCCCGGTGCTGCTGGTCGCCGGGGAGCGGGACGCCGCCACGCCGTACGCCGGAGCGCTGGAACTGCGTCGCCGGTTCGCCGGATCGCGGCTGCTCACCGAGCGGGACGCGGGCACGCACGGCGTCACGGGCGGCCCGAACGCCTGCGTGAACCGGCACGTCGACAGCTATCTGCTCACCGGCCGCACGCCGGGACGGGACGCCTCCTGCGCCGGGCGCCCGCAGCCGCAGCCGACCGCCACCACCACCCGGGAGAAGCGCCCGACCCCGCACGCGGTGCTGACCCGCACCCCGTGACCAGGGCCCCGGGACACTGAAGGGGAATGACCGACGGCCCGCCCGGGCCGCGGCGGCGCATCGCGCCGGCCGCCCGGGCGGGCCGTCATCGGTGGGCTTTGCCGCGCCCCGCCGGACCTCTCAGGCCAGGTCCGCGACGAGCTCCGCGACCGCCTTGCGCCGACCGGTGTAGAACGGCACCTCCTCGCGCACGTGCCGGCGCGCCTCGGAGCCGCGCAGGTGCCGCATCAGGTCGACGATCCGGTACAGCTCGTCGGCCTCGAAGGCGAGGATCCACTCGTAGTCGCCCAGCGAGAAGGAGGCGACGGTGTTGGCGCGCACGTCCGGGAAGCCGCGGGCCATCTTGCCGTGGTCGGCGAGCATCCGGCGACGGTCCTCGTCGGGCAGCAGGTACCAGTCGTAGGAGCGCACGAACGGGTAGACGCTGACGTAGTCGCGGGCGACCTCGTCGGCCAGGAAGGCCGGGATGTGCGACTTGTTGAACTCGGCGGGCCGGTGCAGTGCCATGTTCGACCAGACCGGCTCCAGGGCCCGGCCCAGCCGGGTGCGGCGGAAGCGGTTGTACGCGTCCTGCAGCGCGTCGGAGGTCTCCGAGTGCCACCAGATCATGACGTCCGCGTCGGCCCGCAGCCCGGACACGTCGTAGGTGCCGCGCACCGTGACGTCCTTGGCGGCGAGCTGCTCGAACAGCTCCTCCACCTCGTCGGCGAAGCCGGTCCGGTCCTCGGGCAGCACATCGCGCAGCTTGAACACGGACCACAGGGTGTAGCGGATGACCTCGTTGAGGTCCTTGGCCTTCTTCCCGGCGTTCGGGGCCTTGGCTGTTGTCGCGGTCTCTGGAGCAGTCATGGCTCTATTCTCGCTCGCCCTCCACCGGGCCCCGCGCCAGGGTCGCCAGCAGCTCCTCGGCGGCGCGCTCGCCGCTGGCGACGCAGGCCGGGATGCCCACACCGTCGTACACCGCGCCGCAGACCCCGAGCCCGGGCACCTTGGCGACCTGCTCGCGGATCCGGGCGACCCGGTCGAGGTGGCCGACCGGATACTGGGGCAGGCCCTGGTCCCAGCGGGTCACCCGGGTCGCCACCGGCCGGGCGCTCAGGCCGGTCGCCTCCCCGAGGTCGGCCAGCGAGACCGCCACCAGGTCGGCGTCGTCGCGCCGCAGGTCCTCCTCGTCCTGGTACCGCCCGATCGAGGTACGCAGCACGAACAGCTCGGAGTCGGCGTCCCGCACCCAGCCCCACTTGCGGCTGGAGAAGGTCGCCGCCTTGATCCGGTGGCCGTCCACCGGCGGCACCAGGAAGCCGCTGCCGTCCGGGAGCCCGGCCGCGTCGGCCCGCCGGAAGGCCATGGTGACCAGCGCCATGGAGGCGTAGTCGACGCCGGCCAGCTCGCCTGCGGCGGCCGGGGCGTCGGCGGCCAGCAGCCGCGCGGCGGCCGGGGCGGGGACCGCGACGACCACGGCGTCCGCGGTCAGCGTGGCGTCGTCGGTGACGACGGTCCAGCCGGCCCCGCCCGCGCGGCGCAGCTCCCGCACCGGGGTGCCGGTGCGGATCTCCCCGCCCGCGGCGCGCACCGCGTCCGCGACGGCGAGCGGCAGCCGCCCGACACCGCCGTCCAGCCCCATGAACACCGGCCGGCCGTGCTGGTGCGACGCCGCCTGGGCCTTGCGCTGCACTGCCCGGACGCCTTCGGTCAGTGAGCCGTGGACCCGCGCCGCCTCGAAGAGCTGGGGCACCGCGGCACGCATCGAGATGCGGTAGGCGTCGCCCGCGTACACCCCGCCCAGCAGGGGTTCGACGAGCCGGTCCACCACCTCGCGGCCGAAGCGGTCCGCGACGAACGCGCCGATCGCCACGTCCTCGGACAGCTCGGGGCGGGGCAGCTCCGGCTCGCGCGCGATCCGAGCCAGCCCCTCCTCGGAGAGCACCCCGGTCGCGGCCAGCGGTGCCGTGTCGGCGGGCACGCCCATCACCTGGCCCTTGGGCAGCGGGCGCAGCGCGCCGCGCGTCCACAGGCCCGCGGTGCTCGTGGCGGGGGGCTGCAGGGCGTCGGCGAGCCCGCAGCGGCGCGCGAGGTCGACCGCCTCCGGCCGCCGCGCCAGCATCGCCTCGGCGCCCAGGTCGACCGGGAGTCCGGCGATCTCGCCGGTCCACAGCTTGCCGCCGACCCGCGGCGAGCCCTCCAGCACGGTCACCCGGGCGCCGCCCGCCAGCAGCCGGTGGGCCGCGGCCAGTCCGGAGATCCCACCGCCGATCACGATCACATGTCCGCTGCCCGTGCCACCCGTGCCGCCCGCTCGCCGCATCCCCTGCGTGTCCATGGCCCCACTGTCTCAAACCCGGGTCGGCCGGACGCCCGCCCGGGCCCCATTGACAGGGCGCGAGGGGCAGACTGAGACTCGTGAGCGGCCCGCTCTGTACCGAACGGTCGGTGGGGCCGCTGAGGTCCGGTGAGCGGACCGGCTGGGTGGAAGAGGGGACAGATGAACGACCGCATACGGGATGTGTACATCGTCGACGCCGTCCGGACGCCGGTCGGCAAGTACGGCGGAGGGCTGTCCCGGGTGCGCCCCGACGACCTGGCCGCCCATGTGGTGCGCACGCTGGTCGACCGCGCCCCGGCGCTGGACCCGGCCCGCATCGACGACGTCTACTTCGGCAACGCCAACGGCGCGGGCGAGGAGAACCGCGACGTGGCGCGGATGGCGGTGCTGCTGGCGGGGCTGCCGGTCTCGGTGCCCGGCACCACGGTCAACCGGCTGTGCGCCTCCGGGCTGGAGGCCGTCGTGCAGGCCACCCGCGCGATCGCGGTCGGCGACGCCCACATCGCACTGGCCGGCGGCGTGGAGTCGATGTCCCGGGCCCCCTGGGTGCTGCCCAAGCCGGAGCGGGCCTTCCCCGCCGGCCACCAGGAGCTGTACTCGACCACCCTGGGCTGGCGGATGACCAACCCCGCGATGCCCCCGGAGTGGACGGTGGCGCTCGGCGAGGGCGCCGAGCTGATCGCCGACGAGCACTCCATCGACCGCCAGGCGCAGGACGCCTTCGCCCTGGAGAGCCACCGCAAGGCGGCGCGGGCCTGGCAGGAGGGGGCGTACGACGCCGAGGTGGTGCCGGTCAAGGGCGCCGACCTGGCGCGGGACGAGACCATCCGGGACACCACCTCGATGGAGGCGCTCGGCGGCCTGAAGCCGGCCTTCCGCCCCGGTGGCACCGTCACCGCGGGAAACTCCTCACCGCTCAACGACGGCGCGGCGGCGCTGCTGCTCTGCGACGAGGAGGGGCTGCGCGCCACCGGCCGCGAACCGCTGGCCCGGATCCGGGCGAGCGCGGTGACCGGCATCGAGCCGCAGTTCTTCGGCCTGGGCCCGGTGGAGGCGGTGCGCCGGGCGCTGGCCAAGGCGGGGCGCACCTTCGAGGATCTGGTCACCGTGGAGCTGAACGAGGCGTTCGCCGCCCAGGCCCTGGGCTGCCTCGCCGCCTGGCCGGAGCTCGATCCGGCGAAGGTCAATCCGCGCGGCGGCGCCATCGCGATCGGGCACCCGCTCGGCGCCTCCGGCGCCCGGCTCGCCGGGGCCGTGGCCCATCAGCTCGCCGCCCGCGGCTCGGGCACGGGCCTGGCGAGCCTGTGCATCGGGGTCGGGCAGGGCCAGGCGCTGGTCCTGGAGCGCTGAGAAAAGCCGGTACCGGACCGACGACGCCCCGCCACCGAGAACGGCGGCGGGGCGTCGGGCGTGAGCCGCGGCCTCAGGTCAGCGCGCGGTCCGGGTGTGCACGTACTCCACCAGGCGGGTCAGCGCGTCCGGGTCGGTGTCCGGCAGCACGCCGTGGCCGAGGTTGAAGACGTGTCCCTCCAGCCCGGCCGCCGCGGCCAGGACCTCGTCCGTCTTCGCCTCCACCGCCTCGCGCGGCGCGAAGAGCACGGCCGGGTCGAGGTTGCCCTGGAGCGCCTTGCCGGGTCCCACCCGGCGGGCGGCCTCGTCCAGCGGCACCCGCCAGTCGACGCCCACCACGTCCGCGCCGGCCTCGCCGAGCAGCGGCAGGAGTTCGCCGGTGCCGACGCCGAAGTGGATGCGCGGCACGCCGTAGGAGGCCACCGCGTCGAAGACCTTCGCCGAGGCGGGCATGACGCTGCGCCGGTAGTCGGCGGGGGCCAGCGCGCCGACCCAGGAGTCGAAGAGCTGCACGGCCGAGGCGCCCGCCTCGATCTGCACCTTGAGGAAGCCGGCGGTGATCTCCGCGAGGCGGTCCAGCAGGTCGGCCCAGAGCTGCGGGTCGCCGTACATCAGCGCCTTGGTGTGCTCGTGGTTGCGCGAGGGCCCGCCCTCGACCAGGTAGCTGGCGAGGGTGAAGGGGGCGCCCGCGAAGCCGATGAGCGGGGTGGAGCCCAGCTCCCGGGTGAGCATGGAGATGGCCTCGGTGACGTACGCCACATCGCCCGGCTCGAGCGGGCGCAGCCGCTCCAGGTCGGCGCGGCTGCGGATCGGCTGGGCGACGACCGGACCGACGCCGGGCTTGATGTCCAGGTCGACGCCGATGGCCTTGAGCGGCACCACGATGTCGCTGAAGTAGATCGCGGCGTCGACGCCGTGGCGGCGCACCGGCTGGAGGGTGATCTCGGTGACCAGCTCGGGGAGCATGCAGGATTCGAGCATCGCGGTGCCCTCGCGGACCTTGCGGTACTCCGGGAGCGAGCGCCCGGCCTGGCGCATGAACCACACCGGGGTGTGCGGCACGGGCTCGCGCCGGCAGGCCCGCAGGAAGGCGGAATCCTGGACTGACGAAGCCGCCGCGCGGCCGGTCTGCTGCTGGCCCGTCGGCCGGTCGGAGACGCTCATGCCCTAAATCTTCGCACGGGCCGAACGAGTGACCCGACAACCCGGGTGTCCCTACCTCGTTGCGCGGGTTCGAACGCCTAGTCTTCCGGGCATGGCAGCGGCTCAGGGACACCTTGCGGACGGTGCGGACAGCACTGATGGTCAGGACAGCGCCCCGTTGGCCTTCCGGCACGCGGTCGCCGGATTGCGCGGCGCGCGGCCGCGGGCCGAGGTGGAGATCGACGCCACCGCGCCGCCGCGGCGGCTGGCGCCGTACGCGTACGCGCTGGAGGCGGTCGTCGCCGTCGACGGGGACGACGCGGACGAGGGGGGCGAGGAGGAGCTGGCGGAGGGCCGGCTGATCCTGCTGCACGACCCGGCGGGGCACGACGCCTGGCGCGGCACCTTCCGGCTGGTCACCCTCGTGCACGCCGATCTGGAGCCGGAGATGGCGGCGGACCCACTGCTGCCCGAGGTGTGCTGGACCTGGCTGACCGGGGCGCTCCAGGCGCGCGGCGTGGCGTACGGCGAGCCGAGCGGCACGGTGACACTGGCGAGCTCGCACCACTTCGGCGGGCTCGGGGACCGGGAGCCGTCCACCCGGATCGAGATCCGGGCGTCGTGGACCCCGGACGACAGCGCGGGCGTGCCGGACACCGGGGCGCACCTCGCGGCCTGGTGCGATCTGCTGTGCCAGATCGCGGGCCTGCCGCCGGCGGGTGGCGACCCGGGGGTCGTCCCGCTGCCGCAGCGGCGCGGGCCCCGGCCGCGCTGACGAAAGCCCACCGACCGGGCCGCCCGGCCGCACGGACGTCCCTGGCCGCACGGACGCCCCCGACCCCGCGGGCACCCCGCCCGCACGGGTCGATCAGCCGTCTGAATTGTCCGAATTGTTACTCACTCGTTCGTGATCATTCCCTAAAGCCGGGCGAGGGGGGTGCCGAAGGACCTCATGACCGTCCCCACCCAACTCCCTTCAGGAGGCCTGGTGTCTGTTCTCCTTGAGCAACCTTCCAGCCTGGTCGCCTACCGCCCGAACAAGCCGACGGCCATGGTCGTCGTCGCCGACCCCCGCGTCCGTTCCACCGTCACCCGTCACCTGTGGGCCCTCGGCGTGCGCGATGTCATCGAGGCATCGTCCATCGCGGAGGCCCGTCCCCGCATCGGCAACCCGCGCGACATCTGCGTCGCCGACGTCCACCTCCCCGACGGCTCGGGGCTCACCCTGCTGTCCGAGACCCGCGCCGCGGGCTGGCCCAACGGCCTGGCCCTCTCCGCCGCCGACGACATCGGCGCGGTACGCAACGCCCTGGCCGGCGGCGTCAAGGGATACGTCGTCACCGGGACCCGCACCAACCTGGGGCTCCCCGGCCGCCCGGGAGCCGCCCCCATCGGCGCCGCCGCGGCCCGGCTGCACCGGCGCCCGCCGGGCGCGCCCGGTCACCCCGGCGGCTTCCGCGAGCTGTCCGGTCGCGAGGTCGAGGTGCTGCGGCTGGTGGCGGAGGGCCAGTCCAACAAGGCCATCGGCGTCTCGATGGGCCTGTCGGCACTCACCGTCAAGAGCCACCTGGCGCGGATCGCCCGCAAGCTCGGCACCGGCGACCGGGCCGGCATGGTCGCGGTGGCGCTGCGCACCGGCATCATCCACTGACGGCCCATCCGCGCTTCTTCTCACTCCTTCGCACCTTCTCCCCCCTCCCTCCCCCTCCCCCGCTTCTCCCCCCTTTCTCCGCCCTTCCTCCTCCCCAGACCCCCACTCCCTCTCCCTCCCCCACCGCTGATCCCTCCGATTCCCCCGATTCCCCCCACCGAGCCCACCCGGCTTCCCCGCTGCCACGCCCGTCGACGGACGTTCCGTCGGCGGGCGCCCTGCATCCGGCACGCACACAGATACCCTTGACTGGTGACCGACGCCCAAGAGACCGCAGCTAAGACGACACTGCGCACCACCGGGGGCGGCCCCCCGGACGACGTCGAAACGGCGCCGATCCCCCTGTTGGAGCCCCGCGAGGGCATCCCCCCGGTGGTCGCCGACCCGGCGGCGCTGGATGGCGTCGTGGCCGCCTTCGCCGCCGGCCACGGGCCCGTCGCGGTCGACGCCGAGCGGGCCTCCGGCTACCGGTACGGGCAGCGGGCCTACCTGGTCCAGCTGCGCCGCGCCGGGGCGGGCACCGCGCTGATCGACCCCGTCGGCTGCCCCGACCTGTCCGCGCTCGGCGCGGCCCTCGGCGACGCCGAGTGGGTGCTGCACGCCGCCACCCAGGACCTGCCCTGCCTGCGCGACATAGGCATGGTGCCGGACCGGATCTTCGACACCGAGCTGGCCGGCCGGCTGGCCGGGTTCGCCCGGGTCGGCCTCGGCGCCATGGTCGAGAACGTCCTCGGCTACGCCCTGGAGAAGGGGCACTCCGCGGTCGACTGGTCCACCCGTCCGCTGCCCGAGCCGTGGCTGCGCTATGCCGCGCTCGACGTCGAGCTGCTGGTGGACCTGCGGGACGCCCTGGAGGAGGAGCTGACCGGCCAGGGCAAGCTGGAGTGGGCGCGCCAGGAGTTCGCGGCCATCGCCGCGGCCCCGCCGGCCCAGCCGCGCAAGGACCCCTGGCGGCGCACCTCGGGGATGCACAAGGTCCGCCGCCGCCGGCAGCTGGCCGTGGTGCGGGAGCTGTGGACCACCCGCGACCGGATCGCCCAGCGCCGCGACGTCTCCCCCGGCAAGGTGCTCAGCGACGCCGCGATCGTGGAGGCGGCACTGGCGCTGCCGTCCACCACCAACGCGCTCGCCGCGCTGAACGGCTTCGGGCACCGCACCGGCCGCCGCCAGCTGGAACAGTGGCAGGCCGCGGTCGACCGGGCGCGCGCCCTGCCGGAGACCGAGCTTCCGCAGCCGGGCCAGCCGGTCACCGGCCCGCCGCCGCCCCGCGCCTGGGCGGACAAGGACCCGGCCGCCGCGGCCCGGTTGTCGGTGGCCCGGTCGGCGGTGTCCGCGCACGCCGAGCGGCTGGGCATGCCGCAGGAGAACCTCATCGCCCCGGACACGGTGCGCCGGCTGTGCTGGGAGCCGCCCGCCGAGCTGACGCGGGAACAGGTGTCGGCGGTGCTGGCCGGCCATGGCGCCCGCCCCTGGCAGATCGAGCAGGTCGCGGAGATCCTCACCGCCGCGCTGACGGCGACCACCGCCTGACGCGACGCGCGTCGACGCTCCCTTGCCACCTCCCCGCGGACCGGCGTCCGGAGGGGGGCGGCCGGGCGCGGCCTGCCTGTTACCGGCGGTACGGGCGCCGGATCGTGTGACCTTCGCCGCTCCCGCGCGGAAGGCTGTGCAGCTTGGTTACCCACAAGTAGCATGACCCCTGTCGGCGCGCCGAACGCGTGCCCGCAGCAGTGCCACCCCGCACCTGGAGGAGAGCCAACGTGCCTCGTACCGCTAGGGACGTCGTCTTCGTCGACGGCGTCCGGACCCCATTCGGCAAGGCGGGCCCGAAGGGCATCTACCACGAGACCCGCGCCGACGATCTGGTCGTCAAGTGCATCCGGGAGCTGCTGCGCCGCAACCCGGACCTGGACCCGGCCCGCATCGACGAGGTGGCCATCGCCGCCACCACGCAGATCGGTGACCAGGGCCTGACCCTGGGCCGCACCGCCGGCATCCTGGCCGGCCTGCCGCAGTCGGTGCCCGGCTACTCCATCGACCGCATGTGTGCCGGCGCGATGACCGCCGTGACCACCACCGCGGGCTCCATCGCCTTCGGCGCGTACGACATCGTCGTCGCGGGCGGCGTCGAGCACATGGGCCGTCACCCGATGGGCGAGGGCGTCGACCCCAACCCGCGCTTCGTGTCGGAGAAGCTGGTCGACGAGTCCGCCCTGTTCATGGGCATGACGGCGGAGAACCTGCACGACCGCCTCCCGCACATCACCAAGCAGCGCGCCGACGAGTACGCCGTGCGCTCGCAGGAGAAGGCCGCCAAGGCGTACGCCGACGGCAAGATCCAGCAGGACCTGGTGCCGATCGCCATCCGCCGCACCAGCCCCGAGGCCGGCGAGACCGGCTGGGGTCTGGCCACCGCCGACGAGCCGATGCGCCCGGGCACCACGCTGGAGAACCTGGCGACCCTGAAGACCCCGTTCCGCCCGCACGGCCGGGTCACCGCGGGCAACGCCGCCGGTCTCAACGACGGCGCCACCGCCTCGCTGGTCGCCGCCGAGGACGTGGCCCGCGAGCTGGGCCTGCCGGTCCGGATGCGTCTGGTGAGCTACGCCTTCGCCGGCGTCGAGCCGGAGGTCATGGGCTACGGCCCGGTGCCCTCGACCCAGAAGGCGCTGGCCAAGGCGGGTCTGTCCATCGAGGACATCGGCCTGTTCGAGGTCAACGAGGCGTTCGCCGTCCAGGTGCTCTCCTTCCTCGACCACTTCGGCATCGCCGACGACGACCAGCGCGTCAACCAGTACGGCGGCGCGATCGCCTTCGGTCACCCGCTGGCCTCCTCCGGCGTGCGTCTGATGACGCAGCTGGCGCGGCAGTTCGAGGAGCAGCCGCACGTCCGCTACGGCCTGACGACCATGTGCATCGGCTTCGGCATGGGCGGCACCGTGATCTGGGAGAACCCGCACTTCGACGGAGGCAACAAGTGAGCACCACCGCTGAACTCCTGAAGGGCGCCGCCGAGCTGTTCCCGGACGAGGTCGTCACCCAGGCGCACGTCCGCCACCTCGACCTCCCGGGTGCGGGCCGCTTCGCGCTCATCACCCTGGACAACGGCTTCGACCACACCAAGCCGACCACCTTCGGCCCGCAGTCGCTGGCGAACCTCAACACCGCCATCGACCAGGTCGAGAAGGAGGCCGCCGAGGGCTCCATCGTCGGTGTCGGCCTCACCGGCAAGCCGTTCATCTTCGCGGTCGGCGCCGACCTCAAGGGCGTCGAGCTGCTGAAGAAGCACGAGGAGGCCCTGGCCATCGGCAAGGGCGGCCACGACGTCTTCAAGCGGCTGTCCGGTCTGGCCGTGCCGACCTTCGCGTACTACAACGGCGCGGCCATGGGCGGCGGTGTCGAGGTCGGCCTGCACTGCACCTACCGCACTGTCTCCAAGGCGCTGCCGGCCTTCTCGCTCCCCGAGGTCTTCCTCGGCCTGGTGCCGGGCTGGGGCGGCTGCGCGCTGCTGCCGAACCTGATCGGCGCCGACCGCGCGGTCACCGTCATCATCGAGAACTCGCTCAACCAGAACAAGCAGCTCAAGGGCGAGCAGGTCTTCAAGCTCGGGATCGCGGACGCGCTCTTCGAGGGCGCGGACTTCCTGGAGCAGTCGCTGCTGTGGACCGCGTCCGTCCTCAAGGGCGAGACCGAGGTCGTGCGGGCCGAGGTCGACCGCGGTGAGGCATGGGACCAGGCCGTCGAGCGCGGCCGGGCCGTCGCCGACTCCAAGGTGCACGGCGCGGCCCCGGCCGCCTACCGGGCCCTGGACATCATCGCGGCCGCCAAGAACGGCGACCTGCGCCAGGGCTTCGACGCCGAGGACCAGGCGCTGGCGGACCTGATCATGGGCGGCGAACTGCGCAGCGGCATCTACGCCTTCAACCTGGTGCAGAAGCGCGGCAAGCGCCCGGCCGGTGCGCCGGACAAGTCGCTGGCCCGCCCGGTCAGCAAGGTCGGCGTCGTCGGCGCGGGCCTGATGGCCTCTCAGCTGGCGCTGCTCTTCCTCCGCCGCCTCGAGGTGCCGGTCGTGCTGACCGACATCGACCAGGAGCGCGTCGACAAGGGTGTGGGCTACGTCCACGGCGAGATCGACAAGCTGCTGCTCAAGGGCCGGATCAACCAGGACAAGGCCAACCGCCTCAAGGCCGCGGTGACCGGCTCGCTCGACAAGGCCGCCGCCTTCGGCGACGCGGACTTCGTCATCGAGGCCGTCTTCGAGGAGATGGGCGTCAAGCAGAAGGTGTTCGCCGAGGTCGAGGCGGTCGTGCCGGAGCACACCATCCTGGCCACCAACACCTCCTCGCTGTCCGTCACCGAGATGGCCTCGAAGCTCAAGCACCCCGAGCGGGTCGTCGGCTTCCACTTCTTCAACCCGGTCGCGATCCTCCCGCTGCTGGAGATCGTGCGCGGCGAGCGGACCGACGACGCCTCGCTGGCCACCGCCTTCGCCGTCGCCAAGAAGCTGAAGAAGACCGGTGTGCTGGTCAAGGACGCCCCGGCGTTCGTGGTCAACCGGATCCTGACCCGCTTCATGGGCGAGATCCAGAACGTCATCGACGAGGGCACCTCGGTCGAGGTCGCGGAGAAGGCCGTCGAGCCGCTCGGCCTGCCGATGTCCCCGCTGGTGCTGCTGGAGCTGGTCGGCCCGGCCATCGGCCTGCACGTCTCCGAGACGCTGCACGGCGCGTTCCCGGACCGCTTCAAGGTCTCCGAGAACCTCGCCGCGGTCGTCAAGGCCGGCAAGCGCGGCTTCTACGTCTACGACTCCGGCAAGCCGGAGCTGGACCCGGAGGTCGCCGCGCTGCTCAAGCAGGGCGATGTCCAGCTGACCGAGGAGCAGGTGCGCGAGCGGGTGCTGGACGCCGTCGCGCAGGAGATCGGCCTGATGCTGGACGAGGGCGTCGTCGCCGAGGCGCAGGACATCGACCTGTGCCTGATCACCGGCGCCGGCTGGCCCTTCCACCTGGGCGGCATCACGCCGTACCTGGACCGTGAGGGCGTCTCGGAGCGGGCGATCGGGAAGAAGTTCCTGGCTCCGGGCGTGGCCAGCGTCCCGGCGTAACCGCGAGGCGTAGCCGGTCTTCGTGGGGGCTCCGCCCCCACACCCGGGGTCCTCAAGCGCCGGACGGGCTGGATTTTCCAGCGCGTCCGGCGCTTTGCCATGTCGGATCGTAGGTTCAGACCGTGTGCCAGGCGTCGAGCGCGAGGCCCGGCTCGCTGGTCTTCTGGCGGGCGATCCGCAGCTCGCCGCCCGGTCCGAGCGCTGCGAGCACCACGCGCCCGAGACCGTCCAGCGCCAGCGCCGGATTGCTGAGCCCCGGCTCGCCGGTGGGCGTCCACCACACCCCGGCCGCCTCGTTCTGGGCGGGGCAGGCGGCGACGGAGAGCCGTCCGGTGCCCGGTTCGCGCTGCGCGAGGACGGTGCACTCATGGCCGTCCACCGGGGCCTGGAGGAGGGCGACGGGGCCACTGCCCCCGGCGCCCCCGAGGGATATCGGCTCGGCGCCCTCCCCCGCGCGGTAGGCCAGCACCTCACCGCCGGCCGCGTCCCGCCAGAAGTGGGTGAGCGTGTCCGGGCCGGTCTCGATCGCGGCGGCGGAGCCCGGCTGCGGGTCGACCGGCAGGTCCTCGCCGCGCTTGAGCCCGCCGCCCGGCTCCGTCATGTACCAGCGCAGCGCCCCGCCCTTGGTCGGCGCGAGGAACTCCACCCGGCCCTCCCGGGTCGCGGCGGCGGACAGCCCGTCG
Source organism: Streptomyces sp. JLBT605 (assembly GCF_058215555.1). NCBI lineage: Bacteria > Bacillati > Actinomycetota > Actinomycetes > Kitasatosporales > Streptomycetaceae > Streptomyces > Streptomyces sp. JLBT605. The sequence goes on from NZ_CM177087.1 coordinate 1,329,988, forward strand.
GTGACGTCCTGACCCTTGAAGTCCACCCAGCCGCTCCACTTGCCCTTGGCGTCCTGCCGCCGCGCGCTGATACCGCCCCCGGCGTTTCGCACGAAGACGTGCACCGCGCCGTCCAGGCCGGTGACGGTGGCCACGACGGTGACGCGGCGGGCCTTGCGCCAGTCCTTGGGGTGCGGCGTGCCGAGGGAGTGCCATGCCGTGGTGGGCCTGCCGGTCTGGAACTGGGTGGCGTGCACCACGTCGACGTCGACCCGGTCGCCCTCGCCCTGCCGCTGCCGCAGGCCCATCAGATGGACGTAGCCGTCCGCTCCCTGGCCGATGGAGCAGGCGGTCAGGCCGGGCAGCCGCAGCAGCTCGGGCCCGCTCCACTCCGGGCCGCCCGGGCGGGCCTCCGTCCAGCGGTTGATGCCGCCTGCCGTCGGCGCGTAGGCCGTGAGCCTGTCGTCCTTGCCGCGCAGCAACCGCAAGACCATGGTTCGCCGACAACCTTCCCTCGCGTGATGTAAGACAACACCATTTTGCCTTCCTGCCTCGGCGTGCCGAGTGGCCACCCGTCGACTGACCCGTCATGATGCCCCGCGCCCCGCCCGCCCTGCCCTGTCATGTCCCGCGCTGCCCTGCCCTGTCCGCCCGGCACCGTCCGCCCCGTACCGCCCGGTGCGGCAGGGTGGGGACATGAAGGCTCTTGTGGTGGTGGACGCGGCGAACGTGGTCGGCTCGGTGCCGGACGGCTGGTGGCGGGACCGGCACGGCGCGGCGGAGCGGCTGCGGGACCGGCTCGCGCCGTACGCGGAGCACGGCCTGCCGGCGGGCCCCGGTCTGCCGGAGTGGGCCGTCCGGTGCTCGGTGGAGCTGGTGCTGGTCGTCGAGGGCGCGGCGCGCGGGGTCGACCCGGTGGACGGGGTGCGGGTGGTGGCGGCCGACGGCAGTGGGGACGACCGGATCGTGGTGGAGGTGGCCGGGCGGGAACCGGGACGGCCCTGTTTGGTGGTGACGGCCGACCGGGAGCTGCGGGCCCGGGTCACCGCCCGGGGCGCCGAGGTCGCCGGCCCGCGCGCGGTGCGCTGACGGCGGCGCCAGCCGGGGCGACCGGCGGTGCCGGCCCGGGCCGGCGCGGCGTCAGAACCGTTCGAGTCGGTCAGTGGTGGCGCTCATCCGGCTGTGCGACCGCCCGTAGAGGAAGTAGACGACGAAGCCGATGGCCATCCAGACCCCGAACCGCACCCAGGTCTCGGACGGCAGATTGAGCATCAGCCAGGTCGACGCGGCGACCGAGACGATCGGCAGTACCGGCACCCAGGGGGTGCGGAAGGCGCGGGGCAGATCGGGGCGGGTGCGACGCAGGATCAGCACGCCGATCGCGACGACCACGAAGGCGAAGAGGGTGCCGATGTTCACCAGCTCCGCCAGCTCCTCGAGACTGGTGAAGCCCGCGACGATGGAGATGATCCCGCCGAGCAGCACGGTGGAGCGGTAGGGGGTGGCGAAGCGCGGATGCACCTTGGAGAAGAAGCGGGGCAGCAGCCCGTCCCGGCTCATCGCGAAGAACACCCGGGTCTGCCCCAGCAGCAGGATCATGCAGACCGTGATCAGGCCGACTGCGGCGCCGAAGCTGATGAGCCCCGCGTACCAGGGGTGCCCGGTTGCCTTGAACGCGTCCGCCAGCGGCGCGTCCACGCTCAGCTTGGTGTACTTCTGCATGCCGGTGACCACGATCGTCACCGCGACGTACAGGGTGGTGCAGATGAAGAGGGAGCCGAGGATGCCGCGCGGCATGTCGCGCTGCGGGTTCCTGGTCTCCTCGGCGGCGGTCGCCACCACGTCGAAGCCGATGAAGGCGAAGAAGACCACGGCGGCGGCGGTGAAGATGCCCTGGACGCCGAAGTTGGTGGGTTCGTAGCCGAAGATGACCTGGATCAGGGGTGCGGTGAGGCCGGACTCCGACTCCCGTCCCTGCGCCTTGGGGATGAAGGGGTCCCAGTTGTCGGTGTGGATGAAGAAGGCCCCGGCGATGATCACGATCAGCACCACGGTCACCTTGATCGCCACCACGACGCTGGTGATGCGGGCGGAGAGCTTCATGCCCAGCACCAGGATCCCGGTCAGCAGCAGGACCAGCAGGAAGGCGAGCAGGTCGAAGCCGACCCCGTCGACCTTGTCGGGTCCTTCCAGGGCGTCCGGTAGGTGCCATCCGGCGTTGTCCAGCAGATTGCGCACATATCCGGACCAGCCCACCGCCACCACGGCGGTGCCCAGCGCGAACTCCAGGATCAGGTCCCAGCCGATGATCCAGGCGGGCAGCTCGCCGATCGAGGCGTACGAGAAGGTGTAGGCCGACCCGGCCACCGGGACCGTGGAGGCGAACTCGGCGTAGCACAGGGCCGCCAGGGCGCAGACGACACCGGCCGCGGTGAAAGCGAGCGCGGTCGCCGGGCCCGCCTGGTTCCTCGCCGCGGTCCCAGTGAGCACGAAGATCCCGGTGCCGATGATGACACCGACACCGAAGACGGTGAGGTCTAGAGCGGACAGCGATCTGCTGAGCGCGTGGTCCGGCTCCTCGGTGTCCTGGATGGACTGCTCGATCGACTTGGTCCGGAAGTAGTTCCCGGACTTACGGACGCTCGGTTCCCTGGTGCTCACCCGTGCTCCTCACACTTGCCCGTCCGCGCCATGCTTCTCGTCGCGCGGCGGCAGCGGCGGATGCACGCTCGGCCGACTGCGTGTTTCATCCGATCGGAGGCCGCGGCCGGGTAAGCCACTGGGCCGGTCGGCGCACCCGTCACAAGCGTGCGTGAGGGTGCGCCGACCGGCCCAGGACGGCGGGTGTGTTCCGCGTCAGTCGCGGGCGGGCTCCGCGGCGGGCTGCTCGGCGGCGGCTCCCCCGGTCGAACGGAGCTGCGACTGCGGGAGGCCGTCGATCCGGGCGACCAGGCCGGTCACCTGGCGGGCGATGTCCGGTGCGGTGAGCCCGATCTCGGCCATCACCTCCTTGCGGGAGGCGTGGTCGAGGAAGCGCGGCGGGATGCCGAAGTCGCGCAGCGGGACGTCCACGCCCGCGTCGCGCAGCGTCTGGGCGACGGCCGAGCCGACTCCGCCGACGCGGATGTTGTCCTCGACGGTGACCACGACCCGGTGGCGCGCTGCCAGCGGGACCAGCGCCTCGTCGACCGGCTTGACCCAGCGCGGGTCGACCACGGTGGTGGAGATGCCCTGCTTGTCGAGGAGGTCGGCGATCTCCAGGCACATCGGGGCCAGGGCGCCGACCGACACCAGCAGCACGTCCGGGCGCTGGGTGCCGGGGTCGCGCAGCACGTCCATGCCGCCGACGCGGCCGACGGCCCGCACCGCCGGGCCGACCGCGCCCTTGGAGTAACGCACCACGGTGGGCGCGTCGGTGACCTCGACAGCCTCGCGCAGCTGGGCGCGGACCTGGTTGGCGTCGCGCGGGGCGGCGATCCGCAGGCCGGGGACGACCTGGAGGATGGACATGTCCCACATGCCGTTGTGCGAGGCGCCGTCGGTGCCGGTGATCCCGGCCCGGTCCAGGACGAAGGTCACGCCGCACTTGTGCAGGGCCACGTCCATCAGCACCTGGTCGAAGGCGCGGTTGAGGAAGGTGGCGTACACGGCGACGACTGGGTGCAGCCCGCCGGTGGCCAGGCCGGCGGCGGAGACGGCGGCGTGCTGCTCGGCGATGCCCACGTCCCAGACCCGGTCCGGGAAGCGCTTGGCGAACTTCTCCAGCCCGACCGGCTGGAGCATGGCCGCGGTGATCGCGACGATGTCCTCGCGCTCCTCGCCGAGCTTGACCATCTCCTCGCCGAAGACCGAGGTCCAGTCGGCGCCGGAGGCGGCGATCGGCAGCCCGGTGTCGGGGTGGATCTTGCCGACGGCGTGGAAGCGGTCGGCCTCGTCCTGGAGGGCGGGCTGGTAGCCGCGGCCCTTCTCGGTGAGGCAGTGCACGATGACCGGGCCGTTGAAGCGCTTGGCGCGCTGCAGGGCGGATTCCAGGGCCTCGATGTCGTGTCCGTCGATCGGGCCGACGTACTTCAGGCCCAGGTCCTCGAACATGCCCTGCGGGGCGATGAAGTCCTTCAGCCCCTTCTTGGCGCCGTGCAGGGTCTCGTAGAGCGGCTTGCCGACGACCGGGGTGCGCTCCAGGATGTCCTTGCCGCGGGCCAGGAAGCGCTCGTAGCCGTCGGTGGTGCGCAGCGTGGCGAGGTGGTTGGCCAGGCCGCCGATGGTCGGCGCGTAGGAGCGCTCGTTGTCGTTGACCACGATGACCAGCGGGCGGTCCTTGGCCGCGGCGATGTTGTTCAGCGCCTCCCAGGCCATGCCGCCGGTCAGCGCGCCGTCACCGATGACCGCGGCGACGCGGTGGTCGCGGTGGCCCAGCAGCTCGTTGGCCTTGGCGATGCCCTCGGCCCAGCCCAGCACCGTGGAGGCGTGGCTGTTCTCGATGACGTCGTGCTCGGACTCGGCGCGCGAGGGGTAGCCGGACAGGCCGCCCTTGCCCTTGAGGTTGGTGAAGTCCTGCCGCCCGGTGAGCAGCTTGTGCACGTAGGACTGGTGCCCGGTGTCGAAGAGCACCTTGTCCTTGGGGCTGTGGAAGACGCGGTGCAGGGCGATGGTGAGCTCGACCACGCCGAGGTTGGGTCCGAGGTGGCCGCCGGTCTTGGAGACTTCTTCGACGAGGAAGGTACGGATCTCCGCCGCCAGCCGGTTCAGCTGTCCCGGGGTGAGGCGGTCCAGATCACGCGGTCCCCTGATGCCAGTCAGCAGCACCCGTGCCTCCTTGCTTCGAGCTTGCTGTTCAGCTCGCTGTCGAGTCGAGCCTTGCGGTCCGACGAGTCTAATGTTCCGCCCGTCCCTTGGGTGAGCGGGCCACGGTGACGCACCGGTGCCCGGCACCGTCACGGGAAACGGTGCCGGGCACGATCGCGCGCGTGCGCGGTGCGGGGATGTCCTCCGGTCAGCCGCGTCCGGAGGAGCGCTGGGTCCGCCGGGAGACGGAGTCGATCACCACGGCGGCCAGCAGCACACCGCCGGTGATCATGTTCTGCACGGAGCCGGAGATGCCCAGCAGCGAGATGCCCGAGGCGAGCGAGCCGATCACCAGCATGCCCAGCAGCGCGGACCACACGTTGCCGCGCCCGCCGAAGAGGCTGGTGCCGCCGATGACGGCGGCCGCGATGGCCTCCATCAGCAGGGTGCCGGTGCCGGCGGCGCTGTCGGCGGAGGTCAGCCGGGACGCGATGATCAGGCCGCCGGCCGCGGCCATCAGGCCGGAGAGCGCGAAGACCGAGATCCGTACCAGGTCGACGTTGATGCCGGCCCGGCGGGCGGCCTCGACGTTGCCGCCGAGCGCGAAGACCTTGCGCCCGTAGGAGGTGCGGCGCAGCACGAAGTCGAAGAAGACCAGCACCAGCAGGAAGATCACCAGTGCCAGCGGCAGCCCCATGTACTCGTTGAGCTTCCAGGCCGCGGCGAAGGCCAGCACGGCCAGCACGGCGGTGCGCAGCAGGATGTCGGTCAGCGGCCGGGACGGGATACCGGCAGCCTTGCGGCGCTTCCGGTCCAGCAGCTGCGCGAGGAGGAACACGCCCACCGTGACGCCGGCGACGCCGTAGGCGGCGGCGATCTGGCTGAAGTAGTGGTTGGTCAGGTAGGCGACGAGGCCGTCCTCGTCCAGGTTGATGGAGCCGGTGGTGCCCAGCACCTGCTGCTTGAGGCCCTCCCAGCCGAGCAGACCGGCCAGCGTGACGACGAACGCCGGAACGCCGATCTTGGCGAAGAAGAAGCCGTGCAGCGCGCCGATCGCCGCGCCGGTGGCCAGCGCGATGAGCACGGCCAGGCCCTCCGGCACCCCTTCGTTGACGCTCAGCACCGCCACGACGGCGGCGGACAGTCCGCTGACCGAGCCGACGGACAGATCGATCTCGCCGAGCAGCAGGACGAAGACGATGCCGACCGAGATCAGGCCCGTGCCCACCAGGAGGATGGACAGGTCGGACAGGTTCTTCGGGGAGAGGAACGCGTCGTCCTTCCACTGGAAGACCGCCCAGATGACGGCGAGGCCGACCACGACCGGCAGGGAACCGAGCTCTCCGCTGCGTATCTTGCGGCCGAACTCCCGCAGGTAGCCCCCGAGACCCTCCTGGCGGACCAGCAGCCGCGGGTCGACCGCGCTGACAGCGCCCGGGGCGGCGGGCTCGGCGTTCACGGGACCGTCTCCCGGGGTGTTGTGCTTGCTGATGTCAGTGGTCACTTTCCGGCCTCCGCGGTGCGCGCCCTGCGGCGGGTCACGGCGTTGTCCGTGGCGCCGGTGATGGCGGAGATGATCTCTTCCTGAGAAGTGGTCCGGACATCGAAGATGCCGTTGTTGCGGCCCAGGCGCAGCACCGCGACGGTGTCCGCGACGGCCTTGACGTCCGCCATGTTGTGGCTGATGAGGATCACCGCGTGGCCGCGGTCGCGGAGCCGCTCGATCAGGTCGAGGACCTGGGCGGTCTGCTCGACGCCGAGGGCGGCGGTCGGCTCGTCCAGGATCACCAGCTTGGGCTCGCCGAGCATGGAACGGGCGATGGCCACGGTCTGCCGCTGACCGCCGGAGAGCGCGGCGATGGGGATCCGGACGCTGGGGATGCGGATCGAGAGGGTGTCGAGCAGCTCGCGGGAGCGGCGCTCCATCTCGACCTCGTCCAGGACACCGGCGCGCTGGATCTCCCGGCCAAGGAAGAGGTTGCCGACGACGTCGATGTTGTCGCAGAGCGCGAGGTCCTGGTAGACGGTCGCGATGCCCAGCGCCTGGGCGTCATGGGGGCGGTTCACCTGGACCGCGCGCCCGCACCACTCGATGACGCCGTCGTCGGCGGGGCCGACTCCGGCGATCGTCTTGACGAGGGTGGACTTGCCGGCGCCGTTGTCGCCGACCAGGGCGACCACCTCACCGGCGTGGACCTCCAGGTGTACGTCGGTGAGCGCTTGAACGGCGCCGAAGCGCTTGGAGATCCCGCGCAACGCCAGTACGGGTTCGTTCGGCACGATGGCCATCTCCGATCTAGGGCAGGGGGTGACCCTGCGGATCGCGGAGGAGAACAGTGAAACGTTCCCTCTCCGGGAGCTGATTCAACACGGGCCCGCCGCTGGTGGAGGGCGGGCCGGGCACCGGAAGGGGCGCCGGGCGCCCGGTCGGGGCGGCCCAGGAACCCCGGACTCCGTCCGGGGCCGGGGATCCCCCGGCGGAGCCAGGGGGGGGAGGGCCCCTCGGGGTGGGCCGGCCGCCGACTAGCGGCGGCCGCCCCTATCCGGTCAGTGGTCCGCGCGCGCCGCCCCGGCGGGCGGCGCGGCAGGTCACTTCAGGCCCGCCGCCTTGCAGGCGGCCTCGTACTTGGCCGTGCAGATCTGGTCGACCTTCCACAGCCCGTCCTTGACGACCGTGGACTTGACGTTGTCCTTGGTCAGCGCGATCGGCGTGATCAGCGTGGACGGAATGCCCTTCTTGGTGGGGCTGTCGACGGTGGCGGAGGCGTCCGGCGCCTCGCCGTGGCCCAGCGCGATGGCCATCTCGGCGGCGGCCACGGCCTCCGGCTCGTACGGCTTGTAGACGCTCATGTACTGGTCGCCGGTGAGGACACGCTGGACGCCCGCGAGTTCGGCGTCCTGGCCGGTGACCGGGGGCAGCGGGTCGAAGCCGCCGCTCTTGAGCGCGGAGATGGCGGCGCCGGCCATGGTGTCGTTGGCCGAGTAGACGCCGACGATCTTGTCCTTGCCGAGCGAGGAGATGGCACCGGTCATGCTCTCGTTGGCCTTCACCGGCAGCCAGCGGTCCACGTCGTAGCTCTTGCCGACCTTGACCTTGCCGTCGAGGACGGAGAGGGCGCCCTTCTTGAACAGGGCCGCGTTGGGGTCGGCCTCCCAGCCGTTGAGCATGACGATCTCGCCGTCGTCGGCGGAGTCGCCCAGCGCCTCGAGCAGCGCCTTGCCCTGGACCTTGCCGACCTCTTCGTTGTCGAAGGAGGTGTAGGCGGAGACCGGGCCCTCGGCGAGCCGGTCGTAGGCGACGACCGGGATGCCCGCCTTGTCGGCCTTCCTGACCGAGCCGGCGATGGACTTGGAGTCCACGGCGTCCAGGATGATCACGTCCACCTTCTTGGTGATCATCGAGTCGACCTGGCGCTGCTGGGCGGAGATCTCGGACTTGGCGTTGACGTACAGCACCTTGCAGTCCGCGCAGAGGGCCTTGATGTGCTTGGTGATCAAGGGCCGGTCGAAGTTCTCGTAGCGCGCGGTCTGGTCCTCCGGAAGGAGCAGGCCGATGGTGAGCGGCCCGGTCTTCTTCTTCTCGGATCTCTGGCCGCCGTCGGCTTCCTTCGCCGTGCCGCAGGCGGCGAGCGACGCCGCCATGGCCGCAGCGGCCGTGGCTATGGCGACGCGACGCATCATTGCGTTCATGTTGGGGGTGACCTCCCTGACGAGGCCGCGTCCTTGCGGCCGAGGTGGCTGGAAGTCAACTCGGCCGCCACCTTGGCGTCAAGAAGTAAATCCTTAACGAGATGGCAACGGTGCCATTCGTTATCTGTCTGAACTCAGCGTGTTGCCGAAGCCCCGATGTCAGCTCAGAACCGGAGCCGCGGCCGGCAACGGCGCGTCCAGCAGCGTGGAGTCGCCCATCTCGCTGAGCACCAGGGCGATCGCGCCCAGCACCTCCGCGCGGCCGCCGAGCGCCCCCGGCATCACCGACAGCCGGCGCGCCGCGCTGGGGATGGCGTACCGGGCCACCGACTCGCGGATGGGGTTGAGCACCAGGTCACCGGCCTCGGCGAGATGGCCGCCGAGCACCACCCGGCTCGGGTTGAGCAGATTGCAGAGGTTGGCCACCCCGCTGCCGATGTGCCGGCCCACGTCCCCGACCACCCGGCGGCAGCCGGGGTCGCCGTCCCGCGCGAGCTGCACCATGCGCTCCACCGTCAGATCCGCGCCGTGGCTGGAGTGCAGCAGCGGCAGCACGTACCGGGCCGCGGTGAAGGTCTCCAGGCAGCCGCGGTTGCCGCAGCGGCACACCGGCCCGGACTCGTCCAGCGTGATGTGCCCGATCTCCCCCGCGGTGCCGCCGGGGCCGCGGTAGATCTGCCCGCTGATCACCAGCCCGGCGCCGACACCGCTGGCGACCTTGATGTACGCCAGGTCGGCGACGCCCTGGCCGGCGCCCCAGACCAGCTCGCCGAGGGCGCCGAGGTTGGCGTCGTTGTCCACGTGCACCGGGACGCCGAGCCGGGCCGCGAGCTCGTCCCGCGGGTTGGTACCCGCCCAGCCCGGCAGGATCGCGGTCGAGCCGAGCACACCGGTCTCCACGTCGATCGGGCCCGGCACGCCGAGGCCGACCCCGATCACCTTCCCCGGGCTGATGCCGGTGCCCGCGATCAGGCGGTTGACCAGCTGTTCCGCCCGGTCCAGACCCTGCGCGGCGGAGGCGTCCACATCCAGCGGCTCGGCCTCTTCGGCGATCACCTGATGGGCCAGATTGCCGATCGCCACCCGCAGGTGGGTGTGGCCGAAGTCCACGCCGACCACGATGCCCGCGTCCCCGCTGAGCGAGACGCTGCGGGCCCGGCGGCCGCCGGCGGAGGTCGGGGTGACCTCGACCGTCCCGCCGTCCTTGAGCTCCCGGACGATGTTGGAGACGGTCGCCGCGGACAGCCCGGTGCTCCGGGCGATCTCCGCCTGGGTCAGCGATCCCGCCATGCGCACCGCGCGCACGACCCGCTCAAGGTTGGCCCGGTGCAGCGATGACTGCGATCCCGGAGTCTCCACGCCCATCCACTCCCGCCTCGGCGCACGGCACGACGACCGCCCACCGGCCGGGCCACAACGACGGGGCCCGGCGATGTCTCCAACATGTGAACTCTAAGTCGAGCTGGCACGGTTGTCCTCCGTCAAGCCCTTGACCGACTCTGCCCCACCGGGGCCCGGCCGTCACCGCACGTGAGAAACGACACAGCGGCGGCACCGGGCCGAGGAGGCCGGTGCCGCCGCCGCGGGCGACGTGTTCAGATGTTCGCTTTTCCCCTCCGGGCTACTTCAGCGCGCCGGCGGTCAGGCCCGCCTGGACCTGCCGCTGGAAGACGATGTAGACGCCGAGGACCGGCAGCATCGCGAGCACCAGTCCGGCGAAGAGCGCGGACCAGTCGCCCTTGTACTGCTGGCTGGCGGCCAGCTGCACCAGGCCTTGGGTGAGGACCCGCTTGTCCTCGTCGGTGTTGAGCACCGTGGGCAGCATGTACTGGTTCCACTGGCCGAGGAAGTTGAAGATCCCGACGCTGATCAGCCCCGGCTTCGCCATCGGCAGCATGACCTGGAAGAAGGTCCGGGTCTGCGAGGCGCCGTCGAGCATCGCCGCCTCCGCCACCGAGGTGGGCAGCGTCTTGAAGAAGGAGGTGAGGAAGAAGACGGTGAACGGCAGCGAGTAGGCGATGTAGACCAGGATCAGCCCATGGAAGGTGTTGAGCAGGCTCATGTTCTTCATCACGAAGAACAGCGGCACCAGCGCCAGGATGATCGGGAAGCTCATCCCCCCGACGAAGGTGAAGTAGACGACCTTCTTGCCCGGGAAGTCGAACCGGGCCAGCACGTACGCCGCCATCGAGCCCAGCAGCATCGTGCCGACCAGCGAGCAGCCGACCACCAGCACGGTGTTGAGGAAGAACTCGTCGATGTTCGACTTGCCCCAGGCCCGGGACCAGTTGTCGAAGTGCAGGCTGGAGGGCAGCCCCCAGGGCGAGGTGAAGATCTCCTTGTCGGTCTTGAGCGAGCTCATCACCGCCCACAGCAGCGGCAGGGTGACCAGCAGGCCCCAGATCAGCAGCACGCCGTGCGAGAAGACGTTCAGCACCCGGCCCTCGCCGCCGGGGCGAGCCTGCGGCCGCCCGGCCCGCGGCGGCGGCGCGACCGGGCCGGGGACGGCGGGCGGCTCCTCCAGCTTGGCGACGTTCCCGAGCTCCGAGGGCTCTGCTTGCGCGGTCACGGTGCTCCCCTCAGGTCGGGTGCGGTGCTGCTCCGGGCGGCGGTCGCGCCGCGGTGCGCTTCGATGGTCGCCATCAGTACTCCAGCCGCTCGCGGCGGCCCAGCCGCGACACGATGACCGCGAAGATCAGGGTGACGACGAGCATCGCGACGCCGATCGCGGTGGCGCGGCCGGCCTGCCCGTCGCGGAAGGTCTTGGTGTAGACGTAGTAGCCCAGCACCTCGGTGGAGTCGGCCGGACCGCCCGGGCCCACCGTCATGATCTGGACCACGGCGAAGGCGTCGAGCGCGATGATGCCCATGTAGATCCAGCCGGTCTGCACGGTGTCCCACAGCAGCGGCAGGGTGATCCGGAAGAAGGTGTTGAAGCGGTTGGCGCCGTCCAGCAGCGCCGCCTCGTAGAAGTCCTTCGGGATGGAGCTCATGCCCGCGGAGAAGAGCACCACGTAGAAGCCGACGTTGCTCCACACCATCACGGCCATGACGCACCACAGCGCCAGGTCCGGGTCGCCCAGCCACAGCTGTTTCCAGGAGTCGAGCCCGACCGCCTCAAGTGCCGAGTTGATGGCACCGCTGCGCGCGTTGTAGGTGAACTGGAAAAGCAGCGCGACGATCGCGATGGAGAGCACCTGCGGGAAGAAATAGACGATCTTGTAGAGGTGCGACCCGCGGACGCCGGAGACCGCCGCGTCCTTTCTGCGGCGGCCGCCGACATTGAGCATGAAGGCGAAGAAGAGGCCGAGTCCGAGCGTCACCAGCGGCAGCACGAGCAGCAGCAGGATGTTGTGCCCGACCGCTTTCCAGAACAGGTCGTCGTGGAGGAGCCAGTCGTAGTTCTTGAATCCGACCATCTTGTAGTCCGAACTCAGACCGGTCCAGTCCGTGAACGAATAGTAGATGGCCTGGACGAATGGCGAGATCACGAAGATCGCGTAAATCGCCAGGGGCGCGATCAGGAAGCCGACGACGAACCCGTATTTCCGGTACCACCTGACGAAGCGGCCAGGGGCGTGCCGCGTTCCCGTCCGGTCCCGATCTTCTCGCGCGGCTGACACCGCCGGGGTGACATCGCTCTTCATCAGGCGTGCCGGTAGTGCGTGACGCTGTCGTCCTTGGCCGTGTCGTCGGCGAACTTCTGGATCTTCTTGATCGCCTCCGCCGGCGTCATCCGGCCCGCCATCATCTCGCCGAGCGCGCCGATCCCGATCTGCTGCTTGTTCAGCGCGACGTACCAGTCCTGGATGCGCGGGTTGACGATGTTCTTGCCGGCCTTCTCCAGCAGCTGCTGCGCGGAGGTCAGGCCCGGGCCGAGGGTGAGTCCCTCGGTGCCGCCGTTGAACGAGGTCAGCGAGGACACCTGCTTGATGAAGTTCCGGGACGACTTCTGCCCCAGCATGATGCGCAGCAGCTCCATACCGCCCTGCGGGTTCCGGGCTGCCCTGGGCACGATGAAGGGCTCGCCGCCGGAGGCCCAGATGGTGCCGTAGGGCATCTTGTCGCCCTTGTCCAGGCTGGGCGGGGCGCCCACCGCCATCTGGAAGTCGTCCGGCGTGATCTTGCTCGACTCGTTCTCCACCCAGGAGCCGTTGGGGATGAACAGCGCCTTGCCCTGGGTCCAGTCGGTCTGCGCCTCGGTGTGGCTCTGGCTCGGGGTGCCCTCGAGGATGTAGCCCTTCCGGTAGAGCTCGTAGTACGCCTCGAAGGCGGCCTTGACGGCCGGGTGCTTCCAGGCGTTCGGCTCCAGGTTGTCGATGGCGTTCAGGACCTCGACGCCGCCGATCTTGGCGATGAAGGGGTAGAGGCTGAACGGCAGGTAGTACGGGAACTTGCCCGGGTAGGTCCAGCCGGCGATGCCCTTCTTCTTCGCCGCGGCGCACAGCGCCAGCATCTCGTCCCAGGTCTCGGGGTACTCCCAGTCGTTCTTCCGCAGCGCGGTCTCGGAGTACCAGATGCCGTAGACGGTGTAGGCGTAGTAGAGGACCCAGACCGGCTTGCCGTCGAACTGGCCCATCTCGACCACCCCGGGACGCAGCGTCTCACGCACCGTCTTGCCCGGGTCGTCGATGGACGGCGCGTCCAGCAGCGGGGTGAGGTCGGTCAGCTGCTTCTTGCCGACCAGGGTGCCGAAGTCCATCTGCTCGGCGCCGGAGTTGTCGATGAGGTCCGGCGGAGTACCGCCGTTGAAGCGAGGCTGAAGGGTGGTCTGGATCTTCTGGGTGGCCGAGTGCTTGACCTTGCCCGCGGTCTTCGGATACGCCTTCTCGAACTCCTTTTCGGCATCCTTGGCGTACTGCTGCCCGAAGCCACCATCGAAGATGACGACGTCGATACCGGCACTCTCATTGACGGCGAGCGGGTTCTTGTCGGTCTTCTTCCCCTTGTCGACCTTGTCTCCGTCGCTGTCTCCGCCACTCGCGCACGCGGACAGCAGGCCGACGGAGGGCACGGTGATCAATCCGAGGGCCGCGGACCGCTTGATCAGGTCACGGCGGCCGAAATCTGAGGTGGATCCCATGCTCAAGTCCTCGCCTTCGTCAGTGCTCAGACGGTGACCGGTCTCCCGTGCTTGTCTCGCCACCGGCGAGGGGCCCGACACCGCGTGTCAGTTGGAGCTCGAAACTGAGTTGCTACTGGGTGGCGCGCCGGGAGAGATGAACGTCGGGCGGCGAAGGTGACCAGCGCCGCGACCCCCCGGGCCGGCTGCCGCGGGAACGGCGGCTCGGACCCGACAGGTATAGTCCACTCCTCCTGGGCGGGGCAAGATCGATAGCGTTTTTCTTCGGCCTCTTTCCCGAGTTGAGACCTGTTCGACATACCGTAGGCGACGCGAGCCTCTGCGGCGTGCCGCCGCCCCGTCACCCGCGTACGCCCCTTGAGCTCCCGCACCCTTGACACCACCCGCCCACCGGCGCCTACTTGACGGTGCGCAACCCCATTGACAACGTTGTCTGACACGTTGTGAGGCTGAGATGCGACACAGACGACGGCGCCGCGCCGGTCGACCGATCGCCCTGCTGGCGGCCGCCTTGCTGGTGGCCACGGCGGACGGGGCCGCGACCTGGGCCGCCGCGACGCCGCACCAACCCCCCGCCCCCACCACTTCGTTCGCCTCCTCGTTCGAATCGGGCGAGCCGCAACCCGACTGGCGCAACACCGTGGAGACCGGCCCGGACGGCGGCGAGCGGGCGGCCGGCGTGGACGGCTCGTACGCCACCGGGATCCCCGGCAATGTGACGGACAAGGTCACCGACGTCCGGGCCAGCGGGGAGCACGTGGAAGCGGGCGAGGTCAAGGAGAACCTGATCGACGGCGAGGTCACCAGCAAGTGGCTGGTCTTCGACACCACCGCCTGGCTGGAATTCAAACTCTCCACGCCCGTGGACGTGGTCCGCTACGCGCTCACCTCGGCCAACGACGCGGCCGGGCGCGACCCCCGCGACTGGCGGCTGCTGGGCTCCGCCGACGGCTCGGCATGGCAGACCCTCGACACCCGCGAGGGCCAGGTGTTCGAGCGCCGCCAGCAGACCCGGGAGTTCACCGCTTCGAACTCCACCGCCTACCGCCACTACCGGCTGGAGATCACCCGCAACGCCGGGGAGGACCTCACCCAACTGGCCGAGGTGCAGCTGGGCGGCAGTGACACCACGCCACCCGCCCCCTCCGCCATGCAGAGCCAGGTGGACTCAGGGCCCGCGGGCTCGCCCACGGCCAAGGCGCGCGCGGGCTTCACCGGGACCCACGCGCTGCGGTACGCGGGCACCCACACCCGCCACGGCCGCGGGTACTCCTACAACAAGGTCTTCGACGTCGATCTGGCGGTGCGCCGCGACACCCGGCTGTCGTACCGGATCTTCCCCTCGATGCCGGAGAGCGATCCGCACTATCCGGCCACCCATGTGGCGGTCGATCTGGCCTTCACCGACGGCACCTATCTGAGTGATCTGGGCGCGGTCGACCAGCACGGCGCCCCGCTGTCCCCGCCTGGCCAGGCCGCGTCCAAGACGCTCTACGTCAACCAGTGGAACCACAAGGAGTCGCGGATCGGGGCGGTCGCCGCGGGGAAGACGGTCGACCGGATCCTGGTGGGTTACGACTCCCCGCGGGGCCCGGCGACGTTCCGCGGCTGGGTCGACGACATCTCCCTCGCGCCCCAGGCCGCCAAGAAACGCCTCGCCCATCTGTCGGACTACGCCGTCACCACCCGCGGCACCAACTCCAGCGGCAGCTTCTCGCGGGGCAACACCTTCCCCGCCACCGCCGTGCCGAACGGCTTCAACTTCTGGACCCCGGTCACCCAGGCCGGGTCCGCCGACTGGCTCTACCAGTACTCCCGCGCCAACAACGCCGACAACCTGCCCACCCTCCAGGCATTCAGCGCCAGCCATGAGCCGAGCCCCTGGATGGGTGACCGGCAGACCTTCCAGGTGATGCCGTCGGCGGCCGCCGGCACCCCGGACGCCGGGCGGACGGCCCGGGCGCTGCCCTTCCGGCACGAGCGGGAGACCGCCCGGCCGCACTACTACGGCGTGCGCTTCGAGAACGGCGTCACGGCCGAGATCGCGCCCACCGACCACGCCGCCATCATGCGTTTCCGTTATCCGGGCGATGACGCCAGCGTCATCTTCGACAACATCACCGGCGACGGCGGGCTCACCCTGGACGCCGAGCACAAAATGGTCACCGGCTACTCCAACGTCCGCAGCGGCCTGTCCGCCGGCGCGTCCCGGATGTTCGTCCACGGCGTCTTCGACGCGCCCGTCACCGCGGGCGGCAAGCTGCCGGGCGACGCCGGCAAGGACGTCACCGGCTACTTCCGCTTCCGGCCGGGCGCGGACCGTACCGTGACGCTGCGGATCGCGACCTCGCTCATCGGCGTCGACCAGGCGAAGGCCAACCTGGACCGCGAGATCCCCCAGGCGGCCACCTTCGAGCAGGTCAAGGCCGATGCCCAGCGGTCATGGGACGAGCTCTTGGGCCGGGTGGAGGTCGAGGGAGCAGACCCGGACCAGCTCACCACGCTCTACTCCAGCCTCTACCGGCTGTATCTGTATCCCAATTCCGCTTACGAGAACGCCGGGACCGCGGCCAAGCCGGAGTACCGGTACGCCAGCCCGTTCTCCCCGCCCGCCGGGCAGAACACCCCGACCCGCACCGGCGCGAAGATCGTGGACGGCAAGGTCTACGTCAACAACGGCTTCTGGGACACCTACCGCACCACCTGGCCGGCCTACTCGCTGCTCACCCCGCGGCGCGCGGGCGAGATGGTCGACGGCTTCGTGCAGCAGTACCGGGACGGCGGCTGGATCTCCCGGTGGTCCTCCCCCGGTTACGCCGATCTGATGACCGGCACCAGCTCGGACGTGGCCTTCGCCGACGCGTACCTCAAGGGCGTGGATTTCGACGCCGAGGCCGCCTACGAGGCCGCGCTGAAGAACGCCACCGTCGTCCCGCCCTCGCCGGGCGTCGGCCGCAAGGGTATGGCCACCTCCCCCTTCCTCGGCTATACCGGCACCGCCACCCCCGAGGGCATGTCCTGGGCAATGGAGGGATATCTCAACGACTTCGGCATCGCGAACATGGCGAAGGCGCTGTACGCGAAGACGAAGAAACCCCGCTATCGGGAGGAGTCCGCCTACTTCCTCAATCGCGCCCGCGATTACGTCAAGCACTTCGACGACCGGGTCGGTTTCTTCCAGGGCCGCGACGGCAAAGGCGAATGGCGGCTCCCGGCGGACACCTACGACCCGCGTGTCTGGGGATACGACTACACCGAGACCAATGGCTGGGGATATGCCTTCTCCGCGCCGCAGGACAGCCGGGGACTCGCCAATCTCTACGGCGGCCGCGAGGGCCTGGCCGGGAAACTCGACACCTACTTCGCCACCCCGGAGACGGCGAGTCCCGAATTCGCCGGTTCCTACGGAGGGGTCATCCATGAGATGACGGAGGCGCGGGACGTGAGGATGGGCATGTACGGCCACAGCAATCAGGTCGCCCATCACGCCATCTACATGTACGACGCGGCCGGCCGGCCCTGGAAGACCCAGGAGAAGGTCCGCGAGGTCCTCTCCCGCCTCTACACCGGCAGCGAGATCGGCCAGGGCTACCACGGTGACGAGGACAACGGGGAGCAGTCGGCCTGGTACCTGTTCAGCGCGCTCGGCTTCTATCCGCTGGTGATGGGCTCCCCCGAGTACGCGGTCGGCTCGCCCCTGTTCACCAAGGCGACCGTGCATCTGGAGGGCGGCCGCGACCTGGTGGTCAAGGCACCGCGCAACAGCGCCCGGAACGTCTACGTCCAGGGCCTGAAGGTCGACGGCAAGCCCTGGACGTCCACGGCCCTGCCGCACGAGCTGCTGGCGCGCGGCGCCACGCTGGAGTTCGCGATGGGCGACAAGCCCTCGGCCTGGGGCACCGGCAAGGACGCGGCCCCCTCCTCCCTCACCCGCGACGACCGCGTACCGACCCCGCGCGGCGACCTGCTCGACGGCCCGGGGGCGCTGTTCGACGACACTTCGGCGACCGACGCCCCGGTCGGCCGGACGGATCTACCGATGCCGTCCGCGCGCCGCGCGGTGCAGTACACCCTGACCTCCTCGGACCGGACGAAGGCACCGTCCGGCTGGGTGCTGGAGGGCTCGGCCGACGGCCGGCGGTGGCGGGAGCTGGACCGCCGCTCGGGCGAGTCCTTCGCCTGGGACCGGCAGACCCGGGTCTTCTCGGTCGACTCGCCCGGACGTTACCGGTATTACCGACTGGTGCCGGATGCCCCGGCTCGACTGGCAGAGGTGGAGCTGCTCGGTATGGACTGAAACCTCTTGACAGGTGAAGATCACCTGAAATGCTCAAGGAGCCGGCGTGGCGCGTCCGGTGACCGGGCACGCCACGCTCACTGTTCCTCACACACCTGGAGCACTCCATGGCCCGCATTCCCGGCCGTACCCGCGGCCGCGCCGTGGCGCGGCTGACGACCGCGGCGATAGCCGCCGCACTGGTCGGCACCTCCGCCGGAGCCGCCGTGGCCGACACCCCGGCCCCGGCCTCCAAGAGCCTGTCCAAGGCCGCCGAGGGTCTCGGCGCCGTGCGGCAGGGAGCCCCGCGGGCCGCCGCGGTGGCCCCCGCCCCGGTGCTGCCGCTGTTCGGCGCCAACGTGGCCGGCGATGTCTTCATGTACGAGCCGAACGGCCGCGGCGGTCTGAAGCCCCGCACGTTCGTGACCGACAGCTGGCAGAGCGTCGACGCCTCCGTGCAGGTGGCCAACGGCAACGACATCGACCTGTACTTCCGCACCCGCAGCAACGCGCTGGGCTTCAGCCACGGCGGCGAGACCACCTGGCTCCCCGGCGACTGGGGCCGGTACAACCTGTTCCGTTCGCCTGGCAACCTCGGCGGCGCCCGCCAGGCGGACCTGCTGGCCCGTGACCGCTCCGGCGTGCTCTGGCTCTACCTGGCCAAGTCCGACGGTACGCTGACCGGCCGCAGAGAGGTCGGCGGCGGCTGGGGCCAGTACACCCAGCTGGCGGGCGAGGGCGACCTGACCGGCGACGGCAGGGCCGACCTGGTCGCCGCCGACCGCTCCGGCACGCTGTGGCTGTACAAGGGCACCGGCGACTACACCAGGCCGTTCGCCCACCGCACCCGGATCGGCACCGGCTGGGGCCAGTACAACCACCTGCTCTCCACCGGCGACCTGACCTTCGACGGCAGAGCCGACCTGATCGCCCGCCACCGGGACGGCTCGCTGTGGCTCTACGCGGGTACGGGCCGGGCGTCCGCGCCCTTCAAGGCGAAGAAGAAGATCGGCGCGTCGGGCTGGAACGGCTACGTCCAGCTGTTCTGAGTCCTGACCGCCCAGAACGCGGGAAACGACACACGTGAAACGGGCACGTGAAAACGGGCCGCACTCCCCGCCAGGGAAGTGCGGCCCGTTCGGTCGCTAGCGGCTGTTCCGCTCGGTGCTTACTTGCGGATCAGCGAGCGCAGCACGTACTGCATGATGCCGCCGTTGCGGTAGTAGTCCGCCTCACCGGGGGTGTCGATGCGGACGACCGCGTCGAACTCGACGCCGGTGTCGGTGGAGACCTTGACCGTGCGCGGGGTGGTGCCGTCGTTCAGCTCGGTGACACCGGTGATGGAGAAGGTCTCCTCGCCGGTCAGGCCGAGGGAGAGGGCCGAGGCACCCTCCGGGAACTGCAGCGGCAGGACGCCCATGCCGATGAGGTTCGAGCGGTGGATGCGCTCGTAGGACTCGGCGATGACGGCCTTGACGCCCAGCAGCGCGGTGCCCTTGGCGGCCCAGTCACGCGAGGAGCCGGAGCCGTACTCCTTGCCCGCCAGGACGACCAGCGGGATGCCGGCGGCCTGGTAGTTCTGCGAGGCGTCGTAGATGAACGACACCGGGCCGTCGGCCTGCGTGAAGTCGCGGGTGAAGCCGCCCTCGGTGCCCGGCGCGATCTGGTTGCGCAGGCGGATGTTGGCGAAGGTGCCGCGGATCATGACCTCGTGGTTGCCGCGGCGCGAGCCGTAGCTGTTGAAGTCGCGACGCTCGACGCCGTGCTCGGTGAGGTACTTGCCGGCCGGGGTGTCGGCCTTGATCGCACCGGCCGGGGAGATGTGGTCGGTGGTGACCGAGTCGCCGAGCTTCGCCAGCACGCGGGCGCCGGTGATGTCGGTGACCGGGGTGGTCTCCATCGTCATGCCCTCGAAGTACGGGGGCTTGCGGACGTAGGTGGACTGCGGGTCCCACTCGAAGGTGTTGCCGGTCGGGATCGGCAGCGCCTGCCACTGCGCGTCACCCGCGAAGACGTCCTGGTAGGAGGTGGAGAACATGTCCTCGCCGATGGCGTTGGCGACGACGTCGTTGACCTCGGCCTCGGTGGGCCAGATGTCCTTGAGGTAGACCGGGTTGCCGTCCTGGTCGGTGCCCAGCGCGTCCTTGGTGATGTCCACCTTCATGGAGCCCGCGATGGCGTACGCGACGACCAGCGGCGGGGAGGCCAGGTAGTTCATCTTGACGTCGGGGTTGATCCGGCCCTCGAAGTTCCGGTTGCCGGAGAGCACCGAGGTGACGGCGAGGTCGGCGTCGTTGACGGCCTTGGAGACCTCCTCCGGCAGCGGGCCGGAGTTGCCGATGCAGGTGGTGCAGCCGTACCCGACGAGGTTGAAGCCCATCTTGTCGAGGTACGGGGTGAGGCCGGCGCGGTCGTAGTAGTCCATGACGACCTTGGAGCCCGGGGCCAGGGTGGTCTTGACCCACGGCTTGCGGGCGAGGCCCTTCTCCACCGCCTTCTTGGCCACCAGCGCGGCGGCGACCATGACGTACGGGTTGGAGGTGTTGGTGCAGGAGGTGATCGCGGCGACGGTGACGGCACCGTGGTCGATCTCGTAGACGGTGCCGTCGGCGGCGGTGACCTGGGTCGGCTTGGTCGGCACGCCGTTGTGGTCGAGCGCCGGGGAGTCCGAGGCCGGGAAGGACTCCTTGCCCGCCTCCTCGTCCTCGTCCACGTAGTTGCGCACGTCCTGCGCGAACGCTTGCGCGGCCTCGGCAAGGATGATGCGGTCCTGCGGGCGCTTCGGGCCGGCGATCGAGGGGACGACCGTGGAGAGGTCCAGCTCGAGCTTCTCGGAGAAGTCCGGCTCGGCGGCCGGGTCGAGCCACAGGCCCTGCTCCTTGGCGTACGCCTCGACCAGCGCGACCTGCTGCTCGGAGCGGCCGGTCAGGCGCAGGTAGTTCAGGGTCTCACCGTCGATGGGGAAGATCGCGGCGGTGGAGCCGAACTCCGGCGACATGTTGCCGATGGTGGCGCGGTTGGCGAGCGAGGTGGCGGCCACGCCCTCGCCGTAGAACTCCACGAACTTGCCGACCACACCGTGCTTGCGCAGCATCTCGGTGATGGTGAGCACCAGGTCGGTGGCGGTGGTGCCGGTGGGCAGCTCGCCGGTCAGCTTGAAGCCGACGACGCGCGGGATGAGCATGGAGACCGGCTGGCCGAGCATCGCGGCCTCGGCCTCGATGCCGCCGACGCCCCAGCCCAGCACGCCGAGGCCGTTGACCATGGTGGTGTGCGAGTCGGTGCCGACCAGGGTGTCCGGGTACGCCTGACCCTTGCGGACCATGACGGTGCGGGCCAGGTGCTCGATGTTGACCTGGTGGACGATGCCGGTGCCCGGCGGGACGACCTTGAACTCGTCGAAGGCGGTCTGGCCCCAGCGCAGGAACTGGTAGCGCTCCTTGTTGCGGCCGTACTCCAGCTCGACGTTCTGCGCGAAGGAGTCCGGGGTGCCGAACTTGTCGGCGATGACGGAGTGGTCGATGACCAGCTCGGCCGGGGCCAGCGGGTTGATCTTCGCCGGGTCGCCGCCGAGCTCCTTGACGGCCTCACGCATGGTGGCGAGGTCCACGACACACGGTACGCCGGTGAAGTCCTGCATGATCACGCGGGCCGGCGTGAACTGGATCTCCTGGCTCGGCTGGGCCTGGGAGTCCCAGTTGCCGAGCGCGCGGATGTGGTCGGCGGTGATGTTCGCGCCGTCCTCGGTGCGGAGCAGGTTCTCCAGCAGCACCTTCAGGCTGTAGGGCAGGCGGGCGGAGCCCTCCACCTTGTCCAGCCGGAAGATCTCGTACGACTCGTCGCCCACCTGCAGCGTGCTGCGGGCGTCGAAGCTGTTCGCCGACACGGCAGTCTCCTTCTTGCGTGATCTCGCGCGTATTCACCGCAATCCTGCCGTCGCAGGTCCAAGCCGATCGGCTAAGGTATGCCTAAGTTAGGCTTGCCTTACCCAAAACGACCGCGGTACGCCTCTCGGCAGATATCTCGATGTCGAGATAACCCTAATACATCGCCGCCGCACGGTCATGCTCCGGCCGCGCCATCGCCGACCCCGCCTGTCCGCGGATCTTGGGGCCCCGCCCGGCGACTCAGGGCGTGAAGACCGCCCGGGTCGGGGCGAGACTGGAAGAAACCGGCAGAACCAGCGGAACCGGCGTAAGAAGGGACGGCCCGCGATGTTCGGGAACACCAAGGCGTTCAGTGGCTTCTCCGTGGACGACATCGGCGCGGCGAAGGACTTCTACGACACCATCCTCGGCCTGCGGGTGTCCGAGGAGCACGGCATGCTGCGGCTGCACATCCCGGGCAGTGCGCCGATCCTGGTCTACCCCAAGGACAACCACACCCCGGCCACCTTCACCATCCTCAACTTCCCCGTCGAGGACATCGACGGCGTCGTCGACGAACTGGTCCGGCGCGGCGTCACCTTCGAGCGGTACGAGGCGTTCGAACAGGACGACAAGGGCGTCGCCCGCAGCCCCGGTGTCGACGTCGCCTGGTTCAAGGACCCCGCGGGGAACGTGCTGTCGGTGCTCCACGACAGGGGGTTCCACGGAGGGTGATGACACTGCTCCGGATGGCCCACCCACATCACCCGCATCTCATATGTGAGATAGCATCATTAGTATGACAGATGATTACCTCACGCGTATCGGCAAGCTCATCCGCGATGCCCGCCAGCACCGGGGTTGGACCCAGTCCCAACTCGCAGAGGCGCTCGGGACGAGTCAGAGTGCGGTGAACCGTATCGAGCGAGGCAACCAGAACATCAGTCTTGAGATGATCGCCCGTATCGGCGAGGCCCTGGACAGCGAGATCGTCTCGCTCGGCTACGCCGGTCCCATGCACCTGCGGGTCGTCGGCGGCCGCCGCCTGTCCGGCAGCATCGACGTGAAGACGAGCAAGAACGCCTGCGTGGCCCTGCTCTGCGCCTCTCTGCTCAACTCCGGCCGCACCACACTGCGCAGGGTCGCCCGGATCGAGGAGGTCTACCGGATCCTGGAGGTGCTGGGCAGCATCGGCGTCCGCACCCGCTGGATCAACGACGGGGCCGACCTGGAGATCGTGCCGCCCGCCGAGCTGGACCTGGACGCGATGGACACCGAGGCGGCCCGCCGGACCCGCAGCGTCATCATGTTCCTCGGCCCGCTGCTGCACCGGATGGACAAGTTCAAGATCCCCTACGCGGGCGGTTGCGACCTGGGCACCCGCACCGTGCAGCCGCACATGACCGCGCTGCGCCACTTCGGCCTGGAGATCACCGCCACCGACGGCACCTACCACGCGGAGGTGGACCGCACGGTCTCCCCCACCCGCGCGATCGTCCTGACCGAGCGCGGCGACACCGTGACGGAGAACGCGCTGCTGGCCGCCGCCCGTTACGACGGTGTCTCCGTCATCCGCAACGCCTCCTCCAACTACATGGTCCAGGACCTGTGCTTCTTCCTGGAGCAGCTGGGTGTCCGGGTGGAGGGCGTCGGCACCACCACGCTGACCGTGCACGGTGTGGCCCAGATCGACCGCGATGTCGACTACGCCCCCTCCGAGGACCCGGTCGAGGCGATGAGCCTGCTCGCCGCGGCCGTGGTGACCGAGTCCGAGCTGACGATCCGCCGGGTGCCGATCGAGTTCCTGGAGATCGAGCTGGCCGTCCTGGAGGAGATGGGCCTGGACCACGAGCGCAGCCCGGAGTACCCGGCGGACAACGGCCGTACCCGGCTGATCGACCTGACCGTGCGGCCGTCGAAGCTGAGCGCTCCGCTGGACAAGATCCACCCGATGCCGTTCCCCGGCCTCAACATCGACAACGTGCCGTTCTTCGCGGCCATCGCCGCCACCGCGCAGGGCTCGACGCTGATCCACGACTGGGTCTACGACAACCGGGCCATCTACCTCACCGACCTGAACCGTCTCGGCGCGGGCGTCAAGCTGCTGGATCCGCACCGGGTGCTGGTGGAGGGCCCCACCCGCTGGCGCAGCGCGGAGATGATGTGCCCGCCGGCGCTGCGGCCCGCGGTGGTGGTGCTGCTGGCGATGATGGCCGCCGAGGGCACCTCGGTGCTGCGCAATGTGTACGTCATCAACCGGGGTTACGAGGATCTGGCGGAGCGGCTGAACTCCATCGGCGCGCAGATCGAGATCTTCCGCGACATCTGACCGGAATCGGTTGATTCACAACCGACCGAACAGTGCACGCCGGACGACGGCGGCGGGGTCCACCGGATATCCCCGAGGGCCCCTCCGCCGTCAGTGCCATTCCCAGCGCAGCGCCCGGAAACCGGGGCCGGGGTTCTCGAAGACGGCGTGGGCCCGGCCGGCGGCGCTGATCCACACCGGCTCGGCGGAGGCCGGTTCGCCGGTGGCCGCGGCGCTGGTGCAGCGCAGGCAGCGCACCGGCACGGCGTCCGGATGGAAGGTCACTTCCAGCGAGTAGAGCTGGGCCGCGGCGCGGAAGCCGCGTCCGCACTCCTCCGTCGGGCGGCCGGACTCGGCGAAGACCAGGGTGTACTCCACCAGCGCGGTCTCGCCCTCGGTCAGGGTGCGGTCCAGGAACAACTCGGTGACCAGCAGCGGGACGCTGGGATCGGCACGCAGCCGGCCCGGGCGGGCGTTGCGTACGTCGACGAAGACGGGCAGCGGGCGATCCGGGTCCTCGCCGCGGATGACGATCACGCAGCGGTCGACCCGCTCGCGGGTCGCCTTGAGCACCAGGCTGGTGGTGAGCCTGCTCTCGGCGCCCTGGGCGTCCAGCTCGTAGCGGTCGTGGGCGGCGACCCGGAGCAGTCCGTCGTCGGCGCTGCCCAGCTCGGCGAGGAGGTCCGGCAGGCTCCCGTACTCGCTCCACAGGCGTTCGGTCTCCATCACCTCGGGGCCCTGGTTGACCCATCGGCCGCGCGGCCGCTTGGGGCCGAGCAGGGAGACCAGGCCGTCGGTGGGCGTGCCCAGCAACTCCTCCAGCAGCCGCACCGCCTGGCGGGACTGCGGGCGTTCGGGGCGGCTGCGGCCGCGCCGCCAGTAGCTGAGGGTGGTCACGCTGATCTCGACCCCGCGTTCGGCGAGCCGGTGCTGGATGCGGTCCAGGCTCAGGCCGCTGGCGCGGATGGCGGCGTCCAGGGCGGCCTCGAAGGGGCCGTGGCGGAGGGCTGCGAGCAGGTCCGCGGGGAGCGGCCTGGGGCCGTGCGCCGGCTTCGGATCCAGCAGCCCTTGGGCCTGATCCGCCGGTCTTGACCGGATATTTCCATGTGACGATGCCACCATGCTCGCCTCCCGCCGACGTACGCGCGCCTGCGTGGGGGCGCCGCCTGTGACCGCGTTGTCGCAGGGATGAGTTGAATGAGGTCACATGCTAGCCAGGTAAAGAAGATTTGAGGACGAGATTGCGGTCACTCTGTGAACAGTTTTACCCAAAGGTAGGGCGGGGCCAGAGCCCGTAGCGCGGGCACGGGGCGCCCTTATGTTCCCTTCACATCGTCCGCAATTAAACAGACTTGGAGTCCGTTGACCGGCCGGGCGGGCAGCGGCCACTCTCCCGGCTCATGAAGAGAACCGTGCTCGCCGGATCGCTGACGCTCGCCGTCAGCGGTCTTCTGATAGCCGGCGTGGGGAACCCCGCCTCTGCCGCCGACGATGTTCGGCCCCATCCGCCGAAGGCCGGCAAGAGCCAGGCCATCGCGGACGCTCGCGACTCCATCGCCGACCACCCGAAGGCGGTCCGCGCGAGCGCCCACGACACCTTCAAGGCCGCCTCGGTGCAGGTCGACAAGGACGGCACGCGCCATGTCCACATGACGCGCACGTACCGCGGTCTGCCCGTTCTGGGCGGAGATGTCATCGTGCACGACGCGCCGAACGGGGCGTTCCGCGAGTCCACCGTGGCGCTGAAGAAGCCCCTCGCGCTGTCGGTGAGCCCCAAGGTCGCCGCCAAGCGCGCGGAGGCCGCCGCGCAGCGGAAGTTCAAGGGCAAGCGCGCCCGGACCTCCTCCAAGCTGGTGATCGACGCGGCCTCGGGCACCCCGAAGCTGGCCTGGCAGGTCACGGTCGACGGCACCGCCCCCGACCAGTCCCCCAGCCACTTCAACGTGCTGGTGGACGCCCTCACCGGCAAGGCCGGGCAGACCTGGAACGACTTCCACACCGCCGAGGGCACCGGCCACGGCTACCAGGTCGGCGACGTCAGCCTGACCACCACCGCGGTCTCCGGCGGCTACCAGCTCAAGGACGCCACCCGCGGCGGCGGCGAGACGCGGGACGCCCAGAACCAGACGGCCACCAACGACAGCCCGCCGGCCGGCTGGGGCAAGTCCTTCACCGACACCGACGACGTGTGGGGCGACGGCACGCTGGGCGACCGCGCCACCGTGGCCGCCGACGCCCACTACGGCATCCAGGCGACCTGGGACTACTACAAGAACGTGCACGGCCGCAACGGCATCAAGAACGACGGTGTCGGCGCCCGGTCCTTCGTGCACTACGGCCAGAACTACTCCAACGCGGGCTGGGACGACACCAGCTTCAGCATGATCTACGGCGACGGTGACGTCGGCCAGAAGCCGTTCACCGAGCTCGACGTGGCCGGCCACGAGATGAGCCACGGTGTCACCTCCGCGACCGCCAACCTGAACTACTACGGCGACGCGGGCGGCCTCAACGAGGCCACCAGCGACATCTTCGGCACCCTGGTCGAGTTCAACGCCAACAACCCGGCGGACACTCCCGACTACCTGATCGGCGAGAAGATCGACATCCGCGGCAACGGCACCCCGCTGCGGTACATGGACGACCCGAAGAAGGACGGCTCCTCGCAGAGCTGCTGGACCACGAACACCAAGAACCTGGACCCGCACTACTCCTCGGGCGTGGGCAACCACTTCTTCTACCTGCTCGCCGTGGGCTCCGGCTCCTCCTCGTACGGCAACAGCCCGACCTGCGACGGCTCCTCGGTCACCGGTCTCGGCAACGCCGCGGCCGGCAAGATCTGGTACCGCGCGCTCACCACGTACATGACCTCCACCACCAGCTACCCGCAGGCCCGTACCGCGACCATCAAGGCCGCGATCGACCTGTACGGCGCGGGCAGCACGCAGTGCTCCGCGGTGGAGAAGGCGTGGAGCGGCGTGGCCGTCGTCCCGACCTCGACCACCTGCGGTGGCGGCACCACCCCGCCGACCGGCTCCAACCTGCTGACCAACCCGGGCTTCGAGTCCGGCGCGACCGGCTGGAGCTCCACCTCCGGAGTGATCACCAACGACGCCAGCGGCACCCCGCGCTCCGGCTCGTACTACGCCTGGCTCAACGGCTACGGCACCAGCCACACCGACACGCTGTCCCAGTCGGTGAGCATCCCCTCCACCGCGGCGGCGCCGAAGCTCAACTTCTACCTGGCCATCGACACCAAGGAGTCCGGCTCCACGGCGTACGACACCCTGAAGGCCCAGGTCGTCTCCGGCACCACCACGACCACCCTGGCGACGTACTCCAACGTCACGCCGGGCAGCTACACCCTCCGCTCCCTTGATCTGTCGGCGTTCAAGGGCAAGACCGTCACGATCAAGTTCACCGGTACCGAGGACTCGTCCGCGGCGACCAGCTTCCTGATCGACGACACGGCGGTCGTCACCGGCTGAGTCAGTACACCCCACACCTCAGCCGGGTGGTGAGCAGGTCCGGTCGGTTCCCCCAACCGACCGGACCTTCTCGCGCCCGTCCGGGCCGCATCGGGGGGCGGCCCGGCCGGCGCGGCTCAGCCGGGCAGTACGGCGATGCCGTCCAGCTCCACCAGGGCCGCCTCGTCCCACAGCCGCACCACGCCGATGACGGCCATCGCCGGATAGTCCCGGCCGGCCAGCTCCCGCCAGATCCGGCCCAGCTCGGGCGCGTGGCGGCGGTAGTCGGCGACATCGGTGGCGTACACCGTGACCCGGGCCAGCCGGCCGGGGTCCCCGCCGCAAGCGCCCAGCGCGGCCAGCAGATTTCCCAGCGCCTGCCGGAACTGCTCGGGCAGGGTCGCGCCGGTGACCTTGCCGTCGGCGTCCAGGGCGGTCTGCCCGGCCAGGAAGACCAGCCGGCCGCCGGTGGCGGTGACGGCGTGGCTGAAGCCGCTCGCCGGGGAGAGCCCGGCCGGGTTCACACGGTCCAGACTCATCGGTACAGCTCCTTGGCGATGATGGTGCGCTGGACCTCGGTGGCGCCCTCGTAGATCCGCGGGGCACGCACCTCGCGGTAGAGGTGTTCGAGCAGATGGCCGCATTGCAGCGCGCGGGCGCCGTGGATCTGCACGGCGGCGTCGACCACGTACTGCGCGGTCTCGGTGGCCAGCAGCTTGGCCATCGCGGACCGCTTGGCCACATCGGGGGCTCCGGCGTCGAACGCCTCGGCCGCCGCCCGGACCAGCAGCCGGGCGGCCTCGGTGCGGGTGGCCATCTCCGCGAGCTGGTGCGCGACCGACTGGAGGTCTTTCAGCGGGCCGCCGAACGCGGTGCGCCGCGCGGCGTGCGCCAGGGCCGCCTCCAGCGCGGCCTGGGCCATTCCGACGGCGAAGGCGCCGACGCTGGGCCGCAGCAGATTGAGGGTGCGCATGGCGACCCGGAAGCCGTCGTCGGGCCGCCCCAGCACGTCGGCGGCGGTGACCGGCACCCCGTCGAAGGCGAGGCTGCCGATGGGGTGCGGGCTGAGCATCCGAAGCGGGCTGCCGGTGAGTCCGGCCCGGTCGGCGGGGACCAGGAAGGCGGTGATCCCGCGCGCGCCGGCGTCCTCGGTGGTGCGGGCGAAGACGGTGTAGACGTCGGCCTCCGGGGCGTTGGAGATCCAGCACTTCTCGCCGGTCAGCCGCCACCGCTCGGGTCCGTCCGGCTCGGCCCGCAGGGTGAGGGCGGCGGCGTCGGAGCCCGCGTCCGCCTCGCTCAGCGCGAAGGCGGTGACCACCCGGCCTGCCCTGACTCCGGGCAGCCAGCGCTCGCGCTGCCCGGCCGTCCCGGAGAGCACCACCGGATACGCGCCCAAGCCCTGGAGGGCCAGCGCGGTCTCGGCCTCGGTGCACTCCACCGCCAGCGACTCGCGCAGCAGGCACAGGTCGCGGGCGCGCACCGGCCCGTCGGCCGGGAAGAGCCGCGCCAGCAGGCCCAGGTCGCCGAGCGCGGCGACCAGCGGGCGGTTGACCCGGCCGGCCTCGGCCCGCTCGGCCAGCGGTCGCAGCCGCTCCGCGGCCATCGCACGCAACCCGGCGCACCAGGTGAGCTGTTCCGCCTCGAGTCCGAATCCCGGCACGGGCGCCCTCCTCGCTGAAGTTATCGCGATCTGTTGACTGTCGTCACCAACACGTTACGCTGACGAAGCGACTCAGGGCAGTCATCCGGCAACGCTAGGAGGCGCGTTGGCGATGCGGCTGGGGACTTCGGCTCATACCGACACCTTCGCCCGTGACCATCTCCCGCCCGCCGACCAGTGGCCACAGCTGCTGCTCGGCCCGCCGGGACCCACCTACCCCGAGCGGCTCAACTGCGGCGCCGAGCTGCTGGACGGCACCGCGCGGCGGCTGGGTCCGCAGCGCGTCGCGATCCGCGGCGCCACCGGCGAGACCTGGACCTACGGCGAGCTGCAGGGCCACGTGGACCGCATCGCGCACACCCTCACCCGGGAGCTGGGCGTGGTCCCCGGCAACCGGGTGCTGCTGCGCGGCCCCACCTCGCCCTGGCTCGCCGCCTGCTGGCTGGCGGTGATGAAGGCGGGCGCCGTCGCGGTGACCGTCCTCGCCTCGCACCGCGCCGCGGAGCTGTCCACCATCTGCGAGATCGCCCGGGTCCGGCACGCGCTGTGCGACGCCCGGTGCGTGGCGGACCTGGAGAAGGCCGAGGTGCCGGGGTTGCGGACCACGGTCTTCGGCGGCCGGTCGGCCGACGACCTGCTGCGGCTGGCGGCCGCCCAGCCGGTGCCGTACACGCCGGTGGAGACCTCGGCGGACGATGTCGCGCTGATCGCCTTCACCTCCGGCACCACCGGCCGGCCCAAGGGGTGCATGCACTTCCACCGCGATGTGCTCGCCATCGCCGACACCTTCTCGGCGCAGGTGCTGCGGCCCGAGCCGGACGACGTGTTCGCGGGCAGCCCGCCGCTGGGCTTCACCTTCGGCCTCGGCGGCCTGGTGGTCTTCCCGCTGCGCGCCGGCGCCTCGGCGCTGCTCACCGACTGGGGCGGGCCCGCCCGGCTGCTCGACGACATCGAACGGCACCGGATATCGGTGCTGTTCACCGCGCCCACCGCCTACCGTGCGATGCTCGGCCGGCTCAGCGCGTACGACACCGGCAGCCTGCGCCGCTGCGTCTCCGCCGGCGAGAACCTGCCCGCCGCCACCTGGCGCGACTGGTACGCGGCCACCGGGCTGCGCATCATCAACGGCATCGGCGCCACCGAACTGCTGCACATCTTCATCTCCGCCGCGGACGACGAGATCCGGCCGGGCACCACCGGGCTTGCCGTACCCGGCTTCCAGGCCCGGGTGGTGGACGCGGAGGGGCTCCCGGTGCCGGACGGCGAGCCGGGCCTGCTGGCGGTGCGCGGCCCGACCGGCTGCCGCTACCTGGCGGACGCGCGGCAGCGCGATTACGTCCGGGACGGCTGGAACCTCACCGGGGACACCTACGTCCGCGAGCCGGACGGCTACTTCCGCTATGTGGCGCGCGCCGACGACATGATCATCTCCGCCGGGTACAACATCGCCGGACCCGAGGTCGAGGACGCGCTGCTGCGCCACCCGCAGGTGGAGGAGGTCGCGGTCACCGGGCGCCCGGACCCGGACCGCGGCATGGTCGTCGTCGCCCACGTGGTGCTGCGGTCCGGTGTGCCGCGCGAGCCGGAGACCGCCGAGGCGCTGCGGGAGTTCACCAAGGCCGAGCTGGCCCCGTACAAGTGCCCCCGGGAGATCGTCTTCCTGGACGCCCTGCCCCGCACCGCCACCGGCAAGCTCCAGCGCTTCCGGCTGCGCGGCGGCGCTCTACAGTAAGCGCGTGAGTGACCACCACGCCCCCCGCTCGCTGATCGTCACCTTCTACGGCGCCTACGGCCGCGGCACGGCCGAGCAGCCCGCCGGGCCGGTGCCGGTGGCCGCCCTCATCCGGCTGCTCGGCGCGGTCGGAGTGGACGCGCCCTCGGTGCGGTCGGCGGTCTCCCGGCTCAAGCGGCGCGGTCTGCTGGTCGCCGGGCGCACCGCGGACGGGGCGGCCGGATACGCGCTGTCGGACGCCGCCCGGCAGATGCTGGACGACGGCGACCGGCGGATCTACCGGCGCCCGGCGGGCCCGTCCGGCGACGGCTGGCTGCTGGCGGTCTTCTCCGTCCCCGAGCAGGAGCGGCACAAGCGCCACCTGCTCCGCTCCCGGCTCGCCCGGCTGGGGTTCGGCACCGCCGCCCCCGGGGTGTGGATCGCCCCCGACCATCTCCACGAGGAGACCCGGCACACCCTGGAGCGGCTGGAGCTGAGCGGCTACGTCGATCTCTTCCGCGGCGGCCACGCCGGGTTCGACCCGACCGCTGAGGCGGTGCGCCGCTGGTGGGACCTGGACGCGCTGGCCAAGCTCCACCTGGCCTTCCTCGACGCGCACGAGCCGGTGCTGCGCCGCTGGGCCCGGCGCCGGGCCACCGACCCGGAGGCGGCCTACCGCGACTATCTGCTGGCCCTGGACTCCTGGCGCCATCTGCCGTACGCCGACCCGGGGCTGCCGTCCGTGCTGCTTCCGAAGGACTGGCCGGGCGCCCGCTCCGCCGAGGTCTTCGCCGCTCTCCACACCCGACTACGCGACGCGGGCGCGCGGTTCGTTGGACCAAGCCCGTCCGGCGATTGAGGACCGGGGTCCGGGGCGGAGCCCGGTGAGGCAGGGCGCCCTAGAGGGTCAGCCTCGGCTTGGGCGCATCCGTCCGGCCAGTCGGCGGCTTCCGACTACCCGCCCCGTACTGCACCGGCCACGGCGCCCCCGGCCCCCGATACCCCTGCTCCGCCGCGGCGTGCAGGGTCCAGTGCGGGTCGTACAGGTGGGGGCGGGCCAGCGCGCACAGGTCCGCGCGGCCGGCCAGGATCAGCGAGTTGACGTCGTCCCAGGAGGAGATCGCGCCGACCGCGATGACCGGCATGCCGAGTTCGTTGCGGATGCGGTCGGCGTACGGGGTCTGGTAGGAGCGGCCGAACTCAGGAGCCTCGTCGGGGACGACCTGCCCGGTGGAGACGTCGATGGCGTCGGCGCCGCGGGCGCGGAAGGCAGCGGCGACCACGACGGCGTCGTCCGCGGTCATGCCGCCGGGCGCCCAGTCGGTCGCCGAGATCCGGACCGTCATGGGGCGGTCGTCCGGCCACACGGCCCGCACCGCGTCGAAGACCTCCAGCGGGTAGCGGAGGCGGGCGGTGAGTGGCCCACCGTAGCCGTCGGTGCGCTGGTTGGTGAGCGGGGACAGGAAGCTGGAGAGCAGATAGCCGTGGGCGCAGTGCAGCTCCAGCAGGTCGAAGCCGGCCCGGGCGGCGCGCCGGGCGGCCTGGGCGAACTGCTCGCGGATCTCGGCCAGTCCGGCCGTGTCCAGTGCGGCGGGGATCTGGCTGACGCCCGGCCGGTAGGGCAGCGGGGAGGGGGCGACCAGCGGCCAGTTTCCGCTGGGCAGCGGGTCGTCGATGCCCTCCCACATCAGCCGGGTGGAGCCCTTGCGGCCGGAGTGCCCCAGCTGCACCCCGATGGCCACCCCGGGTGACTGTCGGTGGGCGAAGTCCACCACGCGCCGCCAGGCCGCCTCCTGCCCGGCGGTGTAGAGCCCGGCGCAGCCCGGCGTGATCCGGCCCTGCGGGCTGACGCACACCATTTCGGTCATCACCAGGCCGGCGCCGCCCAGGGCGCGGGCGCCGAGGTGGACGAGGTGGAAGTCGCCGGGCATGCCGTCTTCGGCGGAGTACATGTCCATCGGGGAGACCACCACGCGGTTGCGCAGGGTCAGCCGGCGCAGCGGGAAGGGGGTGAACATGGGCGGTGTGCCGGGGTCGATGCCGGCCTCCCGCTCGACCGCGGAGACGAATCCGGCGTCACGCAGCCGCAGGTTGTCGTGGGTGACGCGGCGGCTGCGGGTGAGCAGGTTGAACGCGAACTGGCGCGGCGGCTGCGGCAGATAGCGGGAGAGGTTCTCGAACCAGCGCAGGCTGGCCGCGGCCGCGCGCTGGGTGGACTCGACGACGGGGCGGCGTTCGGCCTCGTAGGCGGCGAGCGCCTCGGCGACGGTGGGCCGCTCCTGGAGGCAGGCGGCCAGCGCCAGGGCGTCCTCGACGGCCAGTTTGGTGCCGGAGCCGATGGAGAAGTGCGCGGTGTGCGCGGCGTCGCCGATCAGCACGGTGTTCCGGTGCGACCAGCGGTCGTTGACCACGGTGCGGAAGGCGGTCCACTGGGAGCGGTTGGCGCGCAGCGGACGGCCGTCCAGGGCGGGGGCGAAGAGCCGAGCGCACCGTTCGACGGATTCTTGCGGGGTGCGGCGGTCGAGGCCGGCGCGGCGCCAGACGTCCTCGTGCATCTCGACGATGACGGTGCTGGCGCCTGCCCCGGCCTCCTTCCCGGGGGGCGTCGCGGGGTGCGCGTACGGGTAGCCGTGGAGCTGCATCACGCCGTACTCGGTCTCGGTGATCTCGAACCGGAAGGCGTCGAAGGCGAAGTCGGCGGCGAGCCAGATGTAGCGGCAGCCGTGGGTGGTCAGCCGGGGCCGGAAGGCGTCGGCGTGGGCGTCGCGCGTGGTGCTGTGCACGCCGTCGGCGGCTATCACCAGGTCGTGGTCGCGGGCGAGTTCGGCGGCCGCGGGGGCCGGCGCGCCGAAGTGCAGGCGGATGCCGAGGGCGCGGCAGCGCTGGTGCAGGACGGCCAGCATCCGGCGGCGGCCGATGGCGGCGAAGCCGTGCCCGCCGGAGGTCAGCGCCTTTCCGCGGCGGACCACGTCGATGGTGTCCCAGCGGACGAATTCGGCGCTGAGCGCCTGGTGGACGACCGGGTCGGCGTGCTCGATGCCGCCGAGGGTCTCGTCGGAGAGCACCACGCCGAAGCCGAAGGTGTCGTCGGGGGCGTTGCGCTCCCAGACGGTGATCTCCCGGTCCGGGTCGAGGCGCTTGAGAAGTGCTGCCGCGTACAGTCCGCCGGGGCCGCCGCCTATGACGGCGACCCGCATCGGGCGCGGCACGGCTATCGCCCCTGCCACTTGGGCGAGCGCCGGGCGGTGAACGCGGCATGGAATTCGGCGTAGTCGGAGCTGTTCATCAGCAGCGCCTGGGTGGCCGCGTCCATTTCCACGGCGGCGGCCAGCGGCATGTCGAGTTCGGCGGTGAGCAGTGCCTTGGTCTGGGCGTGGGCCAGGGCGGGCCCTTCGGCGAGGCGGCGGGCGAGGGCGGCGGCGGCCGTGGGGGCCTGGCCCTCGTCGGCCGGCTGGCTGATCAGGCCGATGCGCTCGGCCTCCGGGGCGGGTACGGGCTCGCCGAGCATCAGCAGCCGGGTGGCGTGTCCCAGCCCGACGACGCGAGGCAGCAGGTAGGCGGCGCCCATGTCGCCGCCGGAGAGGCCGACTTTGGTGAAGAGGAAGGCGAAGCGCGCGGTGGGGTCGGCGACGCGGAAGTCGGCGGCGAGCGCCAGGACGGCGCCGGCTCCGGCGGCGACCCCGTGCACGGCCGCGATGACCGGGAAGGGGCATTCCCGCACCGCGCGCACCACCTGCCCGGTCATCCGGTTGAAGTCGAGGAGCGCGCCGGTGTCCATGGCGAGGGTGGCGCCGATGATCTCGTCGACGTCACCGCCGGAGCAGAAGCCGCGGCCTTCGCCGCCGAGCACCAGGGCGCGCACGGCCCGCTCCCGGGAGAGCTCGGCGAGCAGGTCGCGCAGGTCGGCGTAGGCGCCGAAGGTGAGCGCGTTGAGCTTCTCGGGGCGGGCCAGGGTGACGGTGGCGACCCCGGCGTCGAGGGTGAGGCGCAGATTCCGCCACTCCTCGGTCCGGTTCGCCGATCCGGTAAAGGGACTCATGAGCACGGCCTCCTTCAGCCGGGATGGCTGGATGGGCGGACGGGCTGTACCTGCTACCGGAAAGTTATCACTGAAGCGTGACTGTCGTCACGAGTGCGCGATAGACGACAGGCGATGGACGCCGGGAGGCAAGGGAGCCGCCGGGGCGCGGGAGGGCGTCAGGGCGCGAGGGTGGCGACCAGCACCGCCTTGATGGTGTGCATCCTGTTCTCCGCCTCGTCGAAGACGACGGAGTGCTCGGACTCGAAGACCTCGTCGCTGACCTCCAGCTCGGTCAGTCCGTGTCGCTCGTAGATCTCCCGGCCGACATCCGTGCCCAGGTCATGGAAGGCCGGCAGGCAGTGCAGGAACTTCACATCCGGCTTGCCGGTGGCGCGCAGCACGTCCATCGTCACCGCGTACGGGCCGAGCAGCGCGATCCGCTCGTCCCACACCTCCTTGGGCTCGCCCATCGACACCCAGACGTCGGTGGCGACGAAATCCGCCCCGCGCACGCCCTCGGGGACGTCCTCGGTGAGGGTGATGCGGGCGCCGGAGGACTTGGCGAGCTCACGCGCCACGGCCACGATCGTCTCGTCCGGCCACAGCAGCCGGGGAGCCACGATCCGCACGTCCATGCCGAGCAGGGCGCCGGTGACCAGGTAGGAATTGCCCATGTTGTAACGGGCGTCGCCGAGGTAGGCGTAGGCGATCCGGTCCAGCGGCTTGTCGCTGTGCTCGGCCATGGTGAGCACGTCGGCGAGCATCTGGGTGGGGTGCCACTCGTCGGTGAGGCCGTTGTAGACCGGGACGCCGGCGTGCGCGGCGAGCTCCTCCACGACGCCCTGGCCATGGCCCCGGTACTCGATCGCGTCGAACATCCGACCGAGGACGCGCGCGGTGTCCTTGACCGACTCCTTGTGCCCGATCTGCGAACCCGCCGGGTCGAGGTAGGTGGTGGCCGCGCCCTGGTCGGCGGCCGCGACCTCGAAGGCGCAGCGGGTGCGGGTCGAGGTCTTCTCGAAGATCAGGGCGATGTTCTTGCCGCGGAGCCGCTGGACCTCGGAGCCCGAGCGCTTGGCGGCCTTCAGCTCGGCGGCCAGATCCACCAGGCGGCGGAACTCCTCGGCGGTGAAGTCCAGCTCCTTGAGAAAGTGGCGGCCGGTGAGGTCTTTGGCCATGGCTCGGGCTCCTCGGTCGACGGTATGCGCGGCGGATTTCTCCAGCGGTGAGCGGCTGACCGTTGGAAGTATATACGAAGGAATGCATATCTATAGCACGGGCTGTGCGACGGGACTCCTGCCGCTATCGCACGCCACTGGTGTCGCTACGGCACGGCGTCGCGCTCGACCGGGCAGCTCATGCAGCGCGGGCCGCCCCGGCCCCGGCCCAGCTCGCTGCCCGGAATGGTGATCACCTCGATGCCGCGCTTGCGCAGATGGGTGTTGGTGGTGGCGTTCCGCTCGTAGGCGACGACCACGCCCGGCTCGACCGCCAGGACGTTGCAGCCGTCGTCCCACTGCTCGCGTTCCGCCGCGTGCACGTCCTGCGTCGCGGTCAGCACCCGGATGTCGTCCAGGCCCAGGGCGGCCGCGATGGCCCGGTGCATGTGCTCCGGCGGATGGTCGGTGACCTTGAGCTCCTGCTCCTCGGCGCCCGGCTCGATGGTGTACGACGGGAGCATCCCCAGCCCCGCGTACTGGGTGAAGGTGTCCCCGTCGATCATCGTCATGACCGTGTCCAGGTGCATGAAGGCCCGCCCCTTGGGCATGTTCAGCGCCACGATGGTGCGTGCCGAGCCCGCCGCGAACAGGCCGCGGGCCAGCATCTCCACCGCCTGCGGGGTGGTCCGCTCGCTCATGCCGATCAGCACCGCGCCGTTGCCGATCACCAGCACGTCGCCGCCCTCTATCGTCGACGGATAGGCCGCCTGCCCCTCCGACCAGACGTGGAAGCCGCCGTCCGAGAAGAGCGGGTGATGGCGGTAGACGGCTTCGTAGTGCACCGTCTCGTGCCAACGGGCGGGCCAGCGCATCGCGTTGATGCACACCCCGTCGTACACCCAGGCGGAGGCGTCCCGGGTGAACAGGTGGTTGGGCAGCGGATCGATCAGGAAGTCATCCGGGTCCATGACGTGGAAGCGCACAGAGGTCGGCTCCGGGTGGCGCTCCAGGTACTCCCGCTTGGTCATCCCGCCGACCAGCGCCTCGGTCAGCTCCGGGGCGGACAACTCCTCGAAGGCCGCGCGCAGGTGATCGGTGGCGAGCGGCCCGTACTCCTTCTCGTCGAAGACCCGGTCCAGCACCAGGGACCGGGCCTCGGGCAGGGTCAGGCTCTCCGCCAGCAGGTCACCGAAGAGATGCACCTCGACCCCGCGGTCCCGCAGCACGTCCGCGAATCCGTCGTGTTCCTGGCGGGCGCGCCGCACCCACAGCACGTCGTCGAAGAGCAGTGTGTCCTTGTTGCTCGGCGTGAGCCTTTTGAGCTCCAGGTCAGGGCGATGCAGGATGACGCGTCGCAGACGACCGGCCTCTGAATCGACATGGAATCCCATACCCCCATCTTGGCCGTCCGGGCGCCGGATCGGGCGCTGAGCGGCGAAGCCGGGCGCGGCCGTGTCAGGCCGCGGTGAGGATCACGATCAGCACCAGGGCCACGGCGATCACGCCCAGCAGCATGGAGACCCACAGCTGGCCGGGCTGGAGGTCGAGCCGCCCGCTGTCGCCGCCCCGACGTCCCCGCACCCACGAGCGCCGTGGCCATGCCCACCGACGGCCGGTCCGGCCGCCGTCCGCCCCGCCGCGGCCGGCCTGCTCGCGCTGTTCGCGTGCGCGGCTTTCGCCTGGGTGGTTGTCCCGGAGCCTGATTTCGCGGGAGCTGCTTTCGCGTGCGCGGTTGTCGCGTGCGCGGTTGTCGCGGGGCCGGGTGGTGGCCGGGTCGGCGACCTGGGACGGGTCGGCGCGATGGGACGGGTCTGTGCGGCGGGAGGCGTCGGCGTCGGGGACCGCCGGCGCCATGACGGGCACGGCGGACAAGAACAGCGCCCGCCAGCCGGACTCGCCGAATCCGGCCGGACCCGGGCCCTCCAGAATGCGGTGCACCACCTCGCGGCCCGCGCCGTCGGGGGCCTGCCACAGCCGGGGCAGGGCGACGGCCAGCAGTTCGCAGGTGCGGCCGCGTCCGGTGCGCGGCCGGACCAGCCCCTCGTAGAGCGCGACGGCGTTGCGGATCCGGGTGCGTGCGCCCAGGCGCGGGTCCTCCTCCGGCTCAGCCCCCACCGGGCCGGGCGCGCGCTCAGGGCCTGCGCTACCGCCGTGCGATGCGTGGGCACGGCCGTCCTCGCCCTTGACCGCGCCGACTCGCCGGTCCACGTACAGCAGCGCCCGCAGCACTTCCGCGCAGACCGCGTCCGCCGTCTCCGGGCGCCGCCTTCCGGCGCGGGCCACCAGCTCATCGACGACCGCGGCGCCGCGCCGGGCGGATACCCCCTCGTCCAGCACGCTCAGCAGCACCCCGTCGTCCGCGTCCGCCAGCACCGCGCCGACGGCGTCCCCGCCGCGCCGCAGCGTCTCGCGCACCGCGTCCGGTGTCGGGCGGGGACGGCGGGGCACCCCCGCGCGGGCCACCGCGGCGATGGTCCTGGCGCCGGCCGGCCGACCGGCGGCGGCCACCCCGTCCGCGACGGCCGGCCCGTCGGTGGCGGCCATCCCATTGACGGCGGCCACCCCGTCGGCGGCGGCCCGTGCGTGCGGTTCCTGCGGCATGGCTCAGACTCCCTGTGCTCGAACGGATCGATCGCGCCGACGCGTGCCTCGGCCGCGATCACGGGCCGGGGATTCCGGAGCACCCGGAGCGTCCGGAGAGATGGACGGCGGGGCGCCCCCTTGTTCGTCCCGCCGCCCTGCTCCGGTGCCGCGTCCCCCGGCCGCGCACACCCCCGTGGCCCGCGGCCGGCTCTCCACCACACCGCGGCCCGTGGGCACCGGTACGCCGTCCTGCCTCGCTCACCGGCGCCTCCCGCGGTCACGCCACCGGGAAACCACCATCGCCGCGGCGCGCGGGACGGGCTGTAGCCGTTTACACAGTCGCGGCCGATTCCTTCGCGCCCCGCGGGCGCGCATGGCACGGGCGCACGGACCGACGCCAAAGGGCCCAAGGGGAAATCCGTCCGGCGCCTGGGTCCGCCCGGCGGCCTCGGTCCACCGGGCGCCGCGGGCGTCACTCCGGCCGCCGGGTCAGCCCTCGCGTCCCTGGGCCAGCAGCCGCAGCAGCGCGATGTCCCGCACCACGAAGCGGCGTGGTCCGGTGGTGACCACGCCCTGGTCGCGCAGCAGTCGCAGCGCCTTGGCGACCGCTTCCCGGGTCGATCCGACGGCCGCGGCCAGGTCGTGTTGCGGCAGCGGCAGGTCGACCACGATGCCGTCGGGGCCCGGCCGCCCGGTGCGTTCGGCGAGTTCGACCAGGCGGGCGGCGAGGCGCTGCAGCACGCGCTCGGAGGCCAGCGAGCGGCGCTCGCCGTCCGAGCTGCGCAGCCGTGAGCTGAACTGACGCATGATCAGAGCGGTGGCGGTCGGCCGGGCGGCGAGGTACGCGCGGAACCGTTCACCCGTCACCACGACGGCCTGGACCGGACCGAGAGCGGTGACCGTGGCGCTGCGCGGGCGGTGGTCGATGGCGGCCTGGTCGCCGACCACCTCGCCCGCGCCGCGCAGCGCGAGGATCAACCGGATCCCGCGTTCGGTGCCGACCGAGACGGTGGCCCAGCCGGAGAGGATCGCCACCACGAACGAGGTGCTCTCCAGCTCACGCAGCAGCACATCGCCCGGCCGGTAGCCGCGGCGGTGTCCACGGCCGAGCAGGGCCCGGCGATCCTCGGCCGGGAGCGCGGCGAGAAACGGCCGGCCGTTCTCGAAGAGACTCATCCGCCCCTCCCCGCTCGGTGTCCGGGACCGGGCGTCCTGCGACGAGCCGGATACCGAACGTAGGAGAGTCGGCCGACCGCGTCAACGGCGGTGCACCGGGGGGCCTTTGGCCGGTCTCCACGACGCCGCGAAGACCGACCAGAGTCCCGCCGGAGACCCGCCGATGACCCGCCAAAGACCCCTAGAGCCGGGGGTCGACCGGCTCCGACTCCAGGGCGAGCACCGCGAACACCGCCTCGTGCACCCGCCACAGCGGCTCCCCGTCCGCCAGCCGGTCCAGCGCTTCCAGGCCCAGGGCGTACTCCCGCAGCGCCAGCGACCGCTTGTGGCCCAAGTGGCGGACGCGCAGCCGCTTCAGGTTCTCCGGGCGGGTGTACTCCGGACCGTAGATGATCCGCAGGTACTCCCGGCCACGGCACTTGATGCCCGGCTGGACGAGCCTGCCGTCCTCCTTGCGCAGGAACGACTGGACCGGCTTGACCACCATGCCCTCGCCGCCCGCCTCGGTCAGCTCCAGCCACCAGCGCACACCGGCCGCGACGGATGCCTCGTCCTCGGTGTCCACATACAGCCGGCCGGTCTCGCGCAGCAGTCCGCTGGTGTCGTGACGCACCATCCGGTCGAGCCAGGCCAGCTGCTGATCGTGCGGAACGGTGGCCAGGTTGCGGCCCTCGGCGGCGAGCAGTTGGAAGGGGGCGAAGCGCACCCCGTCCAGCCCGTCCACCTGCCAGCAGTAGCGGCGGTAGGCCTCGGTGAAGGCCGCCGCGTGCGCCGCGCGGTCGCGCTGCCGGGCCAGCAGCCCGCCCTCGCCGCCGATGCCCTCGACACCGCGGGCCTCGGCCGCCTCCAGCGCGGCCATCGCGCCGGGGAAGACCGCCCCGGAGGCCGCGCCGACCGCCGCGTACTGCCGGCGCAGCAGGCCGGAGGACTTGAGCGACCAGGGCAGCAGCTCGGCGTCGATGAGCAGCCAGTCGGTGGACAACTCCTCCCACAGCCCGGCGCCGGTGACCGCGTCCCGGATACGGGACAGCACCTGCTCGGTGACGGAGGGACCCGCTGGGGGCACCCCCGGACGAAGTCTGGGGGAGGAGCCGCTGATGTCATCCGTGAAGAAGGGACGGCCGGTGCGGGTGTGTACGGCCCCGGTGACCTGGTCGGCGACGCCGAAGCGGGTACGGGCGACGTCGGCGTCCCGGCACACCAGGGCCACCGCCCGCGACCCCATGTGCTTCTCCTCGCACACCACCTGGCGCACCCCGTCCGCCCGGTAGGCGGCGAACGCCTCGGCGGGGTGCTCCAGATAGCCCTCCTCGGCGGCTCCGTCGACCTCCTCCTTCGAGGTCGCGCACGGCGCCATGGTCGGCGGGAGGTAGGCGAGCAGCCGCGGGTCGACGGCGAAGCGGCTCATCACCTCCAGCGCGGCGGCGGCGTTCTCCTCCTTCACGGCGAGCCGGCCCATGTGCCGGGTTTCCACCACGCGCCGCCCGGCGACGTCCGCGAGGTCCAGCGGACGGGCGTCCGAGCCGGCCGGCTCTGCGGCGGTCAGCGGCTTCGCCGGCTCGTACCAGACCTGCTCGGCGTCCACGTCCACCAGCTGCCGCTCCGGCCAGCGCAGGGCGGTCAGCTTGCCGCCGAAGACGCAACCGGTGTCCAGGCAGATGGTGTTGTTGAGCCAGGACGCCGCCGGGGTCGGGGTGTGGCCGTAGACGACGGCGGCGCGCCCGCGGTAGTCCTCGGCCCACGGATAGCGCACCGGCAGGCCGAACTCGTCGGTCTCGCCGGTGGTGTCGCCGTACAGGGCGTGGACGCGGACCCGGCCGGAGGTGCGGCCGTGGTACTTCTCCGGCAGGCCGGCGTGGCACACCACCAGCGCGCCGCCGTCCAGGACGTAGTGGCTGACCAGGGAGTCGATGAACTCGGCCGCTCTGCGGCGGAAGTCCGGGTCGGCGGCGTCCTCCTTCTCCAGCTGCTCGATGGTCTCGGCCAGCCCGTGGGTCCGCTGGACGTTGCGGCCCTTGAGGTAGCGGCCGAGCTTGTTCTCGTGGTTTCCGGGCACGCACAGCGCGGCGCCGGAGGCCACCATGCCCATCACCAGGCGCAGCACGCCGGGGCTGTCCGGCCCGCGGTCGACGAGGTCGCCGACGAACACGGCGGTCCGGCCCTCGGGGTGCCGGGCGTCGACGGGGCGGCCGAGGGTGTCGCGTTCCAGGGTGTATCCGAGGGTGGAGAGCAGGGTCTCCAGCTCGGCGCGGCAGCCGTGGATGTCGCCGATGATGTCGAACGGGCCGGTCAGGTGACGCAGGTCGTTGAAGCGGCGCTCCAGGACGATCCCGGCGGCGTCGACCTCGGCCTCCCCGCGCAGCACGTGCACCTTGCGGAATCCCTCGCGCTCCAGGGACCTCAGGGAGCGGCGCAGCTCGCGGCGCTGGCGGGGGATGACGTGGGCGGGCATGGCGGCCCGGTCCGGGCGCTCGGCGTTGCGCCGGGCGCAGACGCTCTCCGGGACGTCCAGCACGATGGCGACGGGCAGTACGTCATGCTCCCGGGCGAGCTTGACCAGCTGACGGCGGGCCTCGGGCTGGACGTTGGTGGCGTCCACGACGGTGAGCCGCCCGGCCGCCAGCCGCTTGCCCGCTATGTAGTGGAGCAGGTCGAACGCGTCCGGGGTGGCGGCCTGGTCGTTCTCGTCGTCGGCGACGAGGCCGCGGCACACGTCGGAGGAGACCACCTGGGTGGGCAGGAAGTGGCGCCGGGCGAAGGTGGACTTGCCGGAGCCGGTGGTGCCGACGAGCACCACCAGGCTGAGGTCGGGTACGGCCAGGCCGCGAGTGTCGCTCATGCCGCCGCCTCCTTCGTGGTCACGGTCGTGTCATCGCTGTCGCCGGTGGTGTCGCCGGTGCTCTTCTTCTGACTGCTGCTGTCGTCGCCGGTGCCGTCGGCCGGCCCTTCGCCGAGGCGGAAGACCGCCAGCTGGGTCGGCGATCCCACCTCGGGGTCGTCGGGACCGACCGGCCGGAAGTCCACGGTGTAGCCATGGCGCCGGGCGACCTCGCCGGCCCAGTCGCGGAACTCCTGCCGGGTCCACTCGAAGCGGTGGTCGGCGTGCCGGCTGTGCCCGGCGGGGAGGGTCTCCCAGCGCACGTTGTACTCGACGTTGGGTGTGGTGACGATGACCGTCGCGGGCCGGGCCGCCCCGAACACCGCGTACTCCAGGGCGGGCAGCCGGTCCAGGTCGAGGTGCTCGATCACCTCGCTGAGCACGGCCGCGTCATAGCCCGCCAGCCGGCTGTCGGTGTAGGTCAGTGAGCCCTGGAGCAGCCGCACGCGCGCCGACTGCCGCTCGGACATCCGGTCCAGCCGCAGTCGTCGGGCCGCGATGTGGAGCGCGCGCATCGACACGTCCACGCCGACGATCTCGGTGAACCGGACCTCCTTGAGCAGGGCGGCCACCAGCTGGCCCTGGCCGCAGCCGAGGTCGAGCACCCGTGCGGCGCCGGTGGCGCGCAGGGCCGCCAGGATCGCCTCGCGCCGC
This sequence comes from Streptomyces sp. JLBT605, assembly GCF_058215555.1. Lineage (NCBI taxonomy): Bacteria > Bacillati > Actinomycetota > Actinomycetes > Kitasatosporales > Streptomycetaceae > Streptomyces > Streptomyces sp. JLBT605. Next base: position 1,373,285 of record NZ_CM177087.1, read on the forward strand.
TGGACGGCCAGCGGCACCGGCCGCTCCTCGGTGTCGGTCGTCTCGTCGACGGCGTTGTCGAGGGTCTCGGCCTCGGTGTCGTCCGCCTCGGCGAGCCGCGCCAGCTCCAGCCGGTCGAGCGCGTCGCGGGTCAGGGAACGGCGCCGCGCCAGATAGCGGTTGGTGATCAGCAGCTGCTCGGGGTGGTGCTCCAGCCAGCCGTCTCCGGCACGCAGCAGCTTGTCCACCTCGTCCGGCGAGACCCAGTAGTGCTTGGCGTCGTCCAGTACCGGCAGGAGTACGTACAGATGGCGCAGTGCGTCCGCGAGCCGCAGCTCGCCGTCGAGCACCAGCCGCACATACCGGGAGTCGCCCCATTCGGGGAAGTGCTCGTCCAGCGGCACCGGCTGGGCGGTGACGGTCCAGCCCAGCGGCTCGAAGAGCCGCACCACCAGCTCGGCGCCGCCGCGCGCGGGCAGCACGGGGACCTCCACACGCAGCGGCAGCGCCTGTCCGGGCAGCTCCGGTCGCGCCTTGCACTGGGCCTTGAGCGCACTGGAGAAGACCGAGCTCAGGGCGACCGCCAGCAGTGACGAGGCGGCGTAGGGCCGGTCGTTGACGTACTGTCCGAGGGCCAGGTGCGCGGCCCCGCCGGGTGCGGCGCCCTTGCCACGGCCGCGTCGCACCAGCGCCACGGGATCCACCTCCAGCAGCAGCGCGGCGGTGCAGCGCTCGGGCGTGGCCTCGGGGTAGAAGACGTGCGCGGTGCCGTGGGAGGTCGAGAACTGCTGCGTCTTCTCCGGGTGCTTGTGCAGCAGATACCCGAGGTCGGTTGCCGGCTGTCCGGCGGTGCCAGTGGTGGTTATCGTCAGAAACACCCGGCTGAGTATTCCCCGTGCCCCTCGCTCCCTCCTATCCTTTTTCGCCGTCGCCGTCGCCGTCGCCGTCGCCGTCGCCGCTTGGGGCCGCGGGGCTCGCGGAGGAGTCCTCCGCGTCGGTGGCCTGGCCGCTGAGCGCCTCCGCCACCTCGGCGATGAGGTCCGGGCCGACCCGGCAGCAGCCGCCGATGAGCCGGGCGCCCGCGTCCCGCCACGCGGCGGCCTGCCGCGGCCCGAAGGTGGGCTTGCCCCGCCAGCCCCGCTCCCGCGCATCCCACACCTCCCCGCTGTTCGGGTAGACCACCACCGGCTTTCCGGTGTGCTGCGCCGCGAGCCGCACGGCCGGGCCGGCGTCCGTGGGCTCGCAGCAGTTGACGCCGACCGCGATCACCTGGTCGTGCCCCGCGGCCAGCGCGAAGGCGTCGGCCAGCGGCTGCCCGGCCCGGGTGGCCGTGCCCGCCGCGCTGTAGGACAGCCAGACGGGCACCCCGCAGCCTTCGGCCGCCCGCAGCAGAGCCTCGGCCTCGTCGATGTCCGGCACCGTCTCCAGCGCCAGCACATCGGGGGCCGCCTCGGCCAGGGTCTCGATCCGCGGCCGGTGGAACCGTTCCAGCTGGGCGACGCTCAGCCCGTATCTCCCCCGGTACTCGCTGCCGTCCGCCAGCATCGCGCCGTACGGGCCCACCGATGCGGCGACCCAGATCTCCCGGTCCACGCCGGCCGCCGCGCGCCGTGCCAGTTCCACGCCGCGGCGCAGCAGGGCGGCCGCCTCCCGCCGCGGCAGGCCCCGGCGTGCGAAGCCCTGGTAGGTGGCCTGGTAGCTGGCGGTGATCAGTATCTGTGCGCCCGCCCGCGCATACGCCGCGTGGGCCGCTTCGATCTGCCGCGGGTCGTCGGCGAGCAGCCGGGCCGACCACAACGCGTCGGTCAGGTCGCAGCCCTGCGACTCCAGCTGGTTGGACAGCCCGCCGTCCAGGACGAGCGGTCCGCGCCGCAGCGCGGCGGCCAGCGGGGTGCTGGGGACGGGTGCGGACTCTCGGGCGGACGTCACAGGTACTGCTCCTCACTCAGGCGGTCGTCGGGACCTGAACCTCAGGCGGTCGTCGGGACCTGAACCTCTTCGTCGTCCCGGGCCTGATCCCAGGGCTCGTGGAGCGGCTCAGCCGAGCTGGGACCCGACCTGGTTGGCGATCAGCTCCAGGTGGTCGAGGTCGTCAAGGTCGAGGATCTGGAAGTAGAAGCGGGAGGATCCGGTCTCCGCGTACCGGCCGATCTTGTCGACGACCTCGGCGGGCGAGCCGGCCAGGCCGTTCGCCTTGAGCTCGTCCACCTCCCGGCCGATCGCGGCCGCCCGTCGGGCGACTTCGGCGTCGTCCTTGCCGACGCAGGCCACCAGCGCGTTGGAGTACACCAGGTCATCAGCCGCGCGGCCGGCTTCCTCAGCCGCCTTCCGCACCCGGCCGAACTGCCGCTCGCTGTCCTCCACCGAGGCGAAGGGGACGTTGAACTCATCGGCGTAGGTGCCGGCGATCCGGGGCGTGCGGTTGGCTCCGAGCCCGCCGATGAGCACCGGCACCTTGGCCTGGGCGGGCTTGGGAAGGGCGGGAGAGTCGAGGAGCTGGTAGAAGTCTCCGGCGTAGCTGAAGGTCTCGCCGACCGGGGTCTTCCACAGCCCGGTGACGATCGCCAGCTGCTCCTCCAGCCGGGCGAACTTCTCCTTGGGGAACGGGATGCCGTATGCCTGGTGCTCCTCCTCGTACCAGCCGGCGCCCAGCCCCAACTCCACCCGGCCACCGGACATCTGGTCGACCTGGGCGACCTGGATGGCCAGCACCCCGGGGAGTCGGAACGTCGCCGCGGTCATCAGCGTGCCGAGCCGGATCCGCCGGGTCTCCCGGGCGAGACCGGCCAGCGTGAGCCAGGCGTCCGTGGGCCCCGGAAGCCCGTCGACAGCGCCCATGTGCAGGTAGTGGTCGGAGCGGAAGAAGGCGTCGAAGCCGAGATCCTCGGTGGCCTTGGCGACGGTGAGCAGGGTGTCGTAGCTCGCCCCTTGCTGGGGCTCGGTGAAGATGCGGAGATCCATCCTTCCATCCTGCACGCTTCCGGCCACCGTCAACGCCATGCCCCCGCCGCCGGTCGCCGCTTCCCGGCAGGGTGAAATTCCGCGCCCTCGGCCGGAACCGGCTGTCGCACCGGTTACCGGGGCGGTCGTGCGGTCGTTGCCCCGGGCGGGGCCGGACCCTCCGGTCCGCGCGCCGGTGGCCACGGTCCACCGCGAACGCACCACCGCCCTCCCCGGCCGGGAGGGCCGGGGCCGAGGAGGCCGTCATGCCGCAGGATGCCGCGTCCGAACCGTCCGCCCTCGCCGGGCCCCGCCCAGCCGGCGACTGCGGGGCGGCCGGGGCCACCCGGATCGCCGGGCGCGCCGGATCCGGGGCCGCCGGGCGGCAGGCGCGCCCCGGGGAGGGCCCGGGGGGCCTGCTGCGGCAGATGGAGGAGCTGATGGCAGCGCTCGACGCGGACCTGTCGCGCCTGGACGCCGAACTGCAGTCCGCCACGGAGCACCCGCCCGCGGACGGCTCCGGACCTCGCGCCTGACCACCTCACGCGGCACCACCCCGCTCCCGGACCTCCAGATGCCGCAGGATCCCGCGGACCCGGTCCCGCGACTCGTCCCCGGCGTCGATGGATTCCACGCACTGCCAGTACAGCGCCTCCTCCTCGGTGCCGGAGGCGACCTGGACCAGCGCGATGCCGGCGTCCCCCAGCAGCTCGGCGAGCGCGGGCAACGCCCGGCCCGGACAACGAACTTCGGCCAGCTGCGCGGCCCGTATGCCGCCGCTGCGGACGGCCGGGTGCCGTGAGGCGGGATGCTGGAGCGCGGCGCGCGCCCGCCCGGCGGCCTCGCCCAGGCCGCGCGCCTCGGTGCGCGCCTCCGGCGGGCCGTGCACCGCCAGATGCCCCCCGATCGCCTCCGCCAGGGCGTGCGCCTGCCACGCCTCGGCGACGACGTCCTGCTCCGTCCCGGCACCCGCCAGGGCATGCCGGTTGGCATCGATAAGCCGCATCGCGTCCATGCCCCGAACCCCTCTCCACGGACCTCACTGCCCGGTCAACCTTCCACTACCCAGAGTGATGGCCAACGGCCCGAAAAGCTAGGGGAATTCAGAAATCTGTTGACAGAAGTTGCGCTGTGGATAACTCGATCACTACAAAGAGTGACGACGGGGAGTGGTGGGGTCCTCCACTGGGAAGCGGCGCTCATTGCGCTCGATCTTCGCCGAGAGCGCGGCCAGCGGGTCGATGCCCAGCACCCCGCAGAACTGCAGCAGATACGCCAGGACATCGGCGACCTCGTCCTCGACGCGAGCCGCCGCCTCGGGGCTCTCCATAACCCGTGCCGACTCCTCCGGGGTCAGCCACTGGAAGATCTCCACCAGCTCGGACGACTCGACGCTCAGCGCGGCGGCCAGGTTCTTCGGCGTGTGGTACGGCTGCCAGTCGCGCGCCGCGGCGAACGCGGCGAGGCGGTGTTGCAGGTCGGTGAGGTCGGCTGCCGGCGCCGGACCGGATTCAGGGGCTTGGTTCACGCCTCCAGGTGTACCACCGTCACCGGCTCGCTTCCGCCCTCGCCCGCAGCGGCCCCCGCCCCCGCGCCCCCAGCCGCGCGCGCCGCCGGTACCGTGCCCGCCCGCCGGTCCGAGCCCCCGTCCGAGCGCCCGCCCGAACCCTCCTCCGCACCTCCGCGCGTCCCCGTCCCCGCGCCCGGGCCTCCGCCTCCCGCCAGGTCCAGGGCCTCCACGTCCCGCACCGCCCCCACCAGCCGGATATGGCCCCGGACGCACATCCGCCCCGCCACCCCCAGCAGCTCCCGCGCCTGCCGCCGGTCCAGGCACCGGTCGAAGCCGTCCGCCAGTACCGTCAGCGCCTGCTGCGCCGGTAGCACGTCCGCCACCTGGTCGACCTCCAGCACCCCCGGCCCCGTCATCAGGACCAGTGCCAGCGCCAGATACCGCAGCTCCCCGTCGCCCAGCCGCTCGACCGGCATCGTCCCCAGCTCGCCCTGGTCCAGCACGGCCCGCACCGCGCCCCCGGACAGCCGCTCGGTCGTCAGGCCCTCCACCGGCCCCGCGCACCCGGCGCGTACCGCGGCGACCAGGGCGGCGTGCCGGGTCGCGCACTCGGTCCGGGTGCGCAGCAGGACCGCGGCGAGGTTGTCGCAGTCGCCGCGCAGCCGCCCCTGCCCGCGCTGGGCGGGCACCCGCATCCGCTCCGGCAGCGGATCACACGGGAAGACCGAGCGCAGCGCGATCACGACCTGCTCGGCGGCGGCCAGCGTGAGCAGCTGCCCGGCGGTCTTGCCCGCGATGCGCAGCGGCAGCAGCGCGGTCGCCAGCCGGTCGTCGGGCAGCGGCGCGCGGGTGACCGGGACCGGTCCGGCGGTGTGCCAGGCCGCCTGGACCGCGCGACGGCCGGGATCGCGCAGCGCCGTCTCCAGCAGCGTCTCCCCGGCGCCGGTCATCCGCTCGCCGACGACGCGGAGTTCGGGCTCGGCCTGGATGGCGACATCCAGCCGCACCGGGCCGACCGGCCCGTCCACCGTGCAGCCGATCCGGAAACCGCGTCTGCCCTGGGCGTCGGGGCGCGCGCGGCGCGGCACACACGCCGCGGGATCGGGGAAGACGGCGTCCAGGGTCTCCCCGCCCGCCAGCCGGGACAGCGCCACATACGCCTGAAGCGCGCTGGACTTGCCGCTGCCGCTCGGTCCGGTGAACAAGGTCAGCGGCCCCAGCGGAAAGGTCGCGCGCGAGTGGGTCTTGAAGGCCGAGAGCCTCAGCTCGGTCACCGCCGGCCGCAGCCTGGATGTGCTCATGGCCGGAACGTATCCCGCCACATCTCCGCGGAAATCCGCCGAACCGTTACGCCCCGGGGTCCTTCCTACGATCGAGGGACGGCAGAGGACATTCGCGGCTCGGCCACCTCGGTGCCGGCCGGCGCGAGAAGGAAGACATTGGTGTCCACCCGGTGCATCCCGCTGCTGAGCCCGAAGACGATTCCGCTGGCGAAATCCAGGATACGACGCGCGACTTCGGCATCCGCGCTGGTGAGGTCGAGCAGCACCGGGATCTGGGCGAGCAGGTACTCGGCGACCTCGCGGGCGTCCGCGAAGCACTGGGCGCGGATGACGACGAGGCGCCGGTTACCGGAGACCTCGGGCTCGGGTTCCTCTTCGGGCAGTGCCCGGTGGTTCGGCCAGGACGGCCATTCGTTCCGGCCACGCAGCGGGACGACCTCGGCGAGCCCCTCCCACTGCTCGTCGGTGACGTCGAGGCGGGTCATCGGACCACCTCGCGGGCGAGCGCGCTGGATATCTGCATCAGGCAATTCTAGGGATGACCAGACCAATCCCTGACGGAGCGACACCCCGGCCGCGCCGCACCGCCGCCGAAAAGCGATGGACGTCGCGGACGAAGCTGCTGGATGCTCGGCCGCGGACGGCCACCCGCCGCACGGCGCCTGAAGAACAGCACGGCGTGGAACGTCCCATCGAACCAACCCAGTGACACTGCAACCGGATACGGAGCGAGGCTTCTCAGATGAGCGGGACGAACAGGGCCGCAGTGCTGACCCCGGGCGATGAAGTGACGGTCAGGCTGGTCAAACACCCCAGGCCCGACGTGCGGTATCCCGCGCGGGTCACCGCCGATGACGGCACCCATGTCGTGGTCAGCGCCCCGTGGGCCGGGGCCGCCACCCGCGACTTCGGCTTCGTCCGCTTCGAGAGCGGCGATGTGTTCACCGAGCACTACTGGCGCGACCGCTGGTACGCGGTGAAGGAGGTGCGCGGCGCGGACGGCACGCTCAAGGGCTGGTACTGCGATGTGACCCGCCCCGCCGGGGTGGAGCCCGGCGGCCTGGTCGTCGAGGACCTCGACCTGGACCTGTGGCTCTCCGCCGACGGCGGGACGGTACTGCGCCTGGACGAGGACGAGTTCGAGGCGAGCGGCCTGCCGCAGCGCGACCCCGCCTCCGCCGACCAGGCCCGCCGCGCCCTCGACGAACTGGAACGACTCGCCCGCGCCGGCGATCTGGCGGCCCAGCTGAGCTGACCGGACGGGCCCCTGGTGGCAGGTTCCCGGGCTCGCACGTCGAACTCCGGGAGCCCGCCACCGGCATCCGGCGCCGCTACAGCCCCACGTCGCGGCCGCGGATGTCGTCCAGGGACTCCCGCCGTACCAGCAGACGGGCGAGACCGTCGCGCACGGCGGCCACCGGCGGGCGGCCGACCAGGTTGTAACCGGAGGCCATCGACAGGTGGTAGGCCCCGGCCACCGGGACGGCGAGCAGGTCGCCGGGGCGTATGTCGGCGGGGAGTCGGACGTCGGCGGCCACGATGTCACCGGCCTCGCAGTGCCGGCCGACCACGGTCACCGGGGTCAGGGGTGCGCTGCCGCGCCGGCCGACCAGGCGGGGCGCGTACCGCACCCCGTACAGCGCCGGCCGGGGGTTGTCGCTCATGCCACCGTCCACCGCGACGAAGGTGCGGCTGCCGGTGCGTTTGACGGACAGCACGTGGTACAGGGCGATGCCCGCCGGCCCGGCGATGGCCCTGCCCGGCTCGATGATCAGACGCGGCACGGTGAGCCCGGCCGAGGCGCACGCCTCGATCAGCTCGGCGCGGACCTTGCGGGCCAGTGTGGTGAGGTCCAGGGCCCGATCGCCGGGGCGGTAGGCGATGCCGTGGCCTCCGCCGAGGTCGAGTTCGGGCAGGACCAGGCCGTGCTGCTCGTACAGCCGGGCCATCAGACCCACCATCCGCCGCACGGCGGCCAGGTACGGCTTGACGCCGGTGATCTGCGAACCCAGGTGGCAGTGGAGTCCGGTCAGTTCCAGCTGCGGCTGGGCCAGTATCCGGGTGATGGCGTGCTGGGCGTAGCCGTCGGCGATGGACAGGCCGAACTTCTGGTCGTCGGTGCCGGTGCGGATCTTCTCGTGGCCGCCGGCGCTGATGCCGGGCACCACGCGGACCATCACCTTCTGGTGCCCGTCCGCGCCGACCGCGGCGGCCAGCCGGGCGATCTCCGAGGGGCTGTCGATGACGATGCGGCCGACGCCGAGCTGCAGGGCCACCTGCAGCTCGCGCGGCGATTTGGCGTTGCCGTGCAGCACGATCCGCTCGGGCGGGAAGCCGGTGGTGACCGCGAGTTCCAACTCACCGGCGGAGCAGACGTCGAGGCCGAGGCCCTCCTCGTCCATCCAGTGGACCATGGCCCGGCACAGGAACGCCTTGGCGGCGTAGAGGACTTCGGCGTCGGGGAAGGCATGCCGGTAGGTGCGGCAGCGCCGCCGGACCTCGTCCTCGTCCAGGACGTACACCGGGGTGCCGAAGCGTTCGGCGATCTCGGCGAGCGGCACCCCGCCGACGGCGAGGTCGCCCGGGCGGGGCTCCGCGGCGGAGGCCGGCCACACCGACAGTTCGTCGAACTCCATGTCAACGGCGGGAGCGTGGACGGTGGTCATGGTGTCGCCCCCTTCAGCCGGCCCAGAGCGACAGCGCCGCGACGAGCGCGCCCGCGGCGGTCACCCGCAGCGCGCCGACGGCCTGCGGATCCCAGCCACCCGGCCGCGGGCCTGGCACACCGGACGCCTCCACAGCGCGGCCCGCGCCCCCACCACGCCTCGCCGCCGGGGCCGTGAACTGCGGATCCACCGTGACGCTGGTGACGCCGAGCGGTGCGGCCAGCGCGCGCAACGCGGGCTCGGCGAGCCTGATCCACGGCTGATCGGGCCCGAGCGTGGCGGTCAGCCCGCGCTCGGAGGTGAAGCCGACGGCCGTCCGACCGCCGAGCGGTGTGCGGAACAGCCGGGTCACACACCCGACCGGACCCGGCCGGACCGGAACGTACAGGGGCCCGGCCGGGAACGGTTCAGAAGGCTCCGGGTCTTCGCCGCACAGGAGTTCTGTCATGGGATGCCTCCGGGAGGATCCGAGTGATTCACCACGAGCTGGAATGCCCCGGAAGCGGGGAGGCGCACCGGGGCTCACCCATGACGCTATGCCGCCATGGCCCCCCGCCCCTGCTCTTGGCCCTCTCTTGACGCGATGCTTACGACGTACGGGGCGGCGCTGACGGGACGCTGACGGCCCAACGCACCGCCGAGCGGGGAAAGCCCAGCCAAGAGGGCGTCGGTGCCCGGAACCCGAACGCGACTCGGCCGTACGACGGCGACAGGACCAACCCCATACGAGAGCTGGTGTTGACGGCCTCCGAGTACCAGTGCGCCTCCTGCAGCTACGGTGGCGGGATCGGCGAGGACGTCGTATCTCTCACGGGACGCTTCCTCACCGGCCCCAGCCGGGCGCCCGCAGTATCGTCGCAGCCCACCGCGCCTGGCACGCCAGGCAGTCCTCTATGGTGTGCCACGCTCTGCCGAGCAGGAACCGAGGTGATACCTCAGCGGGAGCCTCGCTCGAGGTGTCATCCGCTGCCACTCACCGCTCCGGCCGGTATTCGGCCCATCCATTTCTTGAAGTCATCGAGCTCGCGGTAATCGCGTACAAACCCCGCCTCGGTGAGGTCCTCGCGGCGGGCAGACAGTTCCAGCACGACGACATAGTTGTGGCCGTGCATGCGGGCACACGGGTACCAGCTCGGCAGCCTGTGGAGGACGTGGCTGGCCGAGAAGTGGAACTCCTTGGTGATCGTCAGCGTGGCGGCTCCAGTGTGCCACCTGCCGTCCGGGCTCCTCTCCGGTCATCCGCCCCCGTCAACGGTCCAACCCTTCGCCCTCGCGGATGGCAATGTTGAGGGGGACCTACGTGAGGAAGCGGTCGCACAGCGGGTCATCGGTGACCAGGGCCGCCTTGCGAACGACCTCGCGCCGGGCCGCCCGTAACAGTCGGACACGTCCCAACGCGCCCACCGTGGAGGCTCCTTCTGCCCCGCCGGTGGCGAGTTCCTGACGCCAGGCCCGGAGGGTGGCGGCGAGCTGTGTGCGTTGTACGTCGGCATGCCTTGCCGCGGTGCACCAGCCCGTTGCGGATCTTTCCTGTCCGCTCCCGGCGAACTGAGAAGCGTGGCTGATCCGGGCTGTCCACGACCGCCACCCAGGCCCCTGGCACACGCGATCAGCCCGAGGCTTCGTGACCGTCGATGAGCCCCTGGATCGCGGACAAGATCCCCTCCAATGCGCCGGGCTCGGAGGCAAGCGAGGTCAGCAAAACCGACGGCCAGGCGTTATAGCCCTTTCCCGGCAGAGCCTCCAGCTTCTTCTGCAGGCCGGGGACCGTGGGCAAGGAAGCCGCGAATGCCGCCGCCCTTTCGCGGCCAAGGTGATGGGTGATGGAACCGAAGGCGATGGAGAGGTCGTCCCTCGCCGGGTCGTCTCGCAGAGACAGCGTCCAGAACGGCACCTCACGGCCGGAGACGCGATAGTAGACGGGCATGCTCGGATACCGGGCCGTGCCGCCCTCCGGTCGCCCGTGGGCCGTCGCGTGATCGAGCAGGGCGGTCGCGATCCGCCGTACTTCCGGATCCGGACGTGACTGGATCGCCGTGTCCATGTCGTCCCGCGTGGTCCTCTGCGCAGTACGCCGCCCGGAGGGGGACTTCGCCGCTGTCGCGACCTCCCCATGAATGCGCGGGACGAGGACGCGAAGGTCTCCGCCACCGCGATACTGGGTCAGCTCGACCGCGTACACATCGGTCTGTCGCAGCTGCCGGTTCAGGAACTCCACGATCGCCCGCAGCTCCAGCGGAATCCGGTCGGCGACGAACAGCAGACGCATCTGCCCGGCGGCCAGCCGCTCCTCGACCATCACCCAGAAATCCTCTGCGGAACGTTCACCGAGAAGCTCCCCGTACGCCTCCTCCATCGACCGGCCGTCCTTGGCACAGGTGTCCTCGAAGGAGCTCTGCAGCAGTGCAGCCGGCCAGTAGCGGGCTGCGTTCGCCGCGTAGTCCAGCATCTGGCCCACGACCTCGCGCCGGATCCGCGTGTCGGTGGCCCGCTTGACCTCCACGAGGGTCGGCACGCCGTCGGCGTCGACGAAGAGGTGGTCCAGCCAGTACACCGGGGCACTCTCCGTGCTCGTCGGGACCCCCATCTCCCGAGCCACCAGCACCAGCCTCAGAGGCCGGCCGTCGGCCAGCGTTCCGAAGTCCAGCACGCGCGGATGGCGGGCGAGCAGTTCCTGGAACTCCGCTTCCGTCTCGAACCCAGCCAGCTCCAGAGCCTGCAGTTCCTCGCCCAACACGAACACCGGCTGATCGCTCATCTACTCCCCCACCGCGCCGCCAAGTTCCCGCGGCCACTCATATCATTCCCACACCGATTCATATCGGAAGCCACTGACAACGGCTCCCAGCCGTCCGTCCCGCGACGCTTGCCTATCGCGTCTTCGGAGCTAGCAGCTTCAGCGCCTCATCCCACCGGAAACGATCCGCACCGCCGCCCGCCTTCGGCCGATGAGGCAAGTAACTGCCGATCAGGACGCCCATCTCACGCAGTTGGTCGAGACTCCGGCGGTACGCGGGGAGCTGCCTGCGCCGAGTTCAGGTAAGGCAGGACGGCGGCCAGGATGCCCATGCCGTACGCCTCGCACAGGATTCCCAGGGCAAGGATGTCGGAGATCCCGGCGGCCCACTTGTTGACCGTATTGAAGGTGGCCGGCGCGACGGCGATCGCGTCGGCGGGCGGCAGCGGACGGGCCTCGCCGGGCGTACGCCAGGCCGAGCGGATCGGGTAGCCGGTCTGCGCCTCGATCGTCTCCGTGTCCAGGACACCCAGCCCCGCCGGAGTGGCGACGACCCGGACGTCCCAGTTCCGCTCCTGCGCGGCCGTGATCAGCTTGCCGAGGTCGCCGGCGATGCCGCACGCGCAGACGACGACGTACAGGAAGGGCTTCTTCTCCGGGGCGTTCGGCTCAGTCACGCAGAAGCTCCCAGTTGGCCTGAAGTTGGGCAGTTCTGGCAGGGTATGGCGGCGGTCGCGGGCGGCCATGTCGGCGACCAGGTCGCGCACGGCGGGTCGGCGGACATCCTGGGCGGCGCAGGTCTCGGCGATCCGGAGGGCCTGGCAACCGTCGGAGAGGCGGCCTTGCTGGGTGTAGGCGCGTGCCGTCTCCACCCACAGGGCGGCCCAGCGCTCGGGCACGGGGATGTGCCGGTGCATCAACGGGCGCGCGGCCTGGAGGGCGAGGCCGCCGTCGCCGAAGGCCACCAGGGCACTGAGTTCGTGGAGGGCGACGTTGGTGGGCGGTGTGCCGGACCAGGGTGACGGTACTGAGTTCTTTCAGCTTGGCCACTGATCGGGGGCGGGGCCAGGGTCCGCAACGCACGAGGCTCCTGTGCCGTTGAGGGAGGTGTCCGAAGTCTCAACCCATCGGCGCAGGAGGCTCGTTGGTCTCTCATCCTGCTGCACTCGATCTGCCTCATGCGCTCGTCGAGTGGGTCACCACGCTCATCGCCACCCGGGAGGGTGACCGTCGCTGCAGGCTCCCACCGCACCAGCGTGCCCTTGTCGGGCTGATGTACCTGCCCCGGCACGACGCCCTCGCACAGATCGCGGCCGGCTTCGGCATCTCCCTCGGGTCTGCCCACCTCCGCTGAACGAACGGACCCCAAGAGAACGGGATCAGTCTGCCCGGCGGAATGCATGGAGCCAGCGCCGCTTACGGAAACTCATTCCGTCCCCCACCGCACGACGTCGAACGTCAGGAAATGGGGAACCAGGTCGACAGGCGCTTGGCGATGACCGGTACGTCGATGTTGTCCTGCGCAACTTCCTCGACGAACGGGCCGGCAATGGAGACGGGTGGTGGGACGGTACTGGCGCTGACACCGTTGAACCGCAGGAAGACACGCATGGCGAGCCAGGCGGTGCGCTTGTTGCCGTCGATCAGCGCGTGATTGCGGGCGACGGAGTGCAGCAGTGCCGCAGCCTTCTCGTGCAGCGTGGGATACAACTCGACTCCGAACACGTTCGTCCGGGGTCGCTTGATCGCCGACACCAGAAGGCCCATGTCACGCACGCTGTACTCGGTGCCGTTGACCGTGCGGGCGATGGCCAGGATCTCGTCGATCTGGATGTAGCGCACGTCGATCACTTCAGGTAGTCCAGGATCTCCGCATCGCTGTCCATGATCTCGGCCAAGACGTCCTCGACCTTCAGCTCGGCCCGGTTCTGAGCGTCACGGATGGCCTCAATGGCAAGTTCCTGCTTGCTGCGGCCCTCACGACGAGCCCGCTCGGTGAGCTTCGTGTCAAGGTCGTCGGGGAGCCGGAGTGTCATCGCCATGCAGAGATGATACCAGGCCGGTATCAAAGTGGCACGGTCGGGCCACGTTCTCAGCTCCAAAGAATGTGGGCCGGGTGGTCGCTCGCACCGCCCCTGCGGAGCTGCAGCAGAGACGTCCGCTTCGAGCGACATCCGAGCGTCATGAATATCCGAAAGAGCCTCTGAAGGCGCCGCCGATACAAACGCCTCGCTCACGAATCCGCAGGTCAGAGAGGTCTCAAAGATCGATCCGTCCGCTCGAACCGCTACACGGAGGGAACCAGGCCGAGCAACCCACCCGAACAATGAAAGCGCAGGTCAGCGGCCCTTCTCGGCCGGCTCCAGGATCGCCACGCACTCCACGTGGTGCGTCATCGGGAAGAGGTCGAAGGCCCTGAGCGTGCGGACGCGGTAGCCGCCGTCGCGGAAGTAGGCGAGGTCGCGGGCGAGGGCGGCCGGGTCGCAGGCGACGTAGGCGATGCGGCGTGCTCGCAGGCTCGCCAGGTGGCGCACGGTCTGCTTGCCCGCGCCGGCGCGGGGCGGGTCGAGGACGATCAGGTCCACCTCGGTGATGCCGGTGCGGGGGAGGATCTGTTCGACCTTGCCCTGCTCGATGCGGACGCGCTCGAATTCCTGGAGGTTGTGGCGGGCGTCCTCGACGGAGCGCTTGCCCGACTCGATGCCGAGCACCGCGCCCTGGTCGCCGACGCGGTCGGCGAGGGCGCCGGCGAAGAGGCCGACGCCGCAGTAGAGGTCGAGGGCCGTGTCGCCCTTGCGCGGCAGCAGGCCCTGCATCACGGCGCGGACCAGGGTGTCGGCGGCCTTCGGGTGGACCTGCCAGAAGCCGCCCATGCCGACGCGGTAGGTGCGGTCGTCCGCGCGCTCGCGGACGAAGGGGCGGCCGTGCACCCGGTGCACCCCGCCGTCCTTCTCGCCGACGCGGAGGACGGAGACCGGCTTGTCGAGCTCGACGATGGGGAGCCGGGCGCCGGGGCGGGGGGTGAGGATGACCTGGCGGTCGCCGGAGCCGGTGGCCGCGATCGCCTCGAGGGAGGCCATGCCCTCCCAGGTGCGGCGCTCGATGCCCAGTTCGGTGACGCCGGGGGCGGCGATCATGCAGTGGTCGACCGGCTCGACCTCGTGGGAGCGGTGGCGGCGCAGGCCCGCGCGCCCGGAGGCGTCGATGGCGTACTGGACGCGGGTGCGCCAGGCGGGCACCTCGCCGGCGGGCAGCTTGTCGCCCTCGGCCGGCATGACCGTGCCGTCCCAGCCCGCCTCCTCGGGGGTCAGCCCCGCCAGGCGCTGCAGCTGCTCGGCGATGACCTCGCCCTTGAGGCGGCGCTGGGCGCCGGGCTTGGCGTGCTGCCAGTCGCAGCCGCCGCAGCGGCCGGGGCCGGAGAAGGGGCAGGGGGCCTCGACCCGGTCCTTGGAGGGTTCCAGCACCTCGACCGCGTCGGCGCGCAGGAAGCGGGAGCCCTCGTCCCCCTCGGTGACCTTGGCGCGGACCCGCTCGCCGGGCAGGGTGTGCCGGACGAAGAGGACCCGGCCGTCCGGGGTACGGGCGATGCAGTGACCGCCGTGCGCGACGGGGCCCACCTCGACCTCGTACTCCTCGCCGACCAGCGATGCGTGGGCTTCGGACTGCATGGCGTGGTGGCTCCAGTACGTGAGGGGGTTGCGGGAGGGAGGGGGGTGCGGGAGGGGCGGCGGACGGCGACCGTCCAGGACAACAGCCGTCCAGTCTACGTCCCGCCCGCCCCTTGCCCGACCGACCAGCCCTTGCCAGACCGGCCACCGCTTGCCCGACCGGCCAGCCCTTGCCGACGGCGCTTGGCGTCGGCCCCCGCCGGGCACCAGGCCTACGTCACTTGCGGGAGGCCGCCTTCTCCTGCCTGGGCTGGGCCACCGGGCCGCGCCGGACCGAGCCGGGGGCGTTCCACTCGGCCCGCTTGCGGGCCCGCTTGCGCGCCTGCTCGGAGGAGTCCAGCTGCCAGGGCACCGAGGTGACCATGACGCCGGGGGTGAACAGCAGCCGGCCCTTGAGGCGCAGTGCGCTCTGGTTGTGCAGCAGGTGCTCGTACCAGCGGCCGACGACGTACTCGGGGATGTAGATGCTCACCACGTCGCGCGGGCTCTCCCGCCGCAGGCTCTTGACGTAGTCGATGACCGGCCGGGTGATCTCCCGGTAGGGCGAGTCCAGGACCTTGAGCGGGACGTCTATGCCGCGCTCCTGCCAGTCGGCCTGGAGGGCCTTGGTCTCGGCCGCGTCGACGCCGACGCTGAGGGCTTCCAGCTTGTCGGAGCGCATCAGCTTGGCGTAGGCCAGGGCGCGCAGGGTCGGCTTGTGGATCTTCGACACGAGCACCACGGCGTGTACCCGGGAGGGGCGTACGGCGTCGTCGTAGGGGGCGTCGTCGGCGGCGAGCTCATCGGCGACGCCGTCGTAGTGCCGCCGGATCGCGGACATCGTGACGTAGAAGATCACCATGCCCAGCAGCGCGACCCAGGCGCCGTGGGTGAACTTGGTCACCAGCACCACGACCAGCACCAGGCCGGTGAAGAAGGCGCCGAACGCGTTGATCGCGCGGGAGCGGACCATGTGGCGCCGCTTGGCCGGATCCTCCTCGGTGGCCAGATGGCGGTTCCAGTGCCGCACCATGCCGGTCTGGCTGAGGGTGAAGGAGACGAAGACGCCGACGATGTAGAGCTGGATCAGCTTGGTGGAGTCGGCGCCGTAGATCCACACGAGCACGGCCGCGGCGCCGGCCAGCAGCACGATGCCGTTGGAGAACGCGAGCCGGTCGCCGCGGGTGTGCAGCTGGCGCGGCAGGTAGCGGTCCTGGGCGAGGATCGAGCCGAGCAGCGGGAAGCCGTTGTACGCGGTGTTGGCGGCGAGGAAGAGGACCAGCGCGGTGGCCGCGGCGAGCACCACGAACAGGAAGGTGCCGTCGCCGAAGACGGCGGCCGCGACCTGGGAGATGACCGGGTCCTGGGTGTAGTCCTCGCCGACCGGGGTGCCGTTCTTCAGCAGGTCGTGCGCGGGGTTCTCGGCCATCTTCACATCGGTGGCCATGGCCAGCGCGATGATCCCGCAGAACATGGTGACGGCCAGGGCGCCCATCAGCGCGAGGGTGGTGGCCGCGTTCTTGCTCTTGGGCTTGCGGAAGGCGGGCACGCCGTTGCTGATGGCCTCGACGCCGGTCAGCGCGGCGCAGCCGGAGGAGAAGGCGCGCAGCAGCAGGAAGATCAGCGCGAACCCGGCCAGTCCGGTCTTCTCGGCGTGGATCTCGTAGTCCGAGGTGGGGGCGTGCATCTCGTCGCCCGAGACCAGTCCGCGGTAGGCGCCCCAGGCGATCATCAGGAAGACGCCGGCGACGAAGACGTAGGTCGGGATGGCGAAGAGCTTGCCGGACTCCTTGACCCCGCGCAGGTTCATCAGGGTGAGCAGCAGGATGATGCCGACCGCGCAGAGGGTCTTGTGCTCGATGACGAAGGGGACGGCCGAGCCCAGGTTCTCCACGCCGGAGGCGATCGACACGGCCACGGTGAGGACGTAGTCGACGAGCAGGGCGCTGGCGACGGTGAGACCCGCCCTGGGTCCGAGGTTGGTGTTGGCGACCTCGTAGTCACCGCCACCGCTCGGGTACGCGTGGACGTTCTGCCGGTAGGAGGCGACCACGGTGAACATGAGCACCACGACGGCGACGGCGATCCACGGGCTGTAGCTGTAGGCCGACACTCCCGCCACGGACAGCACGAGCAGCACCTCGCCGGGTGCGTACGCCACGGAGGACAGCGGGTCGGAGGCGAAGACCGGGAGGGCGATGCGCTTGGAGAGGAGCGTTTCCCCCAGCTTGTCACTGCGCAGCGCCCGGCCGATCAGGATCCGTTTCGGGATGTCGGTCAGTTTGGACACAACAGAGGATCGTAAAGGTTCGGCTTAAGGGGTGCCCACCCGCCTGCCGCCGGTGATAACGGCAGGCGGGTCGCCGCAGGTGGTCAGCTCAGCAGGGCGGGCAGGCCGCGGTGACCGTTGGAGATGAAGGACTCCACCGGTGTCAGGCCCTCGGGGCCGGCCGCGAGCCGCAGCCCGGGGAACCGCTCGAAGAGGGCCGGGAGGGCGATGGCCGCCTCCAGCCGGGCCAGCGGGGCGCCGACGCAGAAGTGGACGCCGTGTCCGAAGGCCAGGTGGTCCTTGAGCTTGCGGGTGACGTCGAAGGCGGCCGCGTCGTCGCCGTGCAGCTCGGGGTCGCGACCGGCCGCGAGGTAGGCGGCGACGATCGCGTCGCCCTTGCGCAGCACCACGCCGCCGTCGAGCTCGATGTCCTCCACGGCGTAGCGCAGCGGGAGGCTGGCCACCGGGGCCTGGACCCGCAGGGTCTCCTCGATCACGTCGTCCCAGTCGGCGCGGCCGGCCCGGACGTGCTCCAGCTGCTCGGGGTGGGTGAGCAGGGCGTGGATGGCGTTGTCGAGGAGGTTGACGGTGGTCTCGTGCCCGGCGCTGATCATCAGCAGCAGGGTGTCGACCAGCTCCTGCTCGGTGAGCCGGGAGTCGCCGTCCTCGTCGCGGGCGGCGATCAGCCCGCTGGTGAGGTCGTCGCCGGGCCGCTCGCGCTTGCGGGCGACCAGCTCGCCGAGGACGGCGTAGATCTCGGCGTAGGTGGCGGTGACCTCCTCGGGGTCGGCCGAGGTGTGGAAGATGCTGTCGACGCAGGCCCGCAGCCGCAGCCGGGTGGGCTCGTCCTCGACGCCGAACAGCTCGCAGATCACCTGGATCGGGATGGGGTACGCGTAGCCCTCACGCAGGTCCACCACCTCGCCCGGGGCGGTGGCGGCGAACGCGTCGAGGAGCTCGGCGGTCATCTCCTCGATGCGGGGGCGCAGGGCGGCGGTGCGCCGCGCGGTGAACGCCTTGGCGACCAGGGTGCGCAGGCGCTTGTGGTCGGCTCCGTAGGCGGTGAACATGTTCCGCACGGCGACCCAGGTGAACAGCGGCCACTCGGGGGAGATCTCGCCGTTGATCCAGCGGGGCCAGTGCCGGTTCGGGTCCTTGGAGACGCGCGGGTCGGTGAGGAGCTGTTTGAGCAGGGGCTGCCGGGTTACTGCCCACGCCACCACGCCGCCAGGGAGCTCCACAGGCGTCGCCGCCCCCCGGGCGTGGATCGCTGCGGCTTCGGCGTGGATGTCGCGGCCTGTGGGGTCGATGACAAAAGGGGCCGGCTGGCTGGGCTGGCGTTCCATCGGCTGTCTCCAGAGGTGTCGTCGATGTGGTCACGCGCGGGTGCGGCCTCGGGTGCGGGCGCCAGGTTCGGCAGCGGCGTCGTCACGGTGAGGGGCACCGGGGGGAAGCGGACGGGCAGCGCGGCGAGTGCGCGGTGGAAGGGGCCGGGCCGCCACCGGAGCTGGTCGGCCGGGACGGCGAGCTCGATGTCAGGTACCCGGTCCAGCAGCTTCTCCACGGCGACGGCCGCGATCAGCCGGGCCGCGTCCTTGCTGGGGCAGGTGTGCGGGCCGGCGCTCCAGGAGAGGTGGGCGCGGTTGCCGGCGCGGTGGTCGGAGGCGAGGACGGGGTCGTTGTTGGCGGCGGCGAAGCTGACCACGACCGGCTCGCCCTCACGCAGCCGCACTCCCCCGAAGTCCAGGTCGTGGACGGGGTAGTGGATGCCGTAGTTGGCCATCGGCGGGTCCAGCCACAGCACCTCGTCCAGCGCGTCCTCCACCGGGAGGCTGCCGCCGGACAGGTCGCCGGCGAAGCGGTCGTCGGAGAGCAGCAGCCGGAGCGCGTTGGTGATCAGGTTCTGCTGGGGTTCGGTTCCGGCACCCATCAGGACGACGAGCTGGTGGATCATCTCCTCGTCGGTGAGCTGGACGGGGTGGGCCAGCATCCAGGAGGTGATGTCCGCCTGGGGGCGGCGGCGCTTGAGCGAGATCAGCTCGATGCAGGTCTCGGTGAGCAGGGCGTTGGCCCGCTCGGCGTCCACCCCGTCGAAGATCCCGGACATGCCGGCGACCAGCCGCTCGCCGAGCGCGGGCGGGCAGCCGAAGAGCTGCTGGAAGACCATCAGCGGCAGCACCTTGGCGTAGTCGCCGAGGAGGTCCGCCTCGCCGGTGGGGGCGAACTCGTCGATGAGGGTGTCGGCGCTGCGCTCGACGTAGCCGCGCAGCGCGGTGGGGTCCACCCGGGCGAGGCTGTCGGTCACCGGCTGGCGCAGCCGGGCGTGGGCCTCGCCGTCCGCGAAGAGGCAGTTGGGGCGGTAGTGCATCATCGGCACCACCGGGTTGTCCGGGGCGACCCGGCCGTCGGCCAGGGCCTTCCAGCGGCGGGAGTCCTTGGCGAACTTCTCCGGGCTGCGCAGCACTTCGAGTGCGGCGTGGTAGCCGGTGACGAGGGTGGCGTGCGCGCCGGGGGCCAACTCGACCGGGGCGGTGGGGCCGTAGGTGCGCAGCCGGGCGTAGACGGCCTGCGGGTCGGCGGCGAAGTCGGGGCCGTACAGCGGCACGCTCGCGGTGGGGTGGCCGTCTGAGCCGGTGTGTGCGGGGCAGCCGGGGGGCGGCACGGTGCCGGCGTCGGGGCGGTAGGTCACACATGCTCCTGGGTGGTACGGGAGTGCAGGTACTGCACGAGGGAGATCAGTGCCTGGGTGGAGGAGGTCCGGTCGCGGGCGTCACAGGTGACCAGCGGGGTCTCGGGCAGCAGGTCGAGCGCCTCGCGGATCTCCTCCTCGGCGAAGACCGGGGATCCCTCGAAGTGGTTGACGGCGACCGCGTAGGGCAGCCCGTGTTCCTCCAGCAGCCCCATGACGTCGAAGGACTGCTCCAGGCGGCGGGTGTCGGCCAGCACCAGTGCGCCCAGCGCGCCGCGGGTCATGTCCTGCCACAGCCGGGTGAAGCGCTGCTGGCCGGGTGCGCCGAAGAGGTAGAGGACGAGCGAGTCGCTGAGGGTGAGCCGCCCGAAGTCCATCGCCACCGTGGTGGTCGTCTTGTCCTTGATGCCGGCGAGGTCGTCGACGAGTGCGCCGGCCTGCGTCATCGTCTCCTCGGTGCGCAGCGGCTTGATCTCGGACAGCGAGCCGACGAAGGTGGTCTTGCCGACCGCGAAGTGCCCGACGACCAGCAGCTTCACCGCTGTCCGGACGGACTGTCGCAGATAGACGCCGTTGTCAGAGGCGAGCGCGGAGTCCATCGAGCACCTCCTGCAGGAGCTGGGCCTCGGGCAGCTGGGCCGAGGGGATGGGTGACCGGGTGGTGATGTGACCGCTGTCGACGAGGTCGCCGAGCAGGACCTTCGTGACGCTCACGGGCAGCCGCAGATGGCCGGCGACCTCGGCGACCGAGAGCGCCCCGCCGAGGCACAGCTCCATGAGCTTGCGCTTTTCGGGGCTGAGCCCGCCCAGTGGCCGGTCGCCGTGCGCCATCACCAGCGTGACCAGGTCGAAGGTGTTGCGGGTCGGGTGGGCGCGGCCGTCGGTGACGACGTACGGCCGCACCAGCCCTCGTTCCTGACGCCGCCGCGCGGTCATGCCGGGCTGCCGATCCCCTGCCACGAGGCGTCCTGCCGCGGCGGGCTGGTGAGCTCCTTGCCGAGCCGGTCGACGAGCTTCTGCATCCGGTAGGTGACGGCCTCCATGTCCACCTCGGCGCCGGCGGAGACCGCGAGGTAGGCGCCGGGGCCGGCGGCGATGAGGAAGACGTATCCGCCGACGAACTCGACGAGCGTCTGCTGCCAGGGGGTCTCCTGGCGGTCGCAGAACTCGGCGGTGCTGCGGCTGATCGACTGCAGGCCGGAGAGAGCGGCCGCCTGGCGTTCCGCCTCGTCACGGTCGATGCCCTCGGAGTGGGCGCGGAGCATGCCGTCCGCGGAGAGCAGGATCGCGTGCCGCGCCTCCGGCATCTTCACGACCTCGTCGAGCATCCAGCCCAACTCGTTGTTCATGTGGTCGTTCATGCCTGGCGATTCCCTTCATCGTGGTGCTCAGCGGCGTCGTCGCGGTTGCCCGCACGACCGGATCGGGTGCCGCGGGCGAACGCCCCCATGCGCCGGGCGGTCTCCTCCGCCGAGCGGACGGGGTGCGAGCCGGTGTCCGGCTCGTGTCCGGGCTGCGGCCGGCTGCCCGGCGTCGGCCAGTCGTCCGCCGGCTGGTCGATTGCCGGCTGGTCGACCGCCGGCTGCCGGCGGCGGCGCTTGGGCAGGCCGCCGGCGGTCGACGGGTAGCTGCGCGGCACGTCGTCGCCGGGCTGCGGGTGGCCCAGCGGGCTGCGCGGCTCGGGGGCCGGCGGCGCGCTCCGGTGCTGCCGGGGCTGTGAGGGGGTCCGGGGCTGCGCGGCGGCGGGCGCGGGGGCTTGCATGGGGTGCGGTCCGTCCGGTTCCAGGTGGGTGAGGAGCGCGCTGGGGAGGAAGAGGACGGCCCGCACGCCGCCGTAGGGGGACCGGGTGTCCACCGAGACGCTGAAGCCGTACCGCGCGGCGAGCACCCCGATGACCGGGAAGCCGAACTGCGGTGGGTCGCCGAGCCGGGAGACGTCGACCGGGCGGTGCCCGGACAGCAGGGCGCCGGCCCGCTGCACCTCCTGGCCGTCCATGCCGACACCGGCGTCGTCGATCACCACGCAGGCGCCGTTGTGCACCGGTTGGAGGCTCACCTCGACGGTGGTGTTGGGCTGCGAGTGGCGGGCGGCGTTGTCCAGCAGCTCGGCGACGGCGAGCACCACCGGTTCCACGGCCCGGCTGATGACCGCGATGTCGATCTGGGAGTGCACCTGGATACGGCGGTAGTCGCGGATGCGCGACTTGGCGCCCCGCACCACGTCGCTGAGGGAGGAGGCGGCACGCTGCCGGCCGGGCCAGGATCCGCAGAGCACGGCGATGGCCTGGGCCCGGCGGCCGAACTGGGAGTTCGCGTGGTCGATCTCCAGCAGGTCGCGGAGGACGTCGGGGTTGTCGTGCCGGTCCTGCATCTCTGAGATGGACATCTGCTGCTCGTGCGCGAGGCCCTGGAGCGCCCGCATCGACGCCTTGAGCGCGGCCTTGGCCGAGGTGTCGGCCTTGGTCTGGGCCCGGTCCACGGCCTGGGTGAAGAGGTCCACCGCGGCCTGCAGGCCCTGCGCGTACGCCGTCCCGGCGAGCCGTCCGTCGAGGAGGCCGGGGGGTGCGACCGGCTGGGGCGAGGCATCCCCGGCGGCGGGCAGCCGGACGGCGACGAGGTGCTGGATCTCCGCGTCCCGCGACCGCAGGCTGTCTTCAAGTACGGCGTTGCGCTTGCGCACGGTGGCGGTGATCCGGTGCTGACGCAGCAGCAGCACCGAAGCGACCAATACGAGCACGCCCAGGCACCAGACCATCACCTCCGATATGTGATCTGTCATCAGTTCCTCGTGGACGAGAGGACAAGAGGAGTCCAGAAGCGGAATACAGCGATCATCCTAGTCGCGCTGGTGACCAAGTGTCCCTTCGCCATCACAATTTGCGAGATGGGGCGCCGATTGACCCGCGAGTAACCCGATTTGGGCGCACTCAGGTCTGTGCGGGTACGGGCGACAGCGAACCGGAATGCCCGACTCGGAACTTTGCCAGAGCAAATTATTTCTCAGGGCCAGAAACCGCTGTCGCCGAGTCAGAAACCGCCGCCGCCCGCTCGGGAACCGCCCTCGCGGAGCCGGGAACCGCTCCCCCGGCGGTCAGGAATCACCTCCGCCGGGCCCGGAGCCGTCGAGGATCACCGAGCGGGTCAGATGGCGCGGGCGGTCCGGGTCCAACCCCCGGGCGGCCGCCACGGCGACCGCGAGCCGCTGCGCCCGCACCAGCTCGGCGAGCGGGTCCAGCCCGCCGGCGACCCACATCCCGCCGGCCGACCGCACCTGCTCGGCCAGCCCCTCGGGCGCCTCGCCCAGCATCCAGGTCGCGGTGGACGGTGCGGTGATGCTGATGGGGCCGTGCCGGTACTCCATCGCCGGATAGGACTCGGTCCAGGCCAGCGACGCCTCCCGCATCTTCAGCGCCGCCTCGTTGGCCAGACCCACCGTCCAGCCACGGCCGAGGAAGGTGAACTGCGAGCAGTCGGCCAACCCGGCCGGCAGCGGCTCGGCGAGCGCGGTCCGGGCGTCGGCGACGGCGTCCGTCGTGTGCAGGCCCAGGTGGGCGCGGAGCAGGGTCAGCCCACTGGTGGCGAAGCGGGTCTGCACCACGGACCGCTCGTCGGCGAAGTCCAGCACCACCACGTCGTCGGCGGCCGTCATCACCGGGGTCGCGGGATCCGCGGTGATCGCGGTGGTCCGGGCCGAGCCGCGCAGCCGGGCCAGCAGTTCCAGCACCTCGGTCGTGGTCCCGGAGCGGGTGAGCGCCACGACCCGGTCGTAGCGGCGGCCGAGGGGGAACTCGGAGGCGGCGAAGGCGTCCGTCTCGCCCTGTCCGTCGCCCTCACGCAAGCCCGCGGCGGCCTGCGCCATGAACAGCGAGGTGCCGCACCCCACGATGGCCACCCGCTCTCCGGCGCGCGGGAGCACGGTGGCATGGGCGGCCGCCAGCCCGGCCGCCCGCCGCCAGCACTCGGGCTGGCTGGCGAGTTCCCGCTCCACGTCGGTGCGGCCCCGCTCGATGTCGGCGCGGATGTCCTGCTCGGCTTCGGTTCGGGCTTGCTTCTCTCCATGGCTCACGGCGAACTCCCACCCCTGAGGCGAATGTTGAGCGTTTCTGCAAGATATCGGCGACTTCCGAGCGCGATCAAGCATCACAGCGTGTCGCGCTAGGGTCACGGGACGATCGACGATCGGACCGGTGAGACGGCGGGAGCGCCGCCCGCCGATCGACGAGAGCAGATCCACCAGACCCGATCGACGGATGGAGGGGGCCGGATGTCCCGGGACGCCCGCTGGAAGGCACTGCTGGAACTACTCGTCGAGCAGGGCCGGCTGGACGTCGAGCAGGCGGCCACCGCGCTCGGCGTCTCGGCCGCGACCATCCGGCGCGACTTCGACCAGCTCGCCGAGCAGCAGATGCTGGTACGCACCCGGGGCGGGGCGGTGGTGCACGGGGTCTCCTACGAGCTTCCGCTCCGCTACAAGGTCTCCCGCCGCGCCTCCGAGAAGCAGCGCATCGCCGGCGCCGTGGCCGAGCTGATCGCGCCCGGCGAGGCGGTCGGCCTGACCGGGGGGACCACCACCACCGAGGTCGCCCGCGCCCTCGCGGTGCGGCCGGAGCCGGCGGACGGCTCCCCGGCCCTGACGGTGGTGACCAACGCCCTGAACATCGCCAACGAGCTGGCGGTCCGCCCGCACATCAAGATCGTCGTCACCGGCGGGGTGGCCCGGCCGCAGTCCTACGAGCTCATCGGGCCGCTCGCCGACGGCGTGCTCGGGCAGATCTCCCTGGACACCGCGGTGCTGGGGGTGAACGCCTTCCATGTGAGCGAGGGCGCCGCCGCCCATGACGAGGCGGAGGCCAGGATCAACCGGCTGCTGTGCGAGCGGGCGGCGCGGGTGGTGGTGGCCGCCGACTCCAGCAAGCTGGGCGAGCGCGCCTTCGCCCGTATCTGCGCCACCGCCGAGGTCGACGTCCTGGTCACCGACGCCGCCGTCCCACGGGACCTCGCCGAGGCCTTCACCGAGGCGGGCGTGACGGTCGTCACCGTCTGACCGCCCGCGCAGGCCCCAGGCCGCCGGATCGACCATGCGTTCCAAGTTGCCTTCCCGGGTCCCGCTACGGTGGACTCAGACATGCGAGGGGCCGGCTTTCCGCCTGCCTGACGCGTCCAGACCCGGCCACGCCGGGGCCATCGACGGTCCCGACGCACCGGGTGAGCCGAGAAGGAAGATGTGAGCGGGTTGTTTACGGAATTCAGCGGGCCGGCCAGGAGTGCGGGGTAGCGGGACGATGCACGTCGTCATCATGGGCTGCGGCCGAGTCGGCGCCGCACTCGCTCAGACCCTGGAGGCACAGGGTCACACGGTCGCTGTCGTGGACCAGGACCCGACGGCCTTCCGCAGGCTGGGCGCCGGATTCGGCGGCCGCCGGGTGACCGGGGTCGGCTTCGACCAGGACACCCTGCGCGAGGCGGGCATCGAGGAAGCCGGAGCGTTCGCCGCGGTCAGCAGCGGCGACAACTCCAACATCATCGCCGCCCGGGTGGCGCGCGAGATGTTCGGCGTGGAGAACGTCGCGGCCCGCATCTACGACCCGCGCCGCGCCGAGGTCTACCAGCGGCTCGGCATCCCCACCGTGGCCACGGTGCGCTGGACCGCCGACCAGATGCTGCGGCGGCTGCTCCCCTCCGGCTCGGAGCCGCTGTGGCGGGACCCGAGCGGCGGAGTGCAGCTGGCCGAGGTGCACACCTCCCCGACCTGGGTCGGGCACAAGATCAGCAAACTGCAGGAGGAGACCGGGGTCCGGGTGGCGTTCATCACCCGCCTGGGCGAAGCGATGCTGCCGACTTCACAGACGGTGCTCCAGGAAGGGGACCTGGTGCACGTGATGATGCGCACCGACGAGGTCGAGAAGGTCGAGGCGGCGTTCGAGACGGGCCCGGAGGACGCGCGATGAGGGTTGCGATCGCCGGAGCGGGCGCGGTGGGACGTTCCATCGCGGGTGAGCTGCTGGAGAACGGGCACGAGGTACTGCTGATCGACAAGGCGCCGACCGCGATCTCGGTGGAGCGGGTGCCGCAGGCCGAGTGGCTGCTGGCCGACGCCTGCGAGATCACCTCGCTCGACGAGGCCGCGCTGCAGCGCTGCAACGTGGTCATCGCCGCGACCGGCGACGACAAGGTGAACCTGGTCGTCTCGCTGCTCGCGAAGACCGAGTACGGGGTGCCGCGGGTGGTGGCCCGGGTCAACAACCCCAAGAACGAGTGGCTGTTCAACGAGGCCTGGGGGGTGGACGTGGCCGTCTCCACGCCGCGCCTGATGTCCGCCCTGGTCGAGGAGGCGGTCAGCGTCGGCGACCTGGTGCGGCTGCTGCGCTTCAGCCACGGCGACGCGAACCTGGTCGAGCTGACGCTGCCGCCGGAGGCGGCGCTGGCGGGCACCCGGGTCGGCGAGGTGGCGTGGCCGGAGGACACCAGCCTGGTCACCATCATCCGCGGCACGCGGGTGCTGACGCCCAGCAAGGACGATGTGCTGGAGGCCGGGGACGAGCTGCTGTTCGTGGCGGCTCCGGCGCGCGAGGAGCAGCTGGAGGATCTGCTCTCGGTGCGCCGCGAGGACACCGTCGAGGAGTAGCGCGCATGAGAAGGGCCGGGGCCCGGGGCTGAGCCCCGGGCCCCGGCCCTTGACGCGTCTCAGGCCCCGCCGGGGTGCGAAGCCACGCGCTCCCGCTCGGCCTTCTCCTCGGCCTCCATCTCCGCGATCACGTCGATCGGCGGCGGGGCCTTCGCCAGGAAGATCCAGGTCAGGTAGACGCAGAGCAGGAACGGCGGAATGCCCAGCGCCACCTTGACCCAGCCCAGCTGCGTGGCGTCCCCCCACCAGTAGAGCGGGAAGAGGATGGCCGACTTGGCGAGCAGGACCAGCCCCCACGCCCAGGTGGCCTTGGTGTAGGCGGTGAACCGGCCCGGGTTGCGGGTGCGCCAGGAGAGGTTCTCCTTGAGCATCGGGCCGAGCAGCACACCGATCAGCGGGTAGCGGAAGATCGCGGAGAGGACGTAGGCGATCGCCAGCCCCAGCGTGTAGAGCATGCCGGGGAGGTAGAAGTTCTTGGCGTCGCCGGACATCATCGCGAAGACCGCGCCGATGGCCACCCCGAAGACGCCGCTGAAGGCGTGCTTGAGGGTCTCCTTGCGGATCAGCCGGGCGACCGCGAGCAGCATCGACAGGCCGAGGGCCGCGATGGCCGCGAGATGGATGTCCCGCTTGATCGTGTAGAACAGGACGAAGACCAGTCCGGGCACGGTGGTGTCCACCATGCCGCGCACCCCGCCGAACGCCTCCAGCAGCGCGGTGTCGGCCGCCGCCCTGCTCTGGGCGGCGTCCGCGGCCCGCGCGTCGGCGTCCGGCGCGGCGGAGCGTTGCGCTGCGGAGGCGTGCGCGACCCCCCCGGCGTTCTGATCGGTCAAGGTCTGCTTGTCGTCAGACGTCGTCACCCGCTACTCCTGTCCGAGCGGTCGGAGTTCGTACTTGGGGTTGAACAGCACCCGGCGCCCGTGACTCATGGAGATCCGGCCGGTGGCGATGAGTTTGCGGCCCGGCTCTATCCCGATGATGGAGCGGCGGCCCAGCCACACCACGTCCAGGGCGGCGGTGCCGTCGTAGAGCTCCGCCTCCAGGGCGGGCACCCCGGCCCGCGGCCGCAGCGTGACCGTGCGAAGCGTACCGGTCACCATCACTATCTGCCGGTCGCCACACTCGCCGATCTTGGTGCAGCCCGCGTTCTCCGCGTCCTGCTCCAGCTCTGCGGAGTGGAGCTCCTCCTGGGAGCTCGACAGCCGGTCGAGCATCCGGCGGAACCGGCCGGCGGGCTTGTCGGATCGGGATTCGGCACTCATACGGCCAGCGTACCGGGGAGCCCTGACCGCTTCACCGGTCCGGGCGCCACCGCATCGGCCCGGCCCGGTGACCCCCCGCTCGCGCCCCGGGTCAGCCCTCGAAGCGGTAGCCCATCCCCGGCTCGGTAATACGCCGTCTCCCGGGGGACAACCCCCGGACCCCCGGCCGACACGCCAGCCCTCAGCCCTCGAAGCGGTAGCCCATCCCCGGCTCGGTAATGAAGTGGCGGGGGTGGGAGGGGTCGGTCTCCAGCTTGCGGCGCAGCTGGGCCATGTAGACGCGCAGGTAGTTGGTCTCGGTGCCGTAGGCCGGGCCCCACACCTCCTGGAGCAGCTGCTTCTGGCTGACCAGGCGGCCGGTGTTGCGGACCAGCACCTCCAGCAGGTGCCATTCGGTGGGCGTCAGCCGGATGTCGCGGCCGCCGCGGTTGACCTTCTTGGCGGCGAGGTCGACGGTGAACGCGTCGGTCCGCACCACGACCGGGTCCTCGCTCTGACCCGAGGGCTCGGCGCGGCGCACCGCGGCGCGCAGGCGGGCCAGCAGCTCGTCCATGCCGAAGGGCTTGGTGACGTAGTCGTCGGCTCCGGCGTCGAGCGCCTCGACCTTCTCGTCGGAGGTCTGCCGGGCGGAGAGCACCAGGATCGGGACCCGGGTCCAGCCGCGCAGCCCCTTGATCACCTCGACGCCGTCCATGTCGGGCAGCCCGAGGTCGAGGACGACGACGTCCGGGTGGCGGGCGGCGGCGAGCTGGAGGGCGGTCGCGCCGTCCGGGGCGGCATCCACCTCGTACTTGCGGGCCTTGAGGTTGATGACGAGGGCGCGGACGATCTGCGGCTCGTCATCCACCACGAGCACCCTCACGGGCGTCCTGGGGGCACTCACAGCGGTCGCTGGAAGAGGGCCGCCGGAAGGATGCGGCATGGGACGGCCTGCCTTTCTGTGCTGTCGTGGCCGGGGCGGTGGTGGGGTGGCCGGGCTGTTGCGTCGCGGCCGGTCACGAGGTGACCTGGGCGGGAAGTTCCGGGCGGGCCGGCGGGCGTCCCGGCGCGACCTGGAGGGTGAGCACCATGGTCATCCCGCCGCCGGGGGTGTCCTCGGCGGTGAGCCGGCCGCCCATCGCCTCCGCGAAGCCGCGGGCGACGGCGAGGCCGAGGCCCACCCCGGCGCCGCGCGGGGCGTCGCCGTACCGCTGGAAGGGGGCGAAGATGCGGTCCTTGGCGCTGTCCGGGACACCCGGGCCCCGGTCGGCGACGCGCAGCTCCACGCGCTCGCCCAGCGCGCTGGCGGCCACCAGGACGGGGGTGCCGGGCGGGCTGTACTTCACGGCGTTCTCGACGATGTTGGCGACGCTGCGCTCCAGCAGGCCCGGGTCGACGGCGACCATCGGCAGTTCCTCGGGGATGTCGAGGGTGACGCTGTTCTCCGGGACACCGACCAGCGCCATCGGCACCACCTCGTCGAGGTCGATCTCGCGGATCAGCGGGGTGACGGTGCCGGTCTGCAGCCGGGAGATGTCGAGGAGGTTGCCGACCAGGTGGTCGAGGCGGTCGGCGCCGTCCTCGATGCCCTCCAGCAGCTCCGCCTCGTCCTCCTCGGACCAGGCCACGTCGTCGGAGCGCAGCGAGGTGACGGCCGCCTTGATGGCGGCCAGCGGGGTGCGCAGGTCGTGGCTGACGGCGGCGAGCAGCGCGGTGCGGATGCGGTTGCCCTCGGCCAGTTCGTGGGCCCGCTCGGCCTCGCCCACCAGCCGCTGCCGGTCGAGGACGACGACGGCCTGGGCGGCGAAGGCGGAGAGCACCCGGCGGTCTTCGGCGGGCAGCACCCGGCCGCTGAGCGCCAGCGCCATGTGGTCGCCGACCGGCATGTCGACGTCCGCGTCCTCGGGCCGCCGCGGCGGCGGGGCGTCGCCGCTGCCCGCGCTGCCCGCGCAGGTCCACGGATCGACGTCGCCGGCCCGTTCCAGCAGCGCCACCGAGTCCATGGAGAAGGTCTCCCGGACCCGTTCCAGCAGCGCCTCCAGGCTGGTCTCGCCGCGGAGCACGCTGCCCGCGAGGTAGGAGAGCACCTCGGACTCGGCGCGCAGCCGGGCGGCCTGGTGGGTACGGCGGGCGGCGGTGCCGACGACGGAGGCGACCAGGACGGCGACCGCGAAGAAGATCACGATCGCGACGATGTTCTTGGGGTCCTGGACGGTCAGCGTGCGGGTGGGCGGGGTGAAGAAGTAGTTGAGCAGCAGGGAGCCGAAGGCCGCGGAGGCCAGGGCCGGCAGCATGCCGCCGGCCAGTGCCGCCACCACGTTGAGGAAGAGGAAGAGCAGCACCTCGTTGGCGAAGCCCGGCCCGGAGTCGTAGGAGTCGGGGTTGGGGTTGGTGCCGATCAGCAGGAGGGAGAGGAGGACGGGCCCGACCACGCCGACCAGCCAGCCGGCGATGATCCGGGACCGGCCGAGCCGGGCGCCTCGGGCGACGGGGAGCCCCCGCCCCTTGGCGACCTCGTCGTGGGTGACGATGTGGACGTCCAGGTCGGGGCCGGAGTCGCGGGCGACGGTGGCGCCGACGCCGGGCCCGAAGATGTACTGCCATGCCTTGCGGCGGCTGGAGCCCAGCACGATCTGGGTGGCGTTGACGCCGCGCGCGAACTCCAGCAGGGCGTGCGGGATGTCCTCGCCGATGACGTGGTGGAAGGTTCCGCCGAGGTCCTCGACCAGGGTGCGCTGGACGGCCAGCTCCTTCGGGGAGGCCGAGGTCAGCCCGTCGCTGCGGGCGATGTAGACGGCGAGGATCTCGCCGCCGGCGCCCTTGGCCGCCATCCGGGCGGCCCGGCGGATCAGGGTGCGGCCTTCGGGCCCGCCGGTGAGGCCGACCACGATGCGCTCGCGGGCGCTCCAGATGGTGGAGACGCTGTGCTCGGTCCGGTACTGCTGGAGGTATTCGTCGACCCGGTCGGCGGTCCACAGCAGCGCGAGCTCCCGCAGGGCGGTGAGGTTGCCGGGCCGGAAGTAGTTGGACAGGGAGGCGTCGATCTTGTCCGGCTTGTAGATGTTGCCGTGCGCCATGCGGCGGCGCAGGGCGTGCGGCGACATGTCGACCAGCTCTATCTGGTCGGCGCGGCGGACGACCTCGTCGGGCACGGTCTCGCGCTGCCGGATGCCGGTTATCGACTCGACCACGTCGCCCAGCGATTCCAGGTGCTGGATGTTGACGGTGGAGATGACGTCGATGCCGGCCTGGAGCAGCTCCTCGATGTCCTGCCAGCGCTTGGTGTTCCGGGAGCCGGGGACGTTGGTGTGCGCCAGCTCGTCGACGAGGACGACGGCGGGACGGCGGGCGAGGACCGCGTCCACGTCCATCTCGGTGAAGGTCGTCCCCCGGTACTCCATCGTGCGGCGCGGGACCTCTTCCAGTCCGTGCAGCATCACCTCGGTGCGGGGGCGGCCGTGGTGCTCCACGAAGCCGACCACGAGGTCCGTACCTCGCTCGACACGCCGGTGGCCCTCGGAGAGCATCGAATAGGTCTTGCCGACGCCCGGCGCCGCGCCGAGGTAGATCCTGAACTTTCCGCGTGCCATGGCCCCATTTTCGTGCCCGGGCCGGTAGACCGCCCGGCTCATTCGAATGCACTGCTGACTGTACGACCCCCAGAAGGGACGAATCAGACCAGGTGACGGCTGATGGCCAGTCTTTGACGCGGCTCTGACGTCCGGCGGCGGCGCGGAAAACGCCTGGCACACACCGGTGCGGGTTGCGATCATGCCCGGCATGACGGACTTAACGCGGACACAGCTCCTGCACACCTCGGCCCTGGACCCGGCGGCGCTCTCGGCGATCCGGGCGCTGCTCGACGACGCCTTCGAGGGGGACTTCGGCGACGCCGACTGGGACCACACCATCGGCGGCACGCACGCGCTGATCTGGGAGGACGGCGTGCTGATCGCCCACGGCGCGGTGATCCAGCGCCGGCTGGTGCACCAGGGCCGGGCGCTGCGTACCGGCTATGTGGAGGGCGTCGCGGTGCGCGCCGACCGCCGCAGGCAGGGATACGGCGCGGCGGTGATGGAAGCGCTGGACCGGGTGGTGCGCGGGGCGTACGAGCTGGGCGCGCTGTCGGCCGCCGACGAGGCGGGTGCGTTCTACCAGGCCCTGGGCTGGCAGCTGTGGCGGGGCACCACCTCGGCACTCACCCCGACCGGGATCGAGCGCACCCCGGAGGAGGACGGATCCACCTACGTCCTGCCGCTGGGCGCGCCGTTGGAGATGACCGGCGAGCTGACCTGCGACTGGCGGGACGGCGACGTCTGGTAGCCCCGGGGTGCGTCCTTCTTTGAACGCAGACGGCGGCGGCTTGAACGCGCCGGCGGCGGCCCGCGCCTCCCCCATGGGGCGCGGGCCGCCGCACTGTCGCGTCGCGGTTCAGCTCTTGGCGTCGAGCTCCTTGAGCGCGATGTTGAGCTTCAGGACGTTGACGCGGGGCTCGCCCATGAAGCCGAGGATCCGGCCGTCGGTGTGGTCGTCGACCAACTTGGCGACCTGGGCCTCGGTCAGCTTGGGGTGGTTCTTGGCCACCCGCTTGATCTGGAGCTCGGCGTACTCCGGGGAGATGTCCGGGTCTATGCCGGAGCCGGAGGCGGTGAGCGCGTCCACCGGCACGTCCTTGGGGTCGACGTCGTTGAATTCGGCGACCGACCCGCGGCGGTCGTTCACGGCGTCCAGGAGCACCTGGCTGTCCGCGGCCAGGTTGGAGGCACCCGACACGATGATCTTGTACTTGGTGTTGTAGGCGTTGGTGCCCGCCGCGGACGGCCGGGGCTGGAACCACTTCGGGTCCGGCAGCGGGTTGCCCTCCTCGTCGGTCTTGTCGAGGTCGAAGGTCTGGCCGATGCGCTCGGAGCCGACGACCTTGCCGCCGGAGGTGATCTCGGAGCCGTTGGCGTTGTCCCGGAACGCCGCCTGGGCGATGCCCGTGACGACGAGCGGATAGATGACGCCGCAGACCAGGGTGAGCACGAGCAGGGCTCGGAGCCCCGCGCCCACCAGTCGGGCGGCGCCGCGTACGGAAGTGTTCATGGTCGTCACCCGATGCCAGGGATGAGAGTGATGAGCAGGTCGATGATCTTGATGCCGATGAACGGCGCGATGAGCCCGCCCAGGCCGTAGACGGCCAGGTTGCGGCGGAGCATCTTGTCCGCGCTCATCGGGCGGTAGCGCACACCCTTCAGGGCGAGCGGCACCAGCGCGACGATGATCAGCGCGTTGAAGATCACCGCGGAGAGGATCGCCGACTCGGTCGAGTGCAGCTGCATGATGTTGAGGGTGTCCAGGCCCTCGTAGCCCTTCACCGCCGCGAACATCGCCGGGATGATCGCGAAGTACTTCGCGACGTCGTTGGCGATCGAGAAGGTGGTCAGCGCGCCGCGCGTGATGAGCAGCTGCTTGCCGATCTCGACGATCTCGATGAGCTTGGTCGGGTTGGAGTCCAGGTCCACCATGTTCCCGGCCTCCTTGGCGGCCGAGGTACCGGTGTTCATGGCGACGCCGACGTCCGCCTGGGCCAGCGCCGGGGCGTCGTTGGTGCCGTCACCGGTCATCGCGACCAGCTTGCCCCCCGCCTGCTCCCGCTTGATCAGCGCCATCTTGTCCTCGGGCGTGGCCTCCGCGAGGAAGTCGTCCACGCCCGCCTCTTCGGCGATCGCCTTGGCGGTGAGCGGGTTGTCGCCCGTGATCATGACGGTCTTGATGCCCATGCGGCGCAGCTCCTCGAACCGCTCCCGCATGCCGTCCTTGACGACGTCCTTGAGGTGGATGACGCCGAGGACGCGGGCGCCCCTGCCGTCCTCCACGGCGACCAGCAGCGGGGTGCCGCCGGCTTCGGAGATCTCGTTGGCGAGCTGGTCGGCGTCGGCCGCGACCGTGCCGCCCCGCTCCTTGACCCAGGTGATCACCGAGGCGGTCGCGCCCTTGCGGACCTTGCGGGCCACGCCGTCCTCTTCGAGGTCGACGCCGGACATGCGGGTCTGGGCGGTGAAGGGCACCCACTCGGCACCCACCAGCTCACCCTCGTGACGTTCGCGCAGGCCGTACTTCTCCTTGGCCAGGACGACGATCGAGCGGCCCTCGGGCGTCTCATCGGCGAGCGAGGAGAGCTGGGCGGCGTCCGCCACCTCGGCGGCCGTGGTGCCCTTGACGGGCACGAACTCCGCCGCCTGGCGGTTGCCGTAGGTGATGGTGCCGGTCTTGTCGAGCAGCAGCGTGGAGACGTCGCCGGCGGCCTCGACGGCGCGTCCGGACATCGCCAGCACGTTGCGCTGGACCAGCCGGTCCATACCGGCGATGCCGATCGCGGAGAGCAGCGCGCCGATGGTGGTGGGGATCAGGCAGACCAGCAGCGCGGCCAGCACGATCATCGAGGTCTCGCTGTCGGCCCCCGCGTGGATCGCGAACGGCTTGAGGGTGACCACCGCGAGCAGGAAGACGATGGTGAGCGACGCGAGAAGGATGTTCAGCGCGATCTCGTTCGGCGTCTTCTGCCGGGCGGCACCCTCGACGAGGTTGATCATCCGGTCGATGAAGGTCTCGCCGGGCTTGGTGGTGATCTTGATGACGATGCGGTCGGAGAGCACCTTGGTGCCACCGGTCACCGCGGACCGGTCGCCGCCGGACTCCCGGATGACCGGGGCCGACTCGCCGGTGATCGCCGACTCGTCGACCGAGGCGACGCCCTCGACGACGTCACCGTCACCGGGGATGACGTCGCCCGCCTCGCAGACCACCAGGTCGCCCACGCGCAGCGCGGTGCCGGGCACCTGCTCCTCGCTCCTGCCGTCCTCGGACAGGCGGCGCGCGACGGTGTCGGTCTTGGCCTTGCGCAGGGTGTCGGCCTGCGCCTTGCCGCGGCCCTCGGCGACCGCCTCGGCAAGGTTGGCGAAGATCACGGTCAGCCACAGCCAGATGGCGATGGCCCAGCCGAACCAGTAACCGGGGTCCTTCAGGGCCAGCACCGTGGTGCCCACCGAGCCGATCTCGACCACGAACATCACCGGGGACTTGACCATGATCCGCGGGTCGAGCTTGCGGAAGGCGTCCGGCAGGGACTTCACCAGCTGCGTGGGGTCGAAGAGGCCGCCGGAGACCCGGCTCGCACTCGACTCGGGCTGCTGGATGTGCTCGCCCTCGCTCTCGGGAACCTTGCGTACGGGTGTGGTGGTGCTCATGCGAGTCCCTCCGCCATCGGGCCAAGGGCCAGTGCCGGGAAGTAGGTCAGACCGGTGATGATCATGATTGCGCCGACCAGCAGCCCCGCGAAGAGCGGCTTCTCGGTGCGCAGGGTGCCCGCCGTCTCCGGGACGGGCTTCTGCTCGGCCAGCGAGCCGGCGAGCGCCAGGACGAACACCATGGGGAGGAAGCGGCCGAGCAGCATGGCCAGACCGATCGTGGTGTTGTACCAGGTGGTGTTGGCGTTCAGGCCACCGAAGGCGGAGCCGTTGTTGTTGGCGCCGGAGGTGAAGGCGTAGAGCACCTCGGAGAAGCCGTGGGCGCCGCTGCCGTTCACCGAGTGGTCGGCCGAGTTGAGGATCGAGTCCGGCGGGGTGGACAGCGCCATCGACAGGGCGGTGAAGCCCAGCACCAGCGTCGGGGTGATCAGGATGTAGCAGGCGGCGAGCTTGATCTCGCGCGAGCCGATCTTCTTGCCGAGGTATTCCGGCGTCCGGCCGACCATGAGGCCCGCGATGAAGACCGCGATGATCGCCATGACGAGCATGCCGTAGAGGCCGGAGCCGACGCCGCCGGGCGCGATCTCGCCGAGCATCATGCCGAGCAACTGGATGCCGCCGCCGAGGCCGGTGAAGGAGGAGTGGAAGGAGTCCACCGCGCCGGTCGAGGTGAGCGTCGTGCTCGTCGAGAAGATCGCGGAGGCGCCGACGCCGAAGCGCTGCTCCTTGCCCTCCATCGCGCCGCCCGCCGCTTCCAGCGCCGGGCCGCTGCCGTGGAACTCGGTCCACATCATCAGCGCCGTGAAGGCCACCCAGATGACACCCATCGTGGCGAGGATCGCGTAGCCCTGCCTGACGTTGCCGACGAGCTTGCCGAAGGTCCGGGTCAGCGAGAAGGGGATGACCAGGATCAGGAAGATCTCGAAGAGATTGGTGAAGGCGTTCGGGTTCTCGAAGGGGTGGGCGGAGTTGGCGTTGAAGATGCCGCCACCGTTGGTGCCGATCTCCTTGATGGCCTCCTGGGAGGCCACCGCGCCGCCGTTCGTCTGCTGACCGCCGCCGCCGAACTGACCGACCTCGTGGATGCCGGAGAAGTTCTGGATGGCGCCACACGCCACCAGCACCACCGCGGCGATGACCGCCAGCGGGATCAGGATGCGGACGGTGCCGCGGACCAGGTCCGCCCAGAAGTTGCCCAGCTCACCGGTACGGAGGGGGGTCCCCCCTGCTCGAGCGGAGCCGAGAGCTCGGGGGCGGGCGAAGCCGCGCACCAGGGCGATCGCCACCGAGATGCCGACCGCGGCGGAGAGGAAGTTCTGCACCGCCAGGCCGCCGGTCTGCACCAGGTGTCCCATGGACTGCTCGCCCGAGTAGGACTGCCAGTTGGTGTTGGCGACGAAGGAGGCGGCGGTGTTGAACGCCTGGGAGGGGCTGATGGGCGTGAAGCCCAGCGACCCCGGGAGGCGGTCCTGGAGGCGCTGCAGCCCGTACAGGAAGAGCACGCTCACCGCGGAGAAGGCGAGCACGCCCCGCAGGTAGGCGGGCCAGCGCATCTGGGCGTTGGGGTTGGCGCCGATGGAGCGGTAGATCAGCTTCTCGACACGCAGGTGCTTGTCGGAGCTGTACACGGCGGCCATGTAGTCGCCGAGTGGGCGGTACACCAGGGCGAGCGCTCCGATGAGCGCGACGAGCTGGAGCACCCCAGCGAGTTCGGAACTCATCGCAGTGCTCAGAACCTCTCCGGGAAGACAAGAGCGAGGACCAGGTAGCCCAGCAGGGCGACGGCCACGATCAGACCGACGACGTTCTCGGCGCTCACAGCTTCGCCACCCCCTTGGCGACGAAGGCCACCAGCGCGAAGACCGCGACCGTGGCGAGTACGAAGGCCACGTCGGCCATCGGATGCTCCTAGAGGTTCGGTTGAACTGACCCCTAGAGGAAACCGTCTCGGTGACCGGTTGCGGCCGGTGTTGACGGCTCCCTTACGGCCATTAGCGCGCCCTTGACGACTTTCATACGCCCACCGCTCTGACCTGCAAAAACGCCGGTGGGCCGTACTCCCGAATCGGGAGTACGGCCCACCGGAACCGCCTATTCAGGCCGGTCAGCGCACCTCGGTGATCTCCGGGCCGCGCTGCAGTCGGTCGGCGCCGCCCGCGAACCGCGAGCCCCGCGCCTCCTCCTGCTGGACGCCGTCCGGCACCATCTGGGCGTCCTCCGGCAGCTTGAGGACGATCGGGTCGCGGGGGGCCATCGGCCCCTCGCCGCGCACCACGACGGTGTCCCGGAAGACCGCCTCCAGCAGGCTGCCGGTCTCGGGCTTCACCGCGCCCTGGCCGGAGATCACTCCGCGCAGGAACCAGCGGGGCCCGTCCACGCCGATGAAGCGCACCATCTGCACGCCGTTGGTCCCGTCCGGCAGCTGCACCGGCACCTGGGCACGCAGCTCCCAGCCGAGCGGGCCCTCGACCTCGTCGACGACCCCGCCCTGCTGGGTGATGCCGCCCGCGATCTCCTCGCGGACCTCGCGCCAGATGCCCTCGTTCTTGGGGGCGGCGAAGGCCTGGAGCTGTACGGCGCTGTCCCGCAGCACCACCGTCGCGGCGACGATCGCGTCACCGGCGACCTCCACCCGCAGCTCCATGCCCTCCACACCCGGCACGAACAGGCCGCCCAGGTCGACCCGGCCCTCGCCGGGCTGCCGTACCTCGGAGACGTCCCACGGGCCGTCCGGGCGCGGCGCCGGCGGCAGGCTGACCCGGCCGGCGTCCTCGGCGGTCTCGCCCGCGTCGGTCAACTCCTCGGAGGTCACGCCGATCTCCTCGACGTCCTCCTCGCTGCGCTTGCGGCGACGTCCGAACACGTCACTGTCCTTCCCGGTCGGAACCGACCGATGCGTATCCATTCCCACCCGTCGAGCCGTCCACCGAGGCATGACCGCCGGTGGACCCGAAGCCCCCATCGGCCCGGGCCGAACCGGGCAGCTCCGCGACCTCGTGGAAGCGCACCTTCTCGACCTGCTGGACGACCAATTGGGCGATCCGGTCGAAGCGCTCGAACCGCACACTCTCGCGCGGGTCCAGATTGACCACGATCACCTTGATCTCTCCACGGTACCCGGCATCGACCGTCCCCGGGGCATTCACCATCCCCACACCGCAGCGGGCGGCGAGTCCGGACCGCGGATGCACGAAGGCCGCGTACCCGTCCGGCAGCGCGATGGACACGCCGGTGGGCAGCACCGCGCGCTCCCCCGGCGCCAGCACGGCGGCCTCGGTGGTCACCAGGTCGGCGCCGGCGTCTCCTGGGTGCGCGTACACGGGCAGGGGTACCTCGGGGTCCACCCTGCGGATCAACACGTCGACCGGCATCCGGGTCACGCCGTCCTCCTGTTCACTGCGGTCACGGTCACGGGTTCACCTCGAAGGCCCGCGCCACCCGGACCTGGTCGGGGTCGGCGAGGGCCGCGTTGATCTCTTCCGGGCGGCCGTTCTCGATGAAGTGGTCGACGTTCACCTCGATGAAGAGGGCGTCGGCCCTGACCGCGACCGGCCCGTCCGGGCCGCCGATCCGGCCGGTGGCGGTGGAGTAGATCTTGCGGCCGTGCACCGCGTTCACCCGGGCGTCCAGGTGCAGCACGGTGCCGACCGGCACCGGAAGAATGAAGTCGGTCTCCAGCCGTCCGGTCACCGCGATCACCCGCAGCAGCCACTGGAGGGCGCCGATGGTCTCGTCCAGCGCGGTCGCCAGCACTCCACCGTGCGCCAGGCCGGGCGCGCCCTGATGGGCGGGCTGCACGGTGAACTCTGCCGTCAGAGTGACGCCCTCGCCCGCGCGGGCCGCCAGGTGCAGCCCGTGCGGCTGCCCGGCACCACAGCCGAAGCACTGGTCGTAGTGCGCGCCGATGATCTCCCCGGGCGCGGGCGCGTCGGGGTGGCGTACCGGTGGCTTGGCACCGTCGGGCGGCGTCAGCACTGTCGTTCTTCCACTCACAGCGCCGAACCTTACCCGCGCGGAAGGGGCGGATCGGCCGCCGTGCCAAGCTTGCCTTCATGCAGTCTTACGAAGAGCGTCTGACCGCTCCCCGTTCCTGGTGGTTCATCGCGGTTCTGTCGGGGGTCGCGATGGGGCTGATCCTGCTGCCGTACGGCACGCTGCCGATGCTGGGCGGGCTGATCGGCGCGGGCGTGCTGGCCACCGCACTGGTCAGCTCCTACGGCTCGGCGCGGATCCGGGTCGTGGCCGGCTCGCTGGTCGCCGGGGACGCGAAGATCCCGGTGACCGCCCTGGGCGCCGCCGAGGTGCTGGACGCCGCCGAGGCGGCCGCCTGGCGCACCCACAAGGCCGATCCGCGGGCGTTCATGCTGCTGCGTGGGTACATCCCCACGGCGCTGCGGGTGGAGGTCACCGATCCGGCCGACCCGACGCCGTACGTCTACCTGTCCACGCGTGATCCGCGGCGGCTGGCCGCGGCGCTGGAGTCGGTGCGCACCGGCTGACCGGCGGCCGACCGGGTGCTGCCCGGTCTTGTACGGCCTTGCGCGGCAGCCGCTCCCGAGGCGGCCCTGGGGCGGTCCCGTGCGGCGGCGGTCCTACGCGGCGGCGGCCGGCAGGGTGTGCCAGGGCACCTGCCGGGTACGCAGGTCCGCGCGCACCTTCTGGGCCAGCTTGAGCGTGTCCCGGCGGTTCATCGCTGCTCCGACGGCCGCGCCCACCATGAAGGGCGCCAGGATCGGCAGGCTGCGGAAGGAGCGCCTGATCACCCGCTGCCGCAGCTCGCGCCTGAGCTGCCCGCCCAGGGCGGCGTTGACGCTGGCGGGGACGGCCACATCGATGCCCCGCTCCTCGGCCCATCCGCTGAGATAGGCCGCGGTGCGCTGCATCCGGTTGCCGGGGGCACGCAGGCCGTAGACCTCGTGCAGCTCGGCGACGAGCTTGAACTCTATCGAGGCGACGCCGACGATCTCGGTCGCCAGTTCGGTGGGCATGGCGGGCGGGACCGGCAGCATCGCCGCGGCTCCGACGCCCGCACCCACCGCGGAGGTGCCTTTGAGGGCACCGGCCACCAGCCTGTCCGCGAGCTCCTCCGGGCCGAGCCCGGGGTACTGCGCGCGCAAGGTGGCCAGGTCGCGGACCGGAATGCGCGGGGCAGCCGCGAGGATGCGCTCGACGACGGTGGTCAGCCGCGTCCGCGCCCCTCGCCTGCCCGTGCGGGCCCCGTGGGCGACGGCGGTCGCGAGCGAGGCCGCCCGGCCCCGCTCGACGCTCGCGTCGCCCTGCTCCGCGCTCACGCCGGTCCTGCGTCCTTTAGGCCGCGCAGTCGCGGCAGATCGGCTGGCCGTTCTTCTCCTCTGCCAGCTGGCTGCGGTGGTGCACCAGGAAGCAGCTCATGCAGGTGAACTCGTCCTGCTGCTTCGGCAGCACGCGGACGGCCAGCTCCTCGTTGGAAAGGTCCGCGCCGGGCAGCTCCAGCCCTTCGGCGGCCTCGAACTCGTCGACGTCGACCGACGAGGTCGACTTGTCGTTCCGGCGAGCCTTCAGCTCTTCGATGCTGTCCTCGTTGACGTCATCGTCGGTCTTGCGTGGGGTGTCGTAGTCCGTTGCCATGTCGCTCTCCCCCTCTGGGTGTCTGCGGTGTCTCCAGCGCACGTAACGCGTGAGAGGCCGGACTTGTGCCCGACCCGAGGCGGAGATTTTGCCTCACATCAAGGTCTGTTACTCAATCGACACCCAACCGCACCTCCAAGAGGCGATCGGCTTGGGTGGCGAACGGGACCGTACACCGTCGAGGGACTGCCTGACACACGGGCCCTGACGTGTACTTCCCGTGATCGCGGCCCTGGGAAACCCGGAGTTTCCGGGCTCCTCGCCGGGCGTGGCGATCACTCAGCGTAGATGGCCGAATATTCGCTCATGTGATCGATCACACACGGTCGAGGTGGCGGCGAACTCAGGAGAATTTCGCCCAAAGCGAACGTCTGCGCGATCTGCGACGTGCCCCCATGGTGGCAGATCTCAGAGCGGAAGGACGACTCGCATGACCAGGCCACCACCCTCGCGCGGCGTCGCGCTGATCCGGCCGCCGTGCGCCCGGGCCACCGAGCGCGCGATCGACAGACCCAGCCCCACGCCCTTGTCGCTGCCGGTGCGCTCGGTACGCAGCCTGCGGAAGGGCTCGAAGAGGTTGTCCAGCTCGTAGGCCGGGACCACCGGACCGGTGTTCGTCACCACCAGCACGGCCTCGCCACCGGCCACCTCGGTGCCGACCTCGACCCACCCGTCGGGGACGTTGTACCGGACGGCGTTCTGCACCAGGTTCAGCGCGATGCGCTCCAGCAGCACGCCATTGCCCTGGACCACGGCGGGCTGCCGGGACCCGCGCAGCTCCACACCCTTGGCCTGTGCCTCGGCGCGGGTCTGGTCCACCGCCTGGGTGGCGACCTCGGCCAGATCCACCGGCTTGCGGTCCACGATCTCGTTGTCCGAGCGGGCCAGCAGCAGCAACCCCTCCACCAGCTGTTCACTGCGCTCGTTGGTGGCCAGCAGGGTCTTCCCCAGCTGCACCAGCTCCGGCGGCGCTCCCGGATCGGACAGGTGCACCTCCAGCAGCGTGCGGTTGATCGCCAGCGGGGTGCGCAGCTCGTGCGAGGCGTTGGCGACGAACCGCTGCTGCGCGGTGAACGCCCGGTCCAGCCGCTCCAGCATGTCGTCGAAGGTGTCGGCCAGCTCCTTGAGCTCGTCGTCGGGACCGTCCAGCTCGATCCGGCGGGAGAGGTCGGAACCGGCCACCTGGCGCGCGGTGCGGGTGATCCGGCCCAGCGGCGAGAGCACCCGGCCGGCCATGGCGTAGCCGAAGGCGAAGGCGATCACCGAGAGCCCCATCAGGGCCAGCAGGGAGCGCCGGAGCAGCCCGTCCAGGGCCAGTTGGCGCTGCTCGCGCATGCAGCTGTTGAGCGCGTGGTTGAACTCGTCCGGGTCGAGCTTCTGGCCCATGATCTCCGGGCAGGTGCTGTTGGTCGCCTGCACCTTGCCGTACTCCAGCTTGAACGGGAGTTCGTTGCCGACGTGCAGGGCCTGGGCGGCCAGCAGATAGATGATGGTCAGCAGGACGACCCCGGCGATCAGGAACATCCCGCCGTACAGCAGGGTCAGCCTTATCCGGATCGTGGGGCGCAGCAGCGGGCTGTGCCGGACACTGTGCCGTGGCTCCCAGCTGGGCTTGGGCGGGGCGGCGGGCGGCGGTGGAGCGGTGGCCATGTCCATCAGATCCGGTAGCCGGAGCCGGGGACGGTGACGATCACGGCGGGCTCACCGAGCTTCCGGCGCAGGGTCATCACGGTGACCCGCACCACATTGGTGAACGGGTCGGTGTTCTCGTCCCAGGCCTTCTCCAGCAGTTGCTCCGCGGAGACCACGGCGCCCTCGCTGCGCATCAGGACCTCCAGCACCGCGAACTCCTTCGGTGCCAGCTGGACCTCCCTGCCGTCCCGGAAGACCTCGCGGCGGTTGGGGTCCAGCTTGATCCCGGCACGCTCCAGGACCGGCGGCAGGGCGACGGTGGTGCGCCGCCCCAGGGCGCGCACCCGGGCGATCAGCTCGCTGAAGGCGAAGGGCTTGGGCAGGTAGTCGTCCGCGCCGATCTCCAGGCCCTCCACGCGGTCGCTGACGTCGCCGGAGGCGGTCAGCATCAGCACGCGGGTGGGGATGCCCAGCTCGACGACCTTGCGGCAGACGTCGTCCCCGTGCACCAGCGGCAGGTCGCGGTCGAGGACGATGACGTCGTAGTCGTTGACCGCGACCCGTTCCAGGGCGGCGGCACCGTCGTACACGACGTCCACTGCCATGGCCTCCCGGCGCAGTCCGGTGGCCACCGCATCGGCGAGCAGCTGCTCGTCCTCGACGACGAGTACACGCACGTCGTTGGTCCTTCCCTGTCGTCGCCCGCCGCCGGGGCGAGCCGTCGTACCCTCCGCGCGGAGGTGCCCCGAGGGGCGCATGTGAGCGGATCCATCCTGCCCCGAAGCCTGATAAACCGGCGGTAAGCGATGGTCACCGGGAGTCCGGGAAGCCGACGAGCCGGTCGCCGGACCGGATGGTTACCCGCCGGTTGCTCGGCGGTGGCCGGAACGTGGCCCGTCCCGGAATTACGGATTCATGTCGGATTCCCGGGTGTACCGAGGTTTCCGCCGCGACGCGGATGGGGAGGACGACTGCACACCCGATCACGCCCTGTCCTGTGGCACGCCTCGACTGCGCCTCGCTGCCAGACGGGGACCACGCCGTGATCGTCCTCCCCCAGCCTCCGGCCGGGGACCCCCAGGGCACACCCCCGTGCCGCCGACCCTACCCAAGACGAGGGGGCGCCAAATGGACGCGTTCACCGCAGGCATTCTGCAGCGCATAGAGACCACCAAATCCGATCTCACGCGCGCCCGTGAGACCGGCGACGATTTCCTCGCCGAGGTGGAGCTGGCGGAGCTGGAAGATCTCCGTCGTCTTGCCGCCGAACACGGTGTCGAGGTCGGCAGCGCGAGCGTCTGACCCGCCGGCCGACGCAAGCGAACGCCCCGGTGCCATCGCGGCACCGGGGCGTTTCGCCGTCCCGGCCACCCTCCGCCGACCCGGGCACCGCCGCCGACACGCGGCGGACTGCCGGTCGGGCGCGGGCGATGCCGGCCGGTCGGGCGCGGGCGGTGCAGTCAGGGCGGCGTGGGCGGTGCCGGCAGGGCGGCGCGGGCCGTACGGGCGCGGTCAGTCGTGCCAGGCCCCGAGGCCCTCCAGCAGCCGCTGCAGCGGCTCGAAGACGCCGGGCACCGCCGCGATGGTCAGGTCGCCGTCCGCCGGGGCGCCCGGCCGGCCGCCGGTGAGCGCGCCCGCCTCGCGCGCGATCAGCTCGCCCGCCGCCAGGTCCCAGGGGTTGAGGCCGCGCTCGTAGTAGCCGTCCAGCCGGCCGCAGGCGACGTCGCACAGGTCGATCGCGGCCGAGCCGCCGCGCCGGATGTCCCGCACCTGGGGCAGCAGCACGCGGACCACCTCGGCCTGGGCCGCGCGCCGCTCGGCGAGGTAGCCGAAGCCGGTGCCGATCAGCGCCTGCGCGAAGGGCGGTGTGGGCCGGACGCGCACCCGCTCACCGTTGAGAAAGGCGCCGCCGCCGAGCACCGCGTGGTACGTCTCCTGGCGCGCCGGCGCGGCGACCACGCCCACCACCGTCTCGCCGTCCCGCTCGGCGGCGATCGACACCGACCAGGACGGCAGGCCGTAGAGGTAGTTGACGGTGCCGTCGATGGGGTCGATCACCCAGCGCACACCGCTGCGGCCGGCCTCGCTCGCACCCTCCTCCCCCAGCACGCCGTCATCCGGGCGCCGCTCGGCCAGGAAGTCGGTGATCAGCTTCTCGGCGGCGACGTCCATCTCGGTGACGACGTCGATCGGGCTGGTCTTGGTGGCGGCCACGCCGAGGTCGGCGGGCCTCCCCTCGCG
Source organism: Streptomyces sp. JLBT605 (assembly GCF_058215555.1). Taxonomy (NCBI): domain Bacteria; kingdom Bacillati; phylum Actinomycetota; class Actinomycetes; order Kitasatosporales; family Streptomycetaceae; genus Streptomyces; species Streptomyces sp. JLBT605. The sequence goes on from NZ_CM177087.1 coordinate 1,417,580, forward strand.
CAGCAGCACGCCTGCCCTGCGGGCCGCCTCCAGGGCGAGGTCGAGCAGTTCCTGGTTGAGCTGGTCGGTCACGGTTCTCCTCGGGAGGGGGACGGATCAGGCGTACGGGCTGTCGGCGCCGGCGGCGGCGGGGCGCGGCGATCGGGCCGGGCAGCAGCCGACGGGGCAGAGGTCGTGGCTGGGGCCGAGCGCGCCCAGCGCGCAGCGCTCCGGGGCCCGCCCCGCGACCGGTGCGGCGGCGCCCGGCTCGGCGCCCCCCGGCGCGGCGCCGCCCGGTCCGGCGGCTTCCTGGGCCACCACGCCCGTCCCGGCGCCCAGGCGCTCCGCGGCGGCGCGCTCCAGGACCAGGTCGCGGACGGCGGCGGCGAACCGCGGATCCGCCCCGACCGTGGCGGCGCGGGCGACCGGCAGGCCCAGCTCCGCGGCCTTGGCGGTGGCCTCGGTGTCGAGGTCGTACCTGACCTCCATGTGGTCCGAGACGAAGCCGATCGGGACCATCACGGCCGCGGGCACCCCGGCGCCGTGCAGCTCCTCCAGGTGGTCGCAGATGTCCGGTTCCAGCCACGGGATGTGCGGGGCGCCGCTGCGCGACTGGTAGACCAGCCGCCAGGGGTGGTCGATCCCGGTCTGCTCGCGCACCGCCTCGGCGATGGTGCGCGCCACGTCCAGGTGCTGTGCGACGTACGCCCCGCCCTCGCCGCCCCGGGTGTGCGCCTCCACCGGCCCGGAGGTGTCGGCCGCCGCGGTGGGGATGGAGTGCGTGGTGAAGGCCAGATGGGCGCCGGCGCGGACCTCCTCGGGCAGCTCTGCGAGCGCGGCGAGCGTCGCGTCCACCATGGGGCGGACGAAGCCGGGGTGGTTGAAGTAGTGCCGGAGCTTGTCCACCCGCGGCAGCGGCAGGCCCTCGTCGGCGAGGGTGGCCAGCGCGTCGGCGAGATTCTCGCGGTACTGGCGGCAGCCGGAGTACGAGGCGTAGGCGCTGGTGGTCAGCGTCAGGATGCGCCGGTGGCCGTCGGCGACCATCTCGCGCAGGGTGTCGGTCAGGTACGGCGCCCAGTTGCGGTTGCCCCAGTGGACGGGCAGGTCCAGGCCGTGTTCCGCGAAGTCCTCGCGCAGCGCCCGCAGCAGCTCGCGGTTCTGCGCGTTGATCGGGCTGACCCCGCCGAAGAGGAAGTAGTGGCTGCCGACCTCCTTGAGCCGCTCAGGGGGGATGCCGCGGCCGCGGGTGACGTTCTCCAGGAACGGCACGACGTCGTCCGGACCCTCCGGCCCTCCGAAGGAGAGCAGCAGCAGCGCGTCGTAGGGCGCGGCGGAGGCAGGCTGATTCGGGTGCTGGGCGGACATGGCACCGATCCTGCCACCCGGCGCTGACAGCCGGGAAATAACCCCCTGCGCGCCGCCGCGGGCCCGCCGTAAGCTGTATCGGCTGTCTACATCCCTTACGTGCCGACCGGCGGAGCCCCACCATGCCCAGTCCCTATCGCATGATCTTCGCCGCCCCCGGCGCCAAGGGCTTCTCCGCCGCCGGATTCCTCGGCCGGATGACGCTGTCGATGATGGGCATCGGCATCGTCACCATGGTGTCCCAGCTCACCGGGCGGTACGGACTGGCCGGCGCCCTGTCGGCCACCCTCGCCCTGTCCGCCGCCGCCATCGGACCGCAGGTCTCGCGGCTGGTCGACCGGCACGGGCAGCGCCGGGTGCTGCGCCCGGCCACCCTGATCGCCGTCGCGGCGGTCACCGGGCTGCTGATGAGCGCGCATCAGGGCTGGCCGGACTGGACCCTGTTCACCTTCGCGGCCGCGGCCGGCTGCGTGCCGAGCGTGGGCTCGATGGTGCGGGCCCGCTGGGCGGCCATCTACCAGGACGCGCCGCAGCGGCTGCACACCGCCTACGCCTTCGAGTCGGTCATGGACGAGCTGTGCTTCATCATCGGGCCGATCGTGTCCATCGGGCTGTCCACCGCCTGGTTCCCGGAGGCCGGCCCGCTGCTGGCCGGCTGCTTCCTGGCGGCGGGCGTCTACTGGCTGACCGCGCAGCGCGCCACCGAGCCGGTGCCGCATCCGCGCGAGCACCACGACGGCGGGTCGGCGCTGCGCTCCCGCGGACTCCAGGTGCTGGTCGCGACCTTCGTGGCGACCGGTTCCATCTTCGGCTCGGTCGACGTGGTGACGGTGGCCTTCGCCGAGGACGAAGGGCACAAGGCCGCGGCGAGCGTGGTGCTCGCGGTCTACGCGCTCGGCTCCTGCCTGGCCGGTGCCGTCTTCGGACTGCTGCGCCTGCGCGGGTCCGCCCCGCGCCGATGGGTGGTGGGCGTGTGCGCCATGGCCGTGAGTATGATCCCCCTCCAATTGGCCGGGAGCCTGCCGTTCCTGGCCGTCGCGCTGTTCGTCGCGGGCCTGGCCATCGCACCGACGATGGTCACCACCATGGCCCTGGTGGAACGGCACGTGCCGCGCGCGAAACTGACCGAGGGGATGACCTGGGTGAGCACCGGGTTGGCGGTCGGGGTGGCGCTCGGTTCGTCGGCGGCCGGGGTGGTGGTCGACGAGGCCGGAGCCGCCGCCGGGTACGCGGTGTCCGGGGTCTCCGGGGCGTTGGCCACCGTGGTGGCGTTCCTCGGCTACCGCCGGCTGCGGTCGGCGCCAGAGCAGGCAGGGGCGGCCCTGCCGCAGGCTACGGGAGGGTCGAAGGCGGATGACCGTGCGGACCACACAGAGCAGCGGCACCTGGCGTAACTGGGCGGGCAATGTGACCGTCCGCCCGGCGCGGACGGTCACCCCGTCCTGCACCGAGGAACTGGCGGCCGCGATCCGCTCCGCGGCGGACGAGGGCCTTGACGTCAAGCCGGTCGGGACCGGCCATTCCTTCACCCCGGTGGCCGCCACCGACGGCCTGCTGATCCGCCCCGACCGGCTCACCGGGGTGCTCGCGGTCGACCGGGAGCGGGGGACCGTGACCGTCGCGGCGGGCACCCCGCTGTGGCAGCTGAACGAGACCCTGTCGGTCTACGGCCTCTCGCTGACCAACATGGGCGACGTCATGGCGCAGACCGTGGCCGGAGCGGTCTCCACCGGCACGCACGGCACCGGCTTGCACAGCGCCTCGCTCGCCGCCCAGATCAAGGGCCTGGAGCTGGTCACCGCGGACGGTTCGGTACTGCGCTGCTCCGCGGACGGGACCGCGGAGGAGGCGGCGGTCTTCGACGCGGCACGGCTGAGCCTGGGCGCGCTCGGCGTGGTCAGCGCGATCACCTTCGCGGTGGAGCCGGAGTTCCTGCTCACCGCCCGCGAGGAGCCGATGTCCTTCGATCGGGTGACCGGGGAGTTCGACCAGCTCGTGGCCGAGAACGAGCACTTCGAGTTCTACTGGTTCCCGCACACCGATCGGTGCAACACCAAGCGGAACAACCGCAGCACCGGGCCCATGGCGCCGCTGGGGCGGGTGAGCGGCTGGGTCGAGGACGAGCTGCTGTCCAACGGTGTCTTCCAGGCGGCGTGTTCGCTGGGCCGGGCGGTCCCGGCGGTCATCCCCGGCATCGCCAAGGTCTCCAGCCGCGCCCTGTCCGCCCGCACCTACACCGACATCCCGTACAAGGTGTTCACCAGCCCGCGCCGGGTCCGCTTCGTGGAGATGGAGTACGCCATTCCGCGGGAGGCGGCGATCGCGGCGCTGGGCGAGCTCAGGGCGATGGTGGAGCGTTCGGGATTCCGGGTGAGCTTCCCGGTGGAGGTACGCACCGCGCCGGCCGACGACATCCCGCTGTCCACCGCCTTCGGTCGCGACACCGCCTACATCGCCGTGCACATGTACCGGGGCACCCCGTACCGGGCGTACTTCACCGCGGCCGAGCAGATCATGACCGCGCACGGCGGGCGGCCGCACTGGGGCAAGCTGCACAGCCGGGACGCGGCCTACCTGGCCGGGGTCTACCCCCGCTTCGGGGAGTTCAACGCGCTGCGCGACCGGCTCGACCCGAACCGGGTCTTCGGCAACGACCACCTGCGGCGCGTACTGGGCGACTGACGGCCTGCCAGAGCGGCGCCGAGGGACCGGCTGCGGCTCACTCGGCTGCTTCGCCGGTGGCGGGCGGGGTGGGCGTGGCCGGGGTGACGCCGGCCGTGCCGCCGTCTCCGCCGGAGGGATCCGGCGAACCCTCGCCGCTGCCCGAGGGGGCGGGCGTGGGGGTCGCGGTCCCGGTCCCGTCCTCGCCGCCCCGGTGCCCGCCGCCGCCGGCCGGGTCCTCACCCGTTCCGGTGTCCCGCCCACCACTGCCGGAGGGTGTGGGGGTCGGCTCGTCTCCGCCGCCGGTCGCGGGGGTGTGCGGCGAGGCGCTGGGGGAGGAGGGGCCGACGGGGGTGCGATCGGGGGCCGGGCGAGACTTGCCCGGCCGGCCCACGCTGTTGCCGACCGTGGTGCCTCCGTGGTCGCCGCCCCAGACGTTCGAGACCGGGCCGCCGGCGAACATCTCGATCCCGGTGACGGTACCCATGGCGAGGACGAAGACGGTGCCGGCCGCGAGCGCCGGGCGCCGCCAGCCGCGCAGCCGGGTCCCGTGGGTGGTCGCCGCGCCGTACTCCCCCACCGGCGACGCGACGCCCGGCCGCCCGTCGGGCGCGGTGGCGTGCGTGGCCGCGAGATCGCCCGGGCCATGACCGACGTGGCCGCGCGCCCTGGGGCGGGCCTGGGCGGTCGCCTCCTTCAACTGTTCACCCGTACGCCGGAACAGGTGCTGGAAGACCGAGCCGCCCGCGGTGGCCACCACGCTCACCACTCCGGCGCCGAGGATCGTCCCGTAGACGCCGAGCTTGGAGGCGAGCACCGCCGCGGCGACCGCCGCGAATGCGCTGCCCGCGACTTGAGCGACACTCAACTCGAGGCGTCTATTTTCCGCCTTTCCCGGGCGCCCAGTCTGATTTCCCTCACTTTCGGCTTTGACGTCCATCTCCTGCCCCGGGTTGACCATTCGTGCCAGCTTGCAGTCACTAGTGACATCTGAGCGAATCGCGGAGTTCCGCTTCTGCCACTTCTGTGAAACTTGCCACGCATGCCACCCCGCAAGATCCGGCCCACCGGGGCCAACTCGGCCGTGCCCACGGAACTTGACCGGCGCGGCAGTCCACCGAAGTGGCCCGAATGGAGTACTGTGGCGAGCCCTGGCCCCGCTTTCCCGTCCGGCCGCCCGGACCCAGCGGGAGGGGCCATTCAGCGGCAACTCAACCGGCGGTGCCGCGACATGGCAGGGAACCCACTGCACAGAGTGACGATCGTCACTAAGAGTTGCGAAACGGGTAACCGTGCCATAACGGCGGATCAGGGCCCTGGCCCGACACGCCGGGCAACTCGGCAATGTTGTGGCAGGCTGCACCCGGGCAGGTCACACTCGTCTAGCGGGAGAACGGCAGCGACGCACGTGACGTCGGCAGGCACCACCCGGGAGGTCCCCATGCCCGAACTGCGTGTCGTGGCCGTCAGCAACGACGGCACACGGCTGGTGCTCAAGGCTGCGGACAGCACGGAGTACACGCTTCCGATCGACGAGCGGCTGCGTGCCGCCGTGCGCAACGACCGCGCCCGGCTCGGCCAGATCGAGATCGAAGTCGAGAGCCACCTGCGGCCCCGGGACATCCAGGCGCGTATAAGAGCAGGAGCCTCCGCCGAAGAAGTCGCCCAGCTCGCCGGCATCCCCGTCGACCGGGTGCGCCGCTTCGAGGGCCCGGTGCTCGCCGAGCGCGCCTTCATGGCCGAGCGGGCCCGTAAGACACCCGTCCGCCGCCCCGGGGAGAACACCGGACCGCAGCTCGGTGAGGCGGTCGGCGAGCGGCTGCTGCTGCGCGGCGCCGAGAAGGACAGCGTGCAGTGGGACTCCTGGCGGCGCGACGACGGCACCTGGGAGGTGCTGCTGGTCTACCGCGTCGCGGGTGAGCCGCACTCGGCCAGTTGGACGTACGACCCGCCGCGACGGCTCGTGCAGGCCGTGGACGACGAGGCCCGGGCGCTGATCGGGGAGACCGACGACACCCCCGAGCCGAGCTTCCCGTTCGTGCCCCGGATCGCCCGGCTGCCCCGGGACCGCCCGCTCGACCGGCCCGAGCGCCCCGAGCGGCCAGTCCCGGCGCCGCCGCTGGAGCCCGACACGGACCTGGTGGCCGCGGTGGACAGCGGCAGTGAGCGGGACTCGCTGACCAGCCTGCTGGAGGCGGTGCCCAGCTTCCGGGGCGACATGATCGTCCCGGACCCGCCGTCGGAGGCGCCCGGTCCGCCGGACGAGCCCGCCGAGGAGGCCGAGGCCCTGGAGCCCCCGGCTCCCGCGGCGAGTGCCGGCTCGGCGTACGCGGACGTGCTGATGCCGCGCTCGGTGGCGGGTCACCGCGAGCGGCTCACCGGCACGACCGACCGCCAGGCGGAAGCCGACGGGGTCCGGCCGGGCCGGCGTGCGGCGGTGCCCAGCTGGGACGAGATCGTGTTCGGCACCCGGCGCAAGAAGCAGGACTAGCCAGACTGCCGCGACTGAGCAGGCTGTTGCCCCTGCGGTGGGTTGCGCCCCGTCGTGCCTCTGGATACTCAGGCATGCCGTTCCCTGCGGACGCCGCCGGTGGCGTCACCGGTGAGGCCACCGGCGGAAAGTGGCCGTACGGCGGAAGGGGACGTGTCGGGGCGCTCCCCGCAGAAGGCGCGGTCGGCGCAGCTCGTCCCCGCGATGAGCCAGTAGAAGCGCCGTACGGGAGACGCCCCGGCACTGCACCGACCCAGCCACCAACAGGTGAAGCACCACCGGCAGGCGAAGCACCACCGGTGCCGGGGCAGCTCGCATAGGCCGCCCCGGCGAGGGAATCGTCAGCCGGGCAGCGGGCCGGTGGCGATGGGCCGGGAGGGGTCGGAGCACCACTCGCTCCAGGAGCCGACGTACAGCGCCGCCGGCACCCCGGCGACCGCCAGCGCCAGGACCTCCTGGGCCGCGGAGACCCCGGAGCCGCAGTAGACGCCCACCTCGGCCCCGGGCTTCGCGCCGAGCTTGCGGAAGCGCTCGGCCAGCTCCTCGGCGGGCAGGAAGCGTCCGTCCGGCGCCAGGTTGTCGGTGGTGGGCGCCGAGTGGGCACCGGGGATGTGGCCGGCGACCGGGTCGATCGGCTCCACCTCGCCGCGGTAGCGCTCCCCCGCCCGCGCGTCCAGCAGCACCCCTCGGCGGGCCAGCGCCGCCGCCTCATCCGCCGTCAGCAGCGGCAGCGCTCCCGGTGACGGGGTGAAGTCGCCCTCGGTGACGGCGGGCTCGTGGGTGCTCAGCGGGCCGCCGTTGGCGGTCCAGGCGGCCAGGCCGCCGTCCAGGACGCGCACCGACGGATGGCCCGCCCAGCTCAGCAGCCACCAGGCGCGGGCCGCTCCCCAGCCCTTGTCCGCGTCGTAGACCACGACATCGCGTCCCGCGGTGACGCCGGCGCGGCGCATCGCGGCGGTGAAGACGGCCGGGTCGGGCAGCGGGTGGCGGCCCGCGGCGCCGGGCGGGCCGGCGAGTTCGTCCTCGAGGTCGACGTAGACCGCGCCGGGGATGTGCCCGGCCGCGTACTCGGGGCGGCCGGGCGGCCCGCCGAGCTGGTAGCGGACGTCCAGCAGCAGGGGCGGTTGCCCGCCCGCCAACTCGCCGGCGAGTTCGGATGCGGTGATGATGGCATTCATGGGACCCCATCCTTGCGTAGAAACGCCTGCGCTGAATGGTCCCCCCGGACATTGGGTGCGCGTCCGATTGACAGCGTCCGGCGATGGTGCCGGGGGGCCTTGCCGACCCGTTCCGGGGAGGCAGGGTCATGGTAATTCGGGCATTCTCCTCCGGTAAGCCGCCTTCCGCGGCGCGGCCCTGGCGCGCCGTGCGCCCGGCGGTGCGAGCATCTGCTCGGACTCAAGTCCCGTACCATCCCCGTTCATCCCTGAGGAGCCGATCGGCCTCAGCCGCACGGCTACCACGACGGTCCGAGGAGAGATGAGATGACCGAGGCACCTGCTCGGTGCGCACCGGGCACGCCCTGTTGGACAAGTCTGATGGTGCACAGCCTTGCGACGACGCAGAACTTCTACCACGCGCTGTTCGGCTGGGACTTCACGCCCGGACCGCAAGGACTGGGCGCGTACGTGCGCTCCACGCTCGATGGCCACGCGGTGGCCGGAATCGGTGAACTGGCCCCCGAGCGCCACCTTCCGATCGCCTGGACGACCTATCTGGCCTCGGACGACGCCGATGACACGGCGGAGCAGATCCGCTGCTGCGGCGGGACGGTGGCGGTGGGTCCGCTGGACGCGGAGGAGGCCGGGCGGCTGGTGATCGCCTCGGATCCGGCGGGCGCGGTGTTCGGGGTGTGGCAGGCGCGCGCCCATGTGGGCGTGGAGCGGGTCGGTGTGCCGGGTACCCCGGCCTGGCACGAGCTGCTGACCTACGAGACCGCGACGGTGGGCAAGTTCTACGAGGCGGTTTTCGGCCACCAGGTGCGGCCGGAGGTCGCGCTCGGCACCGACCGGGTGACGCTCTCCGTCGCCGGCCGGCCGGTGGCGGCGATCGAAGGGGTGGGCGGCGCACTGCCGCGCGACCGCGGCCCGCACTGGATGACGTACTTCGAGGCGGCGGACGTGGACGGGGCGGCGCGCCGGGTCAGCGAGCTGGGCGGGCAGGTGATCCAGCCGCCACGGGACGGGACGGCCGGACGCTACGCCCAGGTCGTGGACCCGGAGGGCGCGGTGTTCACGCTGGTGCGCTCGCGCGTGTGACCGGGGCGCCGGACGGCTCGTCGACCGGCAGCACATCGGGTGACAGGGTGGCGGCGCGGGCCGCCGCCGCTGTCATCCGGCGGCGGTGGTGGCGCCGGCACAGCACCTCGTAACCGACCTCGCTGCCAGGCTGGTTGACGTCGCCGGGGACCACCTGGGCGCCTTCGATCACCATCTGGCCGCCGACGGTACGGGCGTTGTGCGTGGCCCGGGCGCCGCACCAGCACAGCGCCTCGACCTGGAGTACCTCGATCCGGTCGGCGAGTTCCACCAGCCGCTGCGAGCCGGGGAAGAGCTTGGTGCGGAAGTCGGTGGTGATCCCGAAGGCGAAGACGTCTGTTTCGAGGTCGTCGACGATCCGGGCGAGCTGGTCGACCTGGAGCGGGGTGAGGAACTGCGCCTCGTCCACGATGATGTAGTCCGCCCGGCCGCCGGCGGTGAGATGGGCGATGACGTGGGCGTACAGATCCACGCCCTCCTCCGCCTCGACCGCCTCGGTGACCAGCCCGAGCCGGGAGGAGAGCTTGCCCACGCCCGCCCGGTCGTCCCGGGTGAAGATCATCCCTTGCAGACCGCGCGCCGAGCGGTTGTGCTCGATCTGCAGAGCGAGGGTGCTCTTTCCGCAGTCCATGGTTCCGGAGAAGAACACCAGCTCGGGCATGGGGGTGGGAACGCCTTTCTCAGGTCGGGGTTGCGGGCGGCGGTCGGTCCGGCCGGTCCGCCGAGGTCGGCCCGCAGGCGCGGGCCGGGCCGCCGGGGGCGGAAGGGGCCGGTTCAGGTGCGTACTTCGAGCAGCGGCACGAGCTGCTCGACCGGGGTCATCGATCCGTGCAGCCCGACCATCAAGGACTCCTTGGGCTCGGTCAACGAGGCGACGATCGCGACATCGGCGGCGGCGGCCGCCACCACGTCGCCGATCCGCCCGTGGACCCGCTCGTCCACCCCGGACCCGGGCGGGCCGAACCAGCCCGCGGCGATCGCCTCCTCGCGGCCGGCCACCCACATCCGGTCACCGAGCACCTCGCGCCAGACGGCCAGCACGTCGGCGGCGGCGCCGGGCACGGCGTAGACATGGCGGGCGCGGGCCTCGCCGCCGAGCAGGGCGACACCTGCCCGCAGCTCCCAGTCCTCGTCGAAGTCGATCCGGGAGTCGGGGTCGAAGGGGATGTCGATCATGCCGTGGTCGGCGGTGACGTAGAGCGCCGAGCGGGGCGGGAGCTGTTCGGCCAGGCGGCGGGCCAGCCCGTCGACGTACATCAGCTGGCCGCGCCAGTCGTCGGAGTCGACGCCGAAGCGGTGCCCCTTGCCGTCCACCTCGCTGTAGTACGTGTAGACCAGCGAGCGGTCGGCGGCGGCCAGCTGCCGGGCGGCGAGGTCCATCCGGTCCTCGCCGGAGAGCCGGCCGTGGAAGGTGCCGCCACTCAGCGCGATCTTGGTCAGCGGGGTCTGTTCGAAGGTCGGCGCGGAGACCTGGCAGGTGTGCACCCCGGCGGCGTCCGCGAGCTGGAAGACCGTGGGGTAGGGCTGCCAGCGGTAGGGGTCGGTCCACGGCTGCCAGCGCAGCTGGTTCATCAGCGCGCCGGTGTCCGGGTCGGCGACGGTGTAGCCGGGCAGGCCGTGCGCGCCGGGCGGCAGGCCGGTGCCGACCGAGGCGAGCGAGGTCGCGGTGGTGGACGGGAATCCGGCGGTGAGCGGGGTCCCGGTGCCGTTGCCCGAGCCGGCCAGCAGCGAGGTGAGGAACGGTGCCTCGGCGGGGTGGGCGCGCAGCAGCTCCCAGCCGAGTCCGTCGATGAGGAAGACGCAGACCCGGTCGGCCGGGGCGAGCTCCAGCCCGGAGGACATCCCGGGGACCCCCAGCCCCGCGGCGACGGCGGGCAGCAGGTCGGCGAGCGATCCGGTGCCGTAGCGGGGGGCCGGGGCCTGGCGCGGGTCGAGCGGTTCGGGCTCGTGCCAGGGTGAACCGGCGGCCGTCGAGCCCATGGCGGAGTCGGCCATCAGCGGCCGGCGTCCGTGGTGGCTTCGGAGAGCGCCTGGGCGAAAGCGAGGGTCTGGCGGACGGTGTCGGGGCCGTCGCCCGCCTCGCTGACCCGCAGGCTGAGGTCGTCGGCGGTGGAGGAGCCGGTGTAGCCGTGGTCGGCCTCGCAGTTGGGGTCGCCGCAGGCGGCGGGCTCCAGGTCGAGGCGGTTGACGGCGCCCCAGCCGATGGTGAGCACGACCTCGCGGGGCAGGGTGCCCGGGGTGTACGACTCGGGGTTGGCGACCACCCGGCTGAGCACCACCGAGGAGATCCGGTCCAGCTTCACCGACTCGGTGGAGGTGGTGGCGTACGGCGAGGGGGAGGTGCCGTCGGCGGCCTGCTCGTCGGTGTGGCTGACGATGAACCGGGTGCCGGTCAGGACCAGGACCGTGACATGGCGGCGGACCTCGTTGGAGTCGAAGGTGGTCTCCTGGTGGACGAGGTACGAACCGATCCGCTCGCCGCCCACCGCGGCCTCCACCGCTTCGGCCACGAGTGCCGGGTAGTAGCCGCTGCGCTCGATCGCCGCGCGCAGCCCCTGGGTCGTCGTACCGGTCTTCGCCATGTGCTCCATCCTACGGGGCGAGACCGGGCCCGGACCCCGCCCCTGCGGCGGGCCGGTGCCCCCGGGGGCTCTCGGGGTCTCCCGGGGGCTGTCAGTAGTGCGGCAGGTGGCGGGGGCCGAGGTCGGTGCGGACCGGCGGCCGGGCCAGACGGAGGGAGGCGCCGAGCACGGACAGCCCCCGCTGGGCGACGACGACGGGCTCCAGATCGACCGCGACCACCTCGGGATGATCGTCCACCAGGCGGGACACTCGCAGCAGCAGCTCCTCCAGGGCGGCGGTGTCCACCGGCTGGGAGCCGCGCCAGCCGAAGAGCAGCGGCGCGGTCCGGATGGACCGGATCAGCTCGGCGGCGTCCCGGTCGGTGGCGGGCACCAGCCGGTGGGCGGTGTCGCCCAGCAGTTCGGAGGGGGCGCCGGCGAGGCCGAAGGAGAGCACGGCCCCGGCGGCGGGGTCGATGGCGGCCCGTACGACCGTGTCGACGCCGCGCGGCGCCATCCGCTGCACCACCGGCAGCAGCTCCTCGGGCCCGCCGAGCCGGTCGGTCAACTCAGCGTAAGCACGCCGGAGTTCCGGCTCGCTGCCGAGGTCCAGCCGGACGCCGCCGAGGTCGGTGCGGTGCCGCAGGTGCGGGGCGGTGGCCTTGAGCGCGACCGGGAAGCCGAGCCGGGTCGCGGCGTGCACCGCGGTGTCGGGGTCCGGTGCGGCGAAGGCGGGCAGCAGGCTGATGCCGTACCGGGCGAGCAGGCGCTGGGTGTCGGGGGCGGACAGCTCGACGCCGGCGTCCGGGGCGGCGGGCTCGGGCGCGGGCACCGCCGCGGCGGCCCCCGGCTCCCCGGTCGCGTCCGGAACCGGCGGGAAGTCGAGGGTGGGGGTCTCGCGGGCCGGCGCGCCGCCCTCCCCGGCGAGCAGCACCTCGATGTCGGCGGCGGCTCCGGCCTCGTCGATGTCGTCGTAGGCGGGCACCCGGCCGGGCTCGGCGGCCTGGTGCCGCCAGCGGGCGTACCGCACGGCCTCGGCGAGGGCCCGCACGGCGCGCTCGGCGGAGGGGTAGGCCGGGATCCGGCAGGCCGCGGCGGCCGCGTCGGTACTGGGGGCGCCTGCGGGAGCCTCGGTCATGGGGGTCCCGGCGGACGCGTCGGCGGGTCGGCCGCCGGGCGCGGCCGCGGGTTGCGCGGTGGGCCTGGACGGCGCGGCGGGCGCGGAAGAGCCGCCGGACCCGGGCAACGCCGAAGCCGCCGGCGTCCCGGCACCACCCGGCCCGGCAGGGGCGGGAGGAGGGTCGGCGGGCATGGGAGGCCACGCAGGCGCCGAAGGCCCGGCCTGCGTCGCGGTCCCGGCCGTACCCGAAGGCCCGGGCTGCGACTGCGCGGTGGGCCCGGCGGGGGCGGGAGGCGCGGCAGGCCGGATCTGACCGGTGCGCGCGACGGGCCCGGACGGCGCGGCGGGCGTGCCGGGCCCGGGAGGCGCGGCGTGTGCGGCGGGGTCGCGAGGCCAGGGAGCGGCGGCAGACGCGGCAGGCGCGGGCGGCGCGCCGGACCCGGCAGCGGCGGCGGGCCCGGAGGCGAAGGCCCCGGGCGCGGCGGTGCCGGTTGCGGCGGTGCCGGGGTGGGGCACGGGCGCCGTGGTGTCGGCGAGGCCGTCCGGGGCCGTGGGCGCCTGCCCCGTGGTGTCGCAGGGCGCGCCCGGCGCCGCGAGTGCTTCGGCGAGGCCGGGGATCTCCAGGTGGACCACGGCGATCGGCTTGGCCGCGCCGCCGGCCGCGGCGGCCTCGCGGAGCGCCGCGGCGAGGTCCGCCGCGGAGGGCTCCCCGACCCAGGGCATGGCGTTGACGACGACCGCGTCGCACCGCTCGTCGGCCAGCGCCTCGCCCAGTGCCCGGCCGAAGTCGGCCGGGCCCGCGCCGGTGGTGAGGTCGCGGGGCGGCAGCGGGCTGAGCCCTTCGGTGCGGCAGGCGTCGTAGGTGAGCAGGCCGAGGGACTCGCTGTTGCCGAGGATGGCGACGTGCGGGCCGTGCGGCAGCGGCTGGGCGGCGAGCAGCAGTCCGGTGTCGGCGAGTTCGGTGACGGTGTCGACCCGGATCACGCCCGCCTGGCGGAGCAGGTCGCTGACGATGGCGTCCGGGATGCCGGTGGTGGCGACGGCGTGGCCGGGCGGGGCGCTGCCGCTGTGCCGGGAGCCTTTGACCACGACGACGGGCTTGACGGCCGCGGTGCGCTTGGCCAGCCGGCTGAACTTCCGGGGGTTGCCGATGGATTCGAGGTACATCAGGGCGATGCCGGTGTGCGGGTCGTCGTGCCAGTACTGCAGCACGTCGTTGCCCGAGACGTCGGCGCGGTTGCCCGCGGACACGAAGGTGGACAGGCCCACCAGTCCGGCGGCGCGCCGGTGGAGTCCGGACAGCAGCGCGATGCCGATGGCGCCGGACTGGGTGAACAGCCCGACCCGGCCGGCGAAGGGCAGCTCGGGAGAGAGCGAGGCGTTGAGCCGGACGGCGTCGGCGGTGTTGATGATCCCGAAGGCGTTGGGGCCGATCACCCGCATCCCGTAGCTGCGGGCCTGGCGGATCAGCTCGCGCTGGCGGGCGCGGCCCTCTGGGCCGCTCTCGGCGTATCCGGAGGAGACCACGACGAGCCCCTGGACGCCGTGTTCGCCGCAGTCGGCGACGACGGAGGGGACGTGTTCGGCCGGTACGGCGACGATGGCCAGGTCGACCGGATCGGCGATCTCGCGGATGGAGCGGTACGCGGGGACGCCCTCGGGCTCCAGGACCGTCTGTCCCTCCGGGAAGGCGCGGTTGACCGCGTAGGCGCGGCCGGTGAAGCCGCCGGCGAGGACGTTGTGCAGCACGGCGCGGCCGACGCCGCCGGGGCTGCGTCCGGTGCCGATGACGGCGACGGAGCCGGGCGCGAGCAGCCGCTGCACCGAGCGGGCCTCGGCGCGCTGCTCCCGGGCGCGCATCACGGCGAGCGACCGGTCGGTGGGTTCGAGGTCGAATTCGAGGCGGACGACCCCGTCCTCGAAGCTGCGCTGCTGGGTGTAGCCGGCGTCCGTGAACACCTTGATCATCTTGGTGTTGGCGGGCAGCACCTCGGCGACGAAGCGGCGGATGCCGCGCTCGCGGGCGACGGCGGCGATGTGCTCCAGGAGGGCGGAGGCCACCCCCCGGCCCTGGTGGGCGTCCTGCACCAGGAAGGCGACCTCGGCCTCGTCGGGGACCGGCGCGGGGGCCGTGCCGGGGGCCGCCGGATCGGGGTGGGAGCTGGCGGGCCGGCCGCGCTCGTCGATGCGGTCGTAGCGGACGGTGGCGATGAACTCGTCCCCCACCGTGGCGGCCAGCCCGACCCGGTCGACGTAGTCGTGGTGGGTGAAGCGGTGCACGTCGCGGGCGGAGAGCCGGGGGTAGGGCGCGAAGAAGCGGTAGTACTTCGACTCGTCGGAGACATGCTCGTAGAAGCTGACCAGGCGTTGCGCGTCGTCCGCGGTGATGGGGCGGATCTGCGCGATGCCGCCGTCGCGGAGCACCACGTCCGCTTCCCAGTGGGCCGGGTAGCTGTGGCGGTCCGGATCTGACGCGGTGTCCATGGGGCCAGCGTAAGCGCCGGGGCGGAGACGGACACCCGCCCCGTGGTGCCGCATCGCGGACCCGCGGATGGCGCGGCAAGCTGTGCACGACGTACCGGCCGGGCCCCGCGTCAGGTCCGTTCCGGACCACTCCCGACACCGTGCGACACTGGTCTAGACAACCTAGCAACGACCTGAAGGGCTACACCATGGTTGAGCGCCGCGTCACCGTCGGCTGGGCCGAGGGCCTGCATGCCCGCCCCGCGTCGATCTTCGTTCGGGCCGCTACCGCTTCGGGCGTCCCCGTGACGATCGCCAAGGCCGAGGGCAACCCGGTCAACGCCGCCTCCATGCTCGCGGTGCTGGGCCTGGGCGCCCAGGGTGGCGAGGAGATCGTCCTCGCCTCGGAGGACGACAGCGCGGAGGCCGCGCTCGACCGTCTGGCCAAGCTGGTCGCCGAGGGGCTGGAGGAACTGCCGGAGACGGTCTGACCCGGCAACCCTCGCCCCGGCACCACCGGGGCACACCAAGGCCGCGGTATCCCGGAACCGGGAGACCGCGGCCTTGCTGTCACCACATTCCCGAAGGACCGCTCGCTATTCCCTGCACGGAAAGGGCGGACTCCACGTCGATATCGGCGCACCATAAAGGCACACGGCACCGCTCCGGGAATTCCCCCGAGGGTTGTATACCGGCGAATTGTTAATTCTGGGAACTCGCCGTGTTTACGGACTGTTTCGAACCCCTCACCTGGAAGGGGCGACGCAGCCGGTAATCGGCCATGGACCGCTCGGCGTGCGCCGCGGCCAGCGAGCGAGCCCGCTCGGCGTCACCGCGGGTCACCGCGTCCAGCAGCGCGCCGTGTTCCGCCCAGGACTCCACCGCTCGGGCGGTGCCCGGCTCCGTACGCCCGGCGCCGCGGGCGGGCGGCGGCGTGGTCCGGCCAGGCTGGGCGCGCGAAGCGCTTTCCGTCGCGGGTGGCGGCGGGAGACGGGCGGGATCGACCGCGTAGACCCAGTAGATCTTGCGGCGCAGCTGGACCAGCAGCCCGGCCAGGCTGGGGCTGCCGGAGGCCTGCGCGAGGGTCTCGTGGAACCAGTCGCCCAGCGACCGCAGCTCCGCCAACTGGCCCCGCGCCGCCCGCTCCTGCCCGAGCCTGACCAGCCCGCGGAGCACCTTGAGGTGGGCCTCGGTGCGGCGCTGGGCGGCCCGCGCCGCACCCAGCGGCTCCAGCAGGGCGCGGATGTCGAGGAGGTCGGCGACCTCGCGCTCGGACGGCTGGGCGACGCAGGCGCCGGCATGCCGGCGGGTGGTGACGAACCCCTCGGACTCCAGGGTCCGCAGCGCCTCGCGGACCGGGACCCGCGAGACGCCGTAACGGCGCGCGAGCAGTTCCTCGGTCAGTCGACTGCCGGGCTGGTACGCGCCGGAGACGATGTCGTCCCGAATCGCGGTGCATACGGCGTGCGCGGAAATCCGGCGACCGCCCTGGACCGCTGTCGTATCGCCGCTCACTTCCGGTCCCGCATGGTGTGAACCTCCGCCTTAATCTCTGCGAAACGCAGTCGATCGACGCGCGTTCACCGAACTCTATTCCACAGAGCTCGAATTTCCGACGAGCGGCGGGATTTCATGGATAATTTTTGGCCAAGCGGGATTGCGCGGCAGTCGCGGCGCCCTCCGGCCGTCCCGGCGGCACACGCGGCCGCCCCGGCGCCACCTTGCGGCAGGCCCGGCGGGACATACGACAGGCCCCGGCCGAGTGGCCGGGGCCTGTGCGCGATGGTCCGGGGGCGTCAGATGTTGACCCCGTGCGAGCGGAGGTAGGCGACCGGGTCGATGTCCGAGCCGTACTCCGGGCTGGTCCGCGCTTCGAAGTGCAGGTGCGGGCCGGTGGTGTTGCCGGTGTTGCCCGACAGGCCGATCTGCTGGCCCGGGGTCACCGTCTGGCCGACCGAGACATTGAGCGACGACAGGTGGCCGTACTGGGTGTACGTGCCGTCATTCATCTTGATCACGATGTTGTTGCCGTACGCGCCGCCCCAGCCTGCTTCGACTACGGTCCCGGAGCCCACCGCGTGCACCGTGGTGCCGGACGCGGCGTGGAAGTCGACACCGGTGTGGCTGCCGGAGCTCCACAGCCCGCTGGAGGCGTGGTACTGGGTGGAGACGTAGGAGCCGGTTATGGGCGCCACGAAGGTGTTCAGCCGCTTGCGCTCGGCCTCCCGCGCGGCCCGCTCCTTGGCCGCCCGCTCCGCCTTGGCCTTCTTCTCAGCGGCCTCGGCCTTGCGCTTGGTCTCGGCGGCCTGGCGGACGGCCTCCCGGCGCGCCGTGTCCTCGGCCTCCGCCTTGGCCGCGTCCTCCTCGGCTGCGCGCTCCTGGCTGTGCGCCTGGGCGCCGATCTCCTGGGCGAGGTCGTCGCCGACGACGATCGCCTGGTTCAGACCGGTGTCCTCGAAGCTCGGGGAGTCGCCGCCGGCGGCGAGCGCCGGGGAGGCGAGACTGGCGACGACGCCGGAGGCGGCCAGGGTGGCCATGCCGGCGATGTTCGTGCCGGTGCGCATGGCGGAGCGCCGGGGGCGGCGGTGCTTCCCGGTGGGACGGGTGAACGCCATGGGGTGGCGTACTCCTTTCCTTCCTTCTCGCCTACCGGGTTAGCTGACGGGTTCGGAGCAGGAAGGTCTCCTACGGACCCCTCCTCGCGGAGGCGCCCGATTCACCCCAGGGGAAGTCCCTCCGAAGAGGGCGGGTCCCCGGCTCCCTTGCGGGACTCGGCGATGGCTGCCCGGGCCGCGGGTGCGACGCAATCCGACGAACAGCCGACCCGACGCTAGACGGCTGATCTTTTGATCGCCAAACAGATCCGGCATTTTGTTGCCCTCGCCACAGGGCAGACATACCGCCTCCACGACAAACCGGACACCGCAGGCGGATAACGCAGGACTCCGGCGTCTCGTGCGACGCCGGAGTCCTGTGTGTCCTCGCTCCGCTGAGCCGTCGTCAGCCGGTGAGCGTCTCCGCCCGGCCGCTGACGGCCTCTCAGCCGGTGGCCGTGGGTCAGCCGGTGACCACCTTCACCTCGCCGATGCCCAGGGCGCGGACCGGCTCCTCGATGACCGAGGCGTCACCGACGAGCACGGTGACGAGCCGGTCGACGGGGAAGGCGTTCACCGCGGCGGCCGTCGCCTCGACCGTCCCGGTCTCGGCGAGCCGGGCGTACAGATGGGCCTGGAAGTCGTCCGGCAGGTGCTGCTCGACCTGGTCCGCCAGAGTGCCCGCGACGGCCGCCGCGGTCTCGTAGCGGAGCGGGGCGACGCCGACCAGGTTCTGCACCGCGACATCACGCTCGTCGTCGGTCAGCCCCTCCTCCGCGAGGGTGCGCAGCACCTTCCAGGTGTCCTCCAGCGCGGGCCCGGTCACCTCGGTGGCCACCGAGCCGCTGATGGCGAGCATCGCGACACCGGTGGGCGCGGAGCCGGAGCCGCCGGGGCCGGGGGCGCCGTCCGGCACCGACATCAGCACCTGCCCGAAGGCGCGCACCCCGTAGGTGTAGCCCTTCTCCTCGCGCAGCACCCGGTCGAGCCGGGAGGTGAGGGTGCCGCCGAGGCAGTAGGTGCCGAGCACCTGGGCGGGCCAGACCCGGTCGTGCCGGTCGGCACCGATCCGGCCGATGAGCAGCTGGGTCTGCACCGCGCCGGGCCGGTCCACGATCACCACCCGGCCGGCGTCGTCGGCGGTGATCACCGGGTACGGACGCTCCGGCGCCGGACCGCCGCTCCAGGCGCCGAGCGTGTCGGCAAGGGCCTTGTCCAGGTCGACGCCGGTCAGGTCGCCGACCACCACGGCGGTCGCGGAGGCCGGCCGCACATGCGCCTGGTAGAAGGCGCGCACCGCGGCGGCGTCGATCCGCCGGACGGTCTCCTCGGTGCCCTGGCGGGGCCGGGAGAGCCGGGCGGCCGCCGGGAAGAGCTCCTTGGACAGGGCCATGGAGGCCCGCCGGGCGGGGTTGGCCAGCTCGTGCGGGATCTCGTCCAGGCGGTTGGCCACCAGCCGCTCCACCTCGCTCTCCGGGAACGCGGGGGCGCGCAGCGCGTCGGCGAGCAGACCGAGGGCCTTGGGCAGCCGGGAGACCGGCACCTCCAGCGAGACCCGGATGCCGGGGTGGTCGGCGTGCGCGTCGAGGGTGGCGCCGCACCGCTCCAGCTCGGCGGCGAACTCCTCGGCGGTGTGCTTGTCGGTGCCCTCGGACAGCGCGCGGGCCATGATGGTCGCGACGCCGTCGAGCCCGGCGGGCTCGGCGTCCAGCGGGGCGGTCAGGTTGATCTCCACGGCGACGACCTGCTGACCGGGGCGGTGGCAGCGCAGCACGGTGAGCCCGTTGGGCAGTTCGCCGCGCTCGGGGGCCGGGAAGGCCCACGGCTTGGCGATGCCGCCCGTCGGCTGCGGGTGGAACGTCATGGTGGGGGTGGTGGCGTCGCTCACTGGGCCGCCTCCTCTTCTGCGGTGTCGTCGGCGGCGGTCTCGGTGGCGTCCTCGGCGTCGGTGCCCGGCCCGGTGGGTTCGTAGACCAGCACGGCGCGGTTGTCCGGCCGCAGTCGTGCCTGGGCGGCGGCCCGCACCTCCTCGGCGGTGACGTCCAGCACCCGCTGGACGGCGGTGAGCGCCAGCTGGGGGTCGCCGAACAGCACGGCGAAGCGGCAGAGTTCGTCGGCGCGGCCGCCGACGGTGGCGAGCCGGTCGAGCCACTCGCGCTCCAGCTGGGCCTGGGCGCGCTCCATCTCCTGCGGGGTCGGGCCCTCGGCGGCGAAGCGGGCCAGCTCGTCGTCGACGGCGGCCTCGATGGCGGGCACCTCGACGCCGGCCGACGCCTTCACGTCCAGCCAGCCGAGCGAGGGCGCGCCGGCCAGCCGCAGCATGCCGAAACCGGCGCCGACGGCGCTGCGGTCGCGCCGCACCAGGCGGTTGTGGAGCCGGGAGGACTCG
The DNA here is from genome assembly GCF_058215555.1 of Streptomyces sp. JLBT605. Taxonomy (NCBI): domain Bacteria; kingdom Bacillati; phylum Actinomycetota; class Actinomycetes; order Kitasatosporales; family Streptomycetaceae; genus Streptomyces; species Streptomyces sp. JLBT605. The sequence goes on from NZ_CM177087.1 coordinate 1,437,461, forward strand.
CCGCCGCCGAGGATGGTCAGCGCCAGATCGGCGGCGTCCGCCTCACGGGTGCCGTCGTGCGGCAGGCGGTAGGCGGCCATCAGGGCCCGGGAGGGGACCTCCTCGGCCACGACCTCGCGCAGCTCCGCACCGATGACGTCGGGCAGGGTGCCGTCGCGCGGCGGCTGCTTGCCGTCGTGGGAGGGGATGGAGCCGAAGTACTTCTCGATCCAGGCGAGAGTCTGCTCCGGGTCGATGTCGCCGACGACGGCGAGCACCGCGTTGTTCGGCGCGTAGTAGGTGCGGAAGAAGTTCCGCGCGTCCTCCAGGGACGCCGCGTCCAGGTCGGCCATCGAGCCGATCGCGGTGTGGTGGTAGGGGTGGCCCTCGGGGTAGGCCATGGCGACCAGCCGCTCGAAGGCGGTGCCGTAGGGGACGTTGTCGTAGCGCTGGCGGCGCTCGTTCTTCACGACGTCCCGCTGGTTGTCCAGGCTCTCCTGGTCCAGCGCGGCCAGGAGAGACCCCATGCGGTCGGCTTCCAGCCACAGCGCCAGCTCGACCTGGTGGGCGGGCATGGTCTCGAAGTAGTTGGTGCGCTCGAAGCTGGTGGTGCCGTTGAGCGAGCCGCCGACACCCTGGACCAGCTCGAAGTGGCCGTTGCCGGAGACCTGGGCCGAGCCCTGGAACATCAGGTGCTCGAAGAGGTGAGCCAGGCCGGTGCGCCCCTTGACTTCGTGGCGCGAGCCGACGTCGTACCAGAGGCAGACGGCGGCGACCGGGGTCAGATGGTCCTCGGAGAGCACCACCCTCAGGCCGTTGGCCAGGCGGTGCTCGGTCGCTGTCAGGCCGCCGGAACCGGCCTGTTGCGTGGCCGTGTGACCCATGGGCATGGACGTCCCTTCGATCGCGTGCTGGTGCAGGTGTGGATGTGTGCGTTGAGCAGTCCTGTCACTGTATGCAACCGCACCGACATCTGCTGAAGTTCCCCGCCCCGGGATCCGGTGGGTTCCCCGTCCGGGAGGCCGCCGGTCCCGCCCGGAAGGCTGCTGCTACCGGTCCGGGAGGCCGCCGGTCCCGGTCCGGGGAGGCTCTGCCGGGGCGCCCGGGACGGGGCGCGGTCCGCGTTGTCGGTGGGGCGCGCCACAATGGTCGGCATCAGACACAGCATCGGTAGTTGAAGGAGCCGCAGCCCGATGGCCCGCCGCAGCACGAAGACCCCGCCTCCGGGAGACTTCGAGGAGCGCATCCTCGACATCGACGTCGTCGACGAGATGCAGGGCTCCTTCCTGGAGTACGCCTATTCGGTCATCTACTCGCGCGCGCTGCCCGACGCCCGCGACGGACTGAAGCCCGCGCACCGCCGCATCCTCTTCCAGATGAACGAGATGGGGCTGCGCCCGGAGCGCTCGTTCGTGAAGTGCGCCCGGGTCGTCGGCGAGGTGATGGGCAAGCTCCATCCGCACGGCGACGCCTCGATCTACGACGCGCTGGTGCGCATGGCGCAGCCGTTCTCGATGCGGCTGCCGCTGGTCGACGGCCATGGCAACTTCGGTTCGCTGGGCAATGACGACCCGCCCGCCGCCATGCGGTACACCGAATGCCGGATGGCCTCGGCGACGTCGCTGATGACGGAGTCGATCGACGAGGACACCGTCGACTTCGTCCCGAATTACGACGGGAGCGAGCAGGAGCCGGTCGCGCTTCCCGCCGCCTACCCGAATCTCCTGGTCAACGGCTCGTCCGGGATCGCGGTCGGCATGGCTACCAACATGCCGCCGCACAACCTGGGCGAGGTGATCGCGGCCGCCCGCCACCTGATCAAGCATCCGGGCGCGGACCTGGAGACCCTGATGCGGTTCGTGCCGGGTCCGGACCTGCCCACCGGCGGCCGGATCGTCGGGCTCAGCGGCATCCGGGACGCCTACGAGTCGGGGCGTGGCAGCTTCAAGATCCGCGCCACCGTGTCCGTGGAGAACGTCACCGCACGCCGCAAGGGCCTGGTCGTCACGGAACTCCCCTTCACCGTCGGGCCCGAGAAGGTCATCTCGAAGATCAAGGACCTGGTCGGCTCGAAGAAGCTCCAGGGCATCGCGGACGTGAAGGACCTCACCGACCGCGAGCACGGCCTGCGGCTGGTCATCGAGGTGAAGAACGGCTTCAACCCGGAGGCCGTGCTGGAGCAGCTGTTCAAGCTGACGCCGATGGAGGAGTCCTTCGGGATCAACAACGTCGCGCTGGTGGACGGCCAGCCGCTGACGCTCGGCCTCAAGGAGCTGCTGGAGGTCTATCTCGACCACCGCTTCAACGTGGTCCGGCGGCGCAGCGAGTTCCGGCGCGGCAAGCGGCGCGACCGGCTGCACCTGGTCGAGGGCCTGCTGGTCGCGCTGCTCGACATCGACGAGGTCATCCGGATCATTCGATCGAGTGAGAACGCGGCGGCGGCCAAGGAGGGCCTGATCGCCCGCTTCGCCCTCTCCGAGACCCAGATCCAGTACATCCTGGACACTCCGCTGCGCCGGCTGACCAAGTTCGACCGGATCGAGCTGGAGTCGGAGCGGGACAGGCTCACCAGGGAGATCGCGGAGCTGACCCGGATCCTGGACTCGGACGCGGAGCTGCGCAAGCTCGTCTCCTCCGAACTCGCCGTGGTGGCGAAGAAGTTCGGCACCGACCGGCGCACCGTGCTGCTGGAGTCGGCGGGCGCTCCGGTGTCCGCGGTGCCGCTGGAGGTGGCCGACGACCCGTGCCGGGTGCTGCTGTCCTCCACCGGGCTGCTGGCGCGTACGGCCACCGTCGAGCCGCTGGCCGACGAGGGGCTGGGCAAGCGCGCCAAGCACGATGTGATCGTGTCGGCGGTGCCGGCGACGGCCCGTGCCGAGCTGGGCGCGGTGACCTCGGCCGGCCGGCTGCTGCGGCTGCCGGTGATCGACCTGCCGATGCTGCCGGAGACGGCGGGCGCGCCGAATCTGGCGGGCGGCGCGCCGATCTCCGAGTTCCTGACGCTGGCCGAGGGCGAGCGGCTGGTGTGTCTGACCACGCTCGACGAGTCCTCACCGGGGCTGGCGATCGGCACCGAGCAGGGCGTGGTGAAGCGCGTGGTGCCCGACTATCCGGCGAACAAGGACGAGTTGGAGGTCATCGGGCTGAAGGAGGGCGACCGAATCGTCGGCGCGGTGGAGCTGCGCACCGGCGAGGAGGATCTGGTCTTCATCACCAGCGATGCCCAGCTGCTGCGCTACCCGGCGGCACAGGTGCGCCCCCAGGGCCGCCCGGCGGGCGGTATGGCGGGCGTCAAGCTGTCGTCCGGAGCGAAGGTGCTCTCGTTCACCGCGGTGGATCCGGCGGCCGACGCGGTGGTCTTCACCGTCGCGGGCGGCAGCGGCACGCTCGACGACTCGGCGCAGCAGTCGGCCAAGCTCACGCCGTTCGAGCAGTTCCCGCGCAAGGGCCGGGCCACCGGCGGGGTGCGCTGCCAGCGGTTCCTGAAGGGCGAGGACCATCTGGTGCTGGCCTGGGCCGGAGCCTCCCCGGCGCGGGCGGCCACGGCGAGCGGCACGCCCGCTCCGCTGCCGGAGCCGGATCCGCGAAGGGACGGCTCCGGCACGCCGCTGGCCAAGCCGGTATCGGTGGTCGCCGGGCCGGTGTAGCCGGCACCGGGCCGGTGTGGCCGCCAGGAGGAGACCGGCAGCGGAAGACGGAGACAGCGACACAGCGCGAGGGGTGCGGCACCGACCGGTGCCGCACCCCTCGCTGTCCGCCGGCGGGTCAGGCCGCCGGGACCGGCTGCGCGGGCGGCGGGCCGACATAGCGGGCGGCCGGCCGGATGATCTTGCTGTCCTGGGCCTGTTCCAGGATGTTGGCGCTCCAGCCGACCACCCGGGCGGCGCAGAAGGTCGGGGTGAACATCTCCCGCGGCAGCCCGCACAGCTCCATGACGACGCCCGCGAAGAACTCCACATTGGTGTGCAGCTCGCGGCCGGGCTTCAGCTCGGCGAGGATCGCCTCCACCTGCTTCTCGACCTCGACGGCGAAGGCCACCCGGGGGCCGCCGAACTCCTGGGCGATCTGGCGCAGCATGCGCGAGCGCGGGTCCTCGGTGCGGTAGACAGGGTGGCCGAACCCCATGATCCGGTCGCCCGCCAGCACCCGCTCGCGGATCCACGGACCTATCCGGTCCGGGGTGCCGATGGCGTCGAGGGTGTCCAGGGCCCGGCTGGGAGCGCCGCCGTGCAGCGGACCGGAGAGCGCGCCGATAGCCCCGACCAGGCAGGCCGCCAGGTCCGCCCCGGTGGAGGCGATGACCCGGGCCGTGAACGTCGAGGCGTTGAACCCGTGCTCGACGGTGGAGATCAGGTAGCGCTCGATGGCGCGCGCCCGGCGCGGTTCCGGCTCCGTGCCGGTGAGCATGTAGAGGTAGTTGGCGGCGTACGGCAGGTCCTCGCGCGGCGGCACCGGCGCCAGGCCCTGGCCCAGCCGGTACAGCGCGGTGAGCAGCGTGGGCACGGCCGCGCAGGCGGCCAGCGCCTCCTCCCGGCGGCGGTCGGGGTCGATGTCGTACAGCGGGCGCAGTCCGGCGGACGCCCCGAGCAGGGAGATCGCGGTGCGCAGCCCGGCGAGCGGGCCGGACAGGGCACTGGACCGGGCCACGGCGGGCAGCACGGCCTCGACGTCGGCGGGCAGCCGGCGCAGCGCGGCGGTCCGGGCGGTGAAGTCCGCGCGACCGGCGGCGTCCGGGAGGTGCCCGTGGAACATCAGGTGCCAGACGTCCTCGAAGGTGCGGCTGTGGGCGAGCTCGACGGCGGAGTACTGGCGGTAGTGGTAGAAGCCCTCGCGCCCGCGGACGTCCCCGAGTTCGGTCTCGGTGACGACGACACCCGCGAGCCCGCGCGGTACGTCGGTCGGTGCGTTGGTCCCCATGGTCGGCATCGGTTTCCTCCCTTGATATTGATCCGACTGTCTATGCTTGACTCATCGACTGTCAATATTGATCGAATCAACATGGAATGGTGTGACCATGGCGGATCAAGCAGCGGATGAGCGGCGGTTGACCACCCGGGAGGCGGCCGAGCGGCTCGGGGTGAAGCCCGAGACGGTGTACGCGTATGTCAGTCGGGGCCAGCTGACCAGCCGGCGGAGCCCCGGCGGGCGGGGCAGCACCTTCGACGCGGCGGAGGTGGACGCGCTCGCGCGGCGCAACAGGCGCGAGCCGGAGGGGACGGACGACAGTCCGGTCGGCACCAGCATCACGCTCATCGAGGGCGACCGCCACTACTACCGCGGGGTGGACTCCACCACGCTCGCCGCGCGGCACGGCTACGAGGAGGTCGCGCACTGGCTGTGGACCGGGCGGATGCGGCCGGGCATCCGATTCACCGCACACCCCGAGACCCTGACCGCGGCCCGCCAGGCGGCCGAGGCGCTGCCCGCGCAGAGCGGACTGCTGGACCGGCTGCGGGTGGCCGCCATCGCGGCCGCGGCCGCCGATCCGCTCCGCTTCGACCTGGAGGAGGCGACCGTCGTGGCCACCGCGCGCGACCTGATCGCCACCCTCACCGATGTGCTGCCCCGGCTCGGCGGCGAGGAGCCGCCGGACGCGCCGGTGGCCCGGCGGCTGTGGACCCGGCTCACCGATCTGCCCTGCGACGACCGATGGCTCCGGGTGCTGGACAGCGCACTGGTGCTGCTGATCGACCATGACCTGGCGGTCTCCACGGTGGCGGCCCGCGTCGCCGCCTCCGCCCAGGCCCACCCGTACGCCGTCGTCTCCGCCGGGCTGGGCGCGTTGGACGGCCCGCTGCACGGCGGGGCCAGCGGATTCGCGCACCGCATGCTGCTGGACGCGCTGGAGCGGGGCGGCGCGCCGGTGGTGGCGAGCCATCTGCGGGCCGGGCGCCGGGTGCCGGGCCTGGGCCACCGGCTCTACCCGGGCGAGGACCCGCGCGCGGCGGTGCTCTTCGCCCTGCTGGAGGAGGTGCCCGAAGCGGCCCCCGCGCTGCGCGCGGCCCGCGAGGTGGTGGCCACCATGGCCCGCCATGTGCCGCTGCACGCCAATGTCGACCTGGCCCTGGCGGTGGTGTCGGTCTCGGCGGGGATGCCGCAGGAGGCGGGCGAGACGGTCTTCGCGGTGTCCCGCACCGCGGGCTGGATCGCCCACGCGCTGGAGGAGTACGGCGAGCACCCGCTGCGGATGCGCCCCACCGGCCGGTACCGCGGCCCCCGTCCGCCCCAGCCGCTGCCGCTGCCGGTGCCGTGAGTGCGCGCGGCACGCGGCACGCGGCACGGCGCCGCGGGGCCGCGGGGCGGTTGCACGTGACCGCGGGGCGCGTGGCCGCGGGAGGCCTGGCCACGGGCGGTGTGGGGTCACGGTGCCGGTTCGAGCGTGGGCCGAGCTGCCGCGGGCCGGCATCAGGTTAGGCTTACCTTTGTGAGTACGTGCGCCAGCGCCTCCCGGAATCTGTCCGAGCCACTCGCCGGAACCGCGGCCCTCGCCCCCACCTGGCTCCTGGTCGAGCAGCCCGGTCCCTGGGGCTCGGACGCCCTCACCGCCAGCCACCTCGACCCGGCGGTGGGCCGTGCCCTGGAACGGGCCGCGAAGGACACCGGGGTCCGGGTCGCCCTGATCCGCCGCCCCGGCCGGCACGCCGACTGCCATGTGCCCGCCCGCCACCGGGTCTTCGTCGCGCACACCCGGCCGGGCCACTCCTGGATCCGCACCACCACCCTCACCGACCCGGCCCGCCTGCTCGAGATGGATCTGGCCGCACTGGGCGCCGGCGATCCGAACGGACTGAGCGGCCTGAGCGGCCTGAGCGGCGAGTGGGCCGTGTACCGGGGCGACCCGCTCGTCCTCGTCTGCACCAACGGCAAGCGCGACCGCTGCTGCGCGATGCTCGGACGCCCGCTCGCCGCCGAGCTGGCCGCCTCCGGCGGGGAGGGCACCTGGGAGGTCACGCACATCGGCGGGCACCGCTTCTCCCCCACCCTGGTCGTCCTCCCGCACGGCTACGCCTACGGCCGGGCCACCGCCGAGGCCGTCAAGGAGGTGCTGGTCGCCGCCGCCACCGGCCAGGTGGTCACCGAGGGCTGCCGGGGCCGCTCCTCCTGGGAGCGGCCCGGCCAGGCAGCCGACCTCGCCGTCCGTGAGCTGACCGGCGAGACGGGCGCGGACGCGCTGACCGTGATCCGCACCGAGGGCGCCGCACCCGCCTGGACCGTCACGGTGGCACACACCGACGGCCGGGCGTGGCAGGTCTCCGTCACCCAGGTCGCGGGCGACCCGCCGCGCCCGGAGAGCTGCGGAGCGGCGCTGGGCACTCCGGCCCGGATGGACGTGGTCGGCATCCGCGAAGCGGTGGCCACCATGCTCTGACCGGTGCTCTGACCGGTTCCCTCCGGCGCAGCTGCGCTTATCCTTCCTGCCCATGAGCGCAGCGACCTCCCCCGGCCCGCGGGGCGCCGGCCGATGGCGCATCGGCTGGCCCCGCCCGCGACGGGTGTTCTCGCAGGTCCTGCTGATGCAGCTGGCCATCGCCGGCGGCGTCGCGGTGCTCGCCACCGGCCTCTTCCTGGCCCCGCTCGGCTCCCAGCTGGATGACCAGGCGATGCGGCGGGCACTGGCCATCGCCCAGACCACGGCCGCCGAGCCGGACCTCGCCGAGACGCTGGAGGGCCCGGGACCGGACCCTGCCGGACCGGCGCAGCGGACGGCGGAGCGGATCCGCCGGGCCACCGGCGCCGAGTACATCGTGATCATGGACCGGCGCGGGGTGCGCTGGTCCCATCCCTCGGCGGCCGAGATCGGCAAACCGGTCTCCACCGATCCGCGTGAGGTCCTGGCCGGTCATGAGGTCATGCAGATCGACACCGGCACACTGGGCAGATCCGCGCGCGGCAAGGTCCCGCTGCGCGCCGGTGACGGCCGGATCGTCGGCGCGGTCTCCGTCGGCATCGCGTACGAAAACGTCCGCGACCGGCTGATCGGCGCCGTACCCGGACTCCTCGCCTACGCGGGCGGGGCGCTCGCGGTCGGCGCCCTGGCGGCGTACGCCGTGGCCCGCAGGCTCCGGCGCCGCACCCATGACCTGGCCTTCTCCGACATCTCCGCGCTCCTCGCCGAGCGCGAGGCGATGCTGCACGGAATCCGCGAGGGGGTCGTCGCGCTCGACGCACAGGGCCGCGTCCGGCTGGTCAACGACGAGGCGCAGCGGCTGCTGGAGCTGGGTGCGGAGCACACCGGACGGCCGCTGGAGGAGGTGCTGCCGCCGGGCCGCACCACCGATGTGCTGGCCGGCCGGGTCACCGGGGCCGATCTGCTGACCGTCAGCGGCGGCAGGGTGCTGGTGGCCAACCGGATGCCCACCGAGGACGGCGGGGCGGTGGTCACCCTGCGGGACCGGACCGAGCTGGAGCGGCTCGGCCGCGAGCTGGACGGCACCCGGGGGCTGATCGACGCGCTGCGCGCCCAGGACCACGAGCACGCCAACCGCATGCACACCCTGCTCGGCCTGCTGGAACTCGGGCTGCACCCAGAAGCGGTCGAGTACGTGACCGAGGCCGTCGGGGTGCATCGGGCCACCGCCGAGCAGGTCACCGAGCGGGTTCACGATCCGCTGCTCGCCGCGCTGCTGGTCGGCAAGGCGACGGTGGCGGCGGAGCGCGGCGTGGCGCTGCGGATCGGCCCGGACACCCTGCTGCCGGACCGGGTGGTGGACCCGCCGGGTCTGGTGACCATCGTCGGCAATCTGGTCGACAACGCGCTGGACGCGACGGCCGGAGCGGCACGGGCTGATGTGGAGGTGGGGCTGCGGGCCGAGGGCCGGACGGTGGTGCTGACCGTCGCGGACACCGGTCCCGGGATTCCCGCCGAGCGGCGCGAGGACGTGTTCACCGAGGGCTGGTCCACCAAGGAACCGCCGGCGCACCGCGAGCGGGGCATCGGGCTGGCCCTGGTGCGCAGGCTGGCCGAGCGCCAGGGCGGCAGCGCGCGGGTGACCGACCGGGACGGCGGCGGCGCGGAATTCACCGTGCTGCTCCCCGAGGCGCTGGCCGAGGAGGCGGCGCCCGTCCCGGGCGGCCGGACCGCACAAGCGCCGGGCCGGGCCGAAGGCGTCGTCGCGGGGCGCACGGGGCGCGGGCCCGGCGTCCCGGAAGACGCCCCCGCGCGGACGGAACACGCGCCCGGCGAGCCGGGAGACGCGCCCGCGCGGACCGGACACCTGGCCGGGGAGCCGGGAGACGCGCTCAGCCGGATGGGAGACGCCTCATGATCAAGGTGCTGGTGGTGGACGACGATGTGCGGGTCGCTCGCGTCAACGCCGCCTACGTCGAGCGGATCCCCGGATTCCAGGTGGTCGGGCAGGCACACAGCGCCGCCGAGGCGTTCGCCTTCCTGGAGCGCGCGGAGGTCGATCTGGCGCTCCTCGACCACTATCTGCCGGACGAGACGGGCCTGGCCCTGGTCCGGCGCATGCGGCAGCTGGGCCACCACACCGACGTGATCATGGTGACCGCCGCCCGCGATGTCGCGACCGTGCAGGCGGCGATGCGGCACGGCGCGCTCCAGTACCTGGTGAAGCCGTTCACCTTCGCCGGGCTGCGCGCCAAGCTGGACGGCTACGCGGCGCTGCGCCGCACCCTGGACGGTGGCGGCGAGGCCGAGCAGGAGCAGGTGGACCGGATCTTCGGCGCACTCGGCGGCGCCACCACCGGCGGGGCCGAGCTGCCCAAGGGCCACTCCGCGCACACCGCGGACCGGGTCCGGGGCGTGTCGCGCGGCGCGGACGGGCCGCTCTCGGCGCAGGAGGTCGCCGAGCGCTGCCGGCTGAGCCGGCAGACCGCCCAGCGCTACCTCAAACTGCTGGAACGCACCGGCCGGGTGCGGCTCAGCCTGCGCTACGGGGAGACGGGCCGCCCCGAGCATCTCTATCTCTGGCAGCACGGTGACCGCGCGCTCTGACAGCCATGGTGCGGCGCTCACCCATGGCTGGTGACCGCGCTCGGCCGGCCACGCCTGACGGCCGCGCTCGGCCCGCGCCGCCGCACGGGCTCACACCGCGACCCCGCACGGGCCACACCACGCTCACACCGCACCCGCCCCGGTGAGCGCCCGTACCTCCGTCTCCGCGTACCGCTCCTGGTCGGCGGGGACCGCGGAGGTCACCGTGCCCAGCCAGCCCGCCAGGAAGCCGAGCGGGATGGAGACCAGCCCTGGATTCCGCAGCGGGAAGAGGTGGAAGTCGACACCGGGGAAGAGCGCGTCGGGGGAGCCGGAGACCACCGGCGAGAGCGCCATCAGCAGCACCGCGGACAGCAGCCCGCCGTAGACCGCCCAGACCGCGCCGCGGGTGGTCAGACGCCGCCAGAACAGCGTCAGCAGCAGGACCGGCAGATGGGCCGAGGCGGCCACCGCGAAGGCCAGCCCGACCAGGAACGCCACGTTCAGGTCCTGGGCGAACAGCCCCAGCCCGGTCGCCGCCACCCCGACGCCGACCGCCGCGAGCCGGGCCGCCGTGACCTCGGCACGCGGCGAGCGGGCCGGGCGTCGCCTCAGCGCGGCGCGCAGGTCATGGGCCACCGACGCCGCGGAGGACAGCGTCATCCCGGCGACCACGGCGGGGATGGTCGCACAGGCGACCGCGGCGACGATCGCGAAGAGAACCGTTCCGCCGGTGGAGTCGGCGCCGCCGCCGAGGTGGAGGGCGAGCAGCGGCACGGCGGTGTTCCCGGACGGGCTGGAGGCGCGCACCTGATCGGTCCCGAGCACCGCGGCCGCGCCGAAGCCGAGCACGATCGTCATCAGGTAGAACGCCCCCATCAGCCCGATCGCCCAGACGACGGAGCGGCGGGCGGCGCGCGCGGTGGGCACCGCGCCCAGCCGGGACAGGGTGTGCGGCAGTCCGGCGGTGCCGAGCACCAGCGCCACTCCGAGGCTGATGAAGTCCAGCCGGGCGGCCCAGCCCTCGCCGTGGGCCAGTCCCGGCAGCAGGAAGTCCCGGCCATGCCCGCTGCGTGTCGCGGCGGTGTCCAGCACACCGCCCGGATCGCCGTGGAAGCGCAGCAGCAGCAGAACGGTCAGCGCCATCGCACCGCCCAGCAGCAGCGCCGCCTTGACGATCTGGATCCAGGTCGTGGCCCGCATACCGCCCACCGCGACATGGACGATCATCAGCGCGCCCACCCCGATGACGGTCCAGCCGCGGGCCTCGTCGCTGGTGTCGCCCAGCAGCAGCGCCACCAGGCTGCCCGCCCCGACCAGTTGAGCCACCAGGTAGAGCAGCGACACGGTGAGAGCGGAGGCGCCCGCCGCGATCCGCACCGGGCGCCCGCGCAGCCGGACGGCGAGCACGTCGGCGAGCGTGAAGCGGCCGCAGTTGCGGACGAGTTCGGCGGCCACGAAGAGCACCAGCAGCCAGGCGACGAGGAAGCCGACCGCGTAGAGGACCCCGTCGTAGCCGAAGAGGGCGATGAGTCCGGAGATGCCGAGGAACGAGGCGGCGGACAGGTGGCCGCCGGCGATGGCGAATCCGTTCTCCAGCGGGGAGAACAGCCGCCCGCCCGCGTAGAACTCCTCGGGTGAGTCGTGTCGCCTGCGGCTCGTCCAGGTGGTGATCGCCAGGGTGAGGACGGTGAAGGCCAGGAAGAGCAGCAGCGCCGGCCGCTGGGGATCTGCGGTCACCGGCCGCGCTCCCGGGCCGTCTCGCGCGCGGCCTTGGGCGCCATCTCCGTCTCCCGGGCCATCTCCGCCGCCATCTCCTGGGTCATCCAGCGCAGTTCGAGGGCGAGCCGGTCCCGGCGCCGCCCGGCGTGCCGGGCATACGCCCAGGCCAGCAGGAAGGTGGTGACGAACTGCGCGATCCCGGCGACCATGGCGACGTTGAACGCGCCGACGACCGGACGGGCCATCAGCCCGGACCCGCTGACCGCCAGGACCACATAGGTCAGGTACCAGAGCAGGAAGGCGGCCGTCGCGGGAAGGGCGAACCGGCGGTAACGGCGGCGCACTTCCTGGAACTCCCGGCCGGCGTGGACCTGCTGGTAGACGCGGGCGAGCGGCTCCGGGACCGCGGCCTGCGACGGGGCGGCCGCCGGTGCCCGGACGGCGGAGGCGGCCGGCGCGGCGCCGGCGCCCGGCCAGGCGGGCGGGGGGCCGGTCGCGGCGGGCGGTTCCCCCCATCCCGAGGCCAGCGCGTCGTACCAGGGATCGTCCAGCCGCACCGATCCGGCATCGGGCTCGCCCTGTGCGGCCGGCTCGTCCGGTCCGTCGTACCCGTCCCACCCGTCCTGCTTGTGCACCGAGTTCTCCTTGGTCTCGCGGCGTCTCGGCCGCAGGCCCCAAGGATGGACAGAGTGGGAAGATCCTGGACGCTCTACCCGTGTACGTTCACACCATCCAGTGACGTACGCCCCGGAACGGGCACGCGGACGTGCCGGTTCCGGGGCGTACGGAGGAAGCCGCCAGGGCGCCGGTCAGGCGTCGATGCGCGACCGGTCCAGGGCTCCCGCCGAGTTGGTGATGAACTCCTTGCGCGGCGCGACCTCGTTGCCCATCAGCAGGTCGAAGGCGGCCTCGGCGGCCTCCAGGTCGCTGATGTTGATCCGCCGCAGAGTGCGGTGGCGCGGGTCCATGGTGGTCTCCGCGAGCTGATCGGCGTCCATCTCGCCCAGACCCTTGTAGCGCTGGATGCCCTCCTTGAAGCGGACGTTCTTCCGCCGCAGCTCCAGCAGGGTGTCCTTCAGCTCGTTGTCCGAGTAGGTGTAGATGTACTTGTCCTGCCCCTTCTTGGGGTTGATCAGCTCGATCCGGTGCAGCGGCGGCACGGCCGAGAAGACCCTGCCCTGCTCGACCATCGGCCGCATGTAGCGCTGGAAGAGGGTCAGCAGCAGACACCGGATGTGGGCGCCGTCGACATCGGCGTCCGCCAGGAAGATCACCTTGCCGTAGCGGGCCTGGTCGATGTCGAACGTCCGGCCCGAGCCGGCCCCTATGACCTGGATGATCGCTCCGCACTCGGCGTTCTTGAGCATGTCCGAGACGGACGACTTCTGGACGTTGAGGATCTTGCCGCGGATCGGCAGCAGCGCCTGGAACTCGGAGTTCCGGGCCAGCTTGGCGGTGCCCAGAGCCGAGTCTCCCTCGACGATGAACAGCTCGCTGCGGTCCACGTCGTCGCTGCGGCAGTCGGCGAGCTTCGCGGGCAGGGAGGAGGACTCCAGCGCGGTCTTGCGGCGCTGCGCCTCCTTGTGCTGCCGGGCCGCGATCCGGGTGCGCGCCGCGGCCACGACCTTCTCCAGCACCGCGCGCGCCTGCTGCTTGGCGTCCCGCTTGGTGGAGGTCAGGAAGGCCTTCAGCTCCTTGGCGACGACATTGGCGACGATCCGGGAAGCGGCCGAGGTGCCGAGCACCTCCTTGGTCTGGCCCTCGAACTGCGGCTCGGCCAGCCGGACGGTGACCACGGCCGTCAGACCCTCCAGCGCGTCGTCCTTGACCACGTCGTCCTCGGCGACCCGCAGCAGCTTGGCGGAGCGCAGGACCTCGTTCACCGTCCGGGTGACGGCCCGCTCGAATCCGGCCACGTGGGTGCCGCCCTTGGGGGTGGCGATGATGTTGACGAAGGACTTGAGCGTGCTGTCGTAGCCGGTGCCCCAGCGCAGCGCGATGTCGACGCCCAGTTCCCGGGTGACCTCGGTGGGCGTCATGTGGCCCCGGTCGTCCAGCACCGGGACGGTCTCCTTGAAGGTGCCCTGGCCGGTCAGCCGCAGCACGTCGCAGACGGCCTTGTCCTGGGCCAGGTACTCGCAGAACTCGCTGATGCCTCCGTCGTACCGGAAGATCTCCTCGGACGGCCCCTCCTGCCCCTCCGCGCCCTTCTCGCCCCGCTCGTCCCGCACGACCAGGGTGAGGCCGGGCACCAGGAAGGCGGTCTGGCGGGCGCGGGCGTACAGCGTCTCCAGGGAGAGCCTGGCGTCCTTGAGGAAGATCTGCCGGTCCGCCCAGTAGCGGATACGGGTGCCGGTGCGGGTCTTGGGCACCCGCTTGCCCTTGAGCAGTCCGTTCGCCGGATCGAAGGGCGCCTCGGGCCCCGACTCGGTGAAGATCCCGGGGACACCGCGGCGGAAGCTGATCGAGTGGGTCTTGCCGTCCCGGTCCACCTCGACGTCGAGGCGGCTGGAGAGGGCGTTCACCACGGAGGCGCCGACGCCGTGCAGACCGCCGGAGGCGGCGTACGAACCGCCGCCGAACTTTCCTCCGGCGTGCAGCTTGGTCATCACGACCTCGACACCGGACAGCCCGGTCTTCGGCTCGACGTCGACCGGGATGCCGCGCCCGTTGTCGCGGACCTCGACCGAGCCGTCGTCGTGCAGGATCACCTCGATGTGATCGCAGTAGCCTCCGAGCGCCTCGTCGACCGAGTTGTCGATGATCTCCCAGAGGCAGTGCATCAGGCCGCGGCTGTCGGTCGAGCCGATGTACATGCCGGGGCGCTTGCGCACCGCCTCCAGCCCCTCGAGGACGAGCAGGTGCCGCGCGGTGTAGTTGGAGCCGCCCCGGTCTGCTCCGGTCAGCAGCGCAGTGGACGGCACGGACGTGTCGGCGGTCACGCGGTTCGCTCCTCGCTGAATTTCTGGATGGCCCGCTTCCGGGCGTGGTGGTGGCTTGGTCGCCGGTGAGAGCGTACCGAGGCCAGATAGAGCCTTTGTGCCGCCACCCGTGAGAACGACCATGCTAGTCGAGACGGACCCGGCTTCGCTCGTACGTTCGATGCCAGACCTGGGCGGCACAAACATCACGTTCCTTTTCAGGCATGAACCATTTAGGCTCCGGGCACGTCCTCAATCACAACCGGCAACCCAGCCGGGAGGACGAAGACCGACAAGCGACGTGAAACCGTAGACCTAGGCAATACGGCTCATTCGCCGCCAACCGTCACCATCCAGCCGACTCGGAAGGTTTTTTCGAGAAAAAGGCACGAGCGGGAACGTTTTCGACCTGGTTGGATGTTGACCCTGGTACGACAGCTCGTCGAGCTAGAGAAGAGGCGACGTGACTACTGTTCTGACCCCCGCCAGTCCGCTGACGGCCGCTGACCGGTGCGACCGCTGCGGCGCCCAGGCCTACCTGCGCGTCGTCCTGACGAGCGGCGGCGAGCTGCTCTTCTGCGCCCACCACGGTCGTAAGTTCGAGCCGGAACTCAAGAAGATCGCCGCCGAGATACAGGACGAGACCGAGCGCCTCACCACTGTCCCGGCATCCGCGTCCGACGACGAACGCTGACATCTCGCATCCACGACGAGCCGGACCGGCCCCGAGCCGGGCAGGCGGGCGGTCACCCCTGACCTCACAGGGGCGGCCGCCCGTCCGCATCCCGGCACTTCCGGTGACACCGCACCCACCGACCGGCAGCCGGCCCGTTCGCCCCGTTTCGGGCTGCCCGCCCAGAGTCGTCGTGCGGCCTGCCGGGTCCTCCCCGGCTCAGTCGCCGCTCTCCACCAGGGGCGCGACCGCCGAGATCCGGGTGTAGACGCCCGGGCTGCCCGCCTCGCCGCATCCGCTGCCCCAGGACACCAGTCCGATGAGCCGCCCGCGGGCGACGAGCGGCCCTCCGCTGTCGCCCTGACAGGCGTCCCGCCCGCCTTCCGGCAACCCCGCGCACACCATGGACTTCGCCTCATAGGCACCGTCCGTGCTCCTGGGGTAGGCGCGTTCGCAGACGTTGTCCGCCAGCACGCGGACATCCGCGCTCCGCAGGGTCCGCGCGTAGCTGCCGTCCCCTCGGGTGTCGCCCCAGCCGTAGACCGCGGCAGCCGTCCCCGGCGCGTAGGAGCGGTCGCCCCGCTCCGCCATCGGCAGGGCCTGCAGTGAGCGCGTCACGGTCAGCACCGCGACGTCCCCGGCGTGGCTGACCGGGTCGTATTCCGGGTTCACCCATACCCGCCGCACCTCCAGCTCATGGCCGTCGTCGGCGGCCAGGTCACCCCGGCCTGCCACTACCCGCAGATCGGTCACCTGGCGCCAGTCGACGCCGAGCACTTCGGGCCGCATGCAGTGCGCCGCCGTCACCACCGTCGTGCGGGAGACCGCCACCCCGCCGCAGAACTGACCCGACCTGGATTCCCCGAACCGCTCCCGGCTGGCCAGCGCCACCATCCACGGAGCATCGGACGCACGTACCGGATGGCCGCCGACGACGACCCGGCCCGCATCCGCCGGGCCCGGGGCGGCGAACAGCAGGGCGAGCGCGCTGGTAAGCGCGGCCACGGGCACCACGACGAACAGACGGGGCCGAATGCGCATACCTTCTCCTGACCATATGGAGTGACCTGCGTACCCAGCGTCATCCATCTGCACCGCTTCCGCATCCCGAGGCGGCACCGGTTACGGCCCGGAGTGGCGGCCGCGCAGCGCGAAGGCCGGGCCCCCGCAGAGGGGACCCGGCCTTCGAACAACTCAGGCGGCGGCCGTCCGTCAGTCCAGGTAGTCCCGCAGGACCTGGGAACGGGAGGGGTGCCGCAGCTTGGACATGGTCTTGGACTCGATCTGGCGGATCCGCTCACGCGTCACGCCGTAGACCTTGCCGATCTCGTCCAGCGTCTTCGGCTGGCCGTCGGTCAGACCGAAGCGCATGGAGACCACGCCCGCCTCGCGCTCGCTGAGGGTGTCGAGGACGGAGTGCAGCTGCTCCTGGAGCAGCGTGAAGCTGACCGCGTCGGCCGGGACGACGGCCTCGGAGTCCTCGATGAGGTCACCGAACTCGCTGTCGCCGTCCTCACCCAGCGGGGTGTGCAGGGAGATCGGTTCGCGGCCGTACTTCTGGACCTCGATGACCTTCTCCGGGGTCATGTCGAGCTCCTTGGCCAGCTCCTCCGGGGTGGGCTCGCGGCCCAGGTCCTGGAGCATCTGGCGCTGCACGCGCGCGAGCTTGTTGATGACCTCGACCATGTGCACCGGGATACGGATGGTGCGGGCCTGGTCGGCCATCGCGCGGGTGATCGCCTGCCGGATCCACCAGGTGGCATACGTGGAGAACTTGTAGCCCTTGGTGTAGTCGAACTTCTCGACGGCGCGGATCAGACCGAGGTTGCCCTCCTGGATGAGGTCCAGGAAGAGCATGCCGCGGCCGGTGTACCGCTTGGCCAGCGAGACCACCAGGCGGAGGTTGGCCTCCAGCAGGTGGTTCTTGGCGCGGCGGCCGTCCTCGGCGATGATCTCCAGCTCGCGCTTGAGCTTCGGGGCGAGCTTGTCGGAGTTGGCGAGCTTGTCCTCGGCGAACAGACCGGCCTCGATGCGCTTGGCGAGCTCGACCTCCTGCTCGGCGTTGAGCAGGGGGACCTTGCCGATCTGCTTGAGGTAGTCCTTGACCGGGTCGGCGGTGGCGCCGGCCGCGGCGACCTGCTGCGCCGGGGCGTCGTCCTCGTCCTCGTCGGAGAGCACGAAGCCCTGGCTCTCGCCTTCGCCCTC
This sequence comes from Streptomyces sp. JLBT605, assembly GCF_058215555.1. Lineage (NCBI taxonomy): Bacteria > Bacillati > Actinomycetota > Actinomycetes > Kitasatosporales > Streptomycetaceae > Streptomyces > Streptomyces sp. JLBT605. The sequence continues at coordinate 1,454,895 of NZ_CM177087.1, forward strand.
CGCGCCTTCACCCGGCTTGCCGGGGACCGCGGCCTCGTCGAGGGGCTCTTCGTCGAGGAGCTCGTCGGCGTCCTTCTTGGTGGCGGTCTTCTTGGCCGTCGTCTTCTTGGCGACGGTCTTCTTCGCCGTCGTCTTCTTGGCGGCCGTCTTCTTGGCGGCGGCCTTCTTCGCGGGCGCTGCCGTGACCTCGTCAGTCTCGACGGCCTCCGCCTCCGGGGTGGCCGAGGCGCTGGTCTTCCTGGCGGTGACCGTCTTGGCCGTGACGGTCTTGGTGGCGGTGCGCTTCGCCGGACTCTTCGCTGCGACGCTCTTGCGGGTGCGCTTGGGCGCCTCTGCGGCACTGACCATCAGCGTCACACCCTCCTCGTCGAGGATCTGGTTGAGGCTGCGCAGAACGTTCTTCCACTGGGTTGGCGGAATCTGGTCAGCCTCGAAGGCCCGACGCACGTCATCGCCGGCGATCTGCCCATCAGCCTTTCCCCGCTCGATGAGCGCCATGACAGACTCGGACTCGGCGATCTCCGGCGGGAGCGTACGGGATGTGCTGGCCGACACGAACAACCTCTCGGAATGATGGAAACGGCTTCCGGCCCCGTCCGCGGTGGACAGGAGCCGACGACCACCGGCAGGGATGAACCGATGGCGCGGGCGGGAGTGCAGGGGACCACAGCGTCACGAGCGACGTCCGTATTCCCTCAGCGGCTACCACCTCTTTAGTCATCGCGCTGCATCAAGGAGCGTTACGCCCAATCCCCGTGGCCCGAGTCACACCACAAATGGGGTGAAGGCGGTACGAAGCGGACGGAACACAGTGCGTCGCCGAACCCCACGGCCGATCGGATCCCGCGCAGGATCCGGCGACGCCATCTCGCGCCCGTCCGACCCGCGTGAGCGGCGGCGGCTCAGTGCTCGCGTGGTGCGGGCACCACGCGCTCGACTTCGGGGTGGACGGTGAGAAGTTGCCGCATCGCGCTCTCCGCGGCCCCGGCGTCCCCCGCGCCGACGGCGTCGACGATCCGGCGGTGGTTGCCGACCCCCGCCTCGCTGGGCCGGTCGCAGCTGATCGCCGGCCCGCCGGAGACGTGCAGCGCGGAGGCGACGATGCCCGCCAGGTGCTCCAGCATGCGGTTGCCCGCGACCTGGAGGAGCAGGGCGTGGAACTCGGCGTCGGCGCGGGAGTAGGTCAGGGAGTCTCCCTGCGCCAGGGCATGGCCCATGATCTCCACCATGTCGGCCAGCCGCTGCTGCACCTCCTCGCGGCCGTGTCCGGCGGCGAGGCGGGCCGCCAGCGGTTCGATGGTCCAGCGCAGCTCACACAGCTCGCGGCGCTGGTCGTCGCGCTGCGGGCCGAACGCCCGCCACTCGATGATGTCCGGGTCGAGCAGATTCCAGTCGCTGACGGGCCGGACGCGGGTGCCGACGTTGGGCCGGGCGCTGACCAGGCCCTTGGCCTCCAGCACGCGGAGGGACTCTCGGACGACGGTGCGGGAGACCTCGAAACGCTGACCGATCTCCTCGGGGACGAGCGGGCGGTCCGCCCCCAGGTCGCCGGAGACGATCATCTGGCCGAGCTGCTGGACGAGTTGGCCGTGCAGGCCGCGTCCGCGGTTGCCGGCGGCGCGCCGTCCCACGCGTCCGATCTCGGTGTCGGCGCCTTCCCAGGAAGGCGCGCCCCCGCGGTCGGCGCCGGAGGCGTCGGGGTAGGGGTAGCGGTCAAGCTCGCCCGAGCCGGCGAGGCCGGAATCGGCGGGGCGAGCCGCGGTCATCGTGGTGTGCGCAAGGGTACTCACGCATCCTTTGTCGGCGACGCCTCCGAGACCCTTAGGGTCTTTGGTGAAAAGCACACGAAAGGGTGATCGACCATTACCTCACAATTGACGTCCAATCGGGCAGAAATCGCCAGCCGTCGGGGAGTTGCGAGCAGTTGAGGCGAAGCGGCCTGGGCCCGGCACGGGCCTGCCCCACGCCGCCGGCCTTCGGTGACCTCCCCGGACGCGCCACGGGACGCCCCGACCGCCGCAACAACGCATCGTCCACGGCAGGTTGACGGAGCTCGGAACACCGCGTCCGACGGCGATCAGACCTCCGGACGCAGCATCGGCGGATTCAGCAGCGTCGCCCCGCCCGCCCGGAACAGCTGTGCCGGACGTCCGCCCTGCCGGGTCGTCGTCCCACCGGTCGGCACCAGGAAGCCCGGGGTGCCGGTGACCTTGCGATGGAAGTTGCGCGGATCCAACGCCACACCCCACACCGCCTCGTAGACCCGCCGCAGCTCACCGACCGTGAACTCCTGCGGGCAGAACGCCGTCGCCAGTGAGGAGTACTCGATCTTCGAACGGGCGCGCTCCACGCCGTCCGCGAGGATGCGGGCGTGGTCGAAGGCCAGCGGCGCGAACACCTCGCCGTCGTGCCGGTAGGCCCCTTCCTGACCGAGCAGGGTCTCCACCGGTGCCCAGCGCACACTGTGTGCGTCGCCGCCCGCCCGGGGCGCGGGCAGGTCCGGCGCGAGCGCCAGGTGCGCCACGCTCACCACGCGCATCCGAGGGTCGCGCTTGGGGTCGCCGTAGGTGGCGAGCTGTTCCAGGTGCGCGGCGTTCGGAGGCACGGGCAGGGAGGGGTCGTGGGCGAGCAGCCCGGTCTCCTCGGCGAGTTCCCGGGCAGCGGCGGCGGCGAGATCCTCTTCCGCGCGCACGAATCCCCCGGGCAGCGCCCAGTGCCCCTGGAAGGGCGGCTCACCGCGACGGACGGCGAGTGCGCACAGCGCGTGCCGCCGCACGGTCAGCACGACCAGATCGACAGTGACGGCGAAGGGCGGGAAGGCCGACGGGTCGTAGGGCATGGACGCGATCATAGTCGTCTTCCTGACGATAATCAGGCGCTTGACGATCGTCGCGCCGTGCTCGTGGCAGCGCTCCCACAGTCTGGCACACGTCGTGCTCCCTCCCTTCGGGTCGACTGGAGTGCCTGACCCGCGCTGCCGGGTCCGGGCGGAGGGCGGCAGCGGCCCCTGATCGCTCGGTGGGCGGCTCGGCCGGTCCTCATAGGCAGCCGTCCGCACCGCGCCGTCCCGGCCGCCGGCGGGGTCGCGGACTGAGGCCGGGGCGGCGGCCGTCACGGCTGCCGCGCGGCGCCCCCGGGCCACTGGGGCCCGGGCGGTTCCGGCGGCCCCTGCGCCAGGCTGCCGCCGGCCTGCCGCTGCCGGCCGGTCCGTGTACCGCGGCCGGTCCGGCCGCCGACTCCGCCGGGGCCTGCCCCCCGACCCCGGTCACCGCCGCCTCGTCTGCCCCCACCCCGACCGTCGCCGCCCCGGTCGCCGCGCTCGGGCCGGTCGTGCCCCGGCTCTCGGTCTCCGGGCCGCCGATGTCGGCACACGGGTCATCGGCGCCGGGATCGCCGGCGTCGGAACGCTCGGCCCTGGCATCATCCGCCCGGAAGTCCGGCCCAGGGGAGAAGCGGTCCTGGGCGGCGTCGGCATGGGAGGCGCTGCCGCCTGGGGTGCCGACCGAGGAAGCGGCCCCGCCGGGGGCGTCGGAGCCGCGGGCCAACTCCTCGTGCACGGCGGCGTGCACCGCCTGGTCCGCCCGCTCCCGCCGCAGACAGCGGCGGAGCCGCTCCGGGTCGAGACCTTCGTTGCACGCCTGGTGCAACAGCCTGGCGAAGAGGTAGTCCGGGTCGGCGCGCAGCGCGCAGCCGAGTGCGATGCGGGCGAACGGCTCGTCCCCGGACGACCAGGCCACCCACCCCGCGAGTGTGAGCGGCGGCGCGGAATGCTCCGCGTAGGAGCCGACGCAGCGCCGGGCCAGGGCTCGCCACAGGCGCAGCGCTGGGTCGGCCTCCGTGCCCTCCATCCACTCCGCCGCGCGGTCCCGGGCGATCCGGTCCTGGAGGCCGATGATGGCGGCCGCGGCCTCGCCGGGGTCCAGGAGGCCGTCGTCGCGACGGTCCGAGGCCACCGGATCGGCGATCGGCGGCGTTCCGCGGAACTTCTCGATCATCTTGTTCAGCAGGGTGAGGGTCTCGTCGCGGACGGTGGCGGCGGAGGTCCCGTTCAGCATCCTCGGCACCAGGGCGACGGCGGCCGCGTCCAGGGCGGTCTCCTGCTCCCTGGCGCCGGGTGCCGTGAGCGGGGTGAGCCTGGCCTCCATCTCCCGCAGTGTGCCGCGTACCTGAATGCCGGCATAGGCCGCGGTGGCGGCCATCACGGAGGTGCCGGGGATGCCGAGGGGGACGCCTTCGGCCGGGCAGCACCGCGGATCGGGGCAGCAGTAGGACCAGAAACGGCCGCCGGACATGCACAGGGCTTCGAAGACCGGCACCTCCATCGCTCCGCAGGCGAGGCGCAGGCGCTGGGCGAGCGGGCGGAGCCGCTCCATGACGTCCTGGGCCGACTCGTTTCCCGAGGGGTCCTGGCACAGGAAGAGGATGATGCCGTCGGGGCGCGAGCCGTGCCGCTCGCTGCCGGTGACCAGGCACTCGGCGATCTGATCGCTGACCTCCGGCCAGTCCTCGCGGGCCTGGGGAATGCCTAACCGGAGCCGGCCGCCGAAGCGGCCCTGCGGGCCGTGCAGGGCGACCAGCACGATGGAGTCGTCCGGGTGGAAACCGAGCAGGAAGGGAAGGGCGTCGGCGAGCTCGGCCGGGCTGCGGAGCGTGATCTGCTCCCGGAGGGACGGACCGGTGGATGCGTTGTGTCGGGTCATGGCCCGACGGTCCCGTGATCGCGAAATTCCCGCCACCCCTGTGGATAACTTTGTCCACAGGTTCCGCGGCCCGTTCGCGCGATGTCGGTGGCATCGGGTTGCATGGGGGGCATGAGCAACGAAGATCTCCGCGTCTCGGCCGACCGCGTCCTCGCCCGTCTGGTCGCGGACGCCTCCGGCACGGCCCGGCTCCGGGAGGACCAGTGGCGCGCGGTCGAGGCGCTGGTCGCCGACCGCCGCCGGGCGCTGGTGGTGCAGCGCACCGGCTGGGGGAAGTCCGCGGTGTACTTCGTCGCCACCGCATTGCTGCGTGAGCGCGGCAGCGGCCCCACGGTCATCGTCTCGCCGCTGCTGGCGCTGATGCGCAACCAGGTCGACGCGGCGGCGCGGGCCGGGATCCGCGCCCGCACCATCAATTCCGCGAACCCCGAGGAGTGGGACGGCATCCAGGCCGAGGTGGCCGCGGGTGAGGTCGATGTTCTGCTGGTCAGTCCCGAGCGGCTGAACAATCCGGACTTCCGCGATCAGGTGCTGCCCAAGCTGGCTGCCGCCACCGGTCTCCTCGTGGTCGACGAGGCGCACTGCATCTCCGACTGGGGTCATGACTTCCGGCCCGACTACCGCAGGTTGCGCACCATGCTCGCCGAGCTTCCGCCGGGTGTGCCGGTGCTGGCGACGACGGCTACGGCCAACGCCCGCGTCACCGCCGATGTGGCCGAGCAGCTGGGCACCGGCGGAGACGCGCGGCCCGGGTCGCCGGACGGTTCGCGGGCGCTGGTACTGCGCGGGCCGCTGGATCGCGAGAGTCTGAGCCTTTCGGTGCTGCGGCTGCCCGACGCCGCCCACCGGCTCGCCTGGCTGGGCGATCGGTTGGAGGCACTGCCGGGCTCAGGGATCATCTACACCCTCACCGTCGCCGCGGCCGAGGAGGTCACGGCCTATCTGCGCCGGTGCGGACACACCGTGTCCTCGTACACCGGCAGGACGGAGAACGCCGACCGGCAGCAGGCCGAGGAGGATCTGCTGGCCAACCGGGTCAAGGCGCTGGTCGCCACCTCCGCGCTCGGGATGGGCTTCGACAAGCCGGACCTCGGTTTCGTGGTCCACCTGGGCTCCCCCTCCTCCCCCATCGCCTACTACCAGCAGGTCGGACGGGCCGGCCGCGGGGTGGAGCACGCCGAGGTGCTGCTGCTGCCCGGCCGCGAGGACGAAGCGATCTGGCAGTACTTCGCCTCGCTCGCCTTCCCCTCCGAAGAGCAGGTGCGGCGCACGCTGGACGTGCTGGCGGCCGCCGGCCGTCCGATGTCGCTGCCCGCGCTGGAGCCGCAGGTCGAGCTTCGCCGGTCCCGGCTGGAGACCATGCTCAAGGTGCTCGACGTGGACGGGGCGGTGCGGCGGGAGCGTGGCGGCTGGACGGCGACCGGCCGGCCCTGGAGTTACGACGCGGAGCGCTATGCCTGGGTGGCGCGGCAGCGCGAGGCGGAGCAGCAGGCCATGCGGGAGTACGCCGCGTCGGCCGGCTGCCGGATGGAGTTCCTGCGGCGGCAGTTGGACGACGAACAGGCCGCCCCGTGCGGGCGTTGCGACAACTGCGCGGGGTCCCGCTTCACCACCGAGGTGTCGGAGGCTTCGCTGTCCGCGGCCCGGGGTGAGCTGGGGCGGCCGGGGGTGGAGGTGGAGCCGCGCCGGATGTGGCCCACCGGCCTCGCCGCGGTCGGTGTCGACCTCAAGGGCCGCATTCCGGCGAGCGAGCAGGCCGCTGCGGGGCGGGCCCTGGGCCGGCTGTCGGACATCGGCTGGGGCAATCGGCTGCGTCCGCTGCTGTCGCCGCAGACCCCGGACGGCCCGGTTCCCGACGATGTGGCCGATGCCGTGGTGACCGTCCTGGCGGACTGGGCGAAGGGGCCTGGCGGCTGGGCCTCGGGAGCGCCGGACGCTCCGGGCCGGCCGGTGGGGGTCGTCATGGTCGATTCGGTGACCCGGCCGCAGCTGATCCGGTCACTGGCCGAGCGCATCGCGAGCATCGGGCGGATGCCCTTGCTCGGCACGGTGGCGTACACCGGAGGACACGACTCGCATGTGCCGCGCAGCAACAGCGCGCAGCGGCTCCGCGCGCTGCACGGGGCGCTGACCGTGCCGCCCTCGCTCGGTGCGGCACTCGCCGACGCGGCCGGACCGGTGCTGCTGGTCGATGATCTGGCCGATTCCGGCTGGACCCTCGCGGTGGCCGCCCGGCTGCTTCGCAGGGCCGGCGCCCAGGAGGTCTTTCCCCTGGTCCTGGCGGTGCAGGCGTGAGGGGCAGACGGGATCGGACGCGGGGCGGGAGAAAATAGCCGACGCACCGTCGCATAACGGTCGGCGGCGCCAATTGCTCGTTGCCGCAGGCCGGTACGACCGCAAGAATTAGACCAGCTCCCCGTCCGCGTCTCGCGGTCAGCCGGGGCCGCGTCCTGGTGTGCGCCCGGTGCCCGGCGCCCCGCGCGAACCGTGGGGTACGCAGACGAAGGGAGGCCCGTGTCCTTCGGCTTCGCCCCGCCCCCGTCCTCCGATTCCGCTTCCCGGCTGGGCAGGCTGCTCGAACCTTCCGAGTGGGCCTCGGCAGGCATACCGCTGCTGCGTAATCCGCGCGAGGTGGTCACCGGCCTGCACTCCCGCCATCTGCCGACCCCCTCGACGGCGGTGGTGGCGGTGCTCGGCCCGGACGAGCGGCTGGTGGCGAGTGCCTCGTTCCGCCGGCAGGACACCGCCGCCGACGGCTGGGAGTTCCGCAACGCCCTCCTGTCCCAGCTGCGCCGCGTGATACCGCACGATCTGCGGCGGCGCACTCCGATACGTACCGCCGTGTTGCTCTACTGCCGTGAGGGGGACGGTGGATGGACCGAGGAGGACGGCGCGTGGATGTGGGGGCTGCGGGACGCGTGCACCCTGCACGGCCTGCGCTGTGGTGCGTACATCACCCTCACCCCCAGCGGCTGGCAGGTGCTGGGCGAGGGGCGCGGCGGCCGCAGACCACACTCCTCCTCCGCGCCCGACCGGCCGGAGGCCACGCTTTCGGCGGACACCATGCCGTTCCGCGCGCCGGAGGCCGATGACGCCGCCGGCGCCAGGACACGCTCGGGCGGAGGTACGCCGAAGGCGCTGCGGCGTGCGATCGCCCGGTGACGGGCGGCTCCCCGTTCAGGGGCCGCCGGGCACCGGGCGTCGTGGATCCAGCGTGCGGGACGGGGCTCAGACGCCGGCGGTGATCAGCGTGTTGATGCGCTGCGGATCGCCGCAGACGATCAGCAGCGCACCGGCGCGGGACATGGCCTGCGGCAGCGCACCGGCGATGTCCTCGTCCGCGCCGCCGTTGACGGCCACGACCACGACGGGGCGTGCGCTGAGTCGGTCGGCCCCTGTGGCGGCGTAGAAGACGTCGTCCGCCGCGTCCTGCTGGGCCCAGTACGACGCTTCACCGAAGGACAGCTCGTGCGCCGCCCAGGGATGCTGGTCTCCGGTGGTCAGCACCAGGATGTCGCCGGGTGCTCGGCCGGAGTCCAGCAGCAGGTCGACAGCCTCGTCGGCGGCGTCCAGCGCGCCCTGCGCCGAGGCGGGGATGAGCTGGATCTGCGGGGTGGACGGAGCCTCCGTGGTGGGAGGCGTGGGTGGCGCGGTCTTCACCGCGTCACCCGCGGCGCGCTGCGACGGGGTCGCGGCCGGACCGCGGTGCGGGCCCGGGGTGCCGGGCCGCCGAGGGGCGGGCCGGGGGCCGGGAACGGGACGGGGGGTCGGCACGGCGCGGCCTGCGGCCGGCGTCGCGCGGGGACCCGGGACACTCTCGTGAATCTGAGGCTCCTCGGGGATGAGAGGCATGACCTGATATTTATCAAACGTCGGTGCGAGTCGCACCGGCGGGTGGCGGACTGGTCCGCTCAGAAGTCGAAGCCGAGTTGGCCACCGGCTTCCAGCGCAGCTGTTTCAGGGACGCTGCGGCCCCGCTTGAGGTGCCGCCAGCGCGGCAGGGCGTCCAGGTAGGCCCAGGACAGTCGGTGGTGCGGGGTGGGTCCCAGCTCCTCCAGCGCGGCGCGGTGCACCGGCGAAGGGTACCCGGCGTTGTCAGCGAAGCAGAAGTCCCGGTGATCGTCGCCGAGTTCGGCCATCATCGCGTCCCGTCGCACCTTGGCGATCACCGACGCCGCGGCGACCACGACGCAGCTCTGGTCGCCCTTGATGACGGTGCGCACCCGCCAGGGGTCGCCGAGATAGTCGTGCTTGCCGTCGAGGATCACCGCGTCCGGCCGCACCGGGAGATCGGCCAACGCGCGGGTGGCGGCGAGCCGGAGGGCGGCGGTCATGCCCAGCGCGTCGATCTCCTGCGGCGAGGCGTGGCCGAGGGCGTATGCGGTGACCCAGGTCTCCAACTCCTGCGCCAGCTCGGTGCGGCGCTTGATGGTCAGCAGCTTGGAGTCGGTGAGCCCGGCGGGCGGGCGGCGCAGTCCGGTGACGGCCGCGCAGACGGTGACCGGCCCCGCCCACGCTCCGCGCCCGACTTCGTCGATTCCGACGATGACGCGGGCTCCGGTGGTGGCGCGGAGAGAGCGCTCGACACTGTGCGTGGGCGGTTGGTAGGGCATGGCATGACCAACCCTACGCCGCCGCTTCCGGCGCCGTGCACCGGGAGCACCGGGGGCGCCACCAGGCCGCGATCTTCGCCGCCCCCGGTGGTGACGATCACTCAGCTCGCTCGCGATCTTCCCGTCCGGCGGCCGGTCACCGCGGTCAGGCGGCAGGCCCGGGGAGCCAGGCCGGCAACGCCTCGGTGCGTTCCAGCCACTCCGCGGGCGGGGCACCGGCCGACGAGGCCGCGACCACGCCGCCTGCGATGGCACAGGTGGTGTCGACGTCACCACCCGCCTGCGCGGTGGTCCAGAACACCTCCTCGTAGGAGTCGAGGTGGCGGGCGGCGGCCCAGAGCGCGAAGGGGACGGTGTCGTGGGCGCTGGTGCGGCGTCCGCAGCCCAGCACCGCGGCGACCGTACCCGCGTCGCCGTAGTCGAGCATGTCGCGGGCGCGGCGCAGCCCGGCCTGCACCGCGCTGCGGGGCACCAGGGCGACCACGGCGTCCAGCAGGGCCTCCGGCTCCCGCGGACCGTCGGTGTCGGCCACCAGCGCCGCGGCCGCGGCCACCGCCATCGCGCCGGCGACCGCCTCCCGGTGCTGGTGCGTGGTGTAGGCGGAGATCTCCGCCTGGTGCGTCGCCTGCTCGGCGTCGCCCGCGTACCAGGCGCCGAGCGGGGCGATCCGCATGGCCGCGCCGTTGCCCCACGACCCCTGGCCGTTGAACAGGGCGGAGGCCAGCTCTCGCCAGTCGCCGCCTTCGCGGATCAGCCGGAGCATGCGGTTCACCGCCGGGCCGTAGCCGCGGTCGAAGTCATGGTGGTGCGCGAAGGACCGGGCCAGCGCGTCCTGGTCGATCCGGCCGTGGGTGACCAGGACGGCCAGCACCGAGCAGGCCATCTCGGTGTCGTCCGTCCACTGCCAGGGGGAGGGCGGCAGCTCCCGCCGGGCCAGGGACGGGAAGTTGGCGGGTACGAAGAACTGGGAGCCGAGGGCGTCGCCCACGGCCAGCCCCCGCAGGCTGGCGAGGGCACGGGTGAATCGATCGTCGGTCATCGCATCGAACTCTAACCGGTGGGACCGTACGGCTCGGCGCTGTAAGGCTCGGGCGTGCACCAGCGCTCGAAGGGCCGGTCGAGGTGATACCGACCGTCGGGTCCGAGGATCAGCGCCCTGGTCTCGCCGTTTCCCGGATTCGACAGTGATTCGAACTCCGCCACCGACCAGTGCAGCCAGCGCATGCAGAACAGCCGCATGGTCAGCCCGTGGGTCACCAGCAGGACGTTCGGCGGGTGTGTCGGGGCCTCGAAGCTGCGCCACAGGCTCTCCAGGAAGGCACCCACCCGGTCGTAGACGTCGGCTCCGGACTCGCCCTGGGCGAATCGGTAGAAGAAGTGGCCGTAGGCATCGCGGTACGCCTTCTGTCTGCGCACGTCCTCCCGGTCCTGCCAGTTTCCCCAGTCCTGCTCGCGGAGCCGCGGTTCCTCCCGGACCCGGGTCCTGGAGGGGTCGAGCCCCAGCAGCCGGAAGGTCTGGTGGGTGCGGCGGTACGGGGAGACGTAGGCGGAGACGGTCTCGTCGCCGAACATCTCGCGCAGTCGGGCACCGGCCTCCCTCGCCTGGCGCTGCCCGGTGGGGGTCAGGCCCAGAGCGTGGTCGGGCTCTCGCTCGTACACCGTGTCGTCGACATTTCCCTGCGATTCTCCGTGCCGTATGAGAACGATGCGCCGCGGACGTGCCATGCGGCCACACTAGATCGCGCCTGCCCTGGCTGCCTCGTTCCGGCAGCCGGCCACCGGTCGGCCGGCGCGTATCTCGCAGGTCGCTCCGGTGAACCGGTCGAGCAGCAGCCGGTCGTGCGAGACCAGCACGAGCGCGCCGGTCCAGCTGTGCAGTGCCTGCTCCAGCTCCTCCACCAGGCCGAGCGCCAGGTGGTTGGTCGGCTCGTCCAGCAGCAGCAGATCCGCCGGGCGAGCCAGCAGCCTGGCCAGGGCAAGCCTGCGGCGCTGCCCCGCTGACAGGGAGCCGACCGGCACATGCAGGTCGCGGTCGCGGAAGAGGCCGTAGGAAAGGAGGAGATCGGCCTGCTCCTGCGGGGTGCCGGGCAGGCCGCGGCCGAACGCGGTCAGCAGCCGCTCGGCCGGGCGGGCCACCGGGATCTCCTGGGCGAGATAGCCGATGCGGCCGCGCCGCGTCACGCGGCCCTCGTCCGGTTCCACCATCCCCGCCATGACCCGCAGCAGGGTGGACTTGCCCGCGCCGTTCGCCCCGTGGACCAGCAGGCGCTCACCCGCCGCGACGGTCAGCCCGTCGACGGTCAGCCGGTCCGCCACCCGCACCTGGTCGAGGGCCACCAGCGGTCCCGTCGCGGTGCCCGCCGCCGGCAGCGCGGTGAAGCGCAGCGGCTCCGGCGGTCGGGGCACGGGGTCCTCGGTGAGCCGCCGGAGCCGCTCCTGGGCATTGCGCACCCGGCTGGACACCGACGCCTGGACACGGCCCTTGTCACGGTCGTAGGCCATCTTGTTGCCGTCCTTCCTGGCCCGGCCGGGCGCGACCCGCCGGGCGGTGCCGACGGCGGTCTCGGCCAGGGCCGCCGTCTCGGTGCACCACTGCTGGTACGCCTGCTCCCAGCGGCGCCGGGCGGCGGCTTTCTCGGCGAGGAACCCGGGGTATCCCCCGCCGTACCGGACGAGGGTGCGGCGGTCCGCGTCCACCTCGACGATCGCGGTGGCCACGCGTTCGAGGAACAGCCGGTCGTGGGAGACGGCGATCACCGTGCCGGGATGGGCGCGCAGGGCGTCTTCCAGCCAGTCGAGGGTGGCGCCGTCCAGGTGGTTGGTGGGTTCGTCCAGCAGCATCACCTCCGGCGCGGCGGCGATCAGACAGGCCAGGCCCAGCCGAGCCTGCTCACCGCCCGAGAGGCTGCCGAGCAGGCGGTCGTGGCCGATCTCGGCGAGGCCCAGGCCGTGGAGGGCCTTCTCCACTCGCGCGTCGGCCTCGTATCCCCCGCGCACCTCGAAGGCGGTGAGCAGGTCGCCGTAGGTGGCGAGCGCCTCGGGGCCGCCGTCCGCGAGAGCGGGCTCGAGATCCCGCAGCCGACGCTCCAGGGCCCTCAGCTCGGCCAGGGCCGCGTCGATGGCGTCCGCGACCGTCCGGTCGGGCGGCAGCTGCGGGGTCTGGGCGAGGTGTCCCGCGCCGCCGTCGGCCAACGTCACCGCCGCTCCTTCATCGGGCGGGTGCTCACCGGCGAGCAGTCGCAGCAGCGTGGATTTGCCGGCGCCGTTCTCTCCGACGATGCCGATCCGCTCACCCGGGCGGATCGAGAAGGAGACATCGTCGAGGAGCACACGGTCCCCGCGGGAGACGGTCACGTCGCGCAGCGAGATCTGAGTGGGCATGGATGAACCTCCGGACAAGTGCGGATACGCCGAACCATGTAAACGCAACCCGTGTTGCGTTACGATGAGAATGACATGACGCAACCGACTAACGCAACAGGAGTTGCAGTTGTCCATGGAATCCCCCGCCCAGCCCCCGGGCACCGTCCGCCCCGGCGGGCGCACCGCCCGCACCCGCGCCGCCGTCCGTGACGCCGTCCTCACCGGACTGACCGAGCACGGCTATCCCGGCCTGACCATCGAATACGTCGCCGAGCACTCAGGGGTGCACAAGACCACGCTCTACCGGCGCTGGGGCGGGGTCGAGGAGCTCGTCGCCGACGCCCTCGACCTGGCGGGCGAGGACAGCTGGTCCCCGCCGGACACCGGGAGCCTCGCCGGCGATCTGCGCGCTCTCGCCCAGGAGGTCATCGACACCTTCGGCGACTCCTCGGCCGCCGCCGCACCCACCGCGTTCGTGGCCGCCGCATTCCAGTCGGAGCGTGCCGCGACGGCGCTGCGGGCCTTCTACGCCGAGCGGTTCAGACGCTGCGAGGCGGTCGTCCAGCGGGCCGTCGAGCGCGGCGAGATCCCGGCCGGCACCGATGCGGCGGCGGTCGCTCGGGCGGTGTCGGCGCCGCTGTTCTTCCGGGCGCTGATCACCCGCGAACCACTCCGCCCGACGGACGGCGAGCAGTCGGCCGCCGCGACGCTTGCCGCGGTGCGCGCCGGCGCCTACCGGATACCAGCCGGAGCGGAGTGAGGGCACCGAGCCGATCCGGGCCCGGGCCGCGAGCCCTGCCTCACACCGTCCAGGCGGGTTCGAGGTCGAGTACGTCACCGGCGATCGCGGCCACATCCGCCTCGGTCTGGGCGCGCAGCGCGAGACGCTCCACCCGCTCCGTGCGGTATTTCCCGTGCTCCGCCGCGGAGTTCCACATGGACAGGATGAGGAATTCGCTGCCCGGCGCTTCCCCGAACACCCCGCGCAGCATTCCCGGCGATCCGGCCATGGCCGGGTTCCACACCTTCTCCTGCACATGGGTGAAGTGCTCCACCCGGTCCGCGTGGACGCGGCAGTGCGCGACACGCACCACGTCGACATCGGTGAACTTCGGCTGGAAACCGACCTTCACATCGAAGCGGTGCTCGAAGAGCCGGACCTGAAGATCTTTGAAGGTGCCGGCTTGCGCGGCCGCGAGCCGGTCGTGGGAGCGCGCCATGAAGGAGTCGTAGAAGGCGCGGCTCTCCCAGAAGCCGAATATGTGCGCCACCGACTCGCGCCGCTGGCTCCAACCACCGCCCTGCCCCCGGAATCCCGGTTCGCCGAGCAGCCCCGCCCACTTCCGCTGCCCGCGTTCGAACCCACGGCGGTCGACCACGGTACAGCGAATCCACTTGACCAGCACCGCGCCATCTTACGGTCCCCGCCCCGCGCCCCGGGTGCGCCCGGAGCAGATCGCTCCGGATGCCCCGGGTGGGCCGAACGGGCCGGGCCGGGACCCGAGTTGACCTCAGGTCCCGGCCCGGCCGGATGGCGCGCGCCCGCGGGCGCCGGCGTTCGATCAGCTGCAGCCGCTGGTCGAGCCGCAGCCCTCGCAGATGTAGCAGCTGCCGGCGCGCTGCATCTTCGTGCCGCAGGAGAAGCACAGCGGCGCGTCAGCGCTGATGCCCAGCTGCATCTCGACCAGCTCGGCCGAGGTGTGCGCCTGCTTCGGGGCGGGCAGGGACACCGGCTCCGGCTTGGGGCCGGCGACCGCCTTGGGGGTCTCCGTCTGGCGCGGGGCGGACTGGGCCAGGCCCTCGACGTCCATCTCCTCGTCCGCCGGCTCGTAGGAACCGGTCTCCAGGTGCCGCTGACGCTCCTCGGCCGAGTGGATGCCCAGGGCCGAGCGGGTCTCGAACGGCAGGAAGTCCAGCGCCAGGCGGCGGAAGATGTAGTCGACGATCGACTGCGCCATCCGCACGTCCGGGTCGTCCGTCATACCGGCCGGCTCGAAGCGCATGTTGGTGAACTTCGAGACGTACGTCTCCAGCGGGACGCCGTACTGCAGGCCGACCGAGACCGCGATCGAGAAGGCGTCCATCATGCCCGCGAGGGTCGAACCCTGCTTGGACATCTTCAGGAAGACCTCGCCGAGACCGTCGTCCGGGTAGGAGTTGGCGGTCATGTAGCCCTCGGCGCCGCCCACCGTGAAGGAGGTGGTGATGCCGGGACGGCCCTTGGGCAGACGCCTGCGGACCGGACGGTACTCGATGACCTTCTCGACCGCTCCGCGGATGGTCTCCTCGGCCTTCTCCGCGATCTTCTCCTCGTCCTTCTTCTTCGCGGAGAGCGGCTGACCGACCTTGCAGTTGTCGCGGTAGATGGCGAGGGCCTTGACGCCCATCTTCCAGGCCTCGAAGTAGATCTCCTCGACCTCCTCGACGGTCGCCGTCTCCGGCATGTTGACCGTCTTGGAGAGCGCGCCGGAGATCCACGGCTGGATCGCCGCCATCATGCGCACGTGGCCCATGGCGGAGATGGACCGCTCACCCATCGCGCAGTCGAAGACCTCGTAGTGCTCGTGCTTGAGGCCCGGGGCGTCGATGACGTTGCCGTTCTCGGCGATGTGGCCGACGATCGCCTCGATCTGCTCCGGCTGGTAGCCGAGGCGGCGCAGGGCCTGCGGGACGGTGCCGTTGACGATCTGCATGGAGCCGCCGCCGACCAGCTTCTTGAACTTGACCAGGGCGAGGTCGGGCTCGAGACCGGTGGTGTCGCAGCTCATGGCCAGACCGATGGTGCCGGTCGGCGCGATCACGCTGGCCTGGGAGTTGCGGAAGCCGTTCTTGGCGCCCAGCCGCAGAACGTCCTGCCACGCCTCGGTGGCCGCGGCCCAGATCGGGGTGTCCAGGTCGTCCATCCGCTTGGCGGCGGCGTTGGCGTCGGCGTGCTGCCGCATGACCTGCTGGTGCGGTTCGGCGTTCCGGGCGTAGCCGTCGTACGCGCCGACGACCGCGGCCAGCTCGGCGGACCGGCGGTAGGAGGTGCCGGTCATCAGCGAGGTGATGGCACCGGCGAGGGCCCGGCCGCCGTCGGAGTCGTAGGCGTGACCGGTGGCCATCAGCAGCGCGCCGAGGTTGGCGTAGCCGATGCCCAGCTGGCGGAAGGCGCGGGTGTTCTCACCGATCTTCTGGGTCGGGAAGTCGGCGAAGCAGATGGAGATGTCCATCGCGGTGATGACCAGCTCGACGACCTTGGCGAAGCGCTCGGAGTCGAAGGACTGGCTGCCCTTGCCGTCGTCCTTGAGGAACTTCATCAGGTTCAGCGAGGCCAGGTTGCACGAGGTGTTGTCCAGGTGCATGTACTCGCTGCACGGGTTCGAGCCGTTGATCCGGCCGGACTCCGGGCAGGTGTGCCACCGGTTGATGGTGTCGTCGTACTGGATGCCCGGGTCGGCGCAGGCCCAGGCGGCCTCGGCCATCTTGCGGAACAGCGACTTGGCGTCGATCTCCTCGATGACCTCGCCGGTCATCCGGGCGCGCAGGCCGAACTTCCCACCGGTCTCCACGGCCCGCATGAACTCGTCGTTCACCCGGACGGAGTTGTTGGCGTTCTGGTACTGGACGGAGGTGATGTCCTCGCCGCCCAGGTCCATGTCGAAGCCCGCGTCGCGCAGGGCGCGGATCTTCTCCTCTTCCTTCACCTTGGTCTCGATGAAGTCCTCGATGTCCGGGTGGTCGACGTCGAGGATGACCATCTTGGCGGCGCGGCGGGTGGCGCCACCGGACTTGATCGTTCCGGCGGAGGCGTCGGCGCCGCGCATGAAGGAGACGGGGCCGGAGGCGTTGCCACCGGAGGACAGCAGCTCCTTGGAGGAGCGGATGCGGGACAGGTTCAGGCCGGCACCGGAGCCGCCCTTGAAGATCATCCCCTCTTCCTTGTACCAGTCGAGGATGGACTCCATGGAGTCGTCGACCGAGAGGATGAAGCAGGCGCTGACCTGCTGCGGCTGGGTGGTACCGACGTTGAACCACACCGGCGAGTTGAAGCTGAAGATCTGGTGCAGGAGGGCGTAGGCGAGCTCGTGCTCGAAGATCTCCGCGTCGGCCGGGGAGGCGAAGTAGTGGTGGTCCTCGCCGGCCTTCCGGTAGGTCTTCACGATGCGGTCGATGAGCTGCTTCAGACCGGTCTCGCGCTGGGGGGTGCCGACCGCGCCGCGGAAGTACTTGCTGGTGACGATGTTGACCGCGTTCACCGACCAGAAGTCGGGGAACTCGACGCCACGCTGCTCGAAGTTCACCGAGCCGTCGCGCCAGTTGGTCATGACGACGTCACGGCGCTCCCAGGCCACCTCGTCGTACGGGTGCACGCCGGGGGTGGTGTGGATGCGCTCGATACGCAGGCCCTTGGTGGCGCCCGCCTTGCCGCCCTTGGTGCGGGAACCCCGCGCCGAGCCGCTCGCCGTCTCTGTCATTCCGCCTCCCTGTACGGGCAAAACGCCCTGATGTGCCCGTTTCTTCCCAGGCACGGTGTTCTGTTCTCTCGCCCAGGGCGCTCAAGCACCCGGGCACGTTTCCATGGCCGTCGCTCAGTCGGCGACGGCAGCAGGCGCGGGGGCCGCCACGGCCCCGTCGACGCCGGACCCGGTGTCCGCGGGCACGGGAGGCCGCTGCTGCGCACGCAGCTCGGCGACCGCCGCCTCGAAGTCCTCCAGCGAGTCGAACGCCTGGTAGACCGAGGCGAATCGCAGGTAGGCGACGAGGTCGAGATCCTTGAGCGGGCCGAGTATGGCGAGCCCGACGTCATGGGTGGACAGCTCGGCGCTGCCGGTCGCGCGGACCGCCTCTTCGACCCGCTGACCGAGCTGCGCGAGCGCGTCCTCGGTGACCGGGCGGCCCTGGCACGCCTTGCGCACGCCCGAGATGACCTTGTTGCGACTGAAGGGCTCGGTGACCCCGCTGCGCTTGATCACCATCAGGGACGCCGTCTCCACGGTCGTGAAACGCCGGGAGCAGTCCGGACACTGGCGACGCCTCCGGATCGAGCAGCCGTCATCCGTGGTGCGGCTGTCGACGACTCGGCTGTCGGGGTGCCTGCAGAAGGGGCAATGCACGATTTCCCACCCTTCTCCACCCTCGGAAACTGCGTACGTCCAGGTACGACTGATAACCCCGACAGGGGCGTTGAGAGCCGTCCGCCGGGAGCCATAAGCATAGGCGAAGCCCGGAGCGCAGAAGCACCCGGGACACTAACTATGGGGGCCGACGCCCATCCAACCACTAGATGTGGTGGCAGGGTCTCAATCCGCAGCCAAGGGGCGTGTCGCGACGCGGGCGGCACGAGCCTACGCGAGGCGACCCGGTCATCGCCTCACAGGGGACCAGGTGCCACACTGGGCGGGGTCCGGGTGGCCGGATTTCGCCCATCAGCCCATACACCCGATCCTGTGTTCACGTCAGCCGATCTGCGATATTTCACTCGAACGTGTGTTTGGCGCAACCTTTCGAAAGCAACTACCGTTGAGCGAACCAGGGAGAACAGTTTCGAGAGGGGCCGACGACGTGACCACCACCACAGACAGCGCCACCATCACCGCCCAGGACCGCTCCCAGGGCCGACTCGAACCCACCCACGCGATGACTGACGCAGCCACGAACCCCGAGGGCGTCAAGCCCACGCGCTCGCTCCCCGGTCGACCTCCCGGAATCCGCGCCGACAGCTCGGGGCTCACCGACCGGCAGCGACGGGTCATCGAAGTGATCCGAGACTCCGTGCAACGCCGTGGTTACCCACCGTCCATGCGCGAGATCGGGCAAGCCGTGGGGCTGTCCAGCACCTCATCGGTGGCCCACCAGCTGATGGCGCTGGAGCGCAAGGGTTTCCTCCGCCGGGACCCGCACCGCCCCCGGGCCTACGAGGTGCGCGCCTCCGACCAGGCCAGCGCCCAGCCGACGGACACCGCCGGCAAGCCCGCCGCCTCCTATGTCCCCCTGGTAGGCCGGATCGCCGCGGGTGGCCCGATCCTGGCCGAGGAGTCGGTCGAGGACGTCTTCCCGCTCCCCCGGCAGCTGGTCGGTGACGGTGAGCTGTTCGTCCTCAAGGTCGTCGGCGACTCCATGATCGAAGCGGCCATCTGCGACGGGGACTGGGTGACGGTGCGCCGCCAGCCGGTCGCGGAGAACGGCGACATCGTGGCCGCCATGCTGGAGGGCGAGGCGACGGTGAAGCGCTTCAAGCGCGAGGACGGTCACGTCTGGCTGATGCCGCACAACGCCGCATACCTGCCGATCCCCGGTGATGACGCGACCATCCTCGGCAAGGTGGTCGCAGTGCTGCGGCGCGTCTGAGGACACGCCTGACGACCGGGCCCCGGGACCACTGCGCCGGTTCCGGGGCCCTGCATTATCCACATCCCGCCGGCAGGCTGACCCTGGTCGGGTCTCCGCCGCACTTCCCCCACCGGGCTATTAGTCCGCCTTGGCCGCCGCGTCGATGGCCGCCAGCGAGCGCCGCACCTGATTGCGGTCGGTGGTGTACCAGAAGTCGGGCATCGAGGCCCGCAGGAATCCTCCGTAGCGGGCGCGATCCAGCCGGGGGTCGAGCACCGCGACCACGCCGCGGTCGCCCGAGGCCCGCACCAGACGTCCCGCGCCCTGCGCCATGAGGAGCGCGGCATGGGTCGCCGCGACGGCCATGAAACCGTTCCCCCCGGCCTCCTCCACAGCCTTCTGCCGGGCGCTCATCAGCGGGTCGTCCGGGCGCGGGAAGGGAATGCGGTCCATGACCACCAGCTGGCAGCTGGCTCCGGGGACGTCCACTCCCTGCCAGAGCGACAGCGTGCCGAAGAGGCAGGTGCGCGGATCCGCCGCGAAGGCCCTGATCAGCTCGCCCAGCGTCTCCTCCCCCTGCAGCAGGATCGGCATGTCCAGCCTGCCGCGCAGCTCTTCGGCGGCCGCCTGCGCGGCACGCATCGAGGAGAACAACCCGAGGGTGCGGCCTCCGGCGGCCTCCACCAGCTCGGCGAGCTCGTCCATCATGTCGCCGCGGCTGCCCTCGCGGCCGGGCTGCGCCAGGTGCTTGGCGACGTACAGGATGCCCTGCTTCGGGTAGTCGAAGGGCGATCCGACGTCGACACCCTTCCACTCCGGGGCGTCCTCCCCTCCGGTGCCCTCGGGGGCGAGGCCGAGCGAAGCCGCGACGCCGTTGAAATCGCCGCCCAGCTTGAGGGTCGCGGAGGTCAGCACCACCGAGCGCTCGTTGAACAACTTCTCGCGCAGCAACCCCGACACCGACAGCGGGGCGACCCGCAGCGAGGCGCCGAACCTGTCGTGCCGCTCGTACCAGACGACGTCGTACTCGGAGCCCTGCACGATGCGCTCGGCCACGGCGTGGATGTTCTCCACCGCGGCCAGCGCCTGTTTGCGGACCGCGTCCTCGTCCTGCACCGACTTGTCGCGGGTGGCCCCGATCGCCGAGATCACCGTGCGGGAGGCATCCCGCAGCGACAGCAGCGCATAGCCGAGATCCTCGGGGATCTCTTCGAGCCGGCCGGGCAGAGCCAGCTCCATCAGCCGCTCGAAGGTCTCCGCGGCGGTCTGCAGGGCGTCCGCCGCCTTCTCGTTGACCAGCTTGGCGGCACGTCGCACCGCGCGGTTGACCTGGCCGGGGGTGAGCTCCCCGGTGGCCGCCCCGGTGACCCGGGAGACCAGCTCATGGGCCTCGTCGATGATCAGCACTTCATGGCTGGGCAGGACGGGGGCGCCCTCGATGGCGTCGATGGCCAGCAACGCGTGGTTGGTGACGACCACATCGGCGAGCTTGGCGCGCTCCCGGGCCGCCTCGGCGAAGCACTCCGCGCCATACGGGCACTTGGACGCCCCGAGGCATTCCCGCGAGGTGACGGAGACCTGCGACCAGGCGCGATCGGACACGCCGGGGGTGAGATCGTCGCGGTCGCCGGTCTCCGTCTCGTCGGCCCAGTCGCGCATCCGCAGCAGGTCCTTGCCCAGCTTGCTGGTGGGCGCTGCCGACTCGAAGACGTCGAACAGCCCGTCCTCTTCCTCCTGCGGCACGCCTTCGTGGAGCCGGTGCAGGCAGAGGTAGTTCGACCGGCCCTTGAGCATGGCGAACTGCGGGCGGCGGCGCAGCAGCGGATGCAGGGCCTCGACGGTCCGCGGCAGATCACGCTCGACCAGCTGCCGCTGGAGCGCGAGCGTGGCCGTGGCGACGACGACTCTCTCCCCGTGCGCCAGCGCGGGCACCAGATAGCCGAGCGATTTGCCCGTACCGGTGCCGGCCTGCACCAGCAGATGGGACTGGCCGTCGATGACCTCGGCGACGGCTTCGGCCATCGTGACCTGGCCGGGTCGCTCCGAGCCGCCGACGGCGGTGACGGCTGCGTGCAGGAGCTCGGGAAGAGAGGGCTTCGTCATAACCTGACCACCCTACGGCGCACCACTGACATCGGCGATCGTCCCTGGTGAAGTGGGCTGGATACGGATCGTGGGCGGGCCCGGCCCCCGGACGGGGTCCAGGTCACATGAGGTGACGCAGGGCGCGGTCGCGGATCATGAGGGCGGCGCGTTTGCCGGGCAGCTCCAGCTCGGCGCCGAAGCGGAACCCCGCGCCGAGGAAGGCCGCGACGGACGGGTTGTTGCGCAGATCGGGCTCGGCCACGACGCGGCCGCAGGCCGGGCGCCGGTCGAGGACGAGGTCCGCGACGGTCCGCAGCAGGGTGGTGCCCAGGCCGCGGCCACGGTCGAGGACCCCGCCGATCAGCAGGTGCAGCCCGGTGTCATGCGGACGCGCCGGGTAGTGGAGGGCCAGCGGGTCCAGGTCGGCGCGGTAGATCTCCCAGTAGCTCACCGGCACGCTGTCCAGGACGCCCAGGCAGGGCACGCTGCGGCCGTCGCCCTCGAGCTGGCCGCGCAGATGCTTCTCCGTGCGGTCCTCCGCGCCGTCCAGCTCCCAGAGGGCGGCGACGGCCGGATCGTTCATCCAGCGGGTGATCAGTGCCAGGTCGCGTTCCACCTGGACCGGGACCAGCTGGAAGGCGCCCACCGGGGAGTCCACCGCGCCCCATCCCGCCAGATGGTCGAGCAGCCCGGCACCGCCGGTGCCGGGCGCTTCGGTCAGGAGCCGGTCGGCGGGGAGCACGGGGGCGCGCTCCTCGGACAGTCGCAGCTCCAGGGTGTCGCCGGTGTCGTCCGCGTCGTCGGCGTTGTCGGCGCCGGAGCTCGAAGGGGCGGTGGAGGCGGGTGGCTGCACAGCGGCGGTCTCCTCTCTCGCTGATCCCCCGTCCGTACCAACGACGCTCGCGGCGCCAGATCACGCCCGGCGGCGGATCCGCGGTGTCCGGGAACCAAGCCCCCGGGTGTGATCGTCGTAGGCGTCACCGGCATAGTGGGGGATCACTTTGCTGCCCGGGCCGGTGCATGACAACCCGCAACGGCGGTCCGTGACGCGGCAGAGCCGCGGTATGCGGTCAGCAGTCGAGCAAAGAGCAGCCCAGAACCTCTCAGGGGGAATTCCACCGATGCGATCCATAGCCCGAACGGCCGCGGCGGCCGCTGTCGCCGCCGTGCTGGCGCTGAGCGCCACCGCCTGCGGTCCGGAGGACGACGGCGCGGAAGCCAGTCCGTCCGCCTCCTCGGACCAGCAGGGCACGGAAGACATCTCCCTGCCGGACGACCTCGACCAGAAGCTCAAGGACCACCTCGGCATCGACCTCGACAAGTGGAAGAACGGGGCCTGGGACACCTGGGACAAGGACAAGTGGCTGCGTGAGGCCGGGGAGTTCATCAACCCGATCATCGAGGACCTGTGGAAGCCCGACCGGATGAGGGAGGCTCAGGAGCCTGAGAAGCCGGTCGACGAGAAGGACATCTCCGGCGATCAGGGCGTCACCGACCCGGAGCCGAAGCCGGTGGACGCCCAGCAGGTCAGCACCCCGTTCAGCACGAAGGTCCCCGAGGCGGGCAAGGTCTTCTTCGACGGCCCCGAGGGCTCGATGGTCTGCTCGGCGACCGTGGTCAAGGACCCGGCGCACCCGGGCAAGTCCAACCTGGTGTGGACCGCGGGCCACTGCGTGCACGCCGGCAAGGGCGGCGGCTGGTACAAGAACCTCGCCTTCGTCCCCTCCTACAACGACGCCGGCAAGTCGGCGGCCGAGCTGGAGAACGCCACCCGCGAGGATGTGGCTCCCAAGGGCGTCTGGTGGGCGGACTGGGCGCAGACCTCCTCGCAGTGGATCGACACCGGCGCCAGCGTCGGCGGCAAGGGCGCCCCGTACGACTTCGCCGTGCTGCACGTGAAGCCCGAGGGCGGCAGCGGCAAGTCCCTGGAGGAGACGGTCGGCGGCGCGCTGCCGGTCGAGTTCAACGCGCCGAAGGTCCAATCGATCGACAGCATCACGGCCACCGGCTACCCGTCCGCGCCTCCGTTCGACGGCCAGAAGATGTACCGGTGCTCCGACAAGCCGGGCCGGCTCTCGCTGGAGAGCGCGCAGCCCACGATGTACCGGATCGGCTGCCGGATGACTGCCGGCTCGTCCGGCGGTGGCTGGGTGGCCACCGGCTCCGACGGCAAGCCGGCGCTGGTGTCCAACACCTCGATCGGCCCGGCCACGGCCACCTGGCTGGCCGGACCGCACCTGGGTCCGGAGGCCAAGGGGGTCTACAACGCGGTGAGCAAGAAGTTCGCGGGACAGTGATCCCCGGGACGGTACGTCGCCCGCCCGGGCAGTAAGCGAAAAGGCCCGCCCCATCAGGGGGCGGGCCTTTGCTTATGCCGAGACTTTGCTTATGCCGAGGCT
This sequence comes from Streptomyces sp. JLBT605, assembly GCF_058215555.1. Lineage (NCBI taxonomy): Bacteria > Bacillati > Actinomycetota > Actinomycetes > Kitasatosporales > Streptomycetaceae > Streptomyces > Streptomyces sp. JLBT605. The sequence continues at coordinate 1,478,367 of NZ_CM177087.1, forward strand.
TCACTCATGCCGCGGCCTTGCTCGTGCCGAGGCTTCATGCCGCGGCCGTGCTCACGCCGAGGCAGGCACGTACGGCTGGAGCTCGGCGGCCAGCTCCTGGTGGACCCGGACCTTGAGCAGGGTGCCCTCGCCGGTGTGCTCCTCGGAGAGCACCTCGCCCTCGGCGTGCGCGCGGGCGACCAGCTTTCCGTGCGTGTACGGCACCAGGGCCTCGATCTCGACGTCCGGGCGCGGCAGCTCGGCGTCGATCAGCGCGAGCAGCTCGTCGATGCCCTGGCCGCTGCGGGCCGACACCGCGATGGCGTGCCGCTCGACGCGCAGCAGCCGCTGGAGGACGAGCGGATCGGCCGCGTCGGACTTGTTGATCACCACGATCTCGGGCACGTCCAGGGCGCCGACATCACGGATCACCTCGCGCACGGCGGCCAGCTGCTCCTCCGGCGCCGGGTGCGAGCCGTCCACCACGTGCAGGATCAGATCGGCATCGCCGACCTCCTCCATGGTGGAGCGGAAGGCCTCGACGAGGTGGTGCGGCAGGTGCCGGACGAATCCGACGGTGTCCGCCAGGGTGTAGAGCCGCCCGCTGGGGGTCTCGGCCCGGCGCACGGTCGGGTCGAGGGTGGCGAACAGGGCGTTCTCCACCAGGACGCCCGCACCGGTGAGCCGGTTGAGCAGCGAGGACTTTCCGGCGTTGGTGTACCCGGCGATGGCGACCGAGGGCACCTTGTGGCGCTTGCGCTCCTGCCGCTTGATGTCGCGGCCGGTCTTCATCTCGGCGATCTCCCGGCGCATCTTCGCCATCTTCTCGCGGATGCGCCGACGGTCCGTCTCGATCTTGGTCTCACCGGGACCACGGGTGGCCATGCCGCCGCCCGAGGAGCCGGAGCCACCGCCACCCATCTGCCGGGACAGCGACTGACCCCAGCCGCGCAGCCGCGGCAGCATGTACTGCATCTGGGCGAGCGAGACCTGCGCCTTGCCCTCTCGGGACTTGGCGTGCTGGGCGAAGATGTCGAGGATCAGGGCGGTCCGGTCGACCACCTTGACCTTGACGACGTCCTCCAGGTGGATCAGCTGGCCGGGGCTGAGCTCACCGTCGCACACGACGGTGTCGGCCCCGCTTTCGAGAACGATGTCCCGCAGCTCCTGCGCCTTGCCGGAGCCGATGTAGGTGGCCGGGTCCGGCTTGTCGCGGCGCTGGGTCACGCCGTCCAGCACCAGCGCACCCGCCGTCTCGGCGAGTGCGGCCAGCTCGGCCAGGGAATTCTCGGCGTCCTGCACCGTGCCGGAGGTCCACACGCCGACCAGCACCACGCGCTCCAGGCGCAGCTGCCGGTACTCGACCTCGGTGACGTCCTCCAGCTCGGTGGACAGACCCGCCACACGCCGCAGCGCGGCACGGTCGGAGCGGTCGTGCTGGTCGCCGTCACGCTCCCCGTCGATCTCGTGACTCCAGGCGACGTCCTCTTCCATCAGGGCGTCGGCCCGAAGGCTCTCGGCGGGGCGCTGCCGGTCCTGCGGAAGGGAAGAGGAGAAGGTCAATGCGATCCTTACGTCGTTCGGCTGCTGTCGACATCGACAACGTCCGGCACCGCCCGGGGATTCCCCTCGGCGGCGGCGTCGCCGACCTGACGATGGTCGCATGCCGCAGGCGGCCCGTCACATGGGTTTCCCGCCCTTGCCGGGGGCCGGCCGCACCGCGGACTTCGCCTCCTGCTCGCGCCGCGGCTGGGCCCCGTCCGCGGGGTCCTTCGTCCCCGGCTTGACCGCGGGCGCGGGCGCCGGCTTCCAGTCCGGGTGGCCCGGCATGGGCGGTGTCTTCTTCCCGTACAGCCAGGAGCGCAGGAATCCGGTCAGGTCGCGGCCGGCGACGTGCGAGGCGAGGCGCATGAAGTCCCGGGTGGAGGCCACACCGTCCCTGTGGCGGGCCACCCACGCCCGCTCCAGCCGCTCGAACGAGGTCCGGCCGATCTCCTGCCGCAGTGCGTAGAGGACGAGGGCGCTGCCGTCGTACACCACCGGGCGGAAGATGCCGATCTGCTCACCGGGCCGGGCGGCCCTGGGGACGGCGGGCGCCCCGCCCTGGGCCCGCCAGGCGTCGGACTGCGCGTAGGCCTGGCGCATCCGTTCGGTCAGCGGCATCTTCCCGTGCCGGTCGGCGTAGAGCGCCTCGTACCAGGTGGCGTGGCCTTCGTTGAGCCAGAGGTCGGACCAGTTGCGCGGGCTGACGCTGTCACCGAACCACTGGTGGGACAGCTCGTGCACCATGACCGCGTCGACGTACCAGGCGGGGAACCGCCCGTCGGTGAACAGCCCGCGCTCGAACAGGGAGAGCGTCTGGGTCTCCAGCTCGAAGCCGGTGGTGGCGTCGGCGACGAGCACGCCGTAGGTCTCGAACGGGTACGGCCCGAGCCGCCGTTCCAGCCAGGCGATCTGCGCGGGCGTCCTGGCGAGCCATTTCGCCAGCAGCCGGCGGTCCTTGGCGGGCACCACGTCCCGCACCGGCAGCCCGTCCGGGCCGGGCCGGCGGAGGAGGGCGGAGCGGCCGATGGAGATCTGTGCCAGCTCGGTGGCCATCGGATGCTCGGGGCGGTAGTCCCAGGTGGTGCGTGCCCCGTGCCGGGTGCGGCCGGCCGGCAGCCCGCCGGCGACCACCGTGAGCTCCTTGGGCGCGGTGATGTGGAAGGTGAAGCGCGCCTTGTCGGAGGGGTGGTCGTTGCAGGGGAAGACACGGTGCGCGGCGTTGGCCTGGTTGGCCATGACCAGCCCGTCCCGGGTGGGGACCCAGCCGCCCGTCGCCGGGCCGCGCGGGTCGCTGGTGTGGCGGATGACCACCTCGAAGGTGTCCCCGGTGGGGATGGCGCTCCCGGGGGTGACCACCAGATCCTGCTCGACGGTGGTGAACGCCGCGGGCCGGCCGTCCACCTCGACCGATCGCACGGTGCCGTGGGTGAAGTCGAGGTTGAAGCGCCGCATGTCGGCCAGGGCCCGGGCGTCGATGGTGGTGACGGCGTCCAGCGGCCGGCGGTTGCCGTGGTAGTCGAGGTCGATGTCGTATGCCTGGACGTCGTAGCCGGGGTTGCCGAGGTACGGGAAGAGCCGGTCGCCGATGCCCTGCGGCGACGGGGTCGTCGGGGCTGCGGCGGCGAAGGCCGTGAGCGCGGCGGCGGCCAGGGCGGTACTGCGGCGGACTGCCCGGCGGCGGGCGGAAGTGTGCGGCATGGGCTACGGCTACCAGCAGCCGCGCGACGCCACGCGGCAGGGCTCCGCGAGTCCACCCGTTCGGGGGGGCGCTCCGTAAGTCCACCCGTTCGGGGGCGGGAGGGCAGGTCAGGGGCCGGTCGCGGCCATCCGGCGGCCGGGGCGGGTGACGTCGTAGACGCCGGGGACGCGGCGCATGGCGCGCATCAGGCCCGGCAGCCGGCCCGCGTCGGGGAGCTGGAGGGTGTAGGTGTGCCGGACCCGCTGCTCGTGCGGGGGTTCCACGGCCGCCGCGACCACGGCCACGCCCTCGGCGGCGATGGCCTCGGTGAGGTCGGCGAGCAGGTGCGGCCGGCTGAACGCCTCGGCGCACAGCGTCACGCGGTAGTCGGCCGTCTCCCGGTCGCTCTCCCGCTCGCGCCAGCGGACCCCGACCGGCTGCCGTCCGCTCGCGGTCATCCGGGCCACCACCGGGCACTCCTGGCGGTGGACGGTGACGGCTCCGCCGCGTACCGCGAAGCCGGTGACGGCGTCCGGCGGCACCGGCGTACAGCACCCGGCGAGCCGGGCCGCGGCGCCCGGCAGGTCGGCGACGATCCCGGCCTCCCTGCGGTCCTCGCCGGCCGGCTCCGGGCTGACCGGGCGGTCGGGGCTGGGAGCTTCGGCGGCCGGCCCCTCCGGGGGCGCCGGGTGGGCGGCCAGCCAGCGGGAGATCGCGATGCGCGCGGCCGGGGTACGGGCGTGGTCGAGCCATTCCGGGGACGGTCCCGAGGAGGCTGCGTCCCGGGCGATCAGCAGTTGCAGGGTGTCGCCGTCGCGCAGCACCGTGCCGAGGGTCGCCAGCCGGCCGTTGACCCGGGCCCCGATGCAGGCGTGCGCGGCCTCGCCGTGCAGGGCGTAGGCGGCGTCCACGCAGCTGGCGCCGCCGGGCAGGCCGAGGGTGCCGCCGTCGGCGCGGAAGACGGTGATCTCCCGGTCCTGGGCGAGGTCGTCGCGGAGCGAGCTCCAGAAGGCGTCCGGGTCGGGGGTGGCGCGCTGCCAGTCGAGGAGCCGGGAGAGCCAGCCGGGGCGGGTGGGGTCGGTGCGCTCGCCGTCGAGGGTGTCGGAGGCACCGTGCTCGCCTGCGGAGGGGGCGTAGGGATTGCCGAGGGCCACCACGCCGGCCTCGGCCACCCGGTGCATCTGGTGGGTGCGGATGAGGACTTCGGCGAGCCGCCCCTCGGGGCCGGCGACCGCGGTGTGCAGCGACTGGTAGAGGTTGAACTTGGGGACCGCGATGAAGTCCTTGAACTCCGCGATGACGGGGGTGAAGCAGGTGTGCAGCTCGCCGAGGACCGCGTAGCAGTCGGCGTTCTCGGTGACGAGGACGAGGAGCCGGCCGAGGTCGAGCCCGGTCAGCTCGCCGCGTTTGACCCGTACCCGGTGGACGGAGACGAAGTGCCGGGGCCGGACGGCCACTTCGGCGGCGATGCCGGCGTCGTGGAGTACGGCCCGCACCTCCTCGGCGACCTTGGTCAGCGGGTCGGGACGGTCCGCGTGGGTGAGCAGCAGATCGCGGGTGCGGGCGTACTCCTCGGGGTGGAGGATGGCGAAGACCAGGTCCTCCAGCTCGGTCTTGAGGGCCTGTACGCCGAGCCGTTCGGCGAGCGGGATGAGCACATCGCGGGTGACCTTGGCGATCCGGGCCTGTTTCTCCGGCCGCATGACGCCGAGGGTGCGCATGTTGTGCAGCCGGTCGGCGAGCTTGATGGACATCACGCGGACGTCGTTGCCGGTGGCGACGAGCATCTTGCGAAACGTTTCTGGCTCGGCGGCGGCGCCGTAGTCGACCTTCTCCAGCTTGGTGACTCCGTCGACGAGGTAGCGGACCTCCTCGCCGAACTGCTCCCGGACCTGATCGAGGGTCACTTCGGTGTCCTCGACGGTGTCGTGGAGCAGGGAGGCCGTCAACGTGGTGGTCTCGGCGCCGAGTTCGGCCAGGATCAGGGTGACGGCGAGGGGGTGGGTGATGTAAGGCTCGCCGCTCTTGCGCATCTGGCCGCGGTGCGACGACTCCGCCAGCACGTATGCCTGGCGCAGCACATCGAGATCGGCGCCGGGGTGGTGGGCGCGATGGATCTTGGCGATGTGCTCGATGGCGTCGGGCAGGCGGTCCCGGGAGCCCGGTCCGAGGAGGGCGGTCCTGCTGAACCGGCGGAGGTTCCGAAGATCGAGTCGGGGGAGGCCGCGCCTGCGGGCAAGGGCGGCGGGGTCCGTGGCCTGTGCGCTCATGGGCAACCTCCGGCTGGGTGGACCGGCGTGGGTTCACCCCCGGGGCCGGTGCTTGATGCTACCGAGCCCATCACGCACGGCCGACCGGCTCTCGCCGAGAGTGAAACGGATCACCCATTCGAGCGAGTTATTTCTCCCGAAACTCGATTTGCGGCAGAGCGTGGACCGCAGTCGCGGCAGTGTCCGGCTCGCGTCTCAGTGGACGCCCGCGCCGGCCCACCACTCGGGGTCGAGCGTCCCCTCGGCGACGATCACGGCGGAGCCGGTCATCTCCACGGAACCGTCCGGCAGCTCGGTGATGACCAGCCGGCCGCCGAGCACGTCCACGGTGTACGTGACGGGGGCGCCGGTCACCGCCGGGTCCACGCCGTCCCGCCGGGCGGTGGCGACGGCCACCGCGCAGGCGCCGGTGCCGCAGGAGCGGGTTTCGCCCGAGCCCCGCTCGTGGACGCGCATCGCCACATGGCCGGGGCCGCGGTCCACCACGAACTCGACGTTCACGCCCTCGGGGTAGACGCTCGCGGGGTGGAACGGCGGTGCGGACTCCAGTTCGCCGGCGTGGTCGAGATCGTCGACGAAGGCGACCGCGTGCGGATTGCCCATGTTGACGTTGCGCGCGGGCCAGCTGTGCTCACCGACGGTCACGGTGACCTGCTCGGCGGGGAGTTGGGCGCGGCCCATGGAGACGGTGACGTCGCCGTCCTTGTCGAGGTGCGCGAGCTTCACACCCGAGCGGGTGGCGACCGCCACATCGCCGTAGGTGACATGTCCGGCGTGCAGCAGATACCGGGCGAAGACCCGGACTCCGTTGCCGCACATCTCGACAATGGAGCCGTCGGCGTTGCGGTAGTCCATGAACCACTCGGCCTCGCCGGCCATGGCGCGCGCCGCGGGGTGGAGGGCGGAGCGGACCACGCGCAGCACACCGTCACCGCCGATGCCGGCCCGGCGGTCGCAGAGCCTCGCCACGTCCGCGGCGGAGAGGTCGAGGGTGCCTTCTGGGTCGGGGATGATCACGAAGTCGTTCTCGGTGCCGTGGCCCTTGAGGAAGGTGAGGGGTCGCGCGATGTTCACCCCTCGATCTTACGGGTCGCGGCGCGAAGCGCCCGGGGCGGTAGCCGGGGGCGGCGAGAGGGCCACGGGTGAGCGGCGGGACCAGAGGTGATCGACGCGGGTCAGGCGTGATCGACGTGGGCGAGGGGGCTAGGGGGTGTCCGATGGGTCGGCGTGGGAGAAGGAGCGGCCCATGGTGCCTGTGATCGCAAGGCGGAGGAGGGAGTCCACGCGGAGCGTCGGCGACTGACGACAACGCCGCGAGCGCGGGTGCCAGGGGTCGCGACGCCGCGCAGACCCGTCGGACACCCCCTAGCGGAGCCGGGCCACGCGCAGGATCGCCAGCGCGGCGATGAGGGCGACCACGGCGATGTAGAGGAACACGAAGCGCCAGTCCGGGCGGCGTCCGGAGCCGCGTGGCGGCAGTCCGGGCCAGGTGTAGCCGACGCGCCGGGCGGCCATCAGGCCCCATCCGGCGGCGCAGCAGCTCAGCAGCAGGCCGAGCATGGCCACCACCGCGCCGCCGTCGCCGAACTCGAAGGCCAGCGGGAAGGCGAACATCAGGGAACCGAAGATCGCCAGGCCCACGATGGGGGCGATCTGCCAGATCCGCAGGCGGCGCGGCGGACGCAGATCGCGGAAGGACTCGCCGGGAGCCGCCGGACCGTCCAGGGATTCCGGATCGTCCAGGTCCGCCACGTCGCCGAGCAGCTCCGCGTCGCCGAGGGCTGCCGGGTCCGCCAGGCCGGCGCCGTCTCCCGGATCGCCGGAGCCCTCCAGGGCCACCGGGTCGTCCAGCAGGCCCAGCCCTCGGTCGTCCGGTGTCACCGGGTCCGCCGGGGCGCCTTCGGCCTCGGGTCTCTCCGGAACCAGCGTCTCCGGATCACTCTGCTGCTGTGATGTGTCGCGAGGGCCGGCCTCCATCGCCACACGCCCTCCCAACTCCAGTCACGGCACGATCGAGCTCGATGATGGCACGCGGACGGGGGCGCTATTGACACCCGGTGCTTCCCGATGCCATGACGTGATCAGGCTGTGACCGCTCGTTCGACCAACGCCAGTGCCCGGGCTTCCAGTTCCCTCCGGTCGGCGGCGGCACCGCTCAGCCAGTGCACGCGCGGGTCGCGCCGGAACCACGAGTCCTGACGGCGCGCGAATCGCTTGGTGGCGCGCACCGTCTCGGCGCGGGCCTCGTCCTCGGTGCACTCCCCGGCCAGCGCGGCGAGCACCTGCTGGTAGCCCAGCGCCCGGGAGGCGGTGCGTCCGGAGCGCAGGCCGCGCGCCTCCAGGGAGCGCACCTCCTCGACCAGTCCGGCCTCCCACATCCGGTCCACCCGCCGGGCGATCCGGTCGTCCAGCTCGGGCCGCTCGACGTCCACGCCGATCTGGACGGTGTCGTAGACCGCCTCGTGCCCGGGGAGGTTCGCGGTGAAGGGGCGCCCGGTGATCTCGATGACCTCCAGGGCGCGCACCACCCGGCGGCCGTTGCTGGGCAGGATGGCGCGGGCGGCTTCGGGGTCGGCGGCGGCCAGCCGGGTGTGCAGGGGGCCGGGGCCGGACTCGGCCAGTTCGGCCTCCAGCCGGGCGCGTACCGCGGGATCGGTGCCGGGGAACTCGAGCGCGTCGATGGCCCCGCGGACGTACAGGCCGGAGCCGCCGACCAGGACCGGGGTGCGGCCTGAAGCGAGCAGCCGGTCGATCTCGGCGCGGGCCAGCCGCTGGTACTCCGCGACGCTCGCCGCCTCGGTCACGTCCCAGATGTCCAGCAGGTGGTGCGGGATGCCCTGCTGTTCGTCGGGGGTCAGCTTGGCGGTGCCGATGTCCATGCCGCGGTAGAGCTGCATGGAGTCGGCGTTGATGACCTCGCCGCCCAGACGGCGTGCGAGGGCCACGCCCAGGTCGGACTTGCCGGCCGCGGTGGGCCCGACGACGGCGATGACTGGCGGAGAGGGAACTGCGCTGTTCACGGGAACAGTCTCGCAAACCCCGGGAGCGGCTCTCGAACGAGTGACGTGACGGGCCGGGAACGGGGTCGTTGCCCGTTGCGAGGTTCCGGCGGCCCGTTCACGGACCGGGCCTGGCGAGCGGCGCAATGGGACGCCCCGCGCCGTACGGGATTTCGCCCACACGAGTAAGGTATGGAGTAGATATGGGCGTTTTTGCAAGGTTTCGCCGTAGGCAGTCCGAGGCGTCAACCGAAGCGGCCGCAGTGGGCCCTCAGACGGAGGAATCGACCACGGAGGAATCGACCGCCGAAGCCACTGCCGAAGCCGCTGAGGACGGCACAGCAGCGGCGGACGGAAGTGCCTCGGCGCAGGAGCAGGCCGGGGCGGGCGAGAGCGTGGAGATTCCGAAGCAGCAGGGCGCCGAGGAGGCGGCCGACAGCGAGACCGGAGAGGGCGCCCGGAAGTAGTTCTGTGACGAGGGAAGGTGGCTCATGGGCCTGCTGGACACTCTCAAGGCCACGGCCGACCGGATGAAGGGCAAGGCCGGCGATTTCGTGCAGCAGCACGAGGACAAGATCGAGCGAGGGCTCGACAAGGCCGCGAAGACGGTCGACACCAAGACCAAGGGCAAGTACAGCGGCAAGATCGAGACCGGCACGGGCAAGGCCAAGGACGCCCTGGGCCGCCTCTCCCACAAGGACACCGAGGGCGGTACCCGGGCCACGCGTCCCGAGGCCGAGCCCGGTGCGGAGCCCGGTAGCGGACCGGAATCCGGCGCCGGCGGCACCTCGGGCGGCTGATCCCCCGGCGTGGACGGCCACGGAGCGCCCCGCTCCGTGGCCGCCGCGCGTCCGGCGCGGCGCGTGACGCTTCCTCGCGGGTCGGTACCGGGTGTGACGGCTCCGGCTGCCCTGACACGGCTCCGCCGGCTACTGCCAGGTCCTCAAGGCTGTGGCCAGGCACTCGCTTCTGCGAGAGCAGGTTCTCGGCTACGACCAGGCTCTCGGCCGCGACCAGGGCTCGGCCGCGACCAGGCACTCGCCGCTGTGAGGGCAGGCCCTCGGCTACGACCAGGTCGCGACCGTGTAGCTCACGCCGTACGGCGCCTGGTCGTAGAGCACCGCGCCGTCCAGGCCCGCGCTCTCCCCCGCGCCGGCGAGCACCTGCCACGGCGCCCGGCCCGTCACCAGCAGCTCGGCCGCGAGTTGCTGATCCAGCGCGGCCAGTGCGGCGGTGTCCACGGCGCCCAGCGCGCGCACCACCTCGGCGTCGAAGCCGGCCGCCCGCTCGTCCAGATAGCCGGGCGCCTTCAGTGACCGGCAGGCGCTTCCGTCGCCCATCACCAGCAGCGCGAGACGGCCCGTCGACGCCGCCAGCTCGCGTCCCACCTGGGCGCACCGGGCGGCCGTCAGCATCTCGCCGACGCCGAGTCCCTCGACCGGGGCGGCGGACCACTCGGTGCGCTCCAGCAGCCAGCCGGCCACCGCCAGGGAGGGCGGCAGCTCGCGCGCGCCGCTCGCCTCGCCCCGGCCCAGCCGCACCTGGACGTCGACGCCGAAGCCGCGGAACGACCCGGGCGCGCCCTGCGGGTGCGGACCGTGCCCGGCCTCCTCCGCCGGGCCGATGACCACCAGCCGGTCGGGGCGGGCGGCGGCGAGCACCCCGATCGCGTCGGCGCAGGCGGCGCGCAGCGCGTCCAGCTCGGGGGCGGCTCCGGCCGCCAGCTCGGGCACGAGCAGCGGTGGGCAGGGGCAGGCGGCAGCGGCGACGAGCATGGCCGGAACCCTAGCGGAACGGCCTGCCGGGGGCGGAGTGCCACCACGGCAGGCCGTTCACGGGCGTCGTATCGCCCTCGGGTCAGTCGCAGCCGCAGCCCGCGGCCGGCGCCGGGCTCGGGGCGGGCGCGCCGATGGTCGGCAGGCCCAGCATCACTCCGGCGGGCTTCTCCTGCGGGGCCGCGTTCCGCTTCTCCCAGGCGTCGCCCGCCCGGGTGCGCCGGAGCGCGAGCGCCGGGCCCTCGGCGAGCAGGTGGTGCGGGGCGGCGTAGGTGATCTCGACGGTCACCACGTCGCCGGGGCGCACCGGCTGGTCCGGCTTGGTGAAGTGGACGAGCCGGTTGTCGGGGGCGCGGCCGGAGAGCCGCTGGGTGGCGTCGTCCTTGCGGCCCTCGCCCTCCGCGACCATGACCTCCAGGGTGCGGCCGACCTGCTTCTTGTTCTCCTCCCAGGAGATCTCCTCCTGGAGCGCGACCAGCCGCTCGTAGCGCGCCTGGACGACCTCCTTGGGGATCTGCCCCTCCATCTCGGCGGCCGGGGTGCCGGGCCGCTTGGAGTACTGGAAGGTGAAGGCCTGCGCGAAGCGGGCCTCGCGCACCGCGTGCAGGGTCTGCTCGAAGTCCTCCTCGGTCTCGCCGGGGAAGCCCACGATGATGTCGGTGGAGATGGCGGCGTGCGGGATCGCGGCGCGCACCTTCTCGATGATGCCCAGGTAGCGCTCCTGGCGGTAGGAGCGGCGCATCGCCTTGAGCACGGTGTCCGAGCCGGACTGCAGCGGCATGTGGAGCTGGGGCATCACGTTCGGCGTCTCGGCCATGGCGGCGATGACGTCGTCGGTGAAGTCGCGCGGGTGCGGCGAGGTGAAGCGGACCCGCTCCAGGCCCTCGATCTTCCCGCAGGCACGCAACAGCTTGGAGAACGCCTCGCGGTCGCCGATGTCCGAGCCGTAGGCGTTGACGTTCTGGCCGAGCAGGGTGATCTCGGTGACGCCTTCGGCGACCAGCGCCTCCACCTCGGCGAGGATGTCGCCGGGGCGGCGGTCCTTCTCCTTGCCGCGCAGCGCCGGGACGATGCAGAAGGTGCAGGTGTTGTTGCAGCCGACGGAGATGGAGACCCAGGCCGCGTACGCCGACTCGCGGCGGGTGGGCAGGGTGGAGGGGAAGGCTTCCAGCGACTCGGCGATCTCGACCTGAGCCTCTTCCTGGACCCGGGCGCGCTCCAGCAGCACCGGCAGCTTGCCGATGTTGTGGGTGCCGAACACCACATCCACCCAGGGGGCCCGCTTGACGATGGTGTCGCGGTCCTTCTGGGCCAGGCAGCCGCCGACGGCGATCTGCATCCCGGGCCGCCTGGTCTTCATCGGAGCCAGCCGGCCGAGGTTGCCGTAGAGCCGGTTGTCGGCGTTCTCCCGCACCGCGCAGGTGTTGAAGACGACGACATCGGCTTCGCCTTCGGCGGTGCCCTCGGGCGCACGCACGTAGCCGGCGTCCTCCAGCAGGCCGGACAGCCGCTCGGAGTCGTGGACGTTCATCTGGCACCCGTAGGTGCGCACCTCGTAAGTCTTCGCAGTCATCTCAATCGACCAGGGTACGTGCTCGGATCCGTCCCCCGCCCCTCCCTTCTCGCGGCGACGGCTGGCAGGATCGGGGGCATGTCCGACACCCCCCGGCATCCGCGCCGACGCCGCGCGCTGCAGTCCGCGGCCGCCGCCGTGGTCCTCGCGCTGCTGCTGTGGTGGCTGCTGCCGGTCGGCGGCGGGTCCGCGCCGGCCGGCCGGGTGGTGCTGTCCACCGGGGTGCCCACCGGGGTGTACGAGAAGTACGGCACCCTGCTCCGCACCGATCTGCGCCGCGATCTTCCGGATGTCGAGGTGCGGCTGCTGCCCAGCCAGGGCTCGGTGGAGAACGTGCAGCGGCTGGTCAGCGGCGAGGCGTCGTACGCGATCGCCACCGCCGACGCGGTCGCCACCTACTCGGCGCAGGGCGGGAAGGGCGCGGAGCGGCTGCGGGCCTGCGCGCGGCTGTACGACGACTACATGCAGCTGGTGGTGCCGCAGGGCTCCCCGGTGCACTCGGCCCGGGACCTGAAGGGGCTGCGGGTGGGGGTCGGCGAGGACCGGTCGGGTGTGCAGCTGATCACGCGGCGGCTGCTGGCGGCCGCCGGGCTCGATCTGACCACCGTCAAGGCGCGGCGGGTCGGTATCGACCGGATGACCTCGCTGCTGCGCAAGGGCGAGCTGGACGCGTTCTTCTGGTCCGGCGGGCTCCCCACCACCGCGGTCCAGGACCTGGCGCGGAACGTTCCGATCCGGCTGGTCCAGCTCGGGGATCTGACCGAGCGGCTGCACGCTCAGGGTGACCGGACCCGCTACTACCGCGCCGCGGTGATGCCCGCGGACGCCTATCCGCTGGTGCAGCGGGGCGAGGAGGTCAAGACCATCGCGGTGGCCAACCTGCTGGTGACGACGGACCGGGCGGACGCCTCCCTCACCGAGGAGATCACCCGCACGGTGATCCGCAGCCGGGACCGGATCGGCGAGGTGGTGCACGCGGCGCAGAAGGTCGACCTGCGGACGGCGGTGTTCACCGATCCGCTTCGGCTGCACGAGGGCGCGGTGCGCTACTACCGGTCGGTCAAGCCGTAGGGGGTTGCCCGATGGGGCTCCCCGGCGACCCGCCGGACGCCCTCTGGGCGGATTCCGGTTGGTCTTGCGCGGTGGTGCCGCGCGGGACGGTGATGGTCACCCGCAGGCCGGTGGGTTCGTTGGGAGCGAAGGCGAGGCCGGCGCCGCCCGCGGCGAGCAGGGTCCGCGAGATGGAGAGCCCCAGCCCCGATCCGGAGATGTTCTGGTGCCGGTTGCTGCGCCAGAAGCGGTCGCCGACCCGGGCCAGCTCCTCCTCGGTGAGCCCGGGTCCCTCGTCGGTGACGGTGATCGTGACCGCCTCCGCTTCCACCGCCACCGCCACCTCGACGGCCGCGCCGGCCGGGGTGAACTTGAGCGCGTTGTCGACGACCGCGTCCAGCGCGCTGGAGAGCGCGACCGGGTCGGCCCAGCCGGTGGCGGACGTCGTCCCGGTGCCGGTCAGCCGGATGTCCTGGCTCTCGGCGAGCGGCAGCCAGGCGGCGACCCGGTCGGCGGCCAGCTCGGCGATGTCGGTGCGGAGGAGCTCGCTGGTGGAGTGCTCGGCCAGGGCCAGGTCGAGCAGGTCGTCCAGCACCCGGGCCAGCCGCTTGCCCTCGGCGCGGACCGAGTCGATCTCCGCGTGGCCGTCGGGCAGTTCCAGGGCGAGGAGCTCGATGCGCAGCAGCAGTGCCGCCAGTGGGTTGCGTAGCTGGTGGGAGGCGTCGGCGACGAACGCCCGCTGCTGTTCGAGGACGTCCTCGACATGGTCGGCCATCTCGTTGAAGGAGCGGGCCAGGCGGCGTAGTTCGGGTGGGCCGGAGGCGGCCGCGACGCGGGAGTTCAGCCTGCCGGTGGCGATGCCGTGGGTGGCGGCGTCCAGCACCCGCACCGGCCGCAGGACCCAGCCGGTGAGCCGGATGGCGGCGCCGACCGCGACCAGCATGGCCGCCGCCTCGCCGGCGGCGATGAGCAGCCAGCCGTGCAGGATCCGCGACCGCATCGGGCCGGTGGGCGACTCGGTGACCACGACGTGGACGACGTCGCCGTCGCGGACGACCGGGGAGGCGACGGTGATCCGGTCCCGCTGCCAGGGCAGGACCTGGCGGGGGTCGTGGCTGCGCCGGCCGGCGAGCGCCTCGGCGAACGCCTCGGCGCCCTCCCCTTCGCTGGGCAGCTGCCAGTCGGCGGGGGCCTTCGCCAGCGGCCTGCCGTCCCGTTGGAAGACGCCGGCCCGGATGCCGTAGACGGCGTAGTAGCGGTCCAGGTCGTCCTGGAGGGTCGCCAGTCGCTCGTCGTCCTCGCCGCGCGATCCGATGGTCAGCGGCGGGCGGTCGTTGACGAACTGGGCGAGGGAGGCGAAGCGGGTGGTGTCGTCGATCCGGTCGACGATCACCCGCTGCTGCTCCCGGGCGGCGTAGCTGGCCGCGAGCGGGAAGCCGAGGGCCAGCAGGACGCCCGCCATCAGGACGATCAGCAGCGGGAGGAGTCGGGAACGCACGGTGGACGGGGTCGGGTGCCGGTCAGCGCGCGGCCGGGGGCACGAGCCGGTAGCCGACGCCGCGGACCGTCTCTATCAGGGCGGGCATGCGGAGCTTGGAGCGCAGCGAGGCGATGTGCACCTCCAGAGTGCGCCCGGTCCCCTCCCAACTGGTGCGCCACACCTCGCTGATGATCTGTTCGCGGCGGAAGACGACGCCGGGGCGCTGGGCGAGCAGCGCGAGCAGGTCGAACTCCTTGCGGGTGAGCGGCACCGTGGCGCCGGACACGGACACCTGGCGGGTGGGGATCTCGATGCTGAGCGGGCCGAGCCGCAGCGGCGGCACCCGGCCCTCGGCCGGCTCCTCGGGAGCGCCGGGGGCGGCGTCGGGCACGGTGCGGCGGCTCACCGCGTGGATGCGGGCGAGCAGCTCCATCGGGTCGTACGGCTTGACGACGTAGTCGTCGGCGCCGAGGTTGAGGCCGTGGATGCGGGAGCGTACGTCCGCCCGCGCGGTGACCATGATCACCGGTGTGCTGGTGAGTTTGCGGATCCGGCCGCACACCTCGAAGCCGTCCTGATCGGGCAGGCCGAGATCGAGGAGGACCACGCCGAAGGGCGCGCCGGCGTCGGGCAGCAGCGCGCGCAGCGCCTCCTCGCCGCTGCGGGCGTGGGTGACGCAGAACCCGTGCC
Source organism: Streptomyces sp. JLBT605 (assembly GCF_058215555.1). NCBI lineage: Bacteria > Bacillati > Actinomycetota > Actinomycetes > Kitasatosporales > Streptomycetaceae > Streptomyces > Streptomyces sp. JLBT605. Next base: position 1,493,406 of record NZ_CM177087.1, read on the forward strand.
GGGCGAGGACGGCCGAGAGCGCCGCGGCGACATGGTTGTCGTCCTCGACGAGCAGCAGTCTCATCGGCTCTCCTTTCGTCACTCGCGTCTGGTCACTCGCGTCTGCGGCTTGCTCTTCCGTGTCGCCGGTGCGTACGGGGCATGTACGGCGGATGACACGGCCACAGGGCATACACGCTGATGTGCGGCGTGCCCGTCAAGACGGATCCTGGCCCGGCCCGGGTTCCGTTATGCAGCCGGTACGAAAAGTCTCCGCGCGGCGGTAGGAGAGCCTCCGCGCCCCGTTCACGCAGAGTGTCGGTTTGCAGCCGGATCGTTATGCTCAATTTCAGCTCAGATGTGATGACGCTCATCAGGACAGCCTTCTATGGTCCTCCCAACCGAGGAGGATGGAGCGAGACGCCGATGAGCGAAGTATCGGTGACCAAGGACGCCACACCAGTGGCGGGCGAGCTGGTCGCGCTGACAGGAGTCAACAAGCACTTCGGCGCTTTGCACGTGCTCCAGGACATCAACCTGTCCATCACCCGGGGTGAGGTCGTCGTGGTCATCGGCCCGTCCGGGTCGGGCAAGTCCACGCTGTGCCGGACGATCAACCGTCTGGAGACGATCGACTCCGGGACGATCACCATCGATGGTCTCCCGCTTCCGCAGGAGGGCAAGGAGCTCGCCCGGCTCCGCTCCGATGTGGGCATGGTCTTCCAGTCGTTCAACCTCTTCGCACACAAGACGGTGCTGGAGAACGTCACGCTGGGCCAGATCAAGGTCCGCAAGACGGACAAGAAGGCCGCCGAGGAGAAGGCTCGCGCACTGCTGGACCGCGTCGGTGTCGGCACCCAGGCGGACAAGTACCCGGCGCAGCTCTCCGGTGGCCAGCAGCAGCGTGTGGCGATCGCCCGGGCGCTGGCGATGGACCCGAAGGTGATGCTCTTCGACGAGCCGACCTCCGCGCTCGACCCGGAGATGATCAACGAGGTGCTGGAGGTCATGCAGCAGCTCGCCAGCGAGGGCATGACGATGGTCGTCGTCACCCACGAGATGGGCTTCGCCCGCTCCGCCGCCAACCGGGTCGTCTTCATGGCCGACGGCCGGATCCTCGAAGAGGCCCCGCCGGAGCAGTTCTTCAGCAACCCCCGCAGTGACCGCGCCAAGGACTTCCTGTCGAAGATCCTGCACCACTGATCACCGCTGATCACCCCGCCCGACGAATCGATCGTCCGGAAACCACCGGCGACTCGGCGACTCGACGAAGACAAAAGGATGTTCACCATGAAGTTCCGCAGGACGGCCGCCGCGGCCGCTGCCGTGCTCGCCCTGTCCGCCACCGCCACCGCCTGCGGCTCCGGCGGGGACGACGACAAGATCAAGATCGGCATCAAGTTCGACCAGCCGGGTGTGGGCCTCAAGACCCCCGATGGCGACTACACCGGCTTCGACGTCGACGTCGCCACGTACGTGGCCAAGGAACTGGGCTACGACGCCAAGGACATCGAGTGGAAGCCGGCGCCGAGCGGCGAGCGCGAGGCCATGCTCTCGCGCGGCGACGTGAAGTTCATCGCGGCCAGCTACTCGATCACCGATGAGCGCAAGGAGAAGGTCAGCTTCGCCGGCCCGTACTTCCTCGCCCACCAGGACCTGCTGATCCGCGCCAACGACAAGTCCATCAAGGACGTCAAGGACCTCAACTCCAAGCGGCTGTGCTCGGTCGTCGGCTCGACCTCCGCGAAGAACGTCCACGACGACTTCGCGCCCAAGGCCAAGCTCCAGGAGTACAGCGGCTACTCGCAGTGCCTGTCGGGCCTGGAGAACAAGAACATCGACGCGCTGACCACGGATGACTCCATCCTGGCCGGTTTCGCGGCACAGAAGGAGCACCAGGGCAAGTTCAAGCTCGCGGGGCTGAAGCTCAGCGACGAGAACTACGGCATCGGTATCAAGAAGGGCGACACCGAGCTCCAGGAGAAGATCAACAAGGCCCTGGAGAAGATGGTCAAGGACGGTTCCTGGGAGAAGGCCGTGAAGGCCAACTTCGGTCCGGCGAACTACAAGTACGAGGCCGCCCCGAAGATCACCGAGAAGGGCTGAGCCCTCTCATCCCTGACGGCGCGCCGCCACCACCGCCCGGCGGCGGCGCGCCGATCCATCCGACCAAGCGAGAGCGCGGGAGAACGTGTTCGACTTTCTTGAAGGGTATGACCTCTTCGGAGCGTTCTGGTTGACGGTCCAGCTGGCCTTCCTCTCGGCGGTCGGCTCCCTCATCTGGGGCACCGTCCTGGCCGGCATGCGGGTCAGCCCTGTGCCTCTGATGCGCGGTTTCGGCACCGTGTACGTCAACGTCATCCGGAACACCCCGCTGACCGTCATCATCCTCTTCACCTCCCTGGGGCTGTACTCGACGCTGGGTATCACCCTCGCCGGTGAGACGCCGGAGGAATGGAACTTCCGGCTGGCGACGCTGGGCCTCATCGCCTACACCGCCACCTTCGTCTGCGAGGCGCTGCGCTCCGGAATCAACACGGTGCCCCCCGGTCAGGCGGAGGCGGCCCGCGCCCTGGGGCTGAGCTTCTTCCAGGTGCTCTGGCACGTCGTACTGCCGCAGGCGTTCCGCGCGTCCGTGCTGCCGCTGGCCAACGTGCTGATCGCCCTGACCAAGAACACCACGGTGGCGGCCGCCATCGGCGTCGCCGAGGCCGCCTACCTCATGAAGAACATGATCGAGTTCGAAAGTGACGCGATCTTCCTGGTCTTCGTGGTGTTCGCGTTCGGGTTCGTTGTCCTGACCCTCCCGATGGGTCTGCTGCTCGGCTGGGTCAGCAAGCGTGTGGCGGTGAAGCGATGAGTGACCTGTCCGTTCTGTACGACGCACCGGGGCCGCGCGCCAAGCGGCGCAATGTGCTCTACACCATCGTCTTCCTCGCCGTGATGGGCTTGGGGGTCTGGTGGGTGCTGGACACCATGGCCGACAAGAACCAGCTGGCCGGGGAGAAGTGGCGCCCGTTCGTCGAGGATTCCCGGATCTGGTCGGAGTTCCTGATCCCGGGGCTCGGCGAGACGCTCAAGGCAGCGGGGCTGTCCATCGTCATCGCCCTGCCGCTCGGCGCGCTGCTGGGCATCGGGCGGCTCTCCGACCACCGGTGGGTCCGGGTGCCGGTGGGCGTGGTGGTGGAGTTCTTCCGCGCCATCCCGGTGCTGATGCTGATGCTGTTCGCCAACGCGGCCTACGCGGAGTACAGCAACATCGACTCCGATTTCCGCCCCCTGTACGCGGTCGTGACCGGACTCGTCCTCTACAACGCCTCGGTCATCGCCGAGGTGGTGCGGGCCGGCATCCTCTCGCTGCCGCGCGGGCAGTCGGACGCGGCCCAGGCGATCGGTATGCGCAAGGGACAGATCATGTCCAATGTGCTGCTGCCGCAGGCGGTCACCGTGATGCTCCCGGCGCTGGTCAGCCAGTTGGTCGTGATCGTCAAGGACACCGCGCTCGGCGGCCCGCTGCTGGGCTTCCAGGACCTCCTCTCCCAGGCCAGCCTGATCAGTACCAACTACGGCGCCAACACCATCGCCGCCTTCACCGTGATCGCGCTGATCTACATCGCGCTGAACTTCGCGCTCACCGCGCTCGCGCAGTGGCTGGAGCGCACGCTGCGGCGCGGCAAGAAGAGCACCGGCGCGGTGCTGGCGCCCGACCAGATCGACAAGCTGGACGCCGTCGGGACCCTTCCGGCCGAGGCGGCGGACAAGCAGTCCGGCCGGACGGACTGACCGCAGGGCACCCTGCGTGAGCAGCAGGCGGCGGCGAATGCGCCGCCGCCTGCGCCGTCTCTGCCTCTTTTCCTCGCTTGACGCAAGCGCCCGCAATGGGTTGCATACGCTGTGTGATCACGCACCGGGCCCTCATCGTCAGCTCCTCGACAACCCTCGCAGACCCCCTTCCGTACACCGGCGGGCCGTTCCCCGCCGTCGGCTGCCGCCCGATGGCCGGTCCGAGCCGGGTCGCCGACGGTGTCCGGGTCGCCGGCCGCGTCCAGGGAGCAGCGCCGTGGATCCGGTGATCGTCGCCGGGGCGGGCCCGGTCGGTCTGACCATGGCGCTGGCGCTGGCCCGGCTCGACGTCCCGGTCGTCCTGCTGGACGAGGGCGCCGGAGCCGATGAGCGGCGCCCGGCCCGCACCGCCGTGCTGCACTCCGACACGGCGGCCCTGGTGGCCCGGCTCGGCTGCGCGGACGCCTTCGGACCGCACCGCTGGGCGGGCTGGCGGACGATGCGCCGGCGCCACCTGGTGCGACAGGTCTCCTTCACCGGCGATGACAGCGGACCCGCCGTGGACATGGGGGCTTCGGTCGAGCCCCCGGAGGCCGGGGACCGGTCCGGGGCGGGCTCCTCCGGCAAGGCGTCCGGCGCCTCTGATCCGGCGGCGGCCCGTCCGGTGCATGTGGTGCAGCACGAGCTGACGTCCGCGCTGCGCTCCACGCTCGCCGCCATCGCCACCTCCGGCCTGGTCACGGTCGTCCCCGGCAGCCGCGTCGACACCGTGGAGCAGGACGCCTCGGGCATCTCGGTGCACACCAGCGGCGCGGGGGGAACCTGGTGGCGGGGCAGCTATCTGGTCGGCTGCGACGGCCCGCGCTCGACCGTCCGCAAGCTGCTCGGCGTGCGCTTCCCGGGGCGTACCGCCGTGGAGCGGCACGCGGTCGCCGCGTTGCGCACCGAACTGCCGTGGCCGGACGAGGCCATGCTGCACCGCTCACCGCCCTGGCGTGGGGCCGATGACGAGGTGCTCGCCCGGCCGCTGCCCGGCGACGTCTGGCGACTGGACTGGCTGCTGCCGCCCGGCCGCGATCTGATCACCCCCGAGGCGCTGCTGGCGAGGGTCCGCGACACCCTGATCGGCTGGTGCGGCGACCCCGAGCCGCCGTATGAGCTGCTGGACACCGGCGTGCACACCATCCACCACCGACTCGCGCTGCGCTGGCGGGTCGGCCGCGCCTTCCTCGCCGGGGACGCCGCCCATCTGCTGGGCGCGCTGGGCACCCAGGGTCTGGACGAGGGGCTGCGGGACGTCGGCAACCTCGCCTGGAAGCTGGGGCTGACCTGGCATCAGGGCGCGTCGGACGCGGAGACGCTGCTCGACAGCTACCAGGGCGAGCGGCGGGCCGCGGTGAGCGCCCGGCTGCGCGCCGCCGACCAGGCGCTGCCGCCGGTCCGGGCGGCGGGCGGCTGGTCGGCGATGCGTCGCACCGTGGTGCCGGGCGCGGTGCGCGGGCAGGACGGTTTGCTCACCGATGGTCACCTCGGGCGGGGCCCACTCGGTGCCCCGCCGGTCTATGCCCGCTCGCCGCTGGCCCCGGCGGCCGCCCCCGCCGGGTCCGTCCCGGTGGGCACCCCGCTGGGCGCCTTGGCCGCCGACGTGCCGGTGACCGCGCCGGACGGCTCGGCGGTCCGGCTCCGGGACCGGCTCGGCCGCCATCTGCTGGTGGTGCTGGTCGCCCCCGGCACCGGGGTGTGGGACCGCCGCCACTGGCTGCGCGCCGGTCTGATGCCGAGGCTGTCGGCCGCCGTCTCGGCGCTGCCGATGAGCGCCGAGCTGCTGGTCGCCGAGGAGTATCCGGGGGCCGCCGCGCACACGGTGCTGCTGGTACGCCCGGACGGGCACCTGGTCGCGGCGCTCTCCGGCGTACACCCCGGCGAGCTGCACGCATGCGCGGAGGCGATCCGCGGCGGCACCGCCGGTGGCGAGCACCGGGCCGGTCAGGAGGCCGAAGCCGGCGCCCGCGGCTAGGGGCCGCCCGGCGAGGAGTGTCAGTGCGCGCCGTGTTGGGGCGCGCCGTAGGGAACGACGCGAGTGTGATCTGGCTCGTTGACCACGGATTCGGGCGCATGGTTCACTGCGGAGCGTGACTGACACCCAGCTGCCGCACTTCTGGCGGAGGGTCCATGTGGACCTGCTCCGCTACGCGGGCTGCGTGTGTCGCCCGTCCTGCTGATCCGCATTCCCCGCGCGGCCCGGCCGCGCCTCCTCGCGATCACCCCAGGACGGTGCCTGTGTCCGACGTACGTACCTCCCCCACGCCCACGCCGCGCGTCGATGACTCCGCGCGCGCTCTTCCCACCGGCGGCGCGGCCCCGGCCGCGGCTCCCGGCGCCGCCGAGTTGCTGGCCTTCGCGCGCCGTACCGCCGCCGATACCGCGCTGGTCTCCGCTCTCCCTCTCGATCCGGAGGGCCGGACCTGGCTGCGGCTGGCCGGTCCCGGCGGCAGTGAAGCCTGGCTGATCGGCTGGCCGCCCGGTACCGGCACCGGCTGGCACGACCACGGCGGTTCGCATGGCGCGTTCGTCGCCGCCTCGGGCGAGCTGACCGAGCAGTCCCTCGCCGTCCAGTTGCCGACCGAAGGCTGGAAGACCCTGGAGCTGGCGGAGGGCCTGGACCGCCGACGGGACCTGACGCCGGGACACGGCCGCGCTTTCGGGGCGCACCACGTCCACCAGGTGTTCAACCCCTCGGCCGAGCGGCATGCGGTGTCGGTGCACGCCTACTACCCGCCGCTGCCGCTGATCCGCCGCTACAGCCGCACCGGCCCGGTGCTGCGGCTGGAGCAGGTCGAGCGCCCGGAGGAGTGGGCATGAGCCGGGGCATCGAGACACTGCTCGCCGAGGCCCGGGCCGAGCTCGACCGGGTGGACGCGGCCGCGGCGGCCCGGGTGCGGGCGGCCGGCGGACTGCTGGTGGACATCCGGTACGCGGCGCTCCGCGACCGCGACGGCACCATCCCCGGTGCGCTGATCGTGGAGCGCAACGAGCTGGAGTGGCGACTGGACCCGCTGTCCGACCACCGGCTGCCGGAGGCGACGGGCCATGATCTGCCCGTGGTGGTGATCTGCGACGAGGGCTATGCCTCGAGTCTCGCCGCGGTCTCCCTGCGCCGACTCGGCCTGCACCGGGCGACCGACCTGGTGGGCGGCTTCCAGGCGTGGCGGGCGGCCGGCCTGCCGGTGCGCCCGTCCGCGGACCGGCCAAGCTCCCCACCACGAGGGTGACGGGCCATCAGCGGACCGGTCCGGCGTCGGTGGATCACTCCGGCGTCGGCGACCGGTCCGCTGATGGTCAGCCTTCGGGGAGGTGCTGGTCGAGCAGCTCCGGATCCGCGCCCTCTTCCTCCAGAGCGCGCCGCACCACCCGCAGCGCCAGCCCCTCGGGATACCCCTTACGGGCCAGCATCCCGGCGAGGCGGCGCAGCCGCTTGTCCGGGTCCAGCCCCCGGGTGGAGCGCAGCTTGCGCTCGACGAGCTCGCGGGCGGTCTGCTCCTCCTGGTTCGCGTCGAGTCGGCCGACGGCCTCGTCGATCAGCTCGGCGTCCACGCCCTTGGTACGCAGCTCCCGGGCGAGGGCGCGGCGGGCCAGGCCCCGGCTGTGGTGCCGGGACTCCACCCAGGCGCCGGCGAACGCCGCGTCGTCGATCAGCCCGACGTCCTCGAACCGGGACAGCACGCCTTGGGCGACGTCCTGCGGGATGCCGCGCTTGCTCAACGCGTCCGCGAGCTGTTTGCGGGTGCGCGGGGTCCCGGTGAGCAAGCGCAGACAGATCGCCCGCGCCTGCTCCTCAGGGTCGGCCGGCGGCCGCTGCCCGGCGCCGGGCTCCTCCTCTTCCAAGGTCTCCCCGAAGGCCTCGCCGAAGGGAGGTGCGCCGGGGGTGCGGGAGCCGCGCCGGGAGCGGCGGGCGCGGCCAGCCCCCCCGAGGGCAGGGCCGCTCCCGTCTGCGCCGTCACCGCCCTCGCGGGTGGCCTGGCCGGAGCCGATCGGCCGGTCGGGCAGCTCCGGCCAGTCCGTTCGCCGAGTCACGGATCAGCTCTTGGCGGCGGTGGCCTTGGCCGCCTTCGCTCCGGTCTTCGCCGCCGTGGTGGGCGCCGCCTTCACCGGCGCGGCGGTCGCGGCGGCGGGTCCGGCGGCGTCGGCACCGGGCTCCGCGGCCGGGTCCGCCGGCTTGACGCCGATGCCCAGCTTCTCCTTGATCTTCTTCTCGATCTCGTTGGCCAGGTCGGGGTTGTCCTTGAGGAAGTTGCGGGCGTTCTCCTTGCCCTGGCCGAGCTGATCGCCCTCGTAGGTGTACCAGGCGCCGGACTTGCGGATGAAGCCGTGCTCGACGCCCATGTCGATCAGGCCGCCCTCGCGGCTGATGCCCTGGCCGTAGAGGATGTCGAACTCGGCCTGCTTGAAGGGCGGGGCGACCTTGTTCTTGACGACCTTCACGCGGGTCCGGTTGCCGACCGCCTCGGTGCCGTCCTTGAGGGTCTCGATCCGGCGGATGTCCAGCCGCACCGAGGCGTAGAACTTCAGCGCGCGGCCACCGGTCGTGGTCTCCGGTGAGCCGAACATCACGCCGACCTTCTCGCGGAGCTGGTTGATGAAGATCGCGGTGGTCTTGGACTGGTTCAGCGCACCGGTGATCTTCCGCAGCGCCTGGCTCATCAGCCGGGCCTGGAGGCCGACGTGCGAGTCGCCCATCTCGCCCTCGATCTCCGCGCGCGGCACCAGGGCGGCCACCGAGTCGATGACGATGAGGTCCAGCGCGCCGGAGCGGATCAGCATGTCCGTGATCTCCAGCGCCTGCTCGCCGTTGTCCGGCTGGGACAGGATCAGGGAGTCGGTGTCCACGCCGAGCTTCTGGGCGTAGTCCGGGTCGAGGGCGTGCTCGGCGTCCACGAAGGCCACCGTGCCGCCGGCCCGCTGGGCGTTGGCCACGGCGTGCAGGGTCAGGGTCGTCTTACCGGAGGACTCCGGTCCGTACACCTCGACCACACGGCCGCGCGGCAGACCGCCGACCCCGAGGGCGACGTCCAGAGCGGTCGACCCGGTGGGGATGACCTCGATGGGCTCATTCGGCCGCTCGCCCATGCGCATCACGGCGCCCTTGCCGAATTGCCGTTCAATCTGTGCGAGCGCGGCGTCGAGCGCCTTCTCGCGGTCGGTTCCTGCCATGGGTTCCACCCGGTTTGCTTGAGTCGATCGCTTCACGTCCACGACGCTAACGCCTGCCACTGACAACGCGCCCGGACGGCCGCCGGCCTGTGGATAACTCAGCCGGGGATCCCATAAGAATGGATGTTCGATTTTCGTGTCAACCGCGCCGGGCGAGGGCTCCGCGGGCCCGCGCGAGCGGCGAAGGACCGCGCTCGCGCCGCACCCCGCCCAGGATCCGCGGATCATCGGTGACCTCGTAGCGCTTGATGTACGCGCCGAGGAACGCCTGGAGCGTCGCGGTCGCCGGGATCGCGATCAACGCCCCCACCGCGCCGAGCAGCGCGGTGCCCGCGATCACCGAGCCGAAGGCGACCGCCGGGTGGATGTCCACGGTCCTGGCCGTGATGCGCGGCTGCAGCAGATAGTTCTCGAACTGCTGGTAGACGACGACGAAGCCGAAGACCCAGACCGCGTACCACGGTTCGACGGTGAAGGCGATCAGCATCGGCAGGGCGCCCGCCAGGTAGGTGCCCACGGTCGGGATGAACTGCGAGATCAGGCCCACCCAGACGGCGAGCGCCGGGGCGTACGGCACGCCCAGGCTCTCCAGCAGGACGTAGTGCGCGATCCCGGAGATCAGCGCCATCAGCCCGCGCGAGTACATGTAGCCGCCGGTCTTGGCGACCGCGATCTCCCAGGCGCGCAGCACCTCGGCCTGCCGGTGCGGCGGGAGCACCGAGCACAGCGCGCGGCGCAGCCGGGGGCCGTCGGCCGCGAAGTAGAAGGCGAACAGCGTCACCGTCAGGACCTGGAACAGGCCGCCGAGCACCGCGGCGGAGACGTCCAGCACGTCGTTCGCGCTGTCCTTGGCGTACTTCTGCAGCCAGTCGGAGTGCAGCAGGCTGTCCTGTATCTCGACCCGGGACAGCTCGGTGTGGAAGGTGGCGTTGGTCCACTGGATCAACTTGTCGAGGTACTGCGGGAAGTCCTCGACCATCTTCACGATCTGGTCGGCCAGCATCGAGCCGAGCAGGGCGAAGAAGCCCGCGGCGAAGACCAGGATGCCCAGGAAGACCAGGCCGGTGGCGATGCCCCTGCGGATGCCGCGCGCTGCCATCCGGTCCACCGCCGGTTCGATCGCGACCGCCAGGAAGAACGCGATCAGGATGTTCAGCAGCAGGCTGGTGAGCTGGTCGAAGGCCCAGGTCGCGAGCTTGAAACAGGCCACCAGCGTGAGCGCCAGCACCATGGCCCGAGGCAACCAGGGCGGCATCCGCGCGGCGGAGGGCGCCATCGCTCCCGCGCTGCCGAGGGGGCTCTGGTCGTCCTGCGGAGTCGGCGGAGTCGTCTCTTCTGTCGTGGCCACGCGCCCCAGTGTGGCCTACCCGAGCCACCGCTTTCCGGCCACCCCGTAAAAAACCGGCCGCCCGGCTCCCCCGGTCACCGCCTGTCGTGCGGGATCTCCACGGCGCGGCACACCGCGCGCCAGACGTCCTTGGCCTCCCAGCCGGCGTCGAGCGCCTGGCGCACGGTCCGGCCACCCAGTTCGGACATCACATGATCGCGCGCGAAGGAGTCGGCGTAGGACTCACCGAAGTAGTCCGCCATCCGCTGCCAGAAGACCGTCAACCGCATGAGCCCAGTATCCCGCCCCTGAGGGTGCAGCCATGCCCAAGCGGCTGTCCGGCGGCGGCATCCGCCCTACGGTCGGGGCATGGACCGATCCGACGCAGCTTCGTCCACTCCACTCGCCCGTGCCGAGCGCTTCGTGTGGCTGACCGCCCGAGTGCTGGAGCAGCACCGATTCGCGTACCACTTCCTGGGCGGCGGCGCGGACGCCGTCGAGACCGCGCTGGCCGCCTACGAGCGAGCCGACGGCGGCTTCGGACACGCCCTGGAACCGGATCTGCGCGGTCCGGTCAGTCAGCCGCTGCACACCGCGCACGCGCTGCGCGTCCTCGATGAGATCGGCCGCTGCGGGGGCCGGCGGGCGGAGCGGATCTGCCGCTATCTGACCGACGTCTCCGCCCCGGACGGCGCGCTGCCCGCGCTCCACCCTTCGCTGCGCGGCTACCCGGCGGCTCCCTGGCTCCCGGTCCGCGACCATCCGCCCAGCGACCTGCTGGCCACCGGCCCGGTGGTGGGATTGCTGCACCGCAACGAGGTGTGGCACGCCTGGCTGTTCAGGGCCACGGACTTCTGCTGGGCCGCGACCGAGGGGCTGGCGGACGGGGCGAAGGCGCACCCGTACGAGGTGGCGGCGGCCGTCGCCTTCCTGGACGGCGTGCCGGACCGCCCCCGCGCGGAGGCGCTCGCGCAGCGGCTCGGCCGGTGCGTGCGCGAGCAGCGGCTGGTGGTGCTGGAGCCGGAGCGGGTGGCCGGCCAGGCGGCCCCGGAGGGCCACCCGCGGACCGGCCATCACTTCGTCTACGACTTCGCGCCCACGCCCCGCTCGCTGGCCCGCCGCTGGTTCACCGAGGCCGAGGTGGACCGCGCGCTGGACTTCCTCGCGGCCGCGCAAGCCCACGACGGCGGCTGGCCGGTCATCGCGCACGGGCTCCGGGACGGGACGGCCCCGCAGCACGAATGGGCGCCGGGCACCGGGCTGGAGTGCAGGCCGATGGCGACCATCGACGCGCTGGTGACGCTGCGCGCGTACGACCGCGGCATCAGCTGACCGGCCGGGCCGGCCGGACACCCCCCACCGGCCGGGCCGACCGGACAGCCCTGAGCAGGGCTAACCCGCCAGGGCTCGCACCGCCGCGGTGACGAGCACGGCGGCGCCCACCACGACCAGGAAGGGGGCGCGGAGCAGCAGCGCGAGCGCCGCGGCCCCGAGCCCCGCCGCGCCGGCGTCGAGGCGCAGGGCGTGCCCCTCGCTGAAGGTCTGCTGGGCGGTGAGTGCGGCGAGCAGTGCGACCGGGAGCAGCACGGCGAGCCGTCTGACCAGGGGGCGTTCCAGCACCCCGGCCGGCACCGAGAGCCCGAGCAGCTTGACCAGGTAGCAGCCGGCCGCCGTGACGCCGATGGCGATCCAGGTGTTCAACGGCTCGCCTCCTCGATCTCCTGGCGGGTGCTTTCTGGGGACGTGCTCTCCGGGGACGTCTCGGGGTTTTCCCCGGCTCGCCCCTGGAAGAGGAGCACGGCGGGTGCGGCGAGCGCCGCCACCAGCACCGGGGTGCCCGCGGGCAGCACCGGCACACTGGCCAGGACGAGCAGCACGCCCAGGGCCGCGACCGCCCGCTCGGTGGTGCCGGTCAGTTTGGGAGCCAGCAGGGCGAGGAAGACCGCGGGCCCGGCGGCGTCCAGCCCCCAGGCGTCGGTGTCGCCGAGCGCGGACGCTCCGAGGGCGCCCCCGAGGGTGCTCAGATTCCACAGCAGGAAGAGGGTCGCCCCGGTGACGGTGAAGCCGAGCCGCGCGGCGCGCTGGTCGCGCTGCGCGAAGGCGACGGCGGAGGTCTCGTCGATGACCCAGTGCGCGGCCAGCGGGCGCACGGCCCTGGGCAGCCGGAGGAGCCCGGACAGCCGCAGCCCGTAGAAGGCGTTGCGGATCCCGAGGAAGAAGGCGCCGGCGGCCGCCGCGAACGGACTGCCGCCCGCCGCCAGCGCGCCGACCAGCGCGAACTGCGAGGCGCCGGTGAAGACGAAGAGGCTGAGCGCGCAGGTCTGGAGGGTGTCGAGCCCGGCGCCGGCCGAGGTCGCGCCGAACGCGAAGCCGGAGAGTCCGACCGCGACGCCGACCCCGAGCGCGTCCCGGATCACGGCCCGGTCGGGCCTGGGCCCGGCGGTGCCGCCCTCGGTGCCGACCGCGCTGCCGGTCCCGGCGTCAGTCCCCGTCTTCGCCCCGGCTGGGGCGGGCGCGACGGCGGTGGGCTCTGCGGTGGTGGCGACGTCGATCAGGCGGACGTCGGTGGTTGATATGCCGGTGGGTTCTTTCGGTTCTGCTGGTTCTGCCACGTCCCGGACGCTACGGGCGGGTCGCGCCGGCGGTCTTGTACGTTCTTGCGCTTGCGCGCTCGCGCCGGTACGCGCCCGGCGGCACCCCGACGATGCGGGTGAAGTGCCGGTTGAGATGGGGCTGGTCGGTGAATCCGACCTCCACGGCGGCCGTGGCCGGCGCGACCCCGGCTTCCAGCAGCCGGCGGGCCCGCCGGACCCGGGCGTCGGTGAGCCAGGTGTGCGGCGGCATGCCGTAGGCGGCGCGGAAGGCGCGCAGCAGCGCGAAGGGGCTGGTGCCCAGGTCGGTGGCGAGCTGCTTGAGGGTGGGCGGGTCGGCCATCCGCTCCTCCAGCACCGCCCGGGCGCGCATCGCGTTGCGCACCCCGGCGCCGAGCGCCGTGCGCGCCGTCAGCGGTGCGCCGTACCGGCGCAGCAGTCGGGCGGCGGTGATCCGCAGCAGGCTGTCGGCGGCGAGCGCGTTGCCCTCCTCGGCGGCCCGGTGGATCTCGGTGACCAGGCGGTGGCTGCCCAGGTCGTCGTCGATCACCACGGTCCGGAAGCCGGCCGTGCCGCGGATCGTCGTCGTCTCGGCCGCGATCTCCGCGATCAGCTCCGGGGCCGGGTAGAGGACCTGGTACGTCCAGCCCTCGGGCACACCGGCGTGGCCGGTGTGCGGCACGTCCGGGTTGAGCAGCGCCACCGCTCCCGGGCCTGCCCGCAGCAGGTCGCCCTGGTGCCGGAACTCCTCGATGCCCTTGGTGATCGCCGCGATGACGAAGGTGTCGTGGGTGTGCGGCACGAAGGTCTTGTGGATGTAGCGGGCCCGCAGCAGATCGACGCCGGGCAACTCGGGGTGCTGCCAGTGCCGTGCGCTCTCCCCGTTGCCCATGGACTCCATTCTGCCTGCTCAGCGCCGCGGTGGGCCCGTTGTCAGTGGTGCGGTGCACGATGGGGGGCATGGCGAGGACTGCGCTCGATGCCTTCTCCCCGGCGACCCGCGGATGGTTCACCGGAGCCTTCGACGCGCCCACGGCCGCCCAGGAGGGCGCCTGGCGGGCGATCGGTGAGGGCTCCGACGTGCTGGTCGTCGCGCCGACCGGCTCGGGCAAGACGCTCGCGGCCTTCCTCGCCGCGCTGGACGGCCTGGCCAGCACGCCGCCTCCGGCCGAGGCCCGCAAGCGGTGCCGGGTGCTGTACGTGTCGCCGCTCAAGGCGCTGGCGGTGGACGTCGAGCGGAATCTGCGCAGTCCGCTCACCGGCATCCGGCAGGAGGCGGTGCGGCTGGGGCTGCCGGAGCCCGAGGTGCGGGTCGCCATCCGGTCCGGCGACACCCCGGCGGCCGAGCGGCGCGCCATCGCCAACCGCCCGCCGGACATCCTCATCACCACCCCCGAATCGCTGTTCCTGATGCTCACCTCATCGGCCCGGGACGCGCTCAGCGGCGTGGAGACGGTCATCCTCGACGAGGTGCACGCCGTCGCCGGCACCAAGCGCGGGGCGCATCTGGCGCTCACCCTGGAGCGGCTGGACGCGCTGCACCGGGCGGAGTCGGCCGGCGGCCGGCGCCCCGCGCGGCGCATCGGGCTGTCGGCCACCGTCCGGCCGGTGGACGAAGTGGCGCGCTTCCTGTCCCCGCGGCGCAAGGTGGAGATCGTCCAGCCTCCCTCGGGCAAGGAGTTCGACCTGTCCGTGGTGGTGCCGGTCGAGGACCTCGGCGAGCTGAGCGGCGCCCCGGCCCAGGAGGGCGAGCCGGGCGAGAAGCCGTCGATCTGGCCGCAGGTGGAGGAGCGGATCGCCGACCTGGTCCAGGCCCACCGCTCCACCATCGTCTTCGCCAACTCCCGCCGCCTCGCCGAGCGGCTGTGCAACCGGCTCAACGAGATCGCGTACGAGCGCACCACCGGCGCGGTGCCCGAGCACCACTCCCCGGCCCAGCTGATGGGCGGGTCAGGGGCGGCGAAGGGTGCCCCGCCGCTGCTCGCCCGGGCGCACCACGGCTCTGTGTCCAAGGAGCAGCGGGCGCAGGTCGAGGAGGACCTCAAGGCGGGCCGGCTGCCGGCCGTGGTCGCCACGTCCAGCCTGGAGCTGGGCATCGACATGGGCGCGGTGGATCTCGTCGTCCAGGTGGAGTCGCCGCCGTCCGTCGCCTCCGGCCTGCAGCGGGTGGGCCGGGCCGGGCATCAGGTGGGCGCGGTCTCCACCGGGGTGGTCTTCCCCAAGTACCGCGGCGATCTGGTGCAGGCCGCAGTGGTCACCGAGCGGATGCGAGCCGGGGCCATCGAGGCGCTGCGAGTGCCCGCCAATCCGCTGGACGTGCTGGCCCAGCAGCTGATCGCCATGACGGCCCTGGACACCTGGGACGTGGAGGAGCTGCTGGCCGTGGTGCGTGGCGCCGCGCCGTTCGCCACCCTCCCCGAGTCGGCTTTCACCGCGGTGCTCGACATGCTCGCGGGCCGCTATCCCTCCGATGTCTTCGCCGAGCTGCGGCCCCGGGTGGTGTGGGACCGGGTCGCGGGCACGGTCACCGGGCGGCCGGGGGCGCAGCGGCTGGCGGTCACCTCCGGCGGCACCATCCCCGACCGCGGCCTGTTCGGGGTGTTCCTCGCCGGAGCCGACCCGAAGAAGGGCGGAGGCCGCGTCGGGGAGCTGGACGAGGAGATGGTCTACGAGTCCCGGGTCGGTGATGTCTTCACCCTGGGCACCACCTCCTGGCGCATCGAGGACATCACCCGCGACCGGGTGCTGGTCTCCCCCGCCCCCGGTGTCCCGGGCCGGCTGCCGTTCTGGAAGGGCGATCAGCTGGGCCGTCCGCTGGAGCTGGGCCGCGCGCTGGGCGGGTTCCTCAGGGAGATCGGCGGGATGGCCGACGAGGCCGCCCGGGCCCGGCTGGCCTCCGCGGGCCTGGACGACTGGGCGGCCGGCAATGTGCTGTCCTACCTCGCCGAGCAGCGGCAGGCGTGCGGGCATGTGCCGGACGACCGCACGATCGTCGTCGAGCGGTTCCGGGACGAGCTGGGCGACTGGCGGGTCGTGGTGCACTCCCCGTTCGGCGCCCAGGTGCACGCCCCGTGGGCGCTGGCGCTCGGCGCCCGCCTGGCCGAGCGGTACGGCCTGGACGCCCAGGTGATGCACGCCGACGACGGCATCGTGCTGCGGCTGCCCGACGCGGACATGATGGGCCTGGATTTCCTCGACGCCGATCCGGCGGCCATGGGCCGGGAGTACGACACCGAACAGTCCCCGGTCGGCGCGGCCGACGTCGCCTTCGACAAGGGCGAGATCGGCCAGATCGTCACCGACCAGGTCGGCGGCTCCGCGCTGTTTGCCGCCCGGTTCCGCGAGTGCGCCGCCCGCGCGCTGCTGCTGCCCCGCCGCAATCCCGGAAAGCGCACCCCGCTGTGGCAGCAGCGGCAGCGCGCGGCCCAGCTCCTCCAGGTGGCCGGCGAGTTCGGCTCGTTCCCGATCGTGCTGGAGGCGGTCCGGGAGTGCCTCCAGGATGTCTTCGACGTCCCCGGCCTGACCGAGCTGATGGGCGACATCGAGGCCCGCCGGGTCCGGCTGGTGGAGGTGACGACCCCCGAGCCGTCGCCGTTCGCCCGCTCCCTGCTCTTCGGCTATGTGGCGCAGTTCCTCTACGAGGGGGACTCCCCGCTCGCCGAGCGGCGCGCCGCCGCCCTGTCGCTGGACTCCCGGCTGCTGGCCGAGTTGCTGGGCCAGGCGGAGCTGCGTGAGCTGCTGGACGCGGAGGTGCTGGCCGAGCTGGAGCGCGAGCTGCAGTGGCTCACCGAGGACCGCCGCGCCAAGGACGCCGAGAGCGTCGCCGATCTGCTGCGGCTGCTCGGCCCGCTCACCGGTGCGGAGCTGGCCGAGCGCGGCGCGGATCCGGCGTGGGTCGAGGAGCTGGCGGCCGCGCGCCGCGCCATCCGGGTCCGGATCGCGGGTCAGGAGCAGTGGGCGGCCATCGAGGACGCGGGCCGGCTGCGCGACGCGCTGGGTACCGCCCTTCCGGTGGGGGTGCCGGAGGCGTTCACCGAGCCGGTCAAGGACCCGCTGGGCGATCTGCTCGCCCGGTACGCCCGCACCCACGGCCCGTTCACCTCCGCCACCGCCGCCGCCCGGTTCGGGCTGGGCGCGGCGGTCACGGACGGCGCGCTGCACCGCCTGGCCGCGGCCGGCCGGGTCGTCCAGGGCGAATTCCATCCGGCCGGCATCGGCCAGGAGTGGTGCGACGCGGCGGTGCTGCGCCGGCTGCGCCGCCGCTCGCTGGCCGCGCTGCGCCAGGAGCTGGAGCCGGTGCCGCCCGCCGCGCTCGCCGCGTTCCTGCCGCAGTGGCAGCATCTGGGCACCCACAGCCTGCGCGGGATCGACGGCCTGGTGCGCGCCGTCGAGCAGCTGCAGGGCGCCCCGGTCCCCGCTTCCGCCCTGGAGAAGCTGGTGCTGCCGTCCCGGGTGGTGGACTACACCCCGACCATGCTCGATGAGCTGACCGCCGGCGGTGAGGTGGTCTGGGCCGGGGCCGGGGCGCTGCCCGGCAAGGACGGCTGGGTCTCCCTGCACCTGGTCGACACCGCCCCGCTGCTGCTGCCCACCCCGCATCCGCTGGAGATCGGCCCCCTCCACCAGTGCGTACTCGACGCGCTCTCCGGCGGTTACGGCCTGTTCTTCCGGCAGATCGCCGACCAGGTCCGGGCCACCCATCCGGAGTGCACCGATCCGGAGCTCGCCGATGTGGTGTGGGACCTGGCCTGGTCCGGCCGGCTCAGCAACGACACCCTCGCCCCGCTCCGCTCCCTCCTCGGCTCCGGCCGCACGGCGGGCGCCACCGCGCACCGGGCCAAGCGCACCGTCCCCCGCGGCAGATACGGCTCCCTCACCGGGCGTACGGGTCGGCCCACGGCCTCCCGCAGCGGCCCTCCCACGGTGGCCGGCCGCTGGTCGCTGCTGCCGGAGCGGGAGCTGGACGCCACCCACCGCGCCCATGCCCTGGCCCGTACGCTCCTGGACCGCCACGGCGTCGTCACCCGCGGCACCGTCGCCGCGGAGGGCGTGGAGGGCGGCTTCGCCGCCGCGTACCGCGTGCTGTCCGCGTTCGAGGACACCGGGCAGGCCAGGCGCGGCTATGTGGTGGAAGGTCTGGGCGCCGCGCAGTTCGCCATGGACGGCGCGGTGGACCGGCTGCGGGCGGTCAGCAGCGCCCGGGAGCGCTCCGCCGGGCCGGCCGCCGGCGGCGCGGAGCCCTTCGGCGCGCCCTCCCCGGGCCCGGCGGTGGTGCTCGCCGCGGCGGATCCGGCCAATGCCTACGGCGCCGCCCTGCCCTGGCCGGAGCCGCCCGCCGGAGCGGGCCACAAACCGGGCCGCAAGGCGGGCTCGCTGGTCGTGCTCGTCGACGGTGAGCTGACCGTCTACATGGAGCGCGGCGGCAAGACCCTGCTCGCCTGGCCCTCGGGCCCGGCCGAGGCCGAATCGCCGGAGGACGACGCCCGGCTGCGGACGGCGGTGACCGCGCTCGCCGAGGCGGGCCGGGCCGGCGCCCTCGGCACGGTGACCGTGGAGCGGGTCAACGGCGCCCCGGCCCTGTCCTCCGCCCTAGGCCGCCTTATGGAAGCGGCCGGCTTCCACCCCACCCCCCGCGGCCTGCGCCTCCGCGCCCCCTGACCCGGTCGGCGTACGTCCCGGCATCATGGTCGGTATGCCGGAAGGAGACACCGTCTGGTGGACGGCTCACCGCCTCCACGAGGCCCTGGCGGGCAAGCCCCTGATCCGCTGCGATCTGCGGGTGCCCCGCCTGGCGACCGTGGATCTGACCGGGCGCCGCGTCACCGAGGTCGTCCCGCGCGGCAAGCACCTGCTGACCCGGATCGAGGGTGGCCTGACCCTCCACTCCCATCTGCGCATGGACGGCGCGTGGAAGATCTACCGGGCCGGTGAGCGGTGGACGGGCGGCCCCGGGCACCAGATCCGCGCCGTCCTCGGCACCGCCGACCGCACCGCCGTCGGGTACCGGCTGCCGGTCCTGGACCTGCTGCGCACGGCCGACGAGGGGCAGGTGGTCGGGCACCTGGGCCCCGACCTCCTCGGGCCTGACTGGGATGCCGACGAGGCGCTGCGGAGGCTGCTGTCCGACCCGGCCCGCCCGGTCGGTGAGGCACTGCTCGATCAGCGCAATCTCGCGGGGATCGGCAATGTCTACCGGTGCGAGCTGTGTTTCCTGGCCGGCGTCTCGCCCTGGCTTCCGGTTGGGGAAGTCCCCCGTCCGGAGCGGCTGGTGGCGCTGGCCAAGAAGCTGCTGGAGGCCAACAAGGGCCGCCCAGGCCGCGTCACCACCGCCGAGTCGCGCGCCGATCGCCGGCTGTGGGTGTACGGCCGCGCGGGCCGGGTCTGCCGCCGCTGCGGGACACCGGTCCGCGTCACCGAGCAGGACGTGGCGGCGGAGCGGGTCACCTTCTGGTGCCCGCGCTGCCAGCCGGGCCCGAGGCCGACCGATCCAGCGGGCTGACGCTCTCTCAGCCCCGCCCCGGGTCGTGCCGGCGTCCGTTCGTCTCGGAGCGGGGCACGCAGTGCACCGGCAGCAGACTCAACCCCCAGCCCCCGGCGAGGAACGCCCCTTCGACGGGGCCGGTCCGGGCCGGGTGGAGGGTCAGCCGCATCGCCGCCCAGCACCACACCGCCCCGAGCGTCAGCGCACACACCCATCGCGCCGCCCGGCGGCACCGGACGGCGCTCCTCCTCCCACGGCGACCCATCAGACACCCCCTGGACCGGCGCCGGGCGTCCACGCTCTGCTCAGTCTGCCCGCCCCCGGCCCGCCGGGCACGCCGCGCCCGGAGGCATCGACGCGCGCCGGGGGCGGGCGACGAGGCCGGCTCACCACCCGTCAGGAACGCGGGCGGCGGCTCACCACCCGTCAGCCCGCCGCCGGCGCCGCCTACCAGTGCCATGTCGTCCAGGTGTACTTGTCGCCGCCGACCCAGCGGACCTGGTCCGGGTCGTCGAGGTCCAGCCTGCCCAGACCGGCACGGTGGGCGATCTCCAGGACGTCCGCCAGCGAGTGCGCGGTGCCGACGAACTCACCGCCGATCTCCACCAGCCGGTACGGCGGATCACCGGACTGCACACCCAGCACGACCATCCGCGGCATTCGGTCGCGCGGGGTCTCTGTCTCGGTCATGCGCGGCCCGACCTACCTCTGACCCCCGTTCACGTTCTCTGCCTGGAACATCCAGTGATGCTTCTCCAGGTCCCGGGTGAGGCCGATGATGATGTCCTGCGTCACCGGGTCGGGCTCGGCGGTGCTCTCGATGCGGCCGCGCATCCGCTGGATGACGGACCCGAGAGCGGCGATCAGCGTCCGCACCGCCTCGGTGTCGTCGCACCAGCCGTCCTTGACGGTGTCGATGCCGCTGGTCTTGGCGACCGTCTCGGCCCGTCCGTCCGGTGCGACGCCGATCGCCGAGGCGCGCTCGGCGACGATGTCCATGTGCTGACGGGCAGTGGCCACCACCTCGTCGAGCTGGAGGTGCACGGACCGGAAGCGCGGGCCCACCACCGTCCAGTGGACCTGCTTGGCGACCAGCGCGAGGTCCACCAGATCGACGAGTGCGCCTTGCAGTGCGTCGCCCACGACGGGGAGGTGCTCCTCGGGCAGCGGGCTCTTCAGTACAGACATTCCTGTCCTCCTGTCCGCCCCGCCGGACCGGTGCGGGCTCATGGAGCCACGCCTGAACCCCACCGCAACCGACCGGGACGGTTATGCGCTGTCAGTCGGATTCGTCCTCCCTCCACCATGGCACAGACGCCATGAACCGGCCGGATACGGACGGAGCCCCGGTCCGGTGCACAGGCACCGAACCGGGGCTCCGAAAGCTTGTACGGGTGGCCGGTTGGCCGTCAGGCGGCGACCACGTCCACCGCCTCCGCGGGCGCCTTGATGGTCACCCGCTCCTCCGGAACACCCGTCACGGACGTCACGGTGACGGAGTTCAGCATGGGCCGCATGGCCGGCACCGACTCGCCGGCCGCCGCCGACTCCGCCAGCTCCGCGAGCGAGAGTTCGTCACTGACCTCGCGCATGACCTGCGACATCCGCACATCCAGCGCGTCGCAGATGGCGGCGAGCAACTCGGACGAAGCTTCCTTCTGGCCCCGCTCGACCTCTGACAGATAGCCGAGGGACACCCGGGCGGAGGAGGAGACCTCGCGCAGAGTACGGCCCTGGCGCTGGCGCTGCCGGCGCAGCACGTCACCCAGCAGGCGACGGAGCAGAATCATCGCTGGCTCCCTCCTCGGACCTCGGATCCGGATCCTTCACGCCCCACCGTACCGCCTTCGGCTCCACCCGTGCGGGGAGCGATGTCGTGTTCACTCAGGGCTGCAAACATCAAATCCCCCCGTGTTCTTCCGTATCCTGTGCCCTTGCATTTTCGATCAGTTCGCCGGACAGCAGTTCCAGAGCCGCCCGGGCGCTCTGGAAGCGAATCCCCGCGCGGTCCCCGTCCAGCCGCAGCGCGGCCACCGAACCGGCACCGCCGGGGCCGACGACCGCCGCGTAGACCGTGCCCACCGGCTGCCCGTCCTGCTCGGCCGGGCCGGCCACACCGGTGGTCGACACTCCCCAGTCTGCGCCCAGCAGGCGCCGCACGCCGCTCGCCATCTGCCGGGCGACATCCGGATCCACCGCCCCCCGCGCCGCCAGCAGCTCCTCGTCCACGCCCAGCACGGCCCGCTTGAGCTCCGTGGCGTAGGCGGTCACCGACCCCCGGAAGGAGCGGGAGGCCCCGGGCACCGCGGTCAGCTCGGCGGCCACCAGCCCCCCGGTGAGCGATTCCGCGACGGCCAGCGTCTGCCCCCGCGCGGCCAGCAGCTCCAGCGCCCGCGCGGCCGGGCCGGCACCGGACTGCGGCGCGCCGGTCACCGCACGGGCCCCGCTTGCGCCCGCTCGCGCTCCGCTGCCAGACCCGCGCGCCGCAGCACGATCGCCTGCCGCACGTAGTCGAGGCCGGTGACGACCGTCAAGGCGACGGCGACGGCCATCACCCAGAAGCGGAGGGTGGCCAGCGGCCCGGTGAGCGCCAGGATGTACATCCCGACCGCCGTGCCCTGCGCCAGCGTCTTCATCTTGCCGCCCCGACTGGCCGGGATGACTCCATGCCTGATCACGACGAAGCGCATCACCGTGATGCCGATCTCCCGGAAGAGGATCACGCCCGTCACCCACCAGGGCAGGTCCTCCAGCGCCGAGAGGCAGACCAGCGCCGCTCCCATGATCGCCTTGTCCGCTATCGGATCGGCGATCTTGCCGAAGTCGGTCACCAGGTTGTACCGGCGCGCCAGGTGCCCGTCGAAGAGGTCGGTGATCATGGCGATGGCGAACGCCGCCCAGGCCAGCGAGCGCCACGCCGGGTCATAGCCGCCGTCCGCCAGCATCAGCAGCACGAATCCGGGGACCAGCAGCAGCCGGACCATGGTCAGGATGTTGGCGATGTTCCACAGTCCCGCCGGCCGCACGGATACGGCCGCTGGACGGGCGCCTCCTGCGGCGGAGGCCGGGGCATGGGTCATCTGGCCGTCTCCTCGGTACACGCGCCGCCCTGCAGCGGCAGCGGCTCCGCCACGAGATCCACTCCCTCCGTCGCGATGACCTTCGCGCTGACGATACGGCCGACAGCCGGCTCCGCGCCGCCGGTCAGCAGAGTCTGGCCGTCGGTCTCCGGCGCCTGGTGGGCAGCCCGGCCGATCGGGCCGTCCTCCTCGTCGATCCGGTCGACCAGGACCTCGACCGTCTCCCCCAGCCGCTCCTCGGCGCGCTGGGCGGTGAGCTCCTCGGCCAGCCGCGAGATGTGGGCCAGCCGCTCCGCGACCACCTCGGGGTCGTTCTTGTTCTCGTAGCCGGCGGCCTCGGTGCCGTCCTCGTCGGAGTATCCGAAGACCCCGATGGCGTCCAGGCGGGCGTGGGTGATGAAGCGCTCCAGCTCGGCCAGGTCCTCCTCGGTCTCGCCGGGGAAACCGACGATGAAGTTGGACCGGGCACCGGCCTGCGGCGCCTTGCCGCGGATCTGGTCCAGCAGCTCGAGGAAGCGGTCGGTGTCGCCGAAGCGGCGCATGGCGCGCAGCACGCCGGGCGCGGAGTGCTGGAAGGACAGGTCGAAGTACGGGACGACCTTCTCGGTCGAGGTCAGGACGTCGATCAGGCCGGGCCGCATCTCGGCGGGCTGGAGGTAGCTGACCCGGATCCGCTCGATGCCGTCCACCGCCGCCAGCTCGGGCAGCAGCGTCTCCAGCAGGCGGATGTCGCCCAGGTCCTTGCCGTAGGAGGTGTTGTTCTCCGAGACCAGCATGATCTCCTTGACGCCCTGCTCGGCGAGCCAGCGGGTCTCGCCCAGCACGTCCGAGGGGCGGCGGGAGATGAAGGAGCCGCGGAAGGACGGGATGGCGCAGAAGGAGCAGCGGCGGTCGCAGCCGGAGGCCAGCTTGACCGAGGCCACCGGCCCGGTCTCCAGACGGCGGCGCAGCGGCGCCCGCGGCCCGGATGCCGGAGCGATCCCCTCGGGGAGGTCCTCGGGGGCGGAGGCGAGTGCGTCACCGTGGCCGGGCAGCGCCACGTCGGCCGCGCCCTGCCGCTCGGCCGGGCTGATCGGCAGCAGTTTGCGCCGGTCACGCGGGGCGTGGGAGGCGTGGATGCCGCCGGAGAGGATGGTCTGCAGGCGGTCGGAGATGTCGGCGTAGTCGTCGAAGCCGAGCACTCCGTCGGCCTCGGGCAGCGCTTCGGCCAGCTCCTTGCCGTACCGCTCGGCCATACAGCCGACCGCCACGACGGCCTGGGTCTTGCCATGCTCCTTGAGATCGTTGGCCTCGAGCAGGGCGTCGACGGAGTCCTTCTTGGCGGCTTCGACGAATCCGCAGGTGTTGACGACGGCCACGTCCGCGGCGGCGGCGTCCTCGACGAGCTCCCAGCCGTCCGCTGCCAAGCGGCCTGCAAGCTCCTCCGAGTCCACCTCGTTACGGGCGCAGCCGAGCGTGACAAGGGCGACGGTACGGCGTTCGGGCATACGCTCAGACTACTTCGTCCCAGCGACACCCCCCGATGCCAGGGCTGTCGATCTTGCCGGGCTCAGCCGACCTCGGGGTCTCCCTGGGTGTAGCTCAGCCGCTGGACCTGCCCCTTCGCCCCGACCTCCTTGACCTCCTTGCCGTTGACGAACAGCTGTACGGCGCCGGCGTTGCCGAGCACCAGATCGATCCGCTTGCTGTCGGTGAAGGTCTTGGAGTCGCCCTGCTGGAGAACGCCTTCGTGGATCAGGCGGCCGTTGTGGTCCTGGGCGGAGATCCAGCTCTGGCCGTTCTCCGCGGTGAGCTTGACCGTGACCTTGTTGGCCGGGACGCCGGCGATGGCGCTGCCGGACGGGTCGGGCTTGGGATCGACGGGCCTGCTGGGGGTGGCGGGCTTGCTGGGGGTGGCCGGCCGGGGGGCGGCGGGCTCATCGGCGACCGTGGCGCCGTCGTCGTCCCCGCCGCTGAAGAGGGTGAAGCCGACGAAGCCGACCACGGCGACGATGGCGGCGACCATCGCGGCGGTCCAGTTGGGGCGCCGGGGCTCGGGCCGGATGCGCTCGGCCTCGAAGAGCGGCGCCGCCCCGGTGGGCTCGGGGCGCCCGCCGTGCTCGGCGTCATACTGGGCGACCAGCGCGGTGGGGTCCAGGCCGACGGCCCGGGCGAAGGCCCGGACGTGCCCGCGGGCGTAGACGTGGCCGCCGCATCGGGTGAAGTCGTCCTGCTCGATCCCGTGCACGATCGGTACGCGCACCCGGGTGATGGTGCTGACCTGCTCGACGGTGAGTCCGGCGTGGATTCGGGCCTGCTGAAGGGCACGACCGACGGACGGCCGGTCGTCGTCTGCGGGGGAGTTGCCGATGGACACGGGGGCGCCTTTCGAGCGTGTAGCCACCTGCTGGAGGTTCAGTCTAGGGGTGGGGCGAAAGGGTCGGGCAAGCGGGAGGGCGGAGTTTGTACGCCATCAGAACGGGCCTGCGGGACCGACACTGGCACATTCGTCCGTCACCTCGCTCAACTTGACGTATCGGCAGGGGAAACGGTTGCTCGCCGTTTCCTCACGGTTGAGCCTCCCCCCGGATCACCGCGAGCACGCCATCCAATTCATCCGGTTTAACCAATACGTCCCTGGCCTTCGATCCTTCGCTGGGGCCGACGATTCCCCTGGACTCCATCAGGTCCATCAGCCGCCCGGCTTTCGCGAAGCCCACCCGCAGCTTCCGCTGAAGCATCGAGGTCGACCCGAACTGGGTGGAGACCACCAGCTCGGCGGCCTGGCAGAGCAGATCGAGGTCATCGCCGATGTCCTCGTCGATCTCCTTCTTCTGCGCCGTGCCGACGGTCACGTCGTCCCGGAAGACCGGGGTCATCTGCGCCTTGCAGTGCTCGACGACGGCCGCCACCTCCTGCTCGGTGACGAACGCGCCCTGCATGCGGACCGGCTTGTTCGCGCCCATCGGGAGGAAGAGGCTGTCGCCCTTGCCGATCAGCTTCTCGGCGCCCGGCTGGTCGAGGATCACCCGGCTGTCGGCGAGCGAGGAGGTCGCGAAGGCGAGCCGGGAGGGCACGTTCGCCTTGATCAGGCCGGTCACCACGTCCACCGAGGGCCGCTGGGTGGCCAGCACCAGGTGGATGCCGGCGGCCCGGGCCAGCTGGGTGATCCGGACGATGGAGTCCTCCACGTCGCGCGGCGCGACCATCATCAGGTCCGCCAGCTCGTCCACGATCACCAGCAGGTACGGATACGGCCGCAGCTCGCGCTCGCTGCCCTCGGGCAGCTTGACCTTGCCCCGGCGGACCGCGGCGTTGAAGTCGTCGATGTGCCGGAAGCCGAACGCCGCCAGGTCGTCGTAGCGCAGGTCCATCTCCCGCACCACCCACTGCAGGGCCTCGGCGGCGCGCTTGGGGTTGGTGATGATCGGTGTGATCAGGTGCGGAATGCCCTCGTAGGCGGTCAGCTCGACACGCTTGGGGTCGACCAGCACCATCCGCACGTCGTCCGGGGTGGCACGGGCCATCACCGAGGTGATCAGGCAGTTGATGCAGGAGGACTTGCCGGAGCCGGTGGCACCGGCGACCAGGATGTGCGGCATCTTCGCCAGGTTGGCCGAGACATAGCCGCCCTCGACGTCCTTGCCCAGCCCCACCACCATCGGGTGGTCGTCCCCGACGGCCTCCGTCGAGCGCAGCACATCGCCGAGATTGACCATCTCCCGGTCGCTGTTGGGGATCTCGATGCCGACCGCCGACTTGCCCGGGATCGGGCTGATGATGCGCACATCGGGGCTGGCCACCGCGTAGGCGATGTTCTTGGTGAGCGCGGTGATCCGCTCGACCTTCACCGCCGGGCCCAGTTCCACCTCGTACCGGGTGACCGTCGGGCCGCGGGTGAAGCCGGTCACCGCGGCGTCCACCTTGAACTCCGTGAAGACGTTGGTCAGGGAGGCGACGACCGCGTCATTGGCGGCGCTGCGGGTCTTGCCGGGCCCGCCGCGCTCGAGCAGGTCGAGCGAGGGCAGGGCGTAGGTGATGTCCCCGGACAGCTGCAACTGCTCGGCGCGCGGCGGAAGCGGCTCGGAGGGCTCGGGCGCACTGCGCGTCAGATCCGGGACCTGCACCGTCTTCTCGACCGCTGCGGCCGGCCCGGCGGGCGCCTCGGGGTCGGGCTGCCCGCCGGCGGGCGCGCCGCCGCGGGCGCCGGGCACCTCGGTACCGGTCGCCCGGTCCGTAGCGAGGCCGCGCCCGAGTCCGGCGACCAGCGGGGAGGGCTGGACGCCGTGCAGCACGGCGCCGTCCAGCGCGGCGGCCGCCGCCGCGGCCACGTCCACCGCGTCCATCGGCCGGTCCGACGGGGGCTCCACCGGGGCCGGGCGGGGGCGGCCGCGCCGCTTGGCCAGCGCCTCCGCCTCGGCTCGCTCCGCCTCCGGCTCACCGGCCGGGCCGCGCCGGGCAGCGGCCCGCCGCGGCCGTCTGGCCGGCGCCTCCCGCCAGTCCTCGGCGTACTCGGCCTCCGCG
Source organism: Streptomyces sp. JLBT605 (assembly GCF_058215555.1). Classification (NCBI taxonomy): domain Bacteria; kingdom Bacillati; phylum Actinomycetota; class Actinomycetes; order Kitasatosporales; family Streptomycetaceae; genus Streptomyces; species Streptomyces sp. JLBT605. Next base: position 1,520,361 of record NZ_CM177087.1, read on the forward strand.
TCGGCGCCTGGGTACTCCTCGTACTCGGCTTCCTCGGCGTCGTGGCCACGGACCAGCCCGAGCCGGACGCCGAGCGCGCGCAGCCGCTGCGGGATCGCCACCACCGGGGTGGCGGTGACCACCAGCAGCCCGAAGACGGTGAGCAGCACCAGCAGCGGAACGGCGAGCGCCGCGCTCATCGTGAAGACCAGCGGGGTGGAGGCGGCCCAGCCGATGAGGCCACCGGCGTCCTGAACCGCCTCGGTGTCGGCGCGCGTCGGCGAGCCGCAGGCGATGTGCACCTGTCCCAGGATGCCGACGACCAGCGCGGAGAGCCCGATGACGATCCGTCCGTTCGCCTCCGGCTTCTCCGGGTGGAGGATCAGCCGGGTGGCGATCACGCCCAGGAGTATCGGAACCAGCAGGTCCAGCCGCCCGAAGGCACCGGTCACCAGCATCTCGACCAGTTCGCCGACCGGGCCGCGCAGATTGGACCAGGTGCCGGCCGCCACGATCAGCGCCAAGGCGAGCAGCAGCAGCGCCACACCGTCCTTGCGGTGGGCCGGGTCAAGCCCCTTGGCGCCGCGTCCTATGCCGCGGAACATCGCGCCCACGCCGCGCGCGAGCCCCATCCACACCGCGCGGGCGGCGCGGAAGACGCCGCTCGTGGGGGACGGCGCGGGCTTGGGCGGCGCCTTGGCCGCGGCCTTCTTCGCCGGCGCCTTCTTCGCGGGCGGCGCGGCCTTCTTGGCGGGAGCCTTCTTGGCCGCCGCCTTCTTCGCGGGAGCCTTCTTGGCAGCGCCTGACGCCTGTCCGGCACGCTGCTTCGAAGCGCCCGCCGAACTCTGCGAACCCTTGCCGGACGTACGTGAGGCCATGGGGGGAGGTTACCCGGGTCCGCCGTACGGAGCACGCAGGGCCGGGCCCATGACGGGCCGTCAAACTCAGGTCTGCGAGGGCACCGCTCCGGCGCCGCTGCCGGCGCCCGGCTCCAGGGCGTCCAGCGCCCGGCGCAGCCCGGTGAGTTTGCGCTCCAGGTGGGCGGCGGTGGCCACCGCCGCCGCGTCCGCGGACTCGTCCAACTGCTTGGACAGCGCCTCGGCCTGCTCCTCCACCGCGGCCAGCCGCGCGGAGAGCTCGGCGAGCAGCCCGGCGGGCTCCTTGCCGTCCCCCGTGACCGGCTGGCCGTTCTCCAACTGCAGGCGCAGCAGCGCGGCCTGCTCCCGCAGCTGGCAGTTCTTCATGTACAGCTCGACGAAGACCGAGACCTTGGCGCGCAGCACCCACGGGTCGAAGGGCTTGGAGATGTAGTCCACCGCGCCGGCGGCATAGCCCCGGAAGGTGTGGTGGGGGCCGTGGTTGATCGCGGTCAGGAAGATGATCGGGATGTCGCGGGTCCGCTCCCGCCGCTTGATGTGCGCGGCGGTCTCGAAGCCGTCCATGCCTGGCATCTGGACATCCAGCAGGATGACCGCGAAATCGTCCGTCAGCAGCGCCTTGAGCGCTTCCTCCCCTGACGATGCCCGCACCAGGGTCTGATCGAGCGCGGAGAGAATGGCCTCCAGCGCCAGCAGATTCTCCGGCCGGTCATCGACCAGGAGGATCTTGGCCTTCTGCACCATGCCCCGTCCTCCTCGTCCCGGCTTGGGGTCTCCCCAGCTCGTGAAGCCGGGGAATGCACCGGGCGCCGCCCCAGGGGACGACTCTCTTGCGCCGCCCGTCCTTGTGCCGGTCATCGTAGCCGCACCCCGCCTGTCACCACACCCTGTCACCGCGATGTCACTGTGCACGTAACGCAAACGCAGCGGGAGACCAGAAGGTTCCCCGGATACCGCAATTCCACACGTGTTCAACCACGGTCTGTCAACCACCGAGGCGCAGAACGCGCCCCACCGTCACTCTGTGCGCATCCACTGCTCCATCACCGTGAGGAGATGATCGGTGTCGACGGGCTTGGTGACATAGTCCGACGCGCCGGACTCGATGCTCTTCTCCCGGTCGCCCTTCATCGCCTTCGCGGTGAGCGCGATGATCGGCAGCCCCGCGAACTGCGGCATCCGGCGGATCGCCGCGGTCGTGGCGTAGCCGTCCATCTCCGGCATCATGATGTCCATCAGGACCAGCACCACATCGTCGTGCTGCTCCAGCACCTCGATGCCCTCCCGGCCGTTCTCGGCGTAGAGGACCTGCAGTCCGTGCTGTTCCAGGACGCTGGTGAGCGCGAAGACATTGCGGATGTCGTCATCGACGATGAGCACCTTCTCGCCATGGAACCCGCCACCGGGCTCGGTGGCCACCAGGTCCTGGCCGCCGACCAGCCACGGCTCGGCGGCCTGCTCGGCGGCCGCCCGCTGCCGCCGCCGGGAGAGGCCGGCGGCGCCGCGGGACCGGGGCAGGCTCGCGGGTCCGGCGCCGGGCGCCTGGGCCGCCGGCACGCCCTCGCCGGCCGGCTCCCCCATCTCCAGGCCGGGGCCGTGCCCCAGATCGCCGCCCAGGGCCGGCTCCGGGTAGCCCGGAGGCGGCAGCTCGCTGGGGTGCAGCGGCAGATACAGGGTGAACGTCGAGCCGCGACCCGGTTCGCTGGCCACGCTGATCTCACCGCCCAGCAGTCGGGCGATCTCCCGGCTGATGGACAGCCCAAGGCCCGTGCCGCCGTACTTGCGGCTGGTGGTGCCGTCGGCCTGCTTGAACGCCTCGAAGATCACCCGCATCTTGCTCGCCGCGATGCCGATACCGGTGTCGGTGACCGAGAAGGCGATCATCTGGTCGTCGGGGGCGCGCAGCGAGCCGTGCTCCAGGAGCTGTTCGCGGATCGTGTCCGGCACATCGGCGCCGGCCGGCCGGATGACCAGCTCCACGGCGCCGGTGTCGGTGAACTTCACCGCGTTCGACAACAGGTTGCGCAGCACCTGGAGCAGCCGCTGCTCGTCGGTGTGGAGCGTCGCGGGCAGCTCCGGGGAGACTCGCACCGAGAAGTCCAGGCCCTTCTCCGCGGTGAGCGGGCGGAAGGTCGCCTCGACGTAGTCGACCAGCTGGACCAGGGCGATCCGGGTCGGGCTGACGTCCATCTTGCCCGCCTCGACCTTGGACAGGTCGAGGATGTCGTTGATCAGCTGGAGCAGGTCCGAGCCCGCGCCGTGGATCGTCTCGGCGAACTCCACCTGCTTGGGCGAGAGATTGCCGGCGGCGTTGTCCGCGAGCAGCTTGGCCAGGATCAGCAGCGAGTTCAGCGGCGTCCGCAGCTCGTGCGACATGTTCGCCAGGAACTCGGACTTGTAGCGCATCGAGACCGCGAGCTGCTCGGCGCGCTCCTCCAGGACCTGCCGCGCCTCCTCGATCTCGGTGTTCTTCACCTCGATGTCGCGGTTCTGCCGGGCCAGCCGCTCGGACTTCTCCTCCAGCTCGGCGTTGGAGGACTGCAGCGCCTTCTGCCGGTTCTCCAGCTCCGCGGATCGCTCCCGCAGCTGCTCGGTCAGCTCCTGCGACTGCTTCAGCAGCACCTCGGTCTTGGTGTTGACGCTGATGGTGTTGACGCTGGTGCCGATCATCTCGGCGATCTGGTTGAGGAAGTCCTTCTGGATCTGCGCGAAGGGCTGGAAGGAGGCCAGCTCGATCACGCCGAGGACCTGTCCCTCGAAGAGCACCGGCAGCACGATCACATGGGCCGGGGCCGCCTCGCCCAGCCCGGAGGCGATCTTGAGGTAGCCCGGCGGCACGTTCTCCACCAGGATGGTGCGCTTCTCCTCCGCGGCGGTGCCGATCAGCGACTCGCCCGGCTTGAAGGAGGTCGGCATCGAGCCCTTGGAGTAGCCGTAGCTGCCGATGAGCCTGAGCTCGTAGTCGCCGGTCTCCGCGCCGTCCGCGCCCGCGCCCTGCTCCTCCTCGACCGCCGTGGCCAGGAAGAACGCGCCGTGCTGGGCGGAGACCACCGGGGTCAGCTCGCTCATGATCAGCCCGGCGACGTCCTCCAGCTCACGCCGCCCCTGCATCAGGCCGGAGATACGGGCCAGATTGCCCTTGAGCCAGTCCTGCTCCTTGTTGGCGAGGGTGGTCTCCCGCAGGTTGGTGATCATCGTGTTGATGTTGTCCTGGAGCTTGAGGATCTCGCCGGCCGCGTCCGCCTCGATCTTCAGGTTCAGATCGCCGCGGGTCACCGCGGTGGCCACCTCGGCGATGGCCCGCACCTGACGGGTCAGGTTGCCCGCCATCTCGTTCACCGATTCGGTCAGGTCCTGCCAGGTGCCGGCCACGTCCCGCACCCGGGCCTGACCGCCCAACTGGCCCTCCGTACCCACCTCGCGGGCCACCCGGGTGACCTCCTCGGCGAACGAGGACAGCTGGTCGACCATGGTGTTGATGGTGGTCTTCAGCTCCAGGATCTCGCCCCGGGCGTCGATGTCGATCTTCTTGGTCAGGTCGCCGTTGGCGATCGCGGTGGTGACCATCGCGATGTTCCGCACCTGGCCGGTGAGGTTGCTGGCCATCGAGTTCACCGACTCGGTGAGGTCCTTCCAGGTCCCCGCGACACCGGGCACCCGGGCCTGGCCGCCGAGGATCCCCTCGGTACCCACCTCGCGCGCCACCCGGGTGACCTCGTCCGCGAAGGACGACAGCGTGGTCACCATGGTGTTGACGGTGTCGGCGAGCTGCGCGACCTCGCCGCGCGCCTCGACGGTGACCTTCTTCGTCAGATCGCCGTTGGCCACCGCCGTCGCCACATGGGAGATGTTCCGCACCTGATTGGTCAGGTTGTTGGCCATCAGGTTGACGTTGCTGGTCAGGTCCTTCCAGATGCCGGTGACGCCCGGCACCCGCGCCTGACCACCCAACTGACCCTCGGTACCCACCTCGCGGGCCACCCGGGTCACCTGCTCGGCGAAGTCCGACAGCTGATCCACCATCGTGTTCACCGTGGTGACCAGCTCCAGGATCTCGCCCTTGGCGTCAACGGTGATCTTCTTCGACAGGTCGCCCTTGGCGACCGCCGTCGTCACCTCGGCGATGTTGCGCACCTGGGAGGTGAGGTTGTTCGCCATGCCGTTGACGGACTGGGTGAGGTCCTTCCAGGTGCCGGAGACCCCCTGCACCTCGGCCTGCCCGCCCAGGATCCCCTCGGTGCCCACCTGGCGGGCCACCCGCGTCACCTGCTCCGCGAAGGACGACAGCTGGTCGACCATGGTGTTCAGGGTGTTGCGCAGCTCCAGGATCTCGCCGCGCGCGTCCACGTCGATCTTCTGCGACAGGTCGCCGCGCGCCACCGCGGTCGCGACCTGCGCGATGTTGCGGACCTGAGCGGTGAGGTTGCCCGCCATGCCGTTCACCGAGTCGGTCAGATCACGCCACACGCCCGCGACCCCGGGCACCTGCGCCTGACCGCCCAGCCGCCCGTCCGTGCCCACCTCGCGGGCCACCCGGGTCACCTGCTCGGCGAAGTCCGACAGCTGGTCCACCATCGTGTTGATGGTGTTCTTCAACTCCAGGATCTCGCCGCGGGCGTCCACCTCGATCTTCTGCGACAGGTCACCGCGGGCCACCGCGGTGGTCACCTGGGCGATCTGCCGCACCTGCGAGGTCAGGTTTCCCGCCATGAAGTTGACGGAGTCGGTGAGGTCCTTCCAGGTGCCGGAGACGCCGTCCACCTTGGCCTGACCGCCCAGCCGGCCCTCGGTGCCCACGTCCCGCGCCATCCGCGTGACCTGGTCGGCGAAGGACGACAGCTGGTCGACCATGGTGTTCACGGTGTTCTTCAGCTGGAGCATCTCGCCGGAGACGTCGACGGTGACCTTCTGCGTCAGGTCTCCGTTGGCCACCGCGGTGGTCACCTGGGCGATGTTGCGGACCTGCCCGGTGAGGTTGCGGAAGGCGGTGTTCACCGAGTCGGTGAGGTCCTTCCACGTACCCGCCGCGCCCGGCACCTGGGCCTGACCGCCCAGTTCGCCCTCGACACCGATCTCCCGGGCCACCCGCGTCACTTCGGCACCGAAGGACTGGAGCTGGTCGACCATCGTGTTGACGGTGTTCTTCAACTCCAGCATCTCGCCGGCCACGTCGACGGTGACCTTCTGCGACAGATCACCGTTGGCCACCGCGGTGGTCACCTGCGCGATGTCCCGCACCTGGGCGGTGAGGTTGCGGAAGGCGGTGTTCACCGAATCGGTGAGGTCCTTCCACGTACCCGCGGCACCCGGCACCTGCGCCTGACCGCCCAGCAGACCCTCGGCACCCACCTCGCTGGCCACCCGCGTGACCTCGTCGGCGAAGGTACGCAGCGTCTCGGTCATGGTGTTGATGGTGTCGGCCAGCTGCGCGACCTCGCCGCGGGCGCTCACCGTGACCTTCTGCGACAGGTCGCCGCTGGCCACCGCCGTCGTCACCTGGGCGATTCCGCGCACCTGCGCGGTGAGGTTCCCGGCCATCAGGTTGACCGAGTCCGTCAGGTCCTTCCACACGCCCGCGACCCCGGGCACCTGCGCCTGGCCACCCAGTTCGCCCTCGGTGCCGACCTCCCGGGCGACCCGGGTCACCTCGGAGGCGAACGACGACAGCTGGTCCACCATCGTGTTCACGGTGTTCTTCAGCTCGAGCATCTCGCCGGCCACATGCACCGTGACCTTCCGCGAGAGATCACCCTTGGCCACCGCCGTCGTGACGAGGGCGATGTCACGCACCTGGGCGGTGAGCCGGGACGCCATCGTGTTGACGGAATCCGTGAGGTCCTTCCAAGAACCGGACATTCCGCGCACCCGCGCCTGCCCGCCGAGCTTCCCCTCGGTTCCGACCTCGCGGGCCACCCGCGTCACCTCGTCGGTGAACGCCGACAACTGGTCGACGAGCCCGTTGACGGTACGGCCGACCTTCAGGAACTCACCGCGCAGCGGATGCGGAGAAGAGGCGTCCGTTCCCTGCGCGCGCAGCTCCATCCGCTGCTCCAGGTCACCCTCGGCGACGGCCGACAGGACGCGGCCCACCTCGGAGACCGGCCGCACCAGATCGTCGACCAGCGCGTTCGACGCGTCGACGGCCGCGGCCCAGGCGCCCTCGCACGGCCCGATCTCCAGCCGCTCGGTCAGCTTGCCCTCGCGGCCGACCACCCGCCGGACCCGCGCGAGCTCCCCGGTGAGCTGGAGGTTACGCTCCGCGACCTCGTTGTAGACCTCGGCGATCTCGGCGAGCACATCGTCGCCGGACACCACCAGCCGCTTGCGGAAGTTCCCGTCCCGCATGGCCGTCATCGCGGTCAGCAACCGGTGCAGGGTCGCCGTCTCGACCTCGATCGTCGCACTGCGCTGTCTGCCCCGGGACTGTCCGCCCTTCGCGCGCGTGCTCTTGCCCCGCGCCGCTGCGCCAGACTCCACCGTGTCCCTCCCGCAGGGTCGACCATCCTCGTCGGGTTCTCTACTCAAGCTTTCCCAGTGTTTCACCCCGGCCCGGCCAGGCGATAACAGTTCGGCAGCATCGCACACCGGACAGTGCACTCTCAGGGTGGAAACACTCCCCACCGGCATTCGCGCGAGCGCTGGAGGTAAGTAACCTGGCATCCGGCTAGGGCATCGGAGGGGCGCTGCACATGGGTGATCGGATCGCCGAGACACAGCTGAGGAGACCAGTGATCACCGCACGGGCGGCCGCCACCTTCGAACCGATCGGGCGCTCCGTCGCCGCCGCCCGCGCCTTCGTCCGGGACACCCTGCAGGGCTGGGGGCTCACCGACATCGTCGATGACGCCGTGGTCCTCACCAGCGAGCTGGTCACCAACGCCGTGGTGCACGCCGGCACCGCCGCCGACGTCAGCTGTATCCGGGCGGAGAGCAGCGTACGGGTGGAGGTCGGCGACCGCTATCCGGAACGCGAGCTGCCGCTGGAGCACGCCGGGCGTAACTACGGCTCCCCCGATCGCGAGGGCGGCCGCGGTCTGCTTCTGTGCGCCGCACTCGCCTCCCGCTGGGGCGTGGAGTACAGCGCCGCGCACAAACAGGTCTGGTTCCAGCTGGACTTCCCCGACCGCCCGGCGGGCACCCGCTCGGCCGGCCCGGCCCTGCCGTCGGAGGCCCTGCCGCTGGCCGACACCCGTATCCATGTCGCGGTCATCCAGATCGACCGCACCGGCGCCGTCAGCGCCTGGAACGACGACGCCGCGGTGCTGTTCGGCTACGGACCGGAGCAGATCATCGGCAAGCCGCTGACCGACCTGGCGGCCTGGCCGCACACCCCCGGCACCGGCACCGGAATCGCCGAGGCACTCCAGCTCTCCCGCTGGGAGGGCAGCTACGGGATCCGCGGCGCCGACGGGCGCGTCGTCGCCGTCTACGCCTCCCATCTGCGGGTCCGCGACGCGGAGGGTGAGCCCTCCACTGTCTGTCTGCTGGTCCGCGACCACGAGCGGGCGGTGCTGCAGAGCCCGACCCGCGGCCCGGCCCCGGAGTCCGGCAGCAGCCCCGACCGCGGATCCCCCGCCGACGCCTTCGAGGTGTTCATCGGCTCTCCGGCCCCCGACGACCTGGACGGGCTGCTCCAGCGCACCGTCGAGCGCGCCCGGGACATGCTCGACGGCGACTCGGCCTATCTGCTGCTCGCCACCGACGACGAGACCGAGCTGGAGGTCCGCGCCTCCACCGGCCTGCCCTCCGCCCGCCAGCGCTTCGCCCGCGTCCCCGTCGAGGCCGGCACCGGACGCTACGGCTCCGCCCGGATGCCCGCGGTCCACGAGGACCTCAGCGTGGTGCCCGGCGCGGTGCCGCTGCTCGCCAACACCGGAATGCGCTCGGTCGTCACCGTGCCGCTGAAGGTGGAGGGACGGCTCACCGGTTCCATCGGCGTCGCCGCCGAGGCCCCCGGCCGCTACAGCAACGAGGAGGCGCTGCGGCTGCAGTTCGCCGCCGACCGCATCGCGCTCGCCGTCGAATCGGCCCGGCTGACCGAGCTGGAGCGGCTGCGCCGCGGCTCCCTGTCCTTCCTGGTGGAGGCGTCCGACCTGCTGGCCGGCACCCTGGACCGCGACCAGACGCTGGCCCTGATGGCGCAGATGACCGTGCCCACGCTGGCCACCTGGTGTGCCGTCTACACCATCGCCGACCCCGCCTCCGATCCGGAGCTGAGCTACGTCCTGCACGAGGACGAGGACCGCATCGACGGCCTCAAGGCGCTGCTGGCGAAGGTCGATCCGCCGGATCCGGTGCCCACTCCCGGCGCCCGGGTCTGGTCCGCGCCGGGCGACGCCGCGCACGCCGCGGCGCTCCGCACCACCCTGCGCAGCCTCAACCTGGGCGATGCCGCCCGTCCTTCGTCCGGCCCGGGTGCCACGCTGGCCACGGCTTCCGCGGTCGGCGGCGAGACGGTCGTCCTGCCGTTGGTGGCGCGTAACCGGGTCATCGGCATGCTGACCCTCGGCAAGCCCGCCGACGAGCACTTCCGCCAGGAGATCCTGGAGCTGGCCGAGGACCTGTCCCGCCGGGCCGCGCTCGCCCTGGACAACGCCCGGCTCTACTCCGAGCGCACCGCCATCAGCCAGTCGCTCCAGCGCAGCCTGCTGCCGCCGGAGCTGCCCGAGGTCCCGGGCGTGGAGGTCGAGGTCATCTACCGCGCCGCCGGCGAGGGCAACGAGGTCGGCGGTGACTTCTACGACCTCTTCCCCATCCGCGATGGCGCATACGGCTTCGCCATCGGAGACGTCTGCGGCACCGGGCCGGAGGCCGCCGCCGTCACCGGCCTCGCCCGGCACGCACTGCGGCTGCTGGCCCGTGAGGGCTTCGGCGGCCCCGCCGTGCTGGAGCGGCTCAACGCCGCCATCCTGGACGAGGGCGCCCGCAGCCGTTTCCTCACCCTGCTCTACGGCGAACTGTGGCCCCAGCCCGATGGCAGCGCGATCCTCAAGGTGGTGTGCGCCGGGCATCCGCTGCCGCTGCGTCTGCGCCCGGACGGCCGCGTGGAGGCGGCCGCCGAACCCCAGCCGCTGCTCGGTGTGATGGACGACCTGGAGTTGTACGAGCAGACGGTGACGCTCGATCCGGGCGACGTTCTGCTGTGTGTCACCGACGGGGTGACCGAGCGGCGCGAGGGCACCCGAATGCTCGGCGACGACGGCCTGATGGACGTCCTCACCACGTGCACCGGGCTGACCGCCGGCGCGGTCGCGGCCCGGGTGCTGCGGGCCGTGGAGCGCTTCGCGGCCGATCCGCCCTCCGACGACATGGCGATTCTCGCGATGCGGGTGCCCGAGCCGCAGATCCAGGAATCCTGAACACGAAGAAGGCCCCCGCCATATGGCGGGGGCCTTCTTCTTTTACCAGAGCCCCAATACGGAATCGAACCGTAGACCTTCTCCTTACCATGGAGACGCTCTGCCGACTGAGCTATTGGGGCGGGCCAACGGAGTAAATACTACCCGAACTTTCGAGCGCTCAGAACCAGCCTCCCCGCCCTCCCAGCAGCCCTTCCGTCTCCTGCCGCCGTCCTTGCCGTCCGGGTCGGTTCAGGCAGCGTGCTGCAACAGTCCGCCCAGCGCGTTGCACGCCGATACGACCCGCTGCAACTCCCGCCGCGACATGACTCCGTCGACGGGCAGGGCCAGGCATTCGTCCGCGGCCCGCTCGGTCGCCGCCAGCCACACATCGCGCTGGAAGCGCTGTGTCCGGTGCACCGGTGTCTGCACCGGGACGTGGCACACGACGCCACGGGATCGCAGCGCCCTGGCGAACGCGTCCCGGTCGGGGCGTCCGTTGCCGGGCACCCGGACCACGTACTGCTGATAACTGTGTTCGACGCCTCGGGCGACCTGGGGCGGGATCACGCCGCGCAGCTTGCTGTCCAGTACGGCGGCGTGGGCCTGGCGGCGGGAAATCTCGTCGGCCGGCTCCTCCAGCGCGCCGTGGCCGATGATGTTCAGGCCGTGCCGGGCGCCTACCTGGTGGATGCGGGGCATGTCCGCCGGATGGCCGAAGGTGTGCACGGCGATCACGGCGACGGTCCGCGGAGTGACCGCCGCGGCGACGGCATCCGGGTCTATGCAGTACGTGGTGGCGTCTATGTCCACGAACACCGGCCGGGCGCCGGCCAGCAGCACGGCTTCGGCGGCGTCGGAGGTGCCGTAGGACGGCACGATCACCTCGTCGCCGGGACGCACGCCCGACTCTGTCAACTCGCGTCGCAGTTCATCCGCAGGAGTCCCCATGGGCGGCATCGTGCCCAGGCAACGTGAACACCGGGTGACCCGCAGCGCAACGCGAGTAAGCCCTGCCAGGAACCAAAGGTCCCCGACAGGGCTTACTCTCACAATTTGTTCGGCGGCGTCCTACTCTCCCACAGGGTCCCCCCTGCAGTACCATCGGCGCTGAAAGGCTTAGCTTCCGGGTTCGGAATGTAACCGGGCGTTTCCCTAACGCAATGACCACCGAAACACTATGAAGATATCGAACTCCAGCCAGCAAAGGCGAATTCGTTACTTCAGAACTAACACAGTGGACGCGAGCAACTGAGGACAAGCCCTCGGCCTATTAGTACCAGTCAACTCCACCGGTTACCCGGCTTCCATATCTGGCCTATCAACCCAGTCGTCTACTGGGAGCCTTACCCTCTCTAGGAGGTGGGAGTCCTCATCTCGAAGCAGGCTTCCCGCTTAGATGCTTTCAGCGGTTATCCCTCCCGAACGTAGCCAACCAGCCATGCCCTTGGCAGAACAACTGGCACACCAGAGGTTCGTCCGTCCCGGTCCTCTCGTACTAGGGACAGCCCTTCTCAAGACTCCTACGCGCACAGCGGATAGGGACCGAACTGTCTCACGACGTTCTAAACCCAGCTCGCGTACCGCTTTAATGGGCGAACAGCCCAACCCTTGGGACCGACTCCAGCCCCAGGATGCGACGAGCCGACATCGAGGTGCCAAACCATCCCGTCGATATGGACTCTTGGGGAAGATCAGCCTGTTATCCCCGGGGTACCTTTTATCCGTTGAGCGACGGCGCTTCCACAAGCCACCGCCGGATCACTAGTCCCGACTTTCGTCCCTGCTCGACCCGTCGGTCTCACAGTCAAGCTCCCTTGTGCACTTACACTCAACACCTGATTGCCAACCAGGCTGAGGGAACCTTTGGGCGCCTCCGTTACCCTTTAGGAGGCAACCGCCCCAGTTAAACTACCCACCAGACACTGTCCCTGATCCGGATCACGGACCCAGGTTAGACATCCAGCACGACCAGAGTGGTATTTCAACGACGACTCCACACACACTGGCGTGCATGCTTCACAGTCTCCCACCTATCCTACACAAGCCGAACCGAACACCAATATCAAGCTATAGTAAAGGTCCCGGGGTCTTTCCGTCCTGCTGCGCGAAACGAGCATCTTTACTCGTAATGCAATTTCACCGGGCCTATGGTTGAGACAGTCGAGAAGTCGTTACGCCATTCGTGCAGGTCGGAACTTACCCGACAAGGAATTTCGCTACCTTAGGATGGTTATAGTTACCACCGCCGTTTACTGGCGCTTAAGTTCTCAGCTTCGCCCCGTCGAAACAGAGCTAACCGGTCCCCTTAACGTTCCAGCACCGGGCAGGCGTCAGTCCGTATACATCGCCTTACGGCTTCGCACGGACCTGTGTTTTTAGTAAACAGTCGCTTCTCGCTGGTCTCTGCGGCCACCCCCAGCTCAGGAAGTAAATTCCATCACCGGAAATGGCCCCCCTTCTCCCGAAGTTACGGGGGCATTTTGCCGAGTTCCTTAACCATAGTTCACCCGAACGCCTCGGTATTCTCTACCTGACCACCTGAGTCGGTTTAGGGTACGGGCCGCCATGAAACTCGCTAGAGGCTTTTCTCGACAGCATAGGATCATCCACTTCACCACAATCGGCTCGGCATCAGGTCTCAGCCTTAACGTGTGACGGATTTGCCTACCACACGGCCTACACCCTTACCCCGGGACAACCACCGCCCGGGCTGGACTACCTTCCTGCGTCACCCCATCGCTTACCTACTACCACCTTGGGTCAGCGGCTCCACCACTCCCCCTCACTCCGAAGAGATCAGAGGCGGCTTCACGGCCTTAGCATTAATGGGCTCGATATTGGGCGTTTCAAAGCGGGTACCGGAATATCAACCGGTTGTCCATCGACTACGCCTGTCGGCCTCGCCTTAGGTCCCGACTTACCCTGGGCAGATCAGCTTGACCCAGGAACCCTTAGTCAATCGGCGCACACGTTTCTCACGTGTGAATCGCTACTCATGCCTGCATTCTCACTCGTGAACCGTCCACAACTACCTTCCGGCGCTGCTTCACCCGGCACACGACGCTCCCCTACCCATCACAGTCCCCGTTGGGGGTATGTACTGCAATGACACGACTTCGGCGGTACGCTTGAGCCCCGCTACATTGTCGGCGCGGAATCACTTGACCAGTGAGCTATTACGCACTCTTTCAAGGGTGGCTGCTTCTAAGCCAACCTCCTGGTTGTCTCTGCGACTCCACATCCTTTCCCACTTAGCGTACGCTTAGGGGCCTTAGTCGATGCTCTGGGCTGTTTCCCTCTCGACCATGGAGCTTATCCCCCACAGTCTCACTGCCGCGCTCTCACTTACCGGCATTCGGAGTTTGGCTAAGGTCAGTAACCCGGTAGGGCCCATCGCCTATCCAGTGCTCTACCTCCGGCAAGAAACACACGACGCTGCACCTAAATGCATTTCGGGGAGAACCAGCTATCACGGAGTTTGATTGGCCTTTCACCCCTAACCACAGGTCATCCCCCAGGTTTTCAACCCTGGTGGGTTCGGTCCTCCACGAAGTCTTACCTCCGCTTCAACCTGCCCATGGCTAGATCACTCCGCTTCGGGTCTTGAGCGCGCTACTACATCGCCCTATTCGGACTCGCTTTCGCTACGGCTTCCCCACACGGGTTAACCTCGCAACACACCGCAAACTCGCAGGCTCATTCTTCAAAAGGCACGCAGTCACGACATACAAGCAAGCTTGCATGCGACGCTCCCACGGCTTGTAGGCACACGGTTTCAGGTACTATTTCACTCCGCTCCCGCGGTACTTTTCACCATTCCCTCACGGTACTATCCGCTATCGGTCACCAGGGAATATTTAGGCTTAGCGGGTGGTCCCGCCAGATTCACACGGGATTTCTCGGGCCCCGTGCTACTTGGGAAATAAGCAAGCAAGCCGTACAGATTTCAGCTACGGGGGTCTTACCCTCTACGCCGGACCTTTCGCATGTCCTTCGCCTATCCATACGGTTTCTGACTCGCCCAGCCGCCGGCAGACGACTGAAGCTCACTCCCACAACCCCGCATGCGCAACCCCTGCCGGGTATCACACACATACGGTTTAGCCTCATCCAGTTTCGCTCGCCACTACTCCCGGAATCACGGTTGTTTTCTCTTCCTGCGGGTACTGAGATGTTTCACTTCCCCGCGTTCCCTCCACATACCCTATGTGTTCAGGTATGGGTGACAGCCCATGACGACTGCCGGGTTTCCCCATTCGGACACCCCCGGATCAAAGCTCGGTTGACAGCTCCCCGGGGCCTATCGCGGCCTCCCACGTCCTTCATCGGTTCCTGGTGCCAAGGCATCCACCGTGCGCCCTTAAAAACTTGGCCACAGATGCTCGCGTCCACTGTGCAGTTCTCAAGCAACGACCAGCCACCCGTCACACACCACAAAACTTGCGATGCTTTACCGGGGCCGGCGTTTGAAGGGCAAGCAAACGCTCGCACCCTCAGACACCCAACAGCGTGCCCGACACGATCCCCCTCCCCGCGTCCCGTTCCACGCCCCGAAGAGCAGTACTAGGAAGACGGATCAGACGATCCTGCCGAGTAGTCAACGTTCCACCCATGAGCTGACCGTGCGAGACATTCGCTCGCAGACGGTGCTGTGCTCCTTAGAAAGGAGGTGATCCAGCCGCACCTTCCGGTACGGCTACCTTGTTACGACTTCGTCCCAATCGCCAGTCCCACCTTCGACGACTCCCTCCCACAAGGGGTTGGGCCACCGGCTTCGGGTGTTACCGACTTTCGTGACGTGACGGGCGGTGTGTACAAGGCCCGGGAACGTATTCACCGCAGCAATGCTGATCTGCGATTACTAGCGACTCCGACTTCATGGGGTCGAGTTGCAGACCCCAATCCGAACTGAGACCGGCTTTTTGAGATTCGCTCCACCTCGCGGTATCGCAGCTCATTGTACCGGCCATTGTAGCACGTGTGCAGCCCAAGACATAAGGGGCATGATGACTTGACGTCGTCCCCACCTTCCTCCGAGTTGACCCCGGCAGTCTCCTGTGAGTCCCCATCACCCCGAAGGGCATGCTGGCAACACAGAACAAGGGTTGCGCTCGTTGCGGGACTTAACCCAACATCTCACGACACGAGCTGACGACAGCCATGCACCACCTGTACACCGACCACAAGGGGGCACCCATCTCTGGATGTTTCCGGTGTATGTCAAGCCTTGGTAAGGTTCTTCGCGTTGCGTCGAATTAAGCCACATGCTCCGCCGCTTGTGCGGGCCCCCGTCAATTCCTTTGAGTTTTAGCCTTGCGGCCGTACTCCCCAGGCGGGGAACTTAATGCGTTAGCTGCGGCACGGACAACGTGGAATGTCGCCCACACCTAGTTCCCAACGTTTACGGCGTGGACTACCAGGGTATCTAATCCTGTTCGCTCCCCACGCTTTCGCTCCTCAGCGTCAGTATCGGCCCAGAGATCCGCCTTCGCCACCGGTGTTCCTCCTGATATCTGCGCATTTCACCGCTACACCAGGAATTCCGATCTCCCCTACCGAACTCTAGCCTGCCCGTATCGAATGCAGACCCGGGGTTAAGCCCCGGGCTTTCACATCCGACGCGACAAGCCGCCTACGAGCTCTTTACGCCCAATAATTCCGGACAACGCTCGCGCCCTACGTATTACCGCGGCTGCTGGCACGTAGTTAGCCGGCGCTTCTTCTGCAGGTACCGTCACTTTCGCTTCTTCCCTGCTGAAAGAGGTTTACAACCCGAAGGCCGTCATCCCTCACGCGGCGTCGCTGCATCAGGCTTTCGCCCATTGTGCAATATTCCCCACTGCTGCCTCCCGTAGGAGTCTGGGCCGTGTCTCAGTCCCAGTGTGGCCGGTCGCCCTCTCAGGCCGGCTACCCGTCGTCGCCTTGGTAGGCCATCACCCCACCAACAAGCTGATAGGCCGCGGGCTCATCCTGCACCGCCGGAGCTTTCCACCACCAACCATGCGGTCAGTGGTCATATCCGGTATTAGACCCCGTTTCCAGGGCTTGTCCCAGAGTGCAGGGCAGATTGCCCACGTGTTACTCACCCGTTCGCCACTAATCCCCCACCGAAGCGGGTTCATCGTTCGACTTGCATGTGTTAAGCACGCCGCCAGCGTTCGTCCTGAGCCAGGATCAAACTCTCCGTGAATGTCTACCGGTAATCCGGTTGCACACTCGCGTTGAGCGGAACCAAGGAGAGGAATAGTCCCCTCGGTTCACAGCGTCCTCGCTGTGTTTTTTCTTCAAAGGAACCTCGTCCCAGACCATCAGGCCCGGAGACGGGGTATCAACATATCTGGCGTTGACTTTTGGCACGCTGTTGAGTTCTCAAGGAACGGACGCTTCCTTCGTACTCACCCTCTCGGGCTTTCCTCCGGGCGCTTCCCTTCGGTGTTTCCAACCTTACCAGATCCGTTTTCCGTTCCCCTGCTTCTCGAAAGTTGCAGTCGGTCGGAATTCATTTCCGGTGGCCGTTGGAGGGCCTTTGCCTTTCGGCTGTTCCGACTTTATCAGAATTCTCTGAGCCGGATTTCCATCCCCACCGGGGGCGAGCGAGACGCCAGCAGGCGTCCGCCGTTCCCTGTGAGGTGGAGCCGTAAACGTAACGGAGCGGGGCGCCCGATGCAAATCGAGCGCCCCGCTACCTGAGCCGTCGTCAGACCTCTACGACGACAGGGAGGATCATCGGGCGTCGCCGGTAGGTGTCGGAGACCCACTTGCCGATGGAACGGCGTACCAGCTGCTGCAGCTGGTGGGGGTCGACGACGCCGTCGGAAGCGCTCTTGGCCAGGGCCTCCTCGACCTTCGGCATCACCTCCGCGAATGCCGCGTCGTCAATGCCGGAGCCCCGGGCCTGGATGTGCGGGCCGCCCACGATCTTGCCGGTCGTGCTGTCGACGACGACGAAGACGGAGATGATGCCTTCCTCGCCGAGGATGCGCCGGTCCTTCAGCGAGCTCTCGGTGACATCGCCGACCGAGAGCCCGTCGACGTAGACGTAACCGGCCTGGACCTTGCCGACGATCTTGGCGATGCCGTCGACCAGGTCGACGACCACGCCGTCCTCGGCGATGACACAGCGGTTCTTGGGCACACCCGTGAGGGCTCCCAGCTCGGCGTTGGCGCGCAGGTGCCGCCACTCGCCGTGCACCGGCATCAGGTTCCTGGGCTTGCAGATGTTGTAGAAGTACAGCAGCTCGCCGGCCGAGGCGTGGCCGGAGACGTGCACCTTGGCGTTGCCCTTGTGGACGACGTTCGCGCCCCAACGGGTGAGGCCGTTGATCACCCGGTAGACGGCGGTCTCGTTGCCGGGGATGAGCGAGGACGCGAGGATCACGGTGTCGCCCTGGACGATCCGGATCTGGTGATCGCGGTTGGCCATCCGGGACAGCGCCGCCATCGGCTCGCCCTGGGAGCCGGTGCAGACGAGCACGATCTCGTCGTCCGGCAAGTCGTCGAGGGTCTTCACGTCCACCACGAGCCCGGCGGGGACACGCAGGTAACCCAGATCGCGGGCGATGCCCATGTTGCGGACCATCGAGCGGCCGACGAAGGCGACCCGGCGCCCGTACTCGTGCGCGGCGTCGAGGATCTGCTGGATGCGGTGCACATGGCTGGCGAAGCTGGCCACGATGATGCGCTTCTGCGCACCCGCGAAGACCTGGCGGAGCACCCCGGAGATGTCGCGCTCGGGCGGTACGAAGCCCGGGACCTCGGCGTTGGTCGAGTCCGACAGCAGCAGGTCGATGCCCTCCTCACCGAGCCTGGCGAAGGCCGGGAGGTCGGTGAGCCGGCGGTCCAGCGGCAGCTGGTCCATCTTGAAGTCGCCGGTGTGCACGGCCATGCCCGCCGGGGTGCGGATGGCGACCGCGAGGGCGTCCGGGATGGAGTGGTTGACCGCGATGAATTCGCAGTCGAAGGGGCCGATGCGCTCGCGGTGCCCTTCGACGACCTCGAGGGTGTACGGGCGGATGCGGTGTTCCTGGAGCTTCGCCTCGATCAGTGCGAGGGTCAGCTTGGAGCCGATCAGCGGGATGTCCGGCTTCTCGCGCAGCAGGAACGGGACGCCACCGATGTGGTCCTCGTGGCCGTGCGTGAGCACGATGCCGTCGATGTCGTCCAGACGGTCCCGGATGGACGTGAAGTCCGGCAGGATCAGGTCGACTCCGGGCTGCTCCTCCTCGGGGAAGAGCACTCCGCAGTCGACGATCAGCAGCCGGCCGCCGTATTCGAAGACCGTCATGTTGCGGCCGATCTCGCCCAGGCCACCGAGCGGGGTGACGCGGAGGCCGCCCTCGGGAAGCTTCGGCGGGGGTCCGAGCTCAGGATGCGGATGACTCAAAAGACTCTCCTCACCACACACGCCACATGCCCGGTGGGCACATGGCGCGCGTGACATTCGTGCACTTGCTGATATTTCTGTATGCAGTTGTGAAGTCTGATTACAGCTGTACCCCGCCGGCGGCAAGATCGCGCTTGAGCTGTTCGGTTTCCTCGTCGGACAGCTCGATGAGCGGCAGACGCAGCGGGCCGGCGGGCAGCCCCTGGAGGGCGAGCGCGGCCTTGGTGGTGATGACGCCCTGGGTGCGGAACATCCCGGTGAAGACGGGGAGCAGCTTCTGGTGGATCTCCGTCGCCTTGGCGACATCGCCGGCGAGGTGTGCTTCGAGCAGGGCGCGCAGCTCCGGGGCGACGAGGTGGCCGACGACCGAGACGAAGCCGATCGCGCCGACCGACAGCAGCGGAAGGTTCAGCATGTCGTCGCCGGAGTACCAGGCCAGGCGCGAGCGGGCGATGGCCCAGCTGGCGCGGCCGAGGTCGCCCTTGGCGTCCTTGTTGGCGACGATGCGCGGGTGCTCGGCCAGCCGGACCAGGGTCTCGGTGTTGATCGGCACACCGCTGCGGCCGGGGATGTCGTAGAGCATCACCGGCAGCTCGGTGGCGTCGGCGATGGCCGTGAAGTGGCGGAAGAGACCTTCCTGCGGCGGCTTGCTGTAGTACGGGGTGACGGCGAGCAGGCCGTGCGCGCCCGCCTGCTCGGCGGCACGCGCGAGCTCCAGGCTGTGCTGGGTGTTGTTGGTGCCGGCTCCGGCCACGACGTGGGCGCGGTCGCCGACCGCTTCGACCACGGCTCGTACGAGCTGGGCTTTCTCCGCGTCGCTGGTGGTGGGGGACTCGCCAGTGGTGCCGTTGACGATCAGACCGTCGTTGCCGGCGTCCACGAGGTGGGCGGCGAGCCGCTGGGCGCCGTCGAGATCGAGTGCGCCGTCAGCGGTGAAAGGCGTGACCATGGCGGTCAGCACCCGCCCGAAGGGGGTCTGCGGAGTGGATGTCGGAGCCATGGGTCCAACGCTACTCGTAGCGTGCCCCGGAGCGCTCCCTCGGGGCGGCGAGATGGGACCCGGCACTGCCTGCTCGGGGGTTCAAGCAGTGCCGGATCCGTATGGTCAGCCTAGATGAACTCCGCGAAATGCCGCAATACGGACACCTCTTGCTACTGACCCGTACGCTCCGGGCCCCGGACAGGGCCCGGAGCGGCGCGTCCTTCGGCTACGGGGCGACGCGTCCGTTGGCGTTGAACGCGGCGTAGGTGAGCGGCATGAGCTTCGCCCACTCGGCCTCCATCCGCTCCCCCACCATCTCGATCTCGCGCTGCGGGAAGGAGGGCACCTTCGCCTGCTCGTGCTGGGTGCGCAGGCCCAGGAAGTGCATCAGCGAGCGAGCGTTGCAGGTGGCGTACATCGAGGAGAACAGGCCGACCGGCAGCACCGAGCGGGCCACCTCGCGGGCCACTCCGGCGGCCAGCATCTCCTGGTAGGCCGCGTACGCCTGGCGGTAGGCGTCCTCCATCTGTTCGGTCACGACCTGGTGCTGCTTGTCCGTGCCGGGGACGAACTCGTACTTGCCCGGGCGGCCCTGCTGGACCAGCTTGCGGTCCTGGCCGGGCACGTAGAACACCGGCTGCAGCTCGCGGTAGCGGCCGGACTCCTCGTTGTACGACCAGCCGACGCGGTGCCGCATGAACTCGCGGAAGACGAAGATCGGCGCGCTGATGAAGAAGGTCATCGAGTTGTGCTCGAAGGGGCTGCCGTGCCGGTCCCGCATCAGGAAGTTGATCAGTCCCTTGGAGCGCTCCGGGTCCTTCCCGAGCTCGTCGAGCGACTGCTCGCCCGCGGTGGAGACCCGCGCAGCCCACAGCACGTCGGTGTCGGCCGCGCTGTGCTTGACCAGCTCCACGGTCACATCGCTGCGGAAACTGGCTTGAGTGCTCTCGGCGGGGAGCTCGGTCACTGCAGGGTCCTTCCGGTCACTTCGGTGGGGCGGCGACCAAGCTTACGGTCCACGGCCCCGGGCGCCGCTCGGGGCCGTCGCGGGTGGCCGGTCCACGACAAAATTTCGAATCTCAACGAAAAGTCGATGGAAACGGGCACCGATCCGGGCATTCCGCCGTCTTCCCCTGCGACAGCCCCCACCGACGCCCCAGGAGTAGCACCCCCATGTTCAGCAGGCGCGAGCCCGTGCCGTTCGCCTTCCTTGCCGAGAACGAGCAGTTCCGCAGCAATGTCACGCCGCCGCCCCGGCCGCGCGCCAGCGGGTCGGAGATCGCCGGGCGGGTGCTGATCGGGCTGACGATCACCGCCGGGTTCGTCGGCGCGCTGCTGTTCGGCCTGCCGGCGATGGAATCGGGGCCGCAGAACACCCATCAGGTGCAGCAGTCGGAGGCGTCGGACGGCCGCTGACGACGGCTGGGATAGCCTCACCCAGCACAGCCAGTCGACCGTGCGTGTGAGTGAGGCCAGCCTTGTCCCTGCCGTTCCTGACAGCCGATCGCTCCCTTGACGACCCCGCGGCCGACACCGAACCGCTGCCCTACGACGAGCGCGACCGCTGGCGCCGCCCCTACCGCCCGGGCCCCTGGCGGGTGGGCGGCGCCGCGCTGCTTCTGCTGCTCGCCTCGTACGTGCTGTTCTCGTCGCTGATCATCGCCATGGCCGGGGCGCTGCCCGGGGCGGGGGTCTGCGTGGCCGTCGCGACGGTGATCGTCGCCCTGGCGGTGCGGCTGGTGCGGGTCGGGGTGTGGGTGAGCGGGCAGGGACTGCGCCAGATCGCCCTGTTCTCCACTTCCACCGTCGGTTGGGACCGCGTCGGCGCGGTGCGTACGGTGCAGCAGCCGGTGAGGCTCCTCGGCCTGCCCCACACGGTGCAGGGCCAGGGCCTGGTGGTCGCGGTGACCGGCGGCGATCCGCTGCGCGTGGTGATCACCGACCGCAACGCCGACTTCCTCGGCCGCCCGGAGGCCTTCGACATGGCCGCCGACGCCATCGAGGGCTGGGCGGCCGGGCACCGCACTCCGGCCGCACCGGCCGACTACGACACCGACACCGACTCCGGCACCGACACCGACTCCGCTCACGACTCCGACTCCGCGGACGCCTAGCAGCGCCCCAGGCCCCGGCCGCGGCGGTCACGGAACGCCTAGGGGGCGTCCTGGCGGGTTCCGCCGCCGTGCAGCGCAATGGCGCGCTGCATGGCCTTGCGGGCGCGCGGGGTGTCCCGGGCGTCGTGGTAGGCGACGGCCAGCCTGAACCAGGAACGCCAGTCCCCCGGCGCCTGCTCCGTCTCCGCCCGCCGCTTGGCGAACACCGCGTCCGCCGAGGCGGGGTCGATCCGGCCCGAGGGCGTACGGACCAGTTCGTCGACCGGGAGCCCGCCTTCCGCCTCCAGTTCGCGGGCCAGCCGGTCGGCGTTGCGGGCGAACCGCGTGGTCTGCCACAGGAACCAGGCACCGATGAACGGCAGCACCAGCACCGCCGCTCCGAAGGCGACCGTGATCACGGTGCCCTGCTGGATCAGCAGCACGCCTCGGCTGCCGACCAGGACGAAGTAGACGACCAGGACGGCGGCGAGGCCGAAGTAAGTGATCTTTGCGCGCACGGCACTCAGTCCAGATCCAGGAAGTGTTCGAGGCCGAAGGTCAGGCCGGGCGTGGACACCACGCGGCGCGCGCCCAGCAGGATGCCGGGCATGAAGCAGCTGTGGTGCGTCGAGTCGTGCCGGATGGTGAGCGTCTCGCCCTGGTCGCCCAGCAGCACCTCCTGGTGGGCGAGGAGCCCGCGCAGCCGCACCGAGTGCACCGGCACTCCGTCCACGTCCGCGCCCCGGGCCCCGTCCAGCGCGGTGGTGGTGGCGTCCGGCTGCGGGGCGCAGCCCGCCTCGGCGCGCGCGGCCGCGATCAGCTGGGCGGTGCGGGTGGCGGTGCCGGAGGGGGCGTCGGCCTTGTTCGGGTGGTGCAGCTCGATGACCTCGACGGACTCGAAGTAGCGCGCGGCCTGCTGTGCGAACCGCATGGTCAGCACCGCTCCGATGGAGAAGTTGGGAGCGATCAGCACACCGGTCTCCGGGGAGGCCGCCAGCCAGGCGCGCAGCTGGGTGAGGCGCTCCTCGGTCCAGCCGGTGGTGCCGACGACGCCGTGGATGCCGTGCCGGACCAGGAAGTCGAGGTTGCCCATGACGGCGCCCGGATTGGTCAGCTCGACGGCGACCTGGGCACCGGTCTCGACCAGGGTCTCCAGCTTGTCCCCCCGGCCGAGGGCGGCGACCAGCTCCATGTCGTCGGCGGCTGACACCGCCCGCACGGCCTCGGAGCCGATACGGCCCTGGGCGCCGATGACGGCCACTCGCAGCTTGCTCATTGCTCGTTTCCTTCGGGTCGGGCCTCGGGCGGGCCTTCGGTTCGGGCCTTGTGGGGGGCTCGGGGTGGTGCCGTGGGGGTACCGGACGCCGGCCGCCCGGCGCTCGGGGCGCAGGGCGACCGGTGTCCGGTCAGGCGACCGCTTCGTGCAGCCGGGCCGCCTGCTTGTCCTTGAGCGGGCCGATGACGGACAGCGAGGGACGCTGGGCCAGCACGTCGGCGGCGACCTCGCGCACCTCGTCCGGGGTGACGGCGGCCATCCGGGCGAGCATGTCGTCGACCGACATCTGCTCGCCCCAGCAGAGCTCACTCTTGCCGATGCGGTTCATCAGCGCGCCGGTGTCCTCCAGGCCGAGGACGGTGGAGCCGGACAGCTGGCCGATGGCGCGCCGCAGTTCCTCGTCGGACAGACCGTGCTGCGCGACCTTGTCCAGCTCGTCCCGGCAGATCCTCAGCACGTCGTGGACCTGGCTGGGGCGGCAGCCGGCGTAGACGCCGAACAGGCCGCAGTCGGCGAACGAGGAGGTGTAGGAGTAGACGCTGTAGGCGAGCCCGCGCTTCTCCCGGACCTCCTGGAAGAGCCGGGAGCTCATGCCGCCGCCGAGCGCGGTGTTGAGCACCGCGAGGGCCCAGCGCCGGTCGTCGGTTCGGGCGATGCCCGGCATGCCGAGGACGACGTGCGCCTGCTCGGTCTTGCGGCCGAGCAGTTCGACCCGGCCGGCGGTGCGGATGGTGCGGGAGCCGTCGCGCGGGGCGACCGGGACGGCGTCGGTGCGGGTCAGTGCCCCGGCCCGATCGAACGCCTTGCGGACCAGCCGCACCACCTTGGCGTGGTCGACGTTGCCCGCGGCGGCGACGACCAGGTGGGTGGGGTCGTAGTGCTTGCGGTAGAAGCGGGCGATGCGGTCGCGGGTGAGGGCGTTGACCGTGTCCACGGTGCCCAGCACGGGGCGGCCGAGGGGGGTGTCGCCGAACATGGTGTGCGCGAACAGGTCGTGCACGCAGTCGCCCGGGTCGTCCTCGGTCATCGCGATCTCTTCGAGGATGACGCCGCGCTCCGCGTCCACGTCCGCCGCCTCGATCAGCGAGCCGGTCAGCATGTCGCAGACGACGTCGATGGCCAGCGGCAGGTCCGTGTCGAGCACCCGCGCGTAGTAGCAGGTGTACTCCTTGGCCGTGAAGGCGTTCATCTCGCCGCCGACCGCGTCGATGGCGGCGGAGATGTCGAGCGCGCTGCGCCGCTGGGTGCCCTTGAAGAGCAGGTGCTCCAGGTAATGGGTGGCTCCGCCCAGCGCCGGGGTCTCGTCGCGGGAGCCGACGTGCGCCCAGATGCCGAAGGTGGCGGAGCGCACGGACGGCAGGGTCTCGGTGACGACCCGCAGGCCCCCCGGGAGGGTCGTCCTACGGACCGTGCCGATGCCGTTCTCGCCCTTGAGAAGCGTTTGGGTACGGGCGACGGCCCGCCCCTCCGTGGAGGTGCGGGCCGTCGCCTGACGCGTACGGGACGTCACTTGGCAGCTTCGTCCTTCTCGTCCGCGGCGCCCTCTTCGCCCTCGATCACGGGGATCAGGGAGAGCTTGCCGCGCTGGTCGATCTCGGCGATCTCGACCTGGACCTTGGCGCCGACCGCGAGCACGTCCTCGACGTTCTCCACGCGCTTGCCACCGGCGAGCTTGCGGATCTGCGAGATGTGCAGCAGGCCGTCCTTGCCGGGCAGCAGCGAGACGAAGGCACCGAAGGTGGTGGTCTTCACGACCGTGCCCAGGTAGCGCTCGCCGACCTCGGGCATCGTCGGGTTGGCGATGCCGTTGATGGTGGCGCGGGCGGCCTCGGCGGCCGGGCCGTCGGCGGCACCGATGTAGATGGTGCCGTCGTCCTCGATGGTGATGTCGGCGCCGGTGTCCTCCTGGATCTGGTTGATCATCTTGCCCTTGGGGCCGATGACCTCACCGATCTTGTCCACCGGGATCTTGACGGTGATGATCCGCGGCGCGTTCGGGGACATCTCGTCCGGAACGTCGATCGCCTCGTTCATCACGTCGAGGATGTGCAGACGGGCGTCGCGGGCCTGCTTGAGGGCCGCGGCCAGCACGGAGGCCGGGATGCCGTCCAGCTTGGTGTCGAGCTGGAGGGCGGTCACGAAGGTCTTCGTACCGGCGACCTTGAAGTCCATGTCACCGAACGCGTCCTCCGCACCGAGGATGTCGGTGAGGGTGACGTAGTGGGTCTCGCCGTCGATCTCCTGCGAGATCAGGCCCATGGCGATACCGGCGACCGGGGCCTTCAGCGGCACACCCGCGTTCATCAGGGACATGGTCGAGGCGCAGACCGAGCCCATGGAGGTGGAGCCGTTGGAGCCGAGCGCCTCGGAGACCTGGCGGATGGCGTACGGGAACTCCTCGCGCGTCGGCAGCACCGGGATCAGCGCCCGCTCGGCCAGCGCGCCGTGGCCGATCTCGCGGCGCTTGGGGGAGCCGACGCGGCCGGTCTCACCGGTGGAGTACGGCGGGAAGTTGTAGTTGTGCATGTAGCGCTTGCGCGTCTCGGGCGCCAGCGTGTCCAGCTGCTGCTCCATGCGGAGCATGTTCAGCGTGGTGACGCCCAGGATCTGGGTCTCACCGCGCTCGAACAGCGCCGAGCCGTGCACCCGCGGGATGGCCTCGACCTCGGCGGCGAGCGTACGGATGTCCGTGACGCCACGGCCGTCGATGCGGACCTTGTCCTTGATGACGCGCTCGCGGACCAGGGTCTTGGTCAGCGAACGGTAGGCCGCGGAGATCTCCTTCTCACGGCCCTCGAACTGCGGCAGCAGCTTCTCGGCGGCGACGGCCTTGATGCGGTCCAGCTCGCCCTCGCGCTCCTGCTTGCCCGCGATGGTGAGGGCCTGGGCCAGCTCGTCGCGGACGGCGGCGGTCAGCGCCTCCAGGACGTCGTCCTGGTAGTCGAGGAAGATCGGGAACTCGGCGGTCGGCTTGGCGGCCTTGGCGGCCAGGTCGGCCTGCGCCTTGCACAGCACCTTGATGAAGGGCTTGGCGGCCTCCAGGCCGGCGGCGACGATCTCCTCGGTCGGCGCCTCGGCGCCGTCCTTGACCAGCTGGATCGTCTTGGCGGTGGCCTCGGCCTCGACCATCATGATCGCGACATCGCCGTCGTCCAGGGTGCGGCCGGCCACCACCATGTCGAAGACGGCGTCCTCGAGCTCGGTGTGGGTCGGGAAGGCCACCCACTGGCCCTTGATCAGCGCGACGCGGACGCCGCCGATCGGGCCGGAGAACGGCAGCCCCGCCAGCTGGGTGGAGGCGGAGGCGGCGTTGATCGCGACCACGTCGTAGAGGTGGTCGGGGTTGAGCGCCATGATCGTGGCGACGACCTGGATCTCGTTGCGCAGGCCCTTCTTGAAGGACGGGCGCAGCGGGCGGTCGATGAGGCGGCAGGTGAGGATCGCGTCCTCGGACGGGCGGCCCTCACGGCGGAAGAACGAGCCCGGGATGCGCCCGGCCGCGTACATCCGCTCCTCGACGTCCACCGTCAGGGGGAAGAAGTCGAGCTGGTCCTTGGGGTTCTTGGAAGCGGTGGTGGCCGACAGCACCATGGTGTCGTCGTCCAGGTAGGCCACGGCGGAGCCGGCGGCCTGACGGGCCAGGCGGCCCGTCTCGAAACGGATGGTGCGGGTGCCGAAGGCGCCGTTGTCGATGACGGCCTCGGCGTAGTGGGTCTCGTTCTCCACCAGGGAATTCTCCTCGTCTGCGTCCCCTCGTCCGTGTGACGGGGAACTTGGCGGCGGAGCGCCCCTGGCCGGATTGCGGCGGCCGGGCCGGTCTTCGATCGAAGCCACCGGAATTGCCAGTTCCGGGAGCCACTACCGAGGACCGGCGCCTGCGGCGCCGACGCGGCGGGGAAAGAGGCGCTCCTCCTCGTTTTCGTTATGGCGTTGTTGGGACCAGACTACAAAGCTTCGGCCGACCTCACGACGGCTGAAGCCGTGGTCCGGGCGTACGGCAGGGTGCGCGGCGCGCGTCGGGCGCCATCACGCCCTGTCGTACGTACGGCGAAGGGAGCGGCCCCTGGCGCGGGAACCGCTCCCTTCACGACGTCTTACTTGGCGCCCGCCGCACCGCGGCGGATGCCCAGGCGCTCGACCAGCGCACGGAAGCGCGTGATGTCCTTCTTCGCCAGGTACTGCAGCAGGCGGCGGCGCTGGCCGACCAGGAGCAGCAGACCACGGCGGGAGTGGTGGTCGTGCTTGTGGGTCTTGAGGTGCTCGGTCAGGTCGGAGATGCGGCGGGTGAGCAGCGCGACCTGGACCTCGGGGGAACCGGTGTCGCCCTCCTTGGTGGCGAACTCGGCCATGATCTGCTTCTTGGTGGCGGCGTCGAGCGACACTCGGTACTCCTTGGGTTCTTCGTTTCAGCCACCGAGTGCCCCTGGTCTTGGTCTCAGGGGAGCTTCCGTTACTCGGGAGGCGGGGCGCGCTGGGCGCTGTCTCCAGAGCCATCCGATGAGGGCTCCGGGGGCGCGTACACAAACGGCCGTCACACAGCGTACCAGGGTCGCGGCTCGGCCCCGGCGGGGTGGGGGTCACCGGGGCCCGGCGGGGTGGGGCCGGCTGGGGCACGGGCGGCTTCCGGGAGCCGCGCGGCATCGCCCAGACGTCCGGGCCGGCGCCCGGCTCGCGCGCCCCGCGGTCGCGGCCGGTGGCTGCTGTGTGTCCACGGGTGAGGCGACGGCCCACAGCGACCGGCGGCCGGTCAAGCCGATGGCACGCAGCTCACCCTTACGGCTGAGCGGGTAGCCGGCGTGGGCGTCACGCCAACCAGGTCCAGTCGCCCGATGCCCCGGTACGACCCCGGCGTGCGCGGCCATCTGGGGTCAGCGGTTCCATCCGCTTCCCCCGGTCGCCTGGTCAGTCTGGAGCGGCCGTCAACCGCTGGTCATGCTGCGCGCCGAGTCGTAGACGTCGAGCACGGCCAGGCACAGCGGTACCAGCGACAGCAGGAAGGCGCCCTCGGCGAGGTCGGAGACGCGGCCCCAGAAGGGGGTGAGGCCCTTCTTCGGGACGATGAGCGCGATGGCGGTGATCAGCGCGGCTCCGGCGGCGACGGCCGCGGCCAGCCACACGGTCCGGATGTCCATGTCGGCCCGGTTGCCGCGCAGCAGCTCCCGCACGTCGGCGACCGGCGGATGGAGGGACAGGCCCAGGATCAGCAGTCCGATGGCGACGATCCCGGCGACCAGCACGCACGCCACCTGCGAGGTGTAGCGGAAGAGGCGGGCGCGCAGCAGCATCGCCAGGCCGGTGGCGAGTGCGAGCAGCTGCCCCCAGCCGGAGCCGGAGAAGCCGAGGACCGCGGCGGAGCCGATGACCACGGCCGAGCAGCCGCCGACGAGTCCGAGCAGCATCTCGTGGCCGCGGCGGGCCTGGGCGGCGATGCGCTCGCCGTCGACCGGATCGGCGGTCGGCGGCAGGTCCGGCTCGGCGTCGAAGTCGATGCGGGCCGGGGTCTGGGGCGCGGCGTAGCCGATCGGGAGCCGGGCGAAGCGGGCCGACAGGCCGGGCAGGAAGGCGAGCACGCCGATCGCGAAGGGGGCGGTGACGGCGGCGGTGTCGGTGGCGGACGCCTCGGTCAGGATGGCCAGGAAGGTGGCGAGGGTGCCGACGGTGGCGAGGAAGGCGGCCGCGACGAAGGGGGCATCGCCGCTGGGGGTGAGCGCGATCAGCGCGACAGAGGCGACCAGCACGGTCACGCAGCCGAGCAGGAACTGCAGTTTGCCGGGGTCCTCCCCGGCGTCGGCCGCGATGATCCCGGAGCCGGCGATCAGCAGGTGAGGCAGGGCGCCGAGGCCGAGGGCGACGGCGGAGGCGCGGTCGTCGTAGACCCGGGCGCGCACCCCGGCGAGGACGGTGAGCAGGAATCCGGCGGTGCCGGCGATGACGCCCGGCAGGCTGTGCATGTCGTGGTGTACCGGGTCGGCGTACCACAGGAGGAATCCCATCAGGCCGAGCAGCAGCACTCCGCCGACCAGTCCGGCGGCGCGCAGCAGTTCGTCGCTCCACAGGTGCCGGTCGCGGGCGACGGCGGTGGCCACGGCGTCCGACACGTCGTCGAAGACCGCCGGCGGCAGCGATTCGGCGAACGGGCGCAGGCTCAGCAGCTCGCCGTCGAGGACGCGTTGGGCCAGCAGGGAGCGCGAGGCGTCCAGGACGGTCCCGTCACGCCGGACCAGGTGGTAGCCGACCGGGGCGCCGGCCGGCTGGGTCTGGCCGGTCAGGCGGAGGATCTCCGGGTAGAGGTCGGCGACCGCGAGGTCCTCGGGGAGTGCCACGTCGACGCGGCTGTCGGGTGCGACGACGGTGACGCGGCAGAAGCCGGTCGCTGCTGTCGGACTCACCTGCGGATACCCCCTGCTCCCCACGGACGCGTGTTCCTGCCCGCACTCATGCGTGTACGTGCCCGCGACACCCTACCCACCTCGATGTCGGAGCGTGTCGGTAGGCTCACCTGATGTGCGGTTGGCCCCGCCGTAAGGGGGTGGTGGCCTGAAGTTCCGCCATCGATAGGGGGATTGGTCGTCCGGTGAGCCATATCGTCGTCAAGCGTCCGCCGAGGGCGCTTCCGCCCGATGTGCCCACGGAGGAAGTGCGGCTGGAAGCGCCTCCCGAGCTGCCGCGCGGGCAGCAGGAGGGCGTGCTGATGCAGGTCCTGCCGATGCTGGGCATGGGCTCGTCGGTCGTCTTCTTCTTCATCAGCCCGGTGCCGTTCATGCGCGTGATGGGCGCCCTGATGCTGGTGTCCACCGTCGGCATGATGATCGCTCAGATGGTGCGGTACCGGCGGGGCACGCAGGGGCAGATGGCGGACGTGCGCCGGGACTATCTGAAGTACCTGGCGCAGACCCGCCGGGTGATCCGCCGCACCGCGCGGGCGCAGCGCGACGCGCAGTTGTATCTGCACCCGGCCCCCGAGCAGCTGTGGGCGCTGGTCGCGGAAGGCGGCCGGGTGTGGGAGCGGCGGGTCGGCGACGAGGACTTCGCCCAGGCTCGGGTCGGTCTGGGCGCCCAGCAGCTGTCGACCCCGCTGGTCGCCCCGGACACCGCCCCGGTGGATGAGCTGGAGCCGCTGACGGCGGGGGCGATGCAGCAGTTCCTGGCGGTGCACGGCGCGCTGGACGGACTGCCGATGGCGGTGGCGCTGCGCCGCTTCTACCACCTGACGGTCTCGGGCGACCCGGCGACGGCTCAGGGCGCCGCGCGTTCGCTCATCGCCCAGCTGGTGACGCTGCACTCCCCGGAAGACCTGATGGTGGCGGTGGTGGCCGCCCGCGGCGCGGACGCGCGGTGGGACTGGACGAAGTGGCTGCCGCACACCCAGCTGCCCGGCACCGCGGACGGGGCCGGCAGCAGGCGGCTCTTCGGTGACGACCTCGGCGAGTTGGAGCAGCTGCTGGACGGCCGGCTGGACGAGCGGCCGCGGTTCAGCCGTGACGGCCAGCCGGTGCTCGACCAGCCGCACGTGGTGGTCGTGCTGGACGGTGGCATCGTGCCGCCGGACTCGGTGTTCGCGGCCGCCGAGGGCCTGCAGGGCGTCACCATCATCGAGGTGGTCTCGGGCGAGCTCGACGAGCCGCGCGGTGGCCTGTCCATCGAGGCGTACCCCGGGCAGTTGCTGCTCCGCGCCGCCGACGGCATCGTCTACGAGGGCCGGCCGGACACGCTGTCCCCGGAGGCCGCCGAGGCGCTGGCCCGGCAGCTGGCACCGCTGCGCGTCGGCGGTGGGGACGACGACGAACCGCTGCTGGCCAACCTGGACTTCACCGAGCTGCTGGGCCTGGGTGACGCCGGCTCGGTCGACGTCGCGCGCACCTGGCGTCCCCGGTCCCAGTCGGAGCGCCTGCGCGTGCCGATCGGGGTCGGCGAGGACGGCCAGCCGGTGATGCTCGACCTCAAGGAGGCGGCACAGGACGGCATGGGGCCGCACGGTCTGTGCGTGGGCGCGACCGGCTCCGGCAAGTCGGAGCTGCTGCGCACCCTGGTGCTGGGCCTGGCGGTCACCCACACCTCCGAGACGCTGAACTTCGTGCTGGCGGACTTCAAGGGTGGCGCGACCTTCACCGGCATGGCCCAGCTGCCCCACGTCTCCGCGGTCATCACCAACCTCGCGGACGACCTGACGCTGGTCGACCGCATGGGTGACTCCATCCGCGGCGAGCTTCAGCGCCGGCAGGAACTGCTGCGCTCCGCGGGCAACTACGCCAACATCCACGACTACGAGAAGGCGCGGGCCGCCGGGGCCCCGCTGGAGCCGCTGCCCTCCCTCGTCCTGGTCATCGACGAGTTCAGCGAGCTGCTGACCGCGAAGCCGGACTTCATCGACATGTTCATCCAGATCGGCCGCATCGGCCGTTCGCTGGGTGTGCACCTGCTGCTGGCGTCGCAGCGCCTGGAGGAGGGCCGGCTGCGCGGGCTGGACACCTACCTGTCGTACCGCATCGGTCTGCGCACCTTCTCGGCCGCCGAGTCCCGAACCGCGCTCGGTGTCCCCGACGCGTACCACCTGCCGCCCGTCCCCGGCTCCGGGTATCTGAAGTTCGGCACCGACGAGATGACCCGTTTCAAGGCGGCGTACGTCTCCGGGCCCTACCGCACCAACACCTCGGCCCCGGAGGGCGGGCCGCTGCCGATCGAGCGCCGCCCGGTGGTCTTCACCGCCGCCCCGGTCCCGGTGACCTACGCGGTGCCTGATCCGGCGGCGCTGACGGCCGCGGCCCGGCGCGGTGAGGACCCCCTCGCCGACACCGTCCTCGACGTGGTCGTCCGGCGCCTGGAGGGCCAGGGCCACCCCGCCCACCAGGTGTGGCTGCCGCCGCTGGACGAGGCTCCCCCGCTGGACCAGCTGCTCCCGCCGCTGACCACCAGCGCCGAGCGCGGCCTGAACTCGGCGGACTACGCCCGCCCCGGCGGCCTGGTGGTGCCGCTCGGCCTCATCGACAAGCCCTTCGAGCAGCGCCGCGAGATCCTCTACCGGGACTTCTCCGGCGCGGCCGGGCACATGCTGATCGTGGGCGGCCCGCAGGCCGGCAAGTCCACCCTGCTGCGCACCCTGATCTCGTCCTTCGCGCTCACCCACACACCGCACGAAGTGCAGTTCTACGGGCTGGACTTCGGTGGCGGCGGAATGAGCGCGATCGCGGACCTGCCGCATGTGGGTGGCGTCGCCTCCCGTCTCGATCCGGAGCGGGTGCGCCGTACCGTCGCGGAGGTCGCCGGCGTCCTGGGCCGCCGCGAGGAGTACTTCCGCGCCAACGGCATCGACTCCATCGCCACCTACCGCCGGCAGCGGGCGTCCGGCCAACTCCCGGACCAGCCCTGGGGCGATGTCTTCCTGGTCATCGACGGTTGGGGCTCCTTCAAACAGGACTACGACATGCTCGAGCCGGTCGTCGCCGACATCGCCGCCCGGGGTCTGGGGTACGGCGTCCACGTCATCCTCACCGCCTCCCGCTACATGGAGGTGCGCGCCGCGCTCAAGGACCAGCTGCTGGGCCGCCTGGAGCTCCGCCTGGGCGATCCGCTGGACTCCGAGTTCGACCGCAAGGTCGCCGCCAACATCCCGGCCGGCGTCCCCGGCCGCGGCCAGGTCCCGGAGAAGCTGCACTTCATGACGGCCCTGCCGCGCACCGACGGCGTCTCGGGCGCCGCTGACTCCCTCGCCGACGCCACCGCCGCCATGGTCCAGGCCGCGGCCGCCCACTGGTCCGGCCCGCACGCCCCGCGCGTCCGCCTCTTGCCGCGCAAGCTCCGCGCGGACCAGTTGCCCAAGGGCTTCGAGTTCCCGCAGCACGGCGTCGCGATCGGCATCGACGA
Source organism: Streptomyces sp. JLBT605 (assembly GCF_058215555.1). Lineage (NCBI taxonomy): Bacteria > Bacillati > Actinomycetota > Actinomycetes > Kitasatosporales > Streptomycetaceae > Streptomyces > Streptomyces sp. JLBT605. Next base: position 1,553,154 of record NZ_CM177087.1, read on the forward strand.
GACCAATCTGGAGCCGGTGTTCGTCGACTTCGAGTCCGATCCGTTCTTCCTCGTCTTCGGCGAAAGCGAATCGGGCAAGACGGCGCTGCTGCGGATGCTCGCCAAGCAGATCTCCGAGCGGTACACCCCGGACGAGGCCAAGATCGTCGTCGGCGACTACCGAAGGTCCCTGCTGGAGGCGGTCCCGGAGTCCCATCTGCTGGAGTACGCGCCGATGGCCAACTCCCTCGAGGTGCACATGTCGGCGCTCCAGGGGCTGATGAACCGGCGGGCCCCCTCGCCGGATGTCACCCCGCAGCAACTGCGCGAACGCAGCTGGTGGGCCGGCCCCAAGATCTTCATCATGGTCGACGACTACGAGCTGGTGGCCACCTCGAACGGCAATCCGCTCGCGCTGCTCACGGAGAACCTGCCCTTCGCCCGCGACATCGGCGTCCGCTTCATCATCGCCCGCAGCTCCGCGGGCGCCTCCCGGGCTCTGTATGAGCCGTTCATGCAACGCATCAAGGAGCTCGGCGCCCAGGGCATCATCCTCTCCGGAGACCCCGGCGAGGGAGACATCCTCGGCCGGGTGCGCCCACGGCCGATGCCGCCGGGACGAGGCGTCTTCGTCTCCCGCCGCCGAGGGGCTCCGCTGGTTCAGATCGGCTGGTTGCCCGAGCAATAGGAGGAACGGTGTCGTTCGATCAGGAGTGGGCCTCGCTCAAGGCTGAGGCGAAGCAGTCCGTCACGAGTATGCGGCTCAACGAGGCCGGAGGCAGAGCCGGCGCCAAGAACTTGAAGGTGTCCGGTTCGACGCTTCGGGCCAAGGCGCAGAAGGCGGAGGGCATCGCCAAGACCGTCCGGGATCTGGACAACGAGGCGATGAAAGAGACCGGCGAGATCAAGGCCGGTCTCAAAGGCTTCGACTCGGCGTCCGCTTTCGATGACTTCCAGGAGCGCTGGCGGGATCAGATGCGGTACCTCGGAGGGCTTCTGGACCAGAAGCTCGCCCCCGCACTCAGGTCGACGGCCACACTCTTCGAAACGACGGACAAGCAGACCGGGGAGAGGGCCAAGAGGGAAGGCGAGAACGTGAAACAAGGGGACAAGAAGGGAAAGAAGGACAGCGACTAGCAGGTCGCACGTTTACGGTCCCGCACACGACACGCCTGCTGTCCAGCGACGAATTGAGGTTCTGTGGTCACCTATAACGACATCCTCAAAGCCAACCTCACCCCTCTCAACGAAGCCGTCCAGAAATGGAAGATCCTGCCTGGCAAGATCAGGCAGGTGGGCACGAACTTCAAGGACCAGGTCGAGACACCGCTGAAAAATGCCGACTGGCAGGGGCACTCAGGAGAGGCCGCACAGAAGAAGGCGAACAGCGTCTCACAGCAGATTGAGCAATGGGCCTGCGAAGCGGAAGACATCCACTTGCTGCTCAGCGACGCCTACGCCAAGTTCAAAAGCGCACGGGACACTGTCAAGAAATACAAGAAGCTCGCCGAAGACGACAAGAACCTCCTGATCGACAAGGAGGGCAACGTCAGCTACAGCCTGAACAAGAGCGATGCGGACGAATACACCGGCGAAGAGAAGGCGGCTCACGCCAAGCAATACGTGGAGGCTGTACAGAGCTACAACAAGTCCATCCGGACGGCGGTGGGGGACGCCACGACGGCCGACGAAGCCCTCGCCTGGATCCTGTCACAGGATGTCAACGGCCGCGACAGGGGCTTCACTGAGAATGCCTACCTCAGCATCCAGCAAGGAGTGTGGGGCAAGGAGGATGCCCTCAAGGATCTCGCTACGGTGACCGAACTGGCACAGTCGGGAGACCGTCTATCCCCTGAGCAGATCAAGGAGGCGAACGCGCTCCTGGCCCGACACGAAGGGGATCCCTTCTTCGCAGAGAAGTTCGCCACCAAGCTGAAAGCCAGAGGGACACTGGAATTCTGGGAAGCGGTCACGGACGATACGACACCCGGAAATGAAGAACGAGTACGGTACCTGAAAAGGCTTCAGAAGTCCCTGGGGTTCACACTTGCGACTGCCTCGCATTCCGACTCGGATGCGATGATTCAATGGAAGCGAGACATTGTCGAGCTCGGGCCGGAGCGCGTTTCGAAGGAGGGCTCATTCGGAAAGCCGTACGGCTTCCATCTCATGAGTTCGCTCCTCAAGTACGGCGAGTATGACAAGGACTTCCTGGTCGATTACGGGAAGGGGATCAAGGATCCCGATAGCAAGGACGGGCGCGCAGACGGCCTGCTCGAGTTCGACCGGAAGCACAAGCGCAACCTGAAGGACTTCTGGGAATCGGACTGGGAGAAGCCGTATCTCGACTTCGACAAGGACGCCGACCAGGGAGTGGACCCCATGGGCGGGTACATGCAGGCCCTGGGGAACAACCCAGAGGCGGCACAGGCGGTGTTCCACCAGGACGGATTCCAGAGTTCAGGTGTTTCAGCGGAACCAAATGCCGATCTTACCTACTTGTTGAAGGATCGCGACTGGCCCGACGAAAACGGACGCGACAAGCTTGGCCATGCCCTTGAGGCTGCGTCTCTCGGGCATCCGTACGGACACCCTGAAATGGGCCTGCACCGCGACGGAGCCAGCGCCAATGTGGCAAGTCAAGTGATTTCAATAGTCGGCGATCCCGAAAACACTGGCCGCATCCTGGATGACAAGTCGACACTGAATAAAAGCGTCGCGAAAATCGGCGCAGGCTACATCGATGACCTAGATTACGGCCTCAATTTCGGTGAAACCGAATACAACAAACCACTCCGCGCAAGGGCCTTCCATCATGAGGGCTCGGGCCACATCGACCTTTCGAATGAACTGACTCTTGGGTTCCTGCGAGAGGCCGGTTCCACCGAGGACGGCTACAAAGTCCTCTCGGCCGCACAACACCAGTACACCACTAGTGCACTTGTGGCCCATGGCGAGCCGAACAGCCAACTGTCGGAGATAATCCAAACCGGAGCCGGAGTCCAGGGCGCACTCAACGAAGCATATGCTCACACTATCCAGGAAGGCATCAACGACAAGAAGGAAGAAGAAGGGAGGAACATTGAGGAGGACGGGGAGTGGAACAAGGCAGCCATCAGTCAAACCCTTGCGGTCACGGCTGGCGCGGCATCGACACCCTTCGCAGGTCCGCAAACAGGCGCGGCAGTGGCCTTCGCTGTGCCGACCCTGATGGAAACCACCGCGGGAATCGTCGAGACATTCACCGGTCTCTCGATCGACGAGGATGTCGAAAAGAAGATCAAGGAAATGGAAGACGAGATTGATGCGAAGTCGGTGAAAACCCGAGCAGACTTCAATTCTACGTCCGAAATTCGAGCCGCCAATCCGCTTGATATTTACGATCGCCTGCATCCTGAGTTTTCAGGTGATCCATGGTACGAGAGCACAAAGCGTAAACTCGAATTCTCTTACCGAAGCGGCGTTCAAGCCATCCAGAGCCGGAATCCGGGCTGACCATGTCAATCACTCGTAGGTCTCGTGCCGTCTTCATGGCCTCACTGGCATGTGCATCACTTCTCCTGACGGCATGCCAGGGCGAGCACGACAAAGCCTCTGAAGAAACACAGCGTGTAGTCAAATTGAAGTCGCTGACAGATGCCTGCGAAGGCATTTTCGACAAGGGCCCAGCGACAGAGTTCCGTCAGCGGCATGGAATCAGTCAGGTGGACGTCATCCGCGACGACCTCCTGTTCTTCGCCGGCGGTGGAAGATATCTTGACTCGGCGATGGACATGAAGGAAGGCGACGCCGTTCCGTGCGGGTTCAATGACAAAACAGGGAAGAAGCGGCTTCTTGAGATCCATTTTGCATGGGGGCCTGCCGTCTTCCCCGAAAGCTCCAGACGGGCCGGAAAATCCACCGTATGGTCTTCCCCGCGTACCCAATTGATGGTCGACTGCCAACGCCCTGATCTCGCGCGGAAGGCCAAACTGAAGAAGCCGCTGGCGCTGACGGGCACGCTGACCGACAACCTGGGCCTGACTCAGGAGACCCGGCAGAGGGTCATGACAGCGGCCACCAAGGGACTCCTCGAGAACATGCGCTGCGACAACAAGATCTCCTTCTCCTGACGCAGCAAAGGTGGGGTCCAGCCGCACAAGCGGCGGACCCCACCTCGTTGTCCCAGCGCTCGAGCCGCGCCGGCGGGCTCAGATGTCGAAGTACGTGGCGGCCTTCTTGTCCGTGGTCTGGTAGTCGCTGCTCGCCTGCTCGACCAGGCCGGCGATTTTGATCAGCGTGTTGTACAGGCCGTCGGCCTGACGGTCCCAGTTCGCGTGCACCTGGGCGTAACGCGTGTGCGCTTCACCCTCCCACGCCTCTGCCACACGGGCCACCTCGCCCTGCAGCGTCTCGATGTCGCCGCGGAGGCGCTTGGCGGAATTCCTGATGCTCTCCGCTGCGTTCGTCAGGGAGCCATACTGAACGGCAATCTCGCCCAAGTTGTCGGCACTCATCGACAATTCCTTTCAAAAGAGGTGATGATGGCTGTACTCCGTCCGTGACAAGAGGATCAGAGATCGCTCAGCTTGGAGTACTGCTTGAACTCCCCGCCGGTCTCGCCATAGGACCCAGCAGAAACCATCCCGCTTCCGGACGCGTTGCCGTTCACGTCCACGCCCTTCATGGCCGCGGCCACCCCTTCGTCGTTCGCGCCACCGCTCTTCCGCGTCATCTCGACGGCTTCGCGCACCTGACCCATCAGGTTGCTCAGATTCCGCTGGTAGTTGTTGATGTCCCGCTGCGCGGTACGGAACTGGCCCCCACCCTGCCCCTGCCAATGGGCGGCTAGCATCTCGATCACGCTCTCGAGGTCGTTGACCTGACCGTTCATGCTGGAGATCACACCGTCGATCTGCTGCTCCAGCTTCAGCATCTGCTCACTGGTGAGCTTCAGACTCATCGTTCCTCATTCCTTGTCACTTATGGGATCGCCGCCCTCAGAGAGCGGACGAGAGCGCCAAGTCGGCGTCGGTCAGGGAGAACTCGCGCGTCCTCGCCTGCAACCGCTGGGAACGGGCCGCCTACCCCGTATGGATCTCGTCGTATCCACGACCGCTACTCCGCTCTCCCCCGGCGGTGTAGATGACTTCACAAGCCACTCTAGACCTCCCAGGGTGACGACCCAACTACGTTGACCGCTCAGCCGATTTGGCGATTCTCGGACATAGGCGGCAGAAAGTTGCGTGGGCCATCTGACGACGCCGCAGTTCATGGACGACGTCGGCGGCGCCAGTCGCGGGCCACGATGGAGACGCCCGCGATGACGGCGACCAGGAGGGCGGCGGCGCCCACCGTGTAGGTGGCAAGCCGCTCTCTGCGCTCCTGTGGCGTTTCGCCGAAGGTCAGGGCGGCGGGCTCGGGCAGGGCGACGTCCTCACCGGGGCCGGGGTCGAGGGTCACCTCCTTGATCGGGCGGCCGTCGTTCTCCTTCAGGGCTCGGACGGGGTCGACGACCCCCCAGCCGACATACGGATCACGGCCGTTGACGACACGATCCGCGGTCTGCTCGATCTGCGCGATGACCTCGTCCGCGCTCCAATTGGGGTACCTGGCTCGCAGGAGGGCGGCGACGCCGGCGACGTACGGGGCGGAGAAGCTGGTTCCGTTGTCCGCGCACTGGCCGAAGCCGGGCACGGTGGAGACCATGTCGACGCCGGGCGCCGCGACATCGACGAAGTGGCCGCTCTGCGAGAAGGGCGCGCGTTCGTTGTTGCGGTCCGAGGCCGCGACCGCGAGCACACCGGGGAACGACGCGGGGTAGGTCTTCCTGAGCTTGCCGTCCGCGCCGTCGTTCCCGGCTGAGGCGACGATAACGATGCCCGCCTCATGCGCCTCCCGGATCGCTTGAGCGAGCTTGGAGTCATCGGAGAGGGGCTTCACGGTGTCCTGCGAGATGTTGATGACTCTCGCCTTTTGGGCGATGGCGTGGCGGATAGCCTGCGCCATGGTGTTGGTGTCGCCCTTACTCTTGTCGTCGTTCTGCCGGATGGGGATGATCGTCGCCTTGGGCGCAAGGCCCACGACGCCGGTGCCCTTGTAGGGCCGGGCAGCGATCAGGCCAGCGGCTTTGGTGCCGTGGCCCACCTCGTCATGGGTCGGGTCCTTGTCCTTGCCCTTGCCGATCAGGTCCAGGCCACTGGCCTTGTCGACGGCGCCACGCAGCTGCGGATTGCGGTCGTCCACTCCGGTGTCGATGACGGCGACGCGGATGCCCTCTCCCTTGGTCTCCCGCCACAGCTCGTCGAGGGCGACGCGCTGCAGTGCCCAGGGACGCGGCTTGTACTGCTCCTTCATGGGATAGGTGCATTCGCCCACGCCGGACAGGGTGGTATGGGCGGCGGCCTCGGAGGTAAAGGAGGGGGCAGAGGCTCCGGAGACTGCTGCGAGCAAGGCGGCCACGGTGACTGCCGCTGCCTGCTTTATGCGTGGCATTGTCATCGTCACTCTTCCCGGCCGTGCTACGAAGCCTGTGGCTGCAGGGCGCTGTTGCGATCCAGCCGCGGACCTCTGGACAGGAACTGTGACCATTCCTTGGGCACGCGCACCGGCTCGACATCCTTGTAGCCGAGGCGGATGCGAGCCTCACCCGCCTGTTGCTGGTCACTGGTGGTCTGGTCGCCGGGCTGGGCGGTGGCGTTCGGTCCGTCCTTCGTTCCGGTGTCGATCTTCGACTTACCGGTACTGCCGTCGGTGTTGTTCTGCACGGCGTATCGCAGACCGGTGTCGGTCACAAGGAAGTGCGAACCGGATCGGGACTGGTTGCCGCTGATCTCTCGATACAGCAGGCCGGTGCCCGGGGTGACATACGTGCTGCTGCCGCCCTCGACGATGGTCGCGGGAAAGTCCCTGCCAGCCCAGGTGCTCAGCCGGGGTGTGTTGTTGCCGCTGACGTCTCGCAGCACGCTGCACACCGTGTCCCGGGCGCGGCCGCTACCCGTGAAGTTGACCTGGTCGGTGCGCTGGCGCGGCCAGGTGCGGTCTCCGTAGAAGACCGTTCCGGTGGAGCGGATTCCGGGCGCCACTCCGCTGGGGTGCCCCGTCTGCCCGAGCGGGACCGCCGCCTTCGAACCGAGCAGCAGCCGGGCGGTGAAGTCAGTGACCGGGGCGATCCGGCCGGGCAGCACGACGTAGTGCTGGGGGCCGGAGCCGGTCTCTGCCAGGAGCACCATGCCGACCTTGTCCTTCCCCGCGGTGAGGCCCTCGACGCCCGCCCGGGAGCCGATGCCTGGTACTTCGGGGAAAGTGATGGGGGTGCCGTCGTGCAGGGTGCCGAGCCACTCCTTGGTGACACGCTGCGGCTTCCGGTTCTCCCCCACCACGGCCTTCAACAGAAGGTCGTTGTCGTCGGCCGTGCTCGCTGGCGAGTGTTCACGCCACTGCGCACCGCCGACCAGGTATTTGGTGCCCTTGGCATCGACAAGGTAGCGGGCTCCGCTGTCGGGTTCCTCCACGTAGAGCACCTGGCCGCCGTGCAGCCGCTCGCTGCCGTCGGTGCGCTCCTCCGCCTCGCGCTCGGCGAAGACGAACGTCGCCGTCTGTACGTTCCTGCCCTTGCCGCCCGGCTGTTCGCAGACGGCCCACCGCTTGGCCTTGCCGGCTTCCTCGGCGCTGGGGAGGCGGTCGGGGGCGTACGGGATGCCGATGGTGGGGCCGTGCGGGAGGTCGCCGTTGTCCAGCACCTTCTCGTCGACCTTGATGACCTTGGCCTTGCCGGGGTCGAGCACCAGCTTGGCGGAGGCGAGGTTGAGGACCGGGTGGAGTTGCGCCTTCCCCTTGGTCTCCAGGACCACATAGCGGGTGGTGGACTCACTGCCGATGATGATGTTGGCCTTGGGCTCGTCCCAGCCCTTGGGGGCCTTGGGCCGGAACATGCCCCAGGCGCCGAAGCCCGCCAGGATCAGCGCTCCGATGATGACTCCGGGGAGGATCGCGCGCAGCGGGCGCGGAGCGCCTTCCTCCGTGCCGGTGGGCGAGGGCTGGAGGAAGGCGGCGACCAGTCGTTTCTTTGCGTAGGTGTACGCGTTGAGCTCATCCCGCCGTGATGCCATCGGTGTCTGCTACTCCCCCGGGCCGTCGTTTTGTCAGACCGGCCCCCTACTATGCCGTGTACGGATCGACACGTTGCGTGCGGGTCGGTCACCGCGCGTTCCGCGTGGGGTTCGCAGCGTCATGCGCCGGACTCCGGGCGCGAGTTCGCGGTGTGTGCCGGGCGTCGTCAAGCGCGGCGGCCGGTGGTGGAGTTCGGAATTCGAGGGGGTATGGGGGATGGTCAGGGGCTCGGGTACGGCCGCGCCGCCGGCGGCTCCGGCTCCGGGCGGTTTCGCCGCGTCCGGGGCGCCGGAGGCGTCGGGCGGGCCTGCGGGGCCTGCCTCCGTGGCTCCTGCCGCTGCCGCCGCTCCTGCGCCGGCCGCCGCCGCGGTGATGCGGGTCGCGTCCCGTCCGGGCCGTTCCGGGGCTTTCCCGCTCCAGCAGCTCGTGCTGCTGGAGGCGGCCGCCGCGGTGGTGCTGGTGGCGTGGGTGGCCGACACGCTCCTGCTGGTACCCGCGTCCGTGGTCGCGGCGGCGCTGGTGGCGCTCGCGCTGGTGCGGCGGCACCGGCGGTCGCTGCCCGAGTGGCTGACCACCGCGTTCGCCCTGCGACGACGGAAGCGGCGGGCGGCCGGGCTGGTCGTGCCGCCGGACACCGATGCGGGGCTGGTGCCGGTCGTCGAGTGCGAGCCCGCCCTGCGGACGTACGGCTTCACCGACCGGGAGCGGCGGCCTGTCGGCCTGATCGGTGACGGGACCTTTCTCACCGCTGTGATCCAGGTCGACCCCCGTGACCCGGCGCTGCGGCCGCGCGGCGGCGAACGGGCCCTTCCGCTGGGGCTGGTGCACGACGCTCTGGAGGTCGACGGGATACGGCTGGAGTCGGCGCAGATCGTCCAGCAGACGCAGCCGGCCCCGGCCGCGCACCTTCCCGCGCAGGCGGTGGCCACCCGCAACTACGGCCCGCTGCAGGCGCAGACGGGTGCTCCGGCGATCCGGCTGACCTGGATCGCCCTCAAGTTGGATCCGGAGCTGTGCGCGGAAGCGGTGGAGGCGCGGGGCGGCGGGCTCGAGGGGGCTCAGCGCTGCCTGCTGCGGGTGGCCGACCAGTTGGCGAGCCGCCTTGCGGGCGCGGGCTTCCGGGCGACGGTGCTGAGTGAGGACGGGCTGGTCGCGGCGGTCGCGGCCGCTGCCTGCGCCGACCCGATAGCGGCCGCGGCCCAGTCCGGGGCGGCCGGGCGCGCCGGTGGCGCCGCACGGCGCACGGTGGAGTCGGCCCGCACCTGGCGCTGCGACGACCGGCGCCACACGACGTACTGGCTGGGCCGCTGGCCGCAGTTGGGCGCGGGGGCGTCCGGGGCGGCGACACTGGCGCGGCTGGTGACGCAGCTGACGTCGGTGCGCGCGCTGGCCACCACTTTCAGTCTGACGCTGAGCCGAGGGGGCAGGCAGGAGGCCGTGGTCAGCGGGCACCTGCGGGTCACCACCCGAAGTGACGACGAGCTGGTCGCGGCGCGACGGGAGTTGGAGCAGGTGGCGAGGGGCGCCAGGGCCGGGCTGGTGCGGCTGGATCGTGAGCAGGTGCCGGGCGTGCTGGCCACGCTTCCGCTGGGAGGGACGCGCTGATGTCCGTACCGACGCAGCGGGGTTCGCTGCCGCAGACGATGCCAGGTGGGTACGCCCCGGCGGCGCCGGGTGCGGTGGGGGCACCAGGTTCACTGGGGGCACAGGGTTCACCGGGGGCACACGGTTCACCGGGGGCGCCGGGGTCCGCTGGTGACGCGGGGGATCCGCGGTCGGCTCGATCGCGCGCCACGGGTCGCTCTTCCCGGTTCGGGTTCGGGCTGCTCGGGCCGCGCCGGGACCGGCACAGCATCAGCGTGGACCAGTTGTCCGGCCTCGCTCTCCCGGTCGGCGATGACGGCGTGGTCGCCGGCGTCGACCAGGGTGGCGAACCGGTGCTGCTCGGGCTGAACCGGCCCGCGCCCTTCGATGTGGTCCTGGTGGGCGGACTGTGGACGGCGCAGGTGCTCGCGCTGCGGACGGCCGGCACCGGCACCCGTGTCGCGGTGGAGACCGGGCGGGCTCAGGCATGGGCGCATCTGGTGCAGGCGGCGGGCGGCGGCCATCCGTGCATGGTGACGCACGAGGTGGGCCGGGTCGCGCCGCAGGGCGCCTCGGTGCGCGGGCCCGTCCTCGTCGTCCGGGACTGCGGGATGCGTCCGCCTCGTGGACGCGTGACGGCCGCGCCCTGGCAGGCGGTACTGACGCTGCTGCCCTATCTGAGTCCGGTGGCACCGCGGTTCCTGGAGCACGCCGGACTGGTCGGCGTGCAGCGGGTGTCTCCTGACGAGGCCGAGGAGATAGGTCGCATCATGGCGCTGCCGCGGGCGGATGTCGAAGCGCTGCCCACGCTGCCCGACTGGGTCACCCTGTGGTGCACCCGGGGCTGGCGCCAGTACGTGACATTGCAGGCGACCGACGCCGAATCCGGACTGCTGGGCGCGCCGCGTCGGGTGGATTGACGCGGGTTGACGGGTATTGACCCGTCCCTTGGTCAGAGTTCCCTGCTCGCACTGTATGGGCGAGATGGGTGTGGGTACCGGTCGTGGGACAGGGCGGGGGCGGGCCTGCCGTCGCGCCGCCGTCGGTGATTAGTCTTGTTGTGCACGGTGGAGAACCTGTTCGCGGGGTCCCGGCGTCACACAAGGGGAAAGCCGAGCGGTCGGACGCACGACGGCAACGATCGGCCTCGCCAAGAAATACAAGGTGCTCGACCACACCAGGAGGCATTGTGAGCAGCGATCGGGACGAGATCCGCACGGGCGGAACCACACCCGGCGATGATCGGTCCGACGCGGATCCCGAGCACACGGGCGAGTTCACCATCGACTACAGCACGCCGTCCTGGTACACGCAGGACGCCGCGTCGTCGTCGGCCGCGTCGTCGCCTGCCGCGTCGCCGTCTGCCGCGTCGTCGGAGGGTGCCACGGGCGCCGCCGGCGGCCCGGGGGCCGCCACCGGCCCGGCAGCGCAGTCGGCCATGGGCGGGCCCACGGGGCTGATTCCGCCGCCGCCGACGGGAAGCCCGCTGGTGGGCCCCAGCGCGACGGATTCGGGCGGCTTCACGACGGATTGGGCGCCTCCGGCCGCCGCTCCGCAGGCTGGGACCTCGACGGACGAAGAGGCGGGGAAGGACTTCGAACTGCCCGCCGCGTCGCCCGCGGATACCGGGTCGTACGGGGATGATTCGCTCGGCGATGAGCCTGCCGGGTCCGGTGACGCGGGTGCCTGGTCCGCGACGTCGCTGCCTGTTCCGCCGGTTGTCGGAGTGGGCACGGATGTCGCCGATGTCACCGATGCCGCCGATGCGACGGACGCAAGCGATGCCGACGCGCCGGACGCCGCATCGGAGATGGAACCGGAGACGGAACCAAACCCGAGCGCGGAGTCTGCGATGTCGGGCGAGGCCGCCGGAGACGACGACTGGGGCACCGGGCTGGATTCTCGTGAGGATTCCGGCGTATCGGACGCCGCCGATGACGCGGAGTCGGATTCCGCTTCCGCTTCCGCGGAGGAAGCCGGGCAGGACGTCGATGGCGATTCCGGCGACAGCGCCGCCGATGAGCGCGATGCGGCGTCCGATGACGGCGCCGCGGCCTCCGAGGAGGGGACTGCGGAGGACGCCGCCGGCGGTGAGCCGGTCTCCGAGGATGACCAGGATGACGAGGACGCGCCTGAGGACGACACGGAGGCCGAGCCGGAGCCGCTGAGCGCGGATTCCTTCTCCTTCGGCGCGCCTGCCGATGATGCCGGGGGCGACGGCGACAGCGACGGCGGGAATGTCGGCAGCAGTGCCACGATGCGCTTCTCGACCGCCGCCCTGCGCCGCGAGATCCAGGAGCGCGCGGCCGCGGAAGCGGAGCACACCTCGGGTACGGACACCGGTGCGGGGGCCGCCGGGCCGGATTCCGGTTCTGCCGGGGGCGCGGCTCCGGCCGCGGCTGCGGACGGAACGCTGGGCAGCGCCGGCACGATGCAGTTCTCCAGCGCCGCGCTGCGTCGCAAGGTCGCCGCAGACCGTCCTGCGTCCCCCACGGGCGCCGTCCCGTCCACCGGGGCTGACGCCTCCTCGGCGGCGGCCGAGCCGGAGGACACTCCCCCGCCGCTGTACGCCTCCCGTGAGAAGCCGGCCGCCGCCTGGACTCCGCCGCCCGTCCCGCAGGGTGGGCTGCCGCCGCTGCCGCCGGACTTCGAGCCCGCCGCGCCGCAGAGCACGACGCCTCAGAGCACCCATGGCGACCTCACCTCTTCCGCCAGCCCGTCCGCCACCTCCGGTGTGGTCGGCGGCTCGGTGACCCCGACGTCGGACAGCCCGTGGCCGTCGCCGGTCGACGGTGCGGCGGCGTCGGCCGAGCCGCAGGGCGGAGCCGTGGGCCAGGCGGCCGGAGGTGCCGGTTTCGGTGTCGCCCCGGCTGCGTCCTTCGGGCAGCCGGCCGCCTCCTGGCCGGCTCCGGCCGGTACGCAGGGCCAGGCAGCACCGGCCACGGGGCCGGGTCATGCGCCCTTCGCCGGCCAGGGTCCGGTTCCGGCCGCGGCCTCGAACACCGCCGGCGCGCCCGGCGGTTATGGCTTCCCGCAGCCGGAGCCCAGCGACGCCGTACCGTCCTACGGCCCCGGTGCGGGCGCTCAGCCGCTCCCCGGATCGGCCTCCGCCGTTCCCGGCGCGGCCGGTGGCTATGGCTACCCGGTCCCCGCAGACGGCGTCCCGGGTGCCGGCGGTGGCCTGAACGCGCCCGTGGCGCAGGACGGTTCCGCTGCCGCGGGTGGCTACGGATATCCGCGATCGGAGCCGGCCGACGCCGCTCCGGGCGTGGGGGCGGTTCCTGGTCAGGTCTCGCCCGCGTCGGACGCCGCCGGGCCGGGCTTCGCGGGCCATGGTGCGCCGGCTCCGCAGGGCGCCGGCGCGCCGAGCGGGTACGGCTTCCCGCAGCCGGGAGTCGGTGGGCAGCAGCCTGCCGCGTTCGTCCCGGCTCAGCAGAGCGGTCCCGCGCAGCCTGGTCCGGTAGCCGGTGGCCAGGGCTTCCCGCAGGCAGGGGCGGACGGGCCGGTGCCGGACCAGGGCACGCCCGGCTCCGGGCCCGCGACACCGTCCGCTTCGGCGCCCGCTCCGGCGCCCGCTCCGGGGGTCCCGAACCCGGCCTTCCCGAACGCAGCCGTTCCGCAGGGCGGTTACGGTTTCCCACAGGGCGGTTACGGTTTCCCGCAGGGCGGCTACGGCTTTCCGCAGCCCGCCGCCGGGGCGCAGGTGCCCGGTCAGCAGCAGGGTCCGGTGGCGCCGCAGGCCGGCGCCGCGCAGCCCGGCTACGGATACGCCCAGGCAGGCACGGCAGCCGCGGGCCCGGAACAGGGCCGGCAGGGCGGCGGTCAGGTCGCCGGCGCGCACCCCGGTGCGTTCGCCGCCCAGGCCCCGGGTGCGGCCCAGGGTGCCGATGCCGCCCAGGCACCTGGTGCGGGCCAGACGCCTGGTGTCGGCCAGTTCCCTGGTGCGGACCAGACCCCCGGCTCGGGCCAGTTCCCAGGCGCCGGGCAGTTCCCCGGTGCCGGTGCGGCGCAGGGGCCGGTCGGCGCGTCTCCGGTCACCGGTCAGCCCGGGCCGGCCGGTTACGGTGCCCCGGTCACCGGTCAGCCCGGCCCCGCCGGACCCATCGGCGCGGGTGCGCCGGATGCGGCTGCCGCGGCCGCCGGGCTTGCCGCCGCGGGCGGTTACGGATACCCGCAGCAGGCGAGCGACCCGCAGGCCGGTGCCTCGCAGCCGGCCGGCCCGTCCGATCCCCGAGCCGGTGGCTGGCCCGCCGTCTCGCCGGAGCAGCGGCAGCGGCCGGGGCACGGCGCGGGCGCCCCGCTGGGTTACACCGCCGCGGTGGAGCTGTCCTCGGACCGTCTGCTCCGCAACAAGCCGAAGCCCAAGAAGCAGGGGAATCCGGCCGGTTCGCGGTTCAAGATCGGCGGCAAGAAGGAAGAGGCCGAGCGGCAGCGGAAGCTGGAGCTCATCCGCACTCCGGTGCTGTCCTGCTACCGCATCGCGGTGATCAGCCTCAAGGGCGGTGTCGGCAAGACCACCACGACCACCGCGCTGGGTGCCACGCTCGCCAGCGAGCGGCAGGACAAGGTCATCGCCATCGACGCCAACCCGGACGCCGGCACCCTCGGCCGCCGGGTGCGGCGCGAGACGGGTGCGACCATCCGCGACCTGGTGACCGCGATCCCGTACCTCAACAGCTACATGGACATCCGGCGGTTCACCTCGCAGGCGCCGTCCGGGCTGGAGATCCTCGCCAACGACGTGGACCCGGCCGTGTCGACGACGTTCAACGACGAGGACTACCGGCGGGTCATCGACGTGCTGGGCAAGCAGTACCCGATCATCCTCACCGACTCGGGCACCGGCCTGCTCTACAGCGCGATGCGCGGGGTTCTCGACCTCGCCGACCAGCTGATCATCATCTCCACTCCGTCCGTGGACGGTGCCAGCAGTGCGAGCACCACGCTGGACTGGCTCTCCGCGCACGGCTACGCCGATCTGGTCTCGCGGAGCATCACCGTCATCTCCGGGGTGCGCGAGACCGGCAAGATGATCAAGGTCGAGGACATCGTGTCGCACTTCGAGACCCGCTGCCGCGGGGTGGTCGTCGTGCCGTTCGACGAGCACCTGGCAGCGGGCGCCGAGGTGGACCTGGAGATGATGCGGCCGAAGACCCGCGAGGCGTACTTCAACCTCTCCGCCATGGTCGCCGAGGACTTCACCCGGGCTCAGCAGGCGCAGGGGCTGTGGACGGCGGACGGCAGCAGCCAGCCGCCGCACATGGCGCCGCCGATGCCGGGCCAGGAGCAGGCGCCGGGCCAGCCGGGCGCGTTCCTGCCGGGGCAGGCCCAGCCGGGCCAGCCTCAGCCGGGCGCGGCGGGCCAGCAGCCCGGGCAGGCAGGGCCGTACGCCCAGCCGGGCCCGTACGCCCAGCCCGGGCAGCAGCCTGGACAGCCCGGGCAGCCTGGTCAGCCCGGAGCACAGCCGGTGCAGCCCGGGGCGCAGCAATTCCTGCCGGGGCAGCCGTTCCAGCCCGGACAGGCCGGGCCGGCCGGCCAGCAGCCGCAGGGGTACGGGCAGCCGCAGCAGCCAGCCGGGCCGCAGGGTGGCTGGCAGCAGCCGCAGCCGGGCGCGGCGGCCCCCGCTCCGGCGCCGATGCCGATCCCGGGTCAGCCGTACGCCCCGCAGCCGGGGCAGGCATGGCCGCAGCCGGGGCAGGCCGGGCAGCCGGGCGCGCCTGGGGCCGAGACGGCTCAGCCCCCGGCCGCCGGCCAGGGTGAGGGGTACGGCTTCCCGCAGCCGCCCGCCGCGCCGCAGCAGTGACGCCCAGCCGGGCGTGGTCCCACGACCCCGTCCGGCCACCGGCCCCGCCCGGGCTGCGGTCCCGCCCGGCCACCGGCCCCGTCCACGCTCCGGCCCTCGGGGCGGACGGCCTGTCCGGGTGCGGGCCTGCCCGGTAGCGAGCCTGTCCGGTAACGGGCAGGCCCGGTAAGGGACCTGTCCACTCAGTGGACAGGCGCGGCAGGCCGGCGGCGAAGGCGCACCGCGGAACGGCCGTGCCCGCCACAGACAAGACAGGGGCAGGCCCCGGGCACGATGCCCGGGGCCTGCCCCTTTGTCCTGTGGTGCGCCGCTTGTCCCGTTGTGCGCCGCCGTCAGGCCCGCGCGGTGTGCTCCTCGACCAGCTCGCGGGCCCGCTTCACATCGATGGCCATGCGGTCCAGCAGCGCCTCGATGGACGCGAACTTCTCCTGTCCGCGCAGGTAGGCGAGGAAGTCCACCTGGACGTGGAGCCCGTACAGCTCCAGCCCGACGCGGTCGATCGCGTACGCCTCGACGGTCCGCTCCGTGCCGTCGAACTGCGGGTTGGTACCGACCGAGATGGCGGCGGGCATGACCTCGCCGTCCGCGGTCAGCCACCCGGCGTAGACCCCGTCGGCGGGGATCGCGGTGTGCGGCAGTGTCTCGACGTTGGCGGTGGGGTAACCCAACTCGCGGCCGCGCTGGGCGCCGCGCACCACGATGCCCTCCACGCGGTGCGGCCGCCCCAGGACCTCCATCGCTCCCGCGACGTCGCCTTCCGCGACCAGCCTGCGGGCCAGGGTGGAGGAGAACGGCTCGCCGCCGCCCGCGTCGCCGCGCTCGTACAGGTCGATGACCTCGACCTCGTAGTCGTAGGTGGCGCCCAGCTCCTGGAGGAAGGCGACATCTCCGGCGGCCTTGTGGCCGAAGCGGAAGTTGGGTCCTTCCACCACGAGCCGCGCGTGCAACTTGTCGACCAGCACCTTCACCACGAAATCGGCGGGCGCGAGCCGCGAGAACTCCGCGGTGAACGGCAGCACCAGCACCGCGTCCACGCCCAGCTCGGCCATCAGCTCCGCGCGCCGGTGGTGCGGGGCCAGCAGCGGCGGATGGCTGCCGGGGCGTACGACCTCGCTGGGGTGCGGGTCGAAGGTGACCACGACCGTCGGCACGCCGAGCTCGCGGGCCCGCTGCACGGCCCGGCCGATGATCAGCTGGTGCCCACGGTGCACCCCGTCGTAGGAGCCGATGGTGACGACGCTGCGTCCCCAGTCCTCGGGGATGTCCTCCAAGCCACGCCAGCGCTGCACTGTGCCCGCTCCTCGCCCGAACTCATGTCTGTTGACTTCGCAGGTCTAAGACTGCCATGCCCGGGCCCCGGGCATGGCATCGACCAGTGTCGTAACGGTGCGACGAGCGTCTCACCCGGCCGGTCAGCTGCCGCTCGGCCGGCCCTGGAACGGCTCGTCGGCCCAGGAGACCACTTCGCCGACCGCCTCGCCGACCGCTTCGCCGACCGCTTCGCCGACCGCTTCGCCGACGGGCTCGTCAGCCCGTCCGCCGACCGCTTCATCAGCCGGTTCGCCGTACGGCTCGCCTAACCTTTCGCCGAACGGTTCGCCGGCAGCCTCGCCGTCCGGCCCGTCGGCCGGTTCTCCCGTCGCTTCGTCAAGCGGTCCTCCGAGCGGTGTGTCCAGCGGTGCGGCCGGCGATGCGTCCAAAGACGCGTCCAGCGGTCCGCGCGGTGCCTCGTGTGCCAGCCGTTCGCACTGCTGCCGCGCGCTCGCTCCCACGACCGCCGCCCACTCCCTCGGCGACGCTTCCAGCCAGCCGAGGACCAGCTTGGCGAAGCCGGGCACCTGTCGGGCCAGCTGCACCAGGCGCCGCTCGAACCAGTCGGCGCCCTCCGGCGTGCGGCCCAGCAGCATGCCGGTGCGGTGCACCAGGTCCCGGGTACGTGCCTCGCCGCGTTCCGCCGCGCCCTCCGCCGCCGCGCGCAGCAGTTCGGCCAGCACGGCGGCGTTGCCGCAGCCTCCCGCCGGCTGGGCGCAGGAGCCGTACTGCTCGCGCTCCAGCAGTGCGTCCAGCAGCTCCTCCCGGAGCGGCCAGGACACCGGGCTGCCCGGGGCGGCCAGCACCGGGACCAGCGCCCGCCGCACCTGGGCGGGGTGCTCCCGGAGCATGTCCAGGACGAGCGGGAAGAGGACGGCCCGTGCGGCACGGCCCTGCTCCAGCCGCCGATCGACGAACTCCGCGACATACCTGGCCGTCTGCGGGCGCCGCTCGACCAGCTCCCGCACCAGGGTGGCGGCTCGGCGGGCCAGCGCGGGGGTGGTCACCTCGGCGAGCGCGCGCAGCACCTCGCCCGCTGCCCCGCCCGGTTCGGACATCCGGGCCCGCAGCGCCGCGAGCACCGGCTCGGGGTGCGTGGACACCGCGCCCACCAGGGCGTGGGGCGGCAACTCCGGATCTCCGGCGCTGAAACGCTCCAGCGCCTGAGGCAGATACCGGGGCCGTGTCACCGGGTCGCGGATCAGCAGGGCGAGCGCCACCCCGCGCGCGGAGCGGTCGGTGGAGTGTTCGGTAGAGCGGTCGGCGGGGTGGTCCGGGTGGTTCAGCAGGGCGAGCGCGGCCCGGCGCAGCAGCAGCCGGTCGGCTTCGGTACGGGCCCGTTCGGCGGCGAGCGGGCCGTAGATGGCGGCGGCGGCCTGACGGTCGGGTTGTCCGTCGTACGCCCAGCGCTCGACAGCCCGGCAGAGCGCGGCGGGCTCGTCCTCGACGAGCGCGGTGAGGAGTTCCGCGGCGCGCGGATGGTCGGTGGCCACCAGCGCCTCGACGAGATCGTCCACCGCACGGCGGCGGTGGGTGTAGAGCAGGGCCTGCGCGGCCGACGCGACGGTCGGCCGGGGCAGCGGGGCCCTGACAGGGGCGGCCACGGGCAGCGGACGATCATCGGCGAACCAGGCACAGAGCAGTGGCTGCACGACGCGGGGCTCGGCGCTCAGCAGCGCCCCGGCCGCGGTCAGGAAACGGCCGGGCAGGCGGTCGGCGCGGTCGGCGGCGCCGGGGGGCACGCTCCCGGGCGATTCGGAGGCCGGCTCGCTCCCGGAGTGCTCCGGCCCGTGCGGTGGCGGCGGGAGCAGGGACGATTCCGGGGATGGCGGGGGTGGACCGTCCGCGGGGACAAGGCGACGCAGCAGGTCGAGACGGTCGGCGGTGCCGAGCGGCAACCGCAGCCAGAACCAGGGCCCGAACTCGCCCAGCAGCCCGGGCTCATCGGGCAGGGACCCACCCGGACGGTCGGGGACGGCGAATCCGCCGCCCGCCAGCGACCGCTGGGTGATCTGATCGGCCAGCCGCCGGAGCACCGGGAGGTACGGACCGGCGTCGGGCACCCGGAGCAGGGTCTCGGCCAGCAGGTGCGCGGCCCACCACGCGGTGTGGGCTCGCTGTTCCGTCTCCCGCGGGGTGTCCGCCGGGCAGAGCCGCGTGGCCCGGTCCACCACCCCGGCCAGGTCGCCGAGGTGGGGCGCGAGTCCGCCCGGACCCTGACGCCGGCCGACCAGCAGCAGCGCCTGGACCACCGGGCCGATCCGATGGCGCGGCACGGGCAGGAAGCGTGGACGGGGCTCCGCCTCCACCAGCCCTGCCTGCGCGGCCCCTGCCCGCACCGGTCCTGGCGGCACCGGTCCTACCGCCGCCGGCTCGGCATCGGCGGGGCGGTCGTCGGTTCCTGCGGCGTCGGTTCCTGCGGCGTCGGTTCCTGCGGCGTCGGCCCAGAGGGCATGAGTCCCAGGAGCATCGGTCCCGGGGGCGACTGAATCGTCCTGGCTGTCCACGCCCGGGGGCGCGCAGCGGCGGTAGACCAGGGCGTGCAGCGCCGCCTCCAGGTCGAGGTGGAGGCCCTGGAGCCAGTCGGCGAGCTCCTCATGGGCGAAGCGGTATCCGGAGCCGGCGGGCACCAGGAGTCCCTCGGCGAGGACCGCCGAGGCCCATCCGGTGCCCCGGGGAAAGATCTCCTCGAAGGACTCCCGGTCCAGCTCCCCCTGGCCCGGTCCGAGGCAGCGTCGCGCCGCCTCATGGACCTGCCCGGCCACGTTCGCCGCGAGCCGCCGCACGGCGGTGCCACGCACCGGCGGGTTCGCGGCCTCCGCCAGCCGGACGGCGATCCGCAGACACATCAGATCGAGGTGGGCGGCGAAGATCTCCCACCGGTCGGGGGATCCGGCGCGCCCCGCGCGAGAACTCCCGGCGGCTCCCGGCAGCGGCCCGGCTGTCGGGGTCCGCTCCGCGGCGGCGTCAGTCGTCCCGGGCACAGGCCAGGGACCGGCCTCGCCGGTCAGATCCGGCCAGACCACGCCCGGCGGTCTGGCGCCCGTGGGTCCGAGGAGCGCCGCCGCACCGAGCGGACCCTCCCCTGGGCCCACCAGCGCCGCGCGCACCTCGGCGAGGAGTCGGAGCGCCAGGGGGTGGTAGGCGTCCCGGGCCGCCACGGCTCCCGAGGGCAGGCCGTACCGTGCCCGGGCGTGCTCCGCCTGGCGCGGGGAGAGGTCACCCAGGCGCAGGCAGTCGGGGAGGGGACCGGCCGGGGCGCCCGGTGGGGCGATGCCCGGCCACCGGGGCCGGTGGAGCGCGCCGGGCGGGAAGAGTGCGCCGGCCTGCTCCCAGTGCTCCGGGCCGCAGCCGATGACCAGCCGGGCGCCGCTCTGACGCAGCCAGGCAGCGGTGCTCCAGGTCCATGCGGCCAGTCGCAGGGCCAGCGGCGGAGGCATCTCCTCGGGGCCGTCGAGCAGGACGAACAGCGGGCGGGCCGCACCCGTGACCCGGCCGGCGCCCGGCCCCGCGCCGACGCCTGGGCCGCGATCGGTACCCGGTCCCGGTCCGACCATGGCCAGGGCCCGGTCCACCGCGTCCCTGAGGCTCCCGTCGTCCGCTCGCAGGTCCGCACCGCGCAGCCAGATGGTGGGCGCGGGCTCGTCGCCGCGCGCCCGGCGGACGGCGAGCGCGGCCAGTTCGGTCGTACGGCCGGTGCCCGGGTGGCCGACCAGAGCGAAGACGACGGCGTCGCCCTGCTCGGCGAACCTGTCGAACTCCTTGCCGACCGCGGGCCGTTCGACCGGGCCGTTGTCCGGATCGCTGTCCGGATCGCTGCGCAGGCCGCTGTGCGGGCCGCTGCTCGGGCCACCGCCAAGGCCGACGTCAGGGCCGCCGTCCGGGCACCGCTCCGGGCCACCGAGCCGGCTGCCGGGCGGGCTGCCGGCAGGCGCGCCATACGGACCGCCTGCCGGGGCCACCGCCGGCGACACCATCGGTGACGTGGCCTGGGCCATTGCCGGGAGAATTGGTGGGGAAAGTGGCGGGGAAATGGGCGGGGACATCGCCGCCCAGGTGCGGGACGCGGCCGGCCCCACCCTTGTCAGCCCGGTGGCCGACCGGTCCTCGGCAGGGGAAGCGCAGCCGCGAGGCGGCTCGACCGGGTCGCGGATCAGCACCAGCGCCCGCTCGATGTCGTCCGGCTCCGTCGCCATCTGGCGCCTGTCCTCGCTCCGTGACGCCGCACGGTTTCGCACCCTCGCGCCCCCTCGCACCCCTTGACCGGCCTTACGTTGAGCCGACCGTAGGCAGCGGGTGATCAGCCGCACAGTGCTCCCGCCGAACGCGCCCCCCTGCGCTCCCGCGGTTCACCTCGAGCGCCTGCCCGATGGGGTGAAAGCCGCGCTCCGGTGGCGTGAACAGGGGCGCAGAGGTGAACGTATGGCCGGACGGGCGCGCGGGCCGGCGCCGCGGCGAAATCCGCGGCACCCGCCCCCACCTGGCGAAACGTGGTGCCCTGGCGCGGACAGCGCCCGGCCAGGCCCCGTAGACGGGCCCGGCCGGGCGCGGCGGTGATGCGAAGACGGCCAGGCTGGTGATGCGAAGACAGCCAGGCTGGTTACGCGAAGACGGCCAGGCTCTTGGCCTTGCCTCCGTGCTCCTCGATCAGTGCCAGGAACCGGCCGTCCGGCCCGAAGACGGCGATCGGGCCGCCGGATGGTGTCGACCCGGCCTCCGCACCCTCCGCGCCTGCCGCGGCCGCCCCGAAGCCCGGCGTCTTGATCCGGACGCCGTTGCTGAGCAGACGGGCCTGCTCCTCGTCGACGTCCCAGCGCGGGAACGCGGCCGCGGCCGCCTCGGCGATCGGCATGATCTGGAGCGCCTCCTGGTGCTCCTCCAGCGTCCGGGCGGTGTCGATCCCGTAGGGGCCGACCCGGGTGCGGCGCAGGGCTGTCAGGTGCCCGCCGGTGCCGAGCCCGGCGCCGAGGTCGCGGGCCAGCGCCCGGATGTAGGTGCCCGAGGAGCAGACGACGGTGACGTCGAGGTCGAGGACCGGGGTGCCGTCCTCGGCCACCGCCTCCCGGCTGCCGTGCAGCTCGAAGGAGGAGACGGTCACCGGGCGGGCCGGGATCTCGAAGTCCTCGCCCTCGCGGACCCGGGAGTAGGACCGCTTACCGTCGATCTTGATGGCGCTCACCTTGGAGGGAACCTGCTGGATCTCGCCGGTGAGCCGGGCGATGCCCTCCTGGACGGCCTCGATCCGGACATCGACCGCGCCGGCCGAACCGGTGACCTCGCCCTCGGCGTCATCGGTCACGGTCGTCTGGCCGAGCCGGATGGTCGCCTCGTACTCCTTCTCCGTGAGTGCGAGGTGCCCGAGCAGCCGGGTGGCCTTCTCGACCCCGATGACCAGCACGCCGGTCGCCATCGGATCGAGGGTGCCCGCGTGCCCGACCCTGCGGGTCCGTGCGATGCCGCGCATCTTGGCGACCACGTCATGCGAAGTGAAGCCGGACGGCTTGTCGACGACGACAAGACCGTCCGGCCCGGTGTGCTTGCGCTTCATTCGGCGGCTGCGCCATCCTCGTCGTCGCCCGGCTTGCGGTACGGGTCCGCCTCGCCGGCGTACGCGGCGCCCGAGGACGCCTCGCGCACCTTGGCGTCGGAGGCCCGCGCCTTGTCGAGCAGGTCCTCGATGGTCCGGGCGTTCTCCGGCAGGGCGTCGGCCACGAAGGTCAGCGTCGGCGTGAACTTGGTGCCCGCCGCGCGCCCGACCTCGGAGCGCAGGATGCCCTTGGCGCTCTCCAGGCCGGCGGCCGCGCTGGCCCGCTCCTCGTCGTCGCCGTAGACCGTGTAGAAGACGGTCGCCTCCCGCAGGTCACCGGTCACCCGGGTGTCGGTGATGGTCACGTGCGAGCCGAGCCGCGGGTCCTTGATGCCGCGCTGCAGCTTCTGGGCGACCACCTCACGGATGAGGTCCGCCAGCCTCTTCGCCCGCGCATTGTCGGCCACTGGTCCGTCTCCTTCTTCTCTTCCAGCATGGTGCTTCCGGCGCCCTGACGCCTGGGATCAGTCGTCATGGTCGCCGTGGAGCCGCCGCCGCACCGACAGCAGCTCCACTTCCGGACGGGCGGCGACGAGGCGCTCGCACCGGTCCAGTACGTCTGTGAGGTGCCCCGTGTCCCCGGACACCGCCGCGAGGCCGATCCTGACCCTGCGGTAGACGTCCTGGTCGCCCACCTCCGCCGCGCTCACCGCGTACTTGCGCTGGAGCTCGGCGACGATGGGGCGGACAACGGAGCGCTTCTCCTTCAGCGACCGCACGTCGCCGAGGAGGATGTCGAAGGACAGCGTCCCTACATACATGTGAGCCGGGTAAAGCCACCCGTGGGGCCTCGTCTGTGTCCGCTGCCGCTTGGCGGGGACATCAGAAACCGTACACGCAACGGCCGGGGCCGATCGACGGGATTTCCCCGCCGACCGGCCCCGACCGACGCTGCACGGATCAGCCGCGGGGCTTCTCGCGCATCTCGTAGGTGGCGATGATGTCGTCGACCTTGATGTCGTTGAAGTTTCCGAGGTTGATACCGCCCTCGAAGCCTTCGCGGATCTCGGTGACGTCGTCCTTGAAGCGGCGCAGACCCTCGATGTTGAGGTTCTCCGCGACCACCTTGCCGTCGCGGATGAGGCGCGCCTTGGTGTTCCGCTTGACCTCGCCGGAGCGGATGATGACACCCGCGATGTTGCCCAGCTTGGAGGAGCGGAAGACCTCGCGGATCTCCGCCGTGCCCAGCTCGACCTCTTCGTACTCCGGCTTCAGCATGCCCTTCAGGGCCGCCTCGATCTCCTCGATCACCTGGTAGATGACCGAGTAGTAGCGGACGTCCACGCCCTCGCGCTCGGCCATCTGCGTGGCACGCCCCTCGGCGCGCACGTTGAAGCCGATGACGATGGCGTCGGAGCCGGTCGCCAGGTCGATGTCGGTCTCGGTGACCGCACCCACACCGCGGTGCAGGACGCGCAGGTCGACCTCGTCGCCGACGTCGAGCTGGAGCAGCGAGGACTCCAGGGCCTCGACCGAACCGGACGCGTCGCCCTTGATGATGAGGTTGAGCTGCTGGACCTCGCCGGCCTTGAGCACCTTGTCGAGGTCCTCCAGGGACACCCGGCGGGTGCGCTTGGCGAAGGCGGCGTTGCGCTCGCGCGCGGCGCGCTTCTCGGCGATCTGGCGGGCGGTGCGGTCCTCGTCGACGACGAGGAAGTTGTCGCCCGCGCCGGGCACGTTGGTGAGACCGAGCACCAGGACCGGGGTCGAGGGGCCTGCCTCCTCCAGCGCGTTGCCGTTGTCGTCGAGCATCGCCCGGACGCGGCCGTACGCGTCGCCGGCGACCATGGTGTCGCCGACCCGCAGGGTGCCGCGCTGGACGAGCACGGTGGCCACGGCGCCGCGGCCGCGGTCGAGGTGGGCCTCGATCGCGATGCCCTGCGCGTCCTGCTCGGCGTTGGCCCGCAGGTCGAGCGAGGCGTCGGCGGTGAGGACCACGGCCTCCAGCAGTCCGTCGATGTTCAGACCCTGCTTGGCGGAGATGTCGACGAACATCGTGTCGCCGCCGTACTCCTCGGCCACCAGGCCGTACTCGGTCAGCTGACCGCGCACCTTGGTCGGGTCCGCGCCCTCGACGTCGATCTTGTTGACCGCGACCACGATCGGCACATCGGCCGCCTTGGCGTGGTTCAGCGCCTCGATCGTCTGGGGCATCACACCGTCGTTGGCCGCCACCACGAGGATCGCGATGTCGGTCGACTTCGCACCACGGGCACGCATGGCGGTGAACGCCTCGTGACCCGGGGTGTCGATGAAGGTGATCCTGCGCTCTTCGTCGTTGACCTCGGTGGAGACCTGGTAGGCACCGATGTGCTGGGTGATGCCGCCGGCCTCGCCCGCGATGACGTTCGTCTTGCGGATCGCGTCGAGCAGTCGGGTCTTACCGTGGTCGACGTGACCCATGACGGTCACCACCGGCGGACGCGCGACGAGCATCTCCTCGCCGCCCTCGTCCTCGCCGAACTCGATGTCGAAGGACTCGAGAAGCTCGCGGTCCTCCTCCTCCGGGCTGACGATCTGGACGGTGTAGTTCATCTCGTCGCCGAGCAGCTGCAGCGTCTCGTCGGAGACCGACTGGGTCGCGGTGACCATCTCGCCCAGGTTGAACATCACCTGGACCAGCGACGCCGGGTTGGCGTTGATCTTCTCCGCGAAGTCGGTGAGCGAGGCACCGCGCGACAGCCGGACCGTCTGGCCGTTGCCGCGAGGCAGCATCACGCCGCCGATGGACGGGGCCTGCATGGCCTCGTACTCCTGGCGCCGCTGCCGCTTGGACTTGCGGCCACGACGCGCCGGACCACCGGGACGACCGAAGGCGCCCTGCGTGCCACCACGGCCACCGGGACCACCCGGACGACCGCCGAAGCCGGGACGACCGCCGAAGCCGCCGCCACCGCCACCGCCGCCGGGGCCACCGCCACCGGGACGACCGGCGAAGCCGCCGCCACCACCGGGACGACCGCCGCCACCGGGACCGGCCGGACGGCCGGCGAAGCCGCCGCCGGGACGGCCGCCGCCACCGGGACGACCGGCACCGCCGGGACCGCGGCCGCCGCCACCGGGACCGGGGCGCGGGCCGGCAGCCGGACGCTGCGGCATCATGCCCGGGTTCGGACGCGGACCGCCGGGGCCGCCGCCGGGACGCGGAGCGCCCTGGCCGCCCTGCGGACGGGGCATGCCGCCCGGGGTCGGACGGGGACCGCCCGGACCCTGCGGACGGGGACCGCCCTGGCCGGCACCCTGCGGACGCGGGGCACCGGGGCCTGCCTGGCCACCGGGGCGCGGAGCGCCACCCGGACGGGGCGCCTGCGGGCGCGCCATGCCGGTGGAGCCACCGGAGGTGAAGGGGTTGTTGCCCGGACGCGGGCCGGCCGGACGCGCACCGGGGCGCGGAGCCTGGCCACCGGGACGCGGCGCGCCGGGACGGCCGCCGGCCTGGTCACGGCCCTGGCCGGAAGCACCCGGACGGGCGCCGGGGCGCGGGCCGGGGGTGGCACCGGGCTTGGCCGGACCGCCGCCCGGCTTGGCGGCGGCGGGCCGGGGGGCCTGCGGAGCCGCCGGCGGGGCGGTGAACTCGGGCTGCGCCGGAGCCGGTGCGGCGGGCGCGGCCGGAGCCGGCTTCGGGCCGGGCGCCGGGGCCTTGGGGCCGGGCGTCGGGCGCGGGCCGGGGGCGGGAGCCGCGGACGGGGTGCTCTTGGGGGCCTCGGCGGCAGCCGGCCGGGGGGCCGGGGCGCCGGGCTTGGGAGCAGCCGGACGAGCCGCCTGCGCCGGGGAGGGCGCGGCGGGCTTGGGGGCAGCCTTCTTCGGGGCTGCGGGCTTACCTGCGGCGCGGCCGGAGCCGCCACCCTGGAAAGCGTCAGTCAACTTGCGCACCACCGGCGCCTCGATCGTCGAGGACGCCGAACGGACGAATTCACCGAGTTCCTGGAGCTTGGCCATGACGACCTTGCTCTCCACACCGAACTCCTTGGCGAGTTCGTATACCCGGACCTTAGCCACTTCGCTCCTTTTAGGTCCGGTTACCGCCGGACCGTCGCTACTTCATGGGCGTACTCATCGCGTACTCATCGAGTGCTCATCGCAATCTCGACCTACTTCCGACTCGCGAGGTACCTGACCGCACGGTGTCCCGTGCCGTTCTTCTTCCTGCTTCTTACGGTGCTGTCTGCTCTGCTCGCGCAGACTGTTCGATGTGGCGGCGCAGGGCCGCGGTGTCGAACGGTCCCGGGCCCCTGAAGGCCCGGGGGAACGCCCGGCGGCGGACCGCCAGGTCGAGGCAGACCACGGTGGGGTGCACGTAGGCACCCCGGCCGGGCAGCGTACCGCGCCGGTCGGGGACACAGTCGCCCTCGACCGCCACGATGCGCAGCAGATCGCCTTTGGCCGCTCGTTCCCGGCATCCCACACAGGTTCGCTCAGGGCATACGCGGGCACACGTCCGGCCAGACACTGCTTAAGTCTACCTCCCCGCGCCGACCTCACCCCTTCGGGGGAGTGATCGTACGGTTACTCGTTACCGCTTCGCCGCCGAATTATTTCGGCGTGATCTGGCTGGATTCAGCCTTGTTCCGAGGGGTGCTCGGTGTCCGGCCGGATGTCGATCCGCCACCCGGTGAGCCGGGCGGCGAGCCGGGCGTTCTGCCCCTCCTTGCCGATGGCCAGCGACAGCTGGTAGTCCGGCACGGTGACCCGGGCGGAGCGCGCCGCGAGGTCCACGACCTCGACCTTGCTCACCCGGGCGGGGGACAGCGCGTTGGCCACCAGGTCGGCCGGGTGGTCCGACCAGTCGACGATGTCGATCTTCTCGCCGTGCAGTTCGGCCATGACGTTGCGGACCCGGCCGCCCATCGGGCCGATGCAGGCGCCCTTGGCGTTCAGGCCCGACCGGGTGGAACGCACGGCGATCTTGGTGCGGTGACCGGCCTCGCGGGCGATCGCCGCGATCTCCACCGAGCCGTCCGCGATCTCCGGCACCTCCAGGGCGAAGAGCTTCTTCACCAGATTGGGATGGGTGCGGGAGAGGGTCACGGACGGGCCGCGCACGCCCTTGACCACCCGGACGACGTAGCACCGCAGACGGGTGCCGTGGCTGTAGTCCTCGCCGGGCACCTGCTCCTGCACCGGAAGGATGGCTTCCAGCTTGCCGATGTCGACCAGGACGTTCTTCGGGTCCTTGCCCTGCTGGACGATGCCGGAGACGACATCGCCCTCCCGGCCCGCGTACTCGCCGAAGGTGATCTCCTCCTCGGCGTCCCGCAGCCGCTGCAGGATGACCTGCTTGGCGGTGGTGGCCGCGATCCGGCCGAATCCGGACGGGGTGTCGTCGAACTCCCGCGGCTCCTCGCCCTCCGGCAGGTCCTCGAGGTCCTCCGGGTTCTCCTTCGCCCACACCGTGACGTGGCCGGTGGCCCGGTCCAGCTCCACCCGGGCCCGCCGGCGGCTTCCCTCGGTGCGGTGGTAGGCGATGAGGAGGGCCGACTCGATCGCTTCGACCAGCAGGTCGAACGAGATCTCCTTCTCCCGAACCAGACCCCGCAGGGCACTCATGTCGATGTCCACGGCTACGCCTCCTCCTTGCTCTCGTCGTTGCTCTCGTCGTTCATGTCGTTCGGCTCGGCTGCCTTGCGGCTGAATTCGATCTCCACCCGGGCCTTGGAGATCTCGCCGAAGGCCAGCCGCCGGGCGGTGGGCTTACGCCCCTTCACGCCCGGCACTTCGAGGTCGACGCCCTCGTCGTCCACTGCGATGATCCGCGCGACCAGTTCCCCGCCCTCGGCGAGCCGCGCGTTGATGAGCCGCCCGGTGGCGCGGCGGTAGTGCCGCGGTTCGGTCAGCGGGCGGTCCGCGCCGGGCGAGGTGACCTCCAGGACGTACGGGGTGGACCCCATCGCGTCCGTGGCATCGAGCTTCTCGGAGACGGCGCGGCTGAGCTCCGCACAGGCGTCCAGCTGCACGCCCTCGTCGGAGTCGACCACGATCCGGAGCACGCGCCGCTTCCCGGCCGGTGTCACCTCGACCTCTTCCAGATCCAGCTCTCGCGCGCTGACCAGCGGTTCGAGCAGTCCGCGCAGCCTCTCGCTCTGGGTGGTGCTCATCCGGGTGACTCCTCGGCCGCGTGTGCTGTTGTGGGAAGGTCGCGTGTCGGACCAAAGCCTATCCGTTCCCGTGGGCGGCTGACGATTCGGTACTCCGGGGGCGCGTATCGGGTCGCGAACGGCGCACGGCAGCCCACACGGGGCGCATGGGGGATTGCAGGGGCTTGCGGCGGGGGCGACGCACCACATGCGCCTGACCTGGGTACGCTCGCCTGCGGTGATCACCGCACCGGAAACCCAGCACCGAAATGAGGACCGTGCCGCTCTCCACGAATCCGCCGCGGGACCCTGACGGCCCGCGCAGACGAGAACTGCTGCTGGCCGGCGGCGCGGCCGGCGCCGTCGTCCTGCTGGGCGGCTGCTCCTCCGGCGCGTCGGAGCCGGGGGCGGACGAGGCCGGGCGGGGGTCCGACCTCACGCGGCTGCGCGCCCGCGCGCGACGGGAGAGCACCGCGCTGCTGGCCCGCTACGACGCCACGCTCGCCGCCCACCCGGCGCTCGGGACGCGGCTGCGTCCGCTGCGCGAGGAGACCGCACGGCACCTGGCGGCGTTCACTGCCGGCCGCGCGGCGTCCGGCACCCCCGCGCCCTCCCCCGCCGCCCGGAAACCGGAAACCAAGCCCTCGGTGCCCCGGGAGGCCCAGGCCGCGCTCGCCGCGCTCGCCCAGGCCGAGCGCGACACCGCCGACGCCCGCACCGCCGCCCTGGCCGACGCCCCCGGCGAGTTCGCCCGGCTGCTGGCCTCGGTCGCGGCCTGCGGCGCCGCGCACGCGTATCTGCTCTCCGGGAGCGGCTCATGACCACGCCCAGAGGCCGCGGCCCGCGGCTGGAAAGCACCGACCCGCGGCTCGAAGGCACCGAAGGGACGCGCATATGACGACCGGAGGGTTCTTCGCCGCCCGCGGCGAAGACGGCAAGGACCAGGGCGGCGCGGATGTCGTCAAGGCCGCCCAGGCGGCCCTCGCGGCCGAGCACGCCGCGGTCTACGGCTATGGCGTGGTCGGCGGCCGGATCGGCGACGACCGGCTCCGCGAGGCCCGGGACGGCTATGCGGCACACCGCGCGCGGCGGGACGCGATGCGGCGCGCGGTACGCGACCTGGGCGGCACACCCGCCGCCGCGGCCGCGGCCTACGCGCTGCCGTTCCCGGTGCCGGACGCGGCCGCCGCGGTGCGGCTCGCCGCCGAGCTGGAGAACCGGGTCGCCGCCGTCTACGCCGACCTGGTCCGGGCCGCGGACGGCCCGCTGCGCCGCGAGGCGGCGGGCGCGCTGCGGGAAGCGGCGGTCCGGGCGGTGCGCTGGCGGGGCACCGGCGTAGCCTTCCCTGGGCTCACCGAACGCGCCGCGTCCGCCGATCCCTCCGCGACGCCCGAGAGTCCGGCGGGCAGGCTCTGAACAGTGGCCCGGCAGCCTGTCGCTGACCACTGATCAGGTTGTCGCTGACCACTGATCCGGGTGCGACGGCCGCAGCGCCGGGGAAGCCCGCGCCAACGAGACCGACGACGAGAAACCACAAGAGGACAGCTCAGGAATGACAGCAGGACCGCAGCCCGGCGGCCGTCCCACGGCCCCGCTCGACCCGCCGCAGCGGCTGCTGAACGCACTGAGCGAGGAGCCCGGCGGGCCGGTCCGGGACTGGCTCGCGGCCGTCCCCGCCACGCTCCGGCGGCTGCTGGACGACTGGGAGTTGACGCCGGAGCGGGTGCAGATGCCGGGCGGCATGAGCAGCGTGGTGGTGCTCGTGACACAGGCGGACGGCAGCCCGGCGGCACTGAAGCTCCCGGTGCCCGGCCCGGCCGCCGGGCATGAGCGGGCGGCGCTCGAACTCTGGAACGGCTGGGGGGCGGTGCGGCTGCTGCGCGCCGACCCCGGCACCGGGGCGCTGCTGCTGGAGCGGCTGCACGCCACGGTGTCGCTGCGCTCGCTACCGGAGGCGAAGGCGCTGCTGGAGGCGGCGGGCACGGTCCGGCGGCTGTGGGTGGAGGTCCCCGAGGGCCATCCCTTCCGCACGGTCGCGCAGCTCACCGAGGAAGCGGCCGGGACCCTGCGGGCGGTCGGCGCGGGCCGCTGGGCCGCGGACGCGCGACCGCTGCTGGACGAGGCGCTGGAGCTGGGCGCGGAACTCACCGCCGACTCGCCCGAACAGCTGCTGCTGCACGGTGACTTCCGGCAGGGCAAGGTGCTGGCCGGGGAGCGCGCGCCGTGGCTGGCGGTCGGCCCCGACCCGCTGGTCGGCGAGCGCGCGTACGACCTGGCCCGGCTGGTGCTGGACCGGTTCGAGGACGTGGCCGCCGGCTCCGGCGCCGCCGCGGTCGCCCGCCGACGGGTCGTCAAGCTGGCCGACTCGCTCGACGTCGATCGGGACCGGCTGCGCGGCTGGACCGTGTACCGGGCGGTGGCGGCGGGACTGCGGCAGGTGGCGACCGGGGAGCACCGGCGCGGTGAACTGCTGCTGGAGTTCGCGGGCTGGCTGTGAGGTACCGCCTCCCGGCGAGGGGCCGTCAAACTTCGGCGGTTGGCCGAACCGGCGCGCAGGTCCCAGACCTGGCTGGGGAACAGGGTCAGTCGCCGGCCCGCGGGAGGGGCCGTGTCGGGGCGTTCCCGCAGAAGGCGCGGACAACCAGCCGTCACCCGCGAAGAGGCAGTAGTCGCGCCGCCGTGGGGGCACCTCCTGGGGGTCCCCCGGACGGAGTCTGGGGGAGGTAGCTGGGGGAGACACGCCCCGGCGCGGCACCGACCCACACGGCAAAGGCGCCCCAGCCCGGCGGGCTCAAGCCCCCGGGCGGGCGCCGCGCACTCCAGAGCGCGCCGCCCGCCACGGTCCCTCGCCGGGAGGCGCGACGTTACGCCGTGGCCAGTGCGGTGAGGCGGGCCACCGCCTCGTCGACGGTCAGCTCCTCGCGCTCGCCGGTGCGCCGGTCCTTCAGCTCGACCACGCCGTCCTTCGCGCCGCGCCCCACGACGAGGATCGTCGGGACACCGATCAGCTCCGCGTCGGTGAACTTCACGCCCGGGGAGACCCCGGCCCGGTCGTCGACAAGGGTGCGGACTCCGGCCGCGGCCAGCTTCTCCCCCACCTCCAGGGCGAGTTCGGTCTGCAGCGCCTTGCCCGCGGCGACCACCTGGACGTCGGCCGGGGCGACCTCGCGCGGCCAGCACAGGCCGGACTCGTCATGGGTCTGCTCGGCGAGCGCGGCCACGGCACGCGAGACGCCGATGCCGTACGAGCCCATGGTGACCCGGACCGGCTTGCCGTGCTGCCCGAGCACGTCCAGCTGGAAGGTGTCGGCGTACTTCCGGCCGAGCTGGAAGATGTGGCCGATCTCGATCGCCCGGTCCAGCTCGATGCCCGCGCCGCACTGGGGGCACGGGTCGCCCGGCTCCACAACGACCACGTCGAGGTACTGGTCGACCTCGAAGTCCCGCCCGCAGACGACGTTCGACGCGTGCTTGTCGGGCTTGTTGGCACCGGTCACCCAGGCGGTGCCGGGTGCCACGCGAGGGTCGGCGAGGTAGCGGAAGGACTTGCCGGCCAGGCCCTGCGGGCCGACGTAGCCGCGGACCAGGTCGGGGCGGTCGGCGAAGTCCTCGGCCGTCACCAGCTCCACCTCGGCCGGCGCCAGGTGCTCGGCCAGCTTGCCGAGGTCGACCTCGCGGTCGCCGGGCACGCCCACCGCGGTGATCTCGCCGTCCACCTTGACCAGCAGGTTCTTCAGCGTGGCGGAGGCCGGGACGCCGAGGTGCTCGGCGAGGGTCTCGATGGTCGGGGTGTCGGGCGTGTCCAGCTCCTCGACCGGGCCGTGCTCGACCCCCTCGACCGGCGGCACGGTCACCGTGACCGCCTCGGTGTTCGCCGCGTAGTCGCACTTCGGGCAGTCGACGAAGGTGTCCTCACCGGCCGCCGCCGGGGCGAGGAACTCCTCCGAGGCCGAGCCGCCCATGGCGCCCGAGACGGCGGAGACGATGCGGTAGTCGAGGCCGAGGCGGGCGAAGATCCGCTGGTACGCCTCGCGGTGCAGCCGGTAGGACTCGGCCAGGCCCTCGTCGGTGGTGTCGAAGGAGTACGAGTCCTTCATCTGGAACTCGCGGCCGCGCAGCACGCCGGAGCGGGGCCGCGCCTCGTCCCGGTACTTGGTCTGGATCTGGTAGAGGATCACCGGCAGGTCCTTGTAGGACGTGCACTGGTCCTTGACCGTCTGGGTGAAGATCTCCTCGTGGGTGGGGCCGAGGAGGTAGTCCGCGCCCTTGCGGTCCTTGAGCCGGAAGAGCAGGTCACCGTACTCGTCCCAGCGGCCGCTGGCCTCGTACGCCTCGCGGGGCAGCAGCGCGGGCAGCAGCACCTCCTGGGCGCCGATGGCGTCCATCTCCTCGCGCACGATCCGGGAGACGTTCTCCAGGACCTTCTTGCCGAGCGGCAGCCAGGTCCACACGCCGGCGGAGGAGCGGCGCACATACCCGGCGCGGACGAGCAGCTTGTGACTCGCGGTCTCGGCGTCGGCCGGGTCGTCGCGCAGCGTCTTCAGCATCATCCGGGACATGCGCTGGGCGTGGACGGCTTGGGCCATGGGGCGTCTCCTGCGTGCGAGATGGGATGGCAGGAGGTTAGCCGCCGCAGGGGGGAACCGGAAAACGCATTCGCCCGATCCTGAGCGGGTCGGCGTTCACCCCCGCAGCAGCGGCAGTGGGGCGCCCATCACCGCGTACGGGCTTGAGGCGCTTGGGAAGAGGACGCGGCGGGCGAGGTCGTGGTAGCCCAGGGCGCGGTAGAGGCAGCGGGCCGGGCTGTCGGTGTCGATGGCGGAGAGGATGCTGCGCGGCTGGCCGGCGCCGTCGGTGAGGGTGGTGATCAGGGTCCGGCCGATGCCGCGGTTCTGGTAGGCGGGGTGCACATGCAGTTCGGTGACGACGAAGGAGTCGTCCAGCCAGTGTTCCCGGCCGGTGGCGCGCAGGTAGGGCTCGACGACCGTGGACCACCACTGGGTGCGGTCGTTGGGCATGCCGTAGACGAAGCCGACGAGACGGCCGGTGGGCGTGGTCGCGCCGAGTGCGCGGGCTCCTGGGCTGGTGAGGTGCCGGAGCACGATGTGGCGCCGTACGCCGATCTCCTCATCGGTGAGGCCGAACGCGACCGCCTGTACGGCGAGCGCGTCGTCCACCCGGGCGGCGAGGTCGAGTGGTCCGACGACGACGTCATCCATGGCGGCACCCTACTGGGCGGCGGGCGGCGGCGCGGCGGATCAGGACACCGCGGCGCATCGGGGCAGGGCGGGCCTGGGCGGTCAGAAGAGCACGCTCATGAAGGCGCCGACCTCCTGGAAGCCGACGCGGCGGTAGGTGGCGCGCGCCGCGGTGTTGTAGTCGTTGACGTAGAGGCTGACGACCGGGGCGACCTCGCGCAGCGCGAAGTCGAGGACGGCTGCCATGCCGGTCGCCGCCAGTCCGCGGCCGCGGTACTCGGGGGCCACCCAGACGCCCTGGATCTGGCAGGCGAGCGCGGTGGCGGCGCCGATCTCGGCCTTGAAGACGACCCGGCCGTCCTCGATGCGGGCGAAGGATCTGCCGGTGCTGACGAGTTCGGCGACGCGGGCCTGGTAGAGCAGGCCGCCGTCGCCGGCCAGGGGCGAGACGCCGACCTCCTCGGTGAACATCGCCACGCAGGCCGGGAGGATGACGTCCATCTCGTCCTTGCGGACGCGGCGCACCAGCGGGTCGGGGGTTATCCCGGTGGGCATGGTGTTGGTGACCATCAGGGGCTGGTGGGCCCGCACCTCGCGAGCCGGGCCCCAGCTGGGTTCGAGGAGCGACCAGAGTTCGGCGGTGGTGCCGGCCGGGCCGACGATGGAGGAGCAGCGGCGGCCGGAGCGGCGGGCCCGCTCGGCGAAGCCGCGGACCGCCTCGGGGGTGGCGCAGACCGGGACGAGGTTGGCGCCGGCGTAGCAGAGGGATTCCAGGCGCCCACCGCTGTACCAGCCCCACATCTCGCCGCCGAGCCGCCAGGGATCCAGGCCGGCGGCTTGGACCCGGGCGGTGACGAAGGCGTTGGAGACGGGGTCTCGGTTGAGCACGGCGAGCGCGTCGTCCAGCTCGGCGGGCTCGAGAACCCTGGTGGTGGTGGTCGTGAGCACGTGTCGGTCTGCCTCACCGTTGCGGGCCTGCCGGCCAGGGGGACTCGATTTCCGCACTGTACCCCGCCGCCTCGGCGGGTGACCTCCCGCCGAGGACGTGCTGGCCGGGAAGCGGCCCGGGGGGCCGGTCAGCCGACGCTGACCTGTGGTTCTCCGGATGCGATGCCGTCCTTCTCCATCTGTTCGGCGATCTTCAGGGCCTCCTCGATGAGGGTCTCGACGATCTTCGACTCCGGAACCGTCTTGATCACCTCACCCTTCACGAAGATCTGCCCCTTGCCGTTACCCGAAGCGACACCGAGATCCGCCTCGCGGGCCTCGCCGGGACCGTTGACCACACAGCCCATCACCGCCACCCGCAGCGGCACCTCCATACCCTCCAGACCGGCCGTCACCTGATCCGCGAGCTTGTACACATCCACCTGCGCACGACCACACGACGGACACGAGACGATCTCCAGCCGACGCTGGCGCAGGTTCAGCGACTCCAGAATCTGGATACCGACCTTCACCTCCTCCGCCGGCGGCGCCGAGAGCGAGACCCGGATGGTGTCGCCGATGCCCTCACTGAGCAGCGCGCCGAACGCCACGGCCGACTTGATCGTGCCCTGGAACGCCGGCCCCGCCTCCGTCACCCCCAGGTGCAGCGGGTAGTCACATTGCGCGGCCAGCTGCCGGTACGCCTGGACCATCACCACCGGATCGTTGTGCTTCACCGAGATCTTGATGTCCCGGAACCCGTGCTCCTCGAACAGCGAGCACTCCCACAACGCCGACTCCACCAGCGCCTCGGGCGTGGCCTTGCCGTACTTCTCCAGCAGCCGCTTGTCCAGCGACCCGGCGTTCACCCCGATCCGGATCGGCACCCCCGCGTCCGAGGCCGCCTTCGCGATCTCCTTGACCTTGTCATCGAACTGCCGGATGTTCCCCGGGTTCACCCGCACCGCCGCACACCCAGCGTCGATCGCCGCGAACACGTACTTCGGCTGGAAGTGGATATCGGCGATCACCGGAATCTGCGACTTCTTCGCGATGACCGGCAGCGCCTCGGCATCGTCCTGGGAAGGGCACGCCACCCGCACGATCTGGCAGCCCGACGCCGTCAGCTCCGCGATCTGCTGCAACGTCGCACCGACATCCGCCGTCACCGTCGTCGTCATCGACTGCACCGACACCGGCGCGTCCCCACCCACCGCGACCGACCCCACCTGGATCCTCCGGCTCACCCGGCGTTCGGCGAGCTTGGTCGGTACGGACGGCATTCCGAGCGAGATGGCAGTCATCTGGCGAGCAACCCCAAGGTGTGGATCATGGTCCCGAGATCGGCGGGCTCCGGGATTCGAGATTACGGCACCGGGGCGGTGCCCGGCACATCGCTCCCCGTGCGTCACCCGCACGACGACGGCCGGGCGTGGATCACGCCCGGCCGTCGCGGCAGACCTCCGAAGATCAGCTGGTTCAGGTGATGCGTACTGGATTGACCAGGTCCGCGATGAGCACCAGCAGGGTGAAGCAGATGAAGATGCCCGCGACCACGTAGGCGAACGGCATGAGCTTGGCCACGTCGAACGGGCCCGGGTCCGGCTTGCGGAAGATCCGTGCCGCGTGGCGGCGCACCGACTCCCACACCGCGCCCGCGATGTGGCCGCCGTCCAGGGGCAGCAGCGGCAGCATGTTGAACAGGAAGAGGGAGAGGTTGAAGCCCGCGACGAGGAAGAGCATCGTGGCGACCTGCTGGGACGGCGGGATGTCCAGGTTGGGGATCTCGCCGCCGACGCGGGCCGCGCCGACCACGCCCATCGGGGAGTCGGCCTTGCGCTCGCCGTCCCCGAAGGTCGCGTCCCACAGGTCGGGGACCTTCGAGGGCAGGTCGATCAGCGAGTCGACGCCGTCCTGGACCATGTTGCCCATGCGGTCCACCGAGTCGGTGAAGGACTGCTTGACGACTCCGGTGGCCGGGGTGAAGCCCAGGAATCCGGCGTCGACGAACTTGCCCTCGACGTAGCCACCGCGCCCGTCGGTCTTGGCGACCTGGTTCTGTATCAGGGTGGGGTGCAGGTCCAGGCGCTTGCCGTCCCGCTCGATGGTGACGGTGGCCTTGCCGACGGTGTCCCGGATGTGCTTCTGGAGGGTGCTCCAGTCGGGGGTGGCGTGGCCGTCGATGGCGACGATCTTGTCGCCGGCGCGGAGTCCGGACTTGTTGGCCGGGGTGTCCTCGGCGCCCTTGGGGCACTTGTCGGTGTCCTTGGCCGAGGCCGGGACCACGCACTTCTGGACCGTGCCGACGGTGGTGGTCTGGGTGTTCAGGCCGAAGGTCATCATGACGCCGAGGAAGATCACCACGGCGAGGACCAGGTTCATGAACGGGCCGGCGAACATCACGATGACGCGCTTCCACGGCTTGCGCGTGTAGAACAGCCGCTTCTCGTCGCCGGGCTGGAGCTCCTCGAAGGCCGCCGACCGGGCGTCCTCGATCATCCCGCGCCAGGGCGAGGTGGAGCGCGCCGTGATCTTCCCGTCGTCGCCGGGCGGGAACATCCCGATCATGCGGATGTAGCCGCCGAGCGGGACCGCCTTGACGCCGTACTCCGTCTCGCCCTTCTTGCGCGAGAAGATCGTCGGCCCGAAGCCGACCATGTACTGCGGCACCCGGATGCCGAAGAGTTTGGCGGTCGACAGGTGGCCCAGCTCGTGCCAGGCGATGGAGAACAGAAGTCCGAGGACGAAAACGACTATGCCGAGGACCGTCATCAGTGCCGTCATACGCGAGCCTCCGGGGTTGCTGTCGCCTTCGCCGCGCGTGCGGCCAGTTCACGGGCGCGGGCGCGAGCCCATGCCTCCGCTTCGAGGACGTCCGCGACGGTGAGCCGGGTTCCCCGGGCGGGGGTGCCATGTTCGCGCACCACCTCGGCGACCGTATCGACAATGCCGGTGAAGGGCAGCTCGCCGGCGAGGAAGGCGTCCACGCACTCCTCGTTCGCCGCGTTGAAGACGGCCGGGGCGGTGCCGCCGAGGCCACCGACGTGCCGGGCCAGCGAGACCGAGGGGAACGCCTCGCTGTCGAGCGGGAAGAACTCCCAGGTCGCCGCCTTGGTCCAGTCGCAGCCGGGCGCGGCGTCGGGGACCCGCTCCGGCCAGCCCAGGCCCAGCGAGATCGGCATCCGCATGTCGGGCGGGCTGACCTGGGCGAGGGTCGACCCGTCGACGAACTCCACCATCGAGTGAATGTAGGACTGGGGGTGGACGACCACCTCGATCCGCTCGAAGGGGATGTCGAAGAGCAGGTGCGCCTCGATGACCTCCAGGCCCTTGTTGACCAGGGTGGCGGAGTTGATGGTGACGACCGGGCCCATGTCCCAGGTGGGGTGGGCCAGCGCCTGCTCGGGTGTGACCTCGGTCAGCTCCGCTCTGCCGCGTCCCCGGAACGGGCCGCCGGACGCGGTGACCACGAGCTTTCTGACCTCCGGGCGGGCGCCGCCCAGCAGCGCCTGGAAGAGCGCGGAGTGCTCGGAGTCGACCGGCACGATCTGGCCGGGCTTGGCCACCGCCTTGACCAGCGGGCCGCCGACGATCAGCGATTCCTTGTTGGCCAGGATGAGGACCCGGCCGGCTTCCAGGGCGGCGAGGGTGGGCGCGAGGCCGATCGAGCCGGTGATGCCGTTGAGCACGGAGTGGCAGGGGGAGCCGGCCAGCTCGGTGGCCGCGTCCGGCCCCGCCAGGATCTCCGGGAGCGGCTCGCCGGCCCCGTACCGCTGGGCCAGCGCCTCGCGCAGCGCGGGCACCTTGTCGGCCTGGGCGACCGCGACCGTCCGCACCCGCAGGGTGTGGGCCTGCTCCGCGAGCAGCGCCACCCGCCCGCCGGCGGCGGACAGGGCGGTCACCCGGAAGCGGTCGGGGTTGCGCAGCACCACGTCGATGGCCTGGGTGCCGATCGATCCGGTGGAGCCCAGGATCACGATGTCGCGCCGGTCTCCGGGGGCGGCGGTGGCCGCGAAGCGGAGGTGCGGGTCAGCGAGGGAGTCCGTCATCCCCCCATTGTGTCCGGTCGCCCGGGCGCGTGAGCCAGGTGCCCCGGGGCGCCGGATCACCCGGTGCCGCGCCCGGGGCGCAGGTCACCGGGGGCGGGCGGCGGGGCGCGGTCACCGGAAGGGCCGGCGGGCGTTGTCCTGGGTGGTGGGCCCGGGTGTGGCGTCGGCGATCCACGGACCGTCGCCGCTGGGGTCGAGCACGCCCTCCTCCAGCCAGGTGTACGAGCCGTCCATGACCTTGGCGACGACGGCGCGGTCGAGGTTGTCGGTGTTGGTCCACAGCCGGCCGAAGAGCTCGTCGATACGGATCCGGGCCTGCCGGCAGAAGGCGTCGGCGAGCTGGTACGCCTCCGGCCCGTGGTCGCCGGAGGCGCGCAGCATCTCGGCGCGTACGCAGGCGGCGCTCATCGCGAACAGCTCCGCGCCGATGTCCACGATCCGGCCGAGGAACCCCTGCTTGGTCTCCATCCGGCCCTGCCAGCGCGACATGCCGTAGAAGGTGGAGCGGGCGAGCTTGCGGGCCGACCGCTCGACGTAGCGCAGATGGCCGGAGAGGTCGAGGTGACCGGGGGGCGCGAATTCCGCGTAGGCGCGGGGCAGGTGGCCGGGGCCGGTGACCAGGCCGGGCAACCAGCGGGCGTAGAAGCCGCCGGCCTTGGCGGCCGCCTTGCCCTTGGCGGTCAGCGAGGTGTCCGGGTCGATGAGGTCGCCGGCCACCGACAGGTGCGCGTCGACGGCCTCGCGGGCGATCAGCAGGTGCATGATCTCGGTCGAGCCCTCGAAGATCCGGTTGATGCGCAGGTCCCGCAGGAGCTGTTCGGTGGGGACGGCGCGCTCGCCGCGCGCGGCGAGGGACTCGGCGGTCTCGAAGCCCCGGCCACCGCGGATCTGGACCAGTTCGTCGGCCATCCGCCAGGACATCTCGCTGCCGTACAGCTTGGCCAGGGCGGCCTCGATGCGGATGTCGTTGCGGTCCTCGTCGGCCATCTGGGAGGCCAGGTCGAGCACGGCCTCCAGGGCGAAGGTGGTGGCGGCGATGAAGGAGATCTTGGCGCCGACGGCCTCGTGCCGGGCGATCGACTTCCCCCACTGCTCGCGGGCCGCCGACCACTCGCGGGCGATTTTCAGACACCACTTGCCGGCGCCCGCGCACATCGCGGGCAGCGAGAGCCGGCCGGTGTTGAGGGTGGTCAGCGCGATCTTCAGGCCGGCGCCCTCCGGGCCGATGCGGTTGGCGGCGGGCACCCGCACCTGGTGGAAGCGGGTGACGCCGTTCTCGATGCCGCGCAGCCCCATGAAGGCGTTGCGGTGCTCGACGGTGATGCCCTCGGAGTCGGCCTCGACGACGAACGCGGTGATGCCGCCGGGGTGGCCCTCCGAGGCGGGCACCCGGGCCATCACGACGAGCAGGTCGGCGACCACACCGTTGGTGGTCCACAGCTTGACGCCGTCCAGCACGTATTGGTCGCCCTCGGGCACGGCGGTGGTGGCCAGCCGGGCGGGGTCCGAGCCGACGTCCGGCTCGGTGAGCAGGAAGGCGGAGATGTCGGTGCGGGCGCAGCGCGGCAGATAGGTGTCCTTCTGCGCCTGGGTGCCGAACTTCTTGACCGGCTGCGGCACGCCGATGGACTGGTGGGCGGAGAGCAGCGCGCCGATGGCGGGGCTGACCGAGCCGACCAGGGCCAGCGCCTTGTTGTAGTAGACCTGGGTGAGACCGAGTCCGCCGTAGGCGGTGTCGATCTTCATGCCGAGGGCGCCGATCTCCTTGAGACCGCGGATGGTCTCGTCCGGGATGCGGGCCTCGCGCTCGATCCGGGCGGCGTCGACCTTCGTCTCCAGGAAGTGCCGCAGCCGGGTGAGGAACGCCTCGCCGCGCCGCAGGTCGTCCGGTTCCGGGACCGGATGAGGGTGGATCAGGTCGAGCCGGAAGCGGCCGAGGAACAGCTCCTTGGCGAAGCTGGGCTTGCGCCAGTGCTGGTCCCGGGCCGCCTCGGCCACCTGGCGTGCCTCGCGCTCGGAGACGGACCGCGCGGGGTCGCGTTCGGGCACGGTCTGAGCGGTCATGAGGGCTCACCTCGCCGCGGAGTCGGGGGAGTTGTCCGGTCGGTCACCGACCGGTGCTACTGCTGCGTATGTACCCGATGTGTGCGGTGTGTACCAGACCCGAGGCGCTTGTCATCCCCTCGGGTCACGGCGGGCGGCGGTGCGGAGGGAGGGGCGCCGGGGCCGCCGCCGCCGTGCGGCGGAGCGCGTCCGGGGCGGTTCGCCGACGGTGTCCCGGGACGCTTCGGAAGGGTGTCCGGAACGCTACTGTGCGTGGCCGAGAACATCGATTCGCGTACTGTGCCGGTCCTCTGCTGTCACACTCGGCCACGGGGGGTACGAGCCGCGCTGGGGGGTGATTCGCATGTCCGGACGCTGGCCCTTCGGCCCGTCACGTGGCAGGCGGGGCAGGGGTACCAGGCGAGCGGGGCGTGCCGTCGCCGCTGCCGGCGCGGTGAGTCCACTGGGTGGCGGGGGCGCGTCGGAGGACGAGCAGGCCGTCGGGCGGACCGGCGATCCGGTCACCCCCGGGTCGGCCCAGGGTGCCGGCCCCGTCTGGGAACCGGTGTTTGAGCCATTCTTCGACCCGTTCCTCGACCCGCTCCCGGAGCCGACGTTCGCGACCCCCTTCGACACGGGCTTCGACACGGGCTTCGACACGGGCTTCGACGCCCCCCGCGGCTCGGCCTGCGAAGCGGCCTTCGCCCCGGCTTTCGATCTGGCGGCGGTGCTGAGCGGTCCGGCCCATCCGCCGGCCGGCGGCCACGCCCCGCCGGGCACCCGGCCCGCGGCGTGCGCCGCGGAGGCGGGGTACGCCGCCTGGCCGCGGCCGGAGCCGCCGTGCCCGGCCGGTCCGGCGCCCGCGGCTCCCGGGTCCCCCGCGGACCCGCTCGCCGCGGCCGACCGGGCACGGCTGGCGTACGCCCGCACCGGCGATCCCGCGCTGCTCGCGCGGGCGCTGGAGGCCTGCTGGTCGGCGGTGAACCAGTACGGGCGGCGGCCGGCGGGCGACCCGTACCGGGTGCTCAGCCTCTCCACGCTCGGCGTGCTGCTGCGGCTCAGCTACGAACTCGACCAGTCGGGCGGCACCCTCGCCGAGGCCGTGCGGGCCGGACGCACCGCCGTCGCCGAGACCTCGCCCGAGGACCCGGAGTTCTGCCGCCATCTGTGCGGTCTGGCGGTCTCCCTGCGGGAGCTGTTCGGCCGGACCTGCGACCTCGCCGCGCTGGACGAGGCGATCGCGCTCTACCGCCGCTGTCTGGCGGTCTGCCCCTCCAGCCACCCGGAGTACGCCGGGATGCAGTCCAGCCTGGGCAACGCCCTGCTGCGCCGCGCCCAGTACGAGCCGGACCCAGAAGTGCTTCAGGACGCGGTGCGGCTGGGCAGGGCGGGGGTGCGCGGCACGCCGCCCGGACACCCGCAGCAGCCGGCCCGGCTGGCGGAGCTCGGCGCGGCGCTGCTGCAGTACGCCATCAGCACGGCCAGCCTGAGTGCGCTGGAGGAGGCGATCGCCAGCTACCAGCGGGCGCTGGTGACGCTGCCGGACGGGCATCCGGCGCACGACCGGGTGCACACCGCGTTGGACAGCTGCCTGCGCTCGCGCCGGGTGATCCTCGCGGCCCGGGAGCGGACCCGGCGGCCCGGCTCGGCGGGCAGTTCCTGGGCCGAGGAGCTGCGCCGCGCCTCTGGGCTGCACGCCACGTATCTGCAGACCGGTGGCCTGCCGGAGCTGGAGCGGGCCATCGGCGGGTTCGCGAAGGCGTGGCGGGGCGCGGCCGACCCGTCGGTGCGCGAGCGGGCCGGGGTCCGGCTGGCCACCGCGCTGTGGTCCCGGTACGAGCACAACGGTGACCGGCGGGACCTGGACCAGTCGATCGACCTGTTCCGGGAATCCCTCGCCTCGGGCCGGGAGCGGGGCCAGGGGGCGTCGGAGGATCCGGCGGCGGTCCGGGCGAGCCTGTCCGGGGTGCTGCGGCTGCGCTGGCTGCGCACCGGCGAAGGGGCCGATCTGACCGCCGCGGTGGACCTGGCACGGACCGCCGTGGCCGCGACCGCGCCGCACGACCCCGGCCGGTGCGGGCGGCTGCTGGGCCTGGGGGCCTGCCTGTCCGCGCTGCACGCGCACTCCGGTGACCCGTCGGTGTCCGAGGAGGCCGTCGGCGTGCTGCGGGAGGCGGTGGCGCTGGCCGCGCGGGACGAGGAACGGGCGTGGGCGCGCACCGGCCTCAGCGCGGCGCTGCGCGGCCGCGCGGGCTGGGGCGGGCCGGACGCCCCGGCCGCCCTGGACGCCGCGATCGAGCTCGCCCACGAGGCGCTGGCCGCCGTCCCGGCAGGCCATGTGCTGCGCCCGCGGCTCCACGCGGATCTGGGCCACAGCCTGCTCCAGCGCTATGCCGCGCGCCGTGATCCGGACGACCTGGCGGCCGCGGCGGTGGCCGTGCGGTTCGCGGCGGCCGCGACCTTGGACGGCCACCCCGACCAGCCCCGGCGGCTGCGCGCCCTGAGCCGGGTCGCGCGCCTGGAGTACGAGCTGCGGGGCACCGACGACGCGCTCGACGCGCTGGTCCACACCGCCGGCGAGGCCGCCGTGGCGATGCCGGGCGGACACCCGCTGCGCGCCGGGGCGGTGACCGAGTACGCCCGGGGGTTGAGCCTGCGCGGCGCCGCGCGGACGGATCCGGCCGACCTGCTGGCCGCGGAGTGCGGCTACCGGCAGGTCGCCGAGGACCCCACGGCGGCCGTGCGGACCCGGATCCACGCCGCCCGGCACTGGGCGCGGCTCGCGCACCGGGCGGGCGGGGCGGAGCGCGCGATGACGGGCGCGGCGCTGGTGGTGGAGTTGCTGGCGCGCACCGCCCCCCGCCGGTCCCTGCGGCCCGGTGGTGCCCCGCGCCCCGCCGGCAGCGCCGTGCCGAGGCCGCCGGCGCGGCCGGCCGACCCGTGCGCGGCCGGTTCGGACGGACCCGCCGGGTGCGAGCCCTCGCTGTACGCGGGCGTGACGTACGCGGCGGCGTGCGCGCTGGAACTGGGCGACCCGCACCGGGCGCTGCGCCTGCTGGAGCAGGGCCGGGGGGTGCTGCTGGCCCAGGCGCTGGACGCCCGTACCGAGCTGGCCGAGCTGCGCGAGTCGCACCCGGGGCCGGCCGACCGGTTCGCCCGCCTCCGGGAGCTGCTGGATTGGCCGGAGGACGAGGAACCGGCCGCCGGGTCCGCCGCCGCGCCCGGCCCGTCCGGCCGGTTGGGGGCCTGGCCGCCGGCGGATCCGCCCGGCGAGGACCGGTACGCGCTCGCCGAGGAGTGGGAGCTGCTGACCGACCGGATCCGACGGCAGCCCGGCTTCGAGGGCTTTCTGCGGGCGCCCGGGGTGTCCGAGCTGCTGACCGCCGCCCGCGGGCACGGTCCGGTGGTCGTGATCAACACCGACCCGCTGCGCTGCGACGCGCTGCTGCTGACCGATGAGGCGCTGCGGGCCGTCCCGCTGCCCGCCCTGGACCACCGGGAACTGCTGCGCCGCGCCGAGCGCTTCCAGGACGCGGTGCGCGTCGCGCGCGACCCGGGCGCCCCCGCGCGCGCCCGGCACACCGCCGCCGGCGAGGTCGACGAGGTGCTCGGCTGGCTGTGGGACGCCGTGGCCGAACCGGTGCTCGCAGCCCTGCGGCTGACCGGGAAGCAGCGCCGCGACCGGCCGATGCCGCGCCTGTGGTGGGTGCCCACCGGCCCGCTGGCCGCCCTGCCGCTGCACGCCGCCCAGCGCCGCTCCCCCGCGGGCGTCGTCACC
Organism: Streptomyces sp. JLBT605; assembly: GCF_058215555.1. Lineage (NCBI taxonomy): Bacteria > Bacillati > Actinomycetota > Actinomycetes > Kitasatosporales > Streptomycetaceae > Streptomyces > Streptomyces sp. JLBT605. Next base: position 1,597,578 of record NZ_CM177087.1, read on the forward strand.
GATGCCGTGCTGGACCGGGTGGTCTCCTCGTACGCGCTGACCGTCCGCGACCTCATCCGGGCCCGCGCCCGCCGGACCGCCACCGGGGCCGGGCCGGCGGGGCCGCTGGTGGTCACGGTGCCGGCGACGCTCGGCGCGGCCGAGCCTGGCGGGGTGCGGCGGGAGGCCGCGGCGCTGACCGGGCGGGTGCCGGGCGGCCGGACGCTGAGCGGTGAGCGGGCCCGCCGGGACGTGGTCCTGGAACTCCTCCCCCGGCACCGCTGGGTGTACTTCGGCTGCCCGACGGCCGCCGCCCGCGACGAGCTCTCATCCGGCCTGCTGCTCCTGGACGACCAGGGCACCGGGCCGCTGACGGTCGCGGACATCGCGCGGCTCGATCTGCCGGAGGCCGAGCTGGCCTGTCTCTCCGCCTGCCTGCCCGCCCCGGCCCCGGGCACGCCCGCCGGGGAGCCGCCGCGGCCCGCGGGCGCGTTCCAGGTCGCCGGGGCGCTTCAGGTGGCCGGATTCGCGCAGGTCATCGGCGCGTTGTGGACCGTGGAAGACGACGCGGCGGTGCGGATCGCGCAGGACTTCCACGCCGCCCTCACCGAGGGCGCCCCGGGCCCGGCCTCCGCGGCCGGGGACGCGGCGGGGCGGCAGCCGGAGCCGTCCGCGGTGGCGGAAAGCGCAGCGCACGCCCTGCACCGGGCGGTGCGGGGCGTGCGCGAGGCGTATCCGACGGCTCCCTGGCTCTGGGCCGGCCATATCCACTTGGGCGTCTGACCAGGCCGCGGGGCATCCGCGGGACGGGCCGTGCCCGGAGATCTTCCGGGCTGCCCTGCCGGGCTTCCGGCTCCTTACAGGGCGAGCCCGGTGAGCACCAGGACGCGCTCGTAGGTGTAGTCGTCCATGGCGTAGGCCACGCCCTCGCGGCCCACACCGGACTGCTTGGCACCGCCGTACGGCATCTGGTCGGCGCGGTAGGACGGGACGTCGCCGATGACCACGCCACCGACCTCCAGCGCCCGGTGGGCGCGGAAGGCGGTCTGCAGGTCGCGGGTGAACACGCCCGCCTGGAGCCCGTACTTGGAGTCGTTGACCGCGGCGAACGCGGCGGCCTCGCCGTCCACCTTCTGCACGGTCAGGACCGGCCCGAAGACCTCCTCGCAGGCCAGGGTGGTCCCGGCCGGGACGTCGACCAGCACGGTCGGCGCGTAGGACGCCCCGTCCCGCTTGCCGCCGGTGAGCAGCTGGGCGCCCGCCTCGACGGCCTCGTCCACCCACGCCTCGACACGCTTGGCGGCGTCCTCGTTGACCAGCGGACCGACGTCGGTGGTGGCGTCGGAGGGGTCTCCGGTCACCTGCGCCTCGACCGCGGCGACGATCTTCGGCAGCAGCCGGTCGTAGACGGACGCGTCCGCGATGACCCGCTGCACCGAGATGCAGGACTGGCCGCCCTGGTAGTTGGAGAAGGTGGCGATGCGGGTCGCCGCCCAGTCCAGGTCCTCCTCGGAGGAGAAGTCCGGCAGCACGACGGCGGCGCCGTTGCCGCCCAGCTCCAGGGTGCAGTGCTTGCGCGGCACCGAGTCCATGATCGCGTAGCCGACCTTGTCGGAGCCGGTGAAGGAGATGACCGGCAGCCGCTCGTCCTGGACCAGGGCGGGCATCCGGTCGTTCGGCACCGGCAGCACGGACCAGGAACCGGCCGGCAGCTCGGTCTCGGCCAGCAGCTCGCCGAGGATCAGCCCGGACAGCGGGGTCGCGGGCGCGGGCTTGAGGATGATCGGCGCGCCGACCGCGATGGCCGGGGCGATCTTGTGGGCGCACAGGTTCAGCGGGAAGTTGAACGGCGCGATGCCCAGCACGGTGCCGCGCGGGAAGCGGCGGGTGAGGGCGAGGCGCCCGGCGCCGCCGGCGTCGGTGTCCAGCCGCTGCGCCTCGCCGCCGTTGAAGCGGCGGGCCTCCTCGGCCGCGAACCGGAAGACCGACACGGCGCGGCCGACCTCACCGCGGGCCCACTTGATGGGCTTGCCGTTCTCCGCGGAGATCAGCTGGGCGATCTCCTCGGTGCGCTCCACGAGCCGCTTGGAGACGTGGTCGAGCGCGGCGGCCCGGACGTGCGCCGGAGTGGCGGCGAACTCGTCCCGCACCGCATGGGCGGCGGCCACGGCCTCCTCGACCTGCGCCTCGGTGGGGACGCTCACCGTGCCGACGACACGGCCGTCCCAGGGAGAGGTGACGTCGAAGGTGTCCTCGCCGGTCGCCTTGCGGCCGGCGAGCCAGAACGCGTGAGGAGCTACGCGGGAGGATGTCACAGCGGATCCCGGCCCTTCCGAAGTGGTGGGATGGTGCGGTTGGTTCAGGGTGGATTTCCCCTCCCCACCGTAGGGGCGGGCAGGCCTAAGAGCCTTTGTCCTACACGGAGCAGTCGCCTGTCGGCCCACACCGGATTGGCGTGGGCCGCCCGTCCGGCGGGTCAGGCATCGGTGAGGGGGCCGTCGGCGGAGCCGGCCGAGGTGGCCTTGAGGGCCAGCCACAGCTCCATCCGGACGTCCGGGTCGTCCAGCGACCGGCCCAGGATCTCCTCGACCCGGCGCATCCGGTAGCGCAGGGTGTGGCGGTGGACCCCGAGGTCCGCGGCGGCCGCGTCCCACTGGCCGTGCCGGGACAGCCAGGCCCGGAGGGAGGCCACCAGATCGCCGCGCCCGGTGGCGTCGTGTTCGTAGAGGGCGCGCAGCATGCCGTCCGCGAAGGCCCGGACGGCGTCGTCCGCCAGCAGCGGCAGCACCGAGCCCGCGGCAACCTCCTCGTGTTCCACCAGCACCCGGCCGCGGCGCCGCGCCACCGACAGGGCCTGCTCGGCCTGGCGGTAGGCGGCCGCGGCGGCGATCGGTCCGGCCGGCGCGGACAGTCCGATCACCAGGTCGTCGGCGGGGGCCGCCGCTCCCGCTCGCTCCCGGGGGCGGGTGGCGGTGCCGCGCCGGGCGTCGACCGCCGCCGCGTACTCGGCGCAGGCGGCCACCGCGGCGCCGCCGTCCGAGGCGAGCACGACCAGCCGCTCGCCGTCCGGCACCACGAGCACGGCCTCGCCGGTACGGGCCGCGGCGGTCTCCAGGGCGTCGGCGAGCGCGCCGAGCGGATCGGGCGCGGCCTCCCCGGCCGGTGCGGCCCCCGCTGCCCGGCCCGCCTGCCCGGGCTGCGCCGCCTGCGGTGCGGTCCTCTCGGCCTGGCCGGCGGCGGCCGCGCCGGGACCGGGCGGCGCGGGCGGCGGGGACGCGGGGCCTTCGGCGGCGGACTGGTCCACCCCTGCCGCCTGCTGCGCCCCGGCTCCCGGTGCCGCCTCCGCGACGAGCATCCGGAACGGGGCGTCGAGCAGCCCACCGTAGAGCCGGCCGGCCACGGCGCGGGCGTGATCGGGCTGGCCGGCCAGCAGCATGCGCAGCACCGCCGCGCCGAGCCGCTGCTCGGCGGCCTGCAGCGACCGGGAGCGCTCGGTGGTGAGGGTCAGCAGGGCCACCGCGGAGTTCACGGCGTACCGCTCCGCGGTGCCGAGCGGGGCTCCGGTGCCGACCGCGAGCACGCCGCGGGCCCGGCGTCCGGTGCCCAGCGACTGGAGTTCGACGCGGTCCGCCGTCTCCTCCCCCGGCTCCTCGCCGTCCCCGCCGATCACGGCACTGGCCGGCGCCGGGCGGGCCCGCAGCCGGTCCACGTCGTCGCCGAGCCGGGCGGCGCGCCGGGCCGCCCAGTCGGGGGCGGTGGCCACCACCGCGCCGGAGGCGTCGTACAGCGCGGCCCAGCCGTCGAGGTGCGCGGCAAGCCGGGCGAGCAGCGCCGCGGGGCCCTCCGCGCCGATCGCGGCCCGGGTCAGCTCGCGCTGCGCCTCGAATCCGGCGGTCACCGCGCGGTACTGGTCGGCGGCTATGGCCGCTGACACCGCCTTGCTGATGGCGATGAACGGCGTGCGGCGCGGCACCTCCAGCAGCGGCAGGTGCTCCTCGCGGGCGGCGGTGATCAGCGCGTCCGGGACCTTCTCGTAGTTCACGCCGACCGCGAAGCCGAGCCCGACCACCCCGGCGCCGACGAGCCTGCGGACGTAGGCGCGCATCGCCTCCGGGTCCTCGGCGTCCAGCTTCATCGCGGTGATGAGCAGCAGCTCGCCGCCGTCCATGTACGGCACCGGGTCGGTCAGCTCGCTGACGTGCGCCCAGCGCACCGGGGTGTCCAGCCGGTCCTCGCCCGCGAGCACGGCCAGCTTGAGCGTGGAGTGGTGGACGAGTGAGGCGAGCGTGGGAGGAGGCATGGCACCTTCGATGAGGCTTCGGCGGCGGGCTGGGCGTCGGAGCGCGGGCTCGTCGGACCGGTCGGGCATCGCCGGGACACGACGCGCGATCCACACTCCGCCCTGCCGCCCTGTATGAACGGCTGCCGCCAATTCTGCCTCAGTGGAGGATTTCACGTCATCCGCGCAGGTCGACCAGGACCGGCGGCGCGCTCTCCCCCCGGACGGAGGTGACCGAGAGCACCGCGTGGCCCGGAGGTACGGAGTTCGCCAGCTCCGAGGCCGACCAGCGTTCGCGCTCCACCTTCCGCACGGTCACCGACTGGATGGTCGCGTGCCGGCCGGTGACCACCTTGCGGATGAAGTGCAGCACCTTGGTCATCGGCTCGTCGGAGATGATCTGCCGGTCGGTGACGTCCCGGGTCTCCACCCATGCGGTGCCCCACACCTCGGCGAACCGGGCGCCGTCCCAGGTGGTCACCCCGGCGTACGCCATCCGGCAGCCGACCGCGCCCAGCAGCGCGCTGCGCAGCGCCTCCGGCACGTCGTCCAGGGTGCGCAGGGTCAGCACGGCCCCGGCGTTGGCGGCCCGCAGCCGCTGGATGCCGCGCAGCGCCTCGGGGGTGACGGTGTGCGAGGCGTCGTCCAGCACCAGGCAGGCGAAGAGCGAACGGTCCGCCCGGCCGACCGCGCACTCGGTGAACTGCGCGAGCACCAGCCGCGCCAGCATCCGCGACGCCTCGGCGTGACCGCGCTCGGGAAGGTCGATACGGACCCGCAGCGGGTGCTCCAGGGCGCGCAGCGAGAACGGCTTGCGGTCCCCGCGGGTGTCGAAGAAGTCCGCGAAGACCGGCCTGTCCAGGAGCGCGATCCGGTCGGCGAGGAGTGCCCCGGCGTCCCCGGCCGCCGCCGACTGGCGGACCCGGGCGTCCAGCTCCCGGGCCTGCGCCGACTCCCCCGCCTCGTCCAGGGCGGCCCGCAGCGCGCTGATCGCGGTCTTCGAACCCTCCAGCAGCTCGCGCAGCTCGGAGACCGAGGGGAAGCGGTGGTGGGCGGCGCGGAACGGGCCCAGCAGCTGGGCGAGCGCGGTCGCGGCGCGGCGGCTGTCCCCGCCGGGCAGCACGTGCGTGAGGTCGCCGACCAGCGCCTCGGCGAGCACGCCCGCGGCTTCGTCGGGGTCGGTGGTGCCGCCGTAGAGGTCGAGGTCGTAGGCGGACTCGGGGCGGCCGATCTTCACCACGACGTCGAAGGCGTCGTCCGGCCCGATCCCGGCGCCGGCGGGCCCCACGGCCACCACGGCCACCCGGCCGGCGAGCGCCTGCAGGCACAGCGACTCCACGACCGGCCGCACCAGCCGCCCGGTCTTCCCGGCCCCGGGCGGGCCGACGGCCAGCAGCGAGGTGCCGAGCACGGACGGGTCCAGCGCGAGGCTCACCCCGCGGTGCTCGTAGGGGTTCCGGAGGTCCTCGGTGGCGGCGCCGATGCGCACCTGGTGGGCGAGGAGGTCGTGCTGGGCGGTGCGCACCGGCAGGTCGCGCGCGCCGGAGGGGTGCGCGCAGGCTGCGGCGCCGTGCCGCAGCACGGTGTCGGTGAAGGCCGCCAGGCGGCTGGGCTGGGCGCGTACGGACTGCCAGGCGCGGTCGATCCGGGAGTGGTCGACGTCGTTCATCCGGCCGCTGCGGGCCTCGGCGGCCAGCCGGTCAGCCGCGCCATGCGCCCCGGCGGCGCGCAGCTCGGGCCATTCGGCGGGGTCGGTGTGGGGGGCGAGGGGTGCGTGGGCGGGCGCGGTCCGCAGGCTGCGGAAGACTGGGGCGACGTAGCGGCGAAGGATTTCTCCCCAGCCACTGACTCTCCAAAAGAGAGCCGCGATACCCAGGAACCAAGCAGTCTTGTAAGAGGCCTCGATGGTCTCGATGGTGTCTGCGTTGCCCTTCGCGCTGCTGAACATGTCCTCGGCTCCGAAGAGATCGAGCAGCACTTCCAGCGGCCACACCCAGTACCCGCCAAGGTAGTCGTGCGTAATCAGCGACCACAGCAGCCAGGTACACAGCAAGGCGATCAACGCCCCACTGAACAGTCGGCGCGTGGGCACCCGGTCCGGATCCTCCGGCGGCTTCGGCTTGTGGCCGTACGTCCAGACACCAGGCGAGCCAGTGGATCGCGGCGCCCGGAGCCAGTCCAGGAAGGGCGCGGGAGTCCCCGCGACGAGGTCCGGTGTTCGAGGAGGAGGGGGCACCGGGAGCGGGGCGGCGAAGCCCGGCGGAGCAGCGCTGGGCGCGGCCGGGCCCGAGGGTGGCAGCGGCGGCATCGCCGGAGGCGGGCCAGGAGAGGGGGTCGGCGGGCCGGGAGGGGTCGGGGGTGGTGGCGGGGTGGCCGGGCGGGGTACCGCGTCCCGTCGCATGCCACGTGAGTCGTGCGTGCCCTCGGTGTCCATGTACCGCCCCTTGCCCCCTGACAGCCAGGTCCTGCGTATGCCTCGATGCGTGCGCCGACGCTCAGTGCCGACGTTCAATCTAGTGGGCCGGAGCGGGGAGTTCAGCGACCTGGCGGGATGCCGCCTCGGTGCGGGGCGGCGCCGGGCCGGTGTGCGGCGTGGCCGGGTCGGTCGTGCGCTATGTCCGTGACGGACAACGCAACACGCCCAGTGCTCCCGAACGGAACATGCCCGTTGCCTTCCCGCGCCCCTAGCCTGCCGTCTAAAACCCTGTTCTTTCCCCTCTCAGCCCCTTATGACCCTGGAGTACCTCATGACCGAACTGTCCGGAGGCCCGACCCTCCCGCAGGAGCGCCGCGTCGTCACCGCGATCCCCGGCCCGAAGTCCCAGGAGCTGCAGGCGCGCCGTAGCGCCGCGGTGGCGGGTGGCGTCGGATCCGTGCTGCCGGTGTTCACGGTGCGCGCGGGCGGCGGCGTGATCGAGGACGTGGACGGCAACTCGCTGATCGACTTCGGCTCCGGCATCGCCGTGACCTCGGTCGGCTCCAGCGCCGAGGCCGTGGTGCGCCGCGCTTCCGCGCAGCTCGCGGACTTCACGCACACCTGTTTCATGGTGACCCCGTACGAGGGCTACGTGGAGGTGTGCGAGGAGCTGGCGAAGCTGACGCCGGGCGACCACGCGAAGAAGTCGGCGCTGTTCAACTCGGGCGCCGAGGCCGTGGAGAACGCGGTCAAGATCGCCCGTGCGCACACCAAGCGCCAGGCCGTCGTGGTCTTCGACCACGGCTACCACGGCCGCACCAACCTCACCATGGCGCTCACCGCCAAGAACATGCCGTACAAGCACGGCTTCGGCCCGTTCGCGCCCGAGGTCTACCGGGTGCCGGTGGCCTACGGCTACCGCTGGCCGACCGGCCCGGAGAACTGCGGCCCGGAGGCCGCGGCCCAGGCCATCGACCAGATCACCAAGCAGATCGGCGCCGAGAACGTCGCCGCGATCATCATCGAGCCGGTGCTCGGTGAGGGTGGCTTCATCGAGCCGGCCAAGGGCTTCCTGCCGGCGATCGTGAAGTTCGCCAACGACAACGGCATCGTGTTCGTGGCGGACGAGATCCAGTCCGGCTTCTGCCGCACCGGCCAGTGGTTCGCCTGTGAGGACGAGGGCATCGTCCCGGACCTGATCACCACCGCCAAGGGCATCGCCGGCGGTCTGCCGCTGGCCGCGGTGACCGGCCGCGCCGAGATCATGGACGCCGCGCACGCGGGCGGCCTCGGCGGCACCTACGGTGGCAACCCGGTCGCCTGCGCCGCCGCGCTCGGCGCCATCGAGACCATGCGTGAGCTGGACCTGAACGCGAAGGCCAAGCGCATCGAGGAGGTCATGAAGGGCCGCCTCGCCGCGATGCAGGAGAAGTACGGCATCATCGGCGACGTGCGCGGCCGCGGCGCGATGATCGCCATCGAGCTGGTGAAGGACCCGGCCACCAAGGAGCCGAACGCGGAGGCCGCCGGTGCGCTGGCGAAGGCCTGCCACGCGGAGGGTCTGCTGGTGCTCACCTGCGGTACGTACGGGAACGTGCTGCGCTTCCTGCCGCCGCTGGTGATCGGCGAGGACCTGCTCAACGAGGGCCTGGACATCATCGAGGGCGCGTTCGCCCAGCTGTGACCGGCGCCGTTCCCCGACCCGTGGCCGCCGCCGACCTCCGCCGCGACACCCCGTCAGGTGACGGTCTGTCATCCTCGGCGGAGGGGCCGGCGGCGGCCCGGGAGGACGGCGTGAAGAAGATGTGGGGGGCCGATGTCGGACGGGTGATCCGCCTGTCCGCCCGGCCTTCCCTGCCGTACGGTTTCTGCAGATGAGAGAAACACCCCGCTCGCAGGGGACTGCGAGCGATGCCGTGCCGGCGCTTCCCCGGCTCCGACGCGGCCGTGCCCTCGCGCACACCACTGGAGCCTCTGGCTCCGGATCTCCTCACCGATCGGACGGCCGCCCGCCCCAAACCCCCCGGGGCGCGCGGCGCACCGATCGCCTCGGCGGCCCCGGAACCTCCCCCCCTGTTCCGGGGTCGCCCGCTTTGCTCCTCACCCTCGGTGCGTCTCTGTGCGTCCTGCTGTTCGCGGTCGTGACCTGGCAGGTGGCGGCGGGCGGACCGCTGCGCGGGGCTGATGAGCGGGTCGGCCGGGCGGCGCGCGGCCGGCTGCTGCCCGGACCGCTCGCCCAGTTCTTCGCCGATCTCGGCAATATGTCGGTGGCCCTGCCGGTGCTGGCGGTGGCCCTGGGGTACGCGGGGTGGCGGCTGCGCCGGGCCGGGCGCTCCTGGTGGCCCGCGCCACTGGCGGCCGTGGTCGCGATGGCGGCGGTGCCCGCGCTCATCGCCCCGGTGAAGACGCTGATCGACCGGCCCGCCCCGCCCGGCCCACTGGCCGGCACGGAGGGTTTCTACCCTTCGGGACACACCGCGACCGCCGCCGTCGCCTACGGCGCGGCGGCGATGCTGCTGCTGATGTCCGGCCGGGCCTGCCCGCCCCGGCGCTCCCCGGCCTCCGCCCCGCCCCGCCGCCGGATCCCCGTACCGCCCGGTGGCGCGGTGCCCGGTGCCGCGGTGCGCACCGGGCTGGTGTGCGCGGCGGTGGTACTGCTCGACGGGTGTGTGGCGCTGGGGCTGGTGCTGCGCGGCTACCACTGGCCGCTCGATGTCATCGGCAGCTGGTGCCTGTCCGGGGCGCTGCTGACCGGACTGTACGCGCTGTGCCGACGGTGCCTGCGCCCCGGCGGGCGAGACGCCACCAGCCCCTGCGAGCGAGACGCCATCAGCCCAGGCGGCTGAGACGTCCCCCGACTGAGACGCCCCCGACTGAGGCGCCGTCACCCCTCGCGGATGAGCCGGACCACCGCCTCGTGCATGGCCAGCTCCAGGACGGCCGGGTCGGTGAGGTGACCCGAGCCGTCGGGTGGCACCAGCCAGTGCACGCCGCCGGTGGCCCGGCCGGGGTACGGCACGACGACCCAGGTGCCGGAGCCGGCGCCCCGGACGTCGGTGCCGATCCAGTGGGTGGTGGTGCCGGGCGGGACGAAGAAGCCCACCCGGGCGTCCTGGATGTCGCCGAGCACCGGGCCCGGCGGCTCGGTGCGGCGGCGCAGCACGTCGAGGGTGACGGTGCCCAGCCCGCCGGGCAGGATCAGCACGTCCCACAGCCGCCCGGCGGGCAGCAGGACGACTCCGAGCGGATCACGCTCCCAGGTCCACCGGCAGGCGCCCGGGTCGGGTGCCACCGAGACCAGCCAGTCCACCGCGTTCCTCGCCCCCGCGCCGTTCATCCGCGGTCCCCCCTATGTCGGCTTCCGTGCGGCCGCCGCCGGTCGGCGGTGCCCTCACGGTTCAGAGAGGCACGGGGCCGTGGATTCTTACCCGGCTCCCGCCGGCGATCGGTGGTGAGGCGGCGGGCAGCGCCGCGCCCCGGCTCGCGCCCCGGCGCCGGTCAGGAGTCGAAGCCGAGCCCTGCCTTGTCCATGGCCTTCAGCCACAGGTTGCGGCGGCCGCCACGCCGGTCGGCGCGGGTCATCGACCACTGGGTGAGGCCGATGCCCGCCCAGCGCAGCGGCTCCGGCGGGAAGGGCAGCGGTTTGCTGCGCACCATGCGCAGCCGGGTGCGTGCCGTCCGCTCGCCGGCCAGCAGGTCGAGCATCACGTCGGCGCCGAAGCGGGTGGCGCCGACGCCGAGGCCGGTGTAGCCGAGGGCGTAGGCCAGGCGGCCGCCGTGGGCGGTGCCGAAGAAGGCGGAGAAGCGGGAGCAGGTGTCGATGGCCCCGCCCCAGGCGTGGCTGAAGCGGACGCCCTCCAGCTGCGGGAAGCAGTGGAAGAAGTGCTGGGCCAGGGTCCGGTAGGTGGCGGGGTGGTGGTCGTACTCGGCGCGCACCCGGCCGCCGAAGCGGTAGACGATGTCGTAGCCGCCCCACAGGATGCGGTGGTCGGGGGTGGTGCGGAAGTAGTGGAAGTGGTTGGCGCTGTCGCTCAGTCCCTGGCGGTTCCGCCAGCCGATGGCCGCGAGCTGGTCGGGGGTGAGCGGTTCGGTCATCAGCGCGTGGTCGTAGACGGGGACGACGTAGGGGCGCAGGCGGCGTACCGGGGAGGGGAAGGCGTTGGTGCCCAGGGCCACCTGCCGGGCGCGGACCGTGCCGTAGGGGGTGGTGACGGTGAGGTGGCCGCCGCGGCTGACCGGCCGCTGGGCGGGGGTGTGCTCGTAGATTCGCACGCCCAGGCCCAGGCAGGCGCGTTTGAGGCCCCAGGCGAGCTTGGCGGGGTGGAGCATCGCCACACCGGTGCGGTCCCACAGGCCGCCCAGGAAGGTGGGTGAGTCGACCTCGGCGCGGAGCGCGTCGCGGTCGAGGAGTTCGCCGGCGTCCAGGCCGTACCGGGCCGCCGCGCGGACGGTCTCGCGCAGTTCGTCGAGCTGGTGCGGGGCGGTGGCGACGTCGATCTCGCCGGTGCGTTCGAAGTGGCAGTCGATGTCGTAGCGGGCGAGGGTGGCCTCGATGTCGTCGAGGTTGCGGCGGCCGAGCCGGTCGAGGGTGATCAGTTCCTCGGGCCAGCGGGCGAGGCCGTTGCCGAGGCCGTGGGTGAGGGAGGCGGCGCAGAAGCCGCCGTTGCGGCCGGAGGCGGCCCATCCGGTCTCATGTCCTTCGACGAGGACGACGTCACGCTGCGGGTCGCGTTCCTTGGCGCGCAGCGCGGTCCACAGGCCGGTGTAGCCGCCGCCGACGACGAGCAGGTCGCAGCTCTCGTCGCCGACGAGGGCGGGTTGCGCCTTGGGGCGGCCGGGGTCGTCGAGCCAGTAGGGCCGTGGCTCGGCGTCGGAGAGGGATCGAAGGGCACTTTCAGGGGTCATGGCGCGTGTGGCCATGATTCTCAGCTCCTTTTGCGGCGGGTGCCGGCCAGTCGGCCGGCGAGGACGCAGAGCACGGCGATGGCGAACATGGCCGTGCCGATCACGTTGATCTGGACAGGTGTGCCACGCTGCGCTGATCCCCACACGAACATGGGGAAGGTCACGGTGGACCCGGCGTTGAAGTTGGTGATGATGAAGTCGTCGAAGGAGAGCGCGAAGGACAGCAGTGCGCCGGCCACGATGCCGGGTGCGGCGATCGGCAGGGTGACGCGCAGGAAGGTCTGGGCCGGGGTGGCGTAGAGGTCCTGGGCGGCCTGTTCCAGCCGGGGGTCCATGCTGAGGACGCGTGCCTTGACGGCGGTGACGACGAAGCTCAGGCAGAACATGATGTGCGCGATGAGGATCGTCCAGAAGCCGAAGTCGATGCCCATGTTGAGGAAGAGGGTGGCCAGCGAGGCGGCCATCACCACCTCGGGCATGGCCATCGGCAGGAAGATCAGGCTGCTGACCGCACCGCGCGCCCGGAAGCGGTAGCGGGCGAGCGCGAAGGCGATCAGGGTGCCCAGCACGGTCGCCCCGATGGTGGCCCACAGGGCGATCTTCAGGCTGAGGGCGAGCGAGCCGCACAGGTCGGCGACGCCGCAGGGGTCGGTCCACGCCTCGGTGGAGAAGCGCTGCCAGCTGTAGTTGAAGCGTCCGTTGGGCTTGTTGAAGGAGAAGACCAGGACGACGACGTTGGGCAGCAGGAGGTAGCCGAGGGTGGTGAGGCCGGCCAGCACCACCAGGTTTCTGCGGAGCCAGCCCAGCGGCCGGCCCAGGGGGCGGCCCTGCGGCCGGCTCGGCGGGGTGAGGGAGCTCATCAGACCAGGTCCTCCGTCCCGGACTTGCGGATGTAGACGGTGACCATGGCGAGGATCGCCGCCATCAGGATGAAGGAGAGCGCGGCCGCGGTCGGATAGTCCAGGACCCGCAGGAACTGCGACTGGATGACGTTGCCGACCATCTTCTTGTCGGCGGAGCCCAGTAGTTCGGCGTTGATGTAGTCGCCGGTGGCCGGGATGAAGGTGAGCAGGGTGCCTGCCACGACGCCGGGCATGGACAGCGGGAAGGTCACCTTGCGGAAGGTGGTGAAGGGGCGCGCGTACAGGTCGCCGGCCGCCTCGTGCAGTCTGCCGTCGATGCGCTCCAGGGAGGTGTAGAGCGGCAGGATCATGAACGGCAGGAAGTTGTAGGTGAGTCCGCAGACGACGGCGAGCGGGGTGGCCAGCACCCGCTCCCCCTCGGTGACGCCGAGCCAGCTGGTCACGTCCAGTACGTGCAGCGAGTTGAGGGCGGAGACCACGGTGCCGCTGTCGGACAGGATGGTCTTCCAGGCGAGGGTGCGGATCAGGAAGCTGGTGAAGAACGGCGCGATGACCAGGATCATCAGCAGGTTGCGCCAGCGGCCGGCTTTGAAGGCGATGAGGTACGCCAGCGGGTAGCCCAGCAGCAGGCACAGGCCGGTGGCGGTGGCGGCGTACACCACCGAGCGCAGGAACTGCGGGTAGTACTCGGTCAGCGCGTCGGCGTAGGTCCGTACGTGCCAGGTGACCTCGAAGCCCTTCTCCAGCGACCCGGTCTGCAGCGAGGTGGACGCCTGGTAGACGAGCGGGGCGACGAAGAAGACCAGCAGCCACAGGATGCCGGGGAGCAGCAGCCAGTACGGCACGAGCCGCTTGCGGAGGGCGGGCCCGCGCACCTTGCCGGCGGCGGCCGGGGGCGGGGGTCCGGGCAGGGCCGGGGGTGTCTCGAGGGCGGTCATCAGGCCACCGCCTCGGCTTCGGTGCCGGCCAGCGGGGACTGCTCGGCGTCGAGTCCGAAGGTGTGGGCCGGGTTCCAGTGCAGGACGACCTCGGCGCCGGGGACCAGGCGGGCGTCGCGTTCGATGTTCTGCTCGTAGACGGAGAGCGCGGTGCCCGCCGGGCTGTCGATGACGTACTGGGTGGAGACGCCGATGAAGCTGGAGTCGGCGATGCGGCCGGTCAGCCGGTTGCGGCCGTCGGGGATGGTGTCGGCGTCGTCGGCGTGGGTGAGGGAGATCTTCTCCGGCCGTACGCCCAGCAGCACCTGGCCGCCGGTGGGCGTGGGGGCGGTACATCGGCCGGCGGGCAGGGCGAGGCGGCCGCCCGCGGCGCGGACCAGCAGGTCGTCGCCGTCGGTGCCGGTGACCTCGGCGGTGATGAGGTTGGAGGTGCCGAGGAAGTTGGCGACGAAGGTGGTGCTCGGGTTCTCGTACAGCTCGGCGGGGGCGCCCAGCTGTTCGACCCGGCCGCCGTTCATCACCGCGACCGTGTCGGCCATGGTCATGGCCTCCTCCTGGTCGTGGGTGACGTGCACGAAGGTGATGCCGACCTCGGTCTGGATGCGCTTGAGTTCCAGCTGCATCTGGCGGCGGAGTTTGAGGTCGAGCGCGCCCAGCGGCTCGTCGAGCAGCAGCACCTGGGGGTGGTTGATGAGGGCGCGGGCGACGGCGACCCGCTGCTGCTGGCCGCCGGAGAGCTGCTGCGGCTTGCGGCGGGCGAAGTCGCCCAGCTGCACCAGGTCGAGCATCTCGCCGACCTGCTTCTTCACGGATTTGACGCCGCGGCGGCGCAGTCCGAAGGCAATGTTCTCGTAGATGTCCAGGTGCGGGAAGAGCGCATAGCTCTGGAAGACGGTGTTGACCGGGCGCTTGTAGGGCGGGAGGGCAGTGACGTCCCGCCCGGCGAGTTCGACCGTGCCGGTGGTGGGCTCCTCCAGGCCGGCGATCATGCGCAGGGTGGTGGTCTTGCCGCAGCCGGACGCGCCGAGGAGGGCGAAGAAGGAGCCGGCGGGGATGGTCAGGTCGAGGGGGTGGACGGCGGTGAAGGAGCCGTAGGTCTTGCTGATCCCGGTGAGGCGTACGTCCCCGCCGGAGGCGGCGCGAGCGGTGTCGCCGGTGGGCTGCTGGGTCATGATCGGTGGCTTCTTCCGGTTCAGGCGCCGATGAGCTTGGTGAACTTGTCCTCGAACGCGGTCTCTTCCTTGCCGGTCAGCGAGCGGAAGGCGTGGGACTTCGCGGCCATGTCCTCGTCCGGGAGGATGAACGGGTTCGCGGCCAGCTCCTTGTCGATCCTGGCGAGCTCGGCGCGTACGCCGTCGACCGGACACACGTAGTTGATCCAGGCGGCGAGCTGCGCCGCGACCTTGGGCTCGTAGTAGTAGTCGATGAGCCGCTCGGCGTTCTTCTGGTGCCGGGCGCCGCTGGGTACCAGCAGGTTGTCGGTGGAGATCATGTAGCCGCTGTCGGGGATGGCGAAGTCGATCGCGGGGTTGTCGGCCTGGAGCTGCATCAGGTCGCCGGCCCAGGCGACGCAGGCGGCGAGGTCGCCCTTGTCCAGGTCGGTGGTGTAGTCGTTGCCGGTGAAGCGGCGGATCTGGCCCTTGTCGACGGCCCTCTGGAGCCGGGCGATGGCGGCGTCGTAGTCGTCGGCGGTGAAGTCCTCCGGCCGCTTGCCCATGTCGAGGAGGGTGAGGCCGACGGTGTCGCGCATCTCGGTGAGCATGCCGACCCGGCCTTTGAGCTTGGGGTCGTCCAGGAGCTGGCTGATGGAGTCGACCTTGCGGCCGCCGGTGGCCTTCTTGTTGTAGGCGATGACGGCGGGGATGCCGGTCCAGGGGTAGGAGTGGGCGCGGCCGGGGTCCCAGTCGGGGTTGCGGAACTGGGCGGAGAGGTTGGTGTAGGCGTGCGGGAGGTTGGCCGAGTCCAGCTTCTGCATCCAGCCCAGCCGGATCATCCGGCCCGCCATCCAGTCGGTGACGCAGATCAGGTCGCGGCCGATGTCCTTGCCGGCGGCCAGCTGGGGCTTGACCTTGCCGAAGAACTCGACGTTGTCGTTGATGTCCTCGGTGTACTTGACCGTGATGCCGGTGCGTCGGCGGAAGGCGTCCAGCGTGGGGTGGTGCTTGCCGTCGTCGGTGACGTCCATGTACTCGGTCCAGTTGGAGAAGTTGAGGCGCTTCTCCTCGTCCGAGTGGTCGTCGGAGGGACCGGACTCCTGGCGGGCCGCGGGCGGGATGCCGCACGAGGTGAGCGTGGAGAGCCCACCGGTGGCCAGCGCCCCGACGCCGCCCGCGCGCAGCAGGGATCGGCGGGTGAGTGCCATCCGGCCGCTGGTGACGCTGCGCCGGATGGCGGCGAGCTGCGGCGGGGACAGGCTCTCGGGCTCGTGGTGCGCCATGCTGTGGCCTTCCTTGATCGTTCCGGTGGTCGGCCGGTGAGGTGGTCTGCGGTCCCCCGGGGCAGTGGTCAGCGGTCTGCGAAGACCGTACGGTGCCAGCCCTTCCGGGGCACCGCCGTATTGTCGTACATGACGTGCTTGACCTGCGTGTACTCCTCGAACGAGTACGCGGACATGTCCTTGCCGAAGCCGGATGCCCGAACGCCGCCGTGCGGCATCTCACTGATGATCGGGATGTGGTCGTTGATCCAGACGCAGCCGGCGCGCAGCTCGCGGGTGGCGCGGCCGGCGCGGTAGACGTCGCGGGTCCAGGCGGAGGCGGCCAGCCCGTAGGGGGTGTCGGCCGCGAGGGCGAGTCCCTCGTCGTCGCTGTCGAAGGGGAGGACGACCAGGACCGGGCCGAAGATCTCGGACTGGACGATCTCGCTGTCCTGGGCGGCGCCGGTGATCAGCGTCGGCCGGTAGTAGGCGCCGCGGGCCAGGTCACCGGCGGGTGCGGCGCCGCCGGTGACGACGGTGGCGTACGCCCGGGCGCGCTCCACGAATCCGGCGACCCGGTCGCGCTGGGCGTGCGTCACCAGCGGGCCGAGGTCGGTGGCCGGGTCGAAGGGGTCCCCCAGCCGCACGGTCGCCATCAGGTCGGCGACGGCGGTGACGAACGCCTCGTACAGCGGCCGCTGCACATAGGCGCGGGTGGCGGCGGTGCAGTCCTGGCCGGTGTTGATCAGGGCTCCGGCGACCGCGCCGTGCACGGCGGCCTCCAGGTCCGCGTCGTCGAAGACCACGAAGGGGGCCTTGCCGCCCAGCTCCAGATGGAGCCGCTTGACGGTGCCGGTGGCGATCTCGGCGACGCGCCGGCCGACCGCCGTGGATCCGGTGAAGGAGGTCATGGCGACGCCCGCGTGGCCGACGAGGTGTTCACCGGCGTCCGGGCCCGCCCCGCAGACCACGTTGACGACGCCGTCCGGGATGCCCGCCTCGGTGGCGGCCTCGGCGAACATCAGCGAGGTCAGCGGGGTGATCTCGGCTGGCTTGAGGACGATGGTGTTCCCCGCGGCGATGGCCGGCAGGACCTTCCAGGCGGCCATCTGGAGGGGGTAGTTCCAGGGGGCGATGGACCCGATGACGCCGATCGGCTCGCGGCGCACATAGGAGGTGTGGTCGGCGCTGTACTCGGCGGCGGCCTTGCCCTCCAGATGGCGGGCGGCCCCGGCGAAGAAGGCGGTGTTGTCCACGGTGCCGGGCACGTCGAACTCACTGCTGAGCTTCAGCGGCTTGCCGCACTGCGCCGACTCCGCGGCGGCGAGGTCGCCCGCCTGCGCGGCCAGGACCGCGGCGAAGCGGTGCAGGGCGTCCGACCGCTCACCGGGGGTGGCGCCCGCCCAGCCGGGGAAGGCCGCGGTGGCGGCGGCGACGGCGGCGTCCACGTCGGCCGGGCCCGCCGGCTCGTACTCCAGCACCCGCGCGCCGGTGGCCGGGTCGGTCACCGACTGGGTCCGCCCCGAGGTGCCCGGGGTCAGCCGGCCCGCGATGTACTGCGCGCCCTTGGCGAACCGTGCCGCCCCATCGAATCGCTGGTCCATCGCGCTGGCTCTCCTCCGCCTGAAGGACTTCAGTTCCGACGCTCCGCCGAACGCCGCTCCATGAAGGTGGCGGCGTGGCTCCGACCGGAATTGAACGCTGATCCTGGCAGCTGAACCACGCTTGAACAAGGGATTCCGTCGTTGATTTTTAGTTTCTCGACGGATTCGGTCTTCGAGCGGTCGCCGCACCACGGCCGCCGACCCAGCCGTCCGGGCGGCCCTGAGCGGCCCCGGCCGGAGACGTTCCGCCGGAGCTTCCGGCGGATATTCCGGTGGAGATGTCCGAGGTGACTGCCAGAATCACGCCATGGACGAGGTGGTGAAGCACGGCGCCGTGCCGGGGAATCCGGCGGGGCCGAGGTCGGTGGCGGAGCTGGTCGAGCGGACGGCGGCCGGCGAGCGCGTGAAGTACGTGTGGTTCTGGGGGCACCGGCCGCGCCGGGACGGCAGTGTCGGGCCGAGCTGTTTCAGCCAGTGGTGGCCGGCGCCGTTCACGATCGACGGCGTCCGGTACGAGACCGCCGAGCACTGGATGATGGCGGCGAAGGCGCGGCTGTTCGGCGACGAGGAGGCCGAACGGCGGGCGATAGCCGCGACCCACCCCAAGCAGGCCAAGGACGCGGGGCGGTCGGTGCGCGGCTTCGACGAGTCGGTGTGGGCGGCGCACCGCTTCGATCTGGTGGTGCGCGGCAGTGTGCACAAGTTCGGTGCCCACCCCGAGCTGCGCGACTATCTGCTGGGCACCGGCGAGCGGGTGCTCGTGGAGGCCAGCCCGCTGGACCGCGTGTGGGGCATCGGGCTGGCCGCCGACGACGAGCGGGCGGCGGACCCGGCCCGCTGGCTTGGCCTCAATCTGCTGGGATTCGCGCTGATGGAGGCGCGTCAGCAGCTGGCCGCGGGCGCCCCGTCCAGCCCCTGGGACCCGTCAGGCTCGGGGCTTGCGTCCGGTGCGGCGGCCCCGTCCGGGGAGACCACGAGCACCACGGCGGTCCGGGAATAGGAGTCGTCGTCGTCATCGTCGTCGTTCCGCTCGTCGATGATGACGGCGACGAGCACGATGACGCTGGCGATCAGCGCCAGGACGCCGAGGATGAGCCCGGCGATCGCCTGGCCGTCGTTGGTGGCCTGGCCCCGGGCCACCCGGCCCCGGCCGAGGACGCCGAAGATGACCGCCAGGACGCCGAGGATGATCCCCAGGACCATGGTGAAGCAGAGCACCAGGCCGACGATGCCGAGCACCAGCGCGGCGATGCCGTGGCCGTTGTTGGGGACGTATCCGCCCTGCCAGCCGTACGGCGCGCCGGGGTGGCCATAGGGCGGTCCGTAGGGGGCGGCGCCGGGGTAGGCGCCCGGCTGGGGGTGGCCCGGGTAGCCGTATCCGGGATGCCCGTACGGCACCTGTCCGTAGCCGCCCTGGCCGGGGTGCGCGCCCGGGTAGGCGCTGGGCGTGCCCGGGCCGGTGGGCGCGATCGGCGGCGGTGGCACCGGGGCATGCGGGCCGGCGGCCGGCGCGGGCGGGCCGGGCGGCCACCCACCGGCCTGCGGACCGCCGGGCGGGGTCCCGGGGTGCCCGGGGGCCAGGGGGGTGCCCGGCAGCGTCGGCATGCTCGGTATCGCGTCCGGGGACGGGGCCGGGGTCGCGGACTGGTTACGGTCCGCCGGCGGCTTGTCCAGCGGCACCCGGTCCTCCGGCGGTGCCCAGGGATCGCGCTCGCGCTCCTGCGGCGGCCGGGACTCGGCTCCCGGAGCTTCGGGCCGCTGCTCGGACTCTTCGCCCATCTGTTGTCTCCCCCATACGCTGCGTCGCCCGGCCATGCTATGCCCGGATCCGGCTGCCGGAGTACGCCCGATTACGATGGCGAGATCTGCCGCCGGGCCGAAGACGGCCCGCCCACCGGGAGGATCCGATGACCGATCTCAGCAGCTTCATCGCCGGCCTGCCCAAGGCCGAGCTGCATGTCCATCACGTGGGATCGGCGTCGCCGCGGATCGTGGCGGAGCTGGCCGCCCGCCACCCCGACTCGCGGGTGCCGACCGACCCCGAGGCGCTCGCGGACTACTTCGTCTTCCGCGACTTCGCGCACTTCGTCGAGATCTACCTCTCGGTGGTGGACCTCATCCGCGACGCCGAGGACGTGCGGCTGCTGACCTACGAGGTCGCCCGGGACATGGCGCGGCAGAACATCCGGTACTCCGAGCTGACGGTCACCCCCTTCAGCTCCACCCGGCGCGGCATCCCCGACGTCGCCTTCGTGGAGGCGATCGAGGACGCCCGCAAGGCGGCCGAGGCGGAGCTGGGCGTCGTGCTGCGCTGGTGCTTCGACATACCCGGCGAGGCGGGCCTGGAGGCTGCCGAGGAGACGACCCGGATCGCCACCGAGCTGCGGCCCGAGGGCCTGGTCAGCTTCGGTCTGGGCGGCCCGGAGATCGGTGTTCCGCGCCCGCAGTTCAAGCCGTACTTCGACCGCGCGATCGCCGCGGGCCTGCACAGCGTCCCGCACGCGGGCGAGACCACCGGGCCGCAGACGGTCTGGGACGCGCTCACCGAGCTGCGGGCGGAGCGCATCGGCCACGGCACCAGCAGCGCCCAGGACCCCAAGCTGCTGGCGCACCTGGCCGAGCACCGGATCCCGCTGGAGGTCTGCCCGACCTCCAACATCGCCACCCGCGCGGTCGCCACGCTGGACGAGCACCCGATCAAGGAGATGGTGGCGGCGGGGGTGCTGGTCACCATCAACAGCGACGACCCGCCGATGTTCGGCACCGACCTGAACTCCGAGTACGCGGTGGCCGCCCGGCTGCTGGGGCTCGACGCGGCAGGCGTCGCGGCGCTGGCGAAGAACGCGGTCGAGGCCTCCTTCATGGACGCGGCGGGCAAGGCGCGGCTGAGCGCGGAGATCGACGCCTACACCGCGGCGGCGGGCCGCTGACCCGCCGGGAGCCTGCCATGTCCCGGGCCATGAACCGCGCGTTCACCGCCGTCGCCCACCGCGGTGATCCCTTCGCCCACCGCGAGAACACCCTGCCGTCGATCCGCTCGGCGGTCGGGGCCGGTGCCGACGCGGTGGAGATCGACGTGCGGCTCACCCGGGACGGCGTTCCGGTGGTCCTGCATGACGCCACCCTCAAGCGGCTGTGGGAGCACGACCGCCCGCTGGCGCTGCTGACGGCGGCGGAGGTGGCCGGGGTGACGGGCGGCGGGGTGCCGACGCTGCGCGCCGCGCTGGGCGAGTGCGGCGCGTGCCGGGTCATGGTCGATCTGCCGGATGTCTCGGCGGTGCCCGCCGCCCTGGACGAGGTCCGCGCGTCTGGTGCGGCCGACCGGGCGTACTACAGCGGGTCTCTGGCCGCGCTGTGGGCGGTGCGGCGCGCGGATCCGGCGGCGGAGATCGCGCTGACGTGGACCACGTCGGCCCCGCCCAGCCCCGCTCTGCTGTCCGAGCTGCGGCCCCGCTGGCTCAACTACCGCTGGGGGTTGGTCTCCCCGCGCCTCGTGGACCGCGCCCACGCCGACGGCCTGCTGGTCTCCGCGTGGACGGCGGACACACGGTGGTCGATGGGGCGGCTGATGCGGGCGGGCGTGGACTCGATCACGACCAACCGCATTGGCGCGCTGCGGGGGCTGGTGGTCAGTCGTGGGGGAAGCGCTTGGTGGAGAGCGTCAGGTCGATGACCGTACCCGTGAGATCGATCGGGTCGCCGAAGTCGATCACGCGCCTGTTTCGGTACTCCTCGTTCTTCGGCTCCGTGAACAGATGGCACTGCCGGGAGTAGGGGTCGGCAATCAGGTAGACGGGTACGCCCGCTGCGGCATACGTGTCCTTCTTCTTGCCGTAGTCGTTGGTGTCCGTCCCCCGGGAGATGACCTCCAGCACGAACTCGACGTCGTGGTAGGACCAGCGTCCCTTCTCATCCCGCTTCGCTCCGTCGGCCACCTTGGCCAGGTCGGGGCAGAATCCGTTCTCGTATCCGGGGAAGTCGATGCGCACATCGGACGTGATCTCGGCGTCCTCACCGAAGTGATCCTCCAGCTGCCGCAGCACCCTTCGGATGACGTCCCAATGCGTCGTGCGCTGCGGTGTCATGAAGATAGCCCCCTCGACGATCTCGGCCCTGAAGCCTTCGGGGGTGATGCGCTCCAGCAGCTCGAACTTCCTGTCCAAGCCCTGCGTGTCGCTGTCGGCCATCTCGATCCTGTCGGTCAGTACGACGGTCATCGTGCCGCTCCTCCCCTCCCAGCGCGAACGCGCAGCCGCACGGTTAAACGATAAGCAGGGCCCCGGGACACGGCCATGTGTCCCGGGGCCCGAACATCTCAGCGACTATCAGCCGTCCAGCGACGTCATCACGTGCTTGATGCGCGTGTAGTCCTCGAACCCGTACGCCGACAGGTCCTTGCCGTAGCCGGACTTCTTGAAGCCGCCGTGCGGCATCTCGGCGACCAGCGGGATGTGGGTGTTGATCCACACGCAGCCGAAGTCCAGCGCCTTGGACATGCGCATCGCGCGGGCGTGGTCCTTGGTCCACACCGAGGAGGCCAGCGCGTACTCGACGCCGTTGGCGTACTCCACGGCCTGCGCCTCGTCGGAGAAGGACTGGACGGTGATGACCGGGCCGAAGACCTCGTTCTGGACGATCTCGTCGTCCTGCTTGAGGCCGGAGACGACGGTGGGGGCGTAGAAGTAGCCCTTGTCGCCGACCCGGTGGCCGCCCGCCTCGACCTTGGCGTGCGCCGGCAGGCGGTCGATGAAGCCGCTGACCTGGGCGAGCTGGTTGGCGTTGTTGAGCGGGCCGTAGAGCACGTCCTCGTCGTCCGGCTGGCCGGTCTTGGTCTCGGCGGCGGCCTTGGCCAGCGCGGTCACGAACTCGTCGTGGATGGACTCGTGCACCAGCACGCGGGTGGCGGCGGTGCAGTCCTGGCCGGCGTTGAAGAAGCCCGCGACCGAGATGTCCTCGACGGCCTTGGCGATGTCGGTGTCCCCGAAGACCACGACCGGGGCCTTGCCGCCGAGCTCCAGGTGGACGCGCTTGAGGTCCTTGGAGGCGCTCTCGGCGACCTGCATGCCGGCGCGTACCGAGCCGGTGATGGAGGCCATCGCCGGCACGGAGTGCTCGACCATCAGGCGGCCGGTCTCGCGGTCACCGCAGATGACGTTGAAGACGCCCTTGGGGTGGCCGAGCTCGGCCAGCACGCCACCGATGATCTCGGCGATCAGCACGGTGGAGGCCGGGGTGGTGTCGGAGGGCTTGAGGACGACGGTGTTGCCCGCGGCGAGCGCCGGGGCGAACTTCCACACGGCCATCATCATGGGGTAGTTCCACGGGGCGACCTGCGCACAGACGCCGACCGGCTCGCGGCGGATGATGGAGGTCAGGCCGTCCATGTACTCGCCGGCCGAGCGGCCCTCCAGCATGCGGGCGGCGCCCGCGAAGAAGCGGATCTGGTCGATCATCGGCGGGACCTCCTCGTCCCGCGTCAGCACGATCGGCTTGCCGGTGTTCTCCGACTCGGCGGCGATCAGCTCCTCGGCCCGCGCCTCGAAGGCGTCGGCGATCTTGAGCAGTGCCTTCTGGCGCTCGGCGGGGACCAGGTCGCGCCAGGCCGGGAATGCCTTGGCCGCGGCCTCCATGGCGGCGTCGACGTCGGTCGCGCCGGAGAGCGGGGCGGTGGCGTATGCCTCGCCCGTGGCCGGGTTGACCACCTCCGTGGTCCGCCCGTCGGTGGCGTCCCGGAACTCCCCGTCGATGTAGTTACGCAGACGACGCAGTTCGGTGGTCACGTGCGACCCCTCCTGTCAGATGTCCAATGGGTGAGACACCCCACCCTAGTCTCCGTTGCGACGTTTTCAACATACCCGCCCGGCGACAACTACGGAATCCGTGAGATTCGATCCCCGGAACAACGAATTTCATCGGTTTGGGGTTGCCAGACTGTCGAGTCCTCGTGCAGAGTGAGGAACGTGGCCACTGACAAGAACGGCACGCCGTCGATCGACTCCGTCTCCCTGGCGATCATCGAGCAGCTCCAGGAGGACGGACGCCGTCCGTACGCCGCCATCGGCAAGGCCGTGGGCCTGTCCGAGGCGGCCGTCCGGCAACGCGTACAGAAACTGCTCGACCAGGGCGTGATGCAGATCGTCGCCGTCACCGACCCGCTCACGGTGGGTCTGCGGCGGCAGGCGATGGTCGGCATCAACGTCGAGGGCGACCTCGACCCGGTGGCCGACGCGCTGACGGCCATGGAAGAGGTCGAGTACGTGGTGATGACCGCCGGCTCCTTCGATCTCATCATCGAGATCGTCTGCGAGGACGACGACCACCTGCTGCAAATGATCAACAAGCGGATCCGCACGCTGCCCGGCGTGCGCTCCACCGAGAGCTTCGTCTACCTCAAGCTCCGCAAGCAGACCTACACCTGGGGAACGAGATAGCAATGAGCGCCGACCTCTCCAAGAAGGCGTACGACCACCTGTGGATGCACTTCACCCGCATGTCGTCGTACGAGAACGCCCCCGTGCCGACCATCGTGCGCGGCGAGGGCACCTACATCTACGACGACAAGGGCAAGCGCTACCTCGACGGTCTGGCGGGCCTGTTCGTGGTCCAGGCCGGCCACGGCCGGCGGGAGCTGGCCGAGGTCGCCGCCAAGCAGGCCGAGGAGCTGGCCTTCTTCCCGGTGTGGTCCTACGCCCACCCCATGGCCGTCGAGCTGGCCGAGCGCCTGGCGCACGAGGCTCCCGGCGATCTCAACAAGGTCTTCTTCACCACCGGTGGCGGTGAGGCGGTCGAGACCGCCTGGAAGCTCGCCAAGCAGTACTTCAAGCTGGTGGGCAAGCCGACCAAGTACAAGGTCATATCCCGCGCGGTGGCCTACCACGGCACCCCGCAGGGCGCGCTGTCCATCACCGGGCTGCCGGCCTTGAAGGCCCCGTTCGAGCCGCTGGTGCCGGGCGCGCACAAGGTGCCCAACACCAACATCTACCGCGCCCCGATCCACGGCGACGACCCGGAGGCGTTCGGCCGCTGGGCCGCCGACCAGATCGAGCAGCAGATCCTCTTCGAGGGTCCGGACACCGTCGCCGCGGTCTTCCTGGAGCCGGTGCAGAACGCCGGTGGCTGCTTCCCGCCGCCGCCCGGGTACTTCCAGCGGGTCCGCGAGATCTGCGACCAGTACGACGTCCTGCTCGTCTCCGACGAGGTCATCTGCGCCTTCGGCCGCCTCGGCACGACGTTCGCCTGTGACAAGTTCGGCTACGTGCCCGACATGATCACCTGCGCCAAGGGCATGACCTCGGGCTACTCCCCGATCGGCGCCTGCGTCATCTCCGACCGCATCGCCGAGCCGTTCTACCGCGGCGGCAACACCTTCCTGCACGGCTACACCTTCGGCGGCCACCCGGTCTCCGCGGCCGTCGGCCTGGCCAACCTCGACCTCTTCGAGCGCGAGCAGCTCAACCAGCACGTGCTCGACAACGAGGGGGCGTTCCTGAAGACGCTGCAGAAGCTGCACGACCTGCCGATCGTCGGCGACGTCCGCGGCAACGGCTTCTTCTACGGCATCGAGCTGGTGAAGGACAAGACCACCAAGGCCTCCTTCGACGAGGAGGAGACCGAGCGCGTCCTGTACGGCTTCCTGTCCAAGGCGCTGTTCGACGCCGGCCTGTACTGCCGCGCCGACGACCGCGGCGACCCGGTCGTCCAGCTCGCCCCGCCGCTGATCTCCACCCAGGAGACCTTCGACGAGATCGAGCAGATCCTGCGGTCGGTCCTCACCGAGGCGTGGACCAAGCTCTGACCCTTCGGGCCGAAATTGATCGAACTTGACCGATTTGGGCGAAAGTCGATCGACCTGAACGAGGGCTGATCGGAGGAAACGGGCCCCGCCCGCGACGAGCCTGGGCGGGATCCGCCGGTGCGAGTCCTTACCGTGCCAGTGACCGATTGGCCTTGTCCTCGTTCACCCATCCAGGGGAGCGGACAATCGTTAGGTAAGCCGAGGTGCTTGGGATGGTGGCTCCACCGGACGACGACATGTTGTGGGCGCGCACGGTGGCGTACGCGTACAGCGGCTCGCCCGCGCTCGTCGGCGTCTCCGTCGGCGTGCGCGAGGGCGAGGTCATGGCCGTCACCGGGCCGCGCGGATCCGGCAAGACCACCCTGCTCAAGTGCCTCTCCGGCCAGCTGCTGCCGGACCAGGGCGAGGTCTGGTTCAACAGCGCCCCGGTGCACACCCTCACCCGGCTCGGCCGCGAGCGGCTGCGCCGGGAGCGCTTCGGCTGGATCGACACCGAGCCGCAGCTGGTGCCCGAGCTGACGGTCTGGGAGAACGTCGCACTCCCCCTGATGCTCCGCGGCACCCCGCGCCGCGCCGCCCGCACCGCCGCGCGCGAGTGGCTTGACCGGCTCGACGTCGGCGACCTGGAGCGCGAGCGCCCGGCCGCGCTGCTGCAGTCGCAGCGCCAGCGCGTGGCCATCGCCCGCGCGCTGGCCGTCAAGCCCAAGGTGCTCTTCGCCGACGAGCCCACCGCGCCGCTGCACCGCGCCGACCGCGGCCAGGTGCTGCGCACCCTCACCGCGGCGGCCCGCTCGCACCGCATCACCGTCGTCCTCGCCACCCACGACAGCGAAGCGGCCCCGCACGCCGACCAGACCGTCACCCTCCTCGACGGGCGCCGGGTCGGCCCGCTCGTTCCCGCTCCGGACGCAGAAGGCCAAGGCGCGTGCTCAGTCTCCGCCTAGCCCGCGGCGCCCATCCCCTCGTCCTGCTCCGGCGGCTGCTGGTCACCGCCGCCTCGGCGGGCACGGGATTCCTGCTGCTGTGCAGCCTGGGGTATGCCGCCGCGCACCCCGGGGAGTCCGGCGGCTCCCAGCAGCGGCTGCTGTGGTGCGCCGTGCCGCTGGCCGCCACGGTCCAGCTCGCGGTGGCCATCGCCCGGATCGACCGCGGCACCGAAGGCGGCCCCGGGCTCACCGCCGCGGGATTCGGGCCGGCCCGCAGCGCCCGGCTGGCGGCCGCCTCGACCACGCTCTTCTGCGGGCTGGGCAGCGCCCTGGCGCTGGCGGCCTTCGTCTGCGCCCGCCGGTACCAGGCCGAGCTGCCGACCGCGGCACTCACCGGATACCTGGGCCGCGGGACGCATCTGCCACTGGGCGCGGTGCTGCTGCTGCCCGCCGCGGTCCCCGCGGTGGCTGGCGTGACCAGCACGATCTTCTTGTGGCCGCGTCAGGAACGGTCGCGCCGCCCCGAGCCGCCCGCCGCGGCGGTAGCGGTTCCGGCGGAGCGGTCGGCGCCCGACCAACCCACGGAGGGACGAGCAGAGCGGGCGGAGGGTGACGGACCGGCGGATTCCGCCCCGGCCGCCCGGTCCGGATCCGCGCCCGCGCCCACCGCCGGTCCGGTCGACACCGGGCTGCCCTGGGGGGTCGCGCTGATCGCCGCCGGGCTCGCCCTGGAGAGCTACGCCTGCCGGGGCGCGGGCGCTGCCGCCGGCGAGCTGCTGCCGCTCCCCGACCGCACCGTGCAGAGCCCGCCGGGTGTCTTCGTCGGCTGGGTGCTGGCCGTCATCGGGCTGATGCTCGCCGGGACGGGCCTGGCCCAGCTGTGCGGCAGGGTGCTGGCGGCCGGGCGCCCGGGCCCGCTGCGGCTGCTGGCCGGCCGGGCGCTGGAGGTGGACGCGAAGCGGCTGGGCCGGCCGCTGGGTGTGCTGTGCGCCGTCGCCACCAGCGCGTACGCCATCGTCGACCTCTACGGCCGGGCGCTCCGCTCCGCCGGTGCGGTCGCCGGGCTGGGCGCGGCGCTGGTGATGGCGTGCGCCACCGCCACCGCTCTCACCGCGGCGATGGAGGTCCGCGGCATCCGCGAGGGGACGACCAGCACCCTGATCCGGATCGGGGCGTCCACCCGGCTGCTGCGCGCGGCCGTCGCCCTGCGCGGCACCGTGCTCCTCACCGTCCTGGCCGGCCTGACCTGCGCGGTCGCCGAGCTGCTCACCGTGCCGCTGCCCGGCTGACCCGCTGACCCGCCGCCTGCCGGGCCGGGCCGGGCCGACGAAACGGGCGCGGCCGCCGGGCGGATTCCAGGCGGCCCCGGCCCGTCGTCACGTTGTCGCTCCGCCAGGCGCGGCCACCCGGTCACCGGCCGGCGGGGAGCACCACCACTTCCTCGGCGGCGAACGCCACGCCCACCCGCTGCCCGGCCTCCGGAGCCTCCCGCAGCCCGCAGGCGGCCTCCAGCCGTGGCGCGTCCCGCGGCTGGAGGATCAGCGCCACATGGTCGCCGCGGAAGGTGCGGCCGGCCACCTCGCACTCCAAGCCCTCCCGCTCGTCCACGAGCCGGACACCGGCCGGGCGGACCAGCAGCCGGCAGGGGCCCTGCGGGGAGGACCCCGGCACCGGCACCTTGCCCCAGGGGGTGTCGGCGGCGGTGCCGTGCACGCTCGCCCGGACCACGTTGCCGAAGCCCAGGAAGCGGGCCACGAATTCGGAGGCCGGCCGCTGCCACACCTCAAGCGGGGTGCCGGTCTGCGCTATCCGCCCGCGCTCCATCACCACCACCCGGTCGGCGAGCGCGAACGCCTCACCCTGGTCGTGGGTGACCGCGAGCACCGTGGTGCCCAGCCGGTCGAACAGCTGGCGGAGCTCGACCACCAGCCGCTCCCGCAGGCTCCGGTCGAGCTGCCCGAGCGGCTCGTCCAGCATCAGCACCTTGGGGCTGGGGGCCAGCGCGCGGGCGAGCGCGACGCGCTGCTGTTCGCCGCCGGACAGGGCCGCGACGGCGCGGCGCTGCGCGCCCGGCAGCCCGACCAGGTCCAGCAGTCCGGCGACGGTGTCGTTCCGCTCGGCGCGGGCGATGCCGCGCATCCGCAGTCCGAAGGCGACGTTGGCGCCGACGTCGCGCTGCGGGAAGAGCTGGTGGTCCTGGAACATCAGCCCCACGCCGCGGCGGTGGGTGGGCACCCCGGCCTGGTCGCGGCCGGCCAGCCACACCCGGCCGGCGTCCGCGCGTTGCAGCCCGGCCACCACCCGCAGCAGGGTGGACTTGCCGCTGCCGCTGGGCCCCAGCACGCACACCGTCTCGTGCTCGGCGACCTCCAGGTCCACGCCGTCCAGCGCCGCCCGCTCACCGAAGCGGACGGTCACCTTCTCCAGGCGCAGCATGGCCATCTACAACTCCCCCGCCCGGTCGGCTCTGATCTTCTCCAGCACCAGCAGCGCGCAGGCGCACACCAGCATCAGCACGGTGCTGAGCGCCATCGCCTGCCCGTAGTTGAGGTCGCCGGGGCGGCCCAGGAAGCGGGCCACCGCCACCGGCAGCGTCGGGTTGTCGGGCCGGGCGATGAAGATCGTGGCGCCGAACTCGCCCAGCGAGACGGCGAACGCGAACCCCGCCGAGATCCCCAGCGCCCGCCCGACCAGGGGGAGGTCCACCTCGCGCCAGACCCGCAGCGGGGAGGCGCCGAGGACGGCGGCGGCCTCCCGCAGCCGGTGGTCGACGGCCCGCAGCACCGGCAGCATGGTGCGCACCACGAACGGCACCCCGACCAGGGCCTGGGCCAGCGGCACCAGGATCCAGGAGGCGCGCAGGTCCAGCGGCGGTTCGTCGAGCGCGATCAGGAAGCCGAAGCCGACGGTGACGGCCGACACGCCCAGCGGCAGCATCAGCAGCGCGTCGAACCCGCGCACCAGGCGGCCGGCCCGCCTGGTGAGGGCGGTGGCCGCGAGCCCGCCGATGAGCAGGGCGATGAGGGTGGCGACGGCGGCGTACCGCAGGGAGTTCCCCACCGCCTCGATCGGCGCCACCAGGAAGACCCCGCCGCTGCCGTCGATCGAGCCCAGGGCGCGGTAGTAGGCCAGGCCGTAACCCTGCGGCGTGTCGAGGCTGCGCTCCACCAGGACGCCGAGCGGCAGCAGGATCAGCAGCGCGATCTGGACCAGCACCACGCCCAGCAGCGCCCACTGCCCGGCGCCGCGCGGGCGGCGGGCGGTCCGCGCCGGGTCGACCAGGCGCAGGGTGCTCTCCCGGCGGCGTACGGTCCAGGCGTGCACCGTGAGCAGCGCGGCGGCGACGGCGAACTGGATCAGGGTGAGGACGGCGGCGGTCGGCAGGTCCAGCAGTTGCGCGGTCTGCCGGTAGATCTCCACCTCCAGCGTGGCGTAGTGCGGACCGCCGAGGATCTGGACGACGCCGAAGGAGCT
Organism: Streptomyces sp. JLBT605; assembly: GCF_058215555.1. Lineage (NCBI taxonomy): Bacteria > Bacillati > Actinomycetota > Actinomycetes > Kitasatosporales > Streptomycetaceae > Streptomyces > Streptomyces sp. JLBT605. The sequence goes on from NZ_CM177087.1 coordinate 1,627,173, forward strand.
GAAGGTGAAGAGGAACACCATGAGCGCGGCGGCGGCCACGGCGGGCCCCAGCGCGGGCAGGGTGACCTTCCGCCAGGCCGCGAGGCGGCTCGCGCCGAGCACCCGGGCGGCCTCCTCCTGGCCGGGGTCGAGCTGGGCCCACAGCCCGCCGACGGTCCGGACCACCACCGCGTAGTTGAAGAAGACGTGTGCCAGCAGGATGGCCCAGACGGTGGTGTCCAGCCGCACGCCCCACAGCTCATCGAGGAGTCCGCCGCGGCCGAGCAGGGCCAGGAAGGCGGTGCCGGCGACGACGGTCGGCAGGACGAACGGCACCGTCACCACGGCGCGCAGCAGTTGCTTGCCGGGGAAGGCGAAGCGGGCGAAGACGTAGGCGCCGGGCAGCGCGACCGCCAGCGTCAGGGCAGTGGAGGCGGCCGCCTGCCAGGTGGTGAACCACAGCACGTCCCGGATGTGCGGGTCGGTGAGCACCTCACCGACCCGGCCGAACCGCCACCTCCCGTCGGTCTTCAGCCCCCGGGTGACGATGGCGGACACCGGATAGGCGAAGAACACCGCGAGGAAGGCGAGTGGCAAGGCCATCAGGCCGAACCGCACCGCGGCGCCGCGCGGGTCGCGTGGGCGCCGCGCGGCGGGCGGACGAGCGGGGGTCTTTACAGGACCAGGGAGGACCATGACGTGACCCACGGCTCACGGTTCTCGGCGATCTTCTGGGGAGCCATGGTCTCGGGGGACTCCACCTTCGCGCCGAACTCGGTGAAGACCTCCGGCAGCTTCACGCCCTTGACGGCCGGGTTGACGAACATGGTCAGCGGCACGTCCTCCTGGAACCGCTTGCTGATCAGGAAGTCCAGCAGGGCCTTGCCGCCGGCCTCGTTCCGCGCGCCGCTGAGCAGTCCGGCGAACTCGGTCTGCCGGAAGCAGGTGCCGGTGGCCACACCGGTCGGGGCCTGCTTGGGCTGCGGCTTGGCGAAGTACACCTCGGCGGGCGGGCTGGAGGCGTAGCTGACGACCAGCGGCCGGTCGCCGCCGGCCTTCCTGCCGGCGGAGGAGCCGGAGAAGCGGCCGTTGTACGCCTGCTCCCAGCCGTCGACCACCTCGACGCCGTTGGCCTTGAGCTTCTTCCAGTAGCCCTCCCAGCCGTCGTCCCCGTACTTGGCCGCCGTGGCCAGCAGGAAGGCGAGGCCGGGCGAGGAGGTCGCGGCGTTCTCGGTGACCAGCAGGTCCTTGTAGGCGGGCTTGACCAGATCGTCGAAGGTCTTCGGCGGCGCCAGCTTCTTCTCCGCGAAGTACTTCTTGTCGTAGTTGACGCAGATCTCGCCGGTGTCGACGGGGGTGACGCGGTGCTTGTCCCCGTCCAGCCGGAGGTACTCGGGGATCCCCTCCAGGCCCTTGGCCTCGTACGCCGTGAACACGTCGTTGTCCAGGGCGCGGGAGAGCAGGGTGTTGTCGACACCGAAGAACACATCGCCTTCGGGGTGGCTCTTGGAGAGCACCGCCTTGTTGACGGCGAGACCGGCGTCCCCGTTCGAGAGGATCCGCAGCCGGTAGCCGCTCTCCTTCTCGAACTCCTGCCGCACGGCCTTGGAGATCTTGAAGGACTCGTGGGTGACCAGGGTGACGGTCTTGGACTTCGAGCCGCCGCCGCTGTCGTCGGAGTCGCCGCAGGCGGCGAGGGTGGTGGCGGCGAGCGTGCCGACCAGGGCGGCCCCGAGGGCACGCCGAAGGCTGGTGTTCATGGTGCGAAGACTCCCTACGCCGGTATGACCCGGATCAGGTCCGAGGGTCTGCGGCCTTGCCGCACTCTCAGCGCTGTGCGCGCTCCCCTGTCGGAATGTTCATTTGTGCGAAGGCACAGTATCAGCGCTCCGCGGCGGCCAGCTGACCGCAGGCCCCGTCGATCTCCTGCCCGCGGGTGTCCCGGACCGTGACAGGGACGCCGTGCGACTCCAGGGCCGCGACGAACGCCCGCTCGTCCTCGGGGCGGGAGGCGGTCCACTTCGAGCCGGGGGTCGGGTTGAGCGGGATGAGGTTGACGTGCACCCGGCGGCCCTTGAGGAGCCGGCCCAGCAGGTCGCCCCGCCATGCCTGGTCGTTGATGTCCCGGATGAGGGCGTACTCGATGGAGACACGGCGGCCGGACTTGGCGGCGTACTCCCAGGCGGCGTCGAGCACCTCGCGGACCTTCCAGCGGGTGTTGACCGGCACCAGGGTGTCGCGCAGCTCGTCGTCCGGGGCGTGCAGCGAGACGGCCAGCCGGCACTTGAAGCCCTCGTCGGCGAAGCGCAGCATCGCCGGGACCAGGCCCACCGTGGAGACGGTGATGCCGCGCTGGGAGAGGCCGAGGCCGTCCGGCTCGGGGTCGGTGAGCCGACGGATGGCGCCGATCACACGGTTGTAGTTGGCCAGCGGCTCGCCCATGCCCATGAAGACGATGTTCGACAGCCGCGCCGGTCCCCCGGGGATCTCGCCGTCCCGCAGCGCCCGCATCCCGTCCACGATCTGGTGCACGATCTCGGCGGTGGACAGGTTGCGGTCCAGCCCGGCCTGGCCGGTGGCGCAGAACGGGCAGTTCATGCCGCAGCCGGCCTGCGAGCTGATGCACATGGTGACCCGGTCCGGGTAGCGCATCAGCACGGACTCCACGAGGGTGCCGTCGAAGAGCCGCCACAGGGTCTTGCGGGTGGTGTCGTCGTCACAGGAGATGTGCCGGACGACGCTCATCAGCTCGGGCAGCAGCTCGCTCGCCAGCTTCTCGCGGGCGGCGGCCGGGATGTCGGTCCACTGGGCCGGGTCGTGGGCGTACCGGGCGAAGTAGTGCTGCGACAGCTGCTTGGCGCGGAAGGGCTTCTCACCGATGGCGGCTACGGCCTCGCGGCGCTGGGCGGGGTCGAGATCGGCGAGGTGCCGCGGGGGCTTCTTGGCTCCGCGCGGGGCGACGAAAGTGAGTTCTCCGGGCTTCGGCATGGTTCCACCAGTGTCGCAGACGCGAGCGTGGGGCCCGGCCATCGAAGTCGACGGCGGGGCCCCACGTCCCGTTTGCGCAGCTCAGCGGTGATCTAGCCCTGGCCGACGAAGACCACCAGCAGCACACCACCGGCGCCGTCGGCAGCAGCGAGTCGGGCCGGTCCATACGGCGACCGATGTGCGGCTACCGCCGCGTGGCGCCATGCCCCGCTCATCCCTGCCCCACGAAGACCACCAGCAGCAGCCACACCACCGGCGCCGTCGGCAGCAGCGAGTCGAGCCGGTCCATGATGCCGCCATGGCCTGGCAGGAGCTTGCCCATGTCCTTGATGCCGAGGTCCCGCTTGATCATGGACTCGCCGAGGTCGCCGAGGGTGGCGCTGATCGCGACAGCGAGGCCGAGCAGCACGCCCTGCCACCAGGCGCCGCCGTCGATGGCGTACCGCATGCACAGCGCGCCCGCGATCATGGCGAAGGCGATGGCGCCCAGCAGTCCCTCGCGGGTCTTGCCGGGGCTGATGCGCGGGGCGAGCTTGTGCTTGCCGAAGCGCCAGCCGACCGCGTACGCGCCGGTGTCGCTGACCACGGTGAGCAGCAGGAAGGTCAGCACCCGCCACGGCCCGTCGTCGGCGGCGAGCATCAGCGCCACGAAGGTGGCCAGGAACGGCACGTAGAACGCGGCGAAGACACCGGCCGTGACGTCCCGGAGGTAGTTCTCCGGCGGCTCGGTCATGCGCCAGACCAGCACCGCGAGGGCGGTGAGGGCCACGGCCACCCATGCGCCCTCCGAGCCGCGCACGAACCCCGCGATCACCATGGCGACACCGCCGACGGCCAGCGGGATCAGCGGGACGCGGATGTCCTTGCGCTCGGCCAGCCGGGAGGTCAGCTCCCACAGCCCGACCACCACGGCGATCGCTATCACACCGAGGAAGACGGGCTTGTAGACGAAGAGGGACGCCACGATCACCGCGCCCAGCGCGACGCCGACCCCTATCGCGGCCCGCAGATCGCGGCCCGCGCTCTTCTTGGCGGGTGCGGCCGCGGGTGCCGGCGTGGGGGTGGAGTCGGGCCGGGAGGCCGGCGCGGCGGGCCGCTGAGACGACCCACGCGGCGGTTCCTGCCCGTCACGGAAGGGGGAGCCACTCGGCCGAGCGGCCCCCCGATCACGGTCGTCCTGGTTTCCGCCTGCGTCGGGCACGGTGGGCATGGGCCGAGTCTGCGCCGCCTCGCCCACCTTGTGCGCGGGACCCGCCGATACGGCAGGCCCCCGGTCGGTCGGACCCCGGTATCCGGCGCGTGCCGGGGCCCCCCAGGAAGAGTCGTTCATCAGACCTCAAGCAGCTCGGCTTCCTTGTGCTTGAGCAGCTCATCCACCTGCGCCACGTACTTGGCGGTGGTGTCGTCGAGCTCCTTCTCGGCGCGGCGGACCTCGTCCTCGCCGGACTCCTTGTCCTTGACGAGCTTGTCGAGGGACTCCTTGGCCTTGCGGCGGACGGAGCGGATCGAGATCTTCGCGTCCTCGCCCTTGCCCTTGGCGACCTTGATGAACTCCCGGCGGCGCTGCTCGGTGAGCTCGGGGAAGGTCACCCGGATGATGTTGCCGTCGTTGCTGGGGTTGACGCCCAGGTCGGAGTTGCGGATCGCCTCTTCGATGTTGCGCAGCGCGCTCTTGTCGAAGGGGGTGACCACGGCCATGCGCGGCTCCGGCACCGAGAAGGACGCCAGCTGGTTGATCGGCGTCATCGCACCGTAGTAGTCCGCCACGATCTTGTTGAACATCGCCGGATGCGCACGCCCGGTGCGGATCGCGGCGAAGTCCTCCTTGGCGACCACAACGGCCTTCTCCATCTTCTCCTCGGCCTCGAGGAGGATCTCTTCGATCACCACTTGCTCCTGGTGTTATCAGTAAGCAGAGCCTCGCCCCTGCGTGCGTCTTCTCCTGCACGGTGTACGACCGGCAGGCCGTTGTCCATCCCCGTAACGAGCTGTCGACAGACCGGCTGACGGCCTGTCAGGATCGGGTGCCCTGATCGCTCACGAGCGTGCCGATCTTCTCACCCTTCACCGCGCGCGCGATATTGCCCTCGGCGAGCAGCTCGAAGACCAGGATCGGCAGCTTGTTGTCCCGGCACAGGGTGATGGCGGTGGCGTCGGCGACCTTGAGGTCGCGGGCGATCACCTCGCCGTACTCCAGGGCGTCGAACTTCACCGCGTCCGGGTTGGTCTTCGGGTCGGAGTCGTAGACCCCGTCCACGCCGTTCTTGCCCAGCAGCAGCGCCTCGGCGTCGATCTCCAGGGCCCGCTGTGCGGCGGTGGTGTCGGTGGAGAAGTACGGCATGCCCATGCCGGCGCCGAAGATGACGACGCGGCCCTTCTCCAGGTGGCGAACGGCCCGCAGCGGGATGTACGGCTCCGCGACCTGGCCCATGGTGATGGCGGTCTGGACGCGGGAGTCGATGCCCTCCTTCTCCAGGAAGTCCTGGAGGGCGAGGCAGTTCATGACGGTTCCGAGCATGCCCATGTAGTCGGACCGGGCCCGGTCCATGCCGCGCTGCTGGAGCTCGGCGCCGCGGAAGAAGTTGCCGCCGCCGATCACGATGGCGATCTCGGCGCCGTCGCGGACGACGGCCGCGATCTCGCGGGCGATGGCGTGCACGACGTCGGGGTCGACGCCGAGGCCGCCGCCGCCGGCGAATGCCTCCCCGGACAGCTTCAGCAGGAACCTGCGGGTCTTGCCGGTGCCGTCGGCGGGGTTGTCGTCGGCGGCTCGTGTGGCGTCCGCGCCCTGATTCATTGGAGATCTCCTCGTGCACATACGAAGAAGGCCACTGCCGGATGGGTCTTCGACCTCTGCGGCAATGGCCTCCTCGTCACATCTGCGGCCGGCCGGTGGACGGCTGGCTGCGTACGACCCTAGCGGGGCCGCACCTTATTCGCTGCCCGACCGGGCTCAGGCGCCGACGCGGATGCGTGCGAAACGCTTCAGCGAGACGCCGGCCTCGGCCAGCACCTTCTCGACGGTCTTCTTGTTGTCCTTGGCGAAGGGCTGGTCCAGCAGGACCTGCTCCTTGAAGAAGCCGGTGACGCGACCCTCGACGATCTTCGGCAGGGCGGCCTCGGGCTTGCCCTCCTCGCGCGCGGTGGCCTCGGCGACGCGGCGCTCGTTCTCCACGACCTCGGCCGGGATGGCGTCGCGGGAGAGGAACTTCGGCGCGAAGGCGGCGATGTGCTGCGCGACGTCCTTGGCGACCTCGGCGTCGGCCTTGTCCAGCTCGACCAGGACGCCGACCTGCGGGGGCAGGTCCGCGGCGGTGCGGTGCATGTAGGCGAAGACCAGGCCGTCGGCGAAGTGCGCGAAGCGGTCGACGACGATCTTCTCGCCGAGGGTGGCGTTGGCCTCGTCCACGAACGCCTGGACGGTCTTGCCGGCCTCGATCTCGGAGGCCATGAGGGCCTCGACGTCGGCCGGGGCGGCCTTGGCGATGTGCGCGGCCAGGGCGTCGGCGACGGCGATGAACTTCTCACCCTTGGCGACGAAGTCCGTCTCGCACTTCAGCTCGACGATGACGCCGGAGGTGTTGTCCTCGGCGATGCGGGAGGCGACCGCGCCGTTCTCGGTGGTGCGGCTCTCGCGCTTGGCGACGCCCTTCAGGCCCTTGACGCGGACGATCTCGATGGCCTTCTCGAGGTTGCCCTCGGCCTCGTCGAGCGCCTTCTTGCAGTCCATCATGCCGGCGCCGGTCTGCTCGCGGAGCTTCTTGACGTCAGCGGCGGTGTAGTTCGCCATCCTTGAATCCTTCTTGTGGCTTGTCCGTCATGAGGTCACCACGACGGCCGAGTGAGAAGCCCTCGCCTCCAGTGTGAGGGACGAGTCACGGTCCGTGAGTCGCTTCTCAGACGAGATCCGTCGGTGGATCTACCGGGGAACGGCGGGGGGTTCTCCCCCGCCGTTCGGTGCGTCAGCCCTGCTCGGCGTCGGCGGCCGGAGCCTCAGCGGCAGGGGCCTCAGCGGCGGCCTCAGCCGGCTTCTCGGCGGCCTCGTCAGCCTTCTTGTCGCCCTCGAGGAGGTCGCGCTCCCACTCGGCCAGCGGCTCGCCGGCGGCCTTCTCGCCCTTGCCCTCGGCAGCGGCGCCGGAGCGGGCGATGAGGCCCTCGGCGACGGCGTCGGCGATCACACGGGTGAGGAGGGTGACGGAGCGGATCGCGTCGTCGTTGCCCGGGATCTTGTAGTCGACCTCGTCCGGGTCACAGTTGGTGTCGAGGATCGCGACGACCGGGATGCGGAGCTTGCGCGCCTCACCGACCGCGATGTGCTCCTTCTTGGTGTCCACGATCCAGACGGCGCTGGGCACCTTCTGCATCTCGCGGATACCACCGAGGGTCTTCTCCAGCTTGGCCTTCTCACGCGAGAGGACCAGGAGCTCCTTCTTGGTGAGGCCGGAGGCGGCCACGTCCTCGAAGTCGATCTGCTCGAGCTCCTTCAGGCGCTGCAGGCGCTTGTAGACGGTCGAGAAGTTGGTGAGCATGCCGCCCAGCCAGCGCTGGTTGACGTAGGGCATGCCGACGCGGGTGGCCTGCTCGGCGATGGCCTCCTGCGCCTGCTTCTTGGTGCCGACGAACATGATGGAGCCGCCGTGCGCGACGGTCTCCTTGACGAACTCGTAGGCGCGGTCGATGTACGACAGCGACTGGAGCAGGTCGATGATGTAGATGCCGTTGCGCTCGGTGAAGATGAAGCGCTTCATCTTCGGGTTCCAGCGGCGGGTCTGGTGCCCGAAGTGGACGCCGCTCTCCAGCAGCTCCCGCATCGTGACGACGGCCATGGCCGTACTCCTTGAGGTACTCGGTTCCGCGGTGACCGGTCGGCCGCCGCGCCTGACGCCCCGGCGCGTCTTGCCACGGGAAGCCTTGCGGGACTTTCCGAGGACCGAGGGACACGGCCACCGCGCTGCCCGGAAAAGGCTGAAGCACAGGTGGCGGGGCGTGCGAAGTCGACCCGGTGACCCGGATCGCCATAAGAAGTGTACGGGACCGGTGCGGTGCCGGGTGACGGCGATGTCCACAACCCGGGAGTACTCCACAGATCCCGGGCAAGATCCCCGTGCCTCGTCACCCGACGTCACCGTAGCCCCATGGGACTTCTGGGACGACGACAGGGAACGCGCACGCGCCACGGTGGCGGACGGCGGGGCGGTGGGGACGGACGGCTGCCCGGTGGGGGCGGAGGGCACGTCGGTGGGGACGGGCAGCTGCCCGGTGGGGACGGGCGTCGGAACCGTGAGGGCGGGCGTCCGACCGCGCTGCTGGTCGCGGTGCTGGTGGGGGCGCTCGTGTCTGGGGCGTCGGCCACGATCTCGGCGGCCGACGCCGGGCCGACGACGATCTCTGCGCCGGACAGCGGGCCGACGACGATCTCGGCGGCGGAAGCCGGGCCGCCAGGGACTGAGCCCGCGGAGGCTCCGGCCGGGCCGCAGCGCCCGGCGCGCCCCGCACCGGGCGGCGCTGCGCCGGAGTGGGTGTGGCCGGTGGCGGGCGCGGCGGGTGCCGCGCGGCCCGTCGTGCTGCGCGGCTGGGAGCCGCCGCCCGCGCCCTGGGCGGCCGGCCACCGCGGCGTGGATCTGGCGGCTCGCCGCGGGCAGCCGGTGCGGGCCGCGGCTGCGGGGCGGGTGGTCTTCGCCGGGCCGGTGGCCGGGCGTGGCGTGATCTCGATCGAGCTCGACGGGACCGGCCGGCCGCCGCTGCGGATCACCTATGAGCCGGTGCGCCCGACGGTGCGCAAGGGGGACCGGGTGGCGGCCGGGCAGGTGGTGGGCGCACTGGCGGCCGACCCCGGCGCCCCGCACTGCCGGAACGGCACGGGAGGTTCCGCCGGCACCGGAGCTTCCTCCGGCCCGCCCGGTTGTCTGCACTGGGGGCTGCGGCGCGGGGACCGCTACCTCGACCCGCTGTCGCTGCTGCCGCCGTCGATGCTGCGGCGAGGCCCCTCCCGACTGCTCCCGGTCTTCGGCATCCCCGAACCGCCGGGGAACCAGAGCTGACCCTGGGCGGGGGCGGGGGCGAGGCACGGGTGGGGGTGGGGCACGGGTGGGGGTGGGTGGGGGTGGGTGGGGCGGGGGGGGAGGGAGGGGGAAGCGGGGGGCGGGTCAGCCCCGGACGCCGCGCAGGGCCATGGCGACGGCCGCTTCGGTGATGTGCTCCGGCTCCTCCGCCGCGCCGAGCTCGATGCGGCGCACCGCGGCGTCCACCACGCCCTGGAGCAGCATCGCGGCCAGCCGGGGCTGCTCGTGTCCCAGGCCGCGGAGGGCTTCGACGACCATGGCGATCAGGCCGCCGTGGGCGGCGCGGATCTTCTCCCGTGCCCCGGCGTCCAGCTCGCCGGCCGAGATCGCCACGACGGCGCGGTGGCGCCGGTCGCCGACGAGGGCGAGCTGCTGCCGCACATATGCCTCGATCTTCGCCTCGGGCGTGTCGGCCTGCTCCATGGCGGCCTCGACCTCGGCCGCCCAGACCGGGAAGTCGACGGCGCACAGCTCTTCGACGACCGCCGCCCGGGAGCGGAAGTACTCATAGACGGAGGACCGCGCGAGACCGGTGCGCTCGGCGAGTGCGGGGAAGGTCAGCGCCTCCGTGCCGCCCTCGGACAGCAGGGATCGGGCGGCGTCCAGCAGGGCGCCGCGCTGCATCGTCCGGTGCTCGGCCACTGAGGCCGCTCGAATCCTGGGCACCTGAACACTGTACGAAAGACGCTCGGGCCGTGGTTGGTGGAGGGACGATTCAGCGACCGACGTCGGCCAGTTTGGCCCGCAACTGGAGCACCGACTTGGTGTGGATCTGGCTGACCCGGCTCTCGGTGACGCCCAGGACCTGGCCGATTTCGGCCAAGGTGAGGCCCTCGTAGTAGTAGAGGGTGACGACCGTCTTCTCCCGCTCCGGGAGGGTGTTGATCGCGCGCGCCAGCAGCCGGCGCAGTTCGCGGTCCTCGGCCACCTCGACGGGGTTGTCGGCGGCCGTGTCCTCGAGGGTGTCCATCAGGCTCAGGCGGTCGCCGCCCTCGCCGCCGACGTGCAGCAGCTCCTCCAGGGCGACCACGTTGGCCAGCGACAACTGGCTGAAGACGCTGTGCAGTTCGTCCAGCCCGATGTTCATCTCCGCCGCCACCTCGGCTTCCGAGGGGGTGCGGCGCAGCGCGGCTTCCAGCGTGGCGTACGCGCGCTCCACCTCGCGGGCCTTCTGCCGGACGGACCGCGGGATCCAGTCCAGCGCCCGCAACTCGTCGATCATGGCGCCGCGGATCCGGGTGATCGCGTATGTCTCGAACTTGATGGCCCGCTCGGGCTCGAACTTCTCGATGGCGTCGATGAGCCCGAAGACTCCCGAGGACACGAAGTCGGCCTGCTCGACGTTGGACGGCAGGCCCACGCTGACCCGGCCCGCGACGTATTTGACCAGCGGGGAGTAGTGCAGGATCAGCTGCTCCCGCAGGCGTTCGTCGCCGGTGGCTTTGTAGGACCGCCACAGTTCGTCGAGCGAGGAGGGGGCGGCGGGGCGCGCGGCGCCGTCGTCGGCAGCCGCCGCCACTGCCGTGCGGTCAGGCCCGGAGGTGTGCTGAGGCATTCGTCGCCTTGAGCCGTTCTGCTGTGAGGTAGGTGAGGTGGACGAGCGGGCGCGCTCCCGTCGGCCACCTCGCGGACATGGCGTGACGGAGACGTCGCGGTAAGCGAGGGATGTCGGTGCGGTGCTGCGCGGATGCGGTCATCGCCTCAACCCTTTCACCCGATTGCCCCAAATCTATGGACCGCCTCGCCGTGCGGCGCCGTTCCTGGCGTCGATGCGGACCAACACCCAACGATCGCCTGCGCGTTCGACGAATCCCAGGGCGAGCAGCTCGTGGAGTCGTGTCAGCGCTTCGTCACGGCTGGTCCCCGCCTCGCGGGCCACCTCTCGCACGTCACTGCCGCCCTGTGCCGACAACGCGTCCAGCACGCGTGCCGTCACGGGAGGGAGCGTGTCGCGTGCGATGAGCGGCCCGCGGCGCGCCGGTGCGAGCTCCCCGATTCCGCCGACCATCTCGACCACTTCGGCCGGGTCGGTGACCAGGACGGCCTCGTTGCGCAGCAGTTCGTGCACGCCGGCGGAGAGCCCGCTGGTGATCGGGCCCGGGACGCCCATGGTGACGCGGCCGAGCGCCTGGGCCTTGCGGGCGGTGACCAGCGAGCCGCTGCGGTACGCGGCCTCGACGACGACCGTGCCTCGGGTCAGGGCGGCGATGACCCGGTTGCGGAGCAGGAATCTGGCCCGGGTGGGGTGTCCGCCGGGCGGCAGTTCGGCGATGACCAGGCCCTGTTCGGCGATGCGCTGGATCAACCCGGCGTGCGCCCGGGGGTATGGGGTGTCCAGGCTCGACGCCAGTACCGCGATGGTCGCGCCGCCCGCCGCGAGCGCCCCCCGGTGCGCGATCGCGTCCACGCCGTGCGCCGCGCCGGAGACCACCGCCCAGCCGCGCTCGGCGAGCCCGGATCCGAGGCCGGAGGCGACGTGCGAGCCGTAGTCCGAGCAGGCCCGGGCGCCCACCACGGCCACCGAGCGCAGCGCCCACAGCCGCAGTGACGGTGAGCCGCGCACCCACAGCCCGATCGGCCGGGCATCGCCCAGGTCGTCGAGTTGCCGGGGCCAGTCGAGGTCACCGGGGCAGATGAACCTGCCGCCGATCCGGTCGACGGCGGCCAGGTCGGCGGCGGGGTCGAGTCCGGTGGCGCGGAGCGCGCATCCGGCCAGCCGCTCGCCGGAGGCTCCGCTCGGTGGCGCCGCCGCGCCGGTCAGGGCCTGGTGCAGTTCGACCGGGCCCATGTCGCGCAGCCAGCGGCCCACCTTCTCGTCGCCGGGCTCCACCAGCCGGGTCAGGGCGGCCCGGGCCAGCCGCTCCTGCCACCCGACGCCGTACCAGCCCGGCGGGCCGCAGGGCGGGGCCGGGGCCTCGTCCCCGGGGCCGGCGCTCACCGCTCCCCCACCGGGACGGGAACTCCGCGGGACAGCCCGGTGCGCAGTTGCAGGGCATGGGCGACGTCGTCCGCGGTGGGACGGGCGTGTCCGGCGAGGTCGGCGATGGTCCAGGCGACGCGCAGCACCCGGTCCAGGCCGCGGGCGGTGAGCAGGCCGCGCTCCAGGTCCTGCTCGGCCTCCCGCAGGGCGCCGGGCTCGGGGTGGAAGCGGGTGCGCAGCTCATGGCCGGGCACCTCGCTGTTGGCGGCCCAGGGGGTGCCGGCGAGGCGGGCCAGGGCGCGGCCCCGGGCCTCGCGGACCCGGGCGGCGACCGAGGCGGTGTTCTCCGCCTCGCCCGGCGGGGCGGCCAGCTCGGCGCGGGTCACCGGGGCGACCTGGACGCGCAGGTCGACGCGGTCCAGCAGGGGTCCGGAGAGCCGTCCCTGGTAGCGGCGGATCGCCATCGGGGTGCAGTCGCAGCCGTCGCCGAACTGGGTGTGGCGTCCGCAGGGGCAGGGGTTGGCGGCGAGGGCCAGCAGGAAGCGGGCGGGCATGCTCATCATGCCGGCGGACCGGGCGACGACGACCCGGCCCGACTCCAGGGGCTGGCGCAGCGCGTCCAGTGCGCGGCCGCTGAATTCGGGCGCTTCGTCCAGAAAGAGCACGCCACGGTGGGCCAGGGATACCGCTCCGGGTCTCGGCAGGCCGTTTCCGCCGCCGACCAGGGCGGCCATGGTCGCCGAGTGGTGCGGTGCGCAGTAGGGCGGGGCGTCGACCAGGGGCTTGCCGGGCGGGAGCACCCCGGCCACCGAGTGCACCGCCGTGACCTCCAGGGCCTCTTTGGGGGTGAGCGGGGGGAGCAGCCCGGGCAGGCGTTCGGCGAGCATGGTCTTGCCCGCGCCCGGGGGCCCCATGAAGAGCAGGTGGTGGCCGCCCGCCGCGGCGACCTCCAGGGCCTTGCGGGCGGCGTGTTGTCCGGCGACCTCGGACATGTCGGGCCGGCCCGGGGGGCTGAGGGAGGTGGCGAGGACGCCGGTGCCGGCTCCGGCTCCGGGCACCAGCAGGCCGGAGAGCATGGCGTCCGGCCTGCCGTCCTCGGCGAGGTCTTCCTCCTCCTCGGGCACGGGGGCGTCGGTGAGCACGGCGATGAGCTGCCGCAGGCTGCGGACGCCGAGCACGGAGACGCCGGGGACCAGCGCCGCCTCGGCGGCGGTCTGCTCGGGGACGACGACCTGCTGGTAGCCGGCTTCGGCCGCGGCGAGGACGGCGGGGAGCACGCCGCGCACCGGCCGCACCCGGCCGTCGAGCCCCAGCTCGCCGATCATCATCAGGTGGGCGAGCTCGCGTGGGTCGATGCACTCGGCCGCGCCGAGCACCGCGCAGGCCACGGCAAGATCGAAGCCGCTGCCGCCTTTGGGGACGGAGGCGGGGCTGAGGCCGACGGTGAGTTTCTTCTGGGGCCATTCGGCGCCGGAGTTGACCACGGCGGCGCGGACCCGGTCCCGGCTTTCGACCAGGCTCTTGTCGGGCAGGCCGACGAGGGTGAAGGCGGCGACTCCGGGCTCGAGGTCGGCCTGGACCTCGACCACGACGCCTTCGACGCCGACCAGTGCGACCGAGCAGGTGCGGGCGAATCCCATCACTCCACCCCCCGCACGTGTTCGACGACGGGGGCGCCGCGGTCGGGCAGAGTTACGGCGACCACGTCGATGCGCACCCCGCCCGGCGGCGGGCCACCCCGCGGCTCCAGCCAGCGTTCGGCGAGCAGGCGCAGCCGCTCGGTCTTCTTCGGCGTGACGGCGGCCAGCGGGTGTTCGAAGGGGCCTGCTCTGCGGGTCTTGACTTCGCAGACGACCAGTGCGTCGCCGTCCCGGGCGACGATGTCGATCTCACCGGCGCGGCATCGCCAGTTCCGCTCCAGGACGACGATGCCCGCCTCGGTCAGTCGGCGAACCGCCAGGTCCTCGCCCCAGCGGCCGAGGGCCTGTCGGCCGAGTGAGCGGTCGGCCGGGGCCTGGCCGCCGGGCGGCCGCGTGCGTCCGGGCGGCCGGGCGCCCGGCGCCGGGGAACCTTGAGCCAGGGGATCTTGAGCCAGGGGCTTCGGTGAGCGGGCGCGGTCGGCGGATGCGGGGGATCGCCCCCGGGAAGACTGCGGCATCGGTACCACCTCCGGCACCGATGCTGGGGTCTGTGCGCCGCGCCCGGGGATCTTGGACGAATCCTGTGGACGGTCGACCGCTTGGGGATAACTCAGCCACCCGGAAGGTCGAGGTCGCTCTTGTTGAGCTCTTCGATGTTCACGTCCTTGAAGGTGAGCACCCGCACCTGCTTGACGAAGCGGGCCGGCCGGTACATGTCCCAGACCCAGGCGTCCGCCATGGACACCTCGAAGAAGACCTCGCCCTGGACGGAGTGCACCTGCATCTCGTAGTCGTTGGTCAGGTAGAAACGCCGCTCGGTCTCGATCACGTATTTGAAGAGACCGACGACATCGCGGTACTCCCGGTAGAGCTTGAGCTCCATCTCGGTCTCGTACTTTTCGAGGTCCTCGGCGCTCATGGCATGTTCCCCTTCAGCCGTGCGTCCCCCCATTGTGCGTCAGACACGCTCAGTCTCCAGGATCAGTGGAGTGGCCGGGGGGCCGTCGTCGAGCAGCGTACGCAGCAGTGCGGCGAGCCTGGTGGGATACACCGTCTCATGAGTGGTGGCCAGTTCCTCGCATGTCCACCAGCGGAGGCCGGTCACACTGCGCCGCTCCAGCTCGGTGAGCGCTCCCGGCCGGGCGTCGGTGGCCTGGGTGCGGCCGAGGAAGTACCACTCGTCCTGGTCCCAGCGGCGGCCGTCGAAGGGGAAGGAGCAGATGCGCCGCCAGATCACCGGGCCCAGCTCGACGTCGGTGATCCCGGTCTCCTCGGCCAGCTCGCGGCGGGCGGCCTGTTCCCGGGTCTCCTCGCCCTCCAGCCCGCCGCCGGGGGTGAACCACCAGGTCGAGGAGGGGTCGTCCGGCTCGTAGCCGTGCAGCAGCAGGATGCGGTCGTGCGGGTCGAGCAGGACCACGCGGGCGACCTTCCGCAGCCCGCCGTCAGCCATGGACGGCCTCCGTGGTGCGCTCCGGCCGCCGGTCCCGTCGGCGCGAGACCAGCCGGGCGATCGGCCCGTAGGCCGCGCCGGCCATGATCAGCACGGCGCCGGCGACGACGGCGATGGTGAGCGGGCGCAGCGGGCCGGGTTCGGAGATCCCGCCGGGCAGGTCCGCGAAGCCGGTGGGCCGCTCCAGCATGCCGAAGCCGTCCATGGGCCAGGCGGTGGCGTCGACCCGCGCGTCCACCGCGCCGGCCGGCACCGTGCCGTGGCTGCGGTCGGTGAGGTGCTCGGGCGAGTCCACGGAGTCGTTGCGGTGGTCGCCGAGGAGGAAGAGTTCGCCCTCGGGCACGGTGGCGCTGAACTCGCCGGGCGAGGCGGGCTTGCCGTCGTCGGGCAGATACGGTTCTTCGATGGGCTTGCCGTTGACCATGAGGCGGCCCTGTGCGTCGCAGCAGGCCACCTTGTCGCCGCCGACGCCGACGACACGCTTGACCATCGGCACGTCGCCCCAGACCTTGTCCCGGAAGACGACGACGTCGCCCCGGCGGACCTCGTCGCCGTCTATCCGCTCGGCCAGCACGCGCGAGCCCTGCTCGATGGTCGGGGCCATCGATTCGGTGGGGACGGTGTACGGCCGGTAGAGGATGGCGCCCCAGACGAAACCGCCGAGGAAGAGCACACAGCCGAGGGCCACGGCCAGCCCGGACAGCATCCTGCCCGGTCCGCCGCGGCCGTCACCCGTGCTTCGTGCTCCGCTGCTCATCCTGGTGCTCCCGCCTCGTCGTGCGGATCCTGGGGGATCTCGCGTAGAAGGTCCGGTTCCGTATGCCGTGGGGCATGGGAATCGCACCCTACCGGGCGGTTCGGACGCGCGTCAGCTGTCCTGTCGTCCGCCGGTCTCCGCGGTGGCCTTGCGGATCAGCCTGCGGCGGCGCCACAGCACGATGGGTGCCGCGCCGGCCAGCCCCAGGGCCGAGGGCGCCGCCGCCATCGCGGTGCTCAGCCCGGACTGTCCGAAGGTGTCCGGAACGGGCAGCGTGGCCCAGCGGTCGATCGGCCAGGCGACGACGATCGCCCGCCCCACGACATCGTCCTCGGAGATCGTGCCGTTGTGCAGGTTCTGGTGGTAGCGGGAGTCCATCGAGTCCTGCCGGTGGTCGCCCATCACCCACAGCCGGCCCTCGGGGACCTTGATCGGCCCGAACGGCTCGTCGTTGCAGGGGCTGTCGCCGGGGAAGATGTACGGCTCGTCGAGCGCCTTGCCGTTGACCTTGACCGGGCCGTACTTCTTGCACTCCACGGTGTCTCCGCCGACCGCGATGACCCGCTTGATCAGGTCCTTCTCGTCCGCCGAGGGCATCAGGCCGATCTTGCTGAGCACCGTCTGAATGCCTTCGGCCACGGGGCCGGAGTCGGTCTTCTCCGACTCCCTCAGCCAGCCGCCCGGGTCGTGGAAGACGACGACCTCGCCGCGCTCGGGCTTGGAGCCGAACCACGGGGTCAGCTTGTCGACCAGGACGCGGTCCCCGCGCTGGAGGGTGTTCTGCATCGAGTTCGAGGGGATGGAGAAGGCCTGCACCAGGAAGGTCTTGATCAGCAGCGCCAGCAGCAGCGCGATGCCGACCAGGATGGGCAGCTCCTTCCAGAAGGAGCGCTGCTTCTTCTTCGCGGCGGGCTTGCCGTCACCCTCGCCGCTCGTCCCGCTCTCGCCGTCCTCGGAGGCCGGTGCGCCGGGGGGCGGTCCGTCCGCGGCCGGTCCCTGGGAGGCGGAGCCCTCGGATGGGGGCTCGGCCTCCGGCGCCTGGGCCCGGTCGTCCGCCCCGGCCATGGACGGCCCGGGGGCGGGCGCCTGCTCCCCAGGCTTCCCCCCCGTCGTCCCGGGCTGCTCCTCGGGCTCTTCGTGACCGGATCGTGCGCCGACCGCCAAATCCCCCACATCCACTCCTCACGCCGCTCTGCCGTCTGCGCCACGGACGGCGCAGAACCACCACTCCCATAACGAGCGGGAGTTCCGCAGGGGTCGGGAGCCGGACCATTCCTTCCTGGTCCTTGGGGGCAAGACTATGCGCCGAACCGTCCGCCTGCGGATTGCTCGTCGGCGCGTCCCGCACCGAAGCATATGCGCCACGCTCCTCCAGCCGCCGCCAGTGGCCGAACGGCCAGGCGATCACCACGGCACGGCCGACCACCAGATCCTCCGAGATGGTCCCGTGCCCCTTTTCGTCGAGGTGGTAGCGGGAGTCCCGGGAATTGGCCCGGTGATCGCCCAGCACGAAGATCCGGCCCTTGGGCACCTTCACCTCGAACTCGATCTCCGAGGGCTTGTTGCCCGGGTGGATGTACGGCTCGTTGATCGGGGTGCCGTTGACGGTGACCCGGCCGTCCTTGTCGCAGCACCGCACGGTGTCACCACCGATGCCGATCACCCGTTTGATCAGGTCCTTCTCATCCTCCGAGGGGAGCAGTCCGATGAAGCTCAGGAACTGCTTGCCCTGCTTGATGCCCACCGGGTCGTCGTTCTTCGGCTTGGGCTCCTCGTCCAGCCAGCCGCCCGGGTCCTTGAAGACGACCACGTCGCCCCGCTCGGGCTTGGATCCGAACCAGGGGGTGAGTTTGTCCACCAGCACCCGGTCCCCGATCCGGATCGTCTGCTCCATCGAGCCGGAGGGGATGACGAACGCCTGGACCAGGAACGTCTTGAGGAACAGCGCGATCAGCAGCGCCACCCCGATGAGGATCGGGACCTCTCGGACCGCGGAGCGCCGGCGGCGCCGCTTGATCCGGCGCAGCGCCTTGCGCCGCTCGGCCCGCCCGCCGGTCGCCCGCCGCGTCGGGGTCGGGGCGGTCTGAGGATCCTCCGGTCCGCCGGTTGCGGGCTCGGCTTGCGGCTCGGTCGCGCCGACGCCGGTGACGGGCGCTCCGGGCCCGGTGACGGGGGCGGTGAAGGGCCCGGTGACAGGGGCGGATGTGACGGGGGCGGGAGTGGCGTGCCCGCGGCGGCGCGAGGACTTCGGCCGCCCACGGCTACCCATGGGCCCCGCCCGGCTCGGGGATCTTGTCGAAGGCCCGCGGCCGGTGCAGCCGGGTGAGCCTGTCCAGCGGCCAGCCGATCCAGTCGGCCCGGCCGATCACCTTGTCGACCGGCACCGAGCCGCCGCCCGGCGCGCCGAGGAGGTCGCGGGAGTCCCGGGAGGCGCTGCGGTGGTCCCCCATCAGCCACAGCCGGCCCTGGGGGACGACGATGTCGAACCGCACGCGCGAGGGCGCGTCCCCCGGGTAGAGGTAGTCCTCGTCCACCGGTCGGCCGTTCACCTCGATCCTCCCCCGTTCGTCGCAGCAGGTGACGCGGTCACCGCCGACTCCGATCACGCGCTTGATGTAGTCGGTCTCGGCCGGCTCGGCCAGCCCCACGGCGGCGCCCACCGTGCGGATCAGCCCGGTGACCGGGTTCTCGTCAGGCTCCTCCCGCACGAAGGAACCCGTCCCGTCGAAGACCACGACATCGCCGCGGCGCGGCTCATCACCGAAACGGTACGCCAGCTTGTTGACCAGCACCCGGTCCCCGGGCCGGAAGGTGTTCTCCATGGAGCCGCTGGGGATCAGGAAGGGCTGCACGAGGAAGCTGCTGACGAGCAGGGTGACCGTGCAGCAGATGGCGGCGATCAGGGCGTACGGCCGCCAGGTCCGCCAACGCGAAGAGCGCGGCCGCTCCGCCTGGCCCTCTTCGGGTTCGGCGGAGCGGTCGCGCTCGTGAAGCGTTGCGTCGGTGTCCATCGGCCAGAGCCTATCCGGCCCTGCCCGGACATCCGACACGTGTTCAGTTGTCGCGCTTCTCCTTGATCTTCGCGGCCTTGCCGCGCAGGTCACGGAGGTAGTACAGCTTCGCACGGCGCACGTCACCGCGGGTGACGACCTCGATCTTCTCGACGATCGGGGTGTGCACCGGGAAGGTGCGCTCGACGCCGACGCTGAAGCTGACCTTGCGGACCGTGAAGGTCTCGCGGACGCCCGAGCCCTGGCGGCGGATCACAACGCCCTTGAACTGCTGCACACGGGAGCGGTTGCCCTCGATGACGCGGACGTGGACGTTGACCGTGTCGCCGGGGCGGAAGGTCGGGATGTCGCTGCGCAGCGACGCGGCGTCGACGTTGTCGAGCAGGTGAGACATGAGTGTCTGCTTTCCTCGCTGATGCCACAGGTCATCAGCGGTATGTCGTGAGGAGTGTTCGGATGCCGGCCGGTCGGCGGGCGTCGTGTCCCCCTGTGGCAGGGGCGCGCGCCGGACGGATGGCAGCGGTCTATTCTTCCACGGCCTCGCCCGGCCGCCCAAATCGGCCGTCGGGGAGCTCCTGCCAGCCCAGTTCCGCCAGGATCTTCCGGTCGTGCTTGTCGAGCGCGGCTGGGTCGCAGCGTTCGATCAGGTCGGGCCGGTGGCGGGTGGTGCGGCGGAACGCCTCGTCGCGCCGCCAGCGGGCGATCTTGCCGTGGTGGCCGCTGACCAGCACCTCGGGGATGGAGCGGCCGCGCCACTCGGGGGGCTTGGTGTAGACCGGGCCCTCCAGCAGGTCGGCCATGGCGCCGGGCGCGAAGGAGTCGTCCCGGTGCGATTCGGCGTTGCCCAGGACGCCGGGGAGCAGCCGGGCGACCGCCTCGGTGATCACCAGCACCGCGGCCTCTCCGCCCGCCAGCACGTAGTCGCCGATGGAGACCTCGCGGACGTCGAGGCGCTCGGCGTAGTCCTCGATGACGCGCCGGTCGATGCCCTCGTACCGGGCGGGGGTGAAGACCAGCCAGGGCTTCGCCGACAGCTCGACGGCCAGCTCCTGGGTGAAGGGCCGGCCGCTGGGGGTGGGCACGACGAGCACCGGCAGCTCCTCGCCGGTGCCCGAGGCGATGATGTCGTCCAGCGCCTCGCCCCACGGCTCGGGCTTCATGACCATGCCGGGGCCGCCGCCGTAGGGCGTGTCGTCCACCGTGTTGTGCCGGTCGTGGGTCCACTGCCGCAGGTCGTGGACGCGTACGTCCAGCCGGCCGCGGGCCCGCGCCTTGCCGACCAGGGAGACGTTCAGCGGCTCCAGGTACTCGGGGAAGATCGTGACGACGTCCAGCCGCATCAGGACTCGCCCCCGCTGCCGGTTTCCTCGGCCGTGGCGGGGTCGGTGGCCCGGCTGCCGGCGATCTCCGCATCGCTGTCGTCCAGCAGGCCCGGCGGCGGGTCGACGACCGCGCGCTGGGCCTCCAGGTCGATCTCCGGGACCATCTCGCTGACGAACGGGATCATGACATCCCGGCCGTCGGGCCGCCTGACGACCAGCAGGTCCTGGTACGGCAGGTGGGCGATCTCGGCGATCCGGCCGATCTCGGTGCCGCCCACGGTGACCACGTCCAGGTCGACCAGCTGGTGGTCGTAGAACTCCTCGGGGTCCTCGGGGGTCTCCTCGGGGTCGACCTCCGCAATCAGCAGGACGTTCCGCAGCGCCTCGGCGGCGTTGCGGTCCTTCACGCCCTCAAAGCGCAGGAGCAGCCGGCCGCTGTGCACCCGGCCGGCCTCGATGGTCAGCGGCCCGGCCGAGGCGGGGTCGGTGGCGAGCACGGCGCCGGGCCCGAGCCGCAGCTCCGGCTCGTCGGTCCGGACCTCGACCGTGACCTCGCCCTTGATGCCATGGGCGCGGCCGATCCGCGCGACTACCAGCTGCACTGTCTCCTCAGTCCTTTCACGCACACGGGCCGGGGAGGGCCCAAGCCCTCCCCGGCCCGTGCCGGTGCTCTATCTTCTCGCTGCTCAGCGGACCTGGTCGACGTCGACGAGGTCGACGCGGATGCCACGGCCGCCGATAGCGCCCACGACGGTGCGCAGGGCACGCGCGGTGCGGCCGTTGCGGCCGATCACCTTGCCGAGGTCATCGGGGTGCACCCGGACCTCGAGAACCTGCCCGCGCCGCAGGTTGCGCGAGGCGACCTGCACGTCGTCGGGGTTGTCGACGATGCCCTTGACCAGGTGCTCGAGGGCCTCCTCGAGCATGCTCAGGCCTCGGTCGACTCGGTGGACTCGGCAGCCTCGGCCGCCTCGTCCGCCTTCTTCTCCGACTTCTTAGCCTTCTGGGTGATGGCCTCACCCTTCGGCTCGTCGCCGGCGTCCTTGGCCGCGGCCTCGAAGAGGGCGCGCTTGTCGGCCTTGGGCTCGGCGACCAGCAGCGGCGCCGGGGCCGGCAGACCCTTGAACTTCTGCCAGTCACCGGTGAGCTTCAGGATGGCGAGAACCGGCTCGGTCGGCTGCGCGCCGACACCCAGCCAGTACTGCGCGCGCTCCGAGTCGACCTCGATGCGCGAGGGGTTCTGCACCGGGTGGTACAGGCCGATCTCCTCGATGGCCCGGCCGTCACGGCGGGTGCGGGAGTCGGCGACGACGATGCGGTAGTGAGGCGAACGGATCTTGCCCAGACGCTTCAGCTTGATCTTGACTGCCACGGGAGTGGTGTCTCCTGGTCTTGACGTGGTGGGGCACGGGCGGGTTGCCACGTGGGGTTGCGGTACCCGAGTGCCCGATGGACGCGTCAGCCGGAGGAGAGAGGGGTCCTGGTCGGCTGTCGAGTACAGCTGACCATTGTGCCACACCACGGCAGCGCCGCCGCACGCCGATCACTCGCCGGGCGGCGGCCCTCAGCGTCGAAGAACGCCGGTGTCACCGGGGCCGCCGGGAGCTCCGCGCGGCAGCCCGGAGCGGACGACCGGCACCGCATGACGGCAGGCCGGACCGGGCCGTGGGCCCGCCGGGTGACGGGCCGGACCAGCGGCCCGCCGGGTGACGGGCCGGACCGGGCGGCGATCACCGTCTCAGGCGACGGCGGCCGCCTCCGGGATACGGAACGGCTTGCCGCAACCGCCGCACATGATCGGCGCCTGCGCCAGCACCGACGGCACGACGCGCACATTGCGGCCGCAGTCACAGACCGCCTTCACCCGCACTCCGCCCCCCGACGAGCCGTGCCGGGCGGCCGGGCCACGGAAGGTGCGCGAGGTGTCGGCGGTGGTGGCGGCGGTGTGCGCCTTGAGCGCGCGCTGCAGCCGGTCGATCGTCGGCCGGTACCGCCGTCTCGCCTCGGCGCTGAGGGTGACCAGGGAGAACCCACTGCTGGGATGCGGCTCCTCCGCGTGGTCCAGCCCCAGCTCCTCGGCGATCGCCAGGAACCGGCGATTGTGGTAGCGGCCGGCACGAGAGGTGTCCCGGATACCCCGGGCGGCGGCAATGCCGTGCACCGCTTCGTGCAGCAGCCTTTCGAAGGAGAGCTCCGATCCGCAGGCGGACGAGGACTCACCGATGAGGGATTCGGGCGCGGCGAGATCCGGCAGCTCGGAGTGGTGCCGTTGAATGTCGGCCCACGCCTGCGCCAGCTCCGCGGCGAGAACAGGTGGTGTCGTGCTCACGTCGTGACAACGACTCAGGTACGCCCAGTGTTCCGATTCCGGGCCATCTTAATAATTTGCACTTACCAGTCAGTTCCCGCCGATGGGCGCCGATGTGTCCTGACGAGGGCGGGTCCGCAGATCTGCGGATGAGAGCCCCCAGCCCCCGTCAAGACGGTACGTACCGGTGCCTTGGGGCTCAGTAGGCGCGCGCGACGATCGCGACGTTACCGGGGGCGTCGTCAGCATCCGGAACCGACCCGTCCGCAGCCACCAGGCAGCGGACCGAGACGGCCTGCTCGGCGAGCTTGGCCTCGCCCTCCGGGCCGAGGTCGGCCCACGGAATGCGCGCCCAGCCGCCGGCGACCGCGGCCTCGGCCGCCTCGCCGATGGTCCGCGCCTCCACGGTCTTCGCCTCGCGGCGCTCACGCGACTGCTGGAGCAGCAGCGCCTGGTCGTCCTCGAGCATCTTCGGCAGCAGCTCGGCCAGCGCCTCGATGCGCACCGGCTCCTTGCCGCCGGGGATCCGGCGGGCGACCATCGCGGTGCCACCCTCCAGATCGCGCGGGCCCACCTCGATCCGGACCGGAACGCCCTTGAGCTCCCAGTCGACCGCGCGACGGCCGAAGGGGGTGTCGGTGCGGTCGTCCACCTGGACCCGGATGCCCGCGGCCCGCAGCACGTCGCCGATCTCGCGGACCTTGGCGATCACCGCGTCGTCGCCCTTGATGGCGAGCACGACGACCTGCACATGGGCCAGCCGGGGCGGGACCCGCAGGCCGCTGTCGTCGCCGTGGGACATGATCAGGCCGCCGACCATCCGGGTGGAGACACCCCAGGAGGTCTGCCAGACCAGCTCCTGCTTGCCGTCCTTGGAGAGGTAGGCGGTGTTGAACGCCTTGGCGAAGTTCTGGCCCAGCTCGTGGCTGGTGCCCAACTGCAGCGCCTTGCCGTCGCCCATCATGCCTTCGAGGGTGAGCGTGTTGATCGCCCCGGCGAAGCGCTCCTTGGCCGTCTTGCGGCCCAGGACCACGTCGATGCCCAGCACGTTGACCATGAAGTCGGCGTAGACGTCGCGGTGGATGCGGGCGGCGTAGTCACGCGCGTCCTCGTAGCTGGCGTGCGCGGTGTGGCCCTCCTGCCAGAGGAATTCGCTGGTGCGCAGGAAGACCCGCGGGCGCATCTCCCAGCGGACCACGTTGGCCCACTGGTTGATCAGCAGGGGCAGGTCGCGGTAGCTCTGCACCCACTTGGAGAAGTACTCGTTGATGATGGTCTCGGAGGTCGGCCGGACGACGACCGGCTCCTCCAGCTCCTTGCCGCCGCCGTGGGTGACCACCGCCAGCTCAGGCGCGAAGCCCTCGACGTGCTCGGCCTCCCTGGTCAGGTAGGACTGCGGGATGAAGAGCGGGAAGTACGCGTTGGCCGCGCCCGCCGCCTTGATCCGCGCGTCCATCTCCTGCTGCATGCGCTCCCACAGCCCGTAGCCGTACGGCCGGATGACCATCGTGCCGCGCACCGGGCCGTTGTCGGCCAGCTCGGCCTTGTTGATCAGATCCTGGTACCAGCGCGGAAAATCCTCCGCCTGGGGGGTGAGAACGGGAGCCTTTGCCATGGCGACGATCGTACGGCGGCGGCGCACGGAAACGTGAATCGGGCCGGAGCGAAGCAGACACCGGCCGGACCCCTGGACGCGCGGGCGGATGCGCAGTTCTCTTGCTTACGGGCCCCTCGGCGAGGGCGCCGCACGGGGGAAGGAAGTGAACTCGGCACGGAACTCGGCGGATTGGGGCGCAATCAATGACACCCACGCTCGTCCAGCGGGACGACCCGTACCGTCTCTCCTTGACGACCAGCGAACCCCTTCCCCGGTCGTCGCCGGCAGGTCCCCGCGGCGCGGCGGACGCGGGGGACGCGATGGATCAGCACGCCGGGGCGGACGCACCCCACACCCTGGCGGACACGGCGTTTCCGCACGTCCGCGCCGACGACCGGGCACGGACCCAGGAGCTGCGGGCCCGCGCCGTCGACTGGGCGGAGATCCAGGAACGGATGCTGGTGCCGCTGTACGAGGCGGTCTACCAGCGGCTCGACGTCGGTCCCGGCACCCGCCTGCTCGGCCTGGGCTGCGGATCCGGGCTCGCCCTGCTGATGGCCGCCGCCCGGGGCGCCACGGTGGCAGGCACGGACCCGGACGACCGGCGCCTGGCACTGGCCCGGGAGCGGCTGGCGCGCGGCAGGCCGACGGGGGCGCCCGGGGGCGCACCGCCCGGTGGTGCGCGCGCAGAGCGCGGAGCGGGGGGCGCACACGGTGCATGGAGTGACAGAGAGCAGCCCGGGTCTGCTTCTGTGCGCCTGGCGGCCGGTCCGCCCGCCGGAGTGCGGGCGCCGGACAGCGCGCCCTTCACTCTGGTGACGGCGTTCGACCTGGCGGTGATGTCCGGCACCGCGACGGCGGTGGAGGCGCTGGGCGAGGCGGTCGCGCTCGCCGCGCCCGGCAGCGCGGTGGTGCTCGCGGGCTGGGGACCGCCCGAGCGGTGCACCACATCGACGGTGCTGCGGGTGGCGGCGCGGTTGGCGGACCCGGCGTACTCCCCCGGGCACGGGCAGCCGTCGCCGGGGGTGCCTCCCATGCCCCAGGGGCTGTGGGGGCGGGACGATCTGGAGATCCTGGCGCAGCGGGCCGGACTGCGGCCGGACGGGTCCGGCCGGGTGGCCTGCCCGTTCGGATACGCCGATGTGGCGAGCGCGGTGCGCGGGCTGCTGTCCACCGGGCTGTTCGACGCGGCGGAGCGGGCCACCGACCCGGCCCAGGTGCGCAAGGAGGTCACCGAGGCGGTGTACCCGCACCGGCGCCCGGACGGGACGGTGTGGATGCCGAACGTCTTCCGCTATGTCATAGCCCGTACGTCATAGCCCGGGTGTGAGCCGCCGGACGCTCCCGGCCGCGCCGCTTCGGATACGCGCGCGGGCGGCGTGCTCGCGCACGCCGCCCGCTTCACCGCTTGTGATCGCCGCTTACTTGGGCGGCAGCATGTCCCGGAACTCCTTGGGCAGTTCGAAGGAGCCGGCGTCCTGGCCCGCGCCGGGCAGCCCGAAGGCTCCGCCCGGCTGGCCGTCGGCGCCCGCCGCCTTCCGCTCCGCGGCGGCCTGCTCCTCGGCCTTCCGCTTCATCGGGTTACCCGAGCGCTGCTTGCCCTTGGCCTGCTTCTGCTTCTTCTTCTGCCGGCCGGGGCCGCCGCCCATGCCCGGCATCCCCGGCATGCCCGGCATGCCGCCGCCCTGGGCCATCCGGGACATCATCTTGCGGGCGTCGAAGAAGCGCTCGACGAGGTTCTTCACCGCGCTGACGTCCACGCCGGAGCCCTTGGCGATACGGGCGCGGCGGGAGCCGTTGATGATGGTGGGGTCCTGGCGCTCGGCCGGGGTCATCGACTTGATGATCGCGGCGGTGCGGTCCACGTCCCGCTCGTCGAGGTTGTTGATCTGCTCCTTGATCTGCCCCATGCCGGGCAGCATGCCGAGCAGCTTGGAGATCGAGCCCATCTTCCGGACCTGCTCCATCTGGGCCAGGAAGTCGTCGAGGGTGAACTCCTTCGGGCCCTTCGCCAGCTTGGCCGCCATCTTCTCGGCCTCGGCCTGGCTGAAGGTCTGCTCGGCCTTCTCGATGAGGCTGAGCATGTCGCCCATGCCGAGGATGCGGGACGCCATGCGGTCCGGGTGGAACGCGTCGAAGTCGTCCAGCTTCTCGCCGTTGGAGGCGAACATGATCTGCTTGCCGGTGATGTGCGCGATGGACAGCGCGGCACCACCGCGGGCGTCACCGTCGAGCTTGGAGAGCACCACACCGTCGAAGCCGACGCCGTCGCGGAAGGCCTCGGCGGTGTTGACCGCGTCCTGACCGATCATCGCGTCGACGACGAACAGGACTTCCTGCGGCTGCACCGCGTCCCGGATGTCCGCGGCCTGCTGCATCATCTCGGCGTCGATACCGAGGCGGCCCGCGGTGTCGACGATGACGATGTCGTGGACCTTGGTCTTGGCGAACTCGATGGAGTCCTTGGCGACCTGCACCGGGTCGCCCACGCCGTTGCCCGGCTCGGGCGCGAAGACGGCCACCCCGGCGCGCTCGGCGACGACGGAGAGCTGGTTGACGGCGTTGGGGCGCTGGAGGTCACAGGCGACCAGCAGCGGGCTGTGGCCCTGGCCCTTGAGCCAGCGGGCCAGCTTTCCGGCCAGGGTGGTCTTACCGGCGCCCTGGAGACCGGCGAGCATGATCACGGTCGGCGGCTGCTTGGCGAACCGCAGGCGGCGGGTCTCGCCACCGAGGATGCCGATCAGCTCCTCGTTGACGACCTTGATCACCTGCTGCGCGGGATTCAGCGCCTGCGAGACCTCGGCGCCCAGCGACCTTTCCTTGACCTGCTTGATGAAGGCCCGGACGACGGGCAGCGCGACGTCCGCCTCCAGCAGGGCGATGCGGATCTCGCGAGCCGTGGCGTCGATGTCCGCCTCGGAGAGCCTTCCTTTGCCCCGCAGGGTCTTGAAGGTATTCGCCAAGCGGTCGGAGAGAGTGTCGAACACGGCGCTCGTCGGTCCTCAGGGTCGGGGGCGGAGACAATCGCCATCCAGGGTATCCGGACGCGCAAGCAATGCGTCCCTGCCCGCCGGGAAGCGGCGGGCGGGGACGGAAAACCCCGCGACGGCGGGGACTCATATCCGCGAGGCCATCTCCCCAGACGACATCCTCGGATCACCCCCGCCTGCGCGGGGACCACGCCCTGCTCAACGCGACGCCAACACCGCGGGTCACGCCCTCACCGCAAGGCGTCCTCCACCGTCTTCGCCACGGCTGCCGCCTCCGCCTCCGTCAGCAGCGAGCCGTCCACCCACGTGACGTAGACCGTGTCCACCGCGTTCGCGCCCAGCGTGCTGACGTGCGCGCTGCGCACCATGACGCCCGCGGTCTCCAGGGCGCGGCCGATCCGGTGCAGCAGGCCCGGGGCGTCCTGGGCGCGCACCTCGATGACGGTGGCGAGCTGGGAGCCGCCCTGGGCGACCGTCACCCTCGGTGGCGGGGCGTGCACGCGGCGGCGCGGGTACTTCGCGTATGCCGCCTCGCGCTCGGCGAGCCGGGCCGCGATGTCGAGCGTGCCGTCCAGGGCGCGTAGCAGGTCCTTGCGGAGCCGGGCGGCCTGCGGGAGCGAGCCGTACTCGGCGGCGACCCGCCAGTCGAGCAGCAGCACCCCGGCGCCGGGGGTGGTGAGCTCGCCGGGGAGTTCGACGGCGTGCAGGTCGGCGGCGCGCACGGTCAGCCGGTGGAGGGCGAGCACCCCGGCCGCGGCGGCGAGCACGCCGGGCTGGTCGGGGACGGCGATGAGCAGTTCGACGCCGATCGGTTCGGGGCCGTCGTCCGCCCGGTCGCCCGGGTCGCCGGGGTGGTCGGCCTCGGGGCGGGGCTCGGGGCGGGCGCGCAGCGCGA
Source organism: Streptomyces sp. JLBT605 (assembly GCF_058215555.1). Classification (NCBI taxonomy): domain Bacteria; kingdom Bacillati; phylum Actinomycetota; class Actinomycetes; order Kitasatosporales; family Streptomycetaceae; genus Streptomyces; species Streptomyces sp. JLBT605. The sequence goes on from NZ_CM177087.1 coordinate 1,655,092, forward strand.
GGACCGGGCCGCCGGTGCGCCATGCCTCGATGGCCAGCCGTTCCTGTTCGGCCGTCGGCTGCCGGGTGGCGGTGCGCTCGGTGTGCGGTTCCCCGGCGAGCTGGGCGGCGACGCGCCGGACGAGGTCGGCGACGAGCGAGCCGCGCCAGGCGCTCCAGGCCGCGGGGCCGGTGGCGAGTGCGTCGGCTTCGGTGAGGGCGTGCAGCAGTTCCAGGGTGCCGGCGCCGCCGACGGCGTCGGCCACCGAGCGCACGGTGGCCGGGTCGTCCAGGTCGCGGCGGGTGGCTGTCTCGATGAGCAGCAGGTGGTGCCGTACGAGGGTGGCCAGGACGGCCACGTCGGCGCGGTCGAAGCCGATCCGGGCGGCCACGTCGCGGGCGATGGTCTCGCCGACCACCGAGTGGTCGCCGGGCCAGCCCTTGCCGATGTCGTGCAGCAGGGCGGCGACCAGCAGCAGGTCGGGGCGGCTGACCCGGCGGCTGAGCGCGCTGGCCCGTACCGCGGTCTCCACCAGGTGCCGGTCGACGGTCCAGCGGTGGACCGGATTGCGCTGCGGGCGGCAGCGGACCCGCTCCCAGTCGGGCAGCAGCCGGGTGATGAGCCCCTCGGCCTCCAGCGCCTCCCACACCTCGACGGTGGATTCGCCGGCGCCGAGCAGCGTCACCAGCGCTTCCCTGGCTTCCGGTGGCCAGGGGACGGGGAGCGGGCGCACCTCGGCGGCCTGGCTGAACTGCCGGACCGCGTGCCGTGACAGCGGCAGCCCGGCCTGGGCGGCGGCCGCGGCGGCGCGCAGCGCCAGGACCGGGTCGCGCTCGGGGCGGGCGGTGCGGGCGGGCACCACCTCGCCGTCGTGTTCCACCACGCCCTCGGCGAGCGGGCTGCGCTCCCCGGCCGGGTCCGCGCCCGGCTGCCCGCCGCGCCGGCCGGCCTTGGGGGTGGCGGATCCCAGCAGGCCGCGGAGGCGGGGGCGGGTGGTGCGGGCGCGCAGCACCCGGCCGACCTCGCGCCAGGTGACGTCGCTGGCGTAGGCGACGGTGCGGGCGGCCTCGTAGATCTGGCGGAGCAGGGTGTCGGCGTCCAGCAGGCCGAGTCCGGCCGCGACCTGGTCCTGTTCCTGGAGGGCGAGCCGGTCGGTGGCCCGGCCGGTGGTCAGGTGGAGGGCGTCGCGGGTGTCGAGCAGCCGTCCGCGTGCCTCTTCGAGCCCCTCGCGGGGTGCGTCGGCCAGCCAGGAGGCGGCGACGGCGCGCAGTGCGGTGGCGTCGCGCAGTCCGCCGCGTGCCTCCTTGAGGTCCGGTTCCAGCAGGAAGGGGAGTTCGCCGTGGCGCTGGGCGCGTTCCTGGCACAGTTCGCGCAGCTCGGGGAGGCGGCGGGGGGCGTGGGCGCGCCAGTCGGCGAGGATGGTGGTGCGCAGGCTCGCGGTGAGGTCCGCGTCGCCGGCGATGTGCCGGGCGTCGAGGAGTCCGAGGTGGGCCTTGAGGTCCTCGGCGGCGGTCTTCCGGGCCTGTTCCGGGGTGCGTACGGAGTGGTCGAGGGCGAGGCCGAGGTCCCATACCGGGTACCAGACGCGATCGGCGAGGGCGGCCAGCGCGGTCGGGTCGGCCGACCCGTCGTGCAGCAGCAGGACGTCGAGGTCGCTGCGCGGGGACAGTTCGCCGCGGCCGTAGCCGCCGACGGCGACCAGGGCGACTCCGGGGGCGTCGCCGAGCAGCCGGGTGAGCCAGCGGTCGGTGAGGCGGGCGAGCTCGGCACGGCGCGGCGGCCCGGACCGCGGATCCTCCTGGAGGAGGCGCAGCCGGGCCGCCGGGTAGCCGCCGGGCTCCGAGTCGGGCGTCTGGGTCGTGGTGACACTTTCCGTCAACTCGGGTTCTCCCTGATCTTGTCCGGGTCGCTCGGGGACCGGTTGGCCGGGAGGACCGGGCGGACCGGGCGGTTGGTGCGCCCGGTCCGGTCCGCCGGCTCGATCCGCGGGGGCGGCTTGGAGGTCCTCCCTAGAGGGCGTCCGGGCCGCGCTCGCCGGTCCGGACCCGGACCGCGGTCTCCACGGGGACGCTCCACACCTTGCCGTCGCCGATCTTGCCGGTGCGGGCCGCCTTGACCAGGACCTCGATGAGGTCGTGGGCGTCGTCGTCCTCGGCCAGCACCTCGATGCGGACCTTGGGCACCAGGTCGACGGTGTACTCCGCGCCCCGGTAGACCTCGGTGTGGCCGCGCTGCCGGCCGTATCCGCTGGCCTCGGTGACGGTCAGGCCCTGGACGCCGAACGCCTGGAGGGCTTCCTTGATCTCGTCGAGCCGGTGCGGCTTCACGACCGCGGTGATGAGCTTCATGCGTCCACCTTCTTGCTGCGCGGCGCGGCCGCGGGGATCTGGTCCTTGGGGGCGGGGGCCACGCTACGCCCGGCCGCGGCGCCGCCGACCGCGCTGAAGTCGTAGGCGGTCTCGGCGTGGAACGCCTGGTCCACGCCGCTGATCTCGTCGTCCTCGGTGGCCCGGAAGCCGATGGTGGCGTCCACGAACTTGGCGAGGATCCAGGAGACGACGAAGGAGAAGGCCATCACCGAGAAGGCTCCGACGGCCTGCTTGCCGAACTGCTTCAGGCCGCCGACGCCGTCGGTGGCGAGGAGGCCGACCAGCAGGGTGCCGAGGACACCGCCGACGAGGTGGACGCCGACCACGTCGAGGGAGTCGTCGTAGCCCAGCTTGTACTTGAGGCTGACGGCCCAGGAGCAGACGACGCCGGCGATCAGGCCGATGGCGATGGCGCCGCCGGCGTTGACCGCGGCACCGGCGGGGGTGATGGCGACCAGGCCGGCCACCGCGCCGGAGGCGGCGCCCAGGGTGGTGAAGGCGCCGTGCCGCAGGCGCTCGTAGCCGAGCCAGCCGAGCATGGCGGCGCCGGTGGCGACCTGGGTGTTGAAGGCCATGTTGGCGGCGACGCCGTTGGCGGCGAGTGCGGAGCCGGCGTTGAAGCCGAACCAGCCGAACCACAGCAGGGCGGCGCCGAGCATCACCAGCGGCAGGCTGTGCGGCCGCATCGGGTCCTTCTTGAAGCCGATCCGCTTGCCGACGACCAGGACGGCGGCGAGCGCGCCGATGCCGGCGTTGATGTGGACGGCGGTTCCGCCGGCGAAGTCGATCACTTCGAGCTTGAAGAGCCAGCCGTCGGCCTGCCACACCCAGTGCGCGACCGGGAAGTAGACGACGCTGACCCACAGGGTGATGAACAGCGCCCAGGCGCTGAACTTGACGCGGTCCGCGAGGGCGCCGCTCATCAGGGCGGGGGTGATGATCGCGAACATCAGCTGGAAGAGGGCGAAGGCGAGGACGGGGATGCCTTCCTTGCCACCGGTCAGCGTCTCGGGGTCGATGCCCTTGAAGCCGATGTGGTCGAAGTTGCCCAGCAGCCCGCCGCCGATGTCGTCACCGAAGGTGAGCGAGTAGCCGTAGGCCACCCAGACGACGCTGACGATGCCCAGGCTGATGAAGGACATCATGAGCATGTTGAGGGCGCTCTTCACCCGCACCATGCCGCCGTAGAAGAAGGCCAGGCCGGGTGTCATCAGCATCACGAGCGCGGCACTGATCAGTACGAATGCGGTATCTGCGCCATTCAATGTCGACGTCTCCTCGAAAGCGACGGCCCGTGCGGGCGAGGACGGGGGGTGGGCCGGTTTTCGCCAAGACATTGACGCAGGGGGGTTTCCGTCGATGCCGCTCGGTGTTTCGCCGCAGTGACGAACCGGAAGCGGGTGTTACGGGCGGATGAACCGCAAGATCAAGCCATCTCCCGTCCGTTACCGTGCCGCAACCATGCCGAAGCCGGCCGCGGCGCGGCGCGGCCGGCTCAGGTCGGCATGTCGGTCCGGCAGGACGGATCCGGCCGGGTGGTGCCCGGTCTCAGCCGGGTCCCGGTCTCAGCCCGGGCCGGGCCTCAGCCGGGGCCCGGCCTCAGAGGAGGCGGGTCTTGGACCGCGGCCGGGTCTCAGACCGGGAGTCGGGTCTCAGACCGTGGCCGGGCCTCAGACCGCGGTCCGGGCCTCGGCGGAGTCCGGCATCTGCTCGGCGAGGCGCTCGCTGAGCTGGATCACGGCGGGCACGTCGCCGAAGTCGCGTACCGCGGTGTCCACGGTCTTGCGCAGCCGGTTGTTCACCCGCTCGGAACGGACCTTCCTGGCGAAGGGCAGCGCCTGCTCGGCGAGGACCACGCCCTGCTCGGGCTCGCGCTGGAGCAGGTGCACGGTGGCCATGCCGATGAGGTTGAGCGCGTAACTGCGCTGGTGACCGCCCTCCTGGTCCGCCTCCTCGCCGAACAGCTCGACGGCCCGCTGCATGAAGGGGGTGGCGAGGTTGGCGTAGGTGGGGCTGCGCCCGGCGACATAGGCGAGATCACGGTAGGAGTGGGCGTTCTCGGCGTTCAGCTCGGCCTCGGAGAAGAAGCGGATCCAGTCCGGGTCGCCGTCTCCCTTGCCGCAGTCGCTGAACGCGTCCTCGGCCATCCGCACCGCCCGGTGGCACTTGGTGGGCTGGCCGATATTGGCGTAGGCGCGGGCCTCCATCGCATACAGCATCGCCTGGGTCCGCGAGGTGGCGCTCTCCCGGCTGCCGTACTGGGCGAGGTGGATCAGCTCCAGCGCGTCGTCCGGCCGGCCCAGGTGGATCATCTGGCGGCTCATGCTGGAGAGGATGTACGAGCCCAGGGGGCGGTCCCCGGCCTCCTTGGCCGCGTGCAGGGCGAGGACGAAGTACTTCTGGGCGGTGGGCTGCATCCCGATGTCGTAGCTCATCCAGCCGGCCAGCTCGGCGAGCTCGGCGGCGATGGTGAACAGCCGCTTGGAGGTGTGCGCGGGATGCGACTCCTGGAGCAGGTCGGTCACCTCGTGCAGTTGGCCGACAACCGCCTTGCGACGCAGCCCGCCGCCGCACTGGGCGTCCCACTGCCGGAACATCACCGCGGTGGCCTCCAGCAGCTCCAGCTCGGGGCCGGAGAGCCGGGTGGGGCGCCGGGAGCGGTCCGCGGCCGACTGCTGCGGCAGCGCCGGGCCGGAGGGCGCGGGCGCCAGCCAGCGCTGCATCGACTCGACCAGAGCGGGCCCGGCGGCGAGCGCGAGCGAGGTGCCCAGGAAGCCCCGGCGGGCGAGCATCAGGTCGCTGCGGGAGAACTCGCTGAGCAGCGAGACCGTCTGCGGTCCGGCCCAGGGAAGGTCGACCCCGGAGACCGAGGGCGCCTGGTGTGCCGGGCGGAGCCCGAGGTCCTCGATGCCGACCACGCAGCCGAAGCGCTCCGAGAACAGCTCGGAGAGGATGCGGGGAATCGGCTCGCGCGGCTGCTCGCCGTCGAGCCAGCGACGCACCCGCGAAGTGTCGGTACTGACGTGGTGGGCACCCAACTGCCGTGCCCGGCGGTTCACTTGGCGCGCCAGCTCGCCCTTCGACCAGCCGCTGCGCATGAACCACGATCCCAACTGCGCATTGGGGCGCTTGTCAGCACTTCCGCCGTTGCCGCCCACTGGAGGCCCCCATCCCGCGAAATCTCTAGCCTGAATCCCCATCAGAATGCCTGCCACTGCGGCCAGTTGCTGTCCGTCCAGCTGCTTTTGAGCCAGTCGGCGAGCGGGCGCATCGCAGAATCGTTGCCTCCGGCATACCCACCGACCGAGGGCGGCACCCCATCTTCGTGCACTGAAAGTAACCTCGTGATCACTGTGCTCGCGAGGCGCTTCCGGGAAACGCCACCTTTCGCCACCCCTTCGAAGGAACTGCTGTCCCGGTTCGCACGATTCACTTGACCCAGGACGACCTGGAGTGGGTCCTGGAGTGGGTGCGGCGGCCGGGAAACCCCGGGCGGATTCGGGGGAAAAGCTTGCGGCGCACGCGGCGCGGCGCACCACCCGTCGTGCTCCGCCGCGCCGCCCGCGACCGGCGGCGACCCGCGCGCGGGGCCGGGACTTTCGGGTCGTAACCATCGAGGAAGCGACCCGTTGGAGGAGGCATGGGCTTCACGATCGGCGGCATCCGGGACAAGCGGTCCGGTACGCGGCGCCGCGGCCGCGCGTCCGACTGCACGACAGTGGCGGAGTACACCGGGCTGTGGGGCTGGGATGTGGTGCCCGGCGCGCGTGCCGCTCGGGCGCCCGGTTCCCGCAGAAACGAATGCTCATGCGGTGACGTGCGGTGTCCCGCGCCGGGGGCGCATCCGCTGGCGTTCGCGGCCCCGGTGCCGGCCGGCGCCACCCTCGACGACGCGGTGGCTGCCTGGTCCGAGGTGCCGGGCGCGGCCGTGCTGCTGCCGGTGGGCCGCTGCTTCGACGTGCTGGAGGTGCCCGAGCGGGTCGGCCGCCGGGCGCTGGTGCGGCTGGAGCGGATGGGTCTGCCCCTGGGCCCGGTGACCGCGACGCCGCACGGCGTCACGCAGTTCTTCGTGGCGCCCGGCGCGGCGGCCGAGTTGCCCGCCCTGCTGTACCGGATGGGCTGGGACGGCGCCGACCTCGATCTGCGCTGCCTGGGCCCCGGCGATCATCTCACCGCCCCGCCCTCCGACCTCGGTGGTCTCGGTCCGGTGCGCTGGCTGCGTCCTCCGTCCCTGGACACCGCGGCGTGCCCGCCGGAGGCCCGGTTGCTGCTGGGCACGCTGGCCTATGTCTGCCGCGGCTTCGGGCCGCTGTGCAACTGACCGGCCGATCAGACGACGGTGCGGCCCCCCTGGCATGAGGGGGGCCGCACCGTGGTGTGGAGCACATCCCAGCCGTGGCCGGGGGTTGATCAGGCGCCGTTGCCGATGAGGGCGTCGACGAACGCCTCCGGCTCGAAGGGCGCCAGGTCGTCCGCGCCCTCGCCGAGGCCCACCAGCTTCACCGGGACGCCCAGCTCGCGCTGGACGGCGACCACGATGCCGCCCTTGGCGGTGCCGTCGAGCTTGGTGAGCACGATGCCGGTGATGTCCACGACCTCCGCGAAGACCCGGGCCTGGACCAGGCCGTTCTGGCCGGTGGTGGCGTCCAGGACGAGCAGCACCTCGTCGACCGCGCCGTGCTTCTCCACGACCCGCTTGACCTTGCCCAGCTCGTCCATCAGGCCGGTCTTGGTGTGCAGTCGGCCGGCGGTGTCGATGAGGACGACGTCCGCGCTCTCGGCGATACCTTCCTTCACCGCGTCGAAGGCGACGGAGGCGGGGTCGCCGCCCTCGGGGCCCCGGACGGTACGGGCGCCCACGCGCTCGCCCCAGGTCTGGAGCTGGTCGGTGGCGGCGGCGCGGAAGGTGTCCGCCGCGCCCAGCACCACGGACTTGCCGTCGGCGACCAGGACGCGGGCCAGCTTTCCGGTGGTGGTGGTCTTGCCGGTGCCGTTGACCCCGACGACCATGACGACGCCCGGCTTCTCCTCGCCGTTGGTGCCCACCCCTGGCTCGGTGTGCACGCTGCGGTCGGCCTCGGTGCCGATCAGGTGCAGCAGCTCCTCGCGCAGCAGGCCGCGCAGCTCGTCCGGGGTGCGGGTGCCCAGGACCTTGACCCGCTCGCGCAGCCGCTCGACCAGCTCCTGGGTGGGCGCCACACCGACGTCGGCGGTGAGCAGGGTGTCCTCCACCTCCTCCCAGGTCTCCTCGTCGAGGTGCTCGCGGGAGAGCAGCGTGAGCAGGCCCTTGCCCAGCGAGTTCTGGGAGCGGGAGAGCCGGGCGCGCAGCCGGACCAGCCGGCCGGCCGTCGGCTCGGGCACCTCGATCGCCGGCGCCTCGGGCTCGGCGGGCGGGGCTTCGGGCGCCGCCTCGGCCTCCGGGGCGGGCGGGGCCTCGGTCGCCGGCAGGCCCACCTCTTCGATGGTCCGGCGCGGCTTCTCCAGTACGGGGGTTTCGGCCTCCTCGCCGACGTGCGGCTCGGCGGGCGGCGCGGTGACGGACGGGCTGCTCGGCGGGGCCGGCGGCAGCTGCTTCTTCTTGCGGCTGCTGACGACGAGCCCGCTGATCGCGGCGAGCGCGATCACAGCGATGGCTACAGCAAGGATGACGAATTCCATAACCCTCTCAGTATCAGCCACGTATGCGGAATCGCTGCCCCGTGTTTGGTGATGAGGACCAAAGCCTCCAATGGCTCAAAGTTGGAGCAAGCCACGATGGCATGCGACGCTGTGACGCGCGTAGAGTCCTGCGCGTTCCCCTGTACTCCGGTCGGGCCCCCGTCTGTCCACGGTCAGGTGCCCGACCCTCCCCGCACGGAGCTCCTCCCCATGGACCACTCCCCCGCTCCCGCCGCCGCCGACGGCGAAGGCGCCATCGAGACCCGAGGCATCGAACCGGTACCCGACAACGAGCGGCACGGCAGAGCGCGGGAGCTCTTCCCGACCTGGGTCGCCGCCAACATCAGTGTGCTGCTGCTGACCATGGGCGCGGGCCTGGTGGTGTTCAACGGGCTGAGCCTGTGGCAGGTGCTGCTCGTCGGTGTCTGCGCCTCCGCCGTCTCGTACGGCATGGTCGGACTGGTCTCGCTCGCCGGCAAGTGGGGCGGGGCGCCCGGGCTGATGCTCTCCCGCGCGACCTTCGGCGTCCGCGGCAACTACTTCCCCGGCATGATCCTTTGGATAGCCCGGTTCGGCTGGGAGACGATCAACGCGGTCACCGGCGCGTACGCGATCCTGACCGTGCTGAAGCTGCTGTTCGGCATCGAGAGCAGCACCCCGCTGATCGTCGTCACCCTCTTCGCCTTCGTCGCCTGCACCTTCCTGGTAAGCGGCATGGGCCGGAAGGTGCTGGCGGTCTGCAACACCTGGTCGACCTACCTCTTCGGCGCGTTCAGCGTGGCCGTGCTCGGCTACCTGATCGCCACCGTCCACTGGGACGAGGTCTTCTCCCGCCCCTCGGGCAGCACCTCGCTGCTGATCGCGGGCATCGGCACCATCGCGGCCGGCGGCATCAGCTGGGTCCCCTCCGGTCCGGACTTCACCCGCTACCTCCCCCGCCACACCAGCAGCCGCGCCATCGTGGGCACCACGGTCTCCGGCGCCGCGATCGTGGTCGTGCCGATGGTGCTGATGGGCGCGGTGATGGCGGCCTCCCGGCCGGACCTGGCCTCGGCTCCGGACCCGGTCTCCTTCCTCGGCGACGTGCTGCCGATCTGGCTGGCGGTCCCTTACCTGATCACGGCGCTGGTCGGCATGCTGCTGATCAACAGCCTGTCGATGTACTCGGCCGGTTTCACCGCGCAGACGATGGGTGTGAAGCTGCCGCGCGCGCTGGCGGTCAGCATCAACGCCGTCATCTCCCTGGTCGGCGGCCTGGTGCTGATGCTCGTCGCCAAGAGCTTCCTGTCTTCCTTCATCGCCTTCCTGACCCTGCTCGCCGTCTCCTTCTCGGCGTGGATCGGTGTCTTCTCCGTCGACATGGCGCGCCGCCGCCGGCGTGCGGTGCGCTATGACGAGGAGGCGCTGACCGACACCGGCCGGGGCAGCCGCTACTGGTACTCCGGCGGCTTCTGCTGGCAGGCGATGACGGCATGGGTGGCGGCGCTGGCCGTGGGTCTGTGCTTCACCAAGGTCGAGTGGTTCACCGCCCCGCTGGCCGACAGCTGGATCGGCCGCAACGGTCTGGGCTGGGCGGTGACGATCCTGGTCGCCGCGGTGCTCTTCGCGGTGCTGCCCGCCCCGCGCGAGGGTTCCGGTGAGGGGAGCCCGGCCGAGTCCGAGCGCGAGATGGCCTCCGCCGGCTGATCCGAGCATCGTCCGCGCCGTTCGGAAAACACCGCTGCCCCGGCTCGTGTGAGCCGGGGCAGCTGCGTGTGGAGAGTGGACTGGCGGGGGGTTAGCCCATCTCCTCCAACGCCTTGCCCTTGGTCTCCGGCACCCACTTGAGGATGAACGGGACCGAGAGCGCGGCGAAGACGGTGTACATGATGTAGGTCGCCGACAGGTTCCACTCGGAGAGGCTGGGGAAGCTGGCGGTGATGGCCCAGTTGGCGATCCACTGCGCGGAGGCGGCGACGCCCAGCGCGGCGGCGCGGATCTTGTTGGGGAACATCTCGCCGAGCAGCACCCAGACCACCACGCCCCAGGAGAGGGCGAAGAAGAGCACGAAGGCATGGGCCGCGATCAGGGCGACGGTGCCCTCGGTGTCCGGCAGCACGACGGTGTCGCCCGAGCCGGTCTTCGCCGAGAACGCCCAGGCCACCAGGGCGAGGGAGAGCGCCATGCCGACGGAGCCGATGAGCGCGAGCGGCTTGCGGCCGATCCGGTCGACGAAGATCATCGCGATCACGGTGCCGACGATGTTCACGATCGAGGTGGTGAACGAGTAGAAGAAGGAGCTGCTCGGGTCGACGCCCACCGACTGCCACAGCGTCGAGGAGTAGTAGAAGGCCACGTTGATGCCGACGAGCTGCTGGAAGACCGACAGGCCGATGCCGATCCAGACGATCGGCAGCAGTCCGAAGCGGCCGCCGAGCAGGTCCTTGAAGGTGGACTTCTCCTCGCTGTGCATGGCCTGCTCGATCTCGGCGACCCGGGCGTCGAGATCGACGTCCTTGCCCTCGACCTCGGCGAGCACGGTCTTGGCCTTGTCGATCTTGCCGACCGAGATCAGGAAGCGGGGCGACTCGGGGATGGCGAAGGACAGCAGTCCGTAGAGCGCGGCGGGCACGACCATCACGCCGAGCATCCACTGCCAGGCTTCGAGACCGGCGATCTCACCGCGCTGTTCGCCGTCGGCGAGGTTGAGGATGCCCCAGTTGACGAGCTGGGAGATGGCGATGCCGATGACGATCGCGGCCTGCTGGAAGGAAGCGAGGCGACCGCGGTACGCGGCCGGGGCGACCTCGGCGATGTAGGCCGGGCCGATCACCGAGGCCATGCCGATGCCGATGCCGCCGAGCACCCGCCACATGGCCAGGTCCCACAGCGAGAAGGGCAGCATCGAGCCGACGGCGCTGATGGTGAAGAGCACCGCGGCGATCTGCATGACCCGGATGCGGCCGATCCGGTCGGCGAGCCGGCCGGCGGTGGCCGCGCCGACCGCGGAGCCGATCAGGGCGATGGCGACGACCTGGGCGAGGGCCGCGGAGCCGATGTCATAGCGGCCTCGGATCGCCTCGACGGCGCCGTTGATCACGGAGCTGTCGTATCCGAAGAGGAAACCGCCCATCGCGGCGGCGGCGGTGATGAAGATGACGTGGCCGAGGTGCTCCGGTTGGGCCTTGCGGCCTCCGGGTTCCTTCGCCGTCGCGGTGGTGGTGGTCAACGTGAACTCCCTGACTCGATAACGTCGCCGAACCTTGAAGGTAAAAGCAACGTTGCAGACCCTATGCCTTCAAGTTTCGAAGTCAATAGCTTGTGACTAAGAAGTCTGGGCAGCTGACTATCGGGCTTGCCGAGCATCGACTTCAAGAAGTGAAGGGCGCAGGGAACCAGGGAGAGGCGGCGGAGCTCAGCGCAGTCGCTGGCTGATCACCTTGGAGACGCCGTCGCCCTGCATGGAGACGCCGTAGAGCGCGTCCGCGACCTCCATGGTCCGCTTCTGGTGGGTGATCACGATCAGCTGCGAGCTCTCCTGGAGCTCCTCCATGATGCGGATCAGCCGCTGGAGGTTGGTGTCGTCGAGCGCCGCCTCGACCTCGTCCATCACATAGAAGGGGCTGGGCCGCGCCTTGAAGATCGACACCAGCAGCGCCACCGCGGTCAGCGACCGCTCCCCGCCCGACAGCAGCGACAGCCGCTTGACCTTCTTGCCCGGTGGACGGGCCTCCACATCGACCCCGGTGGTGAGCATGTTCTCCGGGTCGGTGAGCACCAGGCGGCCCTCGCCACCCGGGAACAGCCGGGAGAAGACCCCCTCGAACTCCCGGGCGGTGTCCCGGTACGCCTCGGTGAAGACCTGCTCGACCCGCTCGTCGACCTCCTTGACCACCTGGAGCAGGTCGGCCCGGGTCTTCTTGAGGTCCTCCAGCTGCTCGGTGAGGAACTTGTGCCGCTCCTCCAGCGCCGCGAACTCCTCCAGCGCCAGCGGGTTGACCTTCCCCAGCTGCTGGTAGGCGCGCTCCGCGGCCTTGAGCCGCTTCTCCTGCTGGGCGCGTACGAACACCACCGGCTGGTTGCGCGGATGGTGCGGGTCCTCCGGCAGCTCCTCGCCCTCGGCCGGCGGGGAGGCGGGTACGAGCTGGTCGGGGCCGTACTCGGCGACCAGCCCGGCCGGCTCGACGCCCAGCTCCTCCAGCGCCTTGGTCTCCAGTTGCTCGATCCGCAGCCGCTTCTCGGCGCCCAGCACCTCACCACGGTGGACCGAGTCCGTCAGCTTGTCGAGCTCGGACTTGAGCTCGCGCCCCTGGTTGCGCTCGGCGACGAGCTCCTGTTCGCGGGCGGCCTTGGCTCGCTCGGCCGCGTCGCGTTCCGCCTCCGCCCGGAGCAGCGACACCTCGACGTGGGCGAGCAGCTGCCGGGCGCCGGACGCGACCGCGGCCGCCACCTGCGCCTCGTGCCGCAGCCGGGCGCGCCGCTGCTCGGCCCGCGCCCGCGCCTCGCGCTCCGCGCGCGCGGCGCGGTCCAGCGCGTCGGCGCGCCCCGCGAGCCCCTTGACGCGCTCCTCGTGCGTCCGCACCTGGAGCCGCGCCTCCATCTCGGTCTGCCGGGCGTTGGCGCCGTCGGCCGCCAGCCGGTCGCGCACCGAGGTGTCGGGCTCGTCGTCGGCGTCGGCGGCCACCTCCTCGGCCACGGCGAGCCGTTCGGCGAGCACCTCGGCCTCCTCCTGGGCGCGGAAAAGCGCCTCCTCGGCCCGGGCGGCGGCCGCGGTCGTCCGCTCCGCTTCCCCGGCGGCTGCCCGGGCCGCACCGGCGAGGCGGCCCAGAGCCTGCGCGACCTGCGACTTCTCCCGGTCGGCGGCGCTGCGCCGGGCGGCCAGTTCCTCGACGAGCGCGGCGGCGGCGGTGCGCCGCTCCCCCGCCGCGCGCTGCCGCTCGGCCAGCTCCTCGCACCGCACGTCCAGCTCGGCCAGCTCGGCGGCGGCCTCGTCGACCGCGGCCTGGACCTCCAGCAGGCTGGGCGCCCCGGCGGAGCCGCCCTGCGCCAGGTGCGTGCCGAGCAGGTCGCCCTCGGCGGTGACGGCCGTCAGACGCGGGTGCGCGGCGACCAGGTCCTCGGCGTCCTCCAGGGTGGGAACGACCACGACGTCGCGGAGCAGCCGCCGCACCGCGGCCACCAGGCCGGCGGGCCCGCGCACCAGCTCCGCCGCGCGCAGGGCGCCGTCGACGCCGGCCGCCTCCTCCCCGGTTGCCTCGGCGGCGTACGGCCCAACCTGTGCCGGAGCGGCCTGGTGCGTACCGGGGGCGGCCGAGGACGGCGCGCCGTGGCCAGTGGATCCGTCTGCCGCGGCGGGTCCGGCCGGCTCCGCGCCGAGCCGCGTGGACGTCCCGCCCGAGGCCGCGGCCTGGCCCGAACCGTCCGGGCCACGCCCCGATCCCGGCTCCGGGCCGCCGGGGCACGCTCCGGGCTGGGGGGCGCCGGGGCGCGCTCCGGAACCAAGAGAGAGGCCCTGCGCAGGAACGTCCGGGCCGGAACCGTGCGCCAGAGCCTCCGGCCTGGGCCCCTGCCCCGGCACTCCCGGCACAGGCCCGTCCCCTGGGACGTCCGGTCCGGGCCCCTGGCCGGGCACGGAAGGGGCGGGTCCGCCGGCGAAGCGGTCCGCGCCGGCCGCCCCGGGCTCGCCCGAGGAAGGGGCCGACGGGTCCGGTGGGCCGCCCAGCAGCAGGGTGGCGCGGCCCGCGTCCTGCTTGCGCAGCAGGCGCAGCGCTTCGGCGGCCGTGGCCGGGTCGGTGACGGCGAGCGCGTCGGCGGCGGCGCCCAGGGCGGCGGCGACCGGGATCTCGTGGCCGGGGGCGACGGTGAGGAGTTCCGCGGCCGGGCCGAGCAGCCCGGTGAGCCGGTCGGCGGCGGCCAGCAGCGCCCCGGTGCCGTCCTTTCTGCGCAGTCCCAGGGCGAGGGCGTCGTGCCGGGCGGCGGTCGCGGCGCGCTCGCGCTCGGCGGCGGTGGCGGCCTCGCGGGCCGCGCTGAGCAGGGCCTCGGCCTCGGCGAGCTCCTGTTTCGCGGTCTCGTGGCTGCCGGCCAGTTCCAGGTCGCCCGCGTCGAGTCCGTCGACCTCGGCCCGCAGGTGCTCGTACTCCTCCTCGGCGGTGACCGCCCGCTGCCGCGCCTCGTCGCGGGCGGCGGCCAGCCGGTCGATCTCGGCCTGGGCGGAGGCGGCGCGTCCGCGGGCCGCGTTCACCTGGCCGTGCAGCCGGGCGAGGCCCTCGCGGCGGTCGGCGATGGCCCGGGCGGCGTCCTTGAGCCGGCGCTCCTCCTCCGCCAGTTCACGCTCCAGTTCGGCGCGGTGCGCGGCGGTGTCCTCCAGGGCCCGGCTCGCCGCCTCCAGCGCGGCTTCCAGCTCGGCCTCCTGCTCGCGGATGCGGGCCGCCTCCCGCTCCATGTCCTCCGGGTCGCGTCCGCGCCGCTCCTCGGTGGGCGCCGAGGTGGCGCTCTTGACCCGGGCGTCGGCCAGGCTGATGGTGCCGCGGACCCGCTCGGCGAGCTGGGACAGCTCGTACCAGGTCTGCTGGGCCTGCTGGAGCCGGGGGGTGAGCTGCCGCACCTGCTCCTCCAGGGCGGTCTCCCGCTGCTGGGCGGTGCGCAGCCGCGCCTCGGCCGCCTCCTTGCGCTCCTTCAGCGCGGCCTCGTCGGCGATCTCGGCGCGCAGCGCCTCGCGCAGGGTCACCAGGTCGTCGGCGAGCAGCCGCAGCCGGGCGTCGCGCAGGTCGGCCTGGATGACGGCGGCGCGGCGGGCCACCGCGGCCTGCCGGCCCAGCGGCTTGAGCTGGCGGCGCAGCTCGTCGGTGAGGTCCTGGACGCGGGCCAGGTTGGCCTGCATGGCGTCCAGCTTGCGCAGCGCCTTCTCCTTGCGCTTGCGGTGTTTGAGGACTCCGGCGGCCTCTTCGATGAAGGCGCGGCGGCCCATCGGGTCGGCGTGGAGTACGGAGTCGAGCTGGCCCTGGCCGACGATGACGTGCATCTCGCGGCCGATGCCGGAGTCGGAGAGGAGTTCCTGGATGTCCAGCAGACGGCAGGTGTCGCCGTTGATCTGGTATTCGCTGCCGCCGTTGCGGAACATGATCCGCGTGATGGTGACTTCGGCGTATTCGATGGGCAGCGCGCCGTCGGAGTTGTCGATGGTGAGGGAGACCTCGGCGCGGCCCAGCGGAGGGCGGCCGGTGGTCCCGGCGAAGATGACGTCCTCCATCTTGCCGCCGCGCAGCGACTTGGCACCCTGCTCGCCCATGACCCAGGAAAGGGCGTCCACGACATTGGACTTGCCCGAGCCATTGGGGCCGACGACGCAGGTGATGCCCGGTTCGAAGCGCAGCGTCGTGGCGGAGGCGAAGGACTTGAAGCCTCTGAGGGTCAGGCTCTTGAGGTGCACGCCGTCGGACTCTACTCCCTGGTCCGGGCCCTCCCGATTCCGTCACCTTTTCGGTTTCGCCCAGGAGGGCGAGGGGCACAAAGGTCGGTAAGGAACGCCAGGGGTGCCGCTGGAGCAGCGTCGGGGCCGGGTGTCCGTGGGAATCCCGGGACACTCGGGGAGCGGGGGGAGATACGACGAAGGGACGCCGGGGCGTCCCTTGCAGATTCTCAAGCGGCTGACGTTTCAGCCTGACCTGCCCGAAGGCTTTGGTCAGGCGAGCGCAGGCTCCGCCTTGGGTACGTCGATGCCGTCGAGCAGCGAGTCGCTCCGGTGTGCGGCAGCCGAAAGCGCGTCGTTCTCGGCCTGGATCCGGATAAGCTCGGATTCAAGGTCCTGGACGCGCTGCTGAAGCCGTCGCATCTCGGCGAGGACTCGGGGGTCGGAGCCGCCGACGTAGCCGAGTAGCGCCTTTGCCATGATGGATGGTCCTCCACACTGAGTGACCGACCTAAGCGGTGTGGGTCGTGAGGGATTCGCACCCGCGATGTCTGTCATCATTGCGGTGCTCAATGCCAAACAATTAAGGTGCGCGGGGCTTCCAGCGTCTCACCAAAAAGTTTGACGGTCAACACGATCACACCCCGTATCGTCCGCCGAGCCCGGGGGCAGGCTCCCGCATATTCGGCGGAAGCGGCCCCTCCGCAGGCCCCGGAGGGGTGGAGAGATCATCCTTGAAAGGCAGCCTTCCACGGCGCGGCCCGATTGGCAACCACCTGCCCATTCCTCCCCCGCGCGGCTGCCTGCGGCACCCCTGGAAGAGGGGCCGGGGGCGCCCGGGGGCGGGTCCGTTCAGCGGGCCTCGAAGGTGTCGTATCCGCCGCGCGCGGTGTCCCAGATTTCCGTGACGCCGTCCACGCGGCCGGGCGTGTCGCCGCACTGCAGCCAGTCGAGCAGCTGTTCGCATTCCGCGCGCGGCCCCTCCGCCACGACCTGCACCCGCCCGTCGGCGAGGTTCGACACGAAGCCGACGAGGCCGCCGATGCGCAGCGCGTTGGCCCGGGTGAACCAGCGGAAGCCCACGCCTTGCACCCGGCCCCGGACCCAGGCGGTGAGGCGGACGTTCTCGTTCATATGGGAACGCTAACCGGCTGATTGTCCCCGGGACACATCGGCCCCGGCGGCCATGGCGTAGAGTCCCGGCCCAACACCACTCACCCGAACGGGTGAAAGACGCTTGCCGCCGATGACGTGAGGAAGGCAGTGGATGGGCCGCCATCGACGCTCTGCCCCCATACCCCCGGCAGCACCGCCGGCCGACCCCGAACCCGATCCGTCCTCCGGGCGCCGGCGGGCCGGCCACCGGGGCACGCGTCGTCGCGGTCCTCTGACCCCGGTACGGACCGGCCTGCTGGGCGCGTCCGCTGCCGTGGTGCTCGGCGCGGCGGCGATGAACTCCGGCATGCTGCCCGGCGGTGATCACATGCTCGGCGCGAACGACGGCGCCGGCCGGGTCCGCACCGACAGCCTCCCGACGAGCGACCCCGGCACCCAGGGCGTACCGTCCGCCACGCCGACCGACCGCGGCACCCCGTCGGCCAGCCGGAGCAGTGACCGCTCGAAGGCTCCCACCCGCGCCCCGAAGCCTTCCGCCGACCCGTCCCGGAAGCCGTCGGCCAAGCCGTCGCCGTCCCGGACGGCGGACCCGCGGGAGCGGACCGGGGACAGCGACACGCGGCCCACCCCCTCCCGGACGGCCACCCCCACGCCCCGCCCGAGCAGTACGCCGAGCACCCCCTCCGACCCGGAGACGGCCGCCGAACGCGAGGTGCTCGATCTGGTGAACCAGGAGCGGGCCCGGGCCGGCTGCTCACCGCTGACCGCCGACCCCGAACTCGCCGAACTGGCCGGGGACTTCAGTGCGGACATGGACGCCCGCGACTTCTTCGACCACACCGATCCGGACGGCCTGGACCCCTTCGAACGGGCCGAACAGGCGGGCGTCACCAACCTGGGCGGCGAGAACATAGCGCGCGGCCAGGCGAACGCGCAGTCGGTCATGGACTCCTGGATGAACAGCGCCGGCCACCGCGCCAACATCCTCAACTGCGACTTCCGCACCATGGGCGTCGGCGCGCACTTCGCCGAGGGCGGCCCGTGGTGGACCCAGGAATTCGGCTTCTGAGCCGGTCAGCGTCCCCGCGCCGCGAGGGAGGGACGTGGCGGACGCTGGCAGCGCGGGCAGAAGTAGCTGGACCGGTTCATCCAGGGGCGGCGGCGGATCGGCGTGCCGCAACGGCGGCACGGCTCGTCCTCGCGGCCGTAGGCGTCCAGCGACCGTGAGAAGTAGCCGGACTCGCCGTTCACATTGACGTAGAGGCTGTCGAAGCTGGTGCCGCCGGCAGCCAGCGCGTCGCTCAGCACCTCCCGGATGTGCCCGAGCAGTTCGGCGGTGCGTGGCCGGGC
Organism: Streptomyces sp. JLBT605; assembly: GCF_058215555.1. NCBI lineage: Bacteria > Bacillati > Actinomycetota > Actinomycetes > Kitasatosporales > Streptomycetaceae > Streptomyces > Streptomyces sp. JLBT605. The sequence goes on from NZ_CM177087.1 coordinate 1,672,951, forward strand.
GAGGGTGGCCGTGGGCCGCTCGTAGTGCAGCCGGGAACGCCACAACGCCTCGTCGGCGTAGATGTTGCCGACGCCGCTGATCAGCGACTGGTCGAGCAGGGCGCGCTTGATGGTGGTGCGACGCCCGCGCAGCGCTTCGTGGAAGGCCGCGTCGTCGAACGCCGGGTCGAGCGGGTCGCGCGCGATGTGCGCGATGGCGTCCGGCAGCCCGTCGGTGGCGCCCGCGGCGACGCCGTGCAGCGACAGACCACCGAAGGTGCGCTGGTCGACGAAGCGCAGCTCGGTGCCGGCCGCCTCACCGAGCGCGGCGGGCACCGGCGAGTCGGTGAACCGGATGCGGATCCGCAGGTGCTTCTCGTCGGGCACGTCGTGCGGCTGGACCAACAGCTGGCCGCTCATGCCGAGATGGGCCAGGACGGAGATATCGGCGCCCTCGACGGGCAGCCACAGGTACTTTCCGCGCCGCCGGGCCTCGCCGATGCGCCGGCCGGTGAGGCGGGCCGCGAAGTCCTCGGCGCCGGCGGGATGGCGGCGGATTGCCCGCGGGTGCAGCACCTCGACCGAGGCGACGGTGCGGCCGCTGACCCAGCGGTCCAGCCCGCGCCGTACGACCTCGACTTCTGGGAGCTCGGGCAAGGGGTCTCCTCCGCGAGTGGCTCTTCTACGTGGGCAGCGCTTGCCGCCGAGAGCTGAGGTTTCGTATGCGAGGTGCGGCCGGTGGCCGGGTTGTGCCCACCCTCCCCCAGACTTCGTCCGGGGGTGCCCCCATCGCCCTGCGGAACGGCTGCCCACAACCGGGGGCAGGCGCGCCGGACGGCGGGAGGGGGTGGGGCCGGGTGCCGCCCGCAGTGCGGCGATTCGCCAGCCGCGCCCCGCGAGCGACCAGTAGATCGCCGCCGAGGACCGTGCCCCGGCCCGCACCCGACCACCCGCCGAACGTCAGCAGCCCGGCGAGCGGCGAAAGGGCACCATGCCCGCCGGTTGATCCGGACGGGCACGGCGCCCTGTCGTGCGTCTCAGCGCGCAGCGTCCTCCGCGGCGCCGGCAGCGGCAGCCGCCGCGGCCTCCGCCTTGGCGGCCTCAGCCTGCGCGGCGTCGGCGGCCGCGCGGATGGCCCGCCAGGCGGCTTCCGCCGCCTGCTGCTCCGCTTCCTTCTTGCTGCGGCCGGTGCCGGTGCCGTACGCGACACCACCGACGCGGGCAGCAGCCGTGAAGGTCTTCTCGTGGTCGGGACCCGTCTCCGAGACCAGGTACTCGGGCACGCCCAGACCCTCGGTGGCGGTCAGCTCCTGGAGGCTGGTCTTCCAGTCCAGGCCGGCGCCGAGGTTCGAGGACTTCTCGATGAGCGGGTCGAAGAGCCGGTGCACCAGTTCGGCAGCGGCGTCGAGGCCCTGGTCGAGATAGACCGCGCCGATCACCGCCTCCAGGGTGTCGGCCAGGATGGACGCCTTGTCCCGGCCTCCGGTGCCCTCTTCACCCCGGCCGAGCCGGATGAAGGCACCGAGGTCAAGGCCGCGGCCCACCTCCGCCAACGCGCGCGAGTTGACCACCGCGGCCCGCAACTTGGCCAGCTGGCCTTCGGGCAGGTCGGGGTGGATGCGGTACAGCGTGTCGGTGACCACCAGGCCGAGCACCGAATCCCCGAGGAATTCCAGTCGCTCGTTGGTGGGCAGACCGCCGTTCTCGTACGCGAAGGAGCGATGGGTCAGCGCACGCACCAGAAGGGCGGACTCAAGTTGGTACCCGAGCCGCCCTTCCAGAATCGTGTGGGACGAGGCTGTGTCCGTCGGCGTCTTCTTCGACGAAATGCCGTCTGACATGGAGCCTGTCACCCGCCGATCAGACCGCGAGGACCTGACGCTTGTTGTAGGTGCCGCAGCTCGGGCACGCGATGTGCTGCAGCTTCGGCTCCTGGCAACGCTCGCACGCAACCAGGGTGGGGACCGCAGCCTTCCACTGCGACCGGCGGTGGCGCGTGTTGCTGCGCGACATCTTCCGCTTCGGAACAGCCACGGCTACTTCTCCTGCTTCTCGTCGACGCCCGCTTCGGCGCCGCTCATCTCGTCCTTCTCGCCGCCCTGGATGGTCTCGGCGAGTCCCTGCAGTGCCGCCCAACGGTTGTCGACGGCGTCGTGGTGGTGGTCCGGGTCGTCCGCCAGCCGCGCCCCGCAGTCGGGGCACAGACCTGGGCAGTCTTCCTGGCACACCGGCTGCAGCGGCAGTGCCAGCACCACCGCGTCCCGCAGCACGGGTTCGAGGTCGAACATGTCGTCCTCGAGGAAGAGCCTGTCCTCCTCCTCGGCGTCGTCGTCCGAGTCCGCTTCGCGGCCCCAGGCGTCGGCGTCGGGGTAGGAGAACATCTCCTGGAAGTCCGCGTCGAGCTCTCGCTCCAGCGGCTCCAGACACCTTACGCACTCCCCCGTCAGCGGCGCACGGGCGGTGCCTGTGACAAGCACCCCTTCCATGACCGACTCAAGGCGGAGGTCGAGCTCCACGGTCGCGCCCTCACGCACCCCGATGACCTCGATGCCGAGATCCGCGGGTGCGGCGATCGAGCGGGAGAGGCGCTTGAGCGCACCGGGACGCCGACCCAGCTCGCGTGTGTCGAACACGAGCGGGGCACGGTGGTCGAGGCGGGCGTTCAGGGCTTCCTGCTTTCTACGCTGCGGCACGGACCGCCCGGCGCGATGCGCCGCGGGCAGCCGAGATCGCGGACGTACTCGCGACCGAAGAACCAGGGTACTGGACGGGTCGCCATAGACCCAATCCGAGCCCCCTCGTCTTCGGCCCGGGCACGGATCGGAAGGCGGGACCGGGCGCGGGGCGGAGCCGGCGGGCCGGCGACCGCACCCGCCCTAACGGCCCTGCTCGTACTCGCGCAGCTGGTCGAGGTTGATCATGCTGGTGTCGAAGAAGCTGGTCTCGTCCAGCGCGGCGGGAGCCTGCGGAGCGTGCTGCGGGGCGTGGGGATGGCCGACCGGCTGGCCGTGCGTGCCGCTGTGCGGGTCGGGCGCGGTGGCGTAGCCGCCGTCCTGGGCATAGCCCTGGTAGCCGTCGTAGCCGCCGTGGGTGTCGTAGCCCTGCTGCTGCCAGCCGTAGCCGTCCGACTGCGGGTAGCCGCCCTGCGTGGCGTACGCGTCGGCGGCCTGCGGGTACTGCTGCTGGTAGTCGTAGCCGCCCTGCTGGTAGTCCGCGGTGGCGTAGTAGTCCTGCTGGGCCGCGGGGGCGGCGGGCGGCGCGACGGGGGCGGGGGGCACGGCCGGGGCGGCGGGCACGGCGACGGCCTGGGCCTGGGCGAGGTCGGCGAGGTAGTCGTCGTCGCTGGCGCCGTGCGCGTACGCGGCCTCCTGGGCGTCCTGCGCCGCCATGTGGGCGCCGAGTTCGTCGGTGGGGCGGGCGCCGAGCAGCTTCTGCCGGCCCCGGCCGACCGCCTCGAGAGTCTTGGCCAGCACCGCGGCGACGGCGCCGAGCTTGGTGTCCACGTACTCGTCGGCCCGCTGCCGCAGGACCTGCGGGTCGGCGCTGCGCTCCGGCCCCTCCTCCGGCAGGCCGTTCGCCTCCATGGCGCCGGCGGGCGCGCGGCCCAGCAGCTTCTCCCGGCCGCGGTCCACCGATCCGAGGGTCTTGGTGAGCACGACCTCGAAGTTGGCGAGCTTGCTGTCGACGTAGTCGTCGGCCTCGGCGCGGATCTCCTCGGCCTCGGCGCGGGCCTCGGCCAGGATCCGGTCGGCCTCCTCCTGGGACTGCCGGGCGATCTGGGTGTCCGCGATCAGCGACTCGCGCTGGGCGTGCGCGGACTCGATGATCCGCTCCGCCTCCCGGCGGGCCTCCTCGACCACCTGCTCACGGCCGCCGAGGACCTCCTGGGCCTGGGCGAGGGAGCCGGGGAGCGCGGCGCGCACCTCTTCGAGCTTGGCGAGCAGCTCGGCTCGGTTGACCACGCACGAGGCCGACATCGGCATCGACCGGGCGCTGCCGACGGCTTCGACGATCTCGTCGAGCTTTTTCGATACGTCCACCTGGGTGCTCGCCACTCTCTTTGACGGATGGGCACGAACGGGACGACTGTACGGCCAGTCGTGTCCCGCCCGACACCTACTGACGGGCAGTCAGCCCGTCAGCGTCGGCCCAGCCGCGCGGTGAGCGCCTGGAGCACCTGCGGGGGCACCAGGTGGGACACGTCGCCGCCCCACGCCGCCACCTCCTTGACCAGGCTGGAGGAGAGGAAGCTGTAGGTGGGGTTGGTGGGGACGAAGAGGGTCTCCACGCCGGAGAGGCCGTTGTTCATCTGGGCCATCTGGAGCTCGTAGTCGAAGTCGCTGACGGCCCGCAGCCCCTTGACGATGGCGGGGATGTCGCGCTGCTTGCAGAAGTCCACCAGCAGCCCGTGGAACGCCTCCACCTGGACGTTTCCGTATTCGGCGGTGACCTCGCGGAGCAGCTCGATGCGCTCCTCGACGGTGAACAGCCCCTGCTTGGCCTTGTTGATCATCACGGCGACGTACACCTCGTCGTAGAGCCGGGAGGCTCGCGCGATGATGTCGAGGTGTCCGTTGGTGACGGGGTCGAAGGACCCCGGACAGACTGCGCGGCGCAACAGTGGTTCCTCGCTCTCCGGTCCGTTCATGACGCGTTGTCGCACGTCGAGGCGGCGCGACCGTACCAGAGCGTGCCCTCGCCGTAACGACGGGCCCGCAGCCCCTCGAACCCGGCGGGCCACCGGAATTCGCCGCCCCTGGTACTGCGCTCCACGGTGACCAGTGCGTCGGCCGTGAGCCAGCCGTTCTCGGTGAGTGTGAGGAGGATCTCCCGAAGATCGTCGTCGCCGACGGCGTAGGGCGGGTCGAGGAAGAGCACGTCGTACGGCTCCGCGGGCGCCGGCTGGGCGCTGATCTGCTCGGCCTTGGCGGTCCGCAGCTCGGCGCCGGGCAGCCCGATCGCCTTGACGTTCTCCCGGATGACCCGGGCGGCCCTGGCGTCGGACTCCACCAGCAGCACATGCCCGGCGCCCCGGGACAGCGCCTCCAGGCCGACCGCGCCGGAACCGCCGTACAGGTCCAGCACCCGCAGGCCGTGCAGCGAGCCGAGGAGCGATTCCCAGGTGGAGAACAGGCCCTCGCGCGCCCGGTCCGAGGTCGGGCGGGTGCCGGTGCCCGGCGGCACGGCCAGGCGCCTGCCGCCGGCTGCTCCGGCGATCACGCGGGTCATGGGTACGGCAGTCCTTCAAGTCGAAACGGTCGGACCCCCACGATATGCCCAGGCGGGTCTCGCCGATCAGGCCGGATCGGTGCGGCCCCTCAGCCCTTGTCGAGGTAGCGCTCGCGTTCGGCGTCCAGCAGGGCGTCGAGCGCGGTGCGCAGCTGGGGCAGCTCGGTGAGGTCGGGGTCGGCGGCGACGGTGGTGATCGCCTCTTGGCGGGCTGCCGCGATCACCTCCTCGTCCTCGATGACGGCCAGCATCCGCAGGCTCGACCGCACCCCGGACTGGGCCTGCCCGAGCACATCGCCCTCGCGCCGCTGCTCCAGGTCGATCCGGGACAGCTCGAAGCCGTCCAGGGTGCCGGCCACCGCCTCCAGCCGGGCCCGGGCGGGACTTGCCGGCGGCATGTCGGTGACCAGCAGGCAGAGCCCGGGGGCGGAGCCGCGGCCGACCCGGCCGCGCAGCTGGTGCAGCTGGGAGACGCCGAAGCGGTCCGCGTCCATGATCACCATGGCGGTGGCGTTGGGGACGTTGACGCCCACCTCGATGACGGTGGTGGCGACCAGCACGTCCAGCTCGCCGCCGGCGAAGCGCCGCATGACCTCGTCCTTGGCCTCCGGCTGCATCCGGCCGTGCAGGGCGGCGATCCGCAACCCCCGCAGCGGGCCGGCGGCGAGCTGCTCGGTGATCTCCAGCACGGCCAGCGGCGGGCGCTTCTCCGCGGCGTCTTCGGCGGACTTCTTCTTCGGCGGCTCCTCCTCGTCGCCGATGCGCGGGCAGACCACGTACGCCTGGTGGCCGGCCTCCACCTCCTCGCGGACCCGCTCCCAGGCACGGGCGAGGAAGTGCGGCTTGTCCTGGGCGGGCACCACATGGCTGGCGATCGGGGAGCGGCCGGCCGGGAGCTGGTCCAGCACGGAGGTCTCCAGATCGCCGAAGACGGTCATGGCGACCGTCCGCGGGATGGGGGTGGCGGTCATCACCAGCAGGTGGGGCGGTTGCTTGCCCTTCGAGCGCAGGGCGTCGCGCTGCTCGACGCCGAAGCGGTGCTGCTCGTCGACGACCACCAGCCCCAGATCGTGGAACTTCACCTTGTCCTCGATCAGGGCGTGGGTGCCGATGACGATCCCGGCCTCGCCGGTGGCCAGGTCGAGCAGCGCCGCCCGGCGGGCGGCGGTGCCCATCGAGCCGGTGAGCAGCACCACCCGGGTGCCCTGCTCGCTGCCGCCCAGCAGGCCCGCCTCGGCCAGCTCCCCCATCATCTCCACGATCGAGCGGTGGTGCTGCTGGGCGAGGACCTCGGTGGGGGCGAGCATCGCGGCCTGCCCGCCCGCGTCCACCACGCCGAGCATGGCGCGCAGCGCCACCATCGTCTTGCCGGAGCCCACCTCGCCCTGGAGGAGGCGGTGCATGGGGTGCTCGGTGGCCAGGTCGTCGAAGATCTCCTGGCTGACCTTGCGCTGGCCCTCGGTGAGCTCGAAGGGCAGCTTGGCGTCGAAGGCGTCCAGCAGTCCGCCGGGGGCGGGACGGCGCGCGACGGCGGGCAGCTGGGCGTCGGCGTGCCGGCGGCGGGCCAGGGCGACCTGGAGCACGAACGCCTCGTCCCACTTGAGGCGCTGGCGGGCGAGGGCGATGTCCGCCTTGGTGGCCGGGCGGTGGATCCGGAGCAGGGCGTCCGGCAGGGGGATCAGCCCCTGGCCCTCGCGCAGCGCGCCGGGCAGCGGATCGACCAGGCCCTCCCAGCCGGTGGCCGTGAGGGTGTCGAGCACCGCCCCGACGGCCTTTTCGATCTTCCAGGACTCCAGCTGGGCGCAGGCCGGGTAGAGGGGCCGCTGGTACTGGGCGAACGCCTGGACGGCTTCGGCGCCGTCGTCCTTGCCGAGCATCTCGTACGCGGGGTGGGCGAGCTGGCGGACGTTGCGGAAGACGCCGACCTTGCCCGCGAACATCCCGCGGCGGCCGGGCAGCAGCTCCTTCTGGTGGGCGTAGACGGCCCGGCCGAAGAAGACCAGCTGGAGCCGTCCGCTGCCGTCGGTGAGCGTGACCTCCAGCCGCTGGCCGCGGCCGTTGTTGAACTTCAGCACCCGGGCGTCGGCGACCTGCGCGACGACCGTGACGTGCTCGTCCAGCGGCAGGTCGTTGAGCCGGGTCAGCTCACCGCGCTCGGCGTACCGCCGGGGGTAGTGGTGCAGCAGGTCCCCGACCGTGTGCAGGTCGAGGTGGTCGGCCATCACCTTCGCGGTGCTGCCGCCGAGGATCTTCTTCAGTGGTTCGTCGAGCGCGGGCACGCAGTCCATTGCACACCACGGCTCTGACATTCCGGGTCCGTTCGGGGTCTGCGCCGGGTCTGCGCCGGGTCTTTTCCGGGGGCTACTCGATGCCGATGATCAACGGGACGGTGGGCTGCTCGCCGCGGTAGACCACCGTGTCGACGGCGAGATGGCCCGCGCGGACGTGCTGTGCGAGGGCGTCGGCGACCTCGTCGGCCACGCCCGCGCCGAGCACCAGGGTGACCATCTCGCCGCCCGCCGCGAGCATCCGGTCCAGCACGGCCCGCGCCGCCTGGGCCAGGTCGGGGCGGATGACCGCGACATCGCCACCGATCAGCCCGAGGACGTCCCCGGCCTGGCAGACCCCGGCCATGGTCCATGACTCGTGCTCGGCGACGGCGAGTTCGGCGTGGCGGGTGGCGCCCGCGGCGGCGGTCATGGCCACCACGTCCTCGTCGAAGCGGCGGCCGGGTTCGTGGACGGCGAGTGCGGCGATCCCCTGCACCGCGGAGCGGGTCGGGATCAGGGCGACCCGTACCCCTTCGGCACGGGCCTGCTCGGCGGCGGCCGCGGCGGGGTGCCGCCAGGCGGCGTCGTCGATCAGCAGCACCACCTCGCGGGCGTGCGCCCGCCGGATGGCCTCGAGGAGCTCGCCGCTGGCGGGGGGTTCCCCGGGGCGCGCGGTCACCACGGTGGCGCCGGAGTCGGTGTACAGCCGGGCCAGGCCGTCGCCGGGCACCACCGCGACCACCGCGCGCGGCGCCCGCTCGCCACGGGGGTCGGTCCGGTTCTCCGGGGGCTCGGGCGGCTGCGGGCAGGCGTCCTGGCGCGGGTCGCGGGCCGCTTCGGCCGCGGCCCCGAAGTGGGTGATGCGGATCCGGTACGGCCGGCCGGCGGCGATGCCGGCCTCCACCGCCGCGCCGGCGTCGTCGACATGGACGTGGACGTTCCACAGGCCGTCCCCGCCGACCACGACCAGGGAGTCACCGAGCGTGTCGAGCCGGGCGCGCAGCCGCTCGACGGCCGGGGTGTCGGCCTCCAGCAGGTAGATCACCTCGAAGGCGGGAGACGGGGGCTGCGCCGAGGGGGCCGGGACCGGCCCGGTCCGCGAGGCGCCGTCCGCCGTGCCCGGGCTCCCGGCGGGCGGTGCGGGGCGGTGGAGGCGGCCGTGGTCGGGGGCGGCGGGCCGGGCCGGGGGTTCGCCGGAGAGCGCCTCGGACAGGGCGCCGAGCACCGCGACCAGGCCGTAGCCGCCCGCGTCGACCACGCCGGCCCGGCCGAGGGCGTCGAGCTGGTCGGGGGTGGCCGCCAGGGCGGCGCGCGCGCCCTCCCAGGCGGCCCGGGCCACCGCGGCCACGTCGCCGGTCGCCCGGCCCGCGGTGTCGGCGGCGACCGCGGCGACGGTCAGCACGGTGCCCTCCACGGGGTGGGCCACGGCGGTGTACGCGGATTCGGCGGCGTGCCGCAGGGCGCGCTTGAGGGTGTCGGCCCCGGCCGCCGGGTGCCCCGCGGGCGCGGTGTCGCCGGGCGGCGTCCGGTCGTCGGAGGCCAGGACGTCGGCCAGGCCGCGAAGCAGCTGGGCCAGGATGGTGCCGGAGTTGCCGCGGGCGCCGATCAGGGCGCCGTGGGCCATGGCGCGTATCGCGTCGTCGAGGCCGGGGCGGGAGGCGTCACCGGTGGCGGCGTGCCCGGTGAAGGCGGCGTCGACGGCGTGCGCGGCGGACTCGGCGGTGAGGTAGAGGTTGGTCCCGGTGTCCCCGTCGGCGACCGGATAGACGTTGATGGCGTCGATGTCCTCGCGGGCCCGGCCGAGGGCGTCCAGCGTCAGTGCGCACCAGGTGCGTACCGCATCGGCATCAAGGGGGTACCCCCGGACGGAGTCTGGGGGAGTGTGCGGCACCTTGCGTCCTCCTGGATCCCGGGCGAACGGCCCGCGCGAGCGTCCTGCTCGCGGCGGGGTGATGGATGGGGGCTCACCGCAGAGTAGTCGCGCCTCGCGGGCCGGGTGGAGGGCCGCCCCCGCGCGGTTCGGGCCGGTCATGGTAGTTTCGTTCTGCTGGAGCGGCCGTTGTATGCTGCTCCGGTTGCCCGATGCGAATCGGGCTCTCCCCCTGGCACGGCCGGTCATTCACGATCCTGGCGCGCCGGGATTTCACCGTACGTGTATCTGAAGTCTTTGGAGTGACCCGTGGCTGCCAACTGCGACGTCTGCGGCAAGGGGCCGGGCTTCGGCAACAACATTTCGCACTCGCACCGCCGTACGTCCCGTCGCTGGAACCCGAACATCCAGCGTGTGCGTGCAGTGGTCGGTCGGACGCCGAAGCGCCTCAACGTCTGCACCTCGTGCATCAAGGCCGGCAAGGTCTCGCGCTGACGTTCCCGTCGCAGCGCAGCCCAGCCGGTTGCCAAGGCCGGTCCACCTGAGGGTGGGCCGGCTTTTGTCATGCCCGGGCGCCGGTGGGCCGGTCATCCGGGTGCCGGTGGGCTGGTGGTCCGCGCCGCCGGTATGTCAGTGGTCCGCGCCGCCGGCGGGCCTCAGGTCCGCCAGGCCCAGGCGTGGTCGACCGGCCCGATGCCCGCGCCGAGCGGGAAGCCGGCCGCGATGGCACCGGTGACGTAGGTCTTGGCCGCCTCGACCGCGGCCGGCACCGCCAGTCCCTTCGCCAGGTGCGCGGCGATGGCGCTGGCCAGGGTGCAGCCGGTGCCGTGGGTGTGCCGGTTGTCGTACCGCGGGGCTCGCAGCCAGTGCTCGGCGGTGCCGTCGGTCAGCAGGTCCACTGCCTGGCTGGTGTCCGCGGGCAGATGGCCGCCCTTGATCAGCACCCAGCGGGGGCCGAATTCCAGCATCGCGGCGGCGGCCCGCCGCATGTCGCGCTCGCCGGAGACGACCACGCCGGTCAGCTGGGCGACCTCGTCCAGATTGGGGGTGGCGACGGTGGCGGTGGGCAGCAGCTTGGCGCGGACCGCGCCGAGGGCCTCGGCGGCCAGCAGCGGGTCGCCGTGCTTGGAGACCCCCACCGGGTCCACGACCACCGGCGCCGGCAGCCCGTCCAGCAGCCCGGCGACGGTCTCGACCAGTTCGGTAGAGGCCAGCATCCCGGTCTTGACCGCGGCCACGCCGATGTCGTCGACGACGCTGCGGAACTGGGCGCGGACCGCCTCGGCGGGCAGCTCCCAGGAGCCCTGTACGCCCAGGGAGTTCTGCGCGGTCACCGCGGTGAGCACGCTCATGCCGTGCACACCCAGCGCCAGCATGGCCTTCAGATCGGCCTGGATGCCGGCACCGCCGCCGGAGTCGGATCCGGCGACGGTGAGCACCCGGGGCGGCACCGGGGCCGGGGAGGGTATCTGCGGCATGCCGCAGAATCTACCCGCCGCCGGTCACCGCCCACTCGCCGCCGTCACTCGGCGTCGGCGTCGTCCGCGAAGTGGTCCCAGCCGCCGTGCGCCCAGGGCGCCCCGTCCACCGTCACCTGGGGCAGCGCCGAGGGGTTGAGCACCTCGCCGATGACCTTCCAGCGGGCGGGCAGCTTCACGTCGGGCGGGAAGGTGGCCACGATCGCGTGGTCCTCTCCCCCGTTGAGCACCCACTGGAGCGGGTCCACACCCACCGCCTGCCCGATGTCGGACATCTGGGAGGGGATGTCGATGTCGCCCGAGCGCAGGTCGATGCGGACCTTGCTGGCCTCGGCGATGTGGCTCAGGTCGGCCACGAGTCCGTCGCTGACGTCGGTCATGGCGGTGGCGCCGAGGCCGGCCGCGGCCGGGCCCGCGTGGTACGGGGGCTCCGGGCGCCGGTGGGCCTCGACGAAGGCCCGCGGTGAGCGGAAGCCGCGGGCGAGCACCGCGTGTCCGGCGGCCGACCAGCCCAGCCAGCCGGTGACCGCGACAACGTCGCCGGGCTGGGCACCGGCCCGGGTGACCGGGTCGTGGTTGCGCAGGTCCCCCAGAGCGGTGATGGCGACGGTGATGGTGTCACCACGGACCACGTCGCCCCCGACGACGGCGGCACCGGCCACCTGGCACTCGTCGCGCAGCCCGTCCATCAACTCGCTCGCCCAGGTGGCGGGGAGGTCGGCGGGGACGACGAGGCCCAGCAGCAGGGCGGTGGGCACCGCACCCATCGCGGCGATGTCGGCGAGGTTCTGGGCGGCCGCCTTGCGGCCCACGTCATAGGCGGTGGACCAGTCCCGGCGGAAGTGCCGCCCCTCCAGCAGGACGTCGGTGCTGGCCACGACCCGCCGGTCCGGGGCGGCGACCACCGCGGCGTCGTCACCCGGCCCCAGCCGGACCGCCGGGGTGGTGGTCAGCCGGGCGGTGAGCTCTCTGATGAGCCCGAACTCCCCCAGCTCGCCCACGGTGCCTTTCACTGCGCTTCTCCTCCTGCTGTCGGTGTCCTCGGTATCGCCATGTCCGGAGTGCGGGCCGCCGCGGAGCGACCGCTCATCGGCACCGTCCCCCGGGGATGTGTGCGGCATCTCGTCGCCCCTCTACGCTTGTTCCGCGGTGCCCAGCGCGCCGCGCAAGCAGCGCGGGTCTCCCCGCGCCGCTCGGTGACGCGGTACCGTGGCGTCCCTTCTCCCCACATGATCCTCGTAGCCGCCCTGGAGGTTCCGTGGTACAGGCGTACATCCTGATCCAGACCGAGGTCGGCAAAGCGTCGACCGTGGCCGAAGTCATCGCGAAGATCCCCGGCGTGATCCAGGCCGAGGACGTCACCGGGCCGTACGACGTGATCGTGCGCGCCCAAGCCGAGACGGTGGACGAACTCGGGCGCATGGTGGTCGCCAAGGTGCAGCAGGTGGAAGGCATCACCCGCACCCTGACCTGCCCGGTCGTCCATCTGTAGCTCCCCCGTATGCTCTGCCGGTGAGTTCCTTGCCCCGCCGGCTGATCAGTCTGTCCACCGTCGCGCTGCTGCTGGTGGCGGCGGCCGGTTGCTCCGAGGAATCGGACGGGACCGCACAGCCTGCGGTTCCCACGCCGCCGGCCGCGGCCGTGGCGATGTGCCGGTCGCTGCACAAGGAACTGCCGCGGCGCGTGGACGGGCTTCAGCGGCGCGCGACCGAGCCCGCTTCCGACTTCACCGCGGCCTGGGGAGACCCCGCCGTCCAGCTGCGCTGCGGCGTGCCCAAACCTGATGTGCTCACGCCCGGCACCGAACACTACAACCCGATGCACGAGTCCGCCGAGATCAACGGCGTCGAATGGCTGTTTGAGAAGAGGGACGACGGCTACCGGTTCACCACGGTGCTGCGCAAGGCGAACGTCGAGGTGACCGTGCCGGGGACGTACGCCCCCGAGGTCGACGTGCTCATCGACCTCGCGGGCGCCGTGAAGAAGACGATCCCCTTCGGGATCTGATCCCCTTCGGGATCAGATCGCCCTCGGGTTCCGGTCGGCCTGAGATTCCCGATCGGTATCGGGATCCGGTCAGCGCAGGCCGGTCGAGCGGCGCAGCGCGGCCTGGATCAGCCGGTCCACCAGCTCGGGGTAGCTCACGCCGCTCTCCTGCCACATCCGCGGGTACATCGAGATGGGCGTGAAGCCGGGCATGGTGTTGACCTCGTTGATCACGAACTCGCCGTTCTCCAGCAGGAAGAAGTCGGCGCGCACCAGGCCCTCGCAGGAGACCGCGTCGAAGGCCCGTACGGCCAGCTCCTGGACCCGGGCGGTCTGCTCGGCATCCAGCGGCGCGGGCACCACGCCGGCGGCCGAGTCGATGTACTTGGCCTCGAAGTCGTAGAAGTCGTGGCTGCTGACCGGCGGGATCTCGGCCGGGACGCTGGCCCGCGGGCCGTCCTCGAACTCCAGCACCCCGCACTCGATCTCGCGGCCGCGCAGCAGCGACTCCACGATGACCTTCGGGTCGTGGCGGCGGGCCTCTTCGAGCGCCTCGTCCAGCCCCGAAAGGTCGTCGACCTTGGTGATGCCGATGGAGGAGCCGGCCCGGGCGGGCTTGACGAAGACCGGCCAGCCGTGGTCGCCGGCGAAGTCGACGATCTTCTTGCGGGCGGCGGCCGGGTCGGCCTCCCACTCGCGCGGCCGGATCACCTCGTACGGGCCGACAGGCAGCCCGAAGGAGATGAACACCCGCTTCATGTACTCCTTGTCCATGCCGACGGCGGAGGCGAGCACGCCGGCGCCGACGTAGGGCACTCCGGAGAGCTCCAGCAGGCCCTGGAGGGTGCCGTCCTCGCCGTAGGGGCCGTGCAGCATGGGGAAGACGACGTCCACGTCGCCCAGCGCCTTGGGCACCGCGCCCGGCTCGGTGTAGACGACCTCGCGGCTGGCGGGGTCGACCGGCAGCAGCACGGCGCCGTCCGGCGACTCGGCCAGCTCCTCGACGCTCGGCAGCTTGCGGTCGGCGATAGCCATCCGCTCGGGGGCGTCCGCGGTCAGCGCCCAACGGCCGTCCGCGGTGATACCGATCGGGATCACGTCGTACTTGGTCCGGTCGATGGCGGCCAGTACGGCACCCGCGGTGACCACGGAGATGGCGTGCTCGGAGCTGCGCCCGCCGAATACGACGGCGACACGCGGCTTGCTGCCGGAGGACGCGCCCGCAGGGAGCTGGGGGCTGCTTGGGGTGGAGGTCTCGCTGCTCATATCGGCTTGAGGTTACCCTGCGGTCGGCCGCGCGTCAGTGACGCTCGGGCTTGGCACTGCGAGCCATCAGCTCCTTGAGGGCCACCAGCGGTGGCTTGCCCTCGTGCACGATGTCCACCACGGTCTCGGTGATCGGCATGTCGACGTCGTGCCGGCGGGCCAGATCGAGCACGGACTCGCAGGACTTGACCCCCTCGGCGGTCTGCCGGGTGACCGCGATGGTCTCCTCCAGCGTCATGCCGCGGCCGAGGTTGGTGCCGAAGGTGTGGTTGCGGGACAGCGGCGAGGAGCAGGTGGCGACCAGGTCGCCCATCCCGGCGAGCCCCGCGAAGGTGTGCGCGTCGGCGCCCATGGCCAGGCCCAGCCGGGTGGTCTCGGCCAGGCCGCGGGTGATCAGCGAGGCCTTGGCGTTGTCGCCGAGCCCCATGCCGTCGGCGATGCCCACGGCGAGCGCGATGACGTTCTTCACCGCGCCGCCCAGCTCGCAGCCGACCACGTCGGTGTTGGTGTACGGGCGGAAGTACGGGGTGTGGCAGGCGGCCTGCAGGCGCTGGGCCACGGCCTCGTCGCGGCAGGCGACCACGGCGGCGGCGGGCTGCCGGGCGGCGATCTCCTTGGCGAGGTTGGGGCCGGTGAGCACCGCGACCCGGTCCGGGGACGCCTTGCCGACCTCCTCGATGACCTCGCTCATCCGCTTGGCGGTACCGAGTTCGACGCCCTTCATCAGGGAGACCAGCACGGTGTCGGCGGGCAGCAGCGGGGTCCACTCGGCCAGGTTGCCGCGCAGCGTCTGGGAGGGCACCGCGAGCACGGTGAACTCGGCGCCGTCCGCCGCCTCGGCGGGATCGGTGGTGGCCCGCACCGACCGGGGCAGCTCGACGCCGGGCAGGTAGTCCGGGTTGGTGCGGCCGGCGTTGATCGCCTCGGCCAGCTCGGCGCGGCGGCCCCACAGGGTCACCTCGCACCCGGCGTCGGCGAGCACCATCGCGAAGGCGGTCCCCCAGGATCCGGTGCCGTAGACCGCGCAGCGCGTCACTTGCTCTCCTCTTCGGCCGCTCGGGCCTTCCTGTGGTCGTACGGCTCGGCGGGGGCGGGCTCGCCGCGCACCTCGGCGAGCTGCTCGGTGATGGCGGCCATGATCACGTCGGTGGCGGCGCGCAGCACCTCGGCGGTGGGCTCCAGCCCGTAGAACTCGGACAGGTCGACCGGCGGTCCGGCCTGCACCCGCAGCGTCTTGCGCGGGAAGAGCCGCAGCTTCTTGTGCTTGGCGTACGGCGGCATGGCCTCGTTGGCGCCCCACTGAGCGACCGGGATGACCGGGGCCTTGGTGAGCAGGGCGACGCGGGCGGCGCCGGTCTTGCCGCGCATCGGCCACTGGGCGGGGTCGCGGGTGAGGGTGCCCTCGGGGTAGAAGGCCACGCACTCGCCCTTGTTGATGGCGTCGACGGCGGCCCGGAAGGCGTTCGCGGCGTCGGTGGACTCGCGGTAGACGGGGATCTGCTTCAGCCCGCGCAGGAAGGTGCCGACGAAGCTGCCCTTGAACAGGCCCGCCTTGGCGAGGAAGCGCGGGACCCGTCCGGTGTTGTACTGATAGTGCGCGTACGAGAGCGGGTCGAGATACGAGTTGTGATTGATGGCGGTGATAAATCCGCCTTCGGTCGGAATGTGCTCCATTCCGCGCCAGTCCCGCTTGAACAGAACCACCAGCGGCGGTTTTACCAAGACCGCTGCGGAGCGGTACCAGAAGCCGATTCTGCGGCCGGACACTCGGAACACCTCTCTTGACCCCTTGCTGACCTGCTGCCTTGCTGCCGTCCGGGCAGCCGCACAAGTGTCGCCCCAGGTACCCGGTCTGTCGAGAACACGGTAACCCCCGAGGTGAACCGGCGACTGAGGCAGTAGGTGGCGATCCTGTCAGCCGAGGGTCGTCGGTTGAGGGTGGTGGTGGGTGACGGGCGGGCGAGAATGAGGCTCGTGCGGACGGATGGAGCGCCTGTGACCTGGACCGTGGTGGTCCCGCTGAAGCCTCTTGCGCAGGCGAAGAGCCGGCTCGCCGGTGCCGTGCCGGGCGGCTTCCGGCCGCGGCTCGCGCTCGCTTTCGCGCAGGACACCGTGTCCGCGGCGCTGTCCTGTCCGAGCGTCCGCGATGTGGTGGTCGTCACGGACGATCCGCAGGCCTCGAGCGCGCTGGCCGCCCTGGGGGCGCGCGTCGTCCCGGATGCGCCGGCGCGGGCCGCGTGCGGGCCCGAGCGCGGGCCTGAGCGCGGACTGAACGCGGCGCTCGCGCATGGTGTGCGGATCGTGCGGGGCGCGCGTCCGCGGGCCGCGGTGGCGGCGCTCAACGCCGATCTGCCGGCGCTGCGGGAGGCGGAGCTGGCCCGGGTGCTGGCCGCCGCTGCCGGCCTGGCGGACGCGGCCGGCGGCGTGCGGGCCTTTCTGGCGGACGCGGCGGGCGTGGGCACCACGCTGCTGGCGGCCGCTGCCGGGGCCGAACTGGCGCCGGCCTTCGGCGGGCCGTCCCGCGTCCGGCACCGGGCCTCGGGGGCCCGGGAGATCTGCCTGAGCGGGGTGGACAGCGTGCGGCAGGACGTGGACACGGGCGCGGACCTGTGGGCGGCGACGCGGCTGGGTGTGGGGCCGTATACGTCGGCAGTGCTGGCGGCGGGGTCTCCTGGGTTTCCCCCGGCGATCCGCACGGCACCTCGGTGAGGCCGGCCGGTGCGCCGGTGGGGCTGGCGCCTTGGCGGTGGGTGGGTCGGGGGCGCACCGCGGCGTCTCCTCGGCGGCGCGACTACTGGTGCGTCGCAAGGTGATCCCGCGATGACCGCGCCTTCTGCGGGGAGCGCCCCGGTGCACCCCCTTCCGCCGTCCTGCCAGTTCCCGCCCGGTGGGGTGCCGGTTCCCGCCCGGTGGGGTGCCGGTTCCCCGGTGCCGCCCGTTCCCGCGGGGGGTATGCCGCGACGGGCGTCCGGCGATGGGCTGGGCCGTGCGGCGCGGGCCGCGCGGACTACGCTGCTGGGTATGCAGGCAACCGCGTACACGTACGACCCCGAGACCCGCGCCGGCAGTGTGCTGCTCGACGACGGCACTCCGCTGCCCTTCGACGCCGCGGCGTTCGACGCGGGCGGGCTGCGCCTGCTGCGGGTCGGCCAGCGGGTGCGGATCGAGGTCGACGGCGAGGGCGCGGAGCGCCGGGTCACCTTCGTCACCCTGCAGACCTTCTGAGCAGTCCCCGGGAAAACACCGCGGGCCGGGCTCCCCAGGGGAGCCCGGCCCGGCGCTGACGCTGCCGCTGGTTACTTCTTGCGGGCGGTGGTCTTCTTGGCGGTGGTCTTGCGGGCGGTGGTCTTCTTGGCCGGGGCCTTCTTCGCGACCGCCTTCTTGGCCGGAGCGGTCTTCTTCGCCGCGGCGGTGGTCTTCTTCGTGGGTGCCGCCTTCTTCGCAGCGGCGGTGGTCTTCTTCGTGGGCGCCGCCTTCTTCGCAGCGGCGGTGGTCTTCTTCGTGGGCGCCGCCTTCTTCGCGGCAGCCGTCGTCGCCTTCTTCGCCGGCGCGGCCTTCTTCGCCACGGCCTTCTTGGCGGCGGCCTTCTTGGCGGCGACCTGGAGGCTGCCCTTGGGCGCCTTCTTGACGGACACCTCGCCGCCCTTGGGAAGCTTCTTGGAGCCGCTCACCAGGTCCTTGAAGCCCTGCCCGGCACGGAAGCGGGGGACCGAGGTCTTCTTGACCCGGACGCGCTCGCCGGTCTGCGGGTTACGGGCGTAACGGGCCGGACGGTCCACCTTCTCGAATGAACCGAAACCGGTGACCGAAACCCGATCCCCCGCGACGACCGCGCGGACGATGGCGTCCAGCACCGCGTCGACCGCGTCGGCAGCGTTCTGCCGGCCGCCGAGCTTGTCCTGAATCGCCTCTACTAGCTGCGCCTTGTTCACGTCTTCCCCTTCGGAGACATTGCCAGAACGAATGTGTTCAAGCTTTTTCGCACGTTAGGCAGATATATACCGCAAATCAAACACGAAACGGGCTAATCACCCTTGTGCCGCAACGAACTCGACCGTCACGGACTTCCGTCGCTGTCGCTCTCGCTGTCTTGGGGGAAACGACCCGCGTCGAGGTCGTCCATCAGGCGGTCCAGACGCCGCGCCGCGTCTGTCAGATCGTGCTTCGCCGCTGCCGTGATGACCAGCAGCTTCCGGGACAGCGCCATCCGTACGCCCTCCGGGACTTGCAGTGTGCGCACCCGTGTGTGCGCTTCCTTCAAGCGGGCGGCGACGACCTCGTAGAGCTCGAGTTGGGCGTCGCGTTCCATGCGCTGATTGTGCCATCTGCGGCGAGTTGTCGCCTCATGGGCCCTCAACATGGCGATGCGCCGCTGGTCCGTGGACCAGCGACGCATCGTGCCAAACGTGCTCTGCGCAGGGAGAACCGGGGGCGTCAGACCTCAATCGTGCGGGGCTTGAAGGAGGGTCGCCCGGCCTCGTAGGTGGCGATGTCGGCCTCGTGCCTGAGGGTCAGGCTGATGTCGTCCAGGCCCTCCAGCAGCCGCCATCGAGCGTTCTCGTCAAGGTCAAAATCGGCCGTGATGCCCTCGGCTCGAACCTGCCGGTCGACCAGGTCCACGGTGACCTCGGTAGTCGGGTCGGCCTCGACCAGCTGCCAGAGCCGGTCCACGGTCTCCTGCGGCAGGACGACGGTCAGCAGACCGTTCTTCAGCGAGTTGCCGCGGAAGATGTCGGCGAAGCGCGAGGAGATCACGGCCTTGAAGCCGTAGTTCTGCAGCGCCCACACGGCGTGCTCGCGCGAGGAGCCGGTGCCGAAGTCGGGGCCGGCCACCAGCACGGTGGCGCCGCGGTACGCGCTCTGGTTCAGCACGAACTCGGGGTCCTTGCGCCATGCCTCGAAGAGCCCGTCCTCGAAGCCGTCGCGGGTGACCTTCTTCAGCCAGTGCGCGGGGATGATCTGGTCGGTGTCGACGTTGCTGCGGCGCAGCGGGACGGCCCGGCCGGTGTGCGTGGTGAATGCTTCCATGGTTCAGACTCCGGCGGGCGTGGGGACGTCGGACAGGTCGGCGGGAGAGGCCAGATGGCCGAGTACCGCGGTGGCTGCCGCCACCTGCGGCGAGACCAGGTGCGTCCGACCGCCCTTGCCCTGCCTGCCCTCGAAGTTGCGGTTGGAGGTGGAGGCGGAGCGCTCGCCGGGGGCCAGCTGGTCGGGGTTCATGCCCAGGCACATCGAGCAGCCCGCGTGCCGCCATTCCGCGCCGGCCGCGGTGAACACCTTGTCCAGCCCTTCCTCGACGGCCTGCAGAGCGACCCGCACCGAGCCGGGGACGACCAGCATGCGGACGCCGTCGGCCACCGAGCGGCCGCTCAGCACCGCGGCGGCGGAGCGCAGGTCCTCGATGCGGCCGTTGGTGCAGGAGCCGACGAAGACGGTGTCCACGGAGATGTCCCGCAGCGGCTGACCGGCCGTCAGACCCATGTACTCCAGGGCCTTCTCGGCGGCCAGCTGCTCGCTGGGGTCGGTGAAGGAGGCCGGGTCGGGAACCGAGGCCGACAACGGCGCGCCCTGGCCCGGGTTGGTGCCCCAGGTGACGAACGGCGCCAGCGTGGCGGCGTCGATGACGATCTCGTGGTCGAAGACGGCGTCCTCGTCGGTGCGCAGGGTGCGCCAGTAGTCGACGGCGGCGTCCCAGTCGGCTCCCCGCGGCGCGTGCGCACGGTCCTTGAGGTAGGCGAAGGTGGTCTCGTCCGGGGCGATCATCCCGGCTCGCGCGCCCGCCTCGATGGACATGTTGCACACGGTCATCCGGGCTTCCATCGACAGCTTCTCGATGGCGGAGCCGCGGTACTCGATGACGTAGCCCTGGCCGCCGCCGGTGCCGATCCTGGCGATGATCGCCAGGATCAGGTCCTTGGCGGTGACGCCATCCGGCAGCTCGCCCTCGACCGTGATCGCCATCGTCCGGAACGGCGCCAGCGGCAGCGTCTGGGTGGCCAGCACGTGCTCGACCTGGCTGGTGCCGATACCGAAGGCCAGCGCGCCGAACGCGCCGTGCGTGGAGGTGTGGCTGTCGCCGCAGACGACGGTGGTGCCCGGCTGGGTCAGGCCCAGCTGCGGCCCGACCACGTGGACCACGCCTTGCTCTACGTCACCGAGGGGATGCAGTCGGACACCGAACTCCGCGCAGTTCTTGCGCAGCGTCTCCAACTGGGCGCGGGAGACCGGGTCGGCGATGGGCTTGTCGATGTCGAGCGTGGGGGTGTTGTGGTCCTCGGTGGCGATGGTGAGGTCCGTGCGGCGCACCGGGCGGCCGGCCTTGCGGAGGCCGTCGAAGGCCTGCGGGCTGGTCACCTCGTGCAGCAGGTGCAGATCGATGAAGAGCAGGTCGGGCTCGCCTTCGGCGCGCCGGACGACGTGGTCGTCCCAGACCTTCTCCGCCAGTGTCCGTCCCATCGCTTTCCCTTCGGCCGACGGCACCGTCGGCCCAACTCGTCACGTCTGCGGACCCTGGTCCGCGGGCCGCACTTCCTACAGTGGCGGGTTCCTCGGAAAATTGAACTTGCGTTTCACACTGTGAGACGCAAGTATCGTTGCATGGACAACTCTAGCGGCGTCGGCGTTCTCGACAAGGCAGCTCTGGTTTTGAGCGCTCTGGAGTCCGGTCCGGCCACTCTCGCCGGGCTGGTCGGATCGACCGGGCTCGCGCGCCCCACGGCGCACCGGCTCGCGGTCGCACTCGAGCACCACCGGATGGTGGCGCGTGACATGCAGGGCCGGTTCATACTCGGTCCCCGGCTCGCCGAACTGGCGGCGGCCGCCGGCGAGGACCGGCTGCTGGCCACCGCCGGTCCGGTACTCACCCATCTACGGGACGTGACCGGGGAGAGCGCCCAGCTCTACCGTCGCCAGGGCGACATGCGGATCTGTGTGGCGGCGGCCGAGCGGCTGTCCGGACTGCGGGACACCGTCCCGGTCGGCTCCACGCTGCCGATGAAGGCGGGCTCCGCGGCCCAGGTGCTCATGGCCTGGGAGGAGCCGGAGCGGCTGCACCGCGGCCTGCAGGGCGCGCGTTTCACGGCCACGGCCCTGTCCGGCGTCCGGCGGCGCGGCTGGGCTCAGTCGATCGGTGAGCGCGAGCCGGGCGTGGCGTCCGTCTCCGCGCCGGTGCGCGGCCCCTCCAACCGCGTGGTGGCCGCCGTCTCGGTCTCCGGGCCGATCGAGCGCCTCACCCGCCACCCGGGCCGGATGCACGCCCAGGCGGTCATCGACGCGGCCGGCCGCCTCTCCGAAGCCCTCCGCCGCAACGGCTAGCCCACCGGCCGGCCAGACGCGCCTCCGGCCGCCACGGACCGGCCGGGCCCGTGCGGCGGCCGGTCGCGGCGCCGGAGCACGGGCGCGCCAGGGCGCGCGCCCGCCTGCCCAGCCGATGCCCGGCCCGCGCGGCCGGCCCGGCGCCCCCGCGCGCCCGGCCGGCATTCCGTGTTCCACGGGGCACAGCGGCCGTGCTGGGCGGCTATGGAGTAGGTGCCGGCGGCATTCCGTGGTCCACGGGGCACAGCACCGCCCGGGCACTCCCGCTTCCGGGGGCCCAAGGCGCCGTCGCACCGGGCCCGGGCCGCCCGACCGGTCCCGGGCCGCCAGACGCCCCGCAGACCGGCGCCCGCGGGCCCGCCGTTCGCCACGCGGCGCCCCGGGCCCCGGAAGCGTCACACTGGGCCTGGGCAGTGCCGCGGCGGGCCGAGCGTGGCCCCCGAAGGCGACGTCCCGGCCCGCCGACCGCCTCGGGAGCGCACAGCGGTCCAGACGCTCAGGGGTGCGGGGCCAGGCCTGTCCATACGGCGTTGACGGCGGCGCGGCGGACGGATGACGGGCGCGTCAGCGGCCGCGCGGGCGCGGTCCGCAGGACCTCGCGGCCTGCCGCCGCTGGGCAGCCGAGCCGCGGGCCCCACAGCGGCAGGGACCGCCGCGGGCAGGGGGACCGCCGGGCGGCCGTTCAGCGGGGCAGATCGTCAGCGGGAGAGGCGGTCGGCGGCGCGGTCGCCGCGGCGGCCTACCGGGACGACGCCGGTCGCCTGCCCCAGCCCGAACTCCGGCATGTTGATGTAGATCGACTCGTGGTGCCCGGCCGGCGCCACGTAGGTCTCGTGCCAGAAGCCGACCTTCCCCTTGCCGGCCCGCAGCCGGCGGTTGAAGTCCGCCCAAGCGGGCCGGTGCTGACCGTCGCGGTCGGAGGCGTAGGCCAACAGCTTCTCCGGGGACTCCCAGTACTGGACGACGTAGATCAGCCGCGGCGACCCCAGCAGCAGCCGGTAGCCGAGCAGCCCGCTCTCCTTGTCCCGCGACAGCTCCTTGAGCATCCGGGGCATCGCCGTGAACACCGGCCACCAGCTGCGCAGCGCGAGGAAGTTGTTGATCCGCATGCCGATGTGGAACACGGTGACGTCGCCTTCGGCCGCGGCGGTGTTGCGTCCTTCGATCAGCGTGCTGCCCATGGTCCGCACCTCTCACGAGAGTTATTGGATAGCGGCACTATCCATGCTTGGATAGTGCCACTGTCCAACGAAAGGCGCAAGGGATATGCGGCTGGCGGAGTTGAGTGAGCGCAGCGGGGTGGCCACCGCGACGATCAAGTACTACCTGCGGGAGGGGCTGCTGCCGCCAGGCGAGCGGGTCACGGCGACCCAGTCCGAGTACGGCGAGGACCATCTGCGGCGCCTGCGGCTGGTGCGGGCGCTGATCCAGGTCGGCCGCATACCGGTGGCCACGGCGCGCGAGGTGCTGGCCGCCACCGAGGACGAGACGCGGGATCTGAGCCGGCGCATGGGGGCAGCCGTCACCGCGCTGCCGCACGGGCCGGAGCCGGACGAGGACGATCCGGCGACCGAGGCCGCGCGCCGCCAGGTGGACGCGCTGCTGGAGCGGCTGGGCTGGCACAACTGCCGCGCGCTCGGCCACGGCTACCCCGCCCACCGCATGCTGGTGGCGGCCATCGCCGCGCTCGCCCGGCTGGGATATCCGCACGAGAGCGACCATCTGCTGCTGCACGCCCGGCTGGCGGGCGAACTGGCCGTGGCCGACCTGGATCTGGTGGAGACCTACGCCACACCGGCGGAGCGGATCGAGGCCGCCGTGGCGCTGACCGTGCTCTACGAGCCGGTGTTCCAGAGTCTGCGGCGACTGGCGCAGACCGAGCAGTCGCACCTGCGGCACGGCGGGGAGTGAGGAAAGCGAAAAGGCCCTCCACTGATGTGGAGGGCCTTTCCCTCAAGTACCCCCGACCGGATTCGAACCGGCGCTACCGCCTTGAGAGGGCGGCGTGCTAGGCCGCTACACAACGGGGGCAAGGATCTGATTGATCCAGCTGGGCTACCAGGACTCGAACCTAGACTAAATGAACCAGAATCACTCGTGCTGCCAATTACACCATAGCCCATGGTGGTTTAGACCAGTACCCCCGACCGGATTCGAACCGGCGCTACCGCCTTGAGAGGGCGGCGTGCTAGGCCGCTACACAACGGGGGCCCTAGCGATCTCGTAACGCGTTCGTACGGGATCTCCGTACCCCCGACCGGATTCGAACCGGCGCTACTGCCTTGAGAGGGCAGCGTGCTAGGCCGCTACACAACGGGGGCTTGGTCCTGCTGAGGACAGAAGACCTGCGATGAGATCTCCTGCTGGGGTACCAGGACTCGAACCTAGACTAAGTGAACCAGAATCACTCGTGCTGCCAATTACACCATACCCCACCAAAACTCAACCCCCTGAGGGGTTTTGTTTGGTTACGCCTCCCGCTCCGGCCTTTCGGCCCGCCCGGGCGGCGCAGGAAGAACATTACCCGATGCCGGACGGGCCACCAAAACGGGTATCCGCGCGGCGCAGCGCGGGCCGCGTCGGACGGTCTGCCGCCGCACGCTGGGCAAGGACCGCGGCCGGGGCTCCGGGGGCGGCCCGAGGACGCCGAAGGGGGCGACCGTCTCCGGTCGCCCCCTTCAGGAGCGTGTGCGAGGCCGTGCGGGCCTGTGCGCCCGCCCGTGCCCGAGGCGCGGGCGGGCGCACGGGTGCGCGGACGGGCGCGGGGCTCAGCCCGCGAGCTTGGCCAGGGCCGCGTCGACCCGGGCCAGCGTGCGCTCACGGCCCAGGATCTCCAGGGACTCGAACAGCGGCAGGCCGACCGTGCGGCCGGTGACCGCGACGCGGACCGGGGCCTGGGCCTTGCCGAGCTTGAGGCCGTGGCTCTCGCCGGCGGCCAGCACGGCCTCCTTGAGCGCCTCGGCGTTCCAGTCGGCGGCGGCGAGCTTCTCGCGGGCGGTCGCGAGCAGCGCGCCCGACCCCTCCTTCATCGCCTTGGCCCAGGACGCCTCGTCCTCCACCGGCTCCTCCAGGAAGAGGAAGTCGACGTTGGCGGTGATGTCGGACAGGACGGTGAGCCGGGTCTGGGCGAGCTCGGCCAGGGCCGCGAACGCCTCTGTGTCGAAAGCCTCCGGCTTCCAGGGGGCGTGCGGGGCCTTCAGCCAGGGGCCGCACGCCTCGATGAACGCCTCGGTGGACAGCCGGCGGATGTGGTCGGCGTTGATCGCCTCCGCCTTCTTGAGGTCGAAGCGGGCCGGGTTGGCGTTGACGTCCTTGATGTCGAAGGCCGCCACCATCTCCTCGATCGAGAAGAGGTCCTGGTCGGCGGAGAGCGACCAGCCCAGGAGGGAGAGGTAGTTGAGCAGGCCCTCGGGGAGGAAGCCGCGCTCGCGGTACAGGTTGAGGGAGGCCTGCGGGTCCCGCTTGGAGAGCTTCTTGTTGCCCTCCCCCATCACGTACGGCAGGTGGCCGAACTCCGGGATGCCCTCGGCGATGCCCAGGTCGATCAGCGCCTTGTACAGGGCGATCTGGCGCGGGGTGGAGGACAGCAGGTCCTCGCCGCGCAGCACGTGGGTGATCCCCATCAGCGCGTCGTCGACCGGGTTGACCAGGGTGTAGAGCGGTGCGCCATTGGCCCGCAGGATGCCGTAGTCCGGCACGTTCTCCGGGGTGAAGGTCAGCTCGCCGCGGACCAGGTCGGTGAAGGTGATCGGCTCGTCGGGCATCCGGAAGCGCACGATGTGGGTGCGGCCCTCGGCCCGGTAGCCGGCGATCTGCTCCTCGCTCAGCTCGCGGCACCGGCCGTCGTAGCCGGAGGGCTTGCCGGCCGAGCGGGCGGCCTCGCGGCGGGCGTCCAGCTCGGTGGCGGTGCAGTAGCACTCGTAGGCGTAGCCGGCCTCCTGGAGCTTGCGCGCCACGTCGGCGTAGATGTCCATCCGCTCCGACTGGCGGTAGGGCGCGTGCGGGCCGCCGACCTCCGGGCCCTCGTCCCAGTCGAAGCCGAGCCAGCGCATCGCGTCCAGGAGCTGCTGGTAGCTCTCCTCCGAGTCGCGGGCGGCGTCGGTGTCCTCGATCCGGAACACCATGGTGCCGCCGTGATGCCGGGCGAAGGCCCAGTTGAACAGGGCGGTGCGGACCAGGCCCACATGCGGGTTGCCGGTCGGCGAGGGGCAGAAACGTACTCGCACAGGGGCGGAGGGGGTTGCGCTATCCACGCTTGATCACCTTGTTGGTGAGAGTGCCGATGCCTTCGATGGTGACGGCGACCTCGTCGCCGACGACCAGGGGTCCGACACCCGCGGGGGTGCCGGTGAGGACGACGTCGCCGGGAAGCAGCGTCATCGCCTCGGTGATGTGCACGATCAGGTCCTCGATCGGGCGCACCATCTCGCTCGTACGGCCCAGCTGGCGCTGCTCGCCGTTGACGGTGCACATGACGCCGAGGCCGGCCGCGATGTCGGACGGGTCCAGCTCGGTCTCGATCCAGGGGCCGAGCGGGCAGGAGGTGTCGAAGCCCTTGGCCCGCGCCCACTGCTTCTCGCGCCGCTGCACGTCGCGAGCGGTGACGTCGTTCGCGCAGGTGTAGCCGAGGATGACGTCCTTGACGCGCTCCCGGGGGACCTCGCGGCACATCCGGCCGATGACGACGGCGAGCTCGGCCTCGTGGTTCAGCTCCTCGGAGAAGGAGGGGTACACGATGGGGTCGCCGGGGCCGATCACCGAGGTGGACGGCTTGAAGAAGGCCACCGGGACCTCGGGGACCTCGTTGCCCAGCTCGGCGGCGTGCTCGGCGTAGTTGCGCCCGATGGCGACGATCTTGTTGGGCAGGGTGGGCGGCAGCAGCCGCACCTTGCTCAGCGGGATCTTGGTGCCCGAGCGCTCGAAGTCGCCGTACGGGATGCCCTTGATGACGTCGAGGACGGGGCCGCCTTGGCTTGCGGCATCCCCTTCCACGACTCCGTAGGCGACGTTTCCGTCAAGGGAGAATCTGGCGATGCGCACGGAAGTGGCGCCCTTCGGTGATGCTGACCGGACTGACGCTCCAGGCTATCGCGGGGGTCTCTGCCCGCCGGTCGCCCGCCACCGCCCTCAGCCGACAGCCTCCGGCTGGAGCAATCGTCCGCCCGGTCAGCCACTCGTCAGGCGGTGGGGGCCTTCATCAGGACGGTGCGCCGCGGGTTCGCGGTCTGGGTGGGGAGGTCGACGGGGTGCTCCGGCTGCTCCGGGATCACGACCCGCAGTTCCTCGGCGTCCTTGAGGTGGGCCAGAGTGGTGCGCCGCGGGTTGGCTATGTTGCGGAACATCATCGTCGTCTTCACTGTGGGTCGACCCCTGCTGTCGTGTTGTCGTTTCGGTTGCCCGTGTAAAGCGTCAGGCTAGACGCGCCTATGCCCAGCGATCGGCACGGAAAGTCGCGATGACCATGTGAGTTTGCTCACGAATCAAAGGGCAAATAGGGCGAACAGGTCACCAAAAAGGACGTCAGGAAACGGACATTGCACACCTGAAGCAGACGTTCCGCTCTCGATCATGACTACCGGGACAGCCAGCACACAGAAGCAATACGCTGCTAAAAGTCCGATTTCAGTGCGGCGACTTTCTACGTCCCGTGATCCGGACCGCACTGAGGGTCACGCACATCACAGCCTTATGTCACGCCCTTGTTGGAGCCTGAGGCACTGTGCTGGAATTCCACGGACCGCCGCAGGAATCAGCCGGCGCGCAGGGGGCGCAAGACGAGAGGCGCCATGCGGCGGTGGCTCCTCTTGATCGATACGAAAGGTGTGCGCGCCGGTTACTCACGACCGCTACGGGGGGCTGCGGTCTCCCCATCGAAGACACCGTTCCGCCGCTCCGGCGGAGGAACGCCTGGTCCAGAGGTTGCGACGCTAGTGCAGGGACGTTTCAAGAGGGATGGCAGCGCTTCGGCGGACCCGGAGCCGCGCGGTGGGACCGACCGCGGCTCCTCGCCCCAGCGCGCCCAGACCACCGGCCTGACGCCGGCAGACCACAGCCCCGAGGCCGCGTCCGGCACGCAGCCGGGAGCGGCGGCCGGCGTCGACAGCGCCGAGCAGCCGCAGGCCAAGGCCCCCACCGGGCCCGGCTCCCGCTTCGCGCTGCGCAACTGGCGCATCAGCACCCGCCTCGTTTCGCTCCTCGCGCTCCCCGTGGTCGCCGCGACGACTCTGGGTGGTCTGCGTATCCAGAGCTCGCTGGACAACATCGAGCAGCTCGACCACATGAAGCTGCTCACCGAGATGACGCAGCAGGCCACCCAGCTCGCGGACGCCCTCCAGGAGGAGCGCGACAAGTCCGCGGGCACACTGGCCGGTGGCGGCAACGAGAAGAACGACCGCGTGGTCGCCCCCCGGGAGTCCACCACCCGGGCCATCGAGGCGTTCACCAAGGCCACCGAGAAGATCGACCCCGACGACCCGTCGATGGTCGGCGTCAACGCCACCCTGGTCGACATCTCCCGCCAGCTGCAGGAGATCCGCAGCGTCCGCGAGAACGCCTACGACGAGGACGGCGACATCGCGCAGACCGTCCAGGCGTACAACGAGATGATCACCTCGCTGCTGTCGCTGTCCCAGGACATGGCGCAGGCCACCAGCAACCGGGACATGATCAACAACACCCGCGCGCTGGCCACCTTCTCCGCCGCCAAGGAGTTCGCGTCCATCCAGCGCGCGCTCATCAGTGCCGCGCTGGCCAACCCCAAGGGCCCGCACCTCTCCGAGAACGACAAGCGCTTCGGCAAGTCGGCGCTGGACAAGCAGACCCAGGCGCTGCGCCGCTTCACCCAGATCCGCGGTGTCGACCGCTCCTCCCAGCTGCTGGAGCCGCTGTCCGGCGGGGTGCCCGACATCACCGCCGCGGACAAGTACGCCCAGCGCGTGATGCGCGACACCGGCGACAAGGGCCTGACCGCCCAGGACTACAGCGAGCTTGACTGGTACGACCAGGACACCATCAAGATCGAGAAGATGTCCCAGATCGAGCAGACGCTGCTCACCGAGATGGAACAGAAGGCCCGTGAGCTGCGCTCCGACGCGCAGCAGGACGCCCTCATCAACGGTGCGCTGATCCTGCTCGTGCTCGGCGTCTCGCTGGTCGGCGCGTTCGTGGTGGCCCGCTCCATGGTCCGCTCGCTGCGCCGTCTGCAGGACACCGCGCAGGACGTCGCCCAGAAGCGGCTGCCGGAGCTGGTCAAGCAGCTGTCCGAGTCCGACCCGCAGGACGTGGACACCTCCGTCGAGTCGGTCGGTGTGCACAGCCGCGACGAGATCGGCAAGGTGGCCGCGGCCTTCGACGACGTGCACCGCGAGGCGGTCCGCCTCGCCGCCGAGCAGGCGCTGCTGCGAGGGAACGTCAACGCGATGTTCACCAACCTCTCGCGCCGCAGCCAGGGCCTCATCCAGCGCCAGCTGTCGCTCATCTCCGAACTGGAGTCCCGCGAGGCGGACCCGGACCAGCTGTCCTCGCTGTTCAAGCTGGACCACCTGGCGACCCGTATGCGCCGGAACGGCGAGAACCTCCTCGTCCTCGCGGGCGAGGAGCCGGGCCGTCGCTGGACCCGCCCGGTCCCGCTGGTCGACGTGCTCCGTGCGGCCGCGTCCGAGGTGGAGCAGTACGAGCGCATCGAGCTGAGCGCGGTCCCGGCCACCGAGGTGGCCGGCCGGGTCGTCAACGACCTGGTGCACCTGCTCGCCGAGCTGCTGGAGAACGCCACGTCGTTCTCCTCCCCGCAGACCAAGGTCAAGGTCACCGGTCACGCGCTGCCCGACGGCCGTGTGCTGGTGGAGATCCACGACACCGGTATCGGCCTGTCCCCCGAGGACCTGGCCGCGATCAACGAGCGGCTGGCCAGCCCGCCGACCGTGGACGTCTCGGTGTCCCGCCGGATGGGTCTGTTCGTGGTCGGCCGTCTGTCCCTGCGACACGGCATCCGCATCCAGCTGCGGCCCTCCGACTCCGGTGGTACGACCGCGCTGGTCATGCTCCCCGTCGACGTCGCCCACGGCGGCAAGAAGGCGAGCCCGGCAGGTACGGGCAAGCCCGGGGCTCCGGCGGGGCCGGGCGGTGCCGCCTCCGGCGGTGGCGCCGGCCTGATCGGTTCTGCACCGTCGCGGCGCCAGGTGCCCGGCTCCGGTGCGCGGCCCGCGCTGCCCGGCAGCGGGGGCGGCCCGGCGGGCCGTCCGGCCGGTGCCGGTGCGCCCGGCGGCCGGGGCGAGGCCCCGTCCGGCGGCAGTCTCTTCGACGCCGGCCGTCCGCCCGGTGCGCCCGCCAAGGGCGGCCCCGCGGGCGCGCCCGGCGGCAGCGGCTCGCGTCCGGCGCTCCCGGTGCGCGGCGAGGGCACGTCCGTGGCCCCGCCGACCGGTGCTCCGGCCCGTGCCGAGTCCGGCGGCGACCGGGGTGACCGGGGCGGCCGTCCGCAGCTTCCGCAGCGTGGTGGGGCACCGGAGCTGCCGGCCCCGCAGCAGCCCGGCACCAGCTGGGGTGCGCGGCGCGCGGCCGGCGGCGCGGACGACTGGCCGGGCGCTCCGCGCCAGGCCGCGGACGCTCCGCGCGGTCACGACGAGGTGGACTCCGCTCCCCGCACCGCTTCGATCTCCCGTCCTCAGGCCGGCGACGGCCGGGGTCCGGGTGACACCGGTCAGTTCGCCCTGCCCGAGCTCGGCCAGGGCCCGGGTGACACCGGTCAGTTCCCCCGGCCGGACCTGGGCCAGGGTCCCGGTGACACCGGTCAGTTCCCGCAGCCGGAGCTCGGCCAGGGCCCCGGCGACACCGGGCAGTTCCCGCAGCCCCGGCACGAGGACACCGGCGCGCACGCCCTTCCGGGCGGCCCCGGCGACACCGGGCAGTTCGCGCGCCCGGAGCTCGGCCAGGGCCCGGGTGACACCGGTCAGTTCGCCCGGCCGGAGTTCGGCCAGGGTCCCGGTGACACCGGGCAGTTCCCGCGGCCGGACCTGGGCCAGGGTCCCGGCGACACGGGCCAGTTCCCGCTGCCCGGCAACGGCGCGCGGACCGGTGGCGGGTACCTGCCGCAAGGCGGTCCGGGCGTCGGGCTCGGCGGCCCGCAGGGTGCCGGGCGCGGCCCGGGTGACACCGGTGAGTTCCCGCAGCCGTCCACCGCGCTCGGGGGCTTCCCCGGCGAGGACCGGGAGGCGCTGCCCCCGGCCGGTCCGGGCGACGGCCGCACCCCGATCTTCGACACCATCGAGTCCAACTGGTTCCGTGGCCCGCAGGGCGGCGGGACCAACGGCCAGGGGCTGCCCGCCCCGCAGGACTCCGCGTCCACCCGGCCCGCCCAGCGCCGCGAGCCGCGGCCGGCGCCGGCGGGAACCGGTGGCAGCCCGAACGGACACGGCAGCGCCGGCGCGCCCGCGGGCGGGACGAACGGCTCCGCCGAGGGCTGGCGGACCTCGCCCAACGACGAGCGCTGGCGCCGCGCCGAGCAGGTGCGCGCGCCCGCCTCCGGCGGGGTCACGTCGTCCGGACTGCCGCGCCGCGTCCCGCGGGCGAACCTCGTGGAGGGCACCGCCCAGCAGCAGCCTCAGCAGGCCGGTCCGCAGGTGTCCCGCTCGCCCGACGATGTGCGTGGGCGACTGACCAACCTCCGCCGGGGCATTGCGCAGGGCCGTCAGGCCGGCAATGGTCCGGACGGCAATCACGATCGCGGCATTGGCCCGACTTACCAGCAGGAGCGTTAGTTGAGCCCGATGAGCCAGGCGGCGCAGAATCTGAACTGGTTGATCACCAACTTCGTGGACAACACCCCCGGGGTGTCCCACACCGTGGTGGTCTCCGCCGACGGACTCCTCCTCGCGATGTCCGAAGGCTTCCCCCGCGACCGCGCCGACCAGCTGGCGGCCGTCGCCTCCGGCCTGACCTCGCTGACCGCAGGAGCCTCCCGCATCTTCGAAGGCGGCTCGGTCAACCAGACCGTCGTCGAGATGGAACGCGGCTTCCTCTTCATCATGTCCATCTCCGACGGATCCTCCCTCGCCGTACTCGCCCACCCCGAGTGCGACATCGGCCTCGTCGGCTACGAGATGGCCCTGCTCGTCGACCGAGCGGGCGGCGTCCTCACCCCCGACCTTCGAGCCGAGCTCCAGGGCAGCCTGCTCAACTGACCGCCCGACCACCGTCCGTCCCGTCCGGCCACCAGGCCGGACGCCCCCCACCGGCACCGACCGACGGCACCACCGTCATCTGCTGTCCCGACCGGAGGATTCATGACCCCGCCATCCGCCTCGCCCGGCCCGTACGGCGACCATCATCACGCGTCGTACGGGGGCGAAGGCGACCAGCCGCTGGTTCGTCCGTACGCCATGACCGGCGGCCGGACCCGGCCGCGCTACCAGCTCGCCATCGAGGCGCTGGTCAGCACCACGGCCGACCCTGTCCACTTGCAGGGACTGCTGCCCGAGCACCAGCGGATCTGCCACCTGTGCCGGGAGGTCAAGTCGGTCGCGGAGGTCTCCGCGCTGCTGGCGATCCCGCTCGGCGTGGCGCGGATTCTCGTGGCCGACCTCGCGGAGGCCGGCATGGTGGCCATCCACCAGCCAGGGGGCAGCTCGGAGGCGGGGGGAACGCCGGACGTGACACTGCTCGAAAGGGTGCTCAGTGGACTTCGCAAGCTCTAACGGTGCGCCCGCCCGCGCCACCACCTCCGCCAAGATCGTGGTGGCGGGCGGCTTCGGCGTGGGCAAGACCACGTTCGTCGGCGCGGTCTCGGAGATCAACCCGCTGCGCACCGAAGCCGTGATGACCTCGGCTTCCGCGGGGATCGACGATCTGAGCCATGTGCAGGACAAGACCACGACGACCGTGGCGATGGACTTCGGCCGCATCACGCTGGACGACGACCTGATCCTGTACCTGTTCGGTACGCCGGGCCAGGACCGCTTCTGGTTCATGTGGGACGACCTGGTCCGCGGCGCCATCGGCGCCGTCGTCCTGGTCGACACCCGCCGCCTCGCCGACTGCTTCCCCGCCGTCGACTACTTCGAGAACAGCGGGCTGCCCTTCGTCATCGCCCTCAACGGCTTCGAGGGACACCAGCCCTACACCCCCGAGGAAGTCCGCGAGGCGCTCCAGATCGGGCCGGACGCGCCCATCATCACCACCGACGCCCGCCACCGCAGCGAAGCCAAGAGCGCACTCATCACGCTCGTCGAGCACGCGCTGATGGCCCGGCTGAAGTAGCGTTCCGGGCCCGCTGGGGCCCGTCAGCCCGCCACCCGTGTGTTGATCAACTGGGTTGCCGGGCCGGGAAGTTACGCCCCGGGGCGGACTGTGTCATGGGACACGGGCCGCCCCGGGCTTCATAACGTTTCGACAGAGATATATCCCGCTTC
Organism: Streptomyces sp. JLBT605; assembly: GCF_058215555.1. NCBI lineage: Bacteria > Bacillati > Actinomycetota > Actinomycetes > Kitasatosporales > Streptomycetaceae > Streptomyces > Streptomyces sp. JLBT605. Next base: position 1,705,745 of record NZ_CM177087.1, read on the forward strand.
GAACACTCTCTGCTTACATGGCGTTTCAGCGTGCATATATTTGCTTCCACTTTTGACGCGACTCGGCCCTGATGTCCGTTTTTTCGGTGCGTCGGCCGGTCTTTCGCGCGTGGTGTCCAGTGTTTGGAATGCACCTGCCTGACGTGCTGGAATTCCATGAACTGGGCAGTAAAGGCTCAGCTGAGAACGGCACGACATCAGGTGCCGACGCCGAGAGGTTGTTGGTCGAGTGAGGCGAAGCAAGCCCGACTCCGCGCCGCCGCAGGCGCGGGGGAACTTCACCCCGCCGTCGCGCACAGCGGCGCCGGCCGCCGATGTGCCGGAAACTCCAGCTCCGCCCGCCGCGAAGAGCGGGCGGCTGTCTCCGCGCAACTGGCGGGTGCCCACCCGTCTGAACGCGATTCTGCTCATTCCGGTGCTGGTGGCCCTGGTCTTCGGTGGTTTCCGGGTGGAGTCCTCCATATCCACCTGGAGCGAGGCGCAGGACGCCGAGCGCACCGCCCGGCTGGTGCGCGCCGCCGGGGCGTACAACCACGCCCTGATAGACGAGCGCGACCTGTCCGTGGTTCCCCTGCTCACCGGCACCCACAAGGACGTCGTGACGCGGGTGCGGGCGGCCACCGACAAGGCCGCCGACGAGTTCCACCGGCGCGTCGAGGACATGCCGGACACCGAGAGCCTCAGGCGCCGTCTCGAGGCGTTCGAGGCCGTCGAGCCGCAGCTGGGCGCGCTCCGCCGGAACGCCTACACCTCCAAGCTTCCCGGCGTGCAGACCGAAGAGGGCTACGTCGCCGTCCAGCACCCGCTGATGGAGTTCGCCAACGAGCTCGGTCTGGGCACCGGCAACATCACCTCCTACGGCCGCACGGTCTACGCGATCTCGCTGGCCAAGGCCGCCCTGTCGCTGCAGCGGTCGATCGGCACCCACCTGCTGGTCAAGCCCGGCCCCACCGCGGCCGACAAGCGGATCCAGCTGACCGCCATGGCCTCCTACATCTACCTGGAGCGCATCGCGCTCGGTGAGTTCACCTCCGCCGGCCTGGAGGCGGACGTGAAGCTGCTGGAGGACACCGTCGCCGCGGCGAAGAGGCGCGGTGACCAGCTGCTCGCCGAAGCCCGTCAGAAGGCCGAGAGCGAGGGCAAGCGCTTCGTCGCCCCGCCGTCCATGGACGACATGCAGGAGGCCATCGCCGCGCCGAACGCCACGGCGGCCTCGCTCAAGGCGAAGGGCGTCACGGTCGAGGCGTACGCCGGTACCGCGACGGCCGAGTTCGACGCCTACCGCACGGTCGAGGTGGCGCTGGCCGACAAGGCCGTGAACGAGGCGGCGCAGATCTCCGCCGACGCCAAGCGCGACGCGATCCTCAACTCGGTGATCGTGCTGATCGCCCTGCTGGTGGCGTTCATCGTCGCGGGTCTGATGGCCCGCTCGATGAGCCGCAGCATGCGGCAGCTGCGGAACGCCGCCTTCGAGGTGGCCGAGCAGCGGCTGCCGATGCTGGTCGACCAGCTCTCCCGTACCGATCCGGGCCGGATCGACACCCGGGTGCAGCCGATCCCGATCACCACGCGCGACGAGATCGGCGAGGTGGCGCGCGCCTTCGACCAGGTGCACCGGGAAGCCATCCGGCTCGCCTCCGAGCAGGCGCTGCTGCGAGGCAACGTCAACGCGATCTTCACCAACCTCTCCAGCCGCAACCAGGGCCTCATCGAGCGCCAGCTGACGCTGATCACCAGCCTGGAGAACAACGAGGCCGACCCAGACCAGCTGGAGAACCTCTTCAAGCTGGACCACCTGGCGACCCGTATGCGCCGCAACGGCGAGAACCTCCTCATCCTCGCGGGCGAGGAGCCGGGCCGCCGCTGGAACCAGCCCGTCCCGCTGGTCGACGTGCTGCGTGCCGCCGCCTCCGAGGTGGAGAGCTACGAGCGCATCGAGATCGCCGGCGTGCCGGAGAGCGAGATCCACGGCCAGGCCGTCACCGACCTGGTGCACCTGCTGTCGGAGCTGCTGGAGAACGCCACCAGCTTCTCCTCGCCGCAGACCAAGGTGCGGGTCGCCGCGACCCGGCTGCCGGACGGCCGCGTCATGATCGAGATCCACGACAAGGGCATCGGTCTGACCGCCGAGGACTTCGCGGACATCAACCACAAGCTGGCCAACCCGCCGGCCGTGGACGCGGCCATCTCCCAGCGCATGGGCCTGTTCGTGGTCGGCCGGCTCGCCGACCGGCACGACATCCGGGTCCAGCTGCGCCCCTCGGGCGAGCAGGCGGGCACCACCTCCCTGGTCATGCTGCCGGACGCGATCACGCACGGCGGTGGCGGCGAGGAGATGCCCGAGGACGACTTCACGGTCTCCCGGATCGTCCCGGAGCAGCCGCACGCCACCCAGGAGGTGCCGAGCCTGCGGTCCGCCGCGGAGCTGGGCTTCGACGACTCCTCCTACGGCATGGAGCAGCTGGTTCCGCAGCCGCAGGGCGACGACATCGACCCGGTGGGACGCTCCCTCTCGCGTGGCGAGCGGCGGGCCACGCTGGAGGCGCAGACCTACCGCCAGGCGGACTATCCGGAATCGGGATACGCGGAGCAGGCGGACCATTCCCAGCAGTCGTACTTCGACTACAACTCCCCTGCGGAGCAGATGGGATGGGTCGAGAGTGACGCGTATCAGACTCCGTACGACACCTCGTACGGAACGCAAGCGGAATCGGCACCCGGCGTTCCCGAAGCTGCCCGGGAGCGCGTAGAGTTCCACCGTCCGGGACCTTCCCCGAGTGACAGCCCCTCGATGACCGACGCCGGTCTGCCGCGTCGTGCCAGGCAGTGGGCTGGGGCCGAGGAAGGTACGGCGGACGCGTCGGGCCCGAGCCCGGAGCGGGCGCCGGAGCAGCAGCCTCAGCGGCCCGCCCCCCAGCAGCCGGGGGTGCCCCTGCGGCCCGAGCCACTGGGCGGCGAGTCCGCCGGGGACGGTTCGGCGGACTGGACTTCGGCGAATGACGAGCGCTGGCACCGTGCCGAGCAGCTCCGTGAGCCGAAGGCCGGCGGGGTCACCGCCTCCGGGCTGCCCCGACGGGTACCCAAGGCCAATCTCGTCGAGGGGTCGGCCGCTTCGTCCCCGCAGGGCGGGCCGCAGGTCTCCCGCCTTCCGGAGGACGTGCGCGGCAGGCTCGCCAACCTGCGTCGCGGCGTCCAGCAGGCGCGGAACACGGGCGCGGACGGCAACACCTCGCAAGACCAGCATGACCACCAGGGCTTCGGCCCCGGCAGCACCTACGATCAGGAGCGTTAGTGTGAGCCCGATGAGCCAGGCGGCGCAGAACCTGAACTGGTTGATCACCAACTTCGTGGACAACACCCCCGGGGTGTCCCACACCGTGGTGGTCTCCGCCGACGGACTCCTCCTCGCGATGTCCGAAGGCTTCCCCCGCGACCGCGCCGACCAGCTGGCGGCCGTCGCCTCCGGCCTGACCTCGCTGACCGCAGGAGCCTCCCGCATCTTCGAAGGCGGCTCGGTCAACCAGACCGTCGTCGAGATGGAACGCGGCTTCCTCTTCATCATGTCCATCTCCGACGGATCCTCCCTCGCCGTACTCGCCCACCCCGAGTGCGACATCGGCCTCGTCGGCTACGAGATGGCCCTGCTCGTCGACCGAGCGGGCGGCGTCCTCACCCCCGATTTGCGGGCAGAACTGCAAGGAAGCCTTCTCAACTGACAAACAGACAGTGCGTTTCGTGCCACCGCGCCATAGGGTGCGGTGGCGCGACCGCAAAAATGGCGAGTTGGAGGAGGACAAGTGGAGACGCCCCCTAGCGGATACCCGTACGAGCGTGGGCAGCAGCACGAACCACAGCACGGTGCGCCGCTGCGTCGTTTCAACTTCCCCTCCTCACCCAGCCACCGCCAGCCACAGGTGCCGCCGCAAACGCAGCGGCCCGCTGCCCCGGGTCCGTCGTATCAACCGCCCCGGGCACCCCGTATACAGCCGGTGGAGCCCCGTAGGCGCGCTCCGCAGCCGTCTCCGACGGGCGGCTCGCACAACCCGCTGGTGCGTCCGTATGCCATGACCGGTGGCCGCACCAGGCCCCGTTACCAGCTCGCCATCGAGGCGCTGGTACACACCACGGCGGAGAACTCCCAGCTGCAGGGCCAGTTGCCCGAGCATCAGCGGATCTGCCTGCTGTGCCGGGAGATCAAGTCGGTCGCGGAGATCTCCGCGCTCCTCGGTATTCCCCTCGGCGTCGCCCGAATCCTCGTCGCCGACCTGGCGGAGGCCGGACTTGTCGCCATCCATCAGCCCGGCGGTGACGAGTCCGCCGGCGGACAGCCTGACGTGACATTGCTCGAAAGGGTGCTCAGTGGACTTCGCAAGCTCTAGCGATGCAGCTCGCTCCACCACCTCCGCGAAGATCGTGGTGGCGGGCGGCTTCGGCGTGGGCAAGACCACGTTCGTCGGCGCGGTCTCGGAGATCAACCCGCTGCGTACCGAGGCCGTGATGACCTCGGCTTCGGCAGGGATCGACGACCTGACGCACGCGCCCGACAAGACCACGACGACCGTGGCGATGGACTTCGGCCGCATCACGCTCGACCAGGATCTGATCCTGTACCTGTTCGGCACCCCGGGCCAGGACCGCTTCTGGTTCATGTGGGACGACCTGGTCCGCGGCGCCATCGGCGCCGTCGTCCTGGTCGACACCCGCCGCCTCGCCGACTGCTTCCCCGCCGTCGACTACTTCGAGAACAGCGGGCTGCCCTTCGTCATCGCCCTCAACGGCTTCGACGGACACCAGCCCTACACCCCCGAAGAAGTCCGCGAAGCGCTCCAGATCGGACCGGACGCGCCCATCATCACCACCGACGCCCGCCACCGCAGCGAGGCGAAGAGTGCGCTGATCACGCTGGTCGAGCATGCGCTGATGGCGCGGCTGCGGTAGGTCTTCGGCTTTCGGGGCTCTCCCCAGCTACCTCCCCCAGACTCCGTCCGGGGGTGCCCCCAGGGAGGTGCCCCCGCCCCGAACCCGGTCCTCAAACGCCGGACGGGCTGGATTTCTCCAGCCCGTCCGGCGTTTTTCGTGCGGTTGTGGTCAGCCCTGCCAGCTGTGCGGGGCGCGGAAGCCGGACTGCCGCTCCAGGCGGCGCCAGGGCGCGGTGGAGCGCCGCGGACGGGCCGTCGCGTGCCGGCGGTGGGCGGCGCCCGCGGCGGCGCGGGCGAGCAGGACCGCGGTGACGGCGGCGAGTTCCTCCGCGTCCGCGTGGCCCTTCTCGACGCGGACCAGGGTTCCGGTGGCGTGATCGCTGGGTGTGCTCACGGTGGTCTTCGTCTCCATGGATGCGTTACTGCGGCGGGTTGCCGTGCTTGCGGGACGGCAGGTCGGCGTGCTTGTTGCGCAGCATCGCCAGGGACCGGATGAGGACGGACCGGGTCTCGGCCGGGTCGATGACGTCGTCGACCAGACCGCGCTCGGCGGCGTAGTACGGGTGCATCAGCTCGGCCTTGTACTCCTTGACCATGCGGGCGCGCATGGCCTCGGGGTCGTCCGCGCCGGCGATCTGGCGGCGGAAGATGACGTTGGCCGCGCCCTCGGCGCCCATCACCGCGATCTCGTTGGTCGGCCAGGCGTAGGTCAGGTCGGCGCCGATGGACTGGGAGTCCATCACGATGTACGCGCCGCCGTAGGCCTTGCGCAGGATGACGGAGATCCGCGGCACGGTGGCGTTGCAGTACGCGTAGAGCATCTTGGCGCCGTGCCGGATGATGCCGCCGTGCTCCTGGTCGACGCCGGGCAGGAAGCCGGGCACGTCCAGCAGCGTGATCAGCGGGATGTTGAACGCGTCGCACATCTGGATGAAGCGCGCGGACTTCTCCGACGCCTCGATGTCCAGGACACCGGCGAGCGACTGCGGCTGGTTGGCGATCACGCCGACGACCTGGCCGTCCAGCCGGGCCAGGGCGCAGATGATGTTGGTCGCCCAGCGCTCGTGGATCTCGAGGTAATCGCCGTCGTCGACGATCTCCTCGATCACCTTGCGCATGTCGTAGGGGCGGTTGCCGTCGGCCGGGACCAGGTCCAGCAGCGCGTCACCCCTGCGGTCCGCCGGGTCCTCGGACTCCACCACCGGGGGGTTCTCCCGGTTGTTCTGCGGCAGCAGCGACAGCAGGTAGCGCACTTCCTCCAGGCACGACTCCTCGTCGTCGTAGGCGAAGTGCGCCACGCCCGAGGTCTCGGCGTGCACGTCCGCGCCACCCAGTCCGTTCTGGGTGACCTTCTCCCCCGTCACCGCCTGGACCACGTCCGGGCCGGTGATGAACATCTGCGAGGTGTCGCGGACCATGAACACGAAGTCCGTCAGGGCCGGCGAGTAGGCCGCGCCACCGGCGCACGGGCCGAGCATCACGCTTATCTGCGGGATGACACCGGAGGCGCGGGTGTTGCGCTGGAAGATGCCGCCGTAGCCGGCGAGCGCGGAGACGCCCTCCTGGATACGGGCGCCGGCGCCGTCGTTCAGCGACACCAGCGGCGCCCCCGCGGCGATCGCCATGTCCATGATCTTGTGGATCTTGGTGGCGTGGGCCTCGCCCAGCGCACCGCCGAAGATCCGGAAGTCGTGCGCGTACACGAACACGGTCCGCCCGTGCACGGTCCCCCAGCCGGTGATCACACCGTCGGTGTACGGCCGCTTCGCCTCCAGCCCGAACCCGGTGGCCCGGTGCCGCCGCAGGGGCTCCACTTCGTTGAAGGAGCCCTCGTCCAGCAGAAGATCGATCCGCTCCCGAGCCGTCAGCTTCCCCTTGGCCTTTTGTGCCTCGGTCGCCCGCTCGCTCGGACCACGCCGCACCTGCTCGCGGATGGCGTGCAGTTCGGCGACGCGCCCGCGGACGTCACTCGCCTCTTCGGGCGCACCTTCGAGATTGGTCATGGAATGACGGTACGTGGCCGGAGGCCATGACAGTCATGTCGGTTCCATACAACGTCGCGCGCGTTTTCGTGGGCAGGCGGAACAGAACCGCTCGGGCACTTTCCTGCGAGCCGCGGTGCGTACTGGGTTTTCGGCGAGGTGGACGGCTCTGTCGGCACCCCACAAACCTCGGGGTTGCGGCCTCGTCCCGCCGCCCGCGACCACCCGGACGGCTCAGAGCGCAACCACGCAGCGGTGGGTGGAGCCGGCGGTTCCGGTAATGATCTTCAACCGCAGCGTACCCGAGCTCTCCAGTACCTCCACCGTCGGGTCGTGCGCGGTCACCGCCCGTACCGGCCGCGACCAGACCACCTCCAGCGGGGTGCCGGACCGCGCCGGGTCGCAGGCGCACACCGTGGCGGTGGAACCGGTGCGGCGCACCAGCACGCTCGCCGGGCCGCTCACCCGAAGCCCGCCGGCGCTGCCCGGCTGGAGGAAGTTGACCGCGGTGACGCCCAGGGAGGCGATCCGCACGCCCTGGCAGCGGTCGGTGTTGGCCAGTACCCGGAGCCAGTGGCGGTCGGCCGCGCGGGCGGCCACCGCGCGCCGGCTCGCCCCCGGCATCAGCAGATAGGCGTAGGCGGCGCCGTCCGGGTCGGTGCCGTGGTCGTGCCAGAGGGTGAGGTAGTGGCGGGTGACCGGGTCCGGGGCACCGCCGGTGTTGATGTCCCGCCAGGCGCCGGTGCGGGCCTCGCGCAGCGCGTTCAGCCGGGCACCGCCGGGGAAGACGTAGCCGCCGTGGCCGGCCAGGTGGGCCCAGCGGGCGCGGGCGAAGGTGGCGCTCCAGCCGCTGCCGGCGGGCTGTGCGGCGCCGTCCACCAGCAGCGTGTTGCCGCCCTCGGCGCCGAGGTTGCGATGGTCGACGACGGTCTCCACGGCCGCGCCGTCCCGGGCGGTGATGCCGGCGCCCAGGCACACCACCGCGTCGGCGAGGCAGAACCAGGACTTGCGGGCCTCCATGGTGCTCGCCAGGCCCTTCAGGTGCTGGCCGACGGCGGCGAACTCGCCGTCCGTCGCGCCGCCGACCCAGCGCACCTCGGGCTTGGGTTCGCCCCAGCCGCCGCCCTCGTTGTCGCCGAGGCGCTTGGCGGAGACGGTGGTGCCGGGCAGCCGGTAGGGGTCGGCGGTGGGCCAGAAGGCATCGGAGTAGGCGTCGTGGCCGCCGAGCCGGTCCTGGCCGGCCCACCAGTAGAGCATCCCGGCTCCGGTGTGCCAGCCGCGCGGGTTCTCGCCGTTGCCGTTCTCGTAGTACGCGATCCGGTCCGAGGCCATGGCGATGTTCGCGGTCCAGCCGGGGCGGCGGTGCACGGCCCGGTCCATGGCGGCGAAGAGCCGGTGTCCCACCGGCTCGGCGGCGGGCGGCACGGCGCTGCCGGCGACCGCGTGCAGCCGGGCCAGGTCGGCCACGGCGAACTGCGGGTCGGTGAGCACCGGGTGGTGGACGTCGCGTTCGATGGCGCCCTTGACCAGGGCGTGCCAGCGGTCCCGCTCGGCGGCGCCGGCGTTTGACGCGAGCAGGGCGACGGCCGCCAGCAGCTGGTGCCCGCGCTGGTGGTCGCTCTGGATGACCCGGCCGCCGTCGCCGCGCTGCCGCCCCCGGCTGATCGCCCGCCCGGAGACGCTGTCCATCATCAGCCCGTTGTGCAGCAGCGGGGCCCACGCCCGCTCGACGCTGTCATGGATGATCCGCCGGGCCGGGTCGGTGATCTCCCAGGGCGATCCGGAGAGCAGGGCGAAGAGCCGCCCCAGGCCGTCCAGCAGCACATAGCCGTAGGTGCCGGAGTAGGCGACCCAGGTGTGCTGGATGAAGGAGCCGTCGGCGTAGAGGCCGTCGCCCCGGGTGACGTACGGGAAGACCGGCGAGAGCGCGTCGCGGGCGAGGGCGATCTTCCCGGCGGACGCGCCGAGGACGCCGCGCAGCGCCACCACCCGGCACAGGTCGACGCGGTTGGCGCCGGTGGAGGTGCCGGTGTAGTCGCCGAGCATGCTGTCCGGCACGAAGTGGTCGACGGCGGCCAGGGCACGGGCGCGCAGGGCCGGGTCGAGCAGCTCGTGGAGGATGGCGAGGGTGTCCAGCAGGAGCCGGGAGCTGCCGATCTGCCACTCCCACCAGTTGCCGTACCGGGTGGTGGCCGGGCTGTAGACGGTGCGGTCCAGGTGGTCCAGGCCCGAGATCACCGCGTCGGCGAGGGCGGGATCGCCGGTGAGAGCCGGATCGCCGGTGAGGCCGGTGCCGGGCTGGGCCCACGCCTGCGCCATGGTGTTCAGCCGGGCGTAGCTGCGGGTGATGCCGGAGGGCGGGTCGTACGGCAGGTCCGGCCAGAGCGAGCCGGGCGCGGGCCGCATGGCGGCGCGGTACGCGGCGGCGAGTTCGGCGCCTTGCCGCAGCCGGGAGGCGTACGGCTCGGCGCCGGGGTCGAAGCCGGAGCCGAGGGTGAGGTGGAGCCAGCGGTGGCGGAGGGAATCGAAGGGGTCGGCGCCGGCGCGTGCGCGGTTTGGGGGGAGGGCGAGAGCGAGGCCGAGTGCGCTGGTGGCAGCCACGAGGCCGCGCCGGGACCAGGTGCCGGGCGTCATCCTTCCCCACCCCGCCCCTTCCCGTAACCGGGGGCAAGCCCCCGGACCCCCGGACGCCCTCCGGGCGTGTCCTCAAGCGCCGGACGGGCTGGATTTTCCAGCCCCTCCGGCGATTGAGGAGCGGGGTCTGGGGCGGAGCCCCAGTTACGGGAAAGGGCGGGGTGGGGAACAAGAAGCCTCACGGGGCACCTCCTGCCGGGGCCAGTGGGACAGCCAGAGCGTGCCCGACGACCGCACGGTCCGCCACCCCCGGCGCGCGACCGGCGTACGGCCGGAAGGCGGCCGGCAGCAAAACGGCGCGGGACGCAGTCAGAAGTCGCCGCCGCCGAACCCGCCTCCGCCATCGAAGCCACCCCCGCCGTCGAATCCGCCGAAGTCCCCGGAGTCGAAGTCGGAGCCGGAGAAGTCGCCGCCGGAGAAGCCGTCGGTGTCGGCGTAGGCGGGGGTGGAGAGCATCGAGCCGAGCATGGTGCCCATCAGCAGTCCGGGCAGCAGGCCGCCGCCGAAGTACCCGCCGGCCCAGGGCCCGTAGGCCGGGCCCGCCTCCCAGTAGGGGCGGCGGCCGTCCGCGGTCTCGACGGTCCGGCCCATCGGCTCCTCGCCGTCGGCCAGCCGTGCCGCGTCCGCCGCGCAGACCGGGACCCGGCGGACCGGGGCGCCCGGCGGCGCCCAGTCGGCGTCGGTGGCGGAGGGGCCGTGCCGGGGGTCGAAGAAGCAGGGCGGGCGCCGCTCCGGCGGCGGCCGGCCGGCCCGGCGGGCGGCGAGCGAGGCCAGCGCGTAGCGCCCGTCCTCCAGGGCCGCGGTGACGCCGCGCACGTCGTCCGGGCCGGTGGCGGCGGCCATCCTCGACTTGGCCGTCTCGTACATGTCCAGGCCGCGTTCGTAGTCGGCGCGCATCGCGTCGTCGGCGCCCGGCTCGCCGGGGTGGAAGTCGAGCCGGTCGAGCTCCTCGCCGAAGGCCGTGATGTCCTCGTCGACGACCACGCGCAGCTTGGCCAGGGCGGCCCGCTCCTGGGCCGCGCGGCGGTGCCGGCGGCGCCGGGTGACCAGGAACGCGCCGGCGGCGGCCACGAAGAGGAGCATGCCGATGGTGATCAGGCTGCCGATGACGGAGCCCGCGGAGGTTCCGCTGTGCCAGGAGGCGGGGGCGTCTCCCCTGGCCTGGGCGATCGCGCCGTCGACGAAGTCGTCGAGCTGGGTGGCGGCGTCGCTGCCGCCGGCCGGTTCGACCGAGGCGACGAGGTTGTCGACGGCCCGTCCGGACATCACCGAGGAGTCGGCTCCGGCGTCGAAGCCGTCGCCGAGGCGGACCGCGTAGACGCCGGTGATGCCGGTCTTGGCGCGCAGGTCGCTGAGGAGGTTCCGCGCGGGGAAGTCGTCTCCGCGCGGGAGGACGGCCACGAAGACCGGCTTGTCGGCGTCCTTGATCTTCTCCGTCAGCGCGTCGGCCTCGGAGGTGGACAGCTGGTCCCGGGCGCCGGGTGCCACATAGACCGGGTCCTCGCGCAGTGCCTGGGCGGCGGCGTCGAGCCCGGTGGCGGGGGCGTCCGGTTGGGCGGCGGAGGCGCCGGGCGCCGCGGTGAGGAACGCCGCCAGCAGGGCCAGCAGCATTCCGGAGAGCAGCGCGAACAGCCTCGTCCCCATATCTCGAAATTACCCGAATGGGTCAATAAGCGATATGGGGCGCAATCTGCCTGGGGTGGGGTCTCGGGCGTCGGGCCGCGGGCCTCGGGTGCCGGACGGGCTCGGGGCCCGTCCGGCACCGGGGCCCGTCCGACACCAGGGGCGCCTCGGCACCGGGGGACGCGCGGGGGGCGCGGGCGCGCGTTACTCCTGCGGCTCGACGCCCGCACGCCGCAGCCCGTAGGCGTAGGCGTCGTCCAGCGCCTGCCAGGACGCGGCGATCACGTTCTCCGCGACGCCGACGGTCGACCACTCGCCCCGGCCGTCGGTGGTGGAGACCAGCACCCGGGTGGTCGACTCGGTGCCGTGCTTGCCCTCCAGGATGCGGACCTTGTAGTCGACCAGCTCCATCTTCGCCAGCTGCGGGTAGATCCGCTCCAGGCCGACCCGCAGGGCGCGGTCCAGGGCGTTGACCGGGCCGTTGCCCTCCGCGGTGGCGACGATGCGCTCGCCCTTGGCCCAGAGTTTGACCGTCGCCTCGTTGGCGTGGGTGCCGTCCGGGCGGTCCTCGACGATGGCCCGCCAGGACTCCAGCCGGTAGTAGCGCCGGGCGCGCCCTTCGACCTCGGCCCTGACCAGCAACTCGAAGGAGGCGTCGGCGGCCTCGTAGGTGTATCCGGCCAGCTCCCGCTCCTTGACGCGCTCGACCACCCGGCCGATCAGCTCGCGGTCGCCGCCGAGGTCGATGCCCAGCTCCTTGCCCTTGAGCTCGACCGAGGCGCGTCCGGCCATGTCGGAGACGAGCATGCGCATGGTGTTGCCGACCAGCTCGGGGTCGATGTGCTGGTAGAGGTCGGGGTCGACCTTGATCGCCGAGGCGTGCAGGCCGGCCTTGTGGGCGAAGGCGGAGACGCCGACGTACGGCTGGTGGGTGGAGGGGGTGAGGTTGACCAGCTCGGCGACGGCGTGCGAGATCCGGGTCATCTCGGTGAGCGAGCCGGGCGGCAGCACCTGGCGGCCGTACTTCAGCTCCAGCGCGGCGACGACCGGGAAGAGGTTGGCGTTGCCGACGCGCTCACCGTAGCCGTTGGCGGTGCACTGGACGTGGGTGGCGCCGGCGTCCACGGCGGCCAGGGTGTTGGCGACCGCGCAGCCGGTGTCGTCCTGGGCGTGGATGCCCAGCCGGGCGCCGGTGTCGGCGAGCACGGTGGCGACCACCGCCTGCACCTGGGCGGGGAGCATGCCGCCGTTGGTGTCGCAGAGCACGACCACGTCCGCCCCGGCCTCGTGGGCGGTGCGCACCACGCTCTTGGCGTACTCGGGGTTGGCGCGGTAGCCGTCGAAGAAGTGCTCGCAGTCGACGAACACCCGGCGGCCCTGGGAACGCAGATGGCTGACGGTGTCGCGGACCATCGCCAGGTTCTCGTCCAGGGTGGTACGCAGCGCCAGTTCGACGTGGCGGTCGTGCGACTTGGCGACCAGGGTGATCACCGGGGCGCCGGAGGCGAGGAGCGCGGCGACCTGGGGGTCGTCCTCGGCGCGGACGCCGGCCTTGCGGGTCGCGCCGAAGGCGACCAGTCGGGCGTGCTTGAAGTCGATCTCGGCGCGGGCCCGCGCGAAGAACTCGGTGTCGCGCGGGTTGGCGCCGGGCCAGCCGCCCTCGATGAAGCCGACGCCGAAGTCGTCCAGGTGGCGGGCGATGGCCAGCTTGTCCGCGACCGTGAGGTTGATGCCCTCGCGCTGCGCGCCGTCGCGCAGGGTGGTGTCGAAGACATGGAAGCTGTCGTCCGGGACGGTGGGGCCGGCCGGGACGGTATTGCTTGCGTCCGTCATGCTGATCTGACTCCATCTGGGATCTCGGTCTACCGGAAGGACCGGTTCCGCGCCCTCACAATGATCCCTCGCGCTCCGCGTCCCCGGCGCGGGTGGGCCGGGAAAACGAAAAGACCCCTCGCGGGTGCGAGAGGTCTGCGCGCGGGTCTGGGACACGGTGTCCGCGCCGTACCGGGTCGTACGGGGCGGTCACTGCGGACCGGCGCGCCTGCTGCCAATAATCATGGCGAACGAGAGCACGGTCGCAGTTTGGCACATGGGCGGCTGTGGGCCCTTGACCGTCTCAGGATGCGGGCGGCGCCGTACCTGGGGGCTCCGCCCCCAGACCCCCGCTCCTCAAGCGCCGGAGGGGCTGGGTTTCCGGCCGTCACGGGCTGGTTTCGAGTGACTCGTCGAGGAACTCGCGGATGTGGGTGAGGACGGACTCGCGGGTCGTGCCGGGGAGGCCGACGACCAGGTGGGTGCCGAAGCCGTCCAGCATGGCCCGCGTCCGTACCGCGAAGCGCTCCGCGTCCACCGCCGCCAACTCCCCTCGCGAGGCGCCCTCCACCAGCAGCGCGACCAGGTCGCGGTGCCAGGCCAGCTCCAGCTCCAGCTGTCGGGCGCGGGTGGTGTCGTCGGCGGCCTGCGAGCGGTTCCACACCTCCAGCCAGAGGGTCCAGCGCGGGTCGCGCACCGCGTCGGGCAGGTACAGCTCGACGAAGGCGTCCAGGCGCTCGCGGACCGGCAGCGGGCGGGCCAGTGCCGCCCGCCGCTCCGCGCCGAGCTGCTCCTCGCTCCACATCAGGGTCTGCAACAGCAGCTCGTCCTTGCTGTGGAAGTAGTAGAGGAGGTGGCCGCTGCTCATGCCGACCTCGCGGCCCAGTCCCGCCATGGTGAGCGAGGCCAGGCCGTGCTCGGCGATGGTGCGCATGGCGGCGGCCAGCACGGAATCGCGCGGCGGGCTGGCGCGCCGCTTGGTCCGCCCGTCCGGGGCCACTCAGGTCCCCCTCTCACCTGGTCATCCTGGTCATACCTGGGGCTGCTGCTGGGTGATGCAGTGTATGCCGCCGCCGCATGCGAAGATCTGGCGGGCGTCGACGAGCGTCACGGTGCGGGTGGGGAAGAGGCGGCGGAAGATCCCGGCGACCTGCTCGTCCCTGGGGTCGCCGAAGGCGCACAGCACCACGCCGCCGTTGCAGATGTAGTGGTTGACGTAGGAGTAGTCGACCAGTTCCCCATCGGCCTCGGTGACGGTCGGCGCGGGCAGTTCCACGACTTCCAGGGCGCGGCCGCGCGCGTCGGTGGAGTACCGCAGGAGCTTGACGATCTCCTGGCACACCTCGTGGTCGGGGTGGAGCGGATCGGGCTGGGTGTGCGCGACGACCACGCCGGGGGCGGCGAAGGCGGCGACGATGTCGACGTGGCCGCGGGTGCCGAACCGCTCGTAGTCGCGGGTCAGTCCGCGCGGCAGCCAGATCGCCTTGGTCGTGCCCAGGTGGGCGTGGAGTTCGGCCTCGACCCGCTCATGGGTCCAGCCGGGGTTGCGGCCCGGGTCGAGTTGCACGGTCTCGGTGAGCAGCACCGTGCCCTCGCCGTCCACGTGGATGCCGCCGCCCTCGTTGACCAGCGGTGAGGCGTAGCGGCGGGCGCCGGCCGCGCGGGAGACGAAGGCGCCGATCTCCTGGTCCTTGTCCCATACCGCCCAGTCCTGGGCGCCCCAGCCGTTGAACACCCAGTCGGCCGCGGCGAGCCTGCCGTCCTGGGAGGTGAGGAAGGTGGGGCCGATGTCGCGCATCCAGGCGTCGTCGAGCGGCGCTTCGACGACCTCGATGCCCGGGCCGAGGAAGGCCCGGGCCGCCCGGCCCTGCCCTGTGCCCGCGACCACCGTGACCGGTTCGAAGCGGCGCACCGCGCGGGCCACCGCGGACCAGGCGTGCCGGGCGCGCACCAGGGCTTCGTCGCCCTCCTCCCCGAAGGTGACGTTGGGGCCGGGCCACGCCATCCAGGTGCGGGTGTGCGGCGCCCACTCGGGAGGCATGCGGAAACCGTCGGCGGCTGGGGTGATGGTCATGGGCGTCCTTGGCTGGGGAGGGGGCGGATGAGAGGGCGGCGGCGCCGGGCCGCCCCGAAAGGACGTACCGGCTGCCTCCTTTGAGGACCTGGGGGCTGTGTCAGAGGAAGTACAGGCGGCTGAGGGAGACCTGGTCGGCCGGGTCCGAGCGCATCGGGGCGCCGTCGAGGGTGACCAGTCCGCTGCGGTCGTCCACGCGCACCTCGCCGACACGGGAGTTGCGGACGAGGTCGGCGGGGCCGATGCCGCGGGTGCCGCGCACCGCGACCCGCCGGCGCCGCGTGGGCATGGTGTCGCGCTCCCGCTGCACGGCGGCGCCGGCCACGAAGGCGACCGAGATATCGGCCGGGGTGGCGCCGTAGGCGCCGAACTGCGGGCCGAGCACGAGCGGTTCGCAGGTGTCGGTGGCGGCGTTGGGGTCGCCGGTCACGCCGTACGCGGGGAAGCCGGCCTTGAGCACCAGTTGCGGCTTGGCGCCGAAGAACTCCGGCCGCCACAGCACGATGTCGGCCATCTTGCCGACGGATATCGACCCGACCTCGTGGGCGAGGCCGTGGGCCAGGGCGGGGTTGATGGTGAGCTTGGCCATGTAGCGCAGCACGCGGGCGTTGTCGTCGTGCGCTCCGTCGCCCTCCATGGAGCCGAGTTCGGCCTTCATCTTCCCGGCCATCGCGAAGGTGCGGCGCACGGTCTCGCCGGCGCGGCCCATGCCCTGGGCGTCCGAGGAGGTGATGCCGATGGCGCCCAGGTCGTGCAGCACGTCCTCGGCGCCCATGGTGCCGGCGCGGATCCGGTCGCGGGCCATGGCCGCGTCGCCGGGCAGGTCGGTCTTCAGGTCGTGGACCGAGACGATCATGCCGTAGTGCTCGGCGACGGCGTCCCGGCCAAAGGGCAGGGTGGGGTTGGTGGAGGAGCCGATGACGTTGCGGACGCCCGCCATCTTGAGCACGTTGGGGACGTGCCCGCCGCCGCAGCCCTCGATGTGGAAGGCGTGGATGGTGCGGCCCTCCAGGACGGCGAGGGTGTCCTCGACCGCCAGGCACTCGTTGAGGCCGTCGCTGTGCAGGGCGACCTGGACGTCGTGGTCCTCGGCCACCCGCAGCGCGGTGTCCAGGGCGCGGTGGTGGGCGCCCATGTCCTCGTGCACCTTGAAGCCGCAGGCGCCGCCCTCGGCCAGCGCCTCGACCAGTGGCGCGGGGTGCGAGGAGGAGCCGCGGGCCAGGAAGCCGATGTTGACCGGCCAGGCGTCGAAGGCGTTGAAGGCGTGGCGCAGCGCCCAGGGCGAGTTGACGCCGACGCCCCAGACGGGGCCGAACTCCTGGCCGATGATGGTGGTCACGCCGGAGGCCAGCGATGCCTCCATGACCCGTGGCGACAGCAGGTGGACGTGGGTGTCGATGGCGCCCGCGGTGGCGATCATGCCCTCGCCGGAGACGATCGTGGTGCCGGTGCCGACGACCACGTCCACGCCGTCCAGGGTGTCGGGGTTGCCCGCGCGGCCGATGGCGTGGACGCGTCCCTCGCGGATGCCGATGGACACCTTGCGGATGCCCAGCAGGGCGTCGATGACCAGCACGTTGCTGATGACCACGTCGCAGGTGTCGCGGACCGCGGCGGCCTTCAGGTGCAGGCCGTCGCGGGCGGTCTTGCCGAATCCGGCGAGGAACTCGTCGCCGGGCCGCTGGGAGTCGGACTCGACGCGGACGACGAGGCCGGTGTCGCCGAGGACGACGCGGTCGCCGGCGCGGGGGCCGTGCACGGACGCGTAGTCGCGCGGGTCGATGGCGGTCATGCCAGGGCCTCCTTGCTCGCGGCGCCCCGGTAGCCGCAGGCGGCGGCTCGTTTGAGGGCCTGCTCTTTGGCGCCGGGCGCGTCCAGCTCCCCGTCGACCAGTCCGGCGAAGCCGATGGCGATCCGGTCACCGCCGATGGGGACGAGGCCGACCTCGGTGGTGGCCCCCGGGTCGAAGCGCTGGGAGGAGCCGGCGGGCACGCACAGCCGCATGCCGTAGGCGGCGGCGCGGTCGAAGTCCAGCCGGGGGTTGGCCTCGAAGAAGTGGAAGTGCGAGGTGACGCTCACCGGAACGGTCGCGGTGTTGGTGACGGCCAGCCGCACCGCGGGCACCGGTTCGGGGTCCGCGGGGCCGGGGATGACGGCGCCCGGCGCGGCGTCCCCCAGCGAGCCGGCGGATATCGGGTCGGACACCACCGCGAGCCGTGAGCCGTCGTCGAAGACCGCTTCCACATGCACCTCGGTGACGACGTCCGCCACGCCGGGCAGCACGTCGTCGGGTCCCAGCACGCCGCGGGCCGCCTCGATCGCCTCGGCCAGCCGCCGCCCGTCGCGGGCGGCCTCGCAGACCGTGTCGGCGATGAGCGCGGTCGCTTCGGGCACATTGAGCCGCAGGCCGCGCGCCCGGCGCGCCCGCGCCAGCTCGGCGGCACTGAACAGCAGCAGCCGGTCGCGTTCCGTAGGGGTCAGCCGCACTCCGTACACCTCCTGGATTTGAGCGGCACTCTAAACAAGATTTCACGGCTTGAGAAGGGGTTGACGGGAGCCTCGGCCTGGTTCAGATTGAACGCCACTCTAAGAGCCGCCGTCCCCGGCCCGCCCTACGTCCCCCCGGAGAAGCTCATGGCGATCGCGAGAGAACAGCGCGGAGTCGACACCATCCCCGACGAGGAACGCACCAGCTCACCGCGTGACCTGGTGAGCATCCTGCTGGGATCCAACCTCTGCCTCGGCGTGGTGATCTTCGGCTGGCTGCCCGTCTCCTTCGGCCTCGGCTTCTGGCCCTCGGTGACCTCCCTGGTCGCCGGAACCCTGGTCGGCACCGTGCTCACCGCGCCGCTCGCGCTGGTCTCGCTGCGCACCGGCACCAACCTGTCCACCTCCAGCGGCGCCCACTTCGGCGTGCGCGGCCGCCTGATCGGCTCGGTGCTCGGCCTGCTGCTCTCCCTCGGCTACACCGCGCTGACCCTGTGGGTGGGCGGCGACGCCGTGGTCGGCTGTCTGACCCGGATGACCGGGCTGCCCGACTCCGGGACCAGTTACGCGGTGGTCTACGCCCTGCTGGCCGGCTGCACCGTGGTCGGCGCGGTCTACGGCTACCGGCTGCTGCTGGGGCTCAGCCGTCTCCTCGCGGTCGGCATGACCGCGCTGCTGGCCATCGGACTGGTCGCGTACGCCGGGGACTTCACCACCGCCGCGCCCGCCGGCAGCGGCTACCTGCTGGGCGGCTTCTGGCAGACCTGGCTGCTGGCCGCCGTCTCCGCAGGACTCAGCGGCCCGATCGCGTTCATCACCCTGCTCGGCGACTACACCCGCTACATCTCGCCGCGCCGCCACTCCTCGCGCGCCGTCTTCTGGGCGTCCTGCCTGGGCCTGGTGCTCGGCCTGCTGGTGCCGCAACTGTTCGGCACCTTCACCGCGCTGGCGGTCGGGGCGGGCGAGGACTACGCGGGCCCGCTGGTCGCCGGGGCCCCGATGTGGTTCCTCCCGCTGCTGCTGCTCGCCGCCTCCGCGGGCTCGGTCGGCAACGCCGGCCTGATGCTGTACAGCATGGGCCTGGACCTGGACGCCATCGTGCCCCGCGCCACCCGCGCCCAGGCCACCTGCATCGTCGCGGTGATCTCCACGTTCTTCGTGTACGCCGGCCACTTCGCCTGGGACGCGCAGGACGCCATGACCTCGTTCGTGCTGCTGCTGACCGCCGTCGGCACACCGTGGGCCGTCATCACCGTCTTCGGCTTCCTGCGCTGCGGCGGTGTCTACGACGCGGAGGCGCTCCAGGTCTACAACCGCCGCTCGCGGGGCGGGGCGTACTGGTTCCACGCCGGCTGGCACCTGCGGGCCGCGGTGGCCTGGCTGGTCGGCGCGGCGGTGGGGCTGACCGCCGTGGCCACCCCGCTCTACTCCGGCCCGCTGCTCCCGTACACCGGCGACATCGACGTCAGCTTCCTGCTCTCGGCGGCGGTGACGGCGGGCACATACGCGCTGCTGACGGCCCGCGACCCCCGCCCGGCCACCCCGCTCCGCGCCAAGTCCCCGGACGACGCCCCTGCTCCGGCCGAGGCAGCCTGACCTTCGTCCTCGATCTCCCCCAGCTAACGCTGGGAGGTGCCCCCAGGACGGGCTGGATTGCCAGCCCGTCCTGGGGGTCCCCCCGGACGAAGTCTGGGGGAGATCGAGGACCGGGGCCCGGGGCGGAGCCCCGGATCAAGCAGAAAGGCGGTGCATCCAGCCGTGCGTGTCGGGCGCCGCGCCGGTCTGGATGTCCAGTAGCGCCTGACGCAGCTTCATCGTCACCTCGCCGGGCTGCCCGTCGCCCACCGTCCAGTCCGCGCGGGTGGACTTGACCGAGCCGACCGGGGTGATGACCGCGGCGGTGCCGCAGGCGAAGACCTCGGTGAGCGAGCCGTCCGCGTTGCCCTCGCGCCAGTCGTCGACGGAGATGCGGCCCTCACCGACCTCGTAGCCCAGGTCGGCGGCGATCCGCAGCAGCGAGGCGCGGGTGATGCCGGGCAGCAGCGAGCCGGACAGCTCCGGGGTGAGGATGCGGTTCCCGAACACGAAGTACAGGTTCATGCCGCCCATTTCCTCGATCCAGCGGCGCTCGATCGCGTCCAGCCAGACCACCTGGTCGCAGCCCTTCTCGGCGGCCTGCGCCTGGGCGACCAGCGAGGCGGCGTAGTTGCCGCCGGCCTTGGCGGCCCCGGTGCCGCCGGGAGCCGCCCGCACGTACTCCTCGGAGAGCCAGACCGACACCGGCTTCACCCCGCCGGGGAAGTAGGCGCCGGCGGGCGAGGCGATGACCACGAAGAGGTACTCGTTGGCGGGGCGCACACCGAGCCCGACCTCGGTCGCGAACATGAAGGGCCGCAGGTACAGCGACGCCTCACCGGAGCCCGGCACCCACGCCTTGTCCTGGGTGACCAGGGCGTCGCAGGCGGCGATGAAGGTCTCGACGGGCAGCTCCGGCATCGCCATGCGGCGGGCGGACGCCTGGAAGCGCTTGGCGTTCTCCTCGGGGCGGAAGGTCGCGACGCCGCCGTCCGGCTGCCGGTACGCCTTGAGGCCCTCGAAGATGGTCTGCGCGTAGTGCAGCGTCATGTTGGCCGGGTCGATGGAGAGCGGCGCGTACGGGACGAGCTGCGCGTCGTGCCAGCCCAGGCCTTCCGTCCACCGGATGGTCACCATGTGGTCGGTGAAGTGGCGGCCGAAGCCGGGCTTGGCCAGGATCTGCTCCCGCTCCGCGTCGGACAGCGGGTGCGAGGAGGGCTTGAGCGCGATCGTGGTCGTCGTCATGGGTTACGTGTCCTTCACCTTTGTTGTGTCGGACCGCGCTCACACGACGTCCGGCGAAGTTGCTAGGACGTCCGAGCTTTTCCTCATAGTGCGGCCCCACGTTCGATTATCGCTCGTGAGGGGCGGCCGAGGGAACGAGCGTGCGCGGCCTGGGTCGATGGTCGCACCCAACCGCGCGGTAGCACAGCCACCCACCCGGACGGGTTCCCGGGCGGGTGGGTGGCGATGCCGGTGCGCGGCTGGGTCAGCCGGTTACTCGGGTCGCGAGGGCGTCGCCGATCCGGTCGGTGGTGCGGGGGGCCGCCGGGTCGCGCTCGGCGAGGTCGGCCGCCACGGCCTCCTCGATCCGGGCCGCTTCGCCCTCGTACCCGAGGTGCCGCAGCAGCAGGGCGACGGAGAGCACGGTCGCGGTGGGGTCGGCCTTGCCGGTGCCGGCGATGTCCGGGGCGGAGCCGTGGACCGGCTCGAACATGGACGGGAAGGCGCCGGTGGGGTTGATGTTGCCGCTGGCGGCCAGGCCGATGCCACCGGTGACGGCGGCGGCCAGGTCGGTCAGGATGTCGCCGAAGAGGTTGTCGGTGACGATCACGTCGAACCGCTCGGGCTGGGTGACGAAGAAGATCGTCGCCGCGTCCACGTGCAGATAGTCCGTGGTGACGTCGGGGTACTCCTCGCCGACCTTGTCGAAGATCTTCTTCCACATGTGGCCGGCGTAGACCAGGACGTTGTTCTTGTGGACCAGCGTGAGCTTCTTGCGCGGCCGGGCGTCGGCGCGCTCGTAGGCGTCCCGGATGACGCGCTCGACCCCGTAGGCGGTGTTGACACTGACCTCGGTGGCCACCTCGGCCGGGGTGCCGGTGCGCAGGGAGCCGCCGTTGCCGGTGTACGGACCCTCGGTGCCCTCCCGGACGACGACGAAGTCGATGTCCGGCCGGCCGGCCAGCGGGGTGGCCGTGTTCGGGAAGAGCTTGGAGGGCCGCAGGTTGACGTAGTGGTCGAAGGCGAAGCGCAGCTTCAGCAGCAGCCCACGCTCCAGCACCCCGGAGGGCACGGACGGGTCGCCGATGGCGCCCAGCAGGATCGCGTCGTGCTGCTTGAGGGATTCCAGCTCGGCGTCGGGCAGGGTCTCACCGGTGGCGTGCCAGCGCTTGGCGCCGAGATCGTACTCCCGGGTCTCCAGCTTCACGTCCTGGGGAAGGACGGCGGTGAGGACCTTCAGGCCCTGCGCCACCACTTCCTGGCCGATTCCGTCACCGGGGATCACTGCGAGGCGAATGCTGCGAGACATACCCGGACCATACTCCGCGTCCCATTGCCTGACACGTACTGTCCGCCATACGGACAACGGGGCGGCCGTACGAGTTGCGTTCACCCGGCGTACCGGCGGGCGTTCCCTCGCCCTGGGACATTCGGCCCATGGCCGCTACCTCCCCGGGTTCGACCCCGTCCGCGTCCGCAGCCTCCGACACCCCCAGGACCGGCATCCCCGCGCGGTTGGCGGCGCGGATGTCGATGGCCGAGCAGCACGCGTACCTGCGCGAGAAGCTCTCCCGCCGCGGGGTGCTGCGCGGCGGCGCGGCGGCCGGCACCACGCTGGGCGCCGGGCTGCTGTCCACCTCGGCGTGCGGCGCCGACGGACGGCGCTCCCCCACGTCCACCCGGCAGCCCTTCCCCGGGGCGACCACCGTCGACGGCTCGCGGGTGGCGCCGTTCGGCCGCCATCTGGCGTTCGGCGCGGACCCGCGCACCCAGATGCGGATCTCCTGGCAGGTGCCGTTCGCGGTGCGCAGGCCGTATGTCCGCGTCGGGCTCAAGCCCTGGGAGCTGAGCCGCAAGATCGAGGCCGAGGTGCGCTCGCTGCACACCCCGCCGCTGAGCGAGCACCTGCCGGCGGTCGAGCAGCACTACCTGCACGTCGCGCTGGAGGGGCTGCGCCCGGGGGTGACGTACTACTACGGCGTCGGCCATGACGGCTTCGACCCGGCCGACCCGCGCCGCATGCACTCCATCGGGAGCTTCCGCACCGCCCCGGCCAGGCCCGAGAAGTTCGTCTTCACGGCCTTCGGCGACCAGGGGATCAGCTACGACGCACTCGCCAACGACCAGGTGATCCTGGGCCAGAACCCCTCGTTCCACCTGCACGCCGGGGACATCTGCTACGCCGACTCCTCCGGCCACGGCGCGCGGGGGGACGTCTACGACGCCCGGCTGTGGGACCAGTTCCTGGCCCAGACCGAATCGGTCGCCTCCCGGGTGCCCTGGATGGTGACGACCGGCAACCACGACATGGAGGCGTGGTACTCCCCCGACGGCTACGGCGGCCAGCTGGCCCGCTGGTCGCTGCCGGAATCCGGCCCGGACCCCCGAAAGGCACCGGGGATCTACTCCTTCACCTACGGCAACGTCGGCGTGGTCGCGCTGGACGCCAATGACGTCAGCTACGAGATCCCGGCCAACCGCGGCATCACCGGCGGCCGGCAGACCCGCTGGCTGGACCGGACGCTGGGGCGGCTGCGCGGGGACGAGGACATCGACTTCGTCGTCGTCTTCTTCCACCACTGCGCCTTCTCCACCACCTCCGCGCACGCCTCGGACGGCGGGGTCCGCGACGCCTGGGTCCCGCTCTTCGACAAGCACCGGGTCGATCTGGTGGTCAACGGGCACAACCACTGCTACGAGCGGACCGACGCCATCCGGGGCGGTGCGGTCGGCCGGCGGGTGCCCATCGGGGAGACCACCGACCCGGCGCGCGACGGCACGGTGTACGTCACCGCGGGCGGCGCCGGCGCCAAGCTCTACTCCTTCCCCGTGCCCGACAGCTACGAGCGCCACGAGAAGGACCTGGACGAGGTGGAGACGTACCACTGGACGAAGGGCCGGGAGAAGAACCCGGACACCGTGGAGTGGTCACGGGTGCGCTACACCGGCTTCTCGTTCCTCGCGGTCGAGGTGGAGCCGGGCAGCCGGCCGGCGATGCGGGTCACCGCGCTCGCCGAGACCGGCGAGCGCGTGGACCACTTCACGGTACGGAGATCCAGCCCCTCCGGGCGGAAACCCAGCCCCTCCTGACGGAACTCAAGCCCCTCCGGCGTTTCAGGAGCGGGGTCTGGGGCGGAGCCCCGGAAGAAGAATCAGTGCCCGGTAGCCCCGCCATTGTCACGGCGGTCCAGCGCCCGCTGAAGCGCCGCCGCGGCGTTCCGGCGGTCGGCGTCATCAGTGCGGCGCCGGCGGACGGCGGTGCTCGTCGTGCGGGAAGCGTGACGAGCCTGGTTCCGGTGGGCGGCAGCGGTCTCGGCCATGAGCATGTCTCCTCATTCGAAAAAAGCCCCGAGAGGGTGAATGCCGGAAGGGGCGGGGGCCCAGGGTGCGGCAGGGGTGACCTGCGCCCGCACCGGGCCGCAGCCGCCATCGCTCGATGGAGCGAGACGTTCGGCTTCTACAAAAGTAAGGGCTCCGGGCCGGACTGTCTGCACAGGTAGTCGGACGTCCTACTATCTGAGACGGCGACCACCGGGCCGCGCTTCTCAACCCAGGGCCGGCCGCCGGGTATGACACCGCCCCCGGGCGGCGCGAAGCCGGCCCGGGGGCGGGTGACCTGGGGGGACGGGGGAAACCGTCAGCCCATGTGCGGGTAGCGGTAGTCCGTCGGCGGGACCAGGGTCTCCTTGATGGAGCGGGTCGAGGTCCAGCGCATCAGGTTCTGCTTGGCGCCCGCCTTGTCGTTGGTACCCGAGGCGCGGCCGCCACCGAACGGCTGCTGGCCGACCACGGCGCCGGTGGGCTTGTCGTTGATGTAGAAGTTGCCCGCGGCGAAGCGCAGCGCCTCGCAGGTGGCGGCGGCCGCCGCACGGTCCTGGGCGATGACGCAGCCGGTGAGGCCGTAGGCGGAGGCGGACTCCATCTGCTCCAGCATCGCGTCGTAGTTCTCGTCCTCGTAGACGAAGACGCCGAGGATCGGGCCGAAGTACTCGTCCTTGAAGATCTCGTTCTCCGGGTCGGTGGAGACCAGGACCGTCGGGCGGACGAAGTAGCCCTCGCTGTCGTCGTAGGTGCCACCGGCCACGACCTCGATGGTCGGGTCGGCCTTGGCCCGGTCGATCGCTGCCTTGTTCTTGGCGAACGACCGCTCGTCGATGACGGCGGACATGAAGTTCGACAGGTCGCTGACGTCACCCATGGTGAGCGAGTCGACCTCGGCCGCGAA
The DNA here is from genome assembly GCF_058215555.1 of Streptomyces sp. JLBT605. Lineage (NCBI taxonomy): Bacteria > Bacillati > Actinomycetota > Actinomycetes > Kitasatosporales > Streptomycetaceae > Streptomyces > Streptomyces sp. JLBT605. The sequence continues at coordinate 1,730,300 of NZ_CM177087.1, forward strand.
CTGCTCCTTGAAGCCGTTCTCCCAGATGGAGCGCGGGACGTAGGCGCGGGAGGCGGCGGAGCACTTCTGCCCCTGGAACTCGAAGGCGCCGCGGGTCATCGCGGTCTTGAGCACCGCCGGGTCGGCGGAGGGGTGGGCGACGATGAAGTCCTTGCCGCCGGTCTCGCCGACCAGCCGCGGGTACGTCTTGTACTTCTCGATGTTGTTGCCGACCGTCTTCCACAGGTACTGGAAGGTCTTGGTCGAACCGGTGAAGTGGATGCCGGCCAGGTCGGGGTGGTTCAGCGCCACCTCGGAGACGTCCTTGCCGTCACCGGTCACCAGGTTGATGACGCCCTTGGGCAGACCGGCCTCCTCCAGCAGCTGCATCAGCAGCACCGCGGCGTGGGTCTGGGTCGGGGACGGCTTCCAGACCACGACGTTGCCCATCAGGGCCGGGGCGGTGGGCAGGTTGCCGGCGATGGCGGTGAAGTTGAAGGGCGTGATCGCGTAGACGAAGCCCTCCAGCGGCCGGTGGTCGCTGCGGTTCCACACGCCCGGGGAGTTGACCATCGGCTGCTCGGCCATGATCTGGCGGGCGAAGTGGACGTTGAAGCGCCAGAAGTCGACCAGCTCGCAGGGCGTGTCGATCTCGGCCTGCTGGGCGGTCTTGGACTGGCCGAGCATGGTGGAGGCGGCCAGGGTCTCGCGCCACGGACCGGCCAGCAGGTCGGCGGCCTTGAGGATGATCGCGGCACGGTCGTCGAAGCTCAGCGCGCGCCAGGCCGGGGCGGCGGCCAGCGCCGCGTCGATGGCGTCCTGGGCGTCCGCCTGAGTCGCGTTGGCGTAGGTGCCGAGCACGGCGGAGTGGTTGTGCGGCTGGACCACGTCGAAGCGCTCACCCCCGCCCATCCGCTTCTCGCCGCCGATGGTCATCGGCAGGTCGATCGGGTTCTGGGCGAGCTCCTTGAGCTTCGTCTCCAGGCGGGCGCGCTCCGGGGTGCCCGGGGCGTAGGTGTGGACCGGCTCGTTCACCGGCACGGGGACCTGGGTCACAGCGTCCATGGTGGCCGTGTCTCCTTCGTGTCTGGGGTCTGACGGGGAGCGGAAGGGCTGGGCTTTGAGCCAGCGGGCTCGGTCAGCCGCGGCTGACCAGCGACCGCGGACTGTGATCCCCGGGGGATAACCCCCGGACCCCCAGCCGGACGGTCGCGGCGGGCCTTCGGTCAGCCGCGGCTGACCAGCGACCGCAGGAAGAACGTGAGGTTGGCGGGACGCTCCGCGAGACGCCGCATGAAGTACCCATACCAGTCTGTGCCATACGGGATGTAAACCCGCATACGGTGACCTTCCGCCACCAGCCGCTCCTGCTCGGCCTCGCGGATGCCGTACAGCATCTGGAACTCGTACTCGTCCAGCTTCCGGCCATAGGCCCGGCCCAGCTCCTGGGCGATGGCGATCAGCCGGGGGTCGTGCGAGCCGATCATCGGGTAGCCCTTGCCCGCCATGAGGATCTTCAGGCAGCGCACGTAGGCCAGGTCGACCTCCCGCTTGTCCTGGAAGGCGACGCTCGCGGGCTCCTTGTACGCACCCTTGACCAGCCGCACCCGCGAGCCCTCACCGGCGAGCGCGTGGCAGTCGTCCTCGGTGCGGAACAGGTAGGACTGGACGACCGCGCCGGTCTGCGGGAAGCGCTTCCGCAGCTCGGCCAGGATCGCCAGGGTGGAGTCGACCGTGGTGTGGTCCTCCATGTCGAGGGTGACCGTGGTGCCGGCCTCGGCGGCCGCCTCGACGACCGGGGTGACATTGGCCAGCGCCAGGTCGTGACCGCCGGAGAGGGCCTGCCCGAAGGCGGAGAGCTTGACCGACATCTCGGCGCGCTCGCCCAGACCCTCATCCTTGAGGGCCGCGGTCAGCGCCAGGTAGGCGTCGCGGTTGCGCAGCGCCTCGACCGGATCGGTGATGTCCTCGCCCAGGTGGTCGAGGGTCACCTCCATGCCGCGGGCGCTCAGGGACCGTACGGCCGTCATGGACTCGTCCAGCCGCTCGCCGGCGACGAAGCGGTCCACCACGGGGCGGGTGACCGGCGTGGCCGAGACGATGCGGCGGATGGCGTCGCTGCGCGAGGCGGCGAGCAGCACGGGACCCAGCACGGGGCACCTCCGGTTGTGGTGTTCTGCGAGTGGCCGGTGCGACGGGAATGCGACGGCACCGTGACGGCCAAGATGAGCCACCGTGAAAACTAAGGATCTCTCCGATCAGCGGCCATCGACAGCTGTCACGCGTTCGTGGCCGGGATCTCAGACAGATGTATGACAATGGTGGTCCGGCCACCCTGCTCGCCTTCGAGGCGCGACGGGTGGGAGGCGGTGACCACATGCGGTGACCACACATCCGGTGACTACGGAAGGTGCGAGGAGCGGGAAGGGGCGGCGCGGCGGATGCGCGGTGGCTATCAGCAGCTGGTGGACGAGGTGTCGGCCACGCTCGGCGTGCCCGCCACGCTGGAGGACCGCGACTTCGTGCTGATCGCGTTCGGCGCTCATGACACCGACGACGACCAGGCCATGGACCCGGTCCGCACCCGCTCGATCCTGCGCCGGCGCTCCACGGCCGCGGTGCGCGCCTGGTTCGAGGCGTTCGGCATCGCCCGGGCGCAGGCCCCGCTGCGCATCCCGCCGGACCCGGCGGCCGGCGTCTTCATGGGCCGCATCTGCCTGCCCGCCCTCCACCGGGGCATCGTGCGCGGCTATGTCTGGCTGCTCGACGACGGCCATCTGGCCGATCTGGAGCTCGGCGGTCCGGGCAGGCCCGCGGACCCCCGGCTGGCCCAGGCGATGGAGACGGCGGCCCGCATCGGGGAGCTGCTGGCCGCCGAGGCGCGGGCCGACGCCCACCTCGGCGAGCTGCTGCGGGAGGTGCTGACCGGCACCCCGCCCGGCCGGGAGGCGGCACGCGGCGCGCTGCGGGAGGCGCTGCGCCAGGCGGCCGACGGGCCGCTGGCGGTGGTGGCGGTCACCCCTTGGCACACCGACGAGGCCACCACCCCGCCGGGCGTGCCGTCGGTGGCCGCGGCCTGCGCGATGCCGCCCGGCGAGGGACTGGCGGCGCTGGTGCGGCTGCGCACCGCGACGGCCGTGGACCCGGCCCGCACGGCGGCGGAGAACCTGCTGCGTTCCCCGCGCGCCGGCGGCGCCGCCCCCGCGGCCGGGGTCAGTGATCCGCGGCGCGGGCTGGACGATCTGCCGGACGCCTGGCGGGAGGCGCGGGCCGCCGCGCGGGCCGCGGCGGCCGAGCCGCGGTTCGGCCCGGTGGCGGCCTGGTCCGAGATCGGGCCGTACCGGCTGCTGACCTCGGTGGCCGGCGCCGCCCCGGACCCGGCGGTGCGCCCGCTGCTGGCCCCCGCACACGCCGAACTGGCCCGCACCGCCGAGGTGTTCCTGGACTGCGCGGGCCAGGCCGGGCGCACCGCCCAGGAGCTGGGCATCCACCGGCAGACGCTCTACTACCGGCTCTCCCGGGTGGAGCAGCTGACCGGCCTGGACCTGGACGCGGGCGAGGACCGGCTGCTGCTCCACATGGCCCTGAAGGCGGTCCGGCTGCGCTAGGTGGTGTCCGATGGGCCGCCGTGGGAGCAGGAGGGCCGCATACGCCTCCGCGGCCATCCCGCCCCACTGCCAGCCGGGTCAGCCGAGGTGGACGGCGGCCGGGCGGTCGGCGACGGCCCCGGGTCCCCGCTTCGGGCGGGGGGTGTTCATCAGCACGGCGACCACCACCGAGGCCGTCACCAGGATCGCGGCGGCCCAGACGAACGCTTCCGAGAAGCCCTCCACCAGCGCGGCCCTGCGCAGCTGCGGGGTGACCGGCGGACGCTGGCCGGCGAGGTGGTCGCTGGTGGCGCTGGTGGCGACGGTGTTCAGCAGGGCGGTGCCGATCGAACCGCCGATCTGCTGGGCGGTGTTGACGGTGGCGGAGGCGATGCCGGCGTCCTCGTCCCGCACGCCATGGGTGGCGTAGTTCATCGAGGGGGCCATCACCAGGCCCATCCCGAAGCCGACCAGCAGCTCCGCGGGGAGTACCCCGGTGGCGTACGGGCTGCTCGCCTCCAGCGGCACCAACAGCGCCACACCACAGGCGGCGATCAGCAGCCCCGGAGCGATCAGCGCGCGCGGCGGCACCCGGGGGATCAGCCGGGTCGCGACGCCACCCGCGCCGAGCAGCACGGCCGCGGTCATCGGCAGGAAGGCCACCCCGGTGCGCATCGCCGAGTAGCCCCTGACCAGTTGCAGGTAGTAGGTGAGGAAGAGAAAGAGCGCGAACATGGCGATCACCGAGAGGCCGACGGCGAGATAGCCCGCACCCCGGGTCCGGTCCAGCACCACGCGCAGCGGCAGCAGCGGCCGCGCGGCCTGCCGCTCCACCAGCACGAAGGCGGTCAGCAGGGCCACGCCCAGGGTGAGCAGCCCGTCGACGGCGAGCGAGTCCCAGCCCCGCGACTCCGCCTCGCTGCACCCGTACACCACGGCCACCAGGCCGGAGACGGCCAGGGCCGCGCCGGGGACGTCCAGGCGGACGCGGCCGGAGGCGGCCGGTGCGTCGGCCGGGAGGACAGAGCGGCCGAGGGCGGCGACGGCGGCGATCGGTACGTTGACGTAGAGGCACCAGCGCCAGTCGAGGTACTCGGTGAGCGCGCCGCCCAGGACCAGCCCGATCGCGCCGCCACCTGCCGCGATGGCACCGAAGACGCCGAACGCCATGGCGCGCTCGCGCGGTTCGGTGAAGCTCACCGCGAGCAGCGACAGCGCGGCGGGAGCGAGCAGCGCGGCGAACGCGCCCTGGAGGGCCCGGGCCGCGAGCAGCACTCCGAACGCGGGTGCGGCGCCGCCGAGGGCGGAGGCGACCGCGAAGCCGGTGAGGCCGATGAGGAAGGTCCGCCGGCGGCCGGCGTAGTCGGCGATCCGGCCGCCGAGCAGCAGCAGGCTGCCGAAGGCCAGGGTGTAGGCGGTGATGACCCACTGCCGGTCGCCGTCCGAGACCCCCAGATCCGCCTGGGCGGAGGGCAGCGCGATGTTCACGATGGTGATGTCGAGAACGATCATCAGCTGGGCCAGCCCGATGAAGATCAGTGACAGCCGGCGGCGGGAGTCGGCCGCGCGGGGTGTGCCCTGGCCGGTTCCGGCGGCCGCGCTTCTGCCCTTGCCTGTGCCCGTGTCTGTGCCCATGTCGGTGCCCTTTCGGGGGTTGCGGTGGGGGCGGCATCGCCAGCGTAGGGCCGTCACAAAAGAAATTCAACACGTGCTGAATAAACAATTCACCGCACGATGAAACAGCGAAGGGCCCGGCACCCGCTGTCGCGGATGCCGGGCCCTGAATCAGGCCGCTGGGGGTCAGTCGGTCAGATTGACCGCGCGGGCGCTGGTGGCGCCGATCTCGTCGGCGATCTCACTGAGTACAGCCGGCGGGATGGTGTCGTCGACGGTCAGCGCGACCATCGCCGCACCACCCGCCGTCGCCCGCGAGACCTGCATGCCGGCGATGTTGATGCCCGCCTCGCCGAGGATGCGGCCGAGGGTGCCGACCACGCCGGGCTTGTCGGTGTAGTGGAAGAAGGCCATGTGGTCGGCGAGCGCCAGGTCCACATCGTGCTCACCGACCGCGACGATCTTCTGCAGGTGCTTGGGACCGGCCAGCGTGCCGGAGATCGCGACCTCGCCGCCGGCGGCGAGGGTGCCGCGCACGGTCACCACGTTGCGGTGCTCGGTCGACTCCGAGCTGGTGGTCAGCCGCACCTCGACACCGCGCTCCTGCGCGAACAGCGGGGCGTTGACGTAGGAGACGGTCTCGTCCACGACATCCTCGAACACGCCCTTGAGCGCGGAGAGTTCGAGCACCTTCACGTCGTGCTGGGTGATCTCGCCGTACACCTCGACATCGAGGCGCACCGCGACCTCCCCGGCCAGCGCGGTGAAGATCCGGCCGAGCTTCTCGGCCAGCGGCAGCCCGGGACGGACGTCCTCGGCGATGACCCCGCCCTGGACGTTGACCGCGTCCGGCACCAGCTCGCCCGCGAGCGCCAGCCGCACGGACTTGGCGACCGCGATGCCCGCCTTCTCCTGCGCCTCACCGGTGGAGGCGCCCAGATGCGGGGTGGCCACCACGTTGTCGAACTCGAAGAGCGGGGAGTCGGTGCACGGCTCCTTGGCGAAGACGTCCAGGCCCGCGGCGGCGACCCGGCCCTCCTTGAGCGCGCTGGCCAGCGCCTCCTCGTCGACGATCCCGCCACGGGCGGCGTTGACGATCCGCACCTCCGGCTTGACCTTGTGCAGCGCCTCGTGGCCGATCAGGCCGATCGTCTCCGGGGTCTTCGGCAGGTGGACCGTGATGAAGTCGGAGACCTGGAGCAGCTCGTCCAGCGACAGCAGCTTGACGCCCATCTGGGCGGCGCGCGCCGGCTGCACATACGGGTCGTAGGCGACGATCTTCATGCCGAAGGCGGACATCCGCTGGGCGACCAGCACGCCGATGCGGCCGAGGCCGACGACGCCGAGGGTCTTCTCGCTCAGCTCCACGCCGGTGTACTTGCTCCGCTTCCACTCGCCGTTCTTCAGGGCGGTGTTGGCCTGCGGGATGTTCCGGGCGGTGGCGACGATCAGGCCGCAGGCCAGCTCGGCGGCGGTGACGATGTTGGACGTCGGGGCGTTGACCACCATCACGCCGGCCTTGGTGGCGGCGGAGACGTCCACATTGTCCAGGCCGACGCCCGCCCGGGCGACGACCTTCAGCTTCTTTCCGGCGGCGATGGCCTCGGCGTCGACCTTGGTGGCGCTGCGCACCAGGATGGCGTCGACGTCGGCGATGGCGGGGATCAGCTCGGCGCGGTCGGCGCCGTTGCAGTGCCGGATCTCGAAGTCCGGCCCCAGGGCGTCGACGGTGGCAGGCGACAGCTCTTCCGCGATGAGTACGACGGGCTTGCTCGACGAAGCAGTGCTCACGGGGTCCTCAGTCCTCACTTGTCCTCGGGATTCCCCCCGTGCCGCCTTCGGCTACGGGGAGGACGGCCGTCCCGACGGCCGCAGGCGGTGAAGGGGGCAGCCGCGTGGAAGACGCACGACGCTGTGAGCCTGAACGCGCTTGTGGGATGCAGTGTAGTGGCGCCGTGGCCGGAGTCTTACGCCGTGGCGGAAGTATCACCCGGTCGTGGCTGGACGCCTTGGACAAGCCACGGACCAGGCGGGACCGGCCTTGCCGGACGCCGCCGGTGCACCCCGGACGCAGGGGTGGCGCGGCACCGGGCGCACCCGGTGCCGCGCCACCGCCACAAGGCCTCACGCCTCGTCGTCGACCCAGCTCATGAGCTTGCGCAGCTCCTTGCCGGTGGTCTCCAGCAGGTGGTCGCCGTCGGCCTTCTTGTACTCGTCGTACTTCTTCAGGCCGCCGTGGTACTCGTCCATCCAGTTCTTGGCGAAGGTGCCGTCCTGGATCTCGGCGAGGACCTTCTTCATCTCCGCCTTGGTCTGGTCGGTGATGATCCGCGGGCCGGTGACGTAGTCGCCCCACTCGGCGGTCTCCGAGACCGACCAGCGCATCTTGCCCAGGCCGCCCTCGTACATCAGGTCCACGATCAGCTTCAGCTCGTGGAGGCACTCGAAGTAGGCGATCTCCGGCTGGTAGCCGGCCTCCACCAGGGTCTCGAAGCCGGCCTTGACCAGGGCGCTGGCGCCACCGCACAGCACGGCCTGCTCGCCGAAGAGGTCGGTCTCGGTCTCCTCGGTGAAGGTGGTCTTGATGACACCGGCGCGGGTGCCGCCGATGGCCTTGGCGTAGGACAGGGCGAGCGCGAAGGCACCGCCGGTGGCGTCCTGCTCGACGGCGGCGATCGCCGGGACGCCGCGGCCCTCCTCGTACTGGCGGCGGACCAGGTGGCCCGGGCCCTTCGGGGCGACCAGGGCGACATCCACGCCGGCCGGGGGCTTGATGAAGCCGAAGCGGATGTTGAAGCCGTGGGCGAAGAAGAGCGCGTCGCCGTCCTTGAGGTTCGGGGCGACGGACTCCTCGTAGATCTTGGCCTGGATCGGGTCCGGGACCAGGATCATGATGACGTCGGCCTCGGCGGCCGCCTCGGCGGGGGTCAGCACGCGCAGGCCCTGCTCCTCGGCCTTGGCCTTGGACTTGGAGCCCTCGTGCAGACCGATCCGCACGTCGACCCCGGAGTCGCGCAGCGACAGCGCGTGGGCGTGGCCCTGGCTGCCGTAACCGAGAACCGCGACCTTACGGCCCTGGATGATGGACAGGTCGGCGTCGGCGTCGTAGAAGAGCTCGGCCACTTCGGATATCTCCTAGCTTTCGGGTTGTGCGTCCCACCGTATGACGGGCGGGGTGACGGGGGCTTGAGGGTCTCGCCATCCGGTCCGGAACAAGGACCGAATGAGCCACGGATCGCGCGGACCGAGGACTTACGCGGACCGGTCCAGGGCGCGCAGCGAGCGGTCGGTGATCGAGCGGGCGCCGCGCCCTATGGCGATGGTCCCGGACTGCACCAATTCCTTGATGCCGTAGGGCTCCAGCATCTTGAGCATGGCTTCCAGCTTGTCGCTGCCGCCGGTGGCCTCGATCGTCACGGCCTCCGGGGAGACGTCCACGGTCTTGGCGCGGAACAGCTGGACGATCTCCACGATCTGGGAGCGGGTCTCGTTGTCGGCGCGGACCTTCACCAGGACGAGCTCGCGCTGGATCGCGGAGGCGTCCTCCAGCTCGACGATCTTCAGCACGTTGACGAGCTTGTTGAGCTGCTTGGTGACCTGCTCCAGCGGCAGTTCCTCGACGGTCACCACGATGGTGATGCGGGAGATCTCGGGGTGCTCGGTGACCCCGACCGCGAGCGAGTCGATGTTGAAGCCGCGACGGGAGAACAGGGCGGCGATCCGAGCCAGGATGCCGGGGGTGTTCTCCACCAGGACGGAGAGCGTGTGCTTGGACATGGCCTCGGTTGTCTCTCTCAGTCGTCTTCGCTGTAGTCGCCGAAGTCCGGGCGGACGCCCAGCGCCGCCTGGATCTCGTCGTTGGAGGTGCCGGCGGCGACCATCGGCCAGACCATGGCGTCCTCGTGGACGATGAAGTCCACGACGACGGGCCGGTCGTTGATGGCGTTGGCCTCGGCGATGACCTTGTCCAGCTCGGCCGGGTCCTCGCAGCGCAGTGCGACGCAGCCCATGGCCTCGGAGAGCTTGACGAAGTCCGGAACGCGGGTGCCGGCGCTGGGCTTCTTGCCCGCGGCGGAGCCGCTGTCGGACTCCGTCGCCTCCGGACCGGAGTGCAGCACGGTGTTGGAGTAGCGCTGGTTGTAGAAGAGGGTCTGCCACTGGCGGACCATGCCCAGCGCGCCGTTGTTGATGATCGCGACCTTGATCGGGATGTTGTTCAGCGCGCAGGTGACCAGCTCCTGGTTGGTCATCTGGAAGCAGCCGTCGCCGTCGATGGCCCAGACCGTGCGGTCCGGCTCGCCGGCCTTGGCGCCCATCGCGGCCGGGACCGCGTAGCCCATCGTCCCCGCCCCGCCGGAGTTCAGCCAGGTGCCGGGCTGGTCGTACTCGATGAAGTGCGAGGCCCACATCTGGTGCTGGCCGACACCGGCGGCGAAGATCGTGGCCTCCGGGGCGAGCCTGCCGATCCGCTCGATGACCTGCTGCGGCGAGAGGCTGCCGTCCTCGGGCAGGTCGTAGCCCAGCGGGTAGGTGCCGCGCCAGCGGTCGAGGTCGCGCCACCATTCGGCGTACCGGTCCTGGGCGCAGGGGCCGGCCTGCCCGGACTCCAGCTCGGCCTGGACGGCGACCACCAGGTCCGCGATGACCTCGCGGGCGTCGCCGACGATCGGCACGTCGGCGGTGCGGTTCTTGCCGATCTCCGCCGGGTCGATGTCCGCGTGCACGATCTTGGCGTGCGGGGCGAAGGAGTCGAGCTTGCCGGTGACCCGGTCGTCGAAGCGGGCGCCGAGCGCGACGATCAGGTCGGCCTTCTGCAGGGCGGTGACGGCGGCCACGGTGCCGTGCATGCCGGGCATGCCCAGGTGCTGGGGGTGGCTGTCGGGGAAGGAGCCGAGGGCCATCAGGGTGGTGGTGACCGGGGCGCCGGTGAGCTCGGCGAGCACCTTCAGCTCGGCGGTGGCCCGGGCCTTCATGACGCCGCCGCCGACGTAGAGCACCGGGCGCCGGGCGCCGGTGATCATGCGGGCGGCCTCGCGGATCTGCTTGGCGTGCGGCTTGGTGACCGGGCGGTAGCCGGGCAGGTCCAGCTGCGGCGGCCATTGGAAGGTGGTCCGGGCCTGGAGGGCGTCCTTGGCGATGTCGACCAGGACCGGGCCGGGGCGGCCGGTGGAGGCGATGTGGAACGCCTCGGCGATCGTGCGCGGGATGTCCTCGGCCTTGGTGACCAGGAAGTTGTGCTTGGTGATCGGCATGGTGATGCCGCAGATGTCCGCCTCCTGGAAGGCGTCCGTGCCGATCGCCTTGGAGGAGACCTGGCCGGTGATCGCGACCAGCGGCACGGAGTCCATGTGCGCGTCGGCGATCGGGGTGACCAGGTTGGTGGCTCCGGGGCCGGAGGTGGCCATGCACACGCCGACCTTGCCGGTCGCCTGGGCGTAGCCGGTGGCGGCGTGGCCCGCGCCCTGCTCGTGGCGGACCAGGATGTGCCGGACCTTCGAAGAGTCCATCATCGGGTCGTACGCGGGGAGGATCGCGCCGCCGGGGATACCGAACACGGTGTCGGCCCCGACCTCCTCGAGGGAGCGGATGAGGGATTGCGCGCCCGTGACGTGCTCGACGGTGGAGGGCTGCTGCTGCCCACCGCCACGGGCCCGCGGCTGCGGATGGTGGGACCCGGAGGCCTGCTCGGTCATCTGCATTCTCTTCTCGGAGACGAGGGTGTGTGCGGGGCCCTTCGGCCTGCTCGCACCGGGGTGTTTTGCGGGGGTATGGGGGTTCTGGTGCAACAAAAAACCCCTCGTGCCGTGAGGCAAGCGAGGGGAGCGCGTCGGGGGAGGTCCGCAGGGCCGGTGTCTGACCCTGCTTCAGCCGACGCGCTTTCCAATTACGAGAAGTCGGGTGCGCATGGCTCCGACCCTCTCCCCGACGCCGGTCGAGTGTCAAGTGGGTGGGACGGACGTCTCATTATTTGAGCGCAATGGGGGATGCGGATGGGCCTCCCCCGGACGCCTGGCGCCGTGCGGAGCCCCCGGGTGCACCGGGCCGCCGTGTGCCGCGCCACCGTGCGCACCGCTGCCGTGCGCACCGCCGCCGTACCGCACCGGCAGCGCGCCGCCGACCAGCACCGGCTCCTCGGCGCGCGGCACCGGGTAGCCGCCCAGGGCCAGCGCCCGGCGCAGCCGCTGCTCGTCCAGCGGCCCGGAGAAGGCCATGCCCTGCGCATGGGTGCAGCCCATGGCCCGCAGGGCCACGATCTGCTCCGGCAGGTCGACGCCCTCCGCCACCGATTTCATCCCCAGGTCGCCCGCGATGCGCAGCAGTCCGGAGGTGATCTTGTGCAGCCGGGAGGATTCCACCACTCCGTCGACCAGACCGCAGTCGAGCTTGAGGATGTCGATGGGGAGCCTGCGCAGCGCCCGGACGGCGGTGTAGCCGCTGCCGAAGCCGTCCAGCGCGATCCGCACGCCCAGCCGCCGCAGCGCGCCGAGCCGGTGCTCCAGCTCGTCCATGGGCACCCGCGGATCGCTGTCGGTCAGCTCCAGGATCAGCGAGCCGGAGGGCAGTCCGTACCGGGCGAGCAGGGTCTCCACACTCCGCGCCGGCATGGAGCGGTCCACCAGACGGCTCGCCGGGAGCCGCACCGACACCGGCACCGGGTGGCCCGCCTGCCGGCGCCTGGCCGCCTGCTCCACGGCCTCCTGGAGCATCCAGCGGCTGAGCTCGGCCACCTTGGCGGCTTCCTCGGCGCCACCGGAGCGGCCGTTCCCCGCGACGCGCAGGAATTCGGCCGGGGTGAAGAGGATGCCCTGCGCCGAACGCCAGCGGGCCTGGGCGGCGACGGCGGCGATCCGGCCGCCGGCGAGCTCGGCGACGGGCTGATGCAACAGGACGAACTCGCCCTCGTGCAGGGCGGCGCGGAGCCGGGTCGCGGCCTCCGCGCGCCGCACCACCTCGGCCTGCATCTGCGGGGCGTACAGCTCGACGCGGTTCTTGCCGGCGGACTTGGCGCGGTACATCGCCAGGTCGGCGTTGCGCATCAGGGCGCCGGGGCCGATGCCCGGCTCGGCGAAGGCCACCCCGATGCTGGCGGCGACCCGGACCTCGGTGCCCGCCTCCACGCGGTACGGCTGGGAGAGGGCGACCCGCAGCCGGTCGGCGATCTCCAGGATCCGGCACTCGCGGGCGGCGTGGTCGTCCTCGCCGTCGCCGAGGATGAGGGCGGCGAACTCGTCGCCGCCGAGCCGGGCGGCGCAGTCCCCGGAGCCGGAGCGCACCGACTCCTGGAGCCGCCGGGCGGCCTGCACCAGCAACTCGTCCCCGGCCTGGTGGCCGACGGTGTCGTTGACCGCCTTGAAGCCGTCGAGGTCGATGAAGAGGACGGCGGTGCCGGCGTCGGTGCGGCGGCGGCCGGCCAGCGCGTGCCGCACCCGGCGGGTGAAGAGCGCGCGGTTGGGCAGGTCGGTGAGCGGGTCGTGCTCGGCGTTGTGCTGGAGCTGGGCCTGCAGACGCACCCGCTCGGTGACGTCGCGGCTGTTGAAGATCAGGCCACCGTGGTGGCGGTTGATGGTGGACTCGACGTTGAGCCAGTCGCCGGCACCCGAGCGGAAACGGCACTCGATGCGGGTGGTGGGCTCGGCCTCGGGCGAGGCGGCCAGGAAGCGGCGCACCTCGTGCACCACCGCGCCCAGGTCCTCGGGGTGGATCAGCGAGGCGAGCTCGGAGCCGACCAGCTCGTCGGCGTCCCGGCCGTAGACCCCGGAGGCGGCGGGGCTGACGTACCGCAGCACCCCGGTCGGCGCGGCGATCATGATCACATCGCTGGAGGACTGCACCAGGGAGCGGAAGTGGTTCTCCTTCTGGGCCAGTTCCTGGGTGAGTGAGATGTTGTCCAGGAGCATGATGGCCTGACGGATGACGAGGGCGAGCACCACTCCGCAGGCGGTGAAGACCACCGTGCCGTCGACCGGCCGGCCGTGCAGCACGCTGTAGAGGACGCCCAGGGTGCACACCCCGGCGGCCAGGTACGGCGCCAGGGCGGCCAGCGAGCCGGTGATGGGCCGGGTCGCCGGCGTGGTCGCGGGCACCTGCTCGGCCTGCTGCTCGTCGGGGCAGGAGCGGGCCGCCCAGGGCGCGTAGGCGAGCAGGACGGAGCCGGCGAACCAGCCTGCGTCCAGGATCTGCCCGGAGCGGTAGTGCTCGTGCAGGATCGGCAGGGTGAACAGGGCGTCGCACAGGACGGTCAGGGCGAGCGCCCCGATGGCGGTGTTGGTCGCGGCGCGATTGCCCGAGGAGCGGCGCATGTGCAGCGCGAGCACCATGGAGACCAGCACGATGTCCAGCAGCGGGTAGGCCAGCGAGAGCGCGGCGCGGGCCACGCTGTCCCCGCCGAGCTGCGCGCTGTGGGCCAGCGCCAGGCTCCAGGAGAGGGTGAGCAGGGATCCGGCGATCAGCCAGGAGTCCAGGCCCAGGCAGACCCAGCCGGCCCGGGTGACCGGGCGCTTGGCGAGCACCAGCAGACCGATGATCGCCGGCGGGGCGAACATCACGAAGCAGAAGTCGGCGAGCGACATCGCGGGCACCGGCCGCTCCAGCACGACCTCGTACCAGCCCCAGACGGCGTTGCCCAGGCCGGCCATGGCCGAGGAGACCGCGAACAGTATCCAGGCCGGGCGGAAGCGGCCGTGGCGCGTCCAGGCGTACCACAGGCAGGAGGCGGCGGCGGCGAACGCGGCGACGCTCAGCCCGAAGTCCCCCATGATCAGTGCGGCCCGGGTCGATCCCCAGCCGAGCGTGGCGCCGATGGCATAGCCGCCGCACACCAGGGCCAGGGCGAGCTGCGGAAGGATTCCGGCCGCGCCGCCGGAGGTGACCGGCGGCCGGGCGAGCACCGCCCCGGTGGCGGTCACCGGACGGCCCTCCGGGGCGTCAACCGCCGTATGCGGGGGAGATGTTCCGCGCGTGGAGCGAGGGCGTGGGAGTGCCGTCGTCGCTGCTTGAGTCGCGTCGGGTCGTCGATCCATCCGTTGTGCATCGCCCGTCGCCCCCCTCACGTTCTGGTCCATCGCTGCCGCCGTTCGGTCGCTGGCGCAGCCCCCGCTCGGGACGATACACCAACCGGTCACACAGGGACATAGGTCATCTACGCAGCGTAATCGCCAGGAGTATTTACGGATACGGAACGCATACAATCAGTATCTGTGCGTGGTGCCAGCGGCATGTGGCCCCCCGGATCGGCTCTCAGCCCGCCTCTCGGCGGCCCCGTTCAGCCCGTCGTGGCGACGACGTTGTGCAGCGGCTCGCCCGCCGCGAACCGGTCCAGCTGCGCGCGCAGCAGCCGCACCGCCCGTGGCAGGTAGGCGGAGCTGGGCCCTCCCACATGCGGGGTGATGAGTACCCCAGGAGCGTGCCACAGCGGATGTCCGGCGGGGAGCGGTTCCGGGTCGGTGACGTCCAGCGCGGCACGCAGCCGCCCCGATTCCAGCTCCGCCAGCAGCGCCTCGGTGTCCACCACGGGCCCGCGGGCGACGTTCACCAGCAGGGCGCCGTCCTTCATCCGCGCCAGAAAACCCGTGCTGACCAGGGCACGTGTGGCTTCGGTGAGCGGCGTGCAGAGAATCACCACGTCGGCGCTGGGCAGCAGCCGCGGCAGCTCGTCGAGTGGATGCACGGGGCCGCGCTCGGTGGCGCGTCCGGAGCGCGCGATGCGCACCACCCGCTCACACTCGAAAGGTGCGAGCCGGTCCTCGATCGCACTGCCGATCGCACCGTACCCCACGATGAGTACGGTCTTGTCGGCGAGCGCCGGCCGGAAGGCGGGTCGCCACTCCCCCGCGTCCTGGGCGCGGACGAAATCGGGGATGCCCCGCAGCGACGCGAGGATCAGCGCGAGGGCGAGTTCGGCGGTGCTCGCGTCGTGCACCCCGCGGGCGTTGCACAGCCGCACCCCGGCCGGGAGGGCGGCGAGCGCCGGCTGCACGTCGTCGATGCCCGCGGTCAGGGTCTGGATGACGCGCAGCCCGGTCATGGCGGACAGCGGCCGCACCGAGACCTCCGCGCCCTTCATGTAGGGCACGCAGTAGAACGCACAACGCGCCGGATCGGTGGGGAAGTCGGGGCCGCCGTCCCAGTGGGCGTACTCCAGGCCCTCCGGGAGCCCGTCGATCTCCTCGGGCGGGATCGGCAGCCACGCCAGCGGGCGCCGCGACCGGGAAATTCGGCTGTGATCTGCGCTCATGTCAGGAGGCTATGCGAGAGGCCCGCGCGCGAGGACGTTAGTTTGGGAGATCGGGAACGGGAGGGATCAGACCAGGTGGAGCGCAGGACGATCGGGGCGACGGCGCTGAGGGTGGGCGCGATCGGCCTCGGGTGCATGCCCATGAGTTGGGCGTACACCGCCTCACAGCGGGACCGCGAGAATTCACTGCGCACCGTGCACGCCGCGCTCGACCGGGGCGTGACCCTGCTGGACACCGCCGACATGTACGGGCCGTACACCAACGAGCTGCTGGTGGGCCGGGTGCTCAAACAGCGGCGGGCGGACGCCTTCGTGGCCACCAAGTGCGGGCTGCTGGTGGGAGAGAACCACATCGTGGCCAGCGGCCGGCCCGGCTACATCAAGCGCGCCTGCGACGCCTCGCTGCGCCGGCTCCAGACCGATGTGATCGACCTCTACCAGCTGCACCGGGCCGACCCCGAAGTGCCGATCGAGGAGACCTGGGGCGCGATGGCCGAGCTGGTCGCGGCCGGGAAGGTGCGGGCGCTGGGGCTGTGCGCCTTCCAGAAGGCCGGGCGCGGCCCGCGCCGCGGCGCCGCCGGCGGCGGGCCGGGGGGACACCCCCTGAGCACGCAGGCGGCCGCGATACGCCAGTTGGAGCGGGTGCAGCAGATCTTCCCGGTGAGCTGTGTGCAGGCGGAGCTGTCGGTGTGGTCACCGGAGGCGCTTCAGGCGCTGGTCCCCTGGTGCGGGGCGCGCGGTGTCGGCTTCCTGGCCGCGATGCCACTCGGAAACGGCTTCCTCAGCGGCACTCTGACGCCGGGTCAGGGCTTCGAGCCGGACGACGTCCGGGCGCGGCATCCGCGCTTCACCGCGGAGATGATGGCGGCCAACCAGCCGATCGTGGCCGGGCTGCGCCGGGTCGCGCGGCGGCACGGGGAGTCCACCACACCTGCTCAGGTGGCGCTGGCCTGGCTGCTCGCCCAGGGCCGGCATGTGGTGCCCGTGCCGGGCACCAAGCGGGAGCGGTGGGCGGTCGAGAACGCGGCGGCCGCGGAACTCTCCCTGACGGCCGAGGACTTCGCCGAGATCGCGACGCTGCCGCCCGCCCAGGGCTCCTGGGACTAGGGGGCGGCCGAAGCGGCGGGAGATCATCACGCCGGGCCCGGTGGTGTAGAAGAATCGGTGCCGTCTTCCGGCACCGACGCCCCGCCACGCCCCCGAGAGGAACCGACCGTGCGACGTCCCGCAGTGACCGCCGTGTTCGCCGCCGCCGCGCTGCTGGCCGCGGGCTGTTCGTCCGATGGCGGCGACTTCCCCGCCGGCCGGCGCAGCGGCAGCCCCTCCGTGACGGGTGACGCCACCTCCCCGTCCTCCGGCGGCAGCCCCTCGCCGACCGTGTCGGGGGCGCCGGAGAAGGGTTCGGCGAAGGTGGTCCGCACGGTCGCCGGCGGCATCGAGTCGCCGTGGGGGCTGGCGCCGCTGCCGGACGGGGACCTGCTGGTCTCCTCCCGCGACACCGGGAAGATCTTCCGGATCGGGCGCGAGAGCGGCAAGAAGACCGAGGTGGGTTCGGTGGCCGGGGCGGCTCCCGAGGGCGAGGGGGGGCTGCTGGGGCTGGCGGTCTCCCCCGACTTCAGCAGCGACCACATGGTCTACGCCTACTTCACCACCCGCTCCGACAACCGCATCGCCCGAATGATCTACGACACCAAGCGGCCCCCCGGCGAGCAGCTCGGCGCGCCGGACACGATCCTGAGGGGCATCCCCAAGGGCGTGGTGCACAACGGCGGGCGGATCGCCTTCGGGCCGGACAAGATGCTGTACGCGGGCACCGGCGAGGGCGGGGACCGCTCGCAGTCCCAGGACAAGGAGTCGCTGGGCGGCAAGATCCTGCGGATGACGCCGGACGGCCGGCCGGTGCACGGCAATCCGGACGCCGACTCGGTGGTCTATTCGTACGGCCACCGCAATGTGCAGGGCCTGGCCTGGGACAAGGACAAGCGGCTGTGGGCCTCGGAGTTCGGGCAGGACACCTGGGACGAGCTCAACCTCATCCAGCCGGGCGGCAATTACGGCTGGCCCGAGCAGGAGGGCAAGGCCGAGGACGGGGAGACCGCCGAGGACGGGACGCGGCTGATCGACCCGGTCGAGCAGTGGAAGCCGGCCGACGCCTCGCCCAGCGGCATCGCCTTCGCCAAGGGGTCGCTCTGGATGGCCGGGCTGCGCGGGGAGCGGCTGTGGCGCATCCCGCTGCGGGGCACCGAACCGGTGGCCCGGCCGCAGGCGTTCTTCGAGGGCGAGTACGGGCGTCTGCGTACCGTGGTGGCGACCGACGACGGCGGATTGTGGCTGGTCACCAGCAACACCGACGGGCGCGGCGAGCCGGGCAAGACGGACGACCGGATCCTGCGGGTGGACATCAGCTGAGGGCCGGGGTTCTGGGCCGAGGGGCCGGAGTCCTAGGCCGGAAGGCGCAGTGACAGTGCCCTCGGCCGCTGCCTAGGATCATGAGTACGGCATCGCACGTCGGTCACCGGCTGGGTGAGGCGCGGAGGTGCCCGGGAGATGCCTACGGAGGCATTCCACGTGTCAGTCGAGTTGAACCACACCATCATCGGCGCCCGGGACCGGCAGGTCTCCGCCGAGTTCCTGGCGAACATCCTGGGTCTGGAGCTCGGTGAGCCCTGGGGCCCGTTCCTCCCCCTGGAGCTGGGCAACGGAGTCACCCTGGACTTCGCGACCAGCCCGGAGGAGACGATCGCCCCGCAGCACTACGCGTTCCTGGTGCCCGAGGACGAGTTCTCGGCCATGTTCGCGCGGATCAAGGAGACCGGAGCCGAGTACTTCGCCGACCCCGGCCGCAAGCGGCCCTGGGAGATCAACCGCAATGACGGCGGATACGGCGTGTACTTCATCGATCCGTCCGGCCACTTCATGGAGATCATCACCCGCCCGTACGGCAGCGGTGAGCCCTCCGGCCAGGGCTGACGGCCCCGGGGTGTCCGAGGTGCCTCCGCCACGTCGCGTCGGCCCACCGGACACCCCCTGATCCCGCTCAGCGGCGGATGCGCTCGCCCGGCGCCGCGGCCCCACCGGGCCGCTGCGCCGGCAGCGCCACCGGAGCCGCCCCGGTCCGCGCCGCCTCGGCTTCCGTGGCGGCCGCGGCTTCCGCGTCCACCTCGGCCCGGGTCGCGTCCTCGACCTCGGCGGTCTCCTCCGGCGGCTCGATGGTGATGCGCGGCAGCCACCGGTCCAGCCACTTCGGCAGCCACCAGTTGGCGCCGCCGAGCATGTGCATCAGGGCGGGGACCAGCAGCGTGCGCAGCACGAAGGCGTCGAGGGCGACCGCGGCCGCCAGGCCGATGCCGAACATCGCGATGATCCGGTCGCCGCTGAGCACGAAGGCGGAGAAGACCGCGATCATGATGACCGCCGCGGAGTTGATCACACGTCCGGTCTCGGCGAGTCCGACCCGGACCGCGACCCGGTTGTCGCGGGTCTGGCGCCACTCCTCGTACATCCGGCTGACCAGGAAGACCTGGTAGTCCATGGAGAGCCCGAAGAGCACCGAGACCATGATCACCGGCAGGAAGGGCTCGATGGGCCCCGGACTGCCGAGTCCCAGCAGGCCGCTCCCCCAGCCCCACTGGAAGATCGCGACCACCACGCCGAAGGAGCCGGCGACCGCGACGATGTTCATCAGTGCGGCCTTGAGCGGGATGCCGATGGAGCGGAAGGCGAGGAGCAGCAGCAGGCAGCCGAGGGCGACGACCACACCGACGAAGAGCGGCAGCTTGCTGACGATCATGGAGGCGAAGTCGTCGTAGCTGGCGGTCAGCCCGCCCACGTACACGTCGAGCGAGGTGCCCTTCTCGGCCTCCGGCACCACCTCGTGGCGCAGCCGCTCCACCAGGTCGGAGGTCTCCTGGGACTGCGGGGAGGTCTCCGGGATCACGGTGAGCACGCCGGTGCCGGTGCCGCCGCTCTGCGGGGCTCCGCTGACCGAGGCGACGCCCTCGGTGTCACGCAGGGTGTCGGCCAGCTGGGAGAAGGCCAGCTTGTCCGCGGCGCTGTCGATGTCGGCGGCCAGGGTGAGCGGCCCGTTGACGCCGGGCCCGAAGCCCTCGGCGATCAGGTCGTACGCCTGCCGGGTGGTGCTGCCGACCGGGTCGTTGCCCTGGTCGTTGCTGCCCAGGTGCAGGGAGAGGGTGGGCACCGCGATGATCAGCATCAGCACGGCGGCCAGGGCGCCGAGCAGCTTGGGGCGGCGCTCGACGAAGCGGGACCAGCGGGCGGTCAGGCCGGTGGGCACATCGGGCTGCGGGCCGTTCTCGGTCAGCTGCCGGCGCTCGCGACGGCTGAGCGCCTTCATGCCGATCACCCCGAGCAGGGCGGGCAGCAGGGTGACCGAGGCGGCCACGGTGAGCACGACGGTGAGGGAGGCCGCGACGGCGACGCCGTTGAGGAAGCTCAGCCGCAGCACCAGCATGCCCAGCAGGGCGATGCAGACGGTCGCGCCGGCGAAGACGACGGCCCGGCCGGAGGTGGCCACCGCCCGGCGGGCGGCCTCGGCCACCGGCAGCCCCGCTCTGAGGCCGCGCCGGTGCCGGGTGACGATGAACAGCGCGTAGTCGATGCCCACGCCGAGCCCAATGAGCATGCCGAGCATCGGGGCGAAGTCGGCGACCGTCATGGCGTGGCCGAGCAGTCCGATGCCGGCGTAGGCGGTGCCCACGCCGACCAGGGCGGTGGCGATGGGCAGCAGGGTGGCGGCGAGGGAGCCGAAGGCGAGGAAGAGCACCACGGCGGCCGCGGCGATCCCGATGATCTCGCTGAGGTGCCCGGTGGCGGGTGACTCGGTCAGCTCGATGCCCGCGCCGCCGAGCGCCACGGTCAGGTGGTCGTCGGCCGCGGCGTGTGCGGTGTCGACCACGCGCTGCACGTCCGCCTTCTCCAGGGCGTCGGCGGGCTTGTCGAAGGAGACGGTGGCGTAGGCGGTCTGCCCGTCCTGGCTGATCCGCTCCGCGCTCTGGGCGCCGTACGGACCGGAGACGGACGCGACGCCGGGCAGCCGCTCGATGCGGTCGAGGGTGGCGGTCATCCGCTCCTCGACGGCCGCGGCGCGTACCGTGCCGCGCTCGGTGTGCCAGACGATGGTGTCGGCGTCGCCGGCCTCGGCGGGGTTGGTCTTGGCCAGCAGCGCGGTGGCCCTGGCGGACTCGGTGTCCGGCACGCTGTAGTTCTTGGAGTACGCGGAGCCGGCGACAGCGGCTGCGGCGGTGACGCCCGCGAAGGCGGCCAGCCAGAGCACGATGACGACGAGGCGGTGTCGGAGACACCACCGGGCGAGTGCGGCCATGAACTGCTTTCCGGTTTGCCGCGCCGCCTGGGCGTAAGGGGGGAGCCCCTTTGCCCGTGGGCACGGGTCGTACGGTCGGGCAGAGGAAACCCGCCGTATGCGTCCGGCCCCGCGATCATGTGCGCGGCAAGGAGAGCGGCGAGTCCCTTCTGCACTGTGGCAGCCCGAAAAGATCCTTTGTCCCTTTTGTGGACTTCCCCACACGCCGGTCGGCCGACTGGACAGCTCCACTTTCCCGCTCGGCTACTGGCGGGTTTCCGCCCTCCGTGCGCCTCGGGTAGTGTTTCCGCGTCGCATAGTGAACGACTTTCAGGAGGTGAGACCGATTACCGCTGTAGCAGGTCGGGCTCCCCTCTCTCGCGACCGCACGGTCCCCTCGACATAGGTGGCCGGGGAGCCCCGTCGGATCCCGAAAGGCTCCCATGTCGCTCCCGTCGTCATCCTCCGCCGCCTCCCTGTCGGCCGCCCCCTCCCCACTCGCCCCCGCCTTCTCCTTTGTCGTGCCCCGGCTCCGCGCCGCCGGCTGCGTCTTCGCCGAGGACGAGGCGGAGCTGCTGATCTCCACCGCCCGCACCCCGGCCGAGCTGGACGCCATGGTCCGGCAGCGGGTGGACGGGCTGCCGCTGGAGCAGGTCCTCGGCTGGGCGGAGTTCTGCGGTCTGCGGATCGCGGTGGATCCCGGGGTCTTCGTGCCCCGTCGCCGCACCGAATTCCTCGCCCGGCAGGCCGCCGGGCGGATCGCCGGCCCGGCCGCGACCCGGTCCCCGCTCGTCGTGGTCGATCTGTGCTGCGGCTCCGGCGCGGTGGGCGCCGCGCTGGGCGCGGCCGCGGGCCGGGTCGAGCTGTACGCCGCCGACATCGACCCCGCGGCGGTCGCCTGCGCCCGCCGCAACCTCGCGCCCTTCGCCGGCCAGGTCTTCGAGGGCGATCTCTACGAGCCGCTGCCCGCCGGTTTGCGCGGCCGCGTCGACGTCCTGGTCGCCAACGCCCCGTACGTCCCCACCGAGGCGATCGGGCTGCTGCCGCCGGAGGCCCGGGACCATGAGCCGAGGGTGGCGCTGGACGGCGGCGCGGACGGCCTCGATGTGCAGCGGCGGGTGGCGGCCGCCGCCCCCGGTTGGCTGGCGCCGGGCGGCCGGCTGCTGATCGAGACCAGTGAGCGGCAGGCGCCGCTGACCGCCGAGGCCGTCGCCCGCGCCGGACTGATACCCCAGGTGGTCGAGTGCGAGGAGCTGTACGCCACGGTCGTCATCGGCACCCGGCGGTAAATACCCTGCGGATCAGTTCAACTGACATATGGAACAGGGCAGTTCCGGTTGATTGAGCGGAGCCGTCGAGGAAGGATCGACGGCGAAGCTTGCGTTATGAACCGGCACGGGCCGGATCGGCCCGTGCTGTTCTCCGCGTCGGACGACGCCTTCTTGACGGCCGCTTCCCCCGGCCCGTGAGAAGGAGAAGTCCCGATGTCGCAACCGCCTCCGCCGCCGCACCAGCCATACCCCGGCCCGGGGATGCCGCAGGCCGGTCCACCCGGTGTCGGCCAGGGAGCCCCGAACGGCTACCCCTCGCCCACTCCACCGCCCGGCGGCGGCGGTCGCCGGCGCGCCGATCGCCGACGATCCGGGTCGTCCCGGGGAGTGGTCATCGGGGCGGGGGCGGCGGCTCTGCTGCTCGTCGTCGGCGGCGTCTGGCTGGCCACGAAGGACGACGGGGGCGGCGGTGGCTCCCAGGAGCAGCAGGCCCCCCAGGCGCGCGTCCTCAGCTCCGTGCCCATGCCGAAGGGGCTCAGCAAGGACGACCCCATACCCGTCCCGGGCCTGTGGACGACCGACAAGAACTTCGTGAAGGGTGACGTCAACAAGATCGTCGGCTACCCGCTGGAGGGCGGCGAGCCCTCCTGGGAGATCCCGCTGGGCGGACGGCTCTGCCAGGCGTCACCGCAGGTCACCAAGGAGGGTATGACCGCGATCCTCTTCGAGAAGCCGGGGAAGGACCAGACCTGCACCCAGGTCGGCCTGGTGGATCTGAACAAGGGCAAGCTTCTCTGGAAGCGGGAGGCGGCCGACTCCTACGGATCGGCCTCCGACTTCGACTCGGTGACCATCGGCGGCGGCACGGTCGCCGCAGCGGCGGAGGTCGGCGACGGCGGCGCGGGCTGGACGCTGGACGGCAAGCCGGCATGGCAGCTCCAGGAAGACAAGGAGTGCGAGGACATCGGCTACGCCGGTGGCACCGACAAGATCGTCGCGATCCAGCAGTGCGGGGAAGCGGACACCCCGCCGCTGGACGTACAGACCATCGACCCCAGGACGCGGGCGGTCACCTCGACCTACAAGCTTCCCGAGGGCGTCGAGGACGCGCACATCCTCTCCACCGACCCGCTGGTCGTGGGCACCGCCAAGGAGTCGGACGACGCGGCCACCGGCATCGCCACCATCAGCGCCATCGACGACAGCGCCAAGGCGGGGAAGCTCCGCAGCGAGATCTCCATCCCGGCCAAGAAGTACGACACCGACTGCGACGCGGACATGGTGGACGTCTGCCAGGGCGCGGTGGTCAGCAAGGCGGCCGACGCCGTCTTCGTGGCCACCAACCAGGACGTCGAGGCCGCCACGTACAACGACGTCATCGCCTTCGATCTGAAGACCGGCAAGGAGGCCGGGAAGACCCCCGGCCTGGAGGGCGTCAATCTCAAGCTGCTCGGGCTCGACGAGGACGGGTCGGTGATCGCGTACCAGGAGTCCCAGCTCTCCGGCGAGGCCGGCGGGATCTGGCGGATCGACCCCGCATCCCGCAAGAAGACCCAGGTCTTCCAGACCGCGAGCGAGTTCCACGACAAGGAGTCGGCCTTCGACGCGGGCGGTGTGCACCACTACGCGAAGAAGCGCCTGTACATGGGCGAGGACCTGATCAGCGGGGACCCGAACGCCGTGGACAAGGACCACCCGCTGGCCATCGTCATCGGCACCAGCTGACCCGACCGAGGCCCGGATACGCCGATGGCGGCGGTGCTCCCTCTCGGGGGCACCGCCGCCATCGGCGTATCTGCCTTAAAAGGTCAGCCCTCGACGCCGAGCCGCTCGAGGATCAGCTCGCGCACCCGCGCGGCGTCGGCCTGGCCACGGGTGGCCTTCATGACCGCGCCGACCAGGGCGCCGGCCGCGGCGACCTTGCCGCCACGGATCTTGTCGGCGATCGCCGCGTTGGCCGCGATCGCCTCGTCGACGGCGGTGCCGAGCGCACCCTCGTCGGAGACGATCTTCAGGCTGCGCTTCTCGACGACCGCGTCCGGGTCGCCCTCGCCGGCCAGCACGCCCTCGATCACCTGGCGGGCCAGCTTGTCGTTGAGCGAGCCCTCCTTCACCAGCGCGCAGACCCGGGCGATCTGGACCGGGGTGATCTCCAGGGCGGCCAGCTCGACGCCGGTCTCGTTGGCGCGGCGGGCCAGCTCGCCCATCCACCACTTACGGGCCGCGGCGGCGTCCGCGCCCGCGTCGATGGTGGCGGTGATCAGGTCGATGGCGCCCGCGTTGAGCACGGACTGCATCTCGTGCTCGGAGATCCCCCACTCCTCACGGAGCCGGTTGCGGCGGAGCCGGGGCAGCTCGGGCAGCGTGGCCCGCAGCTCCTCGACCCAGTCACGCGCCGGCGCCACCGGCACCAGGTCCGGCTCGGGGAAGTAGCGGTAGTCCTCGGCCTCTTCCTTGACCCGGCCGGAGGTGGTGGAGCCGTCCTCCTCGTGGAAGTGCCGGGTCTCCTGGATCACCGTGCCGCCGGAGGTCAGCACGGCCGCGTGCCGCATGATCTCGAAACGGGTCGCCCGCTCGACGCTGCGCAGCGAGTTGACGTTCTTCGTCTCGGAGCGGGTGCCGAACTTCTCGACGCCCTTGGGCCGCAGCGACAGGTTGACGTCGCAGCGCATCTGGCCCATCTCCATGCGGGCCTCGGAGACGCCCAGCGCCTTGATCAGCTCACGCAGCTCGGCCACGTACGCCTTGGCGACCTCCGGCGCGCGGTCCCCGGCACCGACGATCGGCTTGGTGACGATCTCGATGAGCGGGATGCCGGCGCGGTTGTAGTCCAGCAGCGAGTGCGTGGCGCCGTGGATACGGCCGGTGGCACCGCCGACGTGGGTCGACTTGCCGGTGTCCTCCTCCATGTGGGCGCGCTCGATCTCCACGCGGAAGACCTCGCCGTCCTCCAGCTGGACGTCCAGATAGCCGTTGAAGGCGATCGGCTCGTCGTACTGCGAGGTCTGGAAGTTCTTCGGCATGTCCGGATAGAAGTAGTTCTTCCGGGCGAAGCGGCACCACTCGGCGATCTCGCAGTTCAGCGCGAGGCCGATGCGGATCGCGGACTCGACGCCGGTGGCGTTCATCACCGGCAGCGAGCCGGGCAGGCCGAGGCAGGTGGGGCAGGTCTGCGTGTTCGGCTCGGCGCCCAGCGCCGTGGAGCACCCGCAGAACATCTTGGTCTTGGTGCCGAGTTCGACGTGCACCTCAAGGCCCATCACGGGCTCGAAGGTGGCCAGCGCGTCCTCGTACGACACCAGTTCAGTGACGGTCACGGAAAACTAACCTCTCAGTCCCTCGGCACTCAGTCCGCGAGGACGTCGTCTTCGCCGAGGCGCTTGAGCTCTCGTACGAGCAGGGCGACGGTGGTGACGACGGCGGCGGCGGAGACCAGCGCGTCGAGGAACTGGAGCTTGTCCTCGTCGGCGCGGGCCGCCTTGATCTGCTTGGCGGCGCTGATGGCCCCGAACGCGGAGCCGCAGATGGACAGGTACAGACCGGGCTTGGACTTCTTGAAGCTCTTGGCCTTCTTGATCGCACTCACAGCGAAGGTGCCTCCTCAAGCAGCGGGTGACCCCACCGGGCGATGAACGCGGCCTCGACCGCGGCACCCACCCGGTACAGGCGGTCGTCGGCCATGGCGGGAGCGATGATCTGCAGGCCCACCGGCAGCCCGTCCTCCGGCGCGAGGCCGCAGGGCAGCGACATGGCCGCGTTGCCCGCCAGGTTGGTGGGGATGGTGCACAGGTCGGCGAGGTACATCGCCATCGGGTCGTCGACGCGCTCGCCGATCGGGAAGGCGGTGGTCGGCGTGGTCGGCGACACGATCACGTCGACCTGCTCGAAGGCCCGCTCGAAGTCCCGGGTGATGAGGGTGCGGACCTTCTGGGCACTGCCGTAGTACGCGTCGTAGTAGCCGGAGCTGAGCGCGTAGGTGCCGAGCATGATCCGGCGCTTGACCTCGGCGCCGAAGCCCGCCTCACGGGTGAGGGAGGTGACCTCCTCGGCCGACCGGGTGCCGTCGTCGCCGACCCGCAGGCCGTAGCGCATGGCGTCGAAGCGGGCCAGGTTGGAGGAGCACTCCGACGGGGCGATCAGGTAGTACGCGGAGAGGGCGAGGTCGAAGGACGGGCAGTCCAGCTCGACGATCTCGGCACCCAGCTCCTTCAGCAGCTCGACGGACTCGTCGAAGCGCTGCATCACGCCGGCCTGGTAGCCCTCGCCGCGGAACTGCTTGACCACACCGACGCGCATGCCGGTGACGTTGCCGTTGCGGGCCGCCTCGACGACCGGCGGGACGGGCGCGTCGATGGAGGTGGAGTCCAGCGGGTCGTGGCCGGCGATCACCTCGTGCAGCAGCGCCGCGTCCAGGACGGTACGGGCACACGGCCCGCCCTGGTCCAGGGACGAGGAGAAGGCCACCATGCCGTACCGGGACACCCCACCGTACGTGGGCTTGACGCCGACGGTTCCGGTGACGGAGGCCGGCTGGCGGATGGAGCCGCCGGTGTCGGTGCCGATGGCCAGCGGGGCCTGGAAGGAGGCGAGCGCGGCGCTCGACCCACCACCGGAGCCACCCGGGATCCGGGTCAGGTCCCAGGGGTTGCCCGTCGGCCCGAAGGCGCTGTTCTCCGTCGACGACCCCATGGCGAACTCGTCCATGTTGGTCTTGCCGAGGATGACGACGTCCGCTTCCTTGAGCTTGCGGGTCAGCGTCGCGTCGTACGGCGGGATCCAGCCCTCAAGGATCTTCGAGCCGACGGTGGTCGGCACGCCCTTGGTGGTGAAGATGTCCTTGAGCGCGAGCGGCACACCGGCCAGTGGCCCGAGCTTCTCGCCCCGCTCCCGCTTCTCGTCCACGGCACGGGCCTGGGCGAGCGCGCCCTCCCGGTCCACGTGCAAGAACGCGTGCACCTTCTCGTCGACGGCCTCGATCCGGGCCAGGTGGGCCTCGGTGACCGCGACGGCGGTGACCTCGCCGGACGCGATCTTGGCCGCGGTCTCGGCGGCCGTGAGCTTGGTCAGGTCTGCCATGGCGATCACTCCTCCCCCAGGATCTGCGGCACCTTGAAACGCTGCTGCTCCTGGGCCGGGGCGCCGGAGAGCGCGGCCTGCGGAGTCAGCGACGGACGGACCTCGTCCGGTCGCATGACATTGGTCAGCGGCAGCGGGTGAGAGGTCGGCGGTACGTCTTGGTCGGCGACCTCGGAGACGCGGGCGACCGCGCCGATGATGTCGTCCAGCTGTCCGGCGAAGTGGTCGAGCTCTTCGTCCTTCAGCTCCAGACGCGCCAGCCGGGCGAGGTGGGCGACCTCCTCGCGCGTGATGCCAGGCATGCAGCGATCCTCAGGGTGAGTGTGTTGGTTTCGCGGCCAATCCTATGGCGCGGGGGGTGCTGCGGGCGAAACGCTTATCGCCGTGCGGCGGGCGCCCGCGAAATCACCCCCGCCTGGCCCTGCGCCTCCCTGACCCGGGGCTCCGCCCCGGACCCCGCTCCTCAATCGCCGGAGAGGCTGGATTTTCCTGCTCGGGCCCTCCGTCAGGCTCCATCCGTGCCCGAACCGGGGCTCCGCCCCGGACCCCGCTCCTCAAACGCCGGAGGGGCTGAATTTTCCCGCCCGGATGGGATGAGTACGGGTCGTGGTCGCGACGATGGAAGGGACGGGGAGGTTTCGGGGCGGGCGCTGCGACGGCGGGAGGGGGCGTGCCGGGGCACTCCCCGCAGGGCAGTGAACCAAACGGACGTTCACCTTGCGATCGGGCAGACGGGTTCACTGCCCGAGGAGATGCCCCGGTGGCGCCCCCGACCCACCACCGGACAGCGCGTCCCCCACGCCGCCAGCAAAGGGCCGCGCTACGTCACCGGCTGATCCGCGACCGCCGGTTCGATCGCCGCAGGCGCCGCAGGCGCGCCCGGCAGCGGCCGCAGCGCCCCCTCGCCCCGCGCCCGCAACCACGCCGTCGTCTCCTCCGGCGGCATCGCCGCCGCCACCAGCCACCCCTGCACCGCATCGCACCCCAGGTCGCGCAGCCGCTCCCAGGTCTCGTCGTCCTCGACGCCCTCGGCAACCACACACAGCCCCAGCGAGTGCGCCAGATCGACCGTGCAGCGCACGATCTCCGCGTCCTGGGCGTCCACGGCCAGCCGGGCCACGAAGGACCGGTCGATCTTCAGCTCGCTGACCGGCAGCCGCCGCAGGTGGACCAGCGAGGAGTACCCCGTGCCGAAGTCGTCCAGCGACATCTTCACGCCGTGGCCGGTGAGCCCGGCCAGCGTGTCCGCGGCCCGCTGCGGGTCCTCCAGCAGCACGTGCTCGGTGATCTCCAGCTGGAGGGCGCCCGGCGGCACCCCGTGGCGGGCCAGCCGTCCGGCGACCGCGCCCGCGAAGCCGGGGGTGTGGACGTCGCGCGGGGAGACGTTGACCGCGACGGGCACCTCCAGTCCGTCCGCCCGCCACCGGGCGACCTGCCCGAGCGCGGTCTCCAGGACGTACTCGGTGAGCCGCGGCATCAGCCCGGAGCTCTCGGCTATGGCGATGAACTCGTCCGGGGGGACCCGGCCCCGGTCCGGGTGGACCCAGCGGACCAGCGCCTCCAGCCCGGCGACCTGGCCGTCGAAGCCGACTTTGGGCTGGTAGTGCAGCTCCACCTCGCCCGCGTCCAGGGCGCGCCGCAGATCGCCGAGGAGGCCGAGCCGGTCGGGGGTGTTGCCGTCGCGCCGCGCCTCGTAGACCTCGGCGCCGCTGCGGTCCCGCTTCGCCTGGTACATCGCGACGTCGGCGCGGCGCAGCAGCCCTTCGGCGTCCAGGGCGTGGTCGGGGTAGACGGCGACGCCGGCGCTGGCTTCCAGGACGAGGGTGAGGCCGTCCAGGTCGAGGGGGGAGCCGAGCGCGGAGATGAGGTTGCGGGCGACCCGCTGGGCGCTGGTGAGCGAGTCGGCGGTGGGCAGCAGCACCGCGAACTCGTCGCCGCCGAGCCGGGCGGCCTCCGCGCCGCGCGGCAGGGCGACGCGGAGCCGTTCGGCGATCTGGAGCAGCAGCCGGTCACCGGCCAGATGGCCGAGGGTGTCATTGACCGAGCGGAAGCGGTCGAGGTCGATCAGGACGAGGGCGGCGCGGGCCCCCGCCCGCTCCGCTTCGTCCAGGGCCGACCAGGTGCGGTCCAGCAGCCACTGGCGGTTGGGCAGGCCGGTCAGCGGGTCGCGCAGCTGCTCCTCGGCCCGGATGCGGGCGATCCACAGCGTGGAGTCGAGGGCGATCAGCGGCACCGCGAACAGCGGGAGCATCAGCGGCCGGTGGTCGGCGACGACCACGATGAGCGGGGCGATGCCCAGCAGCGCGATGCCGACCAGGGCCTGCCGGACCAGGGCGGAGCGGGCGACAGTGCGCAAGCTAGCGCCGGGCGGGGCGATGGCGCACCACAGCAGGGCGCGGGTGACCAGCAGATAGGTGAACGCCGACAGGGCCAGCTGGGGGGCGGCGGACAGCTCCCAGCCGTCGGGGTGCCAGGGGTTCTCCACGGAGGGGACGGTGCCACACGCGGCGAGGGTGAGCGCGGCGGCGCCGATGCCGAGGATGTCGACCGAGCCGTGCAGCAGCGCCGGCCGCCATCGGGTGCGGCGGGCTGCGCCGACCAGCACCACCACGGCCAGGCTGACCAGCACGGCCGGCATCCAGCCGAACAGCAGGAGGGTGGCGAGGGTTAACGCGGCGCCGGAGCCGGTACCGCCCCACCAGCGGTCGCGGCCCAGCGCGACCAGGTGGCCGACGATGATGCCGGTGAGCACGGCCAGTGACCATCCGACGGTGCCGGCGGGGAAGAGCGCGTGGCCGGCATCGTGCACTCGGAAGACGCCGATGGTGACGGCGAGCACCGACAGCGCGAGGGCTGCGGAGGGCAGGATCGGCTGCACCGCACCGCGCAGTCGGGACGCCGGGGCGGCGCTGTCGGTCGGTTCCATACCCGTCCCTCTCACAGCCGGCGGTGCCCGCACCATGGCAGGCGCACTCCTCAACAGTAGGCGGCCGATGGCGATGACGGGCGGCGATCGGCAGCGGTTGCCCGAATGCCACCCGACCATCCATAACCATCTGGTATGCGCTGTAAGGGTGATGCCCGCTGGCTATGCCCGGAACTACCCCCGGCCGGATATGGCCGGTCTCGTCTGCTCTGCGCGGTGCGGCCGGTGACGGCGCGTCACCTCGGAGTCGATCGGCGCGCGGGCACCGGGAGAACCCCGGGGGATTCCCCGGACGCCCGCGCGGCCGATCGGGTGAGGCGCTACTCCGTTGGGGTGAGGGCGACTTCGCGCGCGGCGTCGGGCCCCTGCTCGAGCAGGACGGCGAATCCGGCGTCGTCGAGCACCGGCACCTTCAGCTGCATCGCCTTGTCGTACTTGGAACCCGGGTTGTCGCCGACGACAACAAATCCGGTCTTCTTCGAGACGGAACCGGTGACTTTTGCGCCACGGCTCTGCAGGGCGTCCTTGGCGCCGTCCCTCGTATACGACTGGAGGGTGCCGGTCACCACGACCGTCAGCCCTTCCAGCGGGCGCGGGCCTTCC
This sequence comes from Streptomyces sp. JLBT605, assembly GCF_058215555.1. NCBI lineage: Bacteria > Bacillati > Actinomycetota > Actinomycetes > Kitasatosporales > Streptomycetaceae > Streptomyces > Streptomyces sp. JLBT605. The sequence continues at coordinate 1,760,910 of NZ_CM177087.1, forward strand.
TCCTCGCCGCCCTCCTCCTCCATCCGGACTCCGGCGGCCCGCCACTTCTCGATGATCTGGCGGTGCCACTCCTCGGCGAACCACTGCTTCACCGAGGCGGCGATGGTCGGCCCCACGCCCTCGACGGCGGCCAGCTCCGCCTCGTCCGCCTCGGCGATGCGGTCGATGGAGCGGAACTCGCGGGCGAGCGCGTCGGCGGCCACCGGCCCCACGTGGCGGATCGACAGCCCGGTGATGATCCGGGCCAGTGGGCGCTCCTTGGCGGCCTCGATGTTCGCCAGCATCGCGAGGGTGTTCTTCTTGGGCTCGCCCTTCTGGTTGGCGAAGAAGGTGACGATCTTCTCCTCGCCGGTCTTCGGGTCGCGCTTGGGCAGGCCGCTGTCCGGGTCGAGGACGTAACTGCGGATGGGCAGCAGCTCCTCGACGGTCAGGTCGAACAGGTCGCCCTCGTCCCGCAGCGGCGGGGATGGGGGTGCCCCCTGCTCGAGCGGAGCCGAGAGCTCGGGGGAGGGCTCCAGCGGCTGGGTGAGGGCGGCGGCCGCGACATAGCCGAAGTTCTCGATGTCCAGGCATCTGCGGCCGACGAGGTAGAAGATCCGCTCCCGCAGCTGGGCCGGGCAGGAGCGGGCGTTCGGGCAGCGCAGGTCGACGTCGCCCTCCTTCATCGGCTGGAGCGCGCTGTCGCACTCCGGGCACTGCGCGGGCATCACGAACTCCCGCTCGGTGCCGTCCCGCAGATCGACGACCGGGCCCAGGATCTCCGGGATGACGTCACCGGCCTTGCGCAGCACCACGGTGTCGCCGATCAGCACGCCCTTGGCCTTGACCACGTCCTGGTTGTGCAGGGTGGCGAACTCGACCTCGGAGCCGGCGACGGTGACCGGCTCGACCACGGCGTAGGGGGTGACACGGCCGGTGCGGCCGACCCCGACCCGGATGTCGACGAGCTTGGTGTTGACCTCCTCGGGCGGGTACTTCCAGGCGATCGCCCAGCGCGGGGCGCGCGAGGTGGAGCCCAGCCGGCCCTGGAGCGGGATCTCGTCGAGCTTGACGACGACGCCGTCGATCTCGTGCTCCACCGAGTGCCGGGTGTCGGTGTCGCCGTAGTGCGCGATGTACGCCCGCACGTCCTCGATCGAGTCGACGACCTTGGCGTGCGCGGCGGTCGGCAGGCCCCACTCGCGCAGCAGCTCGTACGCCTGCGACTGGCGGTCGATGTGGAAGCCCTCGCGGGCGCCGACGCCGTGCACCACCATGTGCAGCGGCCGGGAGGCGGTGACCTTGGGGTCCTTCTGGCGCAGCGAACCGGCGGCGGCGTTCCGCGGGTTGGCGAAGGGGGGCTTGCCGGCCTCCACCAGGCGGGCGTTGAGCTCGTCGAACCGCTCGCGGGGGAAGTACACCTCGCCGCGGACCTCCACCAGCTCCGGCACCCGGTCGCCGGCCAGCCGGTCCGGGATCTCGGCGATGGTGCGGACGTTGGGGGTGATGTCCTCGCCGGTGCGGCCGTCGCCGCGGGTCGCGGCGCGGGTCAGCCGGCCGTGCTCGTAGGTGAGGTTGACCGCGAGGCCGTCGACCTTCAGCTCGCACAGGAAGTGGTAGGAACCGCCGCCCGCGGCCGGCGCGCCCAGCTCCCGGCCGATGCGCTCGGCCCAGGCCGCCAGCTCGTCGTCCTCGAAGGCGTTGTCCAGCGAGAGCATCCGCTCGCGGTGCTCGACCGCGGTGAACTCCGTCTCGTACGCCCCCGCGACCTTCTGGGTGGGCGAGTCGGGGGTGCGCAGCTCGGGGTGCTCTTCCTCCAGCGCCTCCAGCTCGCGCAGCAGCTTGTCGAAGGCCGCGTCGCTGATGACCGGGGCGTCCTTGACGTAGTACCGGAAGCGGTGCTCCTCGATCTGCTCAGCGAGCTGGGCGTGCTTCTCCCGTGCCTCGGCGGGCACCGCCGACTGCTGTTCGCCAGCCACCGTTCGTCCTTCCGTCTTCCGTCACTCAGGGTTGTCCGCGAGTGATCTCGCAGCCCGGACGCAGTGGGCCAGCGCGGCGCGCGCGTACCCGGGGGATGCGCCCGCCAGCCCGCAGGCGGGGGTGACCACCACGGACTCCGCGAGGGTCCCCGGCGACAGCCCCAGCCTGCGCCACAGCGTCCTGACACCCATGACGCTACCGGCAGGGTCTGACAACGGGCCGTCGGTTGTGGGCACGGCGCCGACGAAGAGCGTGGTCCCGGCCTCGACGGCCTCACCGATCGTCTCCTCCTCACGCTCGGTGAGCAGCGACAGGTCGAAGGAGACGGCGCTCGCCCCGGCCCGCCGCAGCAGCGCGAAGGGCACGGCGGGGGCGCAGGAGTGCACCACCACCGGCGCCTCCCCGGCCACGGACATCACCTCGCGCAGGGCGCCCTCGACGACGCCCCGGTCCACCGCCCGGTGGGTGCGGTAGCCGCTGGCGGTGCGGATCCGGCCGGTGAGCACCGCGGTCAGGGACGGCTCGTCGAGCTGGAGCACCAGCTCGGCGCCGGGCACCCGGCGGCGCACCTCGGCGAGGTGCGCGCGCAGCCCCTCGGCGAGCGATCCGGCCAGGTCCCGGCAGGCGCCCGGGTCGCTGATCGCGGCCTCGCCGCCGCGGAGTTCCAGGGCCGCGGCCAGCGTCCACGGCCCGACCGCGGACACCTTGAGCGCCCCCGTGTACCCCTGGGTGAACTCCTCCAGGGCGTCGAGGTCTTCGACCATCCAGGAGCGGGCCCGTTTGGTGTCCCGTCCGGGCCGGTCGCTGACCCGCCAGCCGCTGGGCTCCACATGGGCGTACAGCTCGACCAGCAGGCCGGTGGTCCGCCCGATCATGTCCGCGCCGGGTCCGCGCCCGGGAAGCTCCGGCAGGTACGGCAGCGTCTCCAGCGACCCGGTGACGGTCTTCGCCGCCTCCCGCGCGTCTCCGCCCGGCATCGACCCGATCCCGGTCGCCGCCCCCGGGCCCCAGCCGTGTCTCTTCTTCTCGCTCACCTGAGCAAGGTTACGAGCCGATGGGCCGCGAAGCGGAACCCGCACCCCGAGAATGCCGTCTTGACCTGCGGTTCGTCCCGCCGCACCGGTGCCGTCCCCGGCGCCCCGCGTGGCCCGAAGGAGGTCCTTGTGTTCGCCACCACCGTGTTTCTCGCCGTGCCCGCCCTCATGGGCTGCGCCGTGCTGTACGGCATGGCCCGCACGGCGCGGAAGGTGCGCCGGATCCTGGCGATCTGGCGGTCCGGGCACACCGCCGAGGCGATGGTGGTGCGGAAGTTCACCAAGGTGCACGGCAGCGGAGAGCGCACCTCCACGACCCTGCACCATGTGTACGAGTTCACCGGCCCCGAGGGGCGGCCGGTGCGGTTCGAGGAGGCGGGCGGACCGGTGAGCCGGGTGCAGGGCGATGTCCTCGTCGCGCACTACCACCCCGCCGACCCGCAGGCGGCGACGGTGCGCGCCCCGGGCGACTCGCGGATGCTGCGGGTGGCGGTGGGTCAGCTGGCCTTCCTCAGCGTCGTCCTGGTCTTCGTCGCCGCCTTCGCGTTCTTCGCCTTCGACTATGTCGCGACCGTGCAGTGCTGACCCGGCCGGAGCGGCCGGGTCAGCGGGTGTCCGACCAGGTCAGCCCTGAGGCCGTACCGACAGGTCCGTGATCTCCGCGTCGCGCGGCAGGTCGAGTGCGGTGAGGATGGTGGTGGCCACCGACTCCGGCGCGATCCAGCGCTCCGGGTCGTACTCCCTGCCCTCCTGCTGGTGCACCTTCTGCTGCATCGGCGTCGCCGTCCGCCCGGGGTAGACGGAGGTGACACGCACGCCGTTGCCCGCCTCCTCCGCGCGCAGCGCCTCGGCCAGCGCGCGCAGACCGTGCTTGGTCGCCGCGTACGCGCCCCACTGGGCGTTGGCCCGGAACCCGGCGCCGGAGTTGACGAAGAGCACATGCCCGCGCGCCGCGCGCAGCTGGGGCAGCAGCAGCCGGGTCAGCTCGGCGGGCGCGACCAGGTTGGCGGCCAGCTGCTGGTTCCACACCTTGGGGGTCAGCTCACCGATCGCGCCGAGCTCGATCACTCCCGCGATGTGCAGCAGCGAGTCCACCCGGTCGGGCAGCTGCTGGTGGCTGAGCGCCCAGGAGAGCCGCTCCGGCTCGCCGAGGTCCCCGACGATGGTCTTCGCACCCGGGAATTGTTCCGCCAGCTCCTTGGCCCGGCCGGCGTCCCGCGCCAGCAGCCACAACTCCTCGCCCCGCTCGGCCAGCCGCTCCGCGACGGCCGTCCCGATGCCGGAACCCGCCCCGGTGATCACATGTGTACCCATGGCCCCATAGGTACCACGCACCCCTCAGCGGACGCCGTGGCTCTCCTCCAGATACGCCATCGCACCGACCCCGTCCTCCGCGAAGAAGACCAGCTCGGTCAGCGGCACGGGAAGGAACCCTTCCTTCTCCATCCGCTGGAACTGCTCCTTGAGGCCGTCGTAGAAACCGGCCGCGTTGAGCAGGACCACCGGCTTGGCGTGCAGGTTGTGCTTCTTCAGCTCCAGGATCTCGGTCGCCTCGTCCAGCGTCCCGGTCCCGCCCACCATGATCACGATAGCGTCGGAACGGGCCAGCATCTCCGCCTTGCGCTCGGCGAGGTCCCCTGTGACCACCATCTCGTCGGCGTCCTCGCGGGCCTTGTCCTGGAGGAACTCCACGGACACCCCGACCAGCCGCCCGCCGCTCTCCCGGACCCCGTCCGCCATGACCTTCATCAGCCCGACGTCGGACCCGCCCCAGACGAGGGTGTGACCGCCCCGACCGATCAGCCCGGCGAATTCGCGGGCGGGAACGGTGTAACGATCATCGAGGTCAGCGGCGGAGCAGAAGACGCAGATGTTCATACGGGTACGGTAGCGGCCGCGCCGGGTGGCTGCGGCGGCTTGCCCGCCCCCAGCTCGAACCAGACGGTCTTGCCGCCGACCCCGAAGGGGTCCTCCCCGATCGCCAGCCCACCCCACCGGTCGGCGACCACGTCCAGGATGTAGAGCCCCCGCCCCCGCTCGCACTCCCCGTCGACGGCCTCCGTGCGGAACGCCAGCGGATCGGGCAGCTCCGAGCAGGTGTCCCACACGCTGACCCGGAGGACCGGCGACCACCAGGCGATTCGCACCCCGGCGGGGCCGTCGGCGTAGCGCACGGCGTTGGTGGCCAGCTCCGAGGCGAGCAGTTCGGCGCGCATGGTCAGCTCCGGGAGGCCATGGGCGTCGAGCACGGCCCGCAGGGTGGTCCTGGCGATCCCCGGCCCGCGCGGGTCACGCGGGATGCGGATCTCGTACTCCCAGGGCTCGTCGAACGGCGTCGGTGCGAGGTCTTCGGGCATGAGGGTGCCTCCGTGGGTTCGCCCGTTGGTGAGTGGCGCGCCTCACACCGTAAGCCTGACTAGCTAACCCGTGATACGGCTTTCGCTCGAACGGGTGAAGACGGATTTTTGAGCGGACCTTCGGGCTTGAGAACGGCAAACTGGCGGCAGTAAAGGGAGGTTGAGATGGCGAAAACAGGGCCGACTGTCCGGCAGCGCCGATTGGGTGCCGAGCTGCGACGGCTTCGAGAGGAAGCCGGGATGTCCGCACCGACGGCGGGTGGGCTCCTCGGCACGGATCGCACGATGATCTCCAACATCGAGAGCGGACGCTTCGGTGTCAGCGAGGAGCGCGTACGCCGCTTGGCGGCCATCTACCAATGCGACGACGACGCCCTCATCGACGCCTTGGCCCGGATGACCGAACGTCGACGGAAGCCCTGGTGGGAGGAGTACCGGGGCAAGATCCCGCCAGGCTTCCTGGACGTCTCGGAGATCGAGCACGACGCTCTGCGTCTGCGCACCGTCCAGACTGCGCATGTGCCCGGCTTGCTCCAGATCGAGGAGCACGCCCGCGCCCTCTTCGACCTCATCGTGCCTGCGCTGCCGCGCCTTGAGGTGGAACTACGCGTCGCACACCGCATGGCCCGCCGGGCGGTCATCACCAGGGACAAAGCGGCGCCGTTTATGGCGCTGATCCAAGAGGCCGCGCTGCGTATGCAGTTCGGTGGCCGTGAAGTGGCTCGCGCGCAACTGGCGCACCTGCTGGATTCAAGCGAACGCGACAACGTCACTATCCGCGTCATCCCGTTCGCGGCAGGCGGCTTTCCGATGGCCGGTGAGTCCGTCCTGTACGCCGAGGCGCTGAACCCGCGCTTGGACACGGTGCACATGGACTCGCCGACAGGCGCGGTCTTCATCGACTCCCCGACGCAACTTGCCCATTTCCGCAAGCGACTCGGCGCGATCGAGAAGGTAGCGTTGGCGCCGAAGGAGTCGAGGGACTTCATCCGCGCAATCGCCAAAGACGTGTGAGAGGTGCCATGCCCGAGCCGACCTGGACTAAGTCGTCGTTCTCCGAGGATGGCGGCAACGCCTGCGTGGAAGTGGCCAGCACGGGCGACAGCCGGATCGCGCTTCGGGAGAGCGACATCCCCGGCACCGTCATGACCACCCGCCCCGCCGCGCTGCGCGCCTTCCTGCACGCCGCGAAGGCGGGACGGCTGGACGACCTGCCCGCCTAGGGGTGGCGAGGCCGAAGGCCAGTCCTCCGGCGATGAACCAGGGGTTCCAAGGGCCCGTTCCCTCCCGTTCGCGTTTCACCGCCGGCCCTCAAGGGCATCGCGCCTGTCAGCGCACGGGCCGTCCGCTTCCTGCGGTAGCACGATGAACGCGGTTCCCTTGGTCAGGCCCTTGGGCTGATCAGAAGGCGTTCGTCTTGTAGACGGACCGGATCGTGCACTTCCCGACCAGGGTCTTCATGTCGTTGTCATAGCTCGTGACGGTGGTCTTGACCCGGCCGCTCTCGGTCTTGCCCGGGGCCAGGTCCCTGACCGAGTAGCTGGTGCTGCCCAGCACCTTCTCGTCCGACTTCCGCACGAACTGGACGGTGCCGTTGTAGTCCGCGTCACGGCGGGCGTTTCCGTTGGTGATGGAGTAGCTGAAGATCACGTTCCCCTCGCTCTCGCTGTCCCGCCTGATCTGACACCGGGTGAGCATGAAGTCCTGCTTGCCCTCGGTCACACCCGGCTCCGGGGTCGGGCTCGCAGGGCGGTTGTTCCTGCCGTCCGGGGTGTACGTGCTGCCGGACGAGCCCCGGCTGCCGCCGCTGGTCAGTCCGCCGTCACTCCGCCCGCCGTTGCTCAGCCCGCCGTTGCTCATTCCGCTGCTGGTGCCGCCGCCGTTGCCGCCCGAGGTGAATCCCCCGCCCTTGTCGGACGATCGGGAGCCGGAGTGGCTGGAGCCGCCGCACCCGCGGGCTCCGGTTGCGGTGATCACGACCAGAACGCATGCGGCCAGGGCGCGGGCATGGCGGAGCTTCACGTTTCAACCCCCGTTGAATCCTCGGATGACGAGCCAGGCAGAAAGGCCGAGTTGGCTACTTGACAGGCGCGCGTCACCCTAACACCCCTGGAACTCGGAGCCGCGCGGCAAGATCAATAACTCGTGGGGTGGCCTGGTGATCGTCGCCCTGACCCCACTGCCGCGAGTGCTCGACACCTCGGCGCTCTACACCTACTGAGCGGCAGCCGCCCGCGCCCGCTCCGTGGTGGCGATGGTCGCCGAGCCGACGACGCGGGTGCCGTCGTAGAGCACGATCGCCTGGCCGGGGGCCACCCCGCGCACCGGCTCGGCGAAGGAGACCCGCAGCTCGGAGCCGTCGACCAGTTCGGCGCTCACCGTCGTCTCGCCGCCGTGGGCGCGGAGCTGGGCGGTGTACGTGCCGGGGCCCGCCGGGGGCACACCGCACCAGCGGGGCTTGATGGCGGTCAGCGCGGTGACGTCCAGGGACGACTTGGGGCCGACCGTGACGGTGTTGTTCACCGGGGAGATGTCCAGCACATAGCGCGGCTTGCCGTCCGCCGCCGGGACGCCCAGCCGCAGCCCCTTGCGCTGCCCGATCGTGTACCCGAACGCGCCGTCGTGGGTGCCCAGCTTCCGCCCGTCCTCGTCGACGATGTCGCCCTCCGCCTTGCCCAGGCGGGAGGCGAGGAAGCCCTGGGTGTCGCCGTCGGCGATGAAGCAGATGTCGTGGCTGTCCGGCTTCTTCGCGACCGCCAGGCCGCGCCGCTCCGCCTCGGCGCGGATCTCGTCCTTGGTGGTGAGGGTGTCGCCGAGCGGGAACATCGCGTGCGCGAGCTGCCGCTCGTCGAGCACGCCGAGGACGTAGGACTGGTCCTTGGCCGCGTCGCTGGCGCGGTGCAGCTCGCGGGTGCCGTCCTCGCGGGTGACGATCGTGGCGTAGTGGCCGGTGCACACCGCGTCGAAGCCGAGGGCGAGCGCCTTGTCCAGCAGCGCCGCGAACTTGATCTTCTCGTTGCAGCGCAGGCACGGGTTGGGGGTGCGGCCCGCCTCGTACTCCGCGATGAAGTCCTCGACGACGTCCTCGCGGAAGCGCTCGGCGAGGTCCCACACATAGAAGGGGATGCCGATGACGTCGGCGGCGCGGCGGGCGTCGCGGGAGTCCTCGATGGTGCAGCAGCCGCGCGCGCCGGTGCGGAAGGACTGGGGGTTGGCGGAGAGCGCCAGATGCACCCCGGTCACCTCGTGCCCGGCCTCGGCGGCGCGGGCCGCCGCGACGGCGGAGTCGACGCCGCCGGACATGGCGGCCAGGACGCGCAGGCGACGGCCGTCGCGGGGGGCGTGCGGATCGGGTGCGCCGGGGAAGTCAGTCATAACCCCTCCAGGGTACGGGGCGACAGCGGACGGCCGCGCACCGCTTTTGCCGAAGATCGCGGGGTGCCGAAGATCGCGGGCAGGCGGAACGCGATGTCCGATCGCCGCCGGAAGTGATCGCGCCGGTCGCGCAGGGTGGGATGCGGCTCCCGGCCCGGCCGGCGCGAGCCATCCGGTCCCGTCCGTCCCGCGAAAGGTGATCCCTCCCATGCACGTGGTCCCCGGACTCAAGGTGCTGTACTTCGGAACACCGGTGGTCCTGATCAGCTCGCTCAACGAGGACGGCACCGCGAACCTCATGCCGATGTCCTCGGCCTGGTGGCTGGGCCAGTCCTGCATGCTCGGTGTCGGCGGAAGCAGCCAGACGCATGCGAATCTGCTCCGCGAGCGCGAGTGCGTGCTCAATCTGCCGTCCTCGGCGATGGCCGACGCGGTGGACCGGATCGCGCTCACCACCGGCAGGCGGGACGAGGAGATCTCCGAGTACCGGCGGAAGCAGGGCTACCGTCATGAGCCGGACAAGTTCGCCCTCGGGCGGCTGACCAGGCAGGCGTCGGAGCTGGTCAAGGCGCCACGTGTCGCGGAGTGCCCGATTCAGCTGGAGTGCAGGGTCGTCACGGCGCACCCCTTCCGGGATCCCGGCCTCGACGCGTACGCCATCGAGGTGGAGGTGGTGCGCGCCCATGTCGAGGAGGAACTGGTCATCCCCGGCACCGCTTACGTGGACCCGCTCGGCTGGGACCCGCTGATCATGAAGTTCTGCGAGTTCTTCGGTGGCGGGAGCAATGCGCACCCCTCGCGGCTGGCCGAGGGGTGGCAGATGCCGCACCAGCGGTCGCTGCCGGCGCGGACCTCCGTCGTCAGCTGAGCGTCAGCTGAGACCGGCGCCGCGGGCCCGCTCCACCGCCGGGCCGATCGCCTCGGCCACCGCGTCCACGTCGGCCTTGGTGGAGGTGTGCCCGAGGGAGAAGCGCAGGGTGCCGCGGGCCAGGTCGGGATCGGTGCCGGTGGCCAGGACGACGTGGCTGGGCTGGGCCACGCCCGCGGTGCACGCCGAGCCGGTGGAGCACTCGATGCCCTGCGCGTCCAGCAGGAGCAGCAGCGAATCGCCCTCGCAGCCGGGGAAGGAGAAGTGCGCGTTGGCCGGGAGCCGGCCGGCCGGGTCCGGGTCGCCGCCGAGCACGGCGTCCGGCACGGCCGTGGTGACGGCCCGGATCAGGTCGTCGCGCAGCGCGCCGACCTCGCGGGCGAACTCCTCGCGGCGGGCGGCGGCCAGCTCGCCGGCGACCGCGAAGGCGGCGATGGCCGGGGCGTCGAGCGTGCCGGAGCGCACCTGGCGCTCCTGGCCGCCGCCGTGCAGCAGCGGGACGGGGGCGTACTCGCGGCCCAGCAGCAGCGCGCCGATGCCGTACGGGCCGCCGATCTTGTGCCCGCTGACCGTCATCGCGGCGAGCCCGGAGGCGGCGAAGTCGACATCGAGCTGGCCGAACGCCTGCACCGCGTCGGCGTGCAGCGGGACTCCGAACTCGGCGGCGGTGGCGGCCAGTTCATGGACCGGCATGACCGTACCGATCTCGTTGTTCGCCCACATGACGGTGGCCAGGGCGACGTCGGAGGGGTCGCGGGCGATGGCCTCGCGCAGCGCCTCGGCGGAGACCCGGCCGTACCGGTCGACCGGGAGCCAGTCGATATTGGCGCCCTCGTGGTCGGCGAGCCAGTGCACCGCGTCCAGCACCGCGTGGTGCTCGACGGGGCTGACCAGGACCCGGGTACGGGCCGGGTCGGCGTCCCGGCGGGCCCAGAACAGGCCCTTGACGGCGAGGTTGTCGGCCTCGGTGCCGCCGGCGGTGAAGACCACCTCGCTGGGGCGGGCGCCGAGCGCGGCGGCCAGCGTTTCCCTGCCTTCCTCGACGGTGCGCCGGGCGCGGCGGCCGGCTGCGTGCAGCGAGGAGGCGTTGCCGACGGCGGTGAGCTGGGCGGTCATAGCCCGCACCGCCTCGGTGAGCATCGGGGTGGTGGCGGCGTGGTCGAGGTATGCCATGGTGTGACGATTCTACGAGCCGGGGCGGGGGCGTGTTGCGGGCGCGTCGGCGCACCCCCGCGCACACGTTCGGACGAGGCAGGGCCACCGCTCGGTGAACGCTGGGCCGCCGTCCGGCCCGGTGCTCGCGCGGGAGCGCGCTTTGGCCCTTACGGTCACGATCATGAGCGATGAGGTGGATGAGTCCGGCGAGCGGGGCGAGACCCGGGACGAGCGGTTCCGGCGGGGCATGCGGGTGCTGACGGAGATCGACGGCGAGGCCGGACAGCGGGTCATCGAGTCACTCGCCGGGATCTCCCCGGAGCTGGGGCACCAGATCGTGGCCTGGGGCTTCGGCGAGATGTACGCCCGCCCGGAGCTGGCACCGCGCGACCGGCAGTTGGTGACCCTGGGCATGCTCACGGCGCTGGGCGGCTGCGAGTCGCAGCTGGAGGTGCACGTGGGCGCGGCGCTCAATGTGGGGCTGAGCCCGGCGGAGATCGTGGAGGCGCTGCTGCACTCGGCGGGCTACTGCGGCTTTCCGCGGGCGATCAACGCGACGATGGTGGCGCGGAGGGTTTTTGTTGCGCGGGGGCTCGTGCCGCTGGGGGAGGGCGCGCCGGAGCCGGTGGACCCGATGTAGTTCCCGGGGCTCCGCCCCGGACCCCGCTCCTCAAACGCCGGAGGGGCTGGAATCCTCGGTCGCAGTGCTGCGGCGGTGCCAGGCCCTCGGTGCGCGCCAGCCGAAGCGCATGGCCATCAGCCGCAGCAGGAAGGCGACCGCCGCGGCCAGTGCGCTGGTGGTCGCGTTCAGCTGGTCGAAGCGGATGAGGAGTGCGGCGATCGTGGCCCCGACCATGGCCGGGACGGCGTAGAGGTCGCGGTCCCAGCGGAGCAGCGAGGGGACCTCGTGGGCCAGTACGTCGCGGAGCACACCGCCGCCGACCGCCGTGGCCAGGCCGAGCGTGGCCGACGCGGTGAGGCCGAGCCCGTAGTCGTGCGCCTTGGTGGTGCCGGTGACGCAGAACAGCCCCAGCCCGGCGGCGTCGAAGACCCCGACCGCCTTGGTGATCCGCTCGACCTCGGGGTGAAGGAAGAAGACGATCAGGGTGGCGAAGAGCGGGGTGACGAAGTAGCCCAGATCGGTGAAGGCGGTGGGCGGCACGTCGCCGATCATCAGGTCCCGGAACAGCCCGCCGCCCAGCGCGGTCACCTCGGCGAGCACCGCCATCCCGAAGACGTCGAAGTTCTTGCGGACGGCGAGGAGCGCGCCGGAGATCGCGAAGACGAAGATTCCGGCGATGTCGAGCGAGTGCTGGACGGAGGGGCTGAACAGGTCGGTGAGCACGCGACATTCTTACCTGTCGCGCACATGATCTCCGCACGTCGTCCGGGCGGGTGATCCGGGCGGGCCCGGTGGGGGCCCGCCCGGAGATCATCACTTCGCGGCGGGCGCGCTCTCGGCGGCGTCCTCCGGGTGGTGGCAGGCGGCCTGGTGGCCCGGGGCCAGCTCCACCAGCGGCGGGGCCTGGGTCTTGCAGACCTCCGTCGCCTTCCAGCAGCGGGTGTGGAAGCGGCAGCCGGGCGGCGGCGCGATCGGCGAGGGCACGTCGCCCTTGAGCAGGATCCGCTCCCGCTTGCCGCGCCGCTTGGGGTCCGGCACCGGCACCGCGGAGAGCAGTGCCTTGGTGTAGGGGTGGCGCGGGTTGTCGTAGAGCGAGGCGCGGTCGGCCAGCTCTACGATCTTGCCGAGGTACATCACCGCGATGCGGTCCGAGACGTGCCGGATGACCGACAGGTCGTGCGCGATGATCACATAGGTCAGGCCCAGCTCGTCCTGGAGGTCGTCGAGCAGGTTGACCACCTGCGCCTGGATCGACACGTCCAGCGCCGAGACCGGCTCGTCGGCGACGACCAGCTTCGGCTTCAGAGCCAGTGCGCGGGCGATGCCGATGCGCTGCCGCTGACCGCCGGAGAACTCGTGCGGGTAGCGGTTGTAGTGCTCGGGGTTGAGGCCGACCAGCGACAGCAGCCGCTGCACCTCGGCCTTGATCCCGCCTTCCGGGGTGACCCCTTGCAGCCGGAAGGGCGCGCCGACGATGGTGCCGACGGTGTGCCGCGGGTTCAGCGAGGAGTACGGGTCCTGGAAGATCATCTGGATGTCGCGGCGCATCGGGCGCATCGCGGCGGTGCCCAGGTGGGTGATGTCCCGGCCCTCGAACTCGATCGTGCCGCCGGTGGGTTCCAGCAGCCGGGTGATCAGCCGGCCCATGGTCGACTTGCCGCAGCCGGACTCGCCGACCACGCCCAGGGTCTCCCCCGGGCGGACGTCGAAGTCCAGCCCGTCGACCGCCTGGACCGCGCCCTTCTGCCGCTGGAGCAGCCCCTGCTTGATCGGGAAGTGCTTGACCAGGCCGGTGACCTTGAGCAGCGGCGCGGTCGACTCGGCGGGCTGCTCACCCTGTCCGGCGGCGGACCGCTCGGCGGGCTGCTCGGGCGCGGACTGCTCGGCGGCGTTCGGCTCGGCGGCGGGCTGCTCCGGGACCTGGTCCGCCGTCTCCGGGCTCTTCTTGATGTCCGTCACAGCTTCGGCGCAATCTCTTCGGTCCAGATGCGGGTGCGCTCCTCCGGCGCCATGTGGCAGGCGGAGAAGTGGCGCTCCGCCACCTCGCGCAGCTCCGGGCGCTCGGTGCGGGTGATGCCGTCCTTCGGCACGTCGGCGTAGGGGCAGCGGGGGTTGAAGGCGCAGCCGCTGGGGATGTTGATCAGGCTGGGCGGGGATCCCTTGACCGGGATCAGCCGCTCGGTCTGGTCGCGGTCGATGCGCGGCATCGAGCCGAGCAGGCCCCAGGTGTAGGGGTGCTGGGGCTCGTAGAACACCTTCTCGGCCGGGCCGCGCTCGACGCACCGCCCGCCGTACATCACCAGCAGGTCGTCGGCGAGCTCGGCGACCACGCCCAGGTCGTGGGTGATGACGATGACCGCGGAGCCGAACTCCTTCTGCAGGTCCCGGATGAGGTCCAGGATCTGCGCCTGGACGGTGACGTCCAGGGCGGTGGTGGGCTCGTCGGCGATCAGCAGCTCGGGGTTGTTGACCAGCGCCATCGCGATCATCGCGCGCTGCCGCATGCCGCCGGAGAACTCGTGCGGGTAGTTGTCCACCCGCTTGTCGGGCTGCGGGATGCCGACCCGGTCGATCAGCTCGATGGCGCGCCTGCGCGCCACCTTTTTGTCCACACTGTTGTGCACCCGGTAGGCCTCGACAATCTGGGCGCCCACTGTGAAGTACGGGTGCATGGCGGACAGCGGGTCCTGGAAGATCATCGCCATCTGGCGGCCGCGCAGGCGGCGCACCTCATCCGCCGGAGCGGACAGCAGTTCCTTGCCGTCGAACCAGATCTCCCCGGACATCCGCGCCTTGCCGCGCCCATACTGCCCCACGCGGTGTAGCCCCATGATGCCCAGCGACGTCACGGACTTCCCGGACCCGGACTCGCCGACGATGCCGAGGGTCTTGCCCCGCTCCAGGGAGAAGGAAAGCCCGTCGACGGACTTCACCAGACCGTCGTCGGTGGGGAAGTGCACTTTGAGGTCGCGTACTTCGAGGAAGGCGTCCGAGGGAGCCGGCGCGCCCGATCGCTCGGGTTCGGCGACGGCACCGGGCTTCTTCAAGTCGGTCACGAGAGCCTCACTCGGGGGTCGATCACGGCGTAGAGCAGGTCCACGATCAGATTGGCGATGACCACGGCACCCGCGGTGATCAGCGTGACGCCCAGGATGAGCGGGAGGTCCCGCTCTCCGATCGCCCGCACCGCCGCCTGGCCGAGGCCCGGCAGGCTGAACGTGGTCTCGGTGAGGATCGCTCCTCCTACCAGGGCGCCGAGGTCCATGCCCAGGATGGTGAGAATCGGAGTCATGGTCGAGCGCATCGCGTGCTTGCCGATGACCACCGGCTCGCGAAGTCCCTTGGCCCGAGCGGTGCGAATGTAGTCCTCGCCCAGGACCTCCAGCATGGTGGCGCGCGTCAGCCGTGCGTACATCGCCGCATAGAGGAAGGCGAGGGTGAGCCAAGGGAGGATCATCCCGCTGAACCACGCCGCCGGATCCTGCCCGAACTCGGTGTACTCATTGCTTACCCAGTCCAGGTTGTACGAGAAGATCGCCAGGGTGACTACGCCGGTGAAGTAAATCGGCAGTGAGACACCCGCGAGGGCCACGCTCATGGCCGTACGGTCCCACAGGGAACCGCGCTTGAGCGCGGAGACAATGCCGGTAACGACACCGCCGATCAGCCACAGGACACACGCACCGGCGGCAAGGCCGAGGGTGACCGGGAGCCGGTCGGTGAGGACCGGCCAGATCGCTTGCTCGTTCTTGAAGGAGTACCCGAAGCAGGGAGCCGAGCAGTGGACGGTGTCACCGCCGCCGGTGTAGTCGCGGCCGACGACAAGGCCGCGGACGAAGTCCCAGAACTGGACGATGATCGGGTCGCCCAGGCCCAGTTTCTGCCGGATGGCCTCGATGGCCTGGTGGTCGGTCTGCTTGCCGACGTACATCGTGGCGGGGTCGACGCCGGTCATCTTCGGAATGATGAAGAAGATGCCGAAGGTCACCAAGATGACGACCAACAGCGTCATGACGACGGCGAACAGCCGCCGGATGAGATATGCGAGCACTGCTCTCGGCCCGGCCGTGGCCCGGCGTCACCGGAGATCATCCGATGACACCGGGCCACGGCGCGCGGCCATCACCTGCCCTTCGTGCCTAGCGGCGGGTGCGCCGGAGCGCACGGGTGGGGGTTACTTCACCACGCCCAGCGAGGCGTAGTCGTAGCGGCCGTTGAAGGAATCCGCCGTGTAGACGTTGGTCAGTCGGGAGCTGCGCCAGATGATGTTCTTCTCGAAGACGAACGGCAGGTAAACCGCGTGCTCGGAGACCAGCTTGTTCATCTGGGAGTACAGAGCCGCGGCCTTGTTCTCGTCCAGCTCGTCCTGCGCCTTGGCGAACAGGTCGTCGATCTTCGGGTCGCTGAGCATGCTGTAGTTGTTGTTGCCGCTGTCCAGGATGTACTTGCTGCCCACCAGCGGCAGCGAGAAGCCCTGTCCGGTCGGGAAGTCAGGGGCCCAGCCCATGATGATGATCCCGTAGCCCTTGTCCTTGACGGTCTTCGGGCTGCCGATGATGCCGGACGTCTGCGAGCCGTCGAACTGGTCGATGTCGGCGTCGATGCCGATCTTCTTCAGCGACGCCTGCAGCGACTCGGCGGTGGCGACCTCGACCGCCTTGTTGTTACGGACGGCGATGGTGGTCTTGAAGCCGTTCGGCTTGCCGCACTTCTTCAGGGCTTCCTTCGCCTTGGCGGTGTCCGGCTTGCCCTTCAGCGCGCCGTACGGGTCGTACTTGGGGTCCGATCCCTTGACCGCCGGAGGCAGCATGTTGGTGCCGATGTCTCCACCGGCCTGCGGACCGCCGCGGGCGGTCTGCAGCGAGGTCTTGTTCGCACCGTAGATGACTGCCTTGCGGCATTCGATGTTGTCGAACGGCTTGACCGTCTGCGGGAAGACCGCGTAGCGGATGAAGCCGGTCGACGGGTTGTCGACGTTGCCGCGGTGCTTCTGCAGCGCCTCGACACGGCCTTCCTGGCCCATGCCGGTGGCGTTGAGGTCGACGTCGTAGTCGCCCTTGATGAGGCGCTTGTCCATCTCGTCGGCGTTGGTGATCAGCGTCAGTGTGATCTTGTTCGGGAGTGCTTTGCGGATGGGGTCGGAGGACTGCTTCCAGTTCTCGTTCCGGGACAGCACCATGGACTTGTTGGGCTCGTAGGAGTCCCACTTGTACGGGCCGGAGGAGAAGGGCTTCAGACCGTACTTGGACTTGGTGTCCTTGTCCTTGCGCACCGGCGAGGCGCTCGGCAGGGCGAGCATCTGCTCGAAGTCACCGTTGCGCTTCGGCAGGTGGAAGATGATGGTCTTCGCGTTCGGGGTCTCGATGGCCTTCAGCCCGAGCTTGTCCTTCGACTTGTCCTTGTACGGGCCCTTGTACTCGCCCTTCGGGTCAAGGGTGTCACGCAGGTAGACCGGGCCTCCGGACAGCACGTCCTGCGCCCAGACGCGCTCGATGCCGTACTTGATGTCCTGGGCGGTGATCGGCTTGCCGTCCTGCCAGGTGATGCCGTCACGCAGGGTGTACGTGTACGTCTTCCCGTCATCGGTGATTTTGGCTCGCGAGGTGGCGAGGTCGGGGACGAGCTCCTGACTCTCCTTCCCCGGCGCCGGCTTGTAGGAGATCAACTGCCGGGAGTAGTAACGCGCGTAGTCCCACACGAAGCCGTAGTAGCCGCGCGTGGTGTCCCAGGAGTCGGCGTCCTGAGTGCCGATGAACTTGAGGGTGCCGCCCTTCTTCTCGGACTTGCTGGCAACCTTGTCGATCGCGGCGTTGAAGCCAGCGCCGCTCCCGCCCTTGTCGTCGCCACCACCGCAAGCCGTGGTGGTCAGCAAAGTCGCGACGGCTACGGCCGCTCCCGCAACCAGTCTGCGCTTGGGTGTGCGTTGGGTTGTCACGATCTCGCACCTTCCATGGTGGTGACACTTGCCTGACATCGGGCCTCTCCGGTCATGCCTGGGGGCTCCATGTGAAGAAGTCAGCGATTCCCCTTCGGGTCCAGCGCGTCGCGCACACCGTCCCCGAGGAGATTGAAGGCCAGCACGGTCACGAAGATGGCCAGGCCGGGGAAGATCATGAAAGTCGGGGCGATGTTGTACGTACGCACAGCCGTCGAGAGCATCTGCCCCCACGAGGCGGTCGGCGGCTTGACTCCGGCACCGAGGAAGCTGAGCGCGGCCTCGGTGAGGATGTTGGTCGGGATCATCAACGTCATGTAGACGGTGATCGGCGCGACCAGGTTGGGCAGCAGTTCTTTGAAGAGGATGTAACGGTTTCCCGCCCCCAGGCTCCGCGCCGCCTCGACGTACTCACGCTCGCGCAACGACAGGGTCTGGCCGCGCACGATTCTCCCGACATACGGCCAGCCGAAGAAGCCGATCACCACGATAAGCACGCCCATCCGGACACCGGTACCGGACAGCCCCCACAGCTCGTTGGGCACGACCGAGACAAGGGCGAGGATGAACAGCAGCTGCGGGAAGGCGAGGAGCAGGTCCATCGTGCGGCTGATGATGGAGTCGACGACGCCGCCGAAGTAGCCGGCGATAATGCCGAAGATCGTGCCGAGCAACACCGCGAAGATCGCCGACGCGAACGCCACGATCAAGGAGATGCGAGTGCCGTAGACGACCCGACTGAAGACGTCTCGGCCGTTGACAGGCTCCAGCCCGAAGAGGAAGTCCTTGCTCATGCCGCCCCAGTCGCCGATCGGCTTGCCACCGAGCAGGGCGTCGATGTGCTCCGGGTCGTCATGAAAGTCATTCGGTGGATGACCGAACCAGCTGACGATCAGCGGGGCGAAGACAGCGACCAGGATCAGGAACAGCACGACGACGCCACCAGCCAGCGCGACCTTGTCCCGCTTGAGCCTGCGCCAGGCGATCTGTGCTGGAGAGCGTCCGGTGACCTTCTCAGCCGGGCCACCCTCGGCGACATCCACGGCCGCGGTCTCAGCCGCACTCGTGTCATGCAGTGGTGCCGTCATGCCCTGGGACCCCTCTCGGCCAGCGGTAACCGGCCTACGACCTGCCGCTGTTGCGGCCTGGTTCACATCACTGATGCAGGTGGTGCTGATGGTGCAGAAACGTTCACGGAGGGGTGGCGCGCGGTGACGGCGCCCCCTTGGAGCGGGAGTCTTCAACGCCGTCGCGATCACCCGCCAGCCCCCACGGGCAATGGATGCGCAACCGTGATGTGGCCCGACGAAACGCAGAAATGATCACTTCGCCCGGTTTAGATACTTTGGTCTCCTTGCTTGCCATTAAGGCAGCCAGTAGAGCCACCGCAGGAGCTGACGCTCTGTTACCCAACTCAATAAGCAAGTGAATTGAGCTTCATCTGAGGTTGAATGTGATAGCTGATTAAAGTAACCAGAATGCTTTCTTCCGCTGTCATCCATGGCTAGCCTCCTCTCATCTGGCGATTCCACGCCGAATGAGAGAAAGGGGAGAAAGTTGAATTCCACAAAGAAGCGAATCGCGTCCACGGGCATCGCGGCCTCCGCGCTCATCCTGGGGTCCCTGGCGATTCCCGGAGTTGCGTCGTCCGCATCGGCGACTCCCACTCCGCGCTGCAACACAGTCTTCTGGGTCAAGGCAGAGCGGTTTGGCAGCCCGTCCTACGCAACGATCGGGACCACCGTGGGCAAGAGAAACGGCGGCTCTTCGACCTCCACGCTCAAGTACGAGTTCAAGACCGAGAGGGAGCGGTCAACGACTTGGCAGAATGGCGGAGGCCTCAGCATTGACTTCGTCATCGGCAAGATAGAGGGGAGCACCCACTACAACGTCACCAAGTCCTTCAAGAGAGGCGTGAAGGTGACCGACACTTTGAAGGTGGGACCAGGCAAGCGGGGGTACGTGACGCCGATGGTGGAGTACCGCAGGTTCGACGTTAATGAGTGGGTTACAGACGAGAGCTGCCGAAGCTACGTGCACAAGCGGTACGGAATTTTCAAGGCCATAACGGCCGCCCCGTATTTCGCTGAATGCGTCTCCAGGAACCCTTGCACCCCTAAGCCGTAATTTACGGCACGCCGATCCATTAACCGGCTGGGCGGGAGAGGAAGATTCCCCCGTCCAGCCGGTTTGCGGTTGTACGTCGCCGAAGCTGTCCGCTCAGAAGGCATGCCGCGGCGGCGGGTAGCCGTAGCCGGGCGCCGGGGCGGGGGCGGCGGTGCCGTAGGCGTCGCGGTCGAAGAACGGGCGGGCGTTGGCCCGCATCCACATCGCGACGGGGTCGTGGGCGTCGGACATCGAGACGGTGGAGAGCGGGAGCCCATCCGGGAGCGCCCCGAGGGACTGCTGCATCATCAACCGCACCGATTCCACCGCGGTTTGGCTGGTGTCGTACAGATCCAGCCCGATCGCGAGATAAGGGGCACCGAGTGCCGGCTGCACCCAGGCCCGCCGCAATGCACGCACAACGGGCGTTCGGTGGGCATTCTGCCCCAACAGTGCGTAGAACTGCGGAATCTCGATCGCCGGTTCGCTGATCCGCAGCGGGCCGGCCGGCAGCCGGTCGAGGCCGCCCGCGATGCGCCGCAGGTCCAGCCAGGGGATGCCGACGCCACCACCGGGAGCGTGCGGGTTGAGCCACAGGCCGAAGCGGTCGGGGAAGAGCGCGGTGGCGATCTGCCGGCCGCCGACGACCTCGTGCGCGCGGGTCCAGCCGCTGGCGGACAGCTCCTGCTCGGAGGTGACGCAGGGCGCGTAGCCGAGGCCGTCGACGTCCATCTTTCCGTACCGGGCGTCGGGCGAGCCGGGCGTGCCGTGCCACAGCAGCATCCACACCTGACCGGCGGCCAGCGCGTGCAGCAGCGCCTCGTAGGCGTCGTACCCGCCGGGCGCGACCTGCTGGAGCAGCTGCTCGATCTGCCCGCCGTGGGATTGCGAGTCGCTGCGCTCCGCCCGCCAGTTAGCGCCAGCGCTCACCTGACTCCGCCCCTTCTCTTGGCCCGCACCACATCGCACCGGGGCATGCGGGTGCACCCCCTGCGGTCATCCAACCAGCTTACGAGTCCGTGCGGACTTCATCCCGGCGCGGTCACAGGTCACGGTCGTAGAACGGACGCACCCGCTCCAGCATCCAGTCGGCGACCGGGTCCTGGGCGATGTCCAGCAGGATCAGCTGCACCGGCCAGGGCACGGCGGCCGCGCCCAGCGCCCGACCGAGCGCCTCCAGCACCACGGCCTGGACCTCCGGAGTGGGCAGATCGAGCTGGACTCCGACGAAGAGCGCGGGCGGGTCGCCCTCGACGCTGGCCAGCGCCCGGCGGGCGGTGCGCACATCGGGCACGCCGCCGAACTCCAGCCCGGCGGCGGCGAGGAAGTCGACCGGCTCGTCCTGCCAGTCGGGCTCGAACAGCAGCACCCGGCCGCCGGAGGCGGGACCGTCCAGCTCGGTGCGGCCGGTCCGGCACAGCTGGGCGACGGCGGGCGGCGGCAGCGGCACGCCGACCGCGCCGCCCGGATTGACCGCGATGCCGACCTGCGGGGGCAGGCCGCGGGCGAACTCCACGGCCGGGGCCACGGTGAAGGACATGTGGTCTCCGACGACCTGCCGGAACTGCTGCTCGGAGCTGAACACCGGGACGTACGCGGCGCCTTCCAGCTCGATGGTCGCCAGGTCCAGGTCAGGGCTGTCCGGGCCACCGCCCTTGGGCAGCGGGACCCACACCTGGCTGCGGCCGAGCACCTCGACGATACGGGCGCCGGCGCCGGGGACGTCGAGCGAAGCGGCGAGGACGTCTTCGAGTTCGTTGGCGGGGAAGCCGCCGAGGTCACTGATGCTCATGTCGTCCAACCGCCGAATCGTCCAACCTGCACAGCACCCTAACGGCTCAGCCGCGACCGATCATCCCGCGGCCCGGCCCATACGAAGACGTCCGGCTCATTCGAAGACGATGTCACGCAGGGCGTTCACCGCGGGGCGGTCCAGCAGCACCACCGAAGCGCAGCCGCGCGGCGCCCGGCCGAGCTCGGCGTCCGCCACCAGGCGCCGCACCGCCTGACGGTGCCGCCGGAAGGCACGCCCGGAGACCCCGCGGCCGCGGGTGGCCTGTCCGTCCAGCGCGACCGCGGGCGGTACGTCCACCAGCAGCATGTGCAGCGTCCGGCCGCGGCGCCGGGCGTGCCGGGCCAGCCAGCGGCGCACCCAGGCCGGGGTGCCGCAGTCGTGCACCACCACGCTCGCCCCGGAGCGCAGCGCGCGGCGCAGCCCGGCGAAGTGCGCCAGCCGGACCAGCGGGCGGTAGAGGGAGTAGGGGAGCCGGTCGGGCAGCCGGGCCTCCCAGCGCTCACGGGTGTCGTGGGAGTCGATCCGCAGCACCGGGCCGCCGCGCAGGTCCAGCGGGGCCACGGTCCGCTGCATCAGGGTGCTCTTGCCGCTGCCCGGCAGCCCGGAGGCGACGACGAGGTCTCCGGCCGGGTAGCGCAGCTCCGCCACCCCCGGCGCCCCGGCCGCCGGGGTGCCGCGCAGGTCGCGCACCGCCCGGCCGGGCACCGGCCGGAACGCCGCCGGGCGCGGCGCGGCCGGGCGGCCGGGGAGCCGGGCCGGCTCCCTGCCCGTCCGCTGGATCCTGCGCTGCCCCTGCACCGTGATCGTCTCCTCAGGGGGTGTCCGACCGTTCTCCGCAGCGTCGCAATCCACGGCGACCCACCGGACACCCCCTAGGGGGTCCGGTCACCGCGGCCTACCCGAAGAGTGTCAAGGAACGGTAATGAAAGACAAGGACACCGATTCCGGACCGGGGGTTCCCTTGTGGCGGGCACATGCGATGATGTGCGCGCAACTGCATACCGGCCGCTTGAATCCGCGCGGGAGAGTCCCCGGCCCGGCACACCTGCCGAGCACCGGGGCGCCGAAGGAGCAAGTCCTCCCTTGAATCTCTCAGGCCCCGATACCGCGCGGGCGAGGCAGATCTGAAAAGCGAGCCGCCGCGGTGGCTCCACCGAAGGTGCAAATCGGACCCCTCGGGGTCACGGTGAAGCTCTCAGGTTCCGATGACAGATGGGGAGAAACCTCACCCATTCGCATCGCTGGGAGCTACGAGACATGACAGACGCCCCACGCCACACAGCCCTGGACGCGACCCATCGCGGGCTCGGGGCCACCATGACCGACTTCGCGGGCTGGGACATGCCGCTGCGCTACGGCAGCGAGCGGGACGAGCACAACGCGGTCCGCACCCGCGCGGGCCTGTTCGACCTGTCCCACATGGGCGAGATCACCCTCACCGGCCCGCAGGCCGGCCAGGCGCTGGACTACGCGCTGGTCGGCAACATCGGCGCGCTGGCCGTCGGCCGGGCCCGGTACACCATGATCTGCGACGCGGACGGCGGCATCCTGGACGACCTGATCGTCTACCGGCTGGCCGACGAGGAGTTCATGGTCGTGGCCAACGCCTCCAACGCCCAGGTGGTGCTGGACGCGGTGACCGAGCGGGCCGCGGGCTTTGAGACCACGGTGCGCGACGACCGCGACGCGTACGCGCTGATCGCCGTGCAGGGCCCCGCCTCCCCCGGCATCCTGGCCAGTGTGACCGACGCCGACCTGGACGGGCTGAAGTACTACGCCGGGCTGCCGGGGACGGTCGCCGGGGTCTCCGCGCTGATCGCCCGCACCGGCTACACCGGCGAGGACGGCTTCGAGCTGTTCGTGGACCCGGCGGACGCCGAGAAGCTGTGGCAGGCGCTGACCGAGGCGGGCGCGGAGGCCGGGCTGGTGCCGTGCGGGCTGTCCTGCCGGGACACCCTGCGCCTGGAGGCGGGCATGCCGCTGTACGGGCACGAGCTGACCACCTCCACCACCCCGTTCGACGCGGGTCTGGGCCGGGTGGTGAAGTTCGACAAGGCGGGCGACTTCGTCGGCCGCGCGGCGCTGGAGGCGGCCGCCGAGCGCGCCGCGGCCAACCCGCCGCGCAAGCTGGTCGGGCTGATCGCCTCAGGCCGCCGGGTGCCGCGCGCCGGGTTCTCGGTGGTGTCCGCCGACGGCACGGTGATCGGCGAGGTGACCTCCGGTGCCCCGTCGCCGACCCTGGGCAAGCCGATCGCGATCGCCTATGTGGACGCGGCGTACGCCGAGCCGGGCAGCGAGGGCGTCGCGGTGGACATCCGCGGCAGCCACGAGCCGTACGAGGTCGTGGCGCTCCCGTTCTACAAGCGGCAGCGCTCCTGACCCGCAGGCGGACGCAGTCTGGTGACGACTTCGTCACCTTGTCCCACCAGTCAAGACCGACGGCATATCCACACCCTCGCATCCAGGAGAATTCAGTCATGAGCAACCCCCAGCAGCTTCGCTACAGCAAGGAGCACGAGTGGCTGTCGCCCGCCGAGGACGGCGTGTCGACGGTCGGCATCACCCAGCACGCGGCCGGCGCGCTCGGTGACGTGGTCTTCGTCCAGCTTCCGGAGGTCGGTGCCCAGGTCGAGGCCGGCGAGACCTGTGGTGAGCTGGAGTCCACCAAGTCCGTGAGCGACCTCTACTCGCCGGTATCCGGTGAGGTCACCGAGATCAACGAGGACGTCGTCAACGACCCGGCGCTGGTGAACTCCGCCCCCTTCGAGGGCGGCTGGCTCTTCAAGGTCCGGCTGTCCGAGGAGGCCCCGGCCGACCTGCTCTCCGCCGACGAGTACACCGACTTCGCCAGCTGACCCGCCGCTCCTCACCTGATCGGGATTTCGATGTCGCTTCTCAACAGCTCCCTGCATGAGCTCGACCCGGATGTCGCAGCCGCCGTCGACGCCGAGCTCCACCGCCAGCAGTCCACCCTGGAGATGATCGCGTCGGAGAACTTCGCTCCGGTCGCCGTCATGGAGGCCCAGGGATCGGTCCTCACCAACAAGTACGCCGAGGGCTACCCCGGCCGCCGGTACTACGGCGGCTGCGAGCACGTCGATGTCGTCGAGCGCATCGCCATCGACCGGATCAAGGCGCTCTTCGGCGCCGAGGCGGCCAATGTCCAGCCGCACTCCGGGGCCCAGGCGAACGCGGCCGCGATGTTCGCGCTGCTCTCCCCCGGCGACACCATCCTGGGTCTGAACCTCGCCCACGGCGGGCACCTCACCCACGGCATGAAGATCAACTTCTCCGGCAAGCTGTACAACGTGGTGCCCTACCACGTGGACAGCGAGACCGGCCAGGTCGACATGGACGAGGTCGAGCGCCTCGCCAAGGAGAGCCGCCCGAAGCTGATCATCGCCGGCTGGTCCGCCTACCCGCGCCAGCTGGACTTCGCCGCCTTCCGCCGGATCGCGGACGAGGTCGGCGCGTACCTGATGGTCGACATGGCGCACTTCGCGGGTCTGGTGGCGGCCGGGCTGCACCCCAACCCGGTGCCGCACGCCCACGTCGTCACCACCACCACCCACAAGACCCTCGGCGGTCCGCGCGGCGGTGTGATCCTCTCCACCCAGGAGCTGGCCAAGAAGATCAACTCCGCGGTCTTCCCCGGTCAGCAGGGCGGCCCGCTGGAGCACGTCATCGCGGCGAAGGCGGTGTCCTTCAAGGTCGCGGCGTCGGAGGAGTTCAAGGAGCGCCAGCAGCGCACCCTGGAGGGCGCGAAGATCATCGCCGAGCGCCTCACCCAGGAGGACGTGCGCGAGGCGGGCGTGGACGTGCTCTCCGGCGGCACGGACGTGCACCTGGTCCTGGTGGACCTGCGCAACTCCGAGCTGGACGGCCAGCAGGCCGAGGACCGGCTCCACGAGATCGGCATCACGGTCAACCGGAACGCCATCCCGAACGACCCGCGGCCCCCGATGGTCACCTCGGGCCTGCGGATCGGCACCCCGGCGCTGGCCACCCGCGGCTTCACGGCGGACGACTTCCGCGAGGTCGCGGACATCATCGCCGAGGCGCTCAAGCCGGCCCGGGAGACCGAGCCGCTGAAGGCGCGGGTCACCGCGCTCGCCGAGAAGCACCCGCTGTACCCCGGGCTGTAATCACAGCTCCGGCCGTTCGACACCGGGCACCGCGCACACTGGATGGTGCGCGCGGTGCCCTGGTGCCCGCCGCACACCCCCCGCGGTCAGGCACCGCACGCACCACCGCCCACCCAGCAGACAAAGGGGTCCGCCACCGTGGCCATCTCCGTCTTCGACCTCTTCTCCATCGGCATAGGGCCGTCCAGCTCGCACACCGTCGGCCCGATGCGAGCGGCCCGGATGTTCGTCAGCCGCCTGAAGAAGGACGGCCTCCTCGCGCAGACGGCATCGGTCCGCGCGGAACTCTTCGGCTCCCTCGGCGCCACCGGGCACGGCCATGGCACGCCCAAGGCCGTCCTGCTCGGCCTGGAGGGCCACTCCCCGCGCACGGTCGATGTGGAGACCGCCGACGACGAAGTCGAGCGGATCCGCGCCACCAAGCGGCTGCGGCTGCTGGGCGCCGAGATCGGCGCCGCGCACGAGATCCCCTTCGACGAGCCGACGGAGCTGATCCTGCACCGCCGCCGCTCGCTGCCCTACCACGCCAACGGCATGACCCTCTTCGCCTACGACGCCGAGGGCCTGCCGCTGCTGGAGAAGACCTACTACTCGGTCGGCGGCGGCTTCGTCGTCGACGAGGACGCGGTCGGCCAGGACCGGATCAAGCTCGACGACACCGTGCTGAAGTACCCCTTCCGCACCGGCGACGAGCTGCTGCGGCTGTGCCGCGAGACCGGCCTGTCGATCTCCGCGCTCATGCTGGAGAACGAGAAGGCGTGGCGCACCGAGGAGGAGATCCGCGAGGGTCTGCTGGAGATCTGGCGCGTGATGCAGGCATGCGTGGCCCGCGGCATCTCCCGCGAGGGCATCCTGCCCGGCGGGCTGAAGGTCCGCCGCCGCGCCGCCCAGTCCGCCCGCCAGCTGCGCGCCGAGGGCGACCCGATGGCGCACGCCATGGAGTGGGTCACCCTCTACGCGATGGCGGTCAACGAGGAGAACGCCGCCGGCGGCCGGGTGGTCACCGCCCCGACCAACGGCGCGGCCGGCATCATCCCCGCCGTCCTGCACTACTACCTCAACTTCGTCCCGGGCGCCGACGAGGACGGCGTGGTCCGCTTCCTCCTCGCCGCGGGCGCCATCGGCATGCTCTTCAAGGAGAACGCCTCCATCTCCGGCGCCGAGGTCGGCTGCCAGGGCGAGGTCGGCTCGGCCTGCTCCATGGCCGCCGGCGGCCTGGCCGAGGTGCTGGGCGGCTCCACCGAGCAGGTGGAGAACGCCGCCGAGATCGGCATGGAGCACAACCTGGGCCTGACCTGCGACCCGGTCGGCGGCCTGGTCCAGATCCCGTGCATCGAGCGGAACGGCATGGCCGCGGTCAAGGCCGTCACCGCCGCCCGCATGGCCCTGCGCGGCGACGGCCGGCACCACGTCTCCCTCGACAAGGTCATCAAGACCATGAAGGAGACCGGCGCCGACATGAAGGTCAAGTACAAGGAGACGGCGCGGGGCGGACTCGCGGTCAACGTCATCGAGTGCTGACCGGATCGCGGCCGGGCCACGGCTCGGCCGCGGCCCGCGGACGCTAGTGGTGCCAGGCGCGCCCGCCGGTGTTGTGGATGAACCGCTGCAGCACCTTCAGGGTGGTCAGGTACTCCTCGTCGGAGATGCCCGCGTGCCGTTCCGTCCACAGCTCCTTCTGGAGGGCCGCGGCCTGGTCGTAGAAGGCCCTGCCCTCGGCTGTGATGCCGAGGCGCCCCTCGGGGTCTTCGGTGATCCAGCCCTGGGCGATGGTCTCGTCGATCTCCGACTCCATGGTTTCCGCGCCCGTGTCGAGGTAGTTCCGCAGCATGCGGGACACCTCGTCACGGGTCCTGACCGTGTCGGCCAGTGCGACCTGCGCGAGGACCCACCACTGCGGCTGGGTGGTGCCGATCTCGGCGAGGGCGGCCCGGGTGCGGGTGATGACGGCGTGGTAGGCGGCCCAACTCCAGTAGCCGATGGGCTGCTGGATCAGTTCGGCGTCGTTGTGCGAGTACTCCATGGCCGGTCCCTCTTGTCTGCTTGAGCTGGTTCGACAAGATCGACGGTAGAACCTCAACCTGACTTCAGGTCAAGGTGCTTCGGCCGGGTGCCGCCTCGTTCGGCCGAGCTGCCCGCCACCGCGGCCCGGGCCTGGGCGGCCAGGGCGCGGCGGTCGTGAAGGCCGGGCACCGGGTGCAGCGGCGGGTGGACGGTCAGGCGGGCGGTGAGGTCCGCGGCGCGCAGCACCCGGCGCAGCGAGCCTGCGAAGTCCTCGTCGCCGAGGAAGGCGGCCACCGTGGTCGGGTCGCGGCGCTGGAAGTACTCCAAGGTCACCGGCCGGATGGGGGCGCCCGCGTCGAGGGCGGCCTGGAAGGTGGCCCGGCGGAACGGGCCGCCGGTTCCGTGACACCAGGTGACGCCCTGTGGGAAGACCATCAGTGAGGTGCCGGAGCGCAGCAGGGCGGCCATCCGGGCGACGGTGGCTGGCAGTTCGCGCAGGCTGTCGCGGTCGATGAAGAGGGTGCCCGCGCGCCTGACCAGCCCGCCGAGCAGCGGCCACTGCCCCACCTGGCGTTTGGCGAGCATGGTGACGGGCTCGACGGCGAGCAGGGCGATGACGTCGACCCAGGAGATGTGGTTGGCGACCACCAGGGTGCCGGTTTCCGGGGTGCCGGTTCCGCCGGGCACGCTCAGCCGGACGCCGCCCCTCAGGTCCGCGCTCGGCGGGCCGTCCCAGGCGCCCGCGCCCGGCGGGCCGCACCGGAGCTCCAGGCCGATGCCGAGGGCGTCCAGCACCGCTTCGGCGCGCCCTCGCAGCACCGCGGGATCGGCGAGCCGGCCGGAGTCCGCGGCGGCCCCGGCGACCACCCGGGTCAGCGCCGCCGAGCGGCGCAGCGCGGTGGCGGCCGGCACCCGGGCGGTGTGCGGGCGGACGCAGTCCGGGGTGCACGGGGACCGGGCGGCCCAGACGTTCACCGGGATTCGCCGAGGAAGAAGCGCCGGTATCGGTCGCTGAGCCGCTCGGTGTCGAGGATGACGAAGAAGTCGGCGTCGTCGAAGTCCTTCTCGTGCTGGGGCGACCCGCACATCCAGGCGCCGACGCGCAGATAGCCGCGGAGCAGCGGCGGCAGCGCGGCGTAGCTGGGCTCGGGGGTCAGGGTGCGGGCGGGCATCCAGGGGTCGAGCGGGTGCACCCGCAGCTCGCGCGGGGCGGCGTGCCGGGTGGTGCCGAGCAGCCAGGCGTTGGCCGCGGCCTGCCCGCCGTCGGCGAGCGGGACAGAGGCGCAGCCGGCGAGGTAGCGGTGGCCGGAGAGCAGGACGTACCGGGCGAGCCCGGCCCACATCAGGTTGATCACCGCTCCGGAGCGGTGATCGGGGTGGACACAGGCCCGCCCGGCCTCGACCATCTGGGACCGGACCTCGGCCGGGAGCCCGCCGAGGTCGAACTCGGTGTCGGAGAAGAGGCGGTCGCCACGCCCCGGCGGCAGCAGCCGGTAGGTGCCGACCACCGCGCCGGAGGTGGTCTCCGTGACGATCAGGTGGTCCATCACGTCGTCGAACTCGTCCACGTCACGGCCGTCGGCGGTCGGCTCCAGCCGAGCCCCCCGCTCCTTCGCGAAGACCTGGTAGCGCAGCCGCTGGGCGGCGTGGATCTGCTCCGGGGAGTCCGCTATGGAGGTGACGTACGCGCTGGTGGTGGCCGCTTTTCCGGTGGCTGCCCGTTCGGTGGGCGGGTTTCCGGTGGTCGCTTCTGCCGTGGGCGCTATTCCGGTGGGCGCTTTTCCGGTGGGCGTGGAGAGCGTGGGCATCCCGGGCTCCGTTCGAAGGAAGTGCCGTGGTCGAGGCCACCTCCAGCTTCCGCGCGGTGTCGAACGTCGCGGTGTCCGGGCGATGATTCCAGCGCTTCCGGCCGGTGACGAAGTTACGCCGCGGGCGTGCCGAGATCCACCGGGATGGTCTCCCACCCGTGGACGATGAACGACCCGACGGGCAGCACCTCCTCGGCGGGTACCGCCAGCCGCAGATCGGGGAAGCGGGCGAAGAGCGCGGGCAGCGCGATCCTGGCCTCCAGACGGGCCAGCGGGGCGCCCAGGCAGTGGTGCACGCCGTGGCCGAAGGCCAGATGCTCCGAGGTGGCCCGGGTCAGGTCGAACCGCTCGGCGTCCTCCCCGTGCTTGGCCGGGTCCCGCCCGGCGGCGGCGAAGGCGGCGAGGATCGGGTCGCCCTGGGCGATGCGCGGGCCGCCGGGGATGTCGATGTCCTCCACCGCGAAGCGCAGCGGGATGCTGGCGATGCTGGGCGCCCAGCGCAGCGTCTCCTCGATGACGTCGCTCCAGTTGGCGCCACCCTCGCGCAGCAGCCGGTGCTGGTCGGGGTGGGTGAGCAGGGCGTGGACGGCGTTGCCGATGAGGTTGACGGTGGTCTCGTGGCCGGCACCGATCATCAGCAGCAGGGTGCCGATGAGTTCGTCCTCGGTCAGGTGGGAGCCGTCGTCGTCCCGGGTGGAGACCAGGAGGCTGGTGAGGTCCTCCCCGGGCTGCTCGCGCTTGACGGCGACCAGTTCGGCGAGGAGGACGGCGATGTCCTGCCCGATCTGGGCGGCCTCCTCGGCGGTGATCCTGGTGTCCATCATGTGCTCGATGAGCCGGGCCGCGTCCGGGCGCAGGTGCTCGGGGACGCCGAAGAGTTCGCAGATGACGGCCATCGGCAGCGGGAAGGCGAAAACGGCGCGCAGGTCCACCGCTTCGCCGGGCGGGGTCTTGGCCATGGCGTCCAGCAGTTCGGTGGTGATGCGCTCGACCTTGGAAGTCATCGCCTCGGTGCGCCGCGCGGTGAAGGCGGGGGCCACGAGCTTGCGCAGCCGGCGGTGGTCGGTGCCGTATGCGGAGAGCATGTTGACCGGCCCGAGCCAGTTCTGCAGCCAGGAGTCGTGGTGTTCGCCCTTGATCCAGGCCGGCCAGTGGCGGCGCGGGTCCCGGGAGACCCGCGGGCCGGCGAGCAGTTCCTTCAGCAGGGAATGGCTGGTGATCGACCAGGCGGTGATGCCGCCGGGCAACTCGACCAGGGTGGCGGGGCCCTGGGCGCGCAGCCGGGCGGCCTCGCCGTGGATGTCGGTGCCGGCCGGGTCTATCGGTGTCGGTATCAGGTACGCGGGGTCCGTCTGCCGTTCGTCGGTGGCGGGCTGCTGGTCCATGGGATGACTCCTGCCTGTTCAACGGGATCGGGCTGAACCGCACCGGAAGATGGCCGAGTGCGGTGTGGAACGGTCTTGAGCGTCACGGTAACCGGCCGCGGGGCACGGCGAGTTGGAGATCGCGAAGCCGGCCGCGGGACGGGCAGGCGGGCGGCGCGGAGTCATGGCGCGGCGTCGCTTCGCAGGGCCCGCAGGCCGCTCAGCACCCGGGCCAGCAGCTGCGGGTCGTGCCGCTGGGCCGGCGGCACCGGAACGCGGGCGCGGACGTGGCCCTGGTCGACCAGATCGGACACCAGCACCTTGACCACGCCGACCGGGAGCCGGACGTACGCGGCCACCTCGGCCAGCGACAGCGGCCCGCCGCACAGGAGTCGGACGATGCGGTGCCGGGGCGGGTCCACCCCGTCCGGCACCCGGTCCACGGCGGCGCTGAGCAGCGTCAGGGCGTCCAGGGTGGTGCGGGTGGGATCGATCCGGCCGCCGAGCGCCATGAACGCCGGCACCAGCGGTCTGCCCTCCCGGGGCGCGGGTGGAGTCATGTCGCGGGGCCCTCGTGGTGCGGGTCCTCGCCCTGCCGGTCCTCGTGGCGGGGTTCCGCGCGGTGCGGGTCGGCGCGGTGCGGGTCGGCGCGGTGCGGCTCCTCGTAGGGCGCGTCGTGGTGCGGCTGGTCCGCGTGGCGCGGGTTCGCGGGGCGGGGTGGGCCCTGCCACGGGTGCCGCTCGCGGGCCCGGCCGGGCTCGGGGGCATTCCGGGCGTCCCACAGATCGGCCGGGTCCTGGGCGGGCCCGGCGTCCGGGTTGAGCTGCGGCCCCTGCGGACCCGGCTGCCGCCCGTCCCGCGCGGCCCGCCCCGACGCGGTGCCGCGCTGGAAGGAGGCCCAGAGCGCCCCGGCCTCCTCCGGGCTGCGCCCGGCCGCCGCCGGCGTCCCGGCCTGGCCCGGCGCGTCCACCGGCGGCGTCTGCCGCGGAGCCGGCGCCCGCGGGGCGCGGCGCCTGCGGCGCGGCAGTCCGGCCCCGGTGTGGTCCGGGAAGCGGCCGGGGTCGCCCGCCGCCCCGGGCGCCGGGCCGGCGGGCTCGGCGGGGTGGGCAGGGTGGGGTCGCGACCCGTCGCCTCCGGTCAGCGGCGCCGCCACCGACATCGGGGTGGTCTCGTCCAGCATCGTCAGCAGCCGGCCGGGGATGTGCACCACCGCGCGGACCCCGCCGTACGGGCCGGCTTCGGCGACCGAGACGGTGAAGCCGAACTGCCGCGACAGCCGGCCGATGGCGGCGAAACCGGTCCGCGGCGGGTCGCCCAGCTCGGTGATCAGGACGGGGTGCAGCCCGGACACCATGCGGGTCGCGTAGTCGATCTCCTCCGGCCGCAGGCCGAGCCCGGCGTCGTCGACGACCACGAGCGCGCCGGTCTCGCCGTGGTGCAGGCCGACCTCCACCGGCGAGGTGGCGTGCGAGTGGTGGACGGCGTTGGCCAGCAGCTCGGTGACCGCGATCGCCACCGGTTCGACGGCACGCGCCACCACGCCGAGGGGAGCGGTGAGCCGGCTGGTGACCCGGACCCGCTCGAGGCCGGCGATACGGGACTGGGCGCCGACCACGATGTCCCCGAGATGGGAGTCGGCGCGGATGACTCCGGCGGTGGCCCCGCACGCCACCCCGGTGGCCTGGACGCGGCGCAGGATCTGCTCGTTGAGCCGGCTGAGCGCGACGGTGTCGTGGATGACGCGCGGGTCGTCGAACCGGTGCTGCATCTCGTTGATCCGGTCCTGCAGCTGGTAGCTCTTGGCCTGTAGGACCGTGGTGGTGCCGCGCACCATGGCCTGTGCCGCCTCGTCGATCCGCTGCCGCTCGGCGTGGACGGCCCGCGCCACCAGGTCGAGCACCGTGCGGTGGTCCCGGTCGGTCTCGCTGCCGAGCAACCCGGGGTGGGCGAGCGGGGGTACGCCGAGGGGGCCGTGGAGCAGGTGGCTGATGAGCGCCGGAAGCCGGGCGGTGGCCAGATGCCGGGTCTCCGCCGTCAGCTGACGCATCTCGGCGGTCAGGCGCGCGTTGTCCCGGGCGGCGGCCTCCAGTTCGGCGAGCGTCCGGGCGGCGCGGCGGCGGGCCTGTAACAGCAGGGGCAGCAGCACGGCCGCCGCGGGCGTGCCCAGCGCCAGGCACACGGTCAGCGCCTCCGGTAAGTCAGTCATCGCGGTCCTCGTTCGGGAACGGGCGGTGGCGGTCACGGTCCTTGGACGAGCGGCGTTCGCGACCTTTGAGGTTACGCCGCGGGGCGGGACAACTGCCATGGAGCCGCGAAGAGTTGGTGATCGCAAGCGCGCGCCTCCGGCCGGTCCGCCGCCCCGGGCGGGACGTTGCACGCCGTCCGTATCCGGGAACGCTGTGGGTAAGCCCTGGCCGGCCGTCCGCTTCCAGCCCGATCCCCCCGCCCCCCACGGCTCGTTGCGCTCCGAAGTCTCTCCCCCCGCAATTCCCTCCCCTGGAGGTGACCGCATGATCCGCGGCATCGACGTCAGCTCACACCAGTCCTCGTTCAGCACCGAGGGACTGTCCTTTGTGTTCATCAAGGCGACCGAAGGGCGCTCGTACATCAACCCGCGCCAGGCCGCGCAGGCCTCCAAGGCCCGCCAGGCGGGCTGCGTGCTGGGCTTCTACCACTTCCTGTGGCCCGGCAACATCGACGCCCAGGCCCGCTACTTCGTCGAGAAGTGCCTCTCCAGGCAGGGTGATCTGCTCGCCGTGGACTGGGAGACGACGAGCTCCGGCACCCGGGCGAGCAACGGCGAGAAGGACCGCTTCCTGCGCCAGGTGAAGGCGCTGCGTCCCACCCACCGGGTGCTGCTGTACTGCGGCCGGTATTTCTGGCTCCACCACGACACCACGTCCTACGCCGGGGACGGGCTGTGGATAGCCGACTACGTCACGGCGGGGAAGCCGCGCATCGAGGCGAAGTGGCGGATCCACCAGTACACCGACACGCCGCTGGACAAGGACGTGGCCGCGTTCAGCAGCAAGACGGCGATGCGGGAGTGGGCCGCGCCCTGACCCGCCCGGAGAACGCTTGACCGGCGGCCGTGCGGCTACCCTCGCGGGGACCCGCACGACCGCCGGTGCCGGCGCTGTCGGCGTCGCCGGCATGGTTGGCGCCCTGAGAGGGGACGCCTCAGCTCTCGCCGCCCTGGGACGCCCAGAACTCGTCGAAGTTGAGCAGGCCGTCGCCGTTGGAGTCGTGGGCGTTGATCACGGCCTGCGCGACGGTCTCCGTGACGTACGGGTCGCCCAGCTGGGCCATGACGCTCTTGTACTCGGCCGCGGAAATCAGCCCGTCCCCGTTGACGTCGAAGCGCTCGAACGCCTTCCGGGCCGTCTCGATGTCAGCCACCTGGGCCACCCCTTTCTGTGTGCGTGTACGACGCTGTGTGCGTGTACGACCAGCACAGATTAGCGACCCGGCGCGGGTGGCCGGTCAGTAGGAGTTGACCAGGGCCATGTAGCGGGGCCAGTCCCAGTACCGGCCGGGGTCGGTGTGGGTGGCTCCGGGCACCTCGACATGGCCGATGATGTGGGTCCGGGTCCTGGGGATGCCGTACCGGGTGCAGATGGCGGCGGTCAGCCGGGCGGAGGCCCGGTACATCGCGTCGGTGAAGTACTCGGGCTGGTCGATCCAGCCCTCGTGCTCGATGCCGATGCTGCGGGTGTTGTAGCTCCAGTTGCCGGCGTGCCAGGCGATGTCCTTCTCCCGGACGAACTGCCCGATGTAGCCGTCCGCCGAGGCGATCATGTAGTGGGAGGACACCTTGCGCGCGGGGTTCTGGAAGATCCGCATCGCGTCCTGGAAGGTCTCCTGGGTGACGTGGATGACGATGTAGTTGATCGCGTAGGACGTCGGGCGGTTGGAGACGGTGTAGTTGGAGCTGCTGGCCGGGATCCAGTGGGTCGTGGGGTAGGTGGTGTCCGCGGCGGTGTCGCTCCGGCCGCCGGCGTGGGCCGCGGTCGCCGCGGCGGCCGCGGCGGTGACGCCCAGCGCGGTGGCACCGAGCGCGGCGCCCGATCGCAGCAGGCCGCGCCGGGAGGGTTCGTGTCCGTGGGCTTCCATGGGGGCTCCCGATTCTTGGGTTGAACGGGACATGACGCGCGTAGCGTGCTGTCCTCATGTTGATGCTCTCGTCGGGGACATGCCAAGCTTTGCCGGGCAAAGAAAGAAACCGGAGCGCGGTCCACACCTCTGGCGCCACCCTGTCGGCCATCGAACCCTCCAGGGAGAGTGGTAACCGCATAAACATCAGCCGGACCTCTTATTTACCCAGCATTAACAAGGCAGGTGGCACACCTCACCTTGGATCGATCGGCAAGATGTCCGAATGATCGCCTTAAGTTATCAAATGAACCTTTGAAATGGGCGCACCCTGTCTGCGATAGTCGTGGTGCGACCCCCATTGACCCGGGCTCGGTCGTCATCCGCCGCGGCTCACACCCCCTTCGAGCCGCGGCACGCCGGAAGAGGCCCCGTTGTCGTCACGACGACGCAGGGGCCTCTTCGCGCTTCCCGGGCACAGCAGGGTGCTCAGCGGTCGGTGACGCGCATCTCGAACCAGGTCGTCTTGCCGCGCGGCAGCAGGTCCACGCCCCACCGGTCGGAGAGCTTGTCCACCAGCATGAGCCCGCGGCCGCTGATGTCCATCTCCTGCACCGGCATCAGACAGGGCAGGCCGCGGGAGGGATCGCGGACCTCCAGCCGGATCCAGCCGCGGCGGCGGTGCATGCGCAGCCCGAAGGTGCGGGCCCCGGTGTGCCGGACGGCGTTGCCGACCAGCTCGGAGACGAGGAGGACGGCGTACTCCGACAGCTGCGCCGAGAGCTGCCAGTGCCGCAGCAGGATCTGCTCGGTGAGCCGGCGCGCGGCGGCCGCGGACTCCGGGCGGGAGGGGAAGCGCACCTCGCCGATGGTGGGGTCGCCGAAAGCGTCGATCGCCCGCAGGGCCGCCGCCTCTTCCCCGGCCGGCACCCGCCGGGGAGCGGCCGCTTCCTCCATGGCCGGCACCTGCCGGGGAGCGGGTGCGGCGAAGTGCTCCTGCGGCTGCTCCATTCCCTCCAAGCCCGCCATGCCCCCCATGATGGCCGCCCGCGAGGCCGTCCGGGGCGGAACGACAGGATTCCGAAAACCCGGGGCGCGGGTACCACAGACCGGTTACGGCATATGCCAGTGGCAGGCAAAGGCGCGGAGCATCCCGCCTCACCAGCAATAACGCCGCGCGTATGAATGATCGCCCAGGGTACCGGACGGGGCGAGGTGACTCCTGACACAGCGGAGAAATAATTCGCCCGCACGGGGCACGCGGGGCGTCGGCGCGGCCGCCGTACGCCCCGGGCACCCCGAACGGGCCCGCATTCAGCGGAACTTGGCCTTGCCCGGGCCCTCTTCGACGAAGCTGCGCATGCCGATCTCGCGGTCCTCGGTCGCGAAGAGCCCGGCGAACCAGTTCCGTTCGATGGCCAGGCCGGTGTCGATGTCCGTCTCCAGACCCGCGTCCACGGACTCCTTCGCCGCCCGGAGCGCCAGCGCCGGGCCCTGGGCCAGCTTCGCCGCCCAGGCGTGCGCCTGCTCGTAGACCTCGTCCGCCGGGACGACCCGGTCCACCAGCCCGAGGGCGAGCGCCTCGTCGGCCTTCACCATGCGGCCGGTGAAGATGAGGTCCTTGGCGCGCGACGGGCCGACCAGGCGGGACAGCCGCTGGGTGCCGCCCGCGCCCGGGATCAGGCCGAGCAGGATCTCCGGCTGGCCCAGCTTGGCGTTCTCGGCGGCGATCCGGAAGTCGGCGCAGAGCGCCAACTCGCAGCCGCCGCCCAGCGCGTAGCCGGTGACGGCGGCGACCACGGGCTTGGGGATGCGTGCGACGGCGGTGAAGGAGTCCTGCAGGTCACGGGAGCGGGCCACCATCGCGGCGTGGTCCATGACCTGCATCTCCTTGATGTCCGCGCCCGCCGCGAACACCTTCTCGCCGCCCCAGAGGACCACCGCGCGCACATCGTCGCGGCGGGTGGCCTCCACGGCGACCTCGCGGAGCCGGTCCTGGGTGGCGACGTCCAGGGCGTTCATCGGCGGGCGGTCCAGGCGGATGGTGCCGACGCCGTCGGCGACCTCAAGGTTCACAGTCATGGGCGCAGGTTAGCGTGCGTTCACCCGCGCCCGGCAGCCCGCCGGCGCCGGGCACGGCCCGGCGCCGGACCGGTGACTTAGGCCTTCCACTCCTGCCACGACATGTTCCAGCCGTTGAGGCCGTTGTCGGGCGAGATGGTGCGGTCGTCGGAGTTCTTCACCACGACCACGTCACCGATGATGGACTCCTTGAAGAACCAGGCCGACGGGGTGCCGTTGGCCCCGCCGCCGCGCATGTCGCGCAGGCCCACGCAGCCGTGGCTGACGTTGGCCGAGCCGAAGGTCCCCGCCCCGGCCCAGTAGTTGCCGTGGACGAAGGTGCCCGAGGTGGACAGCCGCATGGCGTGCGGCACGTCCTTGATGTCGTACTGGCCGCCGAAGCCCACGGTGGCGCCGTTCATCCGGGTCACTTCGTACTTCTCGCTGATGACCATCTGGCCGTTGTACGTCTCGGTACCCGGCGCGCCCGAGGTGATCGGGATGGTCTTGAAGGTCTTGCCGTCCCGCTTGACCGTCATCGTGTGGGCCTTCGCGTCGACCACGCTGACCTGGCTGCGGCCGACGGTGAACTTCACCGTCTTGACCTGCTTGCCGTAGACCCCCGGACGGCCCTCGACGCCGTCGAGGTTGAGCTTGAGGGTCACCTTGGTGCCCGCCGCCCAGTACTTCTCCGGCCGGAAGTCCAGCCGGTCGTTGCCGAACCAGTGGCCCTCGATCGGCACCGCCGGGGAGGCGGTGACCGAGACGGCCTTCTCCACGGCGGCCGGGTCGGTGATCCCGCGGTCGAAGCGGAGCGAGACCGGCATGCCGACCCCGACCGTGGAGCCGTCCTCCGGCGTGAAGGTGCTGAGGAAGGTGGCCTTCGGGGTGAGGGTGGTGAACGTGGAGCGCTTCGTCGCCTCGCGTCCCTCGGAGTCCTTGGCGACGGCGTTCACGGTGTAGGTGGTGGCCGCGGCCAGATGGGCGTCGGGCACCCAGCTCGCGCCGTCGGCGGTGATCTTGCCGGGGATGGTGTGGCCCTCGCCGTCCGCGACCTTCACCGAGCTGAGCTTGCCCTCCTGGGCGGTCACCTTGAGCGCGCCGCTGGTGTCCACGTCGGCCGCCCCGCTCCTGGGCGCGATGGCCACCACCGCGGTGGAGTCACCCGTGGCCGCCTTGTCCCCGTTCTTGGCATCGTCGCCGGAGTCGTCTCCTCCACACGCCGTCATGGTGACCAGCAGCGCCCCCAGCAGCAGGGCGGAAGCCCCCTTGCGCCCCCGCGCTCTCGATATGCCCGACACCGTCACTGCTGACTCTCCCTCCGCACGGCCCGCGACCCCGCGGCCCCCCGTAATTCGCACGCACGCGCGCGTCGGCGCGTGCCAGGCGATAGATAACCACACCGTCTACCCAGTGCACTCCCCGCGAATGTCACCGTTCAGTACCGAGTGAGAGCGGTGATCCGAGTTGGGGTGAAATGTGACGGCGTGTGAGGGGGCCGGCGGGGCGCGCGTCGCCCGGGACGCCCGGCGGGCGGTGGGGCCCGGCGAGAGCGGTGCGCTCAGCGGCCGGCGAGGGAGGGGCTCGTGGCGGCCGCCGGCCGGGGCGCGGTGGGCCGGGGGCTCCGCGGGCCCGGCTCGGGCCGCGACGGGAGGGCCGAGCCCGCGCGCCAGGCGTCCCAGGACATGTTCCAGCCGCCGAGGCCGTTGTCCGGCGCCACCAGCCGCTCCCGGGAGTTGACCACCTCCACCACATCGCCGATCAGCGTGCGGGAGTAGAACCAGCCGGCCGCGGTCTGCGAGCCGCCGCCGCGCACGTCGCGCAGGCCGATGCAGCCGTGGCTGGTGTTGGCGGCCCCGAAGGTGGCGGGGGGTGCCCAGTAGTTGCCGTGCAGGAAGGTCCCGGAGGAGGTGAGCCGCAGCGCGTGCGGCACGTCGGAGATGTCGTACTCGCCGCCGAAGCCGACCGTCGAGCCGTTCATCCGGGTCTCCGGCAGCCGCTCGCTCACCACCATCCGGCCGTTGTACGTCTCATGGCCGGGCGCGCCCGCGGTCACCGGCAGCACCCCGAAGACCTGCCCGCCCCGGCGCACGGTCATCGTGTGGTCGGCCGCGTCCACCGTGCTGATCTGGGAACGGCCGATGGTGAACCGCACCTTCCGCTGCTGCACGCCGTACACCTCGGGAGCGCCCGGCACATCGCGCAGCCGCAGGTCCAGGGTGACCTCGGTGCCCGGTCGCCAGTACTCGCGCGGCCGGAAGTCCAGCCGCCGGTCGCCGAACCAGTGCGCGGCGACCTCGGTGTGCGGCCGCGCGGTGACGTGGATGCGGCGCTCCACCGCGGCCCGGTCGGCGATCGGGCGGTTGAAGGCGAAGGAGACGATCATCCCGGTGCCCACCGTCGATCCGTGCTCCGGCGAGAAGTAGCCGATGAACCGGTGCGCGGGCACGAAGGTGGTGAAGGAGGTGTTCCGGGCGGCGCGGCGGCCGCGTTCGTCCACCGCGACCGCCGCCACGGCGTACCGGGCGGCGAGCGCCAGGCGCGCCTCGGCCGGCCGCCATTCCCGGCGGTCGGCCGAGAGCCGCCCGGCCACCGGCGTACGGGTCCCGGCCTCGTCGGTGCGGGTGACCTTGACCCGCACCAGCCGCCCGCCGGGCACGGTGACGGACAGCCAGCTCTCGGGGCGGACGCCGCGCGCTCCGTCGTGCGGGGTGATCCGGATGGCTTCGACGGCCGGGCGCGGGGCGTCGTCGCTGCCGCCGAGGCGGCCCAGGCCGCAACCGGCGAGCGCCAGCAGCGCCGTGCCCGCCACGGCGACCCTTGCCCACAGCCTCCGGCTCGATCCATGTCTCACGTCCTCCCAACGACCACCCCCGCCTCCGGGAAACGAAATGGCCCGAATGATGCTGAACGGGGCGGAACGGCGGCCGATCCGGGCCCGTCGGCCTCGCGGGCAGCCAGGGGGTGGCCGGCGACCCCACCGCGAGCCCGCGTGCGACCGCGGCGCCGCGTCCGCCGCGAGTGCGGCGGCGGGCCCGGTGAGTGGTCCGCCGGTTCTGGGCAGAACTGGTGATGAGCACGGGATCGGAACCGCGTGGCACGGGACGCCGCGGGTGGGCCCGTACGGCAGCAACGCCGGTGAGCCGCCGAGCCCGCGAGCCGCCGGAGGCCACCACGTGTCGAGCGCAGCCGAGCAGCAGGAGACAGCCCACAACGGGGCGCGCGAGCCGAGCGCGGGCCGGCCGCCGTCCAAGCCGCCGACGGAGACCGAGCCAGGCACGGGCCGAGCGTCGTCCAAGCCGCCGGCGGACCCCGGGCCGGGCACGGGCCGGCCGTCGGCAAGGCCATCAGCGGAGCCGCCGGCATCGGCGACCGCGCCGGTCCGCCCGCCGGCCGCCGTCACGGTCCCCGCCCCGCGCGGCGGGAACCGCGCCGGCACACCCGGCGCGCCCGCGCTGCCGGGTTCCCCGCGGCGGCTGGGGGCATGGGTGGGGCCGGGCCCGGACGGCGCCGCGGGGACCAACTTCGCGCTGTGGGCGGGCGGCGCGGAGGTGGTGGAGGTCTGCCTGTTCGACGACGCCGGGCGCGAGACGCGCCACCGGCTGACCGAGCAGACGCACGGGATATGGCACGGCTTCCTCCCCGGCGTGGAGCCCGGGCAGCGGTACGGCTACCGGGTGCACGGCCGCTGGGACCCGTGGACGGGCGCCCGCTGGAATCCGGCCAAGCTGCTGCTCGATCCCTACGCGCGGGCGGTGGACGGCGAGTTCGGCGGACCCGGCTCGCCCGAGCCCGGCCCCGGCCCGCTACCGCCCGAGGTGTACGGGCATGTGCGGGACTGGCCGCAGCAGCATGTCGCCGACACCGTCCGGGACGACCGCGACTCGGCTCCGTACGTGCCCAAGGGGGTGGTCGTCGGGGACGATCCGGGCGACGGCTGGGGCGGACGGCGGCCGGGGACCGACTGGGCCGACACGGTCCTGTACGAGCTGCACGTCCGCGGCTTCACCATGCGACACCCCGGCATCCCGCCCGAGCTGCGCGGCAGCTACGCGGGGCTGGCGCACCCGGCCGCGCTGGAGCACCTGACCCGGCTGGGCGTCACGGCCGTGGAGCTGCTGCCGGTGCACCAGTTCGGGCACGAGGACCACCTGCTCCGCCGGGGCATGCGCAACTACTGGGGCTACAACTCCATCGGCTACTTCGCCCCCCACTCGGGTTACGCCGCCACCGGCACCCGCGGTCAGCAGGTGGGCGAGTTCCGCCGGATGGTGCGCGCGCTGCACGACGCCGGGATCGAGGTGATCCTGGACGTGGTCTACAACCACACCGCGGAGGGCGGCGAGCTGGGGCCGATGTTCTCGCTGCGCGGCATCGACAACGCCGGCTACTACCGGCTGCCGCCAGACCGGCGCCGCTACGCCGACCACACCGGGTGCGGCAACACCCTGGACGCGCCGCAGCCCCAGGTGCTGAGACTGATCATGGACTCGCTGCGCTACTGGGTCACCGAGATGGGCGTGGACGGCTTCCGCTTCGACCTGGCCGCCGCGCTGGCCCGGGGCGCCTACGACGTCGACATGCGCTCGCCGTTCATCGCCGCGGTCGCCCAGGATCCGGTGCTGCGCGAGGTGAAGCTGATCGCCGAGCCCTGGGACGTGGGCCCCGGCGGCTACCGGGTCGGGGCCTTCCCCCAGCCGTGGTCGGAGTGGAACGACCACTACCGCGACGCCGTCCGGGACTTCTGGCGCGGCGCCCTGCCGGACCTGCGGAACCTGGGCTACCGGCTGTCCGGCTCCAGCGACCTGTACGGCTGGGGCGGCCGCCGGCCCTGCGCCTCGGTCAACTTCATCACCGCGCACGACGGTTTCACCCTGCGCGACCTGGTCTCCTACGACCGCAAGCACAACGAGGCCAACGGCGAGGGGAATCGGGACGGCACGGACGACAACCGCTCGTGGAACTGCGGCACCGAGGGCGAGACCGACGACCCGGCGGTGAACGCGCTGCGCCGCCGCCAGCTGCGCAACCTGCTCGCCACCCTGCTGCTGTCCACCGGGGTGCCGATGCTCCTGGCCGGGGACGAACTCGGCCGCACCCAGGGTGGCAACAACAACGCCTACTGCCAGGACAGCGAGGTCGGCTGGCTGGACTGGGAGGCGGCGGCGCGCCCCGGCGGACCGGCGCTGACCGAGT
This sequence comes from Streptomyces sp. JLBT605, assembly GCF_058215555.1. Taxonomy (NCBI): domain Bacteria; kingdom Bacillati; phylum Actinomycetota; class Actinomycetes; order Kitasatosporales; family Streptomycetaceae; genus Streptomyces; species Streptomyces sp. JLBT605. The sequence continues at coordinate 1,802,786 of NZ_CM177087.1, forward strand.
TCGCCGCCCGGCTGATCCGGCTGCGCCGGGCGCACCCGGTGCTGCGCCGGGGCACCTTCTTCACCGGCCGGGCCGAAACCCCGGACGGCCCGCGCGATCTGGGCTGGTTCACCACGCGGGGCACCGAGATGACCGAGGCCGACTGGTACGCGCCCAGGCCCTGCCTGGGCATGTATCTGTCCGGGCGCGGCCTCACCGAGCGGGACGCCCAGGGGGCCGCGGTCACCGACGACAGCTTCCTGCTGATCCTGCACTGCGGGCCGGACCCGGTCGCGTTCACCCTGCCGGGCCCGCCCTGGGCGGAGGGGTATGAACTCCTCGTCGACACCTCACGGGAGGACGGCGGAGCCGCGCCGTCCGGCCCCCGGCTCCCGGCGGGCGCGCCGATCGAGGTGCCGGGCCGTTCGCTGCTGCTGCTGAGCGCCGTGGCGGGGCAGAAAACCGAGTGAGGGCTGTCAGGGCTGAACCGTACGCTCACTCCTGATGTCTGCGACGAGCCGAGCCCCCCAGCAAACCACCCCCGACTCCACCCGGTCCGCGGTGCGCTCGCTGCTGCGCCTGTGGCCGTACGTCCGGCCGGTCCGCGCCCGGCTCTTCGTGGCCTGCGGGGTGGGTACCGTCGCCTCCCTGCTGAGCCTGGTTATCCCGCTGGTCCTCAAGTGGCTGGTGGACGGCCCGGTGGCGGACCGGGAGCCGGGCGGGGTGTGGCTGGGCGGCGCGCTGCTGCTCGGGCTGGGCTTCGCGGAGGCGGGGCTGTTCGGTCTGCGGCGGTGGCTGGTGGCGCGTCCGCTGGCGGGGGTCGAGGCCACCATGCGGGCCGATCTCTACCGTCGTCTCCAGCGGCTGCCGGTCTCCTTCCACGACCGCTGGCCGTCCGGGCAGTTGCTCTCCCGGGCGACCACGGATCTGATGCTGCTCCGACTCTTCCTGGCCTTCCCGCTCACCTTCCTGGTGGTCAACGGCGTCACCATCGTGCTCGGCTTCGCGGTCCTCATGTCCCAGCAGTGGACGCTGGGGCTGGTCCTGCTGGGTCCGGTCATTCCGCTGGTCGTCCTCTGCTCGGTGTTCGAGGCGCGGTACTCCGCCGTCGCCCGCGTCGCGCAGGACCAGCTGGGCGATCTGACGACCGTGGTCGAGGAGGGCGTGCTCGGCATCCGCATCATCAAGGGCTTCGGGCGGCACCGCAGCCAGGCCCGTGCCTTCCGGTCGCTCTCGCGGAAGCTGCGCGGCACCGAGCTGCGCAAGGCGCACCTGCTCGCCACCCTGTGGGCGCTGATCATGGCGCTGCCGGAGCTGGCGATCGGGGCCGCGCTGGTGGTGGGCACGGTCCAGGTCGCCGACGGCGATCTCTCCGCGGGCACGCTGGTCGCCTTCCTCTCCACGGCGCTGGCGCTGCGCTGGCCGGTGGAGTCGGTGGGCTTCCTGCTGGCCATCAGCCAGGACGCGGCAACCGCCACGGACCGCTACTTCGAGGTGATGGACGAGCCGGAGGCGGCGGCCGGGGACGCGGCGCGGACCGCCTCCGGGACCGGAACCACCGGGGCAGCCGCCGGGGCCGGGCCGGACGGCCCGGCGCACCCCGGCAGGGCGCGCGACGGACTCCGCTTCACCGGCGTGCGGTTCGCCTATGCCGACGCGCCCCCCGGCGACCGCCCGGTGCTCGACGGCGTCGATCTGCACATACCGGCCGGGGAGTCGATGGCACTGGTCGGCGCGACCGGTTCCGGAAAGACCACGCTGACCGCGCTGGTCCCCCGGCTGCACGAGCTCACCGCGGGCACGATCACCCTCGACGGGCGGGACATCACCGCGCTCAGCCGGGAGGAGCTGCGCACGCTGGTGGCCGTGGCCTTCGAGGAGCCGACCCTGTTCTCCGCGACCGTGGGCGAGAACGTCACCATGGGCAGCGCCGGTGCCGGGCCTGAGGATCTGACCCGGGCCCTGGAGGTCGCCCAGGCCGGCTTCGTCACCCACCTGCCGGACGGTGTGCACACCCAGGTCGGCGAGCAGGGCCTGAGCCTGTCCGGCGGCCAGCGGCAGCGGCTCGCGCTGGCCCGCGCCGTGGTCGGCCGGCCGCGCTTCCTGGTGCTCGACGATCCGCTGTCGGCGCTGGACGTGCACACCGAGGCGCTGGTGGAGGCCGCGCTGCGCGAGGTGCTGGCCGACACCACCGCGCTGATCGTCGCGCACCGGCCCTCCACCGTGCTGCTCGCCGACCGGGTGGCGCTGCTCTCCCAGGGCCGGATCACCGCCGTCGGCACCCATCAGGAGCTGCTGCGGGACAACACCGAATACCGGCTGCTGATGTCCGGCGGCCCCGCCGAGGAGGACGAGGACCGATGACCACCTCCACCAGCGGCCCGCCGACCGCGAGGGACGACGGGCACGGCGGCGAACACGACTGCGAACACGACTGCCAACACGGCGGCGAACGCCCAGGTCCCGCCGCCGGGTCCGGCACCGCACGGGACGCGGACCGGGAGTTCGACCAGGACGTGCTGCCCACGCCCCCGGGCGCCTCCCGCACCCTGCTGCGCTCGCTCCTGGCCCCGCGGCGGGCCCGGGTCTGGCTGGCCGCCGTGCTGCTGCTCCTCCAGCAGGCCGCGGTCCAGGCGGGGCCGCTGCTGGTGGCGTACGCCATCGACAGCGCGGTCCCGGCCCTGCGCCGCGACGACAACGGCCCGCTGATCGCGGTCGCCGCGGCCTATCTGGGCTGCGCACTCGCGGCCGGCGTGCTGCAGTACGCGTTCATCCGCACCTCGGCCCGGGTCAGCCAGGACGTGCTGCTCGATCTGCGCGGCCGGATCTTCCGGCACGCCCAGGCGCTCAGCGTGGACTTCCACGAGCGGTACACCTCCGGGCGGCTGATATCCCGCGCCACCACCGATGTGGAGTCGCTGCGCGAGCTGCTCAACGAGGGGCTGGAGGAGCTCCTCGGCATCGTGATGTCGGTGGCGTATATCTCCGTGACGCTGGTCTTCCTCGACTGGGGCCTCGGCGCCGCGGCGGTGCTCTCCTTCTGGCCGCTGTATCTGCTGGTCCGGCTCTTCGACCGGCGCTCCAAGCGCGTGTACAGCAAGAAGTCCACCGCGATGGCGGCCGTCATCGTGAAGTTCACCGAGACCATGAACGGCATCCGGCCGGTGCAGGCGTTCCGTCGCGAGCGGGCCAACGACGCCGAGTTCGACGAGGTCAACCGCCGCCACGAGAAGGTGAACGGCGACTCCATCCTGGAGATGGCCCGTTATGTGGTGAATTCCCGGCTGGTGGCGAACACCGCGCTCGCCGCGATCGTGCTCTGGGGCGCCTACCGGGTCGCCGCCGGGGACCTGGCGCTGGGCGTGCTGGCGGCCGCGACGCTCTATCTGCGCCGGCTGTACGACCCCATCGACCGGCTGGGCATGTTCCTCAACTCCTACCAGTCCGCGGCCGCTTCGCTGGAGAAGATCGCCGGCCTGCTCGCCCAGCGGCCCTCCGTCCCCGAGCCGGCCGACCCGCGGCCGCTGCCGCCGCGCTCCGGCGGGCAGCCCGGCCGGGAGGTGGTCTTCGAGCGGGTGCGGTTCGCCTACCGCACCGGCGGCGAGGTGCTGCCGCGCTTCGACCTGACACTGCCGGCCGGGCAGACGGTGGCGGTGGTCGGCTCGACCGGCGCGGGCAAGTCGACCCTGGCCAAGCTGCTCGCCCGCTTCTACGACCCGAGCGGAGGCCGGGTGCTGCTCGATGGCGTGGACCTGCGCGAGCTGGCCACCCGGGAGCTGCGGCGCGGCGTCGTCATGGTGACCCAGGAGGCGTTCCTGTTCTCCGGCACGGTCGCCGAGAACATCGCCATCGGCCGCCCAGACGCCACCCGCGCCGAGATCGAGCAGGCGGCGAAGGCCATCGGCGCCCACGACTTCATCACCGCCCTCCCCGACGGGTACGACACCGACGTGCGCAAGCGAGGCGGCCGGATCTCGGCCGGACAGCGGCAGCTGGTCGCCTTCGCCCGCGCGCTCCTCGCCGACCCGGCGGTGCTCATCCTGGACGAGGCGACCTCCTCCCTGGACATCCCCGGCGAGCGGGCGGTGCAGCGGGCCATGCACACCGTGCTCAGCGGCCGCACCGCCGTCGTCATCGCGCACCGGCTCTCCACGGTGGAGATCGCCGACCGGGTGCTGGTGATGGCCGACGGCCGGATCGTGGAGGACGGCGCCCCGGCCGAACTCATCGCGGGCCACGGCCGCTTCGCGGATCTGCACCGCGCGTGGCGGGAGAGCCTGGTCTGAGTCAGTCGTCCACCCGGCCGTCGGCCAGTTCCCGGACCACGTCCAGCTGGCCGACGTGGCGGGCGTACTCCTGGAGCACGTGGAAGAGGATCCAGCCCAGTGAGGGAGCCTCCGCCGCCGTGGCGAAGCGGCCGCCGAGGGCGGCCTGACGGTCGGCCGGGACGCCGGCCACCAGTTCGCGGGAGCGGGCGCACTGGGCGTGGAAGCGGGCCGTCAGCGTCTCCAGGGTGTCGCCGTCGGGGACGTGCCAGCGGTCGTCGGGGCCGCGGTCGCCCCAGGGATCCTCAAGTGGCTCGGCAGCGAGCCCCCACTGGAACCAACGGCGCTCGACCCACGTCAAATGCCCCAGCAATTCCAGGGGCGTCCAGCCGGAGGGCAGTCGGCTGTGGCGCAATTCCCGCTCCGAGAGCCCGTCCAGCTTCCGCAGCAGCGCCTCCCGGTAGTAATCGAGGTAGGCATCCAGCAGCTCACGCGGGTCGGCGAGTGAATGCGGCGGTTCCGGGAGCGAGTTGGCGGGGTTCGTCATGGGCTCGATCCTATGGGCGAGCCGGCGGCCGGGCTCTGTCCACCGCGGTGTCGGGCGGTCCGGATTGCGAACACCAGTGCTTCACCAACGGACGTTTTCCGGCCAACTTATTGTCGCGCTCCTGACATACACGGGCCCTCGGTGGCACTCTTCCCTCCAACCGACGCACAGCCCCCCACGGCCCCCACCACCTGCGCGCCGGTGCTGCTTCGCAGCGAGTACCCCGGCACCTCCGTACTCCCGCACCTTCGCACTCAGGCACTTCGGCACCGCCGCACTTCCGCACCGCCGCACTCCGCGCATCTGTGCATCCCGTGCGCTGAAGTGCGCTCCGTGCCGTTCGGCACACCTTCCCCCACGTGTTCTGCCTCGCTCTGCCCGGGCGGCGACCCAACCGCCCGGTGGGACCCGGCCCGCGTCATCCCGCGGCCACCGCAGAAGGAGTCAGTGTGAGACCCACCCCCCATCGGCGTACCGTCGCGACCGGCGCGCTGGTCGCCGTGACGGCCATGCTCGCCGTCGGCCTGCAGTCCGGCAGTGCCACCGCCCGTCCCGACGAGTCGGCCCCGGCGGCCGGGAAGGTCGTCGCCAAGGCGCGGCCCGGCGCCCAGCCGGTGAAGCTGTCCCCCGCGCAGCGCGCCGAACTGATCCGGGAAGCCACCGCGACCCGGGCCGGCACGGCCAGGACGCTGGGCCTCGGGGCCAAGGAGAAGCTGGTCGTCAGGGACGTCACCCAGGACGCCGACGGCACCACCCACACCCGGTACGAGCGGACCTACGACGGGCTGCCCGTGCTCGGCGGCGACCTGGTGGTCCAGGAGTCGAAGGCCGGGAAGGTCCAGACCGTCGCGAAGGCCACCAAGGCCCGGGTCAAGGTCGCGAGCACCACCGCCAAGGTCACGCCGGCCGCCGCCGAGAAGGCCGCGGTCAGGGCGGCCGCTGCCCAGGGGTCGAAGAAGACGTCGGCCGCCAAGGCGCCGCGCAAGGTGATCTGGGCTGCCAAGGGCACCCCGGTGCTGGCCTGGGAGACCGTCGTCGGCGGCCTGAAGGAGGACGGCACGCCCAGTGAGCTGCACGTCATCACCGACGCCACGACGGGAAGGAAGCTCTTCGAGTTCCAGGGCATCAAGGAGGGCACCGGCAACAGCCAGTACAGCGGCCAGGTGCCGCTGGGCACGTCCGGCAGCTCCGGCTCGTACTCGATGACCGACACCACCCGCGGCAACCACAAGACCTACGACCTCAAGCACGGCACCTCGGGCACCGGCACGCTGTGCACCGACACGGACGACGTCTGGGGCGACGGCACACCGTCCAACCAGCAGACCGCGTGCGTGGACGCGCACTACGGCGCCGCCCTCACCTGGGACTACTACAAGAACGTGCACGGCCGTTCCGGTATCCGGGGCGACGGTGTCGGCGCGTACAGCCGGGTCCACTACGGCAACAACTACGTCAACGCCTTCTGGTCCGACTCCTGCTTCTGCATGACCTACGGCGACGGCTCGGGCAACACCCACCCGCTGACCTCGATCGACGTCGCGGCGCACGAGATGACCCACGGTGTCACCGCGGCGACGGCCAAGCTCGTCTACAGCGGCGAGTCCGGCGGGCTGAACGAGGCCACCTCCGACATCTTCGCCGCCGCGGTGGAGTTCAACGCCGCCAACAGCAGCGACGTCGGCGACTACCTGGTCGGCGAGAAGATCGACATCAACGGCGACGGCACCCCGCTGCGCTACATGGACAAGCCCTCCAAGGACGGCTCGTCCAAGGACAGCTGGTACTCGGGCATCGGCAACATCGACGTCCACTACTCCTCCGGTGTCGCCAACCACTGGTTCTACCTGGCCTCCGAGGGCAGCGGCGCGAAGGTCATCAACGGGGTCAGCTACAACAGCCCGACCTCCGACGGCCTCCCGGTCACCGGCGTCGGCCGGGCCAACGCCGAGAAGATCTGGTTCAAGGCGCTGTCCCAGCGGATGCAGTCCAACACCGACTACGCCGGCGCCCGCGAGGCGACGCTGTGGGCGGCGGGCGAGCTGTTCGGCGTGGGCAGCTCGACCTACAACAACGTGGCCAACGCCTGGGCCGGGGTGAACGTCGGACCGCGGGTGTCGGAGGGCGTCACGGTCACCCCGCCCGGTGACCAGACCAGCATCGTCAACCAGGCCGCCAGCCTGCAGATCAAGGCGACCAGCAGCAACTCGGGCGCGCTGTCCTACGCGGCCACCGGCCTGCCGACCGGCCTGTCGATCAACTCCTCGACCGGTCTGATCTCCGGCACCCCGACCGCCACCGGCACCAGCAGCGTCACGGTGACGGTGACCGACTCGGCGGGCAAGACGGGCACCGCGTCGTTCAAGTGGACCGTCAACACCAGCGGCGGCAACGTCTACGAGAACACCGCCGATGTGCAGATCCCGGACGCGGGCGCGGCGGTCACCTCCTCGATCACCGTCAACCGGCCGGGCAACGCCCCGAGCGCCCTGCAGGTGGGCGTGGACATCGTGCACACCTACCGCGGTGACCTGGTGATCGACCTGATCGCCCCGGACGGCACGGCCTACCGGCTGAAGAACTCCAGCGGCTCGGACTCGGCGGACAACGTGAAGACCACGTACACCGTGGACGCCTCCTCGGAGGTCGCGAGCGGGACCTGGAAGCTGCGGGTCCAGGACGTCTACTCGATCGACACCGGCTACATCAACAGCTGGAAGCTCACCTTCTAGCCGGAGCCGGGTGAAACCGGGGGCCTGTTCTCCCGTCGCGTGAACCGGACGCCGTCCGAGGTGACCACTCCCTCGGGCGGCGTCTGCGTGCCCGGCGCAAGCCGGAATCCGGCCACATGGCGTCAACTGCCGCCCGGCACCAGGGTCGTCCGGTTTCCGGAGTTCCGATGGCAGCGAACGGACAAATTCCGGCCGACCTGGCGGTAACCCCGTGACATGTACGCAGCTTGTGTGACAGTCTGCCCACGCGATTCGCACCCGCACCTCTTGTTACGGACCGGACGACACTTCCCCGTCGCCCGGCCCAACCCCCCACAGCAACGAGGAGTTCAGCGTGAGCAAGTCCTCTTCCATGCCCATGCACGCCCGCACCAAGCGTCGGACGGCCGCTGTCGCGGCCGGTGCGGCGGTCGCCGCGGCGGCCCTGATAGCCACCGGCATGACCACCGGCTCGGCCGGTGCCGCTCAGCCCAAGACCGCCAACACCGGCGCCATGGCCGTCAAGCTCTCCGCGTCCCAGCGCGCCGAGCTGCTGCGCGACGCCAACGCCACCAAGGTGGACACCGCCAAGGCGCTGGGCCTGGGTTCCAAGGAGAAGCTGGTCGTCAAGGACGTCATCAAGGACGCCGACGGCACCACCCACACCCGCTACAACCGCACCTACGACGGCCTGCCCGTCCTCGGCGGCGACCTGATCGTCCACGAGTCGAAGGCCGGCAAGGTCAAGGGCGTGACCAAGTCGGTCAAGGCCACCGTCGCGGTCGCCTCCGTCACCCCCAAGGTCGCCCCGGCCACCGCCGCGCGGTCCGCCGTCAAGCTGGCCAAGGCCGATGACACCGCCGCGGCGAAGAGCAGCCGCGCCCCGCGCAAGGTGGTCTGGGCCGCCTCCGGCAAGCCCGTGCTCGCCTGGGAGACCGTCGTCGGCGGCGTGCAGAAGGACGGCACGCCGAACGAGCTGCACGTCATCACCGACGCCACCACCGGAAAGAAGCTCTTCGAGTACCAGGGCATCGAGACCGGCAGCGGCGAGAGCCAGTACAGCGGCAAGGTGGAGCTCGGCACCTCCAAGGAGGGCTCCGGCTTCACCCTGAACGACGCCGAGCGTGGCGGTCACCGGACCACCAACCTCGACCACGCCGAGGACGGCGAGGGCGCGGCGTTCACCGACGACGACGACGCCTGGGGCAACGGCAAGGGCGACGAGCCGCAGACCGCCGCCGTCGACGCCCACTACGGCGCCGCCCTCACCTGGGACTACTACAAGAGCGTCCACGGCCGCGACGGCATCAAGGGCGACGGCAAGGGCGCGTACTCCCGGGTCCACTACGGCAACGACTACGTCAACGCCTTCTGGGACGATTCCTGCTTCTGCATGACCTACGGCGACGGTCAGGGCAACGACCACCCGCTGACCTCGATCGACGTGGCCGCACACGAGATGACGCACGGCGTCACCTCGGCGACCGCGGGCCTGGAGTACAGCGGCGAGTCCGGCGGGCTGAACGAGGCCACCTCCGACATCTTCGCCGCCGCGGTGGAGTTCAACGCCAAGAACGACACGGACGCCGGCGACTACCTGGTCGGCGAGAAGATCGACATCAACGGCGACGGCACCCCGCTGCGCTACATGGACAAGCCCTCCAAGGACGGCTCGTCCAAGGACGACTGGTACGACGGCGTGGGCAACGAGGACGTCCACCACTCGTCCGGCGTGGCCAACCACTTCTTCTACCTGCTCTCCGAGGGCAGCGGGCAGAAGGAGATCAACGGGGTGCAGTACGACAGCCCGACGGCCGACGGCTCCAAGGTCGAGGGCATCGGACGGGACAAGGCCGAGAAGATCTGGTATAAGGCCCTGACCACGTACATGACCAGCAACACGGACTACCACGCCGCCCGTGAGGCGACGCTGAAGGCCGCCACCGACCTGTTCGGCGCCGACAGCGCCGAGTACAAGGGCGTGGACAGCGCCTGGGCCGGAGTGAACGTCAAGTAAGACCCCTCGGGGGAACACTGAGTTACCCCCACATCGCGAGCGGTGCCCGAGAACTTTCACTTTCGGGCACCGCTCGTCGTTGTTTTATGGATTTGATCAGCTCTTTACCGGACATCTCAGCGTCAATCGGCAATATCGCCCGTGACATGAACGTGTGTTTGATGGCAATCTCTCCGGGCATGCGGCATCGCCGCACTTCTGTTTCGTTGGGGGGCGAATCAGCCTGCCCAACTCCCCCACAGCACAGGGAGTCTCCGCGTGCGTATCGGTTCCATATCGGGCCACAGACACCGCCGCACCGCCATCGTCGCCTCCGCCGCGACCGTGGCCGCCGCCCTCATCGCCGCTGCCGCCACCACCGGCTCGGCCGGAGCGGCCCCCGTCAAGAGCGGTGCCACCGGCACCGCGTCGCTGAAGCTGTCCGCCTCGCAGCGCGCCGAGCTGCTGCGCCAGGCCGACGCCGGCACCTCTGCCACCGCCTCGTCGCTGCGTCTGGGCGGCAAGGAGCGGCTCGTCGTCCGCGACGTCATCAAGGACGCGGACGGCACCACGCACACCCGCTACGAGCGCACCTATGACGGCCTGCCCGTCCTGGGCGGCGACCTGATCGTCCAGCGCTCCGCCGACGGCGAGACCGAGGACGTCACCAAGGCCACCGACGCCGCCATCAAGGTCGCCGACACCGACGCCGCCGTCGCCCCGGCCGGCGCCGAGAAGAAGGCCCTGGGCATCGCCAAGGCCGCCGGCGGCGACAAGGCCGACGCCGACGCCCCGCGCAAGGTGATCTGGGCCGCCACCGGCAAGCCCGTGCTCGCCTACGAGACCGTCATCGGCGGCTTCCAGGAGGACGGCACGCCGTCCCGCCTGCACGTCATCACCGACGCCGACACCGGCGCCAAGCTGTACGAGTACCAGGCCGTGGTGAACGCCACCGGTACCGGCAACAGCCAGTTCAGCGGCAAGGTGTCGCTGAACACCGACAAGAGCGGCAGCCGGTACGTCCTGAAGGACACCGCGCGCGGTGGCCACACCACCTACAACCTCAAGAACCTCGGGTCGGAGGACGACTACCTCAACGTCCCGAAGTGGCGCTACTACGACGCCGACAACAAGTGGGGCAACGGCACTCCGGCCAACGGCCAGACCGCTGCCGTCGACGCCCACTACGGCGCCGCGGTGACCTGGGACTACTACAAGAACGTCCTGCACCGCAAGGGCATCAAGAACAACGGCAAGGCCGCCTACTCGCGCGTGCACTTCGGCCAGAACTACGTCAACGCGTTCTGGGACGACGAGTGCTTCTGCATGACCTACGGCGACGGTGAGGGCAACAGCCACCCGCTCACCGAGCTGGACGTGGCCGGCCACGAGATGAGCCACGGTCTGACTTCGGCCACCGCCGGCCTGGAGTACAGCGGCGAGTCCGGCGGTCTCAACGAGGCCACCTCCGACATCTTCGGCACCGCGGTGGAGTTCTACGCCAAGAACCGCGCGGACGTCGGTGACTACCTCATCGGCGAGAAGATCAACATCAACGGCGACGGCACCCCGCTGCGCTACATGGACAAGCCCTCCAAGGACGGCTACTCCTTCGACTACTGGAAGCGGGGCATGGGGTCGGAGGACCCGCACCTGACCTCCGGCGTCGGCAACCACTTCTTCTACCTGCTCGCCGAGGGCAGCGGGCGCAAGGTCATCAACGGTGTGACCTACAACAGCCCGACCGTGGACGGCCGGACCGTCAAGGGCATCGGCCGCGGCAAGGCCGAGAAGATCTGGTACAAGGCGCTGACGACGTACATGACGTCGACGACCAACTACGCCCAGGCGCGCACCGCGACGCTGAAGGCGGCCAAGGCGCTCTACGGCCAGACCAGCCCCGAGTACAAGGCGGTCAACAACGCCTGGGCCGGCGTCAACGTCAAGTGACACCTGCCGGGGCGCACCCGGATGACCGGTGAGATGAGAACCGGGTGAGCCCCGCGCCGGGCGGGCTGGATTCGATCCAGCCCGCCCGGCGCCGTTTTTCCGCCCCCGGACGTGAGCCGCCCGGCGGGCCGGTCAGCGCATCAGCACCCCGGCGGACTCCGCCGCCGCCGGTGACACCACCGCGACCAGACCGGTCTCCACTCCGCCGGCCAGCAGCCGGTGCGCCGGCAGCACCCGGACCGTGTAGCCGAACGGCCCGGCCCGGTCCAGCTCCAGGGTGCCCTCGTAACTCCAGCGGCCGTCCAGATCCGGGCCGCCGGCCGGCTTGAGCGGGGTGCGCCGGGCGTCGCTGATCCGGTCGTCCTCGCCGACCCGGCCGGAGACCACCTGCACCTCCACATCGCCCGGCGCCAGGCCGCCGAGCGCGACCCGCGCCCGCAGCGGCAGGGCCGCCCCCAGCTCCGCCGCGCCCTCCGCGGCCCCGCCGGGCCCGACGGCCTCCACATGGTCGACCGCGACCTGGGGCCAGGCCCGGCGCACCCGGGCCTTCCACTCCGCCAGCTCCCGAGCGGCGCCCGGGTCCAGGGCGCGATGGGCCCGCGCCGCCGGGGCGTAGAGGTGCTCGACGTATTCGCGGACCATCCGGTCGGCGAGCAGCTTCGGGCCGAGGGCGGTGAGGGTGCGGCGGACCATCCCGATCCAGCGTTCCGGCTCGCCGGCCGCGTTCCGCTCGTAGAAGCACGGCGCGATCTGCCGCTCCAGCACGTCGTAGAGCGCCGCGGCCTCCAGGTCGTCGCGTCGATCGGGATCCGTCGCGGCGCCGTCGGCGGTCGGGATGGCCCAGCCGAAGTCCGGTTCGTACCACTCGTCCCACCAGCCGTCGCGCACCGAGAGATTGAGGCAGCCGTTGAGCGCGGCCTTCATCCCGGAGGTGCCGCACGCCTCCAGCGGGCGCAGCGGGTTGTTCAGCCAGACGTCGCAGCCGGGGTAGAGGGTGCGGGCCATCGCCATGCCGTAGTCGGGCAGGAAGACGATCCGGTGCCGCACCCGGGGGTCGTCGGCGAACCGCACCAGCTCCTGGATGAGGCGCTTGCCGCTGTCGTCGGCGGGGTGCGCCTTGCCCGCGACCAGCAGCTGCACCGGCCGCTCGGGGTGGAGCAGCAGCTCGGTGAGCCGGTCCGGGTCGCGCAGCATCAGGGTGAGCCGCTTGTAGGAGGGGACGCGGCGGGCGAAGCCGACGGTGAGGACGTCTTCGTCCAGGACGGTGTCGATCCAGCCGAGTTCCGCCGCGCTCGCGCCGCGCTGCCGCCATGCGGCGTACAGCCGGGCGCGCGCCTGCTCCACCAGCCGGGCGCGCAGGGTGCGGCGCAGCGCCCAGATCTCGGAGTCGGTCGGGCCGGCCTCGGGGAGCCGGGTCACCTCGGGGGCGACCCAGGTGGGGGCGTGCACGCCGTTGGTGATGGAGGTGATGGGCACCTCCCGCGGGTCGAAGCCCGGCCACAGGCCCGCGAACATCTCCCGGCTGACCTGCCCGTGGAGGGTGGAGACGCCGTTGGCGCGCTGGGCGAGGCGCAGTCCCATCACGGCCATGTTGAACAGGTCGGGCCGCCCCTCCGGCCAGGTCTCGGTGCCCAGCGCCAGCACCCGCTCCGGGGGGATGCCGGGCAGTTCCCCGTCGTCGGCGAAGTGCCGGGCGACCAGGTTGCGGTCGAACCGGTCGATCCCGGCCGGGACCGGGGTGTGGGTGGTGAACACCGTCCCGCCCCGCACCGCCTCCAGGGCGGCGTCGAAGCCGGTGCCGTCGGCGATGAGTTCACGGATCCGCTCCAGGCCGAGGAAGCCGGCGTGGCCCTCGTTGGTGTGGAACGCCTCCGGGGCCGGATGGCCGGTCAGCCGGCAGTAGGCGCGCACCGCGCGGACGCCGCCGATGCCCAGCAGCATCTCCTGGAGCAGCCGGTGCTCGCTGCCGCCGCCGTAGAGCCGGTCGGTGACCGAGCGCTCGCCGGGCGCGTTCTCCTCCACGTCGGAGTCGAGCAGCAGCAGCGGGACCCGGCCCACCCTGGCCTGCCAGACCCGGGCGCGCAGCAGTCTGCCGCCGGGCAGCGCGAGGCTGATCTGGGCGGTGTGCCCGTCCGCCTCGCGGAGCAGCTCCAGCGGCAGCTCGTGCGGGTCGAGGACGGGGTAGTGCTCGCGCTGCCAGCCCTCGCGGGTGAGGCTCTGCCGGAAGTAGCCGTGGCGGTAGAGCAGGCCCACGCCGATGAGCGGTACGCCGAGGTCGCTGGCGGCCTTGAGGTGGTCTCCGGCGAGGATGCCCAGGCCGCCGGAGTACTGGGGCAGGGCGGCGGTGATGCCGAACTCCGGCGAGAAGTAGGCGACGGCCGCGGGGAGTCGGGTCTCGGCGTCACCGTCCCGCCGGCCCTGCCGCTGGTACCAGCGCGGGCCGGTGAGGTAGTCGCGCAGTTCCTCGGTGGCGGCGGTGAGGCGGGCCAGGAAGGAGTCGTCGGCGGCCAGGGCGGCCAGCCGCTCGGCGGGGACGGTGCCCAGCAGCCGCACCGGGTCGCCGCCGGTGGCCTGCCAGCTCTCGGGATCGGCGGCGCGGAAGAGTTCGCGGGTCTCGGGGTGCCAGGACCAGCGCAGGTTGTGCGCGAGATCGCTGAGGGGTCGTAGGGGTTCGGGAAGGACGGGGCGCACGGTGAATCGACGAATGGCCTTCACGCTTCGACGTTAGCGGCGGATGTCGGCGGCACTCCGCCGATTCGCCCGCCGCCGCGGATTCCACCCGCCGGGCGGCACCCGATCCGGGCACCCGCGCGCCGGGCCGGGCGGGAAATCCAGCCCGTCCGGCGATTGAGGACACAAGAGCCCGATTGTGGCCCCGGTCACTGTGGGAAGGCTTCCTTCCTGCACCCCCCATGGCCCACCTCATCCGCCCACCAGAGTGAACGCGGACAGGAGCAGTCATGCCCGCAACCGGTCGACAGCCAGCGGAGCAGATACAAAGGACAAACGCCTTCAAAGACCATAAACCCGCGACGCCGCCAGGTGATCCCATGATCGGACGTATCCCCGTCCTGGACATCCGCCCGCTCATCGACTGCGGGCGCCGCCCCGCCAAGGCGGTGGTCGGCGAAACCTTCGAGGTCAGCGCCACCGTGTTCCGAGAAGGCCATGACGCGATCGGGGCCAATGTCGTCCTGCGCGACCCGGCCGGCCGCTCGGGGCCGTGGACGCCGATGCGCGAGCTCGCCCCCGGCACGGACCGCTGGGGCGCGGACATCACCCCCACCGCCGAGGGCCACTGGACGTACACCGTGGAGGCGTGGAGCGATCCGGTCACCACCTGGCGGCACCACGCCGAGGTGAAGATCGGGGCGGACCACGACATCGAGCTGGTGCTGGAGGAGGGCGCCCGGCTGCATGAGCAGGCCGCGTCCGGGGTGCCCAAGAACGACGGCCGGGAGGCGGTACTGCGCGCCGTCGACGCGCTGCGCGACGAGCGGCGCGCCCCCGCGGACCGGCTGACGACCGCTCTCGCCGCCGACGTGGTCACCGCCCTGGACCGGTATCCGCTGCGCGAACTGGTCACCGCCTCACGGCCGCTGCCGCTGCGGGTGGAGCGGGAGCGCGCGCTGTACGGCGCCTGGTACGAGTTCTTCCCGCGCTCCGAGGGGGCGGTGGTCGAGGAGGGCGCGCCGCCGGTCAGCGGCACTTTCCGCACCGCCGCCGAGCGGCTGCCGGCCATCGCCTCGATGGGCTTCGACGTGGTCTACCTGCCGCCGATCCACCCCATCGGCACCGCCTTCCGCAAGGGCCCCAACAACTCCCTGACCGCCGGCCCGCACGACGTCGGGGTGCCGTGGGCGATCGGCTCGGCCGAGGGCGGCCACGACGCGATCCACCCGGATCTGGGCACCCTGGCGGACTTCGACCGCTTCGTGACCCGGGCGCGCGAGCTGCGGATGGAGGTGGCACTGGACTTCGCGCTCCAGTGCTCGCCGGACCACCCGTGGGTCTCCAAGCACCCGGAGTGGTTCCACCACCGCGCCGACGGCACCATCGCGTACGCCGAGAACCCGCCCAAGAAGTACCAGGACATCTACCCCATCGCGTTCGACACCGACTTCCGCGGCATCGTGCGCGAGACGGAGCGGGTGCTGCGCTTCTGGATGGAGCACGGGGTGCGGATCTTCCGGGTCGACAACCCGCACACCAAGCCGGTGGTCTTCTGGGAGAAGGTGATCGGCGACATCAACCGCACCGACCCGGACGTGATCTTCCTCGCCGAGGCGTTCACCCGGCCCGCGATGATGCACACCCTGGCCGCCGTCGGCTTCCAGCAGTCCTACACCTACTTCACCTGGCGTAACACCAAGCAGGAGCTGACGGACTATCTGCGGGAGCTGACCGGAGACGCGGCCTCGTACATGCGGCCCAATTTCTTCGTGAACACCCCGGACATCCTCCACGCCCACCTCCAGGAGGGCGGGCGGCCCGCGTTCGAGTCCCGCGCGGTGCTGGCCGCCACCCTCTCCCCCACCTGGGGCGTGTACGCGGGGTACGAGCTGTGCGAGAACACGCCGCTGCGGCCGGGCAGCGAGGAGTACCTCGACTCGGAGAAGTACCAGCTCCGGCCGCGCGACTGGGCCGCCGCCGAGCGCGAGGGCCGCACCATCGCGCCGCTGATCACCCGGCTCAACCGGATCCGGCGGCACCACCCGGCGCTCCACCGGCTGCGCGGACTCCACTTCCACCGCGTCGACAACGACGCCGTGATCGCCTACTCCAGGCGCGTCAGCGACCCCCGCGAGGACTGCGTGCTGACCGTGGTGAACCTCGACCCCCACCACACCCAGGAGGCGACGGTCTCGTTGGACATGCCGGAACTCGGCCTCGACGGCTGCGAATCCTTCCCGGTGCGCGATGAGCTCACCGGCGAGACCTATCACTGGGGCAGTGACAACTACGTGCGCCTCGATCCGAGCCGTGAGCCGGCTCCGGCGCATGTGCTGTCGCTGCGACCGTCCTCACAGATCGGAGGGTCACCCACACCATGACCGTCAATGAGCCCGTCCCGGACACGTTCGAGGACACCCCCGCCAAGGACCGGGACCCCGAGTGGTTCAAACGCGCTGTCTTCTACGAAGTGCTGGTGCGCTCCTTCCAGGACAGCAACGGGGACGGCATCGGCGACCTCAAGGGGCTCACCGCCAAGCTGGACTATCTGCAGTGGCTGGGCGTCGACTGCCTGTGGCTGCCGCCGTTCTTCGCCTCGCCGCTGCGGGACGGCGGCTACGACGTCTCGGACTACACCGCCGTGCTCCCGGAGTTCGGGGACCTGGCGGACTTCGTGGAGTTCGTGGACGCGGCCCACCAGCGGGGCATGCGGGTCATCATCGACTTCGTCATGAACCACACCAGCGACCAGCATCCGTGGTTCCAGGAATCCCGCAGCGACCCCGAGGGCCCCTACGGGGACTACTACGTCTGGGCGGACGACGACAAGCAGTACTCGGACGCCCGCATCATCTTCGTCGACACCGAGGCCTCCAACTGGACCTTCGACCCGGTGCGCAAGCAGTACTACTGGCACCGCTTCTTCTCCCACCAGCCGGACCTGAACTTCGAGAACCCGGCGGTCCAGGAGGAGGTGCTGGCCGCCCTGCGCTTCTGGCTGGACCTGGGCATCGACGGCTTCCGGCTGGACGCCGTGCCCTACCTCTACGCCGAGGAGGGCACCAACTGCGAGAACCTCCCGCGCACCCACCAGCTGCTCAAGCGGGTGCGCGCCGAGATCGACGCCCATTACCCCGACACCGTGCTGCTGGCCGAGGCCAACCAGTGGCCGGAGGACGTCGTCGACTACTTCGGCGACTTCCACAAGGGCGGCGACGAGTGCCACATGGCCTTCCACTTCCCGGTGATGCCGCGCATCTTCATGGCGGTGCGCCGCGAGTCCCGCTACCCGGTCTCGGAGATCCTGGCCAAGACCCCGGCCATTCCCTCCGGCTGCCAGTGGGGCATCTTCCTGCGCAACCACGACGAGCTGACGCTGGAGATGGTCACCGACGAAGAGCGCGACTACATGTACGCGGAGTACGCCAAGGACCCGCGGATGCGCGCCAACATCGGCATCCGGCGGCGGCTGGCCCCGCTGCTGGACAACGACCGCAACCAGATCGAGCTGTTCACCGCGCTGCTGCTCTCCCTGCCCGGCTCGCCGATCCTCTACTACGGCGACGAGATCGGCATGGGCGACAACATCTGGCTGGGTGACCGGGACGCGGTCCGCACCCCCATGCAGTGGACGCCGGACCGGAACGCCGGCTTCTCCTCCTGCGACCCGGGCCGGCTGTACCTGCCGACCATCATGGACCCGGTCTACGGCTACCAGGTCACCAACGTCGAGGCCGCGATGTCCTCGCCGTCCTCCCTTCTGCACTGGACCCGGCGGATGATCGAGATCCGCAAGCAGAACCCGGCCTTCGGACTGGGCAGCTACACCGAGCTGCCGTCCAGCAACCCTGCGGTGCTCGCCTTCCTGCGGGAGACCCCCGCGACGGACGGCGGACCGGACGACCTGGTCCTGTGCGTCAACAACTTCTCGCGCTTCGCCCAGCCCACCGAGCTGGACCTGCGCGCCTACAACGGCCGGCACCCGGTCGAGCTGATCGGCGGCGTCCGCTTCCCCGCCATCGGCGAACTGCCGTACCTGCTCACCCTCGCGGGCCACGGCTTCTACTGGTTCCGGCTGCGCGGCCCCGAGCACCCCGCCGGCCGCACCACCCCGAACCGGGGGCAGGCCCGGACGGAGCCCGGCGGAGGCCACAGCCCCGCGGGCGCCGGGTGGGGGAACCCCCGGACGGAGTCCGGCGGAGGCCACCGCCCCGCCGACACCCCGAACGGCCACCGCCCCGCAGGCACCCCGAACGGCCACCGGCCCGCGGGCGCCGGGTGGGGGAACCCCCGGACGGAGTCCGGCGGAGGCCACCGCCCCGCCGACACCCCGAACGGCCACCGCCCCGCAGGCACCCCGAACGGCCACCGGCCCGCAGGCGCCGCGTGGGGGCACCCCCGGACGGAGTCCGGGGGAGGCCACAGCCCCGCCGAATCGGCCGCTAACTGACCCGCCGTCACCCGGCCGGCCCAGCCGTCCCGCCCGTACGCGTCCATCCCAGACGCGTACGGGCGTTTTCCGCACCGGGTCCCCTGGGCAGCCTCCCCGTACCACCGCACGGGCCGAGCGCATCGCGTACCACCGCAACGGCGCCGCCACCACGGCACCCGCCACGGGGTCGCCGTACGGACGATCCTCGCCCGCCTTACCCGGACTCCGTCCGGGGGTACCCCCACCGCGCCGTCGCACAGCTAATGCCACAATCCGGGACACTTTGTCCTATCTGTCGTGTGCCCCGGGGAAAGGACGCGACGCCATGCCGGAAGCTCCCTTCGCCCGGAGGACAGCGCACCCCTGGACGGTCGCGCCACGGGCCATGGGCGCGCATGCCCATGGTCCGACCGGGCTACTGCCGTCCCTCGCACCGCTGCTCGCCGAATGGCTGCCGAGGCAGCGCTGGTTCGCGGGAAAGGGCCGCCCGGTCACCGGCTTCACCCTCGTCTCCGCGACCGAGCTGCTGCCCTGCCCCGCGGGCGGCGCCACGCCGGGCCTGCTCCATCTGCTCGTCCGGGCCAAGCAGCCCGGCTCGCCGGCGGGAGAGCCGTCCGCCGACTGCTACCAGCTGCTGCTGGGCGTACGGGCCACCCTGCCGCCGCCGCTCGCCCCCGCCCTGATCGGCCGGCCGGCCGGCGGCCCGCTGCACGGCCACATCGTCTACGAGGCACTGTGCGATCCCCGGCTCGCCGCGGTGCTGCTGGAGCGGCTGCGGGTCCCCGGGCGGCTCGGGCCGCTGCTCTTCGTGCGCGAGCCGTCGACGACCATCCCCGCCGTGCTCCCCCCACGGCTGGTCACCGCCGAGCAGTCCAACTCCTCGGTCATCTTCGGCGAGACGTACATCCTCAAGGTGTTCCGCCGGGTCAGTCCCGGGGTCAACCCCGATCTGGAACTGCCGCTGGCCCTGGCCCGCACCGGATGCTCCCGGGTGCCCTCCCCCACCGCGTGGTTCGAGACCGCCCCGGCCGAGGGGGACGCGCCCTTCACCCTCGGCGTGCTCCAGCCGTATCTGGCCGGGTCCACCGACGGCTGGCAGCTGGCGCTGAGCGCGCTCTCCCACCGCGCCGACTTCACCGCCGCCGCGCACGCGCTCGGCCGGGCCACCGCCGAGGTGCACCTGGCCATGGCGAACGCCCTGCCCACCGCCGTACTGCGCCGGCCCCAGATCGAGCATCTGGCCGCCGCGATGTCCGCGCGCCTGGACGCCGCCGCCTCCGCCGTGCCCGCCCTGCACCCCTACCGCGCCCGGCTGCGCACCGCCTTCGACGACCTCGCGGCCCTCGGCCGGGCCGGGCGCACCTGGGCCGCCCAGCGCATCCACGGCGATCTCCATCTGGGGCAGGTGCTGCGGACGGCCGACGACGCGCCCTGGTCGCTCATCGACTTCGAGGGCGAGCCGTCCCGGCCGCTGGTCGAGCGCCGCCGCCCGCAGCCCACCGTCCGCGACATCGCGGGCATGCTCCGCTCCTTCGACTACGCCGCCGCGGTGGCCGGCCGCGACGCGGCACTCCGCTCCGCCGGCCCGGGGACGGCGGGCCGGCGGTCCTCCCCCGGCGCGGCGGCGCCCGGGGACCTGCGGCCGGGGCGCGAGGCGAGGGCCGCCGGCCACCGCGGCCGAGCGGCCGGGCAGGACGGTGGCGCGGCCGGCCGCGACGGCAGGGCGAGCGGCGAGCAACCCGCCGACTGGGCCGGGGCGGGGGACGAGCGGCCCGAGGACTGGTCCAGGGCGGAGAGCGAGCGGCCCGACGACCGCACCCGGGCGAGCGGCGAACGGCCGGAAGTCCGGGCCCGGGCGGACGGCGAGCGGCCCGGGGACTGGGCCCGGACGAGCGGCGAACGGCCCGAGGACTGGGCGCGGCTGAACCGGGCCGCGTACTGCGCGGGCTACGCCGCGGCCTCCGGCGCCGACCCCCGCGACGAGCCGGAGCTGCTGCGCGCGTACGAGACGGACAAGGCCGTCTACGAGGTGCTCTACGAGGCGCGGCACCGCCCCGACTGGCTGTCCGTCCCCATGTCCGCGATCCGCCGCCTGTCGGGTGTCACCCGTCCGGCGCAGGACCGCTGAACCGTTCCGCCACCCCCGCTGACCTGATCCCCCGTCACCCGTCCGGCCCACCGCAGCACCCCGTCCCGGGCCCCCACCGCCCGCACTGCCCGCTCCGTCCGCACCGCCCGCACCGCCCGTTCCGCACCCCCGCGACCGCCCCCGCCTTCCGACCGGGGCCCAAGGAGGACCTTTCCGTGACCGCACGACCGCCGTCCCCCGACCCGCACGGCGAGCCCCGTCCCGAGCGGGAACACCCGCCCCGCCGCTCCTCGTACACCCAGCCGCCCTCCCCCCGGGCCCCCCGCCTCCCCGGCGAGGAGCTGACCCCGCTGCCCGGCCCCCCACCCGCCGCACCCTCACCCGGGACCGGCACCCCGACCCCCCGCCCCGCCGAAGCCCGCCCGGCCCCGCCGACCACACCGCGCCCGGCCCCACCCGTGTCCGCGTCCGCCACCACTCCCGCCGCACCGCCGGACGCCGCGCCGCCTATGTCCGAGGCCGCCACCGGACGCGCGGCCGGCCACCCTGGCACCACCACCGCCGTACCCCCAGCCGGCCGCCCGGGCGCCACCACCGCCGCGCCCCCGGCCGGGCGCACCGGCAGCCCGGCCACGCCGCACGTCACGCCGCCCGCCGCGTCTTCCGGCGGCACCACGGCCCAGTCCGCGGCCCGTCCCGCCGAGGCCCGCACGGCCCCGCAGACCGAACCCCGTACGGTCCCGCCCCGGGAGGCCGCCATCGCCCCGCCCGACGACGCTCGGCGGAGCGGGTACGGAGGCACCGGGCGGGGCGCCGCCGCCTCCGTACCCGCACCCCCACCCGCCGCCGACGGCCCGGCACGGCCACCCGCCACTGCCCCCACCGCACCGCCGCCCGCCCGCGAGGGCCACGCGCGCCCGCCCGCCGCCGAACCCCCCACCCGCCAGGGTGACCACGCACGCCCATCCGCCACCGAAGCCCCCGGCGGCCAGGCGCGGTCCGCCGCCACCGGCCACCCCCTCGAGACGCGGGCCGCAGGCCACGACGCGCCGCCGCTGCACCCCGGCGACCGGCAGCGGCTGCTGGACGGCTCGCACCACGATCCCCACGGCCACCTGGGCGCCCACGCGCTGCCCGGCGGCGGGGTGGTCGTCCGGGTGCTGCGCCCGTTCGCCCGCTCGGTGGCGGTGACCGTCCAAGGGCGCAGGACCCGGCTCCGCTCGGAGGGCGACGGCTTCTTCACCGCCGTACTCCCGCTGCGCGAGGTCCCGGAGGACTACCGACTCCTCGTGGCCTACGACGGCGAGGAGACGGAGCTACACGACCCCTACCGCTTCCTCCCCGCCCTCGGCGACCTCGACCTGCACCTGATCAGCGAGGGCCGGCACGAGCAGCTGTGGCAGGCGCTGGGCGCGCGGCCCATGACCCACCAGGGCGTCACCGGCACCCGCTTCACCGTCTGGGCGCCGAACGCGCGCGGCGTCCGGGTCATCGGCGACTTCAACTACTGGGACGGCACCGCCTTCCCGATGCGGTCGCTGGGCCACAGCGGCGTGTGGGAGCTGTTCCTGCCCGGCATCGGCGAGGGCACGCGGTACAAGTTCGAGATCACCCGGCCGGACGGCAGCCACACCCAGCGCGCCGACCCGATGGCCCGGCGCACCGAGTGCCCACCCGCCAACGCCTCGATCGTCCACGTCTCCCACCACACCTGGCGGGACGCGGAGTGGATGGCGCGCCGCGACGGCGGCCGGGTGCACCAGTCGCCGTTCTCCGTGTACGAGGTGCACCTGCCCTCCTGGCGGCCGGGACTGAGCTACCGCCGGCTCGCCGAAGAGCTGCCCGCGTACGTCAAGGACCTGGGCTTCACCCATGTGGAGTTCATGCCGGTCGCCGAGCATCCGTTCGGCGGCTCCTGGGGCTACCAGGTCACCGGCTTCTACGCGCCCACCGCCCGCCTCGGCACCCCCGACGACTTCAAGTACCTGGTCGACGCCCTGCACCAGGCGGGGATCGGCGTCCTGGTCGACTGGGTCCCGGCACACTTCCCGCGCGACGAGTGGGCGCTGGCCGCCTTCGACGGCACCTCGCTGTACGAACACGCCGACCCCCAGCGCGCCGCGCACCCGGACTGGGGCACCCTGGAGTTCGACTACGGCCGCACCGAGGTGCGCAATTTCCTCGTCGCCAACGCCGTCTACTGGTGCCAGGAGTTCCACATCGACGGGCTGCGGGTGGACGCGGTGGCCTCGATGCTCTACCTGGACTACTCACGCGAGGACGGCGAGTGGTCGCCCAACGCGCTCGGCGGCCGGGAGGACCTGGACGCGGTCTCCTTCCTGCAGGAGATGAACGCCACCGTCTACCGCCGCTGCCCGGGCGTGGTGACCATCGCCGAGGAGTCCACCGCCTGGAACGGCGTCACCCGGGCCACCCACCACGTCGGCCCGGACGGCTTCGGCGGCCTCGGCTTCGGGCTCAAGTGGAACATGGGCTGGATGCACGACTCGCTCGGCTACGTCTCCCACGAGCCGGTGCACCGCAAGTACCACCACCACGAGATGACGTTCTCGATGGTGTACGCGTACAGCGAGAACTACGTGCTGCCGATCTCGCACGACGAGGTGGTGCACGGCAAGCAGGCCCTGGTCTCCAAGCTGCCCGGCGACTGGTGGCAGCGCCGCGCCACCCACCGCGCCTACCTCGGCTTCATGTGGGCCCACCCGGGCAAGCAGCTGCTGTTCATGGGCCAGGAGTTCGCCCAGGGCGCCGAGTGGTCGCACGAGACCGGCCCGGAGTGGTGGCTGCTGGACGACTCCTACCACTCGGCCGACGACCACCGCGGCGTACAGGACCTGGTCCGCGACCTCAACCGGCGGTACACCGCCACGCCGGCCCTGTGGCAGCGGGACACCGTGCCGGACGGCTTCGCCTGGGTCGACGGCGACGCCTGGGAGGACAACGTCTTCGCCTTCCTCCGCTTCGACGCGCAGGGCTCGCCGCTGCTGGCCGTCAGCAACTTCTCCCCCGTGGTCCGCCACGAGTACCGCGCCGGGGTGCCGGAGCGGATCGCCGCCTGGCGCGAGGTGCTCAACACCGACGCCACGGCCTACGGCGGCAGCGGCGTCACCAACCCCGACCCGCTCAAGGCCGACCGCACCCCCTGGCACGGCCGCCCCACCAGCATCCAGCTGACCCTGCCGCCGCTGGCCACGATCTGGCTCCGCCCGGCCTAGGCGACGCTGCCACCGGACGGGCCGGGCCTCGCGCCCCCGGCCCGCCCGGCGATGCCCCATGTGTCAGGGCGCGGCTACTTCGGGGTGACCCAGAGCTGCCGCTTGTTGGTGTTCGCCGCGTAGAGCTGGATCTTGGTGCCGTTGGCCGTCGAGCCGCCGGTCACGTCGAGCACCTTGCCCGAGGCGGCGTGCACGATCTGGCCCTTGGCGTTGACCGACCAGCGCTGCGACGCCCCGCCGTGGCAGTCGTAGAGACTGATCTTGTTGCCGTTGGTGCTCGCGTTGCGGTAGTCGTCCAGGCACTTGCCCAGCGCGCGGAAGGTCCCGTCCTTGCCCAGGATCCACGACTGCGTCGCCGAGCCGTTGCACGTGTAGAGCTGGATCTGCGTGCCGTTGGCGACCTTCCCGCCCTTGACGTCGAGGCACTTGCCGCCGAGCCCGGTCACCTTCCCCTGCGGAGGCACCGCCGCGCCGCCCCCCGCGGCGAGGTAGCGCAGCCCCTGCACGTCGAACTGCTGGACGTAGGTGCCAGCCCGCTTGTCGTGATAGCCGCTGTTGGTCTCCGTGCACATGACGGGCTTCTGGCCGGAGTCGCCGCCCTTGACGCAGTCCCCACGGGTCGAGCTGCGATCCGCGTGCGTCAGCCCCATCGTGTGGCCGACCTCATGGCTGATGTGGTTGCGCAGGAACGTCTCACCCCAGGATGGCGAGGGTTTGCCGTCCGCGGTGAAGAACGAGCTGTCGATGTAGGCGTGTCCGCTGGTCACGGTGGAGGGGATGGACTGGGAGTTGAACCCGCAGCTCAGGTTCTTGGTCCCCGACCCGTCGCGGACGATCTTCCACGGGCTGCCGTCCGTGGTCGGCACACACGGCCGCTTCAGCAGCCCGATGACGACCTCGCCCTTGGGCCTGGCGTAGTCCCAGCCCACCGGCTCGGTATCGACGGTGAACGGAAGGTTGGTGACGCGCCGCAGGTCCGCGACGGATGCCTTCACATAGCGGGCCAGCCAGTCCACGGACTTCTGGTCGTAGAACTTGACGGTGTAGCCGGTGGGCAGCAGCTTGCTCGCCCCTCCCGACTTCCACCCCTCGCCGTGCGGCGGCGCGGCCGCGGCCGTCTTCCGAGGGGATGCCGCCTTCAGCGACATCACGCCGTTCTCGAAGGTCGTCCCGTCGACGTCGGAGGTACCGAAGTCCGCGGCGTGCGGGTCGGAACCGGTCGCCGGCGCCCCTGCCGGCGCTCCTGCCGGGTGGTGCGCGGACGCCGGCGCCTTGTCGTCGGAGCCGAACGCACTGGGCGTGAGCTGCACGGCGGCCGCGACACCCGCCGCGGCGCACGCGGCAAGGATGGATACGCGACGCTTACGCGTCAGACGATGCTTGGCTGTGAATCGCAAGTCCCCGTTGGCCTTTCGCAGAAAGAAGGCATATCGACCCCGGTCGCTCACCAGTTCGGGAGCCCGGGGGCGAATCGATCATAGGGGAGATGCTTTCGGGGGCGATCGATTGATGCGCCGCAGTCGCCGCGCCTCGCCGGGCCCTTGAAAGGGGACGCACACTGCGTGACCTTTCACGTCGCAAAGTGACGATCCCTGCTGGGGCGGACGTGGGACCGGGTGCCGGGTGAGTGGGCGACGCGCCATAATCGGTGCCATGGCTGAGCCCGCACCGATGTCCTCTCCGCCTGCCGCCGCCGTGCTGCGCGCGCGGTATGAGGGCCGCCTGCCCGACTCGCTCGACGAACTCGCCGGCCCCGTGTGTGGTCAGGTCGAGCTGCCACTGCACGTTGCCTGGTCGGGTCTGCGTACGTACGACCTGGACCGACCCCGGCAGCGTATGAGCCTGTACCGGACGGTCCTGGCCGAAGGCCAGCGCGATGATCTGGTCGCCCTGCTCGACCGGGAGCTATTGATCGCCCAGTGGCCCGTCCTGCGCAAGCTGGTCAGCAGGCACATCCGCCAGGTGTGGGAAGACGCCTTCCCCTCGCTCGCCAGTCGCGTGTCGGCCGCGGCGTGAATCTCAGCGACCTCCACCGGCGGCTCCTGGCCGACGTCCTCGCCATCGGCAGCCCCTACCCGCTGGTCATCACCGGGGGATACGCCGTCCAGGCCCACGGACTGGTCGACCGCCTCAGCCAGGATCTGGACGTCGCCACCGAGAACCCCGCCCCCATGGCAGACATCGCCGATGAACTGCGGCAGGGCCTGACTCAACGAGGCTGGCGTGTAACCGTGATCAGTGTGGACCCGCTCTCCGCACGACTGGTGGCCACCGATCCCCGCACCGGTGAGGACTGCGAGGTGGACATCCTCAAGGAGAACCTCTGGTCAAAGCCGGCCCAGACCGAGCACGGTCCCGTTCTGGCTCTCGACGACGTCATCGGCACCAAGGTCCGTGCCCTGGCCGACCGCGGGGCCGTGCGGGACTTCATCGACGTGCACGCCGCCGCCGACTTTCGTACCACCAACGACCTCGAACGCCTCGGTGAGCGCCATGGCCGCGACGAGTTCCGCCTCCAGGATCTCCGCGACCGCCTCGCGGGCGTCGAGTGGTACGACGACGAGGAATTCACCGCCTACGGTCTTACGTCCGACCAGACTGAGGGGCTGCGCACCTGGGCCCAGCAGTGGGCGAGCGACCTCGACGAGCGGCTGAGCGCAGACACCTACGAGGACTACGACGCCTGACCCACGGATCAGGCTGCCGGGAACTCGCCGCGTTTGATGGCCGAGACGAAGGAGGTCCAGCCGCTCGGGGAGAAGACCAGCGCCGGGCCGTCGGGGTCCTTGGAGTCGCGGACCGGGACGACGCCGGAGGGTATGAGGTCGCGGGAGTACTCGACGCACTGCCCGCCGTCGCCGCCGCTGTAGGACGACTTGGTCCAGGCGAAGGTGCGGGAGAACTCGATGCACTGGCCCCCGTTGCCTTCGCTGTAGGACGACTTAACCCATGCGGCAGCGGACAGATCCAGGTCGGGGATCATGCGCGGTACTCCTTCAGCAGAGTCTTGATCAGGACCAGTGATTGATCCGGGGCCAACGCATGCGCCCTGAGCAGATCGTAGTCATGCAGAGCAGCGTCGACCGTTTGTGCGGAGTCGTGCATCCTGCCTCCTACCCGAGTCTCCGTGTACAACACGGTCGGAGAATCCGGGAACCGCAACACGGTGAAAGGCAGCGTCGAGGTGGCCGGGACACCTGCCGAGTACGGCATGACCTGGAGCTCGACTTGCGGTGAGGCGGCAGTCTCCAGCAGGTACGCAAGTTGTCCAGCCATGACCTCGGCGCCACCGACGACGGTTCGCAGACACGCCTCATGCAGGATGACCCACAGGTGCGGTGGGGGATTTCGCTCGAACACCTCACGTCGTCGTAGCCGTGCGGCGACCTTGTCCTCAATACCCTCCGCACTTGCCTGGGGGTTGGATACGCGGAAGACGGTCCGCGCGTAGTGCTCTGTCTGGAGCATGCCCATCAGCAGGTTCGTCGAGTGGTCCAGGATGCGCGATGCCTTTCGCTCCAGGTTGAGGTACGGGACGAACCACGACGGATGGTCCCCCTCATCGATCCTGCGAAGCATTCCCGCGAATAGCCCGTTCGTCCCGAACGCCAGGTCACAGCCCTCCGCGAACTTCTCGCTGGGGCGCACTTTGCCGGACTCCACCATGCTCACGTACGCCTCGGAATAGCCCGTGGCCTTGCCCAGGTGCTTCTGCGTGAGCTTGCGGCCTAGCCGTACCTGCCTGACGTCCATACCGAACCGCTGGAGTGGGTTGAAGTGCTCGGGCGGGGTCATCTCGTCCAAAGCCGTGACCTCTCGTCATGTGCGCGCGGTCAGCATCGCGGCAGGTCATCAACTTCAGCCCTGCCATTGAAGAGCCGCCATTCTACGGGCCGTTGCGTTCTCCTGGTGAGCAATCGACTACATCCGGTGCCCATCTGGAGGTGGCGACATGAGCGCCCAGGACGAGCCACACCCTGACCCCGACGAAGCCCCGACCCCCGAGGAACTGCTTGACGCGTGGGCGGACGAACTCACCGCCCGCATCCATGAGCACCAGGCCCTCCTGGGGCGCCGCCGTGACTGAGCCGCCGATCATCATCAAGGGCTCGGAGTGGATCCTGAGCCCGGAGACCGCCGAGGGTGCGCCGGGGGCGATCTACGGCGCGGAGTGCATGTTCTGCGACGCGACCTCCGGCCTGGTCGACGACGACGCTCGGCCCATCGAGGTGTGGGCCATCGAGCACACGCGAACGGTGCCGACGCACCGGCAGTACCTCGTCACCGTCCAGAAGCACTGGCGCGTCGACCCCAACCCGGAACGCCACGCGCTCGGCGCCGTGCTCGCCGTGCCCGAGGCGGCCACGGACGATCGCCACCCGGGAGGTCGGGCCCACGCTCGGCCCGGACCGTTACGCCGCGTCGCGGCGGCGGCCAGACGCTTGGCCCGCCGGGTCAGGCTCCTCGCCGGGCCGCTGTTCCTCCTCGCGGTGGTCGGATCGTGCGGCGTCACCGTCTGGACCGCCGTCACCACGAGCTGACCCACCACGCCACGACAGACGGTTTCCGGCCGATTTCCGGGCGTCAATGAAGTGCCCGTTCCGCCTTGCCTCCGGCATGAGCAAACGCTCCCGCGGGGCGGGAACTCGCCCCGCGGGCTGGCTTGTTCGGTGCCACGCGCCATTGCCGGGGAGACAGGCCACGGTCACGCTCGCACAACGTGCCTGCGTTTCAGCCATCCCCCACAGAGGCCATCCGACGAGCTACGGAGCGCCCATGACCACCATCAGCTGGAGCGAGGTTCCTCCCACCGTCCACATACCGCCGCTGTGGTGTCCGATCCCCCACACGCTGCATCCGAAAGCCGAGGGCGCGGACGCCCGCCTCTTCGCCTGGGCGAGGCGGTTCGATCTGGTCCGTGGCGGGCCCGCCGCCGAGCGGTTCCGCGCGGCCGGGTACGGCCACTTCTGCAGCGCTGTCTATCCCCGGGTCGTACGCCTGGACCTGATGTCCCAGTGGTGCGCCTTCAACTGGATCATCGACGACCTGCTGGACGAGGGGCACATCCGGACCACCCACGAGGAGCGGGTGCGGGTCTGCCGCGAGGTGCTGGGGCAGATGCCGGTGAACCTGCGGGCGCCCCGCGCCACCAGCCCGCTCACGGCGGCCGCCGCCGATCTGTGGCAGCGCACCGCACGGCCGATGACCGCCGCCTGGCGCAGACGGTTCCGAGCACACTGGGCGGACTACGCCGGGCAGTCGATGCTGGAGCGGGCGCCCGAGCGGCAGGGCGGCGGGGCGCCGTGGGCCTCGCGCTACACCCAGCTGCGGCGGCGCCGGATCTCCTCGGGCTGCGAGATGAGCTTCGACCTGGTCGAGGCCGGGAGCTTCCGCGAGGTGCCGGAGGAAGTGGTCTCGGCGGATGTGTACGAAGCGGTGCGCGCCGCGGCCTCTGACGCCATCGCCTGGACCAACGACCTCTACTCCATCGCCAAGGAGACGGCCCGCGGCGACCGCGACCACCTGGTGCCGTTCCTGGCCCGAACCGGCTCCGCGGGGTGGGACGGGGCGCTGGCCGACGCGGCGGGGATGATCAAGGAGGCCACGGTGGACTTCCTGCTGGCCTGCCGTGATCTGCGAGGGCTGAGAGCCGTGTTCGGGCTGGGCGACGCGGACTGGGCAGCGGTGGAGGAATCGCTGCGGGATCTCGGGGACTGGATCGCGGGCAGCCTGTACTGGCACCGCTGGTCGCCGCGGTACTCGGTGGTGGAGACGACCGCCCGCGGACAGGCGCCGAGCTACCTGGAGACGCATCTGGCCTGATGGGCGCGGGCAGCGCGCCGGACGCGGACGGGTGTTCAACACATCGCGGGGACTGAGGGATTCGGGAGGGTGGCGGACGCCCATACATGAAGGGGAGAGCGCTTTCACGCACGCCCGTACCGGCGTGTATCCGGCGTCCACCCCCTGGAGATGTTCTGTGAACACTCGTAGCAGTCGGACCGATCCCTCTCCCCGCAGACGCAACGGGCCGCTCGCGGCGCTGGCGGCGGCCGCCCTGGCGGCCGCCCTGGCGGCCGCCTCGCTGGCCGCGCCGGCGGGCGCGTCCCCGGCCGGGGGTGAGGTGCGGCGCACGCCCGGCTGGGAGCTGGCCTGGCGGGACGACTTCGACGGCGCTGCCCGCAGCCTGCCGTCGGCCGACATCTGGCAGTTCGACACCGGGCACGGCTACCCCGGCGGCCCGGAGAACTGGGGCACCGGCGAGATCCAGAGCTACACCGACTCGCCGCGGAACGTCCGACTCGACGGGCGCGGCCATCTGCGCATCACCCCGCTGCGGGACGCGGCGGGCGACTGGACCTCGGCGCGTATCGAGAGCAGGCGGGCCGACTTCAAGGCGCCCGAGGGCGGGGTGCTGCGCATCGAGGGCCGGATCCGGATGCCGAAGATCAACGGGGAGGCGGCAGCCGGCTACTGGCCCGCCTTCTGGGCGGTCGGCTCGCCGCTTCGCGGGCACTACTGGAACTGGCCGGGGATCGGCGAGTTCGACATCATGGAGAACGTCAACGGGATCAACACCGTGTGGGCGACGCTGCATTGCGGCGTCACGCCCGGCGGCCCGTGCAACGAGAACAACGGCATCGGCGCGCACAGCGCCTGCCCGGGGCCGAGCTGCCAGCGCGCGTTCCACACCTACCGCTTCGAGTGGGACCGCTCGGCTTCCCCGCAGCAGCTGCGCTGGTACGTGGACGGGCAGCTCTTCCATGAGGTCCGCCAGGACCGGGTGGATGCCTCCACCTGGGAGCAGATGACCGGCCACGGCGGTTACTTCGTGCTGCTCAACGTGGCGATGGGCGGCTCCTTCCCGGACGCGCTGGCCGGCGGGGCCACCCCCACCGCCGCCACCGTCCCCGGCAGGCCGATGCTGGTGGACTACGTCGCGGTGTGGACCCGGGCGGGCGACGGCGACGGCCCCGGCCGGGGCTGAGCACAGCCCCGGCCGGGGTGGAGGTGGGACGCGGGGTCCGGCGCACAGATCCGGGCCCGGCGCGCCCCACCGGTCAGACGGCCGCCGTCTTCTTCGGCGCGGCGTCGGCGGCGTCGGCAGCCTCCGCGGCTTCCGCGGTCTCGGCCGGAGCGTCCACGCCGCCGGCTTCCGGAGCACCGCCGCCGTGACCACCGCCGCCGTGGGCGTCGTCCATCAGCGTGGCCTCGTCGAACGGCAGTCGGCCGGCGAGGACCTCGGTCAGCCGCTCCCGGTCCAGCTCCTTGGTCCAGGTGGCGACCAGCACGGTGGCGACGGCGTTGCCCGCGAAGTTGGTCAGAGCGCGGGCCTCGCTCATGAAGCGGTCGATGCCGACGATCAGTCCGACGCCGTCGACGAGTTCGGGACGGTGGGACTGGAGGCCGCCGGCGAGGGTGGCCATGCCCGCGCCGGTGACCCCGGCGGCGCCCTTGGAGGCGACGATCATGAACAGCAGCAGCGAGACCTGCTGGCCGAGGGAGAGCGGGTCGCCCATCGCCTCCGCGATGAACAGCGAGGCCATGGTCAGGTAGATCGCGGTGCCGTCGAGGTTGAAGGAGTAGCCGGTGGGGACGGTGATTCCGGCCACCGGCTTGCTGACGCCCGCGTGCTCCATCTTCGCGATCAGCCGCGGCAGCGCCGACTCCGAGGAGGAGGTGGAGAGGATCAGCAGGAACTCCCGGCCGAGGTACTTCAGCAGCGCGAAGATGTTGACGCCGGTGACCAGCCGCAGGACCGTGCCGAGCACCAGGAAGACGAAGAGCGCGCAGGTGACGTAGAAGCCGATCATGATGACGGCCAGCGACTTCAGCGCGTCCGTGCCGGTCTCGCCGACCACCGCCGCCATGGCACCGAAGGCGCCGACCGGGGCCGCCCACATGATCATCGACAGGATCCGGAAGACCAGCTTCTGGATGTGGCCGATGCCGCGCAGCACCGGCTCGCCGGCCGTTCCCATCGCCTGGAGGGCGAAGCCGGCGAGGAGGGCGACCAGCAGGGTCTGGAGCACCTTCTCCTGAGTGAAGGCGGAGACCAGGGTGGTCGGGATGATGCCGAGGAGGAACTCCTCGGTGGACTCACTGGCACCGTCGGCCTGACCCTGCCCGGCCTTGGCGGCTTCCGCGGTGAGGTCCAGGCCGCTGCCCGGCTCCAGGACGTTGCCGACCAGCAGGCCGATCGCCAGCGCGACGGTGGACATCAGCAGGAAGTAGCCGAGGGCGAGTCCGCCCACCGCCCCGACCTTGGCGGCCTTGCGGACCGATCCGACGCCGAGCACGATCGTGCAGAAGATGATCGGCGAGATCATCATTTTGATCAGTTTGACGAATCCGGCGCCGATCGGCTTCAGCTCGACGGCCGTGTCCGGTGCGGCGAAACCCACCGCGATGCCGAGCAGCACCGCGCCGATCACGGCGAGGTAGAGGTAGTGGGACCGGTCCCGCCCGGTCCCCTCCGACTGGTGCTTCTCCGGTGGCGAGGTCTGCGCAGCCACGGGCGTCTCCTTCAAGTCCTGGCAAGTCCTGACGCGAGTACGTGCGGCTCAACACGTCCCGGACGGTCCCGGAGACTATGCACCCCCACTGTGACGGCGGTCACCCTTCCGTTCATTTCGTTCACGGAACATCCCACCATTTCGTTCACGGACATCCCATGTGCACACTGACGGGCATGCACGTCCCCCGTCCCCGCAGCCTGGCCGGCCAGCTGTTCGCCATCCAGGCCGTGCTGGTGGCCGTCGTCGTGGCGGGCTGTGCGGTGTTCGCGTACGTCACCGACCTGGGCCAGGCGGAGGCCGCCGCCCGCCGCCAGGCGACCGCCACCGCCACCGCCGTGGCCGAGTCCCCCTCGGTCGCCGCTGCCGTGCGGTCGGACGACCCGTCCGCCGCCTTGCAGCCGTACGCGGAGCGGGTGCGGGCGCGCACCGGCGTCACCTTCGTCACGATCATGGACACCCGGGGCATCCGCTGGACCCACCCGGATCCGGCCCTGATCGGGCAGCGCTTCCTTGGCCACACCGGGCCCGCGCTGCGCGGACGGACCTTCTCCGAGACCTACACCGGCACCCTGGGGCCGTCGGTGCGGGTGGTCACCCCGGTACGGGACGGCGGCCGGATCGTGGCGCTGGTCAGCGCCGGCATCACGGTGGACGAGATCAGCGCGCGGCTCCGCAGCCAGCTGCTCGCCCTGCTCGGAGTGGCGCTGGCGGCGCTGGCGCTGGGCGGACTGGGCACGTACATCGCGGGCGCCCGGCTGCGCCGCCACACCCACGGCAGGTCCGCCGCCGAGCTGAGCCGGTTGCACGACTACCACCAGGCCACCTTGCACGCGGTGCGCGAGGGGCTGCTGATGCTCGACGGCGGGCGGCGGATCGCGCTGGTCAACGACGCCGCCCGGGAGCTGCTCGGGCTGCCCGAGGACGCGGTGGGGAGGCTGGTCGCCGAGCTGGGTCTGCCGTCCGCGCTCACCGCCGCCCTGCTGGCCGGGGAGTCGCGGATGGACGAGCTGCATCTGACCGCCGAACGGGTCCTGGTGGTCAACACCTCGCCGGTCAGCAGCGGCGAGCAGCGCGGCACGGTGGTGACCTTGCGCGACCACACCGAGCTCCAGGCGCTCTCCGGGGAACTGGACTCGGTCCGCGGCTTCGCCGAGGCGCTGCGCTCCCAGGCGCACGAGGCCGCCAACCGGCTGCACACCGTGGTGTCGCTGATCGAACTCGGCCGGGCCGGGGAGGCCGTGGAGTTCGCCACCGCCGAGCTGGAGCTCGCCCAGGCGCTCACCGACCAGGTGGTGGCCGCGGTCGCCGAGCCGGTGCTGGCCGCCCTGCTGCTGGGCAAGGCCGCGCAGGCCAGCGAGCGCGGCATCGAGTTCGTCCTGACCCCGGACAGCCGGATCGACGACGGCCTGCTGCCGCCCGCCCTCCCGGCCCGCGACCTGGTGACGATCCTGGGCAATCTCATCGACAACGCGATGGACGCCGCGGCCGAGCACCGCGAGGCGGTGGGCCGGGCCCAGGTCCGGGTGACCGCGCGCGCCACCGGCGGGGAGCTGCTGCTGCGGGTCGCGGACACCGGCGCGGGGGTGGACGCGGCGGTGGCCGAGGAGGTATTCGTACGCGGTTGGACCACGAAGGCCGCGTCCGCGGAGGGCAGCTCTGTCGGGGCGGCGCCCGGCGTCGCGGCGTCCGCCGGAACCGCGTCCGCCGGAGCCGGGTCTGCCGCCAGGACCGGGTCTGCCCAGGCCGCGCCGCCAGGGCCGGGGCGCGGGCTGGGGCTGGCTCTGGTCCGGCAGGCCGCCGGCCGCAACGCCGGCACGGTCGGGGTCACCCGCGCCGGCATCGGCGGCGCCGAGTTCACCGCCCGCATCCCGCTGGCGCCCGCCGCCCCGCACCCCGAGCGGACCGCGCACCCCGAGAGGACCGCCCCATGAGCACACCGCAGGGCACCGGTATCCGGGTGCTCGTCGTGGAGGACGAGCGGGTGGCCGCCGACGCGCACGCGCTCTACGTCTCCCGGGTGCCCGGCTTCACCGTGGCCGGGATCGCGCACACCGCCGCCGAGGCCCGGCGGCATCTGGAGCGTTCGGCGATCGATCTGCTGCTGCTCGACCTCCACCTGCCCGACGGGCACGGGCTGGCGCTGCTGCGCTCGCTGCGCGGCGCGGGCCACGGTGCCGATGTGATCGCGGTGACCTCGGCCCGCGATCTCGCGGTCGTCCGGGAGGGCGTCTCGCTGGGCGTGGTGCAGTACGTGCTCAAGCCGTTCACCTATCCCACGCTCCGGGACCGGCTGCTGCGGTACGCGGAGTTCCGGGCCAGCGCCGGTGAGGCGAGCGGCCAGGACGAGGTGGACCAGGCGCTGGCCGCGCTGCGCACCCCCCGGCCCGCCGCGCTGCCGAAGGGGCTGACGCAGGCCACCCTCCAGGCGGTGACCAACGCGCTGCGCGGCGCGGAGGACGGGATCTCCGCGGCGGCGACGGCGGCCGGCGTCGGCATCTCGCGGATCACCGCCCGGCGTTATCTGGAGCATCTGGTCGATGCCGGCCGGGCGGTGCGCGCCCCGCAGTACGGGCAGGTGGGCCGCCCCGAGCTGGTCTACCGCTGGCTGAGCGGCGGGGATGCGACGCGTGGTCGCGGGGATTGATTTAGCACTCTGCGCGATCGTACGGTCACCGAACAGCCCCCAGAGGCCAGGAGGTCGTGCCCGTGCGCCCCACCGCCCCACTGATCCTCGCCGCGGCCCTCGCCGCCACCGCCTCGCTCACCGCCTGCGGCGGCGGATCCGGCGACCCGGACACCGTCAAGGTCGCCTACAACCGCAGCACCGACAACAAGAACCGGTTCAAGGACGACCGGCTCGCCGAGGTGAAGAAGGAGTTCGAGGAGGCGAACCCCGGCAAGAAGGTCAAGCTGATCCCGATCCAGGCCCCGGACAACGACTACGCGGCCAAGGTGCAGCAGATGATGCGGTCCCCCAGGACCGCGCCGGACCTGGTCTACGAGGACACCTTCCGGATCAACTCCGACATCACGGCCGGCTATCTGCGGCCGCTGGACGAGTACCTGAAGTCCTGGCCGGAGTGGGCCCAGTTCGAGGAGACCGCCAAGGCGGCGGCGAAGGCCGAGGACGGCAAGGTCTACGGCGTCCCGGACGGCACCGACACCCGCGGCCTGTGGTTCAACAAGGAGATCTTCGCCAAGGCGGGGCTGCCCGCCGACTGGCGGCCCCGGAACTGGGAGGAGATCCTCGACGCGGCCCGCACCATCAAGCGGAAGGTCCCCGGCGTCATCCCGCTCAACGTCTACACCGGCAGGGCGCCGGGCGAGGCGGCGGTGATGCAGGGCTTCGAGATGCTGCTCTACGGCACCGGCGAGGACCCGCTGTTCGACCCGGAGGCGGGGAAGTGGGTGGCCGGCGGCAAGGGCTTCCGGGACGCCCTCGGCTTCATCCGGACCGTCTACGCCGAGAAGCTGGGCCCGGACGTGTCCGACGCCCTCGATCCCAACGTCAACACCGCGGTGGCCAACGAGTGGTTGCCTTCAGGGAAGCTCGCCATCGCCCTGGACGGCTCCTGGATGGGCCAGAACTGGCTGAAGACCGGCGGCAGACCCTGGCCGGAGTGGTCGGAGGTGCTCGGCCAGGCCCCCATGCCGACCCGGACCGGCGCCGCCCCCGGCACGGTCTCCATGTCCGGCGGCTGGACGTGGGCGATCACCGCCAAGTCCGGCAAGCCAGACCTTGCCTGGAAGTTCATCGAGGCCCTCCAGACGAAGGAGAACGCGGTCCGCTGGGATGTGGTCAACGCCCAGATCGCGGTCCGCAAGGACGTCGCCGCGGACCCGGACTACCTGAAGTCGATGCCCGGCATCGACTTCTTCACCCGCCTGGTGGACACCACCCACTACCGGCCGGCGCTGCCCGTCTACCCCCAGGTGTCCGCCGCGATCGGCGAGGCGATGGAGGACGTGACCACCGGCGACGCCACCCCCGCCGAGGCCGCGAACTCCTACGACGAGGAGCTCGGCGACCTCACCGACGGCGCCGTGCTCAAACGGGACCGCTGACGGTGGCCGCCGCCCCGGTCAAGGCGGAGGCGGAGGCGTCCGGGCGCCGCCGCTCGCCGCGCCCCGCCCCGCCCCGCCGCCGCCCGCTGCGCTGGCTGCCGCTCGCCCCCGCCACCGTCCTGCTGCTGCTCTTCCTGGGCGGGCCGATCTGCTACTGCGTGTACATCGCCTTCACCGACATGCAGTTGACCGGGTCCTCCTCCACCAGCTTCGTCGGCCTGGACAACTTCCGGCGCGCCTTCGGGGACGAGGACTTCCGCAACGCCGTGGTGCTGACCCTTGTCTTCACCCTGGTCTCCTCGGTCATCGGCCAGAACACCCTGGGCCTGGCGCTGGCCGCGCTGATGCGGCGCGCCTCCCGCCCGGTGCGCACGCTGACCGGCGCGGTCGTCATCGCGGCCTGGGTGGTCCCGGAGATCGTCGCGGGCTTCCTGCTGTACGCCTTCTTCCGCCGCGAGGGCACCCTCAACGCCGTCCTGGACCAGCTCCATCTGCCGTCCCAGAACTGGCTCTACACGCTGCCGATCCTCGCCGTGTCCTTCGCCAACGTCTGGCGCGGCACGGCGTTCTCGATGCTCGTCTACTCCGCCGCGCTCGCCGGGATCCCGCAGGAGATCCACGAGGCGGCCGAGGTGGACGGGGCGAGCGGGCTGCGCCGCCTGTGGTACGTCACGCTGCCGATGATCCGCCGCTCCATCGGCACCAACCTGATGCTCAACACCCTGCAGACGCTCTCGGTCTTCGGCCTGATCTGGGCGATGACCCGCGGCGGGCCGGGCAACCGCAGCCAGACGCTCCCGGTGTTCATGTACGACCAGGCGTTCCTGAAGAGCCTGATCGGCTACGGCACCGCGGTGGCCCTGCTCCTGCTGCTGGTCGGCGCGTTGTTCTCGGTGGTCTACCTCCGTCTGATGCGCGAGGAGGTCTGAGGTGCCCGGCACCCCTTCCCCGATCCGGCGGCCGCGCTCCCGCCGCGCCCGGCAGAAGCTGGCCGCGGACGCTGCGCTGCTGGTGGTCGCCGCGGCGTTCACCGTCCCGCTGCTCTGGCTGCTGCTGGCCTCGGTGGACGGTGCGGCGGGGCTGCGTGTGGCGGCGCCCGACTCCCCCACCCTGGAGAACTTCTCCGCGGTGTGGACGGACGAGATCACCTTCACCCCGATGCTCAACAGCCTGCTGCTGTGTGGCGGAGGGGCGGTGGTGACGGTGGTGTGCGCGGCGCTGGCCGCCTATCCGCTCTCCCGCTTCCGGTCCCGGCTGGTGCGCCCGTACCTGCTGACCATCCTCTTCGCGACCTGTCTGCCGGTGACCGCGGTGATGGTGCCGGTCTATGGGCTGTTCGTACAGACCAACCTGATCGACACCCTGTACGGAACGGCGTTGTTCCTGGCCGCCTCCCAGCTCCCGTTCGCCGTCTGGCTGATGAAGAACTTCATGGACGGGGTGCCGGTGGCTCTGGAGGAGGCGGCGTGGACGGACGGCGCGTCCTGGCTTCAGACGCTGTTCCGGGTCATCCTGCCGCTGATGGGCCCGGGCATCGGGGTCGTCACGATCTACAGCTTCATCATGATGTGGGGCAATTTCTTCGTCCCCTTCATGCTGCTGCTCTCCCCCGACCAGCTCCCGGCCTCGGTCAGCATCTTCACCTTCTTCGGGAACTACGGTTCGATCGTCTACGGGCAGTTGGCCGCCTTCTCCCTGCTCTACTCGACCCCGGTGGTGCTGCTGTACGTGCTCATCGCCCGGCGGCTGGGCGGTGGTTTCGCGCTCGGCGGGGCGGTGAAGGGGTGAGCGCCGGGTGATCGTCCGACGGGAGTGGTAACCGTGGGTCAGGGGGAGATGGCAGCGTTATGACGTTGTCATAGCGAAGTCATGTAAACCTACCGGCCGACCGATACGGTTCGCTTGTGCATCCGTCCAATGGGGAGTCCCGGAACACGTCGTTCGAGCCCAGCGCCGCGCGCCAGCTCCGCGAGGCACTGGGCATGACGCACGCCCATGTCTCGTACGGCATCCACGCCGCCTACGGCCTCCAGGTACCGCCCGCGCTGGTGGCCGCCTGGGAGCTGGGCGAGGCGTTCCCCAGTGAGACGGAGTTGATCGCGCTCGCCGGCGCCCTGTGGTGCTCGCCCGGCGATCTGCTCGGCGCCCCCAGCACGCTGCGCGAACACCGGGTGGCGCAGGGCCTGGCTCCGGTCGACGTGGCGATGCGGATCGGCATGGACCCGCTCGCGTACGAGCGGATGGAGCAGTCCGGCAAGTGGTCCGGGAACGACAACCAGGCCGCGAAGATGGCCGAGGTGCTCAGGCTGCCGCTGCGCTCCTTCTTCCAGGTCACGGGGAAGGACCAGGCGCTGGCCGGGCTGCTCGCCTCGGCCGTCGACACCCGCTGGCAGGCGTACCTCAAGAAGATCGCCAAGTTGGTGCCGTTGCCCCGCCCGCAGTTGGAGGTGGCGCTGAAGTCCCTGCACGCGGACTACCAGACGCGGATGGCCGCCACCCTCAGCCGCGGCACGATCGGGGACAACGCCGCAGCCGAGGCCCGGGACTTCCTGGAGCACATCGTGGATCACTTCTGGACCCGGCTGGAGGGCGGCGGCGCCTGAGCCCGCAGCCCGGAAACCGGTCGCTCACCCTTCATTTGCCTCCGCGGGCTCGGGCCCATCCCCTCCGACCCCGGACACGCTCACCTGCCGCCCCTTCGGCGCCGCTTGCACTCATCAGGTGAATTGTCATTTTTATCCGACAACACCCCGTTGACGGGGTATTGAGTCAGAGGGCCGCCCTCAGGGCTGGGCGCTGGAGGGCGACGTTCCGACGCAGACGGGACCCTGACGCGCGGGGTGAGACGTTCACACGGCGGAAGGGTTTCCTCCATGGGCGAGATCGCCTACAAGGAGAAGTACGACGTCCTGATCATCGGCAGCGGTCCGGTGGGATGCACATTCGCCCGCAAGCTGGTCGAGGCCGGCAAGGACGTGCTGATGATCGACGCCGGCGCCCAGCTCTCCGGGCGCTACGGCGAGCACCTGAAGAACAGCTATCTGTACCAGAAGAACATCGACCTGTTCGTCTCCGTGATCAAAGGCCATCTGCTTCCGGCGTCGGTGGCGACGAACAAGGAGCCGGTCGTCACGCTGGACCCCTCGGCGTTCTCCTACGACCCGACGAAGTACGACGGCTTCTCGATGCGCAACCAGAACCCCGAGCAGCTCAAGCACGACAACCTCGCCGCCACCGCGTCCACCTACGCGGTCGGGGGCATGGCGACGCACTGGACCTGCGCCGTGCCCCGCTTCGACCTGGAGCTGGAGCGCACGTACAACGGCCGCCCGTATCCGATCCAGGACTCCACCATGCGCCGGCTCTACGAGGAGGCCGAGGGGCTGCTGCGGCGCAGCACCGATGTGTTCGCCTCCTCCGCCCGCCACCTGCTGGTGCGCGAAGCCCTGCTGGCGCGCGGCGGCGAGGACTTCCAGGACACCACGGAACTCCCGCTGGCGGTCTCCGACCGGGCTGACTCCGCGCAGACCGGGGCCGTCACCTGGACCGGCACCGACACGGTGCTGGGCGACCTCGCCGACCCGCTCCACAAGCCCCCGGCACCGGGCGGCTTCACGCTGCTCCCCGAGCACCAGTGCACCCGGCTGGAGGTCGCCGGCGCGGACCGCAAGCGGCGGGTGGAGTACGCGGTCGTCCGCAACCTGCGCGACGTCCGCAAGGAGATCCGGCTGCGGGCCGACACCTACATCCTCGCGGGCAACGCGGTGCTCACCCCGCAGCTGCTCTACGCCTCCGGCATCCGGCCGGCCGCGCTCGGCTGCTACCTCACCGAACAGCCGATGGCGTTCTGCCAGATCGTGCTGGACCAAGGGCTCATCGACGACATCGAGAAGTACCTGGAGAAGCATCCGGAGGCGCGCCGGCGGGTCCACGACTACCGGATGGCGCAGGAGAAGAAGGTGGCAAGCGGGGACACCTCGGCGGATCCGGTGCCCTTCCCACCGGCCGAGCGCGACCCCAACCTCTGGATCAGGGCGACGAAGAACCGGCCCTGGCACTGCCAGATCCACCGCGACGCCTTCACCTACGGGGCGGTGCCGCCCAACATCGACCCGCGGCTCATCGTGGACCTGCGGTGGTTCGGCATCACCCGGCCCCGGGCGGAGAACCGGGTGGAGTTCTCCGACACCTACCGGGACACCTTCGACATGCCGCAGCCGACGTTCCACTTCAAGCTCAACAAGGCGGAGCGCCAGGACACCGACCGGATGAACGAGCACATGCTGCGCACCGCGGGCGCGCTGGGCGGGTTCCTGCCCGGCTCCGAACCCGTCTTCCTCACCCCGGGCCTGCCGCTGCACATCGCGGGCACCACGCGGATGGGGACCAACCCCGGCGACAGCGTCGTCAACGAGCACTCCCGGGTCTGGGGCGTGCGGAACCTGGTGCTCGGCGGCAACGGCCTGCACCCCTACGGCAACGCCGCCAACCCCACTCTGACCAGCATGGCGATGGCCCTGCACGCGGCCGAGTCCATCCTCAAGAACCACACCGAAGCGTGAGGGAGTGCCCCGCATGACATCCGCAACGCCTGCCGCCGACCAGGGGATCCGTCTCGGCATCACTCCGACCTGCTGGACCAATGACGACTTCCCGCTGATCGGCGATCACATCACCTTCGAGCAGTGTCTGAGCGAGATCGCGCTCGCCGGCTTCGAGGGATGCAGCATCGGGCACAAGTTCCCGACGAACGTGCACGAGCTGGCGTGCGCTCTGGAACTGCGCGACCTCAGCGTCACCGAGCCCTGGGTGAGCACGTTCTTCACGGTGCCCGACGGGGAGGACCGGACGTACCGGGAATTCCGGCAGCGGCTGGAATTCCTCACCGAGCTCAACGAGTCCACCGACGCCGATCAACTCCGGGTCAAGTGCACCACCATCGGGGTGGCCGAGTTCGGCAACTCCATCCACCTGCAGACGCTGAGCCTGCGGAACAACAAACCCGTCTTCACCAAGGAGCAGTGGGACGCGCTGGCGGAGGGGCTGGACAACCTCGGACAGCTCGCCGCGGAGAAGGGTTTCGACCTCGCCTACCACCCGCATATGGGCACCGGCGTCCAAACCCAGGCCGACCTCACCACGCTGATGGAGCGGACCAGGAAGGAATACGTCCACCTGCTGCTCGACGTCGGCCATCTCACCTGGGCCGGCGGACATCCGATCGAGGTGATCAACGGTGACCACGGCGACCGCATCAAGCACGTCCATCTGAAGAACGTCCGGAAGAAGGTGCTCAACGATTCCTCGAAGGCCACGGCCTCTTTCCAGGAATACATCCAGGCGGGCATCTTCACCGTCCCCGGGGACCCGGCGGGCGTGATCTCCTTCGGCCCGATCATCGACGCGCTCAGGGCGCGGAACTACCGCGGCTGGCTGGTCGTCGAGGCCGAGCAGCAGTTCCAGCGGACCGGCCTCCAGCCGCTGTACTACGCCAAGCTGGCCCGCCGGCACCTGAAGGAGCTGGGTCTGGTCACGAGCGCGGGCAAGGAGTAGGGCAGATGGTCACGTACACCGAACCGAAGCTCAAGGTGCCGAATTTCGAGCAGGAGCTGGTCGCCGACCAGTTGAACGACGGGTACTGGCTGGAGTCCCCCGATATCGACCAGGACGGCAAGCCGGACCTCTTCGGCCACGGAATCGGCATCGGCGAGATCTACTGGTACCACAATCCGGACTGGACCCGGCGGCTCCTGGCCGACAAATTCCATATGCCGATCGGCGCCCACTACGCCGACATCACCGGCAACGGCTATCCGGACGCCGTCGTCTGCTACGAGTTGTACGGCCCCGGCGGCAGGATCGACGACCCGGACCCCAAGGGCGGGAAGATCGACTGGATGGAGAACCCGGGCGATCAGGTGCACAGGGACGGCCGGTGGAAGCGGCATTACATCGGCCGGACCACCGCCATGCACCGCCTGCGCGTCGGCCACTTCACCCGCACCGACCGGCTGGAGGTGATGGGCGTGCCGTGCGTCGGCGCGACCGATGTGCACGGGCTCATCCCCGTCACGCTGTTCACCCAGCCGGACAATGTGCAGGACGCCGACGAGTGGCCGCGCACGGTCGTCGACGACCTCCATTTCCGCATGATCCACGGAGCCGAGAAGAAGGAGAACCTCATTCCCGGCTCAGATCTCGACTCGATGCTGCTCGCCTCCGAGGAGGGCATCACCTGGCTCTACTTCGACGAGAAGAAGCGGAAATGGAACCGGATCCTCATCGGCACCGGCGAACTCAGTCAGTACGAGGAGACCACGTACAAGGGCAGCGGCGATGTGAACGTCGGCCGGATCGGCGACGACCCGTTCGCCTATGTGGCGGCGACCGAGCCCTTCCACGGCAACACCGTCGCGGTCTACCTCAAGGACAAGGACGGCCCGCAGTCTCCGGCACAGGCGCGGTGGCGCCGGGTGGTGCTGGACGTCTACGGCGACCCCAACGAGCTCGGTGAGGGGCCAGGGCACCAGGTCGTCTGCGCGGACTTCGACGGCGACGGCGACGACGAGTTCCTGGTGGCGCTGCGCGGCCCCTGGCCGTGGCAGGGCGTCATGTACTACAAGGCGCTGGACCTGGAGAACGGGATCTTCACCAAGTGGCGGGTGTCGTCCGAGTCGACCGCCCGCATCGCGGTGGCGGACTTCGACGGCACCGGCAGCCTGGACTTCGCGACCATCGCCTACAAGGTGGAGAAGTACTACGTCGCCAAGGAAGCCAAGCTGCTGGTCTTCCACAACCGGATGCTGGGCGGCAACCACTCCTCCGAGAGCCCCTCGACCATTCCGGAGTGAAGCGCCGGGGCCGCACCCGGGCGTCACCGGCGGTGACGCCGACGTCCGACAGGTGCCCCGCCCGACGCCGGCGCCGTGCCCCCGTCCCCGAGCCGGGACCGGACGGGGGCACCCGCGCGAACGGTGGCTACCCCCGGGTGCTACCGCCGGGTTTTGACCATGGCCAGCCCCGTGGGCGGCCCCGGATCCGTAGGTTCGCATGACGTGCCGGCTTGGCTGTTCGGGCCCTATGC
Organism: Streptomyces sp. JLBT605; assembly: GCF_058215555.1. Taxonomy (NCBI): domain Bacteria; kingdom Bacillati; phylum Actinomycetota; class Actinomycetes; order Kitasatosporales; family Streptomycetaceae; genus Streptomyces; species Streptomyces sp. JLBT605. The sequence goes on from NZ_CM177087.1 coordinate 1,846,332, forward strand.
CCGCCGCGGCGGTGCTGCCTACGGTGTGCGCGTGCACCAGCCGTCCCCGCCCTTCGACGCCCCCGCCGCCCGCCGCATGCGGGAGGCCCTGGGCATGACGCACGCCCATGTCGCGCACGGCATCCACGCCGCCTACGGCCTCCAGGTACCGCCCGCGCTGGTGGCCGCCTGGGAGCGGAACGAGGCGGCCCCGACGACCGCCGAGCTGGCGGCGCTGGCCGGCGCGCTGTGGTGCGCGCCGGGCGATCTGCTGTCGGCGCCCGCCAATCTGCGCGAGCACCGGATGGCGCGCGGACTGGCCGCCGCGGACCTGGCCCGCCGCATCGGCATGGACTTGCGCGACTACCAGGAGTCCGAGCGCACCGGGCGCTGGCGGGGCAGCGAGCGGCACGATGTACTGCTCGCCGAGGTGCTGGGGTTGTCCCTGCCGGAGCGGTTCCGGCTGACCGGCCGGGACGCCAGGCTGGCCGAGATGCTGCGGGGCTCGATGACCACCCGCTGGCAGGCGTACGCCCGGCCGATCGCCAAGGTGGTGCCGCTGCCGCGCAAGCGGATCGACGCGGTGCTGGAGCGGCTGCACGGCGAGTACCAGTCGCGGATGGTCGCCTCCCTCAACTGGGGCGAGGGCGACAGCGCGGCGGAGGCCGGGGCGGCGGGCAAGCGGTTTCTGACGGAGGTCGTGGACCGCTTCTGGGAGCTGGTGCTGCCTTGAGAGACCAGCCCCTCCTGGGGGCACCTCCCAGCGGTAGCTGGGGGAGATTGAGGAGCGGGGTCCGGGGCAGAGCCCCGACTAAAAGACAGACTCCGCTTCGTTCATACGGTCAGCCGGCACCCTCTTCAGCTCCGTCACCGCGTCCGCGATCGGCGCCATGACGATGTCGTTGCCGCGCAGCGCGGTCATCATGCCGAAATCACCGCGGTGCGCGGCCTCCACCGCATGCCAGCCGAAGCGGGTGGCCAGCACCCGGTCGTACGCCGTGGGTACACCGCCGCGCTGGACGTGGCCGAGGATGACCGGGCGGGCCTCCTTGCCCAGGCGCCGCTCCAGCTCGACCGCGAGCCGGTTGCCGATGCCGGCGAACCGCTCGTGGCCGTACTGGTCGATCTCGCCCTTCTGGTACTCCATGGAGCCCTCGGCCGGGTGCGCGCCCTCGGCGACGCAGATGACGGCGAACTTCTTGCCGCGCGCGAACCGCTCCTCGACCATCTCCACCAGGTCGTCGACCTCGAAGGGCCGCTCCGGCAGGCAGATGCCGTGCGCGCCGGCCGCCATGCCGGACTCCAGCGCGATCCAGCCCGCGTGCCGCCCCATGACCTCCACGACCATCACCCGCTGGTGCGACTCGGCGGTGGTCTTGAGCCGGTCCATCGCCTCGGTGGCCACGCCGACGGCGGTGTCGAAGCCGAAGGTGCGGTCGGTGGCGGAGATGTCGTTGTCGATCGTCTTGGGCACGCCGACGACCGGCAGTCCGGAGTCGGAGAGCATCCGGGCGGCGGTCAGGGTGCCCTCGCCGCCGATCGGGATGAGGACGTCGATGCCGTAGTCGCGGGCCAGTTCCTTGGAGGTCTCGCACGCCTCGCGGAGCCGGGCGCGCTCCAGCCGGGAGGAGCCGAGGATGGTGCCGCCGCGGGCCAGGATGCCGCTGACCGCGTCCAGGTCGAGCTTGCGGTGGCGCCCCTCCAGGAGGCCCTTGAAGCCGTCCTCGAAGCCGATGACCTCGTCGCCGTGCCCGGCCACGGCCCGGTGCACGACGGACCGGATCACAGCGTTGAGGCCGGGGCAGTCGCCGCCTGCGGTGAGAACTCCGATGCGCATCGTGCTGTGTCTCCTGCTCCCTACTGGTACATGTGAGCCAGTCCGATTGTTTCACGGGTGGAGCCATGCCGCGTCACGCGGCGTCACCCCCATACCGGCGAGCGCTTTATCCGCGGGCGCAGGTATTGTCAAGAGGTCAGGGGTATTTCTTCTGGGGGTTTCCGGCCTTTTTGTGGCCGGAGGTAGTCAGTCAGACCGTCAAGGGATCGGAGAGCACGCGTGACGCGCAGCGTGTACGTGACCGGGATCGACCGTGGCGACGGCCGCCAGGTCGTCGAGCTGGGAGTCATGGAGCTCCTGACCCGCCATGTCGACCGGGTCGGGGTCTTCCGGCCCCTGGTGCACGACAACCCCGACCGGCTCTTCGATCTGCTGCGGTCCCGCTACCGGCTCAGCCAGCCCCCCGGCACGGCGTACGGCATCACCTACGACGAGGCGGCCGCCCTCCAGGCCGAGCGGGGCACCGACGAGCTCGTCTCCGAGCTCGTCGGCCGTTTCCACGCGGTGGCCCGGGACTACGAGTACGTGCTGGTGCTGGGCAGCGACTACGCCGGCAGCAGCCTCCCGGACGAGCTGGGGCTCAACGCCCGGCTGGCCAACGAGTTCGGCGCCTCGGTGATCACCGTGGTGGGCGGCCAGGCGCAGGCCGCGGACTCGGTGCGGGCCGAGGCGCGCAACGCCTACCGCGCCTACCGGGCGCAGGGCTGCGACGTGGTCGCCCTGGTGGTCAACCGGGTCGCGCCGCAGGACCGGGCCTCCATAGCCGAGCGGCTCGCCGCCCGCCTCCCCGTCCCCTGCTACGCGCTCCCCGAGGACCCCTCGCTCTCCGCGCCCACCGTCGGCCAGGTGGTGCGCACCCTCGGCGCCGAGGTGCTGCTCGGCGACGACGCCGGGCTCTCCCGGGACGTGCGCGACTTCGTCTTCGGCGGCGCGATGCTGCCGACCTTCCTGCCCGCGCTGACCGACGGCTGCCTGGTGGTCACCCCCGGCGACCGCGCGGATCTGATCGTCGGCGCGCTGGCCGCGCACAGCGCCGGATCCCCGCCGATCGCCGGGGTCCTGCTCACCCTGGACGAGCGGCCCGGCGAGGACATCCTCGCCCTCGCCGCCCGGCTCGCCCCGGGCACCCCGGTGATCTCGGTGCCCGGCAAGAGCTTCCCCACCGCCGAGCAGCTGTTCTCCCTGGAGGGCAAGCTCAGCGCCGGCACCCCGCGGAAGGCGGAGACCGCGCTCGGCCTCTTCGAGCGCCATGTGGACACCGCCGAGCTGACCAACCGCATCTCGGTGGCCCGCTCCGGCCGGGTCACGCCGATGATGTTCGAGCACGAGCTGATCGAGCGGTCCCGCTCGGACCGCCGCCGGGTGGTGCTCCCGGAGGGCACCGAGGAGCGGGTGCTGCGCGCCGCCGATGTGCTGCTGCGCCGCGATGTGTGCGACCTGACCCTGCTGGGCGGCGAGGAGGCGGTCCGCAAGCGCGCCGCCGAACTCGGCATCGAGCTCGCGGACGCGGCGATCGTCGACCCGCAGACCTCCCCGCTGCGGGAGCGTTTCGCCGAGCGGTACGCCCAGGTCCGCGCCCACAAGGGCGTCTCGTACGAGCTGGCCTACGACATCGTCGCCGATGTCTCCTACTTCGGCACCCTGATGGTCCAGGAGGGACTGGCCGACGGCATGGTCTCCGGCGCGGTGCACTCCACCGCCGCCACCATCCGGCCCGCCTTCGAGATCATCAAGACCGCGCCGGACGCCCAGATCGTCTCCTCGGTCTTCTTCATGTGCCTGGCGGACCGGGTGCTGGTCTACGGCGACTGCGCGGTCAACCCGGACCCGAACGCCGAGCAGCTGGCGGACATCGCCATCCAGTCCTCGGACACCGCCGCCCAGTTCGGGGTGGAGCCGCGGATCGCGATGCTGTCGTACTCCACCGGCACCTCCGGCTCCGGCGCTGACGTCGACAAGGTGCGCAAGGCCACCGAGATCGTCCGCGAGCGCCGCCCGGACCTGCTGGTCGAGGGCCCGATCCAGTACGACGCGGCGGTGGACCCGGCCGTGGCGGCCACCAAGCTGCCCGGCTCGGAGGTGGCGGGCCGGGCGACCGTGCTGGTCTTCCCGGACCTGAACACCGGGAACAACACCTACAAGGCGGTGCAGCGCTCGGCCGGCGCGGTCGCCGTCGGTCCGGTGCTCCAGGGCCTGCGCAAGCCGGTCAACGACCTGTCGCGCGGTGCGCTGGTCCAGGACATCGTCAACACCGTCGCGATCACCGCCATCCAGGCCCAGACCCAGACCGTTCCCACACAGAAGGCACCCTCCGCGTGAAGCCCACCCGAGTCCTCGTACTCAACTCCGGCTCCTCCTCGCTCAAGTACCAGCTGCTGGACATGGCGACCGCGGGTACGGCCGGCGGCTCCGCCGAAGGCCGGCTCGCCTCCGGCATCGTGGAGCGGATCGGTGAAGGACCGGTCGCGGACCACGAGGCCGCGCTGAAGCAGGTCGGGGCCGAGCTGGCCGCGCAGGGCGTGGGGCTCGACTCGCCCGAGCTGGCGGCGGTCGGCCACCGGGTGGTGCACGGCGGCACCCGGTTCACCGAGCCGGCGCTGATCACCGACGAGGTGGTCGCGGAGATCGAGAAGCTGGTCCCGCTGGCGCCGCTGCACAACCCGGCGAACGTCTCCGGCATCAAGGTGGCCCGGGGCCTGCGCCCGGACCTGCCGCAGGTCGCGGTCTTCGACACCGCCTTCCACTCGACGATGCCGGAGGCCGCCGCCCGGTACGCCATCGACATCGACACCGCCGACCGCTTCGGGGTGCGGCGCTACGGCTTCCACGGCACCTCGCACGCGTACGTCTCCCGGGCCACCGCCGATCTGCTGGGCAAGGACCCGTCCGAGATCAACACCATCGTGCTGCACCTGGGCAACGGGGCCAGCGCCTCCGCCGTCCGCCAGGGCTCCTGCGTCGACACCTCCATGGGTCTGACCCCGCTGGAGGGCCTGGTGATGGGTACCCGCTCCGGCGACCTGGACCCGGCGGCGATCTTCCACCTGGCCCGGGTGGGCCGGATGTCCACCGACGAGATCGACACCCTGCTGAACAAGCGCAGCGGGCTGGTCGGCCTGTGCGGGGACAACGACATGCGGGAGATCGGCCGCCGGATAGGCGAGGGCGACCCGGCAGCCCGGCTCGCCTTCGACATCTACATCCACCGGCTGCGGAAGTATGTGGGCGCGTACACCGCGGTCCTCGGCCGGGTGGACGCCATCGCCTTCACCGCCGGGGTCGGCGAGAACTCGGCGGCGGTCCGCGAGGCCGCGCTGCACGGCCTGGAGGGGCTGGGCATCGAGGTGGACGCGGTACGCAACGCGGTACGCGCCTCCTCGGCGCGGCTGATCTCCGCGCCGGAGAGCCGGGTCGCGGTGGCGGTGGTGCCGACCGACGAGGAACTGGAGATCGCCACCCAGACGTACGCCCTGGTCAGCGACTGATCATTGGTTGTTCGCACAGCTCAAATATTCCGCCCCGAAACAAACCGATAGGATCTGCCTCATGCGCCGTTCCAAAATCGTCTGCACCCTGGGCCCTGCCGTCGACTCCTTCGAGATGCTGAAGACGCTGATCGAGGCCGGCATGAACGTGGCCCGTTTCAACATGAGCCACGGCACCCACGCGGAGCACGAGGAGCGCTACCACCGGCTCCGCAAGGCGACCGAGGAGACCGGGCACGCGGTCGGCGTCCTCGCCGACCTCCAGGGCCCGAAGATCCGGCTGGAGACCTTCGCGGACGGCCCGGTGGAGCTGGTGCGCGGGGATGAGTTCACCATCACCACCGAGGACGTCCCCGGCGACCGCACCATCTGCGGCACCACCTACAAGGGGCTGCCGGGCGACGTCGCCAAGGGCGACCAGGTCCTGATCAACGACGGCAACGTCGAGCTGCGGGTGACCGAGGTCGAGGGCCCCCGGGTGAAGACGATCGTCATCGAGGGCGGCGTCATCTCCGACCACAAGGGCATCAACCTGCCCGGTGCGGCGGTCAACGTCCCGGCGCTGTCCGAGAAGGACATCGAGGACCTGAAGTTCGCGCTGAAGCTGGGCGTCGACATGGTCGCGCTCTCCTTCGTCCGGGACGCCGCCGACGTGCGCGACGTGCACCGGGTGATGGACGAGGTGGGCCGCCGGGTGCCGGTGATCGCCAAGGTCGAGAAGCCGCAGGCGGTCGCCAACATGGAGGGGGTCGTGCTGGCCTTCGACGGCGTCATGGTGGCGCGCGGCGACCTGGCGGTGGAGTACCCGCTGGAGAAGGTCCCGATGGTGCAGAAGCGGCTCATCGAGCTGTGCCGCCGCAACGCCAAGCCGGTGATCGTCGCGACCCAGATGATGGAGTCGATGATCACCAACTCGCGGCCCACCCGCGCCGAGGCGTCCGACGTCGCCAACGCGATCCTGGACGGCGCCGACGCGGTGATGCTCTCCGCCGAGTCCTCGGTGGGCCAGTACCCGATCGAGACGGTCAAGACCATGTCCAAGATCGTCCAGGCGGCGGAGGAGGAGCTGCTCTCCAAGGGCCTCCAGCCGCTGGTGCCGGGCAAGAAGCCGCGCACCCAGGGCGGTTCGGTGGCCCGCGCGGCCTGCGAGATCGCCGACTTCCTGGGCGCCAAGTCGCTGGTGGCCTTCACCAAGTCCGGTGACACCGCCCGCCGCCTGTGCCGCTACCGCACGCGTCAGCCGATCCTGGCCTTCACCACGGACGTCTCCACCCGCAACCAGCTGACGCTGAGCTGGGGCGTGGAGTCCTACGTGGTGCCGTTCGTGGAGAACACCGACGCGATGGTGGACCTGGTCGACGCCGAGCTGCTGAAGCTCAACCGCTACACCGAGGGCGACACCATGATCATCACGGCGGGCTCGCCCCCCGGCGTCCCCGGCACCACCAACATGGTGCGGGTGCACCACCTGGGCGGCGAGAGCTGAGCCTTTTCGGCTCCCGATCTCGCGTCGCGGCCGTCGCTCCCCTTCACCGGGGGCGGCGGCCGCCGTCGTTGTGCGGCGCGCTCAGGCCATGGCCCACAGGGTTGGGTCGTGCGGTTCCTCCGGCGGCGGTGCGGGCTCAGGCGGTGCCGACTCAGCCGGTGCGGCTTCGGCCGGGGCGTCCTGCCCCTCGGGCTCCGAGGGCTCTTCGAGGCCGTAGACCTCCGCGAACAGATCCGCAACGGCCCGGTTGTTCACCTCGGGCGTCACGTCGGGAGTCCGGGGGCGCATCCCCACATAGGCCCCCACCTCGTCCAGCAGCTCGATCGCCTTGCCCGGAAGCCGGCCCGTCAGGTGCCGGGCGGACAACGCGGCGATGGCCTCCAGCGCGCCCGTGGTGATGGTGACGTGGTGGTGCTCGGCGTACTCGGGGCGCAGGCCTGCCAGGATCGCGACCGTGTCGGCGTGCGTGGGTTCGTCGATGCGGAGGGTCTGCGTCTGCCGTGCGAGCTCCGGACGTCTGGCCTCGAGTTCCGCGGCAGCCTCGTCATCGATGACGGCGATGACCCGCACCTCACCCCGTTCGACGAAGTCGGTGATCATCCGCAACAGGTCCACCGGCCCCGCCCTCGCGCGCAGAGAGTGGTCCAGGTCGTCCAGGAACAGCACGGGTACACCGCGCTCACGTATGGCGTGCACGGCATCCCGGAACTTCTCCGAGGGATCGCCGGGCTCGTTCCCATGCGTCCAGTAGAACCCGGCCAGGTCCACCGCCCAGATCCGGGCCTTGGCCAGCGACGCCGGCGCCTCGCCCCGGGCCAGCCGCTCGGCCAGGCCGATGATCACGGACGTCCGCCCGGTGCCGGGCGCGCCCACCAGCAGCGCGTTGTTGCGCGACTTGCGCAGCAACACCCGCATGACGGCCTCGATCTCCCGGCCGCGCCCCGCCACCGTGGGGCCGGCGGCCTGCCGCGCCTCCTCGGTGAGATCGCGCAGCCAGCCGGCGAGACGCTCGGGAAGCGGCGCCGGGCCGGGCGGCGCCGACTCCCCGCTCACCCCCTTGAGTTCCAGCACCTCACGGCGTGCCGACTCCAGATCGACCCCGAAGCGCCCCAGAATCTCTGCGGCGGACGCCTCGCCCTCACGCACCAGTCCGAGCAGGACGTGACCGGCCCCGATGTGGTCGTGCTTGTGGTGCAGCGCCTCCCTGAGTGACAACTCCAGCACCTTCTTCGCGCGCGGAGTGAAGGGGATGTGGCCGTACACCTCCTCGGTGCCGCGCCCGATCGTCAGCAGCACCTCCCGGCGCAGCGTCTCCAGGTCGACGCCGAGACCCTCCAGCGCCCGGCTGCCGGTGTTCCGGCCTTCGGCGATCAGTCCCAGCAGCAGGTGCTCGGTGCCGATGTACCGGTGGCGGAGCTGCCGGGCCTCCTCCTGCGCCAGTACGACGACCCGCCGGGCCTGGTCGGTGAACCTCTCGTACACCCCTCAGCCCTCCTGGGGGCCGTCGACGCGGTCCAGCAGTCGTGTCAGGTCCCGGGCGGTGCGCTCGGTGTGCGGATGGTGCGGGCCCAGCACCCGCTCCCGGTCGGCGAAGAGCTCCTTGAGCAGCGCCACTGCCTCGTCCTCCTCCCCCGCCCGGGCGAGGTTGTGGGCCAGCATGTGCGTGGTGCGCAGGGTGTGCTCGTCGTCCGGACCCAGCACCCGCCTGCGGTCGATGAGCAGCACCCGGAGCAACCGGATCGCCTCCGCCCGCCGGCCGGACTCGCCGAGGCTGACGGCGAGGAACTGGCGGGTGCGCAGGGTGTCGCGGTGGTGCGGCCCCAGGAAGTCGATCTGCAGGCGCAGCACCCAGTTCAGCAGTTCCACCGCTTCCCCGGGGTCTCCCGCGCCGCCTGTCGCGTGCGCGTACCACTGCCACACGCGCAGGTTCTCCTCACGTTCGGCAGCCGACACCGGCGGCCGCTGCCGCGCATCCACCAGATCTCCCAGTTCGGCGACGGCTTCGAGGAAGTGGCCCGCCGCGCACAGCGCTACCGCGGCGTCGAGCCGCTCCCTCCGCGTGACCGGCCCATGCGCCCGGTTGCGGCCCAGCGCCAGCCCCTCCGCGGTGCGGGTGACGCGCTTGAGCGGGGTCGGCAGGCCCTCCGCCGTCATCGTCCGCACCAACTCCGCGTAGAGGGTGTCGAGTCCGAGGAGCGGCGGACCGTCGGGAATGCCCTCGCGCAGCAGCCGCAGCAGCCGGCCGGTGAAGGCGGTGTTGTCCTCGCCGTCCAGGACCAGCGAGACCTCGTGGGCCTGCGAGGAGGTGAGGACGTAGGAGCCCTCCACCTCGATCTGGTGGCTCACCGTGGCGGCCGGGGAGGCCAGGGTGCCGCCTAGTGCGCGACCGGAGAAGCAGCAGTCGAGGATGATCACCTTGGTGGTGGCGGGGCTGTCGAGCACGATGTCGCGCACCCGTTCGTAGGCGAGCGAGCCGAGTTCGGGGTCGGCCCATTCGCTGCGCGGCAGGGCCAGGTGGAGGTCGTGGCGGCGGGGGCCGATCAGACCGTGTCCGACGTACGTCACCAGCAGCAGGTCCTCCGCCGCCTGGGCGGCGGTCTTCAGGGCGCGCCCGGTCTCGATGAGGTCGCCGGTGTCCAGCAGCGTGGTGCAGTGCGCGGCGGGCAGCACGCCGTGCTCCGGGTCGGTCAGCGCGGCGGCGAGGTCCGTCACGGTCTTGGCGACCACCGGCAGCGGCGGAAGTTCCGGGTCCGTGTAGGTGCTCGTGCCGATCAGGACCGCCCGCGAGCGCTCGGGATCGGGCAGCCGCATGGCTAGCCCTGGTCTCCGCCCCGCACGCCCGGTGCGCCGGGCTCGCCGTCGGCGCGCAGTGCCTGCCGGAGGATCTCCTCGACGGACCTGTTGCTGATGTTCTTGGCGTCGATCTCCAGGATCCGGCCGTCGGGCCCGTGCACCTTGACGGCGAGACCCGACCGGCGGCGGTGGATCAGCCAGGCGCGCAACGCGGTGCCCAGGACGGGCAGGCTCGCGCCGGACACGATGAGCATGTCGGAGAGGGCGCCCATCTCGCCGGGCCCCGGGCGGACCGGCCTGCGGCGGACCCGCCCGGCCAGCCGCGGCTCGCCGCGCAGGAAGTCGATGAGGGATTCCAGCTCCGCGACCGGGTCCCCCGCACCACCCACCGAAATCCAGATCTGCACCCCTGCCCCCGCTTCCGCTCCCGCGCACCAGGCGTCCACGCGCCCCCGCTCCCCGGCGGTCGACACACGGTAAGCATAAGCTCACGGCGCGCTCCATGCGCTCCATGCGCCGGTGGGCGCCGCCCCAACTGGGGTGGCGCCCACCGGTGTTGCCCTCCGGATGGAGGGCCTGCGGCTCCCGAACGGGTCTCGGGCGGGGGTCACCCCCCGGTCTTGTAGGCGTGCATGCCCGGGATGGTCAGGGTGCCCCCGAACTGCCCGGCCTGGATCACCTTGACATCGGTGAAGAACAGCTCCGGGAGGGTCAGCGGCGGCGGGGCCTTCGGCGAGAAGGTCACCGGGATGAGCCCGAGCAGATTGCCGCTCAGCTCCTCGGTGTACATCGTCACCTCACCGTCGCTGATGGTCGAGGTGCTGCCCTTGCGCGCCTCCACGTTCTGGGTGGTGCCCGCCGGGCCGACCACCAGCTGGTGCAGGTCCTTGATGTCGACGCCCGAAGCGCGGAACTTCAGGACCTTCTTGATCTTCCCGCTGTAGGTCTTCACCTCGACGATGCCGTCGTACTTCAGCCCGTGCAGCGAGAGCTTGGAGCTGCGCAGCACCCAGGGGTCCTCGGGCAGCAGGGCCTCGGCCCGCTCGGTCTTGGCGTTGTTGTACGCCTCGGCGTCGTACTCCGGACAGGGGTAGCCCTGCTCGCCGTCGGTCGACGAGGACGAGCCGGAGGACGAGGGAGTGGGCGTCGGGGTGGCCTTGTCGGCCGTGTCCCGCGCCGTGTCCTTGGCGTCCTCGACCGTGTCCTGGGCCTTGCCGGCGGTGTCCTTGGCTCCGTCGGCGGCCTTGTCCACCGCGTCCACCGCGTCCACCGCGTCGTCCGCATCGGCCGCGGGCTTGGTCGGCTCGGGCTCCGCGTCGGCCTTCGGGGTGGCCGTGGGGCTCGGCGCGGTGCTCGGCTCGGCCGGCGCCTGCGTCTGCTCGCCGGAGTCGCCGTCGAAGAGATCCACGACCTTGTCGCCAAGACCCAGCGGGTCGAGCGGGTTGGTGGACTCCTCCTCGGAGGGGGCCGGGCTCGGGGTGGCGCTGGACTCCTCGGGGGCCGGTTCGGGCTTGTCCTCGGCCGGCTCGGACGGCTTGGGCTCGGGCTCGGGCTTGCTCGCGCCGCCGGACGGGGACGAGCTGGGGCCGGGGCTCGGCTCGGCCTTCGGCTCGTCGGTCTGGCCGCCCTTGTCGGCCTGGTCCTCGGCGGTCTGGTCCGACTGGTCCTCGCCGGTCTGGTCCTTCGCCTTGTCGGCCTCGTCGGTCTGACCGGCCTCGTCGGGCTGGCTGACGCACGGCCCGGCCTTGAAGTCGCCCCGGGGGTCGGCATTGGCGAGCTGGGGGGTGAGCCCCATGCCCATCAGCACCGCCGTCGGCATGGCGGCCAGGGCTATCGCCTTGCCCGCGGGCATCTGGAGGCGATTGAGCACCGACTTCTTCGGCGCCGCGTGACGCGGCCCCGCCTTCACCCGGCGCGTGCTGTCCGCCTGCTGCGCGTCCCGCGCACCCGGCTTCTCCTCACCCGGCACGGTGCCTCCCATTCCTGGATTCCTGGTCGGGCGCGGTCCCGGCACCGGCCGGTTCCGGCAGGCCCTCGCTCGGCCCGCTGTCCTCGGCGCCCTGGTCGTCCCCGGTGTCCGGGGAGGGCGCGGGCCCGTCGGCGGTCCGCGCCTTGGGCTGTGCCTCACCGGGCGCCCAGGCGACCCCCATCGCACCGCCGAAGAGGGCGAGCAGGAAGCCCACCACCAGGCCGCCGAAGTTGGAGACGGGGATCGATACGAGGCCGAGCAGGATGGCGGCCACGCCCGCGAAGGTGCGTACCAAGGGCTGGAACCACATGGACACGCCGAGCACCATCAGAAGCACGCCGATGATCAGCGAGCCGGATCCGGTGGTGGTGGCCAGCCGGACGCTCAGCTGGCCCATGGTGAGGTTGTGGTAGGGGATGTACGCGATCGGCACCCCGGCCAGGAACGTCAGGAGCCCTGCCCAGAACGGTCGCTGCCAGCGCCACGCCCGGAAGGACATGCGCACGCTGGTGAAGCGGTTGATACGGTCACGCGCCCCCGGCGACACGGCACTCATCGAAAACAGCTCCCTGGGGCTGGCCGATCTTGTCGATCGGAAGTCTTCGTGCGTCTTGACGGGTGAGCGCGGGTGAGGGGTGGCGCACCAGGACGACCCCCCACCCTCGCTCAGTGCGTCAGAAGCACTCGTGCTTGCCCTTCTTGACACTCATCGAGAGGCCAGAGAGCTTGAAGGTGCCCGCGCTGGTCGCCCAGGCGGTCTGCTTGACGTCGGTCAGGGTCGCCGAGTCGGCTTCCTGAGCGAAGGAACCGGGAACGATCCGGTCACCCTTCTTGACGCCCGGCCCCTTGGTCGTGTCCTCGGCCGCCACACCGATGTTGATGTCGCGGAACACCGCGTCGGCGTCCAGCTGGTCGAGATCGATGTAGAGGTTCTTGGCCTCGACCGGCTTGTCGCCGTTACCGGCGCGCAGCTGCAGCGACACATCGCCGAACAGCGGCACGGGGATGACGACGGACTGGCACAGACCCTTGATCTCGGCGCTCTTGAACGCCGACACCGCGACGGGGATGTTCTTCCCGCCGTGCTGGGCCTCCATGGACCCGTACTGAACGAAACCCTCACCGTCGAGACGATCCGCGGTGACCTTGAACTGCTGACCGGACACCGCGAACGATGCCGCGAGCGCGCCCTGAGCCACGGCCACACCTATCGCGGCCGTTGCAGCGACGCTCGGGACCATGACGACGGCGAACCGCTTCCATCTGGTCCCGCCACGAGCCACGGACTGCATGACTTTCCTCCTTCTCGGACGTACATCTCCGGCCGGGGTCGACCGACCCCGAACCTCGGATGGGAGAAGTGCTACGTCCTCGGGAAGGAGAGCGCCCCGCCCCGGGCGCGGACCGCGCACCGAAACACCGACGATCACCCCCGAGCGACAACCACTGGGCCACGCTCCCGCGCAACCAGGTCGGACAGGCCCTGCCGAGTGGCAGAGACCCCCCTGTCCAAAGGCCGGCGTCACTGCCGCCGGCCTGCTCGGTGGGGACCCATCTCCGTGTCGCCGCCCGGATGGTTGCCGGGTTGCTGGAATGGACCGAGCTTGGCCGATCGTGGTCCATTCACGCGCCGGACACAAGGGGTTCGTTACTTGCGAGTAACGGCCGGATAACCGGCATGCTGCTGATCCATAGAGGCCGGGCACGGAACGTCGCCACGACCCACCCGGAAAGAGGGGGACATGTCACCCAGGTCCGGACAAGAGACCCCGTCGCCCTTACCGCACGTAACAGCGGCCGCGTTTACCAAGATTTGGTAAAGCGCGGCCGCATGCGTTTGACAGGGGTGCGAAATCAGAACAGTACGCGAGCGAGTGCACTACGGGCAGTGACCACCCGCGGGTCCTCCGCCCCGATCACCTCGAACAGCCCCAGCAGATGGACCCGGGCGGCCTCGCGGTCCTCGCCCGCGCTCCGCTGCACCGTGTCGACCAGCCGCCCGAAGGCGTCCTCCACGTGACCGCCGACCAGGTCGAGATCGGCCGCCGCGATCTGCGCCGGCACATCCCCCGGGGCGTCGGCCGCGGCCTTGCGCACCTGCTGCGGGTCGACGCCCTGCACCCGCTTGAGCAGTTCGGCCTGCGCCAGCCCGAGCTTGGCCTCGGCGTTGCCCGGGTCGTCGGTGAGCACGTTCTTGTACGCCTGGATGGCACCGCCCAGGTCACCGGCGTCCAGCGCCTCGTGTGCCGCGGCGAGCGCGCCGTCGTACGGGGTGGCGGGAGCCGCGGGCCGCACGCCCTCGGCGCCTTCGCCACCGGGCGCGACCGGGGCGCCGACGATGCCGAACTGCTGCTCGGCGGCGAGGATCAGCTGGTCCAGCACCTGGCGGATCTGGGCCTCGGGGGCGGCTCCCTGGAACAGCGGCACCGGCTGGCCGGCCACCACGGCGAACACCGCGGGGATGCCCTGGACGCCGAACTGCTGGAAGAGCATCTGGTTGGCGTCGACGTCGATCTTGGCGAGCACGAACCGGCCCGCGTACTCCTCCGCCAGCCGCTCCAGCAGCGGGCCCAGCTGCTTGCACGGCTCGCACCACTCGGCCCAGAAGTCGATCACGACCGGGACTTCGGTGGAGCGCTGCAGGACTTCCTGCTGGAAGCCCGCCTCGTCGACATCGATCACCAGACGGGAGGGGGCGGGTGCTCCGGTGCGGGCCGCCTCGGCGCGCGCCTGCTCCGCCTTCTGCTTCGCTTCCCCGGCCGCCTTCACCGCGGCGAGGTCGACCACTCCACTCATGGACATGTTCCGTGGCTGCATGGGTACATCCTCCCCCCTCCGCACGGCGATCGGAAAAAGCCGGTGGCCGATGCCCGCGCCGCTCCGGGACGAACGCGCGAGAAGTCGCGATACTCGAAAGCTGAAGCAGGCTGGTGCTCGTGAAGCAACGCGCCGGGTCCCCACCTGGCGCCAGTGGTCATCACTCTTTCGCTACGGCTCGTAGCGTAACTGGAAGCGGTGGTGGATCGCCACGGAATCGCCGTGATCTGCCTCACGCCAGAGCGTAACCATACTGACGGGTATCGTCACCGCCATGAATCCGCCCGCCCGCCGCACCGGCCGCCCGCGAAGCGCCGACGCCGATCGCGCGATCCTCGACGCGACCCGCGCGGCGCTGGTGGAGCTGGGCTGGAGCAAGCTGTCGATGGGGGACGTGGCGGCGCGCGCCGGGGTCGCCAAGACCACCCTCTACCGCCGCTGGGCGAACAAGAACGAGCTGGTCGTGGACGCGGTCGCGGCCGTCTTCGACGAGCATCTCCAGCTGCCGGACCTCGGCAGCCTGAAGGCTGACATCGAGGCGGTGGTGCTCAGCTTCGCCGGTCTGCTGGAGCTGCCCGAGACCCGGACTGCGCTGATGGCGGTGGTCGCCGAGTCCACCCGGGACGAGGCCCTGCGCGACCGCATCCGCGCCGCGATCGTGGACCGGCAGAAGCACCTGGTGCTGGTCGGCCGGGCCCGCGCCCAGGCGCGCGGCGAGCTCCCCCCGGAGGACGACCCGGCGGCCGCGGCGCGGACCGCCGACCTCATCTTCGACGTGATCGCCGGCGCGGTCGTCCACCGGGCGCTGGTCAGCGGCGAGCGCGTCGACGAGCCCTGGGTACGCGAGTTCACCGCCCTGCTGCTGCACGGTCTGGCCGCCGCCACGAGCGGCGGCCGGGAACCGGACGCGGGCCGGCGACCGGGGACGGACCCCGGCCGCCGGGAGCCTCAGAAGCCGGCCGGCTCGATGTAGACGCCCCACTCGTCGCGCAGCGCGTCGCAGATCTCGCCGAGGGTGGCTTCGGCGCGCACCGCGTCCAGCATCGGGACGATCATGTTCGAGCCGTCGCGGGCGGCGGCGAGCATCTCCTCCAGCGAGGCGCGCACCCGGGCCTCGTCCCGGGCGGCCTTGCGGGCGCCCAGCACGCGGACCTGCTCCCGCTCCACCTCGTGGCTGACCCGCAGGATCTCCAGGTCGCCGGTGACCGAGCCGGTGTGGCAGTTGACGCCCACGACCCGCTTCTCGTCCTTCTCCAGCGCCTGCTGGTAGCGGAAGGCGGACTCGGCGATCTCGCCGGTGAACCAGCCGTCCTCGATGCCGCGCAGGATGCCGGAGGTGATCGGGCCGATGGGGTGCTGCCCGTCGGGCACGGCGCGGCGGCCGCGCTCCCTGATCTGGTCGAAGATCTTCTCGGCGTCGGCCTCGATGCGGTCGGTCAGCGCCTCGACGTACCAGGAGCCGCCGAGCGGGTCGGCGACATGGGCGACGCCGGTCTCCTCCATCAGCACCTGCTGGGTGCGCAGCGCGATCTCGGCGGCCTGCTCGCTGGGCAGCGCGAGGGTCTCGTCCAGGGCGTTGGTGTGGAGGGAGTTGGTACCGCCCAGGACGGCGGAGAGCGCCTCGACCGCGGTACGCACGACGTTGTTGTACGGCTGCTGCGCGGTGAGCGAGACACCGGCGGTCTGGGTGTGGAACCGCAGCCACTGCGCCTTGTCGCTCTTTGCGCCGTAGACGTCGCGCATCCAGCGGGCCCAGATGCGGCGGGCGGCGCGGAACTTCGCGATCTCCTCGAAGAAGTCGATGTGCGCGTCGAAGAAGAAGGACAGGCCGGGGGCGAAGGTGTCCACGTCCAGGCCGCGGGAGAGGCCGAGCTCCACGTATCCGAAGCCGTCGGCGAGGGTGTAGGCCAGCTCCTGGGCGGCCGTCGCGCCGGCCTCGCGGATGTGGTAGCCGGAGACCGAGAGCGGCTTGTACGCGGGGATGTAGCGCGTGCAGTGCTCCATCAGGTCGCCGATCAGGCGCAGGTGGGGCTCGGGCGGGAAGAGCCACTCCTTCTGCGCGATGTACTCCTTGAAGATGTCGGTCTGGAGCGTGCCGTTGAGCACGGCCGGGTCGACGCCCTGCCGCTCGGCGGCGACCAGGTACATGCAGAACACGGGCACGGCCGGGCCGCTGATCGTCATCGAGGTGGTGACGTCCGCCAGCGGGATGTCCTTGAACAGGACCTCCATGTCGGCGGCGGAGTCGATGGCGACACCGCAGTGGCCGACCTCGCCGAGCGAGCGCGGATCGTCGGAATCCCGGCCCATGAGGGTGGGCATGTCGAAGGCGACGCTCAGGCCGCCGCCGCCGTTGCCCAGGATCATCTTGTACCGCTCGTTGGTCTGCTCGGCGTTGCCGAAGCCGGCGAACTGGCGGATGGTCCAGGTTCGGCCGCGGTAGCCGGTCGGGTGGAGACCGCGGGTGAACGGAAACTCGCCGGGCCAGCCGATCCGCTCGAAACCGGTGACGGTGTCGCCGGGGGCAGGACCGTAGACAGGCTCGACCGGGTCTCCGGAGAGCGTGGTGAAATCCGCGTCGCGCTTGCGCGCCGCGTCGTACCGGGCCTGCCAGCGACGGCGGCCTTCCTCTATGGCGTCAGCGTCCATGCTCTCGAATTTACTAGGACGTCCAAGTAAATGTCGATGGCATTAGTAGGACGTCCTAGTAAATATTCGAAACCATCCGCCGCACGAGTGGCTCGTGCGGCGGTCCAGGACGGCTCAGGCCTCGGCGACCGCCGGGGACCCGGCCTCGATCAGCGGCTTGATCTCACGGGTGACCCGCGGCTCGACGAAGAAGGAGGCGACCGGGATGCACCCCACCAGCAGCACCCACAGCAGCTTGCCCAGCGGCCACTTCGCCTTGGACCCCAGGTCGAAGGCGAAGACCACGTAGATGATGAAGAGGACACCGTGGATCTGCGAGATCACCATGGTGTCGCCGGTGTCGAAGCCGTACTTCATGACGATCGCGGCGGTGAACACCAGGAGCCACACCGCGGTGACGTACGCCATCACGCGGTAGCGGGTCAGGACATTGGACTTCATGGCGTCGAGCGTAACGACCCGATTTGCGCGATCTTCGCGCGGGTCACCCGATCGCGCGCTCAGCTCTCCTCGAAGTCCCCCGCGGCGATCCGCAGCGGGCGCAGCATCGCGAAGATCTCCGCGCACTCCTCGTCGTCGTACGCCCCCAGCCCGAAGTCCACCGCCATCAGATCGCGGGTCGCCGCGTCAGCCACCTCGCGGCCCTTGTCGGTGATCGAGGCGAGGGTGCCGCGCCCGTCGTTGGGGTTCGGCCGCTTGGCCACCAGACCTGATCTGACCAGGCGGTCCACGGTGTTGGTGACCGAGGTGGGGTGCACCATCAGCCGCTCGCCGATCTTCGACATCGGCAGCTCGCCGGCCTTGGAGAAGGTGAGCAGCACCAGCGCCTCGTACCGCGCGAAGGTCAGTCCGTACGGCTTGACGACCGCGTCCACCTGGCTCAGCAGAATCTGGTGGGCCCGCATGATCGAGGTGATGGCACCCATGGACGGGGCGGAGCCCCACCGCCGCTTCCAGAGCTCGTCGGCGCGCGCGATGGGATCGAAGGGCAGACTGAGGGGTTTGGCCACGCCGAAGACCCTACCGGGCGGTCATATTTCAGGCTTCGGGATCTCGGTAATTGGACCGGGCACGGTGCCGTCGCCTGCCGGGCAGCGGCCCGGCGATGCGTCAGGGCGACGGCCGGCACCCGGCCGTCGCCCTGGGGAGATCACGCGTTGACGATGCCTTCCTTGCGGGCGCGGGCGGCGATGACGCTCGCCTCGGCCTCCCGCTTGAGCTTGCGGTCGGCGTAGAAGCCGCCGAAGGGCACGACGGCGAGCACGAAGTAGACGGCCGCGGTCTTCACGTCCCACTTGGTGCGGTTCCAGGCGTCCGCCCAGAAGACCACGTAGAGGATGAACAGCACGCCGTGCACCAGGCCCATCGGCAGCACCGCGTTGAATTCCGTCGTGCGCTTGAGCACCGAGCAGGTGAGCAGCAGCGGGAAGGACACGGCCTCCGGCACGGAGACCAGGCGGAGCCGGCGGAGCGCGGTGGCGGTCTTGAAGTCCATGGAGGAGAACCTTCGGGGCTCGGGGGCAGGCAGCGATCGAGCTTGTGCTTGTCTTCACAAGCTCCGGCCCATTGTCGCAGGAGACCCGACGATCACTGCCCCGGGGGGCCGGGGTCGCGGTCCGGGCGACACCGCGGGGTCGCGGGTCCGGGCCGCGGTCCGGGTCGCAGTCCGGGCTGCGGTCCGGGCTGGCCCTGGAGTGCCGCCCGGGCGAACCCTGAGCCAACCCCGAGACCGCCCTCGCGAGGGTGACGGTGGGTGACGGGTGGGCTACCGTCGGATGCGTGGCTCAGTTTCGGCTCCAGGGGAGCAAAGTGCTCGCCGTCGACCTGGCCGGCGGTTCCGTCATGGCCAGGAACGGATCGATGGTCGCCTACGACGGCGAGATGACCTTCAAGAAGAAGACCGGTGGCGGTGAGGGGCTGCGCGGCATGGTGACGCGGCGGCTCACCGGTGAGCAGATGGCGGTGATGGAGGTGAAGGGGCACGGCACGTGCTACTTCGCCGACCGCGCGAGCGAGGTCAACCTGGTCGCGCTGCACGGCGAGAAGCTGTTCGTGGAGGCGAGCAACCTGCTGTGCACGGACGGCGGGCTGCGCACCGGCACCAGCTTCACCGGGCTGCGCGGCTCGGCCCGGGGCAACGGCCTGTTCACCACGACGGTGGAGGGCACCGGCCAGGCGGCGATCCTGTCCGACGGCACGGCCGTGGTGCTGCGCGTCACGGAGCAGATGCCGCTGCACGTCGACCCGGGCGCGTACATCGCGCACACCGGCGGCCTGCGGCAGCACTTCCAGTCGGGGGTGAACTTCCGCACCCTGATCGGCGAGGGGTCAGGGGAGGCGTTCCAGATCCGCTTCGAGGGCGAGGGGCTGGTCTATGTGCAGCCCAGCGAGCGCGACACCTGGGGAGGTGAGACCTGATGGCGTTCACCTCGGTCAACGCGAAGATGGTGCGGGCCGATGTGGTGCCCGGGCAGACGCTGTTCAGCCAGCGCGGGGCGATGCTCGCGTACACCGGGGAGGTGCGCTTCACGCCCAGCGTCACCGGCGGGCAGGGCGGGGTGATGGGCATGATCGGCCGCCGGGTGGCGGGCGAGTCGACGCCACTGATGACCGTGGAGGGCAGCGGCGCGGTGATGTTCGGCCACGGCGGTCACCACGTCCAGGTGATCGACCTGTGGGGCGACACCCTCTGGGTGGAGGCGGACCGGCTGCTGGCCTTCGACGGGACACTGCGGCAGGGCACGATGTTCCTCGGCTCGCAGGGCGGGGTGATGGGCCTGGTGCGCGGTCAGGTCACCGGGCAGGGGCTGTTCACCACGACCCTGCAGGGCCACGGCTCGGCGGCGGTGCTGGCGCACGGCGGGGTGATCGAGCTGCCGATCGTGCCCGACCGCCCGGTGCACGTCGACCCCCAGGCGTACGTGGCGCACCGCGGCGAGGTGCGCAACAGGCTCTCCACCGCGCTCGGCTGGCGGGACATGGTCGGGCGCGGCTCCGGTGAGGCGTTCCAGCTGGAGCTGTCCGGCACCGGCAAGGTGTACGTCCAGGCGTCGGAGGAGAAGCTGTGAGCGCACTCGCCGGGCAGGGCGGCGGGCCGGTGATCCATGACGCGGAGACGCTGCCCGTCAACGACAACGTCAATCCGTACGCCTTCAGCGTGGCTCTGGACGGCCAGTGGTTTCTCCAGCGGGGGAAGATGATCGCCTACTACGGGCGGATCGACTTCCACGGGGTGGGACTCGGCCGCCTCGACCGGCTCATCGCGGGCAGCTTCCACTCGCCGCTGCACGCCGGGGAGTGGGTGGTGGCCGAGGGGCGCGGCACCATGGTGCTGGCGGACCGGGCGTTCGACGTCAATTCCTACGACCTGGACGACGGGAACCTCACCATCCGGTCCGGGAACCTCCTCGCCTTCCAGCCCTCGCTCTCCCTGAAGCAGTCGATCGTGCCGGGCTTTCTGACACTCATCGGCACCGGCACCTTCGTGGCGGCGTCCAACGGCCCGGTGGTCTTCATGGAGCCGCCGATCAGGGTGGATCCGCAGGCGTTGGTGGGCTGGGCGGACTGCCCCTCGCCCTGCCACCACTACGACCACCAGTACCTGCGCGGCTTCCTGGGCGGGGTGCGGGCGCACACCGGGTTCGGCGGGACCTCCGGGGAAGAGCACCAGTTCGAGTTCGTCGGGGCAGGGACAGTCCTGCTGCAGTCGACCGAAACGGTCATGAACGAGCAGCCGACGGGGCAGAACGGGGGTACCGGTTCGTGAGCGACAGGGTGCGGAGTGTAACGTCGAACGGGTGACCTCTAGCCCGACACATCCATTGGTTCAGAATTCAACTTCTCTAGGTAGAATACATCCCATGGAGACCGAGAACGGCACCCGCTGGCTCAGCGACGAGGAACAGCGTGCCTGGCGGACCCACCTGGACGTCAGCCGACTACTCACCTACCAGCTCGAGCGGGACCTCCAGCCCTTCGGGCTGACCATCAACGACTACGAGATCCTGGTCAACCTCTCCGAGTCCGAGGGCCACCGGATGCGGATGAGCGACCTCGCCGCCGCCACCCTCCAGTCCAAGAGCCGCCTCTCCCACCAGATCACCCGGCTGGAGACCGCCGGGCTGGTCCGCCGGGCGAACTGCGAATCGGACCGGCGCGGACTCTACGCCGTACTCACCGACACCGGCTGGGAGACCATGCGCAAGGTCGCCCCACACCACGTCGACTCCGTCCGCCGGCACTTCATCGACCTGCTCTCCGCCACGGACCTGCAGGCGCTGCGCGACTCCCTCACCCCGGTCGCCGAGCACCTGCGAGCCCAGCGCAACCAGCCCTGACCACGATCGCCACACCCAAGGCGACACCGCAGGGACGGAATCCGCGCCTCAGACGGACGGAATCCGCACCTCGAACAGCGCACCGCCGCCCGCCGCCTCGCCGACGGTGAGCGTGCCCGCGTGCCGCACCACCACGTCCCGCGCGATGGCGAGGCCGAGCCCGGCCCCGCCATCGTCGCGGGCGCGTGCCTCGTCCAGGCGCACGAACCGCTCGAAGATCCGCTCCCGCTGGTCCTCGGGCACCCCGGCGCCGTCGTCGGCCACACCCAGCACCGCCTGACCGCCCTCGGCCCGCAGCGAGACCCGCACCCGGCTCGCGGCATGCCGCTGCGCGTTGTCCAGCAGATTGCCCAGCACCCGCGCCAGCTGGCCGCGCGAACCGGCGACCGTCACCTCGGCCGACCGGACCAGCTCCACCGGCACCCGGTCCCCCGGGCGCTGGGCCAACTCCTCGCGGACCAGCGCCGCAAGCTCCACCCGGCCACTCGCCGGTGGCCGCTCCCCCGCGTCCAACCGGGCCAGCAGCAACAGATCGGCGGCCACCCGCTGGAGCCGCAGCACGTCCTCCACCGCCCCGTCCAGGTCCAGCAGCTCCGGATGGGCGGCGCCGACCTCCAGCTGGGTGCGCAGCGAGGCGATGGGGCTGCGCAGTTCGTGCGAGGCGTCGGCGACGAACCGCCGCTGCCGTTCCACGGACGTCTCCAGCGCCGCCAGCGTCTCGTTGGTGGTACGCGCCAGCCGGGCGATCTCGTCCCGCGAGGCGGGCTCCGGCACCCGCCGCGACAGGTCCGTGCTCGCGGTGATGGCCCCCATCTCGCGCCGGATCCCCTCCACCGGCCGCAGCGCGCGCCGGGTCACCAGCCAGGTCACCACCGCCACGACGGCCAGCAGCGCCGGCAGCCCGACCAGCATGGCCTGCCGCACGGTCCGTACCGCGCCGCGCTCGGCGGCCAGCGGGGCACCGGCGTAGACGGTGACCTCCTCGCCGCGCGGGGTGGCGGCAGCGACCGCCGCGAAGGCGTAGTGGTCGGTCTCGTCGTCGATCCGGGCGGTGCCAGTGGTGAAGCGGACCTCGCCGGAGATCCGGCCGGGCCCCGGCTTCTCCTCGTCGTCGCCGTCATCGTCGCCGTCATCGCCCCGGTCGCCCTCGTCGGCGTCATCGGGGTCGTCGTCGGCGGCGTCGTCAGGGTCGTCGGGTTCGTCGGGGCGGCCGTCGGGGTCGTCGGGGTCGTCGGGGTCGTCGGCGGCGGGCCGGTCTTCGCCGTGGCCGTCGTCGCCGACCGGCTTCGGCACGGCGACCCTGGTGACGTGGACCGAGCCGCTCGGGGTGCCGCTCAGCGCTTGGAGATCCTCGCTGACCGCCCGCACCCGCCCGGCCGCGTCCACCACCTGCACCGGAGGGTCGTCGTCCAGGTCGAGCCGGTCGAAGCCGGTGCCGGTGGCCAGCCGGGAGGCGACCTCGCGCGCGGCGACCTCGGCCTGGAGCTCGGCCTGGTCACGCAGATGGTGCTGGAGCACCTGGAGCACCCCGATACCGGCGGCCACCAGCGCGACGGCGACCACCAGGGTCGCGCCCAGCGCCGCCCGGGAACGCACCGAGCCGAACGCCCGGCGGCCGAGAGTTCTGAGACCGGACGTCCTAGCCACGCGCCACCAGCCGGTATCCGGCGCCGCGCAGGGTCTCGATGAGCCCGGGGCCCAACTTCCTGCGCAGCGTGCTGACATACACCTCGACGATGTTGGGGTCGCCCTCGTAGGCGAAGTCCCAGACGTGCTCCAGGATCTCGGTCTTGGAGACGACGTCCCCGGGGCGCAGCGCCAGCTGCTCCAGCACAGCGAACTCCTTGGCGGTCAGCGCGACCGCCTCGCCGTCCCGCTCCACCCGCCGCGCGCCCCGGTCGACGGTGAGCGCGCCGACCCGCAGCACCGGTGAGGCCCCTTGGCCGCGCCGCCGCAGCAGGGCGCGCACCCGGGCCAGCAGCACCACGTACGAGAACGGCTTGGTCAGGTAGTCGTCGGCGCCGGTGTCCAGCCCCTCGGCCTCGTCGTACTCGCCGTCCTTGGCGGTGAGCATCAGGATCGGGACGTCGTTCCCGGCGGCCCGGAGGGTCGAGCAGACCCGGTAGCCGTTCATCCCCGGCAGCATGATGTCGAGGACGATCAGGTCGTACGGGCCCTCGCCGGCCCGGTGCAGCCCCTCCAGCCCGTCGTGCGCCACATCGACGGCGAAGCCCTCGGCCGTCAGCCCCTTGGCCAGCGACAGGGCGAGCCGCTTCTCGTCCTCCACGATCAGCACACGCATACGGCACACGATCTCAGAGCGAGCCTGAAGAGCCCTTCAGGTGACTTCAGGCTGGCTTCAGCATCGACTGGCCATGGTGGATTCCGTCAAGCCGACAAGGACCGACAACGACTCGGAGGAACCCCCATGAAGCGCAACCTCGTCATCGCCACCATCGCCGCTGTGGCCCTGATCGGCGGCGGCACCGCCACGGCCTTCGCGGTCGCGGACGACGACGCCCCCAAGGCGGCGGCCAAGACGGTGAACGTCACGGACCGCGACGACGACGGTCGGGACGACGACGCGGACGATGCCGACGACGCGCGGGAGGACGCCGCCGATGCCCGCGCGGTCCGCGAAGCGCTGAAGGGTGCGACCGTGGACGCCGCCGAGGCCGCGCGGGCCGCCGCCTCGCACGGGACGGTCACCTCCGTCGACCTGGACGACGACGGCACGGTGAAGGGCTGGGAGGTCGAGGTGCTGGGCAAGGACGGCAAGGAGCGGGAGCTCGTGGTCGACCTGAAGACCGGCAAGGTGACCCCGGCTCCGGCGGACCACGACGAGGACTGACCGGCCTGCGGGCTGGGGCGTGCGCCTGGCAAGTGGCCGGGGTCGGGTGCGCACCGGGACATCTCCTCGTGCGGCGCAGCCCCCAGCTCGTACGCGAAGTGGACGGACGATTGCTGCGCCTTCTGCGGGGAGTGCCCCGGTACGCCCCCTCCGGCCGTCGAGCGGCTGTCCCCCGTGGCCTGCCGAGGCCACGGACGCCCGGCCGGGAGGACGCCTTCCGGAGAGCCGGAGGACGCGAGGGCGGCCGCCCCCTCAGCTGCCAGCTGGGGAACGGCAAGCCCCGGACCGCAGCCGCGAGGGCAGCGGCCCGGAGAGCCACATCCGGGAGGACAGCAGGCGCCACGGCGCCGCGCCGCGAGGACGACGGAAGGGGACACCGGGGCGCTCCCCGCAGGGCGGTGAAGCGATCGAAGCCGCACCCAGCGATCGAGCAGGTGGCTTCACCGTCCGTGGGGGCACCGCCCAGCGGTAGCTGGGGGAGAGACGCCCCGGTGGCACCGATCAACGACGGACCCCGCACGCCGCCACCGAAGAGGCTCAGGCCCCGTTCGTGAGGCCCGCCACCAGCTCGTCCGCCGCCGCGTACGGGTCCAGCTCGCCGCCGACGATGCGCTCGGCCAGCGCGTCCAGCCGCCGGTCGCCGTGCAGGTCGCCGATCCGCTCACGCAGCGCGGTGACCGCGATCGTCTCGACCTCGCCGGCCGCCCGGCGGCGGCGGCGCTCCGCGAGGACGCCCCGCTCCTCCATCCAGGCCCGGTGCTTCTCCAGCGCCTCGACGACCTGCTCGACGCCCTCGGCCCGCGCCGCCACCGTCTTCACGATCGGGGGGCGCCAGTCGCCCGGCGCGCGTGACTCGCCGAGGCCCAGCATGTGGTTGAGCTCGCGGGCGGTCGCGTCGGCGCCGTCCCGGTCCGCCTTGTTCACCACGTACACGTCACCGATCTCCAGGATCCCGGCCTTGGCGGCCTGGATCCCATCGCCCATGCCGGGGGCGAGCAGCACCACGGAGGTGTCGGCCTGGGCGGCGATCTCCACCTCGGACTGGCCCACGCCCACGGTCTCCACCAGCACCACATCGCAGCCGGCGGCGTCCAGCACCCGGATGGCCTGCGGCGCGGCCCAGGCCAGGCCGCCGAGGTGGCCGCGGGTGGCCATGGAGCGGATGTAGACGCCGGGGTCGGAGGCGTGCTCCGACATCCGGACGCGGTCGCCGAGCAGCGCGCCGCCGGAGAAGGGGGACGACGGGTCGACGGCGAGCACCCCGACCCGCTTGCCCGCCTTCCGGTAGGCCGTGACCAGAGCCGAGGTGGAGGTCGACTTGCCCACGCCCGGCGAGCCGGTGAGCCCGACGACGTAGGCGTTGCCGGTGAGCGGGGCGAGGGCGGCCATCACCTCGCGCAGGTGCGGCGACGCCCCCTCGACCAGGGAGATGAGCCGGGCCACGGCCCTGGGCCGCCCCTGCCGTGCCTGCTCCACCAGCTGGGGGACGTCAACCATCTTCTGAACTCCGCTCCCTCGTTCCGTATGGCCTGCCCGGTGCGCGCGGGGCTACTTGTTGTTCGCCGGGACGCGGATGATCAGCGCGTCGCCCTGACCGCCGCCGCCACACAGCGCCGCCGCGCCCACGCCGCCGCCGCGCCGCTTCAGCTCCAGCGCCAGGTGCAGCACGATGCGCGCGCCGGACATCCCGATGGGGTGGCCCAGCGCGATGGCGCCACCGTTGACGTTCACCTTTTCGGAGGACACGCCGAGGTCCTTCATGGACTGGACGGCAACCGCGGCGAACGCCTCGTTGATCTCGATCAGGTCCAGGTCCTCGACGCCCAGGCCCTCCTTGGCCAGCGCGTGGGTGATCGCGTTCGACGGCTGGGACTGGAGGGAGTTGTCGGGGCCGGCGACATTGCCGTGCGCGCCGATCTCGGCGATCCACTCAAGGCCCAGCTCCTCGGCCTTCGCCTTGCTCATCACGACGACGGCCGCGGCGCCGTCGGAGATCTGCGAGGAGGTGCCGGCGGTGATGGTGCCGTCCTTGGCGAACGCCGGGCGGAGCTTGCCGAGCGACTCGACCGTGGTCTCCGGGCGGATGCCCTCGTCCTTGGCGAAGATCACCGGCTCGCCCTTGCGCTGCGGGATCTCCACCGGGGTGATCTCCGCCTCGAACAGGCCGTTCTTCTGGGCGGCGGCGGCGCGCTGGTGGGACAGGGCCGCGATCTCGTCCTGCTCCGGGCGCGCGATGCCCAGGCGGGTGTTGTGCTTCTCGGTGGACTCGCCCATGGCGATGCCCTCGAAGGAGTCGGTCAGGCCGTCGTGGGCCATCGCGTCCAGCATCTCGATCGCGCCGTACTTGAAGCCCTCGCGGGACTTCGGCAGCAGGTGCGGGGCGTTGGTCATGGACTCCTGGCCGCCGGCGACGATCACGTCGAACTCGCCGGCGCGGATCAGCTGGTCGGCGAGCGCGATGGCGTCGAGCCCGGACAGGCACACCTTGTTGATGGTGAGCGCGGGGACGCTCATCGGGATGCCGGCCTTGACGGCTGCCTGGCGGGCCGGGATCTGCCCGGCGCCGGCCTGGAGCACCTGGCCCATGATCACGTACTGCACCTGGTCGCCGCCGATGCCGGCCCGGTCCAGCGCGGCCTTGATGGCCGCACCGCCGAGGTCGGCACCGGAGAAGGTGCGGAGGCTGCCGAGCAGCCGTCCCATGGGCGTACGCGCGCCCGCGACGATCACTGAGGTGGAGCCGGCGGTACGGGTCATGGTGCTACCCCTTCGGGAGAAGGAAGGAAGTTAACGAGGGTTACCTGCAATGTACTGACGCGTACCCGGCCCGGTCACCGGCCGGTAGGTGTGATCGCGCGCACGTTGCGTAACCGCGGACGCGGGCGGTGCACTGAAGACATGCTGACAAGAATCGACCACATCGGGATCGCCTGTTTCGACCTCGACAAGACCGTCGAGTTCTACCGTGCCACCTACGGCTTCGAGGTGTTCCACAGCGAGGTGAACGAGGAACAGGGTGTCCGCGAGGCGATGCTGAAGATCAACGCCACGGACGACGGCGGAGCCTCGTACATCCAGCTCCTGGAGCCGACCCGGGAGGACTCCGCGGTCGGCAAGTGGCTGGCCAAGAACGGCGAGGGCGTGCACCACATCGCCTTCGGAACCGCCGACGTGGACGGCGACTCCGAGGCCATCCGGGAGAAGGGTGTGCGGGTGCTCTACGACGCCCCGCGGCGCGGCTCGATGGACTCCCGGATCACCTTCCTCCATCCCAAGGACTGCCACGGAGTGCTCACCGAACTCGTGACCGCGGCGGCATCCGGCACCACGCACCACTGACCTTCACCTTCCCCGGCCGGTAGAGTGCAGGCTCGGCCGGGGTACGGGAACGCAGGATCGGGGCCCGGCCCAAGCTTTCGCCGATGATCTGACACCATTTCTTCGGAAGGGCCAGCCCCGGTACGACCACGCAGGACGGGGCCGGCTGCCAACGCGATCAGGGGACGGATGGGACCGCGCAGTGCGGGGCTACGACCGCTACGAGCCTGACGACCACCTCGCGAAGTTCGAGGCCGAGATGGAGCGGCTGAAGACCGAGCGGGAGAAGGCCGTCCAGCACGCCGACGATCTCGGCTACCAGGTTGAGGTGCTGCGCGCCAAGCTGCACGAGGCGCGGCGCACGATCGCCAGCCGTCCCGCCTACGACAGCGCCGACATCGGCTACCAGGCCGAACAGCTGTTGCGCAATGCCCAGATCCAGGCCGACCAGCTGCGCGCCGACGCCGAGCGGGAGCTGCGTGAGGCGCGGGCCCAGACCCAGCGGCTGCTCCAGGAGCAGGCCGAGCGGCAGGCGCGGCTGGAGTCCGAGCTGCACGCCGAGGCGGTGGCCCGCCGCCAGCGCCTGGACGAGGAGCTGGCCGAGCGCCGCGCCACCGTCGAGTCGCACGTCAACGAGAACGTCGCCTGGGCCGAGCAGCTGCGGGCCCGCACCGAGTCCCAGGCCCGGCGGCTCATGGACGAGTCGCGGGCCGAGGCCGAGCAGGCGCTGGGCGCCGCCCGCGCCGAGGCGCAGCGGCTGGCCGAGCAGACCCGGCAGCGCGTCAGCGCCGAGGTGCAGGCCGCGCGGGCCGAGGCGGAGGCACTGCTGCGCCGGGCCCGTACCGACGCCGAGCGGCTGCTGAACGCGGCGTCCACCCAGGCCCAGGAGGCCACCGACCACGCCGAGGCGCTGCGCACCTCCACGGTCACCGAGACCGATCAGGCGCGCCGCCAGGCCACCGAGCTGACCCGCACCGCCGAGACGCGGATCCAGGAGGCCGAGGAGGCGCTGCGGCAGGCGCGTGCCGAGGCCGAGAAGCTGATCGCGGAGGCCAAGGACGCGGCGGCCAAGCGGCTTTCGGCCGCGGAGGCGGACAACGAGCAGCGCGGCCGCACCGCGAAGGCGGAGGTCGCCCGGCTGGTGGCCGAGGCCACCAAGGAGGCCGAGGCGCTGCGGGCCGAGGCCGAGCAGTTGCGGGACGACGCGCGTGCCGAGGCCGAGCGGCACATCGCCGAGGCCCAGGAGACCGCGCGTGCCAAGGCGGTTGAGGACTCCGCGGCGCAGCTGGCCAAGGCGGCCCGCAGCGCCGAGGAGGTGCTCTCCAAGGCGTCCGAGGAGGCGCAGGCCACCACCAAGGCGGCCGCCGAGGAGGCCGAGCGGATCCGGCGGGAGGCGGAGGCCGAGGCCGACCGGCTGCGGGCCGAGGCGCACGACACCGCCGAGCAGCTCAAGGGCGCGGCGCAGGACGACACCAAGGAATACCGCGCCAAGACGGTCGAGTTGCAGGAGGAGGCGCGGCGGCTGCGCGGCGAGGCCGAGCAGTTGCGCGCCGAGGCGGTCTCCGAGGGCGAGCGGATCCGCGGCGAGGCCCGCAAGGAGGCCGTCCAGCAGATCGAGGAGGCGGCCAAGACCGCCGAGGAGCTGCTGACCAAGGCCAAGGCGGACGCGGAGGAGACGCGTTCGGGCGCCACCGCGGACAGCGAGCGGGTGCGCACCGAGGCCATCGAGCGGGCCGGCGGCTTGCGCAAGCAGGCCGAGGAGGCGCTGGAGCGGGCGCGCGGCGAGGCCGAGGAGCTGGTCTCCTCCGCCGAGGAGCAGGCCCAGGCGGTCAAGTCGGAGGCGGCCGAGGCCGCCGAGCGGCTGCGTGAGGAGACCGAGCAGGCGCTGGCCGCGCGCCGGGCCGAGGCCGAGGCGGAGCTGACCCGGCGGCACGAGGAGGCCGAGGCGCGGGTCACGGCCGCCGAGGAGGCGCTGGGCGAGGCGCGCGCGGAGGCCGAGCGGCTGCGCCGCGAGGCGGCCGAGGAGAGCGAGCGGCAGCGCGCCGAGGCCGCGGAGCGGCTGCGGTCGCTCCAGGAGCAGGCCGAGGCGGAGGCGGAGCGGCTGCGCACCGAGGCCGCCGCGGACGCGGCCGGTGCCCGTGCCGAGGGCGAGGCGACCGCGGCCCGGCTGCGCGCCGAGGCGGCCGCGGAGGCCGAGCGGCTGCGCACCGAGGCGCAGGAGACCGCCGACCGGATGCGCGCGGAGGCGAGCGCCGCGGCCGAGCGGCTGGGCACCGAGGCCGCCGAGGCGCTGAGCGCCGCCCAGGAGGAGGCGGCCCGGCGGCGCCGCGAGGCCGAGCAGCTGCTGGGCGACGCGCGGAGCGAGGCGCAGCAGGAGCGGGAGCGGGCGCACGAGCAGAGCGAGGAGCTGCTGGCGTCGGCCCGTAAGCGGGTCGGTGAGGCGCAGGCCGAGGCGCAGCGGCTGGTCGAGGAGGCCGAGCAGCGGACGACCGAGCTGGTCGCGGCGGCCGAGCAGACCGCCCAGCAGGTGCGGGACTCGGTGTCCGGTCTGCAGGAGCAGGCCGAGGCGGAGATCGCCGGGCTGCGGTCGGCCGCCGAGCACGCCGCGGAGCGCACCCTGACCTCGGCGCAGGAGGAGGCGGACCGGGTCCGCGCCGACGCGTACGCCGAGCGGGAGCGGGCTTCGGCCGACGCGACCCGGGTGCGCGGCGAGGCGCAGGAGGAGGCCGAGACCGCCAGGGCGCTGGCCGAGCACACGGTGGCGGAGGCCACCGCGGAGGCGGACCGGCTCACCTCCGAGGCGCGCAAGGAGGCCAACAAGCGCCGCACGGAGGCCGCCGAGCAGGCCGACCGGCTGGTCTCCGAGGCGAGCGCGGAGGCCGAGCGGCTGCACACCGAGACCGTGGCGGAGACGGACCGGCTGCGCACCGAGGCGCGCGAGGAGGCCAACAAGCGCCGCACGGACGCGGCCGAGCAGGCCGACCGGCTGGTCGCCGAGGCCACCGCGGAGGCCGAGCGGCTGCACGCGGAGAGCACCGCGGAGGCCGAGCGGCTGGTCTCGGAGGCGACCACGGAGGCCGAGCGGCTGCGTACCGAGGCCGCGGAGGAGTCCGGGCGGCTCACCGCCGAGGCGGAGCGGCTGGTCGCCGACGCGAGCGCGCGGGCCCAGGCGCTGCGTACCGAGGCGACCGACGCGCGGGCGGCGGCCGAGCAGGACGCGGCCCGGACCCGGGCCGAGGCGCGCGGGGACGCGAACAACATCCGCTCCGAGGCGGCGGCACAGGCCGACCGGCTGGTCACCGAGGCCACCGCGGAGGCCGAGCGGCTCACCGCCGAAGCGCGCGAGGAGGCCAGCAAGCGCCGCGCGGAGGCCGCCGAGCAGGCCGCCCGGCTGGTCTCGGAGGCGACCACGGAGGCCGAGCGGCTGCGCACCGAGGCCGCCGAGACGGTCAACTCCGCGCAGCAGCACGCCGCGCGTACCCGCACCGAGACCGAGCGGGCCGCGGCCGCCGCGGCCGCGGAGGCGGAGCGGGTCCGCGCCGAGGCGCGTGCCGAGGCGGAGGCGATCGTCGACAAGGCGCGCCAGGACGCCAACAAGCGCCGCGCGGAGGCGGCGGCGCAGGCCGACCGGCTGGTCAGCAAGGCCAGCAGCGAGGCGGACAAGGTCGCCAAGGAGGCTCAGGAGGCCGCGCTGCGGACCGCCACCGCCGCCGAGGAGCAGGCCGACGCGATGGTCGGTGCCGCCCGCAAGGAGGCCGAGCGGCTCGTCACCGAGGCGAGTGCGGAGGCCACCGGCCTGGTGGAGAAGGCCCGTACGGATTCGGACACCATGCTGGGCGAGGCGCGCGGCGACGCCACCGCCATCCGGGAGCGTGCCGAGGAGTTGCGCGCCCGGGTGGAGTCCGAGGTCGAGGAGTTGCACGAGCGGGCCCGCCGGGAGTCCACCGAGCAGATGAAGGCGGCCGGCGAGCGGGTCGACAAGCTGGTGGCGGCGGCCACCGCGCAGTCGCTGGAGGCCGAGGAGAAGGCCAAGAAGGTGCTCTCGGACGCCGACAGCGAGGCGGCCAAGGTGCGGATCGCGGCGGTGAAGAAGGCCGAGGGGCTGCTCAAGGAGGCGGAGCAGAAGAAGGCCGACGCCACCCGGGACGCGGAGCGGATGCGTTCCGAGGCCCGCGAGGAGGCCCGCCGCGTCGTCGAGGAGGGCAAGCGCGAACTGGAGCTGCTGGCCCGCCGCAAGGAGGACATCAACGCGGAGATCTCGCGGGTCCAGGACGTGCTTGAGGCGCTGGGTTCGCTGGGCGCCCCGGGCGGGGGCTCCGGCGGGGACGGCAAGGACGGCGGGGTCAAGGCAGCGGCCGGCGCGGGCGCTTCCCGCTCCGGCGGCAAGGGGTCGGGCTCCTAGGAGAGAGCGGGAAGAGCTGGGGGAACGTCCGGGCACGCGCCCGGACGGGCCTTCGGGGGCGGGACCGGGCGCGCTTCACCGAGCGTCGAACGTGCCCCGGTGAGGCCGGGAAAGGGCGGTCGATGTCCGTATCACCCGGTTCCCTCCAACGAGTGACAAGTGGTCCGTGCATTGTCCACTCAAAAGGCTGGACATTCTCCAGATCAAACGGGCATTGACTCGATGACACGCCGTCGCGCCCCCTAGGATTCCCTCTATCACCTCACCGGTCTCTTTCGACAGGAACCCCATGAGCGACACTTCCTCCCCCTTCGGCTTCGAGCTCGTGCGGCGTGGATACGACCGCGGTCAGGTGGACGACCGCATTACCAAACTCGTCGCCGACCGTGACAGTGCTCTGGCCCGCATCACCTCACTGGAAAAGCGCATCGAGGAGCTGCACCTCGAAACGCAGAACGCCCAGGCCCAGGTCAATGACGCCGAGCCCTCGTACGCGGGGCTCGGCGCGCGCGTCGAGAAGATCCTCCGGCTCGCGGAGGAGGAGGCCAAGGACCTGCGTGAGGAGGCCCGTCGAGCCGCCGAGCAGCACCGTGAGCTGGCCGAGTCCGCCGCCCAGCAGGTGCGCAACGACGCGGAGTCGTTCGCGGCCGAGCGCAAGGCGAAGGCCGAGGACGAGGGCGTCCGGATCGTCGAGAAGGCGAAGGGCGAGGCGTCCACGCTGCGGTCCGAGGCGCAGAAGGACGCGCAGTCCAAGCGTGAGGAAGCGGACGCGCTGTTCGAGGAGACCCGCGCCAAGGCCGCCCAGGCCGCCGCGGACTTCGAGACCAACCTGGCCAAGCGGCGGGAGCAGTCCGAGCGTGACCTGGCCTCGCGTCAGGCCAAGGCCGAGAAGCGGCTCGCGGAGATCGAGCACCGCGCCGAGCAGCTGCGCCTGGAGGCCGAGAAGCTGCGCACGGACGCGGAGCGCCGGGCCCGTCAGACGGTCGAGACCGCGCAGCGCCAGGCCGAGGACATCGTGGCCGACGCCAACGCCAAGGCGGACCGGGTGCGCAGCGAGTCCGAGCGTGAGCTGGCGGCGCTCACCAACCGCCGCGACAGCATCAACGCCCAGCTGACCAACGTCCGCGAGATGCTGGCGACGCTGACCGGCGCGGCCGTGGCCGCCGCCGGCGCGCCCGAGGACGACTCGGCCACCCGCGGCGTGCCGGCCCAGCAGACCCGCTGACACCGGCCCGGCACCCCGGGGCCGGTCGGACGCGGCCTTCGAGCGGCACGCGCGAGTACGCGGCTCAGCCCCCCGTCACCCTTGTGGCGGGGGGTTTCGCGTTGGCGGCGCGGGACGAGCGGGCCCCGCGCCGCCGCACTGCCCTGCGGCCTTGGGGGTGGCCGGTGGATCGCCACCGGCGCGACGCCGCGGAGACCCGCCGGCCGCCCCCTAACCTGGTGCGGTGACCGACCGCAGCCTGGAGGCCCTGGGCTTCACCGCCGTCCCGCTCGACCACCCGCTCAGCTACCCCGGCCGTCCGGTGACCGGGCCCGCGCTCCTGGTGGAGGGCGAGCTGTGGCCGCTGGCGGCGGAGCCCGGTTCGGCGCTCGGCGGCTGGCCGGTCGACTCGCCCGGCTGCGCCGCCCAGCCGCTGGACGACCTGCTCACCCGGCTCGGCCAAGCCCCCGTGGCGGACCGCCGCGCGGTGATCGCCGTCGGCTCCAACGCCTCCCCCGCGCAACTGCGCGCCAAGTTCGCCCGGCGCGGCCTCCCGGCGGCGGTGCCCATGGTGCCGGTGCGGGTACGCGGCATCGGGGTCGGGATCTCGGCCCACATCGGGCGGGCCGGCTATGTCGCGGGCGCGCCGTACGCGGATCCGCGCGCCGAGACCGAGCTGGTGGTCAGCTGGTTCGACGCGGACCAGCTGAGGGCCGTGGACGCCACCGAGCACAACTACCACCGGATCGCGCTGCCCGGCGAGGACTTCCCGATGACGCTGCCGTCCGGTGATCCACTCGGCCGCGCGTTCCTCTATGTCAGCGCCCACGGCGTGCTGGCGGGCCCGGACGGCGCGCCCCGGCCAGGTGGCGGCGACCAGGGCACCCTGCTGGCCGGGCTGCTGGCGGCCTCCGCGGCGCTGCGGCAGCTGCTCGGCCCGGATCCGGCCACCTGGGTGGCCCGGGCGCGGGCGGACGAGGCGGTGCGGACCGCGGGGACCCGGATTTTCCGCGAGGAGGGCTGGTCACTGCCGCAGGAGGCGTTCCGCCGGTACGCGGAGCCGGCGAGCTGGAATCACTGGAATCAAGCGGGGCGTATTCCGCCGCGGCCGTCCGCCGCGGAATGACCCTGATGCCCGATCCGCCCTTGAGGGTTTCCGTTTCACATCACGAACTGCTCACTTTCCGCCGTGACCGGAACCGCACTCTCATGGTTATCCTCCTTACCCTCACAGGGGCACGCGCCCTGGCCACCACGTGAAGGGCGGAGAATGATCGAGGCAGTCGGCCTGACGAAGCGCTACGGCGCCAAGACGGCCGTGTACAACCTGTCGTTCCAGGTGCGACCCGGCGCGGTCACCGGCTTCCTGGGCCCCAACGGCTCCGGCAAGTCGACGACCATGCGCATGATCCTCGGCCTCGACCAACCGACTTCCGGCCAGGTCACGGTGGGTGGCTATCCGTACCGGAAGCTGCCCAACGCCCCTCGGCAGGTCGGTGCGCTGCTCGACGCGAAGGCGGTGCACGGCGGCCGCAGCGCGCGCCAGCACCTGCTGTGCCTGGCGCAGCTGTCCGGCATCCCGGCCCGCCGCGTCGACGAGGTGCTGGGCGTCGTCGGCCTGCAGAACGTGGCCAAGAAGCGGTCCAAGGGCTTCTCGCTCGGTATGGGGCAGCGGCTCGGCATCGCCGCCGCGCTCCTGGGCGACCCGCAGGTGCTGCTCTTCGACGAGCCGGTCAACGGCCTGGACCCGGAGGGCATCCTGTGGGTCCGCAACCTCATGAAGCAGCTGGCGTCCGAGGGCCGCACGGTCTTCGTCTCCAGCCACCTGATGAGCGAGATGGCCCTCACCGCCGACCATCTGATCGTGATCGGCCGCGGCCAGCTGCTCGCCGACATGAGCGTGCGGGACTTCATCTCCTACAACTCCGCCGACTTCGCGCGGGTCCGGGTGCCGGACAGCGAGCCGGAGCAGCGGGAGAAGCTGACCACCGCGCTGAGCGCGGCGGGCGGCCAGGTGCTGCCGGAGTCGGACGGCGCGCTGCGCGTCACCGGCCTGGCGCTGCCGCGCATCAGCGACCTCGCGCACGAGGCGTCGGTCCGGCTGTGGGAGCTCTCGCCGCACCAGGCTTCGCTGGAAGAGGCGTACATGCGGATGACCTCGGGCGCGGTGGACTACCGCTCCACGGCCGACCAGCGGGCCGGTCTCCAGCAGATGGCGGCTCCCTACGGTGCGCAGGGCGTGCTGCCGGGCGGTCCGGGCGCGCCGGGCGGGATGCCGGGGCAGCCCGGGATGCTGCCGCCGGGCGCCCTGCCGGGCTTCACCCCGCCGCCCCCGCCGCAGGCCGGCAGCTACCCGCCGGTGCCGGGTGCTCCGGGGATGCCCATGCCGGGTGCGCCGACCGGTCCCGTGCCGGGGGCGCCGGCCGGTCCGGTGCCGGGGGCACCGGGGCAGGCGGCCAACCCGTACGCGGCGCCGGCCCAGGCCCCGCAGCCGCCGGCCGCCGCGCCGCAGCCCGCGCCCCCGGTGGCGCAGCCGCCCGCGCCCCCGGCCCCGCCCGCCGCCGCCCCCGCCGATCTGAACCAGCACGCCAGCGAGGACGCCCGATGACCTCCCCGTTCGACAAGCAGCAGGCCCCCGCGGCACCGCAGACGCCCCCGCCGGGACAGCCGGCCCCCGCCCCCCTCGGCGCGCCCGGCGCCGGACCGGTGGGCGGTCCCGCCCCGGCGCCGGTCGGGGCGCCCATGCCCGGCCCGGTCGGGGCGCCCATGCCCGGCCCGGTCGGGGCGCCCGCCCCGGTGTCCGGCGTCGCCCCGTACTCCTCGCCGATTCCGATCCGCCCGACCCACCTCGGGCACGCCCTCGCCTCCGAGTGGACCAAGATCAAGTCGGTCCGCTCGACGATGTGGACGCTCGGCGTGCTGATCCTGCTGGTGGTCGGCATCGGATTCGCCACCGCCGCCGGGCTCTCCGGGAGCAACACCGACCTGGAAGGCGAACCGCCGCTGACCTTCGGCTTCTTCGGCGTCCTGCTGGGCATCCTGTGCGTCATCACCCTCGGCGTGCTGGTCGTCTCCTCGGAGTACGGCACCGGCATGATCCGCACCACGCTGACCGCCTGCCCCAGCCGTGGCCGGGTGCTCACCGCCAAGGCGCTGGTCTTCTTCCTGGTGGCGTTCGGCGTCCTGCTGGCCACCACCACGCTGGTCGCGCTGATGGACGACAGCATGCTCAGCGGCAACCCGGGCGCCGGGGAGGTGGGCGGTGACGACTGGTTCAAGGTCACCGTCGGCGTCAGCTCCTATGTCGCGCTGCTCGGGCTGCTCTCGCTCGCCGTCGGCTCGCTGATCCGCCACTCCGCGGGCGCCATCACCATCATGGTCGGCGTGGTGCTGCTGCCGCTGGTGATGGCGATCTTCATGCAGGGCTCGGCCCTGGAGGACCTCCGGACGGCGCTGCTGGAGTACTCCATCCCCAACCAGCTCGGGGTGATGTACAGCAACACCGTCGCCGACTCCGGGCCTTCGGGCTGGGAGCCGCTGGGCATCCTCGCCGGGGTCGACGCGGTGGCGATGCTCGGCGCCTACTGGGCGCTGGACCAGCGCGACGTCTGAAGTCCGCGGCGCCCAAGGGCGCTGCCCCGGGTCAGTACCTCGGTGCGTTACGAGACCGCTGGAGCCGCGCGCTCCGGCGGTCTCTCGCGTTCCAGCAGGCCCGGTGCCAGTGCCGCCGGTCGTCCGCCCCGCCGTGCTGCTGCCAGGCGACGATGTGCGGCACGCCCGGCGGGATCTCCTGATCGCACCCCGGGCAGCGGTAGTGCTTGGCCGCCGCACCGCCGCCGATCTGCCGCACCACCCACTCCTCGCCCTGCCAACTCTCCGTGCGCTCCAGGCCGTAGCGGTCCTCGGGGCCGGTGTCGCGGCCGGCGGGCGTGCCACCGCCGCGCGGGCGGTTTCGGCGTGGGGACATGGGCACCTCGAAGAGCTGCGGAGCAGGGGTCACCCCCGGACGTGGTCTGGGGGATGCCACCAGCGTACGCGGCGACGTCCGGGCTCCGGCAGCCGCGCGGAAACCCCCACTCTGTGATCATCATGAAAACTTCATGCCAGGCCGTGCCTTTGGCACGTGTCAGGCGTTGTTGCCTTCGAGGGGGAGCGCTTGGGGGGCGCCGAGCCGACAGAGGAAGGCAGTAAGCGACATGCGCGTTGGGGCTTTTGTGCTGGCCGCCCAATTCCCAGGCCAGGGGCATGGAGAGGCGCTGCACCGGGCGGTGCGGACGGCCGAGGTGGCCGAGGAGTCAGGGCTGGATGCGGTCTGGCTCGCCGAGCACCACTTCGTCCCCTACGGAGTCTGCCCGTCGGCGATCACGCTCGCCGGGCTGTTGCTGGGGCGCACCCGGCGCATTGGAGTGGGGACGGCGGTGAGCGTGCTGCCGAGCGCCCACCCGGTCGCGCTGGGTGAGCAGACGGCGCTGCTGCACCTGACCTCCGGCGGCCGCTTCATCCTGGGTGTGGGGCGCGGCGGGCCCTGGGTCGACCTGGAGGTCTTCGGCAGCGGCCTCGCCGCCTACGAGCACGGCTTCCCCGAGTCGCTGGATCTGCTGCTGCGCTGGCTGCGTGAGCCGCGCGTGGGCGCGGACGGCGAGCGGTTCTCCTTCCGGGAGGTCCCGGTGGTGCCCCGCGCGGACGAGCTGCTCACCGGCTCCGCCACGGGCAGCATGGAATCGGGCGGTCCGGAGGCGGAGGGGCCGCCGGTGATCGTGGCCTGCACCTCGCCGGGGAGTGTGCGGCTGGCCGCCGAGCGCGGTCTGCCGATGCTGCTCGGGATGCACAGCGAGGACGCGGAGAAAGCCGAGATGGTGGCTCTGTGGCGCAGCTGCGCGCGGGAGGCGGGGCATCCGCCCGAGGTGGTCGACGCGGCGGAGCATGTCTCCGCCGGGGTCGCGCAGATCGCCGACAGCCTGCCCGATGCCGCCGAGACCTTGATCAAGGCCATGCCCGGCTGGCTGCGCGAGGGTCTCGCGGCGCATGTCACGGTCGACGGCAGGCACCGGCGGATGCGGGATCCCGAGGCGTACACCGAGATGCTGTGCGGGATCCACCCGGTGGGCCCGCCCCGGCTGTGCGCGGACCGGCTCGCGGCCACCGCCGAGCGCACCGGCATCCGGCGCTTCGCGCTGCTGACGGAGGGGTCTGGTGAGCTGGCCGCGACGGAGGAGAACGTCCGGCGGCTCGGTGAAGAGGTTCTGCCGCTGCTTCGCTGAACTCGCGTGCTGCCGCTCCGGTTGCGATGCACCTCCCCCCGTGGAGCGGCAGCCAAAACGGTTCAGCAGTCGCGCAGTTCGGGAGACTGGTTGAGCAGCTGGCCGCGGATGGACGTGAACCGGGCCAGGCGCTCGTCGACCGAGGCGTCCAGGGGGAACACCGCCACCCGGTGGCAGTTCTGGAACGCCAGCCGCACCCCGAAGTGCCGCTGCAATGCGCCGCGAATCGCGTCACTCGCCAGCGCCCGCAGCAGCTGACCACGCGCCTGCTCGTCCGGCGGCGGCGTCTGGTTGTCGGCGAACTCGCCACCCTCAACCTTGAGCTGCGCCACCAGCGAGCTGATCATCTCCCACGCATAGGGCAGGGAGGTCCGGACGCAGTCGACGAAGGCGGCTTCGTCGACCTCGCCTCGCTCGGCCTGTTCTAGGAGGGCCGGTGAGACGTCCAGCGACATGGGTTCTCCTCTCGCGACCCCAGGGACAGGGGTCTCAGGGATGGAAGGACGCTCGACGACGCAGCGTGCATGTACGACGACCGCCCGCTTCAACGGTAATTCGGTCACTGCGCCGACACCAGGAGAACGCACACACAACCAGCCACCGCCCGATTCGGTGGAGCGGCCCCGGTCGAGTAGCGTTGCCGACCATGCGTCTCGTCATCGCCCGATGCTCCGTGGACTACGCGGGCCGGCTCACCGCCCACCTGCCGTCGGCTCCCCGCCTGATCCTTGTCAAGGCCGA
Organism: Streptomyces sp. JLBT605; assembly: GCF_058215555.1. NCBI lineage: Bacteria > Bacillati > Actinomycetota > Actinomycetes > Kitasatosporales > Streptomycetaceae > Streptomyces > Streptomyces sp. JLBT605. Next base: position 1,885,461 of record NZ_CM177087.1, read on the forward strand.
CGGCAGTGTGTCGATCCACGCCGACGACCGGGCCTACAAACCCCTCAACTGGATGTCCCCGCCGTGCACCCTCAAGGAGGGCGAGGGCGATGTGTGGACGGTAGTGAACAAGGCAGGCGAGAAGCTCATCATCACCATGGAGGAAGTCCTCCATGACTCCTCGCACGAGCTGGGCGTCGACCCGGGCCTGATCAAGGACGGCGTGGAAGCGCACCTTCAGGAACTGCTGGCGGACCGCATCGAGACGCTGGGCGAGGGCTGGACCCTCATTCGACGCGAATACCCCACCGCCATCGGGCCGGTGGACATCCTCTGCCGGGATGCCGACGGGACGACGGTGGCCGTCGAGATCAAGCGGCGCGGTGAGATCGACGGCGTCGAGCAGCTCACCCGGTATCTGGAGCTGCTCAACCGCGACCCGCACCTCGCCCCGGTGAAGGGGATCTTCGCCGCGCAGGAGATCAAGCCGCAGGCGCGGGTGCTGGCCACCGACCGGGGAATCGGCTGCGTGGTGCTGGACTACGACGCGCTGCGCGGCATCGAGGACGACAAGCTGCGACTGTTCTGACCCAGGGGGTGTCGGACACCCCCTGGCCGCGCCCGGGCCGCCGGACTTTCGTCGGCTCGCGCGAAGACGCCCGTCGCCCCCGTTCCGGCTGATGCCGGAGCGGGGGCGACGGGCGTTCCGGGCCCGGGACAGGCCGGGTCAGGCAGGGGTGCCGCTGGGCTCGATGGGAGCGACCGACGTGGTGGCCGGGCCGCTGGCGGTGTTCGAACTGTCGTCGGTGGGGGTCGGCGTCGTCGGCGTCGGCGTCGGCTCGGTGGTCGGCGGCGTCGTCGGCGGCTTGGTGGTCGGCGGCTTCGTCGTCGGCGGCTTGGTGGTCGTCGGCGGCCTGCTCGTCGGGGACGACGGCCGGGAGGTGGTGGACGGCGACTCGCTCCCGCCCGGCGACGAGGGATCGTCTCCGGTGGACGGGGAACCGGTGTCCCCCGGGGTGCTGGGTTCGCGGCCGGTCTCCTCCGGAAGGGGGGACACCGGGGAGCCGGTCTCGCCCCGCCGCGGGTTGCCGGTGTGGCCGGGGGTCGGCTCGTCGGTCGTGGTGTTGTCGTCCCCGGCGTAGGGGTTGTCCGACTGCGAGTTCGACTCGCCGGGCCGCACCGTGGTCGCGGGCTCCTCGTCCTCCCCGGAGGTCAGGCCGAGGGTGACGACGGTGCCCAGGACGGCGAGCAGCAGGGCGCCCGCACCGGCCGCGGCGACGTTGCGGCGGGTGCCGGTGAGCGCGAGCCGGGGCAGCACGCGGCGGCGTCCGCCGGCGGCCGCACCGGCCGCTCCTGCCGTACCGGCCGCCGGAGGCGCCGCGGGCGGGGCGGGAGGCGTGGTGGGGAAGAGTTCGGCACCGGCGGGCAGGGCGGTGGTCGCGTCGGTGGCCACCGGTGTGCTCGCCGCGCCCGTGCCACCGCCGATCACGCCGATCCGCTCGGTGACGGCGGTGTCGCCCGGGACGCCAGGGACCGACGGTACGGGGGGTAGCGGGGCCGTCGGCGTGCCGGGCCCGGAGGCGGGCCGGTCGGCCCGCGCAGCCGCCCCGGGGACAGCCTCCTTGCCCATCGCCGGGCCGCCGGCCGGGGCCGACGCCGCGGCCCTGGCGCGGTCGGTGACCAGGGCCAGCGCCCGGCGGCCGGCGACCGCGCCGTGCCGGTCGGCGAGGACGCCACGCAGCCCGATCGACGCCTCCAGCGCCGCGCGGGCCCGGTCGAGGCTGCCGGTGCACAGCGCCAGCACACCGAGCTCGTGGTGGAAGTACGCGTCCTCGGCGACCTCCCCGGCGAGCCGGGCGGCCTCCTGGCCGTGCCGCAGGGTGCGCTCCCAGGCGTTCCAGGCGAGCGCGGCGGCGAACGCCGGCGCGGCGGTGCGGGCCAGCAGCACCGCGGCGCTGGAGTGCGCGGGCCGGCGGCCGGAGACCAGGGCGGCCAGGGCGGCGAGGATCGCGTCCGACTCCTGGGCGACGCGCTCGGGGGCGACGGAGGGGTGCCCGGTCCACCAGGCGTAGTGCCGGGCGGCGGTGTGGGCGTGCCCGGTGGCGTCGTCGGCGTATCCGGCGGCGGCGAGCTGGGCGGCCACCCCGGCCGCCAGCCGGTGGTGTGATCCGGCCTGGGTGACCAGGCCGGCCGCGTGCAGCTCGCCGAGGGCCGCCTCGCCGTGCGTGTCGCCGGTCAGCGCCGCCAGCTGGGAGGCGTGCGGGCACTCGCCGCCGAGGGCGACGGCGAAGCGCAGGGTCTTCTTCGCCGCCTCGCTGAGACCGCCGGCGATCAGCGCGGCCGGGGCGGCGCCCTCGGCGAGCGTGGGCAGCGCCCGGCCGGACTGCCGCAGCAGCGCGCCGGCCTGGACGAACCGCAGCGGCAGCCCCTCGGAGGCGAACCACAGGTCGGCCGCCCAGTCCGCCTCGGCCTCGGTCAGCGGCCGCTGCACGGCGCGCTCCAGCAGCTCCAGGGATCCGGTGCGGCCCAGTCCGCCGAGGAAGACCTCTTCCAGGTGGGAGCCGGCCGAGGGCGCGGCGACGTCGGGGGTGGCGGAGATCAGGAACGCGCACTCGGGGGTGGCGTCGAGGAACTCGTCGAGTGCCGTGCCGCCGAACTCTGCGTCGTCCAGCACCACCACGGCGCCGATGTCGTGGACCGCTGCCAGCAGCTCCGTCCGGTCCGGGCGGTAGCGCGCGTCACCCGAGCCGAACACCACCGCGTACAGCTCGTACAGCAGGTCGGTGGGGGTGCGGTGGCGGCCGTTGAGGCGGACCACGCCGTCCGGTGCCAGGTCTTCGCAGGCGTCCGCGACGGCGGCCAGCAGCGTGCTGCGGCCCGCGCCGGACGGCCCGGTGAGCCGCACCGAGCGGCCCCGGGACAGCAGCCGGGTCAGTCGCTCGCGCTCCTCGGCCCGCTCCAGCATCGGCGGCTCGTCCAGGGCGCCGGCGGCCCCGGCGGGCGGCGTGACGGCCATCGCCCGGTTCAGCTCGGCGCGCTCCTGCGGGCCGCGTCGGGTCGGTCTGGGCAGCTGCTCGCCGGGCGGACAAGGCTCTATTTCGCTGCCGTCGATGGGGTTGATGGTCAGCAGGTCGCCGCCGGCGTGGACCCGCACGGCGCGCGCCGGGGCGGGCGTGGACGGGTCGCCGAGCGACGGCGGCGCGGTGCCGTCGTCGCCCGCCGGGCGCGACGGATCTGCCCCGGAGTCTTCTCCGGGCTCCGGTCGGGGGGACCCCCAGAGCCCGTGCTCGTCCGGTCCCATGTTTGTCGGGTCCATGCTGAAAGCCCCCAGTGGCGTGGCGTGCTGTCCGCCTCTTTCGGCCCTTCGGCACCCGCCGGTCGCGGAGGGTGACCACCCTGCCGTCGCGTCCGGCCCGGTGCCCACCGAGGGCCGTGGAGTATGAGGCGCAGAGCCGAACCCTAGACGTTCCGGCACCGTCCAGCGACTCCGGGGGGTCGCGCCGCGCCGGGCACGTTCAGACCCGGGGCAGGGATTCCGCTTCCAGTCCGCCCTCGATCGCGAGGATGCGGTGCAGCCTGGTGGCCACCAGCAGGCGCTGCATCTGGGGCGGCACCCCGCGCAGCACGAGCCTGCGGCCGACGCGGCCGGCCCGGCGGTGCGCTTCCATGATGACGCCGAGCCCGGTGGCGTCCCAGGAGGCGAGATCGGTCAGGTCGAGCACCAGGTCGCCGCGGCCGGAGTCGACGGCGGTGTGCAGGACCGTGCGGGCGTCCGCCGCGCTGCGGACGTCGAGGCGGCCCCCGACGACCAGCTCGGCGTGGTCGCCCCTGATGTGCATATGCGCTCCCCTGGTGTGCTGCGGCGGATGTGCTGCGACGCTGTCGTGGTGCGCCTATGTCCGTGCGGTGTCTGTACGCCTATGCGCCTATGTCTACAGAACTGACTGTCTTTCACACGGCAAAGTTGCCGCCTGTAAGCGAACCGATACCGAAATCACCCGCGAGGGTGAGCCCGTCCGGGCCTGATGTCGGGTCAGGCCGGACGGGCTGGAGTGCCTACCCGGTCAGTAACGGTAGAAACCCTGGCCGCTCTTGCGGCCGATGTCGCCGGCGTCGACCATGCGGCGCATGACCTCCGGCGGGGCGAACTTCTCGTCCTGGGTCTCGGTGTAGATGTTGTTGGTGGCGTGCAGCAGGATGTCCACGCCGGTCAGGTCGGTGGTGGCCAGCGGGCCCATGGCGTGGCCGAAGCCCAGCTTGCAGGCGATGTCGATGTCCTCGGCCGAGGCGACGCCGGACTCGTAGAGCTTGGCGGCCTCGACGACGAGCGCGGTGATCAGCCGGGTGGTGACGAAGCCCGCCACGTCGCGGTTGACGACGATGCAGGTCTTGCCGATCTCCTCGGCGAAGGTGCGGGCAGCGGCGAGGGTTTCGTCGCTGGTCTTGTAGCCGCGCACCAGCTCACACAGCTGCATCATCGGCACCGGCGAGAAGAAGTGGGTGCCGACGACCCGCTCCGGGCGCTGGGTGGCCGCCGCGATCTTGGTGATCGGGATGGCGGAGGTGTTGGACGCCAGGATGGTGTCGTCCTTGACCAGGTCGTCGAGGGTGCGGAAGATCTCCTGCTTGACCTCGATCTTCTCGAAGACGGCCTCGACCACGATGTCCGCGTCGGCCGCGGCGTCGAGGTCGGTGGTGGTGGTGATCCGGGCCAGCGCCTGCTCGGCGGCGTCGGCCGTCAGCTTGCCCTTGGAGACGAACTTCTCGTAGGACGCCTGGATGCCGCTCTTCCCGCGGGCGAGAGCCTCGTCCGTGACGTCGCGCAGCACCACGTCGTACCCTGCCTGGGCCGATACCTGCGCGATGCCGGACCCCATGAGTCCGGCTCCGATGACGGCGAGCTTCTTCGCCACGACACACACCTCTCCATCGACGCTTTTGGCCGGACACTAACGTCCGTTCACCCCTTGGTGCACCAGTAAGTAAGGCGCGTCACGGTGTGTTCTTCACCGCATAGTTGAGGGTGCGCTCACCGAGCATCGACTCGACGATGTCCAGCCTGGCCAGGACCGCGCGCGCCACCTCGTCCGGGGCGTGCCCCTCGCCCATCAGCCGCAGCATGCCGTTGAGGGTGACGCTGGCGACCCAGGAGAGCTGGCTGGCGACGAGGATGGGCAGCGGGTCGTCCGGGTCGGCGCCGGTCTCCTCGCGCAGGGTGCGGCAGACCGAGTGGCAGATCTCCTCGTGCATCGCCATCAGGCGGGCGGTCAGCGCGGCCGACTCGTTGATGACCTTGGTGAAGCGCGCGAAGTCCGGGTCGAGCGCCTCGGCGGACCCGGTGGCCAGCCCGGCACGCAGGTCGCGCAGCACGGCGTGGGCGGCGGACTCGCCGGGCGCGCGCCCCTCGATGCTGCGGGAGAGCCGGCCCACCATCTCCGCCTGGCGGTCGAAGAAGAGGTCCTCCTTCGCCGGGAAGTAGTTGTAGACGGTGTTGGCGGACACCTGCGCCGCCTCGGCGATCTCGGCGATCGTCACCGCGTCGAAGCCCCGCTCCAGGAAGAGGCCGGTGGCCACGTCCGAGATGAGCTGCCTGGTCTGCCGCTTCTTCCGCTCTCGCAGTCCCTCTGCCCGCGCTGTCCCGTCCATTCCCCCATCCTAGCTTCGCTGCATCCACTGAAAACTTGGGGTCATTGCAAACTTTCAGTGGCTGTGCTTTTCTGGCTCCATGCCGAACCCCTCCAGCACCGCTGCCGCGCCCGAGCCCGCCACCGCCCCCGAACCGCCCATCGCCGACCCCGTCCTGACCGCCACCGGACTCACCCGCACCTTCACCACCAAGCGCGGCCCGGTCGACGCCGTCCGGGGCATCGATCTGACTGTCCGGCGCGGCGAGATCCTCGGCTTCCTCGGCCCCAACGGAGCCGGCAAGACGACCACCCTGCGGATGCTCACCACCCTGCTCACCCCGACCGGCGGCACCGCGACCGTCGCCGGCCACGACCTCGTCCAGGACCCGTCCGGGGTCCGGATGAAGATCGGTTACGTGGCCCAGTCCGGCGGGGTCGATCCGGCCGTTCCGGTCCGCGAGGAGCTGATCACCCAGGCGCGGATGTACCGGCTGCCGCGCGCCCAGGCCGCCGCCCGCGCCGAGGAACTCGCCGCCGACCTCGGCCTGACCGAGCTGCTGGACCGCAAGTGCGGTGCCCTCTCCGGCGGTCAGCGCCGCCGTCTGGACATCGCCATGGGCCTCACCCACCGGCCCGAGGTGCTGTTCCTGGACGAGCCGACGACCGGCCTGGACCCCGGCAGCCGCGCCGAGTTGTGGCAGCTGATCCGCCGGCTCCGCACCGAGCAGCGGATGACCGTCTTCCTGACCACCCACTACCTCGACGAGGCCGACGCGCTGGCCGACCGGCTGGTCATCGTCGACGGCGGGCGGGTCGTCGCCGAGGGCACCTCGCGGCAGCTCAAGACGCGCTTCGGCGGCTCACCCGAGGCCGGCCTCCAGGACACGTTCATCGCGATCACCGGGCGTGGCGCCGCGTCCCGGGACGCCGTACCCGTCGCGGTCTGACCGCGAGTCCCCAAGCCCCGCGAACCCCCAGCCCCGCAAGCCCCGCGCCCCGTAAGCCCCGGACCTCCCGGGTCCCATGCACCCCACACGCCCCATGAGCAGAGAGAAACCCATGCCGCACGTCATCTCCGACACCGGTCTGATCTTCGGCCGCTATCTCCGCCAGACCGTCAACTCCAAGCTCGGCCTGGTGTTCGGACTGCTCCAGCCGCTGCTCTTCCTGGTCTTCTTCGGGCCGCTGCTGCGCGACCTGCCGCTGGGCGAAAGCGGCAATTCCTGGCAGACGCTGGTACCCGGGCTGATGATCCAACTCGGCTTGTTCTCGGCGGCCTTCGCCGGGTTCGGCATCCTCATCGAGAAGCAGCACGGCATCATCGAACGGATGCGGGTGACTCCGGTCAGCCGGCTCGCCCTGCTGCTGGGCCGGGTCCTCAGGGACGTCGTCGTGCTCTTCACCCAGTCCCTGCTGCTGGTGCTGGTCGCCGTCGCGATGGGGCTGCGGGCCCCGCTGCCGGGGGTGCTGCTCGGCTTCGGTTTCGTGGGCGCGCTGACCATCGCGCTGGCCTCCCTGTCGTACGCGCTGGCCATGGTGGTCGCCTCGCCGCAGGGATTCGCGCCCGTCGTCAACGCCGTCAACCTGCCCGCGATGCTGCTCTCCGGGCTGCTGCTGCCGATGGCCCTCGCCCCGGACTGGCTGGACACCATCTCGCGCCTGGTGCCGTTCCGGTATCTGGTGGACGGGGTACGGGCCGCCTTCGTCGGCGACTACGCCGACTCCGACGTCGGGGTGGGCGCCCTGGTCGCGGTCAGCTTGGCCCTGGCGTCCGTGACGATCGGCACACGGCTCTTCCGGAAGACCGGGGCCTAGAAGAGCGGGTGGACGACCAGGGGCCGCGTACGCTCGGCCTCATGGTCAATCTCACCCGTATCTATACGCGTACCGGGGACAAGGGCACCACCGCCCTCGGTGACATGAGCCGCACCGCCAAGACCGACCTGCGGATCTCCGCGTACGCCGACGCGAACGAGGCGAACGCCGCGATCGGGGTGGCCATCGCGCTGGGGCAGCTGCCCGCGGAGGTCGTCAAGGTCCTGGTCCGTGTGCAGAACGACTTGTTCGACGTCGGTGCGGACCTGTCCACTCCGGTGGTGGAGGACCCCAAGTACCCGCCGCTGCGCGTCGAGCAGAGCTATATCGACAAGCTGGAGGCGGACTGCGACCGCTTCCTGGCGGATCTCGACAAGCTCCGCAGCTTCATCCTTCCGGGTGGCACCCCCGGCGCCGCGCTGCTGCACCAGGCATGCACCATCGTCCGCCGCGCCGAGCGCTCGACGTGGGCCGCGATGGAGCAGCACGGCGAGACCATGAACGCGCTGACCGCGACCTACCTCAACCGGCTCTCGGACCTGTTGTTCATCCTGGCGAGGACGGCCAACAAGGAACTGGGCGACATCCTCTGGGTCCCCGGCGAGAACCGCTGACTCGGCGCTTGCCTCGGCGCTTCCCTCAGCGCTTGCCTGAGTGCCTGGCTCAGCGCTTGGCCAGGTTCCGGGACCGCTCCCCCGGGTCGGTCCCGGAACCCGTCTCCGCCACGCCCCCGGGCCCCTTCTTCGGCCAGAGCGTGTAGCTCAGCGCGATGACCAGGTTGACGCCGATGACCCACACCATCTTCGTCTGCCACGCCCGCAGCGACCCGATGTCCCCGTCGTCGCCCACGTACCAGATCGCCGCCTGCAGCAGTCCCATGGCGATGGCCGCCGCCAGGATCCACCGGCCCGCTTCCTTCCACTCGTGCACCGTGCGTGCCACGCCGTACTTCGGCTTCTTCACCGGCGGCGGGCCACCGGCGAAACGGTGCGCCACACGCGCGTCGAACCAGCTGATCGTGCGGTGGCCCATCGCCACCGTGAAGCCGATGTAGACCGCGGCGAGCCCGTGCTTCCAGTCGGGCTCGGCGCCGTTCTTCAGGTCGACGGCGGTCACCACCAGCAGCACCAACTCCAGCAGCGGCTCGCACAGCAGCACGGCTCCGCTGGTCCTGGGCATCTTCGCCAGATACCGCAGCGCCAGCCCACCGGCCAGCAGCACCCAGAAGCCGACCTCGCAGATGACGATCAGCGTGACGATCACGGCTCTGCCCTCCTCCTTCACGCGGTTCCCGCAGGGCTCGTCGCGCGGCCCCTCGCACGGCCCTCCACACGGCCCTTCGTCCGTCCCGCTCTCACCGTCCCGCGCGATCGGTGCCATCTCGTCGTCTGCGCAGATGAATCCGGACTGCATCCTTCGATGTACCGCCGCGGCCCCGCGCTCGGCCCTGAGAGGACGCCCGCACCGGCTGCGACGTGCTGTGATGGAGCCATGCCCGCCCTCGCCGTCCGCGCCCTGCTCCCGCCGCGCCCGCACCGTGACGATGTGCTGATCGCCGCCGCCGGGCTGGCCGGCGGTCTGCTGCTGTGGGTCCTCGGGCTGGCCGGCGGCCCCACCGTCTTCGGACAGCCGAAGTGGCTGATGCTGGTCGCCCTTGCCGTGTTCGTCGGCTGCGAACTGCTGCGCCGCACCGCACCGCTCACGGCCCTCGCCATCGGGACCGCGGCAGGCCTCCTCGACCTGCTCAGCGGCACCCTGATCGCGAACGTCGTGATGTTCACCGATCTGGTGTACGCCGCCGTGCTGTACGGTCCCGCGGCCGCGGCCCGCCTGCTCCCGCGGCTGTGCGAGCTGCTCACCGTGCTCGCCATGATCATCCCGCTGGCGCTCATCCGCGAGCCCGACGCGCTGCTCATCGGGGTCGGCGCGGGGGTGATCACCGCCGGCCCCGCCTGGACCGGCGCGATCATCCGCAACCACCGCGACGCCGCCGAGACCGCCCGGCTGCGCGCCGAACAGACGGCGCTGCTGGCCGAGATGGACCGCGCCCAGGCGGTGACCGCCGAGCGCGCCCGGATGGCCCGCGAGCTGCACGACATGGTCGCCAATCACCTCTCCGCGATCGCCATCCACTCCACCGCCGCGCTGTCCATCAAGGACCCGGCCGCCGGCGAGCAGGCCCTCCGGGTGATCCGGGAGAACAGCGTCCAGGGGCTGGCGGAGATGCGCCGGCTGATCGGACTGCTGCGCGACGCGGGTGCCGCCACCGAACCGGCCGCCGCACCCACCCTGGACGGCCTCGACGCGCTGCTGCGCCAGGCCCGCACCACCGCGGCGGCCGCCCGCAGCGTCTCCGGGGAGGGCGGGCTGGAGTTCCGGCTGCGCGACGAGCGGCCGCGGGGCGATGGTCAGCTGCCCGCGCCGGTGGAGTTGGCCGCGTACCGCATCGTCCAGGAGTCGCTGACCAACGCGCTCAAGCACGCCGCGCCCGGCGAGGTGCTGGTGGAGCTGGCCCGGGCCCCGGACGGCGGGCGTGGCGACGGGGGCGTCCCGTTGCGGGTGCGGGTGGTGAGCCCGTACGACGGCCGTACCGGACCGCGCGCGCCCGGTTCGGGGGCCGGGCTGATCGGGATGGAGGAGCGGGTAGCGCTGCTGGGCGGCGAGTTCGCCTCCGGCCCGGTGGACGGGCCGGACGGCAGCACCTGGCAGGTGCGGGCAGTGCTGCCCGTCGAGGAGGCCGAAGCTGTGAAGGACTGAGAGAAGGACCAAGAGAAGGACAGGGACAGAGCCGGCGCCGGAGACAGCGCCGGCGCCGGGGGCAAGGACAGGGAGAAGGGGAGAGCAGCGCATGACGATCCGGGTACTGGTCGCCGAGGATCAGCAGGCGGTCCGCACCGGGCTGGTGCTCATCCTGGGGTCGGCGGACGGCATCGAGGTGGTGGGCGAGGCCGCCGACGGTGAGGAGGCGGTGCGGCTGGCCCGCGAGCTGCGCCCGGACGTCGTCCTGATGGATGTGCAGATGCCGCGGCTGGACGGCGTGGCCGCCACCCGTCAGGTGGTCGGGGAAGGGCTGGCGGATGTCCTGGTGCTGACCACCTTCGACCTGGACGAGTACGTCTTCGGCGCGCTGCGCGCCGGGGCCGCGGGCTTTCTGCTCAAGGACAGCGACGCGGCGCAGCTGGTGGCGGCGGTGCGGACGGTGGCGCGTGGCGAGGGTCTGATCGCCCCCGCGGTGACCCGCAGGCTGATCGCGGAGTTCGCGCGTCCGCAGGCCGGGCGCTCCGCAACCGCGCCCGATCCGGCGGTACTGGACCCGCTGACCCGCCGGGAGCGCGAGGTGCTCGGCTGCGTGGGTCAGGGGCTGTCCAACGCGGAGATCGGGCAGCGGCTGTCGATGGCGGAGGCGACGGTGAAGACCCACGTCAGCCGGGTGCTCGGCAAGCTGGGGCTGCGCAGCCGGGTGCAAGCGGCGGTGCTGGCACAGGAGTTGGGCCAGGAGTTGGGCCAGAGTTGAACCAAGGGTTGAGTCGGGAGGTGAGCCGGGAGCCGGGCACCTGACGGGCCCGGCGGGCATGAACACCTCCCATGGTCCAGACCTCTTGACGAATGGTCTGGACCTTTCTACGCTCCCCTCACTGCGGTGAGCGCCCCCACACCAACGCGCTCACCGGGCGGCGCAGGTTCCATCCCGTACTCCCCCCGTACTTCCCGACCCTGTTCGAGGAGCACCCGTGAGATCAGGAACCTCCAGACGCACCACCCCGGCACGACACAGAGCCTTCGCGGCTCTGACCGCGCTGGTCCTCCCGCTCGCCGCTCTCGTCGGCCTGGCATCGGCGAACACCGCCCACGCCGCCGAGTCCGCGACCGCGACCTACACCAAGACCTCCGACTGGGGCACCGGCTTCGAGGGCAAGTGGACGGTGAAGAACACCGGCACCACCACCCTCAGCAGCTGGACCGTGGAGTGGGACTTCCCCTCCGGCACCTCCGTCACCTCCTCCTGGGACGCCGACGTCACCGGCTCCGGCACCCACTGGACCGCCAAGAACAAGAGCTGGAACGGGACGCTCGCCCCCGGCGCCTCCGTCAGCTTCGGCTTCAACGGCACCGGCGGCGGCAGCCCCACCGGCTGCAAGCTCAACGGCGGCGGCTGCGACGGCGGTTCCCTGCCCGGCGACAACCCGCCCTCCGCGCCCGGCACCCCGACCGCCTCCGACATCACCGACACCTCGGTCAAGCTCAGCTGGAGCGCGGCCACCGATGACAAGGGCGTCAAGAACTACGACGTGCTCCGCGACGGCGCCAAGGTCGCCACGGTCACCGGCACCTCGTACACCGACAGCGGACTGACCGCCGGCACCGACTACTCCTACACCGTCAAGGCCCGCGACACCGCCGACCAGACCGGCCCGGCCAGCGGCGCCCGCGCGGTGCGGACCACCGGCGGCGGCACCGACCCCGGCCCGGGCCCGGGTGCGAAGGTCAAGCTCGGCTACTTCACCGAGTGGGGCGTCTACGACCGGAACTACCACGTCAAGAACCTGGTCACCTCCGGCACCGCCGCCAAGATCACGCACATCAACTACGCGTTCGGGAACGTGCAGGGCGGCAAGTGCACCATCGGCGACTCCTACGCGGCGTACGACAAGGCCTACACCGCGGACCAGAGCGTCGACGGGGTGGCCGACAACTGGGACCAGCCGCTGCGGGGCAACTTCAACCAGCTCAAGAAGTTGAAGGCGAAGTACCCCGGCATCAAGATCCTCTGGTCCTTCGGCGGCTGGACCTGGTCCGGTGGCTTCGGGCAGGCGGCGCAGAACCCGACCGCCTTCGCCCAGTCCTGCTACGACCTGGTCAATGACCCGCGCTGGGCCGGTCTCTTCGACGGGATCGACCTGGACTGGGAGTACCCCAACGCCTGCGGGCTGACCTGCGACACCAGCGGGGCGGCGGCCTTCCGGAACCTGACGCAGGCGATGCGGGCCAAGTTCGGCGGCAAGCTGGTGACCGCCGCGATCACCGCCGACGCCTCCTCCGGCGGCAAGATCGACGCCGCCGACTACGCCGGAGCGGCCCAGTACGTCGATTTCTACAACGTCATGACCTACGACTTCTTCGGCGCCTGGGAGGCGAAGGGCCCCACCGCCCCGCACTCCCCGCTCACCTCCTACGCAGGCATCCCGCAGCAGGGCTTCAACTCCGACGCCGCCATCAGCAAGCTCAAGGCCAAGGGCGTTCCCGCCGCCAAGCTCAACCTGGGCATCGGCTTCTACGGCCGCGGCTGGACCGGGGTGACGCAGAAGGAGCCGGGCGGCACGGCGACGGGACCGGCAGCAGGCAAGTACGAGCAGGGCATCGAGGACTACAAGATCCTCAAGACCAGCTGTCCGGCCAACGGCACGATCGCCGGCACGGCCTACGCGCACTGCGGCAACCAGTGGTGGAGCTATGACACGCCCGCCACGGTCGCCTCGAAGATGAGCTACGTGAAGAGCCAGGGCCTGGGCGGCGCGTTCTTCTGGGAGTTCAGCGGCGACACCGGAAATGGGGAACTGGCGTCCGCCATTGACAGCGGGCTGCGGTAGCCCGGCCACAAGCAAGGCCGGGTAAGCGGTGTCGCCCCCGCCTACCCGGCCTTCAACCTTGTCCTCAATCTCCCCCAGCTACCGCTGGGAGGTGCCCCAGGACGGGCTGGATTTTCCAGCCCGTCCGGCGATTGAGGACCGGGGGTCTGGGGGCGGAGCCCCCAGCATCAAGCCACATTGACCCGTTGCCCAGGCGGCGCCGCCTCCAGCCACGCGAGAAAGCCCGTCAGCGCATCCTCACTCATCGCCAGCTCCAGCCGCGTCCCACTGTGCAGACACGCCAGCACCACCGCGTCGGAGAGCAGGGCCAGCTCCTCCTCGCCCTTGGGGGTGCGGCGCTCCAGCACCTCGATGGAGGCGCGCTCCAGGATGCGGCGCGGCCGAGGCGCGTACGAGAAGACGCGGAACCACTCGACCCGGTCGCCGCTGTACCGCGCGACGCCATACACCCACGCCTTGCCGCTGGGCTCGGCCCCGGGCTCCGGCGCGTTCCAGCGCAGACTGCAATCGAACGTCCCGCCGGACCGCTGGATCAGCCGCCGACGCAGACCGAAGACGAAGAGTCCTACCAGAACCAGCGCGACGACCACGCCGCCAACGAGCAGAGCGAGGACCATCTTCACCGACCTCCTCGCGTCATCCGGAAAAACCGCACCTGCATTGCCTCAGCCGCGGACCGCTCTGGATAATTCCAGCGCGATCCGCGGCTGAGGATCTGTACTCTCCGTGCCGGGCTCAGTGCACGCCCGTCACCGCACGGAGCCGGACCTCGGCGCGCCGCTCGGCGGCGGCGTCCGCCTCCGTCTTGGCACGCTCCAAAGCCCGCTCCGCGCGCTCGACATCGATCTCGTCGGACAGCTCCGCGATCTCGGCGAGCAGCGAGAGCTTGTCGTCCGAGAACGAGATGAATCCTCCGTGCACCGCGGCGACGACCGTTCCGCCGTCGCTCGTACGGATGGTCACCGGGCCGGACTCCAGCACACCGAGCAGCGGCTGGTGGCCGGGCATGACGCCGATGTCACCCGATGTGGTGCGCGCGATGACCAAGGTGGCCTCGCCGGACCAGACACTCCGGTCCGCCGCGACCAGCTCGACGTGCAGCTCAGCAGCCAACGTGGCTCCTCGGGTCTCCACCTGCCGGGCACGGCAGGTGTTCTGTCAAAGAATAACGGGCGTACGGAGAGGGGCGGCGCCGGGCTCCACCGGCTTCGGTGGCCGCACCGGAGGGGTGCCGCCCCTCTCCATGAGCTAGGAAGCTCAGGAGACGCCCAGCTCCTTGGCGTTCTTCTTGAGGTCCTCGAGACCACCGCACATGAAGAAGGCCTGCTCCGGGAAGTGGTCGAACTCACCGTCGCAGATCGAGTTGAACGCGGCGATGGACTCGTCCAGCGGGACGTCCGAACCGTCGACGCCGGTGAACTGCTTCGCCGCGTGGGTGTTCTGCGACAGGAAGCGCTCCACACGACGGGCGCGGTGCACGACCAGCTTGTCCTCTTCGCCGAGCTCGTCGATACCGAGGATGGCGATGATGTCCTGGAGGTCCTTGTACTTCTGCAGGATCCCCTTGACGCGGGAGGCGCACTCGTAGTGGTCCTGCGAGATGTAGCGCGGGTCCAGGATGCGGGACGTCGAGTCCAGCGGGTCCACCGCCGGGTAGATGCCCTTCTCCGAGATCGGACGGGAGAGAACCGTCGTCGCGTCGAGGTGCGCGAAGGTCGTCGCCGGCGCCGGGTCGGTCAGGTCGTCCGCGGGCACGTAGATCGCCTGCATCGAGGTGATCGAGTGACCACGGGTCGAGGTGATGCGCTCCTGGAGGAGACCCATCTCGTCGGCCAGGTTCGGCTGGTAACCCACCGCGGACGGCATGCGGCCGAGCAGGGTGGAGACCTCGGAACCGGCCTGGGTGAAGCGGAAGATGTTGTCGATGAAGAACAGCACGTCCTGCTTCTGCACATCGCGGAAGTACTCCGCCATGGTCAGACCGGCCAGGGCGACGCGCAGACGGGTGCCCGGGGGCTCGTCCATCTGGCCGAAGACCAGCGCGGTCTTGTCGAGGACGCCGGACTCCTCCATCTCCTGGATGAGGTCGTTGCCCTCACGGGTGCGCTCACCGACACCGGCGAACACGGAAACGCCCTCGTGCAGCTTGGCCACACGCATGATCATTTCCTGGATCAGAACGGTCTTGCCGACACCGGCACCACCGAACAGACCGATCTTTCCACCCTTGACGTACGGGGTGAGGAGGTCGACGACCTTCAGGCCGGTCTCGAACATCTCGGTCTTGGACTCGAGGTCCTCGAACTTCGGGGCCTTGCGGTGGATCGCCCAGCGCTCGGTCTCGTTGCCGTTCTCCTCGGGGACGTTCAGCACCTCACCGAGGGTGTTGAACACCTTGCCCTTGGTGAAGTCACCGACCGGGACGGTGATGCCGTCGCCGGTGTCGGTCACCGCGGCCTGGCGGACCAGACCGTCGGTGGGCTGCATCGAGATCGCGCGGACCAGGCCCTCACCGAGGTGCTGGGCGACCTCGAGGGTCAGCGTCTTGGTCTTGCCCTCTTCGGTCGGGTCGATGACCTCGACGGTCAGGGCGTTGTAGATCTCCGGCATCGCGTCGACGGGGAACTCCACGTCGACGACCGGGCCGATGACCCGGGCGACGCGGCCCGTGGCGACGGCCGTCTCAACAGTGGTGGTCATAGCTCTCAGTCACTCCCCGCGGTCGCGTCGGCCAGGGCGCTCGCGCCACCGACGATCTCGCTGATTTCCTGGGTGATGTCGGCCTGGCGGGCCGCGTTGGCAAGCCGCGTGAGCGACTTGATGAGTTCCTCGGCGTTGTCGGTCGCCGACTTCATCGCACGGCGGCGGGCGGCGTGCTCGGAGGCAGCCGACTGCAGCAGCGCGTTGTAGATCCGGCTCTCGACGTACCGGGGCAGCAGGGCGTCGAGGACGTCCTCGGCCGACGGCTCGAAGTCGTACAGCGGGAGGATCTTGTCCTTCTCGACCTTCTCCGCACCCTCGTCCGCCGCGAGGCTGAGCGGCAGCAGCCGCCCGTCGACCGGCGTCTGCGTCATCATCGACACGAATTCCGTGAAGACGATGTGCAGCTCGTCGACGCCGCCCTCGGCGGTCTCCGTGGTGACGGCCTCGATGAGCGGGGCCGCGACCTTCTTGGCGTCCGCGTACGACGGGTTGTCCGTGAAGCCCGTCCACGACTGGACGACCGGGCGGTCACGGAAGCCGTAGTACGCCACACCCTTGCGGCCGACCACGTAGGTGACGACCTCCTTGCCCTCGGCGGTCAGCCGCTGCGTGAGCCGGTCGGCCGCCTTGATGGCGTTGGAGGAGTAGCCGCCGGCCAGACCGCGGTCGCTCGTGATGAGCAGGACCGCGGCCCGCACCGGAGCCTCGACCTCGGTGGTCAGCGGGTGCTTGGTGGTCGACCCGGCCGCCACCGCGGTCACCGCGCGGGTCAGCTCGCTCGCGTACGGCGTCGAGGCGGCGACCTTGCGCTGTGCCTTGACGATCCGCGACGCGGCGATCATCTCCATCGCCTTGGTGATCTTCTTGGTGGCGGAGATGGTCTTGATGCGGCGCTTGTAGACCCGAAGCTGGGCGCCCATGCTCAGCCCTCACCCAGCAGCTTGCCGTCCGAGGTCTCGAACTGCTGCTTGAAGGAGGCGATGGCCTCGGCGACCGCCTGCAGGGTGTCGTCCGACATCTTGCCGCCCTCGCGGATCGACGTCAGCAGACCCTTGTGCTCGCGGCGCAGGTAGTCCAGCAGCTCACGCTCGAAGCGGCGGATGTCCTCGACCGGAACGTCGTCCATCTTGCCGGTGGTGCCGGCCCAGATGGAGACGACCTGGTCCTCGGTGGCGAACGGCGCGTACTGGCCCTGCTTGAGCAGCTCGACCATGCGCTTGCCCCGCTCCAGCGCCGCCTTGGAGGCCGCGTCGAGGTCGGAACCGAAGGCGGCGAACGCCTCCAGCTCGCGGTACTGGGCGAGGTCCACGCGGAGTCGGCCGGAGACCTGGCGCATGGCCTTGTGCTGGGCGGAGCCACCGACACGGGAGACCGAGATACCGACGTTCAGCGCCGGGCGCTGGCCCGCGTTGAACAGGTCGGACTCCAGGAAGCACTGGCCGTCGGTGATGGAGATGACGTTGGTCGGGATGAACGCCGAGACGTCGTTCGCCTTGGTCTCCACGATCGGCAGACCCGTCATCGAGCCCTTGCCCATCTCGTCGGAGAGCTTGGCGCAGCGCTCCAGGAGGCGGGAGTGCAGGTAGAAGACGTCACCCGGGTAGGCCTCACGGCCCGGCGGGCGGCGCAGCAGCAGCGACACGGCGCGGTAGGCGTCGGCCTGCTTGGAGAGGTCGTCGAAGACGATCAGCACGTGCTTGCCCTGGTACATCCAGTGCTGGCCGATGGCCGAGCCGGTGTAGGGGGCGAGGTACTTGAAGCCGGCCGGGTCGGACGCCGGGGCGGCGACGATCGTCGTGTACTCCAGGGCGCCGGCCTCCTCCAGCGCGCCGCGCACGGACGCGATGGTGGAGCCCTTCTGGCCGATGGCGACGTAGATGCAGCGGACCTGCTTCTCCGGGTCGCCGGTGCGCCAGTTGTCACGCTGGTTGATGATCGTGTCGACGGCCAGGGCGGTCTTGCCGGTCTGGCGGTCGCCGATGATCAGCTGACGCTGGCCACGGCCGATCGGGGTCATCGCGTCGACGGCCTTGAGGCCGGTCTCCATCGGCTCGTGCACCGACTTACGGGCCATGACGCCCGGGGCCTGCAGCTCAAGGGCGCGGCGGCCCTCGGTCGCGATCTCGCCGAGACCGTCGATCGGGTTACCGAGCGGGTCGACGACGCGACCCAGGTAGCCCTCGCCGACGGCGACGGAGAGGACCTCGCCGGTGCGCTGCACCGACTGACCCTCCTCGATGCCGCTGAACTCACCGAGGACGATCGCACCGATCTCGCGCTCCTCGAGGTTGAGGGCGAGACCGAGCGTGCCGTCTTCGAACTTCAGCAGTTCGTTCGCCATGGCCGAGGGCAGTCCCTCGACCTTCGCGATGCCGTCGCCGGCAACGCTGACCGTACCGACCTCCTCGCGCGAGGCCGCGTCCGGCTCGTACGACTGGACAAAGTTCTCCAGCGCGTCCCGGATCTCCTCCGGCCGGATCGTGAGCTCCGCCATCTGGGTTCCCTGCTCTCCTTGTTGGGCCCGAAGTGTTTCTGGGGGGTCTGGGGACTCTCCCCGCGGCTTTCCCGCCGCGGGCCCCCAGGTGACTCAGTCGGCCCAACTCGGGCCGCTTGCATGCTTGTTGAGTTGGTGGCTTGCTCAGCCGGCCATCCGTCGGCTCGCCTCGTCGAGGCGGTCCGAGATGGCGCCGTTGATGACCTCGTCGCCGATGCGCACCACGACTCCGCCGAGGACCGCCGGGTCCACGTCGAGGTTCAGGTGCACCTGCCGGCCGTACAGCTTGGCCAGAGCGGCGCCCAGGCGCTGCTTCTGCCCGTCGCTGAGCGGCACCGCCGAGGTGACGACCGCGACCATACGGTCCCGGCGATCCGCGGCGAGCTTGGACAGGGCGGTGAGGCCCGCTTCCAGGCTACGTCCACGGGGCTGGGTGACGAGCCGGACGACCAGCCGCTCGGTGACCGGGTTGGCCCGGCCGCCCAGCAGGCGGTTCAGCAGCTCGACCTTGGCGGCGTCGGAGGCCACCCGGTCGGTCAGCGCGGAGCGCAGCCCGGTCGAAGAGGAGACGATCCGGGAGAACCGGAACAGCTCGTCCTCGACGTCGTCGAGCGCGTCGGTCCGCTGGGCCGCGACGAGGTCGGCACTGGCGGCCAGCTCCTCGAGCGCGTCCACCAGATCGCGGGAGCGCGACCAGCGGGACCGGACCATGCCGGAGACCAGATCGACGGTGTCGCCGCCCACCTGGCTGCCCAGCAGGCGCCCGGCCAGCTCGGCCTTGGCCTCGCCGGCCTGCGCCGGGTCGGTGAGGACCCGACGCAGCGACACCTCACGGTCGAGCAGCGCGGTGACGGCGGCCAGCTCCTCGGCGAGCTTCACCGCGTCGACGGACGGCTGGTCCGTCAGCGCGTCGAAGCGCTCGCGTGCGGAGGCCAGTGCCTCGCGGCTCGCTCCATTCATCGGACGGCCTCGGCCTTCTCCTCAAGCTCGTCGAGGAAACGGTCGATGGTCCGGCTCTGACGGGAGGAGTCCTCCAGGGACTCGCCGACGAGCTTGCCGGCCAGGTCGGTGGCGAGCTTGCCCACGTCCTGGCGCAGCGTGGCGGCGGCCTGCTTGCGGTCGGCCTCGATCTGGGCGTGACCGGCGGCGATGATCTCCTCGCGCTGCCGCTGACCCTCCGCACGCATCTCGGCGATGAGCGCGGCACCCTGCTCCTGCGCCTCCTGGCGCAGGCGCGCGGCCTCGTGCCGGGCGTCGGCGAGCTGGGCGCGGTAGTCCTCGAGAACCTGCTGAGCCTCGGCCTGCGCGGCCTCGGCCTTCTCCATGCCGCCCTCGATCGCCTCACGGCGCTCGTCCAGAACCTTGTTGATGTTCGGGAGGAGCTTCTTGGCGAGGAAGAACAGGACGATGGCGAAGGCGATCAGGCCGATGACCAGCTCTGGGATCGGCGGGAGGAGGGGGTTCTCGGCCTCCCCCTCGGACGCCAGCTGTACCAGGGCGTTCACATCAGTGCCTTTCGTCGAATACGACTAGTGGTGCTCGGCGATCAGACCGGGTAGACGAACGGCATGACCAGACCGATCAGGGCGAGCGCCTCACAGAACACGAAGCCCAGGATCTGGTTGGCACGGATCAGGCCGGCGGCCTCGGGCTGACGGGCCATGGCCTGGGTGCCGTTACCGAAGATGATGCCGACGCCGACGCCGGGGCCGATGGCCGCGAGGCCGTAACCGATCGAACCGAGGTTGCCCTTGAGCTCGACCGCGGCGAGGGACGTCTGGAGAGCAGCAGACATGCTCGTTCTTCCTTCTCTTTCACGGACCGGTGGGGGTTGGCCACCGGACGTCTGTTGGACTGGGGGTCAGGGGGCTCAGTGGTGCTCGGCGAGAGCGCCCTGGATGTAGACGCAGGACAGGAGCACGAAGACGTACGCCTGCAGCGCCTGGATGAAGAGCTCGAAGGCGGTCAGCAGGATGACCATCACGAACGACACGCCCGCGTAGGCGATGCCGACGCCGTTCAGCAGGTACCAGCTGGCGATGGTGAAGATCAGCAGCAGCACGTGGCCGGCGAACATGTTGGCGAAGAGTCGCACCGCGTGGGTGAACGGCCGCACGAACACGTTGGAGAAGAACTCCAGCAGCATGACCAGCGGCAGGACGCCGCCGAGCGACTTGTCGTAGCCGGTGATGTTCTTCAGGCCACCGATGAAGCCGTGCTTCTTGAACGTCAGGCTCATCCAGAGCACGTACACGATCAGGGCGAGCGCGACCGGGAAGGCGATGATCGACGACGCGGGGAACTGGGCGACCGGGACGACCGACCACAGGTTCAGGATCCACACGAAGAAGAACAGCGAGACCATGAGGGGGACGTACTTGTCGCCCTCCTTCTTGCCGAGCGCCTCGTACACGATGCCGCGGCGCACGAAGTCGTAGCCGGCCTCACCGACGAGCTGCAGCTTTCCGGGGACCACCTTGGCCTTGCCGAAGGCCGCCCAGAAGAACCCCACGATGATCACGGTGCCCAGCAGCGCGAGCAGCATCGGCTTGTTGAAGTCGAAGCCGCCGATGCTGAACATCGGCTCGAAGGTGAACGAGTGAAGCCCCGGGGCCGGGAAGCCGCACCCGTCGAAGATGTGGCAATCGGTCTCGAAGGCGAGCGTCTGGTCAGAACTCACCGCGAGCTCCTTCAGCGTGGCGCATGGGTACGGCAACCTCGTTGTGTCGGCGCGGCACACAGCCGCGGAACGGCACTGGACTGGTCTTACGGGTGTGGATGCGGCTGGTCAGCACGGGGCCGGGTCGCGATTCGGGCATCAGCTGCATGGGCTGCCGTCTGCGTCCCGCGGATTTCGGGAGTCCGGCTACCTGCGCCCGCTGTGCCTCAGATGGCACCGGACGATAGCAGGTGAGCGCAGACCGCCTTATACCGGCCCTACAGATCACGACCGGGACCCGGCGGGTGCGGCCTTCTCGGCGCCCGCCGGCTTCCGTTCGTGCTCCGCTTCCGGCTGCACATAGAAGATCTTGGCCTTCATATGGGAGCGCGTCTGCGCGGCGATCCACACCAGCGTCGCGGCCAGCAGTGAGAAGGCGAACGCCCTGGTGTTGAACAGGGTGGTGTCCTTGAAGACGGCGAGTACGACCGCGATCAGCAGGAACTGCAGCACGAAAAGCACCAGGCCCATCATCTGGAACAGCGTGGGGTAGCGCTTGGCGGTGGTCTCCAGCACCTTCAGGTCGACGGCCATGACCGCGGACACCAGAATCACGCCGAAAGCGGCCCCCAACGCGCCCTTGCCGCCGGCGAGCAGAGAACTCAGGGCAACAGCGATGACACCGACCGCAGCGGTCGGCACTGCGCAGTGCAGAAGCGTTCGCGTCTCGTTGGACTGCATGAAGGGTTCTCCGGCTGAGAGTCGGAAGCAGCGGTTCGTCAGGGACGAGCGTATCCCCGGTGGCGAATGGGACGTCACGAGCGGAGGGCCGTCGCACTACGGTCCTTCGGCTCTAGCACCGGGTTCGTGAACGGTATCACAAACTATTTGATGAGGTCTTTACCTTGTCGGCATGACACCCGTCACACTTACGAGCGACCCCGCGCACACATGAGGTTTACCGCGGACCCGCCGTCCACTTTCTTCCACTCTCGACCGTTATGCCGCAAATGCAGCGAACTGGCGGCCGGAGAATTACCCGGTCGAGGTCTCCGCATCGCTTTGTCGATGTAACTCGGACATCCTCGCGGAAGAAATCCCGAGGCGCAATCAGAATTGGCCAGAAAGGCGATCCTCATTTCCGCCGGCGGCATGGAACGGCCGGATTTCGCGCGGGCCCAGGCCCGCGCCACGACGGCCTCCCGGCCCGGTACCCGGTCCTCCGGGCCCGTCCGTGAGCCCGGCACGGCGGGTCTGAGCGGGCGCGAGACGGAGTGACCGCCGGGGAAGGAAAAGCCGGTGCCCACAGCCGCGGTCCCCGTCGGCGAGCACCCGCGGCAGACCGATACGGCCATCACACCATTCGCATCAGCGCATTATCGGCGGAGTCGCCGGGATTTCCGGGCGGTGCGCCGATTTCCGTCCGGGAATTCCCGGTCAGCCGACCGGGAATCCGCTCAGGGGCGGAGTTTTCCGGCCTTCGGATGCTCGGAGAAACGCGAGCGGTTGCCGATCGCGGTGGCACCCGCCGGCACCGGCCGGCTCCCACCGACCTCCGCCGGCGACTGGGGCGCCCCGGCCGCGGAGCCCACCACGACCGCGCCCGCGGACACCGGCTCGCCGACCGCCTCGGCCTCCACCTCCGCGACCTGTGCGGCGCCACGGCCCGGCTTGCGGTAGCGCGGCGGGACGAACCGGTCGGCCCAGTCCGGGGTCTTGGGGGTGAAGCGCGGCAGCAGCAGCAGGACCAGGCCGACCGCGCTGAGCGCGGAGATGGCCAGCACGATCCACATGCTGGTGGAGTTGACCGAGAAGGCGACGGCGCCGAAGGCGATCAGCGCCGACCAGAAGTACATGATCCACACGGCCCGGCTGTGCGAGTGGCCGATCTCCAGCAGCCGGTGGTGCAGGTGGCCGCGGTCGGCGGCGAACGGCGACTGGCCGCGCCAGGT
This sequence comes from Streptomyces sp. JLBT605, assembly GCF_058215555.1. NCBI lineage: Bacteria > Bacillati > Actinomycetota > Actinomycetes > Kitasatosporales > Streptomycetaceae > Streptomyces > Streptomyces sp. JLBT605. Next base: position 1,908,278 of record NZ_CM177087.1, read on the forward strand.
GCGCCGCACGATAGCCAGGATCAGGTCGGCGATGGGCACCGCGATCACGGTCAGCGGCAGCAGCAGCGGAATGTAGACCGGGACCGTGGCGTGCACGGTCGCCCGCTCCGAACCGGTGAACAGCGACATCGCGTCCGGGTCCAGCTGACCGGTGATGGAGATCGCGCCCGCGGCCAGCACCAGGCCGATGAGCATCGAGCCCGAGTCGCCCATGAAGATCCGCGCCGGGTGCATGTTGTGCGGCAGGAAGCCCAGGCACATGCCCATCAGGATGGCGGCGAACAGGGTCGCCGGAGCGGCCGCCTCCAGGCCGTACCCGAACCAGATCCGGTAGGCGTACATGAAGAACGCGGCCGCGGCGATGCACACCATGCCGGAGGCCAGCCCGTCCAGCCCGTCGACGAAGTTGACCGCGTTGATGGTGATGACGACCAGCGCGACGGTCAGCAGGGTGCCCTGCATCGGGGTCAGCGAGACGGTGCCGATACCGGGCACCGGGATCCACAGGATCGTCAGGCCCTGGAGCACCATCACACCGGCGGCGATCATCTGCCCGCCCAGCTTGATCAGCGCGTCCACGCCCCACTTGTCGTCCAGCACGCCCAGCAGCCAGATCAGGCCCGCCCCGGACAGCAGCGCGCGCGGCTCGTTGGACAGCTCGAAGACGTCCTTGAGGTTGGTCAGGTGCGAGGCGACCAGCAGCCCCGCGCACAACCCGCCGAACATGGCGATCCCGCCGAGCCGCGGAGTCGGCTCGCGGTGCACGTCACGGGCGCGGATCTCCGGCATCGCGCCGGCCAGGATGGCGAACTTCCGCACCGGCCCGGTCAGCAGATAGGTGACCGCGGCCGTGACGCACAGAGTCAGCAGGTATTCACGCACAGGCTGCCCCAGGGGTATCGCTGGCCATCACAGCCCCTCACCATATCCTCGGCGGTCAGGGACGCCCGCCCGCAGGTCATCGTCCTCAACCGAGCAAGACACGAAACGGTCCGCGTCCGGTTGCGCGAACGGGAGCCGGGGACCGGTGGTGCGACTCTAGCCCGACGCGGCGCCCGGGGCGGGACGCGGCCGGACCGCTCAGCCCGGATACGGCCGGAATCCACCGGTCAGCGCGGCCACCTCGGCACGTACCCGGCCGTCCTCGCGCAGCGCCGCCGCCAGCAGCACCCCGATCCGCGCCATCTCCGCCTCCGTCATGCCCTGGGTGGTGACCGCCGCGGTGCCCAGCCGGATTCCCTTCACGCACCCGCCGGGCCGGTCGGCCGCCGGCACCGCGCAGCTGTCCAGGACGATGCCGGCCGCGGCGCAGCGGGCCCGGGCGGCCAGGCCGTCCAGCCCCAGCGGAGCGGGGTCGGCGGTGATCAGGTGGGTGTCGGTGCCGCCGGTGGTGACGATCAGGCCCTCCTCGGCCAGGACCTGGCCGAGCAGCCGTGCGTTGGCCACGACCTGGTGGGCGTAGGCCGCGAAGGCCGGGGTGGCGGCCTCCCCGAAGGCGACCGCCTTGGCCGCCACGGTGTGCATCTGCGCGCCGCCCTGGGTGAAGGGGAAGACCGCGCGGTCGATGCGCTCGGCCAGGCCGGCGCCGCACAGGATCAGCCCGCCGCGCGGCCCGCGCAGCACCTTGTGGGTGGTGGCGCACACCACGTCGGCATACGGCACGGGGCTGGGCGCCGCTCCGCCCGCGACCAGTCCGATGGGGTGCGCGGCGTCCGCGATCAGATAGGCGTCGACGGTGTCGGCGATCTCCTTGAACAGGGCGTAGTCGGGGTGGCGGGGGTGGGAGATCGAGCCGCACACGATCGCCTTGGGGCGGTGCTCGATCGCCAGGTCCCGGACCTCGTCGTAGTCGATCAGCCCGGTCGCCGGGTCGACGCCGTAGCCGACGAAGTCGAACCAGCGACCGGAGAAGTTGGCCGGCGAACCATGGGTGAGATGGCCGCCCTGGGGCAGCCCCATGGCCAGCACGGTGTCTCCCGGGCGCAGCAGCGCGGCGTAGGCGGCGAGCATCGCGGAGGAGCCCGAGTGCGGCTGCACATTGGCGTGTTCGGCGCCGAACAGGCCCTTGGCCCGGTCGACGGCGAGCCGCTCGGCGGCGTCCACCAGCTCGCAGCCGCCGTGGTGCCGGGCTCCGGGGTAGCCCTCGGCGTATTTGTTGGTCAGCGGCGAGCCGAGTGCGGTGAGCACCGCGGGTGAGGTGAAGTTCTCCGCGGCGATCAGCTGGAGGTCGCTCTGCTGCCGGTGCAGCTCGCCCAGGAGCACGTCCGCGAGCTGCGGATCCTGGCGGCGCAGGGTATCGAGATCAACCCCCCAGGGGGCACGGCCGGCGGGCTCAGGGGCGGGCTCCGCTCTCCCCCCGTCTGGGGGTTCCTCCCTGGGGGTCCTCCCGGACGGAGTCTGGGGGAGGTAGCTGGGGGAAGGTGCGTGCGGGAGCGCCATCGCTGCTCACAGCCTTGGGAGGATTCACCTGGCGACACACCCAATGTAGGCCCCCTGCCGCCGCTGTGCGCGATGACCGGCCATCCGGTGCGTGAACCGGGGAGCCGAGCAGGCTCGGCGAAGTCTGGTGCGGTGCGGCAGCGCCCCGAAGGGGCGCTGGGGTCCCCCCGGACGGGGTCTGGGGGTGGGGGCACCTCCCGGACGAAGTCCGGGGGAGGACTGCTCGGCCGGCCCCGACGGCGCCGCAGCGAACCGACTGCACATCGCGGCACTTCCGGCGGAGCGCTCAGGTCTGGGCGGGCACTCCGGTCAGCGCGGTGACCACCGGGTCGAGGGCCTGCTGGATCTCGTCGCCGATGCTGCGGAAGTAGGTGATCGGGGCGCCGTAGGGGTCGTGCACCTCGTCGGCCTCGTCGCTGGGCGCCAGCAGCCAGCCGCGCAGCGCGGCCGCCGCCCGCACCAGCGCGCGCGCCCGCTCCACGACACCGCCGGCCTCCTCCGGGTCGGGCAGCGTCGCCGGGTCTATGGCGCGCACCAGCCGGGTGAACTCCTTCAGCGTGAAGGTGCGCAGGCCGGCCGAGTGGCCCATGGAGATGACCTGGGCGCGGTGGTCACGGGTGGCGGTGAGGACCAGGTCGGCGCGGATGACGTGCTCGTCCAGCAGCTCGCGGCCGATGAAGCCGGCCGGGTCGGCGCCGAAGTCGGCGAGCACGGTGGCCGCGTGCGCCTCCATGGGGGCGCCCTCGTGCCCCCAGGTGCCCGCGCTCTCCACGATCAGACCGCTGGTCCGGGTGGAGCCGAGGCGGTGGCTCAGGGCGTGCCTGGTCAGCCGCTCGGTGATCGGCGAGCGGCAGACGTTGCCGGTGCTGACGTGGAGGATGCGGAAGGTGGTGTCGCCCGTGTCGCTGTCGTGCCGTCCCGCTATGCCACGCCCCTGCGGGGCGGTCAATTGGCCACCTCAAGGTCGGGTACGACCTCGCGCAGCTGCTCGGCGCTGAGCGCCCCGGCGCGCAGCAGCACCGGCACCTTCCCGGTGACGTCGACGATGGAGGAGGGCACGTCGGCGGGGGTCGGGCCGCCGTCGAGGTAGACGGAGACGGAGTCGCCGAGCATGCCCTGGGCGGCGTCGCAGTCCTGCGGGGCCGGATGGCCCGTCAGGTTGGCGCTGGAGACGGCCATCGGCCCGACGTCGGTGAGCAGTTCGATGGCGACCGGGTGCAGCGGCATGCGCACCGCGACGGTGCCGTGCGTCTCGCCGAGGTCCCAGGTGAGCGAGGGCTGGTGCTTGGCGACCAGGGTGAGGGCGCCGGGCCAGAAGGCGTCGACCAGCTCCCACGCCTGCTCGGAGAAGTCGGTGACCAGCCCGTGCAGGGTGTTCGGCGAGCCGACCAGGACCGGGGAGGGCATGCCGCGGCCGCGGCCCTTGGCCTCCAGCAGGTCGCCGACGGCCTCGGCGTTGAAAGCGTCCGCGCCGATGCCGTAGACGGTGTCGGTGGGCAGCACGACCAGCTCGCCCCGGCGGACGGCGGACGCGGCCTCGCGCAGACCGGTCTTGCGGTCGGTCGCGTCACCGCAGTCGTATCGCCGTGCCATCAGCGGTCCTCCTCGTTGGGGGTCATGGTCATGGGGAGTTGTGGGGACCGTGTCGTGACGCTCACGGCATGGCCTTGCGTGCGGTGGCGAAGCGGGGCCGGTTGTTCAGGTCCGGATGGTCGGCCGCGTCCGCCCAGCCCTGCTCCTCGGCGAAGATCCACGGCACCTGGCCGCCCTGGGTGTCGGCGTGCTCGATGACGACGACACCGCCGGGGCGCAGCAGCCGGTGGGCGGTCCGCTCCAGGCCGCGGATCGTGTCCAGGCCGTCCTCCCCGGAGAACAACGCGAGTTCGGGGTCGTGGTCGCGGGCCTCCGGGGCGACATACTCCCACTCGGTCAGCGGGATGTACGGCGGGTTGCTGATGACCAGGTCGACCTGGCCGTCCAGCTCCGGCAGCGCGGTCAGCGCGTCGCCGTGGTGCAGAACGACGCGAGACCCCTCGACGTTCTTCCGGGCCCACTGGAGGGCGTTGTCGTCCAGCTCGACGGCGTGCACCCGGGACCGGGGCACCTCCTGGGCGAGTGCGAGGGCGATGGCACCGGAGCCGGTGCACAGGTCGACGATGAGCGGCTCGACGACGTCCATCGCGCGCACCGCGTCTATCGCCCAGCCGACGACCGATTCGGTCTCCGGGCGGGGCACGAACACCCCTGGCCCGACCTGGAGTTCCAGGTAGCGGAAGAAGGCACGGCCGGTGATGTGCTGGAGGGGCTCGCGGGCCTCGCGGCGCGCGATGGCCTCCCAGTAGCGGGCGTCGAAGTCGGCATCGGCGACCGCGTGCAGTTCACCCCGCTTGACGCCGTGCACAAAGGCGGCCAGCTCCTCCGCGTCGAAGCGCGGAGAGGGCACGCCGGCGTCGGCCAGCCGCTGGGTGGCTTGCGCCACCTCGGCGAGCAGCAGGTTCACGATGATCCTCTCGCGTCGTCGTCACGGCCGTCCCGTGGTCCCCAGGCGTGGCCCGGGGTTCCGTCCGGGCGGAGCGGGCGGCAGCCCGTCTTAACGATTCTCTCAGCCCCGCGGCTCCGCGCCGGTCAGCTTCCGTCGCCGGCGGCGGCCAGCTTGGCGGCGGAGTCGGCGTCCACGCACGCCTGGATCACCGCGTCCAGCTCGCCGTCGAGCACCTGGTCCAAGTTGTACGCCTTGAAGCCCACCCGGTGGTCCGAGATCCGGTTTTCCGGGAAGTTATAGGTGCGGATCTTCTCCGAGCGGTCGACGGTGCGGACCTGGCTGCGCCGGGCGTCCGCGGCCTCCTGCTCGGCCGCCTCCTGCGCGGCGGCGAGCAGCCTGGAGCGCAGGATACGCATGGCCTGCTCCTTGTTCTGGAGCTGGCTCTTCTCGTTCTGGCAGGAGGCGACCACACCGGTGGGCAGGTGGGTGATGCGCACCGCGGAGTCGGTGGTGTTCACCGACTGACCGCCGGGGCCGGAGGAGCGGTAGACGTCGATCCGCAGGTCGTTGGCGTTGATCTCGACGTCGATCTCCTCGGCCTCCGGGGTGACGAGGACACCGGCGGCGGAGGTGTGGATGCGGCCCTGGGACTCGGTGGCGGGCACCCGCTGCACGCGGTGCACACCGCCCTCGTACTTCAGCCGCGCCCAGACACCCTGGCCGGGCTCGAGCGCGCCGTTGCCGCCCTTGGTCTTCACCGCGACCTGGACGTCCTTGTAGCCGCCCAGCTCGGAGTCGGTGGAGTCGATGATCTCGGTCTTCCAGCCGACGCGCTCGGCGTACCGCAGGTACATCCGCAGCAGGTCACCGGCGAAGAGCGCGGACTCGTCGCCGCCGGCGCCGGCCTTGATCTCCAGGATGACGTCCTTGTCGTCGCTGGGGTCGCGCGGGACCAGCAGCAGCCGCATCCGCTCGGTGAGCTCCTCGCGCTGCTTCTCCAGCTCCTTGACCTCGGCGGCGAAGTCCGGATCATCGGCGGCGAGCTCGCGCGCGGCCTCGATGTCGTCCCCGGTCCGCTTCCAGGAGCGGTAGGTGCCGATGATCGGGGTCAGCTCGGCATAGCGCTTGTTGAGCCTGCGGGCTTCTGCCTGGTCCCCGTGGACGGCGGGGTCGGCGAGCCGCTTCTCGAGGTCGGCGTGCTCACCGACCAGCTCTTCGACTGCCTCGAACATCTGCTTTTCCTAGCGGGAGTGTGTGCGGTGACGGGCCTGCTGGACGACCTGCTGGATGGCCGGCGGATGACCGGCTGGACGACAAAGCGCCGGTCCGGTCGCCCAGCCGGAACTGGGTGACCGATGACCGGCGCGATGTGGGTCGCTACTTCTTGGCGGACCCGGCGTGCTTGCCGAAGCGGGCCTCGAACCGCGCCACACGGCCACCGGTGTCGAGGATCTTCTGCTTGCCCGTGTAGAACGGGTGGCACTCGGAGCAGACGTCGGCACGGATGGTGCCGTCGGCGACGGTGCTACGAGTGGTGAACGAGGCGCCGCAGGTGCAGCTGACCTGCGTCTCGACGTACTCCGGGTGGATGTCGCGCTTCAAGGGTTTCTCCTATGACTCGGGAGGGCGCCGGGTCGACAGGCCGATTGCCTGACGTGAACCGGGGCCGACGTACCAGTCTGCCAGGACTGGCCGTATCCCCCAAAACCGGGGGTGGTGCGGAGTTATTCCCGGCCCGCGCGGACGACCCTCCCGGCGTCGACCTCCTCCGCCGCCGAGCCCCGGGTGGCGGACTTCGGGATCGGCCGGTCGGCGCGGAGCGCCCGCCAGATCCGCTTCGCCTTGGAGTCGATCGGCCGCACCCGGTTGGGGTCGGTCCGGTCGTAGGCCACCGGCAGCGTGACCATGCGCATGTCGTTCGACTCGATGCCCTTGAGCCCCTTGGCGAAGTCGAGCAGCTTGTCCACCGAGGCCAGCTCGGAGTCGGTGGTGAGGGCCTTGGTGGAGGCGTCGGCCAGGCCGAAGAGCTTCGTCGGGCTGCTGAAGAGTCCGACGCCCTTGATCTGGTCGATCAGCGCCTTGATGAACGCCTGCTGGAGCTTGATCCGGCCCAGGTCGCTGCCGTCGCCCACGCCGTGCCGGGTCCGCACCAGCCCGAGGGCCTGCTCGCCGTTGAGGGTGTGCTCGCCGGCGGGCAGATACAGGTGGCTCTTGCGGTCGTGTATCGGCTTGGTGGTCGTCATGTCCACGCCGCCGAGCTCGTCGACCAGGTTCCGGAAGCCGGCGAAGTCGACCTCCAGGTAGTGGTCCATCCGGATGCCGGTCATCGATTCGACGGTCTTGACCGCGCAGGCCGGGCCGCCCGTCTCGTAGGCGCTGTTGAACATCGCCCGGCGGGCCGCGGGGACGGTCTCGCCGCGCTCGCCCGCCTTGCCGGTCTTGGCGCACTCCGGCCGCTTGACCAGCGTGTCGCGCGGGATGGAGACGATCCCGGCTCGCTGACGCCCCTTGTAGACGTGCACGACCATCGCGGTGTCGGAACGGGCGGTGCCCTCGTCCTCGCCGTACTTGCGGTTCTTGCCGGCGCGCGAGTCGGATCCGAGGACGAGGATGTCCATCGAGCCGTTGTCGACGTCCTTGGGGCGGTCACGGCCCAGGGCCGAGTTGATGTCGACGCTGGAGAGGTTCCCGTTGAAGCGGAAGTAGAGGTAGCCCAGACCTCCGGCGCCCAGGATCAGCAGGCCCGCCAGCGTCCACACGGTCACCCGGAGGGCCCTGCGCCCTCTGCTGTTGCTCTCGTCGGCCATGTGCTCCTCTGTTCTCGACGCCCAGGCTCCCTGCCCTCACGGTCAGGCGTGATGTCGCTTTGTCGGTTTCGCCGACTGATGAGACGGCGAGGTGAGCGCCGGGGTTGCGCGCGGCCCGGATTCCGCGGTGTCGCCAAGAGGTGTCGCAGCGGTGTGGCAGATCTCAGTGATCGTACGGCCGAGGGCCCCGCTGTCGGTGACAGCGGGGCCCTCGGGCGGAAACATCAGCAGGTCAGTCGCCGTTCCCCGGGGTCGGGGTGGTCTTGGCGATCTGCATCAGGAACTCCGCGTTGGACTTCGTCTGCTTCATCTTGTCCAGCAGCAGCTCGATGGCCTGCTGGGAGTCGAGCGCGTGCAGCACCCGGCGGAGCTTCCAGACGATGCTCAGCTCCTCCGGCGCGAGGAGGATCTCCTCCTTGCGGGTGCCGGACGGGTCGACGTCCACGGCCGGGAAGATGCGCTTGTCGGCGAGCTTCCGGTCGAGCTTGAGCTCCATGTTGCCGGTGCCCTTGAACTCCTCGAAGATCACCTCGTCCATGCGCGAGCCGGTCTCGACCAGCGCGGTGGCCAGGATGGTCAGCGAGCCGCCGTCCTCGATGTTCCGCGCGGCACCGAAGAACTTCTTCGGCGGGTAGAGCGCGGTGGAGTCGACACCACCGGACAGGATGCGGCCCGAGGCCGGGGCGGCGAGGTTGTACGCACGGCCCAGACGGGTGATCGAGTCCAGCAGGACGACCACGTCGTGACCCAGCTCGACGAGACGCTTGGCGCGCTCGATGGCCAGCTCGGCGACGGTGGTGTGGTCCTCGGCCGGGCGGTCGAAGGTCGAGGAGATGACCTCGCCCTTGACCGACCGCTGCATGTCGGTGACCTCTTCCGGACGCTCGTCCACCAGGACGACCATCAGGTGGCACTCGGGGTTGTTGCGGGTGATCGCGTTGGCGATCGCCTGCATGATCATGGTCTTACCGGTCTTCGGCGGGGCCACGATCAGACCACGCTGGCCCTTGCCAATCGGCGAGACCAGGTCGATGATCCGGGTGGTCAGCGCGCCCGGGTCGCTCTCCAGGCGCAGCCGCTCCTGCGGGTACAGCGGGGTGAGCTTGCCGAACTCCGGTCGCCCGCGGCCGGTTTCGGGCGCCATGCCGTTGACCGAGTCGAGGCGGACCAGCGCGTTGAACTTCTCGCGCCGCTCGCCCTCGCGGGGCTGGCGGACCGCGCCGGTGACGTGGTCACCCTTGCGCAGGCCGTTCTTGCGGACCTGGGCGAGGGAGACGTACACGTCGTTCGGGCCGGGCAGGTAGCCGGAGGTGCGGATGAAGGCGTAGTTGTCGAGGATGTCCAGGATGCCCGCGACGGGGATCAGGACGTCGTCCTCGGCCACCTGCGGCTCGCCGGCGCCGAACTCGTCGCGGCCGCGGCGGCCACGCCGGTCGCGGTAGCGGCCGCGGCGGCCACGGCGGCCACCCTCGAAGTCGTCGTCCTCCTCGGCACGCGGCTGGCCCTGGGCGCGGCCGTCACGCTGCTGGCGGCCGCCCTGCTGGCCGTCCTCGCCCTTGCCGCCCCGGCGGTCGCCACGCTCACCGCGCTCACCACGCTCACCGCGCTCGCCACGCTCACGCTGACCGCGCTCACGGCGCTCGCCCTTCTGGCCGCGCTCGCCGCGCTCACCGCGCTCGCCCTTGGCGGCCTTGCCCTCGGCGGTGTCGACCGCGGCCTCGGCCTTGGTCTCCGGCCGGGCCTCGACCTTCACGTCGGTCGCGGCTTCCGCCCGGGCCTCGGTGGCCTCGGGGCTGCCGGTGGGCGCGGTGGCCCGACGGCGGCGGCGCTCGCCGGCCGGCTGCTCCTCGCCGGTCTCGGCCGACACCTTGGACGGCTGGCCCGGGATGTCGATCTGCTGCTGGCCGGTGGCCTTCTCGGCGGCCTTCTCCGGCTTCGCGGCCTTCTCCGGCGCCGCCTTGCCGGCCGCGTCCTCACCCGTACGGGTCCTGGAGGTGGTCCGGCGCTTCGGCTTGGTCGCGGCCTCGGCGGCGGCCGCCCCCGCGGTGGCGTCGGCGGGCTTGGCGGTGCCGGCGCCCCCGGCCTGCTTTTCCTTGATGACCTCGATCAACTGGCTCTTACGCATCCGCGCGGTGCCCTTGATGCCGAGGCCGGAGGCAACCTGCTGGAGCTCGGCCAGGACCATGGCGTCAAGGCCGGTGCCCGAGCGGCGCCGCTTGGGCGCAGCACCGGTGGCAGGCGCGGCGGGAGCGTCCGTGGCGGGCGCGGCGGCATTGCCGACGGAACTGTCGGCGGTCACGCCCATCAGATCGGTGGTGTCGCTCACGAAGGGTCCTTCCCTGGAGCGGGCGTCGGCCTGTCTGGCTCGGCGACCGGTTGTGCTGTCCGGCTGAGGTCTGTGTCGTGCGGACCGGGCCGGGGCGGTGGTCCGCCGGGGTGCGGCGGAAAGATCAATTCATGGTTCCGGCGGGACGGCAAGACTTTCATGGAGGTCCGTCACGCCATTTCCGGAGCGTGCTCGAAACTGCTCAGGCAGGCTGCTCAGGCAGTCGGGGAGGCTCCCGGAAGAAGGGTGGTCCCGGAGGGGGACACTGATGCACTTCGCCTGCGAGGCCATTCACCATCGGCATCGCGAGGCTTCATGTGCAGACTTGAGGTTAACACTACCGGATCCAACAAACATTCCCCCTCTCAAAGACCGGCTGTCGCGTTCCGCGCCGGGACGGGCCCGCCCCGGCGCCGCGGTGTCAGGCCAGCGGCAGGACGCTCGCCCCCTGGGCGTCGAGAGTCAGCCGGTTGGCCGCCCACCCCTCGCCCGCCAGCAGCGCGACCTTCTCGGCCGCACCGTCCTCGACCAGCGCGAGGACCGTGGGCCCGGCGCCGGAGATGACCGCGGGGACCCCGTCCGCGCGCAGTCGGTTGACCAGGGCCAGGCTCTCCGGCATCGCCGGAGCGCGGTACTCCTGGTGGAGCCGGTCCTCGGTGGCCGCCAGCAGCAGCTCGGGACGCCTGGTCAGGGCCTCCACGAGCAGGGCGGCGCGGCCGGCGTTCGCCGCCGCGTCGACGTGCGGTACGGACCGCGGGAGCAGCCCGCGCGCGGTCTGGGTCAGCACCGGCTTCCCGGGCACGAAGACCACCGGAATGATGGAATCCACCGGATCCATCCGGACGGCCCGAGCGGCGCCGGCGTCCGTCCAGGCGAGGGTGAAGCCACCGAGCAGGCAGGCGGCGACGTTGTCCGGGTGGCCCTCGATCTCGGTGGCCAGCTCCAGCAGCGCCTGGTCGTCGAGCCGCTCGGCGCCGCCTATCGTCACGGCGCGGGCGGCGACGATGCCGGCGCAGATGGCGGCGGAGGAGGAGCCGAGGCCGCGGCCGTGCGGGATGCGGTTGGCGCACACCACTTCCAGACCGCGCGGCTGCCCGCCGAGCAGGTCGAAGGCGGTGCGCAGGGACCGTACGAGCAGGTGGCTCTCGTCCCGCGGGAGGGTGTCCGCCCCCTCACCCGCGATGTCGATGTGCAGGCCGGAGTCGGCGACCCGGACCACGACGTCGTCGTAGAGCCCCAGGGCCAGGCCGAAGGCGTCGAAGCCGGGGCCGAGGTTGGCGCTGGAGGCGGGAACGCGCACCCGGACGGCGGCGGCGCGGAACGCTGGACCGGCCATCGCTCGATGACTCTCCTTGGTGTGACAGCGGTTTTTTTCGAATCCGAAGAGGTACGGAACACCGCCGAGGGCCGTGAACCGAGATACGGCGACGCGCGCAGACATGACACCGGCCGGGTCTCTGCGTCGGGGCGGATTCAGTACAGCCTATCGAAGGTGGGTTCTGCCGCGACACAGGGCGCACGGGAGGCGCACGATGCGTGTCGCACGCCTCCCGTGCTTCTGTCCGAAAGTCGACGCTGTTGACCCGGCGTGTCGCCGCGCTTGGCGGCCTTCGAGGCGGCCGGGCGGCCGGTGCGGGGCGGCGGCCCCGCACCGGCCGCGCCGGTCAGGCCAGGCCCAGGCGGGCGGCGGCCGCGGCGGCGTCCACCGGGACCGGGACGGCCTGCGGGGCGCCCGCGACGGCCCAGTCCGGGTCCTTGAGGCCGTTGCCGGTCACGGTGCAGACGATCCGCTGCCCCGGGTCGACCTTGCCCTGCTCGGCGGCCTTGAGCAGGCCGGCCACGCTGGCCGCGGAGGCGGGCTCCACGAAGACGCCCTCCTGCGCGGCGAGCAGCCGGTACGCGGCGAGGATCTGACGGTCGGTCACCTCGTCGATGAGGCCGCCGGATTCGTCGCGGGCCTGCTCGGCGAAGGACCAGGAGGCCGGGTTGCCGATCCGGATGGCGGTCGCGATGGTGTGCGGGTCCTTGACCGGCTCGCCGCGCACGATGGGTGCCGAGCCGGAGGCCTGGAAGCCCCACATCCGGGGCGTACGGGAGGCCAGGCCGTCGGCGGCGTACTCCTTGTAGCCCTTCCAGTAGGCGGTGATGTTGCCCGCGTTGCCCACCGGCAGCACATGGATGTCCGGCGCGTCGCCGAGCATGTCGACGATCTCGAAGGAGGCCGTCTTCTGCCCCTCGATCCGGGCCGGGTTCACCGAATTGACCAGCGCCACCGGGTAGTTCTCGGACAGCTCGCGGGCCAGCGTCAGGCAGTCGTCGAAGTTGCCGTCGACCTGGAGGATGCTGGCGCCGTGCACCAGCGCCTGGCCGAGCTTGCCGAGCGCGATCTTGCCCTGCGGGACGAGCACGGCACACACCATCTGGGCGCGCACCGCGTAGGCGGCGGCGGAGGCGGAGGTGTTGCCGGTGGAGGCGCAGATGACCGCCTGGGCACCCGCCTCCTTGGCCTTGGTGATGGCCATGGTCATGCCGCGGTCCTTGAAGGACCCGGTGGGGTTGGCGCCCTCGACCTTCAGGTGCACCTCGCAGCCGGTGCGCTCGGAGAGCACCTGCGCCGGCACCAGCGGGGTGCCACCCTCACGCAGCGTGACGACCGGGGTGGACTCGCTGACCGGGAGGCGGTCCCGGTACTCCTCGATGATGCCCCGCCAGCCGTGCCAACGGGAGCCGGTCATTCGGGCGGAATCTGCAATAGCGTTCATGTTTCCTCTGGCTCCTGATCCCCGGACGCGCCTTATTCGCCTTCGACGCGCATGATGCTGGCGACGTCGCGGACGGTGTCCAGGCTGCGCAGCGCCTGGACCGTCGCCGAGAGCGCGGCGTCGGCCGCGCGGTGGGTGACGACCACCAGCGACGCCTCGCCGTCCTTGCCCTGCTGCCGCACCGTGTCGATGGACACCCCGTGCTCGGCGAAGACCGTGGCGACCTGCGCCAGCACACCGGGCTTGTCGGCGACGTCGAGGCTGATGTGGTAGCGGGTGACCACCTCGCCCATCGGGCTCACCGGCAGCCGGGTGTACGCGGACTCCCCGGGCCCGGTGGCCTCGGCCAGCTTGTTGCGGCAGACGGCGACGAGGTCGCCCAGGACGGCGGAGGCGGTCGGCGAGCCGCCCGCCCCGGGTCCGTAGAACATCAGCTGACCGGCGGCCTCGGCCTCGACGAAGACCGCGTTGTACGCCTCGCGGACGGAGGCCAGCGGGTGGCTGAGCGGGATCATCGCGGGGTGCACACGGGCGGTGACGGACCGGCCGTCGGCGGCGCGCTCGCAGATGGCGAGCAGCTTGATGGTGCAGCCCATCTGCTTCGCGGAGGCGAAGTCGGCGGCGGTGACCTCGGTCATGCCCTCCCGGTACACGTCGTCGAGGCGCACGCGGGTGTGGAAGGCGATTCCGGCCAGGATCGCGGCCTTGGCCGCGGCGTCGAAGCCCTCGACGTCGGCGGTGGGGTCGGCCTCGGCGTAACCCAGCGCGGTGGCCTCGTCCAGCGCCTCGGAGTATCCGGCGCCGGAGGTGTCCATCTTGTCGAGGATGAAGTTGGTGGTGCCGTTGACGATGCCCAGGACCCGGTTGACCTTGTCACCGGCGAGCGACTCGCGCAGCGGCCGCACGAGCGGAATGGCTCCGGCCACCGCCGCCTCGTAGTAGAGGTCGGCGCCGTGCTCGGTGGCGGCGGCGTGCAGCGCCGCCCCGTCCTCGGCCAGCAGCGCCTTGTTGGCGGAGACCACGCTCGCGCCGTGCTCGAAGGCGGTCCGGATGAGGCCGCGGGCGGGCTCGATGCCGCCGATGACCTCGATGACCACGTCGATGTCGCCGCGTTTGACCAGCGCGGTGGCATCGGTGGTGATCAGCTCCGCGGGCACGCCCTCGCGCACCCGCCCGGGACGCCGGACCGCGATCCCGGCCAGTTCGACCGGGGCGCCGATCCGGGCCGTGAGGTCGTCCGCGTGCGTCGTCATGATGCGCGCTACCTCGGAGCCGACCACTCCACAGCCCAGCAGCGCCACTTTCAGCGGACGCGTACGCATCATCCGACCTCGTTTCTCATCCATCAGGTGGTTCACCAGTCTCACTCACCGGACTGGGCTTTCCGTGCCCTGGTCCAGTATTCGAGATTTCTTGCTACCCGACGTCGAGACGGAGGAGGTCTTCCTCGGTCTCGCGCCGGACGATCACTCGCGCCTCGCCGTCCTTCACCGCGACAACCGGCGGGCGCAGCGCGTGGTTGTAGTTGCTCGCCATGGAGCGGCAGTAGGCGCCGGTGGCCGGCACCGCGAGCAGGTCGCCGGGTGCCAGGTCGGCGGGGAGGAAGGCGTTCCGCACGACGATGTCGCCGGACTCGCAGTGCTTGCCGACGACCCGGGCGAGCATCGGCTCGGCGGCGGAGGTCCGGGAGGCCAGCGCGACGGAGTACTCGGCGTCGTAGAGCGCGGTGCGGATGTTGTCCGACATCCCGCCGTCCACGCTGACGTACGTGCGCAGCCCCGGCAGCTCCTTGACGGTGCCGACCTCGTAGAGGGTGAAGGCGGTGGGTCCGGCGATGGCCCGGCCGGGCTCGACGGAGAGCCGGGGCACCGCGAGGCCGGCCCCCTGGCACTCGCGGGTGACGATGTCCCGCAGCCCCTTGGCGATCTCGTGCGGCTCGCGGGGGTCGTCCTCGGAGGTGTACGCGATGCCGAGGCCGCCGCCCAGGTCGATCTCCGGCAGCTCGACGCCGTGCTCGTCCCGGATCTCCTTGAGCAGGCCGACGACCCGGTGCGCGGCCACCTCGAAGCCGGAGGTGTCGAAGATCTGCGAGCCGATGTGGGAGTGGATCCCGACCAGCTCCAGCCCGTCCAGGGTCAGCGCCCGGCGCACCGCCTCGGCGGCCTGGCCGTCGGCCAGGGCGATGCCGAACTTCTGGTCCTCGTGGGCCGTGGCGATGAACTCGTGGGTGTGCGCCTCGACGCCGACGGTGACCCGGATCTGCACCCGCTGGCGAGTGCCGAGCCGCTGGGCGATGTGCGCCACCCGCACGATCTCCTGGAAGGAGTCGAGCACGATCCGGCCGACCCCGGCCTCGATCGCCCGCTCGATCTCCGCGGCCGACTTGTTGTTGCCGTGCAGGGCGATGCGCTCGGGCGGCATCCCGGCCGCCAGCGCGCAGGTCAGCTCACCCGGGGAGCAGACGTCGAGGTTGAGCCCTTCCTCGTGCAGCCAGCGGACCACGGCCCGGGACAGGAAGGCCTTGCCGGCGTAGAACACGTCGGCCTCGTCGCCGAACGCCTCCCGCCAGGCCCGGCAGCGGCTGCGGAAGTCGTCCTCGTCGAGGAAGTAGGCGGGCGTGCCGAACTCCTCGGCCAGGGCCCGGACATCCAGTCCGCCGACGGTGACGGCGCCCTCCGCGCCGCGGGTGACGGTCTTGGCCCACACCTTGGGGTCGAGCTCGTTGAGGTCGGCGGGCGGGGCGGTGTAGTGGCCGTCGGGCAGCACATCGGCGTGGCGGGGTCCGGCGGGGTGGGCGGAACGGCTCATCTCGTAACTCTGCTCTCTCGGATCTCTCAGAGAAATTCGGGTGCGCTGATGCCGAGCAGGGACAGGCCACCGGCGAGCACCGTCCCGGCGGCGTCGGCGAGAGCCAGCCGGGAGCGGTGGGCGGCCGAGGGTTTCTCGTCACCGCGCGGCAGCGGCGGGCAGGCGTCGTGACAGCGGAAGAAGGCGTCGGCGAGGGCTTCGAGGTGGCGCGCGAGCCGGTCGGGCGCACGGTGCCGGGCGGCGGCCTGGAGGACGCGCGGATACTCGCCGAGCAGCCCGATGAGCTCGGCCGCGGCGGGCTCGGCGTAGGCGCCGCCGTCCGTCGTCGCGCCGCTGCCGGTCTCGACGCCGGTATCGATGGGGATCTCGACGGTGGTCTCGATGCCCAGATCGCGGGCGTTGCGCAGCAGTGCCCGGGTGCGGGCGTGCGCGTACCGGATACGGAAGAGCGGGTTGGCCTCGCGCTGTGCCAGCAGCCGGGCCGGGTCGAGCACCGGGGCGTCCGGCGCGGCGGGCCGCAGCAGCGCCCAGCGCGCCGCGTCCTCACCGAGCAGCCCGAACACCTCCCCCGCGTCGCGGGCCATCGCCCGCACGCGCACCCGCTCGCCGCCGGCGCGCAGTGCTTGGTCCGGGGCGCTCGGTGCGTGGTCCGGCAGGGCTCCGGCGACCGCTCCCTGCGCGAGCAGCAGCCTGACGACGGTCTCGGTCACGACCTGGGCGCGCAGCTCATCGGCGGGCGCGAACCACACCTCCTGACCCGCGAGACCGGTCCCGTACCCGAAGCGGGGGCCCTGGCTCCGGATGGCCCGCACCAGCTCGGCGCGGTCCGCCCCGGCCACCGTGAAGTTGAGGAAGCCCGGCCCGGTGATCTCGACGCGGCCGATGCCGGGGAGCCCGGCCACCCGGGACCGCAGGATCTCCGCGACCTCCCGGGACGGCAGCCCGGCGGGCCCGGCCAACTTCAGCGCGATGCTGCTCGCGTAATCCCCGCAGCCACCCGGCCGCGCCCGCTCCACCTGCGCCTTCTCGGGCACCGGCACGCGCAGGGCACCCTCCGCGACCGCGCGATGCACGGCGTGCAGCACGGAACGGGACAGCTGAGCGGGGGTCACGGGACAAGCGTATGGGAGAGAGGGGGTACCTCCGCGAACCGGTTTCGCTCCTCGGGACGACTCGGGGACGCAGAGGCCGACCCGAACCTCAGCCGGTGGGGCCGACGACCGGGGCCGCGTCCCCCGCCGCGGCCGCACCGGGCAGCTCGCGCCCCTGCGCCCCGCTCATCAGCTCCCGCACCAGCCGGACCAGCGCGACCGGCTCGAACGGCTTCTCCAGGAACGCGTCCACCCCCGCCGCCCGGCCGCCCTCGAACTCCGGCGGCGAGCAAGCGCTGATGATCGCCACCGGGACGTGGCGGGTACGCGCGTCGGCGCGCAGCAGCGCGGCCGTGTGCCAGCCGCCGAGCCGCGGCATCACGACATCGAGGGTGATCACATCGGGCCGGACCTGGTGCACGATCTCCAGACACTCGGCACCATCGGCCGCGGTCACGACCTCGAAACCCTCAAGCTCAAGGTTGACCCTGATCAGCTGCCGGATGACCTTGTTGTCGTCGACCACAAGGACCCGGCCGGTCATGCCAGGCACACTCGAAGAGTAGGCGCGCCGCCAGGGCCGCGTCCGGGTTTTGCCCACTTCCGCCACGTGCGGGGGACCTTCGGCCGACCTCGGTCCGCAGCCGCCTCGGGTGCGGTAAAGAAAGCGCTCACTGTCCGGCGGCTGCCTGCCGCGGATACACGTTCCTGATCACCCCCGAGA
This sequence comes from Streptomyces sp. JLBT605, assembly GCF_058215555.1. Classification (NCBI taxonomy): domain Bacteria; kingdom Bacillati; phylum Actinomycetota; class Actinomycetes; order Kitasatosporales; family Streptomycetaceae; genus Streptomyces; species Streptomyces sp. JLBT605. Next base: position 1,925,717 of record NZ_CM177087.1, read on the forward strand.
AGCTGGTAGTGTTCTACCCGTCGCCGCGAGAAGCAGCGACGAAGCCCCCGTAGCTCAGGGGATAGAGCAACGGCCTCCGGAGCCGTGTGCGCAGGTTCGAATCCTGCCGGGGGCACCTCGTAGTAGGTGCCACAAGACCCCGCCGTCAGCGGAAACGCTGATCGCGGGGTCTTTGCGTATGTGCGCGGCGAGCCGGTGCGCCGAGGAGCCTTCCATCCCTTCCGGCCGGCTGTCGTTCGATGGCTGTCACACTCCGCCGCCGCGATACGTCATGGCGGTGAGGAGGGCATGACCCCTTGGTGTCGGGCCGGGGGTCGGCGGACGCTGGTCGGCGTCGTCGTCGCATGCGCGGGTCCGGATCCCCCGACCGGTTTCGCGGTCACATGGGTCGACGCCGACCAGTTTGTCCCGGTTCAAGGGGAACAGACGGGCCGTCAGGTGGCGGCCCACTCATCGAAGGGCCGAGGGCTTTGGGGTGGGTATGCGGGAGTTTGTCCGGGGCTCGATCACCCGGCACTCTCCAACTCATTGCCCAAATCGGACTTTTGGCACCTCATGCGCTTATGGCGGGCGCTGGTGACCGAGGTCACGGAATACCGAGTAAACCTGTGGCGGGTCGTGGCACCCCGGACACATTCCGTCAGTTTCGTCACGGGGCGCTTTTCCCTGGCGGCGGTCTGCAAGATCTCCATTTCGTTGCGGAAGAGATCCGGAGCGCAGCGTGACATAAAGCAGCGGTAATTTCCGGAATTGATCTGCGATGGATCTTCTGCCCATGTCACGCAGCTTGTGGCGGGGAAATTCTTCTGATTACGGTGGCGCCCGCTCCCACAGCAATCACTGCTCAGGGGCCCGAAGCCGGAGCGCCTAATCCTGCCGCCGGCGGAGGAGTAACCACGACGCATCACGGCGGGAGCGGGGGAACCAGGTAAGTGCCGAACCGCGCTTCAGTGCGGCCGGCTTGGGGTGAAGACGCGTTTGCGGCGTGCAGGTTGCCGCTCGTCACGCGGCCGGGCAACTCCAGCCCGAACCCGACAGCTCACCTCGCAGGCGTAGGAGAGGAAAACCCCTATGTCTGCACGCGGACGCCATCGTCGCTATAACCCGGGCCGAATTGCCAAGGTTTCCCTCGCACTTGCCGCGGGTGGCGCCGGTGTGGCCCTTCCGTTCGTCGGTGCCACCTCGGCGAACGCCGCCTCCGTCGACACCTGGGACAAGGTCGCGGAGTGCGAGAGCACCAACAACTGGAGCATCAACACCGGCAACGGTTTCTACGGTGGCCTGCAGTTCACGCAGTCCACCTGGGAGGCCTTCGGCGGCCTGGACTACGCGCCGCGCGCCGACCTGGCCACCAAGGACCAGCAGATCGCGATCGCCGAGAAGGTTCTCGCCGAGCAGGGCCCGGGTGCCTGGCCGGTGTGCTCGGTGAAGGCCGGTCTCGCCCAGGGCGGCCCCGCCCCCCTCATCGCCCCGGACGGCGCGAAGCAGGAGGCGGCCCCCGCCCCGGCGAAGCCCGCCGCCCCGGCCCCGGTGGCCGCGCCCAAGGCCGGTCCGAAGCACGCGAAGCCCGCCGCGCCGGCGCAGGAGAGCGCGTACACCGTGGTCAGCGGTGACAGCCTCTCCAAGATCGCCACCGCCCACGACGTGGACGGCGGCTGGGAGGCCGTGTACGAGGCCAACCGCGAGGTCGTCGGGGACGACCCGAACCTGATCTTCCCGGGCCAGCGGCTGTCGCTGAACGGCCAGGGTCCCAAGCACGCGGCTCCCAAGCACGCCGCGCCGCGGCACGCGGCCCCCAAGCAGGAGGCCCCGAAGCCCGCCGCGCCGGCGCAGACCGCGACCCCCTCCACCTCCGGCTTCACCGCCCCGGTGAACGCGCCCATGGGCACCCCGTACCACCAGGCCGGTAGCGCCTGGTCCAGCGGCTACCACACCGGCGTCGACTTCCCGGTCCCGACCGGCACCAGCATCAAGGCCATCGGTGCGGGCGAGGTCGTCTCCGCCGGCTGGGGAGGCGCCTACGGCAACCAGGTCGTCATCCGGCACGCCGACGGCAAGTACAGCCAGTACGCGCACCTGTCCTCGCTGACCGTCTCGGCCGGCCAGACCGTGACCGGCGGCCAGCAGATCGGCCTCTCCGGCACCACCGGAAACAGCAGCGGCCCGCACCTGCACTTCGAGGTCCGCACCAGCCCGGACTACGGCTCGGACATCGACCCGCTGGCGTACCTGCGCGCCCACGGCGTCAGCATCTGAGCACCGGCACGCGTCACGGCGCGGCTCGACCCTGAGCGTCGCTTCGTCGAGCCTGAGCGTCGCCTAGCAGCCGAGGTTTCCTCGTCGCCAGGGGTTCCTCATGGCCGAGGGCTCCTCATGGGCGAGGGTTCCTCATAGCCGAGAAGGTGCCCGGCTTCCCGCCATCGCGCGGGAGGCCGGGCACCTTCGGCGTTTCCGGGGCCTGACAGGGGGCGGCCGAGCGCGGGCGGTGGTCAGCCGTCCTCGGGGAGGCTCTCCCAGGCGTCGCCCTCGCCGCGCAGCTCGTACCCCTCCGCCTCCGCGATGGACCGGGCGTGCGCCCGGCTGCGGAGCGGGACCTCATGGCTCTCGCTCATGACCTCCGCGTGCACGCCGGCGCGATCGGCCACCGCCTCGATCGCGTGCGTCTCATAGATGACGCGCCCCGGCTCGGCGGTGCTCCAGACCACGTACATACTCACTGCCATCGGGCTCACTCCCCGGACACGAGTCCCCTGCCATCAGGATCCCACTCGGCAGGCCCGACCTCCCGCCCGTTGCGCCATCCAGGCGTTTCGCGGCCGGCCGGGCGGAGCGTCTGCGGCGCCCTCCTGCCGCCCTGCCCGGGGGCTGCGCCCTGCCCGGGGCCGGCGGCCTCCCCGGTGCCCGGCTGCCTCCCGGGGTCTGCGCCTGCGCGGGGTCTGCGCCCTCCGGGGCAGCGTCCGGCGAGGCGGCGTCCGGTGGCGACGATGCTGCCGGTACGGCCCGGAATGCGAGTGGATCACCACCCTGAGTGGCCTGCCGAGCGTCCGGCCCCGTACCGTCCGTCATGAACAGGCAAGTCCGGCCGGGCACATGGCACCGGGCCGGAGTGAGGGGGATGTACACGATGACGAGCAACGCCGGCGCGTGGCTGCAGCGATTCCAGCCGGCCGTGGAGAGCGACGTGCGGCTGGTCTGCTTCCCGTACGCGGGTGGGTCGGCCGGCTACTACCTGCCGATGGCGCGGGCACTGGCCCCGGAGATCGAGGTGCAGGCGGTGCAGTACCCGGGGCGGCTGGACCGCTACCGGGAGCCGTGCATCGGTGACCTCGGGGAGCTCGCCGACGCCGTCTTTCCCGCGATCAGTGGCCTGACCGACCGGCGCCTGGCGCTCTTCGGCCACAGCATGGGCGCGGTGCTGGCGTTCGAGGTAGCGCTGCGGCTGGAGGACCGGCTCGGGGTGAAGCCCGAGGTGATCTTCGCCTCCGGGCGCCGGGCGCCGTCCCGCTACCGGGACGACGAGGACGTCCATCTGCGCGACGACGCCGGTGTGGTGGAGGAGCTGAAGTCCCTGGGCGGGACCAACGCGGCGGTGCTGAAGAACCCGGAGCTGCTGGAGATGGCGCTGCCGCCGCTGCGCGCCGACTACCGGGCCATCGAGACCTACCGGTGCGCGCCCGGCGCGGCGGTGAGCTGCCCGGTGGTGACGGTGACCGGTGCGGAGGACCCGAAGGTCACCGCGGACGAGGCCCGCGACTGGGAGAAGCACACCACCGGTGAGTTCGAGCTGGTGACGCTGGAGGGCGGGCACTTCTTCCTCACCGAGCAGGTGCCCGCGGTCACCGAGCTGGTCGCCGCCAGGCTGCGGCAGCGCTGACCGCTCGCCTGGGGCGAGGCCGGCCTCGGGCCGGGGCATCAGGGACGGCCTGAGGCCGCCCCCGGGGCCCCGGCGCGGTCAGGCACCGTCCGCGGTGGGCGCAGTGGCCGCGGTGGGCGCGGTGGGCGCGGGGCGGCGGCTCGGGAGGGTCGCGATGAGGAGTGCCAGGGCGGCGAGCGCGCCGCCGCTCCACATCACGCCGGAAAGCGTCGTCCGGTCCGCGGCCTGCCCGCCCAGGAGCGCGCCGAGCGCGATCGCCAGGTTGAACACGCCGACGAAGAGGGCGGACGCCGCCTCGCGGGCCTGCGGGGCGGCGTCCAGCACCCAGGTCTGGCTGCTCACCGACACCCCTCCGTACGCCACCCCCCACAGCACCAGCAGCGCGGTGGCGCCGGCCGTGGTCCGGCCCGCCACCGGGACCAGCAGTTCGGCGGCGGCGACGAGCGCGCACAGGGCCATCATGGTGCGGCGCGGATCCCGGTGCGCCGTCGAGCCGGCCAGGAAGTTCCCGCCGATGCCGGCGACGCCGTAGCACAGCAGCAGCGTGCTGATCAGGCCGGAGCCCACCCCGGAGACGTCCTCCAGTACCGGCCGCACATAGGTGTAGGCGCCGAAGTGCCCGGTGACCAGCAGCAGGGTGACCAGCAGTCCGGCCCGCAGCCGAGGTATCCGGAACAGCCCGGGCACGTCCCGCAGCCGCACCGACGCCCCGGCGGGCAGCGGTGGGAGCAGCAGTGCCATGGCCACGAGCACGGCCAGGGCGAGCGCCCCGACCAGCGCGAAGGCGATCCGCCAGCCGACGAGGTCGCCGATCAGCGTCCCGGCGGGCACGCCGAGCACCGACGCGATCGCGACCCCGCTGAAGATCAGCGAGGTGGCGGTGGAGACCGACCGCTCGGGCACCAGCCGCACCGCGAGGCCGCCCGCGATCGACCACACGCCGCCGATGCTCACGCCCACCAGCACGCGGGCGAGGAGCAATACGGCGAAGCCGGGCGCGAGCGCGGAGACCAGGTTGGCGACGGCCAGCAGCCCCATCAGTCCGCAGAGCACCAGCTTCCGGTCCAGCCGGCCGACGGCCGCCGTCAGCAGCGGTGCGGAGAGGGCGGCCACGAGGCCCGGAACGGTGAGCGCGAGCCCGGCGGTGCCGTCCGAGACGTCGAGGGTGGAGCCGACGGAGGTGAGCAGGCCGACCGGCAGCATCTCGGTGGTGACGACGGAGAAGATCCCGACGGCCACGGCGAGGACGGCCGGCCAGCCGGGGGTTCCGGTGGGTCCGGTGGTCCCAGCGGACCCGGCGGACCCGGCGGACCCGGCGGTCCCCGCGGGGGATCCGGTGGGGGATCCGGCGGTCTGCGGGTGGTCGGAGTGCGGGAGCGGAGGGGTGACATGAGGGCTGTTGGGCATGTTTCCAGCGAACAGCCGTGCGTTGGGGGGAACAACGCCGAAGCTCTCACCCTTCTATGAGTGACACTCATCGATCGCGCGTGGCGGCTGAAAGTGCCACGCCGCACCAGGAACGGCGTGGCGCCGAGGAGTGGGCAGGGAGGGCGTGTGGCAGGCGGGGGCGGCGGTCTGGAGATCCGCGAGCTGGAGTGCTTTCTCGTGCTCAGTGAGGAGTTGCATTTCGGCCACGCCGCCGAGCGGCTGTATGTGTCGCAGAGCCGGGTGAGCCAGCTGCTGCGCTCGCTGGAGCGGCGGATCGGCGCCATGCTGGTGGAGCGCACCAGCCGCCGGGTGCGGCTGACCCCGCTCGGCGAGCGGTTCCTGGCCGAGGTGCGCCCCGCGTATGCCGCGCTGTGCCAGGCGGTGGAGTCGGCGCGCGGCTCGGCGCGCGGGCTGGAGGGGCGGCTGCGGCTCGGTTTCCAGGGCACCGCCGACGAGCGGGTGCTGGGCATGATCACGGACTTCCGTGACCGCTATCCCCACTGCGAGGTGGACACGGTGGAGATCCCGCTGGGCGATCCGTTCGGCTCGGTGCGCGGCGGGGCGGTGGACGCGGCCATCGTCTGTCTGCCGGTGGCCGAGCCGGACCTGGTCCTGGGCCCGTCGTTCTCCCGGCAGCCGCAGACGCTCGCGGTGTCGGTGCGGCACCCGTTCGCCGGCCTCCCCTCGGTCGACGCGGAGCAGCTCGCGGACTGCCGGCTGATATCCCCGGCGGGTCCCGCGCCGCGGTACTGGCGGGAGTTCATGGCCCCGACCCGCACTCCGGGCGGGCACCTGGTGGAGCGCGGGCCGGAGGTGCACACCGTGCAGGAGGGGCTGACCTCGGTCGCGGCGGGCCGGGGCGCGATGTTGTTCTGCGCGCCCACCGCGCTGTACCACGGGCGTCGCGACATCACGTTCGTGCCGGTGGAGGGGCTGCCGGAGTCCACGCTGGGGTTGGTGTGGCGGCGGGCGGACGAGACCGAGCGGGTACGCGCCTTCAGCCGGGTGGTGGCCGACCGGACCGCCCCGGCCCCGACCGCCTGACGGCCCGTACGGTGCACGGCCGTGCGGCACGCGGCCATGCCCTACGCGCCCGTGCCGTACGCCGCCGGACCACACGCGGCCCGTACGGTACGCGGACCACCCCGGCCCGGGCCCGTCCCGGCCGGGAATCTCCGCGGACGGCACGTCAAGCCGCTGCCCCTGCACAGACGGCACGTCAGGCCGTCGCCCGTACGCGGAAAGCACGTCAGGCCATGGCCCCTTTTCCCGGCATAGGTGCCCCGTTCCCCGCATAAAGGGACACACGCCGCACCGCTTGCTAAATTCCCGTCATGGGCGCCACGACCACCGACGCGACCGCCGACGCTCGCCCCGCACCGCTCCGGCTGCCGTCCCACCGCCGTGGTGTGGAGCTCGCGCTGATCGTCGGGGCCGTGCTGATCCCGGTCTGCGGCTATGCCGAGGTCGGCCTGGCGACCACCGGTGCCCTGCCGCCGGACGCCGCCCGGTACGGGGCCGGGCTCGGCGTGCTGGCGCTCATCGCCCATCTGGCGGTCCGCATCCGCGCCCCGCACGCCGATCCGCTGCTGCTGCCGATCGCCGTGCTGCTCAACGGCCTCGGGCTGGTGCTCATCTACCGCCTGGACCAGGCGACCCCCGGCGAGTCGGCGGCCCCCACCCAGCTGGTGTGGTCCACCCTCGGCGTGGCGCTGTTCATCGGGGTGGTGCTGGGGCTGGGCCACCACCGGGTGCTCCAGCGGTACGCCCATATCTGCGTGGCCACCGCGCTGGTGCTGCTGACCGTTCCGATCTTCTTCCCCGCCCTCAACGGCGCCAAGATCTGGGTGCGCTTCGCCGGGCTCTCCTTCCAGCCGGGTGAGTTCGCCAAGGTGCTGCTGGCCGTCTACTTCGCCGCCTATCTGGCCGCCGGGCGGCACGCGCTGGCGTACACCGGCCGCCGGGTCTGGGGGCTGCGGCTGCCGCCCGGCCGGGTGCTCGGGCCGGTGGTGGCGATCTGGCTGGTCAGCGTGGGGGTGCTGGTGCTGGAGCGGGATCTGGGCACCTCGCTCCTCTTCTTCGGCCTCTTCGTGATCATGCTGTACGTGGCGACCGGCCGGATCGGCTGGCTCGCGATCGGCCTGCTGCTGGCGTCCGCCGGCGCCGCCGCCGCGGCCGCCGTCGAACCGCACGTCCACGGGCGGGTACACGACTGGCTGCACCCGCTGGCCCACGCCGGCGCGGCCGGTGAGGGCGCGGGCCAGCTCGCCCAGTCGCTCTTCTCGTTCGCGGCCGGCGGGGTGCTGGGGGCGGGACTCGGCGAGGGGCACTCCTCCCTCATCGGCTTCGCCATGAAGTCGGACTTCATCCTGGCCACGGTCGGCGAGGAGCTGGGCCTGACCGGCCTGACCGCGCTCTTCTGGCTGTACGCGCTGCTGGTGGCCCGCGGCTACGGCGCCGGGCTCGCGCTGCGCGACCCGTTCGGCCGGCTGCTGGCGGTGGGCCTGGCGTCCATCCTGGCGCTCCAGGTCTTCGTGATCGCCGGCGGGGTGACCGGCCTGATCCCGCTGACCGGCATGGCCATGCCCTTCCTGGCGCAGGGCGGCTCGTCCGTGGTCACCAACTGGATCATCGTCGCGCTGCTCATCCGGGTGAGCGACAGCGCGGCGCGCGACCAGGACGAGCGCCTGCCCGGCCGGCGCGGTCGCCCGCCCGGCCCGCCCGGCCCGTCCGACCGGCGCGTCCGGCGCGTCCGGACGCCCGGGCCCGGCGGACCGGGCAGCGGTCCCGGTGACGGGCACGCCCCCGGCGGCCCGCAGGCCACGCGCGGCCCCCGCGACCGCTCGTCTGCCCAGGGCACCCTGCGTGACCGCTCGTCCGCCCGGCGCACCCTGCCCGACCGCGCGCCCGGCCCGCCCGACGACCCGCCCGGCCGGCGCGGCGGCCCCCGCCGCCCGGTCCGGAAGTCGCGCGCGTGAGCCGCTGCATCCGCCGCCTGCGGGCGTTCTGCCTGTTGCTGCTGATCGCGCTGCTGGTCTGCGTCGGCCGCATCCAGGCGTTCACCCCGGAGAGCTACGCCCACAACCCGGCCGACCGGCGGGCGGCGATCGCCCGCTACAGCCAGCCGCGCGGCGACATCCTGGCCGGCGAGAAGCCCGTCACCGGCTCCCTGGACACCGGGCAGCGGCTGCGCTTCGAGCGCACCTACCGCCAGGGCCCCCTCTACGCCCCGGTGACCGGCTACTCCTCGCAGCTGTACGGCACCTCGCAGCTGGAGGCCGCCGAGGACGCGGTGCTCTCCGGCTCCGATCCGCGGCTGGCCCTCCTCCCGCTGTGGTACACCCTCACCCGCACCCATCCCTCCGGCGGCAAGGTCCGCACCACCATCGACCCGGCGGTGCAGCGGGCCGCGTTCACCGCGCTGGGCCGCCGCACGGGTGCGGTGGCCGCCCTGGAACCGGCCACCGGAAGGATCCTGGCCCTGGTCAGCACCCCCTCGTACGACCCCGGGGAGCTGTCCGGCAACGGGCCGAGGACCACCCGGGCCTGGACCCGGCTGGCCTCCGACGCCGGGCAGCCCATGCTCAACCGTGCACTGCGGCAGACCTATCCGCCGGGCTCGACCTTCAAGGTCGTCACGGCGGCGGCCGCGCTGGAGCACGGCACGGTCACCGACGCGGGCGCGCCGACCGACACCGCGAGCCCCTACCGGCTGCCCGGCACTGCCACCCGCCTTCGCGACCTGCCGCGCGGCTGCGCGCGGGCCTCGCTGCGCCGGGCGTTCACCCGCTCCTGCAACTCGGTCTTCGCCCGCCTCGCGGTCCGCACCGGGCTGCGCCGGATGGTCGCCACCGCCGAGGAATTCGGTTTCAACGACTCCCGGCTGACCATTCCGTCCGGGGTCGCCCGCAGCACCTTCGACACCCGCATGGACGACGCCCAGCTGGCGCTGTCGGCGATCGGCCAGTACGACACCGCGGCCACCCCGCTGCAGATGGCGATGGTGGCCGCCGCCGTGGCCAACGGCGGCACGCTGATGCGGCCGCGTCTGGTGGACCGGCTCACCGATACGCGCGGCTTCCCGCTGGCGACCACCCCGGCCACCGTCTGGCACCGCCCGATGACCCGGCGGACCGCCGCCGAGCTGCGGCGGATGATGGTCGACGTGGTCACCCGGGGCGCCGGTGGCAGGGCCGCCGTGCCGGGCGCGGTCGTCGGCGGCAAGACGGGCACCGCCCAGCACGGCCCGCGCAACGCCGCCCCGCCGTACGCCTGGTTCATCGGCTGGGCGCAGCGCCAGGGCAGGTCCGCACCGGCGATCGCGGTCGCCGTGGTCGTGGAGCACGCCCACGTCCGCCGCGAGGACACCACCGGCGGGACGGAGGCGGCACCGATCGCCCGCGCGGTGCTCCGGGCCGGGCTGCACGACTAGAGGGTTCCCGCCAGGGCGCCTGGGGATGTCCGGTGGGCGTCCCGGCCAGGGATGTCCGGTGGGCGTCGGGCGCCGTCAGCGCTTGGCCGGCGTGATCTCCGGGAAGCTGAATCCGTAGCCCTGCTCCTTGAGCCACGGCAGGACCTGGCGCAGCGCCTCCACGGTCTCGGCGCGAGGGCCGCCGCCGTCGTGGAAGAGGATGGTCGGGCCGTTGGGCAGCTCGCTCTTGACGGTCGCCACGATCGCGGCGCTGCCGGGGAGTTCGAAGTCCTTGGTGTCGACGTTCCAGCCGAGCGGCCGCATGCCGTGGTCGGCGGCGATCCGGCGGCTGTCGGGGGTGAAGGCGCCGCCCGGGGCGCGGTAGTAGCGGACCTTGGCGCCGCCCGCCGCGTCCTCGATCATCTTCTTCGCCTCCAGGATCTGCCGCTCCTGGTAGTCGACGGGCTTGTGGTCCATGGTGACGTCGTGGCTGATGGTGTGGTCGCAGAGCCGGTGCCCGGCGGCGACGACCTGCTTGACGAGGTGCGGGTGGGCCTTGGCCTGCGGCCCGATCATGCAGAAGGTGGCCTTGACACCGTGTTCCTTCAGCACGTCCAGCACCTGCGGGGTCCAGACCGGGTCCGGCCCGTCGTCGATGGTGATGTTCACGGCCTTGCCGCCACTCTCCGTGGCGTGTGCGATGTCGCGTGGCACGGGTCCCAGCGGTCGCTCCTCGGGGTGCGGCTTGCTCCGCTCCACCGTCCGGTCGTGCGCCCGCGGCCGCTCGGGGCCGTCATCGTCACCGCTGAAGGCGAGGGTGCCGGCGAGGGCCGCTATCAGCGCCAGGGCCGAAGCGACGGCGAGAGCGATGCGCCGCTGCGAGTCGGTCAGTCGTGCCATGTCCGTGAAGAGGGCAAGGGCGGGAGGACGGTTCCGCTCAGCGGGCTGTGGCCCCGGTCACGGCGGGGTAACGGCGACCGGACCGACCGCGATCATCCCCGGTGCATTTGAACTCATCCACGGAACATGATTGTTGACCTGGATTCCTGTTCAGGCGCCGTGCCAGGATTCAAGACACCCCCGCCGCATTTCCGTGAATTGATTTGAGTATGGCAGGAATTCTTGTGCGCAAAATACCTTCATTTGCCGTTGCCGCTGTGGCCGCGCTGGCACTCACGCTGACCGGCTGCGGCGGTGATGACGACAAGGACTCGGGTTCGTCGGGCACCGCCGAGAAGGTCGTCGGCCGGCAGACCGGCAGCGCCCCCGCGACGAAGTCCCCCAGCCCGAGCGCCGGCCGCACGAAGCCCGCCCACTCCCCCAGCCCGCGCCCGAGCGCGCCCCGCACGAAGCCCGCCGCATCGCCGAAGCCGCCGGCGCCGAAGCCCAGCCGCACCGCCAGCACTCCCCGGCCGACCGCTCCCAGCGGCGGAAACAGCGGGACGGCGGGTGTTCAGGGCACCTGGTACGCCGTCGCCTACGGCCCGTACGTCATGAAGGTCAGCGGAACGTCCTTCACCATCACCTACGGCGCCAAGACGCTCAACGGGACGATCGACGCGAACATGCGGGTCTACGCCAGCTACCAGGGCAAGTCCGCGACCGGCAAGGCCGTGCTCGGCAACGGCGGCCAGCGGCTCACCCTCGACTGGGACGACGGCAGCGCCTCCGACGTCTTCGCCCGCACCAAGCCCACGGGCTGATCGGGCTGATGGAACGCCGCGGGCCGGGTACGTCGGGGTGACGTACCCGGCCTGCGGGCTGTTCATGAGGCCGCTGCCTTACGACTTCACGCCGGCTGCCTGCTGGAACGTGGCGATGTCGATGGACTCGGCCGCCGACGGCGTCTCGGCCGGCACCGGCTTGTCGTAGTCCGAGTACAGGATCGTCGCCGGCTCCTTGCCCTCTTCCACGGCCTTGAGCACATAGGGCTTGCCCTCGGTCGCGATGTAGAGCGTCGTCGGGTTGTCGTCCTTCGAGGTGCCCTTGAGGGTGATGACCTTCTGGCCGTCGACCTCAGCCGACTCGCCCTTGACCCACTTCCGGTCCTTGGAGTCGCTGGTGTCCTTCATGGCCTCTTTGAGGTCGCAGCCCTGGACCATGCTCTTGAGCTTTTCGTCGGCGGTGGTGCCGTGGATGTACTTGCCCTGGGAGGCGGTGGCACCCTTCGGGCCGAACAGGGAGTTCATGAGTCCCCCCTGCGGCTTCAGCCAGATCTGGTCGCCACGCTTCACCAACTGGTAGGAACCGGCGGTGGTGAACGTCATGGAGCTGCGGCAGTTGCCTTCGCGGTCCATGGTGAGGTCCGCGTTCATCTTCTGGCCGGTCAGCTGCCCATCGATCTTCACATGGACCGACGTGGCCGACTTCAGCTCCTTCTTCGCCTTGTCGGCGATCTGCTGGGCCGAGAGCGTCTCGATCCCGTTGCCGCCGGACGCCTTGTCGCCGGACTTGTCGTCGTCCCCGCCGCAGCCGGTCACACCAAGCGCCAGAGCCGCACACGCGGCCGTGGCCCACACCCCGTATTTCCTGTTCATAAGCGTGCACCCTAACCAGTGCGGTGGCCGGGCACGTCCGCCGGGCGTCTGGGTCAGTCCTCCGCCCCCTGCGCGATCGCCTCCGCCACCTCCGCCGTCCGTGCCGCCTCCTCGGCGGCGAACCGCTGCGCGTCCAGGTGTTCGGCCTGCTCCTCGTCCTGGGCCATCAGCAGATCGAGGTTGCCGTCGCCCAGCTCCAGGACGCCCATGTCGACGTAGGCGCGCTGCAGCCGCTCCCCCCACAGCCCGATGTCCTTGACGCACGGCACGATCCGGCTGAACAGCAGCTTCCGGAAGAGGTGCAGGTACTCCGACTGCTCGATGTACTCTTCCGCCTCCGTCGTGGGGATGCCGAAGTTCTCCAGCACCTCCACACCGCGCAGCCGGTCGCGCATCAGGTAGCAGCCCTCGATGATGAACTCCTCGCGCTCGCGCAGCTCCGCGTCGGTCAGCTGGCGGTAGTAGTCGCGCAGCGCCATGCGGCCGAAGGCGACGTGCCGGGCCTCGTCCTGCATCACATAGGTCAGGATCTGCTTGGGCAGCGGCTTGTTCGTGGTGTCGCGGATCAGACCGAAGGCGGCGAGGGCCAGCCCCTCGATCAGCACCTGCATGCCGAGGTAGGGCATGTCCCAGCGGGAGTCGCCGAGGGTGTCGCCGAGCAGGGTCTGGAAGTCGCCGTTGACCGGGTAGAGCATGCCGAGCTTCTCGTGCAGGAAGCGGCCGTAGATCTCGGCGTGCCGGGCCTCGTCCATGGTCTGGGTGGCGGAGTAGAACTTCGCGTCCAGGTCGGGGGCGGACTCCACGATGCGGGCCGCGCACACCATGGCGGCCTGCTCGCCGTGGAGGAACTGGCTGAACTGCCAGGAGGTGAAGTGCCGCCGCAGTTCACCCTTGTCCTTCTCGGTCATCTTCGACCAGTACTTGGTGCCGTAGAGGGCGAGCGCGTCGTCAGGGGTGCCGAGCGGATCGTAGGGGTCCACTTCCGACTCCCAGTCGATCCGGGTCACCGCGTCCCACTGCTTGTCCTTGCCCTTCTGGTAGAGCGCGAGGAGCCGGTCGCGGCCCTCGTCGTACTCCCAGTTGAAGCGGGCGGCGCCGGTGGCCGGTATCTGCCAGAGCGATTGCGGCGGCTGCTGGGTGTAGAGATCTCGCGTCGACACTGACGTGACTCCTTCGCCTGTCCAGGTCCCGATGGGCATTGCATGTACAGGTCACCAACATGGGCAGGCTCACACGCCCGCGAACAACGGTCAACAAGTCCGGCGAGAACCATTGACGGCCTTGCTGACAAGCAGTCTCATAAGGAGTCGAAGCCGGGAACTCCGACCACGAGGTGCTCATCGCCATGACTTCCACCATCGAACCCTCGGTCCTGCGGGACGCTCTCGGGCTGCTCAAAGACCGCGAACAGGTGGCGATGCGGCTGCTCGACTCCTCGGCGAAGCACTCCTTCGACCCCGACACCGAGCTGGACTGGGACGCGCCCTTCGAGGACGGCAAGTGGTTCTGGCCGCCGGAGCTGGTCTCGCTCTACGGCACCCCGCTGTGGCAGCGGATGTCCGAGGAGCAGCGGATGGCCCTTTCCCGGCACGAGGCGGCCGCGCTCGCCTCGCTCGGCATCTGGTTCGAGATCATCCTGATGCAGCTGCTGGTCCGGCACATCTACGACAAGGCGGCGACGAGCGCGCACGTGCGCTACGCCCTCACCGAGATCGAGGACGAGTGCCGGCACTCGAAGATGTTCGCCCGGGTGATCAGCAGCACCGGCACCCCGTACTACCCGGTCAGCCGGCTGCACATGAACCTGGGCCGGTTCTTCAAGACCGTCTCCACCACCCCCGGCTCCTTCACCGCCACGCTGCTCGGCGAGGAGATCCTGGACTGGATGCAGCGGCTGACCTTCCCGGACGAGCGTGTCCAGCCGCTGATACGCGGGGTCACGCGCATCCACGTGGTGGAGGAGGCACGCCATGTGCGGTACGCGCGCGAGGAGCTGCGCCGCCAGATGGTGACGGCCCCGCGCTGGTCGCAGGAGTTCACCCGGGTCACCTCGGGCGAGTTCGCCCGGGTCTTCTCGGTGGCCTTCGTCAACCCTGAGGTCTATACCAACGTGGGCCTGGACAAGCGGGAGGCCGTCGCGCAGGTGAAGGCGAGCGGCCACCGCCGCGAGGTCATGCAGACCGGCGCCAAGCGGCTGACCGACTTCCTTGACGACATCGGGGTGCTGCGCGGGGTCGGCCGCAGGCTGTGGCGCAGCTCGGGGCTGCTGGCCTGAGCGTCACCGCCGGCTCCGGAACGCGGCCCGGGACCGCCCGCCCGACCGCCGAGTCTGAGGGTCACCACCGGCTCTGGCGCGGCCCGGACCCGCCGACCTGATCATGCCCGCCGCGGCCGTGACGCGGCCGCGGCCGACTGGCCTGACCGGCCGTTTCCGGCCGTCGCACGGCTCGGTCCGCTCGCCTTCCCGCACGGCTGGACGGTTACGCTGCCTGTCATGACGACAGGCAGCGCCCCGGCGGCCGCGCGGCGCGGCTCGTACCGCAGGCTCAGCGTCGAGGAACGGCGCGCCCAGCTCATCTCCGCCGCCCTCGGGCTCTTCGCCCACCGCGCTCCGGAGGACGTCTCGCTGGACGACGTGGCCGCGGCGGCGGGGGCCTCCCGCCCGCTCGTCTACCGGTACTTCCCGGGCGGCAAGCCGCAGTTGTACGAGGCCGCGCTGCGCAGCGCGGCCAAGGAGCTGGACCGCTGCTTCAGCGAGGCGCCGGTGGGCCCGCTCAGCGAACGGCTGGGGCGCGCCCTGGACCGCTACCTCACCTTCGTGGACGGCCACGACACCGGATTCAGCGCGCTGCTGCAGGGCGGCACCGTCGCCGAGACCTCCCGGACCACCGCGATCGTCGACGAGGTGCGGCGCTCCGCGGCCGAGCAGATCCTCGTCCACTTCGAGGTACCGGAGCCCGGGCCGCGGCTGCGGATGGTGGTGCGCACCTGGATCGCGGCGGTCGAGGCGGCCTCGCTGATCTGGCTGGACGAGGAGAAGCAGCAGCCCGCGGAGGAGCTGCGGGACTGGCTGGTCGACCTCTTCGTCTCCTCGCTCATCGCCACCGCGGCGACGGACCCGCAGACCGCCGAGGTGACCCGGAGCGCGCTGGCCATGGAGCCCGCGGAGGGTCCGGTCGGGCGGCTGGCGCGGCGGGTGGTGCCGGTGGTCGCCGACGCCTCCCATCTGCTGGCCGAGCCCGGGCAGGAGGGCTAGCGCCCGGGGGGGGCGGGATGGACGGGGCCCCGCCGGGGCCCGTGCCCGCCCGCGCCGCCCGCCGCGCGCGGTCTGCGCCAGACTGGTGGGGTGAGAAGCGAGAACACGGCGTTCGTGGGCGGCCCGCTGGACGGGCGGGTCCTGCCGGTCCTGGTGGGCGCCACCGGGCAGCCGCCGAAGGTCTACGAGATCCCGGTGCCGAACGACGACGGCCGCCCGCCGACCGTCCACGTCTATCTGCGGGTGCCCGCGGGCACCAGCAAGCGGCTGGGGCTGGTGCGCGGCTGGCGGTACGAGTACCAGCCGGAGGGGAAGCCGCGAGGCGGGCCGAAGTGGCCGTGGACCAAGCCCACACCCCGGTCCGAGCCGACCCCGACGGAGCCGGCCCCGCCGCAGGCGACCCCACCGGAGGCGACCCCACCGGACGAGTGACCGCGTTCATCTGATCAACCCACTCGGATGGGGCGCTCCGCCTGCCCGTGTCACGATCCACCCGAGGCATCGAGCCGGAGGTGACCGTATGTCAGGGCGCATCGTCCGCATCGTCTGTGTGGCCTCACTGGCCGCCGCGGCCGTGACCCTGCCCCGGCCGGTGACCGCGGTGGCGCGGCCGCCCGCCGCCCCGCCACCGGCGGCCCCGCTGCCCGCCGCCCGGCCCTCCGTCGCCGAGCTGCTGGCCCGGCTGCGGGCGCTGTACGTCCAGGCCGAGGAGGCCACCGAGGCGTACAACGCGATCGAGGAGAGGCTGCGCGACCAGCGGGCCCACTCGGTCACCCTGGACCGGCGGCTGGCGCGCGCCCGCGGAGAGCTGGCCGGCGCCCGCGCCCAGGCCGGCAGGCTCGCGCGCCAGCAGTACCGGGGCACCGCCGGGCTGGCGATCCCGGTCCGCTCGCTGATCAGCGGCGACCTGCGGCTGATCGCCGACGAGCGGCACGAGCTGCGCCGCGCCGCCGACCGGCAGGGACTCACCGTGCGGCGGCTGACCGCGGCCGAGCGGCGGGCGGACACGCTGGCCGGCCAGGCCCGGGCCGCGCTGAAGAAGCGGCAGCGGCTGACCGCCAAACGGAAGAAGCAGCGGGACCGGGTCACCCGGCGGCTGGACACCATCGAGCGGACCCTCGCCACGCTGAGCGACGACGAACTGCTCGCGCTGCGCGAGCGCGAGCGCCGCGAGACGGAGGCCGCGCAGCAGGCACTGCTCCGCGCGATTCCGCTGCGCGTCACCGGCAGCGGCACCGATACCGGCCCGGGCACCGGCAGGGGCACCGACGCCGGGGGCGCCCCGTCCGTCGAGGGCGACAAGGCCCTGCGGTACGCGGTGCGGCAGATCGGCAAGCCGTACGCCTGGGGCGCCGAGGGGCCGACCGCGTTCGACTGCTCCGGACTGACGCAGAGCGCCTGGGCATACGCCGGGCGGGTCATCCCGCGCACCAGCCAGCAGCAGTGGCGGCAGCTGCCGCGGGTGCCGCTGGACGAGCTGCGCCCCGGCGACCTGGTGGTCTACTTCGCCAACGCCTCGCATGTGGCGATGTACGCGGGCGACGGTCAGGTGGTGCAGGCGCCGCGCCCGGGCAGCACGGTGCGGGTGACCCCGCTGGCCTGGAACCCGGTGCTGGGCGCGGTCCGGCCGGACGCCGGGAGCCCGCCGATGGAGGGGTACGTCCCGCCACCCCCGCTGAAGACCGCCCCGCCCCCGGTCAAGACCGCGCCACCGGCCATCTCGACCGGGCCGCCGCCGCTCAGGACCGCGCTGCCGCTGGTGACGAAGACGGCGGTCCGCTCCGGCTCCTGAGGGGTGCCCGGTGGGGCGCCGTCATGACGTGGCGGCGTCATGACGTGGCGGCGTGATCGCTTGGTGGCGTCAGAGGGCGCGCAGTCCGACGAGCACTCTCTCCAGCAACGCGTGGTCGGGCTGCGCCGGGACGCGCCCGGTGCCGCAGACGCGGATCCTGCCCTGGTCGGCCAGGTCGCTGAGGAGTACGCGGACCACGCCCAGCGGGATCCTGAGCAGCGCGGAGATCTCGGCGACCGAGCGCATCCGGCGGCACAGCTCCACGATCGCCTTTATCTCCGGCAGCAGCCGGGCCGCCCTCGGGCTGTCGGCGGACGGCTCGCGGCGCCCGTCCGGACCGTCCAGCGCGGCCACGAAGGTCTCGACCAGCAGGACATGGCCGGAGCGGGTACGGCCGCCGGTGAGCGAGTAGGGCCGGACGCGGGCGGCCCGGCGGCTCGCCGCGCCGCGCATCGGCAGACCGTGCGCGATGGTCACAGTGCCGACTCCATCGACAAGCGCAGCTCCGTGCGGAGTTCGGGGGTGAGGACGTGTCCGGCCCGGCCCACGAAGAGCGCCATGTGGTAAGCCACCACGGTCATGTCGCAGTCCGGGGTGGCGTGGACGCCGAGCAGCGAGCCGTCGCTGATCGACATGACGAACAGACTGCCCTCGTCCATCGCGACCATCGTCTGCTTGACCCCGCCGCCGTCCATCAGCTGGGACGCGCCCAGCGTCAGGCTGCCCAGGCCGGAGACGATGGTGGCCAGGTCCGCGCTGGAGCCCTTCGGCCCGTCCTGGGTCGTGGGATCGTGCGCCGGCCGGTCCTTGGCCTGCGGATCGGAGGAGAGCAGCAGCAGCCCGTCGGACGAGACCACGGCGACCGAGCGGACGCCCGGCACCTCCTCGACCAGATTGGCGAGCAGCCAGTGCAGATTCCGGGCCTCGGTGCTCAGCCCGTAGGTACTAGTGGGCGCATTCAATCGCGTGCCTCCTCAACAGTGCCACCCTCGTCCTGCGCCCCCGTTGGTTCCGTTACTCCGGTTCGCTCCGCCCGTTCCGCGCGTCCGGCTCGTTCCGCTCGTTCGGTTCGCTCGGTGCCCGGTGGCTGTTCCGCTCGCTGCCAGGCCGTCGTCCCGGACGCCTCGGTGGTGCGCCCCGCCTCGGTGAGCCTCTCGGTCAGCCCGGCCTCGACCGGAAGTCCGATCCCGGCCTCGGCGTCCCGGCGGCCCTCGCGGGCGCCGCGCTGGAAGCCGCCCAGCCGGCGGCGGAGTTCCTCGGCGTCCACGCCCCGGGCGCGCTCGCGCGGGGCGGGCGTCGGCCGTGACACGGCCCGCGGGGTGCGCTTGGGCAGCCCCGTGTCGGTCATCGGCCGCTCGCTGGTCGGCCCACCGGCCGGCTGCGGGCCCGGCTCGCCCGGAGCCTGCCGCCGCGCATGCCGCGGTACGCCGCCGGAGGGGGTGTCCTGCCGCAGATCGTGGCGGAGGACGCCGCCCGACGGCGTGTCCTGCCGCCGGTCGTGCCGCGGAAGTCCGCCCGACGGTGTGTCGTCCGGGCGGGGGGTTCCGCCGGGCGGTGTGCGCTCGCCGAGGCGGCCCGCGGCGGTGGGGCCGGGACGGTCGGCGCGCCGGGTGCCCGGCTTCGGCCGGGAGGGCAACGGAGGCGGCGTGAGCGGGGCCCCCGGCCTGGCGTGCTCGTCGGGCTCCAGGACGGAGTGCGGGCCACCGGACAGCCACCGGCCGCCCCCCGGCTCGCCGGACTCGCCGGGCTGTTGCCAGGCATGGCCCGCCACGGGCACGCCGCCGCCCGGCGTCGGCTCGGGGTCCTGGTACGCCGCACCGGCCCGGCTCGCCGAGTACGCGCCGAAGGGGCCCGGCTCCCGGTCCGGCCCGGCGCTCGGTCCGTCCGCCGCCCCACCGAGCGAGGCGCGTTCGGACGTGCCCGAGTGGGCGGGGCCCGAGCCCGGGGCGGCCGCCTCGGCGGAGGCGGGATCGTACGGTGCCGGGTCGGGCAGTGCCTCGTCGTTCGGCGCCAGGTCGTCCGATGCCAGGTCGTTCGGTGCCAGGTCCGGCAGTGTCGGTTCGCCCGACGCCGGTTCGCCCGACGCCGGTTCGTGCGATTGCGGTGCCGGGTCGTTCGGTGCCGAGCCGGGCGCACCGGAATCGGAGGGCGCCGTGGCAGCCGCGTCGGAGTCGTACGAGGCGGGGCCGAGGCCGGCCAGGTCGCCCGCCATCGGACCGTGTCCGGCACGGTCGGGCGGCACGGGGCCGGACGACACGGAGTCGGACGACAGGGAGTCGCTCCAGGAGCGGCCGGGCGCCGGCGCGGCCGCGTCGAGGCTGGGCCAGTCGTCCGGGACGCACAGGTCGTCGGCGGCGGGGAGGTCGTCCCCGGCGTTCGGGTCGGCCGGACCGCGCAGGCCGTCCTGGGCACTCGGGCCATCCGCGGCGGCCGGCTCCACTGAGCTGCGCCAGCCGTCCAGGCTCCGCACGTCCTCCGGGCCACGCACTCCGCCCGAGGCGCGCACGTCCTGGGCAGCGCCCACGTCGCCCGAGGCTCGCACATCCTCGGCGGCACGCACCTCGCCCGAATCGCGCACGTCCTCGGCAGCGCTCATGTCGCCCGGGCTGCGCGCCTCGTCGGGGACGCGCGAGTCCCCCGGGCCGCGCGAGTCCTCGGCGGCGCGCACCTCGCCCGCGTTGTTCACGCCGCCGGTGGTGTTCACGTCCCCGGAGGCAGGGGCATCGGCCGGGCCGCGCAGGTCGTCGGCGATGTCCAGGCTCCCCGAGGCGCGCACGTCGTCGGCTGCGGCCAGGTCGCTCAAGGCTCGCGCGTCGTCCGACGGCCTAGGCACAGCGGGAGACGGTGCCGTCTCGGAGGCACGCTCGTCGCCCCGGGGGGGCGTGTCGTCAGCAGGCGTCGGCGCGGCCGGTGACGGAGTGTCGGCTGCGGTGGTCCCGTCCTGCGGGTACTCGGGCTCGGGGTGGGGGCCGGGGCGCAGGTCGCCCCGGATGGCGGCCAGTTGGATGGTCCGCTCGGCGGCGACGACCAGCGGATCCGTGTCCGGCTCGTCGTCGATCTCGACGTCCGGGACGAACTCCGGCTCGTCGTCGGGGTCGCCCAGGCCGTCGACCGCGCCCGGGAGCCCGGCGCCGTCCATCGGGCCGGTTTCACCGGTTCCGGTGCTCCCGGTCGGGAGCCAGGACAGCCGGGGCTCCGGAATGGCCTCTTCCGCGGCCGGGCGGGCGTCCGGGCGCACCGGCTCGGCCGCGTGCGGGCCCCCGGCGGGGTCCGTGTCCCACGACCGGGCGGCAGTCGGCGGGGCCTGCCCATCCGCGGCGCCCGGCAGACCCTGAGTGCCCTCGGCACCCAGCGCACCATGCCCACCGGCCGCACTCGGCGCGCCCTGGGCGTTCGCCACATCCGGCACCGCCTGGGCACCCTCGATGCCTGGCGCGGCCTGCTCCTCCGGGGCGTTCTCGTCGGCGCCGGGCGCCGGGGCATCGGCTGCCGCCGCGGAGGCGGCGTCCGGCTCGGTCGTCGGGGTGGCCAGCGAGCGGGCCTGGCTCGGAAGGGCGTTGGAGTTGGCCTCGGCGACCACGCCCGGGAGGCTCTGGCCGACGCCGGCCGCTCCCGCGCCGGAGGCCGACGGCACCGGAGCGGGCCCGGCCTCGGCAACCCCCGACTCGGCGGACGCGGCCCCAGCAAACCCGGCCTCGACAGGCCCGGCCGCCGCAAACCCCGCCTCGACCGCCTCGACCGGCTCGACCGGCTCCGCCTCCGCGGGTGGGGCCGAGAGGATCCTGGCCGGGAGGAGCACCACGGCCGAGACGCCGCCCTGCGGCTGCTCCCGCAGCTGGACCCGGACACCGTGCTTGGCGGCGAGCCGGGTGACGACGTACAGGCCGAGGCCCAGCGGGTCGTCGGCGTTCGGCCCCTTGGAGGTGTCGGGGACCGGCTCGGCCAGCCGGTTGTTCAGCTCCTCGTACCGGGCGGGGGCCATGCCGATGCCCTGGTCCTGGACCGAGAGCATCAGCTCGCCGGTGTCCAGCAGCCAGCCGGAGACCTGGACGGGCGCCTCCGGCGGGGAGAAGGCGGTGGCGTTCTCCAGCAGCTCGGCGACGAGATGGCTGATGCTGTCGGCGGCGTGCCCGGTGAGGTAGGAGTTCGGCGGCAGGGACTCGATCCGCACCCGGTCGTACTTCTCGACTTCGCTGATCGAGGCGCGCAGCACATCCAGCAGCGGCACCGGCCCCGGGTGCGTGACCCGGTGCTCGGAACCGGCGATGACCAGGAGGTTCTCGCTGTAGCGGCGCATCCCGGTGGCGAGGTGGTCGAGCTGGAAGAGGGTCTCCAGGCGGTCCGGGTCGGTCTCGCGCTCCTCCAGGCCCTCGATCACGGCCAGCTGACGCTCGATGAGGCTGAGATTGCGCAGCGCCAGGCTGACGAAGCTGCCGTGCACCCGCTCGCGAAGGCCGTCCAGGCGGGCGACGGCCTGGTCCCGCTCGCGGCGCAGATCGGTGCGCTCGTCGGCGAGCCGGCGCCGTTCGCCGACCAGCCGGGTGCGGTCGGCGTCGAGCTTCTCGGACCGCTCCCGCTCGCGCCGCACGGCCTGCTGGAGATCGTTGACACTGCGCACCGCGTCCGCGAACTCGTCGTTTTTCCCGCGGTACGCCACCGGTTCCTCGGTGACCGGGTCGGCGGCGACGCGGCGCGCGCCCAGCCGCAGCGCGGCCAGCGGGCGGGTCATGGAGCGGCCGGTGGAGACGCTGGCGCCCAGCGCGAGGAGCAGGCAGGCGCCGACCAGGCCGATCTGGATCTCAAGATCTTCGACGTCGTCGTCGCGCAGCTGCTCCAGCCGCTCCAGCTCGGCGGTGGCAAGGGCGGACTCGACGCCGCGCATCCGGTCGATCCGGGCCGAGAGGGCGGCCGCCACGCGCTTGTCGTCCAGCAGCAGATCGGATGCGGACAGCCGGGAGGCGTCGGTGAGCCGGTCCAGGTAGCGGTCGGCCGCGGTGACCTCGGTGCCGTTGACGGTGCTGGCGAAGCGCTCCCGTACGTCGTCCGGCGCGAGCTGCTCGAAGTCGGCGAGGGCGGCCTGTTCGCGCAGGTCGGTGCGTTGGGCGGCGCCGCTCAGCTCGGTGCGGCCGCCGTCCCCGGAGAGCGCCCCGAGCAGCAGGCCGCGGGTGGCGGACGCCTGCTCACCGGCCCGGCCGAGGGCGGCGAGGGCGGCGGCGCTGCCGGTGTCGGCGCGCTCGGGCATGTCGCGGGCGAGGGCGCCGGAGAGGTCCTGGAGGGCCTGGAGGGTGCGGGTGTAGCCCTCGAAGACGTCCAGTGCCGAGCCGTGGCCGGTCAGCGCCTGCTGCCGCAGCCTGGGGAGTTCGTCGAGCAGCCGCCGCAGCGCGCCCGGGGCGTCCGGGCGCAACTCGGTGACCTGGCGGTCGACCCGGGCCCGCTGGCTCTCGGAGACGCCCGCGCCGGAGGCGGAGCTGCGGCCGGCGGCGACGAACTCGGTCATCGCGTCCCGCTCGTCGGCCAGCGAGTGGGCGAGGACCACGGCCTCGCGGTTGGCCTCGGCCAGCTCGACCAGGCGCTGTGAGCGGTGGGTGGTGTCGATGGCCGCCGCTATGGCGGGGGCACCGGCGGCCGCGACGGCGACGGAGACCATCGCGACGGAGAGGACGAGCCGGTTACGGACGCGTGTGGACCGGCGCGCCGGGGCGACACCCGTCTCGCGCGCCTCGCCGGGGATCGGTTCCCCGCTCTGCTCGTCGTTGCTGCCCCGAAGCCGCTTCTTCCGCACCGGTGCTCACAATCTTTTCTCGCCCGATCCGCTGAGGAACCAGAAGGTGACGGGAGTTCAACTTGTGTGTGGAGCTCCACCCCTGGCACGGAATCCGACCATTCCAGTACCACTGTGAGGCGGACGCGCAACACATGCCCGGCCACCTGAACGAGTGAACATCATTGCGAAGTTGACCTTCAACTTCCGCTTCATCCCACTCCTGCCCAATCCCTCCCCACGGCTGGAAAACACTTCCCGCTCCTGGCAATATTCGCACCCCCAACTGCCAGGAATCACCCATCTCGCCCTCAACCCGGCATCCAGGGCGCTGGTCCGTACCAGATCTACCCCGTGGCGCCCGGATCAGCACCCGACCGGCCCGACTCCGGCAGACTGCTTGAATGCGCATCGAACTCGCGACCGCCCCGGGTGATCCCCAACGCCCCAATGAGGACTATGCGTCAGTAGCGCTACCAGCGTCCGGGCACGGCGGAGCGCTGGTACTGCTGGACGGGGTCACCCCGCCCGAGGGGGAGGACGGCTGCGTACACGGGGTGCCGTGGTTCACCGCACGGCTCGGCGGGGCGCTTCTCGATCTGTCCGGTTCGCGGCGGGATATGCCTCTGGCGTCGTGTCTCTCCACCGCAATCGAACGAACCGCCGATACACACCGCGAGAGCTGTGACCTTTCTCACCAGCGCACCCCGCAGGCGACCGTGGTCGCCGCCCGCTGGGACGACCACCGGGTGGAATACCTGGTGCTCTCCGACTCCGTACTCCTGATCGAGGACGCGGCAGGCACCGTGTCGCCGGTGCTGGACGACCGGATCGACCGGCTGCGCGCCGCCGGCCGCCGGCTGGCCGAGCTGCGCAACACCGAGGACGGATTCTTCACCGCCGCAGCCGACCCCGCCGTCGCGGTCCGGGCGGTGACCGGCGTGCGCCCGCGCGCGGAGACCCGCGCCCTGGCCGCCCTGACCGACGGCGCCTCCCGCTGGGTGGAGGTGTTCGGCGCGGGCGACTGGACGGAGGCGTTCGCGGTGCTGCGCAAGGAGGGCCCGCAGGGGCTGATCGACAGGGTCCGGGCGGCCGAGAACGCGGACCCGGAGTCGGCCGGGGCCCCGTACGGGAAGATCCACGACGACGCGGCGGCGATCCTCGCGGAGCTCTGACCCCGCCGGCCCGCAGCGCTTCGCGCCTTCGCGGTTCACGCCGGCCGGGCCGGCCCGGCGCCCGGTGGCGCCGCCCCGGACCCGTCGCGCCGGGTTCACGCCGGACCCGGAGGCTGCTCCTCGGCCTCCTGGGCGCCGTTCAGCCGGTGCAGCAGCCGGGCCAGCTCGGCCACCTCGCTGCGCTCCCACGCCGCCAGCCGCCGCGCGTACTGCGCCCGCCGGGCCGTCCGGACCCGCCGGAAGCGCTCCCGGCCCTCGTCCGTCAGCTGCACCAGGAAGGCGCGCCCGTCCGCCGGATCCTGAGCCCGGGTCACCAGCCCCAGCGTCTCCAGGGCGCGCAACTGACGGCTCATCGTCGCCTTGCCGACCCCGAAATAGGCCGCCAGGTCCGTCGCCCGCTGCCGCCCGCCGTCCTCCAGACGCAGCAACAGCCCGTACGCCGCGGGTTCCAGATCGGGGTGCACCTCGCGGGCCATTTCCCCCGAGGACGCCCTGGCCCGGCGGAGAAATACCGCCAATTCGCGTTCGAGAGCCAGGAATGCGCGGTCCACACCCATGGAACCCTCGACGTGTGAGCCTCCCGGCCCGGGCGGCTCGATCCCGGTATTGTGCACGTCAGCGCCCTCTCCGGATTTTCAGCGATACGAAATTTTCCTTCAGTCGCGGTCGTCGCCGCAGCTGAGTCAGTATTTCGCAGGATTAGACCAACGGCAGCACCCGGACCCTCTTCTCCCCCGCTATCTACGCCCGTAGCGTCGAAGATGACATGGCCACACCAAAACCCTGGCCCAACCTCTCCCCCCTCGAGGCTCTCGGAGGCAAGCCATGCCTGTCCTCAGACCTGGATCCGCCCGGCGACCCGACCGGCGGTCCACCCGGCGCGCGCTGACCGCGATCGTCGCGACCCTCGCCGCGCTGCTGACCCTCTCCTTCGCCCTGTCCGGTACGGTCTCGGCCGCCGACCGGCGCCCGCTGCCCGGACCCGACGACCACTGGGCGGGCTCGCAGATCATCAAGCACGAAGGCGGCGCCCCCCGGGGCACCGGCACCGACGAGGACGCCGCCGCGGACCTCGCCTCGGTGGAAGGCGTCGACGTCAGCAGCCACAACGGAAACGTCGCCTGGTCGACCCTGTGGAACAGCGGCGTCCGGTTCGCCTATGTGAAGGCGACCGAGGGCACGACGTACGAGAACCCCTACTTCGCCCAGCAGTACAACGGGTCGTACAACGTCGGCATGATCCGCGGCTCGTACCACTTCGCACTGCCGAACGTCTCCAGCGGCGCCGCCCAGGCCAACTTCTTCGTCGACAACGGCGGCGGCTGGTCGCGGGACGGCAGGACGCTGCCCGGCGCGCTGGACATCGAGTACAACCCCTACGGCTCGACCTGCTACGGCAAGAGCCAGAGCGCCATGGTCAGCTGGCTGAAGGACTTCACCAACACCTACCGGGCACGCACCGGACGCGACCCGGTGATCTACACCTCCACCGGCTGGTGGAAGACCTGCACCGGCAACAGCGGCAGCTTCGGCAGCATCAACCCGCTGTGGATCCCGCGCTACGGCACCTCGGTCGGCGAACTCCCGGCCGGCTGGGGCTTCCACACCATCTGGCAGTACACCTCCACCGGCCCGACCGTGGGTGACCACGACCGCTTCAACGGGGCCTACGACCGGCTGCAGGCCCTCGCCTACGGCTGAGCCGCTCCTCCGCACCGAACCCCCCACACCGTCAGAGCGCCGCGCCTCCCCGGCGGGCATCGAGCCCACCGGGGAGGCGCGGCGCGCGGCCCGCGTCAGGCCGCCAGCGGGACCTCGCGCTCCACGGCCGCGGGCTGCAGCGCCAGCTGAAGCACCTGCCGGACGTCCGAGACCGGGTGGACGGAGAGCTTCTCCAGCACCTCGGCCGGGACGTCGTCCAGATCCGGCTCGTTCCGCTTGGGGATGATCACCTCGGTGATGCCCGCCCGGTGCGCGGCCAGCAGCTTCTGCTTGACCCCGCCGATCGGCAGCACCCGGCCGGTCAGCGAGACCTCACCGGTCATCGCCACCTCCGGCCGCACCTGACGGCCCGACAGCAGCGAGGCCAGCGCGGTCGTCATGGTGATGCCGGCGCTCGGACCGTCCTTGGGCACCGCGCCCGCCGGTACGTGCAGATGGATGCCGCGCTCCTTGAGATCGGCCACCGGCAGCTCCAGCTCCGCGCCGTGGCTGCGGAGGAAGGAGAGGGCGATCTGCGCGGACTCCTTCATCACATCGCCCAGCTGGCCGGTGAGGGTCAGCCCCGCGCCGCCGGTCTCCGGGTCGGCCAGCGACGCCTCGACGAAGAGCACATCGCCACCCGCGCCGGTGACCGCCAGGCCGGTGGCCACGCCCGGCACCGCGGTGCGCCGCTCGGCCGGGTCCTGCGCCGACTCCGGGGTGTGGTGCGGCCGCCCGATGAGCGGGCGCAGCTCGTCCACCCCGATGGTGGACGGCAGCTCGCGCTCGCCGAGCTCGGCCTCCGCCGCCACCTTGCGCAGCAGCCGCGCGAGGGAACGCTCCAGGGTGCGTACGCCCGCCTCGCGGGTGTACTCCCCGGCGAGCTTGCGCAGCGCGGCCTCCTCCACCACGACCTCGCCGGGCTCCAGGCCAGCCCGCTCCAGCTGGCGCGGGAGCAGGTGGCCACGGGCGATGGTGACCTTCTCGTCCTCGGTGTAGCCGTCGAGGCGGACCAGCTCCATCCGGTCCAGCAGGGCCTCGGGGATGGCCTCCAGGACGTTGGCGGTGGCCAGGAAGACCACGTCGGACAGGTCCAGTTCCACCTCCAGGTAGTGGTCCCGGAAGGTGTGGTTCTGCGCCGGGTCCAGGACCTCCAGCAGGGCGGCGGCCGGGTCGCCGCGGAAGTCCGAGCCGACCTTGTCGATCTCGTCGAGGAGGACGACCGGGTTCATCGAGCCGGCCTCCTTGACAGCCCGGACGATCCGGCCGGGCAGCGCGCCGACATAGGTGCGCCGGTGGCCGCGGATCTCCGCCTCGTCACGGACGCCGCCGAGCGCCACCCGGACGAACTTGCGCCCCATGGCGCGGGCCACGGACTCACCCAGCGAGGTCTTGCCGACGCCGGGCGGGCCGACCAGGGCCAGCACCGCGCCCCCGCGCCGCCCGCCGACCACGCCGAGCCCGCGGTCGGCGCGCCGCTTGCGCACCGCCAGGTACTCGGTGATGCGCTCCTTGACGTCCTCCAGGCCGGCGTGGTCGGCGTCCAGCACCGCCTTGGCGCCCTGGATGTCGTAGGCGTCCTCGGTCCGCTCCTGCCAGGGCAGCTCCAGCACGGTGTCGAGCCAGGTGCGGATCCAACCGCCCTCCGGGCTCTGGTCGCTGGCCCGCTCCAGCTTGTCGACCTCCTTCAGCGCCGCCTGGCGGACCTTCTCCGGCAGGTCGGCGGCCTCCACCCGAGCCCGGTAGTCATCGGACTCGTCCTCCGGATCGCCGTTGAGCTCCGCCAGCTCCTTGCGCACCGCCTCCAGCTGACGGCGCAGCAGGAACTCGCGCTGCTGCTTGTCGACGCCTTCCTGGACGTCCTTGGCGATCGACTCCGCCACGTCCTGCTCGGCGAGATGGTCGCTGAGCATGCGGACGGCGAGCTTGAGGCGGGCGACCGGGTCGGCGGTCTCCAGCAGCTCGATGCGCTGCTGGACGGTGAGGAAGGGGGAGTACCCGGAGTTGTCCGCGAGCTGCGAGACGTCGTCGATCTGCTGGACGCGGTCGACGACCTGCCAGGCGCCGCGCTTGCGGAGCCAGCTGGTGGCCAGGGCCTTGTACTCCTTGACCAGCTCGGTCACCGAACCGGGCAGCCCCGTCTGTGAATCGGGCGCAGTGGGGGTGACCTCCTCGATACGGGTGCCCTCCACCCAGAGCGCGGCACCGGGGCCGGTGGTCCCGGCGCCGATGCGCACCCGGCTCACGCCCCGGATGAGCGCGCCGGGGTCGCCGTCGGAGAGCCGGCCCACCTGCTCGACGGTGCCGAGCACGCCGACCGCCGTGTACGTCCCGTCGATGCGCGGCACGAGCAGCACCCGTGGCTTGCCGGTGCCACCCCGCGCGGCGGCCTGCGCGGCCTCCACCGCGGCGCGTACATCCGGGTCGGAAAGGTCCAGCGGCACCACCATGCCGGGCAGTACCACCTCGTCGTCGAGGGGCAGCACGGGCAGGGTGAGCGGTGTGGACGTCGAAGCCATGATCTCCCCTTCGGCAGGCAAGTTGAGCTATGCCGACTCAATGCTTCGGAGCCGCCTGATGTTCCCGAGGGCGTGTTCGCTCTGAGCGATCAACCGTGACGGGAGGGGAGACACAAAGCCGGGCGGTCGACGGCCGCCGAGGTCAGCGACCCGCCGCGCCCTGAGCGGCCGCACCCTGGGCGGCCGCGCGCCGGGCGGCCGTGCCGCGGACGTACGGCCAGCAGGCCAGGCCGGTGAGCAGGGCCAGCAGATGGCCCCAGTCGGTGAGGGGGTCGTTCAGCCGCACCAGGGCGACGGCCAGCACCGCCCCGACGGCGACGAGCAGCGGCAGCCGAGCGCGGGGGCGCAGCAGCGCGGCGAGGGCGGCGGTGCAGGCCAGCAGGCCGTAGCTGATGCCGTAGTCCAGCCTGCGCAGCGAGCTGCCGGGCAGATGCCCCACGGCGACGGAGACCGCGACCGGCAGCTCGGTGAGCATGGTGGCGGTGACATGACCGAGCAGGAAGACCCCGGCCGCGCGCAGCCCGCCCACGCGGCGCTCCAGTGCCCCGACCACCAGCACGAAGAGCGCGATGAACGGCAGGAACATCCCGCCCGCGACCCAGACGGCACTCGCCGGCAGCACCACCAGCGGCCGCTCGGCCAGATGCGAGACATCGGTACTCGATCCGTTCAGCGCGGAGTCCACCGTGCCCGGGTCGCCGAACCCCACGAAGAGCGAGGTGGCGATCAGCACCAGGGCGTAGCCGACGGCGAACGGCGTCGCGGCACAGGCGGCCGTCAACCGCGCCGGCACCCGGCCGGGGCGCGGCAGCCTCCACCGCCGGCGGGCCGCGCCCGCGCCCAGCTGCGGGGTGCCGGCATCCGGTGCGGTGGCGGCATGGCCGGGCGCGGTGGCGGCATGGCAGCGGGCGGTGGCCACCGCGGCCCTGGGGAGATCGCACGCCGCACGGGCCTCGCCAGCCGTGGCGCCGGTGGCCGCGCGCGAGGTGGTGCGCCATTCCGTGACCGTGCCGCTCATCGCTCCCCAGCTCCCTCCCGAGGCCGGCGCCCTTCCCGGGGCCGCCCCCTGACGAAGATCATCCCCACGGTCGACAATCGACCATGAAGCCGCACGGCGACGCATGACCGGTGTGTGATTGCTCTCACATCGCACAACCGATCAGCCGTCACACTCGTCCATGTACACCTCCCGGAGGTCATTCATGCACGCGCCGCACCAGATCGCCGCCGGTCACCAGCGGGTACCCCGGCCGGTGGTCCTCGATCGCAGGGACGGACCGCACGGCGAGGTGGTGCTGCGGCGGCGCGGCGAGGACCCCTCGGCGGTGTTCGAGATCATCGCCAACGGCTGCTTCCTGATGGACACCTCCGACGGCCGCTCGGAGCGGCTGCTGATCCGTGCCGCGCTGGAGGCGCTGCCCGCCGGCCGCCTGGCCCCCGCCGTGCTCATCGGCGGGCTGGGGGTGGGCTTCTCGCTGGCCGAGGCCGCCGCGGAGCCGCGCTGGGGCCGGATCGCGGTGGTCGAGCGCGAGCAGGCGGTCATCGACTGGCACCGCGACGGGCCGCTGTCGGCGGTGTCCGCCCGGGCCCTGACCGATCCGCGCGCCGAAATCATCCCGGCCGACCTGGTGACTTACGTCCATGAGACGAGCGACACCTACGACGCGCTGTGCCTGGACATCGACAACGGTCCCGGCTGGACCGTCACCGAGGACAACGGCGGCCTCTACTCCCCCGCCGGACTGGCCGCCTGCGCGGACCGGCTGTCACCCGGTGGAGTGCTCGCCGTGTGGTCCGCGCAGCCCTCGTCCGTGTTCGAGGAAGCCCTCCGGAATGCCGGGTTCACTGGGGTACGGACCGAAGAGATCCCTGTTGCCCGGGGTGTCCCGGACGTGGTCCACCTCGCGACTCGGGCTGCGTAGCCGAGCTACGCACGGTGCCTTTACGCTGCCTTCTTACGAAAGGCGGCCGGGGCACGTGACCAGGCCCGGGCCGCGGCAGCAAGGACGACGCAGGGGCGGGCGTATGGATCAGACTCACACCACCCAGAACGGCGCCGCCGCGACCACCCCGGGTGCGCAGCGCCGGGTCCTGGTCGTCGAGGACGATCCCACGATCGCGGAGGCCATCGCGGCCCGGCTGCGGGCCGAGGGCTTCCAGGTGCAGACCGCCGGCGACGGCCCGGCCGCGGTGGACACCGCGGAGGCGTGGCAGCCCGACCTGCTGGTGCTGGACGTGATGCTGCCGGGCTTCGACGGCCTGGAGGTGTGCCGGCGGGTGCAGGCCAGACGCCCGGTCCCGGTGCTGATGCTCACCGCGCGCGACGACGAGACCGACATGCTGGTCGGTCTCGGCGTCGGCGCGGACGACTACATGACCAAGCCGTTCTCCATGCGGGAGCTGGCGGCCCGGGTGCACGTCCTGCTGCGGCGGGTGGAGCGGGCCGCGCTGGCCGCGCACACCCCGCGCAGCGGCATCCTCCGCCTGGGTGAGCTGGAGATCGACCACGCGCAGCGCCGGGTGCGGGTCCGGGGCAGTGACGTGCACCTCACTCCGACCGAGTTCGACCTGCTGGTCTGCCTGGCCAACACCCCGCGCGCGGTGCTCTCCCGGGAGCAGCTGCTGGCCGAGGTGTGGGACTGGGCGGACGCCTCCGGCACCCGGACCGTGGACAGCCACATCAAGGCGCTGCGGCGCAAGATCGGCGCGGAGCGCATCCGTACGGTGCACGGCGTCGGCTACGCGCTGGAGACCCCCGCGGCATGAGGTCGGCATGAAGCCGGTGCCCTGGCGGGCCGCGTGGAGCCGGCTGTGGGAGGCGCTGCGGCCCATCGACCCGTTCCGCTCGGTGAAGGCCGCGCTCGGCGCGCTGGTGATCGGATCCGTGATCATCACCACCCTGCTGGTGTTCGTGGCCGTGCACTCCGACACCGAGCTGCGCATCATCACGGTCTTCTCCATCATCGCCTCGCTGCTGATCACGCAGTTCGTGGCGCACGGGCTGTCCGCCCCGCTGGACGAGATGACCGAGGTCACCCAGGCGATGGCGCACGGTGACTACACCCGGCGCGTGCGGGCCGCGGAGCGGCGGGACGAGTTCGGCGACCTGGCCACCGCCTTCAACCGCATGGCGGCCGACCTGGAGGCGGTGGACACCCACCGCAAGGAGCTGGTCGCCAATGTCTCGCACGAGCTGCGCACCCCGATCGCGGCGCTGCGGGCCGTGCTGGAGAACGTCGTGGACGGCGTCTCGGAGGCCGACCCGGAGACGATGCGGGTCGCGCTGCGCCAGACCCAGCGGCTGGGCCGGCTGGTCGAGCAGCTGCTGGACCTGTCCCGGCTGGACAACGGCGTGGTGCCGCTGCACGCCAGGCGCTTCGAGGTGTGGCCGTACCTGGCCGGGATCCTCAAGGAGGCGAGCATGGCCCGCAGCGCCGCCTCCGACGCCCGCTCGGGCGCCCATTCGCGCACGGACGTGCATCTGAAACTCGATGTCTTCCCGTCCGACCTGACCGCCCACGCGGACGCCGAGCGGCTGCACCAGGTGGTCGCCAACCTCATCGACAACGCGGTCAAGCACAGCCCCATGCACGGCCGGGTCACGCTGCGGGCCCGGCGCGGCGAGGGCCCGCAGAGCCTGGAGCTGGAGGTGCTGGACGAGGGCCCCGGCATCCCGGAGGCGGAGCGCTACCGGGTCTTCGAGCGCTTCAACCGGGGCGGGCCGAAGGCCAAGGGGCCGGGCGGGGACGGCGGCACCGGTCTGGGGCTGGCGATCGCCCGCTGGGCGGTCGATCTGCACGGCGGGCGCATCCGGGTGGCTGAATCCCCACGCGGATGCCGGATCAAGGTCAGCCTTCCGGGGACCGCTCGCGACCGGTGTTGACGTAGGGTCGGGGGCGGAAGCACACAGTGGGCGTGTGGGCGCTGCGCGGCGTCATCCGGCGTCGGCGGAACCAGGGGTGTTTCCCGCCAAGTCATACCCCGAAACCCGCCGATCAATGTGACTTGCGCGACGATGACCGGTGCGGCCTGCACGTAAGGTGCGGATAGGCGTAGCCTTTATTCCCGCTGTCCACCACCTTAGGAAGCGGAAGAGGGCGGTTGCCGCCGTGTCGCCACAGTCCCCCAACACCTCGAGCGTCTCGACCGAACAGGACGGGCAAGGGAAGAACCCTGCCGCCGCGTTCGGTGCCAATGAGTGGCTCGTCGACGAGATCTACCAGCAGTACCTCCAGGACCCGAACTCGGTCGACCGAGCCTGGTGGGACTTCTTCGCCGACTACAAGCCCGGCCAGGACACCAGCTCTGCGGTAGCCGCACCGCCGCAGGCAGGGGCCCAGGCTCCGGGCGTCGCCGCCGCGGACGCCGCCGAGACCCCGATCGTCCCGCCGGCCGCCGCGCCGAGCGCCCCGAAGCCGGCCGTCCAGGCCGCGCCCGCGGCGCAGGCCCCGGCCGCTCCGGCCGTCGCCCCCGCGGCGAAGCCGGCGGCTCCGGTGGCGGCGAAGCCCGCCGCGCAGGCGCCGGCCGCCCCGGCCGCGGCCGCGAAGAAGGCCGAGCCGGCCGCTGCGCCCACGTCCGCGGAGTTCATCACGCTGCGTGGCCCCGGTGCCGCCGTCGCGAAGAACATGAACGCCTCGCTGGAGATCCCCACGGCCACGTCCGTGCGCGCCGTCCCGGTGAAGCTGCTGTTCGACAACCGGATCGTCATCAACAACCACCTCAAGCGGGCCCGGGGCGGGAAGGTCTCCTTCACCCACCTCATCGGCTACGCCATGGTGCAGGCGATCAAGACCATGCCGTCGATGAACTGGTCCTTCGCGGAGAAGGACGGCAAGCCGACGCTGGTCAAGCCGCCGCACATCAACCTCGGCCTGGCCATCGACCTGGTCAAGCCCAACGGTGAGCGGCAGCTGGTCGTCGCGGCCATCAAGAAGGCCGAGACGCTCAACTTCTTCGAGTTCTGGCAGGCGTACGAGGACATCGTCCGCCGCGCCCGGGCCAACAAGCTCACCATGGACGACTTCACCGGGGTCACGGTCTCGCTGACCAACCCGGGTGGCATCGGCACCGTCCACTCGGTGCCCCGCCTGATGCCCGGCCAGTCGGTGATCATGGGCGTGGGCTCGATGGAGTACCCGGCCGAGTTCCAGGGCACCTCCCAGGACACCCTGAACAAGCTGGGCGTCTCCAAGGTCATGACGCTGACCTCGACCTACGACCACCGCACCATCCAGGGCGCCGCCTCCGGCGAGTTCCTGCGGATCGTCTCGAACCTCCTCCTCGGTGAGAACGGCTTCTACGACGACATCTTCGAGGCGCTGCGCATCCCCTACGAGCCGGTGCGCTGGCTGCGGGACATCGACGTCAGCCACGACGACGACGTCACCAAGGCGGCCCGGGTCTTCGACCTGATCCACTCCTACCGGGTCCGCGGCCACGTCATGGCCGACACCGACCCGCTGGAGTACCGCCAGCGCAAGCACCCCGACCTGGACATCGTCGAGCACGGCCTCACCCTGTGGGACCTGGAGCGCGAGTTCGCGGTCGGCGGCTTCGCCGGCAAGTCCATGATGAAGCTGCGCGACATCCTCGGCGTGCTGCGCGACTCGTACTGCCGCACCACCGGCATCGAGTTCATGCACATCCAGGACCCCAAGCAGCGCAAGTGGATCCAGGACCGGGTGGAGCGCCAGCACACCAGCCCGGAGCGCGACGAGCAGCTGCGGATCCTGCGCCGGCTCAACGCGGCCGAGGCGTTCGAAACCTTCCTGCAGACCAAGTACGTCGGTCAGAAGCGCTTCTCGCTGGAGGGCGGCGAGTCCGTCATCCCGCTGCTGGACGCGGTGATCGACGCGGCCGCCGAGTCCCGTCTGGACGAGGTCGTCATCGGCATGGCCCACCGCGGCCGGCTGAACGTCCTGGCCAACATCGTCGGCAAGTCCTACGCGCAGATCTTCCGGGAGTTCGAGGGCAACCTCGACCCGAAGTCGATGCACGGCTCCGGCGACGTGAAGTACCACCTGGGCGCCGAGGGCACCTTCACCGGTCTGGACGGCGAGCAGATCCAGGTCTCGCTGGTCGCCAACCCCTCCCACCTGGAGGCGGTGGACCCGGTCCTGGAGGGCGTCGCCCGCGCCAAGCAGGACATCATCGGCAAGGCGGGCACGGACTTCACCGTCCTGCCCATCGCGCTCCACGGCGACGCGGCCTTCGCGGGCCAGGGCGTGGTCGCGGAGACGCTGAACATGTCGCAGCTGCGCGGCTACCGCACCGGCGGCACCGTGCACATCGTGATCAACAACCAGGTCGGCTTCACCGCCGCCCCGACCGCGTCCCGCTCCTCGATGTACGCCACCGACGTGGCGCGCATGATCGAGGCGCCGATCTTCCACGTGAACGGTGACGACCCGGAGGCCGTGGTCCGCGTCGGACGACTCGCCTTCGAGTTCCGCCAGGCGTTCAACAAGGACGTGGTCATCGACCTCATCTGCTACCGCCGCCGCGGCCACAACGAGACCGACAACCCCGGTTTCACCCAGCCGCTGATGTACGACCTGATCGACAAGAAGCGCTCGGTGCGCAAGCTGTACACCGAGTCGCTGATCGGCCGGGGCGACATCACCCTGGAAGAGGCCGAGCAGGCGCTGCAGGACTTCCAGGGCCAGCTGGAGAAGGTCTTCACCGAGGTCCGCGAGGCCACCGCGCAGCCGGCCCCGGCCGAGGTGCCCGAGCCGCAGCCCAAGTTCCCGGTGGCCGTGCAGACCGCGGTCAGCGCGGAGGTCGTCAAGCGGATCGCCGAGTCCCAGGTCAACGTCCCCGAGCGGGTCACCGTGCACCCGCGGCTGCTGCCGCAGCTCCAGCGCCGTGCGGCGATGGTCGAGGACGGCACGATCGACTGGGGCATGGGCGAGACGCTCGCCATCGGTTCCCTGCTGATGGAGGGCACCCCGGTCCGGCTCGCCGGCCAGGACTCCCGCCGCGGCACCTTCGGCCAGCGCCACGCGGTGCTGGTGGACCGGGAGACCGGCGAGGACTACACCCCGCTGCTCTACCTGTCCGAGGACCAGGCCCGCTACACCGTCTACGACTCGCTGCTCAGCGAGTACGCGGCGATGGGCTTCGAGTACGGCTACTCCCTCGCCCGGCCGGACGCGCTGGTGATGTGGGAGGCCCAGTTCGGTGACTTCGTCAACGGCGCGCAGACCGTCGTGGACGAGTTCATCTCCTCGGCCGAGCAGAAGTGGAGCCAGCACTCCGGCGTCACCCTGCTGCTGCCGCACGGCTACGAGGGCCAGGGCCCGGACCACAGCTCCGCCCGCCCGGAGCGCTTCCTCCAGCTGTGCGCGCAGGACAACATGACGGTCGCCATGCCGACCCTGCCATCGAACTACTTCCACCTGCTGCGCTGGCAGGTGCACAACCCGCACCACAAGCCGCTGATCGTCTTCACCCCGAAGTCGATGCTCCGGCTCAAGGCCGCGGCCTCCAAGGCGGAGGAGTTCACCACGGGCGGGTTCCGGCCGGTCATCGGGGATGACAAGGTCGACCCGGCGGCGGTCCGCAAGGTCGTCTTCACCTCCGGCAAGGTCTACTACGACCTCGACGCCGAGCGGGACAAGCGCGGTGTGACCGACACGGCGATCATCCGGCTGGAGCGGCTGTACCCGCTGCCGGGTGCGGAGCTGCAGGCCGAGATCGCCAAGTACGAGAACGCGGCGAAGTTCGTGTGGGCCCAGGAGGAGCCGGCGAACCAGGGTGCCTGGCCGTTCATCGCGCTCAACCTGATCGACCACCTCGACCTGGCGGTCGGGGCGGACGTCCCGGCGGCCGACCGGCTGGTGCGGGTCTCCCGCCCGCACTCCTCCTCGCCGGCGGTCGGTTCCAACAAGCGCCACCAGGCCGAGCAGCAGGCCCTGGTCAGCGAGGTCTTCGACATCTGAGGCCGCTGACTCGGCCAGGCCGAGCGGGCATGTGAGACAAGGCCCGGTCCCGTACGCGGGGCCGGGCCTTGCCGCGTGCGCGTACTAGGCTGTTCGCATGTACTTCACCGACCGTGGCATCGAGGAGCTGGAGAAGCGACGCGGCGAGGAGGAGGTCACCTTCGAGTGGCTCGCCGAGCAGCTGCGGACCTTCGTCGACCTGAATCCGGACTTCGAGGTACCGGTGGAGCGGCTGGCGACCTGGCTGGCCCGCCTCGACGACGAGGACGAGGACTGATCCCCCGGCCGGCCGACTCCGGCGGGGGCGTTACGCCACCTCCGGGCCGCGGCCCGGAGCCTGGGCCTCGGTGTCGAGCCGGGGATCGGCGGCCAGCACCGCCTGCTGGAGGCGCTGGAGCCTGACCGAGGGTTCCAGCCCGAGCTGCTCGGTCATGGTCTGCCGCAGCCGCTGGTAGGCCGCGAGGGCGCGGACGCGCTGGCCGGACCGGTGCAGCGCGAGCATGTACTGGCCGTGGATCCCTTCGTGGAAGGGGTGCTCGACCACCAGTGAGGCCAGGTCGCTGAGCGCCTCCTGATGACCGCCGAGCCGCAGCCTGAGATCGATGCTCCGCTCGGTGACGGTGAGCCGGGACTGCTCCAGCCGGGCGACCTCCGCCTGGAGCGGACGCCCGTGGACCACGTCGGCCAGGGCGCGGCCCTGCCAGACGGCCAGCGCGCGGCGGTAGGCGGTGTCCGCGGCGCGTTCGTCACCGGCCTGAAGGGCGCGGTCGGCATCGGCGACCCGATCGCGGTACTCGTGCACGTCGAACCGGCCGGAGGACAGCAGGAAGCGGTAGCCGCCGGAGGTGGTCCGCAGGATGTCACGGGCCACCACGGAGCCGGGGACCTCCATCACCCGGGCGAGTTCTTTGCGCAGGCGCAGGATGTAGGTCTGCAGGGTCGTCGGGCCGGTGCGCGGTGGGTCGTCACCCCACAGCTCGGTCATCAGGGTCGCCGCGGGCACCACCCGGCCGTCGTGGAGCAGCAGCAGGGCGAGGGCTTTCCGCGGCTTCATCGCGCTCGGCACGGCGGAGTGCGTGCCGTGGCGCAGTGTCAGCGTTCCGAGGACGTTCGCGTAGATGGTGGCCACCTCCTCAGAGTTCACCCGCGGTGGTTGCGCACAAACGGTTCGGCGGCCTTCTCGTGGCGGACCGCGGGCCGGGCCGCCGGGCCCCGGCTCGGTGGGGGCCCGGCGGTCCGGTGACGCGGCTCAGCTTCCGACCAGCGCCGGGGTCGGCTCGTGGCTCGGCTCGTGGCTCGGCGCCAGGCCCGGCTCGCGGACCGCTCGCGCGTCGCTCTCGATCAGCTCGTGGAAGGCCACGGTGTCGAAGATGTCCTCCATCCGCGTCGCCTTCCCGTCCCGCATGGTCCAGGAGTGGACGAAGTTCAGCGTGGCGGTGTTGCCGCCGCGGCTGGTCACCTCGCGGGTGCCGAAGACCACGACCCGGTCGCCCTGCTCGATGAACTCCCGCGGGTTGAGCCTCATCCCGCCCAGTACGCTCGGCACCCGAGCCAGGAACTCCCTGATCCCGGCGTGGCCCAGCTTGGTGCCGCCCAGGCCGTAGGCGGCCATCCCGTCCGGGTGGACCCACTCCACCTCGGGGTGCATGACCGACAGCACGGCCGCCACGTCCCGCTCCCGGAACCCCGCGTAACTCCGCTGGATCGCCGCGATGTTCGCGGAGGTGGTGGCGGTGCTCGCGGAGGTGTCGGCGGTGCTCGTGGGGGTGTTCTCGGACGCCATCGTCCTCGCTCCTCAGTTCTTGATGTGCTCGGGGTACAGCGCCTCGACGGTACGGCGGATGCCCTCCCGCCAGTCCACCCGGCAGGGGCCGGTGAGCTCCAGCCGGCGGGCCGGGTCGAACCGGTAGGTCTCCCGGGTGACCTCGCGTCGCACCAGATTGGCTCGGACCCCGGTCAGCTCCTCCAGGTAGCGCACGCAGTCGGTGATGCCGACCGCCTCGTCGCCGCCCCAGTTGACGACGGTGGCCGGCACCGACGCGGCCTCCCACAGCCGCGGGACCTGCCGGACCAGGTCGTCGGTGTACAGCGGGGAGCACCAGTTCTGGCCCTGCATGGGTACCGGGATCGGCTCACCGGCGAGCATCCGCTGGAAGTAGAGCATGGGGACTCCGCCGTAGCCGCTGGGGCCATAGGCGATGTTGAGCCGGGCGATGGTGGTCGGCAGATTGAGCACGCCGGCGAAGGCGCGGACCGCGCCCTCGGCGGCGATCTTCCCGACCGGGTAGGCCGGAAGCCAGTCGGCGACCCCGTCGATCGGGTCCGACTCGGTGTACGGGTGGTCCAGGGTCCGGCGCTTGTACAGCGCTCCGGTGGAGACGAACAGAAACGCCTCCGCGCTCCGGCAGTGGGTCATCAGCCGGCCGCAGGCCACCGAGTTGATCTCGACGGCGGCGTGGAAGTCACCGTCCTCGCCGCGCCGCACGGCGGAGTGCAGGACATGGGTGAAGTCGGTGGGCAGCCCCTCGTACGCCGATTCGCCCTGGTCCGCCATGTCCCACCGGAAGGTGGTGATCCCGTGGGCTTGGAGCGCCTTCTCGGAACCGGGCTTGCCGAACCGGCCCAGGCACCACACCTCGTTCTGCTCGGCCAGTGCCTCGGCCACCGGCCCGGCCACCTGGCCGGTGGCGCCGGTGACCAGGATCTTCTTCCCTCTCAAACTGTTACTCCCCCTCGTCGGCCTCATCTTCGGCCGGCCGGTCTGCCGTCACCCAGCGCGCGGTCGAGTTCCTTGCGCAGGATCGCCTGGAAGGCCGCGACGTGTTGCGGACTCATCATCGTGTAGTGCTCCCCCGGTACCTCGACGTATCGGTTGGTCTCCGTGGTGTGCTCGTCCCACCTGCGGAGTTCCTTCTCCAGCCAGTCCTCCTTGGTGCCCCGCAGCGGAATGGCGTGGAAGACCGTCATCGAACGGACGGTGCCGCTGGGAGTGTAGGCGCGCCCCAATGAGGTGAGCCCATGGGCCAGCTCCGCCCAGGCGGTGAACTTCGCCTGGTCCAGGTCGAGATCGGTCAGCCGGTCCGGGCGGGCCGCCCGCATGAAGTGCGCCATCTGCTCACGCCGGGGCAGCGGCCGCAGCCGCGCGGGGAGGTCCATCGCCTCCTTCTTGCCGATGAGGTCCAGGAAGTGGGCGAGGTTGGCCGCGGTCTCGACGAAGTCCAGCTCCTCCATCCGGTATCTGATGTGCGGCGGGATGTTGAAACTACCGATGAAGTCCACCCGCTCGCCCTGGGCCTGGAGCGCCTTGGCTATCTCGAAGGCCACCACGCCGCCGTAGGAGTAGCCCGCGACGGCGTACGGGCCCTGCGGCTGCCGCTCGCGGATGGCCGACACATAGGTGGCCACCATCTCCTCGAAACTGCCGAAGGGCCGCTCGCCCTCGTCGAAGCCGCGGGCGCGCAGCGCGTAGAACGGGCGGTCGCCGGCGAAGTACTTGGCGAGGTTGACGAAGACCAGGACCTCCCCCACGCCGGGATGGACGCAGAACAGCGGGGTCTTCTCCCCGCCCGTCTGGAGCGGCACCACCGGGTCGTACGCACCGGGTGCGGCGGTGCCGCGGTCCAGCGCCCGGGCCAGCTCCCGCACGGTCGGGGCGGTCAGCACGGTGATGACGGGCAGGCCCGGCACGCCGAGGCGCCGGTCGACCTGGCCGCGCAGCCGCAGGATGTCCAGCGAGGTGCCGCCGAGGTCGAAGAAGCCGGCGGTGACGCTGATGTCCTGGGGTGCCGCGTCGAACAGCTCGGCGTAGATCTCGGTGAGCACCCGCTCGGTGCGGGTCGCCGGCGGGGTGTATCCGCCCAGCCGCCGGCGGGTCAGCTCGGCGACGCGCGCGATGGCGTCGTCGTAGCCGCCGGCCTCCAGCCGCTCCCGCATCCGGTGGCGCAGCGTCTTGCCGAGGCTGGTCTTGGGGAAGGCGTCCTGGGGCAGCGGCAGGATGTGGGCCGGGCGGAAACCCCAGGCCATCACCACGGTGGCGCGCACCGCGGTCAGCAGCCGGTACAGGCCGTCCTCGTCCTCCTCCGCCACCTCCGGGCTGACCGCGATGACCAGCTGCTCGGTGTCGCTGCCGGGCCGGCGGGTGGGGAATGCCGCGACGTACCCGCAGGCCACGTCGGACAGCTGGGCCAGCTCGGCCTCGATCTCGTGGCTGAGGTAGCTGGTGCCGTTGACGATGATGCTGTCCTTGCTGCGCCCCACCAGGGTGAGCCGACCGTCGGTGAGCCGCCCCAGGTCGCCGCTGCGGAACCAGCCGTCGGGGGTGAGGGACTGCCGGGTGGCCGCCTCGTCGCGGTAGTAACCGCTGGTGACCATGGGGCCGTTGAGCTGGAGTTCGCCGACCCGCCCCGCCGGCAGCGGGGTGTTGTCGCGGCCGGCGATCCGGATCCGCAGCCCCTCCACCGGCGTCCCGACACTGGCGAAGTCGCGGCCCGCGTCGGCGGCCGGGAAGTCGCCGCTGTAGACGCTGCCGGCGCAGGTCTCGGTCATCCCGAAGGCGGGCCAGAGGGCCCCGGGGCGCAGTCCGTAGCGGGCGTAGGTGGTGAGGAAGCTCTCACCGGTGGCGACCACATTGGGCTCCCCGCCGCTGACGATGTGCCGCAGCGCACGGAGATCCAGGCTCTCGCCGCCCGCCTCGATTTCCCTTTCGAGCACCTGTGCTGCGGAATTCAGTTTGCCGATGAGAAAATTCGGCGCGAAGGTCATGGTGACCCGGTGGCGGGATATCAGGCGCAGAAACTGCAGCGGCTCGCCGACGATGACCTCGTCTCGCGCGTGCAATTGATCGGCGCCCACGCTCAGTGGCAGCAGATGTGCTTCGAGCAGGGCGGCCACATGGTCGAAGGATATCCAGTTGAGCGTGGTGTCGGCAGCGCTCAGGCGCTGCTTGTCCGCCTTTCCGGCCATGGCGGCGAGCAGGTTGGCATTGCTCAGCATGACCGCTTTGGCATGCCCGGTGGATCCGGAGGTGAGGACCAGCAGGGCGAGGTCGCCGGGGTCCGCGCGGTGGATCCGTGTCGCGGGCCGGGCGCCGCGCAGCCGCTCCAGGAGCGCGATCCGCAAGCCCTTCACGTCCGGCAGTTCGGCCCGCATGGCCTCGGTGGTCACCAGCAGCGGGTGGTCGAGCAGCCGGTTCACGTGGCCGAGCTGGGCCGCCCAGCGCGCCGGGTCGCCGGGCACCGGGACCATCGGGCAGGGGACGAGGCCGCCGAGCAGGCAGGCCCACAGGACGCCGAGGAAGTCCCGCTGGTCGCCGATGAGCAGCGCCACCTTGTCCCCCGGGCGCAGGCCCAGTCGGCGCAGACCGCCGAGGAATTCCCGTGCCGTGTCCAGCAGTTCACCGTGGGACTGGAATACGGACGGGTCGTCGACTCCGCCGCTGAAGTAACGGAGCCCGGCGCTCGGATGGTCCCTGGCCGCCCTCACCAGAATATGGGCGACAGACCAGAAGTCCTGTATGTCTTCCGGCAGCGAAAGCTCCGAAGGTTCAACCGTCATCGGTCGCACCGACCTCTTCCCCTCCCGATTCCGAGGCCATGAAGGTAACAGTCGCGAACATGGGCATCCACGGCCTGCTCGCCACGCTCTAGTCAGGCTCTAGCAGCAACCGCTAGACGACATTAATACGCTGGAATTCCCAACTCCGCTACTTCGGCGGTCCGCTTCGGACACCAGCCAAAGACCCCTGCCGGAGCAGTCCGGCAGGGGTCTTGACGTGAAGCCGAGTCGAGTGTTGCGGTCAGGACGTCACTTTCGTGAGTGAGCGTCAGACGGTCAGGACGATCTTTCCGAAGAGGTCGCCGCCGGCCATCTTCTCGAAGCCCTCGCGGGCCCGGTCCAGCGGCAGCACCGAGTCGATGACCGGCCGCACGCCGCGCGCGGCGCAGAAGCTGAGCAGATCCTCCAGTTCCTCCTTGGTGCCCATGGTCGAGCCGACGACCTTGAGCTCCAGGAAGAAGATGCGGTTCAGCTCGGTGGCCTTGGGGTTGGGTCCGGAGGTGGCGCCCGAGATGACCAGGGTGCCGCCCGGCCGCAGCGCCTTCACCGAATGCGACCAGGTCGCCGCGCCGACCGTCTCGATCACCGCGTCCACCCGGTGCGGCAGCCGCTCCCCCGGCTCGTACGCCGCCTCGGCGCCCAGCTCGACGGCCCGCTTCCGCTTGGCCTCGTCCCGGCTGGTGGCGAAGACCCGCAAGCCCGCGGCGGCGCCCAGCACGATGGCCGCGGTGGCGACCCCGCCGCCGGCGCCCTGCACCAGCACGGTGTCACCGGGGCGCACCGAGGCGTTGGTGAACAGCATGCGGTAGGCGGTCAGCCACGCCGTCGGCAGGCAGGCCGCCTCCTCGAAGCTCAGCTCCTTGGGCTTGGGCAGCAGGTTCCAGGTGGGGACGGCGACCCGCTCGGCGAAGGTGCCCTGGTAGCGCTCGGTCAGGATGGAGCGCGGCTCGCGCGGGCCGACGCCGTGGCCGGTCTGCCCGATGACGGAGTGCAGGACGACCTCGTTGCCGTCCTCGTCGATCCCGGCCGCGTCGCAGCCCAGGATCATGGGAAGCGACTCCTCGCCGAGACCGACGCCGCGCAGCGACCACAGGTCGTGGTGGTTGAGCGAGGCGGCCTTGACGGTGACGGTCGTCCAGCCGGGCCGGGGCTCCGGGGCGGGCCGTTCACCCAATTCGAGCCCGTTGAGCGGCTGGTCACGGTCGATACGTGCGGCGTAGGCAGCGAACATGATCCTGACCCTAGGACCGGGTGGAGCGCCGCGGAACCACACCCGGCTGTGACACACCCCCCTTTTGCCCGTGCGCTCGCAAGGAGGCGGCAAGGAGGCGACGACGAGGCACAGGAGGGGGCGGAAACGCCGAAGGCGGTACGGGCCATCCGGCCGGTACCGCCTTCGTCATGCCCCTTGGGGTTCCGCTCAGCGGCGGGCGACGCCCTCCGCGCGGGCGGCCGCGGCGACCGCGGCGGTGACCGCGGGGGCCACCCGGTCGTCGAACGGGGACGGGATCACCTTGTCCGCGCTCAGCTCGTCGGCGACCACGGCCGCCAGAGCCTCGGCGGCGGCGAGCTTCATGCCCTCGGTGATCCGCGAGGCGCGGACCTGGAGGGCGCCGGCGAAGATGCCGGGGAAGGCGAGGACGTTGTTGATCTGGTTCGGGTAGTCGCTGCGCCCGGTGGCCACGACCGCCGCGTACTTGTGCGCGACGTCCGGGTGGATCTCCGGGGTCGGGTTGGCCATCGCGAAGATGAAGGCGCCGGGGGCCATCTTGGCGACCGCGGGCTCGGGGACCGTGCCGCCGCTGACGCCGATGAAGACGTCGGCGCCGTCCAGGGCGGTCTCCAGGGAACCGGTCAGCCCGGCCTTGTTGGTGAAGCCGGCCAGCTCGCGCTTGACGGAGTTCAGGTTGTCGCGGTCCGGGGAGACGATGCCCTTGCTGTCGCAGACGGTCACGTCACCGATGCCGGCCTCGACGAGGATCTTGGCGATGGCGACCCCGGCGGCCCCGGCGCCGGAGATCACGGCGCGCAGCGAGCCGATCGAGCGGTCGGTGAGCTTGGCGGCGTTGCGCAGGGCGGCGAGGGTGACCACCGCGGTGCCGTGCTGGTCGTCGTGGAAGATCGGGATGTCCACGCGCTCCTGGAGCTTGCGCTCGATCTCGAAGCAGCGGGGGGCGGAGATGTCCTCCAGGTTCACGCCGCCGAAGGAGGGGGCGAGGCGGGCGACGGTCTCCACGATCTCGTCGACGTCGCGGCAGTCGAGGGCGATCGGCACCGCGTCCACGCCGCCGAACTGCTTGAAGAGGATCGCCTTGCCCTCCATGACCGGCAGGGACGCCTCCGGGCCGATGTCGCCGAGCCCGAGCACCGCGCTGCCGTCCGTGACGACCGCGACGACCTGGGACTTCCAGGTGTAGTCGTGGACCAGGTCGGGCTGCTCCGCGATGGCGCTGCAGACCTTGGCGACGCCCGGCGTGTAGGCGAGGGACAGGTCGTCCTTGTCCCGGACGGGAACGGTCGCCTGGACGGCCATCTTGCCGCCCCGGTGCAGCGCGAAGGCAGGATCGAAGGGCTCGTCCTGATCACTGCCGGTTGCGCTCTCGCTGACACTGCGAGGATTAACGATCTCCGCTGACACTGTGTGACCCCTTTGTCGTTTCAGGTGAGGGTAATAGCCGTCCCTGGTTGAGGAACGGGCGGGCACCGCGTCCGCTTCCCCCCGCCGGCAGTCGGCTGCCACGCGGGGGACGACGTAC
This sequence comes from Streptomyces sp. JLBT605, assembly GCF_058215555.1. Classification (NCBI taxonomy): domain Bacteria; kingdom Bacillati; phylum Actinomycetota; class Actinomycetes; order Kitasatosporales; family Streptomycetaceae; genus Streptomyces; species Streptomyces sp. JLBT605. The sequence continues at coordinate 1,970,420 of NZ_CM177087.1, forward strand.
GCCGGGCGCGCCGCACACGCGCCCTGAGCCCCTGGTGAGGGGTGTAACGGTCTGTTCTACCGGAAGAAGGTTTCCGGGGACGAGCGAGTTCTGTCGCGGTTGATGTCGCGGTGCCATACAGATGCTTGGCGTCCGCGCTAAAGCGCGGGTCCAGCCGCCGCCGGACATCCACATGCTGGGACGCCGCGGGGTGAGGAAGCCCTCATTCCGCTTTCGCACCAATGGTCCGGCTCGGTGTTCCGGCCTCGTGCGTTACCGGGGGTCGCCCGTTATCCGATTTTGACATGAGAGGCCCTCGGATCGAACCCGTCCGGATGGCAAGATGCCCAAATCACACGAGGTCGCGACACTCAAAGGTGTGTGCCCCGACCCTCCAGCCTCACCTCACCCCGCAGGAGGACCCGCATGACCGCAAGCACCACCCGTCGCTCTACTACGGCCAGGACACGGCTGGCCGCTGCCGGAGCGCTCGCGGTCACCGGCGCCTTGCTGCTCACGGGCTGTGGCGACCAGCGCGACAAGGCCACCGGAGGGACGAGCAACGGCGCCCCCCTCTTCGGCCTCCTGCCCAAGGAGATCCAGGGCCAGAAGGTCATCAATGTCGGCACGGACGCCAGCTACCCGCCGGTCGAGTTCCGCGAGAAGGGCGACATCCTGGGCCTGGACGTGGACCTGGCGAACGCGATGGGCAAGAAGCTCGGCGTGGAGTTCGAGTTCTCCAACAGCGACTTCAACGGTCTGCTGACCGGTATGAAGGGCGGCCGGTACAACATCGCGATGTCCGCGATGACGGACAACAAGAGCCGCCAGACCGGTGTCGACGCGGACAGCGGCAAGAAGGTCGGCGAGGGTGTCGACTTCGTCGACTACCTGACCGCCGGTGTCTCCATCTACACCCGCAAGGGCGAGGACCAGTCCATCCAGACCTGGGACGACCTGTGCGGCAAGAAGATCGCCGTGCAGCGCAACACCGTCTCGCACGACCTGGCCAAGGCCCAGTCGAAGGAGTGCGGGAAGAAGGGGAAGATCGAGATCGAGGCCTTCGCCAAGGACAGCGAGGCCCAGACCCGGCTGAAGGGCGGCGGCGTCGACGCCGCCTCCAGTGACTTCCCGGTCGCGGCCTACGCGGTGAACACCTCCGGTGGCGGCAACGACTTCGAGCTGGTCGGCGACCAGGTCGAGGCCGCGCCGTACGGCATCGCGGTCGGCAAGGACGACACGCAGCTGCGGAACGCCCTCAAGGCAGCGCTCGACGAGATCATCCGCACCGGCGAGTACCAGAGGATCCTCAAGAAGTGGGGCGCCGAGGACGGCGCGGTGGAACAGGCCATCGTCAACGGTGGCAAGTGATCCCGCCCCTTCCTGCTCGCTCTTGAAAGGCACATTCCGTGACTGTTGACATCGACAAGTCGGGGCCGGAGGACAAGCCGCCGGCCACCGCGCCCGAGGAGATCAAGGCCATCCCGGTCCGGCACTACGGGCGCTGGGTCTCCGCCGTGATCGTCCTCGCCCTGCTGGGGATGCTGGTCGTGGCCTTCTCCCAGGGCAACGTGAACTGGGACGCCATCCCGGACAACTTCTTCAACGAAGAGATCCTCAAGGGCGTCGGCAAGACCATGTGGATCACCATCGCCTCGATGGTGCTCGGTGTGGTCCTCGGCATCCTCCTCGCCGTGATGCGGCTCTCCAAGAACCCGGTGACCCAGGCCGTGGCCTGGGGCTACATCTGGTTCTTCCGCGGCACCCCGGTCTATGTGCAGCTGGTGCTCTGGTTCAACCTGGGCCTGGTCTTCAAGTACATCAACCTGGGCCCGATCTACCAGGACGAGTGGCGCGACTTCATGACCCCGTTCCTGGCCGCCCTGCTGGGCCTGGGCCTCAACGAGGCCGCGTACATGGCGGAGATCTGCCGGGCCGGCCTGCAGTCGGTCGACGAGGGCCAGACCGAGGCGGCGCACGCGCTGGGCATGAGCCACGCCAAGACCCTGCGCCGGGTCGTCCTGCCGCAGGCGATGCGGGTGATCGTGCCGCCGACCGGCAACGAGTTCATCAACATGTTGAAGACCAGCTCGCTGGTGTTCGCCGTGCAGTACTGGGACCTGCTCCAGGGCGCGGACGAGGTCGGCAGCAACACCGGCGCCACGGCGGAGATGCTCTTCCTCGCCGCCGCCTGGTACCTGATCCTGACCTCGGTGCTCAGCGTCGGTCAGTACTACCTCGAGCGGTACTACGCCCGTGGCTCCAGCCGCAGCCTGCCGCCGACCGTGTTCCAGCGTCTCCGTGCGAACGTTCTCTCGCTCGGCCGTCCCCGAGGAGGGATCGCATGACCGCCATGGTGAAGGCCGAGGGCGTTCACAAGTCCTACGGCGCCGTCCAGGTGCTCAAGGGCATCGACCTGGAGGTCGCGCCCGGTGAGGTGTTCTGCCTGATCGGCCCCTCCGGCTCGGGGAAGTCCACCTTCCTGCGCTGTATCAACCACCTGGAGAAGATCAACTCCGGGCGGCTGTACGTCGACGGCGAGCTGGTCGGCTACCGGCAGAAGGGCGACAAGCTCTACGAGCTCAAGGACCGCGAGGTCGCCGCCAAGCGCCGCGACATCGGCATGGTCTTCCAGCGCTTCAACCTCTTCCCGCACATGACCGCGGTGGAGAACGTCATGGAGGCGCCGATCCAGGTCAAGGGCGAGTCCAAGGCGGCGGCGCGGGAGCGCGCACAGAAGCTGCTGGACCGGGTGGGCCTGGCCGACAAGGCCGGCAACTACCCCTCGCAGCTGTCCGGCGGACAGCAGCAGCGGGTGGCCATCGCCCGCGCGCTGGCCATGGAGCCCAAGCTGATGCTCTTCGACGAGCCCACCTCGGCGCTCGACCCGGAGCTGGTCGGCGACGTCCTCGACGTGATGCGGGACCTGGCCGAGGACGGCATGACCATGGTGGTGGTCACCCACGAGATGGGCTTCGCCCGCGAGGTCGGCGACTCGGTCGTCTTCATGGACCAGGGTGTGGTCGTGGAGTCCGGTCACCCGCGTGAGGTGCTGACCAACCCCCAGCACGAGAGGACGAAGTCGTTCCTGTCCAAGGTGCTTTAGTCGGTACGCGGAGGCGGTACGGGCCCACGGGGTCCGTACCGCCTCCGCGCTGTTCGCCGGTGCGGTCAGGCAGCGGTCGCGGGCGCGCGGCTCGCCGGCGGGGATTTCAGGGGTGTCCGAGGGGTCTCCGCGGCGGCGCGGCGACCCACCGGACACCCCTTGGCGCGCGCCCGTCAGCGGCGCGCGGTCCGGAGCCACCTCGTCGCGCTCCGGAACGTAATACCCTCGAAGACGCGGCAGCCATTACCCCTCGGTTCGCCGCGCTGACGTGGGGAGACCCCGGCCACCCGCCGACCGCAGACCGCCCTCATAAGGACCACAAGTGGAACTGGCTTATTACTCGGATCTCGCCGTGCGCCTGGTGAACAGTGAGGAGCCCGTACGCGGCACCGACACGCTGACCTCGGTGGAGGCCGTGCGCGAGCTGTTCGGTCCCCGTCAGCAGGCGGCCCGCCGGGCGACCGACGCCGACGTCACCCGGCTGCGGGCCGTCCGGGGCCGGCTGCGCGCGGTCTTCGAGGCGGCCGCGGCCGGGGACGAGGTGCTCGCCGTGGACCTGCTCAACGCGCTGCTGCTGGAGTTCCCGGTGAGCCCGCAGGTCTCCGGGCACGAGCCGCGCGACGCGGACGGCCGCCCCAACTGGCATCTGCACATCGCCGACCACGCCGCCAACGCGAGCGCCGGCTACACCGCGACCGCCTGTATGGGCCTCGCCTTCCAGCTCACCGAGCTCGGTGTCGACCGGCTGGGCATCTGCGAGGCGCCGCCCTGCCGGAACGTCTATCTCGACACATCGACAAATCGCTCACGGCGCTACTGCTCCGACCGCTGCGCCACCCGCGCGAACGTCGCCGCCTACCGCGCCCGCAAGCGCCTGGGCGCGGACCGGTCGGAGCGCGCCGAGGGACCCGCGGAGACCCGGCGCACCGCGGAAGCCGCCCAGGCCAGCCGCCCGGGCCGGGATTCCTGACCACCCCCGGCGGCTCCGGGCGGCGGGCGCAGCCGCAGCCACACCCGGGCCACCACCAGTTCGTCCGGCACCGCGCCGAACTGTCTGCTGTCGGGCTCGGCGAACGGGTTGTCGCCCAGTACCCACCAGCCGCCCGCCCGCCGCTCGACGGCCCGCTTGACGATCTGCAGGTCCTGCCGGAACGGGTGCTTCACCACCACCACGTCACCCACCCGCACCGACGCGCCATAGCGCAGGACAAGGCGGTCGCCGGGGTACAACGTGGGCACCATCGACGGCCCGCTCACCACCGCCAGCCCGAACGGCAGCAGCCCGCGTTGCTCGCGGTCCTGCTCCGGCCCGCGGTCGCGTACCTGCTCTGGCATCCGGCACCTCCGGTTTCTTCCTCCACCAGGCCCAGGCAGCCCCTGGACTTTTGACCTAAGCCCCCCGGGGCGCCCGAGAAAAGCCTTCCCTCACGGAGTAATCTCGCACCTGAGAAGACGATCACGAGGAAGGACAGCTCTATGCTCTCCCGCCTGTTCGCCCCCAAGGTGAAGGTCAGCGCCCACTGCGACCTTCCCTGCGGCGTCTACGACCCGGCCCAGGCTCGCATCGAGGCCGAGTCGGTCAAGGCAGTCCAGGAGAAGTACCAGGCCAACACGGACCAGGACTTCCGCACCCGCGCCCTCATCATCAAGGAGCAGCGCGCCGAGCTGGCCAAGCACCACGTCTCGGTGCTGTGGAGCGACTACTTCAAGCCGCCGCACTTCGAGAAGTACCCGGAGCTGCACCAGCTGATCAACGACACGCTCAAGGCCCTGAGCGCGGCCAAGGCGTCCAACGACCCGGCCACCGGTCAGAAGGCGCTGGACTACATCGCCCAGATCGACAAGATCTTCTGGGAGACCAAGCAGGCCTGACCCGGCCGCTGTCTCCTGGGGCACGCGCGGCCACCCCGCGCGACGCCGGATGTTCCCGCACCCGGTCCGCACGGCTTCCCCTCCGGGGAGCCACCGCGGGCCGGGTGCGGCCGTCTTCGGCCGCGTGCCCGTCCGCCCGGGGCCGCGGTGGCGGTATCGGGGCGCGCGGCCGCCGGGAAGAACTCAGAACCGCCAGCGGGTCTGGCTGTAGGCGCCCTTGCGGAAGCCGAACACGGTGGTCGGGGTGACCCCGAAGACCAGGGCCCGGCCGCCGGCCTCGCCGTGGAAGGCTCCGTCGCGCACCTCGAAATGCCACTCGCTGCCGTACTTCGCCTCATACGCCGCGGCCAGCCGGCGCAGCGCGGTCTCCTCGGCGACCGGGAGGGCGGCGCCCTCGACGACGAGGTCCAGCCCGTGGCCGAGGGCGTTGGTTCCGGTGGTGACGGCGGCATTGGGGTTGACGCTGAGGTTGTGGGCCTTGCGCTCCCCGGGGCCGGTGCAGAAGTGCAGTGCCCCGTCCAGCCAGACCGCGATCAGCGGGGTGACGTGCGGGCGGCCGTCGGGCCGTACGGTCGACAGCCAGTACAGCTCCGCGCTCTCCAGCAGCTCCAGCGCCTCGGACCAGGCGGTCGGCTCGGCGCCCTCGCTGCTGTACCGGGGGTCAAGCTCGGCCACCGGCTTCCTGTGCGGCATCTGCCTCTCCCTTCCCAGGTGCTGCGCAGCCTAGGAGGGGGGTGGCGGTCGCTGCCGCAGGCGTGCCGCGCGGCCCTGCGGATGGCGCTGCCCCGATGGTCCGGTCGGACGCCCCTACAGCGGGACCGGCTCCCGCTCGGGGGCCCGGACGGGCGGCAGCGGGCTGTCGTTGCGCACCAGCCACTGCCGGTACGCGGGGCTGGCCCAGGCGATCTCCCGGTAGGCGGCGGCCAGCTCGCCGAAGACCGCGTCGATCCCGGGCGGGGCGCCGGGCCCCGCCCGGCAGGCCAGCAGCAGCCGGACCGCGAGCGGATCGCCCACCAGCGGGCGGATGGCGGTGCCGGGCCGGGCGCGGGCGGTGGGCTGGCACGGGCAGACCACCTCACCCGCGGCGACCAGGTCCCCGGCGGTGAGGTAATCGCCGTAGACCACCCGCGGGTTCACCCCGGCGAGCGAGAACATCCGGCGCAGGCCCGCCAGTTCACCGTCCACGGCCGGGTCGACCATCCACTGGTCGCCGGCCAGGTCGGCCAGCCGCACCACCGGCTCGCGGGCGGCCGGATGGGTCTCGGGGAGCACCACGAACTGCGGCTCGCGGGCGACCAGCACGCGCAGCTCCACCCCCTCGGGGAAGCGGAGCGGAGCACCGGCCACCTCGTGTACGAAGGCGACGTCCAGCTGGTGGCCCACCACCATCTGCAACAGAGTGTTCGCGGAGGGGTCGGTGCGGATCGTGGTCTCCGCGTCGGGGAAGCGGAGCCGCAGCCGCCGCAGCCAGCCGGGCACCGCGCGGCTGAGGGTGGAGCCGATCCACAGCCGGGTGGCGTGGCCCTGGCCGACCGCTCTGCGTGCCTCGTCGATCAGGGCGTTCATCTCCGCCACGATCGGCCGGGCCCGGCACAGCACCGACCGGCCCAGCGGGGTGAGCCGACTGCCGGTGCGTTCGCGGGAGAACAACTCGCCGCCGATGGCGTTCTCGATCCGTCTGAGCTGTGTGGTCAGGGAGGGCTGGGTCATGCCCAGCTGCCGCGCGGCCTTGCGCACGCTGCCGCTGTCGGCGATAGCGCACAACGCACGAAGGTGCCTGACTTCGAGCTCCACGGCGGGAGCATAACGGCGCCTTAACACATCGCACCAGGGGATCAAAAGGGCGCGAAACGCGCATCGTCGACCGTTCGCTCGAGGGGCGATAGCCCCGTGCTATCACCCCCTGACATCTCGGCAACAGGGGCTGTTCGGCCAACACTCAGCGGCACCAACAGTTCATCCTTCAAGCCCTCGGGGCACCGCGACGCGACGCCGGGTCGCATCGCTCCGGGGGCCGAACGGACGATGAGGAGCCCCCCACATGAGCTTCCCCAAGCTGGCGGTCGCGGCCACGGCCGGCCTCGCTCTCGCGGCCGGACTGTCCGCACTGCCCGCCTCCGCGGCCACAGCCGAACACAGCACCTCCGTCACCGGCTCCGCCACCACCTCGGGATACACCTCGGACGCGGCCGACCGGGCCGACGCCAAGGCGTTCTTCCGGGCGGTGATGGAGTCGGCCCTCGCCAAGAAGGCCAACCACCGCGGTGCCGAGGCCGTCACCGTCACCTACGACGCCAGTGGCGCGCCGACCTTCCAGGCCCAGATAGCGCGCAGCGCGCAGATCTGGAACGCCTCGGTCGCCAACGTCCGGCTCGTCGAAGGCGGCAACGCCGACTTCGAGTACCGCGAGGGCAACGACCCGCGCGGTTCGTACGCCAGCACCGACGGCCACGGCGGCGGCTACATATTCCTGGACTACGCGCAGAACCAGGAGTACGACTCGACCCGGGTCACCGCGCACGAGACCGGGCATGTGCTCGGCCTGCCGGACCACTACGAGGGTCCGTGCAGCGAGCTGATGTCCGGTGGCGGCCCGGGCCCGTCCTGCACCAACGCGCAGCCCGACCAGAACGAGACGGCCCGCGTGGACCAGCTGTGGCAGAACGGCGTCCGCGCCTTCGACAAGGCGGCCTTCGACAAGGCGGCGTATCGCACGGCCGCCTCCGGCGAGGCCCGCTGACCGACGGCTCAGCCCGTCACTGACGTCCGGTCCGAACCACCCGCGTCAACCGCCGGACCCTCTCCGGCCGGTCATCCCGCTGCCGCACCCGCTCAGCCGAGCAGGTGCGGCAGCGGCATTTCCTCCGCCGTGGCGGCCACCATCCGGCCGTCGGCCGCCACGGCCAGCGCCCCGCCGTCGGCCACCGCCGGATCCTCGACAGCCGGCCCGAGCGCCGCCGCCAGGGTGGGCACCGGTCGCAGCAACTCCACTGCTCCGCAGGCCCGTAGGGTGCGCAGCACCCTCGTGTCGGGGCAGACCAGCCGCAGCAGACCGCCGCGCTCGCGCATCCGCCGGTGGGCGCGGCAGAGCAGAGCCAGACCGGCGCAGTCCAGGAAGGTGACCGCAGTCAGGTCGATGACGACGGCCGGGTCCGGGCCGCCGGTCGCCGCGTCCAGCGACGGGCCGATATCCAGAGTGCCGCACATGTCGATCTCGCCACGGATCTCGACGACGGTGCACAGACCGGCCCGGTAGGTACGGGCGTAGGACGTCGGCGCGCCCTGCCACATCGCGCTGTCAGTTCGGAACGACACGCTGCCCCTCTCCCCCGGTGACATGCTTTGTGAGCGTAAGGACCGAAATCCGCCGGCGACAGCGCAGAAACCATTCACATCAGAAGAAATGCCCTCGTTGGGGTGAACGCGGCCGGAAGCTCATTGACGCGGACCCCGCGGCCGGGTGACGCACGCCGCCCGGGACGGGGCGACGCGTGCGCCCCTCAGCCGGGCCAGGCAGCAGCCGGGTCAGGCAGCCGAGGCCAGATCGTCGAAGACCTCGAAAGCGTCTTCCAGCCGCACGATCCGCAGCAGCCGCCGCAGCCATGGATCGTCGATCACCAGGCGCAGCCTGCCGTCTCGCTCCAGGACCCGGTTGCGGGCCCGGCACAGCACCGACAGCCCCGCGCAGTCCAGAAAGGTGACCCGGCGCAGATCCAGGATGATATCCGGGTGCCCGGTGCGCATCATGCCGTCGAGAACCGGCCGGGCTTGGCCGGCCCCGACGATGTCCAGTTCGCCCGCGATCTCCACGAGCGTCATCCCGCCCAGCGTCCGCTCCCGGATGCCGAAGGCGGACCGTTCCTCCACCATGTCGAACCCCCTACTCGGGGCAGCGTCTTCGCTTGATGTCATACCCACTTATCAACCCAGTCAGTCACACTCCGTCGTGACTCCTTTCCAAACCCCCTGCGTTACCAGCAGGTAATCCGCCCGCAATCCGGCAATCGTGACTGAGCGTAATAATTTCCGATCGTGGACACCGGGTCGGGCACCCCGTCCGGCCGAGTCGTCGGGGGCCGGAAGGGAAGGGTGAAAGCTCCAGATCTTCCGCCGCAAGATTGGTGGATGCCCGCCCATCCGGCTCGGGATCGGCGGCCAAGACTGGAGCCACCGAATCACTGGGTGCGCCGACACACCCGCAGAGGGGGATCGTCCGATGACCGGATCACGTGTGGTGGCGCTCGGCCACTACCAGCCCGCACAGGTCCTCACCAACGACGACCTCGCGGGCATGGTGGACACCAGCGACGAGTGGATCCGCAGCCGGGTCGGCATCCGCACCCGGCACATCGCCCGGCCCGACGAGACGGTGGACGAGATGGCCGCCGCGGCGGCCGCCAAGGCGCTGGCGCACAGCGGGCTGAGCGCCGAGGACATCGATCTGGTGCTGGTCGCCACCTCCACGGCGGTCGACCGGAGCCCCAACATGGCCGCGCGCGTCGCCGCCCGGCTCGGCCTGCGCAGCCCCGCCGCGATGGACCTCAACGTCGTGTGCGCCGGCTTCACCCACGCTCTGGCCACCGCGGACCACACCCTCCGGGCAGGTGCTGCCCGCCGCGCCCTGGTGATCGGCGCGGACAAGTTCACCGAGGCCGCCGACTGGACGGACCGGTCGACCTGCGTCCTGCTCGGGGACGGCGCCGGAGCGGCCGTGGTGGTGGCGACGGACGACGCCGAGGGGGAACGGGCGCCGGGGATCGGTCCGGTGGTCTGGGGTTCGGTGCCGGAGATGGGGCACGCGGTCCGCATCGAGGGCACCCCGCTCCGCTTCGCCCAGGAGGGCCAGGCCGTCTACCGCTGGGCCACCACCCAGCTGCCGCCGATCACCCGCGCGGTCTGCGAACGGGCCGGGGTGCTGCCCGAGGAACTCGCCGCGGTCGTGCTGCACCAGGCCAACCTGCGGATCATCGAGCCGGTGGCGCGCAAGCTCGGCGCGGTCAACGCGGTGATCGCCCGGGACGTCGTCGACTCCGGCAACACCTCCGCGGCGAGCATCCCGCTGGCGCTGTCCAAGCTGGTGGAGCGCGGCGAGATCGAGTCGGGCGCCCCGGTGCTGCTCTTCGGCTTCGGCGGCAACCTCTCCTACGCGGGCCAGGTCATCCGCTGCCCCTGAGCGGCGCCGCCCGCGGCCCGACCCCGCCCCACGCACGCCCTACGGATGCCCCACGGATGCCCCACGCGCGGCGGGAGAGCGCCCGCCGCGCACGTCCCGCGCCGGCCCGTGGAGCCCGCCGGCGCGCGTCCGATTCGTTCAAGACCGGGCGCCACCCGGCTGCCTACGCTGCCGGTATGACACCTCGATTCGACGCCATCGGAATGGTCGCGGCCGACCTGCCCGCGACCCTCGCCTTCTACCGCCGGCTCGGCCTGGACATCCCCGCCGAGGCCGACACCGCACCGCACGTCGAGGCGATGGGACCGGGCGGGGTGCGCCTGATGTGGGACACCGAGAAGACCATCCGCTCCTTCGACCCCGACTGGACGCCGGGCTCCGGGCCGGGCCGTGTCCACCTGGCCTTCGCCTGCGACAGCCCGGCGGACGTGGACAAGGTCCACGCCGAACTGGTCGCGGCCGGAGCCACCAGCGGCAAGGAGCCCTGGGACGCGGTCTGGGGTCAGCGGTACGCCGTCGTTCACGACCCGGACGGCAACGGCGTCGACCTCTTCGCGCCGCTCGCCCCGGCCGGCTGACGCACCGGTCCGGTCAGCTGGCCCAGCGGGACCCCGGTCAGGGCGCGCACCTCGCGCGCCAGGTGCGCCTGGTCGGCGTACCCGCAGGCCGCCGCCACCTCGGCGTACGGCCTGCCCGCGCGGGCCGCCGTCAGGGCCCGGTTCAGCCGCAGCACCCGTGCCAGGGCCTTGGGGCCGTAGCCGAACGCCGCCCGCGACCGGCGGTGCAACTGCCGCTCGCTGAGCCCCACCCGGGCCGCCACCGCGGCGACCGGTGCCCCGCCGGCCAGCCCGGCCAGCACCTCGGCGATCACCGGGTCGGGCGGCGGGGCGGCGCGCAGCCGGGCGAGCGCGGCCTCCTCCAGCACCCCGGCCAAGCCACCCGTGCCACCGGCCTGCCGCGCCCCGCCCCCGTCCCAGTTGCCGCGCAGGCCCTCCGCCCGCTCCGCGGCCGCCTGCCCGGCCTCCCGGGCCTCAAGCAGCGCACCGGTCAGCCGGCGCACCTCGCCGGCCGGCCACAAGGCGTCCAACGGCACCCGGAGATCGCGGAGTTCATCGGCGGGCACCCCGAAGACGGCGGGGCCGGTGCCGGGGGCGAAGCGCAGCCCGGTGAAGCGGGTGCCCGGCGGCGCGTCGGCGAACTGGGCGACGGTGTCCGGCCCGGCGACGATCAGCTTTCCGGCCGAGCCGCTGTCGCACCAGATCAGATCGGTGCAGCCGTCCGGCAGGACGCGCTCCGGGCCGCCGGCCGCGGTCCGCGTCCACATCACCGCTCCGGCCGGTCGCGCGGCCCGTTCCCGGTACATGGCTCCCAGCATCGCAAGTCCCGGCGCGGTGGAGCCGCCCAGGCCTGTCCGCCCCTCCCACCCCGAGGGGCTCCGGTGGGTCGCGTCCCGGCCGTTCAGGGCAACTCACCCGCGGGGCGGGCCCGTCAGGGAACCTCGCGCAGATAGACGGCGCCGCAGGAGTGGCAGCAGGTCTCCTCGGCGACCCCCCACTCCTCGGCGGGGAGGGTCTTCGCGTCGGGGGCGAGTTCGCGCCCGCACATCGCGGTCGTACCGGCGCCGCGGACCATGTGCCAGATCTTGACCGGCGCCCCTGCCACCCGCCCCGAGCTGCCCTCCTCGTACTCCGCGCGCATCTCGTGCAGCATGGCGGTACACCTCCGTTTCCACCATGCGCCCGCGGGGCCGCGCCCCGCCACCCCGGCCCGCGTCGCCCTCCCCGGCGGCGCCCCCCGCTCCCGACGGTCGGCCGGATCGGCTCGCACGGCAGCCGAACACTCCTGTCACAGAATCCGAACAGCTCGTCACAGAGCGCGATTTCCGGGTACAAGCAGGGTGGGATGCAGGCGGCTCGCGGCGGGGCGGCCGCCGCCCGAGCCGAAACGGAGTCGCTCATGTCCTCACCCATGTCCGCGAAGAGATTCCTGGACGCGCTGCGCGACGAGGGCCTGCGGGTCGTGGAGGTCCGCGAGTGGCGGACCCACAACAGGAACCACAAGGGCGAGTGGGGCCCGGTGCACGGCGTGATGATCCACCACACCGTCACCTCGGGCGCCGAGGAGACCGTGCGGATCTGCTACGACGGCCACCACGACCTGCCGGGCCCGCTGTGCCACGGAGTGATCACCAAGGACGGCACGGTCCACCTGGTCGGCTGCGGACGCGCCAACCACGCCGGATCGGGCGACGACGACGTGCTGCGCGCCGTCATCGGCGAGAAGACCCTGCCGCACGACAACGAGCGGAACACCGACGGCAACCGCTACTTCTACGGGTTCGAGTGCGAGAACCTGGGCGATGGCGAGGACCCCTGGCCCGAGGCCCAGCTGGAGGCGATCACGAAGGCCGCGGCGGCGATCTGCCGCCACCACGGCTGGACCGAGCGCTCGGTCATCGGGCACCTGGAGTGGCAACCGGGCAAGGTGGACCCGCGCGGTTTCACCATGGCCTCGCTGCGCGCCCGGATCGCCGAGCAGCTGAAGTGACGGCGCGGCGCGACCGCCACGGGCCGGCGCGGCACGACCGCGGCCGGTCCGCGTGACGCCACCGACTGGCGTGACGCCGCCGGCGGGCACGACGCCCCGGCTCGCGCGTTCCCACCGACCCGCGCGTTCCCACCGGCCCGCGCGACGCCCCCGGCCCGCGTGACAATGGGCTGGTGACCGGCCCCATCCCCGACCCCGACACGCTGCGGCCGCGGCTGCCGTCCCCGCTCCAGGAGCTGGACGACGAGCGGTTCGCGCGCCGCGGCATACGTCTGCTGCTCAAGCGCGAGGACCTGATACACCCGGACATACCGGGAAACAAGTGGCGCAAGCTGGTACCCAATCTCCGGGCCGCCGCCGAGGCCGGACGCTCCACCCTCCTCACCTTCGGCGGCGCGTACTCCAACCACCTGCGAGCCACCGCCGCGGCCGGCCGGCTGCTCGGCTTCGCCACCATCGGTGTCGTCCGGGGCGAGGAGCTTGCGGACCGGCCGCTCAACCCCTCGCTGGCGCGCTGCGCCGCGGACGGCATGCGACTGCACTTCATCAGCCGCGACGCCTACCGCCGCAAGGACGAACCGCGGGTGCGCTCAGCGCTGCGGGACCGGTTCGGCGACTGCTACGTGGTGCCCGAGGGCGGCAGCAACACCGCGGCCGTGCTCGGCTGCGCGGGGCTCGGGCAGGAGCTCGCCGAGCAGCTGCCCGGAAGGCCCGGTTCCGGCACGGCCACGGTGGCGGTCGCCTGCGGCACCGGCGGCACCCTCGCCGGACTCGCCGCCGGACTCGGCCCGGGCCCGGCCGCACTCCAGGCCGGCGAGGCCCGGGCGAGCGTGATCGGCGTCCCGGTGCTGCGCGGCGGGTTCCTCGGCGCCGAGATCGAACGGCTGCAGCACGCGGCCTTCGGTGGCCGGAGTGGTGACTGGCGGCTGACCGAGCGCTTCCACTTCGGCGGCTACGCCCGGCGCGCCCCGGAACTCGACGCCTTCGCCGACGACTTCACCGACCGGCACGGCCTGCCCGTGGAACGGGTCTATGTCGCCAAATTGCTCTATGGGCTCACCGCCCTGGCCGAGGAGGGCTCCTTCGCCCCCGGCAGCACGGTCGCGGCCGTGATCACCGGCACCGACCCGGACTCCTCCACCATCCTCTGACCGGCCGCGATACCCCCGTTTAGCGACGCCTCCCGCCCTAGCGGGGTCGCTCCGCCCGGCGTCTGGGCCCGGTCACTCCGCCGCTTCCTCCCGGTAGGCCGCGGCCTCCTCCAGGTCCAGCCTGCGCAGCAGCGCGCGCAGCATCTCGTCGTCGATCCGCCGCGCGTTGCGCAGCTGTACGAAGACCGAGCGCTCGGCCTCGATCATCTCCCGGGAGAGCCTGCGATAGGTCTCGTCCACGGACTCCCCGGTCTTCTCGTTGACCGCGCCGAGCCGCTCCCAGACCGCGTTGCGGCGCCGCTCCAGCACGGTGCGCAGCCGGTCGGCGAGCGGCCCCGGCAGGGCGTTGCGCTCGTCGGCGAGCAGCTCCTCCAGCCGCTCTTCCGCGGCCCGGGACGCCTGGCTCTGCGCCTGCGCCTCGGCCAGGGTCGCCGCCTGGGCGTCCCGGCCGGGCAGCCGGAGCCGCCGGATCAGCAGTGGCAGCGTCAGCCCCTGCACGACCAGGGTGGCGATCACGGTGGTGAACGTCAGGAAGAGCACCAGGTCGCGGGCGGGGAAGGCGTCGCCGTGGGTGGTCTTGGGGATGGAGAAGGCGATCGCCAGCGAGACCACCCCGCGCATCCCGGCCCAGCCGACGATCAGCGGCGCGGTCCAGTCGGTGTCCGGCTCGCGCTCCCGGATCCGGGGGAACAGCGCGCGGGGGACGAAGGTCGCGGGGAAGACCCAGACGAAGCGGGCGATGACGACGGCGAGGAAGACCGCCGTGGCGTACCAGGCCACCTCCCCCGCCCCGTAGGCGTCGAGGCCGCGCATCACGACCGGCAGCTGGAGTCCGATCAGCGCGAAGACGGCGGATTCCAGGACGAAGGCGACCATCTTCCACACCGCCGACTCCTGAAGCCGGGTCGCGAAGTCGACCTGCCAGGAGCGGTGGCCGAGGTAGAGCGCGACCACCACGACCGCCAGCACCCCGGACGCCTGGACCTCCTCGGCCGCCGTGTACGCCACGAACGGGATGAGCAGCGAGAGGGTGTTCTGCAGCAGCGGGTCCCGCAGCCGGGTGCGCAGCCAGTGCAGCGGCACCATCAGCACCAGCCCGACGCCGACGCCGCCGACCGCGGCGAGCGCGAACTCGCGCAGACCTCCGGCCCAGGTCGCCCCCTCGCCGACCGCCGCGGCCAGCGCCACCTTGTACGCGGTGATCGCGGTCGCGTCGTTGACCAGCGACTCGCCCTGGAGCACGGTCGTGATCCGGCCCGGCAGGCCGACCCGGCGGGCGATGGCGGTGGCCGCGACCGCGTCCGGCGGGGCGATCACCGCGCCCAGCACCAGGGCGGCGGTCAGCGGCAGGTCCGGCACCACCAGGTACGCCGCCCAGCCCACCGCCAGGGTCGCGAAGAGCACATAGCCGACCGACAGCAGCGCCACCGGCCGGATGTTGGCGCGCAGATCGAGGTAGGAGCTGTCCAGCGCGGCGGTGTGCAGCAGGGGCGGCAGCAGCAGCGGCAGCACGATGTGCGGGTCCAGGGCGTAGTCCGGCACCCCCGGGAGGTAGGAGACGGCGAGGCCGACGGCGACCAGCAGCAGCGGCGCCGACACCGGGGTGCGGCGGGCCGCGCCCGCGACCGCGGCGCTGCCCGCGACCAGCATCAGCAGTGGCAGTACATCCATCGCTTCGGGCCGTCTCCGATCATCTCAGCCCGCCCCCGCGGCCAGGCTTCGTCCATGGTCGTCGGCCGATTTAACCTTGGCCACCATGAGCGAGTGCCCGCACACCTCCGAACTGCCGGACGACACCCCCGAACCGCTGACGGACTCCTGCCGCGAGTGCCAGGCGGCCGGCAGCCACCCCGTCCAGCTGCGGCTCTGCCTGAGCTGCGGCCATGTCGGCTGCTGCGACTCGTCGCCGTACCAGCACGCCACCGAGCACTACCGGCAGACCGGGCACCCGGTGATGCGCACCTTCGAGCCGGGCGAGGACTGGCGCTGGTGCTACCGGCACGAGCAGCTGATCTGAAGGTCCGGGCTGATCTGGAGGTCCGGTGCGTGGGCCGAAGTCCCTGGCCGCACCGCCCGATGCCGGTGCCGCGCTCCCCTGCCCGATGTCAGTGCCGCCCGCTAGCCTGCTCCACATGATCAGAACCGCGAAGCCCTCCGATGTCCCGGCGATCCACGCGATGATCCGCGAGCTCGCCGAGTACGAGCGCGCGCTGGAGGACGCCAAGGCCACCGAGGAGCAGCTGCGGGAGGCTCTCTTCGGCGAGCAGCCGTCGGTCTTCGCGCTGATAGCCGAGGCCGAGGGCGGCGCCGGGGAGCCGGCCGAGACGGTCGGCTTCGCCCTGTGGTTCCGCAATTTCTCCACCTGGACCGGGACGCACGGCGCCTACCTGGAGGACCTGTACGTCCGGCCGCACGCTCGGGGCGGCGGGTACGGCAGGGCGCTCCTCGCCGAGCTGGCGCGGATCTGCGTCGAGCGGGGGTATGCCCGTTTCGAGTGGTCCGTGCTGGACTGGAACGAGCCGGCGATCGGCTTCTACACCGCGCTGGGTTCCGAGGCGATGGACGAGTGGACGGTCCGCCGGCTGTCCGGGGAGCCGCTGCGGGCGCTCGCCGCACAGGCGGCCGGGCCGACGGGTCGGGCCAACGCGGCTCCGTCGGTTTCGAATTGAGACCACCCGACCCCTAGCCACTGTGCGTATGCGTTGTCTTACCATGAGTGACGTGGCGCGGAATCGGGCAGGTACCAACCGGGGCGGCCAGCATGCTCCGCCCTGGCGACACCGGGCCGCGGATCGCGGTAGCGTCGCAGCCGAACCATGTGCCGCGGCCGGTTCTCTGCCCCCACCAGGGACGGGCACCGGGCGCTCATACCAGCTCAGCTCAACCAGCTCAGCCACCTTGGAGGTGAGGGTGTCCCAGATCGCAGGCGAGCCCGGGACCCAGGACTTCGTGGAAGTCCGGCTGCCCGCTGCGGGTGCCTACCTGTCGGTGCTGCGGACGGCGACCGCCGGACTCGCAGCCCGCTTGGACTTCACCCTCGACGAGATCGAGGATCTGCGCATCGCGGTCGACGAGGCATGCGCGATCCTGCTTCAGCAGGCCGTCCCCGGCAGTGTGCTCAGTTGCGTCTTCCGCCTGGTCGAGGACGCATTGCGGGTGACCGTCTCGGCACCCACCACCGACGGCCGCGCTCCCGAGCGCGACACCTTCGCCTGGACGGTGCTGTCCGCGCTGGCGGGTGAGGTCGACTCGACCGTCGCTGAAGACCGCACGGTCAGCATCAGCCTGCACAAGAAGCGCGGCGCCGGCCCCGGGCAGCCGTGACGGAAAGGGGGGCTCCGTGAGCACCGCATCACCGCGGGACGTGCGTACCCCGGCCATCCCGCCGCAGCCGGCCCAGCCGCATCCCGCGGGCGAGGAAGCCGCCGGCGACCGAGCAGAGCGGGCGGACCACATGGACCAGCACCAGCACGACGCCTGGCAGCAGCATGATCCGCATGACCGCAGCGGCGCGCGAGCGCTCTTCGTCCGGCTGCGAGGGCTCCCGGACGGCTCCACCGAGCGGGCCGAGCTGCGCAACCACCTCGTCCGGATGCACCTGCCGCTGGTGGAGCATCTGGCGCGGCGCTTCCGTAACCGCGGTGAGCCGCTGGACGACCTCACCCAGGTCGCCACCATCGGGCTGATCAAATCCGTGGACCGGTTCGACCCGGACCGCGGGGTGGAGTTCTCCACTTATGCGACGCCCACCGTCGTCGGGGAGATCAAGCGGCACTTCCGCGACAAGGGCTGGGCGGTGCGGGTGCCGCGCCGCCTCCAGGAGCTGCGGCTCTCACTGACCACGGCCACCGCGGAGCTGTCCCAGCGGCACGGCCGGGCCCCCACGGTGCACGAGCTGGCCCAGCACCTGAACATCTCCGAGGAGGAGGTGCTGGAGGGCCTGGAGTCGGCCAACGCGTACAGCACGCTGTCGCTGGACGTCCCGGACACCGACGACGAGTCCCCGGCGGTGGCGGACACCCTCGGCGCCGAGGACGAGGCCCTGGAGGGCGTCGAGTACCGCGAGTCGCTGAAGCCGCTGCTGGAGGACCTGCCGCCGCGGGAGAAGAAGATCCTGCTGCTGAGGTTCTTCGGCAACATGACCCAGTCGCAGATCGCGCAGGAGGTCGGCATCTCGCAGATGCACGTCTCCCGGCTGCTGGCCCGCACCCTCGCCCAGCTCCGCGACAAGCTCCTGGTCGAGGAGTAGTCGAGCCCTGACCGAGGAGCGGTCGAGGTTTGGTCAGGGAGTGGCGGACTCCTGATCGCGGAGGAGAGATCCGGCCCGGGCGGAGAAGCCGGCCCGCCCGGGCGCCCGCGGTGTACTTCCAGGACGGAGTACCCGAATACCCACAGGGCGGGTCACCCCGGGAAGGACTACTCCCGGGGCCCGATCCCGAGCGCCTCGGTCGCCGTGGGGTTGACCAGCAGGGCCAGCACCGCGAAGGCCGCGGCGGCGATCGCCACGCCGACGGCGATCAGCCCGCCGCCGTTCTGCACCAGGGTCCAGGCCACCGGCAACCCCATCAGCTGCGTGATCATGGCCGGGCCGCGGCTCCACCGGCGGCACAGCCACAGACCGCGCGCCGCGGCCACCGGCAGCACGGCCAGCGCCAGCACCGTCACCGCGAGCATCTCGGCCTGCTCCGGACTCTCCGGATCACCGACCAGCCCCATCACCCCGAGGTAGATCCCGAAGCCGAGCAGCACCGCGCCTTCCAGCGCGGTGAGCACGGCCGCGGCGGTCACCCGGGCGGGGCGCGGCCCGCTCGGCCCGCTCGGGCCGCTCGGCGCGCCGGCGGCCGAAGCGGCCGGGGCCGTCCGCGCGGCCTTGACCGTCCCGGTGGCGGCCCCGGCCGCCTTGGATCCATCCGGCCTGACCGACATGGACTGCTTACCCTGCTTGCTCTGCTTGCCGGACCGAGCGGCCGCCTGCTTCGCGGGGGAGGACTTCTTCCTGCTCACCCCAGCAGGGTAGCCGTCACCGGGAGGCCGGGCGGCGCCCCGGGGGGCCGAGCGGTACCACCAGGTAGGTAGGCTTTTCGCATGCGCGCGCTTCTTGTGGTCAACCCGGCAGCAACCACCACCAGTGCCCGCACCCGTGATGTGCTGATTCACGCGCTGGCCAGCGATCTGAAGCTGGAGGTCGCGACCACGGAGTACCGGGGGCACGCCCGCGATCTGGCCCGCCGGGCGGCCGAGAGCGGCACATACGAGCTGGTCGTGGCGCTCGGCGGGGACGGCACCGTCAACGAGGTCGTCAACGGCCTGCTGCACCACGGCCCCGCCCCGGACCAGCTGCCCCGCCTGGCGGTGGTGCCCGGCGGCTCGACCAATGTCTTCGCCCGAGCGCTCGGCCTGCCCAACGACGTCGTCGAGGCGACCGGCGCACTGCTGGACGCGCTGCGCCAGGACAGCGAGCAGACCGTGGGCCTGGGCCTGGCGGCCGGCACGCCGGGCACCGAGGACGAAGCGGTGCCCGCCCGCTGGTTCACCTTCTGCGCGGGCCTGGGCATGGACGCCGGGGTGATCGGCCGGGTCGAGCAGCAGCGCGAGCGCGGCAGACGCTCCACCCATGCGCTGTACCTTCGACAGGCCGTACGCCAGTTCGTCAAGGAGCCGCATCGCCGGCACGGCACGATCAGCCTGATCCGGCCCGACCAGGAGCCGGTCGAGGATCTGGTGCTGTCGATAGTCTGCAACACCTCTCCATGGACCTATCTGGGCAACCGGCCGGTCTACGCCTCGCCGCAGGCGTCCTTCGACACCGCCCTTGACGTGCTCGGATTCACCAAACTGTCGACCGCGGCGATGGCCCGGTACGGCACCCAGCTGCTCACCTCCACTCCGGAGCGCGGGCCGCACGGCAAGCATGTGGTCGCCGAGCACGATCTGGCGGACTTCACCTTGCAATCGCAGGTGCCACTGCCCTTCCAGATGGACGGTGACCACCTGGGGCTGCGTACCAGCGTGACGTTCACAGGTGTACGGCGTGCACTGCGTGTGATTGTGTGAGTGGCAGGGGCCAAAGTCCTTTCAGTCGAACGTTTAGGCTGGCCTCCACCCCCTGGAAGTACGGCTGTGACCGAGACGACACCAAGGAATCAAAAAAAACTTTCCGGAAGGGGTTGTATCCGCCGCCGAGGTTTGCGAATCTCTTCATGGCGATCGGGACGGCCGCACGAAGCCCCCTTGAGAGCCCGAACCCCCTCCACATTTCACGGGACCGCACCAGTCCCAAACTGGGCGTCGGCCCTTCCCTTGCGGAGGGATTCGTGAAAGCGTTCACATTCACAAGCAACGTACATGCAACACGAGGAGATGGAGCAGCCATGGACTGGCGTCACAACGCCGTTTGCCGCGAGGAAGACCCCGAGCTGTTCTTCCCCATCGGCAACACCGGTCCTGCGCTGCTGCAGATCGAGGAAGCCAAGGCCGTCTGCCGCCGCTGCCCCGTCATGGAGCAGTGCCTGCAGTGGGCGCTGGAGTCCGGCCAGGACTCCGGTGTCTGGGGTGGCCTCAGCGAGGACGAGCGCCGTGCGATGAAGCGCCGCGCCGCTCGCAACCGGGCGCGCAACGCCAGCGCCTGACGCAGCCCCTTCGGCCCCCGAGCCGCAGCGCGCAGTATCCCCCGATGCGCATAACCAGATGAGCTTTGAGCCCCGGACCTGATCAACGGTCCGGGGCTCAGCGCTTTGCCGGGGGGCTCGGCGCCTTGTCGCGGCGGGGCCCAGCGTCCTTCACGGGCCCGCGTGAGGGCCCTCACCGACGGGTCAACGCTTCTCGGCCCGGCCGGTCAGCGCTTCTCCGCGCGCACCGGGATGTCCAGCACCACCCGGGTGCCGCGCCCGGGCGCCGGGACCATGTCGAACGTTCCGCCCAGTTCCCCCTCGACCAGGGTCCGTACGATCTGCAGGCCCAGATTGCCGGCGCGGCGCGGGTCGAAGTCCTCCGGCAGACCGCGGCCGTCGTCCTCCACCGTGACCAGCAGCCGGCCCTCGGGGCGGGAGCCGTTCCCCCGACCCACCGGGGAGGTCCCGCTGCGCACCGCGGTCACCTCGACGTTCCCCTGCTCCCCCGGCCCGAAGCCGTGTTCCAGGGCGTTCTGCAGGACCTCGGTGAGGACCATCGACAGCGGCGTGGCCACCTCGGCGTCCAGGATGCCGAAGCGGCCGGTGCGGCGGCCGGCGACCCGGCCCGGGGAGATCTCCGCCACCATCGCCAGCACCCGGTCGGCGATGTCGTCGAACTCCACCCGCTCGTCCAGGTTCTGGGACAGCGTCTCGTGCACGATCGCGATCGAACCGACCCTGCGGACCGCCTCGTTGAGCGCCTCCCGGCCCTGGTCGGAATCCATCCGGCGGGCCTGGAGCCGCAGCAGGGCAGCGACGGTCTGGAGGTTGTTCTTCACCCGGTGGTGGATCTCCCGGATGGTGGCGTCCTTGGTGATCAGCTCGCGCTCGCGGCGGCGCAGCTCGGTGACGTCGCGGAGCAGCACCAGCGAACCGATGTGGGTGCCCTTGGGCTTGAGCGGGATGGCGCGGAGCTGGATCACCCCGTCGTCGCCCTCCACCTCGAACTCCCGCGGCGCCCAGCCGCTGGCCAGTTTGACCAGCGCCTCGTCCACCGGTCCGCGGGCCGGGGCGAGTTCCGCGGTCGTCCGGCCCAGGTGGTGCCCGACCAGGTCGGCGGCGAGCCCGAGACGGTGGTACGCCGAGAGCGCGTTGGGGCTGGCGTACTGCACCACACCATCGGCGTCCAGCCGGATCAGCCCGTCCCCGGCGCGCGGCGAGGCGTCCATGTCGACCTGCTGGGCCGGGAACGGGAAGGCTCCGGCGGCGATCATCTGGGCGAGGTCGGAGGCGCTCTGCAGGTAGGTGAGCTCCAGCCGACTCGGCGTCCGCACGGTCAGCAGATTGGTGTTGCGGGCGATGACCCCCAGCACCCGGCCTTCCCGGCGGACCGGGATGGACTCGACGCGGACGGGTACCTCCTCGCGCCACTCCGGGTCGCCCTCACGCACGATCCGGCCCTCGTCGAGCGCGGCGTCCAGCATCGGGCGGCGGCCGCGCGGAACGAGATGGCCGACCATGTCGTCCTGGTAGGAGGTGGGCCCGGTGTTGGGCCGCATCTGGGCGACGGAGACATACCGGGAGCCGTCGCGGGTGGGGACCCACAGCACCAGATCGGCGAAGGAGAGGTCGGAGAGCAGCTGCCACTCCGAGACCAGCAGGTGGAGCCACTCGAGGTCGGTGTCACCGAGCGCGGTGTGCTGGCGGACGAGGTCGTTCATGGAGGGCACACTGGGAGCCTACCGGCGAACGGGGTTTACTCTTCCTGAACCGGGTTTACTCTTTCTAGAGACAACCATGGACAGACGGTAGTGGTCTAGTCCAGAATGTCGTATGGCGCAATCTCCGGTGACCCGCACGGTTGCCGGGCAAGACCTCCGCTCTCCCCGCACAGGAGGGCGGATCGAGGCACACGGCGCTCTCTGCCCTGACGGCGCCGGGGCCTCCACTCGGCCGGCTGGACCGGCCGATGCAACTCCGGGCTGCGGTGCCGGGCGGGTTGAGGGTCCCGCCCTGGCGCCGCGGCCCGCGGGTGTTTCCGGGCACTGTCCGGGCACCTGTCGAGCGCCGGACCGAGCGTCGAACCGGCCGACCGCGGCCGCGGATCTCCGGACACCCGCTCGCGCTTGTCTTCGGCCTCGCGGCCGGGCTCACTGGGGCCGGGCTCACTGCGGCCAGGCGAGCATCGCGACCCGGGCCACCTCCTCCAGCGTCGCCCGGTCCACCCCGTCCCGCGCCTGCTGCGACATGCCCTGGAGCACGGTGGTGCTGTAGACCGCGAGGGCGTGCGCGTCGGTCTGCGGGGGCAGCGCACCGGCCGCGACATCGGCCCGGATGTGGCGCTCGATGAGCGCGGTGCTCTGATTGCGCCGCTCCTGGAGACCTTCCACCACATCGGCGGACTGCGGCGTGCAGTTGGTGGCCGCCGTGCTCACCATGCAGCCGCGGGGGTGCTCCGGGAGGGTGTGCCAGGCGGCGGCCTCGCGCAGCAGCCGGGCCACCCCCCGGCGGGCCGTCGGCTCCTCCTCCAGGGCGCGGTCGATGAAGCCCCCGAAGTCCCTGACATACGCCTCGATGGCCTCTTCGAAGAGCGTCTTCTTGTCGCCGAAGGCGGCATACAGGCTGGGGGCCTTGATGTGCATCACGCGGGTCAGGTCGGCGATGGACACCGCTTCGTAGCCACGCTCCCAGAACTCCATGATCGCGGCCTTGAGCGCCGCGTCGCGGTCGAAGGAACGCGGCCTGCCGCGCCTGGCTCCCGGCTCGGTCGTTCGCTCGTTCGTGGCACTCATGGAGAGATTCTATAGCGGTCGCTAATTAATGTGCTACGGTCGCTTCTGTAACGACTCCTAAAGAAGTGGGGGGCGCTGCCATGGGTGCGCTCACAGGCAAGACGGCACTGGTGACGGGCGGCAGCAGGGGCATCGGGCGAGCCATCGCCGAGCGCCTGGGCCGGGACGGAGCGCGGGTCGCCGTGCACTACGGCCGGGACGAGACGGCGGCGAAGGAGACCGTCGCCGCGATCGAGGCGGCGGGCGGCGAGGCGTTCGCGATCCGCGCGGAGCTGGGTGTCCCCGAAGACGCCGAGACCCTCTGGGCGGCCTTCGACGAGCGGGCCGACGGGCTGGACATCCTGGTCAACAACGCCGGCATCACCGGCCGCCGGGAGCCGATCACCGCGCTGTCGCGCGAGGATTTCGACCGCGTCTTCGCGGTGAACACCACGGCGCCCTTCTTCGTCACCCAGCACGGGCTGGGCCGGCTTCGGGACGGCGGGCGGATCATCAATGTGTCCACCGCCCTGACCCGGGGCGGCGTGATGCCCGATCTCATCGCCTACGCCATGACCAAGGGCGCGATCGACGCGTTCACCATGCATCTGGCGAAGGAGGCCGGCGCCCGCTCCATCACGGTCAACGCGGTGGCGCCCGGCGCGATCGACACCGACATGAACGCCGACTGGCTCCGCGGAAACGCGGAGTCGCAGACCGCGATGGCACAGCGCTCACCGCTGGACCGGGTGGGTCAGGCGGCGGACGTCGCGGACATAGCGGCCTTCCTGGCCTCCGACGACAGCCGGTGGGTCACGGGGCAGTGGATAGACGCCTCGGGCGGCTCCCTGCTGTAGTCCGGCGCTCCCCGGCCACCACGCGGGCCTGCTAGATTGGTCTAAACCACATGCCCACTTCCAGAACGGCAGGCCAAGCGTGGAAGTTGTCATCGTTCCGGACGCCGCAGCAGGCGGAGAGCTCATCGCGGAGGCCATGGCCACCCTGGTGCGCCGCAAGCCCGACGCCCTGCTCGGTGTCGCCACCGGCTCGACCCCGCTGCCCATCTACCGGGCGATGGCAGCCAAGGTCCGGGCAGGCGCCGTGGACGTCTCGCGGGCGCGAATATGCCAGCTCGACGAGTACGTGGGGCTGCCCGCCGGGCATCCCGAGTCCTACCGCTCGACGGTGCTGCGCGAGGTCGTCGAGCCGCTCGGCCTGACCGAGGGGTCCTTCCTCGGCCCGGACGGCAGCGCCGAGGACGTCCAGGCCGCGTGCGAGGCGTATGACCGGGCGCTGGCCGAGGCGGGCGGGGTGGACCTCCAGCTGCTCGGCATCGGCACCGACGGGCACATCGGGTTCAACGAGCCGTGCTCGTCGCTGGCCTCCCGGACCAGGATCAAGACCCTGACCCGGCAGACCCGCATCGACAACGCGCGCTTCTTCGACGACGACATCGATCAGGTGCCGCACCACGTCATCACCCAGGGCATCGGCACCATCCTGGACTCCCGCCACCTGGTGCTGCTCGCCACCGGCGAGGGCAAGGCGGAGGCCGTGGCGCAGGCGGTCGAGGGCCCGGTCGCGGCGATCTGCCCGGCCTCGGCGCTCCAGCTGCACCCGCACGCCACGGTCGTGGTCGACGAGGCGGCGGCCGGCAAGCTCAAGCTCGCCGACTACTTCCGCGCCACGTACGCGGCGAAGCCGGCCTGGCAAGGTCTGTAGACCGTCCGCACCTCACGCGCCCGCGCCTCTCGCGCGTCCGCACCCCCTGACATACGACTCGGCCGGGGCTCCCTGACGAGTGCCCCGGCCGGGTCGTAGCCGACATCAGCCGTCGCCGACGTCCGTGTCGCCGATGTCCGTGGTCGCCGATGTCAGCGGGTCACCCGCCCGCGATGACCTCCGCGGCGGCGCGCCCGCAGACGCGGGCGGCGCCGTGGGTCGCGATGTGCAGCGCTCCGACCGGTGGCCCCTGGGGCACCCCCATCTCGACCACGACCGTCTCCGGCCGGGTCGTGAGCAGGGCCTCCAGCACCTCGGCCATCCAGGGGTGGCGGTGGGCATCGCGCACCACCGTGACGATCGGGCGGTCC
The DNA here is from genome assembly GCF_058215555.1 of Streptomyces sp. JLBT605. Taxonomy (NCBI): domain Bacteria; kingdom Bacillati; phylum Actinomycetota; class Actinomycetes; order Kitasatosporales; family Streptomycetaceae; genus Streptomyces; species Streptomyces sp. JLBT605. Next base: position 1,995,723 of record NZ_CM177087.1, read on the forward strand.
GATGCCCCATCCAGCACCCGGGCGACCAGCGCGGCCGCACCCTCGTCCTCGGCGTCCTGCCTGCCGTGGGTGGCGGTGGTGGTGCCCGGCAGTAGCCGGGCGAGTTCGGCGGCCACGCCCCACGGGGTCTCGTCGCCGACCGCGATGTTGGCCACCGGGGTGAGCGCGGCGACATGGACCGGCCCGGCCGGCGGCGCGTACGGCCGCGGGCCCGCGGTCACCCGCAGCGCCCGGCGGGCGGCCTCCAGCCCTACCTCGGGGGCGGGCGCGGTCCCCACCGCCGCGCCCGGCCCCTCGGCGCGGCGTGCCCAGTCCGCCAGGGCCCGCACCCGTGCGGCGGCGTCGGCGAGCCGCTTCTCCGGCAGCTCGCCGGTGCGGACGGCTGTCACCAGCGCGTCGCGCAGCCGCAGCACGGTCTCCTCGTCGGCCAGTCCACCGCCGACACAGATGGCGTCGGCACCGGCGGCGATGGCCAGCACGCTGCCGCGTTCGATGCCGTAGACGGCGGAGATCGCCTGCATCTCCATGCCGTCGGTGACGATCACTCCGTCGAAGCCGAGGCCGCCGTCGGCGACAGGCGCGCGCAGCAGACCGTGCAGGGCGGCCGGGCTGAGGGTGGCGGGCAGTTCGGGGTCGAGCGCGGGCAGCAGGATGTGGGCGCTCATCACCGCCTTGGTGCCGGCGTCGATGGCGGCCCGGAAGGGCACCAGCTCGCGCGCCGACAAGGTCGCCAGGCTCGCGTCGATACGCGGCAGGGCGTGGTGGGAGTCGACGGCGGTGTCGCCGTGGCCGGGGAAGTGCTTGGCGCAGGCGGCGACTCCGGCGGCTTGCAGGCCGTCGATGTAGGCGGCGGTGTGCCGGGCCACCAGCTGGGGGTCGGCTCCGAAGGAGCGGACGCCGATGACCGGGTTGCGGGGGTTGGAGTTGACGTCCGCGGAGGGGGCCCAGTTGAGATTGACCCCGCAGGCGGCCAGCCTGCGGCCCAGTTCATGGGCGACCGCGCGGGTCAGGTCGGTGTCGTCGACCGCGCCGAGGGCGAGGTTGCCGGGGAAGGAGGAGCCGGTGCGCACCTCCAGCCGGGTCACGTCGCCGCCCTCCTCGTCGATGGCGACGAGGAGGGAGTCCCGCTCGGCGCGCAGTTGCGCGGTGAGCGCGGCCAGCTGCTCGGGCGAGGCGACGTTCCGTCCGAACAGCCCGACGGAGACCAGCCCTTCGCCCAGCCGGCGCAGCAGCCATGCCGGGGCGGTGGTGCCGGTGAAGCCGGGCTGCAGGACGGCGAGCGCGTCCTGGGTGAGGGTGTCGGGTGCGTGGGTGAGCGACGTCATGGGAAGTGCGTCATCCCTTCACTGCGCCGGAGGTGAGACCACCGACCGCCTTGCGTTGCAGGAACAGGAAGAGGAGGAGGACCGGCAGTGCGAAGAGCGAGGCCGCCGCCATGGTGGCGCCCCAGTCGTCACCGAACGCCGTCTGGAACTTCGACAGCCACAGTGGCAGGGTCTGCGCCTCGGCGTCCTTGTTGAGGATGAGGACCAGCGGGAATTCATTCCACGCGGTGATGAAGCCGAACAGCGAGGTGGCCATCAGCCCGGGCGCCAGCAGCGGGAAGATCACCTTGATGAACGCCTGCGGCCGGGTGCAGCCGTCGACCATGGCGGCCTCCTCCAGCTCCCTGGGCACGGCGGCGACGAAGCCGCGCAGCGTGAGGATGGTGAAGGGAAGCACCATGACCATGTAGAAGAAGGTGAGCGGCACCAGGCTGTTCAGCATGTCGCCGTCCCGGACGATCATGTAGATCGCGATGACCATGACCTCCCAGGGCGCCATCTGGGCGACCATGAAGGTGAGGATGAAGCCCCGGCGGCCCTTGAACCGCATCCGGGCCAGCGCGAAGGACGCCAGCAGCGCGATGAGCAGGGAGAGCCCGACGGCGAGCACGGTGACGGTGAGGGAGTTGCGGACCAGGGCCCAGAATCCCTCCGCGTCCAGCGCGGTCCGGAAGTGCTCCAGGGTGGGATCGGCGGGGAACCACACCGGGTCCTCGCTGATGATGTCCGAGGTCGGTTTGAACGCCGTGGCGAACATCCAGTAGACGGGGAACGCGAAGACGACGAAGAGGACGACGGCCGTCGCGCCCGGCCAGATCCGTCCGAGCGCCGAGCGCTTCACAGCTCGTCCTCCTCTTGCTTGAGCACGGTGCGCAGGTAGTAGGCGGTCAGCCCCAGCAGGATCAGGATGGTGAGGACGGAGATCGCCGCGCCCATGCCGTAGTGCTGGTTGCCGACGCCCTCGACGAAGGCGTAGACGGGAAGGGTCTCGGTGAGGCGTTCCGGGCCGCCCTCGTTGATCACGAAGACCTGGGGGAATGCCTTGAAGACCCAGATGACCTCGAGAAAGGTGGTGGCCAGCAGGAAGGGCTTCAGGAACGGAAGCGTCACCGAGGTGAAGGAACGCCAGGTGCCGGCGCCGTCCAGGGCCGCGGCCTCGTAGAGCTCCTTGGGGATGGTGGTCGTCGCGGCGTAGAGGTTGATGGCCACGAACGGGATCGACTGCCAGACGATCAGCAGGGTGATCACGGAGAAGGTGGAGAACTGGCTGCCGGTCCAGTCGTAGTCGGCCATCGAGTGCCAGCCCAGCTTGTCCAGCACCCAGTTGACCACGCCGAAGCGCTGGGCGAAGAGCCACTGGTAGACGGTGGTGGCGGCGATGACGGGCATCGCCCAGGCGAGCACCAGCCCGACCGAGAGCAGCAGCCGCATCCTCTTGCCCAGCCGGGCCAGCAGCAGTCCGATCAGGGTGCCGAAGACCATGATCAGGACGACGTTGGCGGCGGTGAAGACCACCGAACGGCCGGTCACCCGCCAGAACTCGTCGCTGGTCAGCGCCTCGCGGTAGTTGTCGGTGCCGTTCCACTCGGTGAGGTGCTGGATGAGCTGCCGCATGTTGAGGTTCTGGAACGACAGCATGCCGTTCTTCACCAGCGGCCAGCCGAGGAACACGAAGGTGGCGGCGACCGCGGGCAGCAGCAGCAGGTAGGGGACGGTGCCGGCGAGCCGCCCCCGCCCGGAGGCGGGGGCGACGCCGGACGGCGCCGTGCCGGTGCGGGCGGCGGCCGGTGCGGGGAAGTCGGCCTTCTCGGCCCGCGCAGCGCTCTCGGCCTTCTCGGTCTGCGCCGACGTGCTTGCCATCTGCTTACTGCTCCTGGCTGAGGCGCTTGTTCAGCTCGTCCTCGACCGACTTGGCGGCGTCCGCGTGCGACTTACCGTTCAGCACGGCGGTCATGTACGTCTTGATCGGGTTGGGCGCGTTCTCCACCGCGGCCCACTCGGGGATCAGCGGAGTGGTGCCGCCGGAGGCCACGGACGGCGCGGCGGCCTCGGCCGCGGCGTTGCCCTTCAGCGCGGTCTGCAGGGACTCCTTGTTCGGGATGATCCCGGTCTCCTTGGCGAGCAGGCCCTCGAACTCGTCCGACAGCGCGATCTTCAGGAACTCCTTGGCAAGTTCCTGCTTCGGGCTGCCCGCGGCGATGGCGAGGTTGGAGCCGCCGAGGAAGACGCCTTCGGGCTTGCCGGCCGTCTCCCCCGGGATGGTGAAGTAGCCGATGTCCTTCTCGATCTTCGGGTTGGCCTTGACCGCCACGCCCGCTTCCCAGCCCATGCCGATGAAGGCGCCGGTCTTCCCCTTGGCGAAGACCTCGCCCTGCTGCGGGGTGGCCTCGTCCTTGTTCTTGGGCGCCTTGGAGAAGGACTGGTACTGCTTGTAGATGTCCATGGCCTTGCCGACCTTGGGGTCGGAGAGGTTGGACACCCAGCTGTCGCCGTCCTTCTTCACCAGCTCGGCACCGGTGCCGATGGTCAGCCCGTCGAAGAAGTACCAGTTCTGGCCCGGCAGGTAGAGGGGCTCGGCGTCGGTCTTCTTCGCGATCGTGTCCAGGTCCTTGAAGAACTCGGTGCGGGTCTTCGGCAGCTCCTTGATGCCGGCCTCGGCCCAGATCTTCTTGTTGTAGAGGACGACGCGGTTGGCGGCGAACCACGGGGCCGCGTACTGCTTGCCGTCGAAGACCGCCGACTCGTTGAGCGATGCGGTCCACTCCGCGCCGATCGACTTCTTGAGGTCGGACAGATCGGCGAGGCCGCCGGTCTGGGCGTAGGCGGGGGTCTGGGTGTTGCCGATCTCGATGACGTCCGGCGGGTCGGACTCCGACAGCGCGGTGGTCACCTTCTGCTGGATGCCGTTCCACTGCTGGGTCTCGAACTTCAGCTTGGCGCCGGTCTTCTTCTCGAAGGCGGCGGTGACCTTGGTGGTCCAGCCCTCCGGAGTGGAGCCGTCCATCGCCCAGACGGTGAGCGTCTCGCCCTTGTAGCCGTCGCTCCCCGACTTCTCCCCGTCGTCGCCGGACCCGCAGGCCGCGAGACTCACCAGCATCGCCGCGACACCGGTCGCGGCTATCAGCCCACGCTTCACAGCACTCTCCTCAAAGGAACTGGAAGTGGTCTTTAATGGTTAATGGTTTAGACCAGTGCCCCGCAGCTTGGCCTAGACCTTTAGGGGTGTCAAGGGTGTATAAGAGTCGATGTCGGCTCCGTTACCGGACCGACATCTGACGACATCCGAGCTGGCAGGACGTCCTGGGCCGGGGCCGTGCCACGATGTGACCCTCAAAGACGGAGGAGCCGGTGACGGCAGCAGGACAGGAGTCGGGAAGGCGCGCCATGGAGACCGACGGGGCAACCGCCGAGAACGGCAACGGGACCGGCGGGGCGGCGCGCACCGCCCGCGTACCCAAGTACTACCGGCTCAAGCGGCATTTGCTGGAGATGACCGAGACGCTGCCGCCGGGCACCCCGGTCCCGCCCGAGCGCACGCTCGCCACGGAGTTCGACACCTCGCGGACCACGGTCCGGCAGGCGCTCCAGGAGCTGGTGGTGGAGGGGCGGCTGGAGCGGATCCAGGGCAAGGGCACCTTCGTGGCCAAGCCCAAGGTGTCCCAGGCGCTGCAACTGACCTCGTACACGGAAGACATGAAGGCGCAGGGGCTGGAGCCCACCTCCCAGCTCCTGGACATCGGCTACGTGACGGCGGACGACCGGCTCGCCGGGCTGCTGGACATCGCCACCGGCGGGCGGGTGCTGCGCATCGAGCGGCTGCGGCTGGCCAGCGGTGAGCCGATGGCCATCGAGACCACCCATCTGTCGGCGAAGCGCTTCCCCGCGCTCCGGCGCAGCCTGGTGAAGTACGCCTCGCTGTACACCGCGCTGGCCGAGGTGTACGACGTGCGGCCGGCGGAGGCCGAGGAGACGATCGAGACCTCACTCGCCACGCCGCGCGAGGCAGGCCTGCTGGGCACGGACGTCGGCCTGCCGATGCTGATGCTCTCCCGGCACTCGCTGGACGCCAACGGCGACCCGGTCGAGTGGGTGCGGTCCGTCTACCGCGGCGACCGGTACAAGTTCGTCGCCAGGCTCAAGCGGCCCAACGGCTGACGCCGGCCTCGGCCGGGTGCCGGCTGGGGGTCCGGGGGTTACCCCCCGGGACAGCACAGCGTCGCCAGGCTCAAGCGGCCCAACGGCTGACGCCGGCCTCGACCGGGTGCCGGCTGGGGGTCCGGGGGGTTACCCCCCGGGACAGCACAGCGTCGCCAGGCTCAAGCGGCCCAACGGCTGATGCGGCTCCCAACGGCCGAGCCCTGGCCCGGTGATGGGCCGGTCGTGTGCGGATGGCGGATCGGGCGGTCCTTTGTCATACCGATATACGGACGGGTAGTGACGCCTGCCACCCCCCTGGCTTAGATTTCCTGCGCATTACGCAGATGATCACCCAGGGACGGGAGCGCCCGCATGACGGAATCATCCGGTACGCAAGGCACCAGACCGGTCATCACGCCCTCGCGGGTGGTGGTCGGTCTGTGCCTGGTCGCGCCGTTCATCTCGATGCTGTGGGTCGGCTCGTACGCGAAGGTCGACCCCAAGCTGGGGGGCATCCCGTTCTTCTACTGGTACCAGATGCTGTGGGTGCCGATATCGGCCGCGCTGACGGCCATCGCCTATCTCCTGGTGCGCCGTGAGCAGCGCGCCCGCAAGGAAGGCGCGGCGCGATGAACGACGTCAACGGCGTCGCACTCGCCGTCTTCATCATCTTCTTCCTCGCCGTCACCGTGATGGGCTTCATGGCCGCACGCTGGCGGGCGGCCGAGAACGCCGAGAGCCTCGACGAGTGGGGGCTGGGCGGCCGCAGCTTCGGCACCTGGATCACCTGGTTCCTGCTGGGTGGCGACCTGTACACCGCGTACACCTTCGTGGCCGTTCCGGCGGCGGTGTACGCGGCGGGCGCGTCGGGCTTCTTCGCCGTCCCGTACACCATCCTGGTCTATCCGCTGATCTTCACCTTCCTGCCGCGGCTGTGGTCGGTGTCCCACAAGCACGGATATGTCACCACTTCGGACTTCGTCCGCGGCCGGTTCGGCTCCAAGGGCCTGTCCCTGGCCGTGGCGGTCACCGGCATCCTCGCCACCATGCCGTACATCGCGCTGCAACTCGTCGGCATCCAGGCGGTGCTGGACGTGATGGGCGTCGGCGGCGGCGAGAACACCAACTGGTTCGTCAAGGACCTGCCGCTGCTGATCGCCTTCGGCGTGCTGGCCGCCTACACCTACTCCTCGGGGCTGCGCGCGCCCGCGCTGATCGCCTTCGTCAAGGACACCCTGATCTACATCGTCATCGCGGTGGCGGCCATCTACATCCCGATCAAGCTGGGCGGTTTCGACGACATCTTCCATGAGGCCGGGAAGGCGTTCGCGGAGACCAACGACGCCGGGAAACCGAGGGGCGCACTGGCGCCACCGGACGCCTCCCACTGGGCGTACGCGACGCTCGCGCTGGGTTCCGCGCTGGCGCTGTTCATGTATCCGCACTCCATCACCGCCACGCTCTCCAGCCGCAGCCGTGAGGTGATCCGCCGCAACACCACCATCCTGCCGCTGTACTCGCTGATGCTGGGCCTGCTGGCGCTGCTCGGTTTCATGGCGATCGCCGCGAAGGTGGACACCGGCGGCAATCCGCAGCTCGCCGTCCCGCAGCTGTTCGAGGACATGTTCCCGGACTGGTTCGCGGGCGTGGCGTTCGCCGCGATCGGCATCGGCGCCCTGGTCCCGGCGGCGATCATGTCGATCGCCGCGGCCAACCTCTTCACCCGCAACATCTACAAGGACTTCCTCAAGCCCGACGCGACCCCGGCTCAGGAGACGAAGGTCTCCAAGCTGGTGTCGCTGCTGGTGAAGGTGGGCGCGCTGGTCTTCGTCCTGTCCATGGACAAGACGGTGGCGATCAACTTCCAGCTGCTCGGCGGCATCTGGATCCTGCAGACCTTCCCGGCCCTGGTGGGCGGTCTGTTCACCCGCTGGTTCCACCGCTGGGCGCTGCTCGCCGGCTGGGCGGTCGGCATGATCTACGGCACGTGGAAGGCGTACGACACCCCGAGCGCCACCCAGAAGCACTTCGGCAACACCACCGAGGTCCCCTTCATCGAGAAGATCGGCTACATCGGTCTGACCGCCATCGTGCTCAACATCGTCGTCACCGTCGTGCTGACGCTGGTGCTGCGGGCCCTGAAGGCTCCCGACGGCGTCGACGAGACCTCGCCCTCGGACTACACCGGGGACGCCGGCGACCCGGGCGTCAAGGCCGAGCTGCCGCCGGCGACGGCGGGGGCACCCGGCGGCCACTGAGGGGCGCCAGGGCGCGTTCCGGCCCGGCCGGAAGGTAGCGTGGAGGGACAGGGGCGCGGCGTGCTCGCCGCGCCCCTTCCGTGTGCCGTTCCCGCCCCGTGCCGCCCGCCGTCCTGCCCCTGCGCCAGGCCCCGTGGGCCCCGTGGGGCGGGCTCGGAACGCATGCCTCAACGCAGGTCAACTCCGCCTCGATATAGCACATTCATACGAAATCTCAAACGCGGTGACACAAGATGTGGGGGCACACGCGGCAGCCAACACAAGATGTATGCTCGTCCTCGCTGTCGCCGCAGGGGAATCCGGTGCGAATCCGGAACTGTCCCGCAACGGTGTACGTGTGTGTTTTTGCGTGCGCGTAAGTCCGACCACCTGCCGACGGCCTCGAACACGTCCGGGCCTCGCGGGTTGGGCCGGTGGACGCTGTGCGGTAGGCCCCGACCCTGGTCCGGCATGCCCGCACGCGCCCATCGCGCCCACCCTCGTAGGCCCTCCCAGCCGAGCGAGGGAGAGCACCTCCGTGACCATCGCGCCCGCCGATCCGGTTTCAGCGGCCCAGGACTTCCAGGGCCCCGGCCCCGCGTCCGACGCGCCCGGAACCGCCCTGCTGCGCACCCTGACCGACCTCACCGCCGACCTGCCCGCCACCGACCCCGGCAAGGTCGCGGCCGCCGCCCTGCGCGGCCGTCACGCCGGGTCCGACGAGGCGGAGTTGCGGGACCTGGCCACCGAGGCGGCCGCCGGACTGATCGCCGAGGAGCCGGAGTACTCCCGGCTCGCCGCGCGCCTGCTCACCCTCACCATCGCCGAGGAGGCGTCCGGACAGGGCGCGGTCTCCTTCTCCGCCTCCGTCGAGACCGGCCACCGCGAGGGCCTGATCGCCGACACCACCCTCGCCTTCGTGCGGACCCACGCGGACCGGCTGGACGCACTGGTCGACACCAGCGTCAGCGACGGCGCCGACGACCGCTTCGGCTACTTCGGCCTGCGCACGCTCTACAGCCGCTACCTGCTGCGCCACCCGCTCACCCGCAAGGTGATCGAGACCCCGCAGCACTTCCTGCTGCGGGTGGCCTGCGGCCTGGCCGAGGACCTCTCCGACCGGGCGCTGGAGGACGTCCGCGAGCTGTACCGGCTGACCAGCTCGCTGTCCTACCTGCCCAGCTCCCCCACGCTGTTCAACTCCGGTACCCGGCACCCGCAGATGTCCTCCTGCTATCTGCTGGACTCCCCGCTGGACGAGCTGGACTCGATCTACAACCGCTACCACCAGGTCGCCCGGCTGTCGAAGCACGCCGGCGGCATCGGCCTGTCGTACTCGCGGATCCGCGCGCGGGGGTCGCTGATCCGCGGCACCAACGGCCACTCCAACGGCATCGTGCCGTTCCTGCGCACCCTGGACGCCTCGGTCGCCGCGGTCAACCAGGGCGGCCGGCGCAAGGGCGCCGCCTGCGTCTACCTGGAGACCTGGCACGCCGACATCGAGGAGTTCCTGGAGCTGCGGGACAACACGGGCGAGGAGGCCCGCCGCACCCACAACCTCAACATCGCGCACTGGATCCCGGACGAGTTCATGCGCCGGGTCGAGGCCGACGCCGACTGGTCGCTGTTCTCCCCGGTCGACACCCCCGAGCTGGTCGACCTGTGGGGCGATGAGTTCGACACCGCGTACCGCCGCGCGGAGGCCGAGGGGAAGGCCGTGAAGACCATCCCCGCCCGGGTGCTGTACGCCCGGATGATGCGCACCCTGGCGCAGACCGGCAACGGCTGGATGACCTTCAAGGACGCCGCCAACCGCACTGCCAACCAGACCGCCGAGCCAGGCAAGGTCGTGCACTCCTCCAACCTCTGCACCGAGATCCTGGAGGTCACCGACGACGGCGAGACGGCGGTCTGCAACCTGGGGTCGGTCAACCTCGCCGCGCACCTGGGTGCCGACGGGCAGATGGACTGGGAGAAGCTGGACCGCACGGTCCGCACCGCGGTCACCTTCCTCGACCGGGTGGTGGACATCAACTTCTACCCGACCGATGAGGCCGGGGCGTCCAACTCCCGCTGGCGGCCGGTGGGTCTGGGCCTGATGGGTCTGCAGGACGTGTTCTTCCGGCTGCGGCTGCCGTTCGACTCCGCCGAGGCCAAGGCGCTGTCCACGAAGATCTCCGAGCGCATCATGCTCGCCGCGTACGAGGCCTCCTGCGACCTCGCCGAGCGACACGGCCCGCACCCGGCCTGGTCCGCCACCCGCACCGCGCGCGGTGTGCTGCACCCGGACCACTACGAGGGCGCTCCCATGGCCTGGCCGGAGCGCTGGACGGCGCTGCGCGAGCGGATGGCGAAGACCGGCATGCGCAACTCGCTGCTGCTGGCCATCGCGCCGACCGCGACCATCGCGTCCATCGCGGGCGTGTACGAGTGCATCGAGCCGCAGGTCTCCAACCTCTTCAAGCGCGAGACGCTCAGCGGTGAGTTCCTCCAGGTCAACTCCTACCTGGTCGAGGAGCTCAAGGAGCTGGGCGTGTGGGACGCGCAGACCCGCGAGGCGCTGCGTGAGTCCAACGGCTCGGTCCAGGACTTCTCCTGGGTGCCCAGGGAGGTCCGCGAGCTGTACCGCACGGCGTGGGAGGTCCCGCAGCGCGCGCTGATCGACATGGCGGCCGCCCGCACGCCGTACCTCGACCAGAGCCAGTCGCTCAACCTCTTCATGGCCTCGCCCACCATCGGCAAGCTCAGCTCGATGTACGCCTACGCCTGGAAGCAGGGCATCAAGACCACGTACTACCTGCGTTCGCGCCCGGCGACCCGGATCGCGCAGTCGGCGCGCGCCACCGCGCCCATCCCCGTCCAGCAGGCCACGCCCGACGCCGAGGCGATCGCCTGCTCCCTGGAAAACCCCGAGTCCTGCGAGGCCTGCCAGTAATGTCCACCCCCGAAAAGCCCAAGAACCTCCTGGACCCGGGCTTCGAACTCACCCTGCGGCCGATGCGGTATCCGGCGTTCTACGAGCACTACCGCAACGCCATCAAGAACACCTGGACCGTGGAGGAGGTCGACCTCCACTCCGACGTCGCCGACCTCGCCAAGCTCTCGCCCGGCGAGCAGCACCTGATCGGCCGGCTGGTCGCCTTCTTCGCGACCGGCGACTCGATCGTGGCGAACAACCTGGTGCTCACCCTCTACAAGCACATCAACTCCCCCGAGGCGCGGCTGTATCTGTCGCGGCAGCTCTTCGAGGAGGCCGTGCACGTCCAGTTCTACCTGACCCTGCTGGACACCTACCTGCCCGACCCGGACGACCGTGCCGCCGCCTTCGACGCGGTGGAGAACATCCCGTCCATCCGCGAGAAGGCGCAGTTCTGCTTCAAGTGGATCAATGAGGTGGAGAAGCTGGACCGGCTGGAGTCCAGGGAGGACCGCCGCCGCTTCCTGCTCAACCTGATCTGCTTCGCGGCGTGCATCGAGGGCCTGTTCTTCTACGGCGCCTTCGCCTACGTCTACTGGTTCCGCTCCCGTGGCCTGCTGCACGGCCTGGCCACCGGCACGAACTGGGTCTTCCGGGACGAGTCCATGCACATGGACTTCGCCTTCCAGGTCGTCGACACCGTCCGCGAGGAGGAGCCGGATCTCTTCGACGAGGAGATGGGCAAGCAGGTCACCGCGATGCTGGAGGAGGCCGTCGAGGCCGAATTGCAGTTCGCCCGGGACCTGTGCGGCGAGGGCCTGCCGGGCATGAACACCGCCTCCATGCGCGAGTATCTGCAGTGCGTGGCCGACCAGCGGCTGGCCCGCCTGGGCCTGCCGGTCCGGTACGGCTCGGAGAACCCCTTCGCCTTCATGGAGCTGCAGAACGTCCAGGAGCTGACGAACTTCTTCGAGCGGCGCGCCTCGGCGTACCAGGTCGCGGTCGAAGGCTCGGTCTCCTTCGACGACGACTTCTGATCCGGTCAATTCGCCTCCGGGGCGCACCCCTTTGTCCAGGGGTGCGCCCGCGGCGTTTCGGACAGTGATTCGGATCGGACCGATTGGGGGAGCAATCGCCCACTAAAGACGGATTACAGAGGAGGAGTTCCGTCGCGGGGCAATGATGAGTGGATACCGCCCTTGCTCCATCCACACAGGGGTCACTATGCGCTCTGACATCGCCATCGCCCAGGACACACCCTCGACGGACTTCGGCCCGGATCCGCTGGAGCAGGTGCGAGCGGAGGAGCGGACGTTCGCGTTCGAGGGCTTCTCCTACCGCTGCCGCGTCCTCCGCCAGGACGCTCCACGGACCGAACCGCTGGTGCTGCTCGGCGGCTCCTCGCAGAACCGTCACGCCTGGATGCGGCACGAGAAGTGGCTCACCCCGTGGAGCAGCCTGATCACCGTGGACCTCCCCGGCTACGGCGAGGCCGACTTCCTCCCCTCCGGCTACGGGCTGGACTTCCTGGCCGCCGCGGTCCGCGACATGCTGATCAAGCTGGACGTGCCCCGGGTCAACCTGATCGGCGCCTGCTTCGGCGGAGGCATCGCCCTGCGGTTCGCGCAGCACTACCCCGGGCACGTGTCCCGGCTGGGCTTCGTGGGCATGGCCAAGGCGGTCCCGGAGGACTACGCGACATCGGTGCCGCGCTGGCTGCGGATGCTGGAGCGCGGCGAGCGCGCGGAATTCGCCACCGAGCTGATCGAGCGGTTCATGTCGCCGCCCGGCGCCGCCGTGGTCCGCAAGCACGCGGTGGTATCCCGGCTGCTCTACCAGCAGTTCATGGGCCAGTCGCCGGAGGAGGACCGGATGTCGGTGGAGCACATCGTGCGGCTGATGAACCACGAGTGGTTCCGCGGCGAGCCGGTGCCGGCCGTGCCGTCGCTGGTGGTCACCGGCGAGCACGACTACCTCTGCACGCCCGCGATGGGCCGGGAGTTCGCGGCCGTGCTGCCCGCGGTGTCGTTCACCACCGTCAAGGAGGCCGACCATCTGCTCCCGGTGGAGCGGATGGCGGAGTTCTCCGACCTGCTGGCCAGGTTCTGCACCGACCGGCCCATGACCGACCTGTCGTACTGCAACCCGGTCGAGCTGCTGGGCACCTCCGTGCCGCGGACCCCGGAGGCCCGGGCGGGCGGGCCGACGGTGCCGCTGCCGGCCCGCCACTGACGCGGACCGGTGCCCGGCGGGGAGCGCCCGCCGGGCACCACACGCGGCACACGGCGGATGGCCGGTCCCGGGTCTCCCGGTCCGGCCATCCGCCGTGTGCCGTGCCGTGTGAGGGATCGGCGTCCCTGACACGGCACGTCAGGAGTCCGATTCCTCCTCGGCGTGTCCGCCGGACCCCTTCGGCGCCTGGCCCCTGGGCGCCCTCGGAGCCTGGTCACCGGACTCCTGCGCCGGCTCCTGCCTGGACCCTCCCGGCGCCTCGTTCGCGCAGTCCACCCGCCCGAAGCTCCGCGTGCCGGTGGCGGCCGCGGAGAGGCGAGGGGTCCAGGCGGTGGTGCAGTTCCGGGTCTGGCTCAGCCGGTACGAACCGTCCTCGTTGGTGTACTGGTATCTCTGGATGCAGGTGACGTTCAACTTGGCGTCCCGCGAGCAGGAAACCGGGCTGCTGTGCCCGTCGTACGCCTCGGCGGCGCCGATCCCCGTCACGGCGAGGCCGCTCAGCAGCCCCGAGACCACTGCGATCTTCTTCCAGCTGAGCATGTGTTGGGTTTCCTTTGCGATTCGATGCCCGGGCGCGGTCGCGCCAGGGCGGCAAGGCCGGATGCCCCGGGGCCGGTCGGCCCCCGGGAGAGGAATCAGGAAATGGGCCCCGGTGCCGGGCTCGTGGCTCGGATACCGGGGCCCATCGTCAGTTGCCTGACTGAGTGGTCGACGATCAGAGAGCGTGGTTGCTGCAGTCCATGAGCGAACCCTGCCTGGTCGGCTGGGCCGCCGGGTCGCCCTCACCGTTCAGGGCGTTGGCCAGCAGACCGTTCAGGATGCCGACATTGCCCAGAACGTCGACATTCAGATCGTGCGACTTGCACTTCGACGACTGGTCCACGTCGATGCTCGGACCTTTGCCGTGAGCCGAAGCGGTCCCGGCACCGATGAACCCGACGCTGCCGATCATGGCGACCGCTACGACAGCCTTCTGAAGCTTGCGCATGTGAACTCCGTTTTCCGAACGTGACCTTGACGTCAGAGGGCGCGGTTGCTGCAGTCCATGAGCGAACCCTGCCTGGTCGGCTGGGCCGCCGGGTCGCCCTCACCGTTCAGGGCGTTGGCCAGCAGACCGTTCAGGATGCCGACATTGCCCAGAACGTCCACGTTCAGGTCGTGCGACTTGCAGGCGGTGTGCTGCTTGACGTCGATGTCCGGGCCGCCCTTGCCGTGAGCCGAAGCGGTCCCGGCGCCAATGAACCCGACGCTGCCGATCATGGCGACCACCACGGCAGCCTTGTGAAGCTTGCGCATTTCAACTCCGATTTTTTTGGGTCCGATTCGGTCGGTTATCGACCGACTTCGTTCAGTTGTGGAGATTAGTGGAAGGACATCCGATTCGCCCGACGACGCGCGGAAAGAAATGTTCTCGTGCGAGAAATCCGACCGGAATCGCCCCTGACGGGTGGACGGTTGACCGGGTTACGGCGTACAGACCCCGCCGAACGGGGCCTGAAAGGCCGCCAGAACGCGGGAAGGCCCCCGGGGAGACGATCCCCGGGGGCCCGTTACGAGTGTCGCGCGAGGGGTTACCTCAGCGCTGGTACCCGTTGAACGCCATGTTGTTCTGGGTGCAGGTGAAGCCGTTCGTCTCGGCGTGCGAGAGCACACCGAGCGGAACGTTGGCATTGACCAGCGCCTGCGGGCTGCACTCCTGCTCGGGGTGGAAGATGTTGTAGTTGGCGGCCTTCTGTCCGTGGCCGTGACCGTGGCCGTGGCCCTGACCCTGGCCCTGCCCCTGGCCCTGTCCGTGGTCGTGGCCGCCCTGGGGCTGACCACCCTGCTGCTGCGGGGCGGCGGGCTGCGGGGCGACAGTCTGCTGGGGAGCGGCGGCCTGCGGGGCAGCCTGGAGGGTACCGGCCTGCTGAGCGTTGGCCAGCTGGGCACCGGCCTGCTGGTTGGCGCCCTGCGGAGAAGCCAGACCCAGTCCCTGGTCCTGAGGCTGCTGAGCCGGGGCCTGCTGAACCGGAGCCTGCTGGGGTGCGGGGGCCGGCTGGGGGGCGGCCTGCGGGGCGGGAGCCGGCTGGGCCGGACCCTGGGGGACGGCAGCCTGCGGAGCCGCCTGCGGGGCGGCGGCCTGGGGAGCCATCGCCTGCGGGGCGGCTTGCGGCTGGCCCTGCCAGCCGCCGCCGTTGTTGGGAGCGGGAGGGGCGTCGGCATAGCTGGTACCGGCACCGATGGTGACCAGACTGCCGACCGCCGCGACGACGATCGCGACCTGCTGAAGCTTGCGCATGGAACTCTTGGCCCTTCTTGCATGTACGCGGGGGTCTGATTACTCATAGCGAGTGGCCGCACACTAGCAGTAGCCCGGAGTCCGTTTCATCCCGCTGCGTACCCCGTGTCGGGGCCCTCAGCAGGCAAGTCGCCCAGCCTGGAGCCACCGCCGAAGGCCGCCCGGACGGCCGCCGCACATCGCCCGAAATCACCCTCCCGAGGATGTTTAGGGATGAATATTGTCGACGTCCACCACCCTCTCGGAGGGGAATTGAGGGCAAGTTTTTTACGCGAGCATGACAAGTTTGCCTTATATGGAAATCGGTCCATGCGCTGGCAACACTGGTATGGGGAACGGGATTTGACACCGCCGTCCCTCGCCGGAGGGCTCACCGGACCCGGCGGGCCCGGTGAGCCCCATGCGCTCAGTCGTTCGGCACGGTCTCGTAGCGCGGGGTGCCCTCCGCCATCTGGCGCAGCACGTCCTTGCGATCACGCTTGGAGAGCCGGTCGATGTAGAGCCGCCCGTACAGATGGTCGGTCTCGTGCTGGAGGCAGCGCGCGAAGTAGCCGGTGCCCTGGACGACGATCGGCTTGCCCGACGCGTCCTGGCCGCGCACCACGGCGTAGTCCGGCCGGGCCAGCTCGCAGTAGGCGCCGGGCACGGAGAGGCAGCCCTCGCCGGAGTCGTCCAGCACCCGCCGCTCGGCCGGGAGCTCGTCGAGCACCGGGTTGCAGACCACGCCGACGTGGCGGACGCCCTGGTCGTCCATGCAGTCGTAGACGAAGACCTTCAGGTCCACGCCGATCTGGTTGGCGGCCAGACCCACGCCCTCCGCCGCCCGCTGGCTGGCGAACATGTCGTCGATCAGCGATGCCAGCGAGTCGTCGAACTCGGTGACGTCCTTGCACTCGCGGTGCAGCACCGGGTTGCCGACCACCGTGATCGGACGAGCCTTACCGCGCTCGCGGTGGGCCTGCTCACGCTCCTCCGCGTCCGCCGTGTCGTCGATGAACTCGTCGTCCACCTGCTGATCCGTGTCCTGCTGCGCCATGGTCCGCCGCACGCCTTCCTCAAACCGTCAATCGTCGCCGTACAGCCTACGGCGACGATTGACGGCTCGGCTCACCTCCGGCCGCTCGGACCCGATGCTGACGCTCCTCGACACAGCACTCGCTCGTTCCTCGCTCCCTCGGTCTCGTCACTCTCAGCACCGGCGCGGCCTTTGGTTCGGTCGCCGCTCGACGGACCGGTCCGCGCGCCGGGCTCCTGGCCTGATACCGCCCGGTCCCCGGTCAGCAGACCTCTTCCAGATCCCGCCACTCACGGGTGTCCGGGCTGTCGGCGACCCAGCCGTCCAGCAGCCCGCGCACCAACCCGGCCGGGGCGGCGATCCCGCACTCGCGCTCGGGCACCCACAGCGAGCCGGAACCGGCCGTGCGGTGTCCCAGCGGTCCCGGGTGACCCGGCTCACTGTGATCGTGCGGGTCCAGGTGCTCCCCGTCCCCCTCGTCGCTCGGCATCCGGCTCTCCGAACAGGACCGGCACAGCAGTCGCACCGAGGAGGACCAGTCCTCGGCCGCGAACCCGGCGTCCGCCGCCAGCTGCTCCAGCGCGTCCCGGTCCGCCTCGGTGGCCGCCTCCAGCAGCACCACCCAGGTCGGCACCGGGGACGGCGCCCACAGCTCGATCTCGTCGAAGACCGGATACGCCTTGGTGGCGCCGCTCGTGCCGACGGCGGTGGTGCGCTCACCGTGCGGAACGCCGTCGTGCAGCACCACCTCGCCCCAGCGCCGCCCGGACGACGGCAGCGGAATGCTCAGCACCTCGATACGGGCCGGGTCCAGCCGGCGGCCCCAGACCACCTCGGCCTCGCCCTCCGGGGACAGCCGCACCGCGGCGCTGCCCAGCTCCATGCCCACCGGCTCGCCGGAGGCCGCCCCCGTGCCGCGGTCGCCGGGCACCCGCAGTCCGTACGCCTGCCAGGCGCGGCGGGCCAGCGGCCAGTCCTGCAGCGCGGTCGCCGCGATGCCGACGTTCCACCAGTCCGGGGCCCCGGTGGCGCGGTCCAGCAGCGCGACGGCGCGCAGCCCGGCCGCACGCGCCTGCTCCCAGTCGTGCCGGAACTTGTGCAGCAACGCCAGGTTGAACCACGATTCCGACAGCCACGGCTCCATGTCGGCGGCACGGGTCAGCAGCGCCCCCGCGTCGTCGTACCGGCCGTCGCCGATGAGCGTGAACGCACGGTCGGTGGCCTGCCGCCATGAGGCGGAAGGCCGGTGCCGTACCTTGCCGAAGATCTTCACGATTCCCGCCTGCCGGTTTCTCCGTTGTCCCGCACCCGATGCCTGAGCGGACGGCGTCGCCCTCCCCCTGACGACAACCTGCCACACATTCGTGGACATCTCAGCCCGGTCCCTCAAGGATTCGCTCGGGGACTGGCGCCCACCACCCGTCGTGCCGCCGGGGTGACAAGGCACTCCCCCTGGCTTCGCCGGAGGCACCCCCGGCCGGGGCGTTCCCGCGATGCTGGAGGGTTGGGGAAGCCCGACACCCCTTACTTCGCATCCAACCATGCCTCTTCGGACGCCCGCTCATTACCCATGGGTTATCCGTAGGTTCCGCCATGAGCGAGCACCCTGGCGAGGGCCTCCACCACCGCCGGGTCGATCTCGCGTGCGGTGGCCGACCGCAGCTTCTCCAAGGCCCGGAGCGGCTCGCCGGGCCGGGCGCCGGGGGCCGCGGTCAGCTCCGCGTAGGCGTTGGCCACCCGCAGGACGCGGGCCGCCGGCGGCGCCTGCCGGTACGGCTCCGCCTGCCGCTCGACGATCAGCGCGACCTGCTCCGGCGCCCCGGTCTGCCGCACCACCGCGCCGCCCAGCCGGGCGATCCGCCGCCGCTCGGCCGCGGGCAGCCGCTCGGTGGCTCCGGCGGGCAGCGGGTCCAGCAGCGAGAGCTGTCCGACGTCGTGCAGCAGGGCCGCGTGTTCCAAGGCCGCCAGTTCGCGCCCGGACAGCCCCATCTCCCGGCCGACCGCCCCGCTCAGCGTGGCCACCCGGTGGGCGTGCCCGGCGGGGGTGTAGCCCGCGACCTCCGTCGAACGGGCGAGGGAGGCGATCGTCTGACGGTACGTGGCCCGTACATCGGCGTGGCGCCGGAAAGCGTGCTGGGCCGGCAGCAGCGGCACGCAGACCACCGGCAGCGCCCACAGGCCGGCCACGGTGACCGCCAGGGCCATCGCCACGCCGGTCGCGCCGACCGCCGTGCCCGTCCGGGGCAGCTCGCGCGCCTCCTCCGCCAGCAGCAGGACGTACGGCCGGCCGGTACGGGCCCGGGTCAGCGCGGCCGCCAGGACGGCGTCGCACCCGGCGGCGAGCGTCAGCAGGACCAGCAAGTAGCCGACCTGGTACGGGCCGTGGACCGACGAGCCGGTCAACCCGTCCAGGCCGGAGAGCGGTTGGCAGCAGGCGGCGACCATGGCCACGCAGAGCACCCGGCGGGCGAGCCGGTCGAGCGCCACGGGACGGCCGAGGGCGATCTGCGGGACCAGTCCGACCAGCCCGGCGGCGGCGACCACCGCGATGACCTGCAACCCGCCGCCGCCCGGGAGGCTCGCGGGCGGGGCCCCCGGAGGCCCCGGGTCGCCCCCCGCGAGGACGCCCGGCAGTACGTTGTCGACGACGCGCAGGCCCCCCTCGGCGGTGGCGCCCGGGGCGCCCCCGGTCGCGGCGGTCCCGGGCAGGCCGCCGGTGGCGGCGCCGAGCCCGCCCAGCCCCTCCAGCAGCGCGTACGCCAGGGCTCCGGCGGCGGCCAGCGGCGCGCACTCCCGCCCGGCCGGGCCCGGCTCGCTCGCCCCTTGCCCGAGGCCCGTGCCGCGCCGCGCGGCCCGGCCGTCGCCGCGGCGCAGTGCCTCACCGACGGCGACGAGCGCCCCGAAGGCCAGCGCCACACCGGGCTGGCGCACCCCGTGCCACTGGGTCCAGCCGAGCGCCACGAGCGTGAGCGCCCCGGCCGCGCCGTATACCGCCCCGACGGTGAGCTGGGCTCCGTACGCCGGGCGCGGCCGTTCACCGCAGGCCTTCGCCGGGCGCGGACGGGACGACGCCCGCGCCCCGTCCGCCGCCACGTCCTGCTCACCCCGGTCGTCGGCAGCCAGGTCGCCTGCGGCCGGGCAGTCATCAGCCAGCTCGCCATCTGCCGGGGCGCCTGCTACCGAGTCGGCGCCCGTCGGGTCCTCGGCAGGCAGGTCGCCACCCGCCGGGACGCCCGCGGCCGAATCGTCGTCTGCCAAGTCGCCTGCGGTCGGGTCGCCACCCGTCGGGTCCTCGTCCGCCCGGTCGTCGGCAGCGAGATCGTCGACAGGCAGGTCGCCCGCGGCCGGGTCGCCCGCGGCCGGGTCGCCCGCGGCCGGGTCGTCGGCGGCCAACGGCTCCGGCGGCTCGGCGTTCTGGGGTGTGGTGGCCGGGGCCGCCGGCTTACGGTCCCGGGATGCGGCGGCCGGTGGCGTGGGCCGGGGTGTCCCGCTGCGGCGGTGCCGACCGCCGCCCGCCGCCTTCGGATGGCCGCTCCCCGCCCGGCGGTTCATGAGCGGCCCCCCGACGGGTAGCGGCCGATCGGAGGCGGTGGCGGAGAGCCGGCCGGGCGCGCGGGCGGCAGGAGATCCGGGAGGCCGCCGGGCTGGGCGCCTGCCCCCGGCACCGGCCCCGCCACCGGTCCCGGCGGCGCGGTGGCACCTCGGTGACCTCCAGCGGGCGTTGGCGGGACGTTTCCGCACGAGCCGGAGACGCCGCAAGGGCACCGGGCACCGCAGGGGCGTCCGCCCCCGCCCGCGGCGGGGGCGCCAGCCGCGTCCGACGCCGCGCGCCCCACCGCTTCCAGGGACGCCCCGGCGCCGCCGCGCGGCGCCGACGCCACGCCGGCGCCCGAGGGCTCGCCGACAGCCGAGGGCCCACCCGGCCCCGAGCGCCCACCCGGAGCCAGGGCCCCGCCCGGGGCTGGGAGCCCGCCCGGGGCCGGGGCTCCGCTCAGGGCCGGGAGGTCAGGGACGACGGAAGCGCCGGTCGAAGGCGCGGCCCCACGGCAGGCCAGCGGCCCGGCCGGTACCGGGAGGTCAGCGGGGATCGAGGGCTCGCCCGGGGCCGGGGCGACCTGGGCGGCGCCGGCGTCAGGGGTGGGCGGCTGCGGGGGATCCGCGGGGGGCGGCTGGTGCCAGGGGTGGCGGGCCAGCGCACGCGAGAGGGCCCGCACCATCGCCGGGTCGAACTGGGTGCCGGCGCAGCGGCGGAGTTCCTCGAGCGCGCGGGACACCGGCCGGGCCCGCCGGTAGCTGCGGGTGGAGGTCATCGCGTCGAACGCGTCCGCCACCGCCACCACCCGCGCGCACTCCGGGATCTCCCGGCCGGCGAGCCCGCACGGGTAGCCGCTGCCGTCCAGCCGCTCGTGGTGGTGGAGGATCGCCGCCCGCGCCTCCTGGAGGAAGCCGATGCCGCGGACCACCTCATGGCCCAACTCCGGGTGGAGTTCGATGAGCCGCCGCTCTTCGGCGGTGAGCGGCCCGTCCTTGCGCAGCAGCCTGGTGGGGACGCCGAGTTTGCCGACGTCGTGCAGGGTGCCGGCGAGGCGCAGGGCCTCCTGCCGCTCGCTGCTCATCCCCAGCTCCCGGGCGATCATCGCCGAGGCGCGGCCGACGCGTTCGCTGTGCCCGCGGGTGTACCGGTCCTTGAGGTCCACCGCCGAGACCAGGGCGCGGACGGCGGCCTGCTGGGCGGTGCGTTCGCGGTGGCAGAGCGCGAAGACGGAGGCGGAGACGGAGATCGGCAGCAGCACCAGCAGGGCCGCCGCCGGACCGTACGGGCTGTGCCACAGCAGCGCCATGATCAGCCCGGCCAGGCCGTGGACCAGGTGCGGGCCGGCCGAGCGCGGCAGCGGCCCGCCCCAGGCCGCGGCCGGTGCCTGCCGCTCGGCGGTGACCAGCACGCCGCCCTCCAGGGCGGCCCGGGCCAGCCCGAAGACCAGGGCGGCGGCGGCCGCGGGCAGCAGGGCCGACGGCAGCTCCAGGGCGGCGAGGGCGGGGCGGCCACCGGCGAGGGAGAAGGCATGGGACGCCGCGGCGGAGGCGAGGGAGAGCTGGGCGGCATGCCACAGGCGCCGGGCGGCCGCGGGGGGCCGGTCGACCCTGCCGGCCGCCCCTGCGGGCAGGGCGATCAGCGCGGCGGCCGGTGGCGGCAGCAGCATGGCCCCGGCGAGCAGCACGGGGCCGGCGGTGCACTCGGCGGCCGGTCCGGCGCAGACCAGGGCGCAGAGTGCGGCGAGTGGGAGTGCGGTCGACCAGGGGATCTCCGCGCCCGGGCGGAGGGCGGGGGTGGCGCACAGGGTGGCGGCGAGGCCGCAGCCCAGGATGTAGGCACGCGCCCCGGGAGGAAGTGCCCGCATCGCCCCCTCCTCCCTGTCCGCGTCAGGTCGTCGTCAGGTTGGGGAGGATATTGCGGTGGGCGGGGCAAGACGGGCGCATCAGGGGATTAGGCCGGATGAGCCCGCGGATTACACACCTTCGGGTGAGAGGAGGATTCAGTCCTGTGTGGCGGTGGGCAGATCCGCCTCGCGGTGCAGCGGCTGGGTGAGGTCCACCTCCGGCGATACCTCGCCGGAGCGGATCAGCTCGATCCGGCCCATCACCTTCGACCGCAGGTCACTGGGGACGTCGTCATGGCCGCAGCACCGCTTGACGAGCTTCTTCACGGCCTGCTCCAGGCCGTACTTCTCCAGGCAGGGCGAGCACTCGTCGATGTGCACCTCGAACTTGGCGCAGTCACCATCGGGCATCTCGTTGTCGAGGAACTCGTACAGATGGTCGAGAACCTCGGAGCAGTCAGTCTCGTGCGGCTCTCCGCAGCTCATGAGTCAGAGCCTTTCCGATCGTGCGACTCGTCGGCCGCCGCTCCCGCGCCGGCCGGGACGAGCCCGCGCCCACGGGCATAGTCCTCCAGCAGACCGCGCAGCTGGCGACGCCCACGGTGCAGACGGGACATGACCGTACCGATGGGTGTCCCCATGATGTCCGCGATCTCCTTGTACGCAAACCCCTCGACGTCCGCGAGGTAGACCGCGATGCGGAATTCCTCGGGAATCGCCTGGAGGGCTTCCTTCACGTCGGAGTCGGGCAGGTGGTCGAGCGCCTGGGACTCGGCCGAGCGCAGACCGGTCGACATGTGCGACTCCGCGCGCGCCAGCTGCCAGTCCTCGATCTCCTCGGCGGCGCTGCGCTGAGGCTCCCGCTGCTTCTTGCGGTAGGAGTTGATGAAGGTGTTGGTCAGGATGCGGTACAGCCACGCCTTGAGGTTGGTGCCGTCGCGGAACTGGTGGAAGGACGCGTACGCCTTGGCGTACGTCTCCTGCACCAGGTCCTCGGCGTCGGCGGGGTTGCGCGTCATGCGCAGCGCGGCGGAGTACATCTGGTCGAGGAAGGTGAGGGCGTCCCGCTCGAAGCGTGCGTTGCGCTCGGCGGCCGTCTCCTTGGCCGTCTCCTGCGCCTCTCCGCCGAGCCGGACCTCGCCCGTGCCGTCGGCCCCTGCGTCGGTGCCAGTGACCTGACCCACCTCCTCCAAGACCGTGGCAGACCCGGTGATGGGCCCACTTGAATCGGAGAATAGACGAGGATCCCGTCCGCTCGCCCCTCCAATACCGGCGGCATGCATCACCTGCAGCTGCGACCAGTCCAGGTCGGCGGACTGCGGGCGGGCCGGGCAAGCAAGCGAACCCATGCGGGGGACTCCCTCTCCTCGTGCGTGTGCCTCTGCGAACCTGATGCGCCGGTCGGCCCGGGGGCCAGGTGTCCCGACGCATGCCACAACACCCACTGGCGTCTCGGCATTCCCCGCTCCCGGCGGACGGGCGGAAAAATCCGCGGCCGGTCTCAGGCGTCAGGCGTCAGGCGTCAGGCGTCAGGCGTCAGGCGTCAGGCGTCAGGCGTCAGCTGAGGATCTTGTCCAGCCACCCGGCGACCGCCCCGGTGATCCGGTCGAGTGCCTCCTGCTGGGTGATCGCGGCGGACTTCGGCACCGCGAAGCCATGGTCGCCGTACGCCACCTCCACCAGCTCGGCGCCATCGGGGAGCGCCGGGAACTCCTCCGGGCGGCCGAACGGGTCCCGGCCGCCCTGGACGACCAGGGTCGGAACCCCGGCGTCGGTCAGCTCCTCGGCCCGGGACTTCTCCGGCTTGCCCGGCGGATGCAGGGGGAAGGAGAGCGCCAGCACCGCGTGCGCCCCGAGCGCGGAGGCGGTCCGGCAGGCCACCCGCGCGCCGGCGCTGCGCCCGCCCGCCACCACCGGCAGGCCGGGCCCGGACAGCGCGGGCCACAGCGCGGTCCAGCCGGTGTCCAGGGTCCTGGGCGCGGGCGCCACCTTCTTTCCCGCGACCCGCCACGGTTGCTCGACCAGCGCCACGGTGATCCCGAGCGGCGGCAGCGCGGCGGCCAGTGCCCGCAGGTCACGGGCCTCGATCCCGCCGCCCGCACCGTGGCCCAGGGCCAGCACGGCGCGGGCCGGGCGCGCGGTGTGCCAGGTGATCCGGGCGTCGCCCGCGGGGGTGGGGACGATCTCACTCGAAGCGTTCATGGAAGAAAGTAGAGCGCAGCGGGAAAGCAGAGCGCCGCACCGGAAGCCAGAGCAGGACGCCGCACCGGAAGCTAGAAGAGCGTGCCCAGTTCGGGCTCGGCCAGCTCCGCCACCAGTTCGGGCCCGTTGTTCCGCACGTCGCTCACCGCGGTGCCGACCGGGAAGGCGCGCAGCAGGTCCGGGCGCGGCGGTGTGAGCAGCTCGCGCAGGTCCGCCGGGTCGGTGTTGGCCGGGTCCAGCCAGTCGGCCCACCGGTCCGGGGTGAGGATCAGCGGCATCCGGGGGTGGATCTCGGCCAGCGAGCGCGGGCCCGGCCCGTCACCGTCCCCGGCCTCGTCATCGGCTCCGGCCAGCGGTTCCTTCTCCGCCTCCGTCGTTATCACCGTGCACGTCACCCACCAGGCGCGAGGGTGCTCGTCCGGCAGTGTGCGGTCCCGCCAGAATTCGTACAGCCCGGCCATCGCCATCGCCGAGCCGTCGGCCGGGGTGACGAAGTAGGGCTGCTTGCGGGGCCGCTTCCGCTTGCCCTGCTCCTCGAGCCGGCGCTCGGCGGCGCCGGTGACCCACTCGTAGTAGCCGTCGGCGGGCAGCAGGCAGCGGCGGGCGAGGAAGGGCCGGCGGAAGGATGCCTTCTCGTGCACCGTCTCCGCCCGGGCGTTGATCATTTTCACGCCGACGTCCGGTGACTTCGCCCAGGACGGCACCAGTCCCCAGGTGAGTGTGCGCAGCTGGCGAACCGGACGCCGGTCCGCGGCGTCCTTCAGGGGGCGTTCGAGCACCACGGGGACGTTCTTCGTCGGGGCGACGTTCCAGTCAGGCTGCAGGGCCTCCGTCGGCTCCCATTTCCGCACCTCGAAGAGGTCGACGAGATCCTCCGGCTGCCGGCTCGCTGCGTATCGACCGCACATGGATGCCACACTGCCACGACGCCCGCGCCCCGAGACACACCGGGCCCAGGACGCAACCGTCAGACGAGGAGCCGCCCGCCCATGGACGCAACGAACGCCGCCGAGATGTGGGACCGGGTCGTCGGCACCCAGCCCGAGCCCTCGCTGTGGCTGGTCGCCGCCACCGGCGTGCTGGCGCTCTCGCTGGTCGTCTACCGGACCGCCTGGCTGATAGCCCGCAACGCGATCACCATCGCCCACGAGGCGGGCCACGGTCTGGTCGCGCTGGTGTGCCGCAGGCGGCTGCAGGGCATACGGCTGCACTCGGACACCTCGGGGTTGACCGTCTCCCGGGGCAAACCGACCGGGCTGGGCATGATCGCGACCGCGGCCGCGGGTTACACCGCCCCATCGCTGCTGGGCCTGGGCGGGGCGTGGCTGCTGGCCGCGGATCACATCACCGCGCTGCTGTGGGGGGCGACCGGGCTGCTGCTGGCGATGCTGGTGATGATCCGCAACGCGTACGGCGTGCTGACCGTGATGGTCACCGGTGCGGCCTTCCTGCTGGTGTCCTGGCTGACCGAGCCGGAGGTGCAGGCGGCCTTCGCCTACGGAGTGGTCTGGTTCCTGCTGCTGGGCGGCGTCCGCCCGCCCTTCGAACTGCAGCGCAAGCGCCGGTACGGGCACGACGGGAACTCCGACCCGGACCAGCTGGCCCGGCTCACCGGTGTCCCCGCGGTGGCCTGGCTGCTGTTCTTCCATGTGGTCTCGGTCTGCTCGCTGATCGGCGGCGGGCGCTGGCTGCTGGACATGTGAGCCCGCCGCGGCTCGCGTGAGCCCGGGAGACCCCCTCCGTCGTCCCTTCGCCGGCTCTCCCCCGGCCTCCGCTGATCCGATCCCCTTTACCAGTGCTGTGTTTCGACTGAGTTTCGCCACTTTTGATCGGGATTCGTCTCCTCGGCGAACCACTAAAGTGAAGGCCATGACCGGCACTGAGACCCCCCCGGACGCACACTCCGACCTCTGGCCCGCTCCGCTCGCACACGGAGCGGTCGACGCGACCGTCACCGTGCCCGGATCGAAGTCGGTCACCAACCGTGGCCTGGTACTCGCGGCCCTGGCCTCCGAGCCCGGCTGGCTGCGCCGGCCGCTGCGCTCCCGCGACACCCTGCTGATGGCCGAGGCGCTGCGTGCGATGGGCGTGGGCATCGAGGAGACGGTCTCCTCCAGCTCCCCCGGCGCGGACGGCGGCGGCGAGGCGTGGCGCATCATCCCCGCCGGGCTGCGCGGCCCCGCCACCGTGAACGTCGGCAACGCGGGCACCGTGATGCGCTTCCTGCCGCCGGTCGCGGCGCTGGCCGACGGCCCGATCCGCTTCGACGGCGACCCCCGGTCGTACGAGCGTCCGCTGCACGGCGTGATCGACGCCCTGCGCGCGCTCGGCACCCGGATCGACGACGACGGCCGCGGCTGCCTGCCGATGACGGTGCACGGCGGCGGCGCGGTGGACGGCGGCCCGGTGTCGATCGACGCCTCCTCGTCCTCGCAGTTCGTCAGCGCGCTGCTGCTGTCCGCGCCGCGCTTCAACCAGGGCGTGGAGGTCCGGCACGTCGGCTCCGCACTGCCCTCGCTGCCGCACATCCGGATGACCGTCGACATGCTGCGGCACGCGGGCGCGGCGGTGGACACCCCCGAGTCGGGCGGCGAGCCCGACGTGTGGCGGGTCGCGCCCAGCGCGCTGCTGGGCCGGGATCTCGTCGTCGAGCCCGACCTGTCCAACGCGGCGCCCTTCCTGGCCGCCGCGCTGGTCACCGGCGGCCGGGTGACCATCCCGGACTGGCCGGCGCACACCACCCAGCCGGGCGACGAGCTGCGCCGCATCTTCACCGCCATGGGCGGCTCCTGCGAGCTGGGCGAGGCCGGGCTCACCTTCACCGGCACCGGCCGGATCACCGGCATCGACGCCGATCTGCACGAGGTGGGCGAGCTGACCCCGGTGATCGCGGCGGTCGCCGCGCTGGCGGACTCGGAGTCCGTGCTGCGGGGCATCGCACATCTGCGGCTGCACGAGACCGACCGGCTCGCCGCCCTCGCCAAGGAGATCAACGAGCTCGGCGGGGACGTCACCGAGACCGAGGACGGGCTGCGGATCCGGCCGCGCGCGCTGCACGGCGGGGTCTTCCACACCTACGAGGACCACCGGCTGGCCACCGCCGCCGCCGTGCTGGGCCTGGTCGTGGACGGCGTCCAGGTGGAGAACGTCGCCACCACGGGGAAGACGCTCCCCGACTTCCCCGGTCTGTGGACCGGGATGCTCGGCCGGGCGGCCGAGGCGACCGAAGCACCGAGAGGCTGAGAGTCCCGTCATGCGCCGCTACGGCAAGCACACCGACGAGGACGACGTACGGGTCCGGCCCGGCCGCCGCGGCAGCCGGCCGCGTACCAACATCCGGCCCAAGCACGAGGACGCCGCCCAGGGCTTCGTGGTGACCGTGGACCGCGGCCGCCTCACCGTCCTGGTCGAGGACCGCACCGTGACCGCGATGAAGGCCCGCGAGCTGGGCCGCAAGGCGGTGGTGGTCGGGGATCAGGTCGCGGTGGTCGGGGACCTCTCCGGCGACAAGGACACCCTGGCCCGGGTCGTGCGGGTCGAGGAGCGGTCCTCGGTGCTGCGCCGCACCGCCGACGACGACGATCCGTTCGAGCGGGTGGTGGTGGCCAACGCCGACCAGCTGGCCATCGTCACCGCGCTCGCCGATCCCGAGCCACGCCCCCGGCTGATCGACCGGTGCCTGGTCGCCGCCTACGACGCGGGCCTGGAGCCGCTGCTGGTGCTCACCAAGTCCGATCTGGCCCCGCCCGGGCCACTGCTGGAGACGTACGCCCCGCTCGGCGTCCCCTATGTGGTGACCAGCCGGGAGGAGCTGGCGGACGGCGGCGCCGCGGACCGGGTACGCGAGCGGCTGACCGACCGGGTCACCGCCTTCGTCGGCCACTCCGGCGTCGGCAAGACCACCCTCGTCAACGCCCTGGTCCCGGAGCGCAAGCGGGCCACCGGACGGGTCAACACGGTCACCGGGCGCGGCCGCCACACCACCACCTCCGCGCTCGCGCTCCCGCTGCCGGACGGCTCCGGCTGGGTCATCGACACCCCCGGTGTCCGCTCCTTCGGGCTGAACCACATCGACCCGTCCCGGGTCATCCGCGCCTTCCCCGATCTGGAGCCGGGGACCGAGGAGTGCCCGCGGGCCTGCAGCCACGACGAGCAGGACTGCGCGCTGGACCAGTGGGTGACCGATGGCCACGCGGAACCGGCCCGGCTGTACTCGCTGCGCCGGCTGATGGCCACCCGGGAGCGGCGGGAGGGCGACTGACCGGCCGCGTTTGCGATCCGCTCCGGACGGCAAGGGCATAATCGCACCGGCCGGGCGGGCGTGGACCAGCCCACGCGCTCGGCTGAGCCGGCACCGTGTCATCGAGGCAGCGTGGGAGGCAATCTGATGGCGTGGCTCCTCGTCGTGGTCGCCGGCCTGCTGGAAACGGGCTTCGCCGTCGGTCTCAAGCTCTCGCACGGCTTCACCCGGCTCTGGCCGACGGTCTCCTTCTGCATCTTCGCGCTGGGCAGCTTCGGTCTGCTGACCCTGTCGCTGCGGAAGCTGGAGGTCGGTCCCGCGTACGCGGTGTGGACGGGCATCGGAGCGGCCGGCACCGCGATCTACGGCATGGCCTTCCTCGGTGAGGCGGTCTCCACGCTCAAGCTCGTCTCCATCTCGCTGGTGGTCGCCGGGGTCATCGGCCTGCAGCTGTCCGGCGCGTCCGCCTGATCCCGGCCGGGTGCCGCCGGTCGTCCTCCGGCGCGGCGGGCAGCACCCCGCGCACCAGGCTCGCCACCTCCTCCGCGCCGGCCGGCGCCACCACGCAGGACAGTGCCAGCCGGGCCGCGGTCTCGCAGGCGCGGCCGAGGCCGGCCGGGTCCCCGGGCCAGTCGCGCTCCAGCACGGTGACCGCGCGGTCCCGGACCCGGCCGAGCAGTTCCTCGGGGGAGGGCACCGGCTCGGCCGCGCCGCCCCGGCGCGGGCCGGGGAGGGGGCCGGCGGCCGTGGGCGACGGCAGCCGCTCACTCCAGCACCCGGTCAGGGCGGCCCGGACCAGCGGATTGGCGCTCGCGGTGCGCACGGTCCACTGCGCCGCCGCGGTCAGCCGGTCCTGCGGACCGGTGCCACCCGTGCCTGCCAGCACCTCCTCGACGCCCGTCAGGTACGCCTCCGCCTCGCGCCGCACCAACGCCCGGGCCAGGCCCTCCTTGTTGCCGAACTCGTTGTACAGGGTCTGCCGGGAGACTCCGGCGGCCGCGGCCACGTCGACCATGCGCACCCCCGCCCACGGGCGGCGGGCGAGCGCCGTGAAGGCCGCGTCCAGCAAGGCTTCCCGCGCCACGGGCATCGTCGCCTCCCCGGGTCATCCGTCCCTTGTCGGCCGTTCGCCCAGAATTGACGGACCGACAGATGGTGTCAATAGTCCTGGCGGGCGACCGCCGTGCCGGGCCGGCCGTGGCCGTGTGGCCCTGCCCCATGCCTGTCGATACTGTTTCGCTCATGCCCGACTACCACGATGACCTGCGCCTCGCGCATGTGCTGGCCGACTCCGCCGACGCGACCACCATGGAGCGGTTCAAGGCGCTCGATCTCAAGGTGGAGACCAAACCCGACATGACGCCGGTCAGCGAGGCCGACAAGGCGGCCGAGGAGCTGATCCGTTCCCAGCTCCAGCGCGCGCGGCCGCGTGACGCGGTGCTCGGCGAGGAGTTCGGTCACGAGGGCACCGGCCCACGTCGCTGGGTGGTCGACCCCATCGACGGGACGAAGAACTACGTACGCGGCGTGCCGGTGTGGGCCACCCTGATCGCCCTGATGGAGCGCGGCGAGGGCGGCGACCGGCCGGTGGTCGGCGTGGTGTCCGCCCCCGCGCTGGGCCGCCGCTGGTGGGCCGCGGAGGGGCTGGGCGCGTACACCGGCCGCAGTCTGTCGTCGGCGAGCCGGCTGCGGGTCTCCCAGGTGAGCAGGCTGGGCGACGCGTCCTTCGGGTACGCCTCGCTGAACGGTTGGGAGGAGCGGGGGAAGCTCAACCGCTTCCTCGATCTGACCCGGGCCTGCTGGCGGACCCGCGGCTACGGCGACTTCTGGCCGTACATGATGGTCGCCGAGGGTTCGGTGGACATCGCGGCCGAGCCGGAGCTGTCGCTGTGGGACATGGCGGCCTGCGCGATCGTGGTGCAGGAGGCGGGCGGTCGCTTCACCGGGCTGGACGGCAGGCCCGGTCCGCACAGCGGGAACGCGGCGGCGTCCAACGGCCTGCTGCACGAGGAGTTGCTCGACTACCTGGGCTGAGCCCCCCGGGGACGCCGGGCGCGCGCCCCACGGCCGAGCCCGGCCGGACGCCGCGCGCGACCCGACGGCCGAGCCGGGGTGCACCGGTTGCCCCGGCGCACGCCCCTTGTCGCTTTCACGAGGCGCATGTGAACATGAGAATCCACCCGCTTGTGAACTTGTGAACACCTTCACAGGGGCCGGAACGGCCGGATTCCCGCCGAAGGTTCACCAAGGAGGTGGCTCCACTCCATGTCCCTGCTCATCCGTGACGCCATGAGTTCGGTCCTGCTGACCATCGGCCCGGCCCATACGCTCCGTCAGGCGGCCACCCTGATGGCCGCCAGACGGGTCGGCGCGGCAGTCGTGTTCGACCCGCACACCAGCGTGCTCGGCATCCTCACCGAGCGCGACATCCTCAACTCCCTGGGAAGAGGCCAGGATCCCGACCGGGAGACGGCCCAGGAACACACCACCACCGATGTGGTCTTCGCCGCTCCCGGCTGGACCGTCGACGAGGCCGCGGCCGCGATGTCCCGCGGGGGCTTCCGCCATCTGATCGTCCTGGACGACCGGGAACCGGTCGGGGTGGTCTCGGTCCGCGACCTGCTCCGCTGCTGGGCCCCGGCGCGGCAGCCCGCGGGCGCGGCCGCGGGCTGAGACCGGCCGGCCCGGCGCCGGGATCGTGGCGCTCGCGGGCGCGCGGCAGAGGCCGGAAACCCATTGGGCTTCCGGCCTCTGCCGAAGGGGTACGGCAAGCGGCGGTCGGCGCCCCGGCGGCGACCGCCGGGTCACTCAGCCGCGCAGGGCCTGGACCGCGGCCTCCAGCCGCTTGCCGTAGTCCGAGTCCGCCTTGCGGAAGTTCTCGATGGCCCGCTGCGCGATGTCCTCCCGCGACACCTGCGCGATGAAGCCGGCGAGGTTGGCGATCAGCCGCTCCTTCTCGCTCTCCGACATCAGCCGGTAGAGGTTCCCCGCCTGGACGAAGTCGTCGTCCTCGGCGTGCGAGGGGGCGGCCAGGTCACCGGTGGCGCCGGTCACCGGGATCGGCTGCCACAGCGGCCGTCCGGTCTGCGCCGGGCCGCCGAAGCTGTTCGGCTCGTAGTTCTTCGCGCCGGCGTGGCGGCCGTCGTAGAGGAAGCCGTCCCGCGAGTGGGTGCGCGCCTCGGTGGCGTGCGGGCGGTTCACCGGCAGGTGGTCGGCGTTGATGCCGACGCGGTAGCGGTGGGCGTCGCCGTACGCGAAGAGGCGGCCCTGGAGCATCTTGTCCGGGGAAGGGCCGATGCCGGGCACCAGGTGGGCCGGCGAGAAGATCGACTGCTCGACCTCGGCGAAGATGTTCCGCGGGTTGCGGTTGAGCTCCAGCTTGCCGATCTCGATCGGCGGGTAGTCCTCGTGCGGCCACACCTTGGTGAGGTCGAACGGGTTGAAGCGGTAGTTCGCCGCATCGGCCGCCGGCATGATCTGCACCTGCACGGTCCAGGTCGGGAAGTCGCCGCGCTCGATCGCCTCGCGCAGGTCGCGCTGATGGCTGTCCGGGTCCTGGCCGGCGAGCACCGCCGCCTCGCCCGAGGTCAGGTTCTTGATGCCCTGGTCGGTCTTGAAGTGGTACTTGACCCAGAAGACCTCACCGGCGGCGTTGTTCCACTGGTAGGTGTGGGAGCCGTAGCCGTTCATGTGGCGGTAGGAGGCCGGGATGCCGCGGTCACCGAAGAGCCAGGTCACCTGGTGGGTGGACTCCGGCGACAGGCCCCAGAAGTCCCAGACGTTGTCCGCCTCCTGCGAGCCGGTGTACGGGTCGCGCTTCTGGGTGTGGATGAAGTCCGGGAACTTGATCGCGTCCTTGATGAAGAAGACGGGGGTGTTGTTCCCGACGAGGTCGTAGTTGCCCTCTTCGGTGTAGAACTTCAGCGCGAAGCCGCGCGGGTCGCGTACCGCGTCGGCCGAGCCGAGGCTGCCCGCGACGGTGGAGAAGCGCAGGAAGGTTTCTGTCTGCTTGCCGACCTCGGAGAGGAACGCCGCCCGGGTGTACTCGGTCACATCCGCGGTCACCGTGAAGGTGCCGTAGGCGCCGGCACCGCGCGCGTGCACGATGCGCTCCGGTATCCGCTCCCGGTTGAAGTGCGCCAGCTTCTCCAGCAGGTGCTGGTCCTGAACGAGGACCGGGCCGCCGATTCCCGCCGTCTCGCTGTTCTGGTTGTCGGCGACCGGAGCCCCAGATTCCGTGGTGAGCGGGCCCGTCTGCTTGCCGACCTCGTCCTGAACGGCCACGTTGCGCCTCCTGCGTCTTGATCCCTGTCCCTTGGCGAAAGCCGCTGCCGATCCTACATTGGACATTGTCTAAGTCAAGAAGATCTGAAAACTCGTACTGGATCCGGCCATGGACAGGCCACTGGTACGCTGGGCCTTATCTGACTGATAGGTGAATGGCATGAGTGACCTGCTGGAACGCCTCCGCGGACGCGGCTGGCGGCTGACGGCCCAGCGGCGTGTGGTCGCCGAGGTCCTCGACGGGGACCACGTGCACTACACCGCCGACGAAGTACACGCCCGGGCGGCCGAGCGGCTCCCCGAGATCTCGCGCGCGACCGTGTACAACACGCTCGGCGAGCTCGTCTCGCTCGGCGAGGTGATCGAGGTCAGCACGGACGGCCGCGCCAAGCGGTACGACCCCAACGCCCACCATGCCCACCAGCACCTGGTCTGCTCGCGCTGCGGCACGATCCGGGACGTCCACCCGGCCGGCGACCCGCTCGCCGACCTCCCCCCAGAGGAGCGGTTCGGCTTCGCCGTCTCCGCGGTCGAGGTCACCTACCGCGGCGTCTGCCCCAGCTGTTCGACCTGATCCCACTACCCGGGCCCCCGCATCCCGCCGCCCGGGCCCGGGGCCGCACCCTCCGGGCCGCCGCGGGCCCGCTCGCTCAAGGCATGCGCCGGAAAACGCACGGGACATGCGCGTAGGGCCCGGATCCTGATGGATCCGGGCCCTACGTCTTCGTAGCGGGGACAGGATTTGAACCTGCGACCTCTGGGTTATGAGCCCAGCGAGCTACCGAGCTGCTCCACCCCGCGTCGGTGTGTAGCAACCTTAACCTCCGCCACGGACGCATCGCAAATCCCATACGGAGCTCGCCTCCGTCCGCCGCCGTCGGTGCTCAGGCGGACAGCTCCTGCTGGAGGGCGTCGCGCAGCCGGGCCGCCCGCTCGGCGACCTCCGCCGGGCCGAGCTCGACGGCGCGGCCGCACCAGCGCTGCCCCTCGGTCAGCCGGCCGCGCCGGGCGGCGAGCAGCGCCAGCCGCAGCGCCGCGCGGCCGTGGCCGGCCTCGGCGGCACGCTGCCACCACAGGGCCGCCTCCGGCTCGCTGCCCTCGCGCGCCAGTAGCAGCCCGAGGTTGAACGCGCCGTTGCTGCTGCCCGCCTCGGCGGCGCGGCGGTACCAGCGGGCGGCCGTGACCACGTCGCCGCGCCCGGCCGCGAGCATGCCGACCCGCACCTGGGCCCTGCGGTGACCGTCCCGGGCGGCCCGCTCGTACCACTCCTCGCACTCCGGGCGCTCGTCCTCCGCGCCCTGGGTCTGTTCCTTGCCCAGCGCCCCGCAGGTGTCACCGTCGGTGGCCGGCCGGTCCAGCAGCGCGCCGAGCCGGAAGGCCGCCTCGGTGCTGCCGCCCTCCGCGGCGCAGCGCAGATGCCGCTCGGCGGCCCGGTCGTCGCCGTCCCGCAGCAGCACGATGGCGACCTGGAGCGCGGCCTCGGTGTGTCCGCCGGCGGCGGCCCGCTCGTACCACTGGTGGGCTTGCGCCTCCTCGCCGCGGCCGGCGTGCAGGATGCCGAGGTTGAACGCGGCGTCCACACTGCCCGCCTCGGCGGCCTTGGAGAACCACGGTTCGGCGCCGGCCGCGTCGCCCCGCTGCAGCAGCAGCACCGCGAGCGCGTTGGCGGCCTCCCGGTGGCCGGAGTAGGCGGCGCGGCGGTACCACTGCTCGGCCTGGACCGCGCGGCCCTGCTCGGCGCAGAGCAGGCCGAGGTTGTAGGCGCCGTTGTGGTCGCCGGCGTCGAGCGCGGCGCGGTACCAGCGCTCGGCGGTCTGCGTCTCGCCCCGGTCGGCGTGGAGCGCGCCCAGCGCGTTGGCCGCGTTGCCGTCGCCGTCCTGGGCAGCCCGGTGCCACCACACGGCCGCGCTCTCGGCGTCGCCCGCGTCGCGCAGCAGGAAGCCCAGGGCACAGGCGGCGCGCGACTCGCCGTCCTTGGCCGACATCAGATACCAGCGGCCCGCCTCGTGGGTGTCGCCGCGCTCTTCCAGGAGGGTGCCCAGGTGCAGCGCGGCGCGCCGGTGGCCGCGCGCGGCCGCCTGCCGGTACCACTGCTCCGCCTCGCCCCCGGGTGCCCGCCCCGGCCCGGTACGCACCGCGCTCGCGCGGCCGGGGCCGGTGCCGGCCGGCCCGCCGTGGCCGGTGCCCGGCGCCCCGGCACCCGTCCGGGCCGGGCGGCCGGCGCCGGTTCGGCCGGTGCCGGTGTGGCCGCGCTCGGCCTCGCTCTCCCGCTGGTCCAGGATCCGGGCCAGGCGGTAGGCGGCTTCCCGGTGGCCGCGCTCGGCGGCGGCGCGGAACCAGCGCTCGGCGCCGATGTCGCTGCGGTGCTCCAGCAGATCGGCGAGGGCGTAGGCGCCGAGCGCGTGCCCGGACTCGGCGGACTGGCGCAGCCAGTACTCGGCGGCCGGCTCGTCGCCGTGCTCGCGGTGGTGGCGGCCCAGCGCGTGGGCGGCGGCGGCCGATCCGGCGACGGCGGCGGTCCGCCACCAGTCGGCGGCCTCGTCGGCGCACCCGCGCTGGTGGAGCAGGACTCCCAGGTTGTTGGCGGCGGCCCGGTCCCCGGCGGCGGTGGCCGCGCGCAGATAGGGCTCGGCTCCGTCCAGGTCGCCGCGGCGCAGCAGCAGGGAGCCGAGGACGCTCATGGCGGCGGTGTCGCCCGCCTCGGCGGCACTCCGGTGCCGCGTCTCTTCCTCGGCATCGTCGTGCGCCTGCACAAAACGCCCTGTCTCCAACAGACTTGCCCTGTCCCCCACGAATTCCATCGTCGCACCACCCGCAACGCCCGTACACCTGGTATACCGCAGCCAGTGAGGTCACTTCAGCGTTTTGTCGACATGCCCACAGAGAGATAAGTCAAACGTGTGAAGCGCGGTCGGCGGGGGTGGACGCACGACAAAGGCCCGGATCCTTGAGGATCCGGGCCTCGTCGTTCAGTAGCGGGGACAGGATTTGAACCTGCGACCTCTGGGTTATGAGCCCAGCGAGCTACCGAGCTGCTCCACCCCGCGCCGTTGTGCTTTTACCGTACCACGGCGCGGGAGGGCCGCCTCAGGTGTCGTCCTGTCTCCTGCCCTTCTCCGGCTCGTCCGCCGGCTTCTGGTCCTGCCGGCCGCCCTGTTCGCCGCCCTGCTTCTCGGCGGCCTCGCGCTCCGCGTCGGCGGCCCGCTGGAGAGCGTTCTTCAGGTCCTCCTGCGCCTTGTCGTACGCGGCCCAGTCCGGCCCGCCCTCCTTGGCCATGGCCTTCTCGCCCGCCTCGAACGCCTCCTGGGCGTCCTTCAGCGCCTCCTGCACCGTCGCGTCACCGGTCGGCGGCACCTCGGGCTTCTCGGGCTTCTCGGGCTTGCCCGGCGGCTTCGTCGAATCGGTGGGCGGCTTCTGGCCGAAGGCCACGTCGAGCGCCCTCTCCAGGGTGTCCTCGAAGGCGATCCGGTCACCGCCGTCGGAGACCAGCACCTTCTTCAGCAGCGGGTAGTCCGTCCCCGCGCCTCTGACGTAGACCGGCTCCACGTAGAGCAGTCCGCCGTCGAGCGGCACGGTGAGCAGATTTCCGTACTCCACCGTGGAGTCACCGCGTTTGAGAAGGCTGATGGACTCGGCGATCTTCGGATTGGAGTTGAAGAGGCTCTGCACCAGCTGTGGACCTGACACCGGTGTGTTGGGCGGGAGTTTCAGCAGCCGGATTCTGCCGTAACTCTTGCTCGTCGCATCGGCGTCGACCGCCATGAACGCACCGAGGGTCTCCCGCTCGTTGGGCGTGAAGGTGGTCGTCAGCGAGAACGTCTGGTCCTTCTCGTCCGGCATCCGCATGCTCAGGTAGTACGGCGGGACGAAATTGCCCTTGTTCGTCGGGTCGTCCGGGACCTGCCACACCTCACTGCCGCTGTAGAACTGCGCGGGGTCGGTGACGTGGTAGCGGGTGAGCAGCTCCCGCTGCACCTTGAACAGGTCCTGCGGGTAGCGGAAGTGCTGCATCAGGCTGTCGCTGATCTCGCTCTTGGGCTTCACCGTGCCCGGGAACGCCTTCCGCCAGGTCTTCAGCACCGGGTCCTCGGTGTCCCACTCGTAGAGCTTGACCGAGCCGTCGTAGGCGTCGACCGTCGCCTTGACCGAGTTGCGGATGTAGTTGACCTTGTTCTGCTGGGCGACCACCTCGCGCTCCCCGTCGGTCAGGGAGTCGGCGGTGGTGTCCCCCAGGGTCGTCCGCGAGGAGTACGGGTAGTTGTTGACGGTGGTGTAGGCGTCCACGATCCACTGGATGCGTCCGCCGACCACCGCCGGATAGGCGTCACCGTCGATGGTCAGCCACGGGGCGACCGCCTCGACGCGCTCCTTGGGCGTGCGCTTGTAGAGGATCCGCGAGCCGTCGCCGATGGCACCGGAGTAGAGGATCTTCGGGTCGCCGAAGGTGAGGGCGTACGCCGCGCGGTTGACCGGGTTGGAGAGGTTGACCCCGCTGTCGCCCTTGTAGGTGTACGTCTTCTCCTCGCCGTTGTCGCCGGAGTAGTCGAGCTCCTTCTGCGGGCCGCCCACGATCGAGTACTGCGTGGTGCGCTCGCCGTAGTAGATGCGCTGCTCGTACTTGGGGAAGGCGCCCCGGGACGGGAGGTTCCGCTCGGTGAACTCCGGCAGACCGTTCTTCTCGACCGAGGTGCCCTTGGCCGCCACGGCACCGTAGCCGTGGGTGTACTTGAAGTGGTCGTTGATCCAGTTGCGCTCGGGGATGCCCTCGATGTCCAGCTCGCGCAGACCGATGACGGTGTCCTGCTCCTTGCCGTCCGCGGTCTTGTAGCGGTCGATGTCCAGCGTGGCGGGGAAGCCGTAGTAGCCGCGCACCTGCTGGCGCTGCTGGAAGGTGGGCGAGACCACGTTGGGGTCGAGCAGGCGCAGGCTCGCCGCGTCGCCGGCGTCGGCGCGCAGCCGCTTGTTGTCCGTGCTGCTCTCGCCCTCGTAGTCCTCCGGCTTGGCCGCGTCGATGCCGTACGCCTGCCGGGTGGCCTCGATGTTCTTCTTGATGTACGGCGCTTCCTTGGCCTGCTCGTTCGGCTGGACCTGGAACTTCTGGACGATCGCCGGGTAGAGGCCGCCGATCAGCACCGCCGAGAGCACCATCAGGCCGAAGCCGATGAGCGGCAGCTGCCAGGTGCGCCGCCACAGCGTCGCGAAGAACAGCACGGCGCAGATCAGCGCGATGAAGAACAGGATCGTCTTCGCCGGCAGGTAGGCGTTGGCGTCCACGTAGCGCAGCCCGGTCCAGTCACCGGTGCCCTTGAAGCCGCTGGACTTCACCGCCAGGCCGTACCGGTCGAGCCAGTACGCGACCGCCTTGAGCGCGACGAAGACCCCGAGCAGCACCGAGAGATGCCCGGTGGCCGCCGAGGTCGCGCGCGCGCCGGGGCTGGTCAGCCGCAGGCCCCCGTAGAGGTAGTGCACGAGCACGGCGGCGATCAGCGACAGCACGGTGGCCGCGAACCCGAAGCTCAGCAGGAAGCGGTACCAGGGCAGGTCGAAGGTGTAGAAGGACGCGTCCTTGTGGAACTGCGGGTCCTTCTGGTGGAACGGCACGCCGTTGACGTACAGCAGCCAGGTGCGCCACTGACCGGAGGCGGAGGCGCCGGCGATCAGGCCGACCAGCGCGGTGACCGCGACCAGCACCCAGGTCTTGTACGGCGCGATGGCCATCCGGTAGCGGTCCAGGCTCTGCTGCTCCAGCGACATCGCGCTCAGCGGCGGCCGCAGCCGGTGCGCCAGCCAGATGTTCAGACCGACGGCCAGGGACATCAGCAGACCGAAGACGGCGAACAGCCCGACCTTGGTCCACAGGGTGGTCGTGAAGACGGAGGTGTAATGGACCGAGCGATACCACAGCCAATCGGTCCAGAACCCCGCGAACATGACGAAGAGCATGGCCAGCACGGCCAGCACACCCAGGGTCATGAGCAGCGTCCGGACACGCCGGGAGGGTCGGCCGACTCTGATCCGTGGCCCTGTCGGGCCTCCGCCGCGGTCCGGCATCTGGAAAGCCAAGGTGCGCACCTCGAAGTTCGCTGTCGAATGAGCGGGCCCCGCGATCGTAGGGCCCACTGATGCAACTTACTCAGGCTTTACCCAGTTCCCGTTTTCGGGTCTGAACAAGGCACGATGTTGCCCATGTCCAACCTTCCCGACCCCACACCCTCCTCCGAGCAGCCGTCGCCGGGTCCGATGGCCGCGAACCCGCTGACCCGGGCCGTGCTCGAGGTCGACGAGTACGCGTCCGGCCTGGGCTGGGACCAGCCCGCCCGGCTCTTCGCCCTCGTCGACACCGCCAAGCTGCGCGCCCAGGAGCCCGGCCTGGCCGAGCAGCTCGGGCTGGACCAGGGTGCCGAGAGCACCGCCGGCCCCTCCTACACCCCCATCGAGCAGGAGGAGCTGCCCGCGAACACCGCGCTCGACGAGTTCCTCGGCACCATCGCCTGGCCGGACGCGGTCATCGGCTGCGCCCTGACCGTGGAGCGGCTGATGCTGCCGCCGTCCGCCGAAGCCTCGGTGCCCAAGGGCCTGAGCGAGGCGAAGCTGGCGGCCTGGGTGGCCCGGCATCCCGAGCGCCAGGAGGTGCGGATGACGGTCGCGGTGCTGCGCGACGGATCGCGCGAGTCCGCGGTGCGGCTGCGCGAGAAGGACTCGCCGACCGAGGTGCTGACCGGCCCGGACCTGGTGCCGGGGCTGGCCGAGGCGCTCTCCGCGACCTTCGCCGACTGACCGGCCGGGACCGGTTCCGGGCCCGGCGGCCCCCACCCGCCCGGCCCGGTCGCCGCCGGGCCGCGGCCGTGGCGCCCGGCCACCGGGGGGCGACGCCATCAGGCGGCCGGGTTCAGCCCTTGGTGCAGCTGGGCAGCTTCGAGGTCTTGTCCGCGCGGATGTCCGCCAGCGCCTTCACCGCGTCGTCCAGGGTGCTCACCTTGACCAGGGTGAGCCCGTCGGGCACGTGCTCGGCGGCGGTCGCGCAGTTCTCCTTGGGCGTCAGGAAGTACTCCGCGCCCGCCTTCCGCGCCCCGATGGTCTTCATCGCGATGCCGCCGATCGCGCCGACCTTGCCCGCCTCGTCGATGGTGCCGGTGCCCGCGACGAACTTGCCGTCGGTCATGTCCCCCGGCGTCAGCTTGTCGATCAGGCCCAGGGTGAACATCAGCCCGGCGCTGGGGCCGCCGACGTCCGCCAGCTTGATGTCGATCTGGAAGGGGAAGGTGTAGTCGATGGCGGCCGCGATACCGACGACGGCGCGGTCCCCCTTCTCCGCCTTCCTCGTCGTGATGGTCACCGGCACGGTGTCCTGCGGCAGCTTTCCGGTCTTCTTCCCCAGCTGGGCCTCCTTGGCCGGGATGACCGTGAAGACCACCTTCTCGCCGGGCTTGTGCTTGCTCACCAGCTTGCCGACGTCCTCGGGCCCGGCGACCGCCGTCCCGTCCACCTTCTTGATCACATCACCGGTGCGCAGCTTGCCCTCGGCCGGCTTGCCCTCGAAGACCGTTCCGACGACGACGCTGGAGCGGACCGGGATCTTCAGGTACCTCAGCGCCGCGACCTTGGCGCTCTCCTGGGACTGGGTGAACTCGACGGCGTTCTCCTGGTCGACCTCTTCCGGCGTCTTGTCGTCCGGGTAGAGGGTCTTGTGCGGGACGACGATGTCGTCGTCCGCGAGCCAGCCGTAGACCGCTTCGAACAGGTTCATCCGGTATTCCGAGCCGGTGACCCGGACCGTGGTCATGTTGAGGTTGCCGTCGGCCTCGTAGACCTTGTGGCCGCGGATCTGCAGCACCTGCTCGCCCTTGTGCTCACCCAGCGTGTTGTACGTGGGCCCGGGTGACATCTCGGCGTACGGCACGGGGATCAGGACCCCCGCGCACAGCAGCGCGATCAGCGTCAACAGGGAGGCGAGCATCGTCGCAGTGCGGCGTGGCATGGAACGACAGTACGGGACGGGTCCGCCAGTCCACCCCCGGGGCCGTCCGTACGGGCAGCGGCCCCCGGAGCCCGTTGGCGGATGCGTATGTTCCGGTCCTCGCTAGGCGGCGTCGGAACCGGAATGCGACCGCTCCATCGCCTCGCGGAACCGGGCGTACCCGGCCAGCTCGGCGACATCCCCTCCGGTCTTGCGGTTGCGCGTCGCCCAGCCGGCGTACAGCACGGCGGCCAGCGCCGCGAAAACCGGAATGAGCAACCAGAGAAGCGCCGCCACCGCGTCCTCCCGACCCCTTATGCAAAAGCAACTGACAGATCAGCAGATTAATCGTCTGCCCGATCAACGCTTACGGCAGGGTGCCGGTTACGCAACCGCGGGTGCGCCGGGCGGGTGCAGGGCCCCAACGGGCCCGCGCCAGGGGGATGATCAGCAGGCGCCGACCCAGTCCTGGGCCCCGTCGGCATAGGTCTGGTGCTTCCAGATCGGGACCTCGCGCTTGAGGTCGTCGATCAGCCGGCGGCAGGCCTCGAACGCCTCCCCCCGGTGCGGGCAGGAGACGGCGACCACGACCGCGAGATCGCCGATGGCGAGGTCCCCGACCCGGTGCACGGCGGCCAGCGCACGCACCGGGAAGTCGGCCGCCACCTTCTCGGCGATCCGGCGCATCTCGGCCTCCGCGGTGGGGTGGCAGGAGTAGGAGAGCGCGGCGACATCGGTACCACCGTCGTGGTCGCGCACGGTCCCGACGAAGAGCGCGGTGCCGCCCGCGGCGTCGTCACCGACGGCCTGGAACACCTCGTCCACCGAGAGCGGGGTGTCCCGGATCGCCAGCAGCCGGATCGGATCGGCTGCCGCCTGCTCGCCGGGGTGGTCGGGGCGGTGATGCGTACGTGCCATACGGTCCATCGTGCCTCAACCGCTCACCCAAGCGGAATACCGTATGACGGAATCACGATTCCGAAATCACTTCGGCCCGGCAGGCCCGGCGGCAGCCCTTCCTTGCGTTCGGCACCCGAAGGACTCCGGGCCCCCTCCCCCGGCCCGGCGTCTCAGAGGCGGCGGCGGGCCTTGCGGGCCCGTCGCACCAGGGCCGCGGTGCCCAGCAGGGCCACCGTCGCGCCCGCCGCCCCCGCCGCGGTGGCGTCCTTGCGCCCCAGTCGGCGTCCGGCGACCGTACGCCGGCCCGCGACCTCCTCCAGCAGCTCCGCGAGGACCTCCTCGTTGGTCCACTGCGGCCGCCAGCCCGCGTCGTGCAGACCGCTGCCGCTCACCGCCCACGGATGCATGGTGTACGCCAGGTCACCGGCCGGGGAGGGGGTCAGGCCGAGCCGGTGCAGCCGGGAGGCGGCGCCGAGGGCGACGGCCGACGGCAGCTCCATCCTCCGGATACCGGACAGCTCCTCGACCTCCTCCTGCTCCAGCCAGCCGTCGCAGCCGACCGCCAGCTCCCCCTCGACCTTCTCCAGCACGGCGTACTCCAGGGCGCTGACCAGGTCCTCCACATGGCAGAACTGCCAGGTGGGGCGGGATCCGGCGACCACCAGCAGGCGCGGTGACTCGAAGTAACGGGTGAGCGCGGTGTCCGTCCCGCCCACCAGGATGGCCGGGCGCAGCACGGTGACGTTGAGTCCCGGGTGCGCTCGGGGTGCCCGCCGCGCCAGGTGCTCTATCTCCAGCAGGTCGCCGACGCCGGTGGCCTCGGCGGTG
Source organism: Streptomyces sp. JLBT605 (assembly GCF_058215555.1). Lineage (NCBI taxonomy): Bacteria > Bacillati > Actinomycetota > Actinomycetes > Kitasatosporales > Streptomycetaceae > Streptomyces > Streptomyces sp. JLBT605. Next base: position 2,037,653 of record NZ_CM177087.1, read on the forward strand.
GCCCGCAGCTCGGCGTCCTCGGCCAGCGGAACATCGTTGTCCGGAAGCGCTCCGTAGACCATCGCGGAGGTGCACAGCACCACCCGGCGCACCCCCGCGGCCGCCGCCGCGGTCAGCACGGTCTGGGTGCCGCGCACGTTGTAGGCGGTGCGCGCGGCCGGGTCGGTCTCCAGGTCGAGATCGACGGCGAGGTGGACGACCACGTCGGCCCCGCGCAGCTTGTCGGCGATGGTGGGATCCCGCACGTCCAGCACCTGCCAGTGTGCCTCGGGGATCTCACCGCGCCGCTCGTCGATGGCCACGACCCGCTTGATCTCTTCGGACTCGGCGAGCCGCCGGGTCAGCAGCGCGCCGACTCCCGACGCGGCACCGGTGACCGCCACGACAGGGCGTCTCGCGGTGCTCGTCGTATCGTTTCGCGCTGCGCGAACTTCTCGCTCTGGGGAACTCACCGGGCGTCTCCAGCGGTTGTCATCAGTACGCACGCGTCTCACGCGTACGTACGAGGTGACGTCCATCCTGCCGCAGGCCGTGCATCGGCGGAGCACCGAGCCCGGAAACGGGCGAGGTGTCTACGCTGGGTGGTGATTGAAAGGGCATTCGCCGCCGGTCCAGCGCCGGCGGCCCTACGAGCCGAGGAAACCCGTGAGTGACACCCCATTCGGATTCGGCCTTCCGCCGGAGGAGCCGGAGGACGGCGACAACGGCAAGAAGAAGGACGGCGGCCAGGAAGGCGGCCAGGGTCCCGCGAATCCGTTCGGCTTCGGCTTCGGCGGTGGCCAGGGCGGGGCGGACAACCCCTTCGCCGCGATGTTCGGCTCGCTGAACCCCAGCGATCTGGGCGCGGCCTTCCAGCAGCTCGGCCAGATGCTCTCCTACGAGGGCGGCCCGGTGAACTGGGACATGGCCAAGGACATCGCCCGGCAGACCGTGGCGCGCGGCACCGGCGCCAAGGGCGAGCGGAAGGACGTCAGCGTCGGCGCGGCCGAGCGGGCCGCGGTCGAGGAGGCCGTGCGCCTGGCCGACCTGTGGCTGGACGGGGCGACCTCGCTGCCGTCCGGTTCGAGCACGGCGGTGGCCTGGAGCCGCGCCGAGTGGGTCGAGGCCACGCTCCCGGTCTGGAAGGAGCTGGTGGACCCGGTCGCGGAGCGGGTCGGTGCGGCCATGGGCGATGTGCTGCCCGAGGAGATGCAGGCCATGGCGGGCCCGCTGCTCGGCATGATGCGCTCGATGGGCGGCGCGATGTTCGGCTCCCAGATCGGGCAGGCGGTGGGCGTGCTGGCCGGTGAGGTCGTCGGCTCCACCGATGTGGGGCTGCCGCTCGGCCCGGCCGGCAAGGCGGCGCTGCTCCCGGTGAACATCGCCGGGTTCGGCTCCGGCCTCGGCGTGCCCGAGGAGGAGGTGCGGCTCTACCTGGCCCTGCGCGAGGCCGCCCACCAGCGGCTCTTCGCCCATGTGCCGTGGCTGCGCTCGCATCTCTTCGGCGCCGTGGAGGGTTACGCCCGCGGCATCAAGGTGGACACCGCCAAGCTGGAGGACGCGGTCGGGCAGCTGGACCCGACCCACCCCGAGCAGCTGCAGGAGGCGCTCCAGCAGGGCATGTTCCAGCCCGAGGACACCCCCGCCCAGAAGGCGGCGCTGGCCCGGCTGGAGACCGCGCTCGCGCTGGTCGAGGGCTGGGTGGACGCCGTGGTCCACGCGGCCGCCGCCCCGCACCTGCCGTCGGCCGACGCGCTGCGCGAGACGCTGCGCCGCCGCCGGGCCACCGGCGGACCGGCGGAGCAGACCTTCGCCACCCTGATCGGGCTGGAGCTGCGGCCGCGCCGGCTGCGGGATGCCTCTCGGCTGTGGGCCTCGCTGACCGACGCCCGCGGGCTGGACGGCCGGGACGGCCTGTGGGAGCACCCGGACATGCTGCCCACCGCCGCCGACCTGGACGACCCGGACGGCTTCGTGCACCGCGAGACGCTGGACTTCTCCGAGCTGGACAAGATGCTCGGCGAGGCGGCCGGCCGCGGCGGGGAGACGCCCGGCAAGCCGGACCTCGGCAAGCCTGACCTGGGCAAGCCGGATGCGGGCAAGGGCGACGACGAGGGTGCCGGTGGCGACCGGTGAGCCTGCATGACGACGCGGCGCGGGTGCTCGGTGAGTGGCCCGCGCCGGCCGCCGAGCAGGACGAGCTGCGCGCCTCCTACCTGACCCACCTGGCCACGTACCCGGACGCCATGTGGCGGGAGAACCGCGAGGGCCATCTGACGGCCAGCGCACTGGTCATCGATCCCTCGCGCGGGCAGGTGCTGCTCACCCTGCACCGCAAGCTCCGGGAGTGGCTGCAGATGGGCGGCCACTGCGAGGCGCAGGACACCACGCTGGCGGGCGCGGCGCTGCGCGAGGCCACCGAGGAGTCCGGGATCCCGGGTCTGACCCTGCTGCCCGGCGGGCCGGTCGGCCTGGACCGGCACCGGACCCCGTGCGCCTGGCATCTGGACGTGCAGTACGCCGCGCTGGCACCGGCCGGCGCGGTCGCGGCCATCAGCGACGAGTCCCTGGACCTGCGCTGGTTCGGGTACGACGAGGTCGCGGAGGTGGCAGACGCCTCGGTCCGCCGTCTGCTGGACCGCACCCTGGCCCGGCTCTGACACCAAGGCTGTGGCGTCGGGGCCGTGCCCCCGGGCTGTGACACCGGGGCTGTTCCCCCGGGCTGTGAAACGGAAGGCGCGGGCGGGAGATCCCGCCCGCGCCCCAGGCACCTCGGCTGACGGCGGCCGCCGTCGTCACCGCCGTCGCCGGCTGCCCGTGTCCGTCAGCTGCCCCAGATGTTGCCCTGGTTCTGACCGCGGGCCCCCTGCTGTCCCATGCCGAACTGCGCGGCCGCGCCCTGTCCGATGACGGCGTTCTGCGGCGGCAGCAGCTCGCTGGGCTGCACCAGCGCGTATCCCTGGCCGAGGAAGCTCAGCTCCCAGCCCTCGCCGGTGTTGCCCCGGCGCCGCCACACTCCCGAGGAGTGGGTCTGGGCCTGCATCTGGACACGCAGCGAGTTGGACCAGGCCACGATGGCGTCCGCGTCCGCGTTGACGTACTTGTCCGGGGTGACCTGGAGCATCAGCGGCTGACCGGAGGTCATCAGGGCCACCTTGCCGCGCCCGGTGATGCTGAGGTTGTACTTGCCCGAACCGGAGACCCCGAACTGGCTGTCCACCGCGATGACCTCCCAGTGCAGCGCGGAGTCCAGCGCCAGGACGTACGCGCCGTCGACGGTCAGACCGTCGTGGTCGACGTCCACGATGTGCACATGCTGGGCGAGGTTGGCGAAGTAGATGCTGCCCTGACCGGAGCAGCGCATCAGGTCCAGGCCCTCGCCGGTCTGGGCGCGCGCCCTGCGCTGCCCCTGCGTCTGGTAGTCGGGGTCGAACTCGATCAGCCCCTGGTAGGCGACCATCGTGCCCTTCCGGGCGAGGATGTCGTCCTGACCGGAGAGCGCGACGCGCAGCAGCTGCGGGTTCTGCAGCGCGTACCGGTCCTGGGTCTGGGTCTCGGTCAGGCCGAAAAGCGGGCTCTGCATGATGTGTTTCCCCCTCAGCCCCGGGCCCGGAGCCGGTCGGTGCTGTCCTCGCTGGGCTGGACGACGACGAAGCCCTGCCCGGAGAAGCCGAGCTGGTACGCCTCGCCGCTGCCCCGGCCGATCATCGAGGACGCCTTGAAGCTTCGCTTGCCCTTCATCTTCAGGTTGGTCGACCAGGCGACGAGTGCGTCGGGGTCCACGTAGGTCTCGTCCTCGCCGCGCCCGCAGTCGACGACGATCGGGGTGCCGCGCGAGGTCAGGGCGACCCAGCCGGTGCCCGAGATGCCCACGTTGAACAGGCCCTGACCGGCGAACTTCGCCATGCCCTTGACTCGCTGGACGCCCCAGGTGAGGTGCGCGTCGAAGGCGAGCAGGTTGGTGCCGTTGACCGAGAGCGAGTCGTTGTTGAGGTTGACGCAGACCACGTCCGCGCCGTAGTCGGCGAGGTAGAGCAGGCCGTCGCCGGAGCACTTCATCAGCGGGGCGCCTTCGCCGGTCAGCCACTGCGAGGCCATCTGGCGCACCGCGGGCGGGTTCGGCTCGTACTGCACGAAGCCCTCGTACGCCACCATCGAACCGGTGCGGGCGAAGAGGTCCTGGCCGCTTTGCATCGCGACCTTGAGCATGCTGCTGCCGTGGTTCTCCATGCGGGCGGAGAGCGGGGCCGGGGCGTAGCCCGTGATCATTTGCTGGTCCATGACGGGCTCCCTCAGACCTCGTAGGGCTGGACGACGATGAAGTTGCCGGGCGCACCGCGGAACTGGAGGTTCACGGTCTCGCCGGAGTGGCCGGGATAGGCGTTGCGCCGCAGCCGCACCTGGCTGGAAATGATCACCTGCGAGGCGGCGGACCAGGCGACGATGGCGTTGCTGTCCGCGAAGGTGGTCGGAGTGACCGGCAGCACCACCGGGGTGCCCTGGGTCTTGATCACCACGGTGCCGGTGCCCTGGAACTGCATGGTGAACAGCGCGCCACCGGGGATGCCGTGGCCCTCGATGCGGCGCACCTCGTGGTGCAGCGACTCGTCGAAGGCGAGGACGCTCTCGGCGGAGACGCAGATTCCGTCGCCCTGCAGCTCGATGGGGTGCACCTCGGCCGCGTTCTCCGCGAGGAAGACCTGGCCCTGCCCGGTGCAGCGCATCAGCTGCATCTCCTGGCCGGTGGCGTTGCCGGTGATCCGGCCGCGGAAGCCGGCGCCCTTGTAACTGAAGTCCACCTTGCCCTGGTAGAGCACCATCGTGCCCTGCTTGGCCAGCACCGGCTGGCCTCCGACCCCGAGGTCGACCCGGATCAGCTTGGGGTTCTGCAGGGCCCAGCGCTGGCCGGTCGGCGCCTCGCGGTACTTGGCGAGCGCGGCCTGGACTCCGGGTGCGGCGGCACCCTGCGGCGCCATGCCCGGGGGCATACCCTGCGGCATTCCCTGCGGCGGCATGCCCGGGGCCTGGCCGGGCTGCCCGTAGGGGCCCGGCTGTCCGGGCTGGCCGGGGAACTGGCCGGGCGGGGGCGCGGGCTGACCCGGGTACGGGCCGGGCTGGCCGTACGGCGCCTGACCGGGAGCGCCCGGCATACCGGGCTGCATCGGCGGAGCCCCTTGCGGGACGCCGGCTCCGTAGGGCGGCTGCTGGCCGGGGAACTGGCCGGGCTGCCCGGCCGGGCCGGGCGGCGGGACCGGGCCGCCGGGCGGGACCAGCGGCGCGGCGATGGTCTGCGCGGCGTGCATCTGCGACGGCGCGGGGGCGGCCGGCGGGGGCGCGAAGCCCTGCGCGGCGGCGGGCTGCGGCGGGGACTGCGGTCCGGGCTGCGGCTGCCCGAAGTCCGGAGCGGGCTGCTGAGGTGCCGACGGGGCGGCGGCCGGGGCGGCGAATCCGGGAGCGGCGGCCTGACCGGCCGGCGGCGCGAAGCCGGGGGCGGCGCCCTGCGCGGGGGCGGGCGCGGGCTCCTCCTCTGCCACTTCGCCGCCGAAGTTGCGCAGCAGCGCCTCCAGCCCGCCGTCGAAGCCCTGCCCGACGGCGGCGAACCGCCACACGTCCTTGAGGTAGAAGTCGCCCAGCATCACGGCGCGCTCGGTGCTGAACTCCGAGCCGGTGAAGGAGTACCGGACGACCTCCTCACCGCCCGCGACGACCCGGATGTACCCCGGGCCTATCTGCGACATCTGGCCGGCGCCGTCGATGGTGGCGGTGAAGGCCAGCTTGTGGATGTTCTGCGGGATGCTGTCGAGGGTGACCCGGAAGGACTCGGTGTCGCCGGCCTGGGCGCCGAGCTGCTGGATCGCCTCCTCGGGCGATTTGGGCTGGTTGTAGAAGATGAAGTAGCGGTCGTCGGACAGCTGCTCGTTGGCGTCGAGACCGAAGCAGCTGATGTCGAAGGTCAGACCAGGGCCGGCGATCTGCACGCCGACGTACAGGTCCCTTCCGGCCGTCAGGTCACTGATCTTGGCCTTGTGGCCGCGCTGGAATTCCCTGGCCATACGTAACGACCGTCCCCCATCCCGAAACCGAAAGAGTGCATTGCGCGCCAGGCTAACCGCTGCCGCCGACATAGAGCGACGCCGGGGCGAGGACGCCCGGTTCCAGCGATCCGCGAGACCGCGTTCCGGTACGCCGCCGCTCTACTGCCGCGCATCCCCGCCGCGCGCCGCCGGCAGGTGCGGCAGCCGGTCGACCGCCACCACCCCCTCCAGGTATCCGCGGGCCCGTTCCGTCCGGGGGTAGCTCTCCAGCAGCCGCCAGAAGCTCGGCCCGTGCCCGGGGACCAGCAGATGCGCCAACTCGTGCAGCAGCACGTAGTCCACGACGTATTCCGGCATGCCCTGGAGCCGGTGCGAGAGCCGGATGCTGCCCTCGGCCGGGGTGCAGGAGCCCCAGCGGGTGTTCTGATTCGTCACCCAGCGCACGGTGGCGGGCCGGGCCCGTCCCTGGAGGTACTGGTCCGACAGCCGCGCGGCCCGCGCTGCCAGCTCGCTGTCGCCGAGCATCCGTTTGCTCTCCTGCGCGGCGAGCTTGTCCAGCATCACCCCCACCCAGCGGCGCTCCTCCGCCTCGGACATCCGAGCCGGGATGAGGACGACGGTCCGGTCGCCCTCGCGATAGGCGGAGACCGTTCTGCGTCGGCGGCTGCTGCGGCGGACCTCGACCGCGCCGGGCCCGGAGCTCCGGTCCAGCGGGCTCGGCGTGGCGAGCTTCGGCTTCGCGGCGCTCTGCAACGGGGATTCCCCGGCGCAGCGCGGGGCGGGGTCGGCGGACACGCCCCGACGTTACCGGCTTGCGGCGTGCGAAGTCCCGCCCCGCACGCCGTTGCGGACGAACCGCCCCACCAACTGCACGGCTTGTACGACTAATGCGCATGCCTGTGGATAACTCTCGGTGGCCGATCGCCGACGGGAGCATGCTGGGCCCACGCCGGTGGTCTCACCGGGGAGGCAGGGAGCACTACGGGGAACACGGGGAGAAGGGGGAGGGCCATGCGGACGGGCACGGTCACGCGGACCGGGACGGTCACGCCGGCGGAGGCGGTCACGGGGGCAGTCAAGCGAGCGGGGGCGGGCACGTCGGCCGGCGCGGTGATGCGACGGGGGTCGACGGGGCGACGGGGGCCGGCGCGGCGACAGGGGTCGGCGGGGCGCGCGAGCGCCACGGAGCGGGGCGGGCCCGCGACGCATCCGATGCTCAAGCCGGCGCTGCGGCGTGGCTGGCGCGATCGCGACACGGTGCAGTTCGGGGTGACCGAAGCGCGTGCGGTGGTGCTGGGGCCGGTCGACACCGCGACCGGCAGCTTCCTGGAGTTGCTCGACGGCACCCGCGGGCTGCCGCTGCTGCGGCAGGAGGCGCGGCGGCTGGGTCTATCTCAGGGGCGGGCCGACGCGCTCGTGGAGCGTCTGGCCGCGGCCGGGCTGCTGGACGATCCGGCCGGCGGCGGCGAGCCCGCCGCCGCGGTGCGCGACAGCGGTGCCCTGGCCCGGCTGCGCCCTGACCTGGCCTCACTGTCTCTGCTGCATCCGGCGCCCGGTGCCGGGCTGCGGGTGCTGGGTGCCCGGCGGGCGATGCGGGTGCAGGTCCGGGGCGCGGGCCGGGTGGGCGCGGCTGTAGCGGCGGCGCTGTCGGCCGCCGGGGTGGGGCAGGTCGATGTGGTGGACGGCGGCTGCGTGGAGCCGTGGGACGTCGCCCCGGGCGGGCTGACCGCCGAGCAGATCGGTGAGCGCCGGGACGCGGCCGCCCGGCGGCTGGTCCGCCGGTCGGCCCCCTGTGCCCGCCCGCGGCGGTCGGCGGGTCCCCCGGGGGAGGGCGAGCCGGGGCTGGCGCTGGTGGTGCTGGCCCCGCGCGACGGGCTGGCGGCGTATGCCCCGGACCCGGCCGAGGCCGAGCCGCTGCTCACCTCCGGTATCCCCCATCTGTACGCCGGCGTCATCGAGGCCACCGGTGTCATCGGGCCGCTGGTCCTGCCCGGAATCACCCCCTGCGCGGGATGCCTGGCCGCGGTGCGGGCGACGCGGGAGCCGTACTGGGGGCGGATGCTGGCACAGTGGCGTTCCGGCCGCCGCGCCGGCACACCGGCCTGCGACACCGCGCTGTCCGCCGTGGTGGCAGGGCTCGCCACGGCGCACGCGCTCACCTTCCTCGACGGCCGTCTGCCGCCCAGTGCCGGGTCCCGGCTGGAGCCCACGCTGCCGATGCTGACCTGGTCCGCGCGGCCCGTCGAGGCGCGTCCGGAGTGCGGGTGCGGAGCCGCGACACCCTCCGATGCGGGATTGCCCTCGGCGCCGCCGTTGCCGCACGCAACAATGGCCGGGTGACCGGCGTCCGCTGCCTGGGCGACGGGGGTCCGGGGGCCCGCCTCCGGGATGGCTCAGCTGTAGGAAGTTGGAGGGGCGCATGTCTGATCTTCCGCGCAAGGCGATCACCCGAACCGCCAAGTTGGCCGCGCTGCCCTTGGGGTTCGCCGGCCGCGCCACCTGGGGGCTCGGCAAGCGGATCGGGGGGCGGCCGGCGGAGATCGTCGCCCGGGAGGTGCAACAGCGCACCGCCGAGCAGCTGTTCAAGGTCCTCGGTGAGCTGAAGGGGGGCGCGATGAAGCTGGGCCAGGCGATGTCGGTCTTCGAGTCGGCCCTGCCCGAGGAGATCGCGAAGCCCTACCGCGCCGCGCTGACCAAGCTCCAGGAGGCGGCGCCGCCGATGCCGACCCGATCGGTCCACGCGGCGCTGGAGGAGCGGCTGGGCTCGGAGTGGCGGGAGCTGTTCCAGGAGTTCGACGACAAGCCCGCCGCGGCGGCCTCGATCGGCCAGGTACACCGCGCCGTGTGGCATGACGGGCGGGAGGTGGCGGTCAAGCTGCAGTACCCGGGGGCCGGCGAGGCGCTGCTGTCCGACCTGAACCAGCTGGCCCGGTTCGCCAAGGTGCTGGCGCCGCTGGTACCGGGTCTGGACGTCAAGCCGCTCATCGCCGAGCTGCGCGACCGGGTCGCCGAGGAGCTGGACTACGAGCTGGAGGCCCAGGCCCAGCGGGCGCACGCGGAGGAGTTCGCGGACGATCCGGATGTCTTCGTGCCGGATGTGGTGCACCAGAGCGAGCAGGTGCTGATCACCGAGTGGATGGAGGGCATCCCGCTGTCGGAGGTGATATCCGAGGGGACGCCCGAGGAGCGGGACCGGGCCGGGCAGCTGCTCACCCGTTTCCTCTTCTCCGGTGCCTCGCGCACCGGCCTGCTGCACGCCGATCCGCATCCGGGCAACTTCCGGTTGCTGACCGGTGAGGCTCCGGACGGGCCGCCGGAGAAGTGGAAGCTCGGCGTGCTGGACTTCGGCACGGTGGACCGGCTGCCGGGCGGGCTGCCGGGAGAGATCGGGGTGGCCCTGCGGATGGCGCTGGACGGTGACGCCGCGGGGGTCTATGCCCTGATGCGCGAGGAGGGGTTCGTCAAGCCGACGATCGAGCTGGACCCGGAGGCGCTGCTCGACTATCTGCTGCCGATGATCGAGCCGGCCCAGGTGGAGGAGTTCGCTTTCGACCGCACCTGGATCCGGGGTCAGGCGGCGCGGCTGGCCGACCGCAAGTCGCCGCTGTACGAGCTGGGCAACCAGATCAACCTCCCGCCGTCCTACCTGCTCATCCACCGGGTCTGTCTGAGCACCATCGGTGTGCTGTGCCAGCTGGGTGCGACGGTGGCGCTGCGCGGCGAGTTGGAGGACTGGGTGCCCGGCTTCCTGCCCGAGGAGGACGCCGAGGCACCGGAGGAGGTCACGGAGAGCCCGAGCTGATCCGGGCCGGGTCGCCGGGTGGGGGCGAGCCGGTCGCGCGGCTTCGCCCCGGTGCGGCCAGGGTGAGTCCTGGTCCGGGGCGGGCCGCCCGGGCCCGGGTGGGGGTCACCACCAGGGCGAGTCGAGCCGGCCTTCGATCGCCCGGATGTTGCCGCGTGCGCAGTCCTCGCAGAAGTAGCGTCTTACACCGTTCTCCACGGAGCAGGTCCAGGTCAGCGGCACGGCTTCGGCGGCGGCGCCGCAGCGGGCGCAGGTGACGGTCTCGGACTCCAACTGCACACCATCATGCGTCTTATGGTCCACCTGGAGACGATATCTCCGTGAGCCGTGACGGCGGGGCCAACGCGCCCTCGTCACCCCCCTTCGGGGGGAGGCAGACCCAAGGGCCGGTCCATGGACCGGCCCTTGGGTTATGTGCGCGAGTGGGTCATGTGCGCGAGCCCGCTGCCGTCACGCGGTCGGTGACCGTGTCAGTGCATGACGGCCACGGCCAGGGCGCGGCGGGCGCGGAGCGAGGCACGCTCCGCGCGGCGCTGCATCCGGCGGGCGGCGGCGAGGCGCTGAGCCCTGCGTTGGGACTCGGCCTCGTGCAGCCGATCGTGCATATGGGCACGGGCCAGGGCTTCTGGGATGAGTTGCATCTCTCGGGTCCTGTTCTGGCGCGACTCGATCGCGCCGATGGTGGTGCGTGTGGTGGTTCTGAGGGCCGGCTCGTTGGCGGACGGGGGCATCGTCGGGTCCTGCTTCTGGGGGTCGTGCGTCAGGGGGCGGTCGATCGTGCCGGCGGTGATCATGCGGCGACCGGGTTCTTGCGCGGACGGCCACGGGGCCGCTTGCGGGCGACGACGACACCCTGGACGAAGAGCTCGCCGCCCCAGACGCCCCAGGGCTCACGGCGGTCCTTGGCGCCGGCGAGGCAGGCCTCACGCAGCGGGCAGGTCTGACACAGCGACTTGGCGTACTCGACGTCGGCCGGCGACTCGGCGAAGAAGACCTCCGGGTCGTAAGAACGGCACGGGACGGCCACACCGAGGTTCTCGATGGCGTCGTCGAGGTCCGACAGGGTGCTGAGCGAAGTCAAGGGGTCCTCCGAGGGGTCAGGCGGGGGGATCAGGTCGGTCGACACGGACGGGGTGTGCGTGGTGAGTTGCACGGGGTGTGTTCCTCGTCTCTCGTTCCGGCTGGTGGCCGGGCTCGGGGAAATCAAAAGGGCCGCGGATCCCGGTGTGGGTTCCGCGGCCCTGGAAGGTGCCGACCTGATTCGCGATCAGGCTGGATAACTCCAGGGATCGAGCCCACGGAAGGCCCACATCGTGTGGTGCTGCGTCTTCTGAGATCCGGCACCGTTGGCTGCCGCCGCAAAGGCATAGGCATTCGCCCGCGCCACTGCCGCCACCTCGGGTGCCTGGGTCGGTCGCTCACTGACACGCGTTTCCAGGGAGCCGGGCAGACCGGTGCCCCGAAGACGCGGCGAAGCGCCGAGCGAGCAGGCGGAGATGACCGGGGAACCGGTCATTTTGGTGGTGGTGATGATGCTGATCATGGGAATCCGCCTCCTCTCGGCGTCTAGGGGGACTGGTCGAGACCAGTCCGCGCGTGTTCAGTACAGCACGGATCCAGCGGAACTCGGAAGCCCGTTGTCTCCGTGCTCGGAAGGCTATGGGTAGGCGCTCTGCGCGCGCAAACTATTTTTTCGACGAGTTCTTCGAGTCGTGCTCGGGTCCCCCACCGGTGCAGAGCGCGAGGACGTCGGCGCCGAACGAGTCGAGCTTCCGCCTCCCCACACCTGAGATGGCGGAAAGCTCCGATTCGGTTCCCGGAACGGCCTCGGCAATCGCGAGCAGTGTCTTGTCGGTGAAGACGCAGAAGGCGGGCTGGCCCAGCTTCTGCGCACACTCCGCCCGCCAGTCGCGCAGTCGCTCGTAGAGCCCCTCGTCCAGCTCGGAGGGGCAGTCCTCGCAGCGCATCAGCTTGATCTCGCCCGCGTCGGTGAGCGTCCTGCCGCACACCCGGCAGCGCACCGGCCCGCGGCGCCCGCGCGTTCGCCCCTCGCCGCGCTCGACGCCGGCGGCCGCGGAGCCGATGGCCGCGCTCCGGCCGCCGCTCGCGGCGGAGCCCGGTCGCAGGCCGGTCAGGAAGCGGCTGGGGCGGCGTCCGCCCCGGCTGCCCGGGGTCCGCGACAGCGACCAGGAGAGGGCGAGGTGGTGGCGCGCCCGGGTGACCCCCACATAGAGCAGCCGCCGCTCCTCCTCGACCTGCTCGTCGGTCTTGGCATGGGTGATCGGCATCATGCCCTCGGTGAGACCGACCAGGAAGACGGCGTCCCACTCCAGGCCCTTGGCGGCGTGCAGGGATGCCAGGGTGACCCCCTCGACCGTGGGGGCGTGCTGGGCGGCGGCGCGCTCGTCCAGCTCCGCCACCAGGTCGCCGAGGGTCGCCTCCGGCCTGGCCCGGGTGAAGTCCTCCGCGAGCCGCACCAGGGCGGCGAGGGATTCCCAGCGGTCCCGTACCGCGCCCGACCCGGCCGGCGGCTCGGACGTCCAGCCGCGGGTGGAGAGCACGGCCCGCACCTGCTCGGGGACGTCGGTGTCCGTCAGCTGCGGGTCGGAGCCTCCGGCCCGCGCCGCACCGCGCAGCAGCATCCCGGCCTCGCGCACCTCCGGTCGCTCGAAGAACCTCTCGGCGCCGCGCAGCTGGTAGGGCACTCCGGCGTCGGCCAGCGCCTGCTCGTACAGCTCCGACTGGGCGTTGACCCGGTAGAGGACGGCGATCTCACCGGGCCGCGCTCCGGAGGCGATGAGCTCGCGGATCCGCCGGGCGGTGCCCTCCGCCTCGGCGGGCTCGTCGCCGTATTCGGTGTACCGGGGCTCGGGGCCCGCCTCGCGCTGGGAGACAAGCTCCAGGCGGTGGTCGGCGGCCCGGCCGCGGGCCTGGGCGAGCAGCCCGTTCGCCAGGTGCACGACCTGGGGCGTGGAGCGGTAGTCGCGGATCAGCCGGATGACCGTGGCGCCGGGGTGCCGGGTGCGGAAGTCGAGCAGATGGTCCGGGGTGGCGCCGGTGAAGGAGTAGATGGTCTGGCTGGCGTCGCCGACCACGCACAGGCTGTCCCGGTCGCCCAGCCACAGCTCCAGCAGCCGCTGCTGGAGCGGGCTGACGTCCTGGTACTCGTCGACGACGAAGTGCTGGTACTGGCGGCGGACCTGGTCGGCGATGTCCGGGCGCTCCTGGAGCACGCCGACGGTCAGCAGCAGCACGTCCTCGAAGTCGATCACTCCGCGGTCGCGCTTGAGCTGCTCGTACCCGGCGTAGACCGCGGCGATCTCGGCGGCGTCGCGCGGGACGAGCCGGCCCCGGCGGGCCGCCGCGGCCGGATACTCCTCGGGCACGGTCTGGGTGACCTTGGCCCACTCGATCTCGCCGGTGACATCGCGCAGCTCGGTGCGGTCCAGCCGGATCCGGGAGCGCGCGGCGGCCTCCGCGACCAGCTGGACCTTCCGCTCCACCAGCCGCGGCACCTCGCCGCCGACCGCCTTGGGCCAGAAGTAATGGAGCTGGCGCAGGGCGGCCGAGTGGAAGGTGCGGGCCTGCACCCCGCCGGCCCCCAGCTGCCGGAGCCGACCGCGCATCTCGCCCGCGGCGCGGTTGGTGAAGGTGACTGCGAGCACGCTGGCGGGCTGCAGGATGCCCGCGCGCACGCCGTAGGCGATCCGGTGGGTGATCGCCCGGGTCTTGCCCGTGCCCGCGCCGGCCAGCACACACACCGGGCCGTGCAGTGCGAGGGCGACCTCGCGCTGCTCGGGGTCGAGCCCTTCGAGCACGGCGTCGGCGTCACGCGGCGTGTCCGCGTACTCGCTCGGCGCCGATGCCCGAGGGAAGAGGGTGGAAGGCGTTGCTGGTGTCACCCCGCCATGCTGCCAGGTCGCCCGGGCCGGCCGTCGACCGTCGTCCACAGGCAGCCGGTCCCGGTCGTATTAATCCCGGTCGTATCAAGGGGCGGCCCCCCTCATGGCAGGTGGCCCGCCGGACAGCCTGGCCCGCGCGCCCGGGAATGGTGGAGGGTGGGTGGACGTTGGACCACTGAAACCAAGCCGAGAGCTACGCCGGACCTTAAGGAGCACGAAGACCGATGTCGGGCACCGTGACGATGTACAGCACCACCTGGTGCGGCTACTGCCGCCGGCTGAAGAGCCAGATGGACCGCGAGGGAATCGCCTACACCGAGGTCAACATCGAGCAGGATCCGGAGTCGGCCGCCTTCGTGGAGAAGGCGAACGGCGGAAACCAGACCGTGCCGACCGTGCTCTTCGCGGACGGTTCCACGCTGACCAACCCCTCTCTCGCCCAGGTGAAGGCGAAGATCCAGGTCACCGGCGTCTGACCGGTCAGCCCTGCGGAAGCGGTTCGCCGTACCAGCGCTGGACCAGGTGGGCCGCGATCGAGATGCCCGAGGGAGGCAGTACCTCCCCGGACTCGAACGCGGCCCGCAGCTCCTCCCGGGAGAACCAGCGCGCCTCGTGGATCTCCTCACCGTCCACCTGGATGCGGGACGAGGCGGCCCGGGCCATGAAGCCGAGCATCAGGCTGGACGGGAAGGGCCACGGCTGGCTGGCGACGTACTCCACCTCGCCGACCGCCACACCGGCCTCCTCCGCGACCTCGCGGACCACGGCCTGCTCGATCGACTCACCCGGCTCCACGAAGCCGGCGAGGGTGGAGAAGCGCCCCTCCGGCCAGTGCACCTGGCGGCCCAGCAGCGCGCGGTCCTGATCGTCGGTGACCAGCATGATCACCGCCGGGTCGGTGCGCGGGTAGTGCTCAGCGCCACAGGCCGGGCAGCGGCGGATGTGGCCCGCGGCCGCGACCACGGTGCGTTCGCCGCAGCGCGAGCAGAAGCGGTGCATGCGCTGCCAGTTCTCCAGCGCGACCGCGTGCGCCAGCAGCCCGGCGTCCCGGGGCGAGAGCAGCGCGCCGGCCTCGCGGAGCCCGGCCGGGCGGGCCGACTGGTCGATCCGGCCCGGCAGCGCGTCCTTCTGCAGCGCGAAGTAGCGCACCCCGTCCTCGTCCGTCCCGAGGAAGTAGCGGTGGGTCTCGGTGGGCGGCGCCTCGAAGGCCGGTGTCATGACGAGCTCGGTGCGGCCGTCCGGGGTGTCGTCGACCAGCGCCTGGCCACCGGAGACCACGAAGACCCGGGTCGTGGGGTGGCTCCACGCGGCGGCGAGCCATGCCTCGTCCAGCCGGTGGTGCGCGGCGCGGTCGATGCCGCTCGCACCGGCCAGCGTGATCGGTCGAGCAGTGGTGCTATCGGTCCAAGTGGTCACGGCTGCTTCCAACTCCCCCTACACGTACGGCTCTGACAAGGCTCTGATCTTCTGCGACGGTGCGTGGCGTGTGGCGTGGTGCGCGGCGCTGGGTCGCGACGGCCGGTGCCCGCGGCGGTGACGGGGCCGGCCCCGTCACACCGGCTGGGCGGTGGACGCCGGCTCCCAGTGCTCCGCGAGGTCGCCCCACAGGTACGCGGCGGTCTCGACGCCCTTCATCAGCAGGTCCAGCTCGACCTTCTCGTTCGGCGCGTGCCAGCCGTCGGACGGCACGGAGATCCCCAGGAACAGCACCGGCGCGCCGAGCACGTCCTGCAGGTCGGCGGCCGGTCCCGAGCCGCCCTCACGGGTGAAGCGGATCTGCTGCCCGAAGGCCCGGCCCATGGCGCGCACCACCGACTGAAGCGCCGGGTGGTCCAGCGGGGTGAGGCAGGGGCGGGTCGCGCCCCAGAAGGTGATCTCGTGACGGATTCCGTCCGGCAGCCGCTCGGCGACCCAGGCGCGCACCGCCTTCTGGACGGCCTGCGCGTCCTGGCCCGCGACCAGCCGGAAGGAGAGCTTCAGCTGGGCGGTGGAGGGCACGATGGTCTTGCCGCCGGGCCCCTGGTAGCCGCCGCCGATGCCGTTGACCTCGGCGGTCGGGCGGGCCCAGACGCGCTCCAGGGTGGTGTGGCCCGCTTCGCCGGAGGTGGCGTGCGAGTGCGCGGTGCGCAGCCAGCCCGCCTCGTCGAAGGGCAACTCGGCCAGCAGCTCGCGCTCCCGCTCGGTGAGCTCGATCACACCGTCGTAGAAGCCGGGGATCGTCACGCGCAGGTCGGCGTCGTGCAGGGCGGCGGCCAGCCGGGCGGCCTCCATGGCGGGGTTGGGCACCGCGCCGCCGAAGGAGCCGGAGTGGATGTCCTGGTCGGGGCCGAACAGGTCGATCTGGCAGTCGGTGAGCCCCCGCATGCCGGTGCAGACGGTCGGGGTCTCCTTGGACCACATGCCGGTGTCGGAGACGATCACCGCGTCGCAGGCGAGCCGGTCGGCGCGGGCGCGCACCAGGTCGGGGAAGTTCGGCGAGCCGGACTCCTCCTCGCCCTCGATCAGCAGCTTGAGGTTGACGGCGGGCGCGCTGCGGCCGGTGGCGGCCAGGTGCGCCCGTACGCCCAGGGTGTGGAAGAACACCTGGCCCTTGTCGTCGGCGGCACCGCGCGCGTACAGCTTGCCGTCGGTGACGACCGGCTCGAAGGGGTCGGTGTGCCAGCCGTCCTCACGGGCGGCGGGCTGCACGTCGTGGTGCCCGTAGACGAGCACGGTGGGCGCCCCGGCGTCGCCGGAGGGCCACTCGGCGAAGACGGCGGGGGCGCCGGGGGTGTCCCACACCTCGACGGTCGGGAAACCGGTCTCCGCCAGCTTGTCCGCCAGCCAGCGGGCGCTGCGCCGGACGTCGTCGGCGCGGCCGGGGTCGGCCGATACGGAGGGGATGCGCAGCCACTCGGCGAGCTCGGCGAGGAAGCCCTCGCGGTGAACGTCGACGTAGGCGCGGACGGCGGTGTCCGGGGTGTTGCTCATGGCTCTGAGCCTATCCGGCGCGAGGGGCCCGATGTGTGCCGGTCCCCGGGGTGCTCAGCGGTCAGGCCGCGGGTGGCGCTCACCGGCCGGGGGCCTCGCCGGGCCCGTCGTGGGACTCGTCGCCGGGGCCGTTGCGGGAGTCGGCGCCGGGCCCGGGGCGGGAGTCGTCGCCGAGGCCGTGGCCGGGCTCGTCGGCGAGGCCGTGGCCGGGCTCGTCGGGCCCGTGGCGGGGCTCGTCGGCGGCGGGGTCCCAGGGGCCGTCCTCGCCGGTCAGGATGCGTTCCAGGGCGGCGCGGCCGGGCAGGGACGGTGGCCGGACCACCTCGCCGCCGCGCACGTACACGAAACCGGCCGTCACGGCGGACAGCGGCACGCCCTGCTGCTCGGCCCAGGCCAGCCGGTAGATCGCCAGCTGGAGCGGGTCGGCGTCGTGCTCCCGGCTGGTCTTCCAGTCGACGATCTCGTAGCGGTCGCCCTCGGGGCCGCGCTCGCGGTACACCGCGTCGATCCGGCCGCGGATCGTGCGGCCCGCGAGGACCAGCTGGACCGGCGCCTCGACCCGGTAGGGGGTGCGCCGGGCGTACGGGGTGCGCGCGAACGCCTCCTTGAGCGCGGCCAGGTCCCGCTCGTCGGCGATCTCCGGCTCGTCGTCCGCGCCACCGGGCAGCTCGTCCGGGCCGAGCAGGGGCAGCGGCAGCGCCTCGAAGCGAGACTCCACCCAGGCGTGGAAGCGGGTGCCGCGCCGCGCGGCGGGCTGCGGCGGGCGGGGCATCGGCCGGGCCAGCTCCTGCGCGAATCCGTCGGGGTCGGCGGCGAGCCGCATCAGCTGGGAGGCGCTGAGCACCGGAGGAACCGGCACCTCGCGCACCGTCGCGCGGGCCCGTCGCAGCTCCCCGGCCAGCGCGTCGAGATCGCGGTCCCAGGAGGCGACGAGGCGCGCCTCCTCGGCGGCGAGGCCGAGGTCGGGAGCGACGGCCTCCGGAGCGGCGGCCTCCGGAGCCGGGCCGGATCCGGGTGCGGGCGCGGCCGCGGTGTCGGCCATGGGGGTGGTGGTGCGGGGGGCGGGGCCTGGGCCGGGCGCGGGCGGGCGTGCGGCGTCCGGTCCGGGGCCGTCGCCGGCCGGCCGGCGCGGGTGCGGCACGGCGGAGGGACCGGGGTCGGCGGCGCCGGTGCGGGCGGCGAGGTGGGCGAGGACGGTCTCGGCCGCGCGGCGGCGGCGGGCCAGCGCCTCGGTGTCCAGCGGCAGCGGCCATACCTCGTCGGCCGCGGCCGCGCGCAGCGCCGGATTCTCCTCGTCCGGGCCGGGCTGCTCGGCCCACGCCTCCACCTCGCCGTGGCCCGGGCTCGCCTCGCAGTGGGCGCGCAGGGCCTGGAGGAACTCGGACGGGCCGCGCGGCTTCTTCTGCGTGGGTCCCCACCAGTGCCCGGAGCCGAGCAGCAGGGAACGGGGCCGGGTGAAGGTGACGTAGCCCAGGCGCAGCTCCTCGGTGCGCTGGTGCTCCCGCATCGCCTCGCGGAAGGCGGTCATGCCCTTGCTGTGCCATGCCTCGACGTCGGGCAGGGTGGCGGCGTCGCCGCGCAGCGCGTGCGGGAGGACCCTGGGCGCGGACGTCCAGGACTCGCGGGCCTGCTCACTGGGGAACTGCTTGGCGACCAGCCCTGGCACGGCCACCACGTCCCACTCCAGGCCCTTGGACTTGTGCGCGGTGAGCACCTTGACGGTGTTCTCCCCGCCGGGCAGGGCGTTGTCCAGGCCCTTCTCGTACTGCGCGGCGGTGCGCAGGAAACCGAGGAAGGCCAGCACGGTGGCCTCGCCGTCCAGGGCGGCGAAGTCGGCGGCGACGTCCAGGAAGTTGCCGAGGGTCTCGCGGCGGCGGGCGGCCAGTGCGTGCGGGGAGGCGGAGAGCTCCACTTCCAGGCCGGTGACGGCGAGGACCCGGTGGAGGACGTCCATGAGCGGGTCGGCGAGGGAGCGCCGCAGCTCGCGCAGCTCGGCGGCGAGGCGGGCGAAGCGCACCCTGGCCTCGGCGGAGAAGGGCAGGCCGTCGTCGTCCGCGTGGCCGCCCTGGGCCGCCGGGCGGGCGGCCGCGCCAGGGGCGCCCCCGCTCTCCGGCCCGGCGATCGCGTCCGGGGTCTCGCCGCCGGCCCACCCGGCCACACCGGGGGCTCCCCCGGCGGCCCCGGGGCCGCCCGCGGGCCCGGTCCCGCCGGCGGCCCCGGCCCAGGTAGCGGGGCCGGTCCAGGTCGCGGGCCCGGGCCAGGTCCCGGCTGACAGGAAGGTGTCCAGTGCGTCGGCGAGCGAGATGAGCTCGGTGGGGTCGGTGCCCTCGACGGCCTCGGCCAGCCGGCGGTCCGGATCGTCGGCCCCGGCGGCGGACTCGTGACGTACCAGGAGACGGGCGCGGCGGCCGAGCAGGGCGAGGTCGCGGGGGCCGATGCGCCAGCGCGGGCCGGTCAGCAGCCGGACCAGGGCGGCATTGGCCGAAGGGTCCTGGAGGACCTCCAGGACGGCCACCAGGTCGGCGACCTCCGGCAGGTGCAGCAGCCCGGACAGGCCGACGACCTCCACCGGAACGTCGCGCTCCACCAGGGCGCCCTGGATCTGGGCGAAGTCGGTCGCGGTCCGGCAGAGCACCGCGATCTCGCCGGGCGGCGTGCCGGTGCGCACCAGGTGGGCGATGGAGTCGGCGACCCAGGCCAGCTCCTCGGCATGGGTGGGCAGCAGCGCGCAGCGCACCAAGCCCTCGCCCTCCGCCCCCGGCGCTGGCCGCAGCGCCTCGACCCCCTGGTGCATCGCGCGCAGCGGGGCGGCCAGGCCGTTGGCGAGGGCGAGCAGCCGGCCGCCGCTGCGCCGGTTCTCGCTGAGCGCGAAGCGCCGGGCGGGGCTGAGCACGGCGCTGGACGGGCTTCCGGGGCCGGACGACGAGTCGGCGAGGCTGGACGGGCTGTTGACACCGGACGGGCCGGCCACGCCGGAGGCGCTACCGGGGCCGGCCGGAGCCTGCCGCTGCGGGAAGTGTTCCGGGAAGTCGTCGAGATTGGCGACCGAGGCGCCGCGCCAGCCGTAGATGGCCTGGCAGGGGTCGCCGACCGCGGTGACCGGGTGGCCGGTGCCCCCGCCGAAGAGCCCGGACAGCAGCAGCCGCTGGGCGACCGAGGTGTCCTGGTATTCGTCCAGCAGCACCACCGCGAACTCCTGGCGCAGCAGCGCGCCGACCTCCGGCCGGGTGCGGGCCAGGGTCGCGGAGAGGGCGATCTGGTCGCCGAAGTCGAGCAGATCGCGGCGGCGCTTCTCGGTGCGGTAGCGCTCGACGAGCTCCAGCAGCTCAAGCCGGGCGCGGACGGTCTCGGGCACCTTGCGCAGCACGTCATTGGTGAGCTTCACGCCGTCCAGCGCGGTCAGCAGCTCGGTGTCGTGGGCGCGCAGCCGCTCGGGGGTCACCAGGTGCTCGGCCAGCTCGCCGTCGAGCGCCAGCAGGTCGGTGACCAGGTCGGCGAAGGGCCGGGTGAGCGCGGGGTACGGCCCGGGGGCGGTGCGCAGCACCCGCGCGGCCAGCTGGAAGCGGGTGGCGTCGGCGAGCAGCCGGGAGGTGGGTTCCAGCCCGATCCTCAGCCCGTGGTCCTTCAGCAGCTGCCCGGCGAAGGCGTGGTACGTGGAGATGCGCGGCTCGCCCGCAGCCTGGTCCGGGTCGCCCGGACCTCCGCCGGGGCCGTCCCCGGCGGAGGCGGCCCTGCCCCCGGCCTCGGCCTCGGGGGCGACGCCGGCCTCGACGAGCGCCCTGCGCACCCGCTCCGCCAGCTCTCCGGCGGCCTTGTTGGTGAAGGTCAGCCCCAGCACCTGCTCGGGGGCGACCTGGCCGGTGCCGACCAGCCAGACGACCCGGGCGGCCATCACCGTCGTCTTCCCGGAGCCGGCTCCGGCCACGATCACCTGCGGGGCGGGCGGCGCGGTGACGCAGGCCAGCTGCTCGGGGGTGAACGGGATGCCGAGCAGCTCCTTGAGCTGCTCGGGGTCGGTGATACGCGGTGCCATCCCAGTGAGGCTAGCGGCGCCCACGGACAACACCGACCCGTGGTGGGGCGGAATGCCCCGACATGCCCGATGCGCGCGGGGCGCCCGAGCGCTCGTCACTCCACCACATGACGGCCCTCCGGCCGGGCGCTGCACGAGGCGCGGAAGGCGCAGCGGCCGCAGTGCTCGCCGGCGCTCGGCGCGAAGCGCTCGTCGAGCACCCGCGCGGCGGCCTCGGCCAGCAGCTCCCCCACGTCCTCCCCTTCCAGCGGGGTCTGGCTCTGCACCTTGGGTACCGTCTCGCCGCCGTCCTTCTTGGCCGCGGCCTGCCGCAGCTGCACCAGCTCCGCGCCGCCCGGCTCGGGGCGTACGCCGCCGAAGAGCTCGTCGACCGCTCCCTCCCGCACCGCGAGCTGGTAGACGGCGAGCTGCGGGTGGCGGGCGACCGCGTCCCGCGAGACGGCCTGCTTACCGGTCTTGAAGTCGACGACGTACGCCCGCCCGTCCGGGTCCGCCTCGACCCGGTCCATGCTGCCCCTGATCCGCACCGCGTAGCCGCCGGTCTCCAGGGTGACGTCGAAGCCGTGCTCGGTGGCGACCGGCGTGCGGCCACCGCGCTCCATCACATGCCAGCGCAGGAAGCGTTCCAGCGCCGCCCGGGCGTTCTCCTTCTCCTGCCGGGACTTCCAGGGCGCGTCGAAGGCGAGCGCGTCCCATACGGAGTCCAGGCGCTCCATGAGGACCGCGAGGTCGGCCGGGGTCTGCCCGGAGGCGACCTCGTCGGCCAGCACGTGCACCACGTTGCCGAAGCCCTGGGCGGCCGTGGCCGGCTCGTCGGCCTTCACCTCACGCCCCAGGAACCACTGGAGGGAGCAGGTGTTCACCAGCTGGTCGAGGGCGCTGCCGGACAGCGCCACCGGCCGGTCGCGGTCGCGCAGCGGCAGCGTGCTGTGCGTCGGCTCGTTCAGGCCCCACCAGCGGTAGGGGTGGGCGGCGGGGACCAGGGGCTGGCCCTCGTCGTCGCGCAGCGCCGCGAGCCGGGCCAGCCGCCGGGCGGCGGCCTCCCGCAGCTCCTCGGACGCCTCCGGGTCGACGGTGGTGGCGCGCAGCTCCGCGACGAGCGCGGCCACGGCCAGCGGGCGGCGCGGGCGCTGGGTGACGTCGACCGGTTCGACGCCCAGCTCGGCCAGGAACCGGGAGGGCTGATCGCCGTCCTCGGCCGCCGCCTTGACGGCGGTGACCACCAGGCGCTCCCGGGCGCGGGTGGCCGCCACGTAGAACAGCCGCCGCTCCTCGGCGAGCAGCGCGCGCTGCGACAGCGGCTCGGCGAGCCCGTCCCGGCCGATCCGGTCGGCCTCCAGCAGCGAGCCGCGGCGCCGCAGGTCCGGCCAGAGCCCCTCCTGGACCCCGGCCACCACGACCAGGCGCCATTCCAGGCCCTTGGAGCGGTGCGCGGTCATCAGCCGTACGGCGTCGGGGCGGACCGCGCGCCGGGTGAGGGTGTCGGCGGCGATGTCCTGGGCGTCCAGCTCGTCGAGGAAGTTGAGCGCGCCACGGCCCCCGGTGCGCTGCTCGGCGCGCGCGGCGGTTTCGAAGAGCGCGCACACCGCGTCCAGGTCGCGGTCGGCGTTCCGGCCGGCCGCCCCGCCCCGGCGGGCGGCCCGCTCCAACCGCTGCGGCCAGGGGGTGCCGTCCCACAGCTGCCACAGCGCCTCTTCGGCGGTGCCGCCGCCGGCGAGCAGCTCACGCGCCTTGCGCAGCAGCAGCCCGAGCCGCTGGGCGCCGCGCGCGTATCCGGGGTCGTGCGCGACCAGACGCTCGGGCTCGGCGAGCGCCTCGGCGAGCAGGACGTCGGAGGGGCGCGGCACCGGGTTGCCCGCGGCCCGCTCCTCCTCCCGCAGCGCCCGGCCCAGCCTGCGCAGGTCGGCGGCGTCCATGCCGCCGAGCGGCGAGGTGAGCAGGGTGAGCGCGGTCTCCGGATCCAGCCGGCCGGGGGTCCCGGCGACCGACGCCGGGAGGTCGGCCGCGTCAGCGGGGGCGGGGGTGCCGGTCCCGTCCACGGACGCCGGGACGCCGGCCGCGGTGTCGACCGCCTCCGGCGGGGCCGGGCGGGGGGACGCGTCGGCGGCCTCCGCCGGGCTCGGGCGGGGGGATGGGTCGGCGGCCTCCGCCGCAGCCGGATGGCGGGACAGGTCGGCAGCCCCCTCAGGAGCCGGGCCCCGGCGGGACGCGTCGGCCGAGTCGGGGAGGCTGGTGGCCGGGGGCGCGAGGGCGGCGGTGGCCGCCGCGCGCAGGGCGGTGAGCAGTGGGGCCACCGCGGGCTCATGGCGCAGCGGGATGTCGTCGCCGTCCACCTCGACCGGAACACCCGCCGTGGTCAGGGCGCGGCGTACGGCGGGCAGGGATCGGCTGCCGGCGCGCACCAGCACCGCCATCTCCCGCCACGGAATGCCGTCCTCCAGGTGGGCGCGGCGCAGGATGTCGGCGATGTTGTCGAGTTCGGCCCCGGCCGTGGGGTAGGTGTACGCCTCCACCTGGCCGCCCGGGCGGGTGGCGGACAGCTCGCGGTGCGCGCGCACCGCCTCGGCCGGCAACCGGTTGAGCGGCATCCGGGCGGTGAGCAGGCGGGTGGCGGCGAGCAGCGCGGCGCCGGAGCGCCGGGAGGTACGGAGGACCTCCACCGGTGCCGGGGTGCCATCGGCACGCGGGAAGGCGTGCGGGAAGTCGAGGATGCCGTTGACGTCCGCGCCGCGGAAGGCGTAGATCGACTGGTCCGGGTCGCCGAAGACGACCAGAGCGCGGCCCTGCCCCCTTCCCCGTTCCCTCCCGCCACCATCCGCCCGGAAAAGACCTGCGGGACGCGGTGCCCGGTTCCCGGCCAGGGCGCGCAGCAGCCGCAGCTGCGCCACGTCGGTGTCCTGGTACTCGTCGACGAACACCGCGTCGTACGCCCCGGCCAGCGCGGCCGCGACGTCGGGACGCTCCGCGAGCAGCACGGCACGGTGCACCAGCTCGGCGTAGTCCAGCACCCCCTGGGCGTCGAGCACGTCGAGGTACTCGGCGAGGAAGGCGGCCGCCGCATCCCAGTCGGGCCGGCCGGTGCGGGCGGCGAAGGCGGCGAGGGTCTCCGGGCCGAGGCCGAGTTCGCGGCTGCGGGCGAGCACCGCGCGTACCTCGTCGGCGAAGCCGCGGGTGGTCAGGCAGGCGCGCAGTTCGTCGGGCCAGCGGACCAGGGCGCGGCCTTCGCGTTCCAGCTCGGCCTGCCCGGCGAGCAGCTCGCGGACCACGACGTCCTGCTCGGGTCCGGAGAGCAGCCGCAGCGGGTCGGCGAAGAGGTCGGCGTCCTGGTGGGCGCGGACCAGGGCGTAGCAGTAGGAGTGGAAGGTGGTGGCCTGCGGGGCCCGGCCGCCCGGCAGTCGGGCCGCCATCCGGTCGCGGAGTTCGACCGCGGCCTTGCGGCTGAAGGTGAGGACCAGCAGGCGCTCGGGGTCGGCCCCGCGCCGCACCCGCTCGGCGACCGCCTCCACCAGGGTCGTGGTCTTGCCGGTGCCCGGTCCGGCGAGGACCAGCAGCGGCCCGGACTCATGGTCAACCACGGCACGCTGCCGCGCGTCCAGCACAGGGGGGGTCACCGGCCCCGGCGGGGTACGTACCAGTCGATACGCGCCCGAGGACGGTCCCCCTGAGCCTGGCGGCCCGGGTTGGGGTGCCCCCGGCCGCACCTGCCGCTGCCGCGCTGGGGACGAGGAGGAGGAGCTCACGTGGATCGCCGGTCCTGGTGGGTGTGCTGGATGTCGTGCGGATACGAGGGTCGGGCTGGGAGTCCCCCCGGACGCGGCCCGGAGGAGGCCGGGAGATGAGGACGCACGGACCGCCGTGGACCACCCCCGGCCCGTCCCTGGTGACGCGCTTCGACCCCTCCCGGACAGGGCCCGGGGGAGCGTCGTCGCGGGGGACGGAGAACCCCCCAGACGCTACGCCAGTCGCGGCGCGGCCCGCAGGGCGTCCGGTGCCGGTCCCTGGCCAGTACACCTGCGCGCCCTGCCCGTCCCCCGGGCTCCGGGCGGCGATGGCGTACACCTCGCGCCGGGCCGTCAGCGGGCCGTCCGCCGCCGGTCGGGCGGCCGGCGAGGCGATGGCCCGGCGGTACGGAAGGCGGCCGACGGCCGATCGCCGGGGCGCGGACTGCCGGTACGGCGCCGGGTGGACGAAGCTGTCAGGTGTGAGAGATGTCTCCGTGGCGAGCGGGGGCCGTGCCGGGCGCGGATATCTCACCGTCCCCGGAGGCACCACCGTCCGCCGGACGCCCCCGGCCGGCCACCCGCCCCGCGCCGCCGGCCGGTGCCGGGCCGGCAGCCGCTCCCGCCCGGGCGCCGGGGCCCGCTGCCGCGGAGTCCGTGCCGGTGCGCCCGTCCCAGCGGGCGGCGGACATCCGGATCCTCGGCAGGTGCCCTTCGGTGGAGCGCGCCGCCTCCCGCAGCGGGGTGCCCTCCTCGCGGTAGTGGGCGAGCGCGCGCTGCTCGTGGCCGGGCAGCAGGACACCGTCCGCGCGCACCACACGCCACCAGGGCACGGCACCTCCGTACAGCGCCATGGCGCGCCCGACCTGCCGCGGTCCGCCCCCGCGCCCGCCGCCTGGCCGGTCGCCGGCCCGCCCTTCGTCCTTGCCTTCGTCCTCGTCCTCCGAGGCCAGCCACTCGGCGACATCGCCGTAGCTCATCACCCGGCCGGGCGGAATCAGCTCGGCGACCTCCAGCACCCGCTCCGCGTACTCGGGCAGCGCCTCCGCGTCCCCTGGCTCTTCGCTCTCCCGGCTCATCCGGCCCATCCTGCCGCACCCCACCGACAACGGCCCGGGCATCGCCGCCACCGGTGCTCTCCCCGCCGGCCGCGCCGGGGAGCACATCCGGCCAACCTGGTCACTATCCGTCCGTGGCGCGGCTACAGTCCGTACGATCCGAATTTCACGTCCTCGAAATACACCCTGATGCCCTCCTCCCGAGCCCGGTCATGCCACCATCTTCCGGGCGGTGACTGGTGATACGAGATCAAGAAGAGACGGCCGAGCAGCAGGGTGCGCAGCCTCCGGAAGAGGCCCGCACTCCTCAAGCGCTGCCGTGCTCCGGTGAATCGCGCGCCATGAACACTTCGGACAACCCGCAGACTCCGGACTCCTCGTCCCCGCCGCCGGAGACCTCCGGCACCCCGGGCACTCCCGCGGACACTCCGGGAGGCCCGGGAGCTCCGGACGTCCCGGACGCGCACGCCACCGCCCGGGACGAGGCGCCCGAGCCGCACGGCGCGCACCGGGGCGACCGGCGCGAGGATCCGACCGACGGCGGCGACGGCAGCGACGACGGGAGCCCCGGCCCCGATCTGCGCGCCGGGCGGGTCTCGGGCGACGAGCCGCTGCTCCCCGCCCGGGTCCACCGCCCCTCCGACCTGCTGCGCCTGCTGCTCGGTGTCCTCGGCATCGGCATCGTGCTGGCCATCTCGGCCTTCGCGCACGGCACCACCGCCGGGCTGGAGCAGGACATCGGCGAGGGCACCGAGGAGGCGCCCGCGCTGCTGATCGACCTGGCGGGGCTGGGCGCCAGCGTCGCGGTGCTGATCCTGCCGGTGGCGTTCGCCATCGAGCGGCTGATCAGACGCGACGGTCTGCGGATCGCGGACGGGGTGCTGGCCGCCGTCCTCGCCCACGGCGTCTCACTCGCCACCGATCTCTGGGTCGCCCAGGGGGCCCCCGAATCGATCCGCGAGGCGCTCACCCAGCAGACCACCGGCGGCACCTTCAGCGACCCGGTGCACGGCTATCTGGCGCCGGTCATCGCCTATATGACGGCGGTCGGAATGGCCCGCCGCCCCCGCTGGCGGGTGGCGATGTGGTGCGTGCTGCTGCTCGACGCCTTCGCGGTGCTCATCGGCGGCTACACCACCCCGTTCGCCATCGTCATCACGGTGCTGATCGGCTGGACCGTCGCCTTCGGCACGCTCTACGCCGTCGGCTCGCCGAACGTCCGGCCCACCGGGCAGCACCTGCTGGCGGGGCTGCGCCGGGTCGGCTTCCGCCCGGTCAGCGCGCTCCGCCACGAGGACGACGCCCCGTACCCGGACCACGACACGATCCACCCCGCCGACACCACCGACACCACCGACACCACCGACTCCACAGACGCCACCGAGGCGGCCGAGGGCAGCCAGGCGGGCGCGGCCGGAGCCGGCCCGTCGGGCGGCAGCCAGTCCGATCGGGGCCGCCGCTATCTGGTCACTCTGGAGGACGGCCCTCCGCTCGACGTCACCGTGGTCGACCGCGAGCAGCAGGCGCAGGGCTTCTTCTACCGCCTGTGGCAGCGGCTCGCGCTGCGCAGCATCACCCAGCCGCGCAGCCTCCAGTCGCTGCGCCAGGCCCTGGAGCAGGAGGCGCTGCTGGCGTACGCGGCGATCGCGGCCGGCGCCAACGCGCCCAAGCTGATCGCCACCTCCGAGCTGGGTCCGGACGCCGTGATGCTGGTGTACGAGCACACCGGCGGCCGTTCGCTGAACTCCCTGCCGGACGAAGCGATCACCGACGATCTGCTGGCGGGCGCCTGGCGCCAGGTCAAGGCGTTGCAGTCGCGACGGATCGCGCACCGCAGGCTGGAGGGGGACGCCCTTCTGGTGGATCGATCCGGCAAGGTCATCCTCACCGACCTGCGCGGTGGCGAGATCGCGGCCGGTGATCTGGTGCTGCGCATGGACATCGCGCAGCTGCTCACCACCTTGGGGCTGCGGGTCGGCGCGGAGCGTTCGGTGGCCGCGGCCGTCTCGGTGCTCGGGCCGGACACGGTCGCCGACAGCCTGCCGCTGCTCCAGCCGCTGGCGCTCAACCGCAGCACCCGCGCGACCCTGCGCCAGCTGGCACGGATGCGCGCCCAGCGGGAGCGCGAGGCGGTGCTGGAGGCGTCGCGGGCCAGGAAGGAAGCCAAGGAGGCGGCGAAGGAGGCCGCCGAGGAGGCCAGGCGGGCGCCTGCCGAGGAGGGCGGCCCGCGGCCGGTCGCGGTGGCACCACGACACGACCGCAAGGCGCTGAAGGCCGAGCGGCAGGCGGAGAAGGCGGAGAAGCAGGCCGAGAAGCGGGCGATCGACGAGGCGCTGGAAGAGGCCCGCGAAGAGGATCTGCTCTCCCAGATCCGGCAGCAGGTGCTGCTGATGCGGCCGCAGGCGCCGATAGAGCCGGTCCGGCTGGAGCGCATCCGGATGCGCACCCTGGTCAGCTTCTGCGCCGGTGCGTTCGCCGCCTACTTCCTGCTGTCCCAGTTCACGCACATCCAGCTGGGCAGGGTGATCGGCGACGCCGACTACCTGTGGGTGGTCATCGCCCTGCTCTTCTCCGCCCTGACCTATGTGGCCGCCGCGATCAGCCTGCTCGGGTTCGTGCCCGAGAAGGTGCCGTTCGGCCGCACCGTCCTGGCGCAGGTCGCCGCGTCGTTCGCCAAGCTGGTGGCCCCGGCGGCGGTCGGCGGCGTGGCGCTCAACACCCGCTTCCTGCAACGCGCGGGCGTCCGGCCGGGGCTGGCGGTCGCCAGTGTCGGCGCCTCCCAGCTGTTCGGCCTCGCCAGCCACGTCCTGCTGCTGCTGACCTTCGGCTACATCACCGGCACCGAGCGCACGCCGACCCTCTCACCGTCCCGCACGGTGATCGCCGGACTGCTGACGGCGGCGGTGCTGGTGCTGGTGGTGACGGCGATCCCGGCTCTGCGGAAGTTCGTCTCCACCCGCGTGCGATCGCTCTTCGCCGGGGTGGTGCCCCGCATGCTGGACGTCCTCCAGCGGCCGCAGAAGCTGCTCGCGGGCATCGGCGGGATGCTGCTGCTGACGGCGGCGTTCGTGATGTGCCTGGACGCCTCGATCCGTGCCTTCGGCGGTGAGTTGAGCTACGCCAGCATCGCGGTGGTCTTCCTCGCGGGCAACGCCCTGGGCTCGGCCGCGCCCACCCCCGGCGGTGTGGGTGCCGTGGAGGCCGCGCTGATCACCGGTCTGACCTTCGCCGGGCTGCCGTACGAGACCGCCACCCCGGCGGTGTTCCTCTTCCGGCTGATGACCTTCTGGCTTCCGGTGCTGCCCGGCTGGCTGTCGTTCACCCACCTCACGCGGAAAGAGGCGCTGTAGAGGCAGCTGCCGCAAAACACGCCGCCTCCCCCAACACGCCCATCACGGTACGTAACGCCAATCGAACGTACTGTCAGTGGGCCCGGTTACGATCGGTGCGATGGGTTGCCGGGGGACACGGAGACGCCGGGGGCGTGGATGACGGGGCGTTGGCGGCGGTTCGGGCAGAGCCGCCGGATGATGATCGGCACGGTGGTGGGGGCTCTGCTGGCCACCGGTTCCGTGGTGTGGTGGTCGCGGGACGACGCGGCGGAGGACCGGGCGCGGTGCTGGGGCGCCTGGCGGCCGGAGGCCGAGGTGTCCTTCTTCAGTGATGACGACCATCGGCTGGAAGTCTCGGAGACCGCACCCACGCCGGGCAGACCGCGCGGCTCCTGTTCACTCTCCTGGGACCAGGGCTCCGGCCAGGACCGGGAGCACGAGCAGGTGGTGGCGAGCTACGACACCGCTCCTCGGGACGCCGCCGCCCGCCGGGCCTGGCTGAGGACGTTCTTCGGCAGCAGCGGCGCGGCGTTGCCGGAGGGCCTGCCCGGCTTCGTCAGCCGTTCCTTCGCCGCCGTGGTGCTGCCCGAGGCGTGCGATGCCAACGGTCGGCCGTCGGTGGTGACCATCAGCGGCAGGAAGGCCGGCAGCGGTGACTTCGTGAGCTCACTGCCCACCGGGGACTCGCTCTGGCGCACCGGGCAGTTGCTCATCGAGCTCGCCAATCATGGGATGGAGCGGGCCGGGTGCGCGCCGGAGAAGCCGCTGGCCTTCACCACCCCGGTCTACGCCGACCTGAACCCGTCTGCCGACGACATCGAGTTCACCCCCGGCACCTGCGCGATAGCCGGGCTGGGGAGGGCCGCCGAGCACGACAAGTCCACCTTCGAGCAGAGCGACCTCGGCTACCGCCTGGGGCCGGTGGGACCTGACCTGCAGACCTGCCTCGTCGATTACTTCAAGGAGCCGGTCGCCCAGTTCACCATGACCGCCCGCCCCCGGCTGGTGGCGCTCTTCGACGGGTTGGCCGGTGCCACGGCGCCGGGCCGGGGCTGGCGCGGCACCGGATACGTCGATGACACCGGGGCGCTGGTGCGGGCGGACTGCGGCGGCCGCCCCACCGTGTTCTTCACCGAGCGTGGCGGTGACGCTGCCACGACACCCGGCCTCCGCTCCACCAGCCGTGCGTTCCCGGTCTATGTGGACGCCGCGGCCAAGCGCATCGGATGCTCACCGGTGGCCCCCCGAGGAGACAGGGCATGACCATGCAGGACGTGGAAGAGGCCGAGAACGCGTTCGGGTCCAAGCAGCGGCCGCGGCGGCGATGGACGCGCCGGCTGCGATCGCGCCCCGGCCAGTTGGTCGCCGTGGGGCTGGCCGGCGCGCTCCTCGGCGCGACGCTGACCGCCTGGCGGACCGACGGCCTTCCGTGGTCGGGCGATAAGGATCAAGCCCTGTGCTGGTCCGCGCTGACCCTGCGGGACGCCGAGGAGATGTTCGTTCCCGAAGTCTCCATCAGTGCCGAGGAGATCACTCCGGTCCTCATGGACGACGGCGACGATGGACCGTATGGGCTCTGCCGGATCGTGCTGTCCCGTCACGGGAGGCCCGACAGCGCTCTGGAATTCCGGCTGCACCAGCCCGACATGCAGTATGACCCCCAGGCAGAGGGCTGGGCCGAGACGTTCCTCAGCCCCCAGGCGGTCTCGTTCGGCAACGACGTGGTGGGCATGGTCAGCGAGAGCCGTGCCTGGCTGGCGCTCCCGAGGCAGTGCGCGGACGGCTCTC
Source organism: Streptomyces sp. JLBT605 (assembly GCF_058215555.1). Taxonomy (NCBI): domain Bacteria; kingdom Bacillati; phylum Actinomycetota; class Actinomycetes; order Kitasatosporales; family Streptomycetaceae; genus Streptomyces; species Streptomyces sp. JLBT605. Next base: position 2,068,271 of record NZ_CM177087.1, read on the forward strand.
TCAACGACGCACCCAGCGTGCTGGACGTGTCCTGGGGAAAGCTTCCGCTGACCGACGCGCCGAACCGCAAGTTCCGCGACCGGCTGGCGAGAGCGACCGTGAAGCTGGCCAATGCCGCTCTGAGCGAGCTGGGATGTGACGGCGCGTTCCCGATACCGGGTCGGCTGCCCGCGCCCCCCGTACCCGTGGACACCAAACCCGGGCGGATATGCGACGTCGAGGGCCTGACACTGCCCGCCGCCTGGGCCGAGAAGGAGTCCTATGAACTGCAGGGCGGCACACTCCTCGCCCACGTCCCGGGCACAGCACGGGTCTGCGGCGTCGGCAACGACGTCGACGGCTCACGGCTGAGGCTGATCACCATCGAAGACGCCCGGCTGACCGAGATGTTCGGTGACCTGCCCAGCTGGGGCGGCCCCACCGCCCACGACAAGCGGGGCAACAGCATGGTCCGCACCGACCTGGCCCTCTACCGGACCAGCTGTCAGACAGGCGATGTGCTCTTCGCCGTCCAGGACACCAAGCCCCGATCCGGGGACATACCTCGCCGGCTGCTGCGTCCCTACGTCGAGGCCGAGGCCGAGCGGCTGGGGTGCGGAAAGCTGACGATGAAGCTTCCCCGCTGACCGGCGCGCCGTTTGGTCACCTTCTGTCACAGGCATGTATCAAGGACCGCGGTTTCATCCGCAACCTCGCCGTTGTTCGACGGTGTGGCCGCCTCCGGAGTCGCCACCCCCCGTGACCGTTAGGATCACCGGCTATGTCACGTGCCATACGAACCAAGCGGACCCACGGCCTGGTCGCCGCGGCCCTGGTGGTCGCGCTGGGTGCTCTCACCGGATGTAACGACGGCGGAGGCGGAGACGGAGACAAGGACGACGACTCGTCCGGGCCTTCGGCGACCGCCCCCGCCGGCAAGCTTCCGGCCTCGCTGACCGGGCAGAAGCTGGACTGGAAGAAGTGCGCGGCGCCCACCCCGGCGCAGGGCGGCGGGAAGGCTCCGGGCGGGCAGTGGGAGTGCAGCACGCTCAAGGCACCGCTGGACTACGCCAAGCCGGACGGCGAGACGATCGACCTCGCGCTGATCCGCGCCAAGGCGACGGGCGGCGGCAAGCGCATCGGTTCGCTGCTGTTCAACTTCGGCGGGCCCGGCGGCTCCGGCATCGCCACGCTGCCGGCCCTCGGCGCGGACTACGCGACGCTGAACTCGCGTTATGACCTGGTCAGCTTCGACCCGCGGGGCGTCGGCGCGAGCGAGGGCGTCACCTGCCTGAGCGACAAGGAGCTTGACGCCTACTACGCCGTCGACAGTTCGCCGGACGACGACGCCGAGGTGAAGACCGCGCTCGCCACCAACAAGAAGTACATCGACGGCTGCGAGCGGAACTCCGGCAAGGTGCTTCCGTATGTGGACACGGTGAGCGCCGCGCGTGACATGGATCTGATGCGGGAGGTCCTCGGCGACAAGAAGCTGTACTACTTCGGCATCTCGTACGGCACCGAGCTGGGCGGCGTCTACGCCCACCTCTTCCCGAAGAACGTGGGCCGTTCGGTGCTGGACGCCGTGGTCGACCCGACCGAGGACCCGGTCAGCGGGGCCATCGGCCAGGCGAAGGGCTTCCAGCTGGCGCTGAACAACTACATGAAGGACTGCGCCAGGAAGGGCGCGCTGTGCCCGACCGGCAAGGGCGGGGACGAGGGCAACCGGAAGCTTGCCGCGCTGCTGAGGAAGCTCGACAAGAAGCCGCTGCCCACCACCAGTGGCCGGAAGGTCACCCAGGACATGGCGCTGACCGGCATAGCGCAGGCGCTCTACTCCAAGGACTACTGGGAGCCGCTGACGGTGGCGCTGAACGAGGCCATGCGTCTCGGCCAGGGCAACACCCTGCTGCTGCTCGCCGACTCGTACAACAGCCGGGACGATCAGGGCCGTTACAGCAACGTCCTCGCGGCGAACCGGGCCATCAACTGCGCGGACGACAAGCAGCGCTACACCCTCGACGACGTGAAGGCGAAGATGCCCGAGTTCCGCGCGGCGTCGCCGGTGTTCGGGGAGTTCATGGCCTGGGGCATGATGGGCTGCACGGACTGGCCGGTCGCCGGCAAGACCGAGAAGCCCGAGGTCAGCGCGGAGGGCTCGGCCCCGATCGTGGTCATCGGCAACACCGGTGACCCCGCCACCCCGTACGAGGGCGCGCAGCGGATGGCGGACGGGCTGGGTGACGGCGTGGGCATCAACGTCACCCTCAAGGGCGAGGGCCACGGCGGCTACAACAGCGGCAACGCCTGCCTGATGAAGGCCGTGGACGGCTATCTGCTGGACGGCAAGGTCCCGGCCGCCGGCACCACCTGCCGTTAGGCGCATCGCACGGCGAAGGGGCCGGACCGCTTCGAAGCGGTCCGGCCCCTTTCGTGTGTACGGGTCAGTAGACCGGCTTCTCCGGCTCGATCTGGTTGACCCAGCCGATCACGCCGCCGCCCACGTGGACCGCGTCCGCGAAGCCCGCGGACTTCAGCACCGCCAGCACCTCGGCGGAGCGGACGCCCGTCTTGCAGTGCAGGACGATCTTCCTGTCCTGCGGAAGGTCCTGGAGGGCCGAGCCCATCAGGAACTCGTTCTTCGGGATCAGGCGGGCGCCGGGGATGGAGACGATCTCGAACTCGTTCGGCTCGCGGACATCGATGATGTCGAGGGACTCGCCGTCGTCGATCCACTCCTTGAGCTGCTTGGGCGTGATCGTGGAGCCGGCGGCGGCCTGCTGGGCCTCCTCCGAGACCACGCCGCAGAACGCCTCGTAGTCGATCAGCTCGGTGACGGTGGCGTTCGGGCCGCAGACCGCGCAGTCGGGGTCCTTGCGGACCTTCACCTGCCGGTAGGTCATCTCCAGGGCGTCGTAGATCATCAGGCGGCCGACCAGCGGCTCGCCGGTGCCGGTCAGCACCTTGATGGCCTCGGTGACCTGGATCGACCCGATGGAGGCGCACAGCACACCGAGCACACCGCCCTCGGCGCAGGACGGGACCATGCCCGGCGGCGGGGGCTCCGGGTACAGGCAGCGGTAGCACGGGCCGTGCTCGCTCCAGAAGACCGACGCCTGGCCGTCGAAGCGGTAGATCGAGCCCCAGACGTACGGCTTGTTCAGCAGCACGCAGGCGTCGTTGACCAGGTAGCGGGTGGCGAAGTTGTCCGTGCCGTCCACGATCAGGTCGTACTGGGAGAAGATCTCCATGACGTTGTCCGCTTCGAGGCGGCCCTCGTGCAGGACGACGTTGACGTACGGGTTGATGCCGAGGACGCTGTCCCGGGCGGACTCCGCCTTGGAGCGGCCGATGTCCGCCTGGCTGTGGATGATCTGGCGCTGCAGGTTCGACTCGTCGACCTCGTCGAACTCCACGATGCCGAGCGTGCCGACACCGGCCGCGGCGAGGTACATCAGGGCGGGCGAGCCGAGGCCGCCCGCGCCCACACAGAGCACCTTGGCGTTCTTCAGGCGCTTCTGTCCGTCCATCCCGACATCCGGGATGATCAGGTGGCGTGAATACCTGCGGACCTCGTCGACGGTGAGCTCGGCGGCCGGCTCGACCAGGGGTGGCAGCGACACGGGGACTCCGTAAGAGGTGGGAGCATGGGTCTTCCTCCGTAACACTGCCACGCCCCTTCTCATTCCGAGACACCTGGTCCGATCAGCGAGACGATTTCGTCCCAGTAGCCGGGCAGGGTCTCCCAGGGATCCGCCGCGCCGGTGTCCGGGCCGGGGCGGATGGTCCGGTCCGTGAAGTAGATCGTCCCCGCGCCCTGCCAGCGGGCGATGCGCAGCGCCTCGTCCAGATGCGGGCGGGGCACGCCGTGCACCAGATGGCAGAAGCGCTCCGGCAGGTGGCCGGCGGTCCACTCCGCCACCTGCGACCAGCGGTAGTCGGCCCAGGGGCCGCGGAAGGTCACCAACTGGTCGGCGAGCTCCGCGTAATCGGGGTGCGGGTGCCGTCCGTGGCCGAGCACCAGATGGGCGTCGTCCAGCAGCGCGCGCAGGGTGGTGGTCATCCGGCGCACCTCGGGCAGGGCGGGGTGTTCCGAGGGACAGCGGTCGAGGTAGAAGCCGTCGACCTGGTACCACTCCAGGAAGCGGTGAGCGTCCGAGACCAGCTCGCCGAAGGTCCGGGAGCCGAAGCGCACGTCCAGCTGGCCCAGCACCCGGACGCCCGCCGCGCGCAGCCTGGCGGCCGCCTCCAGGCAGTGCGGGTCCGGCCGCGCGCCGGGGCCGCGCGCCACGTTGAGCACGGTCCAGTGCAGGGGCGCGTCGGGGCGGGTGAGCTCGGCCCATTCGGCGGGGGCGAGCAGCGGGTGCGCGTGGCCGGGCACGCCCAGCCCCAGCCGTGCGGCGGGTGCGGCGGCGATCGGCCGGGGCGCGGCGGAGATCAGATGCGACACGCGGCCTCCATCCAGATGTCGGCGAGGGACTCCTCCAGCGCGATCCGCGGCCGCCAGCCGAGCCGGTCGCGGGCGGTGCGCACATCGGCCTGCTGCCAGGCGCCGCAGCCGTCCGGGTAGGGGTGGCCGGCCGGGACCGGGCCGACGGCGCCGGGGAGCTCCGGCGTCTGCGGGCCGCCTGCCGTGGCGGTCGTCTGCACGGCGGCCTTGGGGAGCACCGGCTGCCGGGCCGCGGGGATGTCGACCTCGTGCACCGATCCGCCGAACCCCGCGACCCGGGCGAGGACCCCGGCCGCGTCCCGCAGCCGCACCGCCCGTCCGGCGCCGATGTTGACGATGCCCTGGGCCGCCGAGAGCGAGGCGGCGTGCACCGCCCGCGCGACATCGCGTACGTCCACGAAGTCCCGCTGGACGCCGAGGCCGCCGAGGCGCAACTCGGTCTCCCCGGACTGCATGGCGCGGCGCATCGCGTCGGCCAGCCGCCCGAGCGGCGATCCGGCCGGGGTGCCGGGGCCGACGGGTGAGAAGACCCGCAGCACGATCGCGTCCAGGCCGGAGCCGAGGACGAGCTCGGTGGCGGCGAGCTTGCTCACCCCGTACGGGCCGCCGGGGCGCGGCACGGCGTCCTCGGCGGTCGACGAGCCCTGGGGCGAGGGGCCGTACTCCGAGGAACAGCCGATCTGCACCAGCCGCGCGGCGCAGCTGCTGCGGCGCAGTGCCTCGCAGACCACGGCGGCGGCCACGGTGTTGTGGCGGGTCAGCTCCCGGGCGCCGCCCCGGGTGGCCCCGGCGCAGTTGATCACCACGCCGGGGTGGACGGCGTCCAGGAAGCGGGCGAGCGCGCCGGGGCTGCCGGTGGACAGGTCGAACCGGACGTCGGCGTCGTCGCTGCGGCCGAGCGCAGTGAGCTGGACCGACGGGTCGGCGAGCAGATGATCGGCGACGTAGCGGCCGAGATATCCGCTGGAACCGAGCAGCAGGACCCTCATCGGTCACCCTCCCGCGGCTGAGCGGGCGCCTGTGGCGTTCCGGAGGGGTGGTCGGTCATGTTCGTTGCTCCTCATGGGGTCACGGTGTGGGGAATGGGGACGAAGGCGGACCGCACGGATCCGGGGGGCCGCCCGGGCGCGGCGGCAGTGGTGAGGGGTCACCGCGGCTCCCCCGAGCTCGCGATTGCTCCCCCAGAGCAGGGAGGTGCCCCCGCGGGTGCGGCGGCGGGGCGGTGGGCGGAGGCGCGGGCGAGTGTTCCGAGGGCGTGGCAGAGCAGGGCCAGCGCGGCCACCGCGCAGCCGACGGCGGGGACGACGGCCGGTCCGCCGGCGGCGACCGCCTCCTGAACGGGGCGGTCGAGGGACGCGCAACCCGGCAGCCGGGCGGCCGCCGCGGCACCCAGCGTCGCCGCCTCCAGAGCACAGGCGGCGGCGATGCCGGTCAGGGCGACGCGGGCGCGGCCGTGCCCGGCGAGCAATCGGGCGAGGAAGAGAAGCCCGCCCAGCGCGACGGCGGCGGCCGCCGGTGCCGCGCGGTGGTCCCGGGCCGGCGGCACCAGCCGGGCACCGAGCACCAGGAGGGTGAGGGCGCACAGGAAGAGCGCCACGGCGGCGGCGAGCAGCGGCCGCACGCTCCGCGTGAACTCCCTCAGCCCCTGGCTGCGCCACAGCGATCGCCGCGACCGCAGCGCGAACCACCGGGTGCAGTACGCGGCGGGCAGGACGGCGAGGGCGAGCGCGACGGCCGACGGTACGGCGCCGGGGGCGACGGGAGGCACTCGCGGCGGCCAGGCCGGGGACCAGCCCGGGTCCGGGTCACCGCTCAGCAGCTCGGTCAGGAGGGGGTCGCCGAGGAACGCGAAGCCGAGCAGCCATCCGGTGCCGAGCGCCGTGGCGACCCGCACGCCGGGCGTACCGCCCGCCGGCCGACGGGCGCGGGGAGCGCCTGGCGGGGACCCCTCAGGGGCGTAGAGCTCGTCCGCACGGCGGGTGCGGGCGTAGAGCTCGTCCGCACGGGGGGTGCGGGCGTACAACTCCTCGGCGAGCGAGAAGACGTCCCGGTGCCGGAAGCGCGCGGCGGCCGTCCGATCGGTGATCCCCCGCGCCTCCAGCCCGGCGGCGATCTCCAGCGGGTCGACCGCGTGAGCGCACAGCGCCTGGTACTGCCGCATCAGCGCCAGCACCGGATCGGCCGGTTTCGGCGGATGCTCGGCCTCCGCGGCGGCCGGGCAGGTGTCGGGGCCGGTGGCGGGCGGGCGGATGGGGGAGGGCTCGCGGGCGGTCGGGGGACACCCGACCGAGGAGGGCTCGGAGGCGGTCGGGGGACACCCGGCCGGAGGGGTTTCGGGGCCGGGGCCGAGCAGGGCGCGGGAGTGGGCGTCCCAGCCGCCGGGACTGATCGGGGTCCGGGGGGTGTCCACGACCGGCCGCGCGCCGGCTAACCGGGGCTGGGAGCCGGTGGCACGGGCGGCGGTGCCCCTGTCGCCGTCTGCGGCCCGGGCGCGCTCGCGTCCCGGGGCGGCCGCCGGGGAGGGCCCTGAGCTGGGGACGGGTGCGCGGTCGGGGGACGTCATCAGCCCTCCTCGGAGCCTGGGGTGACGGCTGTCGCGCCGGGCGGGGCCTTGGGCGTGGCGGGGGCCGGGTGCTGACCGGAGCGAGCCGCTCCGGGGACCCGGCCCGGTGCGCGGTCCGCAGCCCGGACCGGTGCGCGGCCCATCTCCCGGCCCGGCGCGCGGTCGGTGGCCCAGCTCGGTGCTCGGTCCGCGGCCCAGCTCGGTGCTCGGTCCGGGGCGGCCCGGCCGGCGGGCGCAGGCGTACGGGCGGGGAGCCGGCGGCCCTGGCCCGCCGCCCAGCGACCCGGCAGGTGCGCCTCCGCGGGCCGGGCGAACGGCAGCGGCTCGCCGTCCTCGTCAACCTCCACCACACGGACCGGGCAGTGCGACATCAGGTCCAGATAGATGTCGCGGAAGGCCGCGATGTTCCGCTCGGTGGTGAAGAGTTCCAGGGCGCGGGAGCGCGCGGCGGCGCCCAGGCGTGCACGCCGGTCGGGGTCGCGCAGCAGCGCCAGGCAGGCGTCCGCGAGCGCCCCCGGATCGCGCGGGGGCACCACCAGGCCGGTACCGCCGATGACTTCGCACACCGCGCCGACGTCGGTGGAGACCGTGGCCCGGCCGCAGAGCATCGCCTCGATCAGACCGGCGGGCACCCCCTCCACCAGGCTGGACAGGACGACGACATGGGCCGCCGCGTAGAGCTCCGGAAGCCCGGTGCGGGGCGGCTGGTGGGGCCTGGGAGCAGGGGCCGCCGCACGCGCCCCTCTGGGAGCCGTCGGCGCGGGGGCCGGAGGAGAGGGAGTGGCGAGTTCCTCGAAGGAGACGGGGGGAGCTCCGGCGAGGTCGCTCGCCTGCTGGTCGGGGAAGAGCCGGGCGGCCAGTGCCCGGCACTGCGCCGCGTAGGCGCGGGAGCGGGCGGCATGGGCAGCCGAGCGCCGGACGCTGCCGCGCCGCGTCTCGACGATCCGCAGCCGCACCCCGGGCTCGCCGCGGCGGATCCGCGCGAAGGCGTGCAGCAGCCCGAGGACGTCCCGCTCCGGCTCCAGCGCGCCGATCCACAGCAGGGTCCGCGCCTCTCCCCCGGCGGCGCGCCGGGGCGATGCCGCCGCCGGCGCCTGGGCAGGCCCGCCCGCCGATCCCCCGGCGGCCTCACTGTCGGCCTCGCCGATGGCCTGGTGGGCCTCGCCGATGACTTGATCAGCAGCCTGGCCAGCTGCCTGGTCGGCGGAGCGACGGGTAATCGGGCGGCGGGTGGAGGGGCCGCCGGTGGATCGGCTCGGACGCCCGCCCTCCGGCGCCCCTGGCCGCGCCGCCCCGGCCGCGAGCGGCGGCTCGCCGCGCTCCCCGACCTCGGCGAAGCAGTCGGCGTCCATGCCGGGGTAGACCGTGCGGAGCCGTTCGGGGTCGGCGCCGCAGCGCTCCTGCCAGCGGCGGATGTGGGTGTTGCCGGAGGTGATCAGCGCGGCCTGGGCGTAGACCTCGGCGGCCAGCAACCGGTGGAAGGAAGCCAGCAGGGTGCGCACCGGCGCGGAGTGCGGCCCGCCGGGGTGTGTGAGGTAGTGCTCGCGGAGCCGCACGCCGTACTCGCTGACCAGCAGCGGCGTACCGAAGAAGCGTTTGGCCAGCAGGCCGGGGAGAGCGGCCGGGCCGCTGGAGGTGGCGTGGCACAGATCGACCCCGGCCAGTCCTCGGTCGACCGGATCGCGGTCAGCCGGTCCACGGTCGGCCCGTCTGCGGTCGACCCGTCCACGGTCGGCCGTCCCGTCGTGGGGCCGCCCGCCGCCGCGCGGCCGGGGGGCAGCCGTGTCGGCCGGGCCGTACCAGTCAAGGGAGAGGGGACGCAGCCAGTTCTCCAGCCGGGCGGCGACGATGAGCAGGTCCGCGACCCGGGCGTGGTGCGCCCCCCGCAGGGCGCCGGGGGTGTGGCAGGCGCGCTCCAGCAGGCAGAGCGCCTGCTCGGAGCGGAGCGCGACGGAGAGTCCGCCCTGTGCGCGGGCGAGTTCGGCGAGACCGTAGAGCGCGTTGGCGAAACGGTCCGCCTCGCTCGCGGCACCCTCCTGGAATCCGGGTGCGCTGATCGCCACCGCCAGATCGCCGAAGTGCTCGGCGAACCAGGCCCGTTCGCGCCGCCCGTACGCCTCGCGCGCCGGGCGGTGTGTGCCGCGCGCGCCATCGCCGGCGCGCTCCCGGCGGGCAGCGCGCGCCCTGCGCCGCTCCGGATGCGGTGTGTCGCCCCAGAGTGCCGCGGTCCGCACCCGGCTCACCTGGGCCGGGAGGTGACCCCAGCCGAGGTCCCCTTCGGCATGCTGGCGGGCAGTGCGACTCAGCGCGAAGAGCTCGAACTCATGCTGATCGAGGCCCTGGACGAGCCGTTCGCACCAGAGCCGTGCCTCACCGGACGCGAACGGGTATCCGCCCTCCGTGACCAGCCCGACGCGCACGCGCCCACCCCCGATCCTGATGTCGGCAGCCGCCTTCCGGCGGCGGAAGGCACGTTATGCGCGACGGACGGTGGCGCGACGGACGGTTGTCCGTCGCGCCACCGGAAGGGGTGAACGCCCGTTACTTTTCCGGGCGACGAGCGTTAAGGGAGTCTCCGAAGAGAGAAGCCATCTCGCGGAGCGGGACTCAGCGCTCGGGGAACGGCCAGGGGTTGGGCCGACAGGTCGCGCCGTCCGTGGTGAGGAACTTCGTCTGCTGCATCATCACCGGGGCCAGTGCCCCGTCCCTGGAGCAGCTCTCGTGGTTGTGCCCGAGCCGGTGGCCGGCCTCGTGGTTGATGAGCATCTGGCGGTAGGCGTGCATCCGGTCCTCGCCGAAGGTCTGCGCACCCTGCGCCCACCGGAAGGCGTTGATCATGACGCGCTTGGTCGCCGCGGAATCGCAGGAGACGTTGTCCACCGTGGTGTCCAGACCGGACTTCGCGCACCACTTCCCGGTGGTGCCCGGGCTGGCCAGGGTGATCACGAAGTCGACGCGGCCCGAGGAGACCCGTTCGAAGGTCAGCTTCCCGCCATGGCCCCAACTGCGGTCGTCGTTGAGCGTCTTGTGCACCGCCTCGGCGAACAGCTCGCCGTCCAGCGGCAGCCCCTTCTCCACATCCACCCGGTAGCGCCGCACTTCACCTCGCCCCGGCGCCTTGTCGTGCCCGGATATCGTGACGAACGAGCCGGGCCCCTGGAGGTCGGGGTCCAAGGGGTAGGTCGCTGCCATCTTCTCGGCGTACGAGACGGGGCCGGCCGGTATACCGGTCGGGGTCGGGCGCGGCTCGCCACGGGACACGCCACGGTCGTCGCCGCGCTCCACGTCCTCGTGCGGCCGCGAGGCGGCCTTCTCCTCCTTGCCCCCCTCGGCGACCTGGCCTGCCACCACGACGGCCAGCACGGTGGTGACCGCCGCGGCGGCCACCCCGGTGAACGCCCGGCCCTTCCCGCCCTTGGCGGCGCCATGCCGCTCGGCGGTGCGGCCGCCGCCGGCACCGTCGGCGGTCCGGGCCGGCTCGGTGGCGGGCTCGGGCACGGCCGGCCGGGGCGCGCCGATGACGACACCGGGCACGTCGGCCGTGGCACCTGGCACATCGGCCGTGGCACCGAAGTCGGGGGCGGCGTCCGGGGAGATCTCCGGAGCAGGGGCGGCGGTGCCCCGAAGCCGGGCGTCCAGGGCGTCGAACGCCTCGACGTACTCCTGGCGCGGCCCCGGCAGCCGCAGTCCCCCGGCGACGGCGGCGGTGGCACCTGAGGCAGCGGCGGCACCGGAGGCGGACGCAGCGGTACCGGCACCGGAGGTGGTGGCGCCGGGCCCGGCGGCCGGACTGTGGAGGGTGGCCGGGCCGGGAGCGGTGGCCGGGCCGCCCAGCGCCCCCCATCCGCCGCCCGGCTCACGCTGCTCCGGGTGCCCGCCGCGCACGCCGACCGGCCCGCCGGGGCCTGCGGGGCCGGACGCGCCGGGCCGCCACGAGGAGGGACCGGCCGGCCCGGAGGGCGCGGCCTGGTGCGGCACGGACGGCGATGCGGGCCGCTGAGGCTGGGGGTACTCCCCCGTGTCGTACCGGCCGAAGGGGTCGAAGCGGAACTCGCCGGTCTCGGAGGCGGCGGGGAACTGCCCGGTGTCATACGGGCCCAGCCGCAGCTCTCCGGTGTCGTGCACGGGGTCGGGCAGCGTCGGGAACTGGCCGGTGTCGTAGGGGCCCAGCCGCAGCTCACCGGTGTCCTGCAGGGCGTCGTCGTGCCCGCCGGGGAACCGTCCGACGCCGTACGGCCCCAGGAGGTGCTGGCCGGTGTCGTACGCCTCGAACCCGGCGGCCGGACCGCCGACAGAGCCTGCTTGATACCCGCCGCCCGGGCCCCCGGCGGACTCCGCCGGATAGCCGGAGCCCGTCCGGTAGCCGTCCGCCTGATAGCCGGATGGCGCCTGGTATCCGGAGCCGGTCCGCTGCCTGGGGGCCTGGGCCTGATACCCCGGATCCGGGGCCGGTGCGGGCCGGGCGGCGGGTGCCGCCTCGCCGCCCTGGGCCTGCTCGCCGCGGTGCTCCCGATTGCCTCGTGCGCTGTGTTTACCCACGCGCCACACCGCTTCCGTCGAGTTCGTCGAGGAGTTCCCTGAAAGCCTCTGCCACTGTGTCCGGGAACTCCATCATGGCGACATGGCCGGCGTCGACCAAACTCAGCAGCCGGGAGTCACGGAAGGTCTTCTGCGCCCGCAGCGACACCCGGTGTGAGACCAGCTGGTCCCGCATGCCGTAGATGAGGAGGGTCGGCGCGAGGACCCGCTCGGCCTGCCGCCACAGCGAGTGCTGGCCGCCGAGGGTGTAGGAGTCGACGATGCCGCGCGCCGAGCGGGCCATCGCGTCCCAGAAGTAGGGCAGGACCGCGCGCCGCTCCTGCTCCGCCACCAGCGAGGCGAAGGCCTCCGGGGTGACCCGCGAGGGATCGCCGTAGGTGAGCTCCAGCACCTGCCGGGTGCGGTACTCGATCGTCCAGCCCCGGGTCATCCGCACGAACAGCCGCGCCATGCCGGGGATGGCCAGCATCCCGGTCGGCAGCGCCGTGCGCTGCGGTCGCAGATCGGGCAGCGCGGGCGAGATGAGCGTGAGGGTGCGCACCAGGTCGGGCCGGACGGCGGCCACCCGGGTGGTGATCGCCCCGCCCATGGAATTACCGAAGAGGTGCACCGGGCCGCGGCCGCTGGCGTCCAGGTAGCGGATGACCGCACGCGCGTGTCCGGTGATGGAGTAGTCGCCGTCGTCCGGCGGCGGGGAGTCCCCGAAGCCGGGGAGGTCGAGGGCCTCGCAGGCCACCCGGTCCTTGAGCCGGACCATCAGCGCCGACCAGTTCATCGAGGAGCCGCCGAGCCCGTGCACGTACAGCGCGGGCGGCAGGCCCTCCCGGTCCTCGCCGTCCTCCGCGGTCGACGGACGGGAGCGCACGTTCAGCGTGAGCCCCGGCAGGCTCACGGTGCGCACCGTCTCCCCCGCCCCGTCGGGCACGGGCCGCGCGGGCGGCACCACGGGGAGGATGCCGGCCCCCGGTGACTCGGTCGAAGACATGCGGGCAATGTTACGAGACGATCACGCCGACGATTGTGTGTTCGCCGTCACAGACCGCATAGCGTCCGGAACGCGCGTCTCCTAGGCTCGTACCAGAGGGTGAGTCACCCGAAAGCCGGACATGACGGACCCCCCGGGAGGGCGGAGCCATATGACTGTCGACCCCAAGACCGTCGATCCCCAGGCCGTCGACCCCGACGACCCCGAAACCTTCGAGGACGACGCGGACACCTCGTTGGACGTCGAGGCTCCGGAGGCCGACGCCGCCGAGCAGCACGCCGAGCTCAGCCCGCGAAGTGATGAGCCGGTGACCCTCGCCGACCCCGACGCGGCGAACGAGGCCGACCGCGTCGAGCAGGCACGCGTGGTCGAACTCAATGAGGACGAGTACCGATGACCTGCACCTTTTGTCGGCTTCCTGCATCGGCCGATCCATGAAATTCTCCGCACGAACGCGCGCGTCCCTGTTACCCAAAAGTACGATGGCGTGCGCGGTGAACACCGTGCACAGAACAATCCATGGGAGGCGGCGTGACAGCCATCGAGCAGACCGAGGTGCGTGCACGAGGCACGCGCCTTCCGCGCCGAGCCCGACGCAATCAGCTCCTGGGAGCGGCCCAGGAGGTCTTCGTCGCACAGGGCTACCACGCGGCGGCGATGGACGACATCGCTGAGCGGGCGGGCGTCAGCAAGCCCGTCCTCTACCAGCACTTCCCCGGAAAGCTGGACCTTTACCTGGCCCTGCTGGACCAGCACTGCGAATCGCTGCTGCAGGCGGTGCGCACCGCGCTGGCGTCCACGACGGAGAACAAGCAGCGCGTCGCCGCCACCATGGACGCGTACTTCGCCTACGTCGAGGACGAGGGCGGCGCCTTCCGGCTGGTCTTCGAGTCCGACCTGACCAACGAGCCCGCCGTGCGCGAGCGCGTCGACCGGGTCTCGATGCAGTGCGCCGAGGCCATCTGCGAGGTCATCGCGGAGGACACCGGCCTGCCCAAGGACGAGTCGATGCTACTGGCCGTGGGCCTGGGCGGCGTGTCGCAGATCGTGGCGCGCTACTGGCTCTCCAGCGGCAGCTCCGTGCCGCGCGACACCGCGGTGCAGCTGCTCACCTCGCTGGCCTGGCGGGGTATCGCCGGCTTCCCGCTGCACGGCAGCGACGCCCAGGGCGAGCCGAACTGACCTGCGGGTGCCGGCGCCCCGGCGCGGCGTCGGTGTTCGCTGCGGGCGTGCGGCCATCCGGCTCGGGCGGTCCCCGTGCCGGGCTAATGTGTGCTGCGTACGGCGCGGCTGACCGCGCAACCCCAACGGACCGTCGAAAGGGACATAGCCGTGGAGGTCAAGATCGGCGTGCAGCACGCGCCCCGCGAGATCAGCCTGGAGAGCGGGCAGTCTGCCGAGGAGGTCGAGCGCGCGGTCTCCGAAGCGCTCGCCGGCAAGGCGCAGCTGCTGAGCCTGGTGGACGAGCACGGCCGCAAGGTCCTGGTGCCGGCGGACCGCATCGCGTACGTCGAGATCGGCGAGCCGACCACTCGCAAGGTGGGCTTCGGCCCGCTCTGAGCGCCACTCGATCGGCCATGACGGCGGCGGGGCTCCGGTGAAGACCGGAGCCCCGCCGCCGTCGTCTGTCCGGGCCGTAGGTCGTCCCCTGTCCGGGCGAGAGGTCGTCCCCGCTTGACGGGAGGGTTGTTCCTGCCTGACAGGGGGTAAGACGGGCACGACCGGCGCAGGAGCGCCGCGGTCCACTTACGGGAGGGACGCACCATGATCTTGGTCTGGGAAGCGCTCGGCTCGGCAGTGATCGGCCTGGCCCTCGCCCTGGCGGCGGCGCGCCGGCTGCCCCGGCGGCTCCCCTCCGGCCCACTCGTGCTGGCGACCGGCCCGGTGGCCGCGCTGCTCGGCACCCTGCTGACGCACGCGGTGCTGGGCTCCGGTCACGCGACGTTCACGCTGGTCGCCTCGGCCGCCTTCACGGTGGCGATGCTCTCGCTGCTGGTGCGGCCCGAGGGCCGGGTACGACGATCAGTCACCGCCTGACCGGCGCACCCGTCTCCAGACCGTCAATCCCGGGCGCCGTGCGGGCCCGGTGGGGCACCCGGCGGGCGCCCCGACCGCTGCCCTCGTGATCAGGCCGCCAGGCCCAGCGCGGCCATCCGCTTGGTGTGCGCCTCGGTGATCCGGGAGAACATCCGGCCGACCTCGGCCAGGTCGAAGCCGTCGGCCACCCCGCCGACCAGCATCGTGGAGAGCGCGTCGCGGTCGGCGACCACCCGCTGCGCCTGCGAGAGCGCCTCACCCATCAGCCGGCGGGCCCACAGCGCCAGCCGTCCGCCGACCCGCGGCTCGGACTCGATCGCGGCCCGGACCTTCTCCACCGCGAAGGTGGCGTGGCCGGTGTCGTCCAGCACCCGCAGCACCAGCGCGCGGGTGTCCGAGTCCAGCCGGGCCGCCACCTCGCGGTAGAAGTCGCTGGCGATCGAGTCGCCCACATACGCCTTGACCAGGCCCTCCAGCCAGTCCGAGGGCGCGGTCTGGCGGTGGAACTCGTCCAGCGCGGCCGCGAACGGCTGCATCGCCTCGGTCGGCTCCTCGCCGATCGCCGCCAGCCGGTCCCGCAGCTGCTGGAAGTGGTGGAACTCCGCGGAGGCCATCTTCGCCAGCTCGGCCTTGTCGTCCAGGGTGGGCGCCAGCTTGGCGTCCTCCGCCAGCCGCTCGAAGGCGGCCAGCTCGCCGTAGGCCAGTGCGCCGAGAAGATCCACCACGGCGGCCCGGTACTGCGGCTCGGCCGATGCCCGCTCCCAGTCCTGGGCGGCGATCCCGGTGGCCTCGGCAGTGGCCTCCGTGGCGGCTTCGGCGGTCGGCTTCCCGGTGTCGGCGGATGAGGTCTTGGGCGTGTCAGGCGTCTCCATGCGGGCACAATAGCCCGCTCCGGGGCCGGGGGAAGGCCCTGGTCAGACACGCCCTGATCAGTCGCGCGTTCGGTTAGCCGGTCACACATGCGCGCATTCGGGGTACAGTGGTATTGCGCCCGTCGAGTATCGGCGGGTTGTTCCACGAATGCGGATGCCCGGTCGGTGGCCCGATCGGCTCCAACCCGACCGCCCTCCCAGCGGCGCGTATGCGACTGAGATACGCACGGCAGGAGGGACCCGCTCGCGGCATGAGCGCTAGAGCGAAGGCAGTGGTCCCGCGCCCCCAGGCCTCCCCAGGCCGGTGCACCATCGGGCGCGGTAAGCGACCCCCTCCGCCGCCTCATGCCGCGTCTCACAGAAGAGGCAAGCATCCTGTCCACTTTCCGAGACCTCGGGATTCTCCCCGAGACGGCCGAAGCCCTTGAAGCCGTCGGCATCACGTCCCCCTTCCCCATCCAGGAAATGACGCTTCCGGTCGCCCTCGCCGGCACCGACGTCATCGGTCAGGCCAAGACCGGCACCGGCAAGACCCTCGGCTTCGGTCTCCCGCTGCTGGAGCGCGTCACCGTCCCCGCGGACGTCGAGGCGGGCCGGGCCAAGCCCGAGCAGCTGACCGACACCCCCCAGGCCCTGGTCGTCGTCCCCACCCGTGAGCTGTGCCAGCAGGTCACCAACGACCTGCTCACCGCGGGCAAGGTGCGGAACGTCCGCGTCCTGTCGATCTACGGCGGCCGGGCCTACGAGCCGCAGGTCGAGGCCCTGAAGAAGGGCGTCGACGTGGTCGTCGGCACCCCCGGCCGACTGCTCGACCTGGCCGGCCAGAAGAAGCTGAACCTGTCGCACGTCAAGGCCCTCGTCCTGGACGAGGCCGACGAGATGCTCGACCTGGGCTTCCTGCCGGACGTCGAGAAGATCATCAACATGCTTCCGGCGAAGCGCCAGACCATGCTGTTCTCGGCGACCATGCCGGGCGCGGTCATCGGTCTGGCCCGCCGCTACATGTCGCAGCCCACGCACATCCGCGCCACGTCGCCGGATGACGAGGGCGCGACCGTGGCCAACATCACGCAGCACGTCTTCCGTGCGCACTCCATGGACAAGCCGGAGATGGTCGCGCGCATCCTGCAGGCCGAGGGCCGCGGGCTCGCGATGATCTTCTGCCGTACGAAGCGGACCGCCGCCGACATCGCCGACCAGCTCTCCCGCCGTGGCTTCGCCTCCGGCGCGGTGCACGGCGACCTCGGCCAGGGAGCGCGTGAGCAGGCGCTGCGCGCCTTCCGCAACGGCAAGGTCGACGTGCTGGTCTGCACCGACGTCGCCGCGCGCGGCATCGACGTCGAGGGTGTGACGCACGTCATCAACTACCAGTCGCCGGAGGACGAGAAGACCTACCTCCACCGCATCGGCCGCACCGGCCGCGCGGGCGCGTCGGGTACCGCCGTCACCCTGGTCGACTGGGACGACATCCCGCGCTGGCAGCTGATCAACAAGGCGCTGGAGCTGTCGTTCAACGACCCGGAGGAGACCTACTCCACCTCCCCGCACCTCTACGAGCTGCTGGGCATCCCGGAGGGCACCAAGGGCATCCTGCCGCGCGCCGAGCGCACCCGCGCCGGGCTCGCCGCCGAGGAGATCGAAGACCTCGGCGAGACCGGCGGCCGCGGGGCCCGTGGCCGCGGCCGCGGTGGCCGGGACGCCGAGGAGGAGCGCCCCAAGCGCACCCGGACGCCGCGCCAGCGGCGCCGCACCCGTGGCGGCGTGGCCATGGACGAGGCGGGCTCCGCACCGGCGGCCACCCCCGCCGAGGGCGCCACGGCCGAGGCCCTGGACGCCCCGGCCGCCGGCCCGCGCACACCGCGCCGGCGTCGCCGCACCCGCAGCGGGGCCACCGCCACTGCCGCGCCCCAGGTGGCGGAGGAGGCGGCCGAGCAGGCCGTGCGGACCGCGGAGGGGCAGGAGCAGATCCCGGCTCCGGCCGCCGAGGCCACCCCGGATGCGGCCGAGGCCGCGCCCGCCAAGCCGCGCCGCCGCCGCACCCGCGCCACCAAGGCCACGGCCGAGGCGGCCGAGACGGTGACCGGCACCGCGGAAGCCGTCGTCGAGGCTCCGCAGGCCGCTGAGGCCGCCGAGGCCGTGGAGGCCCCGGCGAAGCCGCGCCGACGCATCCGCAAGGCCGCCGAAGCCGCGGTCGACACCGCCGAGGCCGTGACAGAGGCCGCCGAGGCCGTGGAGGCTCCGGCCAAGCCGCGCCGGCGTACCCGCAAGGCCACCGAAGCCGCTGTGGAAGCCACGGAGACCGTCACCGAGGCAGCCGCCGAGGCTCCGGCCAAGCCGCGCCGACGCACCCGCAAGGCCACCGAAGCCGCTGTGGAAGCCACGGAGACCGTCACCGAGGCAGCCGCCGAGGCTCCGGCCAAGCCGCGCCGACGCACCCGCAAGGCCACCGAAGCCGCTGTGGAAGCCACGGAGACCGTCACCGAGGCAGCCGCCGAGGCTCCGGCCAAGCCGCGCCGACGCACCCGCAAGGCCACCGAAGCCGCTGTGGAGGCCACGGAGACCGTCACCGAGGCAGCCGCCGAGGCCCCGGCCAAGCCGCGCCGACGCACCCGCAAGGCCACCGAAGCCACGGTCAAGACGGCGGAGGTCACGCCCGAGGGCTGACCCGCCGGTAGCGGTCGCACGTGATCCGAGGGCCCCACCCGCAACAGCGGGTGGGGCCCTCGGTCATGGCGGCGGGGGCCGCGCTCGCCCATGGTGCACACCCTTGCCGCACGTCGGCGTCGGCCCGCCGGGCCATGGCCGCTAGCCTCGGGGCATGAGCACGCCGCCGACCCTCACCCTTCCCTCGTGCGCCCACGCCTATCGGCTGGCGACCGTGCGCGGGGAGTTCGCCGTGCACGACGCCCGCCCGGAGGGGCCGGTGCGCGGGACCGCGCTGT
The DNA here is from genome assembly GCF_058215555.1 of Streptomyces sp. JLBT605. Taxonomy (NCBI): domain Bacteria; kingdom Bacillati; phylum Actinomycetota; class Actinomycetes; order Kitasatosporales; family Streptomycetaceae; genus Streptomyces; species Streptomyces sp. JLBT605. The sequence continues at coordinate 2,086,638 of NZ_CM177087.1, forward strand.
TGGTGCCTGGTTTCACGGGCAGCAAAGAGGACTTCATCGCGCTGCTCGGGCCGCTGGCCGAGGCGGGCTTCCGGGTGGTCGCGGTGGACGGCCGTGGCCAGTGCGAGAGCGACGGCCCGGACGAGGAGAGCGCGTACGCCCAGGAGGAGCTGGCGCGGGACGTCCTGGCGCAGGCGGCCGCGCTGGGCAGCGGGGTCCATGTGCTGGGGCACTCGCTCGGCGGACTGATCGTGCGGGCGGCGGTGGTGCGTGATCCGCGTCCGTTCGCCTCGGTGACGCTGATGAGCTCGGGCCCGGCAGCCATCGCCGCCTCGCAGCAGGCCCGCACCAAGATGCTGCTGGACGCGCTGACCGTCCTGGACATGGAGACGGTCTGGCGGGCGATGCGTGAGCTCGACCCGCCGGAGGCGCCCGAGACGGCGGCTTCGACCGAGATCCGGGAGTTCCTCCGGCGGCGCTGGCTGACCACCTCGCCCGCCCAACTCCTGGCCACCGGACGGCAGTTGATGACGGAGCAGGACCGGGTGGCGGAGCTGGCGGCGGTGCGCCTGCCCAAGCATGTGATCTCCGGCGAGGTGGACTACGCCTGGCCGGTGACGCTGATGGACGCGATGGCGGCCCAGCTGTCCGCCGACCGGTCCGTGATCATGGACGCCGGGCACTCCCCCAACGCCGAGCAGCCGCTCGCCACCGCCCGGGCCCTCTCCGCCTTCTGGCAGCGCGTCACCACCGGCTGAGGCGATCCCCGGACCGGAGCCTCCGGCCCGGAGCCTGCGCCTTCGGCGCGCTCAGTACTGCGCGCGCAGATGCTCCCAGAAGCCGTCGCGCAGTGCGCGCCGCAGATCGGCGCGGGCGCGCAGCGACAGCCGGAGCAGCGACTCGGCCTCGACGAGCAGCTCCTGGTCGACCGGGCCGGGCAGATAGGGATAGCCCGGCAGCAGTTCGGCGAGGGCGTCGCGGCCCCGGGCGGCGAGCCACTGGGCGGCGACCTGGGCGCCCACGAAGCGCATTTCCTCGCGCCCGGGGAGGACGCCGCCGACGGTGGGCTCGCTCTGCGGTTCGTAGACATCGGTTCGGCGCGTCACATACGGCTTGCAGAAGTCCAGGTCGAAGGTGCGCTGGCTGTCGACCTCCCACAGCAGCGGTTCGGCCTGGTTGCGGGCGCCGGGCGCCGACTCGATGCCCCACAGGTGCACCCGGGCGCCGAAGCCCTGCGCCGCCTCCACCGCGGACACCAGGTCCTCGTCGCCGCCGATGAGCACGGCGTCACCGATGGCGCGGTGCCGGGCGAGGGATTCGAGGTCGCTGCGGATGAGCGAGTCGACGCCCTTCTGCTGGTTGTTGGCGTTGAGGTTGCCGAGCCGGACCTTCACGTCCGGCAGCTCGGCGATGCCTTGCTGTTCCGCGGTGTGGATCCGGCGGCGCGCGCCGTCGTACCAGTAGACGCGGAGCAGCCGGCTGTCCGGGAAGATCGTCCGCGCCTTGTCGATGAACGCCTCGATCAGCCCCTCGGCGTCCAGCGCGAAGGCGCGGCGGTCCTCGGTCCCGGCGACCAGCCGGCCGGCGGCCGCGTAGGCGTACCCGGCGTCCACGAATATCGCGTGCGTGGAGGGCGTGGTGGCGACCTCGGCGAGCACGCGCTGGAGCAGCTCGTTGGTGCGCTCGATGGCCGCCACGACCGAGCCGAGGTCGGTCGGGTCCGGAGTCAGTGCCTCGTTCATACGCCGCTCATTCTCCGGGGCCCGGCGAGCCGGACACAAACCCGCAGCTACCCGCCAGTATTTAGGCTGGCAAAACTTTTCTTTAGCGTAGGGAATGTTTGTACCCTGCATCCCGTTGCACAGGTATGTGTGGAACGGCACCGTCGCCGTACCCGCACCACTCAAGCAGTTCTCCTCAGGAGGATCAGACGAAGGGAGAAGCCTGTGCGCTTCGAGATCATGCGCCTTGACGACATCGACGGCACCGCCGTGGACAGCACCGTCGTGGACGCCGCCTCCGTCAACCGGATCGTGCAGCAGGCCGCCGCGATCGGCCAGCGCATCTATATCCGCCCTGCCGACAGCGCGGCCTCATAACGCGCGTCGTTTCGCCCCGTCCGCATCGCGCCGGCAGCCGAGCGCCGGCAGCCCAGGCCCGATGCGACAGCGCCCCCGCACGGATGGTCCGTGCGGGGGCGCTGGCGTGTGGCGGCCGGCTCAGCTGCTCTGGATGACCTGGGTGACGCCGTTGATGATCTGCTGCACCGCGATGGCCGAGAGCATCATGCCGGCCAGCCGGGTCACCAGCACCACGCCGCCGTCCTTGATAACCCGGATGATCAGCAGCGAGTACCGCATCGTCAGCAGCAGCACCACGTGCATGGCCGCGATGGCGGCCCACACCGAGATCTGACCGCCGACACCGTCCGCGTGCTGCACCGCGAGGATGACCGAGACGATCGCACCCGGCCCGGCCAGCAGCGGCATGCCCAGCGGCACCAGCGCCACGTTGACGTCCTTGGTCTGCTTCGGCTCGTCGGTCTTGCCGGTCAGCAGATCGAGCGCGATCAGAAGCAGCAGCAGTCCGCCCGCGATCATCAGCGCGGGCACCGAGACATGCAGGTAGTCCAGGATCTGCTGGCCGAGGATGCCGAAGACGGTGATCACACCGAAGGCCACGGCGACCGCCTGCCAGGCCATCCGGCGCTGGATCTTCAGCGGTCGGCCCGCCGTGAGGGCGAGGAAGATCGGGGTGATCCCCGGGGGGTCCATGATGACAAAAAGGGTGAGAAAGAGGGATCCGAAGACGGCGACGTCGAACACAGTGAGCCTTGCGAGAGTTGAGCGAAAGGGTGAGCAGAAGGAGGGGAGAGGGAGGGAAGGGCGGTCGAGCAGAACCGAACACCAGGCGCGTGAACGGGACCCGGCCTCCATCCGGCCCGCCGGGGTCTCCCGGACGGAATCCGAGGAGAGCTACCGGAGCGGACCAGCCGGGCTTCCGCCCGTGCCGGGCACCGGGAAGGCGCCGGTCGCCCGGCGGATGATCTCGCCGTAGACCTCGGGGTCGGTGGTGAATTCACCGAGCCGGCACGTCTTCCGGCTGCCGTGGTAGTCGCTCGACCCGGTGGTGAGCAGTCCCAGCTCCTTGGCCAGGCCGCGCAGCCGGTCCCGGGTCGGCTCGTCGTGGTCCATGTGGTCGACCTCGATGCCGTCCAGGCCCGCCGCGGCCAGCTCGGCGATGGTGCTCTCGGGCACGCACCGGCCGCGCTTGACGGCGAGCGGGTGCGCGAAGACGGCCACCCCGCCCGCGCCCTTGATCAGGCGGATCGCCTCGATGGGGTCGAGCTCGTGCTTGCGGACGTCGGCGCGGCCACCGGTGCCGATCCACTCGTCGGTGAAGGCGTCGGAGACGGTCGGGACCACGCCCAGCTCGACCAGGGCGGTGGCCACGTGCGGCCGCCCCACGGAACCGTCGGCTGCGATCCGCGCGACCTGCTCCCAGGTGATGGGCACGCCCAGCTCCTGCAGCTTGCCGACCATCGTCCGCGCCCGCGGCACCCGGTCATCGCGCACCAGCTCCCGCTCCCGGGCCAGCTCCGGCTCCTCGGGGTCGAAGAGGTACGCCAGCATGTGCAGGCTCACCCCCTCGTCGCTCCGCTCCGGGGACGCGGGCGCCAGACGACAGGACAGCTCGGCGCCGGTGACCAGCGTCAGGCCCGGCGGCAGCGCGGCCTTCGCCGCCTGGTATCCGCCGACGGTGTCGTGATCGGTGAGCGCGATGACGTCCAGCCCGGCCGCAGCGGCGCCCAGCACCAGCTCGGCGGGGGTGTCCGTGCCGTCGGAAGCAGTGGAGTGGGTGTGCAGGTCGATGCGCACGACGCGTACTCCAAGCTGCGGCAGACGGAACAGGGGACGCTCCACTCTACCGGGCGGCACGCACCTCACCCGAACGGTCCAAGGGGCGGACAGCGGCGAGACGGGCCGGGGTCAGCGGCCGGATGATCCCGGGATCAGGAGATCAGCCGCGGGGAGAGCGCCCCGCAGGGCAGCAGATCCACTTCCGCCCCGGCGTCCCGCAGATCGGTCAGTATCAGCTCGTCGTACATGAGCAGGCCGGACTGCTCGGGCCACACGATCGCCCACAGCCACAGCCCGCGCGCCTCGCCCGCGAAGACCGCCCGGTCATCCGGTGTGCCCTCGACATGCCAGAGCGGGGTGGGCCGCCCGGCCGCCAGCACCTTCACGTGCGGCGCCTTGTCCACCCGCATTCCGTCCCCGGGATCGAGGCCGGGGAGTCCTGCGTAGCGCGCGCCGAGCCCCACGCCCAGCTCCTCGGCGACCAGCAGCAGCTCGCCGGGGCCGCCGAGCGGACCGGGACCGGAGCAGGCGACGGCGGTGGCACGTCCTCCGCTGCGGTCGTCACCGGCGCTGGCGACTCCGGTGTACAACCAGCCGACCGGCAGCGGCCACGGCATCCACACCGGCACCTGGGCACGGCTCACCACGACCGCGAGCGCCTCGACGCTCGGCGGGACGACCGGCTGCAGGGGATGCACGGTGCCGTGCACCCCGCACTGCCAGGAGTCGGCAAAGAGACCGGGCGCCCGCACCCGGCCACCGCACTTCGGGCAACTGGGTTCGCCCCTCATAGGGCCCCACGGTCCTCTCCGGCAGTCGTCGCGTCAAGGACGATCACCCGTCCGGAGTGTGCCACCGGCACGTCCCCGAAGCAGTGGTCGCTTGCCCGTTCGAGCCAACGGGTGTCCGGGAGGCCGGGGAGGCTCAGTCCAGCGCCACCGAACCGCGGGCGGGATCGCGCAGGTCCGTGCCGTGCCGCAGCCACCGCTCCTGGAGGGCGGCGGCCCCGTGCACCCGCTTCCACGCCGCCTCGTTCGGGGTCATGGGCATCAGTGGCAGGAAGCGGACAGCATCCATCGGCTCATCGAGCGTCAGATCCTCGACGAGCCCGCCGGATTCGCCGACCAGCACCGAGGTGAAGGGCGCGCCGGGCCACAGCGGCTCGCCGACGTCCAGCGAGGCACCCGCGGCCACCACCACCCCTTCGACCTGCGGAGTGGCGGCGAGGACGGCGAGCGGCCGGAGCACCTTGTCGATCACCGCGCCGGCCACCTTGCCGATGCGCACGGAGAGCAGCAGCTCGGCACGCGGACCGCGCAAGGGGTCGGCGAGCAGCGCGGCCGGATCGCTCATCGGCTGGCCGGACATGCCCAGGGTGGCGTAGCGCGCGATGTCGCCGTCGAGGAAACGGAGCACCTCGACGCGCTCGGTGCCCAGGAAGGTCACCGCGGCGCGCGCGTCCGGTTCACCCAGCGTGGTGCGCAACCGGGCATCGACCAGCTCAAGAACGTGGGACATATGAGCGACCCTACTGCGGCCCCTACGGTGGCGCGGGTCACGCACTGCTGTACGTATGGATCAGGCAAAGGGGCGCTGTAACGGTTCTGTCGGCTGCTAGCCTTGACGCCTGCCCAGGGAGTTACGTCGTCCCCCAGCGGGGACCGGCCGGAGGAGGTGGGGCTGCGGTGGATCCTAGTCGACCGTGCAGTACCGGCAGCTCTTCCGTCTTCCCTCTCGGATGCTTCTCCCGGTGATCCATTCCCTTCCGTACCCCACTGCGTCGCAGTGAAACACGTGAAGTCCACTGGCGTCCGCAGCGCATGACGGTTGAGCGTTCGAACTCGCCTTGTCCCGTTTTTCTGCGATCTTCCGTCGGCATCATGCGGAGGAGCGCTGCCCGCTTTGCGGGCGTACGACGCCGGTAACCGTCGTGACGTCCACCTTCCGGGCCGCGCTGCGCCCCGCGCGTCCCCCTGCCGGCGGCCGGCCCGTGAAGGAGCCCGCCATGTCGATGATCCGCGACCTGCGCGCCGCCGTCCGTCCCGCCCTGCGCCGTGGTCACACCACGCACAACTACGACACCACCCGCGACCCGTCCGTATCGAGCGCGGTCGTGGACTGCGCCGTCTACCGCGACGGCCGGCGGGTCAGCGACCACGTCAGCCCGTCGGAGGCGATGGCCCGGGTGCGCGCCGAGGGCGGCTTCGCGTGGATCGGGCTGCACGAGCCGACGGAGCGTGAGTTCTCGGGCATCGCCGAGGAGTTCGGGCTGCACCCGCTGGCCGTGGAGGACGCCGTCCACGCCCACCAGCGGCCGAAGCTGGAGCGGTACGACGACACCCTCTTCACCGTCTTCAAGACGATCCACTACGTCGAGCACGCCGAACTCACCGCGACCAGCGAGGTGGTGGAGACCGGTGAGGTGATGTGCTTCACCGGCCGGAACTTCATCCTGACCGTGCGGCACGGCGGTCAGGGCTCGCTGCGGGCGCTGCGGCACCGGCTGCAGGACGACCCGGAGCTGCTCGCCAAGGGCCCCTCCGCGGTCCTGCACGCCATCGCCGACCAGGTCGTGGACGGGTACATCGCGGTCGCGGACGCCGTCCAGGACGACATCGACGAGGTGGAGATCGACGTCTTCTCGGCGACCAGCGGGGCCGGCGCCTCCGGGCGCGGCTCCCGGCGCGGCGGTGACGCCGGGCGGATCTACCAGCTCAAGCGCGAGGTGCTGGAGTTCAAGCGGGCCGTCTCCCCGCTGCTGCGGCCGATGCAGCTGCTCAGCGAGCGGCCGATGCGGCTGGTCGACCCGGACATCCAGAAGTACTTCCGGGACGTCGCCGACCACCTGGCCCGGGTCAACGAGCAGGTGCTCTCCTTCGACGACCTGCTCAACTCGATCCTCCAGGCCAACCTGGCGCAGGCGACCGTCGCGCAGAACGAGGACATGCGCAAGATCACGGCGTGGGCGGCGATCGTCGCCGTGCCGACGATGATCTGCGGGGTGTACGGCATGAACTTCGACCACATGCCGGAGCTGCACTGGAAGTACGGCTACCCCACGGTGATGGCCGCCATCGTCGGCGCCTGCTTCGTCATCCACCGGAGCTTCAAGCGGAACGGCTGGCTGTAGAGCCGCCGGCTCCGCAGCGGCTCCTCTAGCGGGTGTCCGCCTGCCGCGGGCCCTTGCGGCGCGGCCGGTCCGCGAGGATCACCAGGGCCAGGCCGAGGAGGATCACCACCAGCGCCGGGTAGGCGATCGCCGGCGGGGTCTGGCCCAGCCAGAGCGCGGCGATCAGCGCGGCGCCCGGCGTCTCCAGCAGGATCGCGGTGGAGGTCACGGCGGGGCCGAGCCCCTTCACCACCCGGTTGATGAGGGTGTGGCCGAGCAGCTGGGCGGTGACCGTCAACGCCGCCAGCTTCAGCCAGGTCTCGCCGCTGTAGCCGTCCAGCCGCACCCCGCAGACCAGGCAGGTGACCAGCAGCAGCACAGCGGTGACCGAGTAGCAGACGTAGGTGTACGCGGTGGTGCTCGCGGTGCGGCGCACCTCCGCGCCGAGCACCACGTACCCGGCGGCGGCCATACCGCCGGCCAGCGCCAGCGCGTCGCCCGCCAGGGCGCGCGGCGACAGCGACAGGTCGACCCCGGTCAGCAGGACCACGCCGAGCATGGCGACCGCCATGCCGGCCCAGGCCGCGGCGGGCGGGCGGTGGCCGCGCAGCCGCAGCAGCAGCGCGGTCCAGATCGGCGTGGTGGTGGCCAGCGCGGTGGACGAGGCCACCGAGGTCATGCTCAGGCTGGGCAGCCAGAGCCCGAAGTGCAGCGCCAGCAGGGCGCCCGCCGCGGCCGAGAGCAGCACCGCCCGGCGGCCCATGACCCGCAGCTCCGCGCGGAAGGCCCGGCGCAGCACCACGAAGGGGGTGAGCGCGCCGACCGCCATGGCATTGCGCCAGAAGGCGATGGCGAGGGCGGGGGCCGCCGTGGCCGCGATCAGCGGCGCGGAGAGGGAAACCCCGGCGATGGCGATCGCGAGCAGCACCACATCGAGCCGAACGGCACGCGGCACGGCACGGTCGGCCGGCGGGGCGGCCGGCGCCGGGAGAGCCGGCGCGGCGGGGAGCGGAGTGTCCGCCGGGCCCGCCGGGGAGGACGGGGCGGCTGAGGACCGGTGGCGGGGATGAGCGGCAGGCACCCCCTCAGCGTAAGGGGTGTGACCAAGTGACGGAACTGTCGCCCACCTTGTGGACAGCCTGCCGAACGCTCCGCCGAGCGGTCCGTGGACCGGCCCGCGCCACGCCCCCGGGAGACGGCCGTGCCGGGGCGGCCGGTGGCTTCACGGCGGCCCGGGATCGGCGGACCGGCCGACGCGTCCTACAGTGAGCGCATGACGCAGACCCAGACTCCGATGGACCGCGCCCTCATCGAGGAGGCCACCAAGAAGTCCGGCCTTATCTGGGTCCAGGGCGGGGACCACGCGGCCCGCTCGCTGTGGCACGTCTGGCACGACGGCGCGGCCTGGCTGGTCGGCGGCCCCGGCGAGCAGCCGCTGGACGGGCTCGGCCTGGTCGATGGCGGCACCGCCACCGTGACCGTGCGCAGCAAGGACAAGGGCGGTCGGCTGGTCGCCTGGCAGGCCCGGGTGGTCGAGCCGGCCGCCGGGAGCGAGGAGTGGACCGCGGCGGTCGAGGAGTTGAAGGGCAAGCGGCTCAACGCCCCGGACGCGGAGCGGATCGCGGACCGCTGGGCCGCCGAGTGCCGCGTGCTGCGGCTGGAGCCGCTGGCGGAGAGCCGTCCGGCGGCGCTGGACGGGCTGCCGGACGCCTCGCTGGCCGCGCGTCCGCTGCCGAGCCCGGCGATCACCCGCCGTCCGGTGCCCGCGGCCCTGCCCAAGCTGCTGGCCCGCCGCCGCGGACGCGGCCGCACGGCCTGATCGACTGCCCAGCCGCCCGACGCGGTCACGGGGCACCCGGCCCGACGAGCGGCGGCCTGAACGGGCCTCCGGCCTGACCCGAGGCCGACCCGGCCCGGCCTCAGCCCCGGCCCGGCTCCGGCGTGGCCTGCCCGGACACGCCCTAGTAGTGCTTTGTTAGGTGGTGTCGTAGGGCTGCCATGGGACGGTCTGCTGGCAGGTGGGGCAGGTGCCGGTCCAGGTGGCGATGAGGTGTTGGAGGAGGTCCAGGGCCTGGTAGAGGGTCAGGCCCTGGCAGGGGCTTTTGGGCTGCTCCGCTGTTCGGTGAGGAACAGGTGGGCGGCGGTGACGAGGGTGACGTGGCGGTGCCAGCCGGCGAATGAACGGCCCTCGAAGTGGTCCAGGCCCAGGGCAGTCTTCAGTTCGCGGTAGTCGTGCTCGATGCGCCAGCGGGCTTTCGCGAGACGGACCAGATCCTTGGCGGGAAGGTCGGCGGGCAGGTTCGAGATCCAGTACTTCACCGGCTCCGCCTCGCCCTCGGGCCACTGGGCGATCAGCCAGACCAGACCGATCGTGCCGTCGGCGGCCGGCTTGGGCCGTCGGCCCGCCAGGCGCACGCGTAAGAGTACGAAGTGCGAGCTCATCGCCGCTTTCGAGCCCTTGCGCCAGGTCAGGGTCCTGCCGCTGGTGCGGCCCGCGGCCAGCACGTGCTCGCGCAAGGAGGCAGGGCGGGTGCGGTAGCGGGGCAGCGGCCGGGGGCCGAGCCCGCCGTAGTCGGGCTGGTACGGCACCGCCTCTTCGCCGTGGGCGGTCATCTCGCCCTTGACCTGGAGCATCCAGGCCAGGCCGCGTTCGTCCAGACCACGCCGGAAGTCGGCGTTCGCGCCGTAGCCGGTGTCCGCGACCAGGACGGCGGGCCGCAGACCGGCGGCGGCAAGGTCGTCGAGCATGTCCAAAGCGAGCTGCCACTTGGGCCGGTGGTGCTCGGTGTCGGGGATCCGGCAGGCCCGCCTGCGGGCTTCGGCATCGGGCCCGTCCCAGGTGGCGGGCAGGAACAGGCGCCAGGACAGCGGGCACGAGGCGGTGTCGGAGGCGGCGTGGATGCTGACGCCGATCTGGCAGTTGCCGACCTTGCCCAGCGTGCCGGAGTACTGCCGGGCCACCCCGGGCGAGGAACGGCCGTCCTTGGGGAAGCCGGTGTCGTCCACCACCCACACCTGCGGCCGCACAGCGGCCACCGCCCGCCATGCCAGCCGGGCCCGCACCTGCTCGACCGGCCAGGTCGAGGACGTCATGAACTGCTGCAACTGCTGATGGTCGACACCGAGCCGTTCGGCCATCGGCTGCATCGACTTCCGCCGACCGTCCAGCAGCAGCCCTCGCAGATACAAGGAACCTTTCGCCCGCTGGTCCCGCCGCGCAAGCGGCGCGAACACCTCCCCGGCGAACTCCTCCAACCGGCCCCGACACGCAGCAAGCTCACCCGCCCTCATACACACAGAGAACTACCGAACACCCACCGCGACAAGGCCAGCTAACAAAGCACTACTAGGGGGTGTCCGATGGGTCGGCGTGGGAGAAGGAGCGGCGTCTGGCGCCTGTGATCGCAAGGCGGAGGAGGGAGTCCACGCGGAGCGGTGGGGGCACCTCCCTGCTCGAGCGAAGCCGAGAGCTTGGGGGAGACTGACGACAACGCCGCGAGCGCGGGTGCCAGGGGTCGCGACGCCGCGCAGACCCGTCGGACACCCCCTAGCCCTGCGAGGGGATCTGCTGCCCGTAGTCGACGATCTCGTCCTTCTCCGGCGCCGCGAGGGCGAACTCCTTGTTCCAGTCGGCGAGCCGGATGACGCCCGCGCCGCCCGCCCGGTGCAGCCGCAGCGGGTACGGGACGCCCTCCAGGGAGACGTCGACCGAGCCGCCCGAGCCCTCGGCGGCCAGCACCCGGATGGTGCGGACCCCGGCCAGCTCGCCCCGGTCGCCGGTGGACAGGGTGCCGTGGAGTCCCAGGAGCAACCCATCGACCAGCAGGTTCTTGTCGGTGAAGCCGCCGAGCTGCTTGTAGGAGGGGTCGCCGGCGGGCACCTTCACGTACTTGCCGTCGAGCTTGTCGGCCGCCGCCTGGCCGGTCTTGGAGTCGTCCCGCTGGGTCCAGAAGTCCGCGTCGGCCTTGAGGTAGAGGTCCTTGCCGACACGCAGCAGCTCGAAGGTCGCGTCCTTGGTGGAGACCCGGCCGGTGCCGCCGTCCCCCGCGAGCCGCATGTCGAGCTGGTAGGAACGGCCCTTGCTGACCAGGGTGCCGGACAGATGCACGGCCCGTGCGCTCTGTGCCGACCGCCGGGCCTTGCCCTCGATCTGTTTGGCGGAGAGCTTGCCGACGCCATTGGTGTTCGCGTCGGGATCCTCTCCTCCGCCGCCGCAGCCCACGAGCGTCGTGGCCAGTCCCACGCACATCGCTCCCACGAGAGCCATGTTCCCGATGCGCACGTCTGCTCTGCCTCCTGATGCCGGTGCAGTAGGGCAGCGTACCTGTGCGGCCCAGGGGGGTCCGCAGGGTGCCGTACCGCCAGCGACACAGGCCCGGGCACGCTAGCCTGAATCCGCATTGTGCTGATATGAGCGAAACGGGAGGTGTGTGGACGTGGGGGCAGGCGGGTCCAGGGTGTTCGTGTCGCACCTCGCGGGAGTCGCCGTGTTCGATCCGAACGGCGATCAGGTCGGGCGTGTCCGCGACCTCGTCGCCATGCTGCGCGTGGGCGGCCGCCCGCCGCGGATGCTGGGCCTGGTGGTCGAGGTGGTCAGCCGGCGGCGGATCTTCGTGCCCATGACCCGGGTCACCAGCATGGAGTCCGGCCAGGTCATCACCACCGGCGTGGTCAACATGCGGCGCTTCGAGCAGCGCGCCTCGGAGACCCTGGTGCTGGGCGAACTGCTCGACCGGCGGGTGCGGCTGGTGGAGACCCGCGAGGAGGTGACCGTGCTGGACGTCGCGATGGTGCAGCTGCCCGCCCGCCGGGACTGGGAGATCGACAAGGTCTTCGTGCGGCGCGGCAAGGGCGGGGCGCTGCGGCGGCGCGGCGAGGCGCTGACCGTGGAGTGGTCGGCCGTCACCGGCTTCTCGCTCCAGGAGCACGGCCAGGGCGCGGAGAACCTGCTGGCCACCTTCGAGCAGCTGCGCCCCGCCGACCTCGCCAACGTGCTGCACCATCTCTCCGCCAAGCGGCGCGCCGAGGTGGCCGCCGCGCTGGACGACGACCGGCTGGCAGACGTGCTGGAGGAGCTGCCGGACGACGACCAGGTGGAGATCCTGGGCAAGCTGAAGGAGGAGCGCGCCGCCGACGTGCTGGAGGCCATGGACCCCGACGACGCGGCCGACCTGCTCTCCGAGCTGCCGGAGGAGGACAAGGAGCGGCTGCTGGGGCTGATGCGGCCCCGGGAGGCCGCGGACATGCGGCGGCTGATGGCGTACGAGGAGCGCACCGCGGGCGGCCTGATGACGACCGAGCCGATCGTGCTGCTGCCGGACGCCACCGTCGCGGACGCCCTCGCCCTGGTGCGCAACCGCGACCTGTCCCCCGCGCTCGCCGCCCAGGTGTACGTCTGCCGGGCCCCGGACGAGACGCCGACCGGCCGCTACCTGGGCACGGTGCACTTCCAGCGGCTGCTGCGGGACCCGCCGTTCACCCTGGTCAGCTCGCTCGTCGACACCGATCTGCGGCCGCTGCCGCCGGACACCTCGCTGCTCGCCGTGACCAGCTATCTGGCCACCTACAACATGGTCTCCGCGCCGGTGGTGGACGACGGCGGCTCGCTGCTGGGCGCGGTGACCGTCGACGACGTGCTCGACCATCTGCTGCCGCACGACTGGCGGGAGCGCGAGCTGCACAGCGCGGACGTGCCCGAGGTCGGGGAGGCGACCGGTGGCGGATGAGGCGAGCCGGCTGGCCCGGCCGAAGGAGCGGCGCCGCACCCCGCTGCCGAGGTGGGACCCGGAGGCGTTCGGCAAGGCGTCGGAGCACATCGCGCGCTTCCTGGGCACCGGCCGGTTCATCGCCTGGATGACGGTCTTCGTCTGCGTCTGGGTGACCTGGAACGTCTCCGCCCCCGAGCGGCTGCGCTTCGACGAGTTCCCGTTCATCTTCCTGACCCTGATGCTGTCGCTCCAGGCGTCGTACGCGGCCCCGCTGATCCTGCTCGCCCAGTACCGGCAGGCCGACCGCGACCGGGTCGCGGTGGAGCAGGACCGCAAGCAGAACGAGCGCAGCATCGCGGACACCGAGTACCTGACCCGCGAGGTCGCCGCGCTGCGGATGGGGCTGGGCGAGGTGGCCACCCGGGACTGGATCCGGTCGGAGTTCGAGGAGCTGGTCAAGGAGCTGGAGGCGCGCCGGATATTCCCGCGGGAGAGTGAGGAACGCGACCGCTGAAGGACTTACCGACCGGTCGCCCCGGAGCCGTACCATCGGGTCATGGCTACCGACACTTCCCCGGACTCCGCTCCCACCGAAGACGCGGTGCGCGCGGCACTCGCCACGGTGAACGACCCGGAGATCCACAAGCCGATCACCGAGCTCGGCATGGTCAAGTCCATCGAGATCGCGGCGGACGGCACCGTCTCGGTGGTCGTCTATCTGACGGTCGCCGGCTGCCCCATGCGGGGGACGATCACCCAGAACGTCAGCGACGCCGTGGCCAAGGTGCCCGGCGTCACCGGCGTCGACGTCGAGCTGGACGTGATGAGCGACGAGCAGCGGCGCGAGCTGGCCTCCTCGCTGCGCGGCGGGCAGACCGAGCGTGAGGTGCCGTTCGCCAAGCCCGGCTCGCTGACCCGGGTCTACGCGGTGGCCTCCGGCAAGGGCGGCGTCGGCAAGTCCTCGGTGACGGTCAACCTGGCCGCCGCCATGGCCGCCGACGGCCTGAAGGTCGGTGTCGTGGACGCCGACATCTACGGCCACAGCGTGCCGCGCATGCTGGGCGCCGACGGCCGTCCCACCCAGGTCGAGAACATGATCATGCCGCCCTCGGCGAACGGCGTGAAGGTCATCTCGATCGGCATGTTCACCCCGGGCAACGCCCCGGTGGTGTGGCGCGGGCCGATGCTGCACCGCGCCCTTCAGCAGTTCCTCGCCGACGTGTACTGGGGCGACCTGGACGTGCTGCTGCTGGACCTGCCGCCGGGCACCGGTGACATCGCGATCTCGGTGGCCCAGCTGGTCCCGAACGCCGAGATCCTGGTCGTCACCACCCCGCAGCAGGCCGCCGCCGAGGTCGCCGAGCGGGCCGGCTCGATCGCGGTGCAGACCCACCAGAAGATCGTCGGCGTGGTGGAGAACATGTCCGGGCTGCCCTGCCCGCACTGCGACGAGATGGTCGACGTGTTCGGCACCGGCGGCGGTCAGCTGGTCGCCGACGGCCTGACCCGGACCACCGGCGCGACCGTGCCGGTGCTGGGCAGCATCCCGATCGACGTGCGGCTGCGCGAGGGCGGCGACGAGGGCAAGCCGGTCGTCATCACCGACCCGGACTCCCCCGCGGGCAGCGCGCTGCGCGCCATCGCCGGCAAGCTGGGCGGCCGTCAGCGCGGCCTGTCCGGCATGTCGCTGGGCATCACCCCGCGCAACAAGTTCTGAGGTTCCGGGCACGCGAGCCAAGCGTGAGGGGCGGCCGGTCTGCTTCAGACCGGCCGCCCCTCACGCACATCGGCTCGCCCGCGGGCAGGCGTGGCGCCTCAGGCGTAGCTGGTGATGTCCTTGATCACCGAGAAGCCCAGACCGTAGGCGCTCATGCCGCGCCCGTACGCCCCGACGTGCACGCCCTCCCGCGCGGAGCCGGCGAGCACCCAGCCGTACTCCGACTCGCGGTAGCGGAAGTCGGCCGGCACGCCGTCGACCGGCAGCGACAGCTGCGACCAGCCCGGACCCTCGAGTTCGTCGGCCAGCTCCCAGGCGAGCGCGGTCTGCTGGTCCAGCCAGTCCTGGCGCAGCGCACGCTCCATCTTGGTGGGCCAGACGCAGGACAGCAGTCCGGCGCCGGCCAGCCAGGCGGCGGAGGAGACCGAGGTCGCCTCCAGCACTCCGGTGCCGTCCGCGCTGCGGCGCAGCGGACGGCTCGCCACCGTCACGACCACCACGAAGCGCTGCTTGTCACGGGTCTCGGGATCGACATCCACGCGCAGTGACGGTTCGTCACCGTGGCCGGTCGCGCCGTGCTCCACGGTGCCGTCCGCGCTCGCGCCGACCTGCATCAGCCAGCGCGGGCCGGTGAAGGCCTCGTCGAGGCCGTACCACGGGAAGGCGGCCATCAGATAGCCGTCGATGGTGCGCCGGGCCTCAGCGGGCATCCCATGCGGCGCCGACGCGGCTGGCAGGGCGGACGCACCCGGCGTGTCTGCCACCGCTTCCTCTACCCCTGTCCGACTCGTCGTCTCCATCTACGCGGAGCCTCCTCTGCCCTGCTTGTGGGCGGCCCGCCCCCCTCGGGCGACCTCACCCCGGACAAAGGGAGGATAGCCATACGAGGCGAGCGCGCCGGGCATACGGGGTCTCAGGTGGCGTCGGCGTCGAACGGCGGACGATCGCCGGTGGCCGGCTTGTCGCGCTTGCGCAGCAGGTCAGAGCCGCCTGCCGAGGCGCCACCGGAGTCGCTGCCGGCGCCGACCGGCCGGGCGCTGCCGGACGAGGAATCGCTCTCCCGGCCGTTCACCGCGTCGGCGACCTCGGCCATCTCCTTGCGGAGGTCGAAGCCGTTGCGGATCTCCTTCAGGCCCAGCTCGTCCTTGTCCAGCAGGTGCTTGCGGGCGAACGTCTTCGGATTGAGGTCCTCGAACTCGAAGTCCTTGAACTCCGGACCCAGCTCCGAGCGGATGTCCTGCTTGGCGCTCTCGGAGAACTCCCGCACCTTGCGGATGAAGCCGGCGATGTCCTGGATCACCTTCGGGAGCTTCTCCGGCCCGAAGACGAGCACCGCAAGGATGATGAGCGCGATCAGCTCAAGGGGTCCTATGTCGAAGAACACCTGGCAGCTCCTTGGGATGTCGGTGGCCGGGAGACGTCTGCGGCTTAAGGGGCCGGGCCACAGAACACGGTACCTGGCCCTGAGTGCGGCCCGGGAGACGACCGGACCAACATCAGGCGTCGTGGGCCCGGGTGCGTCCCGGCCGCGCGGCCCTGCGCGCGCCGGGGATGACCGGGGATGACCGGGGATGATCAGCCGCTGTCAGCCGTGCCGAGGGTGAGGGAGACGGCCCGCTGCTCGCCGCCGCGCTCCACGGTCAGCCGCAGCCGGTCGCCGGGGCGGTGGCTGCGGATCTTGACGATCAGCTCCTGGCCGCTGTGCACCCGCACCCCGTCGACCTCGGTGATCACATCGCCCGGCTCGATCCCGGCCCGGTCGCCGGGGCCGCCCGCCTTCACCGGCGGGCTGTCGTCGGCGCTCTTGGTGTTCACCCGGGCGCCGTCGCCGGTGTAGGCCATGTCGAGGGTGACCCCGATCACCGGGTGGGTGGCCTTGCCGGTGTTGATCAGCTCCTCGGCCACCCGCTTGCCCTGGTTGATGGGTATCGCGAAGCCCAGGCCGATGCTGCCGCCCTGGCCGCCGTCGAGGCCGCCCTCGTCGGCCGCGCGGATCGCGCTGTTGATGCCGATCACCCGGGCCTTGGAGTCCATCAGCGGGCCGCCGGAGTTGCCCGGGTTGATCGGGGCGTCGGTCTGCAGCGCGTCGACGTAGCTGACGTCGCTGCCGTCCTCCTTCTCACCGCCCGCGGTGATCGGACGTCCCTTGGCGCTGATGATCCCCGAGGTGACGGTGCCCGCCAGGTCGTAGGGCGATCCGATGGCCACCACCGGATCGCCGACCCGCACCGAGTCGGAGTTGCCCAGCGGCAGCGGCTTGAGCCCGGAGACGTTGTCGACCTTGATGACCGCGAGGTCGTAGCCGCTGTCCCGGCCGATCACCTTGGCGTCGGCGATCTCGCCGCCGTTGAAGGTCACCGATATCGAGCCGCCGGAGCCGGCCGCCTCCACGACATGGTTGTTGGTGAGGATGTGGCCGCGGCCGTCGAGGACGAAGCCGGTGCCGGTGCCCTCCGCGGCGCCGCCCCGCACATGGATGGTCACCACGCCGGGCAGGGTGCGGGCGGCGATCCCGGCGACACTGCCCCGGTCCCGTGCCTCCTTCTCCGCCGGGGGCTGCGACAGCTCCACCTGGTCGTCGCCGAACCCGCCGTTGCGCTCCAGATAGGCGCCGATACCGCCGCCGAGGCCGCCCGCGAGCAGCGCGACCAGCAGCGCTCCGACGAGCAGCCGCCCCCGGCCGCGGTCGCGCCCCGGCCGCTGGCCCGCGGCCGGTCGCGGCGCGCCCCACGGGTCGTAGGCCGTCCACTGCGAGCCCGGCTGCGCGGGCGCCGCGTGTGCGACCGGAGCCCCGGCGGCTTCGGGCGCGCCGGGGTGCGGATACGGGCCGGGGGCCGCGGGCTGACCCGGATGCGGGGCCTGGGCCGGATGCGGGGCCTGGCCTGGGTGCGGGGCGTGCGGCGGCAGCGCGGTGCCGTGCGCGGGGGTCATCCCGGGGTGCGCGCCGGGCGGCAGCTGGGTGCCGTGCGCCGGAGTGGTCACCGGCCGCTGCACCGGCGGCGCGGGCGCCCAGGGGCCGGGGCCGCCGTAGGGCGGGGTGCCGTACGGATCGGGGGCGTGCAGCGGGCGCACGCTCTCGGTGGAGGCATCCGGCGCCGCGGCCTCGGGGCGCGGCTGCTCGGCGACCGGCTGGCCGGCGTCCGACCGGATGGCGTCCGGGGAGGCCGGCTGGGACGCGGTCGGCTGGACCGCGTCCGGGGATGGGCCGGTCGGCCCGTCGGCGTCCGGGGAGGAGGCCGCCGGTGGGGCCTGGTCGCCGGGCTGGTGCGGGCGGGCCGCTTCCACGGCCGCCTCGGCGGTCGCGTCGGCGGTCGCCTCGGCGGTCGCGTCGGCCGGTGGCGCGGCGGGGTGGTGCGCGTCCACGGAGCCGTGCGCGTCCGCGGGGTGGCGTGCGTCAGCAGCCGGGTCCGTGGCGGCCGTGGCGGCCTGCGGCGACTCGGCCTCGGGCTGGGCGGAGTCGGGAGCGGCGGGCCGCTGCCCCGTCTCGTCGGCCGCCGGACGGCTCACGGAGCGCGCCGCCGGACGGCTCCACCACTTCGGCTTGGCCCCGGGGGCCTTCCCCTCGTCCATGATCTCCCCAGAGTCTTCCGCGACACAGCGCGCTCTGCGCAACTCCCGGGCAGCCGGACCCATGGGCGGGTCGCTGCCTCGATGCGATTCAACCAGGTCTGCCGCCCCTCGTGCAGATCTCCCCGCCCGCTCCCGGCGGGCGGGGACCGGCGGAGCTACTCCGAAGCCGCTCCGGCGGCGGCGAACGGAACGCCCGGTGTCCCGGGCTGCGGCGGGACGGTCGGCTGGGTCGGCACGGAGGTCGCGAGGACCCGCGGGGGCAGCTGGGCGACCGCCGCCGGATCGGCCGGGGCCGACAGGACCGGCTGCACGACCGGCGGCAGGATGTCGCTCGGCAGCCCGGCGGCGTCATACGCCCGGAGCAGCGACGGCGGACGCGCCCCCGGCAGTCCGGCGGCGGGCCCGCTGCCGCCGGACGCCGACAGGCTCTGACGACCGCCGGTCAGGGCGAGCAGCGCCACATCCCCGGGGTGGGAGCCGGCGTAGCCGCCCGGGCGGGAGGCGGCACCGGCCGGCTCGGCCTGCGAGGCGGGCACACCGGTGTCCTGGCCGTCGGCGCGGTTCCGGGAGGCGGGACCGCCGACGTCACCGTCGAGCGTCATCGCGCCGCCGAGCGCGAAGGCGGCCAGCGACACCGCGCCCGCGGCGGCGAAGGCGAATCTGCGGCCGCGCGGAGAAGGGCGCTCGACCTCGTGTATCCGGAAGCCCCGCTCGCGCGGCGGCGTGGGCAGGAAGGCGAAAGCTTCCTCCCGCGCGCCGAATACCCCGGGGCCGCCGAAGGGCCCGCCACGGCCGTCGCCGCCGCGGTCGCCCCGGTCCTCGTCGATGCCGCCGGCCGGCAGACCCTGCAGCCTGGCCAGCAGCGAGTCCGAGGGTGGCGGGGACGCCGTCCTCGCCAGGATGTTCTTCAGCTGCCGCTGTGCGTCGGCTTCCGCCTTGCACCGCGGACAGGTCGCCAGATGCGCGAGCACCCGCTCGCGCGCGTCATGCCCCAGTTCGCCGTCGACGAGAGCCGCGAGGCGGTCGCCGAGATGCTCCTCGGCGGGGGACGGACCGCCTGATCGGGTCACGCGATTCCTACCTCCCCACTGAGCCCGGGACCGGCGGCGGTCCGCGGGGACACCGAGGCGGCGGCGGGCTGCTCCGCGCGGGCCACGGGCGCGCGGTGCTTGAGCGCCTTGCGCAGGTGCGAGCGGCCGCGGTGGATACGGCTGCGGACGGTGCCCAGCTTCACCCCCAGGGTCGCGGCGATCTCCTCGTACGACAGGCCCTCGATGTCGCAGAGCACGACGGCCGCGCGGAACTCCGGCGCCAGGGTGTCCAGCGCCTGCTGCACGTCGGCGTCGAAGTGGTTGTCGTTGAAGTGCTGCTGGGGGGAGGGCTCACGGCTGGGGAGCCGCTCGGCGGCGTCGTCACCGAGCGCGTCGAAGCGGATGCGCTGGCGGCGGCGGACCATGTCGAGGAAGAGGTTGGTCGTGATGCGGTGCAGCCAGCCCTCGAAGGTGCCGGGGGTGTAGGTAGACAGCGACCGGAAGACGCGGACGAAGACCTCCTGGGTGAGGTCCTCGGCGTCGTGCTGGTTCCCGGTGAGCCGATAGGCGAGGCGATAGACCCGTGCACTGTGCATGCTGACGATCTCCTCCCAGGTGGGAGGTGTCCACGCCTGGGAATCCGCGTCGGTGGAGAAGGTCGCGGTGGCGGACTCGGAGATGGGCGCCCCTCCCATGGCCTCAGGGCTCTGGGCGCGGGAACGGTCAGCAGTGTCAGTCACGGATTTCGGCCCGACCGCCGACCTGCGAAAGCGCCTCAGCACTCTCCGGTCACCGGCCGCAGCCGCACCTCCCCTGTCGGCTCTGGTGGTGTCCAGTAGAGCCCCTACCATATCCACCTCGCCCGTTAGCTCCGGATAAGCAATTTTGACCTGCATTTGGCCTTGGTCCCCCTCGTTCCCCCGTACCTGGCCAACGTCCGGTCCCATCTGCGGGTTCCCGCGCGCAGCGGATACAGTCACGGTTGCGTCAACTACGGGGACAGGAGAGGGCCATTACCGGCAACCGGCAGACGAGCTGGGCGTTCGCCGATGCGTTCGTCGCCGAGGACGCAGCCCTGCGCTGGGCCCGTGACCGGGCCCGCGAGGCGGGTCTGCGCTCGGTGTCGTCCGGCACCGGCGCGGCGCTGCGGCTGCTCGCCGCGGCGGCGGACGCCAAGGCCGTCGCCGAGATCGGCACCGGCACCGGCGTCTCCGGTATCCATCTGCTGCACGGTATGCGGCCGGACGGCGTGCTGACCACCGTGGACACCGAGCCGGAGCGGCAGCAGTTCGCCCGCCAGGCCTTCCGGGCGGCCGGCTTCGCCGGGAACCGCGCCCGCTTCATCCCCGGGCGCGCGCTGGAGGTGCTGCCCCGGCTCGCCGACGGCGGCTATGACCTGGTGTTCTGCGACGGCGACCGGATGGAGTGCCTGGACTACCTCGCCGAATCGTTGCGCCTGCTGCGGCCCGGCGGACTGGTCTGCTTCGAGGGCGTCTTCGCCGACGGGCGCACGGTGGACTCCGCGGTGCAGCCCGCGGTCGTCCTCAAGCTGCGCGAGCTGCTGCGGACCGTGCGGGAGAGCACGGTACTCCAGTCCACGCTGCTGCCGGTGGGCGACGGCCTGCTCTGCGCGGTCAAGCGCGGCTGACCGCGAAGCACGTGTGCCGGCGGACGCATCGGCGGCCGGGCGCGTCCGCCGGCCGGCGTATCCCGCGGCCGGGCCCGGATCGGGCAGCCGGGCCGGGATCGGGCAGCAGGCCGGATCAGGCCGCCGGAAAGACCGCTGCCCCGCCGCCGGGTCCGAGTAGTCCTCGGGCCGGGCGGCGGGGCAGATCACGGTGGGGTGCGGGCCTTAAGCCTCAGCCGACGACCTTCTTCAGGGCGTCGCCGAGCGCATCGGCCTCGTCCGGGGTCAGCTCGACGACAAGTCGACCGCCGCCTTCGAGCGGAACGCGCATGACGATGCCCCGCCCCTCCTTGGTCACCTCGAGCGGGCCATCGCCCGTCCGCGGCTTCATGGCCGCCATGCTCGTTCCCCTTCCTGAAACCAGCTCATCGTCCGCCGGACAGCCCCGCGTCACGGTGTCACCGGCATCGAACACATTGCTTCCTCGTCATTATCCCGCATGGCATGACCCAATGACCAACATCGGGCGGCAACCCCTCCGCAAGGCGTTCCCGCAAAACCACCCAATTCGGCGATCGGACTGCGATACTGCGCCCTCCTCGGGCCCGAACGACCGGTCGGCTCTTTGACGCAGGTCACATGTCGGCCGCCCATGATCTCCGGCATGCTGATCGCTGACCCAAGCGCTGCCGCAGCGACGGAGAGGACCCAAGCCATGGCCGACACCGTGCTCTACGAGCTCATCGACGGGCTCGCGACGATCACGTTGAACCGTCCCGACGCGATGAACGCTCTCAACGTCGAGCTGAAGGAAGCCCTCCGCGACACCCTGCGCCAAGCCGCCGACGACCCCGCGGTGCGGGCCGTGCTGCTCACCGGCAACGGTCGCGCGTTCTGCGTGGGCCAGGACCTCAAGGAGCACATCGGGCTGCTCGCCGCGGCCGCCGAGAGCGGTGACGGCGGTCAGGTCATGAGCACCGTCCGGGAGCACTACAACCCGATCACCCGGACCATCGCCGAGATGCCCAAGCCGGTGGTGGCCGGGATCAACGGCGTGGCGGCGGGTGCCGGAGCGGGCTTCGCGTTCGCCGCGGACTACCGCGTGGTCGCCGACACCGCCTCCTTCAACACCTCCTTCGCCGGTGTCGCGCTGACCGCCGACTCCGGGGTGTCCTGGACCCTCCCCCGGCTGGTCGGCCCGGCCCGCGCGGCCGATCTGCTGCTCTTCCCGCGCAGCATCAGCGCGGCGGACGCCCTGGAGCTGGGCATCGCCGGCCGGGTGGTGCCCGCCGCGGACCTGGCCGAGGAGGCGGCCGCGGTCGCCCGGCGGCTGGCGGACGGACCGACCGCCGCCTACGCGGCCATCAAGGAGTCGCTCGCCTTCTCCGCCGGGCACGGGCTCGCCGAGTCGCTGGCCAAGGAGGAGGAGCTGCAGAACCGGGCGGGCGCCTCGGCGGACCACCGGATCGCGGTGGAGGCGTTCGTGAAGAAGGAGAAGCCGAGGTTCCTGGGGCGCTGAGCCCCCTCGCTTCCTGGGGCTCCGCCCCGGACCCCGCCCCTCAACGTCCCGAGGGGCTGGATCTGGCGTGGCAGTCGGCGAGATGGTCGTTGACCAGGCCGCACGCCTGCATCAAGGCGTAGGCCGTCGTCGGGCCGACGAAACGGAAGCCGCGCTTCTTGAGGTCCCGGGCGAGCGCCGTGGACTCCGGGGTGGTCGCGGGCACGTCGGCGAAGGTCCTGGGCACCGGACGGGAGTCGGGCTCGGGGGCGAAGGACCAGATCAGCGCGTCCAGCTCGCCCTCGCCCAGCTCCGCCGCCACCCTGGCGTTGCCGATCGCGGCGGAGATCTTGGCCCGGTTGCGGATGATCCCCGGATCAGCGAGCAGCCGGGCCGCGTCGGCCTCCGTGAAGGCGGCGACCTTCTCGATCCGGAAGCCCGCGAAGGCCGCGCGGAAACCCTCCCTGCGGCGCAGAATCGTCAGCCAGGACAGGCCGGACTGGAACGCCTCCAAGCACATCCGCTCGTACAGCGCGTCGTCGCCGCGCACCGGGCGGCCCCACTCGGTGTCGTGGTACGCCCGGTAGTCCGCCAGGGACTCCGACTCCAGCCCCCAGGGGCAGCGCGCCAGTCCGTCCGCGCCCACCACCACAGCCTTGCCGCTCATGCGCTCTCGTCCTCCCCCTCGTCCCCCACGGTTCCGGCGGGCCCGGTGCCACGGTCCTGGCCGTCCCCGCCACCGCCGAGTTCACCGCGCCCGTTCCGGCCCGCCTGACCGTTCTGCCCGGCCTCTCTGATCTGCCCGGCCGCGCCGTCCTGCCCGACCGCGTCGTCCTGCGCAGCCTCGCCGTTCTGCCCCGCCTGACCGTTCTGCCCAGCCTCGCTGATCTGCCCGGCCTGAGGGCTCTGCCCGGCGTCGCCGTTCCGGGTGCTCCGGCCGCCCGTCAGCGGGCCGGGGCCGCCGTGCCGGGCGGCCCGCGCGCCGGCCAGCGCCGCCTCCAGCTCGGCGATCCGGGAGTCGCGCTCGGCGAGCTCCGCGCCGAGCCGGCCGAGCACGTCGTCCACGTCCGCCATCCGGTAGCCGCGCAGGGTCATGGGCAGCCGCACCGCCTCCACGTCGGCGCGCACCAGCGGCCGGTCGGCAGGCAGCGGGTCGTCGATCCGGTCCGGCAGCGCATCAGCGAGCGGACCGCTCTCCCGGCCGCCGATCACGGCGAGCGTGACCGCGCTGACCACCACGACCAGCGCGATGAGCAAGAACCAGAACACGACGACCCTCTCCCCGGCGCACCTGCGGCGTCCGTCCGCACCGATCGTGCCATGCCCGGCGGGTCCACCGAGAGTGTGGACCGGCTCAGCGGACCAGGAGCATTAAGGTCGCTGACGGACCACGGGAGAGGGAGTACGGATGCTGCGGCTGGGACGGCGTGAGTTCGCGGAGCACGAGCAGGTGATCATGGCGATCGTGAACCGGACGCCGGATTCCTTCTACGACCAGGGCGCGACCTTCCGCGACGAGCCGGCGCTGTCCCGGGTCGACCAGGCGGTGTCGCAGGGCGCCGCGATCATCGACATCGGCGGGGTGAAGGCCGGCCCGGGAGAAGAGGTGTCGGCGCAGGAGGAGGCGCGCCGCACGGTGGGCTTCGTCGCCGAGGTGCGCAGGCGGCATCCGGATGTGGTGATCAGCGTGGACACCTGGCGGCACGAGGTGGGCGAGGCGGTCTGCGAGGCGGGCGCCGATCTGCTCAACGACGCCTGGGGCGGGGTGGACCCCAAGCTCGCGGAGGTCGCGGCCCGGTACGACGTCGGTCTGGTGTGCACGCACGCGGGCGGGGCCCGGCCGCGGACCCGACCGCACCGCATCGGCTACGAGGACGTGATGGCGGACATCCTCAAGGTCACGCTGGGGCTGGCGGAGCGGGCCGTGGAGCTGGGGGTGCGCCGGGACGGGATCCTCATCGACCCGGGCCATGACTTCGGGAAGAACACCCGGCATTCGCTGGAGGCCACCCGGCGGCTGGGCGAGATGGCCGCGGCCGTTCCCCGGGACCTCGGCTTCGCCCGGGCAGGGGACACGCCGTTTCCGGTGCTGGTCTCCCTGTCGAACAAGGACTTCGTCGGCGAGACCCTCGACAAGCCGGTCAAGGAGCGGGTGCTGGGCACCCTGGCGACGACGGCGGTGTCCGCGTGGCTGGGTGCCCGGGTCTACCGGGTGCACGAGGTGGCCGAGACCCGGCAGGTGCTGGACATGGTGTCCTCGATCGCCGGGCACCGGCCCCCGGCGGTCGCCCGCCGGGGACTGGCCTAGAAGGTGTCCGCTGGGTCTGGGCGGCGTCACGCCGACCCATCGGACACCCCCTGACCTCACCCGGTCAGATGCCGATCTCCTTGGTCATCAGCGCGACCGCCTCGTCGACGTCGTCGGTGAGGTGGAACAGCTCCAGGTCGGCCGGGGACGCCTTGCCCT
Organism: Streptomyces sp. JLBT605; assembly: GCF_058215555.1. NCBI lineage: Bacteria > Bacillati > Actinomycetota > Actinomycetes > Kitasatosporales > Streptomycetaceae > Streptomyces > Streptomyces sp. JLBT605. The sequence continues at coordinate 2,111,204 of NZ_CM177087.1, forward strand.
CGGCCACCAGGGTCTCGCGCAGCCAGCCCACCAGGCCCTGCCAGTAGTCAGTGCCGAACAGCACGATCGGGAAGCGGGTGACCTTCTTGGTCTGCACGAGGGTCAGCGCCTCGAACAGCTCGTCCAGCGTGCCGAGTCCGCCGGGCAGGACCACGAAGCCCTGCGCGTACTTCACGAACATCGTCTTGCGGACGAAGAAGTAGCGGAAGTTCACACCGATGTCGACATAAGGGTTGAGGCCCTGCTCGAAGGGCAGCTCGATGCCCAGGCCTACCGAGACGCCACCCGCCTCGCAGGCGCCCTTGTTGGCCGCCTCCATGGCACCGGGGCCGCCCCCGGTGATCACCGCGAAGCCCGCCTCGGCCAGGGCGTGCCCGATGCGCGTCCCTGCCTGGTACTCCGGCGAGTCCCGCAGGGTGCGGGCGGAACCGAAGACCGAGACCGCCCGGCCGAGTTCGGCGAGCGCTCCGAAGCCCTCGACGAACTCCGACTGGATCCGCAGCACCCGGAACGGATCCTCGTGCACCCAGCCCGCGGACGGCTGGGTGTCCAGCAGCCGCTGGTCGGTCGTGCCGGGCCGGACCTGCTCGCGACGGCGCACGACCGGGCCCAGACGCTGCTCGTGCAGCGCTCGCTCTTCCTCAGCGTTGCCCATGTTGCGCTCCCTCCGCGTCGGACCTCCCCGGAGGCCGGTCGCCCGGAGCCGGGGATGGATCTTTGGGTCAGCCTAGGCCCCCACCGCCCCGAGCAGGCGGAATTCCCGGGGTCCGGCCCGTGAACGGGACGGCTCCGCGCGGGCCCGGCGGGCGCCGGACCCGGTCACGGCCAGGGTGCCGGTCAGCTCGTCAGCCAGGCGCGCAGCCGCTCCTCGGCGATCCGCACCGCCTCCGCGGCGACATGCTCCTCGCGGGTGTGCGCCAGCTTCGGGTCGCCCGGGCCGTAGTTGACCGCGGGCACCCCGAGGGCGGAGAAGCGGGCCACGTCGGTCCAGGCGACCTTGGGGGCGACTTCGGCGCCGACGGCCTCGACGAAGGCGACCGCGGCGGGGCGGGACAGTCCGGGCAGGGCGCCCGGAGCGCTGTCGGTGAGACGCACCTCGAAGCCGTCGAAGACCTCACGCACATGGGCCAGCGCCTGCTCCTCGGAAAGGTCCGGGGCGAAGCGGTAGTTCACGGTGACGGCGCAGCTGTCGGGGATGACGTTGGTGGCGTGCCCGCCGTCGATGCGGACCGCGTTGAGGCCCTCGCGGTAGACCAGTCCGTCGATGTCCACCTGGCGCGGGGTGTAGGCGGCGAGCCGGTCGAGGATCGGCGCGGCCTTGTGGATGGCGTTCTCGCCGAGCCAGGAGCGGGCCGAGTGCGCGCGCCGGCCGGTGGTCTCCACCCGCACCCGCAGGGTGCCCTGGCAACCGCCCTCGACCTTGCCGTCGGTGGGCTCCAGCAGGACGGCGAAGTCCGCCGCCAGCCAGTCGGGGTGGCGCTCGGCCAGCCGCTTCAGCCCGTTGAGCTCGGCGGCGACCTCCTCGTGGTCGTAGAAGACGAAGGTCAGGTCGCGGTTGGGCTCGGGGAGGGTGGCGGCGATACGCAGCTGGACGGCGACGCCGGACTTCATGTCCGAGGTGCCGCAGCCCCACAGAATCCCGTCGCTGTCGAGGCGGGAGGGCACGTTGTCGGCGATGGGCACGGTGTCGATGTGCCCGGCCAGCACGACGCGCTCCGCGCGCCCGAGGTCGGTGCGGGCGACCACGGCGTCGCCGTCGCGGTCCACGGTCAGGTGCGGCAGCGCGCGCAGAGCCTGCTCCACGGCATCCGCGAGGGCCTTCTCGTCGCCGCTGACCGAGGGGAAGTCGACGAGCCGGGCGGTCAGCTCGGCGGCGTCCGGGGACAGGTCGAGTGCGAGGTGCTCCATGTCCGCGAGCCTATCCGCCCACCCGTCTCCCACCACCACCCTTCCAAGGAAAGCGCTCCGCGCCCCTCTCCCTCCTCACCCGTCTCCCACCACCACCCTTCCAAGGAAAGCGCTCCGCGCCCCTCTCCCTCCTCACCCGTCACCCACCACCACCCTTCCAAGGAAAGCGCTCCGCGCCCCTCTCCCTCCTCACCCGTCTCCCACCACCACCCTTCCAAGGAAAGCGCTCCGCGCCCCTGCTCCTGGGGCGCGGGAGCCCTCCAGTAACGTGTGGCGGGTGCCGCCTGCCTCCTTCTCCCGTCGCGCCCGGCTCCGGCGTGCGGGCACCGCGTGCGCGGTGCTGCTGGCACTGGCCGGCTACGGGGTGGCGCATGTGCTGACCGGAGGCTCCGGACCGCCGCGCTGTGTGGCGCGGACCGAGGCCGAGACCGTCGCGCTCGACCCGGAGCAGGCGGTGAACGCCGCGACCATCGAGGCGGTCGGCTCATCGCGCGGCCTGCCCCGGCGAGCGGTGACCATCGCGCTGGCCACCGCGATGCAGGAGTCCGGGCTGCGCAACATCCGCCGTGGCGACCGGGATTCGCTGGGCCTGTTCCAGCAGCGCCCGTCCCAGGGCTGGGGCACCAGGCAGCAGATCCTCGATCCGGTGTATTCGGCCGGCGCTTTCTATGACCATCTGGTGCGGGTGCCGGGCTATTCGCGGCTGCCGCTGACGGTGGCCGCGCAGCGGGTGCAGTTCAGCGGATATCCGCAGGCGTACGCGAAGCACGAGGCCCGGGCCGCGGTACTCACCGATGTGCTGATGGGCGGTTCGCCGGGCGCGTTCACCTGTCCCGGTCCGCCGGACGACGGAACCGACGGCGATCCGGAGCGGGTAAGGGCGGAGCTGGTACGCGAATTCGGGCCGCGGGTGCTGTCTTCCAGGGACGGTACGGCGGACGCCGGGGGCGACGGTACGCCGGACGCCGGGAGCGCGGGCACCGACGACGCGAACGGCGAGGGCGCGGCAGCCGCCGCGGACGGCGTGCGGCGCGACAGTTCACTGCTCGTGCTGCCGGTACGGGCGGACCTCGCGGGCGACGTGCCGCGGCGGGGCTGGGAGTTGGCGCACTGGGCGGTGGCTCACTCGGCCGAGTTGCGTATCGAACGTGTCTCTTATCTCGACCGCACCTGGTCGGCGAGAGATTCGGGGAAGGGTTGGCACAGGGCCGATCGAATTCCGGCCCAGGAAGTGCACATCACCGTCGCGCAGTAGTGCGGGCATTCCCTCCACGGGGCTATCCCAGGCGTGCCGCGTTTGACGTTTCGCCCTTCTCTCCTGGCGTGTACGAGTCCGCGCCCACCATGCGTTCAGCGCCTTGCGGATACGTTTCTGCTACGCCCGGTCGCCTCTGCGGATTGCCTGTTTTGACCCGAAGCGGATTATGCGATGCATTACTCATTCTTTACCTGTGTGCAGCGAAACCTTCCCGCGTCTCACGCGATATTCACTGCGTCCGCCCGCCGGACATCACATGCCAACGTCCCTCCGTCAAAGGAGCATCATGTCCCTCCCCCTCACGCGTCGGGTCGCCGGAGTCGCGCTGCTGCTGGCAGCGGGCGCAGCACCGGCGGTCGGCGCGGCCGGCTCCGCGAGCGCCGCGCAGCTGCCGAACGTTCCCCAGATGAATGCGGTCTCCGCGCCTGACACCGCCGACATGGGAACCGCCGCCGACCGCACCGCGCAGAAGGCCGGCAAGGCGGTGGGCCAGGTGGGCAGCAAGACCGTCAAGAAGGTCGTCCCCGCGGTCGGCAAGGCCGCCGGCAAGGTCACCAAGAAGGTCACCAAGGGCGTGGCCGGCAAGAAGCTGCCCGTCGGCCCGGTGGTCGCGCCCGGCAAGCTGCCGGTCACCACGCTGCCGCAGATCGGTCGCTGAGCGACGCTCGCACCTCGCGTTTCCGCACTCCGAGCGGAGGGGCCCGGGAAGCTGATGCTCCCGGGCCCCTCCGTGTGCTCTGCGGCGGCGGCGCTCCCAGGGGGTGTCCGATGGTTCGCCGTGGAGAGAAGTCGCCGGCCGGCGCTCCGGTCAGCCCGCCAGCCGCCGGACCGCCGCCGCCACCCGCTCGTCGGTGGCGGTGAACGCCACCCGGACGTGCCGGTCGCCCGCCGGGCCGTAGAACTCGCCGGGCGCCACCAGGATGCCCAGCTCGGCGAGCGCGCCCACGGTGTCCCAGCAGGGCTCGTCGCGCGTCGACCACAGGTACAGCGACGCCTCGCTGTGCTCGATCCGGAAGCCGTGCGTCTCCAGGGCGTCACGCAGCGCCGCGCGGCGCCGCGCGTAGCGCTCCCGCTGCTCGGCCACGTGCCGGTCGTCGCCGAGGGCCACGACGGTGGCCGCCTGCACCGGGGCCGGCACCATCAGCCCGCTGTGCTTGCGGATCCCCCGCAGCTCGGCCAGCACCTCCGCGTCACCGGCCATGAAGGCCGCGCGGTAGCCGGCCAGGTTGGAGCGCTTGGAGAGCGAATGGACGGCGAGCAGGCCCGCGAAGTCGCCGTCGCAGATCTCCGGGTGCAGCACCGAGACCGGGTCGGCCGTCCAGCCCAGCTCCAGGTAGCACTCGTCACTGACCAGCAGCACGCCGTGCTCGCGCGCCCAGCCGACCGCGGCGCGCAGCTCCTCCGCGCTCATCACACGCCCGGTCGGGTTGGACGGGGAGTTCAGCCACAGCAGCTTGAGCCCGGCCGGGTCCAGCTCGGCGACGCCCGGGGCGCCGTCCGCGAAGATCTCCGGGTCGTAGACGACCGGCTCGGCACCGGCCAGCCGGGCGCCCACCTCGTACGTCGGGTAGGCGAGCCGGGGGAAGGCGACCCGGTCGCCGGGGCCCAGGCCCAGCTGGGCGGGGAGCGACGCCACCAGCTCCTTGGAGCCGACCACCGGCAGGACGTTGGCGTGGGTCACGCCCTTGGCGCCCAGCCGCCGCTCCACCCAGCCGGTGAGCGCGTCCCGCAGCGCGGTGGTGCCCCACACCGTCGGGTAGCCCGGGCTGTCCGAGGCTCCGGCCAGCGCCTCGCGGATCAGCGCGGGGACCGGGTCGACGGGCGTGCCCACCGACAGGTCGACGATGCCGTCCGGATGCGCCGCGGCGGTCGCCTTGTACGGCTCTAGGCGGTCCCAGGGAAAAACCGGGAGGCGTGCGGAGACTGCGGGCACGTGCTTCTTCCTTCTGCTGGGCGGGCCGACTTCTCAGGCAGCGGGCCGGACGCATACGCCTCGGCCCCGCACAGCCGCCGTCTCACCCCGCCTGCCGGAGGCCGGCGGGGGGTGAGGGGCCGTACGGGACCGAGGCGGCGACTGGGACTCGCTGCCTTCTTAGGCGTGGTCCTGGTTCTGCGGCTCGAGCGCGGCGATGAAGGGGTGGTCCCTCTCGATCAGGCCGAGCTTGGAGGCGCCGCCGGGCGAGCCGAGCTCGTCGAAGAACTCGACGTTCGCCTTGTAGTAGTCCTTCCACTCCTCGGGAGTGTCATCCTCGTAGAAGATCGCCTCGACCGGGCACACCGGCTCGCAGGCGCCGCAGTCGACGCATTCGTCCGGGTGGATGTACAAGGACCGCTGGCCCTCGTAGATGCAGTCGACGGGGCACTCCTCGATGCAGGCCTTGTCCTTCAGGTCGACACAAGGCTGCGCGATGACGTAGGTCACGCTGTCGTTCCTCCTCGGTAGGGCCGGCGGACCAGTCTTCGTCCGCCGCGTGGCGCGCGGGAGCGCGGCGTCGATGCCCACATCTAGTATCTCCGTTCTTGGGCACCAGTCGAACATGGGGGGAGGACCCCGCTGTGGATTTCACCTCCAGCGGTCGGCCTTTGGTCACCATCACCACCGCTGACGTGGGAAAACGCGTCTCGGTACGGCGGCTGACCGGCACTGGTGAGGGTCCGGAGAAATTCACCGACGTGGTCGGCGTGCTCACATCCTGGACCGCCGGTGTGCTGCACATCACACGACGGAATGGTGAAACGGTCCAGGTTCCGGAATCCATCCTGGTAGCGGCCAAGGTGGTGCCGGCCACCCCGGCACGCCGCCGCGGCCCGGCGGCCAACGCGCGCGAGCTGGATCTGGTCGCCGCCCGCGCCTGGCCGCCGGTGGAGACCGAGCAGCTCGGCCAGTGGCAGCTTCGGGCCGCCGCAGGATTCACCAGGCGGGCCAACTCGGCGGTGCCGGTGGGCGATCCGGGGATGGGGCTGGATGCCGCGCTGGACCGGGTGACCGCCTGGTACGCCGAGCGCGGGCTGCCCGCGTACCTCCAGGTCAGCACGGGCGCGGAGGGCACCCAGGAGGCGCTGGCCGCCGAACTGGACGCGCGCGGCTGGGTCCGTGAGGTCACCGTCGAGATCTGGATCGCCGCCCTGGCACGGATCGCCGATCTGACCGCCGACGTCTCGCGGGTGGAGGTGTCCCGGTCCATCGACGAGGGGTGGCTGGCCCGCTACCAGCGGTTCACCCAGCCCGGCCCGGAAGTGCTGAAGGTGCTGTGCGGCGGGCCCTCGGTGTGGTTCGCGACCGTACCGGGGCCGGCGGGCGAGCCGCCGACGGCGATAGGGCGGTGCGTGGTCGACGGCCGCTGGGCCGGTTTCACGGCGGTGGAGGTCGACCCGGCCCGCCGCCGCGAGGGGCTGGGCAGCGCGGTGATGGCGGCGCTGGCCCGCCAGGCGCTGGACGAGGGTGCCTCGGCTGCGTACCTCCAGGTGGAGGCGGACAATGACGGTGCGCGCGCCCTCTACGACTCCATGGGCTTCAGCCGCCACCACCTCTACACGCACTGGCGCGCGCCCCGCACGGACCCTCCCGCTCCGCGCTGAACGGCCGACCGACCGATGCCAGGCAGGCAGCTATGAACGACACCCCGGGCGCGGACGATACGCCCGGCGCGGACGGCACCGCGGGCCGGCGCCGCCGGTTCGCCGACGCGGCCCGCGAGGAGCGTCCCGACCTGGCGCTGCTCTGCCTGCTGGTGGCGGCGGAGGCCGACCCCTCGCTGGACGAGGCGGGGCTGGACGAGGCACAGATCGAGCTGGACCGGCTGGCCGGGCTGCTGCCGTACGCCCCCGGCGGCCCCGCCGCGTGGGCCACGGCCGTCGCCGAGGTGCTGGGCGAGCGCTGCGGCTTCCACGGCGCCCCGGCCGACTACCGGCGGCTGGAGTCCTCGCTCCTCCACCAGGTGCTGCGGCGCCGCCGCGGGCTGCCCATCCTGCTCTCCGTGGTGTGGCTGGAGGTGGCCAGACGGGCGGGCGCCCCGGTGTACGGGGTGGCGCTGCCGGGCCACTTCGTGGTCGGCTTCGGCGATCCGTACGGGGAACACGTGCTGGCCGACCCGTTCGACGGCGGGCGTCCGCTCTCCGGAGAGGACGCGGCACTGCTGGTCGCGGGCGCGACCGGCGCCCCGCTGGACGCGTCGATGCTCTCCCCCGCCACCTCGCAGGAGATCGTGCTGCGCATCCTCAACAACATCCGGACCTGGGCCGCCGCGCGGCCGGAGTGCTCCGGGGTCCAGCTGTGGGCCATCGAGCTGTCGCTGCTGCTGCCCAGCCATCCGGCGCGGCTGCGTTTCGAGCGGGCCCAGCTGCTGGTGCGCCGCGGGGACTTCGCCACCGGCGCCCGCGAGATGGAGGAGTACGCCGAGGTCGTCGCGGCGATGGAGCCGGACACCGCGGAAGTGATCCGCCAGCAGGCCCGGGCTGCCCGCGCCCTGCTGAACTGAACGGCTGAACCTGAACGGCTGAGCTGAACCCCCGCGCCGCGGACAGCCGCGGGGACGACCGAGCCCCCGCACCGGGACGGGGCGGGGGCTCGGGCCGCTCTCCTGCGACCGGGCGGTCAGCTGGGGTTGAGCGGGATCTCGGCGGTCCGCTTGGCGGGGTCCTTCTCCAGGATCACCGTCTGCAGGGCGCTCACCACATCCGTCGGCTGGATCGGCGTCTTGCCGCCGGCGCGCTGGACCATGATGCCGTCGAAGATGTTGCCGTACAGCCGCTTCACCGCGTCCAGGTCGTAGCTCTCCTTGAGCTTGGTGCGGCCCTGCTCCTCGACCGGCTTCACGGAGAGGATCTGCGGCAGCGAGACCGCCGGGCCGAAGTCGATGGACTTCCCGCCCGCCTTGATGGTGACGATCCCGGACATCGCGGGCTCGGCGAACTCCTTCATCATCCGGTCGACCTCAGCCTTGTCGATCTTCGGCTGCATGGTGACGACCGGCAGCGAGACCGCCTTCTCCTGGCCCGTCTCGACGCGCAGGCGGTATGCCTCGGCGACCGCGGCAACCGCCTTTTCGACGTCCAGCGCCTTGCCCGGCTTGCCGTACACCGCCTGGACCTTGCCCGGCGCGAACTTGATCGTGCCCTCCCGGGAGGTGCCGGACTCGCCGGCGAGGCGCTCCAGCGCGTCGGAGAGCTTCTCCTCGTCGACCACCACCGGGTCGCCCGCGGTGCGGGTGCCGCCGAAGAGCGAGCCGATGACGTTGACCGGGTTGTAGTCACGCCCGGCGACGTCCCGCACGGTGCCCTCGGTGTCCAGGGACAGCCCGGCGACGGTCGGCTTGAGCTCGTGCTGCTCGCCGTCGACGGTGACCTTCAGCGGCGCCTGGGCGCGCTTGCCGAGGGCCTCGTCGAGCTTGTTGACGGCGTCCTCCTTGGAGCTGCCGCCGATGTCGACGCCGAGCACGGTGACGCCGTTGGGCACGTCGGCGTGGTTCATCACCAGGCCGGCCGCGTACGCGATGCCCACCGCGGCCACCAGGCCGGCGCCGAGCATGACGAGCTTGCTGCGCCCCTTCTTCTTCGCCTTGCCCGCCTTGCCGGCCGGCTTGGGAGCGGGCGCGGCGGCGGGCGGAGCGGGCGGTCCGGACGGGGTGCGGCCGGCGATGGCGTCCAGCGCCGAGGGGTCGCCCTCGAACGTCGGGAACGGCGAGGCCGGGCCCTTCTTCTTGTTCTTCTCGGCCGGCGGCACCACCGGGATGCCGCTGACCAGCGTGTCGCCCGAGACGTGCTCGGCGGGCGCGCCGCCCCGGGGCGTGGGCTCGGGGTCGCGGAAGAGGTCCGCGCCGACCAGACGCCCGCCATCCGGCGTGCCGGTGGTGGAGCCGGTCGTGGCGCCCAGGCCGCCGGAGCGCGGCGCGCCGTGCGGCGGGGTGGCCGGGTGCGCGCCGGGGACGGGCGGCGGAGTGCCGAGGCCCGGCGGCGGGGTGCCCAGCGGGGCGCCGGGCCCGGCCTGCTGCATGCCCAGCGGGTCACCGGCGCCCAGCGGGTCGCCGAAGCCCAGCGGGTCGCCGAAGCCCAGCGGGCCGCCCGCGCCGAGCGGGTCCGGCGTGCCGAGCGGGCCCGGGGCGCCCAGCGGGTCGGCGGGGCCGGGGGGCGGCGGCACCGGCATCTCGCCGCTGCCGCTGGTGGTCGGCCCGGCGGGGTAGCGGTTGAGCGCGTGCTGACCGGTCATGGACATCGGGCCGTCGGCGCTCAGGTCCGGGGTGATCGCGGTGGGCCCGGTCGGCGTGGGGTCGGCGTCGGTGAAGTACGGCAGGTCGGAGAGGTGCCCCGAGCCCGGCGGCGGGGGCGCGGGGAACTGCTGGGTGGTCTCCACCGCCGGAACGCCGGCGGGCGGCGTCGGCGGGCCGGCCGGCGCGGATGGGCCCGAGGGGCGCGGCGCCGCCCCGGAACCGGCGCCTCCGGACGCGGCGGCGGGGGTGGCGCGGCCCTGCTTGCGCGGCGCGAACCAGTCGCTGGCCTTCTCCGGCTGCTTCTTCTCCGCCGAACCGGAGGGCGCCGGGTCCGCTGCGGCCTCACCGCCGGTCACGCCCAGGTCCAGGGTCGCATCGGGGCGAGCCGTGCCGCCCGTACGCTCCTCCTCGGCTCCGGAACCGACCGCGCCGTCATCCCCAACCGGCGTCCGCATGACGACCGGCGGAATGGGCCGCGAGCCGGGGATGTTGATCCGGATGCGGGTGGTCAGCGTGGTTTCGGTCCTCGGCTCCTCGGGCTCGGCGGCGCGTGCGTCCGCCTCGCCGGTGCCGTCCAGCGGTCCCTGCTGCGTCGGGTTCCCCGACGGGTACTGGCGGGATCCGTACGGCGGAGTCCCCGACGGGTAGGCGGCGCCGCCGCTACCCCGGGCCCCCGAGGACGAACTGTCAGATTCACGGCTCAATGCAGGTTCTCCCAGTTAGCTCCGCCGCCCGTCATCATGCGCGCGATGGGGTTCCCCATGCCGTAGGCGAGGGGAGGCTCGGCGGCGCGCACCACCATACTGGGCACCGGCGACGCTCACGCGGCGACCGCCGTTTCGTCGGAGCCGACGAGATCACGACGCGGCGCCCAGCGCCCAGCGGACGTTACGCCGAAAACGTCACGTCACTTACCAAGTCGGACTCCCGTGCTGCCCGGTTGCGGCAACTTCGGCATCGTGGCGCACATCACACCGGCCACCATGCCGCCCAGGAGAAAGACATACGAGCCGATTCCGACGCTGAAGACGAAGTCCCCTTCCGGCCGGGTGGCGGTGAGGAACAGCACCACGATCGCCCAGGTGGCGGCGGGCACGACCCCGCCGAGCCGGGTGCCGGTGGCGTGCACGCCGCCGTAGCACAGCGCCATCTGGCCGAGCAGCGCGAGCGCCAACCCGCCCGGGAACCAGCCGCCTTGCACCAGGGCTCCCGCGATCCCGACGACCACCCCGAGCACGCCGAGCAGGACGTAACCGGCGATCCGCGCCGCCAGGGCACCGCCGCCCTGGGCCGGGGCGGGAGGCACGGCCTGGGAGCCGGTGCGCCGGGCCCCCGACCCAGCCCCGCCCGCCGAGCCTGCCGACGTCTTGGGCGCGGGGCCCGCCGCTCCCTTGAGCGCGGGGCCGGCCGAGCGCGCCCGGGCCCGCTCCGGACCCTTCCCCGCCGGCGTCATGCCGTCACCCCGGTCTCGTCCGCGCCGCCCGTCTTGCCCGTATCGCCGCTATCGCCCGCATCGCCCGTCTCGCCGGTCACTCCGGCGAAGAGGTCGTGCACTCGCCCGGCGGGGGCCTCGTCGCCCGCCAGCCGGTAGTACTCGGTGGTCAGCAGCGGCTGGCCCAGCCCGTTGGACAACGCGAAGTACGGTTCGGCGACCTCGATCTGGGTGGCGTGCGCGCGCATCGCCGCCGCCTTCGCCGCGCCGTGCGCGGTGCCGTCGATCACCGCGGTCACCTCGGCCTCGGTGACCAGGCCGGGCACGTCCTCGGGGGCCGCGATGCCGGGGAAGACCGGCTGACCGGCACTCTCGGCCGCGCGCAGCTCGGCGAAGCGCTCCTCCACGACCGGGCGGGGCACGCAGTTCCAGTAGATCCGGGCGACTTCATGCGGTTCGCCCAGATCGCGGCGGAAGGCCCGCTCGGCGGCGAGCTCCGCGGCGCGCATCGCGACCCGGTGCGCCTGGATGTGGTCGGGGTGACCGTAGCCGCCGTGCGGGTCGTAGGTGACCAGCACCTGCGGGCGGACCTCCCGGATCACCTCGACCAGCAAGGCGGCCGCCTCGTCCACGTCGGCTTCCCAGAAGGCGTCGGCGCGGTGGTTCTGCGGCGCGCCCATCATCCCGGAGTCGCGGAAGCGGCCCGCGCCGCCCAGGAAGCGGTGATCGCTGACGCCCAGCTCCTTCATCGCCGCCGCCAGCTCCCCGCTGCGGTACGGGCCCAGGCCGCCCTCCCGATCGGCGGCGAGGTGCGCCAAGTCGGCCGGGATGACCTCGCCCTCCTCGCCGAGCGTGCAGGTCACCAGCGTGACATGGGCGCCTTCGGCCGCGTATCTGGCCATCGTGGCGCCGTTGTTGATCGACTCGTCGTCCGGATGGGCGTGCACCAGAAGCAGGCGACGAGTGGGAAGCGTGGTGGGCATGGGAACAGCCTACGAGCCCGCCGGGTGGCGGCGGCGTACGCCCGGCGGGTCAGGCGACGGGCACGGGAAAAGGTTCGTCGACCCGTGCGTCAGATCTTGACGTCACCGATCATGTCAGCCACGTTGGTGGTCAGGTCGTCGATCGTCGGCGCGACCGATGAACTGGCGAGGTAGAACCCCAGCAGCACACAGACGATCGCATGCCCGCTCTTCAGCCCGGACTTCTGCACCAGCAAGACGACGATGATCAGCAGCAGCACTGCCGCCGAAATCGTGAGTGCCACAGCGGCTCACCTCCGGTAAGCGAGTTGACGGTCAACATATCGATGCCCCGTGAGTCATACCCACTACGCGCAGTGGATCATAACTTTGTGTCCGTGCGCATGGTTCGGTGCACAGGAGCATGACAGGGGCGCATGCCTGTTCGCACTTGCCAGTTGAACACCTGATGGACCGGTCGGCGCAGGTCACCGCAGTCCGCCCGGCAGTCGCCGGAGTTGGGGCCGCGCGGCCGTAGTCTCGGCATATGACACGGCAGATGACCGGAAAGCTCTCCTTCCCGCGCCAGCACGCACGGACCCAGCGCTTCACTCTGGGCGCTCCACGGGCCGTAACCGTCTCCCCCGATGACACCCGCGTGGTCTTCCTGCGCTCCCGGACGGGTACAGATCGAGCCAATCTTCTGTGGGTGCTCGACCTCGCCGAGGGCCGGGAGTATCCGGCCGCGGATCCGGCCGTGCTGCTCGGCGGCGCGGACGAGGAACTCTCCGCGGAGGAGCGGGCCCGCCGCGAGCGCAGCCGCGAGGGATCCGCCGGCGTGGTGGCGTACGCGGTCGACAAGGCGGTGGAAGTGGCCGCCTTCGCGCTGTCGGGACGCCTGTTCACCGCCGGACTGCGGGCGGGCACCGCCCGCGAGCTGTCCGTGCCGGGCCCGGTGGTGGATCCCCGCCCCTCCCCCGACGGCCGCCGGATCGCCTACACCGCGCAGGGCGCGCTGCGGGTGGTGGACGCCGACGGCGGCGGCGACCGCGCGCTGGCCGAACCGGAGTCCGAGACCGTCTCCTACGGGCTGGCCGAATTCATCGCCGCCGAGGAGATGGATCGCAGCCGCGGCTACTGGTGGTCTCCGGACGGCGAGTCGCTGCTGGTCGCCCGGGTGGACGACGCCCCGGTGCGGCGCTGGTGGATCGCCGACCCGGCCAACCCCGGGCAGCCCCCGGCCGAGGTGGCCTACCCGGCCGCGGGTACGCCCGACGCGCGGGTGACGCTGGCTGTGATGGGCCTGGACGGGTCCCGCACCGAGGTGGAGTGGGACCGCGAGCGCTACCCCTATCTGGCCCGGGTGCACTGGTCGGCTTACGGTCCGCCGCTGATGCTGGTGCAGGCCCGGGACCAGCGCAGCCAGCTGTACCTGACGGTGGACACTCAGACCGGCCGGACCACCGCGGTGCACCGGGAGGAGGATCCGGTGTGGCTGGACCTCTTCTCGGGAGTGCCCGCGTGGACGCCGGACGGACAACTGGTCCGCATCGCGGACGAGAATCAAGAGGAGCCCGAAGCGTCCGTTGAGGGTGGTGGTGGGCGACGGGCGGGCAGCCGGGTGCTGGTGGTCGGTGACCGCAGGCTCACCACGGACGCCCTGCACGTCCGCGCGGTGCTCGATGTCGGCGAGGACGACGTGCTCTTCTCGGCCTCGCCCGGCGCGAACGGGGACGGGCCCGAGCGACCCGGCGAGATCGCCGTCTACCGCGCCTGGTTCCGTGACGGCGGCGAAGGCGACCGCGAAGGCGCCGGCGAACAGCTTCGGTTGGCGCAGGTCGGCGAGCGGCCCTTCCCCGCGGTGCACTCCGCGGCCCGCGGTACGGAGGTGATCGCGCACTCCCATATCTCCCTGGAGCGGCCCGGCGTCACCGTCGATGTCTTCCGGCCGGACTGGGACGACGACGGCGAGCCGGTGGAGGACTGGAAGGGAGCCATCAAGTCGTACGCCGAGCAGCCGGTGATCACCGCACGCGCCCAGCTGGTCTGCGCGGGCGAGCGCCGCATCCCCTGCGCGGTGCTGCTCCCGGAGGGCTACCGCGAGGCGGACGGGCCGCTTCCGGTGCTGATGGACCCGTACGGCGGGCCGCACGGCCAGCGGGTGGTCGCCGCGCACAACGCGCACCTGACCTCGCAGTGGTTCGCCGACCAGGGCTTCGCGGTGATCGTCGCCGACGGCCGGGGCACCCCGGGCCGCTCGCCGGGCTGGGAGAAGGCCATCCGGGACGACTTCGCCCAGGTGACGCTGGACGACCAGGTCGCCGCGCTGCACGCGCTGGCCGAACGCCATCCGCTCGACCTCGGCCGGGTGTCCATTCGCGGCTGGTCCTACGGCGGGTATCTGGCCGGGCTCGCGGTGCTGCGCCGTCCCGACGTCTTCCACGCGGCGATCGTCGGCGCCCCGGTCACCGACTGGCGGCTGTACGACACCCACTACACGGAGCGGTACCTCGGGCACCCCGAGCGGCAGCCGGCGGTGTACGCGGCCAACTCGCTCGTCACCGACGAGGGGTTGTCGGGCGCGATGGAGCCGGCGCGGCCGATGATGATCGTGCACGGTCTGGCGGACGACAACGTGGTGGTGGCGCACAGCCTGCGGCTGTCCTCGGCGCTGCTGGCGGCGGGCCGGCCGCATGAGGTGCTGCCGCTGTCGGGAGTCACCCACATGACGCCGCAGGAGCAGGTGGCGGAGAACCTGCTGCTGCTCCAGGTGGACTTCCTGAAGCGGGCGTTGGGCGGCAAGACCGCGTAGACGACCCCCCGACATCGCGTCCCCACCCCCTCTCCCTCGTCCTCCCCCTGCCTCCCGTCTTTCGGCGATCCGGCGGCCGATCCGCCGCTCACCAGCCGGGAGGCGGGGAGGCGGGGGGCTGGGGCGGAGGCGCGGAGGGGTGCGGTGGTGCCGCGGGGGGCGGGAAGGGGCCGGTGTTCGGGCCCCAGAAGGGGGCGGGGGGCGGTGGCGGGTACGGGCTCCAGCCGGGGTGGAAGCGCGAGGTGAGCGGGAAGCCGCGCTGGGACAGGGCGGCCAGGACCACGAGACCGGCCAGGACCTCGAAGAACGAGCTGAGCACGGAGAGCACACCGGCGGTCGGCAGGTCGTCGAAGCGGTCGAGGGCGTCCACCTTGATGAGCACGGAGACGGCCGCGATCCCGTCCAGCAGCACCAGCGCCGCCACCGTCATCCCCAGCGGCCGTGCGTAGGCGGCCCGGGAGCCCGCGGCGATCGCGGCGACGAGGGCGAGCACGGCAATGCCCCACGCGGACCACGCGGCGGGCGCCGACAGCAGGGTGGCCAGGCTCCGCTCGCCGGAGAACATGTGGCCGTAGGCCTCGTCGGGGAGTTCCTGCGCCCAGTAGATCTGCCAGCCGCCGATCACGACGGCGCAGCCGCCGAGGAAGAGCAGGGCGGTGACGGCCGCGCCCGGGCCGGGGATGGTGGGCGGCTGGTCGGCGGGCGGGATGACCCATTCATGGTCGGCGTGCTCGGCCGGGCGCCGCCCGAGGGCGACGGTCGCCAGCAGCGCGGCGCCGAGCAGCACGCCCGCCCAGGCGCTCAGCAGGGCGCGGTTGCGGAGGTCGTCGGGGGTGCCCGCCTCCATCCAGTCGGAGGTGAGATTCCACAGGCTGGGCAGGCGCATCAGCACCGCCACGGCGCCGAGCGCCCCCAGCGCGCCGGCGGCGGCCGGGGAGCGCAGTGCGGCGGACCCGGCGAAGAGGCAGAGCACGACCAGGCCGAGGTCGATCAGGGACGAGCCGAAGAGACCGGGGCCCGCGCCGTACGGCGGCCCGGACCACGTCCACCAGCACCAGATCCACCACAGATCGCCGCCCTCGTCCGGCTCGTTCAGGTCGCGGATGATCCACGACAGCGAGATCAGTGCGAGAACGGCGCAAACCAGCGCCCCGAAAGCGCGTGCACCACGGTGAAGAACCCATCCCTGCCCCATGCGGTGAGGCTTCCCCGCGCGGCTGGCGGGAACCGCCCGTCGGCACAACAGTCCGGCCGGGGTGCGATGGCGCGCCCCGGCCGGTCTACGGCACCCGCACGGCCGTACGCTCCCCAGGATCGCGTGTTCGTATATCGGCACCGAAACGATCAAGTTGCCTCCGTGTTAACACGGTTGACGGCCCCTCGCGCGCGGCCACACGCCGATGGTCAAGCACATCGCCGTGTCGATCCGCCCAACCTTCCGCCAAGAAGCCCGACGCGAACACATCGGCTGCGCGAACGGTCTTGACGGGGCATCAGCTCAGTTGCCACAGTCCGCACAACTCGACCGGGGCCGCGGGGCCCTGGGCGGCACGGCGTGTACGGACACTGCGGGCACGGACTGCGGGGGGCACGACGTTGATGAAGAGTCCATCCGCCGAAACGGTGGGGCGGTCGCCCGGGCGGCTGATGTGGCGGCGCTTCAAGCGGGACCGCACCGGTGTCGTCTCCGCCTACGTGGTGCTGGTCTTCTTCGCCCTGGCGCTGCTCGCCCCGGTCATCTCCCGGCTGTACGGCAAGGACCCCTACACCACCTACGGGCTCGACCGGCCCGGGCTGCTCAACGAGTTCTCCTACCCGGTCAAGCCCAACGGCGGGATGGACGGCGAGTTCTGGTTCGGCATCGAACCGCAGCTGGGCCGGGACGTGTTCACCCAGCTGCTGTACGGCATCCGCACCTCGCTACTGATCGCGACCGCGGTGACGGTGCTGTGCGTCGTCACCGGCGTCGTGGTCGGAGTCACCGCCGGATACCTGGGCGGGCGGACGGACTACTTCCTGGGCCGCTTCATCGATCTGCTGCTGGCCTTCCCCGCCCAGCTGTCCTTCATCGCCTTCACCCCGGTGGTGTACGCGCTGTTCGTGAGCCCGGAGAAGGAGACCCCGACCGCGCTGCGCGTGGTCACGCTCATCCTGGTGATGTGGATGCTGGGCTGGATGGGGCTGGCCCGGCTGCTGCGCGGGCAGGTGCTCAGCCTGCGGACACGGGAGTTCATCGAGGCCGCCAAGGTCACCGGCGCCTCGCCCTGGCGGATCATCCGCAAGGAACTGCTGCCCAATCTGTGGACCCCGATCCTGGTCCAGGCAACGCTGATGCTGCCGGCCTTCGTGACGACCGAGGCGGCGCTGTCCTTCCTCGGGGTGGGCATCGTCGAGCCCACCCCCGACTGGGGCCGGATGTTCGCCACCGGCTCCCGCCACTACCAGAACGACATCACCTACATGTTCTTCCCCGGCATCGCCATGGTGATCTTCGTGGTCGCCTTCAACCTGCTCGGGGACTCGGTCCGGGACGCGTTCGATCCGAAAACCAAGCGCTAGCCAGACGGGTGGGAACGATCATGACGTCATCTCTTCCGCACAGAGCGCGGCTGATCGCCGCCGCCCTGGCGACCGGGGCCCTCGTGCTCACCGCGTGCAGCAGCGGCGGGGGCGGCGGCGACGGTTCCAACGGCCCGGACACCACCATCGACAAGAACCGGGCGGAGAACTACTCGCTGGGCAGCAAGGCCGAATCCACCGGCCCCGCCGCCCCGGTCCCCGGCGCCAAGCCGGGCGGGACGGTCAGCGTCCTCCAGCGAGACGCCTTCACCCACCTGGATCCCGCGCAGATCTACTACGCCGACCAGCTGACCGTGCAGATGCTCTACAACCGGTCGCTGACCACCTACAAGATCGGCACCGACGGCCACGTGAAGGTCGTCGGCGACCTGGCCACCGACACCGGCACCTCCTCCGACGGCGGCCGGACCTGGACCTACACCCTCAAGGACAACCTGAAGTTCGAGGACGGCTCGCCGATCACCTCGGCCGATGTGCGGCAGAGCGTGGAGCGGCTGTACGCCAAGTTCGCCACCGACGGGCCGCAGTACATCCCGCAGTGGCTCTCCGGTGAGGGCCAGTCCTTCCGCAAGGCCCTGCCGGACGGCCCGTACGACGGCGACCACCTGCCGTCGGACGTGCTCGACACCCCCGACGACAAGACGATCGTCTTCCACTTCCTGGCGCCGCACGCGGACACCCCGTACGCCGTCGCCATGCCGAACATCGGCGCGGTGCCCTCCGACGGCGGCAAGGACACCAAGGAGAGGTACGACAGCCACCCGGTCGCCTCCGGCCCCTACAAGGTGGGCACCCACAAGCCGGGCAAGCAGCTGACCCTGGTCCGCAACGACCAGTGGGATCCGGGGTCCGACGCGGTGCGCCACCAGTACCCGGAGAAGTTCGACATCAGCTTCGGGGTCCAGGAGCCGGTCTCCTCCCGGCGGCTGCTGGCCGAGCGGGGCGGTGACAAGCAGGGCATGTCCTTCACCAACGCGGTCACCGTCGAGACCGGGCCGTCGGTGTTGAAGGACAGCTCCGCCAAGGAGCGCACCTTCAACGAGATCCAGCCGTACGTCGACTACATGGCCATCAACATGGACCGGATCAAGGACAGGAAGGTCCGCCAGGCACTGGCGTACGCGCTGCCCAACGGGCAGATCCTCGGCCAGTTCGGCGGGGCGCGGGCCGGTCAGATCGCGGGCAATCTGATGGCCCCCTCGTCGGCCGGCTGGAAGGACATCGACCCCTACGGCAAGAAGAAGAACCCCGCCGGTGACCCGGCGGCGGCCCGGAAGCTGCTGCGCGAGGCCGGCAAGGAGGGGCAGCGGATCGTCTACGCCTACCCCAACACCACGGAGTACCAGAACGTCTCGGTGGTGGTCACCAAGGCGCTGGAGCGGGCCGGATTCCAGGTGGAGAAGAAGGAGATCGACTCCAACAACTACACCACCGAGATCGCCAAGGTGGACAACACCTTCGACATCTACCGGGCCTCCTGGGGCGCCGACTGGCCGGTCGGCTCGACCGTCGTCCCGCCGCTGTTCGACAGCCGCGTGATCAGCGACGGCAGCCAGAACTACTGGCACCTGCGGGACAAGAAGGTGGATGCCGAGATCGACCGGATCGGAAAGATCACGGACGTCCGGAAGGCCGCCGGCGAATGGGTCGCGCTGGCCGAGCGGATCCTGGTCGACGACGTCCCGGCGATCCCGATCTTCTACAACCGCCAGTGGTCCATCTGGGGTTCGGGGATCGGCGGGGTGAAGTACCACTCGGTGTACGGCACCGCCTCCCCGACCGACGTGTACGTCAAGTAGACCCGGGAAGATCCGCGACGCCATGCTGCGATTCCTGCTGCGCCGCTCACTCGGCGCGATCGTCATCATCTGGCTGATCAGCGCGATCACGTTCTTCCTCTTCTTCGCCCTGCCCTCCGAGCCGGCGCAGCTGGCCTGCGGGAAGAACTGCGGCCCGGACGCGCTGGCGATCATCAAGGAGAACCTGGGGCTGGACGATCCGGTCCCGGTGCAGTACTGGCACTACCTGGTGGGCATCTTCGCCGGCCGGGACTTCGACATCGGGCACTGCTCGGCGCCGTGTCTGGGCTACTCCTTCCGCAACGGCCAGCCGGTGTGGGAGACGATCCTGGACCGCTACCCGACCACGCTGTCCATCGCACTCGGCGGCGCCGTGGTCTTCCTGGTGATCGGCATCTCCATCGGCATGATCGCCGCCGCCCGGCGCGGGACCTTCGCGGACAAGTTCCTCAGCTCGCTGTCGCTGATCGGCAATTCGCTCCAGATCTACTTCGTCGGCACCATCGCGCTGTGGCTGCTGGTCGATTCCTGGGGGGTGCTGGACCGCCCGGAGTACGTCCCGATCAGCGAGAACCCGGCGAAGTGGATGAGCGGGATGCTGCTGCCCTGGCTGGTGCTGTCGATCATCTTCATCGCCAACTACAGCCGGATGACGCGCTCGCAGATGATCGAGGCGCTGGACGAGGACTATGTGCGCACCGCCCGCGCCAAGGGCATGTCCGGCCGGACGGTCTTCTTCCGTTACGCCTGGCGCGGCGCCGTCGCGCCCATCGTGACCATCGTCGGCATCGACCTGGGTTCGCTCTTCGGCGGTGCGATGGTCACCGAGTTCACCTTCACCCTGCACGGTCTGGGCCGGCTCGCGGTGGAGTCGGTGACCGAGAAGGACCTGCCGATGCTGATGGGGGTCATGCTCTTCAGCTGCACCGCGATCGTGATCGCCAACATCATCGTGGACGCGCTCTACGCCGTCATCGACCCGCGCGTGCGCCTCGCCTAGGAGTGCCGGCCAGTGACCACCAGGACCAGTCCCACCAGCGACGAAGGCACCCCGGCGCCGGCCGCGAGCGGCGCTGCCTTCCTCTCCGTCCGCGACCTGCACGTCCACTTCGACACCGAGGACGGCACCGTCAAGGCGGTCGACGGCCTCTCCTTCGAGCTGGCGCGCGGCCGCACGCTCGGCATCGTCGGCGAGTCCGGTTCCGGCAAGTCGGTGACCAGTCTCGCCGTCCTGGGGCTGCACGACCCGCGCCACACCACCATCCGGGGCCGGATCCACCTGGACGGGCGGGAGTTGACCGGCGCGCCGTCCCGGGAACTGGAGAGGCTGCGCGGCAACACCATGGCCATGATCTTCCAGGACTCGCTGACCGCCCTCTCCCCCTACTACACAGTCGGCCGCCAGATCGCCGAGCCGTTCGCCAAGCACACCGGGGCGAGCCGGCGGGAGGCCCGGCGGCGGGCCGTGGAGATGCTGACCAAGGTCGGCATCCCCGGCGCCGCACGGCGGGTGGACGACTATCCGCACCAGTTCTCCGGCGGGATGCGGCAGCGCGTGCTGATCGCCATGTCGCTGATCTGCAACCCGGATCTGCTGATCGCCGACGAGCCGACGACCGCGCTGGACGTCACCGTCCAGGCCCAGATCCTCGACCTGCTGAAGGACCTCCAGCAGGAGTACGGCTCCGCGATCATCCTGATCACCCACGATCTGGGGGTCGTAGCCCACACCGCCGACGATCTCCTCGTGATGTACGCGGGCCGGGCCG
This sequence comes from Streptomyces sp. JLBT605, assembly GCF_058215555.1. Classification (NCBI taxonomy): domain Bacteria; kingdom Bacillati; phylum Actinomycetota; class Actinomycetes; order Kitasatosporales; family Streptomycetaceae; genus Streptomyces; species Streptomyces sp. JLBT605. Next base: position 2,131,930 of record NZ_CM177087.1, read on the forward strand.
TCGAACGCGGAACGGTCCGCGAGGTCCTCCGCGAACCGCAGCACCCCTACACCTGGGGGCTGCTGGACTCCATGCCGCGGCTGTCGGCCGTCGCGGACCGGCCGCTCACCCCCATCCCCGGCACCCCGCCCAGCCTGCTCGCCCCACCGTCCGGCTGCGCCTTCCACCCCCGGTGCCGCTTCACGGAGTTCGCCGAGGAGACGGGTGAGGGCCGGTGCGCCACCGAGCGGCCGGTGCTGCCGCCCGGCCGCGGCGCCGCCTGCCATCTCACGCCCGAGCAGCGGCAGAACTTGCGAAGAAGCCGGAGCACCCGATGAGCGAGGACCTACTGACGAGCGAGGACCGGCCGATGGGTGAGGACCGACCGATGGGTGAGGACCTCCTGATCGCGCGGAACCTGACCAAGCACTTCCCGGTACTGGGCGGCTTCCCCTTCCGGCGCCGGGTGGGCGCCGTGCGGGCGGTCGACTCCATCGACCTGACCATCCGCTCGGGCGAGAGCCTCGGCCTGGTCGGCGAGTCCGGCTGCGGCAAGTCCACCACCGGCCGCCTGCTGACCCGCCTCCTGGAGCCCACCTCGGGCACCCTCACCTACCAGGGCCAGGACATCACCCACGCGGACCGCCGGAAGCTGGCCCCGATCCGCTCCCAGATCCAGATGATCTTCCAGGACCCCTACTCGTCGCTCAACCCCCGCCAGACGGTCGGCACGATCATCTCCGGCCCCATGGAGATCAACGGCATCCGTCCCCCGCGCGGCCGCGAGCACCGGGTCCGCGAGCTGCTGGAGACCGTCGGCCTCAACCCCGAGCACTACAACCGCTTCCCGCACGAGTTCTCCGGCGGCCAGCGCCAGCGCATCGGCGTGGCGAGAGCATTGGCGCTCCAACCCAAACTGATCGTCGCCGACGAGCCGGTCTCCGCGCTGGACGTCTCCATCCAGGCCCAGGTGGTCAACCTCCTCCAGGACCTCCAGCGCGACCTGTCCATCGCCTTCCTCTTCATCGCCCACGACCTGGCCGTGGTGCGGCACTTCTCGCACCGCGTCGCCGTGATGTACCTGGGCAAGATCGTCGAGCTCGCCGACCGCGACGCGCTCTACACCCGCCCCCGCCACCCGTACACCCACGCACTGCTGTCGGCGGTCCCGGAAGCCGACGCGTTGATGGACGAGGAGGGCGAGTCCACCCCCCACCGCGTGGGGGCACCTCCCAGCGATAGCTGGGGGAACATCCGCCTCACCGGCGACGTCCCCTCCCCCATCAACCCACCCTCCGGCTGCCGCTTCCGCACCCGCTGCTGGAAGGCCGAGGACCGCTGCGCGCGGGAAGAGCCGCCCCTGGCCCAGGCGGAAGGCAACGCGCCAGACCACCTCACCGCCTGCCACTTCCCGGAGCCGCCGCCGCTCGCGGCCAGGGAAGGGATGCGCCGTCCTTAATCCAGCTCGCTCAATCAGTAGTAGCCGTTAGGGTCGACACCTTTAGGTGAACGGTAGGTGGGAGATCCGACGGAGAAATGGATCATATCCTCTTTGGATGCGTACGGGGCTTGATTCTTTCTGGTGCTCCTGATCAAGAGCTCCACAGACAGCGAGTACTCGTCCTTTTCATGAACAGCTTCCATTTCCAACTGTCGGGCCTCTGAATTTGCGTGACCGAAATGAGTGACACGCCAGCCCTTCTTCGGAAGCTCCTCACGCAAGCGCTCGAATCCGTGAGTCAGCTCGTCCGGAGAGAGATTCGTGATAGACCAGAAGTGCTGGACGCCGTACTCCCCGTTGCCGTCGTCGGAGGCCGCGACCCCGGGACCAGCCCCCAACACCTTTCCCCGGAGGTGAGTCATGTCGAGGAGGCTACTAGATATCCTGCTGGCGAGTTTCTTGGCTGCCGCCGGGTGAACTTCTTTCGGCGCGCCATCTGAATCATGCATAAAACCGCATCCCGTAGTACACAGGAAGACCATCGCAGCAGCGAGGGCCAGCCCGAGCCATCGATTCTTCTTCATTTCACTCACCCCAGTGCCCTGGTTCACGCCAGCTGCCCCCGGAATCCTTGAGTTTCACCTCACCATATAGCCCGGTGATGACCCTGGCTTGATTCAAGAGACTGAGACTCGGCTTGCCCTTGTCGTCATCGTAATCCCAGTAGCCACTATGCCCCTCAGTATCGGTAGCCATCTGATTAGCCCCGAAGGCATCATCGCTTGGGATAATTCCGGCATCAAGCGATCTCTTCCAATTCGTCCCACCATGGAAGACGCCGCCCAATTCTGGGACCTTGTCCCCGTCGGCTTCCTCATTCCAAACGTGGCCCTTGGCAACATCCAAATCTACGGCGTTGGCTACTTGGACGCCAGGACTACCCGCGAAGACGATGTCATCGACGTTGAGGTCGTGCTGGCGAGCTGCGGAACCAATGAGGGTACTACCATAGGAATGACCAACCGAGGTGATATGACTGTCGGCTCCCGATAGGTTTGCAGCATTAAGACCGTCAATGAATTTATTGTAGGCAGCCGCACCGTCATCCGCATAGCTGCTGCGAGAGGCATCCCATACGAGGTCCTGCGGCGCATCATAACCAAGCCAGGTAATGGTGGAGACCTTCTGACTGGTCAGCGAATCGGACGCCTTCCACAAATTCACGCCGCGATTGATATCGCCCTCAATTTTGTCCAGTCGGGCCGTGGTGCCAGGGTCATACACCGCAACGTGTTCCGCAGTGTCAGGGTTTCCGTTGGCAATAATCGCGCGCCCATTACCCTCGTGACTGAAGTCCAGCAGATACGCCTCCGGCAGGCCATCCTCGCCGACCCTTTCGAAGCGGGCAAAAATGGCATCCATTCCCTTTATCTGGTTAGTAAAAACCGATCTTTTCTTGTCCCACTCGTTCCAGCTTGTTGTATCCGTCCATCCCACCGGAAGCCCTGTCTCGTCATTATAGCGATACCCCTTTTTCGTGGGTTCAGGATTCTCTAGATAAAACTCATGTAGCTTTTGAGAAACATCTGCATGAGCCTCAGCCAGGACGGTGCGGTTCGCCTGGTCGCGAATATCCACAGGAAGCCCCTCCAGGGCACCCACACTGGCGGGATACAGCGAGACGACAGAGTCTTTTTCCTCCTCGGAAAGCCCCTTCCACCACTGGGCGTTCGCTACCGGATCGCTGTCCTCGGATGGGATCTTGACGCCAGTCAGCGACTCCTTCGCGGCCTCGCGAACGCCGCCCATGTCCCGCTTGGCGTCGAGCCAATCGCCATCGGAGACGGTCAGGTCGTCGTCGGCCTTCAGCTGCCGAAGCTTCGGGGCCCACTTCTCATCGATCTCTGTCGCGTCCGCGACGGCTTGGGCAATGCGGTTGGCGCAATTCACCGCTGCCGCATGGTTCGGGTTGGGGTGGCGGGCATTCTCCGCTTCTTCCACACCGTTCACATCGCGGAACAACTCGTCCGGTGTGCTTGACTCGATATCCAGGGGGCGTCCGGTCACCGTGCCGCCTGCGGGTGTCTTACCGTCGACCTTGTCACCAGCTGCCGGGTAACTGACTGACCCGTCTGAGTGCACCGTGAATTTCCAGATCTCCTCGGCGTCCTCAACCGCCGCGTCGAGTCTCTTCTTCACTGTCCGGAGCTCGGCGGCCAAAGCGTTGAGAGACGTTCTCAGCAGGCCGCACTCAACTTCGGCGTAGTGAAAATTCTTTGCTAGCTCAAATAGCTGCTTCACCGCCTGGTCCAGAGCCTCGCCCTTGAGCTCGCGGCGCATGTAGATGACGATCTGGCGCTCCAGGCTGTCTTTAGCGCTGCTCGCTGTCGCGCCCGCCGTCCGGTAGCCGTCGGCCGCAGTCTCGAACTCGGCAAGGTCTAGGGCCTTCAGAGTGGCGAAGTCCATGATGCCGGATCAGCCCTTTCCCTTGCCGTCGCGGCCTGGGGTCTCCCCGTAGCCGTCATTGAGCATTCCGAATTCGAACGCGATCTCTCGGTCGCTCCCGGCGAATTCAGATCCGGCCTTCCCCATCTGCGCCTCAAGAACCTCGCACCTGACGGCCACATCCTTCAGATAACGCTTCCAGGTGCTGTAGACCTCCCGCTGAGCCGCCAGGCTCTGCACACCCGTTGCGGCGAGGTTGGGGGAAAGCACGGGGATCGCCGCCAGAGGGTCGAATCCGCTGTCGCCCCCCTGCCCCTGCTCCATGCTCTTCAGCGCCGCCCGTACCGCCCCTCCGATTGCCCCAACGCTGGTCCCGGCCGTGGTCCAGGCGAGCTTGCGCGACTTGACCCCACCCGAGTCGCCGCCGCCGTCCTTGCCCTCCGCGCTCGCGAGTCTCATGCCCGAGTCCCCGGATACCTCCGCCTTGATCCCCGCCCACTCCTGCTCGAAAGCCGTCGTCACGCCCCACCCCTGCGCTCTTTCATGATCACGAACTACAAGCCGCGATCCTATGAGGCAGCTCAGCCGGCGGTCATGAGTACCGCTACTCAACTGGTGTACCGCAGAGCCCAGCTGTGCGGCCACGAACCCGCTGCTCAGAGCTGCCGAGCGGGTGGTTAGGATCGACGCCCTGTTGGCGGAGCACGGTCAAAAAACGGGGTGAATGGGTTGCGCAGGGCGATACGGGCAGCGGGAGCGGCGGCGGCATTGGTGCTGCTCGCCTCCGGCTGCGGCGGCTCGGACGACAAGGGCGCGCAGCAGGGCGATGCCGCTCCCGCCCCCACGACCTCCACGACCGCGGCCCCGGCCACACCGGCGGATGTCGTCGAGGGGCTGAACAAGGCGCTCGTCGAGCAGGACGAGCAGGCCTTCCTGGCCGCGTTCTCGGATCAGACACGCCCCACCGCCCAGCAGTGGTGGAAGAACCTCGACGGCCTGGGCATGGACCTGGGCGGCGTCGAGGTGCGCGAGGGCGAGGATCTGCAGTACGCGAGCAGCGGCGTCACCAAGGCGTCCGGGGTCATCGCGGTCGGCGTGCACACCGCGTACGACGCCGACGATGACGACGACGATCCGATGCTCAACGAGGGCCGGTACACCGTCACCGTCGAAGGCGGCAAGATCACGGCCTGGAAGCCGTACAAGATCGTCGCGCCCTGGGACGAGGGCCCGCTGTACATCAAGAGGTCGGGGCATGTCGCCCTCGCGGCACCGGCCGCCGACAAGGCGTACGTCGACCGGTACTTCGACGAGGCGAGCGAGGCCGCCGCCTGGAACATCGAGAAGATGAAGGAGTTCGCGCCCCACTCCCTCTATCAGAAGGGGTTCGTCGCCTTCGTCGCCAAGGACCAGAAGACGACCAACCGCTGGTTCCGGACGGGCGAGAACACCCACGGCGGCAGCTGGGCGGACACCCAGGCGGGCGGCTACAACTTCGACCAGTGGGCGACCGAGCCGACCAAGACGTACGGCAAGGAAATCGGCGGAGGGTCGATCGCCGGCTCGCGGATCGTCGTCCGGGTCACCGGGACCGATGTCCAGATGGAGCGCACCTTCGTCCACGAGTTCGCGCACGGCCTGATGAGCCCCTTCGGCTACCAGGAGGAGGAGCGCCGCCAGGACGCCTGGGTCATCGAGGGCTTCGCCCGCTGGTTCGAGACGGTCTGGGCCGCCCGCCCGGACAGCGGTGGCACGGGCAAGTACGCCGACACCGACACCGGAAAGTGGATCCGCGATGCGGTGAGCTCCGGCGCCTTCACCGGCAATCCGCCCACCGACGCGCAGATCTACGAGTCCTCCGCGACCTCGGCCGCCCGCGGGTACGCGCTCAGCTCCAGCGTCTACGCCTACATCAACGAGGAGTACGGCGGCTCCGCGGCCATCGAGTCCTGCACGATGTCGTACTACCTGGGCTACAGCCCGTTCCACCACATCGTGAAGAAGTCCCGCCCGGGGAAGGACCCGATCCTCTACCCCGAGTCGCAGATCAAGCGCGAATGGCAGGCGTGGGTGCGGAACAACTACAGCTGACCGCCGGTTTGCCCGGCCGGTGATCAGCCTCCGACGAGCAGCACCCCGGCGACGAACCCGCAGGCCGCAGACATGACGACGATGAAGACCAGCCCGGCTATGCGGCCCACCATGGCCGCGCCACGTCTCACCAGGCCGTTCACGGCGGGCCGGGCTGGCGGCCGCTCGTCACCGACCGGGGCCCTCGGTGGCCCGGCGACCGGTTCGCCCGGTCTCGGGTCCACGCGCCAGTGCCGCTGCGTCGTCATCAGGAACTGCCGGTGCGTCGCGTCCGCCCGCGTATGGCCGATGGCCCACGCCCCGACCGGGCGCGGGTCGTCGTCCATCCAGCACTCCTCCGGGCAGGTCAGGCATTCCGCGCCATAGATCGCCTCGGGCGCGCCTTCACTGGTCTCCGGCGCCAGGATCCACTCCGCGCCCTTGATGACGTGGTGGTTCACGACGGGTGCTCCAGCAGTTCCGTCTCCGACATCAGCGACTGCCGTTCCGTACCGTCGTCCAGCCGCGCCCACAGAAACGCACGCTCGGCCTCGACCCCCGCCCAGCCGCTGCCGATCTGGACGACAACCCCCTCGAACGGTTCCGGCCGCTCCCAACGGAACCGGTCCGGGGCCACGTACGACATGCCGCGAACGCGGTCACCGATCTGGAACGGGGAGCGCCGGGGTTCATTCCGCGACTCCAACGGGGCCTCCTACCTGGTGCACTGGGTGTAGTCAATTCGTCACCAGGACAACCCAACTCGGCGTACGGTGGGACCGCTTAAACGGCTGCGAGCAAACCGCATAGCCGTCGTTGATGCTGGCCGGGACCAGACGACCGGAGGTCACAGCGTTGGACGAGACCAGCCCTACCCAGCACTTGAACCCCCTCCAACGCTTCGGGCGTGACGTCAAGCAGGTGCGCCTCGCCCGCAAGCTCACGCAGAAGCACTTAGGCAGAGCAACGGGCTACTCCGAGGCGTACGTCAGCCGGGCAGAAGCCGGAAAGCTGCCTTCCAAGCCGAGTGAGAAGTTCGCCAAGGGCTGCGACAAGGTCTTCGGCACCGGTGAGTTATTCGCAGGGTTGCTGAGAAGGATCGACGACGGCGACCATCCCTCGTGGTTCGCTCCGTACCTCGACCTGGAGCGCAAGGCGTGGCGCATCCTGGACTACTCGGCAGACGTCGTGATGGGTCTTCTCCAGACAGAGGGCTATGCGCGGGCCATCTTCCGCGTGTCGAACCCCAGGGCCAGCTCAGAGGCGATCGAGGGCAGGGTAGCCGCGCGCCTGCGGCGCCGTGAGGTGTTCGAGCGAGACACTCCGCCGCTCCTGTGGGCCATCCTCCACGAGGCATGTCTCCAAACCGTCGTGGGTGGCGCTGAGGTCATGGCCGGGCAGCTTGGCCATCTACTGAAGTCAGCCGCGTCACCGCACATCGAGCTTCAGGTGATGCCCTTCTCAGCCGGTGCTCCGACCCCACACATGAAGCCCTTCACTGTGCTGCGCTTCACGGACTCCCCTGCGGTGCTGTACACGGAGACCCGGGTAGGGGGAAGGATGCACGACCTCGCCGAGACGGTCGCCGCTGCTGAGGATGACTACGATCTGCTCAGAGCGCACGCATTGTCCCCGGCTGAGTCAGTGGCCCTGATCAAGACTCTGCTCAAGGAGTACCGCGCATGAGTGCCGACATAGATCTCACCGCCGCCGAGTGGGAGTGGGTCAAGTCGTCGTACAGCGACGGCAGCGGCGGCCAGTGCGTCGAGTTCTCCCGCGACCTCACCCGCGCCCAAGGCGTCGTCCCCGTCCGCGACAGCAAGGACCCCGACGGCCCCGCGCTCATATTCTCCGCCGACGGCTGGACCTCGTTCGTCTCCGCCATCAAGCGCGGCGAGTTCCCCAGCGCCTGAGCCGCCCACCACGCGCCACTCACGATGAATCAGTAGTCATTCGGGTCCACACCTTTGGGTGACCGATAGGTGGGGGACCCGACGGCGAAGTAGATCATATCCACCTTGGAAGCATTGGGGGCCTGATTCTTGCTGGCACTGTTGATCAACAGCTCAGCCAACAGCGAATAGCCGTCCTTCTCATGAACAGCCTCAATTTGCAATTGCCGGTCCAAGGAATGGGCGTGACCGTAACGAGTGATGCGCCAACCCTTCTTTGAAAGTTCGCTGTGCAGGCGCTCGAAGCCTCGCGTCAGCTCATCCCGAGATGGGCCAGCGATAGACCAGAAATGCTGAATGGTGTAACGCCCCCCATCGCGGCCGGACGTCTCCGCCCCGGGGCCTCCCGGCGACACCTTCCCCCGGAGGTGGGTGATGTCAAGGAGGCCACTTGAGAGTCTGCTAGCCAGCTCCTCCGCCTTCTCCGGGTGAACTTCCCTCGGCGAGCTGTCATCATTCGAATTACCCATTGAGCTGCATCCCGTAGCACATAGAAGGATTGCCGCAATAGCAATACCCAGGCAATGCCTTGGCATTCTCAGATTTTCATTCATGCTACTCTAGCGCCACTTTCCCATAATGCCCCGTGATGACCTGTGCCTGATTCAGGATGCTGAGACTCGGCTTCTTCTGATCGTGGTCATAATTCCAGTAGCCGCCGTGTCCATCGGTGTCGGTGGCCATCCGATTTGCTCCGAATATTTCATCGCTCGGCACTAGAAGGGTGCCGCCGCCCATCTTCCATTGACTGCCTCCATGAAACGGTCGGCCCAAATTTGGAACCGGGTCGCCGTCAGCGTACTCAGACCAAACGTGTCCCTTAGGTACGTCCAGGTCCTCAGCTCTCCCCAGGTCGACGCCAGGGCTTCCTGCGAGAACCGCGTCGTCCGCGTTGAGGTCACCGTGGCTGGCCGCATGTCCGATAAGCAAGGTGCCATAGGAGTGAGCAACCGCCGTAATATGACTGTCGGACCCTGACTTGTTCGTAGCATTGAGGCCATCGATGAACTTGTTGAACGCGGGCGCACCGTCGTCCGCAAACTTATCGCGCGTCGCATCTGTCAAAAGATCCTGGGGCGCATCGTAGCCAAGCCACGTAATGGTCGAAACCTTCTGCCCACCCGCGAGGGGATCTGACGCCTGCCATAGGTTCACCCCGCGGTTAATTTGCCCATTGATGTCGGCGAGCTTCGCTCCAGTGCCAGGGACGTATACTGCGGTGTGATCGGCGGTGTCAGGGTTTCCATTGGCGATAATGGCGCGCCCTCTGCCCTCTGAGCTGAAGCCCAGCAGGTACGCTTCCGGCAAGCCATCTTCGCCGCTTCGATTGAAACGATTCTGGATCGCTTCCATGCCTTTTATTCGACCTTCAAGTTGCGTGCGCTTCTCCTCCCATTCGTCCCAGTCGCTACTGGATACAATGATGCCGTCTTTGAAATTCTTGTATTTTGGTCGACCGTCCTTCGGTTCGCTCTCCTTGTGCTCGGCCAGAGCAATTTGCGTCTCGGCGTAGTCTTCTTGCAGCACCACCCGGTTCGCGGAGTCGCGGACTTCGGCGGGAAGCCCGTCCAGCGCGCCTACACTGGCGGGGTACAGAGAGACAAGAGCCTCCTGCTCCTCCTTGGAGCGATCTTTCCACCAAGCGGCGTTCGACGCTGGATCGCTGTCCTTGGACGGGATCTTGACGTCCGTCAGATAACCCTTCGCGGCCTTGCGAACACCGCCCATGTCCTGCTTCGCATCGGCCCAGTCGGCGTCCGAGACGGTCAGGTCATCGTCGGCCTTCAGCTGCCGCAGCTTAGGGGCCCACCTCTCATCGATCTCCGTCGCGTCCGCGACGGCTTGGGCAATACTGTTGGCGCACCTCACCGCTGCCGCGTAGTTCGGGTTGGGGTGACGGGAATTCTCCAGTTCTTCCACACCGTTCACGTCACGGAACAACTCGTCGGGTGTGGCGGAATCGATATCCATGGCTCGTCCGGTTACCGTGCCGCCTGCGGGCGTCTTGCCATCGGTCTCCTCGCCGGCCGCCGGGTAAGTTACCGAGCCGTCCGGGTTGACCTTGAACTTCCAGATCTCCTCGGCGTCCTCAAGCGCCGCGTCGAGCCGCTTCTTCACCGCCCGGAACTCGGCGGTCAGAGCGTTGAGAGACGTACTCACCAGGCCGCACTCGACCTCGATGTAGTGGAAGTTCTGCGACAGCTCAGAAAGCTGTGTCAACGCCTCATCCCGAGCCTCGCCCTTGAGCTCGCGTCGCATGTAGGCGGTGATCTGCCGCTCCAGGCTTTCCTTGGCGCCATTCGCTACGGAGCTGGCCTTACGGTAGCCGTCGGCCGCGGTCTCGAAGTCAGCCGGCTTGAGTGCCTTCAACGTGCTGAAGTCCATTGTTCAGATCACCCCTTGCCCTTGCCGCCGATGTCAGGGGTGTCCGTGTAACCGTCGTTGAGCTTCTCGAATTGATAGGCAAGGGTCCCGTCGCCCCTGGCAAATTCGGATCCGGCTATCCCCATCAGGTCCACCAGTGATTCACATCTGAGGGCCACATCACGCAGATAGGGCTGCCAGGTGCCGTAGACCTCTTGCTGGGCCGCAACACACTGCACACCACCTGCGGCGAGGGCAGGATTGATCACCGGGATGAACGTCAGGGGATCAGAACCGGCACCGCCCTTCTGCCCCTCCTCCAGACTCTTCAGTGCCCCCCGGACCGCTCCGCCGAGGGCTCCGACCATGACTCCGGCCGTAATCCATGCGTTCTTGCTGGCCTTCAGCCCGCCTCCGGGGGAACCATCGTCGCCCTCCTTGTCCGCACTCGCGAGCCGCATGCTCACGTCGTCGGACGTCCCCGCCTTGAGCTGCGCCCACTCCTGATCGAAGGCCGTCGCCATTGTCCCCGCCCCGCGTCCTTACGTGATCAACGAACTGCAAGGGGCGATCCTATGCAGAGAAGCAGTCGGTGATCATGAGTACCCCTACTCAGACGGGTCGTTGGGCCGTCGCCATCGAGCTCATGTGCGGCCCTGGTCCGGCGCCATAGCCTGGTGCCATGCAGCCAGAGCGCCCCACGTTCCCCGCTACTCTCCCGCGGCATCCGCAGCGAGCTCATGAGGCGGAGCCCAGCAGCGGTCGGCCTGTCCTCAAGTCGGTCATGGCGGTGGTCATCATCGGGATCGCCATGGGCCTCTGCTACGCCGCCTACCTCATCCTGACCGCGCCTTGGGGGATTTACCTCTAAGCACCCTCGGGACCGGGCTCCGGCTCCTGACCAGAATCCGGCTCCTCCGGTTCCGGTGGTACCACCCGGATCTCCTCCGCGAAGTGGCAGGCCGAGTCGTGGACCGCCGGGCCCTCGGTGTGGCGGAATTCGGCGGGGACGGCTAGGAGGGGGACTTCCAGGGCGCAGCGTTCCTGGGCCTTCCAGCAGCGGGTGCGGAAGCGGCAGCCGGAGGGTGGGTTGGCGGGGCTGGGGACGTCGCCGTAGAGGAGGATGCGCTCGCGGCGGTGCCGGGCGGCCGGGTCGGGGACGGGGACGGCGGAGAGCAGGGCCTGGGTGTACGGGTGGGTGGGGTGCTCGTAGATCTGCGTGTCGGTGCCGACCTCGGCGAAGCGGCCCAGGTACATGACGGCGACGCGGTCGGAGATGTGGCGGACCACGGACAGGTCGTGGGCGATGAAGATGTAGGAGAGGTCGAACTCGGCCTGGAGCCGCTCCATGAGGTTGATGACCTGGGCCTGGACGGAGACGTCGAGGGCGGAGACGGGCTCGTCGGCGACGATGATCTCGGGGCGTAGGGCCAGCCCGCGGGCGATGCCGATGCGCTGGCGCTGGCCGCCGGAGAACTGGTGCGGGTAGCGGTTGATGTATTCGGGGTTGAGGCCGACGACGTCGAGGAGTTCCTGCACCTTGCGGCGGCGGTCGCCTTTGGGGGCGACCTCGGGGTGGATCTCGAAGGGCTCGCCGATGATGTCGCCGACCGTCATGCGGGGGTTGAGCGAGGTGTAGGGGTCCTGGAAGACCATCTGGATGTTGCGGCGTACGGCCTTCAGCGCGCGGCCGGAGAGTTTGGTGATGTCCTCGCCCTTGAAGCGGACGGTGCCGGAGGTGGGCTGCTCCAGGTGGACCAGGAGTTTGGCGACGGTGGACTTGCCGCAGCCGGACTCGCCGACGATGCCGAGGGTCTCCCCGCGGGCGAGGGAGAAGGAGACGGTGTCGACGGCGCGCACCGCGCCGATCTGCCGCTTGAAGACGATGCCCTGGGTGAGCGGGTAGAGCTTGGCGAGGTCGCGGACCTCGAGGATCGGCTCGGCTCCGGTGGCGGGCGCGGACGGAGCGGGCGCGGGGGGCTCAACGGGCATGGAGTTCGTCCTCCCAGAAGTGGCAGGCGCTGGTCCGGCCCGGCAGTTCGGTGCCGTCCTCCTCGGTCACCGGGTAGAGCGGGGGCCGGTCGCTGCGGCAGATGTCCTGGGCGCGCGGGCAGCGGGGGTTGAAGGGGCAGCCCGGCGGGATCGCGGTGAGGTTGGGCGGCAGGCCCTTGATCGCGTACAGCTCCTGGCCCTTGAGGTCGACCCGGGGGATGGAGTCGAGCAGGCCGCGGGTGTAGGGGTGCGCGGGGCGCCTGTAGAGCTCGTGGACGGGGGCGGTCTCCATGATCCGGCCGGCGTACATGACCGCGATCTTGTCCGCGACGTCGGCGACCACGCCGAGGTCGTGGGTGATGAGGATCAGGCCCATGTTGTACTCACGCTGGAGCTCCGCGAGCAGGTCCATGACCTGGGCCTGGACGGTGACGTCCAGCGCGGTGGTCGGCTCGTCGGCGATGATCAGGTCCGGCTCCAGCGCCATCGCCATGGCGATCATGATGCGCTGACGCATACCGCCGGAGAACTGGTGCGGGTAGTCGCCGACCCGCTCGCGCGCGGCGGGGATGCGGACCCGGTCCATCAGCTCGATGGCTTTGGCCTTGGCGTCCTTGCGGGACATGCCCCGGTGCACCTGGAACATCTCGCCGAGCTGGGCGCCGACCGTCATCACGGGGTTGAGGGACGACAGGGCGTCCTGGAAGATCATCGCCATCCGGGCGCCGCGCACCTTGCGGCGCTCCTCGGCGCCGGCCTTGAGCAGGTCCCGCCCCCGGAAGAGGATCTCGCCGCCGGTGACGAAGCCCGGCGGTGAGTCGAGGATGCCCATCACGGCCTGCGCGGTGACCGATTTGCCGGACCCGGACTCGCCGAGGACGGCGAGTGTCTCGCCCGCGTCGACGCTGTAGGTCACGCCGTTGACGGCCTTGGCCACACCGTCCCGGGTGCGGAACTCCACCCGCAGCTCCCGCAGCTGGAGCAGGGGCGCCGCCTCGTCGGGCGACACCGGGACGGGGCCCGGGCCCTCTTTCGCGATGGTCATCGACGGCTCCTCAGCGCAGCTTGGGGTCGAGGGCGTCGCGCACCGCGTCGCCGAGCATGATGAACGCCAGCACCGTGACGCTCAGCGCGCCGGCCGGCCACAGCAGCATGTGGGGGGCGTTGCGGATGTGCGTGGAGGCGGACGAGATGTCGATGCCCCAGGAGACGGTGGGCGGTTTCAGGCCGACGCCGAGGAAGGACAAGGTGGCCTCCAGCGCGATGTACGTGCCCAGGGCGATGGTGGCGACGACGATGACCGGGGCCACCGCGTTGGGCGCGATGTGCCGCAGCAGCAGCCGGCTGTTGCCGGCGCCGAGTGCCCGGGCGGCCTGCACGTAGTCGTTCTGCTTGGCGGTGACGACCGATCCGCGGGCGATGCGGGAGATCTGCGGCCAGCCCAGCAGCACGATGAAGCCGACTACCGGCCAGATGGAGCCGCTGGTGACCACGGACAGGAAGACCAGGCCGCCGAGGACGATCGGGATGCCGAAGAAGACGTCCGCGACCCGGGAGAGCAGCGCGTCCCCCCAACTGCCGAAGAATCCCGCGAGTCCGCCGAGCACACTGCCGAGCAGGGCCGCGCCGGCGGTGGCGCAGATGCCGACCTCGATGGAGGCGCGGGCCCCGTAGACCACCCGGGTGTAGACGTCGCAGCCCTGGGTGTCGAAGCCGAAGGGGTGGCCGGCCTGGGAGCCCTGCTGTGCCTTGGCCAGATCGCAGCTGAGCGGGTCCCGGCTGGTGATCGACTCCGGCCAGATCGCGATCACGATCAGGAAGATGATGACCAGCCCGGAGATGACGAAGATCGGGTTGCGGATGAGGTCGTGCCAGGCGTCCGACCACAGGCTGCGGGCCTTGACGGCCGGTTCGGGTCCCTGCTCGTGCCCGGGGCCGCGCTCCAGTGTCTCGGCCTCTCCGGTGGCCAGGTCCATGGCGCCTCCCCCGCCGGTGGGCGCGATGGCCTCCTTGGGGTCGTAGGGGTGTTCAGGCATAGCGGATCCTCGGGTCGAGCACGGCGTAGAGCAGGTCGACGAGCAGGTTCGCCAGCAGGAACACGATCACCAGGATCGTCACGAAGCCGACCACGGTGGGCGAGTTCTGCCGCAGGATGCCCTGGTAGAGCTGGTAGCCGACGCCGTGGATGTTGAAGATCCGCTCGGTGACGATGGCGCCGCCCATCAGTCCGCCGATGTCGGTGCCGATGAAGGTGACCACCGGGATGAGGGAGTTGCGCAGCAGGTGCCGGCTGATGATCCGGTGGCGCGGCAGTCCCTTGGCCACGGCGGTGCGCAGGTAGTCGGCGCGGGCGTTCTCCGCGATCGAGGTGCGGGTGAGCCGGGTGGCGTACGCCAGTGAGGTCAGGGCGAGTACGGCGCCGGGCAGCATCAGCTCGTCGAAGGTGGCGTCGGGAGAGACGGTGGGGCTGACCCACTCCCATTTCACCCCGAGCAGGTATTGCAGGACGTAGCCGCTGACGAAGGTCGGGATGGAGACGACGACCAGGGTGAGCAGCAGGACGGAGGTGTCCAGGGCGCGGCCGCGCCGCAGGCCGCTGAGGACGCCGAGGGTGATGCCCACGACGATCTCGAAGAAGATCGCGACCATGGTGAGCCGGAGGGTCACGGGGAAGGAGACGCGCATCAGCTCGGTCACCTGGTCGCCGTTGAAGGCGGTGCCGAAGTCGCCCTGGAAGATCTGCCCCATGTAGTGCAGGTACTGCTTCCACAGGGGCTCGTCGAGGTAGAGATCCTCGCGGATCTGGGCTGCCGTGGCCGGGTCGGGGGCACGGTCGCCGAAGAGGGCGGCGACCGGGTCCCCCAGCGCGTACACCATGAAGAAGATGAGGAACGTGCTGCCGATGAAGACCGGGACCATCTGGAGCAGCCGCCGGATGACGTAGCGGCCCATGCGGTCAGCTGACCTTGATCTTGTCGTAGACGGGGACGCTGAAGGGGTTCAGGGCCACGTCACTGAGCCGGTCGGAATAGCCCGCGCTGCCGTTCTGGTACCAGAGCGGGATGGCGGGCATCTGGTCGGCGAGCACACCCTCCGCGTCCTGGAAGGTGGAGACGGCGGCGCCGGTGTCGGACTCGGCGTTGGCCTTGTCGACCAGGTCGTCGAACTTCTTGTCGCTCCAGTGGCCGTCGTTGGAGGAGGCGTTGGTGTAGTAGAGCGGCTGGAGGAAGTTCTGGATGAGCGGGTAGTCCATCTGCCAGCCGGCGCGGAAGGGGCCCTTCATCTGCTGGTCGCTGATCTGGTTGCGGTAGTCCGCGAAGGTGCCGACCGGGTTGCCGACGCACGCCCGGCTGTTGCCCAGCGCGTTGTTGATGCTGTTGCAGACGGCGTCGACCCATTCCCGGTGGGAGCCGGTGTCCGCGTTGTAGGTGATGGTCATCTTGCCGCCGGGCAGCCCGCCGGCCTGCTGGATCAGCTTCTTGGCGTCCGCCGGCTTGTACTGGCAGGCGTCCCCGCACAGTCCGGCCTTGTAGCCGCCGTCCGCGCCGAGGACCGGGGAGGTCCAGTCGGTGGCGGGGGTGCGGGTGGAGCGGAAGATCGTCTTGGTGATCTGCGCGCGGTTGATCGCCATCGAGATGCCGCGCCGCAGCTTGTCGGAGTCCGGGCCGCTCCACCGCTTGTCGTAGAAGGGGAAGGCGAGGGTCTGGATGATGCCGGCGGGCTGGTTGATGTAGCGGTCGCCCAGGTCCCCTTGGACGTTGGTCAGCTGGGAGGCGGGGATGTCGTCGACCAGATCGAGGTTGCCCGCCTGGAGGTCGGTGTAGGCGGTGTTGCTGTCCGTGTAGACGCGCAGGTCGACACCGTTGTTCTCGGCTTTGTCGGGGCCCTGGTACCCGTTCCACCTGCGGAGTTTCATGACCGAGCCCTTGGCGTACGACTCCACGAGGTACGGGCCGTTGCCGACGGGCTTCTTCACCCAGGCGGCGTGGTCGGTGAAGAACGCCTGGGGCAGCGGTGCGAAGGCGTTGTAGCCGAGCGTCTCGGGCCAGGTGGAGAACTTCTGCTTGAGCTTGACGGTGAAGGTCCGGTCGTCCTTGACCTGCAGCCCGCTGAGGGTCTTGGCGGTCGGCTTGCCCTGGGTCGGGTGGACCTTGTCGTAGCCCTCGATGTACTCGAAGAAGTAGGCGTTCTTCTGCCGGTTGTCGAGCAGCGCGCCGTAGTTCCAGGCGTCGACGAAGGACTTCGCGGTCACCTTCTCGCCGTTGCTGAAGGTCCATCCCGGCTTGAGGGTGACGGTGTAGTTCTGCTGATCGGTGCTCTCGATCTTCTCGGCGACCATGTCCTTGGCCTCGCCGGTCTTGGGGTCGTACCGCTTGAGCCCCCGGAAGACCATGTCGAGGACCTTGCCACCCTGGACCTCATTGGTGTTCGCGGGCTCCAGGGGGTTCTGCGGGTCCCCCCAGGAGGACCGGACCACCCCGTCGCCGCCACCCCCGCCGTCGCCCCCACCCCCGCAGGCCGTGGCCACGGCGGCGACCATGACGGCGCACGCGGCCCACTGGGTACGCCTGGCTCCGCGCATGAGGTGCCTCCTCAGGGTCCAAGATCAGCACTAGGGACCCATATCACCCCAAAGGGATATGAAATGCACCTTTCGCGTCCGCGTGGCCCAGGATCGGACTGCGGAATGCGCTCGTCTTGCGTATTGCTTAAGCAATGCATATCGGGGCCGGGCTCAGACCGTCTGCAGGGTGACCGGTTTCCCCGGAACCCCCAGACAGCCGAGCAGGTGCCCGATGTCCTCCGGGTCCGAGGTCAGCACGGCCGCACCCAACCGGGCGGCCAGCACCGCCACGGCCCCGTCGACGGGATCCGAAGTGCCGGACTTCCCCAGGAGCTCACCCACTTCGCGAGCGGTCGAGTTGTCCATGGCCGGGACATCGCACCCCTTCAGCAACTGGCCGAGTCGGGCTTGGCGGGCGCCGTCCCGCCACACCTGAGCGACGACCGGGGCAGGCACCTGCGGTACGCCACCCGCCATGAGGTAGGCCCGGTGTGCCCGCCAGACCCGAGCCTGGGATCGTTCGGCGGCGATCAGCATGCCCGCGTCATAGACGACGGGACGCAGAGCGGTCATCGGAATCTCCCCCTCCCAAGCCCCACTCTCAGGCCACCCGATGGTCGGCCGCATCAGGGCCGTCATGCCCGACCGGCCTGGTCACCGTGTCCATGAACTGATCCACCCAGCCCTGCTCGTCAGGCGTGGGCGGCTCGATCTCCGCCAGCACCTCCTCCGCGGCGGCCAGCCCCGCCTCGATCTTGGCCGCCCGCTCGGCCGCCCGCGACAGCCAGGCCGAGACACTCAGCCCCTCCCGCTCGGCCGCCTCCCTGGCGGCACTCAGCGTCTCGCTCGGAATCGTGATCGTCACGCGCTCGAGGCTCATACTCTGAATCATACTGAGCCTCGGCGGCCCGGGCCGGGGAATCTCGACGCCGTTCACCCGACCGAGGCCACGCCGCTTCGCCCCCTGTCAGCAGGGACAAGCGGGGCTCAAGAGTCTCTTGTGAACGACCCACCTCCCCTTTAGCGTCGTGACTTTGGGCCGTCGGCCATGGGGGTTGGGCGTGGCGTTGTTGATGGTGGCCGCGACCGTGTACGGCGTGGTGCAGCTGCTGGCGCTGTCCGCACCGACGCGTTCGGTGCGGATCTCCACGGTGCTGCTGGCGATCGGGGTGGGCGTCTACGGGTGCGGCATCGCCGCCGCGCTGCTGGAGTACGCCTACACGCGCTCGGTCGCCGACCAGCCCAGCGGCGGGGCGCTGCTCAACGCCGTGCGGACGGCGAGTTACACCGCCGACCCGGTCATCGAGGAGCTCGTCAAGATCACCCCGCTGCTGCTGGCGGCGTGGAACGTCAAGATCCGCCGCCAGTGGGGGCTCACCGACTACGTGGTGACCGGCGGGGCGATCGGCGCGGGCTTCGGGCTGCTGGAGGCGGTCGCCCGCTACGGGCTGGACGCGGACCGGGCCATGGCACACCGCTCCGGCGGCTGGATCATCCCCGACAGCCTCTACCCGCCCTATGTCCCCGGCCCCGACCAGGTCTTCTCCGCCTGGTTCCCCGCTCCGGTGAGCACCCTGGAGCTGGGCGGAGCCCACCCGGCCGCGGCCACCAGCCCCCACCTCGTCTACACCGCCGCCGCGGCGCTGGGCGTCGGCATCCTCTTCCGTACCCGCGGCTGGCTACGCGCCCTGGGCCTGCTGCCCATCGCCGCCGCCTGCACCCACCACATCCTCGCCAACTACGCCGTCCTGCACCCCAGGGACCGGGAGACGAAATCGCTGGTCGAGGACGTCGACGGCATCCTGTGGGCGGTACCGCTGGTGTGCCTGGCCGTCGCGATCACCGCCGACCTGTGGCAGCTGCGCCGGGCCAAACGCACCATCCCCGGTGTCCTGCTCTCCGCCGAGCGGGCCGGACACACCGGGCTCGCCGCGCTCGCGGGCTACGCGCTGTGGCGGCTGCCGTGGTCCACCCTGATCGCCCTCCGCTTCGCCCGGATGCGTCGCGCTCTCCTCTACGCCGCGGCCCGCCCCCACCACCCCGGCGTCGAGACGCTCCACCGCACCGTCGCCTGGACCGTCACCCAGATCGACGCCTCCGACCACCAGCACGCCTGGCGAGGGATCGGCCTGCGGACCGTGCGGCAAGCCGCCCGCGCGATGCGGGATCCGCGCCGGGCGTGGTTCGTCCTGGTCTCCCTGACGCTGTCACTCCCCGCCCTGGTCTTCCTCGGCGCCGGCTCCTTCCCCGCCGCCGCGGAGATCCGGGACCGCTTCACCACCGGCGACGGCCCGGCCGTCCTCATGGGCTTCGGCGTCGCCGGACTGGCCTGGATCGCCTGGCAGCTCACGACGCTGCTGCGCACCTGGCAGGCGACCAGCACGCTGGCCTTCGCCGACCTGCACGCCATCATCCGCTTCCGGATATGGACCGCCATCGGCGGACTGGCCACGGGTGTGGTGCTGCTGCTGCGCATGCAGCAGCAGGGGCTGGGGCCCAGCGACAAGCTGTTCCGCAACTTCCACCTGCTGGACGCGCTCAACAACTTCCTGGCGTATCTCGGCTTCGCCCTCATCCTGCTCTCCCTGCTCGCTCTCTTCCCACCCGGCGGCGCCCTCGCCCTCGCCGGCACCGGCGCGGCGGCAGGCACCATCACCGCCGAAGCGGCCCTCCACGCCGCGGCCCTCGGCACGCTCGGCGTCGTGCTGATGACCGCAGGCGGCAATGCAGGCTCAGGCGACGCCTCGTCTCGCGAGGGGAAGGAACAATCTTCGGACTCCCCGGGGGAGGAAAAGCCGGAGCTCAAGTTCGAACCGTCGCCCAAGCACGGTCAGACACAAAGAGGAAATGCCGCCCCCGAACCGGCAAATCCACAGAGCACTCTGGATGATTCGATCCCATTCAATCCCAATACCACGCGCCGAGTCGGAGTGGACTACGAGGCGGGAGAGTTCGCTGTATTCGACGAAACACACAACGGCACGGGCATATATCATGGACACGTGCGAAAATGGGACGAGTTGAGCCAACAGATGCAGAGCGCACTACGAAAATCAGGTCTTGTGACCTCCAAAGGAAAGATCAAGCCCCCGAGCCGGTGAGCCGACACCTGTCATCCTGTTGATCTGATAGCGAGGTCCCACCCATGCAATACCAATCTCCTCGACCGCTCTCTGTGGCAGAGGCTGAAGACGCCTTTCGTTCCGGGCAAGAAGAAAGAATTACGGAGTCCCTGATATCGGCTGCCTTGTACATCACCGACAGGCACTGGGTGGAGCACTGGCTCATCTACTTCGCTTCCCACCCGGCGCCTGACGTGAGACGTGCGGCCGCCCTATCGCTGGGTCACCTTGCCCGGCTGCATCGCGAAGTCAACCCGCAGGCGGTAGCTGCTGTGAGGAACCTGCTGGAGGACAGGCTGCTCTCCGGTGCCGCAGCTGACGCGCTCGAGGATGTCGAAATATTCACCGGCAGGACCTGACTCGCCTGCGCCCCCAGGGGGCGGCAGTGTTCCACGCTCAGCTATCCCTCGTACGAGGTGGTGTGGAAGCGACCGCGGAACTCGGCCAGCAGCTCGTCGGTGACTTCCGCTCCGGCCGCGACGGCCGCGTGCACCTCGCGGAAGTAGCCCTCGTATCCGGCAGGGGTGTAGAGGCACAGCGCGCGGACGGGCTCGGTGCCCGCGTTGCGGAATCCGTGCGGCGTTCCGCGCACCGCCGCCAGCAGGTCCCCCGGCCCCGCCACGACCTCGCCGTCCCCGTTGTGCAGGGTCAGCTCGCCCTCCAGGACGTAGAAGTACTCGTCGTGCTGATGGTGCACGTGCGGCCGGGCGCCGATGATGCCCGGTTCCAGGGTGAACTCCTCGAAGGCGAAGCGGCCTTCGGTGTGCTCGGCGGTCAGCCGGAAGAAGTGGGCGACTCCGGCGACGTCTATCAACTCACCGTCCTCGGAGCGGCGCAGCACGGCGCGGGGCGGTTGCTCACTCATTTTTGGGTCCCTTTCAGAGCAGCGGATACAGGATGCGGCTGCGGCGACGAAGCCCGGCTCCGCCGTATCCGGCTTCCTCGGCGCGGGGCTCTTCGCCGAACCGGCGTCGGCGGGGCGTCAGGAGCCGATGACTTCCTTGCGGAACTCGTCCATCGGCATGGTGTCGGTCGGCACCTTGACGGTGACCTTCTTGCCGAAGGAGTCGTAGGTGGTGGTGCTGGTGCGGCCGTCGCGGGTGGATCGCTGCTGGAGGAGGTGTGGCGCGCCGTTCTCGATGAGGTAGAGGTCCTCCGCGCCGGCCTCCGACACCGACAGGGCCGTGGTGTCCTTGCCGGCCACCTTGCGCGGCTCCTCGGTGGTCGCCAGCTTGGCCGTCTCCGCTATCTGGTAGAACACGTCGCAGCCCTGGCCGGTATCGCTGGTCACCCAGACATCGGCCAGTCGGTCCGGCACGGTGATCACGATGCCGCCCTGCTGGTTGACGGTGTCGGCCACCATCGCGGCGCTCATGTAGCTCGTGCCGTTCTTGCAGTAGATGTCGCCGGAGGACTTCTTGCCGGTCATCTTGATGCGCATGCCGTGCTTGGGGTCCGACCACATCTCCTGCTTGCCGCCACCCAGGGCGGTGGTCGTTCCGGAGGCGTGGAACGAGGTGCTCGCCATGGCCTTGTTGACGGCCTTGATCCGCTGGGTCAGCGGGCTGTCCGTCTCCTCGGGGGTGGATGGGGTGTGGGAGGAGGTCGCCTCGGGGTTCGGGTCGTCAGCGGAGTCGGAATCGTTTCCGCAGGCGGTCGCGGAGACCGCGAGGACCGAGGTGAGCAGGAGCGAGGAGAGAGTAAGTCCCTTACGGCGCATGGGACCACGTTAATGATCCACCGCTGACACGCGCCGCGTCTCGGGCGATCTTGTTCCCGTCTTGGCACAGACGTTCCCCTGTTGATGCGGAAGTGGCCGGTGGTACGGCGACGGCGCCCGGGATCGTGGAAATACCCACGGTCCCGGGCGCCGTCGCCGGGTCAACCCTCAGCGGGAGCGACTACGCGTGGACGACGTCCTTCTCCTCCGCGAAGTGGCACGCCGACTCGTGCGCGGCCGGGGTGTCCTTGCCCTTGAAGCGCTCGGGCACCGCCAGCAGCGGGATCTCCTTGGCGCACTTCTCCTCCGCCTTCCAGCAGCGGGTGCGGAAGCGGCAGCCGGAGGGCGGGTTGGCCGGGGAGGGCACGTCACCGGTGAGGATGATGCGCTCGCGACCCTCGCGCGACTCCGGGTCCGGGACCGGGACGGCCGACAGCAGCGCCTGGGTGTAGGGGTGCGTCGGGTGGTCGTAGATCTCGGTGTCGGTACCGATCTCGGCCATCTTGCCCAGGTACATCACGCCGACCCGGTCGGAGATGTGCCGGACGATGGACAGGTCGTGGGCGATGAAGAGGTAGGAGAGGTTGAACTCGTCCTGGAGCTTCTCCATCAGGTTGATGACCTGCGCCTGGACGGAGACGTCCAGGGCCGAGACCGGCTCGTCGCAGATGATGATCTCCGGGTTGAGCGCCAGGCCGCGGGCGATGCCGATGCGCTGCCGCTGACCGCCGGAGAACTGGTGCGGGTACCGGTTGATGTACTCGGGGTTGAGGCCGACCACGTCCAGCAGTTCCTGGACGCGGCGGACCCGGTCGCCCTTCGGCGCCACCTCGGGGTGGATGTCGAAGGGCTCCCCGATGATGTCGCCGACCGTCATGCGGGGGTTGAGCGAGGTGTAGGGGTCCTGGAACACCATCTGGATGTTCCGGCGGACCGCCTTCAGCGCGCGCCCGGACAGCTTGGTGATGTCCTGGCCCTTGTAGAAGACCTCACCGGCGGTGGCCTTCTCCAGGGTCATCAGCAGCTTGGCGACGGTGGACTTGCCACAGCCGGACTCGCCGACGATGCCCAGGGTCTCGCCCTGGTAGAGGTCGAAGGAGACTCCGTCGACCGCCTTGACCGCGCCGACCTGCTTCTTGAACAGGATGCCCTGGGTCAGCGGGAAGTGCTTGACCAGGTTGCGGACCTGGAGGATCGGCTCGCCCCGCTCGACCGGCGCCTCGATGGCGGCGACCGCCTCCTCGACGGTGGCGGCGTCCACCTCCTCGACCTCGGTCGTGTTCGGGGTGGCGTCCACGGCCTCTTCGTTCTTCTTGAGCTCAGCCATGGATCGTCTCCTTCCAGAAGTGGCACGCGCTGCCGCGTCCATCCAGCTCAGTGCCGTCCTGCTCGGTGACCGAGTGCAGGACCGGGATCTCCTCGCGGCAGAGGTCCGTCGCCTTGGGGCAGCGCGGGTTGAAGGCGCAGCCCGTCGGGATCCTGAGCAGGTTGGGCGGCAGGCCCTTGATCGCGAACAGCTCCTGGCCCTTCTGGTCCAGGCGCGGGATGGAGTCGAGCAGGCCGCGGGTGTAGGGGTGCGCGGGCCGCTTGTACAGCTCGTGCACCGGCGCGGTCTCCACGATCCGGCCCGCGTACATGACCGCGATCTTGTCCGCAACGTCGGCGACCACGCCGAGGTCGTGGGTGATCAGGATCAGGCCCATGTTGAACTCGCGCTGGAGCTCCGCGAGCAGGTCCATGACCTGGGCCTGGACGGTCACATCCAGCGCGGTGGTCGGCTCGTCCGCGATGATCAGGTCCGGCTCCAGCGCCAGCGCCATGGCGATCATGATGCGCTGACGCATACCGCCGGAGAACTGGTGCGGGTAGTCGTTGACCCGCTCCCTGGCGGCCGGGATGCGCACCCGGTCCATCAGCTCGATGGCCTTGAGCTTGGCTTCCTTGCGGGAAAGGCCCTGGTGGACGCGGAACATCTCGCCGAGCTGGTAGCCGACGGTGAGCACCGGGTTCAGCGAGGAGAGCGCGTCCTGGAAGATCATGGCGATCCTCCGGCCGCGGATCTTCCGCCGCTCCTCCTTGCTCATCTTGAGCATGTCCTGGCCGCGGAAGAAGATCTCGCCCTGCGGGATCTTGCCGGGCGGCATGTCGAGGATGCCCATGATGGCCTGCGCGGTCACCGACTTGCCGGACCCGGACTCGCCGAGGACGGCGAGCGTCTCGCCCGCGTTGACGGTGTAGTTCACGCCGTTGACGGCCTTGGCCACGCCGTCCCGGGTGTGGAACTCCACGTGCAGGTCGCGGACTTCCAGCAGCGGGGCGCCGTTGTCCTCGCCGTCGCGCGGCGCCGGGACCTTGGCAGTCTTCTCGATGGTGGTCACGTACGCCTCCCTCAGCGCAGCTTGGGGTCGAGGGCGTCGCGCACCGCGTCGCCGAGCATGATGAAGGACAGCACCGTGAGGCTCAGCGCACCGGCCGGCCACATCAGCATGTGCGGGGCGTTGCGGTACTGCCGGGCGGCGTCGGAGATGTCCTGGCCCCAGGAGACCGTCGGCGGCTTGAGGCCGACGCCCAGGTAGGACAGGGTCGCCTCGATGGAGATGTAGGTGCCGAGCGCGATGGTGCACACGACGATCACCGGGGCGACGGCGTTGGGCAGGATGTGCCGGAGCAGGATGCGGCCGGTGCCGGCGCCCAGGGCGCGGGCGGCCTGCACGTAGTCCTGTTCCTTGACGGTGATCACCGAGCCGCGCGCGATACGGGCGATCTGCGGCCAGCTGAGGGTGATCATGAAGCCGACGACGGTCCAGATGTTGCCGCCCTTGATGACGGACAGGCAGACCAGGCCGCCGAGCAGCAGCGGGATGCCGAAGAAGATGTCGGTGAGCCGGGAGAGGATCGAGTCCCACCAGCCGCCGAAGTAGCCGGCCAGGCCGCCCAGGATGCCGCCGAGCAGCGCCACACCCAGGGTCACACAGATGCCGACGGTGATGGAGGCGCGGGCGCCGTAGATGGTGCGGGCGTAGACATCGCAGCCCTGCGTGTCGAAGCCGAAGGGGTGCCCGGAGGTGCTGCCCTCACGCGCGTGGGTGAGCTCGCACACCCGCGGGTCGGTGGAGGTGAACAGCCCAGGCCACAGCGAGACCGTGACCAGCAGCAGGATGAGCAGCGAGGAGATGATGAAGACCGGGTTGCGGCGCAGCTCGCGCCAGGCGTCGCCCCACAGGCTGCGCGGCTTGTCGCGCTTGTCGGCCGTGGCCGCCGCCTGGGTCTTGCTCACGGAGCCGGTGGGCTCCACCGTCGCTGTGGACGTCTTCTCGATCTGGTCAGGCATAGCGGATCCTCGGGTCGAGCACGGCGTAGAGGAGGTCGACGAGCAGGTTCACCAGCAGGAAGACCAGCACCAGGATGGTGACGAAGCCGACGACGGTCGGCGAGTTCTTCCGCACGACACCCTGGAGCAGCTGGAAGCCGACGCCGTGGATGTTGAAGATGCCCTCCGTGACGATGGCGCCACCCATCAGGGCGCCGACGTCGGTCCCGATGAAGGTCACCACGGGGATCAGCGAGTTGCGCAGCAGATGGATGCCGACGACCCGGCGGCGCGGCAGGCCCTTGGCGATCGCGGTGCGCACGTAGTCCGCGCGCAGGTTCTCGGCGATCGAGGTCCGGGTGAGCCGCGTGACGTAGGCGAGCGAGAGGCCGGCCAGCACGAAGCCGGGCAAGAGCATCTCTTCCCAGGCCGGGTCGAGCGCGTTGGTGACCGAGGGGTTGACCCAGCCCCACTTCACGGCGATGAAGTACTGCCCGACGTAGCCGATGACGAAGACCGGGATCGAGATGACGAGCAGGGTGAAGACCAGCACCAGCGAGTCGATGATGCCGCCGCGGCGCAGGCCGGAGAGCAGTCCGAGGCCGATGCCGAGGACGATCTCGATGACGATGGCGACGGTGGTGAGCTGGAGGGTGACCGGGAACGCGTCGCCCATCATCTCGGTGACTTCCTGACCGGTGAACGCCTGGCCGAAGTCGCCCTGGAAGATGTCGCTCATGTAGATCCAGTACTGCTCGACCAGCGGCTTGTCGAGGTTCAGTTCCGAGCGGATGCGTGCCAGGGTCGCCGGGTCCGGCGTTCTGTCGCCGAACATCTGGGCAACGGGGTCGCCCAGCGCGTAGACCATCGCGAAGATGATAAAGGTCGTCCCGAGGAAGACCGGGATCATCTGGAGCAGTCGTCGGATGACGTAGCGCCCCATGGAAACTCCTTCAAGATTCCGAAGCACAGCAGCCGGGGTCGTTTTGTGGCTCCCCCGGCTGCTGCCTCCTGCTGGGCATGACGACGGGCCTTCCCAAGTGTCAGGAAGGCCCGCCCGTCACTTACTTGACCGTGATGTCCTTGTAGACCGGGACGCTGAAGGCGTCCAGGGCCACGTTGTCAACACGGGTGGAGTAGGCGCCGCTGCCGTTCTGGTACCACAGCGGGATGCCCGGGGCGTCCTTGACGAGCTGCTTCTCGGCGTCCTGGTAGAGCTTGATCGCCTTGTCGGTGTCCGGCTCGGCGTTCGCCTGGTCGATCAGGTCGTCGAACTTCTTGTTGCTGTACTCACCGTCGTTGGAGCTGGCGCCGGTCTTGAACAGCGGGGTCAGGAAGTTGTCGATGAGCGGGTAGTCCATCTGCCAGCCGGCGCGGAACGGACCCTTCATCTCACGCTTGGTGATCTGGTTACGGAAGTCGCCGAAGGTGCCGACCGGGTTGATGCGGCAGGCGTCCTTGTCACCCAGCACCTTGTTGATGCTGTTGCAGACGGCCGTGATCCAGTCCTTGTGCGAACCGGTGTCGACGTTGGAGGAGAGGACCATCGTGCCGCCGGGGATGCCGCCGGCCTCCTCGATGAGCTTCTTGGCCTTCTCCGGGTTGTACTCGCACAGCTCTCCGCAGACGTCCTTGGAGTAGCCGCCCGGGGCGCCGAGCACCGGGGAGGTGTAGTCGGCGGCGGGGGTGCGGGTCTTGTTGAAGATCTTCTCGGTGATCTCCTGGCGGTTGATCGCCATGGAGATGCCCTGACGGAGCTTGGCCCCGTCCTTGCCGTCCCAGCCCTTGGCGTAGAGCGGGAAGGTGATGGTCTGGATGATGCCGGCCGGCTGGTTGATGTAGCGGTCCGGGAAGTCCGCCTCGACGTTGGCGAGCTGACCGGCCGGAACGTCGTCGATCACGTCCAGGGTGTTGGACATGACGTCGTTGTAGGCGGTCGTGTAGTCCGTGTAGACCTTGAGGTAGACGCCCTTGTTCTTCGGCTTCTCATCCCCGGCGTACGACTCGTTCACCGAGAGGTTCATCCCGGTGCCCTTCTTGTACGAGTCGATCTTGTACGGGCCGTTGCCGATCGGCTTCTTCAGCCACTCGTCGTGGTTCTTGAAGAAGGACTCCGGCAGCGGCGAGTAGGCCTTGTAGCCCAGGCGCTTGGGCCAGGTGGAGAACTTCTCCTTCAGCTTCACGGTGAAGGTGTGCTCGTCCACGACCTTGAGACCGGACATGGTCTTGGCCTTGGCCTTGGCGCCTTCCTTCTCCGGGTGGACCTCGTCGTAGCCCTCGATGTCGGAGAAGAAGTAGGAGTTCAGCTGCGCGTTGTCGATGAGCGCGCCGTAGTTCCAGGCGTCGACGAACGACTTGGCGGTGACGGGGGTGCCGTCGCTGAACTTCCAGCCCTTCTTGAGCTTGAAGGTGAAGGTCTGCTGGTCCTTGGTGTCGATCGACTCGGCCATGGCCTGCTTGGCCTCACCGGTCTTCGGGTCGTACTCCATCAGACCGCGGAAGATCATGTCGAGGACCTTGCCGCCCTGCACCTCATTGGTGTTGGACGGCTCCAGCGGGTTCTGCGGGTCGGCCCAGGAAGCGCTGATCACGCCTTCGCCGGAGCCGCCGTCCTTCCCGCTGCTGTCCTTGTCATCATCGCCGCCGCAGGCGGTCGCGGCCATCGCCACGACCGCGGCCATCGCGACCCACTTGGCGCTCTTGGCACCGCGCATGGGTTTGCCTCCTCAGGAGTCACTGTCACTACGAGAGAGGGCACCGGAAGCACGCTGACACCCCTGACAGCGACGAGACCTGGCACCCCCACGTGCGCTCGTAGGCCAGCGCTCCCCACAGCGCGTGACCCATTGACCCGAGCTCAATGGACCCCATGATTGAGCACCCCAGCCGCGTAAACCACACTTAAAGGGTCTCGCTTTGGTCACATCATCTACGCGCGGAGCGCCGAAATCCGGACAAAGCTGCCACAGACAGACACACGCGAAACGGACTGTTAACGCATCATCCGGATCTTCGTTACCGATATCCGGACGGCCGTTGGTGGTAAACGCGTTGACTGACAGGTTTATGTCATGGCAGGAGCCGGGGCGATCGAGCGGATCCCAGAGCTCCGCCAACTCCCCCTGTGGTAGCCGTCCGTGAGCAATCTACTCGACCGGCGGTCAAGGAAGGGAAAAGCGGGGGAAAGCGGAGAGAGGGAGAAAAGAAAACGGCACGGCGCCCCACCGATCGGTGGGGCGCCGTGCCGTGAATGCCGGGCTGTGAATGCCGTGCCGTGAATCCGCTCAGGGCCGGCCGTCAGCCGTGGCGTCGGCTCCGCGTCAGCCGTGCTTGGCGCGGGAGGCGGTGCGGCCGCGCTCCTTCTGGTCCAGGACGACCTTGCGGATGCGGATCGCCTCCGGGGTCACCTCGACGCACTCGTCGTCGCGGCAGAACTCAAGGGACTGCTCCAGCGACAGCTTGCGCGGCGGGACGATCGCCTCGAAGGAGTCGGCGGAGGAGGAGCGCATGTTGGTGAGCTTCTTCTCCTTGGTGATGTTCACGTCCATGTCGTCGGCGCGCGAGTTCTCGCCGACGATCATGCCCTCGTACACCTCGGTGCCGGGGTCGGTGAACAGCACGCCGCGCTCCTGGAGGTTGGTCATCGCGAAGGCGGTGACGGCACCGGCTCGGTCGGCGACCAGCGAGCCGTTGTTACGGGTCTGCAGCGTGCCGAACCACGGCTCGTGGCCCTCGTGGATGGAGTGGCCGATACCCGTACCGCGGGTCTGGGTCAGGAACTCCGTACGGAAGCCGATGAGGCCACGCGACGGCACCACGAACTCCATGCGCACCCAGCCGGAGCCGTGGTTGGACATGTTGTCCATACGGCCCTTGCGGACACCCATGAGCTGCGTGACCGCGCCCATGTGCTCCTCGGGGACGTCGATGGTCATGCGCTCGACCGGCTCGTAGACCTTGCCGTCGACGTTCTTGGTGACGACCTGCGGCTTGCCGATGGTCAGCTCGAAGCCCTCGCGGCGCATCTGCTCGACCAGGATGGCCAGCGCCAGCTCACCGCGGCCCTGCACCTCCCAGGCGTCGGGGCGCTCGGTGTCCAGGACGCGGAGCGAGACGTTGCCGATCAGCTCGCGGTCCAGACGGTCCTTGACCTGGCGGGCGGTGACCTTGCGGTCCTTGACCGCGGCCTTGGCGGAGGCGCCCTTGCCGGTACCGCCGCGGCCGACCAGCGGGGAGGTGTTGGTGCCGATGACCATGGAGATCGCGGGCTCGTCGACCGTGATCAGCGGCAGCGCGACCGGGTTCTCCGGGTCGGCCAGGGTCTCGCCGATCATGATGTCCGGGATACCGGCGACCGCGCAGATGTCACCGGGGCCGGCCACCTCGGCCGGCTTGCGGGTGAGCGCCTCGGTCATCATCAGCTCGGTGATGCGGACGTTGGAGATCGAGCCGTCACGCTTGATCCAGGCCACGGTCTGGCCCTTGCGCAGCTCGCCCTGCTCGACACGGAGCAGCGCGATACGGCCGAGGAAGTTGTCCGCGTCGAGGTTGGTGACGTGGGCCTGGAGCGGCGCGTCCTCCTCGTACGACGGGGCCGGGACGTGCTCCAGGATGGTGGAGAAGAACGGCTCCAGGCTGGTGGAGTCGGCCGGGACGGTGCCGTCCTCCGGCTTGGTCAGCGAGGCGATGCCGTCACGGCCGCAGGCGTAGACGATCGGGAACTCGATCTGGTCCTCGTCGGCGTCCAGGTCCAGGAAGAGGTCGTACGTCTCGTTGACGACCTCGTCGATGCGGGAGTCCGGGCGGTCGGTCTTGTTGATGCACAGGATGACCGGCATCCGGGCCTGCAGGGCCTTGCGGAGCACGAAGCGGGTCTGCGGCAGCGGGCCCTCGGAGGCATCGACGAGCAGGACGACCGCGTCCACCATCGACAGACCGCGCTCGACCTCGCCGCCGAAGTCGGCGTGGCCGGGGGTGTCGATGATGTTGATCGTGATCGGGGCCCCGCCGTCCTTGGGGTGATACTTCACCGCCGTGTTCTTGGCGAGGATCGTGATGCCCTTCTCACGCTCCAGGTCGTTCGAGTCCATGACGCGGTCGTCGACGGAGTCGAGCTGGTGCGCGGCGAAGGCACCCGCCTGCTTGAGCATGGCGTCGACGATGGTCGTCTTGCCGTGGTCGACGTGGGCGACGATGGCGACATTGCGGATGTCGTGGCGCGTGGGCATACGTGCGGCGCTTCTCCCGGAATCGTGGATGGCGGCGCGCCCGGTCCGGTACGCGCGCCTGCCGGGCAGATCACGCCACGGCCTCACCCCATGGTACGTGTCCGCCGCACGAGTGGCCGAACCGATGGCTGTGAGGTGCCTGACCTACCGCTGCCTCGCGAGCCGGGAATAGTGGGCGGAACGTCGCCGGTCGGTCGCGGTGGGTGACCGGTGGCCCGGGGTGTCCGGTGGGCTGCGCGACGCCGCGCGGACCCCTCGGGCACCCTTCCGCCGGTCAGGCCGGGGTGAGCACGCGCAGGGAGCGCGGGACGACGTCCAGGGTGAACCGGTCGCGGCCGGTGCCGCGCACGTCGCCGTCGTACTCGAAGACCAGCGGCAGGCCGTCGGTGCGTTCGATCACCACCTGGCGGCCGCGGGCGTCCACCACCCCCTCGCGGCCCAGGTGCTCACCGTCGCGGGCGAGGCCGGGCAGCTCCCGCAGCGAGAGAGCGGTGCCGACGGCGCAGACGTCGAGCAGTCCGTCGTCCAGGACCGAGTTCGGCAGCAGCTTGAACCGCCCGCCCCGGTGCCGGCCGCCGCCGACGGTCACGAAGACGGTGTCGCCGGTGTGGACGGTCCGGCCGTCCACGACGACCCGGCCGGGGTAAGGGCGGAAGGTGCGCAGGGTCTCGGCGACCGCGATGTCGTAGCGGTCGCGGCCGGACTCGGTGACCTGGCGGGCGGTGATGAGCGCTTGGGCCACCAGGCCGGAGGAGGCGCCCAGCAGGACCAGGTCGCCGGTCTCGGCCACCCGGGCCAGGTCGATGGAGCGGGTCCGGGGCGCGGTGGCGGCCGCCTCCAGCGCGGACTGCCAGGGGCGGTCGGACCAGATCTCCCGGTAGAAGGAGTTGCCGGTGCCGGACGGCAGGACGAGCAGCGCGGGCAGCCGGTCGGGCGCCTCGGCCCGTCCCGGGCTGAGCGCGCTTCCGGTCGCGCCCCGGGGCAGCTGGCCGAGCAGGCCGGTCATGACCTCGTGGGCGGTGCCGTCGCCGCCGATGGAGACCACGGTGCCGGGGCCGCCGGGCGCGGCCGCCTTGGCGGCGAGCTCGCGGGCGTGCCCGGGCCCTTCGGTCAGCGCGGGCTCCACGGTGGCGCCCGCCGCGGACATCCGCCGCACGACGGTGTCCACCATGGCCCGGGAGAACGTCCCCGAGGCCGGGTTGGCGACCACCAGGACCGCGTCCGCGACGGCACTCATACGCAAAAGCCCCCCGGCTCGGTTCACTACGGCGGTGACGGTGGTGGCGGAGAGGGCAGGATTCGAACCTGCGAGGGCTTGCACCCGATCCGGGTCACCCCGGAACCCCGTTGGGCCGCTTCGGGTACCTCTCCCGTGCACGCGCGGCGGCCCTTGAAGCGATGTCCCCGCCGCCGGCGTGCAACCAAGATGCTTCCGGACCGGCCTGACATCCCGCTGAGACGGGCGTTTCAGCCGGCTGACAGGTGCCCGCCGCACGTTGGGGGATGTCCGACGGGTCTCCGCGGCGCCCCATCGGACACCCCTGGCTGCCGCGGGCCGCAGGGGCGGATGAGCGGCGAAGGGGGTCGGGGTTCGTGGGTGGTGCGGCGAGCGGGGCGGGGCTACTGGGTGTCGGGGTCGCCCAGGGCGCGGTGCGCCAGCTCCAGGACGGCCGCGGTGACCGCTTCCCGGTCGATGTGCGTGTTCCGGCTGATCAGGTCGTCCAGCAGACCGTCCGCCGCGTGGAAGACCATGCGGCAGGCGAGCGTGGTGTCCGCTGCCCGGAAGGCGCCGACCAGGGTGCCACGGGCGACGAAGTCGCACATCAGGTCCACCACGCGCCGGTTGGAGTCGCGGCACAGCTCCAGCGCCTTGGCGTTCGCCGACTGGTAGACGACGCGGTGGAGGGCGGCGTTGTCCACCGCGTGCTCGATCAGGGTGCGGATGAGCCGGTCCAGCGTCGGCCACCAGGCGCCGCCCTCGTCGAGCACGGTCCGGGTGCGCTCCAGGAACCGCTCGACGTACTCCTCCCACATGGCCCCGAGCAGATGGTCCTTGGAGTCGAAGTAGAGGTAGAAGGTGCCCTTGGCCACGTCGGCGGCCTCGGCCAGCTCCGCGACGGTGGCGGCGGCGAACCCCTTCTCCCGGAAGACCTCGGCGGCGCCGGCGATCAGCGCGGCGCGGCGGTCCTCGGGGCTGAGGGTCACGCGCTTGCGGCGTGGTCGCCGCTGGGCAGGGGGTGATGTGGTCGCCATCGGCTCGCCTCCGCTCGGTGTGTCCTGTCCCAATCTACCCCGACGCTGACTGACCGTCGGTCATTGACTGACTGACCGTCGGTCATTAGTGTCCGAGGCGCGCGCCCCAACGGAGTTGACGACCCTTCATGTGAGGAATCCGCGATGACCGAGACGACCGGGCCCGGCACCAGGAAGGGGCTGCTGCTCGCCTTCCTCTGCTTCGGCGTGTTCATGGTCTACCTCGACGCCACGATCGTGAACGTGGCGCTGCCGGAGATACAGGACGACCTGTCCGCGGACATCACCCAGCTCCAGTGGATCATCGACGCGTACACCCTGGCCTTCGCCTGCCTGCTGCTGACCTCCGGCACGGCCGGGGACATCCTGGGCCGCAAGCGGCTCTTCCTCGGCGGGCTGATCGGATTCACCGCCTCCTCGGTGATCTGCGCGCTCTCCGACTCCATCGGGCTGCTGCTGGCCGGCCGGATCCTCCAGGGCGTCAGCGGCTCGATCATGATCCCGGTGTCGCTGGCACTGGTCTCCGCCGCCTACACCGAGCCCGCCGCGCGCGCCAAGGCGATCGGCGTCTGGGCGGGCATCGGCGGGCTCGCGCTGTCCAGCGGACCGGTGGTGGGCGGCCTGCTGGTCGAGCACATCGGCTGGCAGTCCATCTTCTGGGTCAACGTGCCCATCGGGGTCCTGGCCGCCGCCGTGCTGGCCCGCCTGCTGACCGAGAACCGCGCCCCGCGCGCCCGGCGGCTGGACCCGGTCGGCCAGCTGCTGTTCATCGTCACCGTCGCCGCCCTGGCGTACGGGCTGATCGAGGGCAACACCGAGGGCTGGACCTCCGCGCTCATCCTCGGCTCGTTCGCCGCCTCCGCGGTGACCCTGCTGCTCTTCGTCGTCTGGGAGCTGCGGCAGCCGGACCCGATGCTGCCGCTGAAGCTGTTCCGCAGCCCGATCGTCGTGGTCGCGGGGACGGTCAACTTCCTCAGCCTCTTCGGCCTGTTCGCGGCGATCTTCCAGCTGACGCTGTACCTGCAGAGCATCAACCAGCTGAGCAGCGTGGAGACCGGCGTGCGGTTCCTGGCGCTGACCGTGCCGATCATGATCGCCTCGTTCGCCGCCAGCGTCGTGGCCGAGAAGTACGGGGCCCGGGTGCCGATCGTCATCGGCTCGCTGCTCTCCGCGGGCGGACTCTTCGGGCTCACCGCGCTGGAGGTCGGCACCGGCTTCGGCGGCTACTGGTGGTCGCTGGCCCTGCTCGGCGCCGGGGTCTCCTTCACCGGCGCCCCCGCGACCGTGGCGCTGCTGGAATCGGTGCCGGCCGAGCAGGCGGGCACGGCGTCCGGGATCTCCAACACCTTCCGCCAGGTCGGCGCGGTCTTCGGGGTCGCCCTCGCCGGCGCGCTGCTCCTGCGCCACCTGCGCGGCAACCTCTCCGGCGCGCTGGCCGAACTGCCGCGGCAGACAGCGCTCCCGGAGCAGACCCTCGACCGGCTCCACGACGGCGACTTCTCCGCGATCGGGGCGCTGCCACCGGACCTGCGGCGGCAGGTCATGGACGCGGCCGGGCCGGTCTACGTGGACGGCATGGGGCTGGTGATGGAGGTCGCCGCCGTCGGCACCCTCATCGGCGGCCTGTGCGCCCTGCTCTTCCTCACCGGGCGGCGGCCCGCGCCCGCACCGACCACGGCGAGCGGGGAACCCGCGCCGGTCGCGGCGGGGCGGCGGTCCCGGTGAGCGGCACAGCGGCGGGCGGCGACGGCACCACCCCGCCGGGGACGGGCGGCACCCTCATCGGGCGGCTCGCCGCCTGGGGCAGCCGGCTGGAGCTGAAGGACGCCCCCGGGCGGGTGGTCGGCCACCTCAAGAGCCAGATCCTCAGCCAGCTCGGGGCCGCCCGCGCCGGGTACGCGCACCCGCTCGGCGCCAAGATCCTCCAGGCGTACGGCGGCCCGCTCCAGGACGATCCGCAGCGCGCCGCCCACTCCCTGGCCATGGCCACCATCTGCCTGGACTTCGACGACACCGCCTACGCCGGGCACCTCTCCCACTCCTGCGTCAACGTCCCCCTCGTCCACTCCCGGCCGCTCGGCCTCGACGGCAGGCGGCTGCTCACCTCGGTGCTGGCCGCCAACGAGTGCGCGGCCCGGATCACCGCCGCCGCCACCCTGGGCCCGTTCCGCGGCCAGACCGCCGGGCACACCCACCTGGCCGGGGCGGTCGCGGCACGGCTGCGCGCCGAGCGCGCCCCGGCGAGGACCTGGGCAGACGCGCTGGGCCTGGCCTTCTCGGTACCCACCTGGACGCTGTCCCGCGGCTTCTTCTCCACCGACGCCAAGCTGCTGGCCGCCGCCGTCCCGGTGCGGATCGCGCTCGGGGCCTGCGACGGCGCCCGCGCCGGGCTGGCCGGGCCGGAGGACGTGCTGGAGCATCCGCACGGCTTCCTCCAGCGGTTCGCCGACCTCCCCCTGCCCGAGGAGGCGGTCAGCGGGCTCGGCAGTCTCTGGCACACCGAGACCTTCTCGTACAAGGTCCACCCGGGCAGCGCCTACACCAGCGCCGCCGTCGACTGCGCGGTCGACCTCCACCACCGGCTCGCCGGTGTGGCGGCCGCGGACATCACCGAGGTCGTGGTGGAGGGCTCCCTGTTCACCAGCGGCCTGGACCGCATCGCCCGGCGGCAGCACATCGGCCCCGGATCGAGCGTGGCGGCACTGAACTTCTCCGTCCCGTACAACGTGGCCACCGCGCTGCTCACCGGGACCCTGGTGCCGGCCGACCTGGCACCCCCGGCGGTCGGCCGGCCGGAGCGCTGGGACCTGGCCGCCAGGGTCCGCACCGAACACGACCCGGCGTTCAGCCGGGACGCCCTGCTGGCCACCGCCCCGCTGGGGCAGGCGCTGCGCCGGGCGGGGCCACGGGCCCAGGCGTGGGTCGCCGCCGCGGACGAGGCGGCCGCCCAGGCGCTGCCGCCGTCCTGGTCCGCGCCGGAGACGGACTTCCGCCGGGCGACGAAGAACCTCGGGGCCCGGGTGACCGTACGGCTCCGGGACGGCCGGGTGCTGCGCGCCGAGCGCCGTCACGCGGTCGGCGCGGCAAGCGCGGCGGACGGCGCCGATCACGCGACCCTGGCACGGCGCAAGTTCCTGCGCTGCGGCGGGGATCCGGAGGCGGCCGACATGGTCGCCGAGCTGGAGCACCTGCGGCCCGGCGAGGTCGAGCGGCTGGTGTCCCTGGCGCTGGCCGGCACCGACGAGCGCGCGGGCGGCGCGCGCCCCCAACCGACCCGGAAAGGCTCGTTCATGGACCCAGCCGCACTGGAGAAGGCGTACGCCGACCTGGACACCGCAGCCACCGCCGCGATCGGCGCCGAGGGGCGGGAGCCGGCGGCCTCCGATGAGCCCGGGGTGGACTGGATACTGGCTCATATCGCGCTCAGCGACCGGCTGCTGGCCGACACCGCCCGCCAGGTGATCGCCGACGCCGAGCCGTCCCTGGACAACTCCCCCGCCATGGCACCGGCCGCGATCGAGGAGCTGACCGGGTCGGCCGACCGGGCCCTCCTCGTCGAGCTGGTCCGCCGCAATGCCGCGGAGCTGGTCGGGCTGGTGGCGCAGACCCCCGGCGAGAGCGGGGCGACCCGGGTCGCGGTGCGGCTGGTGGACGGCCAGGGCCAGGAGGTGTTCGCCGGCCCGGTCCCGTGGGGAGAGATCCTGCGGCTCCGCGCCGAGGAGCAACTCCCCGGCCATGCCGGAAGACTGAGACGCCTGACGCAGGGGTGAGGACAGCGGAAGCCGGGGGGCGGCAGATGGCACAGCGGCGGACGGCGGACGGCACCGACGAGGGAAGCGATCCACGCTGCCTGCGGCCGGGCGAGGCGGCCAGGCTGCTGGCCGGTGCCCCCTGGCGCCGGATCGTGCTGCTCGGGGACAGCGGGGCCAAGCCCGCCCCGACAGCAGTGGTCCCCGGCTACGGCCCGGCTCCGTGGACGGACCGGGTCGCCGCCGCCCTGCGCGAGGCCCGGCCGGATGTCGCCTGCCTTAGCCTGCGCGGCCGGCGGGACCTGCTGATCTCCCAGGTGCGCTCCCAGCAGCTGGCGTCCGCCCTGGCCTTCCAGGGTGACCTGGCGCTCGTCGCCTGCGGCGGTCCCGACCTGCGGTCCCGGTCCTTCGACGCGGACGCCACCGAGCTCGAACTCAGCCGCGTCCTGGCCTCACTGCGGGCCGGCACCTACCGCCACGCGGCGGTGATCAGCCCCTTCGACCTGTCCGCACCGGGCCAGCTGCCCGTGGACCGGCTGGCCTCGATCCGTACCGACCAGCGGCTGCTGGGCGAGCGGGTGCAGTCGGTGGCACTGCGCCACGGCTGCCTCCACATCGACCTGGCGGAGGAGGGCCGGGGCGCGTCCGGACTGTGGGGGCCGCAGCCCGGCCGACTGAGCAGCCGCGGACACGCGGTCGCCGCGGCCGCGACCGTTCGTGCCCTGGGCGCCCACTGGGGCCGGGGCGCCGGGCGGTGAGGTCGCTTGGTGAGGTCGCTTGGTGAGGTCGCTTGGGCGGGCGGCCGTCGGGGGGTCGGTGCCACCGGGGCGTCTCCTCGCGCGGTGAAGACCACTGGTCGATCGTTGGGTGCGGCTTCGATTACTTCACCGCGCTGGGGGAGCGCCCCGGTGTCCCCTTCCGCCGGTTCTTCCCCTCACCACCGTGGCGGTGAGGTCAGCCCTCCACGGCCTGCTTGAGCCGGAACAGCGTCGCCCGCATCCCCGCCCGATTGGCCCGGTGCCGGACCGCCGGGGCCGTGCCCGTGAACAGCCGGCCGAGCGCATCGACGACCTTGCCGGTGCGGCCGGTGCGCAGGTCCTCCCAGTACTCCACCACCCGCGTGGCGCCGTCCTCCTCGGCGAACCGGTAGCCCCACAGGGCCACCGGCATCCCGAAGGTGGTGACGCGGAAGGCGAAGTCCCGGCCGGGCTCGGCGCGCAGCACCCGGCACTCGGTGAACCACACCCAGGGGCCCTTGCGGTTGAAGCCGATGAACCGGGTGCCGCGGGTCACCTGCCCGCGCCTGCCCAGCACCCGCACCGCCCGGCACTCCGGGCTCCACCGGCCCATCCGGCGTACGTCGCTGATGGTCCGGTAGACCCGCTCCGGGGAGGCGTGGACGACGATGCTCTCCTCGACCTGCCACTCACGTGCGACCGACACTTGGCTGGCTCCTGACGGCTGGGTGCTCACGCTCTGCTGAACACGAGGACGGCGTTCTGGCCGCCGAACCCGAAGGAGTTGCTGACGGCGACCTCCACGGGCGCGTCCCGGCCCCGCTTGGCGACCACGTCCAGCTCGACCTCCGGATCGAGGCTGTCCAGGTTCGCCGTCGGCGGGATGAACCCGTGCTCCACGGTGAGCACGGTGGCCACGGCCTCGATCGCCCCCGCGGCGCCGAGCGCGTGCCCCACCACACCCTTGATGGAGGTTACCGCGGGTCGGTCCCCGATGACCCGGCGGATCATCCGGGCTTCGGCGACGTCGTTGAGCGGCGTGGAGGTGCCGTGCGCGTTGACGTGGTCGACCGCGTCCGGGCCGATCCCGGCGTCCTTCAGGGCGGCGCGGACGGCCAGTTCGGCGCCCTCGCCGCGCGGGTCGGGCGCGGTGGCATGGTGCGCGTCCGCCGACGCCCCGTACCCGCTGACGACGGCCCGCACCCGCGCGCCGCGCGCACGGGCGTCCGCGACCCGCTCCAGCACCAGGGCCGCCGCACCCTCGGCGGGCACGAAGCCGTCGCGGTCGGCGTCGAACGGCCGGGACGCGGCCGCCATCTCACCGCGCCGCCCGGACAGGGCGCCCATCTGGCTGAAGCCGGAGACGATCGACGGCACCAGGCACGCCTCGGTGCCGCCGGTGACGACCACGTCGCACAGCCCGGCGCGCAGCAGCTCCCGGGCCGTGCCGATGGCGGTGGTGCCCGACGCGCAGGCGGTGGCGGTAACCAGGTTGGGGCCGCGGGCCCCGCACTCCATGGCGACGTAGCCGGCCGACATGTTGATCGACAGCATCGGGATGAGGAGTGGCGAGACCTTCAACGGGCCGTCGTCGAGCAGGGTGTTGTGCTGCTTCTCCCAGGTGGCCGCGCCGCCGATGCCGTTGCCGAGGACGACGCCGACCCGGGCCCCGTCCCAGGAGGCCGGATCCAGGCCGCAGTCCTCGATCGCCTCGGCGGCGGCCGCCATCGCGAACTGGCTGCTGCGGTCCAGCCGCCACGCCTTGCGGCGGCCCACGGCGCGGACGGGGTCGAAGCCGGGCACCGCGCAGCCGAAGTCGGCGGGTGTGCCGGCCAGGGCGGGCACGGCGGCCGCGGCCGTGCCCGCTCCGGCGCGGATGCGCTCCCAGGCCGCCGCCACCCCGATCCCGGCGGAGGTCACCAGGCCGATGCCGGTGACGGCGGCGTCGAAGCGGGAGCCGTCCGCCGGCATCAGACGCCCGCTCCCTTGCCCGCTTCCTCGACCTTGCCCTCGATGACCGTGGCGGCCTGGCCGATGGTGTCGTGCGCGCCGAGGTCGTCGTCGGTGACGGGGACGCCGAACTCCTCCTGGGCGGCCAGTGACAGCTCGACCAGGGCCAGGGAGTCGAGTTCGAGGTCGTCGAAGGTCCGCTCGGGGGTGATCTCGTCCTCCTGGAGGCCGAATCCGCTCTCCAGCAGTTTGACCAGACGGTGGTAGATGTCGCTCATCGAAGACTCCCCTTGCTCTCGTGTGGTTCTGGTGTGGTGGGTGGGTGGGGCGGTGAGGGGCAGGGCCGCCCTGTGCTCACGCGGCCTGGATGTCGGGCCAGCGCAGGGCGCAGGCGCCCCAGGTCAGCCCGCCGCCGAAGGCGGTCAGCAGCACCCGGTCGCCGCGGCGCAGGGTGCCGGCCGCGGCCGCGTCGCCGAGCGCGAGCGGCAGGGAGGCGGCCGCGGTGTTGCCGACGCGGTCGATGTTGACCACGCAGCGCTCCCGTTCGATGGAGAGCCGGTCCGCGACCGCGTGCAGGATCCGCAGGTTCGCCTGGTGTGCGACGAGCAGGTCAGGGCGGCCGCGTGGCCAGCCGGTGCGGGCCAGCACCCCGCGCGCCGAGGCGGACATCCGCTCCACGGCGTTACGGAACACGGCCTTCCCATCCATCCGGAAGTACGGGTCGGCGTGCGGGCCCGCGGTCGGGTGGGGCGCGCGGGAGCCGCCGGTGGGCACGGTGATCAGGTCGCTGCCGGTGCCGTCGCTGCCCAGCTCGAACGGTCCCAGCGCGCCCTCCTCCGCGAGGTCCCCGGCCCGTAGCACCACCGCTCCGGCGCCGTCGCCGAAGATGGCCCGGCCGGACCGGTCGCGCGGATCGAGGATCCGGGAGAAGGTGTCGGCGCCGATCACCAGCACCCGCTCGGCCGTGCCGGCCGCGATCAGCCCGGCGCCGGCGGCCAGTCCGTAGAGGAATCCGGTGCACACCGCGGCCACGTCGAAGGCGGCGACGGTGCCCAGGCCCAGCCGGGAGGCGACCAGCGGCGCGGTGGCCGGGCAGGGCCGGTCCGGGGTGGTGGTGGCCACGATCACCGCGTCCACCGCCGGGGAGCCGGCCGACTTGCACGCCCGCTCGCCGGCCTCGACCGCCAGGTCGGAGGTGGCGACCGAGGGATCGGCGATGTGCCGTCGGGTGATGCCGGTACGGCTGCGGATCCACTCGTCCGAGGTGTCCAGGGTGGCGGCCAGCTCGGCGTTGGTCAGCGCGTACGGGGGGACCCAGGTGCCCAGGCCGCACAGCACCGCGGCCCGGTTCATGACGGCGCGCCCTCCAGCCGGCGCACCTCGCCGCTGACCTCGTCGAGGTGGTCCGCGACCTGCCGGTAGGACTCGATCAGCGACACCTCGACATACGGCAGGCCGCTGCGCAGGCAGAACTCCTTCACCAGCGGCTGGGCCTTGCGCAGGTTGGTGCGCGGCATGGACGGGAAGAGGTGGTGCTCGATCTGGTAGTTGAGGCCGCCGTAGAAGAAGTCGCTGAAGCGGCTGGGCTTGAGGTTGCGCGAGGTGACGACCTGCCGGGTCAGCCAGTCCAGCTCCTCCTTCTCGCCGTCGCGCACCGGCAGCCCCTTGTGGTTGGGGGCGAACATCAGGCCCATGTAGAAGCCGAAGAGCGCCTGGTGGACCAGGAGGAAGACGATCGCCTTGCCGGGCGACAGCACCAGGAAGAGGGCCGCCAGGTATGCCACCAGGTGCAGCGTCAGCACGGTCAGCTCGGCCTTCTTGTACTTCCGCAGGGCGCCCCGGCGGGCGGCGACGAAGCCGGAGATGTGCAGCCGTACGCCCTCCATCATGATCAGCACGAAGAACATCCACGACTGGTGGCGGATCACGAAGCGGGAGAAGGCGCTGGTGCGCTTGGTGCGCTGGGCGGGGTCGAAGATGACCTGGCGGCGCAGGATGTCCGGGTCCATCGACAGGTGGTTGGGGTAGTTGTGGTGCGCGGTGTGGTGGCCCACCCACCAGCCGAAGCTGACTCCGGTGAGCAGATTGCCGTGCAGGTAGCCGATGAGGTTGCTGCCGCGCCGGGTGCGGACGATCTGGCGGTGCCCGGCGTCGTGCCCGATCAGGTCGGTCTGGCCGAAGCACAGGGCGAGGAAGACGGCCACGGCCAGCTGCCACCAGGAGTCGCCGAGCAGCGCGAAGACCGTCCAGCCCGCCGCCAGCAGCACCGCGTTGATGGTGATCTTGTAGGCGTAGTAGCCGGGGCGGGTGTCCATCAGCCCGGCGTCCCTGACGATCCGGGTGATCTCCTCCAGCGTGCCGGTTCCGGCCCCGGGACGAGCGCCGCCGGGCGGCCCGGCCGGGCGGCCCGGCGGGCCGGCCGCTCCGGTGTGGTCCAGGGAGGTCATATCGCCTCCTCCAGCCCCATGTAGGCGAGCCGCTGGCGCTGCATGGTCTCGGCCCACTCGTGCGCGGTGCCCACCCGCTCCTCGACGGTGGTGTCCACCAGGCGCCGGCCGGGCCAGATCTCGTAGTCGCCGGCCAACTCGGCGTGCTCCTCAAGGCCCTGCTGGAAGAGGGTTTCGCGGCGCAGCACCACGTCGGTGGCGGGCAGGTCGGTCCACAGCCGCCGCCCCTTCGTGATCAGCTCCAGGATGCGCGGCTTGTCCTCGGGGTGCTTGAGCAGGTGTTCCCGGGCGATCGAGCTGCCGACCGTCAGGTGCCGGATCTCGTCGATGCCGGCGCCCCGCTCGATGTCGGCGGCGGCCGGGTCGAAGATCCGCCACTTGCGCTCGCTGAGCTCGGCGGCCGGGGCGAGCACCCCCTCGACCAGGATCGTCAGCACCACGACGCCGCCGATGAAGTCGCGCTCGTCGCGCAGCACCTTCAGGCCGAGATCCTCCAGCGGTACCAGGACCGCGGCGCGGTCGGCGCCCGCCAGCCGCTCGATGGCGGGGAACAGCGCGTGCTCCTCGATACCGAGGGCGAGCAGATGGCTCCGGAAGACCATGGCGTGCCGGGCCTCGTCCATCAGCTGGGTGGCGTAGAACTCCATGGTGTCGTTGTCCGGGGCCAGCGCCACCAGGTACGAGATGGCGCGGGTGGCCTTCTCCTCGGCCATGGAGCGGAACGCCAGCTCCTGGGTGAGGGCGTCGTTGAGCGGGCCGGGCCGGCTGGTGACCTCCAGCGGAGTCACGGCCTCGTCGTGGCCGAGCACCCGGCCGCGCAGGGTGCCCTGCGGCACGGCGCGGAACCAGTACTGGAGGTTGCAGGCGGCGGCGGTCAGCTCCAGCTGGGAGGCGCCGGCCACCAGGGAGGGGGCCCGCTCCCAGTCGGCCTCGGCCGGGATGGCGGTGTCGGTCATGGGTCAACTCCTCGTCTCGTCGATGGGCGCGTCGGCGGCCCGGTGCAGGGCTCCGGCGAAGTTGAGCAGTGGGGTGCCGGTGCCCAGGAGCGCGTTGAGCACCCGGGCCAGGACGAGTTCGTGGTCGCCGGCCGGCACCGTCCGCTCGACCCGGCACTCCAGCCAGCCGATGGCGTCGCGTAGCAGCGGCACCCCGTCGGCGGTGCGGCCGTCCCACACATGAGCGCCGGGCCGGTCCAGGCCCTCGCCCCGGTCCGGGGCGGCGAAGTGCCGGGCCAGCGGCTCCTGCCGGTCCGACAGCCCGTTGACCACGAACGATCCGCAGTCCAGCAGGGCGGCCAGGCCCCGGCTGCCGCGGCGCAGCGCCACCGAGACCATCGGCGGCCGCATCGAGGCCAGCGACAGGGTGCTCACCGTCACCCCGTGCACCGTCGCGGCCTCCCCGCAGGTCAGCACCGACACTCCGGTGGCGAACTGCCGGGTCGTGGCGCGGGCGGAGGCGGCGCGGCTCCCGCTCGGCCGGATCACCGGCAGCGGCCGGGTCCCGACCGCCGTCATGTCGTCCTCGCGTCGAGCTGCCGGGCGATCCGGCCCTGGTCGGTGGTCTCGGCCTCGAACTCGCTGCGGAAGCGCTGGTAGGCCGGGTGCGTGACCGGTTCGAAGGCCACGCCGAACGGCTTGAGGAAGTTGCCGAACAGCGCCCGGTCGCCGAACAGGTGGATCGGCAGCGCCAGCAGCGCCCACTCGGCCCCGAACAGCCAGATCCAGGCCAGCGCCACCACGGTCTGGGTGGCCAGGCTGTGCATGGTGTTGTAGAGCACGTAGTAGGTGCGGTGAACCCGCTGGTCGGGCTTGCGGCGGTGGTGGGCGATGGCGCCGGGGATGTAGCCGATCAGGTCGATGTAGAGGAAGAGTCCGACGGCGGGCAGCCACCGCACCTCGTCGAGGTGGGCGAAGAAGAAGGCCACCGCGACCACCAGGCCGAGCCCGTACTCCAGGCGGAGCAGGCGGTAGGTGACCGGGGTCTCGAAGTGGTTCCTGGCGTCCATCAGCTCGCCCTCGCCGTCACCGGGCCGGGGCGGCCGGCGGCGGTGCGCACCGCCCGGGCCAGCGGCTCGTCGCCCACCACGTCCGCGTCTGTGAAGAGGCTGGTGACGACCAGGGCGATGGTCTCCTTGAGCACCCGCTCGGCGACCGGGTCGAGGATGCCGGCCAGGCTCGGGATGCCGAAGTCGAACTCGGCGGCGAACCCGATCAGGCAGCCGGCGCCGTCGGCGGTGATCGCCCAGGTCCCGGAGAAGTCCGCGAAGTCGCCGTCGAGCTGGCGGAAGGCGATGGCCAGGCCGGTGTGGTCGAAGGTGTCGGCCTCG
This sequence comes from Streptomyces sp. JLBT605, assembly GCF_058215555.1. Taxonomy (NCBI): domain Bacteria; kingdom Bacillati; phylum Actinomycetota; class Actinomycetes; order Kitasatosporales; family Streptomycetaceae; genus Streptomyces; species Streptomyces sp. JLBT605. Next base: position 2,175,579 of record NZ_CM177087.1, read on the forward strand.
GTCCAGCGCAGGATGCCGTTGCGGAAGTACACCTCCCAGTCGCTCTCCTCCTCCGTCCCACAGATCGCGCGGACGGTCACCGAGCGGACCACCGGCGACAGTTCGGGGTAGCGGGCGAAGTCCTTGATCCGCTGGTATGCCTCGCCGGGCTCGGTCCCGGCGACGCGGATGGTCACAGTCACGCTTCGCATCTGTCAGCCACCTTCTGAGATCGGTGCGTACCGGGCGGCCTGCGCCCGGCAGGCCCGGTCCATCGCCTCGTAGAGGAAGTCCAGGTCGCCGCGGGCGAGCACGGCGGGCGGGGTCAGGCGCAGGACCAGGTGCGAGTTGAGGGAGTGGTTGGCGATGACACCGTGCTGGATCAGCTCGATCAGCAGGTCGCCGGCCGGGCCGGGCTCGGCGAACTCGATGCCCAACATCAGCCCGCGGCCGCGGACCTCGCGGACCGCGTCGCCGAAGTGGCCGCACACGATGCGGCGCAGCACGGTGAGGATCTCCTCGCCCAGCACCCGGGCGCGGGTCACCAGTTCCTCCTCCTTGATGGCCTCGATCGCGCCGCGTGCGGCGGCCATCGCCAGCGGGGCCCCGGAGAAGGTGGAGGTGTGCAGATACGGGTCCTGGTCGAAGGCGGAGAACGCCTGCGGGGTGGCGAGAACGGCGGAGACCGGGACGACGCCGCCGCTGAGGCCCTTGCCGACCAGCAGGATGTCCGGCACCACGCCCTCGGCATCCGCGCCCCACCAGCTGCCCAGCCGGCCCAGGCCGGTCTGGATCTCGTCCAGGACCAGCAGCGCGCCGAACTCGCGGCAGGCGGCGGCGACGTCGGTGAGGTAGCCGGGCGGCGGGATCACCACGCCGGCCTCGCCCTGCACCGGCTCGACGAAGACGCAGGCCCTCCCGGGCACCGCCTCCAGCGCCGCGCGCAGCGCGCCGGCGTCGCCGTAGGGCACATGGGTGGTGCCCGGGAGCAGCGGCCGGAAGGGGTCCTGGAAGACGCTCTTGCCGGTGAGGGTCAGGGCGCCCATGGTCTTGCCGTGGTAGCCGCCCGCGGTGGCGATCAGGTGCGTTCTGCCCTGGGTGCGGGCGAGTTTGATCGCGGTCTCCACGGCCTCGGCGCCCGAGCCCGCGAAGTGCGCCCGGCTCAGCCCCCGGGGGGCCACGGACACCAGTGCGTCGGCGGCGAGCGCGGCCTGCGGCTCCAGGAAGATCCGGGTGGCGACGGGGTGGGAGTGCAGCTGGTCGGTGACCCGGCGGATCACGGTGGGGTGCCGGGCGCCGGTGAGGAAGACGCCGTAGCCGCCGCAGTTGAGGAAGGTACGGCCCTCGCTGGTGGTGACCCAGGCGCCGCTGGAGGCCACCTCGATGTGGCCGCCGAACATCTCGCCCAGGGTGGCGCGGCCCTTGCTCAGCCGCTCGCGGTACAGCCGCCCGAGCGCTTCGCGGCCCGGCTGTCCCTGGGGCGGCCCGTCGGACGCCCCGGCGGACGGGGAGACGGTGGGTGTGACGGTCATCGGCCCCTCCTCAGGCCAGCCGCAGCGGGCTGCCGGCGACGTGCTCCAGGAACGGGGCGGTGAAGGCGGCGCGGGCGGGCGGGTGGAAGGACAGGCCGTGCGAGCAGGCGGCGAGGTAGGCGACGTCGGAGGAGCCGATGAAGGCCATTCCGCCGAGCATCTCCACGGCCCGCTGGACGGTCTCGCCGAGCGCGTCCTGTGCCGCGTAGCGGGCGACCAGCGTCTTGGCGAGCGCGGGGTTGTCCACCTCGCCGTCCATGACCATGCGGGCCACGCCCTCCAGCAGCAGGCCGGCGGTCTCCAGCTTGGCGATCAGGTGGGAGCGGTCGGAGTCGCTGCCCCGGCCCGCGGCGTGCACCCGCTCCACCAGGGCGCTGACCATGCCCAGGTACGAGGCGGAGATGAGCAGTTCGAACCAGATGAAGCCGACCGTCTGGAGCTGGTCCAGCTCGCCGGAGTCCCCCAGCTCGGTGCGCATGATCAGCTGTTCGTCGACGAAGACGTCGGTCAGCCGGACCTCGTCGCTCTCCGCGCCGGCCAGCGCGAGGCTGTTCCAGAACGGGTGGACGGTGATGCCCTCGGTCGCCCGGGGCACCAGCAGCACCGCCATCTGGGAGTCGCCGTCCTCGGTGGGCAGCGCCACGCTCGCGGTCAGCAGGTCCATCGAGCGGGACAGGCTGCACGGCTTCTTCGCGCCGTTGATGGTGAATCCGCCCTCGGCCGGGGTGGCCGTCATGGTGGGGCTCAGGATGCCCTGGGTGGGCCTGCCCTCGGAGAAGCCGGAGGCCACCAGCAGCCGTTGCTCGGCGATGCCCTCCAGCAGCGCCCACTCCATGCCGCTGCTCTTGATGGAGTCGGCGAGGGTGAACAGGGTGGCCACGGAGAAGTGGTGCATGGTCGTGGCGACGGCCAGCGACGGTGAGCGGGCGGCCAGGGCGCGGACCACGGCCAGCGCCTGCAACGGGTCGGCGCCGCCGCCCTGGTACTCCTTGGGGATCACCAGGCCGGGGCCCTTGCAGGCCCGGAAGTGGTCCAGTCCGGGGCTGCCGGGGGCCTCCAGGTCGGTGAGCGGGATGTCGTCGAGATGCTTGAGCAGGCCGGGGAGGAACGCTTCGCAGGTCTCCCGGGCGGCTTCCAGTGAACGCATGGGCTTCCTTGAGGTTCTGGGTCCTGGGTGTGCGGTGCGGGTCGGGCGGTTTCGGCCCGGCGGCCGGAGCCTTGCCGGGCTCCGGCTCAGCGGCCGGAGCCGAAGACGGCGTCGCGCGGGCGCACCCCGGGCGCCGCCACGCTGACCCCCTGGATGTGCGAGGTGCGCAGCGCCGGGTAGTTGGCCTCGCCGAAGACGCCGCCGGTCAGGCCGGTCCCGCCGTGCGTGGGCAGGTAGGGCAGGAATCCGATGTGGGAGTCGTTGACCTTGAGCAGGCCGCCCTTGGTGACCCGGGCGACGAACCGGTCGATCACCGCGCGGTCGCCGGCCCACAGGGAGTTGCGCAGTCCGTAGTCGTTGGTGTTGACCCAGTCGATGAACCGTTCCAGCAGCACCTCGTCGTCGGCCGGTTCGGCGGCGACCACGGGCAGCAGCGGGAAGAAGGTCTCGTGCCGCACGGCCCGCACCTGCCGGGCCTCCTCCAGTCCGCGCACCAGGACCACGGTGGGCTCCAGGAAGATGCCGGTGGAGTCCCGCGTGCCGTCGACCTGCATGGCATGGCCGCCGCAGACCAGTTCGGCCCCGGCCGCCAAGGCGTCGTCCAGGCAGGCGAAGAACTTCTCGTTGCGCAGCACCGGGGTGAGCAGCACCCCCTCGGCGCCGGCGTGCCCGGGCCGGATACGCCCGGCCTGCCGGGCCAGTTCGGCCACCAGCGCGTCGGCGGCCTCGGGGTGGACGAGCACCTGGTTGGGGATCATGCACAGCTGGCCGGAGCCGTAGAAGCTCTCGGTGAGCGCCTCGGCGGCCGCCTCGACATCGGCGTCCTTCCAGACGACCACGACGTCGTTGCCGGCGAGTTCCAGGATCGGCTTCTTGCCCGCGGCGACGCACCGCTGCTGGAAGCGCAGGCCCATCTCGCTGCTGCCGAAGTACATGATGTCGTCGACGTGCGGGCTCTCCAGCCAGCTGCCCAGCATGGGCGCCGGGTCGCCGCAGACCACGCCGAGGGTGCCGGGCGGGGCCCCGACCTCGTCCAGTACCGGGGCCACCACCTCGTGCAGCACGTACATCACGCCGAGCGGGGCGCTGCGCGGGGCGCGGACGACCAGCGCGTTGCCCGCGAAGATGGCGGTGACGCCGAGCAGGGCGCTGGAGAGCGGGGCGTTCTGCGGCGGGTTGAGGCACACCACGCCGTCGGCCTGCCGGCGTACGGAGATCTCCCGGACACCGTGCCGGAACCGCTGGAGCAGCTGGGAGCGGTAGAAGCCGAGCGACTCGGGGCCGAAGCACTCCAGCATCCCGGAGACCTGCCAGCGGGCCAGCGCCAGCGGGTGGCCCTCCCGCACCAGGATCTCGGTGATCTCCTCGGCCCGGTCGGCGAGCCGTTCCGCCAGCAGCGCCCCGAACTGGTCGAGCCGGATGTCCAGGTCGGTCGCGGACCACTCGGCGGTGGCGCGGGCGGCGGCCTCCAGCGCCTGCTCCACGGTCTCCCGGTCCGCCTTGGCGACCCGGCCGACGATGGTGGGCGGCAGTGGTCCGGCGGGCAGCCGGCCCTGCTCCAGCTTCCGCTTGAGGGTGAGGTTGGCGAAGGCGTCGTCCAGCAGGGCGGCCGCGTCGACGACGTAGACCCATTCCGCGCCGGGGATGCTCTTCCCGTCGACGTAGGAGAGGTACGTCCGCGCGCCCGGTGCGAGCTGGACGTCCTCCACAGGGTGCGCGGGCGCTGCCGCCCACTGGGTTCCGGTCACGCGTTCCCCCCACATCACATTCTGCTGCGCGTCGTCCGGCCGGGCGGATTTCCCCCGGACCGGTGTGAAGCAATCTGGCAGGAGGGTCTGAGAAGGGCCTGAGACGGCGCTGATACGGGCTCGTCAGCGATATGGAAGCGCGGCGGCCCACCCTGCGGGGGACGGCGGCGCGTGCCCTTCGCATGGACCGCGCCGAGTGAATGCCGAAGTGAATGCCGAAGTGAATCAAGTGACATGCCGTGACGACAGGGGAGCGCGATGTCCACAGCCGAGGAAACGGTCGCTTTCGACTCCGTACTGCGCGACTTGCGTGCGCACGCCGAGAATCCGAGCGCTTTCCTCGCGCTGAACTCCGGGAACGAGTACTTCACCGCGCCCGGTGTGGAAGGGCTTGCGGCCTACCGGCGGGCGGGTCGGTATCTGATCCAGTTCGGCGGGGTGTTCGGGCCCGAAGGCGATCAGGAGAAGCTGCTGGGCGCGTTCGTGGAATTCGCGCGCGAGCGGCGCTGCCGGGTGGCGGCGATCCAGCTCCAGCGCGCCGACGCCGACCTTTACGCGCGGTGCGGTTTCACGGTCAACCAGGTGGGCTCCTCCTATGCGGTGCACCTTCCCGATTTCACCCTCAAGGGCTCGAAGTTCATGAAGCTGCGCAACAAGATCTCCCGGGCGAAGCGCAGCGGCCTGGACGTCGCGGAGGTGGCCTTGGCGGACGTCGCCGGCGAGGTCGAGGCCATCGACGGGCGGTGGCTGCGGAGCAAGGGGCGGCACGTCAAGGAGATCGAGTTCCTGGTCGGCCAGTGCGGCGGCCCGGCGCAGCCGCAGCGGCGGCTGTTCGTGGGGCGGCTGGACGGCACGGTGGCCGCCTACATCTCCTACTCCCCCGCCTTCGGCTCACGCTCCGGCTGGCTGCACGACCTCAGCCGCCGGGCGCCGGAGGTGTCCCCGGGCGTGATGGAGGCGATCAACCTGCGGGCCATGGAGACGTTCCGGGCGGAGGGCGCGCAGTGGCTGCACTTCGGTTTCACGCCGTTCACCGGCCTGTCGCCGGAGTGCGAGGTGGCCGCGGCCAGCCCGGTGACGGGCCGGTTCATGCGCTTCCTCGCGGACCACGGCGAGAAGGTGTACCCGTCGGCGAGCCAGCTGGCCTACAAGGAGAAGTGGGGCCCGCAGCTGGTGCTCCCCGAGTACCTGGCCTTCCACGGCCGCGCGCGCTTCGGCGCGATCTGGCAGATCCTGCGGGTGACCAAGTCGGTGTGATCGGGGCCGGGCCGACGCGCGGCCCGGCCCCGCCGTCAGTGCGGCACCGGGTCCTGGCGCAGGATCTCGTGGAACCTGGCGCGCAGCGCCTGCCCGGGTTCCAGGCCCAGCCCCTGGGAGAGCCGCTGCCGGGTGCGGTGGTAGGCGTCGAGCGCCTCGGCCTGCCGCCCGGAGCGGTACAAGGCGGTGATCAGCTGCTCGCAGAACCGTTCCCGCAGCGGGTACTGGGCGTGCAGCTGCTCCAGCTCGGTGACGACCTGGCGGTGCAGGCCCAGCCGGAGCCGGGCGTCGAAGAGGTGCTCGTACGCCGTGAGCCGGGTCTCGGTGAGCCGCGCGTACGCCATGCGGCACAGCATGCCCTGGCCGGTGTCGAGCAGCGCGGGCCCGCGCCACAGGCCCAGGGCCTGGTTGAGCAGCCGGACCGCGCCCGCCGGGTCGGTCTCGTGGACCGCCGAGGCCAGCCGGGTCAGATCGCAGAAGTGCGAGGCGTCGATCTCGCTTTCCGGCAGGACCAGCAGATACCCGAAGCTGGAGGTGCGGATCAGGTCGCGCAGGCAGTCCTTCCCGGTGCTGGCCGCGAGGATACGGCGGAGCCGGGCGATGTGCCCGTGCAGGGAGTTCTCGGCGTTACGAGGTGGCTCCTCCCCCCAGAGTTCGTCGATCAGGTCATTCCGTGAGACGGGTTGATTGGGTGTCAGGGCGAGTACGGCGACTATCGCGCGCAGCTTCTCGCCGGGGATCTTCACCGAGATGTGGTCGTCCGTCATCTCAAGAGATCCGAGCAGATGGATTTTCATTTCTTCCGCTCCCTGGAATCAATGCAAGGAGGCGCGTTCGCGCGGCAGTCAGACGACGTGCCCCCCAGGCCACCGCCAGAACGCGTGCAAGGAATTCGGCGTGTGATGAGTCACGCCCGACAACAGAGCCGGATGCGCGGCTGAAGACCAACCGGGGTCAGGTGCCGGCGAACCGAAGCGAAAGAAGAGAGATACGGCATCGGCCGGGTCGGGCGACTGGATGAGATCGCCCGACTGTTTCGCCGAGATCCATTTCGGACCGCTGCGTACAGCGGTCGGATACCCCCGTGATATGCATGGATGCAGGCTAATTCCCCCTCTTGTCCGGGTCAACGACCCTGCGGTGGCCGGTTTCCGATGGCCGGTTACCGGTTACTTCAGGAAGCCGATGTCCTGATAGCGGGGAGTGGAGAATCCGAACGCGCCAGCATTGGCCACATCCTTACGGACCGCGACCAGCTCCGGGCGCTGGAAGAGCGGAATCGAGCCCGCGACCGCCCAGATCCGGGCATCGGCCCGGCTGACCAGCCTGCGCGCCGCGGACTCGTCGAGCTCGGCCGCCGCCTGGTCGAAGAGCTGGTCGATCTGGTCCGTGCCGACCCGGGTGTAGTTCTGCTCCACGGTCAGCGAACCGTCCGCCGCCGGCTGCGGCTTGGCGAAGACCGGCCGGGCATCGGTGGCCGGGAAGGCGGTGGCGGGCCAGGAGTAGAGGGCGAGGTCGAAGTCGCCGGCGGCGATGTGGCCGGAGAAGTAGTCGGCGTCCTTCACCTTGGTGATCTCGGTGCCGACACCGATCCGCTCCAGCATCGCGGCGATCCGCTCGCCGACGGTGCGCAGCGGCGCGGAGCCCGGTCCGGAGGGCAGCACGAACCGCAGGGTCAGGCTCTTGCCCTTCCTGGTGCGGGGCGGGACTCCGCCGCGGGCGCCCGGCCGGCCCTCCGGTTCCTGCCCGGCCGCGGGCTTGCGCCCGGCGCCGGGCCCGGCCTTGGCCTCCGTCTTGTCCGCCGTCTTGGCCGCCTTCTCGGCCCCGGGCCCGGCCTCGGTCTTGGCCTCGGTTCCGCCCTGGCTCTTGGCCTCGGGCTTGCCCTCGGCGTGCTCCTCGGTCTTGCCGTCCACCGTCCTGGGGTGGCCGTGACCGGCCGCTTCCTGCCAGCCGGCGTCGGCCAGCAGCGCCTGCGCGGCCCGGAGGTCGGAGCTGCCCAGGGCACCGCTGTGGTCCTCGTAACCGCGCTGGCCGGACATGAGCAGATGGCTGCCGAGCGGCCTGGCGGGGAGCCCGAGGGGACGCAGTACGCTCTCCGCCAGCTCCCGCCGGTCGATGGCCCGGGCCACCGCGTGGCGCACCCGCTCGTCGGCCAGTGGGCCGTCGGTGCCGTTCAGGGCCAGCTGGGTGTAGGCCGGTTCCAGCGCCTTGCGCACGGCCAGCTTGGAGAAGACTCTGTCCTCGGCCCGCTTCCCGGCGGCCCCGGCCGGGGCGCCGTGCTGCCCGCCCTGGGCACCCTCACCACCCCGCCCGGCGGCGGGCGACGCGGCGGGCGAGGCGACAGGCGACGCGGCAGGCGAGGCGGTCCGCGCGGCACCAGAGGCCGGGGCGGACGGCGAGCGCGCGTCCCGCTTGTTCTTCGCCTCGGTGGCGTCCATGATCCGGGCGGCGTCGGCCGGGCCGACCTCCGCCAGGTCGATCTTCCCGGCGGTCAGCGCGGCACTACGCCGGTGGAGCGGTACGGCGGTGAAGACCAGCTTGTCCAGGCGGGCGGGCTCGCCCCACCAGCGGGGGTCGCGGGCGAGGGTGACGGAGTGGCCGGAGGTGGCGTGGATGGAGAAGGGGCCGGCGGTGGCCGGCAGGTCGGTGCGCGACCTGTCGTTGAAGGCGTCCGGATTGGCCATCACGGCCCGCGGGTACAGCGGTGTGAACAGCGCGCGCCAGTCGGCGTACGGCTTGGCGAAGGTGACCTTGACCTCGCCCTTGTCCCGACCCTTCTCGATCTTCACGATGCGGTCGTAGCCCGCGTTGCGCGCGGCTCCGAAGGCGCTCCTGCCGCCGCGCAGGGCCTTCCACTGGGCGACGAAGTCGGTGATCCCGATCGGCCGGCCGTCGTTCCAGACCGCCTTGGGGTTGAGGCGGTAGACGACGACCTGCCGGGGCTCGCTCGCCACGATGTGCGCCGAGCGCAGATAGTCGGAGTTGAGGTGCGGACGGCCGCGGGCGTCGAGCGTGAACAGCGCGGGCAGCACCGCGCCCGCGATCCGCTCGGTGCCCTCGTCGGCATCGGTCTGGAAGGCGTTGAGGGTGACGGGCCGGGCATCCAGCGCCCAGCGCAGAGTGCCGCCGTCGCGCAGCCGGCCGCGGTCCGCCGGGGCCAGGTCCCGGGCCGCGGCGGCCGTCGGCCGTGGGGCGCGGTGATCCGAGCTGCAGCCGGTCAGCACGGGCAGCGGCAGGATCACCCCCGCGGTGAGCAGCGCGGCGCAGCGTCGCGTGTCGAGGGACATGGCTCGTACCTCCGGGAAGTGACCGCTTCTGCTTTTGTCAGCTTTTGCGGCTCATCGGATATACCGCTCACCCACTGAAGGCGATGGGTCGGCCGACAGCGCGACGACACGGCGACGGCGCGGCCAAGGCCACCTGGACGGCCCAACGCCGGCCCGACGGCCGCGCCGCGCGCTCCGGGCGCACGTCGGCGCATTCACGCCGGTCGCTCTCCGCAATCACGGCATGTCTCTTCCCAATCCCGACATCGAGGCGCCACACTCGCTGTCGCTGAAGCGTCGCCACCCACTCCCTCCTCAGTCCTCTTGACCGGGGAGGGCCCCCGCGGAGGTGAGGACAAGTCATGACCAGACAAGAGGACTTGACAGCAGCTCAGCGCTGCCTGGACGACTTCGACCGTGCCGTCACGCGCCTGGAGCAGCAGGTGGGCAGCGGTCTGGAGATCAGGCGGGTCCGTACCGACAGCAGTCACCTGCGCGAGAGCCTCACCCTGTTGCGCGAGTCCACGCCCGGCGAGCCACCGCGACCGGAGATCGTCACCATCCCGGACGCGCCCTACGACGCCACCCTGTGGACCGACGCGGACGACGAAGGGCTCGGCGTGCGGGACCGGCACGCCCCCTGACTCCGGGCCGACCGGCAGCCCCCGACCCCACACCACTCCACAGCGGAGTCAAGACTTGGCCACTACCGAACACCCCGCCCCTCAGCCGACACACGGCGTACACGATCCATCACGGGCGGCGATCCCCGACCGCCACCTGCGGACGGACCGCTGGTGGCTGCTGCCGGCGGGCACCGTCGCCGGACTGCTCGCCTTCATCGTCTACTCCACCTGGCGCGCCTTCGCCGATGCCGACTACTACGACGCGCCCTACGTCTCGCCGTTCTACTCGCCCTGTCTGGCGGACCGCTGCCAGACCATGCGCTCGGGTCCCAACTGGGACCTGTTCGGCAGCTGGTGGGGGCTCTCCCCCGCGCTGCTGATCCTGATCTTCCCGCTCGGCTTCCGGCTGACCTGCTACTACTACCGCAAGGCGTACTACCGGGGCTTCTGGTCCTCGCCGCCGGCCTGCGCGGTCGCCGAGCCGCGCGCCCGCTACACCGGTGAGACCCGCTTCCCGCTGATCTGGCAGAACTCCCACCGCTACTTCTTCTACGCCGCGGTGCTGGTCGCCGGGATCCTCACGTACGACACCGTGCTCGCCTTCCGGGACGAGACCTACGAGTGGGGCCACATGGGTCTGGGCACCCTGGTCTTCCTCGTCAACATCGTGCTCATCTGGGCCTACACCCTCTCCTGCCACTCCTGCCGGCACGTCATCGGCGGACGGCTCAAGCACTTCTCCCGGCACCCGGTGCGCTACCGGCTGTGGGGCTGGGTGGGCCGGCTCAACGGCCACCACGCCAAGCTCGCCTGGGCCTCGCTGATCAGCGTCGCCCTCGCCGACTTCTACGTCTATCTGCTGGCCTCGGGCGCCTTCGACGATCCGCGTTTCTTCTAGGAGGGGTAGCGTCCAATGACGCGCATCGAACGACAGGCGTGGGACGTGGTGGTGGTCGGCGCCGGCGGCGCCGGACTGCGGGCCGCGATCGAGGCCCGCGAGCAGGGCATGCGCTGCGCGGTGATCTGCAAGTCGCTGTTCGGCAAGGCCCACACCGTGATGGCCGAGGGCGGCATCGCGGCCAGCATGGGCAACGTCAACGCGGGCGACAACTGGCAGGTGCACTTCCGCGACACCATGCGCGGCGGCAAGTTCCTCAACAACTGGCGGATGGCCGAGCTGCACGCCCAGGAGGCGCCCGAGCGGGTGTGGGAGCTGGAGACCTGGGGCGCGCTCTTCGACCGCACCGCGGACGGCAGGATCTCGCAGCGCAACTTCGGCGGCCACGAGTATCCGCGGCTGGCGCACGTCGGGGACCGCACCGGCCTGGAGCTGATCCGCACCCTCCAGCAGAAGATCGTCTCCCTCCAGCAGACCGACCGCGACCGGCTCGGCGACTACGAGGCCGGGCTGAAGGTCTTCCAGGAGTGCACCGTCACCCGCGTCCTGAAGTCCGAGGACGGCCGGGTCGCCGGGGTCTTCGGCTACGAGCGGGAGTCCGGCCGCTTCTTCGTGCTGGAGGCCCCGGCCGTGGTGCTGGCCACCGGCGGCATCGGCAAGTCCTTCAAGGTGACCTCCAACTCCTGGGAGTACACCGGGGACGGGCACGCGCTGGCGCTGCTCGCCGGCGCGCCGCTGATCAACATGGAGTTCGTGCAGTTCCACCCCACCGGGATGGTCTGGCCGCCGTCGGTGAAGGGCATCCTGGTCACCGAGTCGGTGCGCGGCGACGGCGGGGTGCTGCGCAACAGCGACGGCAAGCGCTTCATGTTCGACTACATCCCCGAGGTCTTCAAGGAGAAGTACGCCCAGACCGAGGAGGAGGGCGACCGCTGGTACGAGGACCCCGACCACAACCGCCGCCCGCCCGAGCTGCTGCCCCGCGACGAGGTGGCCCGGGCCATCAACTCCGAGGTCAAGGCAGGTCGTGGCTCGCCGCACGGCGGAGTCTTCCTGGACGTCTCCACCCGGATGCCGGCCGAGACCATCAAGCGGCGGCTGCCGTCCATGCACCACCAGTTCAAGGAGCTGGCGGACGTCGACATCACCGCTGAGCCGATGGAGGTCGGCCCGACCTGCCACTACGTGATGGGCGGGGTCGCCGTCGAACCGGACACCGCGGCCGCCGTCGGCGTGCCCGGCCTCTTCGCGGCCGGTGAGGTCGCCGGCGGCATGCACGGCTCCAACCGGCTGGGCGGCAACTCCCTCTCCGACCTGCTGGTCTTCGGCCGCCGGGCCGGCCTGCACGCGGCCCGGTACGCCTCCGAGGCCACCGCGGCGGACGCCGGCATGCCGGTGCCGAGGGAGGCGGAGGTGGACGCGGCGGCGGCGGAGGCGCTGCGCCCGTTCAGCGCCGAGGGCCCGGCCGGCGCCACCGCTGATGCTGCCGGTGGTTCCGCCGCCGGGCCGGCCGAGAACCCGTACACCCTCCACCAGGAGCTCCAGCAGTCCATGAACGACCTGGTCGGCATCATCCGGCGGGCCGAGGAGATGGAGGAGGCGCTGCGCCGGCTGGCCGCGCTGCGGGTCCGCGCCCGCCGGGCCGGGGTCGAGGGCCACCGGCAGTTCAACCCCGGCTGGCACCTGGCGATCGACCTGCGGAACATGCTGCTGGTCAGCGAGTGCGTCGCCCGGGCCGCGCTGGAACGCACCGAAAGCCGCGGCGGGCACACCCGGGACGACTGCCCGGGCATGCAGCGCGAATGGCGCCGCGTCAACCTGGAGTGCCGACTGGCCGACCCCTCGGGCGACCTCACCGCGGCCGACCCCGAGCGCGGGCAGATCCGGCTGCGGCGCGCCGAGACCCCGCCCATCCGGCGCGATCTGCTGGAGCTGTTCGAGAAGGACGAGCTGGTGAAGTACCTGACCGACGAGGAGCTGAGCCAGTGACGGCGTACGAGGCGCACTTCAGGGTGTGGCGCGGGGACAGCGACGGGGGCGAGCTCGGCGACTTCCGCGTCGAGGTGCACGACGGCGAGGTCGTGCTGGACATCGTCCACCGGCTGCAGGCCACCCAGGCCCCGGACCTTGCTGTCCGGTGGAACTGCAAGGCGGGCAAATGCGGTTCGTGCAGCGCGGAGATCAACGGCCGGCCGCGGCTGTTGTGCATGACCCGGATGTCGGTGTTCGACCGGGCGGAGACGATCACCATCACTCCGCTGCGCGCCTTCCCCGTCGTCCGCGACCTGGTCACGGACGTGTCCTTCAACTACCTCAAGGCGCGCGAGGTGCCGGCCTTCGTCCCGCCCGCCGACCTGGGCCCGGGCGAGTACCGGATGGCGCAGGAGGACGTGGGCCGCTCCCAGGAGTTCCGCAAGTGCATCGAGTGCTTCCTGTGCCAGGACACCTGCCATGTGGTGCGGGACTTCGAGGAGAACAAGAAGTCCTTCGCCGGCCCGCGCTTCCTGATGCGGGTGGCCGAGCTGGACATGCACCCGCTGGACGCCGCGGCCGACTCCGGCCTGGACCGCAAGCGCACCGCGCAGGAGGAGCACGGGCTGGGCTACTGCAACATCACCAAGTGCTGCACCGAGGTCTGCCCGGAGGGCATCAAGATCACTGACAATGCGCTGATCCCGCTCAAGGAGCGGGCGGTGGACCGCAAGTACGACCCCCTGGTGTGGCTGGGCAACAAGATCCGCCGCCGCGACCCCTCATAACCGGTCCTCAACCGCCGACGGGCTGAGAAGACCGAGCACAGGCCGGCACATTCAGCCCGTCCGGCGATTGAGGACCGGGGGTCCCCCCGGACGAAGTCTGGGGGAGGGTCTGGGGCGGAGCCCCAGCTCTAAGACGACTCGCACCGTCAGAACAGGCTGAGCAGCGCCTCGACCGAGTCCGGGCCCGCCGACCCCCCATCCGGCAGCGCCAGCTCGAACCACACCGTCTTCCCGCGCGGCGTCCTCCGGCTGCCCCAGCCCATGCTGAGCAGGCCGACCAGCTGGAGGCCGCGGCCGCCCTCGTCGGTGTCCCGGGCGCGGCGGCGGCGGGGCTGGACCAGCCCGCCGTCCCACACCTCGCAGACCAGCGTGCGGTCCAGCAGCAGCCGCAGCCGGATCTCGCCGCCCTGCTTGGCCGGTGGCAGGCCCACCTCGCCGTACCGCAGGGCATTGGTCACCAGCTCGCTGACCAGCAGTTCGGTGGTGTCGGCCAGGTCTTCAAGGCCCCAGTCCTGAAGCTGGCGGCGGGCCAGTTCGCGGGCCCGGCCGACCGACCGGGGTTCGCTGGGCAGCCGCCAGTCGCCGACCCGGTCCTCCGGCAGGCCCCGGACGCGGGCCATCAGCAGGGCGATGTCGTCCTCGCCGTGGTGGGTGTCGAGGGCGTCCAGCACGTGGTCGCAGACGTCCTCCAGCGAGCCCTCCGGTCGGCCGACGGCGGCCTCGGCCGGGGCGGAGGTGGTCAGCGCGGTGCGGAATGCCTGGAGGCCCTCGTCCAGGGCGTGGTCACGGGACTCGACCAGGCCGTCGGTGTAGAGGGCGAGCAGGGCCCCGTCGGGGAGTTCGACCTCCAGCTCCTCGAAGGGTTCGCCGCCGACCCCCAGCGGCATGCCGGGCGGTACGTCCATCAACACGGCGGACTTCCCCGGCTCGACCAGCACCGGCGGCAGATGGCCGGCGTTGGCGAAGGTGCAGCGCCTGGTCACCGGGTCGTAGACGGCGTAGACGCAGGTCGCCAGGTACACCTCGGAGAGGTCGGCCGGGCCCTCGGTGCCGGCCGGGCCGGGGCGCTGGGCCCGGCCGGCGGAGCGGCCGCCGGTCCGCGCGCTGCCAGGGGTGCCCAGTCCGCGGGCGATCTCGTCCAGCGCGGAGAGCACCTCCGCGGGCTCCAGGTCGAGCAGGGCGAGGGTGCGTACCGCGGTGCGCAGTTCGCCCATGGCGACGGCGGCCCGCAGGCCGCGGCCCATCACGTCGCCGACCACCAGGGCGGTGCGGTGGCCGGGCAGTTCGATCACGTCGAACCAGTCGCCGCCGACCTCGGTGGCCTCGTTGCCCGGCTGGTAGCGGCAGGCGATGTCCAGGCCGGCCGCCTCGGGGTCGCCCGGGGGCAGCAGGCTGCGCTGGAGGATCAGCGCGCGCTCGTGCTCCCGGCGGTAGAGGCGGGCGTTGTCGATGGAGACGGCGGCGCGGGCGGCCAGCTCCACGGCGAGCGCGGTGTCCCGCTCGCCGAACGGCTCGCTGCCCTTGGCGCGGGAGAACTGCGCCAGCCCGACGACGGTGTCCCGGGCGACCATCGGCACCACCAGGGTGGACTGCAGGACGGCGCCCAGCTCGGGCCCCTCGCCGCCTTCCCGCCCCGCGACGACCCGGGCCTGGGCGGTGCGCAGCGCCCCGGCGCAGGGTGAGTTGAAGGGGTAGCGGTGGACCTCGCCGACCTGGACGGGCTTTGCCGCGGCCGCCTCGCCGGCCTCGCCCGCTCGGGGACAGTGGTCGAAGATGGCGACCGGCCCGTCGGAGACGGCGCTGGCGAAGGCGACCCGGCGCAACTCGGCGCTGCCGTCGGCGAGTCCGGGCGGCGCCTCGTCCCCGGCGAGCAGGCCCTGGTAGAGGTCGACCGAGGCCAGGTCGCAGAATTGCGGCACGGCGACGGCCAGGAGTTCGCGGGCGGTGGTCTCCAGGTCGAGGGAGGTGCCTATTCGGGCGCCGGCGTCGTTGAGCAGGGCCAGGTTGCGGCGTACGCCGGCGGCCTCCAGCTCGGCGCGGCGGCGGCCGGTGACGTCGGTGCCGAATCCGGCGACGCCGATCGGGCGGCCGGAGCCGCCGTGCAGCCGGTAGAGGGAGATCGTCCAGCGGCGCCGCTCGGGGCTGGTGGGGACGTTGCCGAACACCGGCATGTCCGTCACCGACTGGCCGGTGTCCAGGACTTGGCGGATGGCGGCGCTCAGCCGGTCGGCCTCGGTGCGCGGCAGTACGTCCTCGGGGAGCTGCCCGCGGAAGCTGTCGGCGGGGCGGCCGAAGACCGTCGCGAAACGCTCGTTGACCCGGAGCATCCGCAGGTCTGTACCACAGAAGAAGAACGCTTGCGGAGATTGACCGAAAACGGCCTGCGAAGCGGCGAGGTCGGTTTCCAGTCGGCGCAGTGAACGCACGTCCACCACGAGGCAGAGCGCGGCCCGTTCCCCCTCGTCCGTCTCGGACGGCATCACGAAGATCTCCGCCAGTCCGGTCGGGCCGGAGTCCGGGTCCTGGTCCGCGTGGCGGTAGGGCACCAGGCCGGTCCACTCCCGGCCGTCGAGGATCTCGGTGACCTTGCGGTGGCCGGTGGCGCGCAGCTCGGCCGGGACGAACGCCTCGACCGGGTCCTTCCCGATGGCCTGGCGCGCCGTCAGTCCCAGGAGTTCCGCGGCGCGTTGGCTCCAGCCGGTGATCCTGCCGTCCGGTCCGAGGGAGAAGGACGCCACGCGGATGTAGTCGTATATCGACCCGGGCGGGCTGGACTGCCATATCGGTGAAGAACTGGTGTCGTCGGGCATTTGCGCCCCCGCTGACCTCTCGCTCACGCGCCCGTCCCCTCCGGCTCAGGTCTCGGACCGGCCTCAGACAGCCGAGTATCCAGCACCTCGGCTATCCGGAGCACGCCCTTCACGATCACAGCACGGTCTCATCCCACACTCCGGTTCCCGTGTTCTGCAATCGCTTCCCCCTAATAAGCGCAACGTTCGACAATCTCCTAACCCGGGACGGCCAGCTCGAACCACACCGTTTTCCCGGTCTTGCCGCGCCGTGTCCCCCAGCGGCGGGAGGCGCAGGCCACCAGCTGGATGCCGCGGCCGCCCTCGTCGTCGGCGGTGACGTCGCGCCTGCGCGGCGGGTCCTCCAGCGGGTCGGAGACCTCGACCAGCAGCACCGCGCCCTCGGGGGTGCGGCGGTGGCGCAGCCGGACCCCGATCGGGGCGCTGGCGTACCGCAGGGAGTTGGTGACCAGTTCGCTGACGAGCAGCACGGTCATGTCGCTGACCGAGCGCAGGCCCCATTCGAGCAGGGTGGCGCGGACGAGCTCCCGGGCCGTCCGTACGGTGCCGGGCTCGGCGGGGAAGGTCCATTCGGCGAAGCCGGGGGTGGACGTCACCGCGTTGGCACCGTCACTCACGCCGACCACTTCCGTCACCACGCACGCCGGCCCCGCCGGACTCCGTCGTCTTGCGCTCGGCCTTCCGGCTTCGGGGAGGATATTCAGGACATACCCGATATTTGGGGTCTACTACCGTCCTGATGCCGCTCCGGTTGCCCTGATGACGCGTTCGGCGTACCCGCCGCTTTGCGCGACGCGGGATCCGCCGGTCGCGCACCCCCGCCCGCCAGGCGGCGCATCACCTCGGCCACCGCGGGCCGGTCCGCCTCCAGCCAGTCGACCTCGTCGGCCGCCTCCGGGGCGAGCCAGCGCAGCCGGTCGTGGTCCTGCAGCGGGGCGGGCACCCCGGAGCGCAGCACCGCCGTCCACACCTGGAGCACATACCCCGGCTTCACCGGCCACTGGCCCGGCAGCGCCTCCACTGGCTCGACCTCGACGCCCAGCTCCTCACGCAGCTCTCTCACCAGCGCCTGCGGGGCCGTCTCGCCCGGCTCGCACTTGCCCCCGGGCAGCTCCCAGCGGCCGGCCAGCTCGGCCGGCGCGCTGCGCCGGGCGGCCAGCAGCCGCCCCTGGTCGATCACCGCTCCGCCCACCACCACACGCACCGTCATGCGCCGACCCTACGGCAGGCCGCCCGGCGCGCGGGCGGCACGACCGAGGGGTGCCCGGTGGTCTCGCCGTGAAACCGACGAGACCCCCGGACACCCCTCACAAAGCCGCGCACCCCGGCGCGCGGGCCTCACAAGGAGGCTCACGCACCGGGGTGCGGGGCGGCGGTCCGTTCGACGACGTACAGCTGCTGGTGACCGCTGGCGTGGAGCCGGTCGGCGACCTCTTCGGCCTCGCCCCGGGTCGCATAGCGCCCCACGCGGTACCGGTTGCCGTTGTCGTCCTGACGGATGACGAGCCATGGCAGGACGGCGCCGCTGTCACTCATCGCAGTGTCCCCTCCGCTGTGTTCGCGCGCGCTCCGGCGTACGCCCCCGGGTCTCCGGTTGGAAACCCCGTTCCGCATATGCCCGAGCGTACGCCCAACCTTTACGCAGCGGATACGACTTTTCACAAAGAGGTACGCATCCGGCCACCGGAGGGTGCGTCAGCTGGTTCTAGGCCGGGACGGAGGCCTTCTCGGCGTCGTCCCCGGACTTCTCCTCCGCCGCGGCGGACTGCTCCAGCTCGCGCTCCACCTCGACCAGCGAGGGGTTGCGCCAGGCGCTGCGCACGCCCCAGAAGTAGAACAGCAGGCCGATCCCGGAGACCACGAGGATGTCCCACGGCTCGGCGATGTGGCCCCGGCCGCCGTAGTCCTTGGCACCGGCCCAGGAGACGCCCGCCATCACCAGCAGGTAGGCGACCATCCAGACGCCCGCCATCAGGTGCGGCTTCAGCACGGCCCACGGCTTGCGCAGCTCGTACCAGGCCCAGATCGGCAGGCCGATGGCCATGATCAGGATGACCTTGCCGGTGAGCGGCCAGCGGGCCCAGTACATGACCAGCGAACCGAAGACCATCGCCAGCGGGGCGATCATCGGCATGGCCTTCAGCCGCACCGGGCGCGGCAGGTCCGGAGCGAGGCGGCGCATGGCCATCACGGCCACCGGTCCGGTGATGTAGGAGATCACCGTGGCGACACCGACGATCTCGGCCAGGGAGCCCCAGCCGCGGAAGACCGCGAGGAAGGCGAAGGCGACGACCAGGTTGAGCAGCAGCGCCGGGCGCGGCACACCGGTCTTCGGGTCGACCTTGCCGAAGACGCCGGGCAGGTGGCCGTTCTCCTGGACGCCGTGGATCATGCGCGAGGTGGTCGCGGCGTAGATCATGCCGGTGCCGGACGGCGAGATGAAGGCGTCCGCGTACAGCAGCATGGCCAGCCAGTTCAGGCCCCAGGCCATGGCCAGGTCGGCCAGCGGCGAGTTGAACTGCAGCGCGTTCCAGCCGTCGCCCATGTCCTCGGCCGGGACGGCCATCAGGAAGGCGACCTGCAGGGCGATGTAGATCACCAGCGCGATGAGGATCGAGCTGATGACGGCCTTGGGCAGCGACTTGCCGGGGTTGCGGGCCTCGGCGGCCATGTTCAGCGGCGACTGGAAGCCGTTGAACGCCCAGACGATGCCGGAGACCGCGACGGCGCTGAAGACCGCGCTCCAGCCGTTCGGGGTGAAGCCGCCACCGTGGTCGATGTTGCCCGTGTCGAAGTGGGCCAGCATCAGCGCGCCCGCCGTCAGCACCGGCACGACCACCTTGAAGACGGTGATCGCGGTGTTGGTCTTGGCGAACAGCGTGATGGCGAACCAGTTCAGGAAGAAGTAGAAGAGCAGCAGCACGGAGGCGAGCGCCACACCGGTGCCGGACAGCTCCTTACCGTCGTAGAGGTCCTTGCACCACTGCCACTTCCAGCTGCTCATGTACTGGATCGAGGCGGTGGCCTCACCCGGGATCACCGAGACGATGGCGATCCAGTTGGCCCAGGCGGCGAGGTAGCCGGCCAGCGAGCCATGCGAGTACTGGCCGTACCGGACCATGCCGCCGGCCTTGGGGAACATCGAGCCCAGCTCGGTGTAGGTCAGGGCGATGGTCAGCGCGACCACGGCGCCGATGACCCAGGACAGGATCGCGGCGGGGCCGGCCAGCGCGGCGGCACGCGCGGCGCCGAAGAGCCAGCCGGATCCGATGATCGACCCGAGGCCCACGGCTGTGAGGGCCACCGTGCCGAGTGACCGTCGGTAATTCGAGTGGGAACCCTGCTCGGTGCTCAAGTCCCTACACTCCCTTCGCCTTACGCCCCCCGCGACTGGACACAAACCGCGCCATCGTACGAGCGAATGGAGAGTGCGAGTTCCGATTATCGGTCCTGAACTGGGGTTCTGTGAGGTTTCCAACACTTCTCGGCCGCTGTCCGGTGCCGATATCCGGACAGCGGCCGCGAAGACCCCACAGGCGCCTCAGGTGGTCGATCAGCCCCCACGATAGGAGCGGTACATGACAAAGACTGCGGCGACCCATTGCCGCGTCATTACGGGACCCGGGGCCGCGTTAACCCAAGGTCACCGGAGCACTCGCCGGACCGGCAGGCGGTTCACCTGACCGGCAGCCGGTAGGAGACGCGGTAGCGGTCGGCGAGCGTGACCACGTCCGCGGTCTCGACCGGGCGGCCGCCCGCGTAGAAGGTGCGCGAGACCACCAGCACGTAGTGCCCCGGCACCCCGCCGAGCGCCAGCGTCTCCTCGGCCAGCCCCGGCCGGGCGCCGACCTCCTCGGCGACGTTGTCCACGACCAGGCCGATGGCCGCCATCCGCTCCACCACGCCGCGGCCGGCCAGCGGCCCCTCCTCGGGCAGCAGCACCGGCGTCCGCCCGGTGACGGCGAGCGGCTCCCAGGAGGTGGACAGCCAGGTCACCTCGCCGGCCGCCCGGAAGACGTACCGGGTCCGCATGACCTCCTCGCCCGGCCTGATTCCCAGCCGCTCGGCGATCGGCGCCTCGGCCGGCTGCCGCTCGCTGCTCGATTCCCAGCCGCCGCGTACCTGTTCGTCGGCCTGCTCCTGGCGGAAGGGGGTGGAGCCCCCGGGGCCGCGGAAGCCGCTGCGCACCAGGACGCGCACGTCGGGCTGCTCGCGCACGTAGGTACCGGAGCCGGACCGGCCCTCGACCAGCCCCTCGGCCATCAGCACCTTGCGGGCCTCCAGCGCGACCGTGTCGGAGACGCCGTACACCTCGCGGATCCGGGCCTGGGAGGGAAGGCGGGTGTGCGGCGGCAGCTCGCCCGTCACGATCTTCTTCCGGAGGTCGTCGGCGACGCGTAGATATGCCGGCTGGTCACCGAAGGCCACATCTGCTCCCAGTGGTTGACAGTCGGCAACAGCTTGGCAACCGTGGGTTGTCGATCGCAACCAAGGGCCAAAGCTTCACCAGATGTGGTGAAGCACAGCTCACAGAGGTTTATTTCGGATGAGACGCGGATGAGATGTGAAACTTGCGTATGGCATTCGACAACGGCGGTCCGTCCCAGTTGAATTGATGTCCGGCGATCACCTGTCCGATTCGAATCCCAGGCCGGCCTGAGCCTGACCCTTACCTAGGAGCGTCCGCCCGTGCCCCGTCGTTCCCCTTTGCGGGCCCTGTGCGGCGCCCTGCTCATCGTCGCCTGTGCGGCCTGTTCCGGCGGTGACGGGTCCTCCGACGGGACGAAGGCCGGCAGACCGGGCGCGGCAGGGGTCGGCGATCCGCTCTTCCCCAAACTGGGCAACGGCGGGTACGACGTCACCCACTACGGCCTCACCCTCGACTACAAGCCCGACGACGGCCGTCTCAAGGCGACCGCCGAGATCACCGCCCGCGCCACCGGCGCGCTCAGCTCCTTCAACCTCGACCTCGACGGACTCCACGTCCGCGAGGCCACCGTGGACGGCTTGGAGGCCAAGGTCTCCCGGCACGGCACCGAGCTGACCATCACCCCCAAGTCGCCGCTGACCAAGGGCCGGATCTTCAAGACCGCCATCCGCTACGACGGCAAGCCGAAGACCATCCACGACCCCGACGGGTCGATAGAAGGCTGGATCCAGACCGACGACGGGGCCGTCGGCCTCGGCGAGCCCACCGGATCGATGGCCTGGTTCCCCGGCAACCACCACCCCTCCGACAAGGCCGCCTACGACATCAGCATCACGCTGCCCGACGACGGCAAGACCGCGGTGGCCAACGGCGAGCTGGAGAGCCAGGAGGACTCCGGCGACCGCAAGACCTTCAAGTGGCGCACGACCGAGCCGATGGCCAGCTATCTGGCGACCGTCGCCATCGGCGACTTCCAGGTCACCGACACCACCACGGACGGCGGGATCCCCGAGTACGACGCCGTCGACTACGACGAGCTGGACGACAGCGCCGATGTGACGGCCCAGGTCAGCGACATCGTCGGCTGGGAGAGCAAGGTCTTCGGGGCGTACCCCTTCGCGTCCACCGGGGTCATCGTCGACCACAAGCCGAGCCTGGGCTACGCCCTGGAGACCCAGACCCGGCCCTACTTCGACTCGGCGCCCGACGAAGAGTTCCTGGTGCACGAGTTCGCCCACCAGTGGTTCGGCAACTCCCTCACCCCGCGCTCCTGGAAGGACGTCTGGCTCAACGAGGGCTTCGCCACCTACGCCGAGTGGATGTGGGAGGAGCACAAGGGCGGGCGCACCGCCGACGAGACCTTCCACGACCTCTACACCGGCAAGGACGAGGACGACGAGGGGATCTGGGAGTTCGCGCCCGGCGACCCGCCCAGCGCCGAACAGGTGCTGGACGCGCCGGTCTACGGGCGCGGGGCCATGGTGCTGCACAAGATCCGCAAGGCGGTCGGCGACGACACCTTCTTCGACATCGTGCGCACCTGGGTCAAGACCCACCGGCACGGCACCGTGGACACCAAGCAGTTCATCGAGCTGTGCGAGCGCAAGGCCGACAAGGACCTCGGCCCGCTCTTCGACACCTGGCTGTACGGCAAGGAGAAGCCGGCCAAGCCGTGACGGCCGTGCCCGCCGACGGCCGCCGAAGGGTTGCGGCCGTCACACCCCCTCGTAGGCGGTGAGCAGCAGGGCCACGTCGTCCGGCCGGTCCAGGGTGCGCCGCGCCACCTGGAGGACGGTGTCCGCCATGCCCTCCAGCGAATCGGGCGGCGTGCGGGCCAGGCAGTCGCACAGCGCGCGCACCCCCGTCTCGATGTCCTGGCCCGGCTGCTCGACCAGGCCGTCGGTGTACAGCGCCAGCACGCCGCCGCGCGGCAGCTCCACCGGCGTCACCGGGTAGTCGCTCTCCGGTTCGACGCCCAGGATCAGGCCGCCGGCCAGCTCCAGCGTCTCGGTCCGCCCGTCGGGGTGGCGGAGTACCGGCGGGAGGTGTCCGGCCCGCACGCCCAGGCCCCGGCCCGTGCTCGGGTCGAGCTCCAGGTAACAGCAGGTCGCGTAGACGCCGGCGTCCAGGAAGGTGAGCAGCCGGTTGGTGCGGCTGACCACCTCCTCGGGGCCGGAGGCCTTGGGGGCGAGGGCGTTCACCGCGCTGCGCAGCTGGCCCATCACCGCGGCCGCAGCCACGCTGTGGCCCTCCACATCGCCGATGACCAGGGCGATACCTCCGGAGGTCTCGATGACGTCGTACCAGTCGCCGCCGATGTCCATCCCCTGCGTGCCGGGCAGATAGCGCCCGGCGGTGCGCAGCCCCGGCACCGGGGGCAGCCGGCGCGGCAGCAGCGCGTCCTGGAGCCCTCGGGCGAGGGTGAACTTCGCGTCGTACAGCCGGGCCCGCTCCAGTGCCTGGGCCACCAGCCCGCCGAGCGCGGTCAGCGCGGCCCGCTCGTCGGTGGTGAAGTCGTGGGGGGCGTCGTAGCCGAGGATGCAGGAGCCGATGGGGTGGCCGGAGGCGATGAGCGGCAGGAAGGCCCAGGACCGCATCCGGTCCATGGCGATCCCCGGGTAGGCGGCGGCCAGGTGGTCGGGCGACTCGAAGAAGATCGGCACGCCTGAGGTGAGCGCCTCGACGCCGGGCAGGTGCGCGTTGAGGCCGACACCCTCGAAGCGGTCCAGGAAGCCCTCTGGGTAGCCGGACTCCCAGGCCAGGTGCATCCGCTGCTCGTCGACGAGGTACAGGGCGAGCTCCTGGCCGCCGAAGAGCGGCAGCAGCTGGTCGGCGACGGCCCGGCAGACCTCCTGCACCGAGACCGCCTCGGTGAGCACGCTCGCCATGTGCACCACGCGGTACAGCGCCCCCGGCCGGGTCGCCGCCACCGGCGCCGCCACCTGGGCGACGGGGCTCGGCTGGACCGCCGCCGAGCCGTTCCAGGCCCCGTCCCGCGGCGGCGGCTCGCTGGGGAAGACCCGGCCGGTCAGCCCGTGCACGTCGGGGTGGAGCACGAAGCCCAGCCACTGGCCGACGGGATGGCGCACCACGAAGGAGGTGGCCTGCTGGGACAGCATCGCCGCCCGGTACCGGTCCTCGTACGCCGGGTCGGAGAGCCACGTCATCACCTGCCACGGGTAGCGGCCCAGCAGGTCCTCCCGAGCGCAGCGCAGCAGTTGCTCGCAGCGGCGGTTGGCGTAGGTGACCCGGCCGTCCGGGTCGAGCGAGAAGAGCCCGTCGGGCAGCCGCTCGGCCGCCTCGGCGGCGGTGGTTCCGGACACCGCGTCCACCACGACCCCGACCAGCCGCCGCTCGGCGGTCCCGGTGGACGACCCGTCCGGGGCCTGCTGTACGGACCGGGCCCACAGCTCGACCGGCCGGTACCGCACGTCCTCCTCCGCCATCCCTGGCCACCCGAGCCCCGCAGCCGCCGCGTGAGCCGCCCCCGCCACCGCCATCCCGGCCCCGGGCCCGTCTTCTCCGTCCACCGGTCCCGCGCCGGCCGGCCCGGTATCCACCGAGCCCGCCCCGGCCGCCACCCGACCCTCATCCACCGAACCCGCACCCACCGACCCCCCGGGTTCCGGCCGCTGCGCCCGCGCCCAACCCGGGGCCTGCCCCTTCGACCGCCAACCCGGGGCCGTGCCTTCCCTCCCCCGCGCCGCCGCGAGCGGCCCGGTGTCCGCGACCCGGAACATCCGGCCGCGGACCCACCCCTCCTCCTCCGCGTCATGCTCGCCCGCTCGCAGCTCGTGCAGATCCTCCGGGGCGACCCGTGCCTCCAGGTCCGCGATGGTGCCGCCGAAGGTCTCCGGGTCCGTGCCGAGCACCGCGCACGCCTCGTCGTCCGCGATGAACTCACCGGTGTCGAGGTGCCAGTCGATCAGCCCCACCCGCACCCCGGGCACCTCGCCGGGCAGCCGGACGCTGACCGGCTCGCCGTCGTACTCCACCGGCTGCTCCGGCGCGAACGACCGCCCCAGTGACCTGCCCAGCTCCGCCGCGGCGGCCCGGGTACCCACGGCGCCGTCGCCCGCCGCGGCCTCCACCGCCGTCGACCAGAGCACGATGAGCACGCCCACGACCTCGCCGTCGAGCAGGACCGGCTGGTAATCGGAGGCGAAGCGGTACGGCAGCCCGGCCGCCAGCTGCGGATAGCGGCGCATGGTCTCGCCCTCGTCCGCCAGGTGGATCGGGGTACCGGTCCGGTACACCTCCGCGGCGGGCAGCGCGCCGCTGACCGGGATCCGCCACCACATCCTGACCACCGAGCGCGGCACCCCGGTGACCATGGCCAGTACCAGCGAGCGGCGGTCCCGCGACCGCAGATAGACCGCGCCGCCGTAGCCGCCCGACCTCTGCACCGCCTCGATCAGATGCGGCGCCAGGACGTCGTCGAGCCCGGCCGGGCGCCGGCCACCGGGGTCCTCGCCCCCGGCCCACGGCACCCCGCTGGGCCCCGGTGCTGACTCACGCATCTCGCGCCCTCCCGGTACGGACGCATACGGATCCCCGTAACCAGGATGTGCCAACCCCGATTGATCGGCGCGCCGGAGCACCCCGCTACCGGGCCCGCGGCAACCCTCGCGCCGACCCGAGGACCGTCCTCCGCACGCCACACCGACAGGCGGTCGACCGCCCCGGGACGTAGCGTGATGCGAAGGGGAAGGGGACGAGGGAAGGGGAACGGACGAGGAGGTTTTCGATGGCCGTGCTGAGGGAGACCGAGTACGCCGGCGTGACCGCCCACCAGTACGACATCCTCAACCAGCGCGTGGGCACCCATGCGGGCCGGACCATCCCCGGCCTGATCAGCCATTTCGCCCTGATCACGGACGACGGGCTGCGGGTGTTGGACCTCTGGGAGTCCGAGCAGGCGATGGAGGCGTTCCTGCCCACCCTGCGCCCGGCCTTCGAATCCGCCGGCTTCCCCGCCCCCGCCTCCCCGCCTCGCCTCACCCCGGTGCACAACGTCTTCCTGCGGCCCTGACCGGATCACCATCCGGGGCTGCGCACACACGAGGGGCCGGGCTCGATCGAGCCCGGCCCCTTCGCGGATGTCGCGTGCGTCAGACGTTGAAGCGGAACTCCACCACATCGCCGTCCTGCATCACGTACTCCTTGCCCTCCATGCGGGCCTTGCCTGCGGCGCGGGCGTCGGCTACGGAGCCGGTCTCGACCAGGTCGTCGAAGGAGATGACCTCGGCCTTGATGAAGCCCTTCTGGAAGTCGGTGTGGATCACACCGGCGGCCTCGGGGGCGGTGGCGCCCTTCTTGATGGTCCAGGCGCGGGATTCCTTCGGGCCTGCGGTGAGGTAGGTCTGCAGGCCCAGGGTGTCGAAGCCGACGCGGGCGAGGGTGGCCAGGCCGGGCTCGTCCTGGCCGACGGACTGGAGGAGCTCCAGGGCCTCCTCGTCGTCCAGCTCGGCGAGGTCGGCCTCCAGCTTGGCGTTGAGGAAGATCGCCTCGGCCGGGGCGACCAGGGCCCGCTGCTCGTCCTTGAAGGCGTCGTCGGTCAGCTCGTCCTCGTCGACGTTGAAGACGTAGAGGAAGGGCTTGGTGGTGAGCAGGTGGAGGTCGTGCAGGATGGCGGCCTGCTCGGTGCCCTGGACGATGCCGGCGGAGAAGAGGGTGCGGCCCTCCTCCAGGATGGCCTTGACCTCCTCGACGGCCTTGACCTTCGGCGCCACGTCCTTCTTGATGCGCGCTTCCTTGGACAGGCGCGGCAGGACCTTCTCGATGGTCTGCAGGTCGGCGAGGATCAGCTCGGTGTTGATCGTCTCGATGTCGTCCTTGGGCGACACCTTGCCGTCGACGTGGACGACGTTCTCATCCTTGAAGGCCCGGATGACCTGGCAGATCGCGTCGGACTCGCGGATGTTCGCCAGGAACTTGTTGCCCAGGCCCTCGCCCTCGCTCGCGCCGCGCACGATGCCCGCGATGTCGACGAAGTCGACGGTGGCCGGCAGCTTGCGCTGCGAGCCGAAGATCTCGGCGAGCTTGTCCAGGCGCGCGTCGGGGACACCGACGACGCCGACGTTGGGCTCGATGGTGGCGAACGGGTAGTTGGCCGCCAGCACGTCGTTCTTGGTCAGGGCGTTGAACAGGGTCGACTTGCCGACATTCGGCAGGCCGACGATTCCGATCGTGAGCGACACGTGGCGACTTCCCGTAGCGAGAACTGGAATGACTGGAATGAGAGGACCGGCCCGCATGGGGCCGGTCCCCCAGTCTACGGGGCGGGTGCGGCCGGGCGACGCGACGGCGACGGGGGCCGGTTCTCCGGGGCCCGTGGGGTCCGGTTCTCCGGGGCCCGGAGAGCGGCCACCGGCGCGTTCCGCGGCAGTGGCGCGCGTGCGCCCGTCCGACGATCCTTCGAACTCACTGCCAAGGTGGCTCAAACAGCGTGTCCATCACCCGAATAGTCATCCCGCGCCACCTACGTTGGTGGGGTGGAGCAGCATCACAGCACGCACAGCCCCCACCGCGCCCCGGCTCCGGCCCGTGCCGCGGCCCCGTCGCCGCGCCCCGCGACGGACGACGCCCGGCCCCGGGGCGGTGCCGGAGGCGGGCGGGCGGCGGACTACCGGGCGCGGGCCCAGGCACGCGTCCAGGCGGGCGTCCGGGCGCGCGTCCGGGCGGGCGGCGAGGCACGCGGCCAAGCGCGGGCGGGGGCTCAGCGGCAGGGGCCTGGTGCCGCCGCGCCGCTGGTGACCGCGGTGCGGCGGCTGCCCAGTCCGCGGCTGACGGGCTTCGGAGCGGGACTGCTCGCCTCGCTCGCCATGGTCACGGTGGGCTGCCTGGACGCGCTGCTGCTCTCCGGCTCCCCCGGGGTGTACGGCGTGCTGTACGTGCTGACCTGCGCGGCCTGCGGGGTGTGGGTGCGGCCCGCGGAGCTGGCGATGGCCCCGGTGGGGACGCCGATCGCCTTCCTGCTGGGCCTCATGCCGATCAACGACGGCGGGGGCGGCCTCGGCGGCCAGGCGGTGGGCGTGTTCACCTCGCTCTCGCTGCACGCGGGCTGGCTCTACGCCGGGACGCTGGTGACCGGGCTGATCGTGCTGGTGCGCCGGGCCGCGCTGGTCAACCGGCGACGGCAGCGTCTCGGCCGTGAGCAGCCGCGGCAGCCATCGCGGCCCCCACGATCCCCGCGTTGTTCTGCAGCTCAGCCGGGACGATCTCGGCCCTGACGCCCTCGATCAGCGGCAGGAACTTCGCCGCCTTGCGGCTCACCCCGCCGCCGATGACGAACAGCTCCGGTGAGAAGAGCATCTCCACGTGCGCGAGATACTTCCCCACCCGGTGCGCCCACTGCGGCCAGCTGAGGTCATGGTCGTCCCGGGCCTTGCTGGAGGCGCGCTTCTCCGCCTCGTGGCCGTCCAGCTCCAGATGGCCCAGCTCGGTGTTGGGCACCAGCTGGCCGCCGTGGAAGACGGCGCTGCCGATCCCGGTGCCGAGGGTGAGCAGGATGACGGTGCCGGTGCGGCCGCGCCCCGCGCCGAAGGTCATCTCGGCGATGCCGGCCGCGTCGGCGTCGTTGAGCACGGTGACCGGTGAGCCGAGGCGTTCGCCGAGCAGCCCGGCGGCGTCCACACCGATCCAGCCCTTGTCGACGTTGGCCGCGGTACGGGTGGTGCCGTCGGTGACCACGCCGGGGAAGGTGACGCCGACGGGACGGCCCGGTCGGCCGAAGTGGTCGATGACCTCGCGCACCCGGTCCGCGACGGCGTCCGGGGTGGCCGGGTGCGGGGTGAGGATCTTGTGGCGCTCCTCGGCCGGCCGGCCCGTCCGCAGGTCCACCGGGGCGCCCTTGATGCCCGAGCCGCCGATGTCCACGCCGAGTACGTCCATAGGGGACAGGCTAGAGGCGGACGCGGCCGCGCACCCTTCGTTCACGGCACCCGGCCGGGTCTGGGGGCGCGGCAACCGGCCGCGCCAGGTCGCGGTCCGGCCTGCGAGGGGGGCACCCGGCCAGCCCGGGGCGGCCGCGCCGGGTCGCGGCCCGGCCTGCGAGGGAGGCACCCGGCCAGCCCGGGTGCGGCAGCAAGCCGCCCGAGTGCGGCATGCGGCCCGCCCCGGTCACGGCAGTGGGCCGATCCGGGAGCCCGGCGGCAGGCCGACCCGGGCTCAGCGGCAAGCCGGCGCCGGGCGCGGCACCCGGCCAGGCCGGGCACGGCAGTGGGTCGATCCGGCGCCCGGCGGCAGGCCGACCCAGGGCTCAGCGGCGAGCCGGCCCGGGCCCGGCGGGACGCCGGCTCGATCGGGGCCAGGGCAGGACCCTGATGGCGGCAAGGGCAGGCCCGATGGCGGCAGGCGGCGGTCAGTCCTCCAGGGCGGCCCGGGCCTCCGCGCGCAGGTCGCGGCGGAGTTCCTTCGGCAGCGAGAAGGTGATGCTCTCCTTGGCGGCCGTGACGACCTCGACGTCCTCGAAGCCGCGCTGGGCCAGCCACTCCAGGACGCCCTCGACCAGGACCTCGGGGACCGACGCGCCCGAGGTGACGCCGACCGTCGACACGCCGTCCAGCCAGTTCTCGTCGATCTCCTCGGCGAAGTCCACGAGGTACGCGGCCCGCGCGCCGGCGAGCTTGGCCACCTCGACCAGGCGCTTGGAGTTGGAGGAGTTCCGCGAGCCGACGACGATGACGAGGTCCGCCTCGGCGCCCATCTGCTTGACGGCCAGCTGGCGGTTCTGGGTGGCGTAGCAGATGTCGTCGCTGGGCGGCGAGACGAGCAGCGGGAACTTCTCCTTCAGCGCGTCGACCGTCTCCATCGTCTCGTCCACCGAGAGCGTGGTCTGGGAGAGCCAGACGACCTTCGACGGATCGCGGACCTCGACCTTCTGCACGTCTCCGGGGCCGTCGACCAGCTGGATGTGGTCCGGCGCCTCGCCCGAGGTGCCGATGACCTCCTCGTGGCCCTCGTGGCCGATCAGGAGGATGTCGAAGTCATCGTTGGCGTACCGGATGGCTTCCTTGTGGACCTTGGTGACCAGCGGGCAGGTCGCGTCGATGGTGGCGAGCTTGCCCGCCGCGGCCTCCTCGTGGACGACCGGCGCGACACCGTGCGCGGAGAACATCACGATCGACCCCTCGGGGACCTCCGCGGTCTGCTCGACGAAGATCGCGCCCTTCTTCTCCAGGGTCTGCACGACGTACTTGTTGTGGACGATCTCATGCCGGACGTAGATCGGCGCACCGTACTGCTCCAGCGCCTTCTCCACCGCGATCACGGCACGGTCCACACCCGCGCAGTAGCCGCGGGGGGCGGCGAGCAGGACCCTGCGGCGGTCCGTGTGCGGGGCGTTTCCGGACGACGGGCTGGGCGTAGCAGTCATGGAGTCATCGTAAGGCCGGGGTTGAGCCGTGGCGCAGGCGGCAAAGCTCGGACAGGTGTCCCAGACTGGGACGGATCGCCCGTGAGGAGGCACGATGTCCGGTCCGTACGGCGACGGGGACGGTGCGGGCGGCGAGGGTGCGGGCCGGGGCGGGCACGGCACCGGCGGGGACGGCAAGGGAAGCGACGGAGCGGGCCGCGGTGGCGACGGCGGGGGCCGCGGTGGCCACCGCACGGGCGGCACCGGCGCGGGCCGCGGTGGGTACGGCACCGGCGGCGACGGCGTGCTGCGGCGCACCCTCACCTTCCGCGACCTGGTCGTCTACGGACTCCTCTTCATCGCCCCGATGGCACCGGTCGGTGTGTTCGGCACCCTGGACGCGAAGTCGCGCGGCGCGGTCGCCCTGGTCTACGTGGTGGCGACCGCCGCGATGGCCTTCACCGCCTTCTCGTACGCGCAGATGGTGCGGGTGGCCCCGCGGGCCGGGTCGGTGTTCACCTACGCCCGGCTGGGGCTCGGCGAGACCGCGGGCTTCGTCGCGGGCTGGATGGCGATGCTCGACTATCTGCTGATCCCGGCGGTGGCGTACCTCTTCTCCGGGATCGCGATGGAGGCCCTGGTGCCGGACGTCGACCGGTGGGTGTGGACCTCGATCGCCGTGGTGGTGACCACCGGGCTCAATCTGTGTGGGGTGCGGGCCGCGGCGCTGGTCGGCTTCCTGGTGCTGGTGATGGAGATCGCGGTGCTGGTGGTCTTCGTCTCGGCGGCGATGGTCGAGCTGGCGGCGAGCGGGGCCCGGCGCGACTGGTGGTCGCCGTTCAGCGCGCAGGGCGACTTCTCCACGGCGGCGGTGCTCAGCGCCGTCTCGGTCGCGGTGCTGTCCTTCCTGGGCTTCGACGCGATCGCCTCCTTCGCGGAGGAGGCGGCGGAGTCCGCCGGGATGGTGGCGCGGGCGGTGGGGACCTGCCTGGTGGTGGCGGGGGTGCTGTTCGTCGCGCAGGCGTACCTGGCCTCGGTGCTGTCGCCGAACTCGGCGGCCGAGCTGGCCGCCGACCCGTCGCGGCAGGGCTCGGCCTTCTACGACGCGGTGGACTCCGCGGTCGGCGGCTGGCTGCACGACCTGGTCGCGGTGAGCAAGGCGATCGGGGCGGCGTTCGCGGCGCTGGCCGCGCAGGCGGCGGCCGGCCGGCTGCTGTTCGCGATGGGCCGGGAACGCCGGCTGCCGCGCCTGATGGCGCGGGTGGACCGGCGCAGCGGGGTGCCGGGCCGGGCGCTGCTGCTGTCGGCGGTGGTGACGATGGCCGCGGCGGTCTGGGCGGCCCGGCGGGACGACGGCCTGGACCGGCTGGTCTCGGTGGTGGACATCGGCGCGCTGTCCGCGTTCACGCTGCTGCACGCGTCGGTGATCGGCTGGTTCTGGATGCGCGGGCGGTCGGAGTCGCCGCGCGTCGTGCGGCACGTCGTCATCCCGCTGCTGGGCATGGGGATCACCGTGGCGGTCATCGTCAAGGCATCGGGCACGGCCCAGCTGATCGGTGCGATCTGGTGCGCGGTGGGCCTGGCCGTGCTCGGCCTGGAGCGCCGGCGCCCCCGCCGGGCCGCCACGGCGGGCCGCTCGCGCTGAGCCGGGGCCACGGGTACGGGCCGGGCCGCTCGCGGTGAGCCGGGGCACGGGCCGGGCCGCTCGCGCTGAGCCGGGGCACGGATACGGGCCGGGCCGCCGCCCGGGGCGGCTTCCGTACGGGCCAGGGCCGCCAGGGAGCGCGTCCGCGCGAGCCGGGTCGCCCGGGGGCGGCGCCCGACCTGCGAGTCCCATGGCCGCGCCCGTACGGACCACCTGCCCCACCGGGCTCGCGTGCGGCAGGGAAGCGGCGCCTCCTACCGGCAGCAAGAGGCGGCAGGCGCAAGAGCCCGGGCTGTCGGAGGCAGCCGCTAGTCTCGCGGCATGGCTCTCCACACCTCGGCGGACACCCCGATCCCGGTCGGTGAGGTGTCCCGGCTGATCGGCGGCTGGATCGACCGGCTCGGGGCGGTCTGGGTCGAGGGGCAGATCACCCAGCTGTCCCGGCGGCCCGGCGCGGGCGTGGTCTTCCTGACGCTCCGCGACCCCAGCTACGACATCTCGCTCTCGGTGACCTGCTTCCGGTCGGTCTACGACCGGGTGGCGGACGTCGTCTCCGAGGGCGCCCGGGTCGTGGTGCAGGCGAAGCCCGAGTGGTACGCGCCGCGCGGCCAGCTGTCGCTGCGGGCCGCCGAGATCCGCCCGGTCGGGGTCGGCGAGCTGCTGGCCCGGCTGGAGCAGCTGAAGCGGACGCTGGCCGGCGAGGGGCTGTTCGCCGCGGACCGCAAGAAGCCGCTGCCGTTCCTGCCGCAACTGATCGGGCTGGTCTGCGGGCGCGCCTCGGCCGCCGAGCGGGACGTCCTGGAGAACGCGCGGCTGCGCTGGCCGGCCGTCCGCTTCGAGGTGCGCAACGTCCCGGTGCAGGGCGTGCACGCGGTGCCGCAGGTGGTGGCGGCCGTGCGGGAGCTGGACGCGCGGCCGGACGTGGACGTGATCGTGGTGGCGCGCGGCGGCGGCAGCGTCGAGGACCTGCTGCCGTTCTCCGACGAGCAGCTGGTCCGCACCGTGGCCGCGTGCCGCACCCCGGTGGTCTCCGCGATCGGCCACGAGCCGGACTCCCCGCTGCTCGACCTGGTCGCGGACCTGCGCGCCTCCACCCCGACGGACGCGGCCAAGAAGATCGTGCCGGACGTCGGCGAGGAGCTGTCGCGGATCCAGCAGCTGCGGGAGCGGGCGCTGCGGGCGGTCACCGGCTTCCTGGACCGCGAGGAGCACGGGCTGTCGGCGGCGCTCGCCCGGCCGTGCATACAGCGCCCGCACCGCATGGTGGACGAGCGCGAGGAGCAGGTCGACGCGCTGCTGGAGCGCGGCCGCCGCACCCTGGGGCATCTGCTGGACCGGGCGGACTCGGAGCTGACGCACACCCTGGCCCGGGTGGTGGCGCTGTCGCCGGCCGCGACACTGCGCCGCGGGTATGCCGTCCTCCAGCATCCGGACGGCTCGGTCGTCCGCTCGCCCGGCGAGGTGGCGGCCGAGGAGGAGCTGCGGGCCCGGGTCGCGGAGGGCGAGTTCAGGGTCCGGGTCGCTGTCAGCGACCCCGCATAAGGTGTGGCACATGGCGACTACGGACAGGACGGACCGGGACGGAATGACCGCGGAGTCCATGACCAGGGAATCCGTGACCACGGAGTCCACGCTCGGCTACGAGCAGGCGCGGGACGAGCTGGTCGAGGTGGTCCGCCGGCTGGAGGCGGGCGGCACCACGCTGGAGGAGTCGCTGGCGCTGTGGGAGCGCGGCGAGGAGCTGGCCCGGGTGTGCCGCCGCTGGCTGGACGGTGCGCGGGCGCGGCTGGACGCTGCGCTGGCCGGGCAGCATCCCGATGCGGGCGGCACGGAGGGCGAGGGCGCCGGGGGCGAGGGCACCGGGCAGCCCGGCGGGCCGGACGAGGGCTGATCGGCTGAGGCGGCGCCCGAGCCGAGCGCCCGGGCGGGGCCTGCTCTTCCCCTGGGCCGCGGCCCAGGGCTGAGCGGGCGGTCGAAAACACGCGCTGGGTGTGATTCGGAGCACCACGCTCCGTTTTTAGTTGAAAGTTAATACATGGGCCGTACAGTGGATTCTGCCAGCGCACAGCAAGCAGAAGGTTCCCCATGACTCTCGCCCCCGACACCGCGACGACGACCCTCGCCCTCGACCCGGCCGCGCAGGACCTGCTCTTCCGCGAGGCGCACACCGCCAACGCGTTCACCGACGAGCCGGTGAGCGACGAGCAGGTGCAGGCCATCTACGACCTGGTGAAGTACGCCCCGACCGCGTTCAACCAGTCCCCGCTGCGCATCGTCCTGGTCCGCTCCGCCGAGGCGCGTGAGCGCCTGCTGCCGCACATGGCCGAGGGCAACCGCGCCAAGACCGGCACCGCCCCGCTGGTCGCGATCCTCGCCGCGGACAACGAGTTCCACCACGAGCTGCCGACGCTCTTCCCGCACTTCCCGCAGGCCAAGGACGTCTTCTTCGCCGAGCGCGGCGCCCGCGAGCAGGCCGCCGGTCTCAACGCCGCGCTGCAGGCCGCGTACTTCATCGTCGGCATCCGCGCCGCCGGACTGGCCGCGGGCCCGATGACCGGCTTCGACGCCGCGGGCGTGCAGCGGGAGTTCCTGGACGCCGACCACGCCCCGCTGATGATCGTCAACATCGGCAAGCCGGGCGAGGACGCCTCGCGCCCGCGCTCCCCGCGCCTGGCCTACGACCAGGTCGTCACCACCGTCTGATTCCCCCGAGGGTCATTCCCTTCGGCTTCCCCCGAAGGTCATCCCTTCGGCCGCCGCGCCGGCGGCCACCCCCTGATCGGTCCCGTCCCCCGCGGGACCACACCGGCCCCGTCCCCCGCGGGGCCACCGGTCCCGCCCCGCGGGACCGGACCATCGGTCCCGCCCTCCCCCGGCGGGACCGTCCGGGTCCCCACCCCCGGGGGACCCATGGCCGTCGCGCTCAGCCCTTCCGGGTCTGCAGCGCGGCGGCCATCTTCGTGAGGTGGTCGAACGAGGCGGTGCCGGTGACCACCGTGGTCACGCCGTCCTCCTTGAGTACCAGCGCGTCGTACTGCCGGCCGGTGTACCGGGTCCAGGTGCGGCCCGCGATCTCCTGGGTGCGCTTGGTCTCGCGCGCCCGCTGCGTCACCCGTTCGATGTACGGCACCGGGCGGGCGTCGCTCTGCTCGACCGCGACGTACTCCCGGTCGTCGTCGTGGAAGCCCAGGTGCCAGGCCGCGCCGTCCTTGCCCATCGGCTCGTACGAGACCGAGGTCGCCCGCCAGCCCTTGGGCAGCTCGGCCGCCACCGGGGCCGCCACCGGGTACGGCGCGGCACGGCGAGCCGTGTTCAGCTCGACGCTGTAGTCGACCGTCCTGATCGGGTCGTGGTCCTCGTTGTGCGGAACGAAGATGTAGATGACGCCGGCGACCAAAGTGATCACCGCCATCGACTGCAGCATGTTCCGTACCGTCTGCTTGCCTCGCGATCCTGCCACCCGTCCATGGTCCCCCATGGCCCCGGCGATCTCGACGAGGGTCCCTCTCCCCGCCTCCGGCCGGGGACTCCCGGCCCGGCCACCGGGCGGGGACGTCAGGATTCCGCTGGGAATCGACCATCCGGGCCGCTCATGCGTAGGGCCCTCTGCTCACATTCACAATCAGCAGATACTGTGCTTATCCCGGGGCCAGCTCCGTCGGCCCCCGCTTCACCACCCTCACTTCCGGCCGTCGCCGTACAGAAAGGTGCGCTCCGATGACCGAGCATCATCTGCCCGCCCCGCTCGAAGTCAGCCCCGAGGCTCCCGACCGCAACCTGGCCCTGGAGCTCGTCCGCGTCACCGAGGCGGGTGCCATGGCCTCCGGGCGCTGGGTCGGCCGCGGGGACAAGAACGGCGCCGACGGTGCCGCCGTCAAGGCCATGCGCGCCCTGATCCACACCGTCTCGATGAACGGTGTCGTGGTGATCGGCGAGGGCGAGAAGGACAACGCCCCGATGCTCTACAACGGCGAGCGCGTCGGTGACGGCACCGGCCCGGAGTGCGACGTCGCGGTGGACCCGGTGGACGGCACCACGCTCACCGCCAAGGGCATGGCCAACGCGGTCTCCGTGATGGCCGTCGCCGAGCGCGGCTCGATGTTCGACCCGTCCGCGGTCTTCTACATGGACAAGCTCGTCACCGGCCCCGAGGCCGCGGAGTTCGTCGACATCACCGCCCCGGTCGACGTCAACATCCGCCGGGTCGCCAAGGCGAAGGGCGCCCAGCCCGAGGACGTCACCGTGGTCATCCTCGACCGGCCCCGCCACGAGGGCATCGTCAAGGAGATCCGGGAGACCGGCGCCCGGATCAAGTTCATCTCCGACGGCG
The DNA here is from genome assembly GCF_058215555.1 of Streptomyces sp. JLBT605. Lineage (NCBI taxonomy): Bacteria > Bacillati > Actinomycetota > Actinomycetes > Kitasatosporales > Streptomycetaceae > Streptomyces > Streptomyces sp. JLBT605. The sequence continues at coordinate 2,211,360 of NZ_CM177087.1, forward strand.
ACGTGGCCGGCGCGATCATGGCCGCCCGCGAGGGCACCGGCGTGGACCTGCTGATGGGCATCGGCGGCACGCCGGAGGGCATCATCGCGGCCTGCGCCATAAAGTGCCTCGGCGGCACCATCCAGGCGAAGCTGTGGCCCAAGGACGACGAGGAGCGGCAGCGCGCCATCGACGCCGGCCACGACATGGACCGGGTGCTGCAGACCGACGACCTGGTCCGCGGCGACAACGTCTTCTTCGTCGCCACCGGCATCACCGACGGCGACCTGCTGCGCGGCGTGCGCTACCGGGCGGAGACCGCCACCACCCAGTCGCTGGTCATGCGGTCGAAGTCGGGCACCATCCGGCAGATCGACTCCACCCACCGGCTGTCCAAGCTGCGCGCGTACGCCTCGGTGGACTTCGACCGCGCCCGCTAGCGGACACCACCCCCGGCCAGGCCACCAGCCGGAGCCTGCCGCGTCCGTGGCAGCGGGCCGGGCCCCACACTCGTGGGGCCCGGCCCGCTCCGCTGTTTGATCAGGGCGCGCGGCGGCGACTCACCCGGGGCTCCACCGCGAGGGCTCCCCCGCGGCGGCCTCCGCGAGGGCTCAGCCCGCGGCGGCGACCCGCACCGCACGCTGCAATTCCGCGTCCCGGCGCCGGCGGCGGGCCAGGACGACGCGGCGCTCGGCCGCGGTCAGCCCGCCCCACACTCCGTACGGCTCGGGCTGCAGCAGAGCGTGCTCCCGGCATTCGACCATCACCGGGCAGCGGGCACACACCCGCTTCGCGGCCTCTTCCCGCGACAGCCGGGCGGCCGTGGGCTCCTTGGACGGCGCGAAGAACAGCCCAGCCTCGTCCCGACGGCACACCGCCTCCGAATGCCAGGGGCCGGCCTGGTCCCGAGCGGGGATGCGCTGCGGGGGCAATGCGGCGTCCTGCAGGGGCTGATGCGGTTGCAGCACGGTCTACTCCTGACGACGGCTCCGGTGGTCACCCTTGCCCGCCTCCCGGCCCTACGGCCGCAGTGCACCCCCATCAAGCCGTACGAGAGACGATGCACCAAGCCTTACCCGCTGTGCGCGCTCTTATGCACACCGTGCGCTCTCGCGCCACCGCACACCACCGGCGGTCAAGGGTGGGTCAGCCCGCGCGCAGGTTCCGAAGCCGCTTCCCGCGCACCGGCTTGGCCTCCACCCCGCCGAAGATCGCGAACCCGCTGACCACGATCACCGGCGCCTGCGGGTCGGGGGCGTCATAGGCCGCCACGTCGAAACCGCCGAAGACCCCGGTGCCCGAGCCGCGCAGCGAGACGTTCTCCGGGACCTTGATCTCCACGCCGCCGAAGATCGCCGAGGCGTTGACGACGATCTCCTGCCGCTCGAAGATCGCCTCGGTCAGGTCGATCTCGACGCCGCCGAACACCGCGAAGGCGTTGGTCCGGCGCCCGACCCGCCAGCGGCCCTTGCGCACCGCGCCGCCGAAGACCGCGACGAGGTTCTCCGAGGCGGGCGCGGCACCGGTGCGCGTCGGCCCCGGGCCGTCGTATCCGGTGGCGGGCTGGCCGCCGCCGTGGCCGTACGCGGGGACCTCGCGCCCGAAGACGGCGCCGCGGCCGGCCGTGGGCAGATCCCGGACGAGGTGTTCCAGTTCGCCCCGGGTGCGAGCACGGGAGGACGCGTCGAGCCGCTCGGCGTGCTCATCGGCGTCGAGACGCCCCTCGGTGAGCGCTTTACGCAGAATGTCCGCAATGCGGCCTCGATCCGCGTCCGAGGCACGGATGGGGTCACGGTCGGATTCACGGCTGGAGTCACGGTCGGATTCACGGATGTCCGTCTCCGAAGCGCGGATCCCCGCCCCCGCCGAAGCCCCCGTCGAAGCCCCCGGCGTGGGCTCGCTCTTGGGTCCGGGCACCGCCCGCTGCTCGTCCACGTGATCAGCGTAGCGAAACGCGCCAGAGGCGGGAGAGGACCAAACTGAGTCTTACCTCACCCACGCGCCGCCCGACCCAGGTTCTACGCTGGTGGGCGCTGCCGATGTCGCCAGCCACAGTCGTCTGCCGAGTGAGGAACACCGCTCATGTCTGCCGCCTCCCGCCCTGCCCAGCCCGGGTTCGCCTACACGGATCTGCTGCCCCTGGGTGAGGACACCACCCCGTACCGTCTGGTGACCGCCGAGGGCGTGAGCACCTTCGAGGCGGACGGCCGCACCTTCCTCAAGGTCGAGCCGGAGGCGCTGCGGAAGCTGGCGGCCGAGGCGATCCACGACATCCAGCACTACCTGCGGCCCGCGCACCTCGCCCAGCTGCGCAAGATCATCGACGACCCCGAGGCATCCGCCAACGACAAGTTCGTCGCCCTGGATCTGCTGAAGAACGCGAACATCGCGGCCGCCGGCGTGCTGCCGATGTGCCAGGACACCGGCACCGCGATCGTCATGGGCAAGCGCGGGCAGAACGTGCTCACTTCGGGCGGCGACGAGGAAGCCCTCTCCCGCGGCATCTTCGACGCGTACACCGAGCTCAATCTGCGCTACTCGCAGATGGCCCCGCTGACCATGTGGGACGAGAAGAACACCGGCTCGAACCTGCCCGCGCAGATCGAGCTGTACGCGACCGACGGCGGCGCCTACAAGTTCCTCTTCATGGCCAAGGGCGGCGGCTCGGCCAACAAGTCCTTCCTCTACCAGGAGACCAAGGCCGTCCTCAACGAGGCGTCCATGATGAAGTTCCTGGAGGAGAAGATCCGCTCGCTGGGCACCGCGGCCTGCCCGCCGTACCACCTGGCGATCGTGGTCGGCGGCACCTCGGCGGAGTACGCGCTGAAGACCGCCAAGTACGCCTCCGCGCACTACCTGGACGAGCTGCCGGAGGAGGGTTCCCCGCTCGGCCACGGCTTCCGCGACCGTGAGCTGGAGGAGAAGGTCTTCGAGCTGACCCAGAAGATCGGCATCGGCGCGCAGTTCGGCGGCAAGTACTTCTGCCACGACGTGCGCGTGGTCCGCCTGCCCCGCCACGGCGCGTCCTGCCCGGTCGCGATCGCCGTCTCCTGCTCGGCCGACCGCCAGGCCGTCGCGAAGATCACCGCCGAGGGCGTCTTCCTGGAGCAGCTGGAGACCGACCCGGCGCGCTTCCTCCCCGACACCACCGACGAGGAGCTGACCAAGGGCGCGGGCCCGGACCTGGACGCGATCTCCATCGACCTCAACCAGCCGATGGACGACATCCTGGCCGAGCTGACCAAGCACCCGGTCAAGACCCGCCTCTCCCTCACCGGCACCCTGGTCGTGGCCCGCGACATCGCGCACGCCAAGATCAAGGAGCGGCTGGACGCGGGCGAGGGCATGCCGCAGTACCTCAAGGACCACCCGGTCTACTACGCGGGCCCGGCGAAGACCCCAGAGGGCTACGCCTCCGGCTCCTTCGGCCCGACCACCGCCGGCCGGATGGACTCCTACGTCGAGCAGTTCCAGGCCGCCGGCGGCTCCAAGATCATGCTGGCCAAGGGCAACCGCTCCAAGCAGGTCACGGACGCCTGCGCCACGCACGGCGGCTTCTACCTCGGCTCCATCGGCGGCCCCGCCGCCCGCCTCGCCCAGGACTGCATCAAGAAGGTCGAGGTCCTGGAGTACGAGGAGCTGGGCATGGAGGCGGTCTGGAAGATCGAGGTGGAGGACTTCCCGGCGTTCATCGTCGTCGACGACAAGGGCAACGACTTCTTCACCGACCCGGGCCCGTCCCAGCCCTTCGTCACCAGCATCCCGGTCCGCCAGGGCTGACCGCGGAGCGGCCCCGCCACCGGGCGGGGCCCCGCTCCCGGTGGGACCGCTCCAGGGCCGTTCCCGGTGGGGCCGCTCCCGGTGGGGCCACCGCCTCGAACCGGCGCGTCAGGGGATGCCGTCGGTCGGCGTGCGCGGACGTGCGTCAGGGCATGCGCGGGGGAGGCATGAGCACCCAGTTCCGCGGCTTCCGGTTCTTCCAGCGGGCGTGGAATGTCATGGCTGACGCCATCTCGCTGTCCATGGCTTTCCCGTCCATGGCACCCCATGCGGCGATCATCCGCTGTGCGAGGGCGACGTCCACCTTTCCCCGGTGCTCCGCGAAGAGCCGATCCCAGCGCGGGCGGCGCGTGCCGTTTTCGTCGAAGCCGGTGAAACAGCCGCTTTCCTTCTCCTCGTATTCGTGATTCCCGAGCCCGAGAGCGAAGCGGGCTATCTTCCTGGTTCCGGCCTCACCGAGCAGCCAGGTTCTGGCATATCCGCCACTGTTGTCCTTGACCATCGCCTGGTGCCAGTCCCGCATGGTGGAGCCGTACTGCGCGGCCCGCCGGGAGCGCTGGAACTCCGGGTCCCTTGCCGGCTCGTGGCCGGGGAACTCGCCGATCGTCGTCTCGGTGATCATGAGGCCCGCGTCCGTGAGGACCCAGTCCATGGTGCCGATGAGGCAGCCGGGCGCGCCCTGCGTCAGCATGCGGTGCCCGGTGGTGGGCCGGATGTCGAGGATGACGTTGCGGGCGTCGCCCATGGGGTGACGGTCCCAGGAGCCGTGCGCCATGACGACGCTGCCGTCGGCGCTGACGTCTCCGGTGCAGACGAAGGCGGAGCGGCGGTGCGGTCGGCCCTTCGGCGGGGCGGGGCTGTCGGGGTGGCGGGGCGTCCACTGGTTTCCCAGGAGTTCGACGTAGCCGTTCCAGGCTATGAGCAGATCCCGGGTCACCTCTATACCGCGCTCCGCGGCGCCCGCCAAGATGCCCCGGATTTCCTCCTCGTACTCCTCGTCGAGTCGCCCGAAGGTATGTGATGCCTGCCCGGCGAAAGGGGCGAGGCTTTCACCGGTGTGCGGGCGGGAGGTGAAGTCGCCCGCGTCCAGTGCGTACTTCAGCTCCGGGGCCAGCAGAAAACCATGCTGCCGGCCCCTTTCGAACGGCTCGCCGGTCAGCGTGACGTATATCCACCCGGCGTGGTCCACTCGGCGTCCGGCGCCGCTCTCGATGTATGTATGCATGCCCCTCCCGGATTCTTTCGGAATCCTGATCGCCCCAGCATGGCGGCCGGGGAGAGTACGTCACCAGGTCGCCAATCGGCCAAGCGGTACGCGTGCGGGAAAACGTCCGGGCAGAGGGCATTCACTCACGCTCTCGCATCACACCCCGTCACGCCCATCACGTCCGTCACGCAGGTCCCGCTCGTCACGCCCGGTCGTATATTCGGTGGCCGACCGGAACGCCAGGCGGCACGATCGCGCCATGCCGGACTTCCTCACCACCGCCCGCCTGCGGCTGCGCGCCTTCACCGACACCGAGGCGGATCTGGACCACCTCGTCGACCTCGACAACGACCCGGAGGTCATGCGGTACATCAACGGCGGCAAGCCGGTCTCCCGCGAGTCTCTCCGCACCCGCTCGCTGCCGCGCCTGCTGCACGTCCACCCGTGCATCGGCACCCACGGCTTCTGGGCCGCCGAGGATCGGGCGACCGGAGCGTTCCTCGGCTGGTTCGAGCTGCGCCCGCTGGACGACCACAGCGCCGAGGTGGTCGAACTCGGCTACCGGCTGCGCAGGGCCGCCTGGGGCCAGGGCTACGCCACCGAGGGCTCCCGGGCACTCATCGGCAAAGCCTTCGCCGAGCTCGGCGTCGAGCGGATCACCGCCAACACGATGACGGTGAACGCCGGCTCCCGGCGCGTGATGGAGAAGTCGGGCCTCACCTTCCTGCGGACGTACTTCGGTGACTGGCCGGAGACGATCGACGGCTCGGCCCACGGCGAGGTGGAGTACGTCCTGGACCGGGACGACTGGCCGGTCGGCGCGGGGAGTTGAACGGACCCCCGCCGAGGCCGTCCAGCACACCGGCGCCCTTGGAAAGGAGGGTCTAACCGCCCACTCCCAGGAAGCGCAGCACCGCCAGCACCCGGCGGTGGTCGGCGTCCGCCTTGGGCAGGTCGAGTTTGGCGAGGATGCTGTTGATGTGCTTGGCGACCGCGCTCTCGCTGAACACGAGCTGGGCGGCGATGCCCGCGTTGGAGCGGCCCTCGGCCATCAGGGCCAGCACCTCCCGCTCACGGGCCGTCAGCCGCTCCAGCGGATCACTCGCCCGCCGCACCAGCAGCTGGGCGACGACCTGCGGGTCCAGCGCGGTGCCGCCGTCCGCCACCCGTCGCAGGGCCTCGATGAACTCCTCGACGTCGGCGACCCGTTGCTTGAGCAGGTAGCCCACCCCGCTGGTGTTGGTGGCGAGCAGCTCGGCCGCGTAGCGCTCCTCGACGTACTGGGAGAGCATCAGCACGGCGGTGGCCGGGCGGGACTCGCGGATCGACAGCGCGGCGCGCACCCCCTCGTCCGTGAAGCCGGGCGGCATCCGGACATCCACCAACGCCAGGTCGGGGCGGTGCTCCTCGACCGCGGCCAGCAGCCCTCGCGCGTCCCCCACCTCGGCCGCCACGTCGAAGCCGGCCATCTCCACCACCTTGACCAGCCCGATCCGCAGCAGCACGGAATCCTCGGCGATCACCGCGCGCTTCCTGTCCGGCACGGCGCGACGCGCGTCGGGGACGACAGGGGTCATGTCGGGCACGGCAGCTCCACGCTCATCATGGTCGGGCCCCCCACGGGGCTGCTCATCCGGAAGGTTCCGTCCACGGACCGCACCCGCTGGGCGAGTCCCTTCAGACCGCTGCCCTTGGACGGATCGGCCCCGCCCACACCGTCGTCGGCGATCACCACCCGCAGTATCCCGCCCAGCCGGGTGACCGTCACATCCGCCCGGCTCGCCTCGCGCGCGTGCTTGGCGATGTTCGTCAGCGCCTCGGAGACCACGAAGTACGCGACCGCCTCCACGGCCGGCGCCAACCGCTGCGGCAGCTCCACCCGCAGGCGGACCGGGAGCGGCGCCCGGGCCGCGAGTCCGGACAGCGCCGCGTCCAGCCCCAGTTCGTCCAGGACCGCCGGATGCAGCCCGCGCACGAGGTTGCTGAGTTCCTCGATCGCGTCCTTCGCCTCCCGGTGCGCGGTGTCGATCACCTCCCGCGCCTCCGGCGGCAGATCCGTCAGCGTGGCCTTGGCCAGCCCCAGGTTGAGCGCCAGCGACACCAGCCGCTGCTGGGCGCCGTCGTGCAGATCCCGCTCGATGCGGCGGCGCTCGGCGTCAGCGGCGTCCACGGCTCCGGCCCGGCTCTCGGTGAGGTCGGCCACCCGCCGCACCAGGTCCTCGCTCGGGTCGGGCCCCAGCAGAGCGGGCCCGAGGTGCGTCTCGAGGCGCGCCAGCGCCGCGGCGAGGGCGGGTACCGCGGCGAGCGCGGCGAGGCCGGCGAGGGTGACGTAGAACGCCTGGGTGCTGTAGCCGGGGTGGCTGATCCGCCACCCCAGGGGAACCACCCACACCCATCCGTACACCGTGGCGGCGGCCACGCCCGCCACGAGCAGGGACAGCAGCAGCACTTCGAGCGCGCCGACCAGCGCCCCGACCAGGCAGTGGTAGGCGAACTGCTGCTGCGTCCGCCGCCACCCGGGGCGGGGGATCTCGATCCCCAGCAGCCGCCGGAAGCGCCAGCGCTGTGCGGCGGTCAGCGCCGGCACGGCGAACACCGCCAAGACCAGCGTGAAACCCAGGACGACCGGCTCTTCGCTGCCCCGCCCCATGATGACCTCCGTCGTGAGCCCGAAGATCGTGAACAGCAGGAACCCCATGAGGAGGTGGAGCGGCGCGCCCAGGGCGAGGAAGGACGTGTCGCGGCTCAGGCGGGTCAGCAACCGCCGCGACCGGGGCGGGATGTTCATGATCCAACCGTATGCGCCGGTCGCCGCGGCCGACCATGCAGCTACTTCCCCGGCGAGGGGTGTAGCTGGTGCCACCCCAGGTCGGACAGCTGCGTTACTGACTCCCGCGGGCGCGGAGCGGAGTGTTGATCACGAGCCCGACGGCCGGGTTCACGACACCCCGAAGGACCTCCTGACGCCATGGCCCTCCCCGCCCCCACCGCCTTCACTGCCTTCCCTGCCTTCACTGCCTTCACTGCCTTCACCGCCGTTGCGGACGACGGACGCCGCGCGGGGGCCGGCGCCACCCGCCGAACGGCACGCCTCGGCCGTGCCCACCGCCGGCAGGGGCTGATACTGGCGGGCGCGGGGCTGGCCCTGCTGCCCTGGCTCGGCTACCTCGCCGGCACGCTGCCGCCCGCCGAAGCCGCCGCCTGGGTCGTCCTCGACGCCCTGGAGGCCGCCGCGCTGCTCGCCGCCGGCAGCCGCCTGCTGCACGCCGACGCCCGTCACCGCGCGCCCGCGGCCGCCGCGGCGGTACTCCTCCTCGCCGACGCCTGCCTCGACCTCGCCACCGCCGCCCCAGGCGCGGAACTGGCCACCGCCATCGCCATGGCCGCGGCCGCGGAGCTGCCGCTGGCGGCGATGTGCGCGCGGCTTGCCGTCCGCCGGCTGCGGTGACGGCGGGAGACCGCCTGAGGAACGCGGGAACTCCCGCCCGACGACGGCGGGCAACCTTCCGACGAAGGCGGGGAGTCGCCGCCCGATGAACGCAGGCGATTTCCGCCCGTAGAAATCACATGATCAACCCCTCGCCGTAACCCCCGCGACAACCGCGGCCGGTGGGATCCTCGCGACCATCCCCCACCAAGAAACCAGGTCATACCGTGAGGACATCTCTGCGCACGCGCGCCGCCCGGCGGGGCATCACCACCGTTTCCGTGGCGGCCACCGCGCTGCTCGTCGCCGCGGGGAGCGCTGCCGCGCTGCCCAGCAAGGCCCAGTGGCTGGCGGACGTCTCCGCCGCCGTCGCACCCGCCCACGACTACCTCGCCCAGCGGCTGCCCGCCGACGGTGAGAAGACCACGATCGTGCTGGACATCGACAACACCTCGCTGGCGACCGACTACGACGAGGGCCAGCCGATCGAAGCCACCCTCGATCTCGCGCGCTTCGCGCGGGAGAACGGGGCCGACGTCTGGTTCGTCACCAACCGCCGGGAGTCCGGGCGCAGTTCCACACTGCGGCAGCTGGACGACGCGGGGTTCCCGGTGGACGGGCTGTGCATGCGGCAGCCGGGTGACGACTCGTCCAAGGCGGAGATGAAGACGAACTGCCGCATCTCGATCGAGGACGAGGGCTACACGATCGTCGCGAACATCGGCAACCGCTCCACCGACCTGGACGGCGGCCACGCCGAGCGCACCTTCAAGCTGCCGGACTACGACGGACAGCTGCAGTAACCAGCGGACATGCCTGCCCCCGCCCGCCTCCTTGCGGCCCGGGCGGGGGCAGGCCGGGAGCGCTCACGGGATCTGAGCACGGCGAGGTGGAGTGCGCCCGTCTGTATCGATCCAGCCGTGCCAGCTGGGGCTCCAGAACGGATGGTGGCCTGCGATGAGCGCGCCTTCACGCTCGTCTTTTGCTGAAGGCCGGTCCTTCAGACTTCGATAAACAAGGCGCATTTACCCTGAGTGTCATCGACAAGAACAGCTGCCGCATATCTATCACGAGTGGAATTCCGGTAGAGCCACTTGTCGCGGGGGTCTTCCTTGCCGTCCCAGCCATCATCACGCGCCGTAAGGCTCAGAGTGTTAAACTCGGCGACGTTCGGCGAAATAGGCATAAGTTTATTCTCTTCAATGAACTCGCCAACATTCCGACAGGGAACCCGAAGGGCGGCATAAAGAGGATAATTGTCAACGTCGCTATTAGAATAGTACCGCATTCCCTCTGCGTCCCGAGGAAAGACCAACTGGTGGTCTCTAAATGACCGCCGGAGAGAGACATTGTTTTCGTCCAGATCCTCATCCAGGATGCATCCCGTGACGCCGAACGCGATCACCGCGATGATTGCGCCGAACAGCATCATCTTCGACCTACGTGCCATCACGACTAACCCCCGATACGGAACGTGCGCTGACCGATCACGTCGAAGTCCCTCGCCAGACCCACTTCGTTAAGTCGGGCCAAGTCATTCTTGAATACCCGGCGTGGACCTTCATCTCTCTCAAGGGGCAGGGGTCACCGGTTGAGTAGGGACTCCGCGATCGCGACGGAGGATGAGGCGAGACCGGTTTCGCCGTCGTCGATGTCCCATAGCGAGTTCTGCAGCAGCCGCCCGAGCGTCCAGCCGGTCGCGCGTGCGCGGTCCAGGCCGAGGACCTCGGTCAGCAGGTCGAAGCGGCGCCGCACCACGCGTAGGGCATCGTTCTTCAGGACGACGTCGTCCCACCTGCTGTCCAGGGCGGGCCAGAGGTCGAAGCCGGGGTCTCCGGCGAGCGGCTCGGGATCGATGGCGAGCCACGGCTCACGCTGAGCGGCGAGAACGTTGTCGTAGTGCAGATCCCAATGCAGCAGCCGGTCTCCGGGCTCGCCGACCAGCTCGGCCACCGCGGACGCCCAGCCGCGCAGGAGTTGCCGGTCTGCCGGGTCAGCCAGAGCCGCGACCGCTTCGGGAACCTTCTCCAGCATCTCGGTGGCGATGTCGCTCAGGCTGCGTAGTCCCTGCGGCGCCGGGACGCGGACCAGTCGGGCCTGAAGCTCGGCGAGGATGCCTATCGCAGTGTCGTCGTCCTCGATCGAGGTCAGCGTGCGCGCAGCGTCCAGCCGCTCCAGGAGCATGGTGCTGCTTTCGGGATCGTGGTCGAGCAGCCGCACCATCCCGTCGCCGTTCCAGGTGCGCAGTCCGATGAGTGCGGCGGTGGTCTCCTCTCTGGGCATCTGCAGTTTGAGGACCGCGCGCGTGCCGTGCTTACGCAGCACCGGCAGCACCAGCGAGGCTTCCCCGGCTCCGACCGCGCCGTCCCGTTTCAGCTCCCAGCGGTCCAGGAATTCCGCAACGAGGGCCGGCAGTCCGGCGATCCAGGCCCTTCCTTCCTCTCCGAAGGCTTTGGCGTACGACACCACCAGAGACTGCGGGACCTCGACCGCCTCTAACGCGCTCAAATCGTTGCCCTTCATCGGGAATCGCGTTTCCCGCTGCAACCTACCGCGTGCGGCTCGGCGAGCAGGCGGCGGTGTGACTGGTCGAAGACCCACAAGTCGTCGTCCACGATCCACGGCCGAATACTCACCTCAACAAGATCGCGTTACGGGCTCTAAGGAAACCCATGGATACGGGTTCATTCACGGCTCACCGGCCGGCTGCTCGGGTCGTTCCGTCGGCAGCGCGGGCAGGCGCAGGGCGGGTAGACGTGGGACATCATCGGCGGCAGGTGATCGCCTGGCATGATCTCCGCCTTCGCGCGCTCCTCGGTCACCGCGCCATCGGGGCTGATCCGGTAGACCCGCAGGGTCATCAACGGCACCCGCGGTTCCTGGTCGATGTGGTCGACGCGGTCGGTGCCCATCTCAGGCCACCTCCGCCCCGCGTGCGAGCCGCTCATGAGCGACGTAGTACGGGCGCACCAGAGCCACTTCCTCAGCGACGCGGCAGGCGGGGCGTCGGAGATGTGGAAGCTGCGGCGGGTCCCAGGGCCATACGAGGAGCACGCGCAGGGCGGTGCAGGAGCAGGGGTGTGCGGGGGTGGTTTCCCGGTGCCGGCCGGACGGCTCGAAGAAGCGCCTTACGCGCGCGAGGGCACGGAAGATAGAGTCGAACATGTCGTCCCGATGGCGAACTGAACCGCCCGGTCCGAGCCCGTCACCGTCCATGGAGACAGCCGGGTGACCGACTCGGCGGGGGCGTGCTCGTCCCGTACCACGTCGCGGTAGATCCGCAGGTCGGTGCGCTGGTTGCGCATGAGCGTGAACGCCGAATACGGGGAGAAGCGGCCGGACGCGAGACCGTCGCCGTCAACGGTCAGCTTCAGCAGCCCGTAGCAGAACCAGGGCGTCTCCCACGGGGTGAGGATCACCCCGCCCGGTCTCGTCTGCTCCAGCCAGGCGCGCGGCACTCCCCGTACTGAGCTGGGGGAGGCGGGGCGCGTGCAGGTCGTCAACTCGTCGCCCACCCACACCTTCGCTGGCGGGAAGGCGTGCCGGGGCGCGGCCCGGAAGGCACGTTCCCACTCGGGCGCGAGCGGCGCGGAGAGAGTTTCGCTGAGGGTGCTGAGCAGGCCGCGCATGGCGGTCTGCTCAGCCGCTCCGATGTGCGTCATCGAGGATCGCGCTCTGCTTCCCGTGCTTCGGCGGCTGCTTGGGCTGCGAGGTGTCCGACGAGGGCGCCGAGGTGCCGGGGTCCTTCTTCACCGCGTGCTTCCCGTCGCCTCCACCACCGCCGTTGCCGGTTCCCCAACCCATGTCCACTCCTTCGCGGTTGTGTTCCTCACCTGCGGTGCAGGAACCCACCCCGGTTGCACGTCATGGCACCAGTGGCCAGGCCGGAGCGGGCGTCACTGAGGAGCATGTGGCCGATCGCCAGGACGTAGGAACCACATTCAAAACCCACTCCGGGACGTCCCGCGTTGGGTAGAACGTCCCTAGCGCCGCCCCTAGTTGCAAGGAGAGAGTGAGATGTCGAATGAGAGGCTCCGTGCCGCCATGGCGGCTGGCGGTTGGACGTACGCCACCCTCGCCGACAAGGTCGAGGTCGACCCCAAGTCCGTGGAGCGGTGGGTCAACCTGGGACGTACGCCACGTCGCGCCACAGCCATGATGGCTGCGGAAACGTTAGGAGAAGACGTGCACGCCCTATGGCCGGCGCTACGCCAGGCGCGCCCGGCCCGCGTGGTCAGCCCAGAACTCATCGCGCTCTACGACCAGCGGGCGGACATTCCTGTATCCGCCTTTGTGGACATGCTGGCTCAGGCTGGCGAGCGCATCGACGTACTGGTCTACGCCGCTGTCTTCCTGCACGAGGCGTACCCGCGCCTCAATGATCTTTTGCGAGAGCGGGCGGCCGAGGGCTGCGCGATCCGTATCGCCATCGGCGATGCTGGGAGCACGAGCGTGCAGCGACGAGGAGCCGAGGAGAAATTCGGTCACGGAATCGAGTCCCGTTGCCGACTCGCGCTCATGCACTATCGTCCACTGGTCGGGCTTCCCGGTGTCGAAGTCCGGACCCATACCACCACGCTCTACAACTCGATCTACCGCGCGGATGATCAGGCGCTGATCAATGCCCATGTCTTCGGCGTGAACGCCTACGGTGCACCTGTGTGGCACCTTCGCCGGGGCGAGGCAGGCGGCCTGTTCGACACCTACGCTGCCAGCTTCGACGCGGTGTGGGCGACCGCGGTGCCCGTCACGGAAGGGTGATCATGGCGCGGACCGAGTACTACGACGATCCAGATGCCCCCGAGCCCAATAGCCTGGTCGTCGCGGCGTCCGCTGTCGTCACCGACGAGGAGGGCCGCATTCTCCTCCAGCGCCGCCGCGACAGCGGCCTTTGGGCGCTGCCTGGCGGGGGCATGGAAATGACCGACTCGCTGCCCGGCACCGCCGTCCGCGAGGTGCGGGAGGAGACGGGCCTGGACGTGGAGATCACCGGGCTTGTCGGCACGTACACCGACCCACGCCATGTCATCGCTTACACCGACGGCGAGGTGCGCCGACAGTTCAACGTCTGCTTCACCGCGCGCGTGCTCGGCGGGCGACTCGCGATCTCGCACGAATCCACGGAGCTGCGCTTCGTCGCGCCAGAGGAGCTGGACGGCTTGGCCATGCACCATACGCAGCGGCTTCGGATCTGCCACTTCCTGGAACACCGCGACCGGCCGTACCTCGGCTGAAGCAGAAGGTCTGGCGCGAGTAACAGGCCCCACGGAGCAGGGGCTCCGCCCCCAGGCCGATGCGCGGGGCGGCGTCGCGCGCGTACGGTCGGGGCATGGCTGATACCCCTGATCACTCCGCTCCCTCCTCCGCCGACGCGCCTCGTCTCGATCTCGACGCGTATCTGGCGCGCATCGGCTGGACGGGCGGGCGGCCCAAGGCGAGTGCGGAGGCGCTGCGGTCGGTGCACCGGGCGCACGTCCAGGGCATCCCGTTCGAGAACATCGAGCCCATGCTCGGCGCCGCGCCAGCCCTCGCGCTGCCGGAGCTGCAGGCGAAGCTGGTCCGCAGCCGCCGTGGCGGTTACTGCTACGAGCACAACACCCTCTTCGCCGCCGCCCTCGAAGCGCTCGGCTTCGGCGTCACCCGGCTCACCGCACGCGTCCGCGTCGGCTCGAAGGGCGCCATCCGGCCCCGTACGCACATGCTGCTGCTGGTGGACGTGCCGGGCGAGACCGGGCCGTACCTCGCCGACGTGGGGTTCGGCCACAACGGCGGGCTGCTGGAGGCCGTGCCGCTGGTGGTCGGCGAGGAGTTCCGGGACGGCGACCGCCTCCATCGCCTGATCCGGGAGCCGCATCACGGGCTGGAGGACCTCTGGGTGCTCCAGGCGATCGAGAACGGCGCCTGGTCCGACCAGTACGCCTTCACCCGGGAGCCGTTCGAGCCCGGCGATTACGAGGTCATCAACTGGCACGTGGCCACCAACCCTCGCTCCCCCTTCCAGCACACCCTCTACGTCCAGCGCACCAGCCCCGACGCCCACCTCGCCCTGACCGGCAGGACGCTGGTGACGACGCGCGCCGACGGCACGCGCGAGGAACGCCTGCTGGCGGACGCGGACGAGCTGCGGCGGGTGCTGGATGCCGACTTCGACATCGAGCTGCCGCTGGGGGCGCGGCTGGAGTTCTAGGAGCCGATGGGGCTGGTGATAGGGGCTGGTGATCGGGGCTGGTGGTCCGGGGCCGGGTTCACAGCGCCAGCTTGAACCCGTCGTGGCTGCGGGCGAAGCCGAGGGAGTCGTAGAAGCGGTGGGCCTCGGTGCGGCGCTTGTTGCTGGTGAGCTGGATCAGGGTGCAGCCCCGGGCGCGGGCGCGGTCGATGGCCCAGGTCAGCAGCGAGCGGCCGAGGCCGGTGCCGCGGCGGTCGGGGCGTATGCGGACGGCCTCGACGAGGGCGCGCTCCTGGCCGTGGCGGCCGAGGCCGGGGATGTAGGTGAGCTGGAGACAGCCGATGACGGTGCCGTCGGCCTCGGCGAGGACGACCATCTCGTTGCGCGGGTCGGCGTCGACGGCCTCGAAGGCCCGGACGTACGCCTCGTCGGGCTCGACCGTCGCCGGGTCGATCACCGTGTCCTCGTCGGACAGCAGGGCGACGATGGCGGGTAGGTCCTGAGCAGTGGCGATGCGGAAGATCATGGCCGAGAGCATGCCAAAAAATGGCCTCGCCGAGGGAACCGGATCAGCGATGGGAAAACGGGGCATTCCCGCCGGATGCCCGTTACGCGGACGAGATGATTCCGATGGGAATGATCTTTACGTTGGGCAACGCAGCCAGCCAGACCTCACGGCCCCACACGTAAGCGCAGGACGGCATGCGAGCCCATCACCCACTTACCTCCCTGACCAGGAGATACGCATGTCCATCGTGAAGTTCCGCCGCCGCACCGCCGTCCCCGCCATCGCCGCCGTGGCCATGGCGGCCGCCCTCCTCGCGCCGGCCGCGAGCGCCGTCGCCGCCGGCCCGGCGAAGGCTCCGGCCCCGGTCGCCAAGCAGTCCAGGATCATCGACTCGGTGCGCACCGAGAAGCTGATCGACGGCTCCACCGCCAAGATCTACAAGAGGGGCGCCCACCACTACACGATGAAGGTCGTCTCCGAGGGCTACGTGGTGGCGACGCTGGACGCGAACCAGCGGGACGCCGGGTTCCAGAGCGGGCACGGGATGTACGTCGTGCTCACCGCCGACGGTCAGGTGCGGTCCTGGACCGGTGGGTGGCACTTCGGGCCGGGCACGTTCAAGTTGAGCGACGGCTCCACGGCCAAGGTCACGGTGGGCAAGAACCGCGCCACCATGGAGATCTCCTACCGAGGCGAGGTGTACGGCACGATCGTCGCGAAGGACCACGACACGGGGGTCAACGCCAACGGCATGTACATCGTGCTCACCCCCGACGGCACCTTCAGCACCTGGGTCGACTGACCCACCGGCCACCACAGCAGACGCGTGTGGGCCCTCCCCCGCGAAGGGGAGGGCCCACACGCATGCGGTCACGCGGTCACGCGGTCACGCCGTCACGCGAAGCGCCGGCGCGCGGTCACGCGAAACGCTGGCTCGCGGAGCCGTCGCACTTCTGGAGGCGGACCGGGTCCTTCGCCGAGGCCAGGGTCAGGCACAGGTCCTGGGCTGCCGTCGGGCGGAGGGATCCGCCGCTCGCGGTGAACTTCTGGTTGGCGCCGCCGTGGCAGTCCCACAGGACCACCGCCGCGCCGGCGGCGTACTTGCCCTCGGGGACGTCCAGGCACCGGTCCTGGCTGAGCTCGGTGTGGACCGAGCCGCGCTCGGAATCGTGCCACCAGCTCTGGTTGCGGCCGCCGTGGCAGTCCCAGCCGACGACCGCCGTGCCGTTGCGGCTGGAGGACGCCGTGGCGTCCACGCAGGCGCCGGTCGCGGCGTTCTTCAGCGGGCGGTACTTGTCGTCCCAGGCGCCCGGGAAGAGCAGCGGCTTGCCGCTGGAGGCGGCGTCCGCGCAGCTCGCCTCACGCAGCGAGGAGTTGTACAGCTGGGTGAGGCAGGAGGCGAAACCCGCGTGACCTGCGGCGTTGGGGTGGAAGGACTGCCGGACGGAGTTGGAGTCCGGCGGGAAGGGATTGGTCAGGTCGATCCACAGGCCGCGGGCCCAGGCGGTCTCGGTACACACCTCGTGGCCGTGGAAGAGCCGGGAGTTGTCCAGGTAGAACGCGCCGGTGTCCTTGGCGACCTGGCGCATGCCGCGCTCGAAGGCGGGCACGGCGGTGTTGCGGCCCCAGGCCGCGTCCGAGGTGTAGCCCGTACAGCCGCCCGGCAGCTTGCCGGGGAAGTTCGGGTTGTCCTCGAAGTCGGGGCCGATGGGGCTGGGGTAGCCCATGACGACGAGCTTGTAGTCGCTGTCGGCGTACCCGGCGTCCCGCATCACGGTGCGCAGGTCGCGCACGGTCGTCTCGACCTTGGGGACGAGGGCGTCCACCCGTGCCTGCCAGCCGGGCGCGTACTTGGGCTCGCAGGTGCCCTGGAGGGTGAACCAGCGGGTCACGCAGTCGGTCATGACCGGACCGAACTGGAGGTCGTCGTTGGCGCCGGCGACCAGCAGCACCATCTTGATCCTGGTGTTGCGGGCCTTGATGGCCAGACTGTCGCTCTGGACGAGCTCGTCGGCGTACTGCTTGGTGCCGCCGATGCGGATGTTGCCGGTGTACGCGCCGGAGCAGGCGACGTTGTAGGTGACGTCGGCCGGGATGCCGGTGCGGTGGATGGCGGCGTCGGGCGAGCGGTGGCACCAGTTGTCCGGGCCGTTGGTGCCGGGCTCGTAGGAGCCCACGCCCTCGCCGGAGATCTCGCTGTCGCCGAGGGAGATGAGGGAGGTCTTGCGCTGGTCGAGGGGGCGCTCGGCCGAGTCGCCGTAGAGCTTCGCCGCCTCGTCCGCGCGGACCTTCTCCAGCTCCGGCGGGAGGGGGGTGGGGGATGCGGTGGCGCGGGTCTCGGCGTTCGCCGTGGGGGCGGTGCCGGCCATGCCGCCGAGGGCGGCCGCGCAGGCCGCGACGGCCACCAGAGTGGAGCGCACGCTGTGACTTCTCCGATGCATGGTGCCTTCCCGGGGGTTGGTGTTACCTCGGGTATTTACTGGCAGGTAGCGGTGGTTGGGAATACATCGGACGAGACAAAGGCTCTACTTTTCGAAGATTTCCAGGAGGTTGGTGACGATGACCGAGGTCGGCCAGGGCCTTGATAACGGCGGGAACGACGCGGGGGTCACCCAGGGCGCGGCCCAGGGTGAGTTCCGCATCGAGCACGACTCGATGGGCGAGGTGCGGGTGCCCGCGCACGCCAAATGGCGGGCGCAGACGCAGCGCGCGGTGGAGAACTTCCCGATCAGCGGGCAGCGGCTGGAGCGGGCGCACATCGCGGCGCTGGCGCGGATCAAGGAGGCCGCGGCCCGGGTCAACGCCGGGCTCGGCGTGATCGACCAGGACATCGCGGACGCCGTCGCGGAGGCCGCCGCCGAGGTCGCCGACGGCCGCTGGGACGACCACTTCCCGGTGGACGTCTTCCAGACCGGCTCCGGCACCTCCTCGAACATGAACACCAACGAGGTGATCGCCACCCTGGCGACCGAGCGGCTGGGCCGCGCGGTCCATCCCAACGACCATGTGAACGCCAGTCAGTCCTCCAACGACGTCTTCCCGTCCTCGATCCACATCGCGGCCACCGCCGCCGTCACCGCGGATCTGATCCCGGCGCTGGAGCACCTGGCAGCGGCCCTGGAGCGCAAGGCGGAGGAGTTCGCGGAGGTCGTCAAGTCCGGGCGTACGCACCTGATGGACGCCACTCCGGTGACGCTCGGCCAGGAGTTCGGCGGCTACGCGGCGCAGGTGAGGTACGGCGTGGAGCGGCTGCGGGCGGCGCTGCCGCGGCTGGCCGAGCTGCCGCTGGGCGGCACGGCGGTGGGCACCGGGATCAACACCCCGCCCGGCTTCTCCGCCGCGGTGATCGCCGAGGTGGCGCGGGTCACCGGGCTGCCGCTGACCGAGGCGCGGAACCACTTCGAGGCGCAGGGCGCGCGGGACGGGCTGGTGGAGACCTCGGGCCAGCTGCGGACCATCGCCGTCGGACTGACCAAGATCGCCAACGATCTGCGCTGGATGGCCTCGGGCCCGCGCACCGGGCTGGCCGAGATCGCGCTGCCCGACCTCCAGCCCGGTTCGTCGATCATGCCCGGCAAGGTCAATCCGGTGGTCCCGGAGGCGGTACTGATGGTCGCCGCCCAGGTCACCGGGAACGACGCCACGGTCGCCTGGGCCGGCGCGGCGGGCAACTTCGAGCTCAATGTGATGCTGCCGGTGATGGGGAAGAACGTCCTGGAGTCCATCCGGCTGCTGGCCGCCGCCTCCCGGCTGCTCGCGGACCGCACCATCGACGGGATCACCGCTAACGCCGAGCGCGCCCGTGAGTACGCCGAGTCCTCCCCCTCGGTGGTGACCCCGCTCAACCGCTACATCGGATACGAGGAGGCGGCCAAGGTCGCCAAGAAGTCGCTCGCGGAGCGGAAGACCATCCGTCAGGTGGTCATCGAGTCCGGCTATGTCGAGCAGGGGCTGCTGACGCTGGAGCAGCTGGACGAGGCGCTGGACGTGCTGCGGATGACGCGCCCCTGAGCGCGGCGGCGGCGCCGTATCGCCAGCAGCGGCGCCGCCGCGGGAGCACCGGCTGCGGCTCGCCGGGCCGCGCTGAGGTGCGAGCACCGGGGCCGGACCGTGCGGAACACCGGCCCCTTCCGGTGCGGCATATGTCACGGCGCGGCATATGTCACGGCGGGACGCCACGGCACCCACCTAAGATCTGCTCATGACAGCGGACACGGTGGAGACGGCGGGCACGGCGGGGGACATCAGATCCTGGGCGCCGGGCGACCACATCCTGTGGCGCTACCGCGGCAACGCCAGCGACCGCATCCACATCTGCCGCCCGGTGACCGTGGTGCGCGACACCCCCGAGCTGCTGGCCGTCTGGCTGGCACCGGACACCACCTGCGTGAAGCCGCAGCTCGCCGACGGTACGTCGGTGCACCGCGAGCCGCTGTCCACCCGGTACACCAAGCCGCGCACCACCACCCGGTGCCGCTGGCTGGGCACCGGCGTGCTCAAGCTGGCCCGGCCCGGCGATCCCTGGTCGGTGTGGCTGTTCTGGGAGCCGGACTGGCGTTTCAAGAACTGGTACGTGAATCTCGAGGAGCCGCACCGCCGGTGGAGCGGCGGCGTCGACTCCGAGGACCATTTCCTGGACATCGCGGTCTACCCGGACCGCAGCTGGGAATGGAAGGACGAGGACGAGTTCGCGCAGGCCCAGCTGGCGGGGTTGATGACGGACCGGCAGGCTACGCGCGTCCGGTCCGCGGGGCAGGCCGCCGCGCGGCTCATCGCCGCCTGGGGAGCTCCGTTCCGGGACGGCTGGGAGGACTGGCGGCCCGATCCGTCCTGGAGCGTCCCGTCTCTGCCGAGCGACTGGAACCGGCCCCCGGCCCAGTTGGGGCCATGAACCTCTTGCTGTCCCCCTGTGTTTCAAACGTAGGATCGTCGTCCGGAAGACTGCGCACACGGGAGGACACGAGTCGTAAGACTTCGGGCGCAACTCGCGGGCGTTGCGGAAAGTTTGACGCACGGTCACAGGAGGGGCGGGAGTCGTGAGCGGTGACGGCGACAGCGGCGTCGGCGGCTACGAGGGTTATGAGGGGTACGACCGGCTGGAGATCGACCGAACCGGTCAGGGGGAGGCGTTCGACGCCATCGGCGACCGGTACGACGAGGCCTTCCCGCACAAGGAAGGCCAGCTGGAGACCGGCCGCTGGCTGGCCGGGAATCTCCCCCCGGGCTCCCGGGTGCTGGACGTGGGCTGCGGAACCGGCCTGCCGACGGCACGTCAGCTCGTGGAGAGCGGACACCAGGTGGTGGGCATCGACATCTCGCCGGGCATGCTGAAGCTCGCCCGGCACCATGTCCCTGGTGCCGAGTTCCACCGGGTGGATCTGGCCGATCTGCGTGCCGGCGGGACATGGGGGCCCGGCGGGCCGCGTGACCTGGGCACCTTCGACGGCATCGCGGCCTTCTTCGCCCTGCTGATGCTGCCGCGCGCGGAGATCCCGCACGCCCTGCGGACCCTGCACGGACTGCTGAGACCCGGGGGGCTGTTGGGGCTCTCCATGGTCGAGGCCGACGTCGACGACTTCTCGATTCCGTTCCTGGGCCACACGATCCGGGTATCCGGTTACCTGCGGGACGAATTGCGTCAGGTCGTCCGTGACGCGGGTTTCGAGGTGATCGGGGAGGAGTCCCACGCGTACGCGCCGGCCAGCACGGACGTACCACCTGAGATCCAGCTCTTCCTGCACTGCCGACGACGTGCCTGACACACGGTGCGCCCGATGGAGAACGGCGCACAGCCCCGGACGGACGGAAACCTACGCGTGACGGAGCACCCCACCTCCCCCGAGAAGCGGCAGGCCGCCACACCTGCCGCGGCCTCGCGCACCCAGAAGGCGGCCGAAGCCGCGGGTCCACCCCAGCAGCGGCAGGCGGCCGCGCGGCCGCACGGCGCGGCTCCGGGGCCGCGGGGGACGACCCGGGGCCAGGATCCGCGCACCGCGGTGCGGCGGGCCGGCAGCGAGCAGTCAGAGCACAGCACCCCGGAGGGCGAGCACGTGTGGGATTCGGAGCCGGGCACCAGCAGCGGCGGCATCCGCCGGTCCGCGGCGCCGGACGACCGGCCCGGCGAGCAGCGCCCGGCCGGCGACGCGGCACGGCCCCGGACCGGTGCGACCCGGACCGGGTCGACCGCGAGTGAACATCCGGACCAGCTGGGGGTTTCTCCTGGGGGTAATCCCCCAACCACCGCCGGAGGGACCCCCGCCACCGCCTGGGGGAGACGGTCGGGGGACGCGGCCGAGGGGGACACCGGGGGTGAGGCGGCCGCGGCGCGCGGCCGCCGCGCCCGCGCGTCCCGGTCCGGCCGCACGGACCGCGAGGCCGCTGGGGCGGCGGGACAGGGGCACGGCGAGATGACGGACGAGACCGGGCGAGCGGACACCGCGGGCGACACGGCCCCGCCCACCTCCGCCGGCCCCTCCGCCGACCCCTCGGCCGACCGGCCCCCGGCCGCGGGCCACTCCGGTGGCCGGTCCGGTGACGGCACCCACCGCGTCCCCGCCCCGGGCTCCGCCCCGGACGACTCCCCCGGATCCCACACCGACCCGGGCGCTGGGTCGCGCTCCGGCACGGGCAGCGCTGGGTCGCGCTCCGGCACGGGCAGCGCTGGGTCGCGCTCCGGCACGGGCAGCGCTGGGTCGCGCTCCGGCACGGAGGCTGGGGCCGCCTCCAAGCGGGGGGCGGCCGCGGACGCGGAGCGGGCCGCGGCCGAGCGGGCCGCCGCTGACCGTGCGGCCGCTGAGCGAGCCGCCGCCGCGGACGCCGGGCCGACCACCGCCGAGCGCGGCGACGCCGAGCACGCCGCGGCGGAGGGAACGGCCGAGGGCGAGCGGCTGGCTGCCGCCGAAGCCGAGCAGGCCGCCGCCGAACGGGCCGCGCAGGCCGAGCGGGCTGAGGCCGAGCGGGTCGCCGAGGCCGAGCGCGTCGCTGAAGCCGAGCGCGCTGCCGAGGCTGAACGGGCGGCGGCTGTGGATCGGGCTTCGGGGGCCGGGGACTTCCCGCCGGGGCCGCCGCTGGGCGGCAGCGGGGCGGCGGAGACGGCCGCCACGCGGGACCGGGGCGGGGACCGGCTGCGCTTCGTGGGCGCCGCGACCCGGCGGATCGCGCGGGGCATCGACCTCGACGAGATCGTGCTCGGCCTGTGCCGGGCCACCGTGCCCACCTTCGCCGACGCGATCCTGGTCTATCTGCGCGACCCGCTGCCGGTCGGCGACGAGCGCCCGGTCGGCCCGGTGGTGCTGCGGCTGCGCCGTACCGACCGGATCCCGGAAGAGCCGGACACCGACGGGGTCCGGCTGCCGCTGATGCCCGCTCAGCCGGACCTGTCGCCGCTGATGGCCGGCGGCCCGGCGAACGAGCTGTGCGAGGTGGAGCCGGGAGGTCCGCTGGCCGAGGTGCTGCGCGGGGTGCGGCCGGTGTTCGGGGACTCCCCCGCCGCCCGCGCCGCCCTGCCGGAGCTGCTGGGCGACGGTCGCACCGTGGCGACCGGCCAGCGGACCGTGCTGGCGCCGCTGCGCGGCCGCCGGCGCGTCATCGGCGCCGCCGTCTTCGTACGCCGCCCGGACCGGCCGTCGTTCGAGCCGGACGACCTGCTGGTCGCCGCCCAGCTGGCCACCCACACCGCGCTCGGCGTCGACAAGGCGGTGCTCTACGGCCGCGAGGTGTACATCGCCGACGAGTTGCAGCGCACCATGCTGCCCGACTCCCTCCCGCAGCCCACCGGAGTCCGGCTGGCCAGCCGCTACCTGCCCGCCGCGGAGACCGCGCGCGTCGGCGGCGACTGGTACGACGCGATCCCGCTGCCCGGCAACCGGGTGGCGCTGGTCGTCGGGGACGTGATGGGGCATTCGATGACCTCGGCCGCGATCATGGGGCAGCTGCGCACCACCGCGCAGACCCTGGCCGGGCTCGACCTGCCGCCGCAGGAGGTGCTGCACCACCTGGACGAGCAGGCGCAGCGGCTTGGCACCGACCGGATGGCGACCTGCCTGTACGCGGTCTACGACCCCGTCGCGCACCGGATGGTGGTGGCCAACGCGGGCCATCCGCCGCCGGTGATGCTGCACCGCGGCGGCCGCGCGGAGGTGCTGCGGGTGCCGCCGGGCGCGCCGATCGGCGTCGGCGGGGTGGACTTCGAGGCGGTGGAGCTGGACGCCCCGGAGGGCGCCACGCTGCTGCTGTACACCGACGGTCTGGTCGAGTCGCGGATGCGGGACGTGTGGACCGGGATCGAGCAGCTGCGCGAGCGGCTGGCCGCGACCGCCCGGCTGATCGGCCCCAACCCGCCGCCGCTGGAACCGCTGTGCGACGAGGTGCTGGACATGCTCGGTCCGGGTGACCGGGATGACGACGTGGCGCTGCTGGCGGCCCGCTTCGAGGGGATCGCGCCGAGCGACGTGGCGTACTGGTTCCTGGACCCGAAGGCGCAGACGGCCGGCCAGGCGCGCCGGCTGGCCCGCCGGGCGCTGGACCGCTGGGGGCTGGGCGAGCTGTCGGACTCGGTGGAGCTGCTGGTCAGCGAGGTGGTGACGAACGCCGTGCGGTACGCCGAGCGGCCCATCACGCTGCGCCTGCTGCGCACCGATGTGCTGCGCTGCGAGGTCGGCGACGACGTCCCGCAGCTGCCGCGGCTCCGCCAGGCGCGGCCGTCCGACGAGGGCGGGCGCGGGCTGTACCTGGTCAACCGGCTGGCGCGCCGGTGGGGCGCGACGCGGCTCAGCACCGGGAAGGTGGTCTGGTTCGAGCTGGCGATGCCGCCGGTTTCCTGAAAGGGAAGACGGCTGAGGCGGCCGGCCGCCTCAGCCGTCCGACCGGCCCGTTCAGCCGCCGTGGAACACCCGCGGCCGGCCGTTCGACTCCGCGGTCGGGTCGGTGGTGGGTGGGAAGGTCGGCTCCGTCGGCTCCCCGGTCGGTGTCGGGGTGGGCCAGGTCGGGGTCGGCGTCGGGGTCGGGCTCGGCTTGGTCGGGGTGGGGGTCGGGCTCGGGGTCTCCTTGGTCGGCGTCGGGGTCGGCGTCGGCGTGGAGGTCTTCGGCGCGCGGGTCGCGGGCGCCGTCGTCGGCGGCGGCGGCACCGCCGCGCCCATGTCGGTGTCCAGGTCGAACTCCGACGGCGAGGCGCCGTCGAGCACCTCGTCCATGTACGCGCCCCAGATGTCGGCCGGGTAGTCGGCGCCGTTGACGCGCCCGTCGCCGCCCGCGCCGCGCATGCTGACCTGCTTGCCGCCCTTGCCCTCGCCGAACAGGCCGACCGAGGTGACCAGGTCCGGGGTGTAGCCGACGAACCAGGCCGACTTGTTGTCGTCGGAGGTGCCGGTCTTGCCCGCCACGTCCTGGCCGCTGCGCCGGACCGCGGTGCCGGTGCCCTCGTCGACCACGCCGGTCAGCACCGAGGTGACGGAGTCGGCGGTCTCGCGGCTGACCACCTTCTCGCCGATGGCGTCGGGCAGGTCGGCCTCCTCGCCGTCCTTCGTCGCCGACTTCACCAGCTGCGGGGTGACCTTGGTGCCGTGGTTGTCCAGGGTGGCGTAGACCCCGGCCATGTCCCGCGGGCTGGCGCCCATCACGCCCAGCGACATCGCGGGCTCCAGGCCGAAGCCGCCCGCCTTGGGGTTCAGGCCCAGGTCGGTGGCGGTCTGCTTGACCTTGTCCAGGCCGACGTCGACGGCCATCTGCGCGAAGACGGAGTTGACCGAGTGGTTCATGGCCTTCTGGACGGTGATCCGGCCGAAGTCCACGTTGTCCTCGTTGGGCGGCGCGAAGGGCGTGGTGCTGCCGACGACGGGCCGCCGGCTGTTGCCGTCGTAGACGGTGTCGGCGGAGATCGGGGCGCCGTCCCGGGTGGTGGAGCCGTGCTCCAGCGCGGCGGCCAGGATCAGCGGCTTGAAGGTGGAGGCGGGCTGGTAGTCCCGGCGGGTGGAGTTGTCCGTGTAGTGGTCGGGGTAGCCCCGGCCGCCGTAGAGGGCGACGATCGCCCCGGTCTTGGGATCCACCGAGGTGGCGCCGGCCTGCACCTGGCCGTCGACCTTGCGGGTCTTCGGGTCCAGCGCCTCGTTGAGCTGCTGGTCGACCGCGTGCTCCAGGGCCTGCTGCTTCTTCCTGTCGATGTTGAGGCGGATGGTCCAGCCACCGGCCTCCAGCTCCTGGTCGTCGATGCCGGCGCGGTGCAGCTCCTGCTTGGCCGCCTCGACCAGGTAGCCGGCCTGGCCCTTGATGCCGGGCAGCGGCTGCGGCTTCTTCGGGTAGGGGAACTTCATGCCGGAGCGGTCGGCGGCGTCCAGCCAGTCCTTCTCGACCATGTTGTCCAGGACGTAGTTCCAGCGCTGCTTGACCAGCCGCCTGCCGTTGGGGCCGGCCGTCGCCCAGTCGTAGTGGCTGGGCGCCTGGAGCAGGGCGGCCAGGTAGGCGCCCTCCCGGACGTTGAGCTCCTCGACGTTCTTGCGGTAGTAGGCCCGGGCCGCCGCCTGGATGCCGTAGGCGCCGCGCCCGTAGTAGCTGGTGTTGATGTAGCCCTCGAGGATCTCGTCCTTGGACATCCGCTGGTCCACCTTGAGCGAGATCACCAGCTCCCTGAGCTTCCGGCTGACCGTCTGCTCCTGGCTCAGGTAGTAGTTCTTGACGTACTGCTGGGTGATGGTGGAGCCGCCCTGCTTGCCCTTGCCGAGCACGGTGTTGATCATGCCGCGCGCGGTGCCGGTGAGGGAGACGCCGGAGTCGCTGTAGAAGTTCTTGTTCTCGGCGGCGACGAAGGTGTGCTGCACCTCTTTGGGTATTCGGGACAGCGGCACCGACTCACGGTTCACATCGCCGGTCCGGGCCAGGATGCTGCCGTCGCTGTAGGTGTAGATGTTGCTCTGCGCCTTCGCCTCGGCGTTGGCCTTGGGCACGTCCACCCACAGGTAGAGCGCGAAGAAGGACCCCATCAGCAGCGCGCAGAAGGACAGGAAGTAGGCGAGCAGCAGCTTCCACGTGAAGAAGCGGCGTATGCCGGTCTTCTTCGCCTTCTTTCCCTTCGACGCCCGCTTCGCCGCGCGGGTGCTCTGCTGCCGCGCCCGCCGCTCGTCCGCTCTGCCCATCGCTCCTGTCGCTCCAGTCTTCGCATCCCCCAGGCCAGCTGTCGAAGCTAACACCGCATCTGCCGCCAAATGGCCATCGATCAAGCCTTTCCGGGCGTGACAATCAGCACGCCGGCGGCGGGGAACCGCTACGGGCCCGCACCTGGGAGCCCATGAGATCTGACCCGCAGGGGATGCGAAAGGTTGTGCGAAGGGGCGAAGTGCCGTCGCCAGGGAGGCCCGGACCGCACCTGCGAAATCTCTATACACTCGGCGTATACACCTGGTGTAGAGTGCCGCGCATGTCAATCGGTCACACTCTCCTCGGCCTCCTGGAAGGCGGCCCGCGCCACGGCTACGACCTCAAGCGGGCGTTCGACGAGCGCTTCGGCCACGACCGCCCGCTGCACTACGGGCAGGTCTACTCGACCATGTCCCGCCTGCTGAAGAACGGTCTCGTGGAGGTCGACGGGATCGAGCACGGCGGCGGACCGGAGCGCAAGCGCTATGCCATCACCGACGCCGGGATCACCGATGTCGACCAGTGGCTGCGGCAGCCGGAGAAGCCCGAGCCGTACCTGACGTCCACCCTGTACACCAAGGTCGTGCTGGCCCTGCTGACCGGCCGCGACGCCGCCGACCTGCTCGACGTGCAGCGCGCCACCCATCTGCGGCTGATGCGCGACCTGACCCAGCGCAAGCGCGCCGGCGACCTCGCCGACCAGCTGATATGCGATCACGCCCTCTTCCATCTGGAGGCGGACCTGCGCTGGCTGGAGCTGACCACCGCGCGTCTGGACAAGCTCGCCGAGGCGGTGCGCTCATGAACCCCTCCGGCTCCCTCCTCGCCGCCCAGGGACTGCGCAAGTCCTACGGCCCCACCCCCGCCCTCGACGGCGCGGACTTCTCCATCCACGCCGGCGAGGTCGTCGCGGTGATGGGCCCCTCCGGCTCCGGGAAGTCCACCCTGCTGCACTGCCTCGCCGGGATCGTCCGCCCCGACGCGGGCAGCATCCACTACGGCGCGCGCGAGCTGACCGCGATGTCCGACGCCCAGCGCAGCGCACTGCGTCGCGGCGAGTTCGGCTTCGTCTTCCAGTTCGGCCAGCTCGTCCCCGAGCTGACCTGCCTGGAGAACGTCGCGCTCCCGCTGCGGCTGCACGGCACCAAGCGCAAGGAGGCCGAGGCCCGGGCCGCCCAGTGGCTGGAGCGGCTGGAGGTGACGGGCGTGGCGGCCAAGCGGCCCGGCGAGGTCTCCGGCGGCCAGGGGCAGCGGGTCGCCGTGGCCCGCGCGCTGGTCACCGGTCCGCGGGTGATCTTCGCCGACGAGCCCACCGGCGCGCTGGACTCGCTCAACGGCGAGCGCGTGATGCAGCTGCTGACCGAGGCGGCCCGGGACACCAACGCCGCCGTGGTGCTGGTCACCCATGAGGCCCGGGTCGCCGCGTACTCCGACCGCGAGGTCGTCGTGCGGGACGGCACGGCGCGGGACATGGCGGGCGTGGGATGAGCGGCACCAGGACAGCCCCGGCCGAGGCCGGCGACAGCACCACCCCGGCTCCGGCGGAGCCGCGCGGCCGCGTCGGCCTGGCCCGCTGGGCGGCGGACCTGGCCACGGGCGGCCGGTTCGCGGTGACCGGCGGCCGGGAGGGCTGGACGAGGACCCTGCTGACGGCGCTGGGCGTGGGCCTCGGCGTCGCCCTGCTGCTGATCGCCGCCTCGGCGCCGAACGTGATCAGCTCCCAGAGCGAACGCGGCGACGCGCGGATCCCCTTCTCCGTGGAGGGCAACGAAAAGCCCGGCCGCGACACCCTGCTGACCCGCGCCGTCTACACCGATTACCACGGCCAGACGATCCAGGGGACGCGGGTCATCCCCGAAGGGGAGCGGCCTCCGCTGCCGCCTGGGGTCAAGGAACTGCCCGGCCCCGGCGAGATGGTGGTCTCCCCCGCGCTGCGGGAGCTGCTGGACTCCGGTGACGGGAAGCTGCTGCGCGAGCGGCTGGCGGACCGCATCATCGGCACCATCGGCGACAGCGGTCTGCGCGGCCCGAAGGAGCTGTGGTTCTACGCCGGCGCCCCGCGCGCCGAGGCCAAGGCCGAGGCCGACGTCTTCTCCCGCATCGAGCGCTGGGGCATGGACGTCCCCTCCGCGAAGCTCAGCCCGAGCCAGATCCTGCTGATCATCGTCGGCTGTGTGGTGCTGCTGCTGCCGGTGGCCGTCTTCATCGCCACCGCCGCCCGGTTCGGCGGCGAGCGCCGGGACCGCCGGCTCGCCGCCCTGCGGCTGGTCGGCGCCGACAGCCATATGACGCGGCGGATCGCCGCCGGCGAGGCGCTGTGCGGCGCGCTGCTCGGGCTCGCGGTCGGCGGGGCGCTGTTCCTCGGGGTTCGCGAGCTGGTGGGCGAGGTGTCGCTGTGGGACACCAGCGTCTTCCCCTCCGACATCCAGCCCTCGGCACCGCTCGCCGCCCTGATCCTGCTCGCCGTCCCGGCCTCCGCCGTGATCGTCACCCTCTTCGCCCTGCGCGGCATCGTCATCGAGCCGCTCGGTGTCGTACGCAACACCCGCCCCCGGCGCCGCCGGCTGTGGTGGCGGCTGGCGCTTCCCGCCCTGGGCCTGGCCCTGCTGCTGCCTCTGCTGAACCAGTTCGACGGGGCCGGGGAGCGCGAGTCGTACCAGGTCGCGGCGGGCGCCGTGCTGGTGCTCATCGGCACCACCGCGCTGCTGCCCTGGGTGGTCGAAGCGGCCGTGGAGCGCTTCCACGGCGGCCCGCTGCCCTGGCAGCTCGCCACCCGCAGGCTCCAGCTCAGCAGCGGTACGGCGGCGCGCGCGGTGAGCGGCATCACCGTCGCGGTGGCCGGTGCCATCGCCCTGCAGATGCTGTTCTCCAGCGTCGAGGCGGAGAACACCAAGGACACCGGGGTGGACACCACGCGCGTCCAGTTCCAGTCGGGCGTCCCGGTGCGGGACGGGGAGCAGGCCCGGCAGGTCGCCACCACCTTCCGCGAGACGCCCGGGGTGACCGAGAGCCTCACCATGGTCTCGGCCCTCGCCGCCGCCCCGAAGGCGTCGGCGGGCGACGAACGCCCCGTGGAGCAGGTGACTCTCGCCGACTGCGCCACCCTCCGCAAGACCACCCGGGTCCGCTCCTGCCGGGACGGCGACGTCTTCGTCACCGAGCCGCCGGACTACGTGGAGCCCGACACGTACCGCCAGGTCGTCGCCCCCGGCCGGCAGGTGCGCCTGGTCTCCGGCTACTCCTCGCCAGGCGAGGGCAGGCTGTGGACCATCCCGCGGACCGCCCGCGTGGTGCCGGTCGGGTCGGACCCGACGGGCATGGAACGCGAGGGGATCCTGGTCACCCCGGGCGCCCTGAAGGTCTCCGAGCTGAACAAGCCCACGGCGATCACGATGCTCGCGCTCCGCGAGGGCGACCGGGACGCGGTGGAGCGCGCGCGCAACACCGAGGCGCGGTTCTCCCCCGGCCTGGGCGGCTACCTGCTCTCCGGCACGGAGGAGACCCGCCGGTTCGCCACGATCCGGCGCGGTCTGCTCATCGGAGCCACCGCGACGCTGCTGCTGATCGGCGCGAGCATGATCGTCTCCACCCTGGAGCAGCTGCGTGAGCGCAGGCGGCTGCTGTCGGTCCTGGTGGCCTTCGGTACCCGCCGCTCCACCCTCAGCTGGTCGGTGCTGTGGCAGACGGCCGTGCCGGTGGTGCTGGGCCTGGCGGTGTCGGTGGCGGGCGGGCTCACCCTGGGCGCGATCCTGCTCCGGCTGATCGGAGAGCCGGTCGCCGTGGACTGGTGGAACCTGGCCACCATGACCGGTGTCGGGGCGAGCGTGATCGTGCTGGTGACGCTGGCCAGTCTGCCGCCGCTGTGGCGGATGATGCGACCGGACGGGCTGCGGTCCGAGTGATGTGCCGTTGTCCTCAAGCTCCCCCAGCTACCGCTGGGAGGTGCCCCCAGGACGGGCTGGGTTTCCAGCCCGTCCGGCGCTTGAGGACTGGGGGTCCCCCCGGACGGAGTCTGGGGGAGGGTCCGGGGCGGAGCCCCGGCTAGCAGGCGAAGCGCACCGGCAAGGGCTTGAGCGCACCGCGCAGCGCGGCCGCGAACGCCTCGAACTCCTCCGCGCGGGCGGCGCCCGCCCGCATCGCCAGGCCGATCCGGCGGGAGGGTGCCGGGTGGCTGAAGTAGCCGGTGACGAGGTCGGCGCTGCGGCCGGTCTCCACCGGCACCGCGGTGCGCGGCAGCAGGGTGACGCCGAGCCCGCCGGCGACCAGCTGGACGAGGGTGGAGAGCCCGGCCGCGCTGGTGGTGCCGTGCGGCGCGCCCTCGGTGCGGCCCACCTCCCGGCAGATGTCCAGCGCCTGGTCGCGCAGGCAGTGCCCCTCGTCCAGCAGCAGCAGGTCCAGCGACTTCAGCGCCTCCCGCGGTATGTCGCCGCGGCCGCCCAGCCAGTGCCCCTTGGGCATGACCAGCACGAAGTCCTCGTCGAAGAGGGGGAGTTCGGCGACGCCGGGAGCGCCGAGGGGCACCGCGAGGAGCAGCAGGTCGAGCCGTCCCTGGGCGAGCCCCTCCAGCAGCGAGCCGGTCTGCTCCTCGTGCACCTGGAGGTCCAGGTCGGGGTAGCGGTCGTGGACCAGTCGCAGCACGGTGGGCAGTAGATAGGGGGCGACGGTGGGGATCACGCCGAGCCGCAGTATCCCGGTGAACGGCGCGCGCGCCGCCTCCGCCTCCTCCATGAGATCGCCGACCGCGTCGAGTACCGCGCGGGCGCGCACCGCCAGCCGCTCCCCCGCCGCGCTGAGCAGCACCTTGCGCGTCGTACGCTCCAGCAGCTGCACTCCCAGTGCTTCCTCCAGCGCGGAGACGGCACCGGAGAGGGCGGGCTGGCTCATGCCGATGGCCGCCGCGGCATCGCGGAAGTGCAGATGCTCGGCGACCGCCGCAAAGGCTCGCAACTGGGACAGACTGGGCTGTCGCGGCTTTCCCGCGGCTCCCCCGGCTCCAAGATTCTGGGCCACTGATAACCACCTCCAATCAACAGCACCAAGTCTAGCTATTTCACTGATCAATGCCTCCTGTGGCAGGGTGGTCCACGTCCAACCCACTGGAAAGTCCCGCATTTGGGGATCTTCCGCCCTGCAATCTGCTAGGAGAGCGCGTGCTCACTGTCGGTGACCACTTCCCCGAGTACGACCTGACCGCTTGTGTGTCGCTGGAAAGCGGCAAGGAGTTCGAGCAGATCAACCACAAGAGCTACGAGGGCAAGTGGCGCGTGGTGTTCTTCTGGCCGAAGGACTTCACCTTCGTCTGCCCGACCGAGATCGCCGCCTTCGGCAAGCTGAACGACGAGTTCGCCGACCGCGACGCCCAGATCCTCGGTGTCTCCGGTGACTCGGAGTTCGTGCACCACGCCTGGCGCAAGGACCACGACGACCTGCGCGACCTGCCCTTCCCGATGCTGGCCGACGCCAAGCACGAGCTGATGCGGGCCTGCGGTGTCGAGGGCGAGGACGGCTACGCCCAGCGCGCCGTCTTCATCGTGGACCCGAACAACGAGATCCAGTTCGCCATGGTGACCGCCGGTTCCGTGGGCCGTAACCCCAAGGAGGTCCTGCGGGTCCTCGACGCCCTGCAGACCGACGAGCTGTGCCCGTGCAACTGGTCCAAGGGCGAGGACACCCTCGACCCGGTCAAGCTCCTGGCCGGTGAGTGAGCATGGCCCTCGATGAGCTGAAGGCCGCCGTACCGGATTACGCCAAGGACCTGAAGCTGAACCTGGGTTCGGTCATCGGCAACTCCGACCTCCCCCAGCAGCAGCTGTGGGGCACGGTGCTGGCCTGCGCCATCGCCACCCGCTCGCCGCGGGTGCTGCGCGAGCTGGAGCCGGAGGCCAAGGCGAACCTGAAGCCCGAGGCGTACACCGCGGCCAAGTCGGCCGCCGCCATCATGGCGATGAACAACGTCTACTACCGGACCCGGCACCTGCTGTCGGACCCGGAGTACGGCAACCTGCGCGCGGGCCTGCGGATGAACGTCATCGGCAACCCGGGCGTGGAGAAGGTCGACTTCGAGCTCTGGTCGCTCGCGGTCTCCGCGATCAACGGCTGCGGCCTGTGCCTGGACTCGCACGAGCAGGTGCTGCGCAAGGCCGGTGTGGACCGCGAGACGATCCAGGAAGCGTTCAAGATCGCCGCGGTGCTGCAGGCGGTCGGCGCGACCCTCGACGCCGAGGCCGTGCTGGCCGAGTAGTCGCCGGTCGTCTCCCGGAACCGGGACGGACGACCAAGGGCCCCGCGAGGCAGTGTCCTCGCGGGGCCCTTTCGGTATCTCCGGCGCCGCCGGCCGTCGTCAGCCCTGCGGCGCGGACGGTGGCGGGGACTGGGGCTGCTGCGCCTCGGCTGATCCCGGTACCGGCACCGGGGCCACCTCGATCGCGGTCGCGCCATGGGGGCCCGCCGCCGCGCGCAGCGCCATCTCCTTGTTGTACGCACGCAGATAGCCGACGACCGTGTTGGCCACCGCGACCAGCGGGACCGCCACCACCGCGCCGCCGATGCCGCCGACCAGGGAGCCGGCGGCGACCGAGAGGACCACCGCGAGCGGGTGCACCCGGACCGCGCGGCCCAGGATGAAGGGCTGCAGGATGTGCCCCTCGAGCTGCTGCACCGCCAGCACCACGATGAGCACCATGGTCGCGGTGAACACGCCCTGCGTCACCAGCGCGATGACCACCGCCAGCGCGCCGGAGACCACCGCGCCGACCAGCGGGATGAAGGCGAAGAGGAAGATGAAGACGGCCAGCGGCACCGCCATCGGGACATCGAGGAAGTAGATGCCGATACCGATGCAGATCGCGTCGATCAGAGCCACTATCACCGTGCCGCGCACATAGGCGGTGAGGGTGGCCCAGGCGCGCGGGCCGGCTCCGGCGACGCCCTCCCGGGCGGGGGCGGGGACGAGCTTGAGGAACCAGTCCCAGATCTTCGGGCCGTCGTAGAGCAGGAAGAGGGTGCTGAACATCGCCAGCAGAATGCCGGTCAGCACCTCCACGACGACGCTGACCCCTTCCAGGCCCGCGGTGGTGATCGCCTCGGTGTTGTTCCCGACGGCCTCGCGCAGGTTCTTCGCGATGTCCTCGATCTGCTTGTCGGTCACATGGAACGGGCCCTTGATCAGCCAGTCGCGCAGATCGTCGATGGCCTGCTGGACCTGTTCGGACACGTCGTCGACGTTCTCCATGACCTGCCACACCACGAACCAGCAGACCAGGCCCATGACCACGAAGCCCGAGATGAAGACGAGGGCGGTGGCCAGACCCCGGGAGACGCCCCGGCGGCGGAGCCGGGAGACGGTGGGTTCCAGCAGCGCGGTGATCAGCAGGGCGACGGTGAACGAGAGCACCACCAGCTCCACGGCGCTGATGACGCGCATCAGCACCCACACCGTGCCGGCCAGTATCAGCAGCCGCCAGCCGACCTCGGCCGCGACGCGGACGCCGTACGGCACGGCGGTGACCGGGTCCGTCTTGGCGGCGACAGCCGGGGCATAGGTGGGCGGGACCGGGACCTGGGCGGGCTCGCTCCGGGCCTGCGGGACCGCGCCGGCCTCGGTAGCCGCGCCGGCCTGCGTGGCCGCGGACCGGCTGCCCGGGCTCGCGGTCTCGGTGCGCGCGGTGTGGGAGCCCGCAGTCTCCGCCGTTGCGGCGCCCGTTCTCGTGGCGCCCCCGGTCGTTGCGTCCCCGGACGCCGCGCGCGGCCGGTGCGAGCTGTCGCCGTCCGGCTTCTCGCCGCCCGGCCGGTCGGCGTCCGTGCGGCCGGTGTCCGAGCCCAACTCGTTCCGCTTGGCGTCGAGCCGCACAGACAGCCGCGTCAGGCCGGCACCCAACATGCCGACCCACTGTGGCAATCTGGACATTTCTCTTCCCTACCCCCACTCCCCCGTGGCTTTCGGGAAGACGTTACCGGAGACGCGCTCAGCCCCCGACCGGTTCGGTCGGGGGCTGAGCGAAGTCGATAGGCGCGGCACCGGGCGTTCACCGGCGCCTGGCATGCCTAGTACCAGCTGTTGGCCTGCCAGAACGACCAGGCGCCGCACGGGCTGCCGTAGCGCTCGTTCATGTAGTTCAGGCCCCACTTGATCTGGGTGGCCGGGTTGGTCTGCCAGTCGGCGCCGGCGGACGACATCTTGGAGCCCGGCAGCGCCTGGACCAGGCCGTACGCACCGGAGGAGGCGTTCGTCGCCCGGTAGTTCCAGCCACTCTCGTGGTCCACTATGTTGCTGAAGCACTGGAACTGGTCACCGGGGACCATCTGCCGGGCCATGGCCTGGACCTCGGAGATGCTGTAGCTCGCCTGCGGCGTGAAGCTGTCGGCGTCACGCGTCGCGGAGCGGCTCGCGGCCAGCTCCTTCTTCTTCCGCTCGGCCTCGGCCTTGCGCTCGGCCTCGGCCTTCTCGGCGGCGGCCTTCTTCGCCTTGGCGTCCTTCGCGGCCTGCTTGCGCGCGGACTCCTCGGCGGCCTTCTTCGCCTCCGCGTCCGCGGCGGTGGACTGAATGTCCGCCTGCTGCGTCAGGACAGCGGACTGCACCTGGGCCTGCTGGCCGGCGGGTATCTCCGCGAGCAGGGTCGCGTCGGCAGCGGTGGCCTCGGCGGGCTCGGGCGAGCTCTGCTGCTCGCTGCCCGCGGCGACACCCACGACGGCGCCGACTGTGGTGACCGCGGTGGCGGATGCCACTGCGAATCCCCGGACCGAAATCCGGCTCACACGGTTTCCTTCCAGCGTCGCCCGCTTCGGTGACCTCGCGGACGCAATCGTGCCCCTGGCACTGGCCTCCATGTTCCGGCCCCCGATGGTGTGCCGGGGAACGGATGGTCACGGGAGGCACGGACCCGGTGGGCCCTCCCGGAGGAGGTCCGCATGGTGCTCGGGCGGCATACGACGACGCGGTGTTCAGTTGTCGAGCCGACCAGGAGGCGGCTCTTGCAGCTCTTTCCCTGCTTCCCCGGAGGGCCCGGGGGCACCGCCAGGGGTACTGGTGGTGCTGGTGTGTCGTATGCGGGGCCTGACAGGACCCACACCCTGCCGGATCGGGATGCCCGGAGGCAATTCTCCGTTGCGTGTGAAAGCTCACATCCCGTTTACGCCTGCGGGTTTTCAGAAAGCCCGGCGCAGCAAGACGCCGCACGGCTAAGCTCATTGGCTTTCCGTGCGGCGCCTTATCGGGTGTTATCGGCTCAGATGTGGGCGTCTTCGAGCATTTCGGTCACCAGGGCCGCGATCGGTGAACGCTCCGAGCGGGTGAGGGTGACGTGCGCGAAGAGCGGATGGCCCTTCAGCTTCTCGACCACGGCCACCACTCCGTCGTACCGGCCGACGCGGAGGTTGTCGCGCTGGGCCACGTCATGGGTCAGCACCACCCGCGAGTTGGCGCCGATCCGGGACAGAACGGTCAGCAGGACGTTGCGTTCCAACGACTGGGCCTCGTCGACGATCACGAAGGCGTCGTGCAGCGAGCGCCCCCGGATGTGGGTCAGCGGCAGCACCTCCAGCATGCCGCGCCCCACGACCTCCTCGATCACGTCCGAGGTGGTCACCGCCGAGAGGGTGTCGAAGACCGCCTGAGCCCACGGGCTCATCTTCTCCGCCTCGGTGCCCGGCAGATAGCCCAGTTCCTGCCCGCCCACCGCGTACAGCGGGCGGAAGATCATCACCTTGCGGTGCTGCCGGCGCTCCAGCACGGCCTCCAGCCCGGCGCAGAGCGCCAGCGCCGACTTGCCCGTGCCGGCCCGGCCGCCCATCGAGACGATCCCGACCTCCGGGTCGAGCAGCAGGTCAAGCGCGATGCGCTGCTCCGCGCTGCGCCCGTGGATGCCGAACGCCTCCCGGTCGCCGCGCACCAGCCGCACCCGGCCGTCGGGAGTGACCCGGCCCAGTGCCTTCCCGCGCTGGGACTGGAGCACCAGCCCGGTGTGCACCGGGAGTCCGTCAGCCTCGGGGATGTCGGTCACCTCGGCGGCGAACAACTCGTCGACCTGCTCGGCGGTGACGGCCAGCTCGGTCATGCCCGTCCAGCCGGAGTCGGTGATGGCCAGCTCCGCGCGGTACTCCTCGGCGAGCAGCCCCACCGAGGACGCCTTGATGCGCAGCGGCAGGTCCTTGGAGACGACGGTGACGTCGTACCCCTCGGCCTGCAGGTTTCTGGCCACCGCGAGGATCCGCGAGTCGTTGTCGCCCGGCCGGCCGCCGTGGTTGAGGAAGGCGGCGGGCAGGACACCCGGGTCGGAGTGGTTGAGCTCGACACGGAGGGTGCCGCCCAGGTCGCCGATCGGCAGCGGAGCGTCGAGGCGGCCGTAGCGGACGCGGTACTCGTCCAGCAAGCGCAGGGCCTGCCGGGCGAAGTAACCCAGCTCCGGGTGGTGCCTCTTGGCCTCCAGCTCCGTGACCACCACGACCGGCAGCACGACTTCGTGCTCGTCGAAGCGGGCCATGGCCATCGGGTCGGCCAGCAGGACGCTGGTGTCGAGAACATAGGTGCGCCGGTCGTGCCGGCGGCGCTTTGTGCTGGTCACCACGGGTGGACGAACCCCCTCGGGAGAGGTTGGGGTGCGACGGCGTCGCGGGAATGGGGTCTTCCCCGCCACAGGCAGGGGAGGGACCGGGTCCTGGCCCGTCGAGGGCCGGACGCCGGCCCTCCGCTTCGGCGAACGATCCGCACAGTCGTCCGTGTGCAAAGGGCCTCCCGGACGGGCGGCCCCCTGCCGCCCGCTTGTTTCACCGGACGCCCGCGGGCGGGCGGCCGCTGGTAGGGATATTCCCCCGGACTCGCACACACATGCCTTGGCATATGCGGCGCGTGGATGAAATCCAGGTTCCCGTGGTGTGCCGGGTGGCGCGTGGTGGCGCGCGGCCCCAGGTCCGCTCCCGGACCGCGCCTCGCCGACGGGCATCGGGCCTGGTGGAGCTCGTCGGGCCGGTTGCGCTGGGGGGCCCGGGGGCTGGTCGCGCTGGGGCCGGGGGGCTAGTTGCCGTACCGGCGGTGGCGGGCCGCGTAGTCGCGCAGCGCCCGCAGGAAGTCGACCTTGCGGAACGCGGGCCAGAAGACCTCGCAGAAGTAGTACTCGGAGTGCGCGCTCTGCCAGAGCATGAACCCGGAGAGCCGCTGCTCACCGCTGGTCCGGATGACCAGGTCGGGGTCGGGCTGGCCGCGTGTGTAGAGGTGCTCGGCGATCATGTCGATGTCCACGACCTCGGCCAGCTCCTCGAAGGAGGTGCCCTTGTCGGCGTGGTCCAGCAGCAGCGACCGGACCGCGTCCGCGATCTCCTGCCGCCCGCCGTACCCCACGGCGACGTTGACGAGTATGCCCTCGATGTGGCCGGTGGCCTGCTCGGCTTCCTTCAGCACCGTCTGGGTGCGCGCGGGCAGCAGGTCCATGGTGCCGACGTGGTGCACGCGCCAGCGGCCGTCCGCCGCCAGGTTCCGCACAGTGTCCTCGATGATGCCCAGCAGCGGAGTGAGCTGCTCCTCGGGCCGGTTGAGGTTGTCCGTGGAGAGCATCCAGAGCGTGACGACCTCGACGTCCGTCTCGGCGCACCAGCCCAGCAGGTCATGGATCTTGTTGGCGCCGGCCTGGTGCCCCTGCTCCAGGGTCCGTCCGTCCGCGCGCGCCCACCGCCGGTTTCCGTCGAGGATGACGCCGATGTGCTTGGGCACCTGGGCGTGGTCGAGGCGGCC
The DNA here is from genome assembly GCF_058215555.1 of Streptomyces sp. JLBT605. Lineage (NCBI taxonomy): Bacteria > Bacillati > Actinomycetota > Actinomycetes > Kitasatosporales > Streptomycetaceae > Streptomyces > Streptomyces sp. JLBT605. The sequence goes on from NZ_CM177087.1 coordinate 2,249,276, forward strand.
TTCCACCCGGCGCGCGTAGAGCCCGTACACCAGGTCGCGCAACTTCACGTCTTCCAGCCCCTCCGTGCCTCGCGGTGGCGGTCCGCCCCAAGGGCGACACCCTACTGCGGGCGCGGGGGCGGTGGCTAACCTGCGGTACGCCGCTCACGGTATAGCGTCCTGGGGGAACAGCGACTCGAACAGGACTCCGCCGTGAACGATTCCACTTCCCCTTATCAGGCCGCCGCGACCCGCTACGACGCCATGGAATACCGGCGCAGCGGCCGCAGCGGTCTGAAGCTGCCCGCGGTCTCGCTCGGCCTGTGGCACAACTTCGGCGACGACCGCACTCTGAGCTCGCAGCGCGCCATCCTGCGCCGCGCCTTCGACCTCGGGGTGACCCACTTCGACCTGGCCAACAACTACGGCCCGCCGCCCGGTTCGGCGGAGCTGAACTTCGGCAAGATCTTCGCGCAGGATTTCCGCCTGTACCGGGACGAAATGATCCTGTCGACCAAGGCCGGCTATCTGATGCACCCCGGCCCCTACGGCGAGTGGGGCTCCCGTAAGTACCTGCTGTCCTCGCTGGACGCCTCGCTGAAGCGGATGGGCGTGGACTACGTGGACATCTTCTACTCCCACCGCTTCGACGCGAACACCCCGCTGGAGGAGACGATGGGCGCCCTGGCGTCCGCCGTCCAGCAGGGCAAGGCGCTGTACGTCGGCGTCTCCTCGTACAAGGCAAGCCAGACCCGGGAGGCGGCGCGGCTGCTGCGGGAGATGGGCGTCCCGGCGCTGATCCACCAGCCCTCCTACTCCATGATCAACCGCTGGATCGAGGACGACTCGCTGCTGGACACGCTCCAGGCGCAGGGCATGGGCTGCATCGCGTTCGCGCCGCTCGCCCAGGGGCTGCTGACCGACAAGTACCTCGACGGCGTCCCGGAGGGTTCGCGGGCCTCGCTGGGCAAGTCGCTGGACCCGGGGCTGCTGACCGAGGAGACCGTACGGCGGCTGCGCGGGCTGGACGCGATCGCGCGGCGCCGCGGCCAGTCCCTGGCCCAGCTGGCGCTCACCTGGGTACTGCGCGACGAGCGGATGACCTCCGCGCTGATCGGGGCGTCGAGCGTGGCCCAGCTGGAGGCCAATGTGGCGGCGCTCGGCGCGGCTCCGCTGACCGACGAGGAACTGGCCGAGATCGACTCCCTCGCGCGGACGACCGAGGGCGTGAACATCTGGGCCGCGCGGAGCTGAGGGGGCTCCAGAGCGCCCCGGGGAGGCCCGGGAAAGAAAGCGGGCCGGTCCGTGGGGGGGGGATACGGACCGGCCCGAGGGGGGGCTTCCACCATAACCCTTCGTAAGTGGTGCTCAAACTCCGACAGGAGGAACGACGGTGTCTCCCGCCTCCTTGTCAAGGCCGCCCGGGGGTTTTCTCAGCTCCCCAGAGCGCCCAGGATCACACCCGCTCCGGCCCCGATGATCATGAAGGGGCCGAAGGCCAGGGCGGTTTTCCGGCCCGCGCGCCGGGTCAGCATCAGGCCGACTCCGTAGAGCGCGCCCAGCACCAGACCTGCGAAACCGCCGAGGAACAGCACCGGCCAGCCGTACCACCCCAGGGCGACACCCAGGGTCGGCGCCAGCTTGACGTCGCCGAAGCCCATGCCGTTCGGACTGATCAGGAACATCAGGAGATAGAAGGCGCCGAGCACCACGCCGCCCAGCAGCGCCCGGGTCCAGGAGCCCGCGCTGTGCGGCAGCAGCGCGGCCACTCCCAGTAGCGCCGCGGTTCCGCCGGCCATCGGCAGGGTCAGCACGTCCGGCAGCCGGTTCACCGCCCGGTCGACACCGGCGAGCAGCAGCGCGAGCGGCGTCAGCAGCAGCCAGACGACGAGTTCCGGCCGCGCCCCGACGGCCGCCGCGAGCCCGCCGCACACGATCGCGGTCACCGCCGCGGCGACCGGCCCGCTCACCGAGTAGCTCCGCCTCTCCCTCGGGCAGGAGCGGCAGCGGGCGGGCCCCAGCCAGCCCCCGGCAGCCCCGGTGAGCGGATGTCCCTGCGGGCAGTCGGCCCGCCACGACTGCTCGGGCGGGACCGCGAGCCGGTGGAGGGGACGGGGTATCAGGAGCCCGGCGGCGGCTCCGTACCCGGCGGCGGTGACGATCAGCAGGGGATGCACGGCCCTGAGCCTACGGAAGCGGCGGAACGGTGGAACACTCACCGGTACGTTCGGTACGCCGGTACGTCCGGTGGGCCGGTACGTCCGGCAGGGCATCGAGGCGGGGGACACGGACGGAGGCGTGAGGCATGGGCGGCGGCGCGGCGAGGCCGACTCCGGAGCGATGGCCCGTGGCGGGCCGGCCGGCGGACGGGTGGGCGTTCCTCGTCACCCCCGGCGGCGTCCGCGTCCCGGTGGAGATCGCCGCCTCCTACCGGGCCCGCACCCGCGGACTGCTGGGCCGTGACCGGCTCGACGGTGCCCTCCTGCTCACCCCGGCCAGTGGGGTGCACACCGTCCGGATGCGCTTCGCCATCGACGTCGCCTACCTCGACCGCCGGCTGACCGTCCTGGCCGTGCGGACCATGCGCCCCGGCCGGCTCGGGCGGCCCAGGCCGCGGGCGCGTCACGTCGTGGAGGCGGAGGCGGGCGCGATGGAGAGCTGGGGTGTGCGCCCGGGCGTGCGCCTCACCATCGAGGAGATCGAGCAGATCCGATAGGTCGGGGCAGGGCGGGCGGATCCGGCAGGCCGGGCGACCTTAAGGCGTGTCCCAGAGGTCTCCGCGGGCGAAGCTGACCTCCACCCGACGGTTCTTCCGGCGGCCCTCCTCGCTGGCGTTGTCCGCGATCGGGTACTGCTCGCCGTAGCCGCGGATCTCGTAGCCGATGGTGGAGTCGAGATGCCGGGCGAGGGCCTGCTGGACGGCGTTGGCGCGCTGCTTGGAGAGCTTGTCGCCGTGGGCGGAGGGGCCCAGGCTGTCGGTGAAGCCGAAGACCCGGACGGTGGTGGCGTGCTGGGCCTCGATCTCCGCGGCGATCGTCGCGATGCGCGAGGTGGCCTCGCGGCCGAGCCGGGCGCTGTCCTTGCCGAAGAGCACCTCGGCCTGGAGGGCGAACTTCACCTTCTTGTTGGTGTCCTCGCGGCGTTCCTCCCCGTCGTCGGTCTCGACCACGGACTTGATGTCGAGGACCCGGCCGGGGGCGAGTTCCGCGCCCTCGGCCATCATCAGGTCCGGGTCGTCGGGGTCGATCCTCACCGGCGGCGTGGTGTCCGCGGGCGCCCCGGGGCCCTCGTCGGCCTGGCCGGGCGCCGGGAGGGCGAGCACTAACGCGGTGGCGGCGACGGCGGCGGCCACGGCTGTCCGGTGGCGGGCGCGGATCCTCGTCATGACCGGCTCACCCGGAGATCTCGATGCTGACCGGCGGCATCGTGGGGAGTTGGAAGTCGACCTCGGTGACGTCGGCCGGCGGCGCGGGGAACTGCGCGAAGACCGGGCGGCTCTCGCCCGCTTTGATGCCCACCAGTCCGGTCGTGCACAGGCACTCGCCATCGGTGTCCCGGAGGATCAGATAGCGCTTCTTGCCCGCCCGGTCGACGAGCGAGGCGCCGGACAGCGAGGACTGGGAGTGCAGCTCGGTCTCCTTGGAGCGCCAGGCGAACGCGTTGTACGACTTGCTGCCGTTGTTGGTCACCGTGCCCTTGACCGTGACGAATCCGCCGTCGTCCCGCACCGCCGAGGTGAGGCTCACCACGACACCGTCCGGGCCCTTCGCCTCGCCGATGACGGCCGTCGGCTCGGTGGCCGGTCTGCCGTCCGGCTGCTTCCCCGGGGCCGACGACGTCTCACGCGACACCTCGCCCGTCTTCCCTTCCCCGCCACCGTCTCCCCCGCCGCCGTCCCCGCCACAGCCTGACAGTGTGAGCGTGAGGGCCGCCGCGAACACCGCCGCGGCCGCACCCCTCCGGCGCTTCGTCGTACGCCGCATCCTCATCAGTGGCAGTCCTTTGCTCATGGCTCCCGCGTCACTCGGCGAGACGCACGGAGAACAGTTCATTCGCTTCGGGGAAGAGATCGGGGTGCGCGGGGTCGATGGCCAGCGTGTGGCCGTCGCAGTCGAGCCCGAGGGGCGGCTTGCTGTCCTTCTCCTTCTTGTCCTTGTCCTTCTTGTCCTTCTGTCCGTGTCCGTGTCCGTCGTGGGACGGCGACGGGGAGGGGTCGGGGTCGGGAAGGGGATCCGCCGGGTCGTGGACACAGCGGGGTTCCACGACCGCCTTGGCCGTCGCCCTGGCGTGCCGGCGCTCCGTCCCGGGGATGACCGACCTGCCGACGGTGTGCCGGGTCGTCACGGTCACGGTGAAGGAGGTGGGCAGGTAGCCGGGTTCGCAGCCGGCGCCGGCGAGGTCCGCGTCGTTCCTCCCGGCGAACCAGGCCGCGTCCTCGCAGGCGTCGCCGATCGCGAGGCCCCTCCCGTCCAGCAGGTCCTCCCAGTCACCGCCCTCGGCGACCGCGGTGAGCAGCGCGCCGCGCAGCTGGTCGCGGTAGTTCTGTGCGGCGGCGAGGGCGGCGGCGTCGGCGGCGGTCTGACCGTCGTTGCGGGTGGCTCCGGCCCGTCCCACGGCGAAGAAGGCGAGAGCGAGGAAGAGGAGCCCGGCCACGGCGGTGAGATACAGGGGGAAAGCCTGGCCCGCGTCGCCCCGGTGACGAGCGGTCATCCGGTCGTCGGTCAGCCGGTGATCTTGGCGATCTCGTCGGAGATGGCGCCCGCGATCATGCTGCCGAAGTCCGTCGTCATCAGGACCAGTGCGATCGCGACGACCACCGCGATGATGCCCAGGTACTCGATCGAGGTCTGGCCCCGGTCGGCGTTGCCCGTCACGCGCTTTCCCATCGTGTTCCCCTCCGTGGGTGGCCGTCCCCCTGTGGTCCGGCGCTGCAGCCCCCGTGGTGCCGCTCGCGGCAGAAGCAAAGTACGCCGAGACACCGGCCTCGGAACAGGGCACCCGGCCCGATTGTTTTCCCGTCCCCTGCCGTTCGAACCGCGCTCGACCGGGCACGTTGGCGCCGTTCATCCCTCTTCCCTCCCCTCTTCCTTCCCTCTTTCCTTCCCTGGGGCGGGCGGTCCCCGGTGCCCGGGCGTCAGTCCCCGGTGATGTCACCGAAGTCGGTGCCGGAGCCGATGAAGAAGCCGGCGATGAGCAGGATCATGGTGCCGGGCACCATGAAGGTGGTGATGACCACCGTCGCCTTCGGCACCGCGCGGGCCGCGCGGCGGCGGGCGTTCTGGGCGTCGGTGCGGCGCATGTCGTTGGCGATCGCGATCAGGGTGTCGACGATCGGGGCGCCGAGGTCCTCGCCCTGCTGGAGCGCGGTGACGAACTGCGCCACCTGCTCGGAGTCGTTGCGCCTGCGCAGCTCCTCGAACGCCTGGCGGCGGCTGACCCCCATGTCCATCTGCCGCAGCGTGATGCGCAGTTCGTCGGCCCAGGGCCCCTCGTACTTCTCCGCGACCCGGTCCAGCGCCTGCCGGAAGCCGAGTCCGGCGCTGACCACCACGGCCAGCACGTCGAGGAAGTCGGGGAGGGTCCGCTCGATGGCGTCCTTCCGCTCGCGCACCGCCGCCCAGATGCCGACCTCGATCCAGAACAGGCCGAAGACGACGAGCAGCAGGGCGAGCAGCAGCTGGCCCTTGGCGAGCATCACCAGCGCGCCGCCGAAGCCGAGCGCGCCGTACACCGCGCGGCGCGCGGCGTAGCGGTCCACGGTCAGGCCCCCGGGGTTGCCCGCCAGGTCGATGCGGCGGCGGACCTTGGCGACCCGCTTCTCCCCCATCAGCCGCAGCACCAGCGGGGCGTAGCGCATGCCCAGCCGGTCCAGCAGCGAGCCGACGGCGGTGGTGCGGGTGGCGCCGACCTCCAGGGCGACGGCGAGGTCGGGCGGGAGTTTCGCCTCGCTGCGGTAGAGCGCGATACCGCCGGCGACGCCGGCCATGGACAGTCCCATGGCGGCGGCCAGCAGCAAGCCGATTCCGGTCATCCCTCCCCGCCCCTCCTCACACGTCGATCCTGGACAAACGGCGGATGAGGAAGAACCCGAGCCCGTACAGCCCGAAGGCGACGACCACCGCGATCTGCCCCCGGAAGTCCTCGGTCATCCGCTCGACCGAGCCGGGGGCGATCTTGTCCACCAGCAGCAGGGTGCCGATGCCCATCAGCGGCACCACATACGCGGTGATGGTGACCTGGGAGAGCTGGGTGCGCACCTCGCGGCGGGTCTCCTTCCGCTCCTCCAGGGTCTGGGTGAGGTTGCGCAGCGAGGAGACGACGGTGCCGCCGGCCCGGTTGGAGAGCACCAGGGTGGTGACGAGGACGACGAGTTCGCGGGAGGGCAGCCGCTCGGCCAGTTCGCCCAGGGCGTCGTCGACGGAGTGGCCGACGGCCAGCCGGGCGGCGACCTTGGCCAGCTCCTCACCGGCCGGGGCCTCCATCTCGTCCGCCGCCATGGACAGCGCGGTGCGCAGCGCCAGCCCGGCCTGGGTGGCGTTGGCGAGGATCCGGGAGAGCTCCGGCAGCTGGTTGATGAATTTCTCGATCCGCTTCTGCCGCTGCCAGTTGAGGAAGCCGAAGGCGGACCAGACGGCGACCAGGGCGGCGATCGGGCCGAAGAAGGCGGCGAGCGCGGTGGCCGCGATCAGCCACAGGCCCAGCGCGATGCCGGTGGTGTACGTGACGAACTCGGCCACGGTGAGGTCGAGTCCGGTGGAGGCCAGGCGGCGCTCCAGCCTCCGCCCCGCGTCGGTGCGGCGCAGCCGGCGGTCGAGTGCGGCGAAGCGGCGCCGCCGCCCGGCCACGGGCAGCGGGCCCTCGTCGGAGAGCCGGTCGATGAGCGCCTGGCGCTGGGTCCGTCCGGCGGCGAGGGCGTGCGCCCCGGCGACGGCCAGCGCTCCGCAGAGAAGGGTGCTGCCCAGGGCGAGCAGCCCGAGGTCAGCCATGGCGGCCTCCGTCAGTCCCGGGGGCGGGGCGGCCCGCCGCGTCGCGGCTGGTGAGCTGGGTGAGCTGGGCGGGCTGGGCCGGCTGGGTGGGCTGGGTGGGCTGGGTGGCGACGCCGAAGGCGGGCGGCACCGCCTCGCCCGCCAGCCGGAGCCGCTCGGCGGCCCGTGCGGGGAGCGGGAAGTGGCGGAACCGGCCGCGTACGACCCGGTCGGCGCCCGTCGGCTGGGCGTCGAAGCGACAGAGGGGGGCGATCCGGTACGCCTCGTGGCCGTGGCTGTCCAGCAGCGCGATCTCGCTCACCCGGCGGGAGCCGTCGGCGTGCCGGGTCAGCTGGACGATGCAGTCGACGGCGCTGTTGATCTGGTCACGCAGCGCCTCGTAGGGAATGGCGACCTCGGACATGGAGGCCAGGGTCTGCAACCGCATCAGGGCGTCCTGGGCGCTGTTGGCGTGCACGGTGGCCAAGGAGCCGTCGTGGCCGGTGGACATGGCCTGGAGCATGTCCAGGGTCTCCCCGCCGCGCACCTCGCCGACGATGATGCGGTCCGGGCGCATCCGCAGCGAGTTGCGCACCAGGTCGCGGATGGTGATGCGCCCCTTGCCCTCGACGTTGGGCGGCCGGGACTCCAGGCGGATGACGTGGGTCTGCTGGAGCTGGAGTTCGGCGGCGTCCTCCACCGTGATGATCCGCTCCCCGTCGGGGATCAGTCCGGAGAGCGCGTTGAGCAGCGTGGTCTTGCCGGAGCCGGTGGGTCCGGAGACGACGACGTTGAATCTCGCCCGCACCAGCGCGGCGAGCAGCAGCAGCATCTGCTCGTCCAGGGTGCCCATGCCGATCAGCTCGGGGAGGGTGTACGCCCGGGGGAAGCGGCGGATGGTGAGGGTGGCGCCGGTCAGGGCGAGCGGCGGGATGATGACGTTGACCCGCTCGCCGCTGGGCAGCCGGGCGTCGACCATCGGATTGGACTCGTCCACCCGCCGGTTGACGGTGGAGACGATCCGCTCGATGGTCTGCATCAGCTGCTCGTCGGAGGCGAAGCGGACCGGGACCAGCTCGACCCGGCCGGCCCGCTCGACGAAGATCTGGTCCGGTCCGTTGACCATGATCTCGGTGATGGAGGCGTCCTCCAGGAGGGGTTCGAGGACGCCGAGACCGAGCGCCTCGTCCACCACGCGGCGGATCAGCCGGTCGCGTTCGGCGGTGGAGAGCACCGGACCCTCGCGGCTGATGATGTGGCCGAGGACGCGCTCCAGGCGGGACCGGCGCTCGGCCGCCGCGAGCGAGGACATCTCGGCGAGGTCGATCTCCTCCAGCAGCTTGGTGCGGTAGACGGCGACCAGGTGGCCGTCCTGCCGCCGGTCGGCCGGGGTCTCGGGGGCGGCGATGCGCGAGCGCAGGCTCATCGGCCGCCCCCTGCCCGGACCGTGCCGGCCGGGGTGTCCTCGCGGCGCGGCATGGTGGCGGTGCGCTTGGCGCTGCCGAAGCTGACGCCGGGGATGACCGAGGGGATCTCGACGCTGGCGGTGGCCCGTGCCTCGCCGCCGCCCTGGCGGACCGACACCGAGGTGCCGTCGGCGAGCCAGCCGCTGACCGCTGCCCGGCCGGCGCCCGCCGGGCTCACCTCGGGGTCGTCGAGCGAGGCGGTGCGGGCCGCGGCCCGGGCGGCGGTTCCGGCCTGCTGGGCGGCGTACGCACCCAGGCCCAGCTGGACGGCGCCGAGCGCGATGGCCAGCAGGATCGGCAGGAAGCCGAGGAACTCGATGGACGCCTGGCCGCGGTCGCCCGCGCCGCTGGGGGCGGCAGGCGCGGGCCGGTGGGAGGCGGCAGGCGCGGTGACCCGGGGCCGGTGGGACGCGGCAGGCGCGGTGACCCGGGGCCGGTGGGGCGCGTGATCGGCGCGGTGGGGGGAGGGGGGTCGCCCGGTCGCCATCGGTCAGCTCTCCTTCGCCGCGCCCGCCGTGCCGGTCACGGTCCACGGGAAGTCGACGGCGCCCGGGAAGAGCACCGGCACCTTCACCCGGATCGTGGCCTTCCACAGGCCGTTCTCTTCATGGCATTCGGTGCTCGCGCTCTCCTGCCACGCGCTGGGCAGGTCCTGGCGCGCGGCCTGCTCGCAGGCTCCCGCGCCGCCGGTGGCTGCCGCGGCGGCCGCCCGGGCACCCTGGTCGGCGGCGTTCCCGGCCAGCGAGTAGGTGTAACCGACCAGGACGCACTGCCAGATCACGGCGAGCACGGTGAGGATCAGCGGGATGACGCCGAGGAACTCCACCGTGACCTGCCCCCGGTCGTCCCGGCCGCCCCGCTCGTCCCGGCCGTTCCGCTCGTCCCGCACGCCGCGTCTGCGGCCGAACCTGCCGGTCGGCACCCGGGTGAGCGCGTCGGGCCCGGTGCCCGCGCCGGTCGTGTCGGCGCCCGCAGTGCGACCAGCGGCGGCGCCGGTGCCCTTGCCGCCGCTGCCGTCCGGCGCCCCGCCCTGGGTGCCGCTCTGGACCGCGGGCTCCGGCCCGGCCGACAGGGCACGGCGGCGGCGCAGCCCCGGCAGGGTGCGGTCGGCGGGCCCGGCGTGGGCGCCCCGGTGCGTGCCCCGGCCTGCGCCGGCGGCGGCCGCCACCAGGCCCAGCTCCCCGGCCAGCGCCCACAGCGCCTGCCGTACCGCCGACTTGGCGTCCAGGTCCTGCATCCGGCCGGAGTCGACGGCGGGCTGGAGCTCCTTGTAGCCGGCGGGCACACAGGTGCGGGTGGTGCGGGTGCCGGTGGCCCGTTCGACCAGCTGGGGCTGGATCTCGGCGGCGCGGGTGTGCCGGTTGAGGACGGTCAGGGTCTGGTCGGCCTTGCGGATCTGCAGCCGGTCCCACAGCCGCACCATCCGCTTGGCGGCCCGTACCGCGACCACGTCCGGGGTGGTGACCAGCAGCGCGGTGTCGGCGGCCTCGACGGCGGCGGCGTTGGCGGCGGTGATCTGGGTGCCGCAGTCGACGATGACGATCTCGAAGCGGGCGCGCAGGGCTTGGAGGATGTGCCGCGCCGCCGCGTCCGTCACCTCCTCGCCGCGCTCGCCGTCGCCCGGCGCCAGCAGCAGCCCGAGTCCGCACGGGTGGGTGAAGACCGCCTCCCGCAGCACCCGCGGGGTGATGTCGCTGATCTGCGCCAGGTCGGCGATCGAGCGGCGGAACTGGACGTCGAGGTAGGAGGCGACGTCGCCGGACTGGAGGTCCATGTCGACCAGCGCGACCTCCCGCCCGGCGGCCTGCGCGGCCAGTGCGAGCTGCACGGCGGTCACGGTGGTGCCGACGCCGCCCTTGGCGCCGGTGACGGCGACCAGCGTCCCGCCCGGTCCGGCCGGGTGGCCGTCCCCGCCCCCGCCCAGGTGCCGCCGCATGCCGGTGGCCCACTGGGCCGCGGCCTGGACCCGGGCGGCCAGTTCGTCGTAGGCGAGCGGCAGGGCGGCGACTCCCCGGGCGCCGGAGTCCATGGCGGCGGAGTAGAGCGCGGGCCCGGCGTCCGCGGTCATCAGCACGACGCCGACCGCGGGGAAGCGGAGTGCGATCTCCCGGATCACCTCCAGCGCCGGGGCGGGGCCGATGCGTTCGTGGACGAGGACGACTTCCGGCAGTTCCTCGAGGGAGCCGGCGGCGAGTTGGGCGAGGGTGTCCAGCAGCCGGGCCGAGTCCTCGACCCAGGGCAGCGGCTCGACGTCGGGGAGCTGCCCGAGCAGTCCGCTGACGGTGCGGGCGGCGTCGGGGTCGCCGACGGCCGGGAGGGTTCTGATCGTCACCTGGCCCGCCTCCTACCGGTCGCCGTCGAGGGTGTAGGTGCGGTCCTTGGGGTCGACGGCGGTGCCGCCGCCGGGAGCGACGAGGGCGAGCCGCACATGGGAGGCGAAGGACTCGGCGTAGGCGACGCGCTGGGCGTCCCGGGTGCCGAGGGCGAAGGTGATGGGCACGGCGTCGTTCATCCGCCGCTTGTCGTCCGAGTCGGGCTCCAGGGCGGTGAGTTTGCCGACGTCGATGACCCGGGCCCCGGAGACGATGAGCTTGGAGACGGACCGCCGGCCCTCCCGGTCGCCCTCGAAGGTGGCGTAGATGTTCACCTCGGCACCGGGGGTGATCTTGCCCGCGACGCCGGTGGCCGCGTCGATCATGATGGCGATCTCCTGCTGGCCCGGCTTGAGCGCGGGCCGGTCGACGATCATGTCGGCCTGGAGCAGCGAGCCGCGGCGCAGCGGGATGACGGCGATCTTGCCGCGGATGTCGGCCAGGTCGGTGACGGCGGTCTCGGGAAGCCAGCGCTCGGGCATCGAGATCTTCCGGAACGCGCTGCTGTCCAGCGCCTTGTAGGCGGGTATGTCGGCCTTGAGCTCGTACGCGGTGGTCTCGGGCCCGACCTTCGACTCCACGTCGTCGATGACGGCGAGCACTCCGGCGAACGCGCCGATGGCGCACAGGACCGACAGGAGCAGCAGGATGACTCCGCGGCGCTGGCGAACATTCATGGACGGGCAACCTCGTTCGAAGGACTTGACTACTGCCGACTGGTCAGGGCGGGACGGCTGGACGGGGCGAGGGCGCGGGCGTCCTCGCCCCGCGGCACCGGGGCGGAGCAGAACGCGCAGCGGTCCCCGATGACTTCCAGCCCGCACCAGTGGCACTGCACGCGGCGGACGGACGCCACCAGCTGGTAGAGGACCGAGATGTCGGGGATGGCGGCGGCGAACTCGGTCAGCCGGCCGGTGCCCCACCAGCGGACCGAGTCGGCGGGCAGCGGGACCTCCCGGACGCCCTGGACCTGCCATCCGGCGGCCAGGGTGGAGGTGATCCAGTCGCTGCCGTGGCCGTGCTGATGTCCGTGGGCGACGGTGAGCTCGGTGGCGTATCCGGGCCCGGGCAGGGTGTCGTCGCCGCCGATCCGCACCAGGCTGGGGGTGGGGTGGGCGAGCACCCCGAACTGGGCGCCGGGCAGCCAGGACTTGACGTGCGAGCCGAGCGAGACCGGCACCCGGTCGAGCCGGGCGACGCTGCCGAGCTGGGCGCCGGCGTGCACGTAGTGGGCCAGCAGCCGGGCGGCGCAGGCCAGTACGCCGGGGCTGAAGTCGCAGACCGACAGCCGGCGGAGCTGACGGGCGAGCACCGCCACGGCCAGCGGCGGCAGATCGAGGGGCACCAGCGCGATCCGGTCGCTCTCCAGCAGCGCGCGCACGGTGTGCAGGCGCCGCACGGCGTCGGCGAGGGTGGCGGCGGGGAAGAGCACCACGAGATAGCCCTGCCGGTCCAGGAGCGCGGCGGTGCCGGCGAGCGCGGCGTCGAGGGACTGCTCCTGCGGGGACGGGAGCACGACGGCGGACGGCGTGTGCCCGTCGGGCGGCGGAAGTACCAGCTCGCGGCTGGTGACGGCTATCGCGGTGGGCACTCGGCTACCCCGTTCACTTCGGCGCCGGGGGAGCTGTGGCCTTGAGGTCGATCCGGCCCTTCCCCCAGTGCGTCAGCACTTTATCCGTGAATGCGGCGGGAGAGAACAGCTCCTCGGCGGTCCCGCCGGAGGCCGGGTGGAACGCGGAGGGTTGACAAGCCCATTGGTCTGGACCAGCTTGTACGGCACGCTCCTGGGGCCCCGGGGCGCGCACCCGCACGAGTACCTCCACCACCGCACTTCCTCCCAACCCACCCCCACCCCACTTCCTCCCACCCACCCCCACCGGTATACCCCCCACTCGGAGGCAGACGTGGCTCGCGCACGATCACGCATGTACCGCAAGAACCTGCTCGGCGCCCTTACGGCGGCCGCACTGACGGCCGGCGGCCTGATCGCCGTCGGCGGCGCGGGCACGGCCGGCGCCGCCGGCACCGCCGAGGAGCCCTCGGCCGCGGCGGCCGTGCCCCGGAACGCGGTCACCGGTTACTGGCAGAACTTCGACAACGGCGCCACCGTCCAGAAGCTCCGCGATGTGCACGACGGATACGACATCATCGCGGTCGCCTTCGCCGACGCCACCGGCACCCCGGGCGCTGTGGACTTCACCCTGGATCCCGCGCTGCACTACTCCGAAGCGGAGTTCAAGGCCGACATCAAGGCCAAGCAGGCGGCGGGGAAGTCGGTCGTCCTCTCGGTCGGCGGCGAGCGCGGAGCGGTGAGCGTCAACGACGCCTCCTCGGCGGACCACTTCGCCCGGTCCGTCCTCGCGCTGATGGCCGAGTACGGCTTCGACGGCGTCGACATCGACCTGGAGAACGGTCTCAACGCCACCTATATGACGCAGGCGCTCAAGGCGATCCACGCCGAGAAGAGCGATGTCGTGGTCACGATGGCGCCCCAGACGATCGACATGCAGTCCACCTCGAACGAGTACTTCAAGACCGCCCTGGCGGTGAAGGACTTCCTCACCGTCGTCAACATGCAGTACTACAACAGCGGCTCGATGCTGGGCTGCGACGGCAAGGTGTACAGCCAGGGGTCGGTGGACTTCCTCACCGCCCTCGCCTGTATCCAGCTGGAGGGCGGCCTCGACCCCTCCCAGGTCGGCATCGGGGTGCCCGCCTCCCCCCGGGCCGCGGGCAGCGGCCACGTCTCCCCCGCCGTGGTCAACGCCGCCCTGGACTGCCTCACCAGGGGCACCGGCTGCGGCTCCTTCAAGCCGCCGCGCACCTACCCGGGCCTGCGCGGCGCGATGACCTGGTCGACCAACTGGGACGCCACCGCGGGCAACGCCTTCGCCACCGAGGTCGGCTCGCACGTCCACGGCCTGCCGTAGCAGCCGGCCGGCCCGCATCCGCCGGACTCCGCGCTCCCCACGGGCCGCCGCCGCGCACCACGGCGGCGGCCCGTCGCAGCCCGGTCACAGGACTGCCGCAAGACCGAACCCGGGGCGGGGGCACCACCCCGCCGGGCGAGGGGGCTGAGAGGATGGCCGTTGTACCCGCCAGCCATCGCACGGAGATTTGGGAAAGAGACGCCCCGTGAAGAAGATCCTCACCACCGCCGTGGCAGTCACTGGCGCGGCGCTCGTCCTCGCCGCGTGCGGCAGCGACGGGGGCTCCGACGACAAGGACGACATCAAGGGCGCCGAGTCGGCACCCGCCTCGAAGTCGGCGTCCGGGCCGGCCGGGGAAGGCGACCGGCCCGGCCACCCGAAGATCGCGCTGCCCGACGACCTGAAGCTGACCTTCGAAGGCTTCACCACCGGCGACAAGAAGAAGGACGCCGTCCTGGCGGACACCGCCGCGCGGGTCCGCGCCCTGGACGAGGCCAAGGTCGAGGGCGAGACCGAGTCCGACGCGGTGACGTTCTACACGCATCCGATGGCCCAGGCCGGTGCGCGCAAGGTCCTGAAGTTCTACGTCGACGAGGGCTACTCGCTCACCGGCGCGTTCCGCTACTACCAGCCGAACGTCACGCTGGGCAGCAAGAGCGCCCAGGTGACGTACTGCGGCGACGAGAGCAAGGGCTTCGCCAAGGTCCGCAAGACCGGGAAGGTCCTCAAGACCAAGGCGAGCAAGGATTCGTACGTTCTGTACACCGCCATGCTGCGCAAGAGCCCGGCCGGGGTCTGGCAGACGGCGGACATGAGCACGGACAGGGGGGCGGCACAGTGCCGGCCGTGACATCAGCAGGTAAGCGGGCGGCCGCGGTGGCCGCCGCACTCTTTCTCGCCATATCGCCGGCCGTGGCCCACGCGGACGTGCCGGGCGGCGGTTCGGACGAGCAGACGCGGCCCAAGCCCGGCGACGCGCACGGTGGCAGCGACAACGACGAGCACACCATCAACTCGACGGTCCACGGCATCGTCTACGACCGCTCCAAGAACGGCAGCGGCAAGTCGACCGGCCCGGTCACCCCGAAGGTGAACACCGCGCCGCCGCCGAAGTGCTGGTTCTCTCCGAGCATGACGCCCGAGGAGTTCAAGAAGGTCTGGGAACCCCGCCTCGAGCTGTCCAAGGACACCGACTGGGGCAAGCAGAAGATCGACGAGTGGGTGAAGGGCCACCCCATCAAGGACTACAACACCGGCAACGCCGACAAGGGCAACTGGTGGGTCCCGGAGATCAATGACGACCCCAATGCCCAGGGCGACATCGACAAGTGCTGGGAGGACTCCAGCTTCTGGGCGGACAAGGGCGAGAAGCCCAAGGTGAAGGAAGCCATCGACGCCGAGAAGCTCTCCCGGCTGGCCTACGCCGAGCTGCGCGTCCCGGACACCGACATCACGCTGAATCCTTCCGCCGAGGGCAAGCAGACGGTCAACATCCCCACCTGGGCGTGGCTGGACAAGGCCACCTTCAAGCCGGTGTCGGTCACCGCCTCGGTGCCCGAGATCGGTCTCTCGGCGACCACCACGGCCGAGCCCATGGGGGTGACCATCGAGCCGGGCACCTCCGAGGCACAGGTGTACCCGTCCTCCGGCACCTGCGAGATCAGCAAGGACGGCAGCATCGGCACCCCGTACACCCCGGGCCACTCCAAGGACACGCCGCCGTGCGGCGTGACCTACCTGCGGTCCAGCTCGGGTGAGCCGTACCGGTTCAAGGCGACCATCACCTGGAAGATCAGCTGGAAGGCCAGCGACGGCTCCCGCGGTGACCTGCCGGAGGGCACCTTCGGCACCACCACCGACGTCACGGTCCAGGAGGCGCAGGCGGTCAACCGCTGATCCGTGCCCCGGCCACGGGCCGGTTCCCCGCCGAGCGGGCGGGGAACCGGCCTGACGCATGTCTCGGGCGCCTCGCGGCGGTTACGGCTTGGGCAGGGTGCACTCCGGCAGGCTCAGGTCGATCTTGTTGCCCTCGGCGACGCACCGGGTGATCTGGTAGGTCTGCTGGGCGTAGTTGATGCCCTGGTGGACGGTGACGTCGCCGTTCTCGTCGACCTCGCACGGGTTGTTGTCCGTGCAGCGCTCGCCGTCCTCGTTGCCGGTGTTGTTCACCGCGACCACCTTGCCGGTGGCGGTGTCGACGACCGGCGAACCGGAGGTGCCGCCGATGGTCTTGCAGTCCGGGGTGTAGCGGACCGAGTCCTTCCAGATCCACTGGCCCTCGTGCAGCTCGTGGACGAAGCCGTCCACGTTGCAGCTGTAGATCTTCTTCCAGTAGCCGGACACCACGCTGATGGAGGCGGACTGGGCGGGCCGCTCGGCGGAGAGGGCGAGCGGCTTGACGCCGAACTTCTCCTGGATCTCGGCGTAGGTCGCGTCCACCTCGTACAGCGAGACGTCGGTGTCGGTCATCGTGGCGTACGAGATCTTGGTGGCGTGCACGGTGCCCGCGTTGCCCGCGCGCGCGTCCAGCAGGGTGAAGCGCCGGCTGGAGGGCTGGTCGACGATGACCTCGCCCGGGCCGGGGAAACCTTCCTCCAGGCAGTGGCCGTTGGACATGACCAGGGCCGGGTCCTGGTCGGTGGAGTTGGGCATCTTCACGACCGAGCCGGAGCAGTTGCTCAAGGCGACCGTGCCCTCGAAGTTCACGGCCCGCGGCTTCTTGGCGGCGGTCCCGGTGTCCGCCGCGGAGGCGCTCTGCGCGCTCAGCCCGGCTATGCACGCGCCGCTCAGCACCAGGGCCGAGAGCGCGCCGATGAAGGACTTGTTCATGTGGGGGGTTTCCTCCATACCGAAGTGCTCGGATTTGACGTGCGCATTGTGACGTTCGAGTCCATGCGAGAGCAATGGATCGGGCGGCCGGAAAAGGGGCATCGGGGGCGGCCGGGACAGGTGCGCACTCCCCGCACCCTTGACCGTCCCCTCCCGGGCACCAACCATGGGCGCCGGTACTCACCCAGCCCCCAACTACCGCAACAGCCACCTTCAATCACCGGGGGTGAGTGCCCCAACCCCCCACCCGTCGCACTGGAATTCCCAGGAGACGAAAACATGCGACTGCAGATACGCGGCCGGCGGTCCACCGCCCTGGCCGCCCTGTTGGCGATGGCACTCGCGGTGCCCGTCGCCGCCCAGGCCACCGACGGCGCGTCCGCGCGCCACCCCTCCCCCCACACCTCCGCCTCCGGCACCAAGACCCCGCGCGCCTACGAGGTCAGCGGCGCGGACACGGTCGCGCGGCGCACCGCGCTGGCGGCCACCGGCGCGTCGATCGACGCGGTCCGCAGGCATTCGGTGGTGGTCTCGGCCGACGCGGACCAGCTCGGCCGGATCCGTGAACTCGGCTACCAGGTCAAGGAGCTGCCCGCTCCGCCGAAGCGGGGCGGGCCGAGGATGGCCGGCACCCGGGACTTCCCGTCCGACGACGCCGGCTACCACAACCACACCGAGGCGCTGGCGGAGATCGACGCCGCCGTCACCAAGCACCCGGAGATCATCAGCAAGCAGGTGATCGGGAAGTCCCACGAGGGCCGGGACATCACCGCGGTGAAGATCAGCGACAACGTCGGTCAGGACGAGGACGAGCCGGAGGTGCTCTTCACCCACCACCAGCACGCCCGGGAGCACCTGACCGTGGAGATGGCGCTCTACCTCATCAAGGCGTTCGGCGACGGCTACGGCTCCGACGACGCGGTCACCAAGGCGGTCGACGGCCGCGAGATCTGGATCGTCCCGGACGTGAACCCGGACGGCGGCGAGTACGACCTCACCGACGGCGAGTACCAGATGTGGCGCAAGAACCGGCAGCCCAACGAGGGTTCGCAGGAGATCGGCACCGACCAGAACCGCAACTGGGACTACAAGTGGGGGTGCTGCGGCGGCTCCGACTCCGAGCCGGGTTCGGAGACCTATCGCGGGGCGTCGGCCGAGTCGGCGCCCGAGGTGAAGGTCGTCGCCGACTTCGTCCGCAGCCGGGTCGTCGGCGGCAAGCAGCAGATCAAGGCGGCCATCGACTTCCACACCTACAGCGAGCTGGTGCTCTGGCCGTTCGGCTGGACGAACGACGACACCGCCGAGGGCATGACCAAGGACGACCACGACGTCTTCGCCACGATCGGCAAGGACATGGCCGCGAGCAACGGCTACACCCCCGAGCAGTCCAGCGACCTGTACATCACGGACGGCACGATCGACGACTGGCTCTGGGGCGACCAGAAGATCTTCGCGTACACCTTCGAGATGTATCCGGGCGAGAACGGCTCGGACGGCTTCTACCCGCCCGACGAGGTGATCGAGAAGGAGACCAGCCGGAACCGGGAGGCCGTGCTGAAGCTGCTGGACAACGCGGACTGCATGTACCGGGCCATCGGCAAGGAGGACCAGTACTGCTCGGCGAGCTGACCGAGGCCGTTCCCGGCGGCTGAACCAGCCGATCCGGCGATGGACCAAGGGCGCCCCGCGGCCGCGCGGGGCGCCCTTGCGTCGTCCTCTCGCGTCCTTGCGTCGCCCCCTGCGTCGTCCCGGCGTCCCCGCGTCGTCCTCGCGTCGTTCCGGTGTCGTTCCGGTGTCGTCCGCTCGCCGCCGCACCGCCGTGCGTGCACGGAAGCCGGACTCAAGTTGGCGCATTCCGACCACCCGACACCCTTGACCGTGTCATGCCCATGGCCGAACACTGACCCCAGTCGCTACGCCTCTTCACCCCCCACCGCACCCACCGCACCCCCCGCACCCCCGGGGCCCCACACACCCCGGCGCCCGAGCACCCCAGCACCCATGGAGCCACCCCAGGAGCCACTCACCCCCCAGGAGATTCCATGCGACTCCGTATCCGCGGCAGAC
Organism: Streptomyces sp. JLBT605; assembly: GCF_058215555.1. Classification (NCBI taxonomy): domain Bacteria; kingdom Bacillati; phylum Actinomycetota; class Actinomycetes; order Kitasatosporales; family Streptomycetaceae; genus Streptomyces; species Streptomyces sp. JLBT605. The sequence goes on from NZ_CM177087.1 coordinate 2,267,884, forward strand.
GGGCCCCCGCTCTCGCCGCCGTGCTCGCCCTCGCCCTCGGCGCCCCGATCGCCGCCCAGGCCGACGACTCGTCCGCTCCGCGCCACACCGCCGCATCCGCCCCCACGGCCGACGAGCCCCAGCGGCAGTACGAGGTGGCGGGCCGGACCACGGTCGACCAGCGCAACGCCCTCGCCGCCACCGGCGTGTCGATCGACGAGGTGGACGCCCGCTCCCTGGTGATCACCGCCGACCCCGCCCAGGTGAAGGCGGTGCGCGCACTGGGCTTCGAGGTCTCCGCGCTGCCCGCTCCCCCGGCCCGTACCGCCGGGGCGCCGCCGAAGCTGTACGACTTCCCCTCGGCGGACGCCAAGTACCACAACTACGCGGAGATGACCGCCGAGATCAACGCGGCGATCACCAAGTACCCGAACATCATCAGCAAGCGCGTCATCGGCAAGTCGTACCAGGGCCGGGACATCATCGCGGTCAAGATCAGCGACAACGCCGGCCAGGACGAGAACGAGCCCGAGGTGCTGTTCACCCACCACCAGCACGCCCGGGAGCACCTGACCGTGGAGATGGCGCTCTACCTGATCCGCGAGTTCACCCAGGACTACGGCACCGACTCGCGCATCACCAACGCCGTCAACGGGCGCGAGATATGGATCGTCCCGGACGTCAACCCGGACGGCGGCGAATACGACATCTCCACCGGCTCCTACCGCAGCTGGCGCAAGAACCGCCAGCCCAACTCCGGCTCCTCGGCCGTCGGCACCGACCTGAACCGGAACTGGAACTTCAAGTGGGGCTGCTGCGGAGGCTCCTCCGGCAGCCCCAGCTCCGACACCTACCGCGGCACCTCGGCCGAGTCCGCGCCCGAGGTGAAGGTGGTCGCCGACTTCGCGCGCAGCCGGGTCGTCGGCGGCAAGCAGCAGATCAGGTCCGCGATCGACTTCCACACCTACAGCGAGCTGGTGCTCTGGCCGTACGGCTACACCAACGCGGACACCGCCCCCGGCCTGACCCAGGACGACCACGACGTCTTCGCCACGGTCGGCAGGAAGATGGCCGCGAGCAACGGCTACACCCCCGAGCAGTCCAGCGACCTGTACATCACGGACGGGTCGATCGACGACTGGCTGTGGGGCAACCAGAAGATCTTCGCGTACACCTTCGAGATGTACCCGTCGTCCTTCGGCGGCGGCGGTTTCTACCCGCCCGACGAGGTGATCGAGCGGGAGACCGACCGGAACCGCGACGCGGTGCTCCAGCTGCTGGAGACCTCGGACTGCATGTACCGGGCCATCGGCAAGGAGCAGCAGTACTGCTCGGGCAGCTGACAGCAAGCTGACGGCACACGCGTGACCCCGGGGCCGGCGTCAGCCCGTCCCCGGGGTCATCACCGTGCGGTGGCACACTTCACACCACCTCCGGCGATCCGGCCACTTTCGAAGCCCGGCGGACCGCGTCGACCGGTATTCCGCATGTGGGTACCGACGGTCGCATTGTGATCGGACAGCCGCCGGGCCGGCGCGGGGCGGGGGCGGCCCCCGGGGCGGGCCGAAACGCCGCGCGGCGCCCGTCGCGGCGCGCGTATCGTGGCGGTCATGCAGGTGATCCAGTCCACGAAGCTCGCCAATGTCTGCTACGAGATCCGGGGTCCGGTACTTGAGGAGGCGATGCGGCTGGAGGCAGCGGGTCACCGCATTCTCAAGCTCAACACCGGCAACCCGGCGCCGTTCGGGTTCGAGTGCCCGCCGGAGATCCTCGAGGACATGCTGCGGACGCTCGGCGGCGCGCACGGGTACGGCGACGCCAAGGGTCTGCTGTCCGCGCGCCGCGCGGTGATGCAGCACTACCAGACCAAGGGCATCGAGCTGGACGTCGAGGACATCTTCCTCGGCAACGGCGTCTCCGAGCTGATCCAGATGTCGATGCAGGCGCTGCTGGACGACGGCGACGAGGTGCTGGTCCCGGCGCCGGACTACCCGCTGTGGACGGCCTCGGTCGCGCTGGCCGGCGGCACCGCGGTGCACTACCGCTGCGACGAGCAGGCGGACTGGCTGCCGGACCTGGCCGACATCGAGCGCAAGGTCACCGACCGCACCAAGGCGATCGTGATCATCAACCCGAACAACCCGACCGGCGCGGTGTACGGGGAGGAGCTGCTGCGCGGGCTCACGGAGATCGCCCGGCGGCACAACCTCGTCGTCTGCTCGGACGAGATCTACGACAAGATCCTCTACGACGGCGCCACGCACACCGAGACCGCCGCCATCGCCCCGGACCTGCTGACGCTCACCTTCAACGGCCTGTCCAAGGCGTACCGGATCGCCGGATACCGCAGCGGCTGGCTGGCGGTCTGCGGCCCCAAGGGGCACGCGGCCAGCTATCTGGAGGGGCTGACCATCCTGGCCAACATGCGGCTGTGCGCGAACATGCCCGCGCAGCACGCGGTGGCCACGGCGCTCGGCGGCCGCCAGTCGATCAACGACCTGGTGCTGCCCGGCGGCCGGCTGCTGGAGCAGCGCGACACCGCCTACGAGCTGCTGACCCAGATCCCCGGCGTGACGTGCGTGAAGCCCAAGGGCGCGCTGTACGCCTTCCCACGGCTGGACCCCAAGGTCTTCAAGATCAAGGACGACCGGCAGATGGTCCTCGATCTGCTGCGCGCCGAGAAGATCATGATCGTGCACGGCACGGGCTTCAACTGGCCCGAGCCCGATCACTTCCGCATCGTCACGCTGCCGGTGAAGGAGGACCTGGCGGACGCGGTCACCCGGATCGGCAACTTCCTGGACGGTTACAGCCAGCCGTGAGCCGGTAAACCTTCTGTAAGTCAGACAACTTTAGACAGGGTCTAAGTTAGGATGGTCTCCTGAGCTTGTCAGGAGGCCATCCCATGTACGAACCGATCCGCACCAAGTCGGTCCACAGCATGGCCGGGCGCGCGGACGACGTCCCGCACCGCTCCCGCCAGGAGGAGCTGGAGATCCGGCTCGCCGGACACCTCACGGCCCTGCTGACCATCAGCGATGAGCTGCGCGCCCTGACCCGGGACACCGCTTGGGACGACGCGGCGCAGCGTCTCGCCGACCAGGTCACCCGGCTGCGGGCGGGCCGCTCCCCGCTGCGGGCGGCGCCGACCGCGGCGCCGGACCGGGACCGGATCGCCGACCGGATCACCCAGCTCCACCAGCGGGCCCACACCCTCGCCGGAAACGCGCTGGTGGTGGCGGCTTCCTGCGGTGACACGGCGGGCGCTCGGCTCGCCGCCGAGCGGATGGACGCGCACGCCGCGGCGCTGGGCATCCAGGGCGAGTGACGACGCGAAGAGGGCCGGACGCTGATGCCAGCGTCCGGCCCCGCTTCATGCGGCTTGCTTCATTCCGCCTCAGCCCAGGCGCTTGACCAGCGCCCGGTACTCGTCCCACAGCTCCGTCGGAGTGTGGTCACCGAAGGTGTTCAGGTGCTCGGGGACCAGGGCGGCCTCCTCGCGCCACACCTCCTTGTCGACGGTGAGCAGGAAGTCCAGGTCGGCGTCGGCGAGCTCCAGGCCGTCGGTGTCCAGCGCGTCCCTGGTCGGCAGGATGCCGATCGGGGTCTCGACGCCCTCGGCCTTGCCGTCCAGGCGCTCCACGATCCACTTGAGCACCCGGCTGTTCTCACCGAAGCCCGGCCAGACGAACTTGCCGGCGTCGTTCTTGCGGAACCAGTTGACGTAGTAGATCTTCGGCAGCTTGGACTGGTCCTTGTCCTTGGCGACCTCGATCCAGTGGCCCATGTAGTCGCCCATGTTGTAGCCGCAGAAGGGCAGCATGGCGAACGGGTCGCGGCGCAGCTCGCCGACCTTGCCCTCGGCGGCGGCGGTCTTCTCCGAGGCGACGTTCGCGCCGAGGAAGACACCGTGCTGCCAGTCGAAGGACTCGGTCACCAGCGGGACGGCGGAGGCGCGCCGGCCGCCGAAGAGGATCGCCGAGATCGGCACGCCCTTGGGGTCCTCCCACTCGGGCGCGATGATCGGGCACTGCGAGGCCGGGACGGTGAACCGGGCGTTGGGGTGGGCGGCCGGGGTGCCGGACTCCGGCGTCCAGTCGTTGCCCTTCCAGTCGGTGAGGTGGGCCGGGGTCTCCTCCGTCATGCCCTCCCACCAGATGTCGCCTGTGTCAGTGAGCGCGACGTTGGTGAAGACCGAGTTGCCCCACAGGGTCTTCATGGCGTTGGCGTTGGTGTGCTCGCCGGTGCCGGGCGCGACACCGAAGAAGCCCGCCTCGGGGTTGATCGCGTAGAGGCGGCCGTCCTCGCCGAAGCGCATCCAGGCGATGTCGTCGCCGATGGTCTCCACGGTCCAGCCGGAGATCGTGGGCTCCAGCATGGCGAGGTTGGTCTTGCCGCAGGCGCTGGGGAAGGCGGCGGCGACGTACTTGGCCTCTCCCTGCGGGGGCGTGAGCTTGAGGATCAGCATGTGCTCGGCCAGCCAGCCCTCGTCGCGCGCCATGACCGAGGCGATGCGCAGCGCGTAGCACTTCTTGCCCAGCAGCGCGTTCCCGCCGTAGCCGGATCCGTAGCTCCAGATCTCGCGGCTCTCGGGGAAGTGCGAGATGTACTTGGTGGAGTTGCACGGCCACGGGACGTCGGCCTGGCCCTCGGCGAGCGGAGCGCCCAGGGTGTGCACGGCCTTGACGAAGAACCCGGCCTCGCCCAGCTCGTCCAGGACGGCCTGTCCCATCCGGGTCATGGTGCGCATGGAGACGGCGACGTACGCCGAGTCGGTGATCTCGACGCCGATCGCGGACAGCGGCGAGCCCAGCGGGCCCATGCAGAACGGGACGACGTACATCGTGCGGCCGCGCATCGAGCCCCGGAAGATCCCCTGCTCGCCCGCGAAGATCTCCCGCATCTCGGCGGGGGCCTTCCAGTGGTTGGTCGGGCCCGCGTCCTCTTCCTTCTCGGAGCAGATGAAGGTGCGGTCCTCCACCCGCGCCACGTCCGTCGGGTCGGAGGCGGCGTAGTAGGAGTTGGGGCGCTTGATCGGGTCGAGTCGCTTGAAGGTGCCCTTCGCGACGAGTTCCTCGGCGAGGCGCTCGTACTCCGCCTCCGAGCCGTCGCACCACACGATCTTGTCCGGCTCGGTGAGAGCGGCGATCTCATCGACCCAGGCGATCAGTTCCTGGTGGCGGGTGGGTGGGGTGCTTGGGGTGGTGAGGGGAGCCGCATTACTGCGCGCCACGATCGCTCCGTTCCGCCGGAACCGACCTGCCCCGGCGTTGACGTTGAGGGTTGGGCGGATACGTGCACGTGTATCCGCTTTTGGAGACAGCTACCCCTTGGGGGCTGCGACCCGGATGCAAGCTCATCCGGTGCCGACCGCGCTCATTTGATCCTCCGGCCAGTGAGCCAATATGTCCAGAGGGCGTTCTGGTGACCATCACCACTCGACACCAGCCGGTAACCTACGGTCGCGTAGGTAGCATGAACGCCATGACTGCCGCCGCGCCCGAAGCCGCCGACGACGTCCCTCCCGCGGGACCGGCCGACCTCACACTCCCCCTGCCGGTCAAGCCCCGACTGCGAGGCTGGCTGCATGCCGGGATGTTCCCCACCGCGCTGATCGCCGGGGTGATCCTCACCGCCCTCGCGGACAGCCCCCGCGGCCGTCTGGCCTGCGCGATCTACACGCTGACCGCCTGTGCGCTGTTCGGCGTGAGCGCGCTCTACCACCGCGGCGACTGGGGCCCGCGGGCCACCGCCGTGCTGCGCCGGCTGGACCACGCCAACATCTTCCTGATCATCGCGGGCACGTACACACCGTTCACCCTGCTGCTCCTGCCGGGCGGCAAGCAGCAGCTGCTGCTGTGGCTGGTGTGGGCGGGCGCGCTGGCCGGGATCACCTTCCGGGTCTTCTGGGTCGGCGCGCCCCGCTGGCTCTACACCCCCTGCTACATCGCGCTGGGCTGGGCCGCGGTCTTCTTCCTGCCCGACTTCATGCACACCGGCGGCATCGCGGTGATGACCCTGATCATCGTCGGCGGGCTGCTGTACAGCGCGGGCGCGGTGATCTACGGGACCAAACGCCCCAACCCGTCACCGCGCTGGTTCGGCTTCCACGAGGTCTTCCACTCGTTCACGCTGGCCGCCTTCGTGGTGCACTACGTCGGCATCTCGCTCGTCGCCTACCAGCACGGCTGAGCGATCAGCCGCGGTCCGGGCCGGCCGGGGGCGGGACGTCCTCGCCGGCGCCCCGGACGGCCGCGGCCAGCACCTTGGGGTCGGCCGTGGGCGCGTCGCAGGTGAAGTTGCGGCAGACGTAGCCGGCCGGACGGCCGCGGAAGAGCGGCCGGCCGGTGAGCAGCGGCACCTCGTCCGAGCCCGGCTCGCCGACGGCGACCACCGCGCCCGGCGCGGTCCCCAGCAGGGCCACCCGGTGCAGGGCCCGGGTCGCCGGGTCGCCGGCCGGGCCGACCACCGCGACCTCGCGCGGCCCGTCCAGCGCCGCCTCGGCCGCCGCCAGGCCCCAGCCGAGGAAGCGGGGCACCCGGGGGCCGAGCGCCTTGACCACACCAAGGGCCCGCTCGGCGGCTTCCCGGTGGCGGCTGCTTCCGGTGACGGCCGCGTAGCTCAGCAGTGCCTGCGCGGCGGCCGTCCACCCGGACGGGGTGGCGTTCTCCGTCGGGTCCTGGGGGCGGCGGATCAGCGCCTCCGCGTCGTCCGCGGTGTCGTAGAGCGTGCCGTCCGCGCCGGTGAAGTGCCGTAGCACGGTGTCCAGCAGCAGCCCGGCGAACTCCACCCAGACGCCCTCGCCGGTCACCGAGGAGAGCGCGAGGAAGCCCTCGGCGACGTCGGCGTAGTCCTCCAGCACCCCCGGGTGCGGGCCCGCGGTGCCGTCCAGCGAGGTGCGGGCCAGCCGCCCCTGGTAGTCCATGTGCACCCGGACCAGCAGGTCGGCGGCGCCGGTGGCCGCCTCGATCAGGTCCGGGCGGTCGAAGTAGGCGCCGGCTTCGGCCAGCGCGGCGATGACCAAGCCGTTCCAGGCGGCGACGACCTTGTCGTCCCGGCCCGGCCGCGGCCGGGCCTCGCGGGCGGCCAGCAGCCGCGCGGTCACCGAGGCGACCTTCTCCGCGTCGGCGAGCTCATCGGTGTCCGGGAGCCGCAGCACCGAGGCGCCCTCCTCGAAGGTCCCCTCCTCGGTGACCCCGAAGCGGCGGGCGGCGAAGGCCGCGTCCTCCTCGCCGAGCACAGCACGCAAGCGCTCCGGCGTCCAGACGTAGTACGCCCCCTCGGCGTGGTGCCCGTCGGCGGTCTCGCTGTCCGCGTCCAGCGCGGAGGCGAACCCGCCCTGCTCGGTGCGGAGTTCCCGCAGCAGGAAGTCGGCGGTGCCCAGGGCGATCCGGCGGGCGAGACCGGAGCCGGTGGCCCGCCACAGGTGCGCGTAGACCCGGCACAGCAGGGCGTTGTCGTAGAGCATCTTCTCGAAGTGCGGCACCACCCAGCCGGCGTCCACCGAGTACCGGGCGAAGCCGCCGCCGAGCTGGTCGTAGATCCCGCCGCGGGCCATCGCCTCACAGGTGGACCGGACCATCTGCAGGGCGGCCTGGGAGCCGGTACGCGCGTGGTGCCGCAGCAGGAACTCCAGCACCATGGACGGCGGGAACTTGGGCGCGCCGCCGAACCCGCCCCGCTTGTGATCGAATTGGCGGGTCAGCTCCAGCAGCGCGGTGTGCAGGTCCTCCGCGCCGGGCGGGCTGGGGGCCTGGTACGGCAGCGAGGTCTCGGCGAGGTCCCGCACGATCCGCCCGGCCACCTCGGCGACCTCCTCCCGCCGATCGGCCCACGCGGCCCGCACACCCTCGAGCACCTGGCCGAAGGAGGGCATGCCGTGCCGGGGCGCGGGCGGGAAGTAGGTGCCGAAGTAGAAGGGTTCGGCCTCGGGGGTGAGGAAGACCGTCATCGGCCAGCCGCCCTGCCCGGTGGCCGCCTGCACCGCCGCCATGTAGACCGCGTCGACGTCCGGGCGCTCCTCCCGGTCGACCTTGACCGACACGAAGTGCTCGTTGAGGAAGTCGGCGGTCGGCTGGTCCTCGAAGGACTCCGATGCCATGACATGACACCAGTGACACGCTGAGTAGCCAACCGACAGCAGAACGGGTACATCACGCCGCCGCGCTTCCTCGAAAGCCTCCGGCGTCCAGGGCCACCAGTCGACCGGATTGTCAGCGTGCTGAAGCAGATAAGGCGAGGTCACGCCAGCCAACCGGTTCATACACCCCAGCCTCTCACAATGCCCATCCCCGCCGGCGAGACCCGCACAGGCTCTGCCTCGCTTGGCCGAGCCGTGCCGTCACGTGGTGGCCAACGTCGACGTTGGCGGGTCGAGCAGGCCGCCACCGGTGTCCCGATCGTCTACACCTACGTCCTCGATCCTGCCACCAAGGCTTACAGGGACGGCGAGATGTTCACCGGCACGGTGAAGGCCATCGCGCCTTTCTCCATCACGGTTGATCTTGGGGATATGTGAGGGCGGAGAGGCTTTCCCCGCTCTCGCTATCCGACCGATAGCGCCCGGACAGTCTTTCGTCGCGAACCAAGCGATCATTGAGCCTTTCCCGATCAGGAACTGATCAAGGTCAGGTTGACGGAAGATCGCACCCGTCGGGGCGGCCGTCTACGAAGCCGACCCAAGGTTTGGCACCCGTTGCGGTTCATCGACGCGAACGGGCTACGGCCGGCCCCCTTCGCCATCGACGACACCAGCGCACCAGTCACGGGCTGGAACCGTGACACTGCCGGTACGAGCCAGCATTTCCGACCGCCAGCCGACCATCCATGCGCGCCACGACCGTGGGGTCGATCGGTGCACTGATCCCACCACACCACTTCTTGTGCAAGTGACAGTAACCGAAGTATCTTGCAGGACATGCAAGATGACGCCTGGTCACCCCCCTCTGTCCTACTGACGGTCGATCTCGTGATCCTGACGCTGCGACAGAGTCGTTTGCACGTCCTCCTGGTGGAGCGGGGCGAAGATCCCTTCCGGGGCATGCTCGCGCTGCCCGGAGGATTCCTGAGCCACGAGGGCGAGGAGATCCTGGACGCCGCTCACCGCGAACTGAGTGAGGAAACGGCCCTGACCTCCGGCTGGGTGCACCTTGAACAGCTCGCCGTGTACGGAAGATCGGGCCGCGACCCGCGGGGTCGAGTCGTCTCCGTCGCTCACCTGGCGATCGCACCAGGGCTGCCCGACCCTGTCGCAGGGACGGATGCCACCAATGCCGCGTGGATTCCCGCAGAAGCCGTCCTGTCCGGCGAGGCAACCCTCGCCTTCGATCACCATCGAATCGCCACTGACGGGATCGAACGCGCACGCACCAAGATCGAATTCTCGGCACTGGCCACCGCGTTCTGCGGGGAGAGCTTCACCATCGCAGAACTGCAGCAGGTGTACGAGGCCGTCTGGGGCACCACACTCGACACCCGCAATTTCTACCGGAAGGTCCAAGCCACGAAGGGATTCATCGTCCCCATCGGCACGGACCGCAGGACCACAGGAGGACGGCCCGCACGGCTGTACCGGGCCGGCCCGAGAACCGTGCTGTTCCCGCCGCTGATCCGACCCGCGCCATCTGCGGCGGAAGAGAACACGAGAGGGGAAGAGGAGTAAATGCCGAAGGGTCCAGTGGTGATTCTCACCGCGCTCAATCTTGAATATCAGTCCGTGCGCCAGAGGCTGGGGGATCTTCTGGTGCATCGCCATGAGCGCGGTACCCGGTTCGAAGTGGGAACCGTACGGGGCACATCGTGCCGCGTCGCGCTCGGCCTGACGAACAAGGGGAACCATTCCGCCGCGGTGATCGCCGAACGTGCGATCCAGGAGTTCTCACCGGTGGCCGTGCTGTTCGTCGGAGTCGCCGGCGCCCTATGGGACGCCACCAGGCTGGGTGACGTGGTGATGGCGTCACACGTGTACGCCTATCACGGCGGGACCAGCGAGGACGACGGGCTCAAAGCCCGTCCCCGGGTGTGGGAAGCGCCGCACGGCATCAGCCAGCTCGCCTCGCACCTGGCCCGTGTGAACGACTGGGCGGACCCCACACCCAGTCACGAGGACGAACCGCAGGTGCGTTTCGGGGCGATCGCCGCCGGCGAGATCGTCCAGAACTCGAGGATCTCGGCCGAGGCGAAGTGGGTCCGACAGCACTACAACGACGCGCTCGCCATCGAGATGGAGGCGGCTGGTGTGGCCCAGGCCGGTCATCTCAGCGGAGCACCGGTGGCCATCGTCCGGGGGATCAGCGACCGGGCGGACGGCACGAAGAACAGCTCGGAGGACCGCAACTGGCAGCCGCGGGCCGCGGCGAACGCGTCGGCGTTCGCCATCCGATTGGCAGTGGAACTGGTGGGCGAGCAGGAGGAGGCCGCAATGCCCCAGGGTGACAGGGCCCGTCCGGCCGACCGGTTCGACCGGCGCGTCAGTAACACCGTCCACAACAGCACCGTCGGCATCATGGCTGGCTTAGTCACGGGCAGCAGTGTCCACATGAACGCGGCCTCGAAGGCATCCGGCCCTGCGGACCTGATCACGGAACTGAACCGCTTCCGCGATCAGCTGGGGTGGCATCGCACCGAGGGCGCCCTCGACGAGGAAAGCTACCAGGAGGCCCTGACCGATCTGGACTCCGCCCTCCGGTCGGCCGGGGAGCGCACCCCTGAATCGACGAAGCGGACGGTCATGACGCTCAAGAGGCTGCGCGGACTGGTCGCAGAGTGCCCGGCGCTGGTGGCCACGCTGGTTCCCATGGTTGCTGCGGCCGGTGACCTGGCATGAGCCACAACGACGGTGCCGCGTACAGCTCGGCCGCGTACAACTCCACCATCGGGATCCAGGCCGAGACCGTACATGACTCCAATATCTACATTGTCCACCCGGACGCCTCGCCGCAGGAGAAGTACCGGGTCGGCGTACAACTCCTGGAGGACGGCGTCCCCAGCCGAGCCCGAGAAATGATCACTGATGCGATCGTCCGCGGTCACGACAGCACGGAGGTTCGTTTCCATTGGGTGCTCGCCATGCTCAGCGCACGCACGCACCACGACCTGAGCACCGAAGAGGTCCAGCGGCTGCGCTACACCTCCAGGCTCGTACGGGCCTACCCCGAGGACGAGTGGAAGGAAGCCCTGCGCGTCACTTTCGACCTGTTGGCGGCGCTCAGCACCACCGGCAGCGAGACCGGCCCCGTGCTGAAGCAGCTGCAGGACCTGCCGCGCCGCCAGCACGACGCGATCCTCCGCCACCTCGACCTCATGCTCACCGGAGGGCTGAAGGACGACCTGTGGGCGGAGACTCTCGAACGGGCCCATGCAGAACGCTTCGGCAATGACCGGGGCCGACGGGTCTGGGCCTACTTCGCGCCCATCCCGATCGGGGCGCGGGCCCTTCCACCTCGCCCGAGCACTGCTGCCGCAGCCAAGGCGGCCCTCCCTGTCCGGGCGGCCCTGTTCGTCGTCAGCAGTGCGCTCCTCTGGGGCCTGGCGCTGATCGCGGATCCGGCCCAGGCGATCGTCGAGTTATCGGTGGCACTCGGCGCGGGTCTGACTGCGGCCCGCTTCGGCGTCCGGTGGTGGGGTCGGAAGCCCAAGCCGGGTCTCGCGTCCGGGGCCCGCGTCCCGCACCCGCGCGACCCCGCACTCGCCGAGGACGGGTTCACCAAGGGCGTCCGCCATTCGTTCGATCACTACTTCAGTGTTCGCAGGCCGCACGGGTTCACCTCGGACGCCTGGCTCGCCCACACGGCGCAGATCCGCAGCAGTCTCGCCGCCGAAATCGGGGACCTCTATCGGGAGAGCCGGATTGGTGTGGACCGGGTCGACTGGCTGATCCGGTACCTCGCCGAGGACGCCCGAGATCGCTACAACAACGGCACGCTGTTCGATCAGCACCGCCAGGAGCAGACTCCGGGCAGGACGAAGGCCCTGACCATTGTGGCCCTCGCGGTTCTCGGTGCGGCGGCTCTGTCCGGGTTCGGCACGGCGGCCTCCGGGGCCGCCCAACCGCAAGCTCTGTGGGCGTTCCTGGCCGTGCTCGGTGCGGCCTGGTCCGGGCATGAGACCGCTTACCGATGGCTGGAGGTACGGCGTGAAGAGCACCGGCTGGACCGGGAGGCTCAGGAGTACACGGAGAATCTGACCGCACGACAGATCGCCTACCAGCGTTGGAAGTCGTTTCTAGACACCACGCGCCCCAGCGAGCTGGAGATGGAGACCTGGCTGGCTTGCGATAAGACGACCTTCGTCGATGAGGCACTCCGGCACCACCGGCTCACCTGGCGCGACCTCATCACCCACACCATCCTGGTAGCCCCGGCTCCTTCGTACAAACGGGGCCGGGTCCGAGGCGGCCCATGGCGGTACTCGCACTACGTCTTCCGTCTGTTCCTGTTCACCCAGGACGGTATCCGCGAGATCAGTTCCGAGTTCAACTTTTCCGACGCGACGCGCAGGAACGAGGAGCGGAGCAACTACCGGTTCGACGCACTGACCTCCGTGCAGGTGACGGAGAACGCCGACATCGGATACGACCTGGAGCTCGTCCTCACCAACGGACCGGCCAAGAAGATCCGCGTCAAGGACGCCGACGCCCATCAACTGGCACCGACCGAGGATTCCCAGGAAATCTCCGAGATCAACCTCAGCGCGGCCGGCTCCACCCACACCTTCCGCCTCCTGGAAGGGATAGCGGCGGACGGGAAGAGCTGGCTCGAACGGCACGGCCCCGACAGCCTGGCGCCCTTCCAGATCGCCGACTGATCCTTGACTCGAGCATAGGAGCGCCTGTGACCTGCACGGATGACGTCACCGAGGGCAAGATCCTGCTGGCCGAGTACGACCGACTCAAGGAGGAACAGAAGACCCGTATAGGGTTTCGCGACAACCTGCTCTACTTCACGCTCGCCGCAGCCACTGCGGTTGTGGCGATCACCACCCAGAGCGGACAGTCGCGGCTGTTGCTCTCCGTCCCCGCGATCTGTCTGATCCTGGGCTGGACCTACCTGGTCAACGACGAGAAGATCTCGGCGATCGGCTGCTACGTCCGCGACCGGCTGGGACCGCGCCTAGGGGAACTCACCTCCGCCCACGGCGCAGTGTTCGGCTGGGAGATCTACCATCGCAACGTTGCGGGCCGCACAGTGCGCAAGCGGCTTCAAACTGCGGTGGACCTGTTCACGTACCTGGTCCTGCCCATGGTCTGCACGACCGCGTTCTGGTGCTCTCCCGTCGTTCAGCCCCTGCCCATGCTCGCTTCTCTCGGGCAGACGCTCGCCCTGGCTGTACTGGGCTGGCAATTCCTGCGCCGTACGGAGCGGTAGCACCAGGCCTCGCCAGGCACGCGTACGATACCTCCGGCCGCGCCCCGGCGTACGGACCCGCCGTAGCGGCAGTACTTCGCAGTGCAACCCCTTGTGCGAGTTCACTGCCACCGGTGGCACGAGCTATACCCGACGATGAGCAGCACGGGCTGTGCACCCCGCCGGCCCGTCCCAGCCTTCCCTGGCCATCCCCGGCGAAGCAATCGTCCGGAATCCGCATCGATGCCGGACGCAGCTCTGCGATGATCACAGCGTTCCGAGGCAGGCGACCGGGAGACCTGATGGCTGATACCGATGACGCAGTGGACGGCAGTGCGGACGAGCCTCTGGGACGAGCCTCCTATCTGCTCGAAGGGCGGCGGGTGCTACTTTCCGACCTCGTCCGCGCCGGCCTGCTGAGCGCGGGGACGCACCTCACTTTCCGGCAGCGGCGGGCCGGGCAGGAACACCTCGCTCAGGTGACCGCAGACGGCAGGATCCAGCTGAGTGACGGCCAGCGGTTCAAGTCTCCTTCGGCGGCAGCAGCCGCCGCCACGGGGCGCGGGCCCTACGACGGCTGGACAGCCTGGGCACTGGACGACGGCACCCTGCTGGACGTTGTGCGGCAGAGGCTCCTGGACACGGCGGCGGAGCTGCCGCCTTCCGGCGATGTCTCGGCGGCAGACTCCGCCGCCCGGCACGCCCGTTTGAAGGACGCCCGGAGGCAGGCGGACGCCGACGCACCGGTCACAGTCACCGTCCGGGACCTGCTGGGCTGGTGGGGGGCATCCCGGCGCGGCTACCTGGTGACCGAGCGGGTAGCCGCCGAGCTGGCCAACCACGGCCTGTCCACAGTGCCGGACTTCGCAGCCGTGGGGATCGATGACCGGGTCACCTTGACCGGTCCGTCCGGAGACACCGAGAACGGGGAGGAGGCGGCCGAGGAGGGGCTGGGGGCGGGGCAGGAGGAGCCGAGGGAATCCGGCACACCGGGGCCTGGCGCCACCTCCGGCGATGAGGAATACAAGGAGGAGCCCGTCCAGGGCCAGACGGTCGGCAACCTGCCCTCGGCCCTCAAGGGAGTGGTGTCGGTTTCCTCCTCGGCGAGCTTCGAGGAGGCGTTCACCAAAATGCGGCTCAACGGGTACTCGCAACTGCCGGTGCTGAACGGGCCTCGGAACCTGCGGGGTGCCGTCACCTGGGAATCCATCGCTCGCGCGCGCTACGCGCACTCGGAGGCTCCTTTCTCCGATGCCATCGTCCCCGCTCACGCGGTCAGCTATGCCGACCACCTGATCGACGTCCTGCCCGATCTGGAGCGGTTCGGCTTCCTCCTGGTCAAGGACCAGACGAGTCAGATCGCCGGCATCATCACCGTCGCCGACGTGGCCGCGGAATACGGCGCCACGGCCCGGCCATTCCTGCTCATCGGAGACCTCGACCGGCAACTGCGACGGGCCATCTCGGAGGGTCTGGACCTCACGGAGGTGGTCGCGCTCTGCGATCCGGACGGACGCCGGAAGCTCACGACCTTCGATCAGCTGTCCTACGGGGATTACCAGCAGGTCCTGGGCAATCAGGAACAGTGGGACAAGCTGGGCTGGCCACTGGACCGCAAGTCCTTCATCGCCCGCCTCGACGAGCTGCGCGAGATCCGCAATGAACTGATGCATTTCAACGACAAGGACAAGGCCGGCGACTCGGCCATACCAATGCTCCGCAATATGATCGACCTCCTGCGCGAGCACGGCGGCTGAGGCGAGGCGGTCACCCGGCTCCGGCCGGGTGACCGCTGCACAGAGACGGTCTCCCGCCCGGGTGACCGCAGGGCGTCGAAAGCTTCCACTCCGCCATGGAACCCTCCCTGTAATAGAGACTGTCTTACAGTGGGGCCATGAAGCCGATCCGAGCCGGGACCACTGAGAACATCTCCGTGTCCATGCCCACCGAGCTGGTCAGCGAACTCCGCTCCCGAACCGGTCGCCGCGGGCTGTCCAGCTACATCACCGAGGCTGTCAGGCACCAGCTCGCCATGGACGGGCTCGCTGAGATCGTCGCGGCCCACGAGGAAGAGCACGGCGCGCTCACGGAGCAGGAGGTCGAAGCCGCTCGTCGCGAGCTGTTCGGGGACGAGGACGCCGAGCTGGGCGCCGCGTGAAGGAGCAGCCGGCCCGCTCGCTGGTGCTCGACTCCGAAGCTCTGTCCCTGCTCCTACGCAATGACCGCAAGATGGCGGCCCGCATCGAGGCGGCCCGGCAGGTCGGGGTCCCCATCCTCGTGTCCGCACTGACCATCGTTGAGGCTGTGCAGGGAAAAACCGATCTGGCGCGCTTGAAGTGGGTGCTCTCCCGATTGCGGGTGGAACCGGTCAGTCAGAAGGATTCCCTGACGGCCGTGGCGCTGCTTCGGGACGCAGGCGGGCTGCACGGGCACAAGTACGCGATCGACGCCCTCGTCGCCGCGCTCGCGCTCCGCGTCCCGGCCCCCGTGATCGTCCTGACCTCCGACCGGGACGACTGGTCGAAGCTCTGCGGGAAGCACGTGATCATCAGAGACGTATAAGCACCGCCGACTACCGGGTTCGCGAGTTCATTGGCACCAGTGACAGCTGCTGTACCCCACGCTGAGCAGCACCGGCACGCCCCGGCGGCGCGCCTCGGCGAACGCCTCGGGGGCCCACGGCCACCAGTCGACCGGGTTGTCGGCGTGCTGGAGGAGGTAGGGGGACGTCTCGTGCGCCAGACGGTTCGGCATGGGTCCATCCTCCCCCACACGGCCCGCATCGCCGGGAGGCACCGGCCCCGTGCCGGAAGATTGCGGCCGCGATCGGCGACTGAGGGCCGGCGCCGGACGCGTGCGCGGACGGATGCGCGCTGGTGCTGGACCGGGGCATGGAGCCGGAGCCGGGGTGGCAGGCATGGCGGCTCGGCATGATGCCGAGCCGCCGGGCCCGCGAGGTCATGGCGGTGCTGCCCGCCTCATGACCGCCGGTGCGCTCCGTGACTCCCGGGGCTCCGCCCCGAGCGTCAGGCGCTGGAGGGGCTGGAGGCGCTGGATTCCGCCTCCGCACCCTCCTTGGGGGTCTCCTCGAAGTCGACCTTCTGCATGTGCTTGTTCATCGACTTCATCAGCATCCACACGGCCGCGCCGAGGGCTGCGAAGACGATGAAGCCGAGGACGCCCGGCGTCACCTTGTCCTTGTCGAGCTCCTTGGCGAACTCGAAGACGGGCGACGCGTGCGTCAGGGCGAGGGAGCTGGTCACGCTCATCATGGGCTCAATTGTTGCGGATGCCCGCGAAGAGGTCGTCCTCGGGGAGGGAGGTGTCCACCAGAGACTTGGCCAGCTCGTACTCCTCGGTCGGCCAGACCTCCTTCTGGATCTCCATCGGGACGCGGAACCAGCCACCGTCGGGATCGATCTGGGTGCGGTGCGCGATCAGCGCCTTGTCCCGGATCTCGAAGAAGTCCGCGCACGGGACGTAGGTGGTCAGGGTGCGCTCGCGCCGCTGGAACTCCTTCCACCGCTCCAGCCACTCGCCGTACGGCGACTCCAGGCCGCGCGCCAGCAGCGCCTCGTGCAGGGCCGTGGTGCGCGGCCGGTTGAAGCCCTGGTTGTAGTAGAGCTTCTGCGGCTGCCAGGGCTCGCCGGTGCCCGGGTACTTCTCCGGGTCCCCGGCGGCGTCGAAGGCCACCATCGTGATCTTGTGGGTCATGATGTGGTCCGGGTGCGGGTAGCCGCCGTTCTCGTCGTAGGTGGTGATCACCTGCGGCCGGAACTCGCGGATCAGCTTCACCAGGCGGCCGGCGGCCTCCTCGACGTCCTCCAGCGCGAAGCAGCCCTCGGGCAGCGGCGGCAGCGGGTCGCCCTCGGGCAGCCCGGAGTCGACGAAGCCCAGCCACTCCTGCTTGACCCCGAGGATCTCGCGCGCCTCGTCCATCTCCTTGGCGCGGACCTCGTGGATGTGCTCCTCGATGTAGGCGTCCCCCTGGAGCTTGGGGTTGAGGATGGAGCCGCGCTCTCCGCCCGTGCAGGTGACGACCAGCACGTCCACCCCCTCGGAAACGTACTTCGCCATGGTCGCCGCGCCCTTGCTCGACTCGTCGTCGGGGTGTGCGTGCACGGCCATCAGTCGCAGCTGCTCAGTCAAGGCTCGATCCTCAGTGATTCGTCGCGATACTTCGTCGGCCGCCCCGGGGTGGCGGTGGGCGGTGGGCGGGCGGCTTCTATAGTGACCCAGACCAGGGGCGAAAAATTCCGTGTCCCATCAGGAGGACGATCATGGCGACGGTGCCGGCGGGTGTACCGGACGGGCGCTACGGCCGGTCGGCCGATGAGCGCGCCGACCGGAAGCTCAAGATCGTCGGCGCGGTGCTCGGCGCCCTGCTGCTCGCGGTGATCGGCTGGTTCGGCTACTCCTACATCGCCGGCACGGACGTCAGCGGCCGGCTGATCAGCTTCAAGGTGGTCTCCGACGACGCCGTCGAGGTCCATCTGGAGGTCCGCAAGGACAAGGGCACCACGGGTGTCTGCACCCTCCGCTCACTCGCCGAGGACGGCTCCGAGGTGGGCTGGAAGGACTTCACCTTCGCCCAGCGCCAGGAGCAGGTGGACGAGGTCGTCACCCTCCGCACCACCGCCCGCGCCACCAACGCCGAGCTGGTCGGCTGCAAGACCGCCTCGGACGACTGAGCGGCGCCGGCAAGGCCCTTTCGGGCCGGGCTCGGCCCGGGGCGGCGAGGCAGCGCATCTACGCGTTCGATACGTCACGCTCCTCCCCCTTTGGCCCCGGAATTGTTAGGCTCGTGGTTTCGCCCCGCTGGGAAGGCGCACCCTTCTGAGTAGGGCGTTCATTTGTATTCCCAGTACCGCTGTATTCCCAGTACCGACGAGGAGCACCTGTGACCCAGACCAGCGAGAACGTCACCTGGCTGACCCAGGAGGCGTACGACCAGCTCAAGGCCGAGCTGGAGTACCTGTCGGGTCCCGCACGTGTCGAGATCGCGAAGAAGATCGAGGCCGCCCGGGAGGAGGGTGACCTGCGGGAGAACGGCGGGTACCACGCCGCCAAGGAGGAGCAGGGCAAGCAGGAGCTCCGCGTGCGCCAGCTGACCCAGCTCCTGCAGCACGCCAAGGTCGGCGAGGCCCCGGCGGACACCGGCGTGGTCGCCCCCGGCATGGTCGTCACGATCGCCTTCGACGGCGACCCGGACGACACTCTCAGCTTCCTGCTGGCCTCCCGCGAGTACGCGAGCTCGGACATCGAGACCTATTCGCCGCAGTCCCCGCTGGGCTCGGGTGTGAACGGCAAGAAGGTCGGCGAGGACGCCATGTACGAACTGCCGAACGGCAAGACCGCGTCGGTGCGCATCCTGGAGGCCAAGCCCTACCAGGCGTGACGCCGGCTTCGACGGAGACGCACGGGACCCCTGGCGCGGGCGCGCCGGGGGTTTCGTGCGTCTGGGCGTCCATCACCGGACGTCCGCCCCCGGGCCTCCGCCCTCCGGCATCCGCCCGCGGGCCCAGCCGGCCGGGGACTCAGCCGGCCGCTGAGCGGTACCGGCGCACCGCCAGGGTGCGGAAGACCGCCAGGATCAGCAGAGACCAGAGCACCGAGGCCAGGACCGGGTGACGCATGGGCCAGGCATCCGGGACCGGGTAGCCGGGCGGCAGATTGCCGAACAGCTCGCGGCACGCCTGCACGGTGGTGCTGAACGGGTTCCACTCCGCGATGTGCCGCACCACGCCCGTCATGTTCTCCGACGGGACGAAGGCGTTGGAGACGAAGATCATCGGAAAGGCCCAGATCAGCCCGCCCGAGGTGGCGGCCTCCGGGCTGCGCACCGACAGGCCGATGAGCGCACCGATCCAGGAGAAGGCGTAGCCGAGAAGGAGCAGCAGCCCGAATCCGGCGAGCCCGCTGAGGATCCCCTGATCGAGCCGCCAGCCCACGATGAACCCGATCGACGCCATCACCAGCAGCGTGAACGCGGTCTGCACCAGATCCGAGAGAGTGCGGCCGGTGAGCACCGCGCCGCGCGCCATCGGCAGCGACCGGAAGCGGTCGACGAGGCCCTTGGACATGTCCTCGGCGACGCCGGAGCTCGCCCCGGCGGTGGCGAAGGTGACGGTCTGCGCGAAGGTGCCCGCCATCAGGAACCGGCGGTAGGTCTCCGGGTCGGTGTCCCCCGCGACGTCGATCGAGCCGCCGAAGACGTAGGCGAACAACACCATGCACATGATCGGCTGGATCAGCCCGAAGACCACCAGTTCCGGCATCCGGGACATGCGGATCAGGTTGCGCCCGGCGATGACGAGCGAGTCGTGCACGGACTGCGCCACCCGGCCACGCCGGCGCCGGTCCGCGGGCGCGTCCGCGGACCGGGTCCCGGTCCGGTCGATGACGGTCATCCGCCGGCCTCCCCGCTCGGCTCGCCCTCCGGGACGGCGTCGGCGCGCCGGCCGGTGAGCGAGAGGAACACGTCGTCCAGGGTCGGGCGGCGCAGCCCGATGTCGTCGATCTCCACCCCGCGGCTGTCCAGCTCGCGGATGACCTCGGCCAGCAGCCGGGCGCCGCCGCTGATCCGGGCGGTCACCTTGCGGGTGTGCTCCCACACCGCGGTCTCCCCCTCGCCGAGGGCGCGCAGCACCGCTTCGGCGGTGCCGAGCCGCGACCGCTCGCGCACCACGACCTCCACCCACTCCCCGCCGGTGCGGGCCTTGAGCTGGTCGGAGGTGCCGCGGGCGATGACCTGACCGTGGTCCACGACGGCGATGTCGTGCGCGAGGTGGTCGGCCTCCTCCAGGTACTGGGTGGTGAGCAGCATCGTGGTGCCCTGGGCCACCAGGTCCCGGATGACGTCCCACAGTGCCTGCCGGTTGCGCGGGTCCAGGCCGGTGGTGGGCTCGTCCATGAACATCACCGGCGGGCGGACGACCAGGGCGGCAGCGAGGTCCAGGCGGCGGCGCATGCCGCCGGAGTAGGTCTTGGCGATACGGTCGGCGGAGGCGGTCAGGTCGAACCGCTCCAGCAGCTCGGCCGCGCGGGCCTTCGCGGCACGCCCGCTCAGCTGGTGGAGCCGGCCGACCATCCGCAGGTTCTCCCGGCCGGTCAGGTACTCGTCGACCGCGGCGAACTGCCCGGACAGCCCGATCGATCTGCGGACCTCGCCGGGATGCCGGAGGACGTCCACGCCGGCCACGACCGCCCGCCCACGGTCCGGTCTCAGCAGCGTCGTCAGCACGCGCACCGCGGTGGTCTTCCCGGCGCCGTTCGCGCCGAGCAGCCCGAGCACGGTGCCTTCCGGCACGTCGAGATCGACGCCGTCCAATGCCCTGACCTGGCCGAAGTGCTTCACCAGACCTTCGGCATAGATGGCGCCCGGCATACAGCCCCCATCGGTCGTGGTGCCTCACCGCGTCGATCGTATGCGCGCAGCCACGCTCCGGCATCGGCTGCACACCCACGGTTACGGCATCTGGCCCGCCCGACCGCTCGTGCGGAGGCCCCGGCTACCGCGTCCGCTCCCCCATCGCCTACCGCGCCATGATCACCGCGTCCCGGTCACTGCATCACGATGTAGCCCGCCTCGCCGAGCGCCTTGGCGACCTCGGCGCAGTGCTCCGGGCCCTTCGTCTCCAGATGCAGCTCCACCTCCGCCTCGGTGAGCCCCAGCCGCGGATCGGTCCGTACGTGGCTGACGTCGAGCACATTGGCGTCCAGCACCGACAACACGCCCAGCAGGGTGGCGAGCGCCCCGGGCCGGTCGGTCAGCCGCAGCCGCAGCGACAGGTAGCGGCCCGCGGCGGCCATGCCGTGCCGCAGGATGCGCTGCATCAGCAGCGGGTCCACGTTGCCGCCGGACAGCACCGCCACCACCGGGCCGGAGAAGGCGTCCGGCTCCGACAGCAGGGCCGCCACCGGGCTGGCGCCGGCCGGCTCCACGACCAGCTTGGCCCGCTCCAGGCAGAGCAGCAGCGCGCTGGAGAGCGCGTCCTCGGAGACCGTGCGGACCTCGTCGACCAGACGGCCGATGATCTGGAACGGCACGTCGCCGGGGCGGCCCACCTTGATGCCGTCGGCCATCGTGGCCGGCGCCTCGATGGACACCGGACGGCCTGCGGCCAGCGAGGGCGGGTAGGCGGCGGCGCCCGCGGCCTGCACACCCACGATCCGTACGTCCGGCCGCAGCGCCTTCACCGCGACCGCGATGCCGGCGGCCAGACCGCCGCCGCCGACGCCCACCACGATGGTGCGCACCTCGGGGCACTGCTCCAGGATCTCCAGGCCCACGGTGCCCTGGCCGGCGATGATGTCGGGGTGGTCGAAGGGGTGGATGAAGACCGCGCCGGTCTGCCGCGCGTACTCCTGGGCGGCCCGCAGCGTCTCGTCCACCACCTGTCCGTGCAGCCGCACCTCGGCGCCGTACTCGCGGGTCGCGGCCACTTTCGGCAGCGGTGCGCCCTGCGGCATGAAGACGGTGGAGCGCACATTGAGCAGCGCCGCCGCCAGCGCCACGCCCTGCGCGTGGTTGCCGGCGCTGGCCGCCACCACGCCCGCCGCCCGCTCCCCCGGGGTCAGCCCGGCGATCCGCACATAGGCGCCGCGGACCTTGAAGGAGCCGGTGCGCTGCAGGTTCTCGCACTTGAGGTGCACCGGCGAGCCGATCAGCCCGGTCAGGAAGCGGCTTCCCTCCAGCGCCGTGGTGCGGGAGATCCCGGTCAGGATCCGCTGCGCCGCGCGCACGTCGTCGAGGGTGATCGGGGGCGCCCCGGTGGGCACGTGCGGGGTGCCGTCGGCCGTGGCCCCGTCCCCGTCACGAACACTTTCAGCCATGGATCAAGTCTGGCAGCTCGCCGCGGCCGGGCGCGCGCCCGTCGTTTTCCGGACGGCAGGTTTGTGCAGCGCGGGTACGGGTAAGGCCGCGGCCGCGTACTCTGTGCCCCATCCCACAGACCACCGCACGAAGTGAGCCCCAGGCCATGCCCACCTCATCGGACATGACGACTCAACTCGACACGACGCCGGACCCGAACGTCCTCGACGTCCTTCAGCACCAGGTCGCCCTCTTCGCCCGCCGCGCCGAGCAGACCCGTCTCGGCGGCGTCGGCCAGGCCCGCAACTCCATGGACCGGGCCGCCTACCTGCTGCTCAACCGCTTGGACCAGGACGGGCCGATGGGGGTCAAGGCGCTCGCCGCGGGCATGGGCATCGACTCCTCCACGGTGACCCGGCAGGTCGCGCCGCTGGTCGACTCCGGCATGGTCAAGCGCACCTCGCACCCGGAGGACGGCCGGGCGGTCGTCCTCCAGCTGTCCCCGCGCGGCAAGACCCGGCTGGAGGAAGTACGGTCCTCCCGGCGCGAGTTGATGGCTCTGGTGACCGAGGAGTGGACAGCGGAAGAGCGCGATGTCTTCTGCGATCTGCTGACCCGTTTCAACGTCGCGCTGTCCGACATCCTCAGCCCGCTGCCGCAGCCCGCTCCCGCCTCTTGACCGGCGGCCGCTCCCTGCCGTGTCCTGAAAAGCACCTGGCCTGTCGTGAGGTGGTGACGGCACACCGGGAGGCGGGGAGGCGCGGTGCGAGAGCGGCGAGCGGAGCAGGGACGCCGCCGGGCCCGGGAGTTCGACGGATTCGTCGCGGGCGCCGGAGGGCGGCTGCTGCATGCCGCCGCGCTGCTGACCGGTGAGCCCCCGGACCGCTGCCCGGCCGCCGAAGCCCTGCTGACCCACGCGCTCGCCCGCACCTACGCGGCCTGGGATGGGCTGCGCGGCGAGGACCCGTACGACCGCGCCCGCCAGGAGCTGGTGGCCCGCTTCGCCCGCACCGGCCGGCGGCACCGGGAGCCACGCGGGGGCCGGCTGGACCGGCTCACCCCGCAGGAGCGGCTGGTGGTGGTGGTCCGGCTGTACGAGGGCGTCGCCGAGGAACAGGCCGCCGCCCTGCTCGGGCTGTCCGCCGACCGGGTCCGCGCGATCTGCGCCCGCGCGGTGGCCGCCCTGCTCACCGCCGCCCGCCACGACCGGTCCGGTCTGCCGCTGCGCGCACCCCGGACCGCCCCATGAGCCGACCGGGTCGCGCGGGGATCAGGGGCAGCGGCCGACCGGCTCGCGTGCGGGACGGATGCCCGGGGCGGACCGGACCGGGAGCAGGGCCGGGCGCCATGAGCCGACCGGATCATCAAGGGCATCTCGCGCCATGAGCGGGCTGGACCGCAAGGAGGACGAGGTGCGCCGGCTGCTGGACCGGCCGCCCCGCCCGGTGCTGCCGCCCCGGCTGGCGGCCGCGGCCGCCGAACGCGGTGACCGCCTGCTGCGGCGCCGCCGGGCGGCGCGGCTCGCGGGTTGGTGGCTGCTGTGCGCCGCCGTGCTCGCGTTCGCGGTGTGGGCGGCGGCGGTGGAGCCGTGGCAGGCACCACCGACGGACACCACCCCGCCGCTGGACGGCTGGTGACCGAGGCACGCGTCACGGCCCCGGCCCCCGAGGCGCACGCGCGGCCCGGCGCTGGGCCGGGCCGCGACGCGGCCTCGGGCCGATCCCGATCGTCAGCCCAGCGCCTGCGTGAGGTCCGCGAGCAGGTCGTCCGCCGACTCGATGCCGACCGACAGCCGGACCAGGTCGGCGGGCACCTCCAGCGCCGAACCGGCCGCCGAGGCGTGCGTCATCCGGCCCGGGTGCTCGATCAGCGACTCCACGCCGCCCAGCGACTCACCGAGGGTGAACAGCCGCGCCCGGTTGCACACCTCGACCGCCGCCTCCTCGCCGCCCGCGACCTGGAAGGAGATCATGCCGCCGAAGTTCTTCATCTGCTTGGCGGCGATCTCGTGCCCGGGGTGCTCCGGCAGGCCCGGGTAGAGCACGCGGGTCACCTTGGGGTGCCGGGTGAGCATCTCGGCGATCCGGGTGGCGTTCTCGCTGTGCCGGTCCATCCGGACGGCCAGCGTCTTGATGCCGCGCAGCACGATCCAGGAGTCGAAGGGTCCGGCGACCGCGCCCATCGCGTTCTGGTGGTAGGCGAGTTCCTCGCCCAGCGCGGCGTCCGCGGTGACCAGCGCGCCGCCGACGACGTCCGAGTGGCCGCCCATGTACTTCGTCAGCGAGTGCACGACGATGTCCGCGCCCAGCGCCAGGGGCTGCTGGAGGTAGGGGCTGGCGAAGGTGTTGTCGACGACCAGCCTGGCGCCGGCCGCGCGGGCGATGTCCGCGACGGCGGCGATGTCGGTGATGCCGAGCAGCGGGTTGGAAGGGGTCTCCACCCAGATGACCTTGGTCTTGTCGGTCAGCGCGGCCCGTACCGAGTCCGGGTCGGAGGTGTCGGCGACCGACCACTCCACGCCCCACCGGGAGACGACCTTGGCGAACAGCCGGAACGTTCCGCCGTAGGCGTCGTTCGGGATGACGACGTGGTCGCCGGGGACCAGGAGGGTGCGCAGCAGGCAGTCCTCGGCGGCCAGCCCGGAGGCGAAGGCGAGCCCACGGCGGCCGCCCTCCAGGGCCGCCAGGTTCTCCTCCAGCGCGGTGCGGGTGGGGTTGGCGGAACGGCTGTACTCATAGCCGCCGCGCAGGCCGCCCACGCCGTCCTGCTTGTACGTGGACACCTGGTAGATCGGGGGGACGACGGCGCCGGTGAGCGGGTCCGCCTCCTGTCCCGCGTGGATGGCGAGCGTCTCGAAATTCTGTGACGCGTGCTGCTGATGGCTCTGCTGGTCGGTCATGTGCCCGAGCGTAGTGCCCGTCGGCGGTCCCGGTCGGCGACCGGCCTGCATACGCTGTACTGCGAGCACACCACCGGCACAGCATGAGGCAGAGCGTCGGCGCGGCACCAGGCGGCGCGTCGGGCACAGCGTCAGGCACGCCACCGCTACGGGGACAGGTCACAGGGGTCACAGGTCATGGAACTACTCATCATCCTGATCGGCATCGTCATGATCGGCGCCGTGCTCGTCGTGCCCGCCGTGCGGCGGGCGCGCGCCGGGAAGGCGGTCCAGCGCGGCGGCGCGCTCGCCGAGGACCTCAGCGCGTACGGCTTCCTGCCCGCGGAGCGCCTCGACCCGCGGCTGCCCGGCCCCGACCCGCGGCTGACCGAGGTGCTCTCCGAGCTCCGCGGCAGCCAGGAGTGGGAGTCCGCCGCCCGGCTGCTGGCCCTCACCGACACCGCCTCGGAGCAGCGCTGGCAGCGCGTGCAGACCCTGGCCGGGGCCGCCGCGCACGAGCTGGCCCAGTCGCCCGGCCAGGGCGGTGTGTGGCTGCGGACCTGGCGGGTGCAGGCTCCCGAGGACCCGGGCGGCGCGGCGCTGCAGGCCCAGTTCCTGGTGGTCCAGGCGCTGCGCGACCCGTCCTCCGAGGACTTCCGGATGATCATGGAGGAGGCCCGTACGGTCTGTGCCGAGGCGGCCCGGCTGGCCCCCGGCGACCCGATCCCGCTCATCATCGAGCTGGCCGTCGCGCGGGGCCTGGCCTACCGCGAGGCGGACTTCCAGGAGCTGTGGGCCAGGGTGCACGAGCTCGCGCCCCAGCACATGGGCGCCCACCTGGCCGCGCTCTCCTACTGGTCGCAGAAGTGGCACGGCTCGCAGGAGCAGGCCGAGAGCTTCGCCCGGAGGGTGGCGGCCTCCGCGCCCGAGGGCAGCCTGCTCTCCGCCCTTCCTCTCTTCGCCGTCTTCGACCACCTGCCCGAGGTGAACCTGGTCGGCACGCTCTTCCAGAGCGCGGTGATCACCGAGGCCATCGAGGGCGCCCGCTACGCCGTCCACCACGCCCCGGCCGACCATCCGATGGCGCCGCACGTCCGGCACCTGCTCGCCTGGTTCCTGATCCAGGCCGAGCGGTACGGGGAGGCGATCGAGCAGCTGCGGCATGTGGACGGGCACGTCGGCGCGCTGCCGTGGTCCTTCCACGCGGACCCGGCATCGGCCTACGCGGCCCACCGCGCGGTCGCGGTGGCCGGCTGGGAGCGCCGCGGCGGCACCGCCGCCCAGCTCCCCCGCCCCTGACCGGCCGGCTCAGGGGGGTCCGACGGGTCTCCGCGGCGTCGCGGCCACCCACCGGACACGCCCGAGGCCTCCGCTCCGCCCGGAATCGAGCGGCACCCCGCAACGTTCCACCAGACGTACGCCACCAAGCCCGTCGCCCCTCCCCCTCCATCCCGCCCGCGAGGAGTCCAGATGCTGTTCAGCCGGCACGAGAACCGCCTCCCCTCCGCCGAGGAAGCCCTCCGGGGCCGCGCAGAGCCGGAGTTCTCCGTCCCCGAGCGCCACACCGTCCTGGGCAACGCCCTGGCCGGCCCCTACCCGGCCGGGCTGGCCGTCGCCGACTTCGGGCTGGGCTGCTTCTGGGGCGCCGAGCGGAAGTTCTGGCAGGCCCCGGGCGTGTGGACCACCCTCGTCGGCTACCAGGGCGGCCACACGCTCAACCCGACCTACGAAGAGGTGTGCAGCGGCCTGACCGGCCACACCGAGGCCGTCCGCGTCGTCTTCGACCCGTCCGCCGTCTCCTACGGCACCCTGCTCAAGCTGTTCTGGGAGTCCCACGACCCCACCCAGGGCTTCCGTCAGGGCAACGACGTCGGCACCCAGTACCGCTCCGCGATCTACACCCACTCCGAGCAGCACCAGAAGGAGGCCGAGGCGTCCCGCGCCGCCTACCAGTCCGTGCTGACCGCCTCCGGCTACGGCGACATCACCACCGAGATCCTCCCCGCCGGCCCCTTCTACCCCGCCGAGCCGTACCACCAGCAGTACCTCGACAAGAACCCGGCAGGCTACTGCGGCATCGGCGGAACGGGCGTCTCCTGCCCGATCGGCATCGCCCCCGCCGGCGGCTGAATTGCCACTCGTCCCCCCAGCCGCCTGCCACCGTCACGGCCCTCCGCCAGACCATCACGCACATCGCACCCGTCGCGCTGCCTGCCTTCACACGAGAGCTGGATCAGGCCGCAGATCAGTCCCGCCAGAGTTCGGACCTGGCCCCGCTCCAGCGGTTCATCGCCCAGTGGGCTGTCTACGTCCATATCCAGCGGCAGCCGAAACTCGCGAAGGAGCTCCGACACTGGGAGCACACCGCCGAGACGGGTGACGCTACGCAGGCCCGACGCGCCGCGTCCGCGATCGGCAAGATCCTGGACGACGCGCACACCGCCCTCGCCCTGCCTCCGCAGTGAGCAGCGACTGGACCCCGACCGGGCGGCCTGCGTCGTATGGACGCCTCAGATGGCTGGTTCTACTTCGTGGGGGCACCCGGACACCATCCGGACCGTGATCGTCCCCCGCCGACAGCTGAAATCGTCCGTCCTCACTCGTTCGGAGGTGTCCGACGGAGAGGGTTGGGCGGACGGGGCGGGGCCCGGCACGGTGTGCCGGGCCCCGGGGTGGTGGGCGGGTCAGTCCGTGGTGCAGGCGGAGACGACCACGCCGGGCACGTCGACGGTGACGGTCTGCGGGCCGACCACGATGGTCTTCTGCTGGCCGTCGGTGCCGGTGCCCGTCGCGGTCACCTTGACGGAGGCGCTGGCCGCGGTGTCGGAGGTCACCTTGATCGCGGCGCCTATCCGGCCGTCGGGGCAGGCGGACTTGGTCAGCACGACCGGCTGCACGGAGACATCCGTGGTGGCCTCCGCCTTGAGGGTCACGTTCAGCATCGGGGTGGTGGGCGTGCAGGACGCGTCGAGACAGACCTCGACCGGGACGGACGGGACGACCACCGGTCCGACGGTGAGGGTGACCGTGTTGCCGACCGCCGAGGCCGGGGTTGTGAGGGCAGCCAGGGGAAGCACGCCGAGGGCGATGACACCGAGCACCTTGGCACCGCGATGCTGAATTCTCATGACTCTCCCGTTCGATTGCCGACGACCGTCGCCGGACGCGGCAAAGACTGGCCAGCGGGGAATTCGCAGGTCAAGGAAGGCCGGACGTCGCGGAGATCACGCGGTGGGGTGGATTCGGAATTCGCCGGCGGGGGCACGACCGGCGCCTTGTCCGTATTTCTCCAGGGCCTTTTCCGCCGGGCCCGGAGCATCCGCGCGCTCCGGGCCCCGAGCGGTCACCGAGCACGCTTTTCCAGCGGTCACGGTGATGCCGCGTCAGCGGACAGTCCATCTCCCGTTGAGGACCCGCGGCCGGATCCGGTGCCGGGCGATCTCGGTGAGCCCCTCCAGGTCGGCGACGACGGACAGCTCGCCGAACGCGGCGCGTAACCACACCTCGGCGCCCGCCAGACCGGACGGCACCGGGTACGCCGTCCCGTCGAACGTGACGGTGCCGTCCTCGGCGACCTGGGCCGGGCGGCCGAGCCCGGCGGTGTAGGGGGCGGCAGGCAGCGGGTGCAGCCGCGCGCGCTCCGCCGCGGCCCGCTCGAGCGGGGCCCGGAGGTTGCTCCGTTCGGTGAACGCGGCGCAGTCCGTGCGCAGTTCCGTGAACGACGGGTACTCCCGGCGCAGCTCCGCCTCGGTGGGCACCAGCTCCGGCGCGGCGATCCGCACCTCGGAGAGCCTGCCGCCACCGGCCGACTCCGGTTCGTACGGAGCGCACACGCGGACCTGGGTGCCGTAGTGCCGTCCCGCCGCGACCAGGTCCGGGTGCCGGATGCCGGCGTGGTGGCGCGGCCGGGTCAGCAGATAGGTCGGCGCGCCGCCCAGGGCGCGGAGCGTGGTGTCCAGGGCGCAGGTCACCGTGGCCAGGGACCGGTCCCAGCAGGGGATGACGACCCGCAGCCGCGACCAGGGCAGCCAGGCGCAGAACAGCGCGGTGCGGCGCCACTCGCCGTCGGGCCCCGGCACCGCCGGGCCCTCGCCCCAGTCGAACTGCAGCCACAGGCCCGGCTCGCTGATCCAGGGCCGGAAGGTCCGCCGGTTGCCGGCCCGCCAGCGGGTCTTGGCGTCGGAGACGGCACGGCGGGTGGTGCGTTCGCTGCCGGTGTAGCCCATGGCCAGCAGCCGCTGGTACGCGCGGACGGCGCTGATGTGTCCCTCGGAGCGGTCCACCCACTCCTCGATCTTCTCCATGTACGCGTCGATCTCCCGGGAGCGGCGGGACGGGCCGGTCACCGGGCGGCCGGCGTCGCGCGCGGCCACATACCGCCGCACGGTCTTCGGATCGCAGCCGGCCACGCGCGCGGCTGAGTGCGCGCACTCCGTGGCGTCGTAGGCCACCAGGATCTCGATGATTTCCTCGTCCGACTTCTTCATGGCCGCTCCACGGAGACAGGGGGGAGGGAAGGGGCGGGGAAGGAAGGTAAGTCGGCGGGGCGGTCGGGGCGGGGCGGCATGGGCCGCGCAGGGCAGAGGAGCATCGGATTGCTTTCCGTGTGGAATGGGCTTGGGTTTCGCGGCGGCGCGTTTCGTCGCGCGGCCGGATCAGCCCGGCAGTTCGGCCACGTCGTGCGGGCGGGTCCGCAGCGGCCAGGCGCGGTCCGGCCGCCTGGGCTCGGTGTGCGCGGCCCGGCTCGGCGGACGGACCGGGGTGCCGGGTGCGGGGCCGGCCATCCGCTGCGTCTGATCGGCGCCGCCCGGCTCCACGGAGAAGTGGCGCGGCCCGAGTGGCAGCGGCCCGCCGCCCGGTGGGTGGCGATGCGAGGCCGAGAGCGCGGCCGCTGCCTGGTGCGCGGCAGACGCGGGCCGCTGGAAGGCCGGCACGCCACCGTCGGCCCGTACGCAGCCACCCGGCGGGCACGGCCACGCTGGGGCGGGGCCGGGGCCGCAGTCGGGGCAGGGAGCGGAGTCCGCGCCGGATGTCGCCTTGGCCGGGGACGAGTCGCAGGAGCCGGGCGGGCCGCAGGGGCCGACCGGGTGCGCCCGGCCGCCGTCGCCGTCACCGGGGCCGGGCTCGGACGGGCCGGGCAGCGTGGACAGGGCCGGGGGAAGCGGCGGCGCGGGCAGCCCCGCCTCGGTGGCGGGCGCCTCCACGGGAGGCAGGCGGTTTGGCAGTTCAGCCGGCAGATGGCCGGGCACATGGCCTGGTGGATGGCCCGGCAAACGGCTTGGCAGGTGGCTTGGGAGGTGGCCGGGCGCCTGGCCGGGAAGACCGTGCGGGAGCCGCTCCGGCCGGCCGGGCAGACCACCCGGGCCTGCCGGGCGACCCGGGCCGCCCGGGCCGCCCGGAAACCCTTCGGGAGGGCCGGGCCGGCCGTGCGGCAGCCCCTTCGGCACGCCGGGCCGTGCGGGGCCTCCGATTCCGGGTGGCGGCAGGCCACCACCCGGACCGGAACCGGCCTTCCGGGCCCCGGCCTTGCCCGCCGTCCCACCGAACCGCCCGGCGGTCTCGGGGAGGGCACGCCGCACCGGCGGCGCCGCCTCGCTCACCACGCTCACCGCGTCCGCCGACCGCGCCGACCCTGCCGACGGAGCGGATCGGGCGGGCGGCGCCTGCGGTGGCGCCGCATGGTGGACCGTCGCGCTCGCGCCGCCGCCGACGGGATCAGGGGTGGTGCCGCGGGCCTGAGACGCCTGTGCCCGTCCGGCGAGAACCGTGAACAGGACGAGGAGCGCGCCGAACAGGAGCAACACCAGGCCCAGGCGCTTCGCGGCGGCCGTACACCGGGTCAGGCGCATGCCGGTGGCAGCGGAGGCACACGCCGTCACGGTGAGGTCCTCCCCCTTGGCTCACGAAACGCGCGGAGTACGCCCGTATCGAACACGAACGCTCCAGCGGGGCGCAACCCCCCGCAACTCCCCGCTCACGCTGCGGTGTTGTGGCCTCGGCGGCGCCGGCGCGGCGAGGGTGATTCGGGAGCCGACGGCGGGGCTGACGGCGGGGCCGACGGCCGACCGCGCGGACGCCCGCACGCACTACTGTGAGATGCCATGCGACCAGCGCCTTTGGACATCCGGAGCGACCGCGCCGAGGACGTGCTCACGCTCGCCCGGCTGGCGGCCAGGCGTCGGGCGGTGCGCGAGATCATCGCGTGGCTGGCCCGGCGCACCGCGGGGGTGGTAGCGGTGGTCGGGCCGGAGGGCGAGGTGCTCGCGTCGGCGTCGGAGGCGCCGCCCGCGGGAGGCACGCTCGCCCTCGCCGGCTCGGCCGCCGCCGATCTGCACCGGCGCGGCACGCCGTCGGCCGTCCTGGGCGGCTCGATCGCGGGCGCGGACGGGGCGGAGGGCCGGACGGGCAGAGTCCATCTGGTCAGCCTCGGATGTGAGGGAGCGGCCGGGGCGTCCCCGTACCTCGCCGTCGTCGAACCGGCCGACGGCACCCGGACGTCGAGCGTGCTGCTGGCCGACACCGCCCGCACCCTCGCCCTGTGCTGGCGCGTGGAGGAGGCCGAACGCCACCGGCGGCGGGTGGAGTTCGCCGAGGCGCACAGCCGGGAGGCGGTGCTCCATCTGCTGATGGTGGGCAGCGTGCCCGCCGCCCAGCGGATCGCCGCGGCGCTGGGCCGGGCGCTGCCCGGCCTCAACCGGGTCTACGTGGTGGAGTGCCCCGGCCATCGGCGCCGGGAGATAGCGGAGCAGATCGCGCGCGCCGCGCGCGGCCTGGCGTGGATCGTGCCCTGCCCGGTGCGTCCCCAGCATCTGGTCGCGCTGGTGCCCGCCGAGGCGGATCAGGAAGCGGGTCGGGAGACGGGCCGGGAGACGGGTCGGGAGACGGGTCGGGAGGATGATCCGGATCGGGAGCGGCGGCTGGACCGGCTGATCACCCGGCGGATCCCCTCCTGCCGGGTCGGGGTGAGCGCCGCGGTCCCGCTGCGGGACACACCGGTCGGCTACGAGCAGGCGTTCCACGCGCTGGCGGTGGCGCGCAACTCTCCCGAGGGCTGCGCCAGTTTCGGACGGCACACCGACAGCTCGGTGCTGTCCACCCCCGAGGGACGTGCCTGGGCGGCGGAGCTGCTGGGCCCCTGCCTGCGGCACGTCCCGTCCCGGCGTGCCGACCCCGGCCCGCAGGAGCTGCTCGGCACGCTCGGCTCCTGGTTGAGCTTCGGCGGCGCCGCCACGCTGCATCTGAAGATCCACCGCAACACGCTCGCCGCCCGGATGCGGCAGCTGGACGACCTGCTGGGGCTGGACCTGGGGCGCAGTCTGGCCGATCAGTCCGCGGCCTGGCTGGCGCTCCAGCTCCACTCCACGGCTCACTGGCATGCCCCTGCCGCGCCCGGGGGGCCGGCGACTCTGGAAGCGGTACTGGGCACCCCGGCCGCCGGGATCTGGGCGCGGACCCAACTCGATCCCCTGGAGCGGGCGAAGGTGACCGCCGGCCCGGAGACCGTGCGGGCCTGGCTGGCGGCCGACGCCCGGCTCCCGGCGGCGGCCGGCGCGCTGGGCATCTCGCTGCCCGGCGCCCGGAAGCGGCTGGCCAGGGCGGAAGAGGCGCTGGGGCGCTCGCTGCTGCGGGCCCCGAGCGCGAAGTACGAGCTCTGGCTGGCGATGCGGGCGCTGCGCCGGCTGTGACCGGGCCTGGCAGCCTTGCGCCGCCCGGTGGGCCGCGGCCTGGCACCCTCGCTCCGCCGGTGAGCCGGGGCCTGACAGCCTCGCGTCGCCGGTGAGCCCAGCCCGGCCGACCCTGTGACCGGGCCCTGTGCACGGCCCCGGTGCCGGCCTTCGCGGTTCTCAGCGCAACCGGCTCGGGGCTTCACTGTGCACAGTGTTCCTCGCGGCGCCGCTCCGGCGGGCATAGCGTCGGGGACACGCCCCGGCGGACCCTTGGTGAAGTCGACCTCGCATCTCCCTGAGCGCCGCACGATTGAAGGACCCCCCCTTGCCGTGCGGTCATGGCCGACCGGTCCGCCGGGCGCCTGACGTCCGCCTCCTCGGCAGAACAGGGCCGGTGACGCGTCAGGGGCCAGGCGCGAGCGCGGACACGGGGGTGTCGCGCGGCGACTTCCCTGACATCCGGCGCGCCGAAGGCGGGGGTGCCCGATGGGTGTCCGGTGGATCTCCGCGGCGTCGCGGCGACCCACCGGAAACCCCCTCAGGAACCCAGGATCGAGGTCAGGAACTCCCCGGTCCAGGCGAGCAGTTCCCGCCCGACCACCGGCTTGCCGCCGACCCGGGCCGTCATCGGGCGCGGTACCAGCACCTGCCCGGTGGCCGGCTTGATGACCGTGCGCGGGTAGAGCCGCTTGAGCCGCAGCTCCTGCGACTCGCGCAACTCCACCGGTCCGAAGCGGATGTTGGTGCCCTGCAAGGTGATGTCCGAGACGCCGCAGGCACGGGCCAGCAGCCGCAGACCCGCGACGAGCAGCAGGTTCTCCACCGGCTCGGGGAGCTTGCCGTACCGGTCGGTGAGCTCCTCGCGGACGGCCGCGATGTCCTGCTCGTTGTTGGCCGAGGCGATGGCCCGGTACGCCTGGAGGCGCAGCCGCTCGCCGGGGGCGTAGTCGTGCGGGACGTGCGCGTCCACCGGCAGCTCGATCTTCACCTCAAGCGGCGGCTCCTCCTCGACGCCGCCCTCCAGCGAGGCGCGGTAGTCCGCGACCGCCTCGCCGACCATGCGGACGTAGAGGTCGAAGCCGACCCCGGCGATGTGGCCGGACTGCTCGCCGCCGAGGAGGTTGCCCGCGCCGCGGATCTCCAGGTCCTTCATGGCGACGTACATGCCCGCGCCCATCTCGGTGTGCTGGGCGATGGTGGCCAGCCGCTCGTGGGCGGTCTCGGTCAGCGGCTTCTCCGGCGGGTAGAGGAAGTACGCGTAGCCGCGCTCGCGGCCACGGCCGACCCGGCCGCGCAGCTGGTGCAGCTGGGAGAGGCCGAAGTTGTCGCCGCGCTCCACGATCAGGGTGTTGGCGTTGGAGATGTCGATGCCGGATTCCACGATCGTGGTCGACACCAGCACGTCGAACTTCTTCTCCCAGAAGTCGACGACGACCTGCTCCAGGGCGGTCTCCGACATCTGGCCGTGGGCGGTGGCGATCCGCGCCTCGGGCACGAACTCGCGGAGCTTGGCGGCGGCCCGGTCGATGGACTCGACCCGGTTGTGGATGTAGAAGACCTGGCCCTCGCGGAGCAGTTCACGCCGGATCGCGGCGCCGATCTGCTTCTCCTCGTACGGGCCGACGAAGGTGAGCACCGGGTGGCGCTCCTCCGGCGGGGTGGTGATGGTCGACATCTCGCGGATGCCGGTCACCGCCATCTCCAGGGTGCGCGGGATCGGGGTCGCGGACATGGTCAGCACGTCGACGTTGGCCCGCAGCTTCTTCAGCTGCTCCTTGTGCTCGACGCCGAAGCGCTGCTCCTCGTCGACGATGACCAGGCCCAGGTCCTTGAACTTGGTCTCGGAGGAGAACAGCCGGTGGGTGCCGATGACGACGTCGACCGACCCCTCCCGCAGACCTTCCAGGACCGCCTTGGCCTCGGTGTCGGTCTGGAAGCGGGAGAGCGCCTTCACCACCACGGGGAACTGCGCGTAGCGCTCGGAGAAGGTGCCGAAGTGCTGCTGGACGAGGAGGGTGGTGGGCACCAGGACTGCGACCTGCTTGCCGTCCTGCACGGCCTTGAAGGCCGCGCGCACGGCGATCTCGGTCTTGCCGTATCCGACGTCGCCGCAGATCAGCCGGTCCATCGGGACCGACTTCTCCATGTCCTCCTTGACCTCGGCGATGGTAGTGAGCTGGTCGGGGGTCTCGGCGTACGGGAAGGCGTCCTCCAGCTCCCGCTGCCAGGGTGTGTCGGGGCCGAAGGTGTGGCCGGGGGCGGCCATCCGGGCCGAGTACAGCTTGATCAGGTCGGCGGCGATCTCCTTGACCGCCTTCTTGGCGCGCGCCTTGGTCTTGGTCCAGTCGGCGCCGCCGAGCCGGTGCAGGGTCGGGGCCTCCCCGCCGACGTACTTGGTGACCTGCTCCAGCTGGTCGGTGGGGATGTAGAGTCGGTCGCCGGGCTGGCCGCGCTTGGCGGGGGCGTACTCGACGAGCAGATACTCGCGGGTGGCGCCCTGCACGGTGCGCTGCACCATCTCGATGTAGCGGCCCACGCCGTGCTGCTCGTGGACGATGTAGTCGCCGGCCTGGAGGGTGAGCGGGTCGATGGTCTTGCGGCGGCGGGCGGGCATCCGGGCCGCGTCCTTGCCGGCCGCCTTCTGGCCGGACAGGTCGGTCTCGGTGAGCACGGCCAGCTTGCGGGCCGGGTCGATGAAGCCGTAGTCGATGGAGCCGCAGGCGACCTGCACCACGGACGGGGTGATCTCGGCGAGATCGGCCTCCAGGCGGGCCGGGATGCCTTCGCCGCCGAGCACCTCGACGGTGCGGGCAGCGGTGCCATGCCCCTCGGTGACGTAGACCGTGCGCCAGCCGTCGGCGAGCCAGCCCTTGGTGTCGGCGAGGGCGCGGGCGGTGTCGCCGCGGTAGCTCTCGGGGGCGTGCATGCCCAGGCGGAGGGTATCCCCGTCCAGCTCGGTGCCGCTGCCGTCCGGCTCGATGTCGCCGGCGGCGAACGGGCTCACCGACCACCACATCATGCCCAGCTCGCGGGCCCGGTCGCGGACGTCCGCGATGCCTCGCAGCGAGGCCGCGCCGACGTCGATCGGCGCCTCGCCGCCCCCGGCGGACGCGGCCCAGGACGCCATGAGGAACTCCTGGCTGGTGGCCACCAGGTCGGCCGCCCGGGTACGGACCCGCTCCGGGTCGCACACCACCGTCATGGCGCCTTCGGGCAGCACGTCGAGGAGCAGCTCCATGTCGTCGACCAGCACCGGGGAGAGGGATTCCATGCCCTCGACGGCGATCCCCTCGGCGATCTTGCCGAGCAGCTCGCCCAGCTCG
Source organism: Streptomyces sp. JLBT605 (assembly GCF_058215555.1). NCBI lineage: Bacteria > Bacillati > Actinomycetota > Actinomycetes > Kitasatosporales > Streptomycetaceae > Streptomyces > Streptomyces sp. JLBT605. Next base: position 2,303,889 of record NZ_CM177087.1, read on the forward strand.
GGGTGGGCCTCGGCCAGCGCCGCGGCGCGCCCCCGGACCTCGTCCGTCAGCAGCAGCTCGCGGCAGGGCGGGGCCCACAGACCGTGCTCGGCGACCTCCAGCGAGCGCTGGTCGGCGACCTTGAAGTAGCGGATCTCCTCGACGTCGTCGCCCCAGAACTCGATCCGCAGCGGATGCTCCTCGGTGGGCGGGAAGACATCGAGGATGCCGCCGCGCACCGCGAACTCACCGCGCTTCTCGACCAGTTCCACCCGGGAGTAGGCGGCGGCCGCCAGGCCCTCGACGACCTTGCCCAGATCGGCGGTCTGCCCACTGCGCAGACTGACCGGCTCCAGCTCGCCCAGCCCCTTGACCTGCGGCTGGAGCACGGAACGGACCGGGGCGACGACCACCGACACCGGCCCGGCCGCCGGGTCGTCCGCGCTGGGGTGCGCCAGGCGGCGCAGCACCGCCAGCCGCCGGCCGACGGTGTCCGACCTCGGCGACAGCCGCTCGTGCGGCAGGGTCTCCCAGGCCGGGTACTCCACCACCGAGTCTTCCCGGCCCGGCGGCATCATGCTGCGCAGCGCGGCGGCCAGGTCCTCGGCCTCCCGGCCGGTGGCGGTGACCGCGAGCACCGTGCGCCCGGTGGACCGGGCCACGGCCGCGATGGCGAAGGGGCGGGCGGCCGGCGGGCCCACCAGGTCGACATGGGTGCGGCCGCCGTCGGCGGCGGCCCGCACCGCCTCGGCCAGCGCGGGGTCTTCGATGACGGCGTCGAGCAGACCGTGCAGGCTCATGAGGCAGTTCCCGTCCCAGGTAGGCGCAGGTGTGCGGGTGTGGACAACGCGAATCGCCCGACGCGTCGAAACGGGCCGGGGTATCCCAGACTACGACGCCCCACCGACAGCCGCGCCGGACGCCGGGGCCGGACGCCGAGGCGGCGGCCGGCCCGGAGGCTGACAGCGAAGCGGCCCGGTCCGGTGCGCTCCCCCGTGAGCGCACCGGACCGGGCCGCGAAGCTCACCCCGTCGCCGGGGCAGCAGCCTGCCTGGTTGTGCCTAGTCCGTGGCGATGGCCTTCAGGACGTTCATCCGGCCCGCCCGGAAGGCGGGGGCCAGGGCGGCGATGAGGCCGACCACGGCCGAGCCGATGAAGACCGTGATGATCGTCGGCCACGGGATCTCCAGGGTCTTCAGACCCTCCAGCGCCATCAGCTTCTGCGCGGTGGCACCCCACGCCATGCCCAGGCCGAGGCCGAGCAGCGCGCCGAAGAGGGCGATCACCACCGACTCCAGGCGGATCATGCGGCGCAGCTGGCGGCGGGAGAGGCCGATGGCGCGCATCAGGCCGATCTCCCGGGTCCGCTCGACGACCGACAGCGCCAGGGTGTTCACCACACCGAGGATGGCGACGATGATCGCCAGACCCAGCAGCCCGTAGACCAGGTTGAGCAGCTGACCGACCTGGTCCTCCATGAGCTTCTTGTAGTCGGTCTGGTTGCGGACCTTGATCTGCGGGGTCTTCTTCAGCGCCTTCTTCAGCGAGGCGTAGGCGGCCTCGTCCTGCCCGTCCTTGGCCGCCGCGAACATCATGTCGTCGGCGGGCATCCGCTTGGCCGGGACGTACTTCTCGGCGGTCTTGATGCCGACGTAGAACGCGCCCTTGTTGAAGGTGACGTCCTCGGAGGTGACGGCGGCGACGGTGAGCTTGGCCGCCCGGCCGCCCGTGAGGGTGACGGTGAGGGTGTCGCCCTGCTTGACCTTGTGGTCCTCGGCGAAGCCCTCGGGCACCGAGATGGCGTCCGGACCGAAGCCCTCGGTGAGGTTGCCGGAGATGACCGGAGTGCGCAGGTCCTCGGCGAAGGTGGGGTCGGCGGCCTGCACCTCCTTCTTGGTGGTCTTGCCGTCCGGCGAGGTGATCCGGACGCCCTTGAACATCTTCAGGTCCGTGACGTGCTCCAGGCCCTGGGCGCGGTGCACCTTCTGCGCGGTGGCGTCCGTGATCGGGAGCATGCCCTGGTCGGACTGGATGATGAAGTCCGCACCCACCGACTTGTCCAGCTCGTCGCTGGCGGAGGCGACCATCGAGGAGCCGACCACCGACAGGCAGGCGACCAGGGCGAGGCCGATCATCAGCGCGGAGCCGGTGGCGCCGGTGCGCCTCGGGTTGCGCAGCGCGTTGCGCTCCGCCAGCCGGCCGACGGAGCCGAAGGCGCGCAGCAGGATCGCGGAGAGCACCCGGACCAGGAAGCCGGAGAGCAGCGGGCCGATGACGATGAAGCCGATCAGGGTCAGCAGCACGCCGCCGGCCAGGAACATCGAACCGTCGGCGGCCTTGTCGGCGCCGGCGGCCATCACCAGGGCGGCCGCGCCGCCCGCGGTGAGCAGCAGGCCCACGGCGGCCCGGATCCGGCCGGAACGGGCGTCCGCCGGGGTGCCGGCGTCGCGCAGCGCGGCCATCGGGGAGATCTTCCCGGCCCGGCGGGCGGGGATGTAGGCGGAGATCACGGTGACCACGACGCCGATGAGCAGGCCGATGATCGGGGTGGAGCTCTTCACCGTCAGCTCGTCGGTGTCCAGCTCAAGGCCCATGCCGCCCATCAGCTTCATCAGTCCGATGGCCAGTCCGATGCCGCCGAAGATGCCCAGGACGGAGCCGATGACGCCGAGCAGCAGGGCCTCGATGAGCACCGAGCGGTTGATCTGCTTGCGGCTCGACCCGATGGCGCGCATCAGGCCGATCTCGCGGGTGCGCTGGGCCACCAGCATGGAGAAGGTGTTGACGATGAGGAAGATGCCGACGAGGACGGCGATCCCGGCGAAGCCGAGCATCGCGTACTTCATGATGTCGAGCCAGTCGCCGACGCTGTCCCGGGCCTTGTCGGCCGCCTCGGCCTTGGTCAGCACCTTGAAGTCGGGGCCGATCTGCGCGATGACGGCCTTCTTCAGCTGCTCGTGGCTGACGCCGGGCTGGGCGGTCAGGCCGAAGCTGGTGTAGGCGTCCGGGACGCCGAGCACGTACTTCTGCGCGGTGGCGTCGTCCAGCCAGATGATGGTGGAGCCGGGGTTGGTCACCGTGAAGGTGGCGATGCCGACGATCTTGACGTTGAAGTCGCCGGGGAGGGCGATGACCCGCAGCCGGTCACCGATCTTCAGGTCCTTCTTCTCGGCGGTGTCGGCGTCGAGCAGCACCTCGGTGGGGCCGCGCGGCGGGTGGCCGGAGGTCAGCTCCACCGCGCGCAGCTCGTTGCGGTCCCAGTTGCTGGCGATCGTCGGGCCGCCGCTGGTCGGGCCGATGTTCTCGTCGTTGCTGTCGACGACGGTGATGGAGGAGGAGGACGTCTCCCCGGTGACGTCCTTGACGCCCTTGATGCCCTTGAGCTGGGCGATCTGCGAGGCGGGCAGCGTCGGCGGGGTCCGGGTCTTTAGGACCTCGTCGGGGTCGGGTGCGTTCTTCGGAGCGACGGTGACGTCCGGCGAGGTCGCGGCGAAGAGCTTGTCGAAGGTGGCGTTGGTGGTGTCGGTGAAGACGAGGGTGCCGCAGACGAACGCCACGGACAGCAGGACGGCGACGGCGGAGAGCGCCATCCGGCCCTTGTGCGCGAAGAAGTTGCGCATCGAGGTCTTGAGGACGGTCATGACACCCGCCCACGGGCGTCGAAGCTCTTCATCCGGTCCAGGACCTGGTCGGCGGTCGGGTTGTACATCTCATCGACGATCCGGCCGTCGGCGAGGTACAGCACCCGGTTGGCGTAGGAGGCGGCGACCGGGTCGTGGGTGACCATCACGATGGTCTGGCCCAGCTCGTCCACCGAGCGACGCAGGAAGCCGAGCACCTCGGCGCCGGCCCGCGAGTCCAGGTTTCCGGTCGGCTCGTCACCGAAGATGATCTCGGGGCGGGCGGCGAGCGCGCGGGCCACCGCGACGCGCTGCTGCTGACCGCCGGAGAGCTGGTTGGGGCGGTGCTTGAGACGTCCGGCCAGCCCCACCGTCTCCACGACCCGGTCCAGCCAGGCGCGGTCCGGCTTCCGGCCCGCGATGTCCATGGGGAGGGTGATGTTCTCGATGGCGTTGAGGGTGGGCAGCAGGTTGAACGCCTGGAAGATGAAGCCGATCCGGTCCCGTCGCAGCTGGGTGAGCTTCTTGTCCTTGAGCCGGGTTATCTCGGTCTCGTCGATGTAGATCTCGCCGGAGGTGACGGTGTCCAGCCCGGCGAGGCAGTGCATCAGGGTCGACTTGCCCGAGCCGGAGGGGCCCATGATCGCGGTGAACTGACCGCGGGCGATGTCCACGTCGACGTGGTCGAGCGCGACGACCCGGGTCTCGCCGGAGCCGTACGCCTTGACGACCTGGCGTCCCCTGGCGGCAACAGCCGTATGCCCTCCGCTGCCCCCGGTCTTGGGAATCGATACAGCCGTTGTCACGGTAAGTCTCCTTGGTCGTTTGCCGCACGGTGATCCGTGCTCCGATCACCCCCTGAAGCCTGCTGGAAGCGGCGGGGTGGCCGCGATGGTGCGCGGCTCCGTATTCATGGGGGTGCTAGCCCCACCCCCCGGGTCGGGCCGTCCGGAGTCGGACATGACAACCGTAGGGCCCTCAGGAGGGCCGCTCGTCATCCGCCGGTACGAGACGCGAGTAGGAGGAAACTCGGAACATCCCCTAGGGGTCGGACGGTTAGAGTCATTCATGGGCCGTACAGGCAGGTGACGGAGGGGGCGTTCAGGTGGGCGGCACCGCACGGCGGCGGACGGACACGAACCCGGCACTCCCGGCCCCTGCCTCCGCGCCGCCGGACGGGCGCGGGCCGGTGGTCGCCGCGCTGATGCTCGCGATGGCCCTCGCCGCGCTGGACGCCACCATCATCGCCACGGCCGTTCCGCAGATCGTCGGCGACCTGGGCGGCTTCTCGGTCTTCTCCTGGCTGTTCTCCGGCTATCTGCTCGCTGTCACCGTGACCCTCCCGGTGTACGGCAAACTCTCCGACACCTTCGGCCGCAAGCCGGTCCTGATCGCCGGGATCATCGTCTTCGTCGCCGGTTCGCTGCTCTGCGCGATGGCGTGGAACATGGCCGCGCTGATCGCCTTCCGCATCGTCCAGGGGCTGGGCGGCGGCGCGCTGCAGGGCACCGTGCAGACCATCGCCGCCGACCTCTACCCGGACAAGGAACGCCCGAAGATACAGGCCCGGCTCTCCTCGGTGTGGGCGCTCTCCTCGGTGCTGGGACCGGCCGTCGGCGGGCTGCTCGCGGGTTACGCCGACTGGCGCTGGATCTTCCTGATCAACCTGCCCCTCGGGGGCCTGGCGCTCTGGCTGGTCGCCCGCCATCTGCACGAGCCGGCGCGGCCGGTGCGCGCCCCGGGCGAGCGGCCCCGGGTCGACTGGGCCGGGGCGCTGGCCATCTTCGCCTCCGGTGGTCTGCTGCTGACCGCGCTGGTCCAGGGCGGGGTGGCCTGGCCGTGGCTTTCGGCGCCGTCGCTGACACTGCTGGGGCTCACGGCGGTGTGCGTGGCGGGCACGGTGTGGATCGAGCGGCGGGCCGCCGAACCGATCATCCCCGGCTGGGTCTGGCGCCGCCGGACGATCGCGGCGGTCAATCTGGCGCTCGGCGCCCTGGGGTTGCTGATCATCGCGCCGAGCGTCTTCCTGCCGACGTACGCGCAGTCGGTGCTGGGGCTGGGGCCGATAGGTGCCGGCCTGGTGCTGGGGGCGATGTCGCTGAGCTGGCCGATCTCCGCCGCGCTCAGCAACCGCGTCTACACCCGCATCGGCATCCGGTGGTGCGCGATCGCGGGCATCGCGGTGGCCACCATGGTGCTGCTGGCGTTCCCGCTGCTCCCCTACCCCGGTACGGCCTGGCAGCTCGGACTGCTGATGCTGGCGCTCGGCGCGGGCCTCGGCCTCTTCCAGCTGCCGCTGATCATCGGGGTCCAGTCCTCGGTCGGCTGGTCCGAGCGCGGCACGGCGACCGCGTCCGTCCTCTTCTGCCGCCAGGTCGGCCAGAGTGTCGGCGCGGCGCTGTTCGGCGCGGTCGCCAACGCCACGCTGGCGGCCCGGCTGGACAAGGCGCCGGAGGCGATACGCCCCGGGCTGCCGGACGACCTCGACTCCGTCTCCGACGCGCTGGAGCACCAGGGCGGCCTCAGCGACCAGGCCGCGGACTACCTGCGGCGCGCGGTCGGCACCGTCATCGACCACGTCTACCTGGGCTCAGCCGCGGCCGGCGCCCTCGCCCTGCTGACCCTGCTCCTGCTCGCACCACGCCGCTTCCCGGTCTGGCGCGAGGACGCGGAAGCGGCGAACGCCGCGGAGGTGGCGGGGGTAGCGGAGGCTGCCGGGGCCCGGGCCTCGTCGGCCGCGCCAGGGGCGGCGGGTACGGCTGGCGCGGCGGGCGCGGCGGGCGCGGCCCAGGCCGCGGGCCCATTCGGCACGGCCGGCACACCGGGTACGGCGGGCGCCGCCGGTGCCGGGGCCGGGGCGGCCGGGACAGAGGCGTCGGCCACGGCGGAGGCGTAGGCCGCGTGGGCGGGGCGGGCGCCGGGTGAAGCGAGCCGGGCGGGCGCGTCGGCCACCTCGACGCGGCGGGCCCCGCGTCCGGACCGGCGGGGCAGAGGCACAGGCCCAGCCCAGCCGCGCCCGGCCCCGGCGGAGGCAGGCCGGACGGCGGCCGGACGCAGGCGGTCCGGGCGCCGGAGAAGCGCGCAGGGCGGGGACGTCGACCACCTCGACGCGGCGGGCCCTGCGTCTGGACAGGCGCGGCAGAGGCACAGGCACGGCCCAGCCGCGCGCGGCCCGGGGCGGAGGCGGGCAGGGCGGGGGCGTCGGCCACCTGGACCGGAGCCCCTGGCCTGGACAGAGGTAGCAGAGGCGCAGGGGCGCGCGGCCCCGGCGGAGGCGGCCCGGGCGCCGGGCTGGGCTGCGGGCGCGGCGGGGTCAGTCGGAGGTGGGAGTGGGCTTTGCCGGGCCGGGGACTCGGCCGGTGGGGGCGGCGGGGCGCTCCGGGTCGGCGGCCGGCTCGGGGCGGGGTGCGCAGGCCGCGGCGGGGTCGGCCGACGGGCCGGCGTCCGGGCCCGGGTCGGGCTCGGGGACCGTCGCGGCGCGGCCGGCGGACTGCCCGCGGCTCGCGTCCGGGCCCGGGTCGGGCTCCGGGACCGTCGGGGGCCGGCCGGTGACGGCCATCAGGCTGCCGCGGATGTGCTCCAGGTGCGCGCGCAGCTCCTCCTGCCGGACCGCGTGCTCGCGCAGGGTGCGTTCGGTGTCGCGCTCCACCCGCTGCTCCTGGATCCGGGCCTGGGCAATGATCTCCTCACCCCGCGCCCCGGCCTCCTCCAGCTGGTGCCGCGCGGCCTCGCCGACCGCCGCGTACGCCCGCTCCGCCTCGACCAGCCCGGCCAGCGCGTACTCCTCCAGCTCCGCCCATCGCGCGTCCGCCGCCACCTGCAGATCCGCGCACTCGCGTTCCAGTGCCTCCCACCGCTCGGCGTGCCCGCGCTCCTGGGCCGCCAGGAGGGCCGCGGCCCGCTCGCGCGCCTCCCGGAGCTCGTCGTGCGCCTCGGTGCGCACCGCCTTGGCGTCCCGCCGGGAGGCCGTCCGCAGCTCCTGCACCATCACCTGCGCCTCGTCCAGGACGCGCCGCTCCGCCTCCTCGGCGGCGGCGCGCAGCCGGCCGGCCTCCTCCTGGGCGCTCTCCCGGAGCGTCCGGGCCTCGGCCTGGGCGGCCTCCCGGCTCTGCCGCGCCGCGTCCGCCGCGCGCGCCCGCAGCCCCGCGGCCTCCTGCTCGGCCACCGCCAGGATCAGCTGGGCGCGTTCGCCGAGCGTCTCGTAGCTCGGCGGGGCGAGTTGGGCGACGGCCTCGCGCAGCTGCTCGAGCTTGCCGGTCATCTGGTTGGCGAGGACGGTCAGCCGGGCCGCGCGTTCCCACGCCAGATCGCGCTCCCGGGACAGGTCCGCCAGCCGACGGTCGACCTGATCGGGACGGTAGCCACGGCCGCCCCGGCCGACGACGGGAATGCCATGCGGTGACACCGACGGACTCATCCTTTACGACCCCTTTGGTACGGCGGGCAACGCGGTCCGGCGCACATCTTGATGGATGCGAGCGAATCGCCCATAACGCGACACTCCGCTCAGCCATCCGGTCAGGGGTGCGTTCCCAGTGCCTCCTCAGGGGCGCGAGGGGGCAAAAAGCCGCCACCACACGGGGTGATCGGGAACGCGAAGGCGCCCGGCCGGTTTCCCGGCCGGGCGCCTGGTCCTGCCCGGGATCCACTCCGCCGGAGCAGACCCGAGGGCCGGTGACGGCTCGCCAGTGAGGGGTCTCAGCGGCGGGGCGTCAGAGCAGTCCGTCCCACATCTGCTCCAGCAGCACCGCCCACCAGTTGTCCGGCGCGGCGAGCGCCGCCGGATCGAGCGCGGCGAGCTGCGCCTGGAAGTCGACCGTCCAGTGCCCGGCCTGCTCCGGCGTCAGCCCGTACCGCAGCCGCCACATCCGGCCCAACAGGGCCATGCAGCGCACGAACTCCGGCAGCCCGGTGTTCACGAACTGCGGCGGCACCGGCTGGCCGCCGGGGCCCGCCTCCGCGGGCACGGCCACGATGTGCGCGGTGCCGTACTGCACGCACAGCTGGCGACCGAAGTCGTTGCCCATCACCAGGTACGAACCGGCGTCCGCGGCGGGCTGCACGCCGCGCTCCGCCGCAAGCTCAGCCAGCGTCGGCACCGGGCGGCCCGGCTGGGCCTGCGCCCAGAAGAACGGGCCGAAGTCCACCGGTAGTCCGGCCCACACCAGCGTCTGCGCGACCACCTCGGGCACACCCATCCGGGACACCGCGCGCTGGTCGAAGCGGAAGATGCCCTGCGGGCCGAATGCCTGGACCAACTCCTGGGCCAGCCCCTCCGGCGGGACCGGGGGCACCGGCTGCACCTGGCTCGGGTGCGGCAGCGGCACCCGGTTCGGCGCCGGGCGGGCCGGGCCGTCGGCCACCTGGTGCAACTCGCCCTGATGCTCGATCAGATGACGGACGCCCTGCTGGCGGGTGGCGTGGTCGCGGCCGTACGCGGCGGTGTGGCTGATCCGCACCTGCGGCCAGGACTCGCGGATCATGCGTGCGCAGTAGCCGCCGGGCAGATCGCAGGACTCCAGCTCGGTGTGGAGCTCCAGCACCTGCTGCGGCGGCACGTTCATGGCGCGCAGCTCGTGCAGGATCTGCCACTCGGGGTGCGCGGTGCCGGGCGCGGAACGGCGGATGAGCTGCTGCTCGGAGCCGTCCTGCGCGCGGTAGCGGAGCACCGCCATATAACCGGGGCCGACCGTGGGCAGCCCGCTGGGCGCCTGCGGATAGCCGTACGGCTGGCCCGGCGCACCCGGGGCGCCGGGCATTCCCGGAGCCCCCGGCATGCCGGGCTGCCCCATGGCTCCGGGCATACCGGGGGCCATGGGGGCCCCGGGCGTGCCCGGGGCGCCGGCGAGCATGGTGGCCGCGGCGTGCACGCCGGGCGGCGGGGTGCCCGGCGAGACCAGCGGCGGGGTGTGCGGACCGGCGCCCGGAGCACCGGGACCACCGGGCTGCCCCGGCACTCCGGGGGCACCAGGGGCACCCGGGGCTCCGGCGAGCATGGTGGCGGCGGCGTGCATGCCGCCGTCGGGCGAGGCTGGGGCTCCCGGAGTGCCGGGCGGCGCGGCGTTCGGAGCACCGGCACCGGGCGCTCCGGGCGCACCGGGCGGCTGCATGCCGGGCGCGTGGGGTACGCCGGGGGCACCGGGCACACCGGGGGCACCAGGCGCGTGCGGCATGCCGGGGGCGCCGGGGACACCAGGCGCGCCGGACGCGTGCGGCATGCCGGGGGCACCGGGCGGGCCGGGGACCCCGGGAGCGGCGGGCGCGCCGGGCACACCCGGGCCCCCGGGCGCGTGCGGCACGCCGGGCGCACCGGGGACGCCCGGCGGCAGCGGACCCGGCTGACCGGGCGCGCCGGCCAGCATGGTGGCGGCCGCGTGCACCTCACCGGCGGGGGCACCGGGGGTGCCGGGCGCACCGGGAACGCCGGGCGGCGCGGCGTTCGGCCCACCCACACCAGGCGCCCCGGCACCAGGCCCACCCGGAGCGGGCGCACCGGCACCGAGGCTCTCCGCGTCCAGGGCGGAGACCATCTGGGTCGGCACATAGCCGCCCGCGGGCGCGCCGGGAGCACCGGGACCGGTGGGCGGCGGCGTGTTCGGCCCGACGCCCGGCTGACCGCCCGGGGCACCGGGCATCCCGGGAGCCCCCGGAGGAGTAAGCGCGCCGGGCACGGGCGGGGCGCCGGCGGGGCCGGGTGCGCCGGGGCCCGGCAGGTCCAGTGCGGGGGCGATGGCGGTGGGCGGCAGCGCGCTGCCCGCGGACATCAACTCGGTCTTGGCGTCCGGCCGTACGCCCGGAGGCGGGGTGTCCTCGTCGTCGGAGCCGGTGAGCGGCGGGGCGAAGACGGTGGCCGGCGGGACGACCGAGCGGTCCGCGTCCGCGCCACCGGCGTTGGTGTCGGCCCACGGGCTTCCGCCGGTACCCGCGACGGACGGCGCCGGGCCGGACGCGCCACCGAAGGGGCCGGGCGCGGACGTGCCGGAGCCGGGCGGCGCGGGTGCCGCCCACGGGCTGCTGTCCTGGAGCCCCGAGGAGGCGCCGGACGGGACGCCCGGCGGCTGCGCACCCGGCGCGTCGCCGGCCGAACCGGCCGTGCCGCCGGGGATGTTCAGGGCCTTGCCGCCGCCGGGGCCACCGGCCGGGGATCCGTCCGGGGCCGTCCCGCGGGCCTCCGCTCCGCGCGCCTGCGCGCGGCCGGCCGCTGACGCCCCGGACCGCCGGTCCGGGATGCCCATGGCGTCGGCGGCCTCCTGGAGCCACTCCGGCGGGGTCAGCAGGAAGGAGGTCGCGTTCAGGTCGATGCGCTGCGGCGGGGCGGCCGGGGCCGGAGCCTCGTCGGCAGCGCCGTACTCCTCCTCGTACCGGCGGATGACCTCACCGACCGGCAGCGCCGGCCAGAGCGTGGTCTCCCCGCTGTCGCGGGCTATGACCAGCCGCGCGCCGTCGGCCGCGGAGTCCGAGACCGGTCCCTGCTCGCGGTCCTCGGCCCAGGCCACGAAGCCCAGGTCGAACTCCCGCACCCGCACCTCGCGCTGCTGGTAGGCGGGGACACCGCCGTTGATCCACAGCTCGGCGCGCTCCTGTGCCTGCGCGAACGTCACCACCGCGCTCACCCCTCCACCGGGACGGCGTACGCGAAGCCGCCGTCCACCATCAGATGCGCCACGGTCTCCAGCTCCGGCGGGTTGCCCGCCAGTCGCAGCAGGAAGGCGTCGAAGTCGTCACCGCACGGGAGCAGCAGCCGCTCGGAGCGGTCGCGCACCGTCCAGCCGTCCTGGTCGCGCGCGTCGTCGTACGCGCAGAACCACACCGAGCCGATCGCGTCGCCCTTGACCTTCACGGCTATCACTCCGCCCTGGACGAAGCCGACACCGAGGAAGTCCTTGGTGAAGTGGTCCCGCAGGCACTTGTTGACGTAGACGAGGTCGTTGTCCGCGGCCTGGTCGCGCACCGTGAAGAAGGGCTGGTCGACCAGGAGTCCCAGCTCCGGATCGAGTGCGGCGCCGACCGGGGCGCAGCCGCCGGCCGCCTTGAGGAAGGCGCGGTAGGCGGCGGGCAGCCGGTAGCCGAGGTCCTCCTCGGCACCGAGCACCTGCTCCTCGGTGACCGAGATCCCGCGCTTGGGCAGGCCGAAGTGGACCGGCCGGGTCTCCTGGAGCGGCCGCGTGCCGCGCTTGTCCTGGTCGACGTGCGCGGTGGCCAGTCCGCCGTGGTGGCGCAGCAGCGCCTTCACCTCGACGGGGATCAGCTCCATCCGGCGGGTGCCGGCGACATGGTGCCAGGTCCAGCCGTGCGGGGTGGCGACCGAGGGGATGCCCTCCCACAGTTCGTGTCCAGCGGCGTGCAGCGCGGCGTTCGCGGACACGAAGTCGGTCAGCCGGAGTTCGTCGACGCCGAAACCCTCGGGGGGTTCGGCTATTTCGGCAGCTGCCCGGGCGTAGGGTGAGAAGTCCGGAAATCCGCCGTCGTCGACCCGCACACCCTTGGGATGCCGAGCCGCCCGGACCGGGTCCGGGAAGTGCACGACCTGCCCGGCGTAGGCCGTGTTCGGTGGCGCGGGCGGTCCCCCGGCCGGACGGCTGGGAGGTGCGCCCAGCCCTTGGCGACCTGTCGTCATGGCGGTATTGCCCCCTGCTGCTGCTGGCTACTGACGGACAGACTATGTGGTGCCGCAACCCCTGGCCCCGCCCGGCACCCACAGTCACCACGCCTACCCCCGCGACGCGCCCGGAGGACACCTGACTTCCGCACCAGCCGCCCCATTTGGCAGGCTGGCCCCCGCAACTGGGGGATTGCGCAAGGATTGCGCGCAGATTGCGCGGGAGGGGAAAACCGTCATGCACACTACGGAGGGTCGCGGCGCCGCCGCATCCGAGCCGGCCTCGGGCGAGCCCGCGGGGGACGGAGGGGACGACCCCCGGCTCCGCTGGAGCGGCACCGGGGAGGCCGCCGGGCCGCCGCCGCTGCTGCACCGCCGGGACAGCATCCTGCCCACCGTCGCCGCCGCGCTCGCGGTCCGTGGCGAGACCCTCACCTGCACCGCGGGCAAGGCCGACCAGCCGCCCGCGCTCCACCCGCTGGTCCAGGACTTCTTCGACACCCTCGGCACCGCCCAGCGGGAGCGCTTCACCGGCCGCTGCCCGGAGGCCGTGCTGCTCACCCGCCACCTGAACGCCGTGGAGGGCTCCCGCAGCAAACGTGCCTCCCGCAAACCGCTCAGCCAGGGCGAGGCGCGGCGCTCCCTGAAACACGCCAGGATCACCGCGCGCCGGATCCGCGAGGACGGAGATCCGCAGCACGGCGGCTACGCCCCGCCCTGCCGGTCCTGCGCGGCGCTGCTGGCGCACTTCGGCGTGGCCGGCGTGGAGAGTTTCGAGACCGCCCGCCCGTCTGCCGCCTCCACCTTCGACCGGAACCGCTCCGCCCTCTCCCGTTCGGCCAGGGGCTGATCGATGCGCGCCTTCGAACGTACTGCGGCGACCCGCTTCCCGGTGGCCGTCGACGCCGCCCTGCGGGAGGCGGGCTGGCAGCCCGGCCGCTGGGACATCCGGCAGGCCGAGGTCTGGGCCGACGCGCTGCGCGCCCACGAGTCCCCCGCCGGTCACCGGCACAGCGTCTTCCCGGCCGCGGTGGAGGCGTGGGCGGAGTTCGGCGGGCTGTCGGTCCGGCCGCCGGGCGCGGGGCGGCAGATCGCGCCGACGCCCTTCCTGATCGACCCGATGAGCGGCCTGCACCTCGCCCGGACACTGGAGGATCTGGGGCGCGCGCTGGGCACCGGGATCGCCCCGCTGGGTGAGGAGGCGGACGGCCAGGCGCTGCTGACCATAGACACCGAGGGCCGGGTGTACAGCCTGGACCACAGCGGCGACTGGTATCTGGGGCCGGACATCGACGCGGCCCTGGCGAGCCTGGTGACCGGCGCCCTGCCCGTCCGCCTCTCCCGCCCCTGACCGCGCCGGCCGGGCGCCTCCGCGGGTCGCCCCGGTCCCGGCCGGGGCGGCCGCCCGGGACCGCCGACTCGGCCCGAACCGCCGACGCCCGCCCGGCCCCCGCCGCCGGCCGCCCGCGGGCACGGGCGGGGCACGGCCCAGGAGCCAGGCGCGGCCTAGACGCCGGCCACGGCCAGGGGCCCGCCGCGACCCGCACGGCGGCCACGGCTCAGGTGCCGACCACAGCCAGGGGCCCGGCGCGGACCGGACGCCGGCCGTGGCCCAGGCCCCCGGCGGCCGGTGGGGTCAGGCGCGGACCGCGCCCGGGATGGCCGGGGTGGCCGGGGTGCGGTTCGGTATCACCGCGGAGACCCGGAAGCCGCCGGAGTCGGTGGGGCCCGAGACGAAGCCGCCGCCCAGTGTGGCGACCCGCTCCTTCATGCCGATCAGGCCGTTTCCCCCGCTGGGCAGCCCGGGCTCCGCCGCGCCGCGCTCGGAGGGGCCGTTCTCCACCAGCACCGCGACCTCCGCGCTGCGGCGGGCGAGCCGGATCCGGGTCCTGGCGCCGGGCGCGTGCTTGTGCACATTGGTGAGCGCCTCCTGCACCACGCGGTACGCGGTCTGCTCCACGCGCGGTGAGTAGGCGCGCTCGTCCCCCTCCACGGACAGCTCGACCTCCATCCCGGCCATCCGGGACTGCCCGACCAGTGCCTCCAGCTCGGCCAGGCGGGGGCCGCCGGCCGCCTCGTCCGCGGCGGCCGAGGCGGCGGCGGTGACCGCGGCCAGCGGCGCCGACTCCTGGGGCCGGCGGGCGGCGGCCGGCGCCGTGGCCGGGGCGTCGTGGGAGCGCAGCACGCCCAGCATGGTGCGCAGTTCGGTCAGCGCCTGACGGCCCATGTCGCCGACGAGCCCGGCGTTCTTCGCGGCCTTCTCCGGGTCCTTCAGGGCCACCGCTTGGAGCGCGGCGGCATGCACCACCATCAGGCTCACCCGGTGCGCGACGACGTCGTGCATCTCCCGGGCTATCCGGGTGCGTTCCTCGTTCCGCGCCCACTCGGCTCGCTCCTCCGCCCGCTCGGCGAGCAGCGACAGCTCGCGTTCCAGGCCGTCGGCGCGCTCCCGCAGGCTCTCCACGAGCCGCCGCCGGGCGCCGACGTAGAGGCCGAGCAGCACCGGCGGGGCGGTGATGCCGACCGCCATCGTGGTCGCTATCAGCGGGGCCACCCACCCCGGCGGCTGCCAGCCGTCCTGCTCCATGTCCCGGTGCAGGCTGATCATGGTCATGATGATCGTGCCGACCACCGACATCGAGGCGAGCACGGCGGTGATCCGGCGCGGAATGTCGGAGGCGGCGAGGGTGTAGAGGCCCACGATGGCGAGGAGGAAGCCCATCTCCGCGGGCGTGATCGCGATGGTGATCAGCACCACCGCGAGCGGCCAGCGCCGCCGCAGCACCAGGGTCAGGCCGACGACGATGCCGAGCGACACCCCGAGCGCCGCCGGCACCTCGGCTTCACGCGCGAAGGGGATCCCCTCGAAGGCGCATTCGACAGCCGACGCCAGGGCCAGCAGAACGTCCAGGACGACACTCCGCCGCCGCGGCCACCACCACAATCCGCCGGACGCGCGCGGCGCGTCCTGGTCAACGGCTTCCCCCGATCCGCTCATACGCACCAGACTACGGCCGCCCGCCACCGGTTTTCCCGGGCGCGCGGGAGTGCGCGGCGTGTCCCGGGCCGGTGGGGCGTCACCGCTTCCCTCGAACTAGTGAATCGACCAGGGTTTCGAACCAGATGCTCCAGGCGTCCGCTCAGCGAGGTCACACGGAGTACGGAGCCCGATCGTCTATCGTCGCGTCGGAGGCCGGTGGTACGGCATAGTGTGAGGTGCCGAGCCCAACGGCCTGACCAAATGTCCCAAATGGGTCATTTCGCCATCCCCTGTGGTGTAATCGGCAGCACAGCGGCCTTTGGAGCCGTTTGTCAAGGTTCGAGTCCTTGCGGGGGAGCTCTCACTCCGGGTCCTGACCACCAAGGTCAGGACCCGCGCTCGTTTCGGCCGGACAACCCCCCGGTATCCTGCGGTTGTCCACCCCCGAAGCCGAAGGGCACACCCGTGAGCGCCAACCGCCCGGCAGCCGTCGTCGTTCTCGCAGCGGGTGAGGGCACCCGCATGAAGTCGGCGACCCCGAAGGTCCTGCACGCGATCTGCGGCCGGTCCCTTGTCGGACATGTCATCACCGCCTCCCGCACACTCGACCCCGAGCACCTGGTCGTGGTCGTCGGACACGCCCGCGAGCGGGTCGCCGCCCACATCGCAGAGGTGGACGCGGGCGCGCTGACCGCCGTCCAGGCGGAGCAGCGGGGCACCGGGCACGCGGTCCGGATGGGCTTGGAGCAGCTCGGCGACAGCGGCGTCACCCTCGACGGCACCGTGGTCGTGGTCTGCGGCGACACCCCGCTGCTGACCGGCGAGACCCTCGGCACGCTGGTCTCCACCCACCAGAGCGACGGCAACGCGGTGACCGTGCTCACCGCCGAGGTGCCCGACGCCACCGGCTACGGACGGATCATGCGCGGCCCGGACGGCGCCGTCACCGAGATCGTCGAGCACAAGGACGCCACCGACGTCCAGCGCGCGATCCAGGAGATCAACTCCGGGGTCTTCGCCTTCGACGCGGCCCTGCTCACCGACGCGCTCGGCAAGGTCCGCACCGACAACAGCCAGGGCGAGGAGTACCTCACCGACGTGCTCGGCATCCTGCGTGCGGCCGGCCACCGGGTGGGCGCCTCGCTGGCGGCCGACCACCGCGAGATCGTCGGCATCAACAACCGGGTCCAGCTGGCCGAGGCCCGCCGGATGCTCAACGAGCGGCTGCTGCGGCAGGCCATGCTGGACGGCGTGACCGTCGTCGACCCGGCCACCACCTGGGTGGACGCCACCGTCTCCTTCGAGCCCGACGCGCTGATCCACCCCGGCACCCAGCTGCTGGGCGCCACCCGGATCGGCGCGGGCGCCGAGGTCGGGCCGAACACCCGGCTCACCGACACGGCCGTCCACGCCGGTGCCACGGTGAGCTTCACCGTCGCCGACAGCGCGGTGATCGGCGAGGGCGCCGGCGTCGGCCCGTACGCGTACCTGCGCCCCGGCACCCGGCTCGGTGCCAAGGCCAAGGCCGGCACCTACGTGGAGATGAAGAACGCCGAGATCGGCGAGGGCACCAAGGTGCCGCACCTGTCCTACGTGGGCGACGCGACGATCGGCGAGTACACCAACATCGGTGCGGCCAGCGTCTTCGTGAACTACGACGGCGAGGCCAAGCACCACACCACGGTGGGCTCCCACTGCAAGACGGGCTCGGACAACATGTTTGTGGCTCCTGTCACGATCGGGGACGGCGCCTACACCGCCGCCGGCTCCGTCATCACCAAGGACGTGCCCCCGGGTTCGCTCGCTGTCGCCCGAGGCCAGCAGCGGAATATCGAGGGCTGGGTGGACCGCAAGCGCCCCGGCAGCGCCGCGGCGCAGGCCGCCCAGGCCGCCCGTCAGGCGGACGACGAGCGGCTGTGACGTGCGCGGGTGCGCCGTGCGGGGCGTACCGTAAGGAAGCGCACCCAATAGCACATGAAGTGATATCCAAGGAGACTGTGCTGTGACCGGGATCAAGACGACCGGCGAGAAGAAGCTGATGCTCTTCTCCGGCCGCGCCCACCCCGAGCTGGCCGAGGAGGTCGCCCAACAGTTGGGCGTCAGCTTGGTCCCGACCAAGGCATTCGACTTCGCGAACGGCGAGATCTACGTTCGCTTCGAGGAGTCGGCGCGCGGCGCCGACTGCTTCGTGATCCAGAGCCACACGACCCCGATCAACCAGTGGGTCATGGAGCAGCTGATCATGATCGATGCTCTGAAGCGCGCCTCCGCGCGGAGCATCACCGTGATCGTCCCGTTCTACGGCTATGCCCGGCAGGACAAGAAGCACCGCGGCCGCGAGCCGATCTCGGCCCGCCTGATCGCCGACCTGCTCAAGACCGCGGGTGCCGACCGGATCCTCACGGTCGACCTGCACACCGACCAGATCCAGGGCTTCTTCGACGGCCCGGTCGACCACCTCTTCGCGCTGCCGATCCTCGCGGACTACGTGGGTGCCAAGGTCGACCGCTCCAAGCTGACCGTCGTCTCGCCGGACGCCGGCCGGGTGCGGGTGGCCGACCGCTGGTGCGACCGGCTCGGCGCCCCGCTGGCGATCGTGCACAAGCGGCGCGACCCGGACGTCGCCAACCAGGTCACCGTGCACGAGGTCGTCGGTGACGTGAAGGACCGCGTCTGCGTCCTGGTCGACGACATGATCGACACCGGCGGCACCATCTGCGCCGCGGCTGACGCGCTCTTCGCCAACGGCGCGGCGGACGTCATCGTCACCGCCACGCACGGCGTGCTCTCCGGCCCGGCCGCCGACCGCCTGAAGAACTCCAAGGTGAGCGAGTTCGTCTTCACCAACACCCTGCCCACGCCGAGCGAGATCGAGCTGGACAAGGTCACGGTGCTCTCGATGGCTCCGACGATCGCCCGCGCGGTCCGCGAGGTCTTCGAGGACGGCTCGGTCACCAGCCTGTTCGACGAGTAGGCCCGGTCGGTCATGTCCGGCTTATCTGCTCCACTGAGGCCACCCGTCCGGGGTGGCCTCAGTCGTCTCCGCGGTCGTATCCGCAGTCGTATCCGCAGGCCACGGCGGTAAGCGGCACCACGGGGGCGATCAAGAAACGGTGGGATAGAATCGGTGAGTTGCTCGGCGAGGGAGGCTGTGTCCGCACAGCTCATCCGTTATCGACGCGCTCTTCGTAGCAGGTCTTTCGTGGCCGGGTGACGTCCACCAGATCGCTTTATCGACTACGAGGAGTGCTCTCATGGCCGAGGTCAAGATCTCCGCTGAGCCCCGCAACGAGTTCGGCAAGGGTGCCGCCCGCCGCGCCCGCCGCGCCGGCAAGGTTCCCGCCGTCATCTACGGTCACGGCAGCGAGCCGGTCCACGTCGTGCTCCCGGGCCACGACCTGTTCCTCGCGCTGAAGACCCCGAACGTGCTCATCGGCCTCGACCTCGAGGGCAAGAACGAGCTCGTCATCCCCAAGGCCGTGCAGCGCGACCCGCTGAAGGGCTTCGTCGAGCACGTCGACCTGCTGCTGGTCAAGCGCGGCGAGAAGGTCACCGTCGAGGTTCCGGTCCACACCGAGGGCGAGCTGGCCCCGGGCGGCAACCTGCTCGAGCACATCCTCGCCGCGCTGCCGGTCGAGGCCGAGGCCACCCACATCCCGGAGTCGGTCACCGTCTCCATCGCGGGCCTGGACGCCGGTCACTCGGTCCTCGCCAAGGACATCACGCTGCCCGAGGGCACCACGCTGGCCGTCGAGGAGGACGCTGTCGTCCTCCAGGTCGTCGCCGCCCAGGCCGAGGCTCCGGCCGAGGAGGGCGCCGAGGCCGAGGGCGCCGAGGGCTGATCCTCCCCCTCCCTCATCACCCGCCGCCGCCCCGCTCCGCTGGAGCGGGGCGGCGGTGTATGTGTGGAGCAGCAGCGAAACAGGCGAAGACGGGCCAGGAGCAGGAGAGAGAAGGACAATGAGCGAGATGAGCGACGCGGACAGCCCCTGGCTGATCGTGGGACTGGGCAACCCCGGCCCGGAGTACGCCGCCAACCGCCACAACGTGGGCTTCATGGTGGCCGACCTGCTCGCCGAGCGGATGGGCGGCCGGTTCAAGTCGCACAAGTCGCGGGCACAGGTGGTCGAGGGCCGGGTCGGTGCGCCGGGCCCGGGCAGCCGCCGGGTCGTCGTCGCCAAGCCGATGTCCTTCATGAACCTCTCCGGCGGCCCGACCACCGCGCTGCGCGACTTCTACAAGGTGCCAGTCGGCCGGGTCATCGCCATCCACGACGAGCTGGACATCGACTACGGCGCGCTGCGGCTGAAGCTGGGCGGCGGCGACAACGGGCACAACGGGCTGAAGTCGATCACCAAGTCGCTGGGCCCGGACTACTTCCGGGTGCGGTTCGGGATCGGGCGCCCGCCGGGCCGGATGGACGTGGCCGCCTTCGTCCTGAAGGACTTCTCCACGGCCGAGCGCAAGGAGCTGGACTACTTCGTGGACCGGGCCGCCGACGCGGTGGAGACGCTGATCGTGGACGGCCTGGAGCGCGCCCAAGGCACGTACAACTCCTGAATCGGGCCACGGACGACATGGCCGGACAGGAGCCGTCGAACCACCCCCGCGAGGTTGACCGGCGCCGACCGATGGCCAAGGATCGCCGCCATGCCTTCCAGCAGTGGCACTCTTCCGGTCAGACGCAGCCGTACGCGACGCATGGGCGAGAGCGCGTACGGACTGCTGCTGCTCGCCAGGCAGACCGCGCTGGCGCTGCTCGCCCTGCTCGTGATCGTCGCAGGGGTGTGGGCCTCCTGGGGCACCGCCCGGCACGCCATGTTCGCCAAGGGGCATGAGCGCGGCACCCTGCGGGTCTCCGCGTGCAAGGGCGACTGGTGCACCGGCACCTTCATCCCGCCCGGCGGACCCGCCGAGGCGCGCACCGGGATGCGGATCGACGCGGCGGTCACCGACGGCAAGGGCGACGAGGTGCCGGTGGCGGTCAAGTCCGGCACCGACGAGGTGATCCGTACCGGACTGGCCGGGACCCTGCATGCCTGGGTGCCGTTCGGCGGCTCCCTGCTGCTGGCCGCGGTGCTGGTGGGCGGGGGCATGCGACTGCGCCGTACGGCCTGGGTGATGGGCGGACTGGGCGGGGCGCTGCTGGTGGCGTCCTTCGCGACCCTGCTCTGACGCACCCCGAACATCCGGAATCGCGCATTCACCGGATCGTTACCCGGAGTAATAGGGATGGATGCGCCTCAAAGCCGCGCGAGGGGCGCAACCTCCGTTGACCAGCGGGCGAGCTGACAGGAAGCTGAGCCACCACCCCCCCGACTTCCCCGTAGCTCGACACCGAAGTTGGTATTCCCCTATGCGCACTCTCCCCTTTGCATGCGCGGTCGCGGCCGCGGCGGTATCCCCGCTGTTCGCGTCGGCCGCCGCGCACGCGACCCCGCCCGGCGACAACGGCACCGTCAAGATCCACGACGCCGCCACGGGCGAGGAGCTCCGCAAGAACGAGCCCCATGTGTGCACCTTCTACCTGGACGCCTTCGGCTTCGACGGCGGTCAGCAGGCGGACTGGAAGATCGTCGAGATGCCGCCCACCGGCACCAAGGACGCCGAGGCCAAGTCCGGTGCGATCGCGCTGGACGACGAGGGCCACGGCCGCACCGAGGATCTGACCCTGCCGGACGGCCACTACAAGCTGATCTGGAACTTCGACGGCGAACACGGCAAGGCCAAGCACAAGGTCTTCTGGACCGAGTGCGCGGACGACGACGGCGGCCAGACCCCGCCGTCCTCGTCCCCGTCCTCGTCCGCCACGGCGTCCGCGTCGGCGACGGCCTCCCCCTCGGCCGGAGCGTCCCCCTCCGAGTCGGGCTCCGCGTCGGTGCCGGGCGCCTCCGCCTCCCCCTCCGCCAAGGCTGAGGACGGCAACCTCGCCGAGACCGGCGCCGGCTCCTCGATCTGGATCATCGGCGGCGCGGCCCTCGCGCTGCTGGCCGGCGGCGGCCTGCTCGTCCGCCGCCTCTCCCGCGGCTGAGCCGCCCCTCATGTGACCGGGGCGCCGCCCCGGAGCCCCGGTCCTCAAACGCCGGACGGGCTTTACAGCCCGCCCGGCGTTTTTCGATGACGAAGACGTCACCCCGTATTGCGAAGCCCCGGCACGGTGGACAGGCGGCCAAGCTCGCCGACACCCACCGGGGGCCGGGGCCGCCAAGGGCCGGCGCCGAGCCCGCCAGGGGTCGGGGCCGGGCTCGCCGAAGGGCGGCGGCGGAGCTCGCCGGTGGGCATCCGGGGGCCGGGGCCTGGCGCCGGAAAGAGACGACTCGGCCGGGGCGCTCCGTGAGGAGCGCCCCGGCCGAGTCATGCCACGGTCGCCGACCGCGAGGTCACCCCGTGTTGCGGAGCCCCGCCGCCACGCCGTTGACGGTCAGCAGCAGCGCCCGGGCCAGCAGCGGATCGGGCTCCTCACCGCGCTCGCGGGCCGAGCGCTGCCGGTCCAGCAGCGCGACCTGGAGGTAGGAGATCGGGTCCAGGTACGCGTCGCGGACCCGGAAGGTCTGCTGCAGCACCGGGCTGGAGTCCAGTAGCTCCGCCTCGCCGGTGATGCCCAGCACCTCGCGGACCGTCAGCTCGTGCTCCGCCTCGATCGTCTCGAAGACGTGCCGCAGCTCCTGCGGGACGAGGGTGTCGACGTAGTGCCGGGCGATCCGCAGATCGGTCTTGGCCAGCGTCATCTCGACGTTGGAGAGGAAGTTGCGGAAGAAGTGCCAGTGCTGGTGCATCTCGTCCAGCACGTTGCCCAGGCCGGCCTCGCGCGCGGCCTTGAGCCCGGAGCCCACACCGAACCAGCCGGGCACGATCTGCCGGGACTGGGTCCAGCCGAAGACCCACGGGATGGCGCGGAGCCCGTCCAGACCGGCGCCGGAGTCGGGGCGGCGGGACGGCCGGGAGCCCAGGTGCAGTTCGGCGAGCTGGTCCACCGGGGTGGCGGCGAAGAAGTAGGCGGGCAGGTCGGGGTCCTCCACCAGCCGCCGGTAGGCGCCGTGCGCGGCCTCGGAGACGGTCTCCATCGCGGCGTCCCAGCGGGCCAGCGCCTCGTCGGACTGGCGGGGGGCGGTGTGCAGCGCGGACGCCTGGAGGGTGGCGGCGACCGTCAGCTCCAGGTTCTCCCGGGCGAGCGCGGGCACCAGGTACTTGTCGGAGATGACCTCGCCCTGCTCGGTCACCTTGATCTCGCCCTCCAGGGTGCCCCAGGGCTGGGCGAGGATCGCGTCGTGGGTGGGCCCGCCGCCACGGCCGACGGTGCCGCCGCGGCCGTGGAACAGCCGCAGCCGCACGCCGTGCCGGTGGGCGACGTCACGCAGCAGCCGCTGGGCGCGGTGGATCTCCCACTGGCTGGTGGTGATGCCGCCGAACTTCGAGGAGTCGCTGTAGCCGAGCATGACCTCCTGGACGTCGCCGCGCAGGGCGACCAGCCGCCGGTAGGAGGGGTCGGAGAGCATTTCGTCGAGCAGCCGGTCGGCGATCTTCAGCTCGTCGGTGGTCTCCAGCAGCGGCACGATGCCGATCTTCGCCCAGCCGGCGTGCAGGTCGATCAGCCCGGCCTCGCGGGCGAGCACGGCGGCCGCGAGGACGTCGTCCGAGCCCTGGCACATGGAGATGATGTACGACTCGATGACCTCGGGCCCGAAGCGCTCGAAGGCCTCCCGGATGGTGCGGAAGACGCCGAGCGTCTTGGCTCCGGCGGCGTCCAGCGGGGCGGGCTGGGGGGCGAGCGGGCGGCGCGAGCGCAGCTCCTTGGCGAGCAGCTTGCGCCGGTAGTCGCGCGGCATGTCGGCGTACCGCCAGGACTCCTCACCGAGCCGGTCGAACAGCTGACCGAGGGCGTGGTGGTGGGCGTCGGCGTGCTCGCGGACGTCCATGGTGGCGAGCTGGAGGCCGAAGGCGGCCAGCGTGCGCAGGGAGCGCTCCACCCGGCCGTCGGCGATCAGCCCGCCGCGGTGGGCGCGCAGCGAGTCCTGGATCAGGCTCAGGTCGGCGAGGAGTTCGGCGGTGCCGAGGTAGTCGCGGCCGGGCTGGTGCGGGGTGCCGCCCGCGAGCCGCTCCCGGGTGTTGAGGAGCTTCTGCCGTACGCAGGTGGCCTTGAGGCGGTAGGGCTCCTCGGCGTTGAGCCGCTTGTAGCGGGGGCTGATCTCCGGCAGCAGCTCCAGATCGGTGCCGAGGGAGTCGAGGAGCTCCTTGGTGGCGCCGCTGTTGCGGATGGAGTTCGACAGCGCGGCGCGCAGGTCGTCGACGAGGGCGAGGGCGTCGGTGATGCCGTGCTCGTGCTGGAGGATCAGAACGTCCCAGGTCACCTCGGGGGTGACGTTGGGGTTGCCGTCGCGGTCGCCGCCGATCCAGGTGCCGAAGGTGAGCGGTCGGGTGCTGGCCGGCAGGCTGACGCCGACGCGCTCCAGCTCGGCGATCAGGTCCTCCAGGACGTCACCGACCGCGCCCGCGTGGAGTTCGTCGAGGTAGTAGATGGCGTTGCGGGCCTCGTCGGCGGGCTCGGGGCGGGCGACGCGCAGCTCGTCGGTCTGCCAGAGCAGGTCGATGTTCTCGGCGAGGCGGACGTCGACGCGGCGGGAGTCGCCGCCGGCGGCCAGGGTGTCCAGCAGGGCGGCGATGCGGCGCAGCTTGTTCAGCACGCTGCGGCGGGCGGCCTCGGTGGGGTGCGCGGTGAAGACCGGGCGGACGTTCAGGCGCTCGACGGTCTGCCGCAGGTGCTCGGGGTCGGCGTCCTTGAGCTGGTCGGCGGTGCGGGCGAGGATGCCGCCCTCGGCGGCGCGCTTGGTGCTCAGCTCGCGGCCGCGGTGCACCTGCTCGGTGACGTTCGCCAGGTGGAAGTAGGTGGAGAAGGCGCGCACCAGCTTGGCCGCGGTCTGAAGATCGGTGGAGCCGAGCAGTTCCGCGGCTGCCTCACCATCCGTACGGGTGAGGGCGCGGACGCGCTCGACGAGATCCAGCAGCTCCGGGCCTTCCTGCCGGACGAGGGTCTCGCCGAGCAGATCGCCCAGCCGGCGGATGTCGGCGCGCAGGGCGGCGTTGGTGTTGTCGGCACTGCTCACAGGTCGGCTCCTTGGCAAGCGGTACGGGCTCAAACCGGTTAAGTGCACCTGCGGCTGTGGCCGCGGGCCCACGACCCGGTGCTTCTGGCGAGGTGCGGACCGCGCTGTCCGACGCCCTCCAGGATAGGTGCCGCGCCGCCTGCCGGGTGAACAGCCCTCTTGCCCGCCATGGTCGCCCTGCCATACTTACGACGCCGTAGGTTACGTATCTGTAGCCGTCCCCCGAGCCCCCCGAGGGATCCCATGACTGCAAGCCCCGACGTGGTCGAAGACACGCCGAAGGCCCAGGAAACCCCGCTTCCCTCCGCCACGCTCGGCGGGGACAGCAAGCGGTCCGTCGAGCAGATCACCCTGATGCTGTTCATCGTCGTTCCCTTCATCGCCCTGCTGGCGGCGATCCCGCTGGCCTGGGGCTGGGGGGTGAGCTGGCTGGACCTGGGCCTGATGGTGGCCATGTACTACATCGGCTGCCACGGCATCACCATCGGCTTCCACCGCTACTTCACGCACGGCTCCTTCAAGGCGAAGCGGCCGCTGCGTATCGCGCTGGCGATCGCCGGTTCACTGGCGGTGGAGGGGCCGCTGGTGCGCTGGGTCGCCGACCACCGCAAGCACCACAAGTTCTCCGACGCCGAGGGCGACCCGCATTCGCCGTGGCGGTACGGCGAGACGGTCCCGGCCCTGATGAAGGGGCTGTGGTGGGCGCACATCGCCTGGATGTTCGATGAGGAGCAGACGCCGCAGCAAAAGTACGCGCCGGACCTGATCAAGGACGACGCGATCCGCCGGGTCTCCCGCCAGTTCGTGCTGTGGACGGTGGTCTCGCTGGCCATCCCGCCGGTGATCGGCGGCCTGGTGACCTGGTCCTGGCAGGGCGCGGTGACCGCGTTCTTCTGGGGATCACTCGTGCGGGTGGCGTTGCTGCACCACGTCACCTGGTCGATCAACTCGATCTGCCACGCGGTGGGCAAGCGTCCGTTCAAGTCGCGCGACAAGTCGGGGAACGTCTGGTGGCTGGCGGTGCTGTCCTGCGGCGAGTCGTGGCACAACCTGCACCACGCCGACCCCACCTGCGCGCGGCACGGCGTACTGAAGGGGCAGCTGGACTCCAGCGCCCGGATCATCCGCTGGTTCGAGAAGGCGGGCTGGGCGTACGACGTGCGGTGGCCCAGTGAGGCCCGCATCGACGCCCGCCGCCAGGAGGACGCCGCGCACGCGGCATGATTGAGGCGTGGCGATCGACAGCGGACGAAGCAGTTCAACCAAGGAACGGGACCGGGGCCCGGCTTCCGGGAGCCGGCGTGCCCGCCGGGTGCGGATGACCGGCGCGGAGCGCCGGGAGCAGCTGCTGGACATCGGTCGCACGCTCTTCGCCGAGCGGGGCTTCGAGGGCACGTCGGTGGAGGAGATCGCGGCGAAGGCCGGGGTCTCCAAGCCGGTGGTGTACGAGCACTTCGGCGGCAAGGAGGGGCTGTACGCGGTGGTCGTGGACCGCGAGATGCGTCAGCTCCTGGACATGGTGACGGGCGCGCTGACCGCGGGCCATCCGCGGGAGCTGCTGGAGCAGGCCGCGTTCGCGCTGCTCGACTACATCGACGAGTACACCGACGGGTTCCGCATCCTGGTGCGGGACTCGCCCGTGGCCCAGTCGACCGGCACCTTCGCCTCGCTGATCAGCGATATCGCGACGCAGGTGGAGGACATCCTGGGGCTGGAGTTCAAGGCCCGGGGCTTCGAGCCGAAGCTGGCCCCGCTGTACGCGCAGGCGCTGGTCGGCATGGTCGCGCTGACCGGCCAGTGGTGGCTGGACGTGCGCAAGCCCAAGAAGGCCGAGGTCGCCGCGCACCTGGTCAATCTGGCCTGGCACGGCCTGGACGGCCTTGAGCCCAAGCCGCGGCTGATCGGCCACCGGCGCAGCTGACCTCCCGAAACAGCTACGTCCCCGGGCCCTTCCCCCCGCAAAAGTGCGGGGGGAAGGGCCCGGGGCGTGAGCGGAGGGATCAGCCCAGATGCTCCCTGCGGGCCACCACGAAGATGCGCCGGAAGGGGAACGGCGTCCCGTACGGGCCCGCGGGATACGCCTTGCGCAGCAGGTCCCGGTATTCGTCGAGGAACTCCTCCCGGGCCGGCGGGTCGTCGCGCAGCGCGGTCAGCACCGGCCGCAGGGCCGTGCCCTTGACCCACTCCAGGACCGGGTCCTCGCCTTGCAGCAGCTGCACATAGGTGGTCTCCCAGGCGTCGACCGCGCAGCCCAGGACGGTCAGCCGCTCCAGGTAGTCGGCCGGGGTGAGGATGTGCACGAAGGCGCGGCCGTATCCCCGCAGGCGGTCGCGCCACCGCGGGGTGTCGCAGAGTTCGCCGAGCAGCGCGTGACTGGGCGCGGTGAAGTTGCCGGGGACCTGGAAGGCGAAGGTGCCACCGGGCGTCAGCGCGTCGATCCAGGCGGGGAAGGAGTCCGCGTGGCCCCGCACCCACTGGAGGGCGGCGTTGGAGACGATCAGGTCGTAGCGCTCGTCGGGCGTCCACTCCGCGGCGTCGGCGTACCGGAAGTCGAGACGTCCGCCGCCGGGGGTGCGCCCCGCGCGGGTCCGGGCTTCGGCCAGCATCTCCGGGGAGTTGTCGAAGCCGGTGATACGGGCGTCGGGCCAGCGGTCGGCGAGCAGCGCGGTGACGTTGCCGGGACCGCAGCCGAGATCGGCGATCCGGGGCGGCCGGCCGGCGGCCGGCAGGCCGGGTATCCGGGCCAGCAGGTCATGGAAGGGGCGGGTCCGGTGAGTGGCGTGCCGCAGGTATTGGTGTGGATCCCAGGTCGGTGGGTGGTGCATGGGTCGAGCCCCCTAGCATGTGCGGGACGGTGCGAAGCGGAGCGATTGCTCCCGCCTTCGATGCCCAGCAGTCCACCATAATATCTCTTGACATCAAGAGACTTCATGTCGACAGACCTATTACACTGATCGCCATGGAGGACGAGGTCGATCGGCTGGTCGCAGCGTGGCGCCGCGAGCGCCCTGACCTCGACGTGGAACCGCTGGAAGTGCTCAGCCGGGTCAGCAGGCTCGCCCGCCATCTGGACCGGGCGCGGCGGCTCGCCTTCGCCGAGCATCAGCTGGAGCCCTGGGAGTTCGACGTGCTGACCTCGCTGCGCCGCGCGGGGGCTCCCTACCAGCTCTCACCAGGGCAGTTGCTCACCCAGACGCTGGTCACCTCGGGCACCATGACCAACCGCATCGACAGGCTGGCCAAGAAGGGCCTTGTGGAGCGCCTGCCCGACCCCAGTGACCGGCGTGGAGTGCTGGTCCGGCTCACCGCCGAGGGGCGCGACCGGGCCGATGAGGCGCTGGCCGGACTGCTGGCCCAGGAGCGGGCCATCCTGGCCGAGCTGAGCCATGCCCAGCGCGCCGAACTCGCCGCGCTGCTACGCCAGTTGACTGCCCCGTTCGACAACGTCCCCGGCTAGCGGGGCGGGGCCGACCCCGGCCCGGCGGGCGAGCGCGACGGCCGCCAGCGTGGAGTGCACCCCCAGCTTGCCCAGCACGTTCTGCATATGAGTGCGGACCGTGTGGGGCGAGAGATACAGCCGCTCGGCCACTGCCTTGCGGCCCAGCCCCGCCACCATGCAGCGCAGCACCTCGCGCTCGCGCGGGGTGAGCGACTCCACCAGCCGCTCGCTCTCCGACCGGTGCTTGCGGGCCGCGGTCAGCTCGCGCAGCACCCCGGTGAGCAGCGCGGGCGGCAGGTGGGTCTCGTCGCGCAGCACCCCGCGGATGACGACCAGCAGCCGGGAGAGCGAGCAGTCCTTGGCCACCCAGCCGCACGCCCCGGCCTGCAGCGCGGCGGCGGCCCGGCGCGGGTCGTCGCGCTCGGCGAGCACCACCGAGCGCGCCGCCGGATGGGCCGAGCGGACCGCGCTGACCAGGGACAGACCGTCGAGGACCGGCCGCGGCCCGGCGCCCTGCTCGGCCGTACAGGAGCCGAGGGCTCCATCGGACGACAGGCCCAGCTCGGCGTCGACCAGCGTCACATCGAAACGGCGCCCCTCGGCCGCGCCGCGGTCCAGGCAGCGCAGCGCGGCCGGTCCGCTGCCGGCCGCCGCCACCTCGACGTCCTGCTCGGCCGCAAGGGCAGCGGCGAGCGACTCGGCGAAGATGCGGTGATCGTCCACCACGAGAACCCGGATACGTGCCACAGCCACCCCCATGTCGCCGGATGCGGAGAAGACCCGTGGCCCTTCCGCCCGTCGTCCTCCATCACCCTCAAACCCCTGGAGAGTGTCGGCCCCCACCGATCGCAGTGGGGTCAGTGTTCCTCATCGGTGCTCAAGTCAATCAACTTTGACGGAATTTGATCGGGAAAGGTGGCCGTCGAGCGCGTCAGCGCCGTTCACACCAGCCGCCGCGCGCCGTCCGAAGGCAACGCCGGGAAGATGCGCGGCTCCTGGTGACCGGCCGCGGCGAACGCCTCGCGCACCGCCCCGCTCACCCGGCCGACCGCCTCCTCGGCCACCAGCACGATCGCGGAACCGCCGAATCCGCCGCCTGTCATCCGGGCCCCGAGGGCACCCGCGGTGACCGCGGACGCCACGACGAGATCCAGCTCCGGGCAGGAGACCTCGAAGTCGTCCCGGCAGGAGGCGTGTCCGGCGGTCAGCAGCGGCCCGACCTCCTCGATCTTCCCGGCGTCGAGGAGGTCGGCGACTTCCTCGACGCGTCGATTCTCGGTCACCACATGGCGCACCCGCCGCTGGACGGTCCGGTCACCGGCCAATTGGGTCAGGGCCTCTTTCAGTTGCACGAACGGCACATCGCGCAGGGCGCGCACACCGAGCGCCCGCGCGCCGACTTCGCAGGAGGCGCGCCGCTGGGCGTACGCGCCGTCCGCCAGCTCGTGCTTGACCCGGGTGTCGACCACCAGCAGACGCAGCCCCCGGGCCGCCGGATCGAACGGCACCTGCACCTGCCGCAGGTCCCGGGTGTCCAGGAAGAGCGCGTGCCCGGCGGTGCAGCAGGCCGAGGCGGTCTGGTCCATGATCCCGCAGGGCACGCCCACGAAGGCGTTCTCCGCGCGCTGGCACAGCCGGGCGATACGCCGCCGGTCCAGCCCCAGTCCGTACAGCTCGCTGAGCGCGGTGGCGGTGGCCACCTCCAGGGCGGCGGACGAGGACAGCCCGGCCCCGGTGGGCACCGAGCTGTCGATGTGCAGGTCCAGGCCGCCGACCGGCAGTCCGGCCTCCCGCAGCGCCCACACCACCCCCGCCGGGTACGCCGCCCAGGACCCCGCCGTCGCGGCCGGGACCAGCCCGTCCGGCGCCAGCTCCACCACCGGCCCCGGCATGGCGCCGGAGGTCAGCCGCAGCAGCCCGTCGGCGCGCCGGGAGGCGGCGGCGAGCGTGGTGTGCGGCAGCGCGAGCGGCATCACGAAACCGTCGTTGTAGTCGGTGTGCTCGCCGATCAGGTTGATCCGTCCCGGCGCCGCCCAGACCCCCTCGGGCAGCGCCCCGAAGACCTCCCGGAAGGCTGCCGCGGTGATGCCGGGGCCGTGCTCGGCCGGGTCGTGGGTCACTCCGTCTCCGCCTCCTTGAGCTGGGCGAACTCCCAGGCGTCCGCCACGATTCCGGCGAGGTCGGCGCGGCTGGGCTGCCAGCCGAGCCGCTGCCTGGCGCGGGTCGCGGAGGCCACCAGGACGGCCGGGTCGCCGCCCCGGCGGGGAGCGGTGACCTCCGGGACCGGGTGCCCGGTCACCTTGCGCACCGTCTCGATCACCTCGCGGACGGTGAAGCCGTTGCCGTTGCCGAGGTTGCAGATCAGGTGCTCGCCGCCGCGCGCCGCGGTCAGCGCGAGCAGGTGTGCCTCGGCGAGGTCGGCGACATGGATGTAGTCGCGGACGCAGGTGCCGTCCGGCGTCGGGTAGTCGTCGCCGAAGACGGAGATCGCCTCCCGCTTGCCCTGCGCGACCTGGAGGACCAGCGGGATCAGGTGCGACTCGGGGTCGTGCCGCTCGCCGTGGACGGTGCCGTCGGCGGCCCGGTAGGCGCCGGCGACGTTGAAGTAGCGCAGCGAGACGGCGGCCAGGCCGTGCGCCGCGCACTCCCCGCTGATCATGTGGTCGACGGCGAGCTTGCTCGCGCCGTAGGGGTTGGTCGGCGCGGTGACGGCGTCCTCGGTGATCGGGGTGGCGGTGGGCTCGCCGTAGGTGGCGGCGGTGGAGGAGAAGACCAGGGTGCGCACGCCCGCCTCGCGCATGGCGGCCAGCAGCTCGATGGTGCCGCCGAGGTTGTTCACCCAGTACTTCTCCGGGTTGACCACGGACTCGCCGACCTGCGAGAACGCGGCGAAGTGCAGCACCGCGTCGTAGGAGGGGTCGAGCCACTTGGCGGCGGCGATGTCCTGGATCCGCCCCTCGATGAACTCCGCGCCCTTGGGCACCCCGGCGAGGTGGCCGGTGGACAGGTCGTCGACCACCGTGACCTGGTGCCCGGCCTGGAGAAGGTGGGCCGCCACGACACTGCCGACATAGCCCGCGCCGCCGGTCACCAGGTACTTGTGGGTCATGGGATCGCTACCTCTCGCAGTCGCATCGCCGCGGCTTCCGGCGGCACATCGTTGATGAACACACTCATGCCGGATTCGGAACCCGCGAGAAACTTCAGCTTTCCGGAAGTGCGTCGAATGGTGAAAAGCTCGAGGTGGAGCGCGAACGCCTCGCGATCCGGGTGGCGGAACGGCGCCTGGTGCCAGCCCGCGATGTACGGGGTGGGCGGCTGATCGGGGCCGAAGATCCGGTCGAAGCGCCGCAGCAGCTCCAGGTAGACCCGCGGGAACTCCGCGCGCGCCGCCTCGTCCAGCGCCCGCAGATCCGGCACCCGCCGCCGGGGGTAGAGGTGCACCTCGTACGGCCAGTGCGCGGCGTGCGGCACGAATGCCGTCCAGTGCTCGCCCTCCAGCACGATCCGCCGGCCGTCCGCCCGCTCGTCCGCGAGCACGTCGTCGAAGAGGTTGCGGCCGGTGGCCTGGCGGTGCTCGGCGAGCGAGCGCAGCATCAGCCGGGTGCGCGGCGTGACGAACGGGTAGCCGTAGATCTGGCCGTGCGGGTGGGCGAGGGTGACGCCGATCTCCGCGCCCCGGTTCTCGAAGCAGAACACCTGCTCCACGCCGGGCAGTTCGGCCAGCTCGGCGGTGCGGTCGGTCCAGGCGTCCAGGACCAGGGCGGCCTGACCGGGGGTGAGGGCGGCGAAGGAGGCGTCGTGGTCGGAGGTGAAGCAGACCACCTCGCACCGGCCCATGTCCCCGGCCAGGGAGGGGAAACGGTTCTCGAAGACGACGACGTCGTACTCCGCGGCCGGGATCTCGCTGGGCCGCCCGTCCCGCGTCGGGCACAGCGGGCACTGGTCGGCGGGCGGGTGGTAGGTGCGGCCCTGCCGGTGGGAGGCGATGGCGACGGCGTCCCCCAGCAGCCGGTCCCGGCGGATCTCGGAGGTCGTGACGGTCGGCTCCAGCGGCCGCCGGTCGATGGTGTCCCGCACCGCGTCGTCCCGGGAGTCGTAGTAGATCAGCTCGCGGCCGTCCGCGAGCCGGGTCGCCGTCTTCTTCACCGTGAAGCTCCTCCCTCGCCCGCCCCCGGCCGCACTCACTCGACCACACATTACAACGCGACCGAACAGAAGTATTCAGAATCTCATACTGGCCGTGTACGTTCCTGTGCGTTCCCGTTCTCGCATCGCCGCGGAGAGTGACCCATGCACTACTTGGCCGAGGGGCTACGACTCCCCACCAACGGGCTGGACTACACCATCCTGGGCATCTATTTCGCCGTTGTGCTGGGCATCGGTTTCGCCGCCCGGCGCAGCGTGAAGACGTCGCTCGACTTCTTCCTGTCGGGCCGCTCGCTGCCGGCCTGGGTCACCGGTCTCGCCTTCGTCGCCGCCAACCTGGGCGCCACCGAGATCCTCGGCATGGCGGCCAACGGCGCGCAGTACGGGGCGTACACCGTGCACTGGTACTGGATCGGCGCCATCCCGGCCATGGTCTTCCTGGGCCTGGTGATGATGCCCTTCTACTACGGCTCCAAGGTGCGGTCGGTGCCGGAGTTCCTGCTGCACCGCTTCGGTCCCGCCTCCCACCTGCTCTCCTCGATCATCTTCGCGGTGTCCTCGGTGCTGATCGCGGGCGTCAACCTCTACGCGATGGCGATCGTGCTGGAGGCGTTGATCGGCTGGCCGCAGTGGCTGGCGATCGTGGTCGCCGGCTTCTTCGTGCTGGCGTACATCACCCTGGGCGGCCTGTCCTCCGCCATCTACAACGAGGTGCTGCAGTTCTTCGTCATCCTGGCGGCGCTCATTCCGCTCACCGTCGTCGGCCTGAAGCGGGTGGGCGGCGTGGACGGGCTGACGGACAAGCTCGGCGACAGCCACGGCGATGA
The DNA here is from genome assembly GCF_058215555.1 of Streptomyces sp. JLBT605. Classification (NCBI taxonomy): domain Bacteria; kingdom Bacillati; phylum Actinomycetota; class Actinomycetes; order Kitasatosporales; family Streptomycetaceae; genus Streptomyces; species Streptomyces sp. JLBT605. The sequence continues at coordinate 2,336,583 of NZ_CM177087.1, forward strand.
CTTCCTCTCCGCCTGGGGCGGCACCGGCATCGGCTCGGACAACGCGCTGGGCGCCAACTGGCTGACCATCGTCCTCGGCCTCGGCTTCGTGATGAGCTTCGGCTACTGGACGACCAACTTCGCCGAGGTGCAGCGGGCCCTCTCCGCCAAGAACCTCTCCGCCGCCCAGCGCACCCCGCTGATCGCCGCCTTCCCCAAGCTCCTCATCCCGATGGTGGTGGTCGTCCCCGGCCTGATCGCGCTGGTGATGGAGCCGTCGCTGGGCAAGGAGGGCAGCGATCTCCAGTACAACGACGCGATTCCGGTGCTCATGCGCGACCTGCTGCCCAACGGCGTCCTCGGCATCGCCGTGACCGGCCTGCTCGCCGCCTTCATGGCCGGCATGGCGGCCAACGTCTCCTCGTTCAACACCGTCTTCACCAACGACATCTGGGCCGCGTACGTCCGCAAGGGCCGCCCGGACAGCCACTACCTGGCGACCGGCCGGGTGGTCACCGCCGTCGGCGTGCTGATCGGCATGGGGACGGCGTTCATCGCCTCGTCCTTCAGCAACATCATGAACTACCTGCAGACGCTGTTCTCGTTCTTCAACGTGCCGCTGTTCTGCGTCTTCATCATCGGCATGTTCTGGAAGCGGTCGACCGCCGCCGCCGGGTTCTGGGGCCTGCTGTCCGGCACCGTCGCCGCGATGGTCAACTACTTCTGGCTGTACAAGCAGCACGTCATCGACATCCCCAGCGACCAGGGCGCCAACTTCGTCTCCTCCATCGTGGCGTTCGTCGTCGGCGGCGTGGTGATGGTCGCGGTCACGGCGTTCACCAGGCCCAAGCCGGCCGAGGAACTCGCCGGTCTGGTCTACGGCACCACCTCCCCCGGCATGACCGAACCCCCCGCCAGGGGCGATGACGCCTGGTACCGCAAGCCGGCCCTGCTGGGCTGGGGCGCGATCCTGCTGGCCGCCCTGTGCTACATCCCGTTCTCCTTCTGACCCCTCTCAGCCGGACTTCCGAGGTGACCCGCCCATGAGTGAGTACGAGTACCAGCACGAGGTCGAGGAGCTGGAGCGCAGGTCCGCGACCGCCGCCCGGCTGTTCGACGTGCGCCGCATCATCGGCGGCCTGTTCGTGGTCTACGGCGTCATCGTCACCGCCGCCGGGATCGACCCCTCGGACGCGGACCTGAAGAAGGCGCAGGACATCAACATCAACCTGTGGACGGGCATCGGCATGCTCGCCCTCGGCGCCTTCTTCCTCGTCTGGACCTGGCTGCGCCCCGCCGAAGCGCCCGCACCGCCGGACGCGCCCGCGCCCCCCAAGGCGGCCTCAGACCGGCCCGGGTCCTGAGGACGGGACGCCCCCGGCCCGGTCCAGCAGCCCGGTGCGGGCCGCCAGCGCGGCCGCCTCCAGCCGCGACCCCACGCCCAACTTCATCAGCACCCGCTGCACATGGGTACGGGCGGTGCTGGGGGCGATGCCCATGCCGGCCGCGATCAGCCGGGTGTCCTCCCCCTCGGCGACCCGCACCAGCACCTCGACCTCGCGCGGGGTGAGCATCTCCAGCAGCCGCGCCCCCTCGTCGTCGGGCTGGGCGGCGGGGTTGAGCAGCTCCGCGAACGCGCCCTGGAGCAGCGCGGGCGACACCGCGGCCTCACCCGCCCGTGCCTTGATCATGGCTCGTTCCACGCCGTCGATCCGCTCGTCGTGGCGCACGTAGCCGGACGCCCCGGCGGCGAACGCGGCGGCGATGCCGCGCGGACTCGGCACCGGACCGAGCACCACGACCGCCACCTGCGGCCGCTCCTTCTTGATGCGGCGCACCGGGTCGAAGGCGCCCGGCTCGGCCGGCGCGGAGGTGCCCAGCAGGCACACCTCCGGTGACCGGCTGACCACCAGATCGGCGGCGCCGGCGCTCGGCGCGGCGGCCGCGAGCACCCGGTGCCCGCGCAGTCGCAGGGCCGAGGCGAGAGCCTCGGCCAGCAGTCGGTGGTCGTCGACCACCATGAGTCGCACTCCCATGAACCCCCCTTGGTCCCCGACCACCGTTCTATACGGCAGCGGCCCCGCCCGTACAGTTCCGTACGGGCGGGGCCGTTGCGAATGCGACGACTTTTCAGCGGGTGGATCAGCGGCCGAAGGCCATGGCCAGCGGGTCCTTCGCGTCGTAGTCCGAGTCGCTGACGACGGTGTCGCCCATGTACAGGTGCTGGTTGTTGTACACGAACCAGTCGTCGCCGGCGTCGAAGGTGTTCTGCCCCTCGGCACTCTCGCTCGGCAGACGCATCAGCTGGTCCTTCTTGTACGACTCCGGGTTGACCCGCCACATCCCGCCGCCGCTGGTGTAGCCGGCCTTCTGCAGGGCGAGCACGTACCCGTCCTGGTCGACGCCCATCGGGACGATCTCGGAGCCCGGGAGCCCGTCGGACTTACCGATCGTCTTGCCGGTCGCCAGGCTGAACGCCACGATCTCGTTGGTCGATCCGGAGGCGTCGCTCGAGCGGGCCTCGGTGGCCATGAAGAGGGTGTCGGTCTCCTTGCTGACGGCGACCTGGCCACAGGAGGCGACCTCGGTGCTGCACTTGATCGTGTACTTGCCGCTGGAGGTGGAGATCTTGGACCGCAGGGTGGCCTTCGCGGACTTGTCGTCGAGGACCATCAGGTCCGAGATCCCGGAGTCGTCGCCGGCGGCCGACAGGGCGATCACCAGCGGGTCGGCGGAGACCACGCGCACGTACTCGATGCCCCGGGGGACGTCGAAGCGGGAGACGGTCTCGCCGGTCGTGGGGTTCACCGACTGGACCCGGACGTTCTCGTTGCCGTAGTCGCCGCAGGACTGGACCGCGATCAGCTTCTCCTCGGTGCCGAAGTAGCCCTGGTCCTTGCACTCGGTGCCATCGCGCGGCACCCACAGCTCCTTGCCGTCGACGGACCAGGCCGCGCCGCCCCGGGTGCCGCCCGCGGCGACGGTCCCGGCGCCGATGGTCACCTCGTCGAACTCCGGCATGTAGTCGCCGGAACCGACGTGCTTCTGCCACACCAGCTTGCCGGTCTTGAGGTTGACCAGGCCGACCTCGGTGCAGTCGGGGTAGTCGTCCTTCTTCTTCGGCTTGTGGTCCTGGAAGACGACCGCCGTCAGCCCCTCCTTGGTGACGCCCTGCCAGCCGGCGCAGAGGGCACCGTCGAGCGGAAGCTTCCACTTCGGCTTGCCGCCGTCCGCCGGGTAGGCGGTGATGTTGTACAGGCCCGCCTTGGCGAAGACCTCGTCGGTCGCCCACAGGCCGGGGACGTCGGAGAAGCTCTTCACGTTCTTCGGCTTGGGCAGCGTGCCCAGCAGCCGGGCCTCGATGGTCTCCGGGGCGTCGGTCGGCTTGAAGGTGCTCTTCTTCTTGGTGGGGTCGTCGTTGCCGCCGGTGGCGCCCTGGCTGGTCCCGCCGCTGTCGCCCTTCTTGCCCTGGTCGTCGCCGCCGTCGTCCTTGGTGAGGAAGAAGATGCCGCCGGCGACGATCAGCAGCAGCGCGACCACCGCGGAGATGATGATCACCAGCCGCTGCTTGGAGCCGCCGCCGGAGCCGCCGCCGACCGGCGGCTGCGTCTGGGTGGGGTAGGTGCCGTAGGGCTGCTGCGGCATACCGTACGGCTGGGTCGGCATCCCGACCTGCGTCGGCTGGGCATGCGTCGGCTGCGGATATCCGTAACCGGGCTGCGCCGGGTACCCGTAACCCCCGGCGCCCGGCGGCGGGGTCTGCGGTCCGGGCGGCGGAGGCGGCACCGGTCCGGGTGCCCCGGGCGGCGGCGTCTGCGGGGCCCCCGGCGGCGGGGGCGTCTGCGGCACGCCGGGCGGGGGCGGAGGCGTCTGGGGGGCGCCCGGCGGCGGGGGCGGCGGGGTGTACGGCCCGCCCGCCGGCGGGGTGCTCGGCGGCTGGCCGGGGGCCTGCGGGTAGCCGTACCCCTGCTGCGGAGGCGGCGGCGTACCCGGGCCCTGCGGCGCCTGCGGGTATCCGTAACCGGACTGCGGCGCGCCGAAGCCGCCCTGCGGCGGCGTGTTGGGCGGCTGGGGCGGCTGTGACATCGAAGGTTCCTTCTCGCGCGGGCTCGTGCGCCGATCGGCCTCTCCGCGAGACGAGGGGGTTCGGATCCCGCTCGGAAGGAGCGAATCGGACACAATGCCCGTCAGTCAACGGCTGGCTGGCGGGAGTTCTTTGTATCACCCGACAACGACAGGGCAGGGGGCGGTCTCCATCCCGGCAGCCAGCTGAGACCGGGCCGTGACGAGGCCGCGACCTCCCGCGCCGGGCCCCCGCCCCGGGCCCCGCCGCCCAAAGCGGGACGGGCGGGACACCGGCCAGGCGGCACGCGGACGCGCCGGAACACCGGCGCCGACCGCGCGGTCAGACGTCCTCGGCCAGCTCCAGCCAGCGGAGTTCGAGCTCGTCCCGCTCCCCCGCGAGCTCCCGCAGCTGCGCGTCGAGCCCGGCGACCTTCTCGAAGTTCGTGGCGTGCTCGGCGATCTGCTCGTGCAGCTTCGCCTCCTGCTCGCCGATCTTGTCCAGCCGGCGCTCGATGCGCTGGAGCTCCTTCTTGGCGGCGCGTGCGTCGACCGCGGACTTCTGCTTCTCCTGCTTCTGCGGGGCGACGGCCGCCAGGACCTTGGCCTCGGCCTCCTCCTCCATGCGGCGGCGGCGCTCCAGGTACTCGTCCAGGCCGCGCGGCAGCATCCGCAAGGTGGCGTCGCCGAGCAGCGCGAACACCCGGTCGGTGGTGCGCTCGACGAAGTACCGGTCGTGGCTGATGACCACCAGCGAGCCGGGCCAGCCGTCGAGCAGGTCCTCCAGCTGAGCCAGCGTCTCGATGTCCAGGTCGTTGGTGGGCTCGTCGAGGAAGAGCACGTTCGGCTCGTCCATCAGCAGCCGCAGGATCTGCAGCCGCCGCCGCTCACCGCCGGAGAGGTCGCCGACCGGCGTCCACTGCTTCTCCTTGGTGAAGCCGAACTTCTCGCACAGCTGGGAGGCCGTCATCTCCCGGCCCTTGCCCAGGTCCACCCGCCCCCGGATCCGCTCCACCGCTTCCAGCACCCGCCAGTCGCGGTCGAGTTCGGCGACCTCCTGCGACAGATAGGCGAGCTTGACGGTGCGGCCGACGACGACCCGGCCGCCGGCCGGCTGCTCCTCGCCGTCGGAGTCCGCCGCCGCGGCCAGGGCACGCAGCAGTGAGGTCTTGCCCGCGCCGTTGACGCCCACCAGGCCGATCCGGTCGCCCGGACCCAGCTGCCAGGTCAGATGCTTGATCAGCACCTTGGGGCCGGCCTGGACGGTGACGTTCTCCAGCTCGAAGACGGTCTTGCCGAGCCGGGAGTTGGCGAACTTCATCAGCTCCGCGGTGTCGCGCGGCGGCGGGACGTCCGCGATCAGCTCGTTGGCCGCCTCGATCCGGAAGCGCGGCTTGCTGGTGCGCGCCGGGGCGCCGCGCCGCAGCCAGGCCAGCTCCTTGCGCATCAGGTTCTGCCGCTTGGCCTCCTCGGTGGCGGCGATCCGGTCCCGCTCGGCGCGGGCGAAGACGTAGTCGCTGTAGCCGCCTTCGTACTCGTGGACCGCGCCGCGCTGCACATCCCACATCCGGGTGCAGACCTGGTCCAGGAACCAGCGGTCGTGGGTGACGACCACCAGCGCCGACCGCCGCGCCTGGAGGTGGCCGGCGAGCCAGGAGATGCCCTCCACGTCAAGGTGGTTGGTGGGCTCGTCCAGCACGATGAGGTCCTGCTCGGCGATGAGCAGCTTGGCGAGCGCGATGCGGCGGCGCTCGCCACCGGAGAGCGGGCCGATCACGGTGTCCAGGCCCTGCGGGAAGCCGGGCATGTCCAGCCCGCCGAAGAGCCCGGTGAGCACGTCCCGGATCTTGGCGTTCCCCGCCCATTCGTGGTCGGCGAGGTCCCCGATGACCTCGTGCCGCACGGTGGCCGCGGGGTCCAGCGAGTCGTGCTGGGTGAGCACCCCCAGCCGCAGGTGCCCGGCGTGGGTGACGCGGCCGTCGTCGGCCGACTCCAGCTTGGCGAGGATCCGGATGAGGGTGGTCTTGCCGTCTCCGTTCCGGCCGACCACGCCGATCCGGTCGCCCTCGTTGACGCCGAGGGAGACGCCGTCGAGCAGTGCACGGGTGCCGTACACCTTGCCGACGGCTTCCAGATTGACGAGGTTGGTGGCCATCTCACTCCCGGGACGCGGATCGATCGACATCCCAGGGTAGTCGGCGTACGGAATGCCCGTGCGGGCCGCACCAGGCGCTCCGCCGCCGCCCGGGCCGGCCCGCGTTGGCCCGAGTCAGCCCGGGTCAGCCCGGATCAGCCCGGGTCAGCCCGGGTCAGCCGGTGAGCAGGGTCGCTCCCGGCACCGGGCCGAAGGCCACCCGGGCCGCGCGGCAGGTGCCGGACGCCGTCAGCTCCGCCGCGATCCGCGTCGCCGCCGCGGCGTCCTGGGCGAGGAAGGCCGTGGTCGGGCCGGAGCCGGAGACCAGGGCGGCGAGCGCGCCGGCTTCGGTGCCCGCGCGCAGGGTGTCCGCGAGCGAGGGGCACAGCGAGACGGCCGCGGGCTGGAGGTCATTGGTCACGGCGGCGGCCAGCGCGGCGGCGTCGCCGGTGCGCAGGGCCGCCAGCAGCGCCGCGGACGCCTCGGGCTCGGGGACGGACTCCTCGGCGCGGAGCCGGTCGCACTCGCGGTAGACGGCCGGGGTGGAGAGTCCGCCGTCGGCGAGGGCGAAGACCCAGTGGAAGGTGCCGCCGACGGAGAGGGGTTCGAGGATCTCACCGCGTCCCCGGCCCAGCGCCGCCCCGCCGACCAGGCTGAACGGCACGTCGCTGCCGAGTTCGGCGCAGATGTCGAGGAGTTCTTCGCGGCTGGCGCGGGTGCCCCACAGCGCGTCGCAGGCGAGCAGCGCACCTGCGCCGTCGGCGCTGCCGCCCGCCATGCCGCCCGCGACGGGGATGTCCTTGGCGATGTGGATGTGGACCGCCGGGTCCGCGATGCCGTGCCGGGCGGCGAGCAGCTCGGCCGCCCGCGCCGCCAGGTTGGTCCGGTCCGCCGGGACGAGATGGGCGTCCGGGCCGGAGACCGTGACCCGCAGGGTGTCGGCCGCGGTGACGGTGACCTCGTCGTGGAGGCCGACGGCGAGGAAGACGTTGGCCAGGTCGTGGAAGCCGTCGGGGCGGGGCGCGCCGACCGCCAGCTGGACGTTGACCTTGGCCGGGACCCGGACGGTGACGCTCGTGGCGGGGACGCTCGTGGCGGGGACGGCGCCAGTGCCGGACGCGTCCGCGCCGGACGGGCCTGGCTGGTATCCGGTCGTCATGCCCCGGCCCCCTTGATCTGCTGCCGCGCCTCGGCGATGGCGGCGAACTGCTCGACGGTCAGTGATTCGCCGCGGGCCTGCGGCGAGATCCCGGCGGCGACCAGCGTGGTCTCGGCCGCCGCGGCGGATCCGGCCCAGCCGGCCAGTGCGGCGCGCAGCGTCTTGCGGCGCTGGGCGAACGCGGCGTCGACCACCGCGAAGACCTCGTCCCGGGTGGCGGTGGTGGCCAACGGCTCGGTGCGGCGGACCAGGGAGACCAGGCCGGAGTCGACGTTGGGCGCGGGCCAGAAGACATTGCGGCCGATCGCTCCCGCCCGCTTGACCTGCGCGTACCAGGCGGCCTTCACCGAAGGGACGCCGTACACCTTGGAGCCGGGCGGGGCGGCGAGCCGGTCGGCGACCTCCGACTGCACCATGACCAGGGTGCGGTCGATGGTCGGGAAGGTGGCCAGCATGTGGAGCAGCACCGGCACCGCGACGTTGTAGGGCAGGTTGGCGACCAGGGCGGTCGGCGCCGGGCCGGGCAGCTCGGTGACGTGCATCGCGTCGGAGTGCACCAGCGCGAAGCGGTCGGCCCGCTCCGGCAGCCGGGCGGCGACCGTGCCGGGCAGCGCGCCGGCCAGCAGGTCGTCGATCTCCACCGCGATCACCCGGTCGGCGGCCTCCAGCAGGGCCAGGGTCAGCGAGCCGAGCCCCGGTCCGACCTCGACCACGACGTCGTCGGGGCGCACCTGCGCGGTGCGCACGATGCGGCGCACGGTGTTGGCGTCGATGACGAAGTTCTGGCCGCGCTGCTTGGTGGGGCGTACGCCCAGGGCGGCGGCGAGCTCGCGGATGTCGGCCGGGCCCAGCAGGGCGTCGGCCGTCTCACCGGCCGTACCGGGCGCGCCGGCGGGCTCGGGCGCGGCGTCCGCGGCTTCGTGCGGGTCGGTCATGGACTCAGGTCGCTCGCTCACCGCAGAAGTTTACGGCCGCAGCCGGGCCAGGGGGCGGCCCCCCGCAGCACGTACAGCTTCTTGGCGCGGTAGGTCTGCTCGGCGGCGGGCGCGTCCTGCGGCCGTCCCGCGCCGCCGAGCCGGTGCCAGGTGGGCACGTCGAACTGGTACAGCCCGCCGTGGGTGCCGGCGGAGTTCACCGCGTCGGGCCGCCCGCCGGACTCGCAGCGGGCCATCGCGTCCCAGTTCAGACCGTCCACGGGGCCGCCGACCGAGTTCGGCAGCGGCATGCTGCCGACCCGCACGATCCGGTCGGTGGGCTGCCGCAGGATCCGGGTGCCGACCACCCTGGGCCGCTGCCGGACGCCGTTGACGGTCCGTACCGCGTAGGTGATCCGCTTCAGGCCCGGCCGGCCCTGCTGCTCGACCATCTCGGTGCCCTGGAACGCCGTCGGGTCCGGGCGCCGCACGCTGCGGTAGGGCAGTACCAGGTCGCGGTGCTCGGTGCCGCTGCGGATCCGCATCACCGAGACGGTCTGGCCGTCGCGCGGGGGGCTGCCGGGCGGCACCGAGGTGGTGTCCTCCTCGCCCAGCGCCAGCCCGGCCTGCTCGACGGCCTCACGCACGGTCGCGGCGTTGGTCCGCACCGTGTGCTCCCGTCCGTCGGCCAGGACCGTGACGGACCGCTCGGTGCGGACCTCGAGGACGAGGCCGGTGCGCGGGATGGGGGCGTCGAGCGGGGCGGTCAGGCTGGCTCCCGCGGTGCGCACGCCGAGTCCGCGCAGCGCTTCGCGCACGGTCTCCGCGGTGGTCCACACCCGGCGGCGCTCGCCGTCGAGCGTGAGGATGAGCGGGCGGCCGTGGCGGACGCCGACCTTCGCGCCGTCGGTGAGCGGCCGTCCCGGGGCCGGGACGACGGTGTCGTGCTCACCGAGCGTCACGCCCTGTTGGGCGAGGACTCCGCGGACGTCGTCGGCGTAGGTGTGCAGGGTCTGGGTGGTGCCGTCGACGTCGAGGGTCACCTTCTTGTCCTGGGCGACGAAGGCCGAGGTGCCGCCGGCCAGCGCGGCGACCACCAGGGCCCGCGGCAACAGGCTGCGGACCGGGTCGCGTTCGGGCGCGGGTCGGCGGTGGCCGCGACGGCGGTGGGCGGCCTGGGTACGGCTCATCACGTCACTCCACGGAGCCTGAAGGGTGGTGCTGGGGGTGGGCCGGGACTCTAGCCCAGCCGGGGTGGTGACCCAAGGCGACACCACCACGCAGGGTGATCGGCTGTGTGTGCGAGTGCCCGGCCCGCCGGGTGCGCGGGAGCGGCCGGCGCCCCTGGTGTCACCCGAGTCCGAAGGCGCGGACGGTGTTGGCCATGATGTGCGCCGCCAGGGTGTCCTCGTCCACTCCCTTGACCTCGGCCATCGCCCGGAGGGTGTACGGGATGAGGTAGGGGGCGTTCGGCCGTCCGCGGTACGGCGCCGGGGTGAGGAACGGCGCGTCCGTCTCCACCAGCAGCAGCTCCGGCGGGGCGACGGCGAGGGCGTCGCGCAGCGGCTGGGCACTCTTGAAGGTGACGTTGCCCGCGAAGGACATGTAGTAGCCCGCGGCGGTGCACGCCTTGGCCAGCTCGGCGTCGCCGGAGAAGCAGTGGAAGACGACCCGGTCCGGGGCGCCCTCCTCGGCCAGCACCCGCAGCACGTCATCGTGCGCCTCCCGGTCATGGATGACCAGGGCCTTGCCGTGCCGCTTGGCGATCTCGATGTGGCGGCGGAAGGAGAGCTCCTGCGCGGCGACGCCCTCCGGGCCGGTACGGAAGAAGTCCAGGCCGGTCTCGCCGACCGCTCGCACCTGCGGGAGTGCGGCGAGGGCGTCGATCTCGGCGAGCGCGGCGTCCAGCGCCGCCTCGCCGCCCGCCGCCCTGGGCCCCTGCCGGTGGGTTCCTTCCGGATCGCCCAGCACGATCCGCGGCGCCTCGTTGGGGTGCAGCGCGACCGCCGCCCAGACGTTCTCCCAAGCGGCGGCCGTCTTGGCGGCCCAGCGCGACCCCTCGACGTCGCAACCCACCTGGACGACGGTCTCGACGCCGACCGAGGCGGCCTTGGCGAGGGCGTCCTCCACCGAGCCTTCTTGCATGTCGAGGTGGGTGTGCGAGTCGGCGACCGGGACCCGGAGGGGTTCCGGAAGCGGCGGCGGGGTCTGCTTGGCGCTCATATGCGCGATTCTAGGATCGCGCGGACCCGGCCGACCGCGGTCGCCAGTCGATCGCGATTTCGGTAGCCGCGCTCGCGGTCAGTCGCGCTCGCGGTTCCGGAAGGGGTGCAGCAGGTGCGACAGGTGCCAGCCACGGGCGGGCGCGGCCGGTTCCTGGGCGCGCGGGCCCGGACCCACCGGCTCCTGGGCCGGCACCAGCGGGCCGGCCATCGGCTGGTAGTCGCGCCCGGCGAAGTGCCTGACCTGGCCGGACCGCATGATCCGGACGACCTGGCCGCCGCAGTTGGCGCAGCTGGGACGGGTGAGCGGAGACGGCACGCGCTCACCGCCCGCCCGGTACACCACGAACGGGCTGCCCTTGGCGTCCACGTGGTGCTCTATCTCGTACGCCTGCTCCCAGCCGTGCCCGCATCGCATGCAGGCGAAGGCGTACGCCTCGTGGACGACCTCGCGAGACGTGGTCTGCACGGGGGTGTGGACGGTCGACGGGGCACCGCTCGCGGCGCCCGATGTACGCGTGGTCTCGCTCATGGCAGCAGCTCCTCTTGCCCGCTGGACAAGTCGTCCGGGATTGAACGTCCCACCTCCCAGTGGACGCCTTTCCCGACGGGACCGCAGCAGCCCTACCCGCTCCTTGGGGCAGATTTGGCGGCGAGATGCCGAAACGCCCCTGATACGCGGTTCGGGCTTTGCTTTTCACGATAGTCCTTTACCTGTCCGTGGGCCTGCCCACGGACAGGTGGCCGGTTCCGGCCGGCGCCCGGTGAACCGTTTCCGGCCACCGCCCGGTGGCCCCGGTTCCGGCCGGCGCCCGGCGGGCCGGTCGCGGCCAGGAAGGCTCAGCCGCCCGCGGGACCGGCGTTCTTCGCCGCGACCACCGCGTCGAAGACCTCCCGCTTGGGCCGGCCGGTGTCCTGGGCGACCGCCGCGATGGCCTCCTTGCGGCGCTCCCCCGCCTCCTCCCGCACCGCGACCCGACGGGCCAGCTCAGCGGCGTCCAGCACCTCCGCACCCCGCTCGGGGGCGCCCTCCACCACGATGGTGATCTCGCCGCGCACGCCCTCGGCCGCCCAGGCGGCCAGCTCCGCCAGCGGGCCGCGGCGGACCTCCTCGTAGGTCTTGGTCAGCTCGCGGCAGACGGCGGCGCGGCGGTCCGCGCCGAAGACCTCGGCCATCGCGGCCAGGGTGTCATCCAGCCGGTGCGGCGCCTCGAAGTAGACGAGGGTGCGGCGCTCCTCGGCCACCTCACGCAGCCGGCCGAGCCGCTCGCCCGCCTTGCGCGGCAGGAAGCCCTCGAAGCAGAAGCGGTCCACCGGCAGCCCGGAGACGGCGAGCGCGGTGAGCACGGCCGACGGGCCGGGCACCGCGGTGACCGTGATGCCGCGCTCGACGGCCGCGGCGACCAGCCGGTAGCCGGGGTCGGAGACCGAGGGCATGCCCGCGTCGGTGACCAGCAGCACCCGCGAGCCCGCGGCCAGGGCGTCGACCAGCTCGGGGGTGCGAGCGGACTCGTTGCCCTCGAAGTAGGAGACGACCCGGCCGGCCGGGCGCACGTCGAGGGCCTGGGTGAGGCGGCGCAGCCGCCGGGTGTCCTCGGCGGCGATCACATCCGCGGCCGCGAGTTCGGTGGCCAGCCGCGGCGGCGCGTCCGCGGTGTCGCCGATCGGGGTTCCTGCCAGTACGAGCGTTCCAGTCACACCGACCATCCTCGCAGGGCGCCGGGGTTCCCCGTAGCCGGTGCGCGTCCCCCGGGCCCGAGCCCACCCCGCCCGAGGCCACCACTCGAGGTGACGCGACGCGCGAAGACACGTTCCCTACGATGGCGCGGTGACCAGTGACACCGCGACCCGGGCCCCGCAGGGCCGAGCCGCCGCCCGGCAGCCCTCCTGGCAGCGCCGGTTGCGCCGCTTCGGCTACGTCGGCCGGCCGCACACCGATGTCCGCGACCGGCTGGTGCCGCCGTACGCGGAACCGGACGTCCGGCTGTTCGCGATGCTGGGCGCGTCTCCCGCCGCGGCGGACCGGATGGCGCGGTGGACCGGCTGGGCCGGGCCGCTGGTCGTGGCGCTCTTCGCCGGGCTGCTGCGCTTCTGGCGGCTGGGCAGCCCGAACAAGGTCATATTCGACGAGACGTACTACCCCAAGGACGCCTGGTCGCTGCTCCACTACGGGTACGAGACCACCTGGCCGGAGAAGGCCGACGCCCGGATCCTGCGCGGCGACATCCCGCTGACCGACACGCCCGCGTATGTGGTGCACCCGCCGGTCGGCAAGTGGGTCATCGCGGTCGGCGAGCAGCTCTTCGGGCTGACCCCCTTCGGCTGGCGGTTCATGGTCGCCCTGCTCGGCACCCTCTCGGTGCTGATGCTGTGCCGGATCGGGCGGCGGCTGCTGCGCTCCACCTTCCTGGGCTGCCTGGCCGGTGTGCTGCTGTCGGTGGACGGGCTGCACTTCGTGATGAGCCGCACCGCCCTGCTCGACCTGGTGCTGATGTTCTTCCTCCTGGCGGCCTTCGGCGCTCTGCTGGTGGACCGGGACAAGGCGCGGGCCCGGCTGGCGGCGGCGCTGCCGGTCGGCACCGACGGCTTCGCCCGGCCGGACGCGGAGGTCGCCGAGCGGCTGAAGCTGGGGCTGCGGCCGTGGCGGATCGCGGCCGGTGTCTGCCTGGGCCTGGCCTGCGGCACCAAGTGGAACGGCCTGTACGTACTGGCCGCGTTCGGCCTGATGACGGTGGCGTGGGACATCGGCTCGCGGCGGGTGGCGGGCGCCCGGCATGTTTACCGAGCGGTGGGCCGCCGGGATCTGCCGTGGGCGTTCCTGTCCACGGTTCCGGTGGCGATCGGGGTGTACATCGCCTCCTGGACCGGCTGGTTCGCGGGCAGCGGGACGTACTCGAAGAAGACCGGCTGGCGGCACAGCGGCTACTTCCGGCACTGGGCGGAGTCGCCGGAGCCGGGCGGCGGCGGATACAGCGACAGCGGGCCGTTCTCCTGGCTGCTCAATCCGCTGCGCAGCCTGTGGCATTACGAGCACGAGGTCTACAAGTTCCATGTGAAGCTGGACTCCCCGCACATCTACGAATCCAACCCGTGGAGCTGGCTGGTCCAGTCCCGCCCGGTCTCCTACTTCTACGAGTCGCCCGCGCCCGGCCAGTCCGGCTGCCCGGCCGGCACCACCGAGAAGTGCGCCCGCGAGGTGCTGGCGCTGGGCACCCCGCTGCTGTGGTGGACCGCCTGCTGCGCGCTGGTCTACCTGCTGTTCCGGTGGGCGCTGCGCCGTGACTGGCGGGCGGGCGCGATCCTGTGCGGGGTCGCGGCCGGGTATCTGCCGTGGTTCCTCTACCAGGACCGGACGATCTTCTCGTTCTACGCGGTGGCCTTCGTGCCGTTCCTCTGCCTGGCGGTGGCGATGCTGATCGGCGCGCTGCTCGGGGGCCCGGGGGGCTCGGAGACCAGGCGGGTGGTGGGCGCGGTCGGCGCGGGCACCCTGGTCCTGCTCATCCTGTGGAACTTCATCTACTTCTTCCCGATCTACACCGGCCAGACGATCACGGTCGACGACTGGCGCGGCCGGATGTGGCTGGACACCTGGATCTGACCGCCGGGGCGTTTCTCGGTAAGGTGCGCGCACCGCGCCTTCGTCGGGTGATGAAGGCTTTTCAGGAGCTGTGGGGGTTCTCGCATGCCAAGTGGCGCCAGAGCCGCGGTCGTCGGTGGCGTTTTCGTCATGCTCGTCGGTACGGCCGGTTGCGGGGGCGGCGGCTCGTCCGCGTCCGGCCGCGAGGACGGCGGCAGTGGCATCAAGGGCGGGAAGCCGGTGACCAAGCGGCTGCCGTCCGGTCCGCCGAGCGCGGCCGAGGTCCGGGCCACCACCAAGGACTTCCTGGCGGCGTGGGCGGCGGGTGACACCGCGAAGGCCGCGTCCCTGACCGATGACGAGCGAGCCGCCACCGCCGCGCTCACCTCCTTCCGCAAGGACGCCCACATCGGCACGGTGCGCCTGGTGCCCGGCCGCCGGAAGGGCGGCACGGTGGCGTTCTCGGTGAACGCCGAGGTGGCGTACGCCAAGCAGCGCGCCCCGCTCGCCTACGCCTCCACGCTGACCGTGGTGCGGGACAAGACCACCGGCAAGGCGGTCGTCGACTGGCAGCCCTCGGTAGTGCACCCGGGGCTCAGGCCCGGCGACACCCTGCGGACCGGCCCGGCCGACGCCCCGCCGATCAAGGCCGTGGACCGGAACGGCAAAGAGCTCAAGGCCGCCGAGCACCCGGCGCTCAAGGCCGTACTGGCGGGCCTGCGCGAGCGGTACGGCAAGCAGGCGGGCGGCACGGCGGGCGTGGAGACCTGGATCTCCCGCGCCAAGAAGACCACGAGCGGCAAGGGCGCCGACGGCAAGCGGCTGCCCGACGAGACGCTGAAGGTGCTCTCCAAGGGGACGCCGGGCACCCTGCGCACCACCATCGACGCGTCGCTGCAGACCGTCGCCGAGCAGGCGGTCGCCAAGCGCTCCAAGGCCGCGGTGGTGGCGGTCAAGCCGAGCACCGGGGAGATCCTGGCGGTCGCCAACGCCCCCGCCGAGGGCTTCAACCTGGCCTTCCAGGGCTCGCTGGCGCCCGGCTCCACGATGAAGGTCATCTCCTCGGCGCTGCTGATCGACAAGGGCCTGGCCGGGTACGGCAAGCCGCACCCCTGCCCGAAGTTCTCCTCGTACGGCGGCTGGAAGTTCCAGAACGACGACAAGTTCCAGATAGAGGGCGGCTCGTTCGCGCAGTCCTTCGCGCGCTCCTGCAACACCGCCTTCATCAGCCAGGCGCCGAAGCTCGCCGACGACGACCTCACCAAAGAGGCCCGTGACGTCTTCGGGATCGGCCTGAACTGGCAGACCGGGGTGGCGACCTTCGACGGGTCGGTGCCGGTGCAGAGCGACGCGCAGATGGCCGCCTCGCTGATCGGCCAGGGCGGGGTGCGGATGAACCCGCTGAACATGGCGTCGGTCGCGGCCACCGTGCACAGCGGCGTCTTCCGGCAGCCGTACCTGGTCTCGCCCGCGCTGGACCATCGCACCCTGGCCAAGGCCGCCCGGTCGCTGAAGCCGGGCACCGCCAAGCAGTTGCGCGACCTGATGCGGCTCACCGCCACCTCGGGCACGGCGGCGCAGGCGATGTCCGGGGTCGGCGGCGACATGGGCGCCAAGACCGGTTCGGCGGAGGTGGACGGCCAGGAGAAGCCGAACGGCTGGTTCACCGCCTACCGCGGTGATCTCGCGGCGGCGGCCGTGGTCCCGGCCGGCGGACACGGCGGCGACACGGCGGGCCCGATCGTGGCATCGGTGCTGAAGGCGGGCTGACGCCCGACGGGATGAGTCCGGGCGGGGACCCGGCGCGCCCTGCGGGGCCGCCGGATCCCCGCCCGGTTCCGTTTCCCGGACGGCGCCGGCGCGACGGGCGCCGGCGCTACGGGTTCCGGTGCGACGCGCTCCGGCACGGGCTCCGGTGCGACGGGCTCCGGCACTCAGGTTCCGGCGCTCGCGTTCCGGCTCGACGGGCTTCCGCTCCCGGTCTCCGGTGCGGCCGAAAGCCCCTGTGAGGCGGGCGACATCACCTCGCGTGGCATGTACATCCACCGCTACCGTCACATCATGATCGCTTGCCCTGAGCGCACCCTTCCCCGTCCGCGACGCTCCCTCGCGGGTCCACCGCGCCCCCGTCCCGGCGCCGGGACGGCGGGCGGGACACCATGACCCCGCTGATAGCCGCAGCGGTCCTGCTGGCCGCGGTCACGCACGCCAGTTGGAACGCCATCGCCCACGGCATCAAGGACCAGCTCCTCGCCTTCACCCTGATCGCCGGTGGCGGCGCGGCCATCGGGGCCGGGCTCGCCTGCTTCACGCCGCTGCCCGCGGCCGGGGCCTGGCCGTATCTGATCGCCTCCGCGCTGCTGCACGTCGGCTACCAGGTGCTGCTCATGCGGTCGTTCACCCTCGGCGACTTCGGCCAGATGTATCCGATCGCCCGCGGCACCGCGCCGCTCGCGGTGACGGTGCTCGCGGCGCTCCTCGTCGACGAGACGCTGAACGCCTGGCAGGCGGCCGGAGTGGCGGTCGCCTGCGCCGGCCTGGTCGGAGTGGCGCTGTGGGGTTTCAGGGGCTCCGCGGCCCGGCCGCACTGGCCGGCGCTGCTCGCCGCGCTGGCCACCGGTCTGTCCATCGCCGCGTACACGGTGGTCGACGGTCTGGGCGTGCGGGCCTCGGACACCCCGCTCGGCTACATCGCCTGGCTGATGGTCCTGGAGGGGCTGATCGTCCCGGCGTACGCCTGGGCCCGCCACCGGGGGCGGCTGATCGCCCTGGTGCGGCCGTTCGCGGTCCGCGGGCTGCTCGGCGCGGCGATGTCCGTCGCGGCGTACGCGCTGGTGCTGTGGGCGCAGACCAAGGCGCCGCTCGCCCCGATCGCGGCGCTGCGCGAGTCGTCCATCATCGTCGGCGCGGCGATCGGCGCGGTCTTCTTCAAGGAGCGCTTCGGGGGGCCGAGGATCGCGGCGGCGGGCCTGATGGTGCTGGGCATCGGCCTGATGCTGCGCGCCGGCTGAGGCGGCGGGGCCCGCGGATACGCGTCGGCTGAGCCCACGGCGCTTTGCGCGCCGGCCGGGCCCGCAGGCCGTGGCGGGCGGCGCCGGCCCGTGGGCGGCGCACGCCGCGGCGGGCTTCCTACGGAGCACGCGGCGGGCCGAAGCCGGCTACTCCGCCACGTACGTCCACTACTCCGCCAGGCCCTGCACCCTCTCGTGGGTGTGCTCCTCGATGTCCCGCACCGCGGTGTGCAGCAGCTGGTGCGCCAGGTCCGACAACGCCCGCGCGGCGGCGAGTTCGTTGCCGATGGCGGGGACGTTCTCATCGGCGGGATTGGTCCGCGCCGAACCATCGCCAACCAGCACCACACCTTCCTTGCCGGTGAGCCGGGCCTCGCACATGGTGACCCGGTCCACCGCGGTGATGCTCATCTGTACGTTCCAGTTCACGCCCATGGTGATCACCGCCTCCTGCCCAGTGCCCACTTCCCATGGTCACACCGATGGAGGCGGCGCACACCTCAGCCCCGGTCGATCACCTGGCGCACGGCCCGCACCAGCGCCTGGGCGCGCGGGTCGGCGGTGACGCCGCGCTGCATTCCGTTGGTGACGTAGCCGAAGCCGATGCCGGATTCGGGGTCGGCGAAGCCCAGCGAGCCGCCGCGGCCGGGGTGGCCGAAGGAGCCGGGGCCCAGCAGCGGGGAGGCTGGGCTGTGCAGCATGTAGCCCAGGCCGAAGCGCGTGTTGACCACCAGCACCCGGTCCGGTCCGGCGGACTCCTCGGTGCGCGCCAGGGTGACCGTGGCGGGGGCGAAGAGGGCGCGGCCGTACGAAACGGGGCCGATCAGCGCGGCGTAGAAGCGGGCCAGGCCGTCCGCGGTGGCGACCCCGGAGGAGGCGGCGAGCTCGGCGCCGCTGTACGCCGGGTCGTTCTCGTCCGGGGTGGGGGTGATGGCGGCGAAGGCCCGCCGGGTCAGCGAGGTGGGGTCGTCGTACGCCTCGGTGACCGACCGCTTGGGGCGGACCCGCAGCCCGGCCGAGGCGGGCGGCACCGGGGCCTGGACGGAGGCGATCCGCCCCAGCCTGCCACGCTCGGCCTCCGGCAGCCCTATCCACAGGCCCAGGCCCAGCGGGCGGGCGATCTCCTCGGCGACCCAGCGGCCGATGGTGCGCCCGGTGACCCGGCGGACCAGCTCGCCGACGGTCCAGCTGTAGGTCTGGGCGTGGTAGCCGTGCGCGGTGCCCGGCTCCCAGACCGGCTGCTGGGCGGCGACGGCCCGCGACCCGGAGACGCCGTCCGCGGCCTCGGCGGTGGTGAGCGGGGTGTCCAGCACGGGCACCCCGGCACGGTGCGAGAGCAGGTGCCGCACCAGCACCCGCTCCTTGCCCGCCGCCTTGAACTCGGGCCAGTACCTGCCGACGCGGGCGTCCAGATCGAGCTGGCCACGCTGGTGGAGCAGGAGGGGCACGGCGGCGGCGACACCCTTGGTCGCGGAGCGGACGACCTGGGCGGTGTCCCGGGTCCACGGCACCTCGCCGTCCGCTCCCTCGCCATCGGCATCCTTCGTGCCGCCCCAGAGTTCGACCACCTTGCGGCCGTGCAGGTAGAGGGCGAGTGCGGCGCCGCGCTCACCGCGCCGCGCGAAGTTCTCCGCGAAGGCGTCCCGGACCGGTTCGAAACCGTCCGCCACCGCGCCCTGGACGTCCACCACTGATGCACTCCCTGCCATGACCGTCGTCGCCTGGTCCCCTGTCGGTCCCCCATGGTGCAACAGCGCGCCGGCGGCGCATCATCCCGGGGCGGGGAGGTCCGGCGGGTGGCGAAGCGGTCAGCCGCGCGGGTCCGGGACGGTCACCGACCTGGGGTCGAAGCCGAACGGCAGCTCCAGGCGGTGCTCCCGCATCAGCCCCTCGTCGCAGAGCAGGTCGTGGGTGGTGCCGTCGGCGACGATCACCCCGCCGCTGAGCACCACCGAGCGCGGGCAGAGCTCCAGCGCGTACGGCAGGTCGTGGGTGACCATCAGCACGGTGACGTCCAGGGAGCGCAGGATGTCGGCGAGTTCGCGGCGGGAGGCCGGGTCGAGGTTGGAGGAGGGCTCGTCGAGCACCAGGATCTCCGGCTCCATCGCCAGCACGGTGGCCACCGCCACCCGCCGCCGCTGGCCGAAGGAGAGGTGGTGCGGCGGCCGGTCGGCGAACTCGGCCATGCCGACCTGCTCCAGGGCAGAGGCCACCCGGCGCTCCAGCTCGGCTCCGCGCAGTCCCGCCGTGGCCGGGCCGAAGGCGACGTCCTCCCGCACGGTCGGCATGAACAGCTGGTCGTCGGGGTCCTGGAAGACGATGCCGACCCGGCGGCGGATCTCCGCGAGGTGCTTCCGGCCGACCGGCAGCCCGGCGACGCCGACCGTGCCCGCGCCGGGCTCGAGAATGCCGTTGAGGTGGAGCACCAGGGTCGTCTTCCCGGCGCCGTTCGGCCCGAGCAGCGCCACGCGCTCGCCCCGGGCGATGGTCAGGTCCACGCCGAACAGGGCCTGGTGGCCGTCGGGGTAGGCGTACGCCAGGCCGGACACCTGGAGGGAGGGCGGCGGGGGAGGCGTCATGTCATCCATCCGGTGAGGGTCCATCCGGTCAGGCAGACCGCCAGCGCGGCCAGCGGCAGCGCGGCGGCGTACGCCCACTGGGCGCGGGTCGCGGTCACATCATCGATCACCGGCATGCTGCCGGCGTAGCCCCGGCTGATCATGGCCAGGTGGACCCGCTCACCGCGCTCGTAGGAGCGGATGAACAGGGCCCCGGCGGACTTGGCGAGGACGCCCCAGTGCCGCACTCCGCGGGCCTCGAAGCCGCGCGAGACGCGGGCGATCCGCATCCGCCGCATCTCGTCACTGATCACATCGCCGTAGCGGATCATGAAGGAGGCGATCTGCACCAGCATCGGGGGCATCCGCAGCCGCTGGAGTCCCAGCAGCAGGGCGCGGAGCTCGGTGGTGGCGGCGAGCAGTACGGATGCGGCGACGCCCAGGGTGCCCTTGGCCAGGATGTTCCAGGCGCCCCACAGCCCGGACTCGCTGAGCGACATCCCCAGCACCTGGGTGCGCGGGCCCTCGGCGACGAACGGCATCAGCAGCGCGAACGCGACGAAGGGGATCTCGATCAGGAGCCGGCGCAGCAGGAAGCGGGCCGGGACGCGCGCCACCGCGGCGACGGCGACCAGCAGCAGCGCGTAGGCCCCGAAGGCCCAGACGGCCTCGCGCGGCGTGGCGACGACCGCCAGCACGAAGCAGACCACGGCCGCGATCTTGCAGTGCGGAGGGAGTTGGTGCACCGGCGAGTGCCCCCGCCGGTAGAGCTTGTGCGCGTGGCCCGCCCCCATGTCAGACCGTCTTGTTCCGCTGCTCGGACCCCGAGGCGACGGGCTCCGGCGACGCGGCGGACTCGGCGAGGCTCTCGAGCTCGGGCAGGCCGCCGGGCTCGGGCAGCGCGGCCGGGCCTGCCTCGGCGGACTTGCGGCGGCGGACCACCACGAAGACCCCGGAGCCGACGGCGAGGGTGGCGCCGACCCCGATCACCCCGGCCAGCCCGCCGGACAGCCGCGGGTCGGTGATGTCCTCCACGCCGTAGTCGGCGAGCGGGGAGTCCTTCGCGGCGTGCTCCTCGGCCTTCCTGTCCATGCCCTTGTCGTGGGCGACCTTCTCCAGGCCGTCGGGGTCGGCGGAGGCGTAGTAGCTGACGATGCCGGCGCAGGCGAGCGCGGCGGCCAGCCCGCCCAGCCACAGCTTCCGGTTCGATCGGGGCGCCGCCTGCGGCGCGGGCCGCGAAGCGGGCTGCTCCGCGGCCCCGGGCTCCGGCCGCGCCGCGGGCCGCTCCTCCCCGTCACGCTGCTCCCCGACCCGTGCCGTGGACCGTGCCGTGGCCCCCGGGACCGCCGGGGTGGCGACCTGGACGGTGCGCAGCTGAAGCGGACGGGACAGGCCCCGGGCGCCGTGGACCAGGTCCGGGCGGACGGCGATCACGGCGCCGACGGTCAGCGCGGTGATCACCGCCTCGCCGATGCCGATCAGCGTGTGCACGCCGACCATGGCGGTGAAGACCTTGGTCACGGAGACGTCCGTGGTGCCGCCGACGGCGAAGATCGCGGTGAAGGCGATGGCGGAGGCCGGTACGGAGACCAGCGCGGCGACGAAGGAGGCGACGGTGACCGTGCGCCGGCCGCGCGGCCCCACCTTCACCAGCGCCCGGAAGATCCCGTACGCCACGACGGTGGTGACCACGGCCATGTCGGTGATGTTGACGCCGAGCGCGGTGAGGCCGCCGTCCGCGAAGAGCACGCCCTGCATGAGCAGCACCACGGACACGCACAGCACACCGGTGAAGGGGCCGACGAGGATGGCGGCCAGCGCGCCGCCCAGCAGGTGTCCGCTGGTGCCCGCGCCTACGGGGAAGTTCAGCATCTGCACGGCGAAGATGAAGGCGGCGACGAGACCGGCCAGTGGCGCGGTCCGCTCGCCGCCGGGGCCGGTGCCGAGGCCGTCAGCGCCCGCGGTGTCCGCGAACTCCTTGCGTGCGCCGCGCAGACTGACCGCGACGGCGGCGGCCGCGACCGCGCCGGTCGCCACCGACACCGGGGCGTCGATGAATCCGTCGGGGACATGCATGCTTCGAAGCTCCGTATCCGGGGGGTTCGTGATCGGCCGCGGACATCCACGCCAGGCCATACCAGGCCATGGATATCCGCTCGATGATAGTGGCCAGATGCGAAGGGTTTGCAAGAGCTGGACGAGTGCGAGAAGCCCGTTCGCGGCTCCACCGGTGGCGCCTGCGGCCATTCGGCCGAATGCTGGGGAGACGGGTTACCTGCCTTGCGGAGGTGACACGACCATGACGACGGTCGCCGAGGAGAGCCCCGCGAGCCCCGCGCCGCCGGCCGCGCTGGGCCGGCGGCACACCAATCTGGTCTTCACCACGATCGTGCTCGGCATGCTGCTGGCCGCGCTCGACCAGACGATCGTCTCCACCGCGCTGCCGACGATCGTGGCCGATCTGGGCGGTGGCGGGCACATGGCGTGGGTGGTCACCGCGTATCTGCTCGCGGAGACGGTGTCGACGGTCCTGGTCGGCAAGTTCGGCGACCTCTTCGGCCGGAAGGTGATCTTCCAGATCAGTGCGGTGGTCTTCGTCGGCGGCTCGGTGCTGGCCGGCGCTGCGAACAGCATGGTGATGCTGATCGTGGCCCGCGCGATCCAGGGCTTCGGTGGCGGCGGGCTGATGGTCACCGCGATGGCGCTGATCGCCGATGTGATCCCGCTGCGGCAGCGCGGCAAGTACCAGGGCGCGCTGGGCGCGGTCTTCGGCGTCACCACCGTCGTCGGACCGACGCTGGGCGGGGTCTTCACCGACCACGCGACCTGGCGCTGGTGCTTCTACGTCAACGTGCCGATCGCCGCCGTGATGATCGTGATGGCCGCCCGGACCATTCCGGCGGTGAAGGCCGCGGTCCGGCCGGTGATCGACTACGCCGGCATCGTGCTGGTGGCGCTGGGCGCCTCGGGCCTGGTGCTCGCCCTGGAGTGGGGCGGCAACGAGTACGCCTGGGGGTCGGCCGTCATCATCGGCCTCTTCACGGCCTCCGTGCTGCTGCTGATCGCCTTCGTGGCCGTGGAGCTGCGGGCCGCCGAGCCGACGCTGCCGATGCGCCTGTTCCGCAATCCGGTGTTCGCCGTCTGCTGCACGCTCAGCTTCATCGTCGGCTTCGCGATGCTCGGCGCGCTCACCTACCTGCCGACGTACCTGCAGTTCGTGGACGGGGTCTCGGCCACCACGTCGGGGGTCCGCACCCTTCCGATGATCGTCGGCCTGCTCGGCACCTCGATGCTCTCCGGGATCGTGGTCAGCCGGACCGGGCGCTACCGCTACTTCCCGGTGGCGGGCTGCGCGGTGATGGCACTGGGCCTGTACCTGATGTCGACGATGGGCCCGGACACCGGCGTCTGGCTGGTGTCGCTCTACATGTTCGTGCTGGGACTGGGCATCGGCCTGGCCATGCAGGTGCTCACCATCGCGGTGCAGAACACCGTGTCCTACCACGAACTGGGCTCGGCCACCTCCGGGGTGACCTTCTTCCGCACCCTCGGCAGCTCCTTCGGCACCGCGATCTTCGGCACCCTCTACAGCAGCCGGCTGGAGACCGACCTGCGCGCGGCGTTCACCGACTCCCCCGGAGTGCCGCCGGAGGTCGCCCAGAGCCCGCAGGCGCTGCGTGATCTGCCGGACGCGCGGGCGGCGCCGTTCATCGACGCGTACGCCGACAGCATCAACTACGTCTTCGGGTGGGTGGTGCCGGTCGCCGCCGCCGGCTTCGTCATCGCCTGGTTCCTCAAGGAAGTGCCGCTGCGTGACAGCTCACGCGCCGGGGCGGCCGACATGGGCGAGGGCTTCTCCGCCCCCGACTCCCCCGACGCCGAACGCCAGCTGGAGCGGGCGGTGGCCGGGGTGATGCGCCGGGCGAAGGAGCCGGTGGACCGCCTGCTGATCGCCGAGTCCGGCTCCCCGCTCGGCCCCGGCGACGCCTGGGCCCTGGGCCAGATCCACTGGCGCACGCGGCTGCGCGGCCGGGCGCCGCTCAGCGAGATCGCCGCCGCCCACCGGATGCCACCGGAGGTGCTGGAACCCGCCTTCACCCGGGTCGCCGCCGCCGGTTACGCCCACCGGGACGGCGACGAACTGTCGCTGACCCCCGCCGGCCAGACCGAGATCGACCGGCTCGGCACCGCCTGGCGGAGCTGGCTGGACGAGCGCCTGGAGGACTGGGACGTGGTCGGCGACGCGGCGGACCGGCAACGGCTGGACCGCGCGCTGGACCGGATCGCCGCCAAGCTCCTGGAAGAGGCCGAGGAACACCAGTCCCACGCCCCGGTCTGACCAAGCGCTCCCGCGGATAGGCGTTTGAGGGTCGGCGGCGGGGCGGTTGCGCCAACGACGGGTCTGACAGCCGGACTTCGCTCGGCATGCGAGCGACATTTTGTCGACTTAGCATGAAAAACAGCGCCTGCTAGTCGATTACTGCCCGAGCAGGAAAGCAGGGCCACATGATGTACATGATGCGCGAGGTCTACCAAGCTGAACGCGGGAAAGCGCCGGAGATCGTGGCGGCTTTCAAGACCCTCACCAAGGTGTTTGAAGAGGCCGGGTACGCGAACCGGCGAATCTACGTCGATTACGCCGGTCCCATGGACACGGTCGTCTGCCAATGGGAATTCGACAGCCTCGACCAGTACTTCACCATGGAGCGATCGTTCTTCGTGAATCCGGATGAGAACGCCCAGTCACTGATCGATACGCTCAACAGCAACGCGGTATCCGGCTACAAGGAGATCTACGAGGTCATCCAGTAGCGGATCGCCTGGGCGGCAGAGACCACCGTCATGCGAAGGGGCGGGGCCGGGGAGAATCCCCGAACCCCGCCCCGCCCGCAGGTCAGAACGTCAGGCTCAGACGCGCGTCAGCTCCGCGTCCGGGTCCTGGTTCCGCTGCGCCGACTGCTGCGCGGTCAGGTGCTTCTGCAGGCCCTCGCCCTCGACGTCCACATTCGGCAGCAGCTTGTCCAGCCACTTCGGCAGCCACCAGGCGGACTTGCCGAGCAGGGCCAGCACCGCCGGGACGATGGTCATCCGGACCACGAAGGCGTCGAAGAAGACCGCGATCGCCAGGCCGAAGCCGATCATCTTGACCATCTGCTCGGAGGAGCCGATGAAGCCGGAGAAGACGGCGATCATGATGATGGCCGCGGCGGTGACCACCCGGGCGCCGTGCCGGAAGCCGGTGACGATGGCCTCGCCGGGCTTCTCGCCGTGCACGTACGCCTCCCGCATCCGGGTCACGAGGAAGACCTCGTAGTCCATCGCGAGACCGAAGACCACACCGATCATGAAGATCGGCATCATGCTCATGATCGGGCCGGTCTCCTCGACGCCGAACAGACCGCCCAGCCAGCCCCACTGGAAGACCGCGACCACC
Organism: Streptomyces sp. JLBT605; assembly: GCF_058215555.1. NCBI lineage: Bacteria > Bacillati > Actinomycetota > Actinomycetes > Kitasatosporales > Streptomycetaceae > Streptomyces > Streptomyces sp. JLBT605. Next base: position 2,361,633 of record NZ_CM177087.1, read on the forward strand.
GCGCCGAGCGCCGCGACCACCGAGAGCAGGAAGCCCAGGGCGGCCTTGAGCGGCACCAGCACAGACCGGAAGACGATCATCAGCAGCAGGAAGGCGAGGCCGACGACGAGCAGCAGGTAGGGCACCAGCGCGTCGTTCAGCTTCTTGGAGATGTCGATGTTCATCGCGGTGGTGCCGGTCACCAGCACCTCGGCACCCGTCTCGGCCTGGATCTTGTCGGCCGTGTCCCGGATCTCCGCGACCAGGTCCTCGGTGTCGACGCTGCTCGGCTTGTACTTGGAGATGACCGTCAGCAGGGCCGTGTCACCGGCCTTGTTGAAGGAGTGCTCGGTGACCGGGGAGACCATGGCGACACCCTTGTCCTTGAGTCCCTCAAGGGTGTCGTGGGCCTCCTTGACCGCGGCCTTGGGGTCCTTGCTGCCCTTGGCGTCGATGGCGATCATCAACGGGCCGTTGAGGCCGGGGCCGAAGCCCTCGGACACCATGTCGTACGCCTTGCGCTTGGTGCTGCTGGTCGGCTGGTAGCCGTCGTCCGGCAGGCCCAGCTCCAGCTTGGCGGCGGGGACCGCGGCGGCGCCCAGACCGATGATGCCGATCAGCAGGACGAGCACCGGGCGGCGCAGGATGCCACGCGCCCAGCGGGTGCCCATGTTGGGCTTGTCGGACTTGGCGGGCGCGTTGCCCTCCTCCATCCGCTTGCGCGCCTTCTTGCCGTAGACCCGCTTGCCCGCGAAGCCCAGCAGGGCCGGGATGAGGCTGATGGCGATGAGGACGGCGATGACGACCGTACCGGCGGCGGCCCAACCCATCTTGGTGAGCACCGGGATGTTGACCACGGCCAGGCCGACGAGCGCGATGACGACGGTCAGACCGGCGAAGACGACCGCGGAGCCCGCGGTACCGACCGCCCGCCCGGCGGCCTCCTCGCGCTCCCGGCCCTCGGCCAGCTCGGCTCGGTAGCGGGAGACGATGAAGAGGGCGTAGTCGATGCCGACCGCCAGGCCGATCATCATCGCCAGTGTGGAGGTCGTGTTCGACAGGCCCAGCGGGTGGGCCAGCGCGGTGATCGAGGAGATGCCGATGCCGACGCCTATCAGCGCGGTGAGCAGCGGCAGTCCGGCGGCGACCAGCGAGCCGAAGGTGATCGCGAGCACGACCGCGGAGATGGCGATACCGATGATCTCGGTGGCGCCCTGCTCGGGCATCTCCTCCAGCGCGTCACCGCCGATCTCGACGGCGAGGCCCGAGTCGCGGGCGTTCTCGCCCGCGTCCTTGAGCGCTTCCTTGGAGTCCTTGTCCATCTCCATCGCGTTGACCTTGTAGGAGGTCAGGATGTACGCGGTGGTGCGGTCCTTGCTCACGGCGCCGGTCAGATACGGATCGTCCACCCGGGCAATCTCGTCGGAGCTTCCCTTGAGCTCCTTGATGACCTTGGCGACGACGGCCTTGTTCTTGTCGTCGTCCATGTGCTGGCCCTTGGGGGCGCGGAAGACCACGCGGGCGGTGGCGCCGTCGGCGCTGACGTCCGGCATCCGCTCTTCCAGCAGGTCGAAGGCCTTCTGGGCCTCCGTACCGGGCACGGAGAACTCGTCATTGGGCGGGGTGCCAGCGCTGCCGGCGCCAACTATGGCGACCACGAGCAGTGCGATCCAGGTCAGTGCGACAAAGCGGCGTTTTCTGAACGCGAAACGGCCGAGTTTGTAGAGGAACGTGGCCACGAGGAGAGGTGCTCCCGTCGGGTAGGAGTGGCAACTGCGGAGACCGGCCCGGCGACGAGAGCGGCGTACCGGGTCGGGCGTGGACATGCTGGTGGTGCTGTTCTTGCTGGTGGTGCCGGGTGGTGCTGGTGGTGCTTCTCTATGCGGTTGTTCCGGTGCCGGTGAGGAGGGACGCGGGCACCGGTGGGGTCTTCAGACTCCGAGGGCGGGGAGGACCACGGCGTCGATGTAGGTGAGGAGGTATTCGGGGTCGGCCTCGGCGTCGTCGATCAGCGGGCGGGCCGTGAAGGCGCCGCACATCATGTGCGGCACATAGGCCAGAGCCGGCCGGTCCGGGGCGATCTCGCCACGGTCGACGGCACGCTTGAGCAGGCCGTCGAGAGCGGCGATCTCGGGGACGATCAGCAACTCCCGCAGCGCCTGCCGCAGATCGGGGTTCTCGTGGGCGGCGAAGCCGAGTCCGCGCATCAGCGCCGCGTCCTGCTCCGCCCGGTCACGACCGGAGAGCACGACCTCGCGCAGATCGCCGCGGAGCGATCCGGTGTCGATGTCCTCCAGCGAGACGGGCTTGGTGCTGCGCAGCGCCGTGACCACCAGCTGCGGCTTGCTCTTCCACTGCCGGTATAGCGTGGCCTTGCTGGAGCGCGTGCGGGCCGCGACGGCGTCCATGGTGAGGCTGTCGTAGCCGACCTCGGCGAGGAGTTCGACCACGGCTTCGTACAGCTCGACCTCCCGCTCAGGGGTCAGCCGGCTGCGGCGCGAGGGGGCCGATTCCACTGTCGTCGCCTCCATCTGCATCGCACACCCCCCCAATTCGAACGAAACGGTTTCGTACACATCCACCTTACGATATGACGTATCGAAACCCCTCGGTTTCGATGGTGTTCTCTGTCACAGAACAAGTTGCCGCGGGCAGCGGGGGCCGAAAGCATGGACTTGTGAGCGCCTATCTCCGGTTTCCTCATCTCCATGGCGACCTGCTGTGCTTCGCGGCCGAGGACGATCTGTGGGTGGCCCCGCTGGCCGCTCCGGGCTCGCCCGCCGGGCGGGCATGGCGGTTGACCGTCGACCGCACCCGCGTGGGACATCCCCGCTTCTCCCCCGACGGCTCCCAGATCGCCTTCACCACCTGGCGCAGCCTGGACCCCGAGATCCATCTGGCCCCGGTCGACGGCGGCACGACCCGCCGCCTCACCTACTGGGGCAGCATCGACGCTCGGGTCTGCGGCTGGACACCGCCGGACAAGGACGGCACCTCCCAGATCCTCGCCGTCTCCTCCCACGACCAGCCGTTCTCCTACTTCTCCTGGGCCTACACCCTGCCCACCGACGGCAGTCCGGGCGGGCGGCTGCCCTGGGGCCCGGTCTCCGACATCGCCGTCGGGGACGTGGACGGCGAGCGCCGCACCCTGCTGCTGACCGGCACCCCGCCGCACGAGCCGGCCGCCTGGAAGCGATATCGGGGCGGGGCCATGGGCCGGATGTGGCTGCACGGGACCCGGCTGCTCCCCGATCTCTACGGACATCTGGACTCGGTGATGTTCGTCGGCGGCCGGATCGCCTTCCTCTCCGACCACGAGGGTGTCGGCAATCTCTACTCCTGCGCGCCGGACGGCTCCGACCTGCGCCGGCACACCGATCACGACGACTTCTACGCCCGGCACGCGTCCACCGACGGCAGCCGCGTCGTCTACCAGTGCGCGGGCGACCTGTGGCTGGTGGACGACCTGAGCCCGGACGCCGGTCCCCGCCGGCTGGAGGTCCGGCTGGGCGGGCCGCGCGCCGGGCGGCGCGGCTACCAGGTGCCGGCCGCGGCACATGTCGACTCGCTCTCCGTGGACACCACGGGCCGGGCGAGCGCGGTGTGCGTGCGCGGCAGCCTGTACTGGCTGACCCACCGGGACGGCCCGGCCCGGGCGATCGCGGACACCCCCGGGGTGCGGATCCGGCTGCCCGAGATGCTGGGGTCGAGCGGGCGCGTCGCGTACGTCACCGATGCCGAGGGGGCGGACGCGATCGAGATCGCGCATCTGCCGCGGGTGAGCGGGCCCCGGCGGCCGCGGCGCATCGCGGTGGGCGAGCTGGGCCGGGTCCATGAGCTGCTGGCCTCGCCGGACGGGCGGCAGCTGGCGGTGGCCGCGGACGACGGCCGGCTGCTGCTGGTGAACGTGGACGAGGACGAGGGGGAGGCGCCGACGGCGGAACCGGCCGCACCGACGCCCGGCGGGCCGGGCGGGCCAGGCGGGCCGGAACCGGGCGCGCCCGGACCGGGTGCGCCGACGCCCGGAGAGCCGGGGCCGACGGCACCGGAACCGGGCGCCCCGGAACCGGGGGCGCCCGAACCCGGGGCGCCCCAGCCCGACGCGCCCGAACCCGGTGCGCCCCAGCCCGGTTCGCCGGAACCAGGCGCGCCGCAGCCCGGGACGCCCGAGCCCGGAGCACCGGAACCCGGGTCACCGGAACCAGGCGCAACTCAGCCCGGGACGCCGGAACCAGGCGCGCCGCAGCCCGGGGCACCGGGCGTCTCAGGCGAGCCCGGGGCCGGCGGGCCTGGCGCCGGCGGCAGCGAGCCCGGGGCGGGGGCCGGCGGGCCGGGAGCCGGGGCCGGCGGTGGCGCGCCGCGGCCAGGTGCGGTCGTCGAGCTGACCCGCTCGGTCAACGGACCAGTGCGCGACCTGGCCTTCTCCCCCGACTCGGCCTGGCTGGCCTGGTCGCATCCGGGGATCGGGCGGTCACTGCGGCAGATCAAGATCGCCCGGCTCAAGGACCGGACGATCGTGGACGTGACCAACGGCCGCTTCGAGGACGAGCAGCCGGTGTTCACCCGGGACGGCCGGTACCTGGCCTTCCTCTCCTGGCGCGGCTTCGACCCGGTCTACGACGTGCACACCGGCGACCTGTCCTTCCCGCTGGGCTGCCGCCCGTATCTCGTCCCGCTGTCCTCGGCCACCCCCTCCCCCTTCGCGCTCTCCCCCGAGGGGCGCCCGGCGGCCGGCGGGCTCGACCCCGAGGACTGGACCCGGCCCGGCATCGACGCGGAGGAGGGCGAGGCCGGCGGCGAGGGCCATGTGATGGTGGAGGTCGAGGGGCTGGCGAGCCGGGTGACGGTCTTCCCGGTGGCCGCCTCGAAGTACTCCTCCCTCCATCCGGTCAGCGGCGGCGGGCTGGTGTGGCTGCGCTGGCCGATCTCCGGCGCGCTCGGCGAGACCTTCGCCAACCCCGCGGACACCTCCGGCCGCCCCACCCTGGAACACTTCGACCTGGTCAAGGCCAAGCGGACCGAACTCACCAGCGGCCTGGACTGGTTCGCGGTCAGCGGCGACGGCACCCGGCTGGTGGTCAACGACGAGGGCGAGCTGCGCGCGGCGCCCGCCAACGAGCCGGGCGACAGCGACTCGACCGTCTACATCGACATGCGGCGCATCCAGCACACGGTCGACCCGGCGGCGGAGTGGCGGCAGGCGTACGACGAGGCCGGGCGCATCATCCGCGCGTACTTCTGGGAGCCGGGGATGTGCGGCGTCGACTGGGACGGGGTGCTGGACCAGTACCGGCCACTGGTCGAACGGGTCGCCTCGCCCGACGAATTCGCCGACCTGCTGCGCGAGGTGCTCGGCGAGCTGGGCACTTCGCACGCCTACGTCGGGGTGGCCCGGCGCAATGAGGGGCCGCGCCACTACCAGCGGCCGATCGGCCTGCTGGGCGCCAACTTCGTCCATGGCAAGGACGGCTCCTGGACCGTCGCCCGCATCCTGCCCGGCGAGTCCTCCGACCTCCGGGCGCGTTCCCCACTGGCGGGCTCGGGCATCCGCGAGGGTGCCGTGCTGACCCATGTCGACGGCCGGCCGGTGGACCCGGTGGCCGGGCCGTATCCGCTGCTCACCGCGGCGGGCGGGACGACGGTGGAGCTGACCTTCGAGCAGGACGGGCATCAGCGCCGGGTGGCGGTCGTGCCGCTGATCGACGAACGCCCGCTGCGCTACCAGTACTGGGTGGCCAAACGCCGCGAGGTGGTCCGCGAGTTGAGTGGCGGCAAGTGCGGCTACCTGCACATCCCGGACATGGGCGGCTCGGGCTGGGCGCAGTTCAACCGCGATCTGCGCCGCGAGATGTCCTTCCCCGCACTGATCGTGGACGTCCGCGGCAACGCCGGCGGCAACATCAGCGAGCTGGTGGTCGAGGCCCTCACCCGCACCGTCATGGGCTGGGACCTCACCCGCAACGCCCAGCCCGTGTCGTACACCAGCAACGCCCCGCGCGGCCCGATCGTCGCGATCGCGGACGAGATGACCTCCTCCGACGGCGACATGATCACCGCCGCGTTCCGGCTGCTGGGCATCGGCCCGGTGGTGGGCCTGCGCACCTGGGGCGGGGTGGTGGGGATGACCGGCCGGCACCGGCTGGTGGACGGCACCACGATCACGGTTCCGATGAACGCCGCGTGGTTCGACGCGTACGGCTGGGGCGTGGAGAACCACGGCGTCGAGCCGGACATCGAGGTGGAGCGCACCCCGCTGGACTGGGCCGAGGGCCGGCACAAGCAGATGGACGACGCGGTACGGGTCGCCCTCGACCTGCTGGAGCGGCACGGTTCGGCGGGCCCGCCGGACTACTCGGACGTGCCGGACCGGCGGCGGCCGAAACTCCCGCCCCGCAACGGGAGCTGACGGGGGCCGGCGGGAGCCAACGGCGGTCGGTCGGCACGCAGAAGGGGGCATGGAGAAGGGGGCGCACTCCGCGGGGTGCGCCCCCTTTCGTTTCCCTCACGCGGTGCACGCGCGTGAGGGAGTCAGAAGTCCAGCTCTTCCTGGGTGTCTTCGGGTCGCTGGGCGTCCTCGCGGCGCGGCTGCTCCCGCTCGCGGTCCTGGCTCGTGTCGCGAGCCTGCCGACCACGCTCCTGCGCCTGCTCCTTGGCCTGCTGGGCCTTCCGCTTGGCCTGCTGGGCCTTGCCCTGCATCTCGTCCTTGATGCCCATCGGTGTCACTCCTCAGTGGGTGATAGGGGGTTGGGCCCCGACCAGACTGACACGCAGCGAAATACTTCGCATTCCGGACCGGCAAATGGGCATCGCCGCAGGTCAGCGCCGTCTACCCAGGGTGAACGGCTCAGCCCCCGCGCTCCGCGCGCGCCTTCTCGTCCGCCGCGCCGCCCGCGCCCACCAGCCCTCGGGACATGGTGCCCAGCCGGGGCGCGAAGCGCCGCACCTCGCGCTGTCCGACGGTGGCGATGAGCCCGGGCAGGTAGCCGCGCACCGACTGCATGCCGCGCAGCCACCACTGCGCGTAGACATGCGGTGAGCGGCGCTCGATGCCCGCCACGATGCGGTCGACCGCCGGGCCCAGCGGGTAGGTGCGGTTGGACGGCCAGGGCAGCCGCTGCCGCAGCTCGCGCATCACCTCGTCCTGGTCGGCGCCGCGCACCATGTCGGTGTCGGTCCAGCTCAGATAGCCGACCCCGACCCGCACGCCCTGGTAGCCGACCTCGGCGCGCAGGCTGTGCGCGAAGGCTTCCACCCCGGACTTGGAGGCGCAGTAGGCCGTCATCATCGGGGCCGGGGTGATCGCGGCGAGCGAGGCGATCTGGAGGAAGTAGCCACGGCTGGCGGCGAGCGCGGGCAGGAAGGCCCGGCAGGTGACCGCGGAGCCGATCAGGTTGACCTCGATCACCCGCCGCCATGCCTGGGGGTCGGAGTCGGCGAACGGGCCGCCGGTGGCGACACCGGCGTTGGCGACGACGATGTCCACCGTGCCGAAGTGGTCCCGGACTTCCTCGGCGACCCGTGCCATCGCCTCGTGGTCGGTGACATCGGCGTGCCAGTACGCCGACTCGGTGTGCAGCCGCTCCGACACCGCCTTCAGCTCGTCCGGCTCGAGTCCGACCAGCGCCACCCGGGCGCCGCGCGCGGAGAGCTTGCGGGCGAGCAGTTCGCCGACGCCGCGCGCGGCACCCGTCACCACGGCCACCTGGCCCTCCAGGCTCCTGCGTGCGCTCATGCCGTTCGCTCCTTCGGTTCGTCGGTGTGCTGTGCGGTGTGCTGCACCGTGCTCTGTGCCGGGTTCTGTGCGGTGTGCTGTGCCGTGTGCCGAGTGTTCCGCGCGGCGGGCTGCCGGGGGACCTGGTCCCGCGCACGTTCAGGGTTCCCGTCGGCGGTCAGATAGCGGGTGACGAGGTCGCGGATGCCACCGCTGATCGCCGCCGGGTCCTCGATCGGGGTCATGTGCCCGAGCCCGGGCAGTTCGGTCAGCCCGACGCACTCCGGCAGGCGTGCGGCGATCTCGCGCGCGTGCCGGATCGGGGTGAGCCGGTCGTCGGTGCCCTGCATCACCAGGGTCGGCACGTCCAGCCGGGCCACTTCGGCATCCAGGTCCAGGGTCGCCAGCACCCGGCCCCAGTCGGCTCGTACGCCCCGGGGACAGGCGTAGACGATCCGGGTACCCGCCTCGACCATCAGCGGCGTCGCACGGCGGCCCATGGTCACGTACCGCACCGAGAGCCGGGCCAGCGGGGTGACCGGGCCCAGGGCGGCGCGGGCGATCACCAGCAGCCGGGTCAGGGCGGTGCGGATCCGGCCCTCGGGCAGCGGCCAGACCGTGCACACCTCGACCAGCCGGGAGCTGCCGGTGCTGCACAGCAGCAGGGCCGCGGCGTGCTCGCGCAGCTCCGGGCGGTCGGCGGCGGCCATCAGGGTCATCCCGCCCATGGAGTGACCGGCCAGCACCGCCCGCTCACCCGGTTCCAGGGTGGCCTTGACCACCGCGACCAGGTCGTCGGCGAGGGCGCGGGTGCTGCACCCGTCCCGGCCGGCCGCCGGGCTGCGGCCGTGGCCGCGCTGGTCGTAGACGATGACCCGGTGCTCGGCCGACAGCTGCCGCAGGACCGCCGCCCAGAAGACGGTCGAGCAGGTCCAGCCGTGCACCAGCACGACGGCCGGGGCGCCGTCCGGGCCGTGCACCTCGGCGTGGATCCGGGAGCCGTCGGCCGAGGTGACCGTCAGCTCGCGGCGCGGTGCGGGCGGCGCGTACGGGCCGACCAGCCCGCGAGGCCGGCGGCTCACGCGGCCACCTCCCCAGAACCCTCGGCCCCGGCAGGCGCGGAGGCTTCGGCGGACGCGGAGGCTCCGGCGGGCGCGGCTGGGGCTGGGACCGCGGCTCCCGCGGACGCGGCTCCCGCGGACCGCCGGGCGGCGTCGGGCCGGGCGGCCGGGGCGCGCAGCACCTCGTACTCCGCGAGGTCGACCCGCGCGGTGGCCCGCCGGAACTCGCCCGTGGTGCCGGGCCACACGGTGGTGTTGCGTCCGGCCGCGTCCAGGTACCAGCTGTCGCAGCCGCCGGTGTTCCACACCGTGCGCCGCATCCGCTGCTGGATGTGCGAGGTCCAGGAGTCGACCGCGGAGCGTCGGGCGTTCAGCGCGGCCTTGCCTTCCCGGCCGCCCAGCATGTTCAGCTGCCGCAGATAGTCCGCCAGGTAGTTCAGCTGGGACTCGATCATCAGGATCATCGAGCTGTTTCCCAGGCCGGTGTTGGGCCCGATGATGGTCAGGAAGTTGGGGAAGCCGGTCGCGGTGGTGCCGCGCAGCCCCTCCATGCCGTCCTTCCACGCCTCGGCGAGGGTGATGCCATCGGCCCCGGTGACGCGTTGCGCGATCGGCATGTCGGTGACGTGGAAGCCGGTGCCGAAGATGATCACGTCGGCCTCGCTCTCCGTACCTCCCCCAGAGCCTCCGGCCTGGGAGGTACCCCCAGCGGCGATCAGCGTGGAACCGCGCACCTCCGTCAGCCCCGAGGCGATGACCTCGGTGTTGGCGGCGGCGAGCGCCGGATAGTAGCTGTTGGACAGCAGGATGCGCTTGCAGCCGATGCGGTAGTCGGGGGTGAGCTTGGCACGCAGCGCCGGATCCTTCACGGCCCGCCGCATGTGCGCCTTGGCCAGGTTCTCGACCAGGCCGAGTTCGCGGGGCCGCTTGGTGAAGGCGCTGACCTGGAGCTCCCGCAGTCCCCACAGCGCGCCGCGGCGCAGCGCGCGGGTGGCCGGCACCCGGCTGTGCAGCCAGCGCTCAACGCCGGTGATCCGGCGGTCCATGCGCGGCAGGACCCAGGCGGGGGTGCGCTGGAAGAGGGTGAGCCGCTCGACCTCCGGCTGGATGGCGGGCACGATCTGGATCGCCGAGGCGCCGGTGCCGATCATCGCGACGCGCTTGCCGCGCAGGTCGGCGTCGTGGTCCCAGCGGGCGGAGTGGAAGACCTTGCCGGGGAAGGAGTCCAGGCCCGGGATGTCGGGGATCCGTGGGTCGGAGAGCGGCCCGGTCGCGGAGACCACCACATCGGCGGTGAGCCCGCCGCGCGTGGTGGTGATCTCCCAGTGCAGCGCGTCCCCGTCCCAGCGCAGGCTCCGCACCTCGGAGTCGAAGCGCAGGTGCGGGCGGAGCCGGAAGGTGTCGGCGACGTGCTCCAGGTACGCGCGGATGTGCGGCTGGCCGGAGAAGTTCCGCGGCCACTCGGGGTTGGGCGCGAAGGAGAACGAGTACAGATGCGAGGGCACGTCGCAGGCGCACCCGGGGTAGGTGTTGTCCCGCCAGGTGCCGCCGACCGCCCCGGCCCTCTCCAGCACCACGAAGTCGGTGATGCCCTCGCGGCGCAGCCGGACGGCGGCCCCCAGGCCGCCGAATCCGGATCCGATCACCGCCACCCGTACGTGCTCACGCGTCAGCCCCGCCATGGCGCCGCCTCCCGAGTCCCTTGAAACCGCCCGCCGAATGCCCATGAAGCCGTCGGCGCCCGCAACCGCGCCAGTAATCACTGGCACGATCGCAGGGTAGGGCAGGGAGCTACTCGGCGGTAGGGGTGTGACAACAGGAGTTACCGCCGGTTGCACCCAGGTGGTCGCCGAGGGGGGCCCGTCACCCACCACCCCCTCGAAGGAAGGCGCCCGGACTTCGTCCGCGGGCCCCTACGCTGTTGGCGTGGCGAAGAGCGAACAGGCGCGCGAGTACCGGGTGGCGGAGCTGGCCAAGGCGGCCGGCATCACCGTCCGCACCCTCCGCTTCTACCGGGAGCGCAAGCTCATCGATCCCCCGCGCCGCGAGGGCCGCATCGCCTGGTACAACGACCACCACCTGGCCCGGCTGCGCACCATCGCCGCGCTGCTGGAGCGGGGCCACACCCTGGGCGGCATCGCGGACCTGCTCACCGCCTTCGAAAGCGGCCGGGACGTCGGCGAGCTGCTCGGCCTGGAGAGCGCGCTCCCCGTCCCCTGGTCCGAGGAGACCCCGGTCCGGCTGACCCCCGAGGAGCTGGCCGACTACTTCGAGGGCGAGGTCACCGCGGAGAACCTGGCCGCCTCGCTCGACCTCGGCTATCTGGCGGTCGACGGCGACAGCATCGTGCACATCAGCCGCCGCCTGCTGGATGCCTCCAGCGCCCTGGTCGACCATGGCATCCCGCTGGCCGCGGTCCTCGGCGTCGCCCGGGAGCTGCGCACCCAGGTGGACGCGATCGCGGGCGCGTTCACCGAGCTGATCCGCACCCATGTGCTGGCCGAGGCCCTGGAGCGCCCGGCGGACACGGCGGACGGTCCGGAGGGCAAGCAGGCCGCGGACGAGACGGCGGACGGGGAGGGCAGGCAGGCGGTGGCCGGCCGGGGCGGTGCGGCGGACACGCCCCTCGCGGACCGGGCGGAGGTGACCCGTATCACCGAGATCGTCGAGCGGCTGCGCCCGATCGCCAAGAGCGTGGTGGACGCGGAGCTGTCCATGGCGATGGACCGCCGGATGCGCAGCGAGCTGGCGGCCTGGCTCAAGGAGCAGGCGGACCGGCCGGAGCCGCCGCCCCATTGACCAGGTGACGCGCTCGGGTGACCGCGCGTGCGCTACAGCTCGTACACCACGGTGACCGGCGCGTGGTCCGACCAGCGCTGGTCATAGCTCGCGGCCCGCTCCACCTGCGCCTTGACCGCGCGCTCGGCCAGCCGGGCGGTCGCCACGTGGTAGTCGATGCGCCACCCGGAGTCCCGGTCGAACGCCTGGCCCCGGTAGGACCACCAGGAGTACGGGCCGTCGACGCCCGGGTGCAGCGCGCGCACCACATCGACGTACTCCGCCTCGTCGAAGACCCGCGTCAGCCAGGCGCGCTCCTCCGGCAGGAACCCCGCGCTCTTGCGGTTGGCCTTCCAGTTCTTCAGGTCGGCCTCCTGGTGCGCGATGTTCCAGTCGCCGCAGACCAGCACGGAGCGTCCATCCGCCGCGGACCGCTCGCGCAGCTCCTTGAGGTAGGGCAGGAACTCCGCCATGAAGCGCAGCTTCTCGTCCTGCCGCTCGGTGCCGACCTCACCCGAGGGCAGGTAGAGGCTGGCGACGGTGACACCGGGCAGGTCGATCTCCGCGTAGCGGCCGCTGCCGTCGAACTCGGCCGACCCGAAGCCGATCCGCACCTCGTCGGGCTCCCGCCGCGAGTAGAGCGACACCCCGGCCCGGCCCTTGGCGGCGGCCGGGGCGTGGACCGCGTGCCAGCCCTCCGGCTCCCGCGCCTCGACCGGGAGCTGCTGGGGCTCGGCCCGCACCTCCTGAAGGCACACCACGTCGGCGGTGGTCTCCGCCAGCCACGGAAGGAAGCCCTTCTTGGCGGCGGCGCGCAGCCCGTTCACATTGACGGTCGTCACAGTCAGCACAGCTTGCTCCCGAATCGCATAGGACCCGGGGCAGCCTACGTGCTCACCCGCTGCCGTACGATCGTACGAATGGAGATCCGCCGCGTCCGCTACGACCACCCAGACGCCGTCATGCTCAATGACGAGGTCCAGCTGGAGTACGCCGAGCGCTACGGCGACGGCGACATGACCCCGCTCGAACCGGCCCAGTTCGACCCGCCGCACGGGCTGTATCTCCTGGTGTACGACGCCCAGGGCCGCCCGGTCGCCTCCGGCGGCTGGCGCTCCCGGGAGCGGAGCGAGGAGGGGTACGCGGACGGGGACGCCGAGCTCAAGCGGATGTACGTGATCCGCGAGGCGCGCGGCCTCGGTCTGGCCCGCCGGGTCCTCGCCGAGCTGGAGGAGAGCGCGCGGGCGGCGGGCCGGGTGCGGATGGTGCTGGAGACCGGCATCAAGCAGCCGGAGGCCATAGCGCTGTACGCCTCCTCCGGGTATGTCCCGGTGACCAAGTTCGGGCTGTACCGCCACGAGGAGGCCAGCCGCTGCATGGGCAAGCCGCTGCGGCAGCCGACGCCGCCCTCCGTTCCGCCGGCTCGGCAGGCGTCGGCCCCTCAGTCGCCGGCCCCTCAGTCGCCAGCCTCTGAGACGTCGGCCCCCCAGCGCGGCTAGCAGCGCGCCCGAGCGGGCGGGCGCGGGGGCTCGCGCCCGCACCCTGGCATCCGCGCCCGGCCGCCGGCGAGATGGCCGGATTCCGGGGTTGGCCACGCCCGGGGGTGGGCAGTGAGGCCGAGAGCGGGTTGTCATGACCCGCTCACCTCACCCCCCACGAGGAGGCCCCATGTCCTTCCGTATGTCCTCCCGCACGTCCCGCAGACTCGTCCCCGCCGTGCCGGCCGCGCTCCTGGTCGCCCTGACCCTGTCCGGCGGACCGGCGACCGCCGCCCCCGCCGAGGGGCAGGACCGCGCCGCCGTGCCCCGGATCGTCACCTATGACGCGAGCGCCGCCGCCGAGTTCAAGAGCGCGGTGGACCGGGGCGCGGCGGTCTGGAACGAGAGCGTGGAGAACGTCGAGCTGCGTCCGGTGGCGGCCGGGCAGCGCGCCAACATCCGTGTCATCGCGGACAACGGCTGGCCCCGCGCGCTGCCGACCAGTCTCGGCAACGGCACGGTCTACATCGGGCGTCAGGCCGTCGACGAGGGCTACAACACCGTCCGGATCTCCGCCCATGAACTCGGCCACATCCTCGGACTGCCGGACCGGAAGCCCGGCCCCTGCTCCAGCCTGATGTCCGGTTCCACCGGCGGGGTCTCCTGCACCAACCCGTACCCGAACGCGGCGGAGAAGGCGGAGGTCGAGTCCGACTTCGGCGGCGCCTTCGCCGATCTCGCCGGGGTCCGGCCCACCCCGGTCTTCAAGGACTGAGCCCCGGCCGCTCGGGAACGGCAGCCCGTCGCCCCTCCGCTCCGCCGGCCCTCGGCTCCCGCTCGGGCGGTGAGTCCTCGTCATCGGCCACCCGGAGCGCCGGGGATTCCACCGCGCAGGGGAACGGCGGTGCGTGCCCGGGCGATGCGTGCCGCGAGCGGCAGACCGGCCTGGATCGCCGTCCCGACGCTGCCAACGGTGATGCCGGGTCAGACCGAAGCCATGTCCCCTCCGGCAGGTGCCCGTTGACGACAAGGTATCCCGCCGCGCCGACAACGCCGCTGAGGAGACACGGAAACGACGAAGGCCCCGGCTGATCGAGATGATCGGCCGGGACCTTCGTCTGTGCTGTGGACCTGAGGGGATTTGAACCCCTGACCCCCTCGATGCGAACGAGGTGCGCTACCGGACTGCGCCACAGGCCCTTGCAACGAGTGAAACTCTAGCATCCCCACGCGGGTGCTCTGAAATCCGTTCCCCCCTGGTCGGCGGCGCGGGACTCACTCGTTGGCGGCACGCGGTCGATCGTCGTCCGCGTACTGGTCGAACAGGGGGGTGCGGCCGCGGTCCCGGGTGCGACGGGAGCCGGTGGCCGGGCGGGACGAGGCGTCCGGGGCGGAGGCCGGCTGGCCCGCCGCGGGGTCAGCGGCGCTGGAGCGGGCGGAGCTCCAGGTGTCGGGGGCGTCCAGGTCGACGTTGCCGGTGGCGCGCGGGGCGACCGGGGCCGTGACGTAGGTGGGCAGCGGGACCGGCACCGGCTCCCAGCTCTCCCCGGCGGCCGGGCCCTGCTCGCGCTGCTGGTCCACCCACTCCGCGTGGTCGGTCTGCTCGACGAGGGCGCGGCGGTCCGCGGCGCGCGCCGAGGGGTCGGCGGCGGCCGCCTCCCCGGCCGGGCGGCGGTCGGCACGCCGGCCCTGGGCGGGCTCGGCGGCGCGGTCCGCGGGGCGGTCGCCGGGGCGGTCCGCGGCGCGGCGGTTCCCCCGGGTCTCGGAGCGGCGGTCTGAGCGGGTGTCCGAGCGGCGGTCCGGGCGGGCGTCGGAGCGGCGGTCCGGGCGGGCGTCGGAGCGGCGGTCCGGGGTGTGGTCACGCCGGTCCGGGGTGTGGTCACGCCGGTCCGGGGCGCGCTCGGGGGTACGCCGGTCCTGGTGGCGGTCCGGGGCGTCGGCGCGATGGCGGTCGGCGCGGGCGGCGCGGCCGGTGGCGGTGTCGCGCGGGCTGCCGTCGGACGGGTCCGGGTCGGCCGGGCCGGAGGCCGGGCGGGGCCGCGAGCCGCGCTCGCGGAGCCGCTGGGCGGCCAGCTCGGCGCGGCGCTGATCCATGGTGAAGGCGAAGCGCCGGCGCTCCTGAGCGCGCAGATGGACGATGTACGCGCTGAGCAGGACCGCCGGGATGCCGGGCGCCCACAGGAAGGCCAGGCCACCGACGGCCGCGACCACCGCGCCGAGGGTGAAGACGAGGAAGAGGACGACAGTGGTGCGCCGGCGGCGGGCGAGCACCTGCGCGCGCCGGGTGCGCTCGGCGGAACCGGCCGTCGGGACGCCGGAGCGGTCGGCGGCGGCCGGCTGGCCGGTGCGGTCAGCGCCGGGGTACTCGGCCGGGACGGACGCGGAGTGGTCGATCGCGGTGGCGCTCAGCGGGGGTGCCGGATCGCCGGCGGCGGGGTCGACAAAGGCCCGGACGTCGACCAGGTCGGTCTGCGCGTCCGGGTCCGTCACGCCCCGCCCGTGGTCCGCGGGATCCATCCCCTCCTCGGGGAGGTCCGCGTCCTCGGCGGCACGCGCCTGGAGGTCCCTGGCGTACCGGCGCTCCATCGCCGCCCGACCGGACAGGAGCCGGATGGCGGTACTGAAGCGCTCGGTCGGACGGGCCTCGTTGAGCTCGTCCTGCCTACGGAGCCACATGGGCACCAGGTAGGCGGCCCAGGCCCCGACGATGACTGCGTAGATGAGGCCACTGCTGCTCACGCTCACACGGTAGAGGGGTTTCCACGGGGCAATCGGCCAATTGGCGCGGTGTGTCGCACGATCTGGCTGATATCTCGAACATTTTTTGTGATTGTTGAGATGAGTGGAGGGGAATTGTGTTCACTTGATGGCTAATTTCGAACACACATTTTATTTCTGCGATGCCCCAGGCTGCAGCCGGTGCCACCGGGTGAGCAGTCCCTCCGGCACCTCCTCGGCGGTCATGGCGTAGACCAGGTGATCCCGCCAGGCCCCGTCGATGTGGAGATAGCGGGGCCGCAGCCCCTCCTCGCGGAATCCGAGTTTCTCCACGACGCGGCGGCTGGGCGCGTTCTCCGGCCGGATGCACACCTCGATCCGGTGCAGTCCGACGTTGCGGAAGCAGTGGTCGACGGCGAGGGCCACGGAGGTGGGCATCACTCCGCGCCCGGCGACGGCCTGGTCGATCCAGTAGCCGATGTGGCCCGAGCACATCGAGCCCCAGGTGATTCCGGCGACGGTCAACTGCCCGGCCAGCCGGCCCCGGTGCTCGACGACGAACGGCAGCATCCGCCCGGCGCGCGCCTCGGCCCGCAGGTGGCGGACCATCTGCCGGTAGGTGGGCCGGTGGGTGACCGGCCCGCCCGGCGGAGGCGGGGGGATGGTGGCCTCCCAGGGGCGCAGCCAGTCGCGGTTGCGCTGGTTGACCTCCCGCCAGGCGTCCTGGTCGCGCAGCCTTATCGGGCGGAGGGCCGTGTCGCCGTCCACCAGACGCACCGGCCACCAGGCGCTCAGCTCGGGCTCCCGGGAACGGTGACGGGTCTGGGGTGGTCACCGCCGCGGATCTGGTCGACGGCGTGGACCAGCAGCCGGCCGAGGACGGCGAGACCGTCCCGGACCCCGCCGGTCGAACCCGGCAGATTGACGATCAGGGTGGTCCCGGCCACCCCGGCCAGGCCCCGGGAGAGCGCGGCGGTGGGCACCGTGGCGAGCCCCTCGGCGCGGATCGCCTCCGCGATGCCGGGGATCTCGTAGGCCAGGACCCGGCGGGTGGCCTCCGGGGTGCGGTCGGTGGGCGAGATCCCGGTGCCGCCGGTGGTGACCACGGCGTCGTAACCGGAGGCCACCGCCTCGCGCAGGGCCGCCTCGACCGGTTCGCCGTCCGGCACCACCCGGGGCCCGTCGACCGCGAAGCCGAGCCCGGCCAGCCCCTCGGCGACGAGCGGCCCGCCCTTGTCGGGGTAGACCCCGGCGGCGGCGCGGTTGGAGGCGGTGACCACCAGCGCGCGGTACGCGGGGGCGTCCGGGTCCGCGGGGCCGGTCACGCGCGGCTCCAGTCGCCGGACTTGCCGCCGGTCTTCTCCTCGACCCGCACGTCCGTGATCACGGCGGCCTTGTCGACCGCCTTGACCATGTCGATCACGGTGAGCGCGGCGACGCTGACGGCGGTCAGCGCCTCCATCTCCACCCCGGTGCGGTCGGTGGTCTTCACCGTGGCGAGGATCTCGACCGCGTCGTCGGTGACGGCCAGGTCGACCTTGACACCGGAGACCGCCAGCGGATGGCAGAGCGGGATCAGCTCCGGGGTCCGCTTGGCGCCCATGATCCCGGCGATGCGGGCGGTGGCCAGGGCGTCCCCCTTGGGCACCCCCTCGCCGCGCAGCAGCTCCACCACGCGCGGCGAGACCAGTACGCGGCCGCTGGCGCGGGCGGTGCGCGCGGTGACGTCCTTGGCCGAGACGTCCACCATGCGCGCGGCACCGGCGTCGTCGAGGTGGGTGAGATGGTCCTGGGCGCTGCTCATCGTTCTCCCGGTCCGGGCCGCATGGCTCCTGTGGGACGACACCGTACCCGCCACGGGCCCCGGTTACGTGAGCAGGACCACGTCGATCTCGGTGCCGGCGGCGACCTCGGTGGAGTCCTCGTCGACCACGATCAGCGCGTTGGCCTGGGCGAGCGCCTTCACCAGGTGTGAGGAGGCGCCGCCCACCGGGGTGACGGTGCCCACCTCGCCGGCTGCCGCCGGCTCGTACCGGCCGCGCAGGAACTGCCGCCGGCCCGCCGGGGAGGAGGCGATGGCCTCGGCGCACACCGCCCGCCGGGTGGTGCGGTGCACCGACTCCAGGCCCATCAGGGTGCGGATCACCGGGCGCACGAACAGCTCGAAGGAGACGTAGGCGCTGACCGGGTTCCCGGGGAGGGCCAGCAGCGGGACGCGGTCCGGGCCGATCCGGCCGAAGCCCTGGGGCTTGCCCGGCTGCATGGCCACCTTCCGGAACTCGATCTCGCCGCCCATCGCCTCCTTGACCACGTCGTACGCGCCGACGCTGACCCCGCCGCTGGTGACGATGACGTCGGCGCGGATCAGCTGGTCGTCGATGGTGGCGTGTAGGGTCTCCGCGTCGTCGGCGACCGCCCCGGCGCGGTAGGCGATGGCACCGGCGTCCCGGGCGGCGGCGGTGAGCTGGAAGCTGTTGGAGTCGTGGATCCGGCCGGGGGCGAGCTCCTCGCCGGGCTGGACCAGCTCGCTGCCGGTCGACATCACCACCACCCGCGGGCGGGGGCGGACCGTCACGGTGGCGCGGCCGATGGCGGCCAGCAGCCCGATCTGCGGGGGGCCCAGGACCGTGCCGGCGGCCAGCGCCAGCTCGCCGGTGGTGACGTCGCTGCCGCGGGCGCGGACATGCTGCCGGGCGGTGGCCGGGCGGTGGATCCGGACCTCGCCGGTGGCGCCCTCCGGGGCGGCGCTGTGCGCGCGCATGGTGGCGGCGGGGCCCTGGCCGGTGCCGCCGTCGGTCCACTCGACGGGCACCACGGCCTCGGCGCCGGGCGGCAGCGGGGCGCCGGTCATGATGCGGGCGGCCTCGCCGGGGCCGACCGTGGGCAGCTCGCCGCTGCCGGCCGCGACGTCCCCGATGACGGTGAGCCGCACCGGCGAGTCCTCGCTCGCACCCGCGACGTCGGCCACTCGCACCGCATAGCCGTCCATGGAGCTGTTGTCGAAGGGCGGCAGGGCACCGGGAACGGTGACGTCCTCGACCAGCACGCAGCCCTGGGCCTCCAGGATCCGCAGCTCGATGGGCTCCAGCGGGCGGATCCTGGTGAGGATGTCGTCGAGGTGCTCGGCCACCGACCACAGCCGGTCCCGGTCCGCCTCGCGGACCGGGCCGCCGCCTCCGGACGGGCCGCCACCGTGGCCGGGGCCGCCGTGGCCGCCATGGCCGGACCCGGCGCCATGGCCCAGGGCACCGCCGCTGCCCGGGCCGCCGCCGTGCTCCGGGGCGGGACGGTGACCGGGGCCGGGGCCCTGGCCGGCGGCCTGTGCTGCGGTGCTGCTCAAAGTGCTACATCTCCTCGTCGACGTAACTGCGGAGCCAGGCTCGGAAGTCCGGTCCCAGATCTTCACGTTCGCACGCGAGTCTGACAATGGCACGCAGATAATCGCCGCGGTCCCCGGTGTCGTACCGGCGGCCCTTGAAGACGACGCCGTGCACCGGGCCGCCGAGGTCCGGGTCGGTCGCCAGCGCCTGGAGCGCGTCGGTCAGCTGGATCTCACCGCCCCGGCCCGGCTTGGTCTCGCGGAGCACGTCGAAGACGGCGGGGTCGAGCACATAGCGGCCGATGACGGCGTAGTTGCTGGGCGCGTCGGCCGCGTCCGGCTTCTCCACCAGCCCGCTGACCTGCACCACGTCTTCCTCGAAGGTCGGCTTGACGGCGGCGCAGCCGTAGAGGTGGATCTGCGCGGGGTCGACCTCCATGAGGGCGATGACGCTGCCGCCGTGCTCCTCCTGGATCTCGACCATCCGGGACAGCAGCGGGTCGCGGGCGTCGATCAGGTCGTCGCCGAGCAGGACGGCGAAGGGCTGGTCGCCGACGTGCGGCGCGGCGCACAGCACGGCGTGCCCGAGGCCGCGCGGGTCCCCCTGGCGGACGTAGTGCATGGTCGCGAGGTCGCTGGACTCCTGGACGCGGGCGAGCCGGGTCTCGTCGCCCTTGCGGGTCAGCAGCTCCTCGAGCTCGTAGTTGCGGTCGAAATGGTCCTCCAGCGGGCGCTTGTTGCGGCCCGTGATCATGAGGACGTCCGACAGCCCGGCGGTCACCGCCTCCTCCACGACGTACTGGATCGCCGGCTTGTCGACTACCGGCAGCATCTCTTTTGGCGTGGCCTTCGTCGCCGGGAGGAAGCGGGTGCCCAGTCCGGCGGCAGGGATGACAGCCTTGCTGATCCGAGGACGCGATTGAGTCATGTCCCGAACCCTATCGGGTGCCTTTGGGCGGATGATGTGGGTTCGGTGAATATGACATGAGACAAGGGATATGCGCACCCCTATGACCAGACCCGACGACGCTACTAAGGCCGGATTGCGGAAACGTCTCCTCGCGGTGAGATCCGCGTTGACTGAAGATGACGTGGAGGCGGCGGAGTCGGGGCTGGCGCGGCACGCGCTCCAGCTGCCCGAGCTGGCGGCCGCCGGGACGGTCGCGGCCTATGTGTCGGTGGGGCGCGAGCCCGGCACCCGGGCCCTGCTGGATGCGCTGCGCGCCCGGGGCGTCCGGGTGCTGCTGCCGGTGCTGCTCCCCGACAACGATCTGGACTGGGGTGTCTACGAGGGGGCCGGGCGGCTGGAGCGCGCCGCGCGCGGGCTGCTGGAGCCGGCCGGGGAGCGGCTGGGCCGCGATGCGGTGCTGGCCGCGGACACCGTGCTGCTGCCCGGCCTGGCGGTCGACCGCACCGGGCTGCGGCTGGGCCGCGGCGGCGGCTCCTACGACCGGGTACTGGCCCGGATCGACGCGGCGGGGGCGACGCCCGCGCTGGTGGTGCTGGTGTACGACGCGGAACTGCTGGACCGGGTGCCGGGCGAGGCGCACGACCGGCCGGTGCGGGCGGCGGTGACGCCGTCGGGGGTGCGGCGCTTCGCCCCCTGATACCGCTTTGTCCCCAAATGCCGGACGGGCTGCATTCGCAGCCCGTCCGACGCTTGAGGACATGTGCACCGCTACGGCGTGAGCGCCAGTTCGTCATCGGTGGACGACTTGACCGCCCGCTCGCTGAACACCCAGGGCAGCAGCTCGCCCTTGACCCACTTGCCCGTCTGGTCGGTGTAGTGGTCGTGGTAGGCGTGGCCGGAGGCGCCGGTGAGGTTGATCCAGCGGGACTTGTCGAGGTCCTTGAGGTTGACCACCATGCGCATCGAGGGGACCCACGAGACGCCGTAGCCGCCCGCCGCGTTCCAGCCGGTGGCGTTCACCGCCGCCTCACCGCCGCTGAGGTTCCACGGGCCGCGGTTGAGGAGCCACTGCACATAGCCGGGGCCCTCCTTGCCGAGCGTCTGGTTCTTCAGGGTCAGGCGGTGCAGCCGGCCCCAGCTCCAGCCGTCGATGTCCTTGCCGAGCTTCGCGGTGAGCTCGTAGCGGGCCTCCTTCATCGCCTTGGCCAGCAGCTCGTCGCGGTTGGTGGCGCCGGGCTCGGCCTGCGTGCCGGAGGTCTTCCACCAGTCGTTCTTCGGGTCGTCGAGCAGCTTGCGTACGACCTCGTACCAGCGGTCGCCGCCGTCCGGCTGGGCGGAGTCCTCGTCGCGCTCGCCGCACTCGCGGACCCTGCGGGTGTTGCCGTCGAGGTCCTCGACCGGTCCGGAGTCGTCGGCGGGCCGGACCCACAGGCACTGGCCCTTGACCCGCATCTCCTTGGGCAGCTTGTTACCGAAGGCGAACATCAGGGTGTTGCGCCAGACGGCGTTGAAGTACGCGGCGGCCGCGGAGTCGGCGTCCTGGGTGTAGTCCCAGCCCTCCAGCAGCTCCTGCGCCTCGCGGATGTAGCCGTCCTTGATGTTGATCTTGAGCAGGTAGGGCGTCAGCAGCTCGGCGATCTCGCTGCTGTTGTCCATCTGCATCTTCTGCATGTCGTCGGTCGAGATCTTCCCGTTGTCCTTGATCTTCGACTCGATGAGGTCGTTGATCCGCTGGCTGCGGGCGCCGTAGCCCCAGTCGTCGGTCAGCTGGTAGCGGTACTTGTCGTCCACCACGGCCTGGTTGGCGGTGACGATGTAGCCGCGCTTGGGGTTCTTCTCCCACGGCAGCGCGGACTGCGGGATGTAGCCCTTCCACCGGTAGGCCGGGTCCCAGCCGGGGGCGGGGTAGCGTCCGTCGCCCTTGCCGCGGACCGGGATCAGGCCGGGGGCCTGGTAGCCGATGTTGTCGTCGGTGTCCGCGTAGATGAGGTTCTGCGCGGGGACGGCGAAGTCGGCGGCGGCCTTGCGGAAGGCGGTGAAGTCCTGCGCGGCGTTGAGCTCGAAGACCGCGTCCATGCTCTTGGACGGGGTCAGCGCGGTCCAGCGCAGCGACACCGCGTAGCCGTCGCCGCGGTCCGGGGCGACGTTGCCGACCGGAGCGTTCTCGCCGACCTCGTCCAGCTCGTCGTCGAGCACGTCGTCACGGTCGGAGATCAGCGGCCGCCCGTCCTGGGTGGAGCGGACGGTGATCGTGCGGCTCTTGCCGCCCGCGACCTTGATGGTCTCCTTGCGGGTGATGAACTTCTTCTGCTCGCCGCCGTAGAGGTAGCTGTCGGCGGTGACCTTCTCCAGGTAGAGGTCGGAGACGTCGGCGCCGAGGTTGGTCATCCCCCAGGCGATCTTGGCGTTGTGGCCGATGATCACGCCCGGCATGCCGGAGAAGGTGAAGCCCGCCACGTCATACGGGCAGGAGGCGTCGACCCGGTTGCAGTGCAGGCCCATCTGGTACCAGACGGAGGGCAGCTGCGGGGCCAGGTGCGGGTCGTTGGCGAGCAGCGGCTTGCCGGTGGCGGTGTGCTTGCCGGAGACGACCCAGGAGTTGGAGCCGATGCCGGAGCCGTTGGGCCCGAGCAGCGCGGGAAGCTTCTCGACCGTGCCGGAGAGCCGGGACAGCTGGCTCTGCATGCCCTGCGCGGTGGACTGCGAGGCGCTGCCGCCGGTGGCGGGAGTGGCCCCCGTGGCGCCTCCCTCGGTGGCGCCGCCGGGGGTGGTGGAGCCGGGGAGGCCCCCGCCGGGGGTCTGCTCACCGGCGGCCGGAGTGGTGCCCTTGGCGTCGAAGCGGCCGGTGACCGGGTCGACCGAGCCGCCCTCGATGATCGGCTTGTTCCGCTCGTACGGATAGGGCGGGTACAGCTCCTCGATCTGCTTGTGGCTCAGGCGGGCGGCGGACAGCGCGCGGTCGATCTCGTCCTGCATGTTGCCGCGCAGGTCCCAGGCCATGGCCTTGAGCCAGGCGACGGAGTCGACCGGGGTCCACTTCCCGGGCTTGTAGTCGTTGACGAAGTCCAGGGCCGCGTACTCGACCGAGAGCTCCTTGCCGTGGTGGTCCTTGAGGTAGGCGTTGACCCCGTCGGAGTAGGCCTGGAGGTACTTCTTCGTCTGCGGCGACAGCTTGGTGTCGTACTCCTGCTGCGCGACGCGCCGCCAGCCCAGGGTGCGCAGGAAGGCGTCGGTCTCCACCTGGTCCTTGCCGAACATCTCGGACAGCCGGCCCGCCGTCAGGTGGCGGCGCACGTCCATCTCCCAGAAGCGGTCCTGCGCCTGCACGTAGCCCTGGGCGCGGAAGAGGTCCTCGGGGGTGTCGGCGTAGATCTGCGGGATGCCGTATCCGTCGCGCTTGACCTGGACCGGCCCGGACAGCCCCTTGACCTGGATGGATCCGGTGGTCTCCGGGAAGGAGGCGCGCACCGTGCTGATGCTCCAGTAGGTCCCGTAGCCGACGCCCGCCACAAGCAGCAGCACGACTGCGATCACGATCAGGCGGGCACGTCGGCCCTTCTTCTTACGAGAAGGGCCGTTTTCGTTGGCGGGCATCGCTGTCCTTCGAGGGGCAGGGTGGTCCTGGAGTGCTGGAGCAACCATAGGCGCAGCGCCCGGGCGGTCCTTAACGGGAGTCTTCTCCAGGGGCGGGAGGCAGCCGCCGCCCGCTGGGACTCGCGTCAAGAACCCGTAAAATGTTAGGCAAGGCAATGAAGTTCCGGTCAGCCGGGAGGACGTCACGAAGGAACGTTCCGGCTGAAATCCGCGAGAAAGGCTCGGCCCCTGACTGTTCACCACCTCAACGAACTCCTGCTGATCGGCTCGCTCGTCCTCCTCGTGGCGGTGGTGGCGGTGCGGGTCTCCACCCGCAGCGGGCTGCCCACGCTGCTCATCTACCTCGGCATCGGTGTCGCCATCGGACAGGACGGCATCGGCGTCAGGTTCGACGACGCCCAGCTGACCCAGGTCCTCGGCTACGCGGCACTGGTCGTGATCCTGGCCGAGGGCGGTCTCGGCACCAAGTGGCGGGAGATCAGACCGGCCTTGCCGACGGCGGCGATGCTCGCCACGGTCGGTGTCGCGGCGAGTGTGGGGATCACCGCGGCGGCCGCGCACTTCCTGGTGGGACTCGACTGGAAACAGTCGCTGATCATCGGTGCGGTGGTGTCGTCCACGGACGCGGCGGCGGTCTTCTCGGTGCTGCGCCGGGTGCCGTTGCCGCCGAAGCTGACCGGTGCCCTGGAGGCGGAGTCCGGATTCAACGACGCCCCCGTGGTGATCCTGGTGGTGGCCTTCTCCGCGCACGGCCCCATCGAGGACTGGTACGTGCTGATCGGCAAGATCGCCGTGGAGCTGGCGATCGGCGCGGCGGTCGGTGTGGCGGTCGGCTGGCTCGGCGCCTTCGGGCTGCGGCACGTGGCGCTGCCCGCCTCCGGCCTGTACCCCATCGCGGTGATGGCCATCGCGGTCACGGCGTACGCGGCCGGGGCGCTGGCGCACGGCTCCGGCTTCCTCGCGGTCTACCTCGCCTCGCTCCTGCTGGGCAACGCCAAACTGCCGCACGCGCCCGCCACCCGCGGCTTCGCCGAAGGGCTGGGCTGGATAGCCCAGATCGGGATGTTCGTGCTGCTCGGCCTGCTGGTCACCCCGCATGAGCTGGGCGACGACATCTGGCCGGCGGTGGTGGTGGGCCTGGCACTGACGATGGTGGCCCGGCCGCTGTCGGTGATGCTGAGCGTGGCGCCGTTCCGGATGCCCTGGCAGGAGAAGGCGCTGCTGTCCTGGGCCGGGCTGCGCGGCGCGGTGCCCATCGTGCTGGCCACCATCCCCATGGTGAGCGAGGTACCGGACAGCCGCCGGATCTTCAACGTGGTCTTCGTCCTGGTGATCATCTACACCCTGGTCCAGGGCCCGACGCTGCCCTGGCTCGCCACCCGGCTGCGACTGGGCGACCGGGACATGGCATCCGACCTGGGCATCGAGTCCGCGCCGCTGGAGCGGCTCCGCGGCCACCTGCTGTCGGTGACCATCCCGGCGGAGTCGCGGATGCACGGCGTGGAGGTCAGCGAGCTGCGGCTGCCGGCCGGGGCCGCGGTCACCCTGGTGGTGCGGGACGGCAAGAGCTTCGTACCGCTGCCGTCCACGGTGCTGCGGCGCGGCGACGAACTGCTGGTCGTCGCCACCGACCCGGTGCGGGACGCGGCGGAGGCCCGGCTGCGGGCGGTCGCCAGGGGCGGCAAGCTGGCCGGCTGGCTGGGCGCGGACGGGTAGCCGGAGGGGGAGACGGGGGCGCCGGGGCTGCGGCGCTGGGCGGGGCCGGCCGGCGGCGAGCGGCGGACGTCGCCCGCCAGGTGCCGAGCGTGGCCGCTTCAGTGACCGGGAACACCGCATGACCTGGGTGGACGGTGATCTGGACCACTCCGGCCCCGCCGGATCACCAGGTAACATAACCGGGCAAGAACCAACCCAACTCTGTCTGATGCAGAGCTGGCGCGACCGCACGGCGGCCGCGGTCCCCGTCCGAGGGCGACCGGTCCGGCATCTACCACGGTCCCGCGCAGAGAGGACAGCTCTCGGCGCGCTCCGCGGCAACCCCGGCACGAGTGCGCTACCAGACGGCAGAAAGGCCCGGCCGTGGCATCCACGGTCACCGAGCGAGACACCGAGCACTCCACCCCCGTTGCTCAACCCCGGCGTGAGGCCGAGCGCCGCCCCGGATACGGGCAGCTGCTGCGGACCCCGGGTGCTCTGACCTTCGTTCTCCCCGGCTTCCTGGCCCGGCAGCCGTTCGCCATGCTCACCATCGGCATCGTGCTGCTGGTCCAGCACACCACCGGCTCCTACGGCACGGCGGGCGCGGTGTCCGCGACCGCGGGCGTGTCCATGGCCCTCTTCGCCCCGCAGAGCGGCAAGCTGGCCGACCGCTTCGGACAGGGCGCAGTGCTGCTGCCCGGCGTCCTGATCCACGCCACCGCGATCGCCGCGCTGACCACCCTCGCGCTGCTGCACGCCCCGCTGTGGGCGCTGTGCGTGGCGGCGGTGCCGGCCGGCGCCTCGGTGCCGCAGATCGGGCCGATGGTGCGGGCCCGCTGGGCCGCGCGGCTTGAGGGCTCGCCGCTGATGACGACCGCGGCCGCCTTCGAATCGGTCACCGACGAGTTCACCTTCGTCATCGGACCGGTGCTGGCGACCGCGCTGTGCACCGGGGTACACCCGGCGGCCGGTCTGATCGCCGAGGCGTCGCTGACGGTCGTCGGCGGCCTGCTGTTCGCCACCCAGCGCGCCACCCAGCCGCAGCCCAGCCGGGTCGGCCGACCGGAGGCCGCCGCCGGCGAGCACGGCGGTTCGGCGCTCGCGGTGCCGGGCGTCCGGGTCCTGATCGCCGTCTTCCTCGGCATCGGCGCCGTCTTCGGCGGTATGCAGGTCTCGCTGACCGCGTTCACCGAGGACATCGGCGAGCCGGGCATGAACGGCGTGCTCTACGGCATCTTCGCCGCCGGCAACATGCTGGCCGGCATCGCCTGCGGCGCCCTCTTCCCGCGCCTGGCGGCCGGCAAGAGCCCGCAGGCGGCCGC
This sequence comes from Streptomyces sp. JLBT605, assembly GCF_058215555.1. Lineage (NCBI taxonomy): Bacteria > Bacillati > Actinomycetota > Actinomycetes > Kitasatosporales > Streptomycetaceae > Streptomyces > Streptomyces sp. JLBT605. The sequence continues at coordinate 2,388,201 of NZ_CM177087.1, forward strand.
CCGTAGCCGGCTGCTGATGGCCTACCCGCTGCTGACGCTGGCCACCGCACCGCTGTGGGCGGCGCACGCCGTGCCGCTGCTGGGCGGACTCGGCCTGTTGGTCGGCCTGTGCATCGCCCCGGCGCTGATCACCGGCTACACCCTGGTCGAGTCGCTGGTGCCGGCCACCGCCCGAACCGAGGCGTTCACCTGGTTGACCGGCGCGGTCGCGCTGGGCCAGGCGGCCGCCGCGACCACGGCCGGGCAGCTGGCCGACGGCTTCGGCCCGAGCACCGGATTCCTGGTGCCGCTGGCCGGTACGGGCCTGGCGCTGGCGACCCTGCTGGTGCTCCGCGGACGGCTGGTCCCGGCACCGCGGGGACGGGTGGCCGCGCGTGGAGTCGGTCACCGTGTGACCGTTCCGGTGGACTGACAGGCCGGAATACTGCACTATGGACCGTCGTTAGCACTCATCGAGTGAGAGTGCCAGGAGGAGCAAGTGCCGACCTATCAGTACCAGTGCACCGAGTGCGGCGAAGGCCTCGAGGCGGTGCAGAAGTTCACCGACGATGCGCTCACCGAGTGCCCCAGCTGCAAGGGACGCCTGAAGAAGGTGTTCTCCGCGGTCGGCATCGTCTTCAAGGGATCCGGCTTCTACCGCAACGACAGCCGCGGCTCGTCGTCCAGCAGCAGCCCGGCCAAGCCCGCCGCCGCCAAGAGCGACAGCGGCTCGTCGTCCTCCTCGACGACCTCCACCACGACGGCCGCCCCCTCGGCGTCCTCCTCCGGCTCCAGCTCGTCCGGCAGCGCTTCGTCCGCCGCCTGACACCCGCACTCCCGGCCCCCGCCCGCGCCTCGCGCGAGCGGGGGCCGACGCATGCCCGCACGGCGCTTGCCCGGCCGACGCAGGTCTGCCCTCCGCGTATCGGCGCGGCCGCTAGGGTGACAGCCATGGTCGAGACGAGCAACGCACTGGCGGACATAGGTGTCATCGGCGGATCGGGGTTCTACTCCTTCCTCGACGACGTGACCGAGATCACTGTCGAGACGCCCTATGGCCCGCCGAGCGACTCCCTCTTCCTCGGCGAGATCGACGGACGCCGGGTCGCCTTCCTTCCCCGGCACGGCCGGAAGCACCACATCCCGCCGCACCGGATCAACTACCGCGCCAACCTGTGGGCACTGCGCTCGCTGGGCGTACGGCAGGTGCTCGGGCCGTGCGCGGTCGGCGGCCTGCGACCGGAGTACGGGCCGGGCACGCTGGTCGTGCCGGACCAGCTGGTGGACCGTACGAAGTCGCGTGCGCAGACCTACTTCGACGGCGAGGCCCGCGCGGACGGCAGCGTGCCGAACGTGGTGCACGTGACCTTCGCGGACCCCTACTGCCCGACCGGGCGCAAGGCGGCGGTGTCGGCGGCGCGCGGCCGCGAGTGGGAGCCGGTGGACGGCGGCACGATGGTGGTGATCGAGGGGCCGCGCTTCTCCACCCGCGCCGAGTCGAAGTGGCATGCCGGGCAGGGCTGGTCGGTGATCGGCATGACGGGCCACCCGGAGGCCGTGCTCGCCCGTGAACTGGAACTCTGCTACACCTCACTGGCCCTGGTCACGGACCTGGACGCGGGCACCGAGACCGGCGAGGGCGTCTCACACGGCGAGGTCATGCGGGTCTTCGCGCAGAACGTGGGCCGGCTGCGCGAGGTGCTCTTCGACACCGTGCGCGAACTGCCGGACACCCGGGGCCGGGCCTGCCTGTGCACCACGGCGCACGAGGGCTGGGATCTCGGCATCGACCTGCCGTAGGCGCACCGGCGTCGGGCCTGCTGTGGTCCGGGGGCCGCTGTGGTCCGGGGCGGCTGTCGGGCTTCGGGGCCGCTGTCGGGGTCCGGGTGCGGCTGTCGGGATCTGGTGGGCGGCCCTCGGGTCCGGGGGCCGCTATCGGGGTGGCCGCGCCCGTCGGGGTGGCGGAGTTGTCCACAACCGGGCCGCCGTCCACAGGCCCCGGCGGGATCGGGCGGCGGCGGGCATCGTGAGGGGAACCGACGACCCGGCTTCGGCCCTTCTCCGACAGGTGGTGCCCCACCATGGCTTCCCCCGGCTCTCCCTTCTCCGCCCCCGTCTCCACCCCCGCCGATGGCCCGCACACAGCCGCGGGCGCCCAGGTGTGCGGTGTGCCGGAGTTCGGTCCGGTGCGGGTTCGGGGCCGGCATCGACACCGGCTGCGACGGTGCCTGACCAGACGCCGGCGGCCGCTGACGGCCGGGCTGGTGCTGGCGGCGGCCACGCTGGCGGTCTCCGGCCCGCGCTCGGGCACGGAGGGCGGCGGCCGGGTGGACGGCGACGGCGCGGCGGCTCCGGGGCCGCGGTCCCGAGCGCCGGTGGGGCCGGCGCCCGCCGCGATGGTGTCGGCCCCGGTCCGGATCGCGGACGCGGCGGCGGTGCGGCTGCTGCGCCCCGGCGATCGGGTGGACGTCCTGGCGGCGTCCGAGGAACGGGTCGGCGGCCCGGCGGCGCGGGTGATCGCGCGAGGCGTCAGGGTCGCCAGGGTGCCCCAGCCGTACGACTCCGCGGCGGACGGCGAGGGCGCGCTCGTCGTGCTGGTGGTGGAGCGGAGGACCGCCACGGCACTGGTCGGTGCCTCGGTTGGCACCCGGCTGGCGGTGACCCTGTGCTGACCCGGCGCGGCCGCGGAAGCCGCATCATCACATCGTCACTTTCACTTCTCCGGAACCGGGTACGCGCGACGAAGGCCGGCCTCTACCCTTCCGTAGGTTCCGGAATGATTCGTTCCGACGGGGACGCCGAGGAGAAGAGGCAGAAGGTTGACCGAGGAGAAGAAGAGCGTCGTGGAGGGTTTCAAGACCTTCCTGATGCGCGGCAACGTGATCGATCTGGCTGTCGCGGTCGTCATCGGAGCCGCCTTCACCGCCGTGGTGAACAGCGTGGTGAAGGGCGTGATCAATCCGGTTGTCGGCGCCTTCGGCACCAAGGACCTGGAGCGGTACCGCTCCTGCCTCAAGGGCCCCTGCGAAACGAACGCGGCGGGCGACGTCGTCAGGGGCGTGCCCATCCTGTGGGGCACGGTGCTCAGCGCGGTGCTGACCTTCCTGATCACCGCCGCCGTCGTGTACTTCCTGATGGTGCTGCCGATGTCCCGCTACCTGGCCCGCAAGGCCGCCAGGGACAGGAAGGCGGAGGAGGCGCACGCCGAGGCCGAGGCGGTCGAGATCGCGCTGCTTCGCGAGATCCGCGACGCGCTGCTCAGCGAGCGGGGCGCCGGCCCCGGACCCTCCGGCTCGGGCCCAGGCCCGGAGGCCGGCCCGGGATCGGGCTCGGGGTCCGGCTCCGGATCCGGTCAGGGTTCGGGCTCGGGGTCCGGCTCACCGGCCGGCTCAGGGAGCTGACATGCGTCAGGCGCCGGTCATACCGGCGCCTGACGGGTCCTGCGGGCCGTCACAGATGGTGGGGCGGCTTCTCCTGCAGGAAGCGGTCGAGGTCGGCGGCGCCATCGGCGCCGCCGGGGGCCCGCTCGCCCCACCCGTGGTCCGTATCGTCCGAGGACTGCTGCGCGAGGGGATCGTCGAAGATCAGCGCGCTCGAGGGATCGCGCGGTCCAGAGGCGGGGGCGGTACTCATACCTCAAGAGTACGACCGCTCAGCGGGGCGCGAACTCCCCCGGACCCGTCATCCGGACCAGACCCATGATCCCGGCCTCGGCCCCCGCCCCGGGCCCGGTCGGCGCGGGAGTGCCCCAGCCGTCGGACTCCGCGGCGTACGGTGCGCCGCCGGGCAGCAGCGCCTCGTGCCACCACATGTCCCGCCCCGGGGTCCACGCCACAGGCCGCGCCACCCGGTGCACCACCAGGACGGTGCGCACCTCCGGGCAGCCCGCGAGCGCCCGGTCCACGACCGACTTGAGCGCGCGCGTCTCCCCCGCCCGCTCGTCGCCGTCGGCGGTGATGAGCACCCGCGCGCCCAAGCGCCGCATCCGGTCGCGCAGTTCATCGGCGCGCAGGCCCACCGGAAGGCTGGAGCGCACGGCGTCGATCCGGCCGCAGGCGAGGGTGGCGATCACGGACTCGGGGACGAGCGGCAGGTGCACCGCCACTCGGTCCCCGGCCCGCACGCCGAGCCGGGTGAGGGCCTCCGCCGCGCGAGCCGCCTGGTCCAACAGCTCGCCGTGCGTCAGCTCCTCGGTGCGATCCGGCTCGCTGATCCAGCGCAACGCCACCCGAGGGGCCGGGCGAGCGGTGGAGCCAAGCGGCGGCAGGGATTCCGTCCGAACGGTACGGGCCATGGTGATCTTCCTTCGGACGGGGTCAATCGGCATGCCGAAGATGCTGCCGGGAGGTCATCAACGTCTGCTCAACGTCTGATACACGTCGCGCGGGATCACCTGATACCCGATGATTTCGCCCATGAGCGACGAGAACACCCTCGGCACCGGGCACGCCCGCCCGGCCGCCCCGCTCCGCCGAATGGCCGCACGGGACCGCACCGAGCGGCACCGCGTGGCGACCCCGCTCGAGCTCTTCTTCGACCTGTGCTTCGTGGTCGCCGTGGCCCAGGCCGGGTCGCAGCTGGTGCACGAGCTGGCCGAGAGCCACACCGGCGCCGGGGTCGCCGACTACGCCATGGTCTTCTTCGCCGTGTGGTGGGCCTGGATGAACTTCTCCTGGTTCGCCTCCGCCTACGACGTGGACGACGTGCCGTACCGGGTCGTCACCCTGATCCAGATCGCGGGGGTGCTGATCCTGGCCGCCGGGGTGCCGCGCGCCGTCGAGCACCACGACTTCGCGGTGGTCTGGCTGGGCTACCTGGTGATGCGGCTGGCCCTGGTCAGTCAGTGGCTGCGGGTGGCCCGAGGCTCCACCGGGGAGGAGCGCCGCACCGCCCTGCGCTACGCCGCCGGGGTGACGCTGTGCCAGGTCGGATGGCTCGGCCTGCTGCTCCTGCCGGAGGACGGGCGGCCCTGGCTGTTCCTGGCGATGGCGATGCTGGAGATGGCGGTGCCGGCGTGGGCGGAGCACGTCCACACCACGTCCTGGCACCCGCACCACATCGCGGAGCGGTACGGGCTGTTCACCATCATCGTGCTCGGCGAGACCATCGCGGCGGCGACGGTGGCCGTGCAGTCCGCGCTGGACGAGTCGGACGTGCCGGCCGATCTGCTGCCGATCGCGGCCGGCGGGCTGCTCATCGTCTTCGCGGCCTGGTGGATCTACTTCGCCGTGCCCATCCATGAACATCTGGCGTCCAACCGGGAGGCATTCCTGTGGGGTTACGGCCACTACCTGGTCTTCGGCTCCGCCGCCGCGATCGGCGCCGGGATCGAGGTCGCCGTGGAGGAGGCCACCGGCAAGGCGCACATCTCCACGGCAGCCGCGGCGGCCGCCGTCACGGTGCCCAGCGCGCTCTTCCTGATGACCGTCTGGCTGCTCCACGCCCGCCACCACAAACGCGGCGCGGGACAGCTGACGCTGCCGGTCGCCTCGGTGCTGGTGCTCGCCGGCACCTGGGCGGGGAGCTGGGCGGTGCTGGTGGCCGGGGTGGTGTGCGCGGCGACGGTGGTCGCCGGGGTCACCATCGCCGCCGCGCAGAGCCGTGCCAGGCCGGTCCCTTCCCAGGCTCGCTGACCTCGGTCTTCCCAGGCCCGCTGGCCTGGGCCCTCCCGGGCCCCTGACGTCTGGCCGCTGCCCTCCCGGGCCTCCTGGCCGTGCCCTCCCGGGCCCCTGGCGGAGGCCTTCCCAGGCCTCCTGACGCCGGCTGAGGTCGCGGCGCCACCGCCGGCCGGCGGCAACGCCCTGCCCTCGCCGCCGGTCCGTGCTACCCATGTTGTCCATGTCACACGCCGATCCCACACCTCCGTCGCCCCGCTCGCCCGCACCCTCCGTCCCGCCCCCGCAGCCCGCCGGGCCCCGGCCGGGCCCGCGGGACGCGCTGACCGACGTCGCCGGTCTGCGGGTCGGTCACGCGCAGCGCACCGGCGACGGCTGGCTCACCGGGACCACGGTGGTCCTGGCGCCCGAGGGGGGTGCCATCGCCGCCGTGGACGTGCGGGGCGGCGGCCCGGGCACCCGGGAGACCGATGCCCTCGATCCGCGGAATCTGGTGCAGCGCGTCGATGCCGTGGTGCTGACCGGCGGCAGCGCCTTCGGCCTGGACGCGGCGGCCGGGGTCGCCGCCTGGCTGGAGGACCAGGGCCGCGGCTTCCAGGTCGGCCCGGACCCCGCGCAGATCGTCCCGGTCGTCCCCACCGCCGCGCTCTTCGACCTCGGCCGCGGCGGTGAATGGCGGGCCCGGCCGGACGCGGCGCTCGGCCGGGCGGCCGCCGACGCCGCGATCCGCTCCCAGCCGGGCGGCCCGGTCGTCCGGGGGAACACCGGCGCGGGCACCGGCGCGGTGGCGGGCGGGGTCAAGGGCGGTATCGGCTCGGCGAGTCTGGTCCTGCCGTCCGGAGTCACGGTGGCCGCGCTGGTGGCGGTGAACGCGGCCGGCTCGGTCGTCGATCCGCTGACCGGCTGCCTGTACGGCCAGGCGTACCAGCCGGGGTACGCGCCCGACGGTGGCCCGCACCGGCCCGACGGCCCGTACCGGCCCAGCGGCGCCGCGCACGCCCGGGCGCAATCGCGGCTGGAGGTCGCGCGGGCCGAGTCGATCCGGCGGTCGACCGCCTCGGTGCACCCGCCGTTCAACACCACGCTGGCCGTGGTCGCCACGGACGCCGCGCTCACCCGCGCCCAGGCACAGAAGCTCGCCGGCACCGCCCATGCGGGCCTGGCGCGCGCCGTGCGCCCGGTGCACCTGCTGACCGACGGGGACACCGTGTTCGCGCTGGCCACCGGGGACCGCCCGCTGGTGGCGGGTCATCCGGTGACTCCGGAACAGGGCACGGCCATGGACCCGCAGACCGGTCAGATGTTCGCGCAGCAGGCGGACGCCATGGCGCTGAACGACGTGCTGGCGGCCGGCGCGGACGTGCTGACCCGCGCCGTGGTGGACGCGGTGCTCGCCGCCGAGGGGGTGGACGGGCCGGGCGGCGTGTTCCCCTCGTACCGCGATCTGTACGGACCGGACCGAGAGGGATAGTCACGCGTAGAACGATGTCCGAATGCCGCCGGAATCGCGCTCCGCGCCGGGCGAGGATCACGTCATGTCCCGGGGCTTGCACGGGACTTCGACCGGATCCTGAGAAAGAGAGCGATCATGAAGCAGCTCGACGGCAAGGTGGCCCTGGTGACCGGCGGCGGCCGGGGTATCGGCGCGGCGGTGGCCCGGCGGCTCGCCGAGGAAGGCGCCGATGTCGCGCTGACCTACATGAGCAACGAGGAGGCGGCGCAGGGGATCGTCGAGGAGATCAAGGCCCTGGGCCGCCGGGCGCTGGCCATCCGGTCCGACAGCGCCGACGCGGTGGCGGTCGGGGCGGCCGTGGACGCGGTCGCCGCCCAGTTCGGACGACTCGACATCCTGGTCAACAACGCGGGCGCCGGTGTGCTCGGGCCGATCGGTGACCTGACCCTGGCAGACATCGACCTGGTGCTCTCCGTCAACGTCCGGGCTCCGTTCCTCGCGGCCCAGGCAGCGGCGGAGCACCTGGGTGAGGGCGGCCGGATCATCAACATCGGCAGCTGCATGGTCGAGCGGTCCGCCTTCCCGGGCGGCTCTCTGTACGCGGCGAGCAAGAGCGCGCTGACCGGGCTGACCAAGGCGCTCGCCCGCGAGCTCGGTCCGCGCGGCATCACCGTGAACCAGATCAACCCGGGACCGGTCGACACCGACATGAATCCGGCCGACGGTCCGAACGCCGACGCGCAGAGCGGTCTGACCGCCCTGGGCCGGTACGCCCGGCCGTCGGAGATCGCGGCGACGGTCGCCCATCTCGTGGGCGACAACGGCGCGTACATCACCGGCGCCTCGGTCGCGGTGGACGGCGGCTTCGCCGCCTGAGCCCGGGGCCGGACGAGCAGGAGGCGGCGGCGTCACCGCGAGGCCGCCTCACCACCCGGTGGCCTGAGCAGCAGGCCGCCTGACCAGCGGATCCGGCAGGTCTTGGAGCAGGAGGGAGCCCCGGCGCTGGGGGGGGAGTCGCGCCGGGGCTCGTTCGTGGGGGCGGCCCGGAGCGGGCCGCCGGATCAGGCAGCGGCGTCGAACCCGGTGTCGCGCGCCATCTTCTTCAGCTCCAGCAGGGCGTGCTTCTCGATCTGCCGGATCCGCTCACGGGTCAGCCCGTGCTGCTTGCCGACCTCGGTCAGCGTGCGCTCGCGCCCGTCGTTGATGCCGTACCGGGCCTTGATGATCGACGCGGTGCGATCGTCCAGCCGCCCGATCAGGCCCTCCAGCTCCTCACTGCGCAGCAGCGTCAGCACCGACTGCTCGGGCGAGACCGCCGAGGTGTCCTCCAGCAGATCGCCGAACTGCGTCTCACCCTCGTCGTCCACCGACATGTTGAGACTGACCGGGTCGCGCGCCCAGTCGAGCACATCGGAGATCCGCTCGGTGGAGGTGTCCAGCTCGGCGGCGATCTCCTCGTGCTCCGGCTCGCGGCCGTGCTCGCGGCTGAACTCCCGCTGCACCCGGCGGATCCGCCCCAGCTCCTCCACCAGGTGGACCGGGAGCCGGATGGTGCGGGACTGGTCGGCGATCGAGCGGGTGATGGCCTGACGGATCCACCACGTCGCGTAGGTCGAGAACTTGAAGCCCTTGGTGTAGTCGAACTTCTCGACCGCGCGCACCAGACCGGCGTTGCCCTCCTGGATCAGGTCGAGCAGGGGCAGCCCGCTGCGCGGATAGCGGCGCGCCACCGCCACCACCAGCCGCAGGTTGGAGCGGATGAAGACGTCCTTCGCGCGGGCGCCCTCGGCGGCTATCGCCTCCAGCTCCGCCCGGCTCGCGCCACCACCGACGGCGAACTCCGCACCCGATTCCGAGTCCGCCTCGGCCGAGGTCACACAGCCGTCCAGGACCTGCTGGGCGTAGACACCGGCTTCGATGGCCTGCGAGAGCTCGACCTCCCTTGCCGCGTCCAGCAGCGGGGTGCGTGCGATCTCGTCGAGATACATGCCGACCAGGTCGCGGTCGGCGATCTCCCCGCCTGTGGCGCGAACACTGCTGCCCCCGTCAGCACCGGTGCTGCTGGTCTGACGTTGGGCGACGGCACGGGTTGCCATGCGTGGTGCTCCCTTGCGATGAGTCGGTCGCGGGACGGTGAACGGAACCTCCTTGCGGTACCTGCCGGTACCCCGCCCGGGTGCCCCGTTCGATGGAAACAACGTCTGCAATCCGGACAGAATTCCCCCTCCGTCCATCTCCTTTTGCGATCATGCAGTACCCTGTCCGCCCGCAGACCAGGCGGCTCGGTCTCGGAGTGCTCGGAAGCGCAGGTCAGGGCCGGTTTCCGAGAGGGATCCGGTGGCCTTCACGGAGCCGTGGAATCTTTCCGGCCGGGAGACGCTCATCACTTCCGGCGTCGCCCCCTTCCCCTCGGACAACGCCGTCCGTGGCCGCTCTCCCACCCGGAAGACGACCTCCACCGGTTTCCGGTTGCGCGAGGCAGGACCGGGCCGGCGGCTCGAGTTGCCGTCGGCGGCGCGCGGGTGGACCTTGAGGATCAGGGAATCGGGCGGAAGGGATCTGCCATGAACGCGCACACAGCCGCTCCGACACACCAGCACATCCATGTCCCGGCCGCCGGGTGGGTTCCGGTCGTCCTCGGTCTTCTCTACGGCGCCTGGGTGGGCTGGCTGGCCCACAACAAGGGGCAGGAGATGTTCCGGGCCGAGATGCACGGGCTGGCGGCGGCCGGCGTCCTGATGGCGCTCTGCGCAGGCGTCGCCGCGTTCCAGCACAAGGTCATGAACGAGATCCGGGCCGCGATGTGGGGGGCGGTCTTCGGCATGGTGATGGGCTACGGATACCGGCTGAGCGGCTCCAGCATCCTCAAGGGGTCGATGATGGGCCTGCTCTTCGCCTTCCTCATGGGCGGGATCGTCTTCTACTTCCTCCACAACGCCACCCCCGCCCGGCCGCCGGCCGGCGAGCTCGCCACCCAGGCCCCGGGCCGGGACGCCGCGCTCATGGGCCGGGCCAGGGGCCGCATCGAGGGCGGCGGCACGGACCGCCGAAGCATCGAGGAGAGGTCCCAGGACAAGCGGCTCATGGGCGAGCGGACCCAGCCCCCCGGGCCGGGTCCCGGATCCGCGGGCCCGGGCCCCGCGGGCCCCGTCGCCTGAGACCCGCGGCCTGGCGGCCCGGTCAGCCGAACTGCACCGACCGCTTGGCCAGGCCCATCCAGAAGCCGTCGATCACCGAACGCTGCCGCGTCAGGTCGTCACCGGCGGCACCGAGGGTCACGAACAGCGGCGCGAAGTGCTCCGTACGCGGATGGGCGAGGCGGCCCGCGGGGGCGGTGTGCCCGAAGTCCAGCAGGGCGTCCACGTCCCGCGCGTCCAGGGCGCGCCGCCCCCAGTCGTCGAACTCGGCGGACCAGCCCGGCACCCCGGCCCCGGCATGGCGCAACGCGGCCAGGTTGTGGGTGAAGAAGCCGCTGCCGATGATCAGCACGCCCTCGTCGCGCAGCGGAGCCAGCTTCCGGCCGATGGCCATCAGCCGCTGGGGGTCCAGGGTCGGCATGGAGACCTGGAGCACCGGGATGTCGGCCTGCGGGAACATCTCGACCAGCGGCACGTACGCGCCGTGGTCGAGCCCCCGGTCCGGGATGTCCTGGACCGGGGTGCCCGGGGCGCGGAGCATCGCGCGGACCCGCTCGGCGAGCGCGGGCGCGCCGGGGGCGGCGTAGTGGACGCGGTAGTAGTGCTCGGGGAAGCCCCAGAAGTCGTACACCAGCGGGACGGTCCTGGTGGCGCCGAGAGCGAGGGGCGCCTCCTCCCAGTGCGCCGAGACGATCAGGATGGCGGTGGGCCTGGGCAGGTCGGCGGACCAGGCCGCGAGCTGGCCGGGCCAGACCGGATCGTCGGCGAGGGGCGGGGCGCCGTGGCTGAGGTAGAGAGCGGGCATCCGCCCGGAAGCGTGCGGGGTGGCGGCGGACTCGGGTGCGGTGACGGACATGACGACGACCCTCCGGTCATGTGCTCAATTACTTGAACTCTAAAGCTCTACTGCCACCCTAGCAGTCGTTGTTTAAAGTTCAAGTACAGACTCCGTAGACTGGTTCCGTGGCAGGAATGACGACGGACAGCACTGACAGCACCGACAGCACCGACAGCACCCACGGCCCCGACCGCCGCCCTGACAGCGCCCACGACGCGGACGGCACCGCTCAGCCCCGTGAGCCCCGCTGGCTCAGCGAGGCCGAGCAGCACACCTGGCAGGCGTATCTGCACGCCAGCACGCTGCTGGAGGATCACCTCGACCGCCAGCTGCAACGCGACGCGGGCATGCCGCACATCTACTACGGACTGCTGGTCCAGCTCTCCCGGGCGCCCCGGCGGCGGATGCGGATGACCGAGCTGGCGCAGAACGCGAAGATCACCCGTTCCCGGCTCTCGCACGCCATCGCGCGCCTGGAGAAGAACGGCTGGGTACGCCGGGAGAACTGCCCGTCCGACAAGCGCGGCCAGAACGCCGTGCTCACCGAGGAGGGCTTCGAGGTGCTGCGGCAGGCGGCCCCCGGGCACGTCGAGGCGGTCCGATCGGCCCTCTTCGACCGGCTCACCCCGGAGCAGGTCGCCCGGTTCGGCGAGATCTGCGCCCTCGTGGCCGAGGGGTTGCAGCCGGAGGGCGCGGACCTGCCCTGGCTGCGCTGACCGCCCCGAGGGACGGCCGCCACGCGCGCGACGGCCGCCACAGCAGAGGCGGGACGGCCGCACCGGGCGCGGCGAGGCTGCAGGACGGCCGCCAGCCCCTGCCGCCGCCGCTGCACGCAGAACGGCCCCGGCTCCGCGATCCGCGGAGCCGGGGCCGTCCCGACTGCTGTCACCACACCGCTGGGGTGGCGTCGGCCGACCGGCCTGGCGTCAGTGCGCCATCACCGGCACCGGCGCGTCCTGCGCCTCGCCGTCGCCGGCGCCCTGCTGGGCCTGGCCCGGGTCCGGCTTGGGCGCGTTGATGAACACGATGGCGACCACCGCGGCCAGCAGCAGGATGCCGACCGCCCACCAGATGGCGACCGAGAAGCCGTGCACCATGCCCTCGGCCCCGAGGAGCTGCGGCGAGGTGGCACCCGCCTTGTGCGAGTCGATGTAGGAGGTGGTGGCGCTGGTCGCGATGGTGCTCAGCAGCGCGGTGCCGATGGCGCCGCCCACCTGCTGGGAGGTGTTGACCATCGCGGAGGCGACACCCGCGTCCTGCGGCTGCACGCCGTGCGTGGCCAGGCTCATCGCCGGCATGAACGCGGTGCCCATGCCCAGGCCCAGCAGCAGGAAGGCCGGCAGGATCAGCGCCGGGTAGGAGGTGTCCAGGTCGATCTGGGTCAGCATCGTCATGCCGACCGCGGCCACCAGGAAGCCCGGGCCCATCAGCAGCCGCGGAGCGACCCGGATCATCAGCCGGGTGCCGATCTGGGTCGAGCCGGTGATCATGCCCGCGATCATCGGGAGGAAGGCCAGGCCGGTCTTGACCGGGCTGTAGCCCCGGACCTCCTGGAGGTAGAAGGTCAGGAAGAGGAAGAGACCGAACATGCCGATGATGGCCAGACCGAGCGAGGCGTAGGCGCCGCCACGGTTCCGCTCGGTGACCACGCGCAGCGGCAGGAGCGGCGCCTTGACCTTGGACTCGACCAGCACGAAGGAGCCCAGCAGCACGGCGCAGGCGACGAACATGCCGATGGTCAGGCCGTCGGACCAGCCCTCCTCGGCGGCCCGGGTGAAGCCGTACACCAGGGAGACCAGGCCGGATGTGGCCAGGATGACGCCGGGGATGTCGAGCTTGGCGGAGTTGCGGCTGCCCTCGGGCTCCCGGATGACCAGGACGGCACCGGCGGCCGCGATGACCGCGAACGGGATGTTGACGAAGAAGGTCCAGCGCCAGTTCATGTACTGGGTCAGCACACCGCCGAGGATGAGGCCCACGGCACCGCCACCACCGGCGATGGCGCCGAAGATGCCGAACGCCTTGGCACGCTCCTTGGCCTCGGTGAACATCACCGCGAGCAGCGAGAGCGCCGAGGGGGCGAGCAGCGCGCCGAACACACCCTGGAGGGCGCGCGAACCGAAGAGCATGGCCGGGTTCATCGCGGCGCCGCCCAGCGCGGACGCGGCGGCGAAGCCGACCAGACCGACGATGAAGGTCTGCTTGCGGCCCCACAGGTCGGCGAGCCGGCCACCGAAGAGCAGCAGTCCACCGAAGGCGAGGGCGTAGGCGGTGATCACCCACTGCTTGCTGGCGTCGGAGATGTCGAGGTCGTGCTGCGCGTGGGGCAGCGCGATGTTCACGATGGTCGCGTCGAGCACGACCATCAGCTGGGCGAGAGCGATGAATATCAGCGCTTTCCAGCGCCGGGGATCTGCTTGTGTTGCCGTTTCAGGCATGGATGGGCCTACCTAGCGATGCGGTGGTGAGCAGATGGGACGTTGCGGAGGCGCCCTGAAGGCATCACGGGGCGCGGCACTCAAGAACTGTCAGGACAGGTGTCCGGCAGGTGGTCTGGCAAGGACGGGCATCACTGCCTGCGTCGCAGATCCTCCAATGTCGTGGCGGAGCCGGGGAGTTCGGAGCGCGCCGGCGTCATCAGGCCGTCCAGGAACAGCTGGAGATGCCGGTGCACGAATTGGTCGAAGCTCATGCAGCCTTCCCCGGGCTCCGTCCTGCCGGACTGCCCCCAACCGGGCAGCGGCCGGGTGAGCTGGGTCAGGGCGACCATCAGGTCACCGACGTCGATGTCGGTGCGCAGCTGGCCGGTGTCGCGCGCGGCCCCCATGAGGGTCTCGATACCGGCCACCAGCCGGTCGCGCGCGGCGACTTGGTCAGGGTGCTCCTTATCGATGACACCGTCGGAGAGCAGCGGGCACAGGGCCCCGATCCGCTCGTCGGCGGCCGCGTGCACGAAGTGCCGCAGTGCCTGGAAGGCATCGGGCTCCTCGGCTCGGGCCTGCTCGGCCTGGTCCGCGATGCGGTCCATGACCGAGAGGGTGACATGGTGGATCAGCTCGCGACGGTCCGCGAAGTGCCGATAGATCGTGGCATTGCCGACGCCTGCGCGTCGAGCGATTTCATCGAGCGGTACGTCCGTGCCGTACTCGACGAGCACCTCGCGGGCTGCCGCGATGATCCGCTCCCGATTGCGCAGCGCGTCCGCGCGCAGCCGGGGCTGCGGCGTCCTCTCGGCGGTCCTGGCGGCCACGGGCACTCCTTCCCTTGCTTCCGGGGATTGAGTCCCCGTTTTCGTTGGCATCCGGTTAAACGGGGAGACGGTCCCCGGAAATTTCGCGAATCAATGTGACCTACATCACATCTCATGATTCCAGGGTTTCACACCCGCGGAAGCCGGAATCCGTCCGCGCGGAGCAGGGATGCCACCCGTTCGGCCGCGCCTCGCGAGCGCCTGTCCACCGCCCCGCCGCACCGTTGGCGGCAATGAAGCGAACCCGCCCCCGAATACGCGGGGCCCCCGGCCGACGGACCCGGATACGCCCGCAGGGCGATCGACGGTCCGGCCGCAGGGCCGTGCTCACCGCCACCGCCGTCCTGCTCCTCGCCCACGCGGCGCCCGCCGCCTCCACCCGCACCCCCGGCGGCCTCGCGGCACCGCCCTCGGTCCGCGCCCCGGCCCTGCCCGGCGCCACCACTCCCGACCGCCGCCCCTCCTGCACCCTCGCCCCGGTCAAGGGGGTCCAGCTCTCCGAGGGGATGCCGACCGGCCCCGGCCACAGCCGCAGCGTCGGCACGGTCCATGCGCTCACCCTCATGATCGACTTCCCGGACGTGCACGGCGAGGGCACCGCCCGGCAGCGCTTCGCCGAGTTCTTCCCGCGCACCACTCAGTGGTTCACCCGCTCCTCGTACGGGCGGCTCGACTACCGGCCGAAGGCCCCGATCGACCGCTGGCTGCGGATGCCGCGCGCCTTCCGCGCCTACGGCATCAAGCGCGGCAGCCCGTTCGATCCCGGCTACCGCAAGCTGGTGCGCGACATCGCAAAGGCGGCCGACCCGCTGGTGGACTTCCGGCGATACGACCTGGTCAACGTACTGATCACACCGAACGCCGGGCCGCAGGCGGCGCAGACCGTGCTGTCGGTGACCTTCGCCGGGAACGACGAGGCACCCACCGCCGACGGCGTGCCGCTCTCCAACGTCTCCTTCATCTACAGCCGGCAGGACGACGGCACGGGCTCGTTCGCCGCCAACGGATTCCGGGTACTGCCGCACGAGAACGGCCACGCCTTCGGCCTGCCCGACCTCTACACCGCGGACGGCGGAGGCAAGGCCGGGCACTGGGACGTGATGTCCGAGGACTGGGGCCCGGGCAACGACCTGCTCGCCTGGCACAAATGGAAGCTGGGCTGGCTGACCGCCGGCCAGGTCCGGTGCGCGGCCGCACCCGGCACCTCGGTCCACCGGGTCGGCCCCCTCGGCCGGACCGGCCGACCGGACGGGGCCAGACTCCTCTACGTGCCGGTCTCGGCCTTCGGCGGCTACACCGTCGAGGTGCGGACCAACGAGGGGAACGACGACGGGGTGTGCAAGCCCGGCGTCCTGATCTCCTGGGTGGACGCCCGCCGGGACTCCGGCGAGGGCCCGATCTCGGTGATGGACAGCGCCCCGGACGGCGCGGGCTGCACCGAGGAGCCGAACGTGCACCCGCAGCTCAGCGACGCGACGTTCCTGCCGGGCCAGTCCCTGGACGACACCGCGAACGGCATCCGCATCGCCGTCACCGGCCGCGAGACGAACGGCGATTACCGGGTGAAGGTCACCCGTCGCGCCAGTGGCGGCGGCCGATAGCGATCAGCCGCAGCTGCTTGCGGGCGATGGCGGCGATGCGCCGCTCGTCCTCGGTGGCACCGGCGTCCAGCCCGGAGACCGCGCCGGCGGCGCCCATGCCGGACTCCGCACCGCCGCCCGGCCCGGGGCCCGCGCCCGTCGCCTCCAGGCCCGCGCCCGCTTCCGCTCCTGCCCGCTCCCCCGCCCCCGCCCCCGGGGTCTCGCCCGGGCGCGTCGCCCGGGCCTCCAGGAAGGCCGTCGCGGTCATCACCATGTGGTCCACGTGGAGTTGGGCGAGCATCCGGATGTCCGCCGCGCTCCAGCCCTCCGCCGTCAGCCCCGGGGCGAAGGCCTCCGCGACCTCGTCGGCGAACCGCCCGAGCTCGGCGGCGATCGCCTCCCGCACCGGACGCACCCCACCGTGCCGCTCGCGCGCGATGAAGCGGACATGGGCGGGGTGGGTACGGACGTGCTCGGCGACGGCCCGCACCGAGCCGTCGATCCGGCCGTCGTCACCGTCCTGCTCGGCGAGTATCGCGCGGATCACCCGGTGCAGACTGCCCAGCGACTCCTCCACCAGCGCCACGCCCAGGTCGGCCATGTCGCGGAAGTGCCGGTAGAACGCGGCGGGCGCCACGCCCACCACCCGGGTGACCTCGCGCAGGCCCAGGCTGCTCAGGCTCTGCTCCTCCAGCAGCCGCAGCGCCGCGTCCAGCAGGGCCTGCCGGGTCTTCTGTTTCTGGGCCTGCCTGACCCCGACGGTGTGACTCATGTCATTCAGTAAACAACCGTTCTCTCACTTTGGCCAGCGTACGATGGAGGCGTCAGTGAACAGTTGTCATCCCAACTGTTCACTGAAACGAAACACGCAGGCCACATTCCACCCGAGAAAGGCCGCACATGATCCTCCTCGTCGCAGTCCTCCTCCTGATGGGAATCCTCCTGGGCGCGGCGGCACACACTCCGCTCCCGGTCTTCCTGGTCGCGGCCGCCGTGATCGGCGCCTGGCTGCTCATCTTCTTCGTCCGCGAGCGTCTCGCGCAGAACAGGAGCTGACCGATGAACCTCACCGCATCCACCCGATCCACCCGCACCCCGGCACCGGCCGCCAACTCCCTGGCGGGGAAGGCCCGTCGCCGCGCGGACGCCGACGGCATGGCCGTCGCGTCCTTCGTGATGGGCCTGATCGGCCTGCTGCTGTTCAACCTGGTCTTCGGACCCTGCGCACTGATCCTGGGCGGGCTCGCCCTGGCGCGCGGCACCCGCCGCCGGGGCCGGGCGGCGCTCGGCATGGCGCTCGGCGTGGCGGACCTGATCGTCCTGGCCGCCCTGGTGACCGCCGACAACTCCGTCGTCTGGCAGTTCGGCGGCTGACGGACCGGCACCCCTGGCGCGAGGCCCGAAACGCCGGGCCCCACACCGCAAGGCCCGCACCTCAAGACCCGTCACACCAAGCCGTATCGCGAGGTACGCACCCGGGGCGACCGGGGACCCCCCGCTGGACAAGCTCTTTGGTTAGGCTAACCTAACTTCGAACTTGGTCCAGGGGCCCGTCCCCGTGCCCGCCTTGAGAGAAAGACCTCGCCATGTCGCACGCCAGATCCCTCACTCTGTCCCGTCGCGGTCTGCTCGCCGCCGGCGGCGCCGCCGGTCTCGGCGCCCTGGTCACCGCCTGCGGCAGCAACGACAAAAAGGGATCCGCGTCGGGCAGCTCCAAGGGCGGCGCCGAGAAGGGCCCCTGGTCGTTCACGGACGACCGGAAGACGAAGGTCAGCCTCGGCAGCACCCCGCAGAAGATCGTCGCCTACATCGGATCCGCCGCCGCCCTCCACGACTTCGGCATCGACGACCAGATCGTCGGCGTCTTCGGCCCCACCAAGCTGGAGAACGGCAAGCCGGACGTGCAGGCCGGCGAGGTCGACATCGACAAGGTGACCAACCTGGGCAACGTCTGGGGGCAGTTCAACGTCGAGAAGTACGCCGAGCTGGGCCCCGAGCTGCTGATCACCAACATGTTCGACCCGGGCGCGCTCTTCTACATCCCGGATGACTCCAAGGACAAGATCCTCTCGCTGGCCAAGAGCGTCGCGATCACCACCGGCCGGGTCTCCCTGCTCGAGCCCATCAGGCGCTACGCCGAGCTGGCCGCGTCCCTGGGCGCCGATCTGAAGGCCAAGAAGGTCGTGGACGCCAAGGCCCGCTTCGAGAAGGCCGCCGAGACGCTGCGCCGGACCGCCAAGTCCAGCCGCATCAAGGTCATGGCCTGCTCCGGCAGCGCCGACCTCTTCTACGTCTCCAACCCCGAGATCAACGCCGACCTGATCTACTTCCGCGAGCTCGGCGTCGACTTCGTGGTGCCCGAAAAGACCAGCCAGGGCGGCTACTACGAGGAGCTGAGCTGGGAGAACGCGGACAAGTACGACGCGGACCTGATCTTCCTGGACAACCGGACCGGGACCCTTCAGCCCAAGGACCTCAAGTCCAAGCCCACCTGGGCGCAGCTGCCCGCCGTCAAGGCCGGTCAGATCACCCCGTGGAGCAGCGAGCCCCGCTTCAGCTACGCGGGCTCCGCCCCGCTCCTGGAGGCCCTGACCAAGGCCATCCAGGACGCCAAGAAGGTCCGCTGACGCCCCGGCGGCCGGCCGTCCTCTCCGTCGGCCGGCCGCCACCGCGGCGCACCACGGCCGCGCAGGGCTCCAGCGACATCCCCCGGCACCTCGATGCGGTGAACACCGCACCGATCAGCACCCCCCACGGCACGTGAAAGGAAGTCCCTCTCACATGACCATCACCGACACCGCGGCGACGGCCGCCCCGGCCACCCCCACGGCCGCCCCCGCCGCCGTCCCCTTCCGCTTCTTCGACTCCCGCGTCGTACGGACCGAGGCCGTGGGCCGCTCCATGGTCCGGGTCACCTTCGGCGGACCGCTGGACGGTTTCGCCTCCGGCGGCCGCGACCAGCGGTTCAAGATCTTCCTGCCGCACCCCGGCCAGAACGCCCCGGTGGTGCCGATCGAGGCCGGTGAGAACTGGTTCCCCGTCTGGCGGGCCATGGACCCGGCCGAGCGCGGCATCATGCGCTCGTACACGGTGCGCGCGCAGCGCACCACGGCCGACGGATCCACCGAGGTCGACGTCGACTTCGCGCTGCACGGGAGCGCTGCCCCCGGCCTGCACGCGGCCGGACCGGCCGCAGACTGGGCCGCCCGGGCCGAGCCGGGCGACGCGGCCATCCTGCTGGGCCCGGTGGTCGCCGACAACGCCGGCATCGACTTCCGCCCGCCGCCGGGCACCGACTGGGTGCTGCTCACCGCCGACGAGACCGCGCTGCCCGCGGTCGCCGGAATCCTGGAGACACTCCCGGAGGGCACCCCGGCCCGGGTCTGGATCGAGGTCCCGCACCCCGAGGACATCCAGCAGCTGGCCACCGCGGCGAACGCCGAGATCACCTGGCTGGTGCGGGACACCGCCACCGGCCGGCGCACCGACCTCGTCCTGGACGCGGTCCGCGCCGCCGAACTGCCCCCGGGCACGCCGTACGCCTGGATCGCGGGCGAATCCGGCACGGTGCGGGCGCTGCGCCGCCACCTGACCGGCGAGCGGGGCATCGACCGCACCGCGATCACCTTCACCGGCTACTGGCGCCGCGGCACCACCGAGGAACAGCTCGTGGAGGAAGCCCTGGCCGGCGCCACCGAGCGCTGACCGACTCGCAAGCCACCACCCCCGCCCCGTCACCCGCCACCCACCACAGCCCGTCACTCCCCACCACCCACCCCACCCGGCCACTCACCACACCCCACCCCGCGCGCCCACACCCCACACCCCACATCGCCGCGCGCCGAGCCCCGGCCTCCTCACCCCCGCCGCTGGGCCATTCCCCCATGCCGTGACGCCTCCTCGCGACGGCCTGGGCACATCCGCACGCCATCGCCAGGGCACCCCCATGCCCGCCCCAGGGCCCACGCACGCCCGGACCCGGAAAGGACAGACCGTGACTCCCCTCGCGCCGACCGCTGAGGACACCTCGTCAGACGCCGCGACAGCCGCCCTGCCGGGGTCGGCGGACACCCCGTCCGCCCGCTCCCACCTGTTCAACGGGCGCACCGCGGCGGAGTACCGGCGCACCATCGCCGACGGTGTGGCCCTGGTGGCCGGCACGGTCGCCCGTGTCGACCGCCCGTTCACCGGCGTCACCCCAGCCGAGCTGGCACCGCGCATCTCGGGCATCGACCTGGACCGGCCACTGGGCGACCCGGCCGCCGCGCTCGGCGAGCTGGAGGACGTCTACCTCCAGGACGCGGTCTACTTCCACCACCCGCGCTACCTCGCCCACCTCAACTGCCCCGTGGTGATCCCGGCGCTGCTCGGCGAGGCGGTGCTGTCGGCGGTCAACTCCTCGCTGGACACCTGGGACCAGAGCGCCGGCGGCACGCTCATCGAGCGCCGGATGATCGACTGGACGGCCGAGCGCATCGGCCTGGGCCCGCACGCCGACGGCATCTTCACCAGCGGAGGCACCCAGTCCAACTTCCAGGCGCTGCTGCTGGCCCGTGAAGAGGCCGTGCTGCGGATCCGGAAGAACTCCGCCGAGCCGCTCGACCTGCACGAGGTCCTGCCGCGGCTGCGCATCCTCGCCTCCGAGGTCAGCCACTTCAGCGTCAAGAAGTCGGCGAAACTGCTCGGACTCGGCCAGGACGCGGTCATTCCGGTGGAGACCGACCCCAGCCGCCGGATGCGGCCCGCGGCACTCGCCCGCGAGCTGGACCGCTGCCGCCGCGAGGGCCTGACCGTGATGGCGGTGGTCGCCACCGCCGGAACCACCGACTTCGGTTCCATCGACCCCCTGCCGCAGATCGCCGACCTGTGCGCCTGGGCCGAGACCTGGTTCCACGTGGACGCCGCGTACGGCTGCGGACTGCTGGCCTCCCGCACCCGCCGCCACCTGCTGGACGGCATCGAGCGCGCCGACTCGGTGACCGTCGACTACCACAAGTCCTTCTTCCAGCCGGTCAGCTCCAGCGCGGTGCTGGTCCGCGACGCCGCCACGCTGCGGCACGCCACGTACCACGCCGACTACCTCAACCCGGCGCGGATGGTCGAGCAGCGCATCCCCAACCAGGTCGACAAGTCGATCCAGACCACCCGCCGCTTCGACGCGCTCAAGCTCTGGCTGACGCTGCGCGTCATGGGCGCCGACGCCATCGGCGACCTCTTCGACGAGGTGGTGGACCGGGCCGCCGAGGCGTGGCAGCTGCTGGACGAGGACCCGCGCTTCGAGGTGGTCACCAAATCCCAGCTCAGCACCCTGGTCTTCCGCTACCTGCCGCCGGAGGGGCCGGCCCGGAACCTGGCCGACGAGGCCAATCTGCACGCCCGGGAGGCGCTCGCCGCCTCCGGTGAGGCCGTCGTCGCCGGGACCACCGTCGACGGCGTCCACTACCTGAAATTCACCCTGCTCAACCCGGAGACCTCGCTGGACGACATCGCCATCGTCCTCGACCTGCTCGCCGAGCACGCCGGCCGCTACCTCAACGACCGCCTCACCGGCACCGACACCGAGTCCCGTACCGCCACCCCCGGCATGACCCCCACCACCGCCCGCACCACCCCGGCGCCCGCCCGCCGCGCCAGCTGAAGGAACACCGCATGTCCACCCATGACTTCATCGGCATCGGCCTCGGGCCCTACAACCTGGGCCTGGCCTGCCTGACCGAGCCCATCGACGAACTCGACGGCCTGTTCCTGGAGAGCAAGCCGGAGTTCGACTGGCACCCCGGCATGCTGCTCGACGGCGTCACCCTCCAGACCCCCTTCATGGCCGACCTCGTCACCCTGGCCGACCCCACCTCCCCGTACTCCTTCCTCAACTACCTGAAGGACTCAGGGCGGATGTACTCCTTCTACATCCGCGAGATCTTCTATCCGCTGCGCGCCGAGTACAACGACTACTGCCGCTGGGCCGCCGCCCGGCTGCGCGGCGTCCGCTTCGGCCACACCGTGACCGGAGTCGAGTACGACGAGCGGGACGGGCTCTACACCGTCCACGCCCGGCAGACCGCCACCGGCGAGACCACCACCCACCGGGCCCGGCACCTGGTCCTGGGCACCGGCACCCCGCCGTACATACCGGACGCCTGCCAGGGGCTGGGCGGCGACGTCGTCCACAACGCGCATTACCTGGCGAACAAGGCCGCGCTCCAGGCCAAGGAGTCCATCACCGTCGTCGGCAGCGGTCAGAGCGCCGCCGAGATCTACCAGGACCTGCTCGCCGACATCGACACCCACCGCTACCGGCTCAACTGGGTGACCCGCTCCCCGCGCTTCTTCCCGCTCGAATACACCAAGCTGACGCTGGAGATGACCTCCCCGGAGTACGTGGACTACTTCCACGCGCTGCCGGAGGACACCCGCTACCGCCTGGAGACCGAGCAGAAGAGCCTGTTCAAGGGCATCGACGCGGAGCTGATCAACAGCATCTACGACCTGCTCTACACCAAGAGCGTGACCGGCCCCGTCCCCACCCGGCTGCTCACCAACACCGCGCTGGACACCGCCTCCTGGGACGAGGAGTCCGGTACGTACACCTTGGGCCTGCGCCACACCGAGCAGCAGCGGGACTTCTCGCTCACCACGCAGGGCCTGGTGCTGGCCACCGGCTACCGCTACCGGACCCCGGACTTCCTGGAGCCGGTCCGCGACCGCATCCGCTGGGACGGCCACGGCCGCTTCGACGTCGCCCGCAACTACAGCATCGACACCACCGGACGCGGCATCTTCCTGCAGAACGCCGGCACCCACGCACACAGCATCACCTCCCCCGACCTGGGCATGGGCCCGTACCGCAACTCCTGGATCATCCGTGAGCTGCTCGGCCGCGAGGTCTATCCGATCGAGAAGTCCATCGCCTTCCAGGAGTTCGGCGCGCCGCAGGGAGGCCGGACCGATGCCTGAGACCTCTCAGTTCTCCGAGACGTCCGAGACCGTCTTCACCCGCACCGACACCTGGCTCGGCGACTTCTCCGTACGCCGACTGGACCCGGACGCCGACGCGGAACTGCTGCACGGCTGGGTCACCCACCCCAAGGCGGCCTTCTGGCTGATGCAGGGGATGGACGTGGCGCAGGTGGCGCGCGAGTACCGCGCCATCCACGAGAACCCGTACCACGAGGCGTTCATCGGCCTGCACCAGGACCGCCCGGCCTTCCTGGTCGAGCGGTACGACCCGTCGCGGGTGGAACTGGTCGGGCTGTACGAGCCGGACCCCGGCGACGTCGGCATGCACTTCCTGTGCGCGCCCACCGACACCCCGCTGCACGGCTTCACCCGCGCGGTGATCACCACCGTCATGGAGCTGCTCTTCACCGATCCGGGCACCCGCCGCGTCGTGGTGGAGCCCGATGTCCGCAACACCGCGGTGCACGCGCTCAACGCCGTGGTCGGCTTCGAGCCCGTCGGCCCCATCCGCAAGCCGGAGAAGGACGCCCTGCTGAGCTTCTGCACCCGCGAGCAGTTCCTGGCCGCCCGAGTGGCCGCCCCCCAAGGAGTATCCGCATGACCCCCGCCGCCCAGACCGCCTCCGCCCCGGCCCCCGCCCTGCCCGACGCCCTGGCCGCCGCCCCCGCGCCCGCGTCCGCCCTGGCCACCCCGGCCGCCGCTCCGCCCGACGCCCGGGCCGCCGTCGCGCACCTCACCCCCGAGCTGTGGGAGCGCGCCGGCCGGCAGCTGATCCGCAAGGCGCTGGCCGAATTCGCCCACGAGCGCCTGCTCCAGCCCGAGCCGCTGCCGGACGGCGGCTGGTCGGTCCGCGCCCACGACCACGGCCCCGACGACGCCACCGCGTCAGCCGGCAACAGCGGTGGAACGGAGTACCGCTTCCAGGCCCGCCTGCTCTCCCTGGACCACTGGCAGGTCGACGTCGACAGCATCACCCGGTACCGCGACGGCGTGGAACTCCCCCTCGACGCCCTGGACTTCTTCATCGAGCTGCGCCACACGCTGGGCCTGAGCGACGCCATCCTCCCCGTCTACCTGGAGGAGATCAGCTCCACCCTGGCCGGCGCCGCCTACAAGCTCGCCAAGCCCGAGCTGTCCGCCGACGAGCTCGCCACATCGGGCGACTTCCAGGCCATCGAGACCGGCATGACCGAGGGCCACCCCTGCTTCGTCGCCAACAACGGCCGGCTCGGCTTCGGCGCCCACGAGTACCACGCCTACGCCCCGGAGGCCGCGGCCCCGGTCCGGCTGATCTGGCTGGCCGCCCACCGCTCCCACTCCACCTTCACCTCCGCCGCCGACCTCGACTACGACACCCTGATACGCGAGGAGCTCGGCGAGGAGCAGCTGGCGCGCTTCGCCCGCACCATGTCCGACCTCGGCCTGGACCTCGCCGACTACCACCTGATCCCGGTCCACCCCTGGCAGTGGTGGAACAAGACCTCGGTGACCTTCGCCGCCGAGGTCGCCCAGCGCCGCCTGGTCTTCCTCGGCGAGGGTGACGACACCTACCTCGCCCAGCAGTCCATCCGCACCTTCTTCAACACCAGCGCCCCCGCCAAGCACTACGTCAAGACCGCGCTGTCCGTCCTGAACATGGGCTTCATGCGCGGCCTGTCCGCGGCGTACATGGAGGCGACCCCGGCCATCAACGACTGGCTCGCCACCCTCGTCTCCTCCGACGAGATCCTCCGCGCCACCGGTCTGACGATCATCCGCGAGCGCGCGGCCATCGGGTACCGCCACCGCCAGTACGAGGCCGCCACCGACCGCTACTCCCCGTACCGCAAGATGCTGGCCGCCCTCTGGCGCGAGAGCCCGGTGCCCCGCCTGGAACCCGGCGAGCGCCTGGCCACCATGGCCTCCCTCCTCCACACCGACCGGGAGGGCCGCTCCCTCGCCGCCGCCCTCATCGCCCGCTCCGGCCTGCGCCCCGAGGAATGGCTGCGCCGCTACCTGGCCGCCTACCTCACCCCGCTCCTCCACAGCTTCTACGCCTACGACCTGGCGTTCATGCCGCACGGCGAGAACGTCATCATGGTGCTCGGCGAGGACGGCACGGTCCGGCGCGTGATCTTCAAGGACATCGCCGAGGAGATCGTCGTCATGGACCCGGACGCGGCCCTTCCGCCCGCCGTCCAGCGCATCCGCGCCGACATCCCCGAGGATCACAAGATCCTCTCCCTCTTCACCGACGTCTTCGACTGCTTCTTCCGCTTCCTGAGCGCCCAGCTCCACACCGACGGCACCCTCGACGAGACGACCTTCTGGCGCACCGTCGCCGAGTGCGTCACCGACTACGAGCAGTCCGTCCCCCACCTCGCCGACAAGTTCCGCCGCTACGACATGTTCGCCGAGCGCTTCGCCCTCTCCTGCCTCAACCGCCTCCAGCTCCGCAACAACCAGCAGATGGTCGACCTCTCCGACCCCTCCGCCGCCCTCCAGCTCATCGGCACCCTCAACAACCCCCTGGCCCCCTTCGCCCCCACCCGCCCCGCCACGTGACCCGACGGGGCGGGCCCAGGAGGAGACCCCGCCTCTCCGCATGCGGGCCCGGCCGCTCCCCCGGCCGGGCCCGCACCCGCACCGCCCACCACCCCCTCCGACCTGCGAAAACTCACCCCTCTCCGGCGTCAGGCAGCTGTCGGCTAACCACCCGCTACACTGTGGCGATGAATCCCCGCCTCCGTAGCTCAGGGGATAGAGCACCGCTCTCCTAAAGCGGGTGTCGGCAGTTCGAATCTGCCCGGGGGCACAGAGAAGTAGCAGGTCAGAGGCCCTGTCGCTCTAGTGGGCGGCAGGGCCCTTCGTTCTCGCGGCGCACATGAGGTGCGCGCGCCTCGGGGCTCCGATGACGGCCGGCCGTCCTGTGAACGTCAGACTCCACGTCGGCGGTCGCCCACGAGCCCGGTCTCGTAGGCGACGATCACGAGCTGGGCGCGGTCGCGTGCGTGCAGTTTGGCGAGCAGGCGCCCGATGTGGGTTTTGACCGTGGCCAGGCTCAGGTGGAGGTGCTCTGCGATCTCCGTGTTGGACAGGCCTCGGGCGATCAGGCCGAGTACCTCCAGCTCGCGGTTGGTTATCGCGTCCAGTGAGTGGCTCGGCGGTCGCGTCGGCTCTGGGCGGCGGGCGAACTCCGCGATCAGGCGGCGGGTCACCGAGGGGGCGAGCAGTGCCTCGCCCGCAGCGACAACGCCGATGGCGGTGAGGACCTCGGTCGGCGGGGTGTCCTTCAGCAGGAAGCCCGCGGCGCCGGCGCGCAGGGCGGCGTAGACGTACTCGTCCAGGTCGAAGGTGGTGAGGATGAGGACGCGGACGCCGGACAGGGCCGGGTCCGAGCAGATCTGCCGGGTCGCCTCGATGCCGTCCAGCTTTGGCATGCGTACGTCCATCAGCACGACGTCCGGCCGTTCGCGGCAGGCGAGTTCCACGGCCTCCGCTCCATCCGCGGCCTCACCCGCGGCGGTCATGCCGGGCGTGTGGTCGACAAGGACGCGGAAGCTGCCGCGCACCATCGCCTGGTCGTCGGCGACCAGCACCCGGACCTGGGACTGGTCAGTCATGGCTGTCACCTCCCTTCGGCGGGCAGTCGGACGGACACCGAGAAGCCGCCCTCCTGCCGGGGCCCCGCCTCGAAACTGCCGCCGTACATCATCGCCCGTTCGCGCATCCCCAGAAGACCATGTCCGCCTGCCAGTTGGCGGTTGGCCGGTGGGCGTCCGGGCGATGGGCCCTCGTCCACGATGTCGATGCGGATCTCGCGCGCATCCGCCTCGACCGCGACCTGACAACGGGTCGGGGCGGCGTGCCGGACCGCGTTGGTGAGGCCCTCTTGGACGATCCGGTAGATGGTCAGCTGTGTGCCCTCCGCCAGGCCCTGCGTACCGTGCACCGTCAGGTCGACGTCCACCCCCGCGCGGTTCGCCTCTGCGGCGAGCGAGCCGAGGCGGTCGAGGCCCGGTGCAGGCCCCAGGGGCGCGCCCTCGGTGCGCAGCACGCCGAGCGTGCGCCGCATCTCGACCAGCGCGGAGCGGCTTGTCTCCTCGATGACCTTGAGCGCGGCCCGCGCTTCCTGCGGGTCGGCCTCCGCCACATGCCCGGCGACGCCCGCCTTGACGGCGATCAGGCTGAGGTTGTGCGAGACGATGTCGTGCAGCTCGCGGGCGATCCGCAGGCGCTCCTCGGCCAGCGCGCGCTCCGACTGGCGCCTCTCTTCCCGCCCGGCCTCGACCCGACGGCCGCGCACGGTGAACCCCACGCCCCAGGACCCGCCGATCACCAGCAGCACCAGCCCGGCCACTCCAACGGCACCCCGCCAGTCCTCGGCGGGGGTGACCACCGCCTCGCCGAGGTAGACGGCGCCGCACGCCACCGGCAGGGTCACCGCGAGTGCGGGCACGGACCGGCGGGCGGGCTCGGCCAGTCCGACGAGGTAGGCCGCCAGACCGGCGGCGGTGTACGGCTCGCGAGGGATGTCGAGGAGCGACGCCGCGACCAGGGCCGCGAGCACGGTCCCCAGGACCGCGAGCGGCCAACGGCGGCGTACGGCGATCGGCAGGCCGACAGCGGCGGCGATCAGGCAGCCGAGCCAGATCGGACCTGTGTAGGCGGGTTGGCCGTCGTCGGCGGTCAGCCGGGCGAAGCCGATGTACACGGCGGTCAGGGCCAGGGCCGCGCCGAGGTCGAGGGCGTAGAGATGGCGCTGTCCCCTCGGTTTCATGGCCCGACCGTACCGGTACGGGCGCACTCAGCCGGCCTGCCCGAGCAGCACCATCAGCCCGAGCGTCACCAGGGTCAGCGGCACCCAGCGCAGCACCGCCTTCCGGCTGGGACGGGGCCCTTCGCGCAGCAGCGCCAGGCCCAGCGGCATCAGCCCGGCACACAGTCCGGCCAAGGCCACGAGCGAGAGAGGGGTGGTCCCCTTGAGTACTCCGAGGGGCAGTGCCGCTGTGAGGCCGAGTGCGGCAGCACGGACCGGGCCGAGCACCCCGGTGCGCCAGGCCCCGAGGGCAAGGACGATCCACCCCGCGAGGATGGCGAGGTTCAGCGCGGCGAAGACGTGGAAGGCTCCGTAGCCGGCGGAAACCGCCTCGGTGGCAGCCTCAGCCCCCTGTGAACGCACCAGCTGAAAGGCCAGGTGGTCCACTCCTGCGTGGAAGGCGCGGGCGAACAGCCCGAACATCACCAGGACCCCGCCCCACAGGCCCCAGCCAGCGCTCCGGGTCCCGATCCGCGCGGCCACCACCGCCACAGCGGGCCAGAGCAGCAAGCTGCCCGCGGCGAAAAGGCCGTATGCGGTGGCCATCAGGGTGGGATGCCGCTCGTACGCAGCGAGCTGGTCGGGGTAGAAGAAGTGGAAGCGGGCCCGCAGCAACGCGCCGGCCAGCATCAGGAGTGGGCCGAGCACCATGGCAGCCCCGCCCACCCAACGTCCTGGGAAGCCGGTGCCTTCCAGCCGCTCCACAGGCAGCGCGCCACGCAGTCGGGCGCCGATCGTCGCGGCCGGGGTGACCGTGGATCTCGTCGGGTTCGTCATGCCGACGACGATGCCTTCGCCGGCCCCGCGGAGCGTCGGACCAAGAGCTGAACTGCCGGGTCAGACCTGGGTATGACCCGTCGGGCTGCCTGAACAGGCCCCGTCTCCAGCGGCTGGACCAGGAAACTGACGCCTTGCCAGGAAGGCATCCGTGCGGCAGAAACTCCCAAAGCGGGTGTCGGCAGGTCGAATCTGCCTGGGCCACAGAGGACAACAGCCCAGAGCCCCTTCCGCTCAGTGTGCGGAAGGGGCTCTGGGCTTGGCGCATCGGGCGGGCGGTGGCTGAGCGCCCCGCTGTCAGGTCACTCGCTTCCGCCCGCGTCCGGGACGGTCAGCCTGCCAGGGGCACGGCTGCCGCAATCGCGTGCCGGTCCTTGCGCCCGACCAGCGGGAAGATGATCTTCAGGCCCTGCTCGTTGTCCGGCGAGGAAACGACGAAAGACGAGTTGAGCAGGCGCTCCTTGATCTCCGAGCGAACGAGGCCGGCGCGCGGAATCGTCATCAGGTGCTCTTCCGGCCGGGCGAAGGTCGGGTTCGCCCGGAAGACGAAGAAGCGACGGTCGGTCATCGCCAGATACATGGGCGTCGGTACCGGGATGACGGACATCCCGCCACCACTCACGATCGCCGAGGCTGCCGCGAACGCGGCGGTCCGGCGCACCGAGACCGAACTCAGGTTCACGATCGTCGCCACCTCGACCCGCTCCCCGGGCTCGAGCATGGGGTCGATGGCCGCCAGCAGCAATCGGCGGCGCTTTCCGTTCACGTGCGTACTCCTGCGAGGTTGCATGGGAACCGGACGGTGGATGCTTCCGCCCGGCACGCAGCAGTCCGGCTTCGGAGCGTCGCCACAGGTGCCGTAGCCCGGGAGGCACCACGGGTCGGACTCCCTCGCGAGGCACGGCCGGCGTGAGCTGTCGGCATACCTTGCCACACCCGGTCCCGGCCCCCCGCGCGGCCTCCGGCTCTGGGCCCACTGCCGACGTTTCCACTGATAGAGCGCCCCTGCCGCGCGGCGAGGTCCCGGCCGCTCTTGTAGGCCCTTCCAGCGACGCGTCCCCGGTCAGTGACAGCGGCTTCATATGCGGCGGACCTGCCATCCAGGTCGCCCAGGAGCAGGTGGTCGCGGGCGAGGTCGACGTGGGCGGCGAACAGGTCGCCGACGGACTGGTGAGCGAACGCCGCGCGGCGGTAGAGCCGGATAGCGCCGTCCGCGCAGGCGGTGGCCTGCTGAATATGGTCGTGTCCACCGACCGCCGCTCATGGTTCCTGCTCAGCCACTCTCCGTACCTCTTCTTTCCATTGAACGGTCATCTACTCGGCAGTACGAAGCTAGAGTCATCGCCCTCACGGCACCTGCTCTCCGCCGTAAGCGGGCACCGCTCCGCGCGAAGAGCGGGGCCCTGCGCGCTGGGGAGCGCGCAGCAGTCAGTAGCAGGGGGGATCAGTACGTGGTCCGAAACCAGAGACCTCAGCCGACGGCGGAGGACAAGAAGAACGCCCGCATCGGCTGCGGCATCATCCTGGCCGCACTTCTCGTAATCGGCGGATGCGGTGCCTTGAGCGACGACAACAACGACTCCTCGCCCACCTCACCGTCCTCATCAACCCCATCGTCCCGGTCATCAACCCCATCGTCCCGGTCATCCGTGGACGACGGTGCGGCAAAGACTGCCGAGGTCGAAGACTTCGTCGGTATGGGGCTCCAGGCAGCACAGGACGCGGCACAGGACGATGGGATCTACCACCTCGACTCAACGGACGCCACCGGCCAGGGCCGCATGCAGCTCTGGGATCGCAACTGGACGGTCTGCGCCCAGACACCTGCGGCTGGCGAGACGATGAGCACCGATGACACGCTCACGTTCGACACGGTCAAGTCCAGCGAAGGTGAAACCTGCGACGACCCCGCGGGGTCTGGCAGCGACGCCTACGACGAAGGCGACACCTCAACGGTCTCCGGCGTGGAGGACGATTACGACGACGACAGTTCATCAACCGTCGCGGGCACCGGGGACGACTACAGCGACGACTCCTCCAGCAACGGCTCCGACTCTTCGGGGGACGACTCCAGCTCTTCTTCGTCCTCGGGCGGCTCGCAGCAGGCGCCCGCCGGTGCCACCGCCCAATGCAACGACGGTACATACAGCTATTCCGCCCACCGCCGCGGTACCTGCTCGCACCATGGTGGCGTGGCCGTCTGGCTCGCCAGCGTGCCTTCGTAGAGCCAAGTGCGGGGATGCTGTTCGGCGCCGCTTCACCTGGAGCGTTGCAGCAGGCGCGCCACGTCGTGGGCACAGGCACGGCAGATTCCGCCCCTGGCCTCCATAGGCGATAAGAGGGGTTCGAAGGGCCGGTTCCCGCAGAGCGCACACGTGGGGAGTGGGCGTTCGCGGCGGGTGGCGGAGGCAAGAGCCTCCTCCGGTGTGACAGGCGGGGACTCAAGCATCACAGCGCTGCGAGTGTCCACGACCACACAGGACCGGTCCCATTCAAGGTCCATGCCGGTGAACTCGACCAAGACCGCCGCGGTGCGCTCGGGCGACCACGGAAATGTGCCGGTCTCCGACGACGCCGACTTGCGCGCGCTCGAGAAGAGCGGGATCCCCAGGTCCTCGATGGTCACCACGCGACCGAGTCGCTCGGTGAACAGCGCTGACAGGACCATCGGGATCGGTGCGCGTGGGACCTCGCCGGCTTCTATCCAGCGTCGGACTCGTGAGGCGTCGACAGTGAGCGGTGCGTGGCCCATCTCCACCGCCCGCTGGTTTACGAGTCGGGCCAACTCGCCTTTGGACCAGCCACAGAGGCTGAACAGGTCCGACAGCTTGGTGTTCGGAGTGCGGTCTCCGCCCACGGCGCCGGTGGCGGGCACGGGCTCAGGCTTGGGCACGCGCCCGCGAGGCGAATCATGGGGCGTCGGTGTGGAGCCCGGGCCGACGGCGGGGTCGGAGGTGGTGGTGTCGTCGGCCCAGGCCTCCTGCCAGAGCATGTGCAGGCGGTCCATCTCCCGGTCCGGGTCCGCGTTCCGCACCCGGCGCAGCAGGGCCTCCGCGACTGCCATCATCGGATCCCGCCTCGGTACGGCCTCGGCCGAGAACAGGCCGTGCACGACCGACCGAGAGTATGCCTTGCCCGTCTCCCGCACGATCTCCCCGACCGACGGTGCCCCGGCTCGTAGATGCAGATCGTGCAGCGCGCGCTTGAGCCTCAGGGCTGAACCTGGTGTCAGATCCGGTATCCGCAACCGGCCGGCTCGCCCCACGGCTCCCCTCCCCGCCCCCAGCCGTCACACGGCAGTGGCGTCTCGCTGTTCCCAGTCGTTCACAGCCGTTCGTAGCCGTGCGAAAGCATTCCAGCTCGGCCGCCCACAGCGCACGGTTATCCGGAAGAATCCGCGCCCGTACTGAGGCACGAGGCAACAGCGACTCTGGCACCATGCCTGAACTTGATCGAAGTGCTGTCGATCTGCTGACCCATGACGTGGTCGGCGGCTACCTGGCGGCGGTTTGCGCCTCGCTGACGTTATGGGCGGTCCGTGCGATGCGCGCCGTGGTGCGCCGTCGGGCCCAGCGGCAGGAAGGCACCGGCCGCGACCACACCGACTGAGAATTCCCCTGGTCCGAACGACGGTCGATGCCGCCTGGGTCGGGCGAGCGTAGGCCGGATGGCCGCGATCGGCGCGACGGGGAAGGGGAGCGGCCTGAGGATTCGGATGGGGTGATGGTCGAGACGTAGATGAGAGGCGGAATCCATGCCGAAGTACCTCTTCAAGGTCAAGCTGACCGTGGACGGGCTCAAGGGCCTGCTGCGGGAGGGCGGTGCCGCGCGGCGGGAGGTCGTGGAGCGCATGGTGGAGAGCCTGGGAGGCCGGCTGGAATCGATGTACTGGGCGTTCGGCGAGGAGGACGTCTACGTCACGGTGGAGCTGCCGGGGAATGCTTCCGCTGCTGCGATGGGGCTGGTCACATCCGCGGCCGGCGGGGTGCGCACGAATACGGTCGTGCTGCTGACGGCCGAGGAGATCGACGAGGCGGCAGGCAAGAAGGTGGATTACCGGGCGCCTGGGGCCTGAGCGCCGTCTGGCCCGATTCTCCGTCGTGCCCCGGTCAGGAGCGCCAGGCCGAGAGGAGGTCGGCTGGGCCGAATGCCGCGTCCAGGCCGGTGCAGTCGGTGCCGCTGCGGGAGATCGCCACCAGCGGCACGGGATCCGGGGTGAGGGCGGCGCGGTGGCGGTGAAGGGCAGCCAGGTCGTGGCGGTCGAAAGGCGCGTTCTCCAGCCACTTGACCGAACCGACGAACAGCAGCTCCTTGGCGATCGGGGCGCGGTCGGCTGCCACGATGTCGATCTCCACATCGTTGGTACGGGTCCAGTAGCCGCCCAGAGCCGGGGCGGCGGGGAGGTCTGCGGTGGGAAGGAGCCGCGCCAGCGACTCCCGGACCAGGGGCTCGACGGCCCGGCCACGCCAGCTCGTCCAGTGGTCACGGATCCGTCGCAGGGTCAGGTCGCCACGGCCTCGCTCGATCTCCTCCATCGCGGGCCCCAGGAAGCGCAGCCAGAAGCGGAGATAGGGATCGGCGACCCGATAGCGGCGATCCTTCGAGGCACGGGTGGACAGCGGGAGTTCTGCGGCTACCACCCGCTTTTCGACCAGGATCTCCAGCGACCGCTGAAGCGGAGTCGACGCGATTCCGCCAGCGGCACGGCCGATGTTGGTGAACGTCCGCTCTCCGCTGCCGATCGCCGACAGAACGGCACGGGCCTGGGCCTGCTGAGGGAATTCCGCCGCCAGTGATCGCTCCGCCGACACCAGCAGGGCCGAGACCGGATCGACCAGCGCGGAATCCAGAAAGTCCCAGACGCCCATGCCATGCGGCCACTCCGCGCAGATCAGCGGCAGTCCGCCGGTGATCAGAGCCGCATCGAAGGCCGAGGCGGGGTCGAGTTCCAGCATCGCGCCCACCTCCGCGGGGTTGAGCGGGCCCAGCACCATCTCCCGCCCGCGCTGATGGAAGGGGCGGCCGTAGCTGTTCAGCGCCTCCATCATCGACAGATCCGAGCCGATGAGGATCAGCAGGACCGGTCGGGACTCGAGCACCCGGTCCCAGGCGCGCTGCAGCAGTCCCTCGAAGGAGCCCTCCGGATCCATCAGATAAGGCACCTCATCCATGACGACGACGCTCGGCCGGTCCTGTGGCAGTGCCGCGGCGAGGACATCGAGCGCCGCTCCCCAATCGGCTGGACGTGCGGCGGCCAGCAAACCCGCCATCGGCAGAGTGGACGCCTGCGCGTCCTGCGCAAGCCGCTCCAGATCGGCTCGGGGCGACGCGCCGGTGGCGGTGTAGAAGAGGAACGGCGCACCGGACCGCTCAGCGAACCGCTCGACCAGGCGCGACTTGCCCACGCGCCGGCGTCCTCGGAGCATCAGGCATCGGCCGGGGCGCTCCCCGCCCACGCCGGCCGCTACCTTGTCCAGCTCGCGGGTCAGCGATTCGAGCTCCTGCCGCCTGCCGACGAAATTCCCCATGGCGCCACTCTCCGTGCTGCTCCACTTACCCAAACAAGCTAACATCAGTGTTACTAACATTGAAGTTAGCAACATCAGTGTCACTCGAAGAGGTGCATTCCGGTCCGGCTGGTTGTCGCTCTGGACGGTGGGTGCGGGCGCTCTTATGGTTCGACTGCTCTCCAGGCCCCGTGGGGGAAAGGGGCGGATGGGCTTCGTGTGGCATGTGTGGCATGTACGGCCGACACGTCATGGCAGCCAAGGCTTTGGTCGACGCCGGTCAGTGGCGCCGCTGACCGCCGTCGACGCGCTCCAACGACATTCGATCACCACATTCGATCGGAGAACCATGAAGCGTGCCTTACTCGCAGGCGCCGCGCTGGCGGCGTTATGCGGATCGACGGCCTCTGCGCAGGGTGCTGAGGCCCAGGGTGGGCCGGTGGCCCCGCCGGACAAGATGCAGATCGAGATCGCGACGGTCAACGGCTCGGGGTGTCGCCCGGGGACCGCGGCCGTGGCTGTCGCCCCGGACAACACCGCCTTCACCGTGACGTACAGCGAGTACCTCGCCAAGGTGGGCGTCGGGGCCCAGCCGACCGACTTCCGGAAGAACTGCCAGCTCAACCTGATCGTGTATGTGCCGCAGGGCTTCACGTACGCGATCGCCAGCGCGGACTACCGCGGCTTCGCGCATCTGGAGCGCGGCGCCACCGCGATGCAGAAGGCTTCGTACTACTTCCAGGGCTCCTCGCAGACGGTGCCGAGCAGCCACCCGTACCGGGGCCCGTTCAGCGACAACTGGCAGCAGACCGACCGGACGGACATCGGTGCGGTGGTCTGGGCGCCGTGCGGTGAGCGGCGGAACTTCAACATCAACACCGAGCTGCGGGTGAACGCGGGCACCTCGGATCCGGCCACGACCACCAGCTTCATGGCGATGGACTCCACGGACGGGGACATCAACACGGTCTACCGGCTGTGGTGGAAGGAGTGTCCGGAGAAGAAGTAGCGAGAAGGAGTAAGGCGTAACGAGGATGCGGGTGCGGGTTCCGGGTCGCCGTGGCGGCCCGGGACCCGCTCGTTGCGGTCGGGGTGTTCCGGGGGGCCGGATGGGCGTACTCGGCGGGCAGGGGGGTGCGGCCGCGCCGAGGATGGACGGGACGTCGTCCGGTCCCTCGGGAAGCGGGTATCCCATGTCTGAACAGACCTCACGATTCACACGGTCAGGGCTGATCGGTGAACTCGCCGCCGAGTTCGCGGGCACCATGATCCTCATCCTCTTCGGCTGCGGTGTGGTCGCGCAGGTCGTGGCGGGCGGGATCCTGACCGACGGCGGGCTGGGCGATCACGACAGCATCGCCTGGGCCTGGGGGCTCGGTGTCACCCTCGGCATCTACGTCGCGGCGCGGCTGAGCGGCGCGCACATCAACCCCGCGGTCACCCTCTCGCTGGCGATGTTCAAGGGGTTTCCGTGGAGCAAGGTCGCGCCGTACGCGGTGGCGCAGACGGCCGGCGCCTTCGTGGCGGCGCTGCTGGTGCGGTGGAACTACACCGAGGTGCTGGCCAAGGCCGACCCCGGGCACACCATCAAGACGCAGGGGGTCTTCTCCACCCTGCCGGGCAACGGGGTGCTGCCGGTCAGCGACCTGGGCGCCCTGCGCGACCAGGTGATCGGCACCGCGATCCTGGTGATGCTGGTCTTCGCCGTCACGGATCTGCTCAACACGCCGCCCGGCGTCAACCTCGCGCCGTTCATCATCGGACTCATCGTGGTGGCGATCGGCATGGCCTGGGGCACGGATGCCGGGTACGCCATCAACCCGGCGCGTGACTTCGGACCCCGGCTGGCCTCGTTCTTCACCGGCTACAGCGGAGCGTGGCGCGACCAGTACGGGGATCTCTATTTCTGGGTGCCGATCGTCGGCCCGCTGGTCGGCGGTCCGGTGGGCGCGGCGGTGTACAAGGTCTTCATCAGCCGCTACCTTCCGGTCCCCGAGCAGCAGGAAGTGGGCGAAACGCCCCGTCTGGACGAGGGCTGATCCGGCCCGACCTCCCCTTCACCTCCGCCTCCGCCTCCGCCTCCATCAGGCTCCGGCCCGACCTCCCCTTCACCCCCGCCTCCGCCTCCATCAGGCTCGGCCCCGCGTTTCCGGCCGCCCATTTCCGTGCGTACGAACTCGTGATCACGTCAGGGAGCAGCGATGCCCGACTTCGTCGGTGCGGTGGATCAGGGAACCACCAGCACCCGTTTCATGATCTTCGATCACTCCGGGAGCGAGGTGGCCAGGCACCAGCTCGAACACCGGCAGATCCTGCCGCGTTCGGGGTGGGTCGAGCACGATCCGGTGGAGATCTGGGAGCGCACCAACACGGTGATCCAGAACGCCCTGCGGGCCGGTGGCCTCTCCCCCGATGACCTGCACGCCATCGGGATCACCAACCAGCGTGAGACGACGGTGGTCTGGGATCCGCGGACCGGTCGCCCGTACTACAACGCCATCGTCTGGCAGGACACCCGCACCGACACCATCGCGGCGGCGCTGGAGCGGGACGGGCACGGCGAGGTGATCCGGCGCAAGGCGGGCCTGCCGCCGGCCACCTACTTCTCCGGGGGCAAGCTGAAGTGGCTGCTGGAAAACGTCGACGGGCTACGGGAGGCCGCCGAGCAGGGGCACGCGCTGTTCGGCAACACCGACGCCTGGGTGCTGTGGAATCTGACCGGCGGCCCGGACGGCGGGGTGCACGCCACCGATGTGACCAATGCCAGCCGCACCATGCTGATGGATCTGGAGACCCTGGACTGGGACGACGAGTTGCTGGGAATCTTCGGCATTCCGCGCCGGATGCTGCCGACCATCCGCCCCTCCTCGCACCCGGAGGCGTTCGGCCAGGCCCGCACCTCCCGGCCGCTGCGGGCCGCCATTCCGATCGCCGCGATGCTGGGCGATCAGCAGGCGGCGACCGTGGGGCAGGTCTGCTTCTCGCCGGGCGAGGCGAAGAACACCTACGGGACGGGTAACTTCCTGGTCCTCAATACCGGTACCGAGCTGGTCCGTTCCCACTACGGGCTGCTGACGACGGTGGCGTACCAGTTCGGGGACGCGCCCGCGGTGTACGCCCTGGAGGGGTCGATCGCCGTCACCGGGGCCGCCGTGCAGTGGCTCCGCGACCAGCTGAAGATCATCAAGGACGCGGCGGAGAGCGAGCGGCTGGCGGGCGCGGTGGCGGACAACGGCGGCATGTACTTCGTGCCGGCCTTCTCCGGACTGTTCGCCCCGTACTGGCGCTCCGACGCCCGGGGCGCGATCGTGGGCCTGGCCCGCTACAACACCAACGAACATCTGGCGCGGGCCACGCTGGAGGCGATCTGCTACCAGAGCCGCGACGTGGTCGAGGCGATGGAGCGGGACTCCGGGGTGCATCTGGACGTGCTCAAGGTGGACGGCGGGGTGACCGCCAACGACCTGTGCATGCAGATCCAGGCCGATGTGCTGGGGGTGCCGGTCAGCCGCCCGGTGGTCGCCGAGACCACCGCGCTCGGCGCGGCGTACGCGGCCGGACTGGCCACCGGCTTCTGGCAGGACACCGACGAACTGCGCACCCACTGGCAGGAGTCCAGGCGGTGGGAGCCGCGCTGGAGCGAGGAGCAGCGGGCGGAGGGGTACGAGGGGTGGAAGAGGGCGGTGGAGCGCAGCCTTGACTGGGTGAAGGTGGCGGGCTGAACCCGAATCCGGGCCGCCGACCTGGGGTGAGGTTGCGTCGCGGGTCCTCCCGTCCTGGTGGACGGAAGGACCCGCGTACCGGTACCGGGCGGTCTCCGGTCAGGGCTACCGCGCCGCCTCCGGGTAGAACTCGCGGGGCCGGCCCTTGGCGTCCTTGAGCCGGCCGAGCAGGCTCGTCGGGTACTCGATGAACCAGTAGCTGAGCGCCGCGGCGGGCAGCGCGACCAGCAGCACCACGGCCACCGCCGGCACGAAACCGTCCTGCCCGGCGGGGAGCAGCCCGCACTTGGCGAGTTCCAGCAGGATCGGTTCGTGCCAGATGAACAGGCTGTAGCTGATCAGCCCGACGCCGGTGAGCCAGCGGGCGCACAGCGCGTGGTGCCAGCGTCCCCGGTCTCGGACGTGCACCGTGCTGAACAACAGCAACGCCCACAGCAGGCTCGCCACCGGGTGGAAGAAGGTGGTGGCGGCGTTCTCCGGGTCCGTGGTGAGCAGGGACATGGTGTACACCCCGGCCAGCGCAGCCACCCGGATCGGCACCGCCAGCGCGGCGGGCAGTGCGCCCCGCCCGCCGAGGGCGACGGTGAGTACCGCCAGGCACATGCCGGCCGCGAACCCGCCGAAGCGCGCCTGGGGCCCGAAGTAGACCGGCCAGTCGTTGTGCGGCACGCCGAAGCCGTAGTGGGCGACGGCGATCCACACCACCGGGCCGACGAAGAGCACCGCGCAGCCCGCGGCGCAGACCGCAACCCGGGTGGCGCGCCGCTCGAACCTCCGGCAGGCTCGGGCGGCCGGCGGTCCCAGCGCCACCAGCGCGAGGTAGAAGAAGATCTCCAGCGACAGGGACCAGGTGGGGCCGATGGTGTAGAAGATCTGGTCCTGGTCGAAGACATGGGTGAACGTGAGGTGTTCGACCAGGTCGCGCCAGTTGCCGGGCAGGGTCGGGTTGCGCGTCGCCCAGACGAGCAGCACGGCGAGGAAGTAGAGCGGGACGATCCGGATCGCCCGGCGGTAGAGGAAGGAGCGGGCGGGCCGGGTCGATCCGCCGTCGATCGCCGCGCGCGCGTAGGCGAGGGTCAGCAGATACGCGGACATCACGAAGAAGAGGTCGATGACCTCCAGCGAGATCAGCGCCCCGGCGAACTCGTTGTCCACCGGCGGATGCGCGCCGCTCCCGTCGTACCGGAAGTACTGCTGCCAGACGTGGAAGATCACGGTGCTGAGCGCGGCGAGGCCGCGGAAGCCCTCGATCTCCCGGGCGCGGCTGCGGGCGGGCGCGCCCTCGGGGGGCCGGGGAGCCCTGGCCCGGGGGCGTCCGACCGTACCCACGGCCGGCGGGCCGGAGGCGGCGGCGGTCGCGCTCACGGGTTGTCCACCGCCTTCGCCGTGCTGGTGGCGGCGCGCGGAGTGACCCGCCACTGCCGCTCCCCCAGCGCCTCCTTCAGGCACGCCTGCCGGGCCACCATGTTCTTGAAGTGGGAGTAGAAGAAGGTGGCCACGAAGAGATACCGCCAGAACCACGCGCGGCGCCGCCGGATCTCGGGCGCGGCCAGCCGCCAGGCGAACGCGGCCTGCACCACCCCGGCGGAGAGTGTGAACGCCATGGCGAGCACGCAGACCGGCACCGCCCAGTCGAGCTTGTCCGGGCCGCCCGCGTGCCACATCGCGTAGAGCAGCACGGGCAGCATCTGGAGGGTCAGCCAGGGCTGCGCCTCGCGCCAGCCGAGCAGCACGAAGAACCCGGCCTTCTGGCGGCGGGTGAAGACCGGGGAACGCAGGACGCGCCAGAGGTGTTTGAGGGAGACCTGGAGCCAGCCCTGGGCCCAGCGGGACCGCTGGTTCCACAGCGACTTCAGGCTGGTGGGCGCCAGTTCCCGGGAGATCAGGGTGCGGTCGACGGTGAAGCGCGCGCCCTCGCGCAGCGCGCGCAGGGTGGAGTCGATGTCCTCGGTGAGCATCGAGCCGTGCATGCGGGTGCGGGCGAGCACATCGGTGCGCCAGAAGCCGTTGGAGCCGCCGAAGACCCCGAAGCCGTACAGCCGGGTACGGCCCGGATGGCTCACCGCGTAGATGGACTCGAACTCGACGGCCACCAGCCGGGAGACCCAGGAGCTGTCGCCGTTGCGGACCACGCAGTGGCCCTGGACCACGTCGTAGCCGCCTGACAGCCAGTGCCAGGCCTGCTGGAAGGCGCCGGGCGCGGGGTGGTGGTCGGCGTCGAAGATCCCCACCATCTCGCCGCGCACCCGGGTCACCGCCGCGTTGACGTTCTGCGCCTTGGAGGTGCTGCCCTGCACCGGGAGCAGTACCAGCCGCGGATCGCGGCGGGCCATCTCTCGCAGGGTGTCCTCGACGGGCAGCGGGTGCGGTGTGTTGTACGCCAGCACGATCTCCAGCCCGCCCGGGTACTCCAGGCGCAGGAACGATTCGACGGTGTCGACGATGGTCGCGGCCTCGTTCGGCAGGTAGGCGGCGATGACCGCGCTGGCCGGCGGATACGGCGCGGCCGGCTTGTCGGGCCGGGCGGGGGCGTCCAGCGAGAACAGGCACTCCAGCAGGATCAGCGCCGCGGAGACCAGCAGCCCGGCGACCACCACCCAGTACATCGCCGAGCCCAGGTCCCAGCCCAGCCGGTAGGTCTGCTGGTAGACGAGGAAGGGCAGGCCCACCCCGATCAGCAGCACCACCACCGGGGAGAGTGCGTTCAGCAGGGCGCGGACGGCCAGCTTGGACCGGCGCCGGTGCCGGGGGGTGCGCATCGACGGGACGTACATCACCGGACGCAGATCGCGGTGGCCGACCGCCTCGGCCGCCGCGTCCCGGGCCCGGCACACGGCGTGGCCCGGCTCGCTCCAGTCGGCCAGCGGCGTCCAGCCGATCGCCGGAGTCAGCCGGACGTTCTCGTCGGCGACGATGAACCGGGTTCCGGCGGCGGCACCGGCGAACTGCTGGAGGCTGTGGACCGCGGTCTCCTCGTCGACCTCCGGCAGCAGGATCAGCAGATGGCCGTCGTCGTCCCAGCCGAACCGGTCGCAGGGGCCGCCGAGTTTCTCCGCGACCCCGGCCAGCCGCTCGGCGACCTCCCGGCGGACCCGCGGGCCCAGGCGGGACTCCAGGGCGTCCATCTCGGCCACGCTGACCACGGCCACCACGCCGCCGCGCCGGCCGGAGGCGGGGCGGCGCAGTTCGCGGTCGAGCTCGTCGAGGAAGTGCGGCAGCGAGTACAGGCCGGTGCGCGGGTCGAGCAGCAGGTTCTCGACGGGGACCGGCACCCGGCGCAGCTTGGCCTCGATCCTGGCCGCGAGTTCGACCGGGTCGGAGGTGTCGGGGATGCAGTCGTCCGCCCCGTGCCGCAGCATCTCGGCGACCTCCGCTGGACGGGGGTCGGCGGTGACCATCAGCAGCGGCAGCGCCCGGCCCGCGGAGGCGGCGCGCACCTCGCGGATCACCGCCAGACCGGTGGCATCGCCGAGGTGTCCGGGTATCAGACCGGCCGGCGCGCCGGGGCCGGGGCCGGGGCCGGAGAGAGCGTCGAGACCGGGGGCGGGCCGACCGAGCCGAGTGGCCACGCCGGCCGGGGCGGAGACGCCGGCCTGGGCGGGTTCGCCGTACGCGATGGTCTCTCCGTACGGGGCGGCTTCGCCGTAGGTGGCGGGTTCGCCGGGCCGGTCGTCCAGGGCGACGATCGCGTCCGGCGGCGTCTGCCGTATGTGCCGGCTCACCTGACCGGGCGTCGCGAGGCTGACGTGGTATCCGGTCGACACCAGGGTCCGGGTGAGCTGGTCGAGCCTCGGCCCGGGGGTGCCGACCGCGAGTATGCGGCCATAGGCGGGGGCGGGGGCCGGTTCGGGGCGGCGGGAGCCGAGCGGATGCGGCGGTGGGGCGGCGCCGGTTGGGAGGTCGGTGCCGGTGTCGGCGTACTGCGGGCCGACGTCGGGTTGGAACGAGGCGAGCACCTGGGAATTCCTTCCGTACTCATCAAGCATGTGGGGGGACGGCCGCGCGGAGGGCGGCCCGTGCCGATGGCCCGGGCAGCGGACGTCACCGGGGCGGGTGCCGACGGGCACGCGCGGACGTACGCGCGCCGGGGCGTGGCTGCCGACCGCGTGGTGCGGTGACGGGCCACGCCGGTGTCGGCACCGCCGACCGGGCATGACGCCCCGTCGGGAACCGGTTCCTGGGCGGCGGGGCGCTCCGGGGCCGCGAGGGGCGCGGCGGGGCTGGGTCCGTACGGTCCGGAAGTCAGGGAGGACCGGTGGGCGGGCCCGCCTGGCGCGCGCCTTCCTGGGGGCACCTACGGACGGAGTCCGGGGTGAGGGTGCCACGGCGAAGCCGGGTGGGGCGGCTGAGGAGAGCGCGGTGCGGTCATCCGGTCTGCTCGGTTCTTCGGCCGGTCGGCTGCCGTCGGGCGGCGGTGCAGCCCGGGCAGGAGAAGGAAGGCGGGGTCGCCACCCGGCCGCCGGCGGGCGCGGTGGCGCCGGCCGGGCGGACGGGCGGGGCCCAGGCCGCGGGGGCCGGCCGGAGGCGTGGCCG
This sequence comes from Streptomyces sp. JLBT605, assembly GCF_058215555.1. Lineage (NCBI taxonomy): Bacteria > Bacillati > Actinomycetota > Actinomycetes > Kitasatosporales > Streptomycetaceae > Streptomyces > Streptomyces sp. JLBT605. The sequence continues at coordinate 2,430,347 of NZ_CM177087.1, forward strand.
CTGCCCGCGGCTCCGGCTGGTGAACAGGGCTGGTGGGGGCTGTCCTTCGGGGCGCCGGGTGCCCGGCCGGCGACGCGCGCCAGTGGGCCCCCGGAGCGCACGGGCGCGCTCCAGCAGATTCCGCATATGTGGTCCCATCCTGGTCGGATTGTGGGGGGAGGACCGAATGTCTCGTCAGCGCCGGTGAGACCGATTCGGTGGCGGCACGCCGGCACCCTCAGCCTCAACGATCACTGTGACACCACACCTACCACGCCGTAAAACATTGGTTAAGCCCTGCGGGGCATATGGACGCAATAACTCCCGTCATTCGGCTGGCGCTTCGCCCATTCGGCAGCTCATCGTCAGACGATGTCGCACCGGAGCGCCGGAGCACCGGAGCACCGGAGCACCGGAGCGCCGGAGCACCGCGCGCACCGGACAGCGCGTCAGGCGTCAGCTCGCGGGCAAGGGCCGGGCACGGTCGGCGTCGAAGAGCGGGGCGAGCAGGTCCCCGTACCGCTCCAGGCGCGCCGGGACGTCCTCGATCCGGAAGCTGAGCCGTTCGGGGCTCTCGCATTCCGCGATCTCCTCCCAGGTGACGGGCGTGGAGACGGTGGGCTCCGGTCGGGCGCGCGGGGTGTACGGGGCGGCGGTGGTCTTGGCGGCGGTGTTCTGGCTGAAGTCGACGAACACCTTGCCGGGGCGCAGGGCGCGGGTCATCCGGTGCAGGGCAAGGCCGGGCATCGCCCGTTCCGCCTCGATCGCCAGCCGTTTGGCGTAGGCGGTGGTGAGCGCGGACTCGACCGGCTCCACCGGGGCGAGCAGATGGAGCCCCTTGGAGCCGCTGGTCTTGGCGAAGACCGCCAGCCCGTCATCGGCCAGCCGGGCGCGCAGCCATCCGGCGACCGCGCAGCACTCCACCACGGTGGCGGGGTCGCCGGGGTCCAGGTCGAAGACCAGCCGGTCGGCGAGCCCGTGCCCCTCCTCGGCCCGCCACATCGGCGTGTGGAACTCCACGACCAGGTTGGCCGCCCAGATGAGGCTGGGCAGGTCCTGGATCATCACCTGCCGCGCGGTACGGCCCTCGTGACGCTGGACTTCCGCCGTACTCACCCAGCCGGGCGTACCGGGCGGCGGGTTCTTGGTGAAGAACTTCTCGCCGTCCGGGCCGTCCGGATACCGGAGGAAGGCCAGGGGCCGTCCGTACAGGTGCGGGAGCAGCGCGTCGGCGGTGGCGGCGATGTAGTGCAGCAGCTCGCCCTTGGTGGTGCCGGTGGCCGGATGGATGACCTTGTCGAGATTCCGGAGAGCGAGTCGTCGCCCCTCCACCTCCGTGATCGGCGACATACGATAAGAATCTCATGAAAGGGATCAATGATGCGATCCATATGGAATGGGACGATATCGTTCGGCCTGGTCAGCATCCCGATCAAGATGTATCCGGCGACCGAGGACAGCCACACGGTCTCCTTCAAGCAGATCCACACCGCCGACAGCGGCCGGATCCGCTACCGCAAGGTGTGCGAGCTGGAGGAGGAGCAGGTCGAAGCCCAGGAGATCGGCAGGGCGTACGAGGACGCCGACGGCAGCCTCATCCCGATCACCGACGATGACCTCGCCGCGCTTCCGCTGCCCACCACGCACACGCTGGAGATCGAGGCCTTCGTGCCGGCGAGCGACATCGACCCACTCCAGATGGCCGACGCCTACTACCTGGGCGTCAACGGCGCCACCGCCGCCAAGCCGTACGTCCTGCTGCGCGAGGCGCTCAAGCGGAGCGACAAGGTCGCCATCGCCAAGTACGCGCAGCGCGGGCGGGAGCGGCTGGGCATGCTGCGGGTCGTCGGCGACACCATCGCGATGCACCGGCTGGTCTGGCCGGACGAGGTGCGCGACGCCTCCGGCATGGCCCCGACGGTGAAGGTCTCGATCAAGGACGCCGAACTCGACCTGGCGGACACCCTGATGGCCACCCTCGGCGAGGTGGAGCTGGAGTCGCTGCACGACGAGTACCACGAGGCCCTGGAGGAGCTGGTCGCGGCCAAGGTGTCCGGGGCGACGCCCGCTGTCGAGCCCGGCGAACTCCCGGAGACCGGCAAGGTGGTCGATCTGATGGCGGCGCTGAGAGACAGCGTGCGCACCGCCCGGAAGGCGCGCGGGGAGGAGGGCGAGGAGCGCGCCGGGGCGGAGGCGACGGTCACCGCGCTGCGGGACCGGAAGGCGGCGAAGAAGGCCCCCGCCAAGCGGGCGGCCTCCGGCGGCGAAGGCAAGAAGACGGCGGCCGCGAAGAAGGCCACGGCGTCCGGCGGCGCGCGGAAGACGGCCACCGGGAAGACGGCGGCCGCGAAGAAGACCGCCGCCAAGAAGGCGGCGCCGAAGAAGGCGGCCGCCGCCAAGCGCAAGACCGGGTGACCGGCGCGCGGCGCCCGAGGACGCCCGGGCGCCGGCCAGTCGGCCGGATACGGCCCAGGCGGCCGGTCAGGCGAAGAGGGCCGGGGCGCGGTCCGCTGCCCACTGGGCGAAGGTGCGGCCCGGGCGGCCGGTGATCCGCTCGGTCTCCGGCGAGATGTCGGCCGGGCGGCCGACCCCCGCCGCGAACACCCGCAGCAGCGACTCGGCGACCTCGGCCGTCATCCACCCGCCGGTCATCCGCTCCAGCGCCACCTCCGGCGCGATCTCCTCGTACCGCAGCGGGCGCCCGATGGCCTGGCCGATGAGGCGCACCTGCTCGGCTTGGGTGAGGGACTCCGGCCCCGTCAGCAGCGGGGTGCGGCCCACCAGCTCGTCGCCGAGCAGGGCGCGGGCGGCGACCGCCGCGATGTCGGCCTCGTGGATCGGGGCCAGCTGCGCCTGCGCGTACGGGCCCTCCACCACATCACCGGCCCGTATCTGGTCCGCCCACCCGGCGGCATTGGCGGCGAACCCGCCCGGCCGCAGGTGTGTCCACTCCAGGCCGGACGCCTCGATGGCCGCTTCCAGCTCCCGGTGGTGGGTGCCGATGGGGTTGTGCGGGCCCGCGTCGGCGGCGGCGGCCGAGGAGAGGGTGACCACGCGGCGCACGCCGTGCCACTCGGCCTGGCGCAGGAACGCCTCGGGGCCGTCCGCCCAGACCACGGCCGGGTTCAGGAAGACGGCCCGCACCTCGCACATCGGCAGGTCGCCGGCGCGCGCCACCAGCACCCCGGCGGGGAGCCGGGCCGACTCCGGATCGCGGCTCAGGGCACAGACCTTCGCGCCGGCCTCCACCAGCTCCCGCACCAGATGACGGCCGACGTTCCCGGTGGCTCCGGTCACCACGATCATGATCTTCTCCCCGCTGTCCGTGCTTGCGGCCGAAAGGACGGCCGCGTGCCCCGTTGACACAGCACTCAGGTTCAACCGTTTGGATGAAGCTGTCAAACAAATAGATGGTCAAGGCTTCCGGGGGGCCTGACCGGCCCGTTAACCTGAGCCGGTGACCGGAACCCCCCGCGCGCCGCAGCCACCGAAGCGGCCCCGCCGTACCCCCGCCCCCGAGGAGCGCAAGCTCGACGCCGAGCGCTCCCGGCGGCTGCTGCTGGACGCGGCCAAGGAGGAGTTCGCCTCCAAGGGGTTCGCGGGCGCCCGCGTCCAGGACATCGCGGACCGGGCCGGGCTCAACAAGCAGCTGATCAACTACTACTTCGGCGGCAAGGAGGGGCTGTACGAGGAGCTGGGCCGGCTGTGGCTGGAGAAAGAGGCCGCGATCAACGACCCGGCGCTCTCCCTGGACGAGCTGACCGCCGCCTACCTCCAGGACACCTTCGCCGACCCGCGCGGGGTGCGGCTGGCGGTCTGGCAGGCGCTCACCGGCGACCCGTGGGACCAGCGCCCGGAGGACCTGAGCGACCTGCGGCGGCGGCAGGCGGCGGGCGAGCTGGCCGAGGACCTCGACCCGGCGGCGGTGCTGCTGCTGCTCATAGGAGCGGTCAGCGTCCCGGTCAGCATGCCGCACGCGGTCCGCCGCATCTTCGGCGTCGGGCCCGACTCGGCGGAGTTCCAGGAGCTCTACACCGACCAGATCCGCCGCATCGTCCGCCGCCTCGCCCAGCCCTCGGCCCAGCCCGCGCCCCCACCCGGTCCGGAATCCGGTGATCGCCCGGCAGCGGACTCCCCCCGCTCGTAGAATGCCCGGATGACCTCCCCCGACCTGGCCGACGGACCCGTGACGAGCGAAGCCCTGCGGGTCCTGCGCCGCGTCTTCGGCTATGACGCCTTCCGCGGCGACCAGCAGGAGATCATCGAGCATGTGGCGGGCGGCGGTGACGCCCTCGTCCTCATGCCGACCGGCGGCGGGAAGTCGCTGTGCTACCAGATTCCCGCGCTCGTCCGGAAGGGCACCGGGATCGTCATCTCACCCCTGATCGCCCTCATGCAGGACCAGGTCGACGCGCTCCGGACGCTCGGCGTGCGGGCCGGATTCCTCAATTCCACGCAGGGCCCGGACGAGCGGCGCATGGTCGAGGCGGAGTTCCTCGCCGGCGAGCTTGACCTGCTCTACCTGGCGCCGGAGCGGCTGCGCGTCGAGCAGACCCTCGCGCTCCTGGACCGGGGCACCATCGCGCTCTTCGCCATCGACGAGGCGCACTGCGTCGCCCAGTGGGGCCACGACTTCCGGCCCGACTACCTGGCCCTGTCCGCGCTGCACGAGCGGTGGCCGGACGTACCCCGCATCGCCCTGACCGCGACCGCCACCGAGGCCACCCACGCCGAGATCGCCGCCCGGCTCCGGCTCCAGGACGCCCGGCACTTCGTGGCCAGCTTCGACCGGCCCAACATCCAGTACCGGATCGAGCCGAAGAACGACCCCAAGCGGCAGCTGCTGGAGCTGCTGCGCACCGAGCACCCCGGCGACGCCGGCATCGTCTACTGCCTCTCCCGGGCCTCGGTCGAGAAGACCGCCGCCTGGCTGGTGGAGCAAGGGGTGGCGGCCCTGCCCTACCACGCGGGGCTGGACGCGGCCGTCCGCGCCGAGCACCAGTCCCGCTTCCTGCGCGAGGACGGGCTGGTGATGGTCGCCACCATCGCCTTCGGCATGGGCATCGACAAGCCGGACGTCCGCTTCGTGGCCCACCTGGACCTGCCCAAGTCGGTCGAGGGCTACTACCAGGAGACCGGCCGCGCCGGGCGTGACGGCCTGCCCTCCACCGCCTGGCTGGCGTACGGCCTCCAGGACGTCGTCCAGCAGCGCAAGATGATCGGCACGTCCGAGGGCGACGACGCCCACCGCCGCCGACTGACCGCCCACCTCGACGCGATGCTCGCGCTCTGCGAGACGGTCGAGTGCCGCCGGGTCCAGCTGCTCGGCTACTTCGGCCAGCGCGGCACCCCCTGCGGCAACTGCGACAGCTGCCTGACCCCGCCCGCCTCCTGGGACGGCACGGTCCCGGCGCAGAAGCTGCTGTCGACCGTGGTCCGGCTGAAGCGCGAACGGAACCAGAAGTTCGGCGCGGGCCAGATCATCGACATCCTGCTCGGCAAGAAGACCGCCAAGGTCATCCAGTTCGACCATGACGCCCTCAGCGTCTTCGGCATCGGCACCGAGCTGCGCGAGGCCGAATGGCGCGGCGTGGTACGGCAGTTGCTCGCGGCCGGACTGCTGGCCGTGGAGGGCGAGTACGGAACGCTGGTGATCACCGAGGCCAGCGGCGAGGTGCTGCGCGGCCAGCGCCAGGTGCCGATGCGCCGCGAGCCGGAGAAGGCACCGCGCGCCGCGAAGGCGGGGAAGACGGCGGGCGGCCGCCGGACCGCGCCCGCCGCGGCCGACCTGCCCGAGGAGGCGGTGGAGGTCTTCGAGCGGCTGCGCGCCTGGCGGGCCGCGACCGCCAAGGAGCAGGGCGTGCCCGCGTACGTGATCTTCCACGACGCGACACTGCGCGGCATCGCGACGCTGGCCCCGGGAACCCTCACCGAGCTGTCCACGGTGAGCGGCGTCGGCGACAACAAGCTGACGAAGTACGGACAGCAGATCCTGGACGTACTGGGCGGCGGCCCGGCGAACGCGGAGACCGGCGCAGACACCGCTCCCCGAGTCCCCTCCCCCGGACGCCCGGGCGACGACCTCTTCCCGGACGACTTCGTCCCCGAAGACGAACCGGTCCTCGACGAGGAGCCTCCGCCGGAGGACGACATCGACTGGTGACGGGTGCCGGGCCGTCGGAGGGTCGGGGCCACCGGGGCGTCTCTCCCCCAGCTACCGCTGGGAGGTGCCCCCACGCCCGGTGAAGAACACTGGTCGACCGCTGGGTGCGGCTTCGATTACTTCACCGCGCTGCGGGGAGCGCCCCGATGTCCCCTTCCGCCGGGGGCAGCCGCGCGCGTGAGCGCCGGTAGCGGTCCGACGGGCGCACGCATCCGGCCACCGGGGCCTACCTCAGACCGCGATGCCCGCCTCCCGCAACCGCCGCTCGATCACGGACCAGGACGGATCCACCGGCTCCACCGGACGACCACCCACCCCGAGATCCTTGAAGCCGGACGAGGTCGAGACGCACACCACCGGCCCGTCGATACCGCTCCGGCCCAGCGCGCGCAGCGCGGCCAGTGACGCGGCGCTGGAGATCTCCGCCCACAGCCCCTGACGGGCCATCTCCGCCTGCGCCGCGGCCATCTGCTCATCGCTCACCAGCAGCGCCTCGCCCTGGCTCGCCCGGACCGCGACCTGGGCCCGGTAGCCGCTCACCGAGCAGTCGATGCCGTACGCCGCGGTCGGGCCGACAGCGATCCGGGCGGCCGGGCGGCCCTGGCGCATGGCGGCGGCGAGCGGGCCTCCGGCGGCCGGTTCGCAGGCGTGGATCCGGGGGACGTGGCCGGCCAGGCCAAGGCGTCGCAGCTCGGTGAAGCCTTTCCACACGCCGAAGAGCAGCTCACCGTAGCCGGTCGGCACGAACACCGCCGCGGGCACGGCGCCGAGTTCCGTGAAGATCTCGTACGCGACGGTCTTGTACCCCTCGGGCCCGAAGGGATGGCCGGTGTGCGTCTCGGTGAGGTTGCTGACCGGGTGGTAGCCGGCCCGCTCGGCGATCCGGCGCAGCAGCGGCCAGCGGTGCTCGGTCGGCACCGGCAGCACCACCGCCCCGTAGGCGTGCAGGAAGGACGCGACCGCCGGAGGCACGTCGGCCGAGGCCAGCAGCACGCAGCGGAGCCCGGCGCGAGCCGCGTAGGCAGCCGCGGCGGCACCGTGGTTGCCGGAGGAGGCCACCACCACACCCTCCGCGCCGACGGCGACCGCCGCGCTCACCGCGCACCGGTTCAGCCGGTCCTTGTGGCTCCAGGTGGGGTTGCGCGACTCGTCCTTGACGAAGACTCCGTCGCCCAGGTCGATCAGCGGGGTACCGCCCTCGCCGAGGCCGGGCGCGGCCAGCGGCGGAAGCAGCGGCGCCCAGCGGTCCAGCCCGCGCGGGCGAGGTCCCGCCCCGCTCGCGGGCGCGGCGTCGAAGAGGTCGGGCGGCACCTCGTCGTAGGCGTAGTCGATCTCCAGCGGGTAGGAGATCTCGGAGGTGCTGGTGCGCGGGCAACCGGCCGTCAACGGCGGCCACAGCGGGTAGGTGACGGCCGGATCGCCCAGCGAACGCTGGCCGATGGCGAGCGATTCCGATGCGGTCATTCCCCCGAGTCTAGGCAAGATCCGGGGCCGGAGCCCGGGCCGGCGCCGGGGACGGCGCCCGGGGACAGGGCACGTCGATCCGACCGGTCCGACCGCCGCCCCGCTACCCGCCCTTGACCACCGATCGCAGCCGTTTCGCCACGTCGTGGGCGATGGTGGCCCGGTCGGTGCCGTCCGTCAGCAGGGTGTGCACCTCGGCCTGGATCAGCTCGGTGAAGGCCGCGTAGTAGGGGGTGACGGGGCGGGGACGGGCGTTCGCCAGCGCCTGGCGCAGCGGCGCGGCGTACGCCGGCAGGCCGTCCTCGGAGCCGCCGGGCACCGCGTCGGGCTGCTCCTCCCCCCGCCCGCCCCCATCGCCGTCGCGGTCCCCGTCGCCGTCATCGGGCAGCGAGCAGGCGACGGCCTTGTCCGACGGGTCGTACGAGGACTTGAGCACCGGGGCGAATCCGGCGTCCAGCAGGCACCGTTGCTGCGCCGGCTGGGTCAGGTAGGCGAGCAGTTCGCGGGCGGCGGCGGACTGCTCGCTGTGGCTGGTGATCGCCAGATTCTGGCCGCCGAGGACCGAGGTGCCCGGCTTGCCGTCCCGGCCGGGCAGCGGCGCGACTCCGAAGTGGCCCTTGACCTTGGAGCCCTTGGCGGCCAGCAGGTTGTAGACGTAGGGCCAGTTGCGCATGAAGGGGACCTTGCCGTCGCGGAAGGCGACCATGCTGTCGTGCTCGTCGGCGTTGCGCGCCAGCGACTTCGGCATGATCTGCTCGTACTGCCGGTACAGATCCTCCAGCCCGTACGCCACTTCGGGGCTGTCCGCCTTCACCTCGCCCCGCTCGTCGACGAATTCACCGCCGCGGGCCCAGACCGCCTCCTGGGCGTTGACGGTCAGCCCCTCGTAGGGGGCGAGCTGGGTGATGTAGCCGTCCTCGAAGGTGTGGGTGACGCGCCCGGGAGTGCGCGCCTCGCCCACGTAACTCTCCAACTGGTCCCAGCTGCGCGGCGGCTGCCAGTCCTTGTCCTTCCAGATGTCGGTGCGATAGTAGAGCAGTCCGGCGTCGGTGTTGAAGGGCACCGCCCAGGTCTTGCCGTCGTAGCGCGCGGTGGCGGCGACGCTCTCCCACATGTCCTCGGGCAGTCCGCCGCCGAGCGGCCGGATGAGGCCGCCCGCCGCGAACTCCGCCGTCCACGCCACATCGATGTTGATCACGTCGTAGTCGGCGCTGCCGGACTGGAGCGCGGCCACCAGCTGGCTGCGTACGCCGTCGGCGGCCACCGGCAGCTTCACGATCTCCACGGTGTAGTCGTCGCGCTTGCGGTCCCATGCCTCGATCAGCCGCTCGCGCACCGGGCCGACGGACACATCGGAGGCGGTCGCCACCCGCAGGATGCGATGGGCACCTCCGGCATCCGGCGTGCCCTTGGGCGGGGGCACTTCGCCGTCGCCGGAGCCGCCCGAGGTGCAGCCGGCGCTCAGCTGGGCCAGCGCGGCCAGGGCGAGCAGCGCGGCGGCGGCTCGGCCCCGGCCACGACGGCGCCCCCGGCCACGCCTCCGGCCACAAGCACCGGGTCCGTTTCTCATCAGGCGCCGCCCCCTCGTACGTACTCGCTGATCCGGTCGGTCAGGGCGCGGGCCGCCTCCTCGGGGCGGCCGGAGAAGCAGGACGGCTCGCGGGCCTCGGTGAACAGCCGGGTCCCGGCGTCGCCGCAGCCGGATTCGCGCACCGACAGCACCAGCACATCGAGGTGGCCCAGGTGGTCCTTGGTCTTCTCCCACGCGCTGATCTCGTCCTCGGCACCGTCGCCGCCGGGGCGGTCGTCGCCGTCGGTGATCAGCACGATCAGCGGCTGGTCCTCCTCGCGCATGGCATCGACCGCGTCTTGGAGCACCTCGTAGACCGCCGCGCCCTTGTGGGACATCCGGTCCGGGGAGAGGGCGCCGAGCCAGTCCAGCGCCTCGCCCCGGTCGTCGCCCGGCGTGCCGGGCCGCACGACGGTACGGGCGGAGGCCACGTCGGCGGCGGACTTCGGGTAGGACCAGATGCCGTAACGGTCCTGGGGGCCGAGGGCCTTGAGGGCCCGGCGCAGCGCGCTGTCGACCGCGGCGAGCTTCCCGCCGGTGGCCATGGAGCCGGAGGTGTCGACGAGGAAGAGGACCTGGCCGGGTTCGAGGGTCTCGGCGTAGTCGGCGGCCGCGGCGGAGGCGGTGGCGCCGTCCGGCCGGCTCACGGTCAGCTCCGGCGTGGCCAGTACCCCGGCCTCCTGCTCCCACGCCTGGCCGCGTGCCGGGGCCGGCCGCTGGCCGGGGCCGACGCCGCGTACCAGCCCGTCCAGGAAGTGGTCGCGCCCGGTGTGGGTGAGCCACTGGTAGAAGCTGTCGATGGCGGCGGCGCGGCGGGCGCGGTCCAGGGCGCCGTCCCAGCGGACCTCGGCGAGCGGCATGTCCAGGGCGGGCACGCCCTTGGGGTAGTAGGCCAGCAGCCGCTCGCTGTCGTCGATCGGCTTGTTGTTGTCGCAGGCGGAGTTGCGCCGCTTGCCGAGGTTGAAGTCGGCGACGGACTTCTCCGACACCAGCAGGGCGGCCTTGCCCTGGGCGGGCAGCCCGCCGTCACCGGTGGACAGCTCGCACAGCAGGGTGTCCGCGTCCGGCGCCAGCGGGTGGCTGTTGTCCACCCACTTCTCGGCCCGCTCCGGATCACGCTCCTCGCCACCGGCAAGCGCCCCGTCCTGGGCCTCGTAGAGCCCGATGGTGTGCAGCAGGCCGGTCTCCGAGGAGGTCGGATCGGGGCGCAGCACCGGCATCTTCGGGTCGACCTCCGCCAGTGCGGTCATCAGCTCCGTCCAGGTGCTGCCGGTGCGCCGGGCGCCCTTCTCGCGCAGCCGGTCCGCGAGCTTCGCCGGGACGGCCAGCACCAGCGGGGAGTATCCGGCCGGGCCGAGCCGGGTGAGGGTGGCCGGCCCGTCGGCGCGCGCCAGCTGGTCCTCGATGCGGGCCAGTTCCGCGCTGGATCCGACGGCGACGATGTCGGGCTGCGGGCCGACGTCCTGCAGCGGGTCCTGGCAGGGTGCCGCCTCGTCGTCCGGGCCGCGCCGGCCCCGGCAGCCGCCGGCCGAGCCGGGCACGGCGGAGGTGCCGGCCCAGGCGTCGGCGGCGCCGAACGCGCCGACGATGTCGCCGGACGCGGCGTCGTAGACGGTGATGTTGGTGCGGCGGCAGCTGTCCGGCGCGTCGTCCTCGGCGTCCAGCGGCTGCCGGTTGTCGGCCGAGGCGGTGTACTCGGTGACGGCGCGGGTGATGGCGGCGCGGTTCTCCGTCGAGGACAGCAGCCGGAGCTCCAGGGGCGGCCGGCAGGCGGGGCCCGCCTGATCGTCGCCGGTCAGCAGAGCGGCCGTGGGGCCGGCGAGCACGGCCAGCGCGGTGATCAGCACGGTGGCCGTGCGGTGCCCGCGGCACCACCGCCGCACCGCGCCCGCGGCCCGGCGCCACCGGGCCGCTGCCACCGCGGCGGCAGCGGCCACGGCGGCGGCGATGCGCCCGAGGACGTCGCCGGGCGGAGTCGGTATCGGCGGCGGCGCGGGCGAGGTGGGCGGGGCGGTCGGCGGGGGCGCGGGCGGGGCCTCGTCCTGGCCGGACGCGGTGCGGCCGGTGAGCAGGATGTCCGGGCCGTCCCCGCCGCTGCCACCACGGGGGCCCCAGCGATCGGTGACCGCGGGGGCCGGCCAGCCGGGCATGAGGGCGTGCAGCCGGCTGAACAGCTCGTGCATGGTGAGGCCCTCGGCCTCGGCCGCACCGCCCTTCTCCATCGCGGTGATGATCGCGTCGGTGAAGCGGCTGCGCTTGTTCTTCAGCCCGGTCGAGGGCTGGGTGCTGGTCGCCGTCGCGGAGGCGAGGATGTAGTGGCCCCGCTCGGCCACGCCGCCGTGCGCCTCGGCCGCCATCCCGGAGTAGCAGCAGTCGAGGATGACCACCACCCTGGGCACCTTGGCCTTGCGGACCTCCGCCAGCACCTCGGACCAGGCCAGCGCCGTGCCGCCGAGATCACCGTCGAGCTCCGCCTCCTCGGTCAGCAGATACAGCACGTTCTCCAGCGCGTGCCGGTATCCGTGGCCGGTGAAGTAGAAGAGCAGCAGGTCGCCGGTGTCCTTGGCCGCGTCCCGTAACGCCTGGTGCCAGGTGCGGCGGCTGGGCCAGAGCAGCTTGGTGACCCGGTCGGGCGCGAGAAGCGCGTCCGGGCCGTGCGTCAGCGCGTGTTCCAGGTCGTCGAGGTTCTTCTCGACGTACTCGAGGGGATCGAATCCGCCCCTGCGCACCCATGGCACGCCGACGAGCAGCGCCCGGGAGCGGGCCCGGTCCGGCAGTCTCCCGGTCATCGCTCACTCCCCGCCGGCCGCGGCGGCTTCCAGCTCCTCCCTGATCCGCGCGACGAGGTCGGGCACCTTCTCGGGGGTGAGGTCGCTCTCGGTGATCTCCACGGGCTCACGCCCGGGCACCCGTACCACCACCACGGTCGGCTCGCCCCGGCTCAGCCGCAGCCGGGTGCGCAGCCAGCCCGCCAGCGCGTTGACCAGCGAACGGGCCGCCTCGACCAGCACCGTGGTGGTCACCGCGACGGCCAGCTCCCGCGCCACTCCGGCGGTGCCCGGGACCGGCCGGGTGGTGAAGGACCAGTGGCCGGTGAACTCGTCCTCGTCGACCAGCCAGCCCTCGATGCCGCGCAGCTCCGCCTCCGGGCCCTGCCCGCCCCTGACGTCGATCACGATGCTCTGTTGTGGCACTGCCTGTCCCGTCCCCTCGCCTCGCGCGCCTCCCCCGGCGCACGTCCGCACGCCCAAAGTCTCGGGCTGTACGCACGGTTGCGCCAGGGTCACGCAGCGAATGAGGCGGGCTCGTGACCCGATCGAGCGATGCCAGGACGGGGCTGGAGCCCCGGCGATGGTGTGGGGAACCGGAAGGCTCAGTCCACCATCTCGTCGGGGCAGGTCGTGCCGCGCGGGAACTGGTACGGGGCCGCGATCCGGTAGGTGCCGGGGTGCGGGGCGTGCAGCACGGTCCACTCGTCCTCCGGCTGGCCCTGCTCCGCTTCCTGCACCTGCTTGGTCAGGCAGCCGTTGCGGTTGACCGGCAGCCCGCCGTCCTGCTCCGGCTTGGGCGCCTTGTAGCCGTCGCCGTCGGCGTCCACCAGGCCCAGCCATGGCGAGTACGGGATGCGGATGAGCACCGGCCCCTCGGACTCGACGTCGAGGACCAGCTCGTCCGCGCCCGCGCGCACCACCGTGGCGGGCGAGTCGGCGATCGGGGTCGGGTCGTTGACCTGGTACAGCTTCCAGTTGGCGTCCGACCAGACCTCGTGCAGGAACGGCAGCCCGCCGGCGATCAGATCCGCCTCGGGGACGGACCAGACGTCGGGCTCGTCCTTGGGGAGTACGACATAGTGCACCGCCCAGCGGTCGAGCCAGGCGCGGTACTGCCCCGGGTCGAGGGGCTTGTCCTCCACATAGAAGATCGGGTTGCGCTTCATGTCGGCCTGGCGGTTCCAGCCGCGCGCCAGGTTGACGTAGGGGGCGAGGGCGGAGGACTCGCGGTGGCTGCGCACCGGGACCACCTCGACCCGGCCGCGGTCGGCCTCCACCCGCTCCAGCTGGTCGATGAGCGGCTGCGCCAGCTCCTTGTCCCACGCGGCGGCGGGGGTGGTGTGGATGATGTCGTCGGCGGTCTTCACCACCTGCCAGACGCTGACCATGATCAGCCCCATCACCAGCACCAGCCACTTGCGGCCGTACGCGCTGGTGCGGACCTCCTGGGTCGAGGGCCGCCGGCAGCCGGTGAGCGCCGCCGTCAGCACCACGCCACCGAAGATCATGCTGAGCCGGGTGATGTTGGTGCCGATCTGCGACGGGATCGCCCAGACCAGGATGGTCCCGATGCCGTACAGGACGGCGCCGACCCGGACCGTGCGCCACTGCTTCGGGGCGCAGAGGAAGACGGCGAAGGCGGTCAGGCACGGCAGGATCGTCGACCAGACGATCATCGGCTGGGTCCCGGAGAACGGGAACAGCCAGGCGCACAGCCCGACCACCACCACCGGGGTGATCCCCAGGGCGTATGCGGCGGGGCGGCGTTTGGTCAGCCAGAGCGCGGCGGCCACCACACCCACGAAGAGTCCGGCCACCGGGCTACCCATGGTGGCCAGCGCCGCCAGCAGGGCGGCCAGCAGCCAGCGCACGGTCCGGTGGGACCAGCGCCGGGAGCGCCAGCGGGTGGGCCAGGCGAAGATCACCGCTATCGCGCCCAGGCCGAACATCAGGCCGAGGCCGAAGGTCACCCGGCCGGAAATCGCGTTGCAGACCAGCGCCCCGGTGCCGTAGAGCGACGCCCACAACGGGCGCTGGACCTTGCTGCGCACGACCAGCAGCGCCAGCAGCCCGGCCGAGACCGTCCCGGCGATCATCATCGTGGTCCGGACGCCGAGGTAGGCCATCACATGCGGCGAGATGACGCTGTACGAGACCACGTGCATGCCGCCGTACCAGGACAGGTTGTACGCCCGGTCCGGGTGCTTGATGGCGAACTCCGCCCAGGCGTCCTGCGCGGCGAGGTCGCCACCGCTGTTGGCGAGCAGCGTGACCCACAGCAGGTGCAGCAGTGCTGCGAGGATCAAAGCGGCGGGCACAGGATGGAACACTACGCTCCGGATTCGCCACGCCCAGTGACGACGCCCGTCGGACTGCTGCTCGACATCGTTGTGAGGCCGCTTACGGCCGGCGCTCGGCGCCGGCTTGCGCTGCCCGGGAACTCGTATTCGCGCGGCGGTGCTCTGCGCGCCGCTACCGCTGTCCTCGGCCCGCGCCGGATCCACGGTCGTCACTGCGGCTCTCCCCGTCTTCCCCCGGAGGTCTCCCCCATTTTTCGATACTCACTTCTCGACACTCGCCGGGCTCCCCGCGGTTCCACTTCAGGGGAGGGTGGGCCGTACCAGGGGCGCTGGCGACGCTAGCACGGGTCGCCTCCCCGCCGCTGTGCGGGGCGGCGGCCGGCCACCTGGCGAAGGTGGTTTCCGGCCGCCGCGACCGGAAGGCAGCAGGCCCGCCCGGGATCCCTCAGGAGACCCGGGTCAGCTTGGCCGAGAACGACGGCTCCGCCAGGTCCTGCTGGAGCGCCACCGGGACGGTCGCCCGGCCCGGTCCGGTGCCGACCGTCAGCGTGCCCACGACGGTGCCCGCCTTGGCCGAGTGCGGCACCCCCTTGGCGTCCGCGGCCAGCGCGAAGTCCACGTTGTGGCCAGGCCACCCGGCACCCTTCAGATCCTTGGTGGCCACCACCGGGGTGGTGCCGCCCAGCCCGTCGTCCACCTCGCCGACGACCTGCCCCTTCTTCACCAGGGTCGCCGAGGTCAGCGCCCCGCGCACCGCCCTGATCTGCTCCTCGGCCTTCTGCAGGACGAGCGCGAGGTGGGCGTTGGAGTCGGTGCTGTTGGCGTGCTGGTCGAGGGTGACGCCGAGGATCAGCCGGTCCTTGCCGCCGACCGTGCGGTAGGTCGCCCACATCAGGGCGCCGCCGGCCGGGGTGCTGGAACCGGTCTTGATGCCGCGCACCCCGAGGCCCGGCTTCGCCAGCAGATGGTTGTTGTTGAAGATCCGGCCCACGCCCGGGATCTCGATGTCCGGGGTCGCCACGATCTTGCGGAAGGTCTCATTCTTCATCACCGCCCGCGCCAGCTTGAGCTGGTCGGTCGCGGTGCTCTTGCTGGTCGCCTTGAGGCCGCTGGGGTCGGTGTACGTGGTGTTCGTCATGCCCAGGGCCTTGGCGGCGGCGTTCATCTTCTTCACGAACGCCTCCTCACTGCCCGCGTCCCACCGGGCGAGCCGACGGGCGACGTTGTTACTGGACGGGATCATCATCATCTCCAGCATCTGGCGCTGGGTGAACTGCTGTCCCTCCTTGACCGTCGCCTTGGACTCGTCCTTGGCGTGGGACTCCTGGGCCGCCTGGGCGTCGATCTCGATCTTCTCGCCGGGCTCGTCGGGCTTGAGCGGGTGGTTCTTGAGGACGACGTACGCCGTCATGACCTTGGTGACACTGGCGATCGGCACCGGCTTCTGCGCGCCGTAGGTGCCCATGCTGCCGACCCCCTCGACCAGGACCGCCGCCTGGCCCTGGTCGGGCCAGGGCATGGCGAACTTGCCGCCCTCGAAGGTGAACGCGGTCTGCTCGGCCAGCCGGAGCTCGGGCTCGGGCAGCGGCCGCAGCGCCTGCGCGGTGCAGAAGACGATCGCCAGCAGGGCGACCAGCGGCGTCCAGATCTTGACCCGCCGCACGATGGTGCGCTTGGTGGTCTCCGGCGGCGGCGGGGTGTTGGTCAGCTGCGCCAGCAGATCCAGCGGCGCGGGCTCGCCCGGCGGCGGCAGCGGCTGCTGCTTGGTCCGCTCGGACTCCGGCAGCGGCCGCGGCGCGGCGGTGGCCGGAGCCGGGGAGGCCGCGGGGGCCGCCGGAGCACCGGGCTTCGCCGGGGTGGTCCGGGCCGCCGGAGCGGAGGAGCCGGACGGGCCCGCGGCCGGGGCGGCCGGGGCGTCGTCGGATCTCAGCGGCACGAAGGTGCTGGGGCGGCCGTTCGGAGCGGTCGGCACGGTGCCCGGGCGCGCGGGCGCGGCGGAGCCGCCCGTGCGGGCCTGCGCGGACGTTCCGGCGTCGCGGCCCTTGCCGCTCTTGCCGCTCTCGCTGCCCTTGTCAGCCTTGCCGGCTTCCTCGGCCTCGCCGGCCTTGCCGCTTTCGCCTGCCTTGCCGGCGTCGTCGGCGTCGCCGGCGTTGTCGGCGTTGTCGGCCCACTCCGGCGTCTTGGGGAGCCGGACGGCCCCGAAAACGGCGGTCGCCTGGTCCACCGGCCGCTCGGAGCGGCCGCCGCCACCCGAAGCCGCGCCCGGCTTCTCGGCGTCCGCCTCCTTTTCCTTGGTGCGTACGGCCGTGGCCCCGGCGGCTTCGCTCCGCTCGCCCAAGCCGTCGGCGCCCGGCCCGCTGTCACCGGCCGACGCCGCCTTCGGGTCGGCGGCCTTCGTCTCGCTCCCGGCGCCGGCCGGGGCGGCGGCGGTCGCCGAGTCCTCGGTCCGGTCCGCCTCCGGGGTCCTGGGCCGGATCGCGCCGAAGAAGGCGGTCGCCCGGTCGGCGGACCGCCGCGCGGGCGCGTCCTCGCCGTCCTCGGCGCCGTCGGCCTCCGGGGATCCGGGACGCAGGGCCCCGAAGACGGCGGTGGCCTGGTCGGCCGGACGCTCGGCGGACTGCTGGCGCAGCGTGCCGAAGGTCATGGTCCTGGTGTCCGCGCCCGGCGCCTTGCTCTCGCCGGAAGCGCTGTCCGGCTCGGCGCCGGTCGCGGCGTCCGTGCTCGGCGTCTTCTTCCCGGCGGTGGACCCGGTCGTCTTCTCGGCGTCATCGCCGCCGGAGGGCGAGGCGCTCGCGGCGTCCGCACCGCCGGCGTCCTCGGACTCGTCGCCGGACGTGCCGGAGACCCAGGCGGCCACCGCGTCGCGCAGCCGCTCGTCACGGCCCGCGGTCGCACCCTTCGCTCCACCCTCGGCGCGCTCTTCGCCGGCGCTGCTCTCGCTCTCGCGCGGCGTGCGGCCTTCGGCGCCGGTCGCGGGGGCGTTGCCGACCGCGGCACCGCCGCCCCGGGCGCCCGGGCGCACCGGCAGCCGTCCGGCGGCCGGACGCCCGTCCTCGTCGCCACTCACCGCGGCTTCACCATCGCGAACATCAGCGGCGTCCCGGTCGGCGTCGGTGCCCTGAGCTCCACCGGCCTCCGGTTCCGCTTGCGCTTCCGCTTCGGACCCTGCCGCAGGTGCTGCCGCGGAGCCCGCCGCCGACGGTCCCGAGGACTTCGCGGCCTCCGCGGATTCCGGGGTCTCCGACGCTTCCGCCGCCTTCGCCTCGCCCGTCTCCGAGCCCGTCCGGCCCGCGCCCACGGTCCGGAAGACCGCGGTCGCGCGGTCGGGCGACGCGGGCGCGGACGGCTCGTCCGGCGCCTGCGCGGACGCCTCGGCGTCCGCGTCCGCGGCGTCCTGTCCGGCGTCCCGTGCGGCGCCCCCGTCGGCCTCGGCGGCGTCCGGAGAAGATTCCGCTTCCCGGAAGACCGCGAGCCGCGGGTCCCGTGCATCCCCAGTCGTCTCCCCCGACGACTTCTGCTGATCCGACGTGTCGGGGGACTCGCCCGCCACCGATGCCTCCTCGCCATGCCTCGCGCGGGACGCCCGCCGTCTCCACGGCGTCATCCCGCAGTCATCCGTTAACAGTGTCCTGGGTCGCCGCGGCGGATTCGTGCAGCGGCACCGTCGACTAGCCCACCGAGGCCGCCGTCGCCGTGCTAGACGAGAACGACATACCTACCGGTTCCAGCCCGAACCCCCCACGCACTCTCGACAGACCAATGTGAGAGGGGTCACCCTGTCATTCATCCACGCGGGGAGGCATGGATGGGCAGGAGCCGCAGAACAATTCCGGAGGAGCTTCTGCTGCTCGCTTTGGACCCGGCCACGGGTACCACGGCGCAGCCGCAGTCGCTCGACCTCGGCCTTGCCGGGGCACAGCTAGTGGAGCTGGCTCTGGCAGGACGGATAGCCCCAGACGGGGATCGTATCGCCGTGGTGCTGCCACGGCCGACCGGAGATCCGACTTTGGACTCCGCGCTCGAGTTGCTGCGCCGCCGCGGCAGCCCGGTGCGCGCCGTCCACTGGATCGGCGGGCCCCGGCTGGGGCTGCGCCAGACGTACCTCACGCATCTGGAGCGGTGCGGCATGGTCCATGCCGTGGCGGGCCAGATGTGCGGAGTGCTGCCGACGACTCGCTACCAGGCGACGGACACGGCGATCAGCCGGGAGATCAGGACCCGGCTGGACAACGCGATCCGCACCGGCGTGCCGCCGGACCCGCGGACCGCGGCGCTTGCCGCCCTGGCCCACGCGGTCGGGCTCGGCAAGCACCTGTATCCCGGGAACGAGGGGCGCTCCTCGCGCTCCAGGCTCCGGGATCTCATAAGGCACGACCCGATGGGCGGGCTCGTGGCACACGCCGTGATGGACGTGCAGAACGGCGTCGCCGCGCAGCCACGGCGCGCACCGGGGACAGGACGGCAGGCCACCGCGCGCAGCGAGCCCGCGGCAGGCGTCCCGCAGCAGCCGATCCGCCGCGGGAGCATGGCCCGCGTCGGGGCCCGCTGAGGTTCCCGCGCCATCCGCCGGGCCGCACCCGGCGGCAGGAGTTCGGCAAGAGTTCACGCACCGCCCTCAGCGATCGCACCACCCGGAGCAACCGCACCACCGACCGCACCACAGTCCCCACTGACCGGTACGGGAGCCGCTGCCGAAACGCGGGGCGGTGGGCCGGCCGCCTCGGACGGCGACCGGCCCACCGCCCCGTGCGCATGCCCGCGCGGCCCGGCGCCCCGGCCTTCGGATTCGCGACTCCTCATCTGTCGCCGATCGTGCCCGCCCCGACACTGGGTGCAGCCATTTCCCAGCGCGGCCGAGGCCGATGGTGGCAGGCTGCCGACCAGCAGAAGAAGCAGTACGAAGCCGGAGGTGCACGTCCCGTGACGTCCAACGTCGGTCCCACCGTTCGACGACGCCGGTTGGGCCAGGAGCTGCGCAGGCTCCGCCAGGAGAAGGGGATGACGGCGGAGGAGGTGGCGGAGGAGCTGATGGTCTCCCAGTCGAAGATCAGCCGACTGGAGAACGGTCGCCGCAGCATCAGCCAGCGCGATGTGCGCGACCTCTGCCGGGTTTACAAGGTCGAGGACAAGCACCTCGTCGAGTCACTGATGCAAATGGCCAAGGAGTCCCGGCAGCAGGGCTGGTGGAACGCCTTCGGCGACGTCCCGTACAGCGTGTACATCGGGTTCGAGACGGACGCGGCGTCACTGCGCGTCTACGAGCCGCAGATCCTGCCCGGTCTGCTGCAGACCCCGCAGTACGCGGAGGCGGTGATCGGCGGTGCGCTTCCGGAGGCCCCGGCGGACCAGCTCGCACAGCGCGTCCAGGTCCGGCTGCGGCGGCAGGAGCGGATCACCGACCCGCTCAGTCCGCTGCGGTTGTGGGCGGTGGTCGACGAATCGGCGATGCGCCGGGTGGTCGGCAGCCCGCAGATCATGGCCGATCAGCTGGAGCATCTGGTCCGCATGAGTTACGAGCCGCATGTGACGGTGCAGGCGCTGCCGTTCGACATGGGCTCGCATCCGGGGATGACCGGGCAGTTCACCATTCTGGAGTTCTCGGATGAGTCGGACACCAGCGTGGTCTATCTGGAAGGCGTGACCAGCGATCTCTACCTGGAGAAACTCTCCGATGTGCAGAGCTACAGCATGATGTACGAGCATCTGCGGGCCCAGGCGCTGAACGTCGACCAGAGCCGGCAGTTCATCACCCGGGTGGCCGAGGATCACCGCGCGAGCATTACCTCGGACTGATGGTGAAGGAGGAAGCGGCGGCGGAGAGTACACCGCCTCCTGTGTCACACGGAAGACGACGATGGAATATGCCATCCGGTCGAGTGAACGCCCCATCTTCATGCGGAAGTTGCCGAGTAGTGTCGATCACACCTCCCCCAGGAGGCGAAACACACCGACCGAACGCATCGGAGTAAACGTGTCAATTCAGCTCGGAAATCAGAGTGCCTGGATGAAATCCTCGCACTCCGGCGGCAACGGCGCCTGCGTGGAGGTGGCGTCCCCCACCGCTCAGGCGATCGCCGTGCGCGACTCCAAGGACCCGCAGGGACCGGCCCTCAGCTTCGCCCCGGAATCGTGGACCTCGTTCGTCGCGGAGGTCTCCGGTGGCGCTTTCGACATCGATTGATCTTCTCTGAACAAACCGCACCACACCGCAGTACTCCCAGCGAGCCCTCTCGACCGGTCGCCGTCCCTGCCGAGAGGGCTCGCCCATTTCCCGTTGACGCCTGAACAATTGCGGCCGGTTTCCGGGAATTTCCCGCGGTCGGCTCGCGAAGTCCCGTCAAGGACCGCGGAATAGCCTTCCGCTGTCTTTTCTTGCCGGCCGCGACCGATGCCCGCATCGCGGACAACTCGTTGCCCCTGACAGCCTTCTCCGTAGGCTGCACCGTACGCCCGAACGGATCCCGGACGGGTGAACGAGCCCACGAGTGAAGGAGCCGCCCCATGCGCGCCGATGTCCCCGACCTCGCCTCCCGAGCCACCTCGGTCGCCGGCTCCCCGGTACGCGACATCCTCGCGCTGACCGCACGTCCGGAAGTCATCTCGTTCGCCGGCGGGCTGCCCGCGCCCGAGCTGTTCGACGCGGGCGGCATGGCCGCCGCCTTCCGCGCCGTCCTCGCCGAGTCCGCTCCCCAGGCGCTGCAGTACTCCACCAGCGAGGGGGACGCCGGGCTGCGCGCCCGGACGGCCGCCCGGCTGACCGCGCGCGGACTGCCGACCGAGGCGGACGGCCTGATCATCACCAGCGGATCCCAGCAGGCCCTGTCGCTGTTGTCGGCAGCGCTGCTGGAGCCGGGCGATGTGGTGCTGGTCGAGGCGCCGACGTATCTCGCCGCCCTCCAGTGCTTCCGGTTCGCGGGCGCGCGGATCGTCTCGGTGCCGTCCGACGAGGACGGGCTGGACCCGGTGGCACTGGAGGAACTGGTCGTGGCCGAGCGGCCCAAGCTGCTCTACACCATCCCGACCTTCCAGAACCCGACCGGCCGCACCCTGCCCGCCGAGCGGCGGCGGGCGGTCGCGGCGGTGGCCGAGCGGCATGGGATGTGGATCGTCGAGGACGACCCCTACGGGGAGTTGCGGTTCGCCGGAAGCCCGCGGCCGTGGATCGCCTCGTATCCGGAGGCCGCCGATCGCACCGTGCTCACCGGCAGCCTCTCCAAGACCATGGCCCCCGGGTTGCGGCTGGGCTGGCTGCGCGGCCCGGCCGCGCTGCGCCGCGCCTGCGTCATCGCCAAGCAGGCCGCCGACCTGCACACCTCCACGGTGGTGCAGATGGCCGCCGCCCGCTATCTGGCCGACAACGACCTGGACGCCCATCTGGCGCGGGTGCGCGGCGCCTACCGGGAGCGCCGCGACGCGCTGCTGGCGGGGCTGGGCGAGGCCCTGCCCGAGGGCTCGCGCTGGAACGAGCCGGAGGGCGGGATGTTCGTGTGGGCCTCGCTGCCCGGCGGTTTCGACGCCACCGACCGGCTGCGGGACGCGGTCGCGCACGATGTGGCCTACGTGCCGGGGGCGCCGTTCTTCGCGAGCGACCCCGACCCGGCAGCGTTGCGGCTGTCGTTCGTCACGCACACCCCGGAGGAGATCGCCGAGGGTCTGCGCCGGCTGGCGAAGGCGCTGAGCTAGTCGCTGGCGAGACCCCGTCATCCACCCAGGGCCGAGGGCACGTCACACGTCCTGGGCGGCCGGCGTCTCGGTGCGCTGCGGCTGGTGCGGCATCGTCGGCACGGCCGTCGGGCTGCTCGGGGGCGTCGAGGCGGCGGACTCCGGCGTGCGCGGGCCCACCGAGGAGCTGGGCGATCCCTGGGGGCCGGGCGTCGGCTCGGGCTCCTGGCTGCTGCCCGAGGAGTCGCCGATCCCGGGCAGCCAGGACAGCGTCTCCATCGGGTTCAGCACCAGCAGGCCGATCGAGAGGGTGAGCACCACCACGATCGGTGTCCGCCAGCGGTCCAGGAAGCTGCCGCCGCGCCGGGGTTCGCGACGCGTCCGGGGTGCCCGGGGTGCCTGGGATATCCGGAATGCCCGGCGCTTCCGCGGGGTCCGGGGCTTGCGCGGTGTCCGGCGCGTCCGGGGCAGATCGAAGCCCGCGCGGCGCGCCGCCCTGCGTTCCCGGAACGAGCGCTTCGGCGGCCGGGCCGGCGCCAGGCCGTCCAGCCTCGCCTGCTCGTCCTCGTCCCGCAGTCGACGGGTGACCATGCGCGCGCGGGCGGACGGCTCCTTGGGGGCGGTGGCCCGTATGGACGCCTCGGAGTCGTTGCTGAACTTCTCCCATACGTCGTCCGGGAGCGACGGGTCTTCGGGCGGTTGAGGCGTCGTGGTCACGGGCCGTCCTTCGAAGGCTCAGGTGGGCGGGCGGTCGGCGGTGGCCGGTCAGCCGCGCGGGTAGCGGGCCAGCCAGGCCGGAGCGGAGCCCGCCGGTCCGTGCAGGGCGGGGCCCTGGGTCATCTCCATCGCGAAGTCGTCGGCCAGTTGGAGGATGGTGGCGCGTCCCTCCAGCTCCGCCAGCCAGGCCGGGGGCAACGCCGTCTCGCCGTGCAGGGCGCCGAGCAGATTCCCGCAGATGGAGCCGGTGGAGTCGCTGTCCCCGCCGTGGTTGACGGCGAGCAGAAGTCCGTGGCGGATGTCCTCGGCGACCAGCGCACAGTAGAGCGCCATCGCCAGCGCCTCCTCGCCCGTCCAGCCCTCTCCCAGGGACTCCACCCGCTCCGGGGTGGGCAGCCCCTGCCGGACCGCGCCGAGCGCGTGCTTGAGGGCGTCGGTCGTCTCCTCGTGACCCGGCCGGGTCGCCAGATGGGCCATCGCCCGCTGGACGGCTCCGTCGAGGTCCTCGCCGCGCGCGATGCCGTGCACGATCAGCGCGAAGGCGCCCGCCGAGAGGTAGCCGGTGGGATGGCCGTGGGTCTGCGCGGCGCACTCGATGGCGAGCTGGAAGACCAGCTGCGGCTCCCAGCCCACCAGCAGCCCGAAGGGCGCGGACCGCATCACCGCGCCGCAGCCCTTGGAGTCCGGGTTCTTGGGCCGGTCCAGCGTGCCCATCGTCTCCTCGGCCAGCCCGGACAGGCAGGCCCGGCCGGGGGCCCGCTGGGCGTAGAGCCATTCCTCACGGGCCAGCCAGCCGTCGTCCTTCTTCCGCTCGTCGGGGCCCCAGTCGCGCTGGGTGGCGTACCAGCGGCGGTGCGCGGCGTGGATGTCGGTCGGCGGGTGCCAGGCTCCGGTGTCCCGGCGCACCTGGGCGCGTATCAGTCCGTCCACCGTGAACAGGGTCATCTGGGTGTCGTCGGTGACGCTGCCCCGCTTGCCGTAGGCCGGGACGAAGTCGGTCACCCCGCTCGCCCCGTGCTCATGGCGGATCGAGGTGAGCGAGGCGAACTCCACGCCGGCGCCCAGGGCGTCGCCGATCGCGCCACCGAGCAGACAGCCCCGCACCCGGCTCCGGAAGTCCTGCTGTTCAGCACGGCCCCACACGGCCGTTGCGCTGGCAGACGCGGTCACGACCTCGCTCCTCTCCGCGGGTGACGGGCACGGCGGTGCCGCCGGTGAACTGGCTCAGCACTGTAATGGACCGAGGGAAACGCGCTCCGTCCCGGTGGGGAATGTGAAGGACGTCATCAACGCGGCGGGTCAGTCCTCCAGCACCGGCAGCAGCTCCGGCAGGTGGCCGTCCGAGGCCAGGGCCGCCTCCTGGCGCTCGGCCGGGACCTGGCCGTAGGTGGTGGTGCGCGGGCGGGCGGGCCGGCCGGCGGCGTCGGCGATGGCGATCAGGTCGCGGATGGAGCGGTAGGAGCCGTAGGAGGAGCCGGCCATCCGGGAGATGGTCTCCTCCATCAGGGTGCCGCCCAGGTCGTTCGCCCCGGAGCGGAGCATTTCGGCGGCGCCCTCGGTGCCGAGCTTCACCCAGCTGGTCTGGATGTTGGTGATGTGCGGGTGGAGGAGGACGCGGGCCATCGCGGTGACGGCGCGGTTGTCGCGGGTGGTGGGGCCGGGGCGGGCGATGCCGGCCAGGTAGACCGGGGCGTTGGTGTGGATGAAAGGCAGGGTCACGAACTCGGTGAAGCCGCCGGTCTCCTGCTGGATCTCGGCCAGCAGCCGCAGGTGCCCGAGCCAGTGCCGGGGCTGGTCGACGTGGCCGTACATCATCGTCGAGGAGGAGCGCAGACCGAGCGAGTGCGCGGTCTTGACGACCTCGACCCAGGTGGCGGTGGGCAGCTTGCCCTTGGTGAGGATCCAGCGGACCTCGTCGTCGAGGATTTCGGCGGCCGTGCCGGGGATGGAGTCCAGACCGGCTTCCTTCGCCGCGCTCAGCCAGTCGCGGATCGACATGGCGGTGCGGGTGGCGCCGTTGACGACTTCCATGGGCGAGAAGGCGTGCACGTGCATGCCGGGGACGCGCTCCTTGACCGCGCGCGCGATGTCGAAGTAGGCGGTGCCGGGCAGGTCGGGGTGGATGCCGCCTTGCATGCACACCTCGACGGCGCCCACCTCCCACGCCTGCTGGGCGCGGTCGGCGACCTGGCTCAGGGAGAGGGTGTAGGCGTCGGCGTCGGTGCGGCGCTGGGCGAAGGCGCAGAAACGGCAGCCGGTGTAGCAGACGTTGGTGAAGTTGATGTTGCGGGTGACGATGTACGTCACTTCGTCGCCGACGGTGGCGCGGCGCAGGTCGTCGGCGATGCGGCACAAAGCGTCCAGCGCCGGGCCGTCGGCGTGCAGCAGGGCCAGGGCCTGGGGGTCGGTGAGCTTGGTGGGGTCGTCGGCGGCCTGGGAGAGCGCGGCCTTGATGTCCGCGTCGATCGCCTCCGGGGCCATGCCGGGGGCCGCCGCTTCGCGCAGCGCGTCCCAGTCTCCGTAGACCGCGTCGAAGTCGTCGCGGCGGTCGGTGGTGCGGCCCTCGGTGTCGATGGTGTGGTGCAGGTCGGTGCGTCCGGAGGAGACGAACGCGTCTTCGGGCTCCTGCCAGGGGTGGCCTTCGACCACGGCGTCCTCGCGGGCCAGGCCGGTGGCGGGGTCGGCCAGCGCGCGGACGTGCGGCAGCAGACGGGGGTCCAGCCAGGGCTCGCCGCGCTGGACGAACTCCGGGTAGACGCAGAGGCGTTCCTTGAGCTGGAAGCCGGCGGCGGCGGAGCGCTCGGCCAGCTCCTCGATCTGCGGCCACGGGCGCTCGGGGTTGACGTGGTCCGGGGTGATCGGGGAGACCCCGCCCCAGTCGTCGATGCCGGCGCCGATGAGCCGCGCGTACTCGGCGTCGACCAGGTTGGGCGGCGCCTGGAGGCAGGCGGAGGGGCCCATGATGTGCCGGGCGACGGCGACGGTGGCGACCAGGTCGTCCAGCTCGGCGTCCGGCATTCCGCGCATCGCCGTGTCCGGCTTGGCGCGGAAGTTCTGCATGATGAGTTCCTGGATGCCGTGGTAGGCGCGGGAGACGCGGCGCAGCGCGAACAGCGACTCGGCGCGCTCCTCGTAGCTCTCCCCGATGCCCAGCAGCAGGCCGCTGGTGAAGGGGACGGAGCTGCGGCCGGCGTCTTCCAGGGCGCGCAGCCGGACGGCGGGCTCCTTGTCCGGGGAGCCGTGGTGCGGGCCGCCGGGCTCGCTCCACAGGCGGGTCGCGGTGGTCTCCAGCATCATGCCCATGGAGGGAGCGACCGGCTTCAGCCGCTGGAAGTCCGTCCAGCTCATGACGCCGGGGTTGAGGTGGGGCAGCAGCCCGGTCTCCTCCAGGATGCGGATGGAGATCGCCCGGACGTAGGCGATGGTGTCGTCGTAGCCGTGCGCGTCGAGCCATTCGCGCGCCTCCGGCCAGCGGTCCTCGGGCTTGTCGCCGAGCGTGATCAGGGCTTCCTTGCAACCCAGTTCGGCGCCGCGGCGGGCGATGGCGAGGACCTCGTCCGGGGACATGAACATCCCCTGGCCCGCCCGGCGCAGCTTGCCGGGGACGGTGACGAAGGTGCAGTAGTGGCACTTGTCGCGGCAGAGCCGGGTGAGCGGGATGAAGACGCTCTTGGAGTAGGTGATGACGCCCGGGCGGCCCGCGGCTTCCAGGCCGGCGTCCCGCACCCGGGCCGCGGAGGCGCACAGGTCCTCCAGGTCCGCGCCGCGCGCCTGGAGCAGCACGGCGGCCTCGCCGACGTCCAGCGCGACCCCGTCCCGGGCGCGCTTGAGCGCGCGCCGCATGGCGTTGGCGGTGGGGGCGGGCGACTGGGATCCCTGCGCGCTCGTGGTCATCCTCCGAGGATACGAGCGGTCTGTGACACTGCCGGCTTCGGCGGGTCACGGAGGCTGTGCGGCTTGTCACGGGAGGATCCGGCCGGTGGCGGGAATAGGCGGGGCGCGGAGGTGTCGGCGCGTCGTCACGGGGTTATCCACAGGCGTTTCGCTTCCCGTCGCATCGGCGTAGAACGGTGTCACGCGGCACTTTTCGACCGAAGGGGTCCCGGATGCGACGACGCGATGTCCTCAGGTTCTCCGCGCTGGCCGGTGCGGGCGCGCTGACGCTCGATCCGGTGACGTTCGCGCACGCCGAGGAAGGGCCGAGCGAGCGGGCGGGCGGGGCGCCGGGGAGCGAGCGGACCCGGACGGTCACGGGGCATCTGCCCGCCGGGTCACCGGACTTCGTCTATCTGCCGGTCGAGGTCCCGCGCGGGGTGCGCGAGATCGCCGTCTCGTACCGGTACGACAAGCCGACCGTACCGGCCGGCACTCAGGGCAACACCTGCGACATCGGCGTCTTCGACGAGCGCGGCACGGAACTGGGCGGGCGCGGCTTCCGCGGCTGGTCCGGCGGAGCCCGCTCGGAGTTCGCGATCAGCGCGCAGCAGGCCACACCCGGCTATCTGGCCGGCCCGGTCCATGCCGGGACCTGGCATGTGGTGCTCGGCCCGTACACCGTCGCGCCGCAGGGCCTGTCGTACGCGGTGACCATCACGCTGCGGTTCGGCGAGCCGGGCCGGACGCCGGAGCCAAACTACCCGCCGCAGCGGGCGAAAGGGCGCGGCCGCGCCTGGTACCGGGGCGACAGCCATCTGCACACGGTGTATTCGGACGGCAAGCGCACCCCGGCCGAGCTGGTGGCGGCAGCCCGGGCCGCCGGGCTGGACTTCATCACCACCACCGAGCACAACACCACCTCCAGCCATGGCGCCTTCGAGGGGCTGTGGGGGGACGATCTGCTGATCCTCACCGGGGAGGAGGTCACCACGCGCAACGGCCATGTGGTGGCGATGGGCACCGATCCGGGGGTGTTCATCGACTGGCGTTACCGGGCCCGGGACAACGCCTTCGGCAAGTACGCGCGCAGGATCCGGGAGGCCGGCGGGCTGGTGATTCCGGCGCACCCGCACGGCGACTGCGTCGGCTGCAACTGGAAGTTCGGCTTCAACGACGCCGACGCGGTGGAGGTGTGGAACGGCACCTTCACCCCCGACGACGAGGTGACGATCGCCGAGTGGGACAACACCCTGGTCGCCTCGGTCCGTTCGCGCCGCCGCTGGCTACCGGCCGTGGGCCACAGCGACGCCCACCGGGAGCCGCAGGTGGTGGGGCTGCCGCAGACCGTGGTGCTCGCCGACGACCTGTCACGGCGCGCGATCCAGGCGGGGATCCGGGCCGGGCACTGCTGGATAGCGGAGTCCTCCCGCATCGAGCTGACCTTCGGCGCGGCGGGCGGCCGGGGGCAGCACGCGGGCATCGGCGGGCGGCTGCGGGTGGCCCCCGAGGAGCCGGTGACGGTCCGGCTGGAGGTGTCGGGCGTCGGCCCGGACTGCTCGGTGCGCTTCCTCACCGATCAGGGCCGGCTGCACACCACGGCGCTGGCTCCGGACGGGTCCGGGGTGGTGGAGTGGCGGACGACCGCCTCGTACGCGGCGTATGTGCGGGCCGAGGTGCGGCATGCCCCGGCGGACGGCGGGGCGTCCGGCATACCGGGGCCGATGGCGGCGATGACCAATCCGATCTTCCTGGGCAAGGACGAGGAGGACGACGAGGACGACTGACCTGTGCCGTCGGGCCGCTGCCGGGCCCGGCCGTCATCCGGTGGCGCGGCCATCCGGTGGCCCGCGTGCGGTGGCCGTCGTGCGGTGGCGCGGGCATCCTCCGGCGTCGTCATCCGGTGGCGTGTCATCCGGTGGCGGTCGTGGCGGCGGCCGCGCCACCGGACGAGGCGCGGAAGGTCTGCCGGTAGGCGGTGGGGGACACACCGATCGCGGCGGTCAGATGCTGGCGCAGCGAGGCGCCGGTGCCGAAGCCGGCCTCCGCGGCGACCCGGTCCACCGGGTGGTCGGTGGTCTCCAGCAGCCGGCGCGCCCGGTCCACCCGCTGCTGGGTGAGCCACTGACCGGGTGTCATCCCCACCTCGTCACGGAAGCGCCGGGAGAAGGTACGGACGCTCATCCCCGCGTGCCCGGCCATCTCGGCCAGCGGCACCGGGCGATGCAGCTGGGTGAGCACCCAGGCGCGGGTGGCGGAGGTGGAGGCCACCGTCGGCTCGGGCATCGGGCGTTCGATGAACTGCGCCTGACCGCCCTCGCGCCAGGGCGGCACGACGCAGAGCCGGGCGACGCGGTTGGCGACCTCGCTGCCGTGGTCCCGGCGGACCAGATGCAGGCACAGGTCGACGCCCGCGGCCACCCCGGCCGCGGTGAGCACCTCGCCGTCGTCGACGAACAGTACGTCGGGGTCGACCTGGACGCTCGGGAAGGCGCTCTGGAAGTGCGCCGCCTCCATCCAGTGGGTGGTCGCCCGGCGGCCGTCCAGCAGGCCCGCGGCGGCCAGGACATAGGAGGCGGTGCAGATGGAGACCACCCGGGTGCCGGGCCGGAGGCTGCCGAGCGCCGCCCGGACCGGCTCCGGGAGCCAGTCCCTGTCGGCCTGCGGGCCGCAGGTGAACGGGGGGATCACCACGGTCCGCGCGGTGCGGAGGATGTCGCTCCCGTGCTCCACGGCGACCGCGAAGTCGGCGCTGGTGCGGACCGGTCGGCCGTCGAGGCTGCAGGTGAGCACCTCGTACAACGGCTTTCCGTCCGCTCCTGCGGCGGTGCCGAAGATCCGCACCGGGATGCTCAGCTCGAACGGGTAGACCCCGTCGAGCGCCAGGACGACGACGCGATGCATGGCCAGATCCTTTCAGATGTTGACTATCTCGCCAATCGTCGGCCGCTGCCGGAGTCGGCATTGTTGATCACACCAGGCCGGACCACGGGGGACGGCCCACCGAGAGCAGAGGAACCCGCTCATGCGCGCCATCGCCCAGGACTCGTTCGGCGGCCCGGAGGTACTGAAGGTGGTCGAGGTGGACCGCCCCGAACCCGGGCCCGCCGAGGTGCTCGTCCGGGTCCACGCGGCGGGGGTCAACCCGACGGACTGGTGGCACCGGGCCACCGGAGGCCTCGCGGGTGACCAGGCGCCGGTCCGCCTGGGCTGGGACCTGTCCGGCGTGGTGGAGGCCGTCGGACCGGGGGTGACCCTCTTCGAGCCCGGCGACGAGGTGTTCGGCATGCCGCGTTCGCCCCGGCCGGCGGGCACCTACGCCGAGTACGTGGTCTCCCCCGCGCGGCACCTCACCCGCAAGCCGGCCTCGCTGACCCATGTGCAGGCCGCCGCGCTGCCGCTGGCCGCGCTCACCGCGTGGCAGGCGCTGATCGACACCGCGGGGGTCCGGCCCGGCCGGCGGGTGCTGATCCATGCCGCGGCCGGCGGTGTCGGCCATCTCGCGGTGCAGATCGCCAAGGCGCGCGGCGCGTACGTCATCGGCACCGCCCGGAGCGCCAAGCACGAGTTCCTGCGCGGCCTCGGCGCGGACGAGGTCATCGACTACACCCGGACCGACTTCGCCTCCGAGGTCGGGGACATCGACATCGTGATCGACACCATCGGCGGTGACTACGGGCCCCGTTCGCTGCGGACCCTGCGCGCGGGCGGCATCGTGGTCTCCCTCGCCTCTCCCGCCGAGGCGGAGCTGGCGGCCGAGGCGGCAGCCCTAGGACTCCGCTCCACCTTCATGATCGTGGAGGCCGACCAGGCAGGCATGCGGGAGATCGCCGCGCTCGTCGACGCCGGCCGGCTGCGCGTGGAGATCGACACGGTGCTGCCGCTGGAACAGGTCGCCAAGGCGCACGAGACAGGCGAGGCCGGCCGCACCACCGGAAAGATCGTCCTCACCGTCGCGGACTGACCGTCGCGGACTGACCGTCGCGGCCTGGCGGGCGCGGCCTGGCGGGCGCGGGCGGGAAGCCCGTCGCCGACAGACGACGGGCCAGCGCCCACCGAACGCCCGGCCCGGCTCAGCCCCGGGTGGTGACGGTGCTGGTGTCGCGACCGGAGCGCAGCACCCGGCCCGGCAGGGCTCCGGTCACCACGTCCTCCCGGAGGGTCTCCACCCCGCCCACCCGCACGCTCACCACGCCCACCGCGCGGGAGTCCAGCCGGGGGCTGTCCCCCGGCAGGTCGTGCACCAGGGTCGCCGGGCCCGCGTCGACGCGCTCGGGGTCGAAGAGGACCAGATCCGCGTGGTACCCCTCGGCTATCCGGCCCCGCTCGCGCAGGCCGAACAGCCGCGCCGGGTCGTCGGTGAGCATCCGCACCGCCCGCTCCAGTCCGACCAGCCGCCGGCCGCGCAGGCAGTCCCCGAGGAAGCGCGTGGTGTACGGGGCCCCGCACATCCGGTCCAGATGGGCGCCCGCGTCCGAGCCGCCGAGCAGCACGTCCTGGTGCTCCCAGGTGCGCCGCCGCAGCTCCCAGCTCTCCGGGTCGTTGTCGCTCGGCATCGGCCACAGCACGGTGCGCAGTTCGTCGGCGGCGCAGATCTCCACCAGGCAGTGGAAGGGGTCCATGCCGCGCTCGGCGGCGATGTCCCGCACCACCCGGCCGGTCAGCCCGGCGTTGGCCGGGGCGTAGGTGTCGCCGATGACGTACCGGCCGAAGTCGGCCAGCCGCCGGAAGATCCCGGCCTCCGGGCTGCGGGCGCGCCGCAGCATCCGCTCCCGGGTGGCCGTCTCGCGCAGCGCGGCGATCCGCTCCGGCACCGGGAGACCGAGCACCTCGCCCCAGCCGGGGATGAGGTTCAGCGCGCAGAAGGTGCCCAGCGACATGTTCATCGGGGTGAGGATCGGCATGGTCAGGGCGACGATCCGGCCGCCCGCCTTGCGGGCCCGCTCGCTGGGCACGAGCTGGCGCGGCACCCGGTCCGGCTCGGCGGCGTCGATGGTGAGCACGTTCCAGTTGAGCGGGCGTCCGGCGGCGGCCGTCAGCTCCACCAGCAGGTCGATCTCCTCGTCCGCGAAGCGGTCCAGACACCCGGCGACGATCGCCTCCAGCTGGGTGCCCTCGTGCTCGCCGACCGCGCGGGAGAGGGCGATCAGTTCCTCGGGGCGGGCGTGCCGGGAGGCGACCGGCCGGCCGTCACCGTCTGAGTGGGTGGCGGACTGCGTGGTGGACAGCCCCCAGGCGCCGGCCTCCAGCGACTCGTGCAGCAGCCGCAGCAGCTCGCGCAGCTGCTGCTCGTCGGGGTGCCCGCCCACCGCGGCCGGGCCCATCACCCGCCGCCGCAGCGCGCAGTGCCCGACCATGAAGCCCGCGTTGACGGCGATCCGGCCCTCCAGCGCGTCGAGGTAGTCACCGAAGGAGTGCCAGCTCCAGGGGGCGCCCTCGGCCAGCGCCCGTAGTGACATGCCCTCGACCTTGCTCATCATCCGGCGGGTGTAGTCGGCGTCCTCGGGCCGGTCGGGGTGGAGCGGCGCCAGGCTGAAGCCGCAGTTGCCGCCCACCACCGTGGTGACTCCGTGGTTCATGGAGGGGGTGGCGTAGGGGTCCCAGAACAGCTGGGCGTCGTAGTGCGTGTGCGGGTCGACGAAGCCGGGCGCCAGCACCAGCCCGGTCGCGTCCTCGGTGGTGCGGGCCGGGCCGGTGACGGCGCCGGGGTCCGCGACGGTGGCGATCCGGCCGTCGCGGATGCCGACGTCGGCGGCGCGGGCGGGGGCGCCGGTGCCGTCCACCAGGGTCGCTCCGCGGATGAGGTGGTCGAGCATGGCTTGACGCTCCTTTCCCGGGCGCGGGTTGGTGCCGGTCAGGCCGCCGCCGACTGGCGGAAGCGGGTGGTCCGGTGCACCGGGTCGGTGTCGATCTTCGGGATGACGTGTTCGCCGATCAGCTCGATGGTGCGCAGGGTGTCCTGCCGGGAGATGCCGATCGGCAGGCCGAAGGAGAGCTGGTCGGCACCGGCCTGCTCCCACCGCTTGCACTGCCGGAAGACCTCGTCCGGGTCGCCGCAGATCATCAGCTCCTCGGCGATCAGCAGCTCGATGACCTCCTCGGTGTACTCCGGGATCAGCTCCGGCCAGGCCGGGATGGAGTCGGGGCGCGGGAAGGTGTCGTGGTAGCGGAAGAGCAGCGACTGGAGGTGGTTCAGGCCGCCGCCGGCCGCGATCCGGACCGCCTCGGCGTGCGTCTCGGCGCAGACGGCCGTCGAGGTGACCATCACGTTGTCGTTGACGAAGGCCCCGACCGGCCGGGCCCGCTCGATGGCGGTCTTGTACGAGTCGACGACCCACTCCATGTCGGAGACCTTCTGGACGCTGAAGCCCAGCACGCCGAGCCCCTTCTCCGCCGCCATGGCGTAGGAGGAAGGCGATCCGGCCGCGTACCACATCGGGGGGTGCGCGGGGCCGTACGGTTTGGGCAGCACCTTGCGGGCGGGCAGCGACCAGTGGGTGCCGGTGAACCCCTCGTACTCCTCCTGGAGCCACATCCTGGGGAACTCCGCGATGGTCTCCTCCCAGATCTCCTTGGTGTGGTTCATGTCGGTGATGCCGGGCAGGAAGCCGAGGATCTCGTGGCTGCCGGCGCCGCGCCCGGTGCCGAACTCGAAGCGCCCGCCGCTGAGGTGGTCGAGCATGGCGGCCTTCTCGGCGACCTTGGCCGGGTGGTTGACCTGCGGCAGCGGGTTGAAGATCCCGGAGCCGAGGTGGATGCGCTCGGTGGCGTGCGCCAGGTAGCCCAGGAACACCTCGTTGGCCGAGAGGTGGGAGTACTCCTCCAGGAAGTGGTGCTCGGAGGCCCATGCGTACTTGAAGCCGGACCGGTCGGCCTGGATGACGTACTCGGTCTCCTCGATCAGCGCGTGGTGCTCGGCCTGCGGATCGCTCCGGCGGCGGCTGTCCGGCACGTATCCCTGGACGAATATCCCGAATTCCACGGTGACTCCTCGGGGTTACGGATGGCGCGAGGCAATGGTTCGAGGGAAGCGAAGGAAAGCGGAGGGAAACTGAGCTAATCTGACGGTCCGTCAGATTCTAGAGCACGGAGACTCCGGCGAGCCAGCCGCCGTCGATGACGAACGGCTGCCCGGTGATGTACGAGGAGTCCTCGCAGGAGAGGAAGAGCGCCAGCCGGGCGACCTCCTCCGGCCGGCCGATCCGCGCCAGCGGCACCAGCTTCCGGTACAGACCGTCCACCGCCTCGGCCGCCTGGACCGGGTCGGCCTGCGGGTCCAGCCGCGCCGGGTTGCTCATCGGGGTGTCCACCGCGCCCGGGCACATCGCGTTGACCCGGATACCCCGCGCGGCCAGCTCCAGCGCGGCCACCCGGGTCATCCCGACGATCGCGGCCTTGCTCGCCGCGTACGCGGTCAGGAAGGCCATCCCGGACAGCGCGGCATAGGAGGCGGTGTTGACGATGGTGCCGCCGCCCGCGGCGGCGATCTCGGGCGCCACCGCCCGCATTCCGAGGAACGCCCCCACCTGGTTGACCCGTACGACCTCGGAGAACTCCTCCAACGGGGTGTTCACCAGCTCGTTGAAGCGCAGGATGCCGGCGTTGTTGACCAGCCCGTCGATCCTGCCGAAGGCGTCCCTCGCGGCGGCCACCACGGCCGCCCACCCGGCTTCGTCGCCCACGTCGTGGTGGACGTAGGCCGCGGCCCCCCGGCCCAGCTCCTCGGCGAGCGCCTCGCCCCGGTCGTCGAGGATGTCGGTGAGCACCACCCGCGCACCCTCCGCGACGAACAGCCGCGCCTCCTGCTCGCCCTGGCCGCGCGCCGCACCGGTGACGACGACGACCCGCCCGTCCAGCTTGCCCACCACTGCCTCCTTCGGCCCCGGCCGGTCGGCCGGATACGGCTCGGTCAGCCGATACGGCTCAGCCGGCCGGATACGGATCAGTCGGTCAGATACGGTCAGATGCGGTCAGTCGGCCAGATGCGGCGCGACCTCGGCGGCGAACGCCGCCATCTGGTCGGTGAGTTCGGACCGGCTCCGGCTGCGGAACCGCACCTGGATCTGGTCCACGCCCATCGCCCGGTACTCCCGCAGCGACTCCGCCAGCCGCTCGCCCGGCCCGGTCAGGGTCCGGCGGCCGACCGGCCGTCCCGGGTCGCCGACGTACAGCGGTTCGGTGATCGCGCCGATCTCGGCGGGCTCCTCGATCCCGGCCCGCTCCCGCAGCGTGCGCAGCCGGGTGATCTGGCGCGGCAGCCGGTCCCGCGGGTCGCCCTGCGGCAGCCAGCCGTCGCCGCGCACCGCTGCCCGCCGGACCGCGGCCGGGGAGGAACCGCCCACCCACACCGGCGGGCGCGGCAGCTGAGCGGGGCGGGGCGCCTGCCCGAGCCCGGCGAAGGAGAACCGCTCCCCGCCGAACTCGGGGAACTCCTCCGGCCCCAGGGCGGCCTTCAGCGCGTCGATCGTCTCGTCCAGCAGCGCCCCGCGACTGTCGAAGTCCACCCCGAGCAGGTCGAACTCCTCCCGGACGTGCCCGGCGCCGACGCCGAGGATCAGCCGTCCGCCGCTCAGATGGTCGAGGGTGGCGTAGCTCTTGGCGGTGAGCAGCGGGTGCCGCAGTCCGGCGACGGCCACGTGGCTGAGCAGCCGCACCCGCTCGGTGGCCGCGGCCAGGAAGGCGAGGGTGGCCACCGGGTCGTACCAGACGGTGCTCATGGCGGCCGCCAGCCGCCGCGGGATCGCGACGTGGTCGCAGACGGCGATGTAGGCGAAGCCGTGCCGGTCGGCGGCCCGGGCGATCTGGAGCA
This sequence comes from Streptomyces sp. JLBT605, assembly GCF_058215555.1. Taxonomy (NCBI): domain Bacteria; kingdom Bacillati; phylum Actinomycetota; class Actinomycetes; order Kitasatosporales; family Streptomycetaceae; genus Streptomyces; species Streptomyces sp. JLBT605. The sequence goes on from NZ_CM177087.1 coordinate 2,465,655, forward strand.
GGTCGGCGGGCCCGGCCTCGGCCTCCCACGGCTCGGCGAAGAGCGTGCTCTGCGCCTGGACCGGAAGCTGCAGACCGTAGGCAAGCCTCCCTCGCGGCAGTATCCGTACGCTCTTCGCACCCACGACGCCTCCCTCGGCAGCCCGCGACGGACCGCCATCGTCGTATCTGACGGTCCATCAGACAAGGCCCGGGGCCGCACCGGTCAGGGCCGATCGACGGCCATCAGCTGGAGTTGGGCCTTGCCGCCCTTGACCTGCGTCTCGCGGACGAGTCCCACGTTCTTGGCGTAGAACTTGTGCTCGGCCACGTCGGGCTCCAGGGGTGAGAAGTCCTTGGTCTTCAGCACTCCGGTGAACGAGCCGTACGGCACCGCGACGCGCTCGGTCAGGGCCAGCACCTCGCCCATGTCCTCGGCCACGCCCTTGGCGTACTCCTGGCGGTAGACGTCGCCGACCCTGGGGCGGGCCTCCATGATGATGCCGGGCTCGGCGCCGTCCTTGCCCGCCTGCCAGGAGCCCTCGTGGCTGACGACCTTGCCACCCTCGAGCTCCCGGGAGTCCTCGCCGAAGTACCAGACATTGCCGTCGCGGTCCTGGGCGTACCAGTCGAAGGTGTCCTCGGTGACCTCGCCGTCCTCGCGGACGGTGTCGTGGACGACCACGGTCCGCACCCCGAGGATCTCCTTGGTCCGCCGGGTGACCTCGACGGTGCTCTCCTCCTTCTGCCCCTCGTCCCCGACCCCGGCGTAGCGGAAGGTGGTGCCGGGAACGAGCGGGAAGTAGGGGTTGTCGATCCCGCTCACGAAGGTCGCGGCGTCCGGGATCCCGGTCGGCGAGGGGCTCGCCGTCGCGGTGGTCTCCCCCTCCTCCGGCTTCTCCTCGTCGTCATCGCCGCAGCCCGCCACGGCCAGCGCCATGAGCACCGCGCAGGCACACCCGGCGATCCTCCGTCTCCGCCGTGCCGACCAGGTCATGAACGCCTCCGGGGCTGCCGCGCGTGATGGACATCGCCATCATGCGCCGCCGGTGCCGGGCGGGCGGCGAGGACCACGCCCCGCCGCCGCCGGCGCCGCACTCCGCCACCCGGATGGACGTGGCTCGCGCCGAAGAGGTGCCCGATGGGACCTGCGCGGCGTCCCGTCGGACACCCCTTACGGGCCGGGCCAGAGTCCGTCGTCCGTCAGGCCGAGCAGTTCGATGGCGTTGCCGCGGACGACGCGTTCCACCACCTCGGGCGCCAGGTGCCCCATCTGCTCCTCGCCGATCTCGCGGGACCGGGGCCAGGTGGAGTCCGAGTGCGGGTAGTCCGTCTCGTAGAGGACGTTGCCCACGCCGATCGCGTCGAGGTTGCGCAGGCCCACCGGGTCGTCGAAGAAGCAGCCGTACACGTGCTCGGCGAAGAGCTCGGAGGGCGGGCGCAGCACCTTGTCGGCCACCCCGCCCCAGGCCCGGTTCTCCTCCCAGACCACGTCGGCCCGCTCCAGGATGTACGGGATCCAGCCGATCTGGCCCTCGGCGTACATGATCCGCAGCTCGGGGAAGCGGTCGAAGGCCCCGGACATCAGCCAGTCGACCATCGAGAAGCAGCAGTTGGCGAAGGTGATGGTGGAGCCGACGGCCGGCGGCGCGTCCGCCGAGGTCGACGGCATCCGGGAGGAGGAGCCGATGTGCATGGCGATGACCGTGCCGGTCTCGGCGCAGGCGGCGAAGAACGGGTCCCAGGCACGGGTGTGCACCGACGGCAGCCCCAGATGCGGGGGTATCTCGGAGAAGCACACCGCGCGCACCCCACGGGCGGCGTTCCTGCGCACCTCGGCGGCGGCCAGCTCCGCGTCCCACAACGGGATCAGGGTGAGCGGGATGAGCCGGCCCCGCGCCTGCGGCCCGCACCACTCCTCGACCATCCAGTCGTTGTAGGCGCGCACTCCCAGCAGCCCCAGTTCGCGGTCCTTGGCCTCGGTGAAGGTCTGGCCGCAGAAGCGCGGAAAGGTCGGGAAGCACAGCGCGGACTGGACGTGGTTGACGTCCATGTCGGCCAGCCGCTCAGGGACCGAGAAGGATCCCGGCCGCATCTGCTCGTAGGTGATCGCCTCCAGGCGCACCTCCTCCCGGTCGTAGCCGACGGCGGTGTCCAGGCGGGTGAGCGGCCGGCGCAGGTCCTCGTACACCCACCAGTCCGCGAGCGGGCCGTCGTCGCCGGGCGCGCCCATCACCGGGGTGAACCGGCCGCCCACGAAGGTCAGCTCCTTCAGGGGCGCCCGGACCACCCGTGGGCCGAGGTCGCGGTACTTCGACGGAAGCCGGTCCCGCCAGACGTGGGGCGGTTCGACCGTGTGGTCGTCCACCGAAATGATCTTGGGGAAGCTCTCCATGGCTGCCACGGTAGCGCTGATCTGACGGTGCGTCAGCTGGCGGGATGCGAACGCCGCGCGGACACGGAGCGCAGGCGGCCGGTATCCGCCCGCTACCGCCGGTACGACCGGCCCGAGGTGGCCCCCACACCCCCTTGCGGCCACCGCCTGCCCGCATCCGCGAACACCGTCCGGTTCCGGCCTGTCACCGGCGGATCACCAGCGAGAACTCCCCTCCCCTCGCGGGTGACGCCGCCGGGCGCGACAAGGCAGACTGGCCAGCGCAGCGAGAAGGCACGCGCAGGGGGAAACCATGGCCCAGGACGACGGGCAGGGATTCGGGCAACCGCCGCACTCCGCCGTGGTGGGCCCGCCCGGGGCCTGGCACGGCGGCGGGGAACGGGAAGAGGAGCACCTCGCCCTCACCGAGGCGCGGCTGGATCTGGCCCTTGAGCGCGGCCTGCACGCGGAGGCCGTCTCGGAGCTGACCGCGCTGACCGCCGCCCACCCGCTGCACGAGCGGCTGCGCGAACTGCTGATGCTCGCCCTCTACCGCAGCGGGCGGCGGGCCGAGGCGCTGGCGGTGTACGCCGACACCCAGCGGCTGCTCGCCGAGGAGCTGGGCGTCGCCCCCTCCGCCCGCCTCACCGAGCTGCAGATCCGGATGCTGCGGTCGGACGCGGGGCTGTCCGGCGCCGACGGATCGGCGTCCCGCCCGCCGGCCGGGGCCGCCCTGGTGCCACCCGCCCAACTCCCCGCCGTCGTCGCGGACTTCACCGGACGGGAGGCGTGCGTCGCCGAGCTGACCGAGCAGCTCGCCACCGCCCGGCAGCGCGGCACCTCGGTGGTGTCGGTGGCGGGCACCGGCGGCATCGGCAAGACCGCCACCGCGGTGCACGCCGCGCACGCCGCCCGGCACCACTTCCCGGACGGCCAGCTCTATGTCGACCTGCGGGGCGCGGGCTCCTCCCCGGCCGAGCCGGAGGCCGTCCTCGGCGGATTCCTGCGCGCCCTGGGCACTCCGGACGCCGCGATCCCGGAGGGCATCGAGGAACGTTCCGCGCTCTTCCGCTCGACCCTGGACGGCCGCCGGGTGCTCGTGCTGCTGGACAACGCCCGCGACGCCGCCCAGATCCGCCCCCTGCTGCCCGGCACCGAGGGCTGCGCGGCGCTGGTCACCAGCCGGGCACGGATGGCCGATCTGGAGGGCGCCCACCTCATCGACCTCGACGCCATGCGGCCCGACGAGGCGTACCGGCTCTTCTCGCGGATCGTCGACCCCGAGCGCGCGGCCCTGGAACCGGAGGAGTCGATGCACGTGGTGGCCGCCTGCGGCTATCTGCCGCTGGCCATCCGGATCGCCGCCTCCCGGCTCGCCGCCCGCCGCACCTGGACCGTCTCGGTGCTCGCCCGCAAGCTCGGCGACGAACGGCGCCGGCTGGACGAGCTGCGCGCCGGCGACCTCGCCGTCAAGGCCACCTTCGAGCTGGGATACGGCCAGCTGGACCCGGCCCAGGCCCGCGCCTTCCGGCTGCTCGGCCTGGCCGACGGCCCGGATGTGTCGCTGGCCGCCGCGGCCGCGCTGCTGGGGTTGGACACCGTGGAGACCGAGCGGCTGCTGGAGTCGCTGGTGGACATCTCGCTGCTGGAATCCGCCGCCCCCGGCCGCTACCACTACCACGACCTGGTCCGGCTCTACGCCCGGGCGTGCGCCGAACGCGACGAGGCGGGCCCGGGCGGCGGGCGGGCCGACGAGGCGGCGGACGGCGAACCGGGCGACGGGCGGGCCGGCGAGGCGGCCCTCTCGCGGCTGCTCGACTTCTACCTGGCGACGGCGGCACGCGGGTACGCCGCGGAGCGGCCCGGCGACCGGACCGTGGACCATCTGGACCTGCGTACCTCCACCGGAGCCCCCCTGAACTTCTCCGACTCGGCCGAGGCGGTCGAGTGGCTGTTCACCGAGGCCGACTGCCTGATCGCGCTGGCCCGGCAGTGCACCGGGCCAGGCGTCTGCCGGCGGGCCGCGGACCTGCTCATCGCGATCCTCGACGTGGCCGAGTCGGGCGCCAAGTCCCGCCCGTACGAGAGCGCGGCGCGGGCCGTCCGGGAGGCCGGTCAGGCGGCCGGGGACTTCCGGGCCGCCGGGCGCGCCGGGGCCATGCTGGGCCACCTCTACAACTTCACCGGCCGGTTCGAGGAGGCAGACCGGGAGCTGCGGCGGGCCAGGGAGCTGGGGCGGCTGGCGGGCGACCCGATCGTCGCCTGCCGCACCGCCACCATGCTCGGCATCACCGCCCTCTACCGGGGCCGGATGCCGGACGCGGAGAAGCACTTCACCCGGGCGCTGGACGCCTCGCGGGCGCTGGGGGACGAGCCGAGCGAGGCCAGCACGCTGTCCAACCTCGCCCGGACCCGGCTGAACCTGGGGGACACCGAGGCGTCGCTGGAGCTGGCCGAGCAGGCGCTGGCGATCTACCGGCGGCTGGGACACTCCTGGCGGCTGGCCAACGGGCTGTACGCGCTGGGCATCACACTGACCCGGACCGACCGGCTGGATGAGGCGGTCACCCATCTCACCGATGCCCTGGGCATATTCCGCGAGTGCCGCCAGCAACGCTGGGAGGGCATGGCGCACTTCCGGTTGGCCGAAACCCACCTGGTCGCGGGGCGCGCCGCACAGGCGGCCGAACACGCCGAGCTGGCACTGGCGTTGCGCGGGCTGGGCGGTGAGTGGCGCCGGGCCACCGTGCTGACGGTCCTCGGCCGGGCGCTGAGCGCCATGGGGCAGACCGATCGGGCGCATGCCTGCTGGCGGGAAGCGCTCTCCATCCACGAACGCCTCAGGTCCAGCGAGCGCGAGGAGGTGCGCGAACTGCTCGCCTCCGCCGGGAAGATGGAGGGCGCCGGCGAGCGGCCCGGCGGCGCCCAGGACCACCGCAGGCCACCCGGACCGGGACCGGAAACGCCACAGAGCAGATAAGCCGGGATAAAACTGACGGACCACCAGCTGTGTGAGTTCGGACAACTCTGCCGGGCCGTGCGCAGACCGTGGGCCCCTACTGACGTAACGGGTGCGGACAAGGCAAACTGACCGGTGCGACTGGCAAGCACAGGCAGGGGGAGAGGATGACCGGCGACAAGGGGCACGGGCTGAGGTTGCGCTTCGCCGTGCTCGGACCGGTCCGCGCGTGGCGAGGCGAGCAAGCGCTCAACCTTGGTTCACCACAGCAGCGTTCCCTGCTCGCCGCCCTGCTGCTGCGCGGCGGCCGTACCGCGACCGCGCCGGAGCTGGTGGACGGGCTGTGGGGCGAGGAGCCCCCGGCCGCCGCGATCGCGGCGCTGCGCACCTACGCCTCCCGGCTGCGCAAGGCGTTCGGGCCGGACGCCGCGGACACCCTGGTCAGCGAGTCCGGCGGGTACGCGGTGCGGACCGGCCTGGGCGCGGTGGACACCGACGTGGCCCAGCAGTTGGCGACCGAGGCGGACAAGGCCCGGCACTCCGGGGACCGCGAGGGGGCCCGCGAGCTGATCAACCGGGCGCTCGCGCTCTGGGACGGCGAACCGCTCGCCGGCCTCTCCGGACCGTACGTCGAGACGCAGCGCATCCGGCTCCAGGAGTGGCACCTGACCCTCATGGAGACCCGGCTTGAGCTGGACCTGGAGGTCGGCCACCACGCGGACGCGGTCTCCGAACTCACCGCGCTGACCGCCGCCCACCCGCTGCGCGAGCGGCTGCGTGAACTGCTGATGCTCGCCCTGTACCGCAGCGGGCGGCAGGCCGAGGCGCTGGCGGTGTACGCCGACACCCAGCGGCTGCTCGCCGAGGAACTGGGGGTGGACCCCTGCGCGGAGCTGACCGAGCTCCACCAGCGCATCCTCCAGGCGGACGCGGACCTGGCGGTGCCCATCGCCATCGCCCCGGAGCAGCCCGCCGGGGTCGGCCCGGCCTTCGTGCGCCCCGCTCAACTACCCGCCACTGTCGCCGACTTCACCGGCCGCTCCTCGCTGGTGGACGAGCTGAGCGCGCAGCTCGCCCTCGCCGACGGGCATGTCATGGCCGTGTCCGCCGTCGCGGGCATCGGGGGTGTGGGCAAGACGACGCTGGCGGTGCACGTCGCACACACCGCCCGCGAGCACTTCCCCGACGGCCAGCTCTACGTCGACCTCCAGGGCGCGGGCCCGGTGCCCGCCGAACCGGAGGCGGTGCTCGGCGCCTTCCTGCGCGCGCTGGGCACCCCCGACGCGGCCATCCCGGACGGCGTCGAGGAGCGCGCCGCGCTGTACCGCTCCACCCTCGACGGCCGCCGCGTCCTGACCCTGCTGGACAACGCGCGGGACGCGGCGCAGGTCCGTCCGCTGCTGCCGGGCACCAAGGGGTGCGCCGCGCTGGTCACCAGCCGGATCCGCATGGTCGACCTGGAAAGCGCGCATCTGGTCGACCTCGATGTGATGAGCCCCGAGGAAGCGCTTGTGCTCTTCACCCGGATCGTCGGCGAGGACCGGGTCGGCGCCGAGCGCGAGGCGGCCATGGACGTCGTCGCGGCCTGCGGCTTCCTGCCGCTGGCCATCCGGATCGCCGCCTCCCGGCTGGCCGCCCGCCGCACCTGGACCGTCTCCGCGCTGGCCCGCAAGCTGAGCGACGAGCGGCGCCGGCTGGACGAGCTGCGCGCCGGCGACCTCGCCGTCAAGGCCACCTTCGAACTTGGGTACGGCCAGCTGGAGCCGGTCCAGGCCCGCGCCTTCCGGCTGCTGGGGCTGGCCGACGGGCCGGACATCTCGCTGGCCGCCGCCGCGGCCGTGCTCGATATGGACCCGCTGGACGCCGAGGACCTGATCGAGTCCCTGGTCGACACCAGCCTGCTGGAGTCGGCGGCGCCCGGCCGCTACCGCTTCCACGACCTGGTGCGGCTCTTCGCCCGTGCCTGCGCCGAGCGCGATGAGCATCCGCCGGCCGAGCGCCGGGCCGCGATGTCCCGGCTGCTGGACTTCTACCTGTCCTCGGCGGCCCAGGTGTACGCCCTGGAGCGGCCCGGCGACCGGCTGGTGAGGCACCTGGCGCCCACCGAGGGCACCGGGATGACCTTCCGCGGCAAGGACGCGGCGCTGGACTGGCTGTTCGCCGAGGCCGAATGCCTGCTGGCCTGCGCGCACCAGTCGGCCGCCGACGGCACCTTGAACCGCGCGGTGGATCTGCTGCTGGCCGCCAAGGACCTGGCCGAGTCCGGTGCCAGCGGCCGCCGGTACGAGCAGGCCGCCGCGTCGATCCGGGACGCCGCGCAGCTCGCCGGAGACCCGCGCTCCGAGGCCCGCGCCCGCACCGCGCTGACGTATGTGCACAGCATCACCGGGCGCTTCGACCGGGCGGACATCGAGGCGCAGCACGCCATGCTGCTGGGCGTGGTCGCCGACGATCCGCTGGTGCAGGGGCACGCGCCGATCGAGCGCGGCATCGTGGCGTTCTACGAGTGCCGTTACGAGGACGCCGAGGCGTATCTCTCGCAGGCCCTGGCCGCGTTCCGCGCGGACAGCAACGAGCCGGGCGAGGCGAGCGCGCTGAGCAACCTGGCCCGCGTCCACCTGGACATGGGCCATGTCGACCTCGGCGTGGAGCTGGCCGAGCAGGCGCTGAACATCTACCGCAGGCAGGGTGTCTCGCTGCGGCTGGCCAACGGCATGTACGCCTTCGGCATGGCGCTGACGCGCGCCAAGCGGCTGGAGGAGGCGCTGGACCACCTCGACCAGGCGCTGGCCATCTTCCACGAGAGCCGGCAGCGGCTCTGGGAGGGCATGACCCACTACCGGCTGGCGGAGGCGCAGTTGGCGGCCGACCGTCCGGCACGGGCGGCCGAACACGCCGAGCAGTCCCTCGCCTTGCGCGGCCTGGGCGGCGAATGGCGGCGCGGCGGCTTCCTGACGGTGCTGGGCCGGGCGCTGGACGCGATGGGGCAGACGGACCGGGCCCGCGCCTGCTGGACGGAGGCGCTGTCCATCTACGAGCGCCTGGGCTCGCCCGAACGCGACGAGATCCGCCGCCTGCTGACGCCGACGGCGGTCGCCTGACCTCGGCATTCGGCGCGGGTGCGGGCGAGTCGGCCCGGCCGGTCTCGACCGCCTATCCACCGTTCATCGATCGTTTATCGCACCCCGGCACTCTCTTATGCATCGACCCGCCGCGTCGGGGGGGCAGGTGGGTCGACGTGAGGGCTCACCTCTTAGGGTGAACGGCCCTGAGACACCCGTCCGGCGACCCACGGGGGAGTTGCCGGGCGGGACTCGCCGACCCCCTTGCATCGCTAGCCAGGAGATGACAGAGATGAGCGACACGAAGAAGCCCGAGTCCGACGAGTACCGCCCGATGGACAGCCACGCGGGCCTCGGCACCGGCGCGATCACTCCGCAGGACAGCCATGCGGGAGGCGCCACGAGCGCTGCGGTGACCACCAAGGACAGCCACGCCGGGGTGCCCGGCAGCGGAGTCGTCAGCCCGCTGGACAGCCACGCCGGCAGCTCCGGCGCCGGTGCGCCGCTGGCCAATCCGCTGGACGCCCAGGCGGAGACCACCGAGTCCGAGGGTGACCAGGCCGGCACCAAGGAGAAGATCACCACCAAGGACAGCCACGCGGGCAGCGTCGGATCCGGCGCCGTCACCACGCAGGACAGCCACGCGGGTTCCACCAGGCCGTGAGCTGAGCCGGCGCGGCCGGTGCCTTCGGGCCACGGGGGAATCGGGGGCCACGGGGGAACGGGGGCCCCGGGGAAACCCGGGGGAAAGCAACGGGGGAAAGTCCACGGGGGAACCGGCCGGCGGGTCACGGGGGATACGGGGGACCGCCGGAAGGACACGGGGCCACGGGGCTGCGGGGGAAGCACCGGGGGAAACGGGGGGATCGCAGGGATCGGCGGCGGTGGCCGGGAGGGGGAGCCATCGGCGCTGGTCCCTGCACTCACAAGAAGCGGGGGACATACGGGGACTCGGCTTGATCAGGCCAACAATGCGCATGTTTTTGGTCGGTTGGCCAAACATGTATTCCCATGCGCACTGATGTTCCCATGATGGATTGCAATATCGTGGCTTTTGCAAAGGAGTTGGAATGAACCGCACCAAGAAGGCCGCAGCGGCACTCACCCTCGCCATAGCCGCAGTCCTCGGCACCGCGGCTGCCGCGGCCGCCGACTCCCATGCCACGGGAGAAGGCGCCTTTACCCAGAGCATCCAGGGCAATGGAGGCGACGTGACAAGCCCGCAGGACTCCCACGCGACCGCGACCCCGCTGGAGGGACACGCCTCCTGAGAGCGGCGGGAGACCGCGCGCGGGGCCGGGCGGCCAGCCCGGCCCCGTTCGCATTCGCAGATTCCTCCCTTCCGGTTTGAACCGGCCACGCGCTCTCGCCCGCGGGGCGCCGGCGGTCAGCCCCGCGCACGCAGCTCGTTCTTGAGGACCTTGCCGCCCGCGCCGCGCGGCAGTTCGGCGACGAACTCGACCTGCCGGGGCACCTTGTAGTTGGCCATCTCCCGCCGCGCCCAGGCGATCAGATCGTCGGCGGTCAGCGGCGCACCGCGCCTGCGGACCGCGTACGCCTTCGCCACCTCGCCCAGCCGCGGATCCGGGACGCCCACCACCGCGACCTCGGCGATCTGCGGGTGGCGGGCGATGAGCCGCTCGATCTCGGCCGGATAGGCGTTGAAACCGCCGACGATGAACATGTCCCCCAAGCGGTCGGTGATCCGCAGATTGCCCCGCTCGTCGAGCACCCCGACGTCGCCGGTGCGCAACCAGCCGTCCGCGGTGAGGGCTCGCGCGGTGGCCTTGGCGTCCTCGAAGTAGCCGGACATCACGTGGTAGCCGCGGACCAGGACCTCGCCCTGGACTCCCGGCGGCAGTCCCGCGCCGTCCGGGCCGGCGACCTTCACCTCGGTGCCCGGGATGGCGCGGCCGGAGGTGTGGGCGATGACCTCGGCCGGGTCGCCGCGGCGGCACATGGTGACCGTGCCGGTCGCCTCGGACAGCCCGTAGGCGGTGAGCACCGTAGCCACCCCCAGCTCCGCCCCCAGACGCCTCACCAGGTCCAGCGGGACCGTGGTGGCGCCGGTGACCACCAGCCGCAGCGTGGACAGGTCGTGCGTGTGGCGGGCCGGGTGGTCGAGGATCGCCTGGTGCAGGGTGGGCGGTCCGGGCAGCACGCTGATCCGCTCGGCGGCGATGTTGGCCAGCGCGGTGTCGACGGTGAACACCGGTTGCGGCACCATCGTCGCGCCCCGGGTGAGACAGGCGATGATCCCCGCCTTGTAGCCGAAGGTGTGGAAGAAGGGGTTCACGATCAGATAGCGGTCACCGCGGACCAGGCCGGCGAGTTCGCTCCAGGTGTCGTAGACCCGCAGGGTCTGCTGATGGCTGGTGACGACGCCCTTGGGGTGGCCGGTGGTACCCGAGGTGAAGACGATGTCGGCCGCATCGCCGGGCCGGATCGCCGCCGCACGGGCCCGCACCCGGTCCCCGGGCACCCGCTCCCCCGCCGCGAGGAACTCCTGCCAACCGCGGAAGCCGGGCGGAGTGGCGCCGGAGAAGACCACCACCTCGCGCAGCCCGGGCAGCCCGGGCAGTGGCCCCGTCCCGGCCGGTTCCCCGCCGGCACCGCCGGAAGCCGCCGGGGCCGCCCCCGCCGCCCGGCGCAGCGCGGCGACATAGGAGGTGCCCAGGAAGGTGCCGGTGACGAAGAGGACGGCGGCGCGTGTGCGGCGCAGCACCTCCACCGCCTCGGCCCCCTTGAAGCGGGTGTTGACCGGGACGAGCACCGCCCCCGCGCTCACCGCGCCCAGCGCGCTGACCACCCAGTCGGTGCTGTTCGGCGCCCAGACGGCGACCCGCTCCCCCGGCCGGACCCCGGCCGCCAGGCAGGCCGCGGCGGCGCGGTCCACCCGCTCGCCCAGCTCGGCGTAGGTCAGCCGGGCGCGGCCCTCCACGACCGCCTCGGCCGGCCCGTACGCGGCGGCGGCCGCCCGCACCAGCTCCGGGATGGTCCGCCACGCAGTGCGCTCCGGCATCGGGATGCCTCCCCTCGTCGCCGCCCCGCGCCGCCGGCGGAGCCGACCCGGCCAACTTTGCTGACACCCCGTCAGATTAACGGTAGCCTTCCCGGCTGTCAGCACCTGTGGGGCCGGCCTGGGAGGTGGGCGATGGGGGCAACAGCCGCAACTCGCACAGCACCCGCGACACTCAAGGACGCGGCGGCGATCGCCGGTATCGGCCAGACCCGCTTCGCCAAACGCCTCCCCGAATCCGAGAAGACGCTCGCCTGCCGCGCCATCCTGGCCGCCCTCGACGACGCCGGGATCGCCCCCTGCGAGGTGGACGCCTTCGCCTCGTACACCATGGAGGAGACCGAGGAGGTGGAGATCGCCAAGGCCATCGGCACGGGCGACGTCACCTTCTTCAGCAAGGTCGGCTACGGCGGTGGCGGCTCCTGCGCGACCGTCGCCCATCTCGCCGCCGCGATCGCCACCGGGCAGGCCAGCGTCGGTGTGGCCTGGCGGTCCCGCAAGCGCGGCAGCGGCCCGCGGCCGTGGACCGACACCCGCGTCCAGCTGCCGACGCCGGCCCAGTGGACCCGGCCCTTCGGGCTGCTCCGCCCCGCCGACGAGATCGGCATGCTGGCACGCCGCTACATGCACGAGTACGGCGCCACCCGCGACCACCTGTTCAATGTGGCGCTGGCCTGCCGCAACCGCGCCAACCAGAACCCGGCCGCGATGATGTACGAGCGGCCGCTGACCCGCGAGATGTACATGACGGCCCGCTGGATCAGCGAGCCGCTGTGCCTCTTCGACAACTGCCTGGAGACCGACGGCGCCCTGGCCTGTGTCGTGGTCTCCGCCCAGCGGGCCCGCGACTGCCGGCAGCGGCCGGTCTATGTGCACGCCGCCGCGCAGGGGATGCCGGCCCAACACCACGGAATGGTCAACTACTGGACCGACGACCCGCTCACCGGCCCGGCCTGGACCGCCGCCCGCCGACTGTGGAAGTCCGCCGACCTCACCCCCGAGGACGTGGACGTCGCTCAGATCTATGACGCGTTCACCCCGCTGATTCCCCTGTCGCTGGAGGGCTACGGCTTCTGCGGGCGCGGCGAGGGGGCGGCCTTCACCGAGGGCGGCGCGCTGGAGACCGGCGGGCGGCTGCCGATCAACACCGGTGGCGGCGGGCTCAGCGAGGCGTATGTGCACGGCTTCAACCTGATCACCGAGGGCGTCAAGCAGCTGCGCGGCACCAGCACCGCCCAAATCCCCGACGCCGCGGCCTGCCTGGTCACCGCGGGCGAGGGCGTCCCCACCTCGGCGCTGCTGCTGCGCAATTGAGGCTCGGCCCGAGGAGTGGAGAAGGGGACGAGACCGCGTTGAGAGGAGTCCAGACGGCGATGGAGACGGCGTCCTGGCTGCTGCCGGTACCCGACGAGGACGGCGCGCCCTTCTGGGAGTACGCGGCGCGCGGCGAGCTGCGCGTCCAGACCTGCGGGGGGTGCGGAACGCCCCGCTTCCCGCCCCGGCCCTGCTGCCCTCGCTGCCAGTCCTTCGACAGCGAGTGGCGGCGCCTGGGCGGGCGTGGCCGGATCTGGTCGTATGTGGTGCCCCATCCGCCGCTGCTGCCCGCCTACGCCGCCCAGGCGCCGTACCCGGTGGTCCTGGTGGAGCCGGCGGACGCGCCGGGCATCCGGCTGGTGGGGAACCTGGTCGCCTCGGTGGACGCGGCCCTGGGCTCGGTCGACCGGGGGCGCCTGCGGATCGGCGCCCCGGTGAAGGCCGTCTTCCACACCATGGCCGAGGGCGTGACCGTCCCCCGCTGGCTGCTGGAGCGGCCATGAGCGGCGGCGACGCGCGCCCCGGCGCCGGTACCGGCGCGGACGCCGGCGTCCGGCTGGAGCGCGACGACGCGGGCGTCGCGGTCGTCACCCTGGACCGGCCCGCCCGGCACAACGCCCTCGACCTGGCGGCCGCCGAGCGGCTCACCGCTCTGTGGCGGGAGCTCCGGCGGGATGAGTCGGTGCGGGTGGCGGTGGTGACCGGCGCGGGCGGCCGGGCGTTCTGCACCGGCCTGGACCGCTCGGCGACGGTGCCCCAGCCCCCCTCGCCGTACGCGATCGACGACCCGCTGCTGGCCATCGGCCCCAAGGCGAACGACCTGTGGAAGCCGGTGATCGCCGCGGTCTCCGGGATGGCCTGCGGCGGGGCCTTCTATCTGCTGGGCGAGGCGGAGTTCATCATCGCCGACGAGACCGCCGCCTTCTTCGACCCGCACACCAGCTATGGCATGGTCAGCGCCTACGAGGCCGTCTTCATGGCGCAGCGGATGCCCGCCGGGGAGGTCGCGCGGATGGCCCTGATGGGCACCGCCGAGCGGCTGTCGGCCCGGCGTGCCTACCAGACGGGCCTGGTCAGCGAGGTGACCCCGGCCGGTGAGGCGCTGGCCGCGGCGGTCCGCGCCGCCCGCGTCATCGCCTCGTACCCGACCGGGGCGGTGCAGGGCACGGTACGCGCCGTGTGGGCGGCGAAGGAGGCGGTGCGGGCGCAGGCGGTGGCCCACGCCCCGCAGCTGATCGCCCTGGGGAACCTGCCGCCCGAGCGGCAGGCGGAGCTCTTCGCGGCCCGGACCCGGGACTTCCGGACGCGCTGAGCCAGCCCGCTGCCCGGGGCCGCGCCTCAGCCGACCGGGCTCTTGGTGGCCGAGGTCAGCTGGCAGTTGAAGTACGTGTAGGTGTCGAGCCGGTGTACGGCCTTGGCGGTCACCGTCTGCGAGGAGTTCGGCAGCACGGTGACGTACTGGGTGTCCGAGCCCATGAAGCTGCCGTCGTCCTTCTTGGTCCACTTCACGTTCAGGGAGTAGCGGAAGCTGCGCGTGGAGTCGGTGTTGGTGACGGTGATGTCGTACACGAGCATGCTGTCGGACTCGTCGTAGTCGCAGTTGCTCGCGGTGCTCTCGTTGATCGCGTCCGGGTTGTAGGTGGGGGACGGCGAGTACGAGGGCGTATCGGTGGTGTACGCCGGTGTCGGCGTGTCCGAGCCGCCGTAGGACGGGGCGCTGCTCGGATAGCCGCTCGGCAGGTCCAGATCGGTCGGGAAGCCCGACGGCACATCGGTCGGGACACCGGAGGGCGCCACGCCCTCGGCACCGGAGGTGACGCTGCCGCCGTGGTCGCCGAACGCCCCGCCCCGGCCCTTCTTCTTCCCGCAGCCGGTCAGCCCGGTGACGGCGAGCGTTCCGATGATCACGGCAGCGAGCACCCGCGTGTGGCGGCGATGCATGGATTTACCCCCGTTGAACAGGCAAAAATCGGCCAACCAGGACCCGGTTGACAAGTGCACGCCACCCTAGCAACGGGGTCTGCTACCCCCAAGTCACCTGACAGGGCGTCCGGAAGGGCTCCGCACGCGCCGCGGCATCACGGCCTCAGACGACCTCGCAGCGGGTGATGGTTCCCGCGACGGACTGCTTCTCGGGCCGGATTTCGACGATCTTCGTCTCCCCCGCCGGGACCGTCAGGTCGAAGGCCTCGCCGGTGGTCACCTGCTTCCCGGACTTGTCGTAGAAGCGCATCTCCAGGGCGTAGACCCGCCCCTCCTCGGTGCCGGGGTTGTACAGCTTCACGGTCGCCACATAACCGGCGCTGCCGTCCTTGTACACACAGCGGTCGACGCTCTCCTCGACCCGGGCCTGGCCCGTGGAACCGTCGCCACCGGAATCGACGGTGTCGTCGGTGGTGGGGGTGTATCCGCCCGACGACGAGCCGAGATAGGGGTCGTCATCGTCGTCGTAGTCGTCGCGGTAGCCGCCCGAACCGCCGGAGCTCGAGGACGAACTGGAGTGGTGGGAGCCGGAGCACCCACCTCCGCCGCCGTCGCCCCCGTGACCGTGACCACGGCCCTTGAACCCGGTCAGCGAGATCAGCACCACGGCACAGACAGCCGTCAGCCGCAACCGGCGACGCATCACGTTCCATCCCCCCGAGGAATCGGACGACACAACTCCTGACAGGTTCGCGTCAGGAGTTGCTCACCGTACCAAGGACCTCAGGCGCACCACGCGCGGGGGACCGGCGTGTCGAGGCGTCAACGCGCCTGCCGTGACTGGCCGGTGCCCTTCACCGCGTCCAGCGCGTAGACGCACCGGTCCTTGCTGCACGCGTAGACCACGCCCGCGACCGCCACCGGCGAGCCGGTGATCTCGCCGCCGGTCGCCAGCTTCCAGCGCAGCTGCCCGCCGCCCGCGTCCACGGTGTAGAGGCAGTGGTCGGCCGAGCCGAAGTGCACGCGTCCATCCGCGACCACCGGGGCACCGATGACCTCACCGCCCGCCGCGAACCGCCACTTGGGCGTGCCGGTGACCGCGTCCAGGGTGTACAGCCCGGTGCCGCTGCCCAGATGCACGGAGCCGTCGGCGATCAGCACCGGCTCATTGGACTGCCGGGACTCGGTGGCGATCCGCCAGCGGTCGCGGCCGGTGGCGGCGTCCAGCGCGTAGACCATGCCCAGATAGTCGGCGATGTAGATACCGCCGCCGGTCACCGCGGGACCGGGCGCGTACGCCGGGGCGCACAGGAAGACCGCGGGCGCCTCGAAGCGCCAGCGCACCTCGCCGCGCGCCACGTCGATGGCGAGCACCCGAGTCCCCGCCGCGACGTAGACCGCCCCGTCCGGGGCGGGCAGCAACCGGATCGGGACACCGCCGCAGGAGGCCGCGTCACCCACCGGGTACGACCAGCGCTCGACGCCGGTACGCGCCTCCAGCGCGCGCAGCCGCGCGTCCGACCACACATAGACCGTGCCCTCGTGGACCACCGGGCCGGACTCCGGCGTCTCGAAGTCGGTCTGCGCGCCCCGCAGCTCCCACAGCAGCTCGCCGTTGGCGGCCTCCCACGCCTGGACGCCGCCGCCGCGGGTGCCGGTGACGACGGTGCCGCGGTCGACCTTGAGGGAGTAGACCCAGCCGTCCATCGACAGCCGCCAGCGCTCCGCGCCGTCCGCCGCGTCCAGCGCGTAGAGGGTGGGACCGTCCGAGGCGTGGATGCGGCCGTCCGCGACCGCCATCGCCCAGGCCACGTCCCGGGTCTTGAACTGCCGGCGGCCGGTGGCCACGTCCAGGGCGTGCACCTCGAAGGAGGTCACATACAGCAGGTCGTCCGCGACGACCGGGGTGCCCCAGACGTCGTTCGACATCCGGAACCGCCAGGGCCGCCAGCGCGCCTGCCCCGGCGGCTCCGCCGGCGGCGCGGCGTCCGGCGCCGGCCCCGGGGCCGGGGGCTGCTGCGGAACGGCGGCCAGCGGTGAGCCGCCCTGGACGCCCTCCGGCGGGCGCACCCAGTCGGTGCCGACCACGGCGTCCTGCCGCGGCTGCTGCTCGTGCGCGTCGGCGGCCCGCGGCCCCGGCCCGATCGGCACCTGGGAGCCGGGCAGCCGGACCGGGCCGTCGGCCGGGCCGACCGCGGCCGGCAGCGGCGCGGAGCTCTGCGGCGCCTGCGGGGCGGAGGCGTGCGCGGCGACGGGCTGCGCTCCATGGCGTCCGGGCGGGCTGGCCGAGCTGACCTGGCTGGCCGGGCTCGCCGCCTCCGGCGCGCGCAGCCCGCCGCGCGGGTCGGCGGCGGGCTCCCAGCCGGTGCCGCCGGCCGGGCCGGCGCCGCGACCGGCGTCCTGCCGGGGCGGGTAGCCGGAGGGGAGCTCGGCGGGGTGCCCGGGCCTGCCGTCGCGGGAGGCGGCCGACGACCGGGGCGCCGGGGCGGCGGCCGCGGGACGGCCGCCCCGCCGACTCTCGATCAGCGCGACGGCGCGGTCCGGCAGCCAGGCCGAAGCGGTGCCGCTGTCATCGCTGCCGGAGGCGAACAGGTGCGGTGCCAGCTGCGACTGGAGGTCGGCGGGGCTGGGCCGCCGGTCGGCCTCCATCTGCATACAGGACTCGATCAGCGGCCGCAGCTCCTCGGGCAGTCCGGACAGGTCCGGCCCCTCGCGCAGCAGCATGAAGACGGTCTCGACCGGATTGGCGCCGTGGAAGGGCGCGTGCCCGGTGGCCGCGAAGGTCAGCGTGGAGCCGAGCGAGAAGATGTCACTCGCGCCGGTCACGCTGCGCGAGTCCCGGGCCTGCTCGGGTGACATGTAAGCGGGCGTGCCGACGGCCACGTTGGTCATGGTCAGCCGGGTGTTGGAGACGCCGGAGGCGATACCGAAGTCGATCACCCGCGGGCCGTCCTCGACGACCAGCACATTCGACGGCTTCAGGTCGCGGTGGACCAGGCCCGCGCCGTGGATGGACTGCAGCGCCTCGGCGATACCGGCGGCCAGCCAGCGCACCGCCTGGGCGGGCAGCGGCCCGCACTCGTTGACGATCTCCTCGAGGGAGGGTGCGGGGACGTAGGCGGTGGCCAGCCACGGGACCGGGGCGCGGGGATCGGCGTCGACGACGGCAGCTGTGTAGAAGCCGCTGACCGCGCGGGCCGCCTCCACCTCGCGGGTGAAGCGGACCCGGAACAGCTGGTCCTCGGCGAGCTCGGTCCGCACCGTCTTGATCGCGACGCGCCGGCCGGACGCCGAGCGCGCGAGATAGACCAGACCCATGCCGCCCGCGCCGAGCCGACCGAGCACCTCGAACGGGCCGATCCGCCTCGGGTCGTGCTGCGTCAGCTGCTCCACCACTTTGCCTGCCACCTCCCCGTAGGGCTCGAAGCTAACAGCCCCGCGTCGCGTCTCACCGACAAACCAACCGGCGGCACGCAAGCTGCATTCTCTCTGCCGAACGCGGCCGTTGCGAACCCGGGGCCGATTCGTCATGTCATCGGTGAATATCTAGCGTTCCGGGATGGTGCACAGTTCGTGCCGTTCTGTAACTCTATGCGGTCTTGGTGGTGTCGAGAACGGCGAAGCTGGCGCCCTGATTGTCGACAACGATCGCGAATCTGCCGTACGGCGTGTCCCGCGGCTCGGTCACCGGGCGGCCGCCCAGCAGCCGTACCGCCCGCACCGCATCGTCACAATCGGTCACCGAGAAATAGACCAGAAAGTGCGCCGGCATCTCGGGCGGAAAGGTGTCACTCAGCACGGCCCGCCCGCAGACGGCCGTTTCGGGGCCGGGCCGCTCACCGGCGGGCGACCACATGAGGAAGTCGACACCCTCCAGCCCGACGCTCTGCCCGGTGTAGCCGAAGACCTCGGCGTAGAAGGCGTCCACGGCCTCCTTGTCCCGGGTGTAGACCTCGGTCCAGATGTACGAGCCGGGCCGGCCCTGCTTCTCGAAGCCGCCGTGACTGCCCGCCTGCCAGAGGCCGAAGACCGCGCCACCGGGGTCGGCGGCGGTGGCGATGACGCCGAAGTCGCCGATCGGCACCGGCGAGGTGATCACCTGGCCCCCGGCGTCCCGGACGCGCCTCGCGGTGGCGGCGGCGTCGTCGGCCGCGAAGTAGATGTTCCAGACTGTCGGCATCCGGCCGTCGGGCTTGGGAGCCAGCGCGGCGACGTTCTCGCCCTCGTGGAACGCCTGCACATAGAAGCCGGGCCCGGCGGCCTCGCCCGGCTCGTAGGTCCAGCCGAACAGCTCGCCGTAGAAGCGCTTGCCCGCCTCGACGTCGGGGAGTGTCGCATCCGCCCAGCAGGGCACGCCTTCCTGGAATGCGGCCATGGCCTGTCGGTCCTCCCGTGCGGGAATGTTCCTGATCGCCACGCTATCGGGGGATGAGGGATACCGCCCGCCGTCCGCCAGGGTTATCCACAGGCTGTTGACAATCGGATTCATCCGTCCGGCGCAGCCCGCCACCCATTCGAACGCCACCCGCCGACCGCTCTTCCCGCGCCCTCGAATCCGCTCCGTACATCACCGGGAACTGCCTGTTCACAGCCGCTCCGACCAGCGCCGAAGCTCGCTAACCCCATTTGCACGCAGTCGAATAGCGCTCCGATCACCCCTCGGTAAGCTGACGGCATGACAGGACAAGTACGAACCGTCGACGGCCGGGTGGCCGGGCGTCGCGGGCAGGCAACGCGGCAGAAGCTGCTCGACTGCCTCGGCGAGATGCTCAGCACTTCCCCGTACCGAGACGTCAAAGTCATCGATGTCGCGCGCAAGGCCGGCACCTCGCCCGCGACGTTCTACCAGTACTTCCCCGACGTCGAAGGCGCCGTCCTCGACATCGCGGAAGAAATGGCGAAAGAGGGCGCGGCCCTCACCGATCTGGTCTCCGGGCGATCCTGGGCCGGCAAGTCCGGCTGGCAGACCGCCGAGGAGCTGGTCGATGGGTTCCTCACCTTCTGGCGCAAGCATGACGCGATCCTGCGCGTGATCGACCTCGGTGCGGCCGAGGGCGACAAGCGCTTCTACAAGATCCGCATGAAGATCCTCAACGCGGTGACCAATTCCCTGACCGACTCCGTCAAGGAGCTCCAGGCCAAGGGCAAGGTCGACAAGGAGGTCAGCCCGGCGGCGATCGCCGGCTCCCTGGTGGCGATGCTCGCCGCCGTCGCCTCACATCAGAAGGGCTTCACGAGCTGGGGCGTCAAGCAGGCGGAGCTCAAGCCGAGCCTGGCGCTGCTGGTGCACCTGGGCATCACCGGCCGCAAGCCGACGAAGTAGGCCGCTCAAGGCCCGCGGCACACCGACTTCGAGGGCATCTGACACCGATCGGCCAGTGGGCCGGGCGATCGGCACGGGCCCCTCGCGCGCCTTCCGCCCTCTTCCCCGCCCCTTCTCTTCCCCGCCCCGTCGCTCGACCCCGGATCATCGGTGAGCCTCTCCGGTGTCCGATGAGCCTTCCGCTCCCGTCCGCCCACCGGCTCCCAGCGCCCGCTCCCGGCGACCCGCCCGTCCTGTCATTCACGCAGCGGGCCGCCCGGAGCGGGCGCCTCGGATCGGGCCCGGTACGCGCGCGGGTCGCGCCACCACTCGCGTGGACAGCGCCGTCAATCGAGGGGGCCACACGGCCACTCTCGTGGGTCGCGCCACCGCTCGCACGAGCCGCACCGTCACTCCGCGCGGACAGCACCGTCACCAGGCGTGGGCCGCACCGTCACTCGCGGCGGGTCAGCCGGAACAACCGGATGCGGCGCTCCACCCGCCGCTGGTACGTCCCGTAGGGCGGCCAGAAGGCGAGCACCGCCTGCCAGACCGCCTCCCGCTCCGCGCCTTCCAACAGCCGGGCCCGCACCGGGATCTCCTCGCCCCGCCAGCTGATCCACGCGTCGGGGTGGGCGAGCAGATTGCCGGTCCACGCCGGTTCCGCGGGCCGCCCGAAATTGCTGCCGACCAGCACCCAGCTGCCGCCCTCCTCCGGCATGCAGGCCAGCGGAGTGCGCCGGGGCAGCCCGCTCCTGGCGCCGGTCGCGGTGAGGATCAGCCCCGGCAGCATGGTGGCGGCGGGCAGCACCCGCCCACCGGTGAGCCGGTGCACCGTCCGGTCGATCACCGGGACGACATGGGGTGCGACCTTGGCGAACGCCCGGGTCGAGGACACCTTCTGCACCATCCGTCGTAGCAGTCCCTTGCGCCTCACCAGCCTCACCAGCCCCATCGACCTCGCCTTGGTTGTGGACGTGTACGCGGATGCCTTCGTGGACGGTTCCGGGGATCTCCGCGCCATCAGACCGACACCACCTCTCGCCCGTCGTCCGCCGGGGCGAACAGCCCGGCCCGCTCCGCCGCCCAGCCACGCAGCCGGTGCACCGGTCCGAACAACAGCTCGTCCCCGGCCGCCCGTTTGAGGAAGAGATGGGTGTCGTGCTCCCAGGTGAAGCCGATGCCCCCGTGCAGCTGGACCGCCTCTCCCGCCACCGCGCGCAGCGTCTCCAGCCCCTGGGCGAGGGCGAGCCCGGCGGCAGGGCCGGTCCCCGCCCAGGCCGCGTAGTACGCCGCCGAGCGGGCCGCCGACAGCCGTACGTACAGGTCCGCCAGCCGGTGTTTGACCGCTTGGAAAGAGCCGATGGCCCGGCCGAACTGCTCGCGGGTCAGCACATGGCCGACGGTCCGGGCCAGCGCCTGGTCCGCCGCGCCCACCGCTTCGGCGGCGAGTGCGGCACCGGCCGTCGCCCCCAGCCCCTCGAAGGCGTCCCCGACCTGTGCGCCCAGCTCACCACCCCCCTCCCCCCGCTTCTCCACTCCCTCCTCGCCCAGCAACTCGGCCGGGGTGTCACGGAGTTCGACGCGGCCCTGCGGGCGGGTCTCGTCCAGCGCGGTGTGGCGGGCCCGCAGCAGACCGGCGGCCCCGGCCCGGACCAGGAACAGCAGGGTGCGGCCGTGTGTGTAGCCGCCGGTGCGGGCCGGGACGATCAGCAGCCGCGCGCTGTGCCCGTCGAGGACCTGCGTCGCACCGCCGTACAGCCGCCAGCCGTCGGCCACCGGGCGCGCCTGCACGCCGCCCGCGCGACCGCCGCCCGCCCAGTCCTCGGGGCACGGCCCGAGGAGGCCGAGCACCGCGGGCAGCACCGCGCCGGGCACGGCGACCGCGGCCGTCAGTTCGCCGTTCGCCAGACGGGGCAGCAGTGCGCCGCGCTGTGCCGGAGTGCCCAGGGCGGCCAGCAGCGGAGCCGCGAGCACGGCCGAGGCGAGAAACGGCGAGGGCAGCAGCGCGCGCCCGGTCTCCTCGCAGGCCAGCGCCAGCTCGATGGGCCCGCAGCCCGCGCCGCCCCACTCGCCGCCGATGGCGAGGCCCGGCAGCCCGAGCTGCCGGGCGAGCAGCCGCCAGAGCGCCGGGTCGTACCCGGCGGGGGTGCGGACCGCCGCCTTGACCTCGTCCGGGCCGCACTGCCCGGCGAGCAGTTCCCGCAGGGCGCGGCGGATCTCCCGCTGTTCGGGGGTGAAGGTGGCATCCATCGGCAAGCTCCTCCCGAATCTGACGGGGCGTCATAGTAGGGAGGTCGAGCGCACTTTCCCAGCCTTGGGCCGCCGCGCTCGCCCGCGTCCCCTCTGTCCCCGACCGCACTCTCCACGCTCGCGCCGTCCCAGGCCCGCGCTGTTCACACCCGCGCGCCGCCCATCGGAGTGAGGCGGGGGCGCGACGCCAGCGCGTTCCGCGTCCCGCGCGCGGGACGGTGCCACCATGGGCGCCGCGTCGAGGATTGATGAGCATCGAGGATTGATGAGCGAGGTCACCTCCTATCTCCAGGGCACCCCCTGCTGGGTCGAGCTCAGCACCTCCGACCGTCCGGCGGCGATGGAGTTCTACGCCGCGGTGTTCGACTGGGAGTACCAAGTGGCGCCGCCCGAACTCGGCCACTACACCCGCGCGACGCGGCACGGAAAGGCGGTGGCGGGCATCGTGCAGCCACCGGTGGAGCCGGGCGAGCGGCCCGCCGTCACCTGGACCACCTATTTCAGCTGCGACGACGCCGAGGCGACCCGGGCGGCGATCGAGGCGGCGGGCGGACAGCCGGTCACCGGGGTGCTCGACGTGCTCCCGCTGGGGCGGGCACTGGTCGCCACTGACCCCACCGGGGCCGAGTTCGGGATCTGGGAGCCGGGCGAGTACATCGGCGCGGAACTGGTCAACGAACCGGGCGCCCTGGTGTGGAACGAGCTCGCCACCCCCGATCCCGTCACCGCCCGGGACTTCTACACCCGCGCCCTCGGTGTGACCATCGGCGACCCGGTCTCCGCCGAATTCGACTACACCCCTGTCGCGGTGGGCGGCCGCGACGTCGCCGGGATCATGGCGCTCGGCGAGACGTTCCCGCCGGAAACGCCCGCGCACTGGACCGCGTACTTCTCGGTGACCGACACCGACGCGACGGCGGCGCGGGTGGCCGAGCTGGGTGGCGGCGTCGTGCGCGCGCCCGCCGACTCCCCGTACGGACAGCTGGCCGTGCTCCGGGACCCGCAGGGCGGCACCTTCACGGCGATCACCGCGCCCTGAGGGCACCCCGCCCTCCCCCGCCTATCGCCCCGCGCCGGCCCGCTGGGCGCACCCTTGCCCGCCTCCTCGAAATCTGATGTACCGTCAGATCTATGACCGCTGACGGCATCCGCGATCGCCCTGGCGCCATATCCACCGGCCGACGCCGGGTGGCCATCGTCGGCGTCGCACTCTCGGACTGCGGCCGCGTCGATGCCGCCACGCCGTATACCCTGCACGCCCAGGCTGCCCGGCGCGCCCTCGCCGACTCCGGGCTCGACCGGTCCGTCATCGACGGCTTCGCCTCCGCCGGCCTGGGCACCCTGGCCCCGGCCGAGGTCGCCGACTATCTCGGGCTGCGGCCGACCTGGACCGACTCCACCTCGGTCGGCGGCGCCACCTGGGAGGTCATGGCCGCCCACGCCGCCGACGCCATCGCCGCCGGTCACGCGCGCGCCGTACTCCTGGTGTACGGATCCACCGCGCGCTCCGACATCAAGGCGGGCCGCCGCACCGCCAACCTCTCCTTCGGCGCCCGCGGCCCGCTACAGTTCGAGGTGCCTTACGGGCACACCCTGATCGCGAAGTACGCCATGGCCGCCCGCCGCCATATGCACGAGTACGGCACGACGCTGGAAGAGCTCGCCTCCATCGCCGTACAGGCGCGCGCCAACGCCGCACACAACCCCGAGGCGATGTACCGCACCCCGATCACCGTGGACGAGGTGCTCGGCGGCCCGCTGATCGCCGACCCCTTCACCACCCTGCACTGCTGCATCCGCTCGGACGGCGGCTGCGCGGTGCTGCTCGCCGCGGCGGACTGCGTGCCGGACACCGCCAAGGCCCCGGTGTGGGTGCTGGGCTCCGGCACCAGCGTCTCCCACACCGCCATGTGCCAGTGGGAGGACTTCACCGTCTCGCCCGCGGCCCGGTCGGGGCAGCTGGCCTTCGCCCGGGCGGGGGTGCGGCCGTCGGACATCGACGTCGCGGAACTCTACGACGCTTTCACCTATATGACCCTGGTGACCTTGGAGGACCTCGGCTTCTGCGCGAAGGGCGAAGGCGGCGCGTTCGCCGGACAGGACCGGCTGACCCTCACCGGCGAGCTGCCCACCAACACCGACGGCGGGGGGCTTTCCGCCTGCCACCCGGGTATGCGGGGACTGTTTCTGCTGGTCGAGGCGGTCCGTCAGCTGCGCGGGGAGACGGGCGACCGGCAGGTGCGGAAGGCGGGTGGCCGGCTGCCCCAGCTGGCGGTGGTCTCGGGGACGGGCGGCTGGTTCTGCTCCTCCGGCACCCTCGTCCTCGGCCGGGACTGACCCGAGCCCGCCCGGCCGGGACTGACCCGAGCCCGCCCGGCCGGGACTGACCCGAGCCCGCCTCCGGGCCGCCGGCCCCGGCCCCGGCCGCCGCCGGCTCCGGCCGCTCCCGGAGTCGGCCGCCTACGCTGGGCTCCCCCACCGCCCGACCCGCGAGGAATCCCATGAGCGACCAGGAGCCCGTGCGCGGCCAAGCGCCCGTGAGCAGCGAAGAGTCCACCGCGGCGCACGGAACCGGCATGGACGCGGACGCGGAGACCCGGGCCTTCCGCGCGCTGCTGCGTTCCCTGCGCGCCGGCGTCGGCGAGTTGCCCGTGTTCGACCCCGCCACCGCCCCGGAGGAGCCGCTTCCGCTTTTCCGGCGCTGGCTGCGTGAGGCCGCCGAGGCCGGGGCGCCGGAGCCGCACACCATGACGTTGGCGACTGCCGACACCGCCGGCCGGCCGTCGCTGCGCACGGTGATGCTGCACGACGCAGATGAGCGGGGCTGGCACTTCGGCACCCATCGCACCAGCCGCAAAGGCCGGGAGCTGGCGGACCGCCCGTATGCCGCGCTGGGTTTCTACTGGGCGGCCGTCGGTCGTCAAGTGCGCCTCTCGGGACCGGTCGTCGCCACCTCCCCCGCGCAGAGTGCCGCCGATCTGCGCCGGCGTTCGCCCGACGCGCTCGTCGCCGCGCTGGTCGGGCGGCAGAGCGAGGTGCTCGGTTCACGGCAGGAACTGGACCGGGCCTTCGAAACGGCGCGGGCGCGGGTCGAGCACGAGCCCGACGCGGTCGCTCCCACCTGGACCCAGTACGTCCTGGCCCCGGAGGAGGTCGAGTTCTACCAGGGCGACCGGCACCGGCGGCATGTACGGCTCCGCTACCTCCGGGAGACCGCCCCAGGCGGCGGCCCGGGAGGCGGCCCAGGCGGCGGCTGGCGCCGCGACCTGCTCTGGCCCTGAACCGTCCCGCCGGCAGGGACGCCCCCGGCTGCCGTCAGCTCCGCCGCCGCGGCGCCACATCGGCCAGCCTCGGCACGGGGTCGCCCGCGAGGCGGCCGTGCAGATGGATGTCGCGCGGCGTGCCGGTGGTGTCGAACATCGCGCCACGCAGATCGCCTTCATGGCGGTAGTGGGCGCGCTCCGCGACCACGCAGGAGGCGTCGTTGCCGATGGCGTGGCCCAGCTCCAGCCGGTGTATGCCGAGGTCCTGGAACACCCAGCGGCTCATGGCGTCCAGGGCCCGGGTCGCCACGCCGCGGCCGCGTGCCTCCGGGAGCACCCAGTAGCCGACCCGGCCGCTGCGATGCGCGTCGAAGTCGAGCATGCCGACATTGACATGCCCGAGGACGGTGCCGGAGCCCTGCTCGGTGATGGCGAACGAGGCCATGTCGCCGCACTCCCAGCCCGCGTTACGGGTCTCCAGGAAGTCGCGAGCCCCCGCCTCGTCGGGGGTGGGCACGTTGACGCTGTTCCAGCGCCGGAAGTCGGGGTCTGACAGGCCGCGGCGGATCGTCTCCAGGTCGCGCCCTCCCCAGGGGCGGAGCCGCAGTCCGTACATCTGCAGATCGACCGGTTTCAGCATCCCCGTCTCCTTTGTTCTCCCACCCGTTGCCGCCATTCAACACGGGCGGAAGACCGGAACGACCACCGGGGGATCGGCCGTACGGGTACGGAAGGCGACGCTCAGCGGCATGCCGATCCGGAGGTCGTCCGCGGCACAGTCGACGATCTCGGTCATCATCCGCGGGCCCTCGGCGAGGTCGACGACGGCCGCCGCATAGGGGACCCGGTCGCCGAACGGCGGCAGGTCGTTCCGGTGCACGACGGACCAGGTGTAGAGGGTGGCCGCGCCCGAGGCCGGTTCCCAGTGGACCTCGTCACTCCAGCAGTGCGGGCAGTGCTCACGCGGATAGTGGTGGGCACGGCCGCAGCGCGCGCAGCGGCGGATCAGCAGCCGGCCATGAGCGGCGGCCTCCCAGTACGGCCGGGTGAACGCATCGGCCTCGGGCAGATCGAAGCGCGGCGACGAAGACGCCGCCGCAGGTAACGAAGACGGCGCCGATGACGCCGATGACGACGGCGACGACGGTGTTCCACTCACGGCACCGGCCCTTCTCCCACTGACCTGACGACCAGTCAGTTATCGCGAATACGGCAACCGCGCACAAGAGGGAGTCCGACACAAGGGGGCCTTCTTCGTGATCCATCCGCAACCGATTCGGAATCGTTTTGACCGATACCCGTCAATTACCCGACTACGCTCAGTCCCATGGCCGACATATCGCATCCCTACCCCGCGCCCGTCTTTGTCGTCGGTGCCGGACCGGGCGGCCTCGCCACCGCGGCGGCCCTGGGCGAACGCGGCATCCACGCCATCGTGCTGGAGCGCTCGGGCGCGGTCGGCGCGTCCTGGCGCACGCACTACGACCAGCTGCGACTGCTCACGACCCGCCGCCTCTCGGCACTGCCGGGCCTGTCCATCCCGCGCGCGTACGGGCGCTGGGTCGCCCGCGACGACCTGGTCAGCTATCTGGAGCGGTACACCGAGCACCATGAGCTGGAGATCGTCACCGGCGTGGAGGTCTCCCGGGTGGACCGCGCCCCGGACGGCTCGGGATGGCTGCTGCACGGCTCCGGCGGGCGCAGGCTGATCTCGCCCACCGTGATCGTCGCGACCGGCCGCAACCACACCCCTCGACTGCCGGACTGGCCCGGCCGCCAGGAGTACACCGGCGAACTGCTGCACGCCGCCGACTACCGCAATCCCGAGCCGTACCAGGGCCGCGACGTCCTCGTGGTCGGCGCGGGCAACACCGGCGCGGAGATCGCGACCGAACTGGCCGAGGGCGGCGCGGCACGGGTGCGGCTGGCGGTGCGCACCGCGCCGTACATCGTCCGGCGCTCCACGGCCGGCTGGTCCGCCCAGGGCGCCGGCGTGCTGGCCCGGCGCCTGCTGCCCCCGGTCACTCGCGACCTGGCCTCGCGGGCACTGGTGAAGGCGTCGGTGCCGGACCTGGCCGAGCACGGCCTGCCCCGGCGCACCAAGGGCCTCTACACCCAGGCCAGGGCAGGTGCCGCGCCGGTGCAGGACACCGGGCTGCTGGACGCGGTGCGAGCGGGGCGCGTCGAGGTCGTCCCCGCGCTCGATTCCTTCGACGGCGACAAGGTCGTGCTGGCCGACGGCTCGCGGATCGACCCGGACGCGGTCATCGCGGCGACCGGGTACCACCCCGACCTGGATCGGCTCGTCGGGCACCTGGATGTCCTCGACGACCACGGCAACCCGCTCGCCCACGGCCCACGCACCGTTGCCTCAGCACCGGGACTGCACTTCACTGGGTACACCAGGCCGATCAGCGGCACCCTGCGGGAACTGGCCCTTGACGCCGAGCGCATCGCCAAGGCGGTCGCCCGCTCCCGCGTCGCCGCTGCCGCGTAGGGCACCGCCCGGCGAGCTCCGGCGCCAGGACGAGCCCGGCGCCCGGCAGCCGCCGTAGCACGGCGGGGGCACGGCGGGGGCACGCCAGAGGCACAGCCGGCGACCCGGTCGGGGGCACGGCAGAGACGCGGTCGGCGACCCGGTCGGGACGTGGCGGGGACTCGGCGGACACAAGCCGTCCACATCCCAGCCATTCCTGACTGGTCGTCAGTTCAGTAACCTGACTAGTCGTCAGCTACTCGGCCGACCAGCAGGAGTGGGCGAGAACGATGCTTGGATCGACTCACGGCACCCTCACCACCACCTCCCGTCATTCCCGCGCCATCGCCTGCGGCGAGCATCCCGGCCCCGCCGTCCGCGTCCACAGCGCGACCGAGCCGGCCGACGATGTGGACGTCAGCGGCCGGCCGCTGCAGCGTGCCATCCCCGACCTGGACCGTCTCTTCCGGCCCGGGTCGGTGGCGGTCATCGGCGCCTCCGACACCGAGGGCCGGCCAGGCGCCGGCATCACCCGGCAGCTGATCGGCTGGGCCGAGCGCGTCGGCGCCCGCATCCACTGCGTGCACCCCACCCGCAGCAGCGTCTTCGGCCTGCCCTGCTGTCCGTCCGTCGCGGCACTTCCCGAGCAGCCCGACCTCGCCGTGCTGCTGGTCAGCGACCCCCTTCCGCTCATCGAGCAACTCTCCGAAGCCAAGATCGGATTCGCCGTCGCCTTCGCCTCCGGTTTCGCGGAGACCGGCCCCGAAGGCGCCGAGGCCCAGGAACAGCTGGCCGCCGCCGTGCGCCGCTCCGGCCTGCGACTGCTGGGCCCCAACACCAACCTCAACGCCTTCGAGAACTTCCGCGAGGACCTCGACGGCCCGGCCATCGCCCTGATCACCCAGTCAGGCCACCAGGGGCGTCCGGTCTTCACCCTCCAGGAACTCGGCATCCGGCTCAGCCACTGGGCACCCACCGGAAACGAGGCCGATCTGGAGTGCGCCGACTTCCTCTCCTACTTCGCCGCCCGCCCCGAGGTCGGCGCCATCGCCATGTATGTGGAAGGGCTCAAGGACGGCCGCGGCTTCCTGCTCGCCGCCGACCACGCCGCACGCGCCAAGGTGCCCGTCGTCGCGGTCAAGGTCGGGCGCACCGAGGCCGGGGCCCGCACCGCCGCCTCGCACACCGGCAAGCTCACCGGCGCGGACGCCGTGGTGGACGCGGCGATGCGGCAGTTCGGCGTGATCCGGGTGGATGGCCTCGACGAGCTGCAGGACACCACGGCCCTGCTCGCCCGCGCCCGGCCGCCGCGCGCCGACGGCGTCGCCGTGTATTCGATCTCCGGCGGCACCGGGGCGCACTTCGCCGACCTGGCGACCGCGGCCGGCCTCACCCTGCCCGTCCTCGGCGCCACCAAGCAGGCCGAGTTGCACCAGTGGATACCGGACCAGCTGAGCGTCGCCAATCCGATCGACAACGGCGGGCACCCGGTCGGCGACTGGCGCGGCCGCAAGATCATCGACGCCATTCTCGCCGACCCTGCCGTGGGCGTGCTGATCTGCCCCATCACCGGCCCCTTCCCGCCGATGAGCGACAAGCTGGCACAGGACCTGGTGGACGCGGCGGAGCAGACGGAGAAACTGGTCTGCGTGGTGTGGGGTTCCCCGGTGGGCACCGAGGACGCCTACCGCACCACCTTGCTCGGCTCCTCCCGAGTCGCCACCTTCCGGACCTCTCGCAACTGCATCACCGCCGTCCGCGCCTACCTGGACCACCACCGCTTCACCGCCGGCTACCGGTCTCCCTTCGACGATGCCCCGCGCACCGCCTCGCCCTCCGCACGTAAGGCCCAGGCGCTGCTGCGCCCCGGGGAGCGGCTCAGCGAGCACACGGCGAAGCAGCTGCTGCGGGCGTACGGCATCCGGGTGCCGCGCGAACAGCTGGTGACCAGCGCCGCCGCGGCGGTGCGCGCCGCCGGACTGGTCGGCTATCCGGTCGTCTTGAAGGCGTCGGCGCCGCAACTGGCGCACAAGACCGAGCTGGGCCTGGTCAAGGTCGGTCTCACCTCGGCCAGCCAGGTCCGCGACAGCTACCGGGAGCTGCTCGACATCGCCCGCTACGAGGGCGTCGGCCTGGACGGCGTGCTGGTCTGCCAGATGGTCGAGCCCGGGGTCGAGATGGTCGTGGGCATCAGCCAGGACAGCCTGTTCGGTCCCACGGTGACGGTGGGCCTCGGCGGGGTGCTCGTCGAGGTGCTGGACGACGTGTCCGTGCGGGTGCCGCCGTTCGGCGAGGGGCAGGCGCGCGCCATGCTCGGCGAACTGCGCGGCCGCGCGCTGCTCGACGGCGTCCGGGGCGCGCCGCCCGCCGACGTCGACGCGCTCGTCGAAGTCGTGCTGCGGATCCAGCGGATGGCGCTGGAACTCGGCGACGACCTCGCCGAACTCGACGTCAACCCGCTGATGGTGCTCCCGCGCGGCCAGGGCGCGGTGGCCCTTGACGCGCTCGCCGTCTGCCGGTGATCCACGGGCCCGCAGCGGACCGGCCCGCCACCTCGCCTTGAGCACACCCCAGAGCACCGCCGTGGCGATCGCGGCCGCAAGCACCGCCGCGATCACCGCCCGGAGCATCGCCCGCAGGCCAAGGAGTGCCCTCATGATGTCCTCCCCCGAAGAAGCGTCCGAGTCCCAGGAATCACCTGAGTCCGTTGTACGGCACGCCACTGACAACGCGGTCGCCTGGATCACCTTGGACCGCCCCGCCGTCCTCCACGCTCTCACCCCTGACCAGCGGGAACGCATCATTTCGCTGCTTTTTCAGGCCTCCGCGGATCCGGCCGTGCGCGCCGTGGCGATCACGGCGACCGGCGACCGGGCGTTCTGCGCGGGCGCGGACCTGCGCGCCCACGCGGAAGGCTCCGGACCGCGGCTCCCGGGGGACGTGGCCCGTACGATCCGGTGCGGGGCACAGCGGCTGATCGGCGCCGTCCTCGACTGCGAGAAGCCCGTGCTGGCCGCGGTCAACGGCACCGCCGCCGGGCTCGGCGCCCACCTGGCGCTCGCCTGCGATCTGGTGCTCGCGGCCGAATCGGCGGTGTTCGTCGAGGCGTTCGTCAGGCGCGGCCTGGTTCCGGACGGGGGTGGCGCCTATCTGCTGCCCCGCCTGGTCGGCCCGCAGCGGGCGAAGGAGCTGATGTTCTTCGGCGACGCGCTCACCGCCGCCGAGGCCGAACGCCTGGGACTGGTCAACCGGGTGGTTCCGGACAGTGAGCTGAGAAAGACGGCACGGGCCTGGGCGGAACGTCTCGCCACCGGCCCGACCCGGGCCATCGCCCTCACCAAACAGCTCGTCAACGCCTCCGTTGACGCCGATCGGCAGACCGCTTTCGCCGCCGAGGCCGCCGCCGTGGAGATCGCCATGTCCACGGCCGACGCCCAGGAGGGCGTGCGCGCCTTCGCCGACCGCCGCACGCCTCGCTTCCAGGGCCGTTGACGCCCCGGGCACCGGTCGGAGCCGCGCCGCCTCACTTCCTTTCTGACGGCCCGTCACTTTCAATGGACGCATGATGGGACATGCCGCCATGGCGGCCACCGCGGTCCGCTACCTGCGCTCGGTGGGCCCGCCCCCGCCGCCCGCCCGGGCTCCGCTCGATCCGCTGCCACCCCCTGAGCTCCGCGCCGTACGGGACGATGAACGGCCCCCTCTGGAACCGGCGGAATTCCGCCGGGTGCTGGGCCATTTCGCCACCGGGCTGACCGTCGTCACCGCGCCGGCCGCCGAGGGCGAGAGCGGGCCGGCCGGATTCGTGTGCCAGTCCTTCACCTCGCTCTCACTCGACCCGCCACTGATCGCCTTCATGGTCGGCCGCACCTCCACGACCTGGCCGCGCATCGCGCGGGCCGGGGTCTTCTGCGTGAACGTCCTGGGTGCGGGGCAGGCGGCGTTGTGCCAGGCGTTCGCGGTGAGCGGGGCGCGGACCGGCGACAAGTTCGCCGGGATCGGCCACGGGCCCTCCCCGGTGACCGGCTCGCCGCTGCTGGACGGGGTCCCGGCCTGGATCGACTGCGCCATCCACGCCGTGCACACCGGGGGTGACCACCTGGTCGTGGTGGGCCGGGTCGCGGCCCTTGGCACGGACGAGGCCGCCGCCGAGGCCGGCCCGCTGCTCTTCCATCGCGGCACCTTGGGTACTTTCAGCCCCTTTTGATCCCTTCGGCATCCGACCGCGGGAGCCGTCCCGTCGGGGTGCCCCGGCACCTGGAAAGCACCCGGCAACGGCGAGTTCAGGCCACCGGCAGAGGCACCATGCCACCGAACCGGACCTATCACGCCGCCAGTGGCACGGCCGTGCCGGGTTGCGGCCGGCGCCGGATCACCAGAGCCATCAGCGCGGCCACCGCGCACAGCCCACCCGAGGAGTACCAGACCACGTCGTACGAGCCGAGGGCGTCCCGCGCGACACCGCCGAGGAAGGCGACCAGTCCGGCACCCACCTGGTGCGAGGCCAGCACCCAGCCGAAGACGATCGCGCTGTCCTCGCCGTACTGCTCACGGCAGAGCGCGATGGTGGGCGGCACGGTCGCGACCCAGTCGAGGCCGTAGAAGACGATGAAGAAGATCATCGGTGGGTGGACGCTGTCGGAGAGCAGCATCGGCAGGAACATCAGGGACAGGCCCCGCAGCGCGTAGTACACCGCCAGCAGCCGCCGCGCGTCGAAGCGGTCGGTGAACCAGCCGGAGGCGATGGTTCCGACGATGTCGAAGACGCCGATCACGGCGAGCAGACCGGCCGCCGCCTGGACCGACATCCCGTGATCATGAGCCGCGGGCACGAAGTGGGTCTTGACCAGGCCGTTGGTGGAGGCACCGCAGATCGCGAAGGTTCCGGCGAGCAGCCAGAACGGGCCGGTCCGCGCGGCCGAGACCAGAGCCCGGACGGCGCGCCGGGCCGCCTCCGGGCGGGGTTCCGGACGGGGCTCGGGCGGCCCTTCCGCCCCGTACGCCGCCAGGCCCACGTCCTGGGGGTGGTCGCGCATCAGGAGCCAGACGAAGGGCACCACGGCGAGCGCGGCGAGGGAGACCGTGACCGCGGCCGGGCGCCAGTCATGGTGGTCGACGATCCAGGACAGCAGGGGAAGGAAGATCAGCTGTCCGGAGGCGCCGGCGGCGGTGAGAATGCCGGTGACCAGGCCGCGCCGCTTCACGAACCACCGGTTGCTGATGGTGGCGGCGAAGGCCAGCGCCATGGAGCCGCTGCCGAGGCCGACGAGTACGCCCCAGCAGAGCACGAGTTGCCAGGCGGCGGTCATGAAGACGGTCAGGCCCGCTCCCGTGGCGATCACGGTGAGCGCGCCGGCCACGACCTTGCGGATACCGAATCGATCCATCATCGCGGCAGCGAAGGGCGCGGTGAGTCCGTACAGCGCGAGGTTGAGGGAGACCGCGAACCCGATGGTGCCGCGTGACCAGTGGAACTCCTCGTGCAGCGGCTCGATCAGCAGGCCGGGCAGGGAGGCGAAACCGGCCGCGCCGATGATCGTCACGAACGCGACGGCGGCCACGAACCAGGCGCGGTGGACACGGGGTGTACGGCGGGGGCCCGGCGTCCGGTCACGCCGCCCGGAGATCTCTGCTGTCTGGGTCACCGGACCAGGATCGGGGCGGCCCTGGCCGGCTTCGAGCGGCCCGAGGGACAGCATTCGTCAGGATCGGGCCATCATGATCGAGCCATGGTGCAGGGGCTGAGATCAGGCCATGCCGGCGGGGCGGGAATGCGCCCGGCCCCGGATGCCTTCTCACAGATGTCACGCACGACGGCGGGCGGAGGGCGGAATGGCGGAGATCGACGAGGCCGGACGGCCGCACCGGGTCGTCGTGCTCGCGCTGACCGGCGTCATCCCCTTCGAACTGGGCATTCCGTACCGCATCTTCGGCAAGGCCCGCTCCGCCGCCGGCCGGCCGCTGTACTCCGTCCGGACCTGCGCACTCGTCCCGGGCCCGGTCCGGACCGACGCCGACTTCACCGTCAGCGTGGAGCACGGCCCCGAGGCTCTCGCCGAGGCGGACACGGTCGTCGTGCCCGCCTCCTACGGACTCGGGCCGGTGTACACCGAAGGCCGGCTCACCGAGCCGCTGGCCGCCGCGTTGGCCGGAATCCGGCCGGGCGCGCGCATGATGTCCATCTGCACCGGAAGCTATGTGCTGGCCGCGGCCGGGCTGCTGGACGGTCGTCCCGCCACCACCCACTGGCACAACACCGACCATTTCCAGCGCCTCTTCCCAGCCGTGCTGGTCGACCCCGATGTGCTGTTCATCGACGACGGCGACATCCTCACCTCCGCCGGCGTCGCCTCCGGCATCGATCTGTGTCTGCACGTGGTCCGGCGCGACCACGGAGCGGCGGTCGCCAACGACGTCGCACGGCGCAGCGTGGTGCCGCCGCACCGGGACGGCGGCCAAGCGCAGTACGTCCACCGTCCCGTTCCGGAGCCGCAGGTGGCCACCACGACGACGGCTCGTGCCTGGGCCTTGGCCCGCCTGGACCGTCCGATATCACTGCGGGAGCTGGCCGCTCAGGAGTCGATGAGCGTGCGGACCTTCACCCGCCGTTTCCGCGAGGAGGTCGGGGTCAGCCCCGGCCAGTGGCTGGTGCGCCAGCGGGTGGAGCGGGCGCGGCATCTGCTGGAGAGCTCGGACCTGTCGGTGGACCAGGTGGCGCGGGACGCCGGGTTCGGCACGGCGGCGTCGATGCGGCTGCATCTGCAGTCGGCGCTCGGCGTCTCCCCGACCGCCTACCGCCGCACCTTCCGTCGCCCGCCGGCCCCCGCCGAGGCACTCGCTGGGACACCCGCCGGGATACGTGCGGAGATACGCGCCGAGACAGGCGCCGGCCCCGCCGCTAGAAGGTGAGGACCGCGCGCGCCACCCGCCCGTGGTGCGTGTCGTCGGCCGCCTTGGGA
Source organism: Streptomyces sp. JLBT605 (assembly GCF_058215555.1). Lineage (NCBI taxonomy): Bacteria > Bacillati > Actinomycetota > Actinomycetes > Kitasatosporales > Streptomycetaceae > Streptomyces > Streptomyces sp. JLBT605. The sequence goes on from NZ_CM177087.1 coordinate 2,500,537, forward strand.
AAGTCGGTCACCGGATAGGTCCTGCTGGCCAGTTCGTCCAGCAGCAGCCGGCCCTCGCGGTAGAGGTCGGCGTAGCGCGCGATGTCGCGCTGGGGGCGGGACGATCCGTACCGGCAGCCGAGGATCGCCTTGTCCAGATACATGGAGGCGACCCGGAAGGACGCCTCGGCGGTGGCGGGCGGGACACCGAGCAGCACCGCCTGTCCACGCCGGTCGAGCAGGTCGACGGCCTGCCGGATGAGCCGGGTGCTGCCCACGCACTCGAAGGCGTGGTCCGCGCCGTTGGGCAGGATGCCGCGGACGGCGGCGGTGGTGTCGTCCACTGCGGAAGCGTCGATGAAGTGGGTGGCCCCGAAGCGTCGGGCGAGCTCCTCCTTCGCCGGATTGGTGTCGAGGGCGACGATGGTCAGCGCACCGGCGATACGCGCCCCTTGGAGGACGTTGAGGCCGATGCCGCCGACGCCGATGACCAGCACGGTGTCGCCGTGGTCGACCCGGGCCCGGTTGAGCACCGCGCCGACACCGGTGAGGACGCCGCAGCCGAGGAGCGCGGCCGAGGTCAGCGGCACGTCCGCCGGGATGCGCACCGCCTGGACGGCCTTGACGACGGTGCGTTCGGCGAAGGCGGAGTTGGCGGCGAAGGCGTGCAGCGGCTCGCCGCGGCGGGTGAAGGGCCGGGCCGGGCGGCCGATCGCGGCCCGGCACATGGTCGGCCGGCCGCGGTCGCAGTCGCCGCAGGCACCGCAGTTGGCGAGGGTGGACAGCGCGACGTGGTCTCCTGGGGTGACGTGGCTGACGCCGGGGCCGACCGCCTCGACCACGCCCGCGCCCTCATGCCCGAGGACCACCGGCAGGGGATACGGAATGCTGCCGTCGACCACGGACAGGTCGCTGTGGCACAGTCCGGCGGCGGCGACGGCCACCAGCACCTCGCCGGGCCCGGGGTCCCGTACCTCCAGGTCATCGACGACCTGGACCTGTGCACCGTCGAAGATGACGCCTCGCATACCCCTCGCTCCTTGACTGGGAAAGGCCCGCGGGGCGCCGCGCTCGGCCGCGCCCCGGCGGTTGGTCGAACGACGCTGGTCAGGAAGGCCAGACGACCGACTGGAGTTCGCTGTACGCGTGCAGGCCGAAGGAGCCGCCGTCCCGGCCCACCCCGCTCTCCTTGAAACCGCCGAACGGCGTCTCGGGGTGCCGCTGGACGGTGTTGATGCCGATGTTGCCGCTGCGCAGCCGGGCGGCGAGGTTCCAGGCGTGGCCGGCGTCGGCGCTGAAGACGTAGTCGTAGAGGCCGTAGGGGGTGCTGTTGGCGATCCGGACCGCCTCGTCCTCGTCGTCGAAGGGGAGGGCGACGACGACCGGCCCGAAGATCTCCTCGCGCGCCACCGCCATACCGGGGTCCGCGTCGGTGATGAGTGTCGGCGGGACGTAGAAGCCGGGCTTGAGGTCGGGGCGATCGCCGCCGGCCGCGATCCTGGCGCCCTGCTCGCGGGCTCCGGCGATGTAGGCCTCGACCCGGTCGCGCTGGGCGGCGGAGATCAAGGGGCCGACGATCGTGGAGTTATCCACAGGGTCCCCGACTGTCAGTGACTCAGCGTAATGTGTGAGTACGGCGACGGCCTTCTCGTACAGCGATCGATGGACGAGAACGCGGGTCGGAGCCGTGCAGATCTGCCCGCTGTGGAAGGCCCAGACCGAGCCGACGCCCCTGACCGCTTGCCCCAGGGTCTTCTCGTCGGCGTCCGCCAGGATGATGGCCGCGCCCTTGCCGCCCAGCTCCATCAGGGTGCGTTTCATCGACCTGCCGGCGGTCTCGGCGATCTCTTTGCCCACCGCGGTGGATCCGGTGAAGCTCACCATGTCCGTGTCCGGGTGAGCGACGAGCGCGGCGCCGGCGTCCGCGCCCGAACCGGTGACGACGTTGAACACGCCGTCGGGAAGCCCAGCCTCCTGGAGTAGCGGGCCCAGCTCCAGGCAGGTCAGGGGGTCCTGAGGCGCGGGTTTGGCGACCACCGTGTTGCCCATGGCGAGGGCCGGGGCGGCCTTGCCGACGAGATTGACCAAGGGGAAGTTGTAGGAGGTGATACATGCGACGACACCTACCGGGCGGCGGACCGCGGCCGCGCCGATGAGGCCGCCGGGGGCGAGCGGACTCGCCCCGACGGGCTGCGGGGCGAGCGGAAGGGTGCCGGGCTCCACCGCGCCGCGCGCGTAGCGGCGGAGGCGGTCGGCAGCGGTGGGCAGCTGCATCGTGACCGTCAGGCGGAGCGTCGCGCCGGTCTCGGCCTGGAGCAGCGGCACCAGTTGGTCGGCGCGGGCGGTCAGCAGGTCGGCCGCGCGGTCCAGCACGGCGGCACGGTCGCGCGGGTCCGTGCGCGACCACTCGGTGAAGGCGGCGCGGGCGGCACGGACGGCCGCGTCGACCTCCGCCGGGGTCCCCTCGGGGGCCTGGCCGACCGGTTGCTCGGTGGCAGGGTTGATGATCGGGTAGTGGCCTCGGGCGGGGGTCACCCAGGCGCCGTCGATCCAGTGGCCGTAGCTCTTCGTCATTCCGTTGCGTCCTTCGGGTGCGGGGTCGGCCGGGGCTCCTTGGGGAGGTGCAGGACACGCTCGGCGATGATGCCGCGCTGGATCTCGTCCGAGCCGCCGTAAATGGTGTCGGCGCGGGTGAACAGGAACAACCGCTGGAGGGCGTCCAGTTCATACGGGCTGTCCTCGGCCCAGTCCGCGGGGCCGAGTGCCGCCGCCGCGCCGCGCACCCGCAGTGCCAGTTCGCCGAGCCGCTGATGCCAGCCGCCCCACAGCAGCTTGGCGACGCTGGGGGCGCCCGGGTCGCCTGCGGTGCCCAGGGTCCGCAGGGCGTTCCAGCGCATCGTCTGGAGTTCGGCCCACAGCTGGACGAGCCGGTCCCGCAGCACCGGGTCGTCAGCGGCGCCGGTCCGCAGTGCGAGCCACACGAGGTGGCCCAGCTCCTGGGCGAAGCCGATCTGCTGCGCCAGTGTGGAGACGCCCCGCTCCACCGCCAGCAGCTCCATGGCGACGCGCCAGCCGTCGCCCGCACCGCCGACGAGGTGGTCGGAGCGGGCCACCGCGCCGTCGAAGAACACCTCGTTGAATTCCGCCGTCCCGGTCAGCTGCCGGATCGGGCGTACCTCGATCCGGCCCGGCTGGTCCATCGGCACCAGCAGAAAGGAGAGTCCATGATGGCGTGGCGCCCCGTGCTCGGTGCGCGCCAGCACGAAACACCAGTCGGCCTCCTGGGCCTGCGAGGTCCAGATCTTGCTGCCGGTGAGGCGGTAGTTGCCGTCGCCGGGGTCGCGGACGGCGGTGGTGCGCAGCCCGGCGAGATCGGAGCCGGCGTCCGGCTCGCTGTAGCCCTGGCACCACAGTTCCTCGCCGCGGGCGATCGGGGGCAGGAAGCGGGCACACTGCGCGTCGTCGCCGGAGGCGAGCAGCGTGGGGGCGAGGAGGTTCTCACCGATGTGGCCGAGCCGCACGGGCGCCCGGGCCCGGGCGTACTCCTCGGCCCAGACCACCTGCTGGGTCAGGGTCGCGGCGCGGTTGCCGTAGCTGCCACGCGTGCGGTCCCAGCCGAGCCCGATCCAGCCGTCGGCCCCCAGTTCCCGCTCCCAGGCGCGCCGTCCGTGGAGACACGCCTCGTCGCGGTGCGCGCTGAGCCAGTCCCGGGCCTCGCCGCGGAAGTGCTCGTCCGCCGGCCCGAATGCGAAGTCCACGACGTCTCCCCTTCACCGTCTCGCGTCACCGTCTCCCCCGCCCTGCCCGTGTGCCGGAGCGCCGTCAGGCGTTGGGGCGCTTGGCGGCGGCCGCGGCCGCCGCCATCTCCTCCAGCCGCGCCAGCAGGGGCATCGGGTCGGTGCCGACCGTCCCGGGCAGGAAGTCGGCGATCTTCTCCGGGGTCCAGGAGCCCTCCGCGTATCCGGCGCGCAGCTCGCGAGGCTGGGCCCAGACCGCGATCTTGGGGCCGGCGATCGTGTAGACCTGCCCGGTGATCCGCTCCTGGGCTGCCCGGTCGCTGAGGAGGTAGACCACCAGCGCGGCGACGTCCTCGGGTTCGCCGATCTCCGTGAGCTCCATCGGCACGTTCGCGGACATCCTGGTGCGGGCCACGGGGGCGACGCAGTTGGCGGTGACGCCGTATTTGTGCAGGCCCAGGGCGGCGCTGCGGACCAGGGAGATGATGCCGCCCTTGGCCGAGGCGTAGTTGGCCTGGGCGACGCTGCCCTGGTGGTTGCCGCTGGTGAAGCCGATCAGGGTGCCGGAGCCCTGGCTGCGCATGATCGCGGAGGCGGCTCGGAAGACGGTGAAGGTGCCCTTGAGGTGGGTCGCGATGACCGGGTCCCATTCCTCTTCGCCCATGTTGAACAGCATCCGTTCGCGGAGGATCCCGGCGGCGCAGACCACTCCGTCGATCCGGCCGAAGCGTCGCACGGCGGTCTCCACGATCCGGGCGCCGCCCGCCATGGTCGACACGTCGTCCACCACGGCCACGCCCTCGCCGCCTGCTGCCTCGATCTCCTTGACCACGGCCGCCGCGATCTCGCTCGTCGGCTCGCCGCCCGCGATCGAGACTCCGAAGTCGTTGACCACGACCTTGGCTCCTTCGCCGGCGCAGGCGAGCGCGACGGCCCGCCCGATGCCGCGCCCGGCCCCGGTGACGGCGACCACCTTGCCTGCCAGGAAGCTGCCCACGCCGCATCCCCTCCCGAAGAATCTGACGGTCCGTTAGATTTTTGGGGAGGCCGGGCAGGAGCACAACCCCTGGGCCACAACCGGCGCACCACGAAGCGGACGCCAGAGCCGACCGAGGAGGCCTGATGCCACTGCCGCCGGAATTCCACGAGCTGGCCAAGCGCGTCAACAACTGGGGCCGCTGGGGCGCGGAGGACGAGATCGGCACCCTCAACCTGATCACCGGGGAGGTGGTCAGGGCGGCCGCCGCCACCGTGCGGACCGGGCACCGGGTCCCGCTGGCCGTCCCGCTCCGGCAGGACGGGATCCAGACCGGCCTGATACCCGGGCGGGTCAACCCCCTGCACACCATGACCGCGGTGAACGCCGAGCTGTTCGGCCCGGGCACCGTGGCCACCAGCGATGACGTGGTGACCATGGGGCTCCAGGCAGGCACCCACTGGGACGGCCTGACCCACGTCTCCCACTCCGGGCGGATCTACAACGGGCGGCCCGCCCACTCGGTGACCGCTCACGGCCGGGCGCAGTTCAGCGGCATCGCCACGGCTCGGCACATCGTCTCGCGCGGCGTGCTCCTCGACGTGGCGAGGGCGCACGGCGTCGACCGCCTGCCCGGCGGACACGCCGTGACGCCCGAGGACCTGGACGCGGCCGCGGAGCTGGCCGGGGTCTCGGTCCGCTCCGGCGACATCGTGCTCGTGCGGACCGGGCAGATCCGGAGCTACCTGGCAGGCGACAGGGAGGGGTACGCCTTCCCGTCACCGGGCCTGTCGGTCCGTACGCCCGAGTGGTTCCACGCCCGGGACGTCGCCGCGGTGGCCAACGACACGCTGACCTTCGAGATCTTCCCGCCGGAGATCGAGAACGGCTGGCTCGCCGTGCACGCCCTGGACCTCGTCGAGATGGGCATGCCGCAGGGCCAGAACTGGAATCTGGAGGAGCTGGCCGAGATCTGCGCGGCCGAACGGCGCCACGCCTTCCTGCTGTCGGCGACACCCGAGCCGTTCATCGGCGGGACAGGGGCACCGGTCGCGCCCGTCGCCATCCTGTGAATCCGCAGGCGTTTCCCGGTACGCCGCACACTTCCCGATGCGCCGCGCACTTCCCGTTGCGCCGCGCCGGGTTTCGCCGGGTCCGCCGCCCGCGAGGGGACGGCGGGCCGGCCGGGCGATGGCGCGCCCATGCGCGCCCCGAGCACGGCATCGCGCACCACCACCCGACTCCGACGCCGATGCCCCGCACTCGCGCCGGACGCGACCCGCACTCGCCAAGGAGCAACCCTGCCGCGCGCAACGAACACAGAGCCCTCGGCGTCCCCTCACAACGAATCGCTGCGTCCTAGGGTGATCAAGCGAACACGCTACGTCAATACCTGGTCTGGACTTTACCGGTCTAAAACTGATTTATAGCGGCACGCGGGGACTCGCACGCGGGCGCGAGCACGGGCTCGCAGCGGTCCACCTCGCACCAGATCCGCTTTCCCGTGCCTTCCCGCTGCCAACCCCACCGGTCGGCCAGGCCGTCGACCAGCTCCAGGCCCCGGCCACTGGTGGCGGCCTCGTCGGCATGCCGCTGACGGGGGGCACGGGCACTGACATCGGCGACCTCGACCCGGACCGTGCAGACCGCGACACCCGCGGCGGCACCCGGCCCCAATCCGGCGCCCGGTCCGGCAGTCGATTCCGCGCCCGATGTCGCGCCGGGGATCAACCCTGGAACGGCTCCCGGGTTCACTCCCGGGCCCGTTCCGCCGCCGGAGAGCCCGACGGCCTCAGCCTCCATGACGGCGCCGGGTGCGGCATCGGCGCCGGGCTGCCTCGGCAGGAGCATGCGCAGCACCGCTGGGCAACCGGTGTGAACGACCGCGTTGGTCACCAGCTCGGAGATCAGCAGGATCAGCGTCTCGGCCAGCGGCTCGTCCACGCCTATCCCGGACCCGGCGAGCCGCGAGCGGGCCCACTTGCGGGCACGGCCCACTTCCGCGGGGTCGGGCCGGACCTCCATCTGCACCTGAAGCACCTGCACCGTTCACACCATCCGAACCGGCGGACACATCGCCTTGCGCCTCGAAGGGGTCGTCACGGAATGTGATTCCCCATCGACACAGCATGGTTGACGTACAGTCACCCCAACAAGCGCTTCGGGCATATACCAACACCAAGGAGTACGTGCGCCACCTACTGTGCGACGCGCACGGCGGGGAGTCGAACAATGCGGCGCCGAGCGCTCCCACCCCTCACGAGCGGCGCGCATTCGATCCACCGGGGCCGCCACATGGGCCGCTCCGGGATCGCTGCGCATCGGAACCACTCGCATCCCACGGAGGGTACCCGAGCAAGGCCCTGACTCCCCCCTGTGACGAGTCACACCTAGGACACAAGGCGATATCAACGCTGGGTGACCTAGCGCGTCGATGGGCGCCGCGCGCCAAGTAGCCGGAGAGACAAGGCGGGCACCCGGTGCACCAAACGCCACTATTTGCGACATCTCAGGCATTTCGGTCGACCAGCAGCCCTGCGGCCAGGGCCTCTTCGGCTTCGGCCCCGGTCAGCCACTGCTCGGAGCGCACCCAGGCGCGCTTGAGATGCAGATGCACCTCCGCTTCCCAGGTGAACCCCATGCCGCCATGGACCTGCAGACAGTCGCGGGCGTTGCGGACGGCGGCCTCGTCGGCGAGCAGTTTGGCGGCCGCGATCTCCTCGTCGGCCTCGGTGAGGGCGGCGGCGTAGACCGCGCATCGGGCCACCTCAGCCCGTACCAGCATCCCTGCGCAGCGATGCTGGACGGCCTGGAACGCACCGATCGGGCGGCCGAACTGGGTACGCCGCCGCGCATGGTCGACCGCCGCCTCGACGGTGCGGAACGCGCTGCCCAGCTGCAGGGCGGCGGTCAGCAGCGCGGCCTCCCGCCGGATCGCGGCCGCGCCCCTGCCACCCGGGTGGGCCTCCACCGCCGGGCGGTGGCCGCGCGGGTCCGGAAGGGGCGGTGGGGGGATCGTGTCGCGCGACAGGGAGTGCAGCGGGGTAGTCGGGTCGACGGAGCGGATCGGCCGCGCGGACGGCGCGACGGCGCGCGCGGGGTGGAGGCGGGCGGACTCGCCGTCGAGCACGAGGACGGCATCGGCGGCGGGCAGATGTTCCACCAGGGTGGGGACGGGGGCGGGGAGGCGAGCAGGGACGGGGGCGGGGAGCGGAGAAGCCGGGACGCCTGCGTCGGACGGGCCGAGGTCGGCCGCGGTGATCACCGCCTCGCCGGTCGCTGCCGTGCGGATCAGCCCGGCGGCGAGCTCCGTCGCGACCAGCGGCCCGGGCAGCAGTGCCCGGCCGGCCTCCTCGAAGACCAGCACCGCCTCGGCCAGGCCGAGCCCGAGTCCGCCGTCCGCCTCGGGCAGCCGCAGCGCGAAGAACCCGGCATCGCCCAGTTCACGCCAGCGGACAGGGTCCACCCCGCCCGGCGCTTGCCCGGTCACCGCTTCCGCGTCCGGTAGGCCGGTGGCCGCGGCCTGGTGCAGGCGCTCGATGGGGAAGCGGCGGGTGATCAGTTCGCGCATCCCGTTCCGCAGGGCCTGCTGGTCGTCGGTGAGTCGGAAGTCCATGGCGCGGTTCACCGCCCCTTCGGCAGGCCGAGGATCCGCTCGGCCACGATGTTCCGCTGGATCTCCGAGGTGCCGGCGGCGATGGTGTACGAGAGGGAGGAGAGCCGGTCCGCGATCCAGGGATGGTCCGCGTCCAGCGCGAGCGGGCCCAGCACCTCGGCCGCCACGTCGTACAGCTCCTGCCGCGCCTGGGCGTAGCGGAGCTTGAAGACCGAGCCGCCCAGGCCCGGCACCCCACCGCCGACACTCCCCCGCGACGGCCCGGGCGGTCCCGACCGACCCAGCCCGACCGACGACCCCGCCCCGCCCGAGGCCCCCGGCCGGCCCGGGCCGCCCGTGCGTCCCGGGCCGGACCGCCGCGCCTCGCTCACCGTCCACTGGGTGAGCCGCCACAGCGCGGTGAAGTCGGCGGACAGCCGCCCGAGGCGGCGCCGGAGCACCGGGTCGTCCCAGCGGCCGGCGGCGCGCGCCGCCCGCGCGACCTCGCCCAGCACCCGGCGGCAGGCCACGACTTCGCCGACGAAGGCGGTGCCGCGCTCGAAGGAGAGGGTGATCATGGTGACGCGCCAGCCGTCGTTCTCCGCGCCGACCCGGTTGGCGACCGGCACCCGCACCTCGTCCAGGAACACCTCGGCGAACTCCGCCGTGCCGGCGAGCGTGCGCAGCGGCCGCACGGTCACCCCCGGCGCGTCCATCGGCATGGCCAGCCAGCTGATGCCCTGGTGCCGGGGTACCCCCTCGCGGACCGGGTCGGTCCGGACGAGGAGTTCGCACCAGTCGGCGATCTCGGCGTGTGAGGTCCAGATCTTGCTGCCGCTGACGACATAGCTGTCGCCGTCCCGGACGGCCCGGGTCCGCAGGGCTGCCAGATCCGATCCGGCCTCCGGTTCGGAGAAGCCCTGGCACCACACCTCGTCGCCGCGCAGGATCGGCGGCAGCCAGCGGGCCCGCTGCGCCTTGGTGCCCTCGGCCGCGATGGTGGGCCCGGCGTGCAGCAGTCCGACGAAACCCGCGCCGACGTAGGGCGCGCCGGCCCGTTCGGTCTCCTCCAGGAAGATCAGGTGCTGGGTGGGGGTGGCGCCCTGCCCGCCCGCCTCCACCGGCCAGTGCAGCCCGGCATACCCGGCGTCGTGCAGCATGCGCTGCCAGCCGCAGTCGTACGCCCGCCGGCCGGGCCAGTCACGCGGATCGGGCCGGTCCGGCAGCTTCGGCAGCACCTCGGCGAGCCAGCGGCGCAGCCGGGCCCGGAACTCCTCTTCTTCCTCGGTGTACGTCAGGTCCATCCCGAGCCCCGCTTGCCTGGATGGAGGCCGAGCAGGAAGTCCGTCATCGACGCCGTCACATTGTCTTCGTCGACGCTCGGGATGCGCGGCGGTGGCTGCTCCATGGGCATCTCCTTCGCTCCTCCCCGAGGCGACCGAGATGGCAGATCTGACGGTGCATCAGATCTGGCTCCCCTTGAGGCTAGCCCCGCACCCCTGGACCGACAAGGCGCGGCGCCCTACGCTTCCCGCGGGATCTGACGCTACGTCAGCCAGGAGGCCGGCATGTCCGACACCGCACGGGCCCGACAAGTCCCCCCGGCCTTGAGCGCCTCGGTGACCCTGTGGCAGCTCCTCACCCGCCGCGCCGCTCTCACCCCGCACGCGCCGGCGCTCCTCCAGGAGGAGCGGAGGATCACCTTCGAGGGACTGCGTGGTGGTGCCGAGCGGGTCGCCGCCGGGCTGTACGAGCTGGGAGTACGGCCCGGCAGCCGGTTCGCCTGGCAGCTCCCCACCCGCATCGAGACCGTGGTGCTCTGTCTGGCGCTGGCCCGCCTCGGCGCCGTGCAGAGCCCGCTCATCCCGTACTACCGGGAGCGCGAGGCCGGGTTCGCGCTGCGCGCCGCGGAAGCGGAGTTCTTCGCCCACCCCGGCACCTGGCGCGGCTTCGACCACGCCGCGATGGCGCACCGGCTCGCCGCCGGGCTGCCCGCGCCGCCGCGGATCATCGAGGCGTACCGCGCGCTGCCCGAGGCGGATCCCGCGACGCTGCCCCCGCCGCCCGCCGACGGCGCCGCGGTGCGCTGGATCTACTGGACCTCCGGCACCACCTCCGACCCCAAGGGCGTGCTGCACACCGACCGCAGCCTGATCGCGGCCGGCGCCTGCCTGGCCGACGCGCTGCGGCCGGGCCCTGAGGACGTCGGTTCGATGGCCTTCCCGTACGCCCATGTCGCCGGGCCGGACTACACCGTGATGCTGCTGCTCCGCGGCTTCCCCGCACTGCTGCTGGAGCACTTCGCGCTGCCCGCCTCGCTCGACGCCTACCGCCGGCACGGCGTCACCCTCGCGGGCGGCAGCACCGCCTTCTACTCGATGTTCCTGGCCGAGCAGCGCAAGGACCCGGGCCGCCCGCTCATCCCCTCGCTGCGGCTGCTGGCCGGCGGCGGCGCGCCCAAACCGCCCGAGCTCTACCACGAGGTGGTGCGCGAGCTGGGCTGCGCGCTCACCCACGGTTACGGAATGACCGAGGTGCCCATGATCACCATGGGGTCACCGGAGGACACCGCCGAGAACCTCGCCACCACCGAGGGCCGCCCGCCGGCCGAGATGGAGATACGGATCACCACCGAGGACGGGGCCCCGCTGCCCGCCGGGACACCGGGCGAGGTGCGGTTGCGCGGCGAGGCGGTGTGCGCGGGCTATCTCGACCCTGCCCAGACCGCCGAGGCGTTCGACGCCGACGGCTTTCTGCGCACCGGGGATCTCGGCCATCTCACCGAGGACGGCCATCTGGTGCTCACCGGCCGGGCCAAGGACATCATCATCCGCAAGGGCGAGAACATCTCCGCCAAGGAGATCGAGCAACTCCTCTACGGGCATCCCGCCATCGAGGACGCCGCGGTGATCGGGCTGCCGGACGCGGCGAGCGGCGAGATCGTGTGTGCCGTGGTGGAGCAGCCGGCGGGCGCCCCGGCGCTGACCCTCACGGCGGTGACGGACTATCTGCGCGACGCGGGGCTGGCCGTGCACAAGCTCCCCGAGCGGCTGGAGGTCATCGACGCGCTCCCGCGGAATGACACCCTCCGCAAGGTGCTCAAGTACCGGCTGCGGGAGCGGTTCGCGGGCCACGGAGCCCCAGCGGCCCCGGACCAGCAGACGACCGTGAGCGGGTGCGAGTGAGCGGCGACGGGCCGGGCGGCTGATCAGCTGTCGGCGGCGTAGGTGGCCGTGGCCTGCTCGAAGTACCGGCCCACGGCGTCGCACTCATCAGCCGGGCCGATCACCTGCACGATGTGGTAGCGGCCGTCCAGCAGCATCGCGAGATTGCGTGTGCACACCTCGCGGCCGCTGCTGTCCCGCCAGCGGAACTCGCCCTCCGCCGTCGCCGTCCCCCCGACGTCGGTCCGCCGCAGACCGGAGTTCGAGCTCCAGGCGGAGGACCGGAAGGCCGCCAGCTCGGGCTCCTTGGACTGCTGGTACGCCATCGGGTCGGTGCCCACGTCCGACGCCTTGTCCCGGCCCGCCACCACCACCAGCTCGAAGTCGCCGCCGAGGTACCGGACCTGACCCCGGGCGTTCTCGCCCCGGCGCGACCAGCCCTCGTCCACCGCGACCCGGAAGCCCGCCGGATCCTCGCGCACCACGAATCCCTCGGCGAGGTCGCCGGGCGTGGTGGACTGCGGTGACCGACCGCCCACCTCACCGGTGCGGCTCGCCTCGCCGCTGCCTCCCTGGGGGGCGGCCGGTGTCCGCTGCCCGGCCGGGCCCCGGCCCTCGCCGCCGGTGTCCTTCTCCGCCTTGGGCAGGAACACCGCCGCGAACAGCACCGCCGCCACCATCAGCAGCAGGATGACCAGCAGCAGGATCCGGCCCAGATGACGCGGCCCTGGGCCCTCCCGCCGCCCCGGCTCCGGCTCGCGATCCCCGCGGGCCCGTCGGGGTTCACGGGACAGACGCGGTTCACGGGACAGACGGGGTTCACGGCGCGGGTGGGCTTCACGGGGCAGGCGGGGTTCACGGCGCAGGCGCGGCGCGCGGGTCAGCCGTGGTTCGCGGGACTCCCGGGCCTCGTGCCGCTCCCGAGGCGGTGCCCCGGCCCGGCCACCCCGCTTGTGCCGTCCGTGCGGGACGGCCGCACCGGCCCGGCCCCGGCCGCGGCGCACCAGCCAGCCGCGCCGCCGCACCACCGGCAGCCGCCGGGGGTCGGCCGGGCCACCCGGCCCGAGTGAGGGAACCACGACCGTCCGGCTGCCGACATCGGGCTCCGGCGCGGACCGTATGAGCGAGCGCAGCCAGCCGCGCAGCTCCTCGAAGTCCGGCCGCTCGGACGGGTCCTGGCGCAGCAGCGACTCGACGACCGGACGGAGCGGACCGCACTCCTCCGCGTACGCCGGGCTCTCGGCGCACACCAGTCGCACCAGCTCGGTGGCGTCCTCCTCCGGGTAGGGGGCGTGGCCCTGGACCGCGCGGAAGAGCAGGGCGCCGAGCGCCCACAGATCGGTGGCGGGGGTGATGGGCGGCGCCAGCCGCCAGTTGGCGTGCACCGGCCCGGCCAGCTCCGGCGCCCACCGCTCGGTGACCCCGCCGACCAGCAGGATCCGCGCCTGGCGTGCGCGCTCGGCGGCGAGCACGGTGGCCGGTGCTCCGTCAGCGGTCCGGCCGCCCGCCGGGCCGGCCGGCGGGGCCTCGGACGATGCCGTGGAGCCCGGTCGCGGGGGCGACAGCGGGGAGGGCGGCTCGGTGGGCAGCGGATCGTAGCCGCACAGCGCCTCCTGGGCGGCGCCGGCCGCCAGCCCGGTGAGCATCGCCCGCCCGTCCTCGCAGATCAGGACCGTACGGGCGGTGACGTTCCGGTGCACCCAGCCATGCGCGTGCAGGGCGCGGAGCGCGGTGAGGACGTCGGCGGCGATCTCGGCAGCCCGGTGGGCGGACAGCGGCCGCTCGGCGAGCAGTGCGGACAGCGGCCGCCCGGCCACGAACTCACTGATGATCCAGAGGCTTCCGGCCTCCGCGAAGACATGGAAGACCTGGTCGAGCCGGGGGTGGTCGGGCAGGGCAGCCGCGGCGGTCGCGGCGTCGATGGCCCTCCGCACGGCCGGATCGTCGCTGCCGCGCTGGGCCGCCCGGCCGGAGCCCGCGGACCGCCCGCCGGTGCCGGGGGCGTCGCCGAGCAGCTCCGCCTCGACGACCTCGGGCAGCGGTATCTGACGGACCCGCACCTCCTGCCCGCTGTAGGTGTCGAAAGCGCGGGTCTCGACCGGTTCGTACTCATCGGAAGGCGGCAGCGGCAGGCGGTAGCGGCCGGCGAGCACCTGCCCCGCGTATCCCGCGTAGTCGTCCACGACGCCTCCTCAGCGCGCGTCGTTTCCGCGCAATTCCGGTCGTTTTTCCCCGCATTACGGCCGTCTGCGGTCCATGGGCCTCACCATACGGGCCGAAGGCGCGCGGCGCCGAGCGGTCCGCGCACCTCGTTTTCACCCTCCCGGCGGCCCGTCCGGACAACTCGACCCGGCCACTCAACCCGGCGGCTCAGTCCGGCACCTCAGCCCGACGGCCTCAGCCTGACGACGTCAGCCCGGCGACCTCAGCCTGACGGCCTCAGTCCGTCGGCTTGAAGGTCGCGAAGGCGGTCTGCCGGATGGTCCGGCACTCCTTCTCGTCCCACTTGTCCTTCTCGCAGGTGATCATGATCGCGTAGCCGTGGCTGTCGTCGACCTTGAAGCCGCGGTTGAGCACCCGCACGGTCGTGCCGCCCTGGCGCCGCTCGAAGCTCCAGTCGGCGACGGTGGGGTACCCGCGCCAGTCGATCGCCTTGATGCCCAGCCCCCGGTAGCCGGGCATGCTGCTCCGCGCGCCGCCCTCGGCGGCCCGCCAGTCGGCGGCCGCGTCCGACCTGGGGCTGTCGTTGAAGTCGACCTGGACGCGCGGGAAGTCGGAGCTGCGGTAGATCCGGCCGCCGCTGTAGCTGGGGATGGGGTGTCCGGTCCAGCCTTCGGGCAGCGCGATGGAGAAGTGGTGCGGGCCGTACTTCAGGCGCTGGAAGCCGTCCGGAACCGCGTCCTTGGCCGGTTCCTTCTTCTTCTCCTCCGGCGGGGTGCCGGAGCCGGCGCCGGTCTGCTCACCGGACTCGCCGGATCCGGTCGTGCCGTCCGTCCCGGCCGGCTCTTCCTCGCCCCGGCCCTTGTCCTTGCCGTCGCCCTTGTTCTCGTGCCCGTCCTTGCCCTGACCGGCGGTGGCCGTGGTGCCCTTGGCGTCCGAGCCCTTGCCTCCGTCGTCCTTGCCCTTGGTCAGGGCGAAGGCGAGGACCGTGCCGAGGATGGCGAGCGCGACCACCACCGCGACGATGACCAGGGTGCGGCGCGGCACCACATCGGTGATCGAGGCGCGCGGCGGCGCCGGCGGGGCGGCGTCCGGCCCGGCAGAACGGCCGGCCGCCGACGCCTGCGGCCGCTTGGCGCCGGTCGCGGCCTTCCGCACCGACTGCAGCGCGCCGCGCATCCGGTCCGCGGCCTCCGGAGCCACCGGCTTGCGGGGCGGGGCGGAGGGCGCCGGCGGGGTCGCCGGCACGCTGGGCGGCAGGCTCATGGTGCGGGTGGGTTCGACCACCGCCGGGCCGGCCGTCTTCTGCGGGGTGCTGAGCGCGACCTCCAGCAGCGCGCGGGCGCCCGCGTCGTCCAGCCGCCGCTCGGGGTCCTTGGTGAGCAGCCCGTAGATGAGCTCCTCCAGCGGGCCCGCGTTCTTCGGCGGGTCGACCGGCTCGGTCATCACCGCGGTCAGCGTGGCGATGGCCGTGCTCTTGTCGTACGGAGGGGTGCCCTCCACGGCCGCGTACAGCAGTCCGCCCAGCGACCACAGGTCGGCCGGCGGGCCCGGCTTCTGGCCGCGCGCCCGCTCCGGCGAGATGTAGGAGGGCGCGCCGACGAGCATGCCGGTGGAGGTGACGGACGGGTCGCCCTCGACCTGCGCGATACCGAAGTCGGTGAGCACCACCCGGCCGTCGTCGGCGATCAGCACGTTGGACGGCTTCACGTCGCGGTGCAGGATGCCCTGCCGGTGCGCGGCGCGCAGCACGTCGAGGACGGCGAGCCCCACCTCGGCGGCCCGGTGCCAGGTGAGCGGGCCGTCGTCGCGGACGACGTCGGCGAGCGAACGGCCCTCGATCAGCTCCATCACGATCCACGGCCGGTCGTCCTCGTCGACCACGTCGTAGACGGTGACGGCACCGTTGCTGCGGATCCGGGCGATGGCCTTGGCCTCGCGCAGCGTCCGGGTGACGAGCCGTCTCTTCTCGTCCTCGTCGACGCTGGAGGGGAAGCGCAGCTCCTTGACCGCGACCGTGCGGCCCAGCGTCTCGTCATTCGCGCGCCAGACCGTGCCCATGCCGCCTCGGCCGAGGACCTCCCCGAGCCGGTACCGCCCTGCGAGGAGGCGCCCGGTCGTGTCCTGCGTCTGCTCCGCCTCCGACATGCGACCCCTCTGCAAATCAACTCTGCAAATCAACCCACCCTGGCAGAGCGACCATTGTCTCTCATCCGCGGACCGGCGGAAGTCCCGGGTCCGGCCCCGGTCACGCCGGTGATGAAGGGACTGACACCATCAGGGAGTTCAACGTCCCAACCGGCGGTAACGCCCGTCACGGACGGGTTTCGGGCAGGCTACGGACCGGCTTCGGACCGGGCTCGGGCGCAGCCTGGGACCCACGCCGGAGCAGGACGGGACGGAGGAGGACATGGTGGCGAAAAGCACCCATGGCCGCCGGCAGGCGGCGCGTGTGGCCTGTGCGGCCGCCCTGGCGACGGCGCTCCTCGCGGTGCTGCCCGGCTGCGGCTCGAGGCCGGGCGGGGCGCCGCTGCCCCACCGGGGGCGCGCCGCGGCGGACCGTCCCCCCGGCCTCCGCGCCGAGCTGCGGCGCATGGTGTCCGAGGGCACGGCGCCGGGCGGTGCGGTGCTGGTCCGGACGGAGGGGCACATCCGGTTCGGCACGGCCGGCGTCTCGGACGTCCGCACCGGACGAGCCGTCCGACGGGCGGACAGATTCCGCGCGGGCAGCCTGACCAAGACCTTCATCGCCACCGTCGTGCTCCAGCTGGCCTCCGAGCGGCGGCTGGGGCTGGACGACCCGGTCGAGCGGTATCTGCCCGGGCTGCTGCGCGGGCCGGGCTACGAGCACGGCCGGCGGGTCACGATCCGTCAGCTGCTCGCCCACACCAGCGGGCTTTTCGACTATCCGCAGGACCGGGAGCTGGCGCGGCAGCTGTTCGGCGCCGGTTTCACCGAGCACCGGTACGACACCCGCACGCCGGGGGAGCTGGTGCGCACCGCGCTCGCCCACCGCCCGGCCTTCACCCCGCCCGGCTCCCACTGGCACTACTCCAACACCGGATACGTCGTGCTCGGCATGGTGATCGAGCGGGTCACCGGCCGGAGTTACGCGGCCGAGGTGCGGCGCCGCATCCTCGGGCCGCTCGCCCTGACCGGCACCTCCTTCCCCGGCACGCACGCCTCGCTGCCCGATCCGCACGGGCGCGGCTACTCCGCGGTACGGGCCTCGGACGGTGCCCGGCGCGATGTCACCGAGCTGGATCCGTCCACGGCCGGCGCGGCGGGCGAACTGGTCTCCACCCTGGACGACCTGACCCGCTTCCAGGCCGCGCTGCTCGGCGGTGAGCTGCTGAGCCCGGCCGGGCTGGCGCAGATGCGGGACACCCGGGGCACCGACGACCAGTACGGCCTGGGCATCTTCCCGGTGCGGCTGCCGTGCGGGCGGGTGTGGGGGCACAACGGCATCATCGCCGGTTCCTCCGCACTGGTGGTCGGCGACAGCTCCGGGCGGCGGGTGCTCGCCTACCACCTCAACGACGACTCAGGCGCCCCCCGGGAGGCGGAATCCGCGTTGCTGCGGGCGGTGTTCTGCGCGCCGAAACGGTCGGTACGGCGACCCTGACGGTGGACCGACAGCCACCTGACAGCCACCCTGACGGCCACCCTCGCGACCGTGGCGGCGACCGCCGTGACCAGCCGGCCGTCGTCAGACCGGCTGGATGTCCGGGGCGCCGAGGCGGGCCGCGTCGGCGGTGAGGTCGTCCGGCTGCCGCTGGGACTCGCGTTCGGCCTCCACCCGCTTCTCGTAGTGCTGGATCTCCTTCTCGATCTGGTCGGTGCTCCAGCCCAGCACCGGCGCCATGAGGCCGGCCGCCTCGCGGGCGCAGAGGGTGCCCCGGTCGAAGGTCTCGATGGAGATGCGGGTGCGCCGGGTGAGGACGTCGTCGAGGTGGCGGGCGCCCTCGTGGGAGGCGGCGTAGACGACCTCGGCGCGCAGATAGTCCTCGGCGCCGGTGAGCGGCTCGCCGAGCCCGGGGTCGGCGGCGATCAGCTCCAGGATCTCCTCGGTC
This sequence comes from Streptomyces sp. JLBT605, assembly GCF_058215555.1. Lineage (NCBI taxonomy): Bacteria > Bacillati > Actinomycetota > Actinomycetes > Kitasatosporales > Streptomycetaceae > Streptomyces > Streptomyces sp. JLBT605. The sequence goes on from NZ_CM177087.1 coordinate 2,518,221, forward strand.
AGCGAGCCGTACCGGCCCAGCAGGTGCTCGATGCGCGCGACGTGCAGGCCGGAGCGGTGGGCGAGGCGGGCGCGGGTGTTCCACAGCGCCTTGTAGCCCTCGGCGCCGGCCAGCGGGACGTCCTCGGTGCAGCAGTCGGCGACCCGGCGGTCCAGGCCGTGCACGGCCTCGTCGACCGCGTCCTTGGCCATCACCCGGTACGTGGTGTACTTGCCGCCCGCGATCACCACCAGGCCGGGCGCCGGGTGGGCGACGGTGTGTTCCCGGGAGAGTTTGCTGGTGGCGTCCGACTCGCCGGCCAGCAGCGGGCGCAGCCCGGCGTAGACGCCCTCCACGTCCTCCCGGCTCAGCGGCACCGCGAGCACCGAGTTGACGTGTTCCAGCAGGTAGTCGATGTCGGCGCTGGAGGCGGCCGGGTGCGCCTTGTCCAGGTCCCAGTCGGTGTCGGTGGTGCCGATGATCCAGTGCCGGCCCCAGGGGATGACGAACAGGACGCTCTTCTCGGTGCGCAGGATCAGCCCCGTGGTGGAGTGGATGCGGTCCTTGGGCACGACCAGGTGGATGCCCTTGGAGGCGCGGACGTGGAACTGGCCGCGCTCGCCGATCATCGCCTGGGTGTCGTCCGTCCACACTCCGGTGGCGTTGACGACCTGCCGGGCCCGTACGTCGAACTCGCCGCCCTGTTCGAGGTCGCGGACCCGGGCGCCGACCACCCGCTCGCCCTCGCGCAGGAAGCCCACGACCCGCGCCCGGTTGGCGACGTGGGCGCCGTAGGAGGCGGCGGTGCGGACCAGGGTGGTGACGAAACGGGCGTCGTCCATCTGGGCGTCGTAGTACTGAAGCGCGCCGACCAGGGCTTCCCTGCGCAGGCAGGGAGCGACGCGGAGGGCGCGCTTGCGGCTGAGGTGGCGGTGCACGGGCAGTCCGCGACCGTGCCCGGAGGAGACCGACATGGCGTCGTAGAGCGCGACGCCGGATCCCGCGTAGAGCCGCTCCCAGCCCCGGTGCTGGAGCGGATAGAGGAAGGGCACCGGCCTGACCAGGTGCGGGGCGAGCCGCTCCAGCAGCAGTCCGCGCTCCTTCAACGCCTCCCGGACGAGGGCGAAGTCCAGCATCTCCAGGTAGCGCAGGCCGCCGTGGATGAGCTTGCTGGACCGGCTGGAGGTGCCGGCCGCCCAGTCCCGCGCCTCGACCAGCGCGGTGAGAAGCCCGCGGGTCGCCGCGTCGAGAGCGGTGCCCGCGCCGACCACTCCGCCGCCGACGACCAGCACGTCCAGTTCCTGGTCCGCCATCCGGGTCAATGCCGTCTCGCGTGCCGTCGGCCCCAGGGTCGGTGTCCTCACCACTACCTCCCGATGTGATCGCGGTCACGTAGCCCGTGAAGTCGATTCTGGCGGCGCTCCGCGCGGTCAGCCAGCCGACGGGTCGAGACGAACTCCCCGCCAAACACCGACCGCCAATACTGAATACGAGTCATATTTCCGCTTAGTCTGCATTTGCGCCATCCGGAATCGTCCCCGGGAAGGACGGCACACGACATGCCCGCTGACCTCGCCGTCATCGGCCTCGGCCACCTCGGCCTCCCGCTCGCCCAGGCCGCCACCGCCGCGGGCGTCCGCACCATCGGCTACGACCCCGATCCGGCGGCCGTGGCGGAGCTGCGGGCCGGCAGACCCCCGGAAGAGGGCTCGCTCTCCGCGGCCGCGATCCGCCGGATGGTCTCCGCCGGCTTCCGGGCCACCACCGACCCGGCCGAGCTCAGCCCGGTCCGTACCGCCGTGATCTGCGCGCCGACCCCGCTGGGCGAGGACCGGGCGCTGGACCTGACCGCGGTGGGCGAGGCGGCCCGCACGCTCGCCGCGCGGCTGCGCCCGCACACCACCGTCACGCTGGAATCCACCGTCTACCCGGGCGCCACGGAGGACTTCGTGCGGCCGATCCTGGAGCAGGGCTCCGGGCTGCGCGCCGGGCGCGACTTCCACCTGGCCTGCGCCCCCTGCCGGCTCGACCCGGGCAACCGGACGTACGGAATCGCCAACACCCCCAAGGTCATCGGGGGGCTCACCCCCGCCTGCACCGAGGCCGCCGCCGCCTTCTACGGGCGGTTGACGGAGAAGGTGGTGCGCGCCCGGGGCACCCGCGAGGCCGAGACCGTCAAGGTGCTGGAGACCAACTACCGGCACGTCAACATCGCGCTGGTCAACGAGATGGCGGTGTTCTGCCACGACCTCGGGATCGACCTGTGGGACGTGGTGCGCTGCGCCGAGACGAAACCTTTCGGCTTCCACGCCTTCCGGCCCGGCCCTGGGGTCGGCGGCCACGGCGTGCCCATCGACCCGAACCACCTCACCTACCCCGGCCGCAGCCTCGGCTACCCGCTGCGCATGGTGGAGCTGGCGCAGGAGGTCAACGGGCGGATGCCGCGCTACGTCACCCAGCGCTGCGCGGCGCTCCTCAACGAACACGGCAAGTCGGCGCGCGGCGCGCGGGTGCTGCTGCTCGGCGTGGCATACAAGGCCGACGTCGGCGAGCAGGAGGGGGCGCCCGCGCAGGAGATCGCCTCGCGGCTGCTGGAGCTGGGCGCCCAGCTCAGCTTCCACGACCCCTTCGTCGCGCAGTGGGAGGTGCTCGGCCGGCCGGTGCCGCGCGCCGACGCGCTGTACGAGGCGGCGGCGGAGGCGGATCTGACGGTGCTCCTCCAGCACCACCGCAGCTACGACCTCCAGGGGCTGGTGGTGAAGGCGCAGCTGCTGCTCGACACACGGGGCGCGAGCCCGGCGGGAGCCGCGCACCGCCTGTGAGCGCGGCCGCCGCCGGCAGGCGTCCGGCGGGCCGCCGCGACGCCGCGAAGGCCCATCAGGCATCTCCTCACGGCCGAAAGGCGCCGTTGTACGCCCGGAACGCCGGGTGTAAAATTCAATATCAGGTGAATTTTCGTCACCGATTCTGTCATCGATGAGGTACTGCCGGCCGAGGAAGGTACCGACGCGATGGACTGGCTGAGCGATCTGCTGCTGACCCTGCCGGGGTGGAGCGTCCTCGCCCTGGTGTTCCTCGTACCCGCCCTGGAAGCCGCCGCGATGCCCGGCGTGCTGATGCCCGGTCAGTCCACCGTCCTGATCGGCGGCGCGCTCGCCCACCTCGGCCGCGCCCCGCTCGCCTCGGTGCTGGTGGCGGCGGCCCTGGGCGCCATCGTCGGCCCCAGCGTCGGCTTCCTCATCGGCCGCCGGTGGGGGCACCGGATGACCGAGCGGCTCCCGCGCCGCCTGGTGTCCCCCGCCGACATGCGGCGCGCCGAGGCCCTGGTGCGCAAGCTCAGCGGTCCGGCGCTGATCGCCGCCCGGTTCGTCGCCCTGCTGCGCACCCTGGTGCCCGCGCTGAGCGGCCTGGCCGGCGTGGACTACCGGCGCTTCCTGCTGTGGAACACGGTCGGCGGCGTCATCTGGGCCGTCGGCAGCACGCTCGCCGGATTCCAGCTCGGTGACAGCTGGGCACAGCTGCGGGCCGGCGCCACCCTGGCCGGCTGGGCCGCCGCCGCGGCGCTGATACTCCTGCTGCTCCTCGGCTACGCGGCCCGCCGGGCGCGCCTGCGCCGGGCCCGACCCACCTGAACCACCACGACCAGCACGATCAGCGCGACCCCGCCCAGCACGATCGCGACCGCACCCGAGGAGACCGAGCGGACGTCGGCGACGAAGGTGGTCGGCTCACCCCACGGCTTGCCGTCCGCGGCGGTGTAGAGCTGCGCGGTCAGCCGGACCGGACCGTTGGCGTGCGCCCGCACCTCCACCCGCACCGTGCGGCTCGCCGCCCTGGACACCCGCGCGGCCACCGATCCGTCCACCACACTCAGCCGCTCCGGGCTGCTGGAGGTCACACGCACCTGCACGCCCGAGACGGACTGCTGCAGGGCGTTCTCGACGGTCACCGGGATGGTCGCGGAGTCCCCGGCCACCGTCACGGTCGACTTCGGCACCAGCCGCACCGAGGCCATCGACCCGGTCAGGAAGCCCGTCAGACCACCGATGTACGCCCGGCTCCCGGCGGGCCGCCCGCGCCAGGCGGTGGAGACCGCGCGCGCCAGGGCGGCCCGCACCGACGCGGTGGTGCGCTCCGCCTCGTCCAGCACCCTGGCCAGCGACCGCAGCCGCCGCTCGTCCCGGGCCACCGCCGCGAGCCGCCGGGAAGACAGCTCGGTGTGCCGCAGCGCGGACGGATACCCCGCCACCGGCACCACCGTGCCGGGCACCGGTCCGCGCAGCGCCGCCGACAGCCGGACCGGCTCCAGCCAGCCGGCCCGGGCACCATCGGTCAGCGCCCCGCCCAGCGCCCGGGCCGCGGTGGCGGTCATCCGGCGCGGCGGTACGACGACCAGCGCGCGCCGGGCGTTGGGGGCCTCCCTGACCACCGTCAGCGTCTCGGCGAGCAGCCGCTGCCGCCCGGGCACCACCGCCTTGCCGACGCCCTCGGCGAGCGCCTGGGTCAGCGTGGTGTCGTACGTCAGCGCCGTCAGCGTGGCGTCCGCCCCGCCACCGGACGCGCCGCCCGGCCGGGCACGTGGCCCGGGGCCCGAGCCGCCCACTGGCCAGGGGCCTGATCCAGCGCTTCGCTCGCCGCCCGAACCGGCACCCGAGCCGCCACCTCGCCCGCCGCCCGAGCCACCGCCTGACCCGCCACCTGGCCCGGGGCCCGAGCCGGGGCCCGGCCCGGCGTTCAGCGCCACCGGAGCGTCCTCGGTGGCGCCGGTGGCGCCTGGCTCGCCGATCAGCCCCTGCCCGGAGGCGAGCAGCGACCGCAGCCCCAGCTGCCCGGCCAGGGCGGTGATGGAGGCGTCCAGCGCCCCGTCCTCCGGCCACGCCAGATCCTGGCGCGCCTGGGTCCCCAGTGCCTCGTCGACCACCGTCCTACCCCACCGCAGCTGCCGGGCCCAGGCCGGCCGCGGCAGCCGCGGCGTCTGCCGGACCTCGCTGCCCTGCCTGCTCTGCCGGGCCTGCCGGGCCAGCTCGGCGCGGCCGCGGTGCGCCAGCGAGGCCAGGTCCGGATCGGCATACGGCAGCGCGACGACCTCCCGCCCCCGCACCGCGTCCTTGAGCTCGGCCAGCCAGTCGGCCGCGTCGCCGCCGCCCCGGCCCGCGGTGCTGTTCCGAGGGTCGGTGGTGTCCGGTGTGCGGGCCACCCGGTAGCCCTCCGCCATGGCCTCCGCCTGAACGATCAGATCCGGATCGACCACCCAGGTGACCGGCCGGCCCGCGCCGGCCCGGACCAGGTCGCGCAGCCGCCCGCCGGGCGCGAAGGAGTCCGCCAGCGCGTCGTCCCGGAAGACCGGCTGGGCGCCCTCCCCGGCGCCGAGCGTCAACGCCTGCATGTGCGGGACCTCGGTCAGCGGCCACAGCACCGTCGTGCGCAGCGGCTCGGCGGAGGCCGCGTCGCTCGGATACCAGGGCAGAAAGGTGCGGGCCAGCCCGCGGACCGCGTCCTTCCGGCCGGTCAGCGCCACGGTGAGGGGGTACGCGCCGGGTGTGTCCAGGCCCAGGGCGTCGACCGGCACCCGGAGCCGGAAGCCGGCCCGGGCGTGCGGTCCCAGTCGGGCCACCGGGTCCACCGGTTCGGCGATCTCCTTGCCGTCCGCAGCCGACAGCGCGCCGCGCGCCGCCACCGCGGCCAGCTCGCTGCGCGTGCCCAACGGCCCGGCCGGCCCGATCCGCACCCCCACCCGGGCCCCGGTGATCTCCTTGCCCGACCGGTTGACCAGCGTCCCGCTGACCGTGACGTCCCCTTCGTCCGCTCCCCCCGCCGCTCCCTCCGCGCCGGCCCCCTTCACCCCCGCCGCGCCCGGCACCGATGGAGTCACCGCCTCCAGCACGATCTCCACCGGGTACGGCGGCCGGCGCACCGCCCGGCGCGCAGGCGGCGCGAGCGGTGCGCCCGCAAGCGCCGCCCCCGGCGCGGGGGGCGCGCCGGGGGCGGTGGGCGGCGGAGACAGGTGCGCGGGGCCGAGCGCGCGGGGCGCCGTCGACGGGCGCGCGGGGGCGGGCGGCCCGGCGGACCGGGTGGGCGCGGCGCAGGCGGGCACCAGGAGCAGCGCGAGGGCCGTCAGCACCGCCCGCGCGCACACCCCGTCATGCGCCATCGCCGTCACCTCGACGTCCATCCGACCGGCCTTCCCCGGTATGGAACGAGCATGGCCAGCGGGCCGGAGCCGCGCGCGCCGACTACGGCAAACGCCATGCGCCGGACGACGACGCGGACGCGCGCGGCGGACGCGTCACAGACGCGCGCTCACGCCCATCGTCCGGGGCTTGGCGTCCAGCACCGTCTTGAGCGCGGCGAAGTCCTCCACGCAGCGGCCGGTACCCACCGCCACGCAGTTCAGCGGGTCGTCGGCGACGAGTACCGGAATGTCCAGCTCCTGGCTGAGCCGTACGTCCAGGCCACGCAGCAGCGCACCGCCGCCCGTCAGGACCATGCCCCGGTCCATGATGTCGCCGGCCAGCTCCGGAGGGGTCTCGTCCAACGTGGCGCGCACCGCCGCGACGATCGCGTCGACCGGCTCGGACAGCGCGTGCCGCACCTCGTCGGCGGTGATCTCCAGGAGCTTGGGCAGACCGCTGGCGTGGTCCCGGCCGCGGATGGTGCAGCGCTCCGGCGGCAGCAGACCCTGGGTCCGCTCCGCGTCGCTCTCCCCGCCGCCCTCGGCCTCACCGGCACCGGCTCCACCGAGGTCATCCGCCCCGACAGCACCGGCACCAGGGACGGAGTCCGGCAGCGTGATGTGCCGGGAGAGCGCCCGCTGGGCGAGGCCGGCCGCCGTCCAGCGGCCACCGGGCGAGGCCGAGCCGATGGTCATCTTGACCTCCTCGGCGGTGCGTTCGCCGATGGCCATGGCGTACTGCTTCTTGATGTACGCGATGATCGCCGCGTCCATCGCGTCGCCCGCGGTGCGCACCGAGCGGGCGGTGACGATGCCGCCCAGCGAGATGACGGCGACCTCGGCCGTGCCGCCGCCGACGTCCACCACCATGCAGCCGGTCGGCTCGCTGACCGGCAGCCCGGCGCCGATCGCCGCCGCCATCGGCTCCTCGACGAGATGCACCTGGCGGGCACCGGCCAGCGAGGCGGCCTCGATCACCGCGCGCCGCTCCACCCCGGTGATCCCGGACGGCACACAGACGACGACGCGCGGGCGGGCGAGCGCCCGGCCCCCGGTCACCTTCCGGATGAAGTGCCGCAGCATCCGCTCGGCGATCTCGAAGTCCGCTATTACGCCGTCCCGGAGCGGCCGGACGGCGACGATGTTCGACGGGGTGCGGCCGATGGTCTCCTTCGCGTCCGACCCGACCGACAGCACACTGCCGTCGACCGCGTTGACCGCGACCACCGACGGCTCGTTGAGCACCACTCCCCTCCCCCGTACGTACACCAGCGTGTTCGCTGTGCCGAGGTCGATACCCAAGTCTCGTCCGCTGAACGTCTTGCTTTGCGCCATAAGTTGACATTATTGCTTATGCCCGATTCCCCTCCCACCCCCGCCTCCCCCGGACTGCCCCGCGCTCTCACTCGACAGGGCGACCCCTGCTAGCGTTCGATCATGATCACGTCGACCGGAATCGCCCGCTCCCCCCTCGGCGTGTCGCCGGCCCAACCGGCGAGCGACGCGGTGCGGATGGGCGGCGCCGGTGTGGCACCCACCACGGATCCCCTCTTCCGGCGCTTCGACCTGGTGCTCGATTATTGGCGTGATCGCGCCTGGGCCGGAACGATCTGACGTTCTACCTCGTTGCGGGAGTGGAGAGTTACCTGGTCGTGTGACGCGGTGCCGAATAGCACCACTGAATCCCCATATACCGGACGGCATGTATCCGTCCGGTCCCAGGCGTGTCACGGACGCCTAGTACGACTTGTTGGATTGTCATGCCCTGCTGTTAGTTTGTGGCACGCACTTTCGCGCCGCACTCCACACCAACGTCCCCGGAGCGCGCGCGGTCCATCACCTTCTTCCCCGGGGGATTCTCGTGAGCCAGAACTGGCAGCAGCCTCAGCAGCCCCAGCAGCCGGGCGGGTACGGCTACCCGCAGCAGCCGCAGCAGCCCCAGTACGGCGGCGGCTTCCCGCCGCCCCCGCCGCCGGCCCCGCAGCCCCAGGGCAACGCCGGTCTGGCCATCGTCGCCGGCCTCGTCGCCGCGATCGTCGGCGGCTTCCTCTACGCGTTCCTGCTGAGCACCTTCGCCGACACCGATGGCCCGGAGCCGGAGGTCACCCAGTTCGCCTACGCCGGTGTCGCCCTCGGTGCACTGGTCGGCCTCGCCATCGCCAAGATCGGCGGTCGCAACACCGGCCTCTGGGTGGTCGGCGCCATTCTGGCCACCATCGGCGTATTCATCGGCGAGCTCTTCGGCTACGCCATGATCATGGCTGACGTCTTCGGCAACCACGAGCAGGAGCTGAAGATGATGGGCGAGGAAGCGCCCTCCGCCTTCGACCTCTTCACCCACCTCACCTCGCCGGTTCTCGACGCGAAGCTCCCGGACGGCTCCAGCTGGCCGAGCCTGTTCGACGGCTGGAAGGAAGACGCGGACGGCATCACCTGGGTGTTCATGGCCCTGTCGCCCGTCGCCGCCATCGGCACCGCCTACCGGGTCAGCAACAGCTGACACACCAGCACAAGAGGGAGGCCCCGGCCGATTCGGCCGGGGCCTCCCTTTTCGCTATAGGGGCTTCACCTGGTGGTCGTAGCAGAGGCCGACCGCCTTGTAGGATTTCCCGTCGGCGAAGGGCGCACGCCCGCCACCTATCTTCAAATAGGCTTTATATGACCTCACCTCGTAGAGCGGATGAGCCCACAAGTAACCGCGCTTGCCCCGCGGGACATGGAACGTGCCGGACATCGTCATGGTGCGCGTCTTGGTCACGTCGTACCCGACAGAGACCGAGAGCTCCTTGATGTCGACGCCAAACTGCGATGAGACCGTGTTGCTGACGCTCGTCGAGCCAGTCAATGTCAGGTCCATGGGACCGGGCCCGCGATCCTCTCCCACACGCTTCTTGCCACAGGTTCTGCCGAGGTACTTGATGTTCTTGTACTTGTATATATGCACCGTCCGCCGCGCCACATCCTCGTGACCGGCAGCGATAACCGCGGACTCGGACTTCTTCACCGGCTGGGCGTTCGCCGCGACTCCGGTGCCCATGGCTCCCGCGAGCACAGCTCCCGCAACCAACGTAGCCTTCGCTGCGCGGGTCGATATCAACCGCTTCGCTTTCACTGCCTCTTCCCCGTTTCACATGGCGAGGCTGCGGCCACCTGACGTGGCCGCTCCCCGAAGCTGATCAGTGAACACTTTCCCATCCCTGGTCACGGACGGGTTCATGGCAGACACACTATGCAATCGAGCGATCAAACGCCAAAGAGATCCGTCAAGTTTGAGGGTCACTTGAGCAATTCATCCTTCAAGTGAAAGTGACATTGCCCGAGTTGCATAAACGCCCGGCCGAGAAAATCTCGGCCGGGCGTTTGACGGAGAAAACCGCGCGCTCGCTCGTCGCGTCAGCGCTTGCCGTGCTCCGCGGAGGGGGCGACCGTCACCTCGACGCGCTGGAATTCCTTGAGGTCGGAGTAACCGGTGGTGGCCATCGCGCGGCGGAGGGCGCCGAAGAAGTTCATCGAGCCGTCGGGGGTGTGGGAGGGGCCGAGGAGGACCTCCTCGGTGGTGCCGACCGCGCCGAGGTTCATCCGCTTGCCGCGCGGCACGTCCTCGTGGACCGCCTCCATGCCCCAGTGGTGGCCGCGGCCGGGGGCGTCGGTGGCGCGGGCGAGCGGGGAGCCCATCATGACCGCGTCCGCGCCGCAGGCGATGGCCTTGGGCAGGTCGCCGGACCAGCCCACGCCGCCGTCGGCGATCACGTGGACGTAGCGGCCGCCGGACTCGTCGAGGTAGTCGCGGCGGGCGGCGGCGACGTCGGCCACCGCGGTGGCCATCGGGACCTGGATGCCCAGGACGTTCCGCGTGGTGTGCGCGGCGCCGCCGCCGAAGCCGACCAGGACACCGGCCGCGCCGGTGCGCATCAGGTGGAGGGCGGCGGTGTAGGTGGCGCAGCCGCCGACGATCACCGGCACGTCGAGCTCGTAGATGAACTGCTTGAGGTTGAGCGGCTCGGCGGCGCCGGAGACGTGCTCGGCGGAGACGGTGGTGCCGCGGATGACGAAGATGTCGACGCCGGCGTCCACCACGGCCTTGGAGAACTGGGCGGTGCGCTGCGGGGAGAGCGCGGCGGCGGTCACCACGCCGGAGTCGCGCACCTCCTTGATGCGCTGTCCGATCAGCTCTTCCTTGATCGGCTCGGCGTAGATCTCCTGCATCCGGCGGGTGGCGGTGCGCTCGTCCAGCTCGGCGATCTCGGCCAGCAGCGGCTCGGGGTCCTCGTACCGCGTCCACAGACCTTCGAGATTGAGCACGCCGAGGCCGCCCAGCTCACCGATCCGGATGGCGGTCTGCGGGGAGACCACCGAGTCCATGGGGGCGGCCAGGAACGGCAGCTCGAAGCGGTAGGCGTCGATCTGCCAGGCGATGGAGACCTCCTTCGGGTCCCGCGTCCGGCGGCTGGGGACGACGGCGATGTCGTCGAAGGCGTACGCCCGGCGGCCGCGCTTGCCGCGCCCGATCTCGATCTCAGTCACGTTCTGTGGCCTTTCCCTGAAAGTGTCTGCGGGTCCAGTATCCCCGACACGCGTGACGAAGCCCGCGACTGTCCACAGTCGCGGGCTTCCAGTCATACAAACTGGTTGTTACCGGCGCGAGTAGTTGGGCGCCTCGGTGGTCATCTGGATGTCGTGCGGGTGGCTCTCCTTGAGCCCGGCCGCCGTGATCCGCACGAAGCGGCCCTTCTCCTTCAGCTCCGGCACCGTGGCCGAGCCGACGTAGCCCATGGAGGCGCGGAGGCCGCCGACCAGCTGGTGGGCGACGGAGGACAGCGGGCCGCGGTAGGGCACCTGGCCCTCGATGCCCTCGGGGACGAGCTTGTCCTCGGAGAGCACGTTGTCCTGGAAGTAGCGGTCCTTGGAGTACGAGCGGGCCTGGCCGCGCGACTGCATGGCGCCCAGCGAGCCCATGCCCCGGTAGGACTTGAACTGCTTGCCGTTGATGAAGACCATCTCGCCCGGCGACTCCTCGCAGCCGGCGAGCAGGGAGCCCAGCATCACGGTGTCCGCGCCGGCCGCGATCGCCTTGGCGATGTCGCCGGAGTACTGCAGGCCGCCGTCGCCGATGAGCGGCACACCGGCCGCCTGGCAGGCCAGCCCGGCCTGGTAGATCGCGGTGACCTGGGGGACGCCGATGCCGGCGACCACGCGGGTGGTGCAGATGGAGCCCGGGCCAACGCCGACCTTGACGCCGTCCACGCCGGCGTCGATCAGCGCCTGGGCGCCGTCCCGGGTGGCGACGTTGCCGCCGACCACGTCGACGTCGATGTTGGACTTGATCTTGGCGATCATGTCGAGGATGCCGCGGCTGTGGCCGTGCGCGCTGTCCACGACCAGGAAGTCCGCACCGGCCTCGACCAGCGCCTGGGCCCGGTCGTACGCCTCGTCACCGACACCGACCGCGGCACCGACGATCAGCCGGCCGTCCGCGTCCTTGGCGGCGTTCGGGTACTTCTCGGCCTTGACGAAGTCCTTGACCGTGATCAGGCCCTTGAGCACGCCCGCGTCGTCGACCAGCGGCAGCTTCTCGATCTTGTGCCGGCGGAGCAGCTCCATGGCGTCCTCGCCGGAGATCCCGACCTTGCCGGTGACCAGCGGCATCGGGGTCATGACCTCGCGGACCTGACGGCTGCGGTCCAGCTCGAAGGCCATGTCGCGGTTGGTGACGATGCCCAGCAGCTTGCCCGCCGGGTCGGTCACCGGCACGCCGCTGATCCGGAACTTCGCACAGAGCGCGTCCGCCTCGTGCAGCGTGGCGTCCGGGCCGACCGTGATCGGGTCGGTGACCATGCCCGACTCGGAGCGCTTGACCAGGTCGACCTGGTTGGCCTGGTCCTCGACGGACAGATTGCGGTGCAGCACGCCGGCGCCGCCCTGGCGGGCCATCGCGATGGCCATCCGGGACTCGGTGACCTTGTCCATCGCGGCGGAGAGCAGCGGCACGTTGACCCGTACGTTCCGGGTGATCCTGGACGAGGTGTCGACCGCGTTCGGGAGCACCTCGGAGGCGCCCGGCAGCAGCAGCACGTCGTCGTACGTCAGCCCGAGCATCGCGAATTTCTCAGGCACCCCGTCGACGTTGTCAGTCATGACACCCTTCCAAATGGTCTTGCCCAGCGCGGACTCCCATGCTAACGGCCTGAGCAGGTGTCCCATTCCACAGCCGATGAGGACCGCGTCACTTGTATGTTTCTACGGAACCGCGGGGGCGTGCCGCGCCGTGCCGGACCGACTACTGCTCGGCGAGGGCGCGCAGCCTGCTCAGCGCACGGTGCTGGGCGACGCGCACCGCGCCCGGCGACATCCCCAGCATCTGACCGGTCTCCTCAGCGGTGAGCCCGACCGCCACCCGCAGCAGGACCAGCTCGCGCTGGTTCTCCGGGAGGTTGGCCAGCAGCTTCTTCGCCCACTCGGCATCGCTGCTGAGCAGCGCCCGCTCCTCGGGGCCGAGCGAGTCGTCCGGCTGCTCCGGCATCTCGTCCGAGGGCACCGCGGTGCTGCCCGGGTGGCGCATCGCGGCCCGCTGGAGGTCGGCGACCTTGTGCGCGGCGATGGCGACGACGAACGCCTCGAACGGCCGCCCGGTGTCGCGGTAGCGCGGCAGCGCGCACAGCACCGCCAGGCAGACCTCCTGGGCCAGGTCGTCCACGAAATGCCGGGCGTCTCCGGGAAGCCGGGAGAGCCGGGTCCGGCAGTAGCGGAGGGCGAGCGGGTGCACCCGGGCGAGCAGATCGTGGGTGGCGCGCTCATCCCCCTCGGCAGCGCGGCGAACCAGGGCACCGATCTCACCCCGGCCTGTGGCCACGGCTGACCCCAGGCTCTCGTCGTCACGCATCGGTCCATGGTGCCTTGGCATCAAACGTTCCACGGCACCGCCCTCGTAGTTGTGCACCGAACCGTTACGCGCCGGTGTCTTCGCACTCACGTCCCACGCCTCCCCCTTTCGGGTAAGCCCAACCCCGCGCCCAGAACTTCGCCGATACCTTGTGACCGTGCCGCACGGCGGCGGGCAGGTCGTGTCCGTCATGAGGTTCTTCCGGCCGAGTGAGTTTCCTCGGCCTGTGCCAGGGAGGGAGTCACACCTCAAGGATGCGGCATCGGATGAGCTTTCGGCGTATGCCCTCGACGTGACGAGGTCGCGGTGCGGGCCGCCGGGCGGCCGACTCGCACCGCGACCTCATCGCGCTGGACCCCGCACTGGGCTAGCGGACCAGGCCCCAGCGGAAGCCGAGGGCCACCGCATGGGCCCGGTCCGAGGCGCCGAGCTTCTTGAAGAGACGCCGGGCGTGGGTCTTCACGGTGTCTTCCGAGAGGAAGAGCTCCCGGCCGATCTCGGCATTGGACCGGCCGTGGCTCATGCCCTCCAGCACCTGGATCTCCCGGGCGGTGAGCGTCGGGGCGGCGCCCATCTCGGCGGACCGCAGCCGACGCGGGGCGAGCCGCCAGGTCGGGTCGGCGAGCGCCTGGGTCACGGTGGCGCGCAGCTCGGCGCGGGACGCGTCCTTGTGCAGATAGCCGCGGGCGCCCGCGGCGACCGCGAGCGCGACGCCGTCCAGGTCCTCGGCGACCGTCAGCATGATGATGCGCGCGCCCGGGTCCGCCGAGAGCAGCCGACGGACGGTTTCGACACCGCCCAGGCCGGGCATGCGCACGTCCATCAGAATCAGGTCCGAGCGGTCGGCGCCCCAGCGGCGGAGGACTTCCTCGCCGTTGGCCGCCGTGGTCACACGCTCGACGCCGGGCACGGTCGCGACCGCGCGCCGCAGCGCCTCTCGGGCAAGCGGGGAGTCGTCGCAGACGAGGACGGATGTCATGGCCGCCCTCCGCAGCTGATGCGCGTCACCTTGAGCCTCCAGGCTGGTACGTATCGTCACCGAGCGATTGATCGACTCGGACATCCGTCCGAGCGCTTGATCCATCAACCGCCTCCGCACTCTCAACGACGGTCACCCGAAAGAGTTACGGGGTCCGGCGGCCACCTTGAACACTCTACGTGAGGGAGTGGACACAGAGCAGCTTCATCGCATCTGTCGCGCCCGTTTCGAAGCCATGCCCGGTTCGGTGGCATTTGAGGACTTTGCTTCCAATCTGGTGCCATGTGTGGCTAGATTCGCCATGAGTCATATTTTCATCTGCTCACACAGCGGATGGGCGGTCCTGAGCACCGCGTCCACCGACCAGAACCACGAGGGGATAAGAAGCAATGGCCGATTTCTCCCGCCTACCCGGCCCCAACGCCGACTTGTGGGACTGGCAGCTGCTCGCCGCGTGCCGCGGGGTCGACAGCTCACTCTTCTTCCACCCCGAGGGCGAGCGAGGCGCGGCCCGCAGCGCCCGTGAGGCCTCGGCGAAGGAGGTCTGCATGCGCTGCCCGGTACGCGCCCAGTGCGCGGCGCACGCGCTGGCGGTGCGTGAGCCGTACGGCGTGTGGGGCGGCCTCACCGAGGACGAGCGCGAGGAGTTGATGGGGCGCGCCCGGCATCGGGTGATCGCGGCATCGGGTGCGTCGAATCCCTGAGGGGGTCGACGCACCTTCGCAGTGAAAAATCGTTTCTGCGCCTGACTGGAAGCGCCCGCCAGGAGCCGCGCTCGCCTGGACCCGTTCCTGCCTGGGCCCGCGTCCGCCGGGGCCACTTCGGCCCCGGCCCGCGGCTCAGCGGCGGGCCGCCAGCTCCAGGCGCTCCAGCGTGGCCGCCACCGCCGGCACCCGGGCGAGATCCGGCAGGGTCAGCGCGACCACCTCGCGCTGCACGGCGGGCTCGACCCGCACCGCCCGGGCGCCCTTGGCTCGTACCGACTCCAGCGCCAGCTCGGGGAGGACCGCCACCCCGAGCCCGGCGCCCACCAGGCCGATCACCGCCGGGTAGTCATCGGTCGCGAAGTCGATCCGGGGGGTGAAGCCGGCGTTCTCGCAGACCTCCACCAGGTGGCGGCGGCACCGCAGGCAGCCCGCGATCCACGGCTCCCCGGCCAGCTCGGCGATGCCCACCGACTCGGCCTCGGCGAGCCGGTGCCCCTCCGGGACGACCCCGACCAGCCGGTCCGAGAGCAGCGGGCGCACCACCAGGTCATCCCATTCGGCCTCGGCCGCCGGGTCCGAACCCCGGACCTCCGGGTAGCGGAAGGCCAGGGCGATCTCGCAGTCGCCCGCGCGCAGCATCTCCGCCGAGCGCGGCGGTTCGGCCTCGACCAGCGAGACCCGGGTGCCCGGGTGCGCGGCGCGCAGCCCGGCCAGCGCGGTGGGCACCAGGGTCGAGCTGCCGCTGGGGAAGGAGACCAGCCGGACCCGGCCGGCCCGCAGCCCGGCGATGGCCGCGACCTCCTCCTCCGCCGCGGTGAGCCCGGCGAGGATCCCGGCCGCGTGCCGCACCAGCGCCTCGCCCGCCTCGGTGAGCCGCATCTCGCGTCCGGTGCGGACCAGCAGCGGGGTGCCCACGGACTGTTCGAGGGCCTTCATCTGCTGGCTGACGGCGGGCTGGGTGCAGCCCAGGTCGCGGGCGGCGGCGGAGAAGGAGCCACTGGCGGCCACCGCGCGCAGCACCCGGAGATGACGTGCCTCGATCATGGCTCGAGCATAAGCGCCGCTTGGGGGTGGGCGGGAAAATCGGCCGGTCGCTTTTAGCCGGCGATCTTCGCCCGCGCCGCCGTGATCGTGCTCGGCGATCCCCGCCCGGCGGCTCCGCACACCGCTTGGGCGTGCGATTACCCGTTGGCGAGGGCGGGCGGGCGCCGCTTACCGTGCGGTCATGCACCTGATCTCCGTGAACCTCGCGCACCCGTACGCCTCGGAACACACCGACCTCGGCCTCACCGGCATCGACAAGCGACCCGCGACCGGGCCGGTGGCGGTGGCCGCGCCCGGCCCCAAGGGCGTCGGCGGCAGCGGCGTGGCCGGGGACACCATCTGCGATCTGCGTCACCACGGCGGCGAGCACCAGGCGGTCTACGCCTACGCCCGGGAGGATCTGGACGACTGGGAGCGGGCGCTCGGCCGCGAGCTGCCCGGCGGGGTGTTCGGCGAGAACCTCACCACCAGCGGCCTGGAGGTGAGCGGCGCGCTGATCGGCGAGCGCTGGCGGATCGGCCGCGATCTGGTGCTGGAGGTCACCTCGCCCCGCATTCCGTGCCGCACCTTCGCCGGCTGGCTCGGCGAGAAGGGGTGGGTGAAACGGTTCACGGAGGCCGCCGCCCCGGGCGCGTATCTGCGGGTGGTCCAGCCGGGCGAGATCCGGGCCGGGGATCCGATCGAGATCGTGCACCGGCCGGACCACGAGGTGACGGTG
This sequence comes from Streptomyces sp. JLBT605, assembly GCF_058215555.1. Lineage (NCBI taxonomy): Bacteria > Bacillati > Actinomycetota > Actinomycetes > Kitasatosporales > Streptomycetaceae > Streptomyces > Streptomyces sp. JLBT605. The sequence continues at coordinate 2,534,700 of NZ_CM177087.1, forward strand.
GCCTTCCTGTTCCGCGCCAGGACCACCGAACGGGCGCTGCTGCCCCGGGTGCTGGCGGCCGGTGAGGCGCTGAACCCCGAGTCCCGGCTGAAGGCGGAGGCGTACGCGGCGAAGACGTCGCCCGGACCCATGTCGCCCGGATCCACGTCGTCCGGAAGCATGCCGTCCGGAAACTGAACCTTTCACCCGGTCCGGGCCCCGGGCCGCGGGCGTGTCAGCCGTCCATCGAGCTGACAGCCCGCCAAGTCCCGGGCCCTGCCCCGCCTGCCGCACGACCGGCACGGCTACCGTGCGTCCATGACGACTGCACTGATTACCGGATCCACGGCGGGCATCGGCGCCGCGTTCGCGCGCCGGCTCGCCGCCGAAGGGCACGACCTGGTGCTGGTGGCGCGGAATGAGCCGCGGCTGCGGGAGCAGGCCACCGAACTGCACGACCGGCATGGCGTGGAAGTGGAGGTACTGCGGGCCGACCTGTCCGAGGACGACGGGATCGCGGCGGTCGAGGCCCGGGTGTCGGACGCCAAGCGTCCCGTCGATCTGCTGGTGAACAACGCGGGGTTCGGCCATCGCGGCCACTTCCTCGAAGTGCCGGTGGCCGACGAGCTGACGATGCTGAAGGTGCACTGCGAGGCGGTGCTGCGGCTCACCACCGCGGCCCTGGGCCCGATGCGGGAGCGGGGGCGCGGCGGGATCGTCAACGTCGCCTCGGTGGCGGCGTTCGTGCCGCGCGGCACCTACGGGGCCAGCAAGGCATGGGTCGTGCAGTTCACCCAGGGGGTGGCCCGGGACGTGGGCGCTCCCGGGGTCCGGCTGATGGCGCTCTGCCCCGGCTTCGTTCGGACCGAGTTCCACGAGCGGGCCGGGATGGGCACCGACAACGTGCCCAACTGGATGTGGCTGGACGCGGACAAGCTGGTCGCCACGGCGCTGAAGGACCTGGCGCACGGCAAGACGCTGAGCATTCCCGACCCTCGGTACAAGGCGCTGATGGGCGTGGTGAAGCTGGTGCCGCGCCGGGCGCTGACCGGGGTCTCCTCGCGCGCCGGGCGGCGTTACGGACCCGGCAGGCCCTGATCCGAGCGGGCTACCGGGCCGGGCATACCGCCATAGACTGGTCATGGGGCATCCCGTACCAGGAGGCGCCATGACATTCGTACAGATCATCGATTGCAAGACCGACAAGCTGGAAGAGCTCAACCGGCTCATGGACACCTGGGTCGAGCACACCCAGGGCAGGCGGACGGCGACGCACTCGATCGTCGGCTCGGACCGGTCCGATCGCTCGCATGTCATCGAGATCGTGGAGTTCCCGTCGTACGAAGAGGCGATGCGGAACTCGCAGATGCCGGAGACGGATCGGATCTTCCGGGAGATGGTCGCGCTCTGCGACGAGATGCCGATGTTCACGGACCTCGATGTGGTCCGGGACGAGCAGCTCAACAAGGCGATGGCGCGCCGCTTCTTCGAGGAACTGGCCGGGGGCGACTACGTCGGGTTCGACGAGGTGGTCGCCGAGGACTACCACGACCACGACCAGGCCAACGAGCGGGACACGATGGGCCGCAACGGCTTCCGCCAGGAGGTCGCCGGCTACCGCCAGGCGTTCGACTTCGACTTCCTGGTCGAGGACCAGATCGCCGAAGGCGACCGGGTGGTGACCCGGTGGAGCTGGCGCGGGACCCACACCGGCGACTTCAAGGGGATACCGGCCACCGGCCAAGAAGTGACGATGACCGGCACCACGACCTTCCGCTTCCAGGACGGAAAGATCGCGGAGGGCTGGTGGAACTGGGACAACCTCAAGCTGATGCGCGAGCTGGGCGCCGTGCAGACGCGGTGAACCCGCCCGCCGGGCACCGCGCGCACGGCGGGCGCGGCACGCGGTGACGCGGCCCGGGCGCGGGTGGCGCGGACATGGGCGAGGCCCGGATTCCCGTGCGGGAATCCGGGCCTCGGCCGGATGAGTGCCTGGCTCAGTGAGAGCGCCGGCTCAACTGAAGCGCCTGGCTCAGTGGGCGTGGCCGTGACCGTGGCCGTGGCCCGCGGCGGCCTCTTCCTCTTCCTTCTTCTCCACCACGAGGGTCTCGGTGGTGAGCAGCAGGGAGGCGATGGAGGCGGCGTTCTCCAGCGCGGAGCGGGTGACCTTGACCGGGTCGATGACGCCGGACTTCACCAGGTCGCCGTACTCGCCGGTGGCGGCGTTGAAGCCCTCGCCCTTGTCGAGCTCGGCCACCTTGGCGGTGATCACGTAGCCCTCGAGGCCGGCGTTCTCGGCGATCCAGCGCAGCGGCTCGACGGCGGCGCGGCGGACCACGGCGACACCGGTGGCCTCGTCGCCGTCCAGGCCCAGGTTGCCCTCGAGCACCTTGACGGCGTGCACGAGCGCGGAGCCACCGCCGGAGACGATGCCCTCCTCGATCGCGGCGCGCGTCGCGGAGATGGCGTCCTCCAGACGGTGCTTCTTCTCCTTGAGCTCGACCTCGGTGGCGGCACCGACGCGGATCACGGAGACACCGCCGGCCAGCTTGGCGAGGCGCTCCTGGAGCTTCTCGCGGTCCCAGTCGGAGTCGGTGGCCTCGATCTCGGCCTTGATCTGCGCGACGCGACCGGCCACGTCGTCCGCGTTGCCCGCACCGTCGACGATGGTGGTGTCGTCCTTGGTGACGGTCACGCGGCGGGCGGTGCCCAGCACGTCCAGACCGGCCTGGTCGAGCTTGAGGCCGACCTCCTCGGCGATGACGGTGGCACCCGTGAGGGTGGCGATGTCACCGAGGATCGCCTTGCGGCGGTCGCCGAAGCCGGGGGCCTTGACGGCCACCGCGTTGAAGGTGCCGCGGATCTTGTTGACGACCAGCGTGGACAGCGCCTCGCCGTCCACGTCCTCGGCGATGATCAGCAGCGGCCGGGAGCCACCCGCCTGGATGACCTTCTCCAGCAGCGGCAGCAGGTCCTGGATGGAGGAGATCTTGCCCTGGTTGATCAGGATGTACGGGTCGTCCAGGACGGCCTCGAGACGCTCCTGGTCGGTGACGAAGTACGGGGACAGGTAGCCCTTGTCGAAGGCCATGCCCTCGGTGAAGTCCAGCTCCAGGCCGAAGGTGTTGGACTCCTCGACGGTGATGACACCGTCCTTGCCGACCTTGTCGATCGCCTCGGCGATCAGGTCGCCGACCTGCTTGTCCTGGGCGGACAGCGCGGCGACGGCGGCGATGTCGGACTTCTCGTCGATCGGGCGGGCGGTCGCCAGGAGGTCCTCGGAGACGGCCTTGACGGCCGCGTCGATGCCCTTCTTCAGGGCGGCCGGGGAGGCGCCGGCGGCGACGTTGCGCAGACCCTCGCGGACCAGCGCCTGGGCCAGCACGGTGGCGGTGGTGGTGCCGTCACCCGCGATGTCGTTGGTCTTGGTCGCCACCTCCTTCACCAGCTGGGCGCCGAGGTTCTCGTACGGGTCCTCGACCTCGACCTCGCGGGCGATGGTGACACCGTCGTTGGTGATGGTCGGGGCGCCGAACTTCTTGTCGATGACGACGTTGCGACCCTTGGGGCCGATCGTCACCTTCACGGTGTCGGCAAGCTTGTTGACGCCACGCTCGAGGGCGCGACGGGCGTCCTCGTCGAACTTCAGGATCTTCGCCATGGGAGCTCTCCAGGTCCTCTCACAAAGAACTGCGCCCCTGCCCCCGGCCACGCATTGAGCGGCAGACGCGGGAACCAGGGGCGCAGATCACAAGCAAACTTCGGTGACTTACTTCTCGATGATCGCGAGCACGTCGCGAGCCGAGAGGACGAGGTACTCCTCGCCGTTGTACTTCACCTCGGTGCCGCCGTACTTGCTGTAGAGCACGACGTCGCCGACGTTGACGTCGAGCGGAAGGCGGTTGCCCTCCTCGAAACGGCCCGGGCCCACGGCCAGGACGACGCCCTCCTGGGGCTTCTCCTTGGCGGTGTCCGGAATGACCAGGCCAGAGGCCGTGGTCTGCTCGGCGTCCAGCGGCTGGACCACGATGCGGTCCTCGAGCGGCTTGATGGCAACCTTGGAGCTGGCGGTCGTCACGATCCGACCTCCCCCTTCGGAGATCTCACGGGGTTAACTGTCTGAGGTGGCGACCAGGTGGATCCGTCGTCGCGGGTGCCGGACCTGCCCGTCGCGCTGCTGGCACTCCACGGTGTGGAGTGCCAGCCCCGAGACTAGGACGCGGTTAGCACTCAGTCAACTAGAGTGCCAATCCGTCGGGCGCGTCACGATCCGCGCGCGCCCCCACCACGGCCGCGCACGGGGAGAATGAGCGGGTGGATGTTGACGCCTTCGAACGACTGCTCACCCCCGAGGGGCAGCGGCTGCTGACCGAGCTGCGGGACTTCGACCCCGGCCAGGAGCTGGCCACCGCCACCCGGCTGCGCCGCGAGCACCCGGCCGAACTGGTCTCGGCGGCGCTCGGCCAGGCCCGGCTGCGGCAGCGGGCGGAGGCGAAGTTCGGGGACGACGCCTACCGGATGTACTTCACCCCGAACGGCCTGGAGCAGTCCACCCGCGTGTCGGTGGCCCGCTACCGCGCCGAGCGCTTCGCCGCGCACGGACCGGTGGAGGTGCTGGACCTGTGCTGCGGCATCGGCGGTGACGCGCTCGCCCTCGCCCGGCGCGGCTTCGTCGTCCCGGCCGTCGACCAGGACCCGCTGACCTGCGCGGTGGTGCGGGCGAACGCGGCGGCGCTGGGCGTGTCGGAGCTGCTGATCCCGGTCTGCGCCGATGTCACCACCTACCCGGAGGCCAGGGGGTACGAGGCGGTCTTCATCGACCCCGCGCGGCGCGGCGGCCGCGGCCGGATCTTCGACCCGGAGGCGTACTCACCGCCGCTGTCCTGGGCGGTGGAGACCGCCCGTACGGCCCAGTTCGGCGCCATCAAGATCGCGCCGGGCATCCCGCACGAGGCGATCCCGGACGAGGCCGAGGCGGAGTGGATCTCGGACGGCGGCGACGTGAAGGAGGCCGTGCTGTGGTTCGGCGCCGAACCCGGCGTGCGGCGGGCGACCCTGCTGCCCCAGGGCGCCTCGCTGGTCGGCCGCGGCCTCCCCGATCCGCAGGTACGCCCGGTCGGCCGCTATCTGTACGAGCCGGACGGCGCGGTGATCCGCGCGCACCTGGTCGCCGAAGCCGCCGAAGAGGTGGACGGCGGGCTGATCGACCCGACCATCGCCTACATCACCTCCGACACGCTGCGGCCCACCGCCTGGTCGACGCCGTACGAGATCACCGATGTGCTGCCGTTCAACGTCAAGCGGCTCAAGGCACTGCTGCGGGAGCGCGAGGTGGGCGTGGTGACGGTGAAGAAACGCGGCTCGGCGGTGGAGCCGGAGGAGCTGCGCAGGAAGCTCAAGCTCGCCGGTCCCAAGGCGTGCACCGTCTTCCTCACCCGGGTGGCCGGTGCCCCGAGCATGCTCCTGGGCCACCCCGCCGCGCCCTGACCGGACCGCCAGGGCCGGCCGTGGGCGCGGGCGGTCAGCGGTGGGCGCCGCCGCCGGGGCGGGGCGGGAGACTGAGCTCGCGGACCACCAGGCGGTAGTAGTCGACGGCCTTGACCAGGCCCAGCGTGCCGCAGGACGCGAGGATGACCGCCAGACCCAGGCCGGCCGGGTAGACGGCCTGCTCGTCGAGGGTGGCGGCCAGGGTCACCGCCCCCAGGGTCGCACCGGTGCAGGCGAGCGCCATCGAGCACAGCAGCCAGAGCAGGGCGCGCCCGGGGCGGTGCCAGCGGGGGCGATGCTGCGGCCGGCGGGCCGCCACCGCCCAGCCGCGCAGCGCGGCCCGTACCCCGAGGTCCTCCCGGACACCGTCGGCGAGGGCGAGCGCGGACGGCACCATCATGGCCGCCGCGAGGAGCAGCAGCATCCCGCCGACCACCACGTTGAACAGGTCGCCTTCGAGCAGATAGCCGATGCCCGGCGAGGCGATCGACCAGCCCAGCGCCAGCAGCCCGGTCAGCAGCAGGAACCACAGGGCGCGCAGCCGGTCCAGGTACCGGTGGGCCAGCCCGGCCAGAACACGGCTCCGGTCGGCGAGCAGCGCCTCGCGTTCGGGCCCGTCGGCGGGTATCTCCGACGGCGGCGATATCTCCGGGTCCGACGGGTCGGGCAGGTCGAGGTCCGATATACCGGGGTCCGATATGCCGGGGTCTGCTGTGCCGGGGTCCGACGGCGACGGCGGGAGGGGCGTGCTGGCGGTCATCCGGTCAGTCTCTCTGTGCCCCCATCCGGGCGCGCAGCCGGGCCCCCGCATGGAGCGCCTTCCTCCGGTGGCTGCTCCCCTACGGCTTCCCTACGACTCCCCCACGGCCTCGAACCGCCACCGGTGCACCGGGCGCGTGGTCAGCCCGGTCTCCGGCTCGGGGAGCTCGGGCAGGGGCGCGTCGTACGCCGCGTCCCACCAGGTGATGACCAGGACCCGGTCCTCGGGGGCGCGGAAGGTCTCCCGGCGCAGCGGGGCGGGGCGCAGCGGCTGGCGATCGACCCAGGCGAGCAGCTCCGCGCCCCGGCTCTCCGGGGCGCGGGCCTCCCACATCAGCGCGACGGTCATGCGGCCCTCATGAGTACAGGTTGTCCTTGCTCAGCTCGTGGAAGTGGTCGTGCGAGTGGGCCGCCCCGGAATGCGCGTGACCGTCGTCGTCGTGGTGGTGGGTGCCGGGGACGTGCGGGTCGGTGACCGGCAGGGAGGAGTCGGCCGACAGGTCCCAGCTGGAGGCGGGGCGGTTGCGGGCGACCATCTCGGCGCCCAGTGCCGCGACCATCGCGCCGTTGTCGGTGCACAGCTTGGGGCGCGGGACGCGCAGGGTGATGCCCGCGTCCTCGCAGCGGCGCTCGGCCATCGCGCGCAGCCGGGAGTTGGCCGCCACGCCACCGCCGATCATCAGGTGGTCGACGCCGTTGTCCTTGCAGGCGCGGACCGCCTTCCGGGTGAGGACGTCGACGACGGCCTCCTGGAAGGAGGCGGAGACGTCGGCGACGGGGACCTCCTCACCGGCGGCGCGCTTGGCCTCGATCCAGCGGGCGACGGCGGTCTTCAGGCCGGAGAAGGAGAAGTCGTAGATGGGGTCGCGGGGGCCGGTGAGCCCGCGCGGGAACCTGATCGCGTCCGGGTCGCCGTCGCGCGCGATGCGGTCGATGACCGGGCCGCCGGGGAAGCCGAGGTTGAGCACCCGGGCGATCTTGTCGAACGCCTCGCCGGCCGCGTCGTCGATGGTCGAGCCGAGCGGCCGCACGTCGCTGGTGATGTCGGGCGCCAGCAGCAGCGAGGAGTGGCCACCGCTGACCAGCAGGGCCATGGTGGGCTCCGGCAGGGCGCCGTGCTCCAGCTGGTCGACGCAGATGTGCGAGGCGAGGTGGTTGACGCCGTAGAGCGGCTTGCCCAGCGCGTAGGCGTACGCCTTGGCGGCGGAGACGCCGACCAGCAGGGCGCCGGCGAGGCCCGGGCCGGCGGTCACCGCGATGCCGTCGAGGTCGGAGGCGGCGACGCCGGCCTCCTTCAGCGCCCGCTGGATGGTGGGGACCATGGCCTCCAGGTGGGCCCGGGAGGCCACCTCCGGGACGACGCCGCCGAAGCGGGCGTGCTCGTCCACGCTGGAGGCGACCGCGTCGGCGAGCAGGGTGTGTCCGCGGACGATGCCGACGCCGGTCTCGTCGCAGGAGGTCTCGATGCCGAGGACGAGAGGCTCGCTGCGGAAGCGGCGTGAGTCAGCCATGGTTCTGTGTTCCTTGCGCTTCTGGATCAGGGACCGAGGGCGGGGTGGCGGGATCCGGCCGGGCCGGGGTGGCGGGGCCCGGCAGTCGGGCCGGGGTGACGGCGTCCGGCGGCCCGGCCGGGGCGGCGGGCGCGGGCGGGCTCGCGGGGTCGGACAGGCGCATCACCAGCGCGTCGACGTTGCCCGGCTGGTAGTAGCCCTTGCGGATGCCGACGGGGGCGAAGCCGAAGCGTTCGTAGAGGCGCTGGGCCCGTATGTTGTCCACGCGCACCTCCAGCAGCACCTCATGGCATTCGAAGTCGGTGGCGGCCTGGATGAGGTCGGTGAGGAGCCGGGCGCCGAGGCCGGTGCCCCAGTGGTCGCGGGCGGCGCCGATGGTCAGCACGTCTCCGGTGCCGTCGATGGCGGCCAGTCCGGCGTACCCGACGATCCGCCCGCCGGCCTCGGCGACGACGTAGTGCCGGGTGGCGAACGGGCCGCGCGACTGCGCAAGATCGGACCAGAACATGCCCGCGGACCAGGCGTCCTCGGGGAACAGGTCCAGCTCCAGCTCCAGCACCGGCTCGATGTCCCACCAGCGCATCTCGCGCAGTACGGCGCTCTCGCCACCGGCGGCGGAGCCGGTCACCCCCTCCGCGCCGCTCACGACGGGGTGACCACCTTGTAGTTGGCCGGCACCTGCGCGTCCGGGCGGCGCAGATACAGCGGCCGGTCCGGCAGGAAGCCGCCGGAGGCCACCGACTCGCCCGCGGCGAGCTTCTCGGCGGCCAGCGAGGCCAGCGCGCCCGCCGACTGGTGCTCCGGGCTCCCCGGCGGCACCTCGCCGAAGGAGTCCGGGTAGAGCAGGGCGCCCGCGCCGACCGCGGGCAGCTCCGCGACCCGCTCGGCGATCTCGGCGGGCCGGTCCACCGCGGGCTCGGTCACGCGCTCGCGCGGCGAGTCGTAGCGGGCCCAGTAGACCTCCTTGCGCCGCGCGTCCGTCGCGACGACCAGCGGCCCGTCCAGGCCCGCCTGCCCGGCGGCGTAGGCGATGCCGTCCAGGGTGCACAGCCCGAGGACCGGGACGTCCAGGGCCGCTCCGAAGGTGGCCGCGGTGACCAGGCCGACGCGCAGCCCGGTGTAGGGGCCGGGGCCGACGCCGACGACGATGCCGGTCAGCTCCGCGAGGGTCCGGCCGGCCTCGCTCAGCACCTGGTCGACGGCGGGCAGCAGCAGCTCGCCGTGGCGCCGGGCGTCGGTCCGGGTCACCTCGGCGATGACGTGCGTGCCGTCGTGCAGGGCGGCGGTGACGGCTGGGGTGGCGGTATCAAGGGCGAGCAGCAACACGAGAACAAGCCTACGGCGCGCCGGACACCGCCAGTCGCCTGGCATGAAAGAGCACACAAGCCGTACAAGCACATCGGTGGGGCCGCCGAGTGCTACGGTCACCGTTGGGAGTTACGGGAGTACGGTCGCAGAGAAGGTGACGGAGCGTGGGACGCAGTAGCGCCGGGCCGGCCGTCGCGGGGCTCACCGCGGTGGCGCTGGCAGCCGTCGGCTTCCTCGCCTATCAGGCCCAGGCGACCGCCCCGGACCACCCCACCCAGGCCCGCGCGGATTCCCACACCAGCAGCCCCAAGGGCGGCGGCAAGGACAAGCAGGCGGCGAAGAAGGTGCCCGCCGACTCGGGCACCGGCAAGCGCGTCGTCTACTCGCTCGACGCCAAGCGGGTGTGGCTGGTGGGCGCGGACGGGCGCCTGCAGCGGTCCTTCCCGGTGGCGCCCAGCTCGGTGGACCCCGACCCGGGGGCGTACGGGGTGACCTCGCGCTCGCTCGGCCTCGTCGGCTCGGACGGTGTGCAGGTCGAACATGTCATCGTCTTCCACCAGGAGGACGGCATAGTGTTCGGCTTCAGCGCGTCCCTGGACGGCTCCACGCCCAACCCGAACGCGAAGAAGAAGACCGGTGGTATCCGGGAGAGCCGGGTCGACGGCAACGCGATGTGGGACTTCGCGGTGGTCGACACCAAGGTGGTCGTCGTCCCGTAGTTCCACCCGTGTGGGTTACGCGGCGTCCCGGTCCTGGCGCCGGTCCTGCGCCTGCCCGTGGCCGTGATCCTGCCGGTGGCCCTGATCCGGCCCGTGGTTCTGGTTCCGCCCGTGCCCCTGGCTGCGTCCCTGCTCCTGATCGCCGGGCCCGTGGCCGAGGTGCTCGCCCCGCGCTTCCGCGCCCTTGGGCGGCGTGGAGACGGCGGTGGCCGCGGCACAGGAGGCCAGCAGATCCCGCATCGAGGGCTGCTCGTCACGCGCCTGGTCGCGCGCGTCGTCATGGTCGCGGTCCCGGCCGGGCCGGACCGGCGCGGCAGGGGGCTTGTGCGCCGACATGGATGCCTCCTGGGAGCCGGGAAGTCCTTGAGGGGCCTGGGAAGCCCAGACTGCTAAGTTAGGCACACCTAACTAAGCCCTCTCTCCATGTGACCACGCCCGGCGCCGCCTGCGCAACATCTTCCCGACGGCTTGTCGGAATCTATGAGAGGCGCGGGGAGCCGGGCACGCGCCCGGGACTCATCCGGCGAGCCGGGCTCTCGGGCGAGCCCGGCTCATCCGGACAGTGCGGCCCCGGGTCATCCGGCGAGTGCGGACAGCTCCGTACCGGCCCACCGCTTCCCGATCCCGGTCAGCGTGACCTCGCGCAGGTCGTCGGCGGTCGGATCGTCGGCGGCGACGGCGTCCGCGCCGACCGCCCGCGCGATGACCACGTGCAGCCGGTCGTCGGAGAGCTCCTCGACCTTGCCCTCGCCCCACTCCACCGCGATCACCGAATCCGGCAGCGACACGTCCAGGTCGAGGTCCTCCATCTCATCGAGCCCACCACCGAGCCGGTAGGCGTCGACGTGGACCAGCGGCGGGCCGTCGACGAGGGAGGGGTGGACGCGGGCGATGACGAAGGTCGGGGAGGTGACGGCGCCCCGGACCCCCAGGCCCTCGCCCAGGCCCCGGGTCAGCGTCGTCTTGCCGGCGCCCAGCTCGCCGGTGAGCAGCACCAGGTCACCGGGGCGCAGCAGGGTGGCGAGTCTGCGGCCCAGCTCACGCATCTGCTCGGCGGTGGTGATGGTGAGCCGCGCGGTGGCGCGGCCCGGCTCGGCGCCCGTCGCGGGCTCGGGGATGGTCACGGGCGCGGCCTCGGGGGCGGATCCGGCCGGGCCGGCGCCGGATGCGGCGGGCGCGGTGCCGGATTCGACAGGGGCGGTTCCGGATGCGGCGTGCGGGTGGTCCATATCGGCCGATGGTACGGCCCTGGGGCGGTACGGAAGGATTCGCTCAGGCCGCGGTGGTTCGCAGCGCGGCGGTGCGCGGGGATCCGCTCAGCCCGCGGCCGGGCCCGCGGGGGTCCGCATGGCCGCCAGGGCGGCGCCCGTGGCGGCGGTGGTGCCGGCTCCGGCGCGCTCCAGCAGTTCGGCCAGGTGTGCGTTGACCACCTCGGGGTGCTCCAGCATCACCAGGTGCCCGGAGCCCTCCACGATCACCAGCCGCGCGCCCGGCAGGGCCTCCGCGATGACCTCGCTGTGCTCGCTCGGCGTGATCAGGTCCTTCTCGCCCGCCAGCACCAGCACCGGCAGGCCGGCGAAGACCGGCAGCGCACCGGCCTTGTCGTGCTCCATGAACCCCGGGTAGAACTCGGCGACCACGTCGATCGGCGTCGCCTCTATCAGGCGCTCGGCGAAGCGGCCCACCGCCGGGTCGACGTCCCTGGACCCGAAGGAGTACCGCTTGATCAGTCCGGCGAAGAGATCGGCGGTGGCGCGGCGGCCGCGCTCGACCAGCTCGGTCTGCGAGCCCAGGGCGCGCAGCAGGCCGGGCAGCACCCGGCGGGCCGCCTTCACCCCGGCCGCCGGCAGCCCGAAGCTGACCTCGCTGAGCCGGCCAGCCGAGGTGCCGAGGAAGGCCGCGGCCGCCACCCGTTCGCGCACCAGCTCCGGGTACTGGTCGGCGAGCGCCATCATCGTCATGCCGCCCATCGAGTGACCGACCAGGACCAGCGGGCCCTCGGGCGCGGCGGCGTCGATGACGGCCTTCAGATCGCGGCCGAGCTGGTCGAAGCCGAGCGGAATGCCGTCGTCGAGCTGCGCCCGGCCGCGCTCGGAGCGGGCGTGGCTGCGCTGGTCCCAGTAGACGGCACGGACCACCCCGCGCAGCGCCGCGCGCTGGAAGTGCCAGCAGTCCTGGGCCAGGCAGTAGCCGTGGCTGAAGACGACCGTGACCGGGGCGGCCGGCCGTCCGCTCCGCAGCCGGGACGAGGCGGGCCGCGCCTCCTCGACCTCGTAGTACAGCTCGGTGCCGTCGTCGGCGAGCGCCGTCCCCGGAGTGCCGCGCAGGGTGCCGAAGGGGCCGGAGGCGTCCAGTTCCAGCCGCGCCTTGCGGCGCACCTCGCGGCCGACGGTGAGCCGCTCCAGGGCGACGCCGGCCGCCGCGCCGGCCGCGACCACGCCTATCGCGGCACCGGCCAGCCCGGCGCCCCGCCGCCAGCCGCCGCTGCCCGACGGCGTCCCGATCGTGGTCTCGCCCATGCTCAAGCCCCCGTGGTCGGTCGCTCGGTACCCGGCCTGGGCCGTGGTTCCCGTGCTCGGTCTCCCGGTCCCGGTCGCGTACGCCTGCTCACGTCTCGTCGGTGTCGTGCTCGGTGGTCTCACCCACGTAGACGCGCGGCACCCGGGTCCCGATCCGGGTGACGATCTCGTACGCGATGGTACCGACGGCGCGGGCCCAGTCCTCGGCCGTCGGCTCGCCCCGGTCGCCCGGTCCGAAGAGCACCGCCTGGTCGCCGGGGGCCGCGGTGTCGCCGCCGAGGTCCACGACGAACTGGTCCATCGCCACCCGCCCGGCCACCGTCCGCCACTTGCCCGCGACCAGCACCGGGCCGGTGCCCGAGGCGTGCCGCGGGATGCCGTCCGCGTAGCCGACCGGGATCAGGGCCAGGGTGGTCTCGCCGGGGGTGACGTAGTGGTGCCCGTAGGAGACCCCGTGGCCGCCGGGCACCTGCTTGACCAGGGCGAGGTCGGCGGTGAGCGTCATGACCGGCCGCAGCCCGAAGTCGGCCGGGGTGCCGATCTCGGGGCTCGGCGAGACCCCGTAGACGGCGATTCCGGCCCGGACCAGGTCGAAGTGGGACTCGGGGAGGGTCAGGGCCGCCGCGGAATTGGCGATGTGCCGGACCTCCGGATCGATGCCCTGCGCCTCGGCGTGTCCGACCAGCTCCCGGAAGGAGGTGAGCTGGGCCGCGATGGAGGGGTGACCGGGCTCGTCGGCGCAGGCGAAGTGCGACCACAGGCCGGTGACCCGGATCGTGCCCTCGTCCTCGGCGGCGCGGGCGGCGGCGACGAGTTCCGGCCAGTCGGCGGGCTGGCAGCCGTTGCGGCCGAGCCCGGTGTCCGCCTTGAGCTGCACCCGCGCGGTGCGGCCGGCGGCGCGCGCGGCGGCGATGGCCTCGTGCAGCGCCCACATACCGCTGACCGAGACGTCGATGTCCGCCTCGATCGCCTCCCGCCAGGGGCCACCGGGCGTCCACAGCCAGCACATCAGCCGCCCGCGGTCGCCCGCCGCGCGCAGCGCCAGCGCCTCCTCCGGGGTGGCGGTACCCAGCCAGCTCGCCCCGGCCGCGCGGGCGGCGCGGCTACACCGGATCGCGCCGTGGCCGTACGCGTCCGACTTGACCACGGCCATCAGCTCGGCCCGCGGCGCGCGGGCGCGCAGGGCGCGCACATTGGCCCGCAGCGCGCCCAGGTCGATCTCGGCGCGGGTGCGGGGCGGAAGCGCGGCGGAGGCGGAGGGCATACCTCCGGGGTTCGCAGTCATCCCCGCCAGTGTCTCAGGACGCGCCGGGCGACCGGTTCCCGGCACGGACACCACACCCGACGGCCGGCCGGTCCGCGGGCGCGGGCGCGGGCGCGGTTTTCCCGGGACAGCGGATGATCCGCCCGAGAGACTGGGCACATGAGGACTGCCTACCGTGTCGAGACCGTACGAGCCGCCGAGCGCGCGCTGATGGCCCAGCTGCCGGAGGGCGCGCTGATGCAGCGCGCCGCCGCCGGGCTGGCCGCCGCCTGCGCCGATCTGCTGCGCAAGGTGTACGGGGCGCGCGTCGCGCTCCTGGTGGGCAGCGGCGACAACGGCGGCGACGCGCTCTACGCGGGCGCCCGGCTGGCCCGCCGCGGCGCCGGGGTGACCGCGGTGCTGCTGGCCCCGGACCGCACCCACCAGGCCGCCCTGCGCGCCCTGCGCGCGGCAGGCGGCCGCGTCGTCCCCGCGCCGGGGCCGGACGCCGGACCCGGCGCAACGGCCGGGGCGGCCAGTGCAGACGTGCCCCCGGGGCCGGCCGGTGTCGGCCCGGCGGACGGTACGCGGACCGGCCCAGGAGCCGAGACCGGGACGGCCGGCGCGGGGGCCGGCGCCGGCACCGGGCCTGCCGGCGGAGGTGGTGCGGGCACCACCTCGAAGGTGGCGGACGCGGCGGTGGCGGCCGTCTCGGGGGCCGACCTGGTCATCGACGGGATCGTCGGCATCGGCGGCAAGGGCGGGCTGCGGCCGGACGCGGAGCACCTGGTCCGCGCGGTCCGGGGCATCCTCGTCGCCGTCGACCTGCCCAGCGGGGTGGACGCCGACACCGGTGAGCTGCACGGCGCCGCGGTGCCCGCCGACCTGACGGTCACCTTCGGCGCCTACAAGCCCGGCCTGCTCATCGACCCCGCGCACGAACGGGCCGGGTCGCTGCGCCTGGTCGACATCGGCCTCGATCCCTGGCTGCCCTCCGAGCCGGACCTCGTCGCCCTCCAGCACGCCGATGTGGCCGCCCTACTGCCCTACCCCTCGGCGGAGAGCGACAAGTACCGGCGAGGGGTCGTCGGGGTGGTGGCCGGTTCGGCGCGCTACCCGGGCGCGGCGGTGCTGGCCGTGGCGGGCGCGCTGCGCGGCGGCGCGGGTGCCGTCCGGTACGTGGGCCCGGCGGCGGACGCGGTCATCGCCCGCTTCCCGGAGACCCTGGTGCACAGCGGCCCGCCGCACAAGGCGGGGCGCGTGCAGGCCTGGGTCGTCGGACCCGGCCTCGGCGACGGCTGGGACGCTCGCCGGGACCTGGAGGACGTGCTCGCCTCCGAGGTCCCGGTACTGGTGGACGCGGACGGCCTGCGGCTGCTGCCGCACGACGCGGTGCGCAGTGCGCCGACGCTGCTCACCCCGCACGCCGGGGAGGCGGCCGCGCTGCTCGGCACCTCCCGCGAGGAGGTCGAGGGGAACCGGCTGCGGGCCGTCCGGGCGCTGGCCGAGCGGCATGCCGCCACCGTGCTGCTCAAGGGCTCCACCACGCTGATCGCCTCGGACACCGGTCCGGCGCGGGTCAACCCCACGGGCACCGGCTGGCTGGCCACGGCCGGCAGCGGCGATGTGCTGTCCGGCCTGACCGGGTCGCTGCTGGCGAGCGGCCTGTCCCCGCTGGACGCGGCGGCGGCCGGCGCGTATCTGCACGGCCTGGCCGCCCGCCGCGCCACCGGCCGGCTGGGCGCGCCGATCACCGCGTACGAGGTGGCGTCAGCCCTCCCCGACGCCTGGGCGGACATCACCACGGCCTGACACCCCAACGGCCCACCGGCTCCCGCCAGGTACCGGCCACCGGCCACCGGCACCGGCACCGGCACCGGCACCGGCACCGGCGGAGAGTCGCCCGACCGGCGGAAGGGGACGTGTCGGGGCGCTCCCCGCAGGACGGTGAACCAAACGGACGTTCACCTCTCGACGTAGCAGTCACGTTCACCGTCCGAGGAGACGCCCCGGCGCGGCCCCGACCCACCGCCGAGACACGCGCCCGCCCACCGGCCAGCGGCCGCCCGCCCAGGAGGCAGGCCCACACGTCACCCCTCCGCGATGACCACCGCCGAAGCGATCCCCGCGTCATGGCTGAGCGAGACATGCCAGCCGCGCACCCCCAGCTCCGCCGCACGCGCCGCGACCGTGCCGCGGACGGTGAGCCGCGGCTGCCCGCTGTCCTCGGTGACGACCTCGGCATCCGTCCAGCGCAGCCCGCTCGGCGCGCCCAAGGCCTTGGCCAGTGCCTCCTTGGCGGCGAAACGTGCCGCCAGGGAGGCGATGCCACGGCGCTCACCACTGGGCAGCAGCAGCTCGCGCTCGACGAAGAGGCGTTCGGCCATGCCCGGCGTGCGGGCCATGGCGTCCTCGAAACGGTCGATCTCGGCGACGTCGATGCCGACTCCGATGATGGCCAAGTCCGTCACTCCACCGTGACCGACTTGGCCAGGTTGCGCGGCTGGTCGACCTCGTTGCCGCGGGCGGTGGCCAGCTCGCAGGCGAAGACCTGGAGCGGGACCGTGGCCACCAGCGGCTGGAGGAGGGTCGGGGTGGGCGGGATCTCGATCAGGTGGTCGGCGTAGGGCGCGACCGTGGTGTCCCCGCGCTCGGCGATGACGATGGTGCGGGCACCCCGCGCCCGGATCTCCTGGATGTTGGAGACGATCTTGTCGTGCAGCACCGACCGGCCGCGCGGCGACGGCACCACGACGACCACCGGCAGGTCCTCCTCGATCAGCGCGATCGGCCCGTGCTTGAGCTCGCCCGCCGCGAAGCCCTCGGCGTGCATGTACGCCAGCTCCTTGAGCTTGAGCGCGCCCTCCAGCGCCACCGGGTAGCCGACGTGGCGGCCCAGGAAGAGCACGGTGTTCTTCTCCGCGAGGCTGCGCGCCAGCTCTCGTACCGGCTCCATGGTCTCCAGGACCTCGTCCACCTGGGTGCCGATCTCCGACAGTTCGCGGATGACCGCCTGGATCTCGTCGCCCCACTTGGTGCCGCGCACCTGGCCGAGGTAGAGGGCGACCAGGTAGCAGGCGACGAGCTGGGTGAGGAACGCCTTGGTGGAGGCGACGGCGACCTCGGGCCCGGCGTGCGTGTACAGCACCGCGTCCGACTCGCGGGGGATCGTGGAGCCGTTGGTGTTGCAGATGGCGAGCACCTTGGCGCCCTGCTCGCGGGCGTGCCGCAGCGCCATCAGGGTGTCCATGGTCTCGCCGGACTGGGAGATGGCCACGACCAGGGTGCGCGAGTCCAGGATCGGGTCCCGGTAGCGGAACTCGCTGGCCAGCTCGGTCTCACACGGGATGCGGGTCCAGTGCTCGATGGCGTACTTGGCGATCATGCCCGCGTGGTAGGCGGTACCGCAGGCCACGATGACGACCTTGTCGACCTCGCGCAGCACCGAGACCGGGATGCGGATCTCGTCCAGGCTCAGCGAGCCGCTCGCGTCGATGCGCCCCAGCAGCGTGTCGGCCACGGCCTTCGGCTGCTCGGCGATCTCCTTGAGCATGAAGTAGTCGTAGCCGCCCTTCTCGGCGGCGGAGGCGTCCCAGTCCACGTGGTACTCGCGGACCTCGGCCGGCGCGCCGTCGAAGTCGGTGACCGTCACCCCGTCCCGGCGCAGCTCGACCACCTGGTCCTGGCCCAGCTCGATCGCCTCACGGGTGTGCGCGATGAAGGCGGCGACGTCGGAGGCGAGGAACGACTCGTCCTCGCCGACCCCGACCACCAGCGGCGAGTTGCGGCGGGCTCCGACCACCACGTCGGGGGCGTCGGCGTGCACCGCGACCAGCGTGAACGCGCCCTCCAGCCGTCGGCAGACCTGCCGCATGGACTCGGCGAGATCGCCGCAGGAGGAGAAGGACTCGGCGAGCAGGTGCGCCACGACCTCGGTGTCCGTCTCGGACGCCAGCTCGTGCCCGCGGTCGGTCAGCTCGGCGCGCAGGGCGGCGAAGTTCTCGATGATGCCGTTGTGGACGACGGCGACGCGGCCGGAGTTGTCCAGGTGGGGGTGGGCGTTGGCATCGGTCGGGCCGCCGTGGGTGGCCCACCGGGTGTGGCCGATGCCGGTGCCGCCGGTGGGCAGCGGACGGGCGGCCAGCTCCTTCTCCAGGTTGCCGAGCTTGCCCGCCTTCTTGGCGGCGGCGAGCCCGCCGTCGGCGAGCACCGCGACACCGGCCGAGTCATACCCGCGGTATTCGAGCCGCTTGAGGCCGGCCAGGACGACGTCGAGGGCGGACTGCCCTCCCACATAACCAACGATTCCGCACATGGACGCAGCGTACGGCCCACGCGGTCGGGGGTGGACCACCGCCCGTGTGCGATTGGTGGGTGCATAATGCGCGCGAGCGGCCCGGGGCCGCTTCCGACTCGTATCCCTGGGGGACATGTGAGCCGCTCCACCGTCACCGCGACCACCAGCGCCCTTCTCATAGCCGCCGTGCTGGCGGCGGGCACGGCCTGCTCGTCCGAGTCGGACGGGGGCGGGCCCGACCAGGCGAAAGAGCCCAAGGAGCCGGTCATCAAGGTGCCCGACACGCCGGTGGCCAGGGCCGTCGCCACGATGGGGAAGACCACCGCGCGCATCGACGAGAAGATCGAGATCACGGCCCGTGGCAGCGGGGTCGCCATCTCCATCGCCGGCGCCTTCGACTTCGCCGGGGACCAGGGCAAGCTCTCGGCGGACCTGCCCGACCACACGCCCGACCACATGGACGAGCTCTTCGCCGGCGGCAAGGTCTACCTCCGGCCGCTGGGCAACACCGACAAGAAGAAGTGGGCGGTCATCGACCGCGACAAGGCCCGGGCCCACCTGATGCTGCGGTCGCCCGTCAACGACCCCGAGCACCTGCTGCGCCAGATATCTACCATGCGGAAGATGACGAAGAAGGGCACCGAGCGGATCGGCACCACGACCGCCACGCACTACCGCGGGACGCTCGACCACGCCACGCTGTCGATGCGCCTGGACCCGGAGATCCGCAGGGCGCTGGACGCGATCCGCCAGAAGCGCGGATCCGACCTGCCGGTCGACGCCGACGCCTGGGTGGACGCCGACGGCAGGCTCGCCAGGGCCGTCATCTCCTGGCAGCAGGGCGAGACCACCGGGAAGATCACCGTGAACTTCTCCCGGTTCGGGGCCCCGGTGAAGGTCGCGGCACCGCCGAAGTCGGAGACGGCGCCGGTGGAGAACCCGCAGGGCACCCTGCCGGGCTGAGCCCGGTCCGGTCGGCGGTGGGTCGGTGCCGCGCCGGGCACGGCACGCCCGGCTCGGTGTCACAGGCGCGCCCGGTACGCCCGCATGGCCAGCGGGAAGAAGACCAGGGCTATCCCGGCCGCCCAGACCAGTGACCACGCCACCGGACCGGCCAGCTTCCCGCCGGTCAGCAGCGCGCGGAACGCGTCCGACAGATGCGTCACCGGATTGACCTCGACCCAGCTCCGCAGCCACCCCGGCATGGTCTCCACCCGGGCGAACGCGCTGCTGGTGAAGGTGATCGGGAAGATCAGCGTGAAGGCGAACACCTGCACCTTCTCCGCGTCACCGGCCAGCATGCCGATGAGCACCGCGGTCCAGGACATGGCCGCCGCGAAGGTGAGGAGCAGCAGCGCGGCCAGCAGCAGCCCGGCCGGGCCCTGATGGATCCGGAACCCCAGCAGCGAGCCGAGGCCGATCATCAGCAGCATCGCCCACAGCTGCTTGCACAGGTCCGCGGCGATCCGGCCGAGCAGCGGCGCGGACCGGGCGATGGGCAGGCTGCGCAATCGGTCGAAGACGCCCTTGGTGATGTCGGTGTTGAGCGACATGGCCGTATACATGCTCATGAACAGGGTGTTCTGCACGATGATGCCGGCCAGCGCGTACTGCAGATACGCCTCGGGCGAGCCGGCCATCTGACCGCCGAAGACGAAGGCGAAGAGGCCGACGAACATGATCGGCGTGATGCTGTAGTCGACCAGCTCCAGCGGATTGTGTTTGACCGAGACCAGGCTGCGCCAGGCCAGGGTGGCGGTCTGCCGCAGCGCCGCCAGCGGGCGCACCCGCCCGGCCGCGCCTCTCCCGCTGCCGCCGCCGACGGGCACGGTGGCCGTCACCGCGGTCATGAGGTGCTCCGGACCGCGTCGTGCGGAGCTTCCTCGGCGGCGGCCTCCCGCTCGCCGTCACCCCCGCTGCCTGCGGCCCCGCCGCTGTCGCCCCCGCCGCCTGCGGTCCCGCCGCCTGCGCCCTGGCCGCCGCCTGCGCCCTCGCTGCCTGCGCCCTGGCCGCCGGGAGCGCCGTCCGGCTCGGCCCGGTGGCCGGTGAGCACCAGGAACACCTCGTCCAGGGAGGAGCGGCGCAGCGCGAACTCCCCGACCACCACCCCCGCCTGCTCCAGCCGCCGCACCACCGTGGGCATCACCGACGGGTCGCTGACCGGGGCGGTGACGACCTCCCCCTCGATCCGGGTCTTGGGGCCGGCGACCGCCGCCAGTGCGGCATGGGCGGCGGCCAGTCCCGCCGGGTCCACCGGGCGCACTTCCAGCACCTGCCCGCCGACTCGCGCCTTGAGCTGGTCCGGGGTGCCTTCGGCGATCACCCGGCCCTTGTCGATCACCACGATGTCGTCGGCGAGCTGATCCGCCTCGTTCAGATACTGGGTGGTCAGCAGCGCCGTCACCCCCTCGGCGACCAGCCCGCGCAGCATGTCCCACAGCTCGCCGCGGCTGTGCGGGTCCAGGCCGGTGGTCGGCTCGTCGAGGAAGAGGATCCGGGGCCGGCCGACGAGGCTCGCCGCCAGGTCCAGGCGGCGCCGCATGCCGCCGGAGAAGGTCTTGGCCGCCCGGCCCCCGGCGTCGCTGAGCTGGAACCGCTCCAGCAGCTCGGCGGCCCGGGCCCGGGCCGACCGCCGGTCCATGCCCAGCAGGCGGCCGATCATCAGGAGGTTCTCCGTGCCGGTGAGCATCTCGTCCACGGCCGCGTACTGGCCGGTGAGTCCGACCATGGCACGGACCCGGCCCGCCTCACGCACCACGTCGTACCCGCCGACCAGCGCCCGGCCGGCGTCCGGCCGCAGCAGGGTGGCGAAGATCCTCACCGCCGTCGTCTTGCCCGCGCCGTTGGGGCCGAGCAGGCCGAGCACGGTGCCGGTCCGCGCGGCCAGGTCCACCCCCGCCAGGGCCTCGGTCTCCTTGAAGCGTTTGACCAGACCCTCCGCCTGGATCGCGTACGTCATGGGAAATCACCCGCGTCGCCGTCACCCGTTCGCACCTCTCCACTGTGACCCATGCCACTGAGATCGCGCGCGGCGTCAGCGGGACGTCGGGCGCGAGGTCAGCGGGGCGCGGGCGTGACCGACCCCACGCTCCGGCTCGCCCACCGAGCCGTGACAATGAATCTGTGATCACGTCCACCGCGCGCGTCCCGCAGCGCCGCCCCGCCGAGTCGAGTCCCTATGTGGACCTGTCCCGCGCCGAGTGGAGCGCACTGCGCGAGAAGACCCCGCTGCCGCTGACCGCCGAGGAGGTGGAGCGGCTGCGCGGCCTCGGCGACGTCATCGACCTCGACGAGGTGCGGGAGGTCTATCTGCCGCTGTCCCGGCTGCTCAACCTCTACGTCGCCGCCACCGGCAATCTGCGCGGCGCGCTCAACACCTTCCTCGGCGACACCAAGAAGGGGAACGGCGCGCAGCCCGGCACCCCCTTCGTCATAGGCGTGGCGGGCAGTGTCGCGGTGGGCAAGTCCACCACCGCCCGGCTGCTCCAGGCGCTGCTGGCCCGCTGGCCCGAGCACCCGCGGGTGGAGCTGATCACCACCGACGGCTTCCTGCTGCCCAACGCCGAGCTGAACCGCCGCGGCCTGATGTCCCGCAAGGGCTTCCCCGAGTCCTACGACCGCCGGGCGCTGACCCGCTTCGTGGCGGATGTGAAGGCGGGCAAGGAGGAGGTGTCGGCCCCGGTCTACTCGCACCTGATCTACGACATCGTGCCGGGCGAGCGGAAGACGGTGCGCCGGCCCGACATCCTGATCGTCGAGGGGCTGAACGTGCTGCAGCCGGCGCTGCCCGGCACCGATGGCCGTACCCGCGTCGGCCTCGCCGACTTCTTCGACTTCAGCGTGTACGTGGACGCGCGCACCGAGGACATCGAACGGTGGTACCTGGGCCGCTTCCGCAAGCTGCGGGAGACGGCGTTCCAGAACCCGTTCTCGTACTTCCGCAAGTACACCCAGGTCTCCGAGGACGAGGCGCTGGACTACGCGCGGATGATCTGGCGCACCGTCAACCGGCCCAATCTGGAGGAGAACGTGGCACCCACCCGCGGCCGGGCCACCCTGGTGCTGCGCAAGGGACCGGACCACAAGGTGCAGCGGCTGAGCCTGCGCAAGTTGTAGGGCCGCCCGTCGGGGCGGCCCCCGCTAGGGTGCGGCCCATGCTGCATCTGAGGCTGATCACGCCCACCGACCGCACCGACGAAGTGGTCCGCATCCTGGAACACACGGTCGGCACCACGCACCTGGTCGTGCTGTCCGACGCCGCGCGCAACCCGCGGGGCGACGTCGTGATGTGCGATGTCGCGCGGGAGGCCGGTGACATGGCGCTGAGGCGGCTGCGGGAGGTCGGCGTCCACAAGGTGGGGTCCATCGCGGTCGAGAACATCGACCTGTCGCTCTCCCAGCGCGCCGAGAAGGCGGAGGAGGAGACGCCGGGCGAGGCCGCGGACGCGGTGCTGTGGGAGCAGCTGGCGGACGCGACCCATGAGGAGTCCACGCTCACCATCAGCTATGTCGCGTTCATGGTCGTCGCGACGATGCTGGCCGCCTGCGGGGTGATGCTCGACAACGCGATCCTGATCGTGGGAGCGATGGCGGTGGGACCGGAGTTTGGTCCGCTGGCGGGGATCTCCACCGCCTTGGTGCAGCGCTCCGGGCACCGGGCGCTGCGGTCGACGATCGCGCTGATCATCGGCTTCGCGGTGGCGATGGTACTCACCGCCGTCTTCAGCCGCTGCCTGGACCTCTTCGGGCTCTTCGAGAAGTCGATGGTGGAGGGGGAACGCCCGAACACCGCCTTCATCTGGCAGCCGGACTGGATGTCCTTCGTGGTGGCGTTCCTGGCGGGCATCGCCGGGACGCTCTCGCTGACGTCCGCCAAGTCCGGAGCGCTGATCGGGGTGGCGATCTCGGTGACCACCGTCCCGGCGGCGGCCAACGCGGCGGTGGCGTTCAGCTACGGGGACTACGAGCAGACCGCGGGTTCGGCCGGCCAGCTGGTGGCGAACCTCGGTGGCATCGTGGTGGCGGGCGCGCTCACGCTGCTCGCCCAGAAGGCTCTCTGGGCGACGCAGCGCAAGCGTCTGGCGCAGTTCCTGCCGAGGGGCTGACCGGCCGCCGGGCGGCGACTTCTTCGCCGACCCGCCGCGCGCGGCTCCGGCCGGGCGGGCCGGCCGGGCACGGCCTCTGGCAGCACGGCGGGCATGGCAGGCATGGCCTTCGGGCGGGCCCGGCGGGATGGCCTTCGCATGGCCTTCGGGCGGGCACGGCGGGCCGGCCGGGCACGGTCGCCCCGGCCGGCACGGCGCGGGCTCAGCCGAGCGCGGACTTCACCACGTCGGCCAGTCGCCCGGCCACCGAGCGGGCCTGGTCCAGATCGGCGGCCTCGACCATCACACGCACCAGCGGCTCGGTGCCGGACGGGCGCAGCAGCACCCGGCCGGTGGAGCCCAGCTCGCGCTCCGCCTCGGCGACCGCCGCCCGCAGCTCGGCGCTGGTACCGACCTTCGACTTGTCGACGTCCGGCACGTTGACCAGCACCTGCGGCAGCCGCTCCATAGCGGCGGCCAGCTCGGCCAGGGAGCGGCCGGTGGCGGCCACCCGCGCCGCCAGCAGCAGGCCGGTCAGCGTGCCGTCGCCGGTGGTGGCGTGGTCCAGGACGATGACGTGCCCGGACTGCTCGCCGCCCAGGGCGTAGCCGTGCGCCTTCATCTCCTCCAGCACATAGCGGTCGCCGACCGCCGTCTGGACCAGCTCCACGCCCTCGCGCTCCATGGCGAGCTTGAAGCCGAGGTTGGACATCACGGTGCCGACCACGGTGTTCCCGCGCAGGCCCCCGGCCTCGCGCAGCGCCAGGGCCAGCACGGCCAGGATCTGGTCGCCGTCGACCTCCTGGCCGGACGCGTCCACGGCCAGGCAGCGGTCGGCGTCGCCGTCGTGCGCGACGCCCAGGTCCGCGCCGTGCTCGACCACCGCGGCGCGCAGCTTGGTCAGGTGGGTGGAGCCGCAGCCGTCGTTGATGTTGAGGCCGTCGGGTTCGGTGCCGATGGTGATGACCTCGGCGCCGGCCCGGGCGAACGCCTCCGGGGAGACGCGGGCGGCGGCACCGTGCGCCCCGTCGATGACGACCTTGAGGCCGTCCAGGCGGTTGGGCAGGACGCCGATGAGGTGGGCGACGTAGTTGTCGAAGCCCTCGTCGTAGTTGCGCACGCGGCCCACGCCGGCGCCGGTCGGCCGGTCCCAGGGCTCGCCGGAGGCGTGCCCGCGGTAGGTGTCCTCGATCCGGTCCTCCAGCTCGTCGGCGAGCTTGTGACCGCCGCGGGCGAAGAACTTGATGCCGTTGTCCGGCATCGGGTTGTGGCTGGCGGAGAGCATCACGCCGAGGTCGGCGCCGAGCGCGCCGGTCAGATAGGCCACGGCGGGGGTCGGCAGCACGCCCACCCGCAGCACGTCGACGCCCGCGCTGGCGAGCCCCGCCACCACGGCGGCTTCCAGGAACTCCCCGGACGCACGCGGATCCCGGCCGACCACCGCGACCGGCCGATGGCCCTCGAACGAGCCGGCCTCGGCGAGCACATGCGCCGCCGCGACCGACAGGCCGAGTGCCAGCTCCGCTGTCAGATCGGCGTTGGCGACACCGCGCACGCCGTCCGTACCGAAGAGTCGTCCCACTGCTGTCCTCCGAGTTGCGCGGGGGTATCGGTTGGCCCCCCGGGAGAAAGGTGTCGTACCGGGAACCAGGGTCTTACGCACGGGTGTACGGCGCCTGGTCCCGATAGCCGAACGCCCCGGCAGCACGGATAGTGCCGCCGGGGCGTCGGCGTGGCGCTGGACCCTCCCCCATCCTGCCCGAGGCGAGCCAGGAGCAGGGGGAAGAGGCCGCGATCGCAGCGAGGCGCGATTAGCGCTTGCTGTACTGCGGCGCCTTGCGGGCCTTCTTCAGACCGGCCTTCTTACGCTCGGTGGCGCGGTCGTCGCGGGTCAGGAAGCCGGCCTTCTTGAGCGGGCCGCGGTTGTTGTCCACGTCCGCCTCGTTCAGCGCGCGGGCGATGCCCAGGCGCAGGGCGCCGGC
This sequence comes from Streptomyces sp. JLBT605, assembly GCF_058215555.1. NCBI lineage: Bacteria > Bacillati > Actinomycetota > Actinomycetes > Kitasatosporales > Streptomycetaceae > Streptomyces > Streptomyces sp. JLBT605. The sequence continues at coordinate 2,559,588 of NZ_CM177087.1, forward strand.
CTGGCCGGAGACGCCGCCACCCGCGATGCGGGCGATGACGTCGTAGCGGTCGTCGAGCTCCAGAACCTTGAAGGGCTCGTTGACTTCCTGCTGGTGCACCTTGTTGGGGAAGTACTCCTCAAGGGTGCGACCGTTGATCTTCCACTGGCCGCTGCCCGGCACGATGCGGACACGGGCCACGGCGTTCTTCCGGCGGCCGGTACCGGCGGCCGGCTGCGGCTCGCCGAAGCGGGACGCCAGCGACTCGCTGGAGTACTCGGTCGCCTCGGACTCGAAGGTGTGGTCGCCCTCGTACTCCTCGATCGCGTCGATCGGGGTCTCGGCGGTGGTCTCAGCCACGATTCTCCTCAGATATCTCTCGTCTTAGGGGGTGGCCGGGACTACTGCGCGACCTGGGTGATCTCGAACGGGACCGGCTGCTGAGCACCGTGCGGGTGCTCGGAGCCTCGGTAGACCTTCAGCTTCGAGAGCATCTGACGGCCCAGGGTGTTCTTGGGGAGCATGCCCTTGACGGCCTTCTCGACGGCCTTCTCGGGGTTGTTGGCAAGCAGGTCGTCGTAGCGGACGGACCGCAGACCACCCGGGAAGCCGGAGTGGCGGTAGGCCAGCTTCTGGGTCCGCTTGTTGCCGGAGAGGTGCACCTTGTCGGCGTTGATGATGATGACGAAGTCACCAGTGTCGACGTGAGGCGCGTACATGGGCTTGTGCTTGCCCCTCAGGAGGGACGCGGCCGTCGAGGCCAGACGGCCCAGGACGACGTCCTGCGCGTCGATGACGTGCCACTGGCGCTGGACATCGCCGGGCTTGGGGCTGTACGTACGCACGGTCGTAGCCTTCGCTTCTTCAGTGAGGATGGTCCTGACAAGGCCACCCGGACGATCACGACAGCCTTGGCGGCACGCGGGGACGCAACCCGATTACCGACCGCTGGTCATCGGCCCGGTGGACCGGCGTAACGGCCTCTCACGTGAGAACGAGCAAGCCAATACGCATAACGAACTGGCAGAATACCGGTCCGCCCCCACGGGGGTCAAAACGACCCCCGAACGCCCGTGCCCACCGGGCGGCGGCACGGCGTGGCGCGCACCCGCCGCGGGCGCTCCAGCGCCCCGCGAGCACACGCGCCACCGACGCCTACCGCCGCCGGGCCACCCGGGACTCGTCCCAGACCGGCTCCGGGGTCTCGCGCACCCGACCGTCCGCGCCGAAGACCAGGAAACGGTCGAAGGAACGCGCGAACCAGCGGTCGTGGGTGACGGCCAGCACCGTCCCCTCGTACGCCTCCAAACCCTCCTGGTGGGGGCACCTCCCGGACGAAGTCCGGGGGAGGCTCCGCCGACTCCAGGTCCAGGTTGTCCGTCGGCTCGTCCAGCAGCAGGGCCGTCGTCCCCGCCAGCTCCAGCAGCAGGATCTGACCCCTCCTTCTGGGGGACACCCCCAGACCCCCGTGGGCCTGCCGGCCACACCCCGGCCACCGGCCACCCGGCTCAGCCCAGCGCCGGCGTCACCGCTTGCGGGCCACCCGGGACTCGTCCCAGACCGGCTCCGGGGTCTCGCGGACCCGGCCGTCCGCGCCGAAGACCAGAAAACGGTCGAAGGAACGCGCGAACCAGCGGTCGTGGGTGACGGCCAGCACCGTCCCCTCGTACGCCTCCAAACCCTCCTGAAGCGCCTCCGCCGACTCCAGGTCCAGGTTGTCCGTCGGCTCGTCCAGCAGCAGGGCCGTCGTCCCGGCCAGCTCCAGCAGCAGGATCTGGAAGCGGGCCTGCTGGCCGCCGGAGAGCTTCTCGAAGGGCTGGTCGCCCTGGCGCTCCAGCTCGTACCGGCGCAGCGCGCTCATCGCCTTGCCCCGGTCGCGCGCGTGCTCCGTCCACAGGATGTCGACCAGCGTGCGGCCGAGCAGCTCGGGGTGGGCGTGGGTCTGGGCGAAGTGGCCGGGGACGACGCGGGCGCCCAGTCTCCACTCGCCGGAGTGCGCGACCTCCTCGCCCGCCAGCAGCCGCAGGAAGTGGGACTTGCCCGAGCCGTTGGAGCCGAGCACCGCGACCCGCTCGCCGTAGAAGACCTCCAGGTCGAAGGGGCGCATCAGCCCGGTCAGCTCCAGGCCCGCGCAGGTCAGGGCGCGGACCCCGGTACGGCCGCCGTGCAGCCGCATGGTGATCTCCTGCTTGCGCGGCGGCTCCGGCGGCGGGCCGATCTCCTCGAACTTCCGCAGCCGGGTCTTGGCCGCCTGGTAGCGGGAGGCCATCTCGTCGCTGCGCGCGGCGTACTGCCGCATGTCCAGCACCAGCCGCTTGAGCTGCGCGTGCTTCTCGTCCCAGCGCCGCCGCAGCTCCTCGAAGCGCTCGAAGCGCTCCGCCCGCGCCTGGTGGTACGTACCGAAGCCACCGCCGTGGACCCACACGTCCGAGCCCGCCGGGCCGGGCTCCACGCTGACGATCTTCTCCGCCGCCCGGGAGAGCAGCTCCCGGTCGTGGGAGACGAACAGGACGGTCTTGCGGGTCTCCTTCAGCCGCTCCTCCAGCCACCGCTTGCCGGGGACGTCGAGATAGTTGTCCGGCTCGTCCAGCAGCAGCACCTCGTCCGGGCCGCGCAGCAGCGCCTCCAGCACCAGCCGCTTCTGCTCGCCGCCGCTGAGCGTGCGGACCTGCCGCCACTGGGCCTTCTCGTAGGGGACCCCCAGCGCGGCCGTGGTGCAGATGTCCCACAGCGTCTCGGCCTCGTAGCCGCGCGCCTCGGCCCAGTCGCTGAGCGCCTGCGCGTACGCCATCTGCGCGGCCTCGTCGTCGGTGGTCATGATCGCCAGTTCGGCGGCGTCGACCGCGGCCGCGGCCTCGCGCAGCCGCCGCTGCGACACCGAGACCAGCAGGTCGCGCACGGTGCGCTCGTCCCTGACCGAGCCCACGAACTGCGGCATCACGCCCAGACCGCCGCTGACCGTGACCGTCCCGCCGTGCGGCTGGATCTCCCCCGCGATCAGCCGCAGCAGGGTCGTCTTGCCCGCTCCGTTCGCCCCGACCAGCGCGACCGAGGCGCCTTCTCCGACTCTGAACGACACGTCCCCCAGCAGCACCCGGCCGTCCGGCAGGTAGTACTCCAGGTGCGCTGCCTCCACATGACCCATGACGCCGGATTCTCCCGGGCTCCTGGGCCGGGGCCAACCGGTTTAAGATGCGCGCCATGAGCTTTGGGCAAGGGGGGCCTCAGGGGCCTGGGGGACCGCACGGGCCCTGGGGGTCCGGGCCCGGGGGGCAGCAGTCGCAGACGCCCGACTGGGCGGCGATGGCCGATGACACCGAGCGGCGCGGCCGCCGCCGCAAGTGGCTGCTGATCGGCGGCGGCGTGCTGGCGGCCGGCGCCGTGGCCGCCATCGTGGCCACGGCCGTGGTCAGCAGCAGCGACAAGGACGACCCGAAGGCGTCCGAGACGGCGAGCCGCCTGCCCGCGCCGGAGAAGCTGCCGAGCGAGTCGCCGACGCCGGAGCCGACCTTCTCCGATGTCGCGCCGCCGCCCCCGCCGGACCCGGTCGACATCCTCTCCAGCAAGAAGAAGGACACCGCGCCGATCAGCGTCCGCACCCTCTTCCCGGAGGCGAAGGCGGTCGCCGACGGCAAGCGCTCGTACGCCAAGGGCCCCACCAGCGCCACCAAGAACTGCGCCGCGGCGGCGCACGGGAAGCTCGTCCCCGTCCTGACCAGGAACGGCTGCCGGCAGATGTTCCGCGCCACCTTCACCAAGGACGGGGTCGCGGTCACCGTCGGCATCGCCGTCTTCGACAGCAAGGCGGCTGCCGAGAAGGCCAAGGCGCAGGCCAAGCCGAACGTCACCTCGCTCTTCGGCGGCAAGGTGCCCGCCTTCTGCCGCGGCCCCTTCTGCAGCACCAGCGCCAACGCGCTCGGCCGGTACGCCTACTTCACCATCTCCGGCTACACCTCCGGCAAGGCCGTCACCAAGGAGGACACCAAGGCGGTGCGGGCCGGCCGGGACATCTCCGACTACGCCTTCAGCCGCATCCTGGCGCGCGGCAACGCACAGGCGTCCGCGGCCGCCGCAGCGAGCGGCTGACCGCGGACGCCCGCGTCTGAGCCCCCGGACCCGTGGGGCTCAGTCCAGGGCCGGCACGCTGCCTTCCACGGCGGCGGCCAGCTCCCGGAAGCTGAGATAGGAGCGCTGGATGAAGGCGCCGTCGAGGGACGGCGAGGTGTTCGCCAGCGCGGCGAACGCCACCCGGCGCTGCGGGCTGAAACCGACGAACGAGGTGCAGCCCCGGGTGCCACCGGAGTGGAAGTACAGCTGGTGACCGGGCCTGCGCCGGGCGTTCCAGACCAGGCAGATCAGGTCGCCGCCGGAGCGCACGGCAAGCCGGGGCGCGGCCACGTCGGCGAGCGCGGCACCCAGTGGCCCGGGCTCCGGAAGCGGCTCCGGAAGGGAATACGGAGGCCGCTCCGCGACCGCCGGTACGAGCTCCGGCACGGCCCCCGGCATCACGGCGTCCGGCACCCCGGCCCCCGGCATCCCGGCGTCCGGTACGGGCTGCCACGGCACGGACTCCTCCGGTACGGGCTCCCGCGGTACGGGCCGGGCCGGGGAGTGCGGGCCCGGCCCGGCCTCCGCGGGCAGGGCCGCGAGGTGAGCCTCCAGGTAGCGCAGCAGGTCATGGGCGCTGGAGCGGAGCGCACCGGCCGCGGGCAGCCCGGGCATGCGCCAGCCGGGGCGGGGGCGACCGTGCCAGTAGCCGGTGGCCCGGTGCTCGTCGTCCTCGCAGCCGGTGTCGGCCAGGTCCAGTGGGGCCAGCACCCGGGTGGCGAGCAGTTCCTCGTAGGCCATGCCGGCGGCGCGGGCGAGCAGCAGCCCGAGCAGCGCCACGCCGAAGTTGGAGTAGCGCACCCGGGTGCCCGGGGCCGGGTGCGGCCGGGCGCGGGTGAGGGCCGGCAGCAGTTCCTCGGCGGAGAAGCTCGCGTAGGGGTTGGTGAACCAGCGGGGGGCGGCGCGGCGCAGGATGCCCGGGGGCAGCCCGGGCAGGCCGGAGGTGTGGGTGGCCAGGTGCAGCAGGGTGATGCCCTCGCCCCCGCGGGGAGTGACACCGCGCGGCAGGTAGCGGCTGATGGGGTCGGTGTGGCGGACTTCGCCCCGGCTCACCATGTCGGCCAGCAGCAGCGCGGTGAAGGTCTTGGTGATCGAGCCGACCTCGAAGCGGGTGTGCGGGTCGGCGGCCCGGCCGCCGCCGTGCGCGGTGGTGCCGGCGACGGCCAGCACCCGGCGGCCGCCGTGCCGGGCCGCGACCGCCACGGTGCTCGCCCCGGGGGCGGCCTCCAGCAGCGGGGCGAGCAGCCGCGCCCCGGCACCGTCGCCGGCCGCGTGCGCCGCGTCGCCGAGGAGCTGACCATGCGCCCGCCCGGCGCCGGTTCCCGCCCCACCGCCGAAGCCGAGGCCGGCGCCGCGACGCGTCGCCGTACCGCGCTTCGCCGCACCTGCGTGACCGCGCCGGATGCCGCCGGGGCCGCGCCGGGCGCCGCGCCCCGACCGCCTGCCCGCCTCGGCGCACGCACCGGGCTCCGGGCGGGGCTCGGGTTCGGCGGGCTCCGGACCGGCGCCAGGCTGAGTCCCCGCGACCCCGCGCCGAGCGCCGCTGTCGGACGCCGCGAGACCCGGCCGGACACCGGGCCCCCTGCCAGGCTCAGCACCGCGCCCGGGGCCGGGCTCAGCGCCGCATCCGGCCTCGAACCTGGCGCCGGGCTCGCGTGGCGGCGCGGGCTCGCGTGGCGGCCGGGGCTCCGGGCGCCCGGCGTCAGGCCGCGAGCCGGGGCGGCCCTGCGGGGGGCGGCTCATGCGGGGCCGCCGGACGCCGCCGTCGCACCGCCGGACGCCGCACCGCCCGCCGTCGCGGCGCCCGTCCCCGCCGACCGGGCCAGGGCGCGGGAGAGCGCGATGGTCCCGAGGATGGCCGCGACCACAGCGGTGTGCTGGTGCTCGGTGAACCGTTCTTGCGGATCGTCGGACACCGGGTCGCCGTCCCGGGGCAGCAGCCCGTCCTCGTGTTGGACGGAGGCGAGCAGCTCCCAGTTGGCCGGCTCGCAGACCGGCTCCGGCAGGCAGCAGTCGACGATCATCAGCTCGGCGACCAGGTCCCACTGGGCGACCTCCCTCCAGATGTCGATCCAGACCGGCAGCCAGGTCGTCAGATACCGGGCGATGTCGGCGGGCAGCCCCTCGGGGCTGGCGCCCCAGTCGGTGAGGTGGAAGACCGTGTGCGTCATGGAGTAGGCGGTCATCCAGTCGATGGCCCAGGGCTCCGGGGTGGCGCCCAGCCAGGTGGTCCGGGTGAGCCGGTCCCAGTCGACGTCGTAGCGGATACCGGCCACCCGGGCGGCGTTGGCGACGGCCAGCTTCCGGTTGGGCATGTGTTCGACGACGCGGACGGAGCGCAGACCCGCGTTGTGCCGCAGCAGCCGGTCCATGCCCTCGTGACGGTAGCCGGAGCGCGCGAAGTGGGCGTACGTCTCCAGCGGGTCCGTCATCAGCAGATGGCGCAGCTGGCGTTCGTACAGCATGTCGCCCTCGCGGAACTGGGCCCAGCTGAAGTCCAGCAGCTCCCGCGCGGCCTGGGTCTCGGCGCTGCCGGCGGCCGACTCCCGCAGCACCAGCGAGCCGGCCAGCGCGGTCTCCCCGAGCGGCTTGTAGACGCTGTCGGGGTCACCGAGGTCGGCGGTGGTATCCGGCGGCAGCGCGCCGAACTCGCGGTGCGCGTGCAGCCAACCGAGCGCTCCGGCGGCGATCTGGTGGGCGATGGCGGTGACGGGCGCCGTCATGCGTTCTCCCTCTCCCTCATCCCGTGGTCCTCCGGTGCTCCCTCGTCCAGCTCATCCGGCTCATCCGACTCGTGCCGCCTATCCGGTCGTCCCGCCGGGCCCGGAATCGGGCGCCGGGCCGAGCATCCGGCGCGCCACCGCCAGGTCGAGGGCGAGGCGCGGGCCGCCACCGGTGTGCAGCACGATGTGGTCGACGAACGCCGTCGGGTCCAGCGGCAGGGTGACGCCCGCGTGGTGCAGCGCGGCGAGCCACCGGGCCAGCCGGGCGGCGGTCGGGTAGTCGCGGCGCAGCAGGGCGCGGGTGGCGCCGCGGGCCAGCGCGAGCGGGTTGGCCAGGGCGGCCTGCGGTACCGGGCCGTCCACTCCGGGCAGGCTCAGCGGCGACAGCCGGGCCATCATGGCCGCCCACCGGGACCACGGGTCAGCGCCGGTGAGGGCGGGTCCGCTCTCCGGTTCGTCCGGCTGGGGGGCCGCGCCGCCGTGACGGTCCAGCAGCCGGGCGGTGGCCCAGTCCCGCCAGGCGATGGCCCAGTCCTCCACGGGCCCCTGCGGGGGCGGCGACGCGAAGACCGGGGCGGGGAAGACAGTGGCCGACTGGGCGATGACCGCGGCGTCCTGCGGGTGCACCGCCGTACCGGTCAGGGCTTGCGGGGCAAGGACGTCCGGGCCCAGGATCCGCACGGCCGCGAGTGCCGCCTTGGGATCGGTGCTGCCGTCCACGAAGTCGGCGAGCACAGCCGTGTCCTCGATGCCCCTTAGGACATCGAGGACACGACCTGCCAAGACGGCCGTCGCTTCGGCGTATACCGCACGAGCGGTTCCTTCAGCAGAGCACATCAGCGGCGCCCCACCCATGGACCCGGTTCACCGTGCGGGCGTCGAGTGACGCCGACTCGTCGGGCACTCATTTGTCGGGCACTCACTTGTCCCTCGGCTCCGTCGGAGACTTCGGGGACACCAGGAGCAGCAGAAGCACTGCTCCCTTGGCCTCCGGGGAGAACAGCGGGGCGTCGCTGATCGCGGTTTCCGGCTCCGCCATCAGTGCGTGAGCTGCCTGTTTCTCGATGGGATCGGCGATGAGAGTCGTCTTCTGAGCAAGCATCAATGCCTCCTCATATCGGCACTTTCGCTCGGGTAGAGCGAAGCTGACGTGACAAGAAGCTACGCCACCGCCAGATATGTCGCATTTTCTGTTGCTACGGACCGTTACTTCCGGCCAAACCGGTGGTCCCGCCGCCAGACCACCCGGACGCCCGCCCCACCTACGCCGAACGGGGAGCGGACGCCCCAACAGGCGCCGCTCCCCGTCCGGTTGAGGGACTCAGCTCTTGGCCGCGGCCTTCTCCAGCTTGGCGACCTGAGCGGCCACCGCGGCCTCCGCGACCCTCGGCTTCTCCATGGCCTTCAGGTCGAACCCGAATGCGGCGGTCAGCTGGGCACCGGAGCGCACGACCACCACGTTCATGACGCCCGCGTCCGAACCCTTGCCGCCCCGCAGGGTGAAGCCCAGCGCCTCGTCGCCCAGCTTCGGCGCCGGCGACTCCTTGGCCGACAACGGCTCCTTGTCTCCGGTCTCGTCGGTGACCGTGAAGCCGCCGGAGCACGCCCCCAGCGCGGCACGCAGGCCCTCCACGGTCTTCTCCGCCTCGCCCGCCTTGTACGCGGAGATCCGGATCATGCCGGTCAGGCCCGCGTCGGGGCTGTCGGGCTTGTCCGCGCCGTACGTCTGGAAGACGGACGCGGTCGGCGCCGGGTTGAACTCCGCCCCCATGAACGCGGCGATCGGCTGGCACTGGGCCTTGTCCGCCTTCGCCTGGCCGCCCTCGGCGACCTCCGCCTTGCTCATCTTCTTGAACAGGTAGCCCTTGACGTCCGCCTTGGTCACCGCCGCCTGCGTCAGCTGCGCCTCGGTGAGCGACGACCCTGCGGCCGGGGCGGTGGCGGCCTTGTCCCCCTTGGCGGCCTTGTCCTTCTCCGACGACTTGCCGGAGTCGTCATTGCACGCGGTCGTCAGGCCGAGCGCCGCCACGACCGCGGCCGCCGCCAGGACCCGGGAAACAGAGTTCTTCACGTTCTTGCCCACCTTGGACTGATGTACTACGTCAACTCACTGACGCGGGTAATACAACAGTCAAGAACGCCGTGTCGACCAGCCATTTCCGTGACGATCTGGTATCGCCCGAATGGTTGCACAGCCCCGCATCACAACCTTGCCAAGAGTTCGGCCGCGGGCTCCGGCCGCCCCGACGTTCCGTATCGTCCGAAAGTTGCCCGAACTCCGGCAATGTGGCTCATCCCATAGCGCCAACCGCAAAGGGCAACCTTCTCCGCCCCCGCCTGTCTTACCGACCGACCAGACACCATCCGGATACCGTCCAGACGCCAAGCAGTCGCCATCAAGACGCCATCCGGATACACGGGGGCCCGGGGGCCGGAGAGGAGGACGCGTCTCGGCGCGGGTCGGCGTCGGACGCAGACCGCCATGAAAATCTCATTCCTGCTGCACAACGCGTACGGCATCGGCGGCACCATCCGATCGACGTTCAACCTCGCCGGCGCGCTCGCCGCGCGCCACGAGGTGGAGATCGTCACCGTCATGCGCACCCAGGACACGCCCAGCCTGCCGCTCCACGAGGCCGTGCGGCTCGTGCCGCTCATCGACCGGCGGCCCGGGGCACGCCTCAGCGACGCCCGGGACCCCCTGCTGACCCGGCCGTCGGCACACGTTCCTCATGCGGAAGCAGCCGGTAACAAGAACTTCAACGCGCTCACCGACCAGCGGGTCGCCGCCTACCTGGCCGGCACCGACGCCGACGCCATCATCGCCACCCGCCCCGGACTGGTCATCTACCTCGCCGAGTTCGGCACCGACCGCTATCTGCGGATCGGTCAGGAACACCGGCTGTACGGCACGCACAAGGCCGAGATCCGCACCGCCGTGGACGCCGCGATCGGCCGCCTGGACGGCTACACCTCGGTGTCCGAGGCCGACGCGGCGACCCACCGCGCCAAGCTGCCCGGAGTCTCCACCCTGCTGACCGGACTGCCCAACGGTGTGCCCGCCACACCCGTCGAGCCCTCCGACGGCAACGCCAAACTCGTCGTCGCGGCCGGCCGGCTGATCCCCGTCAAGCGGTACGACCTGCTGGTCAAGGCATGGGCGAAGGTCGCCGCCAAGCACCCCGACTGGGGCTTGCGGATCTACGGCCGCGGCCCGCAGCAGCCCGCGCTGCGACGCCAGATCGACGAGCTCGGGCTGGCCGGGGACATCACCCTGATGGGCGCTCACTCCCCCATCGAGACGGAATGGGCCAAGGGCTCCATCGCCGCGGTGACCTCCCGCGAGGAATCCTTCGGCATGACGATCGTGGAGGCCATGCACTGCGGCGTGCCGGTCGTGGCCACCGACTGCCCGCACGGGCCCGGCGAGATCATCACCGACGGCGAGGACGGACTGCTGGTGCGGGTCGGCGACGCGGACGCCATCGCCGCCGGCCTGTGCCGGCTGATCGAGGACGACGAGCTGCGCCGCGCCATGGGTGCCGCCGCCCGCGCCTCCGCCCAGCGCTACGCGCCGGAGCAGGTCGCCGCCGGATACGAACGGTTCCTCGACGAGCTGCGCGAGCGCCGTGCCGGTGCGCCCGGCGCCACCGCCACCGGCGCGAGCGCCGCGCAAGCCACAGCCGGCGCGACGGGCGCAGGCAGCACGGCGGGGGGTGCGGGCGGCACGGCTGGCGCGGCAGGCGCAGGCGCGACGAGCGCAGGCGGCGCGGGAGGCGGGGCAGGCGCAGGCGGCACGGCAGGCGCAGGCACCGCCGACGCCGGCGGCGCGGCGGGCACCGGGGGCGCAAGCAGTACGGGAGGCGTGGGCGGCACGGCGGGTGCGGGCGGCGCGGGAGACCCGGGCGACGCCCGGCGCGGCGCGGCTGCCCCGGTGACCCGGCCCACCAGCCGCGACATCCGGCGCGTCCGGCGAGGCGCCGTCGACCGGCCGCCGCTGCTGTCCCTGCTGCGGACGAAGCTCGCCCGGCTGATTCGCAAGCCGCTGCGCCCGGTCGCCTCCTGCCGCGTCGACCGGGACGGGAACGTCGTCGTCCGGGTGGAGCCCACGGACCTGCACGGCACCGACCTCACCCTGACCGTGACCCGCCGCCGCCACCCCGAGGACCGGGTGAGCATCCCGCTCCAGCGGCCGGCCGGCACCGGCGACCCGGCCGAGCCCTGGACCGCGGTCCTGGACCGCCGCTCCCTCTCCCTCACCGAAGGACGCTGGGACCTGCATGTGGTGCGGCCCGCCGACGGCGTCCGCCGGCGTGTCGTCTCCCGGTACGCCGAGGGCCGCGGTCTGCTCGGCCTGGAACCACTGCCCGTCTCCCCCGTCTCCTGGTGGACGCCGTACCCGACGGCGGACGGCTATCTGGCTCTCCGCGCCTGGCAGCGCACCGCGCACGCGGAGGCACACACCGTCCGGGCGGATGCCGAGCAGGTCACCGTCGAGGGCACGGTCTACGGCGTGCCGGCCGAGCTTGAAGGGGGAGCGCTCACCGCGGTCGCCACCCCGCGCCGCGCCGAGAGCCGGGCGGCCGGTCATCCCGCTCCCGCTCCGGTGACCGCCCCGGTCACCCCGCTGCCCGGGAACCGCTTCCGCTTCACTCTCCGCTACGAGCCGCTGGAGGCCGAAACGGTATGGGACCTGACGCTCCGGCCCGCTGAAGCCACGGGTTCGGCTCAGGGTTCTGCTGCGGGTTCTGCTCAGGGTTCGGCTCCGGAGGCCATTCCGGTCGGGCGCATCACCGGCGACATCGTCGACCGCGACAAGACGGACGTCTTCCCGGCCCTGGGCGGCGTCCGGCCGTACTTCACCAAGGCGGGAAACCTGGCGATCAGCCGCGAGCCGGTGAAGACGGCCGGCTGAGGACGGCCTGTTCAGGGGCGGTCCCGGGGCCACCGGGACCGCCCCGGACGCCCGCGCCGGCGGCAGCGCCGGCATCGGCATCCGCGCCGGCGTCAGAGGCCGCGGTCAGCAGCAGCCCGCACCCGGCAGGGTCCGCTTGTTGCGCGCCTCGCGGTTCCGGGCCGCCAGCTGATCGTCCGCGGGGTAGCCGACCTCCTCCAGGGTCAGGCCGTGCGGGCGGACCACATGCACCGCCGAGTCACGGACCCCCGCGGCCAGCACCTTGCCCGGCCAGTCGGTCGGGCGGTGGCCGTCACCGACGAAGAGCAGCGCGCCGACCAGCGAGCGCACCATGTTGTGGCAGAACGCGTCGGCCTTCACCGTCGCCGTGATCACGCCGGAGGCGTCCCGCTCCCAGCTCAGCTGCTGGAGGGTGCGGATCGTCGTCGCCCCCTCGCGCCTGCGGCAGTAGGCCGCGAAATCGTGCTCGCCGAGCAGCGGCCGCGCGGCCTCGTTCATCGCGTCCACGTCCAGCGGCCAGTCGTGCCACAGGATGTGCCCGCGCAGCAGCGGGTCGACCCCGCCGTGGTGGTCGGTGACCCGGTAGGCGTAGCGGCGCCAGATCGCGGAGAAGCGCGCGTTGAATCCTTCCGGAGCCTCCTGGACCTTCCACACCCGGACGTCGTGCGGCAGCCGGCCGGCCAGCCGGCGCAGCAGCTTGTCGGCGTGCTCGGCCCACAGCGCCTCGGGAAGATCGACGTGGGCGACCTGGCCGCGGGCGTGCACCCCGGCATCCGTACGGCCGGCGACCGTCAGCTCGTACGTCCGGTCCGAACGGGTGACGGTACGCAGCGCGTCCTCCAGCTCACCCTGCACGGTCCGCCGGCCGTGGGCCTGCTTGGCCCAGCCGGAGAAGTCCTTGCCGTCGTAACTCAGGTCCAGCCGCACCCGCACGAAGCCGGGTGCCGGGTGGTCGCTCACGTGATGATCCTTTCCCTGCGGAACACGCGGACGGGCCCGCCCCCAGAATCTGGGTGCGGGCCCGTCCTTCAGCGTGAAGTGCTGCGGACTCAGGCGTCCTTGGACTCCTCGGCCGGGGCCTCGACGGCCTCGTCCTTGGTCAGGTCCGCCTTGGCCTCGTCGGCCTCCTTGACCGCACGCTTGGTGGCGGCCTCGGCCTCGGCCACGGTCGCCTTCTTGGCGATCTCGCCCTCGACCAGCTCGATCACAGCCATCGGGGCGTTGTCGCCACGACGGTTGCCGATCTTGGTGATACGGGTGTAACCACCCGGGCGCTCCGCGTAGCGCGGGGCGATCTCGGTGAAGAGCGTGTGCACGATGCTCTTGTCCGTGATCGTCTGCAGCACCAGGCGACGGTTGTGGATGTCGCCCTTCTTCGCCTTGGTGATCAGCTTCTCGGCGACCGGGCGCAGGCGGCGGGCCTTGGCCTCGGTGGTCGTGATGCGGCCGTGCTCGAAGAGCGACTTGGCGAGGTTCGCCAGCATCAGCTTCTCGTGCGCGGCGCTGCCGCCCAGACGGGCACCCTTGGTGGGACGCGGCATTGGTGTTTCTCCTTGTGATCTGCACCGGCCGTATCAGGTACCGGTGTCAGCTACCGAAGGGCGGATGCCCCTCGGAAATCCAGCCCGTCCTGGGGCCCCTCCCAGCGGAAGCCGGGGGCGCCCCGGACGGGCGGACGATCAGTACTGCTCGGTCTCGACGAACCCGTTGTCCGTGTCGTCGTCCGCGCCGAAGGCGTCCGCGGCGGCGGTCGGGTCGAATCCGGGCGGGCTGTCCTTGAGGGCCAGGCCCATGCCGGCCAGCTTCGCCTTGACCTCGTCGATCGACTTGGCGCCGAAGTTGCGGATGTCGAGCAGGTCCGCCTCGGAGCGCGCCACGAGCTCACCCACGGAGTGGATGCCCTCACGCTTGAGGCAGTTGTAGGAGCGGACGGTGAGCTCCAGCTCCTCGATCGGCAGCGCCAGGTCGGCGGCGAGCGCGGCGTCCGTCGGGGACGGACCCATGTCGATGCCCTCGGCGTCGACGTTCAGCTCGCGGGCCAGACCGAACAGCTCGACCAGGGTCTTACCGGCGGACGCCATGGCGTCACGCGGGCGCATGGCCTGCTTGGTCTCGACGTCGACGATCAGCTTGTCGAAGTCGGTGCGCTGCTCGACACGGGTCGCCTCGACCTTGTAGGTGACCTTGAGCACCGGCGAGTAGATGGAGTCGACCGGGATCCGGCCGATCTCCTGGCCCACCTGCTTGTTCTGCACGGCGGAGACGTAGCCGCGACCGCGCTCGACGGTCAGCTCCATCTCCAGCTTGCCCTTGGCGTTCAGGGTGGCCAGGACCAGGTCGGGGTTGTGCACCTCGACGCCGGCCGGCGGGGCGATGTCCGCGGCGGTGACCAGACCCGGGCCCTGCTTGCGCAGGTACATCACGACCGGCTCGTCGTGCTCCGAGGAGACGACCAGCTGCTTGATGTTGAGGATGAGGTCGGTGACGTCCTCCTTGACGCCCGGCACGGTGGTGAACTCGTGCAGGACCCCGTCGATCCGGATCGACGTGACCGCCGCGCCGGGGATCGAGGAGAGGAGGGTACGACGGAGGGAGTTACCGAGGGTGTAGCCGAAGCCCGGCTCCAGCGGCTCGATCACGAACCGCGAGCGGTACTCGTCGACGACCTCTTCGGTCAGCGACGGACGCTGAGCGATAAGCATGTGTTGTGATCCTTCAGTCGTGGGCGCCCGCTATTTGACGCCCGACTCACCGGGTCAGGGCCCGGCATTCCGTACTGCAAGGGTACGGGCGGTACGACCCTTGAGAGGCCGTACCGCCCGAGACCTCGACCTCTACTACTTGGAGTAGAGCTCGACGATCAGCTGCTCCTGCACCTGGGTGTCGATCGCCTGGCGCTCGGGCAGGTTGTGCACGAGGATCCGCAGCCGCGACGGAATGGCCTCCAGCCACGCCGGTACGGTGCGCTCGCCCGCCTCGGCCTGAGCCACCTGGAAGGGGGTCATGGTCCGAGACTTCGGGCGAACCTCGATGATGTCGTTCACGGCGACGCGGGCCGACGGGATGTCGGTCTTCACGCCGTTCACGGTGAAGTGGCCGTGGCGGACCAGCTGACGAGCGTGGTCCCGGGACTTGGCGAAGCCCGCCCGGTACACCACGTTGTCCAGCCGGCTCTCGAGGATGCGAAGCAGGTTCTCACCGGTCTTGCCGGTCTTCTGGTTCGCCTCCGCGTAGTAGCCACGGAACTGCTTCTCCAGGACACCGTAGATACGCGCCGCCTTCTGCTTCTCACGCATCTGGAGGAGGTACTCGCTGTCCTTGGTGCGCCCGCGTCCGTGCTCACCCGGGGGGTAAGGACGGATCTCGATCGGGCACTTCGCGCTCTCGCACTTGCTCCCCTTGAGGAAGAGCTTCTGCTTTTCCCGACGGCATCGCTTGCAGTCGGCCCCGGTGTAACGCGCCATTGTTTATTTGTCTCCTAGATCAACGCAGGGTGATCAGACCCGGCGCCGCTTCGGGGGGCGGCACCCGTTGTGCGGGGTCGGCGTCACGTCCTGGATCGAGCCCACCTCGAGGCCGGTGGCCTGCAGCGAGCGGATCGCGGTCTCACGGCCGGAGCCGGGACCCTTGACGAAGACATCGACCTTGCGCATGCCGTGCTCCTGCGCGCGGCGGGCGGCCGACTCGGCGGCCATCTGCGCGGCGAAGGGGGTGGACTTGCGCGAGCCCTTGAAGCCGACGTGGCCGGCGGAGGCCCAAGAGATCACGTTCCCGGTCGGGTCGGTGATCGAGACGATCGTGTTGTTGAACGTGCTCTTGATGTGAGCGTGCCCGTGGGCGACGTTCTTCTTCTCCTTGCGGCGCACCTTCTTGGCGCCGGCCTGACGGCCCTTCGGAGGCATAAGCTTCGCTATCTCCCGTGGAGGTGGTCGGTCCTACAGCTGGACCGCTGACATGCGGGGATCCGGTGGAATCCGGATGGCCGCATTGGCGTCCGCTGAGGACTACTTCTTGCCCGGCTTCTTCTTACCGGCGATCGCGCGACGCGGACCCTTGCGGGTACGAGCGTTGGTGCTGGTGCGCTGACCGTGGACCGGCAGGCCGCGACGGTGACGCAGACCCTGGTAGCAGCCGATCTCGACCTTGCGGCGGATGTCGGCCTGGATCTCACGACGGAGGTCACCCTCGGTCTTGAGGTTGGCGTCGACGTACCGCTGGATCTTGACGAGGTCGTCCTCGGCCAGGTCGCGAACGCGGGTGTCCGGGTTCACGCCGGTCTCGGCGAGGGTCTTCTGCGACAGCGTGCGTCCGATGCCGAAGACGTAGGTGAGGGCGACCTCGACGCGCTTGTCGCGCGGAAGGTCAACGCCTGCGAGGCGTGCCATGCATGGCTCCTGTGGATATTCGGAGGTCTTCCGCAGCACCACTCCCGGCCGCCGGCCCCTCGGTCGAGGAGCGGTACGTCCCGGGTCCCCGGCCTCCGACCGGGGGTGTCGCCCCGCCGTGGCGGGTAACGGGTGACTGCGTATGTACGTGTTTCGCTATGCGTCGCGCGAAGAAACTGCGAGATGCAGAGGTGGTCGCGTCAGCCCTGGCGCTGCTTGTGGCGCAGGTTGTCGCAGATGACCATGACCCGGCCGTGACGGCGGATCACCTTGCACTTGTCGCAGATCTTCTTGACGCTCGGCTTGACCTTCATGGGTGTGAGGTTCTCCGGGTCGTGAGATCTACTTGTAGCGGTAGACGATCCGTCCGCGCGTGAGGTCGTACGGAGAGAGCTCCACGACGACCCGGTCATCGGGCAGGATGCGGATGTAGTGCATACGCATCTTCCCGCTGATGTGCGCGAGGACCTTGTGACCGTTCTGGAGCTCCACCTTGAACATCGCGTTCGGCAGAGACTCGATCACGGTGCCCTCGATTTCGATGGCGCCTTGCTTCTTGGCCATGTCCTGCTTTCGGGATCGGCTACCTTGATCGACTCGTGGCATGCCGAAAGACATACGTGAGCCGACGTGTCAGTCTACGCCAGCGCATGACGAAAGACGAATCGGGGTAGCGTGCCCGGTTCCGGTGATCGTTAAGCAGCGGGGCGGGATCGAGTCGCAGAAGGTCCCTGTCGGACCCCTCGCGGCTCAGGACAGGGGGTCGGGAGCGGCTTCGATGCCCAGCTCCGCCAGCTTCGCCTTGCCGCCGTCGACCGCGGTGAGCACCAGCGGGCCGTCCTCGGTCAGCGCGATCGAGTGCTCCCAGTGGCTGGACCAGGACGCGTCGTCGGTCTTGACCGTCCAGTCGTCGGCCAGCACGTGCGTCCGCGCGGTGCCGAGGCTGACCATCGGCTCGATCGCGATGCAGAAGCCGGGCACCAGCTTGGGGCCCTTGCCGCGCTTGCGGGAGACGTAGTTCAGCAGGTGCGGGTCCATGTGCATCTCGCTGCCGATGCCGTGCCCGCCGTAGTCCTCGATGATCCCGTACTTGCCCGAGGCGGGGAGCGGCTGGCGCCGGATGTAGGTCTCGATGGCGCGGGAGATGTCGACCAGCCGGTTGCCCTTGCGGACGGCGGCGATGCCGGCCCACATGGACTCCTCGGTGACGCGGCTCAGCTCGTGCAGCTCCGGAGCGTGACCGCTGCCGACGAAGGCGGTGAAGGCCGCGTCGGCGTGCCAGCCGTCGATGATCGCGCCCGCGTCGATGGAGATGACGTCGCCGTCCTTGAGGACGGTCTCGGTGTCCGGGATGCCGTGCACCACGACCTCGTTCACCGAGGTGCAGATCGTGGCGGGGAACCCGCCGTAGCCGAGGAAGTTCGACTTGGCACCGTGGTCGGCGATCACCTTGCGGGCGACGTCGTCCAGGTCCTTGGTGGTGGCGCCCGGTACGGCCGCTTCCCCGCACGCCTGGTGGATCGCCGCGACGACCAGCCCGGCCTCGCGCATCTTCGCGATCTGCTCGGGTGTCTTGATCTCCACCATGGGGTGCCTTCCGCGTCTGATCGATTCCGTTGTGATGCTCAACAGTACGGCCGCGGCACCCCGAAGGGCACCGCGGCCGTACCGGAGCCGTGTTCTCAGGCCGCCTGGCCCTTGTCCGGCAGGGCGTCCATGGCCCGCTGGGTGACGTCGGCGACCTTGCCGAGCGCCGAGATCGTCACCACCAGGCCCTGGGCCTTGTAGTAGTCGATGATCGGCTCGGTCTGGCTGTGGTAGACGTCCAGCCGGTTGCGGACCGTGTCCTCGGAGTCGTCGGCGCGCTGGTACAGCTCGCCGCCGCACACGTCACACACGCCCTCCGCCTTCGGCGGGGAGTAGGTGACGTGGAAGACGTGGCTGGAGTCGTTCCGGCAGATGCGGCGGCCGGCGATGCGCTTGACCACCTCGTCCTCGGGGACCTCGAGGTCGAGGACCGCGTCCAGCCGCATGTTCTCCTCGCGGAGCATGGCGTCGAGCGCCTCCGCCTGGGAGACGTTCCGCGGGAAGCCGTCCAGCAGGAAGCCGTTCTCGGCGTCCGGCTGGGACATCCGGTCCTTGGCCATGCCGATGGTGATCTCATCCGGCACCAGGTCTCCCGCGTCCATGTAGGACTTGGCCTTCACGCCGAGCGGAGTGCCCTGGCTGATGTTGGCGCGGAACAGGTCGCCCGTGGAGATGTGCGGGATGGAGAGGTTCTTGGCGAGGTACGCGGCCTGCGTACCCTTGCCAGCCCCAGGAGGCCCGACGAGGACGATTCGCATCAGCGGAGGAACCCTTCGTAGTGTCGCTGCTGAAGCTGGCTCTCGATCTGCTTCACGGTCTCCAGGCCGACACCCACGATGATCAGGATGCTGGTTCCGCCGAACGGGAAGTTCTGATTGGCTTTGAGCGTCACCAGCGCCACCGTGGGCACCAGGGCGATCAGACCCAGGTAGAGAGAGCCGGGCCACGTGATGCGATTCAGCACGTAGCTCAGGTACTCCGCGGTGGGACGACCCGCCCGGATACCCGGGATGAACCCACCATACTTCTTCATGTTGTCGGCAACTTCTTCGGGGTTGAAGGAGATGGCGACGTAGAAGAACGCGAAGAACACGATCAGCAGGAAGTACGACGTCATGTAAATCGGGTGGTCACCCGTGACGAAGTTGTTCTCGACCCAACGAGCCCAGTCCGCCTTGGAGTTGGAGAACTGCACGATCAGGGCCGGGATGTAGAGCAGCGACGAGGCGAAGATGACAGGAATCACACCCGCCTGGTTCACCTTCAGCGGGATGTAGGTGGACGTACCGCCGTAGGAACGGCGGCCGATCATGCGCTTGGCGTACTGCACCGGGATGCGGCGCTGAGCCTGCTCGACGAAGACCACCAGGCCGACCATGGCCAGACCGCAGACGATCACCAGGCCGAACTCCAGCCAGCCGCCCATGATGTCGCCGGACTGCTTGATGGCCCACAGGCCGCTGGGGAAGCCGGCCGCGATCGAGACGAACATCAGGATCGACATGCCGTTGCCGATGCCGCGGTCGGTGACCAGCTCGCCGAGCCACATGATGAGCGCGGTGCCCGCGGTCATCGTGATCACCATGGTGATGGTGGTGAAGATCGACCGGTCCGGGACGACGTCCTGGGCGACGGTGCAGTTGCGGAAGAGCGAGCCGGCGCGGGCGGTCGCCACCAGTCCGGTGCTCTGCAGGATCGCCAGACCGATGGTCAGGTAACGGGTGTACTGCGTGATCTTCGCCTGGCCGGACTGGCCCTCCTTCTTGAGGGCTTCGAGGCGCGGGATCACCACGGTCAGCAGCTGCAGGATGATGCTCGCCGTGATGTACGGCATGATCGTGAGCGCGAAGATGGTGATCTGCTGCAGTGCGCCACCGCTGAACATGTTCACCAGACCGAACAGACCCTGATTGGCCTTGGCCTGGTCCACGCATTCCTGGACAGCCGTGTAGTCGACGCCCGGCACCGGGATGTGCGCCCCGAGCCGGAACAACACGATGATGCCCAGCGTGAACAGCAGCTTCTTGCGCAGGTCGGGCGTCTTGAACGCCCGGGCGAACGCGGTGAGCACGGTGCCTCCTGCGGCTCCCGCGTCAGGCGCGAGAGGTGACGGTCTTGAGGATCGACGGATACAAAATCAGCCATAGCCCGCGCGGACACATGCCGCGCGAAAGGTAACAGCGCTCGCCACCTTACCGGCGACCAGGCCCCCCTTGGAACGACCGACCGGGGATGCCCCTTATCAGGAGCATCCCCGGCCAGTTGTGCATCGGGCTCAGACGAGCTCGGTGACGGTGCCGCCGGCGGCGGCGATCTTCTCCTTGGCGGAGCCGGAGACCTTGTCCACGGTCACCTGCAGCGCCACGGTGATCTCGCCGGTGCCCAGCACCTTGACGAGCTCGTTCTTGCGAACCGCACCCTTGGCGACCAGGTCGGCCACCGTGACCTCGCCACCCTGCGGGTAGAGCGCGGCCAGCTTGTCCAGGTTCACGACCTGGTACTCGGTGCGGAACGGGTTCTTGAAGCCCCGCAGCTTCGGGAGGCGCATGTGGAGGGGCATCTGCCCACCCTCGAAGCGCTCCGGAACCTGGTAACGGGCCTTCGTACCCTTGGTACCACGACCAGCGGTCTTACCCTTGGACGCCTCACCACGACCGACACGGGTCTTGGCGGTCTTGGCGCCCGGGGCGGGCCGGAGGTTGTGGACCTTCAGCGGCTTGTTCTCCGCCATGTCAGTCGACCTCCTCGACCGTCACGAGGTGGCGGACGGTGTGCACCATGCCGCGGATCTCGGGGCGGTCCTCCTTGACAACCACGTCGTTCAGGCGCTTGAGCCCGAGCGAACGCAGGGTGTCGCGGTGGTTCTGCTTGCTGCCGATGTAGGACTTCGTCTGCGTGACCTTGAGGCGCGCCATCACACACCCACCCCGGCACGCGCCCGCAGCAGAGCGGCGGGAGCGACGTCCTCGAGCGGCAGACCGCGGCGGGCGGCGATCTCCTCGGGGCGCGAAAGGCCCTGAAGCGCCTCCACCGTGGCGTGCACGATGTTGATCGGGTTCGACGAACCGAGCGACTTGCTCAGCACGTCGTGGATGCCCGCGCACTCCAGCACGGCGCGCACCGGGCCACCGGCGATCACACCGGTACCGGGGGAAGCCGGCTTGAGCAGGACGACGCCCGCAGCCTTCTCGCCCTGGATCGGGTGGGGGATGGTGCCGGCGATCCGGGGGACCTTGAAGAAGTGCTTCTTGGCCTCCTCAACACCCTTGGCGATGGCGGCCGGCACCTCCTTGGCCTTGCCGTAACCGACACCCACGGTGCCGTCACCGTCGCCCACCACGACCAGCGCGGTGAAGCTGAAGCGACGACCACCCTTCACAACCTTGGCGACGCGGTTGATGGCGACAACACGCTCGACGTAAGCGGTCTTCTCGGCGGCCTGGCCACCGTCCCGCCGGTCCTTCCGGTCCCGCCGCTCGCCGCCACCGGCACCGCTTCCGCGGCGCTGGGGTCCAGCCATTGGAATTACCTCTCCTCTGTTACGTCCGCTAGCTCCGGAACCGGGGCTTAGAACTTCAGCCCGGCTTCGCGGGCGGCGTCCGCCAGAGCGGCGATGCGCCCGGCGTACTGGTTGCCACCGCGGTCGAACACGACGGCCTCGACGCCGGCAGCCTTGGCACGCTCGGCGACGAGCGCGCCGACCTGCTTGGCCTGGGCGCTCTTGTCACCCTCGCCGCCGCGGATCGAGGCGTCCAGGTGCGACGCCGACGCGAGCGTGTGGCCCGCGATGTCGTCGATGACCTGGGCGGTGATGCCGCGGTTGGACCGCGTCACGACCAGGCGGGGACGCTCCGGGGTACCGGAGATCCGCTTGCGGACGCGGATGTGGCGACGCTTGATGGCAGCGCGCTTGTAGGCGTCGCCCTTGGCGATCTTCACACCGTATGCCATGGCTTTACTTACCAGCCTTTCCGACCTTGCGGCGGATGACCTCGCCCGCGTACTTGACACCCTTGGCCTTGTACGGGTCGGGCTTCCGCAGCTTGCGGATGTTGGCGGCGACCTCGCCGACCTTCTGCTTGTCGATGCCCTCGACGCTCAGCTTGGTCGGGGACTCCACCTTGAAGGTGATGCCCTCAGGGGCCTCCACCGTGATCGGGTGGCTGTAGCCCAGCGCGAACTCCAGGTTGGAGCCCTTCGCCTGGACGCGGTAACCGACACCGCTGATCTCGAGCGCCTTGCTGTAACCCTGGGTCACGCCGGTGATCATGTTCGCCACCAGCGTGCGGGACAGGCCGTGCAGGGCCTTGTTCTGACGCTCGTCGTTCGGGCGGGTCAGCGTCAGGACGCCGTCCTCACCCTTGGCGATCTCGATGGGCGCGGCAACGGTGTGGGTAAGGGAGCCCTTGGGACCCTTCACCTGGACCGTGCGGCCATCGATGGTGACGTCCACACCAGCGGGAACCTGGATGGGCTGCTTGCCAATACGCGACATAGCTCTTCCTCCGTTCCCGACTACCAGACGTAGGCGAGGACTTCCCCACCCACGCCCTTCTTCTGCGCCTGCTGGCCGGTCAGGAGACCGTGGGACGTGGAGATGATCGCCACGCCCAGGCCGCCGAGGACCTTCGGCAGGTTGGTGGACTTTGCGTAGACCCGCAGGCCCGGCTTGGAGATCCGCTTGATGCCGGCGATCGAGCGCTCGCGGTTCGGGCCGAACTTCAGCTCGAGGACGAGGTTCTTGCCGACCTCGGCGTCCTCGACCTTCCAGCCGACGATGTAGCCCTCCTGCTGGAGGATCTCCGCGATGTGCGACTTGATCTTGCTGTGCGGCATCACGACGGTGTCGTGGTAAGCCGAGTTCGCGTTACGCAGACGCGTGAGCATGTCTGCGATCGGATCAGTCATGGTCATGAATTGGCCTTCGGCCTCTCTCGCCGGGGTTTCCTGTCTGTGCCATCCCTCTCCCCACACATGGGCGGGACGGGTGCGGCACGGGGACCTACGGCGTAGTAAGTCGATCAGGGCGGCGGGGCGCCCAACCCCACAAGCCTACGGCATGTGGAGCTGGGCCCCCGCTGTCCCGTTGCTTACCGAGAGTCCCGGTTTTCCCTAACTAGGGGATTACCAGGAGCTCTTGGTCACGCCCGGCAGCTCGCCACGGTGAGCCATCTCACGAAGGCACACGCGGCACAGGCCGAACTTGCGGTAGACGGAGTGCGGCCGGCCGCAGCGCTGGCAGCGGGTGTACGCACGCACACCGAACTTCGGCTTGCGGGCGGCCTTAGCGATCAGAGCCTTCTTCGCCACGGTCAGTTCTCCTTGAACGGGAAGCCGAGGTGACGAAGCAGGGCGCGGCCCTCGTCGTCGTTGGTCGCCGTGGTGACCACGGTGATGTCCATGCCCCGGACCCGGTCGATCTTGTCCTGGTCGATCTCGTGGAACATGACCTGCTCCGTGAGACCGAAGGTGTAGTTGCCCCGGCCGTCGAACTGCTTCGGCGACAGACCACGGAAGTCGCGGATACGCGGCAGCGCGAGCGACAGCAGGCGGTCCAGGAACTCCCACATGCGGTCACCGCGGAGGGTGACGTGGGCACCGATCGGCTGACCCTCACGCAGCTTGAACTGCGCGATGGACTTCCGGGCCTTGGTGACGGCCGGCTTCTGACCGGTGATCGTGGTGAGGTCGCGGATGGCGCCCTCGATCAGCTTGGAGTCGCGGGCGGCGTCGCCCACACCCATGTTGACCACGATCTTGGTCAGACCCGGGATCTGCATGACGTTCTCGTAGGAGAACTCCTCACGCAGCTTGCCGGCGATCTCTTCGCGGTAGCGCGTCTTCAGACGCGGCGCGTTGGTGGTGGCAGTCATCAGATGTCCTCACCGGTCCGCTTGGCAACGCGGATCTTGTTGCCCTCGTCGTCGAAGCGGTACCCGACGCGGGTGACGACCTTGTTGCCGTCCTTCTCCACCACGAGCTGAACATTGCTCACGTGGATCGGGGCCTCGACCGTGATGATGCCGCCGGTCTTGGAACCACGGGCGGTCTGACCGGCCTTGGTGTGCTTCTTGACCCGGTTGACACCCTCGACCAGGACACGGTCCTCGCGGGGGTAGGCCTCGATGACCTTGCCCTGCTTGCCCTTGTCCTTACCGGTGATGACCTGGACCAGGTCGCCCTTCTTGATCTTCATCGGTTACAGCACCTCCGGCGCGAGCGAGATGATCTTCATGAACTTCTTCTCGCGCAGCTCACGGCCCACCGGGCCGAAGATACGGGTGCCGCGGGGGTCGCCATCGTTCTTGAGGATGACGGCCGCGTTCTCGTCGAAGCGGATGTACGAGCCGTCGGGGCGGCGGCGCTCCTTGACGGTGCGCACGACGACAGCCTTGACGACGTCGCCCTTCTTCACGTTGCCACCGGGGATCGCATCCTTCACGGTGGCGACGATGACGTCACCGATGCCCGCGTAGCGGCGACCGGAACCACCGAGAACACGGATGCAAAGGATCTCCTTCGCACCAGTGTTGTCGGCGACACGCAGTCGCGACTCCTGCTGGATCACGTCTATCTCCTGATTGTCTGCCGGTTCCCGGCGAGGGGCCCGTTACCGGAACCCCTCACCGAGCCTGGCGGAACGAACCTGAGGGAAGGCCCCTCAGGTGATTACTTGGCCTTCTCGAGGATCTCGACGACGCGCCAGCGCTTCGTCGCGGACAGCGGCCGGGTCTCCATGAGGAGGACGCGGTCGCCGACACCCGCGGCGTTCTGCTCGTCGTGCGCCTTGAGCTTGTTGGTACGGCGGATGACCTTGCCGTACAGGGCGTGCTTGACGCGGTCCTCGACGGCGACGACGACGGTCTTGTCCATCTTGTCGCTGACGACCAGACCCTCGCGGGTCTTGCGGAAGCCGCGGTCGGTCTTCTGCTCAGTCACATTCTTCTCGCTCATCAGGCGCTCTCCACCGTCTCGATGCCGAGCTCGCGCTCCCGCATCAGGGTGTAGATCCGGGCGATGTCCTTACGGACGGCCTTCAGCCGGCCGTGGTTCTCAAGCTGTCCGGTCGCCGCCTGGAAGCGGAGGTTGAACAGCTCCTCCTTGGCCTCACGAAGCTTCCCAACGAGGTCCTCGTTGTTCAGCTCACGCAGCTCGGACGCCTTGGTTCCGGCCGACATCACGCCTCACCTGCCTCGCGCTTAACGATCTTGCACTTCATCGGCAGCTTGTGAGCCGCACGGGTCAGAGCCTCGCGCGCGATCTTCTCGTTCGGGAAGGAAAGCTCGAACATCACCCGACCGGGCTTGACGTTCGCGATCCACCACTCCGGGGAACCCTTACCGGAACCCATGCGGGTCTCGGCAGGCTTCTTGGTGAGCGGCCGGTCCGGGTAGATGTTGATCCAGACCTTGCCGCCACGCTTGATGTGGCGGGTCATGGCGATACGAGCGGACTCGATCTGCCGGTTGGTGACGTACGCCGGGGTGACGGCCTGGATGCCGTACTCGCCGAACGCCAGCTCAGTACCACCCTTGGCCATGCCGTTCCGCTTGGGGTGGTGCTGCTTGCGGTGCTTGACCCTACGAGGGATCAGCATGTCGGTCAGGCCTCCGTTCCGGTGCTCTCAGCCGGAGCAGCGGCAGCGGCCTCGGCCTTGGGGGCCTCGGCAGCGGCGCTCTGCTGCGGCTTGCGGCCGCGGCCGCCACGCTCGCCACCACGGCCACCGCGGGCCGGGCGGTCGCTGCCACCACGCGACGGGCGGTTGCCGGCGCGGGCGGCGGCGTTCTCGGCGCGGACCTCGGCGATGTTCTTGACGTCGCCCTTGTAGATCCAGACCTTCACGCCGATGCGGCCGAAGGTGGTCTTGGCCTCGAAGAAGCCGTAGTCGACGTTGGCGCGGAGCGTGTGCAGGGGCACGCGGCCCTCGCGGTAGAACTCCGAGCGGGACATCTCGGCGCCGCCGAGACGGCCACCGCACTGGATCTTGATGCCCTTGGCGCCGGCCTTCATCGAGCTCTGCATGCTCTTACGCATGGCCCGACGGAAGGAGACGCGGGAGGACAGCTGCTCGGCGACGGCCTGAGCGACCAGCTGGGCGTCGACCTCGGGGTTCTTGACCTCGAGGATGTTCAGCTGGACCTGCTTGCCGGTGAGCTTCTCCAGCTCGCCGCGGATGCGGTCGGCCTCCGCGCCGCGACGGCCGATGACGATGCCCGGCCGGGCGGTGTGGATGTCGACGCGGACGCGGTCACGGGTGCGCTCGATCTCCACCTTGGAGATGCCGGCCCGCTCCATGCCCTTCGTCATCATCCGACGGATGGCGACGTCTTCCTTGACGTAGTCCTTGTACAGCTTGTCGGCGTACCAGCGGGACTTGAAGTCCGTGGTGATGCCGAGCCGGAACCCGTGCGGGTTAACCTTCTGGCCCATTACCGGGTTCCTTCCTTGCTGCTGACGACCACGGTGATGTGGCTGGTCCGCTTGCGGATCCGGTAGGCACGGCCCTGGGCGCGCGGCCGGAACCGCTTCAGGGTCGGACCCTCGTCGACGTACGCCTCGCTGATGACCAGCGTGGAGGCGTCGGTGTGGTCGTAGTTGTGCGCGGCGTTGGCAATGGCGCTGTCCAGCACCTTGCCCACCGGCACGCTCGCGGCCTGCGGGGCGAAACGCAGGACCGCCTGAGCCTCCGTGGCATCCATGCCACGGATGAGGTCCACCACGCGGCGGGCCTTCATGGGCGTGACGCGGATGTACCGCGCCTGGGCCCTGGCTTCCATGGTTGTCCCTTCGGTGTCAGTCATTGGTCTTCGCTATTTCCGCAGATCAGCGACGACGCGACTTGCGGTCGTCCTTCTCGTGGCCGCGGAAGGTGCGGGTCGGCGCGAACTCGCCGAGCTTGTGGCCGACCATCGACTCGGTGACGAACACCGGGACGTGCTTGCGGCCGTCGTGCACCGCGATCGTGTGGCCGAGCATGGCCGGGACGATCATCGAGCGGCGGGACCAGGTCTTGATGACGTTCTTGGTGCCGGCTTCGTTCTGGACATCCACCTTCTTGATCAGGTGGTCGTCGACGAAGGGCCCCTTCTTGAGACTGCGCGGCATCTAAACCCGCTCCTAGCGCTTCTTGTTCGTCTTGCGGCGGCGGACGATGTACTTGTTGCTCGCCTTCTTGGGAGAACGAGTACGACCCTCCTTCTGACCCCACGGCGAGACCGGGTGGCGACCACCGGAGGTCTTGCCCTCACCACCACCGTGCGGGTGGTCGACCGGGTTCATGACCACACCACGCACGGTCGGGCGGACGCCCTTCCAGCGCATACGGCCGGCCTTGCCCCAGTTGATGTTCGACTGCTCGGCGTTGCCGACCTCGCCGACGGTGGCGCGGCAGCGGACGTCGACCAGGCGGATCTCACCGGACGGCATGCGCAGGTGGGCCATGGCGCCCTCCTTCGCCAGCAGCTGCACGGAGGCACCCGCGGAGCGGGCGAACTTCGCGCCGCCGCCGGGCCGCAGCTCGATGGCGTGGATGGTCGTACCGACCGGGATGTTGCGCAGCGCCAGGTTGTTGCCGGGCTTGATGTCGGCGCCGGGGCCGTTCTCAATCCGGTCACCCTGCGACAGGCCGCGGGGGGCGATGATGTAGCGCTTCTCGCCGTCCGCGTAGTGCAGCAGCGCGATGCGAGCGGTGCGGTTGGGGTCGTACTCGATGTGAGCGACCTTCGCCGGGACGCCGTCCTTGTCGTGACGACGGAAGTCGATGACGCGGTACGCACGCTTGTGACCGCCACCCTGGTGGCGAACAGTGATGCGACCGGCGTTGTTACGACCGCCCTTGCTGTGCAGCGGGCGGACCAGCGACTTCTCCGGCGTGGACCGCGTGATCTCGACGAAGTCGGCGACGCTGGAGCCACGACGGCCCGGAGTCGTCGGCTTGTACTTGCGGATACCCATTTCTCAGTCCTCGTCCGATATTCGGACGACTCGGACTCCGTTAGGAGACCGGGCCGCCGAAGATGTCGATACGGTTGCCCTCAGCAAGGGTCACGATGGCGCGCTTGGTGTTGGCGCGCTTGCCGAAACCGGTCTTGGTCCGCTTCCGCTTACCCTGCCGGTTGATCGTGTTGACCCCGGTGACCTTGACCGAGAAGACCGCCTCGACGGCCTGCTTGATCTGGGTCTTGTTCGCACGCGGGTCGACGATGAACGTGTACTTGTTCTCGTCCAGCAGCGCGTAGCTCTTCTCGGAGACGACCGGCTTGACGAGGATGTCGCGCGGGTCGGAGAAGGTCTTGCTGGTGATCGTGGCCTCAGACATCAGGCCTCGCTCCCTTCGGTCTGAGCGGCCTTGGGGCCAGACACGAAGGACTCGAAGGCGGCCTGGGTGAAGACCACGTCGTCGGAGACGAGCACGTCGTACGTGTTCAGCTGGCCCGGCTCCAGGATGTGCACCTGGGGCAGGTTGCGGGCGGACAGCCACGCGGCCTCGTCCGAGCGCTCGGCGACCAGGAGCAGGTTCTTGCGCTCGCTGATCTTGCCCAGCAGGGACTTCGCGGCCTTGGTGGAGATGTCGCCGTCCACCACGCCGGTCACCACGTGGATGCGGGAGTGGCGCGCCCGGTCGGAGAGGGCACCGCGCAGGGCGGCGGCCTTCATCTTCTTGGGGGTGCGCTGCGAGTAGTCACGCGGCACGGGACCGTGCACGACGCCACCACCGGCGAACTGCGGCGCGCGGGTCGAACCCTGGCGGGCGCGACCGGTGCCCTTCTGGCGGTACGGCTTCTTGCCACCGCCACGGACCTCGCCGCGGGTCTTGGTCTTGTGCGTGCCCTGACGGGCAGCGGCCAGCTGCGCGACGACGACCTGGTGGATCAGCGGAACGCTGACCTGCGCGTCGAAGATCTCCGCGGGGAGCTCGACGGTCCCGGCCTTGTCGCCTGCCGGCGAAAGGATGTCAATGGTGCTCATCGGTTACCTCAGGCCCCCTTGGCCGCGGTACGGACCAGGACGAGGCCGCCGTTCGGACCAGGAACCGCGCCCTTGATCAGGAGCAGGCCCTTCTCCGCGTCAACGGCGTGGACGGTCAGGTTCTGGGTGGTGACCCGCTCGTTGCCCATGCGGCCGGCCATGCGCAGGCCCTTGAACACGCGGCCCGGGGTGGCGCAGCCACCGATGGAGCCCGGCGAGCGGTGCTTGCGCTGGGTGCCGTGGCCGGCGCCGAGGCCGCGGAAGCCGTGGCGCTTCATGACACCGGCGGTGCCCTTGCCCTTGCTGGTGCCGGTCACGTCGACCTTGACACCGGACTCGAACACCTCGGCGGTGACCTCCTGGCCGAGCGTGTACTCGCTGGCGTCAGCGGTACGCAGCTCCACCAGGTGGCGGCGCGGGGTGACGTCGGCCTTCGCGAAGTGGCCCTTGAGGGGCTTGTTCACCTTGCGCGGGTCGATCTCGCCGAAGGCGATCTGGACGGCGCTGTAGCCGTCCGTGTCAGCGGTACGGACCTGGGTCACGACGCAGGGACCGGCCTTGACGACGGTGACCGGGACGACACGGTTGTTCTCGTCCCACACCTGCGTCATGCCGAGCTTCTCGCCCAGGACGCCCTTGATCTGCTTAGCCATCTCGCGCGTCACCTCAGAGCTTGATCTCGATGTCGACGCCGGCCGGCAGGTCGAGACGCATGAGCGAGTCGACGGTCTTCGGCGTGGGGTCGAGGATGTCGATGAGGCGCTTGTGCGTGCGCATCTCGAAGTGCTCGCGCGAGTCCTTGTACTTGTGCGGCGACTTGATGACGCAGTACACGTTCTTCTCAGTGGGCAGCGGCACCGGGCCCGCGACCGACGCACCAGTGCGGGTCACCGTCTCGACGATCTTCTTCGCCGAGGAGTCGATGACCTCGTGGTCGTAGGCCTTGAGCCGGATGCGGATCTTCTGTCCCGCCATGGCTACTTCGTAGTCCTGTCTCTCGTAACGCTCTGGGACCCGGTGCGTGTGCTCTCGCTGGCGAAAGCGCGTCTCTCCTCCGACCCACGCGGTCGGGCGTGTCGCGCCCCTTCCGGTAAATCTCCCAGGAGAGATTCCCTGCGTAAGGGGTTCGTGGGGGAAAGACACCCACCGGGCGCCTGGCTGGGGCCCCGCTGACACTTCCCGGAAGATTCCCGTACTTCCGCCCCTGACGAGGGACGACGAGTACTGCGGGACTCGCTTCCAGTCCTCCCGGCGGGAGGCGCGCAGCATCGGCACTCAACCGAGCAACCTGAACAGTGTGCCATACAGCCCAGAAGCAGCGCCAATCGCGGCCCAAGACCGTACCCCGAGCGGGGCGCTTGTCAAACCGGCCGGAGCCGCCGCCTCCGCCGGAGCCTCCCCGGCGCCGGTTCACGCCCTTTCGGAGGCCACTCCGCAGGCTTGATCATGGACTTGATCATTTTGTGATGAGGCAATATCACGCGATCAAGCAACCTGGGAAGATCGCGAACCGTCCTTTATCACATTGAAGCAGCCGGGGACTGCGTGCTGCACGACTGGGACGGGGTCACCGAGATGTCTGAGTTCTCGCAGGGGGATGCTCCCCTGCCTCCGGACGGTACCGCGCACGGCACCGCGGCACCGCGGCCCGCCGCCCCCCGCTTCCCCCACCCCGCGCTCACCCGCCGCCACACGCTGGCGGCGCTGGCCGCCGTCACCGCCGCCACCGCCGTCGCCGGCTGCGGCAGCGACGGGCGGCCCTCGGCCCGGCCCACCGCCCCGGTCCGCGCCGTGGACCCGCTGGCCGCCGAGCCCTTCACCCCGGTCACCGGCAAGGACGGCGCCGGAGTGCTGCTCCAGGTGATGGCGCACCCCGACGACGACCTCTACTTCATGAACCCGGACGCCGAGGACCTGCTGCGCGCCGGCGCCAGCGTGGTCTGCGTCTACGTCACCGCCGGCGAGGCCAGGGGGATCAACCGGGCCCCGGGCGCGCCGCTGCCCGAGCCGGACAAGGCCGCCTACTCCGCCTCCCGCCACCAGGGGCTGCGCCAGGCGTACGCGCAGATGCTCGGCGTGCACCGGTTCACCCGCTGGCGGCGGTCGGTGATCGATCTGCCCGGTGGCGTACGGGCCGAGTCCAACGAGCTGACCGCGGGCCACCGGCGGGTGCAGCTGGTCTTCCTCAACGTCGCGATGCTCTCCGGCAACGGCGTCCGCCTGCCGCACCTGTGGGACGTCCCGGACGTGGTGGCGAACACGCTGGTCGCCAAGGGCTCCCCGCTCAAGGAGGTCTTCGGCTACCGGCACGAGACCCTGGTGGACGTACTCGCCGGGATCATGGACCGGGTCCGGCCGACCATGATCCACACCCTGGACCCGGACCCGGACTTCCAGGTCCACGACGCCGCCCACCCGCAGGACAACGACCAGCCGGGCTGCTCCGACCACCGGGACCACACCCCGGTCGCGCTCTTCACCTGGAAGGCGATGTCCCAGTGGGTCGCCGACGCCTCCCGGCGGGACGGCCGCGCCCCGCGGTTCGTCACCACCGCCTTCCGGGGCTACTACAACCAGCGCTGGCCGCACAACCTCCCGCCGCAGATGCTCGCCCGCAAGGCCGGGCCGCTGGTCGCCTACGGCGGCGCGCCGGACTGGCATTGCGGGGACGCCGCGGGCTGCGGCGACTACAGCCAGGGCGGCGACCGGCCGCTGCTCAACCGCAAGGGGTGGATCCGCTCCACCCACTACCGCTACCCGGGCACCGTGCCGGTCTCCGGCACCGACCGCTCCGGGCGCGTGGAGGCGTACGGGGTGCTGGGCACCCAGGCCGTGCGCTGGCGGGAGACCCGGGCCGGCAGCGGCCGCTGGGGGGAGCCGGAGAACCTCGGCGGCGGCCCGCTGGTGCCCGCCCTGGCCACCGTGGTGGACCACGCCGGGCGGCGGCTCCTCTTCGGCCTGCGGATCTCCGCGCTGGAGGGGCAGGGGCGGGCCAACACCCGCGAGATCGTCGTCCTGGAGGAGCGGGCCCCGGACAGCTCGCGGCGGTCCGGGCGCGGCGCCTTCCGGCCCTGGCAGAGCCTGGGCAATCCGGAGGCGCTGCCCGACCACGGCCGGCGCGTCGGGGTGCCGGTCGCGATCGCCACCGGGGACGGCCGGGTCCACCTCTTCGTGCGCACCGCGGACAAGGCGCTCGCCACCCGGGTCCGGGACGCCCGCGGTGTGTGGGGCCCCTGGCAGCGGCTGGGCGGCGGGGAGATCCAGGACGGCCTGACCTGCGTGCTCGACGCTCAGGGCCGGGTGCACGTCTTCGCGGCGGGCCGCGCGACGGTGCAGCACTGGGCGCAGGACCAGGTGGGCGGCCCGGTGGCCTGCCGGCCGCTGCCGGGGCTGCCGCTGCCCGGTGAGCGGCCCGCGGCCGCGCTGGACGAGGACGGGCGGCTGGCGCTCGTCTACCGCACCCCGGCCGCGGCACAGCCCGAGGTCCACCGGATCGACACGGCACCGGCCGGTCCCGCCGATCCCGCCAACGGGGCGGCCGGCCGGGTCGCCGGCTCGTCGGCGCTGCGCCACTTCGGCGGGTACGCGCCGCTCACCGCGCACGCCCAGCAGGCGCGCGGCGGCCGGGACCGGATCGTGCTGCTGGGCCGGTCCGACACCGGGTCGGCGCAGCTGCAGACCGGGGTCTCCGCCGACGCCGTGCCGGAGCGTGCCCCGGGGCGGCCGGTGCTGGTGGGCACCGCCTCGCTGCTGGTCGACGCCGGGCACCGGCTGTGCGTGGTCGGCATGGCGCCCGACGCGCAGCCGTGGCTGTGGCGCCCGGACGGACCGATCCGCGCCTGAGCCCCAGGGGTTTCGCCTCTTACCAGGGGTGGTCGGCTCCTAGGGGGTGGCCGAGGGGTCGGCACGGGTTCTGTGCCGGGCCGATGGTCCCTAGCGTGGCGCGGGCGGTCCCAGGCCGCCCGCGCCTGCGCCGGGCCCGCGATCCCACGGAAGTGGGCGTTCCCCACGAAAGGTGTCCACAGGTGACCGAGCCGCTCGCCCCCTCCCCCGCGCCCTCCGCCACCCCGTCCGCCGCACCCTCCGCCGTGGCGGGTCCGCCGGAAGGCCCGGCCCGGCTGCTGCCGCTGTCCGCGCCGTCCGCCGAGGAGCTGACCGCCCGCTTGCGGGCGTACCGGGACCATGCCCGCTCGGCGGGTGCGGACGCAGGCCACCTCGCCGACCTGGCGTACACCGCGAGCGTCGCGACACGGCACCATCCGCACCGGGCCGCGGTCGTCGCCCGGTCCTACCCGGAGCTCGCCGAGCGGCTCGAGGAGGTGCTCGACGATCCGGCGGGCCCGGCGGGAGCGGGCGCTCCGCCGCCGGACGAGCGCAAGATCGTCTTCGTCTTCGCGGGCCAGGGCCACCAGTGGTTCGGGATGGGCCGCGAGCTGCTGCGCACCGAGCCGGCCTTCGCGGACGCGGTCCGGCGGTGCGACGCCGTGGTGCGGCGGCATGTGGACTTCTCGGTGGAGGAGCAGCTGGGGCTGGACGAGGCCGATTCCCGGCTGCACGAGATCGATGTGCTGCAGCCGGTGCTCTTCACCATGCAGGTGGCGCTCGCCGAGCTGTGGCGCGCCTGGGGCGTCGAGCCGGACGCGGTGGTGGGGCACAGCATGGGCGAGATCGCCGCCTCCCATGTGGCGGGCGCGCTCTCCCTCGAGGACGCGGCGATGATCGCCTGCCGGCGCAGCGCGCTGCTGCGCCGGATCAGCGGCAAGGGCGCGCTGGCGGTGGCCGAGCTGTCGCCCGGCGAGGCGTCGGCGCTGGCCGACGGAACCGGCGGGCGGGTCAGTGTGGCGGGCTACAACAGCCCGCGGCTGTGCGTGCTGGCCGGGGACGCGGACTCGCTGGAGGAGATCACCCGGCACCTGGACGAGCAGGACGTCTACTGCAAGCTGGTGCGCGGCACGGTCGCCTCGCACAGTCACTACGTGGACGAGCTGCGTGCGGACCTGGACGCGGCGCTGCGCGAGCTGCGGCCGCGCCGCGCGGTGCTGCCGATGTACTCCACGGTGACGCTGGAGCGCATCTCGGGCCCCGAGCTGACGTCCGCGTACTGGATGCGGAACCTGCGGGAGCCGGTGCGGTTCGCCGAGGCGGTCGGGTTGCTGCGCATCGGCGGGCACGGCGTGTTCCTGGAGATCAGCGGGCATCCGGTGCTGGCCGGGTCGGTGCAGCAGTGCCTGGAGCACGCGGGGCTTAGCGGCCGCGCGCTGCTCTCCAGCCGCCGGCAGGCCGAGCGCTCGGCGATGCTCACCTCGCTGGGCGCGCTGTACGCGCTGGGCCGCGACCCCCGGTGGGCGCAGGTGCACGCGGCCGGTGGCCGCCGGGTGGCGCTGCCGGGCGGGCACGGCCTCGCTGAGCCGGCCGGCCGGCCCGCGCTGACGCCCTATCAAAGGGCCCTGGCCGCCGCTGTGCTGGGCCGCGCGAGCCGCCCCGGACCGGCGGTCTCACCGGTCACCGTCGGCTGATCACCAGCACATAGGGGGCGGTTCCTTTAGGGGTGTCTCGCGCCCCGGAGGCCGCCATAACCTGCGAGCGGCGGCGCACTGCCGATCCCCCGAAGAGCTGCGCGAGAGGAAGAGATGGCCACCCCAAAGGTCTTCACGGAGTTCGCCGAGGGACTCCGAGCGATCAATGCAAACGCCAACGGGAGCGGCCCGGGCCGTGCGCTCAGCGAGCGGTTCAAGGGCGCCACTTCGGCGGTGTACGACAGCGCCGCCTCGTCCTCGACCAAGGGCGACATCTGGAACTGGGGCATGCACGACGCCGCCCTGCTCAAGGAGATCCGGACCCTGATCCCGGGCTTCGGCGACTACGACACCGACGGGTTCTCCGAGCAGCTGTACTTCCTGGCCCTGCGCGACCTGCCCGTCTCCCTGGACGAGCTGGCGGGCGCCTCGGTGCTGGAGGTCGGCTGCGGCCTGGGCGAGGGCCTGAACTTCCTGTGCCGGATCATCGAGCCGAAGCAGGCCACCGGCCTGGACCTGTCACCGCAGGCCGTCACCCGGGCCACCACCCGGCTCTCGCGCGGCGAGGCGCTGCGCTTCGTCGAGGGCGACGCGGAGAACCTGCCGTTCGAGGACGACTCCCTCGACCTGGTGATCAACATCGAGAGCTCGCACACCTACCCGGACTTCCCGAAGTTCCTGAGCGAGGTGGCCCGGGTGCTCAAGCCCGGCGGCCACTTCTCGCACATCGACACCTTCACCAAGCCGCGCTATGAGCTGATGACGCGCCTGAAGGAGGAGTCGACGGAGCTGGAGTGGATCCACGAGCGGGACGTCTCGCCCGAGGTGCGGGCCTCCATCCGGCGCCGGATGGCCCCGGGCAGCCACTTCCGCAAGACCTTCGAGGCCAAGCGGATGCCGCTGCTCACCCGGGTGCTCGGCGAGCAGGCCCGGCGGGCGGTGTTCGGCGCGAAGTTCGCCGGCTACCAGGACACCGCGCTGACGAAGGCCCTGAAGAAGGCCGGCATCGTCCCCGCGCTGACCGCGCTGCCGGACAGCTACCGCCACCACATAGCGCGGAAGGTCCAGGGGCCGGGCGCATGACCCTGCGCAATGTCTTCATGTTCGCCGGCCAGGGGTCCCAGTACCACCACATGGGCAGCTGGCTGTACGAGAACGACGAGGTCTACCGCGCCACCCTGCTCGACCTGGACCAGGTCGTCCGCTCCACGCGCGGGGACTCCGTGCTGGAGCGGATCTACGGCGCCGACCGGCGGCTGGACGAGCCCTTCGACGGCTTCCGGGACAGCCAGCCGGGGATCTTCATGGTCGAGTACGCGCTGGCCCGGTCCCTCATCGCCCAGGGCATCCGGCCGGACGCCGTCCTGGGGGCCAGCCTCGGCGAGGTCGCGGCCTGCGCGGTGGCCGAGGCCCTGGACCCGCACGAGGCGCTGACGCTGCTGCTGCGCCAGGTAGAGGTCTTCACGGAGCGCTGCCCGCGTGGCGGCATGCTGGCGGTGCTGGCCGAGCCGGAGTTCTTCGAGCGCGAGAGCGCCCTGCACGGGCGCTGCCAGCTGGCCGCGGTGAACTCCCCGAACAACTTCGTGGTGGCCGGCACCGAGCACGACCTGGACCGGGCCGAGGAGTTCCTGACGGGCAAGGGTGTGCTCTTCCAGCGGCTGCCGGTGCCGTTCGCCTTCCACTCCTCCTACATCGAGGCGGTCCGGGAGGACTTCCTGGCGCTGATCGGGAAGCTCACCCTGCGCCGCCCGCGGGTGCCGCTGCTGTCGGCGACCACCGGCGGCGAGGTGCCGGAGCTGTCCGCGGAGCACATCTGGCAGGTGATGCGGCGGCCCTTCGACGTCCGGCCGCTGGTGGACCGGCTGCTGGCCGAGGACCGCCACCTGTGCCTGGATCTGGGTCCGTCCGGCTCCATGGCGAATCTGATCACCCCCCGGCTGCCGGCCGGTGCGGCGTCCAGGGCGCTGCCGCTGATGTCGCCGTTCTCCCGGGACGGCGCGCTGGTGGAGAAGGTCCTGGCGTACCGCCGTCCCGCCGAGCAGCCGCAACCGACCCCGGAGTCCGCGCAGATGACTGCCGCACCCGTGCTCGTCCATGTCTTTCCCGGCCAGGGGTCGCAGGTCAAGGGCATGGGCAAGGAGCTGTTCGACCGCTTCCCGGAGCTGACCGCCCGGGCCGATGAGATCCTCGGCTACTCGATCCGCACGCTGTGCGTGGAGGATCCGGACCGCAAACTGAAGCAGACCGAGTTCACCCAGCCCGCGCTGTACGTGGTCAGTGCGCTGACGCATCTGGCCGCGCTCCAGGAGGGCGGCCGGCTGCCGGACTACGTGCTCGGGCACAGCCTGGGCGAGTACGTCGCGCTCTTCGCGGCCGGGGTGTACGACTTCGAGACCGGGCTGCGGCTGGTGCGCAGGCGCGGCGAGCTGATGAGCCGGGCGGACGGCGGCACCATGGCGGCCGTCGCGGGCGACACCGACCTGGTCCGCAAGGTGCTGGCGCAGGCGGGGCTGGACGCCATCGACATCGCCAACCTCAACTCGCCCTCCCAGACGGTGATCGCCGGGCCCAAGGAGGCGGTGGACCGGGCGCTGCCGCTGTTCACCGAGGCCGGGGCGCGCTGTGTGCCGCTCAATGTGAGCGCCCCCTTCCACAGCCGCTACATGGCCGGCGCCGCCGAGGAGTTCGGCGGTTTCCTGGACGGCTTCGTCTTCGCGGCTCCCAAGATCCCGGTCATCGCCAATGTCGACGCCCGGCCGTACGGCGGGGCGGATGACGTCAGGACGAAGCTGCGGCGGCAGATCGACTCCACCGTGCACTGGACCGACAGCGTGCGCTTCCTGATGGGCCAAGGCCCCCTCCAGGTCCGTGAGCTGGGTCCGGGGACGGTGCTGACCAAGCTGGTCGCCAAGATCCAGGCGGAGGCGGTCCCGCTGCCCGCCGAGCCGTCCCCTGCCACCCCCGCCACCCCGGTCGCGGCGGCCGCCGCGCCGGTGGCGGTCCCGGCGCCCGAGGTGCCCGTGGCGACCGTGGTGCCCGAGGCGCCCGCGCTGACCGGGCGGACGCTGGGGTCCGCGGAGTTCCGCGCCGCGTACGGCGTCGATTACGCGTACGTCGCGGGCGGCATGCACCACGGGGTCACCTCGGTGGAGTTCGTGGCCCGGATGGCGGGCGCCGGTTTCCTGTCCTTCCTGGGCACCAGCGGGCTGACCGGCGGGCAGCTGCGGGACGCGCTGGAGGCGCTGCGCGGCCGGCTGGGCCAGGCCGCCCCGTGGGGGGTGAACCTCACCTACAGCCCGTTCGGGGCGCGCGCGGAGAACGACGTGGTGGACGCCGCGCTGGCCGCCGGGGTGCGCTTCCTGGAGGTCTCCACCTATGTGCAGATCACCCCGGCGCTGGTGCGCTACCGGCTGCGCGGCGCGCGGGTGAGCGACGGGCGGGCGCAGGCCCCGCGGCGGCTGCTGGCGAAGGTGACCCGGCCGGATGTGGCGCGGCTGTTCTTCGAGCCGCCGCCGGCCCGGATCGTGGAGCGGCTGCTGGCGGACGGCGCGATCACCGCCGAGGAGGCGGCGGCCGCGGCGCTGCTGCCGATGGCCGACGACGTGTGCGCGGTCGGCGACGCGGGCGGCTACACCGACATGGGCGTGCTGCCCTCGCTGCTGCCGTCGGTGCGGCGGCTGCGCGACGAGGTGGCCCGGTCCTTCCCCCGGCTGGCCCCGGTACGGCTGGGCGCGGGCGGCGGCATCGGCGCACCGGAGGCGGCGGCCGCGGCCTTCGTGCTGGGCGCCGACTTCGTGCTGATCGGCTCGGCCCATGTGTGCACGGTCGAGAGCGGCATGAGCGACCGGGTCAAGGACATGCTCCAGGACCTGGACGTGCACGACACCACCTACGCGCCCTTCGGCGACCTGTTCGAACTGGGCGGCCGGACCCGGGTGTTGAAGAAGGGCGTGCTCTTCCACGCCCGCGCCAACAAGCTCTACGACCTGTGGCGCACGCACGACGACTGGCAGCGTATCGACGCCAAGGTCCGTGCCCACATCGAGGAGCGCTACTTCCAGGCCGCGTTCGACGACGTCCTTGCAGAGCTGCGCCGCGACGCCGCGCCGGGCGAGCCGGAGCCGGACCCCAAGCGCCGGATGGCGCTGGTCTTCCGGTGGTACTGCGACCGCTCGCTGCGCCTGGCCGTGGCGGGCGAGGCGGGCCGTGAGATGGACTTCCAGGTGGCGTGCGGCCCGGCCCTGGGGGCGAGCAACCAGTGGCTGCGGGAGGCGGGCCTGGGGGCGTGGCGGAGCCGGCACGCCGACGACATCGGCCGCCGGATCATGAATGAGGCGAGCGCCATCGTGGCGGGGAGGCGGAGCAGTGGCTGACACAGCGGAGACCACCGGGCGGGCGAAGGGTCCGGGCACCGACGCGACGGGGGAGTTCAGCGAGTACAACCTGTCGGATCTGGCGTTCATCACCGATCCGGCCGCGGGCGAGCGGTGGATGACCGCGCCGCGCCCGATCTGCCGGGGCCGGACCTTCGACGGATCCCCGACCTGGATCGTCACCCGGTACGAGGCGGCGAAGACGGTCCTGACGGACCAGCGCTTCACCAGCCGTCCCCCGGGCGACTCGCACGCCGAAGGGCTGCGCGCCCGGGGCATGCCCGAGGACCTGGTGTCGCTGTTCGACTCGACCCTGCTGTCCATGGACCGGGCCGACCACAACCGGGTGCGCCCGCTGGTGACGCTGGCCTTCTCCGCCCGCCAGGTGCGCACCATGCGGCCGGTCATCCAGGGCATGGTCGACGAGTTGCTGGACGCCCTGGACCCGGACGCCGAGACCGACCTGATCGCGCGGCTGGCGGATCCGCTGCCGCTGCGGGTGGTCTCCGAGCTGATCGGGGTGGACGAGGAGCACCGCGCGCAGTGGCTCCAGTGGGCCCACACCTTCAACGGCCCGGTGATGCCGCCGGTGGACGTGCTGGTGCCCGCGTTGCGCGGCATGGTCGGCGTGATCCGGGACCTGATCGCCGAGCGCCGTACGAACCCCGGGGACGATCTGCTCTCCGAGCTGATCCGGGCGCATGACGAGGACGGCGAGCGGCTCACCGACGACGAGCTGACCTCGATGGCCATCCTGATCATCCAGGCCGGCCACGACTCGGCGCGCCAGATGATCGCGCTGAGCATCTTCACCCTGCTGGGCCGCCCCGATCAGCTGGAGCTGATCCGGTCGGGGAAGACCACCTGGTCGACCGGGCTCGCCGAGGTGATGCGGCACGCCGCTCCGGTCAAGCACGCCTTCCGGCGGTTCGCCACCGAGCCGGTGGAGGTGGACGGGGTGACCGTCCAGCCGGGCGAGGGGGTGCTGGTGGTGCTGGCCGCGGCCAACCGGGACGCCGGGGAGTTCCCCGACCCCGAAGTGCTGGACGTGACGCGCAGCCCCAACCCGCATCTGGGGTTCAGCCGCGGGCCGCACTTCTGCCCGGGGTCCTCACTGGCGATGACCGAGATCGAGATCGCGCTGCGGAGTCTGTTCGACCGCTTCCCCGCGATCCGGCTCGCGGTTCCCGCCGAGGAGATCGCGCCGCGGTTCCTGGTGGGCATCCAGAAGATGCCGGTGCTGCTGGGCTGAGCGCCGCGCATCGCGCCTCGCGTACAACGACGATGGCCGCACCCCTGACAAGGGGGTGCGGCCATCGTCGCGTGTGTTCCGGGCCGGCTCGGGCCGGCTCCGGCCGGTTACGCGGGGTCGGCGTGGAGGAGGGCGTGCGGGTCGCTCGACTCGTACCAGCCGAGGAAGGGCGGGCAGGTGTCGTAGCCCAGGAGCCGCTGGAGCTCCTCGGGGTACTCGCGGACGATCTCCTTGGGCACGGCCAGGTACTGGTTCTCCTCCTGCCGGAGGTTGCCGCGGACCATGGACAGGGTCAGGCCGGTGCGCGGGGCGTCGGAGACGTTGGTGCCGCCGGCGTGGTAGAGGCCGCCGAGCCAGATCAGGCAGGAGCCGGCGGCCATCTCGGTGGCGATGGTCTCCTCTTTCTTCGGTCCGCGTTCGTCGTCCCAGCGGTGGCTGCCGGGGATGACCAGCGTGCCGCCGTTGTCCGCGGTGAAGTCGCTCATGCCCAGCATCATCTGGACCCGGCTGGTGGGGGCGGGGTAGGGCATCAGGTGCGAGGTGTCGTCGCGGTGCAGGGCCTGGGAGCCCTCGCCCGGCCAGATCTGGATCACCTGGGTGGCGCTGATCTGGATGTTCGGGGCGATCTCGGTGCGCTGCCCGCCGAACCAGATCGGCACCGGCTGCTGGATGAGGCGGCGGGCGGCGCCGAGGTAGAGGGGGTTGAGGGCCAGCTTCTCCATGTGGCGGGAGCGGGCGAAGAGCGAGGACATCCGCTTGGTCTTGTGACCGGTGAAGTCGTTGTCCCCGTAGCCGTTCTGCTCCAGGGCGGGACCGAGGTCCTCCCACAGTCCCTTGAGGGTCTCCTGGTCGATCAGGTCCTCGATGATCAGACCGCCGTCGCGGTCGAGCACCTCGCAGACCTCGTCGAGGGAAGCGGTGGGGCCGAGTCGGGTGAGTGCCATGGGAACCTCGGGATCGTCGATGAGGGCGCGTCGATGGGTCGGGGTCAGGAGCGGGGGTCGAGGGGGGTGAGAGTGCCCAGCGCGTCCTCGATCGCCTCGGCCGCGGCCAGGCACAGGTCCTCGCGGTAGACCTGGCCGATGAGCTGCACGCCCTGCGGCATGGAGCCGGTGACGCCGGTGGGCACGGCCACCGCGGGCAGTCCCAGGAAGGTGGAGACCGAGCACAGCCGCTGCGCGGTCCACACCCGGTCCAGCTCCTCGGGTCCGCGCGCCTCCAGGCCCGGTTCCGGCGCCGGCTCGGTGAACACCGGGCCGAGCAGCAGCGGGTAGCGCTCCTGGAACTGCGTCCAGGCGCGCTGCACGCCCAGGCGGACCCCCATGAGCCCCACGTATCCGGCGAGGTCGACCGGAGGCGTCCGCTCCATCGACATCTCCAGGAAGCGCCGGCCGTCCTCGGGCATCAGGGTGCTGACCACCGCGTAGCTGAGGCTGTAGTCCGTCATCACCAGCCGCGAGTAGGCCTCGACGGCCTCCGCGAGCCGGGGGACCTCGACCTCCTCGACCTCGTAGCCGGCCTTGGCCAGCGCGTCGGCGGCGCGCTCCACGGCCGCGCGCACCTCGGGGTGGACGCCCAGGCCGCCGGGGTCGGCGGCGACGGCGACCCGCAGCGGACCGGCCGGCGGGGTGCCGTAGGCCGGGACCGGGACGGCGCGCGGGTCGCGCGGGTCGGCTCCGGCCAGCACCTCGTGCACGGCGCGCAGGTCGGCGACGGTACGGGCCAGGGGTCCGTCGACGGGGAAGAGCATCGAGGAGGTCTGCGGCTCGCGGCCGGCCAGCCGGTTGTCCGAGGCGTACCGGCCGTAGCTGGGGCGCAGTCCGGCGACACCGCAGAAGGTGGCCGGGATGCGGTTGGAGCCCTCCCAGTCGTTGGCCAGGCCCAGCGGCGCCATGCCGGCGGCGACCGCGACGGCGTCGCCGCCGCTGGTGCCGCCCGGAGTCCGGGTGGGGTCCCAGGGGTTGACGGTGTCGCCGTGCAGCTCGCTGCGGGTGTGCATGCCGCGCATGCCCATGTCGGGCATGTTGGTGCGGCCGATGGGGATCGCGCCGGCCGCGCACAGCCGGTCCACCGGCGGGGAGTCGGCGGGGGCGATCAGCTGGCGGAAGGCCGGCACGCCCTGGGTGGTGGGCTCACCGGCGACGTGGATGTTGTCCTTGACGGTGAACGGGACTCCGGCGAGCGGGCCGAGCGGCTCGCCGGCGGCCCGGCGCCGGTCGGTCTCGGCCGCGGCCTGGCGCGCGCGGTCGGCGAGGACGCCGGTGACCGCGTTCAGCGCGGGGTTGACGGCGGCGATCCGGGCCAGATGGCTTTCGACCGCCTCGGCGGCGCTGACCTCACCGGCGGCGATCCGTGCCGCCAGCGTGGTAGCGCTCGCCTGCCAGATGTCCGACTCCGTCTTACGCATGTCGCCCATGTCGCCCATGTCGTCGCTGGGGCCGGCCGGGCCTTCGAGTGGCCGGGCGCGCCCCTTTCCCCTCTCGTGCGTGTCTTTTTCGCAGGCCCTGTTCAAGGGTGGCGGCCGACGGCCTTCAGGTCTCCCTGATTTCGCCGCGGAGTCTACGCCTGGGACACCGCACGTCGACACCCCAGGAGACCCCTATCCGGCATAGCCGTAGGGGTTAGCGGACGCCATGATTCCGCTGGTGATTCTTCCCATTTTGTTGAGGGGTTGGCAGATGGAGCGAGCAAACGTAGCGTCCAAGCGGAGCTGTTGCCAAGCACCAACGGGGGAAGGAACAACGTGCACTCCGCTTCACGTACCAGTCTTACCGCCTATCAGCGAGATATATGGGCCGCGGCCTCATATCTGCCCGACAGCACGCAATTCCAGGGCATACTGTCCGAGCGTCTGACCGGCCCCGTCGACGTCACCCTCCTCGCGGAGTGCGTGACCCGGGCCGCGATGCGAACCGACGCCTACCGCTTACTGTTCGACGAGGAAGACGGGGTCCCCTTCCAGTGGGTTGACCCCGGAACACCCGAGGTGACGATCGTCGACCTGTCCGGCGACCCGGACCCGGCCGCGGCCGTGACGGCCTGGCTGGACACCGCCGCGACCCGCCCGTTCACCCTGCGCCGCTCCGCGCTCGCGGAATTCTTCCTGGTGCGCGAGAGCGACACGGTCACCCATCTGTGCATCCGGATCCACCATCTCGTCTCCGACCTGTGGGCGCTCAGCCAATTCACCGGCCAGGTGCTCGCCGATTACGCCCGCGTGCAGGACGGCGGAGCCCCTGCGGACTTCACCGCCCCGCAGTATCTGGATTTCGTCAAGGAAGAGGCCCGCTACCGGGCGTCCGCCGATTTCGAGCAGGACCGCGACTTCTTCCGGACCACGCTCGGCGATGCGACGCCGGCCCTTTTCACCAGGAAAGAGGCGAGCGGCTCCAGGGGTGACGCACGTCATTCCCTGGTCCTGGAAAAGGCCTTCGCCGACCGCATTCGCGAGGCGGGCCTGACGCCCTTCTCCTACCTGAGCGCCGTCTTCGGCGTCTATCTGAGCCGGGTGCACCGCACCGGAGAGGTGACCCTGGGGGTCCCGTTCCTCAACCGGCACGGTGACACCGAGATGCGGACGATCGGCCAGTTCGCCAACACCCTGCCGCTGCGCGTGCCGACCGGTGGTCAGCGCACCCTGCGGGAGATCGCGGCCGGTGTCCACGCCACCACCCGCGCGCTGCGCGCCCACGACCGGCTCGCCCTCGGCGACCTGCTGCGCGCGCTGCCCGGCTCCGCCGAGGGTCCGCGCCGCCTGTTCGACGTGGCGATCTCCTATCTGCGCTACCCGCGCCCCGACTCCCCCGCCGGCCTGACCCGGGAGACCGAACTGCGGGTCTTCCCGCATGACGACGACGCCCTGGCGGTCGGCATCCGGGAGTTCGAGGACACCGGCGAGATCCGCGTCGACCTCGACCACGCCCTGGACGTCTTCGACGAGGACTTCCCGATCACCGCGGTCGCCGGCCACCTTCAGACCCTGCTGCGCGGCGGCCTGGACCGGCTGGACCAGCCGGTGGACGACCTGCCGATGCTCGACGCCGCGGAGTTCGAGGACCTGGTGCACACCAGGAACGCCACCAAGGCTCCTTACGCGCACGACAAGACGCTCCACCAGCTCTTCGAGGAGCGGGTGGCCCGCGCCCCGGAGCAGGTCGCGGTGGTGGCGGACACGCCGGACGGCGCCATCGAGACCCTGACCTACGCCGAGCTGGACGCGCGCGCCAACCAGGTCGCGCACGCGCTGCGGGCGGCCGGGGTGGGCCTGGGCGACCGGGTCGCCGTGGTCCTGGAGCGCGGTCCGCACACGCTCGCCGCGATCCTGGGCACTCTCAAGGCCGGCGGCGCGTACGTGCCGGTCACGCCCGATTACCCGGACGAGCGCATCCGGTACATGCTGGCGGACAGCGAGGCCAAGGCGGTACTGGTGGGCGCCGAGCCGCCCGCGGCCGCCACCGGCACCGATGCGCCGGCCATCGCCGTACACACCCTGGGCGACCTGCCCACGACCCCGGTCGAGTCGCTCGCCACCGCCCGCGATCTCGCCTACGTCATCTACACCTCGGGTTCGACCGGCCGGCCCAAGGGCGTCATGGTCGAGCACCACTCGGTGGTCAACCGGCTGGCCTGGATGCAGAAGAAGTATCCGGTGGGCCAGGGCGACACCCTGCTCCACAAGACGCCGATGTCCTTCGACGTGTCGGTGTGGGAGCTGTTCTGGTGGGCGATCGAGGGCGCGCGGGTGGCGCTGCTGACGCCCGGCGGGGAGAAGGACCCGCGGGAGATCCTGCGCGCCATCGCGGCCCACCGGGTCGGCGTCCTGCACTTCGTGCCGTCGATGTTCGAGGCGTTCCTGGAGCTGCTGGAGTCCTCCCCCGGGCTGTGCGCGG
This sequence comes from Streptomyces sp. JLBT605, assembly GCF_058215555.1. NCBI lineage: Bacteria > Bacillati > Actinomycetota > Actinomycetes > Kitasatosporales > Streptomycetaceae > Streptomyces > Streptomyces sp. JLBT605. The sequence goes on from NZ_CM177087.1 coordinate 2,604,282, forward strand.
ACGCCGCCTCGCTGCGGTTCGTCTTCTGCAGCGGCGAGGCCCTCCCGGCCGACCAGGCGAACCGTTTCGCCCGGCTCTTCGGCCACCTCGGCGAGGCCGCCCCGCGGCTGGTGAACCTCTACGGCCCGACCGAGGCGACCGTCGACGTCAGCGGCCACGACCTGCCCGGCGACCCGGCGCGGCCGGTGCACCGGGTGCCGATCGGGCGGCCGATCGACAACATCCGGCTCTATGTGCTCGGCTCCGGGGACGCCCCGCAGCCGGTCGGCGTGCCCGGCGAGCTGTGCATCGCCGGTGTCGGCCTGGCCCGCGGCTACCTGGGCCGCCCGGAGCTGACCGAGGAGAAGTTCGTCGCCGACCCCTTCACCGAGGGCGAGCGGATGTACCGCACCGGCGACCTGGTGCGCTGGCTCGCCGGCGGCGAGCTGGAGTACCTCGGCCGCATCGACGAGCAGGTGAAGATCCGCGGCCACCGCATCGAGCTGGGCGAGGTCCGGGCCCGGCTGGCCGGCGCGCCCGGGGTGCGCCAGGCCGCCGTGGTCGACCAGCGGCCCGAAGGCCGGGCCGGATACCTGGTGGGCTACTACGTCGCGGACCGCGAGCTCGATCCGGCACCGCTGCGTGCCCATCTCGCCGAGACGCTGCCGGAGTTCATGATCCCGGCGTACTTCATGCGGCTGGAGTCCATCCCGCTCACGCCGAACGGCAAGACCGACCGGCGCGCGCTGCCGCTGCCCCAGGTGGCGGCCGGCTCCGGCGAGGCACCGCGGGACGCCACCGAGGCGGCGCTGGCCGAGGTGTGGGCCGAGCAGCTGGGCGCCGATTCGGTGGGCGTGCACGACAACTACTTCGCGCTCGGCGGCGACTCCATCGTGATGCTCCGGGTGCGGGCCGCGGCGGAGCGGCGGGGGCTGTTCTTCTCCCTCGCCGACCTGGTGCGGAACCCGACCGTGGCGGCGCTGGCCGCCCAGGTGTCCACCGCCCCCGTGGAGAGCGGGCCCGCGCCCGCCCCGTTCGAGCTGGTGCCGCTGACCGACCGCGGCCGACTGGCCGGCGCGGTCGACGCCTTCCCCGTCACCCGGCTCCAGCTGGCCATGCTCTACCACGGCCGCGAGCACGAGGACTCGGCCCGCTACCACGACGTCTTCCGCTACTCGCTGGACGTCGCCTGGGACCAGGACGCCTTCGAGGCGGCCTTCGCCGCCCTCGTCGCCCGCCACCCGGTGCTGCGCTCCTCCTTCGACCTGGCCGGCCACTCGGTGCCGCTCCAGATCATCCACGCGGAGGCCGACGGCGGCCTGGAGATCGCCGATCTGCGCCGGCTGGCGGAGAGCGCCGCCGAGGAGCGGATCGCCGCGCACATCGAGGAACGCCGGCGTCACCGCTACCGCTTCGACACCGCGCCGCTGTTCCTCTTCCGCGCCCATGTGCTGGCCGGTTCGGTGGAGCTGGTGTTCAGCTTCCACCACGCCATCCTGGACGGCTGGAGCGTCGCCACCCTGATCCGGGAGCTGCTCCAGGACTACGCCCACGGGCTGGGCCTGGACATCGGCCCGGTCTCCCCCGAGCAGCCGCCGTCCCTGGCGCTGTACGCGCGGGAGGAGCAGCGGGCCCTGGCCGCCGAGGCTTCGGCCGAGTTCTGGCGCGAGCGGCTGGAGGGCGCGAAGCTCACCCAGCCCGACGGTTTCCGGCAGTACGAGCCGCCGGCGGCGGGATCCGAGGGCGTGGTGGTGCACCACGCCGAGCTGCCGCCGGAGCTGGGCGAGCAGGTCCGGCGCCTGGCGCGCGAGCGGTCCGTGCCGGTCAAGGCGGTGCTGCTGGCCGCGCACGTCCTCACCCTGCGGCTGCTGACCGGCACCGAGGACGTCACCACCGGCCTGGTCACCCACGGCCGGCCGGAGCGGGAGGACGCCGAGCGCACCGCCGGACTCTTCCTGAACACCGTGCCGTTGCGCGTGGATGCCGCCTCCGCCGACGCCACCGCCACCGGGGCCGGCAGCTGGCTGTCCACCGTGCGCGAGGTCTACCGCGAGGAGCGGTCGGTCCACCCGCACCGGCGCTATCCGCTGGCCGCCATCCAGGAGGCGGTGGGCGGCCGGACCGTGCTGCGGACCGCGTTCAACTACGTGCACTTCCACGTGCTCACGGCACTCGGCCAGGTCCCCGGCATCACGCTGCGCTCCTTCCGCACCTGGGAGGAGACCGATCTGGGCCTGCTGGTGAACGCGATGACCGATCCGCACGACGCGCGCATCGGGCTGCGGATCGACGGCGACGCCCGGACCTACACCCCCGGGCAGCTCGACCTGTTCGCGGCCACCTTCGCCGCGTTGCTGACCCGGATCGTCGAACGCCCCGAGGAGCCGGTCGACTTCGCCTTCCTCGCCGACCAGCCGGCGAACTCCCCGGCCGGCCGGGAAGCCCCGGTGCCCGACGTGGTGCGTGCCTTCGCCGACCAGGCCGCCATCACCCCCGACGCCGTCGCCCTCTCCTTCGGCGAGGAGCGGTGGACGTACGCGGAGCTGGACCAGGCGGCCGAGCGGATCGCGCGGCGGCTGCTGGCCCTGGGCACCCCCGCCGGTGCCCGGATCGGCATCGCGATGGACCGCTCCCCGGAGATGATCGCCGTCGTCCTGGGCATCGCCCGGGCGGGCGCGGGATGCCTGCCGCTGGACGTCGGCTACCCCAAGGAGCGGCTTGCCGCGATGCTGGAGACGTCCCGCCCGTTCCGGGTGGTGGCGCACGCCCGGCACGCCCAGCTGGTCGGCGACCCGGCACTGCTGCTGGACGCCGAGGCGCTCACCGGTGGCGAGGGCGAGGAGTGGGACGGGCCGCTGCCGGCCATCGAGCCGGACGGCGTGGCGTATGTGCTGTTCACCTCCGGCTCCACCGGCCGGCCCAAGGGTGTCACCATGCCGCACCGGGCCCTGGCCAACCTGGTGGCCTGGCAGAACTCCGTGCCCAGCGGTGACTTCGCGGGCCGCACCCTGCAGTTCGCGCCGCTGAGCTTCGACGTCTCCTTCCAGGAGATCTTCGCCACCCTCAGCCGGGGCGGCACGCTCTGCCTGGTCGCCGAGGAGGTGCGGCGCGACATGCCGCAGCTGCTGCGGCTGCTGGACGCCGAGCGCGTCGAGCGGGTGTTCCTGCCGTACGTGGCGCTGCAGCAGCTCGCGTCCGCCTCCGACGCCCTGGGCCTGGTGCCGCGCGCGCTGCGGGTACTGGTCTCCTCCGGCGAGCAGCTGCGGGTGACCGAGGAGATCCGCCGGCTGTGCGCCGCGCTGCCCGGGGTCCTGCTGGAGAACCAGTACGGGCCGACCGAGTCCCATGTGGTGACCAGCTTCCCGATGACCGGGGACCCGGCCGCCTTCCCGCTGCTGCCGCCGATCGGCAAGCCGGTCACCGGGGCGCGGGTGCGGGTGCTCGACGCCGGACTCCGGCCGCTGCCGCCCGGCGCGGTGGGCGAGCTGTATCTGGGCGGCGACTGCCTGGCGCTCGGCTACGAGAACGCCCCCGAGCTGACCGCCGAGCGGTTCGCCCCGGACCCCGCCGACCCCGACGGCGGCAGGCTGTACCGCACCGGCGACCTGGCGATGGTGCTGCCCGACGGCTCGATCGCCTGCGTCGGACGGGCCGACAACCAGGTGAAGGTGCGCGGCTTCCGGGTCGAACCGGCCGAGGTGGAACTCGCCCTGATGGACCTGGACCAGCTGCGGCCGGCGATCCGCGAGGCCGCGGTGGTGGCCCGCAAGCGGGACGGCGGTGACTCCTTCCTCGCCGCCTTCCTGGTGGGCGAGGAGGAGGCGGTGGACCTGGGCGAGGTGCGCAAGCTGCTCCGGCAGGTCCTCCCCGACCACCTGGTCCCCTCGCACTTCGGCTGGCTGCCCGAACTGCCGCTGACCCCCAGCGGCAAGCGCGACGACGCGGCCCTGCGCGCGATGCCGCTGGCGGCGGCCACCGCCCCCGCCGACCGCACCCCGCCGCGCGACCACTACGAGAGCTCGCTGGTCGAGATGCTCGCCGAGGTGCTCCAGCAGCCCGGGATCGGCCCGCACGACGACTTCTTCGACCTGGGCGGCACCTCGATCACCGCGATGCGGCTGGTGGTCACCGTCGAGCAGCGGTACGGGGTGTCCATCCCGATGTCCGCGTTCATCGCCACCCCGACCGCCGCGGGTCTCGCCGAGCGGCTGCGCTCGGGCGGTGCGGTGGCGGCCTTCGACCCGCTGGTGCCCATCCGGCCCGCCGGCTCGCGCACACCGCTGTTCTTCGTGCATCCGATGGGCGGCAACGTGCTGTGCTATCTGCCGCTCGCCCGGCACCTGCCGGACGACCAGCCGTTCTACGCCCTCCAGGCGATCGGCGGGGAGCCCGGCAGTGAACCGCTGCGCAGTGTGGGGGCGCTGGCGGAGAGCTATCTGGCGGCCATCAAGCGGGTGCAGCCGCACGGCCCGTACCGCATCGGCGGCTGGTCCTTCGGCGGCTTCGTGGCCTTCGAGATGGCCCGGCGGCTGCGCGCCGCCGGCGAACAGGTCGGTGATCTGATCCTGCTCGACTCGGTGGCCCTCAACCCGGAGCACACCGCGACCGCCGACGACGACTCGCTGCTGAACTGGTTCTTCTGGGAGCTGCTCTGGCTCGGCCAGGGCAGTCAGGAGCCGCAGGCCGACGCGGACCCGTCCGCCACCGACTCCGCCGCCCCGGCCTACAGCAGCGTGGAGTCCGGCGGCCCGGTCGACGCGCTGACCGAGCAGGCCGCGACCCAGGCGGAGAAGCTGGAGATCGTCGCGGAGCGCGCGGCCGCCTCCGGCATCCTGCCGGCGGGCGCGTCCCAGGCCGCCGTGGGCCGTCTGTTCGATATCTTCAAGGCGAACTGGCACTCCGTCATCGATTTCCGCCCCGAAGTCGTCGACCTGGACCTGACGTTGCTGCACGCGACGGAGCCGCTGCCCAAGGTGCTGGAGCCCATGCACGGCGCCGCCGGGACCATGCACCGCGACCCCAGCAACGGATGGGCGGCCCGCACCAGCGGCCGCGTCCGGATCGTCGATGTCCCCGGGGACCACCTTCAAGTCATGCAGGAGCCGTACGTGGAATTCGTCGCACGCGCCATAGCCGAGCTGAGCGGGGAGGGGCACACCGCATGAGCGCAGGAACCTCCCGCACCAAGGCGATCGTCGTCGGCGCGGGCATCGGCGGGCTGACCGCGGCCGTCGCGCTGCGCCGCGCCGGACTCGACGTCGAGGTGTACGAGCGGGCGAGCGAGCTGACGCCGGTCGGCTTCGGTCTCACCGTGATGAGCAACGCGGTCCGCTCGCTGCAGTCGATCGGCATCGAGCTGGGCATCGAGAAGCGCGGCCAGGTCGCCACCAGCCTGCAGATCCTCACCCCGCGCGGCCACATGCTCCGCGAGATGCCGCTCACCGACCTGTACGCCAAGGTCGGGGCGCCGAGCGTCTGCATCGCCCGCGGCGACCTCCAGGCGGCCCTGCTCCAGGAGGCCGGCGATCTGCCGATCGAGCTGGGCGCGGTCGCCACCGGCTACGAGAAGACCGGCGACGGGGTCCGGGTGCGCTTCGCGGACGGCCGCGAGGCCACCGGTGACATCCTCATCGGCGCCGACGGCATCCGCTCCCCGATCCGCCGCCAGGTGTCGGCCGCCGCGGCCGGCGAGCCGCGCCAGTCCGGGTTCCTGTGCTGGCTGGCGCTGGCCGACTTCCAGCACCCCCGGGTGGTGCCCGGCTTCAACGCCCAGTACTGGGGCCGCGGCACCCGCTTCGGCCTGCACGACATCGGCCACGGCCGGGTCTACTGGTGGGTCACGAAGAACATCCCCGCCGGACAGGTCTGGAACGGCGAGAAGGAGCCCCTGGTCCGCAGCTTCCATCGGTGGGCGCCGGAGATCGCGGAGGTCATCGACCTCACCCCGGTCGACGACATCCTGGCCGTGCCGGCCCAGGACCGGCCGTTCCTGGACCAGTGGGGCGACGGCCCGGTGACCCTGCTCGGCGACGCCGCGCACCCCATGCTGCCCAGCCTCGCGCAGGGCGGCAGCTCCGCGATCGAGAGCGCCGTGGTGCTGGCCAAGTCCCTCAAGGACGCCTCCGACCCGGTCGCGGCACTGCGCGCCTACGAGGACCGGCGGCGCGAGCGGACCCGGCAGATGGTGGAGGTCTCGCACGAGCTGGCCAAGACCGAGCAGGTGTCGAACCCGATCGGCATGGCGGCCCGCGCCGCCTTCCTCCGCCTCACGCCGCTGGACAAGCTCTTCCAGCCGTACGAGACGGCGATGACCCTGCCCGACGCGGACTGAGCCGCCACCGACCCACAGACAGGAGCAACCATGTCCGAATCCCGTAGCGTCGTCGAGCGCTACCTCAAGGCACTCGGCGAGCGGGACATCCCCACCGTCCAGGAGGTGCTGGCGGAGGACGCCACCTACTGGATCGCGGGCAGCCACCCGCTGTCGGGCACCTGGACCGGCCGGGACACGATCCTGGGCGAGTTCATGGGCAAGATGGCCGCCCTCTTCGACCCGGAGAGCCCGTACGACGTCCAGGTCCGCGCGATCGTGGCCGAGGGCCCGCACGTGGTCGTCGAGTGCGTGACCCGGTCCACCACGATCAAGGGCCTGCCGTACGAGAACCCGATCGTCTCGGTCTTCACCGTCGCGGACGGCAAGATCCAGGGGATGCGCGAGTACTTCGACACCGCGTTCTTCGAGCAGACCCTCTTCGGCGACGCCGCCACCAGCTGAGTCTTTCGGCTCACCCGCCGCGCCGCACCGTGGTTCACGGTGCGGCGCGGCCGCGCGTGTGCCGCCGCCGCGGAGCGGCCGGGTCTCAGCCGCGTCTCACATCCCGTGCGCCCCCGCGACGACCGCGATCGTCCACCGCGGGTTTCCTCCGCTCACCTCCACGGCCAGGGACTGGCTCCTGGCGTCCGTGTAGACCCGCCCAATGGTGGCGGGACCGTCGCAGGAGACCGGAGTCGGACGGTCCTTGGCCTCGTTCCCGTAGACGATCGTCATCCTGCCCTTGCCCACACAGGTGGCGTAAACCGTGTAGACGTCCTTCTCCACCCTGAACCCGGGCAGTTTCGCGTCATCCGTCCCCGAGACCGGCCCGACCAGGACCCGCGCCCGCGCGGGCAGGTCAAGCGCCGATTCCGGCTTCTCGGCACCGGGCTTGGACGTGGGCCCATGGCCGGCCTTCTCGACGCCCTTGCCGTCGTCCTCGTCCCCGCCGCCACAACCGGCGGTCAGCAGCAAGGCGAGCAGAGCGGTGGTGGCTGCGGTGTAGCGGCGCATGGGTGCTATCAGAACTCCCCGCGCTTGACCGCCGCGACGAATGACGTCCAGGCGGACGCGTCGAAGACGAGCGCGGGACCGTGCGGGTCCTTGCTGTCCCGGACGGGAACGCCGGCGGGGTGGCCGTCGAGCACCTCGATGCAGCTGCCGCCTTCGTTATTGCTGTGAGACGACTTGCGCCAGCCGTCCAGTGTGGTGGCGTCCGGGATGATCACCTCGACGCAGTTGTCGGGGTCGGACCCGCTGTAGGACGACTTACGCCAACCGCTCAGCAGGGACGCGTCGGAGATGGTGTGCTCAGTCATGGTGTCCGAACTCCCTTGCTGTCTCCCGCAGTAGGGCGAGTGACTCCTTCATCGGCAGTGCCTCGCCCAACGCTTGATGGTAGACGCCCTGCAACCGCTCGACCGTGGCCGGGGAGTCAAGCAACCTTCCCATGTAGACGCCCTCGGAGTAGGCCGCCGGGGGCTGGTCCTCGAACCACATCAGCTTCAGAGACCCCTGCATGAGCGGGTAGTCGCCTAGCTCGAAAGGCATCACATGCACACGTACGCGCCTGCTATCAGCCAGGCTGACGAGGTGCCTGATCTGCTCGGCCATGACGCCCCTGCCGCCGACAGGGCGGCGCAGGACACCCTCATCCAGCAGGGCCCAGACTACGGGCGTCACCGGATCGACGAGGACCTTAGCCCGCTCAAGCCGTGCGACAACGAGCCTGTCACGCTCATCGTCACTCCGCGGAGGGTAGGTGTTCCCCAGGACCGCACGCGCGTACCGCTCCGTCTGGAGGATGCCAGGCACGTAGGTCGACGCGTACTCGCGAATCACCGTGGCCTGTTGCTCAAGGTGCCGCACCGATGCGAAGTAGTCGGTGACCTCCGAGTCATCGCCCGGCAAGAAGGTACTCAGCACGTTTCCCGTGTTCAGGACCTTGTCCAGGCGGCGTGCGTCCTCCTTGGACGGGATGCGGCGCCCCGCCTCGATATGGGAGATGTGCGAGCGGGTCATGATCGCCTCGTCGGCCAGCTCCTGCTGCGTCATGCCCGCCGCTTCCCGCTGCTTCTTGAGCCATTCGCCGTACGTGGTACCCATCCCGTCAACCCCCTTGCGACAAGCGGGACGTCACTCTCCGACCACTAGCAGGCTACTCGCCGTTGCTGAACGCTGAGGTGGGAAAGGCAAAGGTCAGGAAGGTTGACGACATGACAGACGCTGTCGCGAAACGGCTCGCCGACGAGGTGGAGGCGTTGCAGCTCCGCATGGGCACCGAGATCATCCGGCACGCGCGGGCGATCATCGAGGACCGGAAGGCGGATACCGGGCAGCTGCGCTTCCTGGCGAACCGGCTGATCGAGGCGCTGACCGACGCGCTGCGCGTCGCCGAGAGCCGGGGCGTCCGGCTCGCCGGACCGGATGGCGGCGAAGGGCGGGAGTCGTGACGGACTGGAGTTTCGGGCAACGCCCCGGGCACCGGCTGCGCCGCGAGGAGGACGGACACCTCGCCCTGCCCCTGTGGGTCGCTCGTGGAGAAGAGATCGTCGGGGTCTCGGATCTGGTGCTGACCACGCTGGAAGCCGAGCAACTGCACGCCGCGCTCTGCTACGCGCTCGACGGCGAGCCCGTGCCCGACTTCGCCCCGGACTGCCGACGCCCTGTGCAACGGGGCCCCAGCAGCCGCTGAACCGTTCAGACGGACTTGAGCATGCCGCCGTCGATGACGTAGTCCGCGCCGCTGATGCCCTCCGCGCGGCGGGAGGCGAGGAACGTCACGAGCGCGGCGACCTCCTCCGGCTCGACCCATTCGCCGGTCGACATGCCGGACAGCGTCGGCAGCCGCTCCAGCAGTTGGCGCCGGCTGAGCCCGTTCTGCCGGGCCAGCTCGGTGCCGGTGGAGCCGGGCTCGGTGAACACGGGGGTGCGCACCATGCCGGGTGAGACGGTGTTGACGCGCACCCCGCGGCCGCCGAACTCCTCGGCCAGCGCCCGGCCGAGGTTGACCAGCGCCGCCTTGGCCGCCGAGTAGTCGACCAGTGCCGGGGCGGGCATCCGGGCGGCGACGGACCCGATGTTCACCACGCTGCCGCGCCGCTCGATCAGGCTGGGGAGCGCGGCCCGGATCGCCCGGACCGCGCTGAGCAGCGTGAGGTCCAGGGTGCGCTGCCAGTCCTCGTCGGTGAGTGAGAGGAACCCGCTCGCCTCGGGCCGGCCGCCGGCCACGTTGTTGACCAGGATGTCCACCCCGCCCGACTCGGCGAGGGCCCGCTCGATCAACCGCCCGGGACCCTGCGGGGTGGCGAGGTCGACCTCCAGGACCAGCGGGGTGAGCGCGCGCAGTTCCGGGCTGACGGTCCGCGCTCCGGCGACCACCCGCGCCCCCTCGTCGGCCAGGGCACGCACCACGGCCAGTCCGATGCCCCGGCTGGCGCCGGTGACGACCGCCGTCCTGCCCGCGAGATCCTGTCCCACTTGCGTCCCCTTTCCGTCGCCCCCGTACTTCCCGTCCGTCGCTCCGATATCTGACCGAACCCCCATATGGCGTCAGGCGCGTTCGGCGACGGCGCGCAGGGCCTGCTCGATGCGGTGGGCCAGCTGCTCGATCCGGTCGGCGGGGTAGCCGCGCGGCGGGTGGCTGAGTTCGACGGTCAGCTGTCCGTCGAAGACGAAGACGGAGTAGAACAGGCCGATCACCGGGGGCGTGCCGGTGCCGCGGAAGCCGGTGACGGTGACGCCGGGCGGGGTGGGCAGATCGGGGATGACGCCCCAGTCGACGATGATGCAGCCGTGCGAGAGGATCGGGCCGTCGGAGGGGTGGGCGTCCGGGTCGGCGGCGTAGCGGGCGAAGTTCATCGCCATCCGCTGCGGCTCCTCGCGGGCGATCGCGTCGTCCAGCAGGGCCTTGATCCCCCGGCCGACCTCGACCGCGTCGCCCTGGGGCCGCACCTCGACCACCGAGCGGTGGGTGGCCACCAGGTTGGTCACCTCCATGACGCCCACGGGTGCGGGGCCGCCCGAGCGCTCCCGCAGGTCGACCGCCGAGACGCAGGCCATGGCCAGCGGGCCGGTCGCCGGGAGGAGCTGGCCGCGCTCGGCGATCATCACCGCGCCGCAGGCCGCCGCGTACGGCGAGGTGCCGCCCGCCTTGGCGGCGGTGATCAGCGCGTCGGTGGTCTCCCGGTCCAGGGCGATCAGGACCTGGTGGAAGGGTTCGGCGGACGCGCCGCGCTCGAGCGGGGTGTCCGGCTCCCAGGCCCGCACGGCGTGCTCGGTCATCGACGCCAGCCGCAGCGCGTACGCCTCGTCCAGCGCCGCGTCGTCGTACCGGCCGGCGAGCGCGTCCTCGGTCGCGCCGGGGAAGGGCACCGGCTGGGCGGGCAGCGGCTCGCCGGTCTCGACCAGCGCCGTGTAGTGGGCGAAGAGCCGGGCCAGCAGTGCCTTGAACGGCGGTCCGTCGGCGATGGCGTGGTGCATGACCAGCCCGACGATGTCCGCGCCCTGGCCGGAGACGTCCCGGACCAGTTCGGCCCGGGCCAGCAGCCGCTCGGGATCGAGCGAGGGGTCGACCGCGCCCGTGCCGCCGGGCCCGTCCCACTCGCGTACCACCAGCTCGGGGGCGGTGTCGCGGAGCGCGAACGCGTTGCCCTCCGCGGTGCGTTCGACACGGGCGCGCAGTACGGGCGCCTCCTCGGCGAGGGCGGCGTGGGCCCGGGCCAGCAGGGCGGCGTCGATGGTCCCGGAGCACTCGACGACGAACGCGGCCGACACGCCCGCGTCGAGGTGGATCTGCTCGCTGGGCGCCACCGGGCGCAGGGTGGTGGACATGGGGTTTCCCTTCGGGGTGGTCGGTCCCTGGGGCGGGTCCGGGGCGGGGTCGTCAGGTCAGCCGGTGCGGTCTGGGACAGCGCGGGCGTAGAGCCCGGCGGGGCGGACGGCCAGCTCGGCCGGGGTGCTCTCGACCAGGGCGCTCTCGGCGGTCGCGAGGGCGGCGCAGAGGCGGGCGCGGGCGCGTTCGTCCAGCAGGGGCGGCAGGTCGATCACCCCTCCCCCGGGCGCGGGGTGCGCGCGGACGGCTTCGGTGGCGAGGTCCCACACCGCGGCCTGCTCGGCGAGCACGCCTTCGCCGGGCTCGACCGCGACCGCGCCCCGGGTCACGCACCACAGCGGGATGTCCGGGCCCGCCTCGCGCCACGCTTCGGCCAGCGCGGCGGTGCCGTCGGCGGTGGCCAGGCAGGACAGCACACCGGCCACCGGCCCCCGGTCGGCGAGCAGCCGGCGCAGCCGGGGCGCGAGTTCGCCCGGGGCCGCGGTGTCCACCGGGAACGGCAGCACCTGGGTGCCGTGCCGCAGCAGTGCACCCAGCAGCGGGTCCGCCAGCTCGTCGCCGCATCCGCCGTCGCCGCCGCGGCCCAGCGCGACCAGCCAGGTGCCGGCCGGGCCGCCGGGGTCGGGTTCGGCGGTGCGCACCCAGCCGGCCGGCCAGCCGCGCAGCTGCCGCCGCCAGGCGGCCAGCACCGGCACGACCTCGCTGAGCGGCTGGTCGCCGCTCAGGTCGAGGGTGCCGAGCACGGCCGCCAGATCGCCGCGCTCCACCGCGTCCCAGAACCGCTCCTCGGCGGGGTCCGGGGCGGCGGTGCCGGAGAGGCCGCCGGGCAGGCCGCACATGCTGTCGGGCAGGCCGTCGCCGGGCAGATCCTCGCCGGGCAGGCCGTCACCGAGCGGGGTGGCGGTGAGGGGGGTGGCGGTGAGGGGGGTGGCGGTGAGGGGATCGGCGACGGCGGGGGCCGCGGGGGTGGTGCCGGGCGCGGCCGGGTGCGGGGGCCAGCCGCGGGCGGTGCGCTGGAAGGCGTACGTCGGCAGGTCCACCGGGCGCACGGGCCAGGGCGCGAAGACCCGCTGCCAGTCGACCGGGACGCCCAGCAGGTGGACCCGCGCGAGCGTCTCGGTCAGCGCGAGCAGCTCGGCGCGGCCCGGGGTGATCGTCGGGGGCGCGGTGCCGGTCCGTTCGGCCGCGCCCTCGCGCGCCGCGTCGGTCCCTTCGGCCGCGTCCCCGGCCGCTGTGCCGGTCGCGTGGGCCGAGTCCCCGGCCGCCGCGCCGAAGCCGTCGGCCCCGTCCTCGGCCGCCACGCTGGTCCCTTCGGCCGTGTGCCCGGCCACTACGCCGACCCCGTGGGCCGTGTCGCCGGGCGCCGCCGCGGATCCGTCCCCGGCCGCCGTGCCGGAGCTGTCGGGCCCGTCCTCGGCCGCCGCGCCCGCGATGAGGTGCCCGCCGTATGGGCCGAGTTCGAGGGTCGGGGGTGCCGCCGGGCGGAGCGCGGGGGCGGCTTCGCCGGTGAGGGCCTGGTCCGTCCAGTAGTCGGGGGAGGCGAGTTCGCCGTCGCTGACCAGGCGTCCGGTGGCGGCGGAGACCAGCGGGACGCGCGGCGCGCGGAAGTCCAGCTCCTCCGCGACCTGCCGGAACTCCGCCAGGGCCGCAAGGTCGCCGGAGGGCGCGGCCGCCAGCCTGCCGTGCGCCGCGGCCAGCGCCGCGGCGGCGTCCAGCGTGAGGACACCGGCCGCGCAGGCCGCGGCGACCGCGCCGATCGAGCTGCCGGAGAGCCGGTGCGGGGTGATGCCCCAGTCGTCGAGCAGCCGGAACAGCGCCAGCTCGACGGCGAAGAGCGCCGGCCGGCCGTATTCCGGCCGCTCCAGCAACTCCGGCTCGTCCCAGACGACCTCGCGAAGCGGGCGCCGCAGATGGTCGTCCAGCCGCGCCGCCGCCTCGTCGAACGCCTCGGCGTACACCCGGTACTCGCGGTACAGCGCCCGGCCGATGATCGGCCGGCGGCCGTCGTGGGCGGCGAAGTGGAAGCCGATGCGCCGGTCGTCCTCGGCCGCCGTGCCGCGCAGCACCGCGGGGGCGTCCTCGCCGCGCGCCAGGGCGTTCAACGCGTCCAGGAGTTCGTCGCGGCCGGAGACCACCAGCGCAGCCCGGTGCGGGAATCCGGTGCGCGTGGTGGCCAGGGCGCGGGCGATGTCCACCGGCTCGGCGTGCGGCCCGGTCTCCAGCCGGGACCGCAGCCGCGCGGCCTGGGCGCGCAGCACCCGCGGGCTGCGCGCGGAGAGCACGCAGGCCACGGCCGCCGGCGCCGGGCGGGTGGCGGCAGCCGCCGCCCGCTCCCGGGTGCCGCCCGTGCCGTCTTCGGGAGCCTGCTCGACGATGACATGGGCGTTGGTACCGCTGCTGCCGAACGAGGAGACGCCGATCCGGCGCGGCCCGCCGGTGCTCGGCCAGGGCGCGGCCTCGGTGAGCAGCCGGACCGCGCCGGAGGACCAGTCGATGTGCGGTGCGGGCGACTCGGAGTGCGGGGTGCGGGGCAGCACCCCGCGGCCGAGCGCCAGCACCGACTTGATCACCCCGGCCACGCCGGCCGCGGCCTGGGTGTGTCCGATGTTCGCCTTGACCGTGCCGAGCCGCAGCGGCCGGTCCGCCGGGCGGCCCGGCCCGTAGACCGCGAGCAGCGCGCGGGCCTCGGCGGCGTCACCGGCCGCGGTGCCCGCGCCGTGCGCCTCGACGGCGTCCACCTCGTGCGGGGCCAGCCCGGCGACCGCCAGGGCCTGGGTGATCACCCGCTGCTGGGCGCGGTCGTCGTCGGCGTCGGCCGCGCCGCCCTGGTTGACCGCGCTGGAGCGCAGCACGGCCAGCACCGGGTGCCCGGCACGCCGCGCGTCACTGAGGCGTTCCAGGACGAGCACCCCGGCGCCCTCGGCGACCCCCACCCCGTCGGCGGTGGCCGCGAACGGCTTGCAGCGGCCGTCGGCGGCCAGGTCGCCGCGCCGCTCGTACTCGGCGAACACCTCCGGTCTGCGGTGCACGGTCACCCCGGCGGCGACCGCCAGCGAGCACTCCCGCTGGCGCAGCGCCTGGGCGGCCAGGTGCAGGGCCACCAGCGAGGAGGAGCCGGCGGTGTCGACCGTGACGGCCGGGCCCTGAAGCCCGAACGCGGCGGAGATCCCGCCGGACACCGCCCCGCCGCCGACCCCCCGGTCCTGGTGGGTGAGGCCCACGAACACCCCGGTGTCGCTGCCGGACAGGGTGTCCGGGGCGATCCGGGCAGCTTCCAGCGCCTCCCAGACGATCTCCATCAGCAGCCGCCGCTGGACGTCCGTGGTGCCCGCGAAGAAGTCCGGGTCCAGCCCGGCGGCGTCGGCGACGAAGCCGCCCGCGTAGGTGTGCTCCGCGCCCCACTCGCGGTCCTCGGGGACCGCCCCGGCCACGTCGGAGCCCGCCGCCAGCAGCTCCCACAGCTCCTCGGGGCCGCTCACCCCGCCCGGCAGACGGCAGCTCATGGACACGATGACGACGGGGTCTTCGGCCACCGCGCCGGTCTGCCCCGGGGCGGCCGGGGAGGGCGACGCCGTGGTGGCGGCGGCCGGGGCCGGATCGGGCAGCAGGGTCCGCAGGAAGCGGCTGGTCTCGGCCGGGGTCGGGTGGTCGAAGACCACGGTGGCGGGCAGTTGCAGCCCGGTGTCCGCGGCCAGCCGGTTGCGCAGCTCCACCGAGCTGAGCGAGCCGATGCCCAGCTCCTGGAAGGTGCGGCCGGGGTCGACGGCCTCCGCCGAGTCGTGGCCCAGCACCGCGGCGGTGGCCGCGCACACCAGGTCCAGCAGCGCCTGGTCGCGGGCTTCCGGGGCCAGGCCCGCGAGCCGCTCGGCGAGCGCGGGGCCGGTGGCCGGGGCCGGGCCGGCGGGCCGCGCACCGGCCCGCCGCGCGGGGGGCTTGACCAGGCCGCGCAGCAGCGGCGGCAGGCCGCCCGCGGCCGCCTGGGTCCGCAGGGCGCCCAGGTCGAGCCGGACCGGCACCAGGGCCGCCGCGTCGGCGGTGTGGGCCGCGTCGAACAGGGCCAGCCCCTCGTCGGTCGGCATCGGCGGGAAGCCGGACCGGGCCATCCGGTCCCGGACCGCCTCGTCCAGCTCCTCCGTCATGGCGCTGCTGTGCTCCCACAGGCCATAGGCGAGGGAGACGGCGGGCAGGCCGCGGGCCCTGCGCTGCTCGGCGAGGGCGTCCAGGAAGGCGTTGGCGGCGGCGTAGTTGGCCTGCGCGAGCCCGCCGAGCACCCCGGACACCGACGAGAAGAGCACGAACGCGGACAGCTTCAGATCGCGTGTCGCCTCGTCCAGCCGCACCGCCGCGTCCACCTTCGGGCGCAGCGCGGTGGCCAGCCGCTCCGGGGTCATCGAGGCGAAGACCCCGTCGTCGAGCACCCCCGCGGCGTGCACCACGCCGGTCAGCGGGTGCTCCGCGGGGATCCGGGCGAGCAGTTCGCGTACGGCTTCCCGGTCGGCCACGTCGCAGGCCGCCGTCGTCACCTGGGCACCCAGGCCGGTCAGCTCCCGCTCCAGCTCCACCGCGCCCGGCGCCGAGCCGCCCCGACGACTCGCCAGCAGCAGATGACGCACCCCGTGCGCCACCACCAGATGACGAGCCACCAGACCACCCAGCGCACCCGACGCACCCGTCACCAGCACCGTGCCCGAACCATCGAAGACCGGGGTGGCCGGTGGTGTGTCCGCGGCCTGGGGGGTGTCGTACGGGGTGCGGGTCAGGCGGGGGACGAGCACCGCGCCGCCGTCGAGGGCGAGTTGCGGCTCACGGGTGGTGAGCGCGGCGGGCAGGGCCCGTGCCGACGCCTCGTCATCGGCCAGGTCGAGCAGGGTGAAGCGGTCCGGGTGCTCGGACTGGGCGGAGCGGATGAGCCCCCAGACGGCGGCGTGCACCGGGTCGGTCACGGCGCCGCGCGCGCCCATCGCGCCCCGGGTGACGAAGACCAGGCGGGAGGCGGCGAACCGCTCGTCGGCCAGCCATTCGCGGGCCAGTGTCAGCGCCCGACCGGTCGCGGCGCGCACCGCCTCGGCGACGTCGCTTCCGCCGTCCGGCCGGTCGCGGGGCGGGGTCGAGGACGGGGACGGGGTCGGGGCGAAGGGGACGAGCACCAGGCCGGGGAGGTGCGTGCCGGTCAGCGAGGCCAGGTCCGGGTCCGGGCAGTGGCCCACCTCGGCGGTCGTACCCGCGCCGCCGCGCAATGCGGCGGTCAGGCCCAGCGGGTCGGGGCCGAGGACGGTCCACGACGCGGTCCCGCCGGCAGCCTCGGGTGGTGGCGCCGGGACCCACTCCACCCGGTACAGCGACGGGTCCTGCCGCCCGGTGCCGGCCCCGGTCAGCGCGCCTTCCGGGACGGGGCGGACGACCAGCGAGTCGACGTCGGCGACCGGCGCGCCCGTCGGGTCGGCGACGGTCACCCGGACCGTGCCGGCCTCGGCGGTCAGCCGCACCCGCAGCGCGGTGGCGCCGGTGGCGTGCAGCGCGACCCGGCCCCAGGAGAACGGCAGCCGGGGCCGCCCGCCGGGCGCGTCGTCGCCGAAGCCGGGCAGGCCGAGGCCGAGCGGGTGCAGGGCGGCGTCCAGCAGCGCCGGGTGCAGCCCGAATCCCTCGGCTCCGGCGCGTGCCGCCTCATCCAGCGCCACCTCGGCGAACAGCTCGGAGCCGCGCCGCCAGACGGCCCGCACCCCGCGGAAGGCCGGTCCGTACTCCAGACCGGCCGCGGTCATGGAGTCGTACACCTCCTCGGCGCTCGCCTCCACCGCGCCCTGAGGGGGCCAGCTCCGGTCCGCGTCGGGGGCGGGTGCGGAGGCGCCGGGAGCCAGACTTCCGGAGGCATGCCGGGTCCACCGCGCCGGGTCGTCGGCGTACGGGCCGTCACCGAGCGGGCTGTCGTCGTCCGGGCCGTCGTCGTCCGGGCGGGAGTGCAGCGTCAGCGAGCGGCGGCCGTTCGCGTCCGGGGCGCCGACCGCCACCTGGAGCCGGACGCCGCCCTCGCCGGGCAGCACCAGCGGCGCTTCCAGCGTCAGCTCCTCCAGCAGTTCGCAGCCGGCCTCCGCCCCGGCCCGCAGGGCGAGTTCGACGAACGCGGTGCCGGGCAGCAGTACGGTCCCCTCGACGGCGTGATCCGCCAGCCAGGGGTGGTCGCGCAGCGACAACCGCCCGGTGAGCAGCAGCCCTTCGCTGTCCGCGAGCGTGACGGCGGCACCGAGCAGGGGGTGGGCGAGCGCCCGCAGCCCGAGCCCGGCGGCATCGGCGCCGGTGCCGGTCCCGGCGGCCGGGCTCGCCAGCCAGTACCGCTCGTGCTGGAAGGCGTACGTGGGCAGGTCCACGCGGCGGGCGCCGGTACCGGCGAAGAACCGCGCCCAGTCGGGCACGCAGCCGCCGGTGTGCACCCGGGCGAGGGCGCCCAGGAAGGCGTGCGGCGCCCGCGCGCCGGGGTCCGGCGCACCGACCACGGACGCCCCGCTGCCGGCCTGGGCCAGCAGGGCGCGGAGCCGGTCGCCGAGCGCCGGCTGCCCGGTGGGCGCCACCTCGACGAACACGCTGGCGCCCTGCTCCAGCACGGCCGATACGGTGCGGTCCTCGACGCTCGTGTGCAGCGGGATGCCCGCGGAGCGGGGTGGGGTCACCGGCTCGCCGCGTACCACCGCCGCGACGGCGTCCTCCAGCGGCAGCGCGCCCGCGACGCAGGCCGCGGCGGCGACCGTCCAAGGGGTCTCGTCGGCGAGGACGGCGGCGGGCGTCACGCCGTGCGCGCGCCACAGCTCGGCGAGGGCGACGGCGGCCGCGAACCGCACCGGGCCGACGACATCGGGGCGCGCCGGATCCGGTGCTCCCGCCTCGCCCCGCAGCACCGCCTCGAGCGACCAGTCCACGTGCCGGGCGAGAGCGCTGTGGCAGTCGGCGATCCGCTCCCGGAACGCGGGGGCCGTGTCGAGCAGTTCACGGACCGCGGCGATCCACGCGTCGGCTACGCCCGTGGTGGTGCTGCCGGTGGCGTCGGTGGCGTCGGCGAACACGAAGACCGCCCGGCCGCCGCCGGACGCGACCCCGCGCACCACGGCGGCGCCGGGCGCACCGGCCGTCCCCGGTGCGTCGGGGGTGCCGGATGCCGGGGCTTCCTCGGTCTCGTCCGCCAACCGGGCCAGACCGTGCAGCAGTTCGGCCCGGTCGGTGCCGAGCACCGCCGCGCGGTGCTCGAAGGCCGAGCGGGTGGTGGCCAGTGCGTACGCCACGTCCACCGGGCGCAGCCCGGGACGGTCCAGCAGCCAGTCGTGCAGCCGGGCCGCCTGGTCCCGCAGCGCGTCGCGGGTGCGGCCGGAGACCACCCAGGGCAGCGGAGCACCGCGCAGCGCGGGCTCGGCGACGGTGGCGGTGCCGGTGCCGGAGACGGAGACGGAGAGGGCCTCGCCGGGGACGGCGTCGGATGCGTCGTCACCGGGGGCGGCGACGGCACCGGAGGCGGCGTCACCGGGGGCGGCTTCGATGATCACATGGGCGTTGGTGCCGCTCACGCCGAACGCGGAGACCGCCGCGCGGCGCGGCTCACCCGTGTCGGGCCAGGCGACCTGCTCGGTCAGCAGCCGGACCTGGCCCACCGTCCAGTCCACGTGCGGGGTGGGGCGGTCCACATGGAGCGTCGGCGGCAGCGTGCCGTGCCGCATGGCCATGACCATCTTGATGATCCCGGCGACGCCCGCCGCGGCCTGGCTGTGGCCGAAGTTGGACTTGATCGACCCCAGCCACAACGGCCGCCCCGGCACCCGGTCCTGGCCGTACGTGGCCAGCAGCGCCTGGGCCTCGATGGGGTCGCCCAGCCGGGTCCCGGTGCCGTGCGCCTCGACCGCGTCGACCTGCGCGGTGGACAGCCCGGCGTCGATCAGCGCGTCCCGGATGACCCGCTGCTGGGCCGGACCGCTGGGCGCGGTCAGCCCGTTGCTCGCACCGTCCTGGTTGACCGCGCTGCCCCGCACGATCGCCAGGACCGGATGGCCGTTGCGGCGGGCGTCGCTCAGCCGCTCCACCAGCAGCACACCCACGCCCTCCGCCCACCCGGTGCCGTCCGCCGAGCCCGCGAAGGACTTGCAGCGGCCGTCCGGCGCCAGCCCCCGCTGCCGGCTGAACTCCACGAAGGTGTCCGGCGTGGCCATCACCGTGGCGCCGCCCGCCAGCGCCAGGGTGCACTCCCCGCGGCGCAGCGCGTGCACCGCCAGGTGGAGCGCGACCAGCGAGGACGAGCAGGCGGTGTCCACGGTGAGCGCGGGCCCTTCCAGACCGAGCGCGTACGCCACCCGGCCGGAGACCACGCTGCCGGCCGCGCTGCTGCCCGCGTAGTCGTGGTACATCAGGCCGGTGAAGACGCCGGTGCGGGACCCGCGCAGGGTGCGCGGGTCCAGGCCCGCGCGCTCCACGGCCTCCCAGGCGGTCTCCAGGAAGAGCCGCTGCTGGGGGTCGGTGGCCAGCGCCTCGCGCGGCGACATGGCGAAGAACCCGGCGTCGAAGGCGGCGGCGTCCTGGAGGAAGCCGCCCTCCCCGGTGGCCGCCGTGCCCGGCTGGTCCGGGTCCGGGTGGGCCAGCCGCTCCAGGTCCCAGCCGCGGTCGGCGGGGAACGGGGAGACCGCGTCCGTGCCCGTGGCCACCAGCCGCCACAGGTCCTCCGGCGAGCCGACACCGCCCGGATAGCGGCAGCTCATGCCGACGATGGCGATCGGCTCGCGCTGCCGGTCCTGGGTCTCGCGCAGGTCCTCGCGGGTGCGCTGGAGCTCGGTGGTGACCCGCTTGAGGTAGTCGCGGAGCCTGTCCTCGTTGCGCATGGGGTGATCTCGCTCCTTGGGAGTCTTGCGGGGCGATCCGTCGAGCTGGTGGTCCGGGCCGGGCGGCACGGTCGGTCGGTTTGGTTGCTCGGTCGGGGCGGTCGGCCGGGGCGGTCAGGCGTCGCCGAGGGTCTGGTCGAGGAAGGCGAAGACCTCGTCGTCGCTGGCCGAGTCCATCCGGTCCAGGACCGAACCGTCCGCGCCCGACGGCGACTCGGCCCCCGCCCCGGCTCCGGCCCCGGTCCCGGTCACCTTGGCGGCCAGGTCGCGCAGCCGGGCGGCGAGCCGTTCGCCCGCCACCGCGTCCGCGGTGAACTCGGCGGATTCGGAGAGCGCGGTGAGTGATCCCTCCAGCCGGTCGAGTTCCGCGAAGACCCGCAGGACGCGGGTGGTCCCGCCGCCACCGCCCGCGAACTCCTGGGCCAGGTGGTCGACCAGGGCCGCCGGGGTGGGGTGGTCGAAGGTCAAGGTGGCCGGCAGCCGCAGGCCGGTGAGGGCGTCAAGACGGTTGCGGTACTCCACCGAGGTGAGCGAGTCGAAGCCCAGCTCGGAGAAGGGCCGGTCGGACTCGACCGCCTCGGGGCCCGGATAGCCCAGCACCTCGGCGAGCTGGCCGCGTACCAGGACGGACAGTTCCACGGCCCGCTCCGCCTCGGACAGGCCGGCCAGCCGCTCCCGCAGCCCCTCGCCGGCACCGCCGGAAGCGGATCCGGTCGCGGGACGCTGCCCCGCGGGCACCCGTACCAGGCCGCGCAGCAGCGCGGGCACCGTGCCACTGTTCGCGGCCTGGCCGCGCAGCACGCCCACGTCCAGCCGGATCGGCATGACATGGGCCCGGTCGGCCGCCAGCGTGGCGTCGAGCAGCCGCAGGCCGTCGGCCGCGGAGAAGGCGGAGACGCCGGTACGGTCCATCCGGCGCCGGTCGGCCGCGTCGAGCGCGCCGGCCATGCCCGCGGTGCGCGCGGTGCCCTTGCCGCTCCCGGTGGTCTCGGTGGTGTCGGTGGTGTCGGTGGTGTCGGTGGTCTCCCAGAGTCCCCAGGACAGGGAGAGACCGGCCAGGCCGCGGGCCCTGCGGTGCTGGGCCAGGGCGTCCAGGAAGGCGTTGGCCGCCGCGTAGTTGGCCTGCCCCGGTCCGCCGAGCACCCCGGCCGCCGAGGAGAAGAGCACGAACGCGGAGAGCCCGAGCCCCTGGGTCAGCTCGTGCAGATGCCAGGCGGCGTCCGCCTTGGGGCGCAGCACCGCGTCCAGCCGGGCCGGGGTGAGATCGCCGACGACCGCGTCGTCGAGCGCGCCCGCGGCGTGCACCACGCCGGTCAGCGGGTGCTCCGCAGGGATCCGGGCGAGCAGTTCGCGTACGGCTTCCCGGTCGGCCACGTCGCAGGCCGCCCAGGTGACGTCGGCACCCAGGCCGGTCAGCTCCCGCTCCAGCTCCACCGCGCCCGGCGCCGAGCCGCCCCGACGACTCGCCAGCAGCAGATGACGCACGCCGTGCGCCACCACCAGATGACGGGCCACCAGACCACCCAGCGCACCCGACGCACCCGTCACCAGCACCGTGCCCGAACCATCGAAGACCGGGGTGGCCGGTGCGGCCGCGGTGGCGGCGCGGGTCAGCCGGGGGGCCAGCACGGCGCCGCCGCGGACCGCCAGCTGCGGCTCGTCCGGCGACCCGGCCAGCACCGGCAGCAGAGCACCGACGCCCGCCGCGATGTCGGCGCCGTCGTCCAGGTCGGCGAGGTGGAACCGGCCGGGGTGCTCGGACTGGGCCGAGCGCACCAGACCCCACAGCGCGGCGTGGCTCAGGTCCGCGACCCGCTCGGCCCCGATCCGCCCGGCGTCAGCCGCGGCGACCGCGCCTTGGGTGACGAACACCAGGCGGGCCGCGGCGAACCGCTCCTCGGCCGCCCACTCCCGCACCAGCGCCAGCGCCCGATGGGCCGCGGGGTGCGCGGCGCGCGCCGGGTCGGTGCCGCCGTCCTGCGGCGCGCACGGGACGAGGACGAGATCGGTGTCCGCCGCCACGGCGGCGAGCGAGTCGGCGGGCCGGGCGGTGACGCCCGCCGCGGCGAGCGCGGCGGTCAGCCCCAGCCGGTCCGGTCCGAGCACGGCGCAGCGCGGCGCGGCGGCCCCGGCCGGGGACGCGACGGAGGAAGACGGCACCGCTGCCCAGTCGACCTGGAACAGCGCCTCGGCCGGGCCGGTGTGCGCCGAGGCCGGGCGCAGCGCCAGCGAGGCGACGGCCGCGACCGGGGCGCCCGCCGGGTCGGTGACGTCCAGCGCCACGGCGTCCGGGCCGGCCGCCGAGATCCGCACCCGCAGCGCCGAAGCGCCGGTGCTCCCGGTGAACCGGGTCACCCCGCGCCAGGCGAACGGCAGGTGCGGCTGGTCCGGCACGGACAGGAAGTCGCCGTAGGCGATGGCGTGCAGGGCCGCGTCGAGCAGCGCCGGGTGGACGCCGTACCCGGCGGCCGCGGCAGCGGTGTCCTCGCCGAGTGCGACCTCGGCGTACAGCTCGCCGCCGTGCCGCCAGACGGCCCGCAGCCCCTGGAAGGCCGGGCCGTAGGCGAGCCCGGCGCGCGCCAGCCCCTCGTACAGCCCGTCGATCCGCACCGGCTCGGCGCCGGGCGGCGGCCAGGCGGAGGGGGCGGACGAGGAGGAGGCGGGCGTCGGCGCGGCGGGCGTCGGCGCGGCGGGGGCGAGCACTCCGGTGGCGTGCCGGGTCCACGGCTCGCCGTCCGGGGCGTCGTCGGGCCGGGCGTGGACGGTGATCTCCCGCCGCCCGGCCGCGTCCGGGGCCTGGGCCAGCAGGGTCAGCCGGACGCCGCCGTGCTCGGGCAGCACCAGCGGGGCCTGAAGGGTCAGCTCTTCGACCGAGACCCCTCCTCCGGCCCCCTGACCGAGCCGTGCGGCGGCCTCGGACACCAGCTCCACGAACGCGGTCCCGGGCAGCAGCACCGAGCCGGCCACCGCGTGGTCGGCCAGCCAGGGGTGCGTGCCCAGGGAGGGGCCGGCCGTGAAGAGGTGCTCGCCGTCCGGGAGTTCCCAGGAGCCGTCGAGCAGCGGATGCCCGAGGGCGCCGAGCCCGGCCGCGGGTGCCGCGTCGGCAGAGGTGGTGCCCGCAGCGACGGCCGGGGTGGCACCCGCGGGGCTGGTGGTCGCGGGGGTGATCCAGCAGCGGACGCGGTCGAAGGGGTAGCCGGGCAGGGAGAGTCGCCGGGGGCGCAGCCCTCGGGTCAGCGGGGCGAAGTCCACCTCGGCGCCGTCGACCCAGGCCTGCGCCAGCGGCGCCAGATCGCCTTGCTCGGCCGCCGCCGCCAGGATCGACGGGTCCGGCCAGGGGCCGGAGCGGCGGCGCCGGCCGCGGAAGCCGCCGGGTGGCAGTGAGCCGTCGGCGAGGTGGGCGGTGAGCAGACGCAGCAGCTCACCGGTGTCCGCGGCGATCACGGCCAGCCGCTCGTCCATCGCGTCCCGCCCGCTGTGCAGGGTGAAGGCGAGGTCGTCCGGGTCCGGACCGGCGCCGGACGCGACGGCGCCCGCGGTGCCGACGGTGGCGGCGGCCGGCCGGGCCGCGCCGGCGTGCGCGGCGTGCAGGCGCCGGGCCAGGAGGCGCAGCGTGGACTCGCCGTCCACGAAGGACGGCGGCAGCTCCTGTCCGAACTCCTCCTCGATCCGCTGCTCGAACATCACCAGCGCCGGGTAGTCCAGGCCGAGTTCGCCCAGCTTCTCGGTCGCGGCCGAGCCGTCCACCGCGCCGCCGAGCAGTTCCGCGAGCACGCCCGCCAGCCGGGCCTCGACGTCCTCGGCAGCCTCGACGGCGTCGACCGTGCCGACAGCGTCGACCGCCTCGGGTGCGCCCGGCTCTCCGGCCCGCTCCGGCAGGGCCGCCGGCGACGGGGTGCCGGTGGTGCGTGCCAGGTAGGCGGTGAAGCGCTCCAACTGGGCCCGCAGCCGGTCCGCGTTCTTGGCCGAGAAGACGAACAGCCGGTCCCGGGCCCCGCCGGTGGGCCGGGGCCTGGCATCCCGGTACTCCTCCAGGATCAGATGGGCGTTGGCGCCGCCCGCGCCGAAAGAGCTGATGCCGGCCCGCAGCGGGAGCCCCACCGCGTCGCCGCCCGGCCGCCACGGCGCCGCCTCGCGCTGCACCCGGAACCGCGAACGCGACCAGTCGACGGCCGGGTTGAGCGGGTCGGCGTGCAGCGAGGGCACCAGCTCGCGGTTCTTCAGCTGGAGCACCACCTTGGTGACGGCGGCGATGCCGGCCGCCGACTCCAGATGCCCGACATTGGACTTCACCGATCCGATGGGGACGGGCGTGCCGCGGGTGGCACCCAGCTCCTCGAACGCCTTCTCCAGACCGGCGATCTCGATCGGGTCGCCGAGCGAGGTGCCGGTGCCGTGCGCCTCGAGGTAGCCCAGCGTCGACGGGTCCGTGCCGGAGCGGCGGAAGGCGTCGACCATCAGCTGCGCCTGTCCCTGCGGGTTGGGCACCGAGAAGCCGCCGGTGCGGCCGCCGTGGTTGACGGACCGGCCGCGGATCACGGCGTACACCTGGTCGCCGTCGCGCAGCGCGTCGCGCAGCGGCCGCAGCAGCACCGCCCCGACGCCCTCGCCCGGCACGTAGCCGTCCCCTCCCTCGCCGAAGGCGCGGCAGCGGCCGTCCGTGGAGAGGAAGGAGGACTGTCCGAGCAGCAGGTACTTGTTCGGGTGGACGGAGAGGTTCACCCCGCCCGCCACGGCCGCCTCGCACTCACCCCGCAGGATGCTCTCGCACGCCTGGTGGATGGCGGTCAGCGAGGACGAGCACATGGTGTCCAGCGCGATGCTGGGGCCGCGCAGGTCGAAGAAGTACGACACCCGGTTGGCGATCGCGGCGTTGAACGAGGACGGCACCAGCCCGCCCGGCTCCTCGGGGCCCCGGACTCCGTAGAGCTGGTACTGGTTGTACATCACGCCGACGTACACCCCGACCGAACGGCCCTTCCAGCTCGCGGGGGCGTGCCCGGCGTCCTCGAAGGTGTGCCAGACGGTCTGCAGGAAGAGCCTCTCCTGCGGGTCGATGACGGCCGCCTCGTTGGGCGAGATGTGGAAGAACAGCGGGTCGAACTCGTCGATGCCGTCCAGGAATCCACCCCAGCGGCCGTACGTGCGGCCCGGGGTGCCGCGCTGCGGCGCGAAGATCGCGTCATGGTCCCAGCGGTCCGCGGGCACCTCGGTGACGCAGTCCCGGCCGGCCCGCAGGTTCTCCCAGAAGGCGTCGAGGTCCTCGGACATCGGGTAGCGGCCGCTGATGCCGACGATGGCGATCGCGTCGTCATCGACGACGTCCGCGGCGGCGTTCGCGGCGGCGTCAACCGGGCCGGCGACAGCGTGCGCCTCGGCAGGGGCGGGGGCGGTGGCTGGCGGCCCGGCCTCGCCGAGGGCCAGCTGCTGGAAGGGGGCCGAGTGGGCGGCGAAGGACTCGATGATCCGGTCCCGCGAGCCCGCCAGCGCCACCACATGGCCGGTGGCCGCGGACGGCACGGAGAGCAGGATCCGCGCCCCGGTGGCGTCGTCGAGCGGTTCCATGCCCATCGAGCGCAGCGCGGCAGCGGCGGTGTCGGTCAGGCCCATGCCGCCGCCCAGCCAGGCGGGCCAGCCGATGGAGACGGTGCGGCCGTGCCGGGCGCCGGCGGCGGCCAGCCGCTCCCGCTCGACGGCGAAGGCGTCCAGATAGGCGTTGGCGCAGGCGTAGTCGGTCTGGCCCGCGTTGCCCCAGGCGGCGGCGGTGGACGAGCAGAGCACGAAGAAGTCGAGCGGCTCGCCGGCCGTCGCGCGGTCCAGGAGGGCGGTGCCGGTCACCTTGGGGGCCAGCACCGCCTCGGCGTCCTGCGCCGTCTTGCCCAGCACCATGCCGTCGCGCAGCACCCCGGCGGTGTGGATGACGCCGTGCAGCGCGCCGAAGCGGCGGCGGGCGGCGGCGATCAGCTCGTCCACGTCCGCGGCGCGGCCGACGTCGGCGACCTGGTGCAGCACCTCGGCGCCCAGCGCGGTCAGTTCGTCGAGGCGGCGCCGTCCCGCGGCGTCCAGCGGGGAGCGGCCGCACAGCACCAGACGGGCCCGGTGGCGCTCGGCGAGGAAGCGGGCAAGGGCGAGACCGACTCCGCCCAGTCCCCCGGTGAGGAGGTAGACGCCGCCGTCGCGCGGGCGGACGGCGCCGCCGCCCGCCGGGGTCCGGGCCGCGTCCGGGGCGGCGGCGAGTTCGCGGTAGCGGCGGATGGTGCGCCGCCCGCCGCGCAGCCGGACGTCGACCTGGCCGTCGTCGGCCAGCTCGGCCTCGGCGGCGGCCCGCGCGCGCTCCGCCGACTCGTCGAGCTGGAGCAGGCTGAAGCGCATCCCGGGGTGTTCGAGGCGGAGGCTCTTGAACATGCCGCTGAGCGCCTGGAGCGGGGAGAAGCCGTCGCCCGAGGGGGTCGGCAGCAGGTAGACCAGCCGCAGCCCACGCTTGCCCGGCTGCCGCATCATCGCGGCGCTGAAGTGCAGCAGCGCGGCGAACTCGCGGCGCAGCAGCTCCGGGTCGCCGACCGGCCCGGCCGGGCACCACAGCACCTCGGTGGGGAGCTGGGAGCGCTGGGCCAGCCGGTCCACCAGCCGCTGCCAGTCGGCCGGGGAGGCCGGATCGAGGCGGAAGCCGTCGGCGTCCTCGGCGAAGCCGGGGCCGTGGCCGACCCGGACCGTGCCGGCGTCCGGCCGGTCACCGGGGCGGTGGCCGCCCGCGGGCAGCAGCCCGGCCGGGTCGACCAGCAGCCCGGGGCCCGCCGTGGCGGGGGCGGCGGGGCGCACCGGCAGCGGGGCGTCCTCCCACCGGCCTTCCATGAAGAGCAGATCCAACGGACCGGCGGACGCGGGCGCGGGCGCGGCCGAGGCCGCGGAGACCGCGGAAGCCGGCACGGCGGCAGCGGGGGCGGCCGGGGCGGCTCCGTCGGCGGGCGCGGGCGAGGCTGCGGCAGGGGCGATGTCACTCGCGGCGGCGGCCGGGGCCAGGGCGGCGGTGCCGACCGTCTCCAGTAGGTGCCCCGCCAGGCTCTCCACCGTGTTGTGCTCGAAGAGCAGCGTCGGATACAGCTCCGTGGCCAGCGCCGATTCCAGCTCCCGGACCACCGCGAGCAGCGCGGTGGACTCCAGGCCCAGCTCGTAGAAGCCGCGCTCGGGGTCGACCCGGTCGGGGTCGGCGCCCAGCTTCTCCGCGAGCAACCCGTTGATCAGCCCGCGCAGGGCGTCGAGGCCGCCGCCCGCGTCGGGCGCCGCAGCCTCGGCAGCTTCCTCGGCGGCGGGCTCCCCCGCGGCGGCCGCGCCGTCGGCGGACGGCGCGGTGAGTGCCGCCTCGTCCGGGGCCACGCTGGTCAGCTGGGTGATCGAGCCGGTCTCCCGGACCCGCTTCGAGGTGAGCCCGTGCAGCCACATCTGGCAGACGCCATCGACGTCGTAGAAGTCCAGGTCGCAGATGTTGAGATCGGCGTCCTGCCCGGCGTAGCGGGGCGGCCTGGCGTGCACCCGGTTGTCGCGGCCGACCGGGCGGCGGGCCCGGAAGGACTCGATGTAGATGGGGATGTACGGCTTGCGGTCCTCCGGCGCCTTCTCGCCGAAGCGGCGCACGAAGTCTGAAGCGAACTGCGTGGGCAGCAGGGTGGAGGAGTCCAGACAGGCGGGGTGCAGCCGGAAGTACTCCAGATACGCGGCGGCCGACGGGCTGACCGCGATGTCCGCCAGCAGCTCCCCCTCGGCCACGTGCAGGACGCCGCGCCCGCGCATGAAGTCGCCGTGCACGATGCCGGCTTCCCGTACCACCCGGTACAGCTCGGCCAGGTCCACGGTCCGCTCCGCCCGGCCGCGCAGCGCGTCCAGGTCGATCCGCCGCACCGGGAACGGCTCGCCCAGGCGCAGCTCGCACTCCAGCACGTCGGAGGGCGCGCCACGGCTGCCGTCCCGCAGCAGCGGCACCCCACGCACGGTGATCCGGTACCGGTCGCCGCCCTCGGCCGTGAAGCGGAAGTCCAGCTCGGTGTCGAAGCGTTCGCTCGCGGCCACCGCCTGCTTGAACAGGATCCGCCGCAACTCGGCGGTCTCGGTGTCCACTCCCTTGGAGCTCAGGATCCGGTGGATCAGATCGAGGAACGAGACCCCGGGCAGGATGCTCGTGCCGTGCACGGTGTGGTCGCGCATCACCGGGTCGGTGTGGCGGACCACGACGGTGCACCTCAGCCCGTGCAGGGCGTCCGTTTCGTTGCTCACAACTCGTCCTCTAGAAGCGCAGCTCAAGGAAGGGGGTGGTGGCCGGGGCCTCGGGGGCGGCCTCGGCAGGGGCCGACACCTCGGCCGGGGCGTAGGCGGGGGCAGGGGCCGGGGCCGACGCCTCGGCCGCAGCAGGGGCGGGGGCAGGGGCAGGAGTCGGGGTCGGGAACCAGTACCGGCGACGGTCGTAGCGGATCGGCTCCAGCGGGGCCCTGCGCACCGGGTGCCGGTCGCGCAGCGCGGCGTCGAGCTCGCTGAGGACCAGATGGGCGTTGGTGCCGCCGAAGCCGAACGAGCTGACGCCCGCCCGCCGCACGCCGCCGCGGCCCTGCCAGTCCTGGAGCCGGCGCACCGGGAACAGTGGCGAGTCCTCGAAGCGGAATCGCGGGTTCACGGTCTCGCAGTGCAGCGTGGGCGGCAGCTGGCCGTGCCGGATGGCCAGGATCACCTTGGTCAGCCCGGCGATCCCGGCCGCGCTCAGCAGATGCCCGACATTGGTCTTGACGCTGCCGACCCCGCAGAAGCCGGTCTCGTCGGTGGACTTGCGGAACACCTCGGTCAGCGCCTTCAGCTCCATCGGGTCGCCGATCATGGTGCCGGTGCCGTGCGCCTCGACGTAGCCGATCTGCCCGGCGTCGACCCCGGCGGCCCGCAGCGCGTCCGCGATCACCTCGCGCTGCGCCTCGGGGTTGGGCGTGGTGATGCCCATGGTCCGGCCGTCGTTGTTGACCGCGCTGCCTTCCAGGACCGCGTGGATGCGGTCCCCGTCGCGCAGCGCGTCCTCCAGCCGCTTGAGCAGCAGCACACCGGCGCCCTCGCCCAGCACGATGCCGTCCGCGCTCTCGTCGAAGGTGTGGCACCGCCCGGTCGGCGACAGGGCCCGGCCCTCGCTCATCCCCACGAACGGGATCTCGTCCAGCAGGATCTCCACCCCGCCCGCCAGCGCCATCTCGCACTCGCCCGCCCGTAGGGCCTGGGCCGCGAGGTGCACGCTGACCAGCGAGGACGAGCAGGCGGAATCCACCACCATGTTGGGGCCGCGGACGTTGAGGAAGTGCGACACATGGGCGGCGATGAAGTTCTGCGCCATCCCGCTGATGCTGCCGCCGCCGGAACCGGCGTGGTACGCGCCGAAGTTGGACGTCCGTGAGCCGGCGAACACGCCGACCCGGCGCCCGGCCACCTCGGACCGCTCGTATCCGGCGTCCCGCAGGCACTCCGCGCTGACCTCCAGGAACTGCCGGACCAGCGGGTCGAGTCGGGGCGCTTCCGCCTCGTCGATGCGGAAGTAGCCCGGGTCGAAGTCCTCGATGGTGTCGAGGTAGCCGCCCCATTTGCTGATGCTCTTGCCGGGCTCGTAGTGGTCGGCGTAGAAGCGGTCCACATCCCAGCGGGAGGCGGGCACCTCGGTGATGGAGTCGGTGCCGGAGGCCAGGTTGCGCCAGAACGCCTCCTGGTCGGGGGCGCCCGGGAAGTGACAGGCGAGTCCGATGACCGCGATCCGCCCGGTGGCCGGACGTGGCTCCGCCGCCGTCGGCGTCGCGACGGCAGGCGCGGGCGCGGGCACGGACTCCGTCACGGTGGCGGCAGCGGGCGCGGGCGCGGGGGCGGACTCGGGGGCGGACGCGGGCGCCGGGTCGGACTCGGGCGCCGCCGCATCCGCCGAGGTGGCGGCCTCGCTCACCGTCGCGCCCTCGGCCAGGAGATGCGCCGACAGGCTCCGCAGCGTGGGGTGTTCGAGGAAGGCGGAGGGCTCGACGGAGATCCCCACCTCCGCCTCCACCCCGACCAGCAGCTGCGCGATCATGATCGAGTCCACGCCGAGGTCCGCGAAGTTCACGTCGGCCTCCAGTGCGCTCTCCGGCAGCCGCAGCTGCCGCGAGAAGACCCCGCGCAGTACGGCCAGCAGCGCGTCCTGGGAGGTCCCGGACCCGTTCGCACCGGAAGCCACCGGGGCAGACGGGGCGGCGGCCGGGGCAGCCTCCCCCGCCGGGACCGGGGCCGCCGGTGCGGCGGTCGCCGCGGGTGCGGGCAGGGTCAGCAGCCGGGCCGGGTCGAATGTCTCCGGGTCGACCAGGCACGGCATCAGCACCGCCTCGCCGGGGACCGCCATCGCGCGGTGCAGCAGCCCCAGACCGGTCCGGGTCGGCATCGCGCGCAGGCCCAGGCCCAGATAGACGTCCGTGGTCACCTCCGGCATCCCCATCGACTGCCAGCTCGGCCACTGGAGCGAGCGGAAGGAGGTCCGTCCGGCCGCCACCTGGTACTCGGCGTAGGCGTCGAGGAAGGAGTTGGCGAGCGCGTAGTCGCTGATGCCGGACGCCAGCAGCGGGATCCGGCCGGACACCGAGGAGCACAGCACGAAGAAGCGCAGCGGGTCCTGGGCGCAGGCGTCGCTCAGCTCCTGCAACCCGGCGACCTTGGGCTCCAGGACCGTCCGCATCTCCTCGACCCGCTTGCCGACGAACGCCGGATTGGCGGTCAGGCCCACGCCCGCGCAGTGCACCACTCCGGCGATCGGCCCGTGCTCGGCGCGGACCTGGGCCAGCGTGTCGCGCAGCCGGCGGCGGTCGTCGAGGCGGCCGGTGACGACCTGGACGCGCACCCCGGGCCGCTCCAGGTCGAGCAGCGCGCGCAGCCGGGCCGCCGTCTCCGGGTCGGTGTCCGCGGCGGTGCTCAAACCCTCCCAGCGGTCCCGGTCGGGCAGCGGGCGGCGGCCCATCAGGATCAGCCGGTCCGCGCCGCGGTCGATGAGGTCCGCGGCGATGGCCCGGCCCAGGGCGCCGGTGCCGCCGGTGATGACGACGGGTTGGCCGGCCAGGCCGTCGCGCCAGTCCGCGGCGTCCGCCGCCGCCCGGGCCTCCTGAAGCTCCGGCAGATGGCGCACGCCGTCGCGCAGGCACACCTCGGTGTCGGTCGGCGCCGCGGCCACCTCCCGGGCGATGGCCGCCCGCAGCCGGTCGGCGGTCAGGGTCGCGGCGTCCAGGTCGACGGTGCGCGCCCGCACCCCCCGGTACTCGGCGGAGAGCATCCGCACCAGCCCGGCGAACGCCGCGCCGCGCAGCGTGGGCCGCTGGGCCCGGAAGGAGGTGAGGCCCTGGGTGAAGTGCAGGTAGAACAGGCCGGTGGTGCGGAACCGGGCCACCAGCTCCTGGGCGAGGACGACCCGGGCCCAGCTCTCCCGCACCCGGTCGCGGGGCTCGTCGGCGGCATCGACCAGGTCGACGACGCCGCCGATGCGGGCGTCGTCCCGGTCCAGCACCGCGCGGGCGATGCGGGCACCCGCCTCCGGGTCGGCGTCCTCGTCCTCGCGGATGACGACGACGCGGGCGTCGGCGCCGAAGAGGCTGCCGGCCAGCGCCTCGTGCTCCGGGCCGGCCAGCACCAGCACCGGTCCGCCGGCGGTGACCGCGGCCGGGTCGGGCAGCTCGCCCGCCGGTTCCCCGGCGGGCCGCCAGCTCCGGGCGAGCACCAGCTCACCGGTGGCGGTGGCGGTTCCCGTCGCCGGTGCGGCGGAGGCGGGGGCGGCGGCCGGGGCGGACGCGAGGGACTGCGGTTGCTGTCCGGCGCCGCCCAGCCAGTGCCGGCCGGCCGCGAACGGATACGTCGGCAGCGCGGCCTTGTGCGGCACGGCGCCGGTGTGCAGCGCGGACCAGTCCGGCTCGACCCCTGAGGTCCACAGCCGGGCCACCTGGGTCAGTTCGCGGTCGCGCAGGATCCGGCGCAGATACTCCTGGCCCTCCGGCTCGCCGAGCCAGGCGTGCCGCACATCGGCGCCCTGCGCGCTCCCGGTGGTCAGCTGCCCGATGCCGGCCGCGTCCCCGGTCTCGGCGAACCGGGCGAGGACGTCGCGGAGTTCGGCCCGGCTGCTCACCACGGCGGCGAGCCGGGCGGTCATCGGCACCCGGCCCACCCGCGAGGTGTGGGCGAGATCGGCGAGCGGGGCCACCGCGTCGGCGTCCCGCTCCAGGAAGGCGGCGGTGCGGGCGGCGTAGGTGCGCAGCCGCTCGGTGTCCCGGGCCGACAGCACGAACAGTTCGGGACCCCCAGCCGCGCCCTCGGCCCCAGCCACGCCCCCGGCCGGAGCCGCGGCCTGCGGCAGCCCGGGGGCCTCCTCCAGCACGACGTGCGCGTTCACACCGCCGAACCCGAAGGAGCTGACCCCGGCGCGGCGCGGCAGCGGATCGCCCGCGGCGTCCACCGGCTGCCAGTCGCGGGCCTGGAGCACCGGCGCGAACGGAGTGCCGTCCAGCCGGATCAGCGGGTTCACCTCGGCCACGTGCAGGGTCTTCGGCAGGCGCCGGTGGGCCATCGCCAGCAGCACCTTGACCACTCCGGCGACGCCCGCCGCCGGCTCCAGGTGGCCCATGTTGCTCTTGACCGTGCCCAGGCCCACCTCGGCCGCGCCCGCACCGTCCCCGGCCAGCCGCCGGTACGCCTGCTGGATGGCGTCCACCTCGACGGGGTCGCCGAGCTCGGTGCCGGTGCCGTGCATCTCCAGGTACGACACCGTCTCCATCGGCACCGCCGCGTCCCGGTAGGCGGCCACCAGCAGATCGGCCTGTGCCGCCGGGTTGGGCGCGGTCAGCGAGGTGGCGTGGCCGCCGTGGTTCACCGCGCTGCCGCGGATCACGCCGTGCACCCGGTCGCCGTCCGCGAGGGCGCGGGACAGCGGCTTGAGCACCAGCGCGGCCACGCCTTCGCCCTTCACATAGCCGTTGGCGCCGCGGTCCATGGCCTTGCAGCGGCCGTCGGGCGCCAGCACGCCCAGCTGGTGGGCGCTGACGATGGTCTGCGGGGAGAGCACCAGGCTGACCCCGCCCGCGATCGCCAGCTCGCTCTCGCCGGAGCGCAGCGAGCGCACCGCCCGGTGCAGGGCCACCAGGGAGCTGGAGCAGGCGGTGTCGATGCTCTCGCTCGGGCCGCGCAGGTCGAGCAGGTAGGAGATGCGGTTGGCCAGCATGGTGCGGGCCAGCCCGGCCCCGGCGTACGCGTTGGGGGCCTCGCTGCCCGCGCTGCCGAGCACCATCGACTCGTAGTCGGTGAACTGGGTGCCCACGAAGACGCACACGGACCGTCCGGCGAGCGTGTCGGCACGGCAGCCGGCGTCCTCCAGCGCCTTCCAGGTCTCCTCCAGGAAGATCCGGTGCTGGGGGTCCATCACCTCGGCCTCGAGGGGCGAGATCTTGAAGAACAGCGGGTCGAACCGGTCCACGTCGGACAGGAATCCGCCCCAGCGCGGGGTGCCGGGGAACCGCTCCTCCAGCTCCCGCCAGTCCCAGCGCTCGGCCGGGGCCTCACCGATGAGGTCGTCGCCCCGGTCCAGGTGCTGCCAGAAGGTCTCCAGGTCGGGCGAGCCGGGGAAGCGGCCGCTCATGCCGATGATGGCGATCGGCTCCTCGCCGGCCTCGCCCGCACGGCCGGTGGCGGTGGCCCCGGCCGGATGCGCGGCGGGCCCGGCGACGGCCTGAGTGGCTGCCTCGGCCCCGGGCTGGGCGGTGAGCGGGCGCTCGGGCTGGGTGGCTGCCGGGGTGCCCGGCTGGGCGGTGACCGCGGGCTCGGTGGCGGGCCGCGACCGGTCACCGGCGGACGGCCGCGGCGCGGGGGCGGCCGGGTCGGCGGGGGCCGGCGCGGGGGTCGCCGGGGCGTGCGCGCGGCGCAGGTCGTCGGCGAACTCCTCCAGCAGGTACGCGCCGAGCTTGGTGATGGTGTTCGCGGAGAAGAGCGCGGTGGTCGGCACCTCGAAGCCGTACCGCTCGCCGAGCTCGGCGGAGAGGGTCTTCAGGCCGAAGGAGTCGAGCCCGTACTCGCCGAAGCCCGCGTCCGCCTCCAGCGCGTCGGCGGCGATGCCCAGGACACCGGAGAGGATCCGGCGCAGCTCCTGGACGACGGCGGCCTTCAGCGCCGCCTGGGTGAGGTCGGTCCGGGCCGCCGCCGGGGCGGCGGGAGCCTGCGGAGCCGTGCGGGTCGCAGGGGCGGTGGCGGCTGCCGGGGCGGTGGGGGCGGTGGTCCGTTCGCCGCTGTCCGCGCCGGCGGCCACCAGGGCGCGGATCCGCTCGAGGTCGCCCGGGACCACCATCAGGCGGCTCCGGCCACCGGCCAGCGCGAGGTCCAGGACGCGGTCGCCCTCGCCGGTCTCCAGGTAGCGGAAGCCGGTCAGCTCAAGGTAGCGGGCCTCGTCATCGGCCTCGACGTGCATGCCGCCGTCGCGCCACATCGGCCAGTCGACGGCGACCGTCCGCCCGTGCCGTGCCCCGGCGGCCCGCAGCTCCTCCCGCTCGGCGGCGAAGCCGTCGAGGAAGCGCGCGCCGACGCCGTAGTCGACCAGCCCGAAGTCGCCCAGGTGGCCGGCGGTCGAGGCGTACAGCACGAACAGGTCCAGCCGGTCGTCGCGGGTGGCGGCATCCAGCACCCGGGTGCCCTCGGTCCGCACCCGCAGCTGGGCGCGGAGCTCGGCCAGGTCCTTCTCCGGCAGCGGCCGTCCGCTCACCGTCCCGGCCAGGTGGAAGACTCCGTTCAGCTCGCCCCAGCGGGCCCGGACACCCTCGACCACCTCGGCGGTGCGGGCCGCGTCGGTGACATCGGCCTGGAAGTAGTCGGCTTCCGCGCCGAGTTCACGCAAGCGCCGCAGCTGCTCCTGGATCGCCGCGTCGAGCGGCGAGCGGCCGAGCAGCGCCAGCCGCGCCTGGTGGCCGGTGGCGAGCCTGCGGGCCAGCAGCAGCCCCAGGCCGCCCATGCCGCCGCTGATCAGGTAGACGCCCCGGCGGCGGAACGCACCGCCTTCGGCCACCTCCTCCAGCGCGGCGGCCGGGATCTCCTGCTGGTACTGGGTGGTGCGCACCCCGCCCTGGTGGCGGACGACGGCCGCGTCCAGGTGGCCGGCGGCCAGCTCGGCCAGCAGGGCCGGCCGGTCGTGGCCGTCGGCGAAGCGGATCACCGAGAAGCCGGTGCCGGGCGAGATGGCGCGCAGCGAACCCGCGAAGCCGCCCCATGCCTCGGCCAGCGCCGGCGCGCCCCGCTCGGTGACCGCGACCTGGATCCGGGCAAGCGCCGAACCGTCCACCGTCAGCACCGCCTTGAGCAGCAGGAACAGGGCCTCGGGGCCGTGTTCCACGCGCGCGGCGAAGTCGCGCGGGGCCGCGCCGGGCCGCTCCAGCGGCCACAGGTGGGCGATCCGCGCCACGCGGATGCCGCGGTCCTTGAGGGTGCGCAGCAGCCGCAGATGGTCCTCCGGGCTGGTGGGGTCGATCTCGTAGCGGCGGTCGCCCAGCTCCAGGAAGGACACCCCGGGCCGCACCACGACCGGGGCGCCGGGCAGCGCGGCGGCCGTCTCGTCGTCGGCGCAGAGCACGAGGATGTCGCCCTGGTGCTCCCCGGCGGCGGGCACCGGCGCCTCCCGCCAGCCGGTGCCGAACAGCGCCACATCCGGGCCGAGTCGCACGGGTCCGTCAGCGGCGGGAGCGGGGGCGGGCGCGGCGGGGGCGGCGGCCCGGGCCGGGGATGCCGCCGGGGATGCCGACGCCTCCGCGGCGGGCGCGGCCGCCGGGAACCAGTAGCTGTCGGCCGCGAAGGGGTAGGTCGGCAGCGACCGGCGGCGCGGGGTGCCGCGGTGGAGCCGGGACCAGTCCACGGTGGCGCCGCGCACCCACGCCGCGCCGATCCTGGCCGGGTCCGTCTCCCGCTCGTCCAGCGGCGGCGGGGTCGCGCCGCGCTCCACCCGGCCGGTCAGTACGCCGTCGGTGCGGCCGTCCAGCCAGTCGGCCAGCCGGGCCCGCGCCTGCTCGCCGTCGTACGCCACGAAGGCGAGCCGCTCGGCGAAGTCGGCCCGGCCGACCTGGAGGGTGTAGGCGGTGCCGGTCAGATCGCGCGTCCAGTCGGTCACGCCGGGCGCCCCCGACGCCGCGGTGGGCGCGGAGACGAAGGACCGCGCGTAGGCGCGCAGCCGCTCCGGGTCCCGGGCCGAGAGCGTGAAGAGGACCGGCTCCGGCCGCGCGGGCGGCTCGTCGGCCACGTATTCCTCCAGCACCACGTGCGTGTTCACTCCTCCATAGCCGAATGAGCTGATGCCCGCGCGGCGCGGCGCTTCCCGGCCGTCCGCGCCGAGCGGCCGCCGCCACTCCTGGCTCTCCCGCGGCACGTGGAACGGCGAACCCTCCAACCGCAGATAGCCGTTGAGCTCCCGCACGTTCGGGTTGCCGGGCAGCCGCCGGTGGCGGATGGCGAGCAGGGCCCGCAGCAGGGCGGATATCCCGGCCGCCGGCTCCAGGTGCCCGATGGCGTTCTTCAGCGCCGCGAGCGCGCAGTGCGGCTCGGTGGGCACCGGGTGGCCCCAGCGGTCATACAGCTCGGCGAACGCCTGCCGCAGGCCGTTGACCTCGGCGGGGTCGCCGATGAGGGTGCCGGTGCCGTGGGTCTCGATGTAGCCGATGGTGGCGGGATCGACGGCGGCCTTGTCATGCGCGGCGACGATCACATCAGCCTGCGCGGTGGGGTTGGGGGCGGTGAGCGAGTTGGCCCGGCCGCCGTGGTTGACGGCGGTGCCGCGCAGCACGGCGTGGATCGGGTTGCCGTCCGCCAGCGCCTTGCTGAGCCGCTTGAGGACCACCGCCCCGACGCCCTCGCCGCGCACATAGCCCGAGGCGTCCTTGTCGAACGCCCGGCCCACCCCGTCCGGGGCGAGCATGCCGGCGCGCTCCAGCGAGGAGAAGCTCACCGGGGACAGCATCACGCTGACGCCGCCCGCGATGACGGTGTCGCAGTGGCCCAGCTCCAGTGCCTCCGCGGCGCGGTGCAGCGCCACCAGGGAGCTGGAGCAGGCGGTGTCCACCGGCTCGCTGGGGCCGCGCAGATCGAGGTGGTAGGAGATCCGGTTGGCCAGCATCGAGGGGGTGAGCCCGGTCGAGGCGTAGGCGTCCACCTTCACCCCGGAGCGGTGGATCAGCTCCGCGTACTCGGACGGGCCCACCCCGACGAACAGGCCGGTCCTGGTGCCCGCGAGGTCACCGGGATCGATGCCCGCGTCCTCGATCGCGGTCCACACCGTGCGCAGCAGCAGCCGCTGCCGGGGGTCCATCCACACCGCCTCACGCGGCGAGATGCCGAAGAACAGCGGGTCGAAGTGGTCGATGTCGGGCATGAAGCCCGCGCGGGTGACCCGGGTGCGGCCCGGGTGCTCGGCCGGGTCGCCGTACACCTCGCGCCAGTCCCAGCGGTCGCCCGGCACCTCGGAGATGAGGTCGCCGCCGCGCTCCAGACGCTCCCAGAAGGCGTCCAGGTCCGGCGACTCGGGCATGATCCCGGCCATGCCGACGATCACCACCGGGTCGTCCTGCGCGGAGTCGGCGCGCGCCGGCTCGGCGGCCGGAGCGGGCTGGTGCGCCCGGCCGGCCTCCTGCTCCGGGGCGGGCTCGTACGCCGGGCCGGCCTCATGCGCCGGGGCAGACTCCGGCTCCCGGGCGGGTTCGGCCGCGCGGAACGGCTCAGGCTCCCGGGCGGGTTCGGCGGCGCGAACCGGCTCCGGCTCGTGCTCGGCGGTCAGCTCGGCGGCGCGCTCCCGCCACAGCAGGGCGGTCAGCGCCGTCGGGGTGGTCGCCTCCAGGAAGGTGTCCGGGGTGACCGGCACCCCGAACGCCTGGCTCACCTGGTCGGCCAGCTTGATCAGGCTGAGCGAGTCGAGCCCGTGGGCGTGGAAGCTCAGCCCGGGGTCCAGCTCCTCGCCCGAGTAGCCGGTCAGCCCGGACAGCACCTCAAGCACCCGGTCGGCCAGCCAGGTCGGCGGCTCGGCGGCCGGCACCCGCGACGCGGGCGCGGCCGGGGCCACGGACCGGACCGCGCGCACCGGCTCGGCGGCCGCCGGTCCAGCCACGGGTCCGGCCGACGGCAGCGCCCGCTCGGGGCGGGCGGCCTCGCGGATCCAGTAGCGCTCCCGCGCGAACGGGTAGCCGGGCAGGGACATCGGCCGCGGCCGCACCGGGTGCAGCCCCGCCCAGTCGAACTCGGTGCCGGTCACCCAGCGCTGGGCGAGCCGGTCCAGGCCCGCCCGGGAGGTGTCCGCACCCACCGGCCGCAGGGCCGGGCGCAGCCACGACTCGCCGCGCACGCTGCCCCGGTACAGGCCCGGGGCCCGGTCGTCCCCGGCGGCGAAGCGGCGCAGCGCCTCGCTCAGCTCGGCGGCGTCCGAGGCGACCAGCGCGAGCCGCTCGCCGAGCGCCTCACGGCCGGTCTGGAGCGTCCAGGCGAGCCGGTCCAGGTCGATGCCGGTGATGTGGGCGCCCGCGGCGGGACCCGCGGTGCCCGCGCCGGGCCCGGCCTGCGACCGGCCGGTCAGCTCCGCGGCGACCTGACGCAGGGTCAGCTCCTCGTGCAGCACCCCGGGCCGCACCCGGTCCGGGTCGAGCCCGAAGCGTGCCGCGACCTGCTCCACCAGCTTCAACACGGCCATCAGGTCGAGCCCCAGCTCGGCCAGCGGCTCGTCGGGGGTGGCTCCGGCCACCCCGGCGAGCCGGGCGAGCTCGGCCGCGACCGGCGCCACCTCGGGCCCCGCGGCCCCCGGCGTCCCGCCGAGCGACACCCCGGCCCCACCGGCCCCACCGGCCGCTCCGGCCGCCATGCCGCCGCGGGTCAGGAAGGCGTGCATCCGGGCCGCGGTTTCCCGCAGCCGCTCCTCGTCCCGCGCGGAGAACACGAACAGCCGGGGCCCGGCCGGGGCTTGGCCCGCCGTCGGCCGCGAGCCGGCAGCGGATGCCCCGTACCCCTCGTACCGCTCGTACTCCCCGTGCTCCTGGTACTCCTCCAGGATCAGGTGGGCGTTGGCGCCGCCCGCCCCGAAGGCGCTGATGCCCGCGCGGCGCGGGGTTCCGTCCGGCTGCCGCCAGTCGGCCCGCTCGCGCTGCATCCGGAACGGCACCTCGGCCCAGTCGATCTTGGGGTTGAGCCGGTCGGCGTGGAGCGAGGGCACCAGCTGCCGGTGGCGCATCTGGAGCAGCACCTTGGTGACCGCGGCGATCCCGGCGGCCGACTCCAGGTGCCCGATGTTCGACTTCAACGAGCCCAGGGCGATCTTCCCGGCGCCCGCCGGGCGGTCGGCGAAGGCCCGCACCAGACCGGCCATCTCGGTGGGGTCGCCCAGCGAGGTGCCGGTGCCGTGCGCCTCCAGGTAGCCGATGGTGGCGGGGTCGACGTCCGCGCGGCGCAGCGCCTGGGTGATCAGCCCGCCCTGGGCCACCGGATTGGGCACGGCGAAACCGCCGGTCTTGCCGCCATGGTTGAGCGCGCTGCCCAGGATCACGCCGTGGATCCGGTCGCCGTCCCGCTCGGCCAGCTCCAGCGGCTTGAGCAGCACCGCGCCGACGCCCTCGCCGGGCACCATGCCGTCGCCACCCTCGCCGAAGCTGCGGCAGCGGCCGTCGCTGGAGGTGAAGCCGCCCACCGCCAGCTGGGTGTACTTGCGCGGGTGGACGGCGAGGTTGACGCCGCCGGCCAGCGCGTACTCCGCGTCGCCCAGCAGCAGCGCCTCGCAGGCCAGGTGCAGGGAGCTGAGCGAGGAGGAGCACATGGTGTCGACGGCCAGGCTGGGGCCCTGGAAGTCGAAGAAGTACGAGACCCGGTTGGCGATCGAGGAGTAGCCCATGCCGCCGGCCAGGCCCTCCTCGGTCTCGAAGAGCTGGTACTGGCCGTACATCACGCCCACGTACACGCCGACCCTGGCGCCGCGCAGCCGGGCGCGCGGGTAGCCGGCGTCCTCCAGCGTCTCCCAGGCGGTCTGCAGGAACAGCCGCTCCTGCGGGTCGGTCAGCTCGGCCTCGTTGCGCGACATCTGGAAGAAGCGCGGATCGAACTCGTCGACGCCGTCGAGGAATCCGCCCCAGCGGCTGACCTCGGCGCCCGCGACCTCGGTGCGCCGGCGCCAGTCCCAGCGGTCCCGCGGCACCTCGCACACGCAGTCCCGGCCCGCGCTGAGGTTCTCCCAGAAGGCGTCCAGGTCCCGGGCCATGGGGTAGCGCCCGGCGACGCCGATGATGGCGATCTTCCGCCAGCCCTCGGGCGAGGCGGCCGGCGCCGGGGCAGGCGCGGCGGCCGGGGCGGGCGCCGCCGGCCGGGGGGTCACGACCGCGGCCACGGTGGGACGGCCCGGCTCGGCGGCCGGGACGGACGCGGGCTCTGCGGCCGGGGCGGGCTCGGCGGGCAGCAGCGCCGCGCGCAGGGTGTCCGCGTGCGTTTCGGTGAAGTAGTCCACCAGCTGCCCGATCGTCGGGTACTCGAAGAGCAGGGTGGCGGGCAGCGATCCACCGACCCGGGGGGCGAGCAGATCCACGATGCGCGGCATGCTCAGCGAGTCGATGCCGAAGTTCTCGAAGGTCTCCTCGGGGAAGAGGCGTTCCGCGGGGACCTGGAGGACCTCGTGGAAGGCGTCCTTGACGAACGCCTCCACGGCCGCGCGCAGCCGGTCCGCCCCGGCGTCCCCGGCGTGCGCCGCACCGGCGGCGGCGCCCTGGGGCGCGGTGCCCGGACCGTGCTGGGCGGCGGGCCGCGCCGGCCCGGCGGACGGCGCCGGGGCCGTGCCCGGCTGCCCGGCGGCGGCCGCCCCGGTGCGCGTCTCGGCGACGATCACGGACTGGGTGGACGCCCCGTCGGCCGCGATCGCCCGGCTGTGCGCGAAGCCCGCCATGCCCAGCACCCGCTCCCAGCCCTCGCCGGAGAGCAGCGGCGAGCCGGGCAGCCGCAGATGGGCGTCGGTGTTCAGCCACCAGCCGTCGAGCAGGCCGAAGGTGAGGGTGGCGGTGATGACGTTCTGGCTGGCCTCGTTGAGCACCAGCCAGCCCTCCGGCGCCAGCAGCGCCTCGACCCGGCCCAGGGTGGCCAGCAGGTCGTCGGTGGCGTGCAGCACGTTGGCGGCGATGACCACGTCGAAGCTCGCGGGCGTGAAGCCCTGGTCCCACGGGTCGCGGGAGGCGTCCAGGGTCTGGAACTCCACGAACGGGTAGTCCGTGGCGAACCGCTGCCGGCCGTGCTGGAGGAACGCCTTGGAGATGTCGGTGTAGACGTACCGCACCGGCACGCCGAGCGCGGCGATCACCGGCAGCACCTCGGCGGTGGTGCCGCCGGTTCCGGCGCCGACCTCCAGGACCGACAGCGGCCGGTCGGTGCCCAGGGCTCCGGCCCGCTCCGCCAGGAAGCGGCCGACGGCGCTGTGCACCAGGTAGTTGGCGCGGTCCACCACCGGGCTGCCCCGGTAGGCGCCCTCGACGAGCTTGGTGGAGCCGCCGGGGAACATCACATCGGTGGCCCGGACCTCGCCGCGCATCACCGCGAAGAGGTTGTCCATGCACGGCCGCAGCAGCCGGTCGAAGTGGTTCAGCGCCTCGGTGGTGTCGCACATGGCGACCAGGTCGCCCTCCGGGTCGGCGAGCACCCGCGGGTCGGTGGGGACCAGCGTGGAGCCGGCCTCCCGGCGCAGATGGCCGCCGACGGTGAGCACCCGCAGCAGCTCCTCGAAGAGGCGCCGCTGCTTGTCCTGGATGCCCAGCCGCCCGGCCAGCTCCGGCTCCGTCCAGCGC
This sequence comes from Streptomyces sp. JLBT605, assembly GCF_058215555.1. Taxonomy (NCBI): domain Bacteria; kingdom Bacillati; phylum Actinomycetota; class Actinomycetes; order Kitasatosporales; family Streptomycetaceae; genus Streptomyces; species Streptomyces sp. JLBT605. The sequence goes on from NZ_CM177087.1 coordinate 2,646,081, forward strand.
TCAGCCGAGCTCAGGAAGACGCCCCGCTCGCGGAAGAGCAGCCACAGCCAGTCCAGCATGACGCGGTCCAGGCGGTCGCTCTCCACCGGCGGCAGCATCGGGGGCACCGGCGGCTCGGCGGCGAGCCGGTCCACGATCCCGAAGGCCGCCGAGGGCACCGGCAGGGCCCCGCCGGACGCGTCCGCGGCGCCCGTGGCGGCGGCGGTGCCGGCCGGCGGGAAGTCCACCCCGGCCGACTCCAGCACCTGGCGGGTGGCCTTGGTGACCACCGTCTGCCGCTCGTCATGTCCCAGTACGTGGTCCACTGCCGCCATGCCCTCCGCGGGCTCGATCGAGAAGATGCCGTTCTGGGCCAGCCGTTCCCGGTAGTGGTCCTGGGCGACGATGCCCACGGTGCCCCAGTAGCCCCAGTTGATGACCCGCACCGCGGCGTCCAGCCGGGCGTCGAGGAAGTGCGCGAAGGCGTCCTCGAAGGTGCTGCCCGCCGCGTAGTTGCTCTGTCCCGCGCTGCCGGACAGCGCCACCGCCGAGGAGAAGAACAGGATGAAGTCGAGCGGGAGGGAGCCCACCGCGGCCAGCAGGGCGACCCCGGTGCGGGTCTTCGCCTCCAGCGAGGCGCGGAAGGTGGCCTCGTCCATGTTGGCCAGGCTCTGGTCGCGCAGCACGATCGTGGAGTGGAAGACGCCGTGCAGCCCGCCGTGGAGCGCCACCGTGCGGCGCACCACCCGCTCCAGCTCGGCCGCGTCGGCGGCGTCGGCCCGCTCGTAGGAGACGCTGCTGCCGTCCGGGTCGATGCGGCGCAGCCGGGCGGCGCGCTCCTCGTCCAGGGCGCTGCGCCCCACCAGGACGACCTTGGCTCCAAACTCGCGCACCAGCCAGTCGGTCACCTCCAGGCCGATGCCGCCGGCGCCGCCGAGGATCAGGTAGACCCCGTCCCGGCGGATCCGCGGCTCGGGCACCACACCGGGCCGCGCCGGCGCCAGCCTGCGGCGGTAGGCGAGGCCGTCGCGGAGCGCCAGCAGCCCGGCCTCGGCCGCGCCGCCGCCCGCCACCAGGCGGCCGATCTCCTCGGCCGACCGGCCCGGGTCCTCCCCGCTCGCGCGGTCCAGCACCGACACCTGCCAGCGCGGGCACTCCTGGGCCAGCGACTGCGTCAGCCCGTGCAGGCTGCCCGCGAACGGGTCTCCGACCGGCTCGCCGCGCACCGCCAGGACGTCCGCGGTGATCACGGCCAGCCGCAGCGGGCGGGCCGAGGCGCCGCGCGCCAGCAGCGACTTGACCAGCCGGAAGAGGGCGAGCACGCCGCGCCGCTGGCTGTCCTCAAGGTCTGCCGCGTCGTCATGGCGCACGCCGGGGCGCGCGGTGCCGGCCAGGAAGTACACGGCGTCCGGCAGCGGCAGCCCGGCCAGCGTCGCTGGGTCCGCGTCGTCCACCCGCACCAGCAGCGGCTGGGCGGCGGTGCGGGCGGCGAGCGCGGCGGCGAGCGGCTCGGAGCCCTCGTCGTGGACGATCCACACGCCCTCCGAGCGGTCGCCGAACGGGCCGCTGCCGCCGGCCGGGTCCAGCGGGGCCCAGCGCGGCACGAAGAGCAGATCGTCCAGCAGGCCGGACCCGTCGTACCGGGCGGCCGCGGTCTCGGCGACCGGGGCGGCCGTGGCGCCGGCGGCCGGGGTACCCGTCGCGGCGAACGAGGTGGCGGGCGCGGTGGTGGCCGGGGCGGCGGCCCCGCTCGGGGCGGGCCGCAGCGCGAAGTCGCGCAGCCGCACGCACACCACGCCCGTGTCGTCGAGGAGTTCGATGTCGTAGCGGTCGGGTCCGACGGCCCGGACGTGGGCGTAGCCCCGCTCGGCGGGCCGGTGGTGGATCTCCACCGCGCCGACCGCGTAGGGCACCATCGCCTGGCCCGAGCTGCGGTCCCGCAGCGCGGCGAAGGTGTGCAGCGCGCTGTCCAGCAGCGCCGGGTGGAGCACGCACTCCGCCAGCGTGGCGCCCGCCTCGGCCGGGAGCACCAGCCGGGTCAGGGCCTCGTTGTCACCGGCCGCGATCCACTCCACGCCGCGCAGCGCGGGCCCGTAGGCCAGCCCCGCCGCCGCGAGGTCCGCGTACAGCCGGGCCCCTTCGTGGTGCTGGGGGCAGCGGGCGCGGATCGCCTCCACCGCCACCCGCTCCTCGCGGTCGCCCTCCGGTGGAGCGTCCAGGGTGCCCTGGGCGAGGACGACGGGGGCGCCGCCGTCCCGGCCGCGCAGCTCGAAGCCGAGCCCGCGGTCGGTGCGGCGCAGTGCCAGCCACGCCGGGCGCTCCTCGCCGGCCACCACCAGCGGGCGCAGCCAGCGCACGTCGCGCAGCACGGCCCGCTCGCCGAGGCCGGCGGCCTCGGCGGCGGCGCGCGCCATCTCCAGGCTCACGACCCCGGGCAGCAGGTGGACCCCGCCCACCTGGTGGTCCCGGATCAGGACGTGGTCCGGGCCGAAGGCGGTGCGGTGGCTGAGCGCCCCGTCCAGGGACTCTGCGGCGTCCACCCGGCCGAGCAGCGGATGCGCGCCGTCCCCGCCGGCCGCCGGGCCCGCGACGGCCCGGCGGTGCCGGACCCCGCCGTCGCCGTCGACGATCCAGCAGCGCATCTCCTCGAAGGGGTAGCCGGGCAGCGGCAGGCGCCGGGGCGCCGGGCCGTCCGTCAGCCGCCGCCACTCGGGCGCGCCGCCGAGGACCCACATCCCGGCGACGGCGGCCACGTCCCGCCGCTCGACGGCCGACCGGAGCGCGTCCTTGTCGACCCGGGCGGCGCGCTCGCGCGGCGTGCCGCGCACACTGCCCTGCCAGGCGCCGGCGGGCAGCGGGTCGCCCGCGGCGAACGCGGACAGCGCGGAGCTGAGTTCGGCGACCGTGGAGGCGGTCACGGCCAGCCGGTCCTCCAGCGCCTCGCGGCCGATCTGGAGGGTGAAGGCCATCGCGGCGGGGTCGGTGTCCGGGTGCCGGTCGAGGAAGCCGGCGAAGCGGCGGGCGAGTTCCCGCAGCCGCTCGGGGGTCTTCGCCGAGAGGGGGAAGAGGTACGGCCCGGCCGGGGCCGCCGTGCCCGTGCCGGTACCACCGGCGCCGGTACCGGTGCCGGGGATGTGCTCTTCGACGACGAGGTGGGCATTGGCTCCGCCCGCGCCGAAGGAGCTGATCCCGGCGCGCAGCGGAGCGCCGTCGGCCGCCTGCCAGGGGGCCAGTTCGCGCTGCACCGCGAAGGGCGAGTCGGCCCAGTCGATGTTGGGGTTGAGGGTCTCGGAGTGCAGGGACGGCACCAGGGTGCGGTGCTTCATCTGGAGCAGCACCTTGCACAGCGCGGCCATGCCTGCCGCCGACTCCAGGTGTCCGATGTTCGACTTGACCGAACCGATCGGCAGGCTGCCCGGGGCGAGGCCCGCCTCGGCGAAGGCGCGGGTCATGCCGCGGATCTCCACCGGGTCGCCGAGCGCGGTGCCGGTGCCGTGCGCCTCGATGTAGGAGATGGTGCGGGCGTCGACGCCCGCGACCTCGATGGCCCGGTCGATCAGCTCGCCCTGCGCCAGCGGGTTGGGCACGGTGAAGCCGTTGGTCCGGCCGCCGTGGTTGACGCTGCTGCCCAGGATCGTGGCGTAGACGTGGTCGCCGTCGCGCAGCGCCGCGCTGAGCGGCTTGAGCAGCACCGCGCCGACGCCCTCGCCGGGCACGTAGCCGTCGCCGCCCTCGCCGAAGCTGCGGCACAGCCCGTCGCTGGAGGTGAACTGCCCCTGGCTGAGGAAGCGGTACTTGTACGGGTGGACGTGGAGGTTCACCCCGCCCGCGAGCGCGACCTCGGCCTCGCCGGCGCGCAGGTCGCGGATGGCCAGGTGAATGGCGCTCAGCGCGGAGGAGCACATGGTGTCGACGGCCAGGCTGGGGCCGCTGAAGCCCATGGTGTACGAGACGCGGTTGGCGATCGCGGCGTAGGAGGAGGCGGCGATCCGGCCGTTGTCGGCCTCGTAGAGCTGGTAGAGCGTGTACATCGCGCCGACGTAGACACCGACCTTGCGGTTCCGCAGGTCGGCGCGCGGGTAGCCGGCGTCCTCCAGGGTGTGCCAGGCGGTCTGCAGGAACAGCCGCTCCTGCGGGTCGAGGATCTCCGCCTCGCGCGGCGAGATGCCGAAGAACAGCGGGTCGAAGCGGTCGATGCCGTCCACGAAGCTGCCCCAGTGGCTGTGGCGCACCGCGCGGTCGGCCTCGGTGGCGGTCTCGTAGTCCCGCCAGTCCCAGCGGTCGCGGGGGATCTCGGTGACGAGGTCGCGGCCCGCCCGCAGGTGCTCCCAGAAGCTGTCCAGGTCGTCCGACTCGGCGAACCGGGCGCTGACTCCGATGATCGCGATCGGGTCGTCGTCCGCGGCGGACGCGGCGGTCGCGGATGCCGGCCGGGCGGTGGGCTCCGGCGCCGGCCGGGCCGCCGGGGTCCGGGACGCGGCCTGCCCGCCCACCGGCGGCGCCGTGGGCTCCGGACGCGACTCCTCGGGGGCCGGACGGGACTGCTCGGCGGCCGGGGCGGGGGCGGGGGCGGGCGCCGGGGCGAGGGCGGCCAGCTTGTCGCCGTGCTGCGCCAGGAAGTAGCCGGCGAGCGACCGCAGTTCCTGGTACTCGAAGAAGAGGGTCTTGGGCAGCGGCCCGAAGTGCTCCTCCAGGGTCCGGTTGAGGTCCATGATCAGGATCGAGTCGATCCCGTACGCCTCGAAGGCCGTATCCGCCTCGATCTCCTCGGCGGGCATGCCGAAGGCCCCGGCCAGGATCTCCTTGAGGTACTCCTCGGCACGCTCCCGCTCCCCGGGGCCCCGCGACCCGGCGGCGCCGGAGGCGTCAGCGGCGGGGTCGTCAGCGGCAAGTGCTTCGGTGGCCGGGGCACCGGCGTCCGGAGCCCCGGCGTCCGGTGCTTCCGCGTTCGGCGCGGCGGCCACGGAGGCCGGACGGGGCAGCGGGCGGCGGCCCGCGTCCGCGAGCACCTCCCGCAGCTTCGCCGGGCGGCCGTGCGCGATCAGCAGATGGTCGCCCCGGTGCCGCAGCGCGGCGTCGAAGGCCGCCAGACCGTCGGCGGTCGGGATGGCCCGCAGGCCGACCTCCTCGACCATCCGGTCCTGCGCCGCCTGGTCCATCTCCATGCGGATGCCGCCGTCCTCCCACAGCGACCAGAGCAGGGAGAGGGTGCGCCCCTGCCGGCGGCCCTCCCGCCGCAGGCCCTCCCGCCGGTGCGCGAAGGCGTCCAGGAAGCGGTTGGCGTAGGCGTAGTCGCTCTGCCCGGGCGAGCCCGCGGCACCGGACATGGAGGAGAAGAGCAGGAAGAAGTCGAGCGGCTGGTCCGCGGTGGCCCGGTCCAGCTCGATGGTGCCGCGCACCTTCGGGTCGAGAACCTCGGCCATCTCGCCCAGGTCCTTGCCGAGCGCGTACGCGTCCCGGGTGACGCCGGCCAGGTGCAGCACGCCGTGGAGCGCGCCGTGCTCGGCGCGGACGGCGTCCACCAGCGCGGCGGCCTCGCCCGGCTCGCCCAGCCGGGCGGTGCGGTAGGAGACGTCGATCCCCTCGGCGCGCAGCGCGGCCAGCTCCCGCTCCCGGCCGGCGTCGAGCGGGGACCGCCCGGCGAGCACGAAACGGGCCCGGCCCGCGGCCGCCAGACGGGTCACCAGGAGCCGGCCGAGGCCGCCGAGGCCGCCGGTCACCAGATAGGTGCCGTCCTCGCGCAGCGCGAGCGGCTCACCGGGCGCGTCGGCGAAGCCGGGGAGCTGCCGCCAGGCGCGGACCTGCCGCTCGCCGTCGCGGTAGCCGACCGCGAAGGCGTGGTCGGCCGCGGCGGCCTCCCGGGCCACGATCCGCGCCCGGTCCCGCACCGTCCCCGGCTCCAGGGCGATGACCGAGGTGAGGAAGGCCGGCTGCTCGTTGGCGAGCGCCTTGGCCGGTCCGTCGAGCGCGGCGCTGAGCGCGTCGTCCAGCCCGCCGGTGGTCTCGAAGAGGTACAGCACCCGCACCGGCCGGCTGAAGCGCGCCCGCGACCAGGCGCGGAAGAGCGTGGTCAGACGGAGCGCGGAGGTGTCCAGCGGCCCGTCCCCGGCCGGGGAGGCGACGGCGTCGAAGACGATGAGCCCCGGGCCCCGGCCCCGCCGGGTGTACTCGGCGAACAGCCGGTCCCAGTCCTCCTCGTGCTCCGGGCGCAGCCGCCAGGCGCCGTCGTCCTCGGCGAAGCGGGATCCGGGGCGCACCGCGACGGTGTGCGCGGCGGGCAGCAGGCCGGGCAGCTCCGGGTCGGCGCCGATCACCAGCACGTCGCCCAGCTCCTCGCCGGCCGCCTCACCGGGGACGGGCGCCGGCTGCCACACCTCCTCGAAGGCCACCGTCCGGGCGGCGTCCGGCTCCTCGGGGCGCAGTGCGTGCGCCTGGCCGACCGCCCGGGTCAGCAGGCCCTTGACGCGCAGCACCACCCGGCCCTCGTCGTCGACCAGGGTCAGGTCGTGCCCGGCGGTCCGCGCGGAGCCGCCGTCCACGGCCTCCGGCACGGCGTGCACGAAGCCGCGCGGCGGCAGCGGGCGCAGGATCTCCAGCGAGCGCAGCGCGAAGGGGAGCTTGCGCTCGCTGACCGCGTCGGGGTCCTCGGAGGTCCACAGCGCTGCCTGGAGCATGCCGTCCAGCAGCGAGGGGTGCAGGGTGAACGTCTCGTGCGGCAGGCCGACCGCGGCGGGCACCTCGACCCGGGCCAGTACCTCGGCCCGGCCGCGCCGCAGTGAGCGCAGCGGCTGGAAGCTGGGGCCGTAGCCGCCGCCGAGCCGGTCGAACAGGGCGTAGCACTCGGCGCCGGCGACGGTCTGCGGGCAGCGGGCGCGGATCGCCTCCAGGTCCAGCACCTCATCTCCACCCGGGACAGCACCGGGGACAGCGCCGGACGAGTCACCGGACGGGTCTCCGGGTGCGGCCCCGGCCGCGGCCGCGGCTACGGCCTCGGGGGTGCCGAAGCCGATCCGGCCCGCCGAGCACAGCTCCTCGCCGCGCCGGACCTCGTACTCCAGGCCCGCGCCGTCCGGGCCGGGGGTCAGCCGCAGCTGGACGGCCACCGGCCGGTCGGTGACGATGACCGGCCGGGTCCACATGACGTCCTCGATGGTGCGCACCGGGCCGCGGCCAGTGCGGCCCGCGGTGGCCGCCGCCAGCTCCAGCGCGGCGACGGCGGGCAGCACCTTCATCTCGCCGACGGCGTGGTCGCGCAGGAAGAACTCCGCCCCGGTGAAGGTGGCGGAGAACTCCCGCCCCTGGGCGTCGGCCGCCGCGGCGAGCAGCGGGTGCCCCGCCCCGGCGGCGGTGTGGCCCGGCGCCTCCGGCTCCTCGATCCAGTACGAGCGGGTCCGGAACGGCGGGGTGGGGGCCGAGAGGCGGGCCGGGGCGGGGCCGCCGCCGCGCAGCGCGCTCCACTCCACCTGGACGCCGTCCACCCATCGCCGAGCCGCCTCGTCGGGGTCGGTGCCGGTGTGCGGGGCGCCGTCGGCCGCCGGCTCGCCGCTGCCGCGCAGCAGCCCGTGCGGGCCGTCCGGGTCGGCCGCGAACGCGGAGAGCTTCCCGGCCAGTTCCTCCAGCGAGGTGACGACCAGCGCGAGCCGCTCACGCATCCGCTCCCGGCCGGTCTGCAGGGTGTGGGCGAGCCTGGCGAGGGTGTGCGGCGCGCCACCGGGGCGGCGTGCCAGGTGGTCCTCGATCCAGCGGGCCGTCTCGCCGGCGTACTCGGCCAGCTGCGCGGTCCCGGACGCGGACAGCACCACGACGTGCCGCTGCGAAGAGGTCGTCTGCTTCTGCACCATCACTGTTCCTCTGCCTCTTCGAGCACTACGTGCACGTTGCTGCCACCCATCCCGAACGAACTGACGCCCGCGCGCCGCGGCTGGGCCGTCCCGGTCGCGTCCCGCCACGGCTCCCAGGACGCGGTGTCCTTCTGGAGCCGGAAGGGGCCGGTCGTGAAGTCGAGCATCGGGTTGGGATCGGTCAGGTGGACCAGGCCGGGCAGGGTGCGGTGTGCCATGGCGAGCAGCACCTTCACCACCCCGGCCACGCCCGCGGCGGCCTCCAGGTGGCCGATGTTGGTCTTGACCGAGCCCAGCGCGATCCGCGCGTCGTGCGGCCCCAGCCCCCAGTCGTCCATGAGGGCGGCGAAGGCGTCCTTCAGCCCGTCGAGCTCGATGGGGTCGCCGAGCGGGGTTCCGGTGCCGTGCGCCTCGATGTAGCCGATCGAGGCGGGCGAGACGCCGGCGGCGCGGTGCGCGCGGAGCACCACGTCGGTCTGCGCCCGGGGGTTGGGCACGGTCAGCGAGTGGGTCCGGCCGCCGTGGTTCTCGGCGGAGCCGATGATCACGCCGTGCACCGGGTCGCCGTCGGCCCGCGCCTGGTCGAGCCGCTTGAGCATCAGCAGCACGACGCCCTCGCCGCGCCCGTAGCCGTCGGCCCGCGCGTCGAAGGTCTTGCACCGCCCGTCGGGGCTGAGCATCCCGGCCCGGCGCAGCCCCTGGAAGCCGTACGGGGAGAGCAGCAGGTTGGCGCCGCCGGCCAGCGCGGTGTCGCAGTCGCCCCGTTGCAGGGCGCGCACCGCCCGGTGGATGGCGACCAGCGAGCTGGAGCAGGCGGTGTCGTAGATCGTGCTCTGGCCGTGCAGGTCGAACAGGTGCGAGATGCGGTTGGCGGCGACCGAGGCGACGTTGCCGATCAGGAAGTGGTCGTCGGCCTGCCGCTCGTGGCCCAGCAGGCTGAAGTAGTCAGCGCCGCTGATGCCGACGAACACGCCGGTCCGGGTGCCCGCCAGCGACTCGGGCGCGGTGCCCGAGTCCTCCATCGCCTGCCGCGCGGCCTGCAACAGCAGCCGGTGCTGGGGGTCCATCTGGGCCGCTTCCCGGGGGGAGATGCGGAACAGCGGCGCGTCGAAGGCGTCGACGTCGCGCACGAAACTGCCCTGGAAGTCGGCGGGATCGCCGTGCCGGCCGAAGAGCGCGCGGGAGAAGCCGCGCTCCATCGGGTACGGGCGCACCAGGTCCCGTCCGGCGGCCAGGTGGGACCAGAACTCGGCCAGGCTGTCCGACTCCGGCAGTCGCGCGCCGATGCCGACGATCGCCACCGGCTCATAGCCCGCCGCGCGCGGCGCGAGGGGCTCGGCCTGCCGCACGCTCGCGGCCGGGGCTACCGCCCGGGGGCTGCGCACGTCCGCGACCGGACCGTCCTCGGCCCGGTCGGTCCACCCGGCGAGCTGTCCGGGGAACTTCTCCAGCAGGTGCGCGGCGAGCGCGTCCAGCGACGGGTGGGCGTAGAACGCGGTGGGCGGCACGGTCACATCGAGCCGGTCGCGCAGCACCGCGCTGAGCCGGGTGAAGCGGATGGAGTCGAAGCCGAAGTCGCCGATCGGCCGGTCGGGCGCGACCTCGGCCACCGGCAGCTGGGCGATCTCGGCCACCCAGCCGCGCAGTTCCTCCCGCAGCCGGAGCGACGGCCCGGTGCCCGCGGCGGGCGCCGGGGCGGGGGCCGGGGCAGGAGCCGGGGCGGGGGTGTGGGGGTGGCCGTGGCGGCGGATGATCTCGTCGATCGGCAGGCGCTGGAGCGGGCCGGTGTCGATCTTCGCGTTGGGCGTCTGCGGGAAGGACGTCAGCGGGACCACCCGGGCCGGGACCATGTAGCCGGGCAGCCAGTCGGCCAGTTGCCCGCGGATCCGGGCGGCCGCGGCGTCGGCGGCCTCGCGCACCCCGGACACCAGGGCGAAGGCGACCAGCGCCGGGTGGCCCGGGGTGTCCTCGCGCAGCAGCACCCGGGCCTCCTCGACCAGCTCCCCCCGGCGCAGCGCGGCCTCGATCTCGCCGAGTTCGATGCGGTAGCCGCGGAGCTTGACCTGCCGGTCCAGGCGGCCGAGCAGCTCGATGGAGCCGTCCGGCAGATGGCGGGCGGCGTCCCCGGTGCGGAAGACCCGGCCTGCCTCGCCCAGGAACGCGCCGTCGGGGAACTTCTCCGCGGTCAGCTCCGGGCGGCCCCGGTAGCCGCGGGCGACGCCCTCACCGGCGATGTACAGCTCGCCGGTGGCGCCGAACGGCACCGGCCTGCGCCGCTCGTCCAGCAGGTGGAAGCGGGTGTTGGCGATCGGCGTGCCGGCGCTGATCCGGCGGTGGCGGCGCACCTGGCCGACGGAGGACCAGATGGTCGTCTCGGTCGGCCCGTACATGTTCCAGACCTCGTCGGCCCGGTTGAGCAGCTTCTCGGCCAGCTCCGGGTTGAGGGCCTCCCCGCCGCACAGGATCCGGCCCGCCAGCCGCCCGTTCCAGCCCGCCGCGATCAGCATCTGCCAGGTCGCCGGGGTGGCCTGGACGATGGTGGCGCCGGAGGTCTCCAGCCGCTCGCGGAGCGCGAGGCCGTCCCGGGCCACCTCGGTCGCGGCGATCTCGACGGCCGCGCCCCGGGTGAGCGGCAGCAGCAGCTCCAGGCCCGCGATGTCGAAACTGACCGTGGTCACCGCGAGCAGCACGTCGCCGGGCGCGCAGCCCGGCCGCTCCCCCATCGAGAGCAGGAAGTTGACCAGGTTGCCGTGGGTGACCTCCACGCCCTTGGGCCTGCCGGTCGAGCCCGAGGTGTACAGCACGTAGGCGGTGCGGTCGTCGAAGCCGGTCACCGGCGCGTGGCCGGGCGCCGGCAGGGCCGGCGCGGTCCAGTCGACGTCGTCCAGCAGCACCGGTTCGGAGACCGCCGACGGCAGCCGCCCGGCCGACGCCTTGTCCGTCACCACGCAGGTCAGACCCGCGTCGGCGGCGATGAACTCCAGCCGATCGGCGGGGAATTCGGGGTCCAGCGGCACATACGCGGCCCCGGCCCGGTGCACCGCGAGCAGCGCGACGATCAGCTCGGCGCGGCGGTCGGCCATCACCCCGACCAGCGAGCCTGCGCCGATGCCGCGCTGGGCCAGCCGGCCGGCCAGCAGCTCGACGCGGTCGGCGAGTTCGCGGTAGCTGAGGGTCTTGTCGGCGTCGATGACCGCGGTGGCCTGGGGGGTGCGCGCGGCCTGGTCCAGGATCAGCTCGACGGCGGTCGCCCGGTCCGGGTGCCCGGTGGCGGTGTCGTTGGCGCGCCGCACCAGCTCCCGCTCGTGCGGGCTGATCAGCTCGAACGCGCCCAGCTCACGGTCCGGGTGCTCGGTCATGGCGCGCAGCAGATGGCGGTAGTGCTCGGCCAGCCGCTCCACCGTGGCCCGCTCGAACAGCTCCGGGTCGTACTTGAAGTAGACCAGCGCCCGGTCGCCGCGCACCACGACCTCGACGACCAGGTCAGACTCGCCCTCCTGGGTGATGGCGAGCGCGTCCTCGAACAGGGTCTGCCCGGCGGCCATGTCCAGGTCCTTGCCGACGCCCTGCTGGAGGTAGAAGCCGATGTCGAAACCGGCCTCCGTCCCGCCCGCGCGCCGCAGGTCGTTGACGACCGAGGCGTACGGGTAGCCGCTGTGGTCCTCGGCCTCCAGCAGCCCGTCGTGGATGGCCTCGAACAGCTGCCGCGGGGTCGTCTCCGGCGCGCAGGCGGTGCGCAGCACCACCGGGTTGATGAGGTAGCCCAGCGTCCGGTCGAAGTCCGCGGTGGGCCGCCCGTCGGTGGGCACCAGCACCGGGATGTCCCGCTGCCCGGTGTGACGGGCGAGCAGGCCCGTGAACGCGGCGTGCACCACGCTGAACGGCGTCACCTCGTGCGCCCGCGCGGTGGCCCGGACGGTGGCCCAGAACTCCGGATCCAGCTCCAGCTGGACGCTCTGCCCGACGAACCGGGCCGCCCCGCCGCGCCGGTGGTCGGCCAGCCGGTCCAGGATGGCCGAGGTCGAGGCCCCGGCCAGCTTCCGCGTCCAGTAGGCGCGGTGCTCCTCGGCCTCCGCGCCGCCGAGCATCTCCCGCTGCCAGCGCACGAACGCGCTGTAGGGGGTGGACGGTTCGAAGGCCGGGAGGGTGCCGGTGGCGGCCAGGCCCTCGTATCCGGCGACGATCTCGCGCAGCAGCAGATGGCTGGAGACGCCGTCGGTGATCAGGTGGTGGAAGACGAGCAGCAGCAGCGGGCCGCGCCAGGGGCCGCGGATGAAGTAGACCCGGTACAGCGGGTCGCGCTCCAGGTCGAAGGGGACGTCGACCAGCTCCCGGACGCGCTCGCCCATCTCCCGCTCGGTGAGATGGGCCAGGTCCAGCTCCTCGACGCTCAGCCCGCGGTCGACCACGACCTGCACCGGGCCGTCGTCACCGGGCCGCACATTGACGCGCATCGCCGGGTGGCGGCGGATCACCGCGTCCATGGCCCGCTCGATCAGCCGCGGATCGGCGTCCGGCCGCATCAGCAGGCCCATCGGCAGGTTGTACGCGGCGCTGGTGGGCTGGTTCTGCAGGATCGCCCACACCGCGGCCTGGCCCCGGCTGAGCGGGTACGACCGCTCACCGGCCGACAGCTCCTCGGGGCCGGGCCCCGCGTCGGCCGCGGCCTGCTCGGCGAGTCCGCGCAGCAGCGGCAGCGCCTGCTCCTCGGTGATGCGGTGGTCCGCGATCGCCGAGAGGATCTCTTCCAGGATGGAGCTCATCGGGCCGTCCCCTTCCCCAGCTCGCGCAGCGCGTCGCCCACGCTGATCCGCCCTGACTGCAACCCGCGCAGCAGTGCCTGCACGGCGTCGCCCTCGGCAGGGACGGACGTGGCCGCACCGTCCGCCGGCCCGCCCGCACCCGCGTCCACGGGACCGCTCGCCGTCGTGCTCGACGGGGTGGCGGCCGGGACCTGGGGCGCGGCGCCCGCGCTCAGCTCCGCCGGGAACGTCTCCAGCAGCTTGCCGACGATGCCGCTCACCGTGCCGCTCGTCGAGAAGAACCGGGCCGGGATCCTGATGCCGAACTGCGCGCTGAGCGCCCGGCCCAGCCGTCGCAGCCCCAGCGAGTCGACCCCGTACTCGACCAGGCTCCGGTCCGCGCGCAGCCGCGCCCGGTCCACCCCGAGGTGCTGCGCGAGCAGCACCGAGATCCGCTCCTCCAGCTGACCCACGGTGTCCCCGCCCGGCGCGACCACCGGCGCGGGTGCGGGCGCGGGAGCGGACACCGGCTCAGGGGCCGGGCTCACCGCCACCGGCGCCGGCGCGACATCCACCGACGCGACGCCCACCGGCTCGGCGGCCACTGACTCGGAGGCCACCGGCTGGGAGGCCACCGGCTCGGCGGTCACGGACGAGGCAGAGACCACCGGCTCGGGTGCCAGCCCGGTCGCGTACGCCTGGAACTCGTCGAACTGCTCGCCCGGCCGCACCCAGTACCGCTCGCGCGCGAACGGGTAGGTGGGCACGGCGACCCGGCGCGGCGCCGCCGGTTCCGCCCACAGCGCCGACCAGTCGATCCGGACTCCCCCGGCCCACAGCCGGGCCAGCTTCTCCCACCTGCGTCCGGCGATCACCATGCGCAGGTACTCGTGGCCCTCCGGGCCGTCCAGCAGCGCGTCGGTGGCGCCCGCCGGCTCACGGCCGTCGCCCGTGAAGACCCCCGCGGGCTGTTCGCCCGTCGCCCAGCGGGCCAGCTTGGCGCGCAGGTCGGCGAGGTCGTCGGCGACCACCGCAAGCCGGGCGTCGAACTCGGCGCGCCCGGTCTGCAGGGTGCGGGTCAGCGCGGCCAGGCCGAGCCCCGCCGGGGGCTCGGTGAGCCAGTCGGTGAAGCGGGCCGCGTAGGCGCGCAGCCGCTCCTCGTCCTTGGCGGAGAGCACGAAGACCCCGGGGCCCTCGTCCGGCCCGGCGACGGCCCGCTCCGCGGCGGGCAGGTACTCCTCCACCACCACGTGCGCGTTCACCCCGCCCAGGCCGAAGGAGCTGACCGCGCCCCGGCGGGGCAGCTCCGCGCCGTGCTCGTCGCGCTGCCGCTCCCAGGGGCCGCTCTCCCGCAGGATGCGGAACGGGCTGCCGTCCAGCTGGAGATAGGGGTTGGGCTGCTCGATGTGCAGGTTCTTCGGCAGGGTGCCGTGCCGCATCGCCAGCAGCGTCTTGAGCAGTCCGGCGATCCCGGCCCCGGCCTCCAGGTGCCCGGTGTTGCTCTTCACCGCGCCGAGCGCGCAGTGCGCGCCGGCCGGTCCCTCGATGCCCCAGTCCCGGTACAGCGTGGCGAAGGCGGACTTCAGGCCGTCGATCTCCACCGGGTCGCCGAGCGCGGTGCCGGTGCCGTGGGTCTCGACATAGGTGATGGTGCGCGGGTCGGTGCCGGCCCGCCGGTGCGCCTTGACGATGACCTCGGCCTGCGCCTCGGGGTTGGGCGCGGAGAGCGAGTTGGTGCGGCCCCCGTGGTTGACCGCGGTGCCCCGGATGACGCCGTGGATGACGTCCCCGTCCGCGATCGCCGCGGACAGCCGCTTGAGCAGGACCGCCCCGACGCCCTCACCGCGCGCGATGCCGTTGGCCGCGGCGTCGAAGGTCTTGCAGCGGCCGTCCGGGCTGAGCATGCCGCCCTCGCTCATGTCCACGTACAGCAGCGGGGAGGCGATGACCTGCACGCCGCCCGCGATGGCCAGCTCGCAGTCGCCGTGCAGGATCGACTCGACCGCCCGGTGCACCGCCACCAGCGAGGAGGAGCAGGCGGTGTCGAGGGCCTCGCTGGGCCCGCGCAGATCCAGCAGGTAGGAGACCCGGTTGGCGATCAGCGCATGGGCCCGGCCCATCGCGTTGTAGCCGTCCAGCGGGGTGCCGAAGGCGTGCTGCACCTCGAAGTAGTCGTAGGTGCAGGCCCCCAGGAAGACCCCGGTGTCGGACTTGGCGAGCGAGGCGGGGCGGATGCCCGCGTCCTCCAGGCAGCTCCACACCGCTTCCAGGAAGAGGCGGTGCTGCGGGTCCATCGCCTCCGCCTCCCTCGGGGAGATCCCGAAGAACAGCGGGTCGAACTCGTCGGCCCGGCGCATGAACCCGCCCCACTTGACCGGGGTCTTGTACTCGCCGCCCGTCGGCTCGCCGTACAGGGTCCGCCAGTCCCAGCGGTCGGCCGGGATCTCGGTGACCAGGTCGTCACCGGCCGCCAGGTGCGCCCAGAACTCGTCCAGGTCGTCCGACTGCGGCATCCGGCCCGCCATGCCGACGATCGCGACCGCGTCGTCAGTGCCGCCGGGCACGGGCCGTGCCGTACGCGCTACCGGCTCCGCGGCCCGCACCGCCGCCACGGCACCCACCGCCGCCGTGGCGCGCACCGGTTCCGCGACGCGCACCGGTTCCGCGACGGCGACCGGCTCGGCGATGGTCGCCGGTTCCGCGGCCGTCACCGGCTCCGCGGCAGCGACCGGCTCCACCGCGGCGGCGGGCCGCCGCTGGGCGTAGTGGAGCCGCAGCTCCTCCGGGTAGCTCCGCGCGGTCTTCTCCGCCAGGTCGTCCGAGGTGGCGATGCCGAAGAAGAAGGCCGGGGTCAGGTCCAGGTCGAAGGCGTCGTTGAAGGTCTGGCTCAGCCGGGTGTACGCGATGGAGTCGAAGCCGAAGCGACTCAGCTCCGCGTCCGCGCGCAGCACCTGCGGCCCCACCTTGGCCGCCTCGCACACCAGGGCGTGCACCTCCGCGCGGAGCTCCCGCTCCCAGTCCGGCCCGGCGGCCGGCTCCGCCACCGGCTGCGGCGCCACCGGCGGCTCGGACACCCCGAGTCCGCCGAGGAACGCCTCGCTGCCGGACACCACCGCCACCTGGACCTCCTCCTGGCCGAGGATCTCGGTCATCGCACGCAGCCCGCGGGCGGGCGGGATCGCCGCGATCCCGGCCTCCCGGAGCCGGTCCCGGTGCTGCTCGGCAAGGGCCGAGGTCGCCCAGGCGCCCCAGTCGACGACGCGCACCGGATAGGGCAGCCGGTCCGCCAGGCTGTGGGCGTAGGCGTCCTGGAAGGTGCAGGCGGCCGCGTAGCCGCTCTGCCCGGGGTTGCCGAGGAAGGACTGCACGGAGGAGAAGATCAGCAGGTAGTCCAGGTCCTCCTTGCCGAAGACGTCGACCACGGTGGCCGTGGTCCGGGTCTTCGACTCCACGCCCTCCCGGAACAGCCGCTCGTCGGCGGCGTACAGGGCCCGGTCGCGCAGCACGTTCGCGGCGTGGATGACGCCGTTGATCCGGCCGAACCGGCGGACCACCTCGTCCGCCACCGCCCGCAGCCGGACCGGGTCGCCCGCGTCGGCCTGGAGGTAGACGGCCCGCTCACCGGTGGGGTCGATCCGCGCCAGGCGGGCGCGCCGCGCCGCGTCCAGCGGGCCGCGGCCGATCAGCGCGACCCGGCCGCGGTGGTCGCCCACCAGGTGCGCGGCGACGTCGGAGCCGATGTCACCCGCGCCGCCGATGACGATGTGCACGCCGTCCTCGCGGAGCGTGCCCAGCGGCTCTGCGGGCAGCGCCAGCGGGGCCAGCACCGGCCGCAGCGTGCGGCCGTCCCGGATCGCCAGCTCGCCGCCGGGCAGCGCGCCCGCCGCGAGCACCCGCTCCGCCGCCTGCGCCGGATCCCGGGCGATGTCATCCCAGTCGAGGTCGAGCGCCGAGACCGCCCAGCCGGGGCACTCCCGGCGCAGCGACTTGGCGAAGCCCCACAGGTGCGCCGAGTAGGGGTTGCGCACCGGCCGGCCGGCCACCGGGCGGGCATCGCTGGTGACCACCGTCAGCGCCGGTCCGCGACCGGACGCGGACCGCGCACCCACCGCCGGCGCGGCGGGCCGCTCCAGCAGTTGCCGCACCAGCCGGAAGAGGGCGAGGACGCCGGTCTCCTCGGCGGCCGACAGCTCGGCCAGCTGCTCGCCGAGCACGGCGGCCGACGGCCGCCGGACACCCGCCAGGAAGTACACCGCGTCGGGGTACGGCAGTTGGGCGGCCAGCGCCGGGCGGTCGGCCGGGACACGCAGCACCGGGCGCGGCGCCAGCCGGGCGGCGAGCCGGTCGGCGAGGGCGGCCGAGTCGTCGGTGTGGACCAGCCAGACCGGACCCTCACCGGCGGCCGGGCGCGGCAGCGGTTCGGTGACGGGCACCCAGGCCGGCGCGTACAGCAGGTCGGCCGAGTCAGCCAGGGCCGCGGACGACACCGGGGCCGGGGCCGCAGACGACTCGGCGGGTCCGGCCGCGGCGCCCCGGACCTCGTCCCGGACACCGCCCTGGAAGTCGTCCCGGACCTCCTCCTGGACCTCGTCCTGGAACCAGTACCGCTCCTTGGCGAAGGGGTACGTGGGCAGCGGGACCAGCCGGGCGGCGGGCCCGGCGGGCAGCCGGTGCCAGTCGAGCGCGGCGCCGTTCACCCACAGCTGGGCCAGCTGCTCCGGGTCGGGGCGGCGCATCACCGCGTCGAGGAAGTCCGCGCCCGCCTCGCCGCCGAGCAGCGAGCGGTGCACACCCGAGGCGCCCACCTCGCCGAGCACCCCGGTGTACACCCCGGTCGTGGGGTCCGCCGCCTGCCCGCGCGCGAAGCGGGAGAGGGCCTGGGCGAGTTCGGTGCGGGTGCGGGCCACGATCGCCAGCCGGTGCTCCATCGCGTCCCGGCCGATCCGCAGGGTGTGCGCGATGTCCGCCAGCGAGGCACCCGGCTCGCCGATCAGATGGCGCTCCAGGTCGGCCGCGTAGGTGCGCAGCGCGGCCTCGGTGCGGGCGGAGAGCACGAAGAGCGGGACCTCGGGGAGCTGTTCGGTCACCGCCGGGGCGGCCGCCTCCTCCAGCACCACATGGGCGTTGACGCCGCCGTAGCCGAAGGAGCTGACCCCGGCCCGGCGCGGGATCTCCCGGCCGGCCTCGTCCCGCGGCCGCTGCCAGTCGCGGGCCTCGGTGACCACGTGGAACGGGCTGCCCTCGAGCTGGAGGTAGGGGTTGGGGGTGTTCAGGTGGAGGGAGGGCGGCAGCGCCTTGTGCTCCATGGCCAGCAGGACCTTGAGCACCCCGGCGATCCCGGCCGCCGACTCCAGGTGGCCGATGTTGCTCTTCACCGCGCCGATGCCGCAGTAGGCGCCGGCCGGCGGCAGCGTGCCGAACTCGCCGCGCAGTTGGGCGAAGGCCGTCTTCAGGCCGCTGATCTCGACCGGGTCGCCCAGTTCGGTGCCGGTGCCGTGGGTCTCGATGTAGCTGACCGTGGCGGGGTCGACCCCGGCCCGCCGGTACGCCGCGACCAGCATCTTCGCCTGGCTGGCCGGGTTGGGGGCGGTGAGCGAGCGCGCCCTGCCGCCGTGGTTGACGGCGCTGCCGCGCAGCCAGCCGCGCACCCGGTGCCCGGCCTCCTCGGCCCGCTTCCGGCTGGTGAGCACCACCAGGCCCATGCCCTCGCTGCGGACGAAGCCGTCGGCCGCGGCGTCGAACACCTTGCAGGTGCCGTCCGGGCTGAGCATGCCGGTCGGGCCGAGGAGTTCGTAGTTGCGCGGGGAGAGGATCAGGTTGACGCCGCCGGCGACGGCCACCTCGCACTCGCCGCCGCGGATCGCCTCGGCGGCGCGGTGCAGGGCGACCAGGGAGCTGGAGCAGGCGGTGTTGACCGGCTCGCTGGGGCCGTGCAGGTCGAGCAGGTAGGAGATGCGGTTGACCAGGATGGAGTGGGTGTTGGCGGTGGCCCCGTAGGAGTCGGTGACGGTGCCGCCCGCGGCGATCTGGAGTTCCTGGTAGTCGTTGGAGCCGACGCCGATGAACAGGCCGGTGTCGGAGCCGGCCAGGCTGCCGGGCGCGATGCCGGCGTCCTCCAGGCCGGCCCACACCGTCTGCAGGAACAACCGCTGCTGCGGGTCCATGGCCTCGGCCTCGCGCGGCGATATGCCGAAGAACAGCGGGTCGAAGAGGTCCACGCCGTCGATGAACCCGCCCCGGTGCGGGATCGAGCGCAGCGCCGGGCGGTCGGCGGGCACCGGGGTCAGCAGGTCGTCCCCGGCCATCAGATGGCGCCAGAAGTCGGCGAGTGAGGTGCTGCCGGGCAGCATGCCGGCCATGCCCACGATGGCGACCGGCTCATCGGCCGCACGCCGCGCGGCCGCCCCGGGTCCGGTGGCCGGTGCGACGGCGGACCCGGCGGCCCGCGGCTCGGTGGTTCGCGGCTCGGTGACGCGGGCGGTGGCGGCCGGCGCGGCGGCCACCGCGGCCGGTGCGCCGGTCCCGGCGGCTGCCGTGACGGCCTCTCCGTCGGCCTGTCCGGTCAGCTGCCCGGCGGCCTGCCGGGCGGCCTGGTGGGCGTACCGGTCGCGCAGGATCGCCGGGTGGTCCGCGGCGAGCTTGTCGATGAGGGCGCGCAGGGTCGCGGTCTCGTAGAAGAGGGCGGGGGTGATGTCGAAGCCGTAGGCGTCGTTGAGCTTCCCCGACAGCAGGCTGTAGCTGACCGAGTCGAAGCCGAAGCTGCTGAGCTCCTCGTCCGGGTCCAGGTCCTCGACCGGGATGCCGGAGGCGTCCGAGGTGAGCCGGCACAGCTCGCGTTCGAAGAGCGCGCGCACGGTGCGGTCGTCCGCCTCCTGCCGCCGCGGCTGCTCGAAGGCCGCGGCGTCCCCGGCCGGGGCCGGCTCGGGCAGGCCGGCGCCGTCGCTCTGCGCGATCATCACGTGCTGGAAGTTCCGCGTGGTCCACCGGTCACCGGGGAGCGCCGCGAAGGCGGGGTAGCCCAGCCGCTCGGTGACCGCGCGCCAGCCGGCCACGTCCAGCAGCGGCGAGCCGGGCAGCCGCAGCGCGATGTCCTCGTGCTGCCACCAGCCGTCGAAGAGGCCGTAGGTGAGGGTGGACTGCACCGTGACCGTGGTCAGTTCGTTGAGCAGCAGCCAGCCGCCGGGCCGCAGCGCGGCCTTGACGTTCCGCAGCGTCCGCTCGATGTCCCGGGTCGCGTGGATGACGTTGGCCGCGACCACCAGGTCGTAGGAGCCGGGCTCGAAGCCCTGCTTGGCCAGCTCCTTGTCCCCGTCGAGCCGCTTGAAGCGCAGGAAGGGGTAGTCGGCCCCGTACTCGCGCCGGCCGTGCTCCAGGAAGGCGGCCGACAGATCGGTGTAGGTGTACTCCAGCCGCTCACCGTACGGCTTGAGGGCGCGCAGCAGGCCGGCCGAGGTGCCCCCGGTGCCGGAGCCCACCTCCAGGATCCGGATCTTCTCGCCCGGGGCGAGCTCCGGCAGCCGCTCGCGGACGTAGGCGAGCACCCCGTCGTTGAGCGTGTCGTTGTAGACGTCGCTGATCGGGTTGCCCTTGTAGACGGCCTCCATGAGGGAGGTGCCGGAGCGCGGGAAGAGCAGGTCGGTGGCGAGCAGTTCACCGCGGAGCAGCTCCGGGTAGCGGCCCAGGGTCAGCACCAGCAGCCGGACGAAGACGGCCAGCTCGCTCTCCCGCTCGGCGATGGCGGTGAGCTCGGCCGCGTGGTCCTGGCCCCGGCAGGCCGCCAGCGCGCCCGGCTCGGGCACGAACCCGGCGCCGGTCAGGCGCAGCAGTCCGGCGTCGTGCAGGATGTCGAGCATCTTGGCGAGCAGCCGCTCGTACCGCTGCGCGACCCCGACACGGCGGCCCACGGTCGCCGCGTCGCCGGCCGCCGGGCCGTCGGCCGAGGCGGGCCAGGCGCCCATCTCGTCCAGCAGGCGCAGGATCCACCCCGAGGAGACGCGCGCCAGGGTGGCGTCCAGGGCGTGGAAGTGGTCGATGGCGCTCACACCGCCCGGCGACAGCGTGTGGTCGCGCACCAGCGGGCTCAGAGAGGGCTTCAAGGCAGCGTCACCGTCCGTACCGTCCGTCACGGGAATGTCAGGGTGTCCGGGGTGTCCGGGGTGTCCGGGGTCGCCGGGGTGTCCGGGGTCGCCGGGGTGTCCCGGGTCGCCGGGCAGGCCCAGCCGCTCCAGCAGGACCTGGTCCGCGCGGAGCGCGAGGATCTGGGTGGCCTGGCCGCCCAGCACCCGCCGCAGCGTCCGCCAGCCCTCCTCGGGCTCGATGGACTTGAAGCCCTGCCGGGTCAGGCTCGCCCGGCTGCGCTCGTCGGCGACCGCGCCGACCGTGCCCCAGTAGCCCCAGTTCAGGGTGCGCACCGGGAAGGGCAGCCGCTGGTCGAGGGCGTGCGCGTAGGCGTCCAGGAAGGTGGAGCCGGCGGCGTAGTTGGCCAGCCCCCGGTCACCGAGGAAGGACTGCGCCGAGGAGAACAGCAGCAGGAAGTCCAGCGGCTCCTCCCGGAACACCTCGGTCAGCGCGACCGCCACCCGCGACTTGGCGTGCAGCGAGGCGCGCAGGTCGGCCTCGGTGAGGGTGCGGACCAGGGCGCTGCGGTGCGAGAGGGCGGAGTGGATCACGCCGTGGACCGGTCCGAAGCGCTCGTGGATGCGGGCCAGCCCGGCGCGCAGCTCCGCGGTGTCCGAGGCGTCGGCCTGTACGTAGAGCAGCCGGGCGCCGTCGGGGTCGGCCTCGGCGAGGGCCCGCTGCCGCCGCTCGTCCAGCGGCCTGCGGCCGATCAGGGCCACCCGGGCGCCCAGGTCGCGTACGAGGCGGCGGGCCATCTCGAAGCCGATGCCGCCCGCGCCGCCGACGATGGCGTAGGTACCGCCCGCGCGGAGCCGGTCGCCGGTCCGCGGGAGGGCGGCCGGGCGCAGCACCTGCTGATGGCGGACGCCCGCACGGTAGGCCACCCGCGCACCGCGCACGGCAGGTTCGGCCAGCACCCGGTCCGCCAGAGCGCCCCAGCCGTCACCGGACGGCTCCGGCAGGCGGGCCGGAAGGTCCACCACGACCGCCGTCCAGCGCGGGAACTCGTTCTCCAGCACCCGGGCCATGCCGGACAGGCCGCCCGCGAAGGGGTTGTCGACCGGCTCGCCGGCGACGGACCAGACGCCGCTGGTCACGATCGTCCAGTGCAGCTCGCGGCCGGCGGCCGTCGGGACGGCGAGCTGCCGGGCGCACCGGTACAGCGCCCACACGCCCGCCTCCTCGGCGCGCTCCAGCTCGGCCAGGCCCCCGGGCCCGTCGTCGCCGTTACGGTCGCCCCGGTCGCCTCGGTGGGCCCGGTCGTCCCGCAGCCCGCCCAGCAGATGGACGGTGCGCAGCTCGGCCAGCTCGGCGCGGAGCGCGGCCAGGGCCTCGGGGTCCGCCGCGTCCACCTCCCAGCGGCCGTCGCCCAGCTCCCGGGTGGAGGCGCCCAGTTCGGCCCGGATCACCCGCGCCCCGCCCGACCGGGCGGCCAGCGCCTCGGCCAGCGGGCGGCCGGCGGGCGTGTGCAGCACCAGCGTGGTGCCCCCGCGCCCGGCGTCCGGCGCGGGCGCGGTGACGGCGGGCAGCGGCTGCCAGCCGGTGGTGTACGCGAACTCCTCGCCCGCGCCGGCGGAGTCGGCGAAGGTGCCGGGGGCAGCGGCAGCAGCGGGCGCGGCGGACGGTCCCGCGGCCAGCGCGGCCGGTGCCGGGGCGTCGACCCAGCAGCGGCGGCGGGTGAAGGGGTACAGCGGGAGGGCGACCCGGCGCGGGGCCTGTCCGGTGTGCAGCGCCCGCCAGTCGACCGGCGCGCCCGCCGTCCACAGCTCGGCCAGGGCCGCCAGGTCGCGCCCGGCCAGGGCGGCCGCGACGGCGTCCGCCTGACCGGTCGTGGCGCGCTTGGCCGTCCCCCGGTAGCTGCCCGCCGGGCTCGTGCCGTCGAGGACGGCGCGCAGGGCGGCGCGCAGTTCGCCGAGGCCGGTCACGACCAGGGCGAGCCGCTCCGCCATGGCCTCCCGGCCCACCTGCGAGGTGTAGGCGATCTCGGCGAGTGAGGGCAGGCCGCCCCCGGTGGGGGCCACCGGGCCCAGGGCCTGTCCGGCCCGGGCGGTCGCTCCCGCCAGCCGGCCCGCGACCTCCGCGAGGGTGGAGCCCAGGTCGATCCGGGGGTCGGCGCCCTCGAAGCGGAAGTGCTCGGCGATCCGCTGCTCGAAGCGGCTCAGGTCGGCGGCGTCCAGGCCCCATTCGTCGAGGCCGACCTCGGCGTCGAGCACCGGCCCGGCCAGCCCGAAGAGTTCCGCGGCGATCTCCCGCAGCTCGGCCAGTACGCGCGCCACCGCCTCCCCGTGCACCTCCGGCGCGGGGCCGTCCAGCTCGCCGGAGGTGCCGAGGAAGGCGAGGTACCGCTCGGCGAGCTGCCGGAGGTTCTCCTCCTTCTTCGCCGAGAGCAGCACCAGCTGCGGGCCGGCGGGCGCGGACCCGGCGGCCCGCGCCGCGGGCGCGGCGATGAACTCCTCCACCACCACATGCCCGTTGGCACCGCCGGCGCCAAAAGCGCTGACGCCCGCGCGGCGCGGCCCGGGGGTGCCGTCCGGCGTCCGGGGAGCCTCCCAGGGGGCGGCGGTCCGCTGCACCCGGAAACGCGAGGCGTCCCAGTCGATCGCCGGGTTGAGCTCCTCGGCGTGCAGCGAGGGCGCCAGCGTCCGGTGCCGCAGCTGGAGCAGCACCTTGCTCAGCCCGGCGATGCCGGCGGCGGGCTCCAGGTGGCCGAGCGCCGACTTGACCGACCCGATGGGCACGGGCAGGTCGGCGGGGCTCTCCGCCGGAGTGCCGCCGGCCGGATCCCCGGCGCCGAACACCCGGGCCAGGGCGGACATCTCGATCGGGTCGCCGAGCGCGGTGCCGGTGCCGTGCGCCTCCAGGTAGCCGATCGACCCCGGCTCGGTCCCCGCCCGCGTCAGCGCCTCCCGGAGCAGTTCGGCCTGCGCCCCCGGGTTGGGCACGAAGAATCCGCCGGACCGGCCGCCGTGGTTGACCGCGCTGCCCTTGATCACACCGTGCACGCGGTCCCCGTCGGCCAGCGCCCGGTCGAGCGGCTTGAGCAGCACCGCGCCCACGCCCTCACCGGGCACATAGCCGTCGCCACCGGCACCGAAGCTGCGGCAGCGGCCGTCACTGGAGACGAAGCCCGCCTGGCTCAGATAGAGGTACTTGTACGGGTGGGTGGCGACGTTGACGCCACCGGCGAAGGCGACCTCGCACTCCCCGGCCAGCAGGCTCTGGCAGGCCAGATGGATCGCGGTCAGCGACGAGGAGCACATCGTGTCCAGCGCGATGCTCGGCCCGTGGAAGTCGAAGAAGTACGACACCCGGTTGGCGACCGAGGAGGAGAAGGAGGTCGGCAGCACCGGCAGTTCCTCCGGCGCGCCCAGCCCCAGCATCTGGTACTGGTTGAACATCACCCCGGCGAACACGCCCACCGCGCCCTGGGCCAGCTCGGCGCGGGTGAGCCCGGCGTCCTCCATGGTGTGCCAGACCGTCTCCAGGAACAGCCGCTCCTGCGGGTCCATCGCCTCGGCCTCGCGCGGCGTGATCTGGAAGAAGTGCGGGTCGAAACGGTCGGCGTCGGCCAGGAACCCGCCCCACCTGCTGTACGAGCGGCCTGGGGTGTTCCGCCGCGGGTCGAAGAAGTCCTGCTGGGACCAGCGCTCGGCGGGGATCTCGGTGACGCAGTCCCGCCCGGCGAGCAGGTTGTCCCAGAGCTGGTCGAGGTTGTCGGCCATCGGATAGCGCCCGGCCATGCCGATCACGGCGATGTCCCGGCTCCCGGCCTCGCCCGGCCGCGCCTGGGCCCTGGCGGTGGCCGGTCCGGTCGCCGGGGCGGTGGCGGACCCGGCCGGCGGGGCGGTGACGGACCCGGTGGCCGAGTCGGTCGCGGACGCGGTGGCCGGGGCGGCGGCGGGGGCCGTGGCGGCGGTGGGCTGGGGCGCGGCCGGGGCGGCCAGCGGCAGCTCGAAGGGGGCGCCCGGCACCGCGGGGTTGATCGAGCGCAGCACCCGCTCCCGGTCGCCGTGGAAGAGCACCAGCTCGGTGGCGTCCTGCCGCAGCCCGGCGAGCAGGATCCCGGTCCCGGCGGCGGCGCGCAGCGGCACCTGTCCGTGCTTGCGGAAGTACGCTTCGGTGGCCTCGTCGGTGCGCATGCCGCCGTCGCCCCACAGCGGCCAGCCGAAGGCGACGCTGCGGCCCGGCCGCCCGGCGGCCGCGCGCTGCCGGGCGTAGGCGTTCAGCGCGGCGTTAGCGGCGGCGTAGTCGGACTGCCCGGCGTTGCCGACCGCCCCGGTGACGGACGAGAAGAGGGCGAAGAAGTCCAGCGGTTCGTCCCGGGTCGCCTCGTCCAGGTGCACCGCGCCGCGCAGCTTGGGGTCGAGCACCCGGCCGATGTCCTCGGCCGGCTTCTGCAGCACCAGGGCGTCCCGCAGCACCCCGGCCGAGTGGATCACGCCGTTGATCGGGCCGAACAGCTCCCGGGTCTCGCGCACCACCCGCGCCACGTCCGCGGCGTCGGTGACGTCGGCGCGCACCGGAAGCACCCGGGCGCCGTACCGCTCCTCGAGGGCGCGCAGCTCGGCGCGGGCGGCGGCATCCGGGGCCGAGCGGCCGAAGAGCACGATCCGCGCCCGGGCGGCGGCGGCCAGGTGGTCGGCGAAGAGCCGCCCGAGTCCGCCGATGCCGCCGCTGATCAGATAGACCCCGCCCTCGCGCAGCGGCAGCGCCGGGCCACCGGCGCCCGGTGCGGCCCCCGCTGCGGCCTCCTCGGAGGCTCCCTCAGCGAGGGCCAGGCTCGTCTCCCGGTAGCGGCGCACCATCCGCTGCCCGTCCTCGTACCGCACCCACGCCTCGGCCCGCTCGCTCAGCTCGCGCAGCAGCAGCGCGGCCCCAGGCCCGGCCTCGGCCAGGCTCCGCGCACCGGTCTCGACCACCTTCAGCCGCAGCCGGGGCTGCTCGATCCGGACCGTCCTGGCCACTCCCGCCAGGGCGCCGGGCAGCACGGCGGCCACCTCGTCCCCGGCCGCGGCCAGATGCAGCAGCGGCAGCTCGTCCCAGCCGGAGGTGTTCAGCAGCGCCCGGCTGAGCATCAGCAGCGAGGCGCAGGCGTCCCGCACGGCGTCCGGCAGTTCGGCCACCCGCTCCGGGGCGCGCGCCGGGCCCAGGTGCACGACGGCGTCCGGCAGCCCGCCACGGCCGGCCAGCTCGCTCAGCAGCCGGTGCCAGTCCTCATACCGGCCGGGGCGCAGCTCGTAGGTGTCGGGCGCGGTCGCCGCCCAGCTGCCGCCGGGCCGGACCTCGACCACGGTCACCCCGGACGCCCGAAGTTCCCCGGCGAGCCGGGGGTCCGCGCCGGCCAGCAGCAGCCGCTCCACCCGGCCGCCGCCGGCGGGCAAGTCAGACGGAGCCCAGGTGCCGGTGAAGGCCAGCGTCTCCGCGGCGATCTCCGCCGCCGCCTCGTCGGTCCCGGCCCCGGCGCCCGGGCCCTCTTCGGAGCCGGTCCCGGCTCCGGCGGGTTCCGCCGGGACCCGGTCGGCCAGGTAGGCCGCCACGCTGTCCACCGTGGTGTATTCGAAGAGCAGCGTGGGATAGAGCTCGATGCCCCAGCGCTCCTCCAGGGCGCGCACCAGGCGCAGCAGATGGGTGGATTCCAGGCCCAGTTCGTAGAAGCCGCGGTCGGGGTCGACGGACGCGCCGTCGTCGTCCAGCAGCGCGCGCACCGCCCGCACCACCGCCTCGCGGACCGCCTCCAGGTGTGCGTCCGCGGCGGCGGCCGGCGCGTCCACCGGCGCGGAGGCCGCGGCGGAGGCCGTGGCGGACGCGGCGGCCGGGGCTGCCGTCCCCGCCGGACCGGACAGGGCGGCGTCGGCACGGGCCCCATCCGACAGCGCGGCGTCGGCCCGGGCACCATCCGGCAGCGCGGCGTCGGCCCGGGTCAGCCGGGTGATCAGCTCCCGGGACCGGATCCGCTTCAGGGCCAGCCGGTCGAAGCGGGCCAGCAGCCTGCCGTCCCCGTCACGCAGGTCGATGTCGACGTGCAGCACATCGGCCGCCCGCCCGGCACCCTCCGGGACCCGCAGCTCGACCGTGCAGGCGTCCCCCAGCCGCCCGGCCGCCCGGAACGCGGCGATGTGGAAGGGGATCAGCGGCCTGGGGTCCTCCTCCTCGCCGGAGAAGGCCAGGGCGTAGCTCTGCATCGTGGAACCGTCGAGCAGTGCCGGATGCAGCAGGAAGTCCTCGTGGCTCTCGCGCGCCTCCTCGCCCAGCGCGATCCGGGCCCGCAGCCCGCCGTCGCGGTGCCAGATGGTGCCGTGGCACTTCATGAAGGAGCGGTGGTGGATGTCCGCGGCCCGCCCGAGCTCGTAGACGCGCTCGACGTCCTCCCGCCGGCCGCCCGGCTCACCCGCCCAGCCCTCCGCCGGCTCGACGGGCCGCTCCGCCGGGCCGGACTCGGGGAAGGGCAGGTCGACATGGAGTTCGGCCTCCATGTGCGGGGTCCACGCCTCGCTGACCGGGCGGCCCTCGCGCACCCTGCGGCTGCGGGCCCGCACCCCGTAGTGGGCGCCCTGCCGGTCCAGCTCGATCTCGATCTCGCGGTCGAACTCGTCGGTGGTCACCACCGGTTCGACGAACAGGACGTTCCGCAGCTCGGTGCGGTCCAGTACGAACCCCTGGGCGTCCAGCAGCCGGTAGACGATGTCCAGGAAGGTCACCCCGGGCAGGGTGCGGACACCGTGCACCCGGTGGTCGTCGACGATCGGGTTGCTGCGGTCAAGGGTCAGACGGGAGCGTATGGCCTGGTGGCGTTCCACGGTGTCTCTTCCTGGTTCCACGATCAACCGGTAGACAGGAAAGTCAGGTCGAGCCGCGCCGACCGCTTCTTGGGCAGGGTGGGAGGGGTGGTGGCCGCGCGCCGCGGCCAGATGCGCTTCCGGTCGTAGTCGGGCGCCGGAAGCGGCTGCCGTCCGGCGCGGTGGCCGTCCGCCTCGGCGGCGCGGCGCATGATCAGGTGCGCGTTGGTCCCGCCGAAGCCGAAGGCGCTGACGGCGGCGCGCTCCAGCCCAGCCCCGCCGGAGAAGTCCCGCACCTCGGTGGCCGGGTAGAAGGGCGACTCGGCGAAGGCGAAGCGCGGGTTGGGGTTGACGCAGTTGAGGGTCGGCGGCACCTGCTGGTGGCGCAGGCAGAGCGCGGTCTTGATCAGCCCGGCCACGCCGGCCGCGCTCAGCAGGTGCCCGACGTTCGTCTTGACGCTGCCCACCGCGCAGAACTCCTTGTCCGCGGTGTGCTTGCGGAAGACCGCGGTGAGCGCCTGGAGCTCGATCGGGTCGCCGATCATCGTGCCGGTGCCGTGCGCCTCGACGTAGCCGATGGTCCGCGGGTCGATGGAGCCGGTGCGCAGGGCCTCCTCGATGAGCTCCCGCTGGGCGGCCACGCTGGGCGTGGTGTACCCCATGGTGCGGCCGTCGTTGTTCACCGCGGACGCCTCGATCACCGCGAGGATCCGGTCGCCGTCGCGCTGGGCCGCGTCCAGCCGCTTGAGCAGCACCATGCCCGCGCCCTCACCGGGGACGAAGCCGTCGGCGGCCTGGTCGAAGGTGTGGCACCGGCCGGTCGGCGACAGCGCCTTGCCCTCGCTCAGCAGCAGGTACGGGTCCTCGTCGAGCAGCAGGTCGACGCCGCCGGCCAGCGCCATCTCGCTCTCCCCGGCCGCCAGGCTCTGGCAGGCCAGGTGCACGGTGACCAGCGAGGACGAACAGGCGCTGTCCACCACCAGGTTGGGCCCGGTCAGGTCGAAGTGGTGGGAGAGATGGGCCGCGATGAAGTTCTGGTTGAGGCCGACGATGGCCTCCCTGGGCAGCGGCCGCAGGTATTCGCGGTAGTTGGCCGAGCGGGTGCCGAGGTAGACGCCGACGCGCCGCCGCTTGAGCTCCTCGTCCCGGTAGCCCGCGTCCCGCAGACACTCCGCGGTGATCTCCAGGGCCTTGCGCGCCAGCGGGTCGAGGTGGTCGGCGGTGCGCTCGTCGAAGCCGAAGTACCCGGGGTCGAAGTCGGCCGCGTCGTCGATGAACCCACCCCACTTGCTGATGCTCTTGCCCGGCCCGCCGTCCGGCGAGTACAGCGCGTCCACGTCCCAGCGGGTGGGCGGCACCTCGGTGATGGAGCTGCGTCCCTGGACGAGGTTCCGCCAGAAGGCCGCCGGGTCCTCGGCGCCGGGGAAGCGGCAGGCCATGCCGATGACCGCGATCGGCACCGGGCCGCCGGGGGCGGCAGCCTGTCCCTGGGGCAGGGGGTCTGCGAGGGGGCTCCGGGCGGAGGTCTCCGCCCGCGCCTCCTCCTCGGCCGACGGCCGGGTACCGGACAGCGTGGCGGTCGCGTACGCCCCGGCCCGGCCGTGCGCCGCGTCCAGGACGGCGGCCCCGGCCCCCGGCACCGGGCCGCCCTCAGGGGCCGGACCGGACCCGGCCCCGGCGGCCGGCTCCGCGACGGCGGCGCGTACCTGCTCGGCCGACAGCTCGGCGAGCGCCACCGCCAGCTCCTTCAGGGTGGGGAACTCCTGGAGCAGCGTCGGGTCGACGGCGTGTCCCAGGGCGCGCTCCAGATCGCGCACCAGCTCCGCCAGCAGCAGGGAGTCCACGCCGAGTTCGGCGAAGGAGGCGGTGGCGGGCAGCTCGCCCGGCCCTGTCTTGAGGGTCTTCGCGAAGACGCCGGTCAGCCAGTCGACGACCGCGCCGGGTGCCGGTTCCTCGGCACCGGAGGCGTCGGCGGCCGCGCGCGAGGTGGCGTCCGGGGCGGTGACCGCCTCGGACACCGCACCGGCCACCGGCCGCGCCGGCTCGTCCGACGGGCGCGCCGGCTCGGCCACCGGCCCGGCCGCGGGGCCCGGCAGCGGGGCGCGCAGCAGCTCGGCGGTGTCGACCCGGGCGCGGTCGACGCGGCACGCCATCACCACCGGGTGTCCCTCGATCGCGAGCGCGGCGTCCAGCAGGCGCAGCGCGTCCGCCACCGGCAGCGCGGGGATGCCCAGGCCGTCGGCGGCACCGCCCCGGTCCCGGCCCAGGCCGGTGTCCTGCCACACCGGCCACTGCACGGAGCGCACCGCGCAGTCGGTCCGGTCGGCATGGGCGGCCGCGAAGTCGTCGAGGAAGGCGTTGGCGGTCGCGTAGTCGGCGTAGGAGACCCCGAGGCCGGGCACCCCGGCGGAGATCGACGAGAACAGCGCCAGCAGCCGCGGCGGCTGGTCCGCGAGAGCGGCCCACAGCGTGCGCAGCCCGCGCACCTTGGGGTCGAGGACACGCTGCACGTCCTCCACCGGCTTGGCCAGCAGGGAGCGGCTGTCGTCCATCGCGCCCGCGGCGTGGAAGACCGCGGTGATCGGGCCGCCGCGCCGCCGCGCCGCGTCCAGCAGCTTCTTCAGCGAAGCGGGGTCGCTCAGCGCGTGGGTGCGCACCTCCAGCGAGGCGCCCGCGGCCACCAGCTCGCTCAGGCCGGCCAGCCGCCGGGCGAGCTTCGGCTCGGTGTCCGGGTCGG
Source organism: Streptomyces sp. JLBT605 (assembly GCF_058215555.1). Classification (NCBI taxonomy): domain Bacteria; kingdom Bacillati; phylum Actinomycetota; class Actinomycetes; order Kitasatosporales; family Streptomycetaceae; genus Streptomyces; species Streptomyces sp. JLBT605. Next base: position 2,676,274 of record NZ_CM177087.1, read on the forward strand.
CCGCCAGCGCCTCCCACCTGGTGCGGCCGGGCAGCCGGCCGCGGCCGATGAGCAGCAGATGGCGTGCCCCGCGGCGGTGCAGCTCGCGGGCGAGGTGCAGGCCGATCTCGCCGGTGCCGCCGGTGATCACCACCGTGCCGGCGGCGAGGTCGTCGAGCGGACTCGGGGCACCGTCCGTGCCGCGCCTGCCGGAGCCGCCGGGGCCGTTGCCGTCCGGACCGCTGCCGTCGAGGCCGCTGCCGTCAGGGCCGTTGCTGTCCGGCCCGAGGAAGTCCAGCCGGGCGTGTTCGCGGCGGCCGGCGCGGTAGCGGACCTGCGTCTCGCGGTCGTCGGCGGCGAGTTCGGCGGCGAGCAGCGAGCGCAGGCCGTCCGCCTCGCCGGGGCCGAAGTCGACCTGCACGGTACGGCTCCGCACGGTCCGGAACTCGCTGGACAGCACCCGGTACAGCCCCGCCGCCTCGGTGACCGCCGTGCCGCTGGCGAGGTGCAGCAGGGCGGGTCCGGTCAGCCGGTGCTGGGCCAGCAGTTCCTGGAGCAGCACCAGCCGGCCGCGGAAGTCCGCGGCGGTCGCCGGTTCCTGCCCGGCCGGCCACCAGTCGGCGAGGTCGACGAGTCCGGCGAGCCGCTCGCCGGGGCCGAGGCCGCCGTGCGCGGCCAGCACCGCGTCCAGGGTGCCGGGCCGCGCGGTCAGCTCAGCGGCGGGCACCGCGATCACCCGGCAGTCCGGGCCCAGCTGCCCGGAGAGCGCGGCGGCGGCCGCCGCGGAGACCTCGTTGACCAGGAGGAGGTACGCGCCGGGCGCGGGGGCCGGGGCGGGCGCCGCCAGGGGCGCGGAGGGGTGCCAGCCGCGGACCAGGAACGCGTCCACGACGGCGGGCGCCGCGGCGGACCCGCCCGTGCCAGAGCCTTCCGCGGCGGACCCGTCCGTGCCAGGGCCCTCCGTGGCAGACCCGGCCGCGACGAAGCCCTCCGCGCCGCGGCCGTCCACGCGGGCTGCCGCCAGGGCCTGGGCGCCGGCGGTCGTCGTGGGCGCGATCCAGTGCTGGTCTCGGCGGAAGGGGTAGCCGGGCAGCGAGACGCGGCGCGGCCGCGGCCCCGGCCCGTACAGCGCGGCCCAGTCGGCCTCGCCGCCCGCCGCCCAGTCGCGCGCCCGTTCCTCGGCGGCGGAGCCGGCGGCCGGATCGGCGGCGCCGGCCGCGCCGGTCCACACGCCGGGCAGCGGGGTGTGGCCCGCGAGGAAGCCGCGCAGCTTGGAGCGGAGCTCCTCGGGCGAGTCGGCGACGATCGCCAGCCGCTCGGCCATCGCCGCGCGGCCGGTCTGCAGGGTGTACGCGACCGCGTCCAGCGGAGGGCACGAGCCGCTGTCGAGCAGCGCCAGCAGATTGCGGGCGGCATCGCCCAGGGCCGCCGGGGTGCGCGCCGACAGCGGCACGACGAACGGCCCGGCGGCCGGCCCGCCCGCTTCCTCCGGCGCCCGGAACTCCTCCAGCACCACATGGGCGTTGGTGCCGCCCATGCCGAAGGAGCTGACGCCCGCGCGGCGCGGCACCGGCCTCCCCTCGGCGTCGGTGGCCGGGGTCCACGGCGTCCGCTCGCGCTGGATGCGCAGCGGCGACCCGTCGAGCCGGATCATCGGGTTGAGCTGCCGGAAGTTGCGGTTCGCGGGCAGTTCCCCGTGGTGCATCGCCAGCATCACCTTGATCATCCCGGCGGTGCCGGCGGCCGCCTCCAGATGCCCGATGGCGGTCTTCACCGAGCCGAGGCCGATGTGCGGTTCGGTCGGCATCTCGCGGCCCCGTTCCCGGTACAGCCGCTCGAAGGCGGCCGAGATCCCGGAGACCTCGATGGGGTCGCCGAGGACGGTCCCGGTGCCGTGTGCCTCCAGATAGCCGACGGTCGCCGGGTCGATCCCGGCCGCCCGGTACGCCTGGGTGATCAGGTCCGCCTGGGCGTCGGGGTTGGGCGCGGTGAGGGACTGCGCCTGGCCGCCGTGGTTGGTCGCCACGCTCTTGATCACCGCGTGGATCCGGTCGCCGTCGGCGCGGGCCTGCCGCAGCGGCTTGAGGACCAGCGCGCACACGCCCTCGCCGCGCACGTATCCGCCTGCTTCAGCGTCGAAGGTCCGGCAGACGCCGTCCGCGCTGAGCACCCCGGTCCTGGCGTAGGCCGCGTGCTGGCCGGGGTCGCAGATCACGTTGACCCCGCCGACCAGCGCCTGTTCGCAGGAGCCGTCGCGCAGCGCCCGTACCGCCTGGTCCACCGCGACCAGGGACGAGGAGCACAGGGTGTCGACGGCGACGCTCGCGCCGTGGAAGCCGAAGGCGTAGGACACCCGGTTGGCGATGATCGAGGGCGAGGTGGCCACGCTGCGGTGCGGCTCGGCCGAGGTCAGGTGCTCGCGCAGCACGGCCGCGTAGTCGCTGTGGCACACGCCCACGAAGACCCCGGTCCGGCTGCCACGCAGCCGGGTGACGTCGTGGCCGGCGTCCTCGAACGCCTCCCAGGACACTTCGAGGAAGAGCCGCTGCTGCGGGTCCATCAGCTCGGCCTCGCGCGGCGAGATCCGGAAGAAGGCGTGGTCGAAGCGGCGGATGTCGCGCAGGAAGCCGCCGCGCCGGACCGGCTCGCCGTCCGGGGACGAGGTGCGCGGACTCCAGCGGTCGGCGGGGATCTCGCCGATGGCGTCCCGTCCGTCCACCAGCAGCTGCCACAGCTCGCCTACGGAGTCGGCGCCGGGGAAGCGGCCCGCCATGCCCACCACGGCGATCTCGTCGTCCGCCGCGGGCTGGGAGGTAGCGGACGCGGCGCGGTACGGGGCGCGGCGCCGGGGCGCCGCCTCCCGGGGGGCCGCCGGTTCGCCGGTCACCACCCGGGCGATGTCCTCGAGGGTGAAGCTCTGGAAGAGCCGGCTGGGGTCGACGTCGATGCCGAGCCGGCCGGTGGCGTCCTGCGCGAAGGAGGAGAGCGCGAAGCTGTCCAGGCCGAGGGTGCGCAGGTCGGCGTCGGGGGCGAGGGTGTCCTCGGGCACCTCCAGCGCGCGGGCCATGACCGGCGTCAGGCGGCGGGTCAGCTCGTCCCGGGAGCCGGTGGGCGCGGCCGCCCGGCGTACGGCCGGGGATGCGTCGGCCGCCAGCTGCTTGACGGTGCGGATCCGGGCGAGCACCGCCTGGTCGCTGGAGCGCAGCAGCGTGGACTCCAGGTGGACCCGGTCCGCCTCGGTGCGGCAGGAGTCGAGCCGGAAGCGGACGGCGTCGTCGGGGCCGCAGTTGCCCAGGTACATCACGTCACGGCTGACCGTGGAGGCGGCGGCGGTCCAGTCCCGGTCGCCGTGCGGGGCGTCCGGCAGCGCGTGGAAGTACTGCCGCTCGCAGTGGTCGTTGATGTGCGGGTAGGAGGCGAAGTAGAGCAGGCCGGCGCCGTTGAGGTCGAGGTAGGGGTTGAGCTCGTAGGTGTGGGCGAAGAGCTCGCCACCGTCGGGCCGGGTGGCCGGCTCCGCCGGCCGGGCCGCCATGAACTCCCGCCGGAAGGCCAGCAGGCCCTCGTCCGCGGGCAGCTCGGGGCGGACCCCGGGGACCCGGGGGACCACAGGGGTGAGCACGTTGCCCGCCGAGGGCTTCACGAAGACCGTGATCAGCTGGGCGGTGACGGTCCGGTCCTGGGACCGGAAGGTCAGCTCGCTGCCGTAGGTCCGCTCGTCCAGCCGGCTCAGCCGTCCGTCGAGTTCGCATGCGTCGCCCTCGCGGAAGGCGCTGAGCGGCTGCGCGGCGTCCATCGCCAAGCGCACGAAGGCGGGGAGCACCCGCTCCCCCTGCGCGTCCCGCAGTTCCGTCACGGGGACGCCGAAGTGGTCGGCCGTCAACTGCCAGTGAAAGTCACCGAACTCCTTGAAGAGCCAGTTCTCGGAGAGCCCGCCCACCGCCATCTGCGGCAGGGCAAGGCGCAGGTGCCTGGATCCCACCAATCCCCCTCGAAGAACCGATGAAGGCCGATGGACTCGGCCCGGAGCGCTCGCCGCTCAACCCCACCGCGTCATGCATTCGACCAGACCCCTCGGCGGATCCGGAACCCCTAATCCCGCCGTGGCCCAGGGTCGTATAGGGGCTGGGTCACCACCCCTGACCTGCGCGAACTTCCTGTCGGCGGGCTGAGGGCAGCGGGGTCAGCGGCCCCACCACAAGGGTCGCCCGCACGGTGGCGGGACGGAACGGCACGGCGACCGCGCCCACCACCCCGGGCAGGGGTTCGACATGCGTCAGATGCCAGGGCCCGGGCGGGGAGAAAGGCGCGGCGGGGCCCTCGACCACGGTGGGCGCGTCGGTGTCCAGCGGCACCCGGAAGGAGTCCAGCCCCACCGACAGCCCGACCCCGATCGCCTTGACGACGGCTTCCTTCCGGGTCCAGCCCCGGTAGAGCGCGGCGCTGCGCCGGTCCGCCGGCAGGGCGGCGATCGCCTGCCGCTCGGCCGGGTGGAAGTAGTCCGCGACCCCGGTGGAGCCGAGGTCGTCCCGGACCGCTTCGACGTCCACGCCGATCGGCCGAGTCGCCACACCGACCAGGGTCAGGTCCGCGCAGTGCGAGAGGTTGAACTCCAGCCCGGCGGGCGCCACCGGCCCCAGGAGCAGCGGCTTTCCCTGGGGTCCCGCGCCGAAGACCAGGTCACGGGGCGATACCGGCACATACCAGGACAGCACTCGGCGCAGAAAAGCGTGGCTGATGAGGTATTGGCGCCGGTGCCGTGCGAAGACGAAACCGTCCGCCTTCTTCTGTTCCTCGGGCGACAGCAGCGCGTGGAGATCCCGGGGGTCGTCCTCCCAGGAATGCGAGCGCACCGCCCACAGATGCACGCCGTCGGTGGGCACCGGAGGGACCCCCAGGGGATCCGGAAGGCCGGACCGGGGATCGATTCGCCGAAGCAGCCAAGCGGCTTGCGGGGTGAACATCGCATTCATGGCCGACCCCCGCGCCCTTCCCGCCCCGGAACACGGGACGACCGCTCTGGCAATGGCCATTGGAGCAGAGCGGTGCGGGAACCGAGTACCCCTATCCTGACGCCCCGGCCTAGGGGGCGCCCTGAGGGGGCCGGCCGCCAACACCACGGGAACAGCGGGAAGGTTGGGGTGCGCTCTGCGCGAACGTGCCGGTCAGCCGACCGGACAAGAGTGCCCATCGGATGAAATCGACGATGTGCGCGAGCGAACTCCGCAGAATACCACCGGGGTTGGCCCGTAACACAATCAAAGAAGCGGAAAATCAGACAGTTACTGGCATGATTTTCGTCGCTGCGCCGCTGTTCGCTCTTGCTATCGTGGCTGATGAGCTAGGGGAACAGCCGACAGCCGTGCCGAATGGAATTTCGGCGGCGACCCGGCTATTCGGCTGCCTCCAGGGGTCAGGCGTGGGGTCTGGCGTCCTGGCCTACGGGGAATGGGGGCAACCAGGTGTTGGCCGACCGCGACACTGAGATATCAGGTCTGACCGAAATGCTGACGGAGTGCGCTGAGGGGACCAGCGCACTCGCCGTGATCCGCGGATCCACCGCAACCGGCAAGACGGAACTACTACGCGCATTGTGCAAGCTCGCCGCCGACCGCGGATTCCGCGTCCTGACCGCGATCGGCTCGGCCCTGGAAAAGCCCTTCCCCTACGCCCTCCTGGAGCAGCTCTTCCCCGAGGCCAGCCCGCAGCCCCCCGCCGAGGAGAACGACCGGCCCGACGACCACCCCTCCGGCACCCCGGAAGGGGCCCACACGGCCACCGTGCCGCCGCGCACCCTGCGTCACATCCAGCGGGCGGCCCACCAGCTCGCCGCCGAGCGCCCCCTGCTGCTGGCCATCGACGACGTCCAGCACGCCGACCACGCCTCCCTGCACTGTCTGCTCTACCTCATCCGCCGCCTGCGGTCCGCGCCCATCGCCCTGGTCGTCACCGCCTCCCCGCACAGCGCGTCCGACCACCCGCTGCTGAGCGAGATGCGGTACCAGCCCGTCACCCGCCACTACCAGCTCTCCACCCTCAGCCTGCCCGGCATCGCCACGCTGCTGGCCCGGCAGATGGACGAGGAGCACGCCGAGCGGGTCGCGGAGGAATTCCTCTCCACCAGCGGCGGCAACCCGCTCCTGGTACGCGCGCTGCTGCACGACACCACCGGGGCGGCCCCCGGCGCGGAACGGCCGTCCATGGTCGCCGGGGACGCCTTCCACCAGGCCGCCCTGGCCTGCGTGCACCGCAGCGGCGACGCCGCCCGGCAGATGGCCCGGGGCATCGCGCTGCTGGCCGGGCACGGCTCCACCGAGCTGGCCGGCCGCCTGGTCGAGGTCACCCCCCGGGCGGCCGCCCAGGCCCTGGAGGTGCTCACCGAATCGGGTCTGCTGCGGCAGGAGCAGTTCCGGCATCCCGCGCTGCGCGCCGCCGTGCTGGACGACATCCCCGCCGCGCGCCTCACCGAGCTCCACCGCCGGGCGGCCCGCATGCTGCGCGAGGAAGGGGCCCCGCCCACCGCCATCGCCGAGCACCTGCTGCACTGCGGCCCGCTCGGCGAGGGCTGGGAGGCCCCACTGCTGCGCCTGGCCGCCGAGCAGTTCCTCTTCGGCGACCAGCACAAGCTCGCCGGCCACTGCCTGCGACTGGCCAGCCGCTGCTGGACCAAGGAGGAGGACCGGCTCGCCGACCAGGCCGCCGCCGCCAGCATCACCTGGCGCATCGACCCCAAGGCCGTCATCCCGCAGCTCCAGTCGCTGACCTCACCGGCCGCGGCGGGCATGCTCTCCCCGCACACCGTCCTCCACCTCACCCGCGCCCTGCTGTGGTGCGGGCTGGAGAGCGAGGCGGTCGCGGCCGCCGGGGGCCTGCCGCACGACGGGCACGGCCCCGAACTCACCGACGAGCTGCTCGTCACCTGGCTGCGCCTGGCCACCACCTACCCCGGCGCGCTGACCCGGATGCGCGGAGCCCTCGGGCCCACCCCGCCGCGCCGGGTGCCGCCCGCCTCCGAGACCGACAGCCCCGGGCTCAACGCGGCCCGCTCCCTGCACACCGCCCTCACCGGCGGGGACGCCAAGGACATCGTTGCCGGAGCCGAACTGGTGCTCCAGTCCGTCCAGCTCGGCAAGGAGTCGATGGAGCTGCCGCAGTCCGCCCTGCACGCCCTCATCTACATCGACCGGCTCAACCTCGCCGAGTCCTGGTGCGACCGCCTGCTGGACCAGGCCGCCAAGCAGTTCACCCCCGCCTGGGACGCGCTGCTCATCTCCACCAAGGCCATGATCTCGCTGCGCAAGGGAAAGCTGCCCGCCGCCCGCGACCAGGCTCTCGAAGCCCTCTCCCTGATGCCGGTGCTCGGCTGGAGCGTGGGCATCGCCCTGCCGCTGGCCACCCTCGTGGAGGCGTACACCGCCATGGGCGAGCACGAGGCCGCCGCCGAGGTCCTGCTGCGCCCGGTGCCGGAGGCCGCCTTCCAGACCCGCTTCGGCGTGCACTACCAGTACGCCCGGGCCCGGCACCACCTCGCCATCGACCAGTGCCAGGCCGCCCTGTCCTGCTTCCTGTCCATCGGCCGTCAGCTCCAGACCTGGCGGATCGACTGCCCGGGCCTGGCGCCCTGGCGGGTCGGCGCGGCGGAGGCATGGCTGCTGCTGAACAAGCCCCAGCGCGCCGCCGAGCTGCTGGACGAGCAGCTGCGCCGCGCCGAGCGCCACCAGCCCCGGGCCGCGGGCGCGGCGCTGCGGGCGCTGGCCGCCACCCGTGCCCCCGCCCAGCGCCCCGCCCTGCTGGTGCGCGCCCTGGAGATGTTCCAGACCGGTGGCGACCGGTACAACATGACCCGGGCGCTGGCCGACCTCAGCAAGGCCCAGCAGCAGCTGGGGAACGGCAGCGAGGCACGCCAGGTCGTCCGCCGGGCGCTGCGCCTCGCCCAGGAGTGCGGGGCCGAGCACCTTCAGCAGTCGATCCTGCCGACCCTGACCAGCGAGGCCCCGCCCGCCCGTCCGCGGGCCAAGGCACTGGAGTCCGCGGCGCTCACCGACGCCGAGCGCCGGGTCGCCTCCCTCGCGGCTCAGGGCCACACCAACCGGGAGGTCGCGGCGAAGCTCTACATCACCGTCAGCACCGTCGAGCAGCACCTCACCCGGGTGTACCGGAAGTTCCAGATCAAGCACCGCCACCAGCTGCCGGCGAGCCTGGGCTTCGTGGACGCCGCCACCGTCGCCTGACCCGCCCTCCCCGGGGGCCCGCCCCCGGGGATCGGCCAGGCCCCCTCGGCCCGGCCTCGCCCGGGTCAGTCGCGCCCTGTGCAGATCGGCAGCAGCACGTCCGAGATCAGGTTGACCACCGCGGAGCGGTTGTCCTCCAGGTAGAAGTGGCCGCCGGGGAAGACGTGCAGGTCGAACTCGCCGGTGGTGTGCGCCTCCCAGGCGCGGGCCTCCCCCAGGGTGGTCTCCGGGTCGGCGTCCCCCACCAGGACCGTGACCGGGCACCCCACCCGGGCCCCGGACTCGCTGCGGTAGCTGCCGGCCACCGCGTAGTCCGCCCGGACCACCGGCAGGAAGATCTTCAGCAGCCCCGCGTCCGCCAGGATCTGCGCGTCCGTCCCGCTGAGCCGCTTCAGCTCCTCCACCACGTCCGCGTCGGACGGGGCCCGCATCTGCGGGGCGTACAGCTGCTGGGACGGCGCGCACCGGCCCGAGGCGAAGAGCTGGACGGGGGTGATGCCCTGCTCCCGCTCCAGGATCCGGGTCAGCTCGAAGGCCACCGCCGCGCCCATGCTGTGCCCGAAGAGCGCCAGCGGCCGGTCGATGGTCCCCTTGAGCACCTCGGCGACCCCCGCCGCCAGCTCCCCGGCACTGCGCGCCGGCGCCTCCCATCTGCGGTCCTGCCGGCCGGGGTACTGCACCGCGAGCACCTCGACGGACGGGGAGAGCGCCTCGGAGATCGGGAAGTACGCGCTGGCCGAGCCTCCTGCGTGCGGCAGACACACCAGGCTGACAGCACTGTCCGGGGCAGGGTGGAAACGCCGGATCCACAGGTCGTAATCGTCTGGCCGGGGAGACACGTGATCATTCCCATCCGTGAGAGCGGGTGAGTTCGGACCGGGCAGCAAGATTCGCCCCCGGGCAGCGTCGGGCGAAACCCCTATCGCCGACATATCTGCGCCGACCACCCCCTATGCCGACCGGTCATATCCCGCACCGGGGAGCAAACGGGCGCGGAAAAGCAAAAAGGGCGGGCCCGCACATCCGAAGATGTGCGGGCCCGCCCCGAGCCGCCTGCCCGAAGGCAGAGCGGTTCAGATCACCTGGGTCACTTGTTGATCTTGGTGACCTGGCCGGCGCCGACGGTGCGGCCACCCTCACGGATGGTGAAGCGCAGGCCCTCCTCCATGGCGACCGGCTGGATGAGGCTGACGCTCATCTCGGCGTTGTCGCCCGGCATGACCATCTCGGTGCCCTCCTTGAGGGTCACCACGCCGGTCACGTCCGTGGTACGGAAGTAGAACTGCGGGCGGTAGTTGTTGAAGAACGGGGTGTGGCGGCCACCCTCGTCCTTCGACAGGATGTAGGCCGTGGCCTCGAACTCGGTGTGCGGGGTGACCGAACCCGGCTTGATGATGCACTGGCCGCGCTCGACGTCCTCGCGCTTGATGCCACGGAGGAGCAGACCGACGTTCTCACCGGCCTGGCCCTCGTCGAGCAGCTTGCGGAACATCTCGATACCGGTGACGGTGGTCGAGGTCTTCTCGGTCTTGATGCCGATGATGTCGACCGGCTCGTTGACCTTGAGGACACCACGCTCGATACGGCCGGTGACGACCGTACCGCGACCGGTGATGGTGAAGACGTCCTCGATCGGCATCAGGAACGGCTTGTCGACGTCACGCTCGGGCTGCGGGATGTTCTCGTCGACAGCCTTCATCAGGCCGAGGAGCTTCTCGCCCCACTCCTTGTCGCCCTCCAGCGCCTTCAGCGCGGAGACCTGGACGACCGGAGCGGCGTCGCCGTCGAACTCGTACTCGTTGAGGAGCTCACGGACCTCGAGCTCGACGAGCTCCAGGATCTCCTCGTCGTCCACCATGTCGGCCTTGTTCAGGGCGACGACGATGTACGGAACGCCGGACTGGCGGGCCAGGAGCACGTGCTCCTTGGTCTGCGGCATCGGGCCGTCGGTGGCGGCGACCACCAGGATGGCGCCGTCCATCTGCGCCGCACCGGTGATCATGTTCTTGATGTAGTCCGCGTGACCCGGGCAGTCGACGTGGGCGTAGTGACGCGACTCGGTCTGGTACTCGACGTGCGCGATGGAGATGGTGATACCGCGCTGCCGCTCCTCCGGCGCCTTGTCGATCTCGTCGAACGGCGTGAAGGGGTTCAGGTCCGGGTACGCGTCGTGCAGCACCTTGGTGATCGCCGCGGTAAGAGTGGTCTTACCGTGGTCGACGTGACCGATGGTGCCGATGTTGACGTGCGGCTTAGTCCGCTCGAACTTCGCCTTCGCCACTGGGGTCCTCCTGTGTGGTTCTGTACGCACCCACTCTTTGTGGATGTCGTTCAGGTGGTCTTACCGAACCGGCCAGGACCCCGAGGGGGGATTCCCTTCGCCGTATTCGTTTCTGGGGCCGGCGGCCGGGGCCCCGTCACAGACCACATGGTGCGGTCTGTGACGGTATGCCCCGATGCCATTAGCTCCAGCCTAAAGGGGTTGGCAACGAAGTGTTACTCGCCCTTGGCCTTCGCGATGATCTCCTCGGCGACGTTCTTGGGAACCTCGGCGTAGGAGTCGAACTGCATGGAGTAGCTGGCGCGGCCAGAGGTCTTGCTGCGCAGGTCTCCGACGTAGCCGAACATCTCGGACAGCGGAACCAGGCCGGTGACCAGCTTGGCGCCACTGCGGTCCTCCATGGACTGAATCTGTCCACGGCGGGAGTTGATGTCGCCGATCACATCGCCCATGTAGTCCTCGGGCGTGGTGACCTCGACCTTCATCATCGGCTCGAGCAGGGCCGGGCTGGCCTTGCGGGCGGCCTCCTTGAAGGCCATCGAACCGGCGATCTTGAAGGCCATCTCGGAGGAGTCGACCTCGTGGTAGGCACCGTCGAGCAGCGTGACCTTGACACCCGTCAGCGGGTAGCCGGCCAGCACGCCGAACTCCATGGCCTCCTGGCAGCCGGCGTCCACGGACGGGATGTACTCCCGCGGGACACGGCCACCGGTGACCTTGTTCTCGAACTCGTAGCCGTCGCCCTCGAGGGGCTCGAGCGCGATCTGCACCTTCGCGAACTGGCCGGAACCACCAGTCTGCTTCTTGTGGGTGTAGTCGAGGCGCTCGACCGCCTTGCGGAGGGTCTCGCGGTAGGCCACCTGCGGCTTACCGACGTTCGCCTCCACCTTGAACTCACGGCGCATACGGTCGACCAGCACGTCCAGGTGCAGCTCGCCCATGCCGGAGATGATGGTCTGGCCGGTCTCCTCGTCAGTCTTGACGCGGAAGGACGGGTCCTCCTCGGCCAGGCGCTGGATGGCGACACCCAGCTTCTCCTGGTCGCCCTTGGACTTCGGCTCGATGGCGACCTCGATCACCGGGGCCGGGAAGTCCATGGACTCCAGGATCACCGGCTGCGCCGAGTCACAGAGCGTCTCACCCGTGGTGGTCTGCTTCAGGCCCATGACGGCGACGATGTCACCGGCACCCACCGACTCGATCTCCTCACGCTTGTTGGCGTGCATGCGGTAGATCTTGCCGATGCGCTCCTTCTTGCCCTTGACGGAGTTCTGGACCTGAGAGCCCGACTCCAGGCGTCCGGAGTAGATGCGGACGAAGGTGAGCTTGCCGAGGTGCGGGTCGCTCATGATCTTGAACGCCAGCGCCGACAGCGGCTCGTCATCGGACGGCTTGCGCTTGATGACCTCGTCCGGGTTGTTCACGGCCTGGCCCTCGATCGCCTCGATGTCGATCGGGGAGGGCAGGTAGCGAATGACCGCGTCGAGCAGGGGCTGGACGCCCTTGTTCTTGAACGCGGTGCCGCAGAACACCGGGGTGACGGTGGTGCCGCCGCCCTTGCCGGAGTTGATGGTGATGCGGCGCACGGCCGCGTACAGCTGCTCCTCGGTGGGCTCCTGGCCCTCCAGGTACAGCTCCATCATCTCTTCGTCGTTCTCGGCGACGACCTCGAGCAGCTTGCCGCGGTACTCCTCGGCAGCCTCGATGTGGGTGTCCGGGATGTCGACGACGTCGTACATCTCGCCCTTGGTGGCCTCGGCGGACCACACCAGAGCCTTCATCCGGACCAGGTCGACGACACCCTTGAAGTCCGCCTCAGCGCCGATCGGCAGCTGCATGACGATCGGGGTCGCACCGAGGCGGTCGACGATCATGTCGACGCAGCGGTGGAACTCCGCACCGGTGCGGTCCAGCTTGTTGACGAAGCAGATACGCGGCACGCCGTAGCGGTCCGCCTGACGCCACACGGTCTCGGACTGGGGCTCGACACCGGCGACACCGTCGAACACCGTGACGGCACCGTCGAGGACACGCAGCGAACGCTCCACCTCAACGGTGAAGTCGACGTGACCCGGGGTGTCGATGATGTTGATGGTGTGATCGACGTCCTCGAGCGACCAGTGACAGGTCGTCGCGGCCGACGTGATCGTGATGCCGCGCTCCTGCTCCTGCTCCATCCAGTCCATCGTGGCAGCGCCGTCGTGGACCTCACCGATCTTGTACGAAACACCGGTGTAGAACAGGATCCGCTCGGTGGTGGTCGTCTTGCCCGCGTCGATGTGGGCCATGATCCCGATGTTGCGGACCCTGGCCAGGTCAAGCGAAGTGGTGGCCATTTGGCTCAGTCTTCTCTCGGATCTCGATGGGGGTAGCGACTACCAGCGGTAGTGCGCGAAGGCCTTGTTGGACTCGGCCATCTTGTGGGTGTCCTCGCGACGCTTGACGGAGGCGCCCAGACCGTTGCTGGCGTCCAGCAGCTCGTTCATCAGGCGCTCGGTCATGGTCTTCTCGCGACGGGCGCGGGAGTAGCCCACGAGCCAGCGCAGCGCGAGGGTGGAGGCGCGGCCGGGCTTGACCTCGACCGGCACCTGGTAGGTGGCGCCACCGACACGGCGGGACTTGACCTCGAGAGCCGGCTTCACGTTCTCGAGCGCGCGCTTGAGGGTGATGACCGGGTCGTTGCCGGTCTTCTCGCGCAGGCCCTCCATGGCGCCGTACACGATGCGCTCAGCGGTGGACCGCTTGCCGTTCAGCAGGATCTTGTTGATCAGCGAGGTGACAAGAGGAGAGTTGTAGACCGGGTCGATGATGACCGGGCGCTTCGGGGCGGGGCCCTTACGAGGCATTCTTACTTCTCCTTCTTGGCGCCGTAGCGGCTGCGAGCCTGCTTGCGGTTCTTGACGCCCTGCGTGTCGAGGGAGCCGCGGATGATCTTGTAACGAACACCCGGCAGGTCCTTCACACGACCGCCACGCACGAGCACGATGGAGTGCTCCTGCAGGTTGTGGCCCTCACCCGGAATGTAAGCGGTGACCTCGATGCCGCTGGTCAGACGCACACGCGCGACCTTACGCAGGGCCGAGTTCGGCTTCTTCGGGGTGGTCGTGAAAACACGCGTGCAGACGCCGCGACGCTGAGGGGATCCCTCGAGTGCGGGCGTCTTGTTCTTCTCGACCTTGTCCTGCCGGCCCTTGCGGACCAGCTGCTGGATCGTAGGCACCGTTTCTCCGGTTTCTGTGTGCCGTCTCAGTAAAGCTAACCCGGGGCATTCTCCGACCCACGCGGTCGGGTGTGTCGCGAACTGCAGACCTCCGCGAATGCGAGAGAGTGCAGATTTTGGTGTCGACACCTCGGGCCCCGTGCGGGTCGCTCTCCGGCCGAACCGGATCGAGCGCGCACGGAAGCCCGGGGACACCCCAGGCACAAGGTCAGAGCGTACCTACAGCATGGGCTCCGGTCAAAACAAATGCACACGCACCAAGGCACACGGAACCCGCAGCATAGCGCCGCAAGGCGGCCACCCGCGAGGGGTGACCGCCTTGTGGTCATGGCTGACGCAGGTCAGCTCACTGGTTGTACGGACCGTAGTCGTAGTCCTCCAGCGGAACCGCCTGGCCGGAGCCGGTGCCGAACGGCGAGTAGTCGATGTCGTCGTAACCGACGGCCGAGTACATCGCGGCCTTGGCCTCCTCGGTCGGCTCGACCCGGATGTTGCGGTAGCGGGACAGGCCCGTACCGGCCGGGATGAGCTTACCGATGATGACGTTCTCCTTGAGGCCGATCAGGGAGTCCGACTTGGCGTTGATCGCCGCGTCGGTCAGGACCCTGGTGGTCTCCTGGAAGGACGCCGCCGACAGCCACGACTCGGTCGCCAGCGAGGCCTTGGTGATACCCATCAGCTGCGGACGGCCGGAGGCGGGGTGACCGCCCTCGGTGACCACACGGCGGTTCTCCGACTCGAAGCGCGAGCGCTCCACGAGCTCGCCCGGCAGCAGCTCCGCGTCGCCGGACTCGATGATCGTCACGCGGCGCAGCATCTGCCGGATGATGATCTCGATGTGCTTGTCGTGGATCGACACACCCTGCGAGTTGTAGACCTTCTGGACCTCGCCGACCAGGTGCACCTGGACGGCGCGCTGGCCGAGGATGCGCAGCACGTCGTGCGGGTTGGTGGCACCCACGGTCAGCGCCTGGCCGACCTCGACGTGGTCGCCCTCCTCCACCAGCAGACGGGCACGCTTCGAGATGCCGTAGGCGGTCTCGTCGGAGCCGTCGTCCGGGGTGACGACGATCTTCTTGGTCTTCTCGGTCTCCTCGATCCGGACGCGGCCGGCCGCCTCCGAGATCGGCGCGACACCCTTGGGCGTACGGGCCTCGAAGAGCTCGACGACACGCGGCAGACCCTGGGTGATGTCGTCACCGGCCACACCACCGGTGTGGAAGGTACGCATCGTCAGCTGGGTACCGGGCTCACCGATGGACTGGGCGGCGATGATGCCGACCGCCTCACCGATGTCCACCAGCTTGCCGGTGGCCAGCGAGCGGCCGTAGCACATGGCACAGGTGCCGACGGCGGACTCGCAGGTGAGGACCGAGCGGGTCTTGACCTGCTCGACGCCGTGCCGGACGAGCTCCTGGATGAGCACGTCGCCCAGGTCGGTACCGGCCGGGGCCAGCACCTTGCCGTCGACCACGATGTCCTCGGCGAGGCAGCGCGCGTACACGCTGGTCTCGACGTCGTCCGTCTTGCGCAGCACGCCGTCCGCGCCCTTGGACGCGATCGCCAGCTTCAGGCCGCGCTCGGTGCCGCAGTCCTCCTCGCGGATGATCACGTCCTGCGAGACGTCCACCAGACGACGGGTCAGGTAACCCGAGTCGGCGGTACGCAGGGCGGTGTCGGCGAGACCCTTACGGGCACCGTGGGTGGAGATGAAGTACTCCAGCACGGACAGACCCTCGCGGAACGAGGCCTTGATCGGACGCGGGATGGTCTCGTTCTTCGCGTTCGACACCAGACCACGCATACCGGCGATCTGCCGCATCTGCATCATGTTTCCTCGGGCGCCCGAGTCAACCATCATGAAGATGGGGTTGGTCTTGGGGAAGTTCGCGTTCATCGCCTCGGCGACCTCGTTGGTCGCCTTGGTCCAGATCGCGATGAGCTCCTGCGTGCGCTCGTCCTTGGTGATCAGACCGCGCTCGTACTGCTTCTGGACCTTCTCGTCCTGCGCCTCGTACCCCGCGACGATGGCCTTCTTGGCCTCGGGGACGACGACGTCGGAGATCGCGACGGTGACACCGGAACGGGTGGCCCAGTGGAAACCGGCCGCCTTCAGGTTGTCCAGGGTCGCCGCGACGATGACCTTCGGGTAGCGCTCGGCGAGGTCGTTGACGATCTCGGAGAGCTGCTTCTTGCCCACCGAGTAGTCGACGAACGGGTAGTCCTCGGGCAGCAGCTCGTTGAAGAGCGCGCGGCCCAGCGTGGTGCGCAGCCGGAAGCTGTCACCCTGCTGCCACTCCGGCTCGCCCTCCTCGGCGACCGGCGGGGTCCAGCCGCGCGGCGGGACGGTGCCGACCGGGAAGCGGATGTCGATCTTCGCCTGGAGCGAGAGCTCGCGGGCGTCGAACGCCATGATCGCCTCGGCGGTGGAGCCGAAGGACCGGCCCTCGCCGATGACCTTGCGCTCCTCCTCGTCGGTGGTGAGGAAGAACAGGCCCAGCACCATGTCCTGGGTCGGCATGGTCACCGGCCGGCCGTCGGCCGGCTTGAGGATGTTGTTCGAGGACAGCATCAGGATGCGGGCCTCGGCCTGCGCCTCCGCGGAGAGCGGCAGGTGCACGGCCATCTGGTCACCGTCGAAGTCCGCGTTGAACGCGGTGCACACGAGCGGGTGGATCTGGATGGCCTTGCCCTCGACCAGCTGCGGCTCGAAGGCCTGGATGCCGAGGCGGTGCAGGGTGGGCGCACGGTTCAGCAGCACCGGGTGCTCGGCGATGACCTCTTCGAGGACGTCGTACACCACGGTGCGGCCGCGCTCGACCATGCGCTTGGCCGACTTGATGTTCTGCGCGTGGTTCAGGTCGACCAGGCGCTTCATCACGAACGGCTTGAACAGCTCCAGCGCCATGGCCTTGGGCAGACCACACTGGTGCAGCTTCAGCTGCGGGCCGACGACGATGACCGAACGGGCCGAGTAGTCGACTCGCTTGCCGAGCAGGTTCTGACGGAAGCGACCCTGCTTACCCTTCAGCATGTCGCTGAGGGACTTCAGCGGGCGGTTACCGGGGCCGGTCACCGGGCGACCGCGGCGGCCGTTGTCGAACAGCGCGTCGACGGCCTCCTGCAGCATCCGCTTCTCGTTGTTCACGATGATCTCGGGGGCACCGAGGTCGAGCAGACGCTTCAGACGGTTGTTCCGGTTGATCACACGGCGGTACAGGTCGTTCAGGTCGGAGGTCGCGAAGCGGCCACCGTCCAGCTGCACCATCGGACGCAGGTCCGGCGGGATCACGGGGATGCAGTCCAGCACCATGCCCTTGGGGCTGTTGCGGGTCTGCAGGAAGGCGGAGACGACCTTGAGGCGCTTGAGCGCACGGGTCTTCTTCTGGCCCTTGCCGGTCCGGATGATCTCGCGGAGGCGCTCGGCCTCCTCCTCCAGGTCGAAGGTCTCCAGGCGCTTCTGCAGCGCCGCGGCACCCATCGACCCGTCGAAGTACGTGCCGAAGCGGTCACGCAGCTCGCGGTAGAGCAGCTCGTCGCCCTCGAGGTCCTGGACCTTGAGGTTCTTGAAGCGGTTCCACACCTCGTCGAGACGGTCGATCTCGCGCTGCGCGCGGTCGCGCAGCTGCTTCATCTCACGCTCGGCGCCCTCGCGCACCTTGCGGCGCACATCGGCCTTGGCGCCCTCGGCCTCCAGCTCGGCCAGGTCGGTCTCGAGCTTCTTGGCGCGGGCTTCCAGGTCGGCGTCGCGGCGCTGCTCGATCTGCTGACGCTCGACGGAGACGTGGGCCTCCAGCGAGGGCAGGTCGCGGGTGCGGCGCTCCTCGTCCACGTACGTGATCATGTACGCGGCGAAGTAGATGACCTTCTCGAGGTCCTTCGGGGCGAGGTCGAGCAGGTAGCCCAGCCGCGACGGAACGCCCTTGAAGTACCAGATGTGGGTGACGGGAGCGGCCAGCTCGATGTGGCCCATCCGCTCACGGCGCACCTTGGCGCGAGTGACCTCGACACCGCAGCGCTCGCAGATGATGCCCTTGAAGCGGACACGCTTGTACTTACCGCAGTAGCACTCCCAGTCCCGGGTGGGGCCGAAGATCTTCTCGCAGAAGAGTCCGTCCTTTTCCGGCTTCAGGGTGCGGTAGTTGATGGTCTCCGGCTTCTTGACCTCGCCGTGGGACCACTGTCGGATGTCGTCCGCGGTCGCCAGGCCGATCCGCAGCTCGTCGAAGAAGTTGACGTCGAGCACTTGTCGTCAATCCCTCTTTCAGGGTCGTGTCTTCAGGGGTCTGACTGGGGTCCGGGGACGGCCGGGGCTTGGGTTCCAAGCCCCGGCCAGGCCCGTCAGACCTCTTCGACGCTGCTCGGCTCGCGCCGGGACAGGTCGATACCGAGCTCCTCCGCAGCGCGGAAGACGTCCTCGTCGGTGTCACGCATCTCGATGGACATGCCGTCCGAGGACAGCACCTCCACGTTGAGGCACAGGGACTGCATCTCCTTGATGAGCACCTTGAAGGACTCGGGGATGCCGGGCTCCGGGATGTTCTCGCCCTTGACGATGGCCTCGTAGACCTTCACGCGGCCGGTGACGTCGTCGGACTTGATGGTCAGCAGCTCCTGGAGGGCGTACGCGGCGCCGTAAGCCTCCAGCGCCCACACCTCCATCTCACCGAAGCGCTGGCCACCGAACTGAGCCTTACCACCCAGCGGCTGCTGGGTGATCATCGAGTACGGGCCGGTGGACCGGGCGTGCAGCTTGTCGTCCACCAGGTGGTGCAGCTTGAGGATGTACATGTACCCGACCGAGATCGGGTCCGGGAACGGCTCGCCGGAGCGGCCGTCGAACAGCCTCGCCTTACCGGACGGCAGCACCAGCCGGTCGCCGTCGCGGTTCGGGATCGTGGACTCGAAGAGACCCGCGATCTCGTCCTCGCGCGCACCGTCGAAGACCGGGGTGGCGACGTTGGTGCCGGGAGCGACGTCGTCGGCGCCGATCGCCTGCAGACGCTGCATCCACTCCTCGCTGCCCTCGACCTTCCAGCCCCGGGAGGCGAGCCAGCCGAGGTGGATCTCCAGGACCTGTCCCGGGTTCATTCGGGACGGGACACCGAGCGGGTTGAGGATGATGTCGACCGGGGTGCCGTCCTCCAGGAACGGCATGTCCTCGACCGGCAGGATCTTCGAGATGACGCCCTTGTTGCCGTGACGGCCGGCGAGCTTGTCACCGTCGGTGATCTTGCGCTTCTGCGCGACGTAGACGCGGACCAGCTGGTTCACGCCCGGCGGCAGCTCGTCGCCCTCCTCGCGGTCGAAGACGCGGACGCCGATGACCTTGCCGGTCTCGCCGTGCGGCACCTTCAGCGAGGTGTCACGGACCTCACGGGCCTTCTCACCGAAGATCGCGCGGAGCAGGCGCTCCTCCGGGGTCAGCTCGGTCTCACCCTTCGGGGTGACCTTGCCGACCAGGATGTCGCCGGCGATGACCTCGGCGCCGATGCGGATGATGCCGCGCTCGTCGAGGTCGGCCAGGACCTCCTCGGAGACGTTCGGGATGTCCCGGGTGATCTCCTCGGGGCCGAGCTTGGTGTCACGGGCGTCGACCTCGTGCTCCTCGATGTGGATCGAGGAGAGGACGTCGTCCTGCACCAGGCGCTGGCTGAGGATGATCGCGTCCTCGTAGTTGTGGCCCTCCCACGGCATGAACGCCACGAGGAGGTTCTTGCCGAGCGCCATCTCGCCCTCGTCGGTGGACGGACCGTCGGCGAGGACCTGGCCCTCGACGACCCGCGCACCCTCGTCCACGACGACCTTCTGGTTGAAGGAGGTGCCCTGGTTGGAGCGGGAGAACTTGGCCACCCGGTAGGTGGTGTAGGTGCCGTCGTCGTTGGCCACCGTGACGTAGTCGGCGGAGACCTCCTGGACGACACCGTCCTTCTCGGCCTTGATGACGTCGCCGGCGTCGACCGCGCAGCGGTACTCCATGCCGGTGCCGACCAGCGGCGCCTCGGCCTTGATCAGCGGGACGGCCTGGCGCATCATGTTCGATCCCATGAGCGCGCGGTTGGCGTCGTCGTGCTCGAGGAACGGGATCATGGCGGTCGCGACCGACACCATCTGGCGCGGCGAGACGTCCATGTAGTCCACGTCGGCCGGGGCCACGTAGTCGATCTCACCGCCGCGGCGGCGGACCAGGACGCGGGCTTCCTCGAAGCGGTTGTCCTCGGTCAGCGGCGCGTTCGCCTGGGCGATGACGAAGCGGTCCTCCTCATCGGCGGTGAGGAAGTGCACCGTCTCGGTGACGACACCGTTCTCGTCGACCTTGCGGTACGGGGTCTCGACGAAACCGAAGGCGTTGACCCGGCCGTAGGAGGCGAGCGAGCCGATCAGACCGATGTTCGGGCCTTCAGGGGTCTCGATCGGGCACATGCGGCCGTAGTGCGACGGGTGGACGTCACGGACCTCGAAGCCGGCCCGCTCACGGGAGAGACCACCCGGACCCAGCGCCGACAGACGACGCTTGTGGGTCAGGCCCGACAGCGGGTTGGTCTGGTCCATGAACTGGGACAGCTGGCTGGTGCCGAAGAACTCCTTGATGGAGGCGACGACCGGCCGGATGTTGATCAGGGTCTGCGGCGTGATCGCCTCGACGTCCTGGGTGGTCATCCGCTCGCGGACGACGCGCTCCATACGGGCCAGACCGGTGCGGACCTGGTTCTGGATGAGCTCGCCGACGTTGCGCAGGCGGCGGTTGCCGAAGTGGTCGATGTCGTCGGTCTCGACGACGATCGAGTTGCCGTTCTCGCCGACCGTCTCGCTCTCGCCCGCGTGCAGCTTGACCAGGTATTTGATCGTCGCGATGACATCGTCGACGGTCAGCACACCGGCGTCCAGCGGAGCGTCCGCGCCCAGCTTCTTGTTGACCTTGTAGCGGCCGACCTTGGCCAGGTCGTAGCGCTTGGGGTTGAAGTAGAGGTTCTCCAGCAGCGTCTGGGCGGCCTCACGCGTCGGCGGCTCGCCCGGACGCAGCTTGCGGTAGATGTCGAGCAGCGCGTCGTCCTGGCCCTGGGTGTGGTCCTTCTCCAGGGTGGCGCGCATCGACTCGTACTCGCCGAACTCCTCGAGGATCTGCTCGGTGGTCCAGCCGAGCGCCTTGAGCAGGACGGTGACGGACTGCTTGCGCTTGCGGTCGATACGGACACCGACCATGTCGCGCTTGTCGACCTCCATCTCCAGCCAGGCACCCCGGGAGGGGATGATCTTGGCGGTGAAGATGTCCTTGTCGGAGGTCTTGTCGATCTGGCTGTCGAAGTAGACGCCCGGCGAGCGGACCAGCTGCGAGACGACGACACGCTCGGTGCCGTTGATGCAGAAGGTGCCCTTGTTGGTCATGAGCGGGAAGTCGCCCATGAAGACCGTCTGGGACTTGATCTCACCGGTCTCGTTGTTGGTGAACTCCGCGGTGACGAAGAGCGGGGCCGCGTACGTGAAGTCGCGCTCCTTGCACTCGTCGATGGAGTTCTTCGGCGGCTCGAAGCGGTGGTCACGGAAGGTCAGCGACATCGACCCGGAGAAGTCCTCGATCGGGGAGATCTCCTCGAAGATCTCCTCCAGACCGGACTTGGTGGGGACGTCCTGACCACTGTCCAGCGCAGCCTCGACGCGAGCCTTCCAGGCGGCATTGCCGAGCAGCCAATCGAAGCTCTCGGTCTGCAGCGCGAGGAGGTTCGGAACCTCGAGGGGCTCCTTGATCTTCGCAAAGGAGATGCGCAGCGGGGCGGTGCTGGCGCCGTTGTTCGTATTGGCGGTCGAGGCGTTGCGCGAGGCGGCCAAGAGGGGGTCCTTCCGAGGGCTCGGACTCACTACGCGCGTACCGGTCCCACCATGAACACAAGGACGGAAATCCCAGGTCAGGGCATTTCTATCGGCTGTGCTCGACGGTGGGCATGCCCCTGGTGACGGGCAGGGGGCAGCTAACAGGCAGCGCAAAGGGTCAGTGTAGCCACTTGGCCCACTGATGTCCAGGGCAGGGTCTTCCAAGACCGGTGCGCTGCTCCCACCTCTTCCTCCGGAAGGTGCATCCCGATACTGCCCACTTCACGTGCGATCCATGCCTCGGACTTACGGATCGTGTGTCGTCGCGTCCTGAGAATTGCGCGCTGCGTGCCGTTCGTCAAGGCCCCCACAAGCGCGTGGATCCTCACAGGGTGTGGCGGTGACCAACGAAGATCACCCTACCCGGCGGGACGCGGAAGGCAACGCAGCCGTCCCGGGAACGCCGAAGGGCGACCACCCCAACGGGTGATCGCCCTTCGTACGATCGAGTCAGAGACTCACCAAGGTCACTTGACCTCGACGGAGGCGCCGGCGCCCTCGAGGGCCTCCTTGGCCTTGTCGGCGGCGTCCTTGGCGACCTTCTCCAGGACCGGCTTCGGGGTGCCGTCGACCAGGTCCTTGGCCTCCTTCAGGCCCAGCGAGGTCAGCTCACGCACGACCTTGATGACCTGGATCTTCTTGTCGCCGGCGCCGGTGAGGATGACGTCGAACTCGTCCTTCTCCTCGACGGCCTCGGCGGCGGCGCCACCAGCGGCACCGGCAACGACGACCGGCGCGGCGGCGGCGGCGGTGACGTCGAACTTCTCCTCGAAGGCCTTCACGAACCCGGAGAGCTCGATGAGGGTCATCTCCTCGAACTGCGCGAGCAGCTCGTCCTGGGTGAGCTTCGCCATGATGGCGGTCCTTCCACTAAATCGGCAGGTGCCGGATGTACATGTCGGCGGGCGTGCGGCCCGCTGCGATCAGGCCGCCGCTCTTATGCGGCGCTGATCAATGCGCGAGCCGAATTACTCGGCACCGCCCTGCTCGGCCTGCTTGGCGCGAAGCGCGTCCGCGGTGCGGACGAGCTTCGACGGCAGCGCCTGGAAGACAGAGGCAGCCTGGGACTGCTTGCCCTTCATGGCACCGGCCAGCTTGCTGAGCAGAACCTCGCGGGACTCGAGGTCCGCAAGCTTCTTGATCTCGTCAGCCGAGAGCGGCTTGCCGTCAAGCACGCCGCCCTTGATGATGAGGTTCGGGTTGTCCTTGGCGAAGTCACGAAGACCCTTCGCCGACGTCACCGGGTCACCGGTGACGAAGGCAACCGCCGTCGGGCCAGCGAAGAGCTGGTCCTCGAGCGTGATCCCGGCCTCGTTGGCCGCAATCTTGGTCAGCGTGTTCTTCACCACGGCGTACTGGGCGTTCTCACCGAGCGAACGGCGCAGCTGCTTGAGCTGTGCCACGGTGAGACCGCGGTACTCGGTCAGCACGGCGGCGTTCGAGCTGCGGAACTTGTCCGTCAGCTCGGCAACCGCGGCAGCCTTGTCGGGCCTCGCCATGAGCCTCGGCCTCCTTCCGGGTGATTCGGACCGCATAGCGTCGGGAAGGGGCCTGTACACAACGAAACGCCCCGGCGCAGGCGCACGGGGCGTTACTCGACCGCGTCGGACCGAGGTCCGTTCGCGGGAGTGTGTCCACAGTCACCTGCGCAGGTCGCCCGCAGCTAGCGGATCCTTCGGCCGCCGTGCTTCTCGCGAAGACACAGCAACGACCAGCGGTCTTTGGCTTCCGTGGCAGATTACGCGAACGGTCCTCGGCCAGGCAAATCGATCGTGGACTACTGCTGCGGGAGGGCGTCCTCGAAGTTCAGCGTGTCCGAGACCGGCGGCTCCTCCACGGTGACCTGGGTGCCGTAGTCCGAGTAGTAGACCGTGGAGTCGAAGACGCCGGCGTTGTTCTTGCCGTACTCACGCTTCTTCACCAGCAGGTTGTTCCCATCGATCCACAGGTCGATGGTCTCGGTCTCGGTGCCGGTCTGCTGCAGCTGCTGCTGGAGCTTGTTCAGGTCGTCCTGGGTGAGCTCCTTGGACTGCATCTTCGCCAGGTCCGCCACCTTGAGCGTGCCGGTGTAGTGGGTGGCCTGGACGCCCTTGACGTCCTCCTGGCCGACCGCCTTCACCTGGCCGGTGGCCATCAGCAGCTCCACCGAGCGGGCCGGGTTGTTGTTCTGCAGCTGGTCCTTGAGGAAGGCGCCGGCCGGGCCGCCCTTCTGGGCCAGGATGTCGTAGTCGTACTTCACCCAGTGCTTGCCGCCCGACTCCGCGGTGGCGGCGAAGGCGTCACCGAGGTTCATGTACATGGCCTCGGTGGTGTAGCGGGCGTCCATCGGCTTGCCGTCCATGGGCGAGCCCGTGACCTGGCCGCCGGACTGGGTGATGGTGAGGTTGGCGCGCATGCCGCCACCGGACCACTCCATGTCGCCGGTCATCGTGGAGTCGGTCCCGGCCATCTTGTTGACGCCCTCGACCTTGGCCGAGTCCTGCTTCCCGGTGCTCTCGGAGGCCAGCTTCAGCGCGGCGATGGCGCTGCCGCCCGGGACGCCGCCCTTCTGGCCGCTCGGCTGGCTGGCGCCGCCGCTCTTGTCGTCCTTGTCGTCGTCTCCGCCGCAGGCGGTGAGACCGAAGGACAGGACGACACCGCCGGCGAGCGCGGCTATACGGATTCCCATGCGTGACGTACGCACAAGCCCCCCTCTTTACCTTGCCTTGACAACTCGCCGAGAACTCTAGCGGAGCGGGCCCGGCTCGCGACCCGCCCGGCGATGTGCTTGACAAAACAGGTACAGGGTTGGGACAGAACGGCGACGGGCCCCACACCCGTGAGGGGTGTGGGGCCCGTGGTGAACGCTGTGCGCCCGCCGAATGCCGTCAGATCAGACGGCCTCGTCCTCGACGAGGAGGTTGCGGGTGCGGTTCGAGTCGACCGGGATGCCGGGGCCCATCGTGGTGGTGATGGTGGCCTTCTTGATGTACCGGCCCTTGGCGGCGGACGGCTTCAGACGGAGGATCTCGTCCAGCGCCGCCGCGTAGTTCTCCACCAGCTTGGTGTCGTCGAACGAGACCTTGCCGATGATGAAGTGCAGGTTCGAGTGCTTGTCGACACGGAACTCGATCTTGCCGCCCTTGATGTCGGTGACAGCCTTGGCGACATCGGGGGTCACGGTGCCGGTCTTCGGGTTCGGCATCAGACCACGCGGACCGAGCACGCGGCCCAGGCGGCCGACCTTGCCCATGAGGTCCGGGGTGGCGACGACGGCGTCGAAGTCCAGACGGCCCTTGGCGACCTCGTCGATCAGTTCGTCGGAGCCGACGATGTCGGCGCCCGCGGCCTCCGCGGCCGCAGCACGGTCACCGGTCGCGAAGACCAGGACCCGGGCGGTCTTACCGGTGCCGTGCGGAAGGTTCACGGTGCCACGGACCATCTGGTCGGCCTTGCGCGGGTCGACACCCAGGCGGAAGGCGACCTCGACGGTGCCGTCGAACTTGGTCGAGGAGGTGTCCTTGGCGAGACGGACGGCCTCGAGCGGGGCGTACAGACGCTCCCGGTCGATCTTCGCGTCCGCGTTGCGAAGAGTCTTGCTGCGCTTCACTGCTGCTCCTGCTGTTCAGGGATGGAGTCGTGGTCCGGGCCAGCGCCTGGCCCTGCCACTGAAGTACGGGGCTGAGATCAGCCTTCGACCGTGATGCCCATGGAGCGGGCGGTGCCGGCGATGATCTTCTCGGCGGCGTCCAGGTCGTTGGCGTTCAGGTCGGGCATCTTGGTGGTGGCGATGTCGCGGACCTGGTCGCGGGTGATCTTGGCGACCTTGGTCTTGTGCGGCTCGCCGGAGCCCTTCTCCACACCCGCGGCCTTGAGGATCAGCTTCGCGGCCGGCGGAGTCTTGGTGACGAAGGTGAAGGAACGGTCCTCGTAGACCGTGATCTCCACCGGCACGACCATGCCACGCTGCGACTCGGTCGCGGCGTTGTAGGCCTTGCAGAACTCCATGATGTTGACGCCGTGCTGACCCAGCGCGGGGCCGACCGGCGGGGCCGGGTTCGCGGCGCCGGCCTGGATCTGGAGCTTGATGAGCCCCGTGACCTTCTTCTTCTTGGGAGGCATTGCTCTCTCCGGGTCCTAGTGAGAGTTTTCCGCCTGCAACCGGATCATCTGGATGCAGGCATACCGCACAACGATAACGGGTACCTTCGCGCGGCCAAAAACCGAGCAGGTCAGACGGGCTGTGGAAGCCGGTCTGACCTGTTCGGACGTTCGGGTTCGATCAGTTCTTCTGGATCTGGTCGAAGCTCAGCTCGACCGGGGTCTCGCGGCCGAAGATCTCCACGAGGCCCTTGACCTTCTTGGAGTCGGCGTTGATCTCGTTGATCGTCGCCTGGAGGGTCGCGAAGGGGCCGTCGGTGACGGTGACCGAGTCGCCGACCTCGAAGTCCAGCACCTGGACCTCGACCTTGCGGCTGGGCGCCGGCCGGCCCTCTGCCTCGGCGGCCTCCTTGGCGGCCTTCGCCTCGGCCTCCGGGGCGAGCATCTTGACGATCTCGTCCAGGGTCAGCGGGTACGGGTCGTAGGCGTTGCCGACGAAGCCGGTGACGCCCGGCGTGTTCCGCACCACGCCCCAGGACTCGTTCGTCAGGTCCATGCGGACCAGGACGTAGCCGGGGAGCTTGTTCTGCCGGACGGTGCGGCGGTCGCCGTTCTTGATCTGGACGACCTCTTCCTGCGGCACCTCGGCCTGGAAGATGTAGTCCTCGACGTTCAGCGAGACGGCGCGCTGCTCGAGGTTGGTCTTCACGCGGTTCTCGTAGCCCGCGTAGGTGTGGATGACGTACCACTCGCCGGGCAGGCCGCGGAGCTCCTGGCGGAGGGCCTCGACCGGGTCGACGACGGTCTCCTCGGTGGCCTCGGCCTCGTCGTCCGACTCCTCGTCGGCCGACTCATCCGACGCGTCGGCGGGCTCGGTCTCCTCCGCGTCCTCGGCGGCGTCCTCGTCCTCGTCGGACGAGTCGTCCTCGGCGTGGAGCGCTGCCTCCTCGGCGGGGCTGCCCGCGGCAGCATCGGCAGCCTCGGCCTGGTCCTCGTCGGCCGCCTCGACGATGTCGAGCTCGTCCTCGACGGACTCGACGGACTCGACGGCGTCGTTCACGTTCGGGTCAGACACGGTGGCTGCTTCTTCCTGGCTTCAAGGGGTGGAACGAGCGAAGGGACGGCTCACCCGTGAGCCGTCCTCGCGAGGGATCAGCCGAAGACGTACTTGACGGCGTTGCTGAACCCATAGTCAATCAGGGTGACGAGACCGATCATGATCGCAACAAAGAGGATCACGACGGTGGTGTACGTCGACAGCTGGTTGCGCGTGGGCCAGACGACCTTGCGCAGCTCCGCGACAACCTGACGGTAGAAGAGCGCGAGGCGGCCGAAGGGGCCCTTCTTCCCGCGCTTGCCTCCGCGGCGGCCCTTCTTGGCCGCGACATCGTCCTGAGGCCGACCGCTTTCAGGCGTCGCGGTGGAGCCAAGGGCTTCCGTCACTCATCCTCACCTGAATCCGGGTCGTGGCCGAGCCGCGTCCGGCCCGGCCGTACAGCGGTGCATATTTTTCGTACGCGCGCACGCACCGAGCGATGATGCGTGTAGCAGGGCCGGAGGGACTTGAACCCCCAACCGCCGGTTTTGGAGACCGGTGCTCTACCAATTGAGCTACGACCCTTTGCGGCTGAACCCAACGTACCGCATCCAGCCCGGAGCACGGAGTGTGCGGGGCGGAACGGATGTTGGTGGCCAACGACGCATGAGCATACGTGGTGAAGCGCCCCGCGTCGAACGAGAAGCGTTTCTCGGCCTGTGAAAGCGTGTGCCGGGCCGCCGGGGCGTCTGCGACGATGCCCCTATGACCGCTGCGACTCCTTCCGCTTCCTCACCCACCGAGCGCCGGGTATCGGTCCGGATCGGATCGATCTCCGAGTCCGCCACCCTCGCCGTCGACGCCAAGGCGAAGGCCCTCAAGGCCGCAGGCCGCCCGGTGATCGGCTTCGGCGCCGGCGAGCCGGACTTCCCGACCCCCGACTACATCGTCGAGGCCGCCGCGAACGCCTGCCGCGACCCGAAGATGCACCGCTACACGCCGGCCGGCGGCCTTCCCGAGCTCAAGGCCGCGATCGCCGCGAAGACGCTCCGCGACTCCGGCTACGAGATCGAGGCGTCGCAGGTCCTGGTGACCAATGGCGGCAAGCAGGCGATCTACGAGGCGTTCGCCGCGATCCTGGACCCGGGTGACGAGGTCATCGTCCCGGCCCCTTACTGGACCACCTACCCCGAGTCGATCCGCCTGGCCGGCGGTGTGCCGGTGGAGGTCGTGGCCGACGAGACCACCGGCTACCGCGTCTCCGTGGAGCAGCTGGAGGCCGCGCGCACCGAGAACACCAAGGTGCTGCTCTTCGTCTCCCCGTCGAACCCGACCGGCGCGGTCTACTCCCGGGAGCAGACCGAGGCGATCGGCCGCTGGGCCGTCGAGCACGGCCTGTGGGTGCTGACCGACGAGATCTACGAGCACCTGGTCTACGGCGACGCGGCCTCCGTCTCGCTGCCGGCCCTGCTGCCCGAGCTGCGCGACAAGTGCATCGTGGTCAACGGTGTCGCCAAGACGTACGCGATGACCGGCTGGCGGGTGGGCTGGGTCATCGGCCCGCAGGACGTGGTGAAGGCCGCGACCAACCTCCAGTCGCACGCGACCTCCAACGTCTCGAATGTGGCGCAGATCGCAGCGCTGGCGGCCGTCTCGGGTGACCTGGACGCGGTCGCCGAGATGCGGAAGGCGTTCGACCGGCGCCGTCAGACGATCGTGCGGATGCTGAACGAGATCGACGGCGTGATCTGCCCGGAGCCCCAAGGCGCGTTCTACGCCTACCCCTCGGTGAAGGGCCTGCTGGGCAAGGAGATCCGCGGCAAGCGCCCGCAGAGCTCGGTGGAGCTGGCCGCGCTGATCCTCGACGAGGTCGAGGTCGCGGTGGTCCCCGGTGAGGCGTTCGGCACCCCCGGCTACCTGCGGCTTTCGTACGCGCTGGGTGATGAGGACCTGGTCGAGGGCGTCTCCCGGATCCAGAAGCTGCTCGCCGAGGCGCGCGACTGACGCACGCCGGCCGATGAGTCGATGAGTCGATGAGTCGATGAGTCG
Source organism: Streptomyces sp. JLBT605 (assembly GCF_058215555.1). Lineage (NCBI taxonomy): Bacteria > Bacillati > Actinomycetota > Actinomycetes > Kitasatosporales > Streptomycetaceae > Streptomyces > Streptomyces sp. JLBT605. Next base: position 2,705,016 of record NZ_CM177087.1, read on the forward strand.
ATGAACATGGTGCGGGGCCTTCCGGGGCCCCGCACCGTCGTATGGGGCCGCACCGTCATTCGGGAAACCCCCCGTCCGGGTAATTCCCCTTCCCGGCGGCCATCCGATACGGCAAGATCTTGGGATGTTGCAGTCCCCTGGGGACCGTCCCCCGCACCCCCGCAATTCCGTCGGCACGCCCTCGCGGGAGCGGCGCAGAGATCTGCGTCTGCTGCCCAAGGCGCATCTGCATCTGCACTTCACCGGGTCGATGCGGCCCGGCACCCTGCTGGAGCTGGCCGACAAGTACGGCGTGCACCTGCCCGAGGCGCTCAAGGGCGGTGAGCCGCCCGAGCTGCGCGCCACCGACGAGCGCGGCTGGTTCCGCTTCCAGCGGCTCTACGACATCGCCCGGTCCTGTCTGCGTGAGCCGGAGGACATCCAGCGGCTGGTGCGCGAGGCCGCCGAGGAGGACGTCCGGGACGGCGCCGCGTGGCTGGAGATCCAGGTCGACCCCACCTCGTACGCCCCGCGGCTGGGCGGGCTGATCCCGGCCCTGGAGATCATCCTGGACGCGGTGGAGCGCGCCTCCCGCGACACGGGCCTGGGCATACGCGTCCTGGTCGCGGCCAACCGCATGAAGCACCCGCTGGAGGCGCGGACCCTGGCCCGGCTGGCGGTGCGCTTCCGGGACCGGGGGGTCGTCGGCTTCGGGCTGTCCAACGACGAACGCCGCGGCTTGGCTCGCGACTTCGACCGGGCGTTCGCCATCGCGCGGGACGGCGGGCTGCTGGCGGCGCCGCACGGCGGCGAGCTCTCCGGTCCGAGCAGCGTCCGGGACTGCCTGGACGACCTGGGCGCGGCCCGGGTGGGACACGGGGTGCGCGCGGCTGAGGACCCGCGGCTGCTGCGCAAGCTGGCGGAGCGCGGGGTGACGTGCGAGGTGTGCCCGGCGTCCAATGTGGCGCTGGGGGTGTACGAGAAGCCGGAGGACGTGCCGCTGCGCACGCTCTTCGACGCCGGGGTGCCGATAGCGCTGGGCGCGGACGACCCGCTGCTGTTCGGCTCGCGGCTGGCCGCGCAGTACGAGCTGGCGCGGGAGCACCACGGTTTCACCGACGTGGAGCTGGCGGAGCTGGCGCGGCAGTCGGTGCGGGGGTCGGCGGCGCCGGGGGATGTGGCCGGGCGGCTGCTGGGCCGTATCGACGCGTGGCTGGCGGACGGGCACGGCTCCGACGTCGCCTGAGGGCGTTGCCGCGCCCCGTCGTGCGTTGCCGCGCCTGCGGCGGACCTTCCGGAACTGGGGCTCCGCCCCAGACCCCGCTCCTCAATCGCCGGAGGGGCTGGATTTTTACAGCCGCACGCCCACGGTCACCGGCTCGTTGACCAAGGTCACGCCGAACGCCTCGCGGACGCCCGCGACGACCTCCCGCGCCAGTCCCAGCAGCTCCTGGGTCGTCGCGCCGCCGCGGTTGGTCAGCGCCAGCGTGTGCTTGGTGGAGATCCGCGCGGGCCCGTCCCCGTAGCCCTTGGTGAAGCCGGCCTTGTCGATCAGCCAGGCCGCCGACGTCTTGACGTGCCCGTCCCCCGCGGGGAAGGCGGGCGGGGCGACGTCCGGGCCCAGCCGGTCGGCCACCCGGGCCAGGAAGGCGTCGTACTCGGCCTCGGTGAGGATCGGGTTGGTGAAGAACGATCCCGCGGACCAGGTGTCGTGGTCCTCCTGGTCGAGCACCATCCCCTTGCCCGCCCGCAGCTTCAGGACGGTCTCCCGGGCCCGGTCGGCCGGGACCCGGTCGCCCACCTCGACGCCCAGCACGCGGGCCGTCTCGGCGTACCGGATCGGCGCGGACAGCCCGTCCGCGTCCTCCAGCTCGAAGCGGACCCGCAGCACCACATGGCGGGTCGGGTCGGCCTTGAAGCGGCTGTGCCGGTAGGAGAAGCCGCACTCGGCGTTCGGCAGGACCACGATCTCGTCGGCCCGCCGGTCGTAGGCGACGACCTCGGTGAGGGTCGCGGAGACCTCCTGGCCGTACGCGCCGACGTTCTGGATCGGCGTGGCACCGGCGGAGCCGGGGATCCCGGCCAGGCACTCGATCCCGGCCAGCCCCGCCTCGACGGTGCGGGCCACCGCGTCGGACCAGTTCTCGCCGGCGGCCAGTTCCAGCCGGGTGCCGTCGAGGTGGAAGCCGCGGGTGGCGATGCGCAGGGCGGTGCCGTCGAAGCCCTGGTCGGAGATGACCAGGTTGCTGCCGCCGCCGATGATCAGCAGCGGGGTGGCCGAGGCGTCGGCCTCGCGGACCGCGGCGATCACCTCGTCGTCGGTGGTGGCCGTGATCAGGCGGGTGGCGGGGCCACCGAGCCGGAAGGTGGTCAGCGGGGCGAGCGGGGCGTTGTGGAGTTCCAGCACGCGCTCAAGAGTACGAGAGGCGGCGAGCGGGCCCGTCCGGGCTCGGTGCGAGCCGGCCGGGCCGCGCCCCCGCGTCACGTCACGCGGGTCAGGCGAGGGCGACCACGGCGCGGGACATGCCCAGCACCTTCTTGCCGTCGCTTATCACCGTCAGGTCCACCCGGACCGTGCGGGCCTCGTCGTCCAGCTTGGCCGCGACCTTGGCGCTGACCTCGATGAGTGCACCCTTGTCGTCGTTGGGGACCACCACCGGCTTGGTGAAGCGCACGCCGTAGTCCACGACCGCGCCGGGGTCGCCGGTCCAGTCGGTCACCACCCGGATCGCGGACGCCATGGTGAACATGCCGTGCGCGATGACGTCCGGGAGGCCGACCTCCTTGGCGAACTTCTCGTTCCAGTGGATCGGGTTGAAGTCGCCCGAGGCGCCCGCGTACGCGACGAGCGTGGCGCGATTCACAGGGAAGGACTGCGGCGGGAGCTCGGTGCCGACCTCGACCTCGTCGTAGGAGACCTTCGCTGTCATCCGTGTCACCCTTCCTCGGCGGCGCGCGCCACCAGCTTGGTGTGCGCGGTCACCACGTGCGCGCCGGTCTCGTCGTGCAGCTCGTTGCGGACCAGCAGGACGTCGTTGCCCGCCAGGGACTTGATGTCCTCGATGGTGGAGGTGACGGCGAGCCGGTCGCCGGCGTGGATCGGACGGCTGTAGGAGAACTTCTGGTCGCCGTGGACCACCCGCGTGTAGTCCAGGCCGAGCTCCGGGTCCTCGATGACCTGCTGCGCCACCTTGGTGGTGATCGCGAAGGGGAAGGTCGGCGGGGCGATCACATCGGGATGCCCGAGAGCCTTGGCCGCCTCCGGGTCGGTGTACGCCGGATTCGGGTCTCCGATCGCCTCGGCGAATTCGCGGATCTTCTCGCGGCCGACCTCATAAGGCCGGGTGGGCGGGTAGGACCGCCCGACGAAGGACTGGTCGAGCGCCATCGGCTCAGCACCTCCAGCATCGTGAATGGGGAACCACATGATTGATGGTCCACGGAATCGTGGACCGGATGATCAGTGGACCGACAACAACACGAGGCCGCCCCCGATGTGGGGACGGCCTCGTGAATGAGCCTGATTTATCGCGTCTCGCGGTGCGCGGTGTGCGCGTTGCAGCGCGGGCAGTGCTTCTTCATCTCAAGACGATCCGGGTCGTTGCGCCGGTTCTTCTTGGTGATGTAGTTCCGCTCCTTGCACTCCACGCAGGCCAGCGTGATCTTCGGGCGGACGTCGGTGGCAGCCACGTTGAGTGCTCCTTGACGAACGGATGGGACTAACGCAGAAAAGAGTAGCCGATCGGAGGACTTAGCCCACAATCGGCTACTGTCAGTAGCGGTGACCGGACTTGAACCGGTGACACAGCGATTATGAGCCGCTTGCTCTACCGACTGAGCTACACCGCTGCGGTGCGATCAGTCCCCCGCCCGGCCTAAGCCGGACGAGAAACCTTTCACACCAGAGCCCCAATACGGAATCGAACCGTAGACCTTCTCCTTACCATGGAGACGCTCTGCCGACTGAGCTATTGGGGCGAGCGATGAAGACATTACACGCTCGGCCGCCGAAGGTGAAATCCGTATCCGGCGGCCCCCTCCCCGCTGCCTCCGGCCGGCCTCCGGGCCGCCTCCCGCACCCCCCTGGCCCCGCGCGCACCACACCGGTACGACTATTCGGCTCCTCCTCGAAGCCGCCCGCGCCGCGCCCTAGGCTCGACCCACGTTGAGTGATCTTGGCTGCGTATGCGTCTGCCAGCGCCCTCACCGCGCCCCGCGTACGCTCCGCAACTCCCAGGGAGCGCGATGCCTGACAGCCAGCCACAGCCGCAGCACCCGCGCCGGCCCTCGCCCCGCGACGGCGCCGCGCCGGAGGCCGGCACGCTGGTGCTCGGCTCCGCCCGGCTGACCGACGGGCGGATCGTGGACGTGCGCCTCAGCGGTGGCCGGATCGAGGCCGTCGGCACCGCCGGCAGCCTCGCCTCCTCCGGGGCCCGGGTGGACCTGACCGGCTATCTGCTGCTGCCCGCGCCCGCCGAGCCGCACGCGCACTGCGACACCGCCCTGACCGCGGACGTCCCCGGCCCGCTCAGCTACGCCTCGGAGGACATCCAGCGCCGCACCACCGAGGCCGCGCTGCTCCACCTGGGGCACGGCTCGACGGCGCTGCGCACGCACGTCCGGATCGGCGGCGTGCACGGGCTGCGCGCGCTGGAAGCGGTGCTCGGCGCCGGGCAGGCGCTGCGCGGCCTGGCCGACCTGACCGCCGTCGCGGTCCCCCGGGTGCTGACCGGGGCGGCCGGGGCCGACGGGCTCGCCATGCTCCGGGACGCGGTGAAGGCCGGCGCGACGGTGATCGGCGGCTGTCCCGACCTGGACCCGGACCCGATCGGCCATGTGGAGGCCGTACTGGGCATCGCCGCCGAGCACGGCTGTGCCGTGGACCTGCACACCGACGGCGCCGATCCGGCCCGGTTGGCCCGGCTGGCCACCATGGCCGGCGGTCTGCGGCCGGGCGTGGCCATCGGCCCGTGCGGCGGCCTGGGCCGGCTGCCGCAGGCGGTCGCGGCGCGCACCGCGGACCAACTCGCCGCGGCCGGGGTCACCGTGGTCTGCCTGCCGCAGGGCGACTGCGGGGAGCTGGAGGAGCAGGGCGTCCCGGGCTCCCGGGACGCGCGCTGCGCCCCGGTGCGGCTGCTGCGCGCGGCGGGCGTACCCGTGGCGGCGGGCAGCGGCGCGCTGCGGGACGCGGCCAATCCGGTGGGCCGCGGCGATCCGCTGGAGGCCGCCTACCTGCTCGCCTCGCGCGGCGAGTTGCGGCCCCAGGAGGCGTACGACGCGGTCTCCGCGCAGGCCCGAGCGGCGCTGGGCCTGCCTCAGGTGCGGGTGGAGGCCGGCTTCCCCGCGGAGCTGCTGGCGGTGCGCGGCGAGGGTGTCGCGGCCGTGCTGTCGCTGGCGTACAGCCGGATCGTGGTGCACCGGGGCCGGGTGGTGGCGCGCACCAGCGCGGTGCGCGAGTACTGCGACTCGGCGGTCGCGGTGGCGCTGGACCTGCCCCGGCAGCTCCGCTCCCAGGGCGGCACCCAGGGCCCCGGGCAGCACCCGCCGACCTGAGCGCCGACCGCTGCCGACCTGCGGCTGAGCGGCGGCGCGGGATCTGCCAAGGGGCCCTCCACGGACCCCTGAAGGCCCCTGAGGGCTCCCAGGACGCAGGCGGAAGGTGTCAGCCCTCCAGGTCGGCGTAGAGCTCGTCGGCGTCCACCTGCAGGCCGCTGACGTCGCCGTCCTCGGGGTCTTCGTACTGATCGAAGCCGTCGCCCTCCAGCTCGTCGGCGCCGACCTCGTACTGCTCGTCGGAGACGCTGTCGGCCGCGGCGGCGGCGCCCATGGCCATCATGAGCTCGCGGATGTCCAGCGCGGTGGCCCCGGCCGGGGCGGTGATCCTGCCCGCGCCGCCCAACGCCAGTTTCAGCGGGAGCTTCTGACCCTTCGCCACATCATCGATCAGTGGCGCGAGGTCGGTGCGAATGCCGGACAGCTCGCCGCCCTCGACCGAGAAGTCGACGCTGAGCTTCTCGTCGGGCACCTCCTTGAGGTCCTTGGCCGTCGGCAGCTCCGGGCTGCCCGGCATGTCCTTGGCGAGCGGCCGGAGTTGGGCGAAGACCCCGGTCAGCAGCGCGCGTGCCGACCCGGTCGCGACCAGGTGGGTGACCCCGTCGCGGGTCCCGGTGTCCTTGACGGTGACGTCGCGGGAGAGCGAGTCCCGCACCGCGTCCAGCATCTTCTTGCCGGTCTTGGAGTCGAGGCTGGGCTCGGGTGAGGGACCGGACGAGAGGCCGGCCTCCTGCCGCGCCTTCTCCAGCTCGGCCACATCGATCTTGATCCACTTGTGTTCGAGGATCTTCCTGAGGCCCTCGGCGCCCTCCGGCAGGAGCGCGCCGGCCTCCTCCGCGGAGGGCACCGGGCTTCCGGTGGCCTCGCCCAGCGCCTGGATGTCGGCGCGGTAGTACGCCGTCTCGCCGATCAGGCGGTACTCGGCCAGTTCGCCGTCCGGCCCGGAGAGAGTGAGCCGCGAGCCGACGACGTCCTTCTCCCCCGCCTCGGCGATCGGCTTCTTCGTCTGCACGGCCAGCGATATCCGCAGGCCGGAGAGGAACTCGGCCATCTCCCGGGGCATCGGGTCGTCCGCGGACTCGGCCCTGGAGAGCGCCACCAGCTGGCTCGGGGTCGCCTCGATGTCGAACGCGACCGACAGCGAGGTGCGCTCGCCGAGCTTCTCGGTGGCGTTCGCGAGCCGCTCGTCCGCGGGGGCCTGGCGGGCGGGGTCGCAGGCGGCGAGGCCGGTGACCAGGAGCGCGGCACAGCCGGCGGCGGTCAGCGACCTGCGGAGGCCCGGACGGGCGCAGGGGGCGGGGACGGCGGAAATGGCGGGCTCCTCGAATCGTTGAGTTCGCGGGATCAGACTCACGACGGCCGGTCAAGGTTGCACGGCGTGCCGCTGGGCGTACGGTCGGGATCATGCGCATTGTCATCGCTGGAGGACATGGTCAGATCGCGCTGCGGCTGGAGCGGCTGCTCGCCGGGCGCGGGGACGAGGTCGCGGGCATCATCCGCAGGCCGGAGCAGGCGGGTGCCCTGCTGGCGGCGGGCGCGGAACCGGTGGTGTGCGACCTGGAGACGGCCTCGGTGGAGGACGTGGCCAAGCATCTTCAGAGCGCCGACGCGGTGGTCTTCGCGGCGGGCGCCGGGCCGGGCAGCGGCACCGCCCGGAAGGACACGGTCGACCGCGCGGCCGCGGTGCTCTTCGCCGACGCGGCCGAACGGGCCGGCGTGCGGCGCTATCTGATCATCTCGTCGATGGGTGCGAACCCCGACGCCCCGGACGGCTCCGACCCGGTCTTCTCCGCGTATCTGCGCGCCAAGGGCGCCGCCGACGAGGCCGTCCGCTCCCGGCCCGGGCTCGACTGGACCGTGCTGCGGCCGGGTCGGCTGACCGATGACCCCGGCACCGGGCGGGTGACCCTCGCCGAGCGCACCGGGCGCGGCGACATCAGCCGGGACGACGTGGCCGCCGCGCTCGCCGCGCTGCTGGACGAGCCGGGCACCGCCGGCCGCACCCTGGAGTTGATCGAGGGCACGCGACCGGTGGTGGAGGCGGTGCGGGCGGTCGTCGCCTCCTAGGGGTGTCCGTTGGGGCCCCGGGGAGGTCCTCTAGAACACGGACCAGCCGGTCAGCGTGGTGAAGGCGTCCAGCGCCGCGACCCCGGCGACCGAGTTGCCCCGGGCGTCCAGGCCCGGGCTCCACACGCACAGCGTGCAGCGGCCGGGGATCACCGCGATGATGCCGCCGCCGACGCCGCTCTTGCCGGGCAGGCCGACGCGGTAGGCGAAGTCGCCGGCGGCGTCGTAGGTGCCGCAGGTGAGCATGACCGCGTTGATCCGCTTGGCCTCGCGCCGGGACAGCAGCCGGGAGCCGTCCGTGCGGAGCCCGTGCCGGGCCAGGAAGCCGCCGGCCAGCGCCAGGTCGCGGCAGCTCATCTCGATCGAGCACTGCCAGAAGTAGTGCTCCAGTACCGCGGGGACGGGGTTGTCGAGGTTGCCGTAGCTCGCCATGAAGTGGGCGAGGGCGGCGTTGCGGTCGCCGTGCTCGGTCTCGGAGGCGGCGACCGCCGGGTCGAAGGCGAGGTCGGGGTTGCGGCTCTCGGCGCGCAGGAACTCCAGCATGGTGGTGCTGGCGTCGCCGGTCAGGGAGAGCAGCCGGTCGGTGACGACGAGGGCGCCCGCGTTGATGAACGGATTGCGCGGGATGCCGTTCTCGTGCTCCAGCTGGACCAGGGAGTTGAAGGGGTTGCCGGACGGCTCGCGGCCGACCCGCCGCCAGATGCTCTCGCCGTCCTGTGCGAGGACCAGTGCCAGGCTGAACGCCTTGGAGATGCTCTGGACGGAGAAGGGGACCTCCCAGTCGCCGACCCCGGTGACCCTGCCCTCCAGGTCCGCGACCGCCATCCCGAACCGGCCGGGGTCCACGGAGGCCAGCGCCGGGATGTACTGGGCCACCTGCCCGCGACCGAGCTGCGGTGCCACCTCGGCCGCGACCTTCTCCAGCACTGCCTGGTAGTCCATGTCCCTGTTTCTTTCTTCAGGACCGCCGTTTCTGCTCCAGGACTCACGAAAACGGCCCCTGAGCTGCGTTTCCGCAGATCAGGGGCCGTTTCCCTTATCCTGTGGCGGCGCCAGGATTCGAACCTGGGTAGGCTAAGCCGACGGATTTACAGTCCGCTCCCATTGGCCACTCGGGCACACCGCCTGGGATGGAGCCGGGGTTTCCGCTCTTGCGTCGGAACTCCCTGGCAACGACGTAAACCATACCCGATGACCGGGGGTGGTTCGCCACCGGGTTGATCGCCGCTCGATCATGGCCGAGGTGACTAGGCTGACCGGTGCGGTCCGGGTGGGCCGTACCCCTGACCGATCTACGTACGAGGAGCTAACTCAATATGGCCGACTCCAGTTTCGACATTGTCTCGAAGGTCGAGCGGCAGGAGGTCGACAACGCCCTCAACCAGGCCGCGAAGGAGATCGCCCAGCGCTACGACTTCAAGGGCGTCGGAGCCTCGATCGCCTGGTCGGGTGAGAAGATCGAGATGCGTGCCAACTCCGAGGAGCGGGTGAAGGCGATCCTCGACGTCTTCCAGTCCAAGCTGATCAAGCGCGGCATCTCGCTGAAGGCCCTGGACGCGGGCGAGCCGCAGGCCTCCGGCAAGGAGTACAAGATCTTCGCCTCGCTGGAGGAGGGGATCTCCCAGGAGAACGCGAAGAAGGTCGCCAAGATCATCCGCGACGAGGGCCCCAAGGGCGTCAAGGCCCAGGTGCAGGGCGACGAGCTGCGGGTGTCCTCCAAGAGCCGTGACGACCTCCAGACCGTCATCGCGCTCCTCAAGGGCAAGGATCTCGACTTCGCGCTGCAGTTCGTCAACTACCGGTGACGACGGCTGTACCTGTCTGACCTGCGCGTCCGGCCACGGTGGGCTACCGCCCGCCGTGGCCGGACCGCGTTCAGGACGTTCAGGAGTCCCTTCCCTTCGCGCCTCCCCTAGGACTGCCGCAGGGCGGCGGAGAGCTGGGCGCGGGAGCGGACGTCGAGCTTCTGGTAGATGCGGGTCAGCCGGGCTTCCACGGTCTTCACGCTGAGGAACATCTTGGCGGCCGCCTCCTGGTTGCTGGCGCCCTGGCACACCAGCCGGGCGAGGCGGAGCTCCGCCTCGGTGAGCTGGGTGCCGGTGCCCGGGGCGGAGGCGGCGCGGTCGGCGCGGGGGGCCGCGACGGGCTCCGCGGTCAGGGCGAGCCAGGGCTTGGCGCCCAGCCGGGTGAAGACCTCGGCCGCGGACTGCAGCGCCGACTGCGCGGGCGCCCGGCGCCGGCGGCGGCGTTCGACGCGGGCGAGGTGGACCAGGGTCCGCCCCTGGTCGAGCGGGAGGTCCCGGTCGGCGTACCGCCGCGCGATCTTCTCCAGCATTCCGACGGCGGTCTCCGGGTCGCCCTGCGCGGCCAGGCACATGGCGTGGGCGCGGTCCAGGCCCAGGAGCACGGTGTCCCGGCCCAGCCGCTCGGCGGTGGGGCGGGTGGCGTCGATCAGCGCCGCCGCCTGGCCGGGTTCGTCGGACGCCACCAGGGCGAGGGCCAGCTCCTCGTGCCAGCGGAGCATGGACGGGTCCACGACCTGCTGGGCCGCTTCCAGGTCCTGGACGGAACGCAGGCTGCGCAGCGCGGCGGCGACGTCCCCGGTGATGAGCTGGATGCGCCCGAGCGCGTAGCGGTTGCGGGCCAGGAAGACCTGGTCGCGTTCCTCCTCGGACGCCTGGACGCCGCGCCGGGCGTAGCTCTCGGCCCGGGTGAAGGAGCCGCCGGCGGTCTCCGCGAGCGCCGCGGCGTACCAGGCCGGGCCCGGGGAGAGCCCGGCCTCCAGGGTGAGCTCCAGGGAGCGCCGGGCGTGGCCGAGCGCCGCGGTGCACTGTCCGAGGCGGGCCTGGACCTCGGCGAGGGTGCGGCAGACCTCGATGACGTCCTCGGCGGTCCCCCGGCGCTCCACGACCGGCAGCAGGGCGATCAGCTGGGAGCGGGCCTCGGTGAGCCGGTCGTCGAAGAGGGCGTGCCGGATGGTGAGGATCTGCGCGGGGTTGAGGGCACCGGCCGGGCCGTGCGCGGTCTCCAGGGCGCGGGCCTCGGCGAGGCTGGCCTCGGCCTCCTCGATGCCGAGGGAACGTTCCACCCGGGCCCGGATGGCCAGCGCCTTGGCGGCCGTGGAGCGGTCCCCGGCCGCTTCGGCGAGGGAGGCGGCGGCGATGGCGGCCTCCCGGGACCGGCCCGGGTCGCCGTCGGTCAGCAGGTACTTCCAGGAGAGCCGGAGCTGGACGGCGGCGCGCAGCTCCAGGTCGTCGCCGGCGTCCTGGACCGCGTGCGCGTACTCCTCGTCCAGGTCGGCCAGGCCCTGCCCGGCGGTGTCGAAGACGGCGAGCCGGGCGCGCACCCGGTCGGCGGGGCCGGCGTCGCGGGCCAGGATGGCGTTGGCGGCGCGCCGGGCCAGGTCGGCGCGGCCGGCCCGGCCCGCGTCCTGGGCGGCGGTGACCAGCCGGGCCAGCTCCGGGTCGGGCCGGCCGGCGGGGGTGCGCTCGGCGGCCAGCAGCCCGAGTTCGGCGGCGAGCGCCCGGTTGCCGCGTGCCCGGGAGGCTCCGGCGGCCTCGGTGAGCGCCGCGGCCAGCTCCTCGTCGGCGGTGTCGGTGGCCAGGGCTCGGTGGCGTACCGCGTGCACCGGGTCGTAGACGGCCTCGGCGAGGGCGGCGTGACCGGCGGCGCGGGCCTCCTGGCCGGACTCGGCGACCAGGGTGGAGGGGATCACTCCGGCGGTGAAGGCGACCGCGCCGTCCTCGCTGAGGCTGATCAGTCCGGCCTGCTCGGCGACGGCCAGCTCGGAGTCCGCGGCGGGCCGGCCGGCGCGGCGCAGCAGCCCGGCGGTGGGGCGGTGCGCCAGGGCGGCGAGGAACAGCGCGTCCCGTACCGGGACGGGGACCCGGTCCAGCATGCGGCGGGCCGCCAGGCGGGCCTGGCCGGTCAGCGGCAGCCCGTCGGCGTGGTGCACCGACCGCCGGGTGACCTTCAGGGAGCGGCCCACGGTGAGGGCGAGCCGCGCGTTGCCGCCGCTGGCCTGGTGGATGCGTCCGGCCAGGCGGTACGGGAGACCGTGCCGGACGAGGAGCTCGGCGACCTCGTCGGCGTCCAGCGGCGGGACGACGATGACGTCGGGGCCGCCCAGGCCGGCGAGGATGTCGGTGCCGGCGGGCTCCGGGGCCGGCTCGGCGGTGTCGCCGTCGCCGCCGCTGTGGCCGTGGCCGGTGCTGGTGCTGGTGCCGTAGAGCTGTTCCACGAGGATGACCCGCAGCTGCGGCGGGGCGAGGTGCAGGGCGGACCGCAGGACGGTCGCGCTCTCCGCGTCCAGCCAGTGCGCGTTGTCCACGACCAGCAGGGCGGGGCCGGTGGCGGCCAGCGCGCGCAGCAGTCCGGCGACGGCCATCCGCAGCGCGATCGGGTCCTGGCCGGTCTCGGGGGCGGGCAGCCGGCGCAGGGTGACGGCGACGGCGAGGGCTTGCGGCTCGGGGAGGCCGGCGATCAGGTTCTCGGGAGCGGCGGCCAGCAGGGTGGCGGTGGCGGCGCCGGGTATGTGCCGGTCGGCGGCCTCGGGGACGAGGGAGAGAACCGTTTCGCCGCGGAGTTCGGCGCGGCGGGCGGCCGCGGCGGCGACGGCTGTCTTGCCGACGCCGGCCGCGCCGGTGAGCACGACGCGACCACGCTCGCCCAGCGCCCGCTCCAGCCGGGTCAGCAGGGCTGACCGGCCTACGGGCACCTCCGGGTGCGGGTTCAGCGGCATGTCCACCGTCCTGGGGCCGGGGCCGGGGGTCGTCCCTGGAGAGGATACGGGGACGGGACGGTGCGGCGGGGGCCGGTGAGGCGGGGGCTGTGGTGCGGGGCCGCGCCGGGGCCGGGGCCTGGGCCTTGCGGAGCTCGGGCCTGGGCCTGGGCCTTGCGGGGCCGCGCCGGGGCCTGGGCCTTGCGGAGCTCGGGCCGGGGGCCCGGTCACGCGTCCGTATCCGGCTGTCCGCCGTACGACGCCTCCGCACTCCGGCCGCGGGGCCGGAAAAACATGTGACCGGTGGTCTTCGCACGCTCATGACCCTGACAGCCCGAGTCATCTCCTGCTCCCGACGTGGGGGACGGGAGGGGGAGGCTTTTCGGGCCCTCAGTTGCGAAGACCACCGGTGAACACACAGTAGGTCGCGGCGAGATGGCGCTGAAACGGGGAAAACCCTCGCGGCGTATGAGGGGCGCCGGATGTCACCGGCGGGTGTCACCGAAGGGCCGGTCCGCGGGCACGATCTCGTGCCCCAGCGGGGTCAGCGAGATCGGGATCAGCTTGAAGTTGGCCAGGCCCAGCGGGATGCCGATGATCGTCAGGCAGAGCAGCAGACCGGTGATCACATGGCTGAGCGCCAGCCACCAGCCGGCGAGGATCAGCCAGAGGATGTTACCCACGCAGGACGCCGCCCCGGCGTCCCGGCGCGGCACCGCCATGCGGCCGAAGGGCCACAGCGCGAACCCGGCGATCCGGAAGGCCGCGATGCCGAACGGGATCGTCCTCCGACCCTCACCATGCGGCCATTCGGCCGCTGCGGTTCCGACTCCGTACCTGATCGCCGGATACTGGCTAATGAGAACGCGTACGAGCGCCGTCCATGAAGGGGAGGCGATCATGAAGCCGATCACCTTCATCCTCAACACCCTGTGGTTGATCCTCTGCGGCTTCTGGATGGCGCTCGCCTACGCGGCGGCTGCGCTGGTCTGCTTCGTCTTGATCGTGACAATCCCGTTCGGCGTCGCTTCGCTGCGAATCGCCGGCTTCATGCTCTGGCCCTTCGGCCGTACGGCAGTGAGAAAGACTGGTGCCGGGGCACCCTCGCTCATCGGCAACGTGATCTGGTTCATCTTCGCGGGCTGGTGGCTCGCCATCGGCCACCTCGTCACGGGCCTCCTGCTCTGCCTCACGATCATCGGCATCCCGTTCGGCTGGGCGAACCTCAAGCTGATTCCGATCTCCCTCATGCCCCTCGGGCACGAGGTCGTTTCCAGCGACGAGACGTTCGGCGGGCGCTGATCTCAGCTCACGTGGCAACGAAGCCCCGGCTTGACGAGCCGGGGCTTCCTCCTGCTTGGCGGCCTCTGCGATCAGCCACTACTCGGCTGGCTGCTCGCCGTGCTCCAGATAAAGAGGCTGGCCCTGGATCCGTGCGGCCACGGCCTTCTTCACACGGCGGGCGAGCCTCGGAATCAGAAGCTGATCAAGATCTTCCGCCGGATGGAACTCGGCGGCCAGCAGCTCGTCAGAGGCCAGCTCGATCAACGCCGCCGCATCCGCGCTCAGCTCACCGCCGTCGAAGACGAACAGGACCTTGTCGCCTTCGCCGGGATTCGGCGCCCAGTCGATGACCAGCAGAGGACCGATGTCCGGGGTAATACCCAGCTCCTCCTTGACCTCGCGTCGGCACGCGGCCAATGGGGACTCGTCCGACTCGATATACCCGCCGGGGATCTCCCACATCGGCTTGTACGAGGGACGGACCAGCAAGACGCGGCCCTGCTCGTCAAAGAACAGGGCGCCCGCTGCCATGCGGGGGCGCGCCATCCGCTGCTCGTGCTCGTTCTCGGCCATGCCCCGAGCCTACTGATCGGGCCGACAAGGGCCTGAGTCGACCATTCATCTGTCGGCACGTGGCTCCGCGTGTGACACTCGGCTTCACAGGGTGAGGGGGTCACACAGTGCGCGGCATGGCTAACCATCTCTCGTTCGGGAAGCGCGTGCGGTTCTACCGGGAGCGGCGGGGCCTCCATCAGTGGCAGCTCGGTGAGCTGCTGAACCGCTCCGAGGACTGGGTCTACCGGGTCGAGTCAGGGCGGATCCCGGTGAATAACGTCAAGATGCTGGCGGACCTGGCGGAAGCCCTGCGCGTGCACGTGGAGGATCTGCAAGGGGCTCCGACGCTCCTGGATGATCACGACGATCACACGGGCAGCATCCCCGCTATCCGGTCCGCGCTCATGCAGTCTCGACGGCTTGCGGGCTCGCTGTACGACGAGCGGGAGCCGCTACGCCTGGAGCGCCTGGCCGTGGAGGTCAACGACGCCTGGGACCTGTATCAGTCGTCCGAGTACGCACGGCTTGCCGAGCGGCTTCCGGCACTGCTGGTGGGCGCGCGCCTGGCCACACACGAGCATTCCTCGGGGCAGGACAAGGTTCGGGCGCTCAGGCTGTTCGCCCTGACGTGCCATGTCACGGCGGCGTTCCTCCGCAAGCTGGGCGAGACAAATCTTGCCTGGACAGCGGCGGATCAGGGCGACGTCGCTGCAAGCGCTTCGGGAGACCCCGGCGTGATACTGGCGCTTCGGCGGTGCGTCGCTCATGTCCAGCTCGGGGCCGGCATGGCCGCGGAGGCGGTGAACGTCACGCTCGACGCTGCTGACGATCTCCCCAGGGGTTGGTGGGAAGGTTCGCCAGCCGCCCTGTCGCTCTATGGGACGCTCTTCCTGAACGGGGCGGTGGCCGCCGCGCGGCTTCGTGATCGGCCGCTGGCTGACGAAATGATCGCCAAGGCGCAGTTGGCAGCCGATCGGCTCGGGGCTGACGCCAATGAGCTGTGGACGTCGTTCGGACCGACGAATGTGGAGATCCATCGCTTGGCGCTGGCCCTTGAGTTCGAAGACGTCCAGGTCGCCGTGGACATAGCGCCGGGAGTGCGGCCTACGCGGAACCTTCCTGTCGAGCGGCGGGCACGTGCGCGTCTTGACGTGGCCAGGGCTTACGGCGAGGCTGGCCGGACCGACGACGCGGCCGACCATCTGAAGCGGGCCTTCAAGACCGCCCCTGAGCAGATGCGGGCGCATGAGTTCGCCCGGGATCTGGCGCGCCGGCTGCACGAGCGGAGCCGCCGCCGCGACGTTCGCGAACTCGCTTTGGGGCTTGGCGCCATCAAGTAGTCGGACTTCGAGCAACTTGCAGGGTGGACCCGGAATTTTCTTCCGGGTCCACCCTGCTTTGGGCTCCTACGGTCTCCCCGTTCAAGCCGCACAAGTCCGGGGAGGACGGTCGACGAGTGGACACAAGGGGCTGTATTTCCAGAGTCCTCCGGCGCTTGTTCCCTGCGACGGGCAGCCATCGAGTAGCCGAAGGCCGCTCCGCCAGGGGAACGAAGGATGCACCGACGCTTCATCTGCCGCGTGTGCCTCACGGGCATGTCGAGCGGTCGGTGGACGGCCAATCAATCGCGCTGGTACGCCCGTACGTCATCGCCCATGAACGGCGCCAGGAGCAAATGCGGTCCGAAGGCCGTCGCACGTTGCTGGTGTGTGCCCGGTGTGACTTGGCGGTGTCGGGTGAGCGGTGAGACCGGCACGGCGGTGGATGTTGACGGGGTCAAGGAGACGATTACCCGTGCGCTGGCTAAGCGGTCGGCGTTGCCGCCGTACGACGAGCTGTGCGCGCTGCACCTGGATCTGCTGGGGCACATCGAAGCACTGACGCCGCTGGCAGAGAAGCGTGTCGATGGCCTGTGGCACGGCTCTGTGGAGTGGCACCGGAAGCGGAGCCAACTCGACTCCATCTCCTACGAGGTGGGTCGGAGTCTCGGCCCGGGCTTGCAGTCGGCCGCGCGGCGCGTGAAGAGCCTGGGGTACACGCTGCGGTTCCTCCTGGAGAACTCCGGCTTGCCGGAGGCAGCTGGGGGCGTGCAGGCGTGATGGAACAGTGCTTGGCGACACAGCTGGGAGCGGCACCAGTGCGGCTCGCCCTGATTGCTGGGTCGCCCTAAAGACGGGCGGAAGTCGCCGTGGTGCGTAGAGCTCGGCGGCTTCCGCCTTTCAAATCCCCTGGCGTGCCTGCTGTCGGTGCGGGGCCATGCCGGGGTTGGCGGTGGGCGACTCCCTGAGTCCACCGTCAGCGGTCCGGCTTCCTCGCCCGTTTCAGGCTCAGGGCTGAGGAGCCGGACCGCGAGCAACAACCGCAGATGCAAGACCGGACCACCCCTGCGCCTGGACAGCTACCGGGGTGGTCCGGTTGAGAGTCCCTGATCAGGACCCCGGTGCCGATGGTACCGGGGCGCTCGGCATGTCTTACCGACGCCTCGGCCTGAGACGAGAGGACTTGAACGGTGTGTGAGCGGGGGCGCGAGGGGCTCGCGGGCGACGACATCGACCCTGCTGCTTCGTTGTGGGTGCGCGGGGTCGACTACATAGGCGGCTGGCGGGATGCCGCTGAGGCAGCGCCGGAGCTGGCTGACGCGCTGGCGGTCATCGGGGTGGATCTCGCGGGAGTGAAGTTGCGGCCGGATGCTGGGGCGGACGGCTCCGGCGTGGTGCGTCTCGAGCTGCCGCCCAAGGTCGCACGGGAGATCGCCAAGGTTCTTCGGGCGAGTGGAACGCCGTGGGAAGAGGCGGGTTGAGGGTGAGCAGCTGCGTTGGGTGGCGCGCGGTGGGCACGCCGGCGGTCGGAGAGGCTTTGGGCGGGAGCTGCCATGGGGCGAGAGATCAGGGGGCCTTACGCTGGCCCGCGATCGGGCTGGCTCCTGGCCTGCCCGCATTAGCCCGATCGGCCCCCTGATCTTGGAGGCTCGCCCCATGGTGGCTGCCTAAAGCCTCTCCGGCCGCTGGCCCCAGCCCGAGCGTTCTGACCTGAGCAGACGGTCGTGCTGTCTCCGTGCTCATGGGTAAGGCGGAGGGGCGGTGGGCCCGCCTGGCCGGGACCGGCCGTCAGGCCGCAGCCCGGCCGGGAGCGGCCAGGCCGCCCGGCGCGCCGTAGGCGCGCCCTTGAGTAAGTGAAGACAGATTTCGACAGTCCGCGCTCAGGAGGTCGGGACGGCTCGGAGCCCCTTGTCGACAGTGACCTTGAAGGCGAACTGGGCGCGGTCGGCGCTGGCGCGCAGTTCCTCAAGGATGAGTGGCCGGTCGTCGTTGCCGAGGGTCAGGCGAGTGGTGTGGACGACCGGCGTTGCCTCGGGGATGCCCAGAGTGCTGCGCTCGTCGGGGAGCGGCATGCGGGCGCCAACCGCCTCGGACCAGGTCAGCTTGTGGCCTGCCGCGGTGAGGGCCGTATAGATCTCGGCGGGCTCGGTGTCGGGGGCGTCGGCGAGTTGCTCGACTTCGGCGGCGGTGGCGAACGGGATGAGCACGCGGTGCAGGGCGCGGGTACCGGTGGCTGGGTCGGTCAGCAGGCGGTCGACGCCGAACAGCGCCTCGCCTTCGCCGAGTCCAAGAAGCGGGCCGGTGATGGCGGTCGTTTGCGTGCGGTAGGGCGTCGGCTCCTCGACCTGCTGCCACATGCCGCCGTCGATGGAGAACACCTTGCCGCTCCGGCTGACGGTGCGGTTGATCGTCAGTGCCGGGGCGGGCACGGAGCGCACGAAGCTGCCCTTGCCGTGGACGACGTCAACGAGCCCTTCGGCGCGGAGTGCGGCGATGGCCTTGCGGACCGTCGGGCGGCTGACCTTGTAGCGGTCGATGAGGTCGGCTTCGGACGGGAGGAGCGTGCCGGGCGGGTACTCGCCGGAGACGATGCCGCTGCGGATCTCCGCTGCCACCTGCTGGTACAGGGCGCCGGGGCGCTGGATCTCTCCCATTGTTGAGTGCTCCTCGTGGTCTCGTCTCCGCTGCCGTGACGTGTGTTGACGTCACTCGTAAGCATAAGTTCTTGCGTTCCCGGGTCAAGATGTACATAGTCGTCACTCGTAAGCACGAGTGACGTCAGCTGACGTCTGACTGGCTGGGAGGCCAATCCTCATGCAGTCCATACCTGTGGACACTTCGCGGCTCGGCGTACTGCGGTGCGCGGTCGCACCGGAGCCGAAGATCACGAACATGGAGACCAACGCGGTCAAGAAGGACCGTGACGGCAACACGATCTACACCGTCGCCGTGACGGTGCGTCAGGAAGCTCGGCGCGTTTCGGTGATCGAGATCGCCGTTCCCGGAGAGCCGAAGGGCCTGGTGGAGGGCGCGGAAGTACGCGTCACGGGCCTGGAGGCGTTCGCCTGGTCCATGGGCGACCGCCACGGCATCAGCTTCCGCGCCGCTGCCATCACCGCCGTGGCGCCGGGTGGCAAGGGCGGTGGCGCCTGATGAACGCCATCCTCCTCGCCTTCGCCCTGGCCCTGCTGGCCTGGCTGCTGGTCGTCGGCCGGGAACTGAGCGAGCGGCGGCCCGACTGGCACTGGTACCTCACCGGCTACCCCCGCACAGCACTGCGCGTGATGCTCACCTGGCGCCGGGTCGCTCACCTCACCGACCTCACGGTCACCCACCAGTCGAACAGGCGGCTCCTGGGTGACCTGGTGGTCAAGGGCGATCCGCTGCGCGCCAAGGCGCCGCGTCGCTCGCTACCGCGTCCGACGCCGAACGGCCTGTCGCTGGTCGTGCGGCTCCACGCCGGGCAGACCCCCGCGCCGTACCTGGCAGCAGCCGACGCCTTCGCGCACGCCTGGCGCGTCCACGCCGTCCGCGTCACCTCACCCGAACGCGGTGTCGTGCTGATCACCGCAACCGCCACCGATCCGCTGGAGCATCCCGAGCGGCCTGCCCGGCCAGCGTCGGCCTCGTTGCTGTCGGCCCAAGTGGGTGCACTGGAGACCGGACGGGCCTGGGTCATGGACTTCCGCCGCATGCCCCACTGGCTGATCGTCGGCGCCACGCAGTCGGGCAAATCCACGCTGATAGCCCGACTGATCACGCAACTCGCCCCGCAGCCCGTCGCCCTGGTCGGCGTCGACTGCAAGGGCGGCATGGAGCTGGGACTGTTCGAAGCGCGGCTCTCGGCGCTGGCCACCTGCCGCAGTGAAGCGGTCGCCGTCCTGGGTGCGCTCGTCGCCGACATGCAAGAGCGCATGTCCGCCTGCCGTCTGGCCGGGGTCCGCTCGATCTGGGAACTACCTGACGAGGAACGGCCGGTGCCGGTCGTGGTGATCGTGGATGAGCTGGCGGAGCTGTACCTGACCAATGGCAGCAAGGATCAGCGTTCTGAGGCTGAGCAGTGCTCGACCTACCTGCTGCGGCTGGCCCAGCTCGGCGCGGCCCTGGGCCTGCACCTGGTCGTAGCCGGGCAACGGGTCGGCTCTGACCTTGGGGCGGGCGTGACCGCGCTGCGGGCCCAGTTGAGCGGCCGGATCTGCCACCGGGTCAACGACCCCGGTACCGCCGAGATGACCCTTGGTGACCTCAACAAGGATGCCGTGGCTGTGACGCAGTCGATCACCGGGACAGAGCAGGGCGTCGCCGTCACAACCAGCGAGTCGGGCGGGTGGATGCGCGGACGGTCCCACCTGACCACCACCGCTGAAGCTCAGACGACCGCGGCTGAGCACCGGGACCTGACCCCCAGCCTGCCTGGCGTTACCCACGCTCTCAAGGAAGCGATAGCGGGAGGTGCGACGGCATGAGCCTCTCCCTGGCCCTGCTCTTCGGTCTGGCGACCTTCCTCCTCGTCCGTACACACACCGTGCGCTGGTGGGACGCGACCTTGATCGTCTTGTTCGGCATGTACCTCGGCCAGACGCCGGCCTTCGCCACCGCCGACTCCTTCGTGAACTGGGTCTCCTCCGGCTTCACCTCCGCCTAGACCAACCAGGAAGGCCCGAACCATGCCCATGAGCCGCGTGCGCTGCCCCGCCTGCAAGGGAGAGGGCGCCCGAACGACCTGGACCGGGCGGCGGCGCCGCTGCCGAGTCTGCCGAGGCTTCGGAACCATCCGCTGACCCACCGACCACCACCCCATCCGCCCGAGGAGTGATCCCCATGGACGTGAGCGATCCAGCCCCATTCATCCGTGCCGCTGCGGCGGCCCACCCTGGAAGGTCACCACCATCACCACCGAGACAACCGCAGCTGACCGGCGCACCGCACTCGACCGCGCGGCGCGCCTGCGTCAGCTGACCGAAGTCGACCAAGACCTGATCCGCATCGCTCAAGACCCTCAGTTCCCTCGCTGGCTGGAGCAGATCACCGCCACGGGCGGCTGCGCCCACCCGATCCATCTCACCGGAGCCACCACCACACGGGACGCATTCACCGGCGAGATCATCCGTCACTACGACACCAGCAACGAACCTGGTGAACGCCTCATGGTCCGCTGTCGCAACCGCCGCGCCTCCGTCTGCGCCCCTTGCTCGCGCCTCCACGCGGGTGACACCTTCCATCTGGTCCGCGCCGGGCTCGTCGGCGGTAAGAACCTCCCCGGCTCCGTGCGGCAGCGACCGCGACTGTTCGTCACACTCACCGCTCCCAGCTTCGGCCCCGTTCACTGCACCGACGATGGGAAGCGCTGCCGCCCTCGGCGAGAGGCGGCTACCTGTAGCCACGGTCGGAGCCTCGGCTGCCCGGCCGTGCACATGCCCGCCGATCCGGTTGTTGGACAGCCGCTGTGCCCCGACTGCTACGACTACCCGGCACACGTCCTGTGGCACGCACACGCCGGACGGCTGTGGAAGGCGTTCACCGACAACCTGTACAACCATCTCGCCGCACGCCTCGGCTGCTCCCGCGCCGGCCTCCGCCGCACCGTTCGGATCTCGTACGCCAAGGTCGCCGAGTACCAACGGCGTGGCGCTGTCCACCTCCATGTCGTCGTCCGGCTCGACGGCAGCCATGGGCCCCATGACCCGCCGCCGTCCTGGGCAACGGTCGACCTCCTCATCCCCGCGGTACGCAGCGCGGCGGCTGCCGTCAGTCTGAGCGCCCCGTACAGCCCGGCCTTGGGTCAGCACGGACTCCGCTGGGGAGCCCAGCTCGACGCCCGCCCCCTACGTGCCTTCGGCGACACTGACGGACTCACCGATGAAGCGGTCGCCGCGTACGTCGCCAAGTACGTCACCAAGGGGGCCAGCGAGACCACGGCCGGGCTCGACCACCGCGTCCGCGACCTGGACGCCATCGAGGCGGCACCGGTCCCGGCACACCTCCGCACGCTCATGCGCACCTGCTGGCGGCTCGGCGGCCTCCCCGAACTGGCACCGCTCCGGCTGCGGGACTGGGCACACACCCTCGGTTACCGCGGCCACATCCTCACCAAGTCACGCGCGTACTCCACCACCTATACGGCCCTGCGCGCCGAACGGGCCGATCACCAGCGGGCGGCAGATGTCGACGTCTTGGCCGACCACCCCGGACACATCACGGATTCCCGTTGGCGCTACGCCGGCTCCGGCCACACGCCTGGCGCCGCGCTCATTGCTGCCGGGATCGCGGAAGACCTCGTCCAGAACCGCCAACTCGCACGGGAGGAACTGACGATTCGGGGGTGCGTGTGATGACGGAGACCAAAGTCGTCTGGACTCCCGACAAGACGCTTTCACCGGCCGAGCGGACACGGCTCTTGAGGATTCTCTTCGGGCCACATAAGAGCAGCAGAAATTGCGAAAAGTCCCGACGTAGCGTCAAATCAGCGCGGTAGAATGCCAGTTGACAAAGCGCCCCGGCGGCGGCTGGCACCGCCCCGGGGCTGGCCGACTGATTGGGAGTCGACATGTCCAATGTAAGCACACGTCTGGCCTCAGCCATGGAGACAGCCGCTCGGGGGTCCGGTACGCGCACGCTGCGCGCCGTTGACTATCTGCGGGTTTCCACTGAGGACCAGAAGAAGGGCTATGGCGTGGCCCGGCAGAGCAGGAAGACTGTCCGCCACATCGCGCTCAAAGGCTGGGCCCACGTCGGGACGTACAAGGACGACGGAGTCTCGGGGACTCTGGAGGCGGCGGATCGCGGTGACCTCAAGCACCTGATGGAGGAGGCACAACAGACTCCGCGCCCCTTCGACATCGTGGTCGTACCAGACGGCCGAGTGATCGGCCGCAACGGTCGTGCCTTCTGGCGATGGGTCTGGGCCCTTGAAGACATCGGCGTGTATGTGGCGGTCGTAGCAGACGACTACGACAACACCACGGCCGAGGGTCGCAAGAAGATGCGCCGCGACGCCGACTATGCCGAAACCGAATGGGAGACCATCCGTGAGCGCACGCAGGGCGGCTTGCAGGAGAAAGCCGAGCTGACCCCGGCCGCGCACATGGGTGGGCGCCCTCCATACGGCTACCGCATCGCGGACAAGGGCATGCCTGGTTCGTATCTGGTGATCGACGAGGATGAAAAGACGGTCGTGCATTACGTGTACCAACTCGTCGTGGCTGAAGGGCTCAACCTCCGCAAGGCTGCCATCCGTCTCAACGCCGAAGGAATCAAGACCCGGTCGGGCAAGGCGTGGACACGTGACAACTTGCGCGATCGAATCATGTCAACAGCCGTTCTCGACGGCGTGATCGTCTTCCGCGGCAAGCACGCCAAGACGGACGGCGAGAGCAACCCCATCTGGGGTGAGACGATCGAAATCGAGCTGCCGCGCGTGCTGACCGAGGAGCAGAGCTCGGAGCTGCGGCGCAAGGTCGCTGAGGGAGCCAAGCGGAGCAGCGGACGGCGGGAGTTCTATCCCCTCAGCGGCCGGGTGATCAGCCTGTGCAGAAAGACGTACACCGGAATCAGCCGGGCGGCGGAGCGAGAAGTCGCCCGCTACTACCGTTGCTCCGGAAGCCACTCCCGCAATCTCAGCGACAAACCTTGCGGCTGCTCGTATATCGATGCCGATGCGCTCGAAAGTCACGTGTGGAAAAAGGTCACTGAAATCGCAAGTGACAGCGAAAAGCTCGAAGAGCTGGCGGCCGAATGGATCGGCATGGCACAGGGGGATCAGTCCGCTCTGGCTGATCGGATCGCCGATCTCGATCAGCAGATCGAAGGCATGAATGCGTCCATCGCAGCTGTGATCGTGGCGACCGCGAAACTCAGCACGTCGCCCGACGCCATCGCGGCCGCGACCGCGACTCTGAACGAAGAGCTTCAACAGCTTCAGAACCTGCGCCATGAAGCGGCCGAGTGGCTCGCCGAAATGGAGGAGACAGACCGGCGCGCCCGGGATCTTCAGGCTCTTGCCAGGATGGCGAAGGAGTCGTTCCCCGACATGGAGCCGGAGCAGCAAGCAGCCATCCTGTCGATGCTGGAACTCAAGGTCACGGTTACGGGCCCGGTTCCCGATGATCGTCGGGGCGGGGCTCCCTGCACCGTGCGTGCCTGGTACACCGCTGCCGGTCGCGACGTGCCCGCTGCCGCGCTCTCGGACGACGACTGGGCCAAGGTGGCTCCCTTGCTACCGACCGGCTACAAGGGCACCGTACGCCGGTCTGTGGACGCCATCTTCCACAAAGCGCGGACCGGGAAGTCCTGGCCCAACGTGATCAAGGAAACTGGCGCGACCATTCAGGCTCAGAAGCACTTCAGCGTCTGGAAGGCGGACGGCACCTGGGAGCGCGTGAACGCTGCCCTTGCGGACGTGGAGCGGGTGCCGCTCCCGGAGCCTGAGCTGCTTCCGCCCCTGGTCATCGAAGGGCGGGTCGACCCGAGCGCGATGCTGCACCCAGAAGGACCATCCCGAACGGGATGCCGATGATGGTCACGCAGAGCACCACCCCGGCGATGACGTAGGCGCAGGCGAGCCAGAATCCGGAGAGGATCAGCCAGATCAGGTTGACGACGGCCCTCATCGGGGGCCTCCCATCTGCTCCAGGCGGGCGATGCGCTCGGCCATCGGCGGGTGGGTGGAGAACAGCTTGGCCATGCCCGCGCCCGGCCGGAAGGGGTTGGCGATCATGAGGTGGCCGGCCGTCTCCAGGCGTGGCTCAGGGGGGAGCGGCAGTGCCTTGGTGCCGGCGTCGAGCTTGCGCAGGGCGCTGGCGAGGGCCAGCGGATCGCCGGTGAGCTGGGCACCGGAGGCGTCGGCCTCGTACTCCCGGGAGCGGCTCACGGCCAGCTGGATGAGCGAGGCGGCGAGCGGGCCGAGGATCATGATCAGCAGCATGCCCAGAATGCCCGGGCCCTCGTCGTCGTCGGAGCGGCCTATGGGAATCAGCCAGGCGAAGTTCACCAGGAACATCACGATCGAGGCGAGGGCGCCGGCGACCGAGGAGATCAGGATGTCGCGGTTGTAGACGTGGCTGAGCTCATGGCCGATGACGCCGCGCAGCTCGCGCTCGTCGAGCAGGCGCAGGATGCCCTCGGTGCAGCAGACCGCGGCATTGCGCGGATTGCGCCCGGTGGCGAAGGCGTTCGGCGCGTCGGTCGGGGAGATGTAGAGCCGCGGCATGGGCTGCCGGGCGGCGGTGGAGAGCTCGCGCACCATGCGGTACAGCTGCGGGGCCTCGAACTCGCTGACCGGGCGGGCGCGCATGGCGCGCAGAGCGAGCTTGTCGCTGTTCCAGTAGGCGTACGCGTTGGTGGCCAGGGCCACGAACACGGCGATGACCAGGCCCGCACGACCGAAGAGGCTGCCGATCACGATGATCAGGGCCGACATCGCGCCGAGGAGTACGGCGGTCTTGAGCCCGTTGTGCCGACGGTGCACGGTACGCCCTCCAATTGACGCGGCAGGGGAACCCTTTGCCAGGTTTATCCACCTTCCAGTGGACCCTCCTGTTCTGGTCAACGCCAGACGAAGAGCACTAGTTCCCTTGTGCACCGAAGGTGCGATTCGGCCATGCGGGTGAGGGCGGGTGACGGGGCGTCGTGGCCTGGAGCGGCCGGCATGAGACGGCGGCGGCGAACAGCCGGAAGCGGCCAGACCGAGCGGCGGCGACGAGCGGCTGGGGCGAGCGGCTGGGGCGAGCGGCTAGAACAAGCTGCCCGAGGCGAACCGCAGTGCCAGCTCCGGGGCCCCGGAGAGCGCGACACCGAGCACGGCGGCGAGCGCGATGGCGAGGGTCAGCGGCACCGGGACGGGCGCCCGGGTGGCGCTCACCGCTCCGGCGGGCGTCAGGACGGCGACCGGGGTGGCGGCGCCGGTGGGCTCCGCCGCTCCGGCGCCCGGCTCCCCCGCCCGGGCCTCGCCGGCCCCGGCGGCTCCGGCTCCGGCCCCGGCGCCGGAGTCGGCGCCCGCCTCGGCCGGCTCCTGCCGGGCCCGGAAGAGCACCGCCGTCCACTGGAGGTAGTAGTAGAGGGCGATCACGACGTTCACCGCCATGACGACGGCGAGCCAGCCCAGGCCCGCGTCCACGGCCACGGAGAAGACCGTGACCTTGGCGAAGAGGCCGATGATGCCCGGCGGCAGTCCGGCCAGGCAGAGCAGGAAGAAGCCGAGGGCGAGCGCGGCCGCCGGCCGGGTGGCGTACAGGCCGCGGTAGTCGGTGAGGCGGTTGGCCGGGCTGCTGCGGGCCACCAGCGCGGCGACCCCGAACGCGCCGAGGTTCACCGCGGCGTACATCAGGGCGTACGCCACCGTGGCGCCGACGGCGTGGCGGGCGTCCGATGCGCCGTCGGCGTATCCGGCGGCGGCGATCGGGACCAGCAGATAGCCGGCCTGGCCCACCGACGACCAGGCGAGCAGGCGCACCGCGCTGTGCGCGCGCTCCGGGCGCTGGCGCAGTGCGGCGACGTTGCCGGCGGTCATGGTGAGCGCGGCGAGGACGGCCAGCGCCGGGCCCCACACCTCGTCGTACGACGGGAAGGCGAGGACGGTGACCAGGATGATCCCGGTGAAGCCGACGGCCTTGCCGACCACCGACAGATAGCCGGCGACCGGAAGCGGAGCCCCCACATAGGTGTCGGGCACCCAGAAGTGGAAGGGGACGGCCGCGGTCTTGAAGGCGAAGCCGACCAGGGTGAGGGCCACTCCGGTCTGCGCCAGGGTCTCCAGCCGCGGGTCGACCCGGGTCAGGCCCTCGGCGACCCCGGTCAGGTGCAGGGTGCCGGTCGCGGCGTAGACGAAGCTGACGCCGAGCAGGGTGACGGCGGTCGCGGTGACCGAGGAGAGGAAGAACTTCAGCGCGGCCTCGGAGGAGAGCCGGTCGCCGCGGCGCAGCCCGACCAGCGCGAAGGACGGCAGCGAGGCCACTTCCAGGGCGACGATCAGGGTGGCCAGATCGCGGGAGGCGGGCAGCAGCACCGCGCCCGCGACGGCGGACAGCAGCAGGAACCAGAACTCGCCTGCCGGGATCTTCTCGTCCGCCACCAGGTCGATGGAGAGCAGCGCGGCGAGCACGGCGCCGCCGAGCACCAGCAGCTGGATGGCGACGGTGAAGTCGTCGGCGACATAGGAGCACAGGTCGCCCGCGCCGGGGGTGGTCAGGCAGAAGGTGCTCCGGTCGCCCTCCGTCAGGGGCAGCAGCGACAGCCCGGCCAGCACCAGGCCGGCCACCGCCATCCAGCCGAGCCAGG
Source organism: Streptomyces sp. JLBT605 (assembly GCF_058215555.1). Classification (NCBI taxonomy): domain Bacteria; kingdom Bacillati; phylum Actinomycetota; class Actinomycetes; order Kitasatosporales; family Streptomycetaceae; genus Streptomyces; species Streptomyces sp. JLBT605. Next base: position 2,731,767 of record NZ_CM177087.1, read on the forward strand.
GCTTGCGCCGCTCGGGCAGGAAGAGGTCGGCGACCAGGACGACGAGCCCGGCCACGGCGGCGATGGTGGGCGGGGCGATCGCGAGCCAGTCGACGGACTGGACGAGGTTCGCGGCACTGACGGTCATCAGTTGCCTCCTGCGAGGAGCTGCTGCACGGCCGGGTCGGTGAGGCCGAGGAGGGCCGCGGGCCAGAGTCCGGCGAGGACGGTGAGGACGACGAGCGGGGTCCAGGCGGCGAACTCGTGGCCACGCACGTCGACGAGCCGGGGCACCGCGTCGGATCCGGCGGCTCCGGCTCCGGTCCCGGCCGCCGTCTCGATCCCGAATCCGGGCTCCCCCGGGTGCTCGCCCATGCACACCCGGCGGACCACGACCAGCATGTACGCGGCGGTGAGCAGGGTGCCGAACGCGGCGAGGGCGAGGTAGGTGAGGAAGGCCGGGCGGCTGAGGCCGGCCGCCGGGTCGAACGCGCCGAACATGGCGAGCATCTCGCCCCAGAACCCGGCCAGTCCCGGCAGGCCGAGCGAGGCGATCGCGGCGAAGGCGAGCAGCCCGCCCAGGCGCGGCGCCCGGCCGTAGAGGGCGGCGCCGGTGCGGCCGGCGAGCTGGTCGAGGTCGGTCGTGCCGTACCGGTCCTTGAGCGCGCCGACCAGGAAGAAGAGCAGGCCGGTGATGAGGCCGTGGGCGATGTTGGCGAACAGCGCGCCGTTCACACCGGTCGGGGTGAGGGTCGCGATGCCCAGCAGCACGAAGCCCATGTGGCCCACCGAGGAGTAGGCGATGAGCCGCTTCAGGTCGCCCTTGGCGCCGGTGCGGGCCAGCGCCAGGCAGGCCAGGGAGCCGTAGATGATCCCGGTGACCGCGAAGGCGGCGAGGTAGGGGGCGAAGGTGTGCGCCCCCTCGGGGGCGATGGGCAGCACGATCCGTACGAAGCCGTAGGTGCCCATCTTCAGCAGCACGCCGGCCAGCAGCACCGAGCCGACCGTCGGGGCGGCGGTGTGGGCGTCCGGCAGCCAGGTGTGCAGCGGCCACATCGGTGCCTTCACGGCGAGCCCGATGCCGATGGCGAGGACCGCGATGAGCTGGGTGGTGTGGCTCAGCCCTGACCCGTTGTCAGTGGCGAGTGCCACCATGTCGAAGGTGCCGCCCTTGAGGCCGATGAGGAGGAGACCCAGCAGCATCACGACCGAGCCGAGCAGTGTGTAGAGGATGAACCGCCAGGCGGCGCGCTCCCGGTCCTCGCCTCCCCATCGGTTGATGAGGAAGTACATCGGGATGAGCACCATCTCGAACGCCAGGAAGAACAGCATCAGGTCGAGCACGGCGAAGCTGGCCAGCGTGCCGGACTCCAGCACGAGCAGCAGCGCGACGAACGCCTTCGGGGACGGGCCCGCGGGCATCGTGAAGTAGCTGTAGAGCGCGCACAGGAAGGTCAGCAGCGCGGTCAGCACCAGGAGGGGGAGCGAGACGCCGTCCACCCCGAGGTGGATGCGGATGTCCAGGGCCGGGATCCAGCTGAGGTCGGTCTGCGCCTGCATCCGGGCCGGGTCGTCGTGGTCGAATCCGGCGGCCAGCGCGATGGCCGCGGCCAGGACGACGCCGGTGACGGTGACGCCGTGCCGCAGTACGGCCTGTTCGGGGCTGCGCCCCTTCAGGCCGGGCGGCGCGGGCAGCAGGGCGGCGACGGCACCGAGCAGAGGGAGGACGACGAGGGCCGCGAGGAGGAGCTGCATGGTGGTGTGGTTCACGGGTCAGGCTCCCGCTGCGACGAGGACGGCGGCGACGGCCAGGACGAGGGACCCGGCGAGCAGTGCGCTGAGGTAGGTCTGCACGTTTCCGGTCTGGGCGCGGCGGACGGCCGCGCCGAGCCAGCCGGGCGCGGTGCCCGCGCCGCGGACGTAGGCGTCCACGACCTCGCGGTCGAGGAAGCGGACGAGCCGGGCGGCGCCCCATACCGGGCGGATGAACAGCGCGCGGTAGACGGCGTCGAGGTGGAAACCGGCCGCGGCGTGGCGGTGCAGCGGGCCGAGGAGCAGGCGGCTGGGGTCGCCGCCGTCCGGTGCCGCGCCGTCGCCGTACGCCGCCTCGTGGGCGGAGATCGCCTCGATCTCGGTGACGGCGGGCTCGGCGGCCGGCGGGAGGGCGGCCAGCGAGGGGGCCGGCCGGCCGCGGGCGGCGAGGGCGGTGGAGTGCCGCCAGGTGCCGTAGGTGACCAGGGCGCCGACCAGGGCGAGGCCGGTGCCCAGCACGGTGGTGGTCAGGGTCGGGTCGAGGGAGCGCCCGTCGAACCAGTCCGGCAGCGGGACGAAGAGCAGTCCGGCGGCGAGGGCGGGGACGGCGAGCACCCACAGCACCGCGTTCATGACGAGCGGGATGCGGGCGCCGTGTGCGGCGCCGCCCTGCTCGCTGTCGGTGGCCTGCTCGGTGCCGGTGGCCGGCCCGGTGTCACCGACAGGCGCGGCGGCCGCGGCGCGCCCGGGCGCACCGGTCATCAGCCACAGCCGGGCGGCGTAGCCCGCGGTGAGCACGGCGGTGGCCAGCCCGGCGATCAGCACGGTCCAGCCGACCGCGGCCGGCACCCCGTCCTCATGGCCGAGCGCGGTGTGCTCGGCGGCGCCCAGCACCGCCTCCTTGGAGAAGAACCCGCTGAACGGCGGCAGGGCGGCCAGCGCGAGCAGGCCGATGGTCATCGTCCAGTAGGCGTCCGGCGCCTTCTTGGCGATACCGCCGGCCCGCGCCATGGTGGCCAGCGAGTTGGTCCCCGCCGCGTGGATGATCACGCCCGCGGCGAGGAACAGCAGCGCCTTGAACGCGCCGTGGCTGATCAGGTGGAAGACGGCCGCGCCGCGGTCGCCGACGGCCAGCGCCCCGGTCATGTAGCCGAGCTGGCCGATGGTGGAGTACGCCAGCACGCGTTTGATGTCGTCCTGGGCCAGGGCGGCGAGCGCCGAGCCGACCATGGTGACCGCCGCGATCACCGCGAGCACCGCCAGTGCGGCGGCCGAGGCGGCGAAGACGGGCAGCAGGCGGGCGATGAAGTAGACACCGGCCGCGACCATGGTGGCGGCGTGGATCAGCGCGGACACCGGAGTGGGGCCGGCCATCGCGTCCGGCAGCCAGCTGTGCAGCGGGAACTGCGCCGACTTGCCCGCGACGCCGGCCAGCAGCAGCAGCGCGATCACGGTCGGGTGGTCCAGCTGGAAGTCCGAAGCGGAGGAGGTCAGCCGGGTGTAGATGACGCTGATCCGGAAGGTTCCGGTGTCGGCGGCGAGGGCGAAGATGCCGATCAGGAACGGCACGTCGCCGAGCTTGGTGACGAGGAACGCCTTGAGCGAGGCGGAGCGGGCGGCCGCGGTCTCCCAGTAGTGCCCGACCAGGAAGTACGAGCAGATGCCCATGATCTCCCAGCCGACCAGCAGCACCATCAGGTCGTCGGAGTAGACGACCAGCAGCATCGCGGAGGTGAACAGGGAGACGATCGCCGCGTACGAGGCATAGCGCGGGTCGTCGCGGAGATAGCCGGTCGAGTAGATCTGCACGCAGGAGGCGACCACGCCGACCAGCACCGCGACCAGCGCCGCGAAGCCGTCGATGTGCAGGGCGAGGTCGATGGGCACGGAGCCGGTGTCGGCCAGCCGGGTCGCGGCGTGCACGGCCTCGCCGCCACCCTGCCGGGCGGCGACGACCACGGCCAGCACGGCGGCGGTCAGGGTCGGCAGGACGGCGAGCGGCCGTACGAACCCGGGGGCGCGCCGGCCGAGCAGCAGGCCGGCGAGGGCACCGAGGAAGGGCAGCAGCGGGACGAGAACGGCGGTGGTCGTGGTCGTCACGCGGCGGCCTCCGCCTTCTTCTCCCCGCGGTCGGCGTCCACCGGGCCGCCGGCCCCGGACCCTTCGGCGAGGTCGGTGAGCTTGTCGACGTCGGCCGTGCCGCGGTTGCGGTACACGAGCAGCACGATGGCCAGGCCGATGCCGATCTCGGCGGCGGCGATGGCGATGATGAACAGGGTGAACGCCTGGCCCGCGTGCAGGGTGTCGCGCAGCCAGACGTCGAAGGCGACCAGGTTGAGGTTGACGGCGTTGAGCATCAGCTCGACCGACATCAGCACCAGGATCGCGTTGCGCCGGGCCAGTACGCCGTACAGGCCGGTGCAGAACAGCAGCACGGCGAGGACCGCCGGGTAGGCGAGGTGCATCAGCGCTTCTCCTTGCCGGACTCGGTCGGCTCGCTCGGCTTACGCGGCTCGCCCGGCCGGCCGAGGGCGCGGCCTGCCGTACCGGAGCCGTCCTTGACCGCACCGTCCTTGACCGCACCGTCCTTGACCGCACCGTCCTTGCGCGCCAGGACGATCGCGCCGACCAGTGCGGCGAGCAGCAGCACCGACAGCGCCTCGAACGGCAGCACCCAGTGGCGGAAAAGACTCTCTCCGGACACCGCGGTGGAACCCTGGACGGCCCCCTCGACGTTGATCCAGGTGGTACGGAAGGCGTCTATCACCACCCAGGAGAGCGTGCCGGCGGCGGCCATGGCCACCGCGAGGGCGGCCCAGCGGTTGCCCGAGTCGGCGTCCGGCGAGCGCCCGATGGGCGCCTTGGTCAGCATCAGGCCGAAGAGGAGGAGCACCACGACGGAGCCGACATAGATCAGCACCTGCACCCAGGCGATGAATTCGGCCGTCAGGAGCAGGTACTCCACGGCGAGTCCGCCCAGCGTCACGACCAGCCAGAGTGCGGCATGCACCAGCTGCTGGGTCGTGACGGTGATGACGGCCGCGCCGAAGGTGACGACGGCGACCAGCAGGAAGACGATCTCCACGCCGGTCGGAGAGAGGAAGCCGTGCTGTGCGGCGGCGAGGGTCACGCGTCGCCCTCCTGCGGCTGGTCGTGCGGACGCTCGGGTCCGGCAGCCTGTTCGGCCTGCGCGGCCTGTTCGGCGGCGAGCTTGTCGGCGGTCTTGCGGGCCGCGGCGATCTCCTTCGGCTCCTCCGCGCTCGGGTCCAGCGCGGGCGGCGCGGGCACCGTCCACATCCACTCGCGCAGCTTGTCGCGCTCATGGGTGAGTTCGAGGATGTCGGTCTCGGCGTACTCGAACTCCGGCGACCAGAACAGCGCGTCGAAGGGGCAGACCTCGATGCAGATACCGCAGTACATGCAGAGCGAGAAGTCGATGGCGAAGCGGTCCAGCACATTGCGGCTGCGCTCCCGTCCGCCGGGCGCGGCCGGCGGCACCGTCTCCTTGTGGGAGTCGATGTAGATGCACCAGTCCGGGCACTCGCGCGCGCACAGCATGCAGACCGTGCAGTTCTCCTCGAACAGCCCGATCACGCCCCGGGTGCGCGGCGGCAGCTCGGGCAGGACGTCCGGGTACTGCACGGTGTGCGACTTCCGCGTCATCGTGCGCAGGGTGACGGCCAGGCCCTTGGCCAGGCCGGATCCGGGAATGCCCATCTAGGAGATCACCACCTTGACGACGCCGGTGAGGGCGATCTGGGCCAGTGCGAGCGGGATGAGGACGGTCCAGGCGAGCTTCTGCAGCTGGTCCTCGCGCAGCCGCGGATAGGTCACCCGCAGCCAGATCACGACGAACGCCAGGACCGCGGTCTTCAGCAGCGTCCACAGCCAGCCCAGCCCGTCGGCGAACGGACCGTGCCAGCCGCCCAGGAAGAGCACGGTGGTCAGCGCGCAGAGCACGACGATGCCCGCGTACTCGGCGAGCAGGAAGAGCGCGAAGCGGAGCCCGGTGTACTCGGTGTACGCGCCGAAGATGATCTCGGAGTCGGCGACCGGCGCGTCGAAGGGCGGGCGCTGGAGCTCGGCGAGCCCGGCGGTGAAGAACACCAGACCGCCGACGATCTGCCACGGCACCCACCACCACTCGAACGCGTCGAGGATCCCGGGCAGCGAGACCGTACCGGCCGCCATCGCCACCGAGGCGGCGGTCAGCAGCATCGGCAGCTCGTACGCCATCAGCTGCGCGGCCGTCCGCAAGCCTCCGAGCAGCGAGAACTTGTTGGCCGAGGCCCAGCCCGCCATCAGCGAACCGAGCACGCCCACGCCCATCACGGCGAGGACGAAGAAGATCCCGGCGTCCACGAACCGCCCGACCGCACCCTCGCCGGGGCCGATGGGCACCGCGACGAGCACGACGAGGTAGGGCAGCAGGGCGACGGCGGGCGCGAGCTGGAAGATCCGGCGGTCGGCCCCGGCCGGAACCACGTCTTCCTTCTGCGCGAACTTCACACCGTCGGCGACCAGCTGGGCCCAGCCGTGGAAGCCACCGGCGTACATCGGTCCGAGGCGGCCCTGCATATGGGCCATGACCTTGTGCTCGGTCTGCCCGACGACCAGCGGGAAGACCAGGAAGACCCCGAAGACGGCGAGCAGTCGCAGAGCGACGTCGAATACGTCGTTCACCTGTCGCCTCCGTCGTGCTGATCTTGGTCTTGGCCCTGACCTTGGCCTTGGTCCTGGGCCGTACCGGTCCGGTTGCCCGCGTCTGTCTGGCTGCCCTCGGAGCCGTCCGCGCCGGCTGCTTCGACCGGCTCGGCGGGCTCGGCGGACTGCGGCGCGGAGGGTTTCTCGTCCGGCGACGGCTCGTCATGGGCCGGGCGCGGGTGATGCCACGGCGCGTCCGACGATCGCCGGCTCGGCCGGGCGGGACGCACCGGCGAGGCGGCACGGTCGGTCGGCGCGGCAGCGCGGTCGGTCGGCGCCGCGGCACCGTCGGCCGGGGCGGTGCCCTCCGCCGGGGCCGCCTCGGCGGCCTCCGGACGCTGGCTGGCGGAGCCCCCCGCCGCCGTACGCGACCGGCGGGCCGGGCGTGCGGGCCCGGCCGGAGCGGTGCCCTCGGCGGGGGTGGCCTCCGGGGTCTGCGGGGTCTCCGGGCTCTGCGGGCTCTGCGGGGTCTCCGGGGTCGGCGGGGTCTCCTGGGTCTCGGGGGCCGCCTCGCGCTGGCTGGCGGAGCCCGCGGACGCGGTCCGCGACCGGCGGGCCGGACGCTCCACGCCGGCCGGGGCGGCGGCCGCACCCGCGGCCGTGGTCCCGGGGGCCGCCGAGGCCGAGGCCGCCTCGGCCCCCTGGCTCGCCGAGCCCGCGCTCGCGGTGCGGGCCCGCCGGACCGGGCGCTCGCCCGCGGCGGCGCCCGCCGCCCGCGCCCCACGCGCCGGGCGCGCCGGGGCAGGCGGGAGCTGGCCCTTGAGCGGGCCCCATTCGTTGGGGTCGGGCACGCCGGGCGGCAGCATCTGGCGCCGCTTGGGGCCGCCGTGGTCCGACTCCCCCGGCTCCTTCGCCCCCGGCCACGCCTTGGCCACCCGCGCCGCCAGCACGAAGTCCTTGCGGAGCGGGTGCCCTTCGAATCCCTCGGGCAGCAGCAGCGGCTCGAGGTGGGGGTGACCGGTGAAGGTGACACCGAACATCTCGTGGGTCTCGCGCTCGTGCCAGCCCGCGCCCGCGTACACGCCGGTGGCGGTGGGCAGCGCGGGGGCGTCGTGCGGCACGGTGGTCCGTACCAGCAGGCGCCGCACGGCGGGGCCGCCGTCGCCGGGCCGGGCGAGCGCGGCGACGTGGGCGGCGATCCGGAAGCCGGTGCCGGGCTCGTCGACAGCGCTCAGCCAGTCGAAGTAGGTGCAGCCGAGGGTGGAGCGGGCCTGCTCCAGCGCGGCGATCCAGCCGGTGGCGGGCACGTCCACGGTGAGCAGGTCGTACGCCTCCTCGGCCGTGGCGCCCTCGCCGAAGATCGCGTCGGCCGGGCCGGGCAGCCAGCCGACCGCGGGCTGCTCGGCGGGGGCCATGGCCTGCTCCGCCTCGGCCGCGTCGGCGGCGTGCTCGGCCGGGCGCTCGTCAGGGGCGGTCATCGCTCGCCCTCCGCCTCGGGTCGGGTGGCCGGGGACGTGGACCGGGACGCGTCCGAATCGCCCGACGCGTCCGACGGGGCCGTGGTGGGGGCCGGCGGCGGGGTGACCAGGCCGCTGCGCAGCGCGGCGGTGGACGCGCGGCCCGCGGCGCCGGCCTTGGCGTACCGGTCGCCCAGCGACTCGTTCGCGATCTTCTCCTGGAGCTTGAGGATGCCCTGGAGCAGAGCCTCCGGGCGCGGCGGGCAGCCGGGCACGTAGACGTCGACGGGGATGATCTGGTCGACGCCCTTGGTCACCGAGTACGAGTCCCAGTAGGGACCGCCGCAGTTGGAGCAGGCGCCGAAGGAGATCACGTACTTGGGCTCGGGCATCTGCTCGTACAGCCGCTTCACCGCGGGCGCCATCTTGTCCGTGACCGTGCCGGAGACGATCATCAGGTCGGCCTGGCGCGGTCCCGGCGCGAACGGGATGACACCGAGCCGGATGAAGTCGTGGCGGGCCATCGACGCCGCGATGAACTCGATCGCGCAGCAGGCGAGGCCGAAGTTGAACACCCACAGGCTGTACCGGCGTCCCCAGTTGAGGACGACCTTCATGGGCTCGGGAGCCAGCCGCGAGAGCACACCCAGCCTCTTCGGCTCCGGCAGGAGTTCGGGCGCGGCGGGTGTCGCCGGGGTCGCGGGCGTCACAGGCGTTCCGGGGTTCGCGGAGTTCACGGGGCTCACGTCCATTCGAGGACGCCCTTCTTCCAGGCGTACAGGATGCCGACGGCGAGGAAGCCGAGGAAGATGAACATCTCCACCAGGGTCGTCCCGCCGAAGCCCGGCGCGGCGAACACCGTCGCCCACGGGAAGAGGAAGATCGCGTCCACCGCGAAGATCACATACAGGAAGGCGTAGACGTAGTAGCGGATCTGGGTGTGTGCCCAGCCCTCGCCGACCGGGTCCACGCCGCACTCGTAGGTGAGCAGCTTCTCCGGCGTCGGTACCGCCGGCCGCAGCAGCCGGCCGGCGCCGAAGGCCACGGCGACGAAGAGCACGCCGATGACGCCCAGCACGCCGACCACCGAGTAGTCCCGGAAGTAGTCGGCCGCCAGCTGGACATGGTCGGCACCGGTGATGCGCACGGTCGATGCCTCCGGCACGTCCGCCCCTCGCTCCCTGTCCTGCCTGTCTGGCCTGCTTCTTTCGCCGAGATCAGGTGTCCGACGATCCGTACGCACGGGAGTCTAGGCCCTGCCGCCGAAGGGTGGTCCTCCTGTCCGGCATGCGGTGACCCGGCCGTCCGGCATGCGGTGGGGTTATCCCCCGTCACCTTCCTCCGATCGCCCTCATGGCGCCGGGTGCGGGTGGCGGGCAGTCTTGCCTTCATGATCGCCCGCGCCGCGTCCGATGACGCCGTCGAAACCGACAGACTGCCGCCGTCGCCCGTCCTCGTCTTCTCCCGGCAGACCTGGAAGGAGATCGGCTATCTGCTCGCCAACTTTCCAGTGTCCCTCGTGGCCTTCCTCTATGTGTCGCTCTGGCTGTACGCGGGGGTGGGGCTGTCCATCACCGTGATCGGCCTGCCGCTGCTCGCCGTCGGGCTGCGCGGCAGCCGGGCGTTCGGCCGGTTCGAGCGGGGCCGGGCGCGTCGGCTGCTGGCGTTGCGGATGGACGAGCCCAGCCCGCTGCCGCGCCCGGCGCGCGGCGGCTTCTTCCCCTGGCTGTGGGCGAGCCTGCGGGACCCGGTCGCCTGGCGCACCGTGCTGTACTCCCTGGTCCGGCTGCCCTGGGGGGTGCTGACCTTCGCGGTCATGCTGGTCTCGCTGGTCGTCGGCTGGCCGGTCCTGCCGTGGATCGCCCGCGCGCTGACCAACGTGGACCGGATGATGGTGCGCGGGCTTCTGTCGCCCTCCGATGAGCTGGAGCGGCGGATCCGGGAGCTGGAGTCGGGCCGGGGTGTGGTGGTCGACACCGCCGCCGCCGACCTGCGCCGCATCGAGCGCGATCTGCACGACGGGGCCCAGGCCCGCCTCGTCGCCCTCGCCATGGACCTGGGCCTGGCCAAGGAGAAGCTCCAGGAGGACCCCGAGGCCGCCGCCCGCATGGTCGACGAGGCCCACGGCGAGGTGAAACTCGCCCTCCAGGAGCTGCGCGACCTCGCCCGCGGCATCCACCCGGCGATCCTCACCGACCGCGGACTGGGCCCGGCACTCTCCGCACTGGCCGCACGCTGCACGGTGCCGGTGCGGGTCTCGGTCGACCTGGCGGACCGGCCGGCCGCCGCGATCGAGGGCATCGCCTACTTCACCGTCTCCGAGCTGCTGCAGAACGTCAGCAAGCACAGCCAGGCCCGGGGTGCGGAGGTGGAGCTGTGGCGGGCCCGGGACCGGCTCATGCTCCAGGTGCGGGACGACGGGCGGGGCGGGGCCACCACGTCCGGGGGCAGTGGGCTGGCCGGACTGGCCGAGCGGCTCGGCTCGGTGGACGGGCTGTTCGTCGTCGATTCCCCGATAGGCGGGCCCACCACGGTCACCGCCCAGCTGCCCTGGCGCGACCGCGAGGCCGGCCGCTGACCGCCCTGACCGGGCCTGACCTCGCCTGATCGGATCCGCCCGGGTAGGGCTAACCCCCCGGTGAAGACGCCTACCGGCCGCATGGTCCGGGCCCCTGGCATCCGACAGCCTGGAGGTACGCGAAGGGCGGCCGAGCCCGGAGTGGTGGAAGAGCCCGAAGCGGCGGAAGAACCGCACTGACAGACGACCGCACCGACATGCGGAGGACGGACGGAGAGATGGCCAGCGCATCGAGAGGTTACGGCCCGGATTCCGGTTATGACCGGGAGCCCCGGAGCCATGTGGTGCCCGCGGGGCTACGCGCGCCGTTCGAGGGGCGCACCTGGCGCGAGTTCCTCTACCACCTGATCAGCCTGCCGATGGCGCTGCTGTCCTTCGTCTACGCGATCACCATGCTGGCGCTCGGCGTGGGCCTGATGATCACCTTCCTGGGCGTGCCGGTGCTGGGCCTGGCCCTCGCGGGTTGCCGCGGGCTCGGCTACATCGAGCGGGCCCGGGCCCGGGCGCTGCTGGGGTTGCGGGTGGCCGAACCCGAGCCGGTGCGGAGCCTGCCCCGTAAGAACGGTGGCCGCGGGCTGGTGGCGTGGGTGGGCGCGCTGCTGCGGAGCGGCACCTCCTGGCGTCATGTGCTGTACGCCGTGCTCCACTTCCCGTGGGCGATCTTCGCCTTCGTCTTCTCGCTGACGCTGTGGGCCTACGGCTGGGCGGCGCTGACCTATCCGCTGTGGCAGTGGGTCTTCCCGAAGTACACGGACATGCCCGGTCTGCAGATCACCGGTGACGGGGACGGCGACGGCTTCTACCTGGACTCCCCCGCCGAGATCGCCCTCACCTGCCTGGCCGGTGTGCTGATCGTGCTCGCCGCACCCTGGATGATCCGGATGCTGACCCAGGTGGACCGGCTGATGGTGTCCGGGCTGCTCGGCCCGTCGCGGCTCGCCAGCCGGGTGTCGGAGCTGGAGTCGGACCGGGGTGTGGTGGTCGACACCGCCGCCGCCGACCTGCGCCGCATCGAGCGCGACCTGCACGACGGGGCCCAGGCCCGCCTCGTCGCCCTCGCCATGGACCTGGGCCTGGCCAAGGAGAAACTCCAGGAGGACCCCGAGGCCGCCGCCCGCATGGTCGACGAGGCCCACGGCGAGGTGAAACTCGCCCTCCAGGAGCTGCGCGACCTCGCCCGCGGCATCCACCCGGCGATCCTCACCGACCGCGGCCTGGGCCCGGCACTCTCCGCACTGGCCGCACGCTGCACGGTGCCGGTGCGGGTCTCGGTCGACCTGGCGGACCGGCCGGCCGCCGCGATCGAGGGCATCGCCTACTTCACCGTCTCCGAGCTGCTGCAGAACATCAGCAAGCACAGCCGGGCCCGCACCGGCGGGGTGGACGTGTGGCGGGCCGGGGACCGGCTCATGCTCCAGGTCACCGACGACGGGCGGGGCGGCGCGGGCACCACGGCGGGCTCGGGCCTGGCGGGGCTGGCCGAGCGGCTGGACGCGGTGGACGGGATCCTGGTGATCGACTCGCCGCCGGGCGGGCCCACCACGGTGCTGGCCGAGCTGCCCTGGCGGGCCTGACCCGGAGCGTCGGCCGCCGCCCTGAGGGCCCGCATGACCCGTGACCCGGGCGGCCGGCTGTCCCGGCGGCACACCGGCCCGGCGGCCCGCTGGCCCGCGGCCCGTTCCGGGTTGTCCACAGGCCGCAGCGAGGGCGTCCGAATCCTGGAATGCTGGACCCCAGTAACGGATCACATTGGGGGCAGCGAACGTGGAAGACAGGGTGCGGGTGGCCATCGCCGAGGATTCGGTGCTGCTCAGGGAGGGCCTGACCCGGCTGCTCACCGACCGCGGGCATGAGGTGGTGGCGGGCGTCGGGGACGCCGAGGCGCTGCTGAAGACGATCCGCGAGCTGGCCGACGAGGGCGCGATACCGGATGTGGTGGTCGCGGATGTGCGGATGCCTCCCACCCATACGGACGAGGGCGTCCGGGCGGCGGTCCGGCTCCGGCGCGACCACCCGGGACTGGGCGTGCTCGTGCTGTCACAGTACGTGGAGGAGCAGTACGCCACCGAGCTGCTGGCCGGTAGCAGCCGGGGCGTCGGCTATCTGCTCAAGGACCGGGTGGCCGAGGTGCGGGAGTTCGTCGACGCGGTCGTGCGGGTGGCCCGCGGCGGCACCGCGCTGGACCCGGAGGTCGTCGCGCAGCTGCTGGGGCGCAGCCGGAAGCAGGACGTGCTGGCGGGGCTGACCCCGCGCGAGCGGGAGGTCCTCGGTCTGATGGCCGAGGGGCGCACGAATTCCGCGATCGCCAAGGCGCTGGTGGTCAGCCACGGCGCGGTGGAGAAGCACGTGAGCAACATCTTCCTGAAGCTGGGCCTGTCGCCCAGCGACGGGGACCACCGCCGGGTGCTGGCGGTGCTGACGTACATCAATTCCTGACCCGGGGGCCGGCTCTCCGGCCGGGCCCCGCGCCCGGCCGGCCGGCTGACTGGCCAACTGGCTGACGGCCCGTCAGTCAGGGCTCGGCCGCCGATCGGTCGAGCGCTGGTCGTAGCACCAATGGAGGAGTGGCCAGCTCCGCTGGAGTGTCACCCCAGGGGGTGATCAGAAAGTGACAAAGCATGACATAAAGCTGTTCAAATGCGTCGTCCAGCATGCGATCCACTCAAGGAAGGGGACCCTTACCGACGTACGATGGTGGTGAGGCAACCGGTCGGCGCGTCTCGTCGAGGAGGCGCCGCCCCTAGGGAGGTCCGAAGCAGTGACCAGCCAGGTCAGTAGCCCGGCCGAGCAGGCCGAACCAACCGAGCAGCAGGGCGAGCCATCGCTCGTCGGGGGACAGCGGCAGCCAGACGGCGGCACCAAGGAGATCCGCCGCCTGGACCGGGTGATCATCCGGTTCGCCGGTGACTCGGGTGACGGTATGCAGCTCACGGGCGACCGGTTCACCTCGGAGACGGCGTCATTCGGAAACGACCTGTCGACCCTCCCGAACTTCCCCGCCGAGATCCGCGCGCCGGCCGGCACGCTGCCGGGTGTCTCGAGCTTCCAGCTGCACTTCGCCGACCACGACATCCTCACCCCCGGTGACGCCCCGAACGTGCTGGTCGCGATGAACCCGGCGGCACTCAAGGCCAACCTCACCGACCTGCCGCACGGCGCCGAGATCATCGTCAACACCGACGAGTTCACCAAGCGCGCCATGGCCAAGGTCGGCTACGAGGCCAACCCGCTGGAAGACGGCACGCTCAGCGCCTACCGCGTCCACCCCGTCCCGCTGACGACGCTGACGGTGGAGGCACTCAAGGACTTCGACCTCAGCCGGAAGGAGGCCGAGCGCAGCAAGAACATGTTCTCCCTCGGCCTGCTGTCGTGGATGTACCACCGGCCGACGGAGAGCACCGAGGCGTTCCTGAGGAAGAAGTTCGCCAAGAAGCCGGAGATCGCCGAGGCGAACGTGACGGCCTTCCGGGCCGGATGGAACTTCGGCGAGACCACCGAGGACTTCGCCGTCTCCTACGAGGTCGCCCCCGCCACGACCGCGTTCCCGCCCGGCACCTACCGCAACATCTCCGGCAACCTCGCCCTGTCCTACGGCCTGATCGCCGCCTCCCAGCAGGCCGATCTGCCGCTGTATCTGGGGTCGTATCCGATCACCCCGGCCTCCGACATCCTCCACGAGCTGTCCCGGCACAAGAACTTCGGGGTGCGCACCTTCCAGGCCGAGGACGAGATCGCCGGCATCGGCGCTGCGCTGGGTGCGGCGTTCGGCGGGTCGCTGGCGGTCACCACCACCTCCGGCCCCGGCGTGGCGCTGAAGTCCGAGACCATCGGCCTGGCCGTGTCGCTGGAACTCCCGCTGCTGGTGGTGGACATCCAGCGCGGCGGGCCCTCCACCGGACTGCCGACCAAGACCGAGCAGGCCGACCTGCTCCAGGCCATGTTCGGGCGGAACGGCGAGGCGCCCGTGCCGATCGTCGCGCCCCAGACCCCCGGCGACTGCTTCGACGCCGCGCTGGAGGCGGCCCGGATCGCGCTGACCTACCGCACCCCGGTCTTTCTGCTCTCCGACGGCTACCTGGCCAATGGCTCCGAGCCGTGGCGCGTCCCGGACATCGACGAACTGCCCGATCTGCGCGTGCAGTTCGCCACCGGCCCCAACCACACCCTGGACGACGGCACCGAGGTCTTCTGGCCCTACAAGCGCGACCCGCAGACCCTGGCACGGCCGTGGGCGGTGCCGGGCACCCCCGGCCTGGAGCACCGGATCGGCGGCATCGAGAAGCAGGACGGCACGGGGAACATCTCCTACGACCCGGCCAACCACGACCACATGGTCCGCACCCGCCAGGCCAAGGTGGACGGGATCCAGGTGCCCGACGTCACCGTCGACGACCCCGACGGCACAGCGCGCACCCTGGTGCTGGGCTGGGGCTCCACCTACGGGCCCATCACCGCCGCCGTCCGCCGCGTCCGCCGCTCCGGGGGCGCGGTGGCCCAGGCCCATCTGCGCCACCTCAACCCCTTCCCCGCCAACCTCGGTGAGGTGCTGGCCGGGTACGACAAGGTCATCGTCCCCGAGATGAACCTCGGCCAGCTCGCCACCCTCATCCGGGCGAAGTACCTGGTCGACGCCCGCTCCTACACCCAGGTCCGTGGCCTGCCCTTCAAGGCCGAGCAGCTCGCTGATGTGCTGAAGGAGGCCATCGATGACTGAGACGATGGAAGGGACCCCGGCCTTCGAGGCGCTGTCCCTGGTGCCCAAGGCCGAGGGCAAGCAGACCATGAAGGACTTCAAGTCCGACCAGGAAGTGCGCTGGTGCCCCGGCTGCGGCGACTACGCGGTCCTGGCCGCCGTGCAGGGCTTCATGCCCGAGCTCGGCCTGGCCAAGGAGAACATCGTCTTCGTCTCCGGCATCGGCTGCTCCTCCCGCTTCCCGTACTACATGAACACCTACGGGATGCACTCCATCCACGGCCGGGCCCCGGCCATCGCCACCGGGCTGGCCTCCTCCCGGCGGGATCTGTCCGTCTGGGTCATCACCGGCGACGGTGACGCGCTGTCGATCGGCGGCAACCACCTCATCCACGCCCTGCGGCGCAACGTCAACCTCAAGATCCTGCTGTTCAACAACCGGATCTACGGGCTGACCAAGGGCCAGTACAGCCCCACCTCCGAGGTCGGCAAGATCACCAAGTCGACCCCGATGGGCTCCCTCGACGCGCCCTTCAACCCGGTCTCGCTGGCCCTGGGCGCCGAGGCGTCCTTCGTCGCCCGCACCATCGACTCCGACCGCAAGCACCTCACCGAGGTGCTGCGCCAGGCAGCCGCCCACCCCGGCACCGCCCTGGTGGAGATCTACCAGAACTGCAACATCTTCAACGACAACGCCTTCGAGGCCCTGAAGGACAAGGACCAGGCCCAGGAGACGGTGATCCGCCTGGAGCACGGCCGGCCCATCCGCTTCGGCGTCGACGACACCAAGGGCATCGTCCGCGACCCGGCCACCGGCGATCTCCAGCCGGTCACCGTCACCGCGGAGAACGAGCACCGCATCCTGGTGCACGACGCGCACAGCGCCTCCCCCACCACGGCGTTCGCGCTCTCCCGGCTCGCCGACCCCGACACCCTCCATCAGACCCCCATCGGTGTCTTCCGCGACGTGCGGCGTCCGGTCTACGACACCGAGATGGCCGACCAGCTCGACACCGCCATCGAGCAGCGCGGCAAGGGCGATCTGGCGGCCCTGCTGGCCGGCACGGACACCTGGACCGTCGTCGGCTGATCCACCTCTGCCCCCTACGGGTCACCCGGCGGGTGCCCGGCCGGAACTCCCCGAGATCCGGCCGGGCACCCGCTTTTCCGTCTCCTCTCCGCCGACACACCCCACCCGCTGTCATGACCGTAATGTGGTACGGGAATGACATCGGGCCGCTCCAGGCGCTACCTTCGACAGGTCGCCATGCCACGGGGAGGTCCATGTGAAGCCGAAGAACGACCAACGCTCCGGTCTCGCATACGGCTTCTCGGCTTATGGCATGTGGGGGCTCTTCCCGCTCTACTGGCCGCTGCTGGAACCCGCGGGCGCCGGCGAGATCCTCGCCCACCGCATGGTGTGGTCCCTGGTGGTCGCGGTCGGCATCCTGTGCGTACTCCGCCGCTGGGCCTGGCTGCCCCGGCTTCTCCGGCAACCACGGCGGTTGGCCGCCATCGTGCTGGCCGCCGCGGTCATCTCCGCCAACTGGGGCATGTACATCTGGGCGGTCAACTCGGGCTATGTGGTCGAGGCCGCGCTGGGGTACTTCATCAACCCCCTGGTCAGCATCACCTTCGGGGTGGTGGTGCTGCGCGAGCGGCTGCGGCCGGGCCAGTGGGCGGCGGTGGGCATCGGCGCGGCGGCCGTGGTGGTGCTCACCCTCGGATACGGCCGGCTCCCCTGGATCGCGCTCACCCTCGCCCTCAGCTTCGGCACCTACGGGCTGTTCAAGAAGCAGGTCGGACTGGACGGGCCGGAGTCCTTCGCCGCCGAGACCTCGGTGCAGTTCCTGCCGGCCCTGGGCTATCTGGTCTTCATGGGTGCGCGAGGTGACTCCACGCTGGTCAGCGAGGGCATCGGCCACACCCTGCTGCTCATGAGCACCGGCGCCATCACGGCGGTGCCGCTGATCTGCTTCGGCGCGTCCGCGGTGCGGCTGCCGCTGTCCACGATCGGGCTGATGCAGTACCTGGCGCCGACCTTCCAGTTCCTGATCGGGCTGGTGGTCTTCCACGAGTCCATGCCGCCCGAGCGGTGGGCCGGGTTCGCTCTCGTCTGGCTCGCCCTGGCCGTGCTGACCTGGGACGCGCTGCGCACCGCGCACCAGGGCCGGCTGGCCCGCGCCGAGGCGCTCCAAGCCGAGGCGCTCCAGGCCGAAGCGGCGCAGGCCGAAGCGGCCCGTACCGAGCCCGCGCAGGCCGAGGCGGCGCAGGCAGCGGAGGCGCAGGCAGCGGAGGCGCAGGCAGCGGAGGCGGCGCAGGCCGGGCCGGGCGTCAGGCCGTGATGTCCCGGCTGGTGAAGCGCGCCCAGGCCGCCGAGCCGAAGACCGCCACATAGAGCGCCTGGAGGCCCAGGTTCTTCATCACCTGGTCCCAGTAGACCGGGTCCCGCAGCACGTCCGCGAAGCTCAGCCAGTAGTGCGGGAAGAGGTAGGGGTGGATGACGTGCAGCTGCGGGATGTTGTCGAGGATCTGCGTGATGACCAGCAGCCCGACCGTCGCCGCCATGGCCGCGATGCCGCTGCTGCTGAGGGTGGAGATGAACAGCCCCACGGCCGCGATGCCGGTCAGTGAGGCCGCCACCAGGCCGGCGATCGCGGCAGCGCGCAGCAGCCCCTCCCCCATCGAGATCCGGGTGCCCGAGATCAGCGTGACGTCACCGAGGGGGAAGAACAGCGCGCCGACGCTCAGCGCGGTGACCGCCACCACCACCGTGGCGGCCAGGCAGAAGGCCATGATCGAGGTGAACTTGGCGAGCAGCAGCCGGGTGCGGCCGGCCGGGGCGACCAGCAGATAGCGCAGCGTCCCGGCGCTCGCCTCGCCGGCGAGGGAGTCGCCCGCGACGACGCTGATCGCCATCGGCAGGAAGACCGGCAGGGTCGCGGCGAGCGAGGCGAAGACCAGGAACAGGCCGTTGTTGGTGACCTGGGTGATGAACAGCGGTCCCTCGCCGTCGCCGCCGCCGACCGTGCCGCCGTTCCGGGTCTCGATCTTCACCGCGATGCCCATGACGATCGGCAGCACGGCCAGCACCCCGAGCAGGGCCAGGGTCCGCCAGCGCCGGAAGGTGATGGCCAGCTCGCTGCGGAAGAGCGCGAGCGCCCACAGCGGGCTGACGCGCTCCCGGGCGGCCGGGACCGCACGGGCCGCCGGCAGCACGGTGTCCATCTCAGCCTGCGACATCGAAGCCCTCCCCGGTCAGTGCCACGAAGACGTCCTCCAGCGAGGCCCGTTGGGTGCCGAAGGCCCGCACCCGCACGCCGGCCCGCACCAGGGCGGCGTTGAGCTCGGCCAGGTCCAGCGGCGGCTCCCCGGGGCCCGCCGCGCCCTCGGCGGAGGCCGGTCCGGCGGTGGGCAGCTCGCCGGTGATCCGTTCGTCCAGGACGACGAGGTCCGTCACGCCGTGCTCCTTGAGGACGCGGACCGCCTCGGAGG
This sequence comes from Streptomyces sp. JLBT605, assembly GCF_058215555.1. NCBI lineage: Bacteria > Bacillati > Actinomycetota > Actinomycetes > Kitasatosporales > Streptomycetaceae > Streptomyces > Streptomyces sp. JLBT605. The sequence goes on from NZ_CM177087.1 coordinate 2,750,365, forward strand.
GGTCCGGGGTGGTGACGGACAGCCGCCCCTGGCTGGCCGCGACCAGCTCGGCGACGGTGCCCTGGGTGATGAGCCGGCCCTGCGTCATCACCGCCGCATGGCTGCACACCTGCTCGATCTCATCCAGCAGGTGGGAGGAGAGGAAGATCGTGGTGCCGTCGTCGGCCAGCTCCCGGACCAGGGTGCGGATCTCCCGCATGCCCTGCGGGTCGAGGCCGTTGGTCGGCTCGTCGAGGACGAGCAGCTCACGCGGCTGGAGCAGGGCGGCGGCCAGCCCCAGGCGCTGCTTCATACCCAGCGAGTAGGCGCGGGCCTTCTTGCCCGCGGCGGCCGCCAGGCCGACCCGCTCCAGGGCCGCGGCGATCCGGGCGGGCCGGGTGCGGGGGTCGGCGGTGGGGTCGGCGGCGTCGAAGCGGACGAGATTGTCCCGGCCGCTGAGGAAGCCGTAGAGGGCCGGGCCCTCGATCAGGGCACCGACCCGGGGCAGCACGCTGCCGGCCGCGCGCGGCATCGGCTCGCCCAGCAGCCGCGCTCCGCCGGAGGTGGGCTCGATCAGGCCCATCAGCATCCGGATGGTCGTCGTCTTGCCCGAGCCGTTGGGCCCGAGGAAGCCGAAGACGCTGCCACGCGGCACGGTCAGGTCGAGCGAGTCCACGGCTAGCTGGCCGCCCCGGTACCGCTTGGTGAGGCCGCGCGTCTCGATCGCGGCATCCCCTGCCGATGGTGGAGCGGGTGTCATGCCGGCAGGCGGCTTCTCCAACGGGCTCCCTTTCCTCCGGCCGTCGGCCGGCTCTCGCTGTGCTGCGCCGCCCGGTCGCGGTGCCCGGCGGCCCGGCGGTGCGTTTGGTACGTCACCGCCGGGCCGCCGGGCGAGCGTCGGGCGATCCGGTGTACGTCGCCGCGGGGCGGCTACTTCGCCGCGTCCGCGGCCTTGATCAGGGCGTCCTTGTCGACCGCGCCGACGAAGACCTTGCCGTCGTCGGTCAGCAGGGCGTTGACCAGGCGGGTGTGGAACACCGTGCCGGAGCCGAAGTCGCCGCTGACCTTGTCGCCCAGCTTGCCGAGCAGATCGGTGGCGGCGCCCGCCTCCTTGGAGGACGCGCCCGCACCGAGGGGCGCGCCGCCGGGCAGCTTCAGCTCGGCGATCGAGCCCCAGCCCTCACCGGTGACGTTCAGGCCGCTCAGGCTGCCGGACAGGTCGTCGGCGGCGCTCGCCAGCTCCTGCTGCTCCGGAGCGAGCTCGGCCTTGTGCTTCTTCGCCTCACGGTCCAGGTCACTCTGCTCGGTGACCTTGGTGCCCTGGGGCGGGGTGAACTCAAAGCGGCTCGCCGACGGCTTGCCGAAGTCGACGTCGGTGAAGCCGACGTCGATGGCCGCCTTGCCGCCGCTCTTGGGGGTGAGGGTGAACTTCAGCGGCACGCCGTTGTCCGCGTCCACCGCGATGCGCACCGCGCCGATGGTGGAGTCGCCGCTCCGGGGCTTGATCAGCAGCTGGTAGGCGTCCCGGCCGGCGACCTTGGCCGTGCCGTCGACCGAGACCTCGGTGGTGCCGTCCGCGGCGGCCAGCGCCTGCTGGGCCAGGTCGCGCGGGGTGGCGTCCCGCAGGTCCTGCGGCAGCTCGGGCTTCTTCTCGCCCTTGGCGGCCGGGGCCTTCGGGGCCGCCGCGTGGTAGGCGGTGTTGCTCGCGCTGTCGTACGCCCAGACCTCGCCGGCGTTGTGGATGACGCTGTACTCGGCGGCGTCCTCGATCAGGGACACCCGCTGCTTCTGCGGGCCGTCCACGGCCAGCCGCAGGGTGTGCGAGCCGGACGCCAGCTCCGGGAGCTTGGCGGTCGGCGAGGCAGCGCCCTTGCCGTCCTCGCCACCGCCGAGGGAGGCGCCCCCCGGCAGCGACGGTATGCCCAGGTCGGCGGTGATCTTCACCGAGCCGGAGAGCTGCTGGGCGTCCGATGCGGCGATCTTGGCGATGAGCTCCTCCGCCGAGACCTTCGGCAGGTCGGGGTCACCGGAGTCGGCGAGTGCCGGGACGAGCCCGATCGTCGCCGCCGCCACCCCCGCCACCGCGACCGGAAGCGCGTACCGGGCGGCCTTGCGGCGCCGGGCGGGCTGTCCGTCGGCCCAGTAGTCGTCGTCGGCGACCTGTGTCGGTCGGATCCGTGCCATGTGTGCTCTACCTCCGTCGTCGGCGGCGGTCGTCAGCCTCGCACTCGTCCACCCATCGGGTCATCGTCACCCGATCCGCCGTGTGGTGGTGTGTATCCATCCCACCAAACGGCGCCCTACGACGCGTCAGCCCTCGGGCGCAGCTTTGCGTACTGCCGAGGTATGACATCCCCCCACCGCCGTACGGACGCGCGCGCACGGCGACGGCACCGACCCCTTAGGGGTGTTCGGGTGTTCGGGTATCCGGGGTCCGGTCATCCAGGGCCCGGTGCGCGGGACCCGGGTAGCCGGAGTCCGCGAGTCCGGTGGCGTCTCGCCGGGAGGTGAGGAGCGGCGCGGAGCGGCGACGTACGGTCAGCCGGCCCGGTGCACCACGGCGTCGCAGAGCGCCTCCAGCGCGCTCTTCGCCGGCCCGGCGGGCAGCGGCTCCAGCAGCGCGCGGGCGTCCGCGGCGTAGCGGATGGTGTCCCGCCGCGCCTGCTCCAGCGCCGGATGGCGGCGCAGCCTGCGCAGCACCTCGGCGTGGCGGCCGTCGTCCGTCAGGTCGCCGTCCAGCAGCTCGCACAGCTCCCGGTCGTCCGGGGAGCCGCTCGCCGCGGCCAGGGCGCGCAGCCGCAGCACCGGCAGCGTGGGGATGCCCTCGCGCAGGTCGGTGCCGGGCGTCTTGCCGGACTCGTGGCTGTCGCTGGCGATGTCCAGCACGTCGTCGGCGAGCTGGAAGGCGGTGCCCAGCCGCTCGCCGTACTGGGTGAGGATGTTGACCACGGACTCGTCGGCGCCGGACATCATGGCGCCGAACCGCCCGGAGACGGCGATCAGCGAGCCGGTCTTGCCGGCGATGACATCGAGGTAGTGGTCGACCGGGTCGCGGTCGGGCCCGGGCCCGGCGGTCTCCAGGATCTGGCCGGTGACCAGCCGCTCGAACGCCTCGGCCTGGATGCGGACGGCCTCCGGGCCCAGGTCGGCCAGGATGTGCGAGGCGCGGGCGAAGAGGAAGTCGCCGGTCAGCACGGCCACCGAGTTGCCCCAGCGGGCGTTGGCGCTGGGCACGCCGCGGCGCACCGCGGCCTCGTCCATGACGTCGTCGTGGTAGAGCGTGGCCAGGTGGGTCAGCTCCACGACGACGGCCGAGGGGACCACCCGGGGCGCGTGCGGGTCGCCGAACTGCGCCGCCAGCATCACCAGCAGCGGGCGGAAGCGCTTGCCGCCGGCCCGGACCAGGTGCTGCGCGGCTTCCGTGATGAACGGCACGTCGCTCTTGGTGGCCTCCAGGAGGCCCTCTTCCACGGCCACCAAACCGGCCTGGATGTCGGCTTCCAGAGTCTGGTCCCGCACGCTCAGCCCGAAGGGCCCTACGACGGTCACGAGAGGTACTCCTGTCTGCCTACGATCACCGGAATGTCGATGTGTCGCTGTCTCCACTGACAGGCAGCGTATCCGGTCGAGTCTCGATCACCGTGGGCGCCTTCCCGGCTCGCGCGCTCTGTCGCGTACATCACCGCCGGATGCATCGGTTCCGCGGGGTCCCGGTCCGACCTCTCCCGCCGGCACCACCCCGCCGGACCTGCGCGTCCGCCCGTGCGTCCGCCCGGTCCGGCCCGCCTTGCGTCCGCCTCCCGTCCGCGTTCCCGTGCACGTCACCGTCCGCGTCTCCACTGGGGTCACCACCCGCGCCACTGTCCGGATATCGATCACCCAAGACCGCTCATCGGCCACGTCGTACTCTGTGCCCGGCCATGTGTCCGGCCACCACGGTGACGAGGAGAAGGCGAGGCAGCATCCCATGCCGCAGCAGAGCCCGCTCGACCTGCCAGAAGGCGACCCCTTCGGCCCGCACAACCTCCCCTACGGCGTCTTCAGCACACCCGACGACCCGCAGCACCTGCGCGTCGGGGTCCGCTTCGGGGACCATGTGCTGGACGCGGCCGCCGCCGCGGCCGCGCTCGGCTCCGCGCACGCCGGGCTGCTCGACCAGCCGGTCCTCAATCCGCTGCTCGCCGCCGGCCGCCCGGTCTGGCAGGCGGTGCGCGCTGCGGTCCGCGACTGGCTCACCAACCCGGCGCACCGCGCCACCGTCGAGCCGCTGCTGATCCCGCTGGCCGACGCGGTCCTGCACCTCCCGCTGGAGGTGGCCGACTACGTGGACTTCTACGCCAGCGAGCACCACGCGACCAACGTGGGCCGGATGTTCCGCCCGGAGGGCGACCCGCTCACCCCCAACTGGAAGCACCTGCCCATCGGTTACCACGGCCGCGCCGGCACCGTGGTGGTCTCCGGCACCGAGGTGGTCCGCCCGCACGGCCAGCGGCTGCCGGCCGGCACCGAGACCCCGGCCTTCGGCCCGACCCAGCGACTGGACATCGAGGCCGAGGTCGGCTTCGTGGTCGGCACCCCCTCCGCGCTCGGCGACCGGGTGCCGCTGGGCTCCTTCCGCGACCACGTCTTCGGCGTGACCCTGCTCAACGACTGGTCCGCGCGGGACATCCAGAGCTGGGAGTACCGGCCGCTGGGCCCGTTCCTCGGCAAGTCGTTCGCCACCTCGATCTCGGCGTGGATCACCCCGCTGGACGCGTTCGACGCGGCCCGCACCAGCCCGCCGGCCCGCGACTTCCCGCTCCTGGAGTACCTCGACGACTCGGACGAGGAGCCGGGCGGGCTGGACATCTCCATCGAGGTGGCGATCAACGGGCACACCGTGGCCCGGCCGCCGTTCTCGGCGATGTACTGGACGGCCGCCCAGCAGCTGGCCCATATGACCGTCAACGGCGCGTCGCTGCGCACCGGCGACCTGTTCGCCTCCGGCACGGTCAGCGGCCCGCGCCCCGAGGAGCGCGGCTGCCTGCTGGAACTGACCTGGGGCGGCCGCGATCCACTGGAACTCCCCGACTCCAAGCGGACGTTCCTGGAGGACGGCGACGAGGTGACGCTGTCGGCCTGGGCGCCCGGCCCCGACGGCACCCGGATCGGGCTCGGTGAAGTGACCGGCCGGATCGTCCCAGCCCGGTAACAGCCCAGGCAGCGAGGACGGTCAGCCACCGACGCCCTGGTAGCTTGGCGTGTCCTGCTCACTTCAGAAAACGGAGTTCCACGTGCGTAAGGCAGCACAGATCACGGGGGCGGCGCTCATCGCCGCTGTGCTGGTCACCGGTTGTTCCAGCGACAAGAAGGACAGCAAGGGCTCGGGCAGCAAGGGCGTGATCGGTGGCCAGACCACCGGCGGCTCCACCGGCGGCACGACCACGGGTGGTACTACCGGCGGCGACGGTACGGTGAGCGGCAGCTACATCTCGCAGTCCGGAGGCGAGACCCGCTCCCTCTACATCCAGGGCGAGATGGCCGGGTTCGCCTCCAAGGTGGGACAGAGCTGCACCGGCAAGTACGCCGACCAGACCCTGACCCTGACCTGCCCTGACGGCTCGACCGAGTTCTCCAGTGGCAAGGTGGCCGTGGCCGACGGCGGCAAGTCCCTGACGGTGACCTGGTCCGGGGGCGGGAGCGACACGTTCAGCAAGCTCGACACCGGCAGCTTGCCGACCGGCGACGTGCCGACCGACCTGGACGTCCCGACCGGCGACATCCCGACCGGTCTCACGAACTCCGGGGGCTCCGCGGGCGTCCCCGGCTGACCGTCGCCCCCAGCGTCACACGAGCCCCCCGGCGCCTGGCGCCGGGGGGCTCGTCGCGTTCGTTGCGTCCCTCAGCGCACGAACACCCCGGCCTGCGAGGCCAGATCGAGGAAGTACTGCGGCGCCACGCCCAGCACCAGGGTCACCGCGACGCCGATCGCGATGGCCGACGAGGTCAGCGCGCTGGGGACGGCGACCGAGGGGCCGTCGGCCTTCGGCTCGCTGAAGAACATCAGCACGATGACGCGGATGTAGAAGAACGCGGCGACGGCCGAGGAGATCACACCGACCACCACCAGCGCCCCGGCGCCGCCCTCCGCCGCGGCCTTGAAGACCGCGAACTTGCCCGCGAAGCCCGAGGTCAGCGGGATGCCCGCGAAGGCCAGCAGGAAGACCGCGAAGACCGCGGCCACCAGCGGCGAACGGCGGCCCAGCCCCGCCCACTTGGACAGGTGGGTCGCCTCGCCGCCGGCGTCCCGGACCAGGGTGACCACGGCGAACGCGCCCAGCGTCACGAAGGAGTAGGCGGCCAGGTAGAACAGGACGGAGGAGATGCCGTCCTCGTTGGTCGCGATGACACCGGCCAGGATGAAGCCCGCGTGGGCGATCGAGGAGTAGGCGAGCATCCGCTTCACATCGGTCTGGGTGACGGCGACGATCGCGCCGCCCAGCATGGTGAGGATCGCGACGCCCCACATCACCGGGCGCCAGTCCCAGCGCAGGCCGGGCAGCACCACGTACAGCAGGCGCAGCAGCGCGCCGAACGCGGCGACCTTGGTGGCGGCGGCCATGAAGCCGGTGACCGGGGTCGGCGCGCCCTGGTAGACGTCCGGGGTCCACATGTGGAACGGCACCGCGCCGATCTTGAACAGCAGGCCCACCAGCACCATCGCGCCGCCGATGAGCAGCAGCGCGTCATTGCCCATGGTCTGCGCCAGTGCCGGGTCCATCCTGGTGACCTCGCCGTCGACCACGTCGGCGATCCCGGAGTAGCCGACGGTGCCGGCGTAGCCGTAGAGCAGCGCGATGCCGAAGAGCAGGAAGGCCGAGGAGAAGGCGCCGAGCAGGAAGTACTTGACGGCGGACTCCTGGGACAGCTGCCGCTGGCGGCGGGCGAGCGCGCACAGGATGTACAGCGGGAGGGAGAAGACCTCCAGCGCGACGAAGAGGGTCAGCAGGTCGTTCGCGGCGGGGAAGACCAGCATGCCGGCGACGGCGAACAGCAGCAGCGGGAAGACCTCGGTGGTGGTGAATCCTGCCTTGACCGCGGCCTGTTCGGCCTCGCCGCCGGGGACGGCGGCGGGCTGGGCGGCGAAGGAGTCGACGTGGTTGCCGTGCGCCGCCGGGTCCAGCCGCCGTTCGGCGAAGGTGAAGACCGCCACCAGGGAGACCAGGAGAATGGTGCCCTGGAGGAAGAGGGCCGGGCCGTCGACCGCGATGGCGCCCATCGCGGCCACCCGGGCCTTGGAGGTGCCGTAGTCGCCGGCCGCCAGGGCGATGACGGCGGCGAACGCGGCGGCCAGTGAGACCACGGAGAGGAAGAGCTGCGCGGTGTAGCGGTTGCGGCGCGGCAGGAACGCCTCGATGAGGATGCCGGCGACGGCGGCGCCCAGGACGATCAGCACCGGGGAGAGCTGGCCGTACTCGAAATGCGGCGTCGGGATCTTCTCCGGCGCCGGGGCCGACGTCGTCCACAGGCTGTGGACAAGCGGAGCGCTGGTCACTTGGCACCTCCGGGAGCGTGGTCACCCTGCGGGGCACGGGCACCCTCGGGGCGGTGGCCGGACTCGCCCGCGTCCGCGACGGGGTGATCCGGTGCGGGGTCCTGTTTGTCGACCACCGACAGGGTGTGGTCGACCGCCGGGTCGACGATCTCGGTCACCGGCTTGGGGTAGACGCCGAGGAAGAGCAGCAGCGCGATCAGCGGGGCGACCACGGCCAGTTCCCGGGGCCGCAGATCCGGCATCCCGCGCACCTCGTCCTTCACCGGCCCGGTCATCGTCCGCTGGTAGAGGACCAGGACGTACAGCGCGGCCAGGACGATGCCGGTGGTGGCGATGATCCCCAGCGCCGGATAGCGGCTGAAGGTGCCCACCAGCACCAGGAACTCGCTGATGAACGGGGCGAGTCCGGGCAGCGACAGGGTGGCCAGGCCACCGATCAGGAAGGTGCCGGCCAGCACCGGGGCCACTTTCTGCACCCCGCCGTAGTCGGCGATCAGCCGCGAGCCGCGCCGGCTGATCAGGAAGCCGGCGACCAGCATCAGCGCGGCCGTCGAGATCCCGTGGTTGATCATGTAGAGGGTGGCGCCGCCCTGGCCCTGCGAGGTCATCGCGAAGATGCCCAGGATGATGAAGCCGAAGTGGGAGATCGAGGCGTAGGCGATCAGCCGCTTGATATCCCGCTGACCGACCGCGAGCAGTGCCCCGTAGATGCTGCTGATGACGGCCAGCACCAGGATCACCGGGGTGGCCCACTTGCTCGCCTCGGGGAACAGCTGGAGGCAGAAGCGGAGCATCGCGAAGGTGCCGACCTTGTCGACGACGGCGGTGATCAGCACCGCGACCGGTGCGGTCGCCTCCCCCATCGCGTTGGGCAGCCAGGTGTGCAGCGGCCACAGCGGCGCCTTGACCGCGAAGGCGAAGAAGAAGCCGAGGAAGAGCAGCCGCTCGGTGCCGGTGCCGATCTCCAGCTCCCCGGAGGCGCGCGCCTCGGCGATGCGCTGGAGCGAGAAGGTGCCCGTCGACAGGTCGTCGTTGGTCACCACGAACAGCCCGACCACCGCGGCCAGCATGATCAGCCCGCCGGCCAGGTTGTAGAGCAGGAACTTCACCGCCGCGTAGGAGCGCTGAGTGGCCGACTCCTCCTCGCTCCGGCCGCCGGCCCGGTCCCCGAAGCCGCCGATGAGGAAGTACATCGGGATCAGCATGGCCTCGAAGAAGATGTAGAAGAGGAAGACGTCGGTGGCCTCGAAGGAGATCACCACCATCGCCTCGACCATGAGGATCAGCGCGAAGAAGCCCTGCGTGGGCCGCCACCGCCGGTTGGGCCGGGCCTCTTCCAGGGGGTCGGCGTCATGCCAGCCCGCCAGGATGACGAAGGGGATCAGCAGCGCGGTCAGCGCGGTCAGCGCCACCCCGATGCCGTCCACGCCCAGCTCGTAGCGGACCCCGAAGTCCTTGATCCAGGCGTGGGATTCGGTGAGCTGGTACTGGCCGCCGTCCGGGTCGAAGCGGATCAGCGCCACCGCCGCCAGCACCAGCGTGGCGAGCGAGAAGCCCAGCGCAATCCACTTCGCGGTGGCCCGCTTCGCCGCGGGGGTGGCGGCGGTGGCGATCGCGCCGACCGCCGGCACCACGGCCGTGGCCGTCAGCAGAGGAAATGACATGGATCAGACCGCCCTCATCAGCAGGGTCGCGGCGATCAGCACCGCCGCACCGCCGAACATCGAGACCGCGTACGTGCGGGCGTAGCCGTTCTGCAGCTTCCGCAGCCGCCCGGACAGCCCGCCCACACCGGCGGCGGTGCCGTTGACCACCCCGTCGACCAGCTTGTGGTCGACGTAGACCAGGCCGCGGGTGAGGTACTGGCCCGGCCTGACCAGTACGGCGTGGTTGAAGTCGTCCTGGAGCAGGTCGCGGCGGGCGGCCCGGGTGAGCGCGCTGCCGCGCGGCGGCCGGACCGGGACGGGCCGGCGGCCGTACTGCGCCCAGGCGAGCGCCACACCGACGGCCAGCACGACCATGGTCCCGGCGGTGACGGTGGTGGCGCTCAGCGGCGAGTCGCCGTGCTCGTGCCCGGTCACCGGCTCCAGCCACTTCAGGAAGGCGTCGTTGAGGCTGAACAGGCCGCCCGCGAAGACCGATCCGAAGGCGAGGACGATCATCGGGATCGTCATGGACCTGGGGGACTCGTGCGGGTGCGGCAGCTCCCCGGGGTGCGCCTCGATGCCCGGTTCCACGCTGGGCGCGGTGTCCGGGTCGGGGGCCGGCTGCCAGCGCTTCTCACCGAAGAAGGTCAGCAGCATCACGCGGGTCATGTAGTACGCGGTGATGGCCGCGCCGAGCAGTGCCGCGCCGCCCAGGATCCAGCCCTCGGTGCCGCCCTTGGCGAAGGCCGCCTCGATGATCTTGTCCTTGGACCAGAAGCCGGAGAGGCCGGGGAAGCCGATGATGGCCAGGTAGCCGAGGCCGAAGGTGGCGAAGGTGACCGGCATGTACGTGCGCAGGCCGCCGTACTTGCGCATGTCCACTTCGTCGTTCATGGCGTGCATGACGGACCCGGCGCCCAGGAACAGCCCGGCCTTGAAGAAGCCGTGGGTCACCAGGTGCATGATCGCGAAGACGTAGCCGATCGGGCCGAGTCCGGCCGCCAGGATCATGTAGCCGATCTGCGACATGGTCGAACCGGCGAGCGCCTTCTTGATGTCGTCCTTCGCGCAACCGACGATCGCACCGAAGAGCAGCGTGACCGCGCCGACGGTGACCACCGCGGTCTGCGCGTCGGGCGCGGCGTTGAAGATCGCGCCGGAGCGGGTGATCAGGTAGACGCCGGCGGTCACCATGGTCGCGGCGTGGATGAGGGCCGAGACCGGGGTCGGGCCCTCCATCGCGTCGCCCAGCCAGGACTGGAGCGGCACCTGCGCGGACTTGCCGCAGGCGGCGAGCAGCAGCATCAGCCCGATCGCGGTCAGCTTGCCCTCTCCGGCCCGCTCCGCCTCGGAGAGCACCGGGGCGAAGGCGAAGGTCCCGAAGGTGGTGAACATCAGCATGATCGCGATGGACAGGCCGACATCGCCGACGCGGTTGACGATGAACGCCTTCTTCGCCGCGGTGGCCGCGCTCGGCTTGTGCTGCCAGAAGCCGATCAGCAGGTACGAGGCGAGGCCCACGCCCTCCCAGCCGACGTACAGCAGCAGGTAGTTGTCGGCGAGGACGAGCAGCAGCATCGCCGCGAGGAAGAGGTTGAGATAGCCGAAGAAGCGGCGGCGGCGCTCGTCGTGCTCCATGTAGCCGATCGAGTAGACGTGGATCAGGCTGCCCACGCCGGTGATCAGCAGGACGAAGGTCATCGACAACTGGTCGAGCTGGAAGGCGACATCGGCCCGGAAGCCGTCGACCGGGATCCAGCTGAACAGGTGGCTGTGCAGGGCGCGGTCGTGCTCGTCGGCGCCCAGCATGTCGGCGAAGAGCACCGCGCCGACCAGGAAGGAGGCCGCGGCCGCCAGGGTGCCGATCAGATGGCCGACGTGGTCCAGGCGCCGCCCGCCGCACAGCAGGACCGCGGCGCCGAGCAGCGGCGCCGCGACAAGCAATCCGATGAGGTTCTCCACTTGAACGCGACCCCTTCTAGAGCTTCATCAGGCTGGCGTCGTCGACCGAGGCCGAGTGGCGGGCGCGGAAGATGGTCACGATGATCGCGAGGCCGACCACGACCTCGGCCGCGGCGACCACCATCGTGAAGAACGCCACGATCTGCCCGTCGAGGTTGCCGTGCATCCGGGAGAAGGCGACGAACGCGAGGTTGCAGGCGTTCAGCATCAGCTCGACGCACATGAACACGACGATGGCGTTGCGCCGGATCAGCACCCCGGCCGCACCGATGGTGAACAGCAGCGAGGCCAGGTAGAGGTAGTAGACCGGGTTCACTTGGCGACTCCCTCGGAGGCGTGTCCGTCGTTCGCCCCGCCGCCGGCCCCGGCGGCCGGGCCCTGGCCGGGTACCGCCCCGGCGCCGGCGCCGTTCTCGTCCCCCGGCCGGTACGCGGTCGAGCCGGCGGCCTCCGGGCGGTACAGCGTGGAGCCGGTGCCGCCCTGCTGGCGCCGCCACTGCCCGGCCCGCTGCTCCAGCGCGGCGAGATCGGCCAGGGCCTTGCCGGAGACGTCCCGGACCTGGCCGCGGCCGCGCAGCGTGGCGTTGACGGTGAGCTCGGCGGTGGTGCCGTCGGGCAGCAGGCCGGGGATGTCCACCGCGTTGTGCCGGGCGTAGACGCCGGGGGCGGGCAGTGGCGGCACGTGCTTGCCGGCGCGGACCCGCTGCTCGGCCAGCTCGCGCTGCGACTTGCGCCGCTCGGTGCGCTCCCGGTGGGTGAGCACCATCGCGCCGACCGCCGCGGTGATCAGCAGGGCGCCGGTGATCTCGAAGGCGAAGACGTACTTGGTGAAGATGAGCTCGGCCAGCCCCTCGACGTTCCCGCCGGAATTGGCCTCGCCGGTGCCGTTCCAGGTGTTCAGCGAGGCGTTGCCGATGCCGGCGCAGAGCAGGATGCCGAAGCCGAGTCCGCACAGCGCGGCCAGCCAGCGCTGGCCTTTCAGGGTCTCCTTGAGGGAGTCGGCGGCGGTGACACCGACCAGCATGACGACGAAGAGGAAGAGCATCATGATCGCGCCGGTGTAGACGACGATCTGCACCACGCCGAGGAAGTACGCGCCGTTGGCGAGGTAGAAGACGGCCAGCACGATCATGGTGCCGGCCAGGCTGAGCGCCGAGTGCACCGCCTTCTTCATCAGCACGGTGGACAGCGCACCGATGACGGCGACGGTGCCCAGCACCCAGAACTGCACCGCCTCGCCGGTCGAGGTGGTGGTCGCCGCGAGCAGCGTGCCGCTCATGCCCGGACCTCCTTGGCGGTGGAACTGGTGTCACCGGAGCGCCGGGAGGGGCCGGAGGTGGTGGAGACCTCGGCGGGCCCGGCGGGCTCGGCGTCGACCGGCGGCTGCTCGCCCTTGCTGTGGGCGACCTGGCGGACCGTGCCGGGCGCGGCCTCGGTGACCAGCCCGCGGTAGTAGTCCTGCTCGTCCATGCCGGGGAAGATCGCGTGCGGACTGTCGACCATCCCCTCCGAGAGGCCGACCAGCAGCTCTTCCTTGGTGTAGATGAGCGATTCGCGGGACCGGTCGGCGAGTTCGTACTCGTTGGTCATGGTCAGCGCCCGGGTCGGGCACGCCTCGACGCACAGCCCGCACAGGATGCAGCGCAGGTAGTTGATCTGGTAGACGCGGCCGTAGCGCTCGCCCGGGGAGTAACGCTCCTCCTCGGTGTTGTCCGCGCCCTCCACGTAGATCGCGTCGGCCGGACACGCCCAGGCGCACAGCTCGCAGCCGATGCACTTCTCCAGCCCGTCCGGGTGCCGGTTGAGCTGGTGGCGGCCGTGGAAGCGGGGAGCGGTGGGCTTCTTCTGCTCCGGATACTGCTCGGTGAACCGCTTCTTGAACATGTTCCCGAAGGTCACGCCGAAGCCCGCCACCGGGTTCTGCCAGGGGGTCCGGGGGGTTTCCGGGTTCTCTCCCCGGGAATTGCGGTCAGGCACCGTCGGCCTCCTCAACCTGGGTGTTCTCCGCCGGGCCGTTGCCGACCAGCTGCCGGTCCTGGCGCGGTCGCCTGCGGGGCACGGGCGGCAGGTTCTGTCCGGGCAGCGGCGGCACCGGATAGCCGCCAGCCATCGGGTCGAAGGCCGGCTCGGGCTTGATGGACTGCGCCGCCTCGGCGGCGGCCCGCTGCTCTTCCCGGTCGCGGAAGATGTCGAAGACGAAGGAGAGCAGCAGCAGGGTCAGGACACCGCCGCCGACATAGAGCACGATCTCCTGGAAGTCGTAGTCCTCGTTGCGCAGCGCGCGGACGGTGGCGACCAGCATCAGCCACACCATGGAGACCGGGATGAGGACCTTCCAGCCCAGCTTCATGAACTGGTCGTAGCGCACCCGCGGGAGGGAGGCGCGGATCCAGATGAAGACGAACAGCCCCAGGCTGACCTTGACCAGGAACCACAGCAGCGGCCACCAGCCGTGGTTGGCGCCTGCCCAGAAGGTGCTGACCGGCCAGGGTGCCCGCCACCCGCCGAGGAAGAGGGTGACCGCGACCATCGAGACGGTGACCATGTTGATGTACTCGGCGAGCATGAACATCGCGAACTTGATCGACGAGTACTCGGTGTTGAAGCCGCCGACCAGGTCGCCCTCGGACTCCGGCATGTCGAACGGGGCGCGGTTGGTCTCGCCGATCATCGCGACGATGTAGATGAGGAACGAGACCGGCAACAGCACCGCGTACCAGCGGTGGTCCTGCGACTCCACGATCGTCGAGGTCGACATGGAGCCGGAGTAGATGAAGACCGCGGCGAAGGACATGCCCATCGCGATCTCGTAGGAGATCATCTGCGCGCAGGAGCGCAATCCGCCGAGCAGCGGATAGGTCGAACCGGAGGACCAGCCGGCCAGGACGATGCCGTAGATGCCGACGGAGGCGGTCGCGAGGATGTAGAGGACGGCGATCGGCAGGTCGGTCAGCTGCATCGCGGTGCGCGTCCCGAAGACCGAGACCTCGTTGTCGGACGGGCCGAAGGGGATCACCGCGACCGCCATGAAGGCCGGGATGGCGGCGACGATCGGCGCGAGGAGGTAGACCGCCTTGTCCGCGCGCTTGACGACCACGTCCTCCTTGAGCATCAGCTTCACGCCGTCCGCGAGGGACTGGAGCATGCCCCACGGGCCGTGCCGGTTGGGGCCGACCCGCTGCTGCATCCAGCCCAGGACCTTGCGCTCCATCACGATGGAGATCAGGACGGTGAGCATCAGCATCGCGAAGCAGAACACGACCTTGAGCAGCACCAGCCACCACGGGTCGTGCCCGAACATCGACAGGTCCTCGGCCGCCAGCACGCTGGGTCGCAGCCCCTGCCGGCCTTCCGCGATCTGGGTGAGGGCACTCACGCTCACACCTCCGTTTCGGGTGCCTCGGGGGCGGTCACCGGCGCGGTGGCCGGGCCGATGCGGACGAGTTCGCCGGGCCGGGCGCCGGTGTCGGGCAGCACGCCGCCGCCCGTGGAGTTGAGCGGCAGCCACACCACCCGGTCCGGCATCGGCGTGACCTTGAGCGGCAGCCGCACCGCGCCGAGCGGGCCGGTGACCGCCAGCAGGTCGCCGTCCTTCACGCCGACCTCCGCCGCGGTGGTTTTCGACAGCCGGGCGACGGCGGCGTGCCGGGTACCGGCCAGCGCGTCGTCGCCGGTCTGCAACAGGCCCTGGTCGAGCAGGAGCCGGTGGCCGGCGAGCACCGCCTCGCCCGCCTCCGGGGAGGGCAGCACATGGCCGGTGGCCAGCGGGTCGGCCGGGCGCAGCCCGTGCCAGGGGCCGAGCCGGGCCATCTCGCGGCGCACCGCGAGGAGGTCCGGCAGCGCCAGGCCGGGCTGCTCGCCGGCGCCCGCGACGGCGGCCATCTCATCGGCCAGCATGTGCAGCACCCGGGCGTCGGCCGGGACGTGCGGCCGGGTGGCCTGGGCGGGCTGGATCGCCGTCTCGAACGGCCGGGCGCGGCCCTCCCAGTTGAGGAAGGTGCCCGCCTTCTCGGCGACGGCCGCGGCCGGGAAGACCACGTCCGCCCGGGCGGTGACCTCGGTCGGCCGCTGCTCCACGCTCACCAGGAAGCCGACCGTGTCCAGCGCCTGACGGGCCAGGACCGGGTCCGGCAGGTCCGCCACCTCCACGCCCGCGACGATCAGCGCCCCGAGCTCGCCGGCGGCCGCGGCCTCGATGATCTGGCCGGTGTCCCGCCCGTAGCTGTGCGGCAGCCGATCGACGCCCCACACCTCGGCGGTCTCCTGGCGGGCGCGCGGGTCGGTGGTGGGGCGGCCGCCGGGCAGCAGCCCGGGCAGCGCCCCGGCCTCGACGGCGCCGCGCTCCCCGGCCCGGCGCGGAATCCACGCCAGCCGGGCGCCGGTGGCGGTGGCCAGCCGGACGGCGGCGGTGAGCGCGCCGGGCACGGCGGCCAGTCGCTCACCGGCACAGATCACCGCCCCCTCGGTGCGCAGCGCCTGGGCCGCGGCCTGTCCCGCCTCGTCCAGGCCCACCTGGCCGGCGAGTGCGTCCAGCCACTCGGTCTCGGTGCCGGGGGCGGCGGGCAGCAGCGTGCCGCCCGCCTTCTCCAGGCCGCGGGTGGCGTGGGTGGCCAGCCCGAAGGTGCGCTGCCCGTGCTTGCGGTGCGCCTTGCGCAGCCGCAGGAAGACGCCGGGCGCCTCCTCCTCCGCCTCCAGGCCCGCCAGCAGCACCGCCGGGGCCCGCTCCAGCAGGGTGTAGGTGACACCCTCGCCGTCCAAGTCCCGGCCGCGGCCGGCGACCCGGGCGGCGAGGAAGTCGGCCTCCTCGGCGCTGTGCGCGCGGGCCCGGAAGTCGATGTCGTTGGTGGAGAGCGCCACACGGGCGAACTTGGCGTAGGCGTAGGCGTCCTCGACGGTGAGCCGGCCGCCGGTCAGCACGGCGACACCGGCTCCTTGGGCGCCGGCGGTCCGGCCCCGGGCGGCGGCCAGCCCCTCGGCGGCGATCCGCAGCGCCTCCGGCCAGCTCGCCCGTCCCAGCTCGCCGGTGGACCGGTCACGGACCAGCGGGGTGGTCAGCCGGTCCGGCAGCTGGGCGTAGCGGAAGGCGAAGCGGCCCTTGTCGCAGATCCACTCCTCGTTGACCTCGGGGTCGTTGGCGGCCATGCGCCGCATCACCTTGCCGCGCCGGTGGTCGGTGCGGGTGGCGCAGCCGCCGGCGCAGTGCTCGCACACGCTCGGCGAGGAGACCAGGTCGAAGGGGCGGGCGCGGAAGCGGTAGGCGGCCGAGGTCAGCGCGCCCACCGGGCAGATCTGGATGGTGTTGCCGGAGAAGTACGACTCGAAGGGGTCGCCCTCGCCGGTGCCGACCTGCTGGAGGGCGCCGCGCTCCAGCAGCTCGATCATCGGGTCGCCCGCGACCTGCGTGGAGAAGCGGGTGCAGCGGGCGCACAGCACGCAGCGCTCGCGGTCCAGCAACACCTGCGTGGAGATCGGGACCGGCTTGGCGAAGGTCCTCTTCTGCCCCTCGAAGCGGGTGTCCGGGTCGCCGGTGGACATCGCCTGGTTCTGCAGCGGACACTCGCCGCCCTTGTCGCAGACCGGGCAGTCCAGCGGGTGGTTGATCAGCAGCAGCTCCATCACGCCGCGCTGCGCCTTCTCGGCCACCGGCGAGGTCAGCTGGGTGCGGACGACCATGCCGTCGGTGCAGGTGATGGTGCAGGAGGCCATCGGCTTGCGCTGGCCCTCGACCTCCACGATGCACTGGCGGCAGGCGCCGACCGGGTCCAGCAGCGGGTGGTCGCAGAAGCGCGGGATCTCGATGCCGAGCAGCTCCGCGGCGCGGATGACCAGCGTCCCCTTGGGGACGGAGATCTCGATCCCGTCGATGGTCAGCGAGACCAGGTCCTCCGGCGGGACCGCCGCCGCTCCCCCTCCGGAGGGAGCATTGGTGGTCAGTGTCATGCGTTCACCTCCAGGTGAGAGGGGATCGGGCCGTCGGCCCAAGCGGTGGACCTGGCCGGGTCGAAGGGGCAGCCGCGGCCTTCGATGTGCTGTTCGTACTCCTCGCGGAAGAAGGAGAGCGAGGAGAAGATCGGGGCGGCCGCGCCGTCGCCGAGCGCGCAGAACGACTTGCCGTTGATGGTGTCGGCGATGTCGTTCAGCTTGTCGAGGTCTGCCATCCGGCCCTTGCCGGCCTCGATGTCGCGCAGCAACTGCACGAGCCAGTAGGTGCCTTCGCGGCAGGGGGTGCACTTGCCGCAGGACTCATGGGCGTAGAACTCGGTCCACCGGGTGACCGCGCGCACCACGCAGGTGGTCTCGTCGAAGCACTGCAGGGCCTTGGTGCCGAGCATCGATCCGGCGCCGCCGACGCCCTCGTAGTCCAGCGGGACGTCCAGATGCTCCTCGGTGAGCATCGGGGTGGAGGAGCCGCCGGGGGTCCAGAACTTGAGGCGGTGTCCGGGGCGCATGCCGCCGCTCATCTCCAGCAGCTGGCGCAGCGTGATGCCCAGCGGCGCCTCGTACTGGCCAGGGCTGGCGACGTGTCCGGACAGCGAGTAGAGCGTGAAGCCCGGGGACTTCTCGCTGCCCATCGAACGGAACCATTCCTTGCCCTTGTTGAGGATCGAGGGAACAGACGCGATGGACTCGACGTTGTTCACCACAGTGGGGCAGGCGTAGAGGCCGGCGACCGCGGGGAAGGGGGGCCTGAGCCGGGGCTGGCCGCGGCGTCCTTCCAGGGAGTCCAGCAGCGCGGTCTCCTCACCGCAGATGTAGGCGCCTGCGCCGGCGTGCACGGTGATGTCCAGGGCGGGGAGATCACCGAGGCCCAGCGCCTGGCTGCGCTGCTCGGCGGTGCCGAGGTAGCCGGCGTCGTATGCCTCGCGCACGGCCTCGTGCAGCCGCCGCAGCACCGGCACGACCTCGCCGCGCAGATAGATGAAGGCGTGGCTGGACCGGATGGCGTGGCAGGCGATGGCCATGCCCTCGATCAGCGAGTGCGGATTGGCGAAGAGGAGGGGGATGTCCTTGCAGGTGCCGGGTTCGGATTCATCGGCGTTGACGACCAGGTAGTGCGGCTTGCCGTCGCCCTGCGGGATGAACTGCCACTTCATGCCGGTGGGGAAGCCCGCGCCGCCGCGGCCGCGCAGCCCGGCGTCCTTGACCAGCGCGATCACGTCGTCGGGGGCCATCGCGAGGGCCTTGCGCATGCCCTCGTAGCCCTCATGCCGGCGGTAGGTCTCCAGGGTCCAGGAGCGGGGCTCGTCCCAGAAGGCGGAGAGCACGGGGGCGAGCAGCTTCTCGGGGCTGTTGTCGTCTCCCCCGGCTCCCGGCTGGGGGCCGCCTCCCTGCTCGGCTGCCACGGTCATCACTCCCCCTCCTCACGGATCGGGCCGGACGGGTGCTGCGGGTCCGAGGCGGATGTGGTCTGCGGCGCGTCATGCGAGCTGGGGTGCGTCGCCGGCGCTTCTCCCGACGGGTGGTCGGCGGTCCGCGGGGAGACCACCCGGCCCGGTGCGGTCTCCCCCTTGGCCAGGCGGAGTCCGACCAGCGAGGCGGGCCCGGCGCCGCCGGTGGCCTCGACCGCGCCGGGGCGGGTGTCGGGGAAGCCGGCGAGGATCCGCGCGGTCTCCTTGTAGGTGCACAGCGGCGCGCCGCGGGTGGGGTGGACGGTGCGGCCGGCCCGCAGGTCGTCGACGAGCTGCTTGGCGGACTCGGGCGTCTGGTTGTCGAAGAACTCCCAGTTCACCATCACCACCGGCGCGAAGTCGCAGGCCGCGTTGCACTCGATGTGCTCCAGGGTGACCTTGCCGTCCTCGGTGGTCTCGCCGTTCGCCAGCCGCAGGTGCTCGCGCAGCGCGTCGAAGATGGCGTCGCCGCCCAGCACCGCGCAGAGCGTGTTGGTGCAGACCCCGACCTGGTAGTCGCCGGACGGCTTGCGCCGGTACATCGTGTAGAAGGTGGCGACGGCGGTGACCTCGGCGGTGGTCAGGTCGAGCATCTCGGCGCAGAAGCGGATGCCGGTGCGGGTGACATGACCCTCTTCGGCCTGGACCAGGTGCAGCAGCGGAAGCAGCGCGCTGCGGCTGCCGGGGTAGCGGGCGATCACCTCCCGGGCGTCGGCCTCCAGCCGGGCGCGCACCTCGGCCGGGTAGTCGGGGGCCGGGAGCTCGGGCATCCCCAGGCTCACCTCGTGGTCGGCGGGTGTGGCTGTCACCGGTCGACGCCTCCCATCACAGGGTCGATGGACGCGACGGCCACGATGACGTCGGCGACCTGGCCGCCTTCGCACATCGCCGCCACGGACTGCAGGTTGGTGAAGGACGGGTCGCGGAAGTGGACCCGGTAGGGGCGGGTGCCGCCGTCGCTGACCACGTGCACGCCCAGCTCGCCCTTGGGTGACTCGATCGCCGCGTACGCCTGGCCCGGCGGGACCCGGAACCCCTCGGTCACCAGCTTGAAGTGGTGGATCAGGGCCTCCATCGAGGTGCCCATGATCTTCTTGATGTGGTCCAGGGAGTTGCCCAGGCCGTCCGGGCCGAGCGCCAGCTGAGCGGGCCAGGCGATCTTCTTGTCCGCGACCATCACCGGGCCGGGCCGCAGCCGGTCCAGGCACTGCTCGACGATCCGCAGCGACTGGCGCATCTCCTCGACGCGGATGACGAAGCGCCCGTAGGCGTCGCAGGTGTCGGCGGTGGGGACCTCGAAGTCGTAGGTCTCGTAGCCGCAGTAGGGCTGGGACTTGCGCAGGTCATGCGGGAGTCCGGTGGCCCGCAGTATCGGGCCGGTGATGCCGAGCGCCATGCAGCCGGTCAGGTCCAGGTAGCCGACGTCCTGGGTGCGGCCCTTGAAGATCGGGTTCCCGGTGGCCAGCTTGTCGTACTCCGGGAGGTGCTTGCGCATCTTCGCCACGAACGCCCGGATCTGGTCGATCGCGCCGGGCGGCAGGTCCTGGGCGACCCCGCCGGGCCGGACGAACGCGTGGTTCATCCGCAGACCGGTGATCAGCTCGAAGAGGTCCAGGATCAGCTCGCGGTCCCGGAAGCCGGTGAACATCATGGTGATCGCGCCCAGCTCCATGCCACCGGTGGCCGCGTAGACCAGGTGGGAGGAGATCCGGTTGAGCTCCATCAGCAGCACCCGGATGATCGTGGCGCGCTCGGGGATCTGGTCCTCGATGTCCAGCAGCCGCTCCACGCCCAGGCAGTACCCCACCTCGTTGAAGAAGGGGGTCAGATAGTCCATGCGCGTCACGAAGGTGGTGCCCTGCGTCCAGTTCCGGAACTCGAGGTTCTTCTCGATGCCGGTGTGCAGGTAGCCGATGCCGCAGCGGGCTTCGGTCACCGTCTCGCCGTCGATCTCCAGGATCAGCCGGAGCACCCCGTGGGTGGAGGGGTGCTGCGGGCCCATGTTGACGATGATCCGCTCGTCGTCGGCCTTGGCCGCGCCGGCCACGACCTCGTCCCAGTCGCCGCCGGTGACGGTGTAGACGGTGCCCTCGGTGGTCTCGCGGGAGGATGCGGGCGGCGTTGAGTGGATGGCAGACATCAGCTGTACGACCTCCGCTGGTCGGGAGCCGGGATCTCGGCGCCCTTGTACTCGATGGGGATGCCGCCGAGTGAGTAGTCCTTGCGCTGCGGGTGGCCCTGCCAGTCGTCGGGCATCATGATCCGGGTGAGCGCGGGGTGGCCGTCGAAGATCAGGCCGAAGAAGTCGTAGGTCTCGCGCTCGTGCCAGTCGTTGGTCGGGTAGACGCCCACGATGGACGGGATGTGCGGGTCGCTGTCGGGCGCGGACACCTCCAGCCGGATCAGCCGGTTGTGGGTGATCGAGCGCAGGTGGTAGACGGCGTGCAGCTCCCGGCCCTTGTCGCCGGGGTAGTGCACCCCGCTCACCCCGGTGCACAGCTCGAAGCGGAGCGCGGGGTCGTCGCGCAGGGTGCGGGCGACCTGGGGCAGATGCTCACGGGCGATGTGGAAGGTGATCTCGCCGCGGTGCACCACGGTCTTCTCGATGGCGTTCTCCGGGACCAGGCCCTGCTCCTCCAGGGCGCCTTCCAGCTCGTCGGCGATCTCGTCGAACTCGCCGTGGCCGCCGGTGGAGCGCGGTCCTCCGTACGGGCGGGTGGCCGCGCCGGGCAGCCGGACGGTCCGCACCAGACCGCCGTAGCCGGAGGTGTCACCGCCGTTGTCGGCGCCGAACATGCCCTTCCGTACGCCGATGACGTCACCGGTGTCCTCGCGCTGCGCCGGAACGCCGTTCTGCTCGGCGCCCGCGTCTCGCTGCTCGTCGCTCACCGCAGCAGCCCCTTCATCTCGATCGTCGGGAGCGCCTTGAGCGCCGCTTCCTCCGCCTCGCGGGCCGCCTGCTCGCGGTTGACGCCGAGCTTCTCGTTGCGGATCTTCTCGTGCAGCTTGAGGATCGCGTCGAGGAGCATCTCGGGCCGCGGCGGGCAGCCGGGCAGGTAGATGTCGACCGGCACGATGTGGTCCACGCCCTGCACGACCGCGTAGTTGTTGAACATGCCGCCGGAGGAGGCGCAGACGCCCATGGAGATCACCCACTTGGGGTTCGGCATCTGGTCGTAGACCTGGCGCAGCACCGGGGCCATCTTCTGGCTGACCCGGCCGGCCACGATCATCAGGTCGGCCTGGCGCGGCGAGCCGCGGAAGACCTCCATGCCCCAGCGCGCGAGGTCGTAGCGCGCGGTGCCGGTGGCCATCATCTCGATCGCGCAGCAGGCGAGACCGAAGGTGGCGCCGAAGACCGAGGACTTACGGGCCAGCCCCACCGCGTTCTCGACCGTCGTCAGCAGGAAGCCGCTCGGCAGTTTCTCTTCGATACCCATGCGATGTGCCCTCTCTTCCCTTTGGCTCCGCTCGGGCCGCCGGCCCTAGTCCCACTCCAGGCCGCCGCGGCGCCAGACGTAGGCGTAGGCGACGAAGACGGTGAGTACGAAGAGGAGCATCTCCACGAGTCCGAACAGCCCCAGCGCGTCGAAGGTGACGGCCCAGGGGTAGAGGAAGACGATCTCGATGTCGAAGACGATGAAGAGCATCGCCGTCAGGTAGTACTTGATCGGGAAGCGCCCGCCGCCGGCCGGGTGCGGGGTGGGCTCGATGCCGCATTCGTACGCCTCGAGCTTCGCCCGGTTGTATCGCTTGGGGCCGACGATCGACGCCATGAAGACGGAGACGATCGCGAAACCTGCCCCGAGGGCTCCCAGTACGAGGATGGGCGCGTATGCGTTCACCGTCCTCGCTCCCTTCGTCGACGATGACTGTGGGCTCCCGGCCCGTGGGACCGGGGTGGACCGCACCGGACCCGCTCCCCGCCGCACGAAGATCGTGTTTATGTGAGGCAGTTCACAAGCCCGATTCGCCTGCATCCTATGCCCGTCGGTCTGTGATCTGCGACACGGGGTACGGGAACGTCTTTGTGATCTCCACCACCTGACGAAGGATCATGAAGTCGGATGAGCGGTGATCTTCATACGCGAAGCGTTCGAGTGATCACGAGAAGTGACATTATGGCCCGTCTGCGCTGGTCGGGGCGGTCTGGCCATATCAAGCGATGACTGGTACACGCAAATTGGCGATGGACACCGTCAACTGATATTGGGGTCACCCACCCGTCAGGGTGGCCCGGAGTGATCGCCCGCTCGTGAAGCGATGCGCGAGCCGCGGCCGGGCGAGAAGACCGGACGACAAGGCCGGGCGAGGGGGCGGGCGAGAGGGGCGGTCGGGGCGCCGAGCCGGGGCGCAGACCGGAAGGGGCGGCTCCGGCGTGAGGTATCCCACGCCCCCACTACTTGTAGATCTCGATTCCCCGGGAAACCTTGGTGCGCCGCCTAAGAAGGTGATAAGGGCTCGCCGCGGGCCCCCAAGGCGCCAAATGCCATGCGTATGCACATGATCGAGAATTTCGGACAGACCGCACGGCGGCCCGCACATGATCAAAACGGCTCGATTTTCGCCATGTCCACGCCATTTGTGGCGCACGTCACGTTTGTTGATCTCAGCCAGGGGCCCCTGATAGCCGTTTACCCATGTCCCTGAGCGCTCACATACCCAGCCACCGGAAGCCCCGCCGTGCCGCGTCCTCCACGCGCGCACTCCGCGCCGGGGTGACCGGTGGCTTCCTCAGCCTCGCGGTGGCCGGCACCACGGTGTCCGCCACTGCCGCCGAGACGCCCGCTGCCGAGTCGACGCTTGAGATGCCGACCATCAGCGAGACGCTGGCGAGCACCGCCACGCAGACCGCCGACGCCACCGAGCAAGCGGCGTTCGGCTACGAGTTGCAGGCGCAGCAGGACCAGGCGGCCGACGAAGCCCTGGAAGCCGCCAAGAAGTCCAAGGCCGAGGCGGAAGCCCGTGCCGAGGCCAAGGCGAAGGCCGAGCGCGAGGCCGCTCGCAAGGCCGAGGCCGAGCGGGCCACCGCGGCGGCTCAGGCCCGCGCCTCGCGCTCCGAGGACCGCGGCCCGATCGGTGGCCAGTCCGCCGAGTCGACCCCGGCGCCGTCCTCCAACGCCTCGGGCAGCGTCGCCACGCTCCTGGACTTCCTCCGCGCCCAGGTGGGCAAGGCGTACGTGTCCGGCGCGACCGGCCCGTCCGCCTACGACTGCTCCGGTCTCACCATGACCGCGTTCAAGCAGATCGGCATCAGCCTGCCGCGCGTCTCGCAGGACCAGTCGACCGTGGGCACCCAGGTCTCGCTGGACGCCCTGCAGCCCGGCGACATCCTCTACTGGGGCAGCTCGGGCAGCGCCTACCACGTCGCCGTCTACGTCGGGAACGGCAACTTCATCGGCGCGCAGAACTCCAGCACCGGTGTCGTGGAGCGCCCGCTCAGCTACGACATGCCGACCGGCGCGGTCCGGGTTCTCTGACCCGTACCCCCACCACGTCGCGCCGAAGGGCCGCCGACCCGCATCCGCGGGTCGGCGGCCCTTCGTACGTGTGCGGCGGCCCTTCGTACGTGTGCGGCGGCCTTGTCCGTACGCGGCGGCCCTTCGTCCGCGCGGCGGCCGCCGGAGCTCGCGGGGGCCGCGGAGACGGCCGGCGCGGCCGGGCGCGGGGCTACCGCTGCTCGGCGTAGATGTGGTGGGCGAACTCCGCGATCTGGTCGTCGGGGAGGTTCCGCGCCACGTCCGCTTCGCTGATCATCCCGACGAGCTTCTTGTTCTTGATCACCGGGAGACGGCGGATGCGGTGCGACTCCATCTCGTTGAGGACCTCGCTGATGTCGGCATCGGCGTTGATCCAGCGCGGGGTGCCCTTCGCCAGGTCTCCACAGGTCATCTGTGTCGGGTCGCGTCCCAGCGCGACGCAGCCGACCACGATGTCGCGGTCGGTGAGGATGCCGCACAGCCGCTCGTTGGCGTCGCTGATCGGCAGGGCGCCGACGTTGAGTTCCCGCATCTTCTGCGCCGCGGTGGCGAGCGACTCGGTCTGCGGGATCCACTGCGCGCCTGGATGCATGATGTCTGCGGCGGTGGTCATGATCTGCCTCCTCCAGGGCCCACCGGCACGCGAGGTCGGCCCGCCGGACCCTTCTGCGATGTCGCTTCTGCGATGTCGCCGTGGCTGGCGCACACGACGCCCCCTCTCCCATCATCACCGCGGGAGCATGGCCTCGCGACCGCTGCCGGACCGCTCCAGGTCAGCGGCCCGGGGGGCATGCCGGGGGCGCCCGGCGGGGCATGCCGCAGGGCGCGTCAGGAGGGTGGCGCGTCAGGAGCGGGGCGCGACCTTCGTCAGGCCGTTGATGATGCGGTCCATCGCGTCGCCGCCGTGCGGGTCGGTGAGGTTCGCCAGCAGCTTCAACGTGAAGCGCATGAGCGTCGGGTGGGTGAGGCCGCGCTGGGTGGCGAGCTTCATCACCGTGGGGTTGCCGATCAGCTTCACGAAGGCGCGGCCCAGCGAGTAGTAGCCGCCGTAGGTCTCCTTGATGACCTTCGGGTAGCGCTGGAGGGCGAGTTCACGGCCGGCCGGGGTGGCGCGGGCGTGCGCCTGGACGATGACCTCCGCCGCGATCTGGCCGGATTCCATCGCATAGGCGATGCCCTCGCCGTTGAACGGGTTGACCATGCCGCCGGCGTCGCCGACGAGCAGCAGCCCGCGCGTGTAGTGCGGCTGGCGGTTGAAGGCCATCGGGAGGGCGGCGCCCCGGATCGGGCCGGTCATGTTCTCCGGGGTGTAGCCCCACTCCGCCGGCATCGAGGCGCACCACGCCTTGAGGATCTCGCGCCAGTCCAGCTCCTTGAAGGACGAGGAGGTGTTGAGCACGCCCAGGCCGACGTTGGAGGTGCCGTCGCCCATGCCGAAGATCCAGCCGTAACCGGGCAGCAGACGCGGCTCGTCGCCGCGCCGGTCCCACAGCTCCAGCCAGGACTCCAGGTAGTCGTCGTCGTGCCGGGGGGAGGTGAAGTAGGTCCGCACCGCCACGCCCATCGGCCGGTCCTCCCGCCGGTGCAGCCCCATCGCCAGCGACAGCCGGGTGGAGTTGCCGTCCGCCGCCACCACCAGCGGGGCGTGGAAGGTGACCGGGGTCTTCTCGTCGCCCAGCTTGGCGTGCACACCGGTGATCCGGCCGGTGCGGCCGTCGATGACCGGCTCGCTCACGTTGCAGCGCTCGTACAGCCGCGCCCCGGCCTTCTCTGCCTGCCGCGCCAGCTGCTCGTCGAAGTCGTCGCGCTTGCGGACCAGGCCGTAGTCCGGGAACGACGCCAGCTCCGGCCAGTCGAGCTGGAGCCGCACGCCGCCGCCGATGATGCGCAGCCCCTTGTTCCGCAGCCAGCCCGCCTCTTCGGAGATGTCGATGCCCATCGCCACCAGCTGCTTGGTGGCGCGCGGGGTCAGGCCGTCACCGCAGACCTTCTCGCGCGGGAAGGCGGTCTTCTCCAGCAGCAGCACGTCGAGCCCGGCCTTGGCGAGGTAGTACGCCGTGGTGGAGCCGGCGGGGCCGGCCCCGACGACGATCACGTCAGCGCTGCGCTCGGCGGCGGGCGCCCCGGCGGAAGCGCTCGCGGTGGTTGCGGACTCGCTCACTTCAGGTCTCCCGAAGGCTGGGCAGCCGGTAGCTGGGTGGTGCGCGCCGGTCACGCCGGGCACTGGGACATGTGCAGTTTATGCAGGGGCACTCCGGCGTCGGAGAGCGGCTGCCACCGTGTCCCGGGTGCGCTCCCAGGTGCGCTTCCGCGTGCCTGGGCGGGCGTTTGGGGCACCCTCGCCTGGTGAGCCCGGTGAGGGGGAGTCAGCGCTTGACGCCCCGGTGCATGGCCACGATGCCGCCGGTGAGATTCCGCCAGGCGACCTTGGACCAGCCTGCCTGCTGAAGCCGCGCGGCCAGCCCGGCCTGGTCGGGCCAGGCGCGGATCGACTCGGCGAGGTAGACGTACGCGTCCGGGTTGGAGCTGACCGCCCGGGCGACCGGCGGCAGCGCGCGCATCAGGTACTCGGTGTAGACGGTGCGGAACGGCGCCCAGGTGGGGCGGGAGAACTCGCAGATCAGGACCCGGCCGCCGGGCTTGGTCACGCGCAGCATCTCGCGCAGCGCGGCATCGGTGTCCTGGACGTTGCGCAGTCCGAAGGAGATGGTGACGGCGTCGAAGGCGTCGTCCGCGAAGGGCAGCCGGGTGGCGTCCCCGGCGGTGAGCGGCAGGTCCGGGTGGCGCCGCTTGCCCTCCTGGAGCATGCCGAGCGAGAAGTCGCAGGGGACGACCATGGCGCCGTCCGCGGCGAACGGCAGCGAGGAGGTGCCGGTGCCCGCGGCGAGGTCCAGGACCCGCTCACCGGCGCGCGCGGCGACGGCCTGGGCCACGGCCTTGCGCCACAGCCGGGCCTGCCCCAGCGACAGCAGGTCGTTCATCAGGTCGTATCGGGCCGCCACGTCATCGAACATCGCGGCGACTTCATGAGGCTGCTTGTCCAGCGTTGCTCGGGTCACGCCCCCATTGTTCACCCCGCCGTGCGGCCGACCGCGCGGCGGGGTCGGCGCGGCGCCACCGTGCCGCGCCCACGGCGACAGCTCGCGGCGGGGCGCCTCAGCGGCGGCGCGTCACCAGCGGCGGCAGCCCACTGACGGGGCAGGCGGCGGGGCGAGCGGCGGCTCACGTCACCGGCGGCGGTGGACCAGCCGCCCGTCGAGCACCGTGGCCACGCAGGTGGCCGCGCCGCGCTCCAGCAGCGCCGCCTCGTCGGGTACGTCGAAGACGGCGAGGTCCGCCCGGCCGCCGGGGACCAGCGGGCCGTGCACCGTGCCCGCCAGGTCGTACCCCTCGCGGAAGGGATCGAGGTCCGGCTCGCCGAGCAGGACACCGGGAGCGCCGAGGGGCGAGAGGACGACGAGCCCGGAGCGCGCCACCGCGGTGCGCACCACCGGATCGGTGAAGCTTCCGGCCACCGCCGTGGTGCCGTAGCGGAGCATCTGCTGGAGCCCGCGCCGCACGCTGCCCGCCCAGCGCTCCGCGTCCATCTCCAGCGCGCCCAGCTCCGCGCCACCCAGCGGGCGGGTGCCCAGCAGATGGGCCTCGCGCGGGTCGGGGTAGTAGTACCGCTCCAGCAGCCACTTGCCGTGCCACTGGCGCAGTCCCGGGGTGATCACCCCGGGCCAGCGGCGCACCCGCGCCCTGGGGTGGGCTATCGCCAGCTCCGCCGCCGGGCCGAGGGCCGCGATCCGGCCGTCGTCGACCAGCACCGCCCCTTCGGGCACCCCGGCGGCCCCGGAAGCGGATCCCCCGGCTCCCACGGCAGCCGCGGTTCTCACCACGGCCGCGGGACTCTCGACGGCCCCGGGATCGGGCAGCAGCAGATCGGCGGTGTGCAGGGTCAGCATCGGGCGCCCCCGCCGGTCAGTTGGCGCTGATGAGCTTCAGCTCGGGATGGGCGGTGCCGCCTTCGATGGCGGTGGAGGACAGGTGCGAGACCACCCGGTCGTCCACCGGGTCGTTGGCCGGGTCGTCGTGCACGACCAGGTGTTCATAGGTGGTGGCGCGCTGCGCGGGTACGCGCCCGGCCTTGCGGATCAGGTCGATCAGCTCCATCCGGTTGGAGCGGTGCTTGGCGCCGGCCGAGGAGACGACGTTCTCCTCCAGCATCACCGAGCCGAGGTCGTCCGCGCCGTAGTGCAGCGTCAGCTGCCCGGCCTCCTTGCCGACGGTCAGCCAGGAGCCCTGGATGTGGGCGACGTTGTCCAGGAAGAGCCGGGCGACGGCGATCATCCGCAGGTACTCGAAGACGGTGGCCTGCGTCCGCCCCTTCAGGTGGTTGTTCTCCGGCTGGTAGGTGTACGGGATGAAGGCTCGGAAGCCGCCGGTCCGGTCCTGCACGTCGCGGATCATCCGGATGTGCTCGATCCGCTCGGCGTTGGTCTCGCCGGTGCCCATCAGCATGGTGGAGGTGGACTCCACACCCATCCGGTGTGCCGTCTCCATGATCTCCAGCCAGCGCTCGCCGGACTCCTTGAGCGGCGCGATCGCCTTGCGCGGCCGGGCCGGGAGCAGTTCGGCGCCCGCGCCCGCGAAGGAGTCCAGCCCGGCGGTGTGGATCCGCTCGATGGCCTCCTCGACGGAGACCCCCGAGATGCGGGCCATGTGCTCGACCTCCGAGGCCCCCAGCGAGTGGATCACCAGCTGCGGGAACGCCTGCTTGATGGCCGAGAAGTGCTTCTCGTAGTACTCGACACCGAAGTCCGGGTGGTGGCCGCCCTGGAACATGATCTGGGTGCCGCCCAGTTCCACCGTCTCGGCGCAGCGCCGCAGGATGTCGTCGAGATCCCGCGTCCAGCCCTTGGCCTTGTCCTTGGGCGGGGCGTAGAAGGCGCAGAACTTGCACGCCGTCACGCACACGTTGGTGTAGTTGATGTTCCGCTCGATGATGTACGTCGCGATGTGCTCGGTGCCCGCGTACCGCCGGCGGCGCACGGCGTCGGCGGCCGCGCCGAGGGCGTGCAGCGGCGCGTGACGGTACAGGTCGAGCGCCTCCTCAGGGGTGATCCGGCCACCGGCGGCAGCACGGTCCAGAACGGACTGCAGCTCTGCGTTCTCGTTCACCGGGACGTCCCTTTCGGAGCGGTTACGACGGACTGATCCAGCGTACGCCAGGGGTTTCCGCCGCCTGGGGGCGCTCCCCCGGCTTCGCCGGAGGAACAGCGGGAGGAACAGCCGGGGGGCCACCCGGCCGACCACCTGGCCGGGTCAGTCGCCGTCGGTCCTGCGCAGCTCGGCGGTGGGTTTGCCGCCGTCCGCGTCCCTTGACTTGAAGACCAGTCGGCCGTCCTTGCCGAGGGTGAAGGTCACGGTGGTGGAGTTCCCGGTGCAGCCGAAGTCGCTGGGCTTGCCCGGATCGGTGCTCTCCCGGGCCGTGAGCCGCTCGCGGTCGGCGGCGGTGAGCTTGCCCTTGCTGAAGCAGGACAGGCCGACGGACTCGACCTTCACCTCGTACTTGATGTGCACCACGGTGTCGCCGGGCTTCCCCGCGGCGATGGTCGCCGTCATGGTGCCGTTGGGCATGCCGTCCGCCTGCACCACGTTCCCGCGCCAGGTGCCGATGAACGCGGGAGAGACCGAGGACCCGGGCTCGGGGGTCTGGTAGTCGGGGTCCGCTCCGGTGGGGGTCTGCGAGGCCCCCGGCTGCCGGCCCTTGTCCGCGTTGGCCGTCTCGTCGTCGGACAGCCCCCTGAGGAACACCGTGGCCGTGGTCGCCAGGGCGAGCGCCCCGGCGATCGAGAGCACCAGGGAGCAGCTGACCGCCCTGGGCCTGCCCTTGCCGCCCAAGGAGGCGGAGAGCGCGATCCGGCGGCCGCCCAAGGAGTCCCCCGACGCGTCCGCATCCGACGAGACGTCGGCCGGGGCGCCCGCGGGTCTCTGCCGGCCGGCCGCGTCCGCGGGGGTCTGCCGGTCCGCCGCGTCCTGCGGCACGGCGCTCCCACCGGGCTGCGGCGGGACCGTGGCCGGGCCGGCGCCCGGGTGGCCGCTGCCGTAGCCCGGGTCCGGCGGCCCGAAGGTGCCCAGGGCCGGGGCCGCGGACGGATCCAGCGGCTGGGCCGTCCCGGGCGGCTGATCGGCGATGTCCGGCCCGGCGCCGGGCGCGGCACCCGGGACACCGGGGGCCGGGACACCAGGCGCGGGGACGCCGGGGGCCGGAGCACCGGCGCCCGGGACGCCCGCGGCCGGAAAGCTGCCGACCGGGGCGGCGGCCTCCAGGTCGAGAAGGTCCACGGCCTGCCGGCTGATCTGCTCGACCAGCGGGCCGGGCAGCCAGCCGGACCGGACGAGTCCGGCCGCGCCGCCGTCCGGGGCCAGCTGCCGGACGATCTGCTCGGGGGTGGGCCGCTCGCCCGGCTCCTTGGCCAGGCAGGCGGCGACCAGCTCGCGCAGGTCCGGAGCGAGCCCCGGGCCGAGCACCGGCTCCTCGTGCACCACCTTGTAGAGCAGCGAGGCGGAGCTGTCCCCGGGGAAGGGGCCGGCGCCGGTCGCCGCGTACGCCAGCACCGCGCCCAGCGAGAAGACGTCGGTCGGACTGTCGACGACCTTGCCGAGGATCTGCTCGGGCGACATGTAGCCGGGCGAGCCGATCGAGGCGCCGGTGGAGGTCAGGGAGACGGTGCCCTCGGTGGCGCGCGCGATGCCGAAGTCGATCAGGCGGGGGCCGTCGAGGGCGAGCAGCACGTTCGACGGTTTGACGTCGCGGTGCACCAGGGCGAGGGCGTGCACGGCGGCCAGCGCCTCGGCCAGCCCCACGGCCAGCGCCCGCACCGACGCCTCGGGCAGCGGCCCGGTGTCCGCGACGGCCTGGCTCAGTGAGGGGCCCGCCACATAGCCGGTGGCCACCCACGGCACCCGGGCCTCGGGGTCGGCGTCCAGGACCGGCGCGGTCCACCTGCCGCCGACCCGCCGGGCCGCGCTCACCTCACGCCGGAAACGGGCCCGGAACTGCTCGTCCAGGGCGAAGTGCGGGTGCACCACCTTGACCGCGACCGTCCGGCCACCCGAGCTGCGCCCGAGGTAGACCCGGCCCATCCCGCCGCTCCCGAGCCGCCCGACAATCCGGTAGGCGCCGATCGTCCGCGGATCCTCCGCCCCCAGCGGCTGCATCTCGATGGCCCTCCCCCTCGGCTGCGGCGTCCAGCTTAGGGGGTGTCCGATGGGTCGCCGTGGGAGAAGGAGCGGCGTCTGGTGCCTGCGATCGCAAGGCGGAGGAGGGAGTCCATGCGGTGGGGGTACCTCCCAGCGGTAGCTGGGGGACAT
Organism: Streptomyces sp. JLBT605; assembly: GCF_058215555.1. NCBI lineage: Bacteria > Bacillati > Actinomycetota > Actinomycetes > Kitasatosporales > Streptomycetaceae > Streptomyces > Streptomyces sp. JLBT605. The sequence continues at coordinate 2,781,712 of NZ_CM177087.1, forward strand.
CGGCGACCGACGACAACGCCGCGAGCGTGGGTGCCAGACGCCGCGACGCCGCGGAGACCCATCGGACACCCCCTAGGCGGCGGCCCGCGCACCGGCCGAGGGTTCCCGGTGTCCGGCGGGGCTCAGCCGGTCCGGTCGGCCGGCAGCAGGCGCACCCGCACGTCCTCGGCGAGTCCCAGCGCCGGACCGGTGCGCCGGGCGAACTCCGCGATCCCCTCCAGCTGCGCCTCGCCGAGGCTGAAGTCGAGGGTGGTGAAGTAGCGCTCCAGGACCGGCGCGGACAGCGCCTCCCAGCGGGCGGCCTGCTCCGCGACCTTGGTGACCTCCTGCAGCGACAGGTCGCGGGAGGCGAGGAACGCCTCGTGGACCTGGCGCACGATCGCCGGCTCGCGCTCCAGGTAGTCGCGGCGGGCCGCGAAGACCGCGAAGACGAACGGCAGGCCGGTCCACTCCTTCCACATCTGGCCCAGGTCATGGACCTGGAGGCCGTACTTGGGCGCCTCGTGCAGATGGGCGCGGAGCGCGGCGTCTCCGATGAGCACCGCCGCGTCCGCCTCGCGCATCATCAGGCCGAGGTCCGGCGGGCAGGTGTAGTAGTCGGGCTCCACCCCGTACCGCTCGGCCAGGAGCAGCCGTGCCAGGCGCACGGAGGTGCGCGAGGCGGAGCCGAGTGCGACGCGCGCCCGGTGCAGCTGCTCCAGCGGGACCTGAGAGACGATCACGCAGGACATCACCGGTCCGTCGCAGCCGACCGCGATGTCCGGCAGGGCGACCAGGTCCTCCGCGTGCCGGAGGTACTCCACGAGGCTGATCGGGGCGATGTCGAGGCGGCCCTCGACCAGCTGGTCGTTGAGCGCGTCCGGGGTGTCCTTGCTGAGCTCAAGATCGAGCAGGCTGCCCGTGCGGGCCAGGCCCCAGTAAAGAGGCAGGCAATTGAGGTACTGAATGTGGCCGACCCGCGGCCTGCTCGCACCCTGGGCCAGGCCCCCGGAAGGGCCGGCCGCGTCGACGAAATCCTGCCCGGCGGAACTCACTGAATTGTCCACATACGGAGGCTAAGCCTCGGTCGTCGGCGGCCCGGCGCCGGGGGGCGCTCACCGGCGCGTCTCACCCAGCCCGACCTGCGGTCATGCCCCTGACCAAAGCCCTGGAAACCCACGACTTTCGTGATCTTCGGCTCTTTCCTCCCGCGCTTCCACCGTGCTAGGCTCGCCGCAAGTTGCAGTTTGGTTTCCCTTGCAGTACAGAGCCTGCGGAGCATGTAACCCGCAGGCTTTTGTAATTTTCAGACTTCTTGCAGGTTCTGGAGCAGGGCAACCCTTTGGCCCAAGGAGGGCTTATGGCTACCGGAACCGTCAAGTGGTTCAACGCTGAAAAGGGCTTCGGCTTCATCGCCCAGGACGGCGGCGGCCCGGATGTCTTCGTTCACTACTCCGCGATCAACGCCTCTGGCTTCCGCTCCCTGGAGGAGAACCAGCAGGTGAACTTCGACGTCACCCAGGGCCCGAAGGGTCCGCAGGCGGAGAACGTCACCCCGGTCTGATGATCCGGGTCGACCGATCGCGGTCGACGTTCGCAGTACCCAAGGAGCCCTGCTCCCCCGCTTCGGCGGAGGGGCGGGGCTCCTGCCCTTTTTCGCTTTCGCAGCCTCAGTGATCGTCCCAGTGGCCCTCGTGGGCCGCGTGCCGGTGCCCGTTGTGCAGGTAGTCCACATGATCGCCGTGCTGCACCTGCTGGTGGCCGCAGTGCGGGCCGTGCTCGTGCTCGTGGGCCGCGTGCTCGACGTGGCCGTCCGGTTCGCATTCGTCCCAGTGGCCGTCGTGCGCTCGGTGCAGATGGCCGTCGTGCGAGTAGTCCAGATGGTCGCTGTGCGGAATCTGCGGGTGGCCGCAGTCGGGGCCGTGCTGGTGGGCATGGCCGGAGTGCTCATGGTGGACGGCGGTGGTCATACATCACTCCCGATGGACGTCTACACCTTTCGCCCCTTTCGCACTATACGCTCCGCTGTTCACCGGCCCCCCTGAGCGCGCCGCCCGCCGTGCCCGGGCCCCGTCGCGCCCGGGCACTGTCGCACCCGAGCCGGCCGGGTCGGCAGCCTGCCGGGGCGGCAGCCGGACGGGCTCGGGCCCCAGCCCTAGGGGGTGTCCGCCGTCCGCGTGTACAGCCCGTCGATCTCCGCCGCGAAGTCCCGCGCGATCACGGCCCGCTTCAGCTTGAGCGACGGCGTCAGATGGCCGGACTGCTCCGTCCACGCCGACGGCAGCACCCGGAACCGGCGGATCGCCTCGGCCCGCGAGACCAGGGCGTTGGCGTCGTCCACCGCGCGCTCGATCTCGGCCAGCAGCTCCTCGTCCCGGACCAGCCGCCGCAGCGAGACCTCCACCTTCTTGTGCATCGCCCGCCAGTGCGCCAGCCCCTCCTGCTCCAGGGTGATCAGCGCCGTGACGTACGGGCGGCCGTCGCCGACGACCATGCACTGGTCCACCAGCGGATGGGCGCGCAGCCGGTCCTCCAGCGGGGCGGGGGCGACGTTCTTGCCGCCCGCGGTGATGATGATCTCCTTCTTCCGGCCGGTGATGGTGAGGTAGCCCTCGTCGTCCAGCGCACCGATGTCGCCGGAGGCGAACCACCGCTCCTCGGGGCCCGGCCCCGCCCCGGCCGGCCCGCCCAGCGCCGCGTCCCAGTAGCCGGAGAACACCTGGCCCCCGCGGAGCAGCACCTCGCCGTCGTCGGCGATCCGCACCGCGCTGCCCGGCAGCGGCCAGCCGACCGTCCCCAGCCGCGGCTTGAGCGGTGGGGTGACGGTGACCGCCGCGGTGGTCTCGGTCAGCCCGTAACCCTCGTAGACGTCGATGCCCGCCCCGGCGTAGAAGGCGGCGAGCCGGCGGCCCAGCGGTGAGCCTCCGCAGATGACGTACCGCACCCGGCCCCCGAGCGCGGCCCGGATCCGGCGGTAGACGAGCGGGTCGTAGAGCGCGCGGGCGGTCCGCAGGCCCAGCCCCGGGCCGCGCCCGGCCCCGTCGGACGCTCGGTGGCCGGCCGTCGCCTCCCGCGCCTCGCCGTACCGGATGGCGATCGCCGCCGCCCGGTCGAAGGAGGCGGCGCGGCCCATCTTCTCCGCCGTCGCCCGCCCGGTGTTGTACACCTTCTCCAGGACGTAGGGGATGGCGAGCAGGAAGGTCGGCCGGAAGCCCGCGAGATCCGCGAGCAGGTCCTCGGTTCCGATGCTCGGCGCGTGCCCGAGGCGGACCCGCGCCCGCAGGCATCCGACCGCGACCATGCGGCCGAAAACGTGGGACATCGGCAGGAAGAGCAGGGTGGCCGCCGGATCCTCCTGAAGCGACTTGAAGATCGGGTGGAGCAGCTCCGCGGCGTTGTCCACCTCAGCGAAGAAGTTGCCGTGGGTGAGGACGCAGCCCTTGGGCCGGCCGGTGGTGCCCGAGGTGTAGACGAGCGTGGCGATGTCCTGCGGGCCGCGCTGCGCACGCCGCTGCTCCACCAGCTCCTCGGGGACGTTCCGGCCCGCCGCGACGATCGTGCCGACCGCCCCGGCGTCGAGCTGCCACAGATGGGCCAGCCCCGGCAGCTCCCCGCGGAACCCGGTGATCAGCCGGGCCTGCTCGACGTCCTCCACGGCGCAGGCCGCGGCGCCCGAGTCGTGCAGGATCCAGTGCGCCTGATGCGCGGAGGACGTCGGATAGATCGGCACGGTGACCAGCCCGGCGGCCCAGGCCGCGAAGTCGAGCAGGGTCCATTCGTAGGTCGTGCGGGCCATGATGGCGAGCCGGTCGCCGGGGCGCAGGCCGTGCGCGATCAGGCCCTTGGCGGTGGTGAGGACTTCGGTGGCGAATTCGGTGGCGGTGACGTCCCGCCAGCTGCCGTCCGGCAGTTTGCGGCTGAGTACGGCTTCCTCGGGCGCCTCGGCCGCGTTGTCGAAGGGGATGTCGGCGAGGCTGCCGCGCAGGACCGGTGGCGCGAGCGGTGGGACGGCCGCCTCGCGGACGACGCCGGCGACGGCGTGCACGCGGGGCGGCACCAGGGCGGGCATGGTCGGTGCTGGCTGCTTGGGCATGGCAACTCCTGACCCGTCAGTAACCTTACTGAAACGTAGGGCCGTTGGTCGCCGGAAGGGAACCCCCGCGACAGCAGGAGTTGCCGTCTTGGGGGGCATCCGATGGGTCGGCGTGGACGCCGCGCAGACCCGTCGGACACCCCCTACCGGTGGCCTCCCTGCGCCGACCACCCCTGTCCCCGCATCAGGTTGCCCAGCCCCGCCCAGGCGAAGTTCATCAGCATCGCCGCCGTCTCCTTGGGGGAAGGGACCCCGCCGTATGTGTCCGCGTGCGCGTGCCAGGGGAGCGAACCCAGGCCGGAGCCGGGACCGTCACCCGAGCCGGAACCGGACCCCACCCAGTCGGCCAGCGACTCGGCCGCGCCCACCAGCGCCTCCGCGAGCCCGGCCGACTCCCGCTCGGTGGGCGCGCTCGCGCACCCCGCCTCCCGGGCCGCGGTGGTGATCTGCCGGGTCACCAGGTCCACGAGCTCCGCCCGCATAGCCGCCACCTCCAGGGCGAACGGCTCGCCCTGGCTGCGCGCCTGGACATGCAGCACCGCCCAGCCGTCCGGGTGGGCCGCGGTGTGCGCGAAGAAGCCGTTCAGCCCGCACCACATCTGCCGGTCCGCCGAGGCCCCGGGCTCCAGCGCGTCCCGGATCGCCGCCACCAGCGACGCCGCCTCACGCCGGATGCACGCCGAGAACAGCTCCTCCTTGGAGTTGAGGTAGAGATAGACCAGCGGCTTGGAGACCCCGGCCAGCTCGGCGATCTCGTCCATCGACGCCGCCCGGTAGCCGCGCCGAGCGAAGATCCGCACCGCCGCGTCGAGCATCTGCTGCTCCCGGACCGCCCGCGGCACTCGCTTGCTCTTGACCGCACCCACGCGAAATGTCCCCTCCCGCCCCCGTGTCCCCTCAGGGGGTCCGACGCCCACCCCCTGACCCTTCGCCCAGCCTACGGGGAGCAGAAAAGAGCGGCGGACACGATCGAAAAGTCCTGGATCACAGGCGCGCGCACCGCCATGCCATAGATTCCGCAAAGGAGGTGCGGAGCGTGTGCGGTGTGGCGGGCTGGGTGGACTTCGGACGGGACCTGACGGCACAGCAGGACGCACCGGAGGTGCTGACCGCCATGACGGCGACCCTCACCTGCCGCGGTCCGGACTCCGAGGGCCGGTGGGCCGACCACCACGCGCTCCTCAGCCACCGGCGCCTCGCCGTCATCGACCTGGCCACCGGCGACCAGCCCATGCGCGCCCCGGCCACCGCCCCCGACGGCCGCCCGGCCGCGGTCATCACCTTCAGCGGCGAGGTCTACAACTACCGCGAGCTGCGCGCCGAACTCACCGGCCGCGGCCACCGCTTCCGCACCGAGAGCGACACCGAGGTGGTGCTCGCCGCCTACCTGGAGTGGGGCGAGGATTTCGCCGAGCGGCTGAACGGCATGTTCGGCTTCGCCCTCTGGGACACCCGCGACAGCCGGCTGCTTCTGGTCCGGGACCGCCTCGGCGTCAAGCCGCTCTTCTACCACCCCACCCCCGGCGGCCTGCTCTTCGGCTCCGAGCCCAAGGCGATCCTCGCCCACCCCGCCGCCACGCCCACCGTCGGCCTGGACGGGATGCGGGAGCTGTTCGCGCTGGCCAAGACCCCCGGCCACGCCGTCTACCAGGGCATGTACGAGGTCGTACCGGGCCAGATCCTGCGGGTGACCCGCGACGGACTGCGGCGCACGGCCGCCCGGCTGCGCTCCCGCCCGTACTGGACGCTGCGCACCACCGAGCACCGCGATGACCTCGCCACCACCATCGGGACCGTCCGCGACCTGCTCGACGACACGGTGGGCCGTCAGCTGATCTCCGACGTACCCCGCTGCGCCCTGCTCTCCGGCGGCCTGGACTCCAGCGCGATCACCGCCCTGGCCGCCCGCCGCCTCGCCGCCGATTCCACCGGCCCGCTCGCCACCTTCGCCGTCGACTTCGCGGGCCCACCCCAGGCGGACGCCGGCTCCACCGCCGCAAGCCGCAGCCCCGACCACCCGTACGCACACGCCGTCGCCGCGCACACCGGCACCGACCACACCGACATCGTCCTGCCGGTCGCCGACCTCGCCGACCCGCTGCACCGCGCCACCGCGCTCACCGCCCGCGACCTGCCGATCGGCCGCGGCGAGCGGGACACCTCCCTCTACCTCCTCTTCAAGGCCGTACGCCGCCACTCCACGGTCGCCCTCTCGGGTGAATCGGCGGACGAACTCTTCGGCGGCTACGGCTGGTTCCGCGACCCCGCCGCCCTCGCCTCGGGCACCTTCCCCTGGATCTCCGAGCACGGACCCGGCTTCGCCGACACCCTCGACCGCCTCCTCTCCCCCGCCCTGCGCCAACGCCTCGACCTGCCCGCCTACCGCCGCGACGGCTACCGGCAGGCGCTGGCCGAGGTCGAGCATCCCCCGCACGTCACCGACCCACACGAGCGCCGGATGCGCGAGGTCGGCCACCTCGCCCTCACCCGCTTCCTGCCCCGCCTGCTGGACCGCAAGGACCGCATGTCGATGGCCACCGGCCTGGAGGCGCGCGTCCCCTTCTGCGACCACCGGCTGGTCACTTACGTCCACAACGCGCCCTGGGCGATGAAGACCCACGACGGCCGCGAGAAGTCCCTGCTGCGTGCCGCCACCCGCGACCTGCTCCCCGCCGCCGTCGCCGACCGCCCCAAGAGCCCGTACCCCTCGACCCCGCACCGCGCGTACACCCAGGCCGTCCGTGCCCAGTTCGCCGAGCTCACCGCGGACTCCGCTGCCCCGGTCCACGCCCTCCTCGACCGGGCCTGGACGACCCGGACGGCCGTCCATTCCCCCACCACCCCCCTGGACGACTACCTCACCCGCTTCGCCATGGAAACGGCCCTGCTCCTCGACACCTGGCTGCGCCGGTACGCGGTCCGGCTCGAGTGGTGAGTCTCGGCTGGCCGAGACGGAACACTCCGTGGCGCAGAGCCGACCTTGACCACGGTCCTTGCGGACTGATCCGCTTACCAGGGGTGGCGGTGCGCTGGAGGGGGATCTGCGCCCTCCGGCGCACCCTCGGCGATCTCGGTGCTCAGCACCCAGTCGGCGCCCTTCATGATCGTGCCCGTGATCACTTCTTCCTCCCGCGCGTCAGGTGGTCACGGATCTGGGCGTCGAGGGCGTCCGCGCGCTGGCTGAGTTCCGCCAGGTCCGGGCGCTCCGGGTTGTCCTGATCCTCGCTGTGCGCGGGCGGGGGCTCCGTGCTGGCGCTACAGTTCGACATGTCGTCAACCTCCTGAGGGTTGGTGGCCACGCCCCCGGACGCCACGAACGTCGCGGGGGTCTTCGTTTGAACACCCCTCATGCTGGCGGACGTTCACCTACCGTGACAGGAGGTAACTGTTGACGTAACAGGCGCAGGCGTTGGCTTACCGGGACCCGTCTAAGCACAACGGAAGGGTGTTCGATGCCACCACGGAAACCGATCGCGCAGAACGGTGCGCGCTCGCCGCGAGTGATGCTTGCCGCTGAACTTGCCCGACTGCGCCAGGAGTCCGGCCTGTCGCTGAGGGAGCTGGCCGACAAGGTCGGCTGGGACCACGGCCACCTGCACGGCATGAAGAAGGGGAAGAACCTCGGGGGTCCAGAGGTCATTGAGGCGCTGGACACGGTCTACGCCACGACGCCGCTGCTGATGCGGCTGTGGGAGCTGGCCAAGGATGGCGTCCCGTTCCGGGACAAGTACAAGCGGTACATGGAGCTTGAAGCGGAAGCCTCGATCATCGAGTGCTACGCCGGGAGCATCGTTCCAGGGTTGCTCCAGACCGAGGCGTACGCACGCGCGCTGTTGTGGTCAACACCGCATCGGCCCGCTGCGGATGCCGAGTTGGAGGTGCAACTTGGCGCGCGCTTGGGCCGAAAGGAGCTGCTGCGTCGCGAGAGCCCCCCATTTCTGCGGGCGATACTCGATGAGGCGGTGCTTCGCAGGCCGCTGCTGGATCCCGAGGAGTGGCGTGGACAGCTCGCCCATCTCCTCGAAGCGGCATCGCTACCGCACATCACTGTGCAGATCCTGCCCTTCGCGGCGGGACTCCACGACCTCATGAACGGTGGCCTGACGCTCCTCCGACCCCTCGGCGGACGCACGGCGGCTTTCCTGGAGAGCAGCAAGGGTGGTGAGTTGATCGAGGACGCTGAGGAAGCCGAACAGCGTTTCAGGCTGTCTTACGATGCCCTACGAGACGTGGCCCTCGCGCCTCGGGACTCCCTGGCGTTCATCGAGCAGTTGATGGAGGACAGCACACCATGCGATCCCCCGGCATCGACCTGAGCACCGCCATATGGCGCAAGTCCAGCTACAGCGACGGAGGGCCGAGCAACTGCGTCGAGGTCGCCGAGTGGCGCAAGTCCAGCTACAGCGACGGGGGCGCGGGCAACTGCATCGAGGTCGCGGACGGCCACCCCTCAGTCGTCCCCGTCCGCGACAGCAAGGACCCCGGCGGCCCCGCGCTGATCTTCTCGGCCGACGCGTGGTCGTCCTTCGTCACCGCCCTCAAGCGCGGCGAGTTCCCCGACGCCTGACGGTCAGGGGCACTCCCGCCGCATGGCGGGGCCGACACATAGAGGGGGGAATTTCCACGTGAGCGGTCAGCTCATTTTCTGCATCGTTATCGCCGTTGCCTTCGCGGCGCTCGGGCTTGCCGATCAGCGCAAGCTCTGGTGGCGCCTCAACGCGAGGTGGTATAGCAACCCGGAAGCCAACGAGCCATCGGACGCGGCGCTGATGTGGAAGCGCGTGATGCTATTCATCTTCGCGGCGATGATCCTCTTCGCGGGGTGCAAGGTACAAGAGTCTGAAGAAGAGATATCGCGAATCGAACGCGAAATCGAACGTTCAAGCGCCCAGTTGACGCCCGTCATCGAGGTGACGCCGACCGGAGATCCTGTCCTCACCGCCTGAAAGCGCCGCTTTGGGAGTACAGCTTCGACGCGGCGCCGGGCGAGCGCGGCGAGCTCTCATAAGGCCCGCGCTGCCACCAGCGCCTTCGCCTCCTCGTCGACTGCCTGCGCTGCCTTCTCCCGGCCCAGTTCTCTGAGGTCGATGGACTTGTGCTTGAGCGCCTGGGCAAGCAGCGGACGGCAGGTCTCGGGGGCGGTGCGCGCCATCGGGCGCAGCAGCTCGACGGCCTCGGAGTCCACCTCCAGCGCTTCCGCATGCGCTTCGAGGTCCGTCAGGGCCACGCCGAGGTCCATCAGAGCCTCGGCCAGTGCTGAGCCGTACTGCTCCAGGTCCTCCTCGGCCAGGACCCGGTAGATGTCCACCGCTTCATCGCTCACTCGGAACGCCTCGTCGAATCGCTCCACCTCAGCGAGGAGGGAACGCAGGAGAAGCAGCTCGTCGGCGAAGGTGGCGTTGAAGCGCGCCGGGTCCTCCGCCACCAGTTCGCGGTAGATCGACACCAGTTCCTCGCCGGTCACGAGAGCCTGCTCGGCCTTCTCCAGCTGGATCAGGTTGTCGGAGATGTCGCTGAGCAGCTGGGCCAGCCCCTGCCGCTTCTCCGAAGCCCCTTCCTTCACCAGGCCTCGCAGCAGCTCCGCCGCCTCCTCCTGTACGGCGAGTGCCTTGGCCCGCCTCCCCAGGCGGGTGAGGATCCGGCCCAGCTCGCCGAGAACGGCCGCGGCATGGCCGCAGAAGGCGGAGGGTTCTTCTCCGTTCAGCGCCCGGTAGACCCGCGCGGCCTCTTCAAGGGCTGCCCGCGCTCCCTCCAGCCGGTCGAGCCTTTGCATATCGCTGCTCAGAGCGCGGAGGCCGGTGGCCAGGGCGGGCCCGTAACGGCGGGCGTCCGTCTTGGCGAGCGAGCGGTAGACGGCCACCGCCCCTTCGAGATCGCCGGCCGCGGCCAGTCGCGCGGCCTCCTCCGCGGAGGGGGCCTCGCCCGACGACGGAGACTTCGGTTCCGGGCGGGCGGGCCCCGGCCCGGCGACGAGTACCAGCTCCTGCGCGGTCTCCGTCCCGCACCGCTGCGGCGCGGGCACGCCGCGTCCGGTCAGCGACCTGTGCAGCTCCCGGTAGAGACCGTCCAGTGTCCGGCCGCCCTCGCGCAGCAGGGAGATCAGCTCTCCGGTGAAGGCGGTGTGCCGGGCGCCCTCCTCCACCAGCGCGGGCTCGTTCGCCGCGGCCGAGGTGAGGACGTAGGTGCCGGAGATGTCGATCTGGCCGATCAGCGCCGACACCTCGTCCGAGAGGTGGCCGCCGATGGCCCGGCCGGAGAAGCAGCAGTCCAGGAGGAGAATCCGGTTCTTCGCCGGGCTGTCGAGGAAGGCCCGCCGCACGCCTTCGAACGCCATCGCGGAGAAGAAGACGGCGTCCGGGTCGGTCTCGGCCAGGGCCAGGAACAGCTCCCCTTTGTGCGTCCCCACCAGGCCGTGCCCGGAGTAGTACACGAGCAGCACGTCCTCGGCCTGACGGGCCGCGTGCAGCAGCTGGCGGCCCAGGCTGTGGCCGTCCACCGGGTCGGTGATCTCCACGCAGTGCTCGGGGTGGAAGGCCCCACCGCGCGCCCTGGTGAGCTCGCGGCCCAGGTCCCGCACATTGTTGTGGACCGCCGGCACATCGGGCAGCTCGGAGCTGGTGTACTCGCCGACGCCGATCAGTACGGCGCGTGAACGGTCCCGGTCAGGCAGTCGCACGCTTGCTGGCCCCCACGATCCTCGTGCCCCCGCTGCGGCCCTGATCGCCGCAGTGCAACAAGTGTGCCGCCACTCGCCTTCAGGAGCAGCCGAGTTGGGGTCAGATCATGAGGGAACGTCCAGTCGGGCGGTCAGGCTCCCACCGTCCCGTCGATCCCCTCGCGCAGGAAGTCGGCGTGGCCGTTGTGCCGGGCGTACTCGTGGATCAGGTGCAGCATCACCATGCGCAGCGACACGTCCTCGCCCCACTTGGGCTGGTACCCGGTGACGTCCAGCGACTCCGCCGCCGCCTCGATCCGGCGGGCGTGCTCGACCTCGCGCTCCCAGGCGGCGAACGCCTCCGCCCGGGTGGCGTTGCTCGCGTCGTACGCCTCCTGGTAGTCCCCCTTGTCCGACCAGACGTGGGGGATGTCCTCACCGCTGATCACTCGCCGGAACCAGGCCCGCTCCACCTCGGCCATGTGCCGCACCAGCCCGAGCAGGGAGAGGGTCGAAGGCGGCATCGACTGGCGCCGCAGCTCCTCGTCGCTGAGCCCCTCGGTCTTCATGGCCAGCGTCGCCCGGTGGTAGTCGAGCCAGGCGCGCAACATCTCGCGCTCGCCTCCGGTCCGGGGCGGGTCCTTGCGTTCCGCGGGCATGGCGATTCCTCTCCCGTAGCCGACCGAACTGCCATGGTAGAGAGGCTTCCTGCGGGCCGCCGCGCCCACGTGGCCTGGGCATGCCATGACTACGATGAGATCACCCGCCGTACCAGCAAGGGGAAGACCGATGCCGCACGCCGCTCAGTCCGTCCTGAAGCCGCTGGGGCCGGAGGACCCACGGGAGGTCTCGGGTTACCGACTGCTCGCCAGGATCGGCGAGGGCGGCATGGGTTCGGTCTATCTCACCCGCACTCGGGGCGACCAGCCCGTCGCCCTGAAGCTGATCCGGCGCGAGTTCGCCCAGAACCCGGACTTCCGGGCCCGTTTCGAGGCGGAGGTCCAGGCCGCGCGCCGGGTCTCCGGCTACCACATCGTGCCGGTGCTGGACCACAACATCAACGGCGACCAGCCCTGGATCGCCACGGCCTACATCCCCGGCCTCGCCCTGGACGACGCCCTGACCGCCTTCGGCCCCCTGCCGCTGCCCGCCGTCTTCCAGCTCATCGGCTGCACGGCGCACGCCCTGGGCATCGTGCACGCCGCGTCCGTCATCCACCGCGACCTCAAGCCCAGCAACATCCTGCTCAGTTCGGACGGCCCCTGGGTCATCGACTTCGGCATCGCCCGGGCGACCGACACCACCCAGCTGACCCGGACCGGCGGCTTCATCGGCACCCCGCAGTACATGTCCCCGGAGCACGCCCTGGGGCAGAAGGTCACGCCGGCAACGGACATCTTCGCCCTCGGCCTGATCGCCGCCGTCGTGGCGACCGGCCGCCACCCGTACGGGGACGGCTCCGGGCTCTCCATCGCCGCCCAGATCGCCAACACGCAGGCGCAGCCGCCGGACCTGAGCGGCTACCCCGAGCAGCTGCGCCCGCTGCTTCAGATGTGTCTGACCGCCGACCCGGCCGCCCGCCCCACCCCCGCCGCCCTGGCCGACTGGTGCCGGCGGGCCTCCGGGCGAACGCTGCGTGACTTCACCGACTGGCTGCCCGCCCCGCTGGCGCAGGAGATCGCCCGGCGAGGGGAGGCGGCGGAGCGGCCCCAGCAGCCGGAGCCGGCGGAAGCGGCACCGCCGCCGGGTTTCGGCCCGGCCTATGCGCCGACGCAGGCGGCCGCCCCGGCAGAGCCCCCCGCCACCTACGTGTCCACCCAGGCGCCCGCTCCGGCTCAGCAGGTCGCATACGCGCCCACCCAGGCGGCTGCCGCCGTGGGCCAGGCGGCCGACGTCCCGGCCCAGCAGGCGTACGCCCCGACTCAGGCGGCTCCGCCGTCCGCGAACCCGGCACCGACACGGCCCGCGCGGCGCAAGCGCAAGCCGCTGATCACCGTCGCCACGGTGGCGGCCCTGGCAGTGATCGGCGGCCTGATCTGGGCGAGCGGGGGCGACGACGCACCGCGCGACAAGGACCCGAGCACGTACTGGGCGGACGAGGTACAGGGCGAAGGCCTCGAGCTGGACCCGATACCCGTTGACGGCGGCAGCGCCCGCCTGAACACCTACTTCGACCTCGACGCCCCGCTCGACGGCAACGCCATGGGCACCCGGAAGGCGATCGACGAGGGCACCGAGGAAGTGTCCATGAGCGCCGACACGATCACTTTCCACACGAAGTTCGGCAAGGCGAAGAGCGGATCCGCCAAGGACTGCGCGACCGCCGCACAGGGCAAGCACATGCTGCCCGCCAAGCTGGAGGACGATCAGCTGGCCGGCCCGGATCCGCTGATCCGCCGGGGCGACATCCTCTGCACGATCACCACCGACAAGAACCTCGCCATGCTGGAGATCACCAATGTCTACCCGCCTGAGCAGCGGGAAGACGAGATGGAGATCCCGGGATACAACACGCAGTGGACGCGCTACGAGCCGTAGGACCAGCGCTGGTCAGGGCTGTCCGCGCAGCACCGTGCCCCGGCCTCACCGATAAGGCCGGGGCACGGTTGCGTGGGGGGTCAGGCGGTCGTCAGGCGGCGGCCGGGACCGGCTCGGGGGTGGCCGATTCCTGCGGGTCGTCCAGCGGGGAGGACTTGGCGCCGGCGTAGGCCTCGCGGTCGAGGATCCTCTCGCGGGCCGCGACCAGCACCGGGACCAGCGCCTGGCCGGCGACGTTGGTCGCGGTGCGCATCATGTCCAGGACCGGGTCGATGGCCATCAGCAGGCCGACGCCCTCCAGCGGGAGGCCCAGGGTGGACAGGGTCAGGGTGAGCATGACCGTGGCGCCGGTGAGGCCCGCGGTGGCGGCGGAGCCGACGACGGAGACGAAGGCGATGAGGAGGTAGTCGCCGAGGTCCAGCTGCACGTCGAAGATCTGGGCGATGAAGATCGCGGAGATGGCCGGGTAGATCGAGGCGCAGCCGTCCATCTTGGTGGTGGCGCCGAAGGGCACCGCGAAGGAGGTGTACTCCTTCGGGACGCCGAGGCGCTCGGTGACCTTCTGGGTGAGCGGCATGGTGCCGACCGAGGAGCGGGAGACGAAGGCCAGCTGGATGGCGGGCCAGGCGCCCCGGAAGAACTGGAGCGGGTTGACCTTGGCGACGGTCGCCAGGAGCAGCGGGTAGACGCCGAACATCACCAGGGCGCAGCCGATGTAGATGTCGGCGGTGAAGGTGGCGTACTTGCTGATCAGATCCCAGCCGTATTCGGCGATGGCGTAGCCGATGAGGCCCAGGCTGCCCAGCGGGGCGAGCCGGATGACCCACCACAGCGCCTTCTGGAGCAGCTCCAGGACGGCCTCGCTGAGGGTGAGGATCGGCTGCGCCTTCTCGCCGAGCTGGAGGGCGGCGATACCGGCCACCGCCGCCATGAAGACGATCTGGAGGACGTTGAGCTCGGTGAACGGCGTGATCACGTTCTCCGGGACGATGCCGGTGAGGAAGTCCAGCCAGGAGCCCGCGTGTTCCGGCTTGGCGCCGTCCTTGGGGGTGAGGCCGGTGCCGGAGCCGGGGTTGGTCAGCAGGCCGATGGCGAGGCCGATGGCCACCGCTATCAGCGAGGTGATCATGAACCAGAGCAGGGTGCGGGTGGCCAGCCGGGCGGCGTTGTTGACGTTCCGCAGGTTGGTTATGGAGACCAGGATCGCGAAGAAGACCAGCGGGGCGACGGCCAGCTTCAGCAGCTGGACGAAGATCGAGCCGATCTTGTCGAGGGTGGTCACCAGCCAGCTGATGTCACCGCTGCGGGCGGCCCAGCCGAGCAGTACACCCAGGCCCAGACCCAGCAGGATCTGCGCCCAGAACGGGACCTTGGGAAGGCGGAACGAGGACGGCTTGCCGGAGCCCGTCGGGGCTGCGGGCGCGGGCGTCGTGGACGTCGTGGACGACAACGGACACACTCCGGGGACAGGAGAGGGGGACAGAGCAAGGGGCATGAGAAAGCCGGAGGGTCCGTGCTGGATCTCCGGCCGCTGTTCGGGGAAGCGTCAGCGGCGGCGACAGGCCGCGGAGGAACAGCGGCAAAGATCGACGTGCAGGCGCGCCACGAGCGGGACGCTCATGGGCATCGAGTGCGCGGCTGCTGTCTTCATGTTGAACACGGTAACACCCTGGCTTTGGGGGTCTCAAAGCCTTTCTTTGAGAGGTGCCGTCGGCGTTACGCCTGCGAGGCATGCCGGGAACGCCAACGCCCCGCCGGTCAGCGGAGGCTGACGACGGGGCGTGCGGTGCGGGTGGGGCCGGGTGGCCCGGGTGGCGCGAGGCCGGTGTGAGGAGGGTTACACGCCGTCTTCCTGGCTGGCGTCGGCGTTGAACTTCGCCTTGAGGCGGTCGACCTTCGGCACCAGCTGCTCGGACATCTCGTCGCGCTGCTTGCGCAGCAGCACCAGGCTGAGCGGGGCCGACACGACCAGTGCCAGCAGCAGCACCCAGACGAGGTTGGATCCGTTGGCGCCGGCGGGGATGACGCCGAAGTAGGCCAGGAGCCACATCGCCAGGAAGCAGCCGGCGAAGATACCCAGCCGCATGACGGTGTAGCGGATCGTGGCGCTCGGCTTGACGGACACGACGGGACTTCCTTCTGCTGGGAGACGCTGCACAACCAGACAACCAGTGAATCACGCCCGGTTCTGGATCATTTCAGCGGCAGCCGCATCATGACGTCGTCGAGCCCAGGGCCCGGGCCGCGACGCGCAGGTCGGAGACAAGGCCCTGGTAGACCGCCTCGCGGTCGTCCGCGCGCAGCACCGCCGACGGGTGGATGGTGGCGAGCAGGCACTCGCCGGGCGGGGCCTCGTACCCGTCCAGCGCCGGACACGGCAGCAGCATGCCGCGCTGCTGGGTGACCCGGAAGGAAGGGCCGAGCAGCGCCTTGCCCGCCGTCGCACCGAGCGCCACGATCAGCTCGGGGTCGATCAGCTGGAGCTCGGCGACGAGCCAGGGGCGGCAGGCGGTCAGCTCCCGCAGATTCGGCGCCTTGTGGATGCGGCGCTTGCCGCGCTCGGGGACGTGCTCGAACTTGAAGTGCTTGACCGCGTTGGTGACGTACGTCTCGGTGGGGTCGATGCCCGCCTCGTCCAGCGCCCGCATCAGCACCCGGCCGGCCGGGCCCACGAACGGCTGGCCCTTGCGGTCCTCCTGGTCGCCGGGCTGCTCGCCCACGAGCACCACCCGGGCGTCGGCGTCGCCGGAGCTGAAGACGGTCTGGGTGGTGCCGTGGTGCAGGGGGCAGCCCCGGCAGCGGGCGGCGGCGCCGCGCAGCGCCCGCAGATCTGCGCGCTCCGGGACGAAGGGGGTCGCGTCGTAGGCGTCCTCGGGGGCGGTCACGTGCCCCCGAGTACCCGTCGCCGCCTGGGTCATACCCGGTGGGGGCTGGTGGATCTTTCCCCTACCCGCCCCTTCCCGATTTTGTCCTCAATCGCCGGACGGGCTGGATTTGCCGGACGGGCGGGAAAATCCAGCCCCGCCGGCGATTGAGGCGCGGGGTTTGGGGCAGCGCCCCAAAAGATCAGACGCGCATGGGCTGGGGGGACTCGCGGCGGGCCGGGTCCGGGCCCTCGTACTCGCGGATGACCTCGTAGCGCGTGTTCCGCTCGACCGGCCGGAAGCCGGCATCGCGGATCAGCTCCAGCAGGTCGTCCCGGGTGAGCTTGTTCGGCGTGCCGAAGTTGTCCGCGTCGTGGGTGATCTTGTACTCGACGACCGAGCCGTCCATGTCGTCCGCGCCGTGGTTGAGCGCGAGCTGGGCGGTCTGCACGCCGTGCATCACCCAGAACACCTTCAGGTGCGGGACGTTGTCGAAGAGCAGACGGGAGACGGCGAAGGTCTTCAGCGCCTCGGCGCCGGTGGCCATCTGGGTCCGGTCCTGGAGGCGGTTGCGGACCTTGCCGTCCTTCATGTCCACGAAGTCGTGCTGGTAACGCAGCGGGATGAAGACCTGGAAGCCGCCGGTCTCGTCCTGGAGCTCGCGCAGCCGCAGCACGTGGTCCACCCGGTGCCGGGGCTCCTCGATGTGGCCGTAGAGCATGGTGGACGGGGTCTTCAGGCCCTTGGAGTGCGCCAGCCGGTGGATGCGCGACCAGTCCTCCCAGTGGGTGTCGTGGTCGACGATGTGCTGCCGCACCTCCCAGTCGAAGATCTCCGCGCCGCCGCCGGTCAGCGACTCCAGACCGGCGTCGATCAGCTCGTCCAGGATCTCGTCGGCGGACAGCCCGGAGATCTTCTCGAAGTGGTGGATCTCGGTGGCGGTGAACGCCTTCAGGGAGACCTGCGGCAGGGCTTCCTTGAGCGCCTTCAGCGAGCGCGGGTAGTAGCGCCAGGGAAGGGTGGGGTGCAGCCCGTTGACGATGTGCAGCTCGGTGAGGTTCTCGCCCTCCATCGCCTTGGCGAGCCGGACGGCCTCCTCGATGCGCATCGTGTACGCGTCCTTCTCCCCCGGCTTGCGCTGGAAGGAGCAGTACGCGCAGGACGCGGTGCACACGTTGGTCATGTTGAGGTGCCGGTTGACGTTGAAGTGGACGACGTCGCCGTTCTTCCGCGTCCGGACCTCGTGCGCCAGACCGCCCAGCCAGGCCAGGTCGTCGCAGTCGTAGAGGGCGATGCCGTCCTCGCGGGTCAGCCGCTCGCCGGAGCGGACCTTCTCCTCCAGCTCACGCTTGCGACCCACATCCAGGCCAGACGGAGCCATGCGGCTGCCTCCCATACGTCTACTTTTCGGGCTCCCCCACCGTATCCCTACGCCTGCGCGGGGAGTTCGCCGACCCGGTTCTCCCACTTGGTGGAGAGCACGATCGTGGTGCGGGTGCGGGAGACGCCCTTGGTGCCCGACAGCCGCCGGATGATCCGCTCCAGGCCGTCCACGTCGTTCGCCCGCACCTTGAGCATGTACGAGTCGTCGCCGGCGATGAACCAGCAGTCCTCGATCTCGGTCAGCTCACGCAGCCGCTCCGCCACCTCTTCGTGGTCGGTGGCGTCGGAGAGCTGGATGCCGATCAGGGCCGTGACGCCGAGGCCGAGGGAGGCCGCGTCCACGGTGGCGCGGTATCCGGTGATCACACCGGCCGCCTCCAGGCGGTTGATCCGGTCGGTGACGCTCGGGCCGGAGAGGCCGACCAGCCGCCCGAGCTCCGCGTACGAGGCCCGACCGTTCTCCCGGAGGGCCTGGATGAGCTGCCTATCCACCGCGTCCATATACCTGGAGCCTTCCATTGTTCTGCGATCTCGCGCGATTACATGTAGAATCTAAGGCATCAGGGCCGGATGCCCTGTGAATCTTTCAAACGATCAATGACGATCCTCAGGAGATGAGTCTCACCGTGTACACGATCGAGATGGCCTACGCCCGCATGCGCGAGCTGCAGGACCTGGCCAACCGCTCGCGTGCCCACCAGTCCACCCCTTCGCGTCGCAGCCGGGCCGCCAAGCGCCGCGCCGCCGCCGCGGCCGCGAAGAAGGGTTAACCCTCCGGGGACCTGGCACCGCCCAGCTCCCCTTCCCACCGGCGGTACAGCTGGTGCGGCACCCCTGCCGCGTCGAGCACCCGCCCGGCGACGAAGTCCACCAGATGCTGGATGTGCGTCGCACCCGCGTAGAACGCCGGCGAGGCGGGCAGCACCACGGCTCCCGCCTCGTCGAGCGTCACCAGATGCCGCAGGGTCTGCCCGTTCAGCGGGGTCTCCCGGACCGCGACCACCAGGGGCCGCCGCTCCTTGAGCGTCACGCTCGCCGCCCGCTGCAGCAGGTCCTTCGACAGCCCCAGCGCCACCCCGGCCACGCAGGCCGTGCTGGCCGGCACGATCAGCATCCCCTTGACGTGGTACGAGCCGGACGACGGCCCGGCCGCCAGGTCCCCGGCCGCCCAGTGCCGCAGCCGCTCCAGGTCCGCCAGCTCCACCTCGAAGGCGTCCGGCGTGCCGTCCGCACCGCGCGCCAGCCAGCGGCGCAGATCCTCCCGCCAGTGCGCGTCCCGGAACGCTATGCCCGTCTCGTCCAGCAAGGTGAGCCGCGAGGCCCGGCTGATCACCAGGTCCACGTCCTCGCCCGCGTGCAGCAGGCCACGGATCACCGAGGCGGCGTACGGCGTGCCGGACGCGCCGGAGACTCCGACCACCCAGGGGCGGCGCGGCCCCGCGGGGTGCTGCTCACTGCTGTGTTGTTCTTCCGGCTCCACAGGCCGAGCCTATCCGGCGGCGCTCACGACTGAAGTCCGCGCACGAGCAGGTCCGCGAGCGCGCACACGAACAGCGCGATGCCGACGAAACCGTTCACCGTGAAGAAGGCCCGGTTCAGCCGGGACAGGTCGTGCGGCCGCACCACGCTGTGCTCGTAGCAGAAGGCAGCGGCGACCACCACCAGACCGCCCCACAGATACGCGCCCGCGTCGGTGGCCAACGCGTACCAGACCAGCAGCGCCAGGGTCACCGCGTGGCAGCCGCGCGCGCCCCACAGCGCGGCCGGGATGCCGAAGCGGGCCGGGACCGACCCCACCCCCTGCTCCCGGTCCGTCTCCACGTCCTGGCAGGCGTAGATCAGGTCGAAGCCGCCGATCCAGACGCCCACGGCCAGCCCGAGGATCACCGCCTCCCACGACCAGGCGCCGGTGACCGCGAGCCAGGCGCCCACCGGACCCATGGCCTGGGCAAGACCCAGGATGGCCTGCGGGAAGTTGGTGAACCGCTTGCCGTACGGATAGACCACCATCGGGACCACCGCGACCGGGGCGAGCGCCAGACACAGCGGGTTGAGCAGGGCCGCCGCGCCCAGGAAGACGACCAGGGCGATCAGCGCGCCGGTCCACGCCGAGCGCACCGACACCGCGCCGGTGACCAGTTCGCGACCCGCGGTGCGCGGGTTACGCGCGTCGATCTCCCGGTCGATGATCCGGTTGGCGGCCATGGCGAAGGTACGCAGCCCCACCATCGCGACCGTCACCAGCAGCAGCTCCCACCAGTGGACGCGTTCGTCGTCCAGGAACATCGCGGTCAGCGCGGCGATATAGGCGAAGGGCAGCGCGAAGACCGAGTGCTCGATCATCACCAGGCGGAGGAAGGCCCGCACCTTCCCGCTGGCCGGGGCGGGACCTGGGCCGACGACCTCAGCCGCGCTCACAGCCCGTACTCCTTCCAGCGCCGCGTCACCCGTTCGGCCGTCGCCGGGTCGGACTCCACCATCTCCGGCCAGCCGCCGTCCCGGGTGTAGCCCTCCTCGGGCCACTTACGGGTCGCGTCGATGCCCGCCTTGCCGCCCCAGAACTGCTGGTACGAGGCGTGGTCGAGGTGGTCGACCGGGCCCTCGACGACGGTGAGGTCGCGGGCGTAGTCGGTGTTGCCCAGCGCCCGCCAGGACACCTCGTGCAGATCGTGCACATCGCAGTCGGCGTCGACCACCACGATCAGCTTGGTCAGCGACATCATGTGCGCGCCCCAGATCGCGTGCATCACCTTCTGCGCGTGCTTGGGGTACTTCTTGTCGATCGAGACGATCGCGCAGTTGTGGAAACCGCCCGACTCCGGCAGGTGGTAGTCGACGATGTCCGGGATGATGATCTTGAGGAGCGGGAGGAAGAACCGCTCCGTGGCCCGGCCCAGCGGCCCGTCCTCGGTCGGCGGCCGGCCCACCACGATCGACTGCAGCAGCGGGCGCCTGCGCATCGTCACGCAGTCGATGGTGAGCGCGGGGAACTCCTCCTGCGGGGTGTAGAAGCCGGTGTGGTCCCCGAACGGGCCCTCCGGCAGCGTCTTCCCCGGCTCCAGCCAGCCCTCCAGCACCACCTCGGCGTTGGCCGGGACCTGCAGCGGCACGGTCTTGCAGTCGACCATCTCCACCCGCTTGCCCTGGAGGAAGCCCGCGAAGAGGTACTCGTCGATGTCGCCGGGGAGCGGCGCGGTGGAGGCGTACGTCACCGCGGGCGGCGCCCCGAAGGCGATCGCGACCGGCAGCTTCTCGCCGCGCCGCGCCGCCACCTGGTAGTGGTTGCGGCTGTCCTTGTGGATCTGCCAGTGCATGCCGATGGTGCGCCGGTCATGGCGCTGGAGGCGGTACAGGCCCAGGTTCCGCACCCCGGTCTCCGGGTGCTTGGTGTGGGTGAGCCCCAGGTTGAAGAAGGACCCGCCGTCCTTCGGCCAGGTGAACAGCGCCGGAAGCGCCTCCAGGTCGACCTCGTCGCCGTGCAGGACGACTTCCTGGACGGGCGCGTCCTTCACCTTCTTCGGCGGCACATGGCTCATCCCGGCGAGCTTGCCGAACGCCTCGCGCAACCCGCCGAAGCCCTGCGGCAGCTCGGGCTTGACCAGCCCGCCGATCTTCTCGCTGATCTCGTCGTAGGAGCCCAGGCCCAGCGCCTTGAGCAGCCGCCGGTCGGTGCCGAAGACGTTCATCGCCAGCGGCATCGAGGCGCCCTTGACGTTCTCGAAGAGCAGCGCCGGCCCGCCCGCCTTGTTCACCCGGTCGACGATCTCGCCGATCTCCAGATGCGGATCGACTTCGGCCTTGATGCGTTTGAGGTCGCCTTCTCGGTCAAGCGCCCGCAGAAACGAACGAAGATCGTCATAAGCCATGGGGTCAAGTATCCGCCATGGGGCCCGGCCGATCGCCGCCGGGCACCGTCCCAGGGGGTGTCTCCGCGCGCCGTGCACGGCGCGAAACGGCCACCGGCCCGCGCGGTCTACCCTGGTGCCGTAATCGCAGGCCGCGTCCTGGGGCCCGCGCAACCACACGCAGGGGGATGGCCTCATGCTCCGGGTGCTGCTGATTCTGGTACCGCTGGCGCTCAGCATCTACGCGTTCATCGACTGCATCACCACCGATGAGAAGGACGTCCGCTACATCCCCAAGCCGATCTGGGCGATCCTCGTGCTCCTCTTCCCGGTCGTCGGCTCGGTCTCCTGGCTGATCGCGGGCCGGGCCCGTACCGCCCCGCAGGGCGGCGGGCGGCGCGGCGGCGGCTGGGTCGCGCCGGACGACAACCCCGAGTTCCTCAAGTCCCTGGGCGACCAGAAGGCCGGACGGGACGACGACCGGCCGCGGCAGGACGACCCGGACGACGCGGAGCTGCTGAAGGACTGGGAAGCGGACCTGCGGCGCCGCGAGGAGGAGCTGCGCCGCAAGGACGAGGGCCCGGAGGACGCCCCGCCGGCCGGCTGACCGTCCGGCCGTCACTCCGTCACCCCGTCCGTCCGTCCATACGACAACGGCCGGTTCCGAGTGACGGGTGTCACATCGGAACCGGCCGCGGTGCGTTGAGGGCGGCTCAGCCACCGGGCCACTCGGCCCCGGCCTGCTCGGCTTCGGCGGCTCAGACCTCGGCGTAGGAGTGCTTGCCGCTGACGAAGATGTTGATGCCGTAGTAGTTGAACAGGTAGCAGCCGAAGGCGGCCAGCGCCAGGTAGGCGGCCTTGCGGCCCTTCCAGCCGGCGGTGGCGCGGGCGTGCAGGTAACAGGCGTACGCCACCCAGGTGATGAAGGACCAGACCTCCTTGGGGTCCCAGCCCCAGTAGCGGCCCCAGGCGGCCTCGGCCCAGATGGCGCCCGCGATGATGGTGAAGGTCCACAGCGGGAAGACCGTGGCGTTGATCCGGTACGCGAGCTTGTCCAGCGACGCGGCCGAGGGGGTCCGCTCCAGGATGGACGCGACGAACCTGCCGTACTGCTTGCCCTCCGGGTTCTCCAGCCGCGTCTCGTGGCGGTCCCGGAAGAGGTAGAGCAGCGTGGAGACGGCGGCGATGTACATCGCCGCGCCGCACAGGATCGCGCAGCTGACGTGGATCCACAGCCAGTAGGAGTGCAGCGCCGGGACCAGCTGGTCGCTGTCGGTGTAGAGCACCGAGACGGCCAGGCCCAGGTCGAGCAGGAGCGTGGTGACCAGCGGCAGGCCGATCCAGCGGACGTTCTTCTTGGCCGCCAGCAGGATCAGGTAGACCAGGACCGCGACCGCCGAGAAGGTCGTGGAGAACTCGTACATGTTGCCCCAGGGGGCACGCTGCACGGACATGGCGCGGGCGACCACGCCGCCGGCGTGGATCAGGAAGCCCAGGACGGTCAGCGAGATCGCGATCCGCCCGTACATGTCGCCCTGCTCGCTGGCGCCGGCCGCCCCGGGGCCGTCCGGGACGTCACGGCTGCCGGCGGTGGACCGGGTGATCACCTTGGGCCGCTCCAGTACGGCCGTCCCCCCGCCCTTGGTGGCGACCTGGACCTTGACCGTGGAGCTCTGCTCGGCGGCGGCGCCCACGGTGATGGCCGCCGCGGTGCGGCCCACCGCGGAGCGGCTGCCGAAGACCCACTCGGCGATGTGGGCGAGGAAGGCGAGCGTGTAGACCGCCATCGACGAATAGATCAGCACATTGCTGGACTGGGCCAGACTCTCGTTGACTTCGGCAGCGAGGTTCACGCGCGCGCTCCTTCGGCAGGCTCTGCGGGATCGGCGGTTTCGGATTCCCCGTCGGACTCCGTTTCGGGTTCCGGTGCGGGGGGCGCGTCCGCCTGCAGGCTGACGGCCAGGTCGGCGAGCTCTTCGGGGAGCTTGGCGGACTCACTGCGGCCAAGGCCGGCCATCTCCACCAAGGTGGTGCCGTCCTCCTGGGCCACCGCGCGCACCCACACCCGGCGGCGCTGGATGAACAGCGAGGCGGCCAGGCCCACCACCGCGGCGGACGCACCAGCGAGGGCGCTGCCGGTGCCGGGCTTGGAGGAGATCTGGAAGCTCGCCCACTCCTTGACGCCGTCGAAGGTCAGCGTGCCGGCGCCGTTCGGCAGCTTCATGGTCTGGCCGGGGCGGAGCGGCTTCGCGAAGCCGTCCTTCCGGTTCGGGTCCTTGAACTGCTTCATCTTCGACTTGTCGAGCTGGTACACGTTCTGCGGTGTGCCGCCGTCGATGCCCAGGCTCCCGTGGTACGCGGTGAGGACCAGCATCGGGTTGTCGAGCGCGGGGAACTGCGACAGCATCGTGCCGGTGGCGGTGTTCACGGTCGGCACGAACAACCCCTGGAAGGCCAGCTGGTCCTTCTTGCCGTCCTTGTCGCGGGCGTCCGGCACCTTGACCACGACGTTCTCGGTGAGGTTGGCGTCGATCGGAAGCGAGGCCACCGCTCCCTTGAACGCGATGTCGCCCTTGCCGTCCCGGACGGTGACCTGCGGGGCGTAGCCGTGCTCCAGCAGGTAGACCTTGAAGCCGGAGATCTCCAGCGGCTCGTTGACCTTGATCGAGGTCTTCTTCGGCGCGCCGTCCACGCCCTCCCAGTAGGTGACGTCGGCACGGAAGGTGCGCGGGGTGCGCTTCTGCGGCCCGTTGCGCTCGTAGGTCGCCGTGAAGCGGTCCAGCTTGAAACTGAAGGGCGCCAGGTCGTCGTTGCGGAACCAGGGGCCGGACTTGATGTCGTCGTACTGCGGGATGGTGTTGCTGAATCCATCGCCCTCGACGATCAGCTTGCCGCCCTCGGACTTCCACAGCTGACCGGCGGCGAAGGCCAGCAGCAGCACGACCAGCGAGATGTGGAAGAGGAGGTTGCCCGCCTCGCGCAGATAGCCCTTCTCGGCGGCGACGGAGCCGTCGGTGGCCTGGGCTCGGAAGCGGCCGCGCTTCATCACCCGCTGGGCCGCGTCCAGCACCGCCTGCGGGTCGGACTCGGTGCGCCAGCTGGTGTAGGCGGGCAGCCGGGTCAGGTTGCGCGGGGCGGCCGGCGGGCGGCCGCGCAGCTGGCCGATGAACTGCCAGGTGCGCGGCACGATGCAGCCGATCAGCGAGACGAACAGCAGGATGTAGATCGCCGAGAACCACACCGAGCTGTACACGTTGAACAGCTGGAGCTTCTCGTAGATCGGCGTCAGCGTCTCGTGCCGCGCCCGGAAGGCGTCGGCCTTGAACTGGTCGATGCTGTCCTGCGGGATCAGCGAGCCGGGGATTGAGGCGAGGGAGAGCAGCAGGAGCAGCAGCAGCGCGACCCGCATCGAGGTCAGCTGCCGCCAGAACCACCGCGCCCAGCCGAAGATCTCCCGGGCCGTCCACTGGACGGCGCCGAGCGCACCGGGCCGGCGCACCCCGCCGAACGAGCCGGGGACGGCCTGGCCCTTCTCCTCCTCCGGGGCGGTGGACAGCTGCGTCCCGGCCGCCCCGAGATCGCTGTCGTCGGTGGCCGGGTCCGTGTCGGTGGTGGCCATGGATCAGATCCCCACGTTGAAGCTGTTGGTCCAGACCTGCATTTCGGCGATGATGCGGTCCCATACCCCCGTGACGAGCAGCAGGCCGACGGCCACGAGCATGCCGCCACCCAGCCGCATCACCCACACGTAATGGCGCTTGACCCAGCCGAAGGAGCCGAGCACGCGCCGGTACGCCAGGGCGATGGCGATGAACGGCAGCCCGAGCCCCAGACAGTACGCCCCCGTGAGCAGAGCGCCGCGCCCGGCGCTGGCCTCGTTCCAGGCCAGGCCCTGCACAGCGGCGAGCGTCGGGCCGATGCACGGCGTCCAGCCGACGCCGAACACCACGCCCAGCAACGGGGCGCCCACCAGGCCGGCGACCGGCTTGATGTGGAACCGGAACTCGCGCTGCCCGAACCGTTGGACCAGCCCCATGAAGAGCAGGCCCATCACGATGGTGAGGGCTCCCAGAACCTTGGTGATGGTGCTCCGGTGCTCCTGGAGGGTGATGCTCCCGAAGTAGCCGAAGAGCGCGCCGCCCGTGACCAGCACGGCGGAGAAGCCGAACACGAACAGCGAGGCCCCGGCGAGCATCCGGCCACGCTTGGCCTCGGCCAGATCGGTCCCGGTCATCCCGGTGACGTACGACATGTAGCCGGGGACTAGCGGCAGCACACAGGGGGAGAAGAAGGAGACCAGGCCGCCGAAGACGGCGACCGGGATGGCGAGCAGCAGCGCCCCGGATTTGACGGTCTCATTGGGGTTGGCGACCGCGGCGGCGAGAAGGCTCATGTCACTTCTCCGCGATCAGCGGGTCGATCATGTCCCGGAGGTTCTCCTCACTCAGCGGCCGCAGCGCGCGAGCGGCGATCTTGCCGTCGCGGTCCAGGACGATGGTGGTGGGGATGGCCTGCGGGTTGAGGCTGCCGCGCGGGAAGCGCAGCATCAGCTTCCCGATCGGGTCGTACAGGCTCGGGTACTTGACCGAGAAGTCCTTCTCGAACTTGACCGCCGGGGCCGGGTCGGGGTCGCGGGTGTTGATCCCGACGAACTCCACGCCGTCGTCCTTGGTCTCATTGGCGACCTTCACCAGGTTCGGCGCCTCGGCCCGGCAGGGCGAGCACCAGGAACCCCAGACGTTGAGGACGACGATCTTGCCCTTGAGCGAGCCGACGTCGAACGCCTTGCCCTCCAGCGTCTTGCCGTCCAGCTTCGGGGCGTCCGACCGGTGCGCCTTGGCGACGGTGTCCACACCGCCCTTGCCCTGGACGAACTTGGTATCGGACGAACCGCCCGAGACGCCGGTTCCGCAGGCGGACAGGGCCATCGCGGCAACCGCGGCCCCACTGGCCAGCACGGTTGCGCGACGGTGGGTCGCGAGGCGCCGAGGGGCGCGGCAGGCACTCATGTGAAAAGTTTCGCATGGCCCGTTTAGGGATCTTCCGCACCCCCCTGCGCCGCGCCCCATGGCCTTTTCGTGCGGCGCTCAGCGACCGCCGGGCGGGCGCTCAGCCGCGGCCGGCGATCAGCTGCGGCCGGCGAGCGGCTGCCCGACCCCGGCGGTGCGCAGCTCGGCGAGGACCGCGGGGTCCTGGGCGTCGAGCCAGTCGCACAGCTGCCGGAAGGACACCAGCCGGACGTCCTTGTGCTTCTCGTCGGCGATGTGCTTGAGCGCCTCTTCCACGGCGTCCATGTAGATGCCGCCGTTCCACTCCTCGAAGTGGTTGCCGATGAAGAACGGCGCGCGGTTGGTCTCGTACGCCCGCTTGAAGCCGGAGATGTAGGACTCGGTGGCCTGCTTGCGCCAGCTCGGGTAGTTGGCCGGCGGGCCCTTGGTGATGTTGGTCGGCGACTGGTTGGCCGCGATGTTGTAGTCCATCGAGAGGACCTCGAAGGAGTGGCCGGGGAAGGGCATCTGCTGGAGCGGAAGGTCCCAGATGCCCTGCTTCTTGGTGGGCCAGATCTGGAGGCCGCCCGGGGAGCTGGAGTCGTAGCGCCAGCCGAGCTTGCGGGCCGTGGGCAGCAGGTTCTCCTGGCCGAGCAGCTGGGGGGTGCGGGCGCCGACGAGTTCCTTGGAGTAGTCGAAGGGCAGCGGCTCGAGGTCGGTGAAGCCGGTGTTGGTGCGCCACTCGGTGACGAAGGACACGGCCTGCTTGATCTCGGACTCCCACTGCGCGGGCGTCCAGTACTTCACCGAGCCCCGGCCGTCGCCACCGAAGTGCCCGTTGAAGTGGGTGCCTATCTCGTGGCCCTCCAGCCAGGCCGCGCGCAGGTTCTTCAGCGTCTCCCGGATGTGGTCGTCGGTGAGGAACTCGATGTCGGAGGCGCCGACCGGGTTGTTCGGCGGCCGGTACAGGCGCCGCTTCGACTCCGGCAGCACGTAGATCCCGGAGAGGAAGAAGGTCATCGAGGCGTTGTGGTCCTGCGCGAGCTTGCGGAAGCGGGGGAAGAGTCCGTTGCCGACCTCGCCCGCTCCGTCCCAGGAGAACACCACGAACTGCGGCGGCTTCTGGCCCGGCTCCAGGCGCTCCGGCTTCGGCGGCTGGTTCGGCTGCTTGCCGGTGAAGACGGTCGACCCGTCGCCGATCGGCCGCGCCTGCTCCGTCGGCCGCGCACCCTTCCCCGAGCCTCCCGAGGAGCCCGAGGAGGACGAGCAGCCGGCCACGCCCAGCGCCGCCGCCGCTCCTACCCCGAGCCCGAGCAGCCCCCGTCGACTGAAATCACGCATAACGGCCCCATCCGCATTTGTTCCACCCGAAGTCCGCGCAATCGGACGACTGGTGAGAGGGGCTGGGGAGAGCCGTGGTTCCGGTACGGGGCCAGGAAATCCGAACTTTCGACGGACGGTCCCGGGGCGTACACACCCCGGAACCGCCGCCGGTGAAACGATCAGGCGCGAGCGGTCAGGCGCCGGCGGTCACGCGTGCGCCCTCAGGCGCGAGCCGCCACGCGCGAGCGTCATGCCCGGCGTCAGGCGCCGAAGCCCTTGGACGCGCCCTTGACCGCGCCCTTGCCGAACCGCGGCTGGGCCCCGGCCAGCAGGTGCTTGGGCACCAGATCCCGGGCCGGCTCGCTGTACCCGACCGACACGATCCGGTCGCCCCGGTAGGTGAAGGTGGTCAGGCTGGCCAGGGTGCACTGCCGCCGGCGCGGGTCGTGCCACAGCCGCCGCCGCTCGGCGTAGCTGCGCACGATCCAGATCGGCAGCTGGTGGCTGACGCACACCGCCTCATGGCCGCGCGCGGCGTCCCGGGCAGCGGCGAGCGCCTCCATCATCCGCACGACCTGGTCGATGTACGGCTCGCCCCAGGACGGCCGGAACGGGTTGGTGAGGTACTTCCAGTTCGCCGGCCGCTTCAGCGCACCGTCGCCGACCCCGAAGGTCTTGCCCTGGAAGATGTTGCCCGCCTCGATCAGCCGCCGGTCGGAGGCCACCTCCAGGCCGTGCGCCTGGGCGATCGGCGCGCCCGTCTCCTGGGCGCGCTCCAGCGGGGACGCCACGACGTGGGTGATGGCCCGGTCGGCCAGGTGCTCGGCCACCCGGTCGGCCATCTTCCGGCCCAGCTCGGAGAGGTGGTAGCCGGGCAGGCGTCCGTAGAGCACGCCGTCCGGGTTCTCCACCTCGCCGTGCCGCATCAGGTGGACGACGGTGATGTCGCTGTCGGTCTTTGTCATGTCACCCATCATTCAGTGGCCTCGGCGGCGGCCCGCGCGGCAGCCGGCAGAGCGGCCGCGACGCGCTCGATCGCCTCCGCGTCATGCGTCGTGGAGACGAACCACGACTCGAAGGCGGACGGCGGCAGATAGACGCCCTGCGCCAGCATCGAGTGGAAGAAGGCGTTGAAGCGGAAGCTCTCCTGCTTCTTCGCGTCCGCGTAGTCGCGCACCTCGGCGTCGGTGAAGAACACCGAGAACATGTTCCCGGCGGTCTGCAGCCGGTGCGCCACACCCTCCTTGGCGAGCGCCTCGGTCACCAGTCCGCGGATCTCCCGCGAGACCGCGTCGACCGTCGCGTACGCGGCCTCGTCCAGCAGCCGCAGCTGGGCCAGGCCGGCGGCGGTGGCGACCGGGTTCCCGGACAGCGTGCCCGCCTGGTAGACCGGGCCGGCCGGCGCGAGGTGCGCCATCACATCGGCGCGCCCGCCGAAGGCCGCGGCCGGGAAGCCGCCGCCCATCACCTTGCCGAAGGTCATCAGGTCCGGCCGCACCCCGTCGATGCCGTACCAGCCGGCCCGGCTGACCCGGAAGCCGGTCATGACCTCGTCGGAGATGAACAGCGCGCCGTGCTCCTGGCACAGCTGCTTCAGCCCCGCGTTGAAGCCGTCACGCGGGGGCACCACGCCCATGTTGCCCGGCGACGCCTCGGTGATCACGCAGGCGATCTCACCGGGGTGCGCGGCGAACGCGGCACGCACCGCGTCCAGGTCGTTGTACGGCAGGACGACGGTGTCCCCGGCCTGCGCCCCGGTCACTCCCGGCGTGTCCGGCAGCGCGAAGGTCGCCACCCCGGAGCCGGCCGCGGCCAGCAGCGCGTCCACATGGCCGTGGTAGCAGCCGGCGAACTTGATCACCTTGGCCCGGCCGGTGAAGCCGCGCGCCAGCCGGATCGCCGACATGGTCGCCTCGGTGCCCGAGGAGACCAGGCGGACCTGCTCCAGCGGTTCGATGCGGGCCACCATCTCCTCGGCGAGCGCGACCTCGCCCTCCCCCGGGGTGCCGAAGGACGTCCCCCGGGCCACCGCGGCCTGCACCGCCGCGATCACCTCGGGGTGGGCGTGCCCGAGGATCATCGGGCCCCAGGAGCACACGAGGTCGACGTACTCCCTGCCGTCGGCATCGGTGAGGTACGGACCGGTACCCGACACCATGAAACGGGGCGTACCGCCCACGGCGCGGAACGCGCGCACGGGAGAGTTCACGCCGCCGGGCGTCACGATGGCCGCACGGTCGAATAGCGTCTGCGAAACTGGTGCTGCGTACGGATAGGGATTGCTCACGCAAGCCATGGTGTCAGAGGCTGAGGGGGCCGTGCGTCCGGGCGTTTCACCGCCTGTACGCGGGGGAGGTCTTCAGACACGATGATCGGGTTGCGCGGCGGTGACCGCGGCACCTAGAAAAGCAGTCGGGTGGAGATATGCATCGCGGTGGCGAACTGGGTGAGGGGACCGACGATCGAGGCCCCGAGGGGGCCCGGCCCAGACGACGCCATGGGCGCCATCGGCGCGACGACGCGAACAGCTCGACAAGGGGAAGCAGGGGCGGCCGCATGGGGGTGACCTACAAGTACTTCGGTGCGCCCGACGGCGCCACCGCGGCACGGGTCCCCATCTCGATGCGTCCGGAGGAGCTCGGCGGGGACGAGCTCGGCATGGGCGGCATGTTCACCAAGATCAAGCCCGAGACGGTGGCCGCCATGGTCCTCACCGGCATCGAGGGCATACCGCTGCACAAGGTGCCCCCGCTGGAGCTCGTCGTCCTCCACCCCGACTACGCCGTCGTCAAGCTGCCCATGACGGTGGTCGACCCGCTGCGCGGCGTCGGCGAGGAAGCCGTCGGCGCGGCCGCCTTCATCTGGTCCACGGTCCCGGACCGCGGCGGCCCCCGCGATGCCTTCCAGGTCTACCAACTTCTGCACGAATGGCAGGATTTCAGCCACCGGCTCCACGAGGCGGGCCACCAGGCGTACTGCCTGGTGTGGCCCTGAGCCTCCTCGTCGAGCCTCCTCGCCTGAGCCTCCCCCGCCGGGCCACCCGGCCCGGACCTGCCTCGCCTGGGCCACTCGCCTCAGTGGTGGTGCCCGCCGCTCCCGCCCGGCTCGTCGCTCCCGCCCGGCTTGGTGCCGTGCTCCGGTGATCCCTCGGCCGCCGCACCGGCCTGGACGGTGAAGGCCGCGGTGTGGACCGTGCCGCCGTGCCGGAAGTCGAGGAACAGCCGGTAGCTGCCCGGGCTGGGGGCGGTGGCGGTGAAGGAGATGTCCGGCCCCGGCTCGGTGCGGCCGTCGCCGGGCTCACCGCCCGGGTGCACATGGAGATAGGCGAGGTCGCCGGAGCGCAGGGCGACCAGGTGGCCGTACGCCTCCAGGTAGGGCTGAAGGTCGGTGACGGGGCGGCCGTTCCGGGAGACGGTGAAGCTCAGCTCGCGCGCCCGGCCCGGGGTCAGCGCGCCGTCGAGGGTGACGGTGTAGCCGTCGACCGTGGCGGTGCGGGAGGCGGCGGGCGGCGCGGCCGGCCGGTAGCCACCGGCCACCGCGAGGTCGGCCCCGAGGGTGAGGTTCCGGCCGTCCCGGCCGTCCTGCCCGGCGGGGGTGAAGTCCGCGAAGAGCCGGTAGTCCCCGGCCTTGGGGAGCCGCACCTCGGTGGACCAGGTGCCGTCGGCCGCCCGGGCCGGGTGCAGGTGGCGGTAGGTGGCCAGGTCGCGTCCGGCGAGGATCAGGTGGAGGTCCTTGCCGTGGGCCTTGCGGTAGGCGGTGACCTGTCGGCCCTCGGCGTCCCGGATGGCGAAGCGCAGCTCGGAGCGGCTCCCGGCCTCGATCCGCGGGGTCCGCAGGTCCAGGGTGTAGCCCGCCTCGGAGACCTGGAGACCCCCGGCGGCGGGATCACCTGCCCGCTCCCCGGGCGCCCCGGACGCCGTATGGCCCGCGTGGGCGGCGGGCTCCGGTTCGGAGAGCGGGTCCACGGCCTGTCCCACGCCGTATGCCGCGCCGAAGGCGGCGGCGAGTACGGCGGCGAACGCGGTGACCTTAAGCCCTGTGTTCATGGCGATTCCCTTCCCCGATCCCTTTCAAGGGCCCCTTGCCGCTGGTCGCCGTCCTTTGGTGACCAACGACCTCAGACCATACCCCCTGGGGGTATGAAGTCAACCGCTGGACACTCTTGCCGGAGATACGGTGGAGGGGTATACATGGAGTCGAGAGATACCCCCCAGGGGTATAAAGCTGGAGACGAGACCCGGAAGACGAGGAGCCTGCAGATGACCGCGACGGTCGCCGAGACAGCCGAAGTCGAACTCGCCATCGGTGGGATGACCTGCGCCTCGTGCGCCGCCCGCATCGAGAAGAAGCTCAACCGGATGGACGGTGTCCAGGCCACGGTCAACTACGCCACCGAGAAGGCCAAGGTCAGCTACCGCGGGGACATCGCCGTCGAGGACCTCGTCGCCACCGTGGAAGCCACCGGCTACACCGCCACCCCGCCCGCGCCCACCCCCACCGCGCCACCACCCGGGCAGGAAGCGGGCGAGGCCCCCGCGGCGCGGCCGGACGAGCTGCTCCCGCTGCGGCAGCGGCTGATCACCGCCGTCGTCCTCGCCGTCCCGGTGATCGTCCTGGCCATGGTCCCGGCCTGGCAGTTCGAGTACTGGCAGTGGGCCTCCCTCACCCTGGCCGCGCCCGTCGTCACCTACGCCGCCTGGCCCTTCCACCGCGCCGCCTTCACCAACGCCCGGCACGGCGCGGCCACCATGGACACCCTGATCTCGGTGGGCACCAGCGCCGCGTTCCTGTGGTCGCTGTGGGCGCTGTTCTTCGGCACCGCCGGCACCCCCGGCATGACCCACGGCTTCGAGCTGACCATCGCCCGCACCGACGGCGCCGGCAACATCTACCTGGAAGCGGCTGCGGGGGTGACCGCCTTCATCCTCGCCGGCCGCTACTTCGAAGCCCGCTCCAAGCGGAAGGCCGGGGCGGCCCTCAAGGCGCTGCTGGAGCTGGGCGCCAAGGAGGTCACCGTCCTGCGGGACGGAGCTGAGCACCGGATCCGCACCGAGGAACTGGCCGTCGGCGACCGGTTCGTGGTCCGACCCGGCGAGAAGATCGCCACCGACGGCACCGTGATCGAGGGCAGCTCGGCGGTGGACGCCTCCATGCTCACCGGTGAATCCCTGCCGGTGGAGGTCGCGGTCGGCGACACCGTCACCGGCGCCACCCTCAACGCCGGCGGGCGCCTGGTGGTCGAGGCCACCCGCATCGGCGCCGACACCCAGCTGGCCCGGATGGCCAAGCTCGTGGAGGACGCGCAGAACGGCAAGGCCGCCGCCCAGCGCCTGGCCGACAAGATCTCCGCCGTCTTCGTACCCGTCGTGATCACCCTGGCGCTGGCCACCCTGGGCTTCTGGCTCGGCAACGGCGCCGGGCTGACCGCCGCCTTCACCGCCGCTGTGGCCGTACTGATCATCGCCTGCCCCTGCGCCCTGGGCCTGGCCACTCCCACCGCCCTCATGGTCGGCACCGGGCGCGGCGCCCAGCTCGGCATCCTCATCAAGGGTCCCGAGGTCCTGGAGACCACCCGCGCCGTCGACACCATCGTCCTGGACAAGACCGGCACCGTGACCACCGGCAAGATGGCCCTGCGGCAGGTGCACGTGGCCGACGGCGAGGACGAGACCGAGGCGCTGCGGCTGGCCGGCGCGCTGGAGCACGCCTCCGAACACCCCATCGCCCAGGCGGTCGCCACCGCCGCGGCGGAGAAGACCGGCGCCCTGCCCGTCCCCGAGGACTTCGCCAATGTGCCGGGCCTCGGCGTCCAGGGCGTCGTGGAGGGCCACGCGGTGCTCGTCGGCCGCGAGAAGCTGCTCAAGGAGTGGGCGATAGAGCTGCCGGAGCCGCTGGCGCGGGCCAAGGCAGAGGCCGAGGCGGCCGGACACACCGCCATCGCCGTCGCCTGGGACGGCCGGGCCCGCGCCGTGCTGGAGGTCGCCGACGCGGTCAAGGAGACCAGCCCCGAAGCCATCCGGCGGCTGCGCGCTCTCGGCCTGACCCCGATCCTGCTCACCGGCGACAACCAGGCCGTGGCCGAGTCCGTCGCCCGCGAGGTCGGCATCGACGAGGTGATCGCGGAGGTCATGCCGCAGGACAAGGTCGACGTCGTCAAGAAGCTCCAGGCCCAGGGCCGTGTCGTGGCCATGGTCGGCGACGGAGTCAACGACGCCGCCGCCCTCGCCCAGGCCGACCTGGGCCTGGCCATGGGCACCGGCACCGACGCCGCCATCGAGGCCGGCGACCTCACCCTGGTCCGGGGCGACCTGCGCGCCGCCGCCGACGCCATCCGGCTCTCCCGCCGCACCCTGGCCACCATCAAGTCCAACCTCTTCTGGGCCTTCGCCTACAACGTCGCCGCCCTCCCGCTCGCCGCCTCCGGCCTGCTCAACCCCATGATCGCCGGAGCCGCCATGGCCTTCTCCTCCGTCTTCGTGGTCGGCAACAGCCTCCGCCTCCGCCGCTTCCAGCCCACCACCGGCTGACCGGTGGAAACCGCCGTGATCAGGTGCGCCCCGCGCGGCTAGTCTGCGAACAGATCACCACCCGCATCACTCCCGCATCACCCGCACACCGCCACCCCGGCACACCGCACAGCAGCACCACCCGCAGACCGCCAGCAGGAGGGCCCATGACCACCCGGACCGCAGTCATCACCGGCGCGAGCAGCGGCATCGGAGCGGCCACCGCCCGGCAGCTCGCCGCCGCCGGCTTCCGCGTCGTCCTCACCGCACGCCGCAAGGACCGGATCGAGGCGCTGGCGGCGGAGCTGAACGACGCCGGCCACGAGGCCGTCGCCCACGCGCTGGACGTCACCGACCGCGCCGCCGTCGACGCCTTCGCCGCCGACCTGCACCGCCGGGGGCCGGTGCACGTGCTGATCAACAACGCGGGCGGCGCGCTCGGCGCCGACCCGGTCGCCACCGCCGACCCGGCCGACTGGCGCACCATGTACGAGGTCAATGTGCTGGGCGTGCTGCACGTCACCCAGGCCCTGCTCCCCGCGCTCACCGCCTCCGGGGACGGCACCGTGCTGGTGCTCTCCTCCACCGCCGCGCTGGCCACCTACGAGGGCGGCGGCGGGTACGTCGCCGCCAAGCACGGCGCCCATGTCGTCGCCGAGACCCTTCGCCTGGAGCTGTGCGGCACCCCGGTCCGGGTCATCGAGATCGCGCCGGGGATGGTGAAGACCGAGGGGTTCGCCTCGACCCGGTTCCGCGGCGACCAGGCCAAGGTCGACGCCGTCTACCGGGGCGTCGCCGAGCCGCTGGTCGCCGAGGACATCGCCGACACCATCACCTGGGCGGTGACCCGCCCCTCGCACGTCAACGTCGACCTGCTGGTCGTCCGTCCCCGCGCGCAGGCGTCCAACTACAAGGTCCACCGCGAGAGCTGACGCGGACGCGGAAGCCGGCGGCCCCGGGCAATTCGCTCGGGGCCGCCGGCTTCTCCGTGGCTCAGCGCCGCGACGGCTCAGCGATGCGGCAGCCCAGCGCCGCGACAGGTCAGCGCCGCGACGGCTCAGCGCTGGGCGTCAGCCCTTCACGCAGACGATCTGCTTCAGCTTCGCGACGACCGCGACGAGGTCCCGCTGCTGGTCCATGACCTTCTCGATCGGCTTGTACGCGCCGGGGATCTCATCGACCACGCCCGCGTCCTTGCGGCACTCCACACCCCGGGTCTGCTCTTCCAGATCCCGCGTGGAGAAGCGCTTCTTGGCGGCGTTGCGGCTCATCTTCCGGCCCGCGCCGTGCGAGGCGGAGTTGAAGGACTCGGCGTTCCCCAGCC
The DNA here is from genome assembly GCF_058215555.1 of Streptomyces sp. JLBT605. Classification (NCBI taxonomy): domain Bacteria; kingdom Bacillati; phylum Actinomycetota; class Actinomycetes; order Kitasatosporales; family Streptomycetaceae; genus Streptomyces; species Streptomyces sp. JLBT605. The sequence continues at coordinate 2,817,210 of NZ_CM177087.1, forward strand.
CGCGCACGATGTACGAGCCGGTGCCCATCGAGCCGGGGATGATGCCGTACTCCCCGCTGCCGGCGCGGATCGCGCCCTTCCGGGTCACCAGCAGGTCCAGGCCCTCGTACCGCTCCTCGGCCACGTAGTTGTGGTGGCAGGAGATGACCGGCTCGAAGGTGGGCTTGGCCTTCGCGAACTCCCTGCGGACGACGTCCTGGAAGAGGCTCATCATGATCGAGCGGTTGTACTTCGCGTACTCCTGCGCCCAGAACAGGTCATTCCGGTAGGCCGCCATCTGCGGGGTGTCGGAGACGAAGACGGCGAGGTCGCGGTCGACCAGCCCCTGGTTGTGGGGCAGCTTCTGGGCCTGCCCGATGTGGTACTCGGCCAGCTCCTTGCCGATGTTGCGGGAACCGGAGTGCAGCATCAGCCAGACCGAGCCCTCCTCATCGAGGCAGAACTCGATGAAGTGGTTGCCGCTTCCGAGCGAGCCCATCTGCTTCACGGCTCGGTCCTGACGGAACTTGACCGCGTCCGCGATGCCGTCGAACCGCCCCCAGAAGTCGTCCCAGCCGGCCGTCGGGAAGCCGTGCAGCCGGGCCGGGTCGACCGCCTCGTCGTGCATGTAACGGCCCACCGGGATGGCCTGCTCGATCTTCGAGCGCAGCCGGGACAGGTCGCCGGGCAGGTCGTTGGCGGTCAGCGAGGTCTTGACGGCCGACATCCCGCACCCGATGTCGACGCCGACGGCCGCCGGACAGACCGCGCCATGCATCGCGATCACCGAGCCGACCGTGGCGCCCTTGCCGTAGTGGACGTCCGGCATCACGGCCAGGCCCTTGATCCACGGCAGGGTGGAGACGTTGCGCAGTTGCTGCATGGCGACACCCTCGACCGTGGCGGGGTCGGCCCACATGCGGATCGGGACCCGGGCACCGGGCACCTCGGTGTACGTCATGACTTACTCATACCCCCGTGAAAGAACACAAAAGACGGAAATAGCAAAAACAGGGCTTCGCTTCTCATTCGCGACAGCCGACCGGCACATGCGGTAGTGCGTGCGATAGACATTGTCTTCACCCCCCGCCGTGCGGCGGCAAGCAGTTTTCGCTCGAAGGGAGCCGCGGACCGTGCAGCCAGCGCAGCGCAGGGCATACGGATCTGGTGCCGCGCCGGTCGTCGCCGTACTGGCCGTGATCGCCGCCGCGATCACCGGCTGCACCACCAAGTCCGCGACGCCCGCCATCCATGACGGCAAGCCGAACTCCGCCGGCCGGGCCTCGGCAGAGCCGGGCAAGTACCGGAACCTCCCCGAGGCGTGCGGCACGGTCAGCCTCGGCACGCTGCGCACCCTGCTGGGCGGCGCCGACACCGAGACCGAGGACTCGGAGGAGGCGGAGAAGGTCTACCAAGCCCAGGCCACCGTCACCTATGACACCGACCGGCGCGTCGGCTGCCGCTGGAAGCTGGACACCCCGGAGGGCAGCCGGCACCTGACGCTGGACTTCGAGCGGGTGGTGTCCTACGACTCGGCGGTCAGCGACGACGACAAGGCCCTGGAGCTGTACGCCCGGAAGGCCGTCGCGGCGCACGTCCCGGACGCGACCGACGAGCCGCCGTCCTCCGCGTCCTCGTCATCGTCATCGTCATCGGCCACCTCGTCCTCCGGTTCCGCTTCCGGTTCCGGTTCCTCGACCTCCGGGCGGCGCGGCGGCAAGGACGACCCGGACACCAAGGGCGGCAAGGACGGCAAGCAGAGCCCGGCGGGCGGCTCGCACGACTCCGCCGGCAGCTCCGGCGACGCCGACTCCGGCGGCACCGGCCCCGGCGACGAAGCCGAGACGGACGCCCCGCGCACCCTCGACGACCTCGCCGACAACGCCTTCCTCGACGACCGGCTGGTCACCGCCGACTCCGGAGTGCACCGCGACGTCAGGGTCGTCTTCCGGTCCTCGAATGTGATCGTCACCATCGAGTACGACGAATGGTCGAGTGACAAAACGCACATCCCCAGCAGCGAAGAACTCCAGCTGAACGCCGAGGATCTGGCCCAGGAGCTGACCGGACGCTTCGACGAGTGAGTCCGCCCGAACCCCGGATAACCGAACGGGTGACCGTGCGGGCCGCGTACCGTGCTCTGTAAGCCACGAGGGCGGGACCGCCGCCCCTCGACCGAGAATGAGCTAAGGACCATGCACCGAACAGCCCCGCGACTCGCCCGTCTCCTCGTCTGCGCCGCCGTACCGGTGATGCTCGTCGCCGGCTGCTCCTCCGACTCCGACTCGGGCTCCGACTCCGAGGCCAAGAAGAAGGGCGAGGCCACCGCCTCCGCCACCCCGAGCCCCACGCCGACGGTCAAGCCGGCGAAGTACGGCAAGCTGCCCAAGGCGTGCGAGCCGCTGTCGAAGAAGACCATCGGCAAGCTGGTGCCCGGCCTGGAGGACAAGAAGGGGAAGACCCTGCCGACCTCCGAGGACGCGGCCAGCTGCCTGTGGACCGGGCTGGAGGGCTACCAGTACCGCGCCCTCACCGTCACCTTCAAGCGCTTCGACTCCGATGTGCGGATCGGCTCCGGTGACAAGCGGGCCGAGGAGCACGCCGCCAACGAGGCCGACAAGGCCCGGGTCGCCGACGGCGGCAAGGACACCAAGTCGGGCGAGGCCGCCATCGGCGACTCCGCGGTCACCATCCGCACCAAGACCAAGAAGGACGACGAGGACTACCGCAACCAGACCGTGGTGGTCCGCACCGCCAACGTCGTGGTGACGGTCGAGTACGACGGCGCCGGCTACGAGGGCTCCAAGACGCCGGACGCCGACAAGCTCCTCAAGGGCGCCGAGGACGCCGCCAAGGAAGCGGTGGAGGCGGTCGCGGCCGCGAACAAGTAGCCGCCCGGCCGACGCGGGGCACCGCCCCCGGGCCGAGCTACTCCCGGAGTTCCACGGGCCCCGGACGGACCGGACACATCCACCCCGTCCGGGGCCCGGTCTTGACGTGTATGCGACCCTGGGGCGCCGATAGCCGAGGGCGGGGAGGGATCGCGGGTGGCCGCGATGCAGTTGACACGTACGCACCGAATACTCATCGGGGTCGTGGTCGCCGGCGCGATGGTGATCGCCGGGATCGGCTTCGCCGGCTCCTACGCCGCGGTCCGCGACCTCGCCCGGGACAAGGGCTTCGGCGACTTCGCGAACGTCTTCCCCATCGGCGTGGACGCCGGGATCGTCGTCCTGCTCGCCCTGGACCTGCTGCTCACCTGGATCCGGATCCCCTTCCCGCTGCTGCGGCAGACCGCCTGGCTGCTGACCGCCGCCACCATCGCCTTCAACGGCGCCGCCGCCTGGCCCGACCCCCTCGGCGTCGGCATGCACGCCGTCATCCCGGTCCTCTTCGTCGTCTCCGTCGAAGCCGCCCGCCACGCCATCGGCCGCATCGCCGACATCACCGCCGACCGCCACATGGAATCGGTCCGCATCGCCCGCTGGCTCCTGGCACCCGTCCCCACCTTCCGCCTCTGGCGCCGGATGAAGCTGTGGGAACTGCGCTCCTACGACGACGTCATCAAGATCGAGCAGGACCGCCTGGTCTACCGGGCACGCCTCCGCGCCCGCTACGGCCGCGCCTGGCGCCGCAAGGCCCCCGTCGAATCCCTGATGCCGCTGCGCCTGGCCCGCTACGGCGTGCCGCTGTCGGAGACCGCCGACCAGGGGCTGGCCGCGGCCGGCATCGAACCGCCGGTGGTCCGGACCGCGCTCACCGCCGCCGCCACCGCCGCCGGCGGCCCCGGGTCGTCCGCGGGAGCGAGCCCGGCCACCCCGTCGGCCACCCAGGGCGCGGCGGTCCCCGGCGCGGCGCCCGGCACCGCGCACGCGCCCGCCGGTCAGGCGCCGCAGGCGCTGCCCCTCTCGGTGCCGCTGCCGGTCTACCAGCACGCCGGCCAGGACCACGACGGCCGGACGCCCGTCGCCTACGCCCCCGCCGAAGGGCAGCACACCGCCCAGTACGAGGCCGGACCGTACGGGCCCCGGCAACACGAGCCCGAACCCCACGAGCCGGGCCCGTACGAACCGGGTCCGCACGAGGCGGGACCGCCGCAGCACGGGCAACCCCAGGCGGGACAGTACGAGTCCGGACAGCACGAGTCGGGACAGCTGACCGTCCCGGTGGTGCCCGGCCGGGTGCGCACCCTCGGCGGCCAGCGTCCCGGCAGCCCGATCGCGTACGCCTCCGGCCCGGACGAGCAGGCCCCGGACCCCGGCCCGGACGAGACGGACGCCCAGCCGCTCGCGCGGCCGATGCCGTACGCGGCCTCCGTCGACTCCACCGACGCGGCCGACCTCACCGGTGCCCCGGGCGGTGACGCGGACCGGTTTGCGCAGCCCGTCGCACCGCCGGAGGACATGCCGCTGGAGGAGGTCTGCTACGGGGCGTACCGCCAGTACCTGGCCGACAACAACAAGTTCCCCTCGGCCTTCCAGTTCGGCCGGCTGCTGCGCGGGCCGTACGGCCTGACCGAGCTCGACGACGACGAGGTGCGGAGCCAGCTGAGCGACTGCAAGACCCGCTACCGCACCGAGATGGAAGCCGAGCACATCCCGTAGCCCCACCGGCATCAGGCCCACCCGCAGAGGACCCCACCGGCAGAGGACCCACCCGCATGGGAACGGCCCCGGGAGCGATGCTCCCGGGGCCGTTCCCATGACAGACGACCGCTACGCCCCCAGCAGGCGCCGCACCCGGTCGGCGCCGACCGCCAGCAGCAGCGTGGGCAGCCGGGGACCGGTGTCCCGCCCGACCAGCAGGTTGTACAGCAGCGCGAAGAAGGCGCGCTGGGCCACCTTCAGCTCCGGCGTCGGCTTGGCGTCCGGCTCCAGACCCGCCATCACCTTCGGCACGCCGTAGACCAGAGTCGTCAGCCCATCGAGCGACCAGTGCTCGTCCAGACCCTCCAGCAGCAGCCGCAGCGACTCACGGCCCTGCTCGTCCAGCGAGCCGAGCAGCTCGGTGTCCGGCTCCTCGCGCACCCGGGTGCGCTGCTCGGCCGGGACCTGGGTGTTGATCCAGCGCTCGGCCTTGTCCAGCCGGGGCCGGGTCTCGTCCAGCGACTTCACCGGGTTGGCCGGGTCGAGGTCGCTGAGGATGCGCAGGGTCTGCTCGTCGTGGCCGGTGGTGATGTCCACGACGGAGGCCAGGGTGCGGTAGGACAGCGGGCGCGCGGTGCGCGGCAGCTCTCCGGCGGCGGTGCGGGTGGCGCGGCTGTACGCGGCGGCGTCGGCGGGCTGGGCCGCGCCGTCGGCGATCTTGCGCTCCAGCGCGTCCCACTCGTCGTAGAGCCGCTGGATCTCCTGGTCGAAGGCGATCTTGAAGGACTGGTTGGGCTTGCGGCGCGCGTACAGCCAGCGCAGCAGCGGGGCCTCCATGATCTCCAGCGCGTCTCCGGGGGTCGGCACGCCGCCCTTGGAGCTGGACATCTTGGCCATGCCGCTGATGCCGACGAAGGCGTACATCGGGCCGATGGGCTGCTCGCCGTCGAAGACCGCCTTGACGATCTGGCCGCCGACGACGAAGGAGGAGCCCGGCGAGGAGTGGTCCACGCCGGAGGGCTCGAAGACCACGCCCTCGAAGGCCCAGCGCATCGGCCAGTCGACCTTCCAGACCAGCTTGCCGCGGTTGAACTCGGTCAGCCGGACGGTCTCGGCGTGCCCGCACACACAGGTGTAGGCGAGCTCGGTGGTCTCGTCGTCGTACGCGGTGACCGTGGTCAGGTCGCGCTCGCAGGCGGTGCAGTACGGCTTGTACGGGAAGTAGCCCGCGCCGCCGCCGCTGCCGTCGTCCTCGCTGGCCGCGCCGGAGCCCTCGGCGGCCTCCAGCTCGGCCTCGTCGACCGGCTTCTGCTGCTGTTTGCCCTTGGCCTTCGGCGCGCCGGTCGCCTTGTCCTTGGTGCGGTACTGGTCGAGGATCGCGTCGATCCGCCCGCGGTGCTTCATCGCGTGCAGGATCTGCTCGCGGTAGACGCCGCTGGTGTACTGCTCGGTCTGGCTGATCGGGTCGCACTCGATGCCGAGTTCGTCGAGCGCGGCGACCATCGCGGCCTTGAAGTGCTCGGCCCAGTTGGCGTACGGGGAGCCGGCCGGGGCGGGGACGGAGGTCAGCGGCTTGCCGATGTGCTCGGCCCACGACTCGTCGATGCCCGGGACGCCGGCCGGCACCTTGCGGTAGCGGTCGTAGTCGTCCCAGGAGAGCACGTGCCGGACCTCGTGGCCGCGGCGCCGGATCTCGTCGGCGACCAGGTGCGGGGTCATGACCTCGCGCAGGTTGCCCAGGTGGATCGGGCCGGAGGGGCTGAGTCCGGAGGCGACGACGACGGGTTTGCCCGGGGCCCGACGCTCCGCCTCGGCGATGACCTCGTCCGCGAAACGGGAGACCCAGTCGGTCTCGGTGCTCTGAGCCACGATCGGCACGTCCTTCTTTCTCGAAAGCTGGCGGGGCCATTCTCCCAGACCGGCGCATTCGATTTATGCCTGACGGCAAGGGGCGCTGACGGTGCCGTGGGATACTGGCGGGAATCCCCTTCCACTCGACGGAACGGTACGTATCCATGGCCTCGGTCCCTTCCCTCGCTTCTGCTGTCAACCAGCGCGTCGCGGACGCTCTCACGGCCGCCCTGCCGGAGGCCGGTGCCGCCGACCCGCTGCTGCGACGAAGCGACCGGGCCGATTTCCAGGCCAACGGGCTGCTGGCGCTCGCCAAGAAGCTGAAGGGCAACCCGCGCGAGCTGGCGACCAAGGTCGTGGAGGGAATCACCACCGGCGATGTGATCAAGGACATCGAGGTCTCCGGCCCCGGCTTCCTCAACATCACCCTCACCGACCAGGCGATCGTGGAGACGCTGGCCGCGCGGTACGCGGACGAGCGGCTCGGCGTGCCGTTCGCCTCGCGGCCGGGCACCACGGTCATCGACTACGCCCAGCCGAACGTCGCCAAGGAGATGCACGTCGGCCACCTGCGGTCGGCGGTGATCGGTGACGCGGCCGCCCAGATCCTGGAGTTCACCGGCGAGCAGGTGATCCGCCGCCACCACATCGGCGACTGGGGCACCCAGTTCGGCATGCTCATCCAGTACCTGATCGAGCACCCGCACGAGCTGGACCACAAGGCCGAGGCGGCGATCGGCTCGGAGACGCTGGGCGAGGAGGCGATGTCCAACCTCAACCGCCTCTACAAGGCCTCCCGCGCGCTGTTCGACTCCGACGAGGAGTTCAAGGAGCGGGCGCGCCGCCGGGTGGTCGACCTCCAGGCGGGCGACGAGCAGACCCTCGCCCTGTGGCAGCGGTTCGTCGACGAGTCGAAGATCTACTTCTACTCGGTCTTCAACAAGCTCGACATGGAGATCCGCGACCCGGACGTCGTCGGCGAGTCGGGTTACAACGACATGCTGGAGGAGACCTGCCGGCTGCTGGAGGAGTCCGGCGTGGCGGTCCGCTCCGAGGGCGCGCTGTGCGTGTTCTTCGACGACGTCAAGGGCCCGGACGGCAACCCGGTGCCGCTGATCGTGCGGAAGTCCGACGGCGGCTACGGCTACGCGGCCACCGACCTGTCCGCGATCCGCGACCGGGTGCAGAAGCTCGGCGCCGACACCCTGCTCTACGTCGTGGACGCCCGGCAGTCGCTGCACTTCAAGATGGTCTTCGAGACGGCCCGGCGCGCCGGCTGGCTCAATGAGGACGTGCACGCGGTCCAGCTCGCCTTCGGCACCGTGCTGGGCAAGGACGGCAAGCCGTTCAAGACCCGTGAGGGCGAGACGGTCCGGCTGGTCGACCTCCTCGACGAGGCGATCGACCGCGCCACCTCGGTGGTCCGCTCCAAGGCCGAGAAGGTCGGCCTGACCGAGCAGGAGATCACCGAGAACGGCCGGCACGTCGGCATCGGCGCGGTGAAGTACGCCGACCTGTCGACCTCGGCCTCCCGCGACTACAAGTTCGACCTGGACCAGATGGTCTCGCTGACCGGCGACACCTCGGTCTACCTCCAGTACGCCTACGCCCGGATCCGGTCGATCCTGCGCAAGGCGGGCGAGGTCAAGCCGTCCGCGCACCCGGAGCTGGCGCTGGCCCCGGCCGAGCGGGCGCTGGGTCTGCACCTGGACCAGTTCGCCGAGGTGCTCTCCGAGGTCGCCTCGACCTACGAGCCGCACAAGCTGGCCGCGTACCTCTACCAGCTCGCCTCGCACCTGACGACCTTCTACGACCAGTGCCAGGTGGTCAGCGACGAGAACCCGACGGAGGTCGTGGAGAACCGCCTCTTCCTCGTCGACCTGACCGCCCGCACCCTGCACCAGGGCATGGCGCTCCTCGGCATCCGCACCCCCGAGCGCCTCTGATCCGTCACCTGCTGTACGCACCGGGGCGGCTCCGCACTCAGCGGGGCCGCCCCGGTCCGTATCCCAGGAAGGTCACTCGGCGGGGCAGCTCATGTCCTGGGCCGGGCGCTCGCCGTCGACGAGGAAGTCGGTCACGGCGCGGTCCCCGCAGGCGTTGCCGCCGGCCAGGTAGGCGCCATGGCCCTCCGCGTCCACGGTCACCATGCGGGCGCGGTCGCCCAGCGCCTGGCGCATCTTGCGGGCCCCGGCCAGCGGAGTGGCGGGGTCGCGCTCGTTCTGGATCATCAGCACGTTCGACGGGCCGTCGTCCGTGATGCGCACCGGCTTCTCCTGCGGCTTGTCCCAGAAGGCGCACGGCATCACACCCACCGGCATGCCGGCGGTCAGCGGGTGGCTGCGGCGGCTTGCGGCGACATCGCGCCGGTAGCCGGGTATCGAGCTCGGCCAGCTCACGTCGTTGCAGAGGGTGGCGGCGGAGACGGCGACCGTGGCCTGGAGGTCCTCGTCCCGCGGGGTGGTGGCCTCGGGCAGCTTGGTTCCGTTCCGCGCGGCGAGGATCAGCCTGGCCAGCTCCGGAAAGCGGTCCTTGGAGTCGAGGGCGTCCAGCAGCGCCTGGCGCAGCACGTTCCCGTTGAGCTCGGCCGGGTTGGCCCCCGGCCAGGGAATCGGCTCGCGGTCCAGCCGCGCGGCCAGCTCCAGGAAGAGCGGCCGGACGTCGGCCGGATCCTCGGCGAGACGCTGCTCGTTCGCCGGGTCGGCGGCCCAGGCGGCGAAGTCGGGGAAGGCATCCTCGGCGCCGGGGGCGTAGTTCGCCATCCACCCGCGCGCCACCCGCGTCGGATCCGGGTCGTCGTTGCTGTCCAGCACCCAGCGGTCGGTGCGGTGCGGGAACATCTGCGCGTACACCGCCCCGACGTATGTCCCGTACGACACGCCCCAGGCGGAGAGCTTCCGCTCTCCCAGCGCCTGCCGGATCCGGTCGATGTCGCGCGCCTCGTTGACGGTACTGAGGCTGCGCAGCACCGGGCCGCCGTCGCGGGCGCAGGCGTCGGCGAGCCGCCTGCTGGTGGCCACGTTGCGGTCGATCGAGCCGTCCGCGTCGGGCCAGGGGCGCAGGTTGGTCATCGACAGGTCATCGTGGGCCAGGCCGCAGCTGACCGGGGTGGAGGCGTCCAGACCGCGCGGCGCGAAGCCGACGATGTCATAGGCGTCGCGCACCGACCGGGGCAGCTTCTTGCCGGTCGTGGAGGGCTGGTCGAGGCTGAAGCCCCCCGGCCCCTCGGGGATCAGCAGCAGCGTGCCGCGCCGCGCCTGCGGCCGCTCGCTGCGCACCCGGGAGACGGCGAGGCTGATCTGCTCGCCGTGCGGCTTCCGGTAGTCCAGCGGCACCCGCAGAGTGGCGCACTCCTGGCGGGGGTCGAGGTCATTCCCCGCGCACGGCTGCCACTCCAGCCCCTGCCCCTCCCCCGCGACCGGGCCGGCGGCGCCTGCCTCGGTGGTGGGTTCCGAGACCAGGGCGGAGACGAGCAGCGCCGCGGCGAGGGCGGGTACGGAGATCAAGGCCGCCCTGCCCGGGCCGGCGGCGGTACGGCGACGGAGACGGCTCGCTGTGATTCGCATGCCCTTGAGCCTCCCGGACGCGGCCCCCGCCCCCCATCCGGCAACCGTCCCTCTCCGTACGGGGGTTACCCCCACCCGCGCCCCAACACGCCACGCCGGAACAAGACGTAAAAGTCTTCTTCGGAATCTCGTCACATTTTCTCGACGCGATCCGTCAGAGGAGTGACGAGGGTTCGCGCGGCCGGTGCGGAGGTGAGCACCGGACCGGTCGGGCACCCTCCATCACCCGGGCCGACGCCCGGCCCGATGTACCACCGGAGCAGACAGCGTCGCGGTATCCCCCGGCTGTCGAAACTGTCGTTCCGGTCCCGGTCGGGGTGGTGCTCGCACCGCCCCGACCGGGTATTCGCCCAACCGCCCCTTACCCGGCGGCGCTTCCCCGCCGCAGCCCAAGGCAGCTCCACCTCACGCCCGCCCGCGCATGCGGATCCTCCCGCTCGCTGTGGTGCACCGCGGTGAGCCCGTGGCGTGCGGCCAGCTCGATGGTCTCCCGCGCCGAGACGTCGAACATCCGGCGGCCCGCCGGCACCGGGCCGTGCCGCAGCGTCAGCACGATCTGCCCGCCCGGGGCGAGGAGAGCCGCCAGCCGTCGCATCGACTCCCCGCGCTCGTGCTCGTCCAGATGCATCCACACAGCCGTGAGCAGAATCAGATCGAAGCCCGCCCCGAAACCCGACCCGAAGCCAGCGTCACGGTCCCGCAGCGCGGTCAGCCCGGGGAGCCCCGGCAGTGCGTCGTCGAGCCACTGGACGCCCTGGCCCGCGTGGATCTCCTCGCCCAGGCGCCGCAGCTCCGCCGTCGGCTCGACGGCCACCACCCGGTGCCCCAGCGCGGCCAGCGCGGCGGCGTCGCGGCCACTGCCCGCACCGATGTCCACCACAGCGGCCGGCCGCGCGGGGAAGAGGTGCAGCACCTCGCGGTGCACCTCGGCGAAGGACACGCTCTCGTACTGCTCCACCAGCGCCTTGGCGGCCTCGCCGTATCCGGCGGTGCTGGGCAGGGTCATCGGATCACTCACCGCCACAGGCTAGTTGGCCGCCACGGTGGCGTCACTCAGCCATCACGCCAGGTGCCGTCCAGCTCGAACCACACCGTCTTGCCGCGCAGCCCGAAGGTGTCGTCCGCGACGGCGAACCCGCCCCAGTCGGCGGAGCACAACTCCACCAGGGAAATCCCCCGGCCGCCTTCCGCTTCCCCGTCCACATCCCTGTGGGCGGGGAAGTCCGGGTTGGTGTCCCAGACACTCACCCGCAGCCGCTCCCCCTCCCGCCGCACACTCACCGACGCCGGCCCTTCCGCGTGCCGGAAGGCATTGGTGACCAGCTCGGACGTCAACAGCTCGGCGGTGTCCAGCAGATGGCTCTCCCCGTGCTCCTCCAGGATCATCCGCAGCGCCCGCCGCGCGATGCGAGGAGCCCTCGGGTCGTAGGGGATCTGGAGGGTGTAGTCCCAGCCGGGCGACGAGGTGTCCATGCGAAGCCTCCGGTGAGTAGGCGCACTTGACCCACGCAGATGGGCTGACGCCACTGCGTGTGTGACGTGCGACTCACGGTAGGGCAGTAGGACGATCCTTGTCCCTGGTTCGGGACGATACATGTTCCCAATAGACCGTTGTGGGTGACGACGGCAGACTGTGCGTGCTGAGGGAGTGAGGTCTGATGCCACCGAGGAACGCACCAACCGTTCGCCAGCAACGCCTGGGGCTGGAACTGCGCAAGCTCCGTGAGCGGTCGGGACTGACCGCCGCCGAGGCAGGCGCGCGTCTCGGAGCTGACCAAGCGCGGATCAGCAATATCGAGTCAGGGCGAGCTGGAATCAGCGCGGACCGAGTACGCATCCTTGCGCGCAACTACCACTGCGCCGACCAGCAGCTGGTCGATGCGCTCGCCGCAATGACCACCGGGCGCAAGCGCCACTGGTGGGAAGAGTACCGAGGCGTCCTACCTGATCCAATGCTCGACATCACCGAGCTGGAACATCACGCCGTGGCGCTGCGCACGGCCCAGACCTCCAGTCTTCCCGGGCTGCTCCAGACCACGGATCACGCTCGCGCCGTCTTCGACCAAATGGTTCCGCCACTCCCCCCGCATGAGGTGGAGCACCGCGTATCCCACCGCATCAAGCGGCAAGCGGTGATCTTCGGGGACTCCCCGGCCCCCTACTCGGCGGTCATCCATGAAGCCGCCCTTCTCATGCGCTTCGGCGGCCGGGCAGCCACCCGTACCCAGCTCGAACACATCCTGAGCGCGAGCGAACGCGACAACATCACCGTGCTGGTCATCCCGTTCGAAGCCGGTGAGTATCCGGGCTCGGGGCAGACCATCCTCTACACCGCAGGCCCCGTACCCCAGCTCGACACGGTCCAGCTCGACCAGTGGCACGGTCCGAGTTTCCTCAGCGCCGAGGACCAGCTCGCCAACTACCGCAACATTCTGGAACGGCTGGAGTCCCTGGCTCTCAAGCCTGACGAGTCCCGCGACCTCATCCGCAACATCGTGCGGTCCCTATGAAAGGCGTCAACGTGCCAACGCTTGGATGGCGGAAGTCCTCCTACTGCCAGACAGGCAACAACTGCCTGAACGTGGCCGCCGGGCCCGACCACCGCATCCGCCTCCGCGAAAGCGAAGCCCCGGACGTCACCCTCACCACCACCCCCCGCGCCCTGGCCGGATTCATACGCGCGGCCGTGGCAGGGCGCTTCGATGGACTGACGACCGTCCGATGAGATGATCAACGACTGTCGTTTCGCGACAACTTGACGGGTCTGGTGTCCAAAAAATGACAGCCGACACAACCCGTGCCCATCATGGACCGTCACACCACATGTACCTGTACTCAATCCCATATGGGGGTAAGTCATGCGACGGTGGGGGACGACTGCCGCGGCGATCATGCTCGCGGGGGCCGGAGTGGTGACGGCGGCCGGAGCCGCCAGCGCCGCCACGGGAACGGCCACCAAGGCCAAGGCGACGGCCTGCTCGACCGCCTGGGGCAGCACCACCAAGAGCAGCACCGACAGCGACTACAAGCCGCTGAACAACATCCGTACCGGGCAGAACGACTGCTACGACCGGATGGTCTTCGACATCAACGGCGCCAGCACCGGCAAGGTCGGCTACCACGTCGGCTACGTCGACAAGTTCTACCAGGACGGCTCCGGCGAGGAGATCCCGGTCAACGGCGGCGCCATCCTGCAGATCTACGTGTCCGCGCCCAGCTACGACCCGAACACCGGGCAGTCCACCTACGCCGGTCGGGCCGGGCAGCCGCTGCCGGGCGTGAACGTCTCCGGCTACAAGACGTTCAAGGACACCAAGTTCGGGGCCAGCTTCGAAGGCCAGACCCAGGTCGGCCTGGGCGTCCGCGCCAAGCTGCCGTTCCGCGTGTTCAAGTCCGGCGACCACCTGATCGTGGACGTCGCCCACACCTGGTAATCGGTCCCACCGGGGAGGCAGGCAGACCGGCTGACGCCGGAGCCGTCAGGCGCGCGGGCCAACCGCTGCGGCGAGTTCGCGAACACCCGCTGCCCGTGGGTGTCGCGCACTGAGATCGGTGACGATCTCGCGGATGGCCGGGCGGTCGCGGACCTCGCCCGGTGAGACACGCAGCGCGGCGAGGAGCTCGCCGGCCGTCTGCTCGGGCTTGCCCCACTGCCACCAGGCGCGGCCGAGGTCCGTGTGCATGCGCGCCCTGCGCTCGGCGGTGCGGAACTGCTCCGGGCGCAGGCCGCGCCCGGCCTCCAGGGCGGCACCGGCATCGCCGAGCGCCCAGTGCACGCCCACGGCGTAGAGGTCGACGGCGGCGGGGGTGAGGGGGAACAACCGCCCCTTCGGCGCCTCGGCGGGCAGCCGCCGCGCGGCCGGCCCCGCTTCGCGGATCATGGCTCGCGCCTCGTCGCGATCACCGGCCCGCGCCGCCGTGTACGCGCTGGTGCACAGCATCTGCGCATAGGCGCTCGCCTGGGCCGCTGAGGTGAGACCGGTCGCCTCGACCCTGGCGGCGGCCTGCTGGATCGCGCCCCCCTGGCCACGGCCTGACCTACCGACGTTAGCGAGAAGCTGACGGGGAGTCGATGTCGTGTGCAGAGCCTGCACACGCCGTGCACGGCGCGGCAATCGATCACTTGGAGGCCGGTGCCGGTGGTGTCCTGCACATACGGCTCGCACAGGGCGGCCGACAGGAACCAACGCGGAGGACGCCACGGCATCGGCAGTGAAAAGCCGCGTCCGTGACCCTCGGGACTTCGTGTCCCCGGAGGTCTGGGACCGCGAGATCGCGCTTCTCGTCCGTGACCACCCCTTTGACGAGGTGATGGCCACCCGCCTGTTCAACGCGGCGGTCTCCTACGTGATCACCACCATGGAGAAGTGGGGACAGGGGCTGGAGATGTGCTGCGGCCGTCTGGTCGACATGGCCGTCCACGCGTTCATCCTCGACACCAAGAACTACCGCGAGTTCTGTACACAGCACTTCGACTACGGCAACGGGCTGGCCGGGCGGAAGCTGACCCTGCTGCGCTGGAATTACGCCCCCGAGACCTGGGCCGACCTGCTCAAGCGCAATGGCTTCGCCGACATCGAGGCCACGACCCTCCGGGCGCCGGACCCCGAGGACGTGGGCACCCTCATGGTGCGTGCCCGCATGCCCGACGATTCGACCGGTTCCCGGGCGACCAGCAGGAGAGCGGAACAGCCCGGACAGCCATGACATTTGTCCTGGCCAACCGGTGACAGTCGGCTCTGCCGGTCAACTCTGCCCAACGGCGAGGATCGTGGGTGTCGGAAGAACGTGACACCACATCACCGGAGGAGCGGGGACATGCGCGGGGGCATCGCCGAGAAGCAGGGCGGGGAGCAGGCCGGAGTGAAGCCGCTGCCGACGTGGTTCTTCGTGTTCGAGGGGTCGATGGGGGCTGTGTACGACCTGTGCCAGGCGTGGGACCGGGCGTGGTTGCTCTTCGTCGCACTCGGCGCCGTGAACGCCGTGGTGGGGCTCACCGTGCTGCGCAGCAGGGTGAAGCTGGTGCGGGCGATGCTGAAGAACGCCCGCACCCGCAAGATCGCCCTCGGGCTGGTCACGCTGCGCCTGGGGGCGCACCTGGCGCTCGTGGCGGCCGGGGCGCCGATCACCTCGACGGCCGGGCATCTGGCGATGGGCCTGGTGATGGTGGCGACGACGGTGGGCTTGCTGTGGTTCGACCAGCGCGTGACCTTCCGCGCTCTGGGGCTGCTCCCGGCCGCCCCTGGCGTCGGGGCCGCCCCGGAGGCGCGCGGAGCCGGTCGGCTGCCGGCCGGGCACACCTGCTGATCCCGGGGCGGGTGATCCATGCCGGTCGGGTGCCGGCCGGGAAACGCGACGGGCCGCCGGGCCGCACTCCAGGTGCGGCCCGGCGGCCCGTTCAGCCGAAGCCGAAAAGGGTTACTCGCCGCGCTTGAGGCGCTGGGCCACCTCGGTGGCCCAGTAGGTGAGGATCATTCCGGCGCCGGCTCGGCGGATGGAGGTCAGGGACTCCATGATCGCCCGGTCACGCTCGATCCAGCCGTTGGCCGCGGCGGCCTCGACCATCGCGTACTCGCCGGAGATCTGGTAGGCCGCGACCGGCACGTCCACCGCGTCCGCGATCTTCGCCAGGATGTCCAGGTACGGCAGGGCGGGCTTGACCATGACCATGTCCGCGCCCTCGGCGAGGTCCAGGGCCAGTTCGCGCAGCGACTCGCGGGCGTTGGCCGGGTCCTGCTGGTAGGTCTTGCGGTCGCCGATCAGGGAAGAGCCGACGGCCTCGCGGAACGGGCCGTAGAAGGCGGAGGCGTACTTCACGGTGTAGGCCAGGATGGAGACGTCCTGGCGGCCGATGCCGTCCAGCGCCTCGCGGATGACGCGGACCTGGCCGTCCATCATGCCGCTGGGGCCGACCACATGGACGCCCGCCTCGGCCTGCGCCCGCGCCATCTCGGCGTAGCGCTCCAAGGTGGCGTCGTTGTCGACCCGGCCGTCCGCGTCCAGCACCCCGCAGTGGCCGTGGTCGGTGTGCTCGTCCAGGCACAGGTCGGACATGATGACGAGCTCGTCGCCGACCTCGGCCCGCACGTCCCGGATGGCCACCTGGAGGATGCCGTCCGGGTCGGTGCCCGGCGTGCCGACGGCGTCCTTCTTGGCATCCTCCGGCACCCCGAAGAGCATGATCCCGCCGACGCCCGCCTCGACCGCCTCGACGGCGGCCTTCCGCAGGGTGTCCCGGGTGTGCTGGACGACGCCCGGCATCGACTCCAGCGGCGCGGGCTCGCTGATGCCCTCCCGTACGAAGGCGGGCAGGATCAGCTCCGCCGGGTGCAGCCGGGTCTCGGCGACCATCCGGCGCATGGCCGGGTTCACCCGCAGCCGCCGGGGCCGGGCCCCGGGGAACTCTCCGTAACGGCCAGTCATCAGCTCCGTGCCCTCCTACGCGATCCGGGCCGCCGCTCGCTGGGGCGGGTGACCGGATCACCGGCCGCGAGCGCGGCATCCCGCCGCGCCGCCCCGAACTCCGCGAGCGCCTCGGCGAGCTTGTGCACCGAGGGCTCGGGCGACAGCACATCCACCCGCAGGCCGTGCTCCTCCGCGGTCTTCGCGGTGGCCGGGCCGATGCAGGCGATGACAGTGACATTGTGTGGCTTGCCGGCGATGCCGACGAGGTTGCGGACCGTGCTCGACGAGGTGAAGAGCACGGCGTCGAAGCCGCCGCCCTTGATCGCCTCACGGGTCTCGGCCGGCGGCGGCGAGGCGCGCACGGTGCGGTACGCCGTGACGTCGTCGACCTCCCAGCCCAGCTCGATCAGCCCCGCGACCAGGGTCTCGGTGGCGATGTCGGCGCGCGGCAGGAAGACGCGGTCGATCGGGTCGAAGACCGGGTCGTACGGCGGCCAGTCCTCCAGCAGCCCGGCCGCGGACTGCTCGCCGGACGGCACCAGGTCGGGCTTGACGCCGAACTCCACCAGCGCCTTGGCGGTCTGCTCGCCGACCGCCGCGACCTTGATCCCGGCGAACGCGCGGGCATCCAGGCCGTACTCCTCGAACTTCTCCCGCACCGCCTTGACGGCGTTGACGGAAGTGAACGCGATCCACTCGTACCGGCCGGTCACCAGGCCCTTGACCGCGCGCTCCATCTGCTGCGGGGTGCGGGGCGGCTCGACCGCGATGGTCGGCACCTCGCTGGGCACGGCACCGTACGAACGCAGCTGGTCGGAGAGCGAGGCGGCCTGCTCCTTGGTGCGGGGCACCAGGACGTTCCAGCCGAACAGCGGCTTGGACTCGAACCAGGACAGCCGATCGCGGCGCTCGGCCGCGCTGCGCTCACCGACCACGGCTATCACCGGCTGGCCGCCATCCGGCGACGGCAGCACCTTGGCGGCCTTGAGCACCTGCGCGATGGAGCCCAGGGTCGCGGTCCAGGTGCGCTGCCGGGTGGTGGTGCCGGCGACGGTGACGGTCAGCGGGGTGTCCGGCTTGCGGCCGGCGGCCACCAGCTCCCCGGCCGCCGCCGCGACCGTCTCCAGGGTCGCGGTCACCACGGTCGTCGCGTCGGAGGCGCCGACCTCGGTCCAGCAGCGGTCGTCCGCGGTGCGGGCGTCCACGAAGCGGACGTCCGCGCCCTGCGCGTCCCGCAGCGGCACACCGGCGTACGCGGGCACGCCCACCGCGGCGGCGACACCCGGCACGACCTCGAAGGCGACGCCCTCGGCGGCGCAGGCGAGCATCTCCTCGGTGGCGTCGCCGTCCAGACCGGGGTCGCCGGCGACCGCACGGACGACCCGCTTGCCGGCGCGCGCGGCCGCCATGACAAGATTGGCGGCGTCCCTGAGTACCGGGACGGCGGCGCCGTTTGACGCATCGTCAACGGCTGCCTGCTGCGGCGTGCCCTGCGCGTCGGCCGCGACGCTCGGACGGACGTGCGTACGCACGACGTCGAGCACCTGCGGATCGGCGATCAGCACATCCGCGGCGGCGAGTGCCTCCACGGCGCGCAGCGTCAGCAGTCCGGGGTCTCCGGGGCCGGCACCGAGGAAGGTGACGTGCCCGCAGCCGGGGTGGTTAGGGGCGGTGGGGTTCAAAGTGCTCGCTCCCCCATAAGACCGGCCGCACCCTTCGCGAGCATCTCGGCGGCGAGTTCGCGACCGAGGGCCGCGGCGTCACCAGGCGACGCGGGTACGGGACCGGTGGTGGACAGCTGCACCAGCGTCGAGCCGTCGACAGTGCCGACGACGCCACGCAGGCGCATTTCGGTGACAACCTGACCGTCGGCCAGAAAGTCGGCCAGCGCACCCACAGGTGCGCTGCAACCGGCCTCCAGGGCGGCGAGCAGGGAACGCTCGGCGGTCACGGCGATCCGCGTGTGCGGGTCGTCGAGCTCGGCGAGCTGGGCGGCGAGGGCCGCGTTGGCGGCGGCACACTCGACTGCCAGTGCCCCCTGGCCGGGGGCGGGCAGGACATGGGCGGGGTCCAGCAGCTCGGTGACCTCGTCCAGCCGGCCGATGCGGGTGAGCCCCGCGGCGGCCAGCACGACGGCGTCGAGCTTTCCGGACCGCACGAAACCGACACGGGTGTCGATGTTCCCCCGTATCGGCACGGTCTCGATCTCCCTGCCCAGCGACCGCGCCCACGCGTTGAGCTGGGCCATCCGGCGCGGCGAGCCGGTGCCGATCCGGGCGGGCCGCTCGCCGGAGGCGAGCAGCTCGGCGAAGGCCAGGCCGTCGCGGGCGACCAGCGCGTCACGGGAGTCCGCGCGCTCCGGGATCGCGGCCAGCACCAGGCCCTCGGGCTCGGCGGTCGGCAGGTCCTTGAGCGAGTGCACCGCCAGGTCGATCTCCCCGGCGAGCAGCGCGTCGCGCAGCGCGGAGACGAAGACGCCGGTGCCGCCGATCTGCGCGAGGTGCTCCCGCGAGGTGTCGCCGTAGGTGGTGATCTCCACCAGCTCGACGGGACGGCCGGTCAGTGCGCGCACCCGCTCCGCGATCTGGCCGGACTGGGCCATGGCCAGGGTGGAGCGCCGGGTGCCCAGGCGCAGCGGTGCGCCGCCGCCCGCGGACGCCGGACGTGCTGCCGGAGCCGGGGGTGGGGTGGGGGTGTCGGGGGTTCCGGTTCCCGGGGAGGCTGGGGTGTTCATGCCCGCCCTCGATTCGCGTCGTTCAGATCGGCCCGGCTGACGGCGGCCACCGCCTGCGGGTCGAGGTCGAAGAGTTCACGCAGCGCGTCCGCGTACCCGGCGCCGCCGGGGGTGGCCGCGAGCTGCTTGACCCGCACGGTGGGAGCGTGCAGGAGCTTGTCGACGACACGCCGCACGGTCTGGGTGATCTCCGCGCGCTGCTTGTCGTCCAGGTCGGGGAGGCGCCCGTCCAGCCGGGCGATCTCGCTGGCCACCACGTCGGCGGCCATGGTGCGCAGGGCGACCACGGTCGGCGTGATGTGCGCGGCGCGCTGCGCGGCGCCGAAGGCCGCGACCTCGGCGGAGACGATTCCGCGGACCTGATCGACGTCGGCGGCCATGGGCGCGTCGGCGGACGCCTCGGCGAGGGTCTCGATGTCGACCAGGCGGACCTCGTCCAGCCGGTGCGCGGCCGCGTCGATGTCGCGCGGCATGGCCAGGTCGAGCAGGGCGACCGGCCGCGACCGGTCGGCGGCGCGCCCGGCGAAGGCGTCGCTCAGCGCCGCGGCGGTCAGCACCAGGCCGGTGGCGCCGGTGCAGGAGACGACGATGTCGGCGCCCGGCAGCTCGGCGGCGACCGCGTCGATCGGCACGGCGCGAGCCAGCGGTCCGGCGCCGGGTGTGCCGGCTCCATCGGCTCCACCGTGCTCGTCCAGGCTCGCCGCCAGGCGCCGCGCCCGCTCCAACGTCCTGTTGGCGATCACCAGTTCAGCCACACCGGCGCGCGCCAGCGTCGTCGCGGCCAGCGAGGACATCGAACCCGCCCCGATGACCAGGGCACGCTTGCCGGCGGCCCACTCCGGCACCGCCGCGCCATCCGCGAGCTGTTCGAGGCCGAAGGTGACCAGCGACTGCCCGGCCTTGTCGATGCCGGTCTCGCTGTGCGCCCGCTTGCCGACCCGCAGCGCCTGCTGGAACAGGTCGTTCAGCAGCCGCCCGGCGGTGTGCAGCTCCTGGCCCAGGGCCAGCGCGTCCTTGATCTGGCCGAGGATCTGGCCCTCGCCGACGACCATCGAGTCCAGTCCGCAGGCCACCGAGAACAGGTGGTGGACGGCCCGGTCCTCGTAGTGGACGTAGAGATACGGAGTGAGCTCCTCCAGGCCGACGCCGGTGTGCTGGGCGAGGAGCGTGGACAGCTCGGCGACACCGGCGTGGAACTTGTCCACGTCGGCGTAGAGCTCGATGCGGTTGCAGGTGGCCAGCGCCGCGGCCTCGGCGGCCGGCTCGGCGGCCAGCGCGTCCTGGAGCAGCTTGGCCTGCTGGTCAGCGGTGAGGGAGGCCCGCTCCAGCACGCTGACCGGCGCGCTGCGGTGGCTCAGCCCGACGACGAGAAGACTCATGCCGGCATCACGGCGGGCACATCCCCGTCCGGCCCCTGCTGCCTGCCGCCCGCGCCGCCGGAGGCCACATGGGCGGCCGGGGCCGGGGACGGCGCCGAAGCGGTGGCGGCCTGCTCCACGTCCAGCTCGGTGCCCTCGCCCGCCTTGCGCTGCTCGTGGAAGGCGAGGATCTGGAGCTCTATGGAGAGGTCGACCTTGCGGACGTCCACACCGTCGGGGACGGTCAGGACGGTCGGCGCGAAGTTCAGGATGGAGGTGACCCCGGCGGCCACCAGCCGGTCGCAGACCTGCTGGGCGGCGCCGGCCGGGGTGGCGATGACGCCGATGGAGACCCCGTTGTCCTGGATGATCTGCTCGAGCTCGTCGGTGTGCTGCACCGCGATGCCCGCGACGGGCCTTCCGGCCATCGCCGGGTCCGCGTCGATCAAAGCCGCGACCCGGAAGCCCCGGGAGGCGAACCCGCCGTAGTTGGCCAGGGCGGCGCCGAGGTTACCGATACCGACGATGACAACCGGCCAGTCCTGCGTCAGACCCAGCTCGCGGGAGATCTGGTAGACGAGGTACTCGACGTCGTAGCCGACCCCGCGGGTGCCGTAGGAGCCGAGGTACGAGAAGTCCTTGCGCAGCTTGGCGGAGTTGACCCCGGCGGCGGCCGCGAGCTCCTCGGAGGAGACCGTGGGGACCGAGCGCTCGGAGAGTGCGGTCAGTGCGCGCAGATACAGCGGAAGCCGGGCGACGGTGGCCTCGGGAATCCCTCGGCTTCGGGTCGCCGGTCGGTGCGTTCGGCCAGTTGCCACGGTGCTCCTGCGGGTAGCGCGGGGCTGCGGGCGACCATTCGTCCCAAGGCCGCCCCGTGGACAGCAGGCTATGTCTTTGTGAACGCGTGCACAAAGATGGTGTCCGCTTTGTCCGACCAAAGTGACCGGTGTCACGCACCCTTCCACGATGATCGCGGAACCAGATCCGGGGCCGCGCCGTTCGCGCGCTACGCGCCGGTAAGAGGGGTGAGTCGACCAGCAAGAAGGGTGGGTCGACCGGCCGGAAAGGTGCGGCGATCGGCCGGAAGGGTGCGAGAACGAGAGCACGCGCCGCCACTCCTTCATCGCCATGCCCCCGGACACCAACAAATCGCCCACCGATCGTAGTCGAACAAGCGACCACATCGAGCCCCTCGCGGCGGGGGCCGAGCCCGGCGGGCCGGCGACGGCCACCGGGGCGGGCACAGGGGCGGACAGGGGCCGGGCGCCGGCCGGGCAGGGGGACAATGGGGCCCATGAGCCCGCTGCTGCGCCGCACCCCGCGCAAGAACCCCGCCGACAGCACCGTCACCCTTATCGGCAAGCCCGGCTGCCACCTGTGCGACGACGCACAAGCGGTGATCGAGAAGATCTGCGGGGAGCTCGGCGCGTCCTGGGAGAAGAAGGACATCACCCAGGACGAGGAGCTGTACCGCAAGTACTGGGAGCAGATCCCGGTGATCCTCGTCGACGGCGAGCAGCACGACTTCTGGCGGGTCGACCCGCAGCGGCTGCGCCGGGCACTCGGCGGCTGAGGGCGGCTCGGCTACCGAGGGCGGCTCGGCTACCGAGGGCGGCTCGGCGGCCGAGGGCGGCTCGGCGGCCGAGGGCGGCGCGCCGCCCCGCGACGCGCGCACGCCGCGCAGAGTTCACACCGGCTGAATGCCACCGACTCCGGATACCCGGAACCGACTGGTTATGCTCGCGCCATGTCCGCACTGGGATGGTTGACCCCTCGAAGGCGATCCGCCACCGCGCGGAGCGTCCTGGCCGGCGAGGCCGCCGCGGAAGCAGCGCGCAAGTCCGCGCAGGAGCAGGCGGCCGAGGAGGCCGTGGCCGCCGAGGCCGAAGCGCCGGAATTCCCCGTGGTCGGGGACGTACGGGCCGCCGCCTTCTTCGACCTCGACAACACCGTGATGCAGGGCGCCGCGATCTTCCACCTGGGCCGCGGCCTGTACAAGCGCCACTTCTTCCGCAAGCGGGAGCTGGCGCGCTTCGCCTGGCAGCAGACCTGGTTCCGGCTGGCCGGGGTCGAGGACCCGGGCCATATGGAGGACGCGCGCAACAGCGCCCTGTCGATCGTCAAGGGCCACCGGGTCTCCGAGCTGATGGCGATCGGCGAGGAGATCTACGACGAGTACATGGCGGAGCGGATCTGGCCCGGCACCCGCGCCCTCGCCCAGGCCCACCTCGACGCCGGGCAGAAGGTCTGGCTGGTCACCGCGGCGCCGGTGGAGACCGCGACGATCATCGCCCGCCGACTGGGCCTGACCGGCGCGCTGGGCACCGTCGCCGAGTCCGTGGGCGGCGTCTACACCGGCCGGCTGGTCGGCGAGCCGCTGCACGGCCCCGCCAAGGCCGAGGCGGTCCGTGCGCTGGCGGCCGCCGAGCGGCTGGACCTGACGCGCTGCGCCGCGTACAGCGACTCGGCCAACGACATCCCGATGCTGTCGATAGTCGGGCACCCCTACGCCATCAACCCGGACAGCCGGCTGCGCAAGCACGCCCGGACGCACGGCTGGCGGCTGCGCGACTACCGCACCGGCCGCAAGGCCGCCAAGGTCGGCATCCCGGCCGCGGCGGGAGTGGGAGCGCTGGCGGGCGGCGCGGCGGCCGCGGTGGCGCTGCACCGGCGCCGTCGCTGACCCTCGCGACGGCGGTCCCGCGGCGCGACGCGCCCGGCGTGACCGATTCGTCATCCACTTCACCGCCACCGGCCACCACACGAACGGAACCGGTCAATCTGCCCTGCATACCCCGGGTGCCACCGGCTACGCCCATGACCGGTGCTTTGCCACAACACGCCAAGCTTCCCGCCACATGGTGAAGTTTTTCGAACAAATCCCATTCAACAATGGCTACTTGATCGAACATCAATCCGTAACAGAGCAGACGGAAACGATGATTTGAGCAACTGGGTGTAGCGTCGCCTGTACGAAGCGTTATTCTCCTCAGACGCAACCGGTACCCACGCGTCCCTACGACGGGTGAACGGTCCCGCACTGCACGTGATGAAAGCTCTGCCTCTGGGAGTCCCGTGTACCCACACGTCGGGGTTGACACCTCGGGCCTGGCTACGCTCCGTGCGACAGTCCTCGGCTGTCTGCGCGTCTTTGTCCCCACCGCGTACGCCGACCCCGCCTTCGCCACACCCGCACCCGCCATTCCCGCCACCCCCTGTTACGCCCTGGCCGACGGCAGCGCGGCGGTCGGCCGGCGAGCCCGCGCCACCACCTCAGCGACCCGCCGTCCCACCGCCGACAGTGACAGCCGCCGCATGATGGACCTGGTCGAGCGCGCCCAGGCCGGCGAGGCCGAAGCGTTCGGCCGGCTGTACGACCAGTACGCCGACACCGTCTACCGCTACATCTACTACCGCGTCGGGGGCCGGGCCACGGCCGAGGACCTCACCAGCGAGACCTTTCTGCGCGCCCTGCGCCGCATCGGCACCTTCACCTGGCAGGGCCGCGACTTCGGCGCCTGGCTGGTCACCATCGCCCGCAACCTCGTCGCCGACCACTTCAAGTCCAGCCGCTTCCGGCTGGAGGTGACCACCGGCGAGATGCTCGACGCCAACGAGGTCGAGCGCAGCCCGGAGGACTCCGTCCTCGAATCCCTCTCCAACGCCGCCCTGCTCCAGGCCGTCCGCCGTCTCAACCCCCAGCAGCAGGAATGCGTCACCCTCCGCTTCCTCCAGGGCCTGTCGGTCGCCGAGACCGCCCGGGTCATGGGGAAGAACGAGGGTGCCATCAAGACCCTCCAGTACCGGGCCGTCCGTACCCTGGCCCGGCTCCTACCGGACGACGCCCGCTGACGCGGCGGGTTACGCGTTCTGTACATCCGGAGTGCGTAACCCTGGTACCTCGCCGCTCGTTGTCGAAACGCAGGCTCCTTGCGGTCATGCCGTCCGCAGCCACTCACTCGATCGAGTGGACGCACTCAAGGTGTGGCACCGTCAGGTGTCCGGGGGAGTCGAGCGCCATGAGACGAGAGGAGGTGCCGCCTGTGATCGCGAATGTATCGGCGCACCGGCGGGCAAACGCCTTCGCCCAGGCCCTGGAGGCCCTGGAGGACCAGCACGGGGGACTCCAGGACGCCACGGCCGAGCAGCCAGCGGCATCGGCGGACGACGCCGAGCGCACCCGGCTGCTCGCCTTGGCGGGCGGGCTCGGCGGACTGCCGGCACCGACGTTGGATGCCGAAGTCAGGACCATTCAGCGGGCACAGCTGATCGCCGCGATGGAAGCGGCGTCCGCCGAGAGCGCATCGCGGGTGCCGGAGCAGCGCTCCGGCAGAGGGACGCACCGGTCGAGCACGCTCAGCCGGCTCCGTCCCCGATCCCGCTGGTCCAAGGGGCTCGCAGCGGGGGGACTCACGGTCAGTGTCGCCGCGGGGGCGTTCGGCGGTGTGGCAGCCGCCAGTTCGGACGCCCTCCCGGGCGACACGCTGTACGGCCTCAAGCGAGGCATGGAAGACCTCAAACTGGGCCTGGCGGACGGCGATGTGGACCGTGGCCGGATCTACCTGGACCACGCCTCCACCCGGATGAGCGAGGCCCGGCGGCTGATGGAGCGGGCCCGGGCGGGTGACCTGGACCACGAGTCGCTGGGCGAGGTCCGCAGAGCCCTCTCCGGCATGCGGCACGACGCCGCCGAGGGCCACCGCCTGCTCTACCAGGCGTACGAGCGGGACGGCTCGCTCGGGCCGATCGAGACCCTGTCCTCCTTCGCCAAGTCCCACCGCGAAGGCTGGGCCAAGCTGAGCGATGCGCTGCCGGTGCAGCTCACCGACGTCCGCGACGACGTCAGCTCGGTCTTCGAGGCCATAGACGAGGAGGTCGGGCCCCTGCGCTCGCTGCTCCCCTCCCCGCCAGGCCAGCAGGACACCGCGGCCCGCACACCGGGGAGCATCGCCAAGCAGCGCACCCATCCCCAGCGCCCGGACGTCCCCAAGCCCTCCGCGGCGCCCTCCGGCCAGGGGCCGCAGCAGCAGGACCAGGGCAGCCCCAGCCCGTCGGCCTCGGACCAGTCGGAGAGCCCCGGCCTGATCGGCGGCGCGGACGAGCTGCTGAGTCCGCCGGACAAGGGCGGACTGCCGCTCCCCTCGGCCGGCGGCTCCGGCGGCGGCCAGTCGCCGAAGCCGGATGTCACCATCCCGCCGTTGCTCCCCGGGCTGCTGCCCGGGCTCGGCCTCGGTGAGAACACCACCGAATAGCCGTCCGGCGCGCACCCGGCCGAAGGTGGTGGTGGCCCTCCTCCGCGGAGCGCCGCCACCACCTTTAGCGCCGCGCTCAGAAGAACACCGAGCGGCGCTGCACCAGCAGCCGGTAGAGCGTGTGCTGAATGGTCTCCCGGACCTGATCGGTCAGGTTGAACATCAGCATCGGGTCGTCCGCCGCCTCAGGCGGATAGCCGTCGGTCGGGATGGGCTCGCCGAACTGAATCGTCCACTTCGTCGGCAGCGGCACCGCGCCCAGCGGCCCCAGCAGCGGGAAGGTCGGCGTGACCGGGAAGTACGGGAAGCCGAGCAGCCGGGCGAGCGTCTTGGCGTTCCCGACCATCGGATAGATCTCCTCCGCGCCCACGATCGAGCAGGGCACGATCGGCACCCCCGCCCGCAGCGCGGTCGAGACGAACCCGCCACGCCCGAAACGCTGGAGTTTGTACCGTTCGGAGAAGGGCTTCCCCAGCCCCTTGAAGCCCTCCGGCATCACCCCCACCACCTCGCCGCGCTCCAGCAGCAGCTGAGCGTCCTCGGCGCAGGCGAGGGTGTGCCCGGCCTTGCGGGCCAGTTCGTTGACCACCGGCAGCATGAAGACCAGGTCGGCGGCGAGCAGCCGCAGATGGCGGTCGGCGGGGTGGTGATCGTGCACGGCGACCTGGAGCATCAGCGCGTCCAGCGGCAGCACCCCGGAGTGGTTGGCGACGACCAGCGCGCCGCCGCTGTCCGGGATGTTCTCCATGCCCTTCACCTCGACCCGGAAGTACTTCTCGTACACCGGGCGCAGCAGCGACATCAGGACCTGGTCGGTCAGCTCCGGGTCATAGCCGAAGTCGTCGACCTCGTAGTCGCCGGTGACGCGGCGGCGCAGGAAGTTCAGGCCGTGGGCGAGCTTCCGCTCCCAGCCGCCCGCCGCGGCCCCGTCCCCGGCCTCGCCCTCCGGCCGGCCACGGTCGGCCGCCCCGGCGCCCTCCGCCGCCTGCTGCCCGGCGGCCTCGGCGGGGCCGGACAGCGGCTCGTCGCGCTGGGCGGGCACCGGCTTCAGCGCGGCCCGGCCCCGCTCCTCCCGGCCCGGCCGGCGGCTGCCGCCCTTCCGCCGGGACCGCGGTTCGTCGCCGAATGGGATGACCTTGGCGTCCGCCATGCTCGGTGCACTCCTCAACTCTGGCTAACTCTGGCTGCGGTCGGCCGTCAGCACCGAGGACAGCCGGTCGACGGCGTGAGCGAGGGCCTGGGGCGGGAGCAGCCCGGGGCCGCGGCCGCGCGCGTAGTCCGCGAAGGCGTCGGCGGTGCTGAACTTCGGCTCGAAACCCAGTGTCTCGCGCATCTGCCGGGTCGCGACCACGCGACCGTGCGTCAGCAGTCGGACCTGTTCGGCCGAGAAATCGGTGATTCCGGTGAAGCGCAGTGCCGTGCGGGCCCAGGTGAGCGCCGGCAGCGGCAGCGGGACGGTCGGGCGGCCCAGCCGCCGGGCGGCCTGGGAGAGCAGCAGCACCCCGTCGCCCGCGATGTTGAAGGTGCCGCTGTTGAGGGTTCCGCGGCGGGGCTCGGTGGAGCCGATCCGCAGCACCTCGATCGCGTCCTCCTCGTGCACGAACTGCAGCCGCGGGTCGTAGCCGACCACGGTGGGGAGCACCGGCAGCCCGAAGTACTCGGCCAGCGGGGAGTCCGCACACGGCCCCAGGATGTTGGCGAAGCGCAGTATGCACACGGCGACGTCGGGGCGGCGGCGGGCGAAGCCGCGCACATAGCCCTCGACCTCCACGGCGTCCTTGGCGAAGCCGCCGCTGGGCAGCGATTTGGGTGGGGTGGTCTCGCTGAACACGGCCGGGTCGCGGGGCGCGGAGCCGTAGACGCTGGTGCTGGACTTCACCACGAGCCGCTGCACCGAGGGCGCCTTCTGGCAGGCACCGAGGAGCTGCATGGTGCCGATGACGTTGGTCTCCTTGACCGCGGTCCGTCCGCCCCGGGAGCCGAGCGGGGTGCCGTTGACGTCCATGTGGACGACGGTGTCGACGCCGGTCTCGGCGAGCAGCTTGCCGATCGTGGGCTGCCGGATGTCGGCCCGTACGAAATCAGCGCCACCCAGCGGGTGCTCGGGCTCGACGGCATCCACGCCGATCACCCGGTCGACATCGGGTTCGCGCTGGACGCGGCGCACGAAACGGCCGCCCAGTGGGCGTGCGACTCCGGTGACGAGCACGATCTTCCCCAAGATCAGCGCCTTTCTTCCGACCCCGCCCGTGCCGCGAGCCGGGCTGTGTCGCACACCGTATCGGCTCGCTGTCGCACCATGTTGACCTTGCGCCCAAAGCCCTCAGGTTTTGAGCCGGAAAGCCGAATTCCGGGCGAACCGCCCCCGGCGGGGCAAGGCCGGGGCCGGCACCGGGCCAGGACGCGCCGCAGCCCTCCCACCAGGACGGTGAGAGGGCTGCGGGACGTGCACAGTGCCGCTTACTTCTTGTTGCGACGCTGGACGCGCGTGCGCTTGAGCAGCTTGCGGTGCTTCTTCTTCGCCATCCGCTTGCGCCGCTTCTTGATAACAGAGCCCACGACTACCCTCGCTCACTTCGAATCACTCGGTGCGGGGCGTCCGAGCCCACACGACCTACATCGGGCCAGCCTACCCGGCACCGGGCGAACGGCGTAATCCGAGGGGCACCGTCAGGCCGACTCCACCCCCACATAGCTCTCGCGGAGGTATTCATGAACCGCTTGCTCCGGCACCCGGAAGGACCTGCCCACCCGGATGGCCGGCAGATGACCACTGTGCACCAGGCGGTACACGGTCATCTTGGACACACGCATCACCGCGGCGACTTCCGCCACGGTCAGAAACTGAACCTCGTTCAGAGGCCGTTCGCCAGCAGCCATGACACACCTGAACCTTCCGCACATGTCGGGCACCGGCTTCCCCTCCGGTGACTCCTGCTCGCATGCGCGCTCCTCCCCAGGTTAGGGGCGGGTGATGCGAGTGGGGAAGAGGAGCAGCTGCCACCCGGTTAGTGGGACAGACACGCCCGATCGAGTACATAGCGAGTGAGCGGCAGGTAGTGATCAGAGCGCGCCGCGTCATCAAGCGGAACGACGACGGACACCCGCCCCTCCGCCTGGCCGACGAACGGCGCCGGGTCGTCGGCGTCGGCCAGTCCGATCGCCTCAATCCCCAGTTGACCTGCCCCGCAGACCCATCCGTGGTCCCCGATGACCAGCTCGGGCAGCGGCCCGCCGGCCTCCGCCGCACAGCCCAGCACGGTACGAACCGGCAGCGGCGAATGCGTGTGCACGCCGGGCTCACGCCCCACGCCTCGCGCGCCGGGCTCCCGCACCAATGCGAC
Source organism: Streptomyces sp. JLBT605 (assembly GCF_058215555.1). Lineage (NCBI taxonomy): Bacteria > Bacillati > Actinomycetota > Actinomycetes > Kitasatosporales > Streptomycetaceae > Streptomyces > Streptomyces sp. JLBT605. The sequence goes on from NZ_CM177087.1 coordinate 2,846,285, forward strand.
GCCTCGCACCGCGCCCAGACGGTAGGTGCGTACCCCGAACCGGGTCGTTATGTCGACACATCGGCCCTGCGCCGGAGTGAGGACAGCGCACCCCGCCGACGAGAGGGCCGCCGCCAACGAGGCGTAGAACCCGAGGAGCCGGTGCGGGTGACCGGTCCCGATCAGCACCGGCACGGCGGCCGCCGCCGCGGCCCGCAGCCGGTCCGCGAAGGAGTCCAGCGCCTCGATGGTGCGGTCCGGATCGATCACATCCTGACCGAAGGTATGGAGCGGATCGCGTGACACACCACACATGTCGCTCATCAAGCGGAGCAGATCCGGCAGCGACCAGTCGCGCTCAGGCTCGATCCCGATCATCGTGCGCGGGTCGCGAGCGGCGAACAGCCGGTAGCGGCGCAGGCTCTGCTCCCGGGTGGTGGCCACCGGCCCGGCGAGCCGCGCGCCCAGCAGATGCGCGCGCAACGCGACCGTACTCAACACCCGACCGATGCTGGCCGATCCCGGCCCCGGCCGACCCCGGAACGCCCCGACACCCCTCGGTTGGCCTACGGAATGTCCGGTTCGGCTGCCGCTACGCCGCCACGACCCACCGGAGACCGTGAACACTTCCTACGGCAGTAGGCCATGGGAGGGGAAGACCGCCCGCCGGGTCGCCAGAACCGCCTGGTCCAGCCGGTCCCCCGGGTCGTAACCCAGGTCCTCGAAATCCCGCCACCGGGGCGACCGGCCGTCCGTCATCCGCAGGGGCGCCGGGTTGTGCCGGGTGAGCCGATACGCCTCCTGCCGCCACTCCTCCGGCAGCTCGGTGCCGGGCTCCAGCGGCCGGCCCGCAGCGATGGCCACCAGGTGCGACCAGGTGCGCGGCACCACGTCCACCACCGCGTACCCACCGCCGCCCAGCGCCAGCCACCGGCCGTCCGCGCAGGCGTGCGCCAGCTCGTGGCAGCTCTCGGCGACCATCCGCTGCGCGTCCAGGCTCACCGCCAGATGCGCCAGCGGATCGTCGACGTGGGTGTCCGCACCGTGCTGGGTGACCAGCACCTGCGGCCGGAACGCCGACAGCAGCTCCGGAACCACGGCGTGGAAGGCGCGCAGCCAACCGTCGTCCCCGGTGCCGGGCGGCAGCGCCACGTTCACCGCGGAGCCCTGAGCGGCATCGCCGCCGGTCTCCTCCGGCCAGCCGGTCCCCGGGAAGAGGGTGCCCGGGTGCTCGTGCAGCGAGATCGTCAGAACCCGCGGATCGTCCCAGAAGGCGGCCTGCACACCGTCGCCGTGGTGGACGTCGACGTCCACGTACGCCACCCGTTCGGCGCCCAGTTCCAGCAGTCGCGCGATCGCCAGCGACGCGTCGTTGTAGATGCAGAAGCCGGAGGCCTTCCCCGGCATGGCGTGGTGCAGGCCGCCCGCGAAGTTCACCGCGTGGTCGGCGGCGCCGCGCCAGATCGCCTCCGCCCCGGCTACCGACTGGCCGGCGATCAGCGCCGAGATCTCATGCATCCCGGCGAACGCCGGATCGTCCTCGGTGCCCAGCCCGTACGAGCCATCGGCGCTCCCCGGATCGGCGGACACCCGCCGCACCGCCGCGATGTAGTCCTCGCGGTGCACCAGCCGCAGGGTGGACTCCCCCGCCGGCTGGGCGGCGACCACACTCACCGCCCGGTCGAGGCCGAACGCTTCCACCAGACGCATGGTCAGCGCGAGCCGCACCGGGTCCATCGGATGTCCGGCCCCGAAGTTGTACCCGGTGACTGCCTCATCCCACATCAACTGTGCGCGGCCGCTCATGTCCGCCACCGTATCGGGCGGATGTGGTCGGATACGAACGGGCGTAGCGCAGCGTCGCAAGCACCAGCATCATGGGCACCACCATCGCGCCGCGGTAGCTCCACAGCTCGCCCACCGCGCCCACCAGCGGCGAGCCCACCAGGAACCCCACATAGTTGAAGATGTTGAGGCGGGCGACGGCGCTGTCCGAGGCGTCGGGGAAGAGCCGGCCCGCGGCCGCGAAGGTCTGCGGCACGATCACGCACAGCCCGAGCCCCAGCAGGGTGAAGCCGAGCAGGCCCGCCCAGGCACCGGGGGCCGAGGCGACCACCGCGAAGCCGCCCGCCGCGATCAGCGCCCCCGCCCGCACCACCGTGGCCGCGCCGAACCGCCGCACCCCGAGATCACCGAAGGCCCTGCCCAGCAGGGTGGTGACCATGTAGACGTTGTACGGGACAGTCGCCAGCTGGTCGGAGCTGTGCAGCACGTCCTCCAGGTACTTCGCACTCCAGTTGGAGACGGTGGAATCACCGATATAGGCGAAGGCCATCACCAGGCACAGGGGCGTCAGCAGCTTCATCGACGCCGGCCGATCACCCGGACGAGTGTCCTGCCCGGCAGCCGTCCGACCACCGGAACGGGTGGGAGCCGGCCCCTCGGCGGCGGGCCGCGCGGCGGCCCCGGCGTACCAGCGCGAGGCGATCAGCGCGGCCGGCACCAGCAGCGCGACCAGCGGGGCGTAGAGGGCGGGCAGCGGCAGCTCCTGGTGCGCGCCCACCCAGGCCAGTGAGGCCCCGATGATGCCGCCGAGGCTGTAGGCGGCGTGGAAGCCGAGCATGATGCTGCGTCCGTAGGACCGCTGGAGCGTGACCCCGAGCATGTTCATCGACGCGTCCAGGGCGCCGACGGACAGCCCGAAGACGGCGAGGGCGACGGCCAGTTGCCACCGGGAAACACCGCAGCCCGCCGTCAGCAGGGCCAGGCTGACGACGGGCTGAATCCAGCGGAGTACGACTTCAGGCCGGACGCGCCGCACCACGTACTCGGTGCCGACACTACCGGCGCCCGCGAGGATCGGCACCCCGGCGAGAAAGACCGGCAGCTGACCGTCCGATATCCCGTACCGGTCCTGAAGCGCCGGTATCCGGGTGACCAGCAGTGCGAAGACCACGCCCTGGACGAGGAAACTGACGGCCAATGAGGCCCGTCCATGCCGCAGCTGGGGGTACCCCCGGACGAAGTTTCGGGGAGCATCCGTCATGGCTGAGGAGCGTACGGCCCGCGCCTTACCCGTGGGTAGACGCCTGACATGGCCTTCTGCCCGGCCCACGACCGGTCAGACAGGGGACCGAGGCGGTCAGATGCCGGCAGCAGGCCGGTCGTCAGGCAAGAAGCCCGGTCAATTCCGCCATATCGGTGAACAGTGCCCGCGCCTGGGTGAGCTTCTCGGCCGGGGTCATGGCCGCGTATCCGTACACGTCCATCCCGGCGGCGATGGCGGCCTGGACGCCGAGCGGGCTGTCCTCGATGACGGCGCACCGGTCCGGCGGGGTGCCCATGGTCGCGGCGGCGTGCAGAAAGAGGTCCGGTGCGGGCTTCCCCCGGCCCACGTCCTGGGAGCTGAAGATGCGCTCTTCGCCGAAGAGTTCGTAGAGCCCGGTCTTCCTCAGCGCGACCCGGATGCGCTCGTGGCTGCCGGAAGAGGCGAGGCAGTACGGGACGCCGTCCGCCCGCAGCTTCTCCAGGACGGTGGCGGCACCGGCGACGGGCTCCAGGTCGCGGCGGAACGCTTCGAAGACCCGCTCGTAGTAGGTGGCGTCGAACTCTGCCGGCAGCTTGCGGCCGTAGCGTTCACCGACCAGGTCATGGATGCGGTGCATGGCAGAACCCATGTAGTCGCGGATGGAGTCCTCATAGCTGGTGGGGTAACCCAGCTCGGTGAGGTAGCCGGCGAGGATCCGATTCGCGATCGGCTCGCTGTCCACGAGCACACCGTCATTGTCGAAAATGATCAGGTCGTAGCGCATGGCGACAGCCTATAGAGGCCCGTAAACGCGAGTAAGCCCTGCCAGGAACCAAAGGCTCCCGACAGGGCTTACTCACACAATTTGTTCGGCGGCGTCCTACTCTCCCACAGGGTCCCCCCTGCAGTACCATCGGCGCTGAAAGGCTTAGCTTCCGGGTTCGGAATGTAACCGGGCGTTTCCCTAACGCAATGACCACCGAAACACTATGAAGATATCGAACTCCAGCCAGCAAAGGCGAATTCGTTACTTCAGAACTAACACAGTGGACGCGAGCAACTGAGGACAAGCCCTCGGCCTATTAGTACCAGTCAACTCCACCGGTTACCCGGCTTCCATATCTGGCCTATCAACCCAGTCGTCTACTGGGAGCCTTACCCTCTCTAGGAGGTGGGAGTCCTCATCTCGAAGCAGGCTTCCCGCTTAGATGCTTTCAGCGGTTATCCCTCCCGAACGTAGCCAACCAGCCATGCCCTTGGCAGAACAACTGGCACACCAGAGGTTCGTCCGTCCCGGTCCTCTCGTACTAGGGACAGCCCTTCTCAAGACTCCTACGCGCACAGCGGATAGGGACCGAACTGTCTCACGACGTTCTAAACCCAGCTCGCGTACCGCTTTAATGGGCGAACAGCCCAACCCTTGGGACCGACTCCAGCCCCAGGATGCGACGAGCCGACATCGAGGTGCCAAACCATCCCGTCGATATGGACTCTTGGGGAAGATCAGCCTGTTATCCCCGGGGTACCTTTTATCCGTTGAGCGACGGCGCTTCCACAAGCCACCGCCGGATCACTAGTCCCGACTTTCGTCCCTGCTCGACCCGTCGGTCTCACAGTCAAGCTCCCTTGTGCACTTACACTCAACACCTGATTGCCAACCAGGCTGAGGGAACCTTTGGGCGCCTCCGTTACCCTTTAGGAGGCAACCGCCCCAGTTAAACTACCCACCAGACACTGTCCCTGATCCGGATCACGGACCCAGGTTAGACATCCAGCACGACCAGAGTGGTATTTCAACGACGACTCCACACACACTGGCGTGCATGCTTCACAGTCTCCCACCTATCCTACACAAGCCGAACCGAACACCAATATCAAGCTATAGTAAAGGTCCCGGGGTCTTTCCGTCCTGCTGCGCGAAACGAGCATCTTTACTCGTAATGCAATTTCACCGGGCCTATGGTTGAGACAGTCGAGAAGTCGTTACGCCATTCGTGCAGGTCGGAACTTACCCGACAAGGAATTTCGCTACCTTAGGATGGTTATAGTTACCACCGCCGTTTACTGGCGCTTAAGTTCTCAGCTTCGCCCCGTCGAAACAGAGCTAACCGGTCCCCTTAACGTTCCAGCACCGGGCAGGCGTCAGTCCGTATACATCGCCTTACGGCTTCGCACGGACCTGTGTTTTTAGTAAACAGTCGCTTCTCGCTGGTCTCTGCGGCCACCCCCAGCTCAGGAAGTAAATTCCATCACCGGAAATGGCCCCCCTTCTCCCGAAGTTACGGGGGCATTTTGCCGAGTTCCTTAACCATAGTTCACCCGAACGCCTCGGTATTCTCTACCTGACCACCTGAGTCGGTTTAGGGTACGGGCCGCCATGAAACTCGCTAGAGGCTTTTCTCGACAGCATAGGATCATCCACTTCACCACAATCGGCTCGGCATCAGGTCTCAGCCTTAACGTGTGACGGATTTGCCTACCACACGGCCTACACCCTTACCCCGGGACAACCACCGCCCGGGCTGGACTACCTTCCTGCGTCACCCCATCGCTTACCTACTACCACCTTGGGTCAGCGGCTCCACCACTCCCCCTCACTCCGAAGAGATCAGAGGCGGCTTCACGGCCTTAGCATTAATGGGCTCGATATTGGGCGTTTCAAAGCGGGTACCGGAATATCAACCGGTTGTCCATCGACTACGCCTGTCGGCCTCGCCTTAGGTCCCGACTTACCCTGGGCAGATCAGCTTGACCCAGGAACCCTTAGTCAATCGGCGCACACGTTTCTCACGTGTGAATCGCTACTCATGCCTGCATTCTCACTCGTGAACCGTCCACAACTACCTTCCGGCGCTGCTTCACCCGGCACACGACGCTCCCCTACCCATCACAGTCCCCGTTGGGGGTATGTACTGCAATGACACGACTTCGGCGGTACGCTTGAGCCCCGCTACATTGTCGGCGCGGAATCACTTGACCAGTGAGCTATTACGCACTCTTTCAAGGGTGGCTGCTTCTAAGCCAACCTCCTGGTTGTCTCTGCGACTCCACATCCTTTCCCACTTAGCGTACGCTTAGGGGCCTTAGTCGATGCTCTGGGCTGTTTCCCTCTCGACCATGGAGCTTATCCCCCACAGTCTCACTGCCGCGCTCTCACTTACCGGCATTCGGAGTTTGGCTAAGGTCAGTAACCCGGTAGGGCCCATCGCCTATCCAGTGCTCTACCTCCGGCAAGAAACACACGACGCTGCACCTAAATGCATTTCGGGGAGAACCAGCTATCACGGAGTTTGATTGGCCTTTCACCCCTAACCACAGGTCATCCCCCAGGTTTTCAACCCTGGTGGGTTCGGTCCTCCACGAAGTCTTACCTCCGCTTCAACCTGCCCATGGCTAGATCACTCCGCTTCGGGTCTTGAGCGCGCTACTAAATCGCCCTATTCGGACTCGCTTTCGCTACGGCTTCCCCACACGGGTTAACCTCGCAACACACCGCAAACTCGCAGGCTCATTCTTCAAAAGGCACGCAGTCACGACATACAAGCAAGCTTGCATGCGACGCTCCCACGGCTTGTAGGCACACGGTTTCAGGTACTATTTCACTCCGCTCCCGCGGTACTTTTCACCATTCCCTCACGGTACTATCCGCTATCGGTCACCAGGGAATATTTAGGCTTAGCGGGTGGTCCCGCCAGATTCACACGGGATTTCTCGGGCCCCGTGCTACTTGGGAAATAAGCAAGCAAGCCGTACAGATTTCAGCTACGGGGGTCTTACCCTCTACGCCGGACCTTTCGCATGTCCTTCGCCTATCCATACGGTTTCTGACTCGCCCAGCCGCCGGCAGACGACTGAAGCTCACTCCCACAACCCCGCATGCGCAACCCCTGCCGGGTATCACACACATACGGTTTAGCCTCATCCAGTTTCGCTCGCCACTACTCCCGGAATCACGGTTGTTTTCTCTTCCTGCGGGTACTGAGATGTTTCACTTCCCCGCGTTCCCTCCACATACCCTATGTGTTCAGGTATGGGTGACAGCCCATGACGACTGCCGGGTTTCCCCATTCGGACACCCCCGGATCAAAGCTCGGTTGACAGCTCCCCGGGGCCTATCGCGGCCTCCCACGTCCTTCATCGGTTCCTGGTGCCAAGGCATCCACCGTGCGCCCTTAAAAACTTGGCCACAGATGCTCGCGTCCACTGTGCAGTTCTCAAGCAACGACCAGCCACCCATCACCCCCGACCAAAACCTGATCAGAGTGCACTGGGGCCGGCGTTTGAAGGGCAAGCAAACGCTCGCACCCTCAGACACCCAACAGCGTGCCCGACACGACCCCCATCCCCGCATCCCGTTCCACGCCCCGAAGAGCAGTACTAGGAAGACGGATCAGACGATCCTGCCGAGTAGTCAACGTTCCACCCATGAGCTGACCGTGCGAGACATTCGCTCGCAGACGGTGCTGTGCTCCTTAGAAAGGAGGTGATCCAGCCGCACCTTCCGGTACGGCTACCTTGTTACGACTTCGTCCCAATCGCCAGTCCCACCTTCGACGACTCCCTCCCACAAGGGGTTGGGCCACCGGCTTCGGGTGTTACCGACTTTCGTGACGTGACGGGCGGTGTGTACAAGGCCCGGGAACGTATTCACCGCAGCAATGCTGATCTGCGATTACTAGCGACTCCGACTTCATGGGGTCGAGTTGCAGACCCCAATCCGAACTGAGACCGGCTTTTTGAGATTCGCTCCACCTCGCGGTATCGCAGCTCATTGTACCGGCCATTGTAGCACGTGTGCAGCCCAAGACATAAGGGGCATGATGACTTGACGTCGTCCCCACCTTCCTCCGAGTTGACCCCGGCAGTCTCCTGTGAGTCCCCATCACCCCGAAGGGCATGCTGGCAACACAGAACAAGGGTTGCGCTCGTTGCGGGACTTAACCCAACATCTCACGACACGAGCTGACGACAGCCATGCACCACCTGTACACCGACCACAAGGGGGCACCCATCTCTGGATGTTTCCGGTGTATGTCAAGCCTTGGTAAGGTTCTTCGCGTTGCGTCGAATTAAGCCACATGCTCCGCCGCTTGTGCGGGCCCCCGTCAATTCCTTTGAGTTTTAGCCTTGCGGCCGTACTCCCCAGGCGGGGAACTTAATGCGTTAGCTGCGGCACGGACAACGTGGAATGTCGCCCACACCTAGTTCCCAACGTTTACGGCGTGGACTACCAGGGTATCTAATCCTGTTCGCTCCCCACGCTTTCGCTCCTCAGCGTCAGTATCGGCCCAGAGATCCGCCTTCGCCACCGGTGTTCCTCCTGATATCTGCGCATTTCACCGCTACACCAGGAATTCCGATCTCCCCTACCGAACTCTAGCCTGCCCGTATCGAATGCAGACCCGGGGTTAAGCCCCGGGCTTTCACATCCGACGCGACAAGCCGCCTACGAGCTCTTTACGCCCAATAATTCCGGACAACGCTCGCGCCCTACGTATTACCGCGGCTGCTGGCACGTAGTTAGCCGGCGCTTCTTCTGCAGGTACCGTCACTTTCGCTTCTTCCCTGCTGAAAGAGGTTTACAACCCGAAGGCCGTCATCCCTCACGCGGCGTCGCTGCATCAGGCTTTCGCCCATTGTGCAATATTCCCCACTGCTGCCTCCCGTAGGAGTCTGGGCCGTGTCTCAGTCCCAGTGTGGCCGGTCGCCCTCTCAGGCCGGCTACCCGTCGTCGCCTTGGTAGGCCATCACCCCACCAACAAGCTGATAGGCCGCGGGCTCATCCTGCACCGCCGGAGCTTTCCACCACCAACCATGCGGTCAGTGGTCATATCCGGTATTAGACCCCGTTTCCAGGGCTTGTCCCAGAGTGCAGGGCAGATTGCCCACGTGTTACTCACCCGTTCGCCACTAATCCCCCACCGAAGCGGGTTCATCGTTCGACTTGCATGTGTTAAGCACGCCGCCAGCGTTCGTCCTGAGCCAGGATCAAACTCTCCGTGAATGTTTACCGGTAATCCGGTTGCACACTCGCGTTGAGCGGAACCAAGAGGAGGAATAGTCCCCTCGGTTCACAGCGTCCTCGCTGTGTTTTTTTCTTCAAAGGAACCTCGTCCCAGACCATCAGGCCCGGAGACGGGGTATCAACATATCTGGCGTTGACTTTTGGCACGCTGTTGAGTTCTCAAGGAACGGACGCTTCCTTCGTACTCACCCTCTCGGGCTTTCCTCCGGGCGCTTCCCTTCGGTGTTTCCAACCTTACCAGATCCGTTTTCCGTTCCGTTCCCGGTCGGAATTCATTTCCGGTCCCCGTTGGAGGGGGTTTGTTTCGCGCCTTCCGGCGTGTTCACTACTTTAGCGGATTTCCCTGGCAGCTCATAATCGAGCTATTCGGACCGGAATTCGGCATGCCGAAGTCGTTCCCGATCAGGGGCCGTGCAGTAGTGGTTTGCCGCCGGTTGCGGCGCGAGTGGCTGCCTCTTCGTCCTCGCGGACTCCGTGACAACTCGAAGAACACTACACGACGCCCAGGCTCGGTTCAAACCTGTGGCGGCGAAGTTCTTCGGCCCGTATGGTCGGCCCCATGACGAAGCATGCGCTGAGCCACCAGTGGTGGGCCGCCTGACGGCGGCCGCGCTACGCATGCACTGACACGGCCGCCGCTCTGGCGGCCGTTCGCGTATCTCCTCCCACGCAGCCGGCCGACCGGCGCGGCGGTCCCGACACCGATGGATGGACGGGAAGCGATGGATCAGGAGACTTCGATGGCCGCCATGGCGGAGACGTCTGGCACGGCGGGGACCGCGGGCGCGGCCCGGCCGCGGATCTTCAGCGGGCTCAAGCCCACCGGGCACCTGACCTTGGGCAACTACCTGGGCGCTGTGCGGCGCTGGGTCGAGCAGGACCAGCACCACGCCGACGCGCTGTTCTGTGTGGTGGATCTGATGGCGCTCACCGTGGAACACGAGCCCGCCCGCGTGCGGCGGCTCACCCGGCAGGCCGCGACGGTGCTGCTGGCGGCCGGGCTGGATCCGGAGCGCTGCACCCTCTTCGTGCAGAGCCATGTGGACGAGCACGTCCGGCTGTCGTATCTGCTGGAGTGCACGGCCACCGACGGCGAGATGCGGCGGATGATCCAGTACAAGGAGAAGGCCGCGCGGGAGGCAGCCCGGGGCCGCAGTGTGCGGCTGTCGCTGCTGACCTATCCGGCGCTGATGGCGGCGGACATCCTCGCCTATGGGGCGGATGAGGTGCCGGTCGGCGAGGACCAGGCGCAGCATGTGGAGCTGACCCGGGATCTGGCCGTGCGGTTCAACCAGCGGTACGGGCAGGTGTTCACGGTGCCCAGGACCACCCTTCCGGCGGTGGCGGCGCGGGTGATGGACCTGCGGGATCCCACCTCGAAGATGGGGAAGTCGCACGCGGAGACCAGCGGGATCGTCTATCTGCTGGACGAGGCGGACGTGGTGCGCAAGAAGGTGATGCGGGCGACGACGGACAGCGGGGCGGCGGGCGAGGTGGAGTACGACCGGGCGGCCCAGCCGGGGGTGGCGAACCTGCTGGACGTGCTCGCCGCCTGCACCGGGGGTAAGCCGGAGGTGCTGGCCACGGCGTACTCCTCGTACGGGGCGTTGAAGAAGGACACGGCGGAGGCGGTGGTCGAGACGCTGCGGCCACTCCGCGAGCGACACGCTGAGCTGTGCGCGGACCCGGCCTATCTGGACGGGGTGCTGCGGGCCGGTGCGGAGCGGGCGCGGGAGCTGGCCCGGCCGCGGGTCGACGCCGCGTACGCGGCGGTGGGGCTGCTGCCGCCGGTGTGAGCGCTGAAGGCGGCCCGGTAATCGCGCGGGCTGGTGGCGAGGCGGGCGGCGAAGTGCTGCCGCATGGTGACCTCGCTGCCGAAGCCCGCGCGCCGGGCCACCTCGGGGATCGGCAGGTCGGTGCGTTCCAGCAGCTTCTGGGCGGCGGCCAGGCGCTGCTCCAGCAGCCAGCGCAGCGGGGTGGTGCCGGTCGTCGCGGAGAAGTGGCGGGCGAAGGAGCGGGACGACATGCCCGCCCAGCCGGCGAGGTCGGCGACGGTGAGCGGTTCGTGGAGGTGGTGGAGGGCCTTTTCGCGCACGGCGGCGAGGGCGTCGGCGTCGCGGTCGGCGGCGGGGGTCGGCCGCTCGATGAACTGGGCTTGGCCGCCGGTACGGAAGGGCGCGGTGACCATGGAGCGGGCGATGGTCGCGGCGGTCTCGGCACCGTGTGCGGTACGGACCAGGTGCAGGCAGAGGTCGATGCCCGCGGCGGTGCCGGCGGCGGTCCACACCCCGCCGTCCTCGATGAACAGCGCGTCCGGTTCGACGGTGACCTGGGGGTGGTGGGTGCGCAGCAGGTCGACCAGGCGCCAGTGGGTGATGGCCCGGCGCCCGTCCAGCAGGCCCGCCTGGGCGAGGGTGAAGGCGCCGCCGCACAGGGCCGCGACGGTGGCGCCGCGCGCGTGGGCGCGGCGGAGGGCGTCGAGGACCGGGGCGGGGGCGGGGGTCAGGTGGTCGTCCAGGCCGGGGACGACCACGAGGTCGGCGCCGGCCAGCCAGTCGAGGTCACGGTCGGGGGTGAGGGTGAGGCCGCCGGGGATGGGGACGGGGCTGGGGTCGGCGGCGCAGCGGCGGAGCTCGAAGGGCGGGACGCCGCGGTCGGTGCGATCCACGCCCCACACCTCGGTGATGACGGAGACGTCGAAGGCGCGGATGCCGGGGATGGCGACGAGGGCGATGCGGGTGGCGTCCATGGCGCTCATCCTGCCAGGACGACTGGCAGGAATTCATCGGTCCTCGGCATTGCGGCCACTGGGCGTGGTGGCCGTCCGGCGGCAGGATCATGGGCATGGAGATTTCGCAGAACGCGGCGCTGGTTGTGGTGGACGTGCAGAAGGGCTTCGACGAGGAGTCGTTCTGGGGGCCGCGGAACAACCCGGCGGCCGAGGAGAACATCACCGAGCTGATCGACGTGTGGCAGGCGACCGGGCGTCCGGTGGTCTTCGTGCGTCATGACTCGCCGAAGCCGGGGTCGCCGCTGCGGCCGGGGCAGGTGGGGAACGACTTCAAGGACGCGGTGGAGCAGCGGCGGGGCAAGGGCAGCGGGCCGGAGGTGCTGATCACCAAGTCGGTGAACTCGGCCTTCTACGGGACGCCGGATCTGCGCCAGTGGCTGGACGCGGTGGGGGCGCGGCAGTTCGTGGTAGTGGGCATCCAGACGAACATGTGCGCCGAGACGACGGCGCGGATGGGCGGGAACCTGGGGTACGAGGTGTTCTTCCCGCTGGACGCGACGCACACGTTCGATCTGGAAGGGCCGTTCGGCTGGCGGCAGACGGCGGATGAGCTGGCGCGGGCGACGGCGGTGTCGCTGCACGGTGGCGGGTTCGCGCGGGTGGTGACCACCGAGGAGCTGGTGGCGGCGGCCCGCTGAGTGCGCGGGCCGGCCGCCCGGGCCGGCGAAGAGCGAAGACGAAGAGGCCCGGCCGGCACCGGGTGCCCGGTGGCCCGGGGCCCGGAAGCCTGGAGGCCAGGGGCCCGGAAGCCTGGAGGCCAGGGGGCCGGGGGCCCGGAGGCTCACCCCGGCACCGGGTGCCGTTGCCGCCTGGCGAGTTCCGCCCCGTCACCGGGTGCCCCCTGCCACCGGCGGGGCGGCACGCGGGGGCGGGGCGGTCAGCCGTTGCCGGAGGCGAGTTCCTGGCTGCGGTCGCGGGCGGCTTCGAGGGCCGCGATCAGGGCGGCGCGTACGCCGTGGCGCTCCAGCTCGCGGATGGCGCTGATGGTGGTCCCGGCCGGGGAGGTGACCGCCTCGCGCAGCTTGACCGGGTGTTCACCGCTGTCCCGGAGCATGACCGCCGCGCCGATGGCGGCCTGGACGATCAGGTCGTGGGCCTTGTCGCGGGGCAGGCCGAGGAGGATCCCGGCGTCGGTCATGGCCTCGACGAGAAAGTAGAAGTACGCCGGTCCGGAGCCGGAGAGGGCGGTCGCCGCGTCCTGCTGGGACTCGGGGACGCGGAGGGTCTTGCCGACGCCGCCGAAGATCTCCTCGGCGTGGACGAGGTGCTCCTCGGTGGCGTGGCTGCCCGCCGAGATCACCGACATGGCCTCGTCGACCAGCGCCGGGGTGTTGGTCATGACGCGCACCACCGGGGTGCCGGGGGCGAGCCGGGCTTCGAAGAAGGTGGTGGGGACGCCGGCGGCGCCGGAGATGACCAGCCGCTCGGCGGGCACGTGCTCGGCGAGCTCGTCGAGCAGGGTGCCCATGTCCTGGGGCTTGACGGTGAGGATGAGGGTGTCGGCGGTCTTGGCGGCCTCGATGTTGGAGACGGCCTCGACGCCGTAGCGGGAGCGCAGCTCCGCGGCGCGCTCCGCGCGGCGCGCGGTGACCAGCAGATCGGACGGGGACCAGCCGCCGCGGATCATTCCGCTGAGCAGGGCCTCGCCGATCTTGCCCGTGCCGAGCACGGCGACCTTCTGCGACATGGTGTCGTTCACCTCATCCGGTGCGTACCTGGCGTCCGCTGTGTCCGTCGGCGCCTGCCGCCTCATCCTCGCATCCGTCGCCGGGTCGGGGCCGGGGCGTCCATCTGTCGGTACGGGTCCGTGGGCGGGGGCGGAACGGAGCGCGCGGGCCGGGCGGAGCGCGCGGGCCGGGGGTGTGTCACCCGAATGGGCGCACCCGCCGGAAACACCTGCTCCGGCGTCCGCCGGGGCAATCGGAGCTGATCCCTCCTCTGAACTGCCTCACTGTTCACAGGTTGGCCACGCGGCGACTTGCACATCGCAACCACCCTCTGGACAGAATGGAGTTCGCTGTCGACGTGCGCGAGAGGGGGCGACCATGACGGCGATCCGGCGGGCCGGTCACGCGATGATCACCACGGTCGCGCTGCTGTTCGCCATCTTCCTCGCCGTCGAAGGCGTGGCTCTGGGATCCGGCCAGGTCATGGCCGCGTCCGAGCGCGGCCCGGCCGGGGCGTCCACCGCCCTGGAGACCTCCGAACCCCCGGTCGTCCGGGAGTCCGACCTGCTGCAGAGCGGGCACGAGGACTGCGAGGGGCGCCGCACCGGACGGGCTCCGGCCACCGCACCCGCCCCCAACGGCAAACCCGTATATGTGTGCGGGTGCAATGCGCACCGGGCCGGCAGCGCCTCCCAGACCACCATTCCGGCCCGTAGCCGGGACCAGGTCCCGGTGTCGAGGTCGGGCGAACTGCCCGTAGCCCTGCAGATCTTCCGCTGCTGACAGTCGGCGGCGGCCACCCGGCCGGGTGGCCGTCTGACGGCCGTCCGGCGGTCGTGGGCCTGGTTCATCCGTCCGCGAGCTCATGAAGCTCCGCGACCTGGCGCGGCCCATCCCGCCCGCCGGGGCCGCCACCTCAACCCGCGTGCTCGTATGCGGCCGGCCACCCGGAACGCTCACGCGCCCGGTCGCCTGCGGCCGCACGCCTCAACCCCCCACGCGTCCTGTGCCACGCGCCCTCATGCCCCAACGCATGACGGCGATCCGTCCCCTGCTCTTCCTGACACAGCGAACACGCGTGCCCGCCTTCGACGTGCCGGGCGCGCTGGAGGCGAGACCATGCCGAAAACGCAGAAGATCCCCAAGATCCCGAAGACCCTTCTCAATAGGTGGCCCGGGCCGGGCCGCTCGCGGACGGCCGGCGGTGGCGCGTCGGCCGGGACGCTCCGCGCCGACTTCACCGCCTCCCTGGTGGTGTTCCTCGTGGCCGTGCCGCTGTGTGTCGGCATCGCCGTGGCCTCGGGCGTTCCCGCCGAGCTCGGCCTGATCACCGGCATCGTCGGCGGCCTGGTCACCGGCCTGATGCCGGGCAGCAGCCTCCAGGTCAGCGGACCGGCCGCCGGGCTGACCGTGCTGGTCTACGAGGCGGTGGACGAATACGGGCTGGGCGCGCTGGGCGTCCTGGTACTGGCCGCCGGGATGCTCCAGCTGGCCATGGGCGTGCTGCGGCTGGGCCGCTGGTTCCGGGCCATTTCGGTGGCCGTGGTGCAGGGCATGCTCGCCGGCATCGGGCTGGTGCTGATCGCCGGTCAGCTCTACGCGCTCGCCGACATGACGGCGCCCGGCAGCGGACTCGGCAAACTGGGCCACCTTCCCGAACTGGTCATGGACACCGCCCGGTCCGGCTCCGCGTTGCGGGCCGTCGCGGTGGGCGCCGGCACGGTGCTGGTGCTGATCGTGTGGCCGAAGTGGCGGCGGGGGGCCAGGCTGCTGCCCGCGCCGCTGGCGGCGGTGGCGCTGGCCACGGCGGCGGTCGCGGCGCTCGATCTGTCCGTCGCGCGGGTCGAGGTGCAGGGCCTGCTGGACGCCGTCCAGCCGCCGGGCGGCGACGACGTCACCCAGCTGGCCGAGATCGGCGTACTGGGCACCGTGCTGGCCTTCGCGCTGATCGCCTCGGCCGAGAGCCTGTTCAGCGCGGCGGCGGTGGACCGGCTGCACGACGGGCCGCGCACCGACTACGACAAGGAGCTGATCGCGCAGGGCGCCGGGAACGCGGTGTGCGGAATGCTCGGGGCGCTGCCGATGACGGCGGTGATCGTGCGGAGTGCGGCGAACCTCCAGGCGGGCGCGCGGACCAAGGCGTCACGGGTGCTGCACGGGGTGTGGCTGCTGATCTTCGCCGTGCTCTTCCCCGCCGCCCTCGGGGTGATCCCGGTGTGCGCGCTGGCGGGTGTCCTGGTGCACGCGGGCTGGAAGCTCATCCCGGTGCGGGAGCTGGTGCCGCTGTGGCGGGAGCACCGCGGCGAGGCGGTGGTGCTGGTGACGACCGCCTCGGCGATCGTGGCGACCAACATGTTCGAAGGAGTGCTGATCGGGCTGCTGATGGCGGTGGCCAAGTCGGCCTGGGAGACCTCGCACGTGCATGTGGAGGTGGCCGGTCTGGACGACGACGGGCCGGTGCGGGTGCGGGTGCTGGGCAACGCGACCTTCCTGCGGCTGCCGAAGCTCCTGGACGAGCTGGAGGCGCTGCCACGGGAGAGGGCCGTGCGGCTGGACCTGCACGGACTGCGCCATGTGGATCACGCCTGCGAGATGGCGCTGGCGGGCTGGGCCGAACGGCACAACGCGGTGGTCGAGCCGGCGCGCAGCGCGGTCTGAACCCTGGCCACCCCGCGCGGGCGGGGTGGCCACCCGGTACGCGGGCTCGCGGACCCGGCGGGCGCCCGCGGACCCCCGGTCACTCGCGGACCCCCGGTCACAGGTCGTCGAAGGCCAGGTGTCCGAGCTTTTCGGGGTTGAGGACGACGTCGAGCCAGGTGATCCGGCCACCGGCGCCGACGGTGATCGCGATGATCCCGGCCTGCCCGCCGGTCCGGTCGACGAAGAGCAGGCCGGGCGCCCCGTTGACCTCGCACACGGACAGCGAGGCGTGCGCGGGGTCGTAGCGGCGCAGCAGGCCCAGCAGCAGCCGGACGACCTTCTCGCCGCCGACCACCGGCCGACGCGCCGAGCTGACCTTGCCGCCGCTGTCCGCGCGCCACACCACCTCGGGGTCGAGGACCGCCATCAGCCCCTGGAAGTCGCCGCCGGCGATGGCGTGGAGGAAGGCTTCCACGGCCCGCCGGTGTTCGTCGCGGTCCACACTGCGGCGCGGCGTTCCGGCGCGTACGTGCCGCCGGGCGCGGGAGGCCAGCTGCCGTACGGCCTCGGGGGTACGGCCCACCACCTCGGCGATCTCCGTGAAGGGCACCGTGAAGACGTCGTGCAGGATGAACGCGGTGCGCTCGGCCGGAGTGAGCCGCTCCAGGACGGTGAGCATCGCCATGCCCACCGATTCGTCGAGCGTGACCCGGTCTTCCGGGGACTCGGCGGCGGGCGCGTCGGAGACCAGCGGCTCCGGCAGCCAGGGGCCGACGTAGGTCTCCCGGCGGGCACGGGCCGAGCGGAGCTGGTTGTAGCAGATGCGGCTGACGACGGTGGTGAGGTAGGCGCGCGGCTCCTCGGCGGCCCCGTCGGGCAGGGACTGCCAGCGCAGCCACGTCTCCTGGACCGCGTCGTCGGCGTCGGCGACCGACCCGGTGATGCGGTAGGCGACGCCCCACAGCCGGGTCCGGTGTGTCTCGAAGTCCGCCAGCTCGGCCATGGGCCGCGTTCCTCCCCCTGTCGTCCTCGGGCCCGCCGGCCCGCTAGCGCCGCTTCCTCTTCCGGGCGGCGGCCGGGTTGCCGGTGCGGGCGGCGCGGCGTCGCTGGTGGGCGGCGCGCCGCTCCTCGTACTCCGCGCGCAGCAGCTTCTCGCCCGGCGCCTCGATGAGGCTGCGGCAGAAGTAGGCGAGCAGGATTCCGACGAAGCCGATGCCCTTGATGCTGCGCATCGACCGTTCGGTGGCCTCGTCCCCGGGGGGCTGCGGGCGCCGGCGGAACTCCTGCCAGGTGCGGCGGAAGGCCAGCGCGCCGCAGATGGCGATGGCGGCGACCAGCAGGGTGTTGAGCAGGCCGCCGGACTCGGCGACGGCGATGCCCTGGACGGCGATCAGCAGCACGAAGGCCCCGGCCGCCGCGCCGGTCAGCGAGGAGAGGGCGACCGCGACGCGGCGCGCCGCGTATCCGCCGTCGTGGTGCACCCAGGTCGTCCCGAAGAACCTGAGGGGCTCCGGCTGGGGGCCGTCCGGCCGCTGCTGTTCGCTCATGGCTCCGATTATTCACCGCGCCTCTTTCGCCGGGCCGGTCGGCCGAGACCCGTCTGCCGTGCCCACAGGCCGCCGTTTAGGCTGGGGCTTCGCTTGAGGCGTGCGGGGGGCGTGGGGCCGCGGGGAGGAGAGACGGTGCCGCTGAGTTCCGGGGATCCGGAATCGTTGGGCGACTACCGGCTGGAGGACCGGCTCGGATCCGGTGGGATGGGGGTCGTCTATCTGGCGCGCTCGCCTTCCGGGCGGCAGGTCGCCGTGAAGGTCGTCCACGCCCAGTTCGCCGAGGACGAGGAGTTCCGGATCCGGTTCCGGCAGGAGGTGGCGGCCGCCCGGCAGGTCAGCGGCGCGTTCACGGCGCCGGTGGTGGACGCCGATCCGGACGCGACCCGGCCGTGGATGGCGACGCTGTACGTACCCGGGCCCACGCTCGCCGAGCGGCTGACCAAGGGTGAGCCGCTGGACGCGGGCCAGCTGCGGCAGTTGGCGCTGGGGCTGGCCGAGGCGCTGCACGACATCCACCGGGCCGGGGTGGTCCACCGCGATCTGAAGCCCGCGAACGTGCTGATGGCCGAGGACGGCCCGCGCGTCATCGACTTCGGCATATCCCGCGCGGGGGACAACCAGACGCTGACCATGACCGGCCGGGTGATGGGCACCCCACCGTTCATGTCGCCGGAGCAGCTGAAGCGGCCGCGTGACGTGACGCCCGCCTCCGACGTCTTCTCGCTCGGCGCGCTGCTGGTGTACGCGGTGCGCGGGCGCGGCCCGTTCGACGCGGACAGCCCGTACATGACGGCGTATCAGGTGGTGCACGAGCCGCCCTCGCTGGAGGAGGTGTCCGAGCCGCTGCGCGCCATCGTGGCGCGCTGCCTGGCCAAGGACCCCCAGGACCGGCCCGCGCTGCCGGAGCTGATGCGGCTGCTGCGCGGTCTGCCCGAGGAGGGCGAGGTGCGGATCGCCGGCGCCGAACCGCCCGCCGAGCCCGCGGATTACGAACCGACCAGCCCGGGGAAGCGGCGGCGGCGCCGGCTGCTGGCAACGGTGGCGGCGACGGTGGCCCTGGGCCTGGGGGCCGCCGCGATCACCCTGTACGGGGGGCACGGCGACGGGGACGGGGTCCGGGCCAGCAAGAAGCCGATGACGGCGCCCCGGCAGCTGGGGGTGCCGGCCGGGTTCAGACCGTGGCAGGCGGACCTGCCGAAGATGGCGGGCCCCACCAATGTGCATGTCATGGGCCTGCCGCCCGGCTGCAAGGCGCAGGGCACCGCGCTGTTCTGCGGCGGGAATTTCCCGACCGTGCGCATCGACGGGCGCGACGGCCACGTCGACTGGCGTGCGAAGGACCTGGTCCTGGAGATCGGGGACCCGGACAACGGAGGAAGTTCCACCAATTCCTCGCCGTTCGCGGTCCACGACCGCCTGGTCTTCCTGCACGACACCCCCGCCGAGGACTCCTTCCGGCTGGTCGCGCTGCACGCCGACTCGGGGAGGATCGCCTGGTCGCACCGGGTGAGTCCGGTGGCCGCCTCGATGCTCGTCGGCGACCTGGTGGTCTCGCCCGATGTGGACGGCGACACGCTGATCGCGTGGGACGCGAGAACCGGCAGGACGCGGTGGACCGCCCCGTCGCCGCGGGGCTACGACTGCTCGCCGACGGCGGTCGGCGACGAGCTGTACGCCACCTGCGACTCCTACGACGAGGACCCCGGCTCGCTACTGCTCCGGCTGGACAAGCGGAACGGTGATACGCACAGGGTGGGGGTGGTCGAGGGCTTCGACACCTCCCTCGGGGTGCACGACGGGGAGCTGCTGTTCCTGCCGTACACCGAATCGGAGCAGGACCCGTATCGCACCCTGCTCCGCATCGATCCGGAGTCCGGCAAGCGGCGCGAGGTGACGCTGCCGGACAACGCCCTGGGGCAGCCGACGCTCGTCGGCGACCGCCTCTTCTTCGTGCAGGACAGCGGCCGGGTGACGCTGGTCGATCCCTCGGACGGCGACGAGCTGTGGAGCACCCCGTCCTCGGTGGAGCGGATGGGCCCGCCGACCGTCTCCACTCAGGCCCGCAGCGTCTACCTGGGCACCGCCAGCGGTCGGCTGCTCGCCCTCGACCTGGATTCGGGCGACGAGCTGTGGCAGACCCCCGCCCGTACGTCCGCGAGCGGGTTCGACGAGGCGCCCGAGGTCCTGGTGGTGCGCGGCGCGGTGGCCGGAATGACCATCAACGGCAAGGTCTTCTGCGTCGATCCCCGGCAGCCCGGCATCCAGCCGTCCCCGGCCGCCGATCGCACGGCGGCCGGATCCGGCTCGACGGCCGGATCCGGTTCGACGGCCAGAGCCGGTTCGACGGCCAGAGCCGGTTCGACGGCCAAGTTTGATTCGGCGGCCAAGTCTGACTGAGCGAGCGTCAGCTGTTGCACCGCACGGTGACGAAGCCGCTGCTGCCGGTCTTCACATACGCGTCGGAGACGTACTGACCGGGCCCGATGTTGTCCCAGATGTCGGTGGTGCCGTACGGGCCGGTCACCCTCTCGCCGCGGCGCTGGCAGCGGATCTGCACCCGCACGTCGTACGCCAGCGTCTTGACCAGCAGGCTGCTGGTGCTGGGCCCGCGGCGGACGTTGACCCGGTAGCCGGGCGCCACCGGATAGGTGACGGTGGCGGCCGCCGACTCGGCGCCCGCCGCGGCGTCCATCCCGGCCGCGGTGGTGTCGTCCTGCTCCGCGGTGCCGGTCGCTTCCGTCGCGGTGCTCTCATCCATGGCCATATCGGCCCCTCCCCCGTTGGATAACCGAATCCCCGTTTTCGGTACTTCCGTGATTCCTGGTTTCGGCCCGCGAGATGTGCGGGTCATGCGCAGGCTAGCAAGCCGCGCCCGGTCGCGTACGCGTCATCGACTAGGCTCGCTGCGTTGCTTTTGCGGCCGAATTCACGGGGGTGGGGGAATGCCGCCGCTGCGCAGCGCGGGGACCGGACCGGAAGCGGAAGATCCTGAGTACGCCGGGCAGTATCGCCTGGAAGCGCGCCTCGGCTCGGGCGGCATGGGAGTGGTCCATCTGGCCCGCTCGGATTCCGGGCTGCGACTCGCGGTGAAGGTGGTGCACGCGGATTTCGCCGCGGATCCCGAGTTCCGCGCACGGTTCCGGCAGGAGGTGGCGGCCGCCCGGCGGGTCAGCGGGGCGTTCACCGCGCCGGTGGTGGATGCCGATCCGGATGGCGAGCGGCCCTGGATGGCCACCCTTTACATTCCGGGCCCGACGCTCGCCGAACACGTCAAGCGGAATGGCCCGTTGGAGCCGGAGGAGGTGCTTCAGCTGGCTGCCGGGCTGGCGGAGGCGCTGCGCGACATCCACCGGGCCGGCGTGGTGCACCGGGACCTGAAGCCGAGCAATGTGCTGCTGGCCCCGGACGGGCCCAAGGTCATCGACTTCGGCATCTCCCGGCCGGCCGACAGCGATCTGCGGACCGAGACGGGGAAGCTGATCGGCACGCCGCCGTTCATGGCGCCCGAGCAGTTCCAGCGGCCCCGTCAGGTGGGCCCGGCGGCGGATGTGTTCGCGCTGGGGTCGGTGCTGGTGCACGCGGCGACCGGCAGCGGCCCGTTCGACTCGGAGAGCCCGTACATCGTCGCCTACCAGGTGGTGCACGACGAGGCGGATCTGGCGGGCGTGCCGGCGAAGCTGGTGCCGCTGATCCGCCGCTGCCTGGCCAAGGAGCCCGCGGACCGGCCCACTCCGGACGCGCTGATGGCGGCGCTGCGGGCGGTGCGCGGCCCGTACGCCCCGGCGCCGCGCGGCCCCTCTCCGCGGGTCCCGGCCCAGCGGGACGCCCTGCGGCGGTCCCCGGGCGGGGCGGGCGGCGAGGAGGAGACTCCGGGTTCCGCGCCGCGGCGCGCGTTGCGGTGGCGGTGGTGGGGCCGGGGTCAGGCGGCCGGGGTCAGGGTCACCGGGAGGGTGGGCCGGCTGCGCGTCGGCCGCGGCTGGCTGGCGGTGGGCCTGGCGATCGCGCTGGTGCTCGGCGCGGGCACCGTCTGGACGCTGCGTCAGATCGACGACTTCGAGCCCTCCGCCCGCCAGCGGACCACGCGCGAGACGCGGGAGCCGCTGCGGCCGTGGCAGGTCACGCTGGAGACACCCGCCGGCGGCCGGAAGCCGGGCAGCGGGCCACGGGCCGCCTACTGCAGTTACGGACACGGCGCGCTCTACTGCGCAGCGCCCGGGATCCGGGCCGCGCGGCTGAACCCGGCCGACGGCGCGGTCCGGTGGTCGCTGCCGGCCACCGGACCGGACCGGTCCGATGAGGCGGCCCCCACTCCGCCGGTGCTCGCGGGCGGGCTGGTGCAGGTGCTCTCCCCCGACGTCTCGCGGCTGGAGGCGCTGGACCCGGAGACCGAACGGACGCGCTGGACGCGTGATGTCTCGGCGTACGGCGGCCGGATCCATGCCGTCGGCGACACGACGCTGCTGGTGGCGGCGGACGGCACGGTCACCGCGATCGACGCGGCGAACAACGGGCGGCGGTGGCGGCACCGGGTGGACGGGCACGCCCTGCCCGGCTTCTTCACCGATGCCCGCGGCCGCCTCGCGTATGCCTACTCGGTGGCGGGCGACGGGTCGCGCACCCTGGTGAGCGCGGTCGACCCGGTGCGCGGCACGGTCCGCTGGAAGCGGTGGCTGAAGGGCGACCTCACGCCGGCGGGCGTCGCCGCGGACGGGACCTTGCACTTCACCCGGGGCGACGAGCTGAGCCGCACGGTGGCGATCGTCCGGTACGAGCCGGGCGGCGCCGAGCGGCAGGTGCCGCTGGACGCGCCGGTGGTCACCGCGGGCGTCACCACCTACGGCGACCGGGTCTATGTGCTGTGCGGCGACGGCGGGCTGCTGGCCGTCGACACCGGGCGGACCGGCGCCGGGCGGGCGCAGCTGTGGCGCCAGGAGACCTCGGTGGGCAATGCCTCGCCGCTGCTGGCCACCGAGGACCGGGTGTACTTCTCCTCGGCGGACGGGCGGCTGCTCGCGGTGGACGCCGAGGGCGGCGAGCTGGTGGGGGAGACTCCGCCGCGCACCGGCAAGGCGGGGCAGGGCTTCTCCGACACCCTGCCGATGCCGGTCGTGGCGGGCGGCCGGGTCTTCGGATCGGCGCCGGACGGGACGGTCTTCGGGGTCGACGAGCGGACGACCGCCAGCTGGCGCCTTGAGGGGGACTAAGGCGTAACCGGGGCTCCGCCCCGGACCCTCCCCCAGACTCCGTCCGGGGGGACCCCCACTCCTCAATCGCCGGAGGGGCTGGCCACGCGGCGGAGCCGCAATGGGTGCGACCCAGCCCGTCCGGCGATTGAGGACACGCCCGGAGGGCGTCCGGGGAGGCCGGGGGCTGGCCCCGGTTACGGGAAGCGCGGGTCAGCCGAGTTTGGTGACGTCGCGGACCGCGCCCTTGTCCGCGCTGGTGGCCATCGCCGCGTAGGCCCGCAGGGCCGCGGAGACCTTGCGCTCGCGCTGCTTGGGGGCGTAGACCCCGCCGAGCGCCTCGCGGCGGGCGGCCAGCGTGGCGTCGTCGACCAGTAGCTCGATCGAGCGGCCCGGGATGTCGATCCGGATCCGGTCGCCGTCCTCGACCAGCGCGATGGTGCCGCCGGAGGCCGCCTCGGGGGAGGCGTGGCCGATGGACAGGCCGGAGGTGCCGCCGGAGAAGCGGCCGTCGGTGATCAGCGCGCATGCCTTGCCCAGGCCCCGGCCCTTGAGGAAGGAGGTCGGGTAGAGCATCTCCTGCATGCCGGGGCCGCCGCGCGGGCCCTCGTAGCGGATGACGAGGACGTCGCCCTCCTTGACGACCTTGGAGAGGATCTTGTCGACGGCCTCCTCCTGCGACTCGCAGACCACGGCCGGGCCCTCGAAGGTCCAGATCGACTCGTCGACGCCGGCCGTCTTCACGACACAGCCGTCCACGGCGATGTTGCCCTTGAGGACCGCCAGGCCACCGTCCTTGGAGTAGGCGTGCTCGACGGAGCGGATGCAGCCGCCCTCGGCGTCCACATCCAGGGACTCCCAGCGCTCGGACTGGGAGAAGGCGGTCGCGGAGCGGACGCAGCCGGGGGCGGCGTGCCAGAGCTCGACGGCCTCGGCGGACGGCGAGCCGCCGCGCACGTCCCAGGTCTTGAGCCACTCGTCCAGCGAGGCGGAGTGGACGGTGTGCACGTCCTCGTTGAGCAGCCCGCCGCGGTACAGCTCGCCGAGGATGGCCGGGATGCCGCCGGCGCGGTGCACGTCCTCCATGTAGTACGTGCCGCCGGGGGCGACGTTCGGCGCGACCTTGGCCAGGCACGGGACCCGGCGGGAGACCTCGTCGATGTCGCTGAGGTCGTAGTCCAGCTCGGCCTCCTGGGCGGCGGCGAGCAGGTGCAGGATCGTGTTGGTGGAGCCGCCCATGGCGATGTCGAGCGCCATGGCGTTCTCGAAGGCGGCGCGGGTGGCGATGTTCCGCGGCAGGACGGACTCGTCGCCGTCCTCGTAGTACCGCTTGGTGATCTCCACGACCGTGCGGCCGGCGTTCTCGTACAGCGCGCGGCGGGCGGTGTGGGTGGCCAGCACCGAGCCGTTGCCCGGGAGGGAGAGGCCGATGGCCTCGGTGAGGCAGTTCATCGAGTTGGCGGTGAACATGCCGGAACACGAGCCGCAGGTGGGGCAGGCGTTCTCCTCGATGCGCAGCACGTCCTCATCCGAGACGTTCTCGTTGACCGCGTCGACGATGGCGTTGATCAGGTCGAGCTTGCGGACCGTGCCGTCCACCAGGGTGGCCTGGCCGGCCTCCATCGGGCCGCCGGAGACGAAGACGACCGGGATGTTCAGCCGCATGGCGGCCATCAGCATGCCCGGGGTGATCTTGTCGCAGTTGGAGATGCAGATCAGCGCGTCCGCGCAGTGCGCCTCGACCATGTACTCGACCGAGTCGGCGATCAGGTCGCGGGAGGGGAGGCTGTAGAGCATGCCGCCGTGGCCCATCGCGATGCCGTCGTCCACCGCGATGGTGTTGAACTCGCGGGGCACCGCGCCCGCCGCGCGGATGGCGTCGGAGACGATCCGGCCCACCGGCGCCAAGTGGGTGTGCCCGGGCACGAACTCGGTGAAGGAGTTGGCCACCGCGACGATCGGCTTGCCGATGTCCTCGCTCGCTACGCCCGACGCCCGCATGAGGGCGCGGGCGCCCGCCATGTTGCGGCCATGGGTGACAGTGCGGGACCTCAGCTCTGGCATGGTCGCTCGCTCCTTCAGACGTCGCGACGTATGGGGCTGCTACGAGCCTACGCCGCGTCTTTGGGGCCGGGACGGTTTGTCCACAGGCCGGGACGGCAGGTTGTCCACAGACCGGGGCGCCGAGTGCCGGGCGGGTCGGCGCCGTGGGCTCCCCGCCAGGTACCGCCGGGCGGGTCAGCTCTCGGTCAGGTACCGCTGGATGGTCGGCCCGACCATGGCGACGATCTCGTCGATCGGCTTGGAGGAGATCGGCTCCGTCTTGATCACATACCGCAGCATGGCGATCCCGATCAGCTGCCCGGCCGCCAGCTGGGCCCGGAACCTCGGCTCCGGCACGTCGCCCAGCTCGCTGGCCATCCTCTCCAGGATCCGCCGCTCGATCAGCTTCCGCAGCACTCCGGCCGCGGTCTCGTTGGTCAGCGCGGAGCGCAGCACCGCGAGCATCGGGGCGCGGGTCGCCGGGCTCTCCCACACCCCGAACATGGTGCGGGCCATGCGCTCGCCCACGCCCTCCCGTTCACCGGCGGCGACCGCTTCGGGCACGGACAGGGCGGGCGCGAAGCTCAGCTCGATGGCCGCGGCGAAGACCTGCTCCTTGGTGCCGAAGTAGTGGTGCACCAGCGCCGGGTCCACCCCGGCCGCCTTGGCGATGCCGCGCACCGAGGTCTTGTCGTAGCCGCGCTCGGCGAATTCGGTGCGGGCCGCGTCCAGGATGCGGTCCCGGGCGCCGGGGCCGTCGGCCGCGCCGGTCCGGGCCGGGCGGCCGCGGCGGCGCGGCGCGGGAGCGTGGGCCGGAGCGGGGTCGGGGACCGGAGCGGGGTCGGGCGCCGCCGCGCCCGGGCCGGGCTCGGTGCGGCGCGGCTCGACGGAACGTGACGCATCGCGCCCGAGCTCGGCGGCCGCAGGCTCGACGGGGCGCGGCTCGGCGGGGCGCGGCTCGGTGCGGTGCGGCTCGGCTGCGGTCATGAGCCGGGCACCGTGCTCGGCGAGGCGAGGTGGAGCCGGGTGAAGGCCAGCGCCTCCGCCAGGTCGGCCTCGCGCTCGGCGGCGGACATCGCCCGGCGGGTGTTGACCTCGACGACCACATGGCCGTCGAAGCCTCTCGCGGCGAGCCGTTCCAGCACCTCGGCGCACGGCTGGTTGCCGCGTCCGGGCACCAGGTGCTCGTCCTTGTTGGAGCCGGATCCGTCCGCGAGGTGGATGTGCGCCAGCCGGTCACCCATCCGGTCGATCATCTTCAGCGCGTCGGTGCGGGCGGTGGCGGTGTGCGACAGGTCGACCGTGAAGTGCCGGTAGTCGTCGTTGGTGACGTCCCAGTCCGGGGCGTAGGCGAGCATCTCGCGGTCCCGGTAGCGCCAGGGGTACATGTTCTCCACCGCGAACTTCACATCCGTCTCGCCGCACATCCGCCAGATGCCGCGGACGAAGTCCCGGGCGTAGGCGCGCTGCCAGCGGAACGGCGGGTGCACCACCACGGTGGAGGCGCCCAGCCGCTCGCAGGCCGCCTTCGCCCGCTGGAGCTTCACCCACGGGTCGGTGGACCAGACCCGCTGGGTGATCAGCAGACAGGGCGCGTGCACGGCCAGGATGGGGACCTGGTGGTAGTCGGAGAGTCTGCGCAGCGAGTCGATGTCCTGGCTGACCGGATCGGTCCACACCATGACCTCGACCCCGTCGTACCCGAGGCGCGCGGCGATCTCGAAGGCCGTCGCCGTGGATCCGGGATAGACCGACGCCGAGGACAGGGCGACCTTGGCGTCCGGGATGCGGACCGCCGGCCCCACCACTGGCTCGACCGCAGGCTCTACCACTGGCTCTGTCACGAGGGACAGCGTACGGCCGCCGGTCTTGGCACCCGTCGAGCCGGTAGGGCCGGTTGGCCCGGTCGGGCCGGAGGGGCCAGTCGGACCGGTGGCCCCGGTCGGGCCGGTCAAGGGGTGGGCAGGTGGTCGAGGCGGCGGAGGATCAGCCCTTCGCGCAGCGCCCAGGGGCAGATCTCCAGCTCCTCGACCCCGAACAGGTCCATCGCGCCCTCGGCGACCAGCGCGCCGGCGGCCAGCTGGTGGGCCCGCCCCTCCGACACCCCGGGCAGGTCGGCGCGCTGCACCGTGGGCATGACCGCCAGCTTGGGGACCCACTCCTCCAGCGACCGGATGCTGAGCTTGCGGGTGGTGTACGGGCCCTCGGCGGTGCGGGCGGCGCCCGCGATCCGGGCGAGCTGCTTGAAGGTCTTGGAGGTGCCGACGACGTGGTCCGGGGGGCCGAACCGCTTGAAGTCGCCGACGATCCGGGCGATCTGCGCCCGCACGTGCCGGCGCAGCGCGCGGACGTCGTTGGGATCCGGCGGGTCGCCGGGCAGCCACGCGGAGGTGAGCCGGCCGGCGCCCAGCGGCAGCGAGGCCGCGATGTCCGGCTCCTCGTCCAGCCCGTACGCCATCTCCAGCGAGCCGCCGCCGATGTCGAGCACCAGCAGCCGGCCGGCGGACCAGCCCAGCCAGCGGCGGGCGGCGAGGAAGGTGAGCCGCGCCTCCTCCTCGCCGGTGAGCACGGTCAGCGAGACCCCGGTCTCCTCGGCGACCCGGGCCAGCACCTCGTCGGCGTTGGTGGCCTCGCGGACGGCCGAGGTGGCGAACGGAAGGACCTCTTCGACGCCCTTGTCCTCGGCCGCGACCAGGGCGTCCTTGATCACTGAGATCAGCTGGTCGATGCCGTGCGGGCCGATGGCGCCGTCGTCGTCGAGCAGCTGCGCCAGCCGGAGCTGGACCTTGTGGGAGTGGGCCGGCAGCGGGCGGGCGCCCGGGTGTGCGTCCACCACGAGCAGATGGACGGTGTTGGAACCGACATCCAGGACTCCGAGTCTCATGCCTGCACGCTACTGCGCCCACCGAGCGGTCATGCACCCGTCCCCGCACCCATACCCTGGAGAGGTGGCAAAGACGAAAAAGCCGAAGCAGGGCAAAGCAGCCAAAGCGGCCAAGGTAGCGAAAGCCGTCGAGGTCGCCGCAGCCGCCGGCGCCGCCGAGGGCCGGCAGCCGGGCGACGAGGTCGGCCTGGACTTCGCCCGCGCCTGGGTGGAGTTCCCCGACCCGGCCGACGACGAGCAGGTCTTCCGCTGCGACCTGACCTGGCTGACCTCCCGCTGGACCTGTGTCTTCGGGCAGGGCTGCCAGGGCATCCAGGCGGGCCGGGCGGCCGACGGCTGCTGCACCCTGGGCGCGCACTTCTCCGACGAGGAGGACGAGCAGCGGGTGGCGCGCGAGATGTCCCGGCTCACCCCCGACATCTGGCAGTTCCACGACGTCGGCCACGAGACGGGCTGGGTGCAGACCGACGAGGACGGCGACCGCCAGACCCGCCGGTACGAGGGTTCGTGCATCTTCCAGAACCGGCCCGGGTTCCCGGGCGGCGCGGGCTGCTCGCTGCACATCCTGGCGCTGCGGGAGGGCCGGGAGCCGCTGGAGACCAAGCCGGACGTGTGCTGGCAGCTGCCGGTCCGGCGGACGTACGAGTGGATCGACCGGCCGGACGACAGCCGGGTGCTCCAGATCTCGATCGGCGAATACGACCGCCGCGGCTGGGGCCCGGGCGGCCATGACCTGCACTGGTGGTGCACCTCGGCCACCTCGGCGCACGGCGCCGGCAAGCCGGTGTACCTCTCCTACCGCCCGGAGCTGATGGAGCTGATGGGCCCGGCGGGGTACGCGAAGCTGGCCGAGCTCTGCGAGGCCCGGCTGGCCTCCCAGCTCCCGCTGCTGGCCCCGCACCCCGCCGACCCGCCCGGCCCGATGGCGGCCCTGGACCCGGCGGACCAGGGCTGACCGGGCCAGGGCTGACCGGGCCGGGGTTGACCGGCTGCTGACCGGGCCAGGGCTGATCGACGGCTGACCGGGCCAGGGCTGATCGACGGCTGACCGGGCCAGGGCTGATCGACGGCTGACCGGGCCAGGGCTGATCGACGGCTGACCGGGCCAGGGCTGATCGACGGCCGGAACGCGGAGTGTGTGCGGCCGCGGAGTGGGTGCGGCCCGCGGAGTGTGGCCGGCCTGCGGTGCCTGGGCGGCGCCGACCTGCGGTGCCTGGGCGGCGCGCCACACGCGGCCGGGCCGGGTGTCAGCGCGCCCCGGCGGGGGCCGGCGAGGCCGACGAGGAGGTACCGGCCGGCTCGGCGGGCTGGTCCGGGATCGGGGACGGGTCCGAGGAGCCGGGGGTGGTCGGGTCTGGCTCGGCGGGCGCGGCGCCCTCCCCCTCGATGGTCACCACCCCGCCGTACGGGCCGACCTCCACCCGTGCCCTCCACTGCCCGGCCGGCTCCTGGTCGTGGTCGACCGAGACCGTGATCGTGGTGGACTCGCCGGGGTTCAGCACTCCGGCGGTGTGGCTCAGCTGGAGCCACTCGGCGCCGGCCACCGCCGACCAGCGCACCGGCGAACCGCCGGACGCGGTCAGCGTGATCACCGTGACGTCGCCGCTGGGCTGGGCGTCGACCGTCAGCCGCCCCGGCCCCGGCGTGGGGCGCTCCGGCCCGGGGCTGCCCGAGCCGTCACTGGGCGCTCCGCCCGGCCGGGGCGCCGGGGTGCCCGGGTGCGGGCGCTCGCTCCGGGCCCGCCGGTGGCTGTCGGTGTCGGTCACCTCGACCGAGACGTCGATGCCCATGCCGTCCGCCCGGGACCCGTCCCGGTTCTGTGCGCCGTCGTCCCCCAGACTCCGTCCGGGGGGACCCCCATGCGCGTAGCGGTGACCCTCGAGTTCCTCCGTACCGTCCTGCTGTGCGGCGACCGCCTCCGGTTCGCTGCCCTCACCGGTCATCGGCGCTCCCCGATAGGCCGCCCACAGCGCGAGCACCGGGGCCGCCACCACCGTCGCCACCACTGTGGTGGTCATCGCCCGGCTGCGCAGCCGGCTGCGCCGGGCGGCCCGGTCCCTGGGGTCCAGCGGGAAGCCCAACCGGTCGAAGCGCGGTCCCGCGCCGGCGCGCGCCGGGCGCATGTGCAGGGCGCACAGCATCGCGGCGTGCACCGCCGCCCGGGGTGCGTCGAGCACCGGCAGGGCGGCGGGCGCGACGGCGGTGCCGGGCCACGGCCCGCCCGCGGTGGCCCGCTCCGCCCGGCGGCGGCACTCCCGGCAGTCGTCGACGTGGCGCACCAGCTCGCGGCGGAGCGCGGCGGAGAGCAGGACCTGGCTGTCCCCGGCGAGCCGGGCCACGACCGGACAATGCCCGAGCTCCACGACGGCGAGGGCGGCACGCGTCCGCTCCACCTCGCAGGCGGCGCTGGCCAGCAGCGCCCGGGTCTCGTCCCGCTCCCGGCCGAGCACGGCGGCGACCTCCTGCGGCGTGAGCTGGTGACGCACCGCCAGCTCCAGCGCCTCGCGCTGCTCAGGGGTGGTCCCGGCGGCCTCCGGCCAGGCGAGCGCGGCCAGCTCCCGGTGCCGCGCCGCGGCCCTGGCCGCCGCCGCGCCGTCGGCCCCGGCGGGGTCCATCGGCCCGCACGCCCCCGATCCGTCAGGGCCCGGTGCGGCCGGCCCCGATCCGGTCGGCTCGGCGCCGCCGGACCCCACCGTGGGGCCGTGCCCCGCCGTCGGGCCGTGCCCCGCCGTCGGCCGGTGCGGACCGGCTCCGGCGCGCGGGTTGCGTTCGGTCCGCCCGCCGCGCTCAGCCCCCGTATGACGGTCGGTCGTCGCATGGCGGTCGGACCCAGCGTGGCGTTCGGTCCCCACCTGGCGGTCGGTCCCCGCGTGGCGTTCGGCCAGGCGGCGCAGGCAGGCCCAGCGGGCGAGGGCGTAGAGCCAGGAGCGGCGCAGATCGCTGTCGACCGGGGGTCGCCTGCCGCGGCCGCGCTCGCGCTGGCGCTCGGCCACCGCGAGCGCCTCGCCGAGCGCGGCGGCCGCGGCGTCGTGGTCGCACAGGACCGACAGGCAGTACGTGAAGAGGCCGTCCAGGTAGGGCTCGTAGCGCGCCGGGGGGCGCGAAGGGCGGGCGGCGTCGGAGCTCGGGGCACGGCGGTGCGCCCGGTGTGCGCCGGTGGCATGCGTGGAGTGCTCGGACCGTCTGCTCATCACCCGGTGACCGTAGGCGTGTAATGCAGAAACACCCGCTCGCCTCGACCAGGATTAACCCCTACGGGTGACCATCTCCCTCAAAAGAGGACAGGTATCCCATCATTCAGGCCCGAAATCTGATAAGAGCTCCCGGAATCGAAACCGGTCGCGAAACCGGATTCTCGGCAGGGCCGCCCGGGGTCTCCCCCCACTGTCGGTGCCCGGCGCTAGCGTTACCGGCATGGCTGCCCGTACCTCCCGCTCGTCCGCCAAGGACCGGCCCTCCTACCGCTGCACCGAATGCGGCTGGACCACCGCCAAGTGGCTCGGCCGCTGCCCCGAGTGCCAGGCATGGGGCACGGTCGAGGAGTTCGGCGCGCCCGCCGTGCGGACCACCGCCCCCGGCCGGGTCACCTCCGCCGCCGTACCCATCGGCCAGGTCGACGGCCGCCAGGCCGCCGCCCGCGGCACCGGCGTGGACGAGCTGGACCGGGTGCTGGGCGGCGGGCTCATCCCCGGAGCGGTGGTGCTGCTCGCCGGCGAGCCGGGGGTCGGCAAGTCCACCCTGCTGCTGGACGTCGCCGCCAAGGCCGCCAGCGAGGACCACCGCACGCTCTACATCACCGGCGAGGAGTCGGCGAGTCAGGTGCGGCTGCGCGCGGACCGCATCGGCGCCCTCTCCGAGCACCTCTACCTGGCCGCCGAGACCGACCTGTCCGCCGTCCTCGGCCACCTCGACACGGTCAAGCCGTCGCTGCTGATCCTGGACTCCGTACAGACCGTGGCCTCCCCGGAGATCGACGGCGCGCCGGGCGGCATGGCCCAGGTCCGCGAGGTCGCCGGGGCGCTCATCCGGGCGTCCAAGGAGCGTGGCATGGCCACTCTGCTGGTCGGCCATGTCACCAAGGACGGCGCCATCGCCGGTCCCCGGCTGCTGGAGCACCTGGTCGACGTGGTGCTGCACTTCGAGGGCGACCGGCACGCCCGGCTCCGCCTGGTGCGCGGCGTGAAGAACCGCTACGGCGCCACCGACGAGGTCGGCTGCTTCGAGCTGCACGACGAGGGCATCACCGGCCTCGCCGACCCCTCCGGGCTCTTCCTCACCCGCCGCGCCGAGCCGGTGCCCGGCACCTGCCTGACCGTGACCCTGGAGGGCCGCCGGCCGCTGGTCGCCGAGGTGCAGGCGCTCACCGTCGATTCCCAGATCCCCTCCCCGCGCCGCACCACCTCGGGCCTGGAGACCTCCCGGGTGTCGATGATGCTGGCGGTGCTGGAGCAGCGCGGCAAGATCAGCGCACTGGGCAAGCGGGACATCTACAGCGCCACGGTCGGCGGCGTGAAGCTCTCCGAGCCCGCCGCGGATCTCGCCGTGGCGCTCGCGCTGGCCAGCGCCGCGAGCGACACCCCGCTGCCGAAGAACCTGGTCGCGATCGGCGAAGTCGGCCTGGCCGGTGAGGTCAGGCGGGTCACCGGCGTGCAGCGGCGGCTCGCCGAGGCGGCCCGGCTGGGCTTCACGCACGCCCTGGTGCCCGCCGATCCCGGCAAGGTCCCATCCGGCATGCGGGTGACCGAAGTCGCGGACATAGGGGACGCGCTCCGGGTTCTGCCCCGGCGCGTACGCCGGGAGGCCCCGCGGGAGGACGCCGACCGCCGGTAGACTTTGCCCTGGTCTCGCCCGTCGACGCGGTAAGACGCCGCCCGGCGGACGTACGCAGAGCCGGACGGCGTACGCACACCAGGACGGCTGGGGGCGGCCCGCGGCACGTGAAAAGACCTGGCGACGGAGGAGTGCAGTGGCAGCAGGCGACCGGGCAGCAGCTCCCGGCAAGGCCGATGGTCTGATGCGCGCCTCCCTGAGCGCGGTGGCACCGGGCACGGCGCTCCGCGACGGCCTGGAGCGCGTCCTGCGCGGCAACACCGGCGGCCTCATCGTGCTGGGCTTCGACAAGACCGTCGAATCGCTGTGTACCGGCGGTTTCGTGCTCGATGTCGAGTTCAGCGCGACCCGGCTCCGTGAGCTGTGCAAGCTCGACGGCGCGATGATCCTTGACAAGGACATCACCAAGATCGTGCGGGCGGGGGTGCAGCTGGTCCCGGACGCGTCCATCCCGACCGAGGAGACCGGCACCCGGCACCGCACCGCCCAGCGCGTCTCCATCCAGACCGGCCTGCCGGTGGTGTCGGTCAGCCAGTCGATGCGGCTGATCGCCCTCTACGTCGACGGTGAGCGGCGCGTCCTGGAGGAGTCCGCGGCGATCCTCTCCCGCGCCAACCAGGCCCTGGCCACCCTGGAGCGGTACAAGCTCCGGCTGGACGAGGTCGCCGGCACCCTCTCCGCCCTGGAGATCGAGGACCTGGTCACCGTTCGGGACGTCACCGCGGTCGCCCAGCGCCTGGAGATGGTGCGGCGGATCGCCACCGAGATCGCCGAGTACGTCGTCGAGCTGGGCACCGACGGCCGGCTCCTCTCCCTCCAGCTGGACGAGCTGATCGCGGGCGTCGAGCCGGAGCGCGAGCTGGTCATCCGCGACTACGTCCCCGAGCCCACCGCCAAGCGCACCCGCACGGTGCCCGAGGCGCTCGCCGAGCTGGACCGGCTCAGCCACGCCGAGCTGCTGGAACTCCCCATCGTGGCCCGCGCCCTGGGATACAGCGGCTCCCCCGAAACGCTCGACTCCGCGGTCTCGCCGCGCGGCTTCCGGCTGCTGGCGAAGGTCCCCCGGCTGCCGGGAGCGATCATCGAGCGGCTGGTCGAGCACTTCGGCGGACTGCAGAAGCTGCTGGCGGCCAGCGTGGACGACCTCCAGACAGTCGACGGCGTCGGCGAGGCACGTGCCCGTTCGGTGCGCGAGGGACTCTCGCGGCTCGCCGAGTCCTCGATCCTCGAACGCTACGTGTAGGACAGCGCCGACAGCGCCGGGTACGGAAACAGGGCGCGGATTGGTTCCGCGCCCTGTTCGGACTCCCTACCTGTTTCGGACTCCCTACGTGTGAGACTCCCCGACCGCCCTGTCGGGGAGCCTGGTCTCAGTCCTTCTCCA
This sequence comes from Streptomyces sp. JLBT605, assembly GCF_058215555.1. Lineage (NCBI taxonomy): Bacteria > Bacillati > Actinomycetota > Actinomycetes > Kitasatosporales > Streptomycetaceae > Streptomyces > Streptomyces sp. JLBT605. The sequence goes on from NZ_CM177087.1 coordinate 2,880,289, forward strand.
GCACGAACGACACCTGCGCCGCGCCCAGCCCGCTCACCTTCGCCTCGACCAGGTACGTGCCCGGTCCGGCGGTGGCGGTACCGGACGGCTTCGCGCAGTCGGCCGCGCTCTTCTTGCGGTCCCACTCCACGGTCCGCTTGGTCTCGCCCTTGCCGGGCACCTCGAGGAAAGCCATCGCGCTGCCCTTGGGGCAGTCGCTCGTCGCCCACACATGGTCGTTGTCGGAGTTGGTGATGGTCAGCGAGGCCGAGGCGCGGCCGAAGTCCACCTTGCAGGCGGTGTTCGACGCGTTCTTGACGACCATCTCGAACACCGGCTTCTCACCCGGCGCGTAGGAGTTCTTCACCTTGGAACCCTTGACGCTCCGCACCGTCAGCTCCACCGCGCCGGCCTTGCAGTCCGCCAGCTGGGACCCGGCGGGCAGCACCGGGCTGGAGCCGCTGCCGATGCCCTGTCCGGCCCCGCCCACGGCGCCGCCGGAGCCCGCGGATCCGCTGCCGCCGCTCTCTCCCGCGCTGTCGCCGTCCTGGCCGGTGCCGCCGTCCGCTGCCTCGTCCCGCCCGCCCGGCCGACTGCTGTTGACCGGCCCGGTCGCGGACGGACCCGGGGTGATGGTGCCCGCCGATCCGCTCTCGCCCGCGCCTTTGCCGTCGTCCTCCTTGCCACCGCCGGAACCGCCGAGGCTGAAGGCCCAGACGACCAGCAGGACGGTGAGCGCGAGCAGCAGCAGCGCAACTGCCCTCCGTCGCCAGTAGATGGAGGAGGGAAGCGGCCCGATCGGATTGCGCAGAGATCCCACGCGGAAACTCTACGAGAGATCCGCCGCACGACCAGCCACTACCCGCCGCAGAGCTCGGCAACTTTTCCCATCATCCGACCGGACCGGCCCCCTCACCCGGTCGGCCGGACCCCGCCGGTTACGACTTTCGTCAGGTGCGACGGCTGCCGATCGCCCCATGTGGCGGGGCGTACCGATCTATAACGTCCCCGGCATGACCAGTACGGATCTCTATCGCACCATCACTGACACCGCCCATGACTCGCCCGACTGGCTGCATGACCTGGCCGAATTCGGTACCGACGCGGGGCTGCTGATGCTGGGTGCGGCCGCAGTCGCGGCCTGGTGGCGGGCCCGCCGCCACACCGCGCGGACTCTGGCCCTCACACTGCTGATACCGCTGGCCACGGTTCTGGCGTACGGATTCAGCGAGATCGCCAAGACCGTCGTGGATGAGGAGCGCCCCTGCCGCGCGGTGGACGGCGCGGCACCCCCGATCGCCGCCTGCCCACCCCCGGGTGACTGGTCGTTCCCCAGCAACCACGCCACCCTGGCAGCCGCGCTGGCGGTCGCGACGGCGTTCGCCTGGCGGAGGTCCGGCGCACTGCTCCTGCCGGTGGCGGCGCTGCTGGCCTTCTCCCGGGTCTTCGTCGGCGTGCACTATCCGCATGACGTAGCCGCCGGCTGCCTGCTCGGCGCGCTGGTCGCCGCCGTCTGCGCCCGCTTCCTCGCCGGGCCGCTGACGGCCCGTATCGAACGCGCCCGTTCGGCGGCGAGCGCCGCGTGGCTGCTGGGCAGCGCCAGCGCGTCCGGAAGGCCACGCCCGCACCGCCTCACCCCTCGCTGACCAGCTCACTTCCCACTGGCCCGTTCACCCGCCACTGACCAGATCACTTCTCGCTGACCAGCCCCGCCTCGTACGCCACGATGGCCGCCTGCACCCGGTTGCCGACCCCCAGTCGGCTGAGGACCGCGCTCACGTAGCCCTTCACCGTGCCCTCCACCAGGTGCAGCCGGCGCGCGATCTCGGCGTTCGACAGCCCCGCGCCGACCAGGGCCAGCACCTCGCGCTCACGTTCCGTCAGTGGTTCGATTCGCGCCCGCGCCGCCGCGCCACGGGCCAGGCGCTCGCCGCCCAGCTCGGCGATGACGTGGCGGGCCACGGCGGGCGACAGAAACGCCCCGCCGTCCGCCACCGCCCGCACCCCCGCGAGGAGTTCGTACGGATCCCCGGACTTGAGCAGGAAGCCGGTGGCCCCGCCGCCCAGCGCGCGGGCGATGTACGCCTCCTCGGAGAAGGTGGTCAGCATGGCGACGGCGGTCCCCGGCGCGGCGCCCCGGACGATCTCCTCGCAGGCCGCCAGCCCGTCCAGCCTCGGCATCCGGATGTCCAGCAGCGCCACATCCGGACGGTGGGCCCGTGCCGCCTCCACCGCCGCCCGCCCGTCCCCGGCCTCCGCGACGACCTCGATCCCCGGATCGGCGGCGAGGATGGCACGCACCCCGGCCCGGATCACCGCCTCGTCGTCGGCGAGCAGCACACGTACCGTCATGGCGTCAGCGTAAACAGCACGGCCCCGCCCATCGGCCACGAGGAGCAGCCGATGGGCGGGGCCAGCGCCTTCTCCCCTACTCGTGCTTGCGGGGAATGTACGGCGACTGCGTTGCCCGGTCGCGCCACTGCTCCGGCCCGGGGCACGGGGGAGGCTGGGGTGGACCGTGGAACCGGCCGCAGGTGAACCGCCCACTGCCTAACCCGTCCGCGTCCCTGCTCGGGGCACCACCGTCTTCGAGACCAGCCGACCGTCGCGGAAGCAGAGCCGGAAGTGGTCGACGCTGACGAAGAGTTCGTCGCTCGCGCGGTAGTAGCGGCAGTCGGCCCCGGCGGGTGGGGCCGGGGCGCGTTCGCTCGGCGGGTCGGTGGCGACCAGATCGGGCAGCAGCGCCTTGACCTCCGGGTAAGGGTCGCCGATGCGTAGCGCCGCGTAGTCCTCCGGGCTCAGCACCGCATGGGTGCGGGTGTACGCGTACCAGCCGAACGCCCCCGCCACCACGCACAGCGCGGCCGCGCCCACCCCGGCGTACGCCAGTGCCAGCCCGCGCCGCGTCGTCCGCCGGGCACGGGCGTACTCCTGTCCGGCGGCCGGGCTCCCGGGGGCGGTGGGCTCGGGGCGTACGGGCCCGTGCGGCAGGCGGGCGACCACCGCGAAGCCGTCCCCCCGAGGGCCTGCCGTGAAGGTGCCGCCCGCGAGCCCGACCCGCTCCCGCAGGCCGAGCAGCCCGCTCCCGGCCGAGCCGGCGTCGCCCGTGGCCGGGCCCGCCGACGCGGCAGGTGCGGGGCCGCCCGTGGTGACGACCGACACCATCGTCACCCGATCCGAGCCGCCCCATCGCCCTTCCGCCTCGGTCTCCTCGGTGACCGTCACCGTCACCGCCGAACCCGGGGCGTGCTTGGCCGCGTTGGTCAGCGACTCCTGGACGACCCGGTACGCGGCACGTCCGGCGATCGGTGTGAGGCCACCCTCGGCGCTCCCGGGCCGCTGCGCCCCACCGGGGGCCCCCTTCGCCGCTGTCCGCACCAGCCGCACCGGAAGCCCCGAGTCCGCCGCACGCTCGACCAGCGCCTCGATGGATTCCCCCGCCGGGACGAGGAGCGCGTCCTCCGCCGCCGGCTGCGCATCCTCGCGGAGCAGCCCGATGATCTCCCGGAGCCGCTCGGTCGCCTCGGCCGCCGCCACGCGCAGCTCCCCGGCCGCCGCCCGGTGGGCCTCGTCCATGCCCGGAGCCACCTGAAGGGCACCCGCGCGCAGCGCGATCAGGCTCAGATCGTGGCCGAGCGAGTCGTGCATGTCCTGGGCGATGCGGGTCCGCTCGCGCAGCCGTGCCCGGTCGGCGACGATCTCCTGTTCGCGTTCGAGCTGCGCGGCCCGGCTCCAGCCCGCCGCGTCCAGCGCCCGGGACTGGCGCCGGTGACGGCCGGTCAGCCAGGGGAAGATCGCGCCGAAGAGCAGCGTGGCGAGGAGCACCAGCCACCCGACGACCGGTTCGGTGGAGGGGCGGACGAGGGTGAGCGCGGTGCCGCCGGCCGCGATCGTGCCGAAGGCGAGCAGCGCGGGGCGGGCCGCCTGGGCGCGGCGGCCGAGCAGATACCCGGCAATGGACAGCGCGGGCCCGTACGAGACGGTGAACAGGGCCGGTGACGCGGCCAGGCCGGCCCCGGCGACCGTCAGCAGCGCGGCGACCGGCCGCCGACGGGACAGCGCCACGGCGGCGGCGAGCAGCAGGAGTCCGCCCAGCGTCTGCCACGCGGGCCGCCGCACCCCGAGCCCCAGCCGGTCGCCGAGGACCACGGGCACGGCGAGCAGGGCCCACAGCAGGAAGTCCCGCACCAGCGCACGGGACCGCGTCCCCGCTCGCGCCCCCTGGGACGGGCCCTGCTTCCCCTTCGGCGGTATCCCCGTCTGCGTCTGACTGCCGCTCATCGCCCAGACGCTACAAGCGCCCCTCCCCAACCGCCCCTGCCGGAGGTGAGGTCCTCGGCATCACACCGCCGCTTCAGGATCGTCGTCGATGGCGCCCGGGGCCAGGGCGGGGGACGGGAAGGCGTGGCGGGCCTCGCCGCCGGACCACCACACGCCGATGGCGAAGACCGCGGTCGCCTCCAGCAGCGCCGCGCGATCCAGGCCGCCGCAGGGCAGCGGGGTGCAGCCCATCGAGGTGATCAGCTCAGCCGTGAGCGTGGTGGCGGCCGGGGCGTCCGCGCAGAAGGGGACGGCCAGTGGCGCACCCTCGAAGGCCGGGCGCGGCAGCGTCCAGATGCTCTCGTGGCAGACGCCGAACACCTTGGCGACGCGGGCGTCCGGCGCCGCTGCCGCGGTGTCGCGGCCGCCGACCATGACCTGGTGTCCGGCCCGTACCCAGGCCCCGCCCAGCGCCGCCGCCATGGCGCCCGTACCGAGAATGCCGATGCGCATGCCCCTGCCCCTGTCCGTGTTGTGGGATGTCATGTCCGGGACGCTAGGCGGGCCGATACACACCACTCGGTAGGCATCGGCCCGGCAGGATGGCCGTATGGGAGGGCGGGGAGAGCCGCCGGAGCCGGACGGGGGCGACGACTTGGGTGGGGACGAGGACTTGGGCAGGGACGACCTGGGCGGGGATCCGTTCGCCGCGGACTGCCGGGCCCGGATCGCCTTCGAGGTGCTGGCCAACCGCTGGGACAGCGTGGTGGTCTACGTCCTCGGCGAGGGCGGCCCGATGCGGCCGCGTGCGCTGCTGGCCCGGATCGGCGGGCTCAGCCCCAAGGTGCTCAACGAGGCGCTGCGGCGGCTGGAGTACAACGGCCTGGTGGAACGCCGTCGCTATGCCGAGGCCCCGCCGCGCGTCGACTACACCCTCACCGAGGCCGGTGCCGCGCTGCTCACTCCGATCCGCGCCCTGGGGGCGTGGTCGGCGGTCCACGCGGACGCCGTCCTGGCCGCCCAGGACCGCTTCGGCCGTCCTTAGCTTCGTCGGGCGGCGCCCGCTCCGGGGGCGCGCCACGCGCGGGACCGCGACGTTTCCCGGGTGGGGCGGCGCCGTGCCAGGATCGTCATTGCCATGACTGCCATTCCCGCACCCGCCTCCGCGACCGCCTCCGCGGCTGCCTCCGCCGACTCCGCCGCCGCTACCGCCGCTGCCGTCGCGTCCGGCGGCAGCCCGTCCGTCGACGCCGATGGCGTGCGCCCGGACTCGCACGCCCTGCACCCGCCGGTCATCGACTGGTTCCGGGCGCACGCCCGCGATCTGCCGTGGCGCCGCCCCGAGGCCGGGCCGTGGGGTGTGATGGTGAGTGAGTTCATGCTCCAGCAGACCCCGGTGAGCCGGGTGCTGCCGGTCTACGAGCAGTGGCTGGCCCGCTGGCCGCGCCCCGCGGACCTGGCCGCCGAGCCGCCCGGCGAGGCGGTGCGGGCCTGGGGCCGGCTCGGCTACCCGCGGCGGGCGCTGCGGCTGCACGCGGCCGCGGCGGCGATACGGGAACGGCATGGCGGTGATGTGCCGCGCGACCACGCGCAGTTGCTCGCGCTGCCCGGCGTGGGCGAGTACACCGCGGCGGCGGTGGCCTCCTTCGCGTACGGGCAGCGGCACCCGGTGCTGGACACCAACGTCCGCCGGGTCTTCGCCCGCCTGGTGAGCGGCACCCAGTACCCGCCGAACGCCACCACCGCCGCCGAGCGCCGGCTCGCCCGCGAGCTGCTGCCGGCCGACGAGCCGACCGCCGCGCGCTGGGCCGCCGCCACCATGGAGCTGGGCGCCCTGGTCTGCACCGCCCGCACCCCGGACTGCTCGCGCTGCCCGGTCGCGGCGCAGTGCGCCTGGCGACTGGCCGGTTCCCCGGCGCACGACGGCCCACCGCGCCGCGGCCAGACCTACGCCGGCACCGACCGCCAGGTGCGCGGCAAGCTGCTGGCGGTGCTGCGCGAGGCGGTGGACCCGGTGCCGCAGGCGGTCCTGGACCGGGTGTGGAACGAACCGGTCCAGCGCGCCCGCGCCCTGGACGGCCTGGTCGCCGACGGTCTCGTCGAGCCCCTGCCCGGCGCCACCTACCGCCTCCCTCTCACCTGACCGGCTCCACCCCGGCCGCCGGCTGACCCGGTCTCGCGCCACCTGATCGCGGCGCGAGGCCCACGGCCGGCAGCGGCGCGCTCCACTGCGGCGTTACGACGCCGAGCGCCGCCCGCGCGGTCAGGCGGTGGCCCGTGCCGCGCCCCGCCCCGCGGCAAGCCCCTGTCACACACCCCGCCGCACGTCTGTCACGCGCCCCGCCACGCGTCTGTCACACGCCCCGCCGCACGTCTGTCACGCGTCCTGTGACAAGGCTGTGACACTCCAGCCACCGCACCAGGACAGTCGGCTCTCTCACCGCCGGTTGTTACACAATCTATGGCTGGCTGTGCAGGCTCCGCAGTGCTTCCGTACGGAAGTCCGCAACAGCTCCTCCGTAGCGTCCTCATCGCGTCGTCGGGAATGCGACCGGCGCCGCGCGACGCGCCGCACGACCGGCGGCGCGCGACGTGGGGAACACAGCGGAATGGAGGGCTGCGAGATGGCCAGCAGCGGCAAGGTTCTGGATTTCGAGGAGTACGTGCGGAACCGGCAGGACGCGCTGCTGCGCAGTGCCCGCCGTCTGGTTCCCGACCCCATCGAGGCCCAGGACCTCCTCCAGACGGCTCTGGTGCGCACCTACGGCCGCTGGGACGGCATAGCCGACAAGTCCCTGGCCGACGCCTACCTGCGCCGCGTGATGATCAACACGCGCACCGAGTGGTGGCGCGCCCGTAAGCTCGACGAGGTTCCGACCGAGCAGCTGCCGGATGCCCGCGTCGAGGACAGCACGGAGCAGCACGCGGACCGTGCGCTGCTCATGGACATCCTCGGGGTGCTCGCGCCGAAGCAGCGCAGCGTCGTGGTGCTGCGACACTGGGAGCAGATGAGCACTGAGGAGACGGCGGAGGCCCTGGGAATGTCCACCGGCACGGTCAAGAGCACGCTGCACCGGGCGCTGGCCCGGCTGCGGCAGGAGCTGGAGAGCCGTGATCTGGACGCCCGCGCCCTCGGCCGACATGTCGGCGAGGAACGGGGGCAGGATCGGTGCGCGGCCTGACCAAGGTCCGGGACCTGGCCAGCGTCCGAGGCCGGGACAGGTGCCCGGCCGGGGACCGGGCCCAGCGCCGGGCCAGACCTGGCAAGACCGCCGTGATCACGGGCGGCGCGGTCGTCGCTCTCGCGGCGGCCGGCGGCTTGGTGCTGGCCGGATGCGGCAGCGGCGGGGAGGGGTTGCGGCAGGAGGGGAAGGCGGACACCGCCAAGCTCCAGACTCCCTCCGCCCCGGATTCGTACAGCAGCGGCTCGGCGGAGGACTCGGGAAGGGCCTCGGCCAAGCCGCCGACGCCTGTTCCGGCCAAGGTCAACGCCGTCCGGCTGGTCAAGGCCGACCCGAAGGTCAGCACCGAGCTCAAAGCCAGCCTCCAGCCGTGTGACGGCAGCGAATACCCGGTGGACGTCCGCTACGGCGCGCTCACCGGCAAGTCCGCGACCGATGTCGTGGTCACCGTGCGCAACTGCGAGGACAGCTCCGGGATCGGCTCGTACGTCTACCGCAAGCAGGGCGGCAGGTACGAGAACGTCTTCACCGACGAGCAGGGGCCGCTGTTCGCGGACATCGACCCCGAGGGCAAACTGATCGTCACCCGGATCGTCTTCACCTCCGACGCCGGCGGCCCGGCCGGCCAGGACGAGACCATCTACGAGTGGGTCCCCACGCGTGAGCAGTTCGTCGAGACGACCACGTCGCACACGGACTACGGCGACTCCGCGGAGAACCCGAGCACCGGGGACGACCAGGACGGCGGGGAGACCGCGGACAGCGGCGGGACCGGGGAGAGCGGCGACCAGACCCCGGCGCCCGCGGTCGATGACGGAACGGAAGGCTGACAGCAGCGGTGGCCGAAACCCATGTGCTCTTCGTCGAGGACGACGACGTCATCCGCGAGGCCACCCAGCTCGCGCTGGAGCGCGACGGCTTCGTGGTGACCGCGGTGCCGGACGGGCTGACCGGTCTGGAGCAGTTCCGGGCCAACCGGCCCGATATCGCGCTGCTCGATGTGATGGTGCCGGGCCTGGACGGGGTGAGCCTGTGCCGCCGGATCCGGGACGAGTCGACCGTCCCGGTCATCATGCTGTCCGCGCGCGCGGACTCCATCGATGTGGTGCTCGGCCTGGAGGCCGGGGCCGACGACTACGTCACCAAGCCGTTCGACGGCGCGGTGCTGGTGGCGCGGATACGAGCCGTGCTGCGCCGCTTCGGGCACGCCAGCGGACCGGGCGGCGCGGCGGAGGCGGGCGAGGCGGAGCCCGAGGGCGGGGTGCTGCGCTTCGGGGACCTGGAGGTCGACCCGGAAGGCATGGAGGTCCGCAAGGCCGGTGCCCCGGTGGCGCTGACCCCGACCGAGATGCGGCTGCTGCTGGAGTTCTCCGGCGCGCCGGGCACCGTGCTCTCCCGGGACCGGCTGCTGGAGCGGGTCTGGGACTACGGCTGGGGCGGCGACTCGCGCGTCGTGGACGTCCATGTGCAGCGACTGCGCGGCAAGATCGGCCAGGACCGGATCGAGACGGTCCGCGGCTTCGGCTACAAACTCAAGCCCTGATCGGTTTCGGCGTATCCCATGAAGAAGCTCGTGTTCCGCTCCGGCCTGCGCTGGAAGGTCTCCCTGGCCATCGCCGCCGTGAGCGCGCTGGTCGCCGTCGCGCTGAGTCTGGTGGTGCACAACGCCGCCCGCGTCTCGATGCTGGACAACAGCCGGGACGTGATGGACGAGCGGGTGGTGGCCGCGCAGAAGTGGTACGAGACCACCGGCACCAAGCAGTTCAACGCGCAGATCGACGACCCCAAGCTGCCCGAGCCGCTGCTGAAGGAGGCGGCGCGCGGGCAGCGGGCCACCTATCTGGACGACTCCGGCTCCGGCGCCCCCGAGGTGTGGGCGTCGGTCCCGCTGCGCAACGGCAAGGTGCTGTCCCTGCACAGCCGCTTCCAGGACCGTTTCAACGTGCTCAAGGACCTGGACCGGGCCCTGATCATCGGCTCGGTGGCGGTGGTGCTCGGCGGCATCGCGCTCGGGGTGCTCATCGGCGACCAGCTCTCCCGGCGGCTCCGCAAGGCCGCCATGGCGGCCCGCAAGCTCGCCCAGGGCGACTCCGAGGTGCGCGTCCGGGAGGCCGTCGGCGGCCGGGTGCGGGACGAGACGGACGACCTGGCGCGGGCCGTGGACGGTATGGCCGAGGCGCTCCAGCAGCGGCTGGAGGCCGAGCGGCGGGTCACCGCGGACATCGCGCATGAGCTGCGTACCCCGGTGACCGGGCTGCTCACTGCCGCCGAGCTGCTGCCGCCGGGCCGCCCCACCGAGCTGGTGCGGGACCGGGCGCAGGCGATGCGGCAGCTGGTCGAGGACGTGCTGGAGGTCGCCCGGCTGGACGGCTTCGCGGAGCGCGCGGAGCTCCAGGAGATCAACCTGGCGGAGTTCGTGACCCGCCGGGTGCGGGTGGCGGCTCCGGACGCGCAGGTCACGGTGGTCCGGGACGCGCACGTCTCCACCGACCCGCGGCGGCTGGAGCGCATCCTCGGCAATCTGCTGGCCAACGCCGCCAAGCACGGCAAGGCGCCGTTCGAGGTGACCGTGGAGGGCCGCGTGCTGCGGGTCCGCGACCACGGCCCGGGCTTCCCGGAGGCCCTGCTCAAGGAGGGGCCGAGCCGCTTCCGCACCGGCAGCAAGGACCGGGGCGAGGGCCACGGCCTGGGCCTGACCATCGCCGCCGGCCAGGCCCGGATCCTGGGCGCCCGCCTCACCTTCCGCAACGCCGAGCCGACCGCCGAGGGCCGGGAGGGCGCGGTGGCCGTGCTCTGGCTGCCGGAGTCGGCGCCCACCAACACCGGCAGCTTCCCGATCATCCAGGTCCCGGACTGAGCCAGGGCCACGGCTGAGCGCCTGCGCGTCAGGCGCGCACCAGCTCGGTGGTGTCGCCCGAGGCGCCGGGCGTGGTGCCGGACGCGTCGGCGGACGGGGTGTCGCCGCGCAGCGGGGTCTCCTTGATGAAGAGGGCGGCGGCGAAGGCGGCGACGCCGACCACGATCGCCCAGAGGAAGACCTGGTGGGTGCCGTCGGAGACCGCGTGCAGATAGGCGTCCTTGAGGTCGGCGGGCAGCCGGTTCAGGCCGGACGGCTTCAGCTGACCGCCGTTGCCCGAGGCCAGCGCCGCGCCGGCGGCCCCGCTCCGCTCGCTCATCGTCTCCGTCACCTGGTGGGTGAAGATCGCGCCGAAGACCGCGACGCCGAAGGAGCCGCCGATGGTGCGGAAGAGGGTGGACGCGGAGCTGGCCACGCCCATGTCCTTCATCTCCACGCTGTTCTGCGCGATCAGCGTGGTGACCTGGAGCAGGAAGCCCATGCCCGCGCCGAGCACCGCCATGTACAGGCCCGAGGTCAGGCGGCTGGTGCCGGTGTCCATGAGGGAGAGCAGCACCACCCCGGCAGTGATCAGCGCCCCGCCGACGACGGGGAAGATCTTGTAGTGGCCGGTCCGGGTGGTGTAGCGGCCCGCGGCCATCGAGACCACGATCACGCCCGACATCATCGGCAGCAGCAGCAGACCGGAGTTGGTGGCCGAGGCGCCCTGCACGGTCTGCTGGAAGAGCGGCAGGAAGGAGATCGCGCCGAACATCACGAAGCCGGTGAGGAAGGCGAGCAGCGTCGCGAGCGAGAAGTTGCCGTCGCGGAAGATGTAGAGCGGCAGCACGGGTTCCGCGGCCCGCCGCTGGGAGGCCAGGAAGGCCAGCAGCGCGGCGACGCCCAGCACCCCGAGCCCGATGATCTCGGCCGAGGCCCAGTCGTACTCGTTGCCGCCCCAGGTGGTGATCAGCACCAGCGAGGTGATCCCGACGGCGAGCAGCCCGGCGCCGAGGTAGTCGATACGGGCTTCGGACCGCCGCCGCTCCGGCAGGTGCAGCACCGCCATGATCAGGGCGAGGGTGACCGCGCCGAGCGGCAGGTTGATGTAGAAGCTCCAGCGCCAGCCGAAGTTGTCGGTGAGCGCGCCACCGACCAGCGGGCCGCCGACGGTGGCCAGACCCATCACCGCGGCCATCATGCCCTGGTACCGGCCCCGCTCCCGGGGCGGCACCAGCTCGCCCATGATCGCGAAGGCGCCGACGATCAGGCCGCCCGCGCCCAGGCCCTGGACCGCCCGGAAGCCGATCAGCTGCCCCATGGACTGGGCCATTCCGGAGAGCGCCGACCCGGTCAGGAACAGGACGATCGACGAGAGGAAGACGCCCTTGCGCCCGAACATGTCGCCGAGCTTGCCCCACAGCGGAGTGGAGGTCGCGGTGCCCAGGGTGTAGGCGGTGACCACCCAGGAGAGGTGTTCGAGCCCGCCGAGTTCACCGACGATGGTCGGCATCGCGGTGCCCACGATCATGTTGTCCAGCATGGAGAGCAGCATCGCCATCATCAGAGCGAGCACCACCAGGCGCGTATTGCCCTGCGCCCCGGACTCGCTCCCGGCTATGGCCGCCCCCGTACCCGCCCCCGCGTCGCTGGACCCCTCCGGTCCGCCCGGGTTCTTTCCTCGTGCCTCGGACATGCCTCGTCAGACCCCCTGCGCACTTACTTGTCGCCCGGCTAGTTGCGTACAGTAGGGAAGGTAAGGCGACCACTAGCCGGTCGTCAAGTAAGTCAGGGAGTGATACGTGGCCAGCAGCACGCAGTCGCGCAGGGGAGACACCCGTCAGCGCATCCAGGACATCGCTCTGGAGCTGTTCGCCGAGCGCGGCTATGAGAAGACCTCGCTCCGCGAGATCGCCGAGCACCTCCAGGTCACCAAGGCCGCGCTGTACTACCACTTCAAGACCAAGGAAGAGATCCTGATCAGCATCTTCCAGGACCTCGGACGGCCGCTGGACGAACTGATCGCCTGGGGCCAGCAGCAGCCGCGCACCCTGGAGACCAAGAAGGAGCTGCTGCGCCGCTACAGCGCGGCGCTGGCCGCCGCCGCCCCCCTCTTCCGCTTCATGCAGGAGAACCAGGCCACCGTCCGCGAGCTGATCATCGGCGCCAGCTTCAAGGACCGGCTGCTCGCCATGACCGACCTGGTCAAGGAAGCGGACGCCTCGCTGGTCGACCAGGTGCGGGCCACCACCGCGCTCTTCACGCTGCACTCGGGGATGTTCGCGCTCAACAACGTCGAGGGCGACCCGGAGGACAAGCGCGCGGCTGCCCTCGAGGTCGCCCTCGATCTGATCACTCAGGCCCACCAGGCCGGCTGACCTAAGCTCACCGGCCGGGGCCCGTGGGTCCCGGCCCATCGGTGGAGGATCGGCGGGGATCACACCCCCGCGCCGTGCCCCCGCAGGAAGTTCACCGGGTTGATCGCCGAGCCGTAGTTCGGCGTGGTGCGCACCTCGAAGTGCAGGTGGGGCCCGGTCGAGTTGCCGGTGCTGCCGGACAGGCCGATGTCCTGGCCCTTGCCGACCGCCTGGCCTATGTGCACGTTGATCTGCGACAGGTGCGCGTACTGGGTGTATATGCCGTTGCCGTGCGAGATCACGATGGCGTTGCCGTACGCCGGGCCGTCGCCGCCGCCCCACGGGCCGGCCTTGACGACGGTGCCCGCGTGCGCGGCCTTCACGGCGGTGCCGGTCGGCACGACGAAGTCCTGACCACTGTGGTTGTGCGACCAGTGGCTGCCGGCCAGACCGAAGGTCGAGCCGAGCGTGTAGCTGTTGAGCGGCGCCATCCAGTCACTGACCGGCTTCGGCGCGGGCTTCGGAGCCGGGGCGGCCTTGGGCGCGGGCTTCGGCGCCGGCTTGGCCGGGGCCGGCTTGACCGGCTTGCGCTCCTGGCTACGGGACGCCTTCTGCTGCGCGGCCCGCTCGGCCTCCTTCTTCGCCGCCTCCGCCTTGAGCTTGGCGGCGGCCTCGGCCTTGGCCGAGTCGGCCGCGCTCGTCACGGCGACGGGACGTTCCGGAGCGGAGGGCGTGTCCACGGCGAGCGCCACCCCGGCTCCCAGCGCGACCGACGCTCCCAGACCCGCTGCCACAACGGCGGCACGGGTACGCAGGACCGACGTGCTCGCGAGGTGAGTCGTGATGTGCTTCGTCATATGGAAGTGCCTCTCGGTGGGACGTCAGAGCATGAATGCGTCCCGGCACACGACCGGGACGGCCATACCTTGGTAACCCGCGATCCCCGTACCGCCAAGAGCCGCTTCTACTAGCCGAGGCCGTAGCGGAAGCGCGCGGAATAATCCCCCGAAAGCCCGCACAAGCCGCGCCCGGCACCGGCTGGCGGCCCCCGCCCCGGCCGCCGCATTCCCCCCTATTTCGCCTAGTAGATCGCCAAGCCCTGTGCGGCATGTCACCGGAAAGCAAGATCGAAAAGGATTTCCGGGAGCCTTCCGATGCCCGTTTCGGGACCAAAGGCCCGGCGGGCCCACACCCCACCGCTTGAACCTGACACCAATGTCAGACCCGACCATCTCCACCGGCAGACAGCACCCCAGCCGACAGAGGTGAGCAGCATGGACAACCAGCTCTACGACTACAGCCCGATCACCGAGCGGGAGCCGATCCACTGGCCCGGCGGCGCGCGGGTGGCCTTCTACCTCGGCGTGAACGTCGAGCACTACCAGGTCGACCGCCCCTCGACCAGCATCTTCGCGGACACCGCCCGGCTGGCCCCGGACCCGCTGAACTACGGCTGGCGCGACTACGGCCCCCGGGTCGGCATCTGGCGGCTGATCGAGACCCTGGACCGGCACCAGCTGCGCGCCAGCGTGCTGCTCAACTCCGACGTCGCCGAGCGCTACCCGCAGATCATCCGCGCGGGCGTGGAGCGGAAGTGGGCGTGGGCCGCCCACGGCAAGAACAACTCCATCTTCCAGGCCGATCTGGACCCGGACGAGGAGCGCGCGTACCTCACCGAGGTGGTCGACACCATCGAGAAGGCCACCGGCACCCGGCCGCGCGGCTGGCTGGGCCCGGCCCTCACCGAGTCCTTCCGGACGCCGGCCCTCCTCGCCGAGCTGGGCCTGAGTTACGTCCTCGACTGGACCAACGACGACCAGCCGTACCGGCTGAACGTGCCGGGCATGCTGAGCGTGCCGTACACCGTCGAGGTCAACGACATCGGCCTGTTCGTCGGCAAGAGTCTCAGCGGCCCGGACTTCGTGCGGATCGTCAAGGACCAGCTGGACCAGTTGTACGCCGACTCGGCCGACAGCGGCCGGGTGATGTCGCTGGTCCTGCACCCGTTCGTCATCAACCAGCCGTTCCGGCACAAGTACCTGGAGCAGGCGCTGGAGTACATCGTGAACCACCCCGGGGTGTGGCTGACCACGACGGACGAGATCGCGGAGCACTACGCCCGGACGGTGGCCTCGTAGTCGAGCAGGCGCCGGTAGTCGCCGAGGATCCGCAGCAGCCCGAACCCGGCGCCGAGCGGGATGGCCCCGACGATCAGCAACGGCGGTTCCCCCGGCCGTATCTCCGCCCGCAGCGCTGGAAGCCGCACCCCGAAGTCGGCCAACTCGCTGTGCAACAGGGTGGCGACCCGCTCGGCGGGGTGGCTGCTCATGTTGTACTCCCCGCCGGAATGGCCAGCTGGAACCAGACGCTCTTGCCGAGGGCGCCGGGCGGCCCCCCGGACACCCCGCAGTCGTCGGAGACGGCGGCGACGAGGAGGAGCCCGCGACCGTCGGTGTCGTCCCGCAGGGCCCGGCGCGCGCACGGCGGCGCCGGGTCCTCGTCGTGTACGGCGACCCACACCCGGGTGCGCTCGACCGTCACGGTCAGCTTCACGTCGCCCTTTGCGTGCCGGTGCACATTGGTGACCAGTTCCGATACGCAGAGGACGGCGGAGTCGATCAGTTCGTCCAGCCCGAGGGCCGTGAGGAGGCTGCGCAATAAGTCCCGGCAGACCTTGGGGGCGAGGGGTGTCGCTGGCGCGAACAGGACGTAACTGGACGGCAGTTCGGACAGTTGGTTCGGATGTACTCCCATGGCACGCTCCAGGGCGAGATCCCGATGTGACCTGCGACACTCACGGTAGATGTCAGGTCAGCTAACTTGCAACCGTGTCAGGGGATTTGGTGGACCGCCTCCGGGTCACCGGGCACACTGGGGGCAAGATTCCATGGAGGGGGCCGCCGACATGGCGCTGCGAACTGTCATCACCGAGCGACAGCGCCGATTGGGCGCGGAGCTCAAGAAGTTGCGGCAAGCAGCGGGGTTGTCCATCGCCGAGGGCGGCAAGCTCATCGACATGGGCACGCCCCACCTGAGTCACATCGAGGCGGGCCGGACCGCGATCCCCACGGAGCGGCTCCGGAAGCTGGTTCACGCCTACGGGTGCAAAAATGAGGCTTACCTTGACGGGCTCGTGAGCATGTCGGAGAGCACGGGCAAGGGGTGGTGGTCGGACTACCGCAAGGTCTTCCCCCAGTTCATCCTCGATCTCGCCGAGCTGGAGTTCCGCTCCACGAGTCTCCGAAGCTACGAGACGTTGCTGATTCCGGGCCTGCTCCAGACCGAGTCCTACATGCGCACGCTCTTCCGGAACACCCGGCCGGACGAGAGCCCCGACAGGATTGAGGCCCAGGTTCGGTTTCGCCTGGCCCGACAGGACGTCTTGCGCAAGGATCCTGCCGTCTCCTTCCACGCCGTGATCCACGAATCAGCGCTGCGGATGTGTGTGGGCGGCGCACACGTCATGCGTGGGCAGCTCATCCATCTGATGCGGATGTCCAGGATCCCCGGCGTAACGATCCAGGTGCTGCCCTTCGAAATGGGCGTGCGGGCTCCGTGGTTCAGCACCCCATTCATGCTTCTGGAAACGGGAGTTCAGGGGCTTGAGACGGTTTCCGCCGAACACCCCTCCGGTAGCCTTTGGCTTGGAGACGCCGAATCCATCGCCCAGTACGGGACTACCTTCACCGGCCTGAGTAAGAGCGCGCTCCCGGCCCTGGTGGCGGACGAGTCCCCCGAGCTTCATGAGGAGCGCGACTCATGGGGGCTCATCCAGCACATTCTCTACACGCACTGAGGGAAGACGGCATGTACGAAGTCAACTGGCGGAAGTCCTCCTTCAGCGAGGGCCAGGGAGCCAACTGCGTGGAGATCGCTGCCTCCGGCCCTTGCATACGCCTCCGCGAGAGCGACGACCCAGAGATCATCCTCTCGATGACACGCGAGACGCTGGGCGCGCTCATCAGCGGCATCAGGCGCGGCCGGTTCGACACGCTCGTTCCCTAGGCCATGGATCCCGCAGTCAGCATCGGCGCGCGGCTCGCGTCCAGTGCCGTGACACCGCTGGTCAGAAAGCTGTTCGTGACCGAGGGGCCGGGCGCGGGCCTGGTCGACCGCCCGGTGCGCATCTCCTCGCTCGTCTCCTTCAAGGGCGAGAAGCGCACCCTCGATGACAAAGACCTGCGCAAGCTGGCGGAGCGGCTGGTGAAGCAGGCCGTGACGTCGAGCGGTCCCGGGGAGCGGCCCTGCCCAGCCGATGAGGACGGGGCCGTCGCGGACGCACTCGCCCGCACCCTGCACGTCCTGGGCGACCTCGACATGGACGACGTCCAGGCCGTGCGGCTGGGACGTCGCTCATTCGCCCGCGTACTGGTCGATCACGTCCTGGACCAGCGCGCCGACCTGCATCTCAGCGCGGACGCGACCGTCCTCTTCCAGCGCCTGCTGGACACCGCCTGCCTGCACATCCTGCACTTCTTCACCCAGCGCTCGACCTTCGTCGCCCGGACCCTGGTCTCGCAGAGCAACCAGCTCGGCGAGCTGATCACCAAGATCGACATCCTGATCGAGCGGCTGCCGTCCCAGCCCGCCGAGGACGCCGGCTTCGAGAGGCGGTACGCCGAGTACGTCACCCAGAAGTACGGCACGCTCACCATCGTCGGCATCGACCTGAGCCAGTACGAGGCCAGCTGGCCGCTGGACGCCGCGTACCTCAGCCTGGAGGCGATACCGGAGGAGGGGGACGCGGCCCACGAAGAGGCCGTGCCGCGCCCCGCCGAGCAGGCGCTGTCCGGGCATGACCGGGTCCTGCTGCGCGGCATCGCGGGCTCCGGCAAGACGACCCTCGTGCAGTGGCTGGCCGTCTCCACCGCCCGGCAGCAGCCCCCGGCCGGGATGGAGCAGCTGATCGGCCGGGTGCCGTTCGTGCTGCCGCTGCGCACCATCGCCCGGCAGGAGGCGCTCCCCACCCCGGACCGGCTGCTGGCCGCCGTCCACAACCCGCTGCACGGCGCGCAGCCGACCGGCTGGGCGGATCGCGTGCTCGCCGCCGGACGCGGCGTGCTGCTGGTCGACGGCATCGACGAGATCCCCGAGCGCGACCGCGAGCGCACCCGGGCCTGGCTGAACGACCTGCTCATCGCCTACCCCGGCAATCTCTGGCTGGTCACCTCGCGCCCCACCGCGGTCGCCGATGACTGGCTCTCCGCTCAGGGTTTCGCCAGCTTCGCGCTCTCGCCCATGAGCCGGGACGAGGTCGCGGCCTTCATCGACCGCTGGCACGACGCGGTGCGCACCACCTGCCGGGGCGAGGAGGAGCGAGCCGCCCTGGACGGCTACCAGGCCGCACTGCACACCGCCGTGGCCACCAAGCCGGACCTGGGCCTACTCGCCACCAACCCGCTGATGTGCGGCCTGGTCTGCGCCCTGCACCGGGCCCGGCGCGGCTTCCTGCCGCCCGGCCGCAAGGCGCTCTACGACGCGGCGCTGTCCATGCTGCTCACCCGGCGGGACACCGAGCGGGCGATCTACGCACCCGGGGACCCGCAGCTGGACGAGGAGCCGCAGATCCAGCTCCTCCAGCGGCTGGCGTACTGGCTGATCCGCAACGGCCAGGTCGAGCTGGACCGCGAGCAGGCGCAGCGGATCATCGCCGACGCGCTGCCGTCCGTCACCGCGGCCCAGGCGATCGGCGATGCCGGGCAGGTGCTGGCCCATCTGCTGCTGCGCAGCGGGGTGCTGCGGGCGCCCTCGCCGGGAACGGTCGAGTTCGTGCACCGCACCTTCCAGGACTACCTGGGCGCCAAGGCGGCGGTGGAACAGGGCGACTTCGGGCTGCTGATCAACAACGCGCACGACAGCCAGTGGGAGGACGTGATCCGGATGGCGGTCGCCCACGCGCGACCGCACGAGCGGGCGGATCTACTGACCAGGCTGCTGGAGCGCGGCGACCGCGCGGAGGACTTGGGCGTACAGCTCCGCCTCCGCCTGCTGGCGGCCGCCTGCCTGGACCATGCGTCGGACCTGGATCCGGGAGTCCGACGCATGGTCATGCTGGCCGCTGAGTTCTACATCCCGCCTATGAACGCTCACGTGGCTCGGGCAATCGCCGAGGTGGGTCCGCTCGTCCTGGAACTGCTTCCCGCCCGCAGCGAGCTGACCGACGTCCTCTCCGCCGACTGGGAGAACGCTGCCGCCGAGGCATGCGTGATCGCCACCACCCTGATCGCCACCGACGCCGCGATCCCCTACCTGCGCCAGTTCACGGACCACCCCTACCTCCCAGTCCGCACCCAGCTCGGGGCGAGCTGGCGGCGGTTCGACACCCAGCGCTACCACGCCGAGGTGGTCTCCCGGCTCTCCCCGGACGATCTGTTCTTCACCGCCGAGAGCCGCGAGCACGTGCGGCTGCTGCTCGCGGACGACCGCCGGATGCTGATGCTGCGCGGCGGCTTCTCCCCGCAGGAACTGCGTGAGCTGCTGCCACCGGGCCGGCTGACCCATCTGCGGCTGGACCAGAACCCGCACATCGACGACCTGGCCTGCCTGGACCACCTCCAGGGCCTGGGCACCCTGGTGCTGACCCGGTGCGGCCCCACCACCGATGTGTCGCCGCTGGCCGCGCTGAACCTCCACAGCCTGGACTGGGCCCCGTCGGCGCCCCGCACCCCGCCCACCGGGCTGGAGAAGCTGACCAGCCTGCGGCAGCTACGACTCACGCTGCCGGGCGCCCGGATCCCGCAGACCCCGCTCCCCCTGCTGCACCACCTCGAACTCGACGTCTTCCACCCGGAGCTGGACCTCCCGCTGATCGCCGAGTGCTTCCCCCACCTGCGCCACCTGCGCGTCTGGTTCCGCACCTTCCGCAACAACCCGGAGAAGGCACGCATCGACCTGACCCCGCTGGCGGACCTCGCCGAGCTGGCCTCGCTCTCGAT
Source organism: Streptomyces sp. JLBT605 (assembly GCF_058215555.1). NCBI lineage: Bacteria > Bacillati > Actinomycetota > Actinomycetes > Kitasatosporales > Streptomycetaceae > Streptomyces > Streptomyces sp. JLBT605. The sequence continues at coordinate 2,899,838 of NZ_CM177087.1, forward strand.
CGCCAACGCGGAGATCACGGGCGCCGACCGGCTCGACGGCGTGGAGATCACCGTCCATGAGCAGCCGCCGAGACTGACCGGACTGCCCACCCGGCCCGCCGACTGGCCCTAATCTGTCGGTACGTCAGGCACAGGGGGGCGGACGAACGTGAGCGACAACGACGACAGCCCGGGCGATGCCGTACGCATCGAACTGGCCGACGCGGTGCAGGCCGTGCGGGACGAGCTGCTGACCGCCGCGGCGCGCGCGACCGGGCAGGACGTGGCCTTCGAGGTCGGCGACATCTCCATGGAGTTCACGGTGGAGCTGCGCCGGGAGACCACAGGCGGCGGGCGGGTCAAGGCGTGGGTGGTGGACGCCGGCACCGACCACACGCGCGGCGAGACGCGCACCCACAAGGTCAACGTCACGCTGAAGGCGCGCGACGCCCGGACCGGTGCGCCCTGGCAGGTCGGCAACCGGCGCGCGGGCTCCACCGCGCACTTCGGCCAGCGCGGGCCGGGCGCCTCGTGAGCCGTCCGCTGCGGGCGGCCGACCGGGTCGTGGCGGTGGTGTCGGGCGGCGTACAGGGCAGCGGGGTGCTGCTGGGCCCGTTCACCGTGCTGACCTGCGCCCATATCCTGGTCGATCCCGACGAGACCACGGTGACCTCCCCCGTCCTGGGGCGCCCGGTCCGCCCTGTGGCCGAGACGGTGTCGAGTGAGCATGACCTGGCGCTGCTCACCCTCGAATGGAAAGCCGACGTGGAGGAGCCGTTCCCCCGGCTCAGCCGCCCCCGGGTGGGCCGCGTCACCACCCGTGCGCCGATCCCCGACTGCGAGATCGTCGGTTTCCCCGACATCCAGCGCCAGGGCCCGGAAGGACGGCTGGAGTACGAGCACTTCCAGGGCACCGTGCTGCCGATGGCCGGACGGATCGGCGGCGCCCTGACCTTCGAACTGGCCCGCCCCTCGCTGGCCGAGCCCGACGGGGACGACTCGCCGCTCGCCGGTCTCTCCGGGGCTCCGATCTTCGCGGGCGAGGTGCTGCTCGGCATCGTCAGGGAGATCCCGCGGGGCCGGACGCACACCCGGATCGTCGGCGCCTCTCTGGGGAGGGCCGAGCCTGCCTGGTCGCCTGGGCCTGCCTGGACGCCTGAGCCTTCCTGGACATTCGGTCTGGACGCCGCGGCCACACCGCACTGGGAGGAGATCACCGAGTCCCACGCCCGCGACCAGGACTTCGAGGACGGCTACGCCCGTGCGGTGCGGGCCCGGTACCGGAAGACGAAGATCTTCGGCATCGACGAGCTGGACACCCGTGAGACGTCCTGGGAGCTGGACACCGCGTACGTGAGTCTGGAGGCGGAAGCCGCTCCCCGGTCCTCCGACCATGTGCGGACCAGCTCGACCGGGGCCTCCGGTCCGCGCCGCATCCACGACCTGCTCTCCGATCGCCCCAGGGTCCTGCTGCGCGGTGAGGCCGGAGCCGGGAAGACCACCCTGGTGTGGTGGCTTGCCGCGCACGCGGCCAGCAGCACGCTCGGCCCGGAGTTGGACGAACTGAACGGCCTGGTGCCCTTCGTCGTCCCGCTGCGCAATGTCCGGGCCCAGGGCGGGGCGTTCCCCGACCCGACCGCGCTCCCCCAGGTGGCCAAACTCCAGACCGGCCCGGCGCCGGAGGGATGGGCAGCGAGGGTGCTTGCCTCGGGCCGGGCCCTGCTGCTGGTCGACGGTCTGGACGAGGTGCCGACCTCCGACCGGGCCGCCGCCCGGGACTGGCTGGCCGAGCTGCTGGACCTCTATCCGAAGGTCCGCTGCCTGGCCACCGTGCGGCCAGGCGCGGTGGACCCGGACTGGCTCCGGGCCGAGCGGTTCGAGGAGCTGACCCTGCTGCCCATGCGGGACGAGGACATCCACGCCTTCGTCGCCGCCTGGCACCGTACGGCCCGGTTGGAGTGGGACGGACACCCGGACTGGCACCGGGGCCGCGAGGAACAGGCGGTGCTGGTCGAGCTGGAGCAGGATCTGGTCCAGCAGTTCGCCCGCAATCCGGCGCTGCGGATCCTCGCCCGCACTCCCCTGCTGTGCGCGGTGATCTGCGCGCTGCACCGCCGCCGGGGCGGGCTGCTGCCCAGCACCCGTTGGGAGCTGTACCAGGCCGCGCTGGGCATGCTGCTGGGCGCCCGGGACAAGCAGCGGCGGATCGGCACCCCCGAGGGCATCGAGATGGGCGTCGAGGAGCATCTGGAGCTGTTCCAGACCGTCGCCGCGTGGCTGGTGCGCACCGGGCAGAACCAGCTCTGCCGCGAGGAGGCCGAGAAGCAGATCGCGCAGACACTGCGGGTGATGCCCCATGTGCGGAAGCAAGGTCCGCCCGGTGCGGTCCTCACCCATCTGGTCAATCGCAGCGGGCTGCTCCAGGAACGCGCCGATGACGCGGTGCAGTTCATCCACCGCACCTTCCAGGACTATCTGGCGGCCAAGGCATTCGTCGAGAGCGGCGCGGTCAAGGAGCTGCTGATCCACGCGGCGGACGAGCAGTGGCGGGACGTGATCCGGCTTGCGGTGGGCCATTGCCGCCCAGCCGAACGCACCGCGCTGATCGAGGGTCTGATCGAGCGGGGCGACGCGCTGCCATCGGGCGCGGAGCAGCGAGCCGGGCTGCACATTCTGGCGGCGCAATGCGCGCTGGAAACCGTGGTGCTCGCCGATCACGTGCGGCAGGCCGTGGACGACCGGATCCGCGCGGTGGTGGCATCCGCGACCAACACCTCACTGGGCCGACTGCCTTCGCTCGGGCCGGACCTACTGCCGTATCTTCCGGACGCCGACGGCCTGGCCGAACCGGTGGCTCGGAAAATCGCACGGCTCATCGGCTTGGTGGGTGGCCGGGAGGCCATTCCGTACGCGCGGCGGTTCGTCGGTCATCCGAGCCGGACCGTACGGAAGATCCTCGCCGCGCATTGGGTGAATTTCCCCCTCGAGAATTACGCGGACGACGTGCTGGCCGGTCTGCGACTGGATGACGTGACCGTTGAGGTCCACAGCGTGCCGCAGCTGAACCTGTTGCGGCGGCTCGGCCCTATGGGCGGCGTGGCGGTCATCGGACGATACAGCGAGAGCTGTCTGGGTTCGCAGCTCGCTGGGCTCACCGTCGACCGCTTGCTGCTCTGCGCCAATGACCGGCTCATGGATCTGGGATTCCTCAGGCAGCTGACTGCCGTACGCAATCTGACGCTGCTCAAATGCCCCACCGCGGTCTGGGCGCTGCGCCGCCTGAATCGGGCTTCGCAGATCTCGCAACTGGCGCTCCAGGTGCCGTCTTTCTCGGAGTTCAGACGCCTGGAGGAACCCTTGCACCGCGTCAGGGAGTTGGACGCGGAGGCGACGCACGATGTTTCCGGGACCGGGGAAATTGCGCGGATGTTCCCCTCACTGACCGACCTCACGCTGCGTTTCGACGAGGCATCGGCGGCAGAGCTGGATCTGGAACCGCTGGCCGCCCTGCCGAGTCTCCGGCTGAGGCTCATGAGGCTCCGTCGATAAACGAGGGCTGCCCCGGACCCTTCCCTCACGGGAACGGTCCGGGGCAGCCCCTATCCGCTATCGCTCAGCGCAGCGTCATGCGTCCTTGCTGAGGTTCGGGCCCGGGCCGCCGGCCGCGGACTCGACCGGCGGGGTGTCCGGCAGTGCCGACTTCTCCTCGCCGCGGAAGGTGAACTTCTTCTCCTCACCCTCGCCCTCGGTGTCCACGACCACGATGTGACCGGGGCGCAGCTCGCCGAAGAGGATCTTCTCCGAGAGGGTGTCCTCGATCTCGCGCTGGATGGTGCGACGCAGCGGACGCGCACCCAGCACCGGGTCGTAACCCTTCTTGGCGAGCAGGATCTTGGCATCGTTGCTGAGCTCGATGCCCATGTCGCGGTCCTTGAGCCGCTCGTCCACCTTGGCGATCATCAGGTCGACGATCTGGATGATGTCTTCCTGGGACAGCTGGTGGAAGACGACGGTGTCGTCGACACGGTTGAGGAACTCGGGCCGGAAGTGCTGCTTGAGCTCTTCGTTGACCTTCGCCTTCATCCGCTCGTACCCGGTCTTCACATCGCCCTGGGCCGCGAAGCCCAGGTTGAAGCCCTTGGAGATGTCCCGGGTGCCGAGGTTGGTCGTCATGATGATGACGGTGTTCTTGAAGTCGACGACCCGGCCCTGGGAGTCGGTCAGGCGACCGTCCTCCAGGATCTGGAGCAGCGAGTTGAAGATGTCCGGGTGGGCCTTCTCGACCTCGTCGAAGAGGACCACGGAGAACGGCTTGCGGCGCACCTTCTCGGTGAGCTGGCCGCCCTCTTCGTAGCCGACGTATCCGGGCGGGGAGCCGAAGAGCCGCGAGACGGTGTGCTTCTCGCTGAACTCCGACATGTCGAGCGAGATGAGCGCGTCCTCGTCGCCGAAGAGGAACTCGGCGAGGGTCTTGCTCAGCTCGGTCTTACCGACACCGGACGGGCCGGCGAAGATGAACGATCCGCCGGGGCGCTTGGGGTCCTTCAGACCCGCGCGGGTACGCCGGATGGCCTGGGAGAGCGCCTTGATGGCGTCCTTCTGGCCGATGACGCGCTTGTGCAGCTCGTCTTCCATGCGCAGGAGCCGCGAGGACTCCTCCTCGGTGAGCTTGAAGACCGGGATGCCGGTGGCCGTGGCGAGGACCTCGGCGATCAGCTCGCCGTCGACCTCGGCGACGACGTCCATGTCGCCGGCCTTCCACTCCTTCTCCCGCTTGGCCTTCGCGGCGAGGAGCTGCTTCTCCTTGTCGCGGAGCCCGGCGGCCATCTCGAAGTCCTGCGAGTCGATCGCGGACTCCTTCTCCCGGCGCACGTCGGCGATCTTCTCGTCGAACTCGCGCAGGTCCGGCGGCGCGGTCATCCGGCGGATGCGCATCCGGGAGCCGGCCTCGTCGATCAGGTCGATCGCCTTGTCCGGCAGGAAGCGGTCGGAGATGTACCGGTCGGCCAGGGTGGCGGCCTGGACCAGCGCCTCGTCCGTGATGGAGACCCGGTGGTGGGCCTCGTAGCGGTCGCGCAGGCCCTTGAGGATCTCGATGGTGTGCGGCAGCGACGGCTCGGCGACCTGGATGGGCTGGAAGCGGCGCTCCAGGGCCGCGTCCTTCTCCAGGTGCTTGCGGTACTCGTCGAGCGTGGTGGCACCGATGGTCTGCAGCTCACCGCGGGCCAGCATCGGCTTGAGGATGCTGGCGGCGTCGATCGCGCCCTCGGCGGCGCCCGCACCCACCAGGGTGTGGAGCTCGTCGATGAACAGGATGATGTCGCCGCGGGTGCGGATCTCCTTGAGCACCTTCTTCAGGCGCTCCTCGAAGTCACCGCGGTAGCGGGAGCCGGCGACCAGGGCGCCGAGGTCGAGGGTGTAGAGGTGCTTGTCCTTGAGGGTCTCGGGCACCTCGCCCTTGACGATGGCCTGGGCCAGGCCCTCGACGACCGCCGTCTTGCCGACGCCGGGCTCGCCGATGAGGACCGGGTTGTTCTTGGTGCGGCGCGAGAGCACCTGCATGACCCGCTCGATCTCCTTCTCGCGCCCGATGACCGGGTCGAGCTTGGATTCGCGGGCGGCCTGGGTGAGGTTCCGGCCGAACTGGTCCAGGACCAGGGAGGTCGAGGGGGTGCCCTCGGCGGGACCGCCGGCGGTGGCGGCCTCCTTGCCCTGGTAGCCGGAGAGCAGCTGGATGACCTGCTGCCGGACCCGGTTCAGGTCGGCGCCGAGCTTCACCAGGACCTGGGCGGCGACGCCCTCGCCCTCGCGAATCAGGCCGAGCAGGATGTGCTCCGTGCCGATGTAGTTGTGGCCGAGCTGGAGCGCCTCCCGGAGCGACAGCTCCAGGACCTTCTTGGCACGGGGGGTGAAGGGGATGTGGCCGGACGGGGCCTGCTGGCCCTGGCCGATGATCTCCTCCACCTGCTGGCGGACCGCCTCGAGCGAAATGCCGAGGCTCTCCAGGGCCTTAGCGGCGACACCTTCACCCTCGTGGATGAGACCCAGGAGGATGTGCTCAGTGCCGATGTAGTTGTGGTTGAGCATCCGGGCTTCTTCCTGAGCCAGGACGACAACCCGCCGCGCGCGGTCGGTGAACCTCTCGAACATCGTTAATCGCTCCTCAGAGCGGTCAGAAAGATCGGGGACGATCCCCTCCCTGTCCTTCCGCATGCTAGTCCCGCAACAGGGGACAGCTCATTCCAACTGCCGACACCCGTCCGGATCACCCCCCGCTTCCACGGGGAATCTCCTGCCCGAACAGCCGACAACTGCTCCAACTCGATGGTGCGAGACGATGTTCCCGCAGGCCAGGTATCTACGCCCGCCGCCACTACGCCGATGGCGAACGCCGGATACCCGACACGCGGGGGTCACCCCCTCCCACTAGCTCTGTCTTACCCGCATGCACGGACAGTCCATGCCGCACAGGCGGGTTCCCTCCGCTACGGGCGAACAACCTTGCGCCCCGCCACCCGGCCCACCGACTCGCCTTGAGCGCAGCGCATCCGTTCGCGCACCCAGCGTAACCGAGTGCTGGTCTGGGGGGTTGTTCCGGACATGACCGAGAGTTCGCACGGCGCGAAGTGTTCGAGTGGTCCGGGGGCCGCCGCGGTCCGGCGGTGGTACGAGCGGGAACTGGGCTGGCCGACGGCCGGCGGAGCTCCGGACGGCGCTCCGGTCGAGCTGCTCACCGGGGTGCGCTTCGACGTCCTGGAGCTGCCCGCTGGCGCGGGTCACGCGGTGCTGCGCCGAGTGCCGGGCGCCTTCCCGGTCGCGCTCGCGGGCCCGCGGATGCGGCTGCTGACGGCCGTGGGCGGTGCGGAGCGGCTGCCGGAGCTGCTCGACTGGCTGGAGTGGGGCGGGATCCCGCTGGGTCTGGTCGCGCTCGGGCCGGGCGACCGGATGACGGCGCCCGCCCCCGCGGAGTCGGCCGGGTCAGCCGGACGCCGGCTGCCCGGGCCCGCCGACCGGTGGACGGCCTCGTGTCCTGGGCGGGCAACGCCGCAGGAGGCCGCCTTCTGGCTGCGGCCTCCCGTACCGGGGCGTGAGCTGGGGCCGACGCTTCCGGTGGCAGGTTTCGGGGGCGATGGGGGCGCCCCCGACCTCGTGCGGCTGGTGGGCGCGGCGGCTACGGAGTGCCACCGGGCCCGGCTGCGGGATGCGCAGGGCGCTCAGCCGTTGGCCTTCTCGTACGCCTCGCGCACGGTGGCGGGGACACGGCCGCGGTCGTTGACCTCGTAGCCGTTCTCCTTCGCCCAGGCGCGGATCTTCGCGGTGTCCTGGCTGGTGCCCGCACCCGCGCGCGCCCGGCTGCGGCCAGTTGCGGCGCGGCCACCGGTGCGACGCCCACTGCGGGTGAACGGCTCGAGCGCCGCACGCAGCTTGTCGGCGTTGGTGGTGTTGAGGTCGATCTCGTAGGACTTGCCGTCCAGCGCGAACGTCACCGTCTCGTCCGCCTCGCCGCCGTCGAGGTCATCGACAAGAAGGACCTGAACCTTCTGTGCCACGGGGGATTCCTTTCACAGAAAACCGGGGGACTGCCTGCTCTCCAAGGACGCGCCCCCCAGTAAATACAGTACGGAGCATTAGGAAACCGCTTTTGCCGAAAAAACACAAACCCCCGGGAAGGTTCGTCCGATCCCTGGTACGGGAAGCCTGTGTTCCGGAGCTGTGCGATAGGGAGCCGGAGGGGGCGTGATAGGGAGCGATTCGGACATAGATCACAGTTGCAGAAGCATCCGGCTGTTGCCAAGGGTGTTCGGCTTCACTCGTTCGAGTCCCAGGAACTCGGCCACACCCTCGTCATAGGAACGCAGCAGCTCGCTGTAGACATCGCCGTCGACCGGCGTCTCACCGATCTCGACGAAGCCGTGCTTGGAGAAGAACTCGACTTCGAAGGTCAGACAGAAAATGCGCCGGACACCGAGCCAGCGTGCGGTGTGCAAGAGCTTCTCCAGCAGCGCATGGCCCACGCCGCTGCCCTTCGCGGCGGGATCGACCGCGAGAGTGCGGACCTCGGCCAGGTCTTCCCACATGACATGCAGGGCTCCGCAGCCAATCACCTCGCCATCGGTGTCCCGCTCCGCCACCCAGAACTCCTGGATGTCCTCGTAAAGCGTCACGGTCGCTTTGTCGAGCAGGATGCGATGGGCGGCGTAGGCATCGATGAGGCGTCGTACGGCGCGCACATCGCCGGTCCGGGCCCGGCGAACGGTGACTGCTTTTGATTGAGCGGACATAGCCGGACGCTATCGCCCCGGCTCAACCGCGCTGTTCACCGGGGCTCTCCCCGGGCTCGTCGAGTTGTACGACGCGCATGGCATCGCGGAGTGCTTCCCGCTGCTGCTCGGACATCATCCCGAAGAAGGCGACGAGGGCCGCCGCGGGGTTGTCGCTGGCGGACCAGGCTTCGTTCATCAGTGCGGCGGCGTAGGCGGCCCGAGTGGAGACGGCCTCATATCGATAGGCCCGGCCTTCTGCTTCCCGGCGGAGCCAGCCCTTCTGATGAAGGTTGTCCATTACCGTCATCACGGTTGTGTAGGCGATGGACCGTTCCTGCTGAAGATCTTCCAGTACTTCTCGGACCGTGACCGGGCGGTTCCACTTCCACACCCGCGTCATGACCGCGTCTTCCAGGTCTCCCAATGGCCGAGGCACAACTGAATAATAGTGGCAGATGTCGCAAATGCCCGTTAATGAGTGGCGCGGAAGGGTGCGAGGAGCGCGAAAGGGCGCGGGGAGCGGACGGAAAGGCGTATGCCCGGCGACAGTGCGTCGCCGGGCATACGAAGAGCTGATCGCAGGGAAGTCAGGCCTGGTTGCCGCCGGCCGCCTGGTGCGCCGGTTCGGCGCCTGCCAGTGCCGCGTCCACCGCGGCGTCCTCCTTGGCCTTGTTCGGACCGCCCTGACTCTTCACGATCGTCTTGATCAGCGCGATGAAGGCAACCGCCATCACCAGGGGCGGGATCAGCGCGGAGACGTAATCCATGACCGTCGGCCTCTCTCGTTACGTGAGGCTTCCAGATTACGGGGCGCGCCTCGGCCGCCCTCCCCCGGCCGCCGATTCCCGGCCGCGAGACCCCCCGGTCAGGCCGAGCGGGCGGTGAGCGGCCCGGCGAAGGGCAGACGGCCCTCCGAGGGCCGCGCGGGCTTGCGCTTGGGCGGGAAGACCTCCGCCGGGGTGGGCACCGGGCGCCCCGGGGTCGGTGCCCCACGGCGGCCCGGCTCGCCCCGCTCCGGGGTGGCGGGCTTCTTGCGCGGCTCCGGCTTCGGCACGTTCTGCGGCGGGCCGGGCTGGTCGGTGGCGGCGAGCGGGCCGTGCGGGCCCTGCGGGTCGTGCTCGCCGCGCGGGCCGTGGCCGCCGCCCCGGGGGCCGGGACGCGAGGCGCGTCCGCCGGGCAGGGCCAGCAGTCCGCCTCGCCCGCCCGCTCCGCGGCCCCGCCGGATCGGGCCGGGGCCTTGCGGGCCGGCGCCCGGAGCGGGGTGCGGGGCGGTGGCCGGGCCGGCGCCGCGGACCACGGGCGGGAGCGCGCGGCCGGCGGGCGGTCCGGGCCGGACGGTGTCCTCGTCGTCCGGATGGAGGGGCAGCTCGCCCGCCGGGACGGTCTCGGCGGTGTGCCGGGCGAGCTTGGCGCGTACCTGCTGCTCGGCGAGCCACTCACAGCGGCGCAGCAGCGCGCGGCGGCGGGCGGTCTCGGCGGTGCCGGCCGGGGACGCGCAGATCGCGCGGAGGGCGATCAGGTCCTCGGCGCGGGGCACGTAACCGGCCGCCAGCGCGCTCCGCAGCCGGGCCAGATAGCCGAGCGCGGCACCGGGCAGGGCGTCGCGGTAGCGGGCCAGCTCATCGAGGAGGAAGGCGCGCAGCCGTCCGCCCTCGTGGACCGCCGCGTCCACGGCTTGGGCGAGACGCAGGCAGTCCTGGACCTCCTCGGCCCGGTCCGGGCCGAGGAGAGCGGGAACGGTGGTGGGCTGAAGGGCGATGGCGAGGGCGCGTCGGAGCACTCGCAGCTCGTCCGCGCTGAACGCCATTCCGCCGCGGGGTCCATGTGGCGTGGGCATGGGCCGACTTTAAGTGCTAAACGGACAAAACTGGCTTAGCACTAAAAGTCGGGCGTGGCTCACCGCTCGCCGGCCGAGCCGGGCGGGCCTCGCGGCCCGCCCGGCTCCACCGAGTCAGGTGGAGCCGGCCACCCGGCGGCTGAGGTCCCCCCGGACGAGGTCCGGAGGGAGCCGTCGCCGCGGCCGCCAGCGCGACAGCGCCGGCGGCTGCGCGGCCCGCGCGGCAGTCAGGGCCGGCAGCCGCCCGGCGGCTGGGGCCCTGGCCCCGCGCCACGGTCAGGACCCGGCGGCGGCCTTGCGGCGCCGGGTCACCACGACCGCGACCGCGCCGACGGCCACAGCGGCGGCCGCGCCGCCCGCGAGCAGGCCGACACCGGCCGCACCGGTGATCGCCAGGGAGCCGCCGTCGGAGGAGTCGGAGGACTCGGCGGAGCCGGACGAGCCCGAGGAGCCGTCGGTGGAGCCGGACGAGCCGTCGCCACCGGAGGAGCCGGAGCCGCCGGAGGCGGAGTCGTCGCCGCCGGAGGTGGAGCCGTTGTCACCCGAGCCGCCGCTGGACGAGCCGCCCGTGGAGGAACCCGGAGCGCCCTTGAAGGTGATCTCGGCGGTGTCGTTGGCCGGGGTCGGGTCGTGGCGGTCGAAGCCCGCCGGGCCGGGCAGCAGCTTCACCGTGCCCTTGGCCTTCGGGTCCGCGTCCTTGGCGATCTTCACGCCGAGCTCCCACGTCTGGCCCGAGCCCGGCTCCTCGGTGTCCGCCTCCGGGCACACGTAGCGGCGGTGGCCGGGCTCGAACGGCTTGGTCACGCCGTCCGCGACGTAGGTCAGGCACTCACCGTTGGTGTTGTCGTCCGGCTCCTCGTCGAGGTTGTTCTCCAGACCGGTGACGCCCTTGGGCAGGGTGACGTCGAGGTACGCCAGCGGCTTGCCGTCCTTGCGGTAGGCGGCGGCCGGGCCGTTGTTGACCATGCCGAAGGTGGCGTAGCCCCAGGTGCGGTCCCGCTTCGCCGGCGTGATGGTACCGGCCTGGGCCGCGAAGTCCGCGTGGTTGTCGGCGTCCAGCGTGACGCTGCTCTCCGCCTTGGCTTCGAACTCCCCGCCCTCCGCCGGGACCAGGGTGATCGGGGCGTCGGTGCCCGGGGCGCCGCCCGGGTAGGGGTCGGAGACCTTGGGGAGGGCCTCGGCGGAGTAGTTGACCCAGGTGGCCAGCGCCTTCTCGGTGACCTTCACCTTCACCGGGGTGCTGAGCGTGGCCGCCTTGCCTGGCTCGATGGCCTCCTGGAAGGTGCAGTGGAGCTTCCAGGTGTCGCCGAAGTCGGTGTCCGCGCGGCAGTTGCGGGGCTTCTCCACGAGGCTGAGGCCGGGCGAGCCGTTCAGCTCGACATCGGTCCGCTCGGTGGCCAGCTCACCGTCGTTGCGCACCGCGACCGGCAGGTCGACCGTGGAGCCGATCTTCAGCCCGCTGCGCGCCGGGAGCTTGCCGACCACCAGCTTCGGGCTGCCGACCACCACGGTGGACTGCGCCTTGGCGCCGGTCGCCTTGTCCGCGGTCACCTCGTAGCTGATGGTGCCCGAGGCGCCGGGCTTGGCACCGTCGGCGACGGTCAGCGTGAACGGCTCCCAGGGGCTGTGCAGATTGCCGTTGTCCTTGCAGGTGACGATCGCGCCGGAGGCGGTGCACTGCTCGTGGTTGGCCTTGATGGTGGCGACGCCCTTGAGCCCGGTGGCGTCGATGACGAACTTGGCGTTCTCCGGCAGCGGGACCTCGGCGCCACCGTCGGCGAACGAGTAGCTGACGGACGGCGCGAACGGCTCACTGCCGGGCACGTTGATCTGCTTGGGGGCCATGAGCTCCGCCCATGCCTGGGTGGGATCGTCGGCGAAGGCCGCCGGTACGCCGGCGATCGCGCCGATCACCACCGCCGCCCCCACGGCCGCCGTCACCTGTATCGCCGCGCGCCTGCGCCCCATCGGCCCCACGCTCTTCCCGCTCTGTTGTGTCCAGTTCAGATCCATTCCCCCGCAAGACCATCGAGGTGGCCGGATGGTTGCACGGGGGTGAACACCGAACGGGGCCCACGGCGTTCATCCGCGGAAGACGTTCAGGAGCGAGAGAGGTTCAAAGGCGGGAGCGGCTCAGGAGCGGGAGACGTTGCGCTCGTAGACCAGCCGCAGGCCGATCAGCGTCAGCCAGGGCTCGTGCTCGTCGATCTCGGTCGCCTCGCCGAGCACCATGGGCGCCAGGCCGCCGGTGGCGATGACCCGCACATCGGCCGGGTCGTCGGCCAGTTCGCGGGCCATCCGGCGCACCACGCCGTCGACCTGCCCGGCGAAGCCGTACAGGATGCCGGACTGCATCGCCTCCACGGTGTTCTTGCCGATGACGCTGCGCGGGCGGGCCAGTTCGATCTTGCGCAGCTGTGCGCCGCGCACGCCCAGCGCCTCGACCGAGATCTCGATGCCCGGGGCGATCACACCGCCGACGTACTCGCCGCGGGCGCTGACCGCGTCGAAGGTCGTCGCGGTGCCGAAGTCGACCACGACGGCCGGCCCGCCGTACAGCTCGACCGCGGCCAGCGCGTTGATGATGCGGTCGGCGCCGACCTCCTTGGGGTTGTCCATCAGGATCGGCACCCCGGTCTTCACGCCCGGCTCGACCAGCACCGAGGGCACGTCGCCGTAGTAGCGGCGGGTCACCTCGCGCAGCTCGTGCAGCACGGACGGCACCGTGGAGCAGATCGCGATGCCCTCGATGCCGTCCCCCAGGTCCTCGCCGAGCAGCGGGTGCATGCCCATCAGGCCCTGGAGGAGCACCGCCAGCTCGTCGGCGGTGCGGCGGGCGTCGGTGGAGATCCGCCAGTGCTCGACGATCTCATCGGCGTCGAACAGGCCGAGGGTGGTGTGGGTGTTGCCGACGTCGATGGTGAGCAGCATCAGCCCTGCTCCCCACCACTGCCGCCGGAGGCTTCCCGGGCGTCGTCCGCGGGCTCGTCCCGCAGGTCCAGGCCGATGTCGAGGATCGGCGAGGAGTGGGTGAGCGCGCCGACCGCGAGGAAGTCCACGCCGGTCTCCGCGTACGTACGGGCGTTGGCCAGCGTGAGGCGGCCGGAGGACTCCAGGATCGCGCGGCCCGCCACGAGTTCGACTGCCGCCCGGGTCTGCTCGGGGGTGAAGTTGTCGAGCAGGATCAGGTCGGCGCCCTCGTCGAGGACCGGCGGGATCTGGTCGAGCGTGTCCACCTCGACCTCGATCGCCAGGTCGGGGAACGCCTCCCGGACGGCCTTGAACGCCGCCGCCACACCGCCCGCCGCGACCACGTGGTTGTCCTTGACCAGCGCGGCGTCCGAGAGCGACATCCGGTGGTTGACGCCGCCGCCGCAGCGCACCGCGTACTTCTCCAGGGCGCGCAGCCCCGGGGTGGTCTTGCGGGTGTCGCGGACCCTGGCGCCGGTGCCCTCCAGGGCGTCGGCCCACGCCCGGGTCGCGGTCGCGATCCCGGAGAGCCGGCAGAGCAGGTTGAGCGCGCTGCGCTCGCCGGTCAGCAGGTCGCGGGTGCGGGTGCGGACGGACAGCAGCTTCTGGCCGGGCTCCACCCGGTCGCCGTCCTCCACGTGCCGCTCGACCTCGAACTCGTCGGTGCAGACGACGGAGAGGATCGCCTCGGCGATGCGCAGTCCGGCCACCGTGCCGGCCTGGCGGGCGGTGAAGTCGCCGGTGGCCACGGCGTCCTCGGGGATGGTCGCGACGGTCGTCACGTCCACCCCCTGGTCCAGGTCCTCCTCGATGGCCATGTGCGCGATGTCCTCGACCTGCACCGGGTCCAGCCCGGCGTCCGCGAGGAGCTGGGCGAGGTCCGGGTCGAGACCGCACTCCATCGGGTCGAGGCCGAACGCGCCGTTGTCGTCGTCCGCGCCGCAGCCGCAGGCGTCACCGCAGCCGGTGGCCCCGCCGGGCGCACCGATCTGCAGCAGCGGGAGGTCCACTGGCTGTTCGCGGTCGGGGGTGGTGCTCACGGTGGGGCTCCGTCTCGGTCTTGGATCAGTTGCTTCTGGTCACGGTGGTGCGGGTGCCGCCGGGGGCGGTGGTGCCGGTGCTCGTGGGAGCGGTGCTGCCGGTGCTCGCGGGGGCGGTGGTGCGGGGGAAGTCCGACGAGTCTGTCGTACGGACGTCGAGTGTGCAGTCCGAACGCAGAGTTACGAGCAGATGCCGGGCCCATCGCGCATCGTCGCGGTCCGGGCGGTCCTCGCGCCAGTGGCAGCCGCGGGTCTCCTCGCGGCGGCGCGCGGCGGCCACCAGCACCCGGGCGACGAGCAGGAGGTTGGTGGCCTCCCAGGTCTCGACCCCGGGCTCGGCGGTCTTCCCGTCGCGCCGCAGCTCGTCCGCGGCCTCCTGGTGGACGGCCTCCAGCTGGGCCGCGGCGCGGGCGAGAGATTCGGCGGAACGGAGGACTCCGGCGCCGGCGGTCATGATCCGCTGGATGGTGTAGCGGGCCTCCGAGGCCAGCAGCGGGGCCGCCTCGCGGCCGTCGGCGAGGGGCTCGGCCGGGGCGCCGGCGGTGTCGTCGGCGATGGCGTCGGCGGTGGCGACCTGGCCGGCGGCGACGTCGGTGGTGGTGATGGCGCCGGTGACGTCGTCGGCGATGCGCTCGGCGAAGACCAGGCCCTCCAGGAGGGAGTTGGAGGCCAGCCGGTTGGCGCCGTGCACACCGGTGCAGGCCACCTCGCCGCAGGCGTACAGCCCCGGCACCGTCGTCCGGCCGTACAGATCGGTCCGTACCCCGCCGCTGGCGTAGTGCGCGGCCGGGGCGACCGGTATGGGCTCGGTCACCGGGTCGATGCCGTTGGCTCGGCAGGCGGCGAGGATGGTCGGGAAGCGGTGCTCCCACATCCGGGCGCCGAAGTGCCGGGCGTCCAGATACATGTGCTCGGCGCCCTGCTCCTGCATCCGGCGCATGATGCCCTTGGCGACGATGTCGCGCGGCGCCAGCTCGGCGAGTTCGTGCCGGCCCTGCATGAAGCGCACCCCGTCGGCGTCGACGAGATACGCGCCCTCGCCCCGGACCGCCTCGGAGACCAGCGGCTGCTGCCCCTCGGCATCCGGGCCCAGCCACAGCACGGTGGGGTGGAACTGCACGAATTCCAGGTCGCTGACCTCGGCCCCGGCACGCAGGGCGAGCGCGACGCCGTCGCCGGTGGAGACGGCCGGGTTGGTGGTGGCGGAGAAGACCTGGCCCATGCCGCCGGTGGCGAGCACCACCGCGCGGGCGTGGACCGCGCCGACGCCGTCCCGCTGGCCCTCGCCCATGACGTGCAGGGTGACGCCGGCGGCGTGGCCGTTCCCGTCCTTGAGCAGATCCAGGACGAGCGCGTTCTCCACGGTCTCGATCCGGCCGCGGGTCCGGCCCGCGGCGGTCTCGCCCTCGGCGGCGGAACCGGCCGCGTGGACCGCGTCGACCAGCGCGCGGGAGATCTCCGCGCCGGTCGCGTCGCCGCCCGCGTGCGCGATCCGGTTCCGGTGGTGGCCGCCCTCGCGGGTCAGCAGGATCTCGCCGCTGTCGGTGTCGGTGTCGAAGCGGGCGCCGGTGGCGATCAGTCGCCGCACCGCGTCCGGGCCTTCGGTGACCAGGGTGCGTACCGCCTCCGCGTCACAGAGCCCGGCGCCCGCCACCAGCGTGTCGTCCAGGTGCTGGCCGGGGGTGTCGCCCTCGCCCAGGGCCGCGGCGATGCCGCCCTGGGCCCAGCGGGTGGAGCCGTCGTCGAGCCGGGCCTTGGTGACCACGGTGACGTTCGCCCCCGCGGCGGCGCAGCGCAGCGCGACCGTCAGCCCGGCGACGCCGGAACCGACGACGACCACATCGGACTCGACGGCCCAGCCGGGGGCCGGGGCACGCAGGGTGAGGCCACCGGGCACCGGGGCACCGGGAGCGGGGGCGGTGGGGCGTATCGCGGGCTGGGCGCCGGCGCCCGGGGTGTCGGTCATTCGGTGCTCCGGGCGGGTGCGTCCGAGGGTCCCCCCGGACGGTGTGCGGGCGAGGGTTCCGGTCGGGAGGCGGGGACGAAGTCCAGCCGGATGTTGTCGATCAGGCGGGTGGTGCCGACCTTGGCGGCGACGGCCAGGACCGCCTCACCGATGTGGTCGTCGGGCGCCTCGGTGAAGTCTTCGGGGTCGATCAGCGCCACGTAGTCGAGGACGAGCGGCGGGTCGGCGTGCGCCGCCTCCGCCAGCGCGGCGCGGGCCGTGTCCCGGACCGCCTGCGGGGAGGCGACCGGTACCGCGTCGCCCGGCGCGGTGACGGGCTGACCGGCGGCACCGGCCGGACCGGCGGCCAGCAGGCCCGCGTCGCGTCCGGCGAAGAGCGCCCGGGAGAGGGTGAGGGCGGTGGCCCGCTCGCCGTCCGAGAGGTAGCGGTTGCGGCTGGAGCGGGCCAGCCCGTCGCCCTCCCGGACGGTGGGCACGCCGACGATCTCGACCGGGAAGTTGAGATCGCGGACCATGCGGCGGATCAGCGCGAGCTGCTGCGCGTCCTTCTCGCCGAACAGCGCCACATCGGGGCGGGTGAGATGGAGCAGCTTGGCGACGACGGTGAGCATGCCGTCGAAGTGGCCGGGGCGGGAGGCTCCCTCGTACCGCTCGCCCATCGGCCCGGCGGAGATCCTCACCTGCGGCTCTCCGCCCGGGTACACCTCGTCCACCGAGGGCGCGAAGACGATGTCCGCGCCCGCCTCGGCCGCGACGAGCAGATCGGCGTCGAGCGTGCGCGGATAGCGGTCCAGGTCCTCGCCCGCGCCGAACTGGAGCGGATTGACGAAGACCGTCACCGTGACCAGGCCCTTGGCACCGACCCGCTCCCGGGCCGCCCGGATCAGCGAGGCGTGCCCGTCGTGCAGCGCGCCCATGGTCATCACGACGGCGGTGCGTCCGGGCATGGCGAAGTGCCCCAGCGCGCGGTCGAAGTCCACGCGGCGCGTGAGCACCTCGACATCCGGCTCGCCCGGGCGCGCCCTCTCCCACAGCTTCGGGCTCATGCGGCCCCTCCCACTCCTCCGTCTCGGCCGTCCTGACCGTCTTCCCCATCGTCCCGCCCCGGCAGACCGCTCCGGCCGTCCCCGCGGTCCGCCAGGACACCCAGCAGATCCTCGGCCAGCTCCGGCTTGAGCAGCCCGTGCGCCAGGGCCCTGTCCGCGGTGGTCCGGGCCATGGCGAGGTATCCGGCGACGCTCTGCGGCGCGTGCTTGCGCAACTCGGTGACGTGCGCGGCGACCGTGCCGGCGTCGCCGCGCGCGACCGGGCCGGTGAGCGCGGCGTCCCCGCTGCGCAGGGCGTTGTCCAGGGCGGCGCCGAGCAGCGGACCGAGCATCCGGTCCGGGGCTCCGACGCCCGCCTTCCGCAGCAGTTCCATGGCCTGGGCGACCAGGGTGACCAGGTGGTTGGCGCCGAGGGCGAGGGCCGCGTGGTAGAGCGGGCGGGCCTCCTCCTCGATCCACTCCGGCTCGCCGCCCATCTCGATGACCAGCGCCTCGGCGGCCAGCCGCAGTTCCTCGGGCGCGGTGACGCCGAAGGAGCAGCCGGCCAGTCGCTGCACGTCGACGGAGGTGCCGGTGAAGGTCATCGCGGGGTGGAGGGCGAGCGGCAGCGCCCCGGCGCGGCGGGCGGGGTCGAGCACGGCGGTGCCGTACCGGCCGGAGGTGTGCACGATCAGCTGCCCGGGCCGGATGGCACCGGTCTCGGCGAGCCCGGCGACCAGCCCCGGCAGGGTGTCGTCCGGCACGGTGAGCAGCACCAGCTCGGCCCGCGACAGCACCTCGGCGGGCGGGACCAGCGGGACGCCCGGCAGCAGCGCGGCCGCCCGGCGGCGGGAGGCGTCGGAGACGCCGGAGACGGCGACGGGCCGGTGCCCGGCGAGTCGCAGCGAGGCGGCGAGCGCGGGGCCGACGCGGCCCGCTCCCACGACGCCGACGGTGAGCCGGGCCGGGCGGTCCTGTGGCTCGGGGAGGTGCGGTGGGTTCACGTGGCGGGGCCTTCCGTTCCAGTCCGCGGTGGGTACCGGACGATTCCTCGCCATGCTACGCGAGCGCGCGTCCACGCCCGCCGGCCCGCGCCCCGCCCCCTCCCCCAGGGCTTCCGGTCCGGCTACCCGCCGGACCGGGCCGGGCGGCAATCGATCCGCACGTCCGGGCGCGCGGGGCCCGCCAGGCTCCGCCGGACCGAGGCCCTCGTACGGCGCGTCCTGATCCAGGCCCACAACGGGTTCCAGGCGCCGGTGCCCGGAGCGGGCGGGGCGGGCTCGCCGTGCTGGACGGCGCGGTAGGCATCGAGCATGTGCTGCTGGGTGATCGACATGTTCCCCACCGTGCGCTGCTCCGCCGCGCCCCGGCACGTCGATTGACGGTCCTGGTCAATCGAGCCGGGATTTCCACTACGACCAGGCACGATGGGCGCCATGGCCACCGTCATCGACATCGCCGGGCTGCCCGGCGAGCGCATCGTGTTCAGCCCCTCGCCGCTGGCCGAGCTGGGCTGCGCGCTGCATGCTCTGGCCCAGCCGGGCCACCATCCCGGCCTGCACGGCTGGACCAGCGCGACCGCCGCCGCGCTCAAGCCGGACCTCGCGGACCGGCTGCATGAGGCGGACTTCCTGTGGGGCCCGACCTTCTCCGACATCTCGATGCCGTTCGCCGCGCTCCCGGACACCGACGGGCGGCCCGGTGCCACGCTCGCCGAGGACCTGGACCTGCTCGACCGGCTCGACGACGAGGTGTACGTCAACGCGGCGCTGGAGATCTCCTGTTCCAGCCACTACGCCCGCGGCGGGCCGTCCCCGCTGGTCGACTCCGCCGCGCGCGATCTGGCGCTGGAGCGGGCCGCCGCGCGCGGTCCCCGGCAGGCGGCGTTCGCGCGGCGGCTGCTGGCCGACCCGCCCGGCGTCCGGGCCTGGATCCGGCGCCTCTTCGAGGACTGCGACGAGGCGTTCTTCGCGGAGGTCTGGCAGCGGGTGCGGGTCCAGCTGGCCGCCGACACCCGGCACAAGGCGGAGGTGCTGCGGCACAAGGGGCTGCGCGAGGCGCTCGCCGAGATCTCGCCCGCGCTGACGCTCGAGGAGGACGGCGGCCGGCCGGCCCGCATCCACCTGGACAAGCTCAGCAGCGGCCGCACCACGGCGCTGGATCCGGCCGTCGGGCCGGGCCTCACCTTCGTACCGTCGGCGTTGGGCTGGCCCCATCTGATGTCGCTGCACGCCCCGGGGTGGCGGCCGGTGATCCACTACCCGGTGGACGGCCCCAGGCTGCCCACCGGACCCGCCTCGCTCGAACTGCTGCGGCTGCGGATGGAGGCGCTGGCCCATCCGATGCGGATGCGGATCTGCCGGAGCGTGGCGCGGGCCGCCTTCACCACGGGTGAGCTGGCGGCCGAGTACGGCATCACCGCGCCCGAGGTGTCCCGGCACCTCGCGGTGCTGAAGAAGGCCGGTCTGGTCACGACGCGGCGGCGCGGCCGGTACGTCCAGCACCAGCTGAACCTGACGCTCGTGGCCCGGCTCGGCAGCGACTTCCTGGAGGGCGTGCTGCGCTAGCGGGTGTCCCCGCCCGCGGGGGGTGGGGGCTCCGACCTCAGGACGATGCGTCCGGCTCGGCGGGATCGGCAGGGTGATGGCCTGATCAGCGCCGAGGGCCCGTCAACTGGCCCTGAGACTGGGAGAAATCATCACAGTGCGTTTCACCACGGGGAAGTCCAAGAAGGTCGGAGCGGTCTCGACGCTCGCGCTGGCCGCCGCCACCCTGATCATCCCGATCGCCACCGCTCAGTCCGCCTCCGCGGACATCGGCTCGGCCTGCCGCAGCAAGATCAAGACGGCCAACTCCCACAACGAGTACGCCCTGAAGGCCGACGCGCGCGGTAACACCCGTGACGCCGCCGCCGCGAACGGGCGGACCAAGAGCAGCATCAACGCCGCCCTGACCACCTGCCGCACCTCGCACAACCCGCGAGCGGTCAAGGTCTACCTCGACTCCGCCAAGCAGTACGCGACCCGGGCGCAGCGGGACAACCAGGACGGCGAGGGTCGCGCGGCCCGCCAGGCCGAGCTGCACGTGAAGCAGGACCTCCGGCAGGCCCTCGCCTCCGCCTGACCCGGCGTCACTCATCCCTGATCATCCCTGATCATCCCTGAGGAGGGTCCGGAGTTACGACCTCAAGAGGATGAACCGACCCTGTCGGGATCGGCATGATGATCAGTGGCCGGGGGGTTTCCGGGGAGCGGCGCACGCGTCACACGGAACTCTCCCGGCCGCATCGGCCGGTTGACCACCGGCCGGCAGTGCCGGGGCGCGCCGGGCGCGCCGACCCGACAGGGAGAATCGTGCTCCGGGCCTGACCGGGCCCCCTCCAGACGAGACGTGTTCCCTGACGAGACGCGTCTTGAGACGGTCCGCCGCCCGCACGGGACCACCCCGTGCGGGCGGCGGGCCGTCGTCACGTCGTACGGCCCGAGGGATCCCGTTACGCCCCGCCGCCCGCCCGTACCAGCCCGGTCTCGTACGCCAGCACCACCACCTGCACCCGGTCGCGCAGCCCGAGCTTGGTGAGGATGCGCCCGACATGCGTCTTGACGGTGGCCTCGGACAGCACCAGCTGCGCCGCGATCTCGCCGTTGGACAGGCCCTGGGCGACGAGCATCATCACCTCGCGCTCCCGCCCGGTGAGCCGGTCCAGCTCGGCCGTGCCGCGCCCGCCGCCCGGTCCTCCGGCGGTGCCCGGCAGCATCGGGGCGAAGCGGTCCAGCAGCCGTCGTGTCGTACTGGGGGCGACGACCGCGTCTCCGCTGTGCACGGCCCGGATCGCCGCCAGCAGCTCGCCCGGCGGCACATCCTTGAGCATGAAGCCGCCGGCCCCCGCCTTGAGCGCGGAGAAGGCGTACTCGTCGAGGTCGAAGGTGGTCAGTATCAGCACCTTCGGCGCGCCCTCGCGCTCGCAGATGCGGCGGGTGGCCTCCACCCCGTCGAGCCTGGGCATCCGGACGTCCATCAGCACCACGTCCACCTGCGCGGTGCGCAGCACCTCCAGGGCCTCCGCGCCGTCCCCGGCCTCGGCGACGACCTCCATATCGGGCTGGGCCGCCAGCACCATCCGGAAGCCGGTGCGCAGCAGCACCTGATCGTCGACGAGCATCACGCGGATCGTCATGCGGAAGGTCCTTTTCGTTCTGTGTTCTGGGGGTTTCTTGTCCAGCGGCCGGCTTCGGCCGTCTTCATCGGCCCGCCGTCTTCATCGGCCCGCGTCTTCATCGGCCCGGCTTGAGCGGCAGCAGCGCGCTGATGCGGAAGCCGCCGCCCGGCCGCGGGCCGGCGTCCAGGGTGCCGCCGACCATGCCGACCCGTTCCCGCATGCCGATCAGCCCGTGGCCCTGACCGTCCGCGCCGCCGTCCTCGTACATCTCGCGCTGGGCGCCGCGCCCGTCGTCCTCCACCAGCAGGCCGAGTCCGTCGTCGAAGTAGGTGAGCCGGACGCTGGCGCCGACATCGGGGCCGCCGTGCTTGCGGGTGTTCGTCAGCGCCTCCTGCACGATGCGGTAGGCGGTCAGCTCCACACCACTGGGCAGCGGGCGCGGGCTGCCCTCGATCTTGAAGTCCACCGGCAGCCCCGCGCCGCGCACCTGCTCGACCAGGTCGTCGATCTGCTCGACATCTGGCTGCGGCACATAGTCGCTGTCGCCGCCCGGCTCACCGGTGCGCAGCACCCCCAGCAGCCGCCGCATCTCGGCGAGCGCCTGGCGGCCGGTGCCGGAGATCGTCTCCAGCGCCTGCCGGGCCTGGTCGGGGGCGGCGTCCAGCACGTACGCGGCGCCGTCCGCCTGCACCACCATCACCGAGACGTTGTGCGCGACCACGTCGTGCAGCTCCCGCGCGATCCGGGCGCGCTCCTCGGCGACGGCCCGCTTCGCCCGTTCCTCGCGCTCCTTCTCCAGGCGCGCGGCCCGCTCCTCCAGCTGCGCGTAGTACGCGCGACGGGTGCGGATGGAGTCGCCGAGCACCCAGGCCAGCGCGAACGGGATGGTGCCGAACACCACCCCGATCAGGTGCTGCCAGTTGCTGTCGACCGGGTCCGGCCAGCGGAGCGTGGCGATGCCCGCGGCGGACAGCCCGCCGACCAGGCTCAGCCGGGACGACCAGCGCGCGCCGTTCGCCGCGCAGGTGTAGATGATCACCAGCATCGCGAAGTCGGCCGGATTGATCTCGACGTCGGCGGCGAGCTGGGCGAGCCCGCAGACGACCACCAGCAGCAGCATCTTCTCGGGGGCGCGGCGGCGCAGCGCGACCACCAGGCACAGCGCGAGCACGATCGGCACGCCCGCGATCCGCTGGTGCTGGTCCAGATCGCCCTGCACCAGCCACAGCCCACCCATGGCCAGCAGGAGGAAAGCCCAGAAGCTGTCCACCCAGGTCGGGTGTCTGCGGAGGAAGTCGTAGAGACGCTGCACGTAACCCAGCGTAGGCATGCGCGGCGGCGGCCCGGGTCAGCCGGACGACCGATCCATGTGGCCAGGTCCTACTCCGCAAGGTGGACGCGGGGTGCGCATAGCGTGGGGGGATGGCGAGTGAACTGAGCGAGCACCCGGAATGGCCGGGCTGGCGGGCGGCCACCGAGCGGGCGCTGTACGGGCCGGGCGGGTTCTTCCGGCGCGCGGAGGGCCCGGCCGGGCACTTCCGGACCTCGGTGCACGCCTCGCCCTTGTACGCGGCGGCCGTCGCCGAGCTGCTCAGGCGGGTGGACGCGGCCCTGGGGCACCCGGAGGAGCTGGCCCTGGTGGATATGGGGGCCGGCCGCGGCGAGCTGCTGACCGGCGTCCTCGCCGTGCTGGACGCCGCCCGCGCGACGGCCGCCGGGGAGCCTGCCGGGGCGGGGGATCCGGCCGGGGCTGGAGATCCGGCCGGGGCTGGGGAGCCTGCCGGAGCTGGGGATCTGGCCGGGCGGCTGCGGCCGTACGCGGTGGAACTGGCGGCCCGGCCGGACGGGCTCGACGAGCGCGTCGTCTGGCGGGACGCTCCGCCGGAGGGCGTGCGGGGCCTGCTGTTCGCCAATGAGTGGCTCGACAACGTCCCCGTGGACATCGCCGAAGCCGACCCGTACGGGGTACCCCGCTATGTGCTGGTCGCCCCGGACGGCACCGAACGGCTCGGCGGAGTCGTCGAGGGCGCGGACGCGCGGTGGCTGACCCGCTGGTGGCCGCTCCCGCCACCCGGGACCGGGCAGGACCACGAGGACGGGCAGCGCGACGAGGGCGGGCAGCGCGACGAGGGCGGAGACGGGTTCGAGGGCGGGTACGGGCCCGGGGACGGGGAGGAGCCCGGGGCCCGCGCCGAGATCGGCCTCCCCCGCGACCTCGCCTGGGCGCGGGCGGTGCGCGGCCTGAGCGCGGGGCTGGCGGTGGCTGTCGACTACGCGCACGACCGCACCACCCGTCCGCCGTTCGGCACCCTCACCGGCTTCCGGGCGGGCCGCGAGGTGCGGCCGGTGCCGGACGGGAGCTGCGACCTCACCGCGCATGTCGCCCTGGACGCCTGCGCGGCGGCGGGCCATGAGGCCCTGGGGGCCGCCGGGGCGACCACCGTCCCCGCCCCGCGCCATCTCACCCAGCGAGACGCGCTCCGTGCGCTCGGGGTCGCCGCCGGCCGGCCGCCGCTGTCGCTGGCAGCTTCGGATCCGGCCGCCTACCTGCGGGCCCTGTCCACCGCCGGGGAGGCGGCGGAGCTGACCGACCCATCAGGGCTGGGTGGCTTCTGCTGGCTGCTCCAGCCCGTCGGTACCACCTGTCAAGACATCCTGCCCGCCGCCACCGTTCCCCGCGCCTGACAGACTGGCCCCATGACGGAGACGACAGTCGGCATCGGCGGCGCGGCGGAGAGCACCGACATGGTGCTGAACATCGGCCCGCAGCACCCCTCCACCCACGGTGTGCTGCGCCTCCGCCTCGTCCTCGACGGGGAGCGCATCCAGCACGCGGAGCCGGTCATCGGCTATATGCACCGCGGCGCGGAGAAACTGTTCGAGGCGCGGGACTACCGCCAGATCATCATGCTCGCCAACCGCCACGACTGGCTCTCGGCCTTCTCCAACGAGCTGGGCGTGGTGCTGGCCGTCGAGCGGATGCTCGGCATGGAGGTGCCCGAGCGCGCGGTCTGGACCCGGACCCTGCTCGCCGAGCTGAACCGGGTGCTCAACCACCTGATGTTCCTCGGGTCGTACCCCCTGGAGCTGGGCGGCATCACCCCGATCTTCCACGCCTTCCGCGAGCGCGAGGACCTCCAGCATGTGATGGAGGAGGTCTCCGGCGGCCGGATGCACTACATGTTCAACCGCGTCGGCGGCCTCAAGGAGGACCTGCCGGCGGGCTGGCTGGGCCGTGCCCGCGCCGCCGTGGCCGAGGTCAGCTCACGGATGGACGTGTACGACCGGCTGGTGCTCGGCAACGAGATCTTCCGCGGCCGGACGCGCGGCGTCGGCGTGCTCAGCCGGGAGGCGGTGCACGCGTACGGGGTGAGCGGGCCCATCGCCCGCGCCTCCGGCGTCGACTTCGACCTGCGGCGCGACGAGCCCTACCTGGCCTACGGCGAGCTGGGCGACACCCTCAAGGTCGCGATCCGCGAGGAGGGCGACTGCCTGGCCCGCTTCGAGTGCCTGCTGGAGCAGACCCACAACGCGCTTCAGCTGGCGGACGCCTGCCTGGACCGGCTCGCCGAGCTGCCGCCGGGGCCGATCAACCAGCGGCTGCCGAAGGTGCTCAAGGCGCCCGAGGGCCACACCTACGCCTGGACCGAGAACCCGCTCGGCCTCAACGGCTACTACCTCGTCTCCAAGGGCGAGAAGACGCCCTACCGGCTCAAGCTGCGCTCCGCGTCGTACAACAACATCCAGGCGCTCATCGAGCTGCTGCCCGGCACGCTCGTCGCCGACATGGTGGCGATCCTCGGCTCGATGTTCTTCGTCGTCGGCGACATCGACAAGTGACCGGCCGACGGCCCGTCGGGCTCGTCTGCCCTCGCATGGCCTGACCGCTCAGGGTCTGACGGCGACGGTGTGGGGCAGCTGGAGCCGCGCCCGCCGCGGGGCCGGGCAGCGCGGTCAGGAGATCGCGCTGCGCAGCTCCGCGACGTCGATCTGCTCGGTCTCGTCGTGCGCGGTCAGGTCGATGACCTCACCGGACTCGCTCCGCTTCGCCTGCTCGGCGAGCGCCTCCGCCCCGACCACGTCGGCCAGGTCCTCCTCGGCCGCGGCCGGCTGCTGCCGCGTATCGAGCTGCGGCTGCTTCCTGGTGCCGAAGAAGTCGAAGGTGCCCTCCGCGCGAGCGGCGGCCCGACGCGCGGCGGCGTAGGGGACGACAGCGCTCGCCGCGTTCCGCAGATGCACCGGCGCCTCGCGCCCGCCCACCTGCGGGGTGTCGCCGCCCGCCCGCGGGCCGGGCAGCCCGGGCCGCTCCGCGCGTTCGGTGCGCTCGGTGCCCTCGGCCCCGGAGGCCGCGGCAGGCTCCGCGACCGCTGCCGGGCTGTCCGCCTCCACGACCGTTGCCCGGCTGTCCTGCTCCTGCGCGGGATCAGCCGCGTCCGCGTCCGCGCCTTCGCCGGAGAGCCGGCGCAGGGCGGCGGCGGCCCGGCGGAAGGTCTCCGCGTCCAGGCGCGCGCCCGGAACGGAAGCCTGCCCGGCCCCCGAGGACGTCGTCGCGGCCGACGACTCCGCGTCCGCCCCGGCGGGTGCCCGGACCTCGCCGGACTCCACCTGGCCGGGCGTGGCGTCCGCGGCGTCCGTCGCGTCCGTGGTGTCCAGGGCCGCGCGGCGGCCCTCCAGCGCGCGGGCGCGCTCCGTCTCCGCGGTGGCGTACCGGCGCAGCAGCGCGGCGTGCTCGTTGCGGAGCCGGGCGAGCTCGGCACGCTTGGCGCGCAGCTTGGTGTTGAGGGCGTCGCGGATCTCGCGGGCCTCTTCCGCGTCGGCCTCCAGCTCCGCGATTCGCTCTTCCGTGCGCCACTCGTCCGCGGTACGCGCCTTCGTCAGCTCGGCGACCCGCTTCCCGGCGGCCCGGTCCCAGCCGCGCATCAGGAACGCGCCGACCACCGCGGCGGCGCTCGCGGCCACCGCGAGGCCACGGACCACCGCCGTCTCTCCGACCACCAGGGCCCCGGCAGCGCAGGCTATGGACGCGGCGGCGATCGACAGCGGAGGCAGCAGCTTGTGCAGGGGTGGGGATTGGCGGTGGCGTCCACGTGGCATGGCCTGAAACTTACCGTGCGTGTGGGGCGTTTGGGGCCACCCCCGGGCAAACTCTTTCAGGGAAATTACTTTTCCCCCGCTGCTTGCCCTCGTTGTTCCCCGGTCCGTTTACTTCCGGAGCAGTCCCTTCTCCTCAAGGTAGTCGGCGGCGACATCCGCGGGCTTGAGCCGCTCGGCGTCAACCTTCTTGTTCAGTTCGGTGAGATCGGCCGTCGTCAGCACCTTGTTGATCTTGTTCAGCGTCTCCTCGATCTTCTTCGCGCCGGCCGTCTTCTCATTCACCACCGGCAGCACGTTGTCCGCGTTCTGCAGGTGCTTGTCGTCTTCCAGCAGCACCAGGCCGAACTGATCGAGCGTCGCATCGGTGGTGACGGTGAGAACCATCTGGTCCTTACCGTCCTTGACCGCCTGCTTGGCCTGCACACTGCCGGCGTCCAGCGGGTCGATACCGGCGATGTCGATGCCGTACGTCTTCTCCAGGCCGGGCTGGCAGAACGGCCGCTCCGCGCATTCGTCACCCGCCGCCAGCGTGATCTTCTGCTTCGATTTCCCCAGATCCGACAGCGTCTTGAGATGGTGCTCCGCGGCGAACTCCTCGGTCACCGCGAAGGCGTTCTGATCGACGGCCTCGCCGGCCGGCAGCGCCTTCAGGCCACGTGGCCCGGCCAGCTTCTCCAGCTCCCGCACGGTGGTCTCGACGTCGGGTGTGGCGACCGGCTTCGCGTCCGGTCCGTTTGTCTTCTGGTTGAGGAATTCGGTGAGGGTGGCCGCGTACTCCGGCACCACATCGATCTGCCCCTTCTCCAGGGCCGGTTCATACAGCTCACGGGTGTCGACCGTCTTGATCGACGTCGAATATCCGGCGTCGTCCAGGAGCTGCGCGTACAGCTCGGCGAGAATCCTGGACTCGGCGAAGGGCGCGGAACCGACGACCAACTTCCCGGAGCCGCCCCCGCCGGACTTCTCCAGGCTCTCGCCGCTGCCCGCGACGAGGACGGCCACCAGCGCCACCGCCGTCACCGCACCCGCCGCCGTGAGTTCCAGCGCTGCCGGGGCCTTGGACGTCTGATCGGCGGGCGCGGTCGAAGCCGCGGCCCGGGCGCGCCCGCCACGCCGCCGCAACGGGTCCGCCAGCCGCTCCAGGACCACCAGCGCGCCCTCCACCAGCAGCGCGAGCACCGCGACCAGCACCGCTCCGGCCACCACCTGCGCGGTGTCGGTGAGCCGGAAGCCCGCCGTGATGATCCGGCCCAGACCGCCGCCACCGGGTAGCGCGGCGAGCGTGGCGGTCGCCACGACCTGCACCGCGGCCGTCCGTACGCCCGTCATCAGCAGCGGGAAGGCCAGCGGCAGTTCCACCCGGGCGACCAGTTGGCCACCGGTCATCCCCATGCCGCGGGCCGCCTGCACGACCTCCCGGTCCACCTCGCGCATCCCGACGTAGGCGTTGGTGAGCAGCGGGGGGACGGCGAACAGCACCAGGGCGAGGATGACCGGCAGGTCCCCGTGGCTGCCCAGCGGGCTGAGTAGCAGCAGGACCAGCACGGCGAAGGTGGGCACCGCGCGGCCCACGTTGGAGAGGTTGATCGCGAGGGTGCCGCCCCTGCCGAGGTGGCCCAGGCCCACCCCGACCGGCAGCGCAATCGCACAGGCGACGCCCAGCGACACGAAGGTCAGATACAGGTGCTCGGCCAGCCGGTGCCAGACGCCCGCCTCCCCGGACCAGTGCGATCCGGTGGTCAGCCAGCTCCACGCGTCCCCGATGACGCCCATCAGGCCGCCCTCCCCCGCTTGCGGGCCCAGGGCGTCAGCAGCCGCTGCACGCCGAGCAGCAGCAGGTCCGCCGCGATCGCCAGCGCCACGCACAGCACCGACGCGGCGAGCACCTGGGCCTTGAAATAGCTGCGCATGCCCTCGTAGATGAGGTTGCCCAGCCCGCCGTAGCCGATGATCGCGCCGACCGTGGTGAGCGAGATGGTGGACACCATGGTGATCCGCAAACCCGCCATCAGGGCCGGCAGCGCCAGCGGGAGTTCGACCGCGAACAGCAGCCGAGCCGGCCCGTAACCCATCCCGCGCGCCGCCTCCCGGGCGTCCTCCGGTACCGAGGCCAGCCCGGCCAGGATGTTCCGCACCAGAATGGTCAGCGAATACAGCACCAGGCCGGTGACCACCACCGAGACCGACACCCCGAACACCGGCAGCAGCAGCGAGAACATCGCCAGCGAGGGGACGGTGTAGGCAATGGTCGTCAGGGAGAGCAGCGGGCCGGCGACGAACCGCCGGTGACGGGCGAGCAGCGCCAGCGGAAAGGCCACCAGAAGGCCGATCGCGACCGAGGCGAGCGTGATGCCCACATGCTGGAGCGTGGCGTCCGTCAGCTCCTCGCCGCGGGTGCGCAGGTATTCGCCGCAGATCCAGTCATTGGCGACCAGACAGTTCTGCCGCGCCATGGCTCACCTCCCCGTCAATTCCCGCCGACCCTAACCCCGGGCACCGACAATCTCGTCCGCTCGCCACACAACAGCAACAATCTCTGACGGGAATGCGGCCACAATGGGGAGCCATGATCCGATTCGAGCACGTCACCAAGGGCTACGCCGACGGCACGGTCGCGGTGGACGACCTGTCCTTCGAGGTCGCGGAGGGCGAGCTGGTCACGCTCGTCGGACCGTCGGGCTGCGGCAAGACCACCACGATGAAAATGGTCAACCGGCTCATCGAGCCGACGAGCGGTCAGATCTTCCTGGACGGGCAGGACATCGCCGAGGTGGACCCGGTGAAGCTGCGCCGCCGCATCGGCTACGTCATCCAGCAGGTGGGCCTGTTCCCGCACAAGACGGTGCTGGAGAACACCGCCACCGTCCCCCACCTGCTGGGCTGGCAGCGGAAGAAGGCCCGGGACCGGGCCGCCGAGCTCCTGGAACTGGTCGGCCTCGACCCGTCGGTCTTCGGCGACCGCTACCCCGACCAGCTCTCCGGCGGCCAGCGGCAGCGGGTCGGGGTGGCCCGCGCACTCGCCGCCGACCCGCCGGTACTGCTGATGGACGAGCCGTTCGGCGCGGTCGACCCGGTGGTACGCGAGCACCTGCAGAGCGAGTTCCTGCGGCTCCAGTCCCAGGTCCGCAAGACGGTGCTGTTCGTCACCCATGACATCGAGGAGGCGGTCCGGCTGGGTGACCGGATCGCGGTCTACGGTTCGGGCCGTATCGAGCAGTTCGACCCGCCCGCCACGGTGCTGGGCGCGCCCGCCACCCCGTACGTGGCCGACTTCGTCGGCGCCGACCGGGGCCTGAAGCGGCTCTCGGTCACCCCGATCGAGCCCGGCGACCTGGAGCAGCCGCCGGTCGTCCACCTCGACGACCCGCTGTCCAAGGCCGCCGCCCGGCTGGCCGCGGACGACGCCCGCTGGGCGGTGGTGCTGGACGGCGCGGACCGGCTGCACGGCTGGGTCTCGGCGGAGGCGATCGGCGCGATCGGCGCCGGTGCGCCGGGGACGGTCCGGGAGCACGCCCGCCGGATGGACGCCTGGCTGCCGGTCGGCGCGACCCTCAAGCAGGCGTTCAGCACGATGCTCCAGCATGACGCGGGGTGGATCGCGGTCCTCGACGGCGACCGCTTCCTCGGCGTCCTCACCCCGGCACGGCTGCACGAGGCGCTGCGTCGCTCGATCGACGCGGACGCGCGGGCACTGGCGCGCGGGGAGGTGTCGGTGGAGACGGTCTCCGGCGTGTGATCCATTTCCCCATGCGGGTTTTGTCCTCAATCGCCGGACGGGCTGGATTTTCCAGCCCGTCCGGCGATTGAGGACGGACAGACACCCGCGCGGCGGGAAAGCAGGAAAGGGCGCGTGGCCGAAACGGAGCTACGCCGCGACGCGGCCCGCGCCCGGCCCCTTGTCCTCATCCTCCGGAAGTCGGCACACCCGCTCCAGGAAGAACGCCGCCGCGATCACCCATCCGGCCGCCACCACCGACGCGCCCGCGTAGATCGCCTGGTCGCGGCGGGCCGGCACGTCCAGCGCGTGCATGACCAGGAAGACGCCCACCCCGCCGTAGACTCCGGCGATCAGCGCGGACACCAGCGCACTCGCATGGCCGAAGACCACCGCGCGGGCGGCGAGCAGCGGGTCGACGCCCTTCGCGCCCGGCTCGCGCTCCCGCTGGTCGCGCAGCCGGGACCGCAGCGACAGTGCGGTCACGGTCAGCGCGGCGGCGATGAAGCCGAGCACGATGGGCGCCGCCACCGGCACCGTCGGCAGGGTGCCCACCGAGTCCCACAGCTGGGCACCCGCCCACGACACCACCCCGGCCACGACGAACAGCCCGACCAGCACCCTGATCCGAAGTTGGCTCACCGACCGGCGCCCCTCACGTTCCCAGCGTTCCTGATGTGCGTCTGATACGCCCCAGCTCCCCCAGAAACTACCGGGGACGGCAGGGCCATGAGGGAAACGCCTACTCGGGCAGGCGCAGTTCCAGGTCGGGGCGCGCGGTCACACCGCCGCCGCCGACCTCCGCGAGCAGCCCGGCCACCGGACCATGCCCGGGGACCTCCGCGTCCGGCTCCACGTCGTGCCACGGCACCAGCACGAAGGCGCGCTGATGGGCGCGCGGATGGGGCAGGGTCAGCTCGGGCTCGTCCTGGACCACGCCCTGGTAGGAGACGATGTCCACGTCCAGGGTGCGCGGGCCCCACCGCTCGTCCCGCACCCGTTTGAACGCCTCTTCGATCGCATGGCCCCGCTCCAGCAGCGAGGACGGCGGCAGGGTCGTCTTGACCAGCACCACGGCGTTGAAATACGACGGCTGAGCACCCGGTTCGACGCCCCAGGGCTCCGTCTCGTACACCGGGGAGACGGCCTTGACCCGCAGGCCGGGCGTGTCCTCCAGGGCGTCGATCGCCCCCTGCAGGGTCTCCAGGCGGTTGCCCAGATTGCTGCCGAGGGAGATCACGGCGCGCTTGGGATTGCTCAGGGTCACATCCGCCGCGTCCACCTGCGCCACCACGGAGGCGGGGACGGGCTGCACGGTCGGGTCGCTGCTGCTCATCAAGGTCGGCTCCGGGTGATGGTGATGGACACGTCGTCGAAGGGCACGGTGATCGGGGCGTCCGGCTTGTGGACGACCACCTCCACCTCCCGCACCGCTTCGTGGGTCAGACACCGCTCGGCGATCCGCTCGGCGAGGGTCTCGATGAGGTCGACCGGCTCGCCCGTCACCACCTCGACCACCTCTTCGGCCACGACCCCGTAGTGAACGGTCTTGGTGAGGTCGTCGCCGGCCGCGGCGGGGCGGGAGTCCAGGCTCAGGACCAGGTCCACCACGAATATCTGGCCTTCCGCGCGTTCGTGCGGAAACACCCCGTGGTACCCGCGGGCCTTGAGGCCGCGCAGCGTGACACGATCCACCCGAATCACTCCTGCTGGTCGTCGGTGCGCGGGCGCGCACCGGTCGGCGGCGACACCCTTTTCCCCGTTTTTCCGGTTCTGTTCCGGTGGGGGCTTCTCAGTCGAATCTACCTGCGAGCGCCGACAGCTCCCGCGCACGGGCCCATGGCGGACGCCGTGCCGGGTATGGAGGGGTGTCCCGGCGGCGTCTACCCGGTGCTCCGTGGTTCACTCCCTACCCGGTCCGTCCGGCGCTCGAACGGCCGCGCTCAGAGGGTGTCCCGCCCGGTGGCGCCGTCCTCACCCTCCGCGTCGTCCTCGCTCTCCGCAAGCACCGGCGAGCCGTGGTGCGACCACACCTTCCAGCCGTCCGGGGTGCGCCGGAAGACGTTCGTGGCCACCACCAGCTGCCCCACCAGCGGTCCGAGCTCGCCCTCCGTCTCCGCCGGGGCGCCGCTGAGGATGTTCTCGGTGCAGGTCACCAGGGCGGTGTCGGCGAAGACCGAGATCTCGACGTCGGTCAGGAAGAACTGGATGTACTCGGTGTTGGCCATGATCAGGGCGTACGAGCGGAGCACCTCGCCGCGTCCGCGCAGCACCGGCCAGCCGGGGTGCACGCAGCTGACGTCGCCGTCCAGCCAGAGGTGCGTCAGGGCCTCGTGATCGCCCCGCTCCATCGCCTCGTACAGCGCGGTGTTGGCCTGCTCGACCTGCTCGGCATCGGTGAGTGAGGTCACACCGCTGCCTCGACGGCCCGCGCGACGCGGACCGCGTCCGCGCTCGCCGCCACGTCGTGCACGCGCACCGCCCAGGCACCTTCCCGGGCCGCGATCGCGGAGACGGCCGCGGTGGCCGCGTCCCGCTCCCGGGCGGGCGGCAGGGTGCCCCCCGGCCCGGCCAGCACCCGGCCCAGGAAGCGCTTCCGGGAAGCCGCCACCAGCACCGGGCGGGACAGGGCCCGCAGCTCGGCGAGGTGGGCGAGGAGCGCGAGGTCGTGCTCGGCGTTCTTGGCGAAACCCAGGCCCGGGTCGATCACGATGCGCTCGGGGGCGATCCCGCCCGCCACCGCCTGATCCACACTGACGCGCAGCTCGGCCAGGACCTCGGCGACCACGTCGTCGTAGAGCGCCCGGTTGTTCATGTCGATGGACTGGCCGCGCCAGTGCATCACCACGAACGGCACCCCGGCGGCGGCCACCACCGGCACCATCGCCGGGTCCGCGCGGCCGCCGCTGACGTCGTTGACCAGGGCCGCGCCGGCTTCCACGGCCCGCTCGGCGACCGAGGCGCGCATGGTGTCCACGCTCACCACGGCGCCGGCCCCGGACAGCTCGCGGACCACCGGGATCACCCGGCGCAGCTCCTCGGCCTCGTCCACGCGGGAGGCGCCCGGCCGGGTGGACTCGCCGCCCACGTCGACCAGGTCGGCGCCGGCGGCGATCAGGTCCAGGCCGTGCTTGACGGCCAGCTCGGTGTCGAACCACTGGCCGCCGTCGGAGAAGGAGTCAGGCGTGACGTTCACCACGCCCATGACCGCGCAGCGGTCCCATCGCGGCAGACCGTCCGGGCCAGGGGGGCGTCGCAACGTACTCATAGTCCTAAGCCTAGGCCCCAGCCCGTCCGGCGCTTGAGGACGGACCGCACGCACCACGGCGGGTCAGCCGACCGCGGCGCGAGGCCGCGACCGGCGCGGCCTCGCACCCTGGGGAGGCGTGGCGTCAGGCCACCCGCTCCACCTCGTGCCGCCGCACCGGCGCGCTGGGCAGCTGACCGCCCTGCGAGGGCTCGGCGGGCCCGCGGCGGCGCAGCAGCCGGGGCAGGGCCAGCGAGACGAAGCCCTCGGCCTGCATCGCCGCGAAGCCGATCCGCGGCAGGTCGCGGGTGTTGCGGAAGACCACGAAGCGCGGCTCCCAGCGTGGCTGGAACTTGGCGTTGAACTTGTACAGCGACTCGATCTGGAACCAGCGCGAGAGGAACACCAGCAGCCCGCGCCAGCCACGCAGCACCGGGCCGGCGCCCAGCTTCTCGCCGCGGGCCAGGGCCGCGCGGAACATCGCGAAGTTCAGCGAGACCCGCCTGACCTTCAGGTCGGCGGCGGCCTGCAGGGCGGCGACGATCAGCAGTTCGTTCATACCCGGGTCCGCGCTGCGGTCACGGCGCATCAGCTCCAGCGAGATGCCGTCCTGGCCCCAGGGCACGAAGTGCTGCATGGCCTTCAGGTCGCCGTACGGGCTTGGCGTCTCACCCTCCTCGGGCGCCCGGTGCGCGGTGGCGATCACCGCGTCGCCGTCCTTGACGGCGTCGATGCGGCCCAGCGCCATCGAGAAGCCGCGCTCGGTCTCGGTGTCGCGCCAGGCGTTGGCGGCGCGCTGGATGCGGGCCAGCTCCTCCGGCTCCAGGTCACGCACCCGCCGTACCTGGGTGCTGTACCCGTTGCGCTCTATTCGCTTCACCATCTGCCGCACATTGCGCATGGACCGCCCGGAGAGGGTGAAGTCGTCCGCGTCGACGATCGCCTCGTCGCCCAGCTCCAGCGCGTCCAGCCCGGTCTCGCGGGTCCACACGTGGCCGCCGGTCTCGCTGCACCCCATCACCGCGGGGGTCCAGGAGTGGGTCCGCGCCTCCTCCATGAAGCGCTCGATGGCCCCCGGCCAGGCCTCCACGTCGCCGATCGGGTCGCCGCTGGCGAGCATCACGCCGGAGACCACGCGGTAGCAGACGGCGGCCTTGCCGGTCGGGGAGAAGACCACGCCCTTGTCGTCGCGGAGCGCGAAGTAGCCCAGCGAGTCCCGGCCGCCGTGCTGGGCCAGCAGCTCGCGCAGCCGGCTCTCGTCCTCCTCGGTGAGGCGGGCGACGGGGTGCGCCGGCCGGAACGCCAGATACGCGGTCGTGGCCACCGTCAGCAGGCCGAGGCCGCCGAGGGAGTAGCCGACGGTGTAGTCCACGCCGTCGGTGTAGTCGACCGGGCCTTCGAAGCCGAACAGGCCCCACAGGACGTGCTCCAGCTGCTCGCTGATGGTGGGGCTGCCGACGACGGTGCCGGGGTGTGCGCTGACGATCAGCCATCCCAGGGCGACGCTGACGGCGCCCAGCACCAGGAAGTTGGCCAGTGCCCGCCAGCGGCTGCGCGGGTCCGGCAGCGCGAAGAACTCCTTGCGGCGCCGCAGCATCAGGGCGAGCAGGCCGAGCGAGAGCACCGCTCCGCAGGCCGAGTGGCGGTACAGCAGCTGGCCTGCGACGACGATCGGCAGCAGACCCACCGCGGCCGTCCAGGCCCGGCGCTTACGCCGCTTCAGCCCGTGCGCGAGCATCAGCAGCAGCAGGCCGACGACGATGGAGGCCGCGGCGGCCAGCGGGCTGACGGCGCCCGGCAGTACCTCGGCGAGAGCGTGGATCCGGCTGTGCCGGAAGCGTGGGAAAATACCGGACGCGACGTTGAGCAATCCGATCAGCGTGCAGACCGTACCGACAACCGAAGGGACGGTTTCGGGTCGCGGTCCGCGCAGCAGGCGCTGCATCCGTGTGGGAACCACCCGGGACTTATCGCCATCTTGCTTATCAGACATTTGCTTTCCCGTCGCCCCTGTCGAGCGGATCTGCGTCCCACAAGCGCGGAACGTGGACAATTTGCGCCTTCCAAGACGGCGTACATGGGCATGGGGTTCCATCACGCGGCTCGGGGGACGACCAGCCGCCTGACAGAGAGTTCGTAATGGGTCTCACCGGCACCAAAACCGTGATGGTGGCCGTCATCGTGGCGGTGCTGATTTTCGCCGCGACCATATGGCTTTGGCCGAAGCTTGCGGGCCGCAGCGTACCCGTTGTGCTGGGTCGAATAGGAACCCTGCTGGCGACCCAGGTCTCCGTCTTCGCCGCGGTGGCCCTCTACGCGAACCAGTCCTTCGGCTTCTACGGCTCCTGGGCGGACCTGTTCGGCACCCAGACCCAGCCCGGTGTGGTGGTCGACCACGACGCCCCGGGCGCCAAGCGGATCAAGGTTCTGGGTACCCAGCAGGTGAACGTGCCCGGCAGCAAGGCCCCCGACAAGGCCGGGCTGATCGAGAAGGTGAACATCCAGGGGCCCACCTCGCGCATCGCCAGCACGGCCTACGTCTACCTGCCGCCGGAGTACTTCCAGCGCGAGAACGCCAAGCGCGACTTCCCCGCCGCCCTGGTGCTGACCGGCTACCCGGGGACCACCGAGGCCCTGATCTACGGGCTGAAGTATCCGCAGACCGCGCACAAGCTGGTCAAGGACGGCCGGATGAAACCCACCATCCTGGTGATGATGCGCCCCACCGTCGACCCGCCGCGCGACACCGAGTGCATGGACGTCCCCGACGGCCCGCAGACCGAGACCTTCTTCACCAAGGACGTGACGGAGGCCGTCAGCGGCCACTACCGGGTCGGCGAGAAGGCCCGCAACTGGGCCGTCATCGGCAACTCCACCGGCGGCTACTGCGCCCTGAAGATGACCATGCGCCACCCGGAGAAGTTCTCCACCGGGGCGGGGCTGTCGGCCTCGTACAAGGCACCGACGGACGCGACCACCGGTGACCTCTTCGACGGCAGCAGGCAGCTGGAGCGCGAGAACAACCTGATGTGGCGCTTCGACCACAAGCCGGCGCCGCCGGTCTCCCTGCTGGTGACCAGCAGCAAGCACGGCGAGAAGAACTACAAGGAGACCGTGCGGTTCATCAACAAGGCGAAGCTGCTGAACGCGCAGGGTGAGCCGACCCGGATCTCCTCGATGATCCTGGATAGCGGCGGCCACAACTTCAACACCTGGAAGCGCCAGATCCCGGGCAGCCTGGAATGGCTCTCCAGCCGGATCAGCGCCCGCTGATCAGCGGACCACACGGCACAAGGGGTGCCCGGGCCATCGGCCCGGACACCCCTTCGTCGTCTTCCGTGGCCGGTGGTCAGTGGCCGATGATCAGGCTCATGGCCTCGGACCGGGATGCCGGGTCGCGCAGCTGGCCGCGCACCGCCGAGGTGATCGTCTTCGCCCCGGGCTTCCGTATGCCGCGCATCGACATGCACATGTGCTCGCACTCGATGACGACGATCACGCCGCGCGGCTCCAGGATCCGCACCAGCGACTCGGCGACCTGCGTGGTCAGCCGCTCCTGGACCTGCGGCCGGCGGGCGTAGACGTCGACCAGCCGGGCGAGCTTGGACAGCCCGGTGATCTTGCCGTCATGGGAGGGGATGTACCCCACGTGGGCGACGCCGTGGAAAGGCACCAGGTGGTGCTCGCAGGTGCTGTAGACCTCGATGTCCTTGACCAGCACCATCTCGTCGTGGCCCAGGTCGAAGGTGGTGGTGAGGACGTCCTCCGGCTCCTGCCACAGCCCCGAGAAGATCTCCGCGTACGCGCGGGCGACCCGCCCCGGCGTCTCCCGCAGGCCCTCGCGGTCCGGATCCTCACCGACCGCGAGCAGCAGCTCCCGGACCGCGTTCTCGGCCCGCTTCTCGTCGAACACGCCGATGGGGCCCGCGTCGTCCAGCGTCACCGGGTCGGTCATGGAAGTGCCTCGTTCCTTGTGCTTCTCCACATGCGGAATGCCGCACCACCAGGCTAGAACCCGGATGGCGCGGCATTCATTCCGGGGCCGTGAGGCCCCAGCGTCCACATCGGCCGCACTCGGCGGTGCGCCAGGCCGGGCCTGGCACACCGCCGGTCGCGGTCAGCTCTCTGCGCTCGGCTCCTCCGGGCGCTCCGCACCGCCGGCGGCACCGGTCGCGGTGGCGCCGTCCTCGGTGACGGTGGACTTGGCCAGCGCCCCGGACTGCGGCTGCACGCCGTTGGTCAGGGCGAGCTCCTTCGGCGAGGAGACCGGCGGCCGGGTCGACGGGGTGCGCCGCGAGGAGCCGGTCCACGCCGGGCGGGCCGGGCGCTTGACGATCGGGGCGAAGATCTCGGCGATCTCCTCCTTGCCCAGCGTCTCCTTCTCCAGCAGCGCGAGGACGAGGTTGTCGAGGACGTCGCGGTTCTCGACCAGGATCTCCCAGGCCTCGTTGTGCGCGTTCTCGATGAGCTTCTTGACCTCTTCGTCGACGAGGGCGGCGACCTCCTCGGAGTAGTCGCGCTGGTGCGCCATCTCCCGGCCCAGGAACGGCTCGGCGTTGTCGGAGCCGAACTTGATCGCACCCAGACGCTCGGTCATGCCGTACTGGGTGACCATCGCGCGGGCCGTCGCGGTCGCCTTCTCGATGTCGTTGGAGGCGCCGGTGGTCGGGTCGTGGAAGACCAGCTCCTCGGCCGCCCGGCCGCCCATCATGTAGGCGAGCTGGTCGAGCATCTCGTTGCGCGTGGTGGAGTACTTGTCCTCGTCCGGCAGGACCATGGTGTAGCCCAGGGCCCGGCCGCGGGAGAGGATCGTGACCTTGTGCACCGGGTCGCTGTTGGGAGAAGCGGCCGCGACCAGGGCGTGTCCGCCCTCGTGGTACGCGGTGATCTTCTTCTCCTTGTCGCTCATGATCCGGGTCCGCTTCTGCGGGCCGGCCACGACGCGGTCGATCGCCTCGTCCAGGAAGTGGTTGTCGATCAGCTTCTTGTCACTGCGGGCCGTCAGCAGCGCGGCCTCGTTCAGCACGTTGGACAGATCGGCACCGGTGAAGCCGGGGGTGCGCCGGGCGACGGCCGCGAGGTCCACGTCCGGGGCGACCGGCTTGCCCTTCTGGTGCACCTTGAGGATCTCCAGGCGGCCCTGCATGTCCGGGCGGTCGACGGCGATCTGCCGGTCGAAGCGGCCGGGGCGCAGCAGCGCCGGGTCCAGGATGTCCGGGCGGTTGGTGGCGGCGATGAGGATGACGCCGCCCTTGACGTCGAAGCCGTCCATCTCGACGAGCAGCTGGTTCAAGGTCTGCTCGCGCTCGTCGTGGCCGCCGCCCATGCCGGCGCCGCGGTGGCGGCCGACCGCGTCGATCTCGTCGACGAAGACGATGGCCGGGGCGTTCGCCTTGGCCTGCTCGAACAGGTCGCGGACCCGGGAGGCACCGACACCGACGAACATCTCGACGAAGTCGGAACCGGAGATCGAGTAGAACGGCACGCCCGCCTCACCCGCGACGGCGCGGGCGAGCAGGGTCTTGCCGGTGCCGGGCGGGCCGTAGAGCAGCACGCCCTTGGGGATCTTGGCGCCGACGGCCTGGAACTTCGCCGGCTCCTGGAGGAACTCCTTGATCTCCTGGAGCT
The DNA here is from genome assembly GCF_058215555.1 of Streptomyces sp. JLBT605. Taxonomy (NCBI): domain Bacteria; kingdom Bacillati; phylum Actinomycetota; class Actinomycetes; order Kitasatosporales; family Streptomycetaceae; genus Streptomyces; species Streptomyces sp. JLBT605. The sequence goes on from NZ_CM177087.1 coordinate 2,938,762, forward strand.
CCTCGACGGCCTCGTCCGACCCGGCCACGTCGGCGAAGGTGGTCTTCGGCGTGTCCTTGGTGATGAGCTTCGCCTTCGACTTCCCGAAGTTCATCACCCGGGAGCCGCCGCCCTGCATCTGGTTCATCAGGAACAGGAAGACGACGACGATCAGGACGAAGGGCAGGAGCGAGAGCAGGATGCCGACAAACGGATTCTGCTTCGACGTCGAGACGTCGTAGCCTTCGGTGATTCCGCCGGGCTTCTCGGAGTTCGCCTGGAGGACCTTGGCGAGGTCGACGCCCTGGTCACCGATGTAGGTGGCCTGGAGCTTGTCGCTGCCGGAGATCTTGTCGACGTTGTCCTTGAGCTTGATCTTGATCTTGTGATCTTCGCCGGTCGTCAGCTCGGCGGACTTGACCTGGTTCTTGTTGATCGCCTTGACGACCTGGCTGGTGTCCACCGACTTGTAGCCGCCGGAAGAGCCGACGACCTGCATCAACACGACCACGGCGAGGACGGCCAGCACGATCCACATGACCGGCCCACGGAAGTAGCGCTTCACGTCCATCCATACGGGGCGGTATCGCCCCGTCCCTCCTGCCACAGTGAGGCACGGCAACCTCTTCGATCTGGCCGATCGGCTGCCTGTGCGTGCGGTGTATTACTCGGCTCTAAAAAGACTGACCTTCGGACGGTACCCCAGCATTGTCACCCGACGCCGCTGTGGACGGTCAACAAAACCGTCCTCCCCTGCTCCAACGGCGGAAACCCGCGCCGGGTTCCCGCCGGGGGCGCGAGGACCTCTCAGCCGCCGTAGACGTGCGGCGCCAGGGTGCCGACGAACGGCAGGTTGCGGTACTTCTCGGCGTAGTCGAGGCCGTACCCGACGACGAACTCGTTGGGGATGTCGAAACCGACCCACTTCACGTCGATCGCGACCTTGGCCGCCTCCGGCTTGCGCAGCAGCGTGCACACGTTCAGCGAGGCGGGCTCCCGCGAGCCCAGGTTCGACAGCAGCCAGGACAGCGTCAGGCCGGAGTCGATGATGTCCTCGACGATCAGGACGTGCTTGCCCTTGATGTCGGTGTCCAGGTCCTTGAGGATCCGGACCACACCGGAGGACTGGGTGCCCGCGCCGTACGAGGACACCGCCATCCAGTCCATGGTGACAGGGGTGGACAGGGCCCGGGCCAGGTCCGCCATGACCATCACGGCGCCCTTGAGGACGCCGACGATCAGCAGGTCCTTGCCCGCGTACTCGGCGTCGATCTTCGCGGCCAGCTCGGCCAGCTTGGCGTCGATCTCTTCCTTGGTGATCAGGACCGACTTCAGGTCGGCGCCCATGTCCTTCTCGTCCACCCGTGCCACTCTCGTTCCATCGAAGGCTTGTCCGGCTCGGGCGGAATCAGCCCTGCCGGATGACCAGTCTGCCACCCTGCCGCCGGACCTCGACCCGGCCGGGCAGATTGATGGCCCGCTGACCGCGCCAGCCGGTGATCAACCGGTCGACTTCCTCGATGTGCCGGGCGAACAGCGAACCACCCGGCGAGCCCGCCGCGATGGCGGCCCGGCGCAGCACCCGGCGGCGCACCGCGGGCGGCAGGGCGGCCAGCCCCACGGCGTCCAGCTCGATGCCCTCGTCGGCGTCGGCGGCGCGCACCTCGGCCTCGGCGCGGGCGGCCCAGGCGTCCAGCGCGTCGGCGTCGTCCCGGGAGAGCTGTGCGGTCCGGGCCAGGGCCTCGACGACGCCCTTGCCCAGCGCCTTCTCCAGCACCGGCAGCGCTTCGTGGCGGACCCGGGAGCGGGTGTAGGCGGGATCGGTGTTGTGCGGGTCGTCCCAGACCGGCAGCGACTGGGCCAGGCAGGCGCGGCGAGCGGTCTGCCGGTCGAGCCCGAGGAAGGGGCGGCGGTAGCGGCCCAGAGTGCCGGAGACCTGTGCCATGCCGGACAGCGAGCGGGTCCCGGAGCCGCGGGCCAGGCCCAGCAGCACCGTTTCCGCCTGGTCGTCGCGGGTGTGGCCGAGCAGCACCGCCGCGGCGCCGTGGCGCTCGGCGGCGTCGTCGAGGGCGGCGTACCGCGCGTCGCGGGCGGCGGCTTCCGGTCCGCCGTCCCGGCCGACCCGCACGGCGATGGATTCGACCGGGTCGAGCCCGAGGATTCGGAGGCGGTCCGCGACCTCGGCGGCACGCAGGTCGGACCCGGGCTGGAGGCCGTGGTCGACGGTGACGGCGCCGGCGCGGACGCCGAGCTTGGGGGCTTCGAAGGCGAGGGCGGAGGCGAGCGCCATGGAGTCGGCGCCGCCGGAGCAGGCGACCAGCACCAGCGGCCGGCCGGGCCCGGGGTCGGTGATGCTCATGGCGCCGCGGATCGCCACGGAGGCGGCCTGTGCGGTGGCGGAGTGCGGCGCGGCGGACTGCTCCGCGGCGGACTGCACCGCGGCTGTCGCCGCCGGATGGTCGATCAGTACGTCGTGGAGAACGCGGCGGACCGCCAGGCGTATCGCGGCGACCGCAGGATGGGGACCCATGTCCGTATCCCATCTGTCAATCGAGGGGCTGCCTCGGAGGGGGGGGTGCCTCGGGGGCCGTACAAGCTCTTGTCGCACCGAGACTCGTCACGCTGAGTACGTCGATGGTGACAGAACCGAGCCTTTCCCCGAGCATCGCACGCCTACCCGTCGCCCACGGTCCCTCGGACGAGTGATTACGGGGGCGTTCACCTGCCGCAGGCGGTGCCCGCGCTATGCCTCGGTCGTCCCGTGCACCCGCGCGACCCAGTCCGAGGGTTTGTGAATCTCGGCCTTGGTCGGCAGCGTGTTCGGAGAGGTCCATACCCGGTTGAACCCGTCCATACCGACCTGTCCGGCCACGGCCCGCACGAACCGTTCTCCATCACGGTACTGGCGGAGCTTCGCGTCCAGCCCGAGCAGCCTGCGCAGCGCCTGGTCCAGCCGCCCGGCGCCGCTCGCCCGGCGCCGCTGGAACTTCTCCCGGATCTCCGCCACGGAAGGCACCACCTGCGGCCCGACGCCGTCCATCACGTAGTCCGCGTGCCCCTCCAGCAGCGACATCACCGCGGTGAGCCGGCTGAGGATCTCCCGCTGGGCTGGCGTCTGGACCAGCTCGACGATGCTCCGCCCGCGGGCCCGGTCCTCCTCGCCCTCCGCGCGGCCGCCGGTGAGCGACTGGGCCGCCTCGCGGAAGCGCTCCAGCAAGGTGGCCGGGTCCACCTCGGTCTCGCCGAGGAAGGCCTGGATCTCCGACTCGATGTGGTCGCGCAGCCAGGGCACGGCGGAGAACTGCGTGCGGTGCGTCTCCTCGTGCAGGCACACCCACAGCCGGAAGTCGTGCGGCTTCACGTCCAGCTCGCGCTCCACGTGGACGATGTTCGGCGCGACCAGCAGCAGCCGGCCGCCGCCGGAGGACGCGCCGGGCAGCTCGCGCGTCACCGGCGCGAAGGTCTCGAACTGGCCCAGCACCCGGGAGGCGAGGAAGGACAGCAGCATGCCCAGCTCCACGCCGGTCACCTTGCCGCCGACCGCGTTCAGCACCGACCCGCCGGGGGTGCCGCCGCGCCGCTCCTCCATCTTGGCGAGCAGCGGCCGCAGGATCTCCCGGAAGCCGGCGACGTTCGCCTTGACCCAGCCCGCCCGGTCCACCACCAGCACCGGGGTGTCGGATGCGGCACCACCGGCCGGGGCCATCCGGGTGAAGGCACGGACATGCTCCTCGGACGACTTGGCGTGCCGGCGCAGCTCGGCGACGACCGTCCGCGCCTCGTCCCGGCTCACCTCCGGCCCCGGACGCACCAGCCGGGTCGCGGTCGCCACCGCGAGATTCCAGTCGACCATCTCGGCACCACCGATGCTCGTCATGGCTTCACGGTACGTGGCGTGGGCGGTGGGCGGGAGCGGGTGCCTTATCCGGGGCTGGGCCCCGGGCCCTGGTCCTCAAGCACCGGACGGGCTGGATTTTCCAGCCCGTCCGGTGCTTGAGGACAAGACCCCGCCCGTCAGCGGCAGCCGCAGTTGGCGACTGTGGAGGCCAGGCGGTCCAGCGCGTGCTGCGCGCCCACCGCGTCCGTGGTGCCGGTGGTCATGAAGGCGAAGACCAGCAGCCGGCCGTCCGCGTCCACCACCGTGCCGGCCAGGGTGTTGACCCCGGTCAGCGTGCCGGTCTTGGCCCGGACCGCGCCGCGGCCCGCCGCGTCCTGGGCGTACCGGCCGCGCAGGGTCCCGGTGAAGCCCGCCACGGGCAGGCCGGTGAGCACCGAGCGCAGCTGGGGGTGTTCCCGGTCCGCGGCCCGCACCAGCACCTGGGCGAGCAGCGAGGCGGAGACCCGGTCGGCGCGGTCCAGCCCGCTGCCGTCCGCGATCCGCGCCCCGGCCAGCGGCAGGCCGAGCGCCTTCAGCCGGTCGGAGACGGCCCGGGAGGCGCCGCTGAAGCTCGCCGGGCGGTGCCCGGCCAGCGCGGTCTGCCGGGCCAGCGCCTCGGCGATGTCGTTGTCGCTGGTGGTCAGCATCCGTTCGACCAGCTCGGACAGCGGCTGCGAGCGCACGGTGGCGAGCGCCGCGGCGTCCTTGCCGGCCTTGGCCCGGCGCGGCTCGCCCTTGATGCCGATCCCCCGGTCGCGGAGCATCCCGGCGAAGCCGCGGGCCGCGTCACCGGCCGGGTCGGCGGTCCGTGGGGCGGGGCCGTGGTCGCTGTCGTCCAGGCGCCCCTCGTCCACCATCAGCGGCGTCACCGGCGAGATGTTCTCGTTCGGCCCGATCGGGTGCAGGCCGGGGCCGGTGTAGAGCGAGGTGTCGTAGTCGAGGGAGACCCGGCTGGTGCCGCGCCGCTTCAGGGCGCGGGCGGTGGCGTCGGCCAGTTCGCGCAGGCTCGCGGGGTGGTCCTCGCCCTTGACCGGGCGGGCGGTCAGCGTCGGGTCACCGCCGCCGACCAGCACGATCCGGTCCTTGGCGCCCTTGCCGCCGTCCACCACGCGGGTGGCCAGCCGGTGTTCGGGGCCCAGCGCGGAGAGCACGGCGACGCCGGTGGCCAGCTTGATCACCGAGGCGGGGGTGGCGTCCTCGTCCGCCTTGGCGCCGTACAGCTGCCGGCCGCCGGTCGCGTCGACGACAGACGCGGTACGCACCGGGCCCAGCGCCGGATCGTCCAGCAGCGGCTCCAGGGCCTCGGCCAGGCCCTGCCGGGTGGGAGGCGGCACCGCGCCCTGGCCGCCGGCCGGGGCCGGGTCCTGGGCGTGCGTGCCGAGCGTGGCCAGCACCGGAGCGGCGACCGGCGCGGGCTGCGGCCCGGCGTGATGCTCGCCACCCGTATGCCGCTGCTGGGCCGCGCGGGCGCGCTCGGCCTTACGCTGGCCGGTGTCCCACGGTCCGGCCGCGAACACCGCCGCGGTCGCGACCGCCACGCCCACGGCACCCGACACGGCGGACAGCCGCCATGTCTGCCGCTGCGTCGGAGTGGCCTGCCGCCACCAGGTCCGCCACCGGCTCTGCTCCCACCTGACCTGCCACGATCTGGTCTCGGGCACCTTCGACCAGCCCCTTTCGCCACCACACACCTGCGTGGGGGACACTTAATCACCAGACGTATGTGTTGATCATGGAGGAGTCTCCCGTGGAGTTCGACGTCACCATCGAGATCCCGAAGGGTTCGCGGAACAAGTACGAGGTGGACCACGAGACCGGTCGGATCCGCCTGGACCGTCGACTCTTCACTTCGACCAGCTACCCGGCCGACTACGGCTTCGTCGAGAACACCCTCGGCGAGGACGGCGACCCGCTGGACGCGCTCGTCATCCTCGATGAGCCGACCTTCCCGGGCTGCCTGATCAAGTGCCGTGCGATCGGCATGTTCCGGATGACGGACGAGGCGGGCGGCGACGACAAGCTGCTGTGCGTGCCGGCCTCCGACCCCCGGGTGGAGCACCTGCGCGACATCCACCACGTGTCCGAGTTCGACCGCCTGGAGATCCAGCACTTCTTCGAGGTCTACAAGGACCTGGAGCCGGGCAAGTCGGTCGAGGGCGCCAACTGGGTCGGCCGCGCCGAGGCCGAGGCCGAGGTCGAGGCGTCCATCAAGCGTCTGGAGGCGGCGGGCGGCGCCCACTGAGGCGACCGGTCCGACCGGCTTTTCGAGTGACCCGTCCGGCGGGGCGGGGCATCCGCGCGATGCCCCGCCCCGCCGTTCCCGTTCCCGGCCGCACCACCGAACGCGGGCGGCGGAGGGCGGGCTGGTGGCTAGAAGCCGCGGGTGCGCTTGGCCGCGCGGCGGGCCGTGTCCGTCTGCGGCCCCGGCACCTTGAGGAAGAGCCGCGCCACCTCGCCACCGAGATTCACCCCGATGGCGATGGCCAGCGCCAGCGCCGCCGCCTGCGTCAGATGGGCGATGCCCCGGTCCATCTCGTTCTGGGCGAGTGAGAGCAGCCCGAAGTAGGTGGCGCTACCCGGCAGCAGCGGCCCGATCGCCGCGGTGACGTACGGCAGCGCGGACGCATAGCGGTAGCGGGACAGCAGCTGGCCGAAGAGGCCGACCAGCCCGGCGGCCACGGCCGTCGCCGGCACCGCCGGGACCCCCGCGGTGTCGTGCAGCGCGCCGTAGATCACCCATGCGACGCCGCCGTTGAGCGCCGCGAACAGCACGGTGTGACGTTCCTGCTGGAGCAGTACGCAGAAGGCCAGCGCCAGCACCATCGCCGAGAGGGTCTGGATGACCGGCCGCTCGACATGGCGCAGCGCCACCTCCGGATTGAGCTTGGCACCCAGTTGCAGACCGCCGTAGAGCACGGTCAGCACCCCGCAGACGATGCCCACGATCAGATAGCCGACCTCCAGCAGCCGGGCCGAGGCGGTGATGTAGTAGCCGGTCAGACCGTCCTGGACACCCGCGACCAGGGCTCTTCCCGGGATCAGGGCGAAGAGTCCACCGGTGATCACCGCGGACGCCTGGAGCCCGGCGTGGGCCAGGCTGAGCGCGACCCCCATCGCGGCGGGCGGCATCGCGGCGGCCACGAACTGGTAGAACTCCGGCAGCCCGCGCCCGGACGCCAGCCAGGCCAGCCGGTCGCCGAGCATCGCGCCGGCCGCCGCCGCGAAGAAGACCGGCCAGTCACCGCCGACCAGCATGCTCGCCGCGCCCGCCAGCACCCCGGCGGCCACCGTCAGCGCCCAGCCGGGGTACGGGTGGCGGTTACGGCGGATCTCGGCCAGCCGCCGGTACGCCTCCTCCAGCGTCACCTCCGCCGAGGTGATGTCGTGGACCAGCCGGAAGACCGCCGACAGCCGGGTGTAGTCGGTGCCCCGGCGGCGTACGGTGCGGCTGGCGGTCACCGGGTCGTCGACGAGCGAGGGCTGGTACGAGACCGACAGCAGCGTGAAGGTGACGGTGGGCTCGCAGCGGTCCAGCCCGTAGGCGTGCGCCACGCCGAACATCGCCGCCTCGACGTCCTCGGCGCCCTCGCCACCGGCCAGCAGCAGCTCGCCGATGCGCAGCGTGAGGTCGAGCACGCGCGGCACGGCGGGGCCGGCCTCGTCGTGCCGCTCCACGCGCTCGGGCGCCGGCCGCTCCCCGATCGGCATGCGCAGCATGGTGCGCATCCGGTCCTGCCAGGGGCCGGTGGTCATCGGGGGGACCTTGGTGAGCTGGGCGGCCGGGACGCCGTGCGCCGGGGTGAGAGCGGCGTCGGAGCTGGTGACCACCCCGGGCGGGGTGACGAAGGCGGAGCCCTCCGGTCCGTGCGCGGGGTCGGTGGTCAGCCCGTCGGGGACGGCGAACTCCGAGGTCGGGTGCTCGTCCTCGGGGATGGGCGGCAGAGGCACGCCCAGCGGCGGGGTGAAGGCGCTGTGCGCCTCGTCCGACTGCGGCTTGCGGTCTTCCGGAACGTCCAGCTCCGGTGCCCGCTCAGCATGCCGCCGATGCTGCCGATCCGACACGTCGCTCCTCGTTGCCTCCCGCTGGACACAGCAACCATGCACGATCGAGGCCCGCTGTGCCCAACCGGTCCGGGTATCAGCCTTCCCACTGATCGCAGCCTGCCCAGCAGGCCGCACGGGACACGGGCCCTTCCCGGAGAAAGCCGAGGGCGCCCCCGCACGGGGGGCGCCCTCGAAACGATCAGGCCGGCTCCGGCCGGTCACCCGCGGCCGGGCGGCTCGGCCGATCAGCGCTTGGCGTGCCGGCCCCGCGCCACCGGCGGCTGCTGGGCGCTGCTTCCGGCGGCCCCCGCCGGACCGCTCCCACCCGCCGCCACGGCCTTCTTCGCCTGGCTGCGGGCGCGCAGGAACTCGATCACGATCGGGATCACCGACAGCAGCACGATGCCGATCAGCATCGCCTCGATGTTGTTCCGGACGACGTCGCTCTTGCCGAGCCAGGCGCCGAGCAGCGTCACGCCCGCGCCCCACAGCACGCCGCCGACCACGTTGAAGGTGATGAAGGAGCGGTAGTTCATCCGGCTCACGCCCGCGATGATCGGCGTGAACGTCCGCACGATCGGCACGAAGCGGGCCAGGACCAGCGACTTCGGACCGTACTTCTCGAAGAACTCGTGGGCCTTCTCGACGTTCTCCTGCTTGAAGAGCTTGGAGTCCGGGCGGCGGAAGAGCGCCGGGCCCACCTTCCGGCCGAAGAGGTAACCGACCTGGTCGCCGGCGATCGCCGCCGCCACGATGCCCAGGCACATCAGCCACAGGTCCTGCGTGATCACTCCGGTGGTGACCAGCAGCCCGGTGGTGAACAGCAGCGCGTCACCCGGCAGGAAGAAGCCGATGAGCAGCCCTGACTCGGCGAAGACGATCGCCATCACGCCCCACGGGCCGAAGGTGTCGATCAGCTGGTTCGGTTCCAGCCAGCTGGGGCCGAGCGCGAGAGTGGTCACGGGTGACAGGCTCCTGGGTCGAGGGGTGCAGGCTCTGTGCGAGGCCCGGCCGCAGGTGGATGGACGGACATGGCTGCCATGGTGGCAGCGTGCCGCCCAAAGCTATCAACGTCGCGTGCGGACCCTCGGTTCCCTGCCGGCCCCGGAGCCCAGCGCCCCCATGCCACCAGCGGCGCGAGTCGCCCGTCCACATGCCGGAAATCCCCGACGGGCCCGGAGGGCGGCTGCCATCCTGCGGGCATGCTGGGGATAACCGATCTTCCTACCTATCTGGCCGGTCTCGCCCTGATCATCCTGCTGCCGGGGCCGAACTCGCTGTACGTGGTCTCGGTCGCGGCCCGCCGTGGGGCCCGCACCGCCTACGGCGCCGCGCTGGGCGTGCTGTGCGGCGACGCGGTGCTGATGACGCTCTCGGCCGGCGGGGTGGCCTCGCTGCTCACGGCCAGCCCGGTGCTGTTCTCGGTGGTGAAGTTCGCCGGCGCGGGCTATCTGACCTGGCTCGCGGTGGGCATGCTCCGCGGGGCGTGGTCGCTGTGGCGCGGCCGGCAGGCCCGCGCGGCGTCCTCCGGCGCCACAGCGGCCGAGGAGGCGGTGGAGCGCCCCTTCCGCCGGGCCCTGGTGATCAGCCTGCTGAACCCCAAGGCCATCCTCTTCTTCATCTCGTTCTTCGTGCAGTTCGTGGATCCGGATTACGCGCATCCGGCCCTGTCGTTCGTGGTGCTGGGCGCCTGGGCGCAGCTGTTCAGCTTCACCTATCTGACGATCCTGATCTTCAGCGGATCGTTCCTCGCCGCGACCTTCCGCCGTCGCAAGCGGCTGACGGCCGGCCTGTCCGCCGTGGCGGGCACCGCCTTCCTCGGCTTCGCGGCGAAGCTCTCGCTCAGCAGCGCGGGCTAGGGGGTTCCGTCACCCCCACTGGCCGGGCTGGTAGTCGCCCGCAGGCTGCTGAGTGATGACGTTCATGCGGTTGTAGGCGTTGATGAGGGCGATGAGGGACACCAGTGCGGCCAGCTGGTCCTCGTCGTAGTGCTTGGCGGCATTCGCCCAGACCTCGTCACTGACACCACTGGCGGCGTCGGCGATGCGGCTGCCCTCCTCGGTCAGCTCCAGGGCGGCCCGCTCGGCCTCGGTGAAGACCTTGGCCTCCCGCCAGGCCGCGACCAGGTTGAGGCGCACCGAGGTCTCCCCGGCGTGCGCGGCGTCCTTGGAGTGCATGTCGGTGCAGAAGCCGCAGCCGTTGATCTGGCTGGCCCGGAGCAGCACCAGGTTCTGCGTCGCGGCCGGCAGCGTCGAGTCCGAGATGACCTTGCCCGCCGAGTTGATGTACCTCTGGAACTTGGCCGCGACCGGGTTGCCGTAGTAGTTGAAGCGGGCTTCCATGGTGATCTCCTTGCCGTGTGCGGTGTTACACCTGGCTGACGGATCACGCCGACACGATGTGACAGCCCGACGCTTGTGACGCGCGTCTCAGCCGGCCTTCGGGGCGACCAGCAGCTCGGCCCGGCGCCGCACGGCCGCCACCGCGCCCGGCCTACGGCCCGGCACCCGGGTGCGGAGTTCGATCAGCGTGGGGGCCAGCGCGACCGCCCGTACCGGGTCCTGGATCTGCTGCCACTGGTGGTGCGCCCGGTCCGCGGCGCCCTCCACGTCCGGATGGCTCGGGGACTCCTGGTTGCCCAGCCGGATACGGGCCGCCGCCATCCACAACTCGCAGGCCCGGGCCGGATCGTCGGCGAGCCGGGACAGATCCGCCCGCACCTCCAGCCAGTGGATGGTCTCGGGCGAGCTGGGCCCGGTGGCGCGCATCGCTTCCTGCTCCCAGGCCGCCGCCATCGCCGCGGCCTCGCTGTGCCGCCCAGCCCGCGCGGCCTCCAGGATGGCCGCGTGCGGATCGGGCATCGAAACACTCGCCGCCGGAGCAGCGGTTGCCGCGACAGGCGGCGCGAAGGCCGGAGGGGGCACGACGGCCGAAGGGGGCGTACCGGGGCGCTCCCCGCAGAAGGCGCGGCTGTCGTCGGCCCACCCTGCGAACGGAGCAGTCGCCGCGCCGCACGAGGAGACGTCCCGGTTCGCACCCGACCCGCCCACCGGCAGCTCCGGCGCGGGCGACGCTGGCGCGCTCGCCGGTATCGGAGGCTGCCCGGTGCGGGGCGATATCGATGGAAGGCCCCCGGCAACGCCATCCGCCGGCAGAGACGGCTCACCCCGCTCCACCCCACCCAGCAGCAGCTCCGCGCCACCGCCCAGCCCCGCCTCCAGCGCGGCCCGCTCATGCAGCGCCCCCAACGGCGGACGCTCCCCCGCCCCCCGCAACAGCGCCGCGAACGCCCGGCTGTAGAGCGGCACCGCGAGCTGCCGCTTGGGCGGCACCGGGGCGACCACGCCGTAGAGCGTCAGCCCGGCCGCCAGATGGTGCGCCGCCGAGGAGCCGTACTCGGCCAGCAGCGGCCACACCGTCCCGTCGGCCACCAGGTCGACGACGAGGGTGGTGCTGCCCGGCGGGCGGTGGCCCAGCTCGGCGGCGAGCCAGTGCCAGGGCAGTGCGCTGTAGCGGACGGTACGGGGCGCGGTGCGGGCCAGCGCCAGGTGCGGCAGGCGCTGCTTGGTGTCGAGGGTGAGCTGGCCCGCGAGGTAGACCAGCACCGGGCCCCGGTGGGCGGCGGCGGTCCGCAGATGGGTGAGCACGGTCTGCGGGTCGGCCGGATCCACCAGTTGCACCACGCTGGCCCCGCTGGGGGTGCCGACCAGTACGGCCGGTGACACCGCGGCGAGCGCGGGCAGCGCCGCCCCGGAGTCCATCACCCGCTGCTTGCCCTGCTTCCCACCCGGCTCGGCGGCGATGAGCAGGGCGTAGCCGGGCTCGCCTGCCGTTTCCGCCCGTTCGATCGCCATACGAGCACGGTAGCCGGTGCGACGCGGCAACGCTGCCGACCTGGCATCCGCGCTACGCGGCAACGGCGTTGGCGGAGCAACGGGGTTGAACGTAAGACGTCGAGTCAGCGGTCCGCCCCGTACGGGTTCTCCGCTCCCTCCGGCAGGACGTCCACCGAACGCTCCCCCTCCCCCGCCATCACGTACGCCCCCGCCTCCAGGCGCTCGATCAGCCCGCGGGTCCACTCGGCGCCGCTGCCGGAGGTGTGCAGCCAGAGCTTCATCACCTCGCCGATGTGGCCCCACGCCTCGGGGGTGTCGGCGGGCGGCGACCAGTGCTGGGCGATCTCCGCCCGCCACTGCTCCAGCGCCGTCACCCGCTGCCTGAGCAGCGAGATCGCCTCCTCGCGCGGCAGGTCGACGATGAAGCCGACCCCCGCGGTCAGCTCGTCGATCTTCTGGTCGTGCCGCAGCAGCGAGGCGCGCAGCAGCCGGAAGTACTCCGCCTCGCCCTCCTCGGTGAGCTCGTACTCGGTCCGCGGCGGCCCACCGGCCGTGCTGGGCGCGACGTCGTGGGCGATCATCAGGCCCTGCTTGGCCATCTGCTTGAGGGCGTGGTAGATCGATCCGGGCTTGGCGTTGGACCACTCATGGGCGCCCCAGTACTCCAGGTCGTTGCGGACCTGGTAGCCGTGTGCCCGCCCGTGCTGGCGGACGGCCCCCAGCACCAGCAGCCGGATCGCTGACATCGTCTCCCCGTTCCGCCCGTCCTTCCGCCGGACGTAACCGCCCAGCCCTGCGCTGCCGCCCAGATTAGGGGTACCCCGCCGGCCACCGCGCGGCGCCCGACCCACCGGACACCCCCTAGAACGGGAACTGGCTCCGGCCGTGCTGGATGGAGATCCACTTCGTCGTGGTGAAGCTCTCCACCATCGACTCGCCGTTCAGCCGGCCCACGCCCGAGTGCTTCTCCCCGCCGAACGGCACGATCGGCTCGTCGTGCACGGTGCTGTCATTGACGTGGAACATGCCGGTGGTGATGCGCTGCGCGAACCGGACACCGCGCTCCACGCTGCCGCTGTGCACGGCGCCGCTGAGCCCGTACGGCGTGGCGTTGGCGATCCGGACGGCCTCCTCGTCGCCGTCGAACGGCACCAGCAGCACCACCGGCCCGAAGATCTCCTGCCGCAGCACCGGGGAGTCCTCGGCGACACCGGTCAGCACGGTGGGGCCGACCAGCGCTCCCTGGGCGCGGCCGCGGAGCAGCGGGGTGGCGCCCTCGGCGATCGTCTGGTCGACCAGGGCCGTGACGGTCTCGGCCTGGACCTCGTTGATCAGCGGACCTATGTGGGTGGCCGACTCGCTCGGGTCGCCGACCGTCAGCGAGCGGACCTTCGCCACGAACTTCTCGGTGAACTCCTGCTCCACCGCACGGTCCACCAGCACCCGGTTGGCCGCCATGCACACCTGGCCCTGGTGCACGAAGCGGCTGAACACCGCGGCGTCGACCGCGTAGTCGAGGTCGGCGTCGTCCAGGACGACCAGCGCGCTGTTGCCGCCCAGCTCCAGGATGGTGCGCTTGAAGTGCGAGGCGGCGACGGTCGCGACATGGCGGCCGACCTTGTCCGAGCCGGTGAACGATATGACCTTGGGCACCGGGTGCTCGATGAGCGCGTCCCCGATCTCGGCGATGTCGGTCACCACGACATTGAGCAGGCCGGCCGGCAGCCCGGCCTCCTCCAGGACCTTCGCCACCAGCCCGCCGCCGCAGATCGGAGTGTTCTGGTGGGGCTTGAGGACCACCGCGTTGCCCAGCGCGAGCGCCGGGGCCACCGACTTGATCGACAGCAGGAAGGGGAAGTTGAAGGGGCTGATCACGCCGACCACGCCGACCGGCACCCGGTAGAGGCGGTTCTCCTTGCCGTCGACCGGCGAGGGGATGATGCGCCCCTCGGGCCGCAGCGCGAGCTGAATCGCCTCACGCAGGAATTCCTTGGTGAGATGGAGTTCGAAGGCCGCCTTGAGCAGCGTGCCGCCGACTTCGGCGACGATCGCCTCCGTCAGCTCCTTCTCCCGGTCCTCCACAATGCGCAGCGCCCGCTCGAAAACCAGCCGCCGGGTGTAGGGATTGGTACTGCCCCATTCCGGCTGCGCCCGCTCGGCGGCCCGGTAAGCCTGGTCGATCTCGTCGACCGTGGCCACGGTGATGGAGGCGAGCTTCTCCCCGTTGTACGGGTTGAAGTCGACAATGTCCCAGGAGCCGCTCCCGGGCCGCCACTCGCCGTCGATGTACTGAAACGCCAGCTCGGAGAAGTAGGACATGCCATCCCTGTCTGCCTCGGCGGGGTACCGGACACCCGCGCGTCAGTCGGGCCCTGAACGCACGCCATCGTACTTATGTATCAAGCGAGTTGGGCGTCAACCGGATGACTCGGCGGACGACTTCAGCGGCGCGACTCGGCGGACGACTTCCCTCGACCCACTCGGCGTGCGACTTCAGTGGAGCTGCGCCAGCCGCCGGATGAGATCGCGGCTCTTCGCGGGCGACAGGCTTGTCGCGGCCAGCCGGTCCAGCACGCGCTGGTACTGCGCCACCTCGTCACGCTTGTCGAGATAGAGCGCGCTGGTGAGCTGTTCCAGGTAGGCAATATCCGGAAGGTCTGATTCAGGAAAGCGCAGCAGGGTGAAAGCGCCGCTCTCCGCCGCGTGCCCGCCGAACGCGAAAGGCATCACCTGGAGCGTCACATTGGCCTGCTCGGAGATGGAGATCAGGTGCTGGAGCTGGGCGCGCATCGCCTGCGGTCCGCCGTACGGGCGGTGCAGCGCCGCCTCGTCCAGCACCACATGGAATTCCGGCGCCCGTTCGGAGACGAGGAGTTTCTGCCGCTCCAGCCGGAGCGCCACCCGCCGGTCGACCTCCGCGTCGCACGCCTGCGGCTGGCCACTGGTGACGACGGCGTGCGCATACGCCTCGGTCTGCAGCAGGCCGTGCACGAACTGCACCTCGTAGCAGGCGATGTGCGAGGCCGCGCCCTCCAGCCCGACGTACGTCTGGAACCAGCCCGGCAGCACATCGCCATAGGAGTGCCACCAGCCCGCCACATTGGCCTCGCGGGCGAGTCCGAGCAGCGCGGCGCGCTCCGCTTCGTCGGTGACTCCGTAGAGCGTGAGCAGGTCCTCGATGTCGCGCGCCTTGAAGCTCACCCTGCCCAACTCCATGCGACTGATCTTGGATTCGGACGCCCGGATCGAATAGCCGGCTGCCTCGCGCGTGATGCCGCGGGACTCGCGTAGCCGCCTGAGCTGGGAGCCCAGGAGAATACGGCGCACCACCGAACCGCTCGACTCACCTGCGGTCATTTCCGTGACCCTCCCTGTACGGAACGCACCCTTCCTGGGGCGACCCCCGTGAACCCCTGGCGGGGAAGTCTGCCACTTTCGGGCTCCGCGCTGTGCACAAGTCGTTACGGAGGCGGGATACGTACGCAAGTGGGCGTAGGAAGAATCATGCGCGAATCACAGCAGGGGTGATCAAATCGTCCCGTGCACGTGCATCTGCCCTTGCATCTGCCTTGCGCATTCGGAACGATGGTCCTCGCGCACGTGCAAGCTCGTACGGGGATCCAGCCAGGATCACGTGGCAACCAATGCAGGAGTGCTCGCATGGGGACGAACGGCTCGACCATGCTGGAGCCTTTGTGGCGAGGGCTTCCGCCAGTCGACCCCTCGGCCGTCTCCGCGACCGCCTCCTGTGCGCTCCCGGGTCGATTCGAAGCGGTCAAAGGCGCCCGGCAGTTCGCCGGCACCACACTCAAGCAGTGGGATCTGCCCGAGCTTTTCGACGATGTCGCGCTCGTCGTCTCCGAACTCGTCACCAATGCCCTGCGGCACGGGCTGCCGCCCGGCCTGGCCGCCGCACCCACCGATGCGCCCGCCAAAGCGCCCACCGATGCGCCCGCCGGGGCGGCGACGGCCGGTCCGGCGGGCACGGAATCACAGGTCCGGTTGCATCTGATGCGCTGGGCCTCGCTTCTGGTGTGCGCGGTCCGCGACCCCAGCGAGGAGAGCCCGGTGGCCGGGGAGGCGGACTCCTGCGAGGAGTCGGGCCGCGGGCTCTGCCTCGTGGAGTTCGTCAGCGACGACTGGGGCTGGCATCCGCTCGCCGGCACCCTGCGCGGCAAGGTGGTCTGGGCGCTCTTCCGGCTGCCCCAAGCCTGACCACGCCGCGCAGTGGGCCGCGGCGGGCGGGGCGGCAGCCGACCACCGGAAAGGACACGGACGGGACGGCGTCAGCCGACCAGGTGATCGAACTCCCCGTCCTTCGCGCCCATCAGCAGAGCGGCGATCTCCGCTGGGGTGTAGATGAGCGCCGGCCCGTCCGGGAATCGGGAATTCCGCATCGCGACTTCCCCGCCCGGGAGTTTGGCGAATTCCACGCAGGAACCCTGCGAGTTGCTGTGTGTGCTCTTCTGCCAGACGACGCCATGGAGGGCTGTTGCCGCCATGCCGTTGTACGGGTGGTCGCGCACAGGGCTCTCCGGTGGTCAGTACAGCTGTCAACTGCCCGGATCATAACCCTCGTTCACATGCATCAGCACGAGCGGATGCACGTGCACACCGCGTGTCTGATTGATCACCGCGAACCGTACGGCAACAGCGCCATCTCCCGCGCGTTCTTGATGGCACGGGCAATCTGCCGCTGCTGCTGGACGGTGACCCGGGTGACCCGCCGACTACGGATCTTGCCTCGGTCGGAGATGAACTTCCGCAGCAGATCCGTGTCCTTGTAGTCGATATAAGTGACGCCCGCGGCGTCCAACGGGTTCGGCTTCGGCTTGGGATTCTTTCGGCGCGCCGCGTTCCGGGGCATGCGATTCCCTTTCTCTTTCAGTGGGTGATCGGGTCAGGAGACGGGGTCGAGGAGGTCGTCGAAGGCCCGGGACAGCTCGCGCCAGCTCCGCGGGCCCGCGGCGTACTCGGCGTCGGTGAGCAGGCAGGACTCCAGCAGGGCCAGCAGTCCCTCGCTGTCCAGCCCGGGCGAGGTGAAGGTGAGGTGCTGGGCGCGGTCGCCGTGCTCGGCGTCCCAGTCCAGTGCGGCCGCCACCCGCCGGGTCGCGGGCACCATCTCCCAGGCCGCGTCCGGCAGCGAGGCGAGCCATGGCCCGGCGCTCTCCACGCACAGCGCG
Source organism: Streptomyces sp. JLBT605 (assembly GCF_058215555.1). NCBI lineage: Bacteria > Bacillati > Actinomycetota > Actinomycetes > Kitasatosporales > Streptomycetaceae > Streptomyces > Streptomyces sp. JLBT605. The sequence goes on from NZ_CM177087.1 coordinate 2,955,681, forward strand.
CCGCCCGCCGCTTCCCAGGACAGCAGGGTGTCGGGCCGGTCGGCCAGCCAGAACCGGCCGCGGCTGCGCGCGGCCGCGCAGGTCAGGTCCTCCAGGGCCGCGTAGAGCCGGCCCGGGTGGAAGGGTCGCACCCGGCGCCACACCACCGTGGTGACCCCGTCCGCGTCGGCGGCCTGCGGCAGCAGGGCGCACGCCGGATGCTGACGGGCGGCCGCGGCCTCCACGTCGAATCCGGCCAGCGCCTCGGCGACCAGGTCCTCCTCACAGTCGACCGCGACCTGGCGGGCGGTCGGGTGCAGCTGGGCGAGGAGCGCCAGGTCCGTCGCGTCGGCGGGCTCCACACCGCCGTCGCCGAGGATCCCGCCGAGCACTGTGCCCGCATGGGTGTCCGCACCGGCGTCCGGGCCGGCGGACGGGCCGCTGTCCATGCCGGCGGACGCGTCGCTGCCGGGGTCGGCGGCCTGACCGGCCTGCGCCGTGCCGTCGACCAGGACCAGCACCGGCGGGTACTCCAACTGGCGCGCGAAGGTGTCGGCGACGGTGCGCTGATCGGTCACGGCGGCCGCCAGCCCCGCCTCGGCGAGATCGTCCCCGCAGCCGAGGTACGGCAGCACCAGCGCGGGGTCGACGGCGGTGAGCACCCCGCTCAGCCGCAGCCGTTCACCGCTGTGCGCGGCCACCACCTCGGCCATGGCCTGCGGCTCGACCGAGTCCCACAGCTCCACCACGGCCAGTCGGCAGGCGCCGGAGTCGGCCAGCCGCATCAGCTCGGGCACCAAGTCCTCGCGCAGCGCGCAGCAGGCGCAGTCGTTGACCAGCGGCGCCTCGCCCTCGTCGAGCAGGGTTCGCCCGTCCCGGACGATCCGCCGCACCGTGCCGGCGGCGGCGGACGCCAGGTCGTGATGGAGCGCGACGCTGCCGGGGACGGCGGCCAGCAACCGGTCGACCACCGCGCGCCGGGCGTCCGAGTGCAGGCCGCCGACCACGGTGACCGGGAGCGGGGCGGGGCCGATCACCGGCCCCCCTCAGGATCCGGCACCCGGTCCGAGCCGCGCTCGGCGCCACGGTTCGTGCCGTGCTCCGTGTCGTGGCCCGTGCCGCGACGCGTGCCGTGGCCCGCGCCGCGCTCGGCGTACCGCGCGTACCGGCGTTCGAAGCGCTCGACGCGGCCGGCGGTGTCCAGCACGCGCGCGGTGCCGGTGTAGAAGGGGTGGCTCGCCGAGGAGATCTCGACGTCCACGACGGGGTAGGTGTTGCCGTCCTCCCACTCCACCGTCTTGTCACTTGAAGCGGTGGAGCGGGTGAGGAAGGCGAAGCCGGCGGCCTTGTCGCGGAAGACCACCGGTCCGTACGGGGGGTGGATGCCGGGCTTCATGACGGGGGTGCTCCTCAGCGCTCTTCTCGGAAGGTGACGTGGCGACCGGCCACCGGGTCGTACTTGCGCAGCTCCAGGCGGTCGGGGTCGTTCCGGCGGTTCTTGCGGGTGACGTACGTGAATCCGGTGCCTGCGGTGGACCGGAGCTTGATCACGGGACGTAGTTCGTTGCGGGCCATACGAGCTACTATACAGAAATGGTTTCCATTTTCATTAGGCTCTGAGGAGGCCCCTTCTTGTCCGCCCACTGCCAGCTCACCGGCCGCAAACCCGGCTTCGGCAACGCCATCTCGCACTCCCACCGGCGCACCTCGCGCCGCTTCGACCCGAACATCCAGCACAAGCGCTACTGGCTGCCGAGCGAGGGCCGGCACGTCCGGCTCACCCTCAGCACCAAGGGCATCAAGACCGTGGACGCCATCGGCATCGAGGCGGCGGTCGCCCGCATCCGCGCCCGTGGGGAGAAGGTCTGATGGCGAAGAAGAGCAAGATCGCCAAGAACGAGCAGCGGCGGCTGGTGGTCGCCCGCTACGCCGTACGCCGCGCCGCGCTGAAGGCGGTGATCAGCAGCCCGCACAGCTCCGGCGAGGAGCGCGAGGCCGCCCGGCGCGAGCTGAACCGGCAGCCGCGCGACGCCAGCCCCACCCGGGTCCGCAACCGCGACAGCGTCGACGGACGCCCGCGCGGCTACTTCCGCGCCTTCGGCCTCTCCCGGGTCAACCTGCGCGGCCAGGCGCACGCGGGCTACCTGCCCGGGGTCCGCAAGTCCAGCTGGTAGCCGGCGCACCTCGGCGGTGCCGGCCCGCGGGCGGTCTTGGGGAGCGGCCCGCGGGCCCGCGCCTTCCTGGGTCGCGGGCCCGCGCCGGCACGGCCGCGGCGCGGCGGCGGCTGCGCCGCATCGGGGGCGCCCGGTGGGTCTCCGCGGCGTCGCGGCGGCCGCGCCCCCTAATCCCTCGTCATCCGCTAATCCCTCGTCATCCCTCAATCCCTCGTCATCCCTCGTTGTCAGACCCTGCTGCCACACTCACGTTCATGAGGTGGGCAGTGGCAGAGACGGACGACGGGGGTGTTCGTCTCTGCCCGCTCGACTCCTCCGGGCGGGCAGCCGGACCGGTCGTGACGGACGCGGGCGGCCTCGCGTCGGCCATCCGCTCCCGCCCGGAGGCGGACCGCTGGGTCTGGCGGTCGACAGCCGCGGTGTATCCGCGGCTGCTGGCCGCCGGAGTCCGCGTCGAGCGCTGTTACGACGTGGAAGCGGCCGAGAATCTGCTGCTCGGCCATGAAGGGCGCTACGGCCGGCCGCGCTCGCTCGCCGCGGCCTGGGCCCGGCTGCGCGGGCTGCCCGTCCCCGACGACCCGCCGCCGCGTTCGGCGGACAGCCAGCCGTCGCTGTTCGAGGCCGGGCCACCGCCGCTGCCGCCCGGCACCGATGCGCTGGAGGCGCTGGAGGCGGTGTACGCCGGGCAGTTGGCCCGTACGGACGCGGCGGAGCACCCGGAGCGGATGCGGCTGCTCATCGCGGCCGAGTCGGCGGGGATGCTGGTCGCGGCCGAGATGGGCCGGGCCGGCCTGCCCTGGCGGGCCGATCTGCACCGGCAGTTGCTGGACGAGCTGCTCGGCGAGCGCTATCCCGGCGGTCTGGAGCCGCAGCGGCTGGCGGAGCTGGCGGACGAGGTGTCGCGGGCCTTCGGCGAACGGGTCCGTCCGGACCTGCCCGCCGAGGTCATACGGGCGTTCCAGCGACAGGGCATCAAGCTCGCCTCCACCCGCGCCTGGGAGCTGCGAGCGATCGACCATCCGGCGGTGGAGCCGCTGCTGCGCTACAAGAAGCTGTACCGCCTGCACACCGCGCACGGCTGGGCCTGGCTCCAGTCCTGGGTGCGGGACGGCCGCTTCCGCCCCGAGTACCTGCCCGGCGGCACCGTCTCCGGCCGCTGGACGACCAACGGCGGCGGCGCCCTGCAGATCCCCAGGGTGGTGCGGCGCGCGGTGGTCGCCGACCCCGGATGGCGGCTGGTGGTCGCCGACGCCGACCAGATGGAGCCCCGCGTGCTGGCCGCCATCTCCCGCGACCGGGGCCTGATGGACGTCGCCGGCAGCGGCCGGGACCTGTACGCCACGCTGTCCGACCGCGCCTTCTCCGGCGACCGCGACCAGGCCAAGCTGGCCCTGCTCGGCGCGGTCTACGGCCAGACCTCGGGCGACGGCCTCAAGCACCTGGCCGCCCTGCGCCGCCGCTTCCCGGCCGCGGTCGCCTATGTGGACGAGGCGGCGCGGGCGGGCGAGGAGGGACGGCTGGTGCGCACCTGGCTGGGCCGCACCTGCCCACCGGCCAGCAGCTCCGACGAGCCGTACGACGAGGCAGGGCTGCCGCCGTCGGGGGACGGCGAGGAGTCGCCCGCGGCGTACGGGAGCAGCGCGGGTGCCAGGGCGCGCGGCCGGTTCACGCGCAATTTCGTCGTCCAGGGCAGCGCGGCCGACTGGGCCCTGCTGATGCTCGCCGCGCTGCGCCAGTCGCTGGCCGGCCACCGCGCGGAGCTGGTCTTCTTCCAGCACGACGAGGTGATCGTGCACTGTCCGCGGGAGGAGGCCGAGGAGGTGCGGGAGGCGATCCAGGCGGCGGGCGACCGCGCCGGACGCCTCGCCTTCGGCGAGACACCGGTCCGGTTCCCGTTCACGACCGCGGTGGTGGAGAGCTATGCGGACGCCAAGGGCTGAACGCCGGGAGCCCAGGCCGCGGGGACGCGAGCCGCGACAGCTCGGTCGGGAGCTGTGCCGCCGGGCCCGGGAGCCGCGTCCGGGGTGCGGCCGGTGAACCGTACCGACCGGCTGTACGCGATCGTCGAGGAGCTGCGTGCCGCCGCACCCCGTCCGGTCAGCGCCCGCCGACTCGCCGACCGCTTCGAGGTGAGCCTGCGCACCATCGAGCGCGATCTGCGGGCCCTCCAGCAGGCCGGGGTGCCGCTCTACGCGGAGCCCGGCCGGACCGGCGGCCATGTCCTGGACAAGCGGCACACCCTGCCGCCGCTGACCATGACCCCGGCGGAGGCCACCGCGCTGGCGGCGGGGCTGCACGCCCTGGCGGGGACACCGTTCGCCGAGGCGGCGCGCTCCGCGCTGCTCAAGGTCTGGGCGGTGATGCCCGCGCGCGAGCGCGCGGCGGCAGAGGAGTTCGCCGCCCGGGTCCGGACCGTGGTGCCCGCGCCGGACGCGGCCCCCGTCACCGTGCCCCGCGTCCTCCAGCAGGCGCTGACCGGCCGCCAGGTGCTGCGCCTGGAATACGCCGACCGGCACGGCCTGGTGACCGAGCGGACCGTGGAGCCGCTCGGCTTCCTGCGCGGCCCGCGCGGTGGCCGGGGCAGCCTCGCCTCCGCGGAACCCGGGCGTCCCATCGGCCCCGGCGACACAGGCGACCCCGGCAGCCCCGGCAGCCCCGGCAGCCCCGGCAGCCCCGGCAGCCCCGGCAGCCCCGGCAGCCCCGGCAGCCCCGGCAGCCCCGGCAGCCCCGGCAGCCCCGGCGATGCGAACGGCGCCGGCGAGTACTGGTACCTGATCGCCTGGTGCCGGCTCCGGTCGGCGGTTCGGGGCTTCCGGCTGGACCGGGTGCGCGGGGCCGAGGCGCTGGACGAGGCGGCGCCCCAGCGCCCGGTCGACCTGTCCCGGATCGATGCGCTGGGCTATGAGCTGACCGGGCTCCCGGGTTTCCCGTAAACGCTCCCAGGTTTCCCGTAAACACCGACACCACGCTGTCGCCGAGCGGCTCGAGACTGCGTCCGACGAGGTCAGGCAGCCACGCCGTGACCCGTCAGGAAACAGCGAAAGGGCATCATCATGAGCATCGGGCAGCGGCTGTTCGACGACTGGACGGCCATGTGGAACGGCGATCTGGCCATCGCCGATCGACTCCTGGCCCCCGGATTCCGGATCTGGTTCGGCAACGCCATCGGCGACACGGACACCGACGCCTTCCGCGGTCCGGAGGAGTTCGTCCGGTTCATCGCCGCCCACCGCGAGGCCCGCCCCGGTCTCCACTACGCCCTGGAAGGAGCCGCGATCACCACCGGGGACGCCACGGCGGCGCCCACCGGGCAGGTCGCCTGCCGCTGGTACGCGACGCTCCCGGTCGGGTCCGGCACGCGGACCGTCAGCGGCATCGACATCCTCGCGTTCGCCGGCGACAGGGTCACCGAAGCCTGGTCGCTCACCGGCGACCGCGCCTTCGCGACCGTCGCCGCCGGCACCGGCACCGGCACCCGCGACACCGAGACCGCCGCCACGGCCCTCGGCGCTGCGGCGGAGACGGCCCCGACGCGGCGGTGATTCCGGCTCCCTGACGGGCCGTAGGACACCACCGGCCACCCATCGGCCATTTCTGACACCCCCTCACCCGCGCGGCGCACCAAGGCGGGCGGCGTCGCGGACTCGCGCGCACGATGGATTCAAGGGCCGCCGGGCGGGCGGCCCGCGCCGCCGCCCACACAGGAGCACAGAAATGACCCTCAGCCTGGACCAACTTCGCCGTTGCTCTGTCGCCGTCGACCTCGGCGCCGCCCGGACCCGCGTCTACCTCAAGGGCGCCGGGCTCGTCGTCGACGAACCGAGTGTCGCCGCCGTGAACATGCGGACCGGTGGACTGATCGCGGTCGGTACCACGGCCGAGCGGATGGCGGGGCGTACCCCCGGGCACATCGCGGTGGTCCGCCCCATCTCCGGCGGCGCGGTCGTGGACATCGCCATGGCCCAGCGGATGCTGCGGCAGTTCGTGGGCGACCGGGTGCGGCGGGCGTGGCGGCGCAAGCCGCTGCTGCGCGCTGCGGTCTGCGTACCGTTCGACGCCCACCCGCTCGCGCAGACCGCCGCCGTCGAGACGCTCACCGGACTCGGCGCCCGGCGGGTGGAGCTGGTGGAGACCCTGGTCGCCGCCGCGGTCGGCTGCGGGCTGCCGGTCGAGCAGCCGGAGGCGACCATGATCGTGGTGTGCGGTGCCACGACGACGCAGGTGGCGGTCTTGTCGCTGGGCGCGATCGTGGCCGCGGAGAACGCGCCGGTGGGCGGCGACGCGGTGGACCGCGCGGTGGTGCAGCACCTGCGCAACCACCACGAGGTGGCGCTGGCCGGGCACGCCGTCCGCCCACTCCATGTGATGCTCAGCGGCCCGGGCGCGACGCGCAGCGCGGAGGTGCACGGCCGCGACCTGATCACCGGCCGCGCCCGCTCCGTGCATGTCGAGGCCGAGAAGGTGCGGGCCGCGGCGCATGTCTCGATGTCGGGCGTGATCGACACCATCGGCACCGTGCTGCGCAGCTGCCCACCCGACCTCGTGGCCGACCTGGGAGACCGCGGCATCATGCTGGCGGGCGGCAGCGCGCGGCTGCCCGGCCTGGACACGATGATCCGGGAAGCCACCGGCATGCCGGTGCGCGTCGCCGAGCACCCCGATGTCTGCGCGGTGGTGGGACTGGGCGCGATGCTGGAGGGGCAAGTGCGGCCGAAACACATCGGTCCGCTGGCCACCTGACGAGTCCTTGCCTGATCGGCCATTCAGTAGTCGCTCCCAGGCCATCGAACCCGGTCGGGAACTTCTTTATCGGGGGAAAGAGTTAAGCCAGTGCACCCCTAGTTCACAAGGAGACAGCACATGGCTCTGTGGGATCGGCTGAAGGATTCCGCCCAGACAATGCAGACCCAGCTTCAGGCGAAGAAGAACGATCTGAAGAGCGGGGCGTTCCGGGACGCGAGCATGGCGATGTGCGCGCTGGTGGCGGCCGCGGACGGGCAGATCGACCCGTCGGAGCGGCAGCGAGTGGCGGCTCTGATCGCCACCAACGACGTGCTGCAGAATTTCCCCGCCGATGATCTCCAGCGGCGTTTCAACGATTACCTGTCGAAGCTCACCGCTGATTTCTCGTTCGGCAAGGTCAGCGTGATGCAGACGATCGGCAAGGTCCAGAAGAAGCCGACCGAGGCGCGTGCCGTGATTCAGATCGGCATAGTGATCGGCGGCGCCGATGGCGACTTCGACAAGACCGAGCAGGCGATCGTGCGGGAGGCGTGCTTCGCGGTGGGCATCGACCCGGCGGAGTTCGACCTGTAGCGAGGCGGGCGGGGCAGCCGGTCCAGCCATCGCGGACGCCTGCCCCGCCGCCACCGGCGACCGCCGGCGGACCGGCCGCGCCTCAGCCGGGCAGACCGGTGACACGCATGGTGATGTTGAGACGACCGCCGGCCAGGCCGGTGGCCGGGTCGCCGGTCCCGGGCCGGACTTTTGGCACCCCGTGGTAGGCGAAGCGGGACGGTCCGCCGAAGACGAAGAGGTCGCCGGAGGCCAGCTCGATGTCGGTGTAGGGCTTGTTGCGGCTCCCGGTGTTGCCGAAGCGGAAGAGACAGGTGTCCCCGATGCTCAGCGAGACCACCGGGGCGCTGGACCGCTCGTCCTTGTCCTGGTGCATGCCGAGGGTGGCCTGCCCGTCGTAGAAGTTGATCAGCGCGGTGTCCGGGGCGTAGTCGTCGCCCGCGGCCGGGTCCTGGTAGGCGTCGGCGAGGGCCCTGCGGCCCAGCCGGGCCATCCACTCCGGGAACGGCGCGACGTGCTCGCCGTTCACGTCCCCGGCGGTCCGGGTGTAGCGGTACGGCTGCCAGTGCCAGCCGATGCACACCGTCCGGACGGACATCACGCCGCCGCGCGGCAGCCTGGTGTGGCGGATCGGCACCGGGCCGGTGGCCCAGCTCCGGCACGCCTCGACCAGTCGGCGCTGCTGATCCAGCGTCAGCCAGCCGGGCAGGTGCACCGCGCCGGGCGCGATCCGGACGGGCTCCCCCTGCCGCCGGCCCTCCGCTCCTCCCAGCCGCCGGCCATCCCCTCCCCACGGCCCGTCGCCCGCGGCAGGCCCGTCGCCCGCGGCCAGCCCCCCGGCCGGGAAGAGCCCGTCACCGCCGCCCGCAGCATCGTCCGGAGCGTCGAAGAGGGTGGGCGCGTGCACCCCATGCACCGCGGGCAGCCCTCGGCCGCCCCTCCGCAGTGCCCGGTCATGCGACGTCATGACACCCCGTCCTCGTCTCCCCTGCTCTCTCCTGGTCTCCGCCTCGTCTCCTGCCGCGACGGCGACGGCGACGGCCGGCTCAGGCGGCCGGCGTCGCGACGCCCTCGTGGTTCAGCAGCTGCCGCTTGCGCTCCAGCCCGCCCGCGTAGCCGGTGAGCGAGCCGTTCGCCCCGATCACCCGGTGGCAGGGCCGCACCAGCAGCAGCGGGTTCGCCCCGATGGCGCTCCCCAGCGCGCGCACCGCCGCCCGCGACACGCCCATGCGCTCGGCGAGCTGCCCGTAGCTGGTGGTGGTGCCGTACGGAATGGCCTCCAGGGCCGTCCAGACCCGGCGCTGGAACTCCGTGCCCCGGTCCGCCGCGTACGTGATGTCGAAGCGGGTCAGCGTCCCGTCGAAGTACGCCCGCAGCTGCCGGACGATCTCGGAGAACGCCCCGGCGTCCGGCCGCCAGCCGTCCCGGATGACCGCCCCGCCCTTCTGCCCGGGCATCGACAACGAGACCAGTGCTGTCCCGCCGTTCGCCGTCGCCGACTCCTCACCGACGAGCAGCAGCTCGCCGAGCGGACTGTCCATCGTCGTGTAGACCGTCATCGTCGCTTCCTCTCCCGCCACCGCGGCTCTACTCCCGCCACCGCGGCCTGTGCCGTCGCTCTCCACTCTCCGGCTTCCGGGACAGCCGTGCTGGCGGGAATCGGACATCACACCACCCGGCGCCGCGAACCAGCGCCGTGGCACCGCCCGCGGGAGCAGCGGGGCCAGGACGGGACAGGCCAGGGCAGTGCGCCAGGCGGCAGGCGACGCGGCGATGGCGACCGGCCGACCGCGGTCAGGAAGCGGTCGGCCGGCCACGCCTCGACGCCCGACCAGCGGGCCCGATGACGACGGGTCCGGTGCTCAACAGATCCAGCCGGCCCACGCGCCGTCCCCTCACTCCTCCTCCGGGGACGGCGTCAGCACCACGAAGTCCGCGCCGGACGGGTCCAGGCACAGAGCGAGGCGCCCGACGCCCTCGGCGTCCTCCGGCCCCATCTGCAGGCTGCCGCCGCCCTCGATCACCCTGGCGACCGTGGCATCGCAGTCCGCGACCGCGAACACCGGGTGCCAGTACGGCCTGCCGCCGGTCAGCCTGAGCTGCTCCGCCCCCACCTCCATCATGCCGCCCTGCATCCGGTCCTGGGTGAGGCCGGCCGGGGTGATCAGCGCATACGCCCCGCCCCCGCCCGGCAGCGGCATGTCCTCGGTCTCCCAGCCGAACAGGCCGCCGTAGAACTCTTTCGCCGCCGCCGCGTCCGTGGTGTAGAGCTCGGTCCAGCACAACGTGCCCGGCTCGTCCACCGCCTCCAGCCCCAGGTGCCCGCCCGGCTGCCATATCGCGAACTGACCGCCCAGCGGGTCGGTCAGCTGAGCCATCCGGCCTTCCCCGTCAGCATCCATCGGCGCGACCCGCACGGCTCCGCCCGCCGCCTCGGTGGCCCGGGCCGTGGCGTCCGCGTCAGGGGTGCGGAAGTAGATCATCCAAGCCGACCGCGCGCCTTCCTCGGTGAGCTTGCCCACCGCCGCGACCGTCTTGCCGTCCCGCTTGAAGAAGCCGTACCCACCCGCCTCCGGGCCAAAGGACTGGAACTCCCAGCCGAACACCGCGGTGTAGAAGGCGGCCGCGGCATCGACATCGGGTGCGCCCAGGTCGACCCAGCACGGTGAGCCGGTGACGAAATCCGTAGTGATCATGGCATTCCCTCCGCTGCCGAGATCTCGGAGACCCTCCCTCTCACTCAGCGTGACACCCACCACTGACAACCGCCCGTCGGCACCGTCGCCGCGATCCGCGCCGGACGCTGTGGCCGCGACGCCGCAGAACTGCGCGACGCCGCAGAACTGTCAGGGCATAAGAAAAGCCCAGGTCACGGATTAGGTGACCTGGGCTCTCTCGGAGCCGCCTAAGGGAATCGAACCCTTGACCTACGCATTACGAGTGCGTCGCTCTGGCCGACTGAGCTAAGGCGGCATGCTGCGTCAGCCAGAGTGGCAGCCGCAGCGCCGCCAAGTCTACACAGTTTCCGCAGGTGCTCCGCACGGGGCGGCGGACGCGGTGTATGCGCAGGTCAGGGGCGGCGTCGGAGGCAGCTCAGGAGCAGCGATCGGCCGGCGGAGGTGTGCCCTTCAGCAGGTAGGTGTTGATCGCGGCGTCGACGCAGGCGCTGCCCCGGCCGTAGGCGGTGTGGCCGTCGCCTTCGTAGGTGAGCAGCCTTCCCGAATCGAGCTGGCCCGCCAGCGCCTTGGCCCAGGGGTAGGGGGTGGCCGGGTCGCGGGTGGTGCCGACGACGAGGATCGGCGCGGCGCCCTTGGCGCGCAGGGCGTGAGGGGTGCCGGTGGGGCGCACGGGCCAGTAGGCGCAGTTGAGGGAAGCCCAGGCCAGGCCCTCGCCGAAGGCCGGGGACGCCTTGCGGAAAGCGGGCAGGACCTTGCGCACCTCGCCGGGGCCGCGGAAGGCCGGCGGCAGGTCGAGGCAGTTCACGGCCGGGTTGGCGTACATGAGGTTGGCGTACGCGCCGTCCTCGCGCTCGTAGTAGACGTCGGCGAGCTGGAGCAGCGCCGTGCCGTCGCCGTCCATGGCGGACCGCAGCGCCGCGCGCAGTTGCGCCCAGGAACCCTCGTCGTACATCGCGGCGATCACCCCCGTGGTGGCCAGGGACTCGCCCAGGTCGCGGCCGTGGTCCTCGGTCGGGACGGGGCGCCGGTCGAGCCGCTGGAAGAAGCCGGCCAGGCGGGCGGCGGCGTCGTCGGCGCCGCGGGTTCCCAGCGGGCAGTCGTCCTGTTGCGCGCAGTCCTCGGCGAAGGCCGTGAAAGCGGTCTGGAAGCCGGCCGTCTGGTCGCGGTTGATCCGCCGGGACGTCAGGGTCGGGTCCAGCGCGCCGTCCAGGACGAGGCGGCCGACGCGCCCCGGGAAGAGGTCGGCGTAGGTCGCCCCCAGGAAGGTGCCGTACGACGCGCCGACGTAGGTGAGGGTGTCGTCGCCGAGCGCCGCGCGCAGCAGATCCATGTCGCGGGCGGCCTCGACGGTCGAGACGTGGCGGAGCAGCTTGCCGCTGCGGCGCTCGCAGCCGGCCGCGAACCGCTGGTACGCCGACACCAGGAGCCTGGTCTCGGCCTCGTCGTCCGGGGTCTGGTCGGTCTGCGTGTAGGCGTCCATCTCCCGGTCGGTCAGGCACCTGACGGGCTCGCTGCCCGCCACACCGCGCGGATCCATGGCGACCATGTCGTACCGGGCGCGCACCGGCGCCGGGTAGCCGACCGCGGCGTAGCTGCGCAGGTAGCCGACGGCGGACCCGCCGGGCCCGCCCGGGTTGACCAGGAGCGAGCCGATCCGCTTGCCCGGACCGGTCGCCTTCCTGCGGGTGACGGCAAGCCGCAGGTCCTCGGAGGCGGTGGGCCGGGCGTAGTCGAGGGGCGCCCTGAGGGTGGCGCACTCGAAGCCGGCGGCACCGCACCGGTGCCAGGAGAGCTTCTGCCCGTAGTAGCGCTTCAGGGCGGCCGGGGGCGGTGCCGCGGAGGGCCGGGACGCGTCTTTCGAGGAGTCCGCATCGTCGGAGGTACAGCCGGAGGCGAGGCCGGCGGTCAGCAGCACGACGGTCGCCGCCAGCACGCTGCCGGTGCGGCGGAGTTTGCGGAACCTCATCGGTCGGCCGCCCTTCGGTACTCGTACGCGCTCCCGCACGCGCAACAGATGTGTCGGAGCGTATCCGGATGACTACGCTCCATGCGGGCGTACGGAGACTCGTACGGGTGAGAGGCGGCCCCTCCGGCGCGCCGCCGCGAGCGGCGCCCGCGCGCCCGCGGGCGGGCGGGGCGGCCGCTTGGCGGGCCTGCGGCGTCGGCGTGCGGCGGGTCACCGCTCGGCGGCTCTGCGGCGGTCGGCCAGGGCTGGAGGGGCGGACGGGTCGGCCGGGCGGCGCCGGGCAGGGAGCGGCCCTGGGGTGGCCAGCCCGCTCAGCGGCCTGCGGCGTCGACGTACGGCGGGCCGGGCGAGGCAGGGCCAGGGCAGGCGGGCGGACGGGGTCGACGGGGCGGCGCCCGGGCGGGAGCGGCGCGCCTGGGGTGGTCAGCCGGCGCGGAGGGCCATGGTCATGGCCTCCACCGCCAGCAGCGGCGCGACGTTGCGGTCCAGCGCCTGACGGCAGGCCGTGACCGCTTCGATGCGACGCAGCGTCCGCTCCGGCCGGGAGGTCGCCGCGACGCGCTCCAAGGCGTCCCGCACGTCCACGTTGGCGATGGCCACCTCCGAGCCGAGCTGCAGCGCCAGCACATCGCGGTAGAAGCCGGTCAGATCGGTGAGCGCGAGGTCGAGGCTGTCCCGCTGGGTGCGGGTGGCACGCCGCTTCTGCCGGTCCTGGAGCTCCTTCATCGCGCCCGCCGTGCCGCGCGGCAGCCGCCCGCCGGTGCCCGCGGCGGCCCCCAGCGCGGCCCGCAGCTCCTCGGTCTCCTTGGCGTCCACATCCTCGGCGAGCTGCTTGGCGTCCTCGGACGCCGCGTCGATCAGCTCCTGGGCGGCCTTCAGGCAGCCGCCCACGTCATCGACGCGCAGCGGAAGCCTGAGGACGGCCGCCCGCCGGGAGCGGGCCCGCTCGTCGGTGGCCAGGCGGCGGGCACGCCCTATGTGCCCCTGGGTGGCGCGGGCGACGGAGGCGGCGAGGCCGGGATCGATGCCGTCCCGGCGGACCAGCACGTCTGCCACGGCGTCGACCGGCGGCGTACGGAGGGTCAGGTGCCGGCAGCGTGAGCGGATGGTGGGGAGCACGTCCTCCAGAGACGGCGCGCACAGCAGCCACACGGTGCGCGGCGCGGGCTCCTCGACAGCCTTGAGCAGCACGTTCGCCGCGCCCTCGGTCAGCCGGTCGGCGTCCTCCAGGACGATGACCTGCCAGCGGCCGCCCGCCGGCGAGAGCTGGGCGCGGCGCACCAGCTCGCGGGTCTCCTTCACACCGATGCTGAGCAGATCCGTGCGGACGACCTCCACATCGGCGTGGGTACCGAGCAGGGTGGTGTGGCAGCCGTCGCAGAACCCGCAGCCCGGCGCTCCGCCCAGGGCCCGGTCCGGGCTCAGGCACTGCAACGCGGCGGCGAAGGCGCGGGCGGCGGTGGCCCGCCCGGAGCCGGGCGGCCCGGTGAACAGCCAGGCATGGGTCATCCGGGAACCGCCGCTCTCGGCATCCGCCCCCTCGGCCTCGGGGACGGCGGCGACGGTGTGCGGATGCTCCCGGGCGTCCGCGGCGGCCGCGGTGACCAGCGCGTCCGCGTCCCGCGCGGCAGCGGTGAGCTGGGCCGCCACACGGTCCTGCCCGACCAGGTCGTCCCACACCGCCATCGTCGCCTCCAGCCTCACGTGCTCGCGGCCATCCGCGGCTATCCATTGTGGGGCACGGCACTGACAGCACCGCACGGACGGCGGCGGACGGACGGCGGCGCACGGCCCGGAAGCGGCCGAAATACGGCACTGCCCCCGCGGGGTGGCGGGGGCAGTGGTGGCGTCGGCCGCGTCGCGGACCGTGCGAGGAAGGGTCAGCGGCGGTAGCGGTCGTCCTCGTCGTAGGGGCCGAGCAGCTCGTCCGCCAGCGACGGCAGGTCGTCCAGCGGAGTCTCCTCGGCCCACTGCGGACGGCGCCGCTCACGACCGCGCCGCTGCGGCTCGTCCGGCGCCTGGCCCTGGTACGCCTGGCCTCCGTACGCCTCGCGTCCGTGCGCCTGGTCTCCGTACGGCTGGCCGGTGCCTGCGGAAGAGTGCCCGGGGTGGGGCGGGTCGACGTGCGGGAGCTCGCGGGTGCGGTCGTTGTCCGGGTCCTGCCCCGGGCCCGACTCTTCCGGACGGAACAGCCACGACGGCACGCGGTCGGCCGGGTCGGCGGGCCGGTCCGCGTGGACGGGCGGGAGCACCGCGGTCTCGTCGGCCGGGCCGGAGACCGGTGCCGCGCCCGGAGCCGCGGCGGGCGGTACCGGGGGCCGCGGCAGGGCGGCGGTCTGCTCGGAGTCCGGACCGCCGGAGTCGCGGCCGCCGGAGTCACGGCCGTCGGAGGCAGGGCCATGGGAGCCAGAGCCAGGGGAGGCAGGGCCATGGGAGTCGCGGCCGCCTTCGGCGGGCGAGCCCGCCCGGTCGCCGCCCGGCGCACCGGCCGCGGAGCCGGGCTCCCGGTCCTCGCCGGGCCGCACCGGCGGCAGCACCGCCGTCTCGTCCAGCTGGGCGTCCTGCTCGGCCCGGTGGGCGACGCGCGGGTCCGGAGCGCCGGGGCGTACGGGCGGCAGCACGGCGGTCTCGTCGGCCGCGCGCGGCGGCGCCGCCGGGCGAGGCGGAGCCGCCGCACCGGACGGGCCCGCCGTGCCCGGCGCCACGTCGTCGTGGGCCGTGGCGCCGGGCCGCGTCTCGTCGCGCTTGGCGTGCAGGCCGGCGAGCGGGGTCTGGACGGTGTCCGTGGTGTCGGCGGAGTCCTGTGCGGCGGGTCCCTGAGCCGGCCGGTCCTGCGAGCCCGTACCGGCGGCCGAGCCGTCGGTGGCCAAGCCGTCGGCGGTCGAGGAGCTGACCGAGGGGGTGCCGACGGCCGGCGTCTCGATCGTGGGCGCCTCGTCGGCCGTCGGCGCGCCCGCACCCGGCCCGGCCACGGTCGGCGTCTCCACCGTCGGAACGTCGGCGGCCGCGCTCTGCGTCGCCCCCGCACCGCCGGCCTCGCCGCGCCCGCCGGAGTCACGCTCACCGGCCTTGGCGGACCCGGAACGCTTCCCGGCGCCCTCGGCGCCGGCCCTCTTGCTCGCGGCACCCGAGCCGGTCCGCTTACCTGCGACACCTGCCGTACCCGCGGCACCCGCGCCGCCCGCGCCAATGCCCTCGGCACCGTGCGCGGCGGTCTGCTCGGCCGCCGCGGCGGCCTCCGCTTCCGCGGCCCGGCGCGCCCGCTCCGCCTCCGCGGCCTGCCGGGCGCGCTCGGCGTCCGCCTCGCGCCGCGCCTGCTCCGCGCGGAGCAGGGCCTCTTCCGCCTGCCGCTGCTTCTCAACCCTGCGCGCCTCGGCCTCGGCCCGCTGCCGGGCCTCCTCCTCGGCCTCGCGGCGGCGCCGTTCTTCCTCCAGCGCCCGGGCGCGGTCCTCCGCCTCGATGCGCCGGCGCTCCTCCTCCGCGCGGCGGCGCGCGTCCTCGGCCCG
The DNA here is from genome assembly GCF_058215555.1 of Streptomyces sp. JLBT605. Taxonomy (NCBI): domain Bacteria; kingdom Bacillati; phylum Actinomycetota; class Actinomycetes; order Kitasatosporales; family Streptomycetaceae; genus Streptomyces; species Streptomyces sp. JLBT605. The sequence goes on from NZ_CM177087.1 coordinate 2,971,279, forward strand.
CTTACGGGCCTCCTCCGCCTGCCGCTCGGCCTCGCGCTGGCGCGCCTCCTCCAGCTCGCGGCGCTTGCGCTCCTCTTCCTCGGCGCGTGCCTTGGCCAGCGCCTCCTGGCGTTCGCGCTCCAGCCGCTCTTCCTCGGCCTTGCGCGCGGCCTCCTCCTCGGCGCGGCGGAGGGCCTCCTCCTCGGCGGCCTTGCGCGCCTCCTCCTGCGCCTTCAGCTCGGCCTCGGACAGCGGCAGCATCCGGTCCAGGCGGTGGCGTACGACGGCGGTGACGGCCTCCGGCAGCTGCGCGGCGTCCACCACCAGATAGCGGCCCGGGTCGGCCGCGGCGAGGGTGAGGAATCCGTTCCGCACCCGCTGGTGGAACTCGGCCGGCTCGGACTCCAGCCGGTCCGGCGCCTCGGTGAAGCGTTCCCGCGCCGCCTCCGGGGACACGTCGAGCAGCACGGTGAGGTTCGGGACCAGGCCGTTCGTCGCCCAGCGGGAGATGCGGGCGATCTCGGTGGGCGCCAGGTCGCGGCCGGCGCCCTGGTAGGCGACCGACGAGTCGATGTAGCGGTCGGAGATGACGACCGCGCCGCGCTCCAGGGCGGGGCGGACGACGGAGTCGACGTGCTCGGCGCGGTCGGCCGCGTAGAGCAGGGCCTCCGCGCGGTGCGAGATCCCGGCCGAGGAGACGTCCAGCAGGATGGAACGCAGCCGCTTGCCGATGGACGTGGCGCCCGGCTCGCGGGTGACGACGACCTCGTGGCCCTTGGCCCGGATCCACTCCGCCAGCGCCTCGACCTGCGTGGACTTGCCGGCGCCGTCGCCGCCCTCCAGGGCGATGAAGAAGCCGGCGCCGGCCGGTGCCTCGTGCGGTTCGCCGCCGAGCAGCGCCTCGCGCAGATCCCGCCGGAAGGCCACGCCCTGCCGGTCGTCGATCTTGCCCAGGATCAGCGCGGCGACGGGCAGCAGCAGGGCGCCGACCAGCATCAGGGTGAAGGCCGCGCCGCCATGGGCGAAGACGAAGTCGCCGCTGGTCAGGCGGTGCGGGCCGATGGCGGCGGCGAGCAGCGGCGCGGCGACCGCGCCGAGCCCGACGAAGACGCGGACCACGGCATGCAGATGCTCGGTGGAGCGGGCCCGCCGGACCTCCTCGACCTCCTGGTCCAGCAGGGCGTGGCCCAGCTGGGCGGCGACCCCGGCGGCCACCCCCGCACCGGCGAGGATCAGCACCACCGTGGTGGCGTCGTGCACCAGCCCCGCCACCAGCAGCGCCAGGCCGGTCATCGCGATGGCGAGGGCGAGCAGCCGGCGCCGGGAGAGACCGGGCAGGATCCTCGGCGCGGACCGGATGCCCAGCACCGGGCCGCCGGTCAGCACCAGGACCAGCAGCGAGAAGCCGACCGGGCCGCCGCCGAGGTCGGCGGCCTGCAAGGCGGCGACACCGACGGACGCGGCGATGGCACCGGCGATCGCGGCGGACGCCAGGACCAGGTGCGGGGCTGCGCCGGTGCGGCCCTTGTCCGGGCCGGTCGCGGTGCGCGGACGGCGCAGGCCCTCCAGCGGGGAGCGCGCGCGGGGCGTCTGCGCCGGGGGCAGTTCGAGGAATACCAGGACGGAGACGGCCGCGGCGAAGAGCCCGGCCGCCACGTATGCGCCGAGCGCGGCCTGGTGCTCGTGGAACCACTCGATGCCGGAGCCGAGCAGATTGCCCAGCAGGGTGGCCGCCAGCAGCACGGCGGCGGCGAGCGGCAGCGTCATGAAGGTGGTGCGCAGCGAGAGGCGGCGCAGCGCGTCGAGGTGGTCGGGCAGCGGCCGGACGGCGGCGCCCTCGGCGGGCGGCGCCGGGAGCAGCGCCGGAGCCGCGTCGTCCTTGGCGACGGTCCAGAAGCGGTCGGCGACGCCGGTCACGAAGGCTGTGATGAGCAGCCAGGCGAGGGCGTCGTCCGGCGTCCAGTCGATCCACAGCGGGGCGATGACCAGCAGCGCGACCCGCACCCCGTCCGCGCCGACCATGGTCCAGCGGCGGTCGAGCGGACCGGCGGGCCCGATGAGCGCCGAGATCGGGCCCAGCAGCGCCGCCCCGAAGAGCACCGTCGCGAAGAGCCGCACACCCAGCACCGCGGCGACCGCGAAGGCCGCGCCGCGGTAGCCGCCGCCGAAGGAACCCGCGGCGACCGCGGCCTGGAGCGACAGCAGCAACAACACGAGCACGGCAAGGGCGTCCGCGACACCACCGATGAGCTGGGCGCCCCACAGGCGCCTCAGCGGGGGATGGCGCAGCAGGGCTCGTACGGCACGCTCGCGGGAGTCCGCGGCAAGGGCGCCGGAAGTGGGGGGCACGTCCGTTGGCTGCTCGGCTCGCGTCATCCCGCCAGCCTATCCGGATGACGTGAATCCACGTGCCTCACACCCGAACAAACAGGCGGGCGCACGGTGGCTCACCCGCGCGCCCGGTCCTGACGTCCGCACCCGTTCCCTAGGGGGTGTCCGGGTGCGCTCGGTCACCCGGGCTCCAGGGCTCGCCGGACACCAGGCGGCCGCCGGACACCAGGGCCCAGCGGACACTCGGGCACACCGGCGCCCAGGCACCCGGATCCTCCGGTACTCGGCTCCTCCGGCACCCGGCAGCGCCGCCCGGAGCCCCGGCGCACCCGAGGGAAGGCCCCGGCGCGCCCGGAACCCAGGCGCGCCCGGTCGACGGCGGTCAGCCCGCCGTGGCCGCCGAGGTGTCCGCCGGCGCCGTCTCGGCCGCCGCGGTCTTCTTGGCGGCGGCCGTCTTCTTGGCGGCCGTCGCCTTCGTCGCGGTCTTCTTCGCCGCCGCGGTCTTCTTCGCCGGGGCCTTCTTCGCCGCCGTCGTCTTCTTCGCCGTGGTGGTCTTCTTCGCGGCGGTCTTCTTGGCCGGCGCCTTCTTGACGGCCTTCTTCGCCGTCTTCTTGGCCGGGCCCTTGGCGCGCTTCTCCGCCAGCAGCTCGTAGCCGCGCTCCGGCGTGATCGTCTCCACGCTGTCGCCGGTGCGCAGCGTCGCGTTGGTCTCGCCGTCGGTGACGTACGGGCCGAAGCGGCCGTCCTTGACCACCACCGGGCGCTCACTGACCGGGTCGGTGCCCAGCTCCTTGAGCGGCGGCTTGGCCGCGGCGCGCCCACGCTGCTTGGGCTGCGCGTAGATCGCCAGCGCCTCCTCGAGCGTGATCGTGAAGAGCTGCTCTTCGTTCTCCAGTGAGCGCGAGTCGGTGCCCTTCTTGAGGTACGGGCCGTAGCGGCCGTTCTGCGCGGTGATCTCCACGCCCTCCGGGTCGGTGCCCACCACGCGCGGCAGCGACATCAGCCGGAGCGCGTCCTCCAGCGTGACGGTGTCCAGGGACATCGACTTGAACAGCGACGCGGTCCGCGGCTTGACGGCGTTCTTGCCGGTCTTCGGGGTGCCCTCGGGGAGCACCTCGGTGACGTACGGGCCGTAGCGGCCGTCCTTGGCGACGATCTCGCGGCCGGTGGCGGGGTCGGTGCCCAGCTCGATGTCGCCGCTCGGCTTGGCGAGCAGCTCCTCGGCGTAGGCCACGTTCAGCTCGTCCGGCGGCAGGTCGTCGGGGATGTCGGCGCGCTGCCCGGGCTCGCCCTCGGTCTCGCTCGGCCGCTCGATGTAGGGGCCGTAGCGGCCGACGCGCAGCACGATGCCGTTGCCGACCGGGAAGGAGGAGACCTCGCGGGCGTCGATCGCGCCCAGGTCGGTGACCAGCTCCTTGAGCCCGCCCAGGTGGTCGCCGTCGCCGTTTCCGGCCTCGGCGGCACCGCCCGCCGCGCTGCCCTCGCCGAAGTAGAAACGCTTCAGCCACGGCACGGCCTGGGCCTCGCCGCGTGCGATGCGGTCGAGGTCGTCCTCCATCCTCGCGGTGAAGTCGTAGTCGACGAGCCGGCCGAAGTGCTTCTCCAGCAGGTTCACCACGGCAAAGCTGAGGAAGGACGGGACGAGCGCCGTGCCCTTCTTGAAGACGTAGCCGCGGTCGAGGATGGTGCCGATGATCGACGCGTACGTCGACGGGCGGCCGATCTCGCGCTCTTCCAGCTCCTTGACCAGCGACGCCTCGGTGTAGCGGGCCGGCGGCTTGGTGGCGTGGCCGTCCGCGGTGATCTCCGCGGCGGTCAGCGCGTCGCCCTCGGCGACCTGCGGCAGCCGGCGCTCGCGGTCGTCGAGCTCGGCGTTCGGGTCGTCGGCGCCCTCGACGTACGCCTTCATGAAGCCGTGGAAGGTGATCGTCTTGCCGGAGGCGGAGAACTCGGCGTCCCGGCCGTCGCTCGCGGTGCCCGCGATCTTGACGGTCACCGAGTTTCCGACCGCGTCCTTCATCTGGGAGGCGACGGTCCGCTTCCAGATGAGCTCGTACAGGCGGAACTGGTCGCCGGTCAGCCCGGTCTCGGCCGGGGTGCGGAAGCGGTCGCCGGAGGGGCGGATCGCCTCGTGCGCCTCCTGGGCGTTCTTGACCTTCCCGGCGTAGGTGCGCGGCTTCTCCGGCAGGTAGTCGGCCCCGTACAACTGGGTGACCTGGGCACGGGCGGCGGCGACGGCGGTCTCCGACAGGGTCGTGGAGTCCGTACGCATATAGGTGATGAAGCCGTTCTCGTACAGCTTCTGCGCCACCTGCATGGTGGCCTTGGCGCCGAAGCCCAGCTTCCGGCTCGCCTCCTGCTGGAGGGTGGTGGTCCGGAACGGGGCGTAGGGCGCGCGGCGGTACGGCTTGGACTCGACCGAGCGGACCGCGAACCGGGTGTCCGCCAGGGCGGCGGCCAGCGCGCGGGCGGCGGCCTCGTCCAGGTGCAGCGCCTCGCTCTTCAGCTGTCCGTTCGCGCCGAAGTCACGCCCCTGGGCGACCCGGCGGCCGTCCACACTGGCCAGCCGCGCGGTGAAGGTGCCCGGATCGGCGGCGTCCCGCACGGCGCCGGCGAAGGTGCCGGTCAGGTCCCAGTACTCGGCGGAGCGGAAGGCGATGCGCTCGCGCTCCCGCTCGACGACGAGGCGGGTGGCCACCGACTGGACGCGGCCCGCCGACAGCCGCGGCATGACCTTCTTCCACAGCACCGGCGAGACCTCGTAGCCGTAGAGGCGGTCGAGGATGCGGCGGGTCTCCTGGGCGTCGACCAGCTTCTTGTTGAGCTGGCGCGGGTTGGCGACGGCCTCGCGGATCGCGTCCTTGGTGATCTCGTGGAAGACCATCCGCTTGACCGGGATCTTCGGCTTGAGGACTTCCTGCAGGTGCCAGGCGATGGCCTCGCCCTCGCGGTCCTCATCTGTGGCGAGGAAGAGTTCGTCGGAGTCCTTGAGCAGGTCCTTGAGCTTCTTGACCTGGGCCTTCTTGTCCGCGTTGACGACGTAGATCGGCTGGAAGTCGTGCTCGACGTCCACGCCGAGGCGACGCACCTCACCGGTGTACTTCTCGGGCACCTCGGCGGCGCCGTTCGGCAGGTCGCGGATGTGCCCGACGCTGGCCTCGACGACATAGCCCGGGCCCAGGTAGCCCTTGATCGTCTTCGCCTTGGCAGGCGACTCGACGATGACGAGTCGGCGGCCGCCCTGTGCGGTCTCGCTGGTCGGGGACAACTTCGCTCTTCTCTCCGGTCGGCACTCGGTGAACGGGAACTCTACGGCTCCGTGTCATTGCGGTGACGCTGCGGAGTGTGACGGTACATCCCGCCCCCGTGTCAAACGGAAAAAGCCCACAACGCCACTCGAACGGTAACCCGACAAGCGTCCTGTTTGCCGCCCGGACCGACACACCGCACCCTCGGATCCTCCACCGAAGCCCCGGTCAGAGGCATGGTCGGCCCCGCCGCAAAAAGGTCCCGGATCTTCGTTCGGCGCGCAGGGCGGGCAGAGCGACAAGCGCCCGGGAGCGGCCGCGGAAGACCGGGGCGGCGGGCCTGGGGCACCGGGAGTCGGAGGGTGAGCAGGCAGGGCAGGCGGGGCAGGCCGGAGAGGCCGGGCGGTCAGGTCGCGGCGTACTCGAGGTACCAGATTCCGCCACCGAGCGCGGCGGTGCCGATGAGCACCGTCACGACCGGTCCGGCGATCGGATGCGCACCGACCGCGACCGGCTCGCGCAGCCGGACACGTACCGCAGTCCACAGCAGCAGGGCGACGCCGAACAGCGCGAAGGCCGCCCCGGCGAAGATCGCAGGTCCGCTCTCCATGGCCGAAAGCGTCCCACTCACGGGCGGCTGCCGCTCGAACCCCAGGTGAACTCCGCGCGTCGTCTCGCACGCTCAGTCGGCGACCGGCAGCAGGAACCCCTGCTCGACCAGGAGTCGGATGGACTCCGGTGTCCGGTCGCGCAGCAGCACCGGGTCCTCCCCCAGCAACTGCGCGATGGCGTCCAGGATGCGGCCGGCGCTGAGCGATCCGTCGCACACGCCCGCGAAGCCCGCACCGACCGTGTCCACCTTGGTGGCGCGCCGCATGCCGCGGTTCTGACGGAGCACCACATGCTCCGGGTCCTCCGCGCCCGGCAGCCCGACCTGCTCCTGCACCACCCCTTCGGCCAGCCGGAAGCGGGCACCCAGCAGCGCCGCGTCATCGTGCGAGCGCAGGAAGTCCTGGCGGTCGAAGTGGGCGGCGACCACATCCCCCAGCGGCTGCTCGACGGGGTGCGGCCACTCCTCCACGGTGATCGAGGGCCGGTCCGCGCCCGACTTGCGGAGCGTGATCCAGCCAAAACCGACGGCCTTGGTCTTCCGGGCCTCGAACTCCTCCAGCCAGGCGTCGTACCGGGCGGCGTACCGCGCCGGATCGCCGAGGTGGTCGCCGGCGTCGCGCAGCCACAGCTCGGCGTACTGCGTGACGTCCTGCACCTCGCGCTGCACGATCCAGGCATCGCAGCCGGCCGGCACCCAGGAGCGCAGCCGGTCGTGCCAGTCCTCGCCCTCGATGTGCTGCCAGTTGGCGAGCAGCTGGCACCAGCCGCCGTCGTTGAGATGGGCGGCGGACTGCCGCACCAGGGTGCGGCACAGCGCGTCCCCGCTCAGGCCGCCGTCCCGGTAGACCAGCCGGGCACCGGGAGAGATGACGAAGGGCGGGTTGGAGACGATCAGGTCGTACGTCTCGTCGCCGACCGGCTCGAAGAGCGACCCCTCACGCAGATCGGCCTCCGGCGCGCCGGACAGCGCGAGCGTCAGCCGGGTGAACCGCAGCGCCCGCGGGTTGAGATCGGTGGCGGTGACCCGGGTGGCGTGCTGGGCGGCGTGCAGCGCCTGGATGCCGGAGCCGGTGCCGAGGTCGAGCGCCTTGGCCACCGGGGTGCGCACGGTCAGGCCGGCCAGCGTGGTGGACGCGCCGCCGACACCGAGGACGAGCTGCGAGCGGTCGACCCCGGCGGTGGCCGCGAGGCCGTTCGCCCCGCCGACGGCGCAGCCCAGGTCGGAGACGATCCACCAGTCCTGGCCCTCGGGCCCTCCGTAGGGGCGGACGTCCACCGCTGCCCGGATCCCGTCCGCCGCCTCCTCCTCGCCCGGCCCGGCACGCCCGTCGCCGTCGCGCACCAGCCAGCCGTCGGCGAGCAGATCGGCCACCGGCAGCACGGCGCGGGCACGCTCGTACGGCACCCGGCGCTGGAGCAGGAAGAGGCGCACCAGCGTCTCCAGCGCGCCGTCCGAACGGGTGGCGCGGTCGGCGGGCACGGTCTCACCGCGGGCGAGCGCGGCATAGGCGGGCGCGCCGAGCAGATCGAGCAGGCCGTCGGCGGTGAAGGCGGCGGCGAGCAGCGCTTCCCGGAAGCGGGCGGTGCGGCTCGGGTCGGCGGTCGGCAGCGGGGGGCTCGGCAGGTGCGTACTCACCACCCCATTGTCAGGGCAACCACCGACAATCGGCCCGCCGCACTGCCGCCGTGCCCACCCGGCGCCGTCCGTTGCTCTCGCCGCGCCGGGTCCGAGCCGCGGCGGGCCACGCCGAGCCGCGCCGAGTCCGCGCTGAGCCGCGCCAGGGCCGCGCCGACTACGCGCCGGATCTCAGCCCTTCGGGGACGGGGCCGGGGTCACCGAGGTCTTCTGGCAGACCTCCTGCTTGGCCATGGCCTTGCCGGCGTCGCTGGCCTCCAGCTTGTCCAGGGCCTTGCTGCCCGAGTCCCTGATCTTCTCCAGCTGGTCGGTGATGCCCTGGAGTCCGGCCGCGAACTTCTGCTTGTCGTTGGTGTTGAGCTCATCGGCGGACTTCTTCAGCTCCGCATACGCCTTGGAGGAGGCGTTGAGCTCGCGGACCGTCGCCTTCTGGGTGGCCTCGCCGTCGTCGACCGGCGGCGGTCCCGCATTGTCCGTGGCCTTGGCCAGTGCCGTGTACGCCTCGGAGATCTGCTGGAAGGCGGCCGACTGCGTCTTCTGCAGCTTCTTGGAATCCGTCTCGCCCGCCTCGCCCTGGATGGAAGCGGTGGCTGCCTGAATCTTCTTCAGCTGCGGCTGGATGCCCTCGCAGAACCCCTTGGCCCAGGCGTTGACCTTCTTGTCGCCGTCGTCGTCACCGCCGCAGCCGCTCAGGGCCAGTACGAGTGCCGCACCGCCGGACAGCGCCGCCACGAGCTTCTTGTTCACCGGTTTGGTCCCTTCCATGGCTCTCGGCCCGCGAACATACACGGCCGCAGGGCGGCGGCGACGAGCCGAGTGTCCCGTAGCAGCCCTATTGAAGCCATTTGCACCAAGCCTGGTGTGTCGCGGACCTCGTCGCACGGACGGGCGGGCAGGGCGCCAATGCGCTCTGCCCGCCCGCCGGTTGAGACCTTCGCGGAGGCCGCGGTTCAGGACACCACGGCCGGGTCCGCCTGGGTCGCGACCCGCTCGGCGTTGCCTTCGTCACCCACCGCGATTCCGCGCCGCTTGGACACGTACACCGCGCCGATGATGACGGCGATGGCCAGGACGGCGATCCCCGCCCGCAGCCCCGGGCTGGAGTCGTCACCGTAGGAGAACTTCACCACGGCCGGCGCGATCAGCAGCGCCACCAGGTTCATCACCTTCAGCAGCGGGTTGATGGCGGGGCCGGCGGTGTCCTTGAACGGGTCGCCGACCGTGTCGCCGATCACCGTCGCGGCGTGCGCCTCACTGCCCTTGCCGCCGTGATGACCGTCCTCCACCAGCTTCTTGGCGTTGTCCCAGGCACCACCGGAGTTGGCCAGGAAGACCGCCATCAGGGTGCCGGTGCCGATCGCTCCGGCCAGGAACGAGCCGAGCGCGCCGACCCCCAGCGAGAAGCCGACCGTGATCGGGGCCATGACCGCCAGCAGTCCGGGTGTGGCCAGCTCGCGCAGGGCGTCCTTGGTGCAGATGTCGACGACCCGCCCGTACTCCGGCGTCTCGGAGTAGTCCATGATTCCGGGCTTCTCGCGGAACTGCCGCCGGACCTCGAAGACCACCGCGCCCGCCGACCGGGACACGGCGTTGATCGCCAGACCGGAGAAGAGGAAGACCACGGCGGCGCCGAGGACCAGACCGACCAGGTTGTTCGGCTGCGAGATGTCCAGGCTCAGATTCATCTCACCGGCCACGTCGACGTTCACATCGTCGATCGCGTCGGCGATGGCATCACGGTAGGAACCGAAGAGCGCGGCGGCGGCGAGCACGGCCGTCGCGATGGCGATGCCCTTGGTGATGGCCTTGGTGGTGTTGCCGACCGCGTCGAGGTCGGTGAGGACCTGGGCCCCCGCGCCCTCCACGTCACCGGACATCTCGGCGATGCCCTGGGCGTTGTCGGAGACCGGGCCGAAGGTGTCCATGGCGACGATGACGCCGACGGTGGTCAGCAGGCCGGTGCCGGCGAGCGCGACCGCGAACAGCGCCAGCATGATGCTGGTGCCGCCGAGCAGGAACGCGCCGTAGACGGCGAGCCCGATGAGCACCGCGGAGTAGACCGCGGACTCCAGGCCGATGGAGATACCGGAGAGCACGACGGTGGCCGGGCCGGTCAGCGAGGTCTTCCCGATGTCCCTCACGGGCCGCCGGTTGGTCTCGGTGAAGTAGCCGGTGAGCTGCTGGATGAGCGCGGCGAGCACGATGCCGATGGCCACCGCGACCAGCGCCAGCACCTGGGGGTTGCCGTCGTGGCCGAGGATGTCCTGGTCGGTGACCCCGTCCAGTTCGGCGTAGGAGGACGGCAGATAGGCGAAGACCGCGACGCCGACCAGCACCAGCGAGATCACCGCGGAGATGAAGAAGCCACGGTTGATGGCGGTCATTCCGCTGCGGTCCGCGCGGCGTGGCGCCACCGCGAAGATGCCGATCATCGCCGTGAGGACGCCGATGGCCGGGACGAGCAGCGGGAAGGCGAGGCCCGAATCACCGAAGGCCACCTTGCCGAGGATCAGCGCGGCTACCAGCGTCACGGCGTAGGACTCGAAGAGGTCCGCCGCCATGCCCGCGCAGTCGCCGACGTTGTCGCCGACGTTGTCCGCGATGGTCGCGGCATTGCGCGGGTCGTCCTCCGGAATGCCCTGCTCGACCTTGCCGACGAGGTCGGCGCCGACGTCGGCGGCCTTGGTGAAGATGCCGCCGCCGACTCGCATGAACATCGCGATCAGGGCGGCGCCGAGGCCGAATCCCTCCAGCACCTTGGGGGCGTCGGCGGCGTAGACCAGGACGACGCAGGACGCGCCGAGCAGGCCCAACCCGACCGTGAACATGCCGACCACGCCGCCGGTGCGGAAGGCGATCTTCATCGCCCGGTGCGAAACGGCGGTCAGATCCTGGCTCCGGCCGCCCGGGGCGGAAGCGTCCTCACCATCGGAATCGGCGGAAGAAGACGCCGCCGGGGACGCCTCACGCGCGGCGGCCGCCACCCGCACATTGCTGCGCACGGCGAGCCACATGCCGAGATACCCGGTGGCCGCCGAGAATGCCGCACCGACCAGAAAGAACACGGAACGGCCGATGCGCTGCGACCAGTCGTCCGCCGGCAGCAGCATGAGCAGGAAGAAAACGATCACGGCGAAACCGCTGAGGGTGCGCAACTGCCGTGCCAGATAGGCATTCGCGCCTTCCTGGACGGCCGCGGCGATCTTCTTCATGTTGTCCGTGCCCTCGCCCGCCGCGAGCACTTGTCGTACCAGCACCAGGCCGACGGCGAGTGCCGCCACCGCCACGGCGGCGATCACCAGCACGATCACGCGGTTGTCGTCGGTCAGCTCCGCGGCGGCCAGGGTTGAGGAAAGGTCAAGCTGATGAGGGGTGAGAGGCCCCGCCATTCGTCCTCCTTGACGTTTGGCACATGGGCGCGCAGCTGTTCTGCGACCGCAGGACAGCCGCCACGCTCAGGCGTCCTGAGCTCAAGATGTGGACGGATTGTAGGGAGTTGGATCTGATCAAAACAGGGCGCCGCAAAGGGAATTCGCCTACACCAGGGAAGATCAATAGGTTTAGCTCCCGCAATTCCCCCGGACGAAGGAAAGGGAGTAATTCGCTGACGATCACGAAGTGATCATTGAATGGATCATCAAATGATCAGGGAATCCTGTGAACGGTCCTGTTCAGGGTGCGCCCGTCGATGGCCGGCCGGGGCTGTCTCACCACCGGATGGAGTGGCATCTGCGGGCGGTCCGCCTTCGGACGGAGGCGGACGGGGGCCGAGCGGAGAACCGACCGCGGCCGGCAAGCGGGGCCGAAAGCCGCACGCGCGAGCGAACCGCGAGGGAACCGCAAGGGAACCGCAAGGGAGCGAGGACCAGCCGCAGGCGGAGCTCTCAGGCGAGAGTGGGGGTTCTCAGGCGGCGGGGGTTCTCAGGCGGCCGAGGGCCGCAGGCGTGGGGTCCGCCGCAGGCGTGGGTTCGCCGCAGGAATCGGGTTCGCCGCGTGGGTTCGCGCTTGGGGGCGGATGCGGGGCCCGAAGCCGCGGAGGCCCGCCTGGCGGTACGCGGCGGCGCCCGGCACCGGGCGCGGGGCGTCTACGGGAGGGTGGGCGCGGGCGTGGTCGGCCAGCTCATACGGATGACCCCACCGGCCTCGGACGCCGAGACCTCGACGTCGTCGACGAGCCCGCTGATCACCGCGAGGCCCATCTGGTCATCGCTGTCGGCCGCCTCCTCGGCGCCGGCGGCTCCGCCTTCCCCAGGGGCTCCGGGCCCGGTACTGGTGGGGCGCGGCGCCTCGTCGCCGACCTCGATGGAGAACTTCTTCTCCTCCTCGGTCAGCACGACGCGGACCGGGGCGGTCACCCCGATGCTCTGGTGGAGTCCGACGGCACGGCTGCATGCCTCACCGACGGCGAGACGCACCTCGTCGAGGACCGCCTCGTCCACCCCGGCCCGGCGGGCCACGGCGGCCGCGACCAGACGGGCGGTCCGCACGTGTTCGGGCAGAGCGCTGAAGCGGAGTTCGACGGTGGCCATGCCATCCCCCTCGGATGTCCGGGCGTGCGTCTCAGGGGGCCGGGCGGGTCCGCCCGGTACCCCCTTCGGTCTTCCCGCGGAGACTGGTCAGTCAGTCGCCGCGACGGCGTCCTCGACCGAGGTGTGGATGGGGAACACCTTGGTCAGGCCGGTGATACGGAAGATCTTGAGAATGCGCTCCTGGTTGCACACCAGGCGCAGCGAGCCCTCGTGGGCACGCACCCGCTTCAGGCCGCCGACGAGCACGCCGAGCCCGGTGGAGTCGAGGAAGTCGACGCCCTCCATGTCGACGACCAGGTGGTAGCTGCCGTCGTTGACAAGCTCGACCAACTGCTCGCGCAGCTTGGGCGCGGTGTAAACATCAATCTCGCCACCGACCTCGACGACCGTGCGGTCGCCTACGGTCCGGGTCGTCAGGGACAGGTCCACGGATCCTCCAGCACCTTGCATCGAGCGGTCGCCCCCCATGGATCGGCAGCCGCGATGGCATTCAATCACTTACCTGCAGGCGCGCACGACGCCTTGAGCCCATTGTCCGTCAGTCCGGTGACACACTCGGTGTCGATGGCCCACAACCAACTCCCGCCGCAGGCGGGCATACGCCCCTCACCCCGGACCGTACTCGGGCGGATCACCGGTGGGGCGGATAGGGCTGCGCGCATCACTCATACGGAGCACTTGCCCCCGCGCATCGGCAGCCATGCCACCTGGCCTGATCGAATCCGGCCGGAAGTGATCGACGCTATTCGGGCTGCGGGAATCGAGCGTCCGTGGAAACACCAGGCCCGTACCGCCGAACGGGCGGTACGCGGTGAGTCGGTGGTGGTCGCGACGGGCACCGCCTCGGGCAAGTCGCTGGCCTATCTGGCACCCGTGCTCAGCGCCCTGCTGGAGGGGGCGGAGCCCGCGCACTCCGCTCCCGGGCGGGAAGGACGGCCTGGGGGCCCGGCCCGGAGCGGCGGCGGGCCGCGTCGGGCCGGCGGCCGTGGGGCCACCGCGCTCTACCTCGCGCCGACCAAGGCCCTCGCCGCCGACCAGCGGCGCACCGTCGCCGAGCTGGCCGCGCCGCTCGGCACCGCGGTGCGCGCCGCGGTCTACGACGGCGACACCCCGGTCGAGGAGCGTGACTGGGTCCGTGAGCACGCGAACTACGTGCTTACCAACCCGGACATGCTGCACCGCGGCATCCTGCCCGCCCACGCCCGCTGGTCCTCCTTCCTCCGCTCGCTGCGCTATGTGGTGATCGACGAATGCCACACCTATCGGGGGGTCTTCGGCTCGCACGTCGCCCAGGTACTGCGCCGGCTGCGCCGCGTCTGCGCCCGCTACGGCTCCTCCCCGGTCTTCCTCCTCGCCTCAGCCACCGCCGCCGACCCGGGGCAGGCGGCGACCCGGCTGACCGGTCTGCCGGTCACGGAGATCACCGAGGACGCCTCGCCCCGCGGCGAGGTCGTCTTCGCCCTCTGGGAACCCCCGCTCACCGAGCTACACGGCGAGCGGGGTGCTCCGGTGCGCCGGACGGCGACCGCCGAGTCGGCCGATCTCCTCACCGATCTGGCCGTCCAGGGCGTCCGCACCATCACCTTCGTCCGGTCCCGGCGGGGCGCCGAGCTCATCGCCCTGATCGCCCAGGAGCGCCTGGCCTCCGTGGACCGGTCCCTGCCTTCCCGTGTCGCGGCCTACCGGGGCGGCTATCTGCCCGAGGAGCGCCGTGCGCTGGAGCGCGCCCTGCACTCCGGTGAACTGCTCGGGCTCGCCGCCACCAGCGCCCTCGAACTCGGCATGGACATCGCTGGTCTCGACGCCGTCGTGATCACCGGCTACCCCGGCACCCGTGCGTCCCTGTGGCAGCAGGCCGGACGGGCCGGGCGGGCCGGCCAGGGCGCGCTGGCCGTCCTGGTGGCACGGGACGACCCGCTGGACACCTATCTCGTCCACCATCCCGAAGCGCTCTTCCGGCAGCCGGTCGAGTCCACCGTCCTCGACCCGGACAACCCGTACGTGCTCGCCCCCCATCTGTGCGCGGCCGCCGCCGAGCTGCCGCTCACCGACGCGGACCTGGAACTCTTCGGCCCCGCGGCGCCGCAGCTGATGCCCCAGCTGGAGCAGCGGAAGCTGCTGCGCCGCCGCGCCACCGCCTGGCACTGGACCCGCCGGGAGCGGGCGGTCGACCTCACCGACATCCGCGGCACCGGCGGCCGGCCGGTCCAGGTCGTGGAAGCGGCCACCGGGCGGCTGCTGGGGACAGTGGACGCCGCCGCCGCGCACGCCACCGTCCACGACGGTGCCGTCCACCTCCATCAGGGCCGCACCTATCTGGTCCGGCACCTCGACCTGGAGGACTCGGTCGCCCTGGTCGAGCAGGCCAGTCCGCCCTATTCGACGACGGCCCGGGACACCACGGCGATCTCCATCCTGGAGACCACCACCGAAGTGCCGTGGGGCGATGCGCGGCTGTGCTTCGGCTCCGTCGAGGTAACCAATCAGGTCGTCTCCTTCCTCCGTCGCAAACTCATCACCGGCGAGGTGCTGGGCGAATCCAAGCTCGACCTGCCACCGCGCACCCTGCGCACCCGAGCCGTGTGGTGGACGGTGACCGAGGACCAGCTCGAGGACGCCCGGGTCTCCCCCGAGGCCCTCGGCGGGGCGCTGCACGCCGCCGAGCACGCCTCGATCGGCATGCTGCCGCTCTTCGCCACCTGCGACCGATGGGACATCGGTGGCGTCTCGGTCCCGCTGCATCCGGACACGCTGCTGCCGACCGTCTTCGTCTACGACGGCCACCCCGGCGGGGCGGGCTTCGCCGAGCGGGCCTTCCACACCGCTGGTCGCTGGCTCACCGCCACCCGTGAGGCGATCGCGGCCTGCGAGTGCGAGTCCGGCTGCCCGTCCTGCATCCAGTCGCCCAAGTGCGGCAACGGCAACGATCCGCTCGACAAGAGGGCCGCCATCCGGCTGCTGGCCACTCTCCTGGCCGGAGCGCCCCCGTCCGACGAGGACTGACCGGCGTCCGGCACGTCCAGCTCGTGCGGCACGTCCAGCACGTGCGGCGTGTGCTGCACGTGCGGCGTGTGCTGCACGTGCGGCCCCGTCGGCGGCGGGCTCACCGCGCCCCTGGTCGGCTCGGTCCGGTACGGCTCCCGGGTCCGCCGGGCCCGCCCGGGACCGCACCCGGGAGGTGAACGGGCCGGTCCGCACCTCGGCCGTCAGGTCCGCGATCTCGCCCAGTACGGCGCACCGCACCACGCGGGCCCCTTGCGCGGCCGCCACCCGGCCGGCGAGGCGGCACGCGGAGTGCGGGCCGTCCAGGGCGTGATCGGCCGCCGCGAGCGCCGCAAGATCCGCCGCCGCGCCCGCCCGGTGCCGGGCGATCATCGCCTGCCCCATCATGAACAGCGCCGCGAAGAGTGCGCAGAGCGCCGTGGCGGCCACCGCGGCCCACACCGTGGCCGAGCCGCGGTCTCCCGTCCGGCGGCTCATGGCACCGCCTCCCCGGACGGCCCCCGCTCTGCCGTGCCCCGCCCGGCCTCGTCCTCCGCGAGAGCGACCGCCTCGCCGTGCAGCCTGACTGTCAGCGGCCCGGGGCCGGCCGCGCGTGCCTCGACGCGCACCCGGACGAGACCGCCCTCGCGTCGCAGCACGATCTTCGCCCCTTTGGGCGCCGCCGAACGGGCGGCCGCCACCGCCTCGGCGGGTGACTCGGAGCGAGCCGCCGCGCGTGCGCCGGCCCGCGCCGCGTCCACCGCCCTGAGTTGCGCCGAGGCGGCCATCAGCGCCCAGATCAGCGCCGCGGCGAAGAGCACCAGGACCGGTGCGGCGACGGCTGCCTCCGCGGTGACGAACCCTCCGTCGGCGACCGGGCGCCGCACGCCCCGCGCGGCCCGGCCCCCAGCGTCAGAACTGCGCATCGAGCGCCCTCTCGATCACCGAGCGCAGAGCGCTGTTGACCGGTCCGCTGGTCACCACCTTGTAGAGCACCGCGGCGAAGGCACACGCCGCGACCGTCCCCATCGCGTATTCCGCGGTGGTCATCCCCGCCTCGGCCCGGGCCCGCAGAGCCGCCCGCACCACCGCCAGCCGCCGGGCACACCATCGCTTGACCATTCCGTCCCCCTTGTCATCTCTCTGGTGAGTTGTCAGTGAGCGTTTCTTTGACCCACTGCCGAGTGATCCGCTGTTCTCTTGATCCCTTGTCAGTGGGCGTTCGCCAGGCCTCCGCTGAGCCCGACGACCATCGGCACCACTCCGGTGAGCAGGAAGGCGGGCAGGAAGCACAGCCCCAGCGGAGCGGTGGTCAGCACCTGCGCCCGCCCGGCTCGTTCCCCGGCCGCCCTGCTCTGATCGGCGCGGCAGTCGGCGGCCAGCCGGGCGACCGCCTCCACCGCGGGAACGCCCGTCGTACCGGCCCGCTCCAGGCAGTCCGCCAGCCGGGCGGCGCCGGGCAGGGCGCCCACGCGGCCCCATGCCTCGGCGGGTTCGGCGCCCAGCCGCAGCTCGGCGGCGGCCTGGGCCAGTTGTCGGCCGACCTGTCCACCGAGGGATCTGCCGACGGCTTCCGCCGCTTCCCCGGGCCCGGCTCCGGCGGCCAGACAGGCGGCCAGGAGATCGGCCGCCAGGGGAAGTCGGGGAGCCACGGCCCCTTCCGCCGCGGCCTTGGCGCCTTCCTGGGCCGCCCTCCGGCGCCGCCACCAGACGAGGCCGTACGCCCCGGCGAGTCCGAGGAGGAAGCCCCCGAGCCCGCCGACGAGGATGATCCCCATCGGCACGACGGTGACCGGCAGCAGCCAGGTACGCAGCACGGCCGGCCGATCACGCCTTCGGCCGCGCCGCCCGGCCCGGCCTCGGCGCGGCCGGGGTCCGGCGCCCAGCAGGACGGCCATCCGTCGCCGCAGGGCCCGGTCCCGCCGCGCCTGCCCGAGCGCCGCCGCACACATCAGCACCGACACCACGGCGAGCGCCATCCCCAGCCTGTGGACAACTTCTCCACTCATGCGCCCTCCTCCCCTCCGGCACCGGCCGCCGTCCGCACCAGTCGCGCGGTCCACGCGAGCCCGGCCCACTCCAGAAGCCCGCCGAGCACCAGGCCCCCCAGGCCGATCGGCGTGTGCAGCAGGATCCGCAGCGGCTCGGCGCCCATCGCCGTGCCGATCAGCAGCACGAACACGGGCAGCACCGTGAGCACCAGCCCGGTCGCCCGCTGCGACGCCAACTGGGCGCGCAACTGCTCCCGCTGGTCGCGCTCGGCACGCAGCGCCGCGCCCACCCGGTCCAGACCGGCCGCGAGCCCCGCCCCGCCGTCGACCGCCACCTGCCAGCACGCGGCCACCCCGGTCAGCCCCTCGGAGCCCGGTGAGCGCGCCGCCTGCCGCAGCGCGGCGGGCACGTCCCCGCCGAACCGCGCCGCGGCCGGCACCAGCGGCCAGCGCTCGCCGAGGTCGTCCGGGCGGGCGGCGAGCAGGGCCTCGCCCGGCTGCCGGCCGGCGCGCAGCTCACCGGCGACCGTGCCGCACAGCTCGATCACCTCGCCGACCCGCCGCTCCCGGTCGCGGCGCGCCTCCCGCCGCCGCAGCCAGCGGCCCACCACCGGTACTGCCACCAGCGCGGCCAGGAGCGGGATGACCGAGGCACCGAGCACAGCCACTACACAGCCGATCGGCAGGCACAGGACCTCACGCCCGAGCCGTCCGCCATACCGCGCCCGCCAGCGGTCCCGCAGCGCCGCGGCGGCGTCCGCCGCGCGCCACCCGGACCGGACGCCACCCGGCCGCAGGACGCCTCCTGCGCCGACGAACAGCAGCTCGGCCCGGCGCAGATGGGGGTCCCGCCCGGCGAGCAGCCACAGTGCCACCCCGGCGCACAGCATCGCGGCACACAGCGGCAGCGAGGCGGGGAGCGTAGCCGCGCCCGTCATGCCGCACCCCCGCCCCGCAGGCACAGCCTCCGCAACCGCTGCCATCCCGCGGCCTGTTCGAACCCGTCCGCTCCCCACAGGGCGGCGGGCACGGTCGTCACGAAGCCCGCCCGGTCGCGCTCCAGGACGTGCAATTCGGCGATCCGGCGCCGCCCGCCCCGGTCCCGCACCAGATGAATCACCACCGACAGGGCCGCCGCCAACTGGCTGTGCAGCGCGGCCCGATCGAGGCCGGCCGTCGAGCCGAGCGCCTCCAGTCGGGCGGGGACATCGGACGCCGCGTTGGCGTGCACCGTGCCGCAACCGCCTTCGTGGCCGGTGTTGAGGGCCGCGAGCAGGTCGGTCACCTCCTCGCCGCGGACCTCGCCGACGACGAGACGGTCCGGGCGCATCCGCAGCGCCTGCCGCACCAGATCCCGCAGCGTCACCAGGCCCTTGCCCTCCTGGTTGGCAGGGCGGCTCTCCAGCCGGACCACATGGGGGTGGTCCGGCCGCAGCTCGGCCGAGTCCTCGGCCAGCACGATCCGCTCATCCGGGCCCACCAGCCCAAGCAGCGTGCTGAGCAGCGTGGTCTTGCCAGAACCGGTGCCTCCGCTGATGACGTACGACAGCCGCGCGTCGAGCATGGCGCGCAGCAGCGGCTCGCCGTCCGGCGGCACCGTGCCCGCCGCCACCAGCTCCGGCAGGGTGAACGCGCGCGGCCTGACGACCCGCAGCGACAGGCAGGTGGAACCGACGGCCACCGGGGGCAGCACGGCGTGCAGCCGTGTGCCGTCCGGCAGACGGGCGTCCACCCATGGCCGGGCGTCGTCCAGGCGCCGGCCGGCCACGGCGGCGAGCCGCTGGGCGAGCCGGCGGATGGCGGCCGCGTCGCCGAATCGGACCGCGGTGCGCTCCAGCCCGGCGCCACGGTCCACCCATACCTGGTCCGGCGCGGTGACCAGCACGTCGGTGACGTCCGGGGCGGCGAGCAGGGGCTCCAACGGGCCGGTGCCGACCAGTTCTGAGCGCAGGGACTCCACGATGCCGAGCACTTCGGTGTCGCCGAGCAGCCTGCCCTCCTCACGCAGCGCCGCGGCGACCCGGGCGGGGGTGGGCTCCACGCCGCTGGCCGCCAGCCGCAGCCGCACCGCGTCCAGCAGCTCGGGAGGTTCATGCAGGGCGCCGCTGATGCCGGTCATGCCGCGACACCCCCTCCGCTGGGCATCGCCTGAGCCCAGAACTCGTCGCAGAAGCGGGCCAGCGGACCGCGCGCGCTGCCGCCCGGCGGCCTGCCCTCGGCCAGTACGTCGGCCAGCCCCGGCTCCTGAGGCACCTCCCCGGCCAGCGGCAGCCCCAGCAGGCGCGCGATCTCCTCGTCGTCCAGGCCGGATCCGAACGGCCCGCGGACCACCGCCCGCAGGTCGCGCAGCACCATCCCCACGGTGGACGCCACCCGGTGGGCGGCGGCGACGGCGCGCAGCTCGGCCGGCACCACCAGCAGACCGATGTCCAGCTGTGCCAGCGCCTCGGCGGCCGCGTCATCGACCCGGCGCGGCAGGTCCACCACCACGACTCCGCCTCGCCGGCGCGCCGCCGCGAGCACCGAACGCATCGCGGACGGCTGGATGACCACCGAGTCGCCGCGGTCCCAGCTGAGCACCCGTAGGGAGTGCAGTTCGGGGAGCGACTCCTCCAGCGCGCCGCCGGCGACCCTGCCGCGTGATTCGGCGAAGGCCGGCCAGCGCAGCCCCTGCGCCGTCTCGCCGCCGAGCAGCACATCGAGTCCGCCGCCCAGCGGATCCCCGTCGATGAGCATGGTGCGCCTGCCACTTCGGGCCGCGGTCACCGCCAGGGCGCAGGCGAGAGTGCTGGCGCCCGCTCCTCCCCGGCCGCCGATGACGCCGACGGTCAGGGCTTGGCGGCCGACCCCCTCGGCCACGTCGGCGATCCGGTCCACCAGCCAGGTCTCCGCGTCGGGCAGGAAGAGGACATGGTCCGCGCCCACGTCGACGGCGCGCCGCCAGATGCCGTGGTCGTCGAGGTCCCGCCCGATGAGCAGCACGCCGGCCCTGCGGGCCCGCCCGGTCAGCCGGGAGACGGAGTCGTCGCCGACCAGGATCAGCGGCGCGCCTTCCCAACTGCCCCGGCGCGTCGGCGCGCCATGGGCCACCTCCGGCTCGGCCCCGGCTGCCGCACACAACCGCAGCAGGTCATCCAGCAGTGCCTCGTCCTCGGTGACGATCAGCGGCCTGGTCTGGCCTGACCCGGCCGCCGACCGCCGCTCGGGTGTCATGGATCCCGGCATGGTCCCTCCCCATCGTTAGGCGCGCTTTCACGACTGCGAACATCACGCGCCGACTTTGATGAGAATCACCGTGCTGCGATCCGGAAAATCTTGCGGATCTTGGTCGAAAACCGTGGACAACTCATCAGTTGTGAATATCCCAATCACCTATACCGGTGACTTCCGGAGAGCACTCTGGCGATTACCCACAGTTACAGCGCACGATCACGAGAAGACAGCGCCACAGCGGCGCGAACGAGCGGGAGGGGCCCGATGAGAGCGGCGAAAATGCGTCCGGACATGCGACGACCCCCGCCGGGGGGGAGAGCGGGGGTCGTCCCCACGGCCGACTCGGGGGGGGAGGAGTCGGACCGGGTTAGCACGGTCGCGAACGATCCGTGACTTCCATGGTGTACCCGAAGCCCTTCTCAAGCAAACCCACGCGCCACACCTTACGCCGAATGGTGGGCCCCTATGCTCGGCGTCGTGGAAAACCACTCCCTGCCTCGCGCAGCCGCGTTCTTTGACCTGGACAAGACGGTCATTGCGAAGTCGAGCACGCTCACCTTCAGCAAGTCCTTCTACCAAGGTGGACTGATCAACCGCCGCGCCGCACTGCGGACGGCTTACATCCAGTTCGTCTTCCTCGCCGGAGGGGCCGACCACGATCAGATGGAGCGCATGCGGGAGTACCTCTCGTCGCTCTGCCGTGGCTGGAACGTCCAGCAGGTCCGCGAGATCGTCGCCGAGACCCTGCACGAGCTCATCGACCCGATCATCTACGACGAGGCCGCCTCGCTCATCGAGGAGCACCACGCCGCCGGCCGGGATGTCGTGATCGTCAGCACATCGGGTGCCGAGGTCGTGGAGCCCATCGGCGAGCTCCTGGGCGCGGACCGGGTGGTCGCCACCCGCATGGTCATCGAGGACGGCGTCTTCACCGGCGAGGTGGAGTACTACGCCTACGGCCCGACGAAGGCCCAGGCGATCGCCGAGCTCGCGGAGTCCGAGGGCTACGACCTCGCGCGCTGCTACGCCTACAGCGACTCCGCGACCGACCTCCCCATGCTGCAGTCGGTCGGCCACCCGCACGCGGTGAATCCGGACCGGGCTCTGCGCCGGGAGGCTGCCGCCCAGGACTGGCCGATACTCACCTTCGACCGGCCGGTCCGGCTCAAGCAGCGGCTCCCCTCGCTCTCGATGCCGCCACGGCCGGTGCTGGCCGTCGCCGCCGCGGCCGGTGCCGCCGCGGCCGCCGCGGGACTGGTCTGGTACGTCAATCGGCGGCGCACGCCGAATGTTCGGGTTTGAGGCCAAAAGCAAAGGTCTGGGAGCCACGACTACCGCTCCGCCCCGAGCGGAGGTAGAAAGGAAGCACGGCCCGCGAGACCAGGGGTATCCGGGAGGAACCCAGTACGCACCAAGGCCCCACGGACCGATGCATGAATGCCGGGCACCCACGCGACGTCGACCCGTCGATTACGGGCCAGCCGCACCAGGCGACGGGCAAAGACCCCGGCCTGATGGGCGAACATCGAGGACGCTTGGTAACCCGGCGGACGTGCCAGCGGCGGTGCCGATTCCGATCGACACCGCCGCAACCCTGACCGCCCTTGCCGCTCAGGCCGCTCCGCGCTGGAGGGCCTCGCAGACGGCGGTGCTCTCGCGCACCCCGAGCTCCACGGCGCGTCCGCAGTGCGCGATCCAGGCCGCCACACCCTCCGGAGTGCCGGAGATGTAGGCGTCCAGCGCCGCCAGGTACGCCTCGCGACCCAGTTCGGCGTGCCCGACCTCGGCCGGGCAGATCGACTTCGGGTCGAGTCCGCTGTCGACCAGCACGATGCGCTCCGCGGCGCGCGCCACCAGGCCGTTGCACGACCCGAAGGGCCGCAGGGCGAGGATCTCCCCGTGCACCACGGCGGCCTTGACCAGCGCGGGCGCGGCGGTTTCGGCGAGCAGCAGCCGGCTCAGCCCATCGAGACGTCCGGCGACCTCGTCCGCATCGGGCAGCGGCAGGGTGATCAGCGGCTCGTCGACCGCCTCGCCGGCCAGCCGCGGCCGTCCGACCGTCTCGTCCGGCCGAGCGCCGCTCGCGGCCACCAGGTGCAGCCGGGCCAGCACGCGCAGCGGGGACTGCCGCCAGACGCTCAGCAGCTGGCCCGCCTCCGCGGTCAGCCGGAGCGCGGCGCCCACCGTGCGCGGCTCGCCCTCGGCCCCGAAGTCGGTGCGGCGCCGCATCTCCTCAAGGGCCCAGTCGGCGCCGGAGAGGGCCGCCGAGGCCCGGGCGCCCCGCAGCGCCGCCTCGGCGGTGATCTCATTGCTGCGGCGGCGCATCACCCGGTGGCCGTAGACCCGGTCCACCGCCGTACGCATGGCTTCAACCGAGTCGGCGACGCCGGGCAGGTCGGCGAGAGCGGCGAGCGGATCAGCTGTCGGACTACTCATGGGTACGACAGTACGCATCCGGAGCACCCGACCCTCGTTGGAGTGGTCTTCTTCACGCTTACCCGGCACGCGGCGTAGCGCCCCCACTACTGTTGATGAACATGAAGATCGCTTTCGTTGGCAAGGGCGGCAGCGGCAAGACGACGCTGTCCTCACTGTTCATCCGCCACCTCGCCGCCACCGGCGCCCCGGTCGTCGCCGTCGACGCGGACATCAACCAGCATCTCGGCGCGGCTCTCGGCCTCGACGAGGCGGAAGCCGCCGCACTGCCTGCGATGGGTGCCCATCTCCCACTGATCAAGGACTACTTGCGAGGCTCCAACCCCCGCATCGCGTCCGCGGACACCATGATCAAGACCACGCCGCCCGGCGAGGGGTCCCGGCTGCTGCGGATCGGCGAGAGCAACCCCGTGTTCGAGGCGTGCGCCCGGACCGTGCCGCTCGATGACGACGAGATCCAGCTGATGGCCACCGGCCCCTTCACCGAGTCGGACCTCGGTGTCGCCTGCTACCACTCCAAGGTCGGCGCGGTCGAGCTGTGCCTCAACCATCTCGTCGACGGACGCGGGGAGTTCATGGTCGTCGACATGACGGCGGGCAGCGACTCCTTCGCCTCGGGCATGTTCACCCGGTTCGACATGACCTTCCTGGTCGCCGAGCCCACCCGGAAGGGCATCGCCGTCTACCGCCAGTACAAGGAGTACGCCCGGGACTTCGGGGTCGAGCTGCGCGTGGTGGGCAACAAGGTGCAAGGGCCGGACGATGTGGATTTCCTCCACGACGAGGTGGGCGACGACCTGCTCGTCTCGGTCGGCCACTCGGACTGGGTCCGCGCGATGGAGAAGGGCCGCGCGCGCCCCTTCGCGGAGCTTGAGGAACCCAACCGGCGGGCACTGCGGGCCCTGCACGACACGGTGGACGCCTCGTACGGGCGGCGGGACTGGCAGCGCTACACCCGCCAGATGGTGCACTTCCACCTGAAGAACGCGGCCGGCTGGGGCAACGCGCGGACCGGGGCGGATCTGGCGGCCCAGGTGGACCCCGCGTTCGTCCTCGATGAGCGTCGGGCTGCCGCTCCACAACCTGCCTGACCAGGGCAGTCGATCGCATCGGAGGCTGGGCGCCGACAGGCCGCCCAGCCTCCGCCCTTTCCGCCCGGCGACCCCCACCGGCTGCCAACGCCTCCGGCTCGGCAGGTCACTTCGCACTCCGTCGCGTCAGCCGGCCGGCTCGAACATGCCGACCTATATGAACATTCACTCGATCGACGGAACATGCGGCCGCCTCCGCCAGAAGGACTTCTCGATCCCTTTACTCGGCATTACGATTCATTTACCAGCGCTTGGCAGTTACTGAACCATTACCCACCGTGACCCACGGCGTGGACCCACCGTCCGACGCGACCCAGTCCGCGACCGCGCAGCCCCGGAGGAGACGGGTATGTCACAGCTGTTCAAACGGATCGGCCGGAGCGCCAGGCGGCGCGGCCTTCCCGCCGCGATCGTGCTCGCACTCATCGCCGCTCCCCTCTCGCTCGGCGTCGCCCTGGCCCTCGGCACCCCGCCGCACTTCGGGGTGATCGCAGCGGTCGTGGGCATCACCGCCGCGGGGTTCACCGCGTCGCACCGACTCACGCGCACCCGCGGCACCGCCGGCGAGGCGGCTGACCGCCACCGGGCCGAGACCGACGACCGGTTGACGTCTCCGGCGGCGCCCCGGCTCAGCCGCGCTCTGGCGCTGGTGCCCGCGAGTGTGCATGCCTGCCGGCCATGGACTCCCTGGCGCAATCACCACTGCACCCGACCGGCCGCCACCGCATCCGAGGGCGCCGATCAGCTGATCGGCGGGGTGAGTGCCTTCCAGCGCGACACCGCCCCCCTGGTGCGGGAGGAGCTGGCACGGTTGGCCCGCGAAGGGCAGCGGCCCACCCAGCTCTTCCTCACCTGCGCCGACTCCCGGCTGGTCACCAGCATGATCACCTCCAGCGGCCCGGGCGATCTGTTCACCGTGCGCAATGTGGGCAACCTGATGCCCCCTCCGGGGAGCGATGCCTCCTGCGATTCGGTGGCCGCGGCCGTCGAATACGCGGTGGAGGTACTGCGGGTCGGCAGCATCACGGTATGCGGGCATTCGGGCTGCGGGGCGATGCAGGCGCTGCTCGGCTCCTCCCATGAGCCCGGCGCCCAGACACCACTCGCCCGCTGGCTGCGGCACGGCCGGCCCAGCCTGGCACGGATGGCGCGCATCGGGCGGCTGGGGCGCGGAGAGGTGGCGCTGACCGACCGGCCTGTCACCGATGACGTGGAGCGGCTGTCGCTGGTCAATGTGATGCAGCAGCTCGACCACCTGATGGCGCACGCCTGCGTGGCCCGCCGGGTGGCCGAGGGCTCACTCACGCTGCACGGCATGTATTTCCACGTGGGGGAGGCACAGACCTATGTACTGGACCGGGCGTCCAGCACGTTCAGCGCGGTCCGGCCGGAGGTCGTCCCGGTGCTGGATGCCGTGCACCCCTGAAGCGCTCCTCCCCCATAAGGCCCATCCGCTCCATGCCGGCGGCCTGAGTCACAACGCACGTCCCACCGAAGGAGGCCCAGCGGAGACATCACCCCACACCAGGAGAGAGGTCTAAACCAATTTTTACCGATAACCCTTGTCAGGGCCTACCGCGTGCTGGTGAGCTATGACCGGGACACAACGGGCACCCTGGGAATGGGAGATGTCGTGAGCAACGAGAGTCTGGCCAACCTCCTCAAGGAGGAGCGCCGCTTCGCGCCGCCTAGCGATCTGGCCGCGCAGGCCAATGTCACCGCGGAAGCGTATGAGCAGGCGAAGGCCGACCGGCTGGGCTTCTGGGCCGAGCAGTCTCGCCGCCTGACCTGGGCCACCGAGCCGACCGAGACGCTGGACTGGTCCAACCCCCCGTTCGCGAAGTGGTTCGCCGACGGCAAGCTCAACGTCGCGTACAACTGCGTCGACCGCCACGTCGAGAACGGCCTCGGCGACCGGGTCGCGCTCCACTTCGAGGGCGAGCCCGGGGACACCCGCTCCCTCACCTACGGCGAGCTGCAGCGCGAGGTATCCCGGGCCGCCAACGCCCTGATCGAGCTGGGCGTTCAGGCCGGCGACCGGGTCGCGATCTACATGCCGATGATCCCGGAGACGGTCGTCGCGATGCTGGCCTGCGCCCGGATCGGCGCCCCGCACTCCGTGGTCTTCGGCGGCTTCTCGGCCGACGCGCTCGCCACCCGCATCGAGGACGCCGACGCCCGGGTCGTCATCACCGCCGACGGCGGCTACCGCCGCGGCAAGCCCTCCGCCCTCAAGCCCGCGGTCGACGAGGCACTGACCCGCCCCGGCACCGAGAAGGTGCGCAGCGTGCTCGTGGTCCGCCGCACCGGGCAGTCCCTGGAGGAGGCCGGGGGCACCTGGACCGAGGGCCGCGACGTGTGGTGGCACGAGCTGGTGGAGCGCCAGTCCGACCAGCACACCCCCGAGGCGTTCGACGCCGAGCACCCGCTGTTCATCCTCTACACCTCGGGGACGACGGGTAAGCCCAAGGGCATCCTGCACACCACCGGCGGATACCTCACCCAGGTCTCCTACACCCACCAGGCGGTCTTCGACCTGAAGCCGGAGTCGGACGTCTACTGGTGCACCGCGGACGTCGGTTGGGTCACCGGCCACTCGTACATCGTCTACGGCCCGCTGAGCAACGGCGCGACCGAGGTGCTCTACGAGGGGACGCCCGACACCCCGCACCAGGGCCGCTGGTGGGAGATCGTCCAGAAGTACGGGGTCACCATCCTCTACACCGCCCCGACCGCGATCCGCGCCTGTATGAAGTGGGGCGACGACATCCCGGCCAAGTTCGACCTCAGCAGCCTGCGCGTGCTGGGCTCGGTCGGCGAGCCGATCAACCCCGAGGCATGGATCTGGTACCGCAAGCACATCGGGGCGGACACCACACCGGTCGTCGACACCTGGTGGCAGACGGAGACCGGCGCCATCATGATCAGCCCACTGCCGGGGGTCACCGAGACCAAGCCCGGCTCGGCGCAGGTCCCGCTCCCCGGCATCGCCGCCACCGTGGTGGACGACGACGCCAACGAAGTGCCCGACGGCTCCGGCGGCTACCTCGTCCTCACCGAGCCCTGGCCCTCGATGCTCCGCACCATCTGGGGCGACGACCAGCGCTACCTGGACACCTACTGGTCCCGCTTCACCAACCGCTACTTCGCCGGCGACGGCGCCAAGAAGGACGAGGACGGCGACATCTGGCTGCTCGGCCGGGTCGACGACGTCATGCTGGTCTCCGGCCACAACATCTCCACCACCGAGGTCGAGTCCGCGCTGGTATCGCACCCGAAGGTCGCCGAGGCCGCGGTCGTCGGCGCCACCGACCCGCAGACCACCCAGGCCATCTGCGCCTTCGTCATCCTGCGCGGCGAGGCCGCACAGGACTTGGCCGCCTCCGTCGACGGGGAGGGCAGCCTGGTCGAGGAGCTGCGCGCCCATGTCGCCAAGCAGTTGGGCCCGATCGCCAAGCCCAAGCGGATCCTGCCGGTGGCGGAGCTGCCGAAGACCCGCTCCGGCAAGATCATGCGCCGGCTGCTCCGGGACGTCGCGGAGAACCGCGCGCTGGGCGATGTCACCACGCTCACCGACTCCTCGGTGATGGATCTGATCCAGAGCAGGCTCCCCAGCGCGCCCAGCGAGGACTGACCCGGGCCGCACCGGCTCCAAAAAGCCGCGGGAGAAGACAGAAAAGGCAAGCCTCAGGGCCGCCTACCAGGGAAGGGCGTCACCGCCACGCGGGGCGCCCTTCACCCATTCCGGTTAGGGTGAGTGCCTGACGCGTAAAAATCGCGGCAAGAACTGAGGCGCGCCGGGAAGTCTGGTCGGCATACAGCAGCACACGTGTATCCGCCCGTCCGGCTCTCAGAGAGGTCTTCCCCGTGGCCGCGCCCAACCGCCGTAAGTTCCTCGGCCGCCAGTCCCTCCCGGAGCGGACGTTCGTCACCGACGCCCTGCGCACCGAGACCGTCGGCGGGGTGCTGCTGCTCGTCGCCGCCATCGCCGCGCTGCTGCTCGCCAACACCCCGCTCAGCGACTTCTACGCCGACGTCAGGGACTTCTCCTTCGGCCCTGGGTCGCTCCATCTCCATCTGTCCGTCGCCTCCTGGGCGCAGGACGGGCTGCTGACCATCTTCTTCTTCGTGGCCGGCATCGAGCTCAAACGGGAGCTGATCGCGGGCGAGCTGCGCGATCCCAAGGCGGCCGCGCTGCCGGTGGTCGCCGCGGTCTGCGGCATGGCCGCCCCCGCCCTGGTCTACGTCGCCTGCGCCAGCTTCGGCGGTGGCAGCCTGGAGGGCTGGGCGGTCCCGACCGCGACCGACATCGCCTTCGCGCTCGCCGTTCTCGCGGTCATCGGCACGGCCCTGCCCGCGGCGCTGCGCGCCTTCCTGCTCACCCTCGCGGTCGTCGACGACCTCTTCGCCATCCTGATCATCGCCACCTTCTTCACCCAGGAGATCGACTACGTGGCGCTCGGGCTGTCGGTGCTGGGCCTGGTGGTCTTCTGGGCGCTGCTCCACAAGGGCGTCCGCGGCTGGTACGTCTACGTCCCCCTCGCGGTGGTGATCTGGGCGCTGATGCACGCCAGCGGTGTGCACGCCACGGTGGCGGGCGTCGCCATGGGGCTGATGCTCCGCTGCACCGTGCGCGAGGGCGAGGAGCGCTCCCCGGCCGAGCACATCGAACATCTGGTGCGGCCGCTGTCCGCCGGGCTCGCGGTGCCGCTCTTCGCGCTGTTCGCCGCGGGCGTCTCGGTCTCCGGTGACGCGGTGGCCGATGTCTTCACCCGGCCCGAGACGCTGGGTGTGGTGCTCGGTCTGGTGGTGGGCAAGACCGTCGGCGTCTTCGGCGGCTCCTGGCTCGCCGCCCGCTTCACCAAGGCGGAGCTCAACGAGGATCTTCAGTGGGCGGATGTGTTCGCCGTCGCCTCACTCGCCGGCATCGGCTTCACCGTCTCGCTGCTCATCGGCGAACTCGCCTTCCCGGACGACCCGTCACTGGCCGGCGAGGTGAAGGCGGCGGTGCTGATCGGTTCAGTGCTCGCCGCGGTGATCGCCGGGGTGCTCCTGAAGATGCGGAACAACCGGTACCAGCGGCTGTGTGCCGAGGAGAACCGGGACGAGGACCTGGACGGCATCCCCGACGTCTACGAGCAGGACAACCCCGAGTACCACCTGCGGATGGCCGCGATCCTGGAGGCGAAGGCGGCCGAGCACCGCCGCCTCGCTGAAGTGGCCGCCGCAAAGGACACCAGTGACGATGGTCCGGCATGATCTGAGAGGCTTTAGGTCCGCAGCCAAGCAGAGGGAGATGGCGATGAGCGCAGCCGAAGACAGCGGGAACCGCAGCCTCGGGCAGTTGGTGGCGTCGGCGACCAGTGAGCTGTCCGCGCTGGTTCACGACGAGATCGCGCTGGCCAAGGCGGAGATCCGGCAGGACGTCAAGCGGGCGGCGTTCGGCAGCGGGGCGATCATCGGCGCCGGCATCCTCCTCCTCTTCTCCCTCCCGGTGCTCAGCTTCGCGCTGGCGTACGGCTTCCGTGCCTGGACCGACCTCGGCCTGGTCTGGTGCTTCCTGATCGTCGGCGGCCTGTACTGGCTGCTCGCGCTGGTCCTGGGCGCGTTCGCGCTCGCCAAGTTCAAGAAGGTCAAGCCGCCGCAGAAGTCCATCGATTCGGCCAAGCAGACGGCCGCCGTACTGTCGAACGTCAAGCCGCACACGCGCACCGTCGTGGACGGCCACCTGGTCGCCGCCGATGTGACACGCTCCTGAGGTATGACGGTCCCCGATACCGCTGGCGCGGTCGTACGGCTCGACGGCCCCTGGACACACCGGGATGTCGCGGCCAATGGAGCGCGATTCCACATCGCCGAACTCGGCGACGGCCCGCTGGTGCTGCTGCTGCACGGCTTCCCACAGTTCTGGTGGACCTGGCGGCACCAGCTGACCGCGCTCGCCGACGCCGGTTTCCGGGCGGTGGCGATGGACCTGCGCGGGGTCGGCGGCAGCGACCGCACGCCCCGCGGCTATGACCCGGCCAACCTCGCCCTCGACATCACCGGCGTGATCCGCTCGCTCGGCGAGCCGGACGCCGCGCTGGTCGGCCACGATCTGGGCGGCTATCTGGCGTGGACGGCCGCCGTGATGCGGCCGAAGCTGGTCCGGCGGCTGGCGGTCGCCTCCTCACCGCACCCCCGGCGCTGGCGCGCCGCCATGGTCGCGGACGTCCGGCAGTCCGCGGCGAGCAGCCACATCTGGGGCTTCCAGCGGCCGTGGATCCCCGAGCGGCAGCTGGTCGCGGACGACGCGGCCCTGGTGGGACGGCTCATCCGCGAGTGGTCGGGGCCGGTCCCACCGGACGACGACGACGTGGACGTCTACCGGCGCGCGATGGCGATCCCCTCGACGGCGCACTGCTCGATCGAGCCGTACCGGTGGATGGTGCGGTCGCTGGCACGGCCGGACGGTTTCCAGTTCAACCGGCGGATGAAGCTGCCGGTGCGGGTGCCGACGCTGCACCTCCACGGTTCACTCGACCCGGTGATGCGGACCCGGAGCGCGGCGGGCTCAGGGGAGTACGTGGAGGCGCCGTACCGCTGGCGGCTCTTCGACGGGCTGGGGCACTTCCCGCACGAAGAGGACCCGGTCGGCTTCTCGACCGAGCTGATCAACTGGCTGCGGGACCCCGAACCGGATCGCTGAAGGCGTCTGGCACCCCCTGATCGGGTCATTCCCACCCCCGCCCCCGGCCCCCTTCCGACCCGTCCGACGGGCCTGCCTGGAAATGGTCTTACCAACAGGTAAATGCCCGGCGCATAGGCCAATTGCCGCACCCGTCGGCGATTACCGACCTTGGGCCACGGGCAGAGTCCGAGGTATGGGCTGGACGCACGACTACCGTGACGCACCACGCGACCGCGGCTCCGAGGCCACTGCCGATGCCACGCTGAACGTGTCGGAGACGACACTGGGCGTGTCCGAGCGGCGGCGCGGTGCCGCGCATGCGCAGCATCCCGATCATGATCCGCAGCTGGGTATCCCGCGGATCATCCGCCGCCGCGCCCGCTGGGTGTCGGCGCGCCTGAGGCATCCGCGCAGCCGCTGACCGACGGCGCGGAGCCCGGCCGCCGAGCCGGCTGAGCCCGCTCAGCCGGAGGGGTGCGCCCCACACGGCGCCCACCCGTCACCAGCGCGGACACGGCATCGCGTGGACGCGCGGCCGAGTACAGCGCAGGCCCGGCACAGCGCGGACGCGAGGCCGGGCTCAGGGCGCGGGGCCCAGCTCAGCGCGGGCCCGGAGGGCAGACGCGACGCAGGGCAACCCCAGCAGTGGCGGCCCGGCGCCGGCAGGCGCGCGGCCCCGCTCAGCGCCGGTCCGTCACAGGGCGCAGCCCTGGCTGTCGACCGGGCGGGTGGCGGTGCGCCCCCGCTCGATGTCCTCGCGGACCTCGTCCGCGGTCAGCGCGTATCCCGTGTGCGCGTTCTCCAGCGACTTGGCGAAGACCACTCCGTACACCCGGCCCTCCGGGGTCAGCAGCGGTCCGCCGGAGTTGCCCGGGCGCACGGTCGCGTAGAGCGAGTAGACGTCGCGGGTGACCCTGCCCCGGTGGTAGATGTCCTTGCCTTCGGCGTCGATCCGGTCCCGCACCCGGGCCGCACGCACATCGAAGTCGCCGTTCTCCGGGAAGCCCGCGACGATCGCGTCATTGCCGGTGTGCGCGTCGCCCTCGGTGAACTTGAGCACCGGCGCGCGCAGCGCGGGCACCTCCAGGACGGCGATGTCCCGCTTCCAGTCGTAGAGCACGACCTCGGCGTCGTAGAGCTTGCCCTCGCCGCCGATCTGGACGGTGGGATCGTCCACCCCACCCACCACGTGGGCGTTGGTCATCACCCGGTGCGGTGCGAAGACGAATCCGGTGCCTTCCAGGCTCTTGCCGCAGCTGGGGGCGGTGCCGACGACCTTGACGATGCTCTGCTTGGCGGCCGTCGCCACCGGGCTCTCGGCCAGCTCGGGGTCGGGAGCGGGCACATCGGTGATGGGTTCGTTCTTGAAGGGCGAGAAGACCTGCGGGAAGCCGTTCTGCGCGAGCATGGCGGAGAAGTCGTTGAACCAGGTGCTGGCCTCGTCCGGCAGGGCCCAGGAGACGCCGCGCAGCACCCGGGAGTCGTCGACCTCCCGGCCGACGGTGGGCAGCGCGGTGCCGGGCAGCGCGAGGGCGGAGCCGATCAGCCAGGCGACCAGCAGCATGGCCAGGACGTTCACCAGGGCGCCGCCGGTGGCGTCCAGGGCGCGGGCCGGGGACCAGGTGATGTGTCCGCGCAGCTTGTTGCCCAGGTGGGTGGTGGCCGCCTGGCCGACCGAGGCGCAGACGATGACCAGCACGACCGCCACCACCGCGCCGAAGCTGCCCGGACGGCCGCCGTCGGTGGTGGCGTCCCAGATCACCGGCAGCAGATAGACGGCGGCCAGGCCGCCGCCGAGGAAGCCGGTGACGGACAGCACGCCGACCACGAAGCCTTGCTGGTATCCGACGACGGCGAACCACACGGCAGCCACCAGCAGCAGGATGTCCAGCACGTTCACCGAAACTTGCCTCGCAATGGTCGCCGGGCGGAACCCAGCACTGGGTTCAGCACGAGGGTCAGCAGGGGCTTCAACCTCTCATGACCGCCAGTCGAGCGGCACGCATATCTCCCGGTCCCAGGGCTGCTCCCATCCGGAGTAGTGCAGGATCCGGTCGATCACGCCGGCGGTGAAGCCCCACACCAGCGCGTCCGCCACCCGGAACGCCGGGCCCCGGTGGCCGCTGGGGTGGACGGTCGTGGCGCGGTTGGCCGGGTCGGTGAGGTCCGCCACCGCGACGGAGAAGACCCGGGCCGTCTCGGCGGGGTCGACCGGCGCGACCGGGCTGGGCTCCCGCCACCAGCCGAGCACCGGGGTGACGACGAAGCTGCTGACCGGGATGTAGAGGCGGGGCAGCACACCGAAGACCTGCACCCCGGCCGGGTCCAGCCCGGTCTCCTCCTCGGCCTCGCGCAGCGCGGCGCGCAACGGACCCGCTCCTTCCGGATCTCCGTCCTCCGGATCGAGCGCGCCGCCGGGGAAGGAGAGCTGGCCGGCGTGCGAGCGCAGGGTGCCGGCCCGCTCGATGAGCAGCAGCTCCGGCCCGCGTTCGCCCTCGCCGAAGAGGATGAGGACGGCGGACTGGCGGCCGCCGTGCGGCGGCGGCAGGAAGCGGCTCAGCTGCCGGGGCTCGACCGTCTGCGCCGCACGCGCGACCGGCAGCAGCCAGTCCGGCAGGCCCTGCGCGCTGACGGCCACCTGGCCGCCGAAGATGCTGGTCACTCGGCCCCCAGGGGAGCGGCCGGCTTGCCGGGATAGTCCGCCGGGGGGCGCAGCCGCTGTCCGGGCTGTCCGCCCATCTCGTACTTCAGCAGCTTCTTCGCCTTCTCCGGGTCGGTCTCGCCCTCTCCGTACGCCGGGCAGAGCGGGGCGATCGGGCAGGCGCCGCAGGCGGGTTTGCGGGCATGGCAGATGCGGCGGCCGTGGAAGATGATGCGGTGCGAGAGCATCGTCCACTCGCTCTTGGGGAAGAGCGCGCAGACCTCCTCCTCCACCTTTTCCGGGTCCTCCTGCTCGGTCCACTTCCAGCGCCGCACCAGCCGCCCGAAGTGCGTGTCCACGGTCACCCCGGGCACGCCGAACGCATTGCCCAGCACCACATTGGCCGTCTTGCGGCCGACGCCGGGCAGCGTCACCAGGTCCTTCAGCCGGCCCGGCACCTCGCCGTCGAAACGGTCCCGCAGGACGGTGGACAGGCCGATCAGCGACTTGGCCTTGGCCCGGAAGAAACCGGTGGGCCGGATCAGCTGCTCCAGCTTCTCCGGATCGGCGGCCGCCATCTCCTCGGGCGTCGGATACGCGGCGAACAGGGCGGGAGTCGTCTGGTTGACCCGCAGGTCGGTGGTCTGGGCCGACAAGACGGTGGCGACGAGGAGCTGGAAGGGGTTCTGGAAATCCAGCTCGGGGTGGGCGTACGGGTAGACCTCGGCGAGCTCGCGATTGATACGGCGGGCCCGGCGGACGAGCGCGGTCCGGGACTCGGGTTTGGCCGGGGCGGACGCCCTGCCCGCCCGGTGCGGCCCGGCGGCCGACCTGGGCGCTTTGGCCGTCTTCGCGGCCTTTCCGGCGCCAGCGGAGGGCTGTTCGCCCACAGCAGAATTACGAGGTGCGGTCACCCGTCCGGCCCCCTTGCCCTGTGCTCTCACCGGCGTATTGGACACCCGGCCAGCCTAAGCCCCGGCACCGACATCCGCCCCGGCCGCACGAAATCGACCGCCCAATCGGACCCCTGCCGTACGGTCCATAGCACCGGTGCGTCAAACTTGTGATTGATCGCACTGTTTTACCGTCCGGCATGATGGACCCCGGTCCCGAAGTGCATGTCGACGAAGGAGAGTCTCGTGGACGACGTTCTGCGGCGCGCCCCGCTTTTCGCGGCGCTCGATGATGAGCAGGCCGCTGAGCTGCGCGCCTCCATGGGAGAGGTCACCCTCGCGCGCGGTGACGCCCTCTTCCACGAGGGGGACCCGGGCGACCGCCTGTACGTGGTCACCGAGGGCAAGGTGAAGCTCCACCGCACCTCTCCCGATGGCCGCGAGAACATGCTCGCCGTGCTCGGCCCCGGAGAGCTGATCGGCGAGCTGTCGCTCTTCGACCCGGGCCCGCGTACCGCCACCGCGACCGCGCTCACCGAGGTGAAGCTGCTCGGCCTGGGCCACGGCGACCTGCAGCCCTGGCTCAACGCCCGGCCCGAGGTGGCCACCGCGCTGCTGCGCGCCGTGGCCCGGCGGCTGCGCAAGACCAACGACCAGATGTCCGACCTGGTCTTCTCGGATGTTCCCGGCCGTGTGGCGCGGGCGCTCCTGGACCTGTCGCGCCGCTTCGGCGTGCAGTCGGAAGAGGGCATCCACGTGGTGCACGACCTGACCCAGGAGGAGCTGGCCCAGCTGGTCGGCGCCTCCCGCGAGACGGTCAACAAGGCGCTCGCGGACTTCGCCGGCCGCGGCTGGCTGCGCCTGGAGGCGCGGGCCGTGATCCTGCTGGACGTCGAGCGGCTGGCCAAGCGGTCGCGCTGACGCGCGTCCGTCTGCCACCCGGACATGGTTGAGGGCCCCGCCAGGCGGCGGGGCCCTCAACCATGTCCTGGGCGTGTCCGGGTACGCGTCGGCCGTCAGATCAGCCCGTGCTCCCGCAGGTAGTCGAGCTGGGCCCGGACCGACAGCTCGGCCGCCGGCCACAGCGAGCGGTCCACGTCCGCGTAGACCCGCGCGACGACCTCCGCTGCCTCGCGGGCGCCGTTCTCGACCGCCGTCTCCACCTGCGCGAGCCGGCTGGCCCGGTGCGCGAGGTAGAACTCCACCGCGCCGCGCGCGTCGTTCAGCACCGGCCCGTGGCCCGGCAGGACCGTGTCCACGCCGTCATCGACGGTCAGCGACCGCAGCCGGCGCAGCGAGTCGAGATAGTCGCCGAGCCGTCCGTCGGGGTGGGCCACCACGGTGGTGCCGCGGCCGAGCACCGTGTCGCCGGTGAGGATCGCCGCATCGGCCGGGAGGTGGAAGGAGAGCGAGTCCGCAGTGTGCCCGGGGGTGGGCACGACGCGCAGCTCCAGCCCTCCGGTGGTGATCACATCGCCCGTGCCCAGCCCCTCGTCGCCGAGCCGCAGCGCCGGGTCCAGGGCGCGCACCCGGGTACGTGTCAGCTCGGCGAAGCGCGCCGCGCCCTCCGCGTGGTCGGGGTGGCCGTGCGTGAGCAGGGTCAGCGCGACGCGCCTCCCGGCCCGCTCGGCGGTGTCGATGACGGCCTTCAGGTGCCCCTCGTCCAGGGGGCCGGGGTCGATGACGACGGCGAGATCGGAGTCCGGCTCGGCGACGATCCAGGTGTTGGTGCCGTCCAGCGTCATCGCCGACGGGTTGGGCGCCAGCACGCAGACGGCCCGGTCGGTGGCCGGTCCGCCGATCGCCCCGCCCCGCGGTTGGCCCGGCAGCGCGTCCGCGTAGGTCATCCGCTCTCTCCGTCCTCGGCGGTGTCCCCGGCGACGTCCCCGGCAGCGTCCCCCGCGGCGCCTGTGGCCGCGATGTGCTTGGTGAACTCGTCATGGCCCGGCCAGCTCAGCACCAGTGCTCCGTCCACCAGGGCCGCCCGCGCCAGCACCGGCGTCATGTCCTGGCGGTCGGCGGCGGCCAGCGCCTCGGCCACGGTGGAGTACGGGGCCAGTCCGCGCAGGGTGGCGATGGTGGGCGGCATCATCAGCAGCTCGCCCCGGTCGTAGCCGGCGGCCGCGTCCTCCGGGCGGATCCACACCGTCCGGTCGGCCTCGGTGGACGCGTTGCGGGTCCGCTGCCCGGCCGGCAGCGCGGCCACGAAGAACCAGGTGTCATAGCGGCGCGGCTCGAACTCCGGGGTGATCCAGCGCGCCCAGCCGCCCAGCAGGTCGGAGCGGAGCACCAGGCCGCGGCGGCCCAGGAAGTCGGCGAAGGACAGCTCCCGGGCGACCAGCGCCTCCCGGTCGGCCTCCCAGTCCTCGCCCGTGGTGTCCGCGACGACGGTGTCCGGCGTCGGGCCGGCCAGCAGTACGCCCGACTCCTCGAAGGTCTCCCGGACAGCCGCGCACACCACCGCCTGCGCGGCGGCCGGGTCGCCGCCCAGCCCCAGGCGCTCCGCCCACGCCTCACGCGCGGGCCCGGCCCAGGCCACCTCGCCCTCGTCGCGCGGATCGACGGACCCGCCGGGATACGCGTACGCGCCTCCGGCGAATGCCATGGAGGCGCGTCTGCGCAGCATGTAGACGTCCGGGCCGTCGACGCCGTCCCGCAGCAACAGCACGGTGGCCGCGGCTCGCGGGACGGCCGGGGTCAGCTCGCCGTCGGCGAGCGCCCGGATGCGGTCCGGCCACTCGGGCGGATACCACTGGCCATTGGTCGCGGGGGTCGTGGACGACATGGCCGGATGCTATGCCGTTACGCGCGGATGTTCGAGGGGGGCCTGCCGCACGCACGCGCGTGGCAGGCCTCGGGCTCGCCCCTGACCGGCGCGCCCGAACCCACGCGGGACACGGCCCTCGCCCCGGTCCTGAGCCGGACGGCGACCTCGGCCAGGTCCTGACCTGGGCCGCGACCTCAGCCCGGCCCGTCAGGTCCGCGGCGCTCGGCCCCGGTCATCACGGCGCTCGGCCCCGGTCCTCATGTGGGCCGCGGCCTCGACGCCGGTCCGTCAGTCCGCGACCTCGACCTGGAGCTCGACCTCGACCGGCGCGTCCAGCGGGAGCACCGCCACGCCCACCGCGCTGCGCGCGTGGACGCCCTTGTCACCCAGCACCTCGCCCAGCAGCTCGCTGGTGCCGTTGATGACGGCCGGCTGGCCGGTGAAGTCCGATGCCGAGGCGACGAAGCCGACGACCTTCACGACCCGCACGATCTTGTCCAGGTCACCGATGACCGACTTCACGGCGGCCAGGGCGTTCAGCGCGCAGATGCGCGCCAGCTCCTTGGCCTCCTCCGGGGTCACCTCCGCCCCGACCTTGCCGGTCACGCCCAGCTTGCCCTCGACCATCGGCAGCTGGCCGGAGGTGTAGACGTACGCACCCGAACGGTGCGCCGGCACGTACGAGGCCAGCGGCGCCGCGACCTCCGGGAGCCGCAGGCCGAGCTCCGCGAGCTTCCGCTCCGCCGCGCTCATCAGGACTTCTCTCGCTTGAGGTAGGCCACCAGCTGCTCGGGGTTGTTCGGCCCCGGCACGACCTGGACCAGCTCCCAGCCGTCCTCGCCCCAGGTGTCCAGAATCTGCTTGGTCGCGTGCACCAGCAGCGGCACGGTCGCGTATTCCCACTTGGTCATGGTGCTGACTGTAATGCCTCCCTCCCAGCCGCCCCGGATGCTCCCTCCCACCCGGCCCGGATGCTCCCTCCCACCCGCCCTGGATACCTCCCTCCCCGGGGCCTGGTGCGTACTCCCGGCGACGACTGGCTAGGCTCCGCAATGTGAGCAGGCTGCATGTCGTCAGTGGCAAGGGCGGAACCGGCAAGACCACGGTCGCCGCCGCACTCGCGCTGGCCCTCGCGGACGAGGGCCGGCGGACTCTGCTGGTCGAGGTCGAGGGCCGTCAGGGCATCGCGCAGCTCTTCGAGACCGAGGCGCTGCCGTACGAGGAACGGAAGATCGCGGTCGCTCCGGGCGGCGGGGAGGTCCATGCCCTCGCCATCGACCCCGAGTTCGCCCTCCTCGACTACCTCCACATGTTCTACAAGCTCGGCTCGGCCGGGCGGGCGCTGAAGAAGCTCGGCGCGATCGACTTCGCGACGACCATCGCGCCCGGGCTGCGGGACGTACTGCTGACCGGCAAGGCGTGCGAGGCGGTACGGCGCAAGACCCGCAACGGCCAGTTCGTCTACGACCACGTGGTGATGGACGCCCCGCCGACCGGGCGCATCACCCGCTTCCTGAACGTCAACGACGAGATGGCCGGGTTGGCTCGCACCGGCCCGATACACCATCAGGCGCAGGCCGTGATGGGGGTGCTCAAGTCCCCGCAGACCGCCGTCCACCTGGTGACGCTGCTGGAGGAGATGCCGGTCCAGGAGACCGCGGACGGCATCGCCGAGCTGCGCGCCGAGGGGCTGCCGACCGGCGCGGTGGTCATCAACATGGTCCGGCCGGCGATCCTCGGCCCGGAGGCCGTGGACTCGGCGGCGAACGGGCAGCGGGCGGCGGTCGCCAAGGCGCTCTCCCTGGCGGGCCTGGGCGGCGCCCGGCGGGGCGGGCTCGCCGAGCGTCTGGTCGATCCGCTGCTGGAGCAGGCACACGAGCACGCGCAGCGGGTGGCGCTGGAGCGCGCGCAGCGCACCGAGCTGGGCCGGCTGGGGCTGCCGACCCATGAGCTGGAGCTGCTCACCGACGGGGTCGATTTGGCCGGGCTCTACCGGCTCGCCACCGACCTGCGCAAACAGTGGTCGGTATGAGTCGTCACGGCATCGGCGGGACGCGCGGCCCGGGCCACGCGGGAGAAGGCGGATCGGCATGAGCATGGACGCGGCACCCCGGCTGGAGGCCGACGCGCTGCTGGACGATCCGCAGACCCGGATCGTGGTGTGCTGCGGCTCGGGCGGCGTCGGCAAGACGACGACGGCCGCGGCGCTGGGCGTCCGGGCCGCCGAGCGCGGCCGCAAGGTGGTCGTGCTGACCATCGATCCGGCGCGGCGGCTGGCCCAGTCGATGGGCATCGGCTCGCTCGACAACACCCCGCGCCAAGTGCCCGGAATCGACACCTCCGCGGGCGGCGAGCTGCACGCGATGATGCTCGACATGAAGCGGACCTTCGACGAGATCGTCGAAGCGCACGCCGATCCCGAGCGCGCCCAGGCCATCCTGGCCAACCCCTTCTACCAGTCGCTGTCGGCCGGTTTCGCGGGCACCCAGGAGTACATGGCGATGGAGAAGCTGGGGCAGCTGAGGGCGCGCGACGAGTGGGACCTGATCATCGTCGACACCCCGCCGAGCCGGTCCGCGCTGGACTTCCTGGACGCGCCGAAACGTCTCGGCTCCTTCCTCGACGGCAAGCTGATCAAGATCCTCACCGCCCCGGCGAAGGTCGGCGGCCGGGCCGGGCTGAAGATGCTCAATGTCGGTATGTCGATGATGACCGGCACGCTGAGCAAGCTGCTGGGCGGGCAGTTCCTGCGCGATGTGCAGACCTTCGCGGCCGCCATGGACACGATGTTCGGCGGCTTCCGCACCCGGGCCGACGCCACCTACCGGCTGCTCCAGGCGCCCGGCACGGCGTTCCTGGTGGTGGCCGCTCCGGAGCGGGACGCGCTGCGCGAGGCCGCGTACTTCGTGGAGCGGCTGGCCGCCGACCGGATGCCGCTGGCCGGGCTGGTGCTGAACCGGGTGCACGGCAGCGGCGCCTCCCAGCTCTCCGCGGAGCGGGCGCTGGCCGCGGCCGAGATGCTGACGGAGCTCCCGGTCGAGGAGGGGGACCTGGGGACGGGCGGCCCAATGCGCGGCGGAATGCGCGGCGGAGCGGCCGGAACGGACGGGCTGGGCCCGGAGGGTGACAGCCCGTCGAGTGGCGCTGTAGAAAATCTTGACGAAGCCCGCATTGTCGATCGTATTTCCGGGAACGTTGAAGCACGAAGCTCCTCGGCACCGGATGCAGATCCCGGCCCGGCCCTCGCTCCCGACGACGACTCCCCCGCGTCGGCGGAGCAGCTCGCCGCGGGACTGCTGCGGCTGCACGCAGAGCGGATGCAGGTGCTGGCGCGCGAGCAGCGCACACGGGACCGCTTCGCGGCGCTGCATCCCGAGGTGCCGGTGGCCGAAGTGGCCGCACTCCCGGGTGATGTGCACGACCTGGCAGGGCTGCGGGCGGTCGCTGAGCGCCTGGCGATCCAGCCGGGCGCCGGGCAGCCTGTCGCCGACCGCGGCTGAGCGCGCCCGGCCGGTGCCGGGCAGGCGTGAGCACGCCGCCTGACCAAGCCGCGCGACCGCGCTGCCGGCCGCATACGCCGAGGGTCCGCTCGCGGCGTCGAGAGCCCGCTCGCAGCACCGGCGGATCACCGATGAATGCCACGGGATCGCCGATGCGCACCGCGGAAGCGCCAGACCCCGCCGTACGTCGCTCGTGCCGCCGCCACGCGGGCCGCGGTCAGCCCGCGGCGGCGTAGCTGCTGAATTCCTCGTCGTCCGCGACGGACAGGATGCCCGCGCCCCGCTCGTACTCGATGCGC
The DNA here is from genome assembly GCF_058215555.1 of Streptomyces sp. JLBT605. NCBI lineage: Bacteria > Bacillati > Actinomycetota > Actinomycetes > Kitasatosporales > Streptomycetaceae > Streptomyces > Streptomyces sp. JLBT605. The sequence goes on from NZ_CM177087.1 coordinate 3,012,097, forward strand.
GCGGTCTCCAGGAGCCGCCGCCAGGAGGTGACCGTCGGGCGACGGCGGAGCAATGCCCTCCGCTCCCGCTCGGTCATCCCACCCCACACGCCGAATTCGACGCGGTTGTCCAGGGCGTCCGCCAGGCACTCGGTCCGCACCGGGCACCCCGTGCAGACCGCTTTCGCCCTGTTCTGGGCAGCGCCTTGGACGAATAGTTCATCCGGATCGGTCGTGCGGCAGGCTGCCTGCGCACTCCAGTCGGTTACCCAGCCCATGCTGGTGCCGTCCTCTCCCGAATTGAGGCTCCCCCACGGCGACAAACGGCATATTCACCGTCGCCAGTTGAGGACGTTACGGAAGGCGGGCAGGGTTCAACACCCCCTGCGGGCCCAATCTTGAATGGCCCGAACGGACTATGCGTACGCGGCAGATCACCCAACGGAGTGACCTGGCGACATCACGGACTTCCCGGGAATACCGGGGCAATACACACGCGCCTCTCCGGGAAACTCGCGGCAAATTCCTCAAAACGGGCATGTCTCATCACTCACTTGAGTGATGAAGGAATTGACACGTAGCCGCAGTCCGGGATGGCGAGAAACAGCGTATGCGAACACCTGCCCCCCTGTCCGGCGATTCGCCACGTAGGCTGCCCCCATGGGTAAGAAGCGCTCGGGCGGCGGCTTGACCACCGCGCAGCAGGCCGCGAAATTCCTCGGCGTCAGCGTGCTCGCCGGTGCCGTCATGGCGGGTCTGGCACTGCCCACCGTCGGAGCGCTCGGCCTGGCGGCCAAGGGCACGGTCGAGGAGTTCGACGAGATCCCGGCCAACATGAAGACCCCGCCGCTCAGCGAGCGGACCACCATCCTGGACGCCCGGGGCGGCGAGATCGCGAAGGTCTACTCACGCGACCGCACGGTGGTGAAGCTCAAGGACGTCTCACCCCACATGCGCCGGGCGATCGTCGCGATCGAGGACGCGCGCTTCTACGAGCACGGGGCGATCGACCTCAAGGGCGTGCTGCGCGCGCTCAACAAGAACGCCCAGGACGGCGGCGTCTCCGAGGGCGCCTCCACCCTCACCCAGCAGTACGTGAAGAACGTCTTCGTGGAGGAGGCCGGGGACGACCCGGAGAAGGTCGCCGCGGCCACCCAGCAGACCGTGGGCCGCAAGATCCGCGAGCTGAAGTACGCCATCCAGGTGGAAAAGGAGCTCGGTAAGCAGCGGATCCTGCAGAACTATCTGAACATCACCTTCTTCGGTCAGCAGGCGTACGGGGTGGAGGCCGCCTCCCAGCGCTACTTCAGCAAGCACGCCAAGGACCTCAAGCTGGAGGAGGCCGCGCTGCTGGCCGGCCTCGTCCAGTCGCCGAGCCGCTACGACCCGGTCAACGACCCGCAGGAGGCGACGCTGCGGCGCAACACCGTCCTCCAGCGCATGGCGGACGTGAAGGACATCACCCAGGCGGAGGCCAACAGGGCCAAGAAGCTGCCGCTGGGGCTCAAGGTCAGCAAGCCGCAGAACGGCTGCATCACCGCGGTCCACGGCGCGGGCTTCTTCTGCGACTACGTCAAAGAGATCTTCCTGAGCGACCCGGTCTTCGGGAAGACCCCCGAGGAGCGCGCCAAGCGCTGGCACCACGGCGGGCTGACGATCCGTACGACGCTGGACCCGAAAGCCCAGAAGTCGGTGCAGCAGGCCATCGCGGACAACGTCTACGCCACGGACGAGGTGGCCACCGCGGTCACCCTGGTGGAGCCCGGCACCGGCAAGGTCCTCGCCATGGGCCAGTCCCGGCCGTACGGATTCACCGGGAACCAGACCCCCATCAACCTCTCCGTGGACGATGCCATGGGCGGCGGTATGGGCTACCAGCCCGGCTCGACCTTCAAGCCGATCGTGGCGGCCGCGGCCCTGGAGCGGGGCGTCAAGCCCACCAAGTCCTACTCCTCGCCGTACCGGATGCAGGCCCCCAGCCCGGTGCAGACGTGCAAGGGCGCCTGGCGCGACAACTGGCCGGTGTCGAACGAGAATCCCTCGGAGGAGGGGCCGTACGACATGAGGGAGGCGACCGCGAAGTCGGTCAACACCTACTACGTCCAGCTGATCAGCGAGATCGGCGTCTGCCCGGTCACCACCCTGGCCGACAAGATGGGCGTCAAGCGGGCCGACGGGCGGAAGATGGACCAGGTGCCGTCGATCACCCTGGGCACCCAGGAGATGTCCCCGCTGACCATGGCGAACGCCTACGCCACCTTCGCCAACAAGGGCGTCTACTGCTCCCCGGTCGCCATCGAGTCGATCACCGGCCCGGGCGGCAAGAAGCTGAAGGTGCCGCAGACCTCGTGCGACCGGGCGATGTCGGAGAAGACCGCGTCCACGATCAACACCCTGCTCAAGGGCGTCGTCGAGGACGGTACCGGCAAGGAGGCCGGGCTCAGCGGCCGGGCGAGCGCGGGCAAGACCGGCACCACCGACGAGCGCTACGCCGCCTGGTTCGTGGGCTACACCCCGAACATGGCCGGTGCGGTCTGGGTGGGCGACCCCAAGCACGAGCGCAAGATGAAGCGCATCACCATCGGCGGTCAGTACTGGGACAAGGTCTTCGGCGGCAAGGTGCCCGGCCCGATCTGGCGCCAGGCCATGACCGGCGCGCTGGAGGGCAAGCCGGCGCCGGGCCTGCCGACCGTGCCGATCGGGGGCGGGGACAAGCCGAAGCCGGACCCGGGCCGCGATGACAACAAGCCGGGCGGCGGCACCGGCGGCAGCCCGTGGCCGGAGGTCACCATTCCGCCGGGCGTGATCGGCGGCGACGACGGCGGCATCGACCCCGGCGACTTCGGTGACATCGGCGACCTCGGCGAGATCGGGGGCTTCGGCGGCCGCAATGGCAACGGCGGCGGCCACGGCCGCCGCGGCTGACCCCTCCCGGCGGCCCGTCCCTCGGGACCCGTAGGTAAGGGGCCCGGACAGCTCACCCGCCGTCCGGGCCCCTTCCCTTTCGTCGCACGCGTCACCGGACGGCCACGATCGCGCCACCCCGCCCCACCACCGGGCCGGGCCGACCGCGAGCGGGGATCACCGACCAGGCGCGGCCGAGCCGCGGGGCCGCCCGGCCACGGCCGGCTCCTGCCAGGCTCAGCCGGGACGCGCCGCGAATGCCCTGGTCAGGGCATCAGCCGGCCAGGAGGCGCTTGACGACGGCGGCCACTCGGCCGCCCTCCGCACGCCCCGCGATCTTCGGGTTCACGATCTTCATCACCGCACCCATGGCCTTCGGCCCCTCGGCGCCGCCCGCCTTCGCCTCCGCGACCGCCTCGGCGACCAGCGTCTCCAGCTCCTCGTCGCTGAGCTGCTTGGGCAGGTACGCGGCGAGCACCTCGCCCTCGGCCCGCTCCCGCTCGGCCTGCTCCGGGCGGCCACCCTGCGCGAACGCCTCCGCGGCCTCCCGGCGCTTCTTCGCCTCGCGGGTGATCACCTTCAGCACCTCGTCGTCGGAGAGCTCACGGGCGCTCTTGCCGGCGACCTCCTCGTAGCCGATGGCGGAGAGGGTGAGCCGGAGGGTCGCGGCGCGCAGCTCGTCGCGCGCCTTGATCGCCGCGGTGAGGTCGTCGTGCAGCCTGGACTTGAGCGTGGTGGTCATGGGGTCGAGTCTGCCAGCCCTGGCCGGTCATCACCCGAAAATTTCGTCCTGGTCGGGGGTCTGCGACCATGGTGCCCATGCGCGCGCGATACGGAGTACCCCTGGGAATCACGGCGGTCGGCGCCGCCGGCCTCGCCTATGCCGCCGGGTTCGAAGCCCGATCCTTCCGGCTCCGGCGGGTGTCCGTGCCGGTGCTGCCGCGCGGGATGCGGCCGCTGCGCCTCCTCCAGGTCTCCGACATCCACATGGTCAGCGGCCAGCGGAAGAAGCAGCGCTGGCTGCGTTCGCTGGCCGGGCTCCGGCCCGACTTCGTCATCAACACCGGCGACAACCTCTCGGACCCCGAGGGCGTGCCCGAGGTGCTGGACGCGCTCGGCCCGCTGATGGAGTTCCCCGGCGCCTATGTCTTCGGGTCCAACGACTACTACGGCCCCAAGCTGCGGAACCCGGCCCGCTATCTCATGGAGAAGGCCACCGGCCGGCACGGTCTGAACGGCAACCCGCCGGTCGTCGGCGCGATCCACAATCCGTGGGAGGAGCTGCGGGACGCCTTCGACACCGCCGGCTGGGTGGGCCTGTCGAACACGCGCGGCCGGCTCAAGCTGGACGGCCTGGAGATCGCCCTGACCGGCCTGGACGACCCGCACATCAAGCGCGACCGGTACACCGAGGTCGCCGGCGGGCCGGAGTCGGACGCGGACCTCTCGCTGGCCGTGGTCCACGCCCCGTATCTGCGGTCCCTGGACGCCTTCACCGCGGACGGCTATCCGCTGATCCTGGCCGGCCACACCCACGGCGGTCAGCTGTGCATCCCCTTCTACGGCGCCCTGGTCACCAACTGCGACATCGACGCCCAGCGGGTCAAGGGGCTCTCCACCCACCGGGCCGGCGGCCACACCTCCTACCTCCATGTCTCGGCGGGCTGCGGCACCAACCGGTACACCCCGGTCCGCTTCGCCTGCCCTCCGGAGGCGACCCTGCTGACGCTGACACCCCGCGACTGACCTGCGGCGGCGGGCGGGAAAACCGGATTTCGTCTCCGGCGTCGCGTGGGCTAAAGTAGAGCTCGTTGCACCGGGGTGTAGCGCAGCTTGGCAGCGCGCTTCGTTCGGGACGAAGAGGTCGTGGGTTCAAATCCCGCCACCCCGACTGGTGAAACACCAGGTCAGGGGCCTGATCCGCACAGCGGGTCAGGCCCCTGATCCGTTTCCGTGGGTCTTTTGGGAGCCATTTGGGAGCCGAGCACGGGAGACGGCTCCCAGTCGGCTCCCGGAAGCGGACCCGGGGCTCCAGGAGTGGAGCGCGATGGACTGCCCCGAGACCGTCCGCGCTATAGGCTCTGCGCGCCCGGCCTGACGTCACCGGACGGACTGGGCAGAGTGGCTCTCTGGACGGTTTCGGATCCGTCGGCGATCGATCTCATCAGCAGCGGCCCACGGGCGTCCATGCCGTTCGTACCGACGCTCTCCACCTAGACGCGATGGACCACGCACGCTCCAAAATGCCTGTGGGGCGACAGCAGACGGGATGGAAGCGGGGGTAGTGGGCCGAGGTGGCTGCGGACGCAGTGCGACAGCAGCCACCTCTCGCGACCCTCAGCCACCTATAACTCTCAGGCTGAGCCACATCACTTCAGGGAGATCAATTGTTCCACGGAACCCCCCATATCTTCGGAAGGTGTTCGCGCTGGTGCATCAGGTAATCTTGCGCAGCTGGCGATCCATCCCGGGCAGCCTCGCGAACGAACTCCATTCGCGCGCTACGCCATGCCGACTCCCAATGGAGCCATTCCTCCTGAGGGACATCACTGACTGCAATGACAGCAAGCATGATCCTCCGCGTCAGGGGAGTTCGTCGGGCAACGAAGTTGTGGAAGCTACCGCGACTGATCGGGCGCGCGAGCACACCTTGTTCAGCAAGACGCTTAGCCTTGGCCTCTGCCTTTCGGTACGTGAGCCCTGATAGGGCGTATACCGACACGAGTGCGTTCCAGAGGTCAGTAGGCGTCACCACCATGTCTGGGCGCATCGGCACCTCTTCGCGGAGCATGCGTCGGATCCTGAGCTCCCGCAAGCACTGCCAGTGCAAGCGTCTACCCGTGTTCACGTCGGCACCGCATGCCATGGCGAATCGCTCAACCATATTGAGCGACGGAAGTTCTGTACCGTTAGCCGCCCTACTCAAAGTGGACTTGTTGCAGTCGAGGCGCTCGGCAAGCTGCGTATATGTCAACCCAGTGCGCTCTCGCTGTTCTCGCAGCCAAGCTGCTAGTTCCACGAGAGGCGATGCGTCCTCTGGCAAGTCCTTGGCTCTTCGGCCCATTTGAGATCACGCCCGGCCACAGACGGTGATGTGGCCTGACCCCTGGGACGTAAATACTGCAGAGGTCAGCATGGCTCCACCGATGACCTGCAGTACCTCCGACACCGGATGCCCGAAGGACACAAGGGCGGCAGCCAGAGTCATAGCTACGACTACGACGATGACCACCTGTGTGCTTGGAAACGCAGATGCCTCAGGGGCTCCATGGATAACACACTCGGCTCCGGTGGTCGTGTCCGCTGGCATGGCACGTCTTCCCTTCTCCCACGGCTCGCTGGTCCGTGGGCTGCGCTGACGCCGCATGTCTTATGCGGCGCCGTTGCCCCCATGTTCAGCGCGCTCGCGGCACCGGCGCCACACGCATTGTTGTGCAGATGTCCAACACCTGGACCGCAACAATCCTCCTTGGATACCCGGAGAGTTCGCCAGGATGGAAGAAGAAACCGCAGGTGAGCGCCTCCCACGAAGCGAGGTGAAGCTGCAACCCTCGCCCAACCGTCCAGTGAGCCATCGTGGGGCACATCACTAGCAAGACATTCAAGTCTACTTTCGGCGGCAGGACTTAACGCACACCACGTGGCTTGAACTCTGGCCGCGTGGGTCGATCATGGCCAGTGCGATAGGGGCAAGGGGATGCCTGTCGGCCGGGCGGCAGGAGTTCGATGAGCGGTTGCGCTTGAAGGCCGAGCGGTTTGCGAAGGGTAAGAAGTTCGCAGATCGCCATGGACTTGCGGGGCACTGAGCGGTCGGTGCAGCGGTGACGGCGGGCCTGGGTCGAGGGAGGCCCACGGTCGGCCAGTCGGCCGTGAGGCCCCGGCTCAGCGCGGACTAGAGCGCCGCGGCCTGTCCCTTGGTCAGGCTGCGGTGCCGAAGGTTGACGGACAGGACGTAGACGTCCGGGTCGTCGCCCTCATAGATGACGAGAACCGTTTCGGCCAGCGCGTTCGCACCCGGTGAGTCGGCCCCGGTCGTCACGGGTGCGTCCTCAACGGCCGAGGAGGCGGCGAGAATGACCGGGTCGGCCTCGTCGAGCAGAGGGCGGAGTGAGGCAATGGTGGATCTTGCGACAAGCCCAGCCAGATACACGAGGCCCCCGCTGCCAGATCCGTCTTAGACATCTTCTCGCCGCTGCTGTGAACGGAACCCCGTGCCCCATGCCTTCGCATAGGTAGCCGCACCCGCGCACGGCCGGAGCGGTTGTCCATGAACCCACTGGGTACATGGACCCGGCTCCACAGAGCCTGCGAGTACGGCGGAGCCACCCGCAACACCGGCGCGAGGGCACCGTGGAGCTACCGGAGAGCGGCCGCGCGTGCGCCCAGGAGATCGTTGAGCACACGCACCGGCGATGCCGGACACATCGCCAACCGCGCGTCGAGTGCCGCCTCCCACTGCTCGGTCAGGCCGAGCATGAGCCGCTTGCGCATGCCCGGGGTGACGTGGGCGTAGCGTGCCGAGACCGAGCCGTCGATGTGGCCCATGCGTTCGTCCATGAGCACCTTCTCGGTGCCGAGGTCCTCCATCATCGTCCGGTGGGTGTGGCGAAGGCCGTGGGGTGTGAGGCCCTTGGCGATGGGGAGCCAGCAGGCGTCGGCCCGTTCGCTGGCTCCGCGTCCTCGTGCCGGGACGCCGGGCCAGGGCTCGCCGAGTAGGGGCACGGGCCGAGGCTCTTGCGGGGCCTTCTTTGGGTACCAGCCGGAGACCGCCGGGGTGAACAGCCAGGTCGCGAAACCGTTCCTGCGCCAGTGGGCTGCAGGCTGCGGCGTCGTGCCGCCTCGTACGAACCCGAGGTCGGCGACGGCCTTCTCAACGCGTACTCGCGTGGCTTCGGCGACCCGGTCGGGGCGGTTGAGGACGTTCGACACGGTTCCTGTGGAGACACCCGCGAGGCGCGCGACGTCGACGAGCTTCGCGCCGTGGTGACCGCCAGTGCGGGCCGTGCCCTGTCCACGGAATACGTACGTCTTCCCGTGGCAGGGACAGGGCGTCGGCTTCGTGCGGGCGATGTGGTTGAAGACCAGGGCGGACAGCCAGTCCATCGAGTCGATGGTGCGGTAGCTGTCGTCCTTGGGCGGGCAGCGCACCAGCTCGCCGGTGTCTAGCTCGTACAGCTGCCACTCGACGCGAAACGCGCCAGGTCGGACGAACTCCGTTTCCAGGCCGACGATCTCGCCCCAGCGCTTGCCGGTGTAGCCCTTGAGGACTACGGCGACGAACTCATCGTCGCGGCCGGAAAGCAGGGCGGCCCGCTCGGCGGTCAGCAGGATGCCGAGGGCGTCGGTGACGACCTTCTCCGGGCCTCGGTCGCGCGAGCGGCCGGCGCGTTTGCCGCGCCCGCGCCGCCTGGCCGCCGGGTTGGACGTGATCAGGCCCTCGTCGATCGCGTCCTCGAAGATCAGGTGGAGCGTCGAGCGCCAGGTCTTGACGCTGGAGGCCGCGTACACGGCCTTCTCCTTCTTCTCCCATAGGTCGACGTCCTGGCGCAGGATGCCGGCGAGCGCCTTGTCCTCGAACTCAGGGAGCAGGTGCTCCTCGATGTGGCGCCGGTAGTTCTGCATGGTCGAGGCGGCCAGGTCCTGGGCCTCGTACCAGCGGTTCGCGTACTCGCCGAAGGTCTCCTGGCCGAGCGCTGGGTCGCGCCAGTCGCCGCGTCGGTACTTGTTCTCGGCCTCGCTCGCGGCACGCTGGGCCTCACCTTTGGTGGCGAACCTGATGGCCTTGCCGCTCTCGTCGACGACCGTGAGGTGCTTGCCGGGCGCGATCTTGTATCGGCCGCGCCAGTAGTTTGCGCGCTTCTCCGCGAAACCCAACTTCCTTCTTCCTCCCCCTGCTGTTGGCTTGTGGCTGGCGCGGGCGCGCTACGCGACGGTGTCGTACTGGGTACGGCGCGGCGGCCGGGCTTGCAGACGCCCCGTCATCGGGGCCGCAGTAGGCCGACGAGGCTGGGCGGCGCGGGCCCGTGCGGCGGGAGGCGTTGTCGCTGCCGGAACGGCCACCGCGCCGCCGGGGGATCGAGTCGGGCGCTCTTCGTGGAGGCGGACGATCTCGGCGAGGTGTTCGGCGGTGAAGCGGTAGGCGCGGCCGACGCGGGTGTGCGGAATGAGGCTGCGCCGGGCACGGTCCTTCACCCACCAGGCAGAGCAGCCGAGGGCTTCGGCGATCTCCTCGGGGCGGTAGAGGCGGAGCAGGGAGGCCGTGCCTTGGGTCGGGCGCGGGGGGTGTGCGGGGGCAGGGGGCATTGCGGGGCGAGGCAAGGGCGGGCGGGTCCTTTCGGGTGAGCGACGGGATAGCGGGGTCCTACGCGGACGGGGTCACGAGACGGTCGGCCCCCGCAGGAGGACGAGGGGTGAGACGCGGAGTGCGTCAGCGATGGCGACGAGGTCGTCGACATCGCAGCGGCGCTGACCGCGTTCGATGCGGGACAGCATGGTGTTGGACATCGGCCGGCCGAGGCCGGTGACGCGGTCGGCCAGCTGACGCTGAGCGAGACCGCATTCGGCACGGAGGAATTCAATAGTGCGGGCGGTCCGGATACCTGCCGGACCGATTTCCAGGGATCGGGCTGCCATGGCTCCTTTGTAGCTCGCAATCCCCGGTTTGGTTAACCGGCGATCGTCGGCTATGTTGCGCCGCGCGCGGACGGCGAGAGGGACACTCATTCCCACCACACCCAGGGCGCCGCGGCCTCAGCCCAGACACCTGAATGTGCTTCTGACGTGGGGTGTTGTGTTGTAGCTTCCCCGTCGCAAGCCCGTCAACGGCGTCCCGATGTGATGCTTCTGGCTCGACCGGCAGGGCAACTATTTTGTCAACCGGGGATCGTGCCCTACCGTTTTGACACCGCCCGTTATCCAGCCTGATTCCCGCGGCCCTTTCTGCCGTCAGAGATTGCGCCGGATAGGGCTGGACTTGCGCGACGCGGGTGTGGCTATGTTGACGACACCCCCGGAAAACGCAGTCGGCTCCCGGCGCGCTCCGCGCCAACAGCCCGCCCCCCGTTCGAATCCCGCCCCGACCGACGGTGAGCCGTGGTTCCGCCCACAGGCCACCGAGTGAGGACCGCCCCGCTCTTGGCACGCATCCGCACCATCAAGCCCGAAGCCTTCATCTCCGAGTCGCTCGCCGAGGTGTCCATCCCCGCCGAGCGGACCTTCTTCGGCCTGCTCACCCAAGCCGACGACCACGGCTGCTTCCGCGACCAGGCCGCCGTCATCGCCGGCGCCCTGTGGTCCCTGCGCCCCGAGCACGGCCCCCTGGAGGTCGAAGACGACCTCAACCAGCTCGACGGCGCCGGGCTCATCTGCCGGTACGAAGGCCAGGACGGCAAGCGGTACCTGCACATCGTCACCTGGGCCAAGCACCAGAAGATCAACCGGCCTAGCGGCAGCCGCCACCCGCTCTGCCCGCACCACCAAGGAGGCCGCCCCGCAGCCACCGCCGCGCAGGCTCACGGCGTGGTGTGTGAGCAGGGCATGAGCCCTCACCCCAAGCTCATTGAAGACTCCCGCCATCGGCAGGAACCCTCAATGAACAGCGAATCCGCAGGTCAGACCGGTTTCAGTGAGCCCTCACCGCAAACGCAGGCAGATGCGGTGAGGGTTCACGGTCCGGATCTAGGACCTAGGACCAGGGATCTAGGAAGTACCCCGTTGGGGGGCGCAAGCGCCCCCGCGCCCGGCACCCCCTCGGCATCCGCATCCGGCACTGCCTCGGGCCAGGTGTCGGCGAACGAGCTGATCAGCGAATACGCCGCCGCCTGCACCCACCGCCCGCCCAGGGACGTCCTGGGCCAGCTCGGCCGGGAAGTGCGCAAGCTCCTCGACGAGGGCATCGACCCTGCCCACATCCGGGCCGGGCTGGAGCGGCACCGGGCCAAGGGCCTGCACCCCCGCACCCTGCCCAGCCTCGTGAACGAGGCCATGAACGCCACCACCCGACCCACGGCCGCTGCCGCCACCCACAGGCCGTGGACGAACCCGGCTGATGTGACCGCCGCCTACGGAGGTGAACTCTGACCGCCACCCTCACCCGCGACCCGCAGCGGGTCGGACCGCTCGCCAACCGGCTGAGCGAGATCCTCACCGCCCGGGGCATCGACCCCGACACCATCGCCGTCGAGGACCTGCCTGTCGAGCCGGTCACCGCGCTGGAACTGGCCGACGCCCGCATACCCGCCCGCTACCGACACGCCCTCGCCGACCACCCGCAGGTCACCGCTTGGGCCGACGAGATCGCCCGCACCGGACGCCCCGGCCCCGGCGGCGCCCCGGGCATCGCGGAGGGCCCGTCGCTGCTGATCGCCGGACCCACCGGCACCGGCAAGACCCACCAGGCGTACGGCGCCATCCGAACTCTCCTCGCCAACGGAGTCCGCCTGCGCTGGGAGGCGGTCACCGCCGCCGACCTCTACGCGCAGCTTCGCCCCCGCGCCGGCCAAGACCCTGAGCGGGACCTGCAGGCCCTGGCCCGCTGCCCGCTGCTGCTCCTGGACGACCTGGGAGCGGCGAAGACCAGTGAGTGGACCGAGGAACTCACCTACCGGCTGATCAACCACCGGTATGAGCACCTGCGCCCCACCCTCATCACGACCAATCTCCCCACCGCCGACCTCCGCACGGCCCTTGGCGACCGCGTCGCCTCCCGCCTCGCGGAGATGACCGAGCGCGTCATCCTCACTGGCCCTGACCGCAGGCGCCACCCCGCACCCGCAGCCTGACACCCGTCAGGCTCTCGCGACCTTCCCCCACCACCCCACCTGTCCGCCCCGCCATACGCCCGCCTGCCCGCGCACGCAGCGGACCCTCGGAGTAGCCGCATTGCCCCCTGTGATCCATCCGCTCGCCATGCCTGCCCTTCCGTACGGGCACAGCACATTCCTGCCCGTCGTCGTCCTGGCCCTAGCGACCTGCGCGCTGCTGGTGGGCCTACTCGCCAGGCGCCGTCAACGCCGGAACCGTAGCCCGGAGCGGCCCGGCTCGGCCGCGGTCGTCGCCGCTGCCGTGGCGGCGCTGGTGTGCACCGCCTACAGCGCGGACACCAGCTGGCGGTTCGCCGCCCACTACCTCGACATGCGCAATACCACCGAGCGCACCACGATGTTCGCCGCTGCCGAGCTCGCTCTGTTCGCCATGGCCCTGATGGCACGGCAGAACCTCCACGGCCCGCGACGGGCTGCCGGCCTGCCGGGAGTCCTGGTCTGGGTGATCACCACCATGCAGGCCATCCCCGCCTACGCCGAGTCCGGCCCTGTCGGCGGCACCATGCGCGCCTTCACAGGCCCCGTGATGGCAGCGGTGCTCTGGCACCTGGCCATGGGCATCGAACTACGCCAGCGCACCCCCGACGCTGCCTCCCGCGGCATCGCCGCCGTCCTCACCCGCCAAGCCCGCGAACGGCTGCTCGCCCGCCTGAGCATCATCGAGCAGGACCAGGGCGCCGCCCAGATCATCCGCGACCGGGCCATGAACCGGGCCGTCACCCTCGCCGCCCGCCTCGCCGAGATGACGCCCGAGCGACGCACCGGGCGGGCCGGGCGGCGCACGGTGCGTCGCCTGTCCAAAGCCCTCGCCCGCTCCGGCATCGACGCCGACCCGCACCTGGACGAGCGGCTGCTGCGCCAGCTCGCCACCCGCCGCCAAGCCGCCGCCCTGGCCACCATCGACCTGGCCCCGCGCTGGCCCACCCCCGCCCCGCAGCCCACCGGCCCGCCCGCAGCACGGCACGACCGCGCCCGGGCAGACGCCAGCGAACGGGCAAGCGCCGGTGGACGGGCGGAAGACGGACCCCGCCCGCACCCATCGGACCCGGGCGACGAGGAACCCCATCGGGGCGCCCGCCCGCAATCCGCCCGCCCGAATCCGCAGCCCGCCTCCGGCCCGGAACCGGCAGTCCGCCCGCAACAGAAGGCTCCGGCAATCGCAGGCAGTGGGCTGCCGCCGGGCAACGGCTCAGGCGCGGAGCCGGGCAAGAGCGGTGCGTCGAAGCCGAAGGAGCCGGGCCGCAAACCCCGTGCCTCCGACGAGATCCTTCGCGACTACGCCCACCGCCTCCTCGACGAGACGGGGCGCCTGTCCCGCGACCTCCTGGAACGGGCCGTGCGCGACGACGGCTACAGCGTCGCCAGCGACACCGCCGGCGACATCGTCCGCGAGGTCAAGTCCGAACTGAACGCCGCCGCCTCCCGCTGAGCCCCGCAGCGCCTCTGAAGGTCGTCCCCACACGACCACCTGGCTCAGCAGCCCCCATCCACGACCCCGACACGGAGACCCATGCACGACCGACACCACGAACTCCCCACCAGCCAGCAGGAGGTGACCACCCCGGCCACAGGCCGAGCAAGTTGGTGCGAGAGTAGTACTCCCGTTGGGAGTACTACTCTCGCGTCTCCCGCCCCAGGGGTGGCGGGAGCGGACCAGAGCCGGGGGGCACTGGACCGCAGCGATGCGACCGAGGGCGGCTCGCATCCCGAGGAGGGGACCCACCCCTGCCACAACCCGCACTGCGCGCACAGCGAGCCGCCGCACCCGCCCGCGCGTAACCGCCCGCGCAAGCTCGCCGAGCACAAGCGCCAACACCTGATCGCCAGCCGCTTCAACGACGCCGAGAAGGCAGACCTGCTCGCCGCCGCCACTGCCTGCGCGATGACCCCGTCCGGCTTCCTCGCCCATGCCGCCCTGCGCGCCGCCCGCGACCTCACCCGTACCGCCGCCGAAGTTGCCGGCGAACGCGAAGTCATCGCTGAGCTGTTCGCCCTCCGCCGCCACCTCGGGCAGATCGGCAACAACCTCAACCAGGTGGCCAAGGCCACCAACGCCGGCGTCGAGGTCCCGCACGCCGGGGAGGTGCTCGACGCGGTCCGCCGTGCCGCACAGCGCGTGGACACCTTCACGCAGCACTACCTGGACAACGAAACCCGAGCCGCGTGATCCCCCGAGTCCACAAGCGCGGCACGCGCACCATCGGCCTGCTGCACTACCTGTACGGGCCGGGCACCCACGAAGAGCACATAGACCCGCACCTCGTCGCGGCCTGGGACAGCCTCGCCCCCGACCCCGGCCGCGACCCACAGGCCACCTACCGCGACCTGCAGCGCCTCCTCGACCAGCCCGTCGAAGCACTGCCCAAGCAGGAGCGGCCCGCCCAGCACGTATGGCACCTGTCCGTACGCGCCGCGCCCGAAGACCCCATCCTCACCGACGAGCAGTGGGGCGACATCGCCCGCCGCATGGTCGCCGCCACCGGCCTCGCCCCCGACGGCGACGACACCGCATGCCGCTGGGCCGCCGTGCGCCACGCCGACGACCACATCCACATCATCGCCACCGTCGTACGGGAAGACGGCCGCCAGGCACGCATACGCCAGGACGGCAAGCGATCCCAGGAAGAAGCACGAAAGATCGAGATCGACTACGGGCTCAGGCAACTCAACACCGGAGATGGCACGGCAGCACAGCGGCCGACCAGCGCCGAGCGGCACAAGGCCGACCGGCAGAACAAGGATCAGACCGCCCGGGAAGAGCTGCGAGAGGCCGTACGACGCGCGGTGGCCGGGGCCAACAGCGAGGAGGAGTTCTTCGATCGGCTGGCCGCCGCCGGCCTGCTGATCCGCAAACGAATCGCGCCTTCCGGCGACCCGCTCGGCTACAAGGTCGCGCTGCCCGACGACTGCAACAAGGACGTCGAGCCGATCTTCTACGCGGGCTCCACGCTCGCTCCCGACCTTTCTCTGCCCCGCATCCGAGAGCGCTGGTCCGGCGACGACGAGCCGGGCCGGAGCACCGACACCTCATCGGACCGGATCTCCGGCATCGCCCCGAGTGGTCCGGCTGCGGCGCGGCGCCAGGCGACCACGGCGGCCTGGCAGGCGCTGCTCGTCATCGACCACGGCGACGACGCCCAGGTCGCCGCGCACATCGCCGCGGCCGGCGAGGTTCTCGACGCGCTCGCCAAGACCTCCGCCGCCCACACCCGCCAGCAACTGCGGGACGCCGCGTCCGCGTTCGAACGGGCCTCCCGTTCCCACGTGAAGGCCAAGCGTGGGCACGACCGCGCCCTGCGTCAGGCCGCCCGCGACCTCGTCTACAGCGGCCCAGCCCTCGGCCGCGGAGAGGACGGAGCCACCACGGCCATGCTGATCGACATGGCGTTTTTCCTCGTCACCGCCGCCGCCCACTGGCACGCCAAGAAGCAGCACGCTCAGCAGGCCGCCGCCGCACGCCAGGCCGCCGAGCACCTGCGCGCCGCCTACCAGGCCGCCGCGGCGATGCCCATGGGCGTGCTGTACCAGCGAGGACAGCGCCTGTCGCAGCCCCTGCGACAGCGACAGGTCGCCTACCTGCGCCAGGCGGTGCCGGAGCTGGCCGAGCAGGTCCTTGCCGAACCGGGCTGGTACGCGCTGGCCGCCACCCTGGCCGACGCCGCCCAAGCAGGCCACAACCCTGTGGCCTTGCTGGCCGAAGCAGCGGCCCGCCGGGAGCTCGACACTGCCGATTCCATCAGCGACGTGCTCGTCTGGCGCCTGCGCCGCACGGCCGACCTCCCTGCCAGCGCCCCGGCCCCGGAAGCCGCCCCCAACAGCCGGGCGACCGAGCAGCGGGCCGTCGCAGCGCATCGTCCGACACCGTCGGCCCCGCGAGCGCCACGGCGCTGAGTACCTCGCATCCGTAGCGCCCGTCCTCCAGGCAGGAGGGCGGGCGCTGGACGGTCGAGGAGGTCAGCTCGCCGTGCCGACGATCTCCTCCTGGGCTGCCAGCAGGAACGCTGAGCGAGCCACGCCAAAGCCGTTGATCCGGCTCTCGTGCTGACGATAGAACTCTCCCCGGTCCAGGTGCACGCGGGTCATGAGGAGGTGATCGTCCAGCTCGGGCAGGCCGGGCACGCCGTCGAGGGCGTAACCCAGGTCGCCGTAGGCGCCGTAGAGCTCGCGGAGCAGGGCTGAGCGCTCGTCCAGCGACTCACCCTCCTCGGGGGGATAGGGGCAAAGCTCTCCCGACTGGATCGCCTCTTCGGCTTCTACAAGAGGCCGGGCTATCCCCGCAGCACGGGCGGTAGAGCCGAGCCGCTGGATGTGCACCAGCGCGGCAAGAGCGGCGCAGGCCGGGTGATCCGAGGGGCAGGTCGGCCAGTCCTCTCCAGGGCCGATGCGGATGCGGGGATGCTCCTCTGCCCACATAGCGTTCAGTCGCTCGAATACCGGCTCCACCCCCGTAGTGAAGTAATGGTCGTCGACGAGGCCGGAGAGCGCCCTCACTACGTCGTGGGCGAGGGTGCCGATGTGCCCGGAGCTTACAAGTTCGAGCTTCACCAGCGAGCGCTGAAGGGCCCGCCATGCGTCGCTCATGCTCTCCGTGGTGCCGACTGGGGAGCCGGTGTGTATTCGGCTCGTGCAGATGTCTTCCACGTGGTCGGCGCTGTGCAGGAACTCGGTCCAGGTGTCGCGGCGCTGTTCGCGGCGCCACTGCTCGGCGGTTCCCTGGGCGTTGGTGCGCGCCCCGTCGAGGGCCGCCTTGTAGACGGCTTCCGCTTGGACACGCCCGGCGTCGCGGGTGGCCTGGGCGGCCTCGCGTGCGACCTGGGCGGCCTTGCTGGCGGCTCGGGCTTGCATGAAGACGGCGGGCAGGCCGACGAGGGTTGTGACGGCGGTTATGCCTGCGGCTATCACAGTTGCGGCTTCTTCGGACATCGTTTCCAGTCAGGCAGGGGCGGCTGGGGTTGGTGACCAGTCACGCTAGCGGGCGGTCGCATTTTGGTGACGGTGAGCTACGGCCGCGCGCAGCGGGTGCTCAGTGAGTGGCCACCGAGCACGGACATGTCCTACTCCGCGTAGGAGACGACTACTACCACCGTCCCGGTACGAACGGCAGCGGCGCGGGAGCCGCGTCGTCCTTGGCATCGCGGTGCGCCGGGGCTGTCGCCGAGGATGCCGGGCCAGCGGAGGTGGAGGAGCTGGTGGAGCAGCCCGCCAGGGCCAGGACGGCGTGGGCGCTCAAGCCGAGAGCGGTGATGGTGTGACGACGCATGCAAAACCCCCAGGGTTCTGTGGAGCGGATGGCCTGACCGGGCCGACCCGGTTCCGGCGTCGGCGGGTAAAAGTGGGGGCTCAGTGGCCGAGGTAGCGCAGACCGTCTTCGAGCGTGGGGTGATACCGGTCCACCGGACCGGAGTTGCGGTTGTACCAGGCAGCGTCCAAGCGCGGTTCCTGCGTCTCGTGCCCGGCACGGCAACGCAGCCACACCGAGCCGTCGCGCATGCAGAAGACGATCCAGTTCCGGTATCCGCCGCACTCCGGGCAGGTGCGGACCTCGCCATCGACGACGAGCGGCTGGTCGTAGTGCATCATCAGTCCGGTGATCTCGTCGCGGGGCACCCGCAAGTCCGGTGGCAGGAAGTCGGGCACCCTCGCCTCTGGCACGGCCGGCGCCGGCGCAACCCCGCCGCTGGCATGGTCGGGCAGGGGCGGTTCAGTGTGCATCTGGAACAGCGCGTAACCCGCGAGCTGAGCTTCACGGAAGGCGCGGTCCGCGCGAGCGCGTCGGAATCGGAACAAGAACTCTTCCTCTCTGTCGTTGGGTCGGCCCGGGATATGTGCCTCATACGTCTGAGCTGTGACTCGGGGAGATCGGCCGCGAGCGGCACAACAACCTCCGCTAGAGCGCGGGCGGTCAGCCGTGGCGAACGACCGTGAGCCGACCTTCCGCGCTCTCCGGCACGGTGCGGCGAGGCACCGGGGCCGGTGACGCAAGTGAGGAGGCAAACGCGGCGACCAAGTCGTGGGGGACGCTCGCACTGAAGCTGGCGCACCACAGATACGGGGCGCCGAGCACAGGTTCCGCCCACGCCTGCCAGCCCACCAGGCCAGGGCGCGGATCGGCGTCCTGGATGAGCGGCGGCACCATCTCCAGCGAGACACTGGAGGAGAACCCAGGGTCCGCGGCAGTGGTCCGGGGCCGATCCACGTCGCGGATCCAACCCCGTGCGCCGAGCACGGTGAGGACCGTCTCGGGCCCCTCGTAGTTGCCGTCGGGCGTCTCACGGGCGTCGATCGCAATGAGGAGATCGGCCAGTGCCTCGTACGGGACGCCGGCGGTGAAGTACGCGTTCCACTCCGTCATCACCGAAGCGGCATGCCGGCGGGCACTCAGCTGCCAGGCAACGGGCAGTCCGCCCAGCTCGAACGGGTACGCCGCGAGGACCCACTCGGCGCCGCACAGCCCGTCCGGGCTCACATACAGCAGGGTGTGGCGGGAGGTAGGCCACATGCGCCAGCCGAGACCGACCAGGGTGTCGCCGATCCGCTCGGCGAGCACGCCGTCGTCGCCAGCCAGATGGCGCGGAGTGACCCAGTACACCGGGTCCGGAGAGGCGGGGTGGGAGGGGTCGCTGGGGTTGTGCGGGTGCAGGGGCGCCTCCGTGGGTTCGGGTTGGGTACTGGCTGTCGCCTCGGCCATGTCACGCCGCGGTGGTGACTCGGCGCTGGTGCGGTTGGCGATGGGGAAGGCTGGGTCGATGGCCAGTCGGGCCGGTGCGCCGGGGTCACAGGCAAGCAGTCAGTCGATGAGGGGACGACTTTCCATAGTCGCAGGCATCACCCCCTTGACCCGGACTTCGGCAAGCCCTTGTACGTTGACATGCCGCTGCCACAACGCACCAGCGTTTGCGGAATCTTTCCTGTCTGCCCCCGGCGAACTGATATGGCCGCGATCCCCGCGGGCCTCACCGTGGTGAAGGATGTCGTGGGCTCGCCGCTCGGCCGCACTGTACGGCGCCCTCACTCCGGGCGAAAGCCGACCCGGCACCTATTCCCCGAACACAAGGCGCGGATTTTATTCAGTCAGCCACGTCTTGGGCCTTGTACCCCAGTAGGCCGATCTTGAATAGCGGTGGGAGCATCTGCTCAAGGTACCAAGGCAGATCGGTCATCTCCTCCGCCACAGGGTGGGGCCGCCTATTGATTGAAGGAGAGAAGGAGACATCCGTCCTGCCGGAGAAGAAGAGGAGCAGCCCGCCGGTCTCCCCCTCTGGATGGTAAATAGAGATACCAATATTTTGCCGATGGCGTTCGGGGGAGTCCAGGGTTGCGACGACGTGTCCGAACGTATCGGATGGCGTGCTGTACCAGTCCAGGTCGCCGTCTTCGTCAGGGACGGCGTACGAGATCCCTCGGAGCTCCACTGGTGACCATCCGGATTCGGACAAGGCTTGGACTACGAGGGACACGGAAACCGGCGCCTGGAATGTAAAGTCAATGTCTGCCGTCCGGGACACTTATCCCGCCCCCTTGGGAATCACTCGCCACGTGTAATTCTTCTTGTCGAGCCACTTGACGATATTTTCTGGTATTGGCTTCTCTGAGATCAGGGAGAATTTCCTCCCGCCTTCCTCGGCTATTCGACGCGCGTCGCCGAGATTCGACTTAAACTTCTCCATGACCTTCGGGTTCTCGTTCGCTAGCTCCCAATACCTCCCGGACTTCGCCTCATACCACACTTCGACACCATCATCTCCCGTGAAAGCCCCATCGAACTCGCGTCCCCCTTGTCTGAACGATCCGCGGCCACCCAGATGCTCCTGCAGGTGGTCCTCGTACTCCTTACCGCGCTTCACCCTGTCTCTTCCGGATGACTGCGCTGGCTTCGTCTGCCCCTCAGACTCCGGACTCCCTCCGTCGCCACCGGATCCCGCGGTCATGAGCACGACGCCCAGGGTGCCGAGGGCGGCGGCGTGGATGGCGGCTTCGATAGTGATGGTGCCGGCTACGGCACGGGTGCCTGCGAGGGCGAGTCCGCCGCCGGGTGGGAAGAGCGCGAGCAGGGAAAGCAGGATGAGGGCGAAGCCGAGGTAGGCGAGGAAGTTGTTGAGCGCCTCCAGCAGGTGGAACTTGCGGAGCAGTGCGTCGTCCGGCCCCAGCCCCTTCTGCTGCATGCGCAGCAGAACCACGGTGCCAGTGGTGAGGCCGCCGAGTGCGGTCCAGATTCGGAAGCGGACGATGGCCTGTGCTTCGGCGAGCGCGATCATGCTTGTCGCTTGCCAGGTGCGCAGCAGTTGGGTGAGCTGCCAGGTGATCCAGAGCAGTCCGGCGATACCGAAGCCCATAAGGATGTAAGGGCCGTTGCCGGTGCTGAGCTGGTCCTGGAGTTCGGCGGCGGCCGGGAAGGAGCCCGCGCCGAGGAGGACCAGGGCCGGGAGCATCAGGACGAAGGAGATCAGGATGCCCCATAGCCGGCGCCGGTTCCGCATGGCGCGGGCGGCTTGGCGCACGGTGCGCAGCCCGATGCCGTGCCAGGCGTGTTGGTGGTCGGTGGCGTCGATCTGTCCGGCCGTCCAGACGACGGTGCGGTGCAGGGATTCGGCGCCAGGGTAGGGAGCACGGCCGACCGCGTAGAGGAGGGCGCGGCGCATACGGGCGAAGCGCAGCGCGATCAGCGTCGACCAGGGCACCCGCCACAGGCCGTACCCGGTCAGTGCCTCCAATCCTGTGCGGCCGGCCCGCTCCGCCTGGAGCAGCACGCCTGGGACCGAGCGCTTGGCCCGGCGTATCTGCCACATGTCGACGGACACCGCGATGGCCAGGCACGCTAGCGGGATGGCCCACAGGATGCCGTCGAGGTCGTCGACCAGCGATTTCGTGTCCCGGTCGGCGGGGTGTTGGGCGGAGTAGTTGGCGAGGATGTGGTGGGCGCAGGCGGCCGCAACAGGGACTAGGCCCACGACTCGTACCCACCTGCGGGCACGTATGAGTACGCCGATCCCCAGAGCCGCCGCAGCGGTGTAGGCCAGGTGGGGGCTGGTGTCGGCGGCCGGGTGGACCTCGCCCAGGTCCAGGGAGCTGGAAGGGGCGGGGAACCAGGACGAGAAGATCTGATCGGGGCCTGGGATGTAGGGCGGGGAAAGGCTGTCGGGGATGATCCATCCGCCGGCCGGATGGTCGAGTGCACGGTCCGCATCCAGGCCGAACCGGACCACCGCCTCCAGCAGACCGAACCCGGCTCCCAGCGCCGCGCCGACCACCACGTAGTCGGTAAGGCCCCACTGACGGCGGATCTTGACGTTCCATGCCGCCAGCAGCAGCGGCGTGACCTTGACCAGTTCCTCGATCACCGGGTCGACCGTGTAGCTGGCCGTATTCACCGCCTTGAGCAGCGCCCCGCCCCTGGGCTGATCAGCGGTGGCCCGCGTGTACGCGTACTCCAGCAGTGCGGTAGCGATTCCACAGCCGTAGACGCCCACCGCGATCGCCAGCAGCACTGTGCCAAACCGCACCGACCGGGTCGGCGACGACAACACCAGCAGCTGCGCCACGCCGTACACGGTCGCGGCCACCATCAATAACGCCACGCGCCCATCCCCCTACGGCCGCCGACTCAATGCGCTATGCCTCCGGGGTTCCGTCCGCCGAGATCCGGCGGAAGCCGAGGTACGGGAAGAGTGACTCTGGCAGAAGGACGGAGCCGTCCTGCTGCTGGCACTGCTCGAGGAGAGCAGCCAGGGTGCGGCCGATGGGCAGGCCGGAGCCGTTGAGGGTGGCGACAAGCTTGGGCTTGCCGTCCGCACCGCGGGTGCGGATGTTCGCGCGGCGGGCCTGGAAGGTGCCGAAGTTGGAGACCGAGGAAATCTCGCGGTATGTGTTCTGGCTCGGAATCCAGACCTCGATGTCGTAGGTGAGCTGGGCGGAGAAGCCCGTGTCACCGGCGGCCAGGGTGACGACCCGATAGGCGAGGCCCAGTTCCTTCAGGCACGCCTCGGCATGGCCGACCATCTTCTCCAGCTCTGCCTCGGCGTCCTCCGGGTCGACGATCCGGACCATCTCGACCTTGGCGAACTGGTGTTGACGGATGAGGCCCCTGGTGTCGCGGCCGTACGACCCGGCTTCGGACCGGAAGCACGGGGTGTGCGCGGTCAGGGCCAGTGGCAGCTCCGCCGGCGGGATGATCTCGTCGGCGTAGAGGTTGGTCAGCGGCACCTCAGCCGTCGGGATCAGGAACAGCTCGCGGTCGGCGACGCCGGTCTTGAACAGGTCCTCCTCGAACTTCGGCAGCTGCCCGGTGCCGGTCATCGTCTTGCGGGTGACCAGGTACGGGACCGCGTACTCGACATACCCGTGCCGACGGGTGTGGAGGTCGAGGAAGAACGTGGCCAGGGCACGCTCCAGGGCTGCTCCAGCGCCGCGCGAAACTGCGAACCGGGGGCCGGACAGCTTCGTCGCCCGGGCGAAGTCGAGGGTGCCGGTGGCCTCACCGAGGTCCACGTGATCCTTCGGCTCGAAGGAGAACGCGGGCGGAGTGCCCACGCGCCGGACCTCGACCGCGAACTCCTCGGAGTCACCGTCCGGTGCCGCGTCGTCGGGCAGGTTCGGGATGCTGAGGAGGAGGTCACGGAGCTGCTCCTGGACCTGCTCCTGCTCGGCTTCGATGTCCCGGATCTGGTCCTTCAGCTCGCGGGCGCGCTCCTTCAGTTTGGAGATATCGCCGCCCTGCTTGGCCGTCTGCTGGACCTCGCTCGCCACCCGCTTGGACTCTGCCCGCAGTTCGTCGGCTGAGCGGATGCTCTGGTTGCGCCGGGACTGGAGGTCCTCCAGCACGGACAGGTCCAGAGAGTAACCGCGACGAGCGAGCCGACGAACCGCTTCGGCACCCATGTCAATCAGGGCGCGGGCATCATGCATGAGGAAGATCCTTCTTATCCAGCGAGTGGGATACGGAATCGACCGTAGCAACGGCCGAGCGCTCGCCGATCCGGAATATCTCCGTGTCCCCGCGGTCGGCCGATCTTGGCTCAGATGCCATTACGGTCGAGCTTGAATCAGAGCGTGGGTCCCGCTGGTGCGCCACGCCTGACCGGACTGCTCAAGGGCGCTCAGCATCTGCTCGTCCAGCCCGACGATGACGTCGGACTTCAGGGTGCGGAGTGCCGCGACGGGTCCGGGGAAGTAGGCCGTGAGGTCCGTGAACGGCGTCGTCGCATCCCATAGCCGATCACCGACCAGACGGCGGTAGTTGAGGTCGCCCTTCAGGATCGTCAATGTGGCAGCCTCGAACTCCTTCCGTAGATCCTCGGGCATTGCCTCGTACGGCAGCGGCGCGCAGAAGAACGGGTGGGTGCGCACCTCCAGTTGCCCGGTTGCCATTGCCTCCCAGAGGCGCTTGCCGATCTCGCCTGCCTGGCCGGGCCCCTGGACGAGCCGTCGGAGACAGTCGATGACGTCCGCGGTCGTCGCGTCGGAGACGTAGTACGGGTAGGGCTTCACGTGGAGTACGACGCGGTTCGCACGGCCGCGTTCCAAGAGGTGGTCGATGAGGATCAGGTCGGGGATCAATTCCCTCCCCGCGTTGTCCGCCACCACTGCGACGGTGGTGGGCGCTCCCACGGGGAGCAGCGACCACAACGAGGTGCTGTCGTCGGCGACCAGGCTCGCACCGGTATCGGCGTGTTCCGGATCCCCCGCCGTCACGCGGAAGCCGAGGTCGGCCCGATTGCCCCAGAGCGAAGCGTGCAGCAGGGCCGCGGCCCGTTCCTCGTCACGCAGGTCGACGAGTGCGTCGAGGGCCTGGAGCTCCTCGTCCACTGCCGCGCTGAGCAGCTCGGCCTGCTTGAAGGGCGCGAAGGGATCCACTCCCCGCCATGGCCCCTCGCCGAAGTAGCCGATGGCCGCGAGGAGCTTGCGGTAGAAGTAGCTTTCGGCCCAGAGGAACGGGGCATCGAACCACGATCGTCCGAAGTGTTCACGCCCCCACGCCGCCCAGACCTCGTGGTCCTGGTCCGTGGCGTCGAGAGGTTCGACGACCCCCTTGGTGATCTCCTCCAGCAGAGCGTCGAGCGCCTGGCGCTGTCGCGGCCCGTACGGGAAGGCGTCGCGGACCTGCTGGACCAGAGCTGGATGGCGCTTTTCCAGGACACTCCAGGCGAACGTGCCGGGTTCATTGCTCACGATCACAGGGGCGCTGAGCTCGGACATCTGGCCGGGGCTTCGGCTCGCCCGGTCGTCTGAGGCGCGGGGGGTCTTGGCTGTCATGGTGTCTGAGCCCTTCGCGTGTCGGTCATGTGTCCTTGATGTTCAGCGCCACTACGCCTGCCGCGCTGCCGACCAGCACTTCACCGGTTCGGCTGTCGAAGGTCGCGCAGTGCAGAGAGGCGTCCACCCTGACCTCGGCGATCTGCCGTTGATCGCCGAGCGACCACAGGCGTACGGTCCCGTCTGCCGCGGCCGAGACCAGACGGTCTTCATCGCTGGTGAAGCCGACCATGAGGATGCGCCCCGTATGGCCGGAGAGCTGCGCGGTGAACCTGTCGGTCCCGAGGTCTCGTACGGAAATGTCCCCGGTGCCTGCCCCGACAGCGGCCCGGTTGCCCATCCCGTCCACGGTGACCGCACGAGCCCACCCGCTGGGACAGGTGAACCGGCCCCTGAACTCTCCGGTAGGGGCATGCCACACGCGTACGGAGCCGTCGCCACCGCAGGCCGCTAGAAGGTCTCCGCTGTCGTCAAACGCGATCGACCGCAATCGCCCGGCGTGCACGTCCTGGCTCCACAGCAGTGACCCGCTGGGGAGATCCCAGCATCGGATGTGCCCGTCGCCGGTGCTCGCGGCAAGGCGGGGCACAGATCGGGCCATGGCGGCCGCCCACGTCCGTGTGACGTCCTGGTTCAGCGTGAGGTCCCAGGCCGTGTCGACCAGTGACCAGACTCTGACCGTTCCATCACCGCACGCCGCCGCCACATGATCGGTGCCGCCCGCCAGAGACCATACGCGCCCGTAGCCCGCGGAGAGCCTGCGGCGGAGCACCGAGGTCGACGCGTCGAGGAGCCCTACGTTGCCGGCGCCGTCACCGACTACGGCGATACGCCCATCGGCCGCGAACTGCGTGGACCACACCGTGTTCGACCCGCGGCCCAGCGTTTCGAGCTTGCCCCTCCCTGTGTTCCAGACGCGGACACCGCCGTCCTCGCAGCCTGCGATCACTTTGCCATCGTCCGTACGGGCGGCCGAGCGCACCCAGTCGACACCGGGCGGCAGTTGGGTCTCGCCGGCTGGGCCCTCTGCCGAGAACGCCTGGATCCTCGGTTCTTCGGTAGCGGCGATGACGACGTCGGCGCGCGGGGATAGGGCGACGGCGCGTACGCGTGACTTGAGGTCGGCAATCCGGCGGATGGCTGCAAGCTGCCCGCCGACCGTGTTCCAGACGAGGACGGAGCGATCTCCGGAGCCGGAGGCCAGCAGAGAGGAGTCCGGGGCGAAGGCCACGGTACGCACCCAGTCCCGGTGCGCCGCGCGTTCATCCAGGAGGCGGCCAGTGTTGAGGTCGAAGAGGCGGACGAACTCGTCCTCGCCAACCGCGGCCACGGCTGAGTCGGTCTCTCCACCGATCGCCACGGACCACACCGGAGTCCCGGCCGTATGCATCTTGCGCATCAGCACGAGTCGGTCCGTGTCCCATGCGCACACGGCTCCGTCCTCGGCTCCCGAGACGAGGACGGAGCCAGAGGAGGAGAAGACCAGGCCACGGATACGACGGCTGTGACCCGTCAGCACACCGAGAGGGTCACCGGTATCAGTCCGCCAGAGCCGGATCACCGCATCGTCTCCCGCCGACGCGACGGTGAGTCCGTCCGGGGACAGCACGGTGGCGAATACCCAGCCGGTGTGGGCCTGATGTGCTCGTAGGAGCTGACCGGTGTCCAGGTCCCACAGCCGGACCACTCCGTCTTCCCCGCCCGAGACCGCGAGGTTGCGCACCGCGGAGACGCTGACGACGGCGCCTACGTGCCCGGACGCCACGGACTCCGACGCGGCGTCTTCAGGCGGCAGCAGCCACTTCGCCTCAAGCACGGGCCCGGATCCGGTGACGTGATCAAGAGCCTGGGCCGAAGCGGGCAGCGGCGATCGGCGTAGCACGATGGAGAGCGTCGAAGCGACGTCCGCCGGCTTCTCCAGACCGCTCAGGAGATACCCGGCGCCGGCCATTATGCGCGCGGTCTTCCAGACCTGGTGCTGTGGATGAGTGTCCTCATGCCTCCGGGGCAGGGTGTCCAGCACGGCGCCGTCCGCTGTCAGCGCTTGGTGACCGACTCGGCTGACCTTACGCAAGACGTACGAGGGGGACGCCAGGAGGCTGACCAGCTCAGCGTCGAGATCAGCTTCACGCAGGTGATAGGGGAGATGCCGCCACAAGTAGGTGTGGGCGTCACCCAGCGTCTCCCAACCGCCATCCGTGGTCTGTCGGTACGCCTCGACCAAGGATCGGTGGAGCGCAGCCCAGCGATCCCCGACCAGGTGGCGCAGGCAGGAGCGAAACACGTCGTGCAGCACGACGGCATCCCGATCGGCAAGGTAAGCGCTGACAAGGGAGCGGTCCGACAGAACCCGACAGAACTGCCGTACGACGTGGGGAGACCAGCCGTGAGCGGTGTGCCACCAGTGGGCGAGCACAGACACGGGGATGGGTGCTGCTGGTGGAAAGATCGCAAGGGAGAGGTATCTGTCACGGAGGCCCGAAATCCCGCCGATCGAGACGTTCTCGTCGAGGCTGCGCAGGCTGGATGCGAGGGCTTGCCCGATCGCGTTCTTCCGCTGGTCCGAGTCCCATACGTCGAAAGCCTGGGGACCATACGTACGGATCGCCTTGGTCGCCTCCACGGCGACGCGCTCGGCCGGCGCGCCAGCAACCACATCCTGCGAGACATTCGCCCCCACGATCGCCGCCAACAGCGGCCAGCCACCGCACACGTCGGCGAGTCGAGCGGCTTCGTGATGCCTCAGGGCTCCGACATTACGGGTGAGCAGTTCGCTGATCTCGCTCGACGTCATGGGGCCCAGCCGTACGACACGAGCAGCGGTGGGGCACACGCGGACGTTCCGCGTGGTGACGAGCCGCACGCAGTCTTCCCCGCCCAGTAGGAAGGGCCCGAGATCGGCGGCGGACCAGACATTGTCGATCACCAGGAGAGCTTGGCGCCCTTGGAGTAGGCGTGCCAAGTGGAAGCCGGCCTGTTCCGGATCCGTCAGCGCTGGGCGACTGCCGTCCAGGTGGACGCAGAGGTCGGAGATCAGCTCGACGACTCTGGCCGCCGTGCACCCTTCGCCGGTTTCCACCCACAAGATCTCGGAGAAGGATTCCCGAATCCGGGGATCGTGGCAGACCTGGGTCGCCAGCGTCGTCTTCCCGAAGCCTCCGGGGCCGCAGACTGCCACAGTGGCGATGCCGTCAGCCGCCGACGCCTCTCGCAGAACGGCGACGAGCCCCTCGAAATCGTCTGACCTGTGCACCAAGCCGGGCTCCGGAACGGGTATCGGGAGGTGGTTGTCCGGTGCGACCGCGGGAGCGGGTATCGGAGCACCAACGGATCCCCAGAAACGCTGCTGGACATCCGCGTCACTCCGCTCCAGGGCCGTGTCCAGTAACGCCTGAGAGTCCGGTGCCAGGACGATCTCCTTGCCCCGGGCCTCCCAATTGGACACCGTCCGATCGCTGACGCCGAGGTAGGCGGCGAAGCGGCGCACGCTCTGACGCGTCGCCTGCCGTAGTGCTCGCGCCTCTTCGCCTGTCCAGCGCTGCACCGTGCCCACCGAAGCTCCTTCGACTGACCTCAACGACGGTAACAGCGTAGGACGCGCTGACCAGCGACGTACGGCCTTCGCTGCGACGGGAGTTCAGCACCAGTTCGACGGTCCGGCCTCCAGACCGGCGTGAGCCGGCACAAGCGCGACCGTGTCCCCGTGTCGGCGGTGGTGCTACACGGGTGCGGCGCTACGACAGCCCGCTGACCAGCGCGCCCCGGCAGTCTGCTGACCGCGGAGCACAAAGGCTCCGGAACCGACGGAGAGGTAGGACATGCCGACACCACGTCGCAGCAAGAATGATCACCTCATCTACGCGGATGTCGTGGACTCCAAGAGCAAGGCCGGCGTCTGGATGGGAGAGCGTGCCTCCTTCCAGGACCGGCAGCGCCAGATCATGGAGGCCGTGAAGGACGGACTGGACTGGGTTCCGGTCGAGGGAGCGATCATGGCGATCAGCACCGAGCCCGCGGGGATCGCCGTCATCGCCCCGAACCCGAGCCTGCCCGGCGTCATCGTCCTGGCGGACGGCGGCTCCCCCGCCGCCACGGCCGATCTGCAGGCCCGCTACGAGGAAGTCGTCCGCAAGTCCATGGCGGACCTCGGTATCGCCGCAGAGGGAGCGGCCTGATCATCATGGCCGCCTCCCGCCTTCTGTGGGGGAAGTACGTTCAGTACGACCGGGAGAGGGAGTCCGTACTCCTCGACCCGGTCGGGCTGGACAGCGTGTACCTCAACCGCGGAGAGGTCGCCGACCTCTCCGCGGTTCCCCCGACCGCGACCCACGACGCTCTCACCGAGCTTGGCTTCACGCCGGAGACCCCGCTCGTCGACCGGCGCGAAGCACTCCACCGCCGACTGCGAGACCTCGACCTCGACCCGACACCGTGCCGGATCAGCGGCCTGCGCGTGGTGCTCACTGACCGGTGCAACATGGCCTGCGACTACTGCTTCGTCAAGACCAACTCCGGTAAGCCAGACATGACGCACGAGGAGCTCGCCGAGGGGCTCGCCTACCTCTTCGAGCAGAATGCCGGCCAGGAGGAAGTCTCCATCCAGTGGTTCGGCGGCGAGCCAACCATCCGCTTCGACCTCATGCGCTACGGCGACGAGCTCGCCGACCATCTCGCGTCCCGACACCGGATACAGCGCATCCGTCGAACCGTCGTCACCAACGGTGCCCGCCTGACCGACGAGATGCTGGACCACTTCCTGCGCTACCAGTACGGGATCGGCATCTCCATCGACGGTCCCCCAGCGGTCAACTCCGTCAACCGCAAGTTGCTGGGTGGTCAGCCAGCCGACGACCGCATTCGCACCAATGTGCGCCGCCTACTGGGGGCCGACGGCCTTTACGTCGGCTGCAACCTCACACCCACCGCTGCCAACATCGGGCGTCTCGGCGAGACCGTGTCGTGGATCATCGACGAGCTGGGGCTGAAGTTCATCTACGCCAATACCCCCATCCCCTCGCGCGGACGCTGGGTTGTGAAGGGAAGGGATCTCGCCCGCGAGCTGCACGAAGCCCGGCTGGTCGCCCTGAGCAAGGGCGGCATGCTCTTCTCCGTACTCGACCGCGCCTTCCAGGCGCTGGACACCCGCCGCCCCATGCTCTTCGACCACATGCAGGGCGACCGCAGCCTCAACGCGGCCCTGCTCCCGGGCCACCAGGTCAGCCTTTGCGACATCAACTTCACCGAACCCAGCTTCCTCCACACCCTCAACGAACTGCGCTACCACCCCGAAATCCTGAGCACGATCGCCAAGCAGGTCGCGCCGTACGACGCCTGCGTTGACTGCCCCGCGCTGGCGATCTGCGGTGGCCCGTCTCGGAACGAGCAGGCCCTGGTCGGCGCGGAGGCACCCGATCCGGAGATGTGCGCCTTCTACACCAGCACCGTCGAGATTGCCGCTTGGGACAGCACGGGGGTGCAGTGAGTACCGAAACCGTGCCCGAGCGCGCCACACCGACGGACCCTCCCTTCCGCACGGCGCTCATCAGTACGGCCGGCCACTGCGCGGTCGCGTGTGGCTTCTGCTTCCGCACCGACCGCGCTCACGGGTTCCTCCGCGTCGACACCTTCACTCGGGCACTCTCCCGTCTGAAGGAAATCGGCGTCGACGGCATATGCCTGACCGGTGGAGAACCCACGCACCACCGCAAGCTGCGCCAGCTCGTCCGGCTCGCCCACCAGTTCGGCGTATCTGTGTCGGTGGTGACCTCGGCCCGCACGAAGCCCGAGGTCGGTCGTCTCAGCGAGATCTCGCATCTGCTAACAAACGTCACTCTCTCGGCTGACTCCGTCAACGCGATGAGACTCGGGCGCACGACACGCTCGGTGGCATCCGGGGTCTCGGTCCTGTCGGGGATCGAGACCCCAGTCAAGGTGCTCCACCTCACGTACTGGCAGGTCACGGCGGACGAGTGCCGCGAAATCCACCAGCTGCTGAGCGACGCGGACATCGACATCCAGCTGAGCCCTGTGACCCTCGACGAGAAGGCCCGCGACCGCGTAGGGCTATCGCTCAACGACTACGTCCAGCAGCAACGAGCCGATGCCGACCTCCTCGGCCGCTACGTCCGTCTCAGCCCGCGGTTCCAGGAGCACCTCGTTGCTCTGCGCGCCATGCAGCTCTATCCGGAGCGGCAGCGCCCGTGCCGATCCGCTGCTCTGTACGTGTCCGCGAGCGGCGAGCTACGGCGGTGCCCGTACAGCCGGTCCGGAATCTCCGTTCACGCACCACGCGGCGACATCGGCCGCTTCCTAGCCCGCGGCACGCAGGACTGGACCACACCGGACTGCGCGGCTATCTGTCGTGCGGACCCCTGACCCTTGCGAGGCCCCCAGTGTCGACCGCCGTTACCATCACCGCCCCCGACGAATTCACTGAGCGATGGAGAACACCGCCGAACTTCCGGCTCGCCAGCGACCTCGCCCCGATCGGATTCGAGTTCCCCGCGGCCGTCGACGTCCTGGACGCCATCCGGCAGGACGACGAAGCCCGCTTCACGATCCTGGGGGACGACGACTGGGTCATCCGTATGGACCGCACGGCTACCTTCCGCGATGCTCCCGCCAGCGAGATCGCCACATGGCCCTTCCGTCTCGTGCACTTCAACCTCAGCCGCTTCTACGTCGGGCTGCTGCACGGCTTCCAGGAACAGGTCATGATCCCCTGGCGGACGTTCCTCTCGTCCCTGGGATTCACGTGGCAGCGGTGCGCGCCCATCCTCTTCATCTCAACCGCCGGCTGCTCCTCCACGTACCACAACGACAACTCACACGGCCTGGTGTGGCAGGTGGAAGGCACCAAGACCTTCCACAGCTACCGGGACCCGGACCGCGTCCTGCCGGCCGAAGCGGCGGTCATCGGAGAGACGACCGCCGAGGAGCCGCCGCCACACGACCCCGCTGACCGCCTGTCCGTACGCATGGAACCGGGCGACCTGCTGTGGAGCCACGCCCTTACGCCGCACTGGGTCGCAGCCGAATCACCCCTGGCCATGAGCGTCACCATCTCCCACGGCGGCCTCTGCCACCAGGGCCGCTACGCGGAACGGGAGCTTGCCCTGCGCCGCTACTGGGACGACCACCCCGATGAGGCGTGGCTGCGGGACCTCCGCACCACCCGCTACTGATCCCGTCAGACCTGGGCTGTGCCAACGACGAACCCGTTGGCACAGCCCAGGCACGTCAGCCGCTGGGCGGCCTGGCCCTACGGCGTGAGCCGGTTCGGTCCGCGGAACAGGAACGTGGCCTCGCGGATCGACTCCAGGCCCAGCATCACCATCAGCACCCGCCCGAGCCCCATGCCCAGCCCACCGTGCGGCGGGCACCCGTACCGGAACGCGTTCAGATAGTCCCGCATCGGCTCGGTGCTCATCTCCTTCTCCGCGGCCTGCCTGAGCAGCACGTCGTAGCGGTGCTCGCGCTGGGCGCCGGTAGTGATCTCCAGCCCCCGCCACAGCAGGTCGAAGCTGAGGGTCACGTCCGGCTGGTCCGCGGGCCGCATGTGGTAGAAGGGCCGGATGCTCGTCGGGTAGTGGGTCACGAACACGAACTCGTGCCCGGTCTGCTCCTTCATGTGCGCGGCGATGCCCCGCTCACCCTCCGGGTCGAGGTCCTCCTTGACGCCTACCGGGTCCCAGCCCTTGGCCCGCAGGATCTCCTGCGCCTCGGCCATGGTGACGCGCGGGAACGGCGTCCGCGGCACCACCACCTCCACCCCGAAGTGCTCCTGGATCGCCTCTCCGTACGTCTCGGCGACCTTCGCGATGGCGTGCGCGAGCATCCGCTCCTCGAAGACCATCACGTCCTCGACGTCGGCGATCCACGCCAGCTCCACGTCGACACCGGTGAACTCGGTCGCGTGCCGCGAGGTGAACGAGGGCTCGGCACGGAATACCGGCCCGATCTCGAAGACCCGGTCGATGCCGGCGGCGATCGCCATCTGCTTGTAGAACTGCGGCGACTGGGCCAGATAGGCGGAGCGACCGAAGTAGCCGAGCTTGAAGACCTCGGCACCGGACTCCGAAGCGGTGCCCATCAGCTTCGGGGTGTGCATCTCGGTGCAGCCCTCGGCGTACGCGTACTCGCGCATCCCCTGCTCCAGCGTGGTCTGCACCGCGAACAGCAGCTGGGCAGTGGGCCGCCGGCGCACATCCAGGAAGCGCCAGTCCAGGCGCTGCTCCAGCCCTGTCTGCTCGTCGATCGGCAGCGGGGTCTCAGCCCGGTTCAGGACCTCGACCGACTCCGGGACGATCTCCAGGCCGCCAAGCTTGACCACCGGGTTCTCGACCACCCGGCCGACAATCCGTACGGCGGACTCGGTGGTGAGGTGCTCAAGCTGTTCCTCCAGCTCGTCGCCTTCTCCGCCACGCTTGTGCGTCACCTGCGCCATTCCCGTGTGGTCCCGCACGAGGACGAACTGCATCTTGCGCTGCAGGCGGAGCGTGGTTACCCAGCCTGAGATCGAAACGGTCTGGCCGATGTGTTCTCGCAGGTCAGCGACCAGTACACGGGTCGTCGGGTGGATCATCGCAGCCCTCCAAGGGCGTCGTCATGATCCCTTGGGAGCGTGGGCGAGAAGGGTACTCGCGGTGCCACCACGCCTTTGCCGCCGCCAACCAGCGGCGACCTCATTCAGGCCCGGTCACGGGGGCCAACCGGCGGGGCATTGGGCTAAAGCCGTTCCTCCCCGCGCTCGGGAGGGTCTTCACCCAGGGTGCGAGACTGCCTTCCCAGCTACCGGCAGCTCTCTCGGCTCGCGTGATCCTGTGGCTAGTCGTCTCCGTCAACGCGTTCCCATGAGAATAGGGCGGCGTCCACTGGCGCAGCAATGGAAAACACGATCTTGCCGGGACCGCCCGAACGATTGCTGGGCAATACGGGTGAGACCTCGGCCCGGCCCCCCGCTCGGGAGCCCTGAGCGGGGGGCCGGGCCCGGGCCCTACCTCGGCACTACAAGACCACCGTTCCCCACGGCGCAACCCAGTCCGTGTTGCTGTGGTAGCTCAAGTCATGCACCAGCCGGAGTCGCAGGTGCCGTCCGGCTCATCCGCCGGGTCCGTCTCCGCGGCCATGGGGATGGCGGTGGCGAGTGGGCGTCCGTAGCGAGTGAGATACACCGGATCGCGTCCAAGCACCTCTCGGCGCTGGTTGATCGTGTCTTCCAAGGCGGCGGCCTGCGAGAAGAGATCGGGTTCATCACGCCGCAGCTGACGCCACCCTGCCACGGTCTTGAAGGGACAGAAGAAGCAGGCGCTCTTGGGAGGGATGGGCAGTCCGGCGTCCGCGATGAGCCTCTCGCAGTCGGCTCGGCGCAGCCCCAAATCCAGAAGGGGGTACGCGATGCGTTCGTACGGCTCCGCCCGACGCCGGTTGGCTCGATAGATCTCGTCTACGGAGATACCTATGCCGACCGTGGCCGGAGCCTGGGCGGTGGCGCCCTGTTCCCGCAGCCACCGTCCGATCACCTTGATCTTGAACTCGGCGGTGCAGGAGCGGCGTCCGGGGGCGCCGTTAGCCATCCGCACAGGGATGGGAACGGATCGGCTATCGGGGCGCTTGAGCTGCTGCATGAGCGTCTCGGAGGAGCCGTCGCGTCGACGGCGAGCAAGTTGCATGAGTTCCAGCCCATGGCGCATCGCGAACGGGGTGGCGACTTCCCGCAGGTAGGTGAGGGTAGCCGGATGCTCGCTGTCGTCCCCGACATTGGCGAAGAGGAAGGTCCGGTAGGGAAGACGTTCCTGTGCGGCGAGCACGAGGAGGGCGGTCGACTGGACTCCGCCTCCATACGAGATGACCCTCATTCCATCCCCCGGTTCCTCTGGTGCTCGGCAGCCAACCGACTCCCGGTGGTGGACATTCCATGACTCGTCTGCGGGGATCTGCATGCGAGAGACATTATTGATGTAGCTTGGCTGAATCAAGTATTCATCTCATCAATGCGTGGAGGGCCCTACGATGGGAGGTGTTACAGCCGGGAACGGGCGGGGCGCTTCGGCGCCTACCGGTAGCTCACTGCCCTCTGCGCGTAGCGCGGATGACTACCGCGAGGTCCTCGGACAAGAGGGCCTCAAGGAACGCCACGGCCTCGGCACGTTCCTCGTGGGTGAACGTCCTGCCTGGCGGGAGCGGCTTGCGGGCAGCGCGTGGCCTCTTGTCGCCTACGCGCCGGCCACGTGGCTGCTGCTCCGGGCGCTCGCCCGACAGAAGTCGCTGCACGTACTGGTCATCGACGGAGCGCTCCCGCGAACGTGCATCCGCCAGGATGGTGTCCAGCAGCCACAGCGGCGATCTCGACAAGATGAGGTCGGCCGGGGCGATCTGCCCTCTGTTGCGCCATCGTGCGATGGTCTGGTCGTCTCGTCCGAGGACGAGGGCGGCCTCCTTGATACCGACGATGGGCGCCAGCTGATCGCGAGACTTGACGTCATAGCCCTGCGGGATGCTGTGCTGGAAAGCCGCGAGGCGTTCGGCCGTCATCACCCGGTTGCCCACTCCGCGGAGTTGCAGCACCGTAGCCAACAGCCAGTAGGGATTCCCGGAGGCGATCAGATCTGGCTCAGGCAGGGTCCCGTCGGTGCGCCACTTCTGCGATGTTTGCCTTTCAACGCCGAAGAGGGCGGCGATCTCGGCATGACCGAGCAGATACGGCACGCGTACCGCTGCCATGCCCTCTACCTTTTCCGTCGTCGCAGTGACTGCCTCCGCCGCGCTGTGCAGAGCTGCCCCAAGATATCGCGCGCGGACGCTCTGACGGGGGAGCCGTCCCTGCCGCGTGGCAGGGACAGCGCAGGTGGCTCCTGTCGCGCACCCTGTCGTCTCTGGCCGTTAGATGATCCGCTTCCCCTGCCTGATCTCCCACGGTCCGGTCGGCACGAAGTGGACCTCGTCGAAGTACCGCAGCCACTCGGCGATGGTCTCGACGGCGCGCTGGGCCTGCTCCTCAGTACAGGCGCCGCTCGCGACCAGCTCGCCCTTCGCGTCATCCATGCTCAGACGGCCGGCCGCGCTGAGCTTGCTCAGCCCTGGCAGCTGATGGAGGCGGACGCGAACGCTGGCCGCGAATTCCTGCTCGGAGAAGCCGGGCGAGACGTCGAGTTCGGCGAGATCACGGAGTGCACCGGCGAGTACGTCCGTGCCGATGTTGCGGTGCCGCCCGCAGTACACCCGGTACAGACGCTCTGGGCGCCGTGTTTCGGGCAGCCAGCGGGCAGCCAGAGCCTGCTGCCCGGGGATCACGATTCTGGGAGCCTCCTCATCGCCCTGGAAGAGCTCGGCCTGCTCGCGCAGCTGCCGGGCTAGCTCGAGCGTTGCTGGCACCGCGCTGCGTTCGATGGCGTCGAGTACTCGCTGCACTTCCGGGTGGCTCGCCTCCGCCTCCAGGAGCAGCTCGATATTGGCCTCTGGGACGAGGCCGGTCGCCTTGCCAGTGAGGTTGGCCGAGCCGACAAGGCAGCGGGTGTCGGCGACGTACAGCTTGGCGTGCAGGTTATGGCAAAGCCGTACACGGGCACGCCCGTCGTCGACAGCGAGTTGCATGATCTCGGGATCGGAAACGCCTGCGGCGACCTCTGCGACTGACCACCGGGTCACGCAGCTGATGTCAGTGACGCTGGCTGGGATGACCTCGAGCACCTTCTGAAACAGGTTCTTCTTGATGAAGGGGGCTATGAGGACAACGCGTTGTCTCGCATCCCGCAGAAGCTGCTCGAGCTGCTGCCAGACGTGATCGTTTGTCACTCGTCATCCTCGTCATCAGGTGCGAGGAACTCGCGGGCGATCCGGCCCCAGTCCTGCCGCATCTGCTTGGCTCGAGCGCGGGGCTTGTCAGGCTGCTCGTCTTCATAGCGGGCCCACGACAGCAGCAAGAGTTTGAACGCCTCGGCGGCGGCGACGAGGCGTTCAGCGAGCTCTTCTCGGCTGGCACCGTCGAGGTCCTGGTCGAGCACGGCGACAAGGTCGTTGTAGGCCGGATGGTCCATATTGAGTGCGACCTGCAGCATGCCCGGGATGAACTCGACGTTGAAGAACGCGGGAGAGTCGGGATTCCTGCTGGTGAGAAGCTGGATGTGGCGGTTGTTGGCCTTCGTCTCCGCGATGATGCGCTCGGCGTCTGCCGGGCTGTATTTGTGGATCTTGACGAGGCTTTCGAACTGCTGCTGCTGGCTTTCCTCCTCGGTCGTCTCCTTCGCGAGCACGTCGGTGAGACTGGGCTGGGTCTCCTCCCTCCGACGCTGCAGAGCGTGCTCGGCCTTGGCCTCGACCTCTTCGTGCCGCTTCCGGTTGGACCTCGTACCGCGGGTCTGATCGGTCAGGTGGGTGCGCAGGTTACCGAGCAGCTTCTCGCGGATGTAGTAGACGATCTCGATCAAGGGCAGGCGACGATCGCCCTCTTCGCGGAGTTGGTCGCGGAACTCTTCGAACGAGAGCCCTGCCGCCTCCTCTTTCCAGTTGAAGCTGGAAAGGCTGGAGAAGATCGTGGCAGCCTGTTTGTTGTTCGTGACGCCAAACACTTCGTCGAGCTGGGGTGGGAAGTCGATCTCGATACCCCACCACCGCTCGACTGGATCGTAAGAATTGGTCCAGCCCGTGTCGAGGTCGAGCTCGCGGTCGGCCCGAATGAGCGAGATCCCCAAGTTCTTGGCTGCGTGCTTGCCCCAGGGCGTGTCACCAGGGTTGTGGGTCGCAGACACCTCCGGAGGCCATTCCTCTCCAGAGATGTCGGGCCGCCGGGCGGCGTCGACAGCGATGGATGCCCTCACAAAGACGGGGTACTCCGCGCCGTCCAAGCCCTTGACCATGAACCGCTCGACCCCGATCTCGCCGACGTTGCCACCTCCATGGGGGCGGAACATTGGCTTGGTGTCGAACGGAAACGGCGTGGAACTCGGCGCAGTGAGGTAGAGAGGATCGTTGGGGCGAGCATCGCGTTCTCCGTCGAGTGGAAACCATCCCCGGACGGGCACGAGTCGGATGCGGGTTCCCTTGGCGATCAGACGCCGGTAGATCCGGCCGATCAGGCTCTCTGTATTGGCGAGCGTGGCCTCTGCGCCGCGCCACTGCACACGCTCAAGCTGCGTCCACTGCACCAGGGTGCCCGTGGGGCCGAGAGCGTGCGACAGGCGGTGCCACTCCTCCGGGATCGGTTCGGGCTTGGGCTCGGGCACCTCTTCGAGGCCCGCACGCAATTCAGCGAGGTCCAAGTAGGTGCGCAGCGCGTTGTCGGGCCCGTTGGTCCAGGACCAGACATCCACTCGATCGCACTGCGAGATACTGGAGTTGGGAAGGCCGACGCCAAAGCGCCCTATCCCCTTGCGGTGCTGCCGCGTCCCGGCGCCGAAACGCAGGGACTGCCTAAGCGTCTCGCCGTCCATCCCGTGGCCATTGTCGATGACGGCGATCGTTTCCACACGGTGTCGGGCGCGCTCGGACGGCCGATGCGTCCCCTCAACGACGAGCAGCTCTACGAGGTCGGCGCCGGCCTCAATGCCGTTGTCGATCAGCTCAGCGATGGCGTGTGCGGTCGACTTGTAGCCGCTGTCCTGCAGAGCCTTGACCGTGAGGTCGGAAGTGACGATCGAGTACTTGGATGTCATCGGGCCTTCCATACGTCTTCCCAGTTCGTGAACGCCTCCGCCACGTCACCGAAGCCGGGCAGCTCCGGGTCGACGACGGTGACCACTTCGCAGGTGGCGGTGCCGCCTGCCTTTGGCCCGCGGATGACACGGCCGACCATCTGGCTGTAGAGCACAAGGGAACGGGTCGGCCGAGCAATGACCGCGGCGCTTGCAGCCGGCGCGTCGAAGCCGGTCGTCAGCACGCCGAAATTGGACAGGACCATTGGCCGGGTGCCCGGCCCTTTGAATCGA
This sequence comes from Streptomyces sp. JLBT605, assembly GCF_058215555.1. Classification (NCBI taxonomy): domain Bacteria; kingdom Bacillati; phylum Actinomycetota; class Actinomycetes; order Kitasatosporales; family Streptomycetaceae; genus Streptomyces; species Streptomyces sp. JLBT605. The sequence continues at coordinate 3,049,973 of NZ_CM177087.1, forward strand.
TTGATCACCCGATCCCGGTGACGGGTAGACGACTCGGCCGTCACTTGGTCGGCGTCGATCCCGAGCATGGACAAGATGGCTGTGATCAGCCGGCTGTGCTCCACAGAGGCAGCGAACAGCAGGACACGCCGATGCTTCACAGTGAGGTCGAGGACCGTGCGGACGACCTGTAGGTTCCACTGCACGCTCTCGGTAAGCCGATCAATAAGCGCGTCCGGGATGTCGAACGACGCCGCGAGGCCCCTCCGGTCCTGAGCGCTGAGCTTCAAGCCGGACTCGGCCGCGACGGTGCGGAAGGTCGGCCGCGCCAAGTAGCCCTGCTCGATGAGAGCGGTGACCGGATTCTCGTACCCGTCGATCTCCAGCATGATCTTCTGGCGCGCGAAGAGATCCGCGAGCCTCTCATCCTCAGAGATGTCGGCCCATGTGCGACCAGGCGTGGCAGTGAGCCCCAGAAAACTGGCGTCACTCCGAAGCGTCAGCGCATCGAGGACTTTGCGGTACGTGGGGGCGATCGCTTGATGCGTCTCGTCGAAAACGGTCAGGGTCGTCCGCAGGGCCAGACGATCTAGAAAGGTCTGGTCGGCTTTGGCCACCGAGCCGGCCTTGTCCAGTCCGAGGACGACGATGCCGTCGGTGATGCCGTCGAGCTCTGTGGGCGCGTCGCCCCACATCCGCGCGACTGTGACATCCCGATCGCCGAGGACCGCCCAGGCCCGCTCGAACTCCAACGCTGCCTGCTCCAGGAGCTCACGACCTCGGGCCAGCCACACCACCACCGTGGGCTCGTGGTGCCGCAGGTGGTCGCAGACCAGGTTCATGGCAGTCCGGGTCTTGCCGCCTCCGGTAGGCAGGTGAAGCACGGTCCGTCGCTCCCCGGAGTACAGCAGACGGCGCACCTTGCTCGCCGCGGTCCGCTGGTATGGGAACAGCCCGTAGGCCGGCTCCACACGCCGGAGCGCAGAGACGGGGACCTCGGGCGCGCGGTCGACCACCAGGCCGAGGAATCCGAGCAAGATCCGGCGGTGCTCCGGAGACCAGGGCAGGTGCGCTAGAAACGTCGATGCCAGCGTGTTGTCCGCGTGCCCGAGCCGGCCAGCGAGTTCCTCCTGTTTGCTCGCCGGTAGCAGCTGAAGCAGCAGTGCGCGTTCCTCGGGATCGGCCACGAGCCGCTCGACGGAGACCGCCGAGGCAGCCACCGCGCGAAGAGTCTCGCTTTCTGCCTTGCTACCCTGAAGCAGATCCAGCAGCTCGCAGACATGCTCGCCCACCAAACGGCGCACGTATGCGAGCGGGGCCGCGGTGAGGACGGCCCGGAACGCTATGCCCGGGGAGCCGATCACGCCGCCCCCTCCCGCACGCTCCGCCGCGAGAGGCCCTCCCCCTGAGCGAACTGCAACCGTTCCCCCCCCTCCTCCGGATACCGCCCTGCGCGACTTCACCCACACATGTGGTGACGGCCGAGTCAACCCTAGACCGCCGCGCCAACAACGTGGGCTCCTATGGCCGATTTGCATGCAGTCCCCGTGGCGTATGCCTGCAGCCGCCCTTCCCGGCTACCCGAGCTGCATGACCTGGATCTCATATCGAAATAATGTTCACATCTGACGGGTGGCGCGCCCGTGACGTCGCCAAAGCTTGACTTTGGTCTTCTCTGTCTGTGGGGGCGGCTAGGATCTCAGTGCACTCCTGGCGGAACAAGAAGCTCCGACGAGCGAGCGCGCCAGGAATGAACTTAGGTCCGTTGCACGAGGGGGCACATATGGCGGAGGAGCCCGCAGGGGCCGACGTGATCTACCTCGACTACAACGCCACCGCGCCGCTGCGCCCGGAGGCACTCGATGCCACGTTCGCCGCACTCGGGAGCGTCGGCAACGCCTCAAGCATGCACCACGCCGGGCGGGGCGCCGCCAGTCGGGTTGACATGGCGCGCCGTCAACTCGCTTCCCTGCTCAACTGCTCCACTGGAGAGATCGTTTTCACGTCTGGCGCGACAGAGGCCAACAACCTCGCGCTCCGCGCGGCGTACGCCCGGGGCGGGGTTCTGGTGACCACCGCAACGGAGCACCCGGCTGTGTTGGAGGCGGCTCGCGCGATCACCGAGGGAACGCCGGATACCCTCGTGCTTCTGCCGGTGGACGCGGAGGGCGTCGTCGACCTGGCGAAGCTGGAGCAAGCGCTGGAGGAGGCCGGTGAGCGCGGAGCGGCCCTCGTTTCGGTGATGCTCGCGAACAACGAAACTGGAGTCCTCACCGACCTGCAGCCCATCATCAAGGCCGCGCGCGCGGCGGGGGCCGTGGTGCACACAGACGCCACGCAGTACGTCGGCCGACTGCCCGTCGACCTCAACGAGATGGACGTCGACCTGCTCTCCTTGTCCGCCCATAAGTTCGGGGGACCACAGGGCGTAGGCGCCCTGTTCGTACGCCGCGGCGTCTCGTTGCCGTACCGCCCGCTATTGATCGGCGGAGGTCAGGAACGTGGCTGGCGTGCAGGCACGCTCAACGTCGCTGGCATCGTCGGACTTGGGGCAGCCGCCGAAGCCGCCGGCCTCAAGTTGCGCGAGGAGGCCGCTCGGACCGCCGCGCTCCGCGACGAGCTGGAAGCTGGTCTGCTGGCCGGGGTGCCGGGCTGCCGGATCAACGGAGCGAAAGCGCCGCGTCTCCCGGGCGTGACCAGCGTCACTTTCCCGGGCCTACCCGCCGACGCCGTCCTGGCCGCCATGCCTCAGGTAGCAGCGTCCGATGGCAGTGCCTGCGCTTCGGGCGCCCCGAGCCCCAGCCATGTCCTGCTTGCCATGGGCCGCAGCCGTGAGGACGCGGATTCCACGGTCCGGTTCTCGCTTGGTTACGCCACAACGCTTCGAGATGTTGAGCGGGGCGTCGAGGCCGTCGTGGATGCAGTTGCGAAGATCCGTTCGGTGATGGCTGCCGACACCGAACCGTAAGCCGCACTCGGCACTGAATCTCCTGTTTCCCGAGAGCTCCACGAACTTGGAAAGGCTCCCCGCGCATGTCAGACAGTCCGCTTGCCGAGGCCGTCGACCTCCACTTCAACCGGCACGAGTCGTTCGCACCGCGGTTCGGCTGGTTGCACAAGGCATACGTGCAGGTCAAAGACGTGCCCGATATCTTCTATCGGGAAGACGCACCCGTCCTGCTCGGAGTCGGTAAAAACATGGTCCACGCCATGCGCTACTGGTCGCGGGCGTTCAAACTGACCAAAGAGTACTCCCACAGCGACCCGTCGGCCCGCGCACTTCTCTCCGCGCCGACGTGGCGGGCGCGCTGGCTGCTCGACGAGGACGGTGCGGACCCCTACCTGGAAGACACCGGCAGCCTGTGGCTGCTGCATTGGTGGCTGCTTTCATCTGAGCCTGAGGCCAAGTGCCAGGTGCCAAGCTGGTACGTCACGTTCAACCTCGCAGCGCGCTCCCGCGCCACCTCCGAGGAGATGCAGAGCGTCATTACGCGCTATGTCAATGAGAACGTCGCTGGAAATAAGCGGCCTGCGCCCGAGTCCATCAAGCGCGACGTGGAATGCATCATCAAGATGTATGCGCAGGAGCAGGAAGTCAATTCTCTCTCCCCGGGCAGCTTCGAAGACCAGCTGATGTCGCCCTTCAAGGAACTTGGCTTGCTGGAGGGCCGGGGTAAGGGCAAGGAGCGCACCTGGCGCTTCACCAGCGGCACTCGTTCGAACCTGCCCGCAGCAATCCTTGTCTATGCCAGCCTGGACTACGCCGCACGGCTCTCTGCGAATGCTGGCCAGACCTCCCTCGCTCGGCTCGCTGGTGAGCAGGGTTCCCCAGGCCGGGTATTCCGCATGAGAGAACCGGAACTGGCCAAGGCCATCGAAGCTCTGGTCGGCACCCACCCGGATCTGCAGATCGTTGAAGCACTTGGCCAGCGCAGCCTCGCCTTCGCCAAGCCTCCTCAGGAGTTGGCCTGGGACGTACTGGACGAGTACTACGGCCGTGTGCGGGAACGCCACGGCTTCCCCACCCCACAGGAGTGGACGGTCAAGTACCCGGGGCTGGTCGGTACCGCGCCCAAGGGCACACGCAAGAAGGGTCCTCGCCAGGTCGAGGAGTTCAATCTGAGCGAAGAGAGCATCGGATCATGACCGACAATCGTGCCCAGCTCCCTGCAGGCATCACCCTGGTTGGATCCGAACTGCGGTCTACCAACCTCGAACGCGACGTACGTGAACGTCACCTCAACGCTCCTTACGTCGGAGCACGCGCCCTCGACGTCCTTGAGCGGATCGCTAACGCTGTTGAGAACCCACGGCGTACCCGCGCCTGGTCGTTCACCGGATCGTATGGTTCAGGCAAGTCCACCTTGTCGAACCTCATCGACGCCCTACTGGGACACGACAAGGCCCGCCGGGCCGAGGCGGAAAGGGCGGTGGCGGCAAGCAACCCGCACACTGCAGCTCGTCTGAGTCAGGTGCGCGACGAGTTTGCCGAGCGCGGGTTCCTCGGAGCGGTCGCCACCGCAAGTCGCGAGCCGCTTGCAGCGACGGTCCACCGAGCCTTGCGGACTGCGGCTGAACGCCGTTGGAAGACGCGCCTTCCGAAGACCGTTGCCCAAGCGTTCGACGTATGCGCTGAACGAGAGGTGCCCACGGCCGACAGCCTCATGGACGCCGTTACCGCGCTGTGCGATGCCGCTCCGGTGTTGCTGATGATCGACGAGTTCGGCAAGACGCTGGAATATCTCGCGGCTGCCGGCGATACCGGCGACGCCGACAGCGACGTCTTCCTGCTCCAGAGGCTCGCTGAGAAGGGCGCTGGCTCCTCGGGCCTGCCGCTGTTCATGCTTACCCTGCAGCACCTGGCCTTCACGGACTACGCGGCTCGCTCCAGCAGTGTGCAGATCCAGGAATGGGCCAAGGTTCAGGGGCGTTTCGAAGACATCACCTTTGGCCCAAATCTTGGCGACGCCGTCCACCTGATGCGACGGCGCCTCGACCTCAGCCAGGTCACCGAACCGGGACGCACCCTCATCCAGGCCCAGGCAGAAGCCGCCGCGGATGCCTGGACGCTGCGCGGCCTCAACGCCGTCGTCGACATCTCCTCGCAGATGTTCGCCGATCTGTACCCCCTGCACCCTCTTACCGTCGTCGCCGCGCCGCTCATGGCCTCTCAGATCGGACAGCACGACCGCAGCCTCACCGGCTTCCTGGCCAGCGACGAGCCCAACACGGTTCGCCGCTCCTTGGAGCGTGCGTCCAAGACGCCAGAGCGAGCCTCCACCATCCGCCTTCCTCAGCTGTACGACTACTTCTTTGCCTCCGGCCGCACCACCATCCTGGCCTCTTCGAAGGCCAGCCGCTGGCTGGAGATCGACATGCGGCTCACCGAGGCCCACGGGCTCTCTTCTGAGGACCAGGATGTCCTTAAGGCGATCGGCGTTCTCAACCTCATTGACGCCGACGGCCTGCTGCGCGCCACCCCATCTATGATCCACTTGGCGCTGCAGGACCCGGTCGATGCCGCTGATCCCGAGCTCTACACCGCCTTGCAAGAGCGTCTGGGCAAGCTCGTCGAGGACGGCTTCCTCGTCCACCGCGAGTACAGCAACGAGTACCGGGTGTGGCAGGGCACCGATGTCGACATCGACGCGCGAGTCAAGGAGAACGCCGCCCGGGTCAAGCCGGCAGATGTCGTCAGCTACCTCAGCAAGCACCTCGGTGCCGTGCTTCCCGACGCGGTGGTGGCTGGCAAGCACAGCCAGCAGACCGGCATGCTCCGCTACTTCGTTACCGCCGTCAGCCCCAGTGACGACAAGATCGACGGACCCGAAGTCGTCAAGGACGCGGCGAACGGTCTCGTCGTGTTTCACCTCGGCCCTCTCGACACCCTTCCCGCGGTCAACTCCCCCCTGCCCGTGCTGGTAGGCACTACAGAGCACCCAGAGAGGGTCCTCCAAGCTGGCATTGAGCTCGTGGCACTCGAGGAACTCCTCGACGACGACACGATCGACCATGTCGCTGCACGAGAGATCACCGAACGCATCACCGACATCTCCCAGAGTCTCGGAACCCTGCTCGAAGAGGTGTTCAATCCTCGGAGCGCACACTCCACCTGGCGCTTGTGGCACGTGGGTACCGAGACCGACAACGCTCCTGATGCCATCATCGAGGCCCGCAGCTATTCGAGCCTCGTCTCCCAGGCATGCGAGCGCGTCTACCCCTTCACCCCTCACATCCGCAATGAGATGGCCGGCCGCCACCAGCTCACCAGCAACGGCGCCAAGACCCGCCGCGAGCTGCTTACCGCGATGATCCAGCGCTCCGGTCTCCCCCTCCTCGGATTCGACGAGAAGCGATACTCCGCCGAACGCGCCATGTACCACGGCGTTGTCGAGTACCTCGGTCTGCACCGCTTCGCCGGGGAAGCCAGCAGTGGCGGCGGGCAGGACAGCATCCTCACCCACGGCATCGCGCGGCCGAACCCGGAGAAGAACTCCAGCGTCATGGCAGCCTGGGAAGCCCTCGACGAAGCGTTGACTGACGCCAAGCGGCCTACACCGATTGTGGACATCTACCACCAGCTCATGGCGCCGCCCTACGGCGTCAAGGCTGGAGTCGTGCCCATTCTCGTCGTGGCCGCTCTAATCCTGCGCGCGGAGGACATTGCCCTGTTCGAAGAGGGGAACTACTGTCCGCGCCTGACCCCTGAGATCGTCGAACGGCTGACCGTCGACTACCCCCACCGCTTCACCGTCAAGGCCGCACCAGTCGGCCGCGGACAGCGCCATCTCGTGGTGAACAGCCTTGCTAAGGTTCTCAGGGTCGACGTTCCACGCTCGCGCTCGGCGCGCAACCCTCTCCTCCTCGCCGTCACACGCACCATCCTGGAGCGAGTGATGGTCCTCGACCCCTATTCCCGGCAGACGAGGAGACTCAGCGAGCAGGCCCTGGCAATCCGCGGGCTTCTGTCGAGCGCAACCGACCCGGACGAGCTGATCTTCACTTCCCTACCCAAGGCACTCGGGTACCCCGAGATCAGGATCGATGCGCCCAAGGACGAGGAGACAGCCAAGGCGTACGTGGCCGACCTGACCAGTGGACTTAACGATCTATCCGGCGCCGCCGCAAGTCTGCGCCAGGAAGTCGCTGCAACGCTCGGCAAGAAGTTCCGCCTCCCCTCCGAAATCCGGGAGCTGAGGATCGGCCTCGCCGAGCGGCTCCGGGGCTTCGCCGACGCCCCCCTGGAACTCAGCTTGCAAGGCTTTGTCTCCCGGGCCCTCGATGAAAGCCTCCCGGACGAGGACTGGCTCGACCCAATCGTCATCCGCCTGGCGAACAAGGCCCTCGGAGACTGGACGGACGCCGATGCTGAGGGCTTCTCCCGCAAGGCCAAGGAGGTCGCCAGCGCCCTCGACCGCGTCGGACACCTCTACCACGTACGCCAGGCACCCGTCATCGAGCAGGAATCTACACCGTCTGCGCGGCAGATCGAGACCCGCCTGCTGACTCTCACCACTCCGCAAGGCACCGAAGAACGCGCCCTCATCCACGTGCCCAAGCAGTCCCGCCACACGGCCGACGAACTCGTTGTCAGTGTCATCAGGCAGGCTGAAGAAGCACTCGGTCCCGATGGAGCCCGCATCCTGCTTGCAGCCTTGGCTGAGCGCCTGGCTGCTGCGGACGGCGCCACCACGATCGCTAGGAAGGAAGGAATGCTGTGAGTTCCAGTGACAGCTCCGGCAGCGAGAAGCGCCACGTCCTCGGCCTGTCCGGCGGCAAAGACTCCTCCGCTCTCGCCATCTATATGCGGGACCGTGTCCCCGACATGGAGTACTTCTTCTGCGACACCGGCGCCGAGCTACCCGAGACCTACGAGTACCTCAACCGACTTGAGGCCGCCGTTGGCAAGCCCATCATGCGCCTCAACGCCAGCCGAGACTTCGACCACTGGCTCGAGGTCTACCAAGGCACCCTGCCCAGCCCCCAGATGCGCTGGTGCACCAAGAACCTCAAGATCAAGCCCCTGGAAGAGTGGGTCGGCGACGACGAAGTGGTCTCGTACGTCGCCATCCGCGCCGACGAGAACCGCCTCGGCTACGTCAGCACCAAGCCCAACATCACCGCCGTCTTCCCGTTCCGTGAGGACGGCATCGACCGCGCCGGTGTCGACCGCATCCTCGACGAAGCCGGCATCGGCCTGCCTGCCTATTACGAGTGGCGCACCCGCTCCGGCTGCTACTTCTGCTTCTTCCAGCGCAAGCACGAGTGGGTCGGCCTCCGCGACCGGCACCCCGAGCTGTTCGAGAAGGCCATAGCCTACGAAGAGAAGGTCAACTACCGGCAAACTGCGATGCAGGACCGGCAGTACACATGGTCCCAGGGTGAGTCGCTCCACGAACTCATCGCCCGCCGCGAAGAGATCGAAGCCAAGCACCAAGCCGCCCTCGAGCGCGCCGCCAAGCGCGTCAAGCCGAACCGCCCGCTCCTGGAGATACTCGCGGACGCCCACGACGAGGACGACGACGAGGCAGGCTGCGCGGTCTGCCATCTGTGAGCCCAACGGCAAACGCCGCGGAAGCGCTGGTGTGTGACGGGACGTCACACACCAGCGCATTTCTGTCTCTAGACGTCACATGTCAGTGGCGCGTGCGAGGATGCCCCCCATGATTCTCAAGCGCAGCGGGAGCAGCTTGCGGCATGACGACACCTGACCTCATACGCTCCGTCATCCGACACAGCGCCGAGAGCAGCCCCGCCCTGGAGATCCAGTTAGGGATAGCCCCGATGCTGGATGTCCCTGCGCACAAGGTGCTGCAGGACGACCTGAGGGCGGACGCATCGCCATGGGAAGCGCACGTCGCGGCCGAGAGCCTGACAGACGTCCTCCCCGATCGATCTGGCCTGTACATGTTTGTCTGGCGCCCGTCTATCCGGCTCACCATGGCGGACAGCTCAGAGAGCAGCTTTCACCAGGTGCTCTACATCGGGCAGGCCGGCGGATCCGGCCAGGGCGGCAACACGATCCGGAACCGGTTCAAGGACTACCGGAAGCACCTGCGCGGTGATCCTGAAGCCCTGTGGACGCAGGAACCACCCACGACGAGGGCCGCGAGGTTGACCCACTACCTCGCTCTGCGCCCGCTGGAATTTTGGTTCGCCACTGTCGAGGACCGTTCCAAGATCAGAAACTTGGAAGGCCGCCTGATCAACCTCTACAACCCGCCGCTCAACAGCCAGAACCGTCCACGGCTCCGCGCGCGGGTCAGCGCTAACCCCCGCCCGGCCCTCCGGCCCTGACTCCGTCCTGACTAGCCCGATCGAGGTACTCCATTGCCGTCTAAAACCTTTGTCCCTGCCTTCGAAGCCAAGGTGGGCAACTGGACCTACTACTCCTGCCTGATGAGCTACGCCCAGGTGGCCCGAGAGATCAACTTCGCCCACGAACTCGGCGGCAACCGCGACCTCGGCACCATGATCCAGCGCGGAGTCGGCGACCGTACCGACAAGATCACCGACTACCTGCTCACCAACGAGAACCGGTTCCTCGGCGCCATCATTGTCGCCGTCTGGGGCGGTGACGCCAACTACCATCCCCTCGAGATGGACTCTGAGGCAGAGAACCAGGCCATTCTCAATGGCATCGACCGCAACTTCGGCGTCCTTACCTTCGACGGCACCCAGCAGTTCTTCGCGCTCGACGGCCAGCACCGCCTCAAGGCCATCAAAGATGCGATCAAGCGGAACCCCGAGCTCGGTGCCGAGGACATCAGCGTGATCGTCGTGCCTCACTTTGACACGTCCGAAGGCCGTCAGCGCACTCGGCGTCTGTTCACCAACATCAACCGCAACGCCAAGAGCACCAGTACCCAGGAGAACATCGCCCTCGACGAGGACGACAGCTTCGCAATCCTCACCAGGCGCCTCCTGGACGACCACCCGTTCCTGAGCAAGGACAAGGTCGTCCTCGTCTTCAGTAAGGTCGGCGACGACGGAAGGATTGTTCTGGCGCAGCGCTCGATCGGCCCGAGCAGCCCCGCTTGGAGCACCATCGGCGTGCTCTACGACGTCGTCAAGGAGATCGGCTTCGACCTCCCCTGCACGGCCGACGAGTCGAAGCAGCGCGCCACCGACGAGCTTCTCGATCAGAGCTACGAGACCCTTGCCAGTCGGCTTGACGACTTCCTCGATGCCTGCGGCAACCTGCGCCAGCGCTACCTCGCCGCGCAGTCGCCGAAGGATGTCCGCGCCCCGAAGGGGCGGGAGGGTTCGGGCCATCCACTCATGCGCCCTGCCGTCCAGGCGACCGTCGCCAAGGTTGTCCGGCACATCCTTGAGCAGGAGTCGCTCGGGTGGGACGACATCATGAAGCGGCTCGCGTGCCTGGACTGGCGTATGGTCGCGGCGCCGTTCTCCGCCATGTGGATCGAAACCCCCGACGGCCGGACCAATGGCAAGATGGCCAGCGGCAAGGACCACCTACAACTCCTGTACAACCTCCTCATCATCCATCTGGCCCCGCGCACGAAGGTCCAGGTGTCCAGGGCGCTGCGGACGTACACGGACCTCAAGAAGGACAAGTACCCGGTTGCCATGGATGATCTGGTTGCACTCATCCCCAGCGGTGTCGACGGGGTCGAGTAGACGCTGACCGCGTGAGCGCTGCGTGAGCGGATGGGCATCCTCCAGCAACCGCGTGGACGGAGATCTTGAGAGGAGCGACCTCGTAGAGCACCCTGGAGTAGCTGACGAGGAAAGTGCCCTGGGAGCCATTTGGGAGCCGACCCGCTCCCGAAGCCCCTCCCACACCACGCCGGACCGGCCGGGACCACTCCTCTGACCAGCGCGAATACCATCCGCGCAGGCAAGATCAGCGACCGAACCTCGTTCGGGACGAAGAGGTCGTGGGTTCAAATCCCGCCACCCCGACTGGTGAAACACCGAGGTCAGGGGCCTGATCCGCATCGCGGGTCGGGCCCCTGATCCGTTTCCGGGGGTGGATGGCCGGGCATGTGGTGCGGCTCACCCTGGCGGATCTCACCGGGTGCGGGGGTGTCGGACATCTGCTGATGTTGTCGGCATGGGGCTTCAAGCACGTACTCGACGCGAGTCAGTGAGCGTAAGCCGGGATGTCGCAAGACCTGAGGCGCCGAAGGGAATGGCCCGGTGGGCCCGTCCCGCGACCACCGTCGGCACGGTCTTCATCAGCGGGATGCACAGCGGCCCGAACCCGTCACCAGGCTTGAGCGTGGCCCGGTCCCTCCGTCTGGCCTGGCCCGATCTGCGGATCGTCGGACTGGACTACATGGCGGACAGTTCGGGGTTGCACTCCGATCTCCTCGACGACCTGGTGTGCCTGCCGTCCTGGAAGAAGGCGCACCTGTCCATCTGGACCGAGCAGATGAGCCGCCTGCTGGAGCCCGATGACGCGTTTCTGATCCCCTGTCTGGATCTGGAAGTCCGGCTGCTGGCACGGGAGCTGGGCTCGCACGACCGGATCCTGGGACCGCCGAAGACCGCCCTGGAGATGGTGTGCAAGCCGCCCGTGGAGGCCGCCGAACGGCTCGGTGTGCGGGTCACGGAGTACGAGACCGACACCAGCTGGCCGGCCGTCGACCGGTTCATCCGCCGGTCGCCGCTCGGGGTGTGGGTCAAGGGGCAGCACTACGACGCGTATCGGGCCTACACCGCGGGCGCCGCGCTGCACCTGGGGGATGTGGTCCAGCGGACCTGGGGCGGGGCGTGGCACGTCGAGCGGCACGTCGCCGGGCAGGAGTGCAGCATCGCGTTCTGCGCGCTGGACGGCCGGCTCCTGGACGCGGTCTTCGTGACGAAGGCGGTGATCACCGGCGAGGGCAAGACCTGGGCGGGTGAAGTCGCCGAAGTGCCCGGGCCGCTGCGGGAGCGTCTGGCGGCGCTGGTCGAGGAGGCCGAGTGGAACGGCGGCGCGGAGCTGGAGCTGATCCGCGGCTGGGACGGCGAACTCACCCTGATGGAGATCAACCCGCGGCTGCCCGCCTGGATCCACGGCGCCTCGGTGTGCGGGGCCAACCTGCCCGCCGCTCTGGTGGCGGGGCGGGCCGCCGATCCGGAGCGGCATCTGACGCCGGGGTTCACCCGGGTGGTGGAGGAGATCCCGGTCCATCCGGGGCTGGGGATCGCCCCCTTCCACTGGGTCGCCGGCGGGCTGTCCCGCCCGGCGGACAAGAACCACTCGGGGATGCCCTCCCTCGGCCAGCGGCGCCTGCTGCCGTCCGAACGCGACGCGGCGGCCGAGGAGACGATCGAGAGCCGGGTCGTCAGCGCCCCCCAGGAGAGCGGGTTCGAGGCGCTGCTGGAGCCCCCCGGGCAGGGCGGCACGCCGCGCCGGCACCTGCTCCTTCCGCTGTTCACGGAGCGGGTCGAGGCACTGCGGCAGCAGCTCGACGGGCTGGGCAAGGTGCTGATCGCGCACAGTGTGAAGACCTCCCCGCAGCCGGAGGTGCTGCGGGAGGCCGCGCGGCTCGGTCTGGTCGCCGAGGCGATCAGCCTGGCGGAGCTCGACGCCGCCGCCGGCTACGGCCTGGCTCCTGAACAGGCCGTGCTCAACGGGCCGGCGAAGTGGTGGCCGGCCACCGACCGGGTGCGCTGCTGGGCCTTCTTCGCCGACTCGGTGGGCGAACTGCACCGGCTCCACACCCTGCTGGACAGCGGCTTCCAGCTGGAGGCCGAGGTCATCGGGATCCGCGTCGCGCCCGCCGGCTTCGCCAGCCGGTTCGGCATCCCGCTGCACGAGCGGGACGTGATGGCCAAGGCGTCCCGGTTGCTGCGTACGCTCGCCCGGCGGCTCGGGGCCCAGTGGGGGCTGCACTTCCACTTCGCCCAGAGCGTCCTGGGGGTCTCCCGCTGGCAGCGGGCCTGCGCGGCGTCGCTGCGGGCCGCCGATCCGCTGGCCGAGCAGTTCGGCCATCCCCCGGCCGTGCTGGACATCGGCGGCGGCTGGCACCCCGACGACCTGCCGGACATGCGGGCGGCACTGGAGTACGTACGCGCGCACGGGCCCGCCGTCGCCCGGGAGTCGGACCCGACGCTGGTGCTGGAGCCGGGGAAGGTGCTGAGCCAGCCGTCGGCCGCCGTGGTGACCCAGGTGCTGGTGCGCCAGGAGTCGCACCGCAGCAGCGACATCGTGGTCGACGCGGCGGAGGGCGACATGCCCGAGGCGCCGTTCCACCCGCACCCGGTGGCCCGGTTCGACGGCTCCCGCTGGGTGCCGCTGCCGCCCGGGCGGAACACGATCTTCGGCCGGTCCTGCATGGAGCACGACGTGCTCGCGGTCCGCCTCGACCTCACCGGGGTCCAGGAGGGCGACTACCTGGCGTTCGGCATGTGCGGGGCGTACGACACCTCGATGGCCTACGACTTCGGGCGCGGAACCGCGCCGCGGGAACTGGGGCAGTCATGACCGGTCTGCTGGAGGAGCTCACGCGGTTCGACCGGATCGAGCTGTCCCGTATCGCCGGCCATCCCAAGTCCTGCTGCGCGATGGTCCGGCACGGTGTGTTCGCCCGGCTCACGCAGTTCCACGACATCGGCGCCGCGCTCGCCGCCGTCCCGGAACTCTTCCGCTGGGGGCCGGTGCAGTGGCCGGCGTACTGGTGCGAGCTGGCCGAGCACGGCGAGCTCACCGGCGACTGCGGGGTCCATGCCGATGTGGCGGCGGCGGTGCTCCTCCAGGAGGGCGTCCCGCACGTGCGGGCCCGCGCCGCGCTGCTGACCCAGCCGCTGGCTCCCCCGCACTGGCAGGCCAGTTGGAACGAGGCACAGGCCGGGGTGGCGTGGATCGGGCGGACCCTGGTGCACCACGAGGTGATCCGGGTCGGGGACCGCTGGTGGGATCCGAGCGAGGCCGGCTGGTTCTCGGGGGCGGGGGCGCACCTGGCGAGCGGGCACGTCCTGGCCGTCCGTGAGGACGGCGGGCAGTGGCAGATCGCTCCCGACGCGTCCGCGGCGCTCGACCTGCGCCTTGCCGGCTCGGTGAAATCCGCGGTCCTGCGCACCGTGGGGGCGGCCGCCGGTCCCGTCACCAGGCCGGCGCCGTCGTGCGCCGCGGGCGGCACCGGCTGAGCGGTTCCCTGCCGCGGGCGGGCCCACCCCCAGTGCATCCGGAGCGACTTGGAGAGACCATGACCACTTCCGACACCCGGGACACCGCGCCGCCACAGAACGCTCCGGCCGCCGCCCCGACCGGCCCGGCCCGCCTGGCCCTGCAACTGGTCCGCAGCTTCTCCCAGCTCACCTTGCAGTCGAACGCGGCGGCCGGGTGCCTGATCCTGATCGCGATCTTCGTGGGCAGCCGGCAGGTCGGACTCTTCGGGCTGCTCGGCGCGGTGGCCGCGCTGGCGACCGCGTACGCGCTGGGTGTCGACCGGGAGAGCCTCGATCTGGGCGTGCAGGGCTTCAGCGGGTGTCTGACCGGCATGGGGCTCCTGGTCTTCCTGGGCGACTACCCCTCGACCTATCTGCTGGCCGTCGGCGGCGCGGTCGTCAGCGTCCTGCTCTACGCGGCGCTGAGCTCCGTGCTGGCACCCTGGAAGCTGCCGGTGCTGACCTCGGCGTTCTGCGCGGTCTGCGGGCTGGTGGTGGCCGCCGCGCCTGCCTTCACCCGGGCCTGGCACGGCGGAAGCCCCGCCGCGCTGCCGGTGATGGCCATCCCCGGCGCGCGCTACACCTGGACCGACCTGTGGCACGGGTTCTTCGCCAACATCGCCCAGGTCACCCTGTCGGCGCACTGGTACGTGGGCCTGATCATCCTGGCCGGGCTGTTCGTCGCCGGGATCCGCCAGGGGCTGGCCGCCGTCCTGGGCAGCGCCACGGCGGTCATGATGGCCTGGGCGATGGGTGCGCCGCCGGGCGCCGTCGCCGTCGGCGTCTACGGCTACAACGCGGTCCTGGTGGCCATCGCGCTGGGCACCCTCTTCCTCGCCCCGCGCGCGTCGAGCATGGTCTACGCGCTGATCGGGGTGGGGGCCGCGACCGTGCTGACGGCCGCCGCGAACGCGTACTTCGGGCCCTTCGGCGGTCGCACCCTCACCTGGCCGTTCACCCTCACCACCTGGGTCCTGCTGGCCGCCGCGCCCGCCTTCCCCCGGATCCGGCGCGCGGACTGACCGCGCCGGCTCCCGGCACCGGGGGCGTTACGTTCCGAGGGGTGTCGGGAATGGCGGGCATTTCCCCGGCGCGGCCGTGTCCTCCATGTCCACCACGGGGGTAGGGGTAACGCCCCACCGATTGCCGGGGCACCCCCTAGCGCGCCCCTAGCCCTGTGGTGTCGCATTCCCCCGTCTGTACTGTGTCGGCACATGACTGTCGCACTCAGCACGACGGCGTCATTCAGCTTCAAGACGCTGTGGGATCTCGACCAGCTTTCCGACTCTCTCGGCCCGTACCTGCTGCTCGGGCTCTGCCTGATCGTTTTCGCCGAGTGCGGCCTGCTCGTCGGGTTCTTCCTGCCCGGCGACATCCTGCTCTTCCCCGCGGGCATGTTCTGCGCCCGGGGTGTGATCGACACGCCGTTCTGGCTGACCTGTGTCGCGCTGGCCGTCTCCGCGTTCATCGGAAATGTGGTCGGCTACTGGATCGGCTGGAAGGCCGGACCGGCGCTGTTCAGCAAGCCGAATTCGAAACTGTTCAAGCGTCAGCATGTCGAAAAGACGAACGAGTTCTTCGACCGTTATGGCGCGCGTGCGATTGTCATCGGCCGTTTCGTGCCGATCGTGCGGACTTTCATCACCACGATGGCCGGCGTCGGCCGGATGAACCCGGTGCGCTACTTCACCTACTCGGCCATCGGTGGCGTGCTGTGGGCCGCCGGTGTTCCGGCCGCCGGCTACTACCTCGGCAAGGTGAAGTTCGTCCACGACCACTTCGAGCTGGTCATCATCGGCATCGCGGTGCTCTCGGTGCTGCCGATCTACCTGGAGATGGTGCGGGCCAGCAACGCCAAGGAGAAGGCGCAGAAGGAGGCCGAGGCGGCCGCTCAGCAGCCCGCCGCACCGCAGGCCGCCGCCCAGCAGCCGGTCGCGCCGCACGCCGTCGCACCGCACGCCGCCGGTCAGCAGCCCGCCGGGCCGTACAACGCGCCGCAGCACAACCCGGTGCCGGACAACCCGTACAACTCCGCGCCGCACCACCCCGCGCCGGGCAACGTGCCGCCGCACAACGCGACGCAGCCCCACCCCGGGCCGTACCGCTACTGACGCAGCGCCTCACCCCGCCTCGGCGGCCGCCCGTGACCGCGGCGGCCGCCTCCCCCACCCCCACAAGAAACGCAGCCGCCCCCGAGGGAGCCGTACTCATGAACCGCCCCCCGTCAGCGGACGACGCGCCCCGCGCGGACCTCAGCCCGCGACAGATCAAGCTGATCATCGCGGGGCTGATGCTCGGCATGTTCCTGTCCTCGCTGGACCAGACGATCGTGTCCACGTCGATGCGGACCATCGCCGACGATCTGCACGGCCTGGACGTCCAAGCCTGGGTCAGCACCGCCTATCTGGTCGCCCTGTCCGTGACCACGCCGCTGTACGGCAAGCTCTCCGACATCTACGGACGCAAGCCGTTCTACATCGGCGCGATATCGATCTTCATCATCGGCTCGGTCGCCTGCGCGTTCGCCGACTCCATGCACCAACTGGCCGCCTTCCGCGGGCTCCAGGGCCTGGGCGCGGGCGGTCTGGTCACCCTCGGCCTGACGATCATCGCCGACATCGTCCCGCCGCGGGACCGGCCCAAGTACCAGGGCGCCTTCCTCGCGGTGTGGGGCACCTCCAGCGTGCTCGGGCCGCTGCTGGGCGGTCTGCTGTCGGGCCAGAGCGAGATCTTCGGCGTCACCGGATGGCGCTGGGTCTTCCTGGTAAACGCGCCCACCGGCATCCTCGCCCTGATCGTCGTCTCCAAGGTGCTCAAGCTGCCGCACCAGCGCGGCACCCACCGGATCGACTGGTGGGGCGCGGCCCTGCTGCCGCTGACCGTGGTGCCGGTGCTGGTCGTCGCCGAGCAGGGCGACAGCTGGGGCTGGGACTCGATCCGCTCGATCGCCTGCTACGCGCTGGGCGGCGTCTCGCTGGTCGTCTTCCTGCTGATCGAGCGCCGGATGCGGCACGAGGCGCTCATCCCGCTGCGGCTGTTCACCATCCCGACCTTCCGCATGTCGATGATCACCGCCGCGCTGGTGGGTGTCGGCATGTTCGGCGGCATCGTACTCGTCCCGCAGTACCTGCAGATCGTCCGCGGCGCCTCGCCCACCGAGGCGGGTCTGATGACGCTCCCGCTGATGCTCGGCATCATGATCGCGTCGGTGGTCTCCGGCGGTGGGATCGCGCGCAGCGGCCGCTACAAGATCTTCACGGTGATCGGCGCCGCGCTCACCGCGACGGGCCTGGGCCTGTTCTACACCGTGGACGTGGACACCCCGCTGTGGCAGCCGCTGCTGTACATGGTGGTCTTCGGCTTCGGCCTGGGCAACTGCATGCAGACCCTGACCGCCGCCGCGCAGAACGCCGTTCCGGTGCAGGCGATGGGTCTTGGCACCGCGCTCGTCACCTTCTTCCGGCAGATCGGCGGCTCGCTGGGCGTGGCCGCGCTGCTGTCGGTGCTCTTCCACACCGTGGGCGGCAACATCCAGGACTCCTTCTCGGCCGCACGCCAGGACCCGGACTTCCTGGCGGCCATGAAGGATCCGGAGGTCCGCGCGGATCCGGACAACGCCGCCTTCTTCAAGGCGCTGGACAGCGGCAAGCCCGGCGGCCTGCTGTCGGACTCCTCGTTCCTGAACCACCTCGACCCGCGCCTGGCCAGGCCGTTCAAGGAAGGGTTCATCGACTCCATCAACCTGGTCTTCCTGATCGCGGCCTGTGTGCTGGTGCTCGGGTTCGTGGCGGCCCTGCTGCTCAAGGAGGTGCCGATCCGTACGGCGCCCGAGGCCGTGGAGGAGTCCGCCGCCACCGAGGGAGCCACCGCCGAAACGCCGGACGCCGAGGAGCAGCTGCTGGTCACGGCCGCCGCGGGCGCCCCGTCGCCGGTGGCGGAGGCCGACGACAGCTGGTCACCGCAGCAGCTCAGCGCGACCACGATGCAGCTGCGCATCAGCGACTTCGAGCAGCTCAGGTCGCCGGCCACCACGCAGCTGCGGGTCCGTGAGCGCGAGGCGGCGCTCAGCTCCTCGACGATGCAGCTGCGCATCGTGGCCGCGCCCGAGGAGGCGTCCGCCGCGATCCTGCTGCCGAGGAGGGCGAAGAACAAGAACCCCGACCCGCGGGAGGCTTGGGCCACCCCGGCGCGGAAGAAGTGAACCGGCCGCTCCTGACCGCCTGACTACTGGTAGGTCCGCACGTCGTTGCGGTACTGGTCGGCCAACGCGCAGATCGCCTCGGGCAGCCCGCCCGAGGCGATCTGCGCGATCGTCACTTGTTCCAGCACATTGCGCAGGCTGGTGCGGGCCGCCATCCACACCTCGCGCAACGACTCGGCCGGGCCGGCGTACTGCAGCTCGGTGAGCCGGGCGTCACGCACATTGATCAACGGGCCGTCCACAGCCCGGTACACATCGGCGAGAGTGATCTCCTCCGCCGGCCGCGCCAGCAGGAAGCCCCCCTCGGGCCCGCGCGTGCTGCGCACGATCCGCGCCCGCTTGAGCTCTGCCAGCACCCCTTGCAGGAACTTCAGCGGAATGTCCTGCTCGGCGGCTATCCGGCTCGCCTTGACCGGGGTGCCGTCGGCCGCGTCCACGGCCAGTTGAGCCGTGGCGCGCAGCGCGTAGTCCGCCTTCGCCGAGATCCTCACGTCATCAATCCTTCTGCGGGCCGTTCCCCTTGGAGCCGACGGGTCCGGGCGGCATAGGGGGTCGCTAAGGGTAGCGCGGGGCAGTCCGGCGGCCTTGACCTCCGTAGCCTCAGGCCACCGACAACTTTGTCTACCGAAAAAGTAGACATACTGGCTGAGCTGGGGGTACCTCGCCAATGACCGGTGGAGAACCGAACTGTCGCGTCGCGGTCGCCGGCGCCGGGGCCGCGGGAGTGATCACCGCGGCCCGCTTGCTGGAGGCGGCCGCCGACCGCGGCCTGCCGCTGGAGATCCACCTCATCGACCCGGCGGAGACGACCGGCCTCGGCGTCGCCTACTCGACGCGGGACGATCACCACCTGCTGAACGTGCCCGCCGGGCGGATGAGCGCCGACGCCGGCGATCCGGACGACTTCCTGCGCTGGCTGGGCAAGCACGCCGGCCATCTGGCGGACCCCGGCCGGTTCGTCCCGCGCCGGCTGTTCGGCGCCTACCTCGCCGACCACCTCGCGGCGCGCTCGGCCGACGGGCCGGGGCGGGTCGTCCGGGTGCGGGACCGGGTACTCGAGGCGACGCGCGCCGACGGAAGGCTGACGCTCACGCTGGCCTCCGGCCGGACGCTCACCGCGGACGCCGCCGTGCTGGCCACCGGCAACCATCCGCCGTCCACCGACTGGGCACCGCCCGGGCTCCGCGACGCGGACGCCTTCATCGCGGACCCCTGGGCACCCGGCGCGCTCGACCGGATCCCGCGGGACGCGGACGTCCTGCTGGTCGGCACCGGGCTCACCATGGTGGACGTGGCGATGTCCCTCGACCGGCCGGGCCGCACCGTGCACGCGGTCTCCCGCACCGGGCTGCTCCCCCAGCCGCACGCCACCACCCCCGCGCCGCCCGTGGTGCCCGAAGACCTCACCGGTCACACCGGACTGGACCGGCTGCGCGGCGCGGTGCTGCGCCACCTGGTCCGCACCCGGCGGAGCCACGGCGACTGGCGGCCCGCCCTGGACGGTCTGCGCCCGCTGACCGCCGAGCTGTGGCAGGGGCTGCCGGAGCAGGACCGGGCCAGGTTCCTGCGCGCGGACGCCCGCCTGTGGGACGTCCACCGGCACCGGATGCCGCCGGTCACCGCCGCCCGGATCGCGGGCGCGCGGGACGCCGGGCGGCTGACGGTGAGCGCCGGGGAGGTGGCCGCCGCGGCCCCGGCCGGGGACGGGAGCGGGGTGTGCGTCACGCTCACCGACGGACGGCGGCTCACCGTCGGCGCCGTCGTCAACTGCACCGGCCCGCAGGGCGATCCGAGCCGGGCGGCGGACCCGCTGGCGGGCGCGCTGTTCGCCGCCGGGCTGGCCGCGCCCGGGCCGCTGGGCCTGGGCCTGGCGACCGGCTCCGACGGCCGGGTGGCGGCCGCGGACGGCGGGCCCGACGCCCCGCTGTGGACGCTCGGCGCCAACCGCCGCGGCTCGCTGTGGGAGTCCACCGCGATTCCCGAGATCCGCGCCCAGGCCGCCGAGGTCGCCGCGGCCGTGGTGGGCGTGGTGGGCGATGCCGGCGGGGTGGCCGGGACCGTGGGGGCTACCGCGGCCGCGGATCTCCCGGAGGACCGGCCGGTGTCCCGCGCCAGGCCGACGGACCATCACGGGCTGCGGCTGAGCACCACCCCCGAGGCGGCGGCGGCCTACAACCAGGGGCTGGACCGGATCCTGCGGGTGGCCTCCGGCGTGGAGGAGCCCATCGCCGAGGCGGTCCGCCTCGACCCCCACTTCGCCGTCGGCCACGCGGCGCTCGCCCTGCTCGGCCACGAATGGGGCGCCCGGGTGGACGTCGCCGGCGCGCTCGCGGCCGCGGCGGAGAGCGTCGGCCGGGGCGCGGACGAGCGGGAGCGGAGCTTCGTGGCCGCGGTCGCGGCCCGGGTCGGCGGCACCCGCGCCCAGGGCGACACCGCGCTGCTGCGGCACATCGAGGACCACCCCCGGGACGCCCTCGCGGTGAGCCTGGCGGTGCCCACCATCGCCTTCGGCGGGGTGACCTGCGGCGAGCAGACCTGGCAGCTGGTGGAGGGGCTGGCCCCGGCATACGGGGACGACTGGTGGTACCAGGGGCAGTTGGCGTTCGTCCGACAGGAACAGGAGCGCTGGGAGGAGGCCGAGGCGCTGGCCGCCCGCGCGCTCGCGGCCGTGCCCTCCTCCGGCCACGCGGTGCACGCCCGCGCCCACGTCTTCTACGAGACCGGGCAGCACAGCGAGGGGCTGGCGTGGCTGGACGAGTGGATCCGGGTACAGGGGCCGCAGGCCAACAACCGGGCGCACTTCTGCTGGCACGCCGCCCTGCACGAACTGATGACCGGCCAGACCGACGCGGTGCGCAGCCGCTACCTGGCCCAGCTGGCCCCGCCGTCGGTCACCGGCGCCCGGGCGCTGGTGGACTCCGGTGCGCTGCTGTGGCGGTGCCGGATGACCCGGTCCTGGGATGGCCCGCAGCCCGCCGGTGAGGTCCTGGAGCACGCCCCCGACGGGTGGCTGGAGGAGCCTCCGACGGCGTTCGCGGCGCTGCACTGCGCGCTGGCGCTGGCGGCCGCCGAGGACCTGGCCGGCCTGGCGCGGCTGCGCACCACCGCCGAGCGGCACGCGCTGCCGGTCTTCCGTGAGGTCGTCGCCCCGCTGTGCACCGCGCTGGCCGCGGTGGTGGACGGGGCCTGGGCCGGCGCGCTGCCGGTCCTGGAGGGCCTGCGGCCGCGGCTGGCTGCGCTCGGCGGCAGCGCGGCACAGCGCGACGTCATCGAGGAGACGCTGCTGTTCACCCTCACCTCGGCCGGCCGCCATGCGGAAGCGGCCGCGCTGCTGGAGGCACGGCTGGACCGGCGGCCCGCGCCGCTGGACCGGACCCGGCTGACCGGGCTGCGGCCGGCGCTGGTCTGAGCGGAGCCCTCCGGGGGCGTGAAGTGGCCGAGCGGCGCGGCCGGTGAGATCACCGGCCGCGCCGCTCTTATGGGGGGTGGGAGGAAATGGTCTGTGGGGCCCGGCCCTGCGCCGGGCTCCGGGCGCTCGCACCCCGAGCCCGCGCCCGGTACGCACCGGGGCCGACGCCGGCCCGCTGCCCGCCTGCGGGGCGGGCGGCATCCGGCCCCTGGCGCCGGGGCCAGAGGCCGGGGCCAAGGGCCGGGGCCAGAGGCCGGGGCCAAGGGCCGGCGACGTGGCCTCGGCGCGGTGCGCGCCTCGGTCAGCGCAGCACGCCCATCGCGGTCAGCTGGGCAACGATCGCCTCGACCGCCTCCTCGGGGGAGCTCTCGGTGGTGTCGACGCGCACGTCGGGCCGCTCGGGCGCCTCGTACGGGGAGTCGATGCCGGTGAAGTCCGGCAGTTCGCCGCGGCGCGCCTTGCGGTAGAGGCCCTTGGGGTCGCGTTCCTCGGCGACCGCGAGCGGGGTGTCCACGAAGACCTCGCAGAACTCCCCCTCGGCCACCAGCCCGCGAGCCATCTCGCGTTCCGCGCGGAACGGCGAGATGAAGGAGACCAGGACGATCAGCCCGGCGTCGACCATCAGCCGGGCGACCTCGGCCACCCGGCGGATGTTCTCCACCCGGTCCGCCTCGCTGAACCCGAGGTCGCGGTTGAGCCCGTGCCGGACGTTGTCGCCGTCCAGCAGGTAGGTGCGCTTGCCCAGGCTGTGCAGGCGCTTCTCCAGCAGGTTGGCGATGGTGGACTTGCCCGCGCCGGAGAGGCCGGTCAGCCAGACCACGCAGGGCTGGTGGCCGCTGAGTGCGGCGCGCGCGGCCTTGTCGATGTCCACGGCCTGCCAGTGCACGTCCCGGGCACGGCGCGATGCGGAGCGCAGCATTCCGGCGCCCACCGTGGTGTTGGTCAGCCGGTCGATGACGATGAAGCCACCAGTGTGCCGGTTGTCCAGGTAGGGGTCGAAGGCGACGGGCTGGTCGAAGGTGATCTCGCACAGCCCGATGCCGTTGAGCTCCAGCGCTTCGGCGGGGGCGCGCTCCAGGGTGTTGACGTCCACGGTGTGGGTCAGCTGGGTGACCGTGGCGCCGACCGTCCTGGTGCCGATCTTGACCAGGTAGGGGCGGCCGGGGAGCATCGGCTGCTCGGCCATCCACACCAGGTGGGCCTCGAAGCGGTCGCCGGTCTGGGCCGGGCTGTCCGCGGAGCACAGCAGGTCGCCCCGGCTGGCGTCGATCTCGTCGGCGAGGGTGACGGTGACCGCCTGCCCGGTGACGGCCGCCTCCAGGTCGCCGTCCCAGGTGACCAGCCGCGCGACGCGGCTCTCGGTGCCGGCCGGCAGGACCCGGACGCGGTCCCCGGGCCGCACGGTGCCGCCGACGACCGTGCCGGAGAAGCCGCGGAAGTCGGAGTTCGGGCGGTTGACGTAGCTGACGGGCAGCCGGAAACCCGCGCCGTCCGGCTGGGCGTCGCCGCCGCCCGAGGGGGTGACGGTCTCCAGGTGGTGCAGCAGGGTCGGGCCGGAGTACCACTCCATCCGGTCGCTGGGCTCGGTGATGTTCTCGCCGTGCAGCGCGGAGACGGGGATGCAGGTGATGTCGGTCAGGCCGATGGCGCCGGCGAACTCGCGGAAGTCGGACTCGATCCGGTCGAAGACCTCGGCCGAGTAGTCCACCAGGTCCAGCTTGTTGACGGCGAGCACGACGGTGCGGATGCCGAGCAGCGAGACCAGGTAGCTGTGGCGCCTGGTCTGGGTGAGGACGCCCTTGCGCGCGTCCACCAGGATCACCGCGATGTCCGCGGTGGAGGCTCCGGTGACCATGTTCCGGGTGTACTGCTCGTGCCCGGGGGTGTCGGCGACGATGAACTTCCGCTTGTCGGTGGTGAAGAAGCGGTAGGCGACGTCGATGGTGATGCCCTGCTCCCGCTCGGCGGCGAGCCCGTCCACCAGCAGCGCCAGGTCCAGTTCGCCCTCGCGGGTGCCGGAGCGCGCGGAGTCGGCCTCCAGCGCGGCCAGCTGGTCTTCGAAGATCAGGTGCGACTGGTAGAGCAGCCTGCCGATCAGGGTGCTCTTGCCGTCGTCGACGCTGCCGCAGGTGATCAGCCGCAGCAGGCCCTTGCGTTCGTGCCCGCGCAGGTAGTCCTCGATGTCCCCGGGCACCAGCTTGGTGGTGTTGACCATCAGAAGTAGCCCTCCTGCTTCTTGCGCTCCATGGAGGCCGAGGCATCGTGGTCGATCATGCGGCCCTGCCGCTCGGAGGTGGTGGAGAGCAGCATTTCGCGGATCACCGCCGGGAGGGTGTCCGCGGTGGACTCCACCGCGCCGGTGAGCGGGTAGCAGCCCAGGGTGCGGAAGCGGACGTCGCGCATCATCGGCCGCTCGCCGGGGAGCAGCGGCATCCGGTCGTCGTCCACCATGATCAGCGTCCCGTCGCGCTCCACCACCGGCCGGCGGGCGGCCAGGTACAGCGGCACGACGGGGATCTTCTCCAGGTAGATGTAGAGCCAGATGTCCAGTTCGGTCCAGTTGGACAGCGGGAAGACCCGGACGCTCTCCCCCGGCCCGGTGCGGGCGTTGTACAGCTGCCACAGCTCGGGGCGCTGGCGCTTGGGGTCCCAGCGGTGCTGGGCGGAACGGATGGAGAAGATCCGCTCCTTGGCGCGGGACTTCTCCTCGTCCCGGCGGGCGCCGCCGAAGGCCAGGTCGAAGCCGTGGGCGTCCAGCGCCTGCTTGAGCCCGGCGGTCTTCCACATGTCGGTGTGCACCGCGGAGCCGTGGGTGAACGGGTTGATGTCCAGCTCAAGGCACTCGGGGTTCTGGTGGACCAGCAGGTCCATGCCCAGCTCCGCCGCCGCCCGGTCCCGGAACTCGATCATCTCGCGGAACTTCCACGTGGTGTCCACGTGCAGCAGCGGGAAGGGCGGCTTGCCGGGGTAGAACGCCTTGAGGGCGAGGTGCAGCATCACCGAGCTGTCCTTGCCCATCGAGTAGAGCATCACCGGGCGTTCGCTGTCGGCGACCGCCTCCCGCATGATGTGGATGCTCTCCGCCTCCAGCCGCTCCAGATGGCTGAGCGCGGGCGCCGGCAGCGTGTCCGTTTCCGTCCTCATCGTGTCTCCTCGGCGTGGACCGCGGATGCGGCGGCGATCGTCTCCAGCAGCCGCTCCGCACTCTCCTGACGGCATATCAGCAGGTCGGGCAGGTACGGGTCGGGGCGGTTGTAGCGCAGCGGCGAGCCGTCCAGCCGGGAGACGTGCAGCCCGGCGGCGGCCGCCACCCCGGCCGGGGCCGCGGAGTCCCACTCGTACTGCCCGCCGGCGTGCAGATAGGCATCGACCGTGCCACGCAGCACCGCCATCGCCTTCACACCCGCCGACCCCATCGGGACCAGCCGCGCGCCCTGCCGCTCGGCCACCGCGGTGGCGATGGCGGGCGGGCGGCTGCGGCTGACCGCGATGCGCAGCGGCCCGGGGTCCGCGGGGCTCGAAGGCGACGGCGCGGGGGAGGCGGGCGGCGCGGCCGGCGATCCGGTGGTGAAGGTGGCGTCCTCGGCGGGCAGGCAGACCGCCGCCGCGCGGGGCTCGCCGTCCACGGCGAGGCAGATGTGCACGGCCCAGTCGGCGCGGCCGGAGGCGTACTCGCGGGTGCCGTCCAGCGGGTCGACCACCCATACCCTGCTCCGCGTCAGCCGGGCGGGGTCCGCGGCGCCTTCCTCCGACAGCAGCGCGTCGTCCGGGCGGTGCTCGGCGAGCACCCGGGCGATCCAGGCGTGGGCCAGCGCGTCCCCGGCCCGGCCCAGCGCGGCGCCGCTCAGCAGCTTCTCCTCGCGCACGGCCAGCAGTAGTCGCCCGGCGCCGCGTGCCAGGGCCCGCGCCAGCCCGTGGTCGTCGTCCGCCGCTATTGCGGGATCCTCGGACACGTCCACTGAAGCCCCCAAACTGTCGAGTAATTCGCACGACGCCGACGGCATCTGCTAATTGCCTGCCGGAATGGTAAGCGCTCCTCTGGGTAAAACATGCCGGAAACGGGACGCCACAGCAGATGGTGGAGTTATTTACCAGGGGCTAGGGGGGTTTTAGGGGCAAAATAGGGGTTGGTCATTTCAGAGCGTGATGAGACCGTTTCACTCGGCTATAAATGGACGACGGCCAGCGCTCACTGAATATTTTCGGCCCAATTCGCGCCCTGAAACGACGCTGGTGTTTCGCTCGGGAAGGACAGCGCCCCCCATGTCAGGAAAACCCGCGGCCAGCACTGCCTGGATACGCCGGTTCCACCCGTCGCCGGATCCCACCGCCCGTCTGGTCTGCTTCCCGCACGCCGGCGGCTCGGCGAGCTACTACTACCCGGTGTCCGAGGCGATGTCGTCCTCGACGGAAGTGCTGGCGCTGCAGTACCCGGGACGGCAGGACCGCAGAGCCGAGCAGCCGGTCGAGAACATTCCGGAACTGGCCGACCAGATCTTCACGGCGCTGCGCCCGTGGGCGGACCGCCCGCTCACCCTCTTCGGGCACAGCATGGGCGCGACACTGGCGTTCGAGGTGGCCGCCCGGATGGAGCTGGTGGGGATCGCCCCGCTGGGCCTGTTCGTCTCCGGCCGCCGGGCGCCGTCCACCCACCGCAGCGAGTTCGTCCACCAGGGCCCGGACGAGGCGATCGTGGCCGAACTCCAGATGCTCAACGGCACCGACTCGGCCCTCCTCGGCGACGAGGAACTGCTGCGGATGATCATGCCCGCGATCAGAAGTGACTACAAGGCCATCGAGACCTATCGGTACGAACCCGGGCCGAAGCTGAACTGCCCGGTATATGCGCTGGTCGGGCAGGACGACCCGAAAGCGTCGCTCGCCGAGGTACGGGCCTGGGCCGATCACACCACGAGCCACTTCGAGTGCCAGGTGTTCGAGGGCGGCCACTTCTATCTGACCGATCACCAGTCGGAGATCGTCAATCTCATCTCCGACCACATCGTTTCCACCACAGCTGGTTTGACGTCGACGCGCTGAAGACGTCGGCACGATGAATGGGAAAGTGATGCAGTGATGTCCACCGATCAAATCGAGCCGGGCACCGATCCCGGGACCATCATCGTGTGCAGCGGCCGCTGCGGCTCGACCCTGGTGTCGGACCTGCTCGCCGAGCACTCCACCATGGTGCCGCTGCTGGAGTTCTTCGGCTCCCAGTACCAGGCCGGCATGGTGCAGGAGGTCATGACCGGCCGGCAGTTCTGGGAGCTGGTGACCGAGCCCTGGCTGTCCATGAACACCGTGGTCCGCCTGGGCCGGGTGCCCAAGGAGGTCCGCTACGACCTCAGCCGCCACCAGACGCCGCCGGAGCTGTCCGGACTGCTGGGCTTCACGCTCCCCGCGATCAGCGAGGACCCGGACAAGCTGCTGGAGGAACTGGCCGGCCTGGTGCCGGAGTTCCCCACCCAGCCGCTCGGCGCCCACTACCGCCGGCTGTTCGCCCTGCTCGCCACCTACGGCGGCAAGCCGCGCTGGGTGGAGAAGTCCGCCACCTCCGGCCTGTACGTCTCCGAGCTGCTGGAGATGTTCCCCGGGGTGCGCGTCGTCTACCTGACCCGCGACATCGTGGACGTCGCGCTCTCCATGACGAACCACTCGATGTTCCTGATGGCCGACCTCAGCGTGAGCTTCCGGCAGCGCTGCGGCTTCGACCCGTTCGTCAAGGGCTCCCGCCCGGCGGGCGCACAGGTGCCGCCGGACCTGGAGCACCTGCTGCCGGAGAACCTCACCCCCGAGGTGCTCGACTACCGGGCGGGCAGCGAGGCGTCCATGATGAACCTCATCGCCCTCCAGGCGGTGATGGCCCGCAAGACCGACGACGCCCTGCGCGACCTGCCCGAGGACCGCGCCCTGCGCATCGCCTACGAGGACCTGCTCCAGGACCCGCAGGGTGAACTCACCCGCCTGGGCAGCTTCCTCGCCCTCGACGACGCCGAGGACTGGGCGAAGCGGTCGGCCGGCCGGGTCGCCAAGCCCCGGCCGCGGAGCACGGAGGTCGACGAGGCCTCGCGCGCCCGCTACCAGTCGTTCTACGACAACATCTACCAGGCCGCCCCGATGATGGGCTGACCTGGCAGAGAGCAGCAGCCGGCAGGCAGCACAACGGCCGGCCCGGGAATCCCGGGCCGGCCGTTCGCCGTTCCGCTACGACGTCTCCAGCTCGTCGTCGAGGATGTCGAACAGCTCGTCGGCGGTGACCGAGTCCAGCTCCGGCCCCTCCTCGCGCTCCTCGTCCCGGCGCAGCTCCTGCCAGGCCGAGGTCAGGGCGCGCAGCCGCTCCGAGATCCGGGCGTGCTCGCCGGCGTCCGGGCTCGCGGCCGCCACCACCGTCTCCAGCGCCGCCAACTGCTCCTCCAGCGACATCGGCCGCGTCGCCGCCACCGGCGCCACCTTCTCGGCGAGGAAACCGGCGATCGCCTCCGACGTCGGATAGTCGAAGATCAGCGTGGCCGGCAGTCGCAGCCCGGTCGCCCCGCCCAGCCGGTTGCGCAGCTCCACCGCCGCCAGCGAGTCGACACCCAACTCACCGAAGCCGCGTGTCGGTTCCACCGCATCCGGTCCGGTGTGGCCCAGGACCACGGCGACATGGGTACGCACCAGCTGCAGCAGCTCGGCCGCCCGCTCCTCCTCCGGCAGCGCCGCCATGCGCGAGGCGAAGGTGGCCGTCGGCTCCGGCGCCGTCCCGGGCCGCGCGGCGCGGCGGGCGGGCGCCCGCACCAGCCCGCGCAGCAGCGCGGCCACGCCGTCCTCTCCGGCGGCGGCCCGTACGGCGGCGAGATCGAGCCGCATCGGGACCAGCCGGGCGGTGCCGGTCTGCCGCACCGCCGCGTCGAGCAGCGCCATGCCCTCCGCCTCGGCCAGCGGGAGCATCCCGGACCGGGAGAGCCGCCGCAGGTCGGCGGCGTCGAGCTGCGCCCCCATCCCGCTGTCCCCGCCCCACAGGCCCCAGGCGAGCGAGACGGCCGGCAGGCCCTGCGCCCGGCGGTGCTGGGCCAGCGCGTCCAGGAAGACGTTGGCCGCCGCGTAGTTGCCCTGCCCGGCGCCGTCGAAGGTGCCGGCGGCCGAGGAGAACAGCACGAACGCGTCGAGCCGCAGGTCGAGCTCGACGGTGAGCGCGTGCAGGTTCCACGCCGCGTCCACCTTCGGGCGGAACACCGCGTCGAGCCGCTCCGGGGTCAGCGCGTCGATCACGCCGTCGTCCAGCACACCGGCGGTGTGCACCACGCCGGTCAGCGGATGCTCGGCGGGGACGGCGGCCAGCAGCGCGGCCAGCGCCTCCCGGTCGGCCGCGTCACAGGCGGCGAGGGTCACCTCGGCGCCGAGCGCGGTCAGTTCCTCCCGCAGCGCGGCCGCGCCCTGGGCCGCCGGGCCCCGACGGCTGGCGAGCAGCAGATGGCGCACCCCGTGCCCGACGACCAGATGGCGGGCCACGCGGGCGCCCAGGCCGCCGGTGCCGCCGGTGATGAGCACCGTGCCGTCCGGGTTCCACCCGGCAGCCCCGCCCTCGGCCGCGCCGTCCTCGGTCACGGCCGTGGACGTGGCGGTAGCCGTGGCCGTTGCCGTGGAGCGGGCCAGCCGGGGCACCAGCACCGCACCCTGGCGCAGCGCCACCTCGGGCTCACCGGAGCCGAGCGCGGCGGCCAGCGCCCCGCCGACGTCCGCACCGCCGGACTCCACGTCGACCAGCACGAACCTGCCCGGGTTCTCGGCCTGCGCCGCCCGCAGCAGGCCCCACACCGGGGCGGTCGCCAGGTCGTCCACATCGTCGTCGGCGGCGGTCGCCACCGCGCCGCTGGTCACGATGGCCAGGCGGGAGG
Organism: Streptomyces sp. JLBT605; assembly: GCF_058215555.1. Taxonomy (NCBI): domain Bacteria; kingdom Bacillati; phylum Actinomycetota; class Actinomycetes; order Kitasatosporales; family Streptomycetaceae; genus Streptomyces; species Streptomyces sp. JLBT605. The sequence continues at coordinate 3,079,560 of NZ_CM177087.1, forward strand.
CGGCGAACCGCTCGTCGGCCAGCCAGGACCGGACCAGATCGAGCGCCCGGTACGACGCCACCCGGACCCCGGTCACCAGCTCGCGGTCCGCACCACCCTGGCCGGGCTCGACCGTGCAGGGGGCCAGAACGACCTCCGGGACATGGCCTGATGCCGCCAGCGCCGCGAGATCCGGGTACTGATCGATCCGCGCGCCGGACGCCTTCGCCAGTGCGGCGACGCGCGGGCCGTCACCGCCCAGCAGCGCCCAGACGCCCTGCCCGGAGCCGGAGCCGGGGTTGGTACCGGTGCCGGCTGCTGTGTCGGCGGTCGGCAAGGCGGTCCACTCGACCTGGAACAACGCGTCGTGCGTGGCCTCGCGGGCCGCCGCGATCCCTTCGACCGCCACGGGCCGCAGGGCGAGGGACGCGACGGCGGCGACGGGCGCCCCGGTCGCGTCCGCGATGGCGAGCGACGTCCCGTTCTCCGTCGCCGAGAGCTTCACCCGCAGCGCCTCGGCCCCGGTCGCGTACAGCGACACCCCGCTCCACGCGAACGGCAACTCGGCCTGCTCGGAGTCCGCACCGCCACCCAGCCCGATCGCGTGCAGGGCCGCGTCCAGCAGTGCCGGGTGCAGACCGAACGCCCCGACGTCCGTGCCCTCGGGGAGGGATACCTCGGCGTAGACGTCTTCGCCCTCGCGCCAGGCGGCCGTCAGGCCCTGGAACACCGGCCCGTAGTCGAGGCCGATCCCGGCGAACCGGTCGTAGAGCCCGTCGACCGCGATGGTCTGGGCACCGGCCGGCGGCCAGGCGGTCAGGTCGACGTCCGGGGCCGGGGCCCCGGTGGCCAGCGCGCCGGTGGCGTGCCGCGTCCACGGCTCGTCCCCGAAGCGCGCATGGACGCTCAGCGGACGCCGTCCCGTCTCGTCCCGGTCTCCGACCAGGACCCGCAGCTCCACCGCACCCCGCTCAGGCAGCACCAGCGGCGCCTGAAGCGTCAGCTCGTCGAGCACATCGCAGCCGACCTGATCGCCGACGCGCAGGGCCAGGTCGACGAAGGCGGTGCCGGGCAGCAGGACCACACCGGAGACGGCGTGATCGGCCAGCCAGGGGTGGCTCTGCAACGACAGCCGGCCGGTGAAGAGGTAGCCCTCGGGCAGCGCGATGGCGTCGCCCAGCACCACATCGTCCGCGTCGAGCGTGGCGCTCAGCCAGTAGTGCCGGCGCTGGAAGGCGTAGGTGGGCAGATCGACGCGCGCGGCCCCGGTTCCGGCGAAGAAGGCCGTCCAGTCGACGGAGTTGCCGGTGATGTGGACCCGCCCGAGAGCGGAGACCACGGCCTCCGGCTCGGACTTGTTCTTGCGCAGAGCCGCGACGAACGCCACGCCGTCGGCGTCAGGCAGGCACTCCTGCGCCATGGCGGTCAGGACCCCGCCGGGGCCCAGCTCCAGGAAGGTCCGCACACCCTCGGCGTGCAGGGCCGTGACCTCGTCGCGGAAGCGGACCGCCTCGCGGACATGCCGCACCCAGTACTCGGGGGAGGTGACCTCGCCCGTCATCGCGATGCGCGGTGCGTGGAAGGTCAGCGACTCGGCGACCTTGCGGAAGTCGGCCAGCATCCCGTCCATCCGGAACGAGTGGAACGCGTGCGAGACGGTCAGCCGCTTGGTCTTCTCAAAGCACGCTGCCACGGCAAGGACGGCGTCCTCGTCACCGGAGATCACCACAGCGTTCGGGCCGTTGACCGCCGCGATATCCACACCATCGGTCAGCAGCGGACGAACCTCGTCCTCCGACGCCTGGAGCGAGACCATCGCCCCACCCGTCGGCAGCGCCTGCATCAGACGGCCACGAGCCGCCACCAGCTTGCCCGCATCCTGAAGCGACAGCACCCCGGCAACATGCGCGGCAGCCAGCTCACCGATCGAGTGACCACCGACGAAGTCCGGCTTCACACCCCACGACTCGACGAGCCGGAAGAGCGCCACCTCGACCGCGAACAGCGCCGCCTGCGTGAACTCCGTCTGATTCAGACGCTCGGCGTCCTCCAGCACCGCCGGGTCCAACCCCAGCGCGCCGCACGCCTCATCGAAAGCGGCAGCGAACACCGGGAACGCGTCCCGCAGCTCGCGGCCCATGCCGACCCGCTGCGCACCCTGGCCGGTAAAGAGAACGGCCAGCTTGCCGCCGAGCACCCGGCCCGAGACGACCTCAGAGCCGACGATCACCGCCCGGTGCTCGAACGACGCCCGGCCGGTCGCCAGCGAGAACCCGACATCCACCGGGCTCAGCCCAGAACCGGCCTCACGCACCCGCTCGACCTGCGCCGCCAGCGCCTCAGGCGTCTTGCCCGAGACCACCCACGGCACCACCGGCAGCTCGACACCGCCCTCAACAGGGGCATCCGTCTCCGGCGCCTGCTCCAGAATCACGTGTGCGTTGGTGCCGCTGATGCCGAAGGACGAGACACCCGCGCGCCGGGGCTGCTGCTCCCGCTGTGGCCACTCACGTGCCTCGGTGAGCAGCTCCACCGCGCCGGCGGACCAGTCCACCTGCGGCGACGGCTCATCGACATGCAGGGTCTTGGGCAGCACACCGTGCCGCATCGCCATGACCATCTTGATCACGCCGCCGACACCGGCGGCCGCCTGGGTATGCCCCAGGTTGGACTTGAGCGAGCCCAGCCACAGCGGCTCGCCGCTCTCACCGCGCTCCTGGCCGTAGGTGGCCAGCAGGGCCTGGGCCTCGATCGGGTCGCCCAGCGTGGTGCCGGTGCCGTGCGCCTCGACCGTGTCCACATCGCCCGGTGCGAGACCGGCCCCGGCCAGGGCCTGGCGGATGACGCGCTGCTGGGAGGGACCGTTGGGCGCGGTGAGGCCGTTGCTCGCGCCGTCCTGGTTGACGGCCGAGCCCCGGACCACCGCCAGCACCTGGTGGCCGTTGCGCTGGGCGTCCGACAGCCGCTCGACGAGCAGCATGCCGACGCCCTCACCCCAGCCGGTGCCGTCCGCCGAGGCCGCGAACGCCTTGCAGCGACCGTCGCGGGCCAGGCCGCGCTGCCGGGAGAAGTCGATGAAGGTGTCCGGGGTGGTCATCACGGTGACGCCACCGGCGAGCGCCATCTCGCACTCGCCCTGCCGCAGCGCCTGGATCGCCCAGTGGAGCGCGACCAGCGACGACGAACAGGCGGTGTCCACCGTGACCGCCGGGCCCTCCAGGCCGAGCGCGTAGGCGACCCGGCCGGAGGCCACGCTGCCCAGGCTGCCGTTGCCGACGTACCCCTCGAGTCCCTCGGGAACGTGCCGCAGACGGGCGCCGAAGTCGTGGTACATCACACCGGCGAAGACGCCGACGGCTCGGCCGCGCACCGAGGCCGGGTCGATCCCGGCCCGCTCGAACGCCTCCCAGGACGCCTCCAGCAGCAGCCGCTGCTGCGGGTCCATCGCCAGCGCCTCACGCGGGGAGATCCCGAAGAAGTCCGCGTCGAACTCGGCGGCGTCGTGCAGGAACCCGCCCTCGATCGAGTAGGTCGTGCCGGAGTTGTCCGGGTCCGGGTCGTAGAGCGTCTCGACGTCCCAGCCGCGGTCGTCCGGGAAGCGCGTGATGCCGTCCTGGCCGGCCGCGACCAGCTGCCACAGCTCCTCCGGCGAGGCGACCCCGCCCGGGTAGCGGCAGCTCATGGCCACGATGGCGATCGGCTCGTCGTCCACGGCCGTCCGGGCGGCGGCGGAGGAGGCGGGGCCGTTCGCCGGGCCGGCGGTGCCCAGGACCGTCTCGCGCAGGTGCTCGGCGAGCGTCGCGGCGGTCGGGTAGTCGAAGGTGAGCGTCGCGGGCAGCCGCAGGCCGGTGGCCGCGTTCAGCCGGTTGCGCAGCTCGATGGCGGCGAGGGAGTCGAAGCCGATGGCGTTGAAGGCGCGTTCGGCCTCGATGGCCTCCGGGCCGCTGTGCCCGAGGACGGTGGCGACCTCGGTGCGGACCAGGTCCAGCAGCGCCGGTGCGCGGTCGGCCTCCGGCAGCGCCTCCAGGGTGGCGCGCAGCGTGCCGCCGGGGCCGGTCGCCGCCTCGGTACGGGCCGCCTGGCGGCTGTGCGTCCGCACCAGCCCGCGCAGTACGGAGGGCACGCCGGCCGCCCGGTTGCGGAGCGCCGCCGGGTCCACCCGCATCGGCAGCAGGGCCGACTCGCCGCTGGCGAGCGCGGCGTCGAACAGCGCCAGGCCCTCCGCGGTGGTCAGCGCGGGCAGGCCGGAGCGGGCCACTCGCCGCAGGTCCGTCTCGTCCAACTGCCCGGCCATGCCGCTGCTCTCGGCCCACAGGGACCAGGCGAGCGCCACGGCGGGCAGCCCGGCCGCGCGGCGGTGGCGGGCGAGCGCGTCGAGGAAGGCGTTGGCCGCGGCGTAGTTGCCCTGACCGCCGCCGTCCAGGGTGGCGGCCGCGGAGGAGAAGACGACGAAGGCCGCGAGGTTCAGGTCGCGGGTGAGCTCATGGAGGTGCCAGGCCGCGTCCGCCTTGGGCCGGAGCACCGCGTCCAGCCGTTCCGGGGTCAGCGCGGTGACGATGCCGTCGTCGAGCACGCCCGCGGTGTGCACGACCGCGGTCAGCGGGTGCGCGGCGGGGATGGAGGCGAGCAGTGCCGCCAGGGCGTCCCGGTCGGCCGCGTCGCAGGCGGCGATGGTGACCTCGGCGCCCAGCTCGGCGAGTTCACCGGTCAGCTCGGCCGCGCCGGGTGCGTCCGCTCCGCGCCGGCTGGCCAGCAGCAGGTGGCGTACGCCGTGTTCGGCCACGAGGTGGCGGGCGAGCAGCGCGCCGAGGCCGCCGGTGCCGCCGGTGATGAGGACGGTGCCTCTCGCCGCCCAGGGCCGCGCGGTACCCGTGCCGTCGGCGTTCGTGCCGTCGGTGCCGGTGCCCTCGGTGCCGGTGCCGTCAGCGTGCGCGGCGGGCACCGGGACCCGGGTCAGGCGGGGGACGGAGACGGCGCCGTGGCGGACCGCGATCTCCGGCTCGCGCGAGCCGAGCGCGGCCGGCAGCGCCTGCCAGGATTCCGGCGTCTCGTCCAGGTCGACCAGGACCAGCCGGTCCGGGTGCTCCTCCTGCGCCGAGCGCACCAGACCGGCCACCGCACCGCGGGCCAGGTCGTGGCCGCCCTTCAGCAGCAGGGCCAGGCGGGAGGCGGTGAACCGCTCGTCGGCCAGCCACTCCTGGATCACCTCCAGGGCCTGCCGGAGCGCGGCCCGGGCGGCGGCCGGGGCGGGGTCGTCCGTCCGACAGGCGTCCAGCGGCACCACGACGGTGTCGGGGACGGCGGCGCCGGCGGTGATCGCCGCGCCGAGCGAAGTCAGGTCGCGGTGGGCGGGGCCGCCCTCGCCGAGGACGGTGAAACGCTCGGCCGCGGCGCCGGATCCCGTGCCGGGCAGGGCGGTCCACTCCAGCCGGAACAGCGACTCATGGAGGCCGCCGCTCGCGGCCTGGGCGGCGAGGTCGGCCGACACCGGCCGCAGCACCAGCGACTCCACCGTGGCCACCGGGGCGCCGGTGGCGTCGGCGAGCTCCAGGGTGTGGCCGCCGGCCTCGCCGGGGCGCACCCGGACCCGCAGGGTGCGGGCGCCGACGGCGTGCAGGGTGACGCCGCTCCAGGCGAACGGCAGCTCGGGGCCGGACTCCTCGTCCAGCCCGATGGCGTGCAGTGCCGCGTCCAGCAGGGCCGGGTGGAGGCCGAACGCGTCGGCCTCCGCGTCCTCGGGGAGGGTGACCTCGGCGAAGACCTCGTCGCCGCGGTGCCACGCCGCCCGCAGCCCCTGGAAGGCGGGGCCGTAGCCGTAACCCTGCTCCGCCAGCCGGTCGTAGAGCCCGTCCGTGCCCGGGTAGGGGGTCGCCTCCCGCGGCGGCCACACGGACAGGTCGAAGGAGGGTGCGGCGCTCCGGGCGCCGGCCGTGGCCAGCACCCCGGAGGCGTGCTTGGTCCAGGGCTGCTCGAAGGAGTCGCCTGCGGGCTGGGAGTGGATCGTCAGCGTGCGGCGGCCGGCGGCGTCGGGCTCGGTGACGGCCAGCTGGACGCGGACCGCGCCCCGGTCCGGGATCAGCAGCGGCGCCTGGAGGGTGAGTTCCTCCAGCAGCTCGCAACCGACGCGGTCCCCGGCCTGGATGGCCAGCTCCACGAAGGCGGTGCCCGGCAGCAGCACCGTGCCGGAGACGGCGTGGTCGGCCAGCCAGGGGTGGGTGCTCAGGGAGAGGCTGCCGACCAGCACCAGTTCGCCGGATTCGGCGAGGCTGAGCTCGGCGCCCAGCAGCGGGTGTCCGGCGGGGACCAGGCCGAATCCGGATGCGTCGCCGGTGGCGGCCGGGGCGTCCAGCCAGTAGTGCTGCCGCTGGAAGGCGTAGGTCGGCAGCTCGACCCGGCGCGGGGCCCGGCCCGGCTCGCGCGCGGCGAGGAACGCCGCCCAGTCCACGTCCGCGCCCCGGACGTGGACGGCCGCGAGCGCGCCGGTCAGTGCGGCGGTCTCCGGGCGGTCGCGGCGGAGTGCCGGGACCAGCGCGGCGGCGTCCGGCTCGGTCAGGCAGCCGGCGGCCATCGCCGAGAGCACGCCGTCCGGCCCGAGTTCCAGGAAGGTGCGCACGCCCTGCCGCTCCAGCAGCCGGACGCCGTCGTGGAAGCGGACGGCCTGCCGCACGTGCCGGACCCAGTACTCGGGCGAGCACAGCTCCTCGTCGGTGGCCTGCTCGCCGGTGACGTTGGAGACGACCGGGATGCGGGGCGGCGCGTAGTCGAGGATCTCCGCGATCCGGGAGAACTCCTCGAGCATGGCGTCCATGTGCGGCGAGTGGAAGGCGTGCGAGACGTTCAGCCGTTTCGCCTTCGTAAAGCGCTCGGCGATCCGCTGGACGGCGTCCTCGTCACCGGAGATCACCACGGCCTCCGGGCCGTTGACGGCCGCGATGTCCACCCCGTCGGTCAGCAGCGGACGGACCTCGTCCTCGCTCGCCCGGAGGGAGACCATGGCGCCGCCGCCGGGCAGCTCCTGCATCAGCCGTCCCCGGGCCGCCACCAGCATGGCGGCGTCCTCCAGCGACAGCACCCCGGCGACATGCGCGGCGGACAGCTCGCCGACCGAGTGGCCGGCGACGAAGTCCGGCCGCACGCCCCAGTACTCGACCAGCCGGAACAGCGCCACCTCGACGGCGAACAGGGCGGTCTGGGTGTACATCGTCTGGTCCAGCAGGGCCGCCTCGGGGGAGCCCTCCGGGGCGAAGAGCACCTCGCGCAGCGGGGTGTCGAGCTGGATGTCCAGGTAGCCGCAGGCGTCGTCCAGCGCCTTGGCGAACACCCGGAACGCCGCGTACAGCTCGCGGCCCATGCCGAGCCGCTGGGAGCCCTGCCCGGTGAAGAGCACGGCGAGCTTGTGGCCCAGCGCCCGGCCGGTCACCGGCCGGTCCAGGTCGCCGTCGAGCGCGACCGCCCGGTGCTCGAACGCGGTGCGGGCGGCCAGGGCGTGGCCGACGTCCGCCGGGTCCAGGCCGTCGGCAGCCTCGCGGAGCCGCTCGAGCTGCGCGGCCAGCGCCTCGGGCGTCCTGCCGGACACCACCCACGGCACCGGCGTGCGGGGCGTCTCGGCGGCGTCGGCGGGGGCCTGAGCAGGTGCCTCGGAAGCGGTGTCCGCGGGGGTCTCGGGCTCCGCAGGGGCCTCGGGTTCGGGCGCCTGCTCCAGGATCACATGGGCGTTGGTGCCGCTGATGCCGAAGGAGGAGACGCCGGCGCGGCGCGGCCGCTCGGCGTCCGAGGACCACTCCCGGGCCTCGGTGAGCAGCTCGACCGTGCCCGTCGACCAGTCGACGTGCGGGGTCGGCTCGTCGGCGTGCAGGGTCTTGGGCAGCAGCCCGTGCCGCATCGCCATGACCATCTTGATCACGCCGCCGACACCGGCGGCCGCCTGGCTGTGCCCGATGTTGGACTTCAGCGACCCCAGCCACAGCGGCCCGGCGTCCTCCGCACGGCCCTGGCCGTAGGTGGCCAGCAGCGCCTGCGCCTCGATCGGGTCGCCGAGCCGGGTGCCGGTGCCGTGCGCCTCCACGGCGTCCACGTCCGCAGCGGCCAGCCCGGCGTCGGCCAGCGCCTGCCGGATCACCCGCTGCTGCGAGGGACCGTTCGGCGCGGTCAGGCCGTTGCTGGCACCGTCCTGGTTGATCGCCGAACCCCGCACCACCGCCAGCACCTGGTGGCCGTTGCGGCGCGCGTCCGACAGCCGCTCGACCACCAGGACGCCGACGCCCTCGGCCCAGCCGGTGCCGTCCGCCGACGCGGAGAACGCCTTGCAGCGGCCGTCCGGCGCCAGGCCGCGCTGCCGGCTGAACGCGGTGAACGTGCCGGGGCTGGACATCACCGCGACACCACCGGCCAGGGCCAGGTCGCACTCGCCGGCGCGCAGCGCCCGCACCGCCAGGTGCAGGGCGACCAGCGAGCCGGAGCAGGCGGTGTCCACGGTCAGCGTCGGGCCCTCCAGGCCCAGGGCGTAGGCGACGCGGCCGGAGACGACGCTGGTGGCGTTGCCGGTGAGCAGATAGCCCTCCAGGCCCTCCGGCGCCTCGTGCAGCCGGGGCCCGTACTCCTGCGGTTCGGCGCCGATGAACACGCCGGTGCCGGTCCCGCGTACCGACACCGGGTCGATCCCGGCGCGCTCGAACGCCTCCCAGGATGCCTCCAGCAGCAGCCGCTGCTGCGGGTCCATCGCCGTCGCCTCGCGCGGGCTGATCCCGAAGAACTCGGCGTCGAACCAGGCCGCCTCGTGCAGGAAGCCGCCTTCGCGCACATAGGTCGTGCCGGGCTTGTCCGGGTCCTCGTCGTAGAGCGCGGCGAGGTCCCAGCCGCGGTCGACCGGCAGGCCGGAGATCGCGTCCCGCCCGTCGGCGACCAGCTGCCACAGCTCCTCGGCGGAGCTGACACCGCCGGGGTAGCGGCAGGCCATGGCCACGATCGCGATCGGCTCGTCGTCGGCGTGGCCGGGCCGCGCGGTGCGTACCGGCTCCGGCTCGGCGGAGCCGCCGTGCAGCCGGGTGTGCAGGTAGCGGGCGAGCGCGGCGGGGGTGGGGTGGTCGAAGGTGATGGTGACGGGCAGTTCCAGGCCCAGGGCCGCACCGAGCCGCTTGTGCATGTCGACGGCGGCCAGCGAGTCGAATCCCAGGTCCAGGAAGGTGCGCCCGCCGCGCACCGCGGCGGGCTCGGGGACGTCACGGCCCGCCTTGCGCAGGACCGCCACCGCCGTCTCGGTCACCAGGTCGAGGAGGCTCATCCGCGCATTCCACCCATTCGTTCGTTCATCTCGTTGATCTGTTGCCGGGCACCCCGGCGTGTGACGCCTAGTCCGCGAGGCGGGTTCGGGCCGTCTCCAGCCGCGTCGCGGAGACGACCTCTCCGCCGGAGACGAGGACTTCGGCGGGGGCCGGGCGGCTGAGGAAGTGGAGCAGGCTGGCGGTGGCTCCGTAGGCGCCGGCGTTGGGGATGGCGATCAGGTCGCCCTCGGCGAGCGCGGGCACGCTGACGTTGCGGCCGAGGATGTCGCCCGGGGTGCACAGCGGGCCGACCAGGGTGGCCGTCTCGGTCTCCTGCGCCTCGGCTTCCTCGCCGTTTCCGCCGTTTTCGCCGGCGTCGCCGTCTGCGTGCTCGGTGTCCACCGTGATGGACAGCGGCAGCAGACGGCCCAGGCCCGCCATGCCGCCGAAGGTGTTGATGCCCGCGTCGAGGATGACGAACTTCCGGCCGCGGCTGGTCTTGATGTTGGTGACCGTGGTCAGCAGTTCCCCGCTGTCGCCGACCAGGTAACGGCCGGACTCACACGCGATCTCCACCTCGCCCTCGCGCCAGCCGGGGAAGTGCACGTCCAGGGTCTGCTCGAGCTCGCCGCGCAGCTTGCCGTACCGGGGGCGTTCTCCCGGCCCGGCGTACGGGGCGGCGAACCCGCCGCCGATGTCGAGGAAGCGCATGGGCAGGCCGAGTTCGTCGCGCATCCGGGCGGCCGCCTCGATGCTCTGCCGGAACTCGGAGATCAGGCTCTCCTCGTCGCGGGCGTTGCTCAGCGGGAAGAAGTGGGCGCCCACGATCCGGGTGCCGGGGACGCGCTTCAGCTCCTCGACCCCGTCGGCGAGGGTCTCGCCGTCGATGCCGAACTGGGAGGGCGTCCCGGTCATGCGGATGCTGGTGGTGGCGCTGGCGGACTCGTTGTTGACCCGCAGCAGGCAGTCGGCGACGGTGTCGTGAGCGAGGGCCACGGCACCGACCCGGCGCAGATCGCCGATGGACTCCACGGAGAAGTGCCGGATCCCGGCCCGGATCGCGTGCTCCAGCTCGGCGGCGGTCTTGCCCGGCCCGCCGTAGAGGATCTCCGCCGCCGGGAAGCCGGCCTCCAGCGCCGAGTTCAGCTCACCGGTGGAGCAGACTTCGGCACGGCAGGCGCCGTCCCCCTCGCCCAGCGCCCGGGCGATCTCCGGGTGCGGATTGGCCTTCAGCGAGTAGAAGAGGGTGAACTGCGGCGGCAGCGCGGCCCGCAGGTCCTGCCGGGCGGCACGCACCCGGTCCAGGTCGTGGACGTAGAGCGGCGAACCGAACCGCCCCACCAGTTCCTTGCGCCGGCTCATCGGGTACCCCCGCCGTTCTCCGCGGCCTTGCCGCCCAGTGCCTGGTCGACCAGCACGGCCAGCCGCTTCTTCTCGTTCTTGCCGTTGGCGGTGAGCGGGAGCTCGTCCAGCACCAGGCAGACCGCCGGGATCTTCGCGGGCTCCAGCCGCTGGGACAGCTCCTTGAGGACCACCGGCTGCCGCACGTCACCGACCACGCACAGGGCCAGGTCCCGGTCCTCGGTCGGGGCGAGCACCGCGGCCGCCCGCACGCCGGGGACGTCCATCGCCGCGGCCTCGATCTCGGTGGTGGACATCCGGGTGCCCTTGCGCTTGAACATGTCGTCGCGCCGGCCCTCGAAGTACACGAAGCCGTCGGCGTCCAGCCAGCCGTAGTCGCCGGTGTGCAGCCGCACCTCGCCGGTGCGCTCATCCCGCCGGAAGGTCCGGGCGGTCAGCTCGGGCGCCCGCCAGTAGCCGGCCATCACATGCGGCCCGGTCACCGTGATCTCGCCGACCTCGCCGGGCGGCAGCGCCACCCCGTTCTCATCCAGCACGGCCACCTGGGTCCCGGGCAGCGGGCGGCCGACGGAGTCGGGGCGCTCGTGCTCCAGGTGCGGGGGCATGATCGAGATGCGCTTGCACTCGGTGGTGCCGAACATCCGCGCCACGCTTGCGCCGGGGAAGGAGCCGCGCAGGCCCTCGATGGTCGCCTGCTGGAGCGCGGCCCCGGTGTTGGTGAACAGCCGCAGCCGGGTCTCGCCCGGGTCGCGCTCGGCGAGCCGCAGCAGCATCTGGGCCAGCGAGGGGACGGCGGGGAAGACGGTCGCGCCGTACTCCCGGATCTCGCTGAGCAGCTTGATGTCGGTCTGCCCGCCGGCGAGCGCCAGCTCGGCCCCGGCCAGGCAGGACAGCAGGATCTGGAAGAGGCCGTAGTCGAAGGAGAGCGGCAGGCGGCAGTAGACGACGTCGTCCGCGCGGTAGCCGAGCTCCTCCTGGATGGCGCGGGCGGCGAAGGTCATCTGCGCCTGCGGGCACATGACCGCCTTCGGCGCGGCGGTGGAGCCCGAGGTGTAGATGAGCACGCCCAGGTCGGACGGGGCCGCCCCGGACTCCACGGCCGCGGTGTCGGCGGCGGCGCCGGCCTCGGCGAACTCGGTCCACAGCGCCTCGACGCCGTGCACCGGCAGGCCGCTCAGCTCGCGCAGCGCGTCCACCGCCGGGGCCTCGACGACGGCGAGCCGGGGCTCGCTGTCCTCGATGACCGAGCGCAGGTGGAACTCCTTCATGGCGGGGTTGAGCGGCACCATGGCCACGCCCAGGCGGGCGCAGCCGTAGAGCATGGCGACCAGTTCGCGCCGGTTGGGCAGCTGGACCAGGATCCGGTCACCGCGGACCACGCCCTGGCCGGCCAGCCAGTGCGCGAAGGCGCGGCTGTGCCCGGCCAGTTCGCGGTAGGTCCAGGGGTCGCGGGCGTCGCGGACCGCGGGGGCGTCGGGCGTGGCGGACGCCCGCTCGTCGAGGAGTTCGTGCAGCATGCGGGCGGCGGGGGCGAACAGCTCCGCCGCGCGGGACCGCAGGCCGACCCGGTCGATCTTCCGGTTCGCGTTCAACGGCAGTTCGTCCAAGTGCTGGAAGTGTCGTGGGATGAGGTTCTGCGGGAGCCGGGACCGCAGCGCCCGGGCCAGCTCCACCGGAGTGGCGGGCCGTCCGGTGTAGAAGACGACGAGTTCGTCACCGGCGGGCAGCGGGGCGACGACGGTGGCCGCCTCCTCGACGCCGGGGCAGGCGCGGACCGCGTGGTTGATCTCGGACAGCTCGACCCGCCAGCCCTGCACCTGGACCTGGTCGTCGACCCGTCCCAGGTAGGCCAGCTCGCCGTCGGGGAAGCGGCGCACCCGGTCGCCGGTGCGGTACCAGGTGCGCGCGTCACGCTCCAGGAAGCGCCCGTGGTTGTCGTCCGGATCCAGGTATCCGGCGCACATCTGCGGTCCGGAGACGCACAGTTCGCCCTCTTCGGTGCTCACCTCGCCGTCCGGGCCCAGCAGGATGTGGTCCAGGCCGTCGTAGACCGGGCCGATGGGCACCACGCCGTTGACGCAAGTGTCCGGCGAGGTCTGCGGCGACCAGCGGTGCGTGGCGCAGGTGATGGTCAGCTCGGTGGGGCCGTAGAGGTTCTCCAGGGTGGAGCCGGACGCGGCCCGCAGCCACTCCTGGGCGTCCTCGGCACGCAGCGGCTCGCCCGCGAACAGGCTCCAGCGCAGGCCCGGCAGCGCGCCGGCGGTCAGCGCGCCGGTCTTGCGCAGCAGGGCGATGCTGCTGGGGGTGGAGAAGAAGACGGTCATCCGCTGCTCGGCGACGAACTCGGGGAACGCCCGGTACGCCTGCGCGGGCACCGGCACCACGCACGCGCCTGCGCCCCAGGCGCAGAACAGGTCGAACATCGCGCAGTCGAAGGTCAGGTCGAACGTCTGCGAGAAGACGTCCTCGGGAGTGAAGTCGTAGCGCGCGTCGAGGGTGCGGAAGTAGTGCGCGGTGGCGCCGTGCGAGATCGGCACGCCCTTGGGCCGGCCGGTCGAGCCCGAGGTGAACAGCACATAGGCGGCGTCCCCCGGTTCGGCGGGCAGCGGCCGCTCCAGGGCCACCTCGGGCCGGACGCCGCGCTCGGGCACCAGGACGGGCAGCTCCGGGCCCTGCTCGAGGATGGCGGGCAGCAGACCGGCGCCGGTCTCGTCGGTGATGATCGCCGAGACCCCGGCCGCGGTCAGCGCCTGCCGGGTGCGGGCGGCCGGGAAGCCGGGGTGCAGCGGGACGACCGCGGCGCCCGCGTACAGGGCGGCCAGGGTGCCGATGTAGGCCGTCTCGTTCTTGCTGGCCAGGATGCCGACCGCGCGGGGGCGGCCACCGGCCGCGGCGTGCAGCTCACCGGCCCAGGCGAGCGCCGAGCGGTGCGCCTGGGCATACGTCACGCCGTGGCCGGCGACCCGGAACGCGTCCCGGTCGCCGGCCACGGCCAGGCCCCGCAGGAACCGTCCGTGCAGCGTGTTCTCCATCAGGCGGCGGGCAGGGAGTCGCCGTCGCGGAGGACGCAGAGGGTCTTCCACAGCACGCCGGGGGTGGAGAAGGTCTCCACGGTCAGCGCGTCGTCGACGAACTTGACGTCGTAGCCGGCCTCCAGGGACATCAGGAGCTCGACGATGCCGAGCGAGTCCAGCCCGTGGTCGCGAAGGTCGAGGTCCGGGAGCATCGGCTCGTCGGCGGGGAGGAACGGCAGGCTCTTGCGGAGCATTTCCTCAAACTGCTGGTCCCACACGGGATTTTCCCTTCTCCTGGTTCTCGATTACTTGCGCGGCCGCATCGCGAGCCGCGGATCGACGGCCAGAACCTCGAAATTCGAAACGGTGCACTCAAGACGGCCGAAGAGGCTGTCCGGGCCGGCGACGCACACCTTGGTGACGGACATGTTCTTCAGCGTTTCCACGACGGCGGGCCAGCGGACCGGGGCCACGAAACCGTCCAGCAGCAGGGTGCGGACCCCGTCCGCACCGCGCACCACCGAGCCGTCGGAATCCGCGACAAGCGGAAGCTTCGGGTCCTGGAACGTGAAATCGGAGATGACCTCGTCGAGTGCCTTCTGGCGGAGCGCGGCGAATGCCGACGAATGCATCGGCGGCCGCATGGTGTAGAGCGGAAGGCCGCCGATCGACCTGATCCGCTGTTCCAGCCACTCGACGGAACCGGCACCCAGCGTGAGCATGTAGAAGCCGTTGTCGAGGTAGCAGGAGAAGTCGTACCACTCGCCGCGCTCGGTCAGCTCCGCGAGCACCGGCTCCAGCTTCTCCTGGGGCGCGCGCACGAAGGAGAGCGTCACCAGGTCCTGGTGCTCGGCGGCGAAGTACTCGGCGGTGCAGCGGGCCAGCCGGGCGGTCAGCCGGGCGGCGTCGGGGAAGGGCAGCGCGCCGGCGAAGGCGGTCATCGGCTTGAGGCCGAAGCTGGGCCCCGCGCACACCTCGGGCTCCTCGCCCAGGGTGTCCCGCGCCCATTCGGCCAGCGCGACGCAGTTGACGAAGAATGCGACCTGGGCGGCCTCGGAGTAGTCGTCGCCGGAGGATCGGAATCGCTCCACGACGGAATAGCCGACGGCTTCGTCGGCTTCTGCGAAAAGTCGCCGCGCCACTGGATTGACCAACATGAACTTCGCCATGTCGGCGAAGCGGTTCGGTCCCATTCCAGGAAACACAAATGCCGTACTCACCAGTATCCCGCCGTCTGCTGAAGACCTTCCCAGCCAAAGGGTGGAGGAGGGAGGTTCGGCGCGGTACCCCTACCGGCCCGGATCCAGCCCCTACCGGGGAAGTCCGGGCAGCGGGGCGGCAACGCCCTGATACGTTGCATCTCGTTTATGGCGCACGCCATGACTCTCGGCCATGACCAGTGCCTTCCGGATGGGGTGTCAGCAGGTTGTTCGCATCTCCGAGTGCCAAGGGGACCGTTCCGTATCGCGATTACCGGACCTGGTACCGGGTCACCGGCGAACTGGACAGCGGCAACCCGCCGCTGGTCGTCGCGCACGGCGGCCCCGGCAGCACCCATGACTACCTGCTGGCGCTCACCGCACTCGCCGAGCAGGGCTGGCCGATCGTCCACTACGACCAGCTCGGCAACGGCGGCTCGACCCATCTGCCTGACCGTGGCGCCGACTTCTGGACCGTCGACCTCTTCCTGGACGAGCTGGACAACCTCCTCCAGCAGCTGGGCATAGCCGACGACTACGTCTTCTTCGGCCAGTCCTGGGGCGGCATGCTCGGCGCGGAACACGCCGTCCGGCAGCCCGCCGGGCTGCGCGGGCTGATCATCGCCGACTCCCCGGCGTCGATGCCGATCTGGCGCGCGGAGGCGCTGCGGCTGCGCGGCGAGCTGCCGCCGGAGACCCAGGAGGCACTGGCCCGCCACGAGGCGGCGGGGACGTATGACAGCCAGGAGTACCAGCAGGCGATGTTCGCCTACTACCAGCGGTACGTGTGCCGGGTCGACCCGGTGCCGCCGGAGCTGGCGACCACCTTCCTCGCGCTGGCCAACGACCCGACCGTCTACCACACCATGAACGGCCCCAACGACTTCCACGTCATCGGCAGCCTGAGCGACTGGTCGGTGGTGGACCGCCTGCCGGCCATCGAGGCGCCGACGCTGCTGATCAGCGGCCGCTACGACGAGGCCACCCCGGCGACGGTGCAGCCGTTCTACGACGCCATCCCGGATGTGCGCTGGGAGATCTTCGAGGAGTCCAGTCACATGCCGCACCTGGAGGAGCCGGAGCGCTTCCTGGAGGTCATGGAGGACTTCCTCGGCTCCCTGGGCTAGGGCTTCAAGGACCGGTCGCGCGCACGGCGGCCGAGGACGCGGACGGGCCCGGACCGGTTCTCCACCGGTCCGGGCCCGCCCGCTTCCGTCAGTTCCAGCCGCTCAGGCGGGGCTCAGTCCTCGGACTCCTCCGCCTGCTCCTCCCTCTCCTCCAGGAGGAAGACGGCCATCTCGCGAGGGGTCGGGCTCTCGTAGATCAGCGCAGCGGGCAGCTCGAGACCGGTGATCTGCTCCAGCCGGTTCCGCAGCTCCACGGCGTGCAGCGAGGTGAAGCCGAGGTCCATGAAGTCGGCGTCCTCCTCGATGTCGTCGGGCGAGGCGTGCCCGAGCACCGCGGCAGTCTGGTCCAGCACCATCCCGCAGAGCTCGTCCTCCTGCTCGGCTTCGGGCAGCCCGGCCAGCCGCGCCATGAACCCGCCGGCCTCGTCCGCGGTCTCGTCCTCCGCGCCGTACGCACCGAGCAGTTCCTCGATCCCGGAACCGTCCGCACCGGCGTCCTCGGCCCGGCGCCTGCGCCAGGAGGCCAGCAGCGGCAGCGCCGCGGCCAGCGCCTGACGCGACTCGCCGGTGGCGTCCAGGGTGTCGCTGAGCGAGTCGAGGTCGCCGCGCTCCACCGCCGCCCAGAACTCCACGTCCACCGGATCGGCCGCGGCCGCCGGCTCCCCGCCCCAGGTCGCGCCGGACTCCAGCCAGAAGCGCCGCCGCTGGAAGGGGTAGGTGGGCAGGTCGACGCGGCGCGCGCCACTGCCCGCGAAGAACGCCGCCCAGTCCACGGCGGTGCCCGTCACATGGAGACGGCCCAGCGCATGGACGACCGCATGGGCCTCGGCCCGGTCCCGCCGCTGCGCCGGCACGAACGTCACGCCCTTGGCGAGCGGCAGGCAGTCCTGGGCCATCGCGGTGAGCACCCCGTCCGGGCCGAGCTCCAGGAAGGTGCGCGCCCCCGCCCCGTACAGCGCCTTGACGCCGTCGTTGAACCGCACCGCCTGCCGCACGTGCCGCACCCAGTACTCCGCCGAGCACAGCTCGTCGGCGTCCGCGAGCGCCCCGGTGACGCCTGAGACCACCGCGAGGCGCGGCGGGTGGAAGGTCAGCTCCTCGGCGACCTCGCGGAAGTCGGCCAGCATCGCGTCCATCCGCGGCGAGTGGAAGGCGTGCGAGACACGCAGCCGCTTCGTCTTGCGCCCCAGCGCCTCGAAGTGGCCGGCGACCTCGCGGACCGCGTCCTCGTCACCGGAGACCACGACCGAGTTCGGGCCGTTGATCGCGGCGATGTCCACGCCGTCGGTCAGCAGCGGACGGACCTCGTCCTCGGCTGCCTGGAGCGAGACCATCGCGCCGCCGGCCGGCAGCGCCTGCATCAACCGGCCGCGCGCGGCGACCAGCTTGGCCGCGTCCGCCAGCGACAGCACCCCGGCCACGTGCGCGGCGGTCAGCTCGCCGACGGAGTGCCCCGCGACGAAGTCCGGCCGCACCCCCCACGACTCGACCAGCCGGAACAGCGCCACCTCCACCGCGAAGAGCGCGGCCTGGGTGTGCTCGGTCCGGTCCAGCAGCTGGGGGTCGTCGAAGACATCGTGGTCGAGCCCGAGCGCCGCGCACGCCTCGTCGAAGGCGGCCGCGAAGACCGGGAAGGAGGCGCGCAGTTCACGGCCCATCCCGGCGCGCTGCGCACCCTGCCCGGTGAAGAGCACGGCGAGCTTGCCGCTGAACGCCCGCCCGGTCTCCAGCCGTTCCAGGTCGCCACCGAGCGCCACGGCACGGTGGTCGAAGGCGGTCCGCGCGGTCGCCAGCGTGAAGCCGACGTCCACCGGTTCCAGCCAGGAGGCGGCCTGGCGTACCTGCTCGATCTGGGCCTCCAGCGCCTCCGGGGTCCTGCCGGAGAGCACCCACGGCACCACCGGAAGCTCGGCCACCGCCGGCTGCGACCCGGGCTCCGCCCCGGCCTCCGGCTCGGTCTCGACAGCCACCTCGGGGGCCTGCTCCAGGACCACATGGGCGTTGGTGCCGCTGAACCCGAAGGACGACACCGCCGACCTGCGCGGACGGCCGCGCTCCGGCCACTCGCGCGCCTCGGTCAGCAGCTCCACGGCCCCGGCCGACCACTCCACATGCGGGGTCGGCTCCTCGATGTGCAGGGTCTTGGGCAGCACGCCGTGCCGCATCGCCATGACCATCTTGATCACACCGCCGACACCGGCCGCCGCCTGCGTGTGGCCGACGTTCGACTTCAGCGAACCCAGCCACAGCGGCTCGGCGCCTTCGCGCCCCTGGCCGTAGGTGGCCAGCAGCGCCTGCGCCTCGATCGGGTCGCCCAGCGTGGTGCCGGTGCCGTGCGCCTCCACCGCGTCCACGTCGCCCGGTGCCAGTCCGGCGGCATCGAGCGCCTGCCGGATGACGCGCTGCTGGGAGGGGCCGTTGGGCGCGGTGAGGCCGTTGCTCGCACCGTCCTGGTTCACCGCCGAGCCGCGCACCACCGCCAGCACCTGGTGGCCGTTGCGGCGCGCGTCCGACAGCCGCTCGACGAGCAGCATGCCGGCGCCCTCCGCCCAGCCGGTGCCGTCCGCCGACGCGGAGAACGCCTTGCACCGGCCGTCGGTGGCCAGCCCCCGCTGCCGGGAGAACTCGATGAACGACACCGGGGTCGCCATCACCGTCGCACCACCGGCCAGCGCCAGATCGCACTCACCGGCCCGCAGCGCCTGCACCGCCAGATGCAGCGCCACCAGCGAGGAGGAGCACGCCGTGTCCACCGTCACCGCCGGGCCCTCGAGGCCGAAGACGTAACTCAGCCGGCCCGACACCACGCTCCCGGAGGTGCCGGTGCCCAGGAAGCCGTCCACGCCCTCGGGGATCGAACGCAGCCCGGTCGCGTAGTCGTGGTACATCGAGCCCGCGAAGACGCCGGTGCGGCTGCCGCGCACCGAGGCCGGGTCGATCCCGGCCCGCTCGAACGCCTCCCAGGACGCCTCCAGCAGCAGCCGCTGCTGCGGGTCCATCGCCAGCGCCTCACGCGGGGAGATCCCGAAGAAGGCGGGATCGAACTCGGCCGCCTCGTGCAGGAAGCCGCCCTCGCGCACATAGCTGGTGCCCGGCTTGTCCGGGTCGGCGTCGTAGAGCCGCTCCAGGTCCCAGCCGCGGTCGGTGGGGAACGCCGACACTGCGTCCGTCCCGGAGGCGACCAGGTCCCACAGCTGCTCGGGGGAGGCGACCCCGCCCGGGTAGCGGCAGCTCATGCCGACGATCACGATCGGGTCGTCCTCGTCCGGCCCGCCGGCCGCGGCGGACCGCACTGCCACCGCACCGGCCCGCGCGGCGGCGCCCCCCAGCTCCTCGCCGAGGAACCGGGCGATGGCCGCCGCGTTCGGGTAGTCGAAGACCAGGGTCACCGGAAGCCGCAGCCCGGTCTCGGCGATCAGCCGGTTGCGCAGCTCCACCGCGGTCAGCGAGTCGAAGCCCAGCTCCCGGAACGCCCGCTCCGGCTCCACCTCGGCGCCGTAGCTGTACCCCAGCACGGCCGCCACCTCGCCGCGGACCAGGTCCAGCAGGATCGCGGCCCGCTCGGCCTCGGTGGCCCGGGACAGCCGCTCGCCCAGCGCGGAGCCGCCGCCGGAGGCGGCCCGGGCCCGGCGGACCGGGGTGCGCACCAGGCCGCGCAGCAGCGGCGGCAGCTCACCCGCCGCCCCGGCCAGGGCGCCGAGGTCCAGTCGGATGGGCACCAGCACCGGGTCGTCCATGGCCGACGCGGCGTCGAAGAGGGCCAGCGCCTGCCCGGGGGCCAGGGCCCGCACGCCGCCCCGGCCCATCCGGGCCCGATCGGCGTCGTCCAGCCGGCCCATGCCGTCGGTCTGCTCCCACAGCCCCCAGTCCAGCGAGGAGGCGGCAAGACCGGCGTCGGCCCGGTGCCGGGCCAGGGCGTCGAGGAAGGCGTTGGCGGCGGCGTAGTTGCCCTGCCCGGGTCCGCCGAACACACCGGCCGCGGAGGAGAAGAGCACGAACGCCGTCAGGTCCATCTCGCGGGTCAGCTCGTGCAGATGCCAGGCCGCGTCCACCTTCGGCCGGAAGACCGTCTCCAGCCGCTCGGGGGTCAGCGCGCCGATGACACCGTCATCCAGCACACCGGCGGTGTGCACCACACCGGTCAGCGGATGCTCGGCGGGCACGGCGGCCAGCAGCGCGGCCAGCGCCTCCCGGTCGGCGGTGTCGCAGGCCGCGATGGTCACCTCGGCGCCCAGAGCGGCGAGTTCGGTGCGCAGCTCGGCCGCGCCCGGGGCGTCCAGGCCGCGCCGGCTGGTCAGCAGCAGATGCCGCACCCCGTGCTCGGCCACCAGATGACGGGCCACCAGCGCACCGAGCGAGCCGGTACCGCCGGTGACCAGCACCGTGGCGTCACTCCCCCAGCGCGGCGCGGCCTCCTCGGCCGGGCGGGCGGCCCGCGCCAGCCGCGGCACGTACACCGCGCCCTCGCGGACGGCGATCTCGGACTCGTCCCCCGCCGCGACGGCCGCGATCAGGGCACGCGCGGAAGGCTCGTCCCCGTCCAGCTCCGCCAGCACGAAGCGGCCCGGGTTCTCCGACTGGGCCGAGCGGACCAGGCCCCGGACGGTGCTCGCGGCCAGGTCGTCCGGGCGGACCACCAGCACCAGGCGGGCATCGGCGAACCGCTCATCGAGCAGCCATTCCTGAACCAGCGACAGGGCACGCTCCGCGGCGGCCAGGGCGTCGCCCGGCACATCACCGGCCGCCGCGCGCCCGGTGCCGCACTCGGCGATCACCACGGCAGGGACCGGCGCGCCTTCGGCGAGATCGTCCCGCAGGGCCGCCAGGTCCTCGTAACGGCGGTCCACGGGGAGACCCTCGCCCGCCAGCAGCGCCCAGCCCTCGGCGGACTCTCCACCGCCACCGGCGGCCGTGGCCGGCGCGGCCACCCAATCCACGCGGAACAGAGGCTCGTTCCCGCCCGGGCGGGCCGCGGCCAGCTGCGCCGCGTCCACCGTACGCAGCGCGAGGGTGCCGATCGAGGCGACCGGGGCGCCGGCGCCGTCCGCGATGGCGAGCGACGCGCCCTCGTCCCCGGCCGACACCCGCACCCGCACCCGCAGCGTCCGCGCGCCTGTCGCCAGCAGCGACACCCCGCTCCACGCGAAGGGCAGCCGGACGGCCGTGTCGTCACCCTGACCGAGGCCAGGACCGGCCAGCACGATGGAGTGCAGCGCGGAGTCCAGCAGCGCCGGGTGCAGCCCGAACGCACCGGCCTCGGTGTCCTCCGGCAGGGCGACCTCGGCGAAGACCTCATCGCCCTTGCGCCAGGCGGCCGTCAGCCCCTGGAACGCCGGACCGTAGTCGATCCCCAGCTCGGCGAACCGCTCGTAGAGCCCGTCGACGGAGACGGTCTCGGCACCGGCCGGCGGCCACGCGGTGAGGTCGAACTCCGGCGCCGGGGCGCCGACCGCCAGCACACCGGTGGCGTGCCGGGTCCACGGCTCGTCCTCGAACCGCGAGTGGACACTCAGCTCGCGCCGCCCGGCCTCGTCCGGGTCCCCGACCAGCACCCGCAGCTCCACCGCACCCTGCTCGGGCAGGACCAGCGGTGCTTCCAGGGTCAGTTCCTCGACGAGGTCGCAGCCGACCTCGTCGGCGGCCCGGATCGCCAGCTCCACGAACGCGGTGCCGGGGAGCAGGGTCACCCCCGAGACGGCGTGGTCGGCCAGCCAGGGATGGGTCTTCAGCCCCACCCGGCCGGTGAAGAGATACCCCTCGGGCAGCGCCACCCCGGGATCCAGCAGCGTCTCGCGGTCACCGTCCAGCCAGTAGCGCTCGTGCTGGAAGGCGTACGTGGGCAGGTCGGTCCGAGCGGCGCCGGTTCCGGCGAAGAAGGCCGTCCAGTCGACGGAGTTGCCGGTGATGTGCACCCGCCCGAGAGCGGAGACCACGGCCTCCGGCTCGGACTTGTTCTTGCGCAGAGCCGCGATGAACGCCACGTCTTCGGCGTCGGGCAGGCACTCCTGCGCCATCGCCGTCAGGACCCCGCCGGGACCCAGCTCCAGGAAGGTACGCACACCCTCGGCGTGCAGGGCCGTGACCTCGTCGTGGAAGCGGACGGCCTCGCGGACGTGGCGGACCCAGTACTCGGGGGAGGTGACCTCGCCCGTCATCGCGATCTGGGGTGCCTGGAGGGTCAGCGACTCGGCGACCTTGCGGAAGTCGGCCAGCATCCCGTCCATCCGGAAGGAATGGAACGCGTGCGAGACGGTCAGCCGCTTGGTCTTCTCAAAGCAGGCTGCCACGGCAAGGACGGCGTCCTCGTCACCGGAGATCACCACGGCCTTGGGGCCGTTGACCGCCGCGATGTCCACACCATCGGTGAGGAGCGGCAGCACTTCGTCCTCGCCGGCCTGGAGCGAGACCATCGCCCCACCCGTCGGCAGCGCCTGCATCAGGCGACCCCGGGCGGCAACCAGCTTGCCCGCGTCCTGAAGCGACAGCACCCCAGCGACGTGCGCGGCGGCCAGCTCGCCGATCGAGTGCCCGCCGACGAAGTCCGGCTTCACACCCCAGGACTCGACGAGCCGGAACAGCGCCACCTCGACCGCGAACAGCGCCGCCTGGGTGTACTGGGTCTGGTTGAGCCGCTCGGCGTCGTCCAGCACCGCCGGATCCAACCCCAGCGCGCCGCACGCCTCATCGAAGGCGGCAGCAAAGACCGGGAAGGCCGCGTACAGCTCGCGGCCCATGCCGACCCGCTGCGCACCCTGGCCCGTGAAGAGCACCGCGAGCTTGCCGCCCAGCACCCGGCCCGAGACGACCTCGGAGCCGACAACAACCGCCCGGTGCTCGAACGACGCCCGGCCGGTCGCCAACGAGAAGCCGACATCCACCGGGTCGAGGTCGGCAGCCGCCCCGCGCACCCGCTCGACCTGCGCCGCCAGCGCCTCCGGCGTCTTGCCCGACACCAGCCACGGCACCACCGGCAGCTCAACGCCGCCCTCAACAGGGGCATCGCTCTCCGGCGCCTGCTCCAGAATCACATGGGCGTTGGTGCCGCTGATGCCGAACGAGGAGACGCCCGCCCGGCGCGGGCGGTCGTCCACCTGGCGCCACTCACGTGCCTCGGTGAGCAGCTCCACAGCGCCCGCCGACCAGTCCACCTGCGGCGACGGCTCATCGACATGCAGGGTCTTGGGCAGTACCCCGTGCCGCAGTGCCATGACCATCTTGATCACGCCGCCGACACCGGCGGCCGCCTGTGTGTGGCCCAGGTTGGACTTGAGCGAGCCCAGCCACAGCGGCTCGCCGCCCTCGCCCCGGCCCTGGCCGTAGGTGGCCAGCAGCGCCTGCGCCTCGATCGGGTCGCCCAGCGTGGTGCCGGTGCCGTGCGCCTCGACCGCGTCGACGTCGCCGGGCTCCAGCCGGGCGTTGGCCAGGGCCTGGCGGATGACGCGCTGCTGGGACGGGCCGTTGGGCGCGGTGAGGCCGTTGCTGGCGCCGTCCTGGTTGACGGCCGAGCCCCGGACCACCGCCAGCACCTGGTGGCCGTTGCGCTGGGCGTCGGAGAGCCGCTCCAGGAGCAGGACGCCCACGCCTTCGGCGAGTCCGGTGCCGTCGGCGGCGGCCGCGAACGGCTTGCAGCGGCCGTCCGCGGCGAGCGCCTGCTGCTGGCTGAAGTCGATGAAGGTGTTGGGGGTCACCATCACCGAGACGCCGCCGGCGAGCGCCATCTCGCACTCGCCCTGCCGCAGCGCCTGGGCCGCGAGGTGCAGGGTCACCAGCGACGACGAGCAGGCGGTGTCCACCGTGACCGCCGGGCCCTCCAGGCCGAAGACGTAGGAGAGCCGGCCGGAGAGGACGCTGCTGGAGGTGCCGGTGCCCAGGAACGCCTCGATGCCCTCGGGCACGGCCCGCACATCCGAGGCGTACTCCTTGTACATCACGCCCGCGAAGACGCCGGTGCGGCTGCCGCGCACCGAGGCCGGATCGATCCCGGCCCGCTCGAAGGCTTCCCAGGAGGTCTCCAGCAGCAGCCGCTGCTGGGGGTCCATGGCCAGCGCCTCGCGCGGGGAGATGCCGAAGAAGGACGGGTCGAAACCGGCCGCGTCGTCGACGAAGCCGCCCTCGCGCACGTAGGAGGTGCCGCGCCGCTCCCGGTGCGGGTCCCACAGCCCCTCCAGGTCCCAGCCGCGGTCGGCCGGGAAGGGGGCTATCGCGTCCCCGCCGGCCTCGAGCAGCTCCCAGAGCCGCTCGGGGCCGTCGATCCCGCCGGGGTAGCGGCAGGCCATGCCGACGATCGCGATCGGCTCGCGGGTCTTGGACTCGGCATCGTTCAGCCGCTGCCGGTACTCGTGCAGGTCGGCGGCTGCCTTCTTCAGGTACCCGCGGAGCTTGTCCTCGTTGGACATGGCCATGTTCTCGTCGTCTCTTCTCAGTTGATTCCGAAGCCGTCGAGGAGATCGAAGATCTCGTCGTCGGTCGCGGATTCGATCTTTTCCCTGACCGTGTCGCCTTCCGCACCCTCTTCGGTTGCAGGGGCGGCGGTGACCTTGGCCAGCAGGGCGTTGAGCCGGACGGCGATCCGCTCCCGTCCGTCACCGCCCTCCGCCAGGTCGGACAGGGCCCGCTCCAGACCGTCGATGCCGGCGATCAGCGACTGGACGGCCTGCTCCTCGCCGACCGTGTCGGAGGCGAGTTCGGCGCCCAGCAGCTCGGCGATCGCGGTCGGCGTCGGGTGGTCGAAGACCAGTGTCGCGGGCAGCCGCAGCCCGGTCGCCGCGGTGAGCCGGTTGCGCAGCTGCACCGCGGTCAGCGAGTCGAAGCCGACCTCGCGGAACGCCCGGTCCGGCTCGACCGCGTCCGCGGAGGAGTGGCCGAGCACCGAGGCGACCTGGGAGCGCACCAGGTCCAGCAGCAGGGTGGGACGCTCGCCCTCCGGGGTGGCCGCCAGGCGCTCCCGGAAGGCGTCCGCGGAGCCGCCCGCGGCGTCCGCCGCGGGCCGCGCCGGGACGCGGACCAGGCCGCGCAGCAGCGGCGGCAGGGCGTCGGTGCGGGCCAGTTCGCGCAGGCCCGGCAGGTCCAGCCGGACCGGGACCAGCGCGGCCTCGTCCAGGGACTGGGCGGCATCGAGCAGCGCCAGGCCCTCCTCGGAGGTGAGCGCCGCGACACCGCCGCGCGACAGGCGCCGTACGTCGCCGTCGTCGAGGTGGCCGGTCATGCCGCTGGCCTCCTCCCACAGGCCCCAGGCCAGCGAGGTGGCCGGGAGCCCGGCCGCGCGCCGCTGCCAGGCGAGGGCGTCCAGGAAGGCGTTGGCCGCCGCGTAGTTGGCCTGGCCCGGGCCGCCGAAGACACCGGCCGCCGAGGAGAACAGCACGAACCCGGCGAGGTCCAGCCCCGCGGTCAGCTCGTGCAGGTGCCAGGCCGCGTCGGTCTTCGGGCGCAGCACCCGGTCGACCTGTTCGGCGGTGAGCGTCCCGATCACGCCGTCGTCGAGGACGCCCGCGGCGTGCACCACGGCGGTCAGCGGGTGGGCGGCGGGGACACCGGCCAGGGTGGCGGCCAGCGCCTCCCGGTCGGCGGCGTCGCAGGCGGCGACGGTCACCTGGGCGCCGAGAGCGGCGAGTTCGTCCCGCAGTTCGGCGGCGCCGGGTGCCTCCAGGCCGCGGCGGCTGGTCAGCAGCAGGTGCCGGACGCCCCGGTTGGCGACCAGGTGGCGGACGACGGTCGCGCCGAGGGTGCCGGTGCCGCCGGTGACGAGCACCGTGCCCTCCGGGTCCCACTCGGTGTCCGCGGATCCGGCCGGGGCGGTGACCCGGGCCAGGCGGGGCGTGAACGCCGCGCCCGCACGGATCGCCAGCTGGTCCTCGCCGCCTGCCACGGCGCCCGCGAAGGCGCGCGCCGAGGCGTCGTGGCCGTCGAGGTCCACCAGCACCAGGCGGCCGGGGTTCTCCGACTGCGCGGAGCGCACCAGGCCCCACACGGCGGCCTGCGCCGGGTCGGTCACGCTCTCGCCGGCCTGCCCGGTGGCGACCGCGCCGCTGGTGACGATCGCCAGTCGGGAGGCGGCGAACCGGTCGTCGGCGAGCCAGGCGCGCACTAGGTGGAGCGTGCGGTGCACGGCCTCGCGGGCCGCGGCGGCCTGGTCCTCGATCACCGTCCGCCCGGCGGGGCAGGCGATGACCAGGTCAGGCGCGGTTCCGCCGGCGGCGGCCAGCTCGTCCAGGTCGGCGGCGGTGACGGCGGGCACGCCCGCGCCGCTCAGCGCGGCACCGAGGGAGAGCGGGTCCTCGCCGAGGACCGCCCAGCCGGCGGCCGGGGTGCCGGACGAGGCCGGCTCGGGCAGCCACTCCAGGCGGAACAGCGAGTCGGTGCCGGTGCCGCCGGCGGCCGCCAGCTGCTCGGCCGAGATGCGGCGCACGGCGAGCGAGTCCACCGAGGCGACCGGGGTGCCCTCGGCGTCGGCGACGCGCACCCGCACCGCGTCCGTCCCGGCCGCCGACAGCCGCACCCGCAGCGTCCTGGCGCCCGGGGCGGCGTGCAGCGAGACCCCGGACCAGGCGAACGGCAGCGGCGCGCCGCCGTCGTCCGCCCCGGCCGCGTCCACGAACCGGCCCAGGCCGATCGCGTGCAGCGCGGCGTCCAGCAGCGCCGGGTGCAGCCCGAAGGTGCCCGCCTCGACGCCCTCGGGGAGGGCGACCTCGGCGAAGACCTCGTCGCCGGCGCGCCAGGCGGCCCGGACGCCCTGGAAGGTGGCCCCGTACTCCAGCCCGGCCGTGGCCAGTTCGTCGTAGAAGGCGGTGACGTCCACCGGTTCGGCGCCCAGCGGCGGCCAGCTCGGCACCGCCTCGTCGGCGGCGGCCGCGGGTGCGGCCGCCGCCAGCGTGCCGTCGGCGTGCCGCGTCCAGGGCTGCCCGTCCTCGGCATCCTCCCGGCGGGAGTGGATCAGCACCGAGCGGTTGCCGCCGGCGTCCGGCTCGCCGACCGAGACGCGCAGCTGGACGCCGCCCGTCTCGGGCAGCACCAGCGGCGCCTGGAGGGTCAGTTCGGTGACCTGGCCGCAACCGGCCTCGGCACCCGCCTGGAGCGCCAGTTCCACCAGCGCGGCCCCCGGCAGCAGCACCGTGCCCCAGACGGCGTGGTCCGCCAGCCACGGGTGGGTGTCCACGCCGACCCGGCCGGCCAGCAGCACCGCGTCCGAGTCGGGCAGCGCGACCGCGGCGCCCAGCAGCGGGTGGCCGGTGCTGCCCAGGCCGATGGAGGCCGCGTCGCCGCCGGTGGCGGCGCCGCCGGTCAGCCAGTAGCGCTGCCGCTGGAAGGCGTAGGTGGGCAGGTCGACGCGGGCGGTGGAGGTGCCCTCGAACACCGCGGCCCAGTCGGGCGCGGCGCCGCGGACGTACGCCTCGGCCAGCGAGGTGAGCAGCCGGCCGCGGCCGCCGTCGCCGCGGCGCAGCGAGCCCACCACGACGGCGTCGGAGCCGGTCTCGTCCAGCGTCTGCTGCACGCCCAGCGTCAGCACCGGGTGCGGGCTGGACTCCACGAAGGTGGAGAAGCCCTGGCCGGCGAGGTCGCGGATGGCGTCGGCGAACCGGACGGTCTGCCGCAGGTTCCGGTACCAGTAGGCGGCGTCCAGCCGCTCGGTGTCGATGAACTCCCCGTCCACCGTGGAGTAGAAGGGGATGCGCGAGCGGCGCGGCTCGATCGGGGCGAGCAGCTCCAGCAGCCGCTCCTCGATCTCCTCCACGTGGGCGGAGTGCGAGGCGTAGTCGACGGCGATCCGGCGGTTGCGGATCTCCTCGGCGGTCAGCTCCTCGGCGAGTTCGTCCAGCGCCGCGGAGTCGCCGGAGACGACGACGGAGGCGGAGCCGTTGACGGCGGCGACCGAGAGCCGGCCGGCCCACCGCTCCAGCCGGGCCCCGGCCTGCTCCGCGGGCAGCGCGACGGAGAGCATGCCGCCGCGGCCGGAGAGCACGCAGATCGCCTGGCTGCGCAGGGCCACCACGCGTGCCGCGTCCTGGAGCGAGAGCGCCCCGGCGACGCAGGCGGCGGCGATCTCGCCCTGGCTGTGGCCGACGACCACGCCCGGCTCGATGCCCAGCGAGCGCCACACCTCGGCGAGCGAGACCATCACCGCGAACAGCGCGGGCTGCACCACGTCGACCCGGTCGAAGGCGGGAGCCCCCTCCGTGCCGCGCAGCACCTCCATCAGCGACCAGTCGGTGAACGGTTCCAGCGCGGCGGCGCATTCACCCAGCCGCTGCGCGAAGACCGGCGAGGAGTCGAACATCTCCAGCGCCATGCCGACCCACTGCGAGCCCTGGCCGGGGAAGAGGAACGCGGCCTTGCCCGCGGCCCCGGCGACGCCCTCCACCAGGTTCGGCGCCGACTCGGCACGCGCCAGCGCGGTCAACCCCGCGAGGAGGTCCTCCCGCTCGGCGCCCACCACGACGGCCCGGTGCTCGAAGGCGGCCCTGCCGAGCGCCAGCGAGCCCGCGATGTCCACCGGCGCGGTGCCGGGCCGCTGCTGGAGGTGGGCCAGCAGCCGCTGGGCCTGGGCCCGCAGCGCGGTCTGGCTCCTGGCCGACAGGACCCACGGGACCACCGGCGCCTCGGCGGCGGCCTGCCGTGCGGCGGGCTCCTCGACCGGCGCGTGCTCCAGGATCACATGGGCGTTGGTGCCGCTGAAGCCGAACGAGGACACCGCGGCGCGGCGCGCACGGCCGGTCTCCGGCCAGTCGCGGGCCTCGGTGAGCAGCTCGACCGCCCCCGACTCCCAGTCGACGTGCGGGGTCGCCTCCTCCACGTGCAGGGTCTTGGGCAGCAGCCCGTGCCGCATCGCCATGACCATCTTGATCACGCCGCCGACACCGGCCGCCGCCTGGCTGTGCCCGATGTTGGACTTCAGCGACCCCAGCCACAGCGGCTCGGCGTCCTCACGCCCCTGGCCGTAGGTGGCCAGCAGCGCCTGCGCCTCGATCGGGTCGCCGAGCCGGGTGCCGGTGCCGTGCGCCTCGACCACGTCGACCTCGCCCGAGGTCAGCCCGGCGTCGGCCAGCGCCTGCCGGATCACCCGCTGCTGCGAGGGACCATTCGGCGCGGTGAGGCCGTTGCTGGCACCGTCCTGGTTGATCGCCGAGCCCTTCACGACCGCCAGCACCTGGTGGCCGTTGCGGCGCGCGTCGGAGAGCCGCTCGACGAGCAGCATGCCGACGCCCTCGGCCCAGCCGGTGCCGTCCGCCGAGGCGGAGAAGGCCTTGCAGCGGCCGTCGCGGGCCAGGCCGCGCTGCCGGGAGAAGTCGATGAACGTGCCCGGGGTGGCCATCACGGTCACACCACCGGCCAGCGCCATGTCGCACTCACCGGCCCGCAGCGCCTGCACCGCCATGTGCAGCGCCACCAGGGAGGAGGAGCAGGCCGTGTCGATGGTGACGGCCGGGCCCTCCAGGCCGAAGACGTAACTCACCCGGCCGGAGACCACGCTGCCGGCGGTGCCGGTGCCCACGAAGCCGTCCACGCCCTCGGGCACCGAACCGCCCAGCTGCGTCGCGTAGTCGTGGTACATCGAGCCGGCGAAGACACCGGTGCGGCTGCCGCGTGCCGAGGTCGGGTCGATCCCGGCCCGCTCGAACGCCTCCCACACCGCTTCCAGCAGCAGCCGCTGCTGCGGGTCCATCGCCGTCGCCTCGCGCGGGCTGATCCCGAAGAACGCCGGGTCGAACTGGCCCGCCTCGTGCAGGAAGCCGCCCTCCCGCGCATAGCTCTTGCCCGGCTTGTCCGGGTCCGGGTCGTACAGGTCCTCCAGGTCCCAGCCGCGATCGGTCGGGAAGCCGGAGATCGCGTCGCCCGCGGACGCCACCAGCTGCCACAGCTGCTCGGGCGAGCCGACCCCGCCCGGGTAGCGGCAGGCCATGCCGACGATGGCGATCGGGTCGCCGTCCACCGCGGCCGATCCCCGGCGCGCCACGGACGCCGAGGCCTCCGCCTGGCCGCCGAGCAGTTCCTCCCCGAGGTAGCCGGCGATGGCCGCCGGGGTCGGGTAGTCGAAGACCAGCGTGGCGGGCAGCCGCATGCCGGTCGCCTCGCCCAGGCGGTTGCGGAGCTCGACGGCGGTCAGCGAGTCGAAGCCGATCTCGTTGAACGCCCGCTCCGCCTCGATCACCGCGCCCGAGGCGTGGCCGAGCACGGCCGCCACCTCATCGCGCACCAGGTCGAGCAGGAGCGCCGAGCGCTCACCCTCCGGGGCGGCCAGCAGCCGCTGGCGGACGGTGTCCGCCCGGCCGCCGTCGGCGACCCGCCGTGCCGTGGTGCGGACCAGGCCGCGCAGCAGCGCGGGCAGCGCGCCGGAGCCCGCCGCGGCGCGCAGCACCGGCAGGTCCAGGCTCACCGGCAGCAGCGCGGCCCCGGCCACCGACCCCGCGAGGTCGAACAGCGCCAGGCCGTCCGTCGCGGACAGCGCCAGCACACCGCCCCGCGCCATCCGGGCCAGGTCGGCCTCGTCGAGGCTCTCGGCCATGCCGCCGGACAGCCCGGCGGACGGCGCCCACAGGCCCCAGGCCAGCGAGGTGGCCGGCAGGCCGGCCGCCGCGCGCAGCTCGGCCAGCGCGTCCAGGAAGCCGTTGGCCGCCGCGTAGTTGCCCTGTCCGGCGCTGCCGAAGACACCGGAGGCGGAGGAGAACAGCACGAACGCCGTCAGGTCCATCTCGCGGGTGAGCTCGTGCAGCAGCCAGGCCGCGTCCACCTTCGGCCGGAACACCGCGTCGATGCGCTCCGGGGTCAGCGACTCGATCGTCCCGTCGTCGATCACACCGGCGGTGTGCACGACGCCGGTCAGCGGGTGCGCGGCGGGCACGGCGGCCAGCAGCGCGGTCAGCGCCTCACGGTCGGAGACGTCGCAGGCGGCGATGGTCACCTCGGCACCGGCCGCGACGAGTTCTTCGCGCAGCTCGGCCGCGCCGGGGGCGTCCAGGCCCCGTCGGCTGGTCAGCAGCAGATGCCGCACCCCGTGCTCGGCCACCAGATGACGGGCCACCAGCGCGCCCAGCGCACCGGTACCGCCGGTGACCAGCACCGTGCCCTCGGCGTCCCAGCGCGCGGCCACCGGCTCCGTGGCGCGGCTCACCCGCGCCAGACGCGGCGCCCGCACCACACCTTCGCGGATCGACAGCTGGTGCTCGGCACCGCTGCCGACCGCGGCGGTCAGCGCCGCCAGGGACTCCTCACTTCCGTCCACATCGGCCAGCACGATCCGCCCCGGGTGCTCCGACTGCGCGGAGCGCACCAGGCCCCACACGGCCGCGAGCGCCGGATCGGCGAACGCGTCCCGGGTCAGCACCACCAGCCGCGCGCCGGCGAACCGGTCGTCGGCCAGCCAGCTCTGGACCAGGTCCAGCGCCGCGTACGCGGCCGCCCTGGCCGCCTCGGGCACACTCTCGCCCTCGGCAGGCCCGCAGGGGGCGACCACGACATCCGGAACGGCTTCGCCCGCCTCGACCGCGGCGGCG
This sequence comes from Streptomyces sp. JLBT605, assembly GCF_058215555.1. NCBI lineage: Bacteria > Bacillati > Actinomycetota > Actinomycetes > Kitasatosporales > Streptomycetaceae > Streptomyces > Streptomyces sp. JLBT605. The sequence continues at coordinate 3,110,986 of NZ_CM177087.1, forward strand.
AGCGCCGCCAGATCGGGCACGTCCCGGCCCAGGAAGACCCAACGGCCCGCGTCCCGCGCCGCGTCCGCCCCACCGGGCAGCGTCACCGTCGCCCAGTCGACCTCGAACAGCGAGTCGCGGTAGGCGTTGTCCGTCTGCTGGAGCTGGTCGGCCGCGATCGGCCGCACGGCGAGCGAGTCGACCGTGGCGACCGCCGCGCCGCTGCCGTCGGCGATGGCCAGCGCCACGCTCTCGCCGCCGGACCGGGTGACCCGGACCCGCAGCACGGTGGCACCGGTGGCGTGCAGAGTGACCCCGGACCACGCGAACGGCAGCCGGGCACGGCCGTCGTCCGCCACGAAGTCACCGAGCGCCAGCGCGTGCAGCGCGGAGTCCAGCAGCGCGGGGTGCAGACCGAACGCGCCCGCCTCAGCGGCCTCGTCCAGCGCCACCTCGGCGAAGATCTCGCCGTCCCGGCGCCAGGCGGCGGTCAGCCCCTGGAACACCGGCCCGTACTCCAGCCCGTTCGCGGCGAGCCGCGCATAGAGGTCCTCGACCGGGACGGGGCTCGCACCCTCCGGCGGCCAGACCGTCAGCCCGGCGTCCACGGCTGCCGCCGCACCCGGCGCCACCGCGCCCGAGGCGTGGCAGACCCACGGCTCGTCCTCCGGCGCGTCCTCGGCACGCGAATAGATGTCCACGGCCCTGCGAGCCCGCGCGTCGGCCTCGCCGATCGCGACGCGCAGCTGCACGCCCCCGTGCTCGGGCAGCACCAGCGGCGCCTGCAGCGTCAGCTCCTCGACCGTGCCGCAACCGACCTGGTCACCGGCGCGGATCGCCAGCTCGATCAGGGCCGTGCCCGGGACCAGCACGGCCCCGGCCACGACATGGTCGGCAAGCCACGGCTGCGCGTCCACCGACACGCGGCCGGTCAGCAGCGACCCGTCCGAGTCCGGCAGCGCGACCGCCGCGCCCAGGAACGGGTGCTCGGCCGCACCGAGGCCGACCGCCGCCAGATCCCCGACCGAGGAACCGCCGGAGACCAGCCAGTAGTGCTGGTGCTGGAAGGCGTAGGTGGGCAGATCGACGCGCGCGGCGCCGGTTCCGGCGAAGAAGGCCGTCCAGTCGACGGAGTTGCCGGTGATGTGCACCCGCCCGAGAGCGGAGACCACGGCCTCCGGCTCGGACTTGTTCTTGCGCAGAGCCGGGACGAACGCCACGCCGTCGGCGTCGGGCAGGCACTCCTGCGCCATAGCGGTCAGGACGCCGCCGGGGCCCAGCTCCAGGAAGGTGCGCACACCCTCGGCGTGGAGGGTCTGGATCTCGTCGTGGAAACGGACGGCCTCACGGACGTGCCGCACCCAGTATTCGGGGGAGGTCACATCGCCGGTCATCGCGATACGCGCCGGGTTGAACGTCAGCGACTCCGCGACCTTACGGAAGTCGGCCAGCATCCCGTCCATACGGAACGAGTGGAACGCGTGCGAGACGGTCAGCCGCTTGGTCTTGTCGAAGCGCGCGGCGACAGCGAGGACGGCGTCCTCGTCACCGGAGATCACCACGGCGTTCGGGCCGTTGACGGCCGCGATGTCCACACCATCGGTGAGGAGCGGCAACACCTCATCCTCCGACGCCTGGAGCGAGACCATCGCGCCACCCGTCGGCAGCGCCTGCATCAGACGGCCACGCGCGGCGACCAGCTTGCCCGCGTCCGCCAGCGACAGCACACCCGCCACATGCGCGGCAGCCAGCTCACCGATCGAGTGACCACCGACGAAGTCCGGCTTCACACCCCACGACTCGACCAAACGGAACAGCGCCACCTCAACGGCGAACAGCGCGCACTGCGTGAACTCCGTCTGGTTCAGCTTCTCGGCATCATCCAGCACCGCCGGGTCCAACCCCAGCGCGCCACACGCCTCACCGAAAGCGGAAGCAAAGACCGGGAAGGCCGCGTACAGCTCCCGGCCCATACCGACCCGCTGCGCACCCTGACCCGTGAAAAGCACCGCAAGCTTGCCGCCCAGCATCCGGCCCGAGACGACCTCAGAGCCGACCACAACCGCCCGGTGCTCGAACGACGCCCGAGTCGACGCCAGCGAGAAGCCGACATCCACCGGGTCCAGATCGGCAGCCGCCTCGCGGACCCGCTCGACCTGCGCCGCCAGCGCCTCCGGCGTCTTGCCCGAGACCACCCACGGCACCACCGGCAGCTCAACACCACCCGCAGCAGGCTGGGCCTCAACCTCCGGCGCCTGCTCCAGAATCACATGCGCGTTCGTCCCGCTGAAGCCGAAGGACGAGACACCCGCACGCCGGGGCTGCTGCTCCCGCTGCGGCCACTCACGCGCCTCGGTGACCAGCTCCACGGCACCCGTGGACCACTCCACATGCGGCGTCGGCTCATCGACGTGCAGCGTCTTGGGCAGTACCCCGTGCCGCATCGCCATGACCATCTTGATCACACCAGCGACACCAGCGGCCGCCTGCGTGTGGCCCAGGTTGGACTTGATCGAGCCGAGCCACAGCGGCTCGCCACCCTCACCACGCTCCTGGCCATAGGTGGCCAGCAGGGCCTGCGCCTCGATCGGGTCGCCGAGCCGGGTGCCGGTGCCGTGGGCTTCCACCGCGTCCACATCGGCGGTCGACAGGCCGGCTCCGGCCAGCGCCTGGCGGATCACCCGCTGCTGGGACGGGCCGTTCGGCGCGGTGAGGCCGTTGCTCGCACCGTCCTGGTTGATCGCCGAGCCCTTCACCACGGCCAGCACCTGGTGGCCGTTGCGGCGGGCGTCCGACAGCCGCTCGACGACGAGCATGCCGACACCCTCGCCCCAACCGGTGCCGTCCGCCGCGCCGGCGAACGCCTTGCACCGGCCGTCACCGGCCAGACCGCGCTGGCGCGAGAAGTCGACGAACGCGTTGGGCGTCGCCATGACGGTGACACCGCCCGCGAGGGCGAGCGAGCACTCGCCCGCCCGCAGCGCCTGCACCGCCAGGTGCAGGGCGACCAGCGACGACGAGCACGCGGTGTCGACCGTGACCGCCGGGCCTTCCAGACCCAGGGTGTAGGAGACGCGGCCGGAGAGGACACCGGCCGAGGTGCCGGTGCCCAGGAAGGCTTCGACACCGTCCGGGACGGAGGTCAGCCGGGTGCCGTAGTCGTGGTAGATCACGCCGGCGTAGACGCCGGTGCGGCTGCCGCGCAGGGTGCCCGGGTCGATCCCGGCGCGCTCGAACGCCTCCCAGGACGCCTCCAGCAGCAGCCGCTGCTGCGGGTCCATCGCCAGCGCCTCACGCGGGGAGATCCCGAAGAAGGCGGGGTCGAACTGGCCCGCGTCGTGCAGGAAACCGCCGTCACGGGTGTACGAGGTGCCCGGACGGTTGCCCTCCGGGTCGTAGAGCGAGGCCACGTCCCAGCCGCGGTCCAGCGGGAACGTCGACATCGCGTCCCCGCCGTCCACCAGCAGCCGCCACAGCTCCTCCGGCGAGGACACCCCGCCCGGGAAGCGGCAGCTCATGCCCACGATCACGATCGGGTCGTCGTCGGCGGTCGCGGTGATCTGGACCGCGGTCGTCGCCTTGGCCAGGTCGCCGGCGAGCTCCTCGCGTATGTACGCCATGAGCTCGGCGGGCGTGGGGTAGTCGAAGACCAGGGTCGCCGGCAGCCGCAGCCCGGTGACCGCGTTCATCCGGTTCCGCAGCTCGACCGCGGTCAGCGAGTCGAAACCGATCTCCTTGAACGAACGATCCGCCTCCACCGCGTCCGCCCCGGCATGGCCGAGGACGACCGCGACCTGCTCGCGCACCAGGTCAAGCAGCGCGCCGTCGCGCTCGGACTCCGGCAGCGCGGCGAGCCGCTCGGTCAGCGAATCGGCCGTGACCGCGCCGGATTCGGCGGCCCGCCTGCGGGGCGCGCGGACCAGTCCGCGCAGGATCGGCGGCACCTCGTCGGCGTGCGGCGCCAGGATGGCGGTGTCCAGGTGCATCGGCAGGGTGAGGGCTTCGTCGACGAGCTGCGCCGTGTCGAACAGCGCCAGGCCGTCCTCGCCGGTCAGCGGCGCGAAGCCTTCGCGTGCCATGCGGCCCAGGTCGGCGTCGCTGAGGCCGCCGGACATGCCCTCGGCCTCGGCCCAGGGGCCCCAGGCGAGGGAGGCGCCGGGGAGTCCGGCGCGGCGGCGCTGGTGTGCCAGCGCGTCGAGGAAGGCGTTGGCGGCCGAGTAGTTGCCCTGTCCCGGGTTGCCGAGGGTGCCGGCCGCCGAGGAGAACAGCACGAACGCCGACAGGTCCATCCCGGCGGTCAGCTCGTGCAGGTTGAGCGCGGCGTCGACCTTCGGCCGGAAGACCGTGATCAGCCGCTCGGGGGTCAGCGCGTCGATGACGCCGTCGTCGATCACACCGGCGGTGTGCACGACGCCGGTCAGCGGGTGCGCGGCGGGCACGGAGGCCAGCAGCGCGGCCAGCGCCTCGCGGTCCGCCACATCGCAGGCGGCGATGGTCACCTCGGCGCCGGCAGCGACGAGTTCTTCGCGCAGCTCGGCCGCGCCGGGCGCGTCCAGGCCGCGCCGGCTGGTCAGCAGCAGGTGCCGCACCCCGTGCTCGGCCACCAGGTGACGGGCCACCAGCGCGCCCAGCGCACCGGTCGCGCCCGTCACCAGCACGGTGCCGTCGGTGTCCCAGCTCCTGGGGACGGTGAGCACGACCTTGCCGATGTTCTTCGCCTGGCCCAGGTAGCGGAACGCCTCCGGCGCCCGCCGCACATCCCAGGTGGTGACCGGCAGCGGCCGCAGCGCGCCGCTCTCGAAGAGGCCGAGCAGCTCGGTCAGGATCTGCTGGATCCGGTCCGGTCCGGCGTCGGTGACGTCGAAGGCCTGGTAGGAGACGCCGGCGTGTGCCGCGGCGACCTCGTCGGCGTCGCGGATGTCGGTCTTGCCCATCTCCACGAAGCGTCCGCCGCGCGGCAGCAGCCGCAGCGAGGCGTCGACGAACTCGCGGGCCAGCGAGTCGAGTACGACGTCCACGCCTCGGCCGGAGGTGGCGGCGAGGAAGTCGGCCTCGAAGTCGAGGGTGCGGGAGGAGGCGATGTGCGCGTCGTCCAGCCCCAGTTCGCGCAGCCGGTGCCACTTGCCCTGGCTGGCGGTGCCGAAGACCTCCGCGCCCAGGTGGCGGGCGAGCTGCACCGCGGCCGAGCCGACGCCGCCGGCCGCCGCGTGCACCAGCACGGACTCGCCGGACTTCAGCCCGGCGAGGTCCACCAGCGCGTAGTAGGCCGTCAGGAAGACCACCGGGGCGGCGGCGGCCTCGGCGAACGTCCAGCCTCGCGGCATCCGCGCCAGCAGCCGGCGGTCGGCGACCGCGGTGGGGCCGAAGGCCGCGGTGGACACCATGCCCAGCACCCGGTCGCCCGGTGCCAGGTCGGTGACGCCCTCGCCGACCTCCAGGACGACACCGGCGCCCTCGAAGCCGAGCAGACCGGCGTCGCCCGGGTACATGCCCAGGACGTTGAGCACATCGCGGAAGTTCAGGCCGGCCGCCCGTACCGCGATCCGGACCTCGCCGGCCTTCAGCGGCGCGGTGGCCTCCGGTGCCGGGACCAGCCGCAGGTTCTCGAAGGTGCCCTTCTCGGCGGCGTCCAGCCGCCAGGCGGGCACCCCCGCCGGGGCCGCCAGCACTGCGTCGGTGGCCACCCGGCCGAGGCGTGCGACGAGCAACCGCTCGCCGCGCACCGCGAGCTGCGGCTCTCCGCAGGCCAGCGCGGCGGCGGGCACCCGCAGCAGGCTGTCGTCGTCCGCCTCCGCCGGTGCGTCGACGTCGATCAGGACGACCCGGTCCGGGTTCTCGGACTGGGCGGAGCGCACCAGGCCCCACACGGCGGCGTGCGCGAGGTCGGAGACGTCCTCGGTCGATTCGACCGCCACCGCGCCCCGGGTCACCAGCACCAGACGGGAGGAGGCGAACCGGTCCTCGGCCAGCCAGCGCTGCACCAGGTCCAGCGCCCGCGCCGAGGCTTCCCGCGTCCCCGCCTCGTGCGCCGTTCCGGGCAGCGGGCCGCAGGCCACCAGCACCGCGTCCGGCAGCGCGGTACCGGAGGCGACCGCCGCCGCCAGCGCGTCCAAGTCCGGGTAGGCGGTGGTGCCGGCCCCGGCATCCGCGACCTCGACACCGAACCGGTCGTCGGTGAGCAGCGCCCAGCTCTGCTCGGCCCCGCTCTCGCGAGCGGCCGCCGGAAGCGCGGCCCAGTCGAGGCGGAACAGCGAGTCGTGGTGGGCCGCCGCGGCGCTCAGCTGGTCGGCCGAGATGGTGCGCAGCACCAGCGAGTCGACCGAGACCACCGGGGCGCCGGTGCCGTCGGCGATGGCCAGCCGGACCCCGTCGGCCCCGGCGGGCGAGACCCGGACGCGCAGCGCCGACGCGCCCGAGGCGTGCAGCGTCACCCCGCTCCAGGCGAAGGGCAGCCGGGCGCCCTCGGGGTCGCCGCCACCGGCGAACGCGAGGGAGTGCAGAGCGGCGTCGAGCACCGCCGGGTGCAGGCCGAAGGCGGCGGCGTCGGAGTCCGCGCCGGAGTCCGCGGACTCCGGCAGGACGACCTCGGCGTACACCTCGTCGCCCAGGCGCCAGGCGGCGCGCAGCCCCTGGAAGACCGGCCCGTAGTGCAGGCCGGTCCCGGCCAGCCGCTCGTAGAGGCCGTCGACCTCCACGGCCTCGGCGCCGGCCGGCGGCCAGGCGGTCATCGGTGCGTCGGCGGTCTGCCCGGTGGTGGCCAGTGCGCCGGTGGCGTGCCGGGTCCAGGGCTGGTCGACGGCCTCGTCCTCGCGCCGCGAGTAGACGGTCACCTCGCGGCGGCCGGACGCGTCCGGCTCGCCGACCGCCAGCTGCACCTGGACGCCGCCCCGCTCGGGCAGCACCAGCGGCGCCTCCAGGGTCAGCTCCTCGACCGTGTCGCAGCCGACCTGGTCGCCCGCCCGGACCGCCAGCTCCACGAACGCGGTCCCCGGCAGCACCGCCGAGCCCATCACCGCGTGGTCGGCCAGCCAGGGGTGGGTGTGCAGGGAGAGCCGGCCGGTGAAGATGTGGCCGCCCGATCCGGCCAGCACCACGGCCGCCCCGAGCAGCGGGTGATCGGCCGAGCCGAGGCCCAGCCCGCCCGCGTCGGCGGCGGAAACCGTGCCGCGCGGCCAGTAGCGCTGCCGCTGGAAGGGGTACGTGGGCAGGTCGACGCGCGCCGCGCCCGTGCCCGCGAAGAAGGCCGCCCAGTCGACGTCGCTGCCGTGGACGTGCAGTTGAGCGAGGGCGGAGACGATGGACCGGGGCTCGGCCTCGTTCTTCCGCAGCGCGGGGACGAAGGCCACGGACTCCGGGTCGGCGTCCGGCAGGCAGTCCTGAGCCATGGCGGTCAGGACCCCGCCGGGGCCCAGCTCGAGGAAGGTGCGGACACCCTCGGCGTGCAGGGCCGTGACCTCGTCGCGGAAGCCGACCGCCTCGCGGACATGCCGCACCCAGTACTCCGGCGACGTCACATCACCGGTCATGGCGATCTGCGGCGCCTGGAAGGTCAGCGACTCGGCGACCTTGCGGAAGTCGTCGAGCATCCCGTCCATACGGAAGGAGTGGAAGGCATGCGAGACGGTCAGCCGCTTGGACTTGTCGAAGTGCGCCGCGACCGCGAGGACGGCGTCCTCATCACCGGAGATCACCACAGCGTTCGGGCCGTTGACGGCCGCGATGTCCACGCCGTCGGTCAGCAGCGGACGGACCTCGTCCTCGGACGCCTGGAGCGAGACCATCGCCCCACCCGTCGGCAGCGCCTGCATCAGACGGCCACGAGCCGCCACCAGCTTGCCCGCGTCCTGAAGCGACAGCACCCCGGCAACATGCGCGGCAGCCAGCTCGCCGATCGAGTGCCCGCCGACGAAGTCCGGACGCACACCCCAGGACTCGACGAGCCGGAACAGCGCCACCTCGACCGCGAACAGCGCACTCTGCGTGTACTGGGTCTGGTCCAGCTTCTCGGCGTCGTCCAGCACCGCCGGATCCAACCCCAGCGCTGCGCACGCCTCATCGAAGGCGGAAGCGAAGACCGGGAACGCGTCCCGCAGCTCGCGGCCCATGCCGACCCGCTGCGCACCCTGGCCCGTGAAGAGCACCGCGAGCTTGCCGCCCAGCACCCGGCCCGAGACCAGTCGGGTGAGGTCACCGTCGAGGGCGACGGCGCGGTGGTCGAAGGCCATCCGCCGCGCGAGGGTGGTGCCGACGTCCAGCGGGTTCAGTCCGGCGGCGGCCTCGCGCACCTGCTCGACCCGCGCGGCCAGCGCCTCCGGCGTCTTGCCGGACAGCACCCACGGCACCACCGGCAGCCCGGTCTCACCGGCGGCCGGAGCCTCGGGCTCCGGGGCCTGCTCGATGATCACATGCGCGTTGGTCCCGCTGAAGCCGAACGAGGAGACACCGGCGCGCCGGGGGCGTTCGGCGCTCGACGGCCACTGGCGGGCCTCGGTCAGCAACTCGACCGCGCCCGCCGACCACTCGACATGCGGGGTGGCCTCGTCCACGTGCAGGGTCTTGGGCAGCACGCCGTGCCGCATCGCCATGACCATCTTGATCACGCCACCGACACCGGCCGCGGCCTGCGCGTGTCCGATGTTCGACTTCAGCGAGCCGAGCCAGAGCGGGTCGCGGTCCTCGGGCCGGTTCTGCCCGTAGGTGGCCAGCAGCGCCTGGGCCTCGATCGGGTCGCCCAGCGTGGTGCCGGTGCCGTGCGCCTCGACCACGTCGATGTCGCCGGCGGCCAGCCCGGCACTGGCCAGCGCCTGCCGGATGACGCGCTGCTGGGACGGGCCGTTGGGCGCGGTGATGCCGTTGCTGGCGCCGTCCTGGTTGATCGCCGAGCCGCGGATGACGGCCAGCACCTCGTGGCCGTTGCGGCGGGCGTCCGACAGCTTCTCCAGCAGCAGCATGCCGACGCCCTCGGCCCAGCCGGTGCCGTCCGCCGCACCGGCGAACGCCTTGCACCGGCCGTCGGGGGCGAGGCCGCCCTGCCGCCCGAAGTCGACGAAGGTGCCGGGGGTGGCCATCACGGTGGCGCCACCGGCGAGCGCCAGGGTGCACTCGCCCTGCCGCAGCGCCTGCACCGCGAGGTGCATGGCGACCAGCGAGGAGGAGCAGGCGGTGTCGATGGTGACGGCGGGGCCTTCGAGGCCGAAGACGTAGCTGACCCGGCCGGACGCGACGCTGCTCGACGTGCCGGTGCCGAAGTAGCCCTCGATGCCCTCGGGGTTGGCGGCGGCCAGGAAGGTCGCGTAGTCGTGGTAGGCGATTCCCGCGAAGACACCGGTCTGGCTGCCGCGCAGCGCGGGGATGTCGATGCCCGCCCGCTCGAAGGTCTCCCAGGACGCCTCCAGCAGCAGCCGCTGCTGGGGGTCCATCGCCAGCGCCTCGCGCGGGTTGATCTCGAAGAACGCCGGGTCGAAGTCGCCGGCGTCGTGCAGGAAGCCGCCCTCGCGGGTGTACGTGGTGTTGGGCTTGGTGCCCGTCGGGTCGTACAGCGCGTCGACGTCCCAACCACGGTCGCGGGGGAACTCCGAGATCCCGTCGCCGTCCGACGCGACGAGGTCCCACAGCTCCTCGGGCGAGCGGACGCCGCCGGGGTAGCGGCAGCTCATGCCGACGATGGCGATCGGCTCGGGCAGGGCCGTCTCGACCTCACGCAGCCGGCGGCGCGTCTGGTGCAGGTCGTTGGTGACCCGCTTGAGGTAGTCAAGCAGCTTCTGCTGATCGTTCATCGACTCAGCCTTCGAGTTGTTGCGGTCGTTCGTCGTGGTCATATCTCGGAGAGCCCCAGCTCGTTGTCGATGAAGTCGAAGACCTCAGCCACCGTCGCGTCCTGAAGCTTGTCCGCGACGCCCTCGTCGGTGTCGTCCTGCGTGCCGCGCGTGCACTTGGCCAGCAGCGCGCTGAGCCGCTCGGCGGCCCGGATGCTCACCAGCTCCTCGTGGTCCATCGCCGAGATCGCGGCCTCCAGCCGGTCGAGTTCGGCCTGGAGGCGGCTCGCGGTGGCCGCGTCCGGGACGAGCTCCTCGCGCAGCCGGGTGACGAGGGCGACCGGGGTCGGGTAGTCGAAGACCAGCGTGGCGGGCAGCCGCAGACCGGTGGTGCGGGCGATCCGGTCGCGCAGTTCGACGGCGGTGAGGGAGTCGAAGCCGAGCTCGGTGAAGGCCCGTTCGGGCTCGACGGCCTCCGGGCCGGCGTGCCGGAGCACGGTCGCGGCCTGCAGCCGCACCAGGTCCAGCAGCACGGCGGTCTGCTCGGCCGCCGGGAGGCCGGACAGCTGACGCGCCAGGGCCTCGGCCTCCGCGCGCGCCTGTTCGGCCCGCTCCGCCTCGATCCGCTGGACCTCGGGGATCTCGCGGAAGAGGGGGTGGGATCCGGCCGCGGCGAACCCGTCCAGCAGGCGGGCCCAGTCGATGTCGGCGACGGCGACGCTCGCCTCGCCGTCCGACAGGACCTCGGCGACCGCGGCGATGGCCGACGCCGGAAGGCCGCGCAGCCCGCCCTGGTCGTCGTCCCGGCCGGTGCCCTCGGAGCCTTCCTCGGCAGCCTCGCGGGCGGCCTCGCCGTCCCAGGGACCCCAGGCGATGGACGCCGCCGGGAGGCCGCGGTCGCGGCGGTGCCGGGCGAGAGCGTCCCAGCAGGCGCTCACCGCTGCCGCACCGCCCTGACCGGGCCCGCCCAGTGTGCCGACGATCGAGGAGCACAGGACGAACGCGGACAGATCAAGGTGCGCGGTGAGTTCATGCGCGTTGACGGCCGCCGCGACGCGGGCGCGGACCGCCCGGTCGAACGCCTCGGCATCGACCGAGCCCAGCAGCCCGTTCCCCGTCAGCCCCTCAGAGCCCACGGACTCGTCGGACTCGTCGGCGAGGACCACCGCGGTCAGCGGGTGCTCCTCCGGCAGCCCGGCAAGCAGCCCGGCAAGCACCTCGCGGTCGGCCGCCTCCGCGGAGGTGACGGTGACCAGGTGCTCGGCGCCGCGCTCGGCCAGCATGCGGGCCGCCCGGGCGCCGATGGTCCCAGTGCCGCCGATGAGCAGCACGGTGCCGCGCGGCTCCCACTCCCCCGCCTGCGGGTTCACCTGGGCACGCACCAGGCGCGGGACGAAGAGACCGGCGTCGCGCACGGCGACCTGGTTCTCGTCGGCCGATCCGGCCACCACCCCGATCAGGCGGGACACGGCACGATCCGCCACGGACTCCGGCACATCGACCAGACCGCCCCAGCGCTCCGGGTGCTCGAAGCCCAGGACCCGGCCCAGACCCCACAGCTGCGCCTGCTCCGGGTTATCCACCCGGTCGGCGCCCCCGACCGAGACCGCGCCGCGCGTGGCCAGCCAGAGCCGTCCGTGCACGCCCGCGTCACCGAGCGCCTGCACCAGCGGCACCACGGGCAGTGCGGCGGAACCGCTCGCCCAGGTCAGGACCCCGGCCACGGACGCCATATCCACCGACCGCTCATCGAGGGCCGCCCGCAACTGCTCGGCGACCGCCTGCCGGTCGCCCTGCCGGAGTTCCACGGTCAGGGCCTGCGCACCCGCCTCGCCCAGGGCGAGAGCGGAACGCTCGACCCAGCCGTCGCCACCACATCCGGCGGGCGCGACCACCAGCCACACCCCGGAGAGCGCGCGCGACGTGCCCTCCACCAGACGGGACCAGACGGTCCGGTAGCGCCAGGGATCCTGAGCCGCCAGGCCCGCCGCGCCCTGGTCAGGTGCCGCCGTGGCCTCCAGCCAGTAGTGCTGGCGCTGGAAGGCGTAGGTGGGCAGATCGACGCGCGCGGCGCCGGTGCCCGCGAAGAAGGCAGCCCAGTCGACGGAGTTGCCGGTGATGTGGACCCGGCCGAGAGCGGAGACCACGGCCTCCGGCTCGGGCTGGTCCTTGCGGAGGGCCGGGACGAAGGCCACGGACTCCGGGTCGGCGTCGGGCAGGCAGTCCTGCGCCATGGCGGTCAGGACGCCGCCGGGGCCCAGCTCCAGGAAGGTGCGGACACCCTCGGCGTGGAGGGTCTGGATCTCGTCGTGGAAGCGGACGGCCCCGCGGACGTGGCGCACCCAGTACTCGGGGGAGGTCACGTCTCCGGTCATCGCGATGCGCGGTGCGTGGAACGTCAGCGACTCGGCGACCTTGCGGAAGTCGGCCAGCATCCCGTCCATACGGAACGAGTGGAACGCGTGGGAGACCGTCAGCCGCTTGGTGCGCTCGAAACCAGCCGCCACGGACAGCACGGCATCCTCATCACCGGAGATCACCACGGCGCGAGGTCCGTTGACCGCCGCGATGTCCACCCCGTCGATCAGCAGCGGACGAACCTCGTCCTCGCCGGCCTGGAGCGAAACCATCGCACCGCCGGTCGGCAGCGCCTGCATGAGACGGCCACGGGCGGCGACCAGCTTGCCCGCGTCCTGAAGCGACAGCACCCCGGCGACGTGCGCGGCGGCCAGCTCGCCGATCGAGTGCCCGCCGACGAAGTCCGGGCGCACGCCCCACGACTCGGCCAGACGGAACAGGGCGACCTCGACGGCGAACAGCGCACTCTGCGTGTACTGGGTCTGGTTGAGAAGCTCGGCGTCATCCAGCACCGCCGGGTCGAGCCCGAGCGCCGCACACGCCTCATCGAAAGCGGCAGCAAAGACCGGGAAGGCATCCCGCAACTCGCGGCCCATACCGACCCGCTGCGCACCCTGGCCGGTAAAGAGCACCGCCAGCTTGCCGCCCAGCACCCGGCCCGACGTCACATCGGACCCGACGATCACCGCGCGGTGCTCGAACGACGCCCGACTGGTCGCCAGCGAGAAGCCGACATCCACCGGGTCGAGGTCCGCGGCCGCTCGGCGCACCCGCTCGACCTGCGCGTCCAGGGCCTCGGGCGTCTTGCCGGAGACCACCCACGGCACCAGCGGCAGCTCAACGCCGCCCTCAGCAGGGACGACATCCGTCTCCGGCGCCTGCTCGAGGATCACGTGCGCGTTGGTCCCGCTGAAGCCGAAGGACGAGACACCCGCACGCCGGGGCTGCTGCTCCCGCTGCGGCCACTCACGCGCCTCGGACAGCAGCTCCACGGCCCCCGTGGACCACTCCACATGCGGCGTCGGCTCATCGACGTGCAGGGTCTTGGGCAGCACGCCGTGCCGCATCGCCATGACCATCTTGATCACACCAGCGACACCAGCGGCCGCCTGCGTGTGACCGATGTTCGACTTGATCGAGCCCAGCCACAGCGGCTCGCCGCCGTCACCGCGCTCCTGGCCGTAGGTCGCCAGCAGCGCCTGGGCCTCGATCGGGTCGCCGAGCCGGGTGCCGGTGCCGTGGGCTTCCACCGCGTCCACATCGGCGGTCGACAGGCCGGCTCCGGCCAGCGCCTGGCGGATCACCCGCTGCTGCGAGGGACCATTCGGCGCGGTGAGGCCGTTGCTCGCACCGTCCTGGTTGATCGCCGAGCCACGGACCACGGCCAGCACCTGGTGGCCGTTGCGTCGGGCGTCCGACAGCCGCTCGACGACGAGCATGCCGATGCCCTCGCCCCAGCCCGTACCGTCCGCCGCACCGGCGAACGCCTTGCACCGGCCGTCACCGGCCAGACCGCGCTGGCGCGAGAAGTCGATGAAGGTGTTGGGGGTGGACATCACGGTCACGCCACCGGCCAGCGCCATCTCGCACTCGCCCGCCCGCAGCGCCTGCACCGCCAGGTGCAGGGCGACCAGCGACGACGAGCAGGCCGTGTCGACCGTGACCGCCGGGCCTTCCAGACCGAGGGTGTAGGAGACGCGGCCGGAGAGCACACCGGCGGAAGTGCCCGTGCCCAGGAAGCCTTCCACCCCGTCCGGCACGGAGGAGCCGAGCCGCGCGCCGTAGTCGTGGTAGATCACGCCGGCGTAGACGCCGGTGCGGCTGCCGCGCAGGGTGCCCGGGTCGATGCCGGCCCGCTCGAACGCCTCCCAGGACGCCTCCAGCAGCAGCCGCTGCTGCGGGTCCATCGCCAGCGCCTCACGCGGGGAGATCCCGAAGAACCCCGGGTCGAACTCGGCCGCCTCGTGCAGGAAACCACCGTCACGGGTGTACGAGGTGCCCGGACGGTTGCCCTCCGGGTCGTAGAGCGAGGCCACGTCCCAACCGCGGTCCAGCGGGAACGTCGACATCGCGTCGCCGCCGTCCACCAGCAGCCGCCACAGCTCCTCGGGTGAGGACACCCCGCCCGGGAAGCGGCAGCTCATGCCCACGATCGCGATCGGATCGTCGTCCAGGGCGGCACGGCCGCCGGCCGCCGGGAGCAGGGCTGCCGCTTCCTCGCCGCCCACCAGTTCCTCGCGGAGGTGGGCGGTGAGCGCGGCGGGCGTGGGGTAGTCGAAGACCAGGGTCGCGGGCAGCCGCAGCCCGGTGACCGCGTTCATCCGGTTCCGCAGCTCGACCGCGGTCAGCGAGTCGAAACCGATCTCCTTGAACGAACGATCCGCCTCCACCGCGTCCGCCCCCGCGTAGCCGAGGACGGCGGCGACGTTGGACTGGATCAGCTCCAGAAGCAGGCGCTCCCGCTCGTCCGGGCCGAGTCCGGCCAGGCGCTGCCGCAGCCCGTCCACGGCGGCGGCGCCGCCCGCGGCGGCCCGCCGGACCCGGGGGGCCCGCACCAGCCCGCTGAGCAGGGCCGGGACGTCGCCGCCCTGCGCGGTCATGGCCGCGGTGTCCAGGTGCATCGGCACCAGCGCCGGCTCGGGCGTGCGGTGCGCGGCGTCGAACAGCGCGAGGCCGTCGGCCACGGAGAGGGCCGGGGTGCCGGAGCGGACCAGGCGCTCCAGGTCGGCGGCGGTCAGTTCGCCCGTCATGCCGCTGTCCTGCGCCCAGGCGCCCCATGCCAGGGAGGTGGCGGGAAGCCCCGCACCACGTCGGTGCTGGACGAGGGTGTCCAGGAAGGCGTTGGCCGCCGCGTAGTTGGCCTGGCCCGGGTTGCCGAAGACTCCGGCGGCCGAGGAGAACAGCACGAACGCCGACAGGTCCAGCCCGGCGGTCAGCTCGTGCAGGTGGAGCGCGGCGTCGACCTTCGGCCGGAAGACCGTCGCCAGCCGCTCCGGGCTGAGGGAGTCGAGCGTTCCGTCGTCCAGCACGCCGGCGGTGTGCACGACGCCGGTCAGCGGGTGCGCGGCGGGGACGGAGGCCAGCAGTGCGGCGAGCGCGTCCCGGTCGGAGACGTCGCAGGCCGCGATGGTCACCTCGGCGCCCTGCGTGGCGAGTTCGTCGCGCAGCTCGGCGGCGCCGGGCGCGTCGGCGCCGCGGCGGCTGGTCAGCAGCAGATGCCGCACCCCGTGCTCGGCCACCAGGTGGCGGGCGATGATCCGGCCGAGGCCGCCGGTGCCGCCGGTGACGAGCACCGTGCCGTCGGCGTCCCAGGCCCTGTCCACGGTGAGCACGACCTTGCCGACATGCTTGGCCTGCCCCAGGTGGCGGAACGCCTCCGGCGCCCGCCGCACATCCCAGGTGGTGACCGGCAGCGGCCGCAGCGCGCCGCTGTCGAACAGCTCCAGCAGCTCGCGGAGCATCTGCTGGATGCGGTCCGGCCCGGCGTCCATCACGTCGAACGCCTGGTAGGAGACGCCGGCGTGTGCCGCGGCGACCTCGTCGGCGTCGCGGATGTCGGTCTTGCCCATCTCCACGAAGCGTCCGCCGCGCGGCAGCAGCCGCAGCGAGGCGTCCACGAACTCCCCGGCCAGGGAGTCCAGGACGACATCCAGGCCGCGGCCGGAGGTGGCGGCGAGGAACTCCGCCTCGAAGTCGAGGGTGCGGGAGGAGGCGATGTGCGTCTCGTCCAGCCCCAGTTCGCGCAGCGTGCCCCACTTGCCCTGGCTGGCGGTGCCGAAGACCTCCGCGCCCAGGTGCCGGGCCAGCTGCACGGCGGCCATACCGACGCCGCCCGCGGCCGCCTGCACCAGCACGGACTCGCCGGACTTCAGCCCGGCCAGGTCCACCAGCGCGTAGTAGGCGGTGAGGAACACCACCGGGGCCGCGGCGGCCTCGGCGAACGTCCAGCCTCGCGGCATCCGCGCCAGCAGCCGGCGGTCGGTGACGGTGAGCGGGCCGAAGGATCCGGACAGCATGCCCATCACCCGGTCGCCGGGGGCCAGGTCGGTGACGCCCTCACCGACCTCGACGACGACACCGGCGCCCTCCAGGCCCAGCAGCCCGGCGTCGCCCGGGTACATGTCCAGGACGTTGAGCACATCGCGGAAGTTCAGGCCGCCGGCCCGCACCGCGACCCGCACCTGCCCGGGCTGGAGCACCGCGGTCGCCTGCTCGTTCTCCACGAAGCACAGCCCGTCCAGGGTGCCCTTGCCGACGAAGTCCAGCCGCCAGGCGTCGGTGTCCGCCGGCGGCGTCAGGGCGCCACCGGAGCCGGCGCGCGCCAGCCGGGGTACGCGGATCTCACCGGACCGCAGCGCCAGCTGCGGCTCACCGGAGTCGAGGGCGGACGGCAGCGCGCGCCAGGACTCGGCCGAGCCGTCGACATCGACGAGCACCAGCCGCTCCGGGTTCTCCGACTGCGCCGAGCGCACCAGGCCCCAGACGGCGGCATGCGCCAGATCGGCCGGGGACTCGGCGGCGTCCGCCGCCACCGCCCGCCGCGTCACCAGCACCAGGCGTGCGGCCGCGAACCGCTCCTCGGCCAGCCAGCGCTGCACCAGCCCCAGCGCGCGGGCCGCCGCCTCGTGCGTCTGCCCGGCGCTCACCGTCGAGGCGGCGTCGCCCGGGGAGCACGGCACCAGCACCAGGTCCGGCACCCCGTCCGCGGACGTCCCTGTCTCCAGGTCCGCCCACAGCTCCGCCTCGATGCCCGCGTCCGCCAGCGCACCGGCCGTGCCGAGACCGTCGGAGCCCAGCACGGCCCACCGGCCGGCCCGCTGACCGGCATCGGCCTCGTCACCGGACTCGTCTCCGGCGGGGCCGGCGTCCGTGGCCGCGACCGTCACCCACTCCAGCCGGAACAGCGAGTCCTGCTGGGCGGAGGCGGCGTCGGCGAGCTGACCGGTGTCGATGGCGCGCAGCGCCAGGGAGTCGATGGTGGCGACCGGGGCGCCGGTGCCGTCGGCGACCGCCAGCGACACCTCACCCGTGCCGCGCGAGGAGATCCGCACCCGCAGCCGCGCCGCTCCGACGCCGTGCAGCGCCACGCCCGACCAGGAGAACGGCAGCCGGGGACGGCCGTCGTCCTCGACGAAGTCGCCCAGGCCGATCGCGTGCAGTGCGGAGTCCAGGGCCGCGGGATGCAGCCCGAAGGCGGCCGCCTCGCGCTCCGCGTCACCCGGCAGCGCGATCTCCGCGTACACGTCCGAGCCGCTGCGCCAGGCGGCCCGCAGCCCCCGGAACACCGGCCCGTACTCCAGCCCGAGGGCGGCCAACTGGTCGTAGAGCCCGTCGATGTCGACGGCCTCGGCGCCGGCCGGCGGCCACTGCGTGAGATCGGCCGCCGCTTCCGCCGCCGGGGAGCCGGCCGTCAGCGTGCCGGAGGCATGCCGGGTCCACGGGTTCTCCGCCGGGGCACCGTCAGGGCGCGAGTAGATCCGCACCTCGCGGCGCGCCGATCCGTCCGCCTCGCCGACGGTCACCCGCAGCTGTACGCCGCCCCGCTCGGGCAGCGTCAGCGGTGCCTCCAGGGTCAGTTCCTCGAGCAGGTCGCAGCCGACCTGGTCGCCGGCGCGGATCGCCAGCTCCACGAGCCCGGTGCCCGGAACCAGCACCGTGCCCGCCACGGCGTGATCCACCAGCCATGCGTGGGTGGCGCGGGAGAGCCGGCCGGTGAACATGAAGCCGTCGGAGTCCGGCAGCGCGACAGCGGCGCCGAGCAGCGGGTGTTCGGCGGAGCCCAGGCCCAGCCCGGCGACGTCCCCGGTGACGGCCGAGCCGCGCGGCCAGAAGCGCTGGTGCTGGAAGGGATAGGTGGGCAGATCGACGCGCTGCGCGCCGGTCCCGGCGAAGAACGCGGCCCAGTCGACGGTGCCACCGTGGACATGCACCCGGCCCAGGGCGGAGACCACCGCCTGCGGTTCCGTGCGGTCCTTGCGCAGCGCGGGGATGAACGCCACACCTTCGGCGTCGGGCAGGCACTCCTGCGCCATGGCGGTCAGGACGCCGCCGGGGCCCAGCTCCAGGAAGGTGCGGACACCCTCGGCGTGCAGGGCCGTGACCTCGTCGCGGAAGCGGACCGCCTCACGGACATGCCGCACCCAGTACTCCGGCGACGTCACATCGCCGGTCATCGGGATCTGCGGCGCCTGGAACGTCAGCGACTCGGCGACCTTGCGGAAGTCGTCGAGCATCCCGTCCATACGGAAGGAGTGGAAGGCGTGCGAGACCGTCAGCCGCTTGGTGCGCTCGAACCCGGCCGCCACGGAAAGCACGGCGTCCTCGTCGCCGGAGATCACCACGGCACGGGGGCCGTTGACCGCCGCGATGTCCACACCATCGATCAGCAGCGGACGAACCTCGTCCTCCGACGCCTGGAGCGAGACCATCGCACCACCGGTCGGCAGCGCCTGCATCAGACGGCCACGAGCCGCAACCAGCTTGCCCGCGTCCGCCAGCGACAGCACCCCGGCAACATGCGCGGCAGCCAGCTCACCAATGGAATGCCCACCGACGAAGTCCGGCTTCACACCCCAGGACTCAACGAGCCGGAACAGCGCCACCTCGACCGCGAACAGCGCACTCTGCGTGTACTGGGTCTGGTCCAGCTTCTCGGCGTCGTCCAGCACCGCCGGATCCAACCCCAGCGCGCCGCACGCCTCATCGAAAGCGGAAGCAAACACCGGGAAGGCATCCCGCAGCTCGCGGCCCATGCCGACCCGCTGCGCACCCTGGCCGGTAAAGAGCACCGCCAGTCGGCCCTCGACCGCGCGCCCGGACACGATCTCGGACCCCACGAGCACGGTCCGGTGGTCCAGGGCCGCCCGGCCCGTGGCCAGGGAGAAGCCGACGTCCAGCGGGTCGAGCCCGGCCGCGGCCTCGCGGACCTGCTCGATCTGCGCGGCCAGCGCCTCGGGGGTCTTGCCGGAGAGCACCCACGGCACGACCGGCAGCTCGATCTCACCGGCGGCCGGGGCCTCGGCCTCCGGGGCCTGCTCGATGATCACATGGGCGTTGGTGCCACTGATCCCGAACGACGACACGCCCGCGCGACGCGGCCGCTCCACCCGCGGCCAGTCACGGGGCTCGGTGAGCAGCTCCACCGCACCCGCGGACCAGTCCACATGCGGCGACGGCTCATCCACATGCAGAGTCTGGGGCAGCATGCCGTGCCGCATCGCCATGACCATCTTGATCACACCAGCGGCACCCGCGGCCGCCTGCGTGTGACCCAGGTTCGACTTGATCGAGCCCAGCCACAACGGGTCACCGGCCTCACCACGGTCCTGGCCATAGGTGGCCAGCAGCGCCTGCGCCTCGATCGGGTCACCCAGCGACGTGCCCGTGCCGTGCGCCTCGACCACATCGACATCGGCAGCCGACACCCGGGCGTTCGCCAACGCCTGGCGGATGACGCGCTGCTGGGACGGGCCGTTGGGCGCGGTCAGACCATTGCTCGCACCGTCCTGGTTGATCGCCGTACCACGCACCACCGCCAGCACCGGATGACCGTTGCGACGGGCGTCCGACAGCCGCTCCACCAGCAGCATGCCGACACCCTCACCCCAACCGGTGCCATCCGCCCCGGCCGCGAACGCCTTACAACGCCCATCCGCCGACAACCCCCGCTGACGCGAGAACCCGACGAAGATCTCCGGCGTCGCCATCACCGTCACACCACCGGCAAGCGCCAGATCACACTCACCCTGACGCAACGCCTGCACCGCCAGATGCAAACCCACCAACGACGACGAACACGCCGTATCCACCGTCACCGCCGGGCCCTCGAACCCGAACGCATACGACACCCGACCAGAGGCGATACTCCCGCCAGTGCCGAGGAAACCCTCCACCTGCTCCGCGGCCTGATCCACCACCACCCCGTAGTCGTGGTACATCACCCCCGCGAACACACCCGTCCGCGAACCCCGCACCGAAACCGGATCGATCCCCGCACGCTCCAGCGCCTCCCACGACGCCTCCAGCAACAACCGATGCTGCGGATCGATCGCCACCGCCTCACGCGGCGAAATCCCGAACAGGGAGGGGTCGAACTCGGCCGCCTCGTGGAGGAATCCGCCCGAGCGGGCGTAGGTGGTCCCCTGGTGGTCGGGGTCCGGGTGGTACAGCGACTCGATGTCCCAGCCTCGGTCGGTGGGGAAGTCGCTGATCGCGTCCCCGCCCGCGGCCAGCAGCTCCCACAACTCCTCCGGCGAGGACACCCCGCCCGGGAACCGGCAGCTCATCCCCACGATCGCGATCGGCTCGCGCGATTCGGCGGTGAGCTTCCGGTTCTGCTCACGGAGCCGCTCGGTCTCCTTGAGTGACGCGCGAAGTGCCTCAACGAGTCGTTCGTCAGGTGCGCTCATCGTTGCGTTCTTACCTCTCGCGTCTTCAGAAGTCGGACTCTCCGAGCGCCATCCGCATCAGGCGCTCGGCGTCCATCGAGTCGATCGAGTCCGGCTCGCCCGCCTCGTCGGCGGCGGCCGGGTCCGGGGCCTGGACACGGATGCCCGCCAGCTCCAGCAGGGCATCCATCAGGCCCGCGTCCCGCAGGCGGTTCAGCGGAATGGCGGCCAGCGCCCGGCGGATCTCGTCCTCGTCCGCCGTGCCGCCCGCGTCCTCGGCCGGCACCAGTTCGGCGCGCACGTACTCGGCGAGAGCGCGCGGCGTGGCGTAGTCGAAGATCAGCGTCGCGGGCAGCCGCAGCCCGGTCGCGGTCTGCAGCCCGTTGCGGAACTCGACGGCCGTCAGCGAGTCGAAGCCCAGCTCGCTGAAGGCGCGGTCGGATCCGACGGCGGTCAGATCGGCGTGGCCGAGCACCGACGCCGCGTGCCCGCGGACCAGGTCGAGCAGCAGCCGCTCCTGCTCCAGCGCGGGCAGGCCCGCCAGCCGCTGCTTCAGCTGCTCGCCGGTCTCCCGGGTGCCGGTCTGCGCGGCCCGGCGCGCGGTGGTGCGCACCAGCCCTCGGAAGAGCGGCGCCACCGCCCCCGCACCTGCCAGGGTCCGGGTGTCCAGCGGCACCGGGACGAGGACGCCACGCGCCCCCGCGGTCCGGTCGAAGAGCGCCAGCCCGTCCTCAGCCGACACCGGCAGCACCCCGGAGCGGGACATGCGGCGCAGGTCGGCGTCGGCGAGCGCGTCGGCCATACCGCCGCCGTCCTGCTGCGCCCACGGGCCCCAGGCCAGGGAGACGCCGGGCAGGCCGGCCGCGTTGCGGTGCCGGACCAGCGCGTCCAGGAAGGCGTTGGCCGCCGCGTAGTTGCCCTGCCCCGGCGTGCCGAACACCCCGGCCGCCGAGGAGAAGAGCACGAACGCCGTCAGGTCCATCTCGCGGGTGAGCTCGTGCAGATGCAGCGCGGCGTCCACCTTCGGCCGGAAGACGGTGTCCAGCCGCTCCGGGGTCAGCGCGCCGATGACACCGTCATCCAGCACACCGGCGGTGTGCACGACACCGGCCAGCGGACGCTCGGCAGGCACCGAGCCCAGCAACGCGGCCAGCGCCTCACGGTCGGCCACGTCACAGGCCGCGACCGTGACCTCGGCGCCCAGCCCGGCGAGTTCGTCCCGCAGCCCGACCGCGCCGGGGGCGTCCGCCCCGCGCCGGCTGGTCAGCAGCAGATGCCGCACCCCGTGCTCGGCCACCAGATGACGGGCCACCAGCGCGCCCAGCCCGCCGGTGCCGCCGGTGATCAGCACCGTTCCGGCGGTGTCCCAGACAACAGTCTGCTCGCCGGCGTCCGCGGCGGGCAGCTGGGCGGCCTTGACCAGGCGCGGCGCCAGCAGTCCACCGTCGCGCACTGCCAGCTCGCGCTCCCCGCCTTCGACCGCGGCAGCGGCGAGCGCATCGCGTACGGCCTCCGGCAGCTGGTCCTCGTCCGTGTCCAGGTCGACCAGGAGGAAGCGGTCCGGGTGCTCCTCCTGCGCGGAGCGCAGCAGCCCCCATACGGCGGCGTGTGCCGGATTCGCGACCCCGGCTCCGGCACTCGTCGCGACGGCCCCACGGGTCGTCACGACCAGCCGGGACGACTCGAACCGCTCCTCGGCCAGCCACTGCTGAACCAGGCCGAGAACCCGGCCCACCGCGAGACGGGTGGCCGCGGCCAGATCGCCGGCGTCCTGGCCGTCACGGTCCGACTCCGGGGCGGACAGCGGCAGCAGCACCAGCTCCGGGACACCGTCCGCTCCGGTCAGAGCGGCAAGGTCGTCGCCCTCCAGCACGGCCCACCCCGCGGTGGCCGATGCGGTGAGCGGCGACGCGTCCTGCGACACCGGCTGCCACTCGGTCCGGAACAGCGCGTCGCGCAGGGTGTCCCTGGCCGCGACGAGCTGGTCCTGCGCGAGAGGCCGCAGGGCCAGGGTCTCGACGAGAGCGACCGGCGCACCCGTGCCATCGGCGATCGCGAGCGACACCCCGCCCGCGGCGGGCGAGACCTTGACCCGGACCGTCTCGGCCCCGGCGGCGTGCAGCGCGACTCCGCTCCAGGCGAAGGGGAGCAGCGCCCGGCCGTCGTCCTCGACGAAGTCACCGAGCCCGATGGCGTGCAGCGTGGCGTCCAGCAGCGCCGGATGCAGCCCGAACGCCGCACCGTCCGTGGCCTCGTCCAGGGCGACCTCGGCGAAGACCTCATCGCCCTTGCGCCAGGCGGCCGTCAGCCCCTGGAACACCGGACCGTACTCCAGGCCGATCCCGGCGAACCGGTCGTAGAGCCCGTCGACCGCGACGGTCTGGGCACCGGCCGGCGGCCAGGCCGTGAGGTCGAAGTCCGGGGCCGGGGCGTCGGTGGCCAGCACACCGGTGGCGTGCCGCGTCCACGGCTCGTCTCCGAACCGCGAGTGCACGCTCAGCTCCCGCCGCCCCGCGTCGTCGGACTCCGCGAGCGACACCCGCAGCTCCACCGCACCCCGCTCGGGCAGCACCAGCGGCGCTTCCAGGGTCAGTTCGTCGAGCAGGCCGCAACCGACCTCGTCACCCGCGCGGATCGCCAGCTCCACGAAGGCGGCACCCGGCAGCAGGACCACACCGGAGACCGCGTGATCGGCCAGCCAGGGGTGGCTCTGCAACGACAGCTGACCGGTGAAGAGATGCCCCTCCGGCACCGCGATCGCGGCACCGAGCAGCCCGCCACCCACAGCGGGAGACGCGTCCAGCCAGTAGCGCTCGTGCTGGAAGGCGTAGGTGGGCAGGTCGACGCGCGTGGCGCCGGTTCCGGCGAAGAAGGCCGTCCAGTCGACGGAGTTGCCGGTGATGTGGACCCGCCCGAGAGCGGAGACCACGGCCTCCGGCTCGGACTTGTTCTTGCGCAGAGCCGGGACGAACGCCACGTCTTCGGCGTCGGGCAGGCACTCCTGCGCCATGGCGGTCAGGACGCCGCCGGGGCCCAGCTCCAGGAAGGTGCGCACACCCTCGGCGTGCAGGGCCGTGACCTCGTCGCGGAAGCGGACCGCCTCGCGGACATGCCGCACCCAGTACTCGGGGGAGGTCACCTCGCCCGTCATCGCGATGCGCGGTGCCTGGAAGGTCAGCGACTCGGCGACCTTGCGGAAGTCGGCCAGCATCCCGTCCATCCGGAACGAGTGGAACGCGTGCGAGACGGTCAGCCGCTTGGTCTTGTCGAAGCGCGCGGCGACAGCGAGGACGGCGTCTTCGTCCCCGGAGATCACCACGGCGTTCGGGCCGTTGACGGCCGCGATGTCCACACCATCGGTGAGGAGCGGCAACACCTCGTCCTCGGACGCCTGGAGCGAGACCATCGCGCCACCCGTCGGCAGCGCCTGCATCAGACGACCCCGAGCCGCAACCAGCTTGCCCGCGTCCTGAAGCGACAGCACCCCGGCGACGTGCGCGGCGGCCAGCTCGCCGATCGAGTGCCCGCCGACGAAGTCCGGCTTCACACCCCAGGACTCGACGAGCCGGAACAGCGCCACCTCGACCGCGAACAGCGCCGCCTGGGTGAACTCCGTCTGGTTCAGCTTCTCGGCATCGTCCAGCACCGCCGGGTCCAACCCCAGCGCGCCGCACGCCTCATCGAAGGCGGCAGCGAACACCGGGAACGCGTCCCGCAGCTCGCGGCCCATGCCGACCCGCTGCGCACCCTGGCCGGTAAAGAGCACCGCCAGCTTGCCGCCGAGCACCCGGCCCGAGACGACCTCGGAGCCGACAACAACCGCCCGGTGCTCGAACGACGCCCGGCCGGTCGCCAGCGAGAACCCGACATCCACCGGGCTCAGCCCAGAACCGGCTTCCCGCACCCGCTCGACCTGCGCCGCCAGCGCCGCCTCGCTCTTCGCGGAGACCAGCCACGGCACCACCGGCAGCTCAACACCGCTCGCAGCAGGCTGGGCCTCAACCTCCGGCGCCTGCTCCAGAATCACATGCGCGTTCGTCCCGCTGATGCCGAACGAGGACACACCCGCCCGGCGCGGACGCTCGCCCAGCTGCGGCCACTCGCGTGCCTCGGCCAGCAGCTCAACAGCCCCGGCCGACCACTCCACATGCGGCGACACCTCATCGACGTGCAGCGTCTTGGGCAGCAGCCCGTGCCGCATCGCCATGACCATCTTGATCACACCGGCGACACCAGCGGCCGCCTGCGTGTGACCCAGGTTCGACTTGATGGAGCCCAGCCACAGCGGCTCGCCGCCCTCACCGCGCTCCTGGCCGTAGGTGGCCAGCAGGGCCTGCGCCTCGATCGGGTCGCCGAGTGACGTGCCCGTGCCATGGGCCTCGACCGCGTCCACATCACCCGGTGCCAGACCGGCTCCGGCCAGCGCCTGGCGGATGACGCGCTGCTGGGACGGGCCGTTCGGCGCGGTGAGCCCGTTGCTCGCACCGTCCTGGTTGATAGCCGAGCCCTTCACGACGGCCAGCACCTGGTGGCCGTTGCGTCGGGCGTCCGACAGCCGCTCGACGACGAGCATGCCGACACCCTCGCCCCAGCCCGTACCGTCCGCACCGGCGCCGAACGCCTTGCAGCGGCCGTCCGTCGAGAGCCCCCGCTGCCGGGAGAAGTCGATGAACGTCTCCGGTGTCGCCATGACGGTCACACCGCCGACGAGCGCCATCTCGCACTCGCCCTGCCGCAGCGCCTGGATCGCCCAGTGGAGCGCGACCAGCGACGACGAACAGGCGGTGTCCACCGTGACCGCCGGGCCCTCCAGGCCCAGGGTGTAGGCGACCCGGCCGGAGGCGATGCTGCCGCCGGTGCCGAGGAACCCGTCCACCCGGTCGCCGGCCTGCTGCACCAGGAAGTCGTAGTCGTTGTACATCACACCGGCGAAGACGCCGGTACGGCTACCGCGCACCGACACCGGGTCGATGCCGGCCCGCTCGAACGCCTCCCAGGACGCCTCCAGCAGCAGGCGGTGCTGCGGGTCCATGGCCGCCGCCTCGCGCGGGCTGATGCCGAAGAAGGACGGGTCGAACTGGGCGGCGTTGTGCAGGAAGCCGCCCGACCGGGTGTAGGTCGTGCCCCGGTGGTCGGGGTCCGGGTGGTAGAGCGCCTCGATGTCCCAGCCGCGGTCGGTGGGGAAGTCGCTGATCGCGTCGCCCCCGGCGAGCAGCAGCTGCCACAGCTCCTCCGGCGAGGACACCCCGCCGGGGTAGCGGCAGCTCATGCCGACGATGGCGATCGGGTCGTCCTCGGTTGGCCGGACCGGCACCGCGACCTCGGCGGTGGCCTGCTCGTCGCCGAGGATCTCGGCTCGCAGGTGGTCCGCGAGCGCGTCCGCCGTCGGGTAGTCGAAGACCAGCCCCGCGGACAGCCGCAGCTCGGTGGCCGCGCTGAGCCGGTTGCGGAGCTCGACGCCGGTGAGCGAGTCGAAGCCGATGTCGCTGAACGACCGCAGCGGGTCCACATCGGCGGCCGACTCGTAGTCGAGCACGGCGGCGACGTGTCCACGCACCAGGTCCACCAGGGCCGCCTTGCGCTCCGGCTCCGGCAGCGCGAGCAGCGTCTGGCGCAGGGCGGCAGAGCCGGCCGCGTCGGTGCCGGTGCCCGTCGCGGCCGCACGCCGCGCAGGGGTGCGCACCAGGCCGCGCAGCATCGGGGGCACCTCGCCCCCGGCGGCGGCCAGGGCCCGGGTGTTCAGATGGATCGGCACGAGCACGGCGACGCCATCGGCGGTGTCCGCGGTTCCGGCCGAGCCGATCCGGATGGCGGCGTCGAGCAGGGCCAGGCCCTCCTCGTCGGACAGCGGGGCGAATCCCTCGCGGGTCATGCGGTCGATGTCCGCCTGGCCCAGCTCACCGGCCATGCCGCCGTCCCGCAGCCACAGGCCCCAGGCCAGCGAGACGCCGGCCAGGCCGGCGGTCCGGCGATGTGTCGCCAGGGCGTCCAGGAAGGCGTTGGCGGCCGCGTAGTTGGCCTGGCCGAGGTTGCCGAGCACGCCGGCCGCGGAGGAGAAGAGGACGAACGCGCTCAGGTCCATTTCGCGGGTGAGCTCGTGCAGGTGCCAGGCGGCGTCCACCTTGGGGCGCAGGACCGCGTCCACCCGCTCGGGCGTCAGCGAACCGAGCAGGCCGTCGTCCAGCACGCCGGCCGCGTGCACCACACCGGTCAGCGGCTGTTCGGCCGGCACCTTGGCGAGCAGTGCGGCCAGCGCGTCGCGGTCGGCCACGTCGCAGGCGGCGAGGGTCACCTCGGCACCGGCCGCGGCGAGTTCTTCGCGCAGCTCGGCCGCGCCGGGGGCCTCGGCGCCGCGGCGGCTGGTCAGCAGCAGGTGCCGCACTCCGTGCTCGGCCACCAGATGGCGGGCCACCAGCGCGCCCAGGCCACCGGTGCCGCCGGTCACCAGGACGGTGCCCTCGGCGCCCCAGGTCCGCGTCTGGCCCGCCGCGGCCGCACCGGCCGCGTCGGCGGCCCGCGCGAGCCGGGGGACGGAGACGACGCCCCGACCCACCGCGAGCTGCGGCTCACCGGAGGCGACCGCGGCCGGCAGGGCCCGACAGGACTCGGCCGACTCGTCGAGCTCGATGAGGAGGAAGCGGTCCGGGTGTTCGGACTGCGCGGAGCGCACCAGGCCGGCGATGGCGGCGTGCGCCAGGGTCGCGGAGTCGGTCACCACCGCGAGCCGGGAGGAGGCGAACTCCTCCGCACCCAGCCATGCCTGGAGCAGGCCGAGCACCCGATGCGTCTCGGTGTGCACCGCGTCCGCCGCGTCGGCGACGGGCAGGCAGGGCGCCAGGACGAGGCCGGGCGCCTGGCCGCCGCGCGCGCTGAGCGCGGCGAGGTCGGCGTACGTCTCCACCTGGGCGTCGGCCTGGCGGAGCCGCGTGGGCAGGGGTGCGTCGTCGGCACCGAGCACGAACCAGCGCGCGGTACCGTCCGCCGCGCCCGCGTCAGTGCCCGCGCCCGCGTCAGTGGTGGCCGGTGCGGTCACGTCCAGCGCGGTCCACTCCAGGCGGAACAGCGAGTCGCCCGCCCGTGCGCCGCCGAGCTGGTCGCGGGTGACCTGCCGCAGCAGCAGCGAGTCGACGGTGGCGACCGGGGCTCCGGCGGAGTCGGCGAGGTCCAGGGACATCCCCTTGCCGTCGGCCGCGGCCCGGATGGTGACCCGCAGCGCCGTGGCGCCGGAGGCGTGCAGGGTCACGCCGCTCCAGGCGAAGGGGAGCTCGGCCTGCTCGGCGTCGGGGTCCGCGATCTCGATCGCGTGCAGGGCGGCGTCCAGCAGCGCGGGGTTGAGGCCGAAGGTTCCGGCCTCCACGCCCTCCGGCAGGGACACCTCGGCGTAGATCGTCCCGTCCTTGCGCCAGGCGGCGGTCAGCCCCTGGAAGGACGGCCCGTACTCCAGTCCCCGCACGGCGAGGTGGTCGTAGAGACCGTCGACCGGTACCGGCTCCGCCCCGGCGGGCGGCCAGGTGCCCGGCGCCGGGTTCGGCTTCTCGGTCGGCTTCGCGCCCGAGGCCAGGACGCCGGAGGCGTGCCGGGACCACGGCAGTTCCTCCGCCGCGCCCTCCGGGCGGGAGTGCACGGTCAGGCCGCGGCGGCCCGAGTCGTCGGCCTCGCCGACGGTGACCCGCAGCTGCACCGCCCCGCGCTCCGGCAGGACCAGCGGAGTCTCCAGGGTCAGTTCGTCGAGCAGCTCGCAGCCGACCCGGTCGGCGGCCTCGATGGCGAGGTCGACGAAGGCGGTCGCGGGCAGCAGGACGGTGCCCAGCACCGCGTGGTCGGCCAGCCAGCCGTGCGACTGCAGCGACAGCCGGCCGGTGAGGACCCAGCCGTCCGGCAGCGCGACCGCCGCGCCCAGCAGCGGGTGGTCCGTGCCGGCGAGCCCGGCGGAGGACACGTCGCCGGTCGACGTCGAGCGGTTCGGCCAGTAGCGGCGGCGCTGGAAGGCGTAGGTGGGCAGGTCGACGCGGCGGGCGCCGGTGCCCGCGAAGAACGCCGTCCACTCCACCGCGGCGCCCTGGACGTGGAGTCGGCCCAGCGCCGCACCGGCCGTCTGGATCTCCGGCCGGCCGCGGCGGAGCGCGGAGACGAAGGCGACGTCGTCGGCGTCGGGCAGGCAGTCCTGGGCCATGGCGGTGAGCACCGCGTCGGGGCCCAGCTCCAGGAAGGTGCGGACGCCCTCGGCGTGCAGGGTCCGGATGCCGTCGCCGAAGCGGACGGCCTGACGGACATGGCGCACCCAGTAGTCGGGCGAGCACAGCTCCTCGTCGGTGGCCGCCCGGCCGGTGACGTTCGAGACCACCGGAATGCGCGGGGCCTGGAAGGTGAGCCCCTCCGCGACCTCGCGGAAGTCCTCGAGCATCCCGTCCATACGGAAGGAGTGGAAGGCGTGCGAGACGGTCAGCCGCTTGGTCTTCCGGCCCAGGGACTGGAAGTGCCCGGCCAGCCCGATTACGGCGTCCTCGTCACCGGAGACCACGACCGAGTTCGGGCCGTTGATCGCGGCGATGTCCACGCCGTCGGTCAGCAGCGGACGGACCTCGTCCTCGGCGGCCTGGAGCGAGACCATCGCGCCGCCGGCCGGCAGCGCCTGCATCAGCCGGCCGCGCGCGGCGACCAGCTTGGCCGCGTCCGCCAGCGACAGCACCCCGGCCACGTGCGCGGCGGCCAGCTCGCCGACGGAGTGCCCGGCCACGAAGTCCGGCTTGACGCCCCAGGACTCGACCAGCCGGAAGAGCGCCACCTCGACGGCGAACAGCGCGGCCTGGGTGTGCTGGGTCTGCTCGAGCAGCTCAGCCTGTCCGAAGACCTCGACGTCCAGCCCGAGGGCCGCGCACGCCTCGTCGAAGGCGGCCGCGAAGACCGGGAAGGTGGCGTACAGTTCACGGCCCATGCCGGCGCGCTGCGCGCCCTGGCCGGTGAAGAGCACGGCGAGACCGGCGTCGTCCCGGGCCACGCCGACCGCGGTGCCCAGGACGGGCTTGCCCTTGGCCAGTGCGGCCAGGCCACGGAGGTAGTCCTGCGGGCGGGAGCCGACGATCACGGCCCGGTGCTCGAAGGCGGCCCGGCCGGTGGCCAGCGAGAAGCCGACGTCCGTCGCGTCCAGTTCGGCGACCGCGCCGTGCAGGCGCTCGGCCTGGGCCCGCAGCGCCTCGGGGGTCTTGCCGGAGAGCACCCACGGCACGACCGGCAGCTCGATCTCACCGGCGGCCGGGGCCTCGGCCTCCGGGGCCTGCTCGATGATCACATGGGCGTTGGTGCCGCTGATGCCGAACGACGACACGCCCGCGCGACGCGGCCGCGCGAGCTCCGAGGGCCACTGGCGCGCGTCGGTGAGCAGTTCCACCGCACCGGCCGACCAGTCCACGTGCGGCGAGGGCGCATCGACGTGCAGGGTCTTGGGCAGCATGCCGTGCCGCATCGCCATGACCATCTTGATCACACCAGCGGCACCCGCGGCCGCCTGCGTGTGACCCAGGTTCGACTTGATCGAGCCCAGCCACAGCGGCTCGCCGGCCTCACCGCGGTCCTGGCCGTAGGTGGCCAGCAGCGCCTGGGCCTCGATCGGGTCACCCAGCGGGGTGCCGGTACCGTGCGCCTCCACAGCGTCGATGTCCCCGGGAACAAGGCCGGCGGTGGAGAGGGCCTGGCGGATGACGCGCTGCTGGGACGGGCCGTTGGGCGCGGTCAGACCATTGCTCGCACCGTCCTGGTTGATCGCCGTACCACGCACCACCGCCAGCACCGGATGACCGTTGCGACGGGCGTCCGACAGCCGCTCCACCAGCAGCATGCCGACACCCTCACCCCAACCGGTGCCATCCGCCCCGGCCGCGAACGCCTTACAACGCCCATCCGCCGACAACCCCCGCTGACGCGAGAACCCGACGAAGATCTCCGGCGTCGCCATCACCGTCACACCACCGGCAAGCGCCAGATCACACTCACCCTGACGCAACGCCTGCACCGCCAGATGCAAACCCACCAACGACGACGAACACGCCGTATCCACCGTCACCGCCGGGCCCTCGAACCCGAACGCATACGACACCCGACCAGAGGCGATACTCCCGCCAGTGCCGAGGAAACCCTCCACCTGCTCCGCGGCCTGATCCACCACCACCCCGTAGTCGTGGTACATCACCCCCGCGAACACACCCGTCCGCGAACCCCGCACCGAAACCGGATCGATCCCCGCACGCTCCAGCGCCTCCCACGACGCCTCCAGCAACAACCGATGCTGCGGATCGATCGCCACCGCCTCACGCGGCGAAATCCCGAAGAACGTCGGGTCGAAGTCGGCGGCGTCGTGCAGGAAGCCGCCCGAGCGGGAGTAGGTCTTGCCGGGCTTGTCCGGGTCGGGGTCGTAGAGACCGTCGATGTCCCAGCCTCGGTCGGTGGGGAAGTCGCTGATCGCGTCCCCGCCCGAGGCCAGCAGCTCCCACAACTCCTCCGGCGAGGACACCCCGCCCGGGAACCGGCAGCTCATCCCCACGATCGCGATCGGGTCGTCATCGACGGCCCGCGCCGGGGCCGCGGCCACCGCCACAGCCTGCTCCTCGCCGAGGAGTTCGGTACGCAGGTGGTCGGAGAGCGCCGTGGGCGTCGGGTAGTCGAAGATCAGGGTCGCGGGCAGGCGCAGCCCGGCGGCCGCTCCCAGCCGGTTGCGCAGTTCCAGCGCGGTGAGCGAGTCGAAGCCCAGCTCCTGGAAGGGCCGGCCGGCCGCCACATCGCCCGGTCCGGCGTAGCCCAGCACCGCCGCCACCTCGGTACGCACCAGGGCCAGCAGCTCCGCCGCACGCTCACCTTCCGGCAGCCGCAGCAGACGCTGGGGCAGCGCGCCGCCGGCCTCCGGCCCGGCGTTCGCCGCGCGCCGGACCGGGGTGCGCAGCAACCCCCGGAGCTTGTGCGGCACGCCCGCCGGGGCCGCCGCGAGCGCGGCGCGGTCCAGGCGCAGCGGCACCAGCAGCGAGTCCCCCGCGCCGCCCGTCCCGGCGACGGCGGCGTCGAAGAGCGCCAGCCCGTCCTCGTCGGACAGCGGCACATACCCCTCGCGGGTCATCCGCTCGGTGTCGGCGGCGGAGAGCTCGCCGAGCATGCCACCGGTTCGGGCCCACGCACCCCAGGCCAGGGAGACGGCGGGCAGCCCGGCCGCGCGCCGGTACTCGGCCAGCGCGTCCAGGAAGGTGTTGGCGGCGGCGTAGTTGCCCTGCCCGGCGCTGCCGAGCACACCGGCCGCGGAGGAGAAGAGCACGAACGCCGTCAGGTCCATCTCGCGGGTGAGCTCGTGCAGATGCAGCGCGGCGTCCACCTTCGGCCGGAAGACGGTGTCCAGACGCTCCGGGGTCAGCGCGCCGATGACACCGTCATCCAGCACACCGGCGGTGTGCACGACACCGGCCAGCGGACGCTCGGCAGGCACCGAGCCCAGCAACGCGGCCAGCGCCTCACGGTCGGCCACGTCACAGGCGGCGACCGTGACCTCGGCGCCCAGCCCGGCGAGTTCGTCCCGCAGCCCGACCGCGCCGGGGGCGTCCGCCCCGCGCCGGCTGGTCAGCAGCAGATGCCGCACCCCGTGCTCGGCCACCAGATGACGGGCCACCAGCGCGCCCAGCCCGCCGGTGCCGCCGGTCACCAGGACGGTGCCCTCAGCGCCCCAGGGCCGCGGCTGCTCCGACGTCGTCAGCGCCGCCTTCGACAGGCGCGGCGCGAACGCTTCCCCGCCCCGCAGCGCCAGCTCCGGCTGGCCGGAGGCCACCGCGCGCTCCAGCGCGGCCAGCGACTCCGGATCGGTGTCCACATCGACCAGGACGATGCGGCCGGGGTTCTCGGCCTGGGCCGAACGGACCAGGCCCCACAGCGCGGCGTGCTCCAGATCCACGACAGCGTCCACCGTGGCGTCCACGGCGGCGTCCACTGCGGATCCGGCGGCCACCGCACCCTGGGTGAGCACCACCAGGGTCGATGTCGCGGAGGTGTCCTCGACGGCCAGCCGGTCCTGCACCGAGGACAGCAGCCGGTGCGCCGCGTCGTGCACGGCCGAGACCACGTCGGCAGCGCGGTTGTCGTCGGACGGCAGGAAGGACAGCACCTCGAAGTCGGGGGCGTCCGCCGCCGCGTCAGGCAGCGCCACGGCCGCCCAGTCCAGCGCGTACAGCGCGTCGGCGACCTGCGAGCGGGACCGGCGCAGCTGGTCGCCGTCGACCGGGCGCAGCACGAGGGAATCGATGGAGGCGACCGGGGCGCCGGTGGCGTCCGCGAGCGCGAGCGACACTCCGTTGTCCGTGGGCGAGACCGTCACCCGCAGGGCGGTGGCGCCCGTCGCGTGCAGCGCGACACCGCTCCAGGCGAACGGCAGCTCGGCCTGCTCGGAGTCCGCGCCGGCGGCCACTCCGATGGCGTGCAGCGTGGCGTCCAGCAGCGCCGGATGCAGCCCGAACGCCGCACCGTCCGCGTCCTCGTCCAGGGCGACCTCGGCGAAGACCTCATCGCCCTTGCGCCAGGCGGCCGTCAGCCCCTGGAAGACCGGCCCGTACTCCAGCCCGGCCGCGGCAAGCCGCTCGTACAGCCCGTCGACGGCGACGGCCTCGGCCCCGGCCGGCGGCCACTGCTCCGGCCTGCCTTCCGGCTCCGGGGCGCCCGTGGTCAGCACACCGGTGGCGTGCCGCGTCCACGGCTCGTCCCCGAACCGCGCATGCACACTCATCGTGTGCCGCCCGGTCTCTTCCGGCTCGGAGACCAGGACGCGCAGCTCCACCTCGCCCTGCTCGGGCAGGACCAGCGGTGCTTCCAGGGTCAGTTCCTCGACGAGGTCGCAGCCGACCTGGTCAGCGGCCCGGACCGCCAGCTCCACGAAGGCGGCACCCGGCAGCAGCACGACACCGGAGACCGCGTGATCGGCCAGCCAGGGCTGTGTCCGCAACGACAGCCGGCCGGTGAAGAGATGCCCCTCCGGCACGGCCACACCCGCGTCCAGCAGCGGGTTCCCCGTGGCCGTCGGGGCGTCGAGCCAGTAGTGCCGGCGCTGGAAGGCGTACGTGGGCAGGTCGACGCGCTGGGCGCCGGTCCCGGCGAAGAACGCCGACCAGTCGACCGCCTTGCCGGTGATGTGGACCCGGCCGAGAGCGGAGACCACGGCCTCCGGCTCGGACTTGTTCTTGCGCAGAGCCGCGATGAACGCCACGCCGTCGTCGTCCGGCAGGCAGTCCTGAGCCATGGCGGTCAGGACCCCGCCGGGGCCCAACTCCAGGAAGGTACGCACACCCTCGGCGTGCAGGGTCTGGATCTCGTCGCGGAAACGAACCGCCTCACGGACATGCCGCACCCAATATTCAGCCGAAGTCACCTCCCCGGTCATCGAAATCTTCGGTGCCTGGAAGGTCAGCGATTCCGCGACCTTGCGGAAGTCGTCGAGCATCCCGTCCATACGGAAGGAATGGAAGGCGTGCGAGACGGTCAGTCGCTTCGACTTCTCAAATCGCGCCGCGACAGCGAGAACCGCTTCTTCGTCTCCGGAAATCACCACGGCCTTGGGGCCGTTGACCGCCGCGATATCCACACCATCGGCCAGCAGCGGACGGACCTCGTCCTCCGACGCCTGGAGCGAGACCATCGCACCACCGGTCGGCAGCGCCTGCATCAGACGGCCACGGGCGGCGACCAGCTTGCCCGCGTCCTGAAGCGACAGCACCCCGGCAACATGCGCGGCGGCCAGCTCGCCGATCGAGTGCCCGCCGACGAAGTCCGGACGAACGCCCCACGACTCGACGAGCCGGAAGAGCGCCACCTCAACGGCGAACAGCGCACTCTGCGTGTACTGGGTCTGGTCCAGCTTCTCGGCGTCGTCCAGCACCGCCGGCTCCAACCCCAGCGCCGCGCACGCCTCATCGAAAGCGGAAGCAAACACCGGGAAGGCGTCCCGCAGCTCGCGGCCCATGCCGACCCGCTGGGCGCCCTGGCCCGTGAAGAGCACCGCGAGCTTGCCGCCGAGCACCCGGCCCGAGACGACCTCGGAGCCGACCACAACCGCCCGGTGGTCGAACGACGTCCGGCCCGACACCAGCGAGAAGCCGACATCCAGCGGGTTCAGCTCTGCCCCGGCCTCGCGGATCCGCTCGACCTGCGCCGCCAGCGCCTCCGGCGTCTTGCCCGACACCAGCCACGGCACCACGGGCAGCTCGACACCGCCCTCCGCAGCAGGCTCAGCCTCAACCTCCGGCGCCTGCTCCAGAATCACGTGCGCGTTCGTCCCGCTGATGCCGAACGAGGAGACACCCGCCCGGCGCGGGCGCTCGCCCGTCGGCTGCCACTCGCGTGGTTCGGTCAGCAGCTCGACGGCGCCCTCGGTCCAGTCGACCTGCGGTGTGGGCTCGTCGACGTGCAGGGTCTTGGGCAGCAGGCCGTGCCGCATCGCCATGACCATCTTGATCACACCAGCGGCACCCGCCGCCGCCTGGGTGTGACCGAGGTTGGACTTCAGCGAGCCGAGCCACAGCGGCTCGCCGCCCTCGCCCCGGTCCTGGCCGTAGGTGGCCAGCAGCGCCTGGGCCTCGATCGGATCGCCGAGCCGGGTGCCGGTGCCGTGCGCCTCGACCACGTCGACGTCGGCCGCCGAGACGCGGGCGTTGGCCAGCGCCTGGCGGATGACGCGCTGCTGGGACGGGCCGTTCGGCGCGGTGAGCGCGCTGCTGGCGCCGTCCTGGTTGATCGCCGTGCCACGGACCACGGCCAGCACGGGGTGGCCGTTGCGGCGGGCGTCCGACAGCCGCTCGACCAGCAGCATGCCGGCGCCCTCGCCCCAGCCGGTGCCGTCCGCCGCGGCCGCGAACGCCTTGCAGCGGCCGTCCGGGGACAGGCCGCGCTGCCGGCTGAACTCCACGAAGGTGTCGGGGGTGGACATCACGGTGACGCCGCCGGCGAGCGCCATCTCGCACTCGCCCTGCCGCAGCGCCTGGATCGCCCAGTGGAGCGCGACCAGCGAGGACGAGCAGGCGGTGTCGACGGTGACCGCCGGGCCTTCCAGGCCCAGGGTGTAGGCGACGCGGCCGGAGGCGATGCTGCCGGCGCTGCCGTTGCCGAGGTAGCCGTCGGCGTCGGCCGGCACGCTCTGCAGGCGGGCGGCGTAGTCGTGGTACATCACGCCGGCGAACACACCGATGGCTCTGCCGCGCATCGAGGCCGGATCGAGCCCAGCACGCTCGAAGGCTTCCCAGGAGGTCTCCAGCAGCAGCCGCTGCTGGGGGTCCATGGCCAGCGCCTCGCGCGGGGAGATGCCGAAGAAGTCCGCGTCGAAGTCGGCGGCGTCGTGGAGGAACCCGCCCTCGATCGAGTAGGTCGTGCCGGGCTTGTCCGGGTCCGGGTCGTAGAGTCCTTCGACGTCCCAGCCGCGGTTGGTGGGGAATTCGGAGGTGGCGTCGCCGCCCGCCGCGAGAAGAGACCAGAGTTCTTCGGGGGTGCGGACGCCGCCGGGGAAGCGGCAGGCCATGGAGACGATGGCGATCGGCTCGCGGTGCCGGTCCTCGACCTCGCGGAGCCGCTTACGCGCCTCACGCAGATCCGTCGTCGCTCGCTTCAGGTAGTCGAGGAGCTTCTTCTCGTTCGACCCGTCCGACACCTAAGCCCCCACCGCCGAGCATTCATATAAAGCTGATGACGCTCATTCAGAACGCGTTTAAAGAATCAGCGGCAACGGTAAGGGGAGCCATGATGTGCACCAACCCCTAGTACGCCCCTGAACGCCCCCTAGTCAGGCACCTTGTCCGCTCCTGAGGTGCGGGGATACGGCCATAACGGCTCACGGGTGCGCAGATAGGGGGACATCAGGGGCGTACTAGGGGTGCCGGGCGCTCTTTCCGTCTCCCTACCCTGGCTACTCAATTCTTATGCAGCCGCGCCCGATTGAGAAAAGGGGAGTTATGCAGGATCTCGATGGATGGAGAGTGCATAACAACGGCAGCTCCGGCGATGTCGTGCTGGCCGCCGATTTCCCGATGTCCGGTCGGGGAGAGGCCGGTTTCGTCGACTTCGCCCCGCTGCTCGACCCCTCGCTGGCGGTCTGGGAAACCCTCCCGCCGGCCGGTGGGGAGGGCCGGGTGTCCGGCCAGGAGTACCTGGAGCGCTGGCTCGACGGAGTCCGGGAGAGCAAGCTCCGGGTCCGCGCGGTGCTGAGCTACTGCGCGGGGGCGGCCTTCGTCGGTGCGCTGACCGACCGGATCGCCGAGTGGCAGGACGAGGCGCCCGTCATCATCATGTTCGACCCCGAGGTGCCGACCGCGCT
This sequence comes from Streptomyces sp. JLBT605, assembly GCF_058215555.1. Classification (NCBI taxonomy): domain Bacteria; kingdom Bacillati; phylum Actinomycetota; class Actinomycetes; order Kitasatosporales; family Streptomycetaceae; genus Streptomyces; species Streptomyces sp. JLBT605. The sequence continues at coordinate 3,147,783 of NZ_CM177087.1, forward strand.
GACGCTGCACACGCAGTTCGTGCGGGCCATCGACCGCTTCTCCGTGTTCTTCTCGCCGGAGGAGGCGGCCCGGATGCACGCCGGCGCCCAGCGGGTGTACGCGGAGAACGGCCACGACATCGAGATGCTGCTGGAGGCCGTGAGCGGGCTCTACCGCAAGATCGGTGACGAGGGCTTCGCCAAGGCGGGCATCGACCCCAAGCACGGGGCGGGCCTGATCGAGGTGTTCAACTCCTTCGCGCGCTACCTGGTCGCCGGCGCCCAGCTGGATCCGCGGCCGGGCTGGAAGCGGGCCACCGCGATCAGCTCCTCGACTCCGACCAGCGGCCTGAACCTGGTGTCCGCCTCCGAGCGGGCCGGTCTGGTCGGCGAGGAGCTGCGGCTCGATGTGCACCACGCCGACCTGCTGAGCAGCGCCGAGTGCGCGCGGGCCGTGACCGAGCTGCTGGGCCGGACCGCATGACGGCGGCCGTGACAGCCGCGAGTCGCAAAGAGGAAGCGCTGTGGCTGCTGGAGCGCTTCGTGCCCGGCACCGGGGTGAACAACCTCTGCCTCGCCTTCGAGGTCGACGGCCGGCTGCTGCCCTCGGCCGTGCAGGAGGCGCTGACCTTCCTGGTGCGCCGGCACGAGGTGCTGCGCACGGTGTTCACCGGCGCGGACTCCGGGCTGTCCAAGCGGGTGCTGGACGCCGAGGGCGTGAAGGTCCTGCTGACCGAGGCGGAGCTGCCCGGCGACGCGCAGCGCGGTGACGGGCTGGACGCGGTGCTCACCGCGTATGTGGGCGCGCCGTTCGCGATGGACGGCGAGCCGCTGGTGCGGGCCCGGTTGTTCCACGGTGAGCAGGGGGACGTGTTCTGCGTCGCCCTGCACCACCTGGTGTTCGACACCATCTCGACGACGACGCTCTTCATGGAGTTCGCGGCGGCGTACCGGGCGTTCGCCGCCGGCGGTGAGGTCGAGGAGTCGCTGCGCGGGGTCGTCGCGGCCGCCTCGGATCCGGAACCGACCGAGCGGAGCCTGAAGTTCTGGCGGAAGCAGCTGCGCGATTTCGACGCGGTGCAGCCGCGGTTGTGGCTGGGTTCGGAGGCCGGTGACCACCCGGACCTGGTCGGTGACACGGTGGTGCGGATGCTGTCCGCCGAGGCCGTTGAGGTGGTGCGGCGGCTGCAGAAGGATCTGCGGGCGCCGGAGGCGGTCGTCCTGCTCGCCGCGTACTACCTGCTGCTGGCGCGGCACGGTGCCGGTCCCGACCTGGTCGTCGGCTCTCCGGTGAACAGCCGCGGGCCCGAGGACGCGGCGGCCATCGGCTACCACGTCAACGTGGTCCCGGTGCGCGCCAAGGTCGATCCGGCGCAGGGCTTCGGCAAGCTGGTGCGGACCGCCCGCAGTGCCTTCATGAACTCGATCTCGGCCGCCGATGTGCCGGTCGACTCGCTGCTGCTGGAGGTGGACCGCGCCGGCTCGTGGCGGAACACCCTCTTCCAGCACGTGTTCAACTACGTGCCCGGGGTGGAGGTGCCGTCGTTCGACTTCGAGGGGATGACGGCGCGCTTCCTCACCGTCGAGAACGGGTTCAGCAAGTTCGACCTGGAGTTCTTCATCCTGCCGTCGGAGGACGGCATCCGGATCCGGACCGCCTACCACACCGGGGCGTTCGACCGGGACGAGGTGGAGCTGCTGATCCAGCGGTACGAGGCGCTGCTGCTGGCGGTCGCCGAGGATCTGGACCGGCCGGTCGGTGAGCTCCCGGTCTGGTCCCAGGCCGACCGCGAGGTGATCGGGGCGGCGAACCGGACCGGGCAGCCGGAGGCGGAGCGTGCGCCCCGGGTGCCGGCCGCCTTCGCCGAGCGGGTGCGTACCGCGCCGGAGGCCGTCGCCGTGCTGGACGGCGAGCGTGCGGTGACCTACGCGCAGGTGTGGGACGCGGCCGCGCGGACCGCACGGCAGTTGGCCGAGGCCGGGATCGGCTCCGGCGACGTGGTGGCGGTGGCGGCTTCGCGGAGCGCGGAGCTGGCGGCGGCGGTGTTCGGTGTGTGGCTCGCGGGCGCCGCCTATCTGCCGGTCGACCCCGAGCACCCGGAGCGGCGGGTCGCCTACCAGCTGGAGGATTCCGGGGCGCGGGCGGTGCTGCACGCCCCCGGGGTGACCGTGCCGGCCCCGTCCGGGGTGATCGTCGCGCCGATGGCCGCCATCGAGGACGCACCGGGCGACGGGACCTCGGCGGACGCCGGGGCGATCGGCGCCGGGGTGGACGACCTGGCGTACCTGATCTACACCTCGGGCTCCACCGGTCTGCCGAAGGGCACCCGGCTCACCCATGGCAACCTGGCCAATCTGGTCGAGCACTTCCGTGGCGAGCTGGCGGCGGCCGCGGGCGAGAGCACGCTGTGGCTGACCACGTTCACGTTCGACATCTCGGCGCTGGAGCTGTTCCTGCCGCTGGTGTCGGGCGGGCGTGTGGTGGTGGCCCCGGACGAGGCGCGCACCGACGGCGCCGTCCTGGCGTCGCTGCTGGAGCGGCACGAGGTGCGCACCGTGCAGGCGACGCCGACCACTTGGCGGCTGGTGCTGGAGGGCGCCGGCGAGGTGCTCGCGGGCCGGAACGTGCTGTGCGGCGGCGAACCGCTGCCGGCCGCGCTGGCCCGGGACCTGATCGCCACCGGCTGTGTGCTGCGGAACGTCTACGGGCCGACGGAGACCACGATCTGGTCGACCTCGGGGCTGCTGGACGATCCCGCTCTTCAGCGTGTCAGTGCCGGCCGGCCGATCCGTGACACCCAGGTGTTCGTGGCCGACCCCGAGGGGCGCGAGCTGCCGCTGCTGGTCCCCGGCGAGCTGTGCATCGCCGGCGGCGGGGTGGCCGCGGGCTACCACGACCGGCCCGAGCTGACGGGGGAGCGCTTCGGCGAGCACGCTTCCTTCGGCCGCTTCTACCGCACCGGTGACCGGGCGCGCTGGCTGGCCGACGGCACCCTGGAGGTGCTGGGGCGCTCGGACCGGCAGATCAAGCTGCGCGGGGTGCGGATCGAGCTCGGCGAGCTGGAGGCGGTGCTCGGCGGTCATCCCCAGGTGCGGGCGTGTGCCGTGGTCGTCGTGGGCACGGGCGCGGACGCGGTGCTGGTCGCCTTCGTGGAGTCGGCGGCGGGCGAGGCGGTGACCGAGTCGCTGTGGAGTTACGCGGCCGAGCGGCTGCCGCGGGCTTCGGTGCCGCAGGAGTTCGTGGTGCTTCAGACGCTTCCGACCAATGTCAGCCAGAAGGTGGATTACCCCGAATTGACACGCATCGCGGCGCAGCGCCGTGCGGATGCCCCCAAGGCGGAGGCGAACGCGCCGGCGGATCACGAGGACGAACTCGTCGCCGAGCTGATCGCGCTGTGGCAGAAGGTGCTCGGCCGGGGTGACATCACCGCGGAGAGCAACTTCTTCACGCACGGCGGGCATTCGCTGCTCGGGGTACTGCTGGTACAGCGCATCGAGGAGATGAGCGGGGCTCAGATCCGGCTGCCGGACATCTTCACGCACTCGACACCTTCAGCGGTGGCGGCGTTCATCCGGAGCAATGGGGCGGCGTCCGCGAAGGGTTGACCGCCCGGCTGTGCCCGGCATCCACGGAAGGTGGTTGTGTGAGAGATCACGCAACCACCTTCCGGCTTTTTCGCGTCAGATGGCACCGGGGAAGCCGGACGGCCTCGGACGGCGCAGTTACTTGACGGGGCGTTAGGTTAACCCTGAGTGGCATCGGGTGGATTTCTTTTTGAGCCAGGTAGGCGCAAATTGAATTGCCCGGCCGATGAGATAAGTTTGCGGGACCCGGCTTGCATGTGTCGCCGCTCACCAGGCACATGTAAATGGCGGTTCAAAAGTTGCAAAAAATTTGGCAAGAGCGGCCGGGGCTGACGCTTTTGCAAGGGGGAATCTTGATGCCATTCGCCGAGCGATGTTACGAAATGGGCCGCTTGCGCGACATCTTCGCGCAGTGCGACCAGGGCAGATCGCAGGTCGTGCTGGTCACCGGAGCGGTGGCCAGCGGCAAGACCGAACTACTGCACAAGTTCGCCGAGGAAGCCGTCGACTCCGGGGCACTGCTGCTCACGGCGAGCGGCTCGCACGCCGAGCGGAACCTCCCGCTGGGCGTCATCGGACAGCTCTTCTGCAACCCCGCACTCCCCGCGCCCATCGTCGAGCAGGTGAACACCCTGCTGAGCGAGGACGCCGTCCCCGCCCCCAGCCCCTCCCCCGACCACGAACCGGTCACCATGAAGCAGACGGCCGCCCGCCTCGCCCGGGGCCTGTGCGCGGCACTGCTCACCCTCTCCGCCGACCGCACCGTGGTCCTCGGCATCGACGACGTCCAGTACGCCGACGGTCCCTCCCTGCAGATCCTGCTCTACCTGCTGCGCCGGCTGAACTCCGGCCGGCTGCTGGTGATCCTCAACGAGTGGGCCGTCTCCCAGCCCAGCCACCCCGCCTTCCGCGCCGAACTGCTGCGCCGGCCCAACTGCCAACGCCTCCAGCTGCAACCGCTCTCCGAAGCCGGTGTCGCCGACGTGCTCGGCGAGTACCTCGACGAGGCGACCGCCGGACAGCTCGCCCGCGCCTACCACGACGTCAGCGGCGGCAACCCGCTGCTGCTGCGCGGCCTGGCCGAGGACGGCATGGTCCGGCTCTCCGGCGGCTCGGACACCCTGTCCAGCAAGCCGCTCACTGGGGAATCGTTCCGCCAGGCCGTCTTCGCCTGCCTGTACCGCTGGGACCGCAGCACCATCGAGGTCGCCCGGGGGCTGGCGATGCTGGGCGAGTGGTCGACCCCCGCGATGCTCAGCCGGCTGATCGGCCGGAAGCCCGAGCCCGTCGCCCAGGTCGTGGACACCCTCACCCGGTCCGGACTGCTCAAGGAGGGCCGCTTCCGGCACCCGGCGGTGAACACCGCGGTCCTGGACACCATGGAGCTGGAGCACCGCGTCCAGATGCATCTGCACGCCGCCCAGCTCCTGCATGACAACGGTATCGCCGCGACCGGTGTCGCCGAACACTTCGTGGCCGCTGGGCAGATCCAGGGCCAGTGGGCCGTCGGCGTCCTCCAGGACGCCGCCGGGCAGGCACTGGCCGAGGACCGGGTGGACTTCGCCCTGGAATGCCTGGAGCTGGCGCAGCGCAACTGCGCCGACGAACAGCACCAGGCGCAACTCACCATGACCCTCGCCCGGCTGCAGTGGCGCATCCAGCCTTCGGCCGCCGCCCGGCACCTCGCCCCGCTGCGCCAGGCCCTGCTCGCCGGCCACCTCGACGCCGCCGACGCGGTCACCGTGACCCGGTTCCTGCTCTGGCAGGGCAGGACCGAGGAAGCCCGGGAGACCCTGGAGTGGCTCCACGAGTCGGCCGGCACCTCCGATCCGCAGATCGTCGCCGAGCTCCAGAGCCTGCAACCGTGGCTGTACCTGGGCCCCTCGCCCATGCTGGACCGGCTCGCCGGCGCGGCCGCCGCCCAGTGCACCGAGCGTCCCGGGCCGGACGGCCGGGGCGCCGGGCTCGCGTCCGTGCCCAGCCACTCCGGCCTCACCGCCTGCGCCGCGCTCACCTCCGTCCTCACCGACGGCCCCAACGAGGAGGCCATCGGCTGGGCCGAGCAGGTCCTCGCCAGCTGCACCCTCTCCGACGGCACCCTGGCCTCGGTGATGTCCGCGCTGTGCGCGCTCATCCACGCCGACCGGCCCGACAAGGCCGCCCCCTGGTGCCACGTCTTCCTCGGCGAGGCACGGGCCCGGCGCGCCACCACCTGGGAGGCGCTGCTCAGCGGGGCCCGCGCGGAGATCGCGCTGCGCCAGGGCGACCTGCCCACCGCCGAGCGCTGGGCCCGTGACGCGCTGCGGCTGATCTCCCCGAACAGCTGGGGTGTGGCCATCGGCTACCCGCTCGCGGTGCTGATGCTCGCCCAGACCTCGATGGGCAAGCACGAGGACGTGGCCCAACTGGTCCGGCGGGTGGTGCCCAAGGCCATGTTCCAGAGCCGGTTCGCCCTCAAGTACCTGCACGCCCGCGGCCACCACTACCTGGCCACCAACCGGCTGCAGGCGGCGCTGGCGGACTTCCAGCGCTGCGGCGAGCTGATGCGCGAGTGGAATCTCGACCTGCCCGCGCTGGTGCCCTGGCGCAGCGACAGCGCGCAGGTCCACCTCAGCCTGGGCAGGCGCGAGGCGGCCCGCGAGCTGGTGACCGAGCAGCTGGCCATGGCGGGCGCGGACGGCCCCCGTACCCGCGGGGTGAGCCTGCGGGTGCTGGCCTCGGCACGTGACCTCAAGCAGCGGCCGCTGCTGCTGCGCGAGGCCGTCGACCTGCTGCAGGAGTCCGGCGACCGGGTGCAGCTGGTGTGCGCGCTCGCCGACCTCAGCCGGACCGACCACCACCTGGGGGAGTTCAACCGGGCGCGCATGATGGGGCGGCGTGCCATGCAGGTCGCCCAGGACTGCGGTGCCGAGCAGCTCTGCCAGCGGCTGCTGTCCACGCACGACGCGGCCGACAATCCGGCCGCCCCGGAGTCCGATGCCACCGTCGACGACTCCGAGTCGCTCAGCGACGCCGAGCGCCGGGTCGCGGCGCTCGCGGCGATGGGCCATACGAACCGGGAGATAGGGCGCAAGCTGTACATCACGGTGAGCACGGTGGAGCAGCACCTGACCCGGGTCTACCGGAAGCTCAACGTCGACCGGCGCTCCGACCTGCCGCTGCGGCTCAAGGACGGGGACTACGGCGCCCCGCGGCTGGCCATGGCCGAGGGCTGGACGGCGGCCGCGCCGAGTTCCTGACGGAGAGGCCGGGAGCGCGCGGCCTGTCGGGCCCCGGGCCCGGACCGGCCGCGCAAGGGGCCCCGGGGGTCAGGCTCCCGGGAGTCAGGCTCCCGGGGTCAGCAGCCCGTACTGCATGGCGCGGGTGACCGCGGCGGTGCGGTCGGAGACGCCGAGTTTGCCGAAGGCCCGCAGCAGGTGCGTCTTGACCGTGGTGTCGCTGATGAACAGCCGGCGCCCGATCTCGGCGTTGGTGTGCCCCTTGGCGACCAGCCGGAGCACCTCCAGCTCGCGGTCCGACAGCTGGGGCCGCTCCGGCTCGCCGCCACGCAGCCGGGAGAGGACCTTCGCGGCGACGGAGGGCGCGAGCACCGTCTCCCCGCGGGCGGCGGCGCGCACCGAGTCGGCCAGTTCCCCGCGCGAGGCGTCCTTGAGCAGGTAGCCGGCCGCGCCCGCCTCCACCGCGCGCAGGATGTCCCGGTCGGTCTCGTACGTGGTCAGCACGACCACCCGCATGCCGGGGTGGGCGGCGAGGATCCTCCCCGTGGCGTCGACGCCGTCACCGCCCGGCATCCGCAGGTCCATCAGGACGATGTCCGGCAGCAGCTGCCCGCACATCACGACGCCCTCCGGGCCGGAGGACGCCTCCCCGACGACCTCCAGGTCGGGCTCGGCGTTGAGCATGCCGCGCACGCCCTCCCGGACCACCGGATGGTCGTCGACGAGCAGAATGCGGATCATCGGGCGGTCTCCAGCTCCGTTGCGGGTGTCGGGTCAAGGATGGCGGAGCCGTCGGAGCACGCGGCCACCGGCAGCCGGATGGTCAGCGCGGTGCCCTCGCCCGGCGCGCTGACCACTTCGGCCGTGCCGCCGATCTCCGCGGCGCGGGCGCGCATGCCGGGCAGCCCGTAACCGCCGCTGCGGGCGGCCGGGTCGAAGCCGCGGCCGTCGTCGACGACCGTGAGCTCCAGGCCGTCGGCGGTGTAGGCGAGGGCGACCGCGACCTCACTGGCGTGCGCGTGCTTGCGGATGTTGGCCAGCGCCTCCTGGCAGGTGCGCAGCGCGACCACCTCCACGGCCGGCGGCAGCCGCCTGGGCGTGCCCTCGACATGGACGGTGACGGCGACGCCGAGCTCCTCGGGCAGCCGCTCGACGAGCCGGCGCACCGCCTCCTCCAGGGAGGCGGAGTCCAGCTGGGCGGGGCTGAGGGCTGCGACCAGGGTGCGGGACTCGGCGAGGTTCTCCCGGGCGGTCTGCTTGATCAGCTCGACGTGGCGACGGGCCTGTTCGAGGTCGTGGTCGAGCTCGGACTCCACCGCCTGGCTGAGCATGACCAGGCTGGTGAAGCCCTGGGCGAGGGTGTCGTGGATCTCCCGGGCCAGTCGCTCCCGTTCGCTCAGCGCCCCGTGGGCGACGGACAGCCGGGCCACCTCGTCCCGGCTCTCGTCCAGCTGCCGGATCAGCTCGGCGCGGTCCCGGCTCTGGTCGACGATGCGCTGGATCCAGCTGCCGAAGGCCAGGGAGAAGGCGGTGATGAGCACGGTCAACACGGTGACCTGCAACAGCCGCTGGTACTGGTCGTGCCACAGGGCGCTCCAGCCGATCAGCGGGGTCAGGTTGATCGCCAGCAGTGTCAGCATCGCCCGGCGGATGCTCAGCAGCATGAAGCACTGCGGCCCCAGCGCGAACATCGCGATGGTCGCCTCCTGGTCGAGCACCGCCGCGGGGACGAAGAGCACCGCGGCGCCGCCGATGTAGACCATGGTCCGCGGCGAGTTCTCCGGGTCGTTGCGCATCGCCGGACGGCCCAGGAAGAGGTACAGCGGCAGGGCGAGCAGCACCAGCGCGGCGGCGACCAGCCGCTGGCTGTGGCGCGGGCTGTCGGACAGGCCCAGGAAGATCTCGGTGACGACCAGCACGACGCCGAAATACAGGTCCCATCGGCGTGCCTCGCGCTGCCACACGTGCACGCCCCGCGCGTTGTACTCGGGTGCTGTCATCCGTCGCGCCGGCTCTTCCAGCGGAAGGTCGTCAGGCACAGGACCAGTCCTCCGATGCACCAAGCGGCCAGCACCAGAGCGATCCGGCCGTACTCCCAGTCTCCCGCCTGCTCCAGGACCTTCGCCTGGTCGGGGAGGAAGACTCCACGGAAACCTTGGCACATCCACTTCAGCGGGAAGAAGGAGCCCACCGTCAGCATCCAGCCGGAGATGCTGTCGATGGCGATGTAGACGCCGGAGATGAACTGGAGCACCAGGAACGGCAGGGTGATCACGGCGGTGGCGCTCTTGGCGGTGCGCGGCACGCTGCTGACGGCGATGCCCAGCAGCGAGCAGGCGGTCAGGCCCAGCAGGAACACCCAGCCGAAGGTCAGCCACTTGGCCGGGTCGGTGGGCAGCTTGAGGTCGAACAGCGTCACGCCGACGGCCATCAGCAGGACCGTCTCGGCGATCCCGCTGACCAGGACCAGCCACAGCTTGCCCAGGAAGTAGGCGCTGCGCGGCATCGGCGTGCCGCGCAGCCGGCGCAGCACGCCCTCGTCGCGCTCGGTGGCGATGCTGATGCCCAGCGACTGGAAGCTGGTGGCCATCAGGCCGGCGCCGAGCATCGCGGAGACGTACAGCTGCGAGACGGTGATGTCGGTGCCGTCGACCTTGTCCTTGAAGATGGAGGCGAACAGGCACATCAGCACGGCGGGCAGCGCGAAGGTGAAGACCACGGCCTCGCGGGCGCGGAAGAACTGCTTGATCTCGATGCCGCCGCGCAGCAGTCCGAGCCGGAAGGCGCCGGGCAGCGAACCTTCGGGGCGACGCGCCGCGGCGGGGGCCTGGGCGTCGGCTGTGGTCTGGCTCATGCCGCTGTCTCCTGCTCGATCAGGCTGAGGTAGATGTCTTCCAGGGACGGCCGGGTGACGCTGAGCTCGGGGACTTCGCCGCCGAAGTAGTTGGACAGCTCGGTCACCACGCCGGTGGGGGTGTCGGTGAGGTGCTCGTGGCGGCCGTCGGGGCCGGTCCACGAGACGGTGGCCTTGGCGTGGGCGCGGCCGCCGAGGGTGGCCGGGTCGCCGACGGCGACGACGCGTCCCTTGACGACGACGGCGAGCCGGTCGGCCAGCGCCTCGACCTCGTCGAGGTAGTGGGAGGTGAGGACGATCGTGGTGCCGCCGTCGGCGAGCAGCCGGATGAGGTCCCAGAACTGGCGGCGGGCGGCCGGGTCGAAGCCGGTGGTGGGCTCGTCGAGGAAGAGCAGCTCGGGGTTGCCGATGACGCCGAGGGCGACGTCGACGCGGCGGCGCTGGCCGCCGGAGAGTCCGGCCACCCGGGCCTTCGCCTTCTCGGTCAGCCCCACCAGTTCGATGACCTCGTCGGGGTCGCGCGGGTCGGGGTAGTAGCCGGCGAAGTGGCGGATGGTCTCGGCCACGGTCAGCTCGCTGGGGGTGACCTCGTTCTGCCAGACGATCCCGATCCGGGACCGCCAGCGGCGGTTGGCCTGGCCCGGGTCCTCGCCCAGCACCGAGACCTCGCCGGCGTCCCGGCTGCGGTGGCCCTCCAGGATCTCCACGGTGGTGCTCTTGCCCGCGCCGTTGGGGCCGAGCAGTCCGAAGACCTCGCCGCGGGCGATGTCCAGGTCGAGGCCGTTGACGGCGGCGAAGTCGCCATACGTCTTGCGCAGCCCCCGTACGCGTACCGCTGTCTCGTTCATGCCTCCAGCGTTCCGCGGCCAGGGGCCGCGCCGGGACGACCGACCAGGCGGACTCGTGTCCTCCGTTCGGTGGACAGCGACTGTCGTACGGACGGCCGGAGGCGAACCGCGCCCGAATACGCGCTGTGTGGCGCATCCCACGCGATCGTCACCATCGCGTGGTGGGGAGCGCGGCCGACGGCAGGCAATATTGCGCCATGTCGAATCTCCGCTCCAACATCGTCGCCTGGCTCGGGCGCAAATACTTTTCGCGACTTCAGCGAAACGGCCTGGACCTGTCCAAGATGTCGTTCTTGCCGGAGTCGACGCTCATGCCGCTGCGCCGCGAGGGCGTCAGCCCCGTGCCCGCGCTGGCCGCTCGGCGCGCCAAGGAACCGATCAGCAAGCTTTCTCTGCCTTTCGGCATGAATGGCTGGCTTGTCACCGGACACGCCGAATGCAAGGCGATACTCGGCAAGGCCGGTGACTTCAGTACGGATTTCGCCAATCTCGCGGGAAATGCCGGGATTTCGGCGCAGCAGAACCCGGGCGGCCTCGGCATGAGTGACCCACCGAACCACACCCGGCTGCGGCGCCTGCTCACCCCGGAGTTCACGATGCGCCGCCTGAACAGGCTGACACCGCGCATCCACTCCCTGGTGGAGGAGCGCCTCGACGCGATGGCGGCGGCCGAGGGGCCGGTGGACCTGGTGCAGGAGTTCGCCTTCCCCATCCCCTCCCTCGTCATATGCGAGCTGCTGGGCGTGCCCTACGAGGACCGCGAGGAGTTCCAGCGGCTGAGCACGGCCCGGTTCGACCTGTTCGGCGGGGCCGGCGCGCCCTTCGGGGTGATATCGGACTCGCTGTCCTACCTGCGGGACATCGTCAAGAAGCAGCGCGAGAACCCGGGAGACGGGCTGCTGGGCATGATCGTGCGCGAACACGGCGACGCCATCGACGACGAGGAACTCACGGGGCTGGCCGACGGCGTGCTGACCGGCGGCCTGGAGACCACCGCGAGCATGCTGGCGCTGGGCACCATCGTGCTGCTCCAGCACCCCGAGCACTTCGCGGCGCTGTGCGAGGAGGACGCCGACGTCGACGGCTTCGTGGAGGAGCTGCTGCGCTATCTGACCGTCGTCCAGGTGGCCTTCCCGCGCTTCGCCAAGGAGGACATGGAGATATCCGGCACCCGGATCTCCCGTGGTGACTTCGTGCTCTGCTCGCTGAGCGGAGCCAACCGGGACGAGGCGCTGGGCCCGGACATGGAGCGCTTCGACCCGCACCGCGCGGGCCCGTCCCACCTCGCCTTCGGACACGGCATCCACCGCTGCATCGGCGCCGAGCTGGGACGCATGGAGCTGCGCGCCGCGCTTCCCGCGCTCGTCCGCCGCTTCCCCGAGATGAGCCTGGCCGTCGAGCCGGAGGAGCTGTCGTTCCGGAAGCTGTCCATCGTCTACGGCGTGCAGGCGCTGCCGCTGCACCTGGAGAAGCAGGCCCAGCCGGTCTCCTGAGAGCAGGCCCAGCCGGTCTCCTAGGCGCGGGCCTGAAGGGGGCGGGTGGCCTTCAGCGAGTACATCAGGGGCACCCGGGGACGGTCCTGCGGCAGCCGGAAGTAGCCGTCCTCCGCCCTGTGCAGCGACGCGAAACGCCGGAAGAGCGTCACGTCGTGCTCGTGCAGGAAGTCGATGCGCAGCCCGGCCGCGGCGAGGGCGGAGACCACGTCACCGAGCGGATGCTGCCACTGGTAGGAGCGGTTGTCCGTGGTGGCGGCGTCCAGATCCGCGTACGAGCCGGGCGTCTCGTCGATCCACGGCTCGCGGTTGAAGTAGTCGTAGGCGATCCGGGTGCCGGTCTCGTCGTCGAGGGCGTCGGCGACCGGGTGGAACTCGGCGAGGTAGAGAAAGCCGCCGGGCCGCACCAGATGGGCCGCGGTCTCCGCCCAGCGGCGGATGTCGGGCAGCCAGCACAGCGCGCCCACCCCGGTGTAGACGATGTCGTACGCGGAGTCGGGCACGGCCTCCGCGGCGTCGTAGACATCGGCTGCCACGAACGAGGCCCGATCCGGGCCGAGGCCCAGGTCGGCGGCGAGGTCGCGGGCGGTCTCGACGGCCGGTTCGGAGAAGTCCAGCCCGACGACGTGGGCGGCGCCGCGCCGGGCCCAGGAGAGGGTGTCCAGGCCGATGTGGCACTGGAGATGGAGCAGCGTGCGGCCGGTGACGTCGCCGACCTCCGCCACCTCGAAGTCGCGGAGGCTGTCCTCGCCCCGCCGGAAGGCGTCGAGGTCGTAGAAGTCGCTCGCGACGTGTATCGGGACGCGGCCGTCCCACATCGCGCGGTTCGCGTCGCGCCAGTCGTCGCCAGGCGCAGGTCTGTGCATGTGCCGGAGGTTATCCACAGGTCTGGGGTGAGACCAGCGGGTTGTGGGCGCGTCGGCGCAGAATGGGGGGCATGGCTGAGAGCACAGGGTCCGTTCCGGACTGGGAAAAGCGCTTCCGGGCGCCACGCGTGGGACTGCCGGACTGGGCGGAGGACGCCCCGGACCGTTCGCTGTTCGTGTCGAACGCCACCGGCACCTTCGAGTTGTACGCCTGGGACCGCGCCACCGGCGCGCAGCGGCAGGCGACCGACCGGCCGAACGGCACCACCAGCGGCCTGCTGTCCCCGGACGGCGAGTGGATCTGGTGGTTCTCCGACACCGACGGCGACGAGTTCGGCGTGTGGATGCGGCAGCCGTTCGCAGGGCCGGCCAAGGGCGATGGCGGCTCGGGCGAGGACGGCGTGCGGGGGGACGAGCCGGCCGCGCCGGGGCTGGAGCCCTCCTATCCGGCCGGGCTGGCGCTGGGCCGGGACGGCACGGCGGTCGTCGGCCGGTCCACGGACGAGGACGGGTCCACCATCCATGTGGTGGCTCCGGGCGGCGAGCCGCGGGAGATCTACCGGCACCGCGAGTCGGCGGGCGTCGGCGATCTGTCGTACGACGGCACGCTGCTGGCGATCGAGCACACCGAGCACGGCGACGCGATGCACTCGGCGATACGGGTGGTGCGCCTGGACGGCACCACGGTCGCCGAACTGGACGACACCAAGGGCGGTACCGAGGAGCTGGGGCTGGCGGTCATGGGCTTCGCTCCGGTCGCCGGTGACGCGCGGCTGCTGGTGGGGCACCAGCGCCGTGGCCGGTGGGAGCCGATGGTGTGGAATCCGCTGACCGGCCAGGAGACGGCGCTCGCCATCGACCTGCCGGGCGATGTGGGCGCCGAGTGGTATCCGGACGGCTCGGCGCTGCTGGTCGAGCACAGCTTCCAGGCGCGCAGCGAGCTGTGGCGGTACGACCTGGCCACCGCCGGGCTCACCCGGGTCGACACGCCGGCCGGCACGGTCTCCGGGGCGACGGCCCGGCCGGACGGCACGGTCGAGTTCCTCTGGTCGTCGGCCGCCGAGCCGCCGCAGGTGCGGTCCACCGACGGCCGGGTGGTGCTGGATCCTCCGGGCATGAAGGCCCCTGAGTCAGTGCCGGTGACGGATGTCTGGGTGGACGGGCCCGGCGGGCAGGTGCACGCCCTGGTGCAGCGGCCCGCGGGCGAGGGCCCCTTCCCGACGGTCTTCGAGATCCACGGCGGCCCCGCCTGGCACGACAGCGACGCCTTCGCGGCCGGGCCCGCGGCCTGGGTGGACCACGGCTTCGCGGTGGTCCGGGTCAACTACCGCGGCTCCACGGGGTACGGCCGGGCGTGGACGGACGCGCTCAAGCACCGGGTCGGGCTGATCGAGCTGGAGGACATCGCGGCCGTCCGCCGGTGGGCGGTGGAGTCGGGGCTGGCGGATCCGGAGCGGCTGGTGCTCGCCGGCGGCTCCTGGGGCGGGTATCTGACCCTGCTGGGGCTCGGTACCCAGCCGGAGGTCTGGGCGGTCGGCCTGGCGGCGGTGCCGGTGGCCGACTACGTCACCGCCTACCACGACGAGATGGAGGCGCTCAAAGCGCTGGACCGGACCCTGTTCGGCGGCACCCCGGAGGAGGTGCCGGAGCGGTTCACCGCCTCCTCGCCGCTGACCTATGTCGACCAGGTGCGGGCCCCGGTCTACATCTCCGCCGGCGTCAACGACCCCCGCTGCCCGATACGCCAGGTCGAGAACTACGTCGACCGGCTGGCCGAGCGCGGCGCACCGCACGAGGTCTACCGGTACGACGCCGGGCACGGCTCGCTCGTCGTCGAGGAGCGGATCAAGCAGCTCCGGCTGGAGATCGAGTTCGCCCGGCGTCATCTGAGCCGTCCGGGTCCGGCGTGAGGCCGAGCGCCTGGTCGCGGGCGATCTCGGCATCCCGGCGGTACAGACGGATCCACATGAAGACGACGAACCCGGCGAAGACGAACCACTCGCCGGTGTAGCCGAGATTCTGGAACGCCTTGAGGTCCAGTCCGGTGCCCGGGGCCGCGGCCGGGGGCACCGGACGCAGGGCCCCGGGCGCCGACGCGGAGGTGATCCACGCGTCATGCACCTGATACGGCACCAGGTTGACCAGTGACGCCGCGCTGATCATGCCCAGCTGCCCCTTCGGCAGGCCGCCGCCCGCCTGGGCCCCCTCGGTCCCCTGGTTCTCCGACGGCTGCAGCGCGCCGGTCACCGTCACCTCACCGGACGGCGGCGCGGGGACCTCGGCCACGTCCGCATGGGAGTCGGCATCCCCCGGCAGCCAGCCACGGACGACCGGCACCGCCTTGCCCGCGCCGGATCCGCCGGTGCGCAGCGGGGTGAGCACATAGAAACCGGTGCGGTCGTCCA
The DNA here is from genome assembly GCF_058215555.1 of Streptomyces sp. JLBT605. Lineage (NCBI taxonomy): Bacteria > Bacillati > Actinomycetota > Actinomycetes > Kitasatosporales > Streptomycetaceae > Streptomyces > Streptomyces sp. JLBT605. The sequence goes on from NZ_CM177087.1 coordinate 3,163,031, forward strand.
GCCGGCGATCGGGGACGAGCATCTGGTGCTCGGCGTCGTAGCGGCCGGTGACGGTGACCTGCCGTCCGGAGGTCTCCTTGGTGACCGGCAGCAGGTCCAGCAGCGGCTCGGCCGCCACCTTCCCGGCGTCGTCGGCGTGCTTCTGCTGTTCCTTGTGCGAGTCGACGCGATCCTCGAAGCGGCCGAGCTGCCAGCTGCCCATGACGAGACACACCGGGATGGCCAGCGCGACGAAGACATTGATCACCCACCAGCGGGGCGTCAGCAGAAACCGATGCACCCCACCACGGTACGGGCCGGCCGCGCCACTACCGCACCGACCCCCGGCCTTGAGCTGTGGGGGTGCCCTGGCCTGCGCGTCTTGGGGTGGGGCCGCACCGCCCCCTCTGCGGCGCGGCCCCACCACAAGGCAGGGGTGGCGGTCAGCCCGCCAGGCAGGGGCCGGTCAGCCCGCCAGCACACCGGTGCGGTAGACCGTCCCGGCGCACGCGTTCGGCACCGTGGTGCTCGCGGCTACCGGGTCACCGGCCGCCGGGGTGTAGCTGAGCAGGACGCTCGCCTCCGGCTGCTCGGAGCCGCCGCTGCCGCCCGACTCGCCGCCGGTGTCGGTCCCGCCGGAGGCCGGCGGGTCTTCCGGCGCGGTGCCCTCGCCGTCCTGGGTGGGGGCGGGCGTGGGCGTGGGCCCGGTGGTGGTGCACCCGGAGGTGCCGCCGCCCGCCTCCGGGATCCAGGCGAACCGGACCTCGAAGGCCTGGCCGGGCTGGAGGATCAGCTGGCTGGGCGCGGTGGACGGGTCGGGCAGCTGGCCGGCAGCGTCCCCCGAGGTGTGGTCGACCACCGAGATCCGGGTGGCGTCGGCGCCGCCCTGGGCGCTCGCGCTCACCGCGCCCGCCGCGTCCACGGTGCAGGCGCTGTCGGAGACGTTCAGGACCCGGAAGGAGCCGTAGACGTTGCCGTTGGCGTCGGCCGGGCCGGCCGAGGCGCTGCCGCCGTCGAGCTGGGCTCGGGTGCACAGGGGCGAGGTGGCGATCAGGGTGCTGGACGGGTCGGGGTCCGGCACACCGGGGCTGCCCTTGGGGTCCTTGCCCTTGTCGTGCTTGCCCTTGTCGCCCTTGTGCTTGTCGCCCTCGTCCTTCTCCCCCGGCTTGGCGGGCTTGCCGGTCTCCTCGGTGCCGCTGCCCTCGCCGTGCGCGCCGCCCTGGGCACCCGGGGTGCGTCCGCTGCTGGCCGTGTTGGCGGCCCGGTCGCTGGAGGAGCCGCCGGTGGTGGCGACATGCACCAGGGCGGGCAGCGCGGCGCCGCCGAGCACCAGGGCTGCCACGGCCCCGACCAGCGCCTGGCGCCGCCGGGTGCGGCGGGCCGGGACGGCTCGGCGCAGATGGTCCAGGGTCCCGGGGGCGGGTTCGAGGTCGCCGACCGCACCGCGCAGCAGCTGCCTCAGGGCCTGCTCGTCGATGACTCCGGCCGGGGGGCCGGCGGTGCCGCCGCCGGCCGGCGCGTCGCCCTCGACGGAAGCGCCCTCGGCGGGCACGTCCTCGACCGGAGCGCTCTCGGCCGGAGCCTCCTCGGTCCGGGGTTCCTCTGTGTGAGCATCCTCGGACGGAGCGTCGTGCTCATGCCACTTGCCGGAGTCTTCCGGGCCCGGCTGGTTGTTCTTGTGATTCATGCCGGAGCCTCCATGGCGACGCGAAGCGCCGCTATGCCACGCGAGCCGTACGCCTTGACCGAGCCGAGTGATATGCCGAGGGTTTCCGCGACCTGCGCCTCGGTCATGTCGGCGAAGTAGCGCAGCACGAGGACCTCGCGCTGACGGCGCTGCAGCCCCCTCATCGCCTTGATCAGCTGGTCGCGCTCCAGCTGCTCGTACGCCCCCTCTTCGGCGCTCGCCATGTCGGGCATGGGCTTGGAGAGCAGCTTCAGTCCGAGGATGCGGCGACGCAGCGCGGAGCGGGAGAGGTTGACGACGGTCTGCCGCAGATAGGCGAGCGTCTTCTCCGGGTCGCGGACCCGGTTGCGCGCCGAGTGCACGCGGATGAAGGCCTCCTGCACGACGTCCTCGCAGGACGCGGTGTCGTCCAGGAGCAGCGCCGCGAGACCGAGCAGCGACCGGTAGTGGGCGCGGTAGGTCTCGGTGAGGTGATCGACTGTGGTGCCCACGGCCATCGCGTCGTCAGTTTCCCCGCGCTGCGAAGGAATCTGCGCAGGGCGTGTGGCCGACCACGGCGCGATCACCGGCATTCCGCCTGACGTGCGGGAACGCGAGGGGTGCAATGCTGCGCGACCCGGCCTGGGGGCCGTTGCGATGCCGAATACCTCTGCCACGCCTGTTGGACACGCTTCCCCCCGCCAGGGTTGTACGCGGGAGGCACAGCTTTTGACCATGAATCAAATGCCCCCATGCGCACCAGCTCTTCCTTCATGCACGATATGGATCCATATGAATCGAACCCACCCATACGGCTCGATTTAGCCACCACCCGCGAAGGGCGGCTACAAAGACGCCCCCCGCCTCGCTGCCAGTTGCAGCAAGGCGGGGAGCGCATCGTCGAACAAATGGTCTGCCCAGTTCAAGTGATACAGGTCATCGTAGTGGTCACATAATCTCCACACGACAACGAGCCATGCTCATGAACCCTCGGCGAGATCACGCGCGACAAGCTCGGCGATCTGCGCGGTGTTGAGCGCCGCGCCCTTGCGCAGATTGTCGCCGCAGACGAACAGCTCCAGCGCGCAGGGGTCGTCCAGCGAGCGACGCACCCGCCCCACCCAGGTCGGATCCGTGCCCACCACATCGGCGGGGGTGGGGAACTCACCCTGGGCCGGGTCGTCGCACAGCACCACGCCCGGCGCGGTGGCCAGGATCCGGTGCGCCTCCTCGACGGTGACCTCGTTCTCGAAGCGGGCGTGCACGGCCAGCGAGTGCGTGGTGACCACAGGGACCCGCACACAGGTCGCGGTGACCGGCAGCTGCGGCAGCCCGAGGATCTTGCGCGACTCGTTCCGTACCTTCAGTTCCTCCGAGGACCAGCCGTCCTGCACCAGCGAGCCGGCGAACGGCACCACGTTCAGTGCCACCGGCCCCGGGAAGGGCCCGGTGTCGCCGACCGCCCGCCGCACGTCTCCGGGCTGGTTGCCCAGTTCCCTGCCGGCGACCACGGCGATCTGCCGGCGCAGGGTGTCCACGCCTTCCTTCCCCGCCCCGGAGACCGCCTGGTACGAGGAGACGATCAGCTCGCTCAGCCCGAATTCGGCGTGCAGCGCGCCGACGGCGACGATCATCGACAAGGTCGTGCAGTTCGGGTTGGCGATGATGCCGCGCGGCCGCACCCGGGCGGCGGCGGAGTTCACCTCCGGCACCACCAGCGGCACATCCGGATCCATCCGGAAGGCGGCGGAATTGTCGACGACCACCGCACCCTTGCTCGCCGCGATCGGCGCCCACCGCGCGGAGACGTCGTCCGGCACGTCGAACATCGCGATGTCGACGCCGTCGAAGACGTCCTCGCTCACCGCGACGACCTCGACCTCCTCACCCCGGACGGTCAGCTTCCGGCCGGCCGAGCGGGGCGAGGCGATCAGCCGGATCTCACCCCAGATGTCCGCATGCTCGGAGAGGATGCCGAGCATGACGGTGCCGACCGCGCCGGTCGCGCCGACCACCGCGAGGGTCGGGCGACCGGCTCGGCCGGCAGGGGTGTTCATCGACCGGTCCCTCCATAGACGACGGCCTCGTCGCTGTCGGAGTCCAGACCGAAGGCGGTGTGCACGGCGCACACGGCGTCCTTCACGTCATCGGCGCGGGTGACCACCGAGATGCGGATCTCGGAGGTCGAGATCAGCTCGATGTTCACCCCCGCGTTCGCCAGCGCCTCGAAGAACGACGCGGTGACGCCCGGGTTGGTCTTCATACCCGCGCCGACCAGCGAGATCTTCCCGATCTGGTCGTCGTAGCGCAGCGAGTCGAAGCCGATGCCGGCCTGGGCCTTGGTCAGCGACTCCATCGCCCGGTGCCCGTCGGTCTTCGGCAGGGTGAAGGAGATGTCGGTCAGTCCGGTCGACGCGGCGGAGACGTTCTGCACCACCATGTCGATGTTGATCTCGGCGTCGGAGATCGTACGGAAGATGGCGGCGGCCTCGCCCGGCTTGTCCGGAACGCCGACGACCGTGATCTTCGCCTCGGAGGTGTCGTGGGCGACACCGGAAATGAGGGCCTGCTCCACCTTCTGGTCCCCTTGCGGCTCGTTGCTGACCCAGGTGCCGCGCAGCCCCGAGAAGGACGAGCGGACGTGGATCGGGATGTTGTAACGACGTGCGTACTCGACGCAGCGGTGCAGCAGCACCTTCGAGCCGGAGCTGGCCAGCTCCAGCATGTCCTCGGACGAGATCCAGTCGATCTTGCGGGCCTTCTTCACGACCCGGGGATCGGCGGTGAAGACACCGTCGACATCGGTGTAGATCTCGCACACCTCGGCGTCCAGCGCGGCGGCGAGGGCGACGGCGGTGGTGTCGGACCCGCCCCGGCCCAGCGTGGTGATGTCCTTCTTGTCCTGGGACACACCCTGGAAGCCGGCGACGATCGCGATGTTGCCCTCGTCGAGAGCGGTGCGGATGCGGCCCGGCGTGACATCGATGATGCGCGCTTTGTTGTGGACCGAGTCGGTGATGACACCCGCCTGGCTACCGGTGAACGACTGCGCCTCGTGACCGAGGTTTTTGATCGCCATCGCCAGCAGCGCCATGGAGATCCGCTCTCCGGCGGTCAGCAGCATGTCGAACTCGCGGCCGGCAGGGATCGGGGATACCTGCTCGGCGAGATCGATCAACTCGTCCGTCGTGTCGCCCATCGCGGAGACCACGACGACCACCTGGTGGCCGTTCTTCTTGGCTTCCACGATCCGCTTGGCGACGCGCTTGATGCCTTCGGCATCAGCAACGGATGAGCCTCCGTACTTCTGCACGACAAGGCCCACGTGCGCTCCTCGCAACTTAGTAAAACGGTCGACTCAGTCTATCGAGCGGCCGGAATATGCCCTCCGGTTATCGCATGGTGAGACAGGCGCTCACCTCGTGAAATCGGCGGGAGGCACCCTGCGCGCCCCGCCCCGCTCAGCTCGACCCTGCCCGCTCCCCACCCCAGCACACGGAAACGTAAGCCAGCTCACAGCCGCCCGGAGACGCGAAGAGATGAAGGGCCTTCGCCGGGACTGGGGCCCCGGCCGCGGGCGGTCAGCCCTCGGCCCGAGACTCCAGGCCCAGCGGCCCCTGGCTCCCCAGGCCCAGCGGTCCCGCGATCTCCGCGGCCATGACCTTCCCGGCCTCCTCGGCCAGGGCCTCGTCACCGCCGTCCGCGCCGTTGTCCGTGTCCAGGCCGTCCAGCTCGTCCAGCGGGCTGTTGAGGCGGACGTGCGCGACCAGCGACTGGAGCGCGCGCAGGGCGGCCGAGGCCGTCGGGCCCCAGTTCGACAGGTAGGAGAACTGCCACCACCACAGCGCCTCGGTGATCCGCCCGTTCCGGTAGTGCGCCATGCCGTGCCGCAGGTCGGTGATGATGTCGGCGAGGTCGTCGGAGATCCGGCACGCGACGGGCGCGGTGCGCGGCACATACGGATCGAAGACCTCGGAGTAGACGTCGACCGGGTCGAGCAGCCGGGCGAACCGCTCCCGCAGCTCGTCCACGTCCGGCTCCGGGCCGACGTCCGGCTCGTACCGCTCGTCGGGGACGATGTCCTCGTGCGCGCCCAGCCGCCCGCCCGCCAGCAGCAGCTGCGAGACCTCCAGCAGCAGGAAGGGCACGGCGCTGTCCGGCTCGTCACCCTTCGCGACCTCGGTGACCGCGACGATGAAGCTTTCGATCTGGTCGGAGATCTGGACCGCGAAGTCGTCCGGGTCCTGGTGGCTGTCGTGCAGCGTTGCGTCAGACATCGAGAAGTCTTCTCCCTTCGAAGGCCCGCCCCAAGGTGACCTCGTCGGCGTACTCCAGATCGCCCCCGACCGGCAGGCCGCTGGCCAGGCGCGTGACCTTCAGACCCATGGGCTTGACCATCCGCGCGAGGTAGGTGGCGGTGGCCTCCCCCTCCAGATTGGGGTCCGTGGCCAGGATCAGCTCGGTGACCGTGCCGTCGGCGAGCCGGGCCAGCAGCTCCCGGATCCGCAGATCGTCCGGGCCCACGCCGTCGATCGGGCTGATCGCCCCGCCCAGCACGTGGTACCGGCCGCGGAACTCACGCGTCCGCTCGATCGCCACGACGTCCTTCGGCTCCTCGACCACACAGATGACGGCCGGATCGCGCCGGGGGTCCAGGCATACCCTGCACTGCTCGGACTCGGCGACGTTTCCGCAGACCGAGCAGAACCGCACCTTCGCCTTGACCTCGGTCAGCGCGTGCGCGAGGCGGCGGACGTCGGCCGGCTCGGCCTGCAGGATGTGGAAAGCGATCCGCTGCGCGCTCTTGGGACCGACGCCGGGCAGCCTGCCCAGCTCGTCGATGAGGTCCTGGACCACGCCTTCGTACACGGAACGCTCTCTCCCTAGTCCTGCTTCGCTTCTTCTCTTCTTCTTCTCTTCGCTTCGTCGCTCTGCCTCAAGGCCCGCGTCGGCCCCGTCGGCGGAAGGATCAGAAGGGAAGCCCCGGAATGCCACCGCCCAGGCCCTGGGCGAGCGGACCGAGCTTCCGCTGCTGGAGCTCCTGCGCCGAGTGGTTGGCGTCCCGGACCGCCGCGACGATCAGGTCGGCGAGGGTCTCGGTGTCCTCCGGATCCACGGCCTTCGGGTCGATGACCAGACCCTGCAGCTCACCGGCTCCGGTCACGGTCGCCTTCACCAGCCCACCACCGGACGAACCCTCGACCGGCGTGCGGGCCAGCTCCTCCTGCGCCGCGGCAAGATCCTGCTGCATCTTCTGGGCCTGCTGAAGCAGCTGCTGCATATTGGGCTGGCCACCACCGGGGATCACGAGCGCGCTCCTGGCTGTCGACGGACGTTCGGTTCTTTCGATAGCCCGAGCCTACGTGCTCACCCGGCACCCCGCGCTACCCCCGTAGGGAGGAGTACGCGCGAGTACGCGCGTACGCGCCCCGACCGGATCCGCACCCGCCCCGCTCGCCTCCGACGCCCACCCGACCGCCCCGGCACGCCACCTCCCACGGCGACGGTGGCACCCCTCGCCAGTAGCCGGCGCCTCGCCGGTGACGGGCTCGTCCCGGTGACGCACTCCTCGCGGGTGACGGGCTCCTCGCGGATGACGCGCTCCTCACCGATGAGGCGCACTCGTCGGCGACGCTCCCCGACGGCGGCACTCCTCACCGGGGAGGCGCTACTCGTTGGTGATCTCCTCGATCACCGTCGCGCCGAGCTCCCGCACGATCAGGTCGTGGCCGCTCAGCGCGGTGTCGTCCAGGTCCGGATCGTCCTCGTCGGGGATGTCGTCCTCGGGAGCGACCGGCGGCGGCTGCGGCTCCCGGTACGCCGGGGCGGGCGCCGGAGCGGCCGGCGGTGCCGCGGGCGCGGCCGACGGCGCGGGCGCCGGGGCAGACCGACCGGCTGCGGCTCCCGGCGCGGCCGAGGCGGCCGGCCCCGGGCCCGCAGGGGCACCACCGAAGCCGCCAGAGCCACCGGCACCGGCCGGCGTACCGCCGAAACCGCCACCAGCCCCCGGTCCACCCGGCCCGCCCGGCCCGCCCGGCCCGCCCGCACCACCGAAACCACCGGGACCACTCGGTGCCCCCGGTCCCGCGAAGCCACCGGGGCCGGCCGACTGGCCGGAACCGCCCGAGGGATCGATGATCGCCTCGATCCGCCACTGCACGTGGTACTGCTCGCTCAGCGCCTGCCGCAGCACCTCCTCGCTGCCGCCGTTGGCGAAGCTGTCCCGCGCACCGGCATTGGAGAAGCCGAGCTGGAGGGTGGTGCCGTCGAACCCGGCGACGGTGGCGTTCTGGCTGAGCAGGATCCACGTGAAACGTCGGCGGTTCTTGACCGCCTCCAGGATGTCCGGCCACATCTGCCGCACCTGCACGGCGCCCTGAGCAGCCGCCTGCGAGGGCTGGGCCGTCCGGGGAGTGGTGGCCCCCGCCGCCCCGGAGGGCTGGCTCGTCTGAGGTGCCGAGGCCCCGCCCGCCGGACCGCCCGCCGGCTGCCCCGCGGCTGCGGGCGGCGCGCCCTGACCCGGCGCGGCGGCCGACGGCCAGCCTCCGGGCCGCCGTCCCTGCGCCGCATCCACCGCGTCCGCCGCGTCCTGCCCAGCAGGGGCCACGCCGCCACCGGCACCCGGACCGGGGGCGGCCGCGCCTCCCTGCCCCGGGGCGACCGCCGCGGGCCAGGCACCCGGCGCGCTCCCGCCGCTACCCGCTCCATCCTGACCACCGCCAGGCGCACCAGCAGACGCGTCGGCACCCGCGCCCGCCGGCCAGGCACCCGCCCGCTGGCCATTCGCCGTGTCCACCGGCGCGGCAGCGTCCTGAGCCGCACCCGCGCCCGCCGGCTCCCCGGCAGCGCCCGACGCTCCCTGCGGCGCACCCGAACCCGCGCCCGACCCCGGAGCCGCGCCCGCACCGGCCATCGCGGCGCGCGCGGCGGCCGGCCCGGACGGGCCACCCACCGGCGCGTGCGCGTCCGGCCCCGGCACGTATCCCATGGCGGGCCCCGGCACCGCGGCGCCAGGCAGCACCCCGCCCGCCGCCGGGCCACCACCGAGCGCCCCGCCGCCGGCCAGGCCACCCGCCAGAGCGCCCCGCTCCAGCCGGTCCAGCCGCGCCTGCAGCGACCGCTCGTCGTCGAACGCCGCGGGCAGCAGCACCCGCGCGCAGATCAGCTCCAGCTGGAGCCGCGGCGAGGTGGCTCCCCGCATCTCGGTGAGGCCCTCGTTGACCAGGTCGGCCGCCCGGCTCAGCTCCGCCGCGCCGAACACCGACGCCTGGGCCTGCATCCGCTCGATGACATCCACCGGAGCGTCGATCAGCCCCTTCTCCGCCGCGTCCGGCACCGCCGCGAGGATCACCAGGTCGCGCAGCCGCTCCAGCAGGTCCGCGACGAAGCGCCGAGGGTCATTGCCCCCCTCGATGACCCGGTCGACCACCTCGAAGGCCGCCGCGCCGTCCCCGGCCGTGAACGCGTCCACCACGGAGTCCAGCAGCGCCCCGTCCGTATAGCCGAGCAGCGAGGTCGCCATGGCATACGTCACACCGTCCTCGGCGGCACCGGCGAGCAGCTGGTCCATGACCGACATCGAGTCACGCACCGACCCCGCCCCGGCCCGCACGACCAGCGGCAGCACGCCGTCCTCGACTGGGATGGCCTCCCGCTCACACACCTCGCCCAGGTACTCGCGCAGCGTCCCGGGCGGCACCAGCCGGAACGGGTAGTGGTGGGTACGCGACCGGATGGTGCCGATGACCTTCTCCGGCTCGGTGGTCGCGAAGATGAACTTGAGGTGCTCCGGCGGCTCCTCGACCACCTTCAGCAGTGCGTTGAAGCCCGCCGAGGTGACCATGTGGGCCTCGTCGATGATGTAGATCTTGTACCGGCTGGAGGCCGGCCCGAAGAACGCCTTCTCCCGCAGCTCACGGGCGTCGTCCACACCACCGTGCGAAGCGGCGTCGATCTCGATGACATCGATCGACCCGGGCCCGTTGCGCGCCAGGTCCCGGCAGGACTGGCACTCCCCGCAGGGCGTCGGCGTCGGCCCCTGCTCGCAGTTCAGGCAGCGAGCGAGGATGCGCGCGCTGGTCGTCTTGCCGCAGCCGCGCGGACCGCTGAACAGATACGCGTGATTGACCCTGTTGTTGCGCAGCGCCTGCTGCAACGGGGTGGTGACATGCTCCTGCCCGATGACCTCGGCGAAGGTCTCGGGACGGTAGCGGCGGTAAAGCGCGAGGGACGACACGCCTACGACGATATCGGGACCCACCGACAAGTGGCCTCGGTCACAGACTCCGCCCCAGCCCCAGCAGCCCCACCCGGCGACCACCGACCACCAAGATCCCCGGCCGACCGCCGGAACATCCTCGACATCCCCGGCCGGCCCGGCGACCCCGCTCGGCCACCCGCCCCGCCAACGCAAGGGCCCCCCACGCACCCGCCAGAGCCCACTTACCCTTGCTGCCTTCCGGCCCTGGGGGAGTTCGGTGAGATAGCGCCACGTGAGGGGCTGGCCCCCACCCTAGCCGATCGCCGGCCGTGCTGGGACACCCCCCACCCCCCGCACCCACCCCCTCAGGGAACGGGTTCGCGAGCACTGCTTCTGGTCTTGTATTGTTTGCGGCGGAGGATTCGCCTAGTGGCCTAGGGCGCACGCTTGGAAAGCGTGTTGGGGGCAACCCCTCACGAGTTCGAATCTCGTATCCTCCGCCGGCAGAAGGCCCGGCCCGCGACAGCGGCCGGGCCTTCGTCGCTTTTCCGTGACGGAGGTGGCCACCGGGCCCTCAGGCGGAGATTTCGGTCGGTCGGGCAGGACGGGTCGGCCATTCCTCGGCCAGGACGGACCAGATCTCCTTGTCGTGGCGCACGCCCCGGTACGGATAGCTCTGACGCAGCACCCCGTCCCGGGTCATGCCGAGTCGGCGGGCGGCTTCGATGCTGCGGGTGTTGCCGGATGAGACCCGCCACTCGACGCGGTTCATGCCGCGCTCCCGGAAAGCCCAGTCGATCAGGGCGCGGGAGGCCATGGTGACCAGTCCGCGGCCTTCGCCGGCGGCCTCGAGCCAGCAGCCGACCTCGCAGACCCCCGAGGAGGCGTCGAAGGTGGCGAACATGACGCCGCCGACCAGCGTGCCGTCCAGCCAGATGCCGTAGATCCGGGCGGCGTCGTTGGCCTGCCGGTCGGCGTACCGCTGGAGGACGGCCGTCGCCGAGGCCAGGTCCGTGCTGAGCGTCGCCCAGGGTATCCACGGGTCCACGGTGGGGCGGGCACGGTCGATGTGGGCGAGGAATTCCTGCGCCTGCCAGGGCTCCAAGGGGCGGAGCTGGGCGTTGTCGGCGAGCGGGAGAGCGAACACGGGGGCCTCATCTCTGCGAGGTACGTAACGAGCGTTCGGTATGTAAAGTAGCAGCATGCCGCCAGCACCCGGAGACCGTGAAGCCCGCCGCGAGGATGTATCCCAGGCGGTGTGGCAGGTGCTCGCCGACAAGGGGTTCGGCGGACTGACCCTGCGCGCCGTCGCCGCCACCATGGGCGTGTCCACGGGCATGCTCATGCACTACTTCCCGACCAAGCGGGCCCTCGTCGCGCACGCCTTGGACCTGCTGGAGAAGCGCACCGCGGAGCGCCCCCGACGTTCACGCCCCATCGAGGGCCTGGCCGCGCTGCGGGCGATGCTGCTGGACGTGCTGCCGCTGACCGCGGACGACACCGCCCGCAATCGCATCTGGGTCAGCTCCTGGGACCTGGCGCTGGCCGACGAACGCCTCGGCGCGGACCAGGCCGACCGCTACACCCGCATGCGCTCGGCGATCCGTCCGCACCTGGAAGCAGCCAGCCGCCTGGGCGAACTGCCCGCCACCGCCGATCCGGAGCAACTCGCCGCCTCCGCCGTCGCGTTCACCCATGGGCTGGTGGTCCAGGCCCTCTTCGACCCCGACCGGTTCCCCCCGGACGTCCAGACCGCCATGCTCGACGACTTCCTCGCCGCGATCGCGGCCAGCTCCGACTGACCCGTTCCCGCCCGGATCCCCGCCCGTCGCCCGCCTGACGCCGGGCGACGGCGGCTCTGACCACGGGTGTTGTGACGGGTCACAACACCACGGGCGAATCTCCGTTCGTCGTCCAAGACGAAACCATTGGGCTGTGCATCACTCTGGGCTACGAGCCGCATCCCTCCAGGAAATCCGTGGCTCCCCCCATGTCCGGATTCGCCCTGCGGGGTGCAGGTTCAAGGAGAACGCTGATGTCGCAGAAGCCGATGCGCGCATTGGTCCGCAGCCTGGCGGCGACGGTCGCCGCGGCCGGAACGGCAGTCCTCGGGCTCTCCGTTCCGGCGGAGGCCGACACCGCGGAGCCCTCTTCCTATGTCGCGCTCGGCGACAGCTACAGCGCCGCCTCCGGCGTGCTGCCGCTCGACTCCTCCGCCCCCCTCCTGTGTCTGCGCTCCAGCAAGAACTATCCGCACGTCATAGCCGACGCCATCGGCGCGGAGCTCACCGACGCGACCTGCGGCAACGCCCAGACCAAGCACTTCACTCAGTCGCAATACCCGGGTGTCGCACCGCAGTTGGACGCTCTCAGCAGCGACACCGAGCTGGTCACGATGACGATCGGCGGCAACGACAACAACACCTTCATCGGCGCGATCGTCGCCTGCGGTGCGGCCGGCTCTCTCACCCTCGGCCACGGCAGCCCGTGTAAGAACACCTTCGGCAGCCACTTCGACGACCAGATCGACGCCAACACCTATCCGGCGGTGAAGGCCACCCTGCAGGCCGTGAAGGCCAAGGCCCCGAACGCGCGGGTGGCCATACTCGGCTACCCGTGGATCCTGCCGGCCGAGGCGGAGTCGGGCTGCTTCTTCAAGATGCCGGTCGCCTCGGGAGACGTGCCCTACCTGCGCAACCTCCAGTCGCACCTGAACCAGGTCATCGAGCGGGCCGCCGACGAGACGGGTGCGACCTTCGTCGACCTGTCCGCCGCGTCCGACGGACACGACGCCTGCAAGCCGGCCTCCACCCGCTGGGTGGAGCCGGTGCTCTTCGGCACCAACTTCGTGCCGGTGCACCCCAACGCCGAGGGCGAGTCGCAGATGGCCACTCGGACGCTCGAGGCCCTGAACCTCGGCTGACCCGGGGGCTCCGCGCTGACGATCGACAGACCGGGCCGCGACCTGAGACCGGCAGCCGGTGGTCAGTAGGCGACGGTGAACCTCGTGCGGTGGTGCTTCGGCAGCTCGGCCTCGTCCAGAAGCGCCACCGCCAGGTCCTCCATGGAGATCGCCGAATTCCCCGCGGCGTCGACCAGCAGCTCGTCGGCACCCAGTCGGTACGTCCCGGTGCGTATACCCGGTTCCAGGAGAGCCGGCGGGCTCACATAGGCCCAGTCCACCTCCCCATCGGCCCGGCAGAGCGCGAGCTGCTCGGTGCAGGCCCGCGCGATGCCCCGCCAGTCGTCAGGGAATTGCGGGTCGTCGACCACCGTGGCGCCGCCGCCACCAGGCAGTGTCAGGGTGGCGGCGCCGCCCACGACCAGCAGCCGGATGCCGGTCCCGGCGAGCCCGGTGAGCAGTGCCTCGGTGGCCGCGACAAGCTCGCTCTCCTGGCCGGGCGCCGGGCGGGTCGCGGTGATCACCAGATCGTGCCCCGAACTCAACTCGGCGACGTCCGCAGGGCTCCGGGCATCGCCGCGGCGGATCTGGGCGGCGTCGGGCACCCCATCGGCCCGGGCCGGATCGCGGACGACGGCGGTCACCTCATGGCCCCGGGACAGTGCTTCGGTCACCACACGGCTACCCACATTCCCGGCCGCTCCGAAGACGACGATACGCATCACTCTCAGCTCCTTCTGGATCAATTGACGGTCAACTGTCGATCAGCCGGCGATCGGTCGGTGATCACTCGGCCTTTGCCGGAATCAACTGGTGCTCATCGGCGGGCCGGTGGTCCACCGATCGCGCAACGGGTGCGGCAACACCCCCGCGCGGGCCGGGCGCGGGCCGGAGCTGCGCGGCGACCAGGGCGCCGAGGACGATCGCCCCGCCCAGCGCCTGCACGGCGGTGAGCTGCTGGTCGAGCGCGAGCCAGCCGAGCGTGGTGGCGACCACCGGACTCAGCAGCCCGAGGAAGGTGACATCGGTCGGCGGCAGGGCGCGTATCCCCCGGAACCACAGGGCGTAGGCGAGGGCGGACCCGATGACCGTGAGGTAGCCGTAGCCCGCCAGATTGCCGGCGCTCAGCGACTCGGGCGGCGGGCCCTCGACCAGCAGCGCGACCGGGAGCAGCAGCAGGCCGCCGGCCACGAGCTGCCATCCGGTGGTCGCGAGCACCGGCGCGGGCGACACCCACCTCTTGCTGAGGACGACGCCGGTGGCCATGACGACCGCACCCCCGAGGGCCGCGGCGACCCCGAGCGCGTCCAGCCGCGCCTCGGCCCGCAGGACCAGCAGGCTGACGCCCGCCACGCCCGCGAGCCCGGCGACCGCGGTCCGCCAGGAGAGCCGCTCGCCGAGCAGACCGGAGGCGAGACCGGCTACCAGGAGAGGCTGGATGGCGCCGACGGTGGCGGCGACCCCGCCGGGCAGGCGGTAGGCAGCGATGAACAGCAGCGCGAAGAACGCCCCGATATTGAGGGCTCCGAGCACGAGGGCGCGCCACCACCAGATACCGCTGGGCAGACGGCGGGTCAGCGCGACCAGCAGCAGCCCGGCGGGCAGGGCGCGCACCACCGCGGCCAGCAACGGACGGCCTGGCGGCAGCAGTTCGGTGGTGACGAGGTAGGTGGAGCCCCAGATCGCAGGGGCCAACGCGGTCAGCAGGATGATCCCGACTCGATTCCTTAGCACTAAGACAATGTATCTCAGCGCTAAGGAACATTGCTAGGGGTTCGGGCAAATCTGTCTCAGCACTAAGGCATCCGCTAGCCTGAAGGACGTGACAGATCATGTGGACCGGGTGCTGGAGCAGTGGGGCACGCAACGCCCCGACCTGGATGTCTCACCGATGGCGATCATCGGTCGGCTCTCCCGGCTCTCCCGGCTGATCAGCACCGAACTGCACCGAACCTTCGCCGAGCACGGACTCGACGCCGCGTCGTTCGACGTACTGGCCACGCTGCGCCGCAGTGGGCCGCCGCCTCACCACATGACGCCCACCGAACTGATGCTCTCCGCGATGGTCACCTCAGGGGCGATCAGCCAGCGCCTGGACCGCCTCGAGGCGCGCGGCCTGGTGACCCGCGCCTCCAACGCCTCTGACGGCCGCAGCGTGCGGGTCGCGCTCACCGATGAGGGCCGCGAACTCATCGACCGGGCGCTGCCCGATCACGTCGCCACCGAGGACCGGTTGCTCGGGGTGCTCGGCGGGTCGGAGCGCGGCGCGCTCGCCGACACGCTGCGCAGCCTGCTGGAATCACTCGGCGACACGGTGGACTGAGACCGTGGACTGAGTCCGCCCCGGACCACCGGGGACCGGACCGACGGTCAGGAGACCCCTTGGGCACCGCGCCGGCGCGGGCCGGCGCCCTCGAGCAGCGACCGCACCGCCTCCGTCACGAACTCCTCCTCGCTCTCCGGGCGCAGCGCCCCCGCCGGTGCCTCTCCGGCGAAGAAGAGGGTGAGGAACGCCCGGTGGAAGCAGGCGCCGAGGAGCAGCCCGGCCGCGGACGAGGGGTCGATGGTCGGCGAGATGCGGCCCAGCTGCTGCTCCGCGCACAGATACCCGGCCAGGTGGTGGGTCACCTGATGCGGGCCGGCGTCCTGGTCGATCTTGCGCCGGTGCGCGGTCAGCAGGTCCTGGCTGGCGAAGAGGGAGGCCGCCATCGGGAAGACCTCGCGGTAGAAGTCCAGGGCCTCCCGGGCCACCCCCTCGAGGTGCTCGGCGACCTCCCCCTGGCCCGCGCGGCCGGAGAGTTCGGCCAGCGCGTCGGACAGGCGTGGCCCGCGTTCGCGCAGCACAGAGATGCAGATCTCTTCCTTGTCGCGGAAGTGCTTGTAGAGAGCCGCCTCCGAGCAGCCCGCGGCCCGGGCGATCTCCTTGGTGGTCGTCCGGGTCAGGCCCACGGTGTTCATCAGCCCGGCGGCGGCGTCCAGGATCCGCGCGCGGGTGCGGGCGCCGCCCGTCAGGGGCGGTAGGGCGGCATCTGACGTCATGGTCGGAGTGTAGTTGACAGTGGGTGAATACTCACCAACACTGGTGAGTGAGTCCTCACTCACCATTCGGGGGGAGCCATGAAGCTCACCGTTCTCGGCGCCACCGGCGGCGTCGGGCGGCATCTCGTCGCACAGGCGCTGGCCGACGGACACCAGGTGACCGCGGCGGTGCGCGATCCAGGACGGCTGCCGCTGCGTCACGTGAACCTCAGGGTGTTGCAGGCCGACGCCCTGGACGCCACCTCCCTGAAGGCGGTCGTGGAAGGCGCGGACGCCGTGCTGTCCGGCATGGGCGCCGCCGGCCGCAAGGACCCGCTGAAGCCGGCCTCCACCTCGGCCCGAGCCGCCGTGGAAGCGATGACGGCGGTCGGTGTGCGGCGGATCCTGGTGGTGAGCGCCGGTCCTCTCAACCGCGCCGGAACAGGTCAGTCCGCCATGGTCCACCGGGTGGTCACACCGCTGCTGTGGGCGTTCCTCGGCGAGCTGTACACCGACCTGCAGCGGATGGAGCGGATTCTGCGGGACAGCGATCTGGACTGGACGGCGGTACGGCCCCCGCGACTGCTCAACAAGCCGGGCACGGGGCGCTACCGTCGCACGGACGAGTCGGGCCCGGTCGGCAGCTCGGTCCCGCGCGCCGATGTGGCACGAGCCATGCTGGACTTCCTCGAAGACCGGCAGACCTTCGGCCGGGTGGTCGGCGTCAGCAGCTGACGGTGGCCGTGCGCCGCCGGCAGACGCGCCCGGCCCCGCCGGGGCCCGGACTCGCCGGGGGCTCCCCGCCGCACACAGCGGCCCGGGCTAGGCGCCGTTCAGGTCACGGCCGCTCCGTACCATGAAGGTGTCACGTCGAGGCACCTCGGAGCGAAGGAGCGCGCGTTGACCGAACGGAAGCCGCCCGGCGTCAGCTTCGAATCATGGGCCGAGAAGCAGATCCGCGAGGCGGAGGAGCGCGGCGAGTTCGCCGCCCTCCCCGGCTTCGGGAAACCACTGAGGGATCTCAGCGCCCCGTATGACGAGGAGTGGTGGATCAAGGAGAAGATGCGCCGCGAGAACGTCTCCTTTCTGCCGCCGACGCTCGCCCTGCGCAAGGAGACCGAGGACGCCGTCGCGGCGGTCGCCGAGGCCAGGACCGAGTCCCAGGTCCGCCAGATCATCGCGGAGATCAACGAGAAGATCGGCGCGGCGCTCCGCAGACCGCCGCCCGGCCCTCCGCTGAACCTCATGCCCTTCGATATCGAGCAGGTGCTCACGGACTGGCGTGAGCAGCGCCGCAACGAGCAGCCGCCTCACCAGACCCGGTGAGGGTGGCGAAGGCACGCGCGGCCGAGGTGCCCAGGCCCGTCGGGCCGCCGATCCACGGGCCGGGCACGCTCCTGCCGCCACCGCGTGGCTGGGCTCCGGGCCCGCCTCCGGCGCCGGCTCCAGCACCTGACCCGACCGACGCGCCGGTGCCGGCCCTGCTCGCGGCGGCACGCAGCTCCGCCTCGTCGTAGCGGCGGCATTCCCGGTGCCACACGAGGATCCCCGACAGCCAGTTCTCCAGCTCGCGGACGTACCCTTCCAGGACTTCGCGAGCCTCCCGGGAGAGCTGGAAGTCGTCGTAGAGGACGGGAAGTTCATGGGCGGCGACATGCTCGAACTGCCTCATCCGGGAGGTCATCAGATCGTGCACGATGGCCACACCGGTGGGGTAGTCGCAATTGAAGAAGTTCTGAACGACGAGGACGCCGTTGTGCACCTCGCCCTCGAACTCGATCTCCTTCTGGTACGAGAAGAGGTCGTTGAGCAGGCAGGCGTAGTCGGCGGCGGCATTCTCCAGTGAACGCATCGGTCCGCTGCGGTAGATCTCCGGCGGCACCGCCCGGCCGTGGCTCAGCCGGCACAGGCTCATCGTGAGGTCGGACCCGAAGGTCAGCCGGCGCATCTCCACATAGTCCACCGGATCCGGAATGCGGTTCTGGGCCTGGTTGGCCAGCTCCCACAGCCAGCTGTCGGTCATGTCCCGGACGGCGGTACGGAACGCGCGGCGCGCCTCGGGGGACATCGGTCCCGCTGTCCGCGCCCACAGATCGGCCAGCCCGCGCTCCAGGGCATTCACCGGAGGCGGGGCGGCGGCCGAGGACTCCAGCGGCATCAGCAGGGAGAGGCGTTCGTTGGCCAGCCGGGCTCCGGCCAGATCGCGGGTACGGCCGAAGACCAGGGGGAAGTAGTCGTCCCCGTACGTGCCCCAGGTGAGCCACCCGGAGGTCAGGTTCAGCTGCTCAGGGGTGGCGTCCGGGTGGATGCCGGCGGCACACAGCGGGAAGTCGAAGCCGACCACCTTCTCCTCGTCCCAGACGGCGGAGCCAAGGAGGCCGGGCTGCTCCTCCAGGAAGCCCATCCGATGGGACCACTCGACGATGTGGCGCCGGGCGCCCTCCAGATACGGGCTGAGACTGGCGGTGAACGGCATGGAGAAGTCCGGCAGTCGGGAGGGCCCGACCTGCTGGAACGGGACATGGGTGAAGCTGCGCAGCCGCTTGGCGCCGGTGGCCGAGACGAGCGCCTTGATGTCCAGCGAGGCGGTGCCCAGGCCGGTCGGCCCGGGGAGACCGCCGCCGGGGCCGGCGAGGCCGCCGGCGCCGAACGGCGTGGCCGAGGTGGCCGCGCCCTCGTTCATATAGCGACTGGAGCGCAGGTGCCATTCATGGCCGCCCGACTGCCAGTCCTGGAGCCCCTTCACATACGCCAGGACCCTGGTGCACTCGTCCGGCGGCAGCCCCGTCTCGGCGAACAGCGGGCCGAGCTCGGTCAGGGTCGTGCTCTCGAACTGCTGGAGTCGGGAGGTGAGCAGGTCGTTCACCGCCTCGGCCGCCTGCTGGGTGTCGCACTCCAGGAACTTCTCCAGGACCAGGACGCCGTTGCTCAGTTCGCCCTCATCCTGCGTCTCCCGCTGGTACGAGAAGAGGTCGTTCCGCAGGTGGACCGCGTCGGAGAAGGTGTCCTTCAGGACGCGCAGCGGCCGGGAGGCGGCCACCGCCTCGGGCACCTCGGCGCCCGCCGCGTACTCGACGAGGCCGGCGGACCAGGGGGCGCCGCCCACCTTCCGCCGCATCTCGATGTACTCGACCGGATTGGGGATCCGGCCCGCGTTGATGTTGGAGAGCTCCCAGAGGGATTCGTTGAGCAGGTTCTCGGTGCTCTCGGCGAAGCGTGCCCGCCAGCCGGCGGACATGCCGGGCACGGTCCGGGCCCACAGGTCGGCGAGCCCCGCCTCGACGGGGTTCCTCGGCTCGGGGACGGGTGTGGACAGGTCCATCGGCATGAAGGCCGGCAGCCGATCGAGATACTCCTTCCCACCCGCGCGGTCCTGGGTGCGCTTGAAGACTTCCAGGAAGTGGTCGTCGAAGAAGAACACCCACACATACCAGTCGGTCACCAGGGAGAGCGCTGGGCCGTCGCAGTCCGGGTGGGTGTAGGCACAGAGCAGGGCATAGTCATGGGAATCGAGGTCGCTCTCCTCCCAGATCCCCGATCCCTCCAACATGCCCTGCCGGCGGGCCCACTTCTTCGAGTGCTCGCGCGCCTCCTCCAGATGTGGATTGAGGCGTGCGGGGTACGGCATATAGAAACTCGGCAACGTAAACGGCTGGCTCATCGGCATCCGGACCTTCCCAGAACTCGCCGCGCTCTCTGCGGCGAGCGCCGACGACCTCAGACGACGGGGTCAGCGCTACCCCGTGATTCACCTGACCAAGCCGCACACGCACTGTTTCAACCTGTCCGAGTGAAGCGGCGGGACAAGAGTGGACACGGCCGGCGCCGCCGGTCAGGTCGCCGGGGTCACCCACTCAACCAGCTCGACCATGACGCCGTTGGGGTCGGTGACCATGAACAGCCGCTCTCCCCACGGCTCTTCGCGGAGCGGCAGGGTGATCGGCACGCCTTCGGAGCGCAGCCGCTCCTCCTCTTCCGCGAGGTCTTCGACCGTCAAGGCGATGATCACACCCTGGGCTCGCTCCTCGCGGATGTCCTCCGGGAGGACCTCGATGCCCCGCCGCAGCAGCACGATGTTCACAGCCGCGTCATCCCGGCCGAGCGAGGCGAAGCCGTCCGCCTCCATCTGTATGCCGAAGCCGAAGTGCCGGGTGAAGAACTCGACGGAGGCGCTGACGTCCTCGACGGTGAGCGAGATGGCAGCTGAAGTGACGCGCATACGGGCTCCTCGGGATGTTCTCGGTTCGACTCTTGCGTTTTCTTGTGTCGGACCTAAACTTAGATCGGGCACACCGTGGCGTCAACATAAAATGAGGTCCGACCCAGAATTTTTCGATCACGAACGAGGAAGGAGGCGGAGAGCATGAGCGAGGACGTCCCCCGCGGTGCCGGTGGCCTGCGGGAGCAGAAGAAGCGGGCCACCCGGCAGGCCATCTCCGACCAGGCCACCCGGCTCTTCGTCGAGCGCGGCTTCGACGCGACGACCATCGCCGACATCGCGGCCGCCTCCCGCGTCGCCAAGATGACCGTCACCAACTACTTCCCGCGCAAGGAAGACCTGGCCCTCGACCGCCATGAGGAGTTCGTCTCCCAGCTGGCGAGCACCGTCACCGACCGGTCGCCCGGCGAGTCCGCGCTCGCCGCGCTGCGTCGCGCGTTCCTCTCCGCGGTGGACCGCCGCGATCCCGTCATCGGCTTCTCCGGACCAGTGTTCGCCCGGATGGTGGCCGACAGCCCGACGCTGACGGTGCGGCTGCGCGATCTGCACGACCAGCGGGAGCGGGCACTGGCCGAGGCCCTCGCCGCCGAGACGGGCGCGGAGCCGGACGCCATCGTGCCGCGGGTGGCGGCCGCCCAGCTCGGCGGGGTTCACCGGGTGCTCTTCGCCGAGCTCCAGCAGCGCACCCTCGCCGGGCGGAGCGACGACGAGACGGCCACGGAGCTGGAAGCGCTGGCCCGCACCGCGTTCGGCCTGCTGGAGCCGGCGCTCGGCGACTACGCGATACGGACGGTCTGATCCGGCCCCTGGGACAGGCTGAGTGGCGGGGGTCGGGAGGCGCGTCGACAATGACCGTCAAGGGAGGAGCGGCCAGCGAGAGAGCGCCCGGGGGAGAGGACGGAGGAGCGGATCGCCCATGGACACCGCCGTTCGGCTCGCCCAGCAACCGGAGGCCGATGAGCTGCTCGGCAGCAGTCCGCTCGCCCTCCTCACCGGCATGCTCCTCGACCAGCAGATCCCCATGGAGTGGGCGTTCACCGGCCCGTACACCATCGCGCGGCGGTTGGGCCGGGACGATCTGGACGCGCATGAGATCGCGCTCTACGACCCGGACCGGTTCGTCGCGCTGCTGTCGGAGAAGCCTGCCGTGCACCGCTACCCGGGTTCGATGGCCAAGCGAGTGCAGCAGTTGTGTCAGTACCTGGTCGACAGTTACGGCGGCGACGCGGCCGGGGTGTGGCGGGATGTCAGCTCCGGCGAGGAGTTGCTGGCACGGCTGAACGCGTTGCCCGGCTTCGGCAAGCAGAAGGCGCAGATCTTTCTGGCGCTGCTGGGCAAGCAGTTCGGGGTGCGTCCGAAGGGGTGGCGGGAGGCGGCGGGGCCGTACGGCGAGGCGGGTTCCTATCGTTCGGTCGCCGACATCACCGGGCCGTCCTCGCTGGACAAGGTCCGGGCGTACAAACAGGAGGTGAAACGGGCGGCCAAGCGTGCGTCCACCAAGCGGGATTGACCGCACCCATGGATCTCCGGCCGCGGCTGCGGCAGGATGCCAGCGATCCGGGGCGCCGCCGTGCGCCCGTCCCTTTGCTGGGAAGGACCCTGTCTGTGGACATACGTACCCTGCCGCCCGCCCGCCGCGCGATAGCCGCCCTGGCCGCCGCGGCGCTCGCCACCCCGCTGCTGCTCGCATCCGGAGCGACCGCCTCGGCCAGCGAGTCGTCGCACGACAAGGATCCGGGGAAGCGAGCCGCGCGGCTGGCGCGGCAGCTGGTGAAGAAATCCTCCGCGGACGATGCGCGGGCGCATCTGGAGAGATTCCAGGCCATCGCGGACGCGTCGAAGGGCAACCGAGCCGCCGGCTCGCCCGGGCACAACGCCTCCGCCGCCTACGTCTACAAGCTCCTGAAGAAGGCCGGATACCAGGTCGCCTACGACCCGTTCGAGTTCGTCTACACCGAGACCCTGGCCGAGAAGCTGTCGGTGGTCACCCCGACCCCGCGCGATGTGTCGGTCAAGTCGATGACCTACACCAAGAGTTCGCCGGTGGGCGGGGTCAAGGCCGCGGTGGCCGCCGTGCCGGTCGACGCCACCACCGGCTGCGAGGCTTCCGACTACGCCTCCGCCACCTTCACCGGGAAGATCGCGCTGATCAAGCGCGGCGGGTGCACCTTCGCGCAGAAGCAGGCCACGGCGGCGGACGCGGGCGCGGTCGGCGCGATCATCTACAACAACACCGCGGGCGCGCTCTCCGGCACCATCGGCGACCCGAATGCCGGCCGCATACCCACCGGCGGGGTGACCCAGGCGGACGGTGAGGCACTGGTCGCCGAGGCCGGGCGCGGCGAGGTGACGGTCAATCTGGAGGTCCGGGAGTTCCAGGAGAAGCGCGTCACCAACAACGTCATCGCCGAGACCAAGGGCGGGGACGCCGACCGGACGGTGATGCTCGGCTCCCACCTGGACTCGGTCTCCGCAGGCCCGGGCATCAATGACAACGGCTCCGGCTCGGCCGGCCTCCTCGAGGTCGCCCTGGAGCTGGCCAAGACGCACAAGAAGCCGGCGAACAAGATCCGCTTCGCCTGGTGGTCGGCGGAGGAGCTGGGCCTCCTCGGCTCCGAGGCGTACGTCGACGAGCAGACCGAGGCACAGCGCAAGCAGATCGCGCTCTACCTCAACTTCGACATGATCGCGTCGCCGAACTTCGGTCAGTTCGTGTACGACGGCGACGACTCGGACCACGCCGGCGCGCCCGCGGGCCCCGAGGGGTCGGCGCAGATCGAGAAGCAGATCAACGACTTCCTCGACCGCCAGGGCCGGCCGCACGAGGGCACCGACTTCACCGGCCGCTCCGACTACGGGCCGTTCATCGCCGTGGGCATCCCGTCGGGCGGCACCTTCACCGGCGCGGAGGGCGTCAAGACCGAGGGCCAGGCCGCGAAGTACGGCGGCACGGTGGGCAAGGCGTACGACGAGTGCTACCACGCCGCGTGCGACAACCTCTCCAACATCAACATGCCCGCGTTCGACATCAACATCGACGTGATCGCCAACGCCGTCGGCACCTATGCCTACGACCTGAGCTCGCTGCGCGAGCCGGTGCAGTCGGTGCCCACCGAGGGCGACGCGGGCAGCGGCGGCGGCCTGCACGACGACCACGACCGCGTCACGGAGTGACGGTCTGACCGGGTGATCGAGCCCATCCGGTTCATGTGATCCGCGGGCGCTGCGGCGGGGTGTACCTCGGTTCAGCGCCCGCTCGGCTCCTGATCCACAGCCTGTGCATAACGCGCGCGGAGCGGGGAGCCCGCGACCACGCGCGCCAGTTCCCGCGCATCGAGCGGCCCCGTCAGCGACTGCGGCGGGCGGAGCCGGACCGCCGCGACCGGGGTCGGCGGGCCCTGTTCGCTCAGCACGGTGACCACCGCCTCGCCCGGGCCGAGCCCGGTGAGCAGCGCCGTCAGCTCCTCAGCCGAGAGGGCCTCAGCCGAGGGCGACTCGGCTGAGGGGGACTGGGCTGGAAGGTCGCCGGTCGGCCCGTCGGTCAGCCGGAGGAAGGCCCGCGCGGTCGCCTGGAGCGTCGCGGTGTCCTCCGCCGCCCGGGCGGGCAGCGCGTGCCGCATCCGGTTGCCGAGCTGTTCCAGCACATCCGCCGGGACCTCGAGCGGCGACCGCGTCACCAGGAAGACCCCCACGCCCTTGGAGCGGATCAGCCGCAGCGTCCGGACGAGCGACTCCAGGAACGCCTCGGACGCGCCCTCGAACAGCAGGTGCGCCTCGTCGATGAAGAAGACGAGCTTCGGCTTCTCTCCATCGCCACCGCGCACCTCGGGCAGACGGTGGGCCAGATCGGTCAGCAGCCACACCAGAAAGGTCGAGAAGAGCAGCGGCTTGTCCCGGACGGCGGGCAGTTCGAGTACGGAGACCAGCCCGCGCCCTCCCCCAGGGTGGGATACCGAGGCGTCGTGGGACTCCCAGGAGGCGGTCCGCAGCAGCTCCCTGACGGTGTCGAACGCCGGTTCGCCGAAGCAAGGGTCCGCGCCCTGCTGCTCGCACGCGGTCAGCGAGGCCATGATCGCCCGGGCAGCGGCCCCCGGGAGCCCGTCGGCGAGGACCGCGCGCAGGTCGCCGAGATCGGCCGGCTCCCGCCCCCTGGCCTCGGCGTGACGGAGGACCAGCGCCAGCGACCGCTCCTGGACTCGGTCGAGACCGAGGGCCCTGGACAGCAGCAGCGGGCCGAATCCGGTGACCGTGGCGCGCAGTGGGACACCGACACCGATGCCGCCCAGCGCGTAGAACTCGGTCGGAAAGCCCAGCCCCGTCCACTCCTCGCCGACCTCGGCCGCGCGCTGTTCCACCGTCTCGCCCCCGGTGCCGGGCGCGGCGATTCCGGAGAGATCGCCCCGGATGTCGGTGAGGAAGACCGGGATGCCGTGGGCCGAGAGCCGCTCCGCCATGAGCTGGACGGTCCTCGTCCGGCCGGTGTCCTGGTCGCCGGCGACCAGCCCGTGACGGGCGAATGCGGACAGCGGGATCCGGATGGGTGCGTCGACATGGGCGACGCCCTCCCAGAGCAGCGCGCCGAGATCCACGGCGGGCCCGGCGCAGGCGTACCCCGCCGCGATCGCGGCGGGCGAGCGGTTCTCGGTCATACGTCGCTCCCGGTTTACGACTGTTTGCCACCTTCGCACTCCTGCGCCGTGGCTGCGCCGGAACCCTCTTGACCGGTAGGCTTTCCGTGTGATCTTCAAGCGCATCGGAAACGGGCGGCCGTACCCCGACCACGGCCGGGAAAGCACCCGCCAGTGGGCGGATGTTGCCCCACGCCCGGTACGTCTTGACCAGCTGGTGACGACCAAGCAGCAGCTCGACCTGGAGACGCTGCTCGCCGAGGACTCGACGTTCTACGGGGATCTCTTCGCCCATGTGGTGAAGTGGCAGGGCGATCTCTATCTGGAGGACGGATTGCACCGCGCCGTGCGGGCCGCGCTCCAGCAGCGCCAGGTGCTGCACGCCCGCGTGCTCGAGCTGGGCTGAGATCACCCGCGCACCTCCAGTGCGCTGGTGCGGGTCACCCCGGACCACCCGGACAGCCCCGTCATTCCCGCACCTTGTGCCTCTTTCGGGTTGCCCCGACTCAAACCGTTGATCGTTTAGTAGGCATAAGTGGCGTGCGGCATTACGCTGCGCTCATGAGCATGCTCACGCCTCCTGGAATGGGCGGAAAGTACCGCATCACGGGCAATCGCTACCCGCGTATGCGCCGACCCCGGGGTCGGCGCAGAATCGTGCTCGCCGCCGTCGGCGCGGCCCTCGCACTCGGCCTGGCCGGCTGGGGAACGCTGCAGCTCATCGACGTGTTCTCGGGTGACGACGGCAAGGCGAAGGCCGCCGGTTCGCGCTCCTCGGACTGCCCGAAGACCCGCGGGAAGACCACCCCGGCGAAGGGCTCTGCCCCGAAGGCACCGGCCAAGGCGCTGCCGAAGCCCGCCGACATCACCGTCAACGTCTACAACGCGACCAAGCACTCCGGGCTCGCCAAGGAAACCGCCGAGGAACTGAAGAAGCGCGGCTTCAAGATCGGCGAGTGGGGGAACGCCCCGGCCGCGTACGACAAGAAGGTCAAGGAGACCGGGCTGCTGCTGGGCGCCCCGACCGCCGGCAACGGCGCGTTCGACGTGCTCGGCGCCCAACTCGCCGGTGCCCGTATCAAGAACGAGGACCGCGCCGGCAAGGAAATCGACCTGATCATCGGCGACCGCTTCACCGACCTGACCAAGCCGAAGGACGCCAACCGGGCACTGGCCGCGCTGACCGCACCCGCGCCGAAGCCCTCCCCGGGCCACTGCTGAGCGGCGCTGTTGAGGAGTCGGCCGCGGTGCCGTGAGCGACCCGGACCAGGCCGGGTCGCGGCCCCCTGACCGCGCCGCGTCCCGCACACGGGCCGCACCGGCCCCGGCCCGGCCCGCACCACGAACCGCGCCGCACGCCCACCCCGGCCACAACGAAAGCGGCACCGCGCCAGGCGGTGCCGCTTTGGTCTGAGTGGACGCCTCAGCCCGCGGCGCCGTACATCCGGTCGCCCGCGTCACCGAGGCCCGGGACGATGTATCCGTTCTCGTTGAGCCGCTCGTCGACGGACGCGGTCACCACGGTGACCGGCGTGCCCGCCAGCTCGCGCTCCATCACCTCGACGCCCTCGGGGGCCGCCAGCAGGCAGATCGCGGTCACGTCGTCCGCGCCGCGCGAGATCAGCTCGTTGATCGCCGCGACCAGCGTCCCGCCGGTCGCCAGCATCGGGTCCAGCACGTACACCTGGCGGCCGGAGAGGTCGTCGGGCATCCGGGTGGCGTACGTCGACGCCTGCAGCGTCTCCTCGTCGCGGATCATGCCGAGGAAGCCGACCTCGGCCGTCGGCAGCAGCCGCACCATGCCGTCGAGCATGCCCAGACCGGCCCGGAGGATCGGCACCACCAGCGGACGGGGCCGCGCCAGCCGGACGCCGGTCGTCGCCGTCACCGGGGTCTGGATTTCGACCTGCTCGGTGCGCACATCGCGAGTGGCTTCGTAAGCGAGCAGGGTGACCAGCTCGTCGGCGAGCCGCCGGAAGGTGGGGGAGTCGGTGCGCTGGTCGCGCAGCGTGGTGAGTTTGTGCGCCACCAGCGGGTGGTCGACGACGTGGATCCGCATGACAACGACATTAACCGAGCTTTCGGGGCGCAGCGCCCGCCCGGCACCGTCGGCGGCCCCGGCCCGCATCGTCCGCGATTCACCCTGACGGTGGCATCGAACCACCGATTGGGGGGAAAGTGGGCACATACACCCGGAGGACTTCCCGGGCGGAGACCTCGGCCCGAGGTGGTGTATGGCGCATGGTGAACCAGGACGGATCCAGCGACGAGACGGCCCGGATGGAGGCGGAACGGCGACGCCGCCGCGCTCAGTTCCTCCGGGAGCTCAACGAGGCCAAGGAGCTGCGGGACCGGGTGCAGCCCCGGCGCGCCCGCAGCGCCCGGATGCGTCAGGCCATGCGCATGCGGACGTTTCGGTGGTAGTACGCCCACCGTGAGGCACATCTCCCCTGACTGGGCCACGACGCAGCGCGGAAGACCTCTCGCAACGCCGTTGTTTCTGCCACGATTCCGAATGGGCGGGGCGTTGCCCCGTTGGCCCCGGCACGCCTATGACCAGTGGGAGAGTCACGGTGTACTTCGCCGCACTGCTCGCGCGCACCGAAGACGGGTGGCAAGCGAGCGATACAGAGCTCGACAACGTTGAGACCCTGACAGACCTGATCGACGTGGCCCGTTCGGCCGCGGTCGACGACGACACGGTGCTGGCCCTCATCGAGCAGGAAGACACGTGGTTCGGGGTGGTCCGCCTCGACGGCGAGGACGACCCGCGCATCTACGTGTCGGACGCGGCCGCGGCCGCCCGCAGCTCGTACGGCGCCCTGCTCACCGATGAGCTGCTCGGCAAGGACGAGGACCACGGCGACGACCTGGACAGCCTCGACCTCGACGGCACCGAGGAGGGCGAGCCGGAGGCCGACGAGGACGACGGCGGCGCGACCGGCCAGGGACGGGCCCCGCAGGGCCCGCTGGGCGACCTCGCCCTGCTGGCCGACCTCGGCGTCGACGAGAAGGAGCTGCTGTCGCTGGACGGCGACGCACTCAGCGCGATCGCGGATGCGCTGGGCTGCACGGACGTCCTGGAAGCGGTGCGCTGACCGGGCGCGGCGCGCGTCGCGCCCGCACCCCCGCCACCGCTCGGGCGGGGCGGTCCGGCGGCCCCGGACTGCCTCACCCGGACTGCCGTCGCCCACACTGGTGTCATGACCGCTCCCGCACCCGCGCCCGCTCCGGATCCCGTACGCGACCCCTGGCGCGAGCCGATGCGGCTCGCGCTGGCGGAGGCGGCTCGAGCTCCTGAGACGGGCGATGTGCCGGTGGGCGCGGTGGTGCTGGGCCCGGATGGCACGGTGCTCGGCCACGGCCGCAACGAGCGCGAGGCCACCGGCGACCCGACGGCGCACGCCGAGGTCCTCGCCCTGCGGGCCGCGGCGCGGCGGATGGGGGAATGGCGGCTCTCCGGCTGCACCTTGGTGGTGACCCTGGAACCGTGCACGATGTGCGCGGGAGCGGCCGTGCTCTCCCGTGTCGACCGGGTGGTGTACGGCGCGGTCGACGAGAAGGCGGGCGCGGCCGGCTCGCTGTGGGACGTGGTGCGCGACCGGCGGCTCAACCACCGGCCCGAGGTCATCCACGGAGTGCTCGCCGAGGAGTGCGCGGGACTGCTCACCCGCTTCTTCCGTGACGCCTCCGGACGGCCCTGATCCGCGGCCCGTCCGGAACCGATTTCGGAGCACGGCCACCCGTCCGCTAAGCTCTCTCTCGGTAGCGTGTCCGAGCGGCCTAAGGAGCACGCCTCGAAAGCGTGTGAGGGGGCAACTCCTCCGTGGGTTCAAATCCCACCGCTACCGCTCTGAAGAGGTAACACGAAGGGCTCCACCCGTCTGGGTGGGGCCCTTCGTGGTCTTCGGTCAGGGCTAAACCAGGGAGCCGGTCACGCCGGACACGGCCGTGATCGGCTCGAGCAGCCGCACCGAGTGCTCCTCAGGGACCCCGACCGAGAGAGCGGGCCCCTCCGGAACCATCGTGAACGTGACGTAAGCCGCTGCCGTCTGCTGATCTTCGGCGCTTGCGAGCGTCGAAGTGCCTTCGTCGGTCATCTCTGACCCTTCACTCTTACCCGTACCAGGCGCTGCTCGCCTAGGTGGGAACCGGGTTTGGGTGTCGCACTTCGATCACCTCCTTATCGCCTCGCCTGATTCACGGCAGCGCTCGCGCGGCGCTACTTGGCCCCTAAGGAACTGTTCAGCGCTCCTCCTTTCGAGGTCTCGCGTCTCCGCCCGGGCGGGCACCGCACCGCCGGAATCGGCGCTACGCGGCCTCCGGCACCGCATTCCGGTCTCCCCCTCCCCCTTTGGGGGTCGACCAGAGCCAGGCCGAGGCCGGCCGCGTGCGCTTCACACGGCACGGGACGGCACTCCCGGGCGCGAGCAGCTCGGCCAACCTTGGCCGGTGCCGCTCTGCTCACAGAGCGTACCGCACAGGTGCATTTCTGCACCAGCATGGTTCAATAGAGGTGTTCAGAGGGTGCTTCCATTCCCTCGCAGAGCTGACAAGGCGTACGTCGTCGCAGGTACGCGCAGAAGGAAGGACGCCCCCATGCCGCAGTCGGCCGGCCCGTCGCCCACCATGGCCAGCGAGCGCTACTCGGTCACGCTCGTCCCGCCGGCGGTACAGGCCATCGCCGAGCTCACCGAGAGCACTGGCCTGAGCAAGACGGATGTGATCAACCGAGCGGCCCAGATCTACGCGTTCCTGGAGGCGCAGAAGCGCGAAGGCAGGGACATCCTGCTCCGGAATCCCGACGGGACGCTTGAGCGCCTTCACATCGTCTGAGCGGCGCACCGACTCTGGCGACACACTGCCGTCGCCGCCTCGGTTTCAGCGGGCGGAGGCGCCCCGAGCCAGTGCGTCGGCCACCACCCGGGGCAGCGGGGCCAGGTCCAGGAGGCCGGTGACGGTGTCCGTGGTGAGGGTGTGCCAGGCGGCCGCCCGGCGCAGCATCGCGTGATCGCCACCGCGCATCAGCACGGTGCACGCCTCGGCGCCGGCCCCTCTGGCCCGTACCGCGAAGTCCGCGGAGGCCCGGGGGTCGGTGATGCGGTCGCGGGTGCCGTGCAGCAGGACCACGCGCCGGTCGCACAGTTGGGCCACCGGATCCTCGGGCGGGCACCAGGGGGCGAGACCGACCACCGCGCGGACCAGCGGGTGACCGCCGGCGCGCAGCGCGGCGCGGCCGCCCATCGAGTGGCCGACCAGCACGACCGGGATCTCCCCGAACCGCTCGGCGAGTTCGTCCAGGGCCTGCTCCGCGTCGCGGGCGGCGTCGTCCCGGCTGCCGTTCCAGCCACGGTGGCGATAGCGGACCCGGCCGGTCACCACGTCCTGCGATCCGGCGGCCCGGATGACGGCCCGCTCGAAGGGGAACATCCGCTTGTCCGGGAGGTGCCAGGGCCGCGGCGGGCCCAGGCCGTCGGCGCTGCCGCCGTGCAGCAGCAGCACGGCGGCGCGGGGCGGGGTGGCGGCCGGACGCAGCATCAGGGCGAGGTGGGGGGTGGCCTCATCGCGTACGGACACCTCGGACCTCGCTCTCGTCGCCCTTCTGACCGGCTCCTGATCACGCCTGACAGAATGATCGCATCATCGGCCCGGTTCGGCCGTATGTGTGGATAGACTCACGCGACTGCTCCAAGGGACCGCAGGGGAGACGGCACGGCGATGGCACAGGCGAAGAAGGTAGCGCTCTACATGCTCATCGTCTTCGTGCTGTACACCATCATCAAGACCCCCGAAGAGGCTGCCGACCTGGTCCAGGTAGGGTTCCAGGGCATATCGGAGGCCGCGAAGAGCATCGGTGACTTCATGACCGCGTTGATCAGGTGAGGCAGCTCTCCTGAGCCGGGCAGCCGTCGCCGGTCGCCGCAGGGAGGTACCCAGTGATCCGCCATCTGGTCCTGTTCAAGCTCAATGACGGCGTACGCCGCGACGAGCCGCGCGTGGCCGCCGCCGTGCGGGCGTTCGAGGAGCTGGGCGGGCTCATCCCGGAGCTGGAGTTCTGGGAGTGCGCCTGGAACATCACCGACCGGCCCATCGCCTACGACTTCGCGATCAACTCCGCGGTGGCCGACACCGACGCGCTGCGCCGTTACCTGGAGCACCCGGCCCACCAAGCGGCCGCCGCCCAATGGCGTGAATTCGCCACCTGGATCATCGCCGACTACGAGGTCTGAGCGAAGCGCCGAGCGCGTTCCGGACCCTTCGGACAGCACCCCTCGCCCGTCGGCGGGGGGTGGCTTTTTGCCCACAACACGGCGTTATGCAGTGCTTGCAGACTGTGCGGAGGTCTTGTGATGCTATGACCGCTATTGCCCGAGTATGGACCGCGAAGGGATGGCGGAAACGTGTCGGCCCGTACTGAGCACAGAACGCCCATCCCGAACGAAAGCCGACCTGAACCCAGCACCCCCAAGAGCCGGGGCGCGGACGCCCGCGCACTCACCCAGGTGCTCTTCGCCGAGCTGTCCGAGCTGGAGCCGGGCACCCCCGAGCACACCCGGGTCCGGGACGCGCTCATCGAGGCCAACCTGCCACTCGTCCGCTACGCCGCCGCCCGCTTCCGCAGCCGCAACGAGCCGATGGAGGATGTGATCCAGGTCGGCACGATCGGCCTGATCAACGCCATCGACCGGTTCGATCCGGAGCGCGGCGTGCAGTTCCCGACCTTCGCGATGCCCACCGTCGTCGGCGAGATCAAACGTTACTTCCGGGACAACGTCCGCACCGTCCATGTGCCGCGGCGACTCCATGAGTTGTGGGTGCAGGTGAACAGCGCCACCGAGGACCTGACCGTGCTGCACGGCCGGACCCCCACCACCGCCGAGATCGCCGAGCGGCTGAAGCTGGGCGAGGACGAGGTACTGGCCTGCATCGAGGCCGGGCGCTCCTACCACGCCACCTCGCTGGAAGCGGCGCAGGAGGGCGACGGGCTGCCGGGGCTGCTGGACCGGCTCGGCTACGAGGACCCGGCGCTGGCCGGCGTCGAACACCGGGACCTGGTGCGGCATCTGCTGGTGCAACTGCCCGAGCGCGAGCAGCGCATCCTGTTGCTCCGTTACTACAGCAATCTGACCCAGTCCCAGATCAGCGCCGAACTCGGCGTCTCCCAGATGCACGTCTCGCGGCTGCTGTCCCGGAGCTTCGCCCGGCTACGTTCCGCAAATCGGATCGAACCTTAATCACCCCGAGGGATGCCCATCGCGCAGCTTCCGGGCAAGAATGTCGACTTGGCGCTACAGCGTGTTGCCGACATGTGACATTCTGCAGAAACCGCGTTTGCCGCGGCCCCGCCTCCGGTATTCAGGGGGAGGCTGCGCTCACGCACGGAGCGCTGCTGAGATCCGTCCGCGACCTCAAGGGGGTGGCATGTCCGCAGAACTGGGCAGCTCGAAGGTGCTCACCAACGACGCACCGCACGCGCTTGACGACTGCGACGCCATCGACACCCGCACCCTCTCCCGCACCCTGTTCCTGCGGCTCGCCGCCCTCGACCGGGACAGCGCGGAGCGTACCTACGTACGAGACACCCTGATCGAGCTCAACCTCCCGCTGGTGCGCTACGCCGCGGCCCGTTTCCGCAGCCGGAACGAGCCGATGGAGGACATCGTCCAGGTGGGAACGATCGGCCTGATCAAGGCGATCGACCGGTTCGACTGCGAACGGGGCGTGGAGTTCCCGACGTTCGCGATGCCGACCGTGGTGGGCGAGATCAAGCGCTTCTTCCGGGACACCAGTTGGTCGGTGCGCGTGCCCCGGCGCCTCCAGGAGCTGCGGCTGGCGCTGACCAAGGCGAGTGACGAACTCGCCCAGCGGCTGGATCGCTCGCCCACCGTCACCGAACTGGCCACCGCGCTGGGGGTGTCGGAGGAGGACGTCGTCGACGGACTCGCGGTGGGCAACGCGTACACCGCCAGTTCGCTGGACTCCCCCTCCCCCGAGGAGGACGGCGCCGAGGGCTCGCTGGCCGATCGGCTGGGTTACGAGGACACCGCGCTGGAGGGTGTGGAGTACCGCGAGTCGCTCAAGCCGCTGCTGGCCAAACTCCCGTCCCGGGAGCGGCAGATCATCATGCTCCGCTTCTTCGCGAACATGACGCAGTCGCAAATCGGTGAAGAGGTCGGGATCTCCCAGATGCATGTCTCGCGGCTGCTGACGCGGACACTGGCCCAGCTCCGCGAGGGGCTGATCGCCGACTGAGAGCGGTGGTCGCCGAGCCCTGGATATCTGACGTGCCGTCAGTGACACTGGCCCGATGCGACAGCCGACGCGACGAATCACCGGCCGCCGGGGCGCGAGGCTCTCGCCCCCGGCGGCCGCGCTGTGCGCGCTTCTCCTGTCCGCCGCGCTGCTGAGCGGGTGCGGAAGCGGCGGCGGAGACGGCGAGTTGGCCGTGGGCGCCGCGGGCCCGGCGGACGGCCGGGCTCCGACCGGCGCGGTACCGCCCGGCGGCGGGGTGGCGCTGGTACCGCTCGCCGGCGGGTCGGACAGCGGAGCATCCGGCCGATCAGACCGGGAGCGACCGGGCGACTCCGACGCGCCCCAGCGCCCGAGCCCGTCCGAATCCAGCGGCGCGCACGGCTCCGCGCACGGGGATGACGGCGGCCACGGCGACGATGACGGCGCGGACAGCGGGGCGGCCGACGGCACGGACGGCGGCGATGAGACCCAGCCGAGCCCCGGCCCATCCGGCCGGCCCTCCGGCTCCACCCCGACCCCCGGCGAGACCCCGCGCCCCGGACCATCCGGCTCCCCCAGGCCCACCGAGCCGCCCTCCCCCGCGGACCTCAGCTGGGAGAAGCCCGAGCGGGCGGCGGCCGATCAGCGCTGGTGCGAGAAGGTGTCCCTCACCTTCCACAACTCCGGTGGCACCGCCGTGCGCTCCGGGACGATCACCTTCGGGACGCACGTCATCGGACCACTCGGCATCGACTGGTCCACCATCACCTCCACCGTCGGCCTGCCCGCCCCGATCGAGGCCGGGGCCGAGCGGGAGAAGGGCTGGACGGTGTGCGTGGACGCCTGGCGCGTGCCCCTGGGGATGCACATCGAGACGCGTGACGTCAGCGTCGACTGGCGCTAGTTCTCAGTGACGTCGCCGTCGACCGGCGCTGGTTCTAGCCGAGAGCGAGCCAGGCCACTCCGGCCACGGCCGCGATCGCGACGATCACGCCGATGATCAGGCCGATGCGCGGGCCACTCGAAGCGGCTGCCGCCGCCGGGGCCTCACCCCGGCCGCCCTCGTCGACGAAGGCGCGGAACATCTGCGTGCTGCCCGCCGGGTCGTAGTTGCCGTCGGAGCCGTGGGGGTTGTTCGCCATGGGCCCCGACCCTAGCGAACAAGCGGAAGGTCGCACACCCCCGGGCTGGCGTGGCGCCCGAGCGCCCGCGCCCTGACCCGGCACGGGGCCAGCCTTTGTCGGCAATTTACTCAGCAAAGCCACCATTTCATTTGCCTTCAGCAACCAATTTCTTTTACGGTTGCCCTAAGCAACCGATCGCTAGGAGTCCGCCCGTGGCCGCACAGCAGCAGTACGAGGAGCTGGCCCGACAGCTGAGCGCGATCGGTGCCGTCAAGCGCGGCCTGGCCCGCGTCCTGCCGCCCGAGTGCCCGCCCGGCGCGGCCGTCGCCCTCCTTGTCCTGGACCGCTACGGCGAGATGCGCATGAGCAAACTCGCCGAGCTGCTGGGCGTCGACATGTCCGTGACCAGCCGCCATGTGGCCCATGTCGAGTCGCACGGCTGGATCGACCGGCTGCCGGACCCCCAGGACAAGCGGTCCCGGCTGCTGCGCCTGAACGGCAGTGGCGCGGCGATGCTGGCGCAGATCTCCGAGCACTACGCGGCGGCCCTGGCGAACCGCCTGCGTGACTGGTCCGACGAGGACGTCAGCCGGCTGGCCGAGCTGCTGGCCCGGCTCCGGACGGACTTCGGCGACGCCCGGTCGCGGGCCTGCCGGCCGGTCACCGCCGACGCGGCGCCCGCACCGGCCCCGGCCCTGGCACCGGCCCCCGCCTCCATACCCGCACACCCGCAGCACGCGTAAAGGAATTTCATGGCAACGACCGCACCGGATGACGTCGGACAGCGGCACGGCGGCGGCTCCGGCGAGCCGATGACCCACCGGCAGATCATGGAGGCCCTCTCCGGGCTGCTGCTGGGCATGTTCGCGGCCGTCCTGTCGTCCACCATCGTCTCCAGCGCCCTGCCGAAGATCATGACCGATCTGCACGGCAGCCAGTCCTCGTACACCTGGGTGGTCACCGCCGCCCTGCTGTCGATGACCGCCTCCACCCCGCTGTGGGGCAAGCTCTCCGACCTGTTCAGCAAGAAGCTCCTGGTCCAGGCCGCCCTGGTGATCTACATCGCCGGCTCGGTGGTCGCCGGACTGTCGCAGAGCACCGGCATGCTGATCACCTGCCGGGCCGTCCAGGGCATAGGCGTGGGCGGTCTCTCCGCCCTCGGACAGATCGTGATGGCCGCGATGGTCTCGCCGCGGGAGCGCGGCCGGTACAGCGGCTACCTCGGCGCCACCTTCGCCGTCGCGACCGTCGGCGGCCCGCTGCTGGGTGGCGTGATCACCGACACCGACTGGCTCGGCTGGCGCTGGTGCTTCTACGTCGGCGTGCCGTTCGCCGTGATCGCGCTGCTGGTGCTGCAGAAGACCCTCAAGCTCCCGGTGGTGAAGCGGGACGTCAAGGTCGACTGGGCGGGCGCCTTCTTCATCAGCGCCGCCGTCTCGCTGCTGCTGATCTGGGTCACCCTGGCCGGCGACAACTACGACTGGATCTCCTGGCAGACCTGCGCCATGGTCGGCGGCTCGCTGCTGCTCGGCGCGGTCTTCGTCCTGGTCGAGTCCAGGGCGAGTGAGCCGATCATCCCGCTGCGGCTGTTCCGCAACAAGACGATCACCCTGACCTCGCTGGCCTCGCTGTTCGTCGGTATCGCGATGTTCTCCGGCACCGTCTTCTTCAGCCAGTACTTCCAGCTGGCGCGCGGCGAGTCGCCGACCATGTCCGGCGTCCTGACCATTCCGATGATCGGCGGGCTGTTCATCTCCTCGACCGTCTCCGGGCAGGTCATCACCAAGACCGGCCGCTGGAAGGCCTGGCTGGTCGCCGGCGGCGCGCTGGTGACCGCGGGGCTGGGCCTGCTCGGCACCATCCGCTACGACACCACCTACTGGCACATCGCGATCTTCATGGCGCTGCTGGGGCTGGGCCTCGGCATGATGATGCAGAACCTGGTGCTGGCCACCCAGAACCAGGTCGCCCCGCAGGACCTCGGCTCCGCCAGCTCGGTCGTCACCTTCTTCCGTTCCCTCGGCGGTGCGGTCGGCGTCTCCGCGCTCGGCGCGGTGATGGCCAACCGGGTCACCCACTACGTCAGGGACGGCCTCGCCGACCTCGGGCCCCAGGCCGCCGGAGCGGCGGGCCACGGCGGGACCGGCGGCGGATCCATCCCCGACCTGGACAAGCTGCCGCCGCCGCTGCGCGAGGTGATCGAGAGCGCGTACGGGCACGGTGTCGCGGACGTCTTCCTCTACGCCGCGCCGACCGCGCTGCTCGCCCTCGTCCTCATCGTCTTCGTCAAAGAGGTGGCGCTGAAGTCCTCGTCGGGGCAGCAGCAGCTGGCCGCCGAGGGTTCCGGCCACGGCGGGCCGGCGGCCGGTGCCGCCCGGTCCGGTGCGGGTGACGGCGATGCCGGCGACCGGGCCGGCACCGGCGACCGCGCCCCGGTCGACGCGGCCCTGGCGGGTGCCGGGCGCGGGAGCGAGGCGCCGGGCGGCGCCGAACAGCCCCGCTCGGGCGACTGAGATGAGCCCCGGGGCCGGGGCGCGCGTTGAGCGGAGACGCGCCCTGGCCCCGGTCCGGGACCGGCTGAAGGCCACGGACGGTCCCGGCACACGGTCCGGGCGGCAGCGGGACACCAGGCAGGGGACGGCCTGCCCGCGCCGCCCGGACCGGAGAGCGGCCTCCTGGCCCTAGCTCTGGTCCTGGCCCTGACTCTGGTCCTGGCCCTGACTCTGGTCCTGGCTCTGGCAGAGATACCGGCCCCGGCCTTGGTCCTGGTCGCGCATCACTTCCATGCCGGCGATCACCGCGTCCAGCGCGAAGGTGAAGTCCCGGTCGCGCATCTCCTTGACGGTGGTTCCGGCGCGCGCCTCGGCGGTCATGTTGGACCTGTCCAGGGTGTCCCGGATCTCCGGCCGGCCCTCGATGGCGCTCAGGACGTTGTGGAAGTACTCGTCGATGGTGAAGCCCGCCTCCTGGCAGCGGGCGTTGAGCAGCCCCTCGACGGTGGCGAAGCCGTAGACGAACTGGAAGACGGCGGAGAGCGCACCGGTCCGCATCTCCACCGGCAGCCCACTGCGGGCGAGCACGGACAGCGTGACGTTGGAGAAGGCGAGCGAGCGCGGCCCGATGTTGATGTACTGGCCGATGAGCTGCGGCACCCAGGGATGACGCACCAGCAACCCCCGGTACTCCCAGGCGAGCTGGCGGAGCTGGTCGCGCCAGTCGGCCGACTCGTCCTCCGGGTCGGGCAGGGTGACCTCGCCGTTGACCGCGTCCAGCGCGTACTCCAGCAGGTCGTCCTTGGTGTCGACGTACCAGTAGACGGACATGGCCGTCACGCCCAACGCGGTCGCCAGCCGCCGCATCGAGAACTTCGCCAGACCTTCGGTGTCCAGCAGCCGGACCGTGGTCGCGACGATCTTGTCCAGGTCCAGGCCGGCCGCCTGGTCCTGCCCCTGTCCCTGGTCCTGCCCCTGTTCCTGGGCTTGGCTGCGGGCCGGGGCCGGACGGCGGCGCGGCCCCGGGCGCTCGGAGAACCAGACACTGGTACTCGGACGGCTGGCGCGGCTGCCGCTTGCCATGGCTCGCTCTCCTTCTCCCAGGCCGGCGCGGTGCAGACCCGATGCTATTCCGCTTGCGCCGGTTGTGAAGATCGCTCGGCACGGCGCAGCAGCAGCGCGGCCAGCACACCGCCCGCCAGCACCGCGACCGCACCCACCAGCTGGCTGGTCTGGACGCCGGAGGCGAAGGCGTCGGCGACCGCCGCCCGGTCCCGCGCCGTGCCGGCCTCGCCGACCTCCTTCACCGCCTCGGGCAGCGAGTTCGCTCCGGCGGCGACGGCCGGCAGCAGGGCCACGAAGCGGGAGTTGAGCACCGCGCCCAGTACGGCGACGCCGAGGCCGTTCCCGAACTCGGTGAGCGTGCCGTTGACCCCCGCGCCCACGCCCGCCTTCTCCGGCGGGATGGCCGACATGATGGCGGTGGCCATGGCGGGCATGGACGCGGCGATCCCGGCGCCCATCAGCACCAGGCCGACCAGCATGCCGCTGTAGTCGTCGGCGCCGAGGGTGGCGATGGCCGCCAGTCCGCCGGCTATGAGGCCCATGCCGAGCAGGACGGCGCCGGGGGTGCCGAGCTTGCCCAGCAGCCGGGCGCCGACGCCGCAGAGGTTGAGCACCACGATCACCAGGGCGAGCGGCGCGGTCCGCAGGCCCGCGGCCAACGGTTCGTAGCCGAGGACGAATTGCAGGTGCTGGGTGAGCAGGAAGATCGAACCGCCCATCCCGAAGGCGACCAGGATGCCGCCCGAGACCGCGCCGACGAACCGCCGGTCGGAGAAGAAGGACATGTCCAGCATCGGGTGGGGCGCCTGGCGCTCCCACAGCGCGAAGGCGGTGAGGGCGACGATGCCGACCGAGGCGGCGAGCGTGACCCGGGTGGACGTCCAGCCATGCTCCGGGCCGGAGATGATGGCGAAGACGACGCCGGTCATGCCGATGGTGGAGAGCAGGGCACCCAGCAGGTCGGGCCGGTCGCCCGCCCGGTTCTTGGACTCCGGCACCAGGGCGAGCACGGCCACCAGACCGAGGACGGCCACCGGGATGTTGATCAGGAAGATCGAGCCCCACCAGAAGTGGTCCAGCAGCACGCCGCCGATCAGCGGGCCGGCCGCGAAGCCCAGCGAACTCACCGCGCCCCACAACCCGATGGCCTTGGTGCGCTCGCGCTCGTCGAAGACCTGCACCACGACGGCGAGGGTGGTGGTCATCAGCAGCGCGCCACCGATGCCCATGCCGGCGCGCGCGGCGATCAGCTGCCCGGCGCTGCCGGACAGGCCCGCGCACAGCGAGCCCACCCCGAACAGCGCGAGGCCGAGGGCGAGCAGTTTCTTCCGCCCGTAGCGGTCGGCGGCACTGCCCGCGGTGAGCAGCAGCCCGGACTGGACGAGCGAGTAGGCGTTGACCATCCACTGGATGTCGGCCGTGGAGGCGTCCATCTCCTTGGTGAGCGAGGGGATGGCGACGTTGAGGACGGTGTTGTCGAGCAGGACGGTGAGCTGGGCGAGGCAGATGACTCCGAGGATCAGCCAGCGCTGGGGGTGGCCGGAGGCGTCGCCCGGCGCGGCGGTGGGGGACTCCGCGGTCGTCGCCGTCATGCGATCTCCCTTATACGGTGTACGACTGGTGGACGTCGTACACCGTACAGCTGATCGCTATACGCCGTACAGGGATTTTTCTGCGGACCGGGGAAGAGGGGCCGAGCGTGCCCGGCGAAGCGGGCAGCCGGGGGCGGTTGGCGTTGACGCCGCATCAGATCAGCAGGGCGCGAGGCAGTGGAGCAGCGGGAAGACGGGAATGCCCGGCCGCAAAGGAACGCGCAAACGACCGAGGGCCCGGCATCTGAATGCCGGGCCCTCGGTGATGAGTAGCGGGGACAGGATTTGAACCTGCGACCTCTGGGTTATGAGCCCAGCGAGCTACCGAGCTGCTCCACCCCGCGTCGGTAAACGCAACTCTACGTCAAGCACCCCGCAGATGGGAAATCCATTCCGCCGGGGCCGCCGTCAGCGTTGCCGGCGCCGCTGTGACCGCATACGCCAGAGGCCCCTTCCGATGATCGGAAGGGGCCTCTCAGCTGCTGCGCGCTCGGCAGGATTCGAACCTGCAACCTCTTGATCCGTAGTCAAGTGCTCTATCCGTTAAGCTACGAGCGCTTGGCTTCCCGGCGGTTTTTCTTGCCGGTCGGCGTTGCGGGAACAACATTACATGACCTGCGGCGTCACGCGAAATCCGATTGCCAAACCACCTCTGACCTGGACAAACACCCCCCAGGAACGCCCTGCTCGCGCTCGCGCCAAGATCGCCGGAGGTGGGGCCTGCGGGTCCATCGCCGCAGGGGTGCCCGAGCGGAAACGCGCTTCGGAGAGGCACTCGCGCGGAAACGCGAAGGAGCCCCGGTCGAGAACGACCAGGGCTCCTTCAGAAGCGGAGGCGGAGGGATTTGAACCCTCGATGGGCGGTAAGACCCAAACCGCATTAGCAGTGCGGCGCCATAGACCGGACTAGGCGACGCCTCCAGCACGACACCGGCCACCTCGCGCGAGCGCGATGTACGGCGTGTGTGCAGATGATGGCACAGCCCAGTGGCAGGCCACCAATCGCGTACTACGGTACTAGGCCGCCGGGCGCTGCGGCAAAGGCCATTTCGATGCGTGCCGGGCGAAGCGTGCCGCTCGGTGGGCGGCGGGCGAAGTGTGCGAGGCGTCGATACGTGGCGGTCGCGCCGGAGGCGGCGGCCGTGGGCGACGGCCGGTGGTGGCCGGGGCAGCCCCGATGGCCGCAGCGCGCGCAACGTGCGGGGCGGCGGAGCGTTAAAGCGTCAGGGAGGGCGGTGGGGCCGCGGGGGCCCTGCTCCTCCTCACCCCACTTCCGACGCACCCACGCCCTCACGCACCCACCGCGCACACCAGGAGTACGTGCCATGCCGCTGCTGCGCCGTATCGCCACCGTCACCTCCCTCAGCTGTGTGACCGCCGCCGCGGTGACCGCAGCCGCCATGACGTGCGTTTCCCCGGCGGCCGCCTCGCCGCTGCCGCTCCCCATCCCGGACCGCTACCTCACCCCCTTCGGCCGGGGCCCGCACCTGGAACCGTCCGACCAGCTGGTCGTCACCGTCCTCGGCACCGGCAACCCGGCGCGGGACGGGACCCGGACGCTGGACTGCCACCCGGCGGGCGGCACGCATGCCACCGCGGAGTCCGCCTGCGACCGGCTGGACCGGCTGACGCGCTGGGGACGGGACCCGTTCGCGCCGGTGCCGGCCGGCACGAAGTGCACGATGCTGTACGGCGGCCCGGCCACCGCGCGGGTCGTCGGGACGTGGGCCGGCCGGCGCGTCGACGCCCGGTTCAGCAGGGAAGACGGCTGCGAGATCGCCCGCTGGAACAGGCTCGTGCCGTTGCTGCCGTCGGCCCGTTCGTGACGGAACCCACATGTCCGGGGTGCGGCGAGTCGCACAAGGCCGTGGCATTACCTCCCCCAGATCCCCCGCCGCTCCCGCTTCCGCTGCCCTTAGACTCCCTCCCAGTGGCACTCCGCGGGCGGGCCGACGGACGGGTCGGCAGGGCGGCGGGTGCCGGCAAGGTGCGGTAACCAGGGAGGAAGCGTCGTCGTGAGCAGCAGGCCATCCCGAGGCGCTGCTCGCCTCGCAGCCATACTCGATGCCCTTCCGGACGCCCTGCTGCTGGTCAACTGCAACGGCACGGTCGTCAACGCCAACCACATCGCGTTGGAGAGCTTCGAGACGCCCGGCACCGCTCTCGTCGGCCGTGGGCTGCTCGATCTGCTGCCCGCCTTCGACTCCAAGCGCATCCCCGGTTCGATGCGCCGCCCCGACTCCGAGGACGGCGGCCGCACCCGGCCGACCCGGATGATCGCGCGGCGCACCGACGGCACGCAGTTCCCGGTCGAGGTCACCAGCGCCAACCTGGAGGACGGCGGCACCCCGTACGTCGATCACCACAGCTACACCGGCGACGAGCTGCTGATGCTCGTCGTGCGCGACCTCACCGGCACCCTGGACACCGAGGCCGAACTCGCCCGCCAGCAGCGCCAGACGGAGATGATCCTGCGCGCCGCGGCCGAGGGCGTGGTCGGCGTCGACACCGAGGGCAAGGTCGTCCTGGTCAACCCGTCCGCCGCGCAGATACTGGGGTACCGGGCCAGCGACCTGGGCGGCCGGGAGCTGCACGCGCTGGTGCACCACTCGCGGCCGGACGGCACGCCGTTCCCGTACGAGGAGTCGCCGATCGCGGACACCCTGCGGTCCGGCCGCAAGCACCGGGTGCGCGGTCAGGTGCTGTGGGCCAAGAACGGCAGCCAGGTTCCGGTGGATCTGACCACGGCCCCGGTGCGGGACGGCGATCAGCTGGTGGGCGCGGTGATGACGTTCACCGACCGGCGCCCGTTCGACGAGATGGTGGCCGAACAGACCGAGCGCTACGACACGATGCTCGCCGAGCAGACCGAACGCTACGACACCATGCTGGCCGAACAGACCAGCCGCTACGACAGCATGGTCGCGGAGCAGACCGAGCGCTACGACACCATGCTGGCCGAGCAGACCGAGCGTTATGACGCCATGCTCGCCGAGCAGACCGAACGCTATGAGGCCCAGCAGGCGCTCCACGCCGCCCAGTACGAGTCGCTGGCCGCGCGGAACACCCAGCTGCTGGCGGTGCTCGGGGAGTCGCTGCGCGGGCCGCTGCTCCAGCTCCGCGGCGAGCTGGGCACGCTGGCCGCGGATCCGGCGGGCCAGCTGTGGCCCGAGGCCAACCAGATCCTGCACCATCTGGCCGCCGGATATGCCCGGATGACCACACTCGTCGACAACGTCCTCAGCTTCCAGGCGCTGGACGCGGGCCGCGAGCAGCTCACCCTGCGGAAGGTCTCGCTGGATGGCGTGGTCGCCGCGGGCGTGGAGGGCGCCGTCGAGCTGATCGGCCCGGGCCGGGCGCAGTTCGCGGTGCACGCGCCGCCGATCGAGGCGGAGGTGGATCCGGCGCGGCTGGCGCAGGCGCTCGCCCACCTGATCGCGGACGTGGCCGGGGTCGACTCGACCGGGCACGCGGCCGGTCCGGCCACCGGTGACTCCACGATCGTGGTGGCGGCGGCGCAGCGCGGCGAGGCCGTACGGATCGAGGTGCGCGGGCCCTACCCGGGCGGCGACCCAGTGCACGAGCCGATCGTGCGCGGGGTGGTGCGGCGGCACGGCGGCGTGCTGCAGACCCATGAGGTGCCGGGGACGGGCGGGACCGCCTATGTCCTGGAGGTGCCGGTGGCCGCCGCGGCCGTCCCGGGTGACGGTCCCGAGGGCGCGGCCGACGGCACGGCTGCCGGGACCGGGGCCGCAGGCACGTCCGGCGGGGCTGGGAATCCGGGCGGAGCCGGGGCTTCCGAGGCGGCGGCCGGCGAGACCGACGGTGCGGGGGCCGGTGCCGGTGGTGCCGGTGGTGCCGGTGGCGGTGCGACGGACGGCAGGGCTTCGTCGACGGGCGAGATGAGCGCCGCTTCCGGGGAGCGCCCGGGAGCGGATTCGGACGCCACGGCCGGCGCGGGCGCACCGGTGCCGGCTGCCGCCGCGGCCCCGACGGGCCGCCGGGCGCGCCGCATCGCCGCCGCGGGAAACACCGCGGGTGGCCCGGGCGGTGCGCTCTCCGGCGAGACGTCCGGTGGCGCTGGTGCGGGCGCGTCCGCCGGCGCGGCTGACGGGACCGAGGGCCGGGGGGTCGGAGCTGGTGGCTCCGGTCGTACCCATGGCGAGCCGGTCGTGGCCGGGGCGGGCGCGCACGCCGCCCAGGACGGCCCGGGCGGTGGCGACGGCATGGCTGCGTCGACGGGCGCGGGCGGTACGGACGGTGGCGGGTCGGCCGTCGCCATACCGCAGCCGACCGGGCGGCGGCGGGCGCGCCGGAGCCCGGAGGAGGAGCAGCCGGCCGACGGACCGGCCGGAAGCGGCGAGCCGCACCGGGCGCGGGGCAACCGGCACGGCCGCGACGGCGGTTCTCCCGCACCGGCCGACGGCGGCACGGCCGCCGGGCCCGCCGGGATGCCCACGTCCACCGGCGTGCCCACACCCTCCGGGATGCCCGCGTCCTCCGGAGTGCCCGCGTCCTCCGCGGTGGCCGCGCAGGGCGGGCCGGGCGATGAGCCGTACCCGGCGCCGACCGGCCGACGGGCTCGCCGGAACGCGGCCGGGCGGACGGACGGATCGCAGGGTGCGCAGGGCGGGGCTCCGCGGCCCGGCCGGGCCGTGTTCGCGCTTCCGCCCGCGGCGGCTGATGCCGGGCGGCAGGCCGACGGCGGCCATGGGCCCGAAGCCGTCCAGGACTTCGAGGGCGGGCCGCGGCGGACGGCGGCGCACTCCGGCACGCACGGAGCCGGGATCCCGGGCCATCCGGATGGCCCGGACGGTATGGGCGGCATGGACGGCGCCGACGGTCAGGGGGGCGCGGGGGTCGGTATTCCCGGTGGCCCGGGGGCTGCCGTCTCGGCACTGCCCGCGTCGGCGCAGGCCGAGGCCGTACAGGTGCCGCCGGGGACCGGGCGCCGCCGGGCGCGCCGGGCGCTGACGGAGACGCCCGCGCGCGACGCGGCGGGGCAGGCTGCCGGGTCGCCGGTCGCCGAGGCCGCCGGACACCAGGGTTCGCGGGGAGCGCGGGGCCCCCAGGGGCCGGAGTCCGCGAGCGAGCCGGCGGCCGGGCGTACGCCGTTCGCGCTGCCGCCGGCCGCGGCCGACCGTGCGCCGCAGGGTGGGCTGCCGCCCGAGCTGGGCCCGGCCGGTCTGGTGCCCGCGCAGGGCGGGGCGGCCGACCCGGCCGGCATGTCCGCCGATCGCGGTCAGGCGCCGGGGAGCGGTGAGCGGGCCGGTGGCCGGAATCAGCTCCCGCCCGGTGATCTTCGCGGCCCCTTCCCGGCCGAGGACGGGCCGGATGCCGTCCCCACCGGTGAACTCCGCGGGCCGTTCCCGCCCGGTGGCGGCCAGGGTCCGCTTCCGGCCGGCGGTGGCCGTGCGCCTGTCCCCCATGGCGGAAGGCGTGGGCGGCAGCCGCGGCAGGACGGCCGCGGGTCCGTACCCGTAGGCGATCCTCGCGAGGCGCTCCCGACCGGAGACGGACCGGACTCCGTCCCGGCCGGTGAGCTCC
This sequence comes from Streptomyces sp. JLBT605, assembly GCF_058215555.1. Taxonomy (NCBI): domain Bacteria; kingdom Bacillati; phylum Actinomycetota; class Actinomycetes; order Kitasatosporales; family Streptomycetaceae; genus Streptomyces; species Streptomyces sp. JLBT605. Next base: position 3,207,695 of record NZ_CM177087.1, read on the forward strand.
GCGGGCCGTTCCCGCCCGGTGCCGCCCGCGGTCCGCTTCCGGTCGGAGGCGACCAGGGCCCGCTGCCGCGGCAAGACGGCCGCGGTCCCGTACCGGCAGGCGACCCGCGCGAGGCGTTCCCGGCCGAGGACGGCCACGGGCCTGCCGCGCCCGGCGACACTGGCGGACCGTTCCCGGCCGGAAACGGCCGGGGGCCCGTCCCGGCGGGGGACCCCCGGGGGCCTTTCGCCGCTGAAGCGTTCCCGCCCGGCGTGGCCGGTTCGGGCGCGGCCGATCCGGCATCCCAGGGAGCGGCAGCGCCGGATGGATTCACGGCCGACCCGCGCGAGGCCGGGCCGAACGGTGCCCGTACCGGCGGGCCTCAGGGCCGGCGCGCTGCCCGGCCGCTGCCCGCCGCTGCCGCCGACGCGGCCGGGCCGGGCCAGTGGTCGGAGGCTGACGAGCCCGACGACGCCGGCGACTCGGCGCCGCGGTCGGCCGCATGGCCCGTCGCCGGAGACGGTCCGGTCCCGACCGATCCGCAGCCCGCCGGCCTTCGGGCGGCCGGCCGCCGCACCGCGCAGGGCGATCCGGCCGGTGCCACGGAGCCGCAGATCGCACCGGTGCCCGCTCAGTCGCGTTCCGGCGCGCACGCCGCGTTGCCCGCTCAGCCTGCGCTCCCCACGGCACGCGGAGCGGTGGAGGACGCCCCCGACGGCTTCCCTGACGACTTCGCAGACGACTTCGCAGACGACTTCGCTGACGACATGGCCAGCGGCGCGGCGGTGGGGCTCGCCTATGAGCTGCCGCAGCCCCGGTCGGAAGGACGCGCGACTCACCCAGCCCAACCGTCCCATCCGGCACAGCAGTCACACGCCTCGCAGGCGGCGGCGCTGCCGCAGGGCCGGTCGGCCGAGGAGCCGACCGGACGGCGGCGGGCGCGGCGGGCCCTGGCCGAGGAGGCGGCCCGTCAGCCGCTGCCCGAGGCCGTCGGTGTCCCCGAAGGGCCCGACGCCACCGCGAACACCGGCGGTCCGGATGTCTCGGCCGCCGCTGCCCCCGGGCGCCTGGGCAACGGACGGGGCACCGCCGACGATGGTCCCGCCGCCCAGGGCGGACCGGCCGTGCCCCGGCAGCCCGGCGCACTCCCCGCTGCCGCCCCCATGCCGGGCGCGGACGCCTCGCAGGGGCGCGCGATCAGCGTGCGCACCCTGGGCCAGGGCGTGCCGTTCGCCCAGCAGGCCGGTGAACCGCAGGGTCCGCCGACGCCCACCGGTGGCACCGCCGTGCCCGGTTCCGGTCGGCGGCGCAAGCTCGCGGCCCGTTCGGAGCCCGCGGAGGACGGCACTCCGGCCGCTGCGCCGGAACCCGCCGGACGCCGCCGCTCCCAGCCGCAGGACCGCAGCTCCCAGCCCCAGCCCGGCCAAGTCCAGCCCGGCCAGGCCCAGCCTTCACCGCAGCAGCCGGCCGGCCAGTCGTCGCAGCTGCGCGGGGCGCCCGGCGAGCCCGGTCGGGCGTTCGCGATCGGCGCGCCGGACGACGGCGCCGAGGGGCCGGAGCCGCTGGACGGGCCGAACGGCGCGATCGAGGTCATGGACGAGCGGACGCCGCTGCCGCAGGACGACGAACTGCCGCCGGAGCCGCTGGACAACCCGCGTCGGCTGCTGGTGTGGCCGGCGCCGGACATGTCCACCCAGCAGGCGCTGAGCGACCGCGGCTACCGCCCGGTGATCGTCAACTCCCGCGAGGAGGTGGACGCGCAGATCGCCGCGTACCCGGCCGCGCTGTTCGTCGACCCGCTCACCGGGCCGATCACGCGCACCGCGCTGCAGTCGCTGCGCACCGCCGCGGTGGCCGCCGAGGTGCCGGTGCTGGTGACCGCGGGGCTCGGCCAGGCGACCCGGGAGGCGGCCTACGGAGCCGATCCGGCCGTACTCCTCAAGGCCCTCGCGCCGCGGGACAGCGAGCAGCACCCGCCCCGGGTCCTGCTGATCGAGGAGCAGGAAGCGATCGCCATGGCGCTGACCGCGACCCTGGAGCGGCGTGGCATGCAGGTCGCGCGGGCCGGCGCGGACGCGGACGCGGTGACGCTGGCCTCGCAGATGCGGCCGAACCTGGTGGTGATGGACCTGATGCAGGTACGCCGCCGCCGCGCCGGGATCGTCGACTGGCTGCGCGGCAACGGGCTGCTCAACCGCACCCCGCTGGTCGTCTACACCTCGGCCGACATCGACCCCGGTCAGCTGTCGCGGCTGAGCTCCGGCGAGACGGTGCTGTTCCTCGCCGAGCGCTCGACCAGCGCGGAGGTGCAGGCCCGGATCGTGGACCTCCTGGCGAAGATCGGCACCAACTGACGGCACCGACTGACGCCGACGGCTGACGGCGACGGCTGACGGCTGACGGCGCCACCCGGAAGCGACGGCTGAGGTCAGCGACCGGCGGTCTCAGGAACCGTCCGAGCCGGTGAGCCGGCGGGCAGCGGTGCGGACGGACTCCCGCAGCCGGTCCGTGTCCTCGGCCGTGTCGCCGACCAGCATCCGGCGCAGCTGCGGCGCCGCCGTGGACCAGCCCGCCAGTGCGCTGATCATGAAGACCAGGTCCTGCGGCGGGATGTAGGAGCGGATCGTGCCGCGCCGCTGCGCGGCGGCGAAGGTCTCGGCCTTGGCCGTGTAGTGCGCCCGGCGCTGCTCCTCGAGTGGGATGCCCGCGCTGGGGCCGTACTCCAGGCCCTCCCAGAGCAGCAGGCGCAGCAGTTCGGGGTGGGCGACGTGGTAGTCCATCAGCCGGTCGGCGTAGCCGTCGGGGTCCTCGGCGTCGACCGGGACGGCGGCTGCGAGGTCGAGCAGGGCGCGCTGGAGGACCTGGGCGAACAGCTCGGCCTTGTCGCCGAAGTAGGCGTAGATGAGCTGCTTGTTGGCCTTGGCGTCGCGGGCGATGCGATCGATGCGGGCACCCGCGATGCCGTGCGCCGCGAATTCCGCGGTCGCCGCCGCGAAGATGCGGGCCTTGGTCGCCTCGGGATCCCTTGCTGCCATGGCCTCAGGGTAACCAACTAATTGGTTGACAGTGCTCGGCGGTAGGTTGCAGACTCATAACCAACCAGTTGGTTACAACCCAGGAGCAGCAGCCGCCATGCCTCGCGCCAGCGCCGCCTCACCCACCCCGGCTCTTGCCTCCGGCACCGCCGCCACCCCCGGCACCGCCGATCCGGCCCGGAACGCCCCCGGCACCGCCAGGTCCTCCCCGCACACCGCCGCGTCCGCCACGCGCGCACCTGGCGCGCACGGTGCACCTGGCGCACCCGGTGAGCGCGGCGGAGCGCCGCGGGCCGGTCTTCTGCTGACGATCGTCGCGCTGTGCACCGCCGTGACCGCCGCCAACATCTACCTCGCCGCGCCGCTTCTCGACCTGATCGGCCGGGACCTCGGCGTCGGCCCGGCCGCGGCCGGGTGGATCGCCTCGGTCTCCCAGTTCGGCTACGCCACCGGGCTGCTGCTCTTCGCCCCGCTCGGTGACACCGCCGACCGCCGCCGCCTGGTCGGTGGCCTCTCCGTCACGGCCGGCGTGGCGATGGCCGTCGCCGCGCTCGCGCCCGGGCTGCCCGCGCTCGCCGCCGCACTCTTCGTCGCCTGCGCCGCCACCGTCGTACCGCAGCTGCTGGTGCCGCTGATCGCCGAGCGGGCGCCCGCCGAGCGGCGCGGCCGGCATGTCGGGGCGGTCGTCGCGGGCCTGTTCCTCGGCATCGTCGCGGCCCGGGTGCTGGGCGGGCTGGCCGGTCAGGCGTACGGCTGGCGCGCGGTCTTCTTCGGCGCGGCCGGGCTGACCATCCTCACCGGGCTGATCACCGCCGCGCTGCTGCCCGCCGAGAACCGGCCCCGCCTCAGGGTGGGCGCGCTGCGCGGTGTCGTCCGGGTGCCGCGGCTGCTCGTCACCTCGCCCGAGCTGCGCCGCGCCTGCCTGCGCCAGGGCGGGATGTACGGGGCGTGGAGCGCGCTGTGGACGGCCCTGGTGCTGCTGCTGACCGGCGCCCCGTACCACCTCTCCACGGCGACGGCCGGGCTGTTCGGCCTCTTCGGACTCACCTCCAGCCTGGTCGCGCCGCTGTCCGGCGGGCTGGTGGACCGCTTCGGCACCCAGCGGGTGGTGGCCGCCGCCTACGCCGCGGCGGCGGTGGCGGTGCCGCTGTTCTGGCTCGGCGGGCGGCAGCTGTGGGCGCTGTGCGTGGCGGCGGTGCTGCTGCACGCGGGCCTGGTGGCCGGCCAGGTCGCCAACCAGACGCGGGCCCTGACGTCCACCGACACCCCGGCCACGGCCAACACCGCCTATGTGTCGGCGGCGTTCGTCGGCGGGGCGGTGGCCTCGGCCGTCGCCGCCCCGGCGTTCGAAAGCTGGGGCTGGAACGGCGTCTGCGCGGTCGCCGCGGCCTGGCTGCTGCTGGGCTGGCTCTCGGCGGCCCGGCGACCGGGACGTACCGGCTGACGTTCCCGGGAGGAGGCGGGGTTGGTCCGGCCGAAGTCGGCACCGGCCGGATCAACCCCCGCGCCCTTCCGTTCAGTCGACTCTGGTGACGTCTCAGTCGACCCGGGTGACGTCCAGCTCCCCGTCCGCGTACTGCTTGCGGATCACCTTCTTGTCGAACTTCCCGACGCTGGTCTTGGGCACCACCGGGATCAGCGCCCACCGCTCGGGGAGTTGCCAGCGCGCGATCCGCTCGGCGAGGAACGCCTTGAGCTCCTCGTACCGGACCTCCGCGCCCTCCTTGAGCACCACGGTGGCCAGCGGCCGCTCGCCCCACTTCTCGTCCGGCACGGCGACCACCGCCGCCTCCGCGACATCCGGGTGCGCCATCAGATGGTTCTCCAGGTCGACCGAGGAGATCCACTCGCCACCGGACTTGATGACGTCCTTGGCCCGGTCGGTGAGCGTCAGATAGCCGTCCGGCGAGATGGTGCCGACGTCGCCGGTGCGCAGCCAGCCGTCCTCGCTGAACTTGTCCTCCGGGCGGAACGGGTCGCCACCCGCGCCGCCGTAGTACGCGCCCGCGATCCACGGGCCGCGCACCTCCAGCTCGCCCGCCGACTCCCCGTCCCAGGGCAGGAATCCGCCGCCGGGCGCGGCGAGCCGCGCCTCCACGGAGGCCGGGAAGCGGCCCTGGGTGGCGCGGTAGGCCCATGCCTCCTCGCCGGTGACGCCGGCCGGCGGATGCGCGACCGAGCCGAGCGGCGAGGTCTCGGTCATGCCCCAGGCGTGGATGACCCGCAGCCCGTGCCGCTCCTCGAAGGCCCGCATCAGGGCCGGGGGACAGGCCGCACCGCCGATGATCACGCTGCGCAGCGACGACATGTCGCGGGGCTTGGCGTCGAGTTCGGCGAGCAGCCCCTGGAAGATGGTCGGCACGGCGGCCGCGATGGTGGGCCGCTGGGTCTCGATCATTTCGGCGAGCGGGGCGGGCTGCAGGAAGCGGTCGGGCATCAGCAGCGAGGTGCCCGCCATGAAGGAGGCGTGCGGTGTGCCCCAGGCGTTGACGTGGAACATCGGGACGACCGGCAGCATGATGTCGCCGGCGCCGAGCGCGAACGACTCCGCGGTGTTGACCTGGAGCGAATGCAGATAGACCGAGCGGTGGCTGTAGGCCACGCCCTTGGGATCGCCGGTGGTTCCCGAGGTGTAGCAGAGCGCCGCGGCGGTGCGCTCGTCGAGCTCCGGCCAGTCGTAGTCGGTGGGCCGGCCCGCGATCAGGTTCTCGTAGTCGTGGACGTGCGCCCCGGCGCCCTCCAGCGGCGCGCGGTCCCCCGGGCCGCTGACGATGACGTGCTCGACGGAGGTGAGCCGCGGCAGCAGCGGGGCGAGCAGCGGCACCAGCGAACCGTTGACGATGATCACCCGGTCCGCCGCGTGGTTGATGATCCAGGCGAGCTGTTCGGCGGGGAGCCGGAGATTGAGGGTGTGCAGCACGGCGCCCATGGAGGGGATGGCCAGGTACGCCTCCAGGTGCTCGGCGTTGTTCCACATCAGCGTCGCGATCCGCTGATCGCCCACCACGCCGAGCTCGTCGCCGAGCGCGTGCGCCAGCTGCGCGGACCGTGCCCCCACCTCCGCGTAGGTGCGCCGCTGCGGCTCCGCACCGGTCCACGTGGTGACGGTGGACCGGCGGTGCACCGTTGACCCGTGCCGCAGGATGCGGCTGATGGTCAGTGGTACGTCCTGCATCGTGCTCAACACCGGGGAGCCTCCCGAGGGGCGGTTTACGCGCGAGTAAGGTTGCCGCTGATTGTGCTGCCGTACCAGCTGGTATGTCACTACCCGAGGCCGGTTTCGGCCGCCCTCGCCCCCGTTGGCCGCACCGGCCCGCCGACCCCGACAGCCAAGTAATTCCTTGGGGGTTGACAAGGAGATCAAAGGATTGACCGGCCCATTGCGGTTTGTGATCATCGATGGCGCGAACGCGTCCAGGATGTACCAGCCCCAGGATGTCGTCAGTCCCAGTCAGTCCCCCGGGAGGGATCACCATGCACGACAGCATGCGGTTCGCCGACGCGCCCACCACCCACGCCGAGATCCATGTCGCGGCCGCCCCGGCCCGGGTCTGGGAGCTGGTGACCGACATCGAGCTGCCCGCCCGGCACAGTCCCGAGCTGCACCGCGTCGAATGGCTCGACGGCGCCACCGGCCCGGCGCTGGGCGCCCGCTTCGCCGGTTTCAACAAGAACCCGAAGCTCGGCGAGTGGCGGACCGTCTCACAGGTCGTCGAGTTCGCGCCGGAGCAGACCTTCACCTGGTGCCCCATGGACGCGGACGGTCGCTACGGCGAGCCCACGACCGACCCGGCGAAGCCGATCGCCTCCTGGAGCTTCACCCTCGCGCCCGAGGGGAACGGCACCCGGCTCCGCCACTCGGTGACGATCGGACCCGGGCAGTCCGGAGTGACCGTCGCCATCAGGCGCTGGCCCGATCTGGAGGAGAAGATCGTGGCCGGCCGGCTCGCGGACCTGCGCGCGGCCATGGAGACCACCCTCGACGGCATCAAGCGCCTCGCGGAGCAGCCCGCCGACTGATCCCCGTTCCGACGCCCGGTTCCGACGCCCCGTTCTTACCCCCCGTTTCGCTCTCTCCGCGTGCCGGGGCCGGCCCGGCGCTGGGCGCCCGCCGCGCTCCTCGGTCGCGATCAGGCCGCGTAGCTGAGCTCCGGGTCCTCGCGCAGCTTGCCCAGCGCCCGGGAGACGGCGCTCTTGACCGTGCCGATCGACACTCCGAGCAGCTCCGCGGTCTGCGCCTCACTCATGTCCTCGTAGTACCTGAGGACGACCATGGCCCGCTGCCGGTCGGGCAGCCGCAGCACCGCCCGCCACATCGCGTCACGCAGCAGCTGCTCCTCGGCCGGGTCCGGCGCCGGGACCGGATCCGGCTCCGGCAGCTCGTCGCAGACCAGCTCGTCGACCCTGCGCTTGCGCCACTGCGAGGTGCGGGTGTTCACCAGCGCGCGGCGGACGTAACCGTCCAGCGCCTGGTGGTCCTCTATACGCTCCCAGGCCAGAAAGGTCTTGGTCAGCGCGGTCTGGAGCAGATCCTCCGCATCGCAGACGTTGGCGGTGAGGGAACGCGCGGTGCGCAGCAGGACCGGTCCGCGTGCCCGGACGTACGAGCTGAACGACGGGAACACGGCAGTGGAAGCGCTGGTGCACACGGGCGTGGTCATGCCCCCACGCTATGAGCGTGAGGCCCGCGAGGGATCGGCCGCAGGTGCCGAAGCGGACTCCGCCTCTGGTTGTACGTGGGGGTGCTGGCACCACCTCCTGCGGTTGGAGGAGGTGCCCCACCACTCAGGGATGCCCCGGAAGGGAGGGCGCCGGCAAGACCTCAATCGAGGATGGCGACCGGGGCGTCCACCTTGTTCCGGTCGATGTGCATCCTGCGCCCACCGTACTTCTCACTGACATTGCCCGCGTACTGATGGATGCGGCGGTGTGGATGCCAGGCCGCGTCCGCCAGCGACGGCTCCCCGTAGAGCGCGGGGTCCCTGTGCCAGCGGGCGAACCACATCACCGACGGCAGATCGTGCAGCCCGGACCGGCGGGCGGTCTCCAGATGGCGCACCCCCGAGTCGGCGCTGCTGTAGAAGCCCGGGAAGTAGCCGTGTGAGCGGACCTCGCGGTTCCAGCCCCGGATGAAGGAGAGCGTGGTGCGCGCGCAGCCGGTGCTCTTCCGGTTGTAGGCCTCCATGTCGAGGTAGAGCGCGCTGCGCTTCACCATGCCGAGCTCCTTCGCCCGCAGCACGGCGTCACGCCCCTCCCTGCGGCCCTGCTCCCAGGGGTCTCCGCTGATCCGGTAGCGCCGCTTGTGCTTGTTGCGGACGCAGGGCGACTGCGAGCCCACATAGACCGGCAGCAACTCGAAGCCCAGCCGCTGCGCACTCAGCGCCCAGGCCCGGGAGAGGTTCGGCTGCCTGGGGCAGGCCCGGCCGCGGCCGCCGAAATAGATGCCGAGGGCCCCGTACGGCGAGCCGCGCCAGGCCGCCAGGGTGGTGAGCGAGGGGGCGTGGCAGGTGTCGAACGCCCAGCCGTCGAAGACCGCGGCCCCGTAGACGCGGGGATCGGGCAGATCGGGTGTGTCAGGCAGCGCTCCGGCGGTACGGGGCGCCCGCGCGGGTGCCGGGCGGGCCTCCGCGGGCGTGGGCACCGGCAGCACGACGCCCGCCGCCAGGCAGGTCAGCGACGCGATGAGGCCGACCGTATATCTGATGTCCTTCTTGTCATGTCGGTCCATAGGCCGAGTGAAGGCGCCGGACGCCGGACCGCCGCGCCTGACACGCGGGGCATCCGCGCGGTTCAGCCGTCTGCCCCGCCGGCGGGCGCGGTGTCCCGGGCGCGGCCGGAGCCGGGGTTTCGGCCGGGTCCGGGGCTCGTGCCGGAACCCGGAGCGCGACCGGGCGCGGGACCCGGGGCGGCGGAGTCCGCGCTGAGGATCAGTCCGGACGTCGGCACTCCGGTGCCCGCGGTGACCAGGGCCCGGCGGGCACCGGCCACCTGGTTGACCGCGGTGCCGCGCAGCTGCCGCACGGCCTCGGCGATCCCGTTCATCCCGTGCAGATACGCCTCGCCCAGCTGACCGCCGTGCGTGTTGAGCGGCAGCGCGTCCGCGGCCACGAACCCGGCGCCCTCACCCCGCCCGCAGAATCCGAACTCCTCCAACTGCATCAGCACGAATGGCGTGAAGTGGTCGTAGAGGATGCCCACATCGATGTCGGCGGGCGTCAGCCCGCTGTTCCGCCACAGCTGCCGCGCCACCACCTCCATCTCCGGCAGCCCGGTCAGCCCGTCCCGGTAGAAGCTCGTCATCTGCTCCTGCGCACGACCCGCGCCCTGCGCCGCCGCGCTGATCACCACAGGACGTCTGCGCAGCGTGCGGGCACGCTCCACACTGGTCACCACGATCGCCTGACCGCCGTCCGTCTCCTGGCAGCAGTCCAGCAGCCGCAGCGGTTCCACGATCCAGCGCGAGGCCGCGTGATCGTCGAGAGTGATCGGCTTGCCATGGAAATAGGCGGCCGGGTTGGTCGCGGCATATCGCCGGCCGGTGACGGCGACATGGCCGAAAACCTCCGGCGTGAGCCCGTACGCATACAGATAGCGCTGCGCCGCCATGGCCACCCAGGAGGCTGGCGTGAGCAGGCCGGACGGCAGCGCCCAGCCCAGCGCGGCGCCTTCGGCGGACGCTTCGCGCCGCTGCACGCCGGAACCGAAGCGGCGGCCGGAGCGCTCGTTGAACGCCCGGTAGCAGACGACGACGTCCGCGACCCCGGCGGCGACGGCGAGCGCCGCCTGCTGGACGGTGGCACAGGCCGCGCCGCCCCCGTAGTGCACCCGGGAGAAGAAGGTCAGCTCACCGATGCCGGCCGCCTGCGCGACGGTGATCTCCGGGCTGGTGTCCATGGTGAAGGTGGTCATGCCATCGACATCGGCGGGCGCCAGACCGGCGTCCTCCAGCGCCGCCTGGACCGCCTCCACCGCCAGCTTCAGCTCGCTCCTCCCGGAGTCCTTGGAGAATTCCGTCGCCCCGATCCCGACGATCGCGGCCCGGCCGGCAAGGCCGTCCGCACGGCGCGCCGTCACCGCCCCTCCTCCTCGGCCCCGCCCGATCCGCCCGCGCCGCCGGGACCAGCCGAACCGCCAGTGTCGCCGGGACCAGCCGAACCGCCCGCGTCGCCAGGCCCGGCCCGTCCCCGCGCCTCGCGCCGGAGGGCGACCGTCACGGTGCCGGTGACATGGCTGCCGATCCCGTTCCGCCCGACCACCGCGACCTCCGCCAGCACCTCGCCACCGCGCTCACCGGCCCCATCAGCCCCCGTGACGCCAGTTATCTCAGTGACCCGGCCGGTGAGCGTCATGGTGTCGCCGGGATAGTTCGGCGCCCCGAGCCGGATCGACAGCCGACGCAGCTCGGCGCCGGGCCCGGCCCAGTCGGTGATGTACCGGCCGACCAGCCCGCCGGTGGTGAGGATGTTCATGAAGATGTCCGGCGCGCCCTTCGCCCTGGCGGCCTCCACGTCGTGGTGAACGTCCTGGTAGTCACGGGAGGCGAGCGCGCCGGAGACGATCAGCGTCCGGGTCACCGGGACCACCAGCGACGGCAACTCCTCCCCGCCGCGCGGCAGCTCGCCGCTGCCCGCGGTCACCGCGACCCCCGGAAGACAGGCAGCTCCAGTTCCTCGTCCACGCGCAGGAACTCCAGCTCCACCGGCATTCCGATCCGCACCTCCCCGTACGGCACCCCGACGATGTCGCTGATCATCCGTACTCCCTCGGCGAGTTGGATCAGCCCCACGGCGTACGGCGGGTCGAAGGCCGGGAAGGGCGGGTGGTGCATCACCACATAGCTGAACACCGTGCCCCGCCCGGAGGCCCGCACGGTGTCCCAGCGCTGCCCACCGCAAGCGTTGCACCCCGGCAACCAGGGGAAACGGAGCGTTCCGCACCTCGCGCAGCGCTGGATCAGCAACTCGTGCCGGGCGACGCCCTCCCAGAACCCGGCATTGTCCCGATTCACCACCGGCCGCGGCCGGCGCGGCGCCCCTTCGGCCGGAGCCACTCCCGGCGCCCCAGCACGGGCCGGGCCCGCACCCGCCGCCGGAACGTCCGTGACCACCTCCGGAGCCTCCTTGACCACCTCCGGAGCCTCCTTGAGGACCGCCGGGGCGTACTTGAGGATCCGGAATCGATGCCTCCCCGCCAGTTCCCCGTCGGCCCGCACGTCCATGCGGGTGGTGACGAAGTACCCGGAGCCCAGCTTGGTGCGCTTCCGCTGCGACACCGACTCGATCACCACGTCGAAGGCGATCCGGTCCCCGGGCCGCAGCGGACGCAGATACTCCTGTTCGCAGTCGGTGGCCACGACCGAGGTGCACCCGGCCCCGTCGAGCAGCGCGAGGAGCTCGTCGTACTCCGCCGACCGCCCCGCGTGGCCGGACAGCCCGCCCATCGTCCAGGCCTGGAGCATGGTGGGCGGCGCGACGGCTGGGTAGCGGGGGTGGGTGTCCCCCATCGCCTCGCACCAGTGCCTGATCATCGGCTCGTTGACCAGGTCCTTGCCCACCCCGCCGCGCACCGCGGCGCACCCCTCGAACCCCCGCAGCCGCTCGTACACGTCGTCGGTCGGCTCTTCGGTCATCGACGCCCCCAGGTCACTGGTCGTCGGCACCCCAGCCGCTGGGGCCGGGGCCTCCGCACCACCCGGCAGATTTTCCTGACTATCCGTCAGATCATTCAGTGCTGTCAAGACACGACCGCGCGGTGGCACCCGAGTGCCACCGCGCGACCTGACCGTCCTACCTCACCTGATCCCTCAACTCATCGCATCACCACGGCTCCGTCGACTCCTGTCAGATCGCCCCTCCGCGTGCTGCCGTCCTTCAGCGCCCCAGACGCGTCACGACGTCGCGAAGGGAGAATTGCCCACAGAATCCCGGCACATCCCCCCGAGCGCCCCGATTCCCCCGCACGTATGACGATCCGGTTCTCAAACCTCCCGCACCCGGTCACCTCAGCCTCTTGAGCGGCCCGCGACCAGCGCCCCCACCCCGCACCCTCCAATCCCCGCAACCGCCTGACGCCGCCCACCGCCCCCTCATACGGTGGGCATACGACTACAGCCGGTTACCCAGGGGGGATGCGGTGTCGTTCGAGGACGAGTGGGGGCGGGCACGCCAACAGGCGGAAGCCCGCGCGAAGATGAGACTGAACGGTACGGGCGGCGGCACGTCGGCCGCCGACCTCACCGTGAGACGGAACGACCTCGGCGCCGTCGGCAACGAGGCCTACAAGCTGCACACCTCCATGGCCGAGAACGGCGGCCACGCCAAGCAGGCTTCGGCCCTGGCAGCCACGGCGCTCACCCAGAACAACTTCGTCTCCGGCACCGCCCTGCGCAAGGTCAACGAGAACTGGGTGACCCAGATGGACACCCTGCTGGAGGCCTGTGCGCGCATCTCCAACCATCTCGACTACACCAAGGCGGCCCACGCCAAGGACGAGCAGGACATCCAGGGGAACTTCGCCTCGGTCTCCAAGATCACCGAGTACTGGAAGTAGGCAGCCGGTGAAGTACGAGGACGTGATCCACGCACCGGTGGGCCGGTTGAAGACCGCCGTGACCGACTGGGGCGAGCTGGCCCGCCGGCTGGAGACGATGGCGACCGATGCCCGCGACGGCATGCAGGCCAAGGCCGACCGCGCCGACTGGACCGGCGTCAACGCCGACGTGACCCGACAGTTCATCCGCAGCACCGCACGGGAGTTCGCTGACGCGGCCAAAGCCGCCAAGGGCATCAAGCTCCTCCTGGAAGACGCCCACAGCAGCTTCGAGAAGGCTCGGGACGAACTCATCCGCATCAGGGACAAGGACGGCCCGGAGGCCGGGATCCGGGTGGACGGCCACGGCAAGGTGACGCGCGCCTACCCCCTGGAGAACGACCCGACCGCGCGCCATGACCCGGATTACGCCACGGCGTTGGCCAAGGAGAAGTCGGCCGCCGATGCCTGGCAACGCAAGATCGACCAGATCGTGGACAACTGCTCTGACGCGGACGAGTCGCTCAAGCTCGCCCTGGCGGCCAACAGCAAGGAGGCGCACGACTTCACCGCGCCCACGTACACGTCCCTGGACCAGGAGGAAGCCACCCGCGCGGCCCGGCTCTTCTCCGAAGGCTCCGACATCAGCGATACCGAGCTTGCCCAGCTCGATGAACTCCTGCTCGACAACAGCGGGAGCATGGCCTTCTCCAAGCGCTTCTACCAGCAGTTCCAGCCGGAGAAGGCGCTCACCCTCTACGCCGATCTCGCCACGTACTCCAGTCAGTATGGCGAAGACAACAAGAAGAGGCTGGAGGGCGTACGGAAGCTCCAGCGAGGTCTGGGCCTGAACCTCGCCAGGGCCTCCCACGACGCGGAGTTCACCCGCCAGTGGGGCCCGGCGTTACGGAAATCAGGCACCCAGCCGCTGACTCAAACCCAGGGCACCGACCCCAACGACGCGCCATACGGCTACCAGGTCCTCGGCGGGATCCTCCGCTACGGAGACTACGACCCGAAGTTCCTCAACCCGATCGCCGAGCATGTGACCCAACTCCACGCCGACGATCCGGACAGGTTCAACCCAGGCCACCAGAGCGCCACCTACAAGACCGCCTTCAACCCGAACGGCAAGAACGGCGCTGGCTATGACCCGGTGAACTCGGTCCTGGAGGCCCTGGGCCACAGCCCCCAAGCATCGAAGCAGTTCTTCTCCGAAACCCCAGTCCTGTACAACGAGGACGGCTCCCTCGCCAAGAACGGCGAATCAGACCTGGGCGGTGACATCGGCGGGAGTTATCTGAACTACTTCGCCGACGAGGACTACGCGTCCTTCCCCGACACTGACCAGTCGGACTCGACCGCTGCGAAGTCGGCCGACGGCCAGACGTCGAAGGCGCTGGGCCACGCGCTGGAGTCGGCGACGCTGGGACATGCTTGGGATGATCCGAAGCCATTGGTGCGCAACGAGAAGGCCGCCGATCTCATGGACGAGGTGATCGGGATCTATGGCCACGATGCCGAGCTCCTGAAGAGACAAGAGGCCCTTTCGGAAAGCCTTGGCAGAATGAGCGCTGGATATATGGGTGACATCGACTGGGCCATCGATGACCGGGAGTACACCAGCATCTATGCCCCCAAGAGGGACTTCGACAAGCACCTTTCCTCTGATCGAGATCAGGTCAGAGAGTTCCTGAGTGCCCTCGGGCAGCATCCTGATGCCTATGCGGCTGTTAGCCAGGCACAGCAGATCTACACGACGAGCCTCCTGGAGCATCCCTTCGATGCGAACAACTCCGACGACAAGGGCTACGTTCGCTCGGCTGTGGCGATCGGCGCAGAGGTCCAGGGACACCTTGACGAATCGCGAGCAAATCAGATCGAGGCCGAGGGAGTGAAAAAGCTGGAGGATTTCGAGAGGGCTGTGGCGAAACAGGCGGCGTGGACAGAATTCGGAGTAACGGCGACCGTCGCAACAGGAACACTACTCATTCCCCACAATCCTGCAGCCACCGGGGTCACAGCCTTCGCCGTCCCGCTCGCGACAGACGTAGGCAGCGAATTCATCAATCACTGCATCGGTCAGATCATCGGCGATGGCAGCGAGGCAGAAATCGACAAGAAGAAGGAGCAAATCGAAGAACTAAGCCATGAGGAGCAGACAAAGGTCTACCGGGGAGGCGAACAGAGAGCAGAAGCGCCACTGCGAGACTTCATGCGACGTCAAGGCATCGACGTGCGGGATGATCTAGGGCGAACCTTGCTGGGAGACGTTGACGGCGGGTACGGCAAGGGGAACGACCGCGCAAAGCAGCAAGGCCATGACCCGGTGACCGAGTGAGATTGGGTATCGCGAAAAGTGCATACGGCCAGCACCAGTCAGACTCTCTGCGTCATTCTGCTCCTCGGCACCAGCATCTCCGCGTGCAGCAGCAATGACAGGACCCAGGACTCCCGGGTTTCAGCAAGAGAGCTCTGCAGCGGCGCCCTCGTTTACGCAGCCGACACCCTTGAAAAGGTAAGAGGCGTCAAGGAATTCGCCAACCGCGATCAAGATTTCCTGGATAAGTCGGTGAAGATGATAGGGGAGACCCGCGAAAGAGGAGACCGCTCCTCCATGACTTCCGGGACCTGCGGCGTCTATGACGGGAAACCCGAACTAGGGCATACGAACATCCGTTCAGGCTACTACGCCCCCCGGGACGTAAAAGACCCCGCGTCTCTTCCGGGAGGGAGTGACCGATATGGCATCGGAAAATATGCGGCAGCGGGATTCTGGGACTCTCGACTCTATTTTGAGTGCATTAGCCCGCATGTGAAGGGCTCAAAAAATGACCCCGCGCGGATTCGGATCACGGTGGACCATTCGGATACTTACGATGGCCAGTATCCAGGGTTACGCGAAGACAACATCAAGTTGGCGTACTCCGCCGCCCTTGCCCTAGCCCGCAAACTCGAGTGCGAGAACGACGGCGGCCTCCCCGACCCGCTCGTCCTCAGGCGCGTCACCTAGGCCCGCATCGCCAGGAGCAACAGCCAAGGGGTGCCCCGGCATTCGGGGCACCCCTGGTGTGTGCAGGCACTTCATGACCTCGGCGGAGGCTGTGGGATTTGAACCCACGGTGACATCGCTGCCACGACGGTTTTCAAGACCGCGCCGCTCCAGACGCCCGGTCCGGCCCTGAACTGCAAGAACACCGGGCGCTACAAGGGAACTGCGTCGATCCTGACCGCAGGTTGGCCGCATGCCCCCGCCCCCTTGCCAGAGCGACCGCTCGCGGCCGGCGTCGACAGCGCCACTTTCGAGACCGACTATCCACACGACGGCTGGACCCGGCCCAGTGATCACAGCAAAGGCGGCCGGGCCGATCTGACTTCGATCGGCCCGGCCGCGGGAGAATCCGTAGATCAGAGCTGTTGCTGGTGAGCGCCACTCAGCTGGGTGGTGTACACCCCCATGACGCGGTCACCGGCCATGGTCAGGTCTGCGACCTCTACCACCTGGCCGCGCACGCCGATGGACTTCCGCTGGGCGACCAGGAGCGACACCTCGGGAGCCAGGTCGAACTCCTGGGCTTCCGCGTCGCTCGGCGGGCGCGCCGAGACGCGTTCCTCGATGCGGTCCACCTGAATGCCCGCCTCCCTCAGCCATGCATGGCAGGCGTCCCCCCAGGGCGAACGTCCGGCGGTGGGCGCCATGGTGATGTCCTCCACCATCGAACGGACGAGATACGAGTGCACGACGCTGTAGAGGCTGGAGTCCTCGGCGCCGTGGGCGCGATAGACGAACTCCAGCAGCCGCGCCCCGACAGGCACCCCCAGTCGCGCCGCGAGCTGGACGTTCGCCGCTGCCTCAGAGCAGCTCACCGACACCCTGACAGCGGGGTCGGTGATCCGTGGCTCATGGGCTGCGGGTGCTTGCTCCGGAACGGTGAGGGACCAGTACCGGTCGTTGGCGAACTCGATCTGTCGTCGCCGCCCGAGCACGAAGGTGCCGCTCCCGTGCCGCTTCTCGATCAGGCCTTCGTCCTGGAGGAGATCCATCGCCTGCCGCAGTGTCGGGCGGCCCACCTTGTACTGCACCGCGAGGGCGGTCTCCGCCGGCAGTCGCGCTCCCTGCTCAATCGCACCGGCGTTGATCATCTGCCGGATCTCGGCGGCGATCCGTTCGTACCGAGCCATGCGCGTCACTGCTCCTTCTCGGGTGCTGTACGGGGGCTGTTCTGGTGGCAGGGGCAGTCGCAGCGGACCGCCATGATCAGCGGCCCTTGTTTCGACGGCGGGATAGGCGAGAGCCGCACCTCGTGCGGGCCCGGACACTGCTGGTGCTCATCCGCGTACTCCGGCCATTCGGTGGCTAGCTGGCAGTAAGGAAGCAGGTCGGCAGGTCTCTTCGAGGGGTCAGGCACGTTCCCGCCGGCCCTCGCGTCGGATCACGGCAGCGGTGGGCGCGGGGTCCCCGTCCCGATGCCTGGCTGCCAGAGAGCACTTGGGACAGAAGTAGCCGATCCAGCCCGGGCCTGATGCGCCGTGAGCTACCACGGTGGTGGGATCGTTCGTCGGTTTCTGGCAGCGATGACACGTCTGTGTCCTGGGGCGGGCGGTAGCGTCGTCCATGTCGTCAGCTCCTTGGGCTGTCGGCCGTCCCCCGGGCGGTGCCGGCCGCCGCGGGGGCCTCTCCTGGTTCGCTGACCCTCAGCTCGGCCGCATCGACGGCCGGTGGCACATGCCCGGTCCCGATGACCGCCCACGCGACCCGCCTCCCGCTCCTGCCGCTGTGGCCGAACCGATCGGCGCTCTCTAACGCCGCGAGAACGGCACGGAAGTGGACCGGCGACAACGAGTCCGGGAGGTCGGTCTCCACTCGGATGTGATCCCGGTGTTCGGTCAGGCGCGGGACACATCCGGCAGCGGACAGCCAAGCCTTGATCTCCTGCGCTCGGGATGCAGGTGCGGGCATGGCTGTCCTCCGTCGTGACGGAATCACTGAGGGTAAAGCTAGTTAACTAGATTAGAGCTAGTGGACTAGATTTGCCACATGCCTGAGCAGCCGCCTTACCTCGCAGTTGCTGACCGACTACGCGAGCGCATCGCCAGCGGCGACTGGTCGCCGGGCGATCGACTGCCCTCCCGGGCCCACCTGGCGGCGGAGTACGGCGTGGGGGACAACGTCGTCCGGCGGGCGCAGGAGCTGTTGATCGTCCAGGGCGTTCTCCAGGGCCGGGCAGGCTCGGGAACCTACGTAGCCGAGCCCCGCGAACGGCTGCGCATGGTGCGCTCGGGCCACCGCGAGCAGAGCGGCGGCTCACCCTTCCGCGTCGACATGGCAGGTCTCGGCAAGAACGGATCGTGGGAGCACCGCACCGAGGCCAAGGTGCCGGCGCCCGCGGACATCGCCGCCCGGCTCTGCATCGCCGAAGGCGACCTCTGTGTCCGCACGACGTACGAGTTCCTGGCGGCCGACAAGCCCGTGCAGATGTCGACCAGTTGGGAGCCCTACGACCTCACGGGCGGCACCATCGTCGTCCTCCCCGAGGCCGGCCCGCTCGCCGGCCGTGGTGTGGTCGAGCGGATGGCGGAGATCGGCGTCGTCGTCAGCCATGCGGTCGAGCAGCCGGAGCCGCGGCAGGCCACGGCCGAGGAGGCGAACCTCCTGGGCGTGCAGAAGGGCGCGCTGGTGACCCACATCCGGCGCACGTATCTCAGCGAGGACGGCCGGCCGGTCGAGACGGCCGACATCGTCATCCCTGCCGCGTACTGCGAGATCGTCTACGAGATCCCTCTGGGGTAGCACCTTTGACCCATCGCTAGCCACGGAGGGGAAGAGTCGGCACTCGCGTGCTGGCGAAGCTTGCGGGGGACTTGTTGGACACGATCGCTCAGCTCGTAACAATCGCGGCCGTCATACTCGGCGCCTTAACTACCTACGCTACGAATGAGCTCATGGAGCGAAGCAGGCGGAAGGCAGCACTCCGCACCCGCTGGGACAGCCAGAAGCTCGATGCCTACGCCAGCTTCATCGGCCGCGTCAGGTCCTCGATCCATGCGGCGAAGATGCTGTACGAGGCCCGCGAGGGGATGCGGACGCTGGCCCGCAGCGAGCGCGAGCTTTCGGAAGACCTGACGACCGCGGGGTTCGAGCAGGCCCTGGCCTTTGAGCGCGTGATGCTGCTCGCGGCGGACGAGGTCATCGAGGTCGCGCACGCGGTGCAGGAAGCGATGGCCGCGATCGGGTGGCAGGCTCAGGGCGTGGTGGAAGGCACCTTGCCGGAGTGGCGGGCGCGGCATCTGGCGGCCTTCGAAGCGATCAATCGCTTTCATGAGCTGGCCAGGCGTGACCTTGGCGTGAGCGGCCAGTTCGACGGCCAGGAGCACACGGCGCGCGGGCTGCTGCTCCCGCAGTCACGATCTGAGCGTGAGAGCGATCGCTCATAATGCAGGGCGCCGAGGGTCCTGCGTCGCCCGGAAGACTAAACGGCTCCGGAGGCCCTGTGCCTGTCCGCCATCCTGGCAGGCCAACGCCTTCTTGCTGCTTGGCGGGGCTTGATCCGTCCACGAAGAGTCCGTGGCCCCGGAGTCGGCCCGTCGTCTAGCCTGGCTCCGCCTGCGTCGGCCGGCCAGTTGTAGACCCGCAGCACCGGCCCGTTGTGGAGGGGGCCAGCCCGTTCGAGCCGGGCCAGGTGGGCTGACATCATCCCCCGTCGGAGGGAGGGGCATGAAACGAGACCAGATAGCCGCCCTCCTTGTGAACAGCTCCGAGGTGGCATCGAAGGCCCGTCATGCCCTGCTGAATGGTGGGGCGGCTGTGGTCTGGCCGGGGACGTCCCCCGCTGACTCGCTCGCCCGCATCTACAAGCGCCGTCTGAGGCTGACGCGCCGAACGGGCCAGGAGACGCGTGGATTGGAGCACGCCGTCGAGCTGCTGAGCGCGTATGGCCGACCGGTTCGGCTCGGCCAGATCGACTCACTGGACGGCCTCTGGATCTACATGCTCTTCGTGTCGGAAGACGCTCGGTCACTCATCGCCTGCACCGCGGTCATGCCCTCTCGACCGACAACTGCTTTGTAAGTTCAATCACGGGAGCTGTGCCCCATGGTGCGCATCGTCAGTCAGGAAAGTGACTGATCTGAATTGCTTAGGAACTGCACGATTCCCGGACGAATCTCCTCCAGATCGAGGGGAATCGAAATCTCAATTCTGAGAAGCGTGCTTCTTCTTTGCCTTCTCGGCGGGCAAACCATTCTCCGATGCCGTGCTCGTCTTCACGGACCTCTCTTAGGAGTTTACCCGTGGAATCTTTTGGTGTGGCGCTTGAAAGGAGGGCGTCAACGGCTTCGTAGTATCGCGCGATTACGCGCCGTCTCCCCTCAACCACAGCCTCGTGATTGATGCAAGATATGACCTCAACCGTTGATTCGCCTTTTGGATCAAAATCCTCTTCTAGGAACCTGGCTGCCAGATACCCCGTCTTGGTGTCTAGGATCAAGAAGTCCCAGGGGTCTTCCCTCGCAGGATTGATGATCAATGGTTTCCCCTGTGCGTCCCTAGGGAACCTCGCCCCTTTCTTCCTGTTGCACTCTGGGCATACCAAAATGAAGTTTTCCCAAGTAAAAGACTGGGAGTAGTCAATCGCGATCGGAGTAAAGTGATCAATGTCAGCGGAGCGAGAGTCGCAGCAATATACGCAGCGCTGACGCTGGCCGTTCATTCTTTTCAGTGCATCGAGTACTGGTCGGCTCTTCACTGATCTGCGATAGCTATTCCACTCCGCCCTTGCCATCTCTTTGTTTGTGACCTTCTTTCGCCTTATTGCGAGGTCGCGGCGCGTGGAAAAGTCAATCTCGACTCTGTGGATTCTCCTCATTTGGCTGCTCATCACTCCGCTTCGGTGAAGAGTGAGAGCTGCTCTAGCTCGCTGGATTCGTCATTTGTCAGCCTTCCAGCGAGCTGTTTCGCACGCAGGCGGGAATGCCTCCTGTTGGCCTCAACGGCCCGCGGAGACCGTGTATGACTCATCCCAAAAGCAGGCGTTAGGAGAATCTGATCCGGCTTCCCAGCGATTACCCGATTGAAGTCATCTGAGGCGAGCCGGAACGGCTGACCTTGGCCAGGTTGGGGCATGTGGTACACCCTGCCCCTGTCGGCTGCTTGGCACACGAGCGGGCTGTGGGTCGTGACTATGAATTGAACCAGCGGGAAGTGTTTCTTCAGCCAGAATCCAATTTCTCGCTGCCAGGCAGGGTGCAGGTGCGAGTCCACTTCGTCGATGATTACTACGCCTGGGCGATTGATGTATGTGGACCCGTCATCGCGTTTCTTGGTCAAAGCTGTCGTCCCGTACACGTCCACCATGTGACGGAAGATGTCGATCAGCATTGCAAGTGCCGATCGATACCCTTCACTCATGTCCGCGAGGGGCATTCGCCGGCCAGCGGAATCTTTAAGCCAGATCCCCTCGGAATTAACCTCGCTAACCGCCATTCCCTGACGCAAGAAGTCGTCATTAAGTAGCTCGAGGAGATTTTCCAGGGCAACCTTTTCGGATTCTTGCTGCTCTAGCTTCTTGTAGTTTAGCTGTTTAACCCACTGTTCGCATTCCGCGAGAGTTGCGTCCTCCTTGAAAAGGGTGGCGAATCGCGGTACTCGGCCGGGAATCACCATCAGGCGCTGGGCGTCTGGCGAGCTTCCGTACAAGCGGCGAAAAGGGCCGTACCCAAGTGCAAACCACCCTTGCGTGCCTGGAGCCCATGGGCCGTTGAATGCTCCCTTCTTCTTGTTCCTGTACACGTCTACGGAGGAAATTGCCCATGCGCTTGTTTCGCGAGAGAATCCAATCTCGGCCCAAAATGTATTTTGGACTGGAAAACCTCCCTTTGCGGTGCGGTCCCACTCCCTGTAGGGCTTAATCTCGACGGAGATCGTTCCAGACTCTTCGCCTTCTGTTACCCATCCTCGGGTGTCTGTGAGGAGGACGCGAGAATCGTCCGGCCCTAGAATCGCCATGCAGATGGACTTTAGGAGGGCTGTCTTGCCTGATCCGTTGTCGCCGGTGATTACTGCCCAGCCCGCGTGCTCTCCATCCATGCCGGAAAAGTCAAGGTCTGCACTCTCAAAGCCTTTGATGTTCTTGAGTACTACTCTTTCGATATACAAGGCGGTTCTCCGATATCATCCACAGCTCGTGCAGCAGGGCTCCTCTGAGCAGCATAGGGACAGGGCTGCCCCACTGGCAGGAGTACGGAGTAGGAGATTCACCCATGAGGTCGGCGGAGCGGCTTTGGCCGTTGTCCTGCCCGGTTTGGGGTCGAGCATGATCAGGGGCCGTACGCTGGCCAGGCAACTCGGGCAGGCTTGCCCCTGCCCGCAATGTGTCCGAGTGGCTCCCTGATCTTGCTCGACGCGGGACCCGAATCGGGGAGGTGGGTAAAGCCGTGGAGCCGACCCCCAAGTCACGACGGACCTCTTGTCCTCAGCCAAGGTGCTTGCTGCTGCCGCGCGGCTGGGCGGACCGGGCTGGAGCGGGGCGGAGACAGGAGTGGCGGCCCGGGGAGCCGGGCCGCGCGCGGTGAGCGGCAGCGAGCCGCCTTGAACCTGTAGAGGAAGTTGTCACTCAACGGTTCAGACTGAACATCGCAGCCTCATCATTCATGGCGGTCGGAGCAGCTGGCGGCGTCTCGCTGGATCGCACTGACGCGTGATCGACCCATTTCGTCAGTGGTCTGCGTACCGCCAGCCGTCCAGCGCCGCCAAGACCCGTGCCCGAGCCTCCACCACCGCGAACCGCGCCTCCTTCTCGCTCGCCTGCGTGTGCGCGGGCTGGCTGGTCACCTGTCCCGGCCACTTCCGGTACAGCAGGCCCGTCTCCGCGCTGAACCAGCCGCGGCTGACCGCGCTCAGGGCAAGCAGGAGACCGGTGTCCTCGGACGCTGGCAGGGCCATCCAGCCGCCGAGGGCCAAGAGTAGGTCTCGGCGCATGAAGAGGGTCGCGGGGTGGACCTGGGCACGGAAGTTGTGGGCCTTCCAGTGCTCCAGGACGGCGCCTCGCTCGATGACTCCCTGCGGGGGGTCCTGGTCGAAGCCGACGGTGGAGCCGTCGGGCAGCAGGTCGAGGACGCGGGAGGTTGCCCAGCCGATGCCGGGGTTGTCTTCCAGGGCGCGGAGGTCCCGGGCGAGTGAGCCGGGGGTGAGCATGTCGTCGGCGTCCAGGACCTTGACGTACTGGCCGGTGACGCGGGACAGGGCCATGGTGCGAGCCATCGCGGCGCGGCCGGCGCGGCCCTGGCCGAAGCTGATGCGCGGGTCGTCCGGTACGAGGGGCGCGACCGCGTCGGTCTCGCCGTCCTCCTGGATGACCCACTGCCAGTCCCAACCCTCCGGCAGCTCCTGCTCGACGAGGGACTTGTAGGCGGACGGCAGGTACTCCGCGGCCGGGGCGTGCACCGGGGTGATGACGGAGATCAGGTTGGTCATCGTCACCACCTGGCCAGGGGGGTCGTGAAGACGAGTTCGGTGCGGTCGCCGGGGAGGACGACGTCGGCGACCTCCACCACCCGGCCCTCGATGTCGATGCAGGTCTTCCGGAGGACGATCACGGAGACGCCCTTCTGGATGCCGAGCTCTTCGCTCTCCTCCGCGGTCGGCGGGCGAGCGGTGAAGTGCTCCACGACGCGGTCGAGCTCTATGCCGACCGTGAAGAGCTGGTTCTGCGTGCCGCCGGGCCACGGCTCATTGCTCGCGTCCAGGAGGTCCGGATTTCCGGCGACCAGGTCGTGGATCAGGTACGAGCGCGAGACGTTGAACGGCGCGTCTTCCTCTTGCGAGTGGGTGCGGTAGATCCGTTCGAGAAGCCGTGTGCCGACCGGGACGTCGAAAGCGGCGGCAAGGTCCTCGTTGGCCTTCACCTCGCGGAACTCGGCGTGGAAGACCAGGTCAGAGACGGTCAGGCCGGTGTCGTGCTCGGTCGCGCCAGTCGCTTTGCGCTTCTCCTCAGGCTGCCGCGCCCGGTCCTTCTCCCACTGGTGCCGGCCGTTGTCCCGGACCACCCGCTGACGCGGCTTGCGGACGAAGTTCCCGACGCCGTGCCGCTTGTCGATCAGCCCTTCCGTCAGCAGCTCGGCCAGCGCCTCACGGATCGTCGGCGTACTGGTCTTGAACTGCTCGGTGAGCGCCTTCTCGGACGGCAGCTTCGCGCCGGGCGCTAGCTGGCCTGTGCGGATGTCCTGACGCAGCGCGTCAGCGATCCGCTCGTATCGCTTGGCCATGGGAGATCACCGTCCGGAAGACCGTTGTCGGGGCACCCACAGCTTAAGTCCTCAAGAGGTGTTGACGACAACAGCTCTTCGCCTCTACGGTCTTCCCAACTCCTCAAGAGGTCTTGAGGTCAAGATGTCTTGAGGAGTTGAGTGTGTGGTCGCTCCATGCCTGTCTCCGCAGGTAGGAGGGCTGCGATGGCGCCCGGAGGACTCCCTGAGAAGAGGCCAAAGGCAGCGCTCGGTCTTTGAAAACTGCATGGCACGGCGCCTGGCAAGCAGACCGTGCCCCGAAGAAATCCGGTGCGCCGCCGCTCATCAGGCGGCGGCACCCCCGTCCCGCGCTGCTGCGGGACGACCCGCCCGGCCCCCTGGGACGCAGGGGGCCGGGCGTCCATTCAGAGCTTCCAGGAAAGGAGATCTTGATGCTTCTCGCCATCGGCGACATCGTGCGTGTTCGCCAGGACCGGTCGATCGGTGAAGTCACCGGCATCGCCAAGGACCGTGACGCCAGCCTGGTGAGCGTGCGCGTCGCGGGCGGGGTGGTCTGTGTTGCGCTGCCGTCCGAAGTCGAAGTCGTGGCCCGAGGCTACAAACCCCACAGCGCCAGCCGCTCTCTGGCGGCCGTGCTCTGCCTGATCACCGGGATCCTCACCGCTGCGATGACCAGCTTCGCCGTCCGGGACGAGGGCGGCGGCCTGCTCCTGACGACCTTCGTGGCCGTCGCGTCGACCTGCTTCGTCAGCGGCTTCCTGGCCAATCTCTGCCTCCGGCCTCGCCGGATCCGCATCTGACCTTGCTCAGCCCGGTTCGGCGGTCCTCCCGTGCAAAGGACATCGCCGCCGACCCGGTCTCCCTGCCCATCGAGATCAGGAGAGCACGTTGATGAAGGACTTCATCGGCAACTACGAGGGCATCAGCGGCGACGACATGCCTGAGCTGCACCTTGGCACTCCGTCGGAGCTCTGGCTCGGCGTCATCGGTGAGAGCGCCGAGGAGCGCGCGGCCCGGCTGGACGCGGGCCGCGACATCCTCGCTGACAACCCGGACCTGATCGACCTCGTGACCCGCATGGTCAGCGAGGCGATCGAGGCGGATGCCGTTGATCTGCTCACCCCGCCCCCGTCGCCTTGCCGCACTGGGGGCTCGATCCGCACCACCCGTAGGGAGGTGCTCGCGTGAAGAACCCGAAGACCCTGCTCGTCATCGCCCTTGTGGCCGTTGTGGGGATGGCGTTCCGGGTGTCCTGGAACGCCCTGCGCGACATCGCCGAGACGGTCGGCGCGGACCCCACGGCCTCGCTGCTCTACCCGTTCGTCGTGGACGGCCTGATGGCCCTCGCCCTGGTGGCCACCCTCGCGCTCACTGGTAGGGACCGGGACTTCGCCCTGCGAGTGCTGGCCGGCTACACCTTGGCCTCGCTCGTCCTCAACTATGTTCACGGCCTGGCCCCCGGCGAGCGTCGCCTGGCCCTCGCGCAGTGGGGCCCCGCCAACTGGCTCCTGGTCCTGCTCGCGACATCGCTGCCCGTGGGGTCGATCTTCTTCGGCTCCGACCTGGTCGCCAAAGTCCTCCATCACCGCCCTCAGACCGTACGCGATGACGCGCACACCGCCGCGAGCTCATCGCGAGCGGCCGTTGATGGTGAGGAGACGCGGCGTACGGGGCGGCGTACGCACGCCGTTCCCTACGCCGCGTCCGGCCAGGTCAGCCCCCGTACGCCCCGCCCCGAAAAGGGGCTCTCCGCGTCCTCCGTACGGCCCCGTGACAAGGGCGTTCGGAGGACCGGCAGCAAGGCGTACGACGAGGCGGAGATGGAGCGTACGCGGCAGCGCGCCGAGCAGACGTACGCCGACTCGCTCGACGCCGGATCGCCGATCGGCCCCGCCGCTCTTGGGCGGGAGTTCGGGTTCAGCGAGGGCTGGGGGCGCAAGCGCATCAAGGCCGTGGAGGCCCGCCGTGCCCACGCGGGCGACCGAGCTGCGCTGGTGCCGGCCGGAGCAGCAGCCCAGCAGTGAACGCGGTGCCCGGTGCTCCACCGACGACAGCGACGCACCGGGCCCGCTCCTCCCACAGAAAGGAGCACGTCGCATCGTGTCTGACAGCACCGCCTCCGACCAGCCCCACGACCTCGCGGACGAGAACGCCGCGGTGGTCGACATCAGCAGCAAACGCGCTGGCAGCGCGAAGGAAGCGCTGTCCATCCGTGCCGGCGAAGAGGCCGTGGCGGTGGACGGCCCGCAGCCCGAGGAGCTGGGGTTTCTGAGCCGGGTGATGGGTGCCAAGCGCCGCCCCGTCGTCCCAGCCTGGTTGAAGTCCCGGCAGGAACTGGAGTCGGCCGCCCGCTGGGTGGCCGGGCACTACAGCCACATGGTGGCGTACCACGCCCTGCGCTCCCCGGTGTACGTCGGCCGCTTGGCGCTGCAATGCCCGCGCGGCGCCGCCCGCTTCATGGGCGGCACGGCCCGATGGATGTCGGACAAGGAGGGCGAGCCGGTGCGGCTGGCCGCCGTCCACCGGGAAGACGCGGCCGAGTACCTGAGGCTGTGCCACCAGCGAGACGGCCGGGTACGACTCCGCACCTTGATCGTGCTGCTGGCCTCGGTGGTCGGCATCGGCGCGGCCCTCGCGCTCTACGTCCTGGCCCCACACTGGCTCCAATGGATCTCGGGCGCCGCCCTGGTCCTGGCCCTCGGGTCTCTCGGTACGGAGGCCGATCAGCCAGTCGCCAGCCGGGCCGTGGAGATGCCGAAGGTCCAGCGGCTCACCAGCGACATCGTGCTCCGGGCGCTGGCTTCGATCAGCATCTCTCAGATCAACCAGGCCGTGGCCAAGGGCCGCGACGCGTTGGTGTTCACGGCGCCGATCACCCGGGACGGGCCCGGCTGGCTCGCCGAGGGAGACCTTCCGTACGGCGTGACGGTCTCGGACGTGATGGACCGCCGTGACCGGCTCGCCTCCGGACTCCGGCGGCCCCTCGGCTGCGTGTGGCCCGAGGCAGTGCCGGACGAGCACACCGGCCGCCTGCGGCTCTGGGTCGGCGACCAGGACATGAACAAGGCCAGGCAGCCGAAGTGGCCACTCCTGGCCGGCGGCCCGATCGACCTCTTCAAGCCTGCCGCCTTCGCCACCGATCAGCGTGGCCGCTGGGTGGCCCAGTCCCTGATGTACATCTCGGGGATAATCGGTGCTGTCCCCCGCATGGGCAAGACGTTCCTGCTGCGGCTTCTGCTGCTCATCGCCTCGATGGACCCGCGCGCAGAGCTGCACGTCTTCGACCTCAAGGGCACGGGTGATCTCTCGCCGCTCGCGCGGGTCGCCCATCGGTACCGAGCGGGCGACGAGGACGAGGACATCGAGTACGCCCTGGCCGCGCTGCGGTCGCTGCGGGAGGACCTGCGGCGGCGGGCGAAGGTGATCCGGAACCTACCCAAGGACATCTGTCCGGAGTCCAAGGTCACGTCGGCGCTGGCAGAAAAGAAGTCGCTGGGGCTGCACCCGATCGTGGTGGGTGCGGACGAGTGCCAGGTCTGGTTCGAGCACCCCACCCACGGTGCTGAGTTCGAGGAGATCTGCACCGACCTGGTCAAGCGCGGCCCGGCCCTCGGGATCACGCTGTTGCTGGCCACCCAGCGGCCGGACTCCAAGTCGCTGCCGACCGGCATCAGCGCCAATGCCACTGTCCGGTGGTGCCTGAAGGTCATGGGGCAGATCGAGAACGACATGGTGCTGGGCACCGGCTCGTACAAGCGCGGCGTCCGGGCGAACATGCTCGCCTGGACCGACAAGGGCATCTGCTACTTCGTCGGCGAGGGCTCCGATGCCCGGATCGTGCGCGCTGTCTACGTCGATGCGCCCACCGCCGACGTCGTGTCGGTGGCCGCGTACGAGCTCCGCAAGGCCGCGGGCACCCTCTCCGGCCACGCCCTCGGCGAGGAGCCCGAGGTCGACGCCGTCAGCTCGTACGACCTGCTCGCCGACATCCTCGCGGTCATCAAGCCCGAGGAGCCGAAGGTGTGGAACGAGACCGTCGCGTCCCGGCTCGCCGAGCTGCGGCCCGAGGTCTACGGCGGGTGGGAACCCGAGCAACTCACCGCCACCCTCAAGCCGTACGGCGTCCCCACCGGCCAGGTGTGGGGCAAGACCCCGGACGGCAAGGGCGCCAACCGGCGCGGCATCGAACGCGCCAAGGTCACCGCCGCCATCGCGAAGCGTGACGGGCAGCGGAAAGCGGGCTAGTCCGCTATCGCCGCTGGACCTAGCGGCTCCCCCTGCTAGGTCTAGCACCCCCGCTAGCGCTACAGACACGCTCTCATCAGGTCGTTAGCGCCTAGCGGCCTGGCCTTCGCACACCCTCCAATCGGCCCAGGAGGCCCTTCATGACCCCTGCGCTACTCGCTAACGGCACTCTTTTCGTCGTCACTGCGGGTTACATCATGCTCTGCGCATCCAGCCCATTCGGCAACTGCCGCAAGTGCAAGGGCTGGGGCTACGCCGTCAAGGCCGACCGCCGGGGACGCCTTCACCGCGGCAGGTACTGCCGCCGCTGCCAGTCCACCGGCAAGCGCATACGCGTCGGCCGCCATCTGTGGAACCTCACCCGCCGCATCCACCACGACGGCACCCGGTGAAGCCACGCCCCCTCCACCACTCTCAACGCAAGGAAGGAAGGCCGCCTGTGACCGTCTCCGCCTCCGTGGTGCTGCTGCTGGGCATCGCCGTGGTGTTCCTCGTCAAGCACCGGGCCATGGGTGCCGGTGCCGCCATCGTCGCCATGCTGCTCGGCTTCTACCTCGCCGACACCGAAGCGGCCCCCGCCATCAACGACCTCACCAACTCCGTCGTCACCGCCGTCGGCAACGCCGCCAACTGATCAGGAGACCAGCCATGCCGCAGACTCTGCCCACCATCAGCCCCTCGTCCGCCGGCGCACTCCGCGACGCCCTCGCCGCCAGCGCCCGGGGCGAACTGCCCGCCGTGGCGTACGCGCTGATGAGCATCGACCCGGCGTCGTGGGAGGTCATCAAGGGCCGCTTCGCCGACCTCGGTATCGACATGGGCTCGCTGCTCGCCGCCCAGCCGGGGCTGCCGATGGCTGTCGGCACTGCCGCGCGGCCGTAAGTACGCCCGAGGCGGCGGTGCTCCCGTGCAAGGACATCACCGCCGCCCCGGTCTCCCCGCCCGTCCGAAGACAGACAGGAGACGCACATCATGACAGCCGAGGCCGTGCCGCCGCAGCACGACCAGGCGCGGCACCACTTCGGCGGGCCGGGGGCCGGCCTGGAGTGGTTGCCGCCGCAGGATCTCGACGCGGAGCAGTGTGTGCTCGGGGCCATGCTGCTGTCCGCGGCCGCCATCGACGAGGTGGCGGAGATCATGGATCCGGCGGACCACTACCGGCCAGCGCACGAGACGATCCACCGAGCGATCCGCGCGATGCACGACCAGGCGCATGCCGTCGACCCGATCACCGTCACGCACTACCTGAGCGAGCGGGACGAACTGGTCAGGGTCGGTGGCGCGAGCTATCTGCACACCCTTGTTCACGCCGTGCCCACCGCCGCCAATGCCGCGTACTACGCCGAGATCGTGCGCGAGAAGGCCCAGCGCCGGCGCCTCATCGAGGCCGGGGTACGAATCGCTCGGACGGCCGCGACCCCGGGTGCGGACTCTGAGGAGATCCGCGCGGCAGTCCTCGCCGAGGTGGCCGTACTGACGGCCCCGGAGGCCGCCGAGGACTCCCCCGCCGACGCTCCCGCCGGTCCGCCGAACCCGCTCTACGACCCTGCCCCCGGCATCCGGCGCCCGCACCGGCCGGGCCCGACCCCGCACCCGGATGTGTTCTGCGGGTGGGTCGGCGAGACGGTCCGGGAGTTGGACGCGACCACCGAGGCCGACCCGATCGCGGTGCTCGCCAACTTCCTCTCGGCGGCCGGGGCGGTCATCGGCCGTCGCCCGCACGTCATGGTGGGCAACGACCGGCACCCGTGCCTCATCTGGGCCCTCACCATCGGCCCTACCTCCTCCGGCCGCAAGGGATCCGCCACATCCACCGCCCGGCGCGTCCTCGCCGAGGCCCTGCCCGACTTCTTCGGGCCCGAGCACACCCCGCGCGGGCTGAACTCGGGCGAGGGCCTGATCGAGTACGTCAAGGACGACGACAGCGAGGAGGCGAAGCCCGCCAGCGTCGACAAGCGGCTGTGGGTCGTGGAGTCGGAGTACGCGGTCACGATGAGCCGCGGCCGTCGGGAGGGCAGCAGCCTGCCCGGCGTTCTCCGCCAGGCGTGGGACGGCGACTCGCTCGGGTCGATGGTCCGCGACTCACTCAAGGCCACCGACCCGCACATCGCGATCCTGGGGCACATCACCCCGGACGAGTTCCGGGCCAAGATGCAGGACTCGGAGATGGCGGGCGGCACCTACAACCGCTTCCTGCCGATCTTCTGCCACCGCAACCTGATCCTCCCCGGCTCACGCGGTGCCAGTCCGGAGCTGGTCGCCAACCTCGCCGCCGGGTGGCGCACGGTCCTCGCCGACGCCGCCCGGGTCGGTGAGGTCGGGTTCAGCCCGGACGCCTGGAGCCTGTACTGCGACGAGGTCTATCCGGCGCTCAGCGACGACTCAGCCGGCGGGGTGGTCGCCCAGTTCACGGCTCGCGCCGCGCCGTACGTCCAGCGGGTCGCCATGGTCTACGCCCTGTGCGACCACACCGACACCATCGCCGAGCACCACATGCGCGCCGCCTGGCACCTGCTGAACTACGCCCGCGCCTCGGCCGTGGACCTGCTCGGCAACGCCAGTGGCGATCCCAGGGTCGACAAGCTCGCGGCAGCCGTCCGGGCGGCAGGCGCCGACGGGCTCACCGGAGAACAGGTCCGGAAGCTGTTCAAGAACGCGGTGAAGGCCGAGCGTGACCGCCTGGTGGCCGCCCTGCTTGTCCTGCCCGGCTACTCCCGAAGCCAGCGCCCCACACGGGGCCGGCCTACCACCGTCCTCACCTACACAGGCTGAGGACGGTAAGGGCGGAAAGAGCGATAAGACGGCTGAGCTGCGGAGACTTCCGGCCGATAAAGGCCCCGGCAAGTGGGGTGCTAAGGGCTCCGCGATCAGCGGCTCTGGCTTACCGCCTCGCTTCCCACAGCCCTTATCGAGTCCGCGTAGCCGCAGCTCAGACGGCTTATCGCCCTTACCGGCCATATCACCTTGAACGCCAGCGCGGCGGCACTCCCGTGCAAAGGACATCGCCGCCGCCTTGGTTCTCCCTCCCGACACGAGCAGGAGTCCCCTTGGCTGAGAAGAAGCGCACTCGCCAGCCCGGCAACACGTCGGCGCTGACACTGCCCGAAGTGCTCGCCGAGCTCCGCATGTCGCGCACGGCCTTCTATCGGATGCGCGCGCGAGGCAAGGCACCCAAGTGCATGAAGCTGCCCAACGGTCAGCTTCGTGTCCGCCGCGCCGACCTCGAGGCATGGCTTGCCAGTTGCGAGGTGCCCGCATGCTGACCTACGACGTGCGCATCTGGGGCATCCGGAAGCGGAACAGCAAGAGCGCCCCGTTCCAGCTCCGGTGGTTGGTCGGCGGTATTGAGCATCAGCAGCCGTTCCAGAGCGAGCCACTCGCCGATGGCCGCCGCGCTGAGCTGAAGACCGCCGTCCGCAACGGCGAGCAGTTCGACACCGACACCGGTCTGCCGGCATCCGAACTCCGTCAGCTCAACTCTCCGACCTGGTACGAGCACGCCTGCGCATACGCGCTGATGAAGTGGCCCAACGCGGCGGCGAAGCATCGTGCGAGCATCGCGGAAGCGCTGGCGAACGTCACCGCGGTGCTGGTCGTCCCATCCAGCAAGAACCGGCCCGACGCCAGGGTGATGCGCTACGCGTTGCGGTCGTGGGCTTTCCAGATGCTCAAGGGTGCGGAGGGCGAGCTGGCAGCGCGGAAGGACATTGAGGCGCCCCCCAACGACGTAGCTCAGGCCCTGGCTTGGGTGGCGCAGCACTCCCTCAAGGTCGCCGACGTGGCCGAGTCCACGAACCTTCGGCTTGCTCTCAGCGCCATCTCCCGCAGGCTGGACGGGCAGGCCGCCGCTGACAACACGATCCGGCGAAAGCGCATGGTCCTGAGCAACGCCCTACGCTTCGCGGCGGAGCGGGATCTCCTGAGCGGGAACCCCCTTGCGCGTATCGACTGGGACCCGCCACAAACGGAAGACGAAGTGGACTTCCAGTACGTACCGGGTCCGCAGCTGGTGCGTGAACTCCTGGAAGCCGTCAAGGCTCAGGGGTCTCGCGGTGAGCACCTGTACGCCTTCTTCGGTTGTCTCTACTACGCCGCGCTGCGCCCGTCGGAGGCCGCGGCACTCAACAAGCGCGACTGCAAGCTCCCACCATCGGGCTGGGGCGAGTTGGTGCTGCGCGGCAGCAGGCCGGAAGTGGGCTCAGGGTGGACTGACGACGGCAGATCGTACGAGGAGCGCGGGCTGAAGCGCAGGGCCCGCCGCGCCACGCGCTCCGTTCCCATCCCGCCCGTGCTCGTCCGGATGCTTCGAGCGCACCTGGAGCAGTACGGCACGCGTCCCGACGGCCGGTTGTTCCAGGCCGCCCAGGGCGGACGGGTGGCATCGACGGAGTACACCAAGATCTGGCAGGAGGCGCGCAGGAAGGCCCTGGCGCCGGAGGATGTCGACACGCCTCTGGCCGAGGTGCCGTACTCCGCGCGGAAGGCAGGGATCTCTCTGTGGATCAAGGCCGGTGTGGATCCCGTCGAAGCCGCCCGGCGAGCGGGTCACAGCGTGGCCGTGCTGTGGAAGTTCTACGCGAGGCTCCTGCGCGAGCAACAGGAGGCCAACCAGCGCATCGACCAGGCCCTGGAGGCCCCGGAGGGAGCTTCCGAAGTCGCTGAGCAGGGCTGACCAGGCTGGCCGCAGGTTGGCCGCACGCACTGGTCAACGGGGGGATACGAGCGGTTCAGGGTGGGACAGGCTGAACACGAAAAGGGGTGTCCGCTTCGGCGGACACCCCTTTTGACGTGGTGCTTTATGACCTCGGCGGAGGCTGTGGGATTTGAACCCACGGTGACATCGCTGCCACGACGGTTTTCAAGACCGTTCCCTTAGGCCGCTCGGGCAAGCCTCCCCGCGCTCGTCCCGTCCGGGCGGCGCGGGATCAGCCTAGCGCGTCAGCTGTCGCCCTCGCGCTCCCCCAAGGTGAGCTGGACAGTGGACTCCTTGCCGCCGCGGCGGTAGGTCAGGGTGACCTGGTCGCCGGGGCGGTGGGTCCAGATCTCGCTGATCAGGGTCGGCCCGCTGTCGATGACGGTGTCGTCGAGCTTGGTGATGACGTCACCGGGCTTGAGGCCCGCCTTGTCTGCCGGGCCGCCGGGGAGGACCGCGGCGGCGCCGTCGGCCCCGGTCGGGGCGATGGTGGCGCCCTCGCCGGCGTCCTTCATGTTGACCGTGGCTTCTATGACCGGGTAGACCGGCCGGCCCGTCCTGATCAGCTGATCGGCGACGTTCTTCGCCTGGTTGATCGGGATGGCGAAGCCGAGGCCGATGCTGCCGGACTGCTGGGCCTGGCCGGGGAAGCCACCGCCGGGACTCGCCGACTGGATGGCGGAGTTGATGCCGATCACCGCACCCTCGGCGTTGAGCAGCGGGCCGCCGGAGTTGCCCGGGTTGATGGACGCGTCGGTCTGCAGGGCGCTCATGTACGAGGAGCTGCTGCCGCCGCCGTCACTGGAGGCGACCGGGCGGTTCTTGGCGCTCACGATGCCCGTGGTGACCGTCCCGGAGAGGCCGAACGGCGCGCCGATGGCGACCGTGGCGTCCCCGACCGAGACCTGGTCGGAGTTGCCGAGCGGGAGGGGCTCGAGGTGGGCCCCGGAGGCGTTCTTCAGCTTGATGACCGCCACGTCGTACCCCTCGGCGCGGCCGACGACCTCGGCGTCGTACCGCTTGCCGTCGGAGAAGGTGGCGGTCAGCTTGCCGCTGTCCGCGGCCGAGGCGACCACGTGGTTGTTGGTGAGGATGTGGCCCTGCTTGTCGTAGACGAAGCCGGTGCCGGTGCCACCTTCGCCGGTGCTGCCCTCCGCCTCGATGGTCACCACGCTGGGCAGTGCCTTTTTCGCTATGTCGGACACCGAACCGGGCGCCCGGCTGTCCGCCTTGGGGTTGCCGGTGGCGGAGATGGTCGTGGAGTCGGTGCTGTCCTGGCGGTCGGCGGCCCAGTATCCGATGCCGCCGCCGATGCCGCCCGCGAGGAGCACCGCCGCCAGGACCGCGGCGACGATGCCGCCGGAGCGCTTGCGCGGCCCCGGTGCCGAAGGGGGCGGCAGGGGGCCGGCTGCCCAGGTGCCCGTGACATCGGCGGCGCCGGGCTGCGGCGCGCCGGCGGCCTCTGCCCACCAGGTGCCGGTCCCCGGGCCGGATCCGGCTCCGGCCCCCGCGTGAGCCCCCGCGCCGACCGTCTGCATGTGGGCGGTCTCGGCTGTGGGGGATGGGGTGGGGACGGGTGCCGGAGCGACCGGGGCCGGGGGAGCCGTGGGCGCGCCTGCCGGCGCGGTGAGGGGGGCGGGGGGCGCGGCGGTCGGGGGCGCCGGAGCTGCGGCTGCCGGAGCCGGGGGTGCCGGGGCCGGGGCTGCCGGAGCCGGGGGTGCCGGGGCCGGGGGCTGATTTCCGGGGGTGGGATCGGGCGCCGTTGCTCCGGGGGTGAGCGCGGGGGGCGCGGCTTCGGGGGCCGGAGACGGGCTCGCCTCCGCGAGGGTCGGCGCGGTGCCCGGCTCGGCGTCCGGCTCGGCGGCGCGCTCCGAGAGCTCGGTGGGACGCGACCCGGTGCCGGGTTCGGGGGCTCCCACCGCGGCAGCGTCCGGTGCGGCCGGGGGCGCGGCCTCCGGTGCGGCCGGCTGGGGGGTGGCCGGTGCGGGCTGGGGCGGGGTCTGCGGGGTCGCCGGTGCGTCGGCGTCCGCCTTGGGCACGGAGTCCGGCGCCGGGGGTGCCGTACGCGCCTCGGGCGCGGGCGGCACGGCGGGGCCCTCGTTCTCGGTGCTCACAGCTCTCTCCTCAGGTGCACGACAGTTTCGGTATGGCCCACGACGCGTACGAGCATCACGGGCAAGCTTTTCCCACGGCGCGTCAGACCACCGTAAGGAGCGACGGCTCAAGAGGCCGCCGTCCTTTATGCGGGCAGGACGATGGGCGTGCGGCACCGCCCGTAGCGGGGTGATGGGGGGGTGGCGGCGGGAGCGTCGCCGGGGCGCGAAGGGTGAGTGAAGAGGGAGGGGAAGGGGGATGGGGGAGGCGATGTCCCGGATACGACGGTGCAATTCGGTCAAATGGGACTGCATCCGCGCGTCCGCGCCCGGCGGTGGCACCATTACGCGGTGACCTACGCAAGCCCGGCCCGGGAGAGTCGCCCCGGACCGCCGCCCATTTCCGTCGTCGCCCACCGAGGGGCGTCCGAGGACGCGCCCGAGCACACCCTCGCCGCCTACATGCGAGCGATCGAGGACGGCGCGGACGCCCTCGAATGCGATGTGCGGCTGACCGCCGACGGGCATCTGGTCTGCGTTCACGACCGTCGCGTCAACCGCACCTCCAACGGCCGGGGCGCCGTCTCCTCGCTGGAGCTGTCGGATCTCGCGGCGCTCGACTTCGGCTCCTGGAAGGGGCAGGCCACCGACCGCGAGGAGCCGGACCGCGACGACCGGTACAGCACCTCGGTGCTCACCCTGGAGCGGCTGCTGGAGCTCGTCGCCGACGCCGGACGCCCGGTGGAGCTGGCCATCGAGACCAAGCACCCCACCCGCTGGGCCGGCCGGGTCGAGGAGCGGCTGCTGGCGCTCCTGCGCCGCTTCGGGCTGGACGCGCCGCCGCCGGGGGAACCCTCATCGGTGCGCGTGATGAGCTTCTCGGCCCGATCGCTCCAGCGGGTGCGGGCCGCAGCACCCGCCATCCCCACCGTCTATCTGATGCAGTTCGCCCTGGCCCGGCACCGCGAGGGACGGCTGCCTCCCGGCGTGGGTATCGCCGGCCCGAGCATCCGGATCGTACGGAACCACCCGGCGTATGTGGTCCGGTGGCAGCGGGCGGGGCACGCGGTCCATGTCTGGACCGTGGACGAGCCGGAGGACGTCGAACTCTGCGCCCGGCTCGGCGTGGAGGCGATCATCACCAACCGTCCCAAACAGGTGCTGTCCCAGCTCGGCCGCCGCTGACACCGCGGGCACATCCGCGTTGGCCATACGGGCCTCGGCCGAGCCGGACGTCCCGTGACAGGCCGGACAGAGCCCCCGACAAGGAGTGCACCGGCGCGTTCGGTGCGTATTCGATCGTGACGAGTGCGTCACCGGATACCAGTTGGCCGGTTTCCTATGCAGTTCTGCCGGGCATTCATCCCCTGGCGTGGGGCAAAGGAGGTCTCGGGGGTGGCGTTGGTGGTGGCACAAGAAGTGCCGACGTCGTCGAGCATGGCCGTACCCCATGGCCCTGCCGGCGTGGGTCGGGCGAGGCGCCGGATGCGCGGTGACCTGCGCAGGACCGGGGTTCCCGAGCCAGTCATCGACGACGCTGTTCTGATTCTTTCCGAGTTGCTCAGCAACGCCTGCCGGTACGGCCGTCCGCTCAGCTGTGACCAGCAGGGACACGGGGATGTGCGCGCCGCCTGGCGGGTCGACGCGGCGGCCCGGCTCACCGTAGAGGTAACGGATGGGGGCGGTCCGACAAGACCGCTTCCGGCCACTCCCTCGGTCACCTCGCGCGGTGGCCGCGGGCTCAACATCATCATCGCGCTCGCCCAGGACTGGGGCGTCCGTGACGGCACCGGCGGCGAGGTCACGGTGTGGGCGCTGCTGCCCACCCGCGAGGGGTCCGCCTCCGCGCGCGACGGGGTGCCCTCCCCGCGTGACGCCTTCGCTACGCGCGTCACTCTCGCGCCTGAAATCTCTCTCGACCTCCCGGCGAGGCTGCGGGCGGATCTCGGAGCGGATCTGGGAGCCGACCTCGCGGCGGAACTCCCGAACGGCCTCTGCGCGGGCCCGACCCGCGAGTCCGCGGGCCTGCCGCGTGAGCGGGCGCGCGAGCTGCCCTGGGACCGGAAATCCGGACGCGGTACCGGCCGGGGGTGCGACGCGGGGTCCGACCCGGGCTTCGCCGATCTCGACGGACCGGCATGACCGACGAGGTTCGGCCAAAGGGCTAGGCTCGCGCCCGTACTTGCCGTGCGGGCTGTCCCAGGACCGTCCGTACGGGCCGCCACGAGCCGTACCGACCGGGAGACAGCCACACCATGGCCAAGAAGCGCCGCCCCCAGACCAAGGCCGCAGGAGCACGGGTCAGCGCCGGAGCCGCCGACGCCAACTATCCGGTGGTGGGGGCCCGCGAACCCTGCCCGTGCGGTTCCGGCCGCCGGTACAAGGCCTGCCACGGCCGGGAGGCCGCGCACGCCGCGACCGAGCTGGTGCAGCGCCCCTTCGAGGGCCTGCCCGGCGAGTGCGACTGGGTGGCACTGCGCGAGCTGGTGCCCGCCGCGACCGTCGAGCTGCACCTCAAGGACGGCCTGCCGGAGGGGGTTCCGTCGGTCACTCTCGCCACGGTGCTCCCGATGGCCTGGCCGGCGCTCCGCCGCGACACCGGCGCCGTGCTGCTGGGCCTGCAGAACGACACCCCCTCCGGCGACATCAGCCGCGACCTGGCGGACACCCTGCGGCGGGCGCTGACCGCCGAGCCGGGTACGCCGGTCGCGGCCGCGCGGACGTCCGCCGACGACGTGCGCCTGCAGGATCTGCTGGACGCCGACAGCCCGTTCACCCCGGTCGTCCACGAGGGCTTCGAGTTCTGGCTGGAGAACGCGGACGCCGCGACCGGTGAGGTCGCCGCCTCGCTGGAGCGGGCGAACGCGGCCGCGGTGCCCACCAAGCGGCTCAGCGGCGTGACCGCGGCCTACTGGTGCCGGACGCCGGAGAAGAACCACCTGCGCTGGGTGATGTCCCACCCGGAGGAGAAGCTGCTGGACGCGCTGGCGCGGCTGCACGCGGCGGGTACGTCCTCGCTCGGCGAGGGCACCCGGCTGGTGGGCTCCTTCCGGGCGCACGGGCTGACGGTGCCGGTCTGGGACCTGCCGACGACGATGACCGCGGAGGACGTCGAGAAGCCGGCGGTGGAGTTCGCGGAGCGGCTGGCGGAGGCGCTGGCCTCCGACGTGCCGCTGACCGCCGAGGAGCGGCGGGCGCGCGGCGGGCTCACCAATCGCCAGGTGACTCTGAGCTGATACTTGCCTCAAGAGTGATCCAGGACGACAAAAAACGACGGCGAGAGCGTGACTCTGCTCACAACTCCCGCCAATGTCCTGGAATTGGGCGTCCGGAAATCCGCGATCGAATTTGCGAACCGCCAATCTCTTGTTACCGTTCTAGGAGCCCGGTCGCTGGTGCATCCCCCGTCGCCAGCGACCGGGCGTTTCCATGCCCGCATGCGGCCACACCGGCGGGCTGCCCGCTCCGGCGAACCGCCCCCCGACCCGGGCGAGTTGCCCGCGTCCAGCGCCGACCGCCCCGTCGACGGGGCCGTCCCGGCCGCCGCGCCGGTCCGATCGGATAGCGCTCACCGGCTTCAATTCAGCGCTTTGGCCATCCCCCGCCCTGGTGTTCCGGGCGCGCTCCTTCAGTTCGATCCCGACTTCGATCCCGACTTCGAGCGGACTTCGAGTCGACTTCGACCGAAGTTCGAGTCGTTCTTCGAGATCTCTTCGAACTCGCTTCCTTGCTTCGAACCCCACTTCATCGATCTTGACGTCAGGGTCCTGCTTTTCGGTTCCCGTGCCGTTCCCGCCGTGTTTCGCGCGGCCTCGCGGGGCCGGTCCCCAGGGCGCGGGGGCGCTACGACAGGGCACACGACGGCAGCTGTGCGCTGCCGTCGAGGGGCGTCATCCGGACATTCACCGATCGCGCCTCAGAGCGTGCCTCCGCACACGCCTCAGTACGCGAGCCTGCTGCCGCCGCCGGGCGCGCTCGCGCTCGCCTCGACCAGCGCCTCCACCACCGTGGCGACCTGCGGCAGCCACGGCGTGCCCGCCTTCCGCTGGGGGGCCCGCTCCCAGCGCACCCGGCCGGCCCCGGTCTGGGACGGCGGCAGCGCCAGATAGCCGCCCTCGCCGTGGAAGCGGAGCGAACTGGGCACCCAGTCCTGGCTGTGCAGCAGTTCGCCGAGCTCTTCGAGGTCGTACGGGGCCACCAGCAGCGACCAGCGGGTGGGGGTGGCGACGACCGGGCCGACTCGCACGCCCGCCTGGTCGAAGGCGGCCAGCGCGCGCGCCGCCGCGACGGCGGGCAGGCTCACCGCGCAGGGGGCGCGCCCCCCGGTGGCCAGGATGATCGGTGCGCTGGGCCGGTTGGTCCACCACCAGCGCACCATGCGGGCATCGGTGGTCGCCGCGAGCAGGCCGGGGTCGAACGGGTGCGCGCCGGGCACCACGCAGTCGGCGTGCGGACAGCCGCACGCACCGGCACGGGGGCGGCCGCCGGGACGGGAGCCGTCCACCCGGGCACCGGTACCGGCGCGCGAGTCGGCGTCCGCGCGCGAACCGCCGGGACGGGGACCGCCACCGCCGCCGGGCTGCATCCCCACGCCGGGAAGCACGGGCCACTGCCACTCGGTGGCGCAGGTGAGCGCCGCACGGAGCAGCACCGGACCCCTGCTCTGCCGCAACAGTGGGAACTTGCGTCGCCTTCCGGGCATATCGCGCATGAGCGCTCGTCCTTTCCGTAAACGCCGAGGGCCGTATCCATAGCGACAGGCATTGCTGGGCATTTCAGGGCACTACGTGGCACATCGTGGCGCTTCTCGGAGTCATCAGTCGGACCGTCACACCACGCGGATCACAAGTCACTGCGCGTACAAGGCAGCGCATCACGCCGCAGGCCGAGCGTGGAACGTGGCGGGGGGTGGCGCGCGCATGGCGCTTGCCGCCCGCCTTGCGCTACCCCGCCACTC
The DNA here is from genome assembly GCF_058215555.1 of Streptomyces sp. JLBT605. Lineage (NCBI taxonomy): Bacteria > Bacillati > Actinomycetota > Actinomycetes > Kitasatosporales > Streptomycetaceae > Streptomyces > Streptomyces sp. JLBT605. The sequence continues at coordinate 3,247,469 of NZ_CM177087.1, forward strand.
GGGGATGGGCACGGCCGGCGCCGACTGAGACGCTCGACGCGGCCGCAGGGTTCCAGCGTGGCACCAACTGGCCCTGCCCTTCTCCGATTACGTACCCACTGGAGTGGATATGACGCGCTGTCGAAGGACGCCAGTCGACCGTAAACCGGAAGCACGCTGACTCTTTTTCAGCCAACTTCGATTCGTCACAGACACTGACAACCTCACCAGGACAATGCTGGACATCGCCTCATCGGTGCGTGTACATCTGGAGGAAGTAGCGACGCAACACGACAGGGGGTTTGCGATGCTATGGAGCAGTACGCGCGGTCCGGTCGAGCGCGCGACAGCACAGGAAAACAGGCCGCAATCTCCATCAAATCAGGGCAGAACAACCAGTCTGCACCGGGTGGAACCCCCCATGGCGACGCCTTGTGGCCAAGGCAGACGGCCATGACCCCCCACCACCCGCCGAAAGTGGCTGGAATCGACCCCTCGGTTCCCTCTCCTGCGCACACTGCGGACCCGATCACCCCCGCCGCCGCGCCGCCGCACCCACCCGGCGCCCTCTTCCTCGACCGGCTGGCCGGCTGGGTGTCGGACCTCACCACGCTCCACGAGCTGACCGAACGACTCGTCCGCACCACCACCCTGGACAGCGCCCTCCACGAACTGCTGCGGGCCGGAGCCGCCCTCGTCGGCGCCCGCCGCGGTCTGGTCGCACTCGAACCGGCCGACGGCCTCGGCCCGGTCACCACCATCGGACTCGGACTCGGCCGCGCAGACCTCGGCCACATCGAGACGATCCCGCGCGGCACCGCCTCCGCCGGCCATCTCCTCGACGGACTCCCCGCCCCGCACGCCCAGCGCCCCGAGGTGGTCCACCCCGACCTGGCGAGCGAGGCCGACCTCGACCCCCGGCACCGCGAGGTCGCCGCCCGGCTCGGCTACGCCGCCAGCTACGCGGTGCCGCTCGACCCGCTCGGCGACCCCGGCGCCGAGGCGCCGCCAGGCATCCCAGGCCCGGCCCCCGGCCTCGGCACGGCCCCCGTGCCCGCCGCGCCCACCACCACCGGGACCGGCATCGCCCCCGGCGTCGGGCTCACCGCCGGGGCCGCCCCCGGGATCGGTTACGGTCCCGATCACGGCCTGGGCGTCGGTCTCGGACAGGGACCCGGCCACGGCCTCGGGCACCGGTACGGCTCGGGCCATCCCGCCGTCCCGCCCCCGGCGCGCCCGGTCCGTATCGACGAGGGTTCCGCGACCCCGGGGCGTCTGGGCGGGGCGGTCTGGCTCTACGACGAGCCGACCGAGCCGGTCGAGCGGCAGCGCCATCTGCTCGGCCTCTACTGCCGATACGCCTCCGAGCACCTGGCCCGGCTGCTGGAACTCACCCGCGCCCGCGAGACCGCCGCCACCCTCCAGGAAGAGCTGCTGCCCACCCGGCTGCCCCGGATCCCCGGGGTCCGCCTCGCCGTCCGGCATGTCACCGGGCCGGACGGCGGCGGTGACTGGTACGACGCCCTGGCGCTCCCCGAGGGCGCGCTCGGCCTCGCCGTCGGCGCCGTATCCGGCTCCGGGCCCAGCGCGGTGGCCGCGATGGGGAGGCTGCGGGCCTCGCTGCGGGCGTACGCCGTGATGGAGGGCGAGGATCCGGTCGCCGTCCTCTCCGACCTGGAGCTCCTGCTCCGCCTCACCGAGCCCGCGCGCACCGCGACCGCGCTGTTCGCCTACTGCGAGCCCGCGCTGCGCAAGATCGTGCTGGCCGGGGCCGGGCACTGCCCGCCGCTGATCGTCGGCGAGCGGCGCACCGAGTACGTGGAGACCTCGCTGTCCGCGCCGCTGGGCATGCTCTCGTGCTGGGAGGCGCCCAGCATGGAGATCGAGGCCGCCCCGGGAGAAACGCTCCTTTTGTACAGCGACGGGCTGCTGCACCGCACCGGCGACGAGATGGACCGCGCCTTCTCGCGGCTGCACGCCGCGGCGGCCGGAGTGCCCAGAGCGTTGCGCCGCGACCCGGACGCCGTCGTCGACCATGTGCTGCGCACGGTTCTGCCGGAGGGGCTCGGGGCCACGGACCGCACGGAGGACGTCGTCCTGCTCGCCGCTCGCTTCGACTGACCGGTCGGCTGAACGGCCGGCTGACCGGCCGGCTGAACGGTCGGCCGACCGGACCGTCCACCGCCGAAGCCGGCCGTCCGCCCCAGCTCTGCCCAACGGTCTGCCGGGTACGTCACACCCTTCCCGGACCGCGGCCCGGCCCACCTACGATGGACCAGGTCCAGTTCGAGGAGGAATCGTGACCGAGGAGCCGACGGCGGAAGTCCCGGAGACCCCGGAGACCCCCGAGGAAGCACCGATCAAGCAGCGGAAGAACGGCCTCTACCCAGGCGTCTCCGACGAGCTCGCGGCGAACATGGAGTCCGGCTGGGCCGACACCGAGCTGCGTGACCTGGAGCCCGTCGAGCAGGCCACGCACACCGCCCGCCGGCGTGCCGCGCTCTCCGCGCGCTTCCCCGGCGAGCGCCTGGTCGTGCCCGCGGGCAATCTGCGGACCCGCTCCAACGACACCGAGTACAGCTTCCGCGCCTCCACCGAGTACGTGTACCTCACCGGCGACCAGACCCAGGACGGCGTGCTCGTCCTGGAGCCCACCGGCGCCGAGGGCCACACCGCGACCCTGTACCTGCTGCCGCGCTCCAACCGCGCCAACGGCGAGTTCTGGCTGGACGGCCAGGGCGAGCTGTGGGTCGGCCGCCGCCACAGCCTGGCCGAGGCCGAGCAGCTGCTGGGGCTGGAGTGCCAGGACGTGCGCGAGGTCGCCGACACGCTGCGTGCCGCGACCGGCCCGGTCCGGGTGGTGCGCGGTCACGACGCCGGGATCGAGGCGGCGCTGACCGACAAGGTCACCGCCGAGCGCGACGAGGAGCTGCGGGTCTTCCTCAGCGAGCTGCGCCTGGTCAAGGACGAGTGGGAGATCGGCCAGCTCCAGGCCGCCGTCGACTCCACCGTGCGCGGCTTCGAGGACGTGGTGAAGGTCCTCGACAAGGCCGAGGCCACCTCCGAGCGCTATATCGAAGGAACGTTCTTTCTGCGCGCCCGGGTCGAGGGCAACGACATCGGCTACGGCTCCATCTGCGCCGCGGGCCCGCACGCCACCACCCTGCACTGGGTGCGCAACGACGGCCCCGTCCGCTCGGGCGAGCTGCTGCTGCTGGACGCGGGCGTGGAGACGCACAGCCTCTACACCGCCGACGTCACCCGCACCCTCCCGATCAACGGGCGCTTCAACGAGCTCCAGCGCAAGATCTACGACGCGGTGTACGAGGCCCAGGAGGCCGGGATCGCGGCGGTCAAGCCGGGCGCGAACTACCGGGACTTCCACGACGCGGCCCAGCGGGTGCTCGCCACCCGGCTCGTCGAGTGGGGCCTGCTCGGTGAGCTCGACGTGGAGAAGGTGCTCGAGCTGGGACTTCAGCGCCGCTGGACGCTGCACGGAACCGGCCACATGCTCGGCCTGGACGTGCACGACTGCGCGGTGGCACGCACCGAGACCTACGTGGACGGCGTCCTGGAGCCGGGCATGTGCCTGACCGTGGAGCCGGGCCTGTACTTCCAGGCGGACGACCTGACCGTCCCCGAGGAGTACCGCGGCATCGGCGTTCGGATCGAGGACGACATCCTGGTCACCGAGGACGGCAACCGGAACCTCTCGGCAGGGCTCCCGCGAACCTCCGACGCGGTCGAGGCGTGGATGGCGGACCTGCGCAAGGGCTGAGGCCCGCCCAGCGACTGACGGTGGCCCGCACCCGGCTCCTTCGAGCCCGGGTGCGGGCCATCGCGCGTTTCGGGGTACCGGTCCGGCGCGTTCGCGGCACGGGCCACCGCGCGTTCGCGGGACGGGTCGGGCGCGGCAGCCGGGGCGGGTCGAGCCTGGCGGCCGGGGCGGGTCGGGCGCGGCGGCCGGGGCGGTCAGTCGCCGGCCGTGGGGCGGACCGCCTCCAGAACATCCACGCAGCGGGCGAGCAGCGCGATCAGGGTCTCCCGCTCCTCGTCGGTGAACTCGGCGGCCAGCGCGCGCTCGACGCGTACCGCGCGGGCGTCCGCGTCCGCCATCACCGCGCGCCCCGCCTCGGTGAGCCGGGTCTCCAGGACGTTGCCGTGCCAGGCGTGCGGGGTGCGCTCGACCAGGCCCCGCTCCTGGAGGTTCTTCAGCACCGTGTTCATGGTGGGCGGGGTGACGGCGCAGGCACGCGCCAGGGCGGCGGCCGAGATCCCCGGGTTCTCCGAGAGGAAGAGCAGCGCGGCGTACTGCGGCACCGTCAACCCGGCGGGCTTCAGCGCCGCGTGCTTGGTGGCGTGGAGGGCCTGCTGGGTTCGCTTGACGTACGAGCCGAGGCGCTCGGAGGCGGGCATCGTCATCCTCGCATCGTAATGAGACCTTTCTGCCCTCATCGCCGTTAACACCTTGCTGATCATTAGTACTCTAACTATCGTGAGGCTCGTTACGACTCGCTTGATCGTTTGAGAGCTCGGGAGAAGAGACCTCCATGCCTCACGTTCCGCACCGCCACCGCACCTCCCTCCGCCCCCGCTTCCGCGCTGCCGCCGCCGGGGGCTTGGCGCTGGCCGCGCTGCTGACCCTGGCGCCCGGCGCGCTGGCCACCGGCTCGGCCGACCCGGCCGGCGCTGCCCGGCCCGCCGCCCCTGCCCATCCCCGGCCGGCCGACACCGCCGCCCGGATCTCCACCGCCCACGTCCTGCCGGGCGACCGGGTCTATCCGGAGGGCATCGCGGCCGATCCGGACACTGGCGCGCTGTACATGACGTCGTTCACCACCGGGGCCGTCTTCCGGGCCACCCCGGGCCACCGCGCCGCGGAGGTCTTCCTGCCGGCCGGCACCGACGGACGGACGACCGCGGGCGGGCTGAAGGTGGACCGGGCCGGCCGGCTCTGGGTCGTGGACCAGGCCGGGCTGTCGGTCTACGACACGTCGACGCGGCGGCTGCTCGCCCGCTTCGAGCCCGCGGCGCCTCCGGCGTCCGGCAGGTCCGATCGGTCCGACGGGTCCGACGGGTCCGAGGCGCCGTGGCTCAATGACGTGGCGATAGCACCGGACGGCAGTGCCTACGTCACCGACAGCCGGCTCGGCGTGGTCTACCGCGTCACCCCGCGGCAGCTGCGCGCGGCCGAGGCAGCCGGCGGCCGGGCCCCGCTGCGGGCCCGCTACGACCTGCGCGGCGCGCTGGACCCGCACCCCTCGGACGCGTTCGCGCTCAACGGCATCGTCGCCGACCCCTCCGGCCGCTATCTGCTCACGGTGGACATGACCGGCGGCGATCTGTACCGCGTCGACCTCGTCTCGAGCGACCTCGACCGGGTCGACCTGCGAGGCGCCGACCTGGTCGACGGCGACGGGCTCGAACTGCGCAACGGCACCCTGTGGGCCGCGCACAACCGGAGCAACAGCATCAGCCGCTGGCGCCTGACCGACGACGGCCGCACCGCGCGCCTGGAGCGGCGGGTCACCGATCCCGCACTCCAGATCCCGACCACCCTGGTCCGCCGGCACGGCCGGATCCTGGTCGTCCGCTCGCAGTTCGACAAGGGCGGGCCGATGGGCCCGGGCACCCCGGAAGGCCCCTTCACGGTCGCCGCGGTGGACGGCATCTGACGCCCGGCCACGGAGGTCGGCGGCTCTGAGGCCGGTCCCGGAGGTCGGTGGCATCTGACGCCCGGCCGGCGGAAGTCGGTGGCGCCTGGGGTCCGGGCGCCACCGGCTGTCCGACGCGGCGTACGCCCGCGGGCCCCGGAGTACGCTTCGAATAGCCCCGTCCAGGGAGGTGAGACGCGATGGAGACCTTCCTCACCGTGGCCGTGATCCTGGCGATGATCGCCATCGGGGTGCTCTTCATCGAGCTGCTGAACGCCCAGCACAACGAGCGGATGGCGGCCTACCGCCACGAGGCCGGCCCGCCGGGCCGGGGCGGCCAGGACGTACCCCCCGAGCCCATCGAAGCCGGCGCCCGACCCTGGCAGACGCCCATGCGCCGGGCCCACCGGCGGCATCTGCCGCGGCTGCGCCACCGCCACCTCCGCATCGGCCACCGCTACCGGCTCGGCCACCGCTTCGGTACGGCCGGCCACCGGCACCACAGCCACTCGGGCCGCCCCGGCCGTCCGGCGTAACCGCCCGCCGTGGAGTGGCTGCCTGTCGGCCGCCGATGGAGGATGAAGACAGCGGACAGGTGGAGGCGAGCCGTGTTCGAGGCCGATGACATCCGAGAGTGGCGTGACCACGACGTGGTCGACATGGACGGCAGCAAGATCGGGAGCCTGGAGTCGATCTACGTGGACACCGCCACCGATCTGCCTTCCTTCGCGACCGTCACCGTCGGCCTGCCCACCCGGCGCCGCCTGGCCTTCGTGCCGCTCGCCGGGGCCACCGTGGGCCCTGGCTATCTGAAGGTCACCTACCCCAAGGAGCAGGTGAAGGGCGCGCCCTCGATCGGCACCGACGACATCCTGCCCGCCGAGGACGAGCCGACGGTCTTCGCGCACTACGACCTGAAGTACCAGACGGGCGCCGGCGGCGAACGACGCCTGGCCCGTCGCTGAACACCCGCGAGCCGAGGGAGCCGGCCCACCGGCGCACGCGGCCGGCCCGCCAGGGGCCCGGAGGGATCGAGGAGGACGAGATGGCGTTCTTTCTGCTCCTGCTCCTCATCGCCATCGTGCTCGGACTCATCGGCGTGGCCGCCGCGGGTCTGGGCTACCTGCTGGCCATCGGGGTGCTGGTCCTCCTCGTCGACCTGGTCTACCTCGCCGTCCGGCTTCAGCGCAGCGGCCGCCGCCCGCTGCGCTGAGCCGACCTGAGCTGCGCTGAGCTGAGCCGACCTGCGCACCGGCCCGGGCCGGTCAGGCGCCAGGCCCCGTCCCCGGCCGGTCAGCCCCAGGTCGCCCCCGCCGGCTCCCTGATCGCGGTGTTCAGGCGGTTGAAGAAGTTGGTCGTGGCGATCCACAGGATGAGGGCCGCGATGCCCTTCTCCTCGTAGTGGCCGGCCACCTCGTCCCAGATCTCGTCCGACACCGCGTCCGGCCGGTCACTGAGCCGGGTCATCGCCTCGGCGAGGGCCAGCGCGGCGCGTTCGGCGTCGGTGTAGCACGTCGCCTCCCGCCAGGCCGCCAGCGACCACAGCCGCTCGTCCGTCTCACCCGCCTTCTTGGCACCCAGCGAGCCCGAGCTGACACACGCGCTGCAGCCGTTGATCTGGCTCGCCCGCAGATGGACCAGTTCCAGCGTCGTCTGCGGCACCCCGCCCTGGCTGGTGGCCTTCTGCAGGCACTCGACGGCCTCCATGACCCCCGAGAGGATCATCGCCGGGTTCTTCATACGTGCTTCCATGGCCGCCGCCTTTCGAAATCGTCCAGGCACCGGACACCCGCGCCGTGCCTGCGCGTCCCACGGCTATCACGGAACGTGAGCGATCCGGCTCACCGACGGACCGGAAAGGGCGTTCGACGCGACAGCCCGTCGGCGGACCTGCCGCCGCCGTTCCCGCGCAGCCGGTCGATCAGGAGGGGCAGCCCCACCACGACGATCAGCCATACCGGGACGTACAGCCGGTCGCCCTCCATCGCCACCGGGTGGGCCGCGGTCGCCAGCACGCCGGTGGCGCCCACCGCGATCAGGCACAGGGCGATGGGCACGGAGCGCGTCATGGCGCCCCAGACGGCCAGCGCCAGCAGGAAGGGCAGCGAGGGGGCCAACGCCTCTCGCTGCAGCCACTGCCACCAGTAGTTGACGTTGAGCTCGAGCAGCCGGCGCCAGGGGTCGGCGACTTCGGCATACGTCCAGTGCAGGGCGAAGGTGTCCTGAAGCGAGTCCTCCAGCCCCGGCAGGCGCAGCAGCTTGCTCATCGCGAAGGCGAGAAGGGACTGACAGAGCGACAGGGCGAGCAGTCGGCGCGTGCTCTTGCTCCGGGCCTCCGGGACGAACAGCCAGGCGATGGCAGCGGCCGCCACCAGGCACGGCGCCAGGAGGACGAAGCTCGAGTACTTGACGGCCAGGCCCAGGGTGAAGGCACCCATGGAGAGCAGCGTCCCCGCCACCCAGCGCTCCTGATACAGCCACACCGCGGCGAGCAGTACGGCTGTCATGAGGGCGACCACCGGGCCCTCCGTCAGCGGCCGGCTGCCCCACAGGCCTATCGGGGTGACGTAGTAGAGGCACTGGCCGAGCCAGGCTGTCGAAGGCGGCGCACGCAGCGCGCGCAGGAGGACCAGGACCAGCAGCCCGCCGAGAGCGGTGAAGCCCACGGCGACGGCGATCAGCCCGGCCTTTGGCCCCAGGAGCCAGACGAAGGGCGCGGCCATCACCGGATAGGCGGGGCGGGCGCGGAAAAGGGCCTCGTACCGGGCGTTGCCCGGATTGAGGCCCTGCGCATACCGGTCCAGGCAGTCCTGGTACTCATGGCGGCGCACCGGCGCCCGGAACTCGATCTGGTGCAGCATGCGGTTGCGCTGGAGCATCGCCGCCGTGTCCGCGCAGTACGCCCGCAACGCCTTGCTCTGCGCCTCCCGGTGGGGTTCGCCCAGGAACTCGTAGGCCGAGCGCGCGTAGCGGTAGGAGTCATTGGCGAAGCGGGTGCCCGGATAGGCGAAGACGTGCAGCAGCACGAAGACGGCGGCCGTCAGCAACGGAATGCTCCTGCGTATTCGACACACAGCAAGCACCTTAAATCCCCGCAAACAGGACATCACTTCGGGTCGTCCATACGGGTGCCGCCGGCGCGCTCCGATCAGGACGCCGTGACGTCAGGACAGGTGACTCCAGGACAGGTGGCGTCAGGACGCCTTGAGCAGGGCGTCCTCGCGCCATTTGAGGATCTTGTCGAAGCTGACCACCGCGCCGTGCCGGCCGGAACGGTTGCGGTAGCGGACGTGGTCGGTCAGGGCCTCGATCAGGAACAACCCCCGCCCGTGTTCTGCCTGGGCGGGGGCTGGTTGCTGGAGGGTGGGCTGGCAGTCGGGCGCGGGGCGGGCCCCGGGAGGCGCCGGGCGGCGATCGCGCGGGGCCGGGGTGTGGGCGAAGCCGGGACCGGAGTCGGTGACCTCGATGCGACAGGTGTCGCCGTCGATGAAGGCGGTGACGCGGTAGGCGTCGCCGGCGCCCTCGGCACCGCCGTGCTCGACGGCGTTGGCGCACGCCTCGGTCAGTGCCAGGGACAGGTCATGGCAGATCTCCGGGTCGACGCCGGCCGTCTCCATCGTGCCGAGGAGGAGCCGGCGGGCCAACGGCACGCTCGCAGCCTCACGTCGCAGATGGAGAGACCACCAGATGCTCATGCTCCAGCCTCCCGACCACGGCTCGACATATCGATACGTATTGCCGGGCACCATGGTCCGTAAGCGTGCGCCGGACGTGACTCCGCTCATTCGGCGGACGCGCCGCGTCAGGCCACCGGTGTATGGGGGACGTACACAGGGCCGTACGGGTGCATACGCGCCTGAACTGCGCCGTTCACGCTCCGGCGCACCACCGCGCGCGGGCGACCGGACCGGGCGCCCCTCCCCCTGCCTCCGGCGCGGGGACCCCAGCCGTAGGGGACGCCGGGCTCCGGTGGGATGATGACGCCGCCATGCATGTCCTGCCGTCGCCCGACCGCCGCGCCTCAGGGAGCCTCGCGCCCCTGCGGTCGCTCGGGCGTACCGGCGCCGGTGCCGTGCGCGCCGGGATGGGGTTCCGGATGGTGCGTGCCGCCGTCTTCACCGCGGTCTGCGTGGTGCTCTCGGCCGGCGGGCACGCGCTGGCGTCCTGCGCGCCGGTCCCGCTGTGGACGCTGGCCGCCGGCTGCCTCGCGGTGTTCGCGGTGGTGGTGGCCTCGGCGGGGCGCGAGCGGACGCTGCCCCAGATCGCGGGGGCGCTGGCGATCGGCCAGCTCGCCCTGCACACACTCTTCGCCCTGGGGCAGCACGGCACGGCGATGGCCGCCGCCGGGCCCGCGCCGGGGTCCGGTGCGGGCTCCGGCTCCTACGGCCGGATGATCCAGCTCGCCTCCAAGCTGCTGTGCGACTCCGGGCCCCAGCGGCTCACGCCCCTCCGGGCCCGCCGGATCGTGACCGACGCCGGGCTCGACCCGGCCTCCGGCGGGGCACAGGCCGCCTCCGGAGCGCATGGCGCCCACGCCGGCCACGCCGACGGCTACGCCGACCGGATCGGCCAGACCTGGCACGCGGTCGCCGCCCCGCACACCTCACTGATGGACGCCCTGCTGCCCTCGCCCGTCATGGTGCTGGGCCATCTGCTGGCGGCGCTGGCGGCCGGCTGGCTGCTGCGCCGCGGCGAGGCGGCGCTGTGGCAGTTGGTGCGCCTGTCGACCGACGGGGTCTGCGTCCGGGCGCTGCGCACCGCGCTGCGGCTGGCCCGGGCGCTGCGCACCCGGCTGCTGGGCGAAGACCCGGCGGACGGGGTGCGGGTGGTGCGCGCGGACGGCCGGGGAGTGCCCGAGCCGTGCTCGGTGGCGCTCCAGCACAGCGTGATCCGGCGGGGTCCGCCGCGCTTCGCGCTCGCGGCCTGACCGGCGCGGCAGCATCACTCCAGCGAGATCACGGATACGTGGAGGCGGAGGGCTGACGCGGCGTCGCCGCACGCGCGCCAACCGACCCACGTCACCGTCTTTTCGGATCTTTCACTCTCTCTGGAGTCCTCTGTCATGAACGCCATGCGTCTGCGCCGCCTGCCCGTCGTCGCCGGGATGGCCGCCGGGGCCGTCGTCCTGCTCTCCGCCGCCCCCGCCTTCGCGCACGTGAGCGTGCAGCCCGGCCAGGCCGAGAAGGGCGGCTACAGCGTCGTCAACTTCAAGGTCCCCAACGAGCGGGACGACGCCTCCACGGTCAAGCTCGAGGTCACCATCCCGACCGATCACCCGCTCGCCTCGGTGATGCCGCAGCCCGTCCCCGGCTGGGACGTGAAGGTCACCAAGTCCAAGCTGGACAAGCCGATCGAGATGCACGGCAAGAAGATCAACGAGGCGGCCTCCAAGATCACCTGGACCGCGCAGAAGGACGGCATCGAGCCGGGCACCTTCCAGCAGTTCCCGGTGTCGATGGGCCAGCTGCCCGAGGACGCGGAGAAGCTCGTCTTCAAGGCCCTCCAGACGTACGACAACAAGGAGGTCGTGCGCTGGATCGAGGAGCCGAAGGAGGGCGCCCCGGAGCCGGAGAACCCGGCTCCGGTCCTGACGCTGGTGGAGCCCGCGGAGGGTTCCGACCACCACGGCTCGGGCGCGCCCTCGTCCGGTGACAAGGACAAGGCCGACAAGGGCGAGGAGAAGACCGAGGCCGCCGACAGCGGGGACAGCAGCGACACCACGGCCCGGGTGCTGGGCATCGCGGGCATCGTCGTCGGCATCGCGGGCGGTGCCTTCGGTGTGATCGCCGGCCGTCGCCGTTCCGCCTGACGTCCACCCTCGATCGACCTTCGCCGGTCCCCGGTCGCTCATCGATCGGCCGGGGCCGGCCCCTGATCAACCTCACTGGAGAAGCACTCCATGCGCACCAAGATTCTTGCCGCCGCGCTGACCGCCGCGGCCGCGCTCTCCCTCACCGCCTGCGGCTCCGACGACGGCAGTGGCAAGGCCGGCGGACAGGGCGGCGGCGACTCCGTCGCCGAGGTGTCCGGCGCCAGGCAGCGGAGCTCCGCGATCGTCCTCGACGACGACCCGAAGACCAAGCCCGACCTGGTGCTGACGGACACCGAGGGCAAGAAGTTCGACCTGCTGAAGCGGACCAAGGGCAAGCCCACCCTGATCTACTTCGGCTACACCTACTGCCCCGACGTCTGCTCGCTGGTGATGAGCAACATCGCCATCGCGCAGCAGAAGATGTCCCCCGAGGACCGCAAGAACCTCTCGGTGATCTTCGTGACCACCGACCCGGCCCGGGACACCCCCAAGCGGATGCGCTCCTGGCTGGACGGCCAGGGCGGCACCGACTTCGTCGGCCTGACCGGCGACTTCGACACCATCCAGGCAGCTGCCAAGCCGCTGGGCATCCTCGTCGAGAAGCCCAAGAAGAAGAAGGACGGCAGCATCATCGTCAACCACGGCGCCCAGGTGCTCGGCTTCTCCCCGAAGGACGACAAGGGCCACTGGATCTACACCACCGAGACCACGGCCGAGACCTACGCCAAGGATCTGCCGAAGATCGCCAAGGGCGTGAACCCGTGACCGGGCGGAAGACCGGGGACACCGGAGAGAGCGGCGGGCCGGCCGGCGGAGCGCGGGACGGGGCGCGGGCGACGCAGACCCGGTGGTACGCGGCCGCCGCGGTCGCCGTCACCACCTCGCTCGGCCTGGTGCTCACCGCCTGCGCGTCCGACGACGACAAGGAAGCCTCCGGCCCCGAGCTGTCGGTGAGCGGCGCGTACATGCCGCAGCCCGCGATGCCCGACATGGCCGCCGGCTTCCTGACCCTGCGGAACACCGGCGGCACCGCCGACCGGCTGACCTCCGTCACCACCCCGCTCTCGGATGACGTCACGCTGCACGCCACCAAGGGCACGCGGATGGAGCAGGTGTCCGGGATGGACATCCCGGCCGACGGCGAACTGCGGCTCGCCAGCGGCGGCAGCCACCTGATGCTCGGAAAGCTGGCCCACAAGCCGAAGGTCGGCGAGAAGGTCCGCTTCACGCTCCACTTCGCCGACTCCGGCCCCATCCGGATCGACGTCCCGGTCAAACCGACGACGTACCGACCCAAGGACTGACGCCGATGACCTCCCTGGCCCCCGCCACCCGGCGACCGCTGCCGCGCCGACGGCCCGTGCCGGCCCCGGACCCGGACCGGCGCCGGCCGTCGCACCGGCGCCTGCTGTCCCACCGGCGGCTGCTGTCGCTGTGCGGAACGCTGCTCGCCGCGCTGCTGTGCGTGCTGGGTCTGGGCGCGACGCCCGCGGCCGCGCACGCCGCGCTGACCGCCACCGACCCGGCCGAGGGCTCGGTGCTGCAGACCGCGCCGGAGCGGGTGACGCTCACCTTCTCCGAGGGGGTGCTGCTCTCCGACGACTCCGTGCGGGTGCTGGATCCGCGCGGCAAGCGGGTGGACTCCGGTGAGCCGAGCCATGTGGCGGGCAAGTCGTCGACCGCGTCCGTGGCCCTCCACTCGGGCCTGCCGGACGGCACCTTCACGGTGGCCTGGAAGGCGGTCTCGGAGGACAGCCACCCGGTGGGCGGGGCCTTCACCTTCTCCATCGGGGCGCCGTCGAAGACCACGGTGTCGGTGCCGACGAGCGCGGAACCGGACGACACGGTCGACCTGCTCTACGGCATCGCCCGGTACGCCGCGTACGCGGGCTTCGTGCTGCTGATCGGCGGCTGCGTCTTCGCGGGGGTCTGCCGGTCCTCGCGGCCGGTGGAGAAGGTCGCCGCGGGGGGCTGGGTGACGCTCTTCGTCGCCACCCTGCTGCTGTTGCTGCTGCGCGGCCCGTATGTGAACGGCGACGGTGTCGGCGCGGCCTTCGACCTCGGCGGACTGGACGACGTGCTGTCCACCAAGCCGGGGTCGGCGCTGCTGTCCCGGCTGCTGCTGCTCGGCGCGGCGGCGGTCTTCGTGGCGGTGCTCTTCGGCTCGTACGCCCGCCGCGCGGCACACGCCGGGACGGGGACGGCGACCGGGTCGGGGTCCGGGTCTGGGGACACGTCGGCTTCGGGGGACGGCTCCGGGGCCGGGGGCGACGACGCACGGGTCCGCCGGGATCTGGCCGTCGGCCTCGCCTGCGGCGGTGCGGTGGTCTCGGCCGGACTCGGCGCCACCTGGGCGATGGCCGAGCACGCCTCGGTCGGCATCCAGCCCTGGCTGGCCATGCCGGTCGATGTGCTGCACCTGCTGGCCGTGGCGGTCTGGCTGGGCGGACTGGTGTCCCTGCTGGTGACGCTCCGCTCCGGTGAGCCGGTTCCGGCCCCTGCGGTACGCCGCTTCTCGCGGATGGCGTTCGGCTCCGTCCTCGTCCTCGTCGCGACCGGCCTCTACCAGGCATGGCGGCAGGTGGGCAGCTGGGGAGCGCTGACCGACACCGAGTACGGGCGGCTGCTGCTGATCAAGGTGTCGCTGATCACCGTGCTGGTCGGCATCGCCGGGGTGTCCCGTCGCTGGACGGCCCGCCTCACCGACCCGGCACAGGTGTCGTCGGACGCGCCGGACGCCCAGCGCACGCAGGGCGCGAAGGTCACGAAGGGCGCGAAGAACAAGGCGACCGGGACCGGCCGGCCCGCGGCCGCGCGCGCCCGAGCCGCGGCCGGGGGCAGGGGAACCGTCACGGCGGATCAGGCGGACCAGGCGGATACGGCGGACACGCCGACCATCACCGGCTCGGATTCCGGTGGCTCGGACACCGGCGATGGCGGGGCCGACTCGGTCCGGGCCGCCCAGCTCGCCCGCCAACGGGCCGCGGTGGACAAGACGGCGGCACTCCGCCGCCGCGACAGCGACCCGCAGCGGGGCGCACTGCGCCGTTCGGTGCTGGCCGAGACCGCCGTGGCCGTGGTCCTGCTGGCGGTGACCACCCTGCTGACCGGGACCCAGCCGGGGCGGGCGGAGACCGAGCAGGCGGCCGCCCGGGGCAGCGCCCCCGCCGCCGGGCCGGTCACCCTGAAGGTCCCGTACGACACCGGGAACAAGAGTGGACGCGGCACCGCCGAGATCACCCTCGACCCGGCCCGCAAGGGCGACAACCAGGTGCATGTGTACCTCACCGACCCCGCCGGCCGGCCGGTCGACGTGGCGGAGCTCAAGCTGGCCTTCACCCAGCGCAAGCAGGACATCGGCCCGCTCACCGCGACGCTGGACCATCTCTCCACCGGACACTGGAGCGCGTCCCGCTTCCAGCTGCCGGTGTCCGGTGCCTGGCAACTCTCCATGACCGTACGGACCTCCGACATCGACCAGGTGACCGAGGTCAAGACCGTGAAGGTCGGCCCGTGACGCAGCAGAACCAGCGACAGCCCCAGATGAAGCGGAACAAGCAGCAACCGCGGAAGAAGCAGGACGAGCACCAGCGGCCGAGCACCCAGCCGAAGCGGAAGCCGACGCCGCCGGAGGACGAGCAGCGGCCGGCGCTCTCCCGCCGCCGGCTGCTGGGTACGGCCGGTGCCGTCGGCGCGGCCGGTCTGGTGGCCGGTGGCGCGGCCGGGGCGGCCGGCGCCGAGGCACTGCGGGACGAGCCGCCGACCAGTCTCAGCAGCGTCGGGTCGACCTCCGTCGCCTTCCGCACCGAAGGGCCCCAGCCCGGCATCACCACCCCGCTGCAGGCGTGCGGCCATCTGCTGGCCTTCGACCTGGCGCCGGGGGCGGACCGCAAGGCGGCGGCCGCGCTGCTGCGCCGCTGGTCGGCGACGGCGGAACGGCTGATGGCGGGCGACCCGCAGGCCGGGGAGGCGGACACCGGCATCGCGCTGGACGCGGGCCCCTCCTCGCTGACCGTCACCTTCGGCTTCGGCCGGACGTTCTTCGGCCGGACCGGGCTGTCCGGCCGGATGCCGCGGGCGCTGGCCCCGCTGCCCGACTTCTCGGCCGACGCCCTGGACGCCAAGCGCAGCAACGGTGATCTGTGGGTGCAGATCGGGGCGGACGACGCGCTGGTCGCCTTCCACGCGCTGCGCGCCCTCCAGCGGGAGGCGGGGGACGCGGCGCGGCTGCGCTGGCAGATGAACGGCTTCAACCGCACCCCGGGCGCCACCGAGCGGCCGATGTCCGCCCGCAATCTGATGGGGCAGGTCGACGGCACCAACAACCCCAAGCAGTCCGACCCGGACTTCGACCGGCGGGTGTTCGTGCCCGCCGGCGGAGAGCCGGAGTGGATGGCGGGCGGCTCGTACGCCGTGGTCCGGCGCATCCGGATGCTGCTGGACTCCTGGGACAACCTGTCGCTGACCGAGCAGGAGCAGGTGATCGGCCGCCGCAAGTCCGACGGTGCGCCGCTGTCGGGCGGGACCGAGACCACCCCCGTCGACCTCGGCAAGCTCACCCCCGAGGGTGCGCTGGCCGTCGCGGGCGACGCGCATGTGCGGGTCGCGGCACCGGAGACGAACCAGGGCGCCGCGATGCTGCGGCGGCCGTTCTCGTACCACGACGGATTCCGGGAGGACGGGGCGCCGGACGCGGGCTTGCTGTTCATCGCCTGGCAGGCGGACCCCATGAAGGGGTTCGTGCCGGTGCAGCGGAAGCTGGACCGGGGCGACGGCCTCTCCCGCTTCCTGCGGCATGAGGCGAGCGGGCTGTTCGCGGTGCCGCCGGCGCCGCGGCCGGGCTCGTACGTCGGGCAGCCGCTGCTGGAGGGTTGAAACTGGAGGGGTTAGAGGTGTCCGGGGGGTCTCCGCGGTGTCGCGGCGTCCCCCCGGACAGCTCCCAGCCCCCTCAAGCGCCGGGCGTGCTCCGGTGCGCCGGGACAGCCGCTCCGTGCGCCCCCAGGGCACCGGGCGCTCCCAGCGAAGCGGCAGTCGGCAAGGGACACCGGCATAAAGAACCGGTCAACCGGTAAGTCCTCTCTCCAAGCCGATCGAGCGAGGGGGGAACAGGTGGCGGGCACGGCCAGACGTCCCACCGGGAGGTACGCCGGCCGATCGGCGCAGGAGCGGCGGGCCGAGCGGCGGCAGCGGCTGCTCGACGCCGGCCTGCGGCTCTTCGGTGACACCCCGGGCTACCGCGCCACCTCGGTGAGCGCGCTGTGCGAGGCGGCCGGGCTGTCCACCCGGCAGTTCTACGAGGAGTTCGGCAGCCTGGAGGAGGTGCTCGCCACCCTCTATCACCAGGTCAACGACCACGCGGAGCGGGCCGCCCTCGGCGCCCTCGCCGCCTCCCACGGGCTGCCGCTGGCCGAGCGCGCGGGTGCGGTCTTCCGCGCGTACGCGGCGGCCACGACCGGCGATCCGCGCCATATCCGGATCGCCTTCGTGGAGATCCTCGGAGTGAGTCCCCGGCTGGAGCGGCAGCGGCTGATACGCCGGAGCCGCTGGGTGCGCCTGCTGTGCGTGCACGCGGCCGAGGCGGTCGAGCGGGGCGAGGCCGCGCCCCGGGACTTCCGGCTCTCCGCCAGAGCCTTCATCGGCGCGGTCAACGGCCTGCTGCACGACTGGACCGCCGGGCAGGTCGACGCCACCCTCGACGAGGTAGTCGACGAACTGGTGCTGATCCTGATCGGTCTCGCCCGCCCACCGGGCCGGCCGCTGACGACCGTCGCGGGAGGAGGCGGCGGGGACCACTCCGAGCCGTGCCTGTGAAGCCGGCGCCGCCCGTTCCACAGCTCGGACGGTCCACCACGCCCCCAGCCGCGCGTGGGTATCGTGGGTCGCTCCTTCAGATCGCAGGGGAGTCCACCGTGATGTCGGCCAGCAGCTACACCTACCTCGGCCCCGAAGGAACCTTCACCGAGGCCGCGCTGCGCACCCTGCCGGAGGCCGCCACCCGCGAGCTGATCCCGATGGTCTCCGTCCCGGCCGCGCTCGACGCCGTCCGGTCCGGCTCCGCCGCTGGGGCCCTGGTGCCGATCGAGAACTCCGTGGAGGGCGGCGTCACCGCCACCCTCGACGAACTCGCCACCGGCGAACCGCTGATGATCTACCGCGAGGTGCTGCTGCCGATCGCCTTCGCCCTGCTGGTGCGCCCCGGTACGACGCTGGCGGACGTGAAGACGGTGACCGGTCACCCGGTGGCCCAGCCGCAGGTGCGCAACTGGCTGGCGGCCAACCTCCCCGACGCGCAGTGGGAGTCGGCGGCCTCGAACGCGGACGGCGCCCGGCTGGTCCAGGAGGGGCGGTACGACGGGGCGTTCGCCGGTGAGTTCGCGGCCGCCCGGTACGGGCTGGAGCCCCTGGTCTCGGAGATCCACGACGCCCCCAACGCGGTCACCCGCTTCGTGCTGGTCGGCCGCCCGGCCCGCCCGGCCGCGTGGACCGGCGCGGACAAGACCTCGGTGGTCATCTGGCTCGGCGACGACCATCCCGGCGCCCTGCTGGAGCTGCTCCAGGAGTATTCGGCGCGCGGGGTGAACCTGATGCGGATCGAGTCGCGGCCGACCGGCGAGGGCATGGGCCGCTACTGCTTCTCGGTGGACTGCGAGGGGCACATCAACGACCGCCGGGTGGGTTCGGCGCTGATGGGGCTCAAGCGGATCTGCCCGAAGGTGCGTTTCCTGGGCTCGTATCCGCGCGCGGGCGTCCAGCCCTCGGAGGTGGGGGCCCTGCGGGCCGGCACCTCCGACGAGGAGTTCGTGGCGGCCGCGGAGTGGCTGGCCCGCTGCCAGGACGGCCGGGCCTGAGCCGAGCGGCCCGCGGCCGTTCGTTGTCCCCAGCCACCCGTTGTCCCCAGCCACCGCCAAGTTATCCACAGGCGGCATCCCGCCGCTGGGGATAAGTCGACAGATCAACCCGACATCGTCGACAGATCGCCAAACTCACTCCATCGATGTCCACAGCCCGGTCGGTTGCCACCGTCAGCCGAATTGCGGCGATCAACCCTTTAGAGTCATCGAAAGTTAATCATTCCCACTCGAAAGAGTGCGAGTCCATGGTTTGATCCGGGAATCCAGCGGTCATCACCACCAAGACGGAATGATCAATTCCGGAATCCACAGATCCCACACACAGGCTGTGGATAACTAACCGGGAGAGCCGATCCCCTGTGGACAACCCGTGGTCGCCACCCGCGTCCAACTCCTCCCGAGCACAAGGGAGTACGCTCGGGGCCGGTCAGCACCACCCTCCCCGCATGCCCCTTTTCAGCGAATGCGCACGAATTCTTTGACGGCGCCCGACAGGGCACCCGTCCGACGGAATTCACCGGCTTTCCTGGCCGTCACCTAAATGCGCAAAAGGGACAAATGGCAACACAAGGGGATATCGGGTCGAGGTCCCGGACGCCGCACCGGTAACCTGGTGGAGTGATTGACCTTCGCCTGCTCCGTGAGGACCCCGACCGTGTGCGCGCCTCCCAGCGCGCCCGTGGAGAGGATGTCGCGCTCGTCGACGCGCTGCTCTCCGCCGACGAGCGGCGCAGGTCCTCCAGCGTCCGCTTCGACGAGCTGCGTGCCGAGCAGAAGTCGCTCGGCAAGCTCATCCCCAAGGCCGCCGGCGACGAGAAGGCCGAGCTGCTGAAGCGCGCCGGCGAGCTGTCCGCCGCCGTCAAGGCCGCCGACGCCGAGCAGGACGAGGCCAAGGCGGAGACCCAGGCCCTGCTGCTCAAGCTGGGCAACCTGGTCCACCCCGAGGTCCCGGTCGGCGGCGAGGACGACTTCGCGGTCCTGGAGACCATCGGCACCCCGCGCGACTTCCAGGCCGAGGGCTTCGAGCCCAAGGACCACCTGGAGATCGGCCAGGCTCTCGGCGCCATCGACGTCGAGCGGGCCGCCAAGGTCTCCGGCTCGCGCTTCTACTACCTCACCGGCGTCGGCGCGCTGCTGGAGCTGGCCCTGGTCAACGCCGCCATCGCGCAGGCCACCGAGGCCGGGTTCATCCCGATGCTGACCCCGGCGCTGGTCCGGCCGCACGCCATGGAGGGCACCGGCTTCCTCGGCCAGGCCGCGGAGAACGTCTACCACCTGGAGAAGGACGACTACTACCTGGTCGGCACCTCCGAGGTCCCGCTCGCCGCGTACCACATGGACGAGATCATCGACGCGGACAAGCTCCCGCTGCGGTACGCGGGCTTCTCGCCCTGCTTCCGCCGCGAGGCCGGCACGTACGGCAAGGACACCCGCGGCATCTTCCGGGTCCACCAGTTCGACAAGGTCGAGATGTTCTCCTACGTCGCGCCGGAGGACGCCGAGGCCGAGCACCGGCGGCTGCTGGAGTGGGAGAAGCAGTGGCTGACCAGCCTGGAGCTGCCGTTCCAGGTGATCGACGTGGCCACCGGCGACCTGGGGGCCTCGGCCTCCCGGAAGTTCGACTGCGAGGCGTGGATCCCGACCCAGGGCAAGTACCGCGAGCTGACCTCCGCTTCCAACTGCGACGAGTTCCAGGCGCGGCGGCTGTCGGTCCGGGTCCGTGAAGCCAAGGACGGCAAGCAGCACGTCCGGCCGCTGGCGACGCTCAACGGCACGCTCTGCGCGGTCCCCCGCACCATCGTGGCGATCTTCGAGAACCACCAGCAGGCCGACGGCTCCGTTCGGGTCCCGGAGATCCTCCGGCCCTACCTGGGCGGCCGCGAGGTCCTGGAGCCCACGGCCAAGCCCACCGGCTCCACCAAGCCGGCCAAGCCCACCGAGTGAGCGCCGCCGCCCCGCTCCCGTACCGGCTGATCGCGACGGACCTCGACGGGACGCTGCTGCGTTCCGACGAGACCATCTCGCCGCGCACCCGTGCGGCGCTCGCCACGGCCACCGCGGCCGGTGCCGCCCACCTTGTGGTCACCGGCCGGGCGGTGCCCTGGACGCGCCACATCCTGGACAGCCTCGGATACCAGGGGCTCGCGGTCTGCGGCCAGGGCGCCCAGCTCTACCACGCGGGTGAGCACCGGCTGCTGACCTCGGTGACGCTGGACCGGCAGCTCGCCGGCCTGGCGCTCGCCAAGATCGAAGCGGAGGTCGGGCCGGTCTTCCTGGCGGCCAGCCGCGACGGCCTGGACGGCGAGGTGCTGGTCGGACCCGGCTACCGCACGCTCGGCGGCGACCTGCCGTACACCCCCTTCACCGATCCGGCCGAGGTGTGGGCCGCACCCCTCACCAAGCTCTACATCCAGCACCCCGAGCTGCCCGACGAGGAGCTGGTCAAGGCCGCCGTCACGGTGGCCGGCAACCTGGTCGGCGTCACCATGGCGGGCGCCGGCATAGTGGAGTTGCTGCCGCTGGGCCTCAGCAAGGCGACCGGGCTGTCGCTGGCCGCCCGCCGCCTGAGGATCAAGGCCGCCGAGACGATCGCCTTCGGCGACATGCCCAACGACATCCCGATGTTCGGCTGGGCCGCGCACGGCGTGGCGATGGCGGACGCGCACCCGGAGCTGAAGTCGGTGGCCGACGAGGTCACCGCGTCCAATGACGAAGACGGCATCGCCCTGGTCCTGGAGCGGCTGTTCGGCCGGTGAACCGGCCGCCCGTCGGCCCGGCGCGCCTCAGCCGGGCGCGCGCGTGAGCCGGGCGCGGGTCAGGCGTGTGGCCTGCGGGCGTGCGGGGGCACCGGAAAGGGTCCGGGGCCCTTGACGGTCCGGATCCTCGGTGCCGTCTCCATGCTCTGCACGGCGGGCAGCGCGGCGACCCGCGTCGTCACATACGTGTACAGCGACCGCACATCGGCGCAGACCACCGAGGCGAGGAGATTGTGCGGCCCGGTGGTGGCGCAGGCGAAACCCACCTCGGGATGCGTGGCCAACGCCTCGCCGGTCGCGACGAGTTCGGACGGCGGCACGGACAGATACAACAGCGCGGTGACACCGAGACCGAAGATCCGGTGGTCGTAGTCGACGTCGAAGTAGAGCGTGCCGTCGGCCAGCAGCTCCGCCATCCGACGGCGTACGGTCGACTGGGACCAGCCGGTGACGGCCGCGAGATCGGCGGGCCGCGCCCGCCCGTCCCGCGCCAGCTCCGCCAGCATCCGCTGGTCCCCGGCGGTGAGCGGGCCACCCGCCGCGCTCGCCCGAACGTGCCCGGCCCCGCGACGGGTCCCGAACCCGTCCCCACCCCCATCTCCGTTCCCGTCTCCGTCCCCGTCTCCGGTCAGCCGCGCGACCTGATCCGCGCTGAGCGTCCCGGACTTGCTGACCAGGCTCTGCGCCCCGCCGAAGAAGGTGTGCAGCAGCAGATGCGCGGTGACGCCCACCACGCGCGGGGTGCTGGGCAGCGTCCGCAGCAGCAGCGCGTCGCTGTCCTGGTCGCTGGCGGCGCGGGTGACGGCCGCGATCTCGGTGCCGCCGGAGAGCATGCTCACCCACGCGGTGTCCGGGCGGCGGGCCAGCGCCTCGGCGACGGAGGTCGCGGCGTCCGGGGTGCACTGCACCCTGACCATCCAGACCACCTCACCCAGCAGTTCGGGCTCGGTCAGCCCGAGCACCCGGATCGCGCCGGTGGAGCGCAGCCGGGTGTAACGGCGGGCCACGGTCTGGTCGGAGACGCCCAGCACCTCGCCGATCCGGCTGAACGGGGCACGGGCATCGAGCTGGAGGGCATGGACCAGCTGTCGGTCCAGCTCGTCGAACCCCCGATCGTGGCCCCGGTGGTGCCCCCGGTCGTGGCCCCCCTCGTTTCCCCGTTCGTGCCGCCGCGCCGACTGCTCCGCGGCGCCCTCCCCCGTGTCGGATTTCACCAAACCACGCTAACCCGATGTCGGATAGCGCCGCGCGGACCGGGCCTGAGTGGCTACGCCGCCCCCGCGGATCGCACAGTCACCAGGTCCCCCCGCACCACCTCATCCGACGTACGGAGTTCCGCATGCGCACGAAATGGTGGCCGCTCGCCGCCATCACCCTCGGCAACTTCATGCTGCTGATCGACGTCACCATCGTGAACACCGCGCTGCCGCACATGGCGCACGGCCTGGACGCCTCCTTCACCTCGCTCCAGTGGGTGATGGACATCTACGCCCTGGCGCTCGCGGCGCTGCTGATGGCGGCCGGGTCCGCGGCCGATCTCTTCGGCCGCCGCCGGCTCTACCTGGTCGGCCTGGCCGTCTTCGCGCTCTCCTCGCTGGCCTGCGGACTCGCCCCGGACACCGGCACCCTGATCGCCGCGCGTGCCGCGCAGGGCGTGGGGGCGGCCGCCATGTTCGCCACCAACACCCCGCTGCTGATGGCCACCTACTCCGGCCGGGACCGGGGCGTCGCCTTCGGCGTCTGGGGCGGCACGAGCGGCGCCGCGGTGGCGGTCGGCCCGGTCCTGGGCGGCCTGCTCACCGAGTACGCCGACTGGCGCTGGATCTTCCTGGTCAACCTGCCGCTGACCGCGCTGGCGATGTGGATCACCATCCGTACGGTCGCGGAGTCGCGCGGGGCGCCGGGGGCGCGGATCGACGCTCCGGGCACCGTCGCGTTCACCCTCTTCGCCGGCGCGCTGACCTACGGGCTGATCCGGGGTGGCGAGGAGGGCTGGGGCGACACCGTCTCGGTCGCCGCACTCGTCGTCGCGGCGCTCGCGCTGCTCGTCTTCGTCCTCGCCGAACGCCGGGCCCGGCAGCCGCTGCTCGATCTCGCGCTGCTGCGCCGACCGTCCTTCGCGGTGCTGATGGCGGCGGCGCTACTGCTCCAGGCCGCGGCCTTCCCGTACTTCACCTACGCCGGGATCTGGTTCCAGTCGGTGCTCGGCCTCAGTCCGGTACAGGCCGGCCTGGCGGTGACCCCGCTGGCCGGCGCGACCCTGGTGGTGGGCGCCGCGGGCGGCCGGCTGCTGGAGCGCGTCGCCCCCGGGCGGGCACTGGGCTGCGGGCTGCTGCTGGTCGGCACCGGCTCCCTGATCCATGTCCTGCTGCTGGATTCCGGTTCCGGCTGGGCGGCCCTGACCCCGGGGCTGGTCGTGGCCGGTGTGGGCGTCGGGCTCGGCATTCCGGTGCTGGTCAAGGCGGCGCTCGACTCCGCACCGCCGGAGCGGGCGGGCATGGCCAGCGGCGCCGTGAACACCTTCCGGCAGCTGGGCTACGCGCTGGGCATCGCGGTGCTGGGCACGGTCTTCGCGTCCCGAGTGAAGGACGTGGTGGCGGACGCGGCGACGGACGCGGGCCCGGGCGCCGGAATCCCGTCCGATGAGGTGTCCCGGACGGCCGACGCGATCAGCGGCGGCCACGCCCAGGCGGTGCTGGACAACGCCCCGCCGGGACCGGCCCATCGGGCGGCCGACTCGCTGGTGCACTACGCCTTCGCCGCGGGCCTGGACCGGATCTGCCTGATCTCCGGCCTCGTCGCGCTGGTGACCGGGGTGGTGGTCCTCGCCGTGGTCCGCGGCAAGCCGGGCCAGGACGGGCCGGTGCACGTTCCGGCGCAGGCCGGGCTGGACGGAGTGACCCAGGACGGGCCGGCGCAGGCCGGGCTGGACGGAGCGACCCAGGACGGGCCGGCGCAGGCTGGATTCGGCCAGGCCGGACCGGGGCAGCCCGCGGCGGGGCATACCGCACCACTCGCTAACGTGGATCGGTGACTCTCGACGATCTCCGCGCCTTTGTCGCCGTCTGCGAATCGGGCAGCCTCAGCGCCGTCGCCCGCGAGCTGGGCTGCACCCAGTCGGCGGTCAGCCAGCGCGTCAAGCGGCTCGAACGCGAGCTGGGCATCAAGCTCTTGGAGCGTCAGCCGCGGGGCGTCGCCCCCACCCAGGCCGGCCGGGTCCTGCACCGTTCGGCGGCCGAGGGCCTGGGTGGGCTCGACCACGGGCTGCGCCGGCTGCGCGACATGCGGCAGGGCGACGGCGGGACGGTGCGCATCACCACCGGGGCGACGACGGTGCGGCACTTCATGTCTGCCGGGGTGGTGGCGTTCCGGCAGCGGCACCCGCACGTCAGCCTGGAGTTCCAGACGGAGAATTCCAGCCGGGCCTGCCTCGCCGCGCTCGCCGCCAACACCGCTGACCTGGCCTGGATCACCATCCGGCCGCCGGTGCGCGGCGTGGAGCAGCGGGTGGTCACCGAACTGCCCTGGGTGCTGGCGGTCCGCACGGACGACCCGCTCGCGGAGCGCACCGAGATAGGCCCCGGCGACCTGAGCGCGATCCGCCTGATCCGACTGCCGGAGAACTCGTTCTCCCGGTTGTGGCTGGACGAACACCTCACCCGCCCGGGCTGCGAGCCCGTCTCCACCACCAGCGTCGCTGACTGGGACACCGCCATCCTGCTGGCCGAACTCGGCCTCGGTCACGCGGTGGTGCCCGCCCTGCCCGGCTGGGCCGACACGCCCCGCCGCGACCTGCGGCTGATCCCCATCCCCTCACTACCGCCGCTGGCCGCCGGGTGGGCGGTGCGCCAGTGGGACACGCTCAGCCCGGTGGCGGCCGCCTTCGCGCAGACGGTGGCCGCGAGTCTGACAGGAGACGCCCCCGCATGACCGGTACCCGGATACCCATCTCCGCCATCCCCGCCATCCCCGAGCAACTGGCCGAGTACTACGCCGATTACGACGACGGCCCGGAGTGGATGGCCGCCCTGCCGGACCTCATCAGCGAGCACTTGGAGCGCTGGCAGCTGCGTCCGGACGGCGCCCCGTCGCATGGATACGCCGCGCTGGTACTGCCCGTCCGGTGCCAGGACGGCACCCCGGCCGCGGTCAAGTTCCAGCAGGTGACCGACGAGACCCGGGGCGAGGCGGACGGCCTGCGCCGATGGGCGGGGGACGGCGCGGTCCGGCTCCTCGACCACGACCCGGCCTCCGGGACCATGCTGCTGGAGCGGCTGGACGGCGCCCGCTCGCTCGCCTCGGTGCCGGACGTCGAGGAGGCGCTGCTGACTCTGGCCGGGCTGCTGGGCCGGCTGGTGGCGACCCCGGCCCCGCCCGGGCTGCGCAGTCTCGCCGAGATCACCGACGCGATGCTCGCCGACGTCCCCGAGGCACTGCCGGAGCTCGGCGACCCGGACGAGCGGCGCCTGCTGGCCAGTTGCGCGGCGGCGGTGCGGGAGGTGCGCGACGAGCCGGGCGACCGGCTGCTCCACTGGGACCTGCACTACGAGAACGTGCTGGCCTCGCTGCCCGGCACGGGCCGGGAACCCTGGCTGGCGATCGATCCCAAACCCCTGTCCGGTGACCCGGGTTTCGATCTGATGCCCGCGCTCGCGAACCGCTGGGAGGAGGTCGTCGCCGGCTCGGACGTGCCGCGTGCGGTGCTGCGCCGCTTCGACCTGATGACGGATGTCCTCGCTCTGGACCGCCAGCGGGCGCTGCGCTGGACCCTGGCGCGGGTGCTCCAGAACGCCCTGTGGGACGTGGAGGACGGCGAGGACGAACTGCCCGAGGTGCAGGGCGCGATCGCCGCGGCCCTGCTGCCCCGACTCCGCTAGGGGTGTCCGGCGGGGCCGGCGGTGCGGGACTCACACGGCAGGACGCCGCCCCTCCGTGGGACGGGAGGGACGGCGTCGAGTCTCGCCGGTACGCGCCGCGCGGCCGGGGGTCAGCCGGCCAGGTGCGGGGCGCCGTCCCGGCTCGTCCTTAGCGTCAGACGAGCCAGCCCACGAAGTGCAGGACGGCAGCGAGCGCGTTGGTGAGGATGTTCATGGTTCTCCTTGGGATCACGCCATGTGTGGGACCAAATCCCCGGCGGCGACAGGGACGTTTACGCCGCACACCGAGGGGCTATGACGGTCTGCAGCCCGTCACTCGCACAACGTAATCATCACCCGATGAACAGACTCGCGGGTAGCTTTTTCGATCGACGTCACCCGTTCCGATGACCTATCGGGCACGCGTTCGAGAATCTCTGTTTCCCGTGTGTTTCATCGCACCCGGGCGCGAGGGTGGAATGGGACGTACCGGGGTAGGGGCCGGATACGGGCGTTTTCGATGCCGCCGTCGGCTCTGAGGGATACGGTGAGCTGACACACCACAAGGGGGGACTCATGGGCACGGTACTCGTCGCATTGATCGCGGTGGCGCTGGCTTCCATCGCCATGACCGTCGTGCTGTCGCGTCGCGGCCGGAAGAGCGGCGCGGCGCACGTTCCCGGTGGGCGCTCGCCGGTGAGCCTGGTCGAGGTGTCGCCGTACCCCAAGGAGGGGCTCGGCCACGTCCACCAGGACCGTTTCAGCTTCTGACCCGCTCAGTCCGGCTCTGATCGGGTCGGCCCGGCTCCCTTCACGTCCGGCTCGGGCCTGACCGGGCCGGACGGCGCGCTCCGCCACACGCTCCGGCTCGGCTCAGCCGTGGCGCGTCAGCGCCTCGGCGACGGCCGCGCGATCGGCGCCCGTCGCCAGCAGCAGCCGGATCAGAGTGCGCGCCTTGTACGGGTCGAGCAACCCGGCGTTGAGCAGGCCGCGCCGCTGGAGGTCGGTCTCCGAGCCGACCGCGCCATAGGTCTGCCGGAGCACCGAGCCGCTGCCGCAGCGGGAGGTCAGCACCACCGGCATGCGTTCGGCCAGTGCCCCGAGCACAGGCGCGAGCGCGGCGGAGACGTGTCCGACGCCGAACCCCGCCACCACCAGACCCTGATGGGTCTCGGCGAGCCCGTCCAGCAGCGCGCCGTCGTCGTCGAGGGTCGCGGTGTACAGCGCCACCCGGGTCGCCGCGAGCCGCGACCGGTCGAGGCCGGGTGTCGGATACGGCTGATACCGCGGTGGTGTGGTCAGGATCCGCACCCGGCCTTCGATGACGTGCCCGATCGGGCCGACGTCGGGAGACGCGAAGGTCGCGGTGCTGGTGCTGTGCGTCTTGCGCACCCAGCGGGCCGCGTGGATCTGGTCGTTGGCGACCACCAGCGCGCCGAGACCGCGCGCCTCGGCTGAGGCGGCGACCCGGGCCGCGGCCAGCAGGTTCGCCGGTCCGTCCGGCCCGGCGAGGGTCGGATTCCGCATCGCGCCGGTGAGGACGAACGGCGCGTCGTGCGGCCACACCAGGTCGACCAGATACGCCGTCTCCTCCAGGGTGTCGGTGCCCTGGGTGACGACCACCCCCGTGGCGCCGGCCGCCACCGCGCGCGAGGCGCTCCCGACCAGGTCGAGGATCTGGTCGTACGTCAGGCTCGCGCTCGGCACCGCCTGTGTGTCCTGGACGTCCAGCGGGACGCCCAGCTCGGCCAGTCCGGGGACGGCCGCCGTGAGTTGGGCGCCGGTCAGCCGGGTGACCACACCACCGCCCTGGCTGTCCCGCGCGACACCGCCCATCGCGATCGTCCCACCGAGGGTGAACAGTGCGACCGTCACTCAACCGACCCTTCCGCTCGCCAAGGACCACCCGGAACACCGTTGTCCCGGGGCCGCCGTCACCGTACCGGGCAGGCCCCGGCGCCGGGTCAGTCCGGGGCGGAGAAGCTCTCCAGCAGGCGCGGCGGGGCGGCCTGCTTCCAGGAGTCCACCAGGATGTCGCGGAGTTCGGTCATGTCCTCCAGCGCGGCCAGCCGCACCCGCACCCAGTGGGAACTGGCCTCGTGCGGCGGCACCCAGAACTTCTCCGGCTCCGCCGCGATCAACTCCGCGCGCTCGTGCATGGGGCAGCGCACGGCGAACGACGTCTCGTCGTCCGGGACCGTCACGAACATCTTCCCGGCGACCCGGAAGGTGGGCATCCGCCATGCCTCCTTCTCCACCGTCTCCGGAAGCGAGAGCGCGATGCGACGGACGTCATCGGAATCGATCATGCCCCTACTTAAACACCAGTTCGGAGAGGCCGATGGCAGAAAACGCCGTCACTCCTCTGCGGCCAGGGTCAGCGAGCGCAGCTTCCGGCCCGCGTACCAGGTCGCGGCGCAGGTGACGGTGGTCAGCAGCACCACGGCCGCCGGCAGGCCGACATCGGAGGTGATCACATCGCCGTGCGCGATCTTCTGGGCCAGGGCCAGCGACCACTGCTGGACGCTGAGGGTGCGGGCACCGGCGACCAGGTTGCCGAAGACCGACTCCCAGACCAGCGCGTAGACCAGGCCGGCCACCACCGCATGGCGGGTCGCGGTGCCCAGCAGGAGGAAGATCGCGCTGTAGGCGATGGAGGCCACGGCCGCGGCCATGGCGTAGGCGACGGCGATCTGCTGGCTGTTGCCGTTGAGTATGAGCCCCGCGAGCAGGGTGGGGATGGCGGAGAACGCCACGGTGACGGTGATCGCCACGATCAGCTTGGTGAAGATGATCGTGGGGCGTTTGACCGGCTTGGCCAGCAGATAGATCACCGAGCCGTCGTCGATCTCCGGCCCTATCGCGCCCGTCCCGGCGATCACACCGATCAGCGGCACCATGGTGGCCAGCGCGAAGCCGCCCAGGACGCCGTCGGCGGTGGAGTCGTCGGCACCGGTCAGCAGGCGCACCGCGACGGCGATGACCAGCAGCAGCACGGGCAGGGTGGACAGCAGGAGCGCCCGGCGGCGGCCGAGCAGGGCCCGGTAGGTGAGCCGGGCGACGGTGGGGTGGTAGAGCGCGGACATCGCTGGGCTCCTTTCAGGCCGCGACGAGGTAGGAGAAGACGCTTTCCAGGGACTCGTCGGAGGGCGAGACGGTGAGCAGCCGGATGTCCAGATCGCGGGCCACCCGCGGCAGCAGCTCGGTGAAACGGGCGAAGTCCACTGCTTCGACGCGGAGTTCCCCCTCGTGGACATCGACCTCGATGCCGGCGGTGGACGGGTCGGCGATCAGCGCGGCGGCGAGCCGCCGGTCGTCGGAGGACCGCACCAGGTAGCGGTGCGGTCGGTCGGTCATCAGGCGGCGGATCCTGCGGAAGTCGCCCGAGGCGGCATGCCGGCCCGCGACCACGACCTCGATGTGCGCGGCGAGCTGCTCGACCTCCTCCAGGATGTGTGAGGAGAACAGCACGGTGCGGCCCTCGGCGCCCATCCGTCGCAGCAGGTCCATCAACTGCATGCGCTGGCGCGGGTCCATGCCGTTGAACGGCTCGTCGAGCAGCAGCACGGACGGCTCGTGCACCAGCGCGGACGCCATCTTCACGCGCTGCCGCATGCCCTTGCTGTAGGTGTCGATCCGGCGCGTCGCCGCGTACTCCATGTCGACCGTGGCCAGCGCCTTCTTGGTGGCGGCGACCGGCCGCTCCAGGCCGTGCAGTTCGGCGTTGGCGAGGACGAACTCCCGCCCGGTGAGGAAGTCGTACATCGCCTCTCGCTCGGGGACCAGCCCGATCTGCCGGTAGGCGTCCTCGTTCTGCCAGATCGGCTGGGAGTCGAGGGTGACACTGCCGCTGGAGGGGGGCAGGAAGCCGCCCATCATGTTGATGAGGGTGGACTTGCCCGCGCCGTTGGGGCCCAGCAGGCCGGTCACACCGGGACCGATCGTCATGCTGACGTCGTTGACCGCGACCACGTTCCCGAACCAGCGGGAGACTTTGTCGATCTTGATTGTTGTCACAGTCCGACCTTTCGGTAGCGGCGCATCAGCAGGCCGTACGAGGCGGCTGTCAGCCCGAGGACGACGAGGAGGTAGACGGCCCCGGTGGCCGCGTCCGGGCCGTACTTGCCGGGGAAGGACGACGTCGCGCCGAGGAACGCGGTCTGCACACCGTCGATCAGGGTGATCGGGGAGAACAGGCCGAGCCAGCTGATGGCCTCGGTGCTGCCCTGGTCGAAGGCGATGCCCTGGACCGCGCTGACCGCGCCGTAGCTGATGGTCAGGACGGCGATGACGGCGGCCACACCGAAGCCTCGGCGCGGTGTGAGCGCGGCTATGACCAGGCCGATACCGGCGAAGAGCAGGGAGAGCAGGGCCACGGAAACCAGTCCTTGCGCCAGCCCCGCCGTCTGGTCGGCGAAGTCGAGCTTGGCGAGCAGGGCACCCGCGTAGAGGATCAGCACGGGCGCGGCGGTGAGCAGGAAGAGTGCGCAGGCCATCGCGGCGAACTTGGCCACGACGTAGTCCACCGTCTCCAGCGGGCGGGAGAAGTACAGCGGCACGGTCTTGAAGCGCAGGTCGCGGGAGACGGACTGCGGTGCCTGGGCGGCGAGGTAGAGGCCTATGACCGCCTGGAGGTAGACCGCGTACTGCTGGTACTCGACCGGCAGCTCCCGGGTGTGGCCGAAGATGGCGACCGCGACGAGGATCGCGGCGGGCACGCACATCCCCCCGAGCAGGATCATCGGCAGGACCTTGGACTTGGCCGAACGGCCGAGGCCATAGGCGCCGCGCAGGCTCTGGACGAACAGCGAGCGGCGGGCGTAGGCGCGGCCCAGACGGGCGCCGTCGTAGTGGCGGTAGCCGATGTTGTGAATGGAGGCTCCGGCGGCACCGGGCGTCCTGGCGGCTGCGGACTGAGCGCTCCCGGTGGTGGTGGCGGCGAGGTCAGGCTGCGTCATGGCTCAGGCCCTCCTTCTCCTGCCGCGGGCTCCGCGACGGGGGCATCTGCCGGGGGTCGTGGTGCGCGCTCTCGGCGTCGTCACGGAAGATCTCGGCGATCCGGTGCCGGCGCTGCTCCATGCGGACCAGACCCACGCCCAGCTCCGCGACCGCGTCCCGCACCACGTCGTACGTCCCCTCGCCGTGCTCCGCCGCGAGGTCGACGAGGAGCAGCATCCCCTCGCCGCGCACCGCCAGCCCGGCCGCGGTCAGCCTCTCCAGCAGGGCGTCCTCGCGGTCGGTGACCTCCACCGCGAGCGAGGCGGTGGCCTGCGTGAAGTCGCTGGTGGAGCTGGACCGGAGCAGCTTGCCGCCGTCGATGACGACGACGTGGTCGCAGGTGCGCTCCAGCTCGCCGAGCAGGTGGGAGGTGACCAGGACCGAGATGCCGAAGTCGGTGTGCACCCGGCGGATCAGCGCGAGCATGTCGTCCCGGCCGACCGGATCGAGGCCGTTGGTCGGCTCGTCCAGCAGCACCAGCTGCGGGTCGTGGACGAGTGCCTGGGCGAGCTTGACGCGCTGCTTCATGCCGGTGGAGTAGCCGCCGATGGGGCGGTACCGCTCCTCGTACAGCCCGACGTGCCGCAGGGTGTCCGCGGTCCGCTCGCGGGCGGCGGCCGGTGGCAGCCCTGACATCCGGGCCATGTGCACGACGAACTCGGTCGCCGAGACATCGGGCGGCAGGCAGTCGTGCTCGGGCATGTACCCGACGCGCTCACGGATGGCGCTGCCCTCGGTGGCCACGTCCAGACCCAGCACGCGGGCCCGGCCCTCGCTGGCGGGGGACAGGCCGAGGAGGATCTTGATGAGCGTGGATTTGCCGGCCCCGTTGGCACCCACCAGGCCGGTCACGCCCGGAGTGATGTCAACGGAGAGCCGGTCGAGGGCGGTCACCCTCGGGTACCGCTTGCTCAGGCTTTCGGTCGCGATCACAGTCACGCATTCGACGCTAGTGGCGCGGACCACATCGGTCGTCAGACCAGACGATGGGATT
Organism: Streptomyces sp. JLBT605; assembly: GCF_058215555.1. Lineage (NCBI taxonomy): Bacteria > Bacillati > Actinomycetota > Actinomycetes > Kitasatosporales > Streptomycetaceae > Streptomyces > Streptomyces sp. JLBT605. Next base: position 3,279,369 of record NZ_CM177087.1, read on the forward strand.
GAGCTACCTCTCAGGGCGGACCTACCCGTAGGGGCAGGGGGGCGTGCGCCCCCGAGAGCCCGAGTTACCGCGGGTATCCATAGGGCTGTCGGAACCCTTGACGCAGCCGCGGGGGATTGTCACATTCATCAGTGTCAAGTTGGCGGCGGAGGCCGCGGACGGTCGCGTACGGCTGCGGCGTCCGCGACCGGTCGCCCGAATCGACGTGCTCAGCGATGAGCGGATGGGCGGGGTGGGCGGCATGAGCACAGCGGGCAGTGGATCGGCGAGCGGCACGGCTTCGCCGAGTGGCACGTCCTCGACAGGCACGGTCGCGGCCGGTGGCCCCGGTGGCTCGGCAGCGCGCCGGAGCATCGGTGGCAGCCGGGCACTCGGCGCGGACCTGCGCGGCTTCCGGGACGTTCAGCGGCTGAGCTACGAGTGCGCGGAGGCGGTGGCCGCTCAGCTGCGGCCCGGGGTGACCGAGCGGGAGGCGGCCCGGATGCAGCGGGAGTGGCTCCGGGAGCGCGGCGTGCGGGACTGGTTCCACCTGCCGTTCGCCTGGTTCGGGGACCGCACCGCCTTCACCGGTTTCCGGATACCGCTGCAGTTCTTCCCGACCGATCGCGCGCTGGAACCGGGGATGCCCTTCATCCTCGACATGGCGCCCGTCTTCAAGGGCTACACCGCCGACATCGGCTACTCCGGCTGCCTGGGCCTGAACCCGGTGCACGACCGGCTGCTCGCCGATCTCGAGGCCCACCGCGAACTGATCCTGCGCGAGGTGCGCGAGCGCCGCTCGCTGCGCGAGATCTACCAGGACGTGGACCGGCTGATGGTGCGCCAGGGCTACGCCAACCGGCACCGCGCCTATCCGTTCGGCGTCATCGCGCACATGGTGGACCGGGTGCCGGAGCGCCGCTGGTCGCCCCGGCTGTTCGGGTTCGGCGTGCAGAGCCTCAAGGGGCTGGCGTCCGACGCCCTGCACGGCCACCGCGAGGGCTGGTCGCCGCTGTGGAGCCCGTACCGGTTCTCCGACCACCCGCCCCAGCCGGGCCTGTGGGCGGTCGAGCCGCACCTGGGCTTCCGGGGCACCGGCGCGAAGTTCGAGGAGCTCCTGGTCGTCACCGACTCGCGGGACCCGCAGGAGAGCGCCTTCTGGCTGGACGACGACCTGCCGCACGTACGGCGCTGGAAGGGCATCAGCTGAACGACCGACCGGCCGGGCCGAGGCCGGCCGAGCGGCGCGGCAGACCATCCCGGGACGAGATCCGGGGAGCGAACGAGAAGGAGAGGTCCGCGTGATGGCGGGAGCGGCGGGCATGACCGAACGCCGGGTCCGGACGGGCGAGGTGGAGCTGTGCGTCACCGAGCTGGGCGACCGGGAGCGGCCGACCGTGCTGCTGGTGCACGGCTATCCGGACAGCAAGGAGGTGTGGACGGAAGTCACCCAGCGGCTCGCCGACCGCTTCCATGTCGTCGCGTACGACGTGCGGGGCTGCGGGCGTTCGACCGCGCCCGCGCCGCTGCGCGGTGGTTTCACCCTGGAGAAGCTCACCGACGACTTCCTGGCCGTCGCCGACGCGGTCAGCCCGGACCGGCCGGTCCATCTGGTCGGCCACGACTGGGGCTCGGTGCAGTCCTGGGAGTTCGTCACCGTCGGGCGTACCGAGGGGCGGATCGCCTCCTTCACCTCGATCTCCGGGCCCTCGCTGGACCATTTCGGGCACTGGATCAAGCGGCGGGCGACCCGGCCCACCCCGCGCCGGGTGGGCCAGTTGCTCGGCCAGGGCGCCAAGTCCTGGTACGTGTACGCCCTGCACACCCCTCGGCTCCCCGAGGCAGTCTGGCGCGGACCGCTCGGCAAGCGCTGGCCCCGGATGCTGGAGCGCCTGGAGCAGGTGCCCTCGGGGGACTATCCGACCTCGTCCCTGCCCGATGACGCGGCGCACGGCGCCTGGCTCTACCGGGACAACGTGCGTCAGCGGCTGCGGCACCCGCGTCCCGACCCCTTCGCCCACGCCCCGGTGCAGCTGATCGTCCCCACCGGCGACGCCTTCCTCTCCGAGCGGCTCTACGACGACCTGGAGCGCTGGGTGCCGCGGCTGACCCGGCGCACGCTCGCCGCCAAGCACTGGGTGCCGCGCACCCGGCCGGACCAGCTCTCCGACTGGATCAGCGAGTTCGTCCTGTCCGTCGAGGACAGCGGCGGACCGGCCGCGCGGCCCGGGCCCGCGAAGCCGTACGCCGACCGGTTCGGCGGGCAGCTGGTGCTGGTGACCGGCGCGGCCAGCGGCATCGGCCGGGCCACCGCCTTCGCCTTCGCGGAGGCGGGCGCCAGGGTCGTGGCGGTGGACCGGGACGCGGACGGCGCGGCCCGCACGGCGGAGCTGTCCCGGCTGCTGGGCGCGCCGCGTGCGTGGGCGGAGACCGTGGACGTCACCGACGAGGAGGCGATGGAGAAGCTCGCCGACAAGGTCACCACCGAGTACGGCGTGGTCGACGTCCTGGTGAACAACGCCGGGATCGGGCTGGCCGGCTCGTTCATGGACACCACCACGGACGACTGGCGCAAGGTCCTGGACGTCAACCTGTGGGGTGTCATCCACGGCTGCCGGGCCTTCGGGCGGCGGATGGCCGAGCGCGGGCAGGGCGGCCACATCGTCAACACCGCCTCCGCGGCCGCCTATCTGCCGTCGAAGACGCTGACGGCCTACTGCACCTCCAAGGCGGCGGTGCTGATGCTCAGCGAATGCCTGCGGGGCGAGCTGGCAGCAGCGGGCATCGGCGTATCGGCGATCTGCCCCGGCATCGTCAACACCGGCATCACCGCCACGGCCCGCTTCGCCGGGGTCTCGGAGGAGGAGCAGAAGCGCCGCCAGGAGAAGGCCTCCCGGCTCTACGGCAAGCGGAACTACCCGCCGGAGAAGGTCGCGGAGGCGGTGCTGCGGGCGGTGGCACTCAACCAGGCCGTCGTCCCCGTCACCCCCGAGGCACGCGGCGCCCGCGTCCTGGGCCGGATATCGCCGAAGGCGCTGCGCGGGCTCGCCCGGCTCAACCTTCCGATGTGAGGCCACCAGGGCGCCAGAACACGAGGACGCGAAGACACCAGGACACATGGCGCGAACGGCCGGACGCAGGGCCGCCGCCGCGATGTCCAGCCGGTCGCGGCGGCCGTACCATCCCTCGCACGAGGTCGCCGCGCAGGTCGCCGCCCGATCCGGCCTGCCGCCGTCCCGCAACGCCTCGGCCGCGACGGGGGCGGCGGGCCCCGGCATCTGTGAAGGAGCTGCCCCCTTGTCCGATCAGTCGTCACCACCGCCACCGGTGCCCTCCCCCGCGGCCGAAGCCGGTGCCGGGGCGGGACCCGAGTACCGGATCGAGGATCTGGCACACCTCAGCGGGGCCACGGTGCGCACCATCCGCGCCTACCAGGATCGTGGGCTGCTGCCCCGGCCCGAGCGACGCGGCCGGGCGAACGTCTACGGCGACGCGCACCTGGCCCGGCTCCGGCAGATAGCCGAGCTGCTGGAGCGGGGGTACACCCTGGCCAGCATCAAGGAGCTGCTGGAGGCGTGGGACGAGGGGCGTGGGCTGGCCGGGGTGCTGGGCCTGGTCGCCGAGGTCGACGGACCATGGAGCAGCGAGGAGCCGCTCCCGCTCACCCGCGCCGAGCTGGCCGAGCGGTTCGGCGGCACCGCCGACGACGAGGCGATCGGGGACGCGGTCGAGCTGGGCGTGCTGGAGCCGGTCCCCGACCGCCCGGACGAATATCTCGTGCCCAGCCCGGCCGAGCTGTCCGTGGCCGCGGAGCTCCACGCCGCGGGCGTGCCGCTGTCGGCGGTCGCCGATCACCTGCGGGAGCTGCGCGGCCAGGTCGAGCACATCGCCGGACGCTTCCTGGAGTTCACCACCGAGCACGTCTTCCAGCGCTATCTCGATCACCCGCCCACCGAGGCCGAGGTCGCCGAGGCCGCGACCCTGGTCCGCCGGCTGCGCCCACTGGCCCAGCAGACCGTGGAGGCGGAACTGGCCCGCGCCATGCGGACCCTGGCCACCCGGTATGTGCGCCACCAGCTGACCGAGATCGCGTCCGCCGACTGGGCTGTGGGGCCGCAGCGGGCCGGGGCGGCGCCGCCCTCGGCCGAGGCGGTACGGCTGCCGGCCCGTACGGTTCAGGCGGTCCGCGCGCTGGTGGGCGGTGAGCACACCGCGGAGTTCATCGCCGCGGCCGCCGACCGCGAGGTGTGCGCCCGCACCATGGACGCGCTCGCGTCCGGAGCTGCCCCGGTGAGCCGCACGGACCCGGCGGGGCTCGGCGACGCGGCGGACCTCGGCGACGCGGCGGGGCTCATAGCCCCGGCGCGCCCCAGACCGGGAACCAGCGGGACAGGTCCTGCTCGATCCGCAGATCGTCCTTGAGCAGTGACCTGATCTGGAGCTCCAGCGCGTTGTCCCGCTTCTCGGTGGCGCCCGGCAGCGGGGCGAAGGGGTAGAAGGTGCCGCGCTTGTAGAGGTAGACCAGCGCCAGGACGCGCCCCCGGGCGTCCCGGAAGACCATCAGAGAGCAGAGCAGCTGCGGGCCGAAACCACTGTCCTGAAGGCCGGTGTTGACGGCGTGCAGATCATTGACCAGGGCCGCGACGTCCTCGGGCGGCTGCCGGGCCAGCAGCCAGGTGTAACCGTAGGCGTCCTCGTGGAACTCCACGGGCACCCCGCCGCGCTCCGTGTCGGCATCCAGCAGGGACCGGACGTCCTGCCGCAACTGCTCGAAGGCACCGCCCTCGACGCTGGCGAAGCAGACCGACCCCTGGCCGGTCGGGGTGAAGCCGGCCCCGGCTTCCAGGGTGATGGCGGCGGAAGGCAGTCCGAACAGCTGGTCCAGGTCGGGGCGTACCGGCTTGCTCCGGCCGAGAATGGCGTCCAGGAGTCCCACCGGCTCAGCCCCTTCCGAGCTGGACGGAGATCCGGCCGAGCTGGTCGAGGCGCTGCTCCAGCGTCGGGTGGGAGGAGAACAGTCGCGCCATGCTCTCGCCGGAGAGCGCGGGGGCGAAGAAGAACGCGTTGTACGGCTCGGCCTGGCGCAGGTCGCGGGTCGGGATCCGGGCCATCTGCCCGGTCACCTTGGTGAGCGCCGAGGCGAGCACCGAGGGGCGGCCGGTCAGCAGCGCGGCGGAGCGGTCGGCGGACAGCTCGCGGTAGCGGGACAGCACCCTGGTGAGCAGGAAGCTGATGGCGTAGACGACGGCGCTGACCAGCGGAATGATCAGCATCAGGATGGCGGTGTTGCTGTCGCGGTTGTTCCCGGCACGGCTGAAACCGCCCCACAGGGCGACCCGGGTGATCATGCCCGCCAGCACACCGAGGAACGAGGCGATGGTCATCACCGCGACATCGCGGTGCGCCACATGTGACAGCTCATGCGCCAGGACGCCCTCCAGCTCGTCCGGCTCCAGCCGCCGCAGCAGCCCGGTGGTCGCGCAGACCAGCGCGTTGCGCTGATTGCGTCCGGTGGCGAAGGCGTTCGGCACATCGCTGTCGGCGATCGCCACCCGGGGCTTGGGCATGTCGGCGAGCGCGCAGAGCCGGTCGACCGCGCCGTGCAACTCCGGCGCCTGCTCGGGAGTCACCTCCCGCGCTCCCATACTGAACGCGGCGATCCGGTCGCTGAACCAGAACTGGGCGATGAACATCCCGCCCGCGAGCAGCAGGATCAATGGCCAGGAGCCGCGCAGCAGCGCCATCAGCACCCCGACGAAGACCACGTAGAGCAGTCCGATCAGGAACATGGTGCTGACCATGCGGGTGGTCAGGCCCCGGTCAGGGGCGAATCGGGTACGCGCCATCAGTACCGACCTCCACCCTCGATTCTGCACCTTTCCCGGGCCCGGCGACCGAGCTCGCCGAGGCAGCTCGATCGCCGGACGGCGAGCGGCGGGTGCCGGCGGGTGCCGGGCCTCAGCCGGCAGGCGCCGGGGTGGTGGCTAGCGGGCGCCGAGCTGGCTGAGACCCTCCGTGGCGATCGCCTCGAAGACCTTCAGGTCGGTGCCGAAGTCGGAGTCCGGAATCGGCCAGTGCAGCACGATCTCGTCGATGCCCAGCTCCGCGTGCGCACCCGCGAAGTCCACGAAGGCGTCGACCGACTCCAGCGGCCCGTTCCGGTCCGGGGTGAACCCGGTCAGCATGATCTTGTCCAGCTCGGCGACATCCCGTCCCGCCTCCGCGCAGGCCGCGCCCAGTCCCGCGATCTGCCGGGCGATCGCGGCCCGCGACTCGGCCGGGGTGCCGGTGTCGGCGATCTTCGGATCGCCCGTGGTCACCCACGCCTGGCCGTACCGCGCGGCCAGCCGCAACCCGCGCGGCCCGGTCGCGGCGATCGCGAACGGCAGCCGGGGCCGCTGCGCACAGCCGGGGATGTTCCGCACCTCCTGCGCGGAGTAGTACGTGCCCTCGTGCGTGACGACCTCGTGGGTCAGCAACCGGTCGAGCAGCGGCACGAACTCGCCGAACCGGTCGGCCCGTTCGCGGGGCTTCCACGCCTCCTCGCCCTCGCGCAGCAGCGCGAAGGCGTCGAAGCCCGAGCCGCCCGCCCCGATGCCGAGCGTGACCCGGCCCTCGGAGATGTCGTCCAGAGAGATCAGCTCCTTGGCGAGCGTCACCGGGTGGCGGAAGTTCGGCGACGTGACGAGGGTGCCCAGGCGAAGGCGGGTGGTGGCGGTCGCGGCGGCGGTCAGGGTCGGGACGGCCCCGAACCACGGCCCGTCCCGGAAGGACCGCCACGAGAGGTGGTCGTAGGTATACCCGGCGTGGAAGCCCAGCTCCTCGGCTCGCTGCCACACCTCACGCCCGCCATCGGCCCAGCGGCGGACGGGAAGGATCACAGTGCTCAGACGCATGGACACGAGCCTATGCCGTGGATGCGACCAGCTCACGTCACCCAGCGTCACCGCCCCGGCGGGCGGGCGGCGGGGTTGGCTCATACGCACACCTGTGCGCACGCCCGTGCGAGGCATATGCGGGAAGATGGGTGCCGTGACCCCAGTTACCGAGCAGCCCGAGACTCTGGCCGTGGATCGTACGGCTGCCGCCACCCCCCGGCTGATCGCCACCGACCTCGACGGCACGCTGCTGCGCGATGACAAGTCGGTCTCCGACCGGACCCTCGCCGCCCTGGCCGCCGCCGAGGACGCCGGCATCGAGGTCTTCTTCGTGACCGGCCGCCCGGCCCGCTGGATGGACGTCGTCAGTGACCATGTGCACGGTCACGGCCTGGCCATCTGCGCCAATGGCGCGGCCGTCGTCGATCTGCACGACGGCGGACGGCTGATGGAGGTCTACCCGCTGGACGCCGGCGACGCCCTTTCGGTGGTGGACGCACTCCGCGACACCGCGCCCGGGGTCTCGTTCGCCGTCGACCGGACCACGGGCGTCCACTACGAGCCGCACTATCCGCCGTTCCGGACGGACCCCAGCGCCATGGTCGCCCCGGTGGAGAAGCTGCTGGCGGACGAGGGGGAGTTCATCGACGCGCCGATCCTGAAACTGCTGGCCCACCACCCGGAGCTGTCCCCCGACGAGTTCCTCGACGTGGCCCGCCTGGCGGCCGGCCACCACGGTTCCTTCACCCGCTCCAGCCCGACCGCCCTGCTGGAGATCAGCGGCCTCGGCGTCAGCAAGGCCAGCACCCTGGCCCGCTGCTGCGCGGAGCGCGGCATCTCTCCCAGCGAGGTGGTGGCCTTCGGCGACATGCCGAATGACCTGGAGATGCTGAACTGGGCCGGCACCTCCTATGCCATGGCCAACGCCCACCCGGCGGTGCTCGCCGCGACCAGCCACCGGACCGAGGGCAACAACGAGGACGGCGTCGCCGTCGTCATCGAGCAGCTCCTGAGCGCCCGGCCGTAGCGGTAGCCGCAGCTGTAGCCGAGCTGGTCAGACGCGTACGCCGTGGCGGCGCAGCCACCGCACCGGGTCCATCGCGGAATCGATCTCCCGGGTCCGCCGCGCCTCGAAGTGCAGATGCGGACCGGTGGCGTTGCCGGTGTCACCGGAGAGCGCGATCCACTGCCCGCCCCGCACCCGCTCCCCCGGCTGCGCGAGGATCGTCGACAGATGCGCGTACTGCGTGAAGTCACCGCCGGGATGCCGGATCAGCATGCTCATCCCGAACGGCCCGGCGCACCCCAGCGAGACGACCTGACCGGGCCCGACGGACCGCACCGGGGAACCGACGGGCACCGCGAAGTCCTGGCCGGTGTGCCGATGCGCCCAGCGCGGCCCGGAAGACCCGAATCCGGCGGAGAGCGCGTACGAGGCGAGGGGCGGGCCCCAGAGCGGACGACGCCCGCCGCCGCGTCCCGGCCCGGCGTCGCGTGCGGGCCTCCCGGCCGCGGCCTTCCCGCCCCCCGCCCGGGCCCGCACCGGGGTTCGCCGCGGATGCCGGTGCCGGTGGCCGTCATCGGTCGTGCGCGGGCCGTGTCCGGCGGCGGAATCCGGACGGCCCGAGTCGGGTGCGGCGGGGGATCCGAGTCCGGTGGCGGAGGCGGCATCCGCCCTGGGTGCGATGACGCCCCAAGCTCCCGGGATCCGCGGGCCGGCCAAGCCGCGCGCCCCGGCTCCCCGGTCGTCGCGGGGGCCGGGCGGTACGACGTCCGGCAGCACCACGCCCGGCAGGAGCCTCCGGGACAGCGGGCTCAGCAGCGGCCGAAGGACGCCGAGCGGCCGCCCGCGCAGCCAGGGCAGCCGACCGGAACCGGCGCGGCCCAGCGCAAGGGTGTCCCCCAGGGGAAGGGCAGCACCCCGCAGACGGCTGTCGCCCCCGAAATGGCTGCTGGAGCGGCTGCCGGAGGGGCCGTCACTCCAGGCAGTGCCGTCATCGCCCCCGGCGCCGTTCCCCCACAGCCGGAGCGTGTCCCGCGAGCCGGCGCGGTCGCGCGCCCCGGCCGCGCCCCGCGACCTGCCAAGGGGGAGGAGCGCCCGCCCGCCGGCCCGCGCCTGCCGCACGAGCGCGCCCGGAAGGGTCAGGCAGTGGCCGCGGCGCATCGCCTGGGCGGACATCCGCCGCAAGTCCTGCCGTGCCCCGGCCAGCCGCCGCTCGGCGGCCCGCCGCACGTCGCCCAGTCGGAGAGCGTGTGCGGCAAGCTCCCGCGCGGCGGCGCTCCTGGCCCGCTCGCGCCGGGCGAGGCGCCGGGTGTCCGCCTCCGCCCGGCCGAGGCGGCTGCCCAGCGCACGGTCTCCGGCCGCCCGCGCCCGGCTGCCGGGGTGGAAGGCGTCGAAGGAGCGCAGGGCGTACGGCAGGGCCCCGGCGCGGTACTGCTCCCGGGCCAGCCGCGCCGCCGCCTGCCGTAGCAGGACCACCGTGTGACGCTTCCGACGCAGCTCATCCGCGAGCCGCTCAGCTTGGCCCTGCCGGGTCCTGGCCCGGCTCCACTCATGGCCGTACCGCCGCTGCGCCGAGGCCACGGTCAGCTGCAGCCGCACCACATCGGCGCCCACCTGGGCCGACCGCCCGGCCGCCCGCTCCGGACCGGGCCGCGGCCCGCCATCCTCGGCGAGGGCGGCGGCTCCGGGCACGGACAGCACACAGAGCAGCGCCAGGCCGAGGGGGCAGGCGGTACGGACAGCGAAGCTGCGTCCGCGGAACGGAAGACGCACAGGGGGGATCGTCACCCGGCGTGCGCGCCCGCCACGCCAGCCGCGCCCGCATGGCGGCGTAACCCACGCCGTTCGGAGTACGAGATTCCGCCAACCGCGCGCCCGCCCCCGCCCGCGCGCCGTCGATACACGCACCCCTGCCCGCGCGTCGCTGATACACGTGCCGCCGATACACGTGCCGCTCCCCCTACAGCGGCGCCTCCCAGATCACCGCCGTGCCGCCGCCGCCCTCCCCGAGGCCGGGTCCATACGTGCAGGATCCGCCCAGCGCCTCCGCCCGGCGGGCCAGGTTCCGCAGGCCGCTGCGGCGGCCGCCCGCCGGAATGCCGACCCCGTCATCGGCGACCGTCAGCCGCACCGCGTCGCGGCCGTCCGGCAGCGTCGCGCCCGCGTCGACCGTGACCTCGATCCGCTCCGCGCGCGCATGCCGGAACGCGTTGGACAGCGCCTCCCGCACCGCCGCGATCAGGTTCTTCGCCGTGAGGTCGCCGACCCGGGTGTCGACCGCCCCGTAGAACGTCACCGCGGGCTGGAAGCCCAGCGGCACAGCGGCCGTGCCGATCTCGCGGAGCACCCGGGTCCGCAGCCCGGACGGCGCCTCCGCCGGGGTCTGCTGGAGCGCGAAGATGGCGGTACGCACCTCGTGGATGGTGGCGTCCAGCTCGTCCACGGCCCGGCCGATCCGCTCCCGCACCTCCCCCGCGGCCGCCTGGCGCTGCGCGCTCTCCAGCATCAGACCGGTCGCGAACAGCCGCTGGATGACCAGGTCGTGCAGGTCACGCGCGATCCGGTCGCGATCCTCGTAGACCGCCAGCCGCTCCCGGTCGCGCTGCGCCTCGGCGAGAACCAGCGCCATGGCGGCCTGCGCCGCGAACTGCGTGGCCAGCGTGCGTTCGGTCTCCGTGAAGGGACGGCCGCCGCGTCTGCGCGGGGTGGCCAGAATGCCGAGTACCCGGTCTCCGCCGCACAGCGGCAGCATCATGCTCGGGCCGTAGCGCTCCCAGATGCCGGCGGTCATCCGGGAATCGGTGGCCGAGTCGTCGACGAAGACCGGTTCACCGGCGAGCAGGTGCGGCACGAGGACGGCCTGCGGGGGGATGACCGTGCCGATCAGCCCGGCTGGGTCGGCGGCGTGGGCGGCGACGATCTCCAGCCCGCCGCCCTCCTCGGGCACGAGTACGATCCCGGCCGCGGAACCGGCGAGGCGGCGGGCCTGCTCCGCGACCACGGTCAGCGCGTCCTCCGCGTCGCCGGAGAGCAGGGCGGTGGTGACGGCCACCGAGCCGTCGATCCAGCGCTCCCGCTGACGGGTGGCCTCGTACAGCCGGGCGTTGCCGATCGCGATCCCGGCCTCGGTGGCCAGGACCTTCACCATGCCCAGGTCGGAGCGGCTGAAGTCGGCGCCGCCGCGCTTGCCGGTCAGATACAGCTCGCCGAAAAGGCGGCCCTGGACCCGGATGGGCACCCGCAGCCGGTCGGCCGACGACGCGCCGGGGAACGGGTCGACGGGCAGGCCGGCGGACAGGTCGGCGAGCCGGTCGGCCGACGCCTCCGCGGCGCGCTCGGCGAGCAGGGTGGCGACGCGCTCGCGCTTCTCCTCGGGCACCCCATGGGTGATGACGTCGGCCAATCCGCGCCCGGTCGAGTCGAACACCCCGATGGCGGCCTGCTGGGCGTCCACGAACTCGGCGGCGGTGCGGGCGATCCGGCCCAGCACGGTGTGGATGTCCAGCTCACTGCCGATGGTGCGCATCGCCTCCAGCAGCTCCGGCACCCGCCAGGTCAGCTCGGTGGACATGCCCCGCAGGCCCCGGGTCGCCTCGGTGGCGGCGTCCAGCGAGTCCGGAGCGTGTGCGTCCGCCGGTTCCAGCCGATCCTGCGGGACCTGCGGGACCTGCGGATCCAGCCGACCCTGTGGGTCCTGTGGGTCCTGTGGGTCCTGCGGTGTTGCCGTGGCTGCCATGCCCCGAGATTAATAAGCGCCATTTGCCAGAGAAAGCAGCCTCTTGTCCTGTGAGGACGTGGCTGTGGATACGGCCGGGGATGCGGCTGTGGACACGGCCGGGGATGCGGCTGTGGACACGGCGGCCACCGCGCCCGTCAGTCGCTCGGTCGCCCGCTCCCGCTCCCACATCCGCCGGAACGGCCCATCCACCGCCACCAGTTCCTCGTACGTCCCGCGCTGCACGGTCCTGCCCCGGTCCAGCACGATCACCTCGTCCACCGCACCGGCCAGCCCGGCCAGCCGGTGGGTGATCAGGACGGTGGTACGCCCCTCGGTCGCCGCCAGCAGATCGGCGGTCAGCGCGTCGGCGGTCGTCAGGTCGAGGTGCTCGGCGGGTTCGTCGAGCAGCAGCACCGGGAAGTCGGCCAGCAGCGCGCGGGCCAGCGCCAGCCGCTGCCGCTGGCCGCCCGAGAGCCGGGCGCCGAATTCACCGACCGGCGTGTCCAACCCGTCCGGCAGGCCGTCCACCCACTCCAGCAGGCGTGCCGCGCCCAGCGCCGCTCGCAGCCGGGCCTCTTCGCCGACCGCTTCGCCGCCCCCGTCCCCGTCCCCACCGGCGTCACGGGCCTGGTCATCGGCTGCCGGGCCGCTCGGCGGAAGTGCGGATGCGGATGCGGATGCGGATGCGGATGCGGGTGCGGGTGCGGGTGCGGGTAGGGCAAGCCGGAGGTTCTCGCGCAGGGTGCTGTTGAAGAGGTGCGCGTCCTGGGCGCACAGGCCCACCAGCCGCCGCACCCCGTCGCCGTCCAACCCCGCCGCTTCCCGGCCGCCGAGTGTGTACGTACCGGACTCGGCGTCCAGGAAGCGCAGCAGCACCTGGGCCACGGTGGACTTGCCCGCCCCCGAGGGGCCGACGACGGCGACCCGCCGACCGGCCGTCAGCTCCAGGCGGAAGTCGTCCAGCGCGGGCGTGCGGCGGCCCGGGTAGCGGGCGGTCAGATTGCTGACGACCAGCGGGAAGGGCGAGCCGGGGGCCTGGCCGGTCCCCTCGATCACGGGCGGCGGCGCGTCCAGCACCTCGTCCACCCGCTCCGCCGCCCGGCGCACCCGCTGCCGGTACTGCACCGCCGACGGCAGTCCGGCGACCGCCTCGAACGCGGCCAGCGGGGTCAGTACCACGACCGCCAGCCACACCCCGGGCAGCCGCCCGTCCGCCACCGCCCGCACCCCCACCCAGGCCGCGGCGGTCACGGTCAGCCCGCAGGTGAGGGCCGACAGGCCGCTGCCGAGGGCGGTGGCGGCGGCCGCACGCCGGGCGAGCCGGGTGAGAGCCCCGTCCGCCCGGCGCACCGCGTCGAGGCGGCGCGGCAGCGCCCCGGCGACCGTCAGCTCGGGCGCCCCGCCCAGCAGGTCGACGACCTGCGTGGACAGCGCCCCGCGGGCCGGGGCCAGCTGCCGCTCCGCACGGCGCGCGACCGCCCCGGAGACGGCCGGGACCACCAGTCCGGCCGTAAGCAGACCGGCGGCGAGCACCGCCCCGGCCTCCGGCAGCAGCCAGCCGGTGAACGCCACCGAGGCGGCGCCCACCATCACGGCCGCGCCGACCGGCAGCAGCCAGCGCAGAAAGTAGTCCTGCAACGCGTCCACATCGGCCACCAGGCGGGAGAGCAGATCACCACGCCGGGTCGCGCGCAGCCCGGCCGGGGCCAGCCGCTCCAGCCGCCGGAACACCGCGACCCGCAGATCGGCCAGCACCCGTAGCGCGGCGTCATGCGAGACCAGCCGCTCGGCGTACCGGAACACGGCCCGCCCGATGCCGAAGGCGCGGGTCGCGGTCACCGCGACCATGAGATAGAGGACGGGCGGCTGCTGGGAGGCGCGTGAAATCAGCCATCCGGAGACGGCCATCAGCCCGACGGCGCTGCCGAGGGCGAGCGCGCCGAGCAGCAGGGCGAGCGCGAAGCGGGAGCGGCGGGAGCGGGCGGCCGCCCGCAGCCCCGCCAGCCCGCGCCGTCCCGGACGCGCGGCCTCCGGATGGTCAGCCCCCGGCAGCGGCCCGTGCCCATCCCCCGCAGGGGCGGACCCCGCGCCGTCGGCCCCCGCACGGTCGGCCCCGGGCATCGCCCCGCGCCCGGCCACGGGCAGCGGCCCGCGCCCGTCCCCCGTACGCTCGGCTTCCGCGCGGTCGGCCCCGAGCAGCGGCCATCGCTCGGCCCCCGCGCGGTCGGTCCCCGGCACCGGCCCGCACGCGGCCCCCGCACGGTCAGCCCCCGTACGCCCGGCCCCCGGCAGCGGCCCGCCCTCGGCACCCGCACAGTCAGCCCCGGGCAGCGGCCCGCGGTCGGCCGGGACCTGCGCTCCCGTGGCAGCGGGCGTACGGGCGGGCACGTGCGCACTCGGGCCCGCAGCCGGGTCCGCAACCGGGCCCGGAGCCGGGTCCGCGGCCGGGTCCGCACCCAGCCGTATCACCCGGTCGGCGACGGCGAGCAGGGCGGGACGGTGAACCACCATCAGGACCGTTCGCCCGGCGGCGAGACGGCGGACGGCGTCCACGATGCCCGCCTCGGTCTCCCCGTCCAGACTCGCCGTCGGCTCGTCCAGCAGCAGCACCGGCCGGTCCGCCAGGAACGCCCGGGCGAGCGCGACCCGCTGCCGCTGGCCGGCGGACAGCCCGGCCCCGCCCTCGCCCAGCTCCGCGTCGATCCCACCGGGCAGCGCCTCGGCGAACTCCAGCGCACCGGCCGCGCCCAGGGCCTCCCGTACCGCCGCGTCGTCCGCGTCCGGCCGGGCCAGCCGGACGTTCTCCGCGAGCGTCCCGGCGAACAGGTACGGCCGCTGCGGCACCCACGCCACCTGCCGCCACCATCCGTCCAGCGCCGTCTCCGCGAGATCCGTCGGCTCCGCCGGAGCCGTACGCTCCGCCGGAGCCGGAAGCCCGATGAGCACCCGGCCGCGTGCGGGTGCGACGAAACCCAGGACCGCGTCGAGCAGGGTGCTCTTGCCCGCCCCGCTCGGGCCGACGATCGCCACCGTCTCCCCGGCGCGTACCTCGAAGGACGTCTCGGCGAGGGCCGGTTCCGTGCGGCCGGGCCGCATGACCACCAGCCCCTGGACCGCCAGGGTGACCGCTCCCTGGGACTTCGTCCGGGGGGCCCCGCAGCCGCTGAGCCCGTCCCCCGGCGTGCCACCCCCGCCACCGTCTGCCTGGGCCGTCTCCGCCGCGCGGCTCACGCCGCCATCCGCCTCGGCCACCTCCGCCCCGCGGCCCGCGCCCCGCTCGATGACCGAGAAGACCTGGTCCGCGGCGGCCAGCCCCTCCGCCGCCGCGTGGTACTGCGCGCCCACCTGCCGCAGCGGCAGATACGCCTCGGGGGCGAGGATCAGCACCACCAGGCCGGTGAAGAGGTCGAGTTCACCGTGGACCAGCCGCATGCCGACGCCGACCGCCACCAGCGCCACCGACACCGTGGCGAGCAACTCCAGCGCGAAGGAGGAGAGAAAGGCGATCCGCAGCGTGCGCAGGGTCGCCCGCCGGTATTCAGCGGTGATCGCACGGATCGAGGCCGCCTGCGCCTTGGCCCGTCCGAAGACCTTGAGCGTGGGCAGTCCGGCCACCACATCGAGGAAGTGGCCGGACAGCTGGGACAGCAGCCGCCACTGACGGTCCATCCGACTCCGGGTGACCCAGCCGATGAGGATCATGAACAGCGGAATCAGCGGCAGTGTCCCGGCGATGATCAGCGCGGAGACCCAGTCGGCGGTGACGATCCGGGCGAGCACCGCGACGGGAACCACCACCGCCAGTCCGAGCTGCGGCAGATAGCGGGCGAAGTAGTCGTCGAGGGCGTCGATGCCACGCGTGGCCAGCGCGGTCAGTTCCCCCACACTGAGCGCCCCGTCGGCGCCCGCCCCAGCCGCCCCGGCGGTTCCGGCGCCCGCCGCGCTCACCCCGACCACCCCAGCAGCCCCGCTCACCCCGGCCGCCCCGGCGGTTCCAGCATCCGCCCCGCTCGCCCCGGTGACCCCGGCGGCCGCGCTCTCCAACAGCCTCATGCGCAGCTCGGACTTGACCGCCGCACTGGCCCGGTGGGCGGCCAGCTCGGTCAGCCAGGAGACCGCCGCTCGGCCGACCGCCACCGCGGCCAGCAGCACCAGCGGACGGGTCAGGTCACCCGCCGTCGATCCTCGCTGGAACGCCCCGACCACCACCTCGGCGATCAGCGCGGCCTGGGCGACGACGAGCCCGGCCCCCGCCAGTCCCAGTGCCACCGACGCGGCGAGGAAGCCACGGGTGGCTCGGGCGTGGCGGAGCAGGCGGGGGTCGACGGGTCGCATGGTGCGAGGCTCCTCAGTGTCCGGTGGGGATGTGCTGCACGCCGATCCGCTTGCGGAACACCCAGTACGTCCACGCCTGGTAGGCCATGACGAGCGGGGTCATGAAGCCCGCGACCCACGTCAGGATCTTCAACGCGTACGGGCTGGACGCCGCGTTGTCGACCGTCAGGCTCCACCGCGGGTCCGACGAGGACGGCATCACGTCCGGGAACAGCGCGAGGAAGAGCATGCCGACCGCCGCCGCGACGGCGACTCCGGAGAGCGCGAAGGCCCAGCCCTCCCGGCCACGCGCGTTCATGGCCAACGCCGCGGCCAGCGCGGCCACCGCGACGACGAGCGCGACCAGACTGCGTGCGTTGCCGCTGTCCGCCTGGGTCCAGGCCAGGAAGGCCGCCGACAGCGCCACCGCGCCCAGCCCCAGCGGCCCGGCCAGCCGGCGCGCCCGCACCCGGATGTCGCCGACCGTCTTCAGCGCGGCGAAGACCGCGCCGTGGAAGGTGAACAGCACCAGCGTGGTGACGCCGCCGAGCAGCGCGTAGGGGTTGAGCAGGTCGCCGACGTCCCCGGCGTAGTTCCCGTCGGCACCGATCGGCACGCCCCGCACGATGTTCGCGAAGATCGCCCCCCACAGGAAGGCGGGGATCAGCGAGCACCAGAAGATCGCGTGTTCCCAGTTGCGCTGCCAGCGCTCCTCGGTGCGCTTGTGCCGGTACTCGAAGGCGACGCCGCGCACGATGAGGCAGACCAGGACGGCCAGCAGCGGCAGGTAGAAGCCGCTGAACAAGGTGGCGTACCAGTCGGGGAAGGCGGCGAAGGTCGCGCCGCCGGCGGTGAGCAGCCAGACCTCGTTGCCGTCCCAGACCGGGCCGATGGTGTTGATCAGGACCCGGCGCTCGGTGCGGTCCCTGGCCAGCAGCTTGGTCAGTACGCCGATGCCGAAGTCGAAGCCTTCGAGGAAGAAGTAGCCGGTCCACAGGACGGCGATGAGGAGGAACCAGATGTCGTGAAGGTGCATGGCTAACGCTCTCCCTGCCGTCAGTACGCGAAGGTCAGCGGACGGTCGGCGTCCTCGCCGGCACCACCGGAGCCGGCCGCGCCCGCCCCGCCACCGGGCCCGTCACCAGGTCCGCCGCCCGGCCCGCCGAGGGGCAGCCGGAGCCGGGGATCCTTGGCCGGCGGCTTCTCGTCCACATCGGGACCGGCCTTGGCGTACTTGGCCAGCAGCCGGATCTCGACGACCGCGAGCACCCCGTACAGCAGGGTGAAGACGCTCATCGAGATCAGCACCTCGGTGGTGCTGACGGTCGGCGAGACCGCGTCGCCGGTCTTCATCAGCCCGTAGACCACCCAGGGCTGGCGGCCCATCTCGGTGAAGATCCAGCCGAAGGAGTTGGCGATCAGCGGGAAGCCCATGGTGAGGATGCCGAGCCGCCAGGCCCAGGCGGTGAGGAACGGGTTCAGCTCGCGGCTCCGGGTCAGCATCAGCCGGGGCACCTCGGTCTCCCCGGTGCGGAACTCCGGCGCCAGCCACCGCTTGCGGCGGGTGGTCCACAGGCCGACGAGCCCGGCGACGAAGGAGGTCATCCCGAAGCCGATCATCAGCCGGAAGCCCCAGAAGGTCATGAAGATGCTGGGGATGTAGTCCTCGGGGTCGCCGCCGTAGCGCGCGGCCTCCCGCTCGGCGATGTCGTTGATACCGGGGACGGCGTCGGAGAAGTTGTTGTGCGCGAGGAAGGAGAGCACCCCGGGTATCTCCAGCTCGACGCTGTTGCGCCCCTCGCTGACGTCGCCGACGGCGAAGACCGAGAAGGGCGCCGGGTCCTGCGTCTCCCACAGCGCCTCGGCGGCGGCCATCTTCATCGGCTGCTGCTCGAACATCACCTTGCCGAGCTCGTCACCGCTGATCGCGGTCCCCAGCCCCGCGATCACCGCCACGACCAGGCCGACGCGGAGTGAGGAGCGCATCGCGCCGACCTGCTTGCGGCGCCGCACGTCGAACTCCTCGCCCTTGTCCTGGGCGCGCTTGGCCCGCCACAGGTGGAGGGAGGAGATGCCGACGACGAAGGCGGCACCGGTCAGGAAGGCCGCGGTGAGGGTGTGGAAGACCACGACCAGCGTGGTGTTCTGGGTCAGGACCGCCCAGAAGTCGGTGAGCTGCGCCTTCCCGGTGGCCTTGTCGAGGGTGTAGCCGACCGGGTGCTGCATCCAGGAGTTGGCGGCCAGGATGAAGTACGAGGACAGGATCGTCCCGGCGGCCACGATCCAGATGCAGGCGCAGTGCAGCTTCTTCGGCAGCTTGTCCCAGCCGAAGATCCACAGGCCGATGAAGGTGGACTCGAAGAAGAAGGCGATCAGCGCCTCCATCGCGAGGGGCGCGCCGAAGACGTCACCGACGAAGCGGGAGTAATCCGACCAGTTCATGCCGAACTGGAACTCCTGCACGATGCCGGTGACCACCCCCATCGCGATGTTGATCAGGAAGAGCTTTCCCCAGAACTTCGTGGCATGGAAGTACTTGTCCTTGCCCGTGCGGACCCACGCCGTCTCCATGCCCGCGGTGAACGCGGCCAGGCTGATGGTCAGCGGGACGAAGAGGAAGTGGTAGACGGTCGTAATCCCGAACTGCCAGCGCGCCAGTGTCTCCGGCGCCAGAGCGAGGTCCACGTCGTTCTCCTTACCGTCGTGCTCGCATCGCGGCGGCAGCCGCGGACCCCACCGCGGTTGCTCAACCCTTCACAAAGGCACATAAAGCGTGCGCGCTTGTGAACGCGTTCACATTCACAAGCAATTATGGAGCACACGACAACGCCCCCTGTCACCGGGGTGGCAGGGGGCGGAATCAGTCACGCATGAGAGGCTGAGAGGTCGGGCGTCACGCGGTCAGGCGTCACCTCGCGGGCGCCGTGCGATCACGCGCAGGGCGCCGGTGTCACGCCGGCGGGGGTCACAGGGCCTTGCGGAACTCCTCCGCCGCCCGCAGGAACAGATCGTTGGCCTCCACCTCGCCGATGGTCGTCCGCACGCCCTCGTTCCCGTACGGCCGGACGATCACGCCCGCCTTCTCGCAGGCCGCCGCGAAGTCCTGGGTGCGGTCCCCCAGCCGCATCCAGACGAAGTTCGCCTGCGACACCGGCACCGTCCACCCCTGGGCGACCAGCGCCTCGTACACCCGGGTCCGCTCGGCCACCAGCGTCTCGACCCGCTCCCGCAGCGCGTCCTCGCTGCGCAGCGAGGCGACCGCCGCGTCCTGCGCCAGCTGGCTCACGCCGAAGGGCACCGCGGTCTTGCGCAGCGCCGCCGCCACCGGCTCGTGCGCCACGGCGAAGCCGACCCGCAGCCCGGCCAGGCCGTACGCCTTGGAGAAGGTGCGCAGCACGCAGACGTTCGGCCGGTCGCGGTAGAGCTCGATGCCGTCCGGGACCTGCGGGTCGCGGATGAACTCCTTGTAGGCCTCGTCCAGCACCACCAGGACGTCGGACGGCACCCGGTCCAGGAACCGCTCCAGCTCGGCGCGGCGCACCACGGTGCCGGTGGGGTTGTTGGGGTTGCAGACGAAGATCAGCCGGGTCCGGTCGGTGATGGCGGCGGCCATCGCGTCCAGGTCGTGCGTCTCCCCCTCGTCCAGCGGCACCTGCACCGAGGTGGCGCCGGAGACCTGGGTGATGATCGGGTACGCCTCGAAGGAGCGCCAGGCGTACATCACCTCGTCGCCCGGGCCGGAGGTCGCCTGCACCAGCTGCTGCGCGACGCCGACCGAGCCGGTGCCGGTGGCGAGGTGGCCGATGGGCACCTCGAAGCGCTCGGACAGCTCCGCCATCAGCCCGGTACACGCCATGTCGGGGTAGCGGTTGAACGCCCCGGCGGCGCGGGTGGCGCTCTCCAGCACGCCCGGCAGCGGCGGGTACGGGTTCTCGTTGGAGGACAGCTTGAAGGCGACCGGCCCGCCCGCGGCGGCGGGTTTCCCGGGCTTGTACGTGGGGATGCCGTCCAGCGCAGCACGCAGCTTGGGGCTCTTCTCAGACACCGCGGGTCCTCCTCGACCGTCCGGGCTCATCAATACTCCACACCTTATGAGGATTGCCCCGGCTGCCGTAAGGAGTGAGTTCACCGAGAGCGCTGTCCGAACCGCTGAAGATCTCCGGCCCGGGCCGGGCCCGGGGGTCCGGGCGGGACGGGCCCGGGGGTCCGGGCGGGACGGGCCCGGCGACCACACCCGCACTCGACCGCGGGCCCCGGCCGCACCCCGCGAGGTCTCCCGGCGGAGCCCGGTCGAGCCCCGGGGGGCGCAGAGGAGAGATCCGTGCGCTGGTGGCGGGCGCCGTAGCGCGCATCCCTCGTGCAGGTGAGTTGAGACCTCTTCGAAACCTGAACCAATCAGCAGGCGTAGATATGCCAGGGGCCTACAGAGGCGCACCCGCTCCCTCAACTGCCTTGGTTTCCAAGGCGAATTGGGGGGTCATCTCTTGCAGAATCGTGCCTTCGGACCGCCATTCGTGGGACCCCGCAGACGTGGCATCTGAGCCCTACTATCGGCTCGCCATGACAGCAGCAGGTAAGCACCAGGTGAGCGGGTCGACCGGCCGCCGGTTGGGGCGAGCGGGCATCAGGGACGTGGCCGCCGCAGCCGGGGTATCGATCACGACTGTCTCCGACGCGCTCAACGGCAAGGGCCGACTACCGGAAGCCACCCGCCGCCACGTCCGCGAGGTCGCCGACCGGCTGGGCTACCGCCCGTCCGCGGCCGCCCGCACCCTCCGTACCGGCAAGTCGGGGCTCATCGGCCTGACCGTGACCACCTACGGGGATGAACCTTTCACCTTCACCGAGTTCGCCTACTTCGCCGAAATGGCACGGGCCGCGACCTCCGCCGCCCTCGCCCGCGGCTATGCGCTCGTCATCCTCCCCGCCACCTCCCGCCACGACGTGTGGTCCAACGTGGCGCTCGACGGCACCGTGGTCATCGACCCCTCCGACCAGGATCCGGTCGTCACCGAGCTGCTCCGCCAGGGCATCCCCGTGGTCAGCGACGGCCGCCCGGCCGGCACCCTGCCGGTCACGGCCTGGGTCGACAACGACCACGAGGCCGCGGTGGTCGGCCTGCTCGACCATCTCGCCGAGGCCGGCGCCCGCCGCATCGGGCTGCTGACCGGCACCAGCACCGACACCTACACCCGGCTGTCCACGTCCGCGTACCTCGACTGGTGCAAGCGGGTCGGCCAGGACCCGGTGTACGAGGAGTACCCCGCCCACGACCCGTGCGCCGGGGCGGTCGCCGCCGACCGGCTGCTGGCCCGCCCGGACCGCCCCGACGCCGTCTACGGACTCTTCGACCCCAACGGCACCGACCTGCTCGCCGCCGCCCGGCGCTACGGCCTGCGCGTCCCGGACGATCTGCTGCTGGTGTGCTGCAGCGAGTCCGCGGTCTACTCCGCCACCGACCCCCCGATCACCACCCTCTCGCTCAAGCCCCGCCGCATCGGCACCGCCGTCGTCCAACTGCTGATCGACGCCATCGAGGGCCACGCGCCCACCGGTCCGGTCGAACAGGTGATACCGACCGAGCTGATGGTGCGGACGTCCTCCCAGCGCCGGCCGCACCGCACCACGGTCAGCCCGCCACGGGGTCCCACCCGCGGGTGACCGGAAGACGCCTGCGTGATTGACCACCCGCGCCGGACTCCTACCAGGTCAATTCGGGAGAAAAGCCCAGGAGAGTGGAGCCTGGCCCCGATTGACGGCACCCTGGTGCGACACAAGCCGTGAGAGTCATTCCTATGATGGGCGGATGACACCGTGGACCGCCCTCGACCAGGCACGGTCCACAAGGTGCACGGCGGCGCGATGGTGGAGGGGTCGATGACTCAGGGGGCCGGTCTGGGACCCACGGCACGGACCACGGCGGCGGTGCCGCCCGTACCCGCGTACGCCGCGCCCACGCCCGTGGCTCCGCCCGTGCGCCCGCGCCCCTACGCGACCCCCACGCCCGCGACCACGTCCACCCAGCCGCCCGCCCGCCCGGACGTCCCGGAGTACACCCCGACCGAGCACAGCCTGCCGGCCATGGGCCCCGGCCACACCCTGATCGACCGCCCGCTCGTCACCACACCCGACCGGCCCACCGTGACGCTCCACCCGGTGCCCGACCCGGCCCGCGCGGCCGCCGAGCCCGAGGGCCCCGGCCCGCTCTACGTCGTCGGCGACGTCCACGGCTACCACGACGAGCTGCGCGCGGCGCTCGCCGCCGAAGGGCTCATCGACGCGGACGGAAACTGGTCCGCGGGCAACACCCGGCTGTGGTTCCTCGGCGACTTCACCGACCGCGGTCCGGACGGCATCGGCGTCATCGACCTGGTGATGCAGCTGTCCGCCCAGGCCGCCGCGGCCGGCGGATACTGCAAGGCCCTGATGGGCAATCACGAGCTGCTGCTGATCGGCGCCAAGCGCTTCGGCGACACCCCGGTCAACTCCGGCGCCGGCACCGCCTCCTTCCAGGCCGCCTGGCTGCTCAACGGCGGGCAGCGCACCGACATGGAGCGGCTGGAGGACCACCACCTGCAGTGGATGTCCCGGCTGGACGCGATGGCCGAGGAGGACGGGCACCTGCTGGTGCACTCCGACACCACCGCCTACCTGGAGTACGGCGACTCGATCGAGGCGGTCAACGACGCGGTGACCGAGGCGCTCCAGCGCAGCGACGCCGACGAGTGCTGGGACCTGTTCCGCAAGTTCACCAAGCGCTTCGCCTTCCGCGACGAGGAAGCGGGCCCGCCGGCCGTGCGCGAGCTGCTCGAGACCTACGGTGGGCGGCGCATCGTGCACGGGCACAGCCCCATCCCGTACCTGCTGGGCGAGGTCGGCTCGGAGGACGGCGAGGACGGCGGCGCGCCCTCGGTGGACGGGCCGCACGTCTACGCGGACGACCTCGCCATCGCCATGGACGGCGGCGTCACGATGGCCGGAAAGCTGCTGGTCTGCCAACTCCCCCTGGCTGGATGAGGATTCAGCGGGCAGCCGCTTGGGCAGGTAGGCAGTTCATTCGGCCGGAGCGAACCGGAGTGAATTCGGGACACACTCTGTCACCCCGCGCCGGATCCGCTCTACCATCGGCTTATCCGTAGCAGGCTCTCCTCCGTTTCCGCCGCACTGCCCGGTGTAGGCCCTACGGAGCATCGGGGGATGCACATGAACAGCGCTCCGCACCTGCTGATCGAGGACCGTCCGGAATTCGAGCGAGTCCTCGACGAGGCGCTGCGCGACGCGGACCGCCACCCGGAACTCGCCGCCATGGGGCAGCGGCTCAACGCCGAGCAGCTGCGCACCATGGCGCTCAATGCCTCGGCCGCGATATCGGCGTGCGCGGCCGCCGAATACCAGCAATTCGTCACCGCGCGCGATCAGCTGCGCGAGCCACCGCCGCGCCGCGAGCCCTCCGACGCCGCCGCCTCGGGCGCGTCGGCCACCCCGTCTGCCTCGGACGCCTCCGCTGCCCCGGCCGCCTCGCGCGCTACGTCTGCGTCGTCGTCCGCCGCGTCGTCCGAGGACCCCGCCACGGGGGAGACCGCCGTCAGCGCCATGGATGACACCACCGGTGCCGGCCTGGTGGCGATCCTCGCCGTGCTGGCCCCGGTGCTCGCCGGGACCGCCGCGCTGATCTTCCTGCTGGTGGGCTACGGGCTGCGGATGGTCGACCCGGTGCCGTCCATCGCCCAACCGATGATCACCGCAGGCTGGCTCTTCACCGTGCTCACCGCCGCCGGCATCCTGCTCGCTGCCGTCGGCCTGCTGATCACCGCCCTGCGCAACGATTCCGCCGCCGAGCCCGACCCGGTCGGCCGGCAGCGCATCGAGGAGGTCGCCCAGGCCAGAGAGGCCTGGCGGCAGGCGCTCCTGGAGCGCGGGGTGCTGCCCTTTCTCCGCGAGGCCCTCGCCGATCCCGCGGCCCCGCTGACCAGCGCCACCGGCTCCCCCGCCCCGCACGGGCCACAGCCCGCCGGCCGCACCCCCCAGCTGGGCTACAGCCGGCCCGGCTTCAGCACCGAGCGCGACGCCCCCAGCACCCGCCCGAGCTTCACCAGCCCGGACTTCACCAGCCCCGACTACGGCGGGCCGGAACACCCGGCGGAATGACACGAGCGATGCGTGTCATTCCCGGCCCGGCCCGCGGCGTCGTGCTCGATCAGTCCGCGATCGGCAGATAGACGCGATTGCCCGCCTCCGCGAATTCGCGGGACTTCTCGGCCATACCGGCCTCGATGTCGTCCAACTCGCCGCCATGCCGCCGCCGGATGTCCTGAGAGATCTTCATCGAGCAGAACTTCGGACCGCACATCGAGCAGAAGTGGGCGGTCTTCGCCGGCTCGGCCGGAAGCGTCTCGTCGTGGAAATCCCGGGCGGTGTCCGGGTCGAGGGCCAGGTTGAACTGGTCCTCCCAGCGGAATTCGAAGCGGGCGTCGGAGAGGGCGTCGTCCCATTCCTGGGCGCCCGGGTGGCCCTTGGCCAGATCCGCGGCGTGTGCGGCGATCTTGTAGGTGATGACGCCGGTCTTGACGTCGTCGCGGTCGGGCAGCCCCAGGTGCTCCTTGGGGGTGACGTAGCAGAGCATCGCGGTGCCCCACCAGGCGATCATCGCGGCGCCGATGCCGGAGGTGATGTGGTCGTAGGCGGGCGCGACGTCGGTGGTGAGGGGGCCGAGCGTGTAGAACGGGGCCTCCTCGCAGATCTCCTGCTGGAGGTCGATGTTCTCCTTGATCTTGTGCATCGGGACGTGCCCGGGGCCCTCGATCATGGTCTGCACGTTGTGCCGCTTGGCGATCGTGTTGAGCTCGCCCAGGGTCTTGAGCTCGGCGAACTGCGCCTCGTCGTTGGCGTCCGCGATGGAGCCGGGGCGCAGCCCGTCGCCGAGCGAGTACGTCACGTCGTAGGCGGCGAGGATCTCGCAGAGCTCTTCGAAGTTCTCGTAGAGGAAGCTCTCCTTGTGGTGCGCCAGGCACCAGGCGGCCATGATCGAGCCGCCGCGGGAGACGATGCCGGTCTTGCGCCGGGCGGTGAGCGGCACGTACCGCAGCAGCACGCCGGCGTGGACGGTCATGTAGTCGACGCCCTGCTCGGCCTGCTCGATGACGGTGTCCTTGTAGATCTCCCAGGTCAGCTCCTCGGCCTTGCCGTCCACCTTCTCCAGGGCCTGGTAGAGGGGGACGGTGCCGATGGGGACGGGGGAGTTGCGCAGCACCCACTCGCGGGTGGTGTGGATGTTGCGGCCGGTGGACAGGTCCATGACCGTGTCCGCGCCCCAGCGGGTGGCCCAGGTCATCTTCTCCACCTCCTCCTCGATGGAGGAGGTGACGGCGGAGTTGCCGATGTTGGCGTTCACCTTCACCAGGAACTTCTTGCCGATGATCATCGGCTCGATCTCCGGGTGGTTGACGTTGGCCGGAAGCACCGCGCGGCCCGCGGCGATCTCCTCGCGGACCACCTCGGGGGAGACGTTCTCGCGGAGCGCGACGTACTCCATCTCGGCGGTGATCTCGCCACGCCGCGCATACGCCAACTGGGTGACCGCGGCCCCGTCACGGCCCCGGCGGGGGAGCCGGGGGCGGCCGGGGAAGACCGCGTCGAGGTTCTTCAGCCCGCCGCGCGGCGCGGTGTGCTTGATTCCGTCGTCCTCCGGGCGCAGCGGGCGCCCGGCGTACTCCTCGGTGTCGCCGCGCCCGACGATCCAGTTCTCCCGGAGCGGCGGCAGGCCGCGCCGCACGTCCGTCTCGACGGCGGGGTCGGTGTACGGGCCGGAGGTGTCGTACAGCCGCACGTCCTGGCCATTGGTGAGGTGCACGCGCCGCACCGGGACCCGCAGGTCCGGGCGGGATCCGGTCACATAGTCCTTGTGCCAGCCGATCCGCTGCTCATCGCCGCTGGCGGCAGGCGTGTGTGCATCCTGAACGGTCATCAGACCTACTCCCTACGCCGGCATTACCCGGTAACAGGTTCAGCGGTCGACGCAGCGGTGTCCGTGTCCGGAATGCCGGTATCGCCCGGCGGTCCGTGTGACGGAGGTCAGCGTCCTCTCAGCCCGGTGCTCCGAGCTCCCGCGATTGCAAAGGTGCCACGAGGCTAGCGGTTCCCCCGGCCTGCTGAACAGAGGCCCCCGCTTCCCTTGCGGGGATCGGCTCTCTTGCGATGATCGGTCGGTGACCCCGACATCCGATGGACCGCCACCCGACCCCTCGCACGGGAACGCGCACCAGCACGGCCACAGCCACGGACACGCGCACGGGCCCGCCACACCGGTCTCCGCCCATCTGCGCAAGGTCATCGCGGCCGTGCTGATCCCGTTCGCCGCGGCGGTGGCGGTCGGGCTGATCGTGCTGTGGCCCGGCGGCGCGCCCGAGGGGAAGGGCGGGGAACGCAGCGGCCTGGGCTTCGACCAGGACACCGTCTCCGGCCGGGTGGTGCGGATCGAGGAGGTCGACTGCGCGGACGTCAATGCCCAGCCGCAGCAGCCGGCGCCCGGGGAGAGCCAGACGGCGCCCGCCGAGGGAGGCGGCGAGCCGTGTGAGCGGACGACGATCGAGGTGACCTCCGGCAAGGACAAGGGCCGCCGCTTCGAGGAGATCGTGCGGCCGGACGCCTCCCGCCACTACTCGACGGGTCAGAAACTGAAGCTGGCGTACGCGCCCAAGGCGCCGAAGAACCTCCAGTACTCGGTCAGCGATGTGGACCGGGGCTTCCCCATGGCGGTGCTGGCCGGGCTGTTCGCGGCGGCCGTGGTGGTCGTGGGACGGCTCCGCGGGGTGTTCGCGCTGGTGGCGCTGGCGATCAGCTTCGGGGTGCTGACGCAGTTCATCCTGCCGGCGATCCTGCAGGGCGAAAATCCGCTGGTGGTCGCGGTGATCGGAGGCAGCGCGATCATGCTGATCGCGCTCTATATGTGCCATGGGCTCAACGCGCGGACCTCGGTGGCGGTGCTGGGCACGCTGATCTCGCTGCTGCTGATCGGGCTGCTCGGCTCGGTGTTCATCGCGTGGGCGAGCCTGACCGGCAACACCGACGACCAGACGGGCCTGGTGCACGGGCTCTATCCGGACATCGAGATCGAGGGTCTGCTGCTGGCGGGCGTGATCATCGGTTCGCTGGGTGTGCTGGACGACGTGACGGTGACACAGACCTCCGCGGTGTGGGAACTCAAGGACGCCGACCCCACGGCGGGTTGGCGCAAACTGTATGCGGCTGCGATGCGGATCGGGCGAGATCACATCGCCTCGGTGGTGAACACGCTGGTACTGGCATATGCGGGCGCGTCCCTGCCGCTGCTTTTGCTGTTCACGATCGCGGACAGCGGGGTGGGCACGGTAGCGACGAGCGAGATCGTCGCCGCGGAGATCGTCCGCACCCTGGTGGGCAGCATCGGGTTGGTCGCCTCGGTGCCGGTGACCACCGCACTGGCCGCGCTGGTCGTCTCGGCCGACCGGGCACCGGCGGAGGGTGGCCGGGCCGGCGCCGGCGGCCGGGGGCGCCGGCGCCGGGCGAAGCCGAGGGGCCGCGGCCGGAGCTGATCAGCCCGCGAACCGGTCCTTGGCGAGGATCCGGTCCAGCTCCGCGTCGAGGTCGGCGACCGGATCGCCGGCATCCCGCTCCTCGCCGAACGGCACCAGGCGATCGGTGCGGTCCAGGAAGGCGACCAGCGGGGCGGCACCGGCCCGGAACAGGGCGCGTTCACCGCCGACTTGCAGTCGGATGAAGACGTCGGGACTGCCTTCAGGGTTGGTGGGGGCGATGTGGACATCGCCCTCCCCGGCGGGCCGGCTGAGCCCGTCGAGAAGCAGTTCACGGGCGAATGCCCAGGTCACAGGTGCGTCGCCGGGCAGGTGGAAGGTGATTTCGACGGCGTACGGATCATTGCTGTCGTACGCCAGCTCGACCGGGATGCGGAAGGACAGGTCCGTGGAGACCACGAAGGACATCGTCACTTCCGCCTGGACTGTGTCGCGCATGTCTCGCATCGTTCGCCGCCCCGAATCGATTGGGAATGGCCAGGTTTGAACCCTCTGGCCTTCTTGACAATATGGTCCGCCATCGTCTAGCGGATCACAAGGAGTGGGTTTTCAGATACTGATAGAGAACGAGAGAGAGCTGATGACCTGACTGACCCTGGAGCGTAGCGAATCCGTCGCAGTACGGAGTCGTTCCGCTTCAGCGCACGGTACCGAAATCGCCAGAGTGGCCGCCGTCGGGCCCGCCGCGACCGGGAACGCGCCGCAGGCCGTGCCCAGCGCGTACTCCTGGCATTCGAACACCGGTTGTGCACGGCAGCGGCCGTTCAGCCGCCGCCGGAGTTCCCCCGCGTCCCGCACCGAGTACGGGGTGATGGCCTGGACCGGATGCCGGGACAGATGATCTTCCCGGGCCTGCTCGTCGAGCTGCCCGAGCAGGCACTGACCGATCGCATGCGCATGCGCGGTGCTGCGGAAATCGGCCCATTCCTCAACGACGGGCGACTGAGGTCCCTCGGCCACCGCGAGCACCTCGACTTCGCCTTCCCGGTAGATGGAGAAATACACCGCGACGTCGAGCTCGGCGGCGAGCAGGGCGAGCGTGTCGGCCATCTCGGCGCGCTGCCGCTCCCGGTCACCGGCCCGGCCCAGCCGTGTCGCGGCCTCGCCGAGCACGAACACGCCGTGCTCGCGGCGCAGATAGCCCTCATGGGTCAGGGTGCGCAGCAGGTGGTAGGCGGTGGGCAGCGGCAGGCCCGTCTCGCGGGCGAGTTGCTTGGCCGGAGCGCCGCCACGATGAGCGCCCGCCGCTTCCAGGAGGTGCAGCGCACGCTGCACCGAGCTGATCAGGGTCGGCTCGCAGGCCGCACCCGCCTTCGCTGTCGCCAACAGGCACCCCCGGGGTGTGTTTGCGAGGGCAGGCGCCGATCCTTCGAGACGAGGAGGGGCGCCGGGGACTCGCACTTTAACCGGAGTAATGCCTTCAGGCGGAGGATGGGTGCGCCATGTCCCTCACGCGGCGTACCCCCATGACGGACGCTGCTTACGATTACCAGTCACCTCGGGACGAAGACGATGAAGAGGTGAATTTCCGTACGGCATAGATCAAACCGCCAACCAGCGCCACCAGCAGCAGAACCCGGAACGCCAGCCAGGCGACGAAGCCGACGACGGTGAGGATCAGGCCGCCGAAGACCGCGAGGACGAGGACCGGCACGGCGATCCACGTCACCCACCACGGCAAGCCCTGGAATATGTTCTTCGCGGCCACTGTCGGTCCCTGCTTTCTGCCTGGATCAGGTCTTCGTTCTCTCGCTCCCCCTCGCACTTTCGATGCTAGGGCGCGCAGCGCCGGATGGGCGGCCGCACGCCCCCCGTCCTCCCCTGACCTGTCCCTTACGGGTTCCGGGGACGGATCTCCGCTCTCCGGATGGGTCCGGGGCTCAAGGCCCTCAGCCCTCCGGCGGAGAGAAGACCACCATCACCCGCAGGTCCTCGCTGATGTGATGGAACTTGTGCGCCACCCCGGCCGGCACGTACACCACACTGCCCCGCCCCACCTGGGTCGTCTCCATCCCCACCGTGATGGAGGCCCGGCCGCTCACCACCAGGTACACCTCGTCCTGGTCGTGTGGGCGCTGCGGGTCGATCGCGCCCGCGTCCAGCGCGTACAGGCCCACCGACATATTCCGTTCACGCAGGAACTGCAGGTATGCGCCGTCGTTCGCGGCGCGCTCCGCTTCCAGCTCATCCAGTCGGAACGCCTTCATCTTCTCCTCGCCCCTTGATCGGCCGCATGGGTCTGCCACGATCTCAGCATGAAGAATTTCGTAGTCAAGACGCTCGCGAACGCGGGGGCCCTGGCGGTCGCCATCTGGCTGCTGAAGGACATCACGCTGTCCGGCGGTGTCGGTGACAAGGCGCTCACCCTGATACTGGTCACGCTCCTCTTCGGCGTGGTCAACACCATCGTCAAGCCGGTCGTGAAGCTGCTGTCGCTTCCCCTGTTCATCCTGACCCTCGGCCTGATCACCCTGGTCATCAACGCGCTGATGCTGCTGCTGACCTCCTGGCTGGCCGGGAAGTTCGACCTCACCTTCCACGTCGAGGGCTTCGGCACCGCCGTGGTCGGCGGCCTGATCATCGCCATCGTGGCCTGGGCCCTCCATGTCATGCTGCCCGACGACAAGGACTGACCCGCCCCGGCCGGCTCCGGGCGGGCGACCGGGAGGAGCGCCGTGAACCCTGGCGACGGAACGCGAGCGGTACGGGCCGGGCTGCCCGAGCCCGAGCCCTACCAGCCCACCCTGCCCGGTCCGGTCTTCGCCGCGCACTACCACCTGCCGGGCGACGCCGACCCCACCACCGGCGCCTTCACCTACGGCCGCGACACCAACCCCACCTGGTCGCTGCTGGAGCGGGCCATCGGCGAACTGGAGTCCCCCGGCACCGAGGCCGAGACGGTGATCTTCGCCTCCGGCATGGGTGCCATCTCCGCGGTGCTCCTCTCCCAGGTCCGGGCGGGCGACGCGGTGGTGCTCCCGGACGACGGCTACAACCTCCTCGTCGGCCTGCGCGAGCGGCTGACGGACTACGGCGTCGAGGTGCGCACCGCACCCACCGCGGGCGACGCCCAACTGAGCGTGCTCGACGGCGCCAAGCTGCTGTGGATCGAGTCGCCGTCCAATCCCGGGCTCGACGTGTGCGACATCCGGCGCCTCACCGCCGCCGCCCACGACCACGGCGCCCTGGTCGCGGTCGACAACACCCTGGCCACCCCGCTCGGTCAGCGTCCACTGGAGCTGGGCGCCGACTTCGCGGTGGCCAGCGGCACCAAGGCCCTCACCGGCCACGGGGACGTCCTGCTGGGCTACGCCGCCACCCGCGACCCGGAACTGGCCGCCCGGGTCAGGGCGTGGCGCAAGATCGTGGGCGCCATCCCCGGCCCGATGGAGGCCTGGCTGGCGCACCGCTCACTGGCCACCCTCCAGCTGCGCGTCGACCGGCAGGCCGCGAACGCGCTGGCCCTCGCCGAGGCGCTGCGCGACCGCCCCGAGGTGACCGGGCTGCGCCACCCCGGCCTGGCCGACGATCCGGCGCACGCCGTCGCGGCGGCGCAGATGCGCGGCGGGCGGTTCGGCTGCGTGGTCTCCTTCGCCCTTCCGGACAGAGCACACGCACAGCGCTTCCTGGGCGCACTGCGGCTGGTGGACGACGCGACGAGCTTCGGCGGGGTCCGCTCCACGGCGGAGCGCCGCGCGCGCTGGGGCGGCGACGCGGTTCCGGAAGGCTTCATCCGCTTCTCCGCCGGCGCCGAGGACCCGGACGACCTGATCGCGGATGTGCTGCGGGCGCTGGACGAGGCGGCCGGCCAGGTTCGCCGCGCGTAGACGGGTTTCGGCCAGCTCCAGGTGCGGCAGATGTCACCTATGACCGATCGACCTGTGGTCAAGCGCACCGCTCGCGCCATCCTGCTCACCGGCGGCACCGACGCCGGCAGCGAGCCGGAGATGATCCTGATCAAGCGGACCAAGCCGGGCGAGGCGCCGTACTGGATCACTCCGGGCGGTGGCATGGAGCCCGACGACGCCTCGGTCGTCGACGCCCTGTACCGCGAGGTCGACGAGGAGTTGGGTGCCACGGTCAGCCAGGTGGTGCCCGCCTTCGTCGACACCGTCCCGCACCGCGAGCCCGCGCCGCCCGGAGCGGCGGGTGCGGATGCCGCCGTCGGGGAGGGGGTGAAGGTGCAGCACTTCTTCGTCTGCCGGCTGGCCTCGATGGACCTGTCCCGGCGGCACGGCCCCGAGGTGGACGAGCCGTGCGGGGAGTACGAAGTGGTGCGTATCCCCTTCACCCGCAAGGGCATCGCCTCGGTGGAGGTGGTGCCGCCGTCGCTGCGCGCCTATCTCGACGCCAACGTGGAAGGGGTGCTGGCGCTGCTCGCGGACGACTTCGGCCACGGCGTGTGAAGGGCGCGCGCCGTGGAGCGGGCCTGGCGGAGACCAGCCGGCGCCGCCCCTGACCGCGCGGCGCATCCGCCGCGCCCTGGCCGCGTCCGCCGTGGCTGGCCGCGTCCGCCGCGCCTGGCCTAGCCGAACCAGCCGCTGAACGGCTGCGCCGCCTGCTCGTCCCGCTGCCGTGCCCTGGCCAGCGCGCGCTCCGCCTCCCGCCGCCAACGCCCCGGGTCGGACGGCGCCTGCCGAGCCACCGGCCGGACCCTCCGCGGGACCCGGCCACTCGCCTCGGCGGCCGCGCCGAAGAAGTCGCCGCCCTTCCGCTTGACGTCGTCCGTCCCCCAGTCGCGGTCCGGATCCAGGTGCGGAGCACCGGCCTGCTCGGCGACCTGCGGCCTGGTCTGAGGCCCGGTCTGAGGCCCGGTCTGTTCACTGGCGGCGAGCGCCTGGGCGCGGTCGCGCGCCGCGGAGCGCGGCTGCGGGGGCACCTTCGCCAGCCGTGGAATGTGCTTGGCGCAGTGGATGTACGCCTCGTCGACGGTCACCTCGACCCACATCACCGCACGGCGGCCGGGCACCGGATCGACCGGCAGCCCCGGCCGGGCCGCGCGCATCTCCGCGTCCTCCACCAGCCGGGCACGGCCGTTGACGTGCAGCCCGATCCGGTCCCGGAGGAAGTCGATCACGAGGATGCCGACCTGGGGGTTCTCCTCGATGTTGCCGAGGCTGGCCAGGACGCCGTTCCCCCGGTATTCGGGGTAGGCGAGCGTACGGTCGTCGAAGACGCGCAGGAATCCCGGCGGCCCGGCGCGGAAGGTGCTGTCGCAGTGACCGTGCCGGTCGGCGGTGGCCAGGAAGAACATCTCCTGGCGCGCCAGGAACTCGCGCATCCGGACGTTGAGATGGTCCAGCACCTGCTCGTCGTAGAACCGGTCGGCGCGCTCGGCCGTGCCCAGCCGGTGCTGGAGCGCGTGCTCGCCGTCGCTGCCCGGGCGCCTCTCGGTCGCCATCGCCGTCACCGCCGCCGTCGCGCTGTTGTCCACAGTCCTCGTCCCCAGTCCGGGCCTTGAGATCTTCGCTTCCTTGCGCGACGGGGCTAGCGCCCGGCCGCGACCAGCTCTTCGATCGAGTCGTGGCGGATGCGGTGGCTGGGAACACCGACGCCCACCAGCGCGTCCACGCTGCTGCGGATCATCCCGGGCGGCCCGGAGAGATACGCGTCATAGGTGTTCCACGGGCCGTACTGCCGTACGGCGTCCGGAAGTTGTCCGCTCAGCCCGTTGGTGGGCCCGTCCGAGACCACCGGGCGCACCGAGAGCCAGGGGTGCGCCCGCTCCAGGCCCAGCATGGTCTCCATGTCATAGAGGTCATGGTCGCTGCGGGCGCCGTAGAAGACCTCCACCGGGCGGGTCCGGCCGTGCTCGGCGACGTCCTCCACCAGCGCCTTGATCGGCGCGATGCCGGTGCCACCGCCGAGACAGAGCAGACCGTTGTCGGTCTTGTGGTCGACCGTCATGGAGCCGGCGGGCGGGCCGAGCCGGAGGACGTCGCCGGGGCGGGCGCGGTTCACCAGTGCGCTGGAGACCCAGCCCGCCGGAACCGCCTTGATGTGGAAGGAGAGCAGCCCGTCCGGCCGGGGAGCGGACGCGAAGGAGTAGTGCCGCCAGACGCGCGGCCACCAGGGGGTCTCCAGGCTGGTGTACTGCCCGGCGAGAAACGGATAGGGCTGGTCCGGGCGGACGGTCACCACGGCGATGTCCGGGGTGCGCCGCTCATGCGCGACGACCTCGGCCTGCCACCAGGCGGGGGCGCGCAGTTCGTCCTCGGCGGCCGCGTCGATCATGATCTGCGAGATCGCGGTGTACGCCCGCACCCAGGCCGCCTCGGTCTCCGCGTCCCAGCTCTCCGTGGCGTAGCGGGTGAGGGCGCCGATGAGGCACTCCCCGACGGCCGGGTAGTGCTCGGGCTGGGTGCCGTACTTGCGGTGTCCACGGCCGAGATTGGCGAGATACGCGGTGAGGATGTCCGCGTCGTCGACATGCTGGGCGGCGGTGAGCAGCGCCTTGAACAGCCGGTCGCGCTGGGCGTCCATGGAGGCGGGGAACAGCGCCCGCAACTCGGGGTTCTGGAGGAAGAGCAGCGCGTAGAAGTACGAGGTGACCTTGTCGGCGATGGGCTCGATCTCGGCCATCGTGCGGCGGATCAGCACCGCGTCCGGGGACGGCTCGTCGACGTAGGCGCGTGCGCGTGAGGGGGCGGAGGCGGAGGCAGCGGCGGGTGCCGAAGCGGGTGCGGGGGCCGAAGCTTGGGCGGGGGCCGAAGCTTGGGCCGGCGCCGGGGCGGAGGCAGGGGCTCGCGCGGATATCCGAGTGGGGTGCTGAGCGGCGTCCGGTCTCAGCCCGTCGACGCGCGGCGGAGCCGGATCGGCCAGGCGCGCGGGGGCGGAGGCCGGGGCGGGGGCCGAAGCCTGGGCGGGCGCTGAGGCCGGGGCGGCGGCAGCGGCTGGGGCAGCGGCGGGGGTCGGGGCCGGGGCGGCGGCGGTGAAGGAATCGGCGGCCCCGGAGGGCGAGGCCGTCTCGGTCTCCTCCCGCGCCGCGGTCTCGCGCCGCGCCGCGAACCCCGGACCGGGCTCCACACCCGGCGCGCCGCTTGCGGCCGGGACGGGCTCCACACGCTGGGCACCGCTGCCGGCCGGGCCGGGCGCCGATCCGGCCTGCGGCACCTCAGGCCAGGAGGTGGCGGCGGCCGGACCGGCGTCGACAGCGCCTTGACCGGGCGCGGGGCGGCGGGGGACATCCGTCTCCGGCCCCGGCTCGGCGGTCCGCTGATGCTCCATGCGGTACAGCGAGGGCACGGAGAGATCGGGCTGCCCGGCGTTCGGCCGCTCCCACTGCCGGGGCACGGACGTCTGTTGCCGGGCTTCCGCGGCAGCGGGCGTCGAGGGACCGGGCACAGGATCCGGGGCCAGATCCGGAGCCGGGGCCGTCGCCGGGCGCTCCTGAACCGCGGGCGACGGGGCGGCCGGGGCCGGGGCCGGGCGCTCCTGGACCGCGGGGGACGGGGACGCCGGCGCGGCCGTACGGCGGTCGGCACCGGTTCCGACCGGCCGTATCCGGCTCACCTGCCGGCTGGGTACGGGCCCCTCACCCTGCGCCGCCGGTTGCCGGTCGGTGTGCTCCGCGCCCTTCTTGCCCGGGGTGAACCATCCCCAATCGCCGCTGTTGCCGCCGGGGTCGCCACCCTCGGCAGACGACGTGGTGGTCGGAGCGTCCATGGTTCCCTCGCCTCGAACATCTCTCTGTCGGTCCTGGCACACCCGAAGTGGGACGTGCCTGTCATTCCCCGTTCCGTTCCATTCGTGTCGCTGCGGTCCCGTCCGGCCGGCGCCCGGCCGCGGTCCTGCCGTGCAGCTTGCCATCAGTCCGTCGGCAACGGACAAATAGCCGGAAGTCCGCGTAACGAGAGGTCTTGTCCCGTTAGGCTGGGTTGGCCGATGCGGCGGCGCGCCGGCGTCCCGGCGCGTGACCGGGGTCGACCCTACCGGGCGTCGTGATTTGCACAACCCCCGAACCGAATGGCCCCTTACACCCGGCAATGCCGGTAATTACCTGCGGTTACCGACCAATTCGTATGCCTCGCGCAGATCCTTCCCGGTATATGCGTAGGAGGCGATTCCGCTCACATGGTGATCGGCGTTGACCGCGACCGATGTGGCCGCCACGGCGAACAGTTCGGCGTCTGACATCGAGTCCCCGTACGCCACGACGTCGGCTCTGGTGAGGCCGTAATTCGCGCAGAGTTCGTCGGCGATCCGCACCTTCGCGGTCGCGTTGAGAATGCCCGCCGGATCCACCGGCTCGCGGAATGGCACCGCGGGCCAGCGCGACCCATGGGCGGCGTCCGCTCCCCAGTCCAGCAGCCGCTCCACGAAGAAGCCCGGTGAGAGGGAGATCACCGCGCACCGCTCGCCACGTGCTCGGATGTCCGCCCAGACCTCCCGGATGCCCGACAGCCACGGCGCTCCTTCGAAGGCCGCCGAAACCTGCTCCTCGGTCAGCTCGCTCCACAGCGCACAGGCCCGTATCGCGAACTGGTCCGGTACCAGTTCACCCCGCGCGAAGGCCCGCTCGAGGTCGTCTATCTCGCGCTCCACACCCAGCTGCCGCGAGATCTCGATGGCGGCGGCGGATCCATGAATGAGCGTTCCATCGAGGTCGAACAGGTGCAGTCTCGTCATGAATCAAGAGCGTAGGCGTACGCGCTTTTCCCCGGGCGAGGAGGAGGAGCCGAAGATCCCGCGCAACGGGAGAGGTCGAGGCGTCCCGGCTTCTTTCTCCAGGGGAATGGGACGCCGGGAACGCCGCTGCGCGAACCGCCCCGCGCGAACGCCCACGCGCGGACACCAAAGCGCTCCGGTGCCGGGTCGGGATCGGGGCACCGGAGCGCTGGGGCTGCCGGGTGGGTGAGGGGTGCCGCGCATCGGGCGCGGGGCGAGGTCAGCGGGCGGAGGACACCGATTGGTCGACCGGCGCCGGGGTGCCGCCCGTGGCGACGACGCGACTGGTGCGCACCGTGCGACGCTCCAGGGTCACCGAGACGACGGCGGTGCCGAGAGCCGCGGCGGCCATCAGGGCGCCGACCCAGTTGGTGGCGGTGTAGCCCAGGCCGCCGGCGATGACCAGTCCGCCGAGCCAGGCGGCGAGGGCGTTGCCGAGGTTGAAGGCCCCGATGTTGGCCGCCGAGGCGAGGGTGGGGGCGTTCGGCGCCTGGTCCATGACCCGCTTCTGCAGCGGCGGTACGGAGGCGAATCCGAGGGCGCCGATCAGGGTGATGGTGACGGCCGCGGCCACCTTGTCGTACGCGGTGAAGGAGAACAGGCCGAGCGTGACGGCCAGCGCGCCGAGGGTGCTGAAGAGCAGCGGCATCAGGAAGCGGTCCGCGTAGCGCCCGCCGATGAGGTTGCCGACGACCATGCCCAGGCCGAAGAGCACCTGGAGCCAGGTGACGGAGGACTCCGCGTAACCGGCGGCGTCGGCCATCATCGGCGTGATGTAGGTGATGGCGGCGAAGACTCCGCCGAAGCCGAGCACGGTCATGGTCATCGCCAGCCACACCTGGGGGTTGCGGAAGGCGGCCAGCTCGCGGCCGAGGCGGGCGGCGGCCGGTCCGGGCTGCGCCGGGACCAGGGCGGCGATCCCGGCGAGGCCGATCGCGCCGAGTCCGGCGACCACGTAGAAGGTGGCGCGCCAGCCGAAGGTCTGGCCGATCCAGGTGCCCATGGGGACGCCGACGACGTTGGCGACGGTCAGCCCGGTGAACATGGTCGCGATGGCCCCGGCCCGCTTGTCGGGGGCGACGAGGTCGGCGGCGACGACCGAGCCGATGCCGAAGAACGCGCCGTGCGCGAAGGAGGCGAGCACCCGGCCGGCGAGCAGCACCCCGAAGGCGGGGGCGACCGCGGAGAGCAGGTTGCCCGCGATGAACACCCCCATGAGCATCAGCAGCATCTGCTTGCGGGTGAAGCGGGTGCCGAGCACGGTCAGCAGCGGGGCGCCGACAGCCACGCCCAGGGCATAGCCGGTGGTGGCGTACCCGGCGGTCGGAATGGACACGTCGAAGTCGGCCGCGACCTCGGGCAGCAGCCCCATGATCACGAACTCGGTGGTGCCGATCCCGAAGGCGCCGATGGCGAGCGCCAGAAGGGCGAGAGGCATGTCGGGGTCCCTCAGTTGATTGCGGGGGCGGCTTTACGTCACTGACAATAGTTGCAGACGCGCTATATATGCAAGCGCCGTCTATTTCGCTGCTGCTCTATCCTGGGCAGTGCCGCGCCGACGGCACCGAAGGAGGGACCCCATGGGACGATCCGCGCCGCACCCGCCGAGCCCGTCGCGCCCGGCCGGCGGAAGCCATGCCGCCGACCCGCCCGTCGGCCCCCGGCCCGCGCCCCCGACCCTCGCTCGCGGCTGGTGCGCCCTGTCCTCGCTGCACGGGCGGATCGAGAGCCATGTGGAACGCGCCCTGCAGGCCGCGCACGGTCTGAGCGTCCGCGAGTTCTCGGTGCTGGACGTGCTCAGCTACCAGCACGACGGCGACGGCGGCCACCTCCAGATGAACCAGCTGGCCGATGCCGTGGTCCTCAGCCAGAGCGCGACCACCCGACTGGTCAGCAGGCTGGAGGACCGCGGTCTGCTGACCCGCTACATCTGCCCCACCGACCGCCGGGGCATCTACACCGACGTCAGCGCCGACGGCCTCCAGCTGCTGGAGGAGGCCCGGCCGACCAACGAGACGGCCGTCCGCGAGGCGCTGGAGGAAGCCGCGAAGCGGCCCGAGCTGGCGCCGCTGGTCGCCGCCGTCGAAGCGCTGGAGTCCGGCACCGCACAGCGCTAGAGGACACCCCCCAGGGGGTGTCCGATGGGTCGCCGTGGGAGAGGAGACCCGTCGGACACCCCCTAGGCTGCCGATCATGAGCGACTTCGACATACGCCCGGCCGCCCCCGCGGACATCCCCGCCATCGTGGCGATGCTGGCCGACGACCCGCTCGGGTCGCGCCGCGAATCACCGGATGACCTCACGCCGTACCAGACGGCCTTCGCGCGACTGGACCGCGATCCGAACCAGCACGTGGTGGTCGCGGTCCGCGAGGGCCGCGTCGTCGGCACCCTGCAGCTCACCGTCGTCCCCGGACTGTCGCGTCGCGGGGCCACTCGCTCGATCATCGAGGGCGTCCGCGTCCACAGCGACGAACGGGGCTCCGGGCTGGGCACCCAGCTGATCGAGTGGGCCATCGACGCGTCACGCCGCGAGGGGTGCCAACTGGTCCAGCTCACTTCGGACGCGACCCGCGTCGATGCCCACCGCTTCTACGAGCGGCTCGGCTTCACCGCCTCCCACCTGGGCTTCAAGCTCCAGCTGGGCTGAGGGCCACAACACGGCCGGCCCGGAGGACAGCCGAGGCCGGCGGGGCGAGCGGGCGCGCTCAATCCGCCGAGGAGGGTGCGGCGACGTCCTGCCGGGCCCGCCTGCGGTGCGCCTTCTGACGGCAGGCGGATCCGCAGAAGCGGGGCGGCCGGCCGGTGCGGGCCGGCCGCATCGGAGCACCGCAGACCTCACAGTGCCAGGACCTGGTTTCGTTACGGTCGCCGAGCGACGTTCCGTTACCCCCGGTACGCCGCGCACGGGGTTTCGTGACAACTGCCTGCTGCGGCGGAAGCGGCGCCGCCGGGCTGGATTCGCGGGCCCGAAGCCCGTCACAGATGATCGCGATGGCCCGCCCGGGCCCACCGGCCGCGGACCGGCACCGCTCCATGAGCATCGCGCCGGCCAGCAGCGCCCGGATATCGGCGGTATCCACATCCTGCCGTACGGCGCCCGCTCGCTGAGCATTCGTCAGAAGCTCGCCCAGCGCCTGGTCGAAGTCCGTGCCGGCCGTGGCGCACTCCGCGTACGGCGCCTCCGCGAGCGCGCCGAAGGCTTCCCGGAGCGCCTTGTCGCCGCCGGCCGCGGCCACAACTCCGTGCAGGAACCCGAAGAACGCGCCTTCCGCGTCGGGCGACTGCGCCAACCGGACGGCCTCGTCGGTGAATTGCCGCACCGCCCCCTCCACCACGGCCCTGAACAGCAGCTCCTTGGAGGGGAAATGACGGTAGACGGTGCCCGCGCCGACCCCGGCCCGTCGCGCGACCTCGCCCAGAGAGGCCGTCAGACCCTGTGTGGTGAAGGCGGATCGAGCCGCTTCCAGCACCCGCGTCCGGTTCCGCCTGGCGTCGGCGCGCAGCGTCTCGTTCACATCCGTCACCTGCGTGCCTCCTCGACGGAGCGTGCCGTCACCTGGGTAACCGGGCCGCACATTCCGTATTTTCCAAGCGGGTCGGGACTTCCGATTCTAACGACGGAGAGCGGGCCGGAGGAGCGGGGGATAAGCGGATCAGATAAGTCCGATTTCCTGCGTCGTCCGATGCCGTCCGATGCCGTCCGTCACAGACCGCGCCAGCCCTCCGGGTCGATACCCCCGGGCACCACGTCACCCGGCTCGTAGGGCTGCCGGGTGAAGACGAAGGTGCCCACATCCAGATGGGTGTCCGCGCCGCCATGGCCACCCGCGCCGGGCACCACCCGCAGCGTCTCCCCCGCGTAGTAGCCGCTCAGCCCGGTCCAGGTGCCGTCCGCCTCGGCACGGAAACGCGCGGCCCGCTGGCTGGGCCCGCGCAGCGGAGTCAGCTCCAGGGCCCGGTCAGCGGCCAGCCGCAGCAGATACGGGGTGGTACCCCAGTACCAGGGGCCGGTCAGCGCCAGCAGCTCCGGATCCACCTCGGGCAGCGGCCGCCAGGGCTCGGGAACGCGCGGCTCACGTTCGGCCACGATGCGCACCAGGTCGGCGGCGGTGGCGCCGACCGCCGGCCCGGAGGTGGCGTTGGACAGCACGATCGCGGCCAACCGGTCCTCCGCGCTGATCCACAGCTGGGCCAGGAAGCCGGGCATCGATCCGCCGTGGCCGAACAGCGCCCGCTCGCCGTCCCGGGTGAGCTGGATGCCCAGCCCCCACCCGCCGGCCGGGTCGCCGGGCTGCGGCACGGCGGTCGGCGTCCGCATCTCGGCCAGGGTGGCGGGCGCCAGCACCCGCTCGTCTCCGTCGAGCAGGAAGGCGGCCCATCGGCCCAGGTCATCGGCGGTCGACCACAGCTGACCGGCCGGGCCCATGAGGCCGGTATCGACAGCTGGTTCGGGCATCATCACGTCCGCCCAGGGGTGCACCGCCCATCCACCAGCGTGCGGAGCCTGCGGTTCCAAGGTGGTGCGGGTCATGCCCAGCGGCTCCAGCACCTCGCGCCGCAGCACCTCCCCCCACGGGGCGCCGCGCACCTCCTCCACCAGCGCGCCGAGCAGCGCGAAGCCGGGGTTGGAGTAGTGGAACCGCCGGCCGGCCGGATGCGGCCACGGCCGCTCGCCCAGCAGGTCGCCCCGCTCCGGGCGCAGCTCCCCCGGCGTCCGCTCCCACCACGGCCCGCGCGCCTCGGCGGCCAGCCCGGAGGTGTGCGTCAGGAGCTGGGCGATGGTGACCTCGGCGGCCTCGGCGGCGCCCAGCCCCGCGCCCATGCCCGCGCCCGCGTCCGTCCCCCGGCCCGCGCCCATGCCCGTGCCCGCGTCCGTCCCCCGGCCCGCGCCCGTGCCCGCACTCGCGTCCGTGCCCGCGTGCCCGAGCGTCAGATGCTTGCCGAGCGGGTCGGCGAGATCCAGCAGGCCCTCGTCCCGCAGCCGCATCACCAGCACCGCCACGAACACCTTGGTCAGCGACCCGATGCGGTACTGGGTGTCCCCGTCCGGAGCGTGGCCGTCCACGCAAGTGCGCGCCCCGGTCCACACCGGCCGCCCGTCTCGCACGACCGCGCCCACCAGTGAGGGGGTGCGGCCCTCGGACTGGGCGACCGCGATGCGGTGCCACAGGGCGCGCCGGGTCTCGGGCAGCAGCTGGGCGAAGTCGTCATCAGGCGTCATGAGCGCACCCTACGGGCCCGGTTCCGGCGGCTCACCCCAATTCGCCCGGGCCTCGACGCGGGCCGCGGGAGGCGCGGATCGGGTCGCCGCCGCCACTGGCCTTCACCCCGACGTCAAGGTCTACGGTCGAAGCCATGCGGATCGGAGAGCTGGCCAAGCGGACCGGGACGACCACACGCACCCTGCGCTACTACGAATCCCTGGGGCTCCTCCCGGCGCGCCGCGCCGGAAACGGCTACCGCGCCTATGACGAGGAGGACCTGCGGCTGGTCCGGGAGATCAGGACGCTCCAGGCATTCGGCTTCGGCCTGGAGGAGACCCGGCCCTTCGTGGAGTGCCTGCGCGCCGGCCATCCGGCGGGGGACGCCTGCCCGGCCTCGCTCGACGTCTACCGGCGCAAGCTCGCCGAACTCGACGACTGCATCGCCCGCCTGCAGGGGATACGGGAGCAGGTCGGCGCCCAGCTGGTCCAGGCCGAGCAGGCCCGGGCCGAGCTGGACGCGGCGTCCCGCACCCCCGGCGGCCCCGAACCGCGCTGCGAACTGGCGCACTGACGCGGTGCGGTGCGGCCGCTCGCCCGTACACGACTCCACGAAGACGACTCACGTACCCGACTCAGGTACACGGCTCACAGGAGACAGAGATGATCCAGACGACAGGCGTGACCACGGTCACCGACGCGACCTTCTCCCAGGAGGTCCTGGACTCCGACCGTCCCGTCCTGGTGGATTTCACCGCCGCCTGGTGCGGCCCCTGCCGGATGATCGCTCCGGTCCTCGCGGAGATGGCCCAGGAGGAGGCCGACCGCCTCAAGATCGTCCAGCTGGACGTGGACAGCAATCCGCAGACGACGGCGGCGTACGGCGTGCTGTCGATGCCCACCCTCATGGTCTTCCGGTCCGGTGAGCCGGTGAAGTCCCTGGTGGGCGCCCGGCCCAAGGCCCGCCTGCTCCGCGATCTGGCCGACGTCCTGGACTGAACCCACCCCCGGCATCAAGCGATTTCTTGGGGGGCTGCAAGGAAATCCAAGGATTGACTTGGGTTTTCGGGGTGGACGACGATCTGTGCGGGCCCAGGCGGCAACCTGTCCAGGGACTTCACCCACCGGTCCGGACCATCGGTGGAGTCCCTGGACGGGTGCCGACCCCTCGTTGTCCACACGCATGATGTTCCGGAAGGTGAATGATGGAAGCTCTGGAGGCCCTGGCCATCGGCGCGGCGGGCGTCGCCGCGGGCGGGATCAACGCAGTCGTCGGGTCGGGCACCCTCATCACCTTTCCCACCCTGCTGGCCTTCGGCTACCCGCCGGTGCTGGCCAACGTCTCCAACAACATCGGCCTGGTGCCCGGCGTGCTCAGCGCCACCTACGGCTACCGCAGGGAGCTCAAGGGCCAGTCGAAGCGGCTGATCCGCTTCGGGAGCGCATCGCTCATCGGCGGACTCACCGGTGCCCTGCTCCTGCTGCAGCTCCCCTCCGCGACCTTCGACGCGGTGGTCCCGGTGCTCATCCTGACCGCCTGCGCCCTGTTGCTGCTGCAACCCCGGATCAACCGCTGGGTGAAGCAGCGTCAGGGCGAGCGCCGGGAGGACGGTGGCCTGCCCATGTGGTGCGGGGTTCTCGCCGCCGGGGTCTACGGCGGGTATTTCGGCGCGGCCCAGGGCGTGCTGCTGATGGGGCTGTTCGGCAGCTTCCTCCACGACGATCTGCAGCGGCTCAACGGCGCGAAAAATGTGCTCGCCGCCATCGTCAACGGCGTCGCCGCGATCGTCTTCGTCGCGGTGGCGGACATCGACTGGGCGGCCGCCGGACTGATCGCCGCCGGCTCCAGCCTGGGCGGCCTGCTGGGCGCGCGCATCGGCCGCCGACTGCCGCCGTCCGCGCTGCGCGCCGTGATCATCACCGTCGGTGTGACGGCGGCGGCCGTCATGACCGTGCGCTGATCATTAAGCGGCCGGCCGAGCCGAAAAAAGGCACTCGAACCCGCTCCGATAGCATGACGAACTCACGAGGATCAACCCTCGCCCGTCCTTCACCGCAAAACATGCTATCCAGCACGAAGAGTGACCTCATTAGCCAACGACTGACA
This sequence comes from Streptomyces sp. JLBT605, assembly GCF_058215555.1. Taxonomy (NCBI): domain Bacteria; kingdom Bacillati; phylum Actinomycetota; class Actinomycetes; order Kitasatosporales; family Streptomycetaceae; genus Streptomyces; species Streptomyces sp. JLBT605. Next base: position 3,322,808 of record NZ_CM177087.1, read on the forward strand.
AATCGGCCAAACAATTGATATCCATAGCATCGCGGGTGCTTTCGCGAATAAACGGAAGAATAACGTTCGCCGCGTGGCGTCAACCGCGGACGATCCTGTGGGCCGCAGCGGGTGTGGTGACCCTCGGATTCATCATCGCGCTGGAGATCGCCGCACGTCACTACGGCCTCCCGGGGCCGATGACCAACCAGGCGAAAGAGGTGATCTGCGCTCCCAAGTCAGGGCCTCTGCTGTACGCCAGCATGGCGCTGATGATGGTGGTGCTCACCTGGCGCCAGCGGTTCATCGCGTTGGGTACCGCGATCGGTATCGATCTGGTCTTCCTGCTGGTGCGGTTGGCGTTCCACATCAAGATGACCGACGGTCACTTCTTCGGCAACGGCGCGCTGTGGGTGATGCTGGGCTGTGCGGTCGTCGCGGTCACGCGCCGCACCGGCGCCGAACGCACACTGCTGCTGAAGGGCGTGGGGCTTGGCCTGCTGCTGGTGGCCGGCCGCAAGACCGGTGACACCTGGCTGCTCATCACCTCGAAGACCCGCCCGACGGTGCTCGACCAGTACGTGGCCACCGCCGATCACGCGCTGGGCAACCCGTCATGGGTGGTGGGCCAGATCGTCAAGGCCACCGGTCCGGTCGGCAGCCATCTTCTCGACTGGGTCTACATACAGCTCGCGGTGGCCGCGGTCGTGGTCACCATGTACCAGCTGCGCAACGTGGCGAGCGAGCGCCGCTTCCCGCGCCATCACCTGGTGCGCACCTTCCTGGTGATCGGCCTCCTGGGGCCGGGTATCTACATGATCTTCCCGGTGGTCGGGCCGATCTTCGCCTACGGCCCGGGTGCCACCGGCACCGGCGGCCTGCACTGGGCGGTGGCCGATCTGTGGCCGCACACGCCGCCGTCGCTCACCACCCCGCACTCGATGCCGTACGACGACCTCACCCCGCGCAACTGCATGCCCAGCCTGCACACCGCCTGGGCTACCGCGATATTCATCCATTCCCGCAAGGGCCCGCGTGCTCTGCGATTCGCCGGCGCTTTCTGGCTGATCGCCACGCTCGGTGCGACGCTGGGCTTCGGCTACCACTACGGTGCGGACATCATCGCCGGCGTGGTGTTCACCCTCACCATCGAGGCAGCTCTGCGCGCGCAGGTACGTGGCTGGGACCGGTCCGCAATTCAGCTGGTCGCTCACGGCGCGACGGTTTTCGCCGCGCTCCTGGTCTCCTATCGCTATCTGCCGATGGAGATGGCCCAGCATCGGTGGGTGTTCGGACCGCTGCTCATTCTGGCGATGGCTTCGGTGATCTACGGCTACGTGCGGACCACCAGATCGTGGGAACAGAAGACCGCGCCACCGGTGCGGCAACCGGAACCGCAACCAGAACTGGTGTGAATCACGTGGTGGCCGGGGTGCGTCAGGCCCCGGCCATGTCCACGAAGCGCGAGTAGTGACCCTGGAAGGCGACCGTGATCGTCGCGGTCGGACCGTTACGGTGCTTGGCGACGATCAGGTCGGCCTCGCCGGCGCGCGGCGACTCCTTCTCGTACGCGTCCTCGCGGTGCAGCAGGATGACCATGTCGGCATCCTGCTCGATCGATCCCGACTCACGGAGGTCCGAGACCATCGGCTTCTTGTCGGTGCGTTGCTCGGGGCCACGGTTCAGCTGGGAGAGCGCGATGACCGGCACCTCCAGCTCCTTGGCGAGCAGCTTGAGGTTACGGGACATGTCCGAGACCTCCTGCTGGCGGCTCTCGGGACGGCGGGCGCCACCGGACTGCATCAGCTGGAGGTAGTCGATGACGACCAGTTGGAGGTCGTTGCGCTGCTTGAGCCGGCGGCACTTGGCGCGGATCTCCATCATCGACAGGTTGGGCGAGTCGTCGATGTAGAGCGGGGCGGCGGAGACGTCCGGCATCCGGCGGGCCAGCCGGGTCCAGTCCTCGTCCGTCATGCTGCCGGAGCGCATGTGGTGCAGCGCCACCCGGGCCTCGGCGGACAGCAGACGCATCGCGATCTCGTTGCGCCCCATTTCCAGCGAGAAGATGACACTGGGCAGACCGCTCTTGATCGAGCAGGCCCGCGCGAAGTCCAGCGCCAGGGTGGACTTACCCATGGCCGGACGAGCGGCGATGACGATCATCTGGCCAGGGTGCAGGCCGTTGGTGAGCGCGTCCAGATCGGTGAAGCCGGTGGGGACGCCGGACATCTGACCGCTGCGCGATCCGATGGCCTCGATCTCGTCGAGCGCGCCCTCCATGATGTCGCCGAGCGGCAGATAGTCCTCGCTGGTGCGCTGCTCGGTGACGGCGTAGATCTCCGCTTGGGCCTTGTTGACGATCTCGTCGACGTCACCGTCGGCCGCGTATCCCATCTGGGTGATGCGGGTGCCCGCCTCGACCAGGCGGCGCAGCACGGCCCGCTCGTGGACGATCTCGGCGTAGTACTCGGCGTTGGCCGCGGTCGGGACGGACTGGACCAGGGTGTGCAGATACGAGGCGCCGCCGACGCGGGTGATCTCGCCGCGCTTGGTGAGCTCGGCCGCGACCGTGATCGGGTCGGCGGGCTCGCCCTTGGCGTAGAGGTCGAGGATCGCCTGGTAGACGGTCTCGTGCGCGGGCCGGTAGAAGTCGTTCCCCTTGAGGACCTCGACCACATCGGCGATCGCGTCCTTGGAGAGCAGCATGCCGCCCAGCACCGACTGCTCGGCGTCGAGGTCCTGCGGCGGGACCCGCTCGAAGCTCGGACCATCCCAGCCGCCGCCGCCGTCCCGGTCGCCGTCCTGCTGCGAGTCGCCGCCGAAGGAGGCGCGGCCCTCACCCCGGCGCTGCCTGGGGGACGGGAGTCGGTCGCTCGGGCCGCTGCCCGCCCAGGGGTCGTCAAGGGGCTCGGGCATGCTCACCCGCCACCTCCCTCCCGTCCGCGGCGCGGACTTCGTGGTGCCCCTTTTTCCTCACGGCACGGCTTTCCGACAACTAGGCGCTCGGCTCCGTTCACAGCGGCGGGCGCCGCACCACGGTAGGCCCACCAGGGCCGTCCGCCAATCTGGTTATCCACAGGCCATGTGGACGACGCGACGCTTCCTGTGGAGAACGTCCCCGATCCTGTGCACGACACGGGGGACAGCACTGTGGACAATGCCACTCCCCACCTGCAACCACCCCTGTGACCTGCGCTTTCTCGATCCATAGGCTGTGGGGAAGAAAAACTTTCCCGAGCGGGGCAAGATCGCGACAAACGGCGCAGAGAAGATCACCGTCCGCCACCTGTTGTAAGAGACACAAAGCCATTGTGTCCCTTACCTGTGGAAGATTAGATTGGGGGGCATGACCCAGGCTCCCGTGAGCGCCCCGAGCGGGCGGAAGAACCCCGCCCGCCGCCATGACCGCGAGATCATCGCCCTCGCCGTCCCCGCCTTCGGCGCACTCGTCGCGGAGCCGCTCTTCGTCATGGTCGACAGCGCGATCGTCGGCCATCTCGGCACCCCGCAGCTCGCCGGTCTCGGCGTCGCCGCCGCCCTGCTCACCACCGCCGTCAACGTCTTCGTCTTCCTCGCCTACGCCACCACCGCCGCCGTCGCGCGCCGGCTCGGCGCCGGTGACCGGCCCGGGGCCGTGCGGCAGGGCATGGACGGCATCTGGCTCGCCCTCATCCTCGGCGGCCTGCTGATAGCCGTGGCCGTGCCGGCCGCCCCGGCGCTGGTCGAGCTCTGCGGCGCCTCGGCCACCGCCGCCCCGCACGGCGTCACCTATCTGCGGATCAGCGCGCTGGGCATGCCCGCGATGCTCGTGGTGCTCGCCGCCACCGGCGTGCTCCGCGGCCTCCAGGACACCCGCACCCCGCTGTATGTGGCCATCGGCGGCTTCGCCGCCAATGCCGCGCTGAACGCCGCTCTGGTCTACGGTGCCGGGCTGGGCATCGCCGGGTCCGCCTGGGGCACCGTGATCGCCCAGCTCGCCATGGCCGGCGTCTATCTGACCGTCGTCGTCCGGGGAGCCAGACTGCACGGCGCCTCGCTCCGCCCCGACCCCGCCGGCATACGCGCCTGTGCCCAGGCCGGGGCACCGCTGCTGGTCCGTACGCTCTCGCTGCGGGCCATTCTGATGGTCGCCACCGCGGTCGCGGCCCGGCTCGGCGACGCCGACATAGCCGCCCATCAGATCGTCCTGACCCTGTGGAGTCTGCTCGCCTTCGCGCTGGACGCCATCGCCATCGCCGGGCAGGCCATCATCGGCCGCTACCTCGGGGCCGGCGACGCCGCGGGTGCCCGTGCCGCCTGCCGGCGGATGGTGCAGTGGGGAATCGCCTCCGGGGTGGTGCTCGGGCTGCTGGTGGCGGCCTCGCGACCGCTGTTCATCCCGCTCTTCACCAGCGACGCGTCGGTCCGCGACGCGCTGCTCCCGGCCCTGCTGGTGGTGGCCGTCGCCCAGCCCGTCGCCGGCATCGTCTTCGTCCTGGACGGCGTGCTCATCGGGGCGGGGGACGGTCCGTATCTGGCCTGGGCGATGATCGCCACCCTGCTGGTCTTCGCACCCGCAGCCCTGCTGGTGCCGGTCCTCGGCGGCGGACTGACCGCCCTGTGGTGGGCGATGACCCTGATGATGGCCGTGCGGATGGCGACCCTGTGGCTGCGCGCCCGGTCCGGCCGCTGGCTGGTCACCGGAGCCGTACGAGCCTGACCGGCGCGGGGCGGACACGGCCCGGACACAGCGAAGGGGGCCGCACCCCGCAGGGTGCGGCCCCCTTGTCACGCCATGCCGAGTGCGGCGATCAGGCCGCGATGACCTCGATGCCGAGCTTGGCGACAACCTCGGCGTGCAGACGCACGGAGACCTGGTGCGAGCCCAGGGTCTTGATCGGCGCGGCAACCTCGATGCGGCGCTTGTCCACGTCCGGACCACCGGCAGCCTTGATCGCCTCGGCGATGTCGGCCTGGGTGACGGAGCCGAACAGGCGGCCGGCCTCGCCGGCGCGGACGCCCAGCTTGACCTTGACGCCCTCGAGCTGGCCCTTGACCTCGTTGGCCTGCTCGATCGTGGCGATCTCGCGGATCTTGCGACCGCGACGGATCTGCTCGACGTCCTTCTCGCCACCCTTGGTCCAGCGGATCGCGAAACCACGCGGAACCAGGTAGTTGCGGGCGTAGCCGTCCTTGACGTCCACGACATCGCCGGCAGTGCCGAGGCCGGAGACCTCGTGGGTGAGGATGATCTTCATGATTCGGTCACCCTTCCCTTAGCGCGCGGTGGAGGTGTAGGGCAGCAGCGCCATCTCACGGCTGTTCTTCACGGCCGTGGCGACGTCACGCTGGTGCTGGGTGCAGTTGCCGGTGACCCGGCGGGCACGGATCTTGCCGCGGTCGGAAATGAACTTCCGCAGCAGGTTCGTGTCCTTGTAGTCGACGTAGGAGATCTTCTCCTTGCAGAACACGCAAACCTTCTTCTTAGGCTTGCGAGCAGGCGGCTTCGCCATTGTCTCTCTCCAGTGTGATCAAGAAGTTTGTGCTGTCGCCCTGCCGGGCCGCGCGCTGTTTCACGTGAAACAGCGCATCGGGCCTAGAAGGGCGGCTCGTCCGAGTAGCCGCCGGAGTTGCCGGAGCCACCGCCCCAGCCACCACCGCCGCCGCCCTGCTGGCCGCCGGACGGTGCGCCGGTTGCCCACGGGTCGTCGGCGGGAGCGCCGCCCTGCTGGCCGCCGCCGGAGCCACCGCCCCAGCCGCCGCCCTGCTGGCCGCCGCCGCCGTAACCGCCCTGGCCACCCCGACCGCTGGTCTTGGTGACCTTGGCCGTGGCATTGCGCAGGCTGGCGCCGACCTCGTCGACATCCAGCTCGAAGACCGTGCGCTTGACGCCCTCGCGGTCCTCGTAGGACCGCTGCTTGAGCCGGCCCTGCACGATGACGCGCATGCCGCGCTGGAGCGACTCGGCGACGTTCTCAGCCGCCTGCCGCCACACCGAGCAGGTCAGGAACAGGCTCTCGCCGTCCTTCCACTCGTTGGTCTGGCGGTCGAAGGTGCGGGGGGTGGACGCGACACGGAACTTCGCGACCGCCGCACCGGAAGGGGTGAAGCGCAGCTCGGGGTCGTCGACAAGATTGCCGACGACCGTGATGACGGTCTCGCCTGCCATTGGGGGAACCTCTCGGCGGGATTGCTGCTTGCTACTCGTTGCGATGCAGCCCGATTACCGCTGACGCGAGTGTCAGTGGGTCTCGGGACGGAGGACCTTGGTCCGGAGGACCGACTCGTTCAGGTTCATCTGGCGGTCGAGCTCCTTGACGACCGCAGGCTCGGCCTGCAGGTCGATGACCGAGTAGATGCCCTCGGGCTTCTTCTTGATCTCGTACGAGAGACGACGACGGCCCCAGGTGTCGACCTTCTCGACCTTGCCGTTGCCCTCACGGACCACGGAAAGGAAGTTCTCGATCAAGGGGGAGACAGCGCGCTCCTCCAGATCGGGGTCGAGGATGACCATCACCTCGTAGTGACGCATGTGGAACCCACCTCCTTTGGACTCAGCGGCCACGGTCGTTCCGTGGCAGGAGGGTCGTAATGCGTTCCACACCGGCCTGTGCCGCCCAGCCGCGTCGCTCACGGAGCTTGCCGTGGGCTGTGCGGGTCCTGAGGGCAGACACCGGTGCAGACCGTACACAGTACCCGTCCACGTGCTTCCGGTTGAAATCCAGCCGCCTATCCCCTCAATCTGTACACATCGGGTGTGAGCGGCGTTACAGTACGCCGCCCAAGTCCATTCGGAGGTGCCCCCATGGCACAGGCAGCACGGACCACTCGGCCCCGTGGCCTTCTCGCGCTCCTCGACACCGACGGCAAGCCGCATCCCATCGAAGACAGCTTCGTCGCCGCGACGCTGCTGCTCGGGGTGCTCTCCTTCATCACCGCCCAGTTCCACAGCCTCCACCTGCTCAGTTCCTGGAGCGGCCTGATCGGCATCCTCACCGGCGCCTGGGGCCAGATGATCTCCAAGACCATCGGCGAGCGGTTCGGCCTGGTCATCGGGCTCGGCGCGGCCGGCGCCGGGTTCTACCTCGGGATGGCCCACGGCGGCCTCTTCGGCGGCGTACTCGGCTAGCCGGCACCCGGCCGGAACAGGCTCACGCCTCTCGGCGGACGGGCCCACCGGCGGCCATCCGCCGTGGGCCCAGACGGGTCGCTCCCTTGTCGCAGTAGGCTTCGGCGCGAGAGCTGGAGCCCCGACCATGGGGACAAACCTGCCGAGGAGCGCCCCGCATGAGCCTGACCCTGAGGACGATCAGCCGAGAGCAGCATCTGGCGTATATCCAGAGTCTGCCTGCGGCCAGCCACATGCAGGTGCCGGCGTGGGCGGACGTGAAGGCGGAGTGGCGCTCGGAGAATCTGGGCTGGTTCGACAAGACCGGCCAGCTGGTCGGCGCTGGTCTGGTGCTCTACCGACAGCTGCCCAAGATCAAGCGTTATCTCGCATACCTGCCCGAAGGCCCGGTGATCAACTGGTACGCGCCCAACCTCGCGGACTGGCTGCAGCCGATGCTGGCCCACCTGAAGCAGCAGGGCGCCTTCTCGGTGAAGATGGGCCCGCCCGTCATCATCCGCCGCTGGGACGCCGGCGCGATCAAGTCCGGGATCCAGAACCCGGACGTGAAGCGGCTGCGCGATGTGGAGGCCACCCACATCGAGCCGCGCGCCTTCGAGGTCGCCGACCAGCTGCGCCGGATGGGCTGGCAGCAGGGCGAGGACGGCGGTGCCGGCTTCGGCGACGTGCAGCCCCGCTACGTCTTCCAGGTACCGCTGGCGGGCCGCTCGCTGGAGGACGTCCACAAGGCCTTCAACCAGCTGTGGCGACGGAACATCAAGAAGGCCGAGAAGGCCGGTGTGCAGGTCGTCCAGGGCGGCTACGAGCACCTGGCGGAGTGGCAGCGGCTGTACGAGATCACCGCCGAGCGCGACAAGTTCCGGCCCCGCCCGCTCAGCTACTTCCAGCGCATGTGGAACGTCCTCAACTCCGAGGACCCCAACCGCATGCGGCTGTATTTCGCCCTGCACGAGGGTGAGGCCGTGGCCGCCGCCACCATGCTGATCGTGGGCGGGCACGTCTGGTACTCCTACGGCGCCTCCGCCAACCACAAGCGCGAGGTCCGGCCGTCCAACGCGATGCAGTGGCGGATGCTCCAGGACGCCTACGGGCTCGGCGCCACCGTCTACGACCTGCGCGGCATCAGCGACTCCCTCGACGAGAACGACCACCTCTTCGGTCTGATCCAGTTCAAGGTGGGCACCGGCGGCCAGGCCGCCGAGTACCTCGGCGAATGGGACTTCCCGCTCAACAAGCTGCTGCACAAGGCACTCGACATCTACATGTCGCGCCGCTGACGCGCCCCCGCCGCCACTGAGGCGGCGGGTTCCCTCACCCCTGTAGAAACACCGCTCCACTCGCCACGAGAAAGGTTCCGGGTCTCCGCCATGGCGCTCACCCTTTACGTCGACACCGCACGCTGGCGGGCGCATCAGCAGTCCGTGGTGCAGCAGTTCCCCGGCATAGTCCCGGTCTGCAAGGGCAACGGCTACGGCTTCGGCCATGAGCGGCTGGCCGAGGAGGCCGCCCGCATCGGCACCGACATCCTGGCCGTCGGCACCACCTACGAGGCGGCCCGGATGAAGGACTACTTCAGCGGTGACCTGCTGGTACTGACCCCCTTCCGGCGCGGCGAGGAGCCGGTGCCGCTGCCGGACCGGGTGATCCGCTCGGTGTCCTCGGTGGACGGCGCCTACGGCCTGGCCGGCGCCCGGGTCATCGTCGAGGTCATGAGCAGCATGAAGCGGCACGGCGTCGCCCCCGAGGAGCTGGCCCAGCTGCACGCCGCCGTGGAGAACGTGCGGCTGGAGGGCTTCGCCATCCACCTGCCGCTGGACCGCACCGACGGCATCGACGCGGTGGAGGAGGTCATCGGCTGGATGGACCGGCTGCGCGCCGCACATCTGCCGCTGCACACGATGTACGTCAGCCACCTCAAGGCGGAGGAGCTCGCCCGGCTCCAGCAGCAGTTCCCGCAGACCCGGTTCCGGGCGCGGATCGGCACCCGGCTGTGGCTCGGCGACCACGACTCCACCGAGTACCGGGGAGCGGTCCTGGATGTCACCCCGGTCGCCAAGGGCGACCGCTTCGGCTACCGCCAGCAGAAGGTCGCCTCGGACGGCTATCTGGTGGTCGTGGCGGGCGGCACCTCGCACGGGGTCGGCCTGGAGGCCCCCAAGGCGCTGCACGGCGTCATGCCGCGCGCCAAGGGCGTCGCACGGGCGGGTCTGGCGACCGTCAACCGCAATCTGTCGCCGTTCGTCTGGGCCGGTAAGCAGCGCTGGTTCGCCGAGCCCCCGCACATGCAGGTCTCGCTGCTCTTCGTGCCGGGCGACGTGCAGGCGCCGCAGGTCGGTGACGAGCTGGTCGCCTATCTGCGGCACACCACCACGCAGTTCGACCGCCTGGTCGACCGCTGATGTGAGCGCGGGCGGCCCGGGGGCCTGAAGCGGTGGTCAGCCGACCCGCTTCGGGCCCTCGGCCGCTTCCCGGGGGCGCCCCCACTCCACCACCGGGCCGGTGTCCGCCTCCGCGCCCCGCGCCCGGGTGTCCTGGTGCAGCCGCTCCGCGGCCTCGCCCAGCACGAACGCGTCCGGTGCCCCGTCCAGCACTCCGCCCGACGGATCGTCCGAGCCGTCCTTGCGCACCACGTCCCGCTCCGGCATCAGCACGTCCCGCACCACCACCGCGCAGAGATAGAGCGTGGCCAGCACGTGGACGGCGATCGCCACCTGGTAGCCCTCCGGCGGCAGTCCCCGGCGCGAACCGCCGCCGTTCATCCACGCCAGGTACATCCAGATGCCGACGAAGTAGATCACCTGGCCGGCCTGCCAGATCAGGATGTCGCGCCACTTGGGGCGGGCCAGCGCGGCGAGCGGGATGAGCCAGAGCACGTACTGCGGCGAGTAGACCTTGTTGGTGAGGGCGAACGCGGCGACCACCAGGAAGGCCAGCTGGGCGAAGCGCGGGCGGCGCGGCGCGCACAGCGCCAGCGCGGTGATCCCGGCGCAGGCGAGCACCATCAGCGCGGCGACGTAGGTGTTGGCGTCCTCGATCGGGTCCCCGGTGCGCTGCGAGATGATCATCCAGACGGAGCCGAAGTCGACCGGCCGCTCCTGGCTGAAGGTGTAGAACTTCGCCCATCCCTCGCGGATGTGCAGCCCGCCGCCGCTGGTGGAGAGCATCACCGGCAGGTTCACCACCAGCCAGGCGCCCACCGCCCCGGCCAGCGTCGAGCGGCAGGCCCGCAGCCGCCCGGCCCGCAGGCACAGCAGCAGCAGCGGCCCGAGGAGCAGCACCGGATAGAGCTTGGCGGCGGTCGCCAGGCCGATCAGTACGCCCGTGGCCAGTGAGCGGCCGCGCGACCACATCAGCATCGCGGCGGCGGTCAGCGCCACCGCGAACAGATCCCAGTTGATGGTGGCGGTGAGCGCGAAGGCCGGGGCGAGCGCGACCAGCAGGCCGTCCCAGGGGCGGCGGCGGTGGGTGCGGGCCACGCAGACGGCCATGACGGCGGCGCAGGCCATCAGCATGCCCGCGTTGACCATCCAGTAGATCTGCTGCTGGTGCTCGATGCCACCGCCGTTGGGTGTGATCCATGCCGCGACCTGCATGAACAGCCCGGTGAGGACCGGATACTCCAGGTAGTCCATGCCGCCCGAGAGGTCGGACGGGATGCGGTCGAAGTAGGGGACGATCCCGTCGGCGAAGCCGCGCCCGCGGTACAGGTGCGGGATGTCGGAGTAGCAGGCGTGGGTGTACTGGCTGGTGGCGCTGGAGAACCAGCCGCCGTCGTAGCAGGGCGCCTTCTGGACCATGCCGAGCGCGAACATCCCGATGGCGACGAGCGCGATGATCCGCACCGGTGTCCACCAGTTGACGCCGACCAGCGCCCGCCGGCCCACGGGCCCGCCGAGCAGTTCGCTGCCGGCCGCGGCGATCTCGTCCTCGACGGTCGGCCGCACCGGCTGGGAGTCCTCACGCGCGCTCGTCATGCGGCCATCCTGCCGTACCGGGCGCGGCACCTCAGCGGGAGTCGGCCCCCTGGGCTATGGCGGGCGGACCCGTGGAAACGGCCGCGGCCGCGCGGAGCGAGGTGCGCTCCACGCGGCCGCGGCCGTGATGGGGGGCGGTCAGGGCCGCCCGCGTCGGTTCGGGACCGGCTCAGGGTCGTCCATCGGCCGCAAGACCGCCGGACGGGCCCTGGCCGGCTACTCCCTGCTGTAGCCCTCCGGTCCGCCGAAGATGCCCCCGTCGCTGGGCGTCTCGGTGGGCGGCGAGCTGGTGTCATCACCGCCCGGGCCACCACCCGGGCCGCCGCCGGGGCCACCACCCGGGCCACCGTTGCCGTTGCCGCCGGTGTCGGTCTGGCAGTCCGGGTCGAACGGATCGCAGGGGTCGGCCGAGCTCGGCGTGGTGGACGGGGTCGTGGACGGGGTCTCGGACGGCGTCTGGGACTTCGTCTCCTCGTCCTCCGGGGTGCGGCTCGGCGCCGCGGAGGTCGGGTCGGGGCTGGCGCCGGCGCCGTACCAGCTCTCGCCGATCGGCGCGGGGTCGGGGAAGTCCTCCTTCTCCTCGCCGTTCAGCGCCGCGCGCATATAGGCCGCCCAGATCTTGGACGGGTACGAGGCGCCGTGGACCTTCTCCTCGCCGCCCACGCCGTACATCGGCAGGAAGCCCTCGTCACTGTGCTTGTCGTCCAGCCGCCACATACCGATCGCGGTCGACAGCTGCGGGGTGTAGCCGGCGAACCAGGCCGACTTGTTGTCGTCGGTGGTGCCGGTCTTGCCCGCCGCCGGGCGCCCGATCTGCGCGTTGGTGCCGGTGCCCTCCTTGACCACGGTCTGCAGCACGTCGGTGACGTTGTCCGCCACCTCGGTGTCGAACGCCCGCTCCTTCTTCGGCGCGTGCTCCTTGTGGCTCCAGATCTCGACGCCGTCCTCCTCGATCGTCTCGACCGAGTACGGGTCGGCCTGCATGCCGCGGTCGGCGAAGGTGGCGTAGGCGCCCGCCAGGTTGATGGCGCTGGGCGCCGAGGTGCCGAGCGAGAACGTCGGGGTGAGCGAGGTGAACTCGTCCTTGTCCATGCCCGCGCGGATGGCCGCGTCCCGCACCTGCTCAAGGCCGACGTCCATGCCCAGCTGGATGTAGGCGGTGTTCACCGACCACTGCATCGCGGTGCGCAGGTCGATCGGGCCGCGCTGCTGGTTGTCGTCGTTGCGCTGGTGCCACTCCCGGTTGTCCTTGTCGTGCCAGACGGTCCGGTCGTAGTTGTACAGCGTGAGCTTGTTGTTGCCGTTGTACTTGGCCTTCGGCGACAGCCTGGTGCGCATCGAGGCGGGCTGGTCCTCTTCGCCCTCCGGATCCCGGACGCCGTCGGACATCGCGGCGGCCAGCACGAACGGCTTGAAGGTCGATCCCACCTGGACGCCGGTGTAGTCGGCGTTGTTCTTCCAGTGCTCCAGGGCGTTCTTGCCGCCGTAGATGGCCACGATCTTGCCGGTACCGGGCTCGACCGAGGCGCCGCCGAACTGGACATGGGTGTCCGTCTTGGGGCGCTGCTTGGCGTCGATGCTGGCCTTGCTCACCTTCTCGACCGCGGTCTTCATCTTCTCCACCTTCGCCTTGTTGAAGGTGGTGTGGATCTGGAAGCCGCCCCGGTCCAGCTGCTTCCGGTCGATGTTGGTGTGGTCGATGATGTACTGGTCGGCGAGGTCGGTGAGGTAGCCGATCTGCCCGGCTTTGTTGGTCGCCGGCTTCGGCGGATGCGGGGTCGGGAATTCCTTGCTGATCCACTTGGCCCGGTCGGCCTCCGTCATGCGGTCGGTCTCGACCTCACGCTTGAGGATCCAGGCCCAGCGCTCCTTCGCCCGCGCGGTGTTCTTCTCCTTGGTGGCCGCCACCCCGATGCCGCCGGCCGGGTCGTAGAGGTTGGGGCCGTTGAGCGTGGCGGCCAGGAAGGCGCTCTGGCTGTCGTTCAGCTCGTCGCAGTCCTTGCCGTAGTACGCGCGGGCCGCGGCCTGGATGCCGTACGCACCCCGCCCGTAGTACGCGGTGTTGAGATAGCCCGCGAGGATGTCGTCCTTTTCCTGGGTGGCACCGACCTTGATCGCGATGAACAGCTCGGTGACCTTGCGCTTGAGCGTCTGCTCCTGCTTCAGGTAGGTGTTCTTCACGTACTGCTGGGTGATGGTCGAACCACTCTGGGTGGCTCCGCCCTTCGCCATGTTGACGACGGCGCGCGCGATACCCATCGGGTCGACGCCGGAGTCCTCGTAGAAGCTCGCGTTCTCCGCGGCGATCACCGCGTCCTGCATCGACTGCGGGATCTTGCTGAGCGGGACGATCTGGCGGTTGTAGTCGCCACCGCCGGAGACGACCATCTGGTCGCCGTTGTCCCAGTAGTAGACGTTCTTCTGGGTGGTGGCCGCGGCCTGGGCGTTGGGCACCTCCACCAGCATCAGCCCGATGGCCACCGCGCCGATCAGCATGGCGACGAAGAACAGGAAGGTGCCGGTCACCAGCTTCCAGGACGGCACCCAGCGCCGGAAGCCGGTCTTGCCCCTGCGGGGGTAGTCGATGAAGCGCTTCTTGCCCGGCGGCTGGCCGCCACCGCCACGGCCGCGGCCACCGCCGCCGCCGCTGCCACCGCCGCGCCTCCCGCCGCCGTGTCCGGCGGATCCGTGGCCGGCTCCGGAGCCGGCCGCTTCGGGGGCACGGCGCCGGCCGCGCTGTGCGGCCCGCCGGGCCTCGGCCCGGCCGCCGTAGGGGCGGTCCTCGCCCGGCGGCGTGGCGCCCTGCGGGCCGGCTCCGGGCACAGCGGCATTGCTTGGTGGCGCTGCACGGCGACCGGGCGGCTGCTGCGCAGCGCGCCGGGCCGCTGCTCGTCCGCCGCCCTCGGGCTGCGGCGGCTTGCGACGGTGCTCGCTCATGGAACGACTACTCCTCGGGCAGGCGCTATCGCCTGAAAGCGGCAGGTTTCCGGTCCCCCCGACGTGCGGACCGGCCGCTGGCAGCGTCCGGGCGCACTGCATCCGGGACGAGGACGACTGGCGACGTCGCACGGTTCCCGGTGGTCTGCATGGCGAACAGAGTACGCATGGTCAAAACTGGCCCACCGGTCATCTTCACTCCAAATCAGGCAGGTTGACTTCAACGAATCCCTGATGTGACGCCGTTCACCACACTCGCTCTTGTCCCAGGGGGGTGCTCCCTCTATCGTCTGGATGTATCGAGTCGATACATCAGCTCGCCATAAGGGACGAGAGGGACAAGGAGGCGGAGAATGAGCAGGCGCTCCGGCATCCTTGAGTTCGCCGTCCTGGGCCTGCTGCGCGAGTCCCCTATGCACGGCTATGAGCTGCGCAAACGGCTGAACACCTCGCTTGGGGTGTTCCGCGCCTTCAGCTACGGCAGCCTCTACCCGTGCCTCAAGACACTGGTCGCCAACGGCTGGCTGGTCGAGGAGCCGGGCAGTGCGCCGGAGGACGCTCTCGCGGCGTCACTGGCCGGCCGGCGAGCGAAGATCGTCTACCGGCTGACGGCCGACGGAAAAGAGCGCTTCGAGGAGCTGCTCGACCACACCGGCCCGGACGCCTGGGAGGACGAGCACTTCGGCGTCCGCTTCGCCTTCTTCGGGCAGACCTCACGCGATGTCCGGATGCGCGTCCTGGAGGGCCGGCGCAGCCGCCTGGAGGAGCGCCTGGAGAAGATGCGTGCCTCCTTGGCTCGCACCCGCGAGCGGCTCGACGACTACACGCTCGAGCTGCAGCGACACGGCATGGAGTCGGTGGAGCGTGAGGTCCGCTGGCTCAACGAGCTGATCGAAAGCGAGCGGGCCGGGCGCGACCAGCGCAGCGGTACCGCCGATCCGGAGGCCCCCAGCCCCAGCGCCGGGAGCCAGGACCGGTCAGGAGATACGGGCGGCCTGCCCCGGCACCGGGGTGGTACCCGGCCGGATCCGTCCGATGACACCACCAAGTAAGCCTCTGCACCCCCGCAGGGCTTTGTCAGTTACGAACAGGGAGCAACCGGAATGGGTTCGGTTCGCGTAGCCATCGTCGGCGTGGGCAACTGCGCCGCGTCGCTGGTGCAGGGCGTCGAGTACTACAAGGACGCCGACCCGAACAGCCGCGTGCCGGGTCTGATGCACGTGCAGTTCGGCGACTACCACGTCCGTGACGTGGAGTTCGTGGCCGCCTTCGATGTCGACGCGAAGAAGGTCGGCCTCGACCTCGCGGACGCCATCGGCGCCAGCGAGAACAACACCATCAAGATCTGCGACGTCCCGAACACCGGCGTGACCGTGCAGCGCGGCCACACCCTGGACGGCCTGGGCAAGTACTACCTCCAGACCATCGAGGAGTCCCCCGAGGCCCCGGTCGACGTCGTCCAGGTCCTCAAGGACAAGCAGGTCGACGTTCTGGTCTGCTACCTGCCGGTCGGCTCCGAAGAGGCCGCGAAGTTCTACGCGCAGTGCGCCATCGACGCCAAGGTCGCCTTCGTCAACGCCCTGCCGGTCTTCATCGCCGGTACCAAGGAGTGGGCGGACAAGTTCACCGAGGCCGGTGTGCCGATCGTCGGTGACGACATCAAGTCGCAGGTCGGCGCCACGATCACGCACCGCGTGATGGCGAAGCTGTTCGAGGACCGGGGCGTCATCCTGGACCGCACCATGCAGCTGAACGTCGGCGGCAACATGGACTTCAAGAACATGCTCGAGCGCGAGCGCCTGGAGTCCAAGAAGATCTCCAAGACGCAGGCCGTCACCTCGCAGATCCCGGACCGCGAGCTGGGCGAGAAGAACGTCCACATCGGCCCGTCCGACTACGTGGCCTGGCTCGACGACCGCAAGTGGGCGTACGTCCGCCTCGAAGGCCGTGCCTTCGGTGACGTTCCGCTGAACCTGGAGTACAAGCTCGAGGTCTGGGACTCCCCGAACTCCGCGGGTGTCATCATCGACGCGGTGCGCGCCGCGAAGATCGCCAAGGACCGCGGCATCGGCGGCCCGATCCTCTCCGCGTCCTCGTACTTCATGAAGTCGCCGCCGGTGCAGTACTTCGACGACGTGGCTCGCGAGAACGTCGAGAAGTTCATCAAGGGCGAGGTCGAGCGCTAAACACGCCGTCAGCGCTTGAACGAACCAACTTGATCACAGGCCCCCGGGTATCCCTCCGGGGGCCTGTGCGTTGTGTGAGGCTGAGCGCCATGGCCGTCGTACGTGATCTGCGCGTGCTGCTCCGGCTCCGGGACTTCCGGCGCCTGCTGACCGTCCGCCTGCTCTCCCAGCTGGCCGACGGCGCCTATCAGGTCGCGCTCGCCAGCTATGTGGTCTTCTCCCCGGAGAAGGAGACCTCCGCCGCGGCGATCGCCTCCGCGATGGCCGTGCTGCTGCTCCCCTACTCCCTCCTCGGGCCCTTCACCGGAGTGCTGCTGGACCGCTGGCACCGCCGCCAAGTGCTGCTCTACGGAAACCTGTTGCGCGGCGGGCTCGCCGCCGTCACCGCCGTGCTGATCCTGGCCGAGGTCCCCGACTGGCTTTTCTACGCCTCCGCCCTCTCGGTCACCGCGGTCAACCGCTTTGTGCTGGCCGGCCTCTCCGCCGCCCTGCCGCGCGTCATCGACAGCCCGGAGCGGCTCGTCATGGCCAACTCCCTCTCCCCGACGGCCGGGACGCTCGCCGCGACCGCCGGCGGGGGACTGGCCTTCGTGGTGCGCCTGGCCGCGCCGGTCCCGGAAACCGCCGCCGACGCACTCGTCGTCCTGCTGGCCGCGGTGATCTACCTCTGCGCCGGTCTGGCCGCCCTGCGGATGGCGATCGGGCTACTCGGCCCCGACCTCGGCAGGCTCCAGCAGCAGCGGCTGGGAGCGGCGCTGATGGACACCCTGCGCGGGCTCGTCGACGGGCTCCGCCATCTCCGGCAACGCCGGCTTACCGCGTACACGCTGGCCGCCATGTCGATGATGCGCTTCTGCTACGGCGCGCTGACCGTGACGGTGCTGATGCTCTGCCGCTACGCCTGGACAGACGCGGGTTCCGACGGGCTCGCACTGCTGGGCGTCGCGGTGGCCCTGTCCGGCGCGGGTTTCTTCGCCGCGGCCGTGACCACCCCCTGGGCCGTGGGCCGCTTCGGCACCTCCGGCTGGATCGTGGGATGCGCTGCCGGCGCGGCCGTTCTGGTGCCCGGCCTCGGGCTGCCCTTCGAACCGGCCCCGATGCTGATCGCCGCGTTCGTCCTCGGGCTGGCCACCCAGGGCGCGAAGATCGCCACCGACACCGTCGTCCAGGCATCGGTGGACGATGCCTACCGGGGGCGGGTCTTCTCCCTCTACGACATGTTCTTCAACGTCGCCTTCGTGGGCGCGGCGGCGGTGGCCGCGGCGATGCTGCCGCCGGACGGCCGGTCGGCGGTACTGGTGGTCCTGGTGGCACTCATCTACGCCGCGACCGCGCTGCTGCTGGTGTTTCACGTGAAACACCAGCAGCCCCTCCCGGGCCGGAGCGATGTTTCACGTGAAACGTGAGGCACCAGGTGCCGGAAGTGCGCCCTCGGGCATGCGGTGGCCGGGACGGCAGCGGGTGGCGGTTCAGCTCTGCGACGCGGCCGCCCACCACTCCTTGAGCGCGGCGACCGCGGCGTCCCGCTCCATCGGCCCGTGCTCCAGCCGCAGCTCCAGCATGTGCCGGTACGCCTGGCCGATCTGCGGGCCCGGACCGATGCCGAGGATCGCCATGATCTCGTTGCCGTCCAGGTCGGGACGGATGGAGTCCAGCTCCTCCTGCTCCTGGAGGAGCGCGATGCGCTCCTCCAGGCCGTCGTAGGCCCGGGAGAGCGCGGTGGCCTTGCGCTTGTTCCGGGTGGTGCAGTCCGAGCGGGTCAGCTTGTGCAGCCGGTCCAGCAGCGGCCCGGCGTCCCGCACGTACCGGCGGACGGCCGAGTCCGTCCACTCACCCGTGCCGTAGCCGTGGAACCGCAGATGGAGCTCGACCAGCCGGGAGACGTCCTTCACCAGATCGCTGGAGTACTTCAGCTTGGTCATCCGGAACTTGGTCATCTTGGCGCCGACCACCTCGTGGTGGTGGAAGGAGACCCGGCCGTCCTTCTCGAAGCGGCGGGTCTTCGGCTTGCCGATGTCGTGCAGCAGGGCGGCCAGCCGCAGCACCAGGTCGGGGCCTTCTTCCTCCAGGTCGATGGCCTGCTCCAGCACGGTCAGCGAGTGCTCGTAGACGTCCTTGTGCCGGTGGTGCTCGTCACGCTCCAGGCGCAGCGCCGGCAGCTCCGGCAGCACCCGGGCGGCCAGCCCGGTGTCGACCAGCAGCTTCAGCCCCTTCCGGGGGTGCGCGGCCAGCACCAGCTTGTTGAACTCGTCGCGCACCCGCTCCGCCGACACGATGTCGATGCGGTCGGCCATCTCGGTCAT
Source organism: Streptomyces sp. JLBT605 (assembly GCF_058215555.1). Taxonomy (NCBI): domain Bacteria; kingdom Bacillati; phylum Actinomycetota; class Actinomycetes; order Kitasatosporales; family Streptomycetaceae; genus Streptomyces; species Streptomyces sp. JLBT605. Next base: position 3,341,295 of record NZ_CM177087.1, read on the forward strand.
CGCGGTGACCACCTCGGGGGCCACGTCGAAGTCGAGCTGGGCGGCGAAGCGCGCGGCGCGCATCATGCGCAGCGGGTCGTCGGAGAAGGACTCCTCGGGGGTGCCGGGGGTGCGCAGCACGCGCGCGGCGAGGTCCTCCAGCCCGTTGTGCGGGTCGATGAACTCCTTCTGCGGCAGCGCGACAGCCATGGCGTTGACCGTGAAGTCCCGGCGCACCAGGTCCTGCTCGATCGAGTCGCCGTAGGACACCTCGGGCTTGCGCGAGGTCCGGTCGTACGCCTCCGACCGATAAGTCGTGACCTCGATCTGATAGTCCTGAACGGCCCCATTGCCCAGCGGGGCCTTCTTGCGGCAGCCGACCGTGCCGAAGGCGATGCCGACGTCCCAGACCGCGTCGGCCCAGGGGCGGACGATCTTCAGCACGTCCTCCGGGCGGGCGTCCGTGGTGAAGTCCAGATCGTTACCGAGCCGGCCCAGCAGCGCGTCCCGCACCGAGCCGCCGACCAGGGCAAGCGTGAACCCGGCCTCCTGGAAACGGCGGGCGAGGTCGTCGGCGACGGGGGACACCCGCAGCAGTTCGCTCACCGCACGGCGCTGGGCCTGGCTGAGCTCTGTGGTCGGCTGCGGGGTGGGGCTGTCATTGTTGGCGTTCGGCACAACAGAACAGGGTACGTGGCCGTGCGCGCGGAGGCTTCCACGTTCTCCGCCGTGACGCCACCCCACCTGACATGGCCGGAATGCCGACTGTGGTCGCGATCTTGAGCAACCCTCCGCGGCACTCCGCCCCGCCGGTCATCGTTACCATGCGTTGGACGCACACTACGACGACCACTGACGACGACGAGGGACGGGCGAGCGCGTGGCCGAGGCGGCAGAGTTCCAGGGGACCCCTTCTGCTGCCCGCCGGTGGTTCAGACGGACCGCGACACTGCTCGCCGGTGTCCCGCTGCTCGCCGGTGCGGTGCAGCTCCCGGCGGCGTCCGCCGCCCCCGCGGGGACGGCGGTTTCCCTCACCCACGCGCAGAACCGGACCGCCGGCACCCAGACCCTGACCACGGGGACCGAGGGCCGCGTGACGGGGACCGCAAGCCGGACCACCGGGACCCTGGGCCGGTCCGCGACCGGCTCACGCACGGTGGACGTCATGATCAAGAGCTTGACGCCCACCACGCCGTCCGCCGACGACACCGTCAAGATCACCGGCACGGTCACCAACAACGGCCGCTCCACGATCACCCAGGCCTCCGTCGCGCTCCGGATCGGCCCGCCCATGAACAGCCGGACCGCGATCGACGACGCGGCCCGCCGCACCGGCTACTCCCCGGGCCTCGACGGCGTCGAGATCGGCGGCAAGTACGCCCGCAACGTCGGCCGGCTGCCGGCCGGCGGCAGCCGCCACTTCGCCCTGTCCGTCCCGGTGGCGCAGCTGCACCTGGGCCGCACCGGCGCCTACCAGATCGGGGTGGCGCTCACCGGGCAGACGGCCGAGCAGGGCTGGCAGCAGGTGCTCGGCATCCAGCGGACCTTCCTTCCCTGGCAGCCGTCCACCGCTCCCGCGAAGAGCCGCCTCACCTTCCTGTGGCCGCTGGTCTCCTCCACACACCTGACCGCGCGGACGGACACCGACGAGCAGCAGACCCCGATCTTCCGGGAGGACGACCTCAAAGCCGAGCTCGGCCCCGGCGGGCGGCTCCAGCAGCTGGTCACCCTGGGCAAGGACCTCCCCGTCACCTGGGTCATCGACCCGGACCTGCTGGCCACCGTCGACGCGATGACCCGGGGCTACGAGGTCGAGGCCGAGGACGACACCACGGTCCCCGGCGAGGGCCAGGAGGTCGCCGAGCAGTGGCTCAACGACCTCCAGCACGCGGTGCAGGGCAAACAGGTGATCGCGCTGCCGTTCGCCGACCCCGACCTCGCCTCACTCGCCCACCGCGGCAAGAACTCCGGCGCCCTCAGCCACCTCCAGACGGCCACCGAGCTCGCCTCCACGACCGTCGAGACGATCCTGCACCTCACGCCGCGCACCGACTTCGCCTGGCCGGTGGACGGCGCCATCGACTCCGCGATCGTGGACGTGGCCACCTCGGCCGGGGCGCACAACGTCATCACCCGCAGCGACAGCCTCAAGGAGACCGGCGGGCTTCTCTACACGCCCAGCGCCGCCCGGCAGATCGGCAGCGGCAACACCGCGGTGGTCGCCGACGCACGGCTCTCCACCGCCTTCGCGGGCGACATGTCGCGGTCCGAGAACTACACGCTGGCCGTACAGCGGTTCCTCGCCCAGAGCCAGATGTTCACCTTGCAGGCCCCGAAGCAGCGCAGCGTGGTGGTCGCTCCGCAGCGCATGCCGACCGCGAGCCAGGCCCAGGCCATGGCCGCCGCCCTCGGCGGCCTCTCCGGCCGCTGGAGCCAGCCGCAGACCCTGGGACAGGCAGCCAAGGCCAAGCCCGACCCTGCGGCCACCCAGCGGGTGCCCAGCGGCCAGGCCTACCCGCGCTCACTGCGCGGCAGGGAGCTGCCCGCCGGCGCCTTCCAGAAGATCCAGGAGACCCAGGGCGCCCTGGACCGCTTCCAGCTGATCCTCTCCGCGCCATACCGGGTGGCCACCCCGTTCGGCACCGCGATCATGCGGGAGATGTCGACCTCGTGGCGGGGAGACGCCAAGGAGGCGAAGCGGTTCCGCGGCTCGGTGCAGGGCTATCTGCGCGGGCTCACCGAGAAGGTGCGGCTCATCCCGAAGTCGCGGATCACGCTGTCCGGTCGCAGCGCCACCATTCCGGTCACCGTGCAGAACGGGCTCGTACAGAGCGTCAAGGGCCTCCGGCTGCGGCTCGTCTCCCACCAGGCGAACCGGCTGGCCGTGGGCGAAGAGCAGCCGATCCAGGTGGAGGGCGGCCACAGCCAGTCCGTGAAGTTCGGGACCACGGCCAACGCCAACGGCCGGGTCCGGATCACCGCCCAGCTGGTCACCGCCGACGGGCAGCCCTACGGCCAGAAGATGGACTTCGAGGTGAACGTCACCGAGGCCACCTCGACGGTCATCCTGGTGATCGCCGGCGGCGTGCTGCTGCTGGTCCTCGCCGGCATCCGGATCTATGTTCAGCGCAAGCGCGGCGCGAACAGTGACGAGAGCAACAAAGAGGGCGAGGAGGACGGTAACGGAGAAGGGGCAGAGAGCAAGGAGAGGGCCCCGGACAAGGGCGAACACGAACCCGCCGGCGACACCGCGGCACCCGTCGTGCCGGGGCAGCCGAGTGACCCGACACCGGACACCGGTTCGCAAAGCGCTGAGCCATCCGGCTCAGGTGAGAAAGTGGACCATTGAGCACTGGTGGGGCCGATCCGGCCGCAGACGATGAGGTGGGGTAGCGATGAACGCGCCGTACGACGGTGATCGCGGCCATGGCCGGGGCGACGACCCGGCCGGCCAGGTCCCGCCGCCGCAGTCCGCGCCCCCGAACCCGTACGCGCCCGAGCCGCACCAGCAGGACCCCTACCTGGGCGATCCGGGACAGGCCGGTCACGGACCGGTGCACTATGCGCAGGACCCGTACATCCAGGATCCGTACGTCACGGGCAGCTACACGCCGTACCCGTACCCGGCGCAGGATCCCTATGCGCACGACCCGCTGACCGACGCGATGTACGACCGGGCGGCGCACCCGCCCGCGCCGGACCCCTACCGGAACGAGACCCCGCTCTACCAGCAGCCGCCCCAGGCACCGCACGCCCCCGACCCGCAGGTGTGGGCCCCGACGCCCGCCCCGGAGCCGGAGGGCCCCTCCCGCATGCTGCCGTACGGGGACGACCCCGCCACGACGCAGTATCTGGGCGTCGACGGTCTGGTCGGCCAGTCCGGCGAGGAGCAGCCGCAGCAGGACGCCTTCGCGTACCTCTTCCGCGATCAGCAGCCGTACCAGCCGCAGCACCCCGCTCCGCACGACCCCGGCCAGCAGTACCCGCCGCAGCAGTACCCACAGCAGCAGCCGGCGCAGCAGTACCCCCAGCAGCAGTACCCGGCCCCGCCGGCGCCGCCTGGGCAGCCGCCGGCACACGCCCCCGGCCCCGGGCAGATCCCCGCGGGTCAGGGCACGCCCGCCGCGGGGGCCCGCCCGGCGGCTGCCGCACAGCTCATGGACGATCCGTCTCCGGCGGCGGCCCCGGCCCCCAAGCGGGGCGGGCGTGCGACGAGCTTCCTCCAGTCCAGCGCGGTGATGGCCGCCGGCACCCTGGTCTCCCGGCTGACCGGCTTCGTCCGCCAGATGGTGATCATCGCGGCGATCGGCGCGGCCACCCTCGGCGACACCTACACCGTCGCCTACACGCTGCCGACGATGATCTACTTCCTCACCGTCGGCGGCGGGCTGAACTCCGTCTTCGTCCCGCAGCTGGTCCGCGCGATGAAGGAGGACGGCGACGGCGGCGTCGCCTACGCCAACCGCCTGCTCACCCTGACCATCGTGGTGCTCGGCGGGCTTGTCGCCCTCTCCTTCTTCGCGGCGCCATGGCTGATCCAGATGCTCTCGCCGACCATCGCGGACAATCCCGCGGCCAACGAGGTCGGCGTCACCTTCGCCCGCTACTGCCTACCCACGATCTTCTTCATGGGCATCCACGTGGTGGTGGGACAGATCCTCAACGCCCGTGGCCACTTCGGCGCCATGATGTGGACCCCGGTCCTCAACAACGTCGTCGTCATCACCACCTTCTCCCTGTTCATCTGGGTGTTCGGGACGTTCAGCAGCTCCAAGATGGGCGTCACGACGATCACCGCCGAGGGCATCCGGCTGCTCGGCATCGGCACCCTGCTCGGCCTCACGGTCCAGGCCCTGGCGATGTTCCCCTATCTGCGGGCCTCCGGCTTCCACTTCCGGCCCCGCTTCGACTGGCGCGGCCACGGCCTCGGCAAGGCCGCCAAGCTAGCCAAGTGGACCCTGCTGTTCGTGCTCGCCAACCAGGCGGGCGCCATCGTCGTCACCCGGCTCGCCACCGCGGCCGGAGCCGAGGCCGACAACAAGGGCTTCCCCGGCACCGGCTTCATCGGCTACTCCAGCGCCCAGCTGATCTGGGGCATGCCGCAGGCCATCATCACCGTCTCGGTGATGGCCGCTCTGCTGCCCCGCATCTCCCGCGCCGCCCACGACGGCGACGCCGGCGCGGTCCGGGACGACATCTCCCAGGGCCTGCGCACCTCCGCCGTCGCGATCGTGCCGCTCGCCTTCGGCTTCGTCGGCCTCGGCATCCCGATGTGCACCCTGCTCTTCGGCACCTCGGGCACCGATGCGGCCCAGTCGATGGGCTACATCCTGATGGCCTTCGGCCTGGGCCTGATCCCGTTCTCCGTGCAGTACGTCGTGCTGCGCGGCTTCTACGCGTACGAGGACACCCGCACCCCCTTCTACAACACGGTGATCGTCGCCGCCGTCAACGCCTCCGCGTCCGGACTCTGCTACCTGGTGTTGCCCGCCCGCTGGGCCGTGACCGGTATGGCCGCCTCCTACGGACTGGCTTACGCCATCGGCGTGGGCGTCGCCTGGAAGCGCCTGCGCGACCGGCTGGGCGGTGATCTCGACGGCCGGCGCGTGGTCCGCACGTACACCCGTCTGGCGGGCGCCAGCATCCCGGCAGCCGTCCTGGCCGCTGGCGCCGCCTATGCCGTCACCAACTCGCTGGGCAGCGGCATCACCGGCTCGCTCGCGGCCCTCACCGGTGGTGGTGTCGTCCTGATCGCCGTGTTCTACCTTGCTGCCAAACGGATGCGCATCGACGAACTGACGGCCATGGTTGGTATGGTCCGCGCACGTCTTGGCCGATGAGCTGAGCACAACCTTCATCCGCCATCGTGTGTCGTGCATAGCGGCGGACTGTGGGCACAATTGTCTTGGCTGTGGACCAGCGCTATGGATGGGGAGGCAGGAACGACGGTGGCGGAACGGAGCACAGCTGCCGTCGACGTGGCCGACAACGATGGCGAGAAGCCATCGGCCACCGAGGCGGAGCAGGCCATGACCGACGGGGCGGGGACCGATTCGAAGGCCGGTGAGGACACCGGCGCGGCGCGCGCGGACAGCGAGGGCGACAGTGCCGTGTGCCCGTCCAACCCCCCGGAGCTGCACAGCGGCCACAAACTCGCCAGACGCTACCGTCTCGAGGAGTGCGTCACCCGTCTGGACGGGTTCAGCAGTTGGCGGGCGGTGGACGAGAAACTCCGCCGCGCCGTCGGCGTCCACATCCTGCCCGCCGAGCATCCGCGTGCCCGGCCGGTGCTCGCCGCCGCGCGTTCCGCGGCTCTCCTCGGCGACCCCCGGTTCGTCCAGGTCCTGGACGCGGTCGAGGAGAACGACCTCGTCTACGTCGTCCATGAGTGGCTGCCCGACGCGACGGAGCTGACCGCCATCCTGGCGAACGGCCCGATGGAGGCGCACGACGCCTACCAACTGGTCAGCCAGGTCTCCCAGGCCATGGCCGCCGCCCACCGCGAGGGGCTGGCCCATCTCCGCCTCACCCCTGGCTCGGTGCTCCGTACCGAGTCCGGCCAGTACCGCATCCGCGGCCTCGCCGTCATGGCCGCGTTGCGCGGGATCACCGCCGAACGGCCTCAGCGGACCGACACCGAGGCGATCGGCGCCCTGCTGTACGCCGCGCTCACCCAGCGCTGGCCGTACGAGGACGATGCCTACGGACTCTCCGGGCTGCCCAAGGGAGTTGGGCTGATCGCCCCCGACCAGGTCCGCGCCGGGATCCACCGCGGCCTGTCGGACCTGGCGATGCGTGCCCTGGTGAACGAAGGGGCCACCGCCTCGCGGCAGGAACCGCCGTGCACCACTCCCGAGGAGCTGGCCAAGGCGGTGGCCGCGATGCCCCGAATCCGGCCGCCAGAGCCCGCGTTCACGCCTCCCGAGGTCTTCCAGAGCAACGGCTACCCCCGGCCCTACGGCGGGTCGCAGAGCCGCAGCGGGCGCCCTGGCGCGACCGCTCCGGCACCCGTGCCGCCACCGCCCCCGTTGCAGAGCCGCACCGGAAAGGCCCTCAAGTGGGCTGTCTCGGCACTGCTGATCGCGGCGTTGGGCCTGGGCAGCTGGCAGTTGGCCGACACGCTTCTCAAGGAGGAGTCCCGGTCCAACGGTTCGAACACCTCGGAGCGCAAGGGCGGCGGCGACAAGGCGAAGAAGCAGACCCCTCAGCCGATAAAGATCGTCGGAGCGAAGGAGTTCTCGCCCACCGACACGCAGAAGCCGGCCGACGTCGACAACACGTGGGATGACGACCCGTCGACCAGCTGGCGTACCAAGAGCTACATCGACGGTCCGGAGTTCCACCCGAGGATCGTCGCCTCCAAGGGCGTGGGAATCATCTACGACCTGGGATCCGAGCAGAAGGTCAGCGGCGCCTCCCTGGGCCTGCACTACGCCGCCGAACCGGGCAGCAACAGCTATACCGGCGTATCGCTGTACGCCACCGACTCGCAGGAACCCTCGGTCGGCGACGTGGCGGATCCCACGGCCTCCTTCGGTAAGCCGTTCGCCACCGTGAGGGAGACCGGGACGTCAGCGAAGCTGACTGCGAAGAGCGCGGTAAAGACCCGGTACGTCCTGGTGTGGCTCACAGCCCTGCCGAAGTCCCCGCCAGAGGCCGAGTTCAGGTACCCGTACAAGCAGGCCGTCACGGACGTGAAGTTCACCGGCTGAACCAGGCGCAGGCGCAAGGGAGGGGCTCGACGTTGGACGACGACGCCGCATTCGCTGAGGCGAGCGACGCCGAGCTCCTTGCGCTCCACGTCAAGGGCGACCCGAACGCCTTCTCGGAGATCGTCCGGCGCCATCGGGACCGGCTCTGGGCGGTGGCCCTGCGCACCCTCGGTGACCGGGAGGAGGCGGCTGACGCGGTCCAGGACGCCCTGGTCTCCGCCTATCGGGCTGCTGCGAGCTTCCGAGGGCAGTCGGCCGTCACCACCTGGCTGCACCGCATCACGGTCAATGCCTGCCTGGACCGGGCCCGCAAGGCCGCGTCCAGGCGCACCTCTCCCGTCGCCGAGACAGAGCGCCTGGAGCACCTCCTGGAGCCCCATGAGTCCGCTGCGGCGCCGGCCGAGCGCGGGGACCTCCACCGGGAGCTGATCCACGCGCTGAGCACCCTTCCGGCCGATCAGCGTGCGGCGCTGGTCCTGGTCGATATGCAGGGGTATCCGGTGGCCGAGGTGGCCGCGATGTTGGGAGTTCCCGTAGGCACGGTGAAGAGCCGCTGCTCGCGGGGGAGGGCCCGGCTGCTGCCACTCCTGTCGCATCTCCACCCCGCCGAGAGGGGTGGCGAGCCACCCGACCGGGCAAGGAACCGGACGCAGGGGACATCCGTCCCACCGGCGGCAGGACCGAACGACGCAGATGCCGTGAAGGGCGGAGGTGGACGGGCGTGACACCCACGACCGGCACGGACGACCACCCGGAGGTCACCGAGATCTCCGCGCTCGCCGAGGGCCTGCTGGCTCCGGAGCGCAGCGCCGAGGTGCGAGGGCATCTCGACGGCTGCCCCCTGTGCGACGACGTTCGCGCATCCCTGGAAGAGATCCGCTCGCTGCTCGGCACCCTTCCGGGGCCGGTGCGGATGCCCTCCGACATCGCGGGGCGGATCGACGCCGCCCTCGCCGCCGAAGCCCTTCTGGACGCCACCACACCGGCGGACGCGGTTTCACGTGAAACACCCGGCGACACCACCGCTCCCGTTTCACGTGAAACCTCGCGAGCGCCGGAGGACGGCGAGCCGGACGGAGAGTCCCGCCCGGACCGCTCGACGGGGGAGCGTCCCGCCGACCGGCCTGCCGGGCGGCCCCGGGCCGCCACCGGGCCTGGCCGGAAGACCTCCCGCCGCGAGGGCCGGCGGTCCCGCCGCTGGCCGACGGTCCTCCTCACCACCGCCTGCGCGGCGGCAGTGATCGGCGTGGGCACCTTCTTCATCCAGCAGTCCCCCGGCTCCTCCGGCGAAGGCCCACAGCAGGCGGCGCGGGACACTACGGCCTCGGCGAAGAAGAACGCGGAGTCCGCCGCGCTCTCCGCGGCCGACCTGGAGGGCCGGGTCAAGGAGCTGCTCGCCGGTCAGCCGAAGGGGTCTCGTCCGGATGAGCCCTCACGCGGGGTGGCCTCGCAGACCTCCCCGGCCGCGCCGCTGCGCGCCGGGGAGGACCAGGTGCCCTCGTGCGTCCAGGCCGGAACCGGTCGCCAGGAGACTCCACTGGCAACCCAGCAGGACACGTACAACGGGACCCCCGCCTACATCGTCGTCCTTCCGCACCCCGCCGACAGCTCTCGGGTCGATGCCTTCGTGATCGACGCCGCCTGCACCAAGGCCTCTCCGGCCGCTGCCGGCACGGTCCTGGAGACGCGCACCTTCGCCCGCGGCTGACCGCTGCCGCCGGGCGCTGAGCCTCTCGGGAATGCTGGCCCCGTAGGATCCGTTGGGTGGGGTGAGCCTCCCAATCCATCAGCGTCGGCAGAGACAAGGAAGACATCAGTGAGCGACGTCCGCAACGTGATCATCATCGGTTCCGGGCCCGCGGGGTACACGGCCGCGCTCTACACGGCCCGCGCCGCGCTCAAGCCCCTGGTCTTCGAGGGCTCTGTGACGGCTGGCGGTGCGCTGATGAACACCACCGAGGTGGAGAACTTCCCCGGCTTCCGTGACGGCATCATGGGCCCGGACCTGATGGACAACATGCGCGCCCAGGCCGAGCGCTTCGGTGCCGAGCTCATCGCGGACGATGTGGTCGCGGTCGACCTCTCCGAGGAGATCAAGACCGTCACCGACTCCGCAGGCACCATCCACCGCGCCAAGGCCGTGATCGTGACCACCGGCTCCCAGCACCGCAAGCTGGGGCTCCCCCGGGAGGACGAGCTGTCCGGCCGCGGTGTCTCCTGGTGCGCCACGTGTGACGGCTTCTTCTTCAAGGACCAGGACATCGCCGTGATCGGCGGCGGCGACACGGCCATGGAGGAGGCCACCTTCCTCTCCCGCTTCGCCAAGTCGGTCACCGTGGTCCACCGGCGGGACACGCTGCGCGCCAGCAAGGCGATGCAGGAGCGGGCCTTCGCCGACCCGAAGATCTCGTTCGTCTGGGACAGCGAGGTGGCCGAGCTCCACGGCGACGGCAAGCTCTCCGGGCTGACCCTGCGCAATGTGAAGTCGGGGGAGACCGCCGCGCTGCCGGTCACCGGCCTCTTCATCGCCATCGGCCACGACCCGCGCACCGAGCTGTTCAAGGGCCAGCTGGACCTGGACGACGATGGCTACCTCAAGGTCGAGGCTCCCTCGACCCGGACCAACCTGGTCGGCGTCTTCGCCGCGGGTGACGTCGTGGACCACACCTACCGCCAGGCGATCACCGCCGCCGGCACCGGCTGCTCCGCCGCGCTGGACGCCGAGCGGTTCCTCGCGGCTCTCGCCGACGGCGAGAGCGCCGCCTGACCCCACCTCCCCCCCCTCTGCACCAACTGATGAAGGAGATTGCCATGGCCGGTGCCACGGTGACCGTGACGGACGCCAACTTCGAGGAGCTCGTGCTCAACAGCGAGAAGCCGGTGCTCGTCGACTTCTGGGCCGCCTGGTGCGGTCCGTGCCGCCAGATCGCGCCGTCGCTGGAGGCCATCGCCGCGGAGCACGACGAGATCGTGATCGCGAAGCTCAACATCGACGAGAACCCGAACACCGCCGCCAAGTACGGCGTGATGTCGATCCCGACGCTCAACGTCTACAAGGGTGGCGAGGTCGCGAAGACCATCGTCGGCGCCAAGCCGAAGGCCGCCATCGAGCGCGACCTGGCTGACTTCTTCACCAAGTGACGCCTCTGCCGACAGCGCACTGAGTTTCACGTGAAACGGTGAGAACGGGCCCGCCCCTATCCAGGGGCGGGCCCGTTCGCGTTCGTGCGGCTGTGTGGCAGCGGCAGAAGGCTCGGTGTGCGGCACCGCCGGAGACTTACAGGCACACCGCCCGGAGGCTCACAGAGGCCGGAGCGCGGGCTCCTTCTGGACGGCGCCGAGCAACCGGTCCAGCGCCAGCTCGACATCTTCCTTCCAGGAGATCGTCGTCCGCAGTTCCAGCCTCAGCCGGGGATAGCGCGGGTGGTGCCGGACGGTCTTGAACCCCACGGCGAGAAGGTGATCGGCGGGCAGCACACACGCCGGTTCCTTCCATGTGGCGTCCCCGAATGCTTCGATCGCCTTGAAACCCCGCCGGATCAGGTCCTTGGCCACGGTCTGCACCATCACCCGGCCCAGCCCCTGGCCCTGGTAGCCGGGCATCAGCCAGGCCGTCATCAGCTGCACCGCATCGGCCGCTACGGGGCTGGTGGGGAAGGCCGTGGAGCGTGGCACATAGGCCGGAGGCGCGTAGAGCACAAAGCCGACCGGCACCTCATCGACATAGACGACCCGACCGCAGGAGCCCCATTCCAGTAGCACCGCCGAGATCCAGGCTTCCTTCTCCAGCTCGGGCCGTCCGGCGCGCACCGCGGCCTCGCCACTGACCGGGTCGAGCTCCCAGAAGACACAGGATCGGCAACGCTTGGGGATGTCCGGAAGATTGTCCAGCGTGAGCGGTACGAGCCGACGCCCCATTGCAGCCAGTTCCTTACTCTCTCACCAGCCGCGCTGTCGGTGGCTGATGCGCCATACCTGATCGCATGGTAGCCCCGCGGACATTGCGCCGATACCGCCATAGAGCAAAGAGAGCGGGTCATGGCCGGTACCGCACCGGCCATGACCCGCTCAAGACAATCGCAGCGGCTACCCGGCGGCGACGTCGCCGCTGGCTCCGTCAGCCGTGTCCTCCGACTCCTCGGACAGCTGCTCATCCAGGACACGCCCCTCACCGGGGGCCAGAGTGCCGAGGATGCGCTCAAGATCCTCTATCGAGGCGAACTCGACGACGATCTTTCCCTTCTTCTGCCCCAGGTCGACCTTCACCCGGGTCTCGAAACGGTCCGAGAGCCGGGAGGCCAGATGGGTGAGGGCGGGAGACACCCGGGTCCCGGCCCGAGGCCCCCTGGCCTTCGGGGAGCTGCTCGGCCGCGAGCCCATCAGGGTCACGATCTCTTCCACCGCACGGACCGAAAGCCCTTCGGCGACAATCCGATGAGCCAGCCGGTCCTGCTCCTCGGCATCGTCGACCGAGAGCAGCGCCCGGGCGTGGCCCGCCGAGAGCACTCCGGCCGCCACCCGGCGCTGCACCGAAGGGGAGAGCTTCAGCAGCCGCAGGGTGTTGGACACCTGGGGGCGCGAGCGGCCGATGCGGTCGGCGAGCTCGTCATGGGTGCAGTTGAAGTCCTTCAGCAGCTGGTCATAGGCGGCTGCCTCTTCCAGCGGGTTCAGCTGGGCCCGGTGCAGGTTCTCCAGCAGCGCGTCGAGCAGGAGCTTCTCGTCGTCCGTGGCTCGGATGATCGCGGGGATCTTCTCCAGGCCGGCCTCGCGGCAGGCTCGCCACCGGCGCTCACCCATGATGAGCTCGAAGCGCTCCGGCGCCAACTGCCGCACGACGACGGGCTGGAGAAGGCCGACCTCCTGGATCGAGGTGACCAGCTCGGCCAGTGCGTCCTCGTCGAAGACCTCACGCGGCTGTCGCGGGTTGGGGGTGATGGAGTCCAGCGGCAGCTCCGCGAAGTGCGCACCGGCAGCCACTTCCGCGACCGGTGTGGCGGCAGGCGTCTCCACCTCACTCGGCGCGGGCTCCGTTTCACGTGAAACATCGGCGCTGGGGCGTGGTGCCAGCTTGGTCGCCACCGTCCCGCGGTCCGGAGTGAGCAGCGGCACCGCCGTCGGCGAGACCGTCGCCGAGCCGATGGTGGGCGGGGGGCTGTCCCCGGCCTTGGGAGCCGGCGGGATCAGCGCACCGAGCCCACGGCCCAGCCCTCTGCGTCGCTCGCTCACTGGATCCCCTCCTGCATGCTGTGCTGATTGTTCTGCGGCAGCACATGGGCGTGCCGACCGTCGTACTGCACCCCGACCCCCCGCAGTGCGATCTCACGGGCCGCCTCCAGGTAGGAGAGCGAACCACTGGAGCCCGGGTCATAGGTGAGGACCGTCTGACCGTAGCTGGGCGCCTCGGAGATCCGGACCGACCTGGGGATGCTGGTCCGCAGCACCTCGTTGCCGAAGTGACTGCGCACCTCCTCCGCCACCTGCGAGGCAAGCCGGGTCCGCCCGTCGTACATCGTCAGCAGGATGGTGGAGACATGGAGCTTGGGATTGAGGTGGCCCCGCACCAGGTCGACATTGCGCAGCAGCTGGCCGAGGCCCTCCAGGGCGTAGTACTCGCACTGGATGGGGATGAGCACCTCGGCACCGGCGACAAGGGCGTTCACCGTCAGCAGGCCGAGCGAGGGCGGGCAGTCGATCAGGATGTAGTCCAGCGGCTGCTCGTACGCCTGGATGGCGCGCTGCAGCCGGCTCTCCCGGGCCACCAGCGAGACCAGCTCGATCTCGGCACCGGCGAGGTCGATGGTGGCCGGGGCGCAGAACAGTCCCTCCACGTCCTGGACCGGCTGCACGACGTCGGAGAGTGGCTTGCTGTCGACCAGCACGTCATAGATCGAGGGGACCTCCGCGTGGTGGTCGATGCCCAACGCGGTGGAGGCGTTCCCCTGCGGGTCGAGGTCGATGACCAGCACTCGGCCACCGTGCAAGGCCAGTGAGGCGGCCAGGTTGACCGTGGTGGTGGTCTTGCCGACGCCGCCCTTCTGGTTGGCGACGACCATCACCCGGGTCTGCTCGGGCCGGGGCAGTCCCGCGCCCGCACGGCCCATCGCCTCGACAGCGAGCTGGGCGGCTCTCCCGATGGGAGTGTCATCCGCCGGGGGCGGAGTCTCCGCGCCTCCCTGACCATAGGAAGGCAGGGCGGCGACGCCCTCCTGCGTGTAGGAGGGCGACCCACCCTCCCCCGGCGATTCGGTGCGGGGGCCGGGGACCGGATCGGTCATCGGCCCCGCGATATTGGCGTCGGACCGCAAGGATTCACTCTCCTCGACATCAGGCTCGCGATGGACAGAGCCTGCCATGCTTTGGGGGTCGTGAACCAGCGAGGCCCGTTCTCCTGTGGATGAATCCACGTCCGGACGGGGCTTGGGATCGCGCGGAGCTGCGGCCGCACGACCGCGACTGATGATTCCATGCAGCAGCGAACGGCGTTTCACGTGAAACACGATGCACGCGGGGAACCTTCAACCCGTTGCGACACTCCGAAATGCGTAGTTTTGGCAGCTTGTATGGAGCACCACGACAGAGGCTCCGCCCGGTGAGCGGGAGCCCACCGGGCGGAGCCTGCCACGAGAACAGCGAGGTCAGCGGCGGCGCCGCGTGCCCTTGCGCGCCGCCTTGGCCCGCTTGGCCGCGAATCGCACACCGCCGGGGCTCTCTCCGACCTCCACCCGGACCACGGTCGAAAGCGGATCCACGATCCCCTCGCCCACATGGAGGACGGAGGTATCCACAACACCGAGCTTGCTCAGCGCGGCCCGCGCCTGCTTGAGCTCTTCCTCCGCCGTGTCGCCCTTGAGCGCGAGCATCTCGCCGTACGGGCGCAACAGCGGGACGCCCCAGCCCGCCAGCCGGTCCAGCGGGGCCACCGCGCGGGCGGTCACCACGTGCACCGGCGGCAGCTTGTCCAGCACCTCCTCGGCCCGTCCGCGCACCACCGTCACATGGTCGAGCCCCAGCAGCTCCACCATCTCCTGGAGGAAATTGGTGCGCCGGAGCAGCGGCTCCAGCAGGGTGATCCGCAGATCCGGGCGGCTCAGCGCCAGCGGGATGCCGGGAAGCCCCGCACCGGAGCCCACGTCGCACACCGTGACGCCCTCCGGAACCACCTCGGAGAGCACCGCGCAGTTCAGCAGATGCCGCTCCCACAGCCGCGGCACCTCGCGCGGCCCGATGAGGCCGCGGGTGACGCCCACATCGGCGAGCAGCTCGGCGTACCGAACGGCTTCCGGGAAGCGCTCACCAAATACATCCCGCGCCACCTCCGGCGCCGGGGGGAGCTCCGCTGCTTCCGTCACGGGAACCGTCCTTCCGTACAAGCACTCTGTAGACCGCTGATGTCAGGCTGACAAGATACGGCCCCGTCTGCGAGCAGACGGGGCCGTCGGTGAATCGAAGCCGAGCCGTTTCAGGCCGGGCGGGGCCGGGGGTCAGGCCGGGAGCACGACCACACAGCGCTGCGGCTCCTCGCCCTCGGACTCGCTGCTCAGTCCGGCGGCCGCGACCGCGTCATGGACGACCTTGCGCTCGAAGGGCGACATCGGCTTGAGCTTCACGGGCTGACCGCTGCTCTTGGCCTCGTCCGCGGCCTTGGCGCCCAGCTCGGTCAGCTCCTCGCGCTTCCGGGCACGGAAGCCGGCGATGTCCAGCATCAGCCGGCTGCGGTCGCCGGTCTCCCGGTGCACCGCGAGCCGGGTCAGCTCCTGGAGAGCCTCCAGCACCTCACCATCGCGACCCACGAGCTTCTGCAGGTCACGGCTGGTCGAGTCGCTGATGATCGACACTGCGGCTCGGTCGGCCTCGACATCCATGTCGATGTCGCCGTCGAGGTCCGCGATGTCCAGCAGCCCCTCCAGGTAGTCGGCCGCGATCTCCCCCTCCTGCTCAAGGCGGGTGAGGGTGTCGCTCCCCTCGGCAGCTGACGTGGTGCCTTCCGTCACGGCTGGACTCCTTCTTACTTCTTGGACGGGTGCTTGGGCCGCTGCTGGCCCTTGCGCTGCCCGGACTTGGCGTTACGGGAGCCGGAAGCGGAGCCGCCGGCCGGCTTGCCGCCCTGGGCGCCCTTCTTCTTCGAGGTCTTCTCCAGCGACGGCGCGTCACCGGTCTTCTCGACACTGGTGGAGCCGGACTGTGCCCGGGCCCGGGTGCCCTCCGGCTGGGCGCCACCGGACTCGGCCCGCGCCCGGGTCCCCGGCTGCTGGGTGCCGCCGGACTGCCGCTGGGACTTGCTCTGACGCTTGGGCTGCTGCCGCGCGGCACGGGCCGCGTCGGCGGCCTTCTTCGCCTCGACCTCGGCCGGCTCTTCCTTCAGCTTGCCCTGGGCGCGCAGCCGCTCCTGGCGGTTCTGGTAGGCGAGGCTGCCCGGGGTGGGGTTCCGGCGGATGACGAACATCTGCTGGCCCATGGTCCACACGTTGGTGGTCAGCCAGTAGACGAGGACACCGACGGGGAAGTTGATGCCGAAGATGGCGAACATGACCGGGAAGATGTACATCAGCATCTTCTGCTGGGTCATGAACGGGGTCTTCGCCGACAGGTCGACGTTCTTCGTCATCAGCTGGCGCTGGGTGAAGAACTGCGAGGCCGACATCATCACGATCATGACGACCGTGACGACCCGCACATCGGTGAGCGTCGCGTCGAGACTCGCGAGCTTCTCCGCGCTGGAGGTGAACTTGGCCGCCAGCGGGGCACCGAAGATGTGCGCGTTCTGGGCGCTCTCCAGCAGCTCCTTGTTGTCGATGAAGCCGACCTGGTGGCCGTTCGCGATCTTGTTGAGGACCTGGTAGAGCGCGAGGAAGAACGGCGCCTGGGCAAGAATCGGGAGACAGCTCGAGAGCGGGTTGGTACCCGTCTCCTTGTAGAGCTTCATCATCTCTTCTTGCTGGCGCTGCCTGTCGCTCTTGTAGCGCTCCTGGATCGCCTTCATCTTCGGCTGGAGCGCCTGCATGTTCCGCGTCGCCTTGATCTGCTTCACGAAGAGCGGGATCAGGCAGATACGGATCAGGACCACCAGCGAGACGATGGACAGACCCCACGCCCAGCCACTGTCCTCGGGGAACATGAGGCTGTAGAACGAGTGGAACTGGACGATGATCCAGGAAACTGCGTCATAAAGGGGACCGAGGACCGTGTCCACGAATCAGGCTCCTTGGGCATTGGGCTGAGTCTCGGGCTGTGCGGCAGGCGGGACAGCGGCATGCCCGCCGAAGCGGCTCCTCAGCCGCTGGTGCCAGACCGGACGCTTCCGGGGAGGGACATGGTCGACGCCACCTTGTGACCAGGGGTTGCAGCGCAGAATGCGCCAGGCGGTCAGCGCCGTCCCTTTCACCGCGCCGTGCACGTCGATGGCGGTGTAGCCATAGCGCGAGCACGACGGGTAGTACTTGCAGACCGGGCCCAGCAGGGGGCTGATGGTCCACTGGTACAGCTTGATCAGCCAGAGCAGTGGGTACTTCATCGCGGCACCCTCCCCTTGCCTTCGCCAGGGGCACTCAGCAGACGCTGCAGCGCGGTGTCCAGATCACGGGCCAGCTGGTCGTGGTCCGCCTCACCGGCACCAGGCAGCGCCCTTACGACCACCAGGCTACCCGCGGGCAGGCCATCGAGGCGGTCGCGCATCAGGTGGCGGAGCCTGCGCTTCACCCGGTTACGGATGACAGCGCCGCCTACCGCCTTGCTGACGACGAAACCCGCACGCACTGGGGAAGCACTTCCCCCAGGTACGTGCGGGTCCGTTGCACCGCTACGAAGATGGACGACGAGGAGCGGGCGCCCGGCCCTGCGTCCTCGGCGTACCGCGGTCGCAAAGTCCTCGCGCCGCCTCAGCCGATGCTCGGTAGGCAGCACGTCATGACCTGATGCGATCAGGCGGACAGGCGCGCGCGACCCTTGCCACGGCGGGCCGCGAGAATCGCGCGGCCGGCACGGGTGCGCATCCGCAGCCGGAAGCCGTGGGTCTTAGCGCGGCGGCGGTTGTTCGGCTGGAAGGTGCGCTTGCTCACTCGGGGGCTCCAGAAATGAATCGTTGGTGGCGGGACATCGCCTGGCTGTCACCGTGCGCCCACGAGTAGCTCGCAATACGCCCGAGTGCACCGCTTCATGACCACACAAGGTGGTCGTTGCCCATCGGAGGCAGGCGGCAGCAGCCATCGACAACTCGACCTGGTTACGGTACGCGCGGCTACGCCATCCGGTCAAACCGGCATCGCTGCGCGCCCTACCCGGCCATGCGTCACCGGGCCAGTCGAACACCCGGCGACATCGCATGGCACATTTGTACACACCCTGTGGACAACGACTTGAACCGCATAGCTCGGCCTGACTACCGTGGCTGGGCTCCGATTCCTTCCCGCCCGTCCCGAGAACCACACATTCGTGGGACCTGTCGGCGTCCCCCACCCCGTGAGTGAGAGAGCGTGCCCTGTGGCTGACGTACCTGCCGATCTTGCCGCAGTGTGGCCGCGCGTGCTCGAGCAGCTGCTCGGCGAGGGGAGAGGCCACGGCGTCGAGGCGAAGGACGAGCACTGGATCAAGCGGTGCCAGCCGCTCGCCCTGGTCGCCGACACGGCCCTGCTCGCGGTGCCCAACGAATTCGCCAAGGGCGTACTGGAGGGCCGGCTCGCTCCGCTGATCAGCGAGACGCTGAGCCGGGAGTGCGGCCGTCCGATCCGGATCGCGATCACCGTCGACGACTCCGCCGGCGAACCGCCCGCCCCGCCGCAGCACCGCCAGCCGCAGCAGCCCCAGTCCCGGTACGAGGAGCCGCAGCGCGACGCCTACGACGGGCGCGAGGCGCGCGAGGGATACGAGCGGGACGGCTTCGAGGGCTATGGGCGGCAGTCCGACGACCTGCCCACGGCGCGCCCCGCGTACCCCGACTACTCCGCGTCCCGGCCCGAGCCCGGCGCCTGGCCCCGGCCGCAGGAGGACTACGGCTGGCAGCAGCAGCGCCTGGGCGGTTTCCCGGAGGGCGACCCCTACGCTTCCCAGCACGGCCGGCACCCGTACGAGCAGCAGCGACGTGAGCTGCCCGAGCCGCTGGACCGGCCGCGCGGCGGCTCCGGTGGTCCCGGTGGAGGCCGCACCGCGGGACCCGCGGGAGGCCCGGGCGCGCACACCGGCCACACCGGCCCCGGCGGTCCGGGCAGCCACGGCGGACCCGGTGCTTCCGGCGCGTCCGGGGGGCCGAGCGCGCCCACCGGGGCGCCCGGCCCGCTCGCCGCGCAGCCCGCCCCCGCTTCGGGCCCGGGCGAGCCCACCGCCCGGCTCAACCCCAAGTACCTCTTCGACACCTTTGTGATCGGGGCGTCCAACCGGTTCGCGCACGCCGCCGCGGTCGCGGTCGCCGAGGCGCCGGCGAAGGCGTACAACCCCCTGTTCATCTACGGGGAGTCCGGGCTGGGGAAGACCCACCTGCTGCACGCCATCGGGCATTACGCGCGCAGCCTCTACCCCGGCACCCGGGTGCGCTACGTGAGCTCGGAGGAGTTCACCAACGAGTTCATCAACTCCATCCGCGACGGCAAGGCGGACGCGTTCCGCAAGCGCTACCGCGACATGGACATCCTGCTGGTCGACGACATCCAGTTCCTGGCGAGCAAGGAGTCCACGCAGGAGGAGTTCTTCCACACCTTCAACACCCTGCACAACGCCAACAAGCAGATCGTGCTCTCCTCGGACCGGCCGCCCAAGCAGCTGGTGACCCTGGAGGACCGGCTCCGCAACCGCTTCGAGTGGGGCCTGATCACCGACGTCCAGCCGCCGGAGCTGGAGACCCGGATCGCGATCCTGCGGAAGAAGGCGGTTCAGGAGCAGCTGAACGCCCCGCCGGAGGTGCTGGAGTTCATCGCGTCCCGGATCTCGCGCAACATCCGCGAGCTGGAGGGGGCGCTGATCCGGGTCACGGCTTTCGCCAGCCTCAACCGGCAGCCGGTGGACCTGGGCCTGACCGAGATCGTCCTGAAGGACCTGATCCCGGGCGGGGAGGACACCGCTCCGGAGATCACCGCCACCGCGATCATGGCCGCGACGGCGGACTACTTCGGGCACACGGTGGACGACCTGTGCGGCGCCTCGCGCAGCCGGGTGCTGGTGACCGCGCGGCAGATCGCCATGTACCTCTGCCGTGAGCTCACCGACCTGTCGCTGCCGAAGATCGGGGCCCAGTTCGGCGGCCGCGACCACACGACCGTGATGCACGCGGACCGCAAGATCCGTGCGCTGATGGCCGAGCGGCGCTCCATCTACAACCAGGTGACGGAGCTGACGAACCGCATCAAGAACGGCTGACCGGCCGACGGCCCGCACCCGTCCGCACGCCGTCCACACCGCGTCCAGGGGCGCTCCGGAGGACCTCTCCGGAGCGCCCTTCGGCGTCTCCGGACGGTCCAGAGAGCCCTCGACAGAAGCCTCCACGGAGCCCCTGCGCACCCGCGATGAGCCCTCTCAGGGCCGCCCCGGGGGCTTCTCGAACCGCTCGCGGCCACCGAACAGATCGACGGGCCTGTTCGATTACGTCTCGGGGCGGCCAGTTCTCCACAGATTCGCGGGTTTTCCACCGTCCACACCCTGGGGAAGGCAGGGTTGTCCCGATCTTGTCCACAAGCTCGCCGGGTGGAATATCGTCCTGCGAGGTCAGAGGGTTGTGGAATTGTGGCTAACCGCCTTCCACAGGCTGTGGACAGATCATCTGTCCACAGCGGGCCATCCGGGTTGTCCACGGCCCACCCACAGCATGAGGCCGGTTGCCCACAGCTTTTCCCCACCCTTGTCCACTGTTCGGCAACAGAACACCCGCCATCGCTGGCGAGAGTGAAAGGCGTCACACCAACAAGCCGGGTTGGGCTGTGGGGAACCTGGGTAAAGCTGGGGACGGCGCTGGGGAGAACCGGGGCCTCCCTGTGCATGGGCTGTGTGTAACTTCGCGCCATCCACAGAACCCCTCGGTTATCCACTGCGGCCACCCACAGGGGCAGTGGACAAAAAAGCTGCTCTGACCTGCGCAAACGGAGTTTTCCACGGTTTCCACAGGCCCTACTACTACGACCACGTAGAGAGAGCGAGGAAATCGTTTGAAAGCGGGGCCTGTGCACAACTCGCCTCCGAGCCGCTTCCCGGCTCTCCCCACGACTTGACCCCGAGCCGCTCCGTCTGTCCGTGGCGTACGTCAGACTGGTCTCCGGCACTCAGCCGACGACGAAGGCCAGCAGGGCGAGCCAGCAACAGCAGGAGGCGGTTCCGGTGAAGATCCGGGTGGAGCGCGATGTACTCGCGGAGGCAGTGGCCTGGGCGGCCCGCAGCCTTCCGGCCCGTCCGCCGGTGCCGGTCCTCGCAGGCTTGCTGCTGAAGGCCGAGGAAGGCGCGCTCAGCCTCTCCGGCTTCGACTACGAGGTCTCGGCCCGCGTCTCGGTCGAGGCGGACATCGACGAGGAGGGCACCGTCCTCGTCTCCGGCCGGCTGCTCGCCGACATCTGCCGCGCTCTCCCCAACCGCCCGGTGGAGATCTCCACAGACGGTGTACGAGTGACCGTCCTCTGTGGCTCCTCGCGATTCACACTCCACACCCTGCCTGTGGAGGAATACCCGGCCCTGCCCCAGATGCCGACCGCCACCGGCACCGTGCCCGGCGAGGTCTTCGCCGCCGCTGCCGCCCAGGTCGCCATCGCCGCCGGCCGGGACGACACCCTCCCGGTGCTCACCGGTGTGCGGATCGAGATCGAGGGCGACACGGTCACGCTGGCCTCCACCGACCGGTACCGCTTCGCGGTCCGCGAGTTCCTGTGGAAGCCGGAGACCCCGGACATCTCCGCCGTCGCGCTGGTGCCCGCCAAGACGCTCCTGGACACAGCCAAGTCGCTGACCAGCGGTGACACCGTCGCCCTGGCGCTGTCCGGCTCGGGCGCGGGCGAGGGCCTGATCGGCTTCGAGGGCGCCGGGCGCCGCACCACCACCCGGCTGCTCGAGGGTGACCTGCCGAAGTACCGGACGCTCTTCCCGACCGAGTTCAACTCCATCGCGGTGATCGAGACCGCGCCCTTCGTCGAGGCGGTCAAGCGTGTGGCGCTGGTCGCCGAGCGCAACACCCCGGTGCGGCTGAGCTTCGAGCAGGGCGTGCTCATCCTGGAAGCCGGTTCGAGCGACGACGCACAGGCTGTGGAGCGGGTGGACGCCCAGCTCGACGGCGACGACATCTCGATCGCCTTCAACCCCACCTTCCTGCTGGACGGCCTGAGCGCGATCGACTCCCCGGTGGCGCAGCTGTCGTTCACCACGTCCACCAAGCCGGCGCTGCTCAGCGGCAAGCCCGCGATGGACGCCGAGGCGGACGACGCCTACAAGTACCTGATCATGCCGGTGCGGCTCTCGGGCTGAACCAGGCTCCGGCTGGGCCCGCGCGAGGCGTTGCCGGCCTCGGCTGAGCGGCCGAGCCCACGGATGTGCGCGGGCACCCGGGCGTAGGCTCGGACCGGAGTACGAAGCGCACGCCAGCGCAACCACCACGGCACAAAGGATCACTGATGGAGCTCGGTCTCGTCGGCCTCGGCAAGATGGGCGGCAACATGCGCGAGCGCATCCGCCGCGCAGGCCACACCGTCATCGGATACGACCGCAACCCGGACCTGGCCGATGTGGACAGCCTTCAGGAGCTGGTCGGCCGGCTGGAGGCCCCGCGGGTGGTGTGGGTCATGGTCCCCGCCGGCGCGGCCACCCAGTCCACCATCGACGAGCTCGGCGAGCTGCTGTCCCCCGGTGACATCGTGGTGGACGGCGGCAACTCCCGCTGGACCGATGACGAGAAGCACGCCGAGCAGCTGGCCGCCAAGGGCATCGGCTTCGTCGACTGCGGCGTCTCCGGTGGCGTGTGGGGCCTGGAGAACGGCTACGCCCTGATGTACGGCGGTGACGCCGACCATGTCGCGAAGGTGCAGCCGGTCTTCGACGCCCTCAAGCCCGAGGGCGAGTTCGGCGCTGTGCACGCCGGCAAGGTCGGCGCGGGCCACTTCGCCAAGATGGTCCACAACGGCATCGAGTACGCGATGATGCAGGCGTTCGCCGAGGGCTGGGAGCTGCTGGAGGCGGTGGACTCGGTCACCGACGTCCGCGAGGTCTTCCGCTCCTGGCAGGAGGGCACCGTCATCCGCTCCTGGCTGCTCGACCTGGCGGTGCGCGCCCTCGACGACGACGAGCACCTGGAGAAGCTGCGGGGCTACGCCGCCGACTCCGGCGAGGGACGGTGGACGGTGGAGGCCGCGATCGACAACGCGGTGCCGCTGCCCGCGATCACCGCCTCGCTCTTCGCGCGCTTCGCGTCCCGCCAGGACGACTCCCCGCAGATGAAGATGATCGCCGCGCTGCGCAACCAGTTCGGCGGCCACGCGGTCGAGAGCAAGTAGCCGGCGACCGGCAACCCAGTAACACCAGCACCACAGCAGCCAGGGGAGGTCGGCGGACGTGCACATCACCCATCTGTCGCTCGCCGACTTCCGCTCCTACGCCCGGGCCGAGGTCTCGCTCGACCCGGGCGTCACTGCCTTCGTAGGGCCCAACGGCCAGGGCAAGACCAACCTCGTCGAGGCGGTCGGCTATCTCGCCACCCTGGGCAGCCACCGGGTCTCCTCGGACGCCCCGCTGGTGCGGATGGGCGCGGACCGCGCCGTCATACGGGCCGCGGTGGAGCAGGGTGAGCGCCGGCAGCTGATCGAGCTCGAACTCAACCCGGGCAAGGCGAACCGGGCCCGTATCAACCGGTCGACGCAGGTCAAACCCCGTGACGTGCTGGGCATCGTGCGGACCGTGCTGTTCGCGCCGGAGGATCTGGCACTGGTCAAGGGCGACCCGGGGGAGCGCCGCCGCTTCCTCGACGAGCTGATCACCGCGCGCGCTCCGCGCATGGCGGGCGTGCGCTCCGACTACGAGCGGGTGCTCAAGCAGCGCAACACCCTGCTGAAGTCCGCGGCGATGGCCCGCCGCCACGGCGGGCGCTCCATGGACATGTCCACCCTGGATGTCTGGGACCAGCATCTGGCCCGGGCCGGCGCCGAGCTGCTGGCCCGCCGCCTCGACCTGATCGCCACCCTCCAGCCGCTGGCCGACAAGGCGTACGAGCAGCTGGCCCCGGGCGGCGGTCCGATCAGCCTGGACTACCGGTCCTCGGCCGGGGAGGCGCAGGCGGACGCGAGCACCCGCGAGGAGCTGTACGAGGTCCTGGTCACCGCCCTCGGCCAGGCCCGCAAGCAGGAGATCGAGCGCGGCGTCACGCTGGTCGGCCCGCATCGCGACGATCTGGTGCTGCGCCTGGGGCAGCTGCCCGCCAAGGGGTACGCCAGCCACGGCGAGTCGTGGAGCTACGCGCTGGCGCTGCGGCTGGGCAGCTATGAGCTGCTGTGCGCGGAGAGCCCGACCGGGCCCGACGGGCGCCGGGTGGGCGAGCCGGTGCTGGTCCTGGACGACGTCTTCGCGGAGCTGGACGCGCGGCGCCGGGAGCGGCTGGCGGAGCTGGTGGCGCCCGGCGAGCAGGTGCTCGTGACGGCCGCGGTGGACGAGGACGTTCCCGGCGTGCTCAGCGGCGCCCGGTTCGCGGTCGCGGAAGGCGCGGTGACGCGCGTATGACCGAGCAGTACCCGGACCGGCCGCCACTGCCGCACTCCGCGACGCCCCCGGCCTCGGCCGCCGAGCCCTCCGGGGTGGATCTGGCGCGGGTGGCGCTGCGCGCGGCCAAGGAGCAGGCCCGGGCGCGGGGCGCCGCCGCGCAGGCGAAGAAGCAGGCGCGCCGCGGCGGCCTGCGCTCCGGGGCGCGCGCCGACGGGCGCGATCCGCTGCCGCTGGGCGCGGCGATCAACCGGCTGATCACCGAGCGGGGCTGGGAGACGCCCGCCGCTGTCGG
This sequence comes from Streptomyces sp. JLBT605, assembly GCF_058215555.1. Taxonomy (NCBI): domain Bacteria; kingdom Bacillati; phylum Actinomycetota; class Actinomycetes; order Kitasatosporales; family Streptomycetaceae; genus Streptomyces; species Streptomyces sp. JLBT605. The sequence continues at coordinate 3,365,922 of NZ_CM177087.1, forward strand.
CGGGGTGATGGGCCGGTGGCCGGAGCTGGTCGGGCCGGAGGTGGCGCAGCACTGCGCGCCGCAGCGGTACGACGAGGACGCCCGGGTGCTGACGGTGAGCTGCGACTCCACGGTGTGGGCGACGCAGCTGCGGCTGCTGGCGCCGACCCTGGTGGCCCGGCTCAACCGCGATCTGGGGCAGGGCACGGTCAAGCTGATCAAGGTGCTGGGGCCGGGCGGCCCGGCGCGGCGGTACGGACCGCTGCGCGCCCCGGGCAGCACCGGCCCCGGCGACACCTACGGATGAGCCCCCACCGGGTGGGATACCCGCGGGTAAGCGCTTTCGGGCAGCGGGTGTGCGGTGGCCGGATCGGGTGGTGCCGGGTGGCCCGGTGGGGCCTGGCCCGCGAGGCTTGATTGTCGGTAGCCGGGGGTTGACAGTCCGAAGCGCTGAGTGCCGGTGTGAGCCTCTTGGAGCCCGTACCCAGATATGGGGAGTCGGCGGCTCCCGGTTCAGGGCGGCACATGCGTACTCAGGCGCCCGCAAACCCCCATTCATGTCGTCGCTACCGGTAGACTGGTGGTAATCCCGCCCGTTTGCGGGAACGTCGACCAACAGTGAACGACGCAGCCGCTCCCGCCTGCCCCGGAGCCGGCTCGTGCTGTGCCAGAAAGGGCGCTTCGTGGCCGATTCCGGCAACCCCAACGAGAACATTCCGTCCGACGACGACAGGGGGGCCCAGACGCCACCCCCGTCGTACGACGCCAGCGCGATCACCGTCCTGGAGGGTCTGGACGCGGTCCGTAAGCGCCCTGGCATGTACATCGGCTCGACCGGTGAGCGTGGTCTGCACCACCTCGTCTACGAGGTCGTCGACAACTCCGTCGACGAGGCCCTGGCCGGGCACGCGGACACCATCGACGTCACGATCCTGGCCGACGGTGGCGTCCGGGTCGTCGACAACGGCCGTGGCATCCCGGTGGGCATCGTGCCGTCCGAGGGCAAGCCGGCCGTCGAGGTCGTGCTGACCGTCCTGCACGCGGGCGGCAAGTTCGGCGGCGGCGGCTACGCGGTCTCCGGCGGTCTGCACGGCGTCGGCGTCTCCGTGGTGAACGCCCTGTCGACGAAGGTCGCCGTCGAGGTCAAGACCGACGGCCACCGCTGGACGCAGGACTACAAGCTGGGTGTCCCGACCGCGCCGCTCGCCAAGAACGAGGCGGTCACCGAGACCGGTACCACGGTCACCTTCTGGGCCGACCCGGACATCTTCGAGACCACCGAGTACTCCTTCGAGACGCTGTCGCGGCGCTTCCAGGAGATGGCGTTCCTCAACAAGGGCCTGACCATCTCGCTGACCGACCTGCGCGAGGCGCACGTCGACGAGGAGGGCAAGCCGCTCTCCGTCCGGTACCTCTACGAGGGCGGCATCGTCGACTTCGTGAAGTACCTCAACTCCCGCAAGGGCGAGCTGGTCCACCCCACGGTCATCGGCTTCGAGGCCGAGGACAAGGAGCGGATGCTCTCCCTCGAGCTGGCGATGCAGTGGAACAGCCAGTACAGCGAGGGTGTCTACAGCTTCGCGAACACCATCCACACCCATGAGGGCGGTACCCACGAAGAGGGCTTCCGCGCCGCGCTGACGACGCTGATCAACCAGTACGCGCGCGACAAGAAGCTGCTCCGGGAGAAGGACGACAACCTCACCGGTGAGGACATCCGCGAGGGTCTGACCGCGATCATCTCGGTGAAGCTGGGCGAGCCGCAGTTCGAGGGCCAGACCAAGACCAAGCTGGGCAACACCGAGGCCAAGACCTTCGTCCAGAAGATCGTCCGCGAGCACCTCACCGACTGGCTGGACCGCAACCCCAACGAGGCCGCGGACATCATCCGCAAGTCCATCCAGGCCGCGACGGCCCGGGTGGCGGCCCGCAAGGCCCGTGACCTGACCCGCCGCAAGGGCCTGCTGGAGAGCGCGTCGCTGCCGGGCAAGCTGAGCGACTGCCAGTCCAACGACCCGACCAAGTGCGAGATCTTCATCGTCGAGGGTGACTCGGCCGGTGGTTCGGCCAAGTCCGGCCGGAACCCGCTGTACCAGGCGATCCTTCCGATCCGAGGCAAGATCCTCAACGTCGAGAAGGCCCGGGTCGACAAGATCCTGCAGAACAACGAGGTCCAGGCGCTGATCTCGGCGTTCGGCACCGGTGTGCACGACGACTTCGACATCGCGAAGCTCCGCTATCACAAGATCATTCTCATGGCGGACGCCGACGTCGACGGTCAGCACATCAACACCCTGCTGCTGACCTTCCTCTTCCGCTTCATGCGGCCGCTGGTCGAGGCCGGCCACGTCTTCCTCTCCCGCCCCCCGCTCTACAAGATCAAGTGGGGCCGGGACGACTTCGAGTACGCCTACTCCGACCGCGAGCGGGACGTGCTCATCCAGGCGGGCCGCGAGGCGGGCAAGCGCATCAAGGACGACTCGGTCCAGCGCTTCAAGGGTCTGGGCGAGATGAACGCCGAGGAGCTGCGGGTGACCACGATGGACATCGAGCACCGCGTGCTCGGCCAGGTCACCCTCGACGACGCCGCCCAGGCGGACGACCTGTTCTCGGTGCTGATGGGCGAGGACGTCGAGGCGCGGCGCTCCTTCATCCAGCGCAACGCCAAGGACGTCCGCTTCCTCGACATCTGAGTCGGCCCCTCCAGCCCGGCCGCTTCGAAAGGAATCACTGACCAGCAATGGCCGACGACGAGAACACCCCCACGCACCCCGCTGACGCCCCCACGCCCGCCGAGGCGTCCGCCGCTGCCGCCGCCGACGGAGCCGCGATGCGCATCGAGACGGTCGGACTCGAGACGGAGATGCAGCGCTCCTACCTCGACTACGCGATGAGCGTGATCGTGAGCCGCGCGCTGCCCGACGTGCGGGACGGCCTCAAGCCGGTGCACCGCCGTGTGCTCTACGCGATGTACGACGGCGGGTACCGCCCGGAGAAGGGCTTCTACAAGTGCGCCCGTGTCGTGGGCGACGTCATGGGTACCTACCACCCGCACGGCGACGCCTCGATCTACGACGCGCTGGTGCGGCTCGCGCAGCACTGGTCGATGCGCATGCCGCTGGTCGACTCCAACGGCAACTTCGGCTCCCCGGGCAACGACCCGGCCGCCGCCATGCGGTACACCGAGTGCAAGATGATGCCGCTGGCCATGGAGATGCTCCGGGACATCGACGAGGAGACCGTCGATTTCCAGGACAACTACGACGGCCGCAACCAGGAGCCGACGGTCCTGCCGGCGCGCTTCCCGAACCTGCTGGTCAACGGCTCCGCGGGCATCGCGGTCGGCATGGCGACCAACATCCCGCCGCACAACCTGCGCGAGGTCGCCGAGGGCGCCCAGTGGTTCCTGGCCAACCCCGAGGCGAGCCACGAGGAGCTGCTGGACGCGCTGATCGAGCGCATCAAGGGCCCGGACTTCCCCACCGGCGCGCTGGTGGTGGGCCGCAAGGGCATCGAGGAGGCGTACCGGACCGGCCGTGGCTCGATCACGATGCGCGCGGTCGTCGAGGTCGAGGAGATCCAGGGCCGTCAGTGCCTGGTGGTCACCGAGCTGCCCTACCAGGTCAACCCGGACAACCTCGCCCAGAAGATCGCCGACCTGGTGAAGGACGGCAGGGTCGGCGGCATCGCGGACGTCCGCGACGAGACCTCCTCGCGCACCGGCCAGCGGCTGGTCATCGTGCTCAAGCGGGACGCGGTCGCCAAGGTCGTGCTCAACAACCTCTACAAGCACACCGACCTGCAGACCAACTTCGGCGCCAACATGCTCGCGCTGGTCGACGGGGTGCCGCGCACCCTCTCGCTGGACGCGTTCATCCGCAACTGGGTGACCCACCAGATCGAGGTCATCGTCCGGCGCACCCGCTTCCGGCTGCGCAAGGCCGAGGAGCGGGCGCACATCCTGCGCGGCCTGCTCAAGGCGCTGGACGCGATCGACGAGGTCATCGCGCTGATCCGGCGCAGCGAGACGGTCGAGGTGGCGCGCGAGGGCCTGATGGGCCTGCTGACCATCGACGAGATCCAGGCCAACGCGATCCTGGAGATGCAGCTGCGCCGGCTCGCGGCCCTGGAGCGGCAGAAGATCATCCAGGAGCACGACGAGCTCCAGGCGAAGATCAACGAGTACAACGCGATCCTCGCCTCGCCGGAGCGGCAGCGGCAGATCATCAGCGAGGAGCTGACCACGATCGTCGAGAAGTTCGGCGACGACCGGCGCTCCCAGCTGGTGCCCTTCGACGGCGACATGTCCATCGAGGACCTGATCGCCGAGGAGGACATCGTCGTCACCATCACCCGTGGCGGCTATGTGAAGCGGACGAAGACCGACGACTACCGCTCGCAGAAGCGCGGCGGCAAGGGCGTGCGCGGCACCAAGCTGCGCGAGGACGACATCGTCGACCACTTCTTCGTCTCCACCACCCACCACTGGCTGCTCTTCTTTACCAACAAGGGCCGGGTGTACCGGGCCAAGGCGTACGAGCTGCCGGACGCCGGGCGGGACGCGCGCGGCCAGCACGTGGCGAACCTGCTGGCCTTCCAGCCGGACGAGCAGATCGCCCAGATCCTGGCGATCCGCGACTACGAGGCGGCGCCGTACCTGGTGCTGGCCACCAAGTCGGGTCTGGTGAAGAAGACGCCGCTGAAGGACTACGACTCGCCCCGCTCCGGCGGTGTCATCGCCGTCAACCTCCGGGAGACCGAGGACGGCGGCGAGGACGAGCTGATCGGTGCCGAGCTGGTGTCGGCCGAGGACGACCTGCTGCTGATCAGCAAGAAGGCGCAGTCGATCCGGTTCACCGCGACGGACGACGCGCTGCGCCCGATGGGGCGTGCCACCTCGGGCGTGAAGGGCATGAGCTTCCGGGAAGGCGACGAGCTGCTCTCGATGAATGTCGTCCGGCCCGGTACGTTCGTCTTCACCGCAACCGACGGCGGCTACGCCAAGCGCACCCCCGTGGACGAGTACCGCGTCCAGGGTCGCGGCGGCCTGGGCATCAAGGCCGCCAAGATCGTGGAGGACCGGGGCTCGCTGGTCGGCGCGCTGGTCGTGGAGGAGAACGACGAGATCCTCGCGATCACCCTCGGGGGCGGTGTGATCCGTACGCGGGTCAACGAGGTCAGGGAGACGGGCCGTGACACCATGGGCGTCCAGCTGATCAACCTGGGCAAGCGCGATGCCGTGGTCGGCATCGCCCGCAACGCCGAGGCGGGCAGTGAGGCCGAAGAGGTCGAGGGGACCGAGCCGGAGGCGCCGGCCGAGGGCAACTGAGTCCGCGGCCGAAGAGACCGAGGAGTAAGTCGTGAGTGGAGCCACGGGCGCCGCGACGGGCGGTGGCGGTTCGGATGCCGAGGGGAATCCCGGTACCGGAGCCAAGACCGCGTCGGACGGCGCCCGTGGCGCTGCCGCCGACTCCCAAGGGGGAACGCGAACCGTGACGGACGCCGCAGGGCCGCAGTACGAGCCGTTCTCGGCCGGTCCGCTCCCCGGTGAGCGGCCTGCCCGGCAGCAGCCCGCGCAGCCCTACCACCCGCCGCAGGCGTACGCCCCGCCGGCGGACGGGGCCGGCTCCGCCCCCGCCGGGGCCAAGGGCGGCAAGGCGACCGCCCGGCGGCCTCGTGAGGCCGCCCCGGCGGCGCGCACGGTGCCGCGCACCCGCAAGGCCCGGCTGCGGGTCGCCAAGGTCGATCCCTGGTCCGTGATGAAGGTCAGCTTCCTGCTGGCGATCGCGCTGGGCATCTGCACCGTCGTCGCCTCCGCGGTGCTGTGGATGGTCATGGACTCGATGGGCGTCTTCAGCACCGTCGGCGGGACGATCAGCGAGGCGACCGAGAGCAAGAAGGACAGCGGCTTCGACCTGGAGTCCTTCCTGTCGCTGCCGCGGGTGCTGGGGTTCACCTCGATCATCGCGGTGATCAACGTGGTGCTGGCGACCGCGCTGGCCACGCTCGGGGCCTTCATCTACAACCTCTCGGCGGGCTTCGTCGGCGGTGTGGAGCTGACGCTCGCCGAGGACGAGTAGGGCCCGGCGGTCACCGATTTTGGGACATGGCCTGTGGTGCGCTAATCTTTCGGTGCAGCGAACGCGCGGGTATAGCTCAGACGGTTAGAGCGCATCCCTGATAAGGATGAGGCCCCAGGTTCAAGTCCTGGTACCCGCACCGTGCGAGACCGAAAGGTCTCAGACGCCCGGCACCTCCTCGGAGGGCCGGGCGTCTCGCATATGTCCTCGCGGTTTCTCCGTGACAGGTTCTCGCAGGCCGGAGCAGGGTGCGCGGTTGCCGCCGTTCAGGACTGGGTATAGGTCACCGATTGATATCGAACGGTGTGTATCATCGGGCGCCAGAGGTCCCCTACGTCAAGGAAAGACGAGGTCGCGCGGTGAAGAAGCTGCTCCTGGTCGCACTGGCCGCCATCGGCGGGCTCCTCGTGTACCGCCAGATCCAGGCGGATCGCGCCGAGCAGGATCTGTGGACGGAGGCGACCGACTCCGTGCCCGCAGGTTCGGGTAACTGAGACACCAAGTCCTGTACGGGGCCCTGATCGCGATGGCGATCGGGGCCCCGTTGACGTCCGCCCCGAACAGTGGGTTCACTGCCGCGAACGACGAGCTCCGTGATCGCGCAGCGCCTTGAGTCCTCGGCTGGAGCGGTGCGGGCGTACAGGGCGAGGAGGGGGTGCGGACAGATGACGAACGACCGCCGCGGGGGCTGCGGAGGGGAGCGGCTTCCACACCGCCTCCAGGGCCGCCACGGGCGCGCCGTGGGCCTCGCCGCGGCGCTGGCGGTGGCGCTGGCGGTGGGGGCGCTGGCCGGCTTTCCGGGAACGGTGCTCGCCGCTCCGGCGGACGGGCCCCAGGAGCCGCGCGACATCGCCTCCTACCAACCGCAGGGCCGGCAGACGGCCGGCACCCCGGCGACGCGGGGCGCGCCGCGATTGCAGGCGCTGGGCACCTATGTGGACAGCATCGCGGCCGGGGAGACCCGGCACTACAGCGTGCGGCTGGACGCCGAGTCCGCCGCCTACCTCTCGGCGGTGGCGGTGCCGCGGCCCGGTTCGCACATCGCCGCGTACGCCGACGGCATCACGCTCTCCCTGGTCGACTCCGACGGCAAGGTCTGTGACCGGACGCAGTTGGCCGCCGACGCGGTCAACCTGGCCCATCCGCTCGCCGGTTACGCGGCCCGGCTGAAGCGGTCCGGGTCGGCGGCGACCTGCCAGCGAGCCGGCCGGTATGACTTCGTCATCGAGCGCACCGGCGACGGCGGCGACGAACCCGAGCGCTGGCCGCTGGAGTTGAAGTTCAGCCAGGAGGCCCCGGTGGAAAGCGGCCCGACCACGCCGCCCTCGCCCGGAAGTTGGTCCACCACCCCGCCGAAGGTGCCCGGCGAGAAACCACGGGAGCGCCTCGGAGGCATCGGATTCCGTGATGCCGGATTGTTGTCCACAGGGGTGTGGACGACGTCGGTGGCGCCCGGCGAGACCCGCTTCTACCGGATCCCGCTCAAGTGGGGCCAGCAGATCTACGCCGAGGCCGAACTGCCCGACGCCCAGGGCGGAGGGCGCGAGGTGCTGGGCAACGCGGTCGGGGTGAGCCTGTACAACCCGTGGCGCGGCCAGGTGCAGCGGGGCGAATACGCCCCGTACAGGGGGGAGCGGACCAAGGACACGCTGGAGCTGACCGCGCCGGTGGCGTACGGCAACCGCTACACCCGCGCCAAGCCGGCCGTCGAGGCGATGAGCACGGCCGGGGACTACTACCTGGCGGTCACCCTCCACCCGGACGCCCGGCGGTACTTCGGGGAGTCGGCGGCCGTGACGCTGCGCGTGGCCGTACAGGGCGAGGCGCACCCGGGCCCGCGGTACGTGAAGGGCGGGAGCGGGCCCGGCCTGGGGCTCGATGAGGGCGGTCAGGGCGCGGCGGCGGGGAACTCGGCGGCCGAGGGCGACGGCGGCGACGGGCCGCCGCGGGCCGTGGCGTACGCCGGTTTCGGCGCGGGGACGCTGCTGCTGCTCTGGCTCGGGGTGTGGACGATGATCGCCCGCCGGCGCGGGGCCGCCTCGGGGTGACGCGGGCGGTGCGGGGGCTGTCTCCGGGGCGGGTGCGGAGAGCGCGGCGCGCGCCCCGGGCCGGGCGGGCACCGACCGAGGGTCAGCCCGAGGCGACGAGGGCCCAGATGCCGATGGCGAAGCACAGCGCGGCGAGGAGCAGCACCGGGACGACCACCTTGGCGGGCGGCCCCGGCTCGCGGCGGGACCCGGTCCCGGGCGACCTCCCGCCGGGGAGAGCCCCGTACGGCGCGGAACCGAGGCCGGGCGCAGAACCCGGGATGGGCGCCGAACCAGGGCCGGGTCCCGAACCAGGGCCGGGCGCCGGAAAGTCCTGACCGGGGACCGTCCCCGGCGGCGTGGCGTCGTAGGCCGCGTGCGGGGTCGGTGCGCCGGGGGCGGCCAGGGGGTGCGGCCCGGCCATCGCTCCCGATGCCGGGGAGGCGGGCGGCGGTGAGTACCGGGAGACGGCCTGCGAGGGCGTGTGGGCCCGGGGATCCGCCACGGGCTGCGCGCCGGGCCTCGGCTGCGGGCCGGGCGGGGTGTAGGGCCGGGTCGGTGCGTTCCCGTGTCCGGAGGCCGGCGTGCGCGGGGGCGTCCCCAGCGGCGTGCCCGGCGGCGTCCCGGCCGGGGAGCCGGACTCCGGAGTGCCGGTCGGCCAGGCGGCCGCCGCGCCCGCTGCCGGCGGCGGTGTGGACGGCGGCGGTGTGTTCGGGGGCACCGGGGTGTGCGGGGGCATGGGCACGGGGGTGCCGGCGCTGTCGCCCGGCCGGGCGGCGGCGTGGTCGGGCTGCCCGAAACGGCCCGGCGGCATCGGCGTGCCGTACGGGGCGGCGTGGGGCCCGGACCCCGGCGTCCCGGGCTGCGGCGTCGTCGGCTGCGGCACCTCCGGCCGGGCCACCTCCGGGCGGGCCACCGGTGGTTGCGGCAGGCCGTACTGCGGCGAGCCGGGGTGCGCGGCACCTGGCTGTGCCGCGTCGGGTTGCGGCTGACCGTGGTGCGCCGCGCCGGGCTGCGGCTGGCCCGTGCCGGGCACGCCCGGCTGGAGACGGCCCGGGTCGGGTCGGCCCGGCTGCGCCGCGCCCGCGCCCGGCGTGCCCGGCTGCGGCGTGCCTGGTGGCGTCGTACCCGGCTGAGGTTGGTCGAGCCGAGGTTGGCCGGGTTGCTGTCCCGGGTGTGCGGTCTGCGGCGGGGGGAGCGGGAAGCTGCCGGTGTCCGAGACGGTTGGCGGCACCGGCGAGACCGTGGTCGCCTCCGCTGAGCTGGGTGGTTTGCGATGCGAACGCGAGCCTTTGCGCTCCGGGCCGTCCGGCCCGTATCCGGCCGGGAGCGGGCCGAGTTGGTCGAATACCTCGATGACCTCGTCGTCGAGATCCGGCTCGGGCAGCAGCTCGAGCGCCGAACCGAGCGCCTTGCGGGCGCCGTTGGCGGTACGGAACCGGGCCTCCGGATCCGGCTGGAGCAGGTTGGCGACGACCTGCCAGAGCGGTTCCGGGATGGCGTCCGGGGCGTTCGGAATGCCCAGTTCCTCGAAGCGCCGGACGAGCGCCTCCGCGTCCGGCTTCCGCCCGGTGATCAGATACAGCGCGACCAGCCCGACCGCGAAGAGGTCCGCGGGGAAGTCCGGATCGGCGCCCCGCATCTGCTCCGGCGCGAAGTAGCCGGGCGTGCCCATCACGAAGTCCGCTTCGGTGAGCCGGGGTTCGCCCTTGGTCAGCGCGATGCCGAAGTCGGACAGCCGGACGTGCGGCCGCCGGACGCCGGTCGCCTCCAGCAGGATGTTCGCGGGCTTGATGTCGCGGTGGACCACTCCCTCGGCGTGCACCGCCGCGAGTCCGGAGAGCAGCTGGTCCAGCAGGACGCACACATAACGCGGCGGCAGCGGGCCGTAGTCGCCGATGAGATGCGCGAACGAGCCGCCGCCCACCAGGTCCATGGTGAACAGGACCTTGTCGTCATCGGCCGCCCAGCTCGCGGGGGCCAGCACGTGCGGGTGGTCGATGCGCAGCGCCTGCTCGCGTACGAACCGCAGCAGGGTGTGCGCGTCGCTCTGCTGGAGGACCTTGGCCGCGACATAGCGCCGTCGCCGCTGGTCCCAGGCGCGCCACACGGCTCCGACACCGCCGCGGCCGATCGGGTCCACCAGCTCGTACCGACCCGCGAAGACCTCGCCCATCGCCCCGCCCCGCTCCGCGCCTGTCCGTTCGTCCGTCCGTACCCGCTCGTCGAGTCAGCCGCCCGGTACCCCGGTGAGCCGCCCGGTGGCCCGGTGAGCCGCCCGGTCAGCTCTGGTGCGCCTCGTAGTGGGCGACCGCGTCGGCGGTCCGGCCGGCGCCGTACACCCGGAGAAACTCTGCCAGTTCCGGATGGGTGGGAGCGAGCGAGTCCGCGGCGTCGATGATGTCCCCGGCCGCGGAGACCGACCGCAGCAGCGACTGGATCTCGCGCACCACGCGGCGCACCGTCGGAGCCCCGGTGCTGGCGGTGGCCTGGGTGTTGAGGACGGACCCGCCGGCGGTCTTCTTGATCTCCTCCATGCGTTCGGCGGCTTCCGCGGCGCTCACCCGGCCGTCCGCGACCTGGCTGGAGAGCTCCTGGAGCGCCTGCACCCGCTGCACCACCGCCGGGTTGCCGATCTTGGCCCGCTGACCGCTCATGAGCTGGGACAACATGGGGGCGGAGAGGCCCAGGACGGACGCCAGCCGGGCCTGGTTGAGGCCGAGATCGTCGATCAGACGGCGGAAGAGTGCCCCCAGCGGTTCCCCGTACCAGCTGCGCTGCAGCTCCCGTGCGCGGGCGGTGGCATCCTGCTGTGCTGCGTCCATCTCGCTCTCTCCCCTTCGCTTCGCTGCCGCGAATCTCGCGTGGCATCCTACGGACGGTGGCACGCACGAGCGATACCCGGTCGGGAAAGGGGACCGGTACCGGGTATCCTGATCGGCGACGGGGCCTTAGCTCAGTTGGTAGAGCGCCGTCTTTGCATGGCGGATGTCAGGAGTTCGACTCTCCTAGGCTCCACGCACGTCAAGGAAGTGAGCCGGGGTGCCCGATGGGGCACCCCGGCTCACTTCGTTTCCGGCGTCGTCTCCGGCCTGGTCTGTCGAATACTCGTTCTCCGGTGTCGTCTGGGGACTCGTTCCGGATCAGTCGCCGCTCTTCTTCTTCTGTTCGTTCTCGGCGGCGGCGTCCCCCGCCTCCGCCGGCTTCGGCGGGGCCTCGCCGCCCTGCCCGGCAGGGCCGCTGCCGTCCACCGAGGCCAGGGTGGCGCGGTCGTCGAGCTCGGTGGCGGCGGGCGGCTCCACGAGCCAGTCCGGGTGAGCCTGCTTGTCCCACCACTTCCAGGCCGCCAGCGCGCCGCCGGCCATCAGCCCCACCACCGTCACCCGCTTGACCGCGCGGCGCCCGCGGGCCCGGCGGGCACGCTGCTTGGTGAGCCTGGTGATGTCGGCGGCGGAGACCTGGCCGCGCAGGGCGGCCATGGCGGCGGCGCCGCGGGCGGCCGCCTCCTCGCGGCCGGGCAGTGCCGCTCGGGTGGTGGCCATGGCGTGTTCGACGCGCGGTGTGGTGTAGTCCGCGGCGTGCCGGGCGGCCTCGCGGGTGCGGGCCGCCGCCTTGCAGGCGACGGCGTCGACCCGGGGCGGCAGCGCGCCGCGGGCGTGCTCGACCTGGCGGGCGACCGGGCCGTGGTAGAAGGCGGCGGTGGCGTCCTGGGCGCGGTGCGCGGCATGCGACACCTTCGGGCCCAGCCGGACGCGGGCCTGATGGGCGTAGTGCGCGGCGTTCTCCTTGGCCGCGCCGGCGTACGGCCCCACCATCTCCGCGGCGTGCCGGACGCTCTCCTTCGCGGTGCCGGTCGCGGCGCGCACGGTGTCTGTGCGGGTCACGGGATCATCCTCCTCGGTGGCGTGCTCCGGGGTGCGGGCGTCCGGGGGAGCTGTGCCCCGATACGCGTTTTGTCGTCTTTCCACCCATTGGGAGATCATGCCTGCCGCCGGGCCCGGGCGGCATGCGGGACCGGGCATCCGGGTCATGCGCCCCACGCTCTCGCCGCGCGCCGGTCGCGTGGTTACTCCCCGCCGCGAGGTCCGTGCGAGGATCGGGAGACGTCAGTGGAAACGATGGAAGGTAGATCGTGGCCGAGCAGCTCTACGCCACCCTGAAGACCAACCAAGGCGACATCGAGATCCGGCTGCTGCCGGACCACGCCCCGAAGACGGTCAGGAACTTCGTCGAGCTCGCCCAGGGCGCTCGCGAGTGGGTCAACCCGGAGACGGGCGCCAAGACGACGGACAAGCTGTACGACGGCACGATCTTCCACCGTGTCATCGAGGGCTTCATGATCCAGGGCGGTGACCCCCTGGGCAACGGGACCGGCGGCCCGGGCTACAAGTTCGCGGACGAGTTCCACCCGGACCTGGCCTTCACCAAGCCGTACCTGCTCGCCATGGCCAACGCCGGCCCGGGCACCAACGGCTCGCAGTTCTTCATCACCGTCTCGCCGACCACCTGGCTGACCGGCAAGCACACCATCTTCGGTGAGGTCGCCAACGACGCGAGCAAGAAGGTCGTCGACGCCATCGCGAGCACCCAGACCAACCCGCGCACCGACCGTCCGGTCAACGACGTGCGCATCGAGTCGGTCGTGGTGGAGACCCGCCAGGGCTGACCCCGGCGGTTCCGCACGGGAACCTCACGCCCCGCCCGTCCGTCTTGAGGGCAGGCGGGGCGGTTCGCGTGCGTGCGGCCGGTTTCGCGCGGACGAGCAAGGCAGGGCAAGGGGAGACATGGAAGACCAGGCGGTCTGCTGCTACCGGCACCCGGACCGGGAGACCGGCATCAGCTGCACCCGCTGCGAGCGGCCGATCTGCCCTGCCTGCATGATCAGCGCTTCGGTGGGTTTCCAGTGCCCCGAGTGCGTCAGCGGCCCCGCCGGTGCCTCCGCCGTCCCCGGCGGCCGCCGGCTGGCGGCGGACGCCCGGCCGCGGAACCTCGGGGGCGGGGTGATCGCCGCCGATCCGCGGCTGATCACCAAGATCCTGCTGAGCGTCAACCTCGGCCTGTGGATCGCCGTGCTGGCCGTCGGCGACCGGCTGACGGACGACCTGCTGCTGGTCGGCAGCGCCCGGGAGCCGGGCTCACTCGATCTGGTGGGTGTCGCCGAGGGCGACTGGTACCGCCTGCTTACCGCCGTCTTCCTCCATGAGCAGCCGCTGCACATCGCGTTCAACATGCTGTCCCTGTGGTGGCTGGGGCCGCCGCTGGAGGCCGCGCTGGGCCGGGCCCGCTTCCTCGCGCTGTATCTGCTGTCGGGTCTGGGCGGCAGCGCGCTGAGCTTTCTCCTCGACGACCCGGCCCAGGGCTCGCTGGGCGCCTCCGGGGCGATCTTCGGCCTGCTGGGTGCCACCGCGGTGCTGATGCGCCGCCTCAACTACGACATGCGGCCGGTCCTCGTCCTGCTCGCGATCAACCTGACCTTCACCTTCTACCTGAGCGACATCGCCTGGCAGGCGCATATCGGCGGCCTGCTCACCGGCACGGCGGTGGCGTTCGGGCTGGTGCACGCGCCGCGCCGGCACCGGGATCTGGTCCAGTGGGGGACCTGCGCGCTGATGCTGCTCGTGATCGTGGTGACGGTCTTCGCGCGAACGGTTCAGATCACCGGCTGACCGGCGTCGACCGGGGTTGTCCACAGTGGGCGCCCGATCTGCGCGCATCCTGTGGAGAACATCTGACGGAGCCCGCGCTCATCTGTGGCTTTTGGTGTTTCCCCAGGACAACGCGCGTTGACCTGGGGAAGGGCCGCAGGGTGCGGAACGGGCTCACCAGTCTGACCGGCGTCAACCTCGCAGAGGTTATCCACAGATCTTCTGAGTTTTTCCCCTGCTGTGGATAACTCTGTGGACACCCGGGTGGACACGCTCAGGGAACGAGAGTTACTTCCACTGGGTGGAGACGACGAACCCGGCCGCGATGAAGCCGAATCCGACCACGATGTTCCAGTTGCCGAACGCCTCGATCGGCAACTGCGTATCGGTCACGTAGAAGAGCACGATCCAGGCGAGGCCGATCACGAACAGCGCCAGCATCAGCGGTGCCACCCAGCTACGCCCGGTGTTCAGGTTGATGGCGGTCGCCTGCTTGGCCGGCGGCGGCGTGTAATCGTCCTTCTTGCGGATCCGTGACTTCGGCACGAGGAACTCTCCTGTCGATGCGCTGCGTGACCGCGCGGGAATCTGTACGGTTTCGGCGCCGGGGCCGGACGTCGACGGGACAGCACTTCCTTCCCCCGGGCGTCCGTTAGCGTAGTGCTTCCGCGGCGTCGTAAGGAGTAAGGGTACGTTGAGCAATTCTGCTGACTCCCCCACCCCGGCCCCGCGGCGCCCCGCCTTCCGCCCGGTGCGGCTGCTGACCGCCGCCATTTTCGCACTCGCCGGACTCATCTTCTGGATGAGCTTCAACACCGCCAAGGGCACCGATCTGCGTAGCGACGAATCGATGCTGCGCCTGTCCGACCTCATCCAGGAGCGCAGCCGCAAGAACGCCAAGCTGGAGGAGAGCACCGCGCACGCGCGCTCCGAGGTCGACCGGCTGGTCCGCCGGGACGACGGCAGCACCGACGCCGAGGACGCCCGGCTCGCCGCGCTGGAGAAGGCCGCCGGCACCAGCGCCGTGCGCGGCCCCGGCCTGACCGTCACCCTGGACGACGCACCCTCGGACGCCACCGCGCTGGTCCCCGGCGTGCCCGAGCCGCAGCCCAACGACCTCGTCATCCACCAGCAGGATCTGCAGGCCGTGGTCAACGCGCTGTGGGCGGGCGGCGCCCGGGGCATCCGGGTCATGGACCAGCGGCTGATCTCCACCAGCGCGGTCCGCTGCGTGGGCAACAGCCTGATCCTCCAGGGCCGGCTCTACTCCCCGCCGTACAAGATCACCGCCGTCGGCGACCGGAGCGCGCTGCGCCGCGCGCTGGCCGCCTCGCCCGCCATCCGGAACTACCAGGGGTATGTGGAGGCGTACGGGCTCGGCTGGAAAGTCGACAGCCACGACTCGGTGACTCTTCCCGGCTACTCGGGCACAGTGGATCTGCGGCAGGCGCAGCCCCTGCCATAGCCGTAAGCCGGCCGGAGTTTCGGCCAGGGGCGCGGCCGGAGCACAGCCAGGGCACAGCCGGGAGCAGCTCCAGCGGAGGAGCCGATGAAGGTGCGGTGGGCAGTCCGGGCGCTCAGCGAGTTATGTGTCACCGTCGGCACCCTGATCGTGCTCTTCGTGGTCTACGTCCTGTACTGGACCGGGGTGCAGGCCGACCGCGCGATGGACCGGGAGATCGACCGGCTCCAGGACCGCTGGTCGACCGGCCCGGTGACGACGGGGTCGGCGGACGGGACGGGGCCCGATCCCACCGGGGCCGACGGGGCCGGTCCGGATTCCGGACCGGCGGGCTCCCAGGGTGCGCAGGGCTCGCGGGGCGCCGCCGGGTCCGGCGCGTACCAGCGGGGCCGGTCCTTCGCCATCATGTACATCCCTCGCTTCGGGCGTGACTGGGCCAAGCCCGTGCTGCACGGCACCTCCACCGGCACCCTGAAGAAGGGCCTGGGCCACTACGCGCGCACCGCCCCGCTCGGCCGCCTGGGCAACTTCGCGGTCGCCGGCCACCGCCGCACCTACGGCGACCCGTTCAAGGACTTCCCCGAGCTGCGCCCCGGCGACGCCGTGGTGCTCACCGACGGCAGCGCCTGGTACACCTACCGGGTCGACAACCGGCCCTACCGCACCCTGCCCTCGGACACCGGGGTCATCGACCCGGTGCCAAAGAAGTCGGGCTACCGCCGCCCCGGGCACTACCTCACCCTCACCACCTGCGATCCGGAGTGGGGACACAGTCACCGACTGATCGTCTGGGCGCATCTGGAGGACACTCTCCCCGCCGAACAGGGCAAGCCCGAAGCTTTGCCCAGCTGAGCCTCCGGGCCCGCCTCCCGCCCCTTACTCTGGTGCTGCACCTGACGGGAAGGGACGGCATGTACGGCTGGATCTGGCGGCATCTGCCGGGCAACGCGTGGGTTCGGGCATTCATTTCGCTGGTGCTCGTACTGGCGATCGTCTTCGTGCTCTTCCAGTACGTCTTCCCCTGGGCCGAGCCGCTGCTGCCGTTCAACGACGTGACGGTCGACGAGGGCATGGCAGGCACCCGATGAGCGCGCGCGTCCTCGTCGTCGACAACTACGACAGCTTCGTCTTCAACCTCGTCCAGTACCTCTACCAGCTCGGCGCCGAGTGCGAGGTGCTGCGCAACGACGAGGTGGAGCTGCGCCACGCCCAGGACGGCTTCGACGGCGTGCTGCTCTCCCCCGGTCCCGGCGCCCCGGAGCAGGCCGGCGTCTGCATCGACATGGTGCGGCACTGCGCGGAGACCGAGGTCCCGGTCTTCGGCGTCTGCCTGGGCATGCAGTCCATGGCGGTGGCGTACGGCGGGGTGGTCGACCGCGCCCCCGAGCTGCTGCACGGCAAGACCTCGCTGGTCACCCACGAGGGTGCCGGCGTCTTCGAGGGCCTGCCGTCGCCGTTCACCGCCACCCGCTACCACTCCCTCGCCGTCGAACGGGACACCCTCCCGCCCGAATTGGAGATCACTGCCTGGACGGAGTCCGGGCTGGCCATGGGGGTGCGCCACCGGACCCGGCCGGTGGAGGGCGTGCAGTTCCACCCCGAGTCGGTGCTCACCGAATGGGGCCACCGGATGCTCGCCAACTGGCTGGTCAGATGCGGCGACACGGACGCGGTGCGACGCTCGGAAGGCCTGGCACCGGTGGTCGGTACGGTCGGCAGGGTCGGCGGCAAGGCCTAAGAGTGACCGCACTCCGCCCCGAGCGTGAGGGCGCGCCTCAGGGCGCCCGGCAGCCCGCCCCGTACGGCCAGGACGTGTACGGGCACGGCGGCGCGCACGAGCGGAGCGAGGAGACCATGGCGCTGCGCGCGCCCGCGGTGGCCGGTCACGACGAGACCATGACGCTGCGCGCGCCGGTGGCGGTCGGCGACGACGAGACGGTCGCGCTGCGCCGGGCGGAACTCCCCGCCGAGGCAGCGCACCCTGCAGCCGCCGAGGGCCGTGCCGGGGCCGCCGGCGGCGTAGGACAGCCGCCCGTGACCGGAGGGCGCGCGGCGCGGCGCCGAGCCGCGCAGCAGGCCGCCAGACGCGGTGGCAGACGCGCCCGCCGCGCGCCCGTCCCGGGCGCCACCGGCACGTCGGACACCGCCCGGAGGCCGTCCGCCGGCGGGCCGTCCGCCGCCCGGCCGCTGACCCGGGCGGAAGCCCGACGCGCCGCCCGCGCCCGCAAGGCCGGCCCCGGGGTGATGGTGAGCCGGATGATCGGCGAGCTGTTCATCACCATCGGCGTGCTGATGCTGCTCTTCGTCACCTATCAGCTCTGGTGGTCCAACTACATCGCCCATCAGATCGCCGACCGCGAGGCGAGGAAGCTCCAGAAGCAGTGGGCCGAGCACCAGGACGAGCGCGCCCCGGGCGCCTTCTCGCCCGGCAAGGGCTTCGCCATCCTGTACATCCCCAAGCTGGACGTGAAGGTTCCGGTGGCCGAGGGGGTCAGCAAGCACAAGGTGCTGGACCGCGGCATGGTCGGCCACTACGGGCAGGGCGCGCTCAAGACCGGGATGCCCTGGGACAAGAAGGGCAACTTCGCCCTAGCCGGGCACCGCAACACCCATGGCGAGCCGTTCCGTTACATCAACCGCCTCCGCCCCGGCGACAAAATCATCGTGGAGACGCAGAACGCGTACTTCACCTACGAGATGGCCCGCATCCTGCCGCAGACCCCGCCTTCGAACACGGGAGTCATCGGTCCGGTGCCGCCCGGCTCGGGTTTCAAAGAACCGGGCCGGTACATCACACTGACCACCTGCACGCCCGAGTTCACCAGTACGTACCGAATGATCGTCTGGGGCAAGATGGTCGACGAACGGCCGCGGAGCGAGGGCAAGCCGGACGCGCTGGTCGGCTGAGCGAGAACGGAGTACGACGCGGTGGCACGGACCGAGCAGGACGAAAGACAAGACGGGACGACGCCCGCCGCCACGCCCCCGCCCGCGCGGCGCCGCTCCCGCGGCAGGGTCGCCATGGTGGTCAGCGTCTTCGGAGAGCTGCTGATCACCGTCGGACTCATCCTCGCGCTGTTTGTCGTGTACTCCCTTTGGTGGACGAACGTGCTCGCCAATCGTGAGGCGAAGCGGCAGAGCAACCATGTGCGCGACGTCTGGGCGGGAGGCCCGGGGAAGCTGGACACCAAGGACGGCATCGGCTTCCTGCACGTACCGGCGATGGGCAACGGCGAGGTGCTGGTCAAGCGCTCCACCTCGACCAGCGTCCTCAACGACGGGGTCGCGGGCTTCTACACCAAGCCGGTCAAGTCCGCGATGCCCTGGGATAAGAAGGGCAACTTCAGCCTCGCCGCGCACCGGGACGGCCACGGCGCCAAGTTCCACAACATCGACAAGCTGGACGAGGGTGACGCGATGGTCTTCGAGACCCGCGACACCTGGTACGTCTACAAGGTCTTCGCCAAGCTCAGCGAGACCTCCAAGTACAACGTGGACGTGATCAAGCCGGTGCCGAAGGGATCGGGCCGCACCAAGGCGGGTCGCTACATCACGCTGTCGACCTGCACGCCCGTCTACACCTCGCGATACCGCTACGTGGTGTGGGGCGAGCTGGTCCGCACCCAGAAGGTCGACCAGGACCGCACCCCGCCCAAGGAGCTCCAGGAGGACTGACGGCCCGGGGGCCGAAGCCGGCCTGAGCCGCCGGCGGCGTGCAGGCGGTGTGGACGGCGCCGAAGCCGCGAAGAAGCCCCGGCATCCGGAACGTTCCGGATGCCGGGGCTTCTTCGTTCAGTGCTCGGACTCAGCGCTCAGCGCTCGGTGCCGCTCGCCGGGCTAGCCGCCGACGCCGCCGAACCAGCCGTTGCCGCCGTCGTCACCGCCATTGCCGCCGTCACCGCCGTTGCCGCCGTTGGCGTTCCCACCGCCGCCCGGCACGGTGGTCAGCTCCACCGAGCTGTTGGCCGGCACCTGGGTGCCCGCGCCCGGGTTGCTGCCCATCACCCAGGCGTCGTCCTCCTGCGCCCCGTTGACGGTGACCGTCAGACCCAGACCCTCCAGGGTCTTCCGGGCGTCCTTGAGCTTGGAGCCGGTCAGCGAGGGGATCGTGACGGTCTGCGGGGTGGCCGGGGCCTTGGCGACATAGATGGTGACCCCAGAGTTCGGGTTGACCTCCTGGCCGCCCTTGGGGTTCTGGTCGACGACCGTGCCCGGCGCGGAGTCCGCGGTCTCGCGCTCCTCCTTGGTGACCGTGAGCCCCTTGTTCTGCAGCTTGGTGGTGGCTTCGGCCGCGGACTTGCCGATCACATCGGGGACGACGACCGTGTCCGGCGCCTTGGCGACGGTGAGCTTGATCGTCGAGCCCTTCCTGGCCATCGAGCCGCCGCTCGGGTTCTGCTCCAGGACCGTGTTGGCGGGCTGGCTGGACTCGGTGTACTCCGGGTCGACCGTGAAGCCCTTCTCCTCCAGCGCGGCCTTGGCGTCCGCGTACGGCTGGTCGGTGACGTCGGGGACCTCGACCTTCGCGGCGGGCTTGGGGCCCTTGGACATGGTCAGCTTGACCGTGCCGTACCGCTCGATCTGCGAACCCTCGCCACCCTCGGGGGTCTGCTCGCAGACGGTTTTCTTCTTCTGCTCGCAGAATTCCGAGCCGGCCACGGTGACCTTGAAGTCGCCGTTCCGGCCGAGATCCCGGGCTTCCTCGAGCGTCCTGCCCTTCAGCACCGGCACGTCGACCATGTCGCCGTTCTTGCCGCCGCTGAAGATCGACTTACCGATGAAGATCGCGCCGACCAGCACCAGGATGGCGGCCAGCGCCAGCAGGACCGTCGAGGTGTTGCTCTTCTTGCCGTCACCGCCACCACGGCGGCGGTCGGGCCGCTCGTCGTAGCCGAAGCCGCCGTCGTCATCGCGCACCGGCGGCAGCATGGAGGTCGCGGCGCCGCCGTCCTGCGCCCGCAGCATGGTCGTCGGCTGGTCCTCGGGGTAGCCCGCGGCGGCCATCGCCTGCGTCGCGGCGACCGGCTGGCCCTCCAGCGCCGCCTCGATGTCGGCGCGCATCTCGTCCGCCGACTGGTAGCGGTAGTCCGGGTCCTTGACCAGCGCCCGCAGGACGATGGCGTCCATCTCCGGGGTGATCTCGGGGTCGTAGGAGCTCGGCGGCTGCGGCTCCTCGCGCACATGCTGGTAGGCCACCGCGACCGGGGAGTCGCCCACGAAGGGCGGCCGGACGGTCAGCAGCTCGTACAGCAGGCAGCCGGTGGAGTAGAGGTCGGAACGCGCGTCGACCTGCTCACCCTTGGCCTGCTCGGGCGAGAGGTACTGGGCGGTGCCGATCACCGCGGCGGTCTGCGTCATGGTCATGCCGGCGTCGCCCATCGCGCGGGCGATACCGAAGTCCATGACCTTGACCTGGCCGGTGCGGGTGAGCATCACGTTCGCGGGCTTGATGTCGCGGTGCACGATGCCGTTGCGGTGGGAGTACTCCAGCGCCTGGAGGATGCCGGTGGTCATCTCCAGCGAGCGCTCGGGCAGCAGCTTTCTCCCGGAGTGCAGCAGCTCGCGGAGGGTGGACCCGTCGACGTACTCCATCACGATGTACGGGATCGAGACACCGTCGACGTAGTCCTCGCCGGTGTCGTAGACCGCGACGATCGCGGGATGGTTGAGCGAGGCCGCAGACTGGGCCTCTCGGCGGAACCGGGCCTGGAAGGACGGATCGCGGGCGAGGTCCACCCGCAGCGTCTTCACGGCGACGGTGCGGCCGAGCCGGGTGTCATGCGCGAGGTAGACCTCCGCCATGCCACCGCGCCCGAGCACCGAGCCCAGTTCGTACCGGCCGCCGAGGCGACGCGGCTCTTCCATAGCTACTCCAGCCCTCTTCCGTCATTCCCGACCGCACCGGTGTGGGGCCCGGCGATGTGCTGCTCGGGCATACGCTACCCGGCAGGCCGTGCGAGGCCCGGCCATGGCCGATACCTGATACCCGACCGGTACAGGGACGTGCGGAATCGATATCGGGGTGTGTCCGGCGTCACTCCTGGCCGCGCCGGGGTCACCTCGCGGCGCGCCCGGCGTCACTTCTCGCTGTCGAGTACCGCCTTCATCACGTTGCGTGCGATGGGCGCCGCGAGCTTCCCACCCGCGATGTCGTCGCGCATGGTGTCCGAGCCCTCGATCACCACGGCGACCGCCACCGGGGACGAGCCGTCCTTGTCCTTGGCGTACGAGATGAACCAGGCGTAGGGGTTCTTGCTGTTCGCCACGCCGTGCTGGGCGGTGCCGGTCTTGCCGCCGACCTCATAGCCGGGGATCTGGGCCCGCGTGCCGGTGCCGGACTGCACCACCGTCTTCATCATGTCCTGGAGGGCGTGGGCGGTGTCCGGCGAGACGGCCTCGCTCAGCTGCTTGGGGGTGTGCCGCTCGATGTCGTTGAGGTTCGGGGCGCGCAGCTTGTCGACCATGTACGGCTCCATGAGCTTGCCGTCATTGGCGATCGCGGCGGCGACCATCGCCATCTGCAGCGGGGTGGCCCGGGTGTCGTACTGGCCGATCGCCGACATGGCGTTGGAGGGGCGGTCCATCTCCTTGGGGTAGACGCTGGCGACGGCGCGGACCGGCGTGAAGATCTCTTCGTTGAAGCCGAACCTCTCGGCCTGCTCGCGCATCTTCTCCTTGCCCAGATCGTCTCCGAGCTTGCCGAAGACGGTGTTGCAGGAGATCCGCAGGGCTTCCCGGAGGGAGACGTTCTCGCAGGCGATGCGGCCCTCGTTCTCCAGGTTCCGGCTGGACAGCGGCAGTCGCCACGGCTGCGGCGAGTTCGTCTTCTCGTCGACGCTTCGGTACTTGCCGTTCTCCAGGGCCGCCGCCGCGGTGATGACCTTGAAGGTGGAGCCCGGGGGGTAGGTCTGGCGCAGCGCCCGGTTGAGCATCGGGTCGTCCGGGTTGTTCTTCGGGTCGAGCGCCTTCCACGCCTTCTCGTCGCTGTTTCCGGCGATGGTCGACGGGTCGTAGCTGGGGGTGCTGGCGAGCGCGAGGATCCGGCCGGTCTTGGGGTCGATCGCGGCGACCGCGCCCCTCTTGTCGCCCAGGCCCTTGAAGGCGGCCCGCTGCGCCTTGGCGTTGAGCGTGGTGATCACGTCACCGCCCTTGCGCTCCTTGCCGGTCAGCATGTCGATCGTCCGGTTGAAGAACAGCCGGTCGTCGTCGCCGGTGAGGATCCCGTCCTCCAGCTTCTCCAGCTGGTTGGCGCCGTAGACCTGGGAGGCGTAGCCGGTGACCGGCGCCCACATCTCCCCGTCCTTGTACGTGCGCTTGTACTTGAAGTCCGGGTTGTCCTTGGTCTCGACCGAGCCGGTGATCGACTTGCCGTCGACGATGATGTTGCCGCGCGGCTGGCTGTAGCGCGCGATCAGCACCCGGCGGTTGTTCTTGTGGTCCTTGAGCTCGTCGGCCTTGACGTACTGGAGCCAGTTGTCCCGCAGTAGCAGGGCGAAGATCAGCAGACCACAGAAGATCGCGATTCGGCGCAGCGGCTTGTTCACGGGCGGACCACCTGGGTCATCTCGGCGTCTGGTGAGGGCGCGGGAGCCGGCGCGGGGCGGCGCGCGGTGTCGCTGATCCTGATCAGGACCGCGATCAGGGCCCAGTTCGCGATCACCGAGGATCCGCCGTACGCCATGAACGGCATGGTCATACCGGTCAGCGGGATCAGGCCCATCACACCGCCGGCGACGACGAAGACCTGGATCGCGAAGGCCGCGGACAGGCCGATGGCGAGCATCTTGCCGAACGGGTCGCGGGCGGCCAGCGCGGTCCGGGCGCCGCGCTCCACGATCAACGCGTAGATCAGCAGGATCGCCATGGTGCCGCCGAGCCCCAGCTCCTCGCCGACGGTGGCCAGGATGAAGTCGGAGTTGGCGGCGAAGCCGATCAGATCGGAGTTGCCCTGGCCCCAGCCGGCGCCCACGGTGCCGCCCGAGCCGAACGCCATGATCGCCTGGGCGATCTGGTCGGTGGTGGCCCACTTCGGGGGCGGGTTGTCATAGACGGCGAACGGGTGCAGCCAGGTGTTGACGCGCAGCTTCACATGGGGTTCGACGGAGCCGACGACCGCCGCACCGCCCGCGGACATCAGCAGACCGAAGACGATCCAGCTGGTGCGCTCGGTGGCGACGTACAGCATCACCACGAACATGCCGAAGAAGAGCAGCGAGGTCCCCAGGTCGGTCTCGAAGACCAGGATGAGGATGCTGATGGCCCACACGGTGAGGATGGGGAACAGGTCCCGGCCGCGGGGCAGGTACAGGCCCATGAAGCGGCGGCTGGCCAGCGCCAGCGCGTCCCGCTTGACCATGAGGTAGCCGGAGAAGAAGATCGCGATGACGATCTTCGCGAACTCGGCCGGCTGGATGGAGAAGCCCGCGACGCTGATCCAGATCCTGGCGCCGAAGACGTTCATGCCCAACCCCGGCACGAGCGGCAGCAGCAGCAGGACCAGTGCCCCGAACATCGAGATGTAGGTGTAGCGCTGGAGCTTGCGGTGGTCCTTGAGCAGGAGCAGCACCGCGACGAACAGGGCTATGCCGATCGCGGAGTACATCAGCTGCTTGGGCGCCGCGGCGATCAGCTCACCACCGGTCGACTTGGCCCGCGCCGCCAGCCGCTTGGACTGGTCCAGCCGCCAGATCAGCACCAGTCCCAGCCCGTTGAGCAGGGTGGCCAGCGGGATCAGCAGCGGGTCGGCGTACGGCGCGAACTTGCGCACCACCAGATGGGCGACCCCGGCCATGAAACCCAGGCCCAGGCCGTAGCTGAGCAGGCCGGACGGCAGCTCGTCGCTGAGCGCCAGGCCCACGTTGGCGTACGCGAAGACCGGGATCATCACCGCGAAGGCGAGCATGGCCAGCTCGGTGTTGCGCCTGCTGGGCGGCCCGACCGTACTGATCGTGGTCGTGTTGGTGCTACTGCTCATTGCTCGATGGCCCCCTACGGCTTCACTGCTGGGCGCTGCTGCACTGCACGGCCACCTTCTGCTCCTCCGCCGAGAGGGTGGGGCCAGGCTTCGGAGTGGGGGCCGGGTCGCCCATGGCGGTGCGTTCTTCCAACTGTGCCTCGCCGGCCCGGGCCGCAGCATCGACCGGGTTGTTGGGGTCCGTGGGCGTCACGGTGGCGGGCTTGCCGGTGGCGCCGCCGGAGGGGTCGGTGCCGGTGGCCTTGTCCTTGTCGCCCTTCCGGGCCTGCTCCTCGGCCTTCTTCCGGTCCGCCTCGGCCTTCTTGCGGGCCTCGTCGGCCTCCTTGCGCTGCTCCACCTTGTGGCAGGCGCTGGCGAGGGTGCGCAGGTCCCGGGTCTTGTTCTGGGCCTGGCTCAGGCTGCTGAACGCGATGGTGTCCATCACGCGTTCGCGCTGGTCCACCGGGAGGTACTTGAGTTCGATCTCGTCGTGGTCCTCATGGACCTCGTTCAGGCTGATCCAGGCGAAGTCCTGGTCGATGCCCTGGTAGATCGCGACGTGGTCGCCGTTGGCGCCGACGTAGTACTGCTGCTGCGTCCAGCGGTACCCGCCGTAGAGCCCGCCGCCGATCACGGCGAGGCCAAGCGCGATGTACAGCGAGCGCTTGAGCCACCTGCCGCGGCCGGGGCTCTTGGTGAAGTCCTCGTCGGCGTACTTGCCGAAGCCGCCGGCCGGCAGCCCGCCGAGCGCCGGGTCACCGCTGCCGGGCGGCCCGAAGGCGCCCGGGGCGTCGCCCTGCGACGGCACCGACCGGCCCAGCTCGGCGGCGCGGCCGGCCGGGGTCTGCGCGGCCCGGCCGTCGCCCAGCGGGATCTGGTTCTCGGCGACCGCGCCCACGATGACCGGGGTGTCGCTGAGCTGGGCTGCCATGGCGTCGTTGCCGTCGACGTCCAGCACGTCGGCGACGATGCAGGTGATGTTGTCCGGGCCGCCGCCGCGCAGCGCGAGCTGGATCAGCTCCTGCACCGTCTCGTGGGGGCCCTGGTAGCTGGCGAGGGTGTCCTCCAGGGTCTGGTGGCTGACCACCCCGGACAGGCCGTCCGAGCAGATCAGATACCGGTCCCCGGCCCGCACCTCGCGGATCGACAGATCGGGCTCGACATGATCGCCGCTGCCCAGCGCGCGCATCAGCAGGGAGCGCTGCGGGTGGGTGGTGGCCTCTTCCTCGGTGATCCGGCCCTCGTCGACCAGGCGCTGCACCCAGGTGTGGTCCTGGGTGATCTGGGTGAGCTGGCCGTCCCGCAGCAGATAGGCGCGGGAGTCGCCGACGTGCACCAGGCCCAGCCGCTGCCCGGTCCACAGCAGCGCGGTGAGCGTGGTGCCCATGCCCTCCAGCTGCGGGTCCTCCTCGACCATGACGCGCAGCTGGTCGTTGGCCCGCTGCACGGCGGTGCCGAGCGAGGTGAGGATGTCGGAGCCGGGGACGTCGTCGTCGAGCTGGACGAGGGTGGAGATCACCTCGGAGCTGGCGACCTCACCGGCGGCCTGACCGCCCATGCCGTCGGCGATGGCGAGCAGCCGGGGACCGGCATAGCCGGAGTCCTCGTTGCCCTCCCGGATCATGCCCTTGTGCGATCCGGCGGCGAAACGCAGCGACAGACTCATGCGCACCTCACCCGTCGGCTCGGGGTACATCCGCACGGTGCCCACCCTCCGGTCGTCATGGTCGTACTACTTCCGCAGCTCGATGACGGTCTTGCCGATGCGGATCGGCGCGCCCAGCGGAATCGGTGTCGGTGTGGTGAGTCGGGTCCGGTCGAGGTACGTGCCGTTGGTGGACCCGAGGTCCTCGACGATCCACTGCCCGTCACGATTGCGGTCCGGGTAGATCCTGGCATGCCGGCTGGACGCGTAGTCGTCGTCGAGCACGATCGTGGAGTCGTGGGCCCGGCCCAGGGTGATGGTCTGCCCCTGGAGGGCGACGGTGGTGCCGGTCAGCGAGCCCTCGGAAACCACCAGCTTGGTCGGCGCGCCGCGGCGGCCGCGACCGCCGCCGCCCTGCTGGCGCTGCTGCTGCCGCTGGGGCGGGGGAGCGGCGGCCTGCCGCTGCTGCGCCCGGTCGGGACCCCCACGGCGGGCGGACGCGCGCTGCGTCACCCGGGTGCCGAACAGATCGCTGCGGATGACCTGGACGGCCACGATGACGAACAGCCACAGTACGGCGAGGAAACCCAACCGCATGACCGTGAGGGTCAGCTCTGACATTGCCCCCGCTTCACCCTTCGGCTTGCCGGTAAACGATGGTGGTGCTGCCCACGACGATGCGTGAGCCGTCGCGGAGCGTAGCGCGCGTGGTGTGCTGTCCGTCCACCACGATCCCGTTCGTCGAGCCGAGATCCTGGATGGTCGGGGGTGTTCCGACCCGGATCTCGCAGTGCCGGCGGGAGACTCCGGGATCGTCGATGCGGACGTCCGCGTCCGTGCTGCGGCCCAGCACCAGGGTGGGCCGCGAGATCTGATGGCGGGTGCCGTTGATCTCGATCCAGCGGCGGGTCTGGCCGTATCCGTGGCCGCCGGGCGCGCTGGGACGCGCTCCCGCGCGCGCGCCGCCGGGCGGCGGCGCGGCGGGCATCGGCGGCGCCCCGGAGGGCTGGGCCGGGTAGCCGGCCGGGCCGCCCTGCGTGGCGCCGGGCCGGGAGGACGGCGGCTGCCCGGGCTGCTGCGGGTGGGGTGCCTGCGGGTTCTGCGACTCGCTGGCGGCCAGGGTGCGGCTGCGTACGCGGTACAGACCGGTGTCGAGATCGTCCGCCTTCTGCAGGTGCACCTTGATGGCGCCCATGAAGGTGTAGCGCTGCTGCTTGGCGTAGTCGCGGACCATGCCGGACAGCTCATCGCCGAGCTGGCCGGAGTACGGGCTGAGCCGCTCGTAGTCCGGAGCGCTCAGCTCCACGATGAAGTCGTTGGGGACGACGGTCCGGTCACGGTTCCAGATGGTGGCGTTGTTGTCACACTCACGCTGGAGCGCGCCCGCGATCTCGACCGGTTGCACCTCGGACTTGAACACCTTGGCGAAGGTGCCGTTCACGAGGCCCTCGAGACGCTGCTCGAAGCGCTTGAGTACTCCCACGGGGCACCTCCTTCCTCAGTCTTCCTCAGTGTCGTCCTGATACTGCTTACTGATCGTATCCACGCGTCGGGAAATCGGGTGGTTCCCCTTCCTGGCCCTGTGGAGGAGTGTGTCCTCTCACAGGGGATCGTAGAGGCGCCATCAAGACAGTGTCCCGCAACCGGGGAGGTCTCCGGACGGCCGGGGCGCTCGCCGGGACCGGGCGGTGCCGCACGCCGGACCCGGGCGGTCTCGCACGCTGGTCGCGACCGGCACCGCGCGCCCGCCGAGGGCGGGGCCGAGCGACGGTCGGGGGCGGGGCGTCCGCAGGTCGCCGCGGGTGGTGCCGCGGTGACGGGGCCGCGGGTCCGGTCACGTCGCCGGCCTGGGGTTCCGGCCGGTCGCGGGCCGGGGCACCACGGAAACCTGTGTGAAGGCACCCGCCACAGCGTGCTAATGTTCTCGATGTCGGAAGGCGCTCACGAGCCCACCGGGACGGATCAAACCGATCAGGCCGGTGAGTAAGCGAGAATCGAACGGCAACACCCATGCGCGGGTGGCGGAATAGGCAGACGCGCTGGATTCAGGTTCCAGTGCCCGAAAGGGCGTGGGGGTTCAACTCCCCCCTCGCGCACAGATGAAAGACCCCAGCTCAGCTGGGGTCTTTCTGTTTTCCCGGTGGGGTCTTTCCTTTTCCCGGGCGTCCGTCCCGGCCGCACCCTGGTGTGACCGGAATCATGGCGGCCGCCACGGCGGATGGAGCCGCCGCTCAATCCGGCCGTGCGTTCCGGGAGATCCGCCGGCGCACCCCGTACGAGAGCGCCCCGACGGTCAGTACGGCGGCGCCGCTGAGCACCGAGGCGGGCGGCAGGCTGAACGCCAGCAGCAGGCAGCCGGCCAGGCCGGTCGCGGCCACCACCCGGTGCGGCCGGAGCGCGGCGGGGAGGGCACGAGCACGGCCGCCCTCCGTCGCGATCTCCTCCGCCGCTCTCTCCTCTCTCGCGACTTCTTCCGGGCGCAGCGTCCAGGCGGAGGCGTTGGCGATGGCGTAGTACACCAGGACGCCGAAGGAGGAGAAGCCGATCGCGCCGCGCAGGTCGACGGTCGCGGCGAGCAGGGCCACCACCGCGCCGACCACGATCTCGGCCCGGCGCGGCACCTCGTGGCGCGGATCGACGGCGGCCAGCGCGGTCGGCAGATGGCGGTCGCGCGCCATGGCGAGGGTGGTGCGGGAGACCCCGAGGATCAGCGCGAGCAGTGCGCCGAGCGCCGCCACGGCGGCCCCGGCCCGGACGATGGGGACGAGCTCGGGCACGCCGGCGGCCCGGACCGTCCTGGCCAGCGGCGCGCCGGCGTCGGCCAGGCCGGCCGGACCGAGCACCGCGAGCGCGGCGGTGGCCACGGCGGCGTAGACGAGCAGCGTGATGCCGAGCGCCAGGGAGATGGCGCGCGGAATGGTGCGCGCGGGATCGCGGACCTCCTCGCCCAGGGTGGCGACGCGGGCGTACCCGGCGAAGGCGAAGAAGAGCAGCCCGGCCGCCTCCAGCACCCCGCCCCAGTCTGCGTCGGCACCCGGGTCCAGTCGGTCGGTGTCGGCCTGGCCGCTGGTCAGACCCGCGATGACGACGGCGATCAGTACGGCGAGGACGGTCACCACGATGACGCGGGTGAGCCAGGCGGACTTCTGGACCCCGAAGCAGTTGAGGGCGGTCAGCGCCAGCACGGCGGCGACGGCGACCGGGCGTTCCTGGCCGGGCCAGACGTACGCGCCGACGGTCAGCGCCATCGCCGCGCAGGAGGCGGTCTTGCCGACCACGAATCCCCAGCCGGCGAGATGGCCCCAGAACGGACCCAGGCGCTCGCGGCCGTAGACGTAGGTGCCACCGGAGGCCGGATAGCGGGCAGCCAGCCGGGCGGAGGAGGCGGCGTTGCAGTAGGCCACCAGCGCCGCCAGCGCCAGGCCGATGAGGAGTCCGGATCCCGCCGCGCGGGCCGCCGGGGTGAACGAGGCGAAGATGCCCGCGCCGATCATCGCGCCGAGGCCGATGGCCACGGCGTCGGTAAGGCCGAGCCGGCGGCGCAGTGCCGACGGCTCGGGGGCGGCGGTGTTCATGCCCGGGGCCTCCCCGATTCGGTCCGCTGGGGGTCGTGCGGCGGCGGTCGCTCGCACACCCTACGGGCCGGGGAGGCGCCCGGGAATCGGCTTCAGGAGGTGAAGCGGGCGGCCAGCTCCTTGGCCTTGGCGACGGCTTCCTCGAAGGCCTTGGCCTTGGAGGCGTCCGCCAGGTCGACGAGGTTGGCCATCGCCGGGTTGGTACGGGCCAGGGTCAGCTCCGGGACGATGAAGTCGACGTCCAGGTTGAGCCCGCCGCCGAGCACCTTGGTCAGGTAGGGGATGACGAAGTCCCACTCCTGCTTCGGGGTGCCCGGGCCGTAGCCGCCGCCGCGGCTGGTGACGACGACCGTGGGGGTGCCCGAGGCGGTGGTCTCCCCGGCGCCCGCGGTGCGGCCGAGGACGATCACGTGGTCGAGCCACGCCTTGAGGGTGGAGGGAATCGAGTAGTTGTACATCGGCGCCCCGATCAGCACCACGTCGGCCTGCTCCAGCTCGGCGGCGAGCTGGTCGCGGAGCGCGAAGGCGGCCTGCTGCTCGGCGGAGCGCTGCTCGGCATCGACGAATCCCGCCGTGTAGGGGCCTTCGGTGATGTGCGGCAGCGGATCCGCGGCGAGGTCCCGGTATATGACCGTGCCGTTCGGGTGCTGGGCCTCCCACTCCTTGCGGAAGGCTTCGGTGACCGGGCGGGAGGCGGAACCCTCGGCGGGGTACAGGGACGAGTCGATGTGCAGCAGCGTGGCCATGACGTGACTCCGTTCTGGGGATGGCTCTGGGATTTCGCGGCTCCGGCGAGCCGAGACTTCGTACGTAGCTATTGATAACACAGTAGCTTACTTTTTTAAAGCACCGCACGGGAGCGCAGTACCCTGGGAGGTATGACGGACCGCAGCGAGCGCGATGAGCAGGCGTGCAAGAAGGTCGACGAGGGCATGGAGCGCGTCTTCGAGCTCTTCGGGAAGCGGTGGACCGGCTTGATCGTCGCAGTTCTGCTGGCCCAGAGTGCGTATTTTGCTGATCTTCGTCGGGCGATCCCCGGCATCAGCGAGCGCATGCTGTCCGACCGGCTCGCGGAGCTGGCGGCGGCCGGGCTGGTCGTGCGGGAGGTTGACTCCGGGCCTCCGCTCCGGGTCAGCTACCGCCTGACGGAGGCCGGCCGGGCTCTGGAACCGGCCCTCAAGGCGCTCGCGGTCTGGGCGGAGACCTATCTGCCGGACGGCGGGGGATGTCCGCAGCGCTTCCGCACCTGAGCGGGCGGGATGTCGCGGGCGGGGTGTCGCCGCTGTCGCATGTGGGGGGTCGCGGGCGGGCTGGGCGCGGAGTCGCGGGCGGAGGTTTTCCACAGGCCGGGCGGGTGCACGTCCGGGTTGTCCACAGGCACTGACGGCTTCTCGCGGGCGGGGGTACGGTCGGTCGTGCTGGACTGAGAGAGACGGGGGTCCTGGCATGACCGATGTGCGGGTCGGTAGCGGTGTGGAGGTCGGTAGCGGCGTGGAGGTCGGTAGCGGCGCGGATGCCGGAGGCGGCCTGGAGGCCGCCACCGGCGGGGAGGCCGGCGCCGCCGCTGCGGTGGCAGTCGCGGACCGGGCGCGAGAGGCGAGCCGGCGGTTGCCCCACGTACCGGGATTCGCACGAAAGCGGGACGGCGGAGCCCCCAAGCAGCACGGCAAGGCCCTGCGGGCGCGGGTTCCGCGGGCCGCCCACCGCGAGCTGGAGATACGCCCCGAGCGGCCGGACATGGTGACGGCGGTCGCCGTGTCCAACGCCGGACGGCTGCCGGAGCTGACGCCGATACGGGTCGGGCGGATGGCCGCGACACCCTTCGCCTTTCTGCGCGGCTCCGCCGGACTCATGGCGTACGACCTGGTGGGGACACCGGTCACGGGCGTGGCCGCCCAGATCTGCGGGGACGCGCACGCCGCCAACTTCGGGCTCTACGGCGACGCGCGCGGCGGGCTGATCATCGATCTCAACGACTTCGACGAGACCCTGAGCGGGCCGTGGGAGTGGGACGTGAAGCGGCTGGCGACCTCGCTGGTGCTGGCGGGCCGGGAGGTGGGCGCGGACGAGGACACCTGCCGGGCGGCGGCGAGGGACGCGGTCGGCGCCTACCGCCGCACCCTGCGACTGCTCGCCAAGCTGCCCGCCGCGGAGGCCTGGCATGCCGTCGCCGATGAGGAACTGGTCTCACACGCCGATGCCAAAGACCTCCTCGGCACTCTGGAGCGCGTCGCGGACAAGGCCCGGCGGAACACCAGCGCACGTTTCGCGGCCCGGTCCACCGAGGCGACGGCCGACGGCGGGCGGCGCTTCGTCGACGCGCCTCCGGTGCTGCGCCGGGTGCCGGACGACGAGGCCGTCGCCGTGGCCGCTTCGCTGGGCGGCTATCTGGAGACGCTGCCGACGGACCGGTTGCCGCTGCTGGAGCGGTACGCCATCCAGGACGTGGCGTTCCGGCTGGTGGGGACGGGCAGCGTGGGGACCCGCTCCTATGTGGTGCTCCTCCTCGATCACCGGGGCGAACCGCTGGTGCTCCAGGTGAAGGAGGCCAGGCCCTCGGTGCTGATGCCGTATGTGGCCGCGGCCGGCTTCGAGGTGCCGGTGGTCGGCCACGAGGGGCAGCGGGTGGTGCTGGGACAGAAGCGGATGCAGGTCGTCAGCGACATCCTGCTCGGCTGGACGACGGTGGCCGGGCGGCCGTACCAGGTGCGGCAGTTCCGGAACCGCAAGGGCAGCGTGGACCCGGCGGCGCTCGCCCCCGATCAGGTCGACGACTACGCCCGGATGACCGGAGCCCTGCTGGCACGGGCGCACGCGCACAGCGTGGATCCCCGGCTGCTGGCCGGGTACTGCGGCAAGACGGAGGAGCTGGACGAGGCGGTGGCCGCCTTCGCGGTGGCGTACGCCGACCGGACCGAAGCGGACCATGCCGACCTGGTCAGCGCGGTCCGGGCCGGCCGGATAGCCGCCGAACCGGGCGTCTGACCACCGGTGGCGATCATGTCGGCCGGAGCCGCCGGGGACGATCAGCCCACGACGACGCGCCGGGCGAGCGGGCACCGTAGGCTGGGCGGGTGACGAACCCGGAAGCGCAGCACGCACAGCAGTCGGCGGCGGAAGCGGAGCCGCGGTCGGCCGCGGAGGAGGCGGCCACGCAGCGGCTGGAGCGGGCCGTGCGCGCGGCGGAGCAGGCGCTGATCGAGTTCGAGATCGCGGTGGAGACCTTCCGGGTCGAGGTGGAGAACTTCTCCCGGCTGCACCACCAGCGGCTCGGCCCGATGTACTCGCGCCTCGATGAGCTCGACGCGCAGATAGCGGAGGCCATCGCGGCCCGCACCGGCGACCCGGAGGACCTCCGGCGGGCCCAGCAGGCGCGCGGCATGGTCATGCCGATGCCGGACGTGGAGGAGCTGTTCTTCGGCTGGATCGACTCCGAGGGCCTGTCCCCGGAAGCGACCGCCATGCTCACCGAACGGCCGGTGCAGCCGCCGCCGCGGGTGCGGCCGAGCGAGGAGGCCCGGCGGCTCTACCGGGAGCTGGCCCGCAGTGCTCACCCCGACCTGGCGGAGGACGAGGCCGAGCGGGAGCGGCGCGGCGACTTCATCGTGCGGGTCAACGCCGCCTATGCGGCGGGGGACGAGGCGCGGCTGCGGGAGCTGGCGGAGGAGTGGGCGGCCGGCCCGAGCCTGCCCGAGCGGCGGGCGAGCCGCAGCGAGGAGCTGTACGCCCGGCTGGAGTGGCTGGCCGAGCGCAAGGAGCGGCTCGCCGCGACGGCGGCCGAGCTGGAGGCCAGCGCGATAGGTGCCATGATCAAGATGGCGCCGGAGGACCCGGACAAGCTGCTGGAAGAGATCGCCGAGCAGCTTCTGGCCCAGCTGGCGGAGAAGGAAGCCCGGCTGACCGAGCTGATGAACTAGGGGATACCCCTTCAGGCCCAGGAGCCCGAGTCGGCTCAGGGGTCGAGTAGCCCCAGGAGCCCGAGAAGGCCCAGGAAGCCGAGCCCGGGGACCGGGTCGGCAGGAGAGAGGTTCGATTCATGCGATTTGGCGCGCTTCCCGAGGTGCAGGCCGCGGCGGTGCCGTCCGACGGCTTTCTGCTCGACGTCCGGGAGGACAACGAGTGGGTGGCCGGACACGCCGAGGGCGCGCTGCACATCCCGATGGGTCAGGTCGTCGCGCGCTTCGGTGAGCTCACCGAAGCGGCCGCCGACGGCCGCCGGGTGCATGTGGTGTGCAGGGTCGGTGGCCGCTCGGCGC
The DNA here is from genome assembly GCF_058215555.1 of Streptomyces sp. JLBT605. Lineage (NCBI taxonomy): Bacteria > Bacillati > Actinomycetota > Actinomycetes > Kitasatosporales > Streptomycetaceae > Streptomyces > Streptomyces sp. JLBT605. The sequence continues at coordinate 3,399,544 of NZ_CM177087.1, forward strand.
AGGTGGCCCAGTACCTGATCGCCCAGGGCCTGGACGCGGTGAACGTCGACGGCGGCATGCTCGCCTGGGAGGCGGCCGGCCGGCCGCTGGTCAGCGGGCAGGGCGAGGCGGCCGCCGCCTACGTGCTCTGACCAGCGGCCCTGCTCATCCGCCCGTCCTGCTCATCGGCCGTTCTCGCTTCGGCCGGCCTGAGCCCGGTCGCCCGGGGCCGGTCCCGTCCGCGGATCGGGCGGGGTCAGGCGAGGGTGTGGGCGGCGAGCAGGTCGCCGAGAGCCTCCTCGTGCGCGGCGGCGGAGCCCAGCGACAGCTCCAACTGCTTGGCCCAGGCGTGGTAGCGGTGCAGCGGGTAGTCGGTGACGGCGCCGAAACCGCCGTGCAGATGCTGCGCGGTCTGCACCGTGCGGCGGACGCCCTCGGCCGCCCAGATCTTGGCCACAGCGACGTCCGCCGCCTCCGGCAGTCCGCCGCCCCCGGCCGCCGTACCGCGATCCGCGATGCTCAGCCGCCAGGCGGCCTGCCACAAGGTCGCCTCCATCGCGCGCTGGTCGATGAAGCGGTCGGCGGCCTGCATCGCGACCGCCTGGAAGGTCGCCAGCGGGAAGCCGAACTGCTCGCGCTTGCTGGTGTAGGCGCCGCACATGTCGAGTACCCGGGAGGCGAGCCCCAGAGCCAGCGCGCAGGTGCCGGTGGTGAGCAGGTGGCGCAGCCGCTCCCAGGCGCCCTCCGCGGTGATCACTTCCCGCTCGGCGACTCGCACGTCGTCCAGGCGGATCTCGGCGCACCGCTCGCCGCTCGTGGACACCTGGTCGAGGAGCGTCACCCCCGGATGCGCCCGTGGCACGAGGGCCAGGACGGTGTGGCCGGTGCCTGTCTGGGCGGGCACCAGCACCCGGTCGGCGTTCTGGGCCCAGGGGACGGCGGTCTGCACACCGTCCAGGACCCAGATGCCCGCCCGGCTGCGCGCCTGGACGGCCAGCTCGGCCGCGTCATGCCCGGTGCGGCCGCTGCAGGCGACGGTCAGTACCAGCTCCCCGCGTGTGACCGGGGGCAGCACCGCCTCGCTCAGGGCCGCGTCCGCATAGGTCTGCACGGTGAGGGCGGCCGCGCTGGTCTCCAGCAGCGGCACGCGAGCCAGTACCTTCCCGGCCTCCCGCAGCACCAGGCACAGGGCGATGGGGTCGAGCCCGGCTCCCCCGTACCGCTCGTGCAGTGTCAGGCCGATCAGGTCGGCCGCGGCCAGCTTCCGCCACAACGCCCGGTCGATGTCGTCGGCGACCGCGCCGGCGGTCAGCGCCGGGCTGGGCACCTCGTCCGGCCGCACCCCGGAGAAGACCGCTCGTGCCGCCTCCGTGGCCGCCTGCTGCTCTTCGGTGAAGGTGAAGTCCACGTCTCGCCGCCCCTCCGTACACCGGGCCTGATCTGACGGAGCGTCAAGATAGAACAGGTTCCAGTAGAAGGGAACGGTCGTCGCCGACTCTCCCGGTTCGGCCGCTCGCCGCCTCCCCGACCGGCGCGGTGGCCGGGGACGCGCTGGTCGCCCGCCGTCAGCGGTCGAAGTCCAGCTCCACCGCCTCCCCGAGGGGGTGGGACTGGCAGGCCAGCACATAGCCCGCTTCCAACTCCTCCGGCTCCAAGGCGAAGTTCCGGTCCATCCGCACCTCACCGGAGATCAGGAACGCCCGGCAGGTGCCGCACACTCCGCCCTTGCAGGCGTAGGGCGCGTCGGGGCGGTTCCGCAGGACGGTCTCCAGCAGCGTCTCGCCGTCCCTCAGAGGCCAGCTGCCCGACCGCCCGTCCAAGGTGGCGGTCACGGTGCTGTGCGCGGGGGCGGTGGTGGGAGGGGCGACCGTGGGGGCGTCGCCGTCGTCCACATGGAAGATCTCGTGGCGGACCTGGCGCCGGGGGACCCCGAGCGCGGCCAGCGCCCGCTCAGCGCTCTCGACCAGGCCGTGCGGTCCGCAGGTGAACCAGCCGTCGATCGCTTCCACCGGCAGCAGACGGGGGAGCAGCTCCATCAGCCGTTCCTCGTCCAGTCGTCCGGACCCCAGCCCGGCCTGCTGTTCTTCCCGCGACAGCACGCTGACCAGCTGGAACCGGTCGGGGTAGCAGTCTTTCAGGTCGGCGACCTCCTCCAGGAACATCGTGGAGGCGGCGGTGCGGTCGCTGCGGATCAGACAGAAGCGGGTGTCGGTGCGCTGGGCCAGCAGCGTCCTGGCTATCGACAGCACCGGGGTGATGCCGCTGCCGCCGACGATCGCCGCGAAGCTCCCGGCGCGCGGCTCCAGCACGAACCGCCCGGCCGGCGGCAGCACCTCCACCACATCGCCGGGCGCCAGCTCCTTGAAGGCGTAGGTGGAGAACTCGCCGCCGTCGACCAGCCGCACGCCGACCTGGAGGGAGTCAGGGCCTGCGGCCCCGGCCGGTGCCGGGGTGCAGATCGAGTACGTGCGCCGGATCTCGCTCCCGTCCACGAACCGCCGCAGCGTGAGGTGCTGGCCGGGGAGGTAGCGGTAGGTGTCGCGCAGCTCGGACGGCACGGCGAAGGTGATGGCGACCGAGTCGTCGGTGAGGCGGTCGACCGCCGCCACCCGCAGCGGGTGAAATGCGCCGTGGTGCACCGCGGCGGGCGACGGTCGGGTCATCACAACTCCTTGAAGTGGTCGAACGGTTCGCGGCAGGACTCGCACCGGCGCAGCGCCTTGCAGGCGGTGGAGGAGAAGCGGCTGAGCAAGGTGGTGTCTATGGAGCCGCAGTGCGGGCAGCGAATGGCCAGCGTCAGCGGCACCGGTCCGGGGGCCGGGGCGGTGGGCCGGGGCGGCGCGATGCCGGATTCCGCCAGCTTGCGGCGCCCTTCCTCGGTGATCGCGTCGGTGGTCCAGGGCGGGGAGAGCACGGTGCGGACCTCGACCTCGGCCATGCCGTGGTCGCGCAGCACCCGCTCGATGTCCGCGGCCATGGACTCGACCGCCGGGCAGCCGGTGTAGGTCGGGGTCAGCTGGACCTCGACCCGGCCTGGGGCCACGAGCTGCAGACCGCGGAGCACGCCGAGCTCGGCGAGCGTGAGGAACGGGAGCTCCGGGTCGGGCACCGCACCCGCCAGCTCGGTGAGCTCCGCCTCAAGCGGAGTGAGCGTCACCATGTCGCTCCCGGGTGGCTGCGATGCAGATGCTGCATCTCGGCGAGCATCCGGCCGAAGGACTCGGTGTGGACGCCCTGCCGGCCACCGCCGGCGGTCCACGCGTCGCGACGCGGCCCGTCGGGGAGTGTCAGCGTGGCGCGGTCCAGGACGGAGGTTATGCGGGCGAGCCAGCGCTCGTGCAGCACGGGCCAGTCGGCCTCGCACCCCTCGACGGGCTCGAACAACTCACCGGTGAACCGCCACAGGGCGTCCAGCCCGCGCTGCATCCGCTGATGGCTCTCATCCGTGCCGTCGCCGAGGCGCAGCGTCCAGTTCTCGGCGTGGTCGCGGTGGTAGGCGACCTCCTTGACCGCCTTCGCCGCCAGCGGGGCGAACTCGCCGCTCCCGCTCGCCAGCTGCTCGAACAGCAGCTCCTGGTAGGTGGAGAAGTACAGCTGGCGGGCGATGGTCTGGGCGAAGTCGCCGTTCGGCTGCTCGACGAGCTGCACATTGCGGAAGGCCCGCTCCTCGCGGAGGTAGGCCAGCTCGTCCTCGTCCCCGGCCATCGACAGCAGGACCCGGGCCTGTCCGAGGAGGTCCAGCGCGATGTTGGCGAGCGCGACCTCCTCCTCCAGCACGGGGGCATGGCCCGCCCACTCCCCCAGTCGCTGGGAGAGCACCAGGGCGTCGTCGCCCAGAGCGATCGCGGCGGTCACAGGTGCCGCACCCCTTCCGGGATCTCGTAGAACGTGGGATGGCGGTAGGGCTTGTCGGCGGCCGGCTCGAAGAACGGGTCCTTCTCGTCCGGCGAGGACGCGGTGATCGCGGCGGAGGGTACGACCCATATCGAGACGCCCTCGGAACGGCGGGTGTAGAGATCGCGCGCGTTGCGGAGGGCCATCTCGGCGTCCGGGGCGTGCAGGCTGCCGGCGTGGGTGTGGCTCAGCCCGCGCTTGCTGCGGACGAAGACCTCCCACAGCGGCCAGTCGGCCCCGACGGTGTCCGTGCTCATGACCGTGCCTTTCCGTGCTTCGCGGCATAGGCCGCGGCCGCTTCGCGCACCCAGGCGCCTTCTTCGTGTGCCCGGCGCCGCTGGGAGATCCGCTGGGCGTTGCACGGGCCGTTCCCGCGCAGCACCTCCTGGAACTCGGTCCAGTCGATCGGCCCGAAGTCGTAGTGGCCACGGGCCTCGTTCCACCGCAGATCCGGGTCGGGGAGGGTGAGGCCCAGGCTTTCCGCCTGCGGGACACAGATGTCGACGAAGCGCTGACGGAGCTCGTCGTTCGAATGGCGCTTGATCTTCCACGCCATGGACTGCGCGGAGTGCGCCGACTCGTCGTCCGGCGGGCCGAACATCATCAGCGACGGCCACCACCAGCGGTTCACCGCGTCCTGCGCCATGGCGTGCTGGGCCTCGGTGCCCTGGCTGAGCGCCAGCAGTGCCTCGTATCCCTGGCGCTGGTGGAAGGACTCCTCCTTGCAGATGCGGACCATCGCCCGGGCGTAGGGGCCGTAGGAGCAGCGGCACAGCGGGACCTGGTTGGTGATCGCGGCGCCGTCCACCAGCCAGCCGATGGCGCCGACATCCGCCCAGGTCAGCGTGGGGTAGTTGAAGATGGAGGAGTACTTCTGGCGGCCGGTGTGGAGCTTGTCCAGCAGCTCGTCGCGGCCGGTGCCCAGGGTCTCCGCGGCGCTGTAGAGGTAGAGGCCGTGGCCCGCCTCGTCCTGCACCTTGGCCATCAGGATCGCCTTGCGCCGCAGGGAGGGTGCGCGGGTGATCCAGTTCGCCTCGGGCTGCATGCCGATGATCTCGGAGTGCGCGTGCTGCGCTATCTGCCGGACGAGTGTGGCGCGGTACTTGTCGGGCATCCAGTCGCGTGGCTCGATGCGCTCATCCGCGGCCAGGGCGGCGTCGAACACCGCCTCATACGCTCCCGCGTCCGCCGCCATGGTGGTCATGCCAGGCCCCCTAGCTCTCGCTGCCGGGCGATCGGCCGACCTACCGACCGATCGTTCGGTTCAATGGTGTGCCGAGGGAACGTAGGGTGTCAACCCTGTGGATAACCGAGCGGACCGCTGTGCCTGATGGGTCCGCGTAGGTACCGTTCCGGGGCGGGGCCCTCGGGCCGCGTGCCGAGTGGCAGGGGCAGCAGCACGGGGATCGGGGCGCGAATGGAGCCGGAACACCACAAGGCGGGCGGGGCCGGTGGTCTCTCGCTGCCCGCCCAGTTGGTCATCGCGGTGGTGGCAGCGGCCGTGGCGGTGGCGGCCGCCGTGCACCTGACGATGGTGTTCCTGCACGTCGCCCCGGCCAACACGGTCAGCAAGCAGCACGGGGAGACGGTCGACGACTACGTCTATCCGGAGTTCGAACAGAACTGGAAGCTCTTCGCCCCCAACCCGCTCCAGCAGAACGTCGCCGTCCAGGTGCGCGCCGAGATCCGCAAGCCCCAGGGCGGTGCGGCGGTCACCGGGTGGCGGAACCTGACCGCCCAGGATGGCGCGGCGATCCGGCACAACCTGCTGCCCAGCCACACCCAGCAGAACGAACTCCGCCGGGCCTGGGACTTCTACACCGGCTCGCACGACGCGCAGAACCAGCCGATCGGCCGGCGCGGAGTGCTGTTCGAGCAGTATCTCCGGCGCATCGTGATGCTCCGGATCGGCACGCAGGAGGACGGCGGCACGGTGCAGCGGGTGCAGATACGGTCGGCGACCCAACCGGTCGCCCCGCCGCCGTGGAGTGACGAGAAGATCGACACCAAGACCGTCTACCGGGAGTTGCCCTGGTGGACGGTGACCGAGGCCGACCTGCCGGAAGGGACGAGCAGGTGACGGATTCCATCGCGCCTCCCCCTGAGTCGGAGCCCGTCGCCGAGCCGGAGCCCGTCGCCCCCTCGACCGGCCTGCCGCCGCGGCCGCCGACCGCCCCGATACCCCAGGCGCCCCCCGCGCCCCCCGTGACCGCGGCACCCCCGGTGCCTCCCGTGCCCTCGGTGCCCCCGCAGCCCTCCGGCCCGCCGCCTGTCACCGCCCCCGTCACCACTCCGGCCGCGCCTGCGCCGCCCGGAGCCGGGCCCGTCCGCGCCGGGGCCCTCGCCCGCGCGGAGGCCGCCTTCACCCGGGGCTACAACCGTGTCACGACCGCCGCTCTCGGCCCCTACCAGACGGCCGTGGTCCGCATCGGCTTCGCGTTCACCTGGATGGTCTTCCTGCTGCGCGAGTGGCCTCACCGCCGCGAGCTGTACGGCCCCCATGGCCCGTTCAACTGGGAGATGGCGCGCCAGCTGACCGACGACAATCACGCTTTCACCGTGCTGATGTGGTCGGACAGCACCGCCTGGTTCGAGATCGTCTACGCCCTCGCGATCATCTCCAGCGCGCTGCTCATGCTCGGCTGGCGCACCCGCACCATGTCGGTGCTGTTCATGATCGGCGTGCTCTCGCTGCAGAACCGCAGCATCTTCCTCGGCGACGGCGGCGACAACGTCATCCATCTGATGGCGACGTATCTGGTGCTCACCCGGTGCGGTCAGGTGTGGTCCCTGGACGCCCGCCGCGCCGCCCGCCGGCCGGACCGTCCGGCGAGCGACATGACCGGCATCGTGCTCTGGCTGGCGGCCGGTGCCGGGCTGGCCATCGCGCAGTTCTCCGTCGAGGACCGGCTGCGGCTGACCGCCGACGGCCCGGTGCCCGGGCTGGGCTGGGGAGCGGTCCTGTGGGGCCTGTGGCTGCTGCAGGGGCTGTGGTGGCTGGTGCGGGAGTACGCGCCCGGTGAGCCGCGGACCGTACTGGACCTGCTGGCCAACCTGGTGCACAACGGCGCGCTGCTGGTGATCATGGCTGAGGTCTGTCTGATCTACGCCACCGCCGGCTGGTACAAGATCCAGGGATCGCGCTGGCAGGACGGCACCGCGCTCTACTACCCGCTGCACCTGGACTACTTCTCACCCTGGCCCGCCCTGGCCGACCTGTTGGTCGGCAGCGGGGTGCTGGTGATGGTGCTGAGCTACGGCACCGTGATCGTGCAGGTCGCCTTCCCTTTCACCGTCTTCAACCGGCGGATCAAGAACGTGCTGCTCGGCGCGATGATGCTGGAGCACATCGGCATCGCGATCCTGCTGGGACTGCCGTTCTTCTCGCTAGCCATGATCGCGGCGGACGCGGTCTTCCTGCCGACCGTCTTCCTGGTGTGGCTGGGCACGCGAGCGCGGCGCGCCCGGATGCGGCTGCTGCCGTCCCTCCGGCGCGACCCGGCACCCGCCCAGGGCGTTATGGCGGCGGCCGAGCCGGGAGCGGAGGGCTGGGCGGCTCCGCACGACGGCTCCGCTGGACCTACTCTCTTCAGGTGACCAGCGAGACCCGTCCCGAAGCACCGACGCCGATCCAGTACGACGAGGGGCACGGCCCCGAGGTGGGCGTCGGCCCGCACCCGGAGCCCTGGCCGGCGGGTGACCGCTTCGACCCGGAGCTGCTCGCGCACGGCGACCGCCGCAATGTCGTCGACCGCTACCGCTACTGGACGCGGGAGGCGATCGTCGCCGATCTCGACACCCGGCGCCACGACTTCCATGTGGCCGTGGAGAACTGGAGCCACGACTTCAACATCGGCAGTGTGGTCCGTACGGCCAATGCCTTCCTGGCCAAGGAGGTCCACATCGTCGGACGGCGGCGCTGGAACCGGCGCGGCGCCATGGTCACCGACCGTTACCAGCATGTCCGGCATCACCCGGACACCGCCGCGCTCACGGCATGGGCGGCCGCCGAGGGCATCCCGGTGATCGGCATCGACAACCTGCCGGGCGCGGTGCCACTGGAGACCACCGCGCTGCCGCGCCGCTGCGTCCTGCTCTTCGGCCAGGAGGGGCCCGGGCTGACCGAGGAGGCGCGCGCCCACGCCACGATGGTCTGCTCGATCGCGCAGTTCGGCTCGACCCGGTCGATCAACGCGGGCGCCGCGGCTGCCATCGCCATGCACTCCTGGGTACGGCTGCACGCCGAAACCGGCTGACGCCCGGACCCGCTGACCGCTCAGATCGGCCGACGCCCGAGCGCGGCTGATGCCGAGCACGGCCGATGCCCGGGCCGGGCGACGGCCGTGCTCGGGCGGGCGCCAGGGATGCCGAGCGCCCGCCCGCCGCCGTGCCGGACGGCTACGCCTGCCGGCGCACCTCGACCATCCGGAAGCGGTTGGCCACGAATGCCCCGTCGCACAGCGCGGCGTTGGCCGCCGGGTTGCCGCCGGAGCCGTGGAAGTCGGAGAACGCCGCGGTCTGGTTGACGTACACCCCGCCGGTGAGGTTCAGCGAGAGCTGCGCGCACTCCTCCAGGCATGCCTCCTCGATCAGCCGCTCGACCTCGGAGGAGACCGTGTAGGCCCCGACCGTCATGGCGCCCTTCTCCCGGATGGTGCGGCGCAGCAGAGCGACCGCGTCATCCGTGGAGTCGACGGCGACCGCGAAGGAGACCGGCCCGAAGCACTCGGCCAGATAAGCGGCGTCGGCGTCCGGGGTGTCCCACTGCTTGCGGGCGCCGTCCTGCTTGACGATCGCCGGGGTGCGCACCGTGGCCTCGGGGAAGTCGGGGTGGGCGACGGTACGGGAGGCGAGGGCGACCTCGCCGAGCCCCGGCGCCGCGTCGATGCGCTCGCCGACCTGCGGGTTGACGATGGCACCCAGCAGGGCGTTCGCCCGGGCGTCGTCGCCCAGCAGGCCGTCGACCGACGCGGCGAGGTCGGAGACCACCTCGTCGAACGCCTTCGGGCCGACGTCGGTGCTGATGCCGTCACGCGGGATGAGGAGGTTCTGCGGGGTGGTGCACATCTGGCCGCTGTAGAGCGAGAGGGAGAAGGCCAGGTTGCCGAGCATGCCCTTGTAGTCGTCGGTGGAGTCGATGACGACGGTGTTGACGCCGGCCTTCTCGGTGTAGACCTGGGCCTGGCGGGCGTGGGTCTCCAGCCAGTCGCCGAAGGCGGTCGAGCCGGTGTAGTCGATGATCCGGATCTCGGGGCGGGTGGCGAGCGTCTTGGCCAGCCCCTCCTCGGGCCGCTCGGCGGCCAGCGCGACGAGGTTCGGGTCGAAGCCCGCGTCGCTCAGCGCCTGGCGCGCCACCTGGACGGTGAGCGCCAGCGGCAGCACGGCCCGCGGGTGCGGCTTGACCAGGACCGGGTTGCCGGTGGCCAGGGAGGCGAACAGCCCGGGGTAGCCGTTCCAGGTGGGGAAGGTGTTGCAGCCGATCAGCAGCGCGATGCCGCGGGGGACGGCGATGAACTCCTTGCGCAGCTCCAGCGGGTCCCGCTTGCCCTGGGGCTTGGACCAGTCGGCGGTCCGCGGGGTGCGGGTCTGCTCGGCGTAGGCGTAGGCCACCGCCTCCAGGCCGCGGTCCTGCGCGTGCGGGCCGCCCGCCTGGAAGGCCATCATGAACGCCTGGCCGCTGGTGTGCATGACGGCGTGCGCGAACTCATGGGTGCGGGCGCTGATCCGGGCGAGGATCTCCAGACAGACCGCCGCGCGGGCCTCGGGCCCGGCGTCCCGCCAGGCCCCCGTCGCCGCCTGCATCGCCGGCAGCAGTTCCTCGATGTCCGGGCGCGGGTATTCCACTCCCAAGTCGATGCCGTAGGGGGAGACTTCGCCGCCCACCCAGCCGTCCCCGCCGGGCTGCCCCAGGTCGAGCCGGCTGCCGCGGAGCGCGTCGAAGGCCGCCTGGCCCTCGGCGGCGCTCAGGCTGCCGCCCTCGCCGTACGCCTTGGGATGCTCGGGATGGGGGGACCAGTACGCGCGGGTGCGGATCGCGTCCAGGGCTTGGTCGAGGGTGGGGCGGTGCTTCTCGATCAACTGCGCTGTGGTGAATCCGGCGGTCACGACTGACCAACTCCTCGGTGAGCTCCAGGGGAAAGAGCGCGGGCGGCGCTCCGTCGTGGGCCGTCTCGCGGGGCGGACCGGGCTGTCGTGAGCGATCACTACCGGCCGTCTTGCGAGACGGGTGGGCGGCTGCGGGTCAACAGGGATAGATTAACCGAACGATCGGTCGGTACAAGGGGGCCTGTCGAAGCTGTGGATAACTTGTCCGAGAGGATGGGCGGCATGACTGCGAACGACCGGGACCAGGACCGGCGTATCCCGCCGGGCAGCACCGTCGCCGTCGTAGGAACCGGGACGATGGGCCAGGGAATCGCCCAGGTCGCGCTGGCCGCCGGCCACCATGTGCGGCTCTTCGACGCGGCCCCCGGCCGCACCCGGACGGCCGCCGACGCGATCATGGCGAGGCTGGACCGGCTCGTGGAGAAGGGGAAGCTTCCGGCCACCGATCGGGACGCCGCCCGCGAGCGGCTGCTCCCCGTCACCGAGCTCGCCGCGCTCGCGGACTGCGCGCTGGTCATCGAGGCGATCCTGGAAGAACTCGGCGCGAAGCAGCAGCTCTTCACGGCGCTGGAATCGGTCGTCGCCGAGGACTGCCTGCTCGCCACCAACACCTCCTCGCTCTCCGTCACCGCCGTCGCCGGGGCGCTGCGGGTGCCCGGCCGGGTCATCGGTCTGCACTTCTTCAACCCGGCGCCGCTGCTGCCGCTGGTGGAGGTGATCAGCGGCTTCGCCACCGATCCGGCCGCCGCCGACCTGGCGTACGGCACCGTCGCGGCCTGGGGGAAGACACCGGTCCGCTCCACCGACACCCCCGGTTTCATCGTCAACCGGGTCGCCCGCCCCTTCTACGCGGAGGCGTTCCGGACCCTGGAGGAGCGGGCCGCCGACCCCGCCACCATCGACGCGGTCCTCCGCGAGTCCGGCGGCTTCAGGATGGGCCCCTTCGAGCTCACCGACCTGATCGGGCAGGACGTGAACGAGGCCGTCACCCGGTCCGTCTGGGAGTCCTTCTTCCACGACCCGAAATTCACACCTTCGCTGGCGCAGCGGCGGCTGGTCGAGTCCGGGCTGCACGGCCGCAAGTCCGGACGCGGCTGGTACGACCACGCGGCAGGGGCCTCCCGGCCCGAGCCGCACACCGCCCCGCCTGCCGCCGCGCCCGTCTCGGTGGTCGTCCGCGGCACCCTGCCGGGCCCGGCCGCCGAGCTTCCGGGGTTGTTCGAGAAGGCCGGGATCACGGTGCGCCGCGCCGAGCACGAGCCGGGGTCCGGCGGCCCCGGCATCGAGCTGCCCGGTGGTGGCGAGCTCCGTCTGGCCGACGGCAGGACCGCCGCCGAATGCCCCGGGGTCGTCCACTTCGACCTCGCGCTGGACTACCGCGCCGCGACGCGGATCGCCCTGTCGTCCTCCCCGGACACCTCCCAGCGCCTGCTCGACGAGGCGGTCGGCCTCTTCCAGGCACTCGGCAAGCAGGTCAGCGTGATCGGCGACATCCCCGGCATGATCGTGGCCCGTACGGTCGCGATGCTGGTGGACTTCGCCGCCGACGCCGTGGCCAAGGGCGTCGCCTCGGCGCAGGACATCGAGACCGCGATGCGGCTTGGCGTGAACTATCCGGTCGGGCCGCTGGCCTGGGGGGAACAGATCGGCCACTCCACGCTGTTCGATCTTCTCGGTGAGCTGCACCGGCGCTTCCCCACCGGCCGCTACGCCCCCTCACTGGGCATGACCCGCCGTGCGTACGCGGCTGAAAATGTGGTTCCCTCATGACCATGGCCAAGCGCGACACCTACACGCCCGAATCGCTGCTCGCGGTCGCCGTCGAGGTGTTCAACGAGCGCGGGTACGACGGCACCTCGATGGAGCACCTCTCGCGGGCCGCCGGGATCTCCAAGTCCTCCATCTACCACCACGTCAAGGGCAAGGAAGAGCTGCTCAGGCTGGCGATAAGCCGGGCCCTGGACGGGCTGTTCGGCATCTTCGACGAGGCCGGCGCGGCACAGGGCAGGGCTATCGAGCAGCTCGAGTACGTCGCCCGGCGGACCACCGAGGTGCTGGTGGCGGAGCTGCCGTACGTCACCCTGCTGCTGCGGGTGCGCGGCAACACGGACACCGAGCGCTGGGCCATGGAACGGCGGCGCGATTTCGACCACCAGGTGGCCGAGCTGCTGCGGCAGGCCGCCGCCGACGGTGATCTGCGCACGGACGTGGACGCGCGGCTGGCCACCCGGCTGCTCTTCGGAATGATCAATTCCATCGTGGAGTGGTACCGGCCGGGGCGGGGCGGGGCGGCGAGCGGCGCCGAGGTGGCCGACGCCGTGGTCCTGACGGCGTTCGCCGGATTGCGCACCTAAGCGCTCCGCTGGAAGTGCCGCGATGTGCCGTCGGTTCGCTGCGGCGCCGTCGTGGCTGGTCGCGCAGTTCCTCGCGCCCCTTCAGGGCGCATCCGAACCGCACCCGACTTCGTGCGAGCCTGCTCAGGGGGTGTCCGATGGGCAGGCGTCGCGACGCCGCGCAGACCCATCGGACACCCCCTAGGGCTCGGTGGCGAGGTCGGTCTCCTCGAACACCAGCAGTGTGCGGCTGCTCAGCACCTCGGGGATGGACTGGATGCGGGTGAGGACCAGCTCCCGCAGTGAGCGGTTGTCCGGCGTGTGGACCAGCAACAGCACGTCGAAGTCCCCGCTGACCAGGGCGATGTGCGCCGCGCCGGGCAGCGCCCGTAGCTGCTCGCGCACGGTGCGCCAGGAATTCTGAACGATCTTGAGCGTGATGTACGCCGAGGCGCCCTGCCCGGCCCGCTCCTGGTCCACCCGCGCCGAGAACCCGCGGATCACGCCGTCGTCCATCAGACGGTTGATGCGCGCGTAGGCGTTGGCCCGCGAGACGTGTACCCGTTCGGCGACGGAGCGTATCGAAGCCCGGCCGTCCGTTTGGAGCATGCGCACGATGTCGCGGTCGATGGCGTCCAGCGGGCGTGCGACCGGACTGCCACCGGAATTGGCCATCTGTTCCTCCTGCATACCGTCCAGCCTCCCCTTGGTGGACGCCTGGTCTTCATCTCAGGCTGTGGATAACCGTTTGTCCACAGGCTGCGGTCGCCTGTAGCCAAAATGTGCTGGCGACCGAACAATCGGTAGGGAGGGCTTTACCCAGTCCAGCCGATCCTTACGGCTCCCCGTCCCGCCACCCTGTCCATCCGTCCAGGAGGTCGCCATGACGGTTGTTGAGCAGCCCGGTGCGAACCGGCCGACGTCCCCGCCGCCCTGGCGGCAGCGCGTCGACGCGGCACCCTTGCTGCCCGAGGCGGAGCCTTTCCGCCTGATCGGCACCTCCGCCGCCGATGACATAGACCCCGCGCTGCTGACCAGGCTGTACGCGGAGCTGGTGCGCGGCCGGCGGTACAACACGCAGGCCACCGCCCTCACCCGGCAGGGCCGGCTCGCCGTCTATCCCTCCTCCACCGGGCAGGAGGCGTGCCAGGTCGCCGCCGCGCTGGCGCTCCAGGAGCGCGACTGGCTCTTCCCCAGCTACCGCGACACCCTGGCGGCGGTGGTGCGCGGCCTGGATCCGGTCGAGGCGCTGACGCTGCTGCGCGGCGACTGGCACAGCGGGTACGACCCGCGCGAGCGCCGGATCGCCCCGCTGTGCACCCCGCTGGCCACCCAGCTCCCGCATGCCGTGGGCCTGGCGCACGCCGCCCGCCTCAAGGGTGACGACGTGGTGGCGCTCGCGCTGGTCGGCGACGGCGGTACCAGTGAGGGTGACTTCCACGAGGCGCTGAACTTCGCCGCGGTCTGGCAGGCCCCGGTCGTCTTCCTGGTGCAGAACAACGGCTACGCGATCTCCGTGCCACTGGAGAAGCAGACCGCGGCCCCCTCGCTGGCCCACAAGGCGGTGGGGTACGGCATGCCGGGCCGGCTGGTCGACGGAAACGACGCACCCGCCGTCCACCAGGTGCTCGGCGAGGCCGTGCGGCGCGCCCGCGAAGGCGGCGGCCCGACTCTGATCGAGGCGATCACCTACCGGCTGGACGCGCACACCAACGCCGACGACGCCACCCGCTACCGCTCCGAATCGGAGTTGGAGCTCTGGCGCGGACACGACCCGGTCGACCTGGTGGAGGCCGAGCTGAAGCGCCGGGACCTCATCGACGAGGCCCGGATAGCCACGGTGCGCGAGGAGGCGGAGACCATGGCGGCGCGGCTGCGCGACCGGATGAACGCCGATCCCGTCCTGGACCCGATGGCGCTGTTCGAGCACGTCTACGCCGAGAAGACCGGTCAACTGCGGGAGCAGGCCGCCCAGCTGCGCGCCGAGCTCGACGCGGAGTCCCACGAGCCCAAGGAGGGGGAGCGATGAGCACCGCGGCTGTCGAGAGCGCCCGGAAGCCCGCCGCGATGGCGCAGGCGCTGCGGCGTGCGATGCGCGACGCCATGGCCGAGGACCCGACGGTGCACGTCCTCGGTGAGGACGTCGGCACCCTCGGCGGGGTCTTCCGGATCACCGAGGGACTGGCCAAGGAGTTCGGCGACCAGCGCTGTACGGACACACCGCTGGCGGAGGCCGGGATTCTGGGCACCGCGGTCGGCATGGCGATGTACGGGCTGCGGCCGGTGGTGGAGATGCAGTTCGACGCCTTCGCCTACCCGGCGTTCGAGCAGCTCATCAGCCATGTGTCGCGGATGCGGAACCGCACCCGCGGGGCGATGCCGATGCCGATCACGATCCGGGTGCCGTACGGCGGCGGGATCGGCGGCGTCGAGCACCACAGCGACTCCTCCGAGGCGTACTACATCGCCACTCCGGGCCTGCACGTGGTCACGCCCGCGACCGTCGCCGACGCCTACGGGCTGCTCCGCGCAGCCATCGCCTCGGACGACCCGGTGGTCTTCCTGGAGCCCAAGCGGCTCTACTGGTCCAAGGCGGACTGGTCGCCCGACCAGCCGGAACAGGTGGAGCCGATAGGCCGCGCGGTGGTGCGGCGGCACGCCACCGGCCAGGGCAGCCCGGCCACCCTCATCACCTACGGGCCTTCGGTCCCGGTGTGTCTGGAGGCCGCGGAGGCCGCGCGGGCGGAAGGCTGGGACCTCGAAGTCGTCGACCTGCGCTCGCTGGTGCCCTTCGACGACGCGACGGTCTGCGCCTCGGTGCGCCGGACCGGGCGGGCGATCGTGGTGCACGAGGCGGTGAGCTTCGGCGGTCCGGGTGGGGAGATCGCCGCGCGCATCACCGAGCGCTGCTTCCACCACCTGGAGGCCCCCGTGCTGCGGGTGGCGGGATTCGACATCCCCTACCCGCCGCCGATGGTCGAGCGGCATCATCTGCCGGGTGTGGACCGGGTCCTGGACGCCGTGGCCCGGCTCCAGTGGGAATCGGAGTGGACCGAAGGGAGCGCCGACTGATGCCGGTGGTACGCGAGTTCGCGCTGCCTGACCTGGGAGAGGGCCTCACCGAAGCGCTGATCGTGCGGTGGCTCGTCCAGGTGGGCGAAGTGGTCGTCGTCGACCAGCCGGTGGTCGAGGTGGAGACGGCCAAAGCCATGGTCGAGGTGCCGTGCCCCTACGGCGGCGTGGTGACCTCCCGCTTCGGGGAGGAGGGCACCGAGCTCCCGGTGGGCGCGCCGCTGCTGACGGTCGCGGTGCCGGCGTCCTCGGAGCCGGCCGACGCATCCGGACCCGCCCCCGCGGCAGCCGGCCCCGGTTCCGGCGCGGGTTCCCCCGGGGCGGGCCCTGGCGGGTCGGGCTCCGGGGCGGGCGAGACCTCGGGGAACGTCCTGGTCGGATACGGCACGGGCGCGCCGCCTGCCCGGCGGCGGCGAGTGCGGCCGACCGGCGGCGGATTGGCTCCGCGCGAGGTCGCTCCCGGTGGCGCGGGCGGTGCGCCCGTCGGCTCCGGAGCGCGCGGCGCGGCCGGCGCGGCGGCGGGCCTGGGTAACGGGACCGCCGCGCGGCGGAGTGGCGAGGCCGTGCACGCCGGTGCGGGCACCGGTGGCGTCGCCGCGGTCGCTGATGCGGCCACCGGCGTGGGCGGCGGCGCCCGTGGATTCGGTGCCGGTGGTGGAATCGGTGCCGGTGGTGTCGGGCTGGCGGAGCGGACTCCGGCGGCCGGCCGGGTGCGTGCCGCCGACGAGCCGGTGCCGGTGATCTCTCCGCTGGTCCGGCGACTGGCCCGGGAGCACGGCCTGGACCTGCGGGAGGTGCCGGGCAGTGGCCCCGAGGGCCTGATTCTGCGCGCCGATGTGGAGCGCGCCGCCCGCGAGGCGGCGTACGGGGCTGCCGGGGCGGGGGTGGCTGCCTATCCGGAGGCGGTGCCGGCCGAGGTCCCGCAGGCCGGTGGTTCCGGGCCGCGGCGGCAGGCAGCGGGTGTGGCGGAGGCCGAGCGGGTGCCGCTGCGCGGGCTGCGGGGCGCGGTCGCCGACAAGCTGACCCGTAGCCGTAGCGAGATCCCCGACGCGACCTGCTGGGTGGACGCCGATGCCACCGAACTCCTCGCGGCCCGCGCCGCGATGAACGCCGCGGGTGGCCCCAAGGTGTCGCTGCTCGCGCTGCTGGCCCGCATCTGCACGGCCGGACTGGCGCGCTTCCCCGAGCTCAACGCCACCGTGGACCTGGCGGCCCGGGAGATCGTCCGGCTGCCCGCTGTCCACCTCGGCTTCGCGGCCCAGACGGACCGGGGGCTGGTGGTTCCGGTCGTACGGGACGCGCACACCCTGAGCGCCGAGGAGCTGAGCGCCGAGATGGCGCGGCTCACCGAGGTGGCCCGGGAAGGCAGGCTCAGCCCCGCCGAGCTGACCGGCGGCACCTTCACCCTGAACAACTACGGGGTGTTCGGAGTCGACGGCTCCACGCCGATCATCAACCACCCCGAAGCGGCGATGCTCGGTGTCGGCCGGATCGTGCCCAAGCCGTGGGTGCACCAGGGTGAGCTGGCGATACGCAAGGTGGTCCAGCTGTCGTTCACCTTCGACCACCGGGTGTGCGACGGCGGGACCGCCGGGGGGTTCCTGCGGTACGTGGCCGACTGCGTCGAGCATCCGGCGGTACTCCTCCGCTCGCTGTAGTCGCGGGGCGTCCCGGTGGCGGGGCGCGGCCTCGACACCGGGGCCCCGCCCGCGCCGATGGGGCCTGCTCTTGAGGCTGGGGTCCGTTCGGCCGGGCTGCCGGGCCCTTGCTGCCTGGAACGGCGCAGGCGGGGGCCGGGCGCAGAGCCGGGCGCGGGTGTGACCGAGAGCATCGGAGTGGGGCCGGATCCAGCGGCCATACTCATGGGATGAGCGCGGGTGGATATGACGCGGTGATCCTCGCCGGCGGTGCGGCGCGGCGGCTCGGCGGAGCCGACAAGCCGGGCCTGAGCGTGGGCGGGCTCGCCCTGCTCGACCGGGTGCTGGGCGCTTGTGCGGACGCCCGGCGGACCGTCGTGGTGGGGCCCCGCCGTCCGACCACGCGGGACGTGCGGTGGACGCGCGAGACGCCGCCGGGTGGTGGCCCGGTGGCCGCGCTCGACACCGGGCTGGGCGAGGTCACCGCACCGGTGGTGGTGGTGCTCTCCGCGGATCTGCCGTTCCTCACTGGTCAGACCGTCTCCGACCTGCGGGGTGGCCTGGCGGAGAAGGGTACGGAGGGCGTGCTGCTCACCGACCCGGACGGCCGCGAACAGCCGCTGGTCGCGGCCTACCGCACCGAGTCACTCCGCCGCGAGCTGGCGTTGCTCGCTTCCGAGCACGGAGGTCTGGCGGGTCTGCCGCTGCGGCTCCTCACCACGGAGCTGTCGGTCGGCCGCCTCCACCACCCGACCGCGTCCTTCGACTGCGACACCTGGGAGGACATCGGAGCCGCCCGGGCGCGCATCAGAGAGCATGGACATGTGCTGGATGAATGGATCACCGCAGTCAAGGCCGAGCTCGGCATCGAACTGGACGTCGACACGGCAGCCCTTCTCGACCTGGCCAGGGACGCGGCCCACGGGGTGGCCCGCCCGGCTGCGCCACTGACCACCTTCCTGGTCGGCTATGCCGCCGCCCAGCGGGGCGGGGGCCCGCAGGAGGTCGCCGAGGCGGCCCGGAAGGCCGCCGCCCTGGCCGCCCGCTGGGCCGGTGAGGCCGAGACGCCGGGACAGTCAGCGGGATGACCGAGCGGAAGCGGGACATGGACCGTGACGTCGACCAGGCGCTGGCGCTGGTCAACGAGGGCCGCCGCGCCACCCGCGCCGTGCGTGAGGCGGAGCCGCGGTCGGCACCGCCGTCGGTGCCGACGGCGGAAGAGGTCGGCGGGGCGGCCGGTCGAGTGCCCGGTCGAGCGCCCGTTGGGGCTGCGGATGCCGGTGGCGGGGCTGCGGATGCCGGTGGCCCGGGTGCGGAGGTCGGTGGTCCGGCCGAGGTGGGCACTCGGGCGGTCGGTGCGGCGGCCGAGGGTGCTGCGGGGGGTGCGCGGGACTGTGCGCACACTGTCTGGGACCCATGGGAGGAGCGGGACGAGCGGTTCGTCCGGGACGAGCCGTCGCTGGCAGACGAGTTGGACGTGCCGGTGCTCACCGCCGCCCATGTCCCGGTTCGACCCTCCGGCTCGGCGCCGGCCTCGCCTTCCGCTCCGGCTTCGCCCTCTGCCCCGGCCTCGGCTCCCGCCGTGCCTCCGGCCTCCGGCGCGGACGTGGCCGCTGGCTCGCCCGCTGGTGCGGTCCCGACCACTGAAGCTGACCTGACCGTCGTGGCGGCCCCGGCTGCCGAGGTTTCGGATGACGAGGCGGTTCTCGGTGCTGACGTGGTTCCGGCTGGTCAGCCGGGCCGGGACGAGGCGGGGTCGTCGGCCGTTCCCGCGCGTGCGGACGTCGATCCGGCGGAGGTGAACGCCGGGGTCGGACCCGGTGCGTCGGCGTGCGCGGTGGCGCACGCGTCGGCTGCCTCGGCGGACGAGCCTGAGGACGTGGGGCGCGCGGACTCCCCCACGTCGGCTCAATCCGGCCCCGGGCCCGCGCTGTCCGGTCCGGAAGGTGACGTGGAGCCGGGCTGCGACGCCCCTGCGGGCCGTGAGGTCCCCGCGCGGTGCGACACCCCTGCGGGCCGCGAGGCCGCCACCCGGCGCGACGCGCCTGCGGGCCGTGAGGCCTCCGCGCGGCGGGAGGGTGTGAGGTGGGGGGAGGCGCGGCGGATCGCCGCTCGGGCCGCGGTGCGGGCGGAGGTGCGGCCGGTCGTGCGGTCGCTCGGGGACGCCCTGGGCCATGTGCTCGCCGCCCCACTCACCGCGCTCACCGATCTGCCGTCTTTCGACACCTCGGCCATGGACGGCTGGGCTCTGGCGGGGCCCGGGCCGTGGCGGCTGGTCAGTGGTGAACAGGGCATCCTGGCCGGTCACGAGCCCGCCGCGCCCCTTCCGGACGGGCACGCGGTCCGTATCGCCACCGGCGCGCGCGTGCCGCCCGGCGCGACCGCCGTTCTCCGCAGCGAGCACGGCATGGTCAGCGAGCACGGCATGGTCGGCGAGCACGGCATGGTCAGCGAGAGCGAGGGCTCCGGCGTGGCGGGCCGGGCGGCGCGGACGCAGTCCGGGGGAGGCTGGCTGCGGTCCGTCGGAGGGCACCCCGTGGTGCCGGGCCAGGACATCCGGCCGCGCGGCCAGGAGTGCGGCACCGGCGAACAACTGCTGCCCGCCGGGACGGTGGTGACCCCGGCGGTGCTGGGTCTGGCGGCCGCGGCCGGCTACGACGAGCTGTCGACGGTGGAGCGGCCCCGGGTGGAGATCCTGGTGCTGGGCGACGAGTTGCTGACGTCGGGCCTGCCGCGGGACGGGCGGATCCGCGACGCTCTCGGCCCGATGCTCGGCCCCTGGCTGGCCGCTCTCGGCGCGGAAGTGGTGGCGACCCGTCATATCGCGGACCGCGAGGAAGCGTTGCGCGAGGCGGTGACGGCCTCGGTCGCCGACCTGGTCATCACCACCGGCGGCACCGCCGCCGGTCCGGTCGACCATGTGCACCCGATGTTGCACCGGATCGGGGCGGAGCTGCTGGTCGACGGGGTCGCCGTGCGGCCGGGGCATCCGATGCTGCTGGCCCGGCTGGCTCCCGACCGGCACCTGCTGGGACTGCCCGGCAATCCGCTGGCGGCGGTCTCGGGCCTGCTGACGCTGGGGGAGCCGATACTGCGCGCCCTCGGCGGCGGTGGTACCCCGGTCGCCGCGCCGATGCCGCTGGCCGCCGCCGTACCCGGGCATCCGCACGACACCCGGCTGGTCCCGGTCGCCCGCCGGGGTCCGGAAGCCGTGCCGCTGCGCTTCAACGGCCCGGCCATGCTGCGCGGTGTCGCGGTCGCCGACGCGCTCGCGGTCATCCCGCCCGGCGGAGCCCCGCGCGGTGCGCATGTGGAGACACTGGAGCTGCCCTGGGCCACCCGCACGGCCCCCTCTGCCGCTTGGGAGTAGCCTCGCCGCCATGCGTGCGATCACGATTCCCGAAGCCGGCGGCCCGGAAGCGCTTCGGTGGGCCGAAGTCCCCGACCCCGTCCCCGCGGAGGGCGAGGTACTGGTCGAGGTGGTGGCCAGTGCCGTCAACCGGGCCGATCTGCTCCAGCGTCAGGGCTTCTACAACCCGCCGCCCGGCTCGTCCCCGTACCCCGGGCTGGAGTGCTCGGGCCGGATCGCCGCGGTGGGCCCTGGGGTCACCGGCTGGGCCGCCGGGGACGAGGTGTGCGCGCTGCTCGCGGGCGGCGGGTACGCGGAGAAGGTCGCGGTCCCGGTCGGCCAGCTGCTGCCGGTGCCGGAGGGGATCGACGTGGTGACGGCGGCCGCGCTGCCCGAAGCCGCCTGCACGGTCTGGTCGAACATCTTCATGGCCGCCCATCTGCGGCCCGGCGAGACCCTGTTGGTGCACGGCGGGGCGAGCGGGATCGGCACGCTCGCCATTCAGCTGGCGAAGGCGGTGGGAGCGCGGGTCGCGGTGACGGCGAGCGGCCCGAAGAAGCTGGCCGCCTGCGCGGAGTTGGGCGCCGACGTCCTCATCGACTACCGCGAGCAGGATTTCGTCGAGGAGGTCCGAGAGGCGACCGCGGGCGCGGGCGCGGACGTGATCCTCGACATCATCGGGGCGAAGTATCTGACCCGGAACGTGCAGGCGCTGGCCGTGAACGGTCGACTGGTGATCATCGGATTGCAGGGCGGCGTCAAGGCCGAGCTGAACCTCAACGACCTGCTGCGCAAGCGCGCCGCGATCATCGCCACCACGCTGCGTTCCCGCCCGCTGGAGGAGAAGGCGGCGATCGTCGCCGCCGTGCGGGAGCACGTGTGGCCGATGGTCGCCGGCGGCCGGGTGCGGCCGGTCGTCGACCGCACGTTCCCGATGCGGGACGCGGCGGACGCGCATCGGGTGCTCGAGGAGAGCGCGCATGTGGGCAAGGTGCTGCTGGCCGTCTGACCTCCGGCCGTCCGGCCGTCTGGCCTCCGGCCGTGTGACCTCTGACCGATCTGACGTCTCGCCTCTGACCGTCTGACCGGGTGACGGTCGTCTGGATCATCCGTCCGACGCCTGGATCGTCTGTCCGAGATGCCGGGTTCGCCCCGTCGTGTGACGCTATATCCGGCACCCGGCGGTTCGGCAGCGGGAGGGAGACGGCCGTGGCGACAAGGCTTGGCTCTCGTGTGGCGGCCGGTCTGCTGACCGCCGTTCTCTCGCTCTCCGCCGGCACGGTGGCCGTCGCCTCCTCGGGTAGCTCTTCGGGCAGCTCCTCGGGCAGCGATCTGGCCGGTAACCGCGCCGGTGAGGGCCGTCGGCATCCCGGCAGGGCGATCATGCCGGACACCGTCCGTCCGGGACGTCCCGGGGCCCAGACGCCCGGCGGGCCGGGCCGGGCCGCCCGTGTACCCGTGCGGTCCATACCCTCCGCCGGTATCTCGACCGGTATATCCGCCGGGATATCCGGCACTCCGGCGCGCGGAGCCCGCCTCTCCGGCAACCCGGCGCACGATCTGCGGAACATCGCCACCGCACGGCCCGCGTCGGCCTCCCCGAGCCCGCTCGCCCGTCCGCCGTACGTCGCGGATCCGTCCCTGCGGGCGATACCGGCGGAGGACGAGCTGACCAGCACGGCGGCGCCCACCGGCCGAGTGATGCGGGTGCTGCCGCTCGGCACCGGTATGGCCCTCACCGGGCTCGGCCTGGCCTTCCTGGGGCTGCGTCTCCGCCGCCGCTGACGAGCGGCGCTGACGAGCCGCCGCTGCCGGGCGTCGCTGACCAGCCGCGGCCCGCGAGCCGCTCACGAACAGCCCCGCCGGTCGGCCACCGCGACCGCGCCCACGCCCCAGCTGCCTGGCCACCGCGCCCACGCCCCGCCGGTCGGCCACCGGGCCTACGCCCAGCCGGCCACCGCGCCCACACCCTGCCGGCCGGCGCCAGGGCCCGGATTCCGCCGGGATCCGGGGCTCGCCGGGCGGTGGATCAGGGTCCGCCGGGGGCACCATCAGGACGTAGGACCGCGAGACCGGTACGAGGGACGCGAGACCGGTACGAGAGAATGGCCACATGAACCAGCCGATGAACGAACGGTCGCAGGAGAGCCCGCACGTCCTGGTCGTCGGCCCGGACGGCATGGCCCTCGGGAGCGCCCACGCAAGTGACGGCGGCAACGACGACGAGTCGCGCGAGGTGCCTGTGACGGACATGGTCGAACAGCCCGCGAAGGTCATGCGCATCGGCAGCATGATCAAGCAACTGCTGGAGGAGGTCAGGGCGGCTCCTCTCGACGAGGCCAGCCGGGTCCGGCTCAAGGAGATCCACTCCAGCTCGGTCAAGGAGCTGGAGGACGGCCTCGCGCCGGAGCTCATCGAGGAGCTGGAGCGGCTCTCGCTGCCGTTCACCGATGACGCGGTGCCCACCGAGGCCGAGTTGCGGATCGCCCAGGCCCAGCTGGTCGGATGGCTGGAAGGGCTGTTCCACGGCATCCAGACGGCGCTGTTCGCCCAGCAGATGGCGGCCCGCGCGCAGCTGGAGCAGATGCGCCGTGCGCTGCCGCCCGGCCTCGCGGGCGGCGAGGACGACGAGCACCGGCCGCAGCACGGCGGTGCCCGCTCCGGCCCGTACCTCTGACCGGTCGTCTCCGGCCCGTACCTCTGACGGCAACCCCTGGACCTCGACACGACGGGCCCGGCACGCGATGCGCGTGCCGGGCCCGTTCGTTCAGATGGCCAACCGGGCCAGACGGCCAACTCGGCCGGCCTGTCAGTCCGCCAGTCCGCCAGTCCGCCAGTCCGTCGGCCGATCAGCCGGTCAGGACGGCTTGCCGGTGGAGACGGTCAGCTCGATGGTCTCGGTCGACGGGTTGTACGCGTTGCTGTAGCCGCTGGGGGTGTAGTCGATCACCGCGCCCTTGCCCCAGACGTTCTCGTTCTCGTAGGTGATGTGGTACTTCCAGTCGGCCGCCCGGATGCACGCCTTCACCGAGTCCACGGAGAGGTACTGGAACTCCGGCACGTAGTAGGCGCCGGGCTCGTCGTAGGCCTCGGTGGCGTCGGTGCACTTCTTGGTCTCGATGAGCTTGTTCTTGATGTCCGTACCCGGGTTGAAGCCGGACGGCGTCGCGGTCGCGGTCTTCGTGGGCTTCTCGGTGGGGCCGTCGTCCGCGCTGTCCCCGGAGGAGCCGCCACTCAGCGCGACGACGACCACCACGCCGATGACCGCCAGTGCCGCCACGATCGCGGAACCGATGATCACGCGCTTGTTGCCGTTGTCCTCGCCGGAGCGGCCACCGCCGCCACCGGCCGCGGTGGGCGCGGAGGACGCGGAGTAGTTGTACGGCGGCGGAGTGCTGGGACCGGCGTTGTACGGCGCGGTGGCCGTGGGCGCCTGGGCGGCGGCGTACGGCTGGGTGGGCGCGGTGGACGGCCCGAAGCCGCCGTTGAAGCCGGAGCTCTGGGGCTGGTACGGCGTCTGCACGCCCTGCGCGCCCGGGGCCGGGGTGTCCAGCGGCGGGAAGACGGACGCGCCGACCGCCGAGCCGCTGTTGGTCGCCGGGCCGCCGCTGATGATGACCGGCGAGGCTCCGGTCTGGCCGGAGCCGCTGATCCTCAGGCACTCGTCGCGCATCGCCTCGGCGGTGGGGAAGCGCTCGTTCGGGTTCTTCTTGAGGGCCCGGGCGACCAGCGCGTCCACCGCGGGCGGGATGGCCTGGTTGATCGTGGAGGGAGCGACCGGCTCCTCCTGGACATGCGCGTACGCGATGGCCAGCGGCGAGTCCGCGTCGAACGGCAGCCGGCCGGTGAGCAGCTCGAAGAGCATGATGCCGACCGAGTACAGGTCGGAGCGGGCGTCCACGCCCCGGCCCAGCGCCTGCTCGGGGGAGAGGTACTGCGGGGTGCCGACGACCATGCCGGTCTGCGTCATCGAGGTGACCCCGGACTGCATGGCGCGCGCGATGCCGAAGTCCATCACCTTGACCACACCGCGCTTGGTCATCATGACGTTGCCCGGCTTGATGTCGCGGTGCACCAGGCCCATCTCGTGGCTGACCTCCAGGGCCGCCAGGACATCGCCGGTGATCTTGAGCGCCTTGTCGGTGGGCATCGCGCCGTACTGCTGGACATCCGTGTCCAGTACCGAGCGCAGCGGGTGGCCCTGGACGTACTCCATGATGATGTACGGCATCAGGGCGCCGTCGATCTCGTCCTCGCCGGTGTCGAAGACCGAGACGATGTTGGTGTGCGAGAGCTTGGCCACCGACTGCGCCTCGCGCCGGAAGCGCTCCCGGAAGGACTGCTCGCGGCCCAGCTCGGTGTGGAGTGTCTTGATCGCGACCTGGCGGTCCAGCGCGGTGTCGTAGGCCAGGTGCACGGAGGCCATGCCGCCCTCGCCGAGCAGATCCTGGAGCTGATAGCGGCCGCCACCGATCGACTGGCCCGCGTAGCGGCCTTGTGCGCCGTGCTGGCTCATTGTTTTGCTTCCCCCTCGGCGCACTGCCCCGGCGCATGGATCCGCGCTGATCGTCGCTGATCTTCCGCTGACTTCGCTGAGCGTCGTGTCGTATCTGGCTGAACTCGATATCCTCGCCAAGTCTGCCCCAGGCCACGGACACGTCAAGTTGCGTGCCCGTTCCGTGACCGGATGCGCAAGAAGCCGTCACGCGATTTGCCTTGCTTCTACGCTTACGGGTTTGATGGCCGGTCCATCCCGGACCGGTGCGGGGCGCGGAACCTGTAGCGTGCACTGTCGGAGCACCGTATATAACGCCCGCGCGAGCGGACAGATCACGACGGCGAGGACCGATGGCACAGACCCAGAGCGCCCATGGGCCCTTGGAACCTGATGCTGGGGGCGCCTCCCGGCCCGACAGCAGTGGTGGCGGGGGTTCGCACGGCCCCGTGGCGTCCGGCGGCCAAGTGCCCGATTCCCCGGAGATGTGGGGGAACGGCGGGCTGGTCGGCGACGGCCGCTACCGCCTCACCCACCGTCTCGGCCGCGGCGGCATGGCTGAGGTGTTCGCCGCGGAGGACGTCCGTCTCGGCCGCACGGTCGCGGTGAAGCTGCTGCGCCCGGATCTGGCCGAGGACCCGGTGTCCAAGGCGCGCTTCACGCGCGAGGCGCAGTCGGTCGCCGGACTCAACCACCACGCCGTCGTCGCGGTCTACGACTCCGGCGAGGACACCGTGCAGTACAGCGGGACCAACGGACCCGGCCAGCACACCGTCCCTTACATGGTGATGGAGCTGGTCGAGGGCCGGACCATCCGCGATCTGCTGATCAACGCCGACGCCCCGCCGGCCGATCAGGCGCTGATCATCGTCTCCGGAGTGCTGGAGGCCCTCGCCTACAGCCACCAGCACGGCATCGTGCACCGTGACATCAAGCCCGCGAACGTGATCATCACGCACAGCGGCGCAGTGAAGGTCATGGACTTCGGCATCGCCCGCGCCCTGCACGGCGCGGCCTCCACCATGACCCAGACCGGCATGGTCATGGGCACGCCGCAGTACCTCTCCCCCGAGCAGGCCCTCGGCAAGGCCGTGGACCACCGGTCCGACCTGTACGCCACCGGCTGCCTGCTCTACGAGCTGCTCGCGCTGCGCCCGCCGTTCGTCGGCGAGACCCCGCTGTCCGTCGTCTACCAGCACGTCCAGGACACCCCGGTGCCGCCGTCGCAGGTCTCCGACGGCGCGGTGCCGCCGGAGCTGGACGGCCTGGTGATGCGCGCGCTCGCCAAGGACCCGGACGACCGCTTCCAGAGTGCGGAGGAGATGCGCGGCCTGGTCGGCTACGCGCTCCAGATGCTCCAGGACGCGGGCGGTCACACCGGCACCTGGAACACCGGTCCGGTCACCCAGCACCTCGGCGGTTCGACCCCGGCCATGGGCATGCCCGGCGCCACCGGCGCCCTGCCGCACCCCGGCCAGGGCGACACCTCCCAGCAGCCGATCATCCCGATCGGTTACCGGGACGACGACGGCGGTTTCGACGGCGGCTCCGGTCGCGGCGGTTCCGGCCGCAGCGGTCGCGGCAAGATGTGGCTGCTGGCGGTCCTGGCGATCATCGCGGTCGCGGCCGGCGTCGCCTTCGCGTTGAAGGCCAGCCAGGAGAACAAGGACAAGGAACCGAAGAAGCCGGGCACTTCGACCTCGCAGACCAAGACCAAGGAACCGACCAAGAAGCCGACCGAGGAGCCCACCCAGTCCGTGGAGCCGGGCGGCATCGGCGGGGACCCGGGCACCTGGACGCCGTCCGAGGAGCCCACCGACCCGACGACCGACCCGACCGACGACTGGACGGACGAGCCGACGGACGAGCCGACCGATGAGCCCACGGACGAGCCCACGGACGAGCCGACCGACGAGCCGACGGACGAGCCCACGGACGAGCCGACCGATGAGCCGACGGACGAGCCCACCGACCCGACGGGCCCCACGCCCGAGTTCCCGTAGCCGCCCGGGTTCCCGTAGTCGATTGGATCCGCCCGCCGGACCGGCCGCCGCAGGCCGGACCGGCGGGCGGTGCGCGTGGGGCGGTCAGCCCGCGAACGCCTCGCGGACGGCCCCGTACTCCCGCGTCCACCACACCGCCAGCGCGGCGGCCGCCGGGAACTGCGGGTCGGCCCGCCGGTCGCCCAGCTGGTAGTGCCAGCGCAGCATCCAGAAGTCGTTGAGCCGCTCCCACCACACCCGGTGCACGGCGGCGGCCAGCTCGGCCGGGCCGGCGCCGGTCACACAGCGGTAGGCGCGCGCGTACGGGCGCACCTTCGCCAGCTCCAGGGCGCCGCCGGGGCGTACGAAGAAGATCGCGGCGGCGCGCACCGCCTCCTCGGCGCGGGGCTGCACGCCCAGCCGGTCCCAGTCCACGATCGCGGCCGGCTCCGCGTCCCGGTAGAGCAGATTGAGCGGGTGGAAGTCGCCGTGCACCCAGCCGGTGGCCGGCACCGCCGCGGCCGCCGGGCGGCGGTGCGCGTGCCGCTCCAGCAGCGCCCGGCGCTCGACCAGCCGGTGCACGGCCAGGTCATCGAAGGGGTCGCGGCCCTGCCGGGCCCGGGCCAGCGCCAGCAGCCGGTCGATGAGGCGATAAGTCTGCTCCGGATCGGCGCCGGCCTCGTCGGGGGCGTGCGCGGCGTGCGGGGCGGGCGTACGCGGGTCGATGACCTCCTCCAGGCACATGTGCACCAGCCCGAGCAGCGCGCCCAGTGCCCAGGACTGCGCCTGGCTCAGCTCGCCGCCATCGCGGTGCCGGCCCTCCACCCACGGGTGCAGTGCCCAGCATCGGCCGTCGATCACGGTGACGGTGTCCCCGTCGGCGTCGGCGACCGGCGGCGCGACCGGCAGGCCGAGCGCGTCGAGCCGCGCGGTGACCCGGTGCTGGCGGGCGATGGCGGCCCGGTCGCCGTCGAGGTGGTGCTTGAGGAAGTAGCCGCCGTGGGTGGTGGTGAGCCGGTAGCCGCGGTTGAGCAGGCCCTGGGTGAGCGGACGGCAGGCCAGCGGTTCGCCGGGGAGGTCGTAGCGGCGCAGCAGGGTGTGCAGCGTCCCCTCGTCCGGGGCCCGGTGCGCCACGTGGGTGCTGTGGCCGCCGTGTGCGGCCTGTGCCTGGGGAGCCCTGTGTGCCTGGGAAGCCCTGTCAGCGGTGGGGGACTTGGCGAGGGTGACAAGTGAGCGCGGCACGCGACAGATGTTAGATGAGCCGGGTCACGGAGAGTGCTCGAGTTGACGCGGAGCGATGCCTGCGATGTGATGGACGGTCACGAACTGTGGCGACACGCGCAAAAAGACCGCCTCGAAGGGGGCGTCGTCGGCGCTCCGGGGCGCCGGGCCGAAGCGCTCCAGCTCGGCCGCGGTGGGGGTGGCCAGGCGCGCGGTGCCCACGCATTGCACGGACCACAGCTCGCCCGCGGCGCCCGTCGCCTCGTGGTGGAGGGTGTCCGCGGCATAGCCGATCACATGGCCGTCGCAGGCCCGGTGGTATCCGTAGCCGCGGTGCATGCGCAGCAGGATGTCCTCGCCGGCGACGATGTGCCGGGTCACGACGGTGACCGGCAGTGCTCCCAGGCTCACCGCCACGCGCCCGTAGTGGGTGCGGTCGAGCAGGTCCATGGCGCGTCGGTCGAGCGGCTGGGTGCGTATCCGGCGGTCGTCGGTGGGCATGGATCCACCCTGACCGGCGGATCGGGTGCGGAGACAGGGGCGGCGGCCCCGAGCCGTATGGGCCCAAGGTCCCGAAAAGCCGGCCGGCTCGAGGTCCCGAAAAGCCGGCCTCGGAAGCCGGCCTCAAGGGCCGGCCCGAGCCGCCGGTCCGCTGGATCAGCGCTGCTCGGCCTGGAGGCGGGCGACGTACGCCGCGGCCTGGGAGCGGCGCTCCATGCCGAGCTTGGCGAGCAGGCTGGAGACGTAGTTCTTGATGGTCTTCTCGGCCAGGTGCAGCCGCTCGCCGATCGCGCGGTTGGTCAGCCCCTCGCCGATCAGGTCCAGGATCCGGCGCTCCTGTTCGGTGAGGCTCGCCAGCCGGTCATCGCCCCGCGCGCCGCCGGGCCCGGCCTCCCGCAGCCGCTCCAGCACCCGGGCGGTGGTCTCCGGGTCGAGCAGCGACTTGCCCGCCGCCACGTCCCGTACCGCGGAGAGCAGTTCGTTCCCCCGGATCGCCTTCAGTACATAGCCCGAGGCGCCGGCCATGATCGCGTCGAAGAGCGCCTCGTCGTCCGCGAAGGAGGTGAGCATCAGGCACCTGACGCCGGCGTCCCGGGAGCGGACCTCCCGGCACACCTCCACCCCGCTGCCGTCCGGCAGCCGGACGTCGAGCACCGCCACATCGGGGCGGACCGCGGGAATCCGGGCGATCGCGTCCTCGGCCGTACCGGCCTCTCCCACCACGGTGATGTCCGGCTCCCCGGCGAGCAGATCGTGTACCCCGCGACGCACCACCTCGTGGTCGTCAAGGAGAAAAACCGTGATTTTTCCGTCTTCGGGCACGGATTTAGTTTCCCACATTGACCCTTCCGAAGCTCGAGGTCAGCGGGATAACGTGCCGTTGTTCCGGCGGCCTGCGAGGCTGTGACCAGTAAAAGGTTCCCGATAGATCGCAATTTACTTGGATATCCAAGCAAAGTTGCAGGTCAGAGGGGGTTTCGCACACATGCGACACACTGGGTAACGTGCCTTTTGCGGGCCATCCACCGGGACGACTGTCACGCCCGGTCGGACCTCGGCGCACCCACCCCGTGTGCTGTCGGCGACGGGGCGAGCCGCTCTCCCTGCCTCGGGCAGGGGGATCCCCAGCCACCGGCGGACCCCGGGGGCCGGACAGACGGAGGAGCACACGTGACCGTGGACAGCACTGCCGCGCGCAAGCCACGCCGCAGCAGCAGCAAGCGCAGCAGCGCCAAGCAACGCCCGGCGGACGAACCTCAGCTCGTACAACTGCTGACGCCGGAGGGCGAGCGGGT
Organism: Streptomyces sp. JLBT605; assembly: GCF_058215555.1. Lineage (NCBI taxonomy): Bacteria > Bacillati > Actinomycetota > Actinomycetes > Kitasatosporales > Streptomycetaceae > Streptomyces > Streptomyces sp. JLBT605. Next base: position 3,429,407 of record NZ_CM177087.1, read on the forward strand.
CGAGCACCCCGATTTCTCCATCGACCTGAGCGCCGAAGAGCTGCGCGGACTGTACCGGGACATGGTGCTGACCCGCCGCTTCGATGCCGAGGCCACCACTCTCCAGCGCCAGGGCGAACTGGGCCTGTGGGCCTCGCTGCTGGGCCAGGAGGCCGCGCAGATCGGCTCCGGCCGGGCCCTGCGCGACGATGACTACGTCTTCCCCACCTACCGTGAGCACGGCGTCGCCTGGTGCCGCGACGTCGACCCGACGAATCTGCTCGGCATGTTCCGCGGCGTGAACAACGGCGGCTGGGACCCCAACACCAACAATTTCCACCTGTACACCATCGTCATCGGCTCGCAGACGCTGCACGCCACCGGATACGCGATGGGCGTGGCGAAGGACGGCGCGGACAGCGCGGTGATCGCCTATTTCGGTGACGGTGCCTCCAGCCAGGGTGATGTCGCGGAATCCTTCACCTTCGCCGCCGTTTACAACGCCCCGGTCGTCTTCTTCTGCCAGAACAACCAGTGGGCCATTTCCGAGCCGACCGAGAAGCAGATGCGGGTGCCGCTCTACCAGCGCGCACAGGGCTTCGGCTTCCCGGGCGTGCGGGTGGACGGCAATGACGTCCTCGCCTGCCTGGCCGTGACCCGGGCCGCGCTGGAGCGCGCCCGCAGCGGCGAGGGCCCGATGCTGATCGAGGCCTTCACCTACCGCATGGGCGCGCACACCACCTCCGACGACCCGACGCGCTACCGCACCTCCGAGGAGCGGGAGCTGTGGGAGGCGCGCGACCCGATCCTGCGGCTGCGCACCTACCTGACCGCCGAGGGCCTGGCCGACGACGCCTTCTTCGCCGAGCTGGAGACCGAGAGCGACGCGCTGGCCAAGCGGGTGCGGGACGCCGTGCGGTCGATGCCCGACCCGGACGACATGGCCATGTTCGAGCACACCTACGCCGACGGGCACGCGCTCGTCGACGAGGAGCGCGCGGCCTTCGCCGCGTACCAGGCTTCGTTCGTGACCGCCGAGGAGGGCAACTGACATGGCTGCGGAAAAGATGTCGCTCTCCAAGGCGATCAACGCGTCCCTGCGCACCGCGCTGGAGAACGACCCCAAGGTCGTGATCATGGGTGAGGACGTCGGCAAGCTCGGCGGCGTCTTCCGGGTCACCGACGGCCTGCAGAAGGACTTCGGCGAGGACCGGGTCATCGACACCCCGCTGGCCGAGTCCGGCATCGTCGGCACCGCCATCGGTCTGGCGCTGCGCGGCTACCGCCCGGTGGTGGAGATCCAGTTCGACGGCTTCGTCTTCCCGGCGTACGACCAGATCGTCACCCAGCTCGCGAAGATGCACGCGCGGTCGCTGGGCAAGGTCAAGATGCCCGTCGTCATCCGCATCCCCTACGGCGGTGGCATCGGCGCGGTGGAGCACCACAGCGAGTCGCCCGAGGCGCTGTTCGCGCACGTCGCGGGGTTGAAGATCGTCTCCCCGTCGAACGCCTCGGACGCCTACTGGATGCTCCAGCAGGCGATCGCCAGCGACGACCCGGTGATCTACTTCGAGCCGAAGCGCCGCTACCACGACAAGTCCGAGCTGGACACCGCGGCGATCCCCGGCCCGCTGCACGCCGCCCGGGTGGTCCGCGAGGGCACCGACCTGACCCTGCTCGCCTACGGCCCGATGGTGAAGGTCGCCCTGGCCTCCGCCGCGGCCGCCGCCGAGGAGGGCAAGTCGATCGAGGTGGTCGACGTCCGCTCGGTCTCGCCGATCGACTTCGACACCATCCAGCGGTCGGTGGAGAAGACCGGCCGGCTGGTGGTGGTGCACGAGGCGCCGGTCTTCTTCGGCTCCGGCGCGGAGATCGCCGCCCGTATCACCGAGCGGTGCTTCTACCACCTGGAGGCACCGGTGCTGCGAGTCGGCGGATATCACGCCCCGTACCCGCCGTCCCGGCTGGAGGACGAGTACCTTCCGGATCTGGACCGGGTGCTCGACGCCGTCGATCGCTCGCTGGCGTACTGAAGGGCTTGAGGAGAGTCGTGACCATGACTGCAAACGGCCAGCGCTTCCGCGAGTTCAAGATGCCCGACGTGGGCGAGGGGCTCACCGAGGCCGAGATCCTCAAGTGGTACGTCGCACCGGGTGACACGGTGACCGACGGCCAGATCGTCTGCGAGGTGGAGACCGCCAAGGCCGCGGTCGAGCTGCCGATCCCCTTCGACGGGGTGGTGCACGAGCTGCGCTTCGGCGAGGGCGTCACGGTGGATGTCGGCACCGTCATCATCGCCGTCGACACCCAGCCGGGCGCCGGTGAGGCACCCGCACCCGCCGCGGCCCCGGCCGCCGAGGCCGCCCCCGCTCCGGCGGTGGAGGAGGAGCCCGAGGAGCCGCAGGGCCGCCAGGCGGTGCTGGTCGGCTACGGCGCGGCCCCGTCGTCCACCAAGCGGCGCGCCCGCAAGCCGCAGCCCGGCGCCCCGGCCCAGCCGCCCGCGGCTGCCCCGGCACCGGTCGCGGCCGAGCCGGTCCGCGCCGCCGTCCAGGGCGAACTGAACGGCCACGGCCCGGCCGCCGCGACCGCGTTCACCGCCCCGGCCGGCGCCCGCCCGCTGGCCAAGCCGCCGGTCCGCAAGCTCGCCAAGGACCTCGGCGTCGACCTCGCCACGGTGACCCCGACCGGCCCGGACGGGATCATCACCCGCGAGGACGTGCACGCCGCGGCGGCCCCGGCCCCCGCGCCGGCGCCTGCCGTCGCCGAGACCGTCACCCCCGTTCCGGCCGCTGTCGGCGCGGACCGTGAGCGCCGGGTGCCGGTCAAGGGCGTGCGGAAGGCGACCGCCCAGGCGATGGTGGCCAGTGCCTTCACCGCCCCGCACGTCACCGAGTTCATCACGGTCGACGTGACGCGGACGATGAAGCTGGTCCAGGAGCTCAAGCAGGACCCGGACATGGCGGGCTTGCGGATCAACCCGCTGCTGCTGGTGGCCAAGGCCCTGCTGCTGGCCATCCGCCGCAATCCGGACATCAACGCGTCCTGGGACGAGGCCAACCAGGAGATCGTCTACAAGGACTACGTCAACCTGGGCATCGCGGCGGCCACTCCGCGCGGGCTGATCGTCCCGAACATCAAGGACGCGCAGGCCAAGACGCTGCCCGAGCTGTCCCAGGCGCTCTCCGAGCTGATCGCCACCGCCCGGGACGGCAAGACCAGCCCGGCGGACATGTCCGGCGGCACGATCACCATCACCAACGTCGGCGTCTTCGGCGTCGACACCGGGACCCCGATCCTCAACCAGGGCGAGGCCGCGATCCTCGCCTTCGGCGCGATCAAGCTCCAGCCGTGGGTCCACAAGGGCAAGGTCAAGCCGCGCCAGGTGACCACCCTCGCCCTCTCCTTCGACCACCGCCTGGTCGACGGCGAGCTGGGCTCCAAGGTCCTGGCGGACCTGGCAGCGATCCTGGAGAACCCCAAGAAGCTCATCACCTGGGGCTGACCGGCGGATTGCCCGATCACCTGAGTGCCCGAGGGGGCCGGGAGCGGATGCTCCCGGCCCCCTCGGCCGTTCCCTGCCCGATGCCCCGGACAGTGTTTTCCCTGGTGAGATGCCTAGGGTTGAGCCATGACATGGAGCGAGGCGGAGTACGTCGCGTATCTGGCATCCGAACGGCGCGGCTACGCATGGGTGATGGAGCATCATGGCGGTCTGACACCGGCGGAAGCCACCGAAGCCGCCCTGGAGTTCTACCCGTACGAGCCGGATGACGGCAGCCCTTACCGCGGGCTTGTCTTCCATGACGAGGCGTGGCACTGGGCGATGCTTGGTATTCACGGTGATCGGTACGTGGTGGAGCGTCCCGACCTGATTGAGCCGTCACCTGAGTACCGGGCGCTTGAGTGAAGAGGCGGGCGAGTTCGACTGCCCCTGGCCCGCCCGCCCGCCCGCACGCACGCCCGCTCAGGCCACCGCATCAGTGGGCGACGGTGACCACGATCTTGCCGATCTGGCTGTTGGACTCCAGGTGGCGGTGGGCCTCGGCGATCTCCTCCAGGTCGAAGGTGCGGTCGATCAACGGGGCCAGGGTGCCCGCGCGCAGGCCCGCGTCCAGGAAGTGCCAGACCCGGCGGCGGACCACCGGGTCGCCGGTGACCTGGAGGTTGCCGTAACCGAGGATGCGCAGCGTCCAGTTGAGCGGCAGCGGCGCCGGCCTCGGGTCGAGCCAGCCGTAGACGATGAGCAGCCCGCCCGGCGCGACCGCCTGGGCGACCTCGGCCAGGCCGGGGCCGGAGACGGAGTCGAAGACGATGTCGGCACCCCGGCCGTCGGTGACCTTGGTGACCTGCTCCCGCAGATCACCTTCGTCCAGGACGATCACGTGTGCCGCGCCGAGCCGCTCCAGGCGCTCGCGCTTGGCCGCACTGCGGGTGACCGCGATCGGGATCGCGCCGAGATGGCGGGCTATCTGGATCGCCGCCACCCCGACGCTGCTGGAGGCGGCGGTGATCAGCACGGTGTCCCCGGGGCGCAGCTCGCCCTTCTCCACCAGCGCGCCGTAGGCGGTGCTGTAGGAGAGCCAGAGCGCGGCTGCTGTCACCGCGTCGGTGGAGCCGGGGCGGTGGATGAGGTCGCCGGCCGGCAGGCGCAGCGTGTCGCCGTAGACCCCGTTGGCGCTCATCTCGCCGGTGGTCGTCGTCAGCACCTGGTCGCCCACCGCGAAGTCGGTCACCCCCGCTCCGAGCGCCACCACCTCGCCGGCCGCCTCGTAACCGAGCCGGGATCCGGGCAGGGTGGGCTGGTAGTAGTAGCCGCCGGAGCGGAAGAGCGCCTCCGCCCGGTTGAGGCCGAGGGCGTCCACGCGGAGCAGCACCTCGCCGGGGCCCGGCTCGCCGAGCTCCACCTGCTCGATCCGCAGCACCTCGGGGCCGCCGATCTCGTCGAACACCACCTGCTTGGCCATGGTTCACTCCGCTCGTAAAGGAGATGTGTGACGGACGGTCAGGGCGCCTCTGACCTCGATGGATTCACCGTACGAAGGCCGCGCCCGGCCGCCCATGCCGCAGCGTCTTGCGATCATGCGCGCTCGTCTTCGGCGGGTACGCTCGCCCGCATGGACGTACTCAGCGACGCGATCACCGCGATGCGCGCCGGGCGGCCGCACGCCGGCCGCAGGCGGCGGCACGGGGCCTGGGGGCTGCGCTTCGCGGCCTCGGACGGGGTCGGCTTCCACGCGGTGCTGGAAGGTTCCTGCTGGGTGCTGCCGGAGGACGGCAGCCCGCCGATCCGGCTGGCCGCGGGCGATCTGGCCTTCGTGCACGGCGTCGGGTACGGCCTGGCCGACGACCCCGGCACCCCGCTGGTCGAGGTGGCCCCGAACGCCGACGGCTCCTGGCCGTCCGACCCGGGCACCACCGACGACGGAACGCCGGGGACGCTGATGCTCTGCGGCGCCTACCAGCTGCACCGGTCCCGCCCGCATCCGCTGCTGAGCTGTCTGCCCGGCCTGGTCCGGCTGCCCAGCCAAGGCCGGCCGCTGGGCGGGGTGCTGGAGCTGCTGCGCATCGAGACGGAGCAGACCCGGCCCGGCGCGGCCGCCGCCACCAGCGGTCTGCTCGACACCGCGCTGCTGTACATCCTGCGGGCCTGGTACGACGGACACGCCCAGGCCACGGCCGGCTGGGCGGCGGCACTCCACGACCCGGCGATCGGGCAGGCGCTGAGCGCGATCCACCACCAGCCGGCCCGCCCATGGACGGTCGAGGAACTGGGCGCGGTGGCGGGGCTGTCCCGGGCGGCGTTCGCGAAACGGTTCACCGCCTTCGTCGGCGAGCCGCCGCTCGGCTATCTGACCTGGTGGCGGCTGACCCTGGCCGGCGGGCTGCTGCGCGAGGGCGACCAGCCGCTGCGGGTGGTCGCCCAGCGGACCGGCTACGCCTCGGAGTTCGCCTTCGCCAAGGCGTTCAAGCGGGAGTACGGGGTCGCCCCGGGCCGCTACCGGGCACAGCGCTCGACCGCCGCCGCCGGGCCGGCCTCTCCGCGGGAGGCGGAGGGAGAGGGGCTGGTCGAGGTCGGCTGACGGGAGCCGCGCCACGGCGACGCCGCCGGAGACCCCTGAGCGTGCGGCGCCACGGCGATCCCGCCGGACGCGTCAGCAGATGTCGCGGTACGGGACCTCCGGGATGTACGTGGACCAGTCGGCGCGCGACAGGCCGCCGCCCGCGCGTTCGCAGACGGCTGCGACGACGCGGGTCGGGTCGACGGGGTAGGCCCTGAGCGGGGTGCGGGCCCCGGCCACCAGCAGGGTCCGGTCGTCGGGGCTGAACGCGATCGCCCGGACGGGATCGGCCGCGGTGGTCAGCGTGCTGCCCAGCGGGCGCCCCGAGGCGGCGTCCCACAGCCGCACCGTGCCCTTCGCACCCGCCACGGCCAGCGTCGCCCCGTCGTGCGAGTAGGCGAGGGCGGCCACCGGCTCGGCCTTCTGGGCCTGGCCCGAGTCCGTTCCGGAGAGGGAGCCCATGGGTTGCCTGCCGTCGCCGTCGTACACGCTCACCCGGCCGGAGGGCCCGCCCAGGGCGAGCCGTTCGCCGTCGGGGCTGTAGGCGAGCGCACGGGCGTTCCGCTGCCCGGTGGCACCCGAGGCCCTGCGGGCCGAGGGCAGGGTGAAGCCGATCCCCTGCGTGGTGGCCAGCAGCCGCCCGTCGGGGCGCACCGCCAAGGCGCCGGCCGGAGGATCCGCCCAGACGGCGGTTCCGAGGTCCGGCTTCTCGGTATGCCGCGGCACTTGTTGCCGGCGCTGCGCGTCCCACTTCTCCAGTACGGCTTCGGGGCCCTGGCGGAGGGCGTAGAGCGAGGAGCCGTCCGGGCTCAGCGCGATGGCATCGGCGCTCTCCGCGTCCTTGGCGTGCGTCGCGAGCACCAGCTCCGCCCGCTCGCGGTTCTCCCGCAGATCCCACACCGTGATCCGCTCCGGGCGGGCTCCGGTCCCTTCCCGGTACTGGACGTCCGGGTCGTCGTGCACCTTGTCGCCACCGACCCCGTAGGCCAGAGTCCGTCCGTCGGCGCTGAACGCCAGGTGCGCCCAGCACTGTTCGCTCTTCCGCAGCGGCTGGTCGGCTGTTCCGCAGTCGACCGGGGGCAGCGAGGTCGCCGGGCCGCCGCCGTCGGTGGGCCGCGCCTCGAACCGCATGCGATCCCCGTGGCGGCGGGCCGTGACGACCAGCCGCCCGTCGGGGCTGAACGCGGCTTTCCGGGCCGGCTCCCGGCGCCGCGGGGAGGCGGTGGCATCGCCGACGAACAGGGTCCGCACGGCGCCGGTGCCGTCACCGGTCCCCTCCTGGTACCGGATCACGCCCCGGTCCAGGTCGAGCCAGTGGCCCAGGACGTAATCGCCGGCCAGCCGGTGCGAGTAGACCGCCTCGGCGGAGCCCGCGGAGATCCGCCACAACGTGATCTTCTGGTCGGCCACCGTGGAGACGAACCGTCCGTCGCGGCTGAAACGGACATCGTCCAGCGTGTCGGCGTGGTCGAGGATCCGCACCGTCTTCCCGGAGCTCAGGTCCCAGATGGCGAGCTCCTTTCTGCCGACGGCCAGCCCGCGGCCCTGCGGATCGAACTCCCACGCTCTGCCACCGTCGGGGGTCGGAGCGCTACTGCAGACGGCGCGCGACAGCGCCGCCGCGCGGGGCGGGCGCACCTGACGCCGCGCGGCGACGTCCCACAGTTCCAGGGAGCTCCCCACGCACAGCGTCAGGAACCGGTCGTCCGGACTGACGACCGGCTGGTAGACGTCCTCGCCCTCGCGCTGGAACACCAGGCGCCCGCGCCGCACGTCCCAGAGCCTGATCGAGTGGCCGTCCTCCAGGACCACCGTGCGCCCGCTCGGGGCGAACCCGGCGTTCAGGGTGTCCGCGGGCCCGGGAGCAGGGCGCGGACCGACCGGCTTACCGGTGTCGAGGTCACGGACGGTCAACTGACCGCCCGCCGCCACCAGCAATCGCCGCCCGTCCGGCGAAAGGCCCTCCACCCGCTCCGCACCGGCCAGGCGGAGTCCGCCCGTCCGGCGGTGGCCGGCCACATCCCAGCGCTGTGCGCGGCCGGCCGCGACGCGCACCGTCGTCCGCCCGTCCGCGCTGAAGTACGCCTCCATGTCCGGGTCCTCGCCGGGAATGGTGAAGGAGTCCTGCTCCGTTTGGGTCACCGCGCCCAGCAGCGCCGCCCGCGCCTCGTCCGTGTGGCTGATCCGCCACGCGGCGGCGCTCAGCCGCAGCGCCGTCACCGGGTGGGCGGAGCGCATGGTCTCCGCGATCGACGCGAGACGGCGAGAGGTGGCCTCGGCGCGGCGCTGGTCACCCTCGCGCTTGGACTGCCAGGCCGCCATTCCCGCCACCATCACCAGGACGAGCAGCAGGGACAGCGTGCCGACCACGGCCCGGAATCGGCGGCGCTCACGCCGCCGCCCGCCGCTGCTCGCGGTGAGGAACGCCCGCTCCAGGGAGGTGAGGGCGGCCCGCTCCCGGTCCGAGCCGAACGCCTCCTCCGCCTCCGCCAGGCGCGCCCCGCGGTACAGCGCGCCCGGATCCCGGTCCAGCTCCTGCCACGCCCGCGCGGCCTCCGTCAGCTTCCGGTGGACGCGCAGCCGTCCGCGGTCCTCCTCGATCCAGCCCCGCAGCCGCGGCCAGGCGGTGATCAGCGCCTCGTGGGCGAGGTCGACCACCCCGTCATCCACTGTCACCAGGCGGGCCCGGACCAGGCGCTCCAGCACCACCGATGTGTCGTCCGGCGTCTCCCTGGGGGTTCCGTCCGCTTCCAGCTCCGCCCGGTCCGCCGGACGCCGGGTGTCCGGTGCGCCGTCGCCGGGGGTGATCAGCCGCAGCAGGATCCGGCGGGCCAGCTCTGCCTGGCGCGTGGACAACTCGCCGTGCACCCGCTCCGCCGTCGCGGCGATGGCGCCGTGGACCCCGCCCACGGACTCGTACGCCTCCTCCGTCAGCGTCCGTACGCGCCGCCGGCGCCAGGTCTCCAGCAGGGCGTGGGACATCAGCGGCAGCGCGCCCGGTTCGTCGGCGACCTCGGACACGATCCGGGCGGTCAGGGACCGTTCCACGATCAGGCCCGTCGCGGCGGCCGGCCGCACGATCGCCTCGCGCAGCTCGGCCGGTCCCATCGGGCCGACGAGCAGCGTGGCGCCGCGGAGCGCGGCGGCCAGCCCGCGGTGTCCGGCGCACCGGCCGAAGAAGTCGGCTCGTACGGCGACCACGACGCGCAGCCGGCTTCCCGGTTCGCGTGCGGCGAGCAGCGCATCGATGAACTCCCGCCGCTCCGCCGGATCCTGGCAGAGCGTGAACACCTCCTCGAACTGGTCGACGATCAGCCAGGTGTCGCCGTCGCCCGCCTTCGGGGCCAGTGCCGCGCGGTGGGTACGGGCCGGGTGGTCACCCGGCGTCAGGACCCGTATGACGGCCGGCGGCGGTGGAGCCGACGGGGCGCCGCCGCCGGTCCCGGTCTCCCGGAGCACGGGTATCAGGCCCGCCCGCAGCAGTGAGGACTTGCCGCTGCCGGAGGGGCCGAAGACGGCGGTGAACCGGTTGCTCCGGGTCAGCTCCACGACGTCGGCGACGAGCCGGTCCCGCCCGAAGAAGCGCTCGTGGTCGCCGACTTCGAAGCGGGCCAGGCCGCGATAGGGCGGGTCGGCGGCGGCGTCGTCCTCGGCCCGCTCCATGACCGCGGCCTGTGTCGCACGCGCGGCCGCCTCGCGCCAGCGCTCCTCCCACTCCGCCCGGTCCCCGCCGCAGATCCCGACGTACGCCAGCGTCACCGGCAGCGAGGGCAGCTGCTCACCCGCCGCTGCCTGGGACAGGGCCGTGGCCGAGTACGGCGCCCGCTGCGCCATCGCGCGGTAGGTCGGCCCCCCGGCCTCCTGACGCAGCTTGCGCAGCTCGTAGGCGAAGCGCTGAACCGGACCGGCGCTCGGGTCCACCGGCCTCTCACGGCGGCCCACCCTTGTCCCCCCTTGTCCTGCACTTCCTTGCCCTGCTCCCCCTCAACACCCCCGCTCACCAGCGCCTTTATCAATTGATCAGTGCTTCGGAAGGGGGCCGCTGATCAACCGTACAGCCGCTTTCAATGGCGGAGCGGTCGAGCCACGGCGCCCCCCACGGGGGAGGGGACACGGGCCGTCCGCTGACCTGTAGATGAAAGGCAGCAACGTGAAGAAGATGACCAGTACCCGCGGTGTCCGCGGTGCGATGGCGGTGTTGGCCGGGCTGACGCTGGCCGCGAGCGCGACGCCGGCGTTGGCCGCCGTTTCCGCGGCCGAGTCCACTCCGTCCCCGGCCTCGCCGCGTGCCGCCGGGTGGAGCGAGTCGAAGGTGACGCCGGGCAACGCCGCGCTCTACGCCTCCACGCGGCCTGACGCGAAGACCACATGGGTGGCGGGGATGCGGATCGTCCAAGAGGGGGACGACGCCGTGTTCGTGCCCGCTCTGTGGGAGCGCGACGAGCGCAAGGGCCCCGGCTGGAAGCGGGTGAAGACGGCGCCCGTGACGGCGGCGCCCCATGAGGACGTCCGGTTCAATGACGTCGATGCCTCTTCGCCGCGCAACGGCATGCTGGTCGGGGACTACGTGGAGCAGGTCGGTGGTGTGGTGACACAGCGCTGGAACGGCACGGCGTGGAAGTCCGCTGTCGCTCCGGTGCCCCGGGGGACGGTGTCGGCCGGGTTCACCTCCGTCGACACTCGCGCTCCCAACGATGCCTGGGCAGCGGGCTGGACGCAGGTAAGGGGGGAAGACGGCTCCAGGGTCGCCGGAACCCTCCAGCACTGGGACGGCACCCGCTGGAAGGCGCAGAAGCTGCCGGACGTCGTTGGAGGGGACAAGGACCAGCCGTGGATGCTGTCGAGCGTCACCGCGCTCGCCGCCGACGACGTGTGGGCCGTGGGCCGCACGGGCTTTTTCACTCCCGAGAAGCCGGTGCTGCTGCACTACGACGGCACACGCTGGAGCAAGGTCGCCGTTTCCGGCGTCCCCGCCCACGCGGGGCTGAATGAGGTCGCCGCCGGGCCGGGCGGGCAGCTGTGGGCCGTGGGTGGGTCGGAGGCGTCCGACAGCTCCATGCATGCGCTGGCGCTGCGGTACGACGGACGGAAGTGGACCAACGTCCCACTGCCGAGGGGGACCGGGGAGCTGAACTCGGTCGCGATCAGCCAGGGTGACCCCGTCGTCCTGGAGCGGAAGACGGAGGAGACCAGCGCCGTGTTCCGCTACTCCGGCGGTCGGTGGGTGTCGATGAAGCTGCCCGCCGACGGTGCCAAGCCGTATGCGGCGAGCGACATCTCGGTCTCGGGCCGGACCATCGACGTCGTCGGTGAGCGCCCGGAGACGGGCACCCAGGTTGTGGGCCCCGGCTCGGTGCTGACCGCGCGCCGGTAACGGCGGGTGAGAGGGGATGGGCGGTTGGACGCCCATCCCCTTTCCGCCGGTTCCGGCTCAGGCCAGGCGGTACGGGTCAGCGGGTGGGGAGCGGGCGCTTGCCGCGGAGATCGTCGGAATCGTAGTTTCCGGATCCGCCGGAGAGCTTGAGCCTGAAGGAGGAGAAGACCTTCTTCTCGCTGTTCTTCCCGCTGTTCTTCTTGGGGTCGGTGAGGGTGACGGTCCCCTTCAGCGGCTTGTCCAGGCACTTCTCCCCGCACCAGGTGCCGGTGACCTTTCCGGTGCCCGAGGCCCGCCTGGCGCCCCACTTCTGCCAGCTGACCCCGCTGATGGTGGTGAACTCGGAGAGCACCAGGTTCTTCGGGCGGCGCTGGGCGACCCCCTTGTCCGCGTGCTCCTCGCCGTAGTGGTTGACGACGTACGGAAGGCCGGATCGGGTGACGCCGGCCTCGGCCGACCGGGTGGCGACGGCGGCGGCCGTGGCGACGGTGGGCTTCATCGTGGGGGTGTCGGCGGCCTTGTCCTTGCTCTCCCCGCAGGCGGTGCCGAGCAGGGCGAACGCGGCCACGCCCGCCAGGGCGGCGGCCGTCCTGGCGGGCGTGGTGCGGGGGGTTCGGGGGCGGTGGGGGCGGTGGGGGGTGCGGTGCATCGTGGACTCCGATCCGGTGGTGCTGTCGGGGATGTAACGGCGATCCGCCGGTCGCTGTCACACCCGGGAGGCTCGCCGTTCCCCGTTCGTGTGGCGTCGCCCGCGTTCGTGTGGCGTGGTCCGCCGCGGTGCCGTCCCTGCGGCCGCCGCCTACCCGTCCGTATCGCGGGACCGCCCTCCCGCTCGTATCCCTGTTGTATCTATGCTGCGTGCATGATCTCAGCGACCGCCCCAGCCGCGCCCCCGGCCAAGCAGCCGCCCGCCGCCGAGCGGGTCTACGCGCACATCAAGCAGGGGGTGCTCGACCGGAGCTACGAGGGCGGCACGCTGCTCACCGAGGGTGATCTCGCGGAGGCCGTCGGCGTCTCCCGGACCCCGGTGCGGGAGGCCCTGCTCCGCCTGGAGGTGGAGGGTCTGATCAAGCTCTACCCGAAGAAGGGCGCGCTGGTCCTGCCGGTCTCCGCCCAGGAGATCGCCGACGTCGTCGAGACCCGGCTGCTGGTCGAGGAGCACGCCGCCCGCAAGGCCGTGCCCGCCCCGCCGGCGCTGATCACCCGTCTGGAGGAGCTGCTGGAGGAGCAGAAGCGGCAGGCGGCCACCGGCGATCTGGCGGCCGTCGCGGTCAGCGACCGCTGCTTCCACGCCGAGATCGTGCGCAGCGCGGGCAACGAGATCCTCTCCCGCCTCTACGACCAGCTCCGCGACCGCCAGCTGCGGATGGGCGTGGCCGTGATGCACGCCCACCCCGACCGCATCGCCAAGAACATCGCCGAGCACACCGAGATCCTCCAGGCCCTGCGCGCCGGCGACGCGGACGCGGCCGCCGCCGTCGTCCACAGCCACGTCAGCTGGGTGAAGAACCTCGCGCGCGGAGACGTGCGATGAGCGTCCCGGACACCGGCCGGGCCGGCGGTGGGGTGAGCCTGCCCGGCGATCCACCCGGCGGCCGCCGCGCGGTCGCCGTATGGGGCCTGGGTGTGGCCGTCTACTTCGTCGCCATCACCTACCGGACGAGCCTGGGCGTGGCGGGCCTGGACGCGGCGGACCGCTTCTCCATCAACGCCTCCGCGCTGTCCACCTTCTCCATCCTCCAACTGCTGGTCTACGCGGGCATGCAGATACCCGTCGGCCTGATGGTCGACCGGCTCGGCACCCGCAAGGTGCTGAGCCTGGGCATCCTGCTCTATACCGCCGGTCAGTTCGGCTTCGCGCTGTCCGAGTCCTACGGCACCGCGCTGGCCTCCCGGGCCCTGCTGGGCTGCGGCGACGCGATGACCTTCATCAGCGTGCTGCGGCTGGGCGCGCGCTGGTTCCCGGCCCGCCGGGGGCCGCTGATAGCCCAGGTCGCCGCGCTCTTCGGGATGGCCGGCAACCTCATCTCCACCCTGGTGCTCGCCCAGTTGCTGCACCGCTTCGGCTGGACCCCCACCTTCGCGGGCAGCGCGCTGGGCGGCGTGCTGGTCCTCGTGCTGACCCTGCTCTTCCTCAAGGACCACCCCGAGGGACACCAGCCGGAGCCGGTCGCCCGCGCCGGCAAGGGCTTCGTACGCCGCCAGATCGCGGACGCCTGGCGCGAGCCGGGCACCCGGCTCGGCATGTGGGTGCACTTCACCACGCAGTTCCCCGCGATGGTCTTCCTGCTGCTGTGGGGCCTGCCCTTCCTCGTCGAGGACCAGGGCCACAGCAGGGCGGAGGCCGGTGAACTGCTGACCCTGGTGGTGCTCTGCAACATGGTCATCGGCCTGGTCTACGGGCAGATCATCGCCCGCCACCACACCGCCCGCGCGCCGCTGGCGCTGGGCACCATCGCCGCGACCGCCCTGCTGTGGGCGGCGGTGCTGGCCTGGCCCGGCGACCGCGCCCCCGGCTGGCTGCTGATCAGCCTGTGTGCGGTGCTCGGCGCCTGCGGACCCGCCTCCATGATCGGCTTCGACTTCGCCCGGCCCGCCAACCCGCCGGAGCGAGCCGGGACCGCTTCCGGCATCGTCAACATGGGCGGCTTCACGGCCTCCATGACCACCCTGCTGGCCGTCGGCGTGCTGCTGGACGCCACCGGCGACAACTACCGGATCGCGTTCGCCTCGGTCTTCGTCCTCCAGGCCCTCGGCCTGACGCAGATCCTCCGGCTGCGCGGGCGGGCGGACCGGCGGGAGCGGGAGCGGGTGGTGGCCAGTCGGGTGGAGGCGGTGCACGTGCCGGCTTGAGGGCGGGGGTGCGCGTTGTATTTGGGGGCTCCGCCCCCAAGCCCCCGGTCCTCAAATGCCGGACGGGCTGGTTTCATGGGCCGGGTACGACTTCGAACACCGACTTTCGGGGGCACCACATGACGATCCCGTCGACCGACGAACTGTCCTGGCGACTGCCCGCGGGCATCAGCACGCCCGCGCTGGTGGTGGACGCGGACGTCATGGAGCGCAATGTCCGCCGGATGGCCGACCGCGCCCGCGAGCTGGGCTTCGCCCTGCGGCCGCACGCCAAGACGCACAAGAGCCCGCGGGTGGCGGAGTATCAGCTCGCGGCGGGTGCGGACGGGCTCACGGTGGCAACCATCGGGGAGGCCGAGGTCTTCGCCGACGCAGGCGCCGACGACCTGTTCATCGCCTACCCGCTCTGGGCGGACGAGCGGAAGGGGCAGCGGCTGCGGCAGCTCGCCGACCGGGTCGCCCTGAGCGTCGGCGTGGATTCGGTCGAGGGCGCCACCCAGCTGGGACGCGCGCTGCGCGGGAGCGCGGCCCCGGTCCGAGTGCTGGTCGAGATCGACAGCGGCCACCACCGCACCGGCGTCGTGCCGGGCGGCGCGGCGGCCGTGGCGCGCGCGGCCGCGGGCGCCGGACTGCTGGTGCACGGCGTGTTCACCTTCCCCGGCCACGGCTACGGCCCGCAGGCCCGCGAGTCGGCGGCCCGGGACGAGGAGCGCGCGCTGGGCGAGGCGGCCCGGGCCATCGAGGAGGCCGGCCTGAGCGCCCCGGTGATCAGCGGCGGATCCACCCCGACCGCGGGCGCCGTCCGGCAGGGCGTGGTCAACGAACTCCGCCCCGGCGTCTACGTCTTCAACGACGCGACCCAGGTCGCGCTGGGCAGCTGCGCCACCGGGGACGTCGCGCTGGCCGCCGCGGCCACCGTGGTCAGCGTCCCCGCCCCCGACCGCATCGTGCTGGACGCCGGCAGCAAGATCCTCAGCACCGACCGCCCGGCCTACCTGACCGGCCACGGGCTGATCCCGCAGCTGCCGGGCGCGGTCATCACCTCGCTGTCCGAGCACCATGCCGTCGTCCAGCTGGCGTCCGGCACCCGCGCGCCCCGCCCCGGCGCCGTGCTCGCCGTCGTCCCCAACCACGTCTGCACCGCGGTCAATCTCGTCGACGAGCTAATGGTGGTCCGCGACGGTGAGCTCGCGGACCGCTGGCCGGTAGCCGCCCGGGGCGCCAACGCCTGATCCGCCCGCCAGGTGGTCGCGCTGCTCCGCGGGCACCCGCACACCGCCGCGGCCACCACCTGCGCCGGTCTGCCGGCCCCGCCTCAGCGCGCTGCGTCAGCGCCCTGCCCAGCGCCCCGCCTCAGCGCCCTGTTCCGCGGTACCCGCGCGGCAGGGCGCTACGGCGTGACCGCGAAGTTGGCCAGGATGGCGTCCGCCAGCTCCCGGTCGCCCTCGATCTTCACCAGCTCGGCCACCGCCTCCGGCCGCACCCGCCCGCAGGCCAGCCGCAGATACGTCTCCCAGTCCAGGGCGATCGTCACCGCCGGGCCCAGCGACACACTGCCGTCGATGGTGCCCCGGCCCTCCGCGTCCACCCGGACCGTGCGCATGAACTCCAGCGGGCCGCTCACATCGACGACGACCGCGGAATTGGCCGGCGCGCCCGCGCGCTTGGCCACCACCTTGGGGAGAGCGCCGAGCAGCGTGTCACGGACGATGTGCGCGCCCGGCGAATCGAGGTTGCCGGGCCGGCCCAGGGCCCGACGCAGGTCCTGCTCGTGCACCCACACATCGAACGCCCGCATGCTCAGGGCCGTTTCCAGGGTGACCTCCGCGCCACCCAGCGGCCCACGCAGCGTGGCCTCCGGCCCGCGCTTCTCGTTCCGCAGCTGCCGGGAGCGGCGGATGATGGTGTACTCCAGCTCGGAGGTCATCTCCGGCGCGGTGTGGCAGCGCCGCACGTCGACCTGGACCTCCAGGTAGCGCGAGAGCTCGTCCTTGACGTGGAACAGGTCGCGCGGCAGCGAGTGGATGGGGCGCGGATCGCCCAGCATCTCGCACTCCGCCCCGATCACGTGGGAGACGACGTCGCGCACCGACCACCCTGGGCACTCGGTGGCCCGGTTCCACTCGCCCTCGACGAGCGGATTCACCAACTCGGATATCGCCTCGATGGAGTGGGTCCAGGCGTCGATGGAGGTCTGAAGGCTGGGATGGTCGGTCACGGGACCCCTCGGACGGTTGGTACGCGGGCTGGGTGCTCTCAGGCGCTTAAGTTACGCTGCGCGAGGGCGACCCGGCAGTGCTTTCGCCTCTGATCGTAGGCCCCGATTGACGGCTCGATAGCTGAGAGCGGTGGTACTGTGCGCGCCTCCCTGATCCAGATCGCCGTAACAGCGGATGAGTCGGTGGAAAACCGGCGGGTGAGGGTTGCGTCACTCGTCCGCGAGCAGGCCGGTGCCGATCTCGTCGTCCTCCCCGAGCTGTGGCCGGTGGGCGCGTGGGCGTATGAGCTGTTCGACACGGAGGCCGAGGCGCTGGACGGTCCGACGGCCGCGGCCATGTCGGCGGCGGCGCGGGACGCGGGGGTGTGGCTGCACGCGGGCTCGATCGTCGAGCGCGCGGGTGCGCCCGGCGAGGGCGGTCCGCTCTACAACACCTCGCTGCTCTTCTCGCCCGACGGCGAGCTGGTCCGCACCTACCGCAAGATCCACCGCTTCGGCTTCGACACCGGTGAGGCCGTACTGATGAGCGCGGGCGACGAGGTGGTCACCGCGACGCTCCCGATCACCGCGACGCCCCCGGCCACCGGGACGCTCCCGAGCGGGGCCGACGCCGGGGCCGAGACGGGCGCCGGGGCCGAGGCAGGCGCCGCCCAGGAGCTCACCGTGGGCCTGGCCACCTGCTACGACCTGCGCTTCCCCGAGCTGTTCCGGCTGCTGGTCGACGCCGGGGCGCAGGCGCTGCTGATCCCGGCGGGCTGGCCGGCCCGGCGTCGCGAGCACTGGACGCTGCTGGCCCGGGCCCGCGCCGTGGAGAACCAGGCGTACGTCCTGGCCTGCGGAACCGCCGGCCGCCACGCGGGCGTGGCGCAGGCCGGACACAGCATCGTCGTCGACCCCTGGGGCGAGGTGCTCGCCGAGGCGGGCCCGGACGAGCAGGTCCTCACCGTCGAGCTGGACGTGGCGCGGGTGGCCACCACCCGCCAGGACTTCCCCGCCCTCCGCGACCGCCTGCTGGGCCTGCCGACCCCGCGCCGGTAGGGGGACCGGGCGCGGCGGCGGGGCCCGGCAGGGGAATGCGCGGCCGGTCGCGTGCTGTTTGATGTCGACATGGCAGCATCACGAGCACGCGTCCGGGCCCCCGAGCTGATCGGCAAGGGCGGCTGGCTGAACACCGGCGGCAAGGATCTGACCCTCGCGGAGCTGCGGGGGCGCATCGTCATTCTGGATTTCTGGACGTTCTGCTGTGTGAACTGCCTGCACGTCCTGGACGAGTTGCGGGAGCTGGAGGAGAAGCACCGCGACACCGTCGTGATCATCGGGGTGCACTCGCCGAAGTTCGTGCACGAGGCCGAGCACCAGGCGGTGGTGGACGCCGTCGAGCGCTACGAGGTGCACCACCCGGTGCTGGACGACCCCGAGCTGGCCACCTGGAAGAGCTACGCGGTCCGGGCCTGGCCCACCCTGGTCGTCATCGACCCGGAGGGCTATGTCGTCGCCCAGCACGCCGGCGAGGGCCACGCGCACGCGATCGCCACCCTGGTCGAGGAGCTGGAGGCCGAGCACGCCGCCAAGGGCACGTTGCGGCGCGGCGACGGCCCGTATGTGGCGCCCGAGCCGGTCGCCACCGACCTGCGCTTCCCGGGCAAGGCGCTGCCGCTGCCCTCGGGGAGCTTCCTCGTGACGGACACCACCCGGCACGCGCTGGTGGAGCTGGCGGCGGACGGCGAGACGGTGCTGCGCCGGATCGGCACCGGCGAGCGGGGCCTGGTGGACGGGCCCGCGGACCGGGCGCGCTTCCAGGAGCCGCAGGGGCTGGCGCTGCTGCCGGACGGACGGGTGGCCGTCGCCGACACCGTCAACCACGCGCTGCGCGCCTTCGACCCCGCCACCGGCGAGGTGGCGACGATCGCGGGCACCGGCCGGCAGTGGTGGCAGGGTTCGCCGACCTCCGGCCCCGCCCGTGAGGTGGCGCTCTCCTCGCCGTGGGACATCGCCTGGTTCGCGGACCGGCTGTGGATCGCGATGGCGGGCGTCCACCAGCTGTGGACGTACGACCCCGAGTCCGGCACCGTCGAGGCGGCCGCCGGCACCACCAACGAGGGCCTGGTGGACGGGCCCGCCGCGGAGGCCTGGTTCGCGCAGCCCTCCGGGCTCGCGGCCACCGCGGAGCGGCTGTGGATCGCCGACTCCGAGACCTCGGCGCTGCGGTGGGTCGAGCGCGACCCCGACCACGCGGGCGGCTTCGCGGTCCGCACGGCGGTCGGCACCGGCCTGTTCGACTTCGGGCACCGCGACGGCGCGGCCGACCAGGCGCTGCTCCAGCACCCGCTGGGCGTCACCGCCCTGCCCGACGGCTCCGTCGCCGTCTGCGACACCTACAACCACGCGCTGCGCCGCTACGACCCGGCGAGCGACGCGGTCTCCACGCTCGCCACGGACCTGCGGGAGCCCTCGGACGCGGTGCTGGTCGACGGCGACATCCTGGTCGTCGAGTCCGCCCGGCACCGGCTGACCCGGCTGCGGCTGCCCGAGGAGGCGGTCCGGGTGGAGGCGGTCGCGCACCGCACCCAGCGCGCGGCCACCGAGATCGCGCCCGGCACGCTCCGCCTGGACGTGGTCTTCCAGGCGCCCGCGGGCCAGAAGCTCGACACCCGGTACGGCCCGTCGACCCGGCTGCTGGTCAGCTCCACCCCGCCCGAACTGCTCGCGGCGGGCTCCGGCGCGGACACCGACCTCAGCCGTGACCTGGTTCTGGCGGACGGGGTGACCGAGGGCGTGCTGCACGTCTCGGCGATGGCCGCCTCCTGCGACGACGACCCGGCCAACGAGTACCCGGCCTGCCATGTCCACCAGCAGGACTGGGGGGTCCCGGTGCGGATCACCGAGGGCGGCGCCACCCGCCTGCCGCTGGTGCTGGCCGGAATGGACGGGTGATCAGTACGTGAGGGCGTCGCTCAGGCTGCTCTGCCAGTAGGTGACGCTCGCGGAGTCGTCGACCGTCAGGGTGCGCGGCAGGGCCAGTTCGGCGGAGCCGCCGACACTGCCGCCCTGCTCCGGACCGGCGAAGGAGACCCGCAGCTTGGTGGCCTTGCGCGGGTTGCCGCCCTCGCCGTCGGCCGAGAAGTAGGCGATGCCCGCGTAGGCGGTCTCGCCCGGGGCGAGGGTGGTGACCGCCTGCGGCTTGCTGTCCTGGAAGGCGTTCATGGTGGCCTGGTCGCCGTCGAAGCCGAGGTAGGGGTAGCCGTAGGCGTTGCAGCTGGTCTTCGAGGTGTTGGTGGCCTGGAGAACCAGGTGGTTGATCGGCCGCGGGGCCTCGCTGACCTTCAGCGACACCTGGGCCGTGGTGCAGGTCACCGCCTTGCCGCCGGCCTCGGGCTGCTCGGCGCCACCCGTGGTGGAGGGCTTCCCCTTGGCGCCCCCGGTGCCGCCGGTGCCACCCGTGCCGCCGGTGGTGCCGGTGTCGGCGGAGCCCTTGCCGGCCTCGGTGCCGTTCTTCACGCCGGAGTCGGCCGCGGTGCCGTCCACCGGCTTGCCGGGCGACGTGGTCGAGGTCGCCTTGCCCGAGGTCTTCACCCCGTCCGCGTCGGAGCCGCAGGCGGTGAGCGTCAGAGCGGTCGCGGCGGACAGCGCGACGGCGGACCACAGAGCGCGGGAGCGGCGAGCGGCGGCGGCGTTCATGGCGGATTCCCCCCGGAAGTCGAGTGTGTTCCTCGGTACGTCGACAAGACTCCCGCCCGCCGCTGCCGTGCCGGTGCCGTCCCGCTAACGTCCCACTAACGGCCCCGCCGGTCCCCCGCCTAACGGCGTGTCGGCCGCCGCCCAACGGCCCCTGCCGGCCCTGTCTGACGGCCCTCGCCGGGCCTGTCTGACGGCCCCCGCCGGGCCCCGGTCCAACGGCCCCGCCGGCCCGCTGCCATCGAACAGGCCCTAACGGCCCGGCGCCCCCGCGCCGCCCTTGCCGTCCCGGCCGTCCTTCTCCTCGTCCTGCGCGAAGAGCTTCACCAGATCGGTCATCACATAGCGGTCGGTGGCCTCCTCGTCGATCAGATGCATCTCCGCGAGTCGGCCCAGGCCGTCCCGGGCCACTTCCGGGTCGGAGCCCGCTATCTCCGCGACCGCGGAGACATCCACCTCCCGCGCGAAGCTGCTGCCCAGGGTGGCGAGCAGCCGGGCGTCGTCCGCCGACAGCCGGGCCACGGAGGCGCGGAGCGCGGCCGCCACGCCGGTGTCCTCCGCGGACAGCAGCGCGAGCCGGCGGCGTTCGTCGCGCAGCGCCGCCGCCAGCCGGGCCAGCCGCCACCGGGGGCGGGCGGTGAGCTGAGCGGCGGCTGCCCGCAGCGCCAGCGGCAGGCCGTTGCACAGCCCGACCAACTCGTGGGCGGCGACCGGGTCTTCGGCGACCCGGTCCGGCCCCAGCGCCGCGCCGAGCAGTGCCACCCCGTCCTCGGGGCCCAGCGCGCGCAGCGGCACCGCGCGGGCCGAGTCGGTCGCGACCAGCCCGTCCAGCCGGCTGCGGCTCGTCACCAGCGTGACGCACTGCGGGCCGACCGGCAGCAGCGGCCGGACCTGTGCGGAGCTGCGGGCGTTGTCGAGCACGACCAGCAGGGCGCGATGCGCCGACAGCGACCGGTACAGCGCGGCGGCGGCGTCCGTCGACTCCGGTATCCGGGCCGCCTCGACGCCGAGGGCGAGCAGGAAATCCCGCAGCACCTGGGCCGGTTCGGTCTCCCGGCCGGCGCTGAAGCCGCGCAGATCGGCGAAGAGCCGGCCGTGCGGGAAGGCGCGGGCGTGGGTGTGCGCCCAGCGCAGCGCGAGCGCGGTCTTGCCGACTCCGGCCGGGCCGGTGACGAGGACGACGGCGCTGTCCGTGACCTCGCCGGGCAGCGCGTACCGGGTCAGCTGCTCCAACTCGCCCTGGCGCCCGAAGAACCCGGCCGGAGGCCGCGGCAGCATCTGCGCCCCGGCCCCCACTCCAGCCGCTGCGGCCCCGCGCTCGGGGGTCAGGCGGTCCACCGGGCCGCCGGGCGGGACCGGCGCGGACAGGCCCGCACCACCCTCGGCGGGCGCGGGTACGGACGGTCCCGGCGCGCCGCCAGGCCGGCGGGGCGGCACCCCGAACCCGCCGCCCGGCGCGCCGAACCCACCGCCGGGCCCACCGGGGCCGCCGGCGCCAGGCACACCGGCGCCAGGCACACCGGCTCCCGCACCGCCCCACGTCCCCGCGCCGGGGGCCGCGCCCCGCGCGCCGGAACCCGCACCGGCCAGGCCGGAGCCTGCTGGGCCGGAGGCTGCCGGGCCGGGGCCCGTCGTGCCGGGGGCACCCGCCGGCCGGGGGCGCGGCGGCGCGGTCCGTTCGCCGGACAGGATCCGCTCGTACGCCTCGCGCAGCCGCTCGCCCGGGTCCACGCCGAGTTCGTCGGCGAGCGTCCGGCGGGTGCGGTGGTACCACTCGATCGCGTCGGACTGCCGGCCCGCCCGGTACAGCGCGAGCATCAGCGCCGCCACCAGCCCCTCGCGCAGCGGGTGGGCGACGACCTGCGGGGAGAGCGCGGCGGCCGCCCGGTCGTGTTCGCCCAGGGTGCCGTAGGCCGTGGCCAGCGCGGTGACGGCGGCCAGCCGTCGCTCCTCCAGCGCGTGCGCCGCGGCGGCGAACGGCTGGGTGGAGACGGTGCCGGTCAGTGCCGGGCCGCGCCACAGCGCCAGCGCCTCGCGCAACCGCCCGACCGCCTCCTCGGCCGCGGTCTCGGGGCGTGCCAGGGCGACCAGTTCGCTGAACCGGTGCGCGTCCACCAGCGATTCGGGCAGCCGCAGCAGATACGCCGAGCCGTGGGTGGTCAGTTCGACGCCGTACCGCGCGGCGCCGACCTCGGCGAGCACGGTGCGCAGTTTGGAGACGTGCCCCTGGATGACGGTGCGGGCGTGCGCCGGCGGTTCGTCCTCCCAGAGGGAGGCGGTCAGCTGCTCGACGGAGACGGTGGTGTTGGGCTGGAGCAGCAGCATCGCCAGGACGCTGCGCCGCTTGGGCGGGCCCAGCGGCAGCTCCCCTTGCCCGGTGGCGACGGATACCGGGCCCAGCAGTGCGAATTCCACATCAACCCTCCAGGAAGGAGGCGAGGGCGGTGGCGAGCAGGTGCGGGTCCTCGGCACCGCACAGCTCGCGCGCGGAGTGCATGGACAGGATGGCCACGCCGATGTCGACCGTGGTGATGCCGTGCCGGGCGGCGGTGATCGGGCCGATGGTGGTGCCGCACGGCATGGCGTTGTTGGAGACGAAGCTCTGCCACGGCACGCCGGCGCGCTCGCAGGCGGCGGCGAAGATGGCCCGGCCGCGGCCGTCGGTGGCGTACCGCTGGTTGACGTTGACCTTGAGGATCGGGCCGCCGTTGGGCTTGGGGTGGTGGCCCGGCTCGTGCCGCTCCGGGTAGTTGGGGTGGACGGCGTGGCCGGTGTCGGAGGAGAGGCAGACGGTGCCGGCGAAGGCGCGGGCCCGGTCCTCGTAGGTGCCGCCGCGGGCGTAGACCGAGCGCTCCAGGACGGTGCCCAGCAGCGGGCCCTGGGCGCCGGTGTCGGACTCGCTGCCGTTCTCCTCGTGATCGAAGGCGGCCAGCACCGGGATGTAGGGCAGCTCGGCGCGGGCCGAGACGGCGGCGAGCGCGGCGGTGGCCGCGTGCACGGACAGCAGGTTGTCCATCCGGGGCCCGGCGACCAGCTCGCGGTCCCGGCCGAGGTAGGCGGGCGGCTCGACGCTGTGCACCATCAGGTCCCAGCCGGTGACGTCCGCGGCGTCCAGCCCGGCCTCGTCGGCGAGGAAGCGGATCAGCTCGCCCTCGCCGTCGTTGCCCAGCCCCCAGATGGGCGTCATATGGCGCTGTTTGTCGAGCTTGAGGCCATCGGTGTTGACCGACCGGTCGAGGTGGACGGCGAGTTGCGGCACGCGCAGCAGCGGACGGTCCACGTGCACCAGCCGTTCGCCGCCGTCACGCAGCGAGAGCCGGCCGGACAGGCCCAGATCGCGGTCGAGCCAGGTGTTGAGCAGGGGGCCGCCGTAGATCTCGACGGCGACCTGGCGCCAGCCGTGTGAGCCGGTGTCCGGGATCGGCTTGACGCGCAGATTGGGAGAGTCGGTGTGAGCCCCGACAATTCGGTACGGAGTGGACGGGGTCGCGCCCTCGGGCACGTACCAGGCGATGATCGCTCCGCCGCGCAGCACGTACCGCCCGCCGGTCCCGCCCTCCCAGGCATCGGTCTCCGCCACCTGACGGAATCCGGCTTTCTCCAGGCGGGCGGCGGCGTTGGCCACCGCGTGGTACGGCGAGGGGCCGGCGGCGAGGAAGGAGAGCAGGTCGTCGGTGTGGCCGCGGTCGAAGCGGTACGGAGAGCTCATGACCTTAAGGATAAAGAGCGGCCGGGGCCCGCTTCGGGTAAGGAAGCGGGCCCCGGTTCGGTGAGCGGGCGGCCTGGACCCCGGACCGGATCCTTCCGCCCGGCCCCTCGGCGGCGGCTCGGTGGTGGCCGGGCCGCCGCGCGCGAGGCGGCTCAGGGGACGGTGTTACGCGTTACGCGCGGCGCGTCTCAGAACGCGGCCTCGTCCAGGTCCATCAGGGAGCCGTCGACGGCCTCGGCGAGCGCACGCTCGGCGGAGACGCGGGGCAGGATCTCCTTGGCGAAGAACTTCGCCGCCGCGATCTTGCCCTGGTAGAACGCCTTGTCCTTGGCGGAGGCGTCCGCCAGCTTCGCGGCGGCCACCGCGGCGCCCTTGAGGAGCAGGTAGGCGACGACCACGTCACCGGAGGCCATCAGCAGGCGGGTGGTGTTGAGGCCGACCTTGTAGATGGACTTGACGTCCTGCTCGGTGCCGGCGAGGTCGGTCAGCATGGTGCCGACGATCGCCTCCAGGTCGACCGCGCCGCGGGCCAGCGCGTCGCGGGCGTCGGCCAGCTCCTCGCCGCCGTGCGCCTCGGCCAGGAACTTCTTGATCTCCTCGGCGAGGGTGGTGAGCGCCTGGCCCTGGTCGCGGACGATCTTCCGGAAGAAGAAGTCCTGGCCCTGGATGGCGGTGGTGCCCTCGTAGAGGGTGTCGATCTTGGCGTCCCGGATGTACTGCTCGATCGGGTACTCCTGCAGGAAGCCGGAGCCGCCGAAGGTCTGCAGCGACTGGGCGAGCTGCTCGTAGCCCTTCTCGGAGCCGTAGCCCTTGACGATCGGCAGCAGCAGGTCGTTCAGGCCGTGCAGGGCCTTGGCGTCCTCGCCGGCCGCCTCCTTGATCGCGATCTCGTCCTGGACGGAGGCCGTGTAGAGGACCAGGGAGCGCATGCCCTCGGCGTACGCCTTCTGCGTCATCAGCGAGCGGCGGACGTCCGGGTGGTGCGTGATGGTGACCTTGGGCGCGGTCTTGTCCATGAAGTTCGCCAGGTCGGTGCCCTGGACGCGCTCCTTGGCGTACTCCAGCGCGTTCAGGTAGCCCGTCGACAGGGTGGAGATCGCCTTCGTGCCGACCATCATGCGGGCGAACTCGATGATGAGGAACATCTGGCGGATGCCGTCGTGCTTGTCGCCGATCAGCCAGCCCTTGGCGGGGTGCTTGTCGCCGAACGTCATCTCGCAGGTGTTGGACGCCTTGAGGCCCATCTTGTGCTCGACGTTGGTGGCGTAGACGCCGTTGCGCTCGCCCAGCTCGCCGGTCTCCCAGTCGAAGTGGTACTTCGGCACGAGGAAGAGGGACAGGCCCTTGGTGCCGGGGCCGGCGCCCTCGGGGCGGGCGAGGACGTAGTGGAGGATGTTCTCCTCCATGTCGTGCTCACCGGAGGTGATGAAGCGCTTCACACCCTCGATGTGCCAGGAGCCGTCCTCCTGCTGGATGGCCTTGGTGCGGCCGGCGCCGACGTCCGAACCCGCGTCGGGCTCGGTGAGCACCATGGTGGAGCCCCAGCGCTTCTCGACGGCGATCTGGGCGACCTTCTTCTGCGCCTCGTTGCCCTCGTTGAAGAGGATGCCGGCGAAGGCCGGGCCGGAGGAGTACATCCAGATGGCCGGGTTCGAGCCGAGCAGCAGCTCCGCGTAGGCCCAGATGAGCGAGCGCGGGGAGACGGTGCCGCCGATCTCCTCGGGCAGGCCCAGGCGCCAGTACTCGGAGTCCATGAAGGCCTCGTAGCTCTTCTTGAACGAGGCCGGAACCGGCGCGGTGTTGGTCTCCGGGTCGAAGACCGGCGGGTTGCGGTCGGCATCGGCGAAGGACTCGGCGAGCTCGTTCTCGGCGAGACGGCGGATCTCGTCGAGGATGCTCTTCGCGGTCTCGACGTCCATCTCCTCGAACGGACCGGTGCCGTACACCTTGTCGCGCCCGAGCACCTCGAAGAGGTTGAACTCGATGTCGCGGAGATTCGACTTGTAGTGCCCCATGGCGACGGCTCCGTAAAGGCTCGAGAGGCTGGGACCTCTTAGGCATTTCAATCGGTAATGCCATGATGCTACCCGTGGGTAATAAAGGGCAACCCTCCAGCGGTGAACTGTGACTCAGTACGCTTCGGGGCATGTACGGCTACGACCAGAACGCGGGCGCGGGGCAGGGGTACGCGGCTCCGCCGCCCCCGCCGCAGCAGCAGCCGCAGACCCCGATGCCGCCCGGCGGCTACGCCGAGCAGCCGCTGTACCCCGAGCCGTCGCCGCCGTCGCTGGCCGACGCGGTCCGCGCCTTCACCACCGGCTCGATGTCCGCCGAGGACTTCCAGCAGATCTTCGCGACCTCGAAGGTCTACTGCCCGCGCGGTGAGAACCCCGGCTTCCTGGCCCTGCACAACACCCAGCAGCCGGTCATCCCGATGTTCACCTCGCTCAAGGAGCTGCGGCACTACGCCGGCAAGGAGTCGAAGTACTTCGTCATCACCGGCGCCGAGGTGATCGACCTGCTGCCCACCGGATACGGCTTCGTCCTCGACATCGAGGGTGACCACCGGATGGTCTTCGACGCCAAGGCCGTGGAGCAGATGGTCGACTTCCTGATGCGCCGGATGTACGGCTAGGGGTGACGGGGGGATCGCTCTGCGTGGTGGGGGAATAGCGGCGCCCTTGCGGGTGGTTCACCGTTCAACTAAGTTGAATGATGAACAATCCGAGGAGGCCGTCATGCCCGCAGTGACCGTCGACAACCCACTGACCCTGCCGCGCGTGGCCGCGGCTGCCGATGTCCGGCAGCGCCCGGTGCTCGGTGTCGCCACCGCGCCCAGCGGCTTCGAGGGCGAGGGATTCCCGGTGCGCCGGGCCTTCGCCGGTATCGACTACAGCCACCTCGACCCGTTCATCATGATGGACCAGATGGGTGAGGTGGAGTATCAGCCCGGGGAGCCGAAGGGCACCCCCTGGCACCCGCACCGGGGCTTCGAGACCGTCACCTATCTGATCGACGGCACCTTCGTGCACCGCGACTCGCACGGCGGCGGCGGTGTCATCAACGACGGCGACACCCAGTGGATGACCGCCGGCTCCGGCCTGCTGCACATCGAGGCCCCGCCGGAGTCGCTGGTCGTCAGCGGCGGACTCTTCCACGGCCTCCAGCTGTGGGTGAACCTGCCGAAGAAGGACAAGATGATGGCGCCCCGCTACCAGGACATCGGCGGCGGCCGGGTGAAGCTGCTGACCTCGTCCGACGGCGGCGCGCTGCTGCGCCTGATCGCCGGGGAGATCGACGGGCACCAGGGCCCGGGCATCACCCACACGCCGATCACCATGCTCCATGTGTCGGTCAATCCCGGCGCGGAGCTGACCCTGCCCTGGCGCGCGGACTTCAACGGCCTGGCGTACGCGCTGGCCGGTCGCGGCACCGCGGGCGCGGAGGGCCGGCCCTTCCGGATGGGCCAGACGGTGGTCTTCGGCGAGGGAGACGCGGTGACCATCCGGGCCGACCGGGAGCAGGAGTCGCGCAGCCCGAACTTCGAGGTGGTGCTGCTCGGCGGCCGGCCGATCCGGGAGCCGATGACGCACTACGGCCCGTTCGTGATGAACACCCACGCCGAGCTGGCCCAGGCGTTCGAGGACTTCCAGGCCGGGCGGCTGGGCACCATCCCGGCCGACGCGGCCTGAAACGATCCTCACGCGCCCGACGTGGCCTGACGGGGTGTCACCCTGTCGGGCCCGCCGGGCGGGCGGGGCCGAGCGGCGCGTGATGGGCTGGGGCGGTGCCGACCGAGTCGCGGCCCGAGCCGCTGCTGCCGGAACCCGCCCGCCGTACGGCGGCCTGGTGTGTGGTGGTGCTGCTCGTGGCCGGGGTCGGCGGGGTGGTGGTCTGGCTGTGCTCCCAGCTGAAGACCGCGGTCATCCCGGTGCTGCTGGCCCTGCTGGGCACCGCGCTGCTCGGCCCGCTCCACCGCCGCCTGGTACGCCTGCGGGTGCACCGCTCGCTGGCCGCCGGGCTGACCTGCCTGGTGCTGGTCGCGGTGGTCGGCGGGGCCGGATACATCGTGGTCAGCGCGCTGATCGACACCGGTGACCAGATCATCGCCTCGGTGAAGGACGCCGCGACGAAACTCGCGGACCACTTCGGCGTCGCCGGCGCCTCGCTGGACGACCTCGCGGGCAACGCCAAATCGCTGCTCAGCAGGTTCGGCGGTACCGCCGCCACCGGGGTGCTGACCGGGATCAGCGTCGTCGGCGAGATGATCGGCATCGCGGTGCTCGCGCTCTTCCTGACCTTCTTCTTCCTGCGCGACGCGCACAAGGCGGCCGACACTCTGCACGCCCTCGCCCCGCGCGGCACCGGCCCCCGGCTGGAGGCGATGGGCCGCCGCGCCTTCGCGGCCGTCGAGGGGTTCATGCGCGGCACCACGATCATCGCGCTGATCGACGCGACGCTGATCACCATCGGGCTGCTGATCCTCAGCGTGCCCGGGGCGGCGGGGCTCGGCGCTCTGGTCTTCGTCGGCGCGTACATCCCGTATCTGGGCGCCTTCCTGTCCGGCGCCGTGGCGGTGCTGGTGGCGCTCGCCGACGGCGGGCTGGACATCGCCCTGTGGGCGCTGGGCGTGGTGCTCGCGGTGCAGCTCATCGAGGGCCATGTGCTGCAACCGGTGATCCAGAGCCGCACCGTGCAGATGCACCCGGCGGTGGTGATGGTGACCATCACGGCGGGCGCCGGGGTCGCCGGTGTCCTGGGCATGCTGCTGGCCGTCCCGCTCACCGCCGCGGCCACCGGGATCCTCGTCGAGCTGCGCGCCTCGTACGCGCACACCCCGACCGGCGCGACGTCCTACCTGGGCGGCGGCCATCCCGGTGGCGGCCACGCAGGCGGCGACCGATCCGGCGGTGACCCTGCCGGCGGCGGCCGCTCCGGCGGTGACTACTCCAGCGGCGGGGTGGACTCGAACGCGCCCAGCGGCCAGGCGTCGGCCCCCGGCACCGGCCCGGCGGAACCAGGTTCCGGCTCCGGCACCGGCACCGGCCCGGACGCGGAGCGGTCCGACGGCCCCTGAGGGCACTCGTTGATCTGGAACCAGATGGCCTTCCCGGTGCCCCGCGGATCCACCCCCCAGGCGTCGGCCAGCATCTCCATCAGCCACAGCCCGCGCCCGGAGGACGCCAGCTCGCCGGGCCGGCGGCGGTGCGGCAGCTCGTCGCTGCCGTCCGCCACGTCCAGCCGCAGCGCCCGCCGGCCCCGCCGGCCGCTGACCTCCGCCAGCAGCAGCGCGTCGCCGTCGGTGTGCACCAGGACGTTGGTGACCATCTCCGACAGCAGCAGCACCGCGGACTCGACCTGCTCGGCATCCGCCCAGTCGTGCAGCAGCGCCCGCAGCTGGTGCCGGCACTCGGCGATCCGCTCTGGCTGGGCCTGGGCGACCGTCATGGCGGCCCGCCGGACCGGGGCCGCGCCCGGGCCGATCACGCACACCTCGGCGTCCCGGCTGACCAGCAGCAGGGCGATGTCGTCCTCGCGGCGGTCGGCGAGCGGGCCGGTGGTGTGGTGCGAGGCGGGCCCGTGCACCGCCTGGACCAAGGCGTCGGCGAGCGACTCCAGGCCGGTCTCCTCGGTCCGGTGCTCCGCGAGCACGGCCCGGAGGCGCTCCCAGCCGGTGTCCAGGTCGTGTCCGCCGGTCTCGATCAGCCCGTCGGTGCACATCAGCAGCGTCTCGCCGGGCTCCAGCTGGATCCGGGTCGTGGGGTAGTCGGTGTCCCGGGCGATGCCCAGCGGCAGGCCGCCGGCCGTGGGACGGATCAGGCAGGTGCCGTCGGCCAGCCGGACCGCCGGGTCGCCGTGCCCGGCCCGGGCCACGTCCAGCGTGCCGGAGACCGGGTCGACCTCGATGTACAGGCAGGTCGCGAAGCGGGCCTCGGCCCGCTCCTCGTCCCCCCGGCCGCCCGGCCCCGCGCCGTCCGACAGGCTCGCCAGGAAGCGGGAGGCCCGGGAGAGCACCGCCTCCGGGCGGTGGCCCTCCACGGCGTACGCGCGCAGCGCGACCCGCAGCTGCCCCATCAGCCCGGCGGCCCGCACATCGTGCCCCTGCACGTCCCCGATGACCAGCGCGGTGCGGCCGGAGGGCAGGTCGATCACGTCGTACCAGTCGCCGCCGACCTGGAGCCCGCCGCCGGTCGGCACGTACCGGGCGGCGACGGTGAGCCCGGGGATGTCCGGCTTGGCCGCGGGCAGCATCGAGCGCTGCAACACGTCGGAGAGCGCGCGCTCGGTCTCGTGCACCGAGGCGCGGGAGAGCGCCTGGGCGAGCATCCGGGCCACGGTGGTGAGCACCGAGCGTTCGTCCGGGGTGAAGGCCACCGGATGGTTGAACGCCGCCATCCACACGCCGATGGTGCGCCCGGTGACGGTCAGCGGCAGGAACGCCCAGGAGCTGCGGTGGAAGCGCTCGGTCAGCCGCCAGGCGGCCGGAAAGCGGCGGGCGTACTCCTTTGGGGCCGGCAGATAGATCGCCCGGCCGGTGCGGATCACCTCGGCCGGCGGATGGTCGCCGTCCACCCGCAGCTGGAGGAACGGTTCGTCGTCCCCGTCCTGGTAGCCGTAGTGCCCCAGGATCGTTATTCGGTCGCCCTCCAGGCCGAGCACCGCCATGCTGGACGGCTCGAAGCCGGGCATCGACAGTCCGGAGGCCACCCGCAGTACCTCGCTGGTGGAGGCGGCCTCCGCCAGCGCCCGGCCCGCGTCCAGCAGGAACGCCTCCCGGTTGCGCTGCCAGTCACCGCTGACCGGCCGCGGGGCCGAGGTGCCCGGCTGCGGCTCCATGACCTCCTGGAAGGTGCCCAGCAGCTGCTGCGCTCCGTCCATCAGCACCGGGCGGCTGCGGCTGCGGATGGTGCGCAGCACCGTGCCCTCGCTGTCCACGACCCGGATCCGCGTCTCGGCGAGGGTGTCCTCGGTCATGGCCAGCCGCGCCGCGGCCGCGGCCTCCAGCCAGTCCACCGGATGGAAGCGGGCGCGGGTGGAGGCCTCGGTGAGGGTGGTGGGCTCGGCGGGCAGCCCGATCAGCCGGGCGGCCTCCGCGTCGAGGACGACGGCACGGGAAGCACCGTCCCACCGCCATGTGCCGGTCGCGATGGCGGCCAGAAGATCCTCGCTGCGCATTGCACCACTTTATGAGTATTTGGTAGGGGCTTACCAGTGAAGGCCGAGACGCCGGTACCCTTGCGGGTGGCCTCAAGCGTGTACCTCGCGACTCTCGCTTGTCACCAGCGCCGACCGCCCTCCCATCAGACGACGACTTGGATGAACGATGCATCGGTACCGGTCCCACACCTGCGGCGAGCTCCGTGCGGCTGACGTCGACACCGACGTCCGGCTCTCCGGCTGGCTGCACAATCGTCGTGACCTGGGCGGCATCCTCTTCATCGATCTCCGCGACCACTACGGCATCACGCAGCTGGTGGCGCGTCCGGGCACCCCGGCGTACGAGGCGCTGGACAAGCAGACCAAGGAGTCCGTGGTCCGCGTCGACGGCCGGGTCGTCTCCCGCGGCGCGGAGAACATCAACGCCGAGCTGCCGACCGGCGAGGTCGAGGTCGAGGTCTCGGGCGTCGAGGTGCTCGGCGCGGCCGCCCCGCTGCCGTTCACGATCAACACGGACGACGGTGTCAACGAGGAGCGCCGCCTGGAGTACCGCTTCCTCGACCTGCGCCGCGAGCGCATGCACCGCAACATCATGCTGCGCACCGCGGTCATCGCCTCGATCCGCTCCAAGATGGTCGCCCTCGGCTTCAACGAGATGGCCACCCCGATCCTGACCGCGACCTCCCCCGAGGGCGCGCGCGACTTCGTGGTGCCCTCCCGCCTGAACCCGGGCAAGTTCTACGCGCTGCCGCAGGCCCCGCAGCAGTTCAAGCAGCTGCTGATGATCTCCGGCTTCGACCGCTACTTCCAGATCGCGCCCTGCTTCCGTGACGAGGACGCCCGCGCCGACCGTTCGCCGGGCGAGTTCTACCAGCTCGACATCGAGATGTCCTTCGTCGAGCAGGAGGACGTCTTCCAGCCGGTCGAGAGGCTGCTGACCGAGCTGTTCGAGGAGTTCGGCGGCGGCCGCCACGTCACCTCGCCGTTCCCGCGCATCCCGTTCCGCGAGGCGATGCTGAAGTACGGCAACGACAAGCCGGACCTGCGCACCGACCTGGAGCTCGTCGACATCACGGACGTCTTCGAGAAGTCCGAGTTCAAGGCGTTCGCGGGCAAGCACGTGCGGGCCCTGGCCGTGCCGGACACCGGTGACCAGCCGCGCAAGTTCTTCGACGGCCTCGGCGAGTTCGCCGTGTCGCTGGGCGCGAAGGGGCTGGCCTGGGTCCGCGTCGGCGAGGAGGGCGCCCTCACCGGCCCGATCGCCAAGTTCCTCACCGAGGAGAACGTCAAGGTCCTCACCGAACGCCTGGGCCTGGCCGCCGGCCACGCCGTCTTCTTCGGCGCCGGCGAGTTCGACGAGGTCTCCAAGATCATGGGCCCGGTCCGCGTCGAGGCCGCCAAGCGCGCCGGCCGGTTCGAGGAGAACGCCTTCCGGTTCGCCTGGATCGTCGACTTCCCGATGTACGAGAAGGACGAGGAGACCGGCAAGATCGACTTCTCGCACAACCCCTTCTCGATGCCGCAGGGCGGCCTGGAGGCGCTCCAGACCCAGGACCCGCTGGACATCCTCGGCTGGCAGTACGACATCGTCTGCAACGGCATCGAGCTGTCCTCCGGCGCCATCCGGAACCACGAGCCCGAGATCATGTTCAAGGCCTTCGAGATCGCCGGCTACAGCCGCGAGACCGTCGAGACCGAGTTCGCGGGCATGCTGCGCGCCTTCCAGTACGGCGCCCCGCCGCACGGCGGCATCGCCCCGGGCGTGGACCGCATCGTGATGCTGCTGGCCGACGAGCCGAACATCCGCGAGACCATCGCCTTCCCGCTCAACGGCAACGCCCAGGACCTGATGATGGGCGCGCCGACGGAGCTGGAGGAGGCCCGTCTGCGCGAGCTGAACATCGCCCTGCGCAAGCCGGTCGAGAAGAAGGTCACCGGCGACCGCCCGATCGCCGAGGCCGTCCACCCGGACGCCGCGCGGTAACCGCACCGCGGTCGACATCCGTACGCGAAGGGGCCCGGGATCGGTGAAGATCCCGGGCCCCTTTCCGTGTTGCCGGGCCTTGCTCGGGCTGTTGCCTGGGCCGTCGCTCGGGCTGTCGCCCGGGCCCCGGTCGTACGACATACGCCGACGTCCATTACCCCGATCCGGCGGATCTCGCGACGCGGCAACCGGCCGGCCGGGCCCGGTGTGTCGTCCCCGGCCAGCGGCGGGCGGGCAGTGGGCGGGCAGGGGCGGCGGCCGGCGGCGCGGTGCGGTGTCACACGAGGCTCGTCCGAGCTGGGACGCTGGAGACCAGACATCTCGTGATATCTCCTGGCATCCCATCCGGAAGGACCGACCGATGCCCGCTCGCCCCTCCCTGACCCGCATGGCCGCGGCCGCCGCCGTGCTGGCCCTGGCGGGCATCCTGGCCGGGTACGGGGGCCCCGCCGAGAACACCGGCGGCCCGGGGAGCCGGACGGGGACGGGCGGGCCGAGCGCCGACAGCCCGCCCGGCCTGACCGGCATCGACGACGGGAAAGCCGCGGGACAGGGCGACCGGGAAGACGCCGGGGCGGACGACGGGACAGACGCCGCGACGGAGGACGGGAAGGCGGCCGGCCCGCCCGCCGGACCGCCCGACCGTACGACCTCCGGTCTCACCGTCCCGGCCGGGCTCCCGGGACGGCTGCCGGGGCTCGGCCGGCGGATGGCCGTGCGGGTGCCCGACGACGCCCGCCAGGTGCTGCTGGTGACCGGCGACGGCCCGAAGTCCTCGCGCGCCACCGCGGTGCTCCACGAGCGCACCCCGCGGGGCTGGCGCGCCGGTCCGGCCTGGCCCGCGCACAACGCCCTGCGCGGCTGGACCGACGACCACCACCTCGGTGACCTGCGCTCCCCCCGGGGCGTCTTCGGTCTCACCGACGCGGGCGGCCTGCTGCGCGACCCCGGCACCAGGCTGCCCTACGACCATTCGCGGGGCTTCACCGCCACCGGGATCGGCTTCGAGGGCGAGCAGCTGGCCGGCGCGTTCGACTACGTCATCGCCATCGACTACAACCGCGCGCCGGGCACGTCCCCGCTCGATCTGACCCGGCCGCTGGGCGCCGGGCGGGGCGGCGGCATCTGGATCCACGTGGACCACGGCGGCCCCACCCACGGCTGCGTCACCCTCAGCGCATCCCATATGAGGCGGCTGCTGCGTGCCCTGGACCCGGCGAAGCACCCGGTCATCGTGATGGGCGACCAGCTCTACCTCTCCCGCTGAGCGGGGTGAGCGGGGTGAGCGCGGTGCCGGCGCGGCGTCAGCGGGGCCCCGGCCAGGGCACCGACCGCTCGCTGAGCCGCCGGTCCACCCCGCACGGCGCCGCCCCCCGAGTGCGCGCGGCCCGGTGCACCGCCCGCAGCAGCCGCCGTGGCGTCGTACGGTGCTGCCAGAGCACGGCCCGCACCCCGTACTCCATCACCACCATCAGCTCCGCCTCCCGGAGCTCGCCCGCCACCAGCACCACGGACTGCTTCCCGCCGCGCACCAGCCGCCGCAGCTCCGCCCCGGCCCGGTCGTCCAGTCGCTCGGCCAGCATCACGGCCACCGCGCCGCGGGGCTCCTCGCTGAACGGCTGCGGCCGCTCGATCAGCTCGACACTGGATTCCCTCCGCAGATGGCGGATGACGCCCGCCCGGGACAGCGGATCGGGGCCGTGAACCGTCACTGTGACGCGTCTGTCCGGCACGTGCGTTCCTCGATTTCCCTATGGTTCGCGGATACACAGGCTCATCGAGGGGGTTAAACGATCCATTGCCGACGGCTCAACGGCCGCCGGCCCGGCCCTGCGGGGAAGTTGATCGGAAAAGGGCCAGGTTGCGGCGCCTGGACGCCGGAACCTGGCCCCTTCCGGTAAGGAAAGTTACGCCGCCGGGGTGGTCTCGGAGCCGCCGAAGCGCTCGCGGTAGGAGGCCAGGTCGTCCTCGGTGATCTTGGCGAAGAGCACCGGGGGAACGGTGAAGGCCGTGCCGGCCGGGACCGCGGAGAGCGCCTTGGCCTCGTCGGCGGTCACCCAGGCCGCGGTGTCGTCGGCGAGCGCGAAGGCGGAGCGCATGGCGGCCGCGGACGCCGGGATGAAGGGCTCGGACACCACGGCATAGAGGTGGATGAGGTTCATCGCGGTGCGCAGGGTGAGCGCGGCGCCGTCCTGGTCCGTCTTGATCTCCAGCCAGGGGGCCTTCTCCTCCAGGTAGGAGTTGCCCGCGCTCCACAGCGCGCGCAGCGCGGCGGCCGCCTTGCGGAACTGGAGCGCGTCCATGTGCTCCTCGTACTCCGCCAGCAGCCGCGCGATCTCCTCGCCGAGCCGCGCCTCCGCCTCCCCGGCCTCCTTGCCGGCCGGGACCTCGTCACCGAACCGCTTGCGCGAGAAGGACAGCACGCGGTTGACGAAGTTGCCCAGGGTGTCGGCGAGGTCCTTGTTGACGGTCGCGGTGAAGTGCTCCCAGGTGAAGGAGGTGTCGTCGGACTCCGGGGCGTTGGCGATGAGGAAGTAGCGCCAGTAGTCGGCCGGCAGCACCTCCAGCGCCGCGTCGGTGAAGACACCGCGCTTCTGCGAGGTGGAGAACTTGCCGCCGTAGTACGTCAGCCAGTTGAACGCCTTGACGTAGTCGACCTTCTTCCACTTGTCCCGGGTGCCCAGCAGGGTGGCCGGGAACATCACGGTGTGGAAGGGGACGTTGTCCTTCGCCATGAACTCGGTGTAGCGGACGCGCTCCTCGGCGTCGTACCACCACGACTTCCAGTCGCGGTTCTCCGGGTCCTGGTCCGACCACTCCTTGGTCGCGCCGAGGTACTCGATCGGGGCGTCGAACCAGACGTAGAAGACCTTGCCCTCGGCCGCCAGCTCCGGCCAGGTGTCGGCCGGCACCGGCACGCCCCAGTCCAGGTCGCGGGTGATCGCCCGGTCCTGGAGGCCCTCGTTGAGCCACTTGCGGGCGATGGAGGAGGCGAGCGTCGGCCAGTCGCGGCCGTGGCGGTCGACCCACTCCTCGACCTCGTCGGCGAGCTTGGACTGGAGCAGGAAGAGGTGCTTGGTCTCCCGCACCTCCAGGTCGCTGGAGCCGCTGATCGCCGAGCGGGGCTCGATCAGATCGGTCGGGTCCAGCACCCGGGTGCAGTTCTCGCACTGGTCGCCGCGCGCCTTGTCGTAGCCGCAGTGCGGGCAGGTGCCCTCGATGTAGCGGTCCGGCAGGAAGCGGCCGTCGGCGTTGGAGTACACCTGGCGG
This sequence comes from Streptomyces sp. JLBT605, assembly GCF_058215555.1. Lineage (NCBI taxonomy): Bacteria > Bacillati > Actinomycetota > Actinomycetes > Kitasatosporales > Streptomycetaceae > Streptomyces > Streptomyces sp. JLBT605. Next base: position 3,465,686 of record NZ_CM177087.1, read on the forward strand.
ATCGACCGCTCCTCGATGAACCCGTTGGCCTTCAGCTCGCGCGCGATGGTCTGGGTGATCTCCACGTTCTGCGCGGAGGAGCTGCGGCCGAAGTAGTCGAAGGACAGCCCGAAGCCGTCGTAGACCGCCTTCTGGGCGTCGTGCTGCTGGGCGCAGAAGACGTCGACCGCCAGCCCGGCCTCCTTGGCGGCCAGCTCGGCCGGGGTCCCGTGCTCGTCGGTCGCACAGATGTAGAGCACGTCATGCCCGCGCTGGCGCAGATAGCGGGAGTAGACGTCGGCCGGGAGCATGGACCCCACCATGTTGCCCAGGTGCTTGATCCCGTTGATGTAGGGAAGGGCGCTGGTGATGAGGTGTCGAGCCATTGGAGGCTGCTCCCAGGTAGGTGCTGTGGGTAACGGCATGTGGTACGGAAGGTGCCAGTATCGTACTGGAGCGCCTGAGGCCGTCGGCCCGGGATTTTCCCCCGGACGGACGGCCTCCGCTCACGGCGACGGTGATCAGCCGACGGTGATCACTCGCCGCTGACCAGGCCCGTGGCGCGGGCCTCGCGCAGCCACTGCGGGTACTCGGCCATCAGCTGCCGGAAGAGATCGTCGTCGGTCACCTCGCGCGGCTCCAGGCCGGCGTGGAAGAAGCCCGCGTTGTCGATCACGCGCTTCTCCGGTACGGCCAGCTCGTCCAGCTTGCGCAGGAAGTCGAAGCCCTTGCCGTCCGGGTCGCCGAAGCCGATGAACTGCCAGAAGATCGGCAGCTTGGCCGCCTCGCACAGCGCCTTCTCGGCGGCGGGCTTGGAGGTCGGCGCGCCGTCGGTCTGGAAGATGACGAAGGCGGGGGCGGTGGCACCGGACTTCTCGTAGTGCTCGACCACGGCCTCGATCGCCCGGTGGTAGTTGGTGCGGCCCATGTGGCCGAGCGAGGCGTGGAGTTCCTCGACACGGCCGCTGTGGTGGGCCAGCTCGATCTCGGCGGTGCCGTCGATGTCGGTCGAGAAGAAGACGACCGGCACGGAACCGTCGTCGTCCAGGTTCGCGGAGAGGGCCAGGGCCTGCTCGGCGAGGTGCTGGACGGTGCCGTCCTTGTAGTAGCGGCGCATCGACCCGGAGCGGTCCAGCACCAGGTAGACGGCGGCCCGCTCCCCGGCGAGACCCTGCTTGTCCAGCGCGACGGCGGCGGCCTTGAAGAGGCTGACCAGCGCCGGCGCCTCGGCCTCCACCTTCGCCAGCGACACGGCCCCGACCTCGGTCTCGGCGGCTGCGCGCTCGGCCTCCGGCGCGGGGGCTGCCTCGGCTCCGGGCTCCGGCTCGGGCTCCGGCTCCGGCTCGGGGGTTGCCTCGGCCTCGGGCTCCGGCTCGGTCACTGCCTGCGGATCGGGCTCGGGCTCGGGCGCGGTGACTGCCTCGGCCTCCGGCTCGGGCCCGGCCTCCGCGACGGGCGTCGGCTCCGGCTCCACCGCGGGGGCCGGGGCCTCCTCGGTAGCGGGCTCCGGCGCCGGCTCGGGCTCCACCGCGGCAGCGGGTTCCGGCTCCGCCGGGGACATCAGCAGCTCGTCGAGCGTCTTGAGCGGCTCGGTCAGCGCGGGGTCGTCCAGGGGCGGGTCTGCCGGATCGGCGGTGGTGACCGGCGGCTCGGGGGCGGCCACCGGGTCCGGGGCGCCGGCCGTCGCCGCCTCCGGCTCCGCCGCGACCACCGATGCCGCCACCGGTTCACTCGTATCGGCCGCCTCGGCCACCGGCTCCATCGCGTCAGCCGAAGTCGTCACCTCCGGCGCGGCCGTCGCGCTTGCCGCGCTCTCCGTCGCCGCGGCCGGCGCCGCGGTCTCCGGCTCCGTCCCCGTCTCCGAGGTGGTGGGCTCCTCCCGCTGGTCCGGGACAACTGCCGCCTCCTGGGCGGCGGTTTCGTCCCGCTTTGCCCGGGAGCGGCCGAAAACATTGCGCAGCAGATCCCGTATGCCCATGGGAGAACCTCTCATGTATGGAGTGCGGAGCGATGCACGGCGACGCCAGTCCCGTGGTGCGCAAAGGCTAGCGGTCCGCCGGGCACCCCAAGGTGCGGCCGGGGACGCGGCGCCAGGCCGCATCAGACCGCACCGCACCGCCGCACGCCAATTCCGGTTGCCCGCCGTTCACTTCGGGTTCATGTGATCGTCGACGCCCTGCGGCTCTACGCCCATAGCTTCGCCCGCGGACGGATTCCGACGTCATGTCGGCGCGGTCACGTCGGCGCGGGTTGCGCCGGTACAGCTCACTTCGAGGGGAAATCGTGCGCAAGTTCCTGCCGCTGATCGGCTCGCACTCGGGCGGGCGGTCCGCCATGACCTGCCGCTTCCGCTGTGGCAACGCCTGCTTCCACGAGGCGCCGAACACCAGCGACAACGAGTACGTCGGCGATGTCATAGCCAGCGCGCTGTCGCGCCGCACCATGCTGCGCGCCGGCGCCGTGGTGACCGTCGGCGTGGCGGCCGGCGCGGCCGTGGTGGGCCAGTCCCCACAGGCGGAGGCCGCCGTACCGGCGTCGCTGGAGGGCGAGGCCGCGCGCGCCCGCCGGGCGGCGCGGGGCCTGCGGTTCGACCCGGTCGCGCCGAACACCACGGACGCCGTCGTCGTCCCCGAGGGCTACGGCCAGAACGTGGTCCTCAGCTGGGGTGAACCGATCCTGCGCGGTGCGCCCGCCTTCGACCCGGAGAACCAGTCGGCGAAGGCGCAGGCCGGGCAGTTCGGTTACAACAACGACTTCCTCTCCCTGCTCCCGCTCCGCCGCGAGCCGGGCCGCCAGGTGCTCGTGGCCAACCACGAGTACACCGACGAGATCCTGATGTTCCGCGGCTACGACCCGCAGAACCCCACCCGCGAGCAGGTCGAGATCGCCTGGGCCGCGCACGGCCTCTCCGTCGTCGTGGTGCAGGAGGAGGACGAGACCGGCAAGCTGACCGCCGTCACCCGCCACCACCTCAACCGCCGCGTCACCGCCACCACCCCCTTCAAGCTCACCGGCCCGGCGGCCGGCAGCGAGCTGCTGCGCACCTCCGCCGACCCGACCGGCACCAAGGTGCTGGGCACGCTCAACAACTGCTCCGGCGGTACGACGCCGTGGGGCACCACGCTGCACGGTGAGGAGAACGTCGACCAGTACTTCGGCAACGCCGACAAGGTCACCGACCCCACCCACGCGGCGCGGCTGAAGCGCTACGACATCAAGGGCGGCGCCAGCGAGCGCAAGTGGGAGCGGTTCGACAAGCGCTTCGACGTCTCCCAGGAGCCGCAGGAGCCGCACCGCTTCGGCTGGGTCGTCGAGCTCGACCCGTACGACCCGGACTCCACGCCCCGCAAGCGCACCCACCTCGGCCGGTTCAAGCACGAGGGCGCGCAGCCGCGGCTGACCGAGGACGGGCGCCCGGTGGTCTACTCCGGCGACGACTCGCGCTTCGAGTACTTCTACAAGTTCGTCTCCAGCAAGCGGATGATGCGCGGCACCGGCCGGGCCGCCCGCGAGCACAACATGACGCTGCTCGACGAGGGCACGCTGTACGTCGCCAAGCTCACCGGTGACAGCCCGACCACCGAGATCGACGGCACCGGCAAGCTGCCGAACGACGGCGAGTTCGACGGCAGCGGCGAGTGGATCCCGCTGGCCAGCGGCGACACCTCGTACGTGGAGGGCATGACCGCCGAGGAGGTGTACGTCTTCACCCGGATCGCCGCCGACAAGGTCGGCGCGACGAAGATGGACCGCCCCGAGGACATCGAGCCCAGCCCGCGCACCGGCCGGGTCTACGTGGCGCTGACCAACAACAAGGACCGCGGCGCGGCGGGCAAGGCGGCGGCCGACGAGGCCAACCCGCGCAACGCCAACAAGCACGGCCAGATCCTGGAGCTGGCCGAGCGCTGGAACGACGCGTCCGCGGACCGCTTCGCCTGGCGGCTCTTCCTGGTCGCCGGCGACCCGAACGACCCGAACACCTACTTCGCGGGGTTCCCGAAGGAGAGCGTCAGCCCCATCTCCTGCCCGGACAACGTCACCTTCGACCCGCACGGCAACCTGTGGATCTCCACCGACGGCAACCAGCTCGGCAGCCACGACGGCCTGTTCGGGGTGGCGACGGCCGGGCGGCGCCGCGGTGAGGTCAAGCAGTTCCTCACGGTGCCGACGGGTGCCGAGACCTGCGGCCCGATCGTGCAGGACCGGCGGGTGCTGGTCGCGGTGCAGCACCCGGGCGAGGTGGACGGCGCCAGCGTCGAGAAGCCGGCGTCGACCTGGCCGGACGGCCCGGGCAAGATCGTGCGGCCGTCGGTCGTCAGCGTGTGGCGGCAGGACGGATGCGACATCGGCGTCTGACGCGGGCGGGCACCTGACACCCGGCGTCTGGCGCGTGGGGGCGCCGGGCGCCGGGCGCCGGGCGCCCATGTGAAGGGACGTCCGACGCGGACAGGGAGGACTTCCGGGCCGGGGGGCCGGAAGTCCTCCCCCTTCTCGTAGACTCGATGGCTCGCAACGCCGCGCCACGCCAGCAGAGTTGGAAAGCGAGAGCCTGCCATGCCGACATCCGGCCCGCTCGGAACGCCGGCGGGAGGCGGGCGCAGCAGGCTGTTGCAGAGCCCCCTGGCCCTGCTGGACACCACCATGGACCAGCTCCGCACGCTGATCATGGTCCATGAGACCGGCACCGCGCTGGGCGCGGCGCGGACGCTGGGCCGCGAGCAGTCCAGCGTGCAGAAGCAGCTCGACACCATGAACCGCAACTTCCGCGAGCTGTGCGGCGAACCACTGGTGATCAAGCAGGGCCGCGGCAAGGACGTGCTGTTCACCGCGACCGGTCAGGCGCTGGTGGAGCTGGCGCGCTCCACCCTGGGCAGCTGGCTGGACGGGGTGCACGAGTCGCGGCGCCGGCTGGGCACGACGCTGATGGTCGGCACCACCCGCTTCACGCTGGCGTATCTGGCCGGCGCGGGGGAGCGGGTGAGCGAGGACTTCCGGCGGCGCTCCATCGAGCTGAAGGTCGGCCACGTGCGGACCCGGGACGTGCTGGCCAAGCTGCGCGCCAAGGAGGTCGACCTGGTGTGCGGGAGCGTGGTGGCCAGGCCCGGCAGCGGAGGCGACGAGCTGAACGACGTCGAGGTCATGGAGTGGCGCCGCAGCGGTGTCTCGCTGCTGACCAATCTGCCCGAGGACCGGCTGCCCGGCCCGACGGTGGGGAGCAGCGAGCTGCGCGGTCTGCCGCTGGTGGCGTCCGCCAGCGGGCTGATGGCGGGCGTGCTGCACACCTGGTTCGGCGCGGACTACCGCAACCGGCTGCACATCGCCGCCGAGATCGACACCGTCAACTACGGCTTCGAGCTGCTGCGCTCGGGCCTGCTCCAGGGCTGCATGCTGGTCACCAAGGGCGTCGCGGACGCGGCCGGGGATCCCCGGGTCTCCTACGGGCGGGGGCTGCGCGCGGTGGAGCTGGTCAACGACACCGGGCCGCGGCTCGAGGTGCTGCTCGGCGCCTTCGTCCGCCGCGGCGAGCGGCACGGCTACGACCGGGCGCATCCGCTCAACATGCTCTGGGACGCGCTCACCGTGGAGAGCGACCGCTGGCGGCGCGAACAGCGCTGGCCGACGGCGGGCCTGGAGCCGGACCCGTTCGAGGTGGCCAACAGCTACGACCCGAGCGAGAGCTGAGATCCGAGGGCTGAGATCCGAGAGCTGAGATCTGACATCAGGGCGTACGCCTGGTGTGGCGCGCCGGATGCCGTTTTGTAGCCGGTGGAGGAAACCTGTATGCCATGGCCGTTGAGAAGCTTCAGATGCCGCAACTGGTGAAGACGCCCGGGCTGGTGGCGACACCCGGGCCGGGGGCGGCGGCTGGGCTGCCCGAGCAGCCGGTGCCGTCCGCCGCGGAGCAGCCGGTTCCGGGCGCGCCAGGGGCGCGGCGGCTGTCGCCGCGCACCCTGCTGTGTCTGGTCCCGGTCGTCGCGGTGGCCGGCTGGGTGGTGTGGAACCGGCACCTGGTCGCGGACGGGGCGGGCCGGCTGCTGGACGCGGACCCGCCGCTGCTGCTGGTGGCGGTGGGGACGACGGCGCTGTCCTGGGTGGCCGCGGCCTGTGCCCGGCAGGGCGCGGTGGTCGATCCGCTGCCGCCGGGGCGGCTGCTGGCGGCCCAGTTCGCGGCGGGCGCGGCCAATCATCTGCTCCCCTCCGGCCTCGGCGCCGGTGCGGTCAACCTGCGCTTCATGACGGTGTGCGGCATTCCGCTGGCGCGGGCCGGCGCCGCGCTCGCGCTCTATCTGGCGGTCGAGGTGGTGGCGCGGGTGGCGCTGACCGCGGTGATGCTCGCGGCCTTCCCGGACGCGCTGCCGCTGGGCGACCTGCTGCCCGAGGAGGTGGGGCTGTCGACCGCGGCGGCGGTGGCGGGCGTGGTGGCGCTGCTGCTGGTCTTCGCGGTCCGCGCGCTGCGGAAGGTGATCCGGGAGTTCCTGGTGACGGTGGTGAGCGAGGCCCGCTCGGTGCACCGCAGACCGGCCCGGGTGCTGGCGTTGTGGGGCGGCTCGCTGGCCTTTCCGGTGCTTCAGGCCGCCGGCCTGGTCGCGGTCGCGTCCGCGCTGGACGTGCCGGTCCCGGCGGCACATGTGGCGGTCGCCTATCTGGCGGCCTGTGCGGCCGCCGCCCTGGTGCCGACGCCGGGCGGCATCGGATCGGTGGAGGCGGCGCTGGTCATCGCGCTGGTCGGGGCCGGGGCGACGACTCCGGCCGCCACCGCCGTGGTGCTGGGCTACCGGCTGATCACCGTCTGGCTGCCGCTGCTGCCGGGGGCGCTGACGCTGGGCGTGCTGGTGCGGCGCAAAGTCCTGTGATCGATCAATTCCCGTTGTCCGGATAGCGGATACCGGATGGTCAGGCCACCGGAGGCTTTCGAAACCGGAGACCGGGCCGGTATGTGACGATTGACACTTCGTCAATACATGAGCATGTGTCAAAATACTCGGCGACGTAACGCGCGTGCTCCGGGGTCGGTGAAACTCCGAACCGGCGGTGAAAGTCCGCGACCCGGCCGAAGCCATCGGCCGGTTGACCCGGTGGAATTCCGGGACCGACGGTCAAAGTCCGGATGGTAGGACGTACGCGGCGGCACGATGTCGTGCAGTGACCCGTCCGGTGCGGATCGGCGGCGATCACCGGCAGCGATCATCAGGGGTTGATCGCCGGTGGCCGCCCGAGTCCCGCGATGAACCGGGCCCGCTCACCCACGACGGCTGTGTCCGTGTCCCCGGAAACCGCACGGCGGTCGGGGAGCGGCAGCGCACCACGCACTCCCCCTCCGTCTCCGGCAGACCACCAAGGCCCGCCGCGCCCTTGAAAAAGGGCCGGGCCGGCGAAGAGTCGAGAAAGCAGGAGGGACACACACCGTGACCGTGTTGGAGCAGACGGCGGCAGGGACCGAACGCCTCATGGCAGTGGAGCAGGCGATCGAGGCATTCGCCGAAGGCGGTTTCGTGATCGTCTTCGACGAGGAATCCCGCGAGAACGAAGGCGATTTGATGATCGCCGCCGAGTACACCGACGAGGAATCACTGAAGCAGATGCTGGATCACACCTCGGGTGTGATCTGTGTGGCCCTCCCCGACGAACGCGCCGCCGAACTCCGGCTGCCCCATATGGTGGAAGACAACACCGGACTGCACGAAACGGCCTTCACCGTCTCCGTCGATCTCAAGGCGGGGGGAACCACCGGTATTTCCGCGCAGGAGCGGTCCCGGACCATCCAGGCGCTCGCCGACCCCGCCACCGCCCCCGAGGACCTGGGCCGGCCCGGCCATGTCTTCCCGGTCCGCGCCGCCCCCGGCGGGGTGCTCCAGCGGGACGGGCACACCGAGGCCGCCGTCGACCTCTCCCGGCTCGCCGGGCTGTCCGGGGTCACCACCATGTGCGAGGTGGTCAACGCGGACTGGAGCATGGCCCGGTACGACGATCTGCGGCAGCTGGCGGCCAGCCGGCTGGTGCCGCTGATCTCGGTGCGCGACCTGGCCGCCTACCGGCTGGCGCGGGCCGCGGCAGCTCTGACGGGTGGCGACCGGCGCTGACGGGTGCTGACGGGTGCCGACCGGCGCTGACGGGTGCCGACCGGTGCTGACGGCTGCCGCTGACGCGTGCTGACCGGCTCTGACCGGTGCCGACCGGCCGCGAAGATCGACTGGTCGGCCTCCGGACCCCGGATTACCGTCGAATGGGCGAACGCCTCGGTCCGCCCGACGCTCATACCCGGGGGCACACCATGGCGACTTCCCGCCCGGCACCGGACACCGGGACAGCCACCGCGGAGGACCGGTCACAGGGCGGCAAGGGCGTCGCACTGGCCGTCATCGCCAGCTGCCAGCTGATGGTGGTCCTGGACATCACCATCGTGAACATCGCGCTGCCGCACATCCAGAGCGCGCTGGAGTTCTCCACCACCAGCCTGTCGTGGGTGGTCAACGCCTACACCCTCACCTTCGGCGGACTGCTGTTGCTCGGCGGCCGGACCGGTGACATCCTCGGCCGCCGCCGGGTGTTCATCGGCGGCGTGCTGCTGTTCGTGCTGGCGTCGCTGCTCGGAGGTCTGGCGCAGACCTCCGGGCAGCTGCTGGCCGCCCGCGCGCTCCAGGGGGTCGGCGGCGCGATCGCCTCCCCCACCTCGCTGGCGCTGATCACCACGACCTTCACCGAAGGCCCGGAACGCAACCGGGCCTTCGGCGTGTTCGCCGCGGTCTCGGCCGGCGGCGGCGCGATCGGGCTGCTGCTCGGCGGGATCCTCGTCGAATGGCTCGACTGGCGCTGGATCTTCTTCGTCAACGTGCCCATCGGCCTGCTCATCGCCTTCGCCACGCCCCGGGTCATCAGGGAGTCCGAGCGCCACGCCGGCCACTTCGACCTTCTCGGCGCGCTCACCTCGACGCTCGGCATGGCCTCGCTGGTCTACGGCTTCATCCGGGCCGCGCAGGACGGCTGGCGGGACGGGTGGACGCTTGCCGCCTTCGGTGCGGCGATCGTGCTGCTGGCCACCTTCATCGCCGTCGAGCGGCGGTCCACCCAGCCCATCACGCCGCTGAAGATGTTCGCCGACCGCAACCGCGCGGGCACCTACGGCATCATGCTGAGCCTGGCCGCGGCGATCTTCGGCATGTTCTTCTTCCTCACCCTCTTCGTGCAGAACGTGCTGGACTTCAGCCCGATCCAGGCCGGTCTGGCCTTCCTGCCGGTGAGCGTGGTGATCGCGGTGGCCGCGGGATTCGCCTCGCAGCTGCTTCCCCGGTTCGGGCCCAAGCCGTTCATGGTGGTCGGCGCGATCTGCTCCGCCTCCGGCCTGACCTGGCTCACCCTGATCGAGGCCGACAGCACCTACCTCGGCAGCATCCTCGGCCCGATCCTGCTCTTCGCCCTCGGCATGGGCCTGCAGTTCGTCTCGCTGACCCTGATGGCGGTCTCCGGCGTCGCCCCGCACGAGGCGGGCGCGGCGTCCGGCCTGCTCAACGCCACGCAGCAGGTCGGCGGATCGCTGGGGCTCTCCATCCTGGTGACGGCCTTCTCCACGGCCTCCCGCAACAAGGCCGAGGACCTGGTGCCGCGGTTCCTGGCGGAGGCGACCCCGCGCGAGCGGCTGGAGTTCCGGCGCACCGGGCAGCTCCCGGGGCACTGGGCGGACCAGGTGATGGTCTCGGGGGTGAACGCCGCCTTCGTCACGGCCGCGACCTTCGCGGTGATCAGCGCGCTGATCGCGCTGCTGGCCATCCAGGTACGCCCCTCCGACCTGGAGAACCTCAAGGGCCAGGGCCCCGCACCGCTGTGAGTGCACCTACCGCTACCGCTACCGCTGTGAGCGCCCCTGTCGTGCCGCGCGTTCATTCGTGGCGGCGCAGCTCCAGCACGGTCTCCACGGTGTCCGCCTCCGCCGCGGTCTTGTCCGGCCGGTACCGCACCACCCGGGCGAACCGCAGCGTCACCCCGGCCGGGTAGCGGCTGGAGCGCTGGAGCCCGTCGAAGGCCACCTCCACCACCAGCTCCGGCCGCACCCGCACCAGCCAGCCGTCGTCGCTCACCGCGATCTCCCGCAGCGCCTCGGTCTGCCACTCCAGTACGGCGTCCGTCATCCCCTTGAACGTCTTGCCGAGCATGGCGAACGTGCCGTCCGGCAGCCGGGCGCCCAGATGCAGGTTGGACAGCTTCCCGGTGCGGCGGCCGTGTCCCCACTCGGCGGCCAGCACCACCAGGTCCAAGGTGAGCACCGGCTTCACCTTCAGCCAGGAGGCTCCCCGCCGCCCCGCGCTGTACGGCGACCCGAGCGCCTTGACCATCACTCCCTCGTGGCCCTGCTCCAGTACCTGCCGGGCGAACTCCCGCACCGCCCGCCGGGTCCCGTCGTCGTCCGGGTCGGCGGCCACCACCCGGCGTACCCGCCGCTCCTCGGGCGTGATCCGGGCCAGCTCGGCGTGGCGCTCCCCGGCGGAGAGCGTCAGCAGGTCCCGGCCGTCGGCGTAGAGCAGGTCGAAGAAGACCGGGGAGAGCGGCACCGTGGCCTGTGCGCCGGGGACGTCCAGCCGTGACCCGACCCGGCCCGCGACCTCCTGGAACGGCCGTGGCCGCCCGTCGGGGCCGAGCGCGATCACCTCACCGTCCAGTACCGCCCGGTCGACCGCCAGTTCCCGGGCGGCGGCGACCACGTCCGGCAGCCGGCCGGTGATCTCGTCCAGGGTGCGGGTGTAGATCCGCACCCGCTCGCCGTCCCGGTGCACCTGCACCCGGATCCCGTCCAGCTTCTCCTCCACGGCACACGGGCCGAGCCGGTCCAGCGCCTCGTCGACGTCCTTGGCGCTCTGCGCGAGCATCGGCAGCACCGGACGCCCGACCTCCAGCCGGAAGTCCGCCAGCGCCTGCGGGCCGCGGGCCAGCAGCTCCTGGGAGACGGTGCCGAGCGAGCCGCCCAGCATCACCGCCCGGCGCACCTCCGCCGGATCGGCCTCCACGGCGGCCGCCAAGCCCTCCACGGCCAGCGCGTCCAGGGCGCCCTGCCGCAACTCACCGCCGATCAGCCGCCGCAGGAACCACTGCTCCTCCTCGGTGGCGGCCGCCAGCAGTTCGCGCAGGAGCCGCTTGCGCTCACCGGCGGCGCCCTTGCCCGCCAGGGCCGCGATCCCCTCCAGCGCGGCGTTCACCTGCTCCACCTCCAGCCGGGGTTCCGGCGCGGGCGGCGGTTGCTCCCGCAGTGCGCTCCAGCCCAGGCCGGTGCGGCGCTGCGGCAGCCGGCCTGCGAGGTAAGTGATCACCACCGGCGCCTCGTCGGGCGGGGTGCGGGAGAACAGCCGGGCCAGCGCCGCCACCTTCTCCGAGCGGGCTGAGGTGGCCGCGACCTCGCCGGAGGTCCGGGCGACATCGGCCAGCAGCATGTCTTCATCGTCACCCGGCCCGCGCGCCGCCGCAGGTCCGGCGGGGAGACCCTCCCCCAGACTCCGTCCGGGGGGACCCCCAGACACCCGCCGGCCCGGACACGCCGTCGTCCGGGTGACGGTGACGCCCGCCGCGCGGGCGGGAGGGTACTCCTTACACCTGGTTGACAGCCTGGTACGAGCTCCAAGGAGTGAAAGATGGCGCAGGGCACCGTGAAGTGGTTCAACAGCGAGAAGGGGTACGGCTTCATCGCGGTCGACGGCGGGGGACCGGATGTGTTCGTGCACTACAGCGCGATCCACGGACCCGGCTACCGCAGTCTGGACGAGAATCAGCGCGTCGAGTTCGAGGTGGCGCAGGGGGACCGCGGCCCGCAGGCGGACCAGGTCCGCTCGCTGTAGACCCGGTACCGCCCCGGCCGGCCGCGGACCGCTGCGGTCGGCCACCTGGGCAGCGCCTTGAGACCCGGCCCCTCAAGCCCGGCCCCTCAAGCCCGGCCCCTCAAGCCCGGCCCCTCAAGCCCGGCCCCTCAAGCCCGGCCCTCTGAACCCCGGCCCCTCAGGCCCGGCCGGCGGGCTCCCGCGGCAGGCTTCGGCGCGCACCGGAGCCGCGCACCTCCAGGCCACCGAGCAGCTCCCGGGTCGCGTCCGCGACAGCCGTCACGGCCTGCTCGAACACGGCCTGGTTGTGGGCGGCCGGCGCATGGAAGCCGGACACCTTCCGCACGTACTGCAGCGCGGCCGCGCGGATGTCCTCGTCAAGGACCTCGGGCATCGCGGGTGGCCGGAGTGTCTTGATGCTTCGGCACATGTCTCCAGTGTCACCGACTCTCGTCTGTCACTGACTGTCGTCCGTCACTGGCCCTGGACGGCGGACGGGTCCATCCAGAAGATCTCCCAGATGTGTCCGTCCAGGTCCTGGAAGCTGCGGCCGTACATGAAGCCCTCGTCCATCGGCTCCTTCGACGGCTTCCCGCCGGCGGCCAGCGCCTTGTCGGCCAGCTCGTCCACCCGCTCCCGGCTCTCCACGCCGAGCGCCACGATGACCTCCGCGCTCTTGCCCGTGTCGACGATCTCCTTGTCGGTGAACGACTGGAAGAAGGGCTCGACCAGCAGCATGGCGTAGATGTCCTCGCTGATCACCAGAGAGGCGCCCTTCTCGTCGGTGAACTGCGGGTTGAACGAGTACCCGAGCTGCTTGAAGAACTCCATGGACCTCTCCAGGTCCTTCACCGGCAGGTTGACGAAGATCTTGGTGCTCATGTCGTGCCCCATCTCTGTGCGTCCGGTCTCTGGTTTTTTCAGACTAGGACGGGGCACTGACAACGCCACCGGACCGCGCCAGTCAGGAGAGCCCGCCCATGCCCCAGCCTGTGCCGGAGCCCCCACCGCACCCCGCCCCGCACCCGGCCTCGCGGCCCGCACCGCAGCCCGCGTCGCCCGCCGCGCCGCGCCCGCGGATCGCCGTGTTCGGGGCCGGGAGCATCGGCTGTCATCTGGGCGGGAGTCTGGCGCCGTTCGCCTCGGTCACCCTGATCGGCCGCCCGGAGGCCATGGACACGGTGCGGCGCCAGGGGCTGACGCTCAGCGGCGGCGGCCGTCCGGTCACCCGGGTCGGTCCCGCCGCCGTCCGGGCCGAGACCACGCCGGAGGCCGCGGCCGGGGCGGAGTACGTGCTGATCACCGTGAAGTCGGCGGCCACCCGCGACGCCGCCCGCGAGCTCGCCCCGTACCTCGCCCCCGGCGCGGTGCTGGTCAGCTTCCAGAACGGCCTGCGCAACCCCGAGGTGATCCGCGCCGAGGCCGGTGACCACCCGGTGCTGGCCGGAATGGTCCCGTACAACGTCGTCCAGCCCGAGCCGGGCCGGTACCACCAGGGCTCCGGCGGGGCGCTGATGATGGACGACGCTCCGGCCGGTGGAGCGCTGGCCGGTGCGCTGGCCCGGGCCGGGCTGCGCGTGCGGACCCGCTCCGACATGCGCGAGGTGCGGCACGCGAAGTTGCTGATGAACCTCAACAACGCGATCAACGCACTCTCCGGGCTGCCGCTCCGCGACGAGCTGGGACAGCGCGCCTACCGGCTGTGCCTCGCGCTCTGCCAGGCCGAGGCGCTGGCCGCCTTCCGTGCCGAAGGGGTCCGGCCGGCCCGCCTGGGGGCCATTCCGGCCACCTTGATGCCACGGCTGCTGCGGCTCCCGGACGCGGTCTTCACCCGGCTCGCGGCCTCGGCGCTCGCCATCGACGCCGAGGCCCGCTCGTCCACCTGGGACGACCTGCGGCGCGGCCGGCCCACCGAGATCGACAGCCTCCAGGGCGAGGTCGTCGCCCTGGCCGCCAGCCATGGCCTGCCGGCGCCGGTCAGCGCCCGGCTGGTCGCCCTGGTGCGGCAGGCGGAGTCCGCGGGTCCGGAGGGCGTCGGCGGTTGGACGGGGGCGGAGCTGCTCGCCGAACTCACCGCCGCGCGCACCGGATCCGGCTGAGGCGTGTCCTCAACCTCCCCCAGGCTCCGCCCGGGGGCCCAGGACGGGCTGGAAATGTCACCCGATTCCACCCACGACGTGACGGCCAGTGACCCACCACCAGCCATTCATGAGCGAATATCGGTCAGCTGTTGCCGGATTTCGACAAACAACTGACCGAGCCTCCTTCTCCATTGACGCCATGGATGCCGGGATGTCACTGTTCGGCCGCTTGAGTCATGGACATGTCTACGTATCGCCGAAGTGCGGCCCGGACTGCTCCGGGATCGGCGACAGCGCACGGCATCACCCCTGACCCGGGTGTTCCTCCCGTTCAACAGTTCCGTAGATCACGCGAGTTCGCCCACTCGCGAACTTGCGACTCCTCACACCCCCACAAGGAGCCATGGTGCTACGAAGATTCACGGTGGCCGGCCTCTCCCTGGCCGTCACCCTGGGAGCGGCCGCGCTGCCTGTGCTGTCGGCCTCCGCCGCGCCCCGAGCGGACGCGGCCGCCAAGCCCGGCAAGCCCACCCCGGCCGCCCGCGCGATATCCGCCGCCGACAAGGCGGCCGTCAGCGGCCTGGACGCGCTGGCCAAGGGCCCTTACGAGCGTTACGACCGCCAGATGGTCACCCCCTGGGTGAACGGCCTGTACTCGGTCGCGTACGAGCGCACCTACCGCGGCCTGCCGGTCGTCGGCGGTGACGCGGTCGTCCTCGCGGACGGCAAGGGCAGGGTCCGCGCCACCCGGTCGGCGACCCAGGCCCGGATCAACGTCCCGACCAAGGCCAGGATCAGCTCCGCGGCGGCGAAGAAGACCAGCCGCGCGCAGCTGAAGAAGGTCACCAAGACGGACTCGCACCGCCTGGTCGTCAAGATCAAGGACGGCAAGGCCCGGCTGGCCTGGGAGACCGTGCTCACCGGGGCCACCGCCAAGGCCCCCAGCCACCTGCACGTCTGGGTGGACGCCAAGACCGGCAAGGTCCTGGACACCTACGACGACGTGCGGGCGGGCAGTGGCACCAGCAAGTGGAACGGGCCGAACCCGCTCACCATCGACACCACCGCCTCCGGCGGCCAGTACCAGCTCAAGGACCCGAACCGCTCGGGGCTGAGCTGCGCCGACTACAGCTCCGGCTCGATCATGACCAAGTCGAGCGACAACTGGGGCACCGGCAATCCCACCAGTAAGGAAACGGGCTGCGTCGACGCGATGTTCGCGGCCCAGAAGCAGTGGGACATGCTCAAGAACTGGCTGGGCCGCAACGGCCACGACGGCAACGGCGGCAGCTGGCAGACGCGGGTCGGCCTCAACGACCTCAACGCCTACTGGGACGGCTCGCGGATCACCATCGGCCACAACCAGGCCAACGAGTGGATCGCCGGCCTCGACGTCGTGGCCCATGAATACGGCCACGGTATCGACCAGTTCACCCCCGGTGGCGCCGACAACGAGAACGGCCTGGGCGAGGGCACCGGTGACATCTTCGGCGCGCTGACCGAGGCGTACGCCAACGAGCCGGCGCCGTACGACACCCCGGGCGACTACCTCGTCGGCGAGATGATCAACCTCACCGGCAACGGGCCGATCCGCAACATGTACGACCCGTCCAAGCTCCAGGACCCCAACTGCTACTCCTCCTCGATCCCGAACACCGAGGTGCACGCGGCAGCCGGTCCGCTCAACCACTGGTTCTACCTGCTCTCCGAGGGCTCCAACCCCGGCGGCGGCAAGCCGACCAGCCCGACCTGCAACAACTCCACGGTCACCGGCGTCGGCGTGCAGAACGCGGGCAAGATCTTCTACGGCGGCATGCTGCTGAAGACCAGCGGCATGACGTACAAGAGGTACCGCACCACCACGCTGACCGCGGCGAAGAACCTCGACTCCACCTGCAACCTGTTCAACAAGACCAAGGCCGCCTGGGACGCCATCAGCGTGCCCGCGCAGTCCGGTGACCCGACCTGCACCGGCTCTCCGGCCAGTGACTTCTCGATGGCGATCAGCCCGGCCTCGGGCAGCGTCAACCCCGGCTCCTCGGCCACCGCGACGGTCTCCACCAGCACCACCAGCGGCAGCGCCCAGACGGTGAACCTCACCGCCTCCGGTGCCCCGTCGGGCGTCACCGTCTCCTTCAGCCCGGCCTCTGTGACCTCGGGCAACAGCTCCACCATGACGGTCGCCACCACCGCGAGCGCCGCGCCCGGCACCTACACCATCACCGTCACCGGGACCGGCTCCACCACGCACACCGCGCAGTACACCCTGACCATCGGCGGGTCCACCCCCGGCGGCGACGCCCCGGACATCGACGTGGCCAAGGTCCAGGCGCACCTGACCGAGCTCAACGCGATCGCCTCGCGCAACGGCGGCAACCGCAGGTCGACCAGCCAGGGCTACCGGGACTCGGTCGCCTATGTGAAGGGCAAGCTCCAGGCGGCGGGCTACACCGTCACCGAGCAGGCGTGCACCTCCGGCTGCACCAGCGGCGCCGGCCCCAACCTGATCGCCGAGTGGCCCAAGGGCGACGCCAACAAGGTCTACATGTTCGGCTCGCACCTGGACAGCGTCGGCGCGGGCCCGGGCATCAACGACAACGGCTCCGGCTCGGCGGCACTGCTGGAGACCGCGCTCACCCTGGCGCAGAAGAACCCGAACATGGTGAACCGGGTCCGCTTCGGCTGGTGGACCGACGAGGAGCAGGGCCTCAACGGCTCCGACTTCTACGCCAGGTCCCTCAGCTCCACCCAGCGGTCGCAGATCAAGGCGTACTACAACTTCGACATGATCGCCTCGACCAACGGCGGTTACTTCATCAACCACATCACCTCCACGGCCGCCCAGCCGATGAAGGCGTACTGGGACTCGCTGAACCTCCAGCCCGAGGAGAACACCGAGGGCGCGGGCCGCTCGGACGACTACTCCTTCGAGCAGGTCGGCATCCCGACCTCCGGTTACGCGATGGGCGCCAGCGCCCGCAAGACCTCGGCGCAGGCGACCAAGTGGGGCGGCACCGCCGGTGCGGCGTACGACCCCTGCTACCACCAGTCCTGTGACACCACCAGCAACATCAACGCCACCGGCCTGAACCGCAGCGTCGACGGCATCGCCTACACCCTGTGGAAGCAGGCGGTCGGCGGCACCGCCCCGGCCAACGACTTCTCCCTGGCGACCAGCCCGACCGCGGGCAGCGTCGACCCGGGCGGGTCCGCCACCAGCACCGTCTCCACGGCCACCACCAGCGGGAACGCGCAGACCGTGAACCTCACGGCCTCCGGTGCCCCGGCCGGTGTCACCGTCTCCTTCAGCCCGTCGTCGGTGACCTCGGGCAACAGCTCCACCATGACGGTCGCGACCACCTCCAGCGCCGCGCCCGGCACGTACACCATCACGGTGACGGGCACCGGCACGGTCGCCCACACCACCACCTACACCCTGACCGTGAAGGGTTCCGGGGGCTGCACCGGCAGCCAGCTGATCACCAACGGCGGCTTCGAGAGCGGCACCTCGCCGTGGACCGGGGACACCGGGACGATCGGCGCGCACAGCGGTCAGGCGGCGCACAGCGGCACCCGTTTCGCCTGGCTGGCCGGGTACGGCTCCAGCAAGACCGAGACGATCAACCAGACGGTGACGGTGCCGACCGGCTGCGCCAAGGCCACGCTCACCTACTGGCTGCACATCGACACCGATGAGACCGAGGACGTCGCGTACGACTCCTTCAAGGTCAAGGTCGACTCCACCACCCTCAGCACGCTGGACAACACCGACGCGGCGAGCGGCTACACCCAGCGCACGCTGGACCTGAGCGCCTACGCCGGGAAGCAGATCACGCTGACCTTCACGGCCACCGAGGACGCCAGCCTGCAGACCAGCTTCGTCGTGGACGACGCGGAGCTGCGGACCAGCTGATCGAGGAATCTCCACCCGAGGAATCTCCACCCAGCTGACCGGGGGCGGGACGCGCAGGCGTCCCGCCCCCTTCCGCATGCCTGCTGACGCAGGCGGTGTCAGCGGTGTTCGGGGTTGGGGAAGTCGTACCGGCACCCCGCGTCCCACGCCGAGCGCTGGTTGCCGTACGCGGGGATGCCACCGGCCCGCTTCAGCAGCGCCGCCAGATGCATCAGGTTCCAGCTCATGAAGGATGTGTTGCGGTTGGTGAAGTCGTTCTCCGGGCCGCCGGAGCCCGGATCGAGATAGGACGGCCCCGGCCCCGCCTCGCCGATCCATCCGGCGTCCGCCTGCGGCGGGATGGTGTAGCCCAGGTGCTGGAGGCTGTAGAGGACGTTCATCGCGCAGTGCTTGACGCCGTCCTCGTTCCCGGTGATCAGACAGCCGCCGGTGCGCCCGTAGTACGCGTACTGCCCCTGGTCGTTGAGGAGGCTGGAGCAGGCGTAGAGCCGCTCGATGACCCGCTTCATCACCGAGCTGTTGTCGCCGAGCCAGATCGGGCCGCACAGCACCAGGATGTCGGCGTCCATCACCCGCTCGTACAGCTGCGGCCAGGCGTCGGACTGCCAGCCGTGCTCGGTCATGTCCGGCCAGACCCCGGTGGCGATGTCATGGTCCACCGCCCGGATCAGCTCGGTGCGCACCCCCTGGGCGTCCATCACCGCCCGGCTCCGCTCGATCAGCCCGTCGGTGTTGCTCAGCTCCGGGCTGGGCTTGAGCGTGCAGTTGACGAACAGCGCGCGCAGGTCGTCGAAGCGGGGGGCGCCGTCCGGGTGGGCGGCGGGGGCGGTGGCCGTGGTGTCGGAAGCCGTGCTGTCGGGGGCGGGCGTGCCGGGAGCGGGGGAGGCCATGGGAGTCCTGGGAGTCCTTCCGTGCGGGCGACGGGTCACGTGCGACGCGTCCTCCCATGATTGCCCGGTTCGCCCCGTTATCGCGGGAGGTCGAGCGCCTCGGCGACCAGTCGGCGTACCGGCCGTACCGCCGGTCCGAGCGGCACAATGGAGGGGAGGGGGCCGTCGCGCGCCGGACCTCCGGGAGGCACCCCAATGCCGTATGTAGCCGTGAGTGCGCTGAGCCATACCGGGCTGATCCGCGAGCACAACGAGGACAGCCTGGTCGTCGGGCCGTGGACGCTGTGCGGCACGGTGACCGAGAACCCGCAGACCCTGCTCTTCCCGCTCGGCACCCCGCTCGTCGTCGCGGTGGCCGACGGGCTCGGCGGGCAGCCGGCCGGGGAGGTCGCCAGTGCCCTCGTCGTCCGGCAGCTCGCCACGCTGGGGCCGTCGCTGGACAGCGAGGAGATGGTCCGCGACGCGGTGGAGGTCTGCAATCACTCGGTGTACGCGGCGTCCGACGGCGAACCGGAGCTGTTCACCATGGGGACGACGGTCGCCGGCGCCGTCCTGCTGCCGGACACCCTGCTCACCTTCAATGTCGGCGACAGCAGGGTGCTGGAGGTGCTGGACGCCGGCCGTGACGGTGGGGAGACGATCCGCAAGCTCAGCGTCGACGACAACCCGCCGTTGGCGCCGGGGCAGCGCACGACCTCCGTGGTCACCCAGACGCTCGGCGGCAGCCCCACCTTCACCGCGGTCACGCCGCATGTGGCGTCCTCCGCGCTCGCGGTCGGCAGCCGCTATGTCGTCTGCACGGATGGTCTCACCGACCCGGTGCCGGACGAGGAGCTCGGCGATCTGCTGCGCGTCCATGACGACGGCCGGGCCGCGTTCGAGCTGTGGAAGGCGGCCATCGAGGCGGGCGGCCCGGACAACATCACCCTCGCGGTGGTCCGCGTCGGCGACTAGGGGCTAGGGGCTAGTCGCGGAACTCGCCCGCCTTGACGCCCGCTATGAACGCCGCCCAGGCCGGGGCGGGGAAGAGGAGGGCGGGGCCGTCAGGGTCCTTGCTGTCACGGACGGGGACGATGCCGGGGAGGTTGTCGGCGACCTCGATGCACATGCCACCGTCGTCGTTGCTGTGGCTGCTCTTGCGCCAGCGGGCGGCGCCGGGGAAGGCTTCGGCGACCTCGACGCACTCGCCGCCGTCGATGTTGCTGTAGCTGCTCTTGCGCCACACAGCAGAGCTCAGGTCGGGGGTGGTTCGCATGGCGTCCAGTCCTCCATTACCGCTCGAATCATCGCCTCCGAGGCGCGAGGCGACAGGGCCATGGCCCTGAGTAGATCGTAGTTCTCCCTGCGCTCCGCCACTTCGTCCCGATCCTCCAGGACTCTTCCGAAGCGACTGCCTTCCAGATAGGCAATCGGCGGTTGGTCCGGCACCGTGTAGAGAGTCAGCGAACCGCCGAGGGCCGGGTGCTCGCCCTCGGAGAAGGGCAGTACTTGGAGGTTTATGTGTGGCGTTGTCCCCCGCTCGATCAGGGACAGCAACTGGTGGCGCATCACCTCCAGCCCACCCACAGGGCGGCGTAGCACGGCCTCATCGAGGACGAACCAGCAGTGCGGTGGTTTGGGGGAGCTGAACCGCTCCTGCCGGTCCATCCGCGCTTGCACCATTGCTTCGATCTCCGCGTCCGGAGCGTATGGGCGCCCGCAGCGCAGCAACCGCTCAGCGTATGACGCGGTTTGAAGCAGGCCAGGAACGGTGGCGGACATGTACTGCTCGATGACAGTCGCCTGGCTCTCGATCTCCATCACCCGCCGGTACTTCTTCGGGAACGGCTCCTTCTTCGCCGCGTCGTGCAGGCGGGCGAACAACCCGTCCGTCCCGAAGCACGCGTCCAGCTTCCCCGGCAGGTCGTCGTACGGCAGCGAGTCCGCCGCCTCGTACCGTGCCAGTTGCGACTTGCTGTACTTCAGCACCTCGGACAGGCGCCGCAGCGACATCCCCGCCTTCTCGCGGTGGTGGCGCATTTCCGCCCCGAAGAGATCGCGTACCGAACGGTGCGGCGTGAGGTCTTTCGGCTGGAAGGTCATCGGCCCATCCCTCCCTGTCCCAACTCCGAACCAGGGGACAGCTCTTACCTGGTGAGCCTACGCCTGGCGTCGTCACGATGGGGGCACTCAGAGTGATCGGCCACTCGTAAGAGGAGCTCATGACGTGTTCGACCGTATCGCCCGTGCCTTCGGGCAACCACGCGAGCCGCTGATGACCCTGCGGGTCTACCGGGTCAGCCCCGAGGGTGTGGTGACCGAGGAGCGCGCGAAGGTGGAGATCATGCCCGGCGACCACCTGCCGCCGATAATGTCCCACGTCTTTCCGCCCTGCGCCTGCCCCCGCTGTCGGCGGGGCGAACAGTAGGCTTCCCTGGTGTGACGGACACTCAGGCGGCCGGACGACGTCGCGAACTGATCCTGCGCGCGGCCGTGCGGGAGGGCCTGCTCGATCCCGACTCCGCGGTGCTGGCCGGGTTCGTCGACCTCGACGGCGTCGCGGCGAGTGTCGCGGCGCTGCACAACGCCTTCCCCGCCTCGCTCCCCGTGCTGCACACCTTCGCGGCCAAGGCGAACTGTCTGGTGCCGGTGTTGGCGGAGCTGCGTGCGCTCGGCATGGGCTGCGAGGTGGCGAGCTCGGGGGAGCTGGCCCAGGCGCTGGCGGCGGGCTTCCCGCCCGAGCGCATCGTCTTCGACTCCCCGGCCAAGACTCGCGGCGAACTGGTCCGCGCCCTGGAGCTGGGCATCGCGGTGAACGCGGACAACTTCCAGGAGCTCGCGCGGATCGACGCCATCCTGGCCGACCGGCCCTCCGCGTCCCGCCTGGGGTTGCGGATCAACCCGCAGGTGGGTCTCGGCTGGATCGTGGAGATGTCCACCGCCGGCGCGTCCTCGAAGTTCGGCATCGCCCTGGAGGACGAGGGGATGGCCGAGCGGCTGCTGCGTGCCTACCGGGACCGGCCCTGGCTGACCTGGGTGCATGTCCATGTCGGCTCGCAGGGGTGCCCGCTGGAGCTGATCGCCCAGGGCATCGCCAAGGCCGTGGACTTCGCGGAGACGGTCAACGCCGGGCTGGGCCGGCGCCAGATCACCGGCATCGACATCGGTGGCGGGCTGCCGGTGGACTTCACCGGCGACGGCGCGGACCCCGGCTTCGCCGCGTACGTGGAGCGGCTGCGGATCCACGCACCGGCCCTGTTCAGCGGCGACTACCAGGTCGTCACGGAGTTCGGGCGCTCGCTGCTCGCCAAGAACGGCTTCATCGCCGCCTATGTCGAGTACACCAAGAAGGCAGGGTCGCGCCCGATCGCGATCACCCACGCCGGGGCCCAGGTCGCCGCCCGGACGGTCTTCATGCCGGACGCCTGGCCGCTGCGGATCACCGCGCACGGCCCCAGCGGCGCGCCCAAGGCCGGGGAGCCGGTGGAGCAGGACATCGCCGGGCCCTGCTGTTTCGCCGGGGACCTGGTCGCCCGGGAGCGCCCGCTGCCGCTGCTGGAGCCCGGCGACATCGTCACCCTCCTGGACACCGGCGCGTACTACTTCTCCACCCCCTTCCACTACAACAGCCTGTCCGAGCCCGCGGTGCACGGCGTGCGCGTCGACCCGGCCGGAGAGGTGCGTTTCGAGCTGCTGCGCCCCGCCCAGAGCGTCGAGGAACTCCTCGACCGGTCAGGGGGCCGGTCAGGGGGACGATCAGGGAGCGTCAAGGACGCGTAAGGGAATCGCCGTTCCGCGCCAAGAACGCGCCAGCGTCGGGCGGGTTCGAGCGGACTCCGGCAGACGCTGAGCGGACCGATCCGAAGGAGTCCGCCGCAGATGTCCACCCCTACCACCGAGACCGACGCCGCCCCCTCCGCAGAGGAACCCCCGGATACCGACGGCACCGCCACCCTGGCGCCCGGCGCCGAGCACACCGCCGGGCCCGCCGCTCCCGACGGGGGCGACCGCCACAAGCTCACCGCGCTCACCGGCCTCGCCGCCCTCTCCCTCGACGCCATGGCCTCGGTGGCGTACGGGCCGGAGGCGATCGTGCTGGTGCTGGCCGCGGCCGGGGCGCACGGGCTCGGCTTCACCCTCCCGGTCACGGTGGCGATCGCGGCGCTGCTCGCGGTGCTGGTCGCCTCCTACCGGCAGGTGATCGCCGCCTTCCCGGACGGCGGCGGCTCCTACGCGGTCGCCAAGGCGCACCTGGGCCGGCGCACCAGCCTGGTGGCGGCCGCCTCCCTCGTCCTGGACTACGTCCTCAACGTCGCCGTCGCGGTGACCGCCGGGGTCGCCGCCCTCACCTCGGCCTTCCCGGGGCTGTACGACGACCGGCTGTGGCTCTGTCTGGGCGTGCTCGTCCTGATCACCGCGGTCAATCTGCGCGGCATCGCCGAGTCGGCGCGCGTCTTCATCCTCCCCACCGCGGTCTTCATCGTCTCGATCCTCGCCCTGGTGGTGGTCGGCCTCCTCCGCGACGGTCCGGTCTCCACCGAGGCGGCCTCCGGCCACGCCTCGGTCATGGCCGACAACGCCACCACCGTCGGCGCCCTGCTGCTGCTGAAGGCGTTCGCCGCCGGCTGCTCGGCGCTCACCGGCGTCGAGGCCATCGCCAACGCCGTCCCCTCCTTCCGTACCCCCGCCGTCAGGCGTGCCCAGCACGCCGAGATCGCGCTCGGCGCCCTGCTCGGCCTGATGCTCATCGGGCTGTCCGTGCTGATCTCCCGCTTCGGGCTCCAGCCGGTCGAGGGCGTCACCGTGCTCGCCCAGCTCGCCGACGCCTCCTTCGGCCACAACCTCGCCTTCTACGTCGTCCAGTTCGCCACCGTCGTGCTGCTGGCGCTGTCGGCGAACACCTCCTTCGGCGGCCTGCCGGTGCTGCTGAAGCTGCTGGCCCGCGACAACTACCTGCCGCATGTCTTCGCGCTGAAGGCCGACCGCCAGGTCCACCGGCACGGCGTGCTGGCGCTCGCCGCCGTCTCCGCGGTGCTGCTGGTCTTCTCCGGCGGCGACACCAACACCCTCGTCCCGCTCTTCGCGATCGGCGTCTTCGTCGGCTTCACCATCGCCCAGACCGGCCTGGTCCTGCGCTGGTGCGGCGAGCGCGGCCCCCGCTGGCGGGGGAAGGCGGCGCTCAACGGGCTGGGCGCGCTGCTCACCGGCGTCAGCGCGGTCGTCGTCACCGCCACCAAGTTCCACGACGGCGCCTGGCTGATCGTCCTGGCCCTGCCGCTGCTCGTCGCCGGCTTCGAGTGCGTCCACCGCGCCTACGCCCGGATCGGCGAGCGCCTGGGGCTGGGCCGCATCCCCGAACCCCCGCGCCGGGACCGCTCCCTGGTCGTGGTGCCGGTCTCCTCGCTGTCCCGGCTCACCAGCGAGGCCCTGACCGCGGCGGTCTCCCTCGGCGAGGAGGTGCACGCGGTGACGGTCTGCCACGCGGACGCCGAGGACCGTGCCGCGACCGACGCCCTGGCCCGCGACTGGGCGCTGTGGAACCCCGGCGTCCCGCTCGTTCCCATCCCCTCGCAGCGCCGCACCCTCGGCCGCCCGATCGCCGCCTACGTCCGCAAGCTCGCCGCCGCCGAACCGGGGCTGCGGATCACCGTGCTCATCCCCGAGGTCGAACCCGCCCGCATGTGGCAGCGGCTGCTCCAGAACCAGCGCGGCACCGTCGTGGCCCACGCCGTCCGCCGCGACACCGACGCCGTCATCTGCCGGCTCCGCTTCCGCCTGTAGCGACTGCCCTGATGCGCGGTGCCCCGTCGAATTGCCGGCCAGGTCGGTGAAACCGCTGGTCAGCCGAGTGGCGTCTTCTCCTATAGTGACTGGCTGATTTTCGTCCAGCATCGGGGGAGTTCATGGGGCGGCCGACGGATTGGCATGTGCTGGATCTGGACAAGGATCCGGTGCCAGGGGATCCGGAGCGGGTGCGGCAACTGGCCAAGAAGCTGGACGACTTCGCCACCGATGTGGGTGAGGCGCTGCGGCTGATCAAGGGGATGGCCGGGGATGACGCGCTGCTGAAGTGGGCGGGGAAGGCCGCGGACGCGTTCACCGATGAGTTCAAGGACGTCCCCAAGAACCTGAAGAAGCTGCAGAAGTCCTATGACCTGGCGGGTGACGCGCTCTCCACGTACTGGCCGAAGTTGCAGCAGGCGCAGGGCGACGCGGATCGTGCGCTGGAGAAGGGGCGGCAGGCGCGGTCGGATCTGAAGTCGGCGCATTCGCGGCTGGAGACGGCCAACGCCTGGGTGGACCGGGCCAACAAGAAGTCCAAGGAGTATCAGGACAACAAAGACAAGAAGGACGTCCCGCAGCCGGACGAGAAGGACGTGCGGGCTGCCACCCGTAACGCCCAGGACGCCAAGTCATCCCAAACGTCGGCGCAGACGGCGGTGGACAACGCGCAGAGCGCGCTGGACGCGGCGAAGAAGATGGCCGAAGACGCCAGGAAGCTGCGTGAGGACGCGGCCTCGGACTGCAAGAAGAAGCTGGACGACGCCTCCGACGCCGGTATCCAGAACCGCTCCTGGTGGGAGGACGCGGTCGACTGGGTCTCCGACCACTGGGACGACATCGTCAAGATCTGCAAGGTCGTCGTCGCCGTCCTCGGCGTCATCGTGATGATCATCGGCGGCCCGCTGGCCTGGATCGTCCTCGCGGCGGCGCTCGTCGTCCTCGCCGACACCCTCTACAAATACGCCAACGGGCAAGCGACGCTCCTCGACGTCGCCTTCGCCGCCTTGGACTGCATACCCGGCATGAAGGGCCTGACCACCCTCGGCGGACTCGCCAAGGGGATCAAGGCCCTGGGCAAGGGCGGCCTGAAGGGCATGGCCATGGGGCTCAAGGGCATGGGCACCCGCATGCAGGGCCTGGGCCGGCAGATGAAGAACCTCTTCACCTGCGGCGACCCGATCGACATGGCCACCGGCCAGATGGTGATGTCCGTGCCGGACGTCTCACTCCCCGGTGTCCTGCCCCTCGTCGTGGCGCGTGGTCATCGCACCGGCGTGAAGGCTGGGCGCTGGTTCGGGGCGGGGTGGACCTCCACCCTCGACCAGCGGCTCCTGATCGACAAGGAGGGCATCCGGTTCATCGCCGACGACGGCACCGTGCTGTACTACGCCGTACCGGAAGCCGACGAGCCGATGATGCCGGTGGTGGGCCCCAACTGGCCGCTGAGCTGGGACGGCACCCCGAACGGCGAGATCAGGGTGTGGCAGCCGGAGAGCGGCACAACGCTGCGTTTCCAGGGGACAGCGGGCGGGCGCAACGCCGAACTGCCGCTGGTCGGCATCGAGGACCGCAACGGCAACACCCTTGACATCCGGTATTCCACCGACGGCTCCCCTGCGGAGCTGGTCCACCACGGCGGCTACCGCGTCGGCGTCACCACCGCATCGGGCCGCGTCACCGCGCTCACGCTGCTCAGTGCGCCCGAGCAGCCGCGCCTGGTGACGTACGAGTACGACGAGCAGGGCCGCCTCACCGGCGTGGCGGACTCCTCCGGGGTGCCCCAGTGCTACAGCTGGGACGACCGGCAACGGATCACCGGCTGGCGCAGCAGGCACGGCGACTGGTACCGCTACGAGTACGACGACGCGAACCGCTGTGTCCGCACCGGCGGCGCCGACGGCGTCCTCGCCTACACGTACACGTACGACGAGGACACCCGCACCACCGTCGCCACGGACTCCCTCGGCCACTCCCTCACCTACCGCTTCGACGAGAGCTACCGCCCGCTCACCGAGACCGACCCGCTCGGCCACACCACCACGCGTGAGTGGGACGACCGCGGACGTCTGGTGGCGCTCACCGACCCGCTCGGTCGTACGACGCGCTTCAGCCATGACGCGGCGGGCAACGTCACCGAGACCGTGCGCCCGGACGGCGGCGTCATCACCACCGAGTACAACGACCTGCATCTCGTCACCAAGGTCACGCAGCCGGATGGGAGGTCCTGGGAGTCGGCCTATGACGAGCGCGGCAACCGCGTGGCCGTCGTCGACCCGGTCGGCGCCACCACGTCCTTCACCTTCGACGAGCGCGGCGGTCTCACCGGCATCACGGACCCGCTCGGACAACGGCAGCAGACGATCGTCAACGACACCGCGGGGCTCGTCGTCGGCACCGGTGGCCCGCTCGGCGACCGCCGGTCCTTCGTACGCGACGCTTTCGGCCGCATCACCGAACTCACCGACACCTTCGGTGCCGTCACCCGGGTCGGCTGGACCACCGAGGGCCAGATCGCGTGGCGCGAGCTGCCCAACGGCACCGTCGAGCGCTGGTCGTACGACGTCGAGGGCAACCCGCTCGAGTTCCGCTCCACGACCGGCCGCCACACCCGTTACGAGAACACGCACTTCGACCTCTGCTCCGTGCGAGAGGACGCGGACGGTACGCGGGAGGAGTTCGTCTACGACACCGAGCTGCGGCTGCGGAGTGTCACCAACGCGGCCGGGCAGACATGGAGCTACACCTACGACCCAGTGGGCCGCCTGACCTCCGAGACGGACTTCAACGGCCGCACCCTGACCTACCGCTACGACGCCGCGGGCCAACTGGTCGAGCGGACCAACGGTGCCGGCGAGGTCACGACCTTCCGCCACGACCTGCTCGGCAACGTCGTCGCGATGGAAGCCGACGGCACGACCACGATGTATGCGTACGACGCGCTGGGCCGCATGGTGCGGGCGCGCAACGCGGACGTCGACCTCGGCATCGAGCACGACGCCGTGGGCCGGGTCGTCGCGGAGAGCTGGAACGGGCACGAGGTCCGTTCCGCATACGACGCGGCCGGGCGCAGGACGGCGCGCACAACGCCGGGTGGTGCCGTCACGCGCTGGAGGTACGACTCGGCCGGTCGGTCGCTCACCCAGCGCATGGGGCAGCACGATCTCACCTTCCGGTACGACGTCGCGGGACGCGAGATCGAGCGGGTGCTGGGCGAGGCGACGCGCCTGACGCACGAGCGGGACGCGGACCTGCTCCGCACGACGCAGCGGCTCGTGGCGCCCGACGGCACCGTCCGCCAGCGCGCCTACCAGCACCGTCCCGACGGCGCGCTCACCTCGGTCACCGACTCCCAGCACGGTGAGCGGACCTTCGCCTACGACCGCGCCGGGCGGGTCACCGCAGTGCAGGGCGGCGGCCGTGACGAGAGGTACGCGTACGACGCGCTCGGCAACCTCATGGACTTCGCCACCTCGGCGCCGGTCCCCGCCGAGGACGCGGGCCCGGGCGAGCGCTCGTACTCCGGCTCGCTGATCGACCGCGCGGGCCGCACCTTCTACCGGCACGACCGTCAGGGCCGTGTGGTGCGGCGGGTCACGAAGTTGCTGTCGGGTGGGCGGCGCGAGTGGCACTACACCTGGAACGCGGAGGACCAGCTCACCGACGTCCGCACCCCGGACGGCCGCCACTGGCGCTATCTCTACGACCCGCTGGGGCGGCGCGTGGCGAAGCAACTGCTCGGCGCGGACGGCGAGACCGTCGTGGAGCAGGTGTGGTTCTTCTGGGACGGCGACCAGCTGGCCGAGCAGTGGGACGGGTCGGTCAGTACGTCCTGGGACTGGGACGGGGACCGTCCGGTACCGGTCGGGCAGCGGGTGCGCCGGATCGGCGCCGATGCCTCGCAGGAGGAGATCGACGAGCGCTTCTACGCGATCGTCACGGACCTCATCGGGACGCCGACGGAGCTGGTGGACACGGCAGGCGAGGTCGTCTGGTCGGCCGGGTCGCCGACGCTGTGGGGCCTGCCGGCGGCCGGACCGTCCAGTTCCGGCTCTGGCCCCGGTTCCGTGGATTGCCCGCTGCGCTTCCCCGGCCAGTACTACGACGCCGAGACCGGCCTCCACTACAACCACCATCGCTATTACGAGCCGGGCACCGCGCGCTATCTGAGCCCGGACCCGCTGGGCCGGACACCGGCACCGAACCACTACGCGTACGTGCCGAATCCGCTCCAGTGGACCGACCCGCTGGGCCTGAAGGCCCCGTGCATGGTGGACCTTTACCACGGCACCTTCGGAAAGGCCGCGGACAATATCCTGGCGGACGGGGTCAGCACGACATTCAGTACGCGCAAGATGGACTTCGGAAAGGGTGGCTTCTATGTCACCAACGACCCGAAGCAGGCCCTCGACTGGGCGAAGATACAGGCCAAGAAGAAGAACGACCTGCCCGCCGTCATCCACTTCCGAGTGCCCAAGGCCGAGCTGGACAAGCTGGGCAGTAAGGTATTCCATGGCCCGGGCGACGATGTGGCCGATTTCATCAAGCACCACCGCAAGGGCGGAGCCATGCACAACTACGAATTGGTCGAGGGTCCCATGCTGAGGAACCTCGATGGATTCCTGAAGGAAGGCAAACCGCCCGTTCTCAACGGCCATCAGATCGCCGTCTTCGGCGGCCGCGCGGAGCGCCTCTTCACTGATTCCCTCCACCGAGTTCTGGGACCTGGACGATGATGACCGAAGAATTTCTGGCACGCCTCGACGAGGAAATGCTCAACTACTTCCGCAAGATGACGCGGGAGATGGTCGAGCGGTTCGGGATCTCCCGCGCCGAGGCGGTGGCGAGGATCAACGAGAGGTACGCCGGGGAAGAGATTCTCTCGGGGGACCTGATGGGCCACGAGATGCCCGAGTACTGGGTGTACGGCCTCTACTACCGCCCCGACGAGCAGGGACGGCTTCCGTCCGGCGACGAGGAGGACGACGCGGAGTTCGACTTCTCCGCCCTGGAGGTCATTCCGGCTCCTCCCCAGGACTCCCCCGCCTGGACCCTCGAGAAGGAGGGCGACGGCTGACGGGTCACACCCGCGTATGCAAAGCGGGCGGCCCGGGTCTTGTTCGTTGCCCCGGGCCGCCCGCCTGCGGCCGCGCTCAGCGCGCCGTGATGCTCAGCGCGCCACGAACTGGGTGAGGATCGCCTGCACCTCGTAGATGTCCACGCCCTTGGTGAAGGTCTTCTCGACCGGCACCGAGTTGCCGGAGATCCAGATCTTCAGCTCGGCGTCGAGGTCGAAGGTGCCGGCGGTCTCCACCGCGAAGTGCGTGATGCTCTTGTAGGGGATGGAGTGGTACTCCACCTTCTTGCCGGTTATCCCCTGCTTGTCGACGAGGACGAGCCGGCGGTCGGTGAACAGGATGGTGTCGCGCACCAGCTGGTAGGCCGCGTGAACCTGCTCGCCCTGGCCCAGCAGCCGCTCGTAGTCCCGCTGCGCCGCGACCGGATCAACCGTGTGCGCGTTTCCGAACAGTCCCATGGCAGGCCCCCCAGGTGTCGAGATTGCACGTAATGGACGTTGCACGATCTCCCGCACTGTACGACACCCGCCGGACACCCCCTGGGCTAGAGCCCGATGAGCCACGCGAAGGGCGGCAGCTCGGCGGCGCGGCAGTACACGTCCACCGCCCATGGCGCCAGAGCCGCCATCGGGTGCAGCCGGGCACCGTCCAGACTGGCGAGCTGCCGGGCGCTGTGCTGGACGCAGCCGGTGAGCTCCGTGCCGTCCGCGGCTATCACCGTGGCCGCGGTGGGCGGCCCCTCGCACGGCGTCGGATCCTTCTCGTCCGCCGCCTCACATCGCGGAGCCGCATCCGAACTCGCCCTGAAACCCCCGTTGTTCACCCCGTCGCCTCCCTGGCCGAATCACGCCCCTGGAATACCTCCTAGGGAGTGCCCGCCCCATGTCGCATGTACGGCCGGTTGATGGATCGATGTCCAGGTCTTTGCCGCGCGTTGCCCTCACCAGTCCCACCCGTTTCGCGCAACCCCACCTGTCACAAAACGGCCTGGGCACGAAGCATTTCCGCCGTCTTCGGGGAGCGCGCCGCCGCCGCCCCGGGCCCGCCTGCCGCACCCCTCGGGTCGGGGCGAGGGAAGCGTCACGGGACCAATGGGTGCAGAGGTGCACAAGAGGCCGGAGGGGTGACGGTGGAAGACATGGCGCAAATGCGCTGTGTGCGCATTCGGTCACCCTCGACCGAGATCATTACGCGCTGATTCACTGGCGCGCCGGAGTTCCCGGGACGGCCGGTCGGCGCCGTCCGGCGACTCCCATGGCCCCCACCCACCCCCGAGGGAAGAGGACCTTTCCATGCCCACCGGATTGACGCCGGAACAGCCGCAGCAGCCGGAGCGGTCCGCGGGACACGCGCAGCTCAGCCTGGGGATCGCGGCCGCGCGGAATCTGGCGACCACCACCAAGTCGCTGCCGCAGATGCAGGGCATCAGCTCGCGCTGGCTGCTGCGGACGCTCCCGTGGGTGGAGGTGCGCGGCGGCGCCTACCGGGTCAACCGGCGCCTGGCCTACGCGGTCGGCGACGGGCGGGTGACCTTCGTGCAGCACGGTGCCGAGGTCAGGGTCATCCCCGCGGAACTCGGCGAACTCCCGCTGCTGCGCGGGTTCGACGACGTCGAGGTGCTGCGCTCGCTGGCCGAGCGGTTCCAGCAGCGGGAGTACGAACCCGGTGAGGTGCTGGCGGAAGCCGGACGCCCGACCGACCACGTCTTCCTGATCGCGCACGGCAAGGTGGAGCGGATCGGGACGGGCAAGTACGGCGAGGAGGCCCGGCTGGGCGCGCTCGCCGACGGCGGGTTCTTCGGCGGCCAGGTGGTGGCGGAAGCGCCCGGGGAGTGGGAGTTCACCGCCCGCGCGGTCACCACGACCACGGTGCTGGCGCTACCGCGGGCGGCCTATGAGGAGGTGGCCGGGCGCAGCGCGCTGCTTCGGGCGCACGTCCAGCGGCGGCAGGCCGAGGGGGAGCAGCCGCGGAACAAGCGCGGGGAGGCCGACATCGCGATCGCCTCCGGCCACGAGGGCGAGCCGGTGCTGCCGGGCACCTTCGTGGACTACGAGGCCGACCCCCGCGAATACGAGCTGAGCGTGGCGCAGACCGTGCTGCGGGTGCACAGCCGGGTCGCCGACCTCTACAACGAGCCGATGGACCAGGTCGAGCAGCAACTGCGGCTGACCATCGAGGCGCTGCGCGAGCGCCAGGAGTACGAGCTGGTCAACAACCGCGAGTTCGGGCTGCTGCACAATGCCGACTACTCCCAGCGCATCCAGACCCGCTCCGGCCCGCCCACCCCCGACGACCTGGACGAGCTGCTGAGCATGCGGCGCTCGACCAGGGCCTTCTTCGCCCACCCCCGCGCCATCGCCGCCTTCGGCCGCGAGTGCAACAAGCGCGGCATCTACTTCGACAGCGCCGACCTGGGCGGCCACCGCATCCCGGCCTGGCGGGGCGTGCCGATCCTCCCGTGCGGCAAGCTCCCCGTCTCGGAGAACGGCGTCTCCTCGATCCTCGCGATGCGCACCGGCGAGGAGGACGGGGGTGTGATCGGGCTGCGCCAGACCGGCATCCCCGACGAGTACGAGCCGGGCCTCAACGTCCGCTTCATGGGCATCAACGACCAGGCGATCATCTCCTACCTGGTCAGCACCTACTACTCGGCCGCCGTGCTGGTCCCCGACGCCCTCGGCGTCCTGGAGAACGTCGAGGTCTCCCGCTACTGAGGACTGCCGCGGGCTTCCCCTCTTCCGTCGGATTCCCCCTCCCGCCACCCCCAGGCCGTCCCCAGGTCCCGAGTTCCCCCTCAGTCCCCCGGGGCCCTGGCGTCCTTCGAGAACGGAGAGAACGGTGTCACTGCTGTCCCGGATGATCGCGTCCAGCGCCGGCCATGAGGTGGCGGAGCTGGTGACCGCCGTGCTGTCCCAGCAGCGGGGCGGCGCGCCCCGGACCCTGCCCGGCTCCTTGAGCGGGCGGCGCGCCGGGGCCGGAGAAGGCGGGCGGAGCGGGGCCGTGGCGGGCGCCTTCGCCGGTCTGCCGCAGGGGCCGACCGGGCTGGGCACCTCCGCCGCCCGCGTCCGCCCCGCGCGGCCGGCCGGCGCCCGCCCCGAGACCACCCCCGCCGCTCATCCGGCCCCGGCAGCCTCCGGGCCATCGGACACGGCCGTTCCGGAGCTGTACTGCCCGCCACCGCTCCGGGACGATCCCGCGCTCGCCGAGGAGGTCAACGAGCGGCTGATCGAGTGGGCCGAGGAGGTCGGCATCTACGCCGGCCGGCTCGACCACGTACGCGGCGCCGACTTCGGGCGCCTGATGATGCTGGCCCATCCCGGCACCGACGACCCGGAGCGGCTGCTGGCCGCGGCCCGGTGCGCGCTGGCGGAGTGGGCCACGGACGACTACTACTGCGACGACGAGACCACCGGCACCACACCGGGACACCTCGGCTCGCACCTGGGCCTCGCCCACACGGCCATGGACCCGGTGCACCCCCCGCTCCGCTACCTGGCCGACGTGGAGAAGGGCCTGCGCGCCGACCCGGTCCGGGTCGCCCTGCGCTCCTCCTTCGCGCACCTGGCGCGCTACGCCGACTGGAGCCAGGTGGCCCGGCTCCGCCACGAGATCGACGTGCTGTTCGTCGGCTACGGCCAGGAGGGGGCGTGGCGGACCCAGGGCCGGATGCCCGCGGTCTGGGAGTACCTGGCGCACCGGCAGATCAACAGCTTCGTGCCCTGTCTGGCGCTGATCGACGTGGTGGACGGCTATCGGCTGACGGCCGAGGAGTACGCCGACCCGCGGGTGCGCCGCGCCCTCACCATGGCCGGCACCGCCAGCACGCTCGTCAACGACCTGTACTCGATGGCCAAGGAAGACCACGCCTTGGGCCAGGACTTCAACCTGCCCACGGTGATCGCCGCGGAGGAGCGGTGCTCACTGCGGGAAGCGGTGGCGCGGAGCGTGGAGATCCACGACGAGCTGGTCCATGGATTCGAGGCGGAGGCGGCCGCCCTCGCCCTCACCGGCTCCCCGGAGCTGCGCCGCTTCCTGGCGGGCGTGTGGGCCTGGCTCGGCGGCAACCGCGAGTGGCACAGCGGCAGCGCCCGCTACGCCGGCACCGACGCCGCCTGAACCACCCTCGCACCGCGTCCCCTTCGACCACCTCTCCCTGTTTCCCCGCAAGGTTTTCCCCGCAAGGCGTCAGCCGTAAGGAGCCCCACCGATGACCACCACTCCGGACACCACCGCTTCCGTCCTGCGCACCGACTACCAGCGGGCCGTCGCGACGTACTGGAACAACGAAAAGGACCCGGTCAACCTGCGACTCGGCGACGTCGACGGCCTCTACCACCACCACTACGGCCTCGGCGACTTCGACCCCTCCGTCCTGGAGGGCCCCGAGGAGACCCGGGACGGGCGCATCATCGAGGAGCTGCACCGGCTGGAGTCCGCCCAGGCGGATGTCCTCCTCGACCACCTCGGCCCCATCGCGCCCGACCACCGGCTGCTGGACGCCGGCTGCGGCCGGGGCGGGACCAGCATCATGGCCAACGCCCGCTTCGGCTGCCAGGTCGACGGCGTCTCCATCTCCCAGGCGCAGGTCGACTTCGCAGGCGGAGAGGCCCGCAAGCGCGGCGTGGACGGCAAGGTCCGCTACCACTTCCGCAACATGCTCGACACCGGCCTGCCCACCGGCGCGTTCCAGGCGATCTGGAACAACGAGTCCACCATGTACGTGGACCTGGAGCAGCTCTTCGCCGAACACGCCCGCCAGCTCGCCTACGGCGGCCGCTACGTCACCATCACCGGCTGCTACAACGACGTGACCGGCGGCCGCTCCAAGGCGGTCAGCCGCATCGACGAGCACTACACCTGCAACATCCACCCGCGCAGCGCGTACTTCAAGGCGCTCGCCGCCAACGGGCTGGTGCCGATCAACGTCGTCGACCTCACGGCCGCGACCATCCCCTACTGGGAGCTGCGGGCGAAGTCCTCGCTCGCCACCGGCGTCGAGGACCCGTTCCTGACCGCCTACCGCGAGGGCAGCTTCCACTACCTGCTGATCGCCGCGGACCGCATCTGAGGTGATCTGAGACAGCCGGCCGCGGTGGCGGGGAGGGCAGGGCGCCCTCCCCGCCACCGGTCGTTTCAGGCGCCGGGCGAGGGGAGCCGCAGGGCCAGGCCGTCGAGGACGACCTCGAGGCCGTAGGCGAACTTGCCGTCCCGGAGCTCGGCCGGGTCGGTGGTGGCGACGGGGGCGGCGTCGGAGTAGGCGTCGGCGAGGTGGGCGTGGTCGGCCGCGGCCTGCTGGGCGGCGGGCATGAGCCGGGCGATGAAGCCGGCCTCGGTCTCGCCGGAGCGGGCGATGGTGCTCAGCCAGGCGGCCTCGGTGGTGCTCATCCCGATGACGTACGACAGGACGGTGTCGATGGCGCGGCTGGGCTCGGGGAATCCGGCGGCCGCGAAGAGGGCGGCCAACCGGTCGGAGAAGGACATCAGGTTGGGGCCCAGGTAGGCCAGACCCGCCTGGCCGAGGACGGACGCCAGCCAGCGGTGGCGCAGCGCCGTGTCGCGGAAGGAGTGCGCGGCCTCGGTGACGGCGGCCCGCCAGCGGGGGTCGTCGGCATGGGCGTCCTGGGGGCCGAAGTCCGCGGCGGGGACGGTGATCTCGGCGGCGACCTCGTCCACCGCGAGCTCCATCAGCTCGTCCTTGGTGGCGACATGCCGGTAGAGGGAGGTGGCGCCGGCGTTCAGGCGGGCACCGAGCTTGCGCATGCTCAGGGCCTCGACGCCCTCGGCGTCCAGCATGGCGATCGCCTCCCGGACGATCGCGGCCCGGCTGAGCGCGGGCTGGTCGGGCTCGGGCCGCTGCCGTGCCCACACGGACGGGATCGGGTTCGGCTTGGACTTGGCGGCCATGGCGCTCCTCGGGCGGCGAATGGTGCGGGCGGTGCTCTCGCGCTGCGTACGGCGTTCCTCTTCAGCGTACAGGGATCAGTGTTGCGCACACTGTTCCGGTGTGCGTACAGTGTTCGCATCAAAGGATCGGTGTGCGCAAGTCGGAAGGAAGTCCTCATGGAAACCCGTCATCCACGTCGCTGGTGGATCCTGATCGTGCTGTGCCTGAGCACGCTGGTCCTGGTGGTCGACAACATGGCCCTGACCATCGCGGTGCCGGCGATGACCGAGGACATCGGCGCGAGCGCCCAGGACACCCAGTGGATCCTCGACTCCTACATCCTGGTCTTCGCCGGCCTCCTGCTCACCTCCGGCAGCCTCGGCGACCGGTTCGGCCGGCGGAAGGTGATGCTGATCGGCCTGCTGTTCTTCGGAGTGGCCTCACTGGCCGCGACCTTCTGCACCAGCCCCGGCGAAGTGATAGCCGTGCGGGTCGCGATGGGGGTCGGCGGCGCGCTGATCATGCCCTCGACGCTCTCCATCCTCATCACCGTCTTCGACGAGGCGGAGCGCGGCAAGGCGATGGCGGCCTGGAGCTCGGTGTCCATGCTCGGACTCGTCGGCAGCCCGGTGCTCGGCGGCGTGCTGATCGACCACTTCTCCTGGCACTCGATCTTCCTCATCAACGTGCCGGTCGTCGCGCTGGCCATCGTCGCCGGCCTCACCCTGATGCCGGAGTCCAAGGGCCCCTGGGCCAAGCCCGACCCGCTCGGCGCGGTGCTGTCCGCCGTCGGCATGACCGCGCTGGTGTGGTGGATCATCGCCCTCCCGGAGCACGGCGCCCTCGGCGGCCGGTCGACCGTCACCCTGGCCGTCGCGGTCGTCGCCCTGGTGGCCTTCGTGATCTGGGAGAACACCACCGCCTCGCCGATGGTGCCGCTGGTCCTCTTCAAGAACCGTGACTTCACCGGCGGTTCGCTCTCCCTGGCCCTGGTGCAGATCGGCAACGGCGGCCTGCTGCTGGTGCTCACCCAGTACCTGCAGTCCGTCCTCGGCTACTCGCCGATCAAGGCCGGCCTGGCCTTCGTCCCGCTGGCCGTCACCGCGCTGGTCGGCAACGTCGCCGGTGCCCAGCTCGCGGCGAAGATCGGCAACCGCCTGCTGATCCTGGCCGGGATGCTGCTGATGGTCGGCTCCTTCGCGCTGCTGACCACCGTCACCGCCGACACCGGCTTCACCGTCCCGGCCATCGCGCTCGGCCTGCTCGGCCTCGGCGCGGGTCTGGCGATGCCGGCCGCGGTCGGCGCGCTGATGGGCACCATCCCGCCGGAGAAGGCGGGCGTCGGTTCGGCCCTGAACGACACCATCCAGCAGGCCGGCACCGCGCTGGGCATCGCGATCCTCGGCTCGCTGCTCTCCAGCGGCTTCGCCCGCGAGATGCCCGACGACGCGCCCGAGCAGGCCAAGCACTCCATCGCCGACGCGCTGGCCGCCGCCCACGGCGACGCCGGGCTGATCCGCGCCGCCCGGGAAGCCTTCGCCACCTCCATGTCGACGACCTTCACCATCAGCGCCGTCGGCGTCCTCGCCGCCGCCCTGCTGGCCACCCTCGTCATGCGCGACAACAAGCCGGGGTCCACCCCGCAGACCGCCCCCGAGTCCACCCCGGAGACTGCCCTGGAGGCCGCCCCCGAGTCCGCCCCGGAGGCCGCCCGAGAGTCCGCTCCGGAGCCGGCCGCGGCGCGGGAGACCGACCTCACCGCCTGACCCACCCCCAGGACATTTGTCACCGCCGACTCCGTACATGCGCATCTGCCGAGGCCACCGCCGGAATCCGTAGCGTCTGGGACATGACGCAGCAACCAGGGACCGCCCCCGCGGTGCACTTCGCCGGGGCGGTCAAGGAGTTCGGAGCGGTACGTGCCGTGGCCGGCATCGACCTCGACATACAGCGCGGCGAGACCGTCGCCCTCCTCGGCCGCAACGGCGCCGGCAAGTCGACGACGATCGGCCTGCTCCTCGGCCTGAACGAGCCGGACACCGGCCGGGTCCGGCTCTTCGGCGAGGCTCCCGAGCGTGCCGTACGGTCCGGCCGGGTCGGCGCGATGCTCCAGGACGGCCGCCCGGTGCCCCGCGTCACCGTCCGCGAGCTCGTCGCGTTCGTCGCGCGTACCTACCCCCACCCGATGCCCGTTGCCGAGGCCCTGGAACTCGCCGGTCTCACCGAGCTGGCCGACCGCCGCGTCGACCGGCTCTCCGGCGGCCAGGCCCAGCGCGTCCGGTTCGCCGTCGCCCTGGCCGGCGGCCCCGAGCTGATCGTCCTCGACGAGCCGACCGCCGCCCTGGACGTCGAGGCGCGGCACGCCTTCTGGGACTCCATGCGCGCCTACGCCCGCCGCGGGAACACCGTGCTGTTCTCCACCCACTACCTGGAGGAGGCCGACGCGCACGCCGACCGGATCGTCGTCATCGACCGCGGCCGGATCGTCGCCGACGGCAGCGGCGAACAGCTCAAGCAGGCGGCCGGCGGCAGCCTCGTCTCCTTCGAACTGACCGGCCGTTCCAGCGAGGGGCTCGCCCGACTGCCCGGCGTCGCCGCGGTGGAGATCCGTGGGGATCGCGCCCGGCTGCGTACGGACGACTCCGACGCCACCGTCGTCGCACTGGTCGCGCTCGGCGGCTTCCGGCGCCTGGAGGTGACCCACGGTTCGCTCGACGACGCCTTCCTCGCCCTGACGTCCGAGCCGGTGGCATCCGGCTCGGCGACTTCCGGCTCGGCGACCTCAGCCTCACCGACCTCCGCCCCGCTGACCTCCGCCCCGGCACTGGAGACCGCCCGATGATCGCCGAGTACGTGAAGCTGGAAGTCCGCCGCTCGCTGCGCGACACGGGATTCGTCGTCTTCGGCATGGGGATGCCGGTGCTGATGTACCTGCTCTTCAGCAACGTCGGTGACGGCGCCGGGAAGTGGGAGACGGCCGGCATGGTCGGCATGGCCGCGTACGGGGCGCTGGGCGCCGCCCTGTCCACGGGGACGGGCGTCGCCGAGGACAAGTCGACCGGCTGGCTGCGGCAGCTGCGGATCATCCCGCTGAGCCCCCGCCAGGTGGTGGCCGGGCGGGCGGTGACCGGCTCGGTGGTCGTGCTGCCGGCCATCGTCGCGGTGCTGGCGGCCGGTGCCCTGGTCAACGGCGTGCGGATGGACGCCTGGCAGTGGCTGCTGCTGACCGTGCTGCTCTGGGCCGGCTCGCTGCCCTTCACCCTCCTCGGCATCGGCAACGGCTACCGGCTCTCGGCCCAGAGCACGGGCGTGGTGAACGTGGCGTGCAACCTGGGGCTCGCCGTCCTCGGCGGGCTGTGGTTCCCGGTGGGCGACTTCCCCGGCTGGCTGCGCTCGGTGGCCCAGTACACCCCCACCAACCGCTTCGCCGACCTGGGTTGGTCGGCTTCGGACGGCAGCGCACCCGGCCTCGTCAGCTGCGCGGTGCTGACCGGCTGGCTGCTGGTGTTCGGCGCGTACGCGGTGACCTCGTACCGTCGGTCGGCGAGGACCGCATGATCGGGGGGACGATGTTCGGGAACGACCGGAAGGACCGCACGGAGCGACCGGGCCGGGCGCGCTTCGCGCGCAGGGGCTGCCGCGGGACCGAGGCCCCCGGGCCGCCCGGCGGTTTCGCCATGCTGCCCTGGCTGCTGATGGGACTGGGTGCCTTCTCCAACCTCCTCCAAGGCGAGACGCCCAACCCCTGGGCCGGCGTTCTCGGACTGCTGGTCTTCAACTCCCTCTACATCGCGGTGGTCTTCCGGGCCTTCGACAAACAGGCCCGGGAGGCGGCGGCCACCCGCTGGATGCTGGTCGTGATGGGCGCGGTCACCCTCGGGCTCGCCGGCGGCTACGGCGGTGACTGGCTGCTGTTCTTCCCGCTGCTGAGCCTGGCCACCGGGTCGGTGCTGCGGAGCCGCCGGCTTCCCCAGGTGATCATGCCGTTGAGCGCGGTGGCCGGGATCACCGCCGGGCTGCACGACGGCTGGGACGCCATCTCCGTGGCCTACGGCACGCTGCTCTCCGGAATGGTCACCTCCGTGATCCTCCGGCTCTCCGAGACGGTCCACGAGTTGCACGCCACCCGTCAGGAGCTGGCCCGCGGCGCGGTCGAGAAGGAACGGCTCCGGTTCTCCCGTGACCTGCACGATCTGCTCGGGCACACGCTGTCGGTGATCGTGGTCAAGTCCGAGGCCGCGCGCCGGCTCGCGCCACGGGACATGGGCGCCGCGCTGACGCAGATCTCCGACATCGAGGCGGTCGGCCGGCAGGCCCTGACCGAGATCCGCGAGGCGGTCACCGGCTACCGCGAGGGCAGCCTCGTCACCGAGCTCGACCGGGCCCGCTCGGCGCTCACCGCGGCCGGAGTCGAGCCCGTCGTACGGCAGTCGGGTCCGCCGCTGGAGCCGCAGGCCGAAGCGCTGCTGAGCTGGGTGGTCCGGGAGGCCGTCACCAATGTCATCCGGCACGCCGCCGCCACCCGCTGCGAGATCGAGGTGGCCGGCGACTCCGAACGGGCCCGGCTGATGATCAACGACGACGGGCGGGGCGTAGGCTCGGGCACGCCCGGCAGCGGGCTGAAGGGCCTGACCGAGCGGGTCGCGGCGGCCGGTGGCTCACTGCGATCGGGTCCCGCGCCACGGCGCGGCTTCCAGGTCGTCGCCGAGCTGCCGATCACTGAGCTGCCGATCGCCGAACTGCCGGTCGGGGAGCCGGCGGTGGGGGAGCCCTCGGTCGGGGAGCCGCCGGTGGGGGAGCGGGCCGCCGCCGAGAAGGAGCACACTGGATGATCACCGTCCTACTGGCCGAGGACCAGGGCATGATGCGCGGAGCCCTGGCCCTGCTGCTCGGGCTCGAGGAGGACATCGAGGTGGTCGCCCAGGTGTCCCGGGGCGACGAGATCCTGGACGCCGCGCTCGCCGCACGTCCCGACGTGGCGCTGCTGGACATCGAACTGCCCGGCCGCAGCGGCCTGGACGCGGCCGCCGAGCTCCGCGGCCGGCTCCCCGACTGCCGGGTGATGATCCTGACGACCTTCGGCCGGCCCGGCTATCTGCGCCGGGCGATGGAGGCGGGGGCCACGGGCTTCCTCGTCAAGGACGGGCCGGTCGAGGAGTTGGCCGACGCGATACGCCGGGTGCTGGCCGGTGAGACGGTGATCGACCCGGCGCTGGCCGCGGCGGCACTGAGCGCGGGCCCGAACCCCCTCACCGCGCGCGAGCGGGACGCGCTGGGCGCCGCGGTGGACGGAGCGACGATCGCCGACATCGCGGCGAAGCTCCATCTGTCGGAGTCGACGGTGCGCAACTACCTGTCCTCGGCGATCGGCAAGACGGGCACCCGCAACCGCATGGAAGCGGTCCGCGCCGCCCGCCGGCAGGGCTGGCTGTAGGCCCTGAACGAGCTCCCGCGCGGAGCGGCGCCACATGGCGCCACATGGTGCCAAGCGGCGCCACGACGGCGGCAATCTGCGCCACTCTGGCGCCATAGTCCTTGCGATGGTGCCACCGTGGTGCCATGATGGCGTCATGGACCTCACGCCGTATGTGAACAACCTCCGGCATCAGCTCGCCGACGCCGCGGACGCCGGCGGCGACGAAGCCCGTGCCCTGGCCGAGCGGCTCACCACACCCCTGGAATCGGCCGCCCGGCTGATCCTGCTGAACGCGCTCTCCGCGGCCATGGCGGAGGTCACCAGGGACCTGGCGCCGGGATCGGTCGACGTACGGCTGCGCGGGCTCGACCCCGAGTTCGTCGTGACAGCACCGCCGGCCCAGGAGCCGTACGCGGAAGCCGACGAGCGTGCGGGCGCGCCGGGCGGTGTGCGGGCCCCCGCGCCGCCCGCCCCGCCCGCGTCTTCGGAGGCCGACGAGGGCGGCACCGCGCGCATCAACTTCCGCCTGCCCGCCCACCTCAAGACCCGGGTCGAGGAGGCCGCGGCGCAGGAGGGGCTCTCGGTCAACGCCTGGCTGGTGCAGGCCGTAGGAACCGCCCTCGAACCCGGCGCGGCGCACCGCACACCGGACCGCGGCCGCCCGCGGGGCCGGCAGGGCTACACGGGCTGGGTCCGCTAGGGCGCACCGCACCACCTTTCCTTCACCCCGCCACCGGCGGGATCGCACTCCCAGAGCCATGAGGACGGGACAGCCATGCCTACTTTCGACACGCCCGAACCCATCTCCGTCACCCTCGAATTCGAGATGGGGTCCGCTCGGATCATCGCCGGCAAGCGTCTGGACACGGTCGTGGAGGTGCTGCCGAGCGACAGTGGCAGGGACGCCGACGTGCGCGCCGCGCAGCAGACCAAGGTCACCTGCTCGGACGGCAGGTTGCTGGTCAAGGGCCCCAAGAAGCGTTCGCTGTTCGGCAGGGGCGGGTCGCTGGAGGTGACCATCGAGCTGCCGGCCGGCTCCGACGTCCTGGCCGTGTCGCCGATGGCGGACTTCGCCTGTGCCGGTCCGCTCGGGGAGTGCCGGCTCAAGACCTCGTTCGGCGCCATCCGGGTGGACGCGGCGGCAGCCGTGAACCTGCGGACCGACTACGGCGACATCCGCGTGGACCAGGTGTCCGGGGACGCCGAGGTCGTCGGTGTGGGGCGGATCGAGATCGGGGAGATCGCGGGCGCCGCGGTGGTCAAGAACGGCAACGGCGAGACCACGATCGGCGAGGTCACCGGCGCCCTGCGGACCAGCAGCGCCAACGGCCGCATCTCCGTCGGAGTCGCGCACGCCGGAGTCGAGGCCAAGTCCGCCAACGGCGGCATCCGGATCGGCGAGGTGGCGCGCGGCCGGTGCGAGCTCCAGTCAGCCGCCGGCTCCATCGAGGTCGGCATCCGTGAGGCCACCGCCGCCTGGCTCGACGTCAACACCCGCTACGGCACCGTACGCAACTCCCTGAGCTCCGCCGAGGGCCCCGAAGCCTCGGAGGAGACCGTCGAGGTGCGCGCCCGCACCGCCGTCGGCGACATCGTGATCCACCGCTCCTGACCGGCCACCACCCCACCCCCGTGATGACCAGCCACCGCACCGGGTTACCGGGCCCCACCGCCGGATCACCGGCCACACCACCGGAATGAGGCATGACTGTCATGACCGCACCATGCGCGACCAGCACCGCCTCGGCGATCGACGCCATCGGGTTGTCCAAGTCCTATGGCGCCAAGGTGGTGCTGGACGGCGTCGACCTCACCATCCCCGAGGGCACGGTCTTCGCGCTGCTCGGCCCCAACGGCGCCGGCAAGACCACCACCGTGCAGATCCTCTCCACCCTCGTCCCGGCGGACGCCGGCCAGGTGCGGATCGCCGGCCACGACCTGGTCCGCGACCCTGACGGCGTGCGCCGTGCGATCGGCGTCACCGGCCAGTTCTCCGCGGTGGACAACCTGCTGACCGCCGAGGAGAACCTGCGCCTCATGGCGGACCTGCGCCATCTGGGCCGCCACGAAGGGCGCCGGCGCACCGTCGAACTGCTGCGCCGCTTCGATCTGCTGGACGAGGCCAAGCGGCCGGCGGCCACCTTCTCCGGGGGCATGCGGCGCAAGCTCGACCTGGCGATGACCCTGGTCGGCGATCCGCGGGTGATCTTCCTCGACGAGCCGACCACCGGGCTCGACCCGCGCAGCCGGCGCACCATGTGGGAGACCATCCGCGGTCTGGTCGAGGACGAAGGCGTCACGATCTTCCTGACCACGCAGTACCTGGACGAGGCCGACGAACTCGCCGACCGCATCGCCGTGCTGGATCAGGGGAGGATCGTCGCCGAGGGCACCGCGGAGGATCTGAAGCGCCGCATCCCCGGCGGCCACATCCGCCTCCGGTTCGCCGACGCGCAGGCGCTCGACGCGGCTGCCGACCTCTTCGGCGTCGTCACCCGGACGGAGGCGCTCACCCTCCATGTCCCCAGCGACGGCAGCATCCCCACCCTCCGTGCCGTCCTGGACATCCTCGACAACGCGTCGGTCCAGGCCGAGGAGCTCACCGTCCACACCCC
This sequence comes from Streptomyces sp. JLBT605, assembly GCF_058215555.1. Lineage (NCBI taxonomy): Bacteria > Bacillati > Actinomycetota > Actinomycetes > Kitasatosporales > Streptomycetaceae > Streptomyces > Streptomyces sp. JLBT605. Next base: position 3,509,100 of record NZ_CM177087.1, read on the forward strand.
CGATCTCGACGACGTCTTCCTCACCCTCACCGGCCGCCCCCGGCCCGGCGACGGCGCCCCCGTCCTCGCCCCCGCCACCACCTCCGCCACCACCCCCGAGGAGAAGGTCCGATGAGCGCCCTGCCCTACGCGGTCAGCGACTCGATGACGATGCTGCGGCGCAACCTCAAGCGCGCGCTGCGTTATCCGTCGCTGACGGTGGCGGTGATCGCGATGCCGGTCATGATGCTCCTGCTGTTCAACTACGTGTACGGCAACGCCCTGGGATCGGGCATCAGCGCCCTGCCCACCGGAGGCGGCGATTACATCGACTACGTCGCCCCCGGCATCATCCTGATGGCCGCGACCTCCGGGGCGCTGGCCGCGGCCGTCAGCGTCTGCGTGGACAAGACCGAAGGCATCGTCAACCGCTTCCGCACCATGCCGATCTCCCGGTCGTCGTTCCTGACCGGGCATGTCGTCGGCAGTGTGATCCAGACGCTGGTCTGCCTCGTCCTCGTCATCGGCATAGCGCTGCTGACCGGCTTCCGGCCCACCGCCACCCCCGTCGAGTGGCTCGCGGCCGCCGGCCTGCTCGCCCTGCTCACCCTCGCGCTCACCTGGCTGTCGGTCGCCATGGGCCTGGTGGCCAAGACGGTCGAGTCCGCGAGCAACATGCCCATGCCGCTCACCCTGCTCCCCCTCATGGGCAGCGCCATCGTCCCGACCGACTCGATGCCCACCGGCCTGCGCTGGTTCGCCGAATACCAGCCCTTCACGCCGCTCATCGAGACGCTGCGGGGCCTGCTGATGGGCACCGGGATCGGCAACAGCGCGCTCACCGCGCTCGCCTGGTGCACCGGCCTCGCCCTGGTCGGCTATGTGTGGGCGCGCTCGGCCTTCAACCGCGGCATCACCGCCTGACCGGTCTCGGCCGGGGTGGTCAGGGCAGAGCCCGGGTGGTCAGGACCGGGCCGCGGTCGCCGGCCCGGCGGGCACCGTTCGCGGCTGGAACCTGAAGGAGATCGCCTCCATGAGGCGGTTGTGCTTGGTCTTCTGGACGGCCGCGATGCGCCAGGCGCCGCCGGTGTCGCGGACGAGGGTGTAGGTGGCGCGCTTGGCCAGGCGCTTGGGCGCCTTCTTGGCGACCTCACCGCGGGTGACGACGACGGCGGTGTCCGGGGTGAGCATGCGGCTCTCGACGATCTCCAGGTGGAGGCGGGTGCCTTTCAGGAAGCTGTCGAAGAGCGCCTGGTGGGCGCGGCCGATGTCGTCGGCGCCGCGGTAGACGGTGCCGACGAAGGTGACGTCGGTGGCGTCGGGGGTGAAGCAGGCGCCGTAGGCGGCGCCGTCGCCGTGCTCCCAGGCGTCCTGGCTGCGGCGCAGGACGGCGGCGATCTCCATGGCGGCGGCGGTGTTCATGGCGGCGGCGGTGTTCATGGCGGTGCGGTCCTTTCGTGGTGACGAATGGAACGGACGGAACGTGCGGTGCCCTTCGCGTAGACTCTTCCTTGGAGAGCTTTCTTCGTTCAGGAAGTCTCTTCTCTGAGGAAGAGATTAGGGAGTGGGTGACCGGATGTCAACGGATGCGGAGACCGCGCGCGTCTACCGTCGATACCTGAGCGCGGTGATGCTGCACGGCCATGCCGGCGCAAAGGCCTGCGGGCTCGGCGCGACGGACCTGTACGCGCTGAACATCCTCGAACTGGCCGGGCCCATGACCCCCGGTGAACTCGGCACCCGCACCGGCCTGACCACCGGTCCCACCACCCGGCTGATCGACCGGCTGGAGCAAGCCGGCTACGTCCGCCGCGCCGCCGACCCCGCGGACCGCCGCAAAGTCATCGTCGAGCCCATCGGCAAACCGGCCGAACTGGATGAGGTCATGGCCCCCGCCCGCGAGCGGATCGCCGAGATCCTCCGCGGCTACAGCCCCGACCAGCTGGCAGTCCTCTTCGACTACTTCCACCGCGCGGCCGACGCCTATCAGCACACGGCCCAACAGCTCCGCGCCGACCAGCCCTGACCCGGCCCCCGGCGACCCGGCCTTCCGGTGGCGACGTGCGGAAAGCCCCTCGGCCCCGCCGTGGCTTGATCTTGACGCACGTCACACCCAGCGGAAATTTACGGACCCGCGTTCATGTGACTAGGGTGCCCGCTGATGCAGCGCTCAGCCATGTTCCCCGTATTTTCCGTTAGACGCCGGACTTGCTCAAAAAGTTGCCCCAGGAGGTCCGGTGGATGATGTGACGCCCGGAGCCCGCGCCTTGCGCGCTCCCCTGCCTCCCGTCAGTGAGGCGGAAACCGAGAGACCCGCGCACGCGCGGGAAGTGAGGACCACGCCACCCGCGGGCGCGGCCGCCAAGCCGGGGAAGCAGCGCGACGCGTTCTTCGACAACGCCAAGTTCATGGCGATCGTGCTGGTCGCCATGGGGCATGCCTGGGAGCCGCTGCGCGACGACAGCAGGCTGGCCGCGGCGCTGTACATCACCGTCTACGCCTTCCACATGCCGGCGTTCATCGTCATCTCCGGGTACTTCTCCCGCAGTTTCGACATGCGCCCGGACCGGCTGAAGCGTCTGGTCACCGGCGTGGCCGTGCCGTATGTCGTCTTCGAGACCGCCTACACCTTCTTCAAGCGCTGGGCCGACGACGACCCGACCTTCGACTTCAGCCTGCTCGACCCCTGGTACCTGACCTGGTTCCTGATCGCGCTGTTCGTCTGGCGGATGACCACCCCCCTGTGGAAGATCGTCCGCTGGCCGATTCCGCTGGCGCTCCTCGTCGCCATGCTCGCCAACGTCTCCCCCGACATCGGCGACGACCTCGACATGCAGCGCGTCCTGCAGTTCATGCCCTTCTTCGTCGTCGGCCTGTGCCTCAAGCGCCACCACTTCGACCTGGTGCGCGGCATCAAGGCCCGCAAGCTCGCCGTCCCGGTCTTCGCCGGCGCGCTGCTGGTCGCCTACTGGGCGGCGCCGCGCATGAACGCCGCCTGGTTCTACCGCCGCGACAGCGCGCAGGAACTGGGCGCGCCGTGGTGGGACGGCGTGGCCATGACGCTCGCGATGTTCGGCTGCTCGATCGTGCTGACCGCGTGCTTCTTCGCCTGGGTCCCCAAGCGGCACATGTTCTTCACCATCCTCGGCGCCGGCACGCTCTACGGCTATCTGCTGCACGGCTTCCTCGCCAAGGGCTCCCGCTTCTGGGAGTGGTACGACCACGACTGGATCCACCGCCCCCTCGGCGAGCTCACCGTCACTCTCGCCGCCGCGACCGTGGTCACCGTGTTGTGCACGCCGCCGGTGCAGCGCGTGTTCCGCTTCGTGATGGAACCGAAGATGCCGTGGGCGTTCAAGCAGGAGCAGCCCGCGCTGGGCGGCCGCGGCTGACGCCGGGGCGCGTCAAGGCCCGGACAGCCGGGCAGGCCTTCTTCGAACCGGACCAGACGGGGTGGCGGCCATGCGGCCGCCACCCCGCTGTCGTGTCATGGGGGGTGTGGCGTGGCGGGTCGGCCGCGATCAGCGTTACGGGGCCGGGTCGGCGTCTCGAAGGCCCCGGAAGATCTCGGGGGTCGTCCAGCCGCGCAGCGTTGCGGGAATCGTCGATCGGAAGGTGGCCTCGGCGGTGGCGGCGTCGAAGGCGCCGGCCAGTTCGAGAGTGACGAGCCCGTGGAGGGTCACCCAGAGCGAGAGGGCGATGGACGTCGCCTCGCCGGCGAGGACGGACGCCGTCAGGGCGCGATCGATCGCCGCGAGGAGCGGCCCGATGGGGTCACTGGTGCCGACCGGGCCCGACGGGTCGAAGGATTGCACTCCGCCGAAGAGCACCGTGTAGAGGTGGCTGTGTTCGCGTCCCCATCGACGGTATGCGGCGGCCAGCGCGTAGAGGTCGGCGAGGGGGTCCTCGGAGGCCGGCGCCGCCGACACCTCCTGGAACAGGCCGGCGACGGCCCTGTTGCGCACCTCGCCGATCAGCCCGTCCTTGCCGCCGAACAAGGAGTACACCGCCGTCGTCGACGCCCCCGCGGCAGCGGCCAGGGCGCGGACGGTGACCGACTCCTGCGGACGGGTGGCGAGCATCTCGGTCGCGCTCGCCACAAGGCGCTCTCTGACGGTGTCGTCGTTCGTTCTCGGCCTACCCACGGTGAACAGCGTACTTTCTCTGATAACGTCGTTTTGAAACAGCGTTCTGAAACAAAGTTCCGAAACGGCTGGAGATCGTCATGCCCCCGTCCGTGATACGTGCCATCCGCTTGGCCGGTCGCCTGCTGCTGGCTCTGGCCGCCGTCGCGGGGCTGGTCGTCCTCTTCCTGGCGCTCATCGTCCTCACGGACGGGGCCGGTCGGGGGATCCCCGCGTGGCTGACCACCGCTGGAGTCGCGACTGGCGCCGCGCTGTGGTGGGGTCGGCGCCGTACCCGGCCGGCGCGGCTGGTGCCGTTCCTGCCCGTGGTCGTCGCGGCGGCGCTGACGGCGTCGGTCTGCGTCCCGACCGAGCCCACGGACCGCCGGTACCCGCCCGACCTGCCCTTCGTGGCCACCCAGCACTGGAAGCTGGCCACCGGCAGCCGGGTCGCGGTGTACCACTACCCGCCCGCGAAGGCCGGCAGCCGACACCCCGTTCCGTTCGTGTACCTCAACGGCGGGCCGATTCGCGGCATCTCGGTCCTCGACCACCGGTTCCTGCGACTCCTGGCACGACAGGGCTACGACGTCTACGCCTACGAGCAGGCCGGCGGAGGGCGAAGCGACCTGCTTCCCATGGGGCAGTACACGATTTCCCGGTCGGTCCGCGATCTCGCCGCCTTCGTCGACCGCCTGGGCAAGGGCAGGGTCGACATCCTCGGATTCTCCTCAGGCGGCGTGGTGCTCACGCGAGCCCTGGCCGAGCCGCGCGTCGCCGCACGTCTGCACCGGGCGATCATCGCCGAGCCCGGCCCGATGGACGGCCCCACCGCGGACATCACCGGGCACAAGGGCCGGAAATCCGCGCGCGGCCTCGCGCCGGCCATGACCGGACCGCGGTCGACACACGTCCCCCGCTACGCCGTCGCGTTCGGCCTCATGCGCCTGGGGCTTCTCACCCCCGACACCGGGCTGATCGGACAGGCCGAGGGCGTCAACGCGTTCACCGCCGCCGATCTCGGCAGCGACACCGCATCCGCCTACTGCGCACGCGACGCGCACCGCATCCCCGTCGAGGACACGGAAGAGAACTTCTCCTTCAGCGCCGCCGCCAGCCTCCGCATCCAGGAGACGATCAAGGACTCTCCCTCCATCGCCCCGCGACTGCGGCACTCCCGGACCCCCGCGATGCTGATGATCGCCGAGTGCTCCTCCCAGGTCCGCCAATGGGCGACCGCCACCCTCGCCAACGATCCCGCCATCCGGCGCACGCAGTACATGCCCGGCGTCGGACACCACATGTGGAACGGCCTCGACGACAACAACGACCGAGCCGCCGCCGTCGTCAGCGCCTTCCTCCAGAACAAGCCGGCACCCCTGCCGGACTACCCGACCCGCGGCGAGATCCCCGCCTTCCTCCGCGACCACAAGTGACGACGACCCGCTGCCCGTCAGCCGCTCGGCATGCTCGACAGACCCGGCGAGGATTTTCCTCGCGGCGTCTTCGCACCCGATCGTTCAGGCTACGAGCAGGCGGAGGCCGAGCTCCGCCGCGTCGAGGGCGACGAGGTCGCGGTTGCGCTCGGCCCACCGGCCCGAGGAAAGGTCGTCGCGGAGCCTGCTCACCGCCCGCCGCTCGGCCTCCGGTCCGACTCTCGTCCACACCGATACCGCGCGGCGCACATGGTCGTCCAGGTAGGCCTCGGGCCTGCGCCAGTGCGCCTCGAAGAAGCCGTCGGCGCAGTCCCAGGGGATGAGCACCGGCTCCGCGCGGCCCCCGATCGCGTGGGTCAGGTCGGCCAGTGAAGGCCAGTCGGCGAGGAGGTCCGCGAATTCCGGCAGGTAGTCGCGGGTGAGCCAGAACCGCTGGAGCCAGCCGGTGCTACTGGCGTCGTAGGTGAACACCACCACGCGGCGGGCCACCCGCCGCATCTCGCGCAGCCCGGCGACAGGGTCCGGCCAGTGGTGAACGGTGCTGACCGCCATGGCGGCGTCGAAGGACTGGTCCTCGAACGGGAGGCTCTCCGCACTGGCGGCCACGCAGGGCGCCGCGCCCGCGGGACGCTGCGCCCGCATGACCGCCGATGGTTCCACCGCCGTGACGTCGCGGTCCGGGGGCTCGTAGGAGCCGGTGCCTGCCGCGACGTTGAGAACCGTCCGGGCGTCCCCGAGCGCCTCCCAGATCCTGGCGGCGATCCGCGGCTCGGTGCGCCGCGTCGCCGGGTACGCGGAGCCGATCGACTCGTACAACTGCGCGCCGAACACGCCCAGCTGCTCCTCCGGCGTCGTCCTGATCCCCATCGCCCGTGCCTCCAGTTCCCTGTCGATGGCCGTCACCATGGCGTCCGCGCGGTCGCGCTGTTCCCGCAACATGCCGCGCAGCCGGCACAGGTGCGCGACCGTGTCGGTTGCCGGGTCGTCCACCAGATCCGCTATCTCGCGCAATCCGAAGCCCAGCCGCCGGTAGCCGAGCACCTCCCGCAGCCGCTCCACGTCGCCCGCCGAGTAGGCCCGGTATCCAGCCCCGGTCCGCGCGGACGGCCGCACGAGGCCGATCTCGTCATAGTGATGCAGCGTGCGGACGCTCACGCCGGCCAGCTCGGCCACACGCCCCACGGTCAGGTGCTCTTCCACGCCCCCGACCATGCGGCATGACGTCACGTGAGGGTCAAGCGCTCCGCCGGCCCGGCGCCTGGCATGATCGATGAGTGACCAGTGAATCCGTGCGGCCTCGCGGCACGAGGTACGTCCTGTTCGATGTCGATGGCACATTGATCGACGCTCTGGACAACCAGCGCCGGGTGTGGCGGACGTGGGCGGAGCGCTACGGGCTGGACCCGGACGAGGTCTACAGGGTGGCCCTGCGGACCAGGCCCACCGAAACCTTCGCGCGGGTCGCTGCGGGCCACGACCCGCGGGAGTGCCTGGCCATGCTGCACGAACTGGAGGACGAGGACGTCCGGTCCGGCCACTACGCGGCCTTCGACGGTGCGGCAGAGGTGCTGCGCGGCCTGCCGCCGGGGTCCTGGGCGCTGGTGACCTCGAACTACGAGCACCGGGTACGCGGCCGCTTCCTGCGGACGGGCCTGCCGACACCGGAGCTGATCGTGGACGCGGCCGCTGTCGAGGAGGGCAAGCCCTCTCCCGTTCCGTATCTGCGGGCCGCCGCGCGACTGGGTGCCGAGCCGGGAGACTGCCTGGTCATCGAGGACGCGCCGTCCGGAGTGCGGTCCGGGCTGCGTGCCGGTATGACGGTGTGGGGCGTGAACGCCGCCGACGCGGTGGAGGGCGTGCACCGCCACTTCGAGAGCCTGCGCGAAGCAGTCCCGCACATCCTGGCCTTCGCGTCCGTCCCCTCCGGCAACGCCGTGGCATGAGCCCGTCCGGCGGCCCACGGCATCACCGGTGGAGGGCGTTGCCGGATTCGCTCATACGTCAGCCTTGCCTGTTGCCCAGTCGACCGCGATCAGCTCGAACCGGGGCGGGAACTGTCCGACGCTTCCTTCGCGGCACGGCGGTACTCGGCGTTGATGCGCTGAGCTTCCTCAAGCTGGTCCTCAAGGATGACGATGCGGCAGGCAGCCTCGATCGGGGTTCCCCTGTCGACGAGCTCGCGGGCGCGAGCGGCGATCCGCAGTTGGTAGCGGGAGTACCGGCGATGTCCGCCTTCCGAGCGCAGCGGAGTGATCAGACGAGCCTCACCGATGGCTCGGAGGAACGCGGGAGTCGTGCCGAGCATTTCGGCGGCCCGGCCCATGGTGTATGCCGGGTAGTCGTCGTCGTCCAGACGATCGCTGAGTGGAGTGTCTGCTGCCATGTCACCTCGCTGTGCAAACGCGTCGAGGGGCCCTGGTGCCGTACGGCACCAGGGCCCCGAAGGAAATTCAACACCATCTGTCGGCCCTAATGCTGTGCCGACCTTCTGTTTCCGCTACCCGGCCCGTGAAGGGGGGTGCGGGGATCGCGGCTGCGTGACCGGGGACCACCATCCAATCCGGGGTCTTGCGGTACCCGGACCGAGAGCTTCCCGGGCCGGGCGATCCTGATGGCGTCTGCTCCTCCGTCCTTCCTCTGAACCAACCACTGGGTGAACGGGTACTGCGGTACCGCATCGGTGATGCTGGTGGCAGCCCCTCGACCTGCGGGCTGCCCAGTACGGCTCTCAGCCCCGTCACCGTTCTGCGAACACCTTGGCTTCGGAGCTCCAGAGCCGCACTGACCTGCGAACTTCAGGTACTGCTACCCGCCAGTTCGTGTCTGCCGGGTCTCACTTGACCGTGTCAACGAGAAAAAGGTTAACCGCACTGGGGGTCAATGTCTACTCTGGCAAGAGTAGATTTTCGTGTTCGCAGGCCACAGGCAGCCTGTGGCCTGCGATAACGGGTGGGAACAAGTCGTCGTGGGCGGCGAGACGGCGGGGCGGCGAAACGGCGATGAGGGCCCTGCCGACGCGCGTCGGCAGGGCCCTCACCGGGTCTCTGGTGGCGGATTTCCGCCTGTCACCACCCCTCTGTGGAGGCGGCGCCCCCGAGCAGCACCGAGGCGGTCCGGAGCGGAGTGGGGACATCCACCGGCGCGGCCTCGATCGGGCCGTGGCAGGTGAAGCCGAGGCGGGTCATGGCCCGGACGACTTCGCCGCTGGTGAAGTCGCGGCGGTCCTGTCGGGTGATGACCTGGCCTACTTGCTTGACCGGGTAGCGGCGGCGGCCGATGGTCACGGACTCACCCGTGACGAGCTCGGGCCTGACGCCCTTCATCGAGGCCAGCACCCCGCTCTTGGTCAACTCGAACGGGTACCGGGCGATGACACAGTGCATGACGCCTCACAGAGAAGGAGGAGGACGGGCTGGACCGGGCGAGGTGGATCAGCGGGCGAGGGTGAGGACGTTCGGGGTCCGGCCGTGCTCACCGGCGGCGCCGGGCCGAGCGCCGGGCGAGGTGAACGGTCCGGCGGGGACGTCCCGCAGACGAATCCGGTCCGTGTAGGCGGGGCTGTCGCGGAGAACGGCGAGCCGGGCCAGGGTGATCAGACCAGTGCTCTGGTCGTCCCCGTCGCAGAGGACGAGGTGATCGACACGGGCACCCGCCATGAGGGACAGAGCCACCTCGACCGTCATGTCGTCACGGACCCGAGGTCCGGACGCGGTCCTGTCGTCGACCACGGCTTTGGGGGCGGGGTCCACTGCACGGTGCTGGGCCTGAGTCGGCGTCATAGGTGCCTCCTACCGGAAGGGGGTGTGGGCTGGTGATCGCGGCGGCTCTAGGCAGCCGAGCCGAAGCCGGTCCGCCGCTGTGCCCTGGGGCGCGCTGCTTCGCCGACGGGCCGGCCCTGGCCGGCGTGGCTCCGGCGACCCCGACGTCCCTGGGACGAAGAAGACGCGCCGCGGGGACGTTCCCCGCCAGGCGCGGTGACGACGACCGGGACACCGGAAGGGGCCTGGGCGCCGGTGATGCGGCTCAGCTCCGCCTCACCCGAACGTACCTGGGCGACCCGGGGGGTGATGCCCGCCGAAGCCATCAGGCGGCTCATACCGCGACGCTGATCAGGTGTCACCAGGGTGACGACGCTGCCGGACTCGCCGGCGCGGGCCGTACGGCCGCCGCGGTGCAGGTAGTCCTTGTGGTCACTGGGGGGATCCACATTGACGACCAGGTCGAGATTGTCGACATGGATCCCGCGCGCCGCGACGTTGGTCGCCACCAGCACCGTCACATGCCCGCTCTTGAACTGGTCCAGGGTCCGGGTGCGCTGCGGCTGGGACTTGCCACCGTGCAGCGCCGCGGCGCGGACACCATTGCTCAGCAGGTGCTTGGTCAGCCGGTCCACCGCGTGCTTGGTGTCGAGGAACATGATCACTCGACCGTCTCGCGCCGCGATCTCGGTGGTCGTCCGATGCTTGTCCGCGTCGTGCACATGGAGTACGTGGTGCTCCATCGTGGTGACCGCGCCTGCCGACGGATCGACGGAGTGGACCACCGGGTCCGTCAGGTAGCGGCGGACCAGCAGGTCGACGTTGCGGTCCAGGGTGGCCGAGAAGAGCATCCGCTGCCCATTGGGTCGTACCTGGTCGAGCAGGGCGGTGACCTGGGGCATGAAGCCCATGTCGGCCATCTGGTCGGCCTCGTCGAGGACCGTGATGCCGACGTCGCCCAGCCGGCAGTCGCCCCGGTCGATGAGGTCCTTGAGCCGCCCGGGCGTCGCGACGACCACCTCGGCCCCGGCACGCAGCGCACCGGCCTGCCTGCCGATGGACATTCCGCCGACGACGGTGGCCAGCCGCAGGCTCACGGAGCGAGCGTAGGGAGTGAGCGCGTCGGTGACCTGTTGGGCGAGCTCGCGGGTGGGGACGAGGACGAGGGCGAGCGGCTGCCGTGGCTCGGCACGCCGCCCCGCAGTACGGACCAGTACGGCGAGGCCGAAAGCGAGGGTCTTGCCCGAGCCGGTGCGGCCACGGCCCAGTACGTCACGACCGGCCAGGGAGTTCGGCAGGGTCGCCGCCTGGATCGGGAACGGTGCGGTCACGCCTTCCCGGCCGAGCGTGGCCAACAGAGGTGCGGGCATGGCGAGATCGGCGAACGACGCGACGGCGGGCAGCGCGGGCGTGATCGTCTTCGGCGGCGCGAACTCGCCCCGTACGGCCCGTCCGGCCCGTCGATTTCCGTAGTCCTTGGAACGGCGCGGACCACCGGAGCGGTTGGCGCCGGCGCCTCCTCCGAAGCGGTCATGCGTGTGGGTCGTGTGGGCACGCTTCATGCGGAACCTTCCTTGACGAGTGCACGTGGCGAGGAGCTCTCGCAGCAGATGAGCGGCACAGAGAACCTCGAGACGAGCCGAATGCGAAGTGGGCTGAGTCGTGCCGACGGGGAATGTGTAACCGGTCGGAGATGCGGTGGAGCCTTCCCGCCGCCGCCCGGAAAAGCAGCGAGCTGGGGCCCGCACCCCTCAGGTGCGGGCCCCAGCTGCGAAGTAAGCGTCAGCGCCGGTGTCAGGCGGGAACGATGTTCTCGGCCGTCGGGCCCTTCTGGCCCTGCGCGATGTCGAACGACACCTTCTGGCCCTCCAGCAGCTCGCGGAAGCCCTGGGTAGCGATGTTCGAGTAGTGGGCGAAGACGTCGGCGCCGCCGCCGTCCTGCTCGATGAAGCCGAAGCCCTTTTCCGCGTTGAACCACTTCACGGTGCCAGTAGCCATGTCATTTCTCCTTGGGAGACGGTGCCAGGAATTCACCCTGCGTGAATTCCGTGTCGCCGTGATGATTACCCCGTCGGAAATGAACCTTCTGGCAACCACACCTGCAACTGATAACGACAGTAGCACGGTGCGATCGGCCCTGCACGGCTGATAATTCCGCGCCGGTCGTCGGTCGAGGAATACTCGCCGGGCCCTGTGTCTATTTCTCATTTCGCGGCAACAGATATTGATCCCCGCGGGTCCGGCCTTTTCTGTCGGGGACGTCCGCCCGCAGCCCCGTGACCTCTGCCGACGGGAGATGCGCCGCTGCCACTGTCATCAGCGGATGGCACAGCGGCGGACGCGTCGAGACCCCCCTGCCGCGAGGAAGGTCACATCGCCCGCGAAGAGCACGACGGCCGGGACCGCGTCGGCGCGGTGAACGCGGCACGCGGATGCTTGGCGAGCGCTTCGCGGGCGCGGCGGGCGGAAGAGCTCGGCGGCACCGCGGTATCTCCGGCGGGCCCGCCCCCCCCGCCGGGGGAAGGTGAGGGCCGAGCCGGTCGCTGCACGTCAGCGCCATTCCGTCACGCCGGGGCCCCTCGGTGCTGCCGGTCGCGGGCCCGCCGGAACCGGTCCAGCCCCTCGGACAGCTCCACCACCGGATCGGGGTAGTCGAGCGCAGCGCGGTCCGGGTCGGGCAGCTTCCACGGTTCGTGCACCACCGGGGCGTTCACCCCACGGAGTTCGGGCACCCAGCGGCGCACATAGACACCGTCGGGGTCGTACCGCTTGGCCTGGATGACGGGGTTGAGGACCCGGTTGGGCCGGGTGTCGGTGCCGGTCCCGGCCACCCACTGCCAGTTGAGCTGGTTGTCGGCCACGTCGCCATCGACCAGCCACCGCAGGAAGTGGGCGGCGCCGATCCGCCAGTCGACGTAGAGGGTCTTGGTCAGGAAGCTCGCCGTCAACAGCCGGGCGCGATTGTGCATCCAGCCCTCGTGGCGCAGCTGCCGCATTGCCGCGTCGATGACCGGGTAGCCGGTACGGCCCTGGCGCCACGCATCGATGTCGGCCTCCGCGGTGCGCTCCGTGCGCCACCGGTCGTGTCTGGTGCGGTAGTCGGCGTGGGCGGCGTCAGGGCGGGCGGCGAGAACCTGGCGGTGGAAGTCGCGCCAGGCAAGCTGCCGTACGAACGCCTCGGCGCCCGGACCGCCGTGGCGCCTGGCCCGGTGGACGAGTTCCGCCGGGGACAGGGTGCCGAAGTGCAGGTGGGCGGAGAGCCTGGAGGTGGCATCGGCAGCCAGGTCGTCGCGGGTGGTGTCGTAGGCGTCCAGACTGCGCCTCCAATAGGCGGTCACCCGCCTGCGGCCTTCGCTCTCCCCGCCGGCCGGCAGCGCGGGCGAGACGCCGGTGACGTCACCGCGGGCGGGTGGCGGCTCGCCTCTCACGTGGTCGGGGACGTGCACGCGGCGCGGAGCGGCGGCGACGGGACGCAAGGGCGCCTGCGACCACCGCCGGTAGTACGGCGTGAAGACGGCGAAGTGGTCGGAGGAGGCGGGAGTCACCTCCCCGGGCGGCACGGCCACGGTGACCGCGTCGTGGGCGAACAGCCGCCGCCCCGCCGCCTCCAGAGCGGAGCGCAACCGCTCCTCACGCCGGATGGCGAAACGGCTGTGCCCGGCGGACATGTGCACCGCATCAGCGTCCGCGTCGGTCACCGTGCGGCAGACCTCTTCCACCAGGTCGCCGGAGCGCACCACGAGCCGTCCGCCCAGCTCACGCAGCGACGCGTCGAGGTCGGCCAGGCAGTCGGCGAGGAAGGCGCTGCGGTTGGGAGCGGCGAACCCCGCCGCCACCACGGCGCGGTCCCGCACGAAGAGCGGGACGACCGCGTCGGACGCGTCCAGGGCCGCACGCAGCGGCGGATGATCGTGCAGACGCAGGTCGCAGGTGAAGAGGACGACTGAGGCGCGCATGGCTTTCAGCTTCTCTCCGGTGGTTCGGGAGGGCCGGTGCGGACGGCACGGTCCGGACCGCGGGATCCGCTGGCCGCGGCCGTCACCGAGGATCACGCGCGCTCCTGCTGGGCTCGGGCCGCGGCGCGGACGATGTTGCGGGCCATGCCGCCGAAGACGACCGCGTGGAACGGCGAGATGCTCCACCAGTACAGCTGGCCGAGCAGTCCGCGGGGAAGGAACACCGCACGCTGCCGGTAGCGGACGGGCCCCTCGCCGTCCACCCGCATCTCCAGCCATGCCAGCCCGGGCAGCCGCATCTCGGCGCGCAGCCGCAGAAGCCGACCGCGCTCGATCTCCTCCACCCGCCAGAAGTCCAGCGAGTCGCCGACTCGCAGCCGGCGCGCGTCACGTCGGCCCCGACGCAGGCCCACGCCGCCCACGAGACGGTCGAGCCAACCGCGCACCGCCCAGGCCAGTGGGAAGGAGTACCAGCCGTTCTCCCCGCCGATGCCTTCGATGACCTCCCACAGCGCCTCCGGGGCGGCCTCGGCTTCGCGTTCGCGCATGTCGGTGTAGAGGCTGCCGCCCGCCCAGCCCGGGTCGGTGGGCAACGGATCGCTGGGCGCGCCCGGCGTGGCGGCCGACGACCAGCGGGTGGTGACCTGTGCGTCGCGGACGCGCTGCAGCGCCAGGGAGACGGCGCGGTCGAAGCCGAGAGGGTGGCCGGGTGGGCTGGGTACGTACCCTTCGATGTCGTTCTCCCGGCAGACCACCTCATGGCGCAGGGACTCCGTCAGTGGGCGGGCGATCGAGGCGGGCACCGGCGTCACAAGGCCGACCCAGAGGCTGGACAGGCCAGGGGTGAGGAGGGGGACGGGCAGGATCAACCGTCGAGGCAGGCCGGCCACGGCGGCGTACCGCCGCATCATGTCCCGGTAGGTGAGCACCTCCGGGCCGCCGATGTCGAAGGCGCGGTTGACGTCGGGGGGCAGACCGGCGCAGCCCACCAGGATGCGCAGCACGTCCCGCACGGCGATCGGCTGGATGCGGGTGCGCACCCAACGCGGAGTGATCATCACTGGCAGCCGCTCCGTGAGGTAGCGCAGCATCTCGAAACTCGCCGAACCGGAGCCGATGATCACCGCGGCGCTCAGGACAGCGGTCGGCACGCCCGAGGCCAGCAGGATGCGGCCGACCTCCGCACGGGAGCGCAGGTGCGGAGAGAGACGGGACTCCGGAACGCCCGCGGGATGGAGTCCGCCGAGGTAGACCAGGCGGCGCACACCGGCCCGCCGGGCCTGTTCGCCGAAGACCTGGGCAGCGGCGCGGTCGGCACGCTCGAAGCCGCGCCCGCTGCCCAGCGCGTGCACCAGGTAGTAGGCCACGTCCACACCGTCCATCGCCCGCGCCACCGACCCGGCGTCGGTCACGTCGCCCGGGACGATCTCCACCCGGCCGGACCACGGATGGTCACGCAGCTTGCCGGGGGAGCGGACCAGGCAGCGCACCCGGTGACCGGCGTCCAGCAACTCGGGCACCAGCCGGCCACCGACGTAGCCGCTGGCGCCGGTCACCAGACAGGTCAGGGCGACCGGAGCCGCCGCCGTGTCATCGGCCGTCGTCATGGCTGCCTTCTCCGCCACAGGTCCCGTTCCCGTCCGCCCATGAGTGATGTTCCGATGCACCGCACCGGATCTCTTCGCCCCTCCACCGTGTGGGTGGGCCGGCCGGGTGCGCCAGTGCGCGCGGCGATCGGGTGACATCCGAGCGCCAGGGAGCACGAGGCCGCGTCCGTACTCCTCCGGTCAGCCGTCGGATCGGCCTACTCCCGACCGAGGTCTGCGACCGGGCAGGGGCGGCAACGATCGAGACGGAACATGGAGCCGGTCGTGCTCGCCAGGTGGTCCGGCCGTGCGGGTGGCCCAGTCAGCTCGCATGGAATTGGCCCCTGCGATGGGGCAATTGAGCAGTAGCGTAGGCGCAATGACAACACGATCTCCGTCGGCCGACCAGCCCGTCTCCATAGCCTTGGCCGAGGCGCCGATGCGTCAGGCCCGTAACTCCGCCGCCTTCTGGACCGCGACCGGCCGATCCCGGGGGCATGAGGTCATCCGGCGCCGCGGATTCGTCGCGGTCGACGGCGACGCGCGCGCCGGCCTGCGGATCCTGATCCAAGAGCCGGTCCTCGACCCGCGCGAACTGACCGAGTTGAGCGAGCTGGTACGCCGAGCCGCAGGCCCGGTGAACGCCGAGGATCCGTTCGGCTCGACCGACCTGAGCCACCTGGGCATGCGCAGCTGGCAGATGCCGGTCATGCTGCGCCCGCCCGGGCCCGTCGGCGAACCGATGCTGGACGTGATCCGGGTACGGCGGCCCGAGGACCTCCAGGCGGCCGAGCGGATCGTGATCGACGGCTTCGAGCTGGCCGGATTCAAGCCCTACCGCCCCGGCGAGCTTTTCCCGGTGGCGCTGATCGAGCAGCCGGGCGTGGACGTGTTCCTCGCCACGCACGACGGCGTGCCCGCGGGAGCCGGCGTCTGTGTCGTGGACGACGGCGTCGGCAGCCATTACTGGGTCGGCACTTCGCCGGCTTTCCGGTCGCGTGGCGTGGGGCGGGCCGTCATGCTCGGCTCCCTCGCCCACCTGGCGGAGCTGCCGGTCACGCTCACCGCTTCGAAGCTGGGCAGGCCGCTGTACGAGTCGCTGGGTTACACCGCCGCGGCGCTCTCGACCTGGTGGGCCTCTCAGTGACGCCGCCGCGGTGAAGCCCGTCGGTCTGGAAACGGCGGGCCAGCGCCGCAGCCCGAACGGCCGCTCTGGAGAAGGGCGGAGAGGAGCTGGGCAAGTGCTGGGGGACGCGGCCGGACGGACGCTATAACAGAGCGCATGAACGCCATCGAAAGCCAGCGTATCGAGCTTCAACTGGCACTCAAACGAGCACATCGCTGGCTGACTGCCGGACGCGAACTGACCCACTATCTGGACGCTGATGCCGGGCGGCTGGATTACGACCTGAGGGTCATGGAGCAGTTGGGGACCCGCGCCGCCTCGACGATGATCAACGTGGCGATGCTGGGCGGGTTCTCCTCCGGAAAGAGTTTTC
The DNA here is from genome assembly GCF_058215555.1 of Streptomyces sp. JLBT605. Lineage (NCBI taxonomy): Bacteria > Bacillati > Actinomycetota > Actinomycetes > Kitasatosporales > Streptomycetaceae > Streptomyces > Streptomyces sp. JLBT605. Next base: position 3,525,438 of record NZ_CM177087.1, read on the forward strand.
TGGTGGGCGGGCTCCAGGGCCGCCTGGAGTACGCGCCGGTCACCAATGACAACGGCATCACCTCGGACCAGTACATCGGACTGCTTTACTCCGCTTCCCGGGTGACAACCGCCTGTCCCGCGTCGGTGGTTCCGGTGGAGCGGACCACGGAGATCGACGCGAGCGGGCGCGGCTACCTCCGGGCGCGGTTCACCGATGAGCGGGCCTGGTACGACATCGGGCACGCGCCGGTACCCGCCGTCGTCGCGGCCTATACGACGCAGGATCCCCGGGCAGTCGCCCGGGGGCGGGCGGCCGAGCACCGGGAGCGGACGGTGGCCGAGGTGGAGGTGCTGCTGTCGGATCCGCTGCTCCCCGCGAAGCTGTACGACCTGCCCGGCCATGGCTCGCCGCATCCGGTCCACGACGAGATCGCCAACAACGCGTGGGCGGAGGCGGACTGTTTCCTTTACGTCGCCCAGGCCACGCACACCCTGTCGGCAGCCGATCTGGAGTTGATCAACCGGCTGCACGCGCACCATCTCAGCTCGGGCAAGCGCGTCATCTGGGTGCTGACCGCGATCGACCGGGCGGACAACGTCAACTTCGACAACGAGCCGGAGTGGAAGGACACCCTGGAGGCGAACAACGCTTATCTGCGGGAGAACTTCCCGCCCGCCTCGGGCGCCGCGGACACCTTCATCGGGCCGGACGGCTTCATCCCGGTGTCCCCGGCCTGGGAGGCGCTGGGCAACTGGCATCTGGCGCAGGGGAACGCCGCCATGGGCGAGCGGATGGTGGCCGCCAGCCGGATGCGCAGGCTGCGGCGGACGCTCTCCGACCTGATCGACACCGGCACCGGGAAGCGGCACATCGGCACGGTCGCCAAGGAGGCCGTGAAGCTGCTCGCGCCCCGCCATCAGGTGATCTCCGAACTGCTGGTCGCGGCGCGGCTGCCGCTGGACACGCTGTCGAGCGAGCGCGACGACCTGAGCCGTCGGCTGCGCCATCTGGGTGCGGCGGTGGATACGGTCCGCGACCAGCTGGCGGGCGCGCTCCGATCACATATCCGGCGCACCGAGGCGAGTTTCAGCGGGCTGGCGGACTTCCTGCACCAGCGGCTGGACCCGCAGATCAAGGAGGCCGACCTGACCAAGGACAAGGAGGCGAACCGGATCGAGGTCCGCAAGTCGCAGGTGCTGCAGGACTGGGTGGCGAACCACGGTCCCATGCGCGAGTGGGAGACGGAGCTGGGGGCGTTCACCGACGGCGCCCTCAACACGGTCCGAGCCACCCTCAGCGACACCGACCCACTGGGCGATCTGGGTGTGACTCCGGCCCGGGTGAACCTGGACGACCTGACCGTGCCGCCGTCCCAGCGACCGCAGAACGGGGCGCAGGACGTCGCGCAGACCGCGACCGGATTCGTCACCCTGGCCACGCCGGTGGCCGGCGGACTGGCGGCCGCCACCGGCATCGTCACCGGCCCGCTGCTGGCCATCCCGGCCGCGGTGACGCTGATCGCCGGGCTGATGTACGGCGGGATCCGGGGGCGGCGGCGGAACAAGACGGCGCTGGATCTGCTGCGGCAGGAGTGGATCGATGATCTGGACGAGACGGCCCGGCGGTACAAGCAGGCGTTCATCGGGGCGGCTCGAATGCAGGGCGACCTGATCATCGAGCGCGCGATCGAGCTGCTGTCCGAGCGAGAGGATGAGCTGTCGCGGAAGATCATTCTGGTGGAGAGCCGTCTCGCCGAACCGGCGAACACGGACCGGAGTGATCTGATCGCGCGGATGGGCCCGCACTGCCAGGCGGTGGAGGAACTGCTGGCCGACCTGAAGACGTTCACCTGACCCGCCGTCGTGCCGGACCTGCTCGGCTGGTCCGGGCCGATCCTGACCAGAAGCTCGTGACCGACTTCACCGAAAGCCCCTCCGCAGCACTCGTCACGACCGACGCGTGATCCGGCACAGCCCGATGACCGCTTCAGCCGTCCCCCCGAGGGAAGGTGACGTTCGGGGGTCACGCGGGGCATTACGGCCCTCACCGGAAGAATTCTCCGCGTACACGTGTACGCGGACGGTCGGGTACAGCGATACGCCCCCACCCGGAGGGTGGTCGCGAGCAGGCCAAAGAGTCGGGGCCGCCCCGGCCTGAGCGCCGACATCTTCGTCAGACGATTTCGAGTACCGCTTTGCCGTGGAGCCGGCGTCCGAGCAGGGTCTCGGCTGCTTCGGCCGCCTTCTCCCAGCTCCCTCGCCAGGAGATCCGCGGATCGAGGTCGCCGGCCGCGACTCGGGTGGCGAGCCAGGTCAGATCGGGGCCCAGACCGGTGCAGGAGAGCAGGAAGAAGGTGGCGATGGAGCGGTCATGCCGTCCCTGATCGCCGAAGAAGGCTCCGAACGGGAAGTTCTCACTCGCGCCCGTCGCGTGTCCCACGGCGACCAACGTCCCCTTCTCGGCCAGCCGCTCGTAGGCATCGACAAGCTGCCGGCCACCCACCAGGTCCACGACGCCGTCCACCGGCGTGCCGAGCGAGGCGGGCTCCGCGACCACCTCGTGAGCGCCGAGGCTGCGCAGGCCGTCACCGTGTGACTCGGGGCTTGCGGTGGAGGCGATGACGTACGCACCACCAAGCCGGGCGAGCTGGACGGCGTACCGCCCGACGCCACCGGTGGACCCGGTGACGAGGACCCGCCTGCCGAGGATCGGACCCAGGCGGTGCAGGGCACGCAAGGCGCTGGCGCCTGCGACGGGGATCGTACTGATCGCCCCGGGGTCGGCGCCGGCAGGAACCGTGCCGATCAGATCGGTGTCGACGGCGCGGAGTTCGGCCCAGGCCCCGTCGGGAGCCAGTGTCACCACGGGGGTTCCGGCGGCCGGCCCTGAGCCGTCGGCCGCCGCCTGCTCCACGACGCCGGCCGCGTCCCAGCCGGGGACGGCCCCGTCCGGCGCGTTCTCCAGGCCATGCCTGATCTCGCCGTAGTTGAGGGACGTCGCCGTCACCCGGACCAGTGCCTGATGGGGCGCTGGTGTCGGGTCGGGAGCATGGCCGAGCCGTAGTCCGGCGGGGGCGGAGCGGTCGACGAGCAGAGCACGCATGCGTGTGCACCTTCCGGCAGGGCTGAGCGGCGCCTCGGTGGAGGCACCGGAGATACTTATGCCACTGAGTGGCATAAGTGTGCAAGTGGCGTTAGCGCTCCTGAGGCATCACCGGATACGCTGCCGCCATGGCGGAAACCCAGAAGGAGCGGCTGCCGCTGCGCGAGCGCAAGAAGCTCCGCACCCGGCAGTCGCTGATCGATGCGGCCCTGGAGCAGTTCACCGAGCGCGGCTTCGACGGCACGACTCTCGACGAGCTCTGCGACGCGGTGGACGTCTCCAAGCGCACGTTCTTCCGCTACTTCGCGAGCAAGGAAGACGTCGCCATGGCGCCGGCCCAGGACCTCTGGGTGGCCTTCCTCGACGACCTGGAGACCCGCGACCCGGGCGGCCGTGCCCTCTTGGAGATGCTGCAGGACGCACTGCTGGCCGCCCTGGACCGGATGACGGCCGACGACTGGGCCCGACGCCTGCTGCTCAGTCGCCGACTCGCGGAGAAGACACCCTCCATGGGCGCGCACGGCCTCCACTTCTGCGACCGCACCTGCCGCGCCGCGCTCGCCGTCCTGCACCGCAGGTTCGACCTCGACCCCACGGGAGACCCGCGCCCCCGGCTCGCGCTGGATGTCCTGATCGCCGCGTTCCACTGCGCGCTGGCCACGTGGACGTCGCGTCCGGGCACCCCCACACGCGCCGGCCTCGCGGCCGACCTGCGCGAGGCGTTCGCCGCCGTACCCGGCAGCCTGACGCTGGCCGCAGTGCCGCGAAAGGGGTGAGTGGGCAGTCGTCCTGTCGATCACCGGCTGGGTTGACGCCTGCGGCTGGAACCACCGGGCCGATGCCATCGAGGCGTTGGGCCCTGTCGAAATTCAGGACGTCGTCATCGCATCAGAGATGACGGACCACGGAACTGCAACCAGGCGGGTCGTCTACCGTCTTGGCGGCCCGGACGTGCGGCAAGGTCACGAGGTTGCCGCCGTGGGATGGTTGCCAAGGGCGGCGGCGAGGAGAGTGCGGAGGTGGTCGGCCTCCGGAACCAGTGTGGCCTCGATCTCGTCGTCGGAGTGGCCGGCCAGGGTGAGTTCCTGGATGCGCCGGAACAGCAGCCGGTCCGCGGCGGCGATCAGGGCGGCGGCGGCCCGGGGCGCGATGTCCGGGGCGGGATCCGGGGTAGCGTCGGCCAGCGCTGCGGCGAGTGCCTCCTCTCGCTGATCGTGCAGTTCGCGCAGCCGGGCGATGAGGGTGGGGCTGTCGGCGACCATGCGTGCGAACGCGGGGCCGGTGAAGCCGACGACGGGGCTGTGTTCCAGCAGGGCGGCGCGGAACGTCCGCCGCAGGGCGGTGAGCGGCTCTTCGTCGGGCTCACGCTCGGCGACGGCCAGGGCCAGGCCCTGGGTGAACGCCTCGTGGTGGTCGAGGGCCAGGTCCTCCTTGCGAGGGAAGTAGTTGGTCACCGTCTTCTTGGCCACGCGAGCCGCCACGGCGATCTCGGCGATGGTCGTCTGCTCGAAGCCCTGCTCGATGAAGAGCCTGGTGGCGCAGTCGGAGATCAGCTGCCTGGTCTCCTGCTTCTTGGACTCGCGGAGCCCCATCTCGGTAGTCATGAAGCAATCTTACCCTCGATGCAAAATTATGCTTGACGTTCGATCATGCTCCGACGTAAAGTTGCGCCCGTTATAAAGTTCACCCTGACGAACGGACTGGGATGCGCAAGCTCACCTACCTCATCGGAACCACCATCGACGGCTTCATCGCCGCCCCCGACGGCGACTTCGACTTCTTCATGCCGCACGTCACCGAGGACTACCTGCCGCACCTGATCGCCGAGTACGCGGAAACCCTCCCGACTCCGGGCCGCGCGGCCCTCGGCATCCCGGACGCGCTCAACACCCGCTTCGACACCGTGCTCATGGGCCGCAGCACCTATGCCCCGGGGCTGGCTGCTGGCCTCACCAGTCCGTACGCCCACCTGCGGCAGATCGTCCTCTCCCGCTCGCTCACCACCAGCCCGGACCAGGCCGTCGAGGTCACCGACGAGGACCCGCTCACTCTGGTGCGCAAGCTCAAGCAGGAGGAAGGGCTCGGGATCTGGCTCTGTGGCGGTGCCGATCTGGCCGGCCAACTCCTGCCCGAGATCGACGAGCTGATCGTCAAGCAGTACCCGATCGTGGCCGGCTCGGGCATCCCACTCTTCCGGGCCGACTTCTCGCCGCGCACGTTCAAGCTCACCGACACCCGCGTGTTCGAGGGCGGGAACCTCGTCCTCACTTACGCGAAGACCTCCGACTAGAGCAGCACCCGCCCAGGCGCCCGCACACGATCCACCAGCCGAACCAGCCAGGAGCCACCTTGCGCGTCACCTCCTCCACCCTGTCCCTCACCGTCGCCGACGTGGACGCCTCCCGCGACTTCTTCTGCACCTACCTCGGCTACCAGGTCGCCATGGCCGCCGACGGCTTCGCGTCGCTGACCCGCGATGACGCCGCTGCCGACGTCGTGCTGCTGAGCCGCGGCACCGAGGTGCTCCCGCCCGAGCAGCGCGACCAGCAGGCCACGGGTCTGATCCTCGCGCTCACCGTCACCGGCATCGAGGCCGAGGAGCGGCGCCTGCGCGAGGCGGGCGCCCCGATCACCATGCCGCTGCGCGAGGAGCCCTGGGGTGAGCGGCTCTTCCAGCTGACCGGCCCGAACGGAATCGTCGTCCAGCTCGTCGAATGGTCCACCCCCGACGAGCCCACCCAGAGCGAGGAACCCGCCGTGATCGTGATCACCCCCGCCGCCGAGAACGTCACCGAGTCCCCGAACGCCCGCATGACCGGTCTGGCCGCCCCCAGCCGGGGCAGCGCGGAACTCAGCACCTGGACCGTCGCTATGGAGGCCGGTCAGACCGGCCCCGAGCACGTCATCAGCCGCGAACAGGTGTGGACGGTCACCGCCGGCGTCCTCGACGTCACCTGCGGAGGTCGCACCGAGAAGATCACGGCCGGGCAGACCTTCGTCCTCCCGCCGGATGTGCTCCGCCAGGTCCACGCCCCGCAGGCGGCCGAGGCCCACGTCGCCATGTGCTCGGACGGCGTGGCCTCCGTACCCGGCACGGAGGGCACCCGCATCCTGCCCTGGGCCCGGTAACGGCCGCGCGCAGGACGAATCCCACCCCTCGCACCTCCTTCCCGTAACGGAGACGGCTTGTCCGTGCGCATCACCGCCCTGACCGACCCCGAGGAGACCTCCGCCGGCCGCGCGCAGTGTTGCCATCGCCGCCGCCCTCTCATGCTTGGTGTCGGCGCGGGAAGTGGCCGGGGCGGGCGCCCTGCCCGGCCGTCTGGCACGCCGCCGCGCGGGTTTGCGGCCGGTGCCTCAGACCTCGTCGGACTGCGTTCGGTCGTCGTCCGATGACTTGCTGGACAGGAGCCAGGAGCGGGCGGGTTCGGCGGCGTGGGTGGTGTCCACGGTGAGGTGGAGACGGGTTCCGCCGTCGTGGCCTTCGGGGTAGCTGCGTTGTTCGGTGGAGGCGAAGCGGCGCCGGAGAACCTCCGCGACCTGGCGTGCCGTCTCCGGGGACGCGGCGACGATACGAACCTCGGCGTGTCCGGCCGAGGGCACGGGTTCCGCTGGTTTCATGGTGTCCTCGTTCCTCGGGTGACATGAGGTGACGTGCCGGTGGGCGCGCCGCCTTGGCGTCCCACCCACCGCCCCCGGTCGGAGAAGAGTCGGTGCCCTTCGCGGTCCCCGTGGTGTCCGGCGGCCCCGTCGACCGGCCGTCGGAGCTTCCGTCTCCGGCCGCCGCGCACCGGCAGGACGTCGCTGTAGCGGAAGGCCGCGATCCTTTGGGCGTGCTGGGCGTTGAGCAGGTGGATCAGCAGAACCGCCAGGACGATCATGGCGAGGATCACCGCGGTGGTGATGACGGTCTCCACTGTCCTCACCCCTCTGGGGCGGGGGTCGGGGGTCTGATCGGGTGCCTGAGCGGCGGGGGCGCGGCCCCGCCCTCGGTGTCCCACTCCGATTCCCGGCCGCGGTCCTGGGCCGCGTCGCGGATCGCGTCCTCGTCGTCCATCAGCATGCTGGCGGCGAGGAGGCTCCCCGGGGTGGTTGCGGCGGACATCAGCCGGGCGGCGGAGGCCGCGCTGGTTTCCGGCGGGATCACCAGCAGGTCCCAGCGTTCGGCGCTGTAGGAGAGCAGAACCAGCTTGTGCGGATCCTGCTCGTCCCTGAACCAGCCCACGTGCACCGTGTGCCCGGCGACGGGCACCTTCGGGGGGATCACCGGCCAGTGGGTGGGGTTCACCGTGACGCGGGTGATCCGGCCCCAGCACCTGTCCAGCCTGTCTGTCAGAGCGGGCAACTCGCGGAAGAGGTCGCGGGACCGGGGCCACCAAGCGCCGTCCAGAAGCCCTGGAAGCGCGCCCGTGGGCGTCAGAGCCAAGCGGGCCGGTGGCGAGGAGGCGCGCTCATCCGTCATCGTTCGTTCGGTGGTCATGGTCATGGCGCGAACCCGCCTCCGGGCTTCGACTGCCCGGTGTTGTTGCTCGCCGGGAACGGCACCGGTACGGGAGCCGGTGTGCGAAGTACTCCCGGTGTCTTCACACTACTCCGGCCCGCGACCCTCATCCCCCCGCGACCAGCGCTTTCTCAGGCGCGAGCACCGTACCTGGATTCGCGGACAAGCCTGCGGGCCGGCACGCGGAGTACGGTGAAGCCCTGGGACCCTTCGCTGTGACGACCACGGCGGTTCTGCCACGGGCTATCCAGTGAAGATGCCGATCCCCGTCGAGGGGAGCTCACCATGACCGACTCCGACACCCCCCGTCCCCCCGGGCTCCTGCCGGATGGGATCCACGAGGCAGTGAAGCCCGGGACAGCGCTGCTGCGACTGGAGACGACACGGCTGCGCGAGGGAATCCTCGACGGCGCGTGGTGGCCGCGATCCCGTGACATCGCCGCCGAACTACCCAATCTGATCACCGCGTTGAGCCGGCACCTCGGCCCGATCACCCGCGTCGGACTGGACGCGAGTGCCTGGGAGGAGTTGCCGACGCGACTGATCATCGACGACCGGGTCGTCCACCTCGACTCCTTCCCGGTCGGTGACGACACCGTCCTCATCACCCGGGGCGACAAGGATCATTTCTCACTGCTGGTCGTCCCTCCGCAGGCGACGCCGGATGTGGCACGCGCGGCGATGGCCCAGGCCGTACGAGCCGACAACATCACCTCGGCCGAGCAAATCCTCATCGACACCGGCACCCATCCCGCACGCCTGGGTCTCGCGGAACCCGCACAGACGGACCAGCGGGGCAGCGATTCGACCTGACGCCCCGCCCACGGCCCAGACGCTCACCCCGGCGGTGCCCGGGACCGCGTCTCGGGAGGGCCTCAGTCACCGGGCCATCGCCGAGCGGGCCGATGTCTCGCTCAGCTCCACGACCTACCACTTCGCCGATCGTGAGGCTCTGATCCAGGCCGCGATGGAGCGGGCTGCGGAGGGCTTCGCCGGGTATGTGCGCCAGTGGGCCGCCGACCATGCGGACGACACGCGTGAGCAGCTGGCCGAGGCGCTGGCGGACTCCGTCATGGCGTGTCTGGGCGAGGGGCGGACCGGGGCGGTCGTGGAGTTCGAGCTGTAGGGCCCGCGGTGGATGGCCGGCCCGCCGCCCACGTCGTCGGCGAGGAGGCGCTGGAACTGCTCGTGCCCCAGGTGCCCGCCGCTGGGTGACGCTCCTTGCTCGCGCCTTGTGTTCTGCCGCCACGTGGCCTCTTGCCGGCGGCGGCAGGAGAAGTGCCCACCATGAAAATGTGTGGAACCACCTGCTCGGCCATGCCAAGCTGAGCGGTGTCGAAGGGGTGTAGCTCAGAGGCCAGAGCGCCGGTCTCCAAAACCGGATGTCGCAGGTTCGACTCCTGTCACCCCTGCCATGGTTTCCGCGCGGTAAGCGGCGCGATAGGGACCGCGTGTGGCATGAATTCCCACGAGAGGTCTGGATAAGCAACAAGGTCCAGGTCGCTGACCCGGGCCTTCGTTATGGAGCGGGTGACGAGAATATCGAACTCGCGCTCCGAGCTTGGGAATCACCCAGCACTTGAGCGCTCAGACGGCCTCTGACCTGCGGGAAAGACCATCAGCTGCAGGGCTCGCAAACCATCTTCCCGTGCCTGCTGTTGACCGCTGTTCACTGGAGCCGCTCGTGCTCGCCAGGTAGTCCGGCCGTGCGGGTGGCCCAGTCAGCTCGCATGGAATTGGCCCCTGCGATGGGGCAATTGAGCAGTACCGTAGGCGCAATGACAACACGATCTCCGTCGGCCGACCAGCCCGTCTCCATAGCCTTGGCCGAGGCGCCGATGCGTCAGGCCCGTAACTCCGCCGCCTTCTGGACCGCGACCGGCCGATCCCGGGGGCATGAGGTCATCCGGCGCCGCGGATTCGTCGCGGTCGACGGCGACGCGCGCGCCGGCATGCGGATCCTGATCCAAGAGCCGGTCCTCGACCCGCGCGAACTGACCGAGTTGAGCGAGCTGGTACGCCGAGCCGCAGGCCCGGTGAACGCCGAGGATCCGTTCGGCTCGACCGACCTGAGTCACCTGGGCATGCGCAGCTGGCAGATGCCGGTCATGCTGCGCCCGCCCGGGCCCGTCGGCGAACCGATGCTGGACGTGATCCGGGTACGGCGGCCCGAGGACCTCCAGGCGGCCGAGCGGATCGTGATCGACGGCTTCGAGCTGGCCGGATTCAAGCCCTACCGCCCCGGCGAGCTTTTCCCGGTGGCGCTGATCGAGCAGCCGGGCGTGGACGTGTTCCTCGCCACGCACGACGGCGTGCCCGCGGGAGCCGGCGTCTGTGTCGTGGACGACGGCGTCGGCAGCCATTACTGGGTCGGCACTTCGCCGGCTTTCCGGTCGCGTGGCGTGGGGCGAGCCGTCATGCTTGGCTCCCTCGCCCACCTGGCGGAGCTGCCGGTCACGCTCACCGCTTCGAAGCTGGGCAGGCCGCTGTACGAGTCGCTGGGTTACACCGCCGCGGCGCTCTCGACCTGGTGGGCCTCTCAGTGACGCCACCGCGGTAAAGCCCGCCGGTTTCCAAACGACGGGCCAACGACGAAGCCCCAGGTCACTGACCTGGGGCTTCGTCATGGAGCGGGTGACGAGGATCGAACTCGCGCTCTGAGCTTGGGAGACGCCGTCAGCGATGGAGCGGCCGTCGGCTCACTCCAGGACGGCGAGGTGGTCGGCGGCGCCCCCGTGCCACTCGATCAGGAAGAGGGTCGCGTCGTCACTGGTGCTCCCGCCCCGTTCCTCCTTCAGGGTGTGGGAGAGCGCGCGCACCACTGCCCGCACTCCCTTCTCCTTCTGCCCGATGCGGTTGACCCAGTGGATGAGCTGTTCCTCGCCGAACTGCTCTTGGCCGGCTTCGTGCTCCTCGATCAGGCCGTCGGTGAAGCAAAGGACCCGATCGCCACGATGGAGTGTCTGCTCGCTGACCTGGGGTTCCTCACCTCCGAAGCCGACCGGCAAGGTGGTCGGGCTCTCCAGTCGCCGGAGGACCTGGCGGTTGCGGATCAGCAGCGGTGGGGGGTGACCCGCGTTGACCCACTGCAGGTGGCCCGTTGCGATGTTCAGGCGCATCATCTGCGCGGTCACGAAGTGTTCGGGGCCGAACTGCTCGGCGATGGCCCGATCCATGAACGTGTAGATCTCGGACAGACCGATGCCGGCACGTCTGGAGTGCCGGTAGGCGCCGATGGCGACCGTGGCCATCGTGGCGGCGTTCAGGCCGTGGCCCATGGCATCAACCACGGCCACATGCAGGATGTCGTCGTTGAGTGCGTAGTCGAAGCTGTCCCCGGCGACGCTGTAGGCGGGCTCCAGGATCCCGGCCACTGAGACCTGCGGCACGGACATCGCCAGCGGCGGGAGCAAGGACCACTGGATTTCCGCAGCCACGCTCATGGGTTCACGGCGCCGGGCGAGGAAGAACTGGTCGGTATAGCTGTGCTTGGTGACCAGCATGTCGGCGATCAAACCGGCGAGCCTGCGCAGCAAGCGCCGGTCGTCGTCATCGACGGTATCCAGAGTGAGGGCCAGCACACCCACCTGGTCACTGCCGTCCAGCAACGGTAGATACATGCGGAGACCGTCTGCCCGCGGTACTTCGACAGTGGTCGCCTCCAGGAAGGCCGTGCCGGCGGGGGAATCACCGATCGGCTCAGGCCCGCCGACGGCCAGCCGTCTGCCCGGCAGCGGCACCAGCAGCAGCTGTGCGTAGTCCTGCAGGAGGATCGAGACGTCCCGGCCACCGACCCTGGCCACCTCTTCCGCGATCAGCGGAGCGACCAGCTGAGGCGGCATCTCGTGGGCCCGGTCCAGCAGCACCCCCAGCAGTCGCTCACCGAACCCCTCCGACCGGTCCACCGTGTCCCTGCCAGGCTGCCGATCATCCTCCGCCATCGCCGTGCCCTTTCACCTCACCGGCCTGGTGTCGCCCGCACCCCGAGCCGGTGGTCCAACGAGTGGGCCCCAGGGCAGCCTCGTGCTGGGCTTCGGTGTTGCTCGGCCGCCAAACTCGCCAGGACCCGCTGGTTCCCTGCCGTCCGCCGACGGTGCGCAACGGCCCCGGCGTATACACACCGGGGCCGCCCTTCCGGGCCGGTTGCACGTGAGAGTGCACCGGTCCACTGACCATGTTATGCCTGTGTCGCTTATCCGGCAGAAGGGCTCTTTCCGGACAGTGTGGCCCTGGATCGAAGAGGGTCCGTGTCGTGTCAGCCGCGTCCCTCCTCCTCGGCCTCCATGAGCCGGATTCCCTCATGCGTCAGCATGACCATCGCGGGCGTGTTTCCCCGTGCCCAGTCGACGGTGATCAGCCCCTCGCCCGCCAGATATGTGCAGGCTGCGGCCAGGTCCTGCTCAGCCATGTGGAGGTCGTCGCGCAGCTTCGCCCCGGCGACGCCTAGGAGGCGATCGCCTTCCGTTGCCTCGTACAGGGTCTTCATGATCGCTTCGCGGTAGTTCTTCCGCTCGTGGAGTGTTGCCATGACTGCCACTCAATCGTCCAGGTTCAGCGTCTCCCACACGGCACGCGTGATGTCCTCGCCCGCCATCAGACCGCTGGCGGTATCGAGCCCGCCGGGGTGGCCGCGGCGGACATCAGCCGGGCGGCAGCAGCCGCACCGGTCTCCGGCGGGATCACCAGCAAGTCCCAACGGCCCTCGGTGCGATGGTCGCGGTCATGGCGCGGACCTGTTCCCCGGGCTCGTTTCGACGTCGGCACCGGCGTGGGAGCCGGTGCGCGGGTACTCCCGGTATGTCCACCGTACTCCGGGGCGTGGTCCGGCGAACCCCGCGTGACCAGCGACTTCCCAGGCGATCAGCGCACGCATAACGAACCCCGCTGCCGTATCTCATCCTCGCCTTCTCAGCGCCTGGGCCACGCGTGGGATCTCCTCGTGGACCAGGCGGCCGACCACCGCACCGCCGAAGACGACGACGCCGACACCGACCAGCCAGGACTGGAGGACCAGGACGGTTCCGAAGGGCCCGTAGGTGACCGTGTTGGATGCGATCAGCGGTGAGAAGACGAGCTGGGAGAAGACCCTGAGACCGAGCAGTCCGATCACGGTGGCCACCGCGCCGGGCAGCAGAGCGCGCCAGGCGACCCGCCCGCCGAGCAGCAGGCGCTGCGACCACCAGAAGAACACGACGGCGCTCAGCGCGGCGGCGAAGGCGCCCGCCGGGGATTCTCGCCGCAGTGTGGTGGTCGCGGAGACGAAGAGGTAGCCGGTGAGGACGCCGAGCCACACCACATGCCGCCACCTGGCCCACCAGCGAGCCGGCGGCAGATCCCAGATCTTCTCGTAGCCGGTCTGCACCGCCGCACCGAAGGACAGACCGAAGACGGCGAGGGCGGCGATGCCGAACACGGTGGTGGTCCGCAGCGCCTGGCTGGGGCGGATGAACAGTTGTTCGACCTCTTCTCTGGCGGCAGTCGAGACTCCCAGTCCTTCCCCCAGCCACTGCGCGAACCCGCGCCCGTGCTCCGGGTCGCCCGAGGACACAATGATCAGGAGCGGCACCAGAGTGAGGAACCCCAGCGCCGCGAAGCCCAGGGACCGCTGCCACAGTTCGAGATCGATGCTCCGCCGCCACCAGCGGCCCACTGGTGAATGGCTGATCGCGTCGCGTAGTCGTCCGAACAGAGATGGACGGCCTGCTGCACTGGAAGGCTTCATCGGCATGCCCGTCGACTACCACGGTCGATACGGTCACCGCGCGAACGCGCGACGCGCAGGTTCCCGGATAGCCTGGAAGGGCAAGGACGACCGGTCTCCGCGGGCTGTGATACTCGTGTTGACGGCTCGCACCGGCTGGGTGAACGGCTCAGGAGGGCAGGCCATGATCCAGGCAGCCGATATCCGTGAGTGGCGCAACCACAACGTCGTCGACCCGAGGGGCCACAAGATCGGCGTGCTCGAAGCGATCTATGTGGACACCACCACCGACGAACCGGCCGTGGCCACGGTCCGGACCGGACTCCCCACCCGTCACCGCCTGGCCTTCGTGCCCCTGGACGACGCGATCCTCGGGCCGGACTACCTCAAGGTCTCCTACGCCAGGGCACTGGTGAAGAAGGCGCCCTCGGTCGGCATGGACGACATCCTGCCCGCCGAGGCAGAGGAAGCGGTCTTCCGGCACTACGACATGACCTACCAGCCGGGCGCAGGCGGCGAACGGCAACTCGCCCGCCGCTGACCGCCACCCACCCAGTCCCCCAGCCACAAGGAGGCGTTCGCGTCATGGCTCTCTTCCTGTTCCTCGCACTGGTGGCCGTCGTGCTGGGGGTCATCGGCGTGGTGGCAGAAGGTCTGGGCTACCTGCTGATCATCGGCATCGTGCTCCTCGTGGCCGACCTGGTGTTCATCGCCGTGCGCTGGTCCCGACGGACGGGGCGGCGCCCCATCCGGTGACACCGGCAGCTTCGGGACACCCGGGGCCGCAAGCGTCAAGTGCCGCCGCAGTACGTGCTGATCCACTCATCCGGCACAGGGAGGCAGCGCGGTGGCCCAGAAGTGACGCGGAGGGCACGCCGCCCCTGAGGGGTTGTGAGACAACAAGTAAGGCCCAGGTCGCTGACCTGGGCCTTCGCAATGGAGCGGGTGACGAGAATCGAACTCGCGCTCTGAGCTTGGGAAGCTCATGTTCTACCATTAAACTACACCCGCCTGAGGGTGATCTTGCTTCGCCCTCATCGTTGCACACTGTACCCCATGGCTGACCCCCGGCGCATGCGTCGCGGGGTTTTTGTCGTGCCCGGTGCGGTGGTCCGGTGGGGGATGTGACTGCGGGGGGCGGGAGTTGGGGCGTACCGTGGTGGACCGGAGTGCCGCGTGGAGCGGCGACCCTTTGATCCCCTAATGTGGCTTTTGTCTTTCACGTCTCGGGGAAGGGACTCGATGGAGCGCACCATCGTCCGTTGTGCCGAAGGGCACGTGTTCAGTACCGCTTCGTTCCCGATGCAGAACCTCGGAGCCGATCGGATCGGTCCTGGGCGGCTGCTGCGCTGCCCGCGCTGTGCGCGGTTGCGGCGGGCGGTTCCGGTGGGATCGCGGAAGCGATAGTTCCGCAGTGCGGTGGGCTGGGGCCCGGTCCGGTTGGGCCGGGCCCGCGGCGTCCGCGGGGTTTGCGTATCCTCGTCCCGTGCTTCTCTCTGACAAGGACATCCGGGCCGAGATCGACGCCGGGCGGGTGCGGATCGATCCGTACGACCCCGCCATGGTGCAGCCGTCGAGTATCGACGTCCGGCTGGACCGCTTCTTCCGGGTGTTCGAGAACCACCGGTACCCGCACATCGACCCCGCCACCGAGCAGGCCGATCTGACGCGGCTGGTGGAGCCGGAGGGGGAGGAGGCCTTCATCCTGCACCCCGGTGAGTTCGTGCTCGCCTCGACGTACGAGGTGATCTCGCTGCCGGACGACATCGCCTCCCGGCTGGAGGGCAAGTCGTCGCTGGGCCGGCTGGGGCTGCTGACGCATTCGACCGCGGGGTTCATCGACCCCGGGTTCTCCGGGCACGTGACGCTGGAGCTGTCGAATGTCGCGACCCTGCCGATCAAGCTGTGGCCGGGGATGAAGATCGGGCAGCTGTGCATGTTCCGGCTGACCTCCCCCGCGGAGCACCCCTACGGGTCGGCACGGTACGGGTCCCGGTACCAGGGGCAGCGCGGGCCGACGCCGTCCCGGTCGTTCCTGAACTTCCACCGGACGCAGGTCTGAGGCATATGAGTGAGCAGCGGGAGAACCTGACCTACGAGCGCTTCGGCGGAGCCATCCGCGAGCTGGCGCAGGAGATCGCCGACGACGGGTACGAGCCGGACATCGTGCTGTCGATCGCGCGCGGCGGAGTGTTCGTCGCCGGCGGCCTCGCGTACGCGCTGGACTGCAAGAACATCCACCTGGTCAACGTGGAGTTCTACACGGGAGTGGGAACGACGCTGGAGATGCCGGTGATGCTCGCGCCGGTGCCCAACGCGATCGACTTCTCCGACAAGAAGGTCCTGATCGCCGACGACGTCGCCGACACCGGCAAGACGCTGAAGCTGGTACACGACTTCTGCGTCGGCACGGTCGCCGAGGTCCGCAGCGCGGTGATCTACGAGAAGCCGCACTCGCTGGTGAAGTGCGAGTACGTGTGGAAGCGGACCGACGACTGGATCAACTTCCCGTGGAGCGTCGAGCCGCCGGTGGTGCGGCGGGCGGGACAGGTCCTCGACGCCTGATCCTCACCCACGGAGCAGTTACGGCGAAGGGCCCCGGTCGCGATGACCGGGGCCCTTCGCCGTCACGGCCGGCGGGTCACGCCAGCCGTGGGCCATGCCGGGTGAGCCGCCGGGCAGCTCAGAAGGTGCCCAGCTTCAACAGCGAGAGCAGGCCGATCAGCTGGATCGCCGAGGCTCCCAGCGCCTTCGGCCACGGCAGGTCGTGCGACTTGCTCACCATGGAGGTGAACAGC
Organism: Streptomyces sp. JLBT605; assembly: GCF_058215555.1. NCBI lineage: Bacteria > Bacillati > Actinomycetota > Actinomycetes > Kitasatosporales > Streptomycetaceae > Streptomyces > Streptomyces sp. JLBT605. The sequence continues at coordinate 3,541,522 of NZ_CM177087.1, forward strand.
GCGCCGGCCGCCACCCAGGTCGCCCAGCCCAGCACCTGCACCAGGGAGCTGTCGCCGCCCAGGAACATCGCGATCACCAGCCGCGGCGCGTCGGTGATCGACGTGATCAGCATCGTCAGGCCGATCGTGGGCGCCCAGGTGCCGTTGCCGCCCAGCTGGCGGGCGAGGGTGTGGGTGACCGCGCCCAGCACCAGACCGCTGAGCACCACCACGACGCCGGTGCTGAGGATCCACGGGATGCTCGTCGCCATCGAGGCGTTCAGCACGTCCTCGCGGGCCTTGTCGAAGCCGAAGACGGCGAGCAGGCCGTAGACGAAGGTGACGATGAGCGCGGGGCCCCACATGGTGTGGTCGCGCATCTGCCAGAAGGTGGCCGAGGGGCGGAGCACGATGCCGCTCAGCAGCTCCTTCCAGTGCAGCCGGGGACCGGCCGGCGGGGCCGGAGCCTGCCCGGCGCGGTAGGCGTCCCCGTCGTCGTAGGAGTCGGGGCCGTATCCGGGGTCCTGGCCGTACGGGTCGCCGTACGCGTCGTGGTCGGGCGCCTCGCCCACGCTGAACTGCTGGGTGTGACCCGCATCACCGCCGGGGTATCCGCCGTGGCCGCCGGGGTGGCCCGGGTGCCCGTGGCCGCCGGGGTGGCCGTGGCCGCTGTGCGGGTCCCGGCCGTCGAAGTACTCCGGCTCGCCCTGCGGGCCGGGCTGCTGCCACGACCGGCCGGGGCCGCCGGGGTTTCCATGGCCCCCGGGGCGGCCGTCGCCGCCGGGCGGGCCAGGCTGCCACTGCCCGCCGCGCTGGGCGGCCTGCGGAGGCTGCTGCCCGTACGGCGCCGGGGGCGGGGCCTGGCGGCCGTACGGGGACGGCGGGGTCTGCGGCCCGCCGTACGGCTGCCGGCCGTACGGCGGCTGCGGTGCTTGCTGCCGGGGGTGCTGCCCCGGCCGGCCATGCGGCCCCTGCTGCGCGGAGCCGGGGTCCTGTCCGCGTCCCATCCTGAATCCAGACACCATTCGAAAGTACCTGGTCGCCGGGGCCGCGACGCCCGCCTGTGGAAAACCCACCGGGCATTGCGGCCGAGCTGTGACATCCCCTAAGGGAACCCTGGGGTGATGGCCCCAGGGTTCCAGGGGAGAGGGCCCCCGGGAGGCGAACGGACGGCCCGTCAGCCGGAGATCTGCCCGCCGAACTGCGGGTAGCCCGCGGTGCTGACGCCGACCGCGGACGGGGCGTAGGAGCGGGCGCCGGTGGTGGTGATCCGGGTGCCGTCCGAGCGCAGGGCGACGACCGAGCCGTTACCGTCGTTCTCGCCGAACGCACCGATCGTCAGATCGGCCTTGGCGTCGCCGGTGACGTCCGAGAGGAAGACCTCGCCGCCGAAGTTGTCGTACGCCTCGTTGGCGCCGGGCACCCCCGGGGTGTCCTGCTGGAAGTACTGGACGCCGCTGGCGGTGTCGAGTCCGTCGCCGGAGCCGTAGACCAGGGTGACCGCACCGGTCTGGGTGATGCCGCCGAGGCTCTCGCCGGGGGCGCCGATGGCCAGGTCCTGGAAGCCGTCGCCGTTGACGTCCCCGAGGGTGACCTCCCAGCCGAAGCCGTCGCCGGTCTCCGAACTGCCGGGCACCGCACCGGAGTCCTGGGTGATGGCGTCGGTGCTGCCGGACGGGCCGCCGGCTGAGCCGTAACGGACGCTCACCTTGCCGCCCTTGGTGGCGCCGGGCACGGTGTTGTCCCAGTGCACGCCGGTGACCAGGTCGCCGTAGCTATCGCCGTTGACGTCGCCGATGGCGGTGACCAGTCCGGCGGGCAGCTTCTGGGTGGCCGAGGTGTCCAGGCCGGACGGGCTGCCGGGCAGGTAGTAGTTGGAGTTGTACAGGTACTCGCCGGAGCCGGTGTTCTCGATGCCGTTGACGACCAGGTCGGCGCGGCCGTCGGCGTTCACGTCGCCCGGGGTGAGGGTGTAGACGCCGTTGTCGCCGCCGCCGAGCACCGGGGTGGTGACGGCGGCCTTCGAGCCGGCCGCGCCGGAGGTGGCGATACCGCCCTTGAACAGCCGGAGGGTGGCCGAGGAGTCGCCGGTGACCAGATCGGTCTTCCCGTCGCCGTCGAAGTCGCCGGCGGCCACCGCGGCGCCGAACCGGTCGTGCTGGCCGGGCGCCGGGTCGGTGAGCGAGGCGCCGCCGGACAGGCCGGCGGCCGAGCCCCAGATGATCTGGACGGTGCCGCCGTCGGTGTCGCCGGAGACGTCCTCGCCGGGCGCGCCGACGGCCAGGTCCGCGAAGCCGTCGCCGTTGAAGTCACCGGCGTCGGTGGTGACGCCGAAGTAGTCGCCCTTCTCTGCGGAGCCGGGGACGCCCGCGGAGTTCTGGGTGATGGTGGAGCGCCTGGTGGCCCCGGCGCCGTCGGCCGAGCCGTACAGGACGGTGATCTGGCCCGCGTTGGCCTGGCCGGCCACGGTGGCGTACGGGGAGGAGACGGCGATGTCGCGGTAGCCGTCGTTGTCGAAGTCGCCCTGGAGGGTGGCGGGGGCGGGGGCCGCCGCGGCCTGTCCGGTCGCCGCGGTGAGCAGGCCGGTGGTGAGCGCGGTCACGGCGGCGGTGGCGAGGGCGATGCGGTGGTGCTGGTGCACGCGGAGTTCTCCTGCGGCATGCGGGGGATGCACGGGGGACATCCACAGTCGATGGGGTGCCGTCGCTTCTCGTGCCGTCGTTGACGGGGCAGCGGTCGGCGGCGAACAGGAGACTCGCGGTGGTGCGGCAGGGTTGTATCCGGATGGCTGATTTCTTAGGGGTCGCTGGCTGAAAGATGCCCATGCGTGGGCGCTGCCCCGGCCGCCTCGGGGGTTGTTAATACGGGCACTTGGTGGACAGGATCAGGACAGCGCCGAGAAGGTGCCAGGACGTTGAGTCCGTCAATGCTGAACGGGGGAACGGTCATGTCCGAGCAGGGCGGTGTGCAATCCGATCACAAGGTGGCGCGGGCGGCGGCCACGGCGTAGTCGGATGTTAAAAGGACACGGGGGAGCGGCCGCCGGTGCCCGGCGGCCGCCGAGCGGGCGGCGCGTGCGCACGGTCGCCGGTCAGGTCTTCGTGCTGCAGGCGGCGGTCGTCCTGCTGGTCGTCGTCGCCGCGGTGGCCGCGCTGCTGCTCCAGTCGCGCCACGACAGCAACCAGGAGGCCGAGAACCGGTCGGTCGCGGTCGCGGAGACCTTCGCCAGAGCCCCCGGGGTGGCCGAGGCGCTCCAGGGCTGGGACCCGACCGCGGTGCTCCAGCCGCGCGCGGAGGCGGCCCGCGAGGCGGCGGGGATGGACTTCATCGTCGTGATGACCCCGAGCGGCATCCGCTACACCCACCCCCGCCCGGACCGCATCGGGGGCAAGTTCCGCGGCACCTACGAGCCCGCGGCGCGTGGCGAGCGGGTCGTGGAGACCTGGACCGGCACCCTGGGCCCGTCCGTCCGGGCGGTCGTCCCGGTCCGGGCCGCGGACGGCAGGGTGGTCGGGCTGGTGGCCGCCGGCATCACCGTCGAGAAGGTCAGCGGGGTGGTCGAGCGCCAGCTGCCACTGCTGATCGGCGCCGCGATCGCCGCCCTCGCCCTGGCCACCGCCGGCACCGCCCTGGTCAGCAGACGGCTGCGGCGGCAGACCCACGGTCTTGACCCGGCCGAGATGACCCGGATGTACGAGCACCACGACGCCGTCCTGCACGCCGTACGCGAGGGCGTGCTGATCGTCGACGGGGACGGCCGGCTGGTGCTCGCCAACGACGAGGCGCGCCGGCTGCTCGACCTGCCGCCGGACGCCGAGGGCCGCCGGGTCTTCGAGCTCGGCCTCGATCCGCGCGCCGCCACCCTGCTGGCCTCCGGCCGCGCCGCCACCGACGAGGTGCACCGGGCCGGGGAGCGGTTGCTGTCGCTGAGCCACCGGCCCACCGACCGGCACGGCGGGCCGCCCGGCAGCGTCGCCACGCTGCGCGACACCACCGAGCTGCACGCGCTGTCCGACACCGTCGACCAGGCCCGCAAGCGGCTGAAGCTGCTCTACGAGGCCAGTGTGCGGATCGGCACCGGCCTGGACGTGACGCGCACCGCCGAGGAGCTGGCGGAGTACGCCGTGCCGCGCTTCGCCGACTTCGTCACCGTCGACCTGCTGGACTCGGTGCTCACCGGCGAGGAGCCCACCGACCAGCGCGGGCTGCGGCGTACGGCGGTGAGCGGGATCCGGGACGACGTCCCGCTTTTCGGGCGCGGCGAGCTGATCCATTTCTCCCCGTCCACCCCGCAGGGCTGGTCGTTCGAGAGCGGCAAGGCGGCCCTCGAACCCGACCTGCCCGCGTTCACCGGCTGGCAGTTGCAGGATCCGGAGCGGGCCAGGCGGATCGTGGACCGCGGCCTCCACTCGATGATCGCGGTGCCGCTGCGGGCCCGCGGGGTGGTGCTGGGCCTGGCCAGCTTCTGGCGTGCGGCCAAGCCCCAGCCCTTCGACGACGAGGACCTCTCGCTCGCCGAGGAACTGGTCGCGCGCGCCGCGGTCTCCATCGACAACGCCCGCCGCTACACCCGCGAGCACACCATGGCCGTCACCCTTCAGCGCAGCCTGCTGCCCCGGGTGCTGCCCGAGCAGCACGCCCTCGACGTCGCCTACCGCTATCTGCCCGCCCAGGCCGGCGTCGGCGGCGACTGGTTCGACGTCATACCGCTGCCGGGCGCCCGGGTGGCCCTGGTCGTCGGCGACGTCGTCGGCCACGGGCTGCACGCCGCCGCGACGATGGGCCGGCTGCGCACCGCCGTGCACAACTTCTCCACCCTGGACATGCCTCCCGACGAACTCCTGACGCACCTGGACGAGCTGATCGCCCGGATCGATCTGGAGGACGCGGAGGACGAGGGCGGCTTCAAGGCGATCACCGGCGCCACCTGCCTGTACGCGATCTACGATCCGGTCTCCCGGCGCTGCGCGATGGCGCGGGCGGGCCATCCGCCGCCCGCGCTGGTGCACCCGGACGGCACGGTGGAGTTCGTGGAGCTGCCCAGCGGCCCGCCGCTCGGCCTGGGCGGGCTGCCCTTCGAGACGGCCGAGTTCGAGCTGCCGGAGGGCAGCTCCATCGTGCTCTACACCGACGGGCTGGTGGAGAAGCGCGACCGGGACATCGACGACGGTCTGGAGCTGCTGCGGGAATCCCTCGCGGTCCCCGGCCGCGGCCCGGAGGAGACCTGCCGGGTGGTGCTGGAGGAGCTGCTGCCCGCCCGGCCCGGTGACGACGTGGCGCTGATCGTGGCCCGCACCCGGGTGCTGCCGGCCGAGCGGATCGCCGAGTGGGAGGTGCCGGCGGATCCGGCGGAGGTGGCCGGGGCGCGGGCGGCGGTGGCCGGCCGGCTGGCGACGTGGGGGCTTTCGGAGCTGGCGTTCAGCACCGAGCTGATCCTCAGCGAGCTGATCACCAACGCGATCCGGCACGCCGCGGGCCCGATCCGGGTGCGGCTGCTGTGCGACCGGACGCTGATCTGCGAGGTGTCCGACGGCGGCAGCACCTCTCCGCACCTGCGGTACGCGGCGACCACGGACGAGGGCGGGCGCGGACTGTTCCTGGTCTCCCAGTTCGCGGAGCGCTGGGGCACCCGCTACACCCCCGAGGGCAAGGTCATCTGGACCGAGCAACCCCTGCCGACGGGTAAGCCGTGAGTTTACGGCCGTAAAAGCCGAGCGCCGGACGGGCTGGAAATCCAGCCCGTCCGGCGCTTGAGGACCGGGGCTCGGGGCGGAGCCCCGAAAACCCGCGCTACTTCACCGGCTCCGGCTCAGCCTCCGCCTTCTCGCCGTCCCCGTTACCGTCCCCGTCGCCATCCACCGGCACCGGCGTCTTCACCGACTCCAGCAGCAGCTGCGAGACGTCCACGACCTGGATGGACTCCTTCGCCTTGCCGTCGTTCTTCTTGCCGTTGACCGAGTCGGTCAGCATGACCAGGCAGAACGGGCAGGCGGTCGAGACGATGTCGGGGTTGAGCGACAGCGCCTCGTCAACGCGCTCGTTGTTGATGCGCTTGCCGATCCGCTCCTCCATCCACATCCGGGCACCACCGGCGCCGCAGCAGAAGCCGCGCTCCTTGTGCCGGTGCATCTCCTCGTTCCGCAGGCCCGGCACCTTGGCGATGATCTCGCGCGGCGGCGTGTAGACCTTGTTGTGGCGGCCCAGGTAGCACGGGTCGTGGTAGGTGATCAGACCCTCGACCGGGGTGACCGGGATCAGCTTGCCCTCGTCGATGAGGTGCTGGAGCAGCTGGGTGTGGTGGATGACCTCGTAATGGCCGCCCAGCTGCGGGTACTCGTTGGCGATGGTGTTGAAGCAGTGCGGGCAGGTCGCGACGATCTTCTTCTTGGACTTCTCGACGACGACGCCCTCGTCCGCGTCCTCGCCGAACGCCATGTTCAGCATCTCGACGTTCTGCTGGCCGAGCTGCTGGAAGAGGAACTCGTTGCCCAGGCGGCGGGCCGAGTCACCGGTGCACGCCTCGTCGCCGCCCATGATCGCGAACTTGACGCCCGCCATGTGCAGCAGCTCCGCGAAGGCCTTGGTGGTCTTCTTGGCGCGGTCCTCCAGGGCACCGGCGCAGCCGACCCAGTAGAGGTAGTCGACCTCGGTGAGGTCCTCGATGTCCTTGCCGACGACCGGGACCTCGAAGTCGACCTCCTTGGTCCACGCCAGGCGCTGCTTCTTGGCCAGGCCCCAGGGGTTGCCCTTCTTCTCCAGGTTCTTGAGCATCGTGCCCGCCTCGGACGGGAAGGAGCTCTCGATCATCACCTGGTAGCGGCGCATGTCGACGATGTGGTCGACGTGCTCGATGTCGACCGGGCACTGCTCGACGCAGGCGCCGCAGGTGGTGCAGGACCACAGCACGTCCGGGTCGATGACGCCGTTCTCTTCGAGGGTGCCGATCAGCGGGCGCTCGGCCTCGGCGAGAGCCGCCGCCGGCACGTCCTTCAGCTGCTCCTCGGTGGCCTTCTCCTCGCCCTCCATGGTCTTGCCGCCGCCGGCGAGCAGGTAGGGGGCCTTGGCGTGCGCGTGGTCGCGCAGCGCCATGATGAGCAGCTTGGGCGACAGCGGCTTACCGGTGTTCCAGGCCGGGCACTGCGACTGGCAGCGGCCGCACTCGGTGCAGGTGGAGAAGTCGAGGATGCCCTTCCAGGAGAACTCCTCGATCTTCGACACACCGAAGACGTCGTCCTCGCCCGGGTCCTCGAAGTCGATCGGCTTGCCGCCGGAGGTCATCGGCTGGAGCGCGCCGAGCGCCACGTCACCGGACGCCTCGCGCTTGAACCAGATGTTCGGGAAGGCGAGGAAGCGGTGCCAGGCCACACCCATGTCGGTCTTGAGGGAGACCGTGATCATCCAGATGAAGGACGTCGCGATCTTGAGCATCGCGAAGAAGTAGGTGAGGTTCTGCAGCGTGGTGACGCTCATGCCCTTGAAGAGCGCGACCAGCGGGTACGAGAGGAAGAACGCGGGCTCGTAGGCGTCGACATGGTGCTGGGCGCCCTCCAGGGCGTGCAGCGTCACGATCGAGATGCCGACGATGAGGATGACGCCCTCGACGAAGTACGCCTGGCCGGTGTTGGAACCCGCGAAGCGGGACTTGCGGCCCGCCTGGCCCGGCCGGTTCAGCTGCCGGATCACGATCAGCGTGAGGATGCCCACCGCCGTCATCGTGCCCATGAAGTCGACGAACATCTCCCACACGACCCAGTCGCCGATGACCGGCAGCAGCCAGTCGGACTGGAAGAGCTGGCCGATGGCGTTGGCGATCGTCAGCAGCAGGGAGAAGAAGCCCAGTGCCACGAACCAGTGCGCGACGCCGACGATGCCCCACTTGTTCATGCGGGTGTGGCCGAGGAACTCCTTGACCACCGTGATGGTGCGCTGGGTCGGGTCGTCGGTCCGGGTGCCGGCGGGGACGGGCTGGCCAAGCCGCATGAAGCGGTAGATCTGCAGGATGGCACGGCCGAACAGCGCGACGCCGATCGCGATGAGGACCAGCGACACAATGATCGCGGCGAGTTGCATTGGGGGCTCCTCGGACCTGCGAGAGCGGTGATGATGAGTGATTACTAAGCAGTAACTTATCCGGTCTCTGCCGAGATTACCTAGGTTTCAAGGGCCCATGCAGTTGACCGGCCGGTGATCTGTGTCGCTCAGGCTGCCCTGACCTCTCCTCCCTCTCTCCGTGCCCCGCCCCTGCGGGGCTGCTGAACAGGAGCTCGATATGAAACTTGAGCGAGGTCGACTCAGCTCTGTTGACACCGAAAAGTGGATCATGCACTCTTGAGTCTGTTCCACTCAATGATGTAGCTGGAGGATCCCGAAATGGCACGTGCGGTCGGCATCGACCTGGGCACGACGAACTCCGTCGTCAGTGTTCTCGAAGGCGGTGAGCCCACCGTCATCACCAACGCCGAGGGCGCCAGGACCACGCCGTCCGTTGTCGCCTTCGCGAAGAACGGTGAGGTGCTCGTCGGCGAGGTCGCCAAGCGCCAGGCTGTTACCAATGTCGACAGGACGATCCGTTCGGTCAAGCGCCACATGGGCACTGACTGGAAGATCGGCCTGGACGGCAAGGACTTCAACCCCCAGCAGATCAGCGCCTTCATCCTGCAGAAGCTGAAGCGGGACGCCGAGGCGTACCTGGGTGAGAAGGTCACCGACGCGGTCATCACCGTCCCGGCGTACTTCAACGACTCCGAGCGTCAGGCCACCAAGGAGGCCGGTGAGATCGCGGGCCTCAACGTCCTGCGCATCGTCAACGAGCCGACCGCCGCCGCTCTCGCCTACGGGCTGGAGAAGGACGACCAGACCATCCTCGTCTTCGACCTCGGTGGCGGCACCTTCGACGTCTCGCTGCTGGAGATCGGCGACGGCGTCGTCGAGGTGAAGGCCACCAACGGTGACAACCACCTCGGTGGTGACGACTGGGACCAGCGCGTCGTCGACTACCTGGTCAAGCAGTTCCACTCCGGCCACGGCGTGGACCTGTCCAAGGACAAGATGGCCCTCCAGCGTCTGCGTGAGGCGGCGGAGAAGGCGAAGATCGAGCTGTCCTCGTCCACCGAGACCTCGATCAACCTGCCCTACATCACGGCCTCCGCCGAGGGCCCGCTGCACCTGGATGAGAAGCTCACCCGCGCGCAGTTCCAGCAGCTGACCGCGGACCTGCTGGAGCGCTGCAAGACCCCGTTCCACAACGTCATCAAGGACGCGGGCATCGCCCTGTCCGAGATCGACCACGTGGTCCTGGTCGGCGGCTCCACCCGTATGCCGGCCGTCGCCGAGCTCGTCAAGGAGCTGACCGGTGGCAACGAGGCCAACAAGGGTGTGAACCCGGACGAGGTCGTCGCCATCGGCGCCGCCCTCCAGGCCGGTGTCCTCAAGGGTGAGGTCAAGGACGTCCTGCTCCTCGACGTGACCCCGCTGTCCCTCGGTATCGAGACCAAGGGCGGCATCATGACCAAGCTGATCGAGCGGAACACGACGATCCCGACCAAGCGGTCCGAGATCTTCACCACCGCCGAGGACAACCAGCCCTCCGTGCAGATCCAGGTCTACCAGGGCGAGCGCGAGATCGCGGCGTACAACAAGAAGCTCGGCATGTTCGAGCTGACCGGTCTGCCGCCGGCCCCGCGTGGCGTCCCGCAGATCGAGGTCGCCTTCGACATCGACGCCAACGGCATCATGCACGTGACCGCCAAGGACCTGGGCACGGGCAAGGAGCAGAAGATGACCGTCACCGGCGGCTCCTCGCTGCCGAAGGACGAGGTCGACCGGATGCGCCAGGAGGCCGAGAAGTACGCGGAGGAGGACCACGCCCGCCGCGAGGCCGCCGAGACCCGCAACCAGGGTGAGCAGCTCGTCTACCAGACGGAGAAGTTCCTCAAGGACAACGAGGACAAGGTTCCCGCCGAGGTCAAGACCGAGGTCGAGACCGCGGTCGAGGAGCTGAAGGAGAAGCTCAAGGGCGAGGACTCGGCCGAGATCCGCACCGCGACCGAGAAGGTCGCCGCGGTCAGCCAGAAGCTCGGCCAGGCCCTCTACGCCGACGCCCAGGCCGCCGGCGCCGCTGCCGGCCCCGACGGTGCCGGCCCGGCCGGTGCCAAGGCCGAGGACGACGTCGTGGACGCCGAGATCGTCGATGACGAGAAGCCGAAGGACGCCGCCGGAGGTGCCGCGTGACGGAGGAGACCCCGGGCTTCGAGGAGCAGCCCGACGTGTCCTCCGAAGCCGGTGAGAAGAAGGCAGACGACGCCGCCAAGGGCGCCGGGTCCCCCGACAAGGGGGGCCCGGAGGCCCCGGCCGCGGAAGATCTGGCCACGGTCGGCGTCCAGGCGCAGCTGGACCAGGTCCGCACCGCGCTCAACGAGCGCACCGCGGACCTCCAGCGGCTCCAGGCCGAGTACCAGAACTACCGGCGGCGCGTGGAGCGCGACCGGGTCACGGTCAAGGAGATCGCGGTCGCGAACCTGCTGACCGAGCTGCTTCCGGTGCTCGACGACATCGGCCGCGCCCGGGAGCACGGCGAGCTGGTCGGCGGCTTCAAGTCCGTCGCCGAGTCGCTGGAGACGGTGGCCGCCAAGATGGGGCTGCAGCAGTTCGGCAAGGAAGGCGAGTCCTTCGACCCGCTGGTGCACGAGGCGCTGATGCACAGCTACGCGCCGGACGTCACCGAGACCACGTGCGTGCAGATTCTGCAGCCGGGGTATCGGATCGGCGAGCGGACGATCCGCCCCGCGCGGGTCGCGGTCGCCGAGCCCCAGCCGGGCAGCCAGGGCAAGTCCGAGTCCGACGAGGCGTCCGACGAGGACAGCGGTGGTCCGGACGAGGGCTGAGGCCGGCGCCGGTGAGAGTGGCATAGCAGGAGAGGAGGGACGTCGAGGATGAGCCTGAGCAGGGATGTGCTGGAGAAGGATCTCTACAAGGTCCTCGGCGTCCCGAAGGATGCCACCGAGGCGGAGATCAAGAAGGCGTACCGGAAGCTCGCCCGCGAGTACCACCCGGACGCCAACAAGTCCGACGCCTCGGCCGAGGAGCGCTTCAAGGAGATCTCCGAGGCCAATGACATCCTGGCCGATCCCAAGCGGCGCAAGGAGTACGACGAGGCCCGCGCGCTCTTCGGCAACGGCGGCTTCCGCCCGGGGCCGGGCGGCACCGGCAGCTTCAACTTCGACCTGGGCGACCTCTTCGGGGGCGCCCAGGGCGGGGGCGGGGCCGGCGGCGGTTTCGGCGGCGGCCTCGGCGACGTCTTCGGCGGCCTGTTCAACCGGGGCGCCACGCGGGCCCAGCCGCGCCGCGGCCAGGACATCGAGTCCGAGGTGACGCTCAGCTTCATCGAGGCCGTCGAGGGGGCCACGGTCCCCTTGCGGATGTCCAGCCAGGCCCCGTGCAAGGCGTGCGCCGGCACCGGCGACAAGTCGGGCACCCCCCGGGTGTGCCCGACCTGCGTCGGCACCGGCCAGGTCAGCCGGGGCGCGGGCGGTGGCTTCTCGCTCACCGACCCGTGCGCGGACTGCCGCGGCCGCGGCCTGATCGCGGAGAACCCCTGCGAGGTGTGCAAGGGCAGCGGGCGTGCCCGCTCCGCGCGCACCATGCAGGTCCGGATCCCGGCGGGCGTCAGCGACGGCCAGCGGATCCGGCTGCGCGGCAAGGGCGCGCCCGGCGAGACCGGCGGCCCGGCAGGCGACCTCTACGTCGTCGTCCATGTCGACGCCCACCCGGTCTTCGGCCGCAAGGGCGACAACCTCACCGTCACGGTGCCGATCTCCTTCGTGGAGGCGGTGCTCGGCGGCGAGGTGAAGGTGCCGACCCTGGGCGGCCCCCCGGTCACCCTCAAGGTGCCCGCGGGCACGCCCAACGGCCGGACCATGCGCGCCCGCGGCAAGGGCGCGCTGCGCAAGGACGGAACCCACGGCGATCTGCTGGTCACCGTGGAGGTCGCCGTCCCCAAGGGCCTCAGCGACAAGGCACGTGAGGCGCTGGAGTCCTATCGCGAGGCGACCGCGGGCGACGACCCGCGGGAGGAGCTCTTCCAGGCCGCGAAGGGAGCATGAGGCAATGGACGGCCGTCGTCGCAATCCGTATGAACTGACCGATGATTCGCCGGTGTACGTCATCTCGGTGGCGGCGCAGCTCTCCGGCCTGCACCCGCAGACCCTGCGGCAGTACGACCGGCTGGGCCTGGTCTCCCCGGACCGCACCGCCGGCCGGGGCCGCCGCTACTCCGCCCGCGACATCGAGCTGCTCCGCCAGGTGCAGCAGCTGTCGCAGGACGAGGGCATCAACCTCGCCGGGATCAAGCGGATCATCGAGCTGGAGAACCAGGTCGCGGCCCTCCAGCAGCGCGTCGCGGAGCTCACGGCGGCGGTCGAGGGCGCGGCGGCGGCGATGCGGCAGCGCGAGGCCCAGGTCCACGCCTCCTACCGCCGCGACCTGGTCCCCTACGACCAGGTGCAGCAGACCAGCGCACTGGTCGTCTGGCGCCCCAAGCGCCCGGAGTAGCCGCGCGGCCGTTCCCTTCACTGACTGGCGACAGGCCCGTCACCCATCAGGGTGGCGGGCCTGTTGCTGTGTGCCGCCAGCCCGTACGGTGGACGCAGAGCGCGATTCGTGCGATTTTCCCGTACGAAAGGCATCCTGGCCGCTCGAAGGAGGTGAACGGGGATGCTTCTGAGCTTCCGCGTGGCCAATCACCGGTCGATCCGGGAGGAGCAGCAACTGCTGCTGGCCCCGGTGTACGAGGCGGACCGCCCGGAGGGGACCGAGTGGGAGGCGGTGCCGGTGGCGGCGCTCTTCGGGGCGAACGCGGCGGGCAAGTCGAACGTGGTCGGCGCGCTGAAGTTCATGGCGCGGATGGTGGCGTCCTCCCACCGCGACGCGGAGCCGGGCGGCGGCGTGAGCCGAACCCCGTTCGCCCTCGACCCGGAGGCCGCCCAGGATCCCTCCTGGTACGTCGTCGATCTGCTGCTGGGCGGCGTCCGCCACACGTATGGCTTCTGCGTGGACGACGAGCGGGTCCTCGACGAGTGGCTGTACAGCTATCCACGGGGCCGGAAGCGGACGGTCTTCCAGCGCAGCGGGGACGACTTCACCTTCGGCGACGCGCTGCCCAAGCGCGAGCTGGAGCTGGTGAAGAACATCACCGAGCCCAACAGCCTGTTCGTGTCGGTGGCGGCGCGGTCCCGGCAGGAAGCGGTGCAGCCGCTTTATGCGTGGTTCACGCAGGGGCTGCGGTTCCGGGCGGGAGGGCAGCGTGACTTCCTCGGCGGTCATCTCTCGGAGATAGAGGTTCTGGAGGACCGGGAGAAGGCGCGGCGAGTGGTCTCCCTGCTTCGAGCCGCGGACCTCGGTATCGAGGATGTCGGAGTGGAGGAGGTGGAACAGCCTCCGCTTGGAGCCGGGCGACACTACACACCTGACGTCGTGACTGAGTGGGTTCATCTCACGCTCGGGCGGCCGGCACGTGTCTGGGTCGACCAACGAGGCCGCGAGGGCACGGTGCGCTTGGACATCAACGACCAGTCGGCGGGCACGCGCGCTCTTCTGGACTACGCCGGTCCCGTGCTCGGCGCGCTGGACGAGGGCGGCCTCCTCGTCGTGGACGAGGTCGACTCCAGCCTGCATCCCCGGCTCACCACTCACCTGATCAAGCTCTTCCAGGACCCGGCAAGCAACCCACACGGCGCCCAGCTGCTGCTCACCACGCATGACGCGAGCCTGCTGGGTCGCAGCGGCGGCGAGGACATCCTCAAGCGGGACCAGGTGTGGTTCGTGGAGAAGGACGAGTACGGCGAGACGACGCTCTTCCCGCTCTCGGATTTCAAACCGCGTCAGGAGGAGAACCGGGAGCGCCGGTATCTCGGGGGCAGTTACGGCGCGGTGCCGTTCCTGAGCGATGAACGTTTCGTGGCGGCGGTGGCTGCCAGGGGGAGGGCGACGAAGGATGGCGAGGACGCCGAAGAGTAGCGGCGGACGGCGCCCCGCCTTCGAGTCTGACGTCTCGCGGCGGCCGGGGACGCGACGGGGCCGGGAGCGTCTGCTGATCGTCTGCGACGGCGAGGTGACGGAGCCGGACTACTTACGGGGGCTGGTCAGCCACCTCAGCAATCCCGCCGTCACCGTGCGGGTGAAGACGAAGTCATGCTCGCCGACGCAGCTTGTCGCCTACGCGGCGGGGGAACGGGACCGCAGCCGCGAGGACTTCGACCAGGTCTGGTGCGTGTTCGACGTGGACGAGTACGACGTGGCCGAGGCGGTGCGGGCGGCGCGCAGGGCGGGCATCCATCTCGCGGTGTCGAATCCCTGCTTCGAGCTCTGGCTCATCCTCCACTTCCGCACGCACACCACCCATGCGGCCGGCTACAAGGAGCTGGTGCCGCACCTGAAACGGCATGTGCCGGGCTACGACAAGGCGCGCCTGGACTTCCGGGATTACGAGGGCGGGTGGCGAGACGCCGGCAGACGCGCCCGTGCCCTGGCCGAGGCGGGCCAGGAGCACCTCAGCAATCCCTCCACCGGTATGTGGGCGCTTGTGGACCGCATCGCAGGCGAGTGAACCGCGCCTGGGGCTGGTCCGTTCATGCCCATGGGCGTCGGGCCTTCCGGCCGATCTCGCACCAGACGATCTTGGCCGCCGTTCCCCACAGCTCTCCCTTGAGCGGGAAGGTGCTCCAGGTGTCGGCGAGCGCGGTCACCATCAGCAGCCCGCGCCCGCTCTCGCCGTCCTCGTCCGGGTGATCAGGGTCCTTGAAGACCAGCGGCGCCGGGCTGTTGTCCCAGACCATGAGCCGCAGCTTCCCCTCGTCGGTCCAGCTGATCCGCATATCGGCTTCGCCGCCGGAGTGCACGATCGCGTTGGTCAGCAGCTCGCTGGCCAACAGCTCGGCCCGCTCGATGAGTTCCGGAAGATCGTGCACGACGAGCGCGGTACGGAGGGAGGCTCTGGCGACGCTGACGGCACGCGGATCGTTGGGGATGTGGAGGGAGTACTCGAAGGGGGCGATGTCCTGGGCTGGGTTGGGCATACGGGCCTCCTGTGGGCACGCTTGAGCCGTGACGCTTCGCTGTGTGAGCGGCGCAACACCCAACGTAGGACCAACTTGTTGGTCCTACAACCCGGTTCCTGATTCTTCGCCCGATCGTGGCGAGGCGTGGCACAGTGGCGCTGCAAGTGCTGAGAGGAAGAGACGTTCATGCCGCGGAGAAGCAAACCCACCCTCCGGCAAGAGAGGTTGGGCGCCGAGCTGAGGAAGCTGCGCGAGGGTGCGGGCATCACTACAGGCGAGGCGGCTCAGACGGCCGGCATGAGGCAGAGCGACCTGTCCAACGTTGAGGCGGGTCGCCAAGCGGTGAGTGCGGAACGCGTGGGGGCGCTGGCGGCGCACTACGGCGTGACGGATACGGCGTTGGTTGATGCGCTTGCAGCGATGACGGGGCGACGCCAGCGCGGTTGGTGGGAGCAGTACCGGGGCACGGTTGGTGACCCGCTACTCGACCTTGCGGAGCTTGAGCACCACGCTCGTGCCCTCAGGCTTTACGAGGTGATGCACATTCCGGGTCTTTTTCAGACAGCGGAACACAGCTGTGCGCTCTTCGCTAACGCCCCGTATCAGGTGTCCCGCGAACTCGTCGAGGTACTCACGGAGTTCCGCCAGAAGCGACGTCACGTGCTGGACCGCGACGACTCTCCTGAGGTCAGCGTGGTCATCCACGAAGCGGCACTTCGCATCATGGTGGGTGATCGCGGGGTTGCTCGCAGGCAGTTGGAGCTGCTCTTGCAGGAATCCGATCGGTCCACTGTGAGCATGCGGGTGATTCCCTTCGCTCGTGAAGGATTCTCGGGCGGGTTCTCGATGCTCTACGCGGAAGCTTCCGTGCGGCAGCTCGACACCGCTCACTTCGATATCGTTCACGGCAGTGTCTTCGTGGATGCGGAAGAAGAGCTGCTGAGGCATCGGGAAGCCTTCAGGGCCTGGCTGGGCGTGGCGTTGTCCGAGGACGAGTCGCGCGACCTCATCAACAACATCACTCGAGAGCTGTGAGGACGGCGGTGACGACGTTGTACTGGCGGAAGAGCTCGTTCTCGGGTGATGGGCCGAACAACAACTGCGTGGAGCTCGGCGCAGCCGACCTCGTCGTACGGCTCCGGGAGAGCGACGAGCCCGCCAACATCGTCACCACCACCCCGCGCCCGCTCGGCGCCTTCCTGCGGGCCGTGAAGGCCGGGCGGTTCGACCGGCTGGCCTAGCCGGGGGTGTGCCGGGCGCGACGGGCACGGAATGCCTACCGGCGTAGGGTTCGCTCGCGGCGGGAGACGGCGTGGCACTGTGGCTGCTCAACCACCTCAGTACGGCGGTGCTGACGCTGCTGGTCGTGGGCGGGGTGGTGAGCCTCGCCGTGGCGGGGGCGCTGCTGGTGCGCCGCTGGCGTCCGCAGCTCGCCGACGGCAGGCACAACGACATGGTGGGCGTGGTGCTCGGCATGTTCGGCGCGATCTACGGCATCATCCTCGCCTTCGTGATCGTCACGCTGTGGGAGCAGCTGGAGGAGACCGAGACGACGGTCGCCGCCGAGGCCACCCACGTCTCGCTGGTCGTCCGCGACGCGGAGGCCTTTCCGCCGGAGCCGCGGGCGCGGGTGTACGCGGCCGTCGACGGCTATCTGCACGGCGTGGTGGAGAAGCAGTGGCCGCTCATGCGGGACGGTCACGCACGGCACAGCGTCACCTCGCCGCAGGTGCGGGCCCTCTATGAGGCGCTGCGCGGCTATGAGCCGTCCACCGAGATGGAGCGGACGTTCTATGAGCACGCCATCGACAGCCTGGGTGATGTGGCCGGGCAGCGCCGGCAGCGGCTGGAGATGGCGGGGAAGCAGCTGCCGCCGCTGCTCCAGGCGCTGGTCTTCGGCGGCGCGCTGGTGATCGTCCCGCTGACCTTCCTGTACGGCATCCGGAGCCGGACGATGCAGCTGCTGTTCGTCGGGTCGGTGGCGGCGCTGATCGGGTTCAGCCTGCTGCTGGTCATCGTGTTGGACCGGCCGTTCGCGGGCGACCTGTGTGTGAGCCCGGCGCCGTACAAGCAGGCCGCGCTGGCCCGGTTCTGGGGCGGGGCACGGTAGGCGCGTCGGGCCGGTTCGGGCGCACCATGGAAGTACGGCATGCAGGACGCCATAAGGCACATCTGACGTACGGAGGTGTCGCCATGCTGGAGGTCAAGACGACGCGGAAGCCTGACGAGAAGCTCGATTTCCCGCGGGGTCACCTGGAGACCATGCACCTGAGCGGGCTGGATTTCTCCGTGGCCACCTTTGAGCCGGGCTGGCGCTGGTCGGAGAGTGTGGGTCCGATCGTGGGCACCAAGACCTGCCAGGCCAGCCACCACATTTTCATGGTCCAGGGCCGGATGCGGGTCCGAATGGACGACGGCAGTGAGTCCGAGGTCTCGGCCGGTGACGTCTGCGTGATCTCGCCGGGACACGACGCCTGGGTGATCGGCGACCAGACGTGCGTGGCCTACGACATGGCCAGCGGGCTGGCGGCGGAGATCGCCAAGGCCGAGGGCGCCAAGTAGCGACGAGGTGGTCTGAGCATGAAGTTCATGCAGGTCATCGAGTACGAGACATCGAAGGAAGACGAGATGTCCCGGCTCATGGACGAATGGATGATGGCCACCGAGGGCCGGCGGACGGTGACGCGTGAGTTCCACACGCGGGATCGGGAGAAGCCGAAGCACTACATGGACATCGTCGAGTTCCCGTCGTACGAGAAGGCGATGGTCAACAACGACCTGCCGGAGACGCGGGAGATGGCCGAGAGGTTCCGGGCGCTGTGCGAGGGCGAGCCGCGGTTCGTGAACCTGGAGGTGCTGGACGAGGAGACCTGAGCGGGCTCCTTCAGACTGTTGAGGCTCTGGGCCTGGGGGCGGTGACGCGGCCCAGGGCCCGGGTCAGGGTGATCTCGATCAGGACGCGGTCGGGGTTGGGGGAGGGTGTGCGGCCGTAGCGCTCGGCGTAGCGGCGGACCGCGTCCTCGATCAGGGTCGCCTCGGTGCGGACGACGGCCCGGCCCTCGAGCGTGGCCCAGCGCTTGTCGGCCAGCTGGCAGAGGGCGACCGGCGCGCCGGAGGGGCCGGCGGCCCGGATGTGGGCGACCTTCCGGCTGTTCCTGTTGGTGATCACGCGGGCGAGCCCGGCCTCGGGGTCGTAGGTGACGCCCACCGGGACGACGTGCGGGGTGCCGTCGGCGCGGTGGGTGGTGAGCGTGCAGACGTGCCGCTCCCGCCAGAAGTCGAGGTACGCCGGGTCGGGGTTGCGAGGGTCGATCGCCATGCCGAGAATCTATCCCCGCATGCCTTGAGTGGAATAGACTCAACTTATTGGTTGTCGGATAGGGCAAGATTGTTGTGGACGCCTGCCCGGCGCCAACCCGTCGCGTACCCGTAGCCGATCGTGCGAGGAGGAGCAGCCAGTCGTGGACGCCGAGCTGACCAACAAGAGCCAGGAGGCGCTGAGCGCCGCCAATGAGCGGGCGGTGTCCGCGGGGCACGCGGACCTCACCCCCGCCCATCTGCTGCTGGCCCTGATCCAGGGCCAGGACAACGAGAACCTGATGGACCTGCTGGCCGCCGTCGAGGCGGACGCCGCCGCGGTGCGCGGCGGGGTCGAGCGGGTGCTGGCCGCGCTGCCCAGCGTCCAGGGGTCGACGGTGGCGCCGCCGCGGGCCAACCGCGAGCTGCTGGCGGTGCTCGCCGACGCCTCGCAGCGCGCCCGGAAGCTGGGCGACGACTTCGTCTCCACCGAGCACCTGCTGATCTCCATCGCCGCCAAGGGTGGGCAGGCCGGAGCCGTGCTCGACCAGCAGGGCGCCTCGGCGAAGAAGCTGGCGGACGCCTTCGAGCGGCGGCGCGGGTCGCAGCGGGTGACCAACGCCGACCCGGAGGGCACCTACAAGGCGCTGGAGAAGTTCGGTACCGACTTCACCCGGGCCGCCCGGGACGGCAAGCTCGACCCGGTCATCGGCCGGGACCACGAGATCCGGCGGGTGGTGCAGGTGCTCTCCCGCCGCACCAAGAACAACCCGGTGCTGATCGGCGAGCCGGGCGTCGGCAAGACCGCCGTCGTCGAAGGGCTGGCGCAGCGCATCGTCAAGGGCGACGTGCCCGAGTCGCTGCGGGACAAGCGGCTGGTGGCGCTGGACCTGGGCGCGATGGTGGCGGGCGCGAAGTACCGCGGCGAGTTCGAGGAGCGGCTGAAGACCGTCCTCGCCGAGATCAAGGCCAGCGACGGCCAGATCATCACCTTCATCGACGAGCTGCACACCGTGGTGGGCGCCGGGGCCGGCGGGGACTCCGCCATGGACGCGGGGAACATGCTCAAGCCCATGCTGGCCCGCGGCGAGCTGCGCATGGTCGGCGCGACCACCCTGGACGAGTACCGCGAGCGCATCGAGAAGGACGCCGCGCTGGAGCGCCGCTTCCAGCAGGTGCTGGTCGCCGAGCCGACCGTGGAGGACACCGTCGCGATCCTGCGCGGTCTCAAGGGCCGTTACGAGGCGCACCACAAGGTGCAGATCGCGGACGCCGCGCTGGTGGCCGCCGCGACCCTCTCCGACCGGTACATCACCTCCCGCTTCCTGCCGGACAAGGCCATCGACCTGGTCGACGAGGCGGCCTCCCGGCTGCGCATGGAGATCGACTCCTCGCCGGTGGAGATCGACGAGCTGCAGCGCGCCGTGGACCGGCTGCGGATGGAGGAGCTGGCGCTGGCCAACGAGGCCGACGAGGCCAGCAAGCAGCGGCTGGAGAAGCTCCGCCGCGACCTCGCCGACAAGGAGGAGGAGCTGCGCGGCCTGACCGCCCGCTGGGAGAAGGAGAAGCAGGGCCTCAACCGCGTCGGTGAGCTGAAGGAGACCCTCGACGACCTGCGCGGCCAGGCCGAGCGCGCCCAGCGGGACGGCGACTTCGACACCGCCTCCAAGCTGCTGTACGGCGAGATCCCGGCCGTGGAGCGGGAGCTGGAGGCCGCGACCGAGGCCGAGGCGGAGGTCAAGGAGTCGAAGAAGGAGACCATGGTCAAGGAGGAGGTCGGCCCGGACGACGTGGCCGACGTCGTCGCCTCCTGGACCGGGATCCCGGCCGGCCGGCTGCTGGAGGGCGAGACCCAGAAGCTGCTGCGCATGGAGGAGGAGCTGGGCAAGCGGCTGATCGGGCAGACCGAGGCGGTGCGGGCGGTCTCGGACGCGGTGCGCCGCACCCGGGCCGGCATCGCCGACCCGGACCGCCCCACCGGCTCCTTCCTCTTCCTCGGCCCGACCGGCGTCGGCAAGACCGAGCTGGCCAAGGCGCTGGCCGACTTCCTCTTCGACGACGAGCGGGCCATGGTCCGCATCGACATGAGCGAGTACGGCGAGAAGCACAGCGTGGCCCGTCTGGTGGGCGCCCCGCCCGGCTACGTCGGGTACGAGGAGGGCGGCCAGCTGACCGAGGCGGTGCGCCGCCGCCCGTACAGCGTGGTGCTCCTGGATGAGGTGGAGAAGGCCCACCCGGAGGTCTTCGACATCCTGCTCCAGGTGCTGGACGACGGACGGCTGACCGATGGCCAGGGCCGGACGGTCGACTTCCGCAACACCATCCTGATCCTCACCTCCAACCTGGGCAGCCAGTACCTGGTCGAGCCGACGACATCCGAGGAGGAGAAGAAGCAGCAGGTCCTGGAGGTCGTCCGGGTCTCCTTCAAGCCGGAGTTCCTCAACCGGCTCGATGACCTGGTGGTCTTCTCGGCACTGGAGAAGGAGCAGCTGGCCCGGATCGCCGAGCTTCAGATCGACCGGCTCGCCAGGCGGCTGGCCGAGCGGCGGCTGACCCTGGAGGTCACCCCGGCCGCGCTGGAGTGGCTGGCGGACGAGGGGATGGACCCGGCCTACGGGGCCCGGCCGCTGCGCCGCCTGGTGCAGACCGCGATCGGTGACCGGCTGGCCAAGGAGATCCTGGCGGGCGAGGTCAGGGACGGCGACACGGTCCGGGTGGACCGGGCGGGTGACGGGCTCCTGGTGGGCGCGGCGTCCTGATCCGTCCCGGCCTGCGGCGATGCCCGCCGCGATGCCTGCCGCTCGGTGATCCGGCCGTCGTCCGTACGGCCGGATCATGTCAGCCGGTAGCGGATCCCCGGCGTCAGGGGTTGCGGGGCCGGGGCGGGTGTGGGGGAGGATGGCCACATCCGTACGAAGGGAAATCCACGGTGACCATCGATCCGTCCTCGATCCCGAACTTCGGGGGCCAGCCCGAACCGGAGCCGACCGGCCCCGCGGGCCCAGTCATTCCGGACCAGGACCTGGTCAAGCAGCTGCTCGAGCAGATGGAGCTGAAGTACGTCGTCGACGACGAGGGTGACCTCGCCGCGCCGTGGGAGCAGTTCCGTACGTACTTCATGTTCCGTGGCGAGCAGGACCAGCAGGTCTTCTCGGTCCGTACGTTCTACGACCGGCCGCACGAGATCGACCAGAAGCTCCAGCTGCTGGAGGTCGTCGACGACTGGAACCGCCGCACCCTGTGGCCCAAGGTCTACAGCCACACCAACGACGACGGCACCGTCCGTCTGATCGGTGAGGCGCAGATGCTGATCGGCACCGGCGTCAGCCTTGAGCACTTCGTGTCCAGCACGGTGAGCTGGGTGCGCGCCTCCATCGAGTTCGACAAGTGGCTGGTCGAACAGCTCGGCCTGGAGGCCGACCTGGAGTCCGACGAAGACGAGAAGCCGGACACCGACGAGGACTGAGCCCGGCACTACCGCTCCTTGGCAGCCGCAGCCTTCACATCGGCTCGGGTGCCACGGCCAGGAGGTATGTGCCGTAGAGGCAGGAGAGCCCGGCCAGCGCGCCGACCGTCACCCGGACGGTGCGCGGCCGGGCTCTCGCCATCGCGACGGCCGCCGGGAAGAGCAGCGGGAAGGCCGGCAGCAGAAAGCGCGGCTTGGAGGCGAAGTAGCCCGCGCCGCCGAGTGCGAGGACCACCAGCACCAGGGTGTAGACGAGCAGCGCCAGCGGCGGCCGGTCCAGCACCAGCAGGGCCAGCAGGATGGCGGCCATGCCCAGCACCGCGAGCACCATGTACTGCGCGAGGATCTCCCGGCCGATGAGCAGGTGGCGTATCGAGCGGAGGGTGTCGCGGCCGAGGTCGAAGCGCGAACCCCAGTCCCGCTGGACCCCGAAATAGCCGAGTGGCTCCCCGCGCCGGGCCCCCACCCAGGCCAGGAACCCCAGCCAGCCCAGCGGCGCGAGGACGGCCGCCAGCCACATCCGCCAGTGCGTACGGGGTGTCGCGGCGGGGTGCGCGTGCGGTGGGCCGGTCGGCGTGGCGGTGGGTGCGGGGCGGGCCGCCGCCGGACGGTGGCCCAGCGCGGCGGCGGCCACGCAAGCCCACACCGCCGCGGCGACCGCGATGCCGCTGGGGCGGCAGACCCCGGCGAGCAGGGCCAGCGAGCCGGCCCACAGCCAGCGGTCGGTCAGCACCCCGTACAGCGACCAGGCGGCGAGCGCGGTCAGCAGCGGCTCGGTGTACGTCATCGACTGCACGATCGCGTGCGGCAGCAGCCCCCACAGGACCACCGCCCACAGCGCCACCCGCTTCCCGTACAGCCGTTTCGCCACGGCGTGGATGCCCCAGGCCGCCACCCCTGCCGACACCCAGGCGACCAGCAGCCCGGCGGAGACGGTACTCAGCGGGGTGACGGTGGCCACGGCGCGCACCAGGCCCGGCAGCAGCGGGAAGAACGCCAGGTCACTGAAGGTGAGGTCGGGCCAGTCCGGCGAGGGGAAGGAGGTGCCGTAGCCGCGCCGGGCGATGCCGACGTACCAGATGCAGTCCCAGGAGTAGCCCAGCAGCGTGAGCGGATGCTTGCCGATCCGCCAGGCCCAGACCACCACGCACACCATCCCGGCGAGCCGGATCGCGGCGTACGCCGCCAGCGCGGGCGCGGCCCGACGCAGCGAGTCCCGGACCTGGGCGAGTGGCGGCCGGCCCGGCCGGGTCGGAGACGGCCCCGGGGGCTGTACCGGGACGGCGGTGTCGGTGGCGGTCACGGGCACCTCCGGGACGGGCGGGTGCCGGGCCCCCGGGAATGCGGCGGGGGCCCGGCACATCGACCATCCGTGACCTCGGCGGCCGCCGCGAGGCGGAGTAGCCCGTCAGCGGCACGATCCACCCGCCCGGCGGGACCGGCCCCCGCCCCCGCTGGCGCCGCGCGCCCACACCGCGTAAGGCGACGCCCCCGTCACGAGGGTGTCGTCAGGCCCGTCACGCCCACGAGGCCCGTCAGGCCCGTCAGGGCACGAAGCGGACCTCGGGGAAGCGGTCGGACGGCCCGTCCAGCAGCCGGGAGTCGCGGTCGAGCAGCCAGCGGTCGAAGAACGCCGCGACATACGCCCGCTGGGCGACGACCGCACGGTCCGGGTCGATGGTGCCGATGGTGTCGGTGACGGTCCGCTCCGGCAGATCGAGCTGCCGGGCTATCTGCGGCAGCAGCACCTCGGCGTCACTGAACGTCGCGTGCTTCGAACCGGTGAGGGTCAGGTCCCGGTGCCAGCCCGAGCTGTGCTCCCACACCGCTCCCCAGGACGCGACCGAGTGGTGGTCGTTGCCCTCGTGGCCCATCAGCAGCAGCGGACGGTCCACCCCGTCGCGGCCGACCGTGGACGGGTTCGAGGGGTCGTCGCCCTCCTGGGTGTACCCCATATAGCCGTCCATGTTCACCGCGGCCTTGATCCGCCGGTCGTCATGCATGGTCTGGGCCGCGGTGAAGCCGCCGCCGGACTGGCCGAACATCCCGGTCCGCCGGGTGTCCAGCGCCCCGCGCAGCCCCTTGGGCAGCGGACCGTGACCGGCGTCGGGGTTGTGCCCGGCGGCGAGGCGGTCCAGCTGGTCGAGGACGAAGCGGGTGTCGGCCACCCGCACCGCCGTGACCTTCTTCAGCAGCTCGGGGACCCGGCCCTCCCGGTCGGCCTTGGCGTACTCCTCCATCAGCCGGCTGCGCTCCACCCTGCCGCCGGGGAACTCCACCGCGGAGGCCTCATAGGTGTGGTCGATGGTCACCACCGCATAGCCCCGGGAGGCCAGATCGTCGACGAGGGTGCTGTCCAGGCCGCGGGGGTCGAGTACACCGGGGGAGTAGAGCAGCACCGGCAGCCGCCCGCCGCGCCGGTCCACCGGCGCGGACCGGTGGGCGTGGGTGCGGGTGGCCGCCCAGTCGACCTTCCCCTTCGGCACGCCTGACAGGTTGTTGAGCGCGTCGAAGCCGGCGGCCTCGCCCGGCAGCATCTGCGGGGCGAACGGATACCGCCCGGCGTCGCGGGCGGGGTACCGGATGCTCACCATCAGCTCCCGGTGGGGCCGCGACGAGACCCACGGGTCGGGCCGCGAACCGTCGACGAGGTGCAGGGAGGTGGTGCCGACCGGGTGCGAGCCGCCGGGCGCGGGCAGCGTCAGCGAGGCGTGGGCCCCGGCGTGGCTGTCCTGCCGGGGCGGGAGGCCGGTCGCGGCCGAGGGCGCGGTCGACGGCGTGGGCGAGGGGGCGGCCGACGGGGCGGCGGCAGCGGTACCGCCCACGGCCAGGGTGGCCGCCACCGCCGTCAGCAGAGTGAGCCGCAGCTGCCGGCCCCGACGGTCGGCGGCCAGGGAGGCGGGTGCGGTGGCGGGGGAGGGTGCGGTCATGGAGCCACTCCAGTCGGGTCCGTCCGGCGTCGGGCCTGGGGCCCGGCCTGCCGGCCAAGCCCTCACGTCCACGGCGGAGTCGCGTCATCCGCCGTACGCCCAGGATCCCGGCGCACGGCGCCGGAGGACGATCACGCCAGCACCCCGGTCCGGGGTGGGGCTAGCCCGACCCCGGACCCTCTGACTTCGCCTGGCAGGCGCATTTTGCGGGTCACTCGAATGGAGTACTCCTTGGCTTGTGCGTACGACATATGCCGGAGCATATGCCTACGGTGTTTGCAAATGAAGAATAAGGGCTGGAAGGAGAGATCATGGCCACGCAGGTAGCTGCGGAAAGTACCATCACGCTGAACTGGGATCCCGCTCCTCGGCCATGGATAGAGTCCATCGTCAGCACGACGGGAATCGCTCACGGGTATACGAAGGCAGAAATCAGGTGTGCGGCGTTCGCCAAGAATCCATACCCGCTGACGCGTACGGATGGTTTCTGGAGCGGGCGAGTGGAGTTCGGCGGGAATTCCGGGGTGTTCGCCGTCCACGTGGACTGCTGGAACGAGCAGGGGAATCAGTACACCTACGACACGAGCATCACCCTTCCCTCTCCCCACTCGGACGACGAGCTGATCTTCAAAATCCGCAGGGAGATACGCCGCTATCTCGCCGCACATCCGCCTCAGAAGGGCGAGCGTGGCCCGCAGGGGCCGGAAGGCAAGCAAGGCCCCCAAGGTCCGGAGGGGAAACAGGGCCCCCAAGGCCCGGAAGGGAAGCAGGGAGTACAAGGGCCCGAAGGGAAGCAGGGCGTGCAGGGCCCCGAGGGCAGGCAAGGCGCGCAAGGGCCCGAGGGCAAGCAGGGGCCGCAGGGTCCTGAGGGCAAACAAGGACCGCAGGGCGTCGAAGGCAAGCAGGGCCCCGAGGGGCAACAGGGCAAGCAAGGTGTCCAAGGGGAGCGCGGAGAAAAGGGAGAGAAAGGCGATCCGGGGTCCGGGCTCGCCCTGACCCAGCGCATCAGAAAAGACGTCTCGGGCTGGAAAGATGTCGGTGATGGCACCAACGGACCCACCGAGTGGCCGTTCTACGAAGTCCATCTCGAACTGGACAAGGAGTACGCGAGCAGGGACTACGTCGTTGTCCCGACGATCCAGGGGCTGAAGCCCAACATGGCCTATGTGCGCGATGCCTACGACGTCAGCAAGAAAAAGGTCTGCGTCGAGGTCTACCTCAACCCCGAGTTCTACCAGGAGGGCGAACCGTCCAAGTTCGCGCCGTTCACTCTCCATGCCGACACCCTCGGCAGCCCGGCGCCGAAGTAGCAGAATGCCGCAGCGGACTAGTTCAACGGGGGGAAGGAAGGCCGACCATGGGTACGCGGAATTTCCGGATAGGCAAGAGGGATGTGCAACTCCGGGCGGTAACCAATGCCGCTTATGAGCAGAAAGCCAAAGTCGAAATATACAACGAGCGCAACGGTCAGCTGATTCAGACCTACGAGGTGCGCGGGCAGGGGGAGAAGAACAATCCCATGTACGGCGCGGGGCTCGACACCTGCGGCACCCTGTGGATACCCGCGAGCAGCGACAACCGCAAAGCCAAGGTACAGACGTGGTGGAGGTCATCCAGTTCAAGCTCTTGGAAGGAACACGCTCTGCACGGACAGAGCGCCCAACTCGACTACGCCTCGTACTGCGTCCTCTTCTCGGAGGACTCCACCGACAACGACTACAACGACTGTGTCCTCACCTTCATATGGTGGCATCCGAAGGGCGACTTGTAGACCTTCTGAGCGTTGTCGCGGTGAGAACACAGCCCCCGTCCGGACCTCGGGCGGGGGCTTCCACATGACGGCCGCCGGCTCAGGCGCGCAGCGCCTTGAGGCGGGAGGCGGCTTCGGAGAGCAGGGACTCGCGCTTGCAGAAGGCGAAGCGGACGAAGGGCGCGCCCTGGTCCTGGTGGTCGTAGAAGACCGCGTTCGGGATGGCGACCACGCCGCAGCGCTCGGGGAGGGCGCGGCAGAAGGCGAAGCCGTCGGTCTCGCCGAGCGGCCGGATGTCGGTGGTGATGAAGTACGTGCCGGCCGGGCGGAAGACGCCGAAGCCGGCGTCCCGCAGCCCGTCCGCCAGCAGGTCCCGCTTGGCGCTCAGCTCGTCGCGGAGCGCGTGGAAGTAGGAGTCGGGCAGTCGCAGCGCCTCGGCGACCGCGTACTGGAAGGGGCCGGAGGAGACGTACGTCAGGAACTGCTTCGCGGAGCGCACCGCCGCGATCAGCGGCGGAGCCGCCGTCACCCAGCCGACCTTCCAGCCGGTGAAGGAGAAGGTCTTGCCCGCCGAGCTGATGGTGACGGTGCGCTCGCGCATGCCGGGGAAGGTGGCGAGCGGCAGGTGCTCGGTGCCGAAGACCAGGTGCTCGTAGACCTCGTCGGTGACGACGAGCAGATCCCGCTCACAGGCGAGTTCGGCGACGGCGGCCAGCTCCTCGCGGGTGAGGACGGTGCCGGTGGGGTTGTGCGGGGTGTTGAGCAGGATCAGGCGGGTCCGGTCGGTGACCGCCGCGCGCAGCTCGTCGACGTCCAGGTGGTAGGTGCCGCCGGCCAGGTCGGGGCGGAGGGTCACCGGGACGCGGGTGGCGCCGGCCATCGCGATGCAGGCGGCGTACGAGTCGTAGTACGGCTCCAGGGCGATGACCTCGTCACCCGGCTCCAGCAGCGCCAGCAGCGATGCCGCGATGGCCTCGGTGGCGCCCGCGGTGACCAGCACCTCGCTGTCCGGGTCATGACTCAGCCCGTACCAGCGCCGCTGGTGGTCGGCGATGGCGGTGCGCAGCTCGGGGATGCCCGGGCCGGGCGGGTACTGGTTGCCGCGGCCCTCGCGCAGCGCGCGGACGGCGGCCTCCCGGATCTCCTCGGGCCCGTCGGTGTCGGGGAATCCCTGACCGAGGTTGATCGCCCCGGTGCGGACGGCGAGCGCCGACATCTCGGCGAAGATCGTCGTCCCGAAGGCGGCGAGGCGGCGGTTGAGCAACGGGCGTTCGTTGGCGGCCATGCCGGACATCCTCCGTCCAACCTCTGGACTTCCTCAACTCTGCTTTGGTCCGGATTCGGCCAGGGCATGAGACCGGCAGGTACGGAGCGGGACCTCGCTTCGGGGGACATACGAGGAAGGTGAGGAGCCCATGGAGTTCTTCTGGGTCGTTGTGGCGCTCATGGCCGTGCTGTCGGTGCTGGGCGTGGTGAGCGGATCGGGGCAGCAGCACAACCGGCGCCGCCGGGGGCGGAACAGCTGGTGGTCCGGCGGGGGTTCGAGTGGCGGCAGCTCCTGTGGCGGCAGCTCGTCGTGTGGCAGCTCCTCCTCCTGCGGAAGCTCGTCCTCCTGCGGAGGGGGTTCTTCCTCCTGCGGAGGTGGCGGCGGTGGCGGCGGCTGCGGCGGCGGCAGCTGATTCCGGCCTCCCTCACCCCGGTGCCCGGTGTGCCAACGCGCACCGGGCGCCCTCTTGTTGAACAATTGATCGTGGGTGCGCCCGAGGGGATGGAAACCCGGCGAACATGGGTAAAAACGATGTGCCGCCGCGCATTTCATGATTCCGTATTCACGGACCCTACGGACCCCACGTAGGCACGAGCCGGCGTACCCCCGACGCCTCTGGCCGAGTCCAGAGAGCGGTCCGGCCCACCTCTCTCTACGCGTGCTTGCGGAGCCGATTCATGCTCACGACCCTGAAGACGGCCTACATCGATACCCGCGCAACCGACCTCGCCTGGTGCCTCGGGCGGGAGCCGCTGCCCGCGCTCGCCGTGCTCGACCTCCAATTCGACCGCGCGACAGTACAGTTGAGACTGCTCGGGGCTTCTCACCAAGTCATCCTGGGCGGTGTCGACGGTGTCTGTTCGGAGACCGTCGCCTGTATGCCCGGCAGCAGCACTCCGCTGCCGCTGGGCGTCTCCACCCTCGTCGGCGACCGGGAGTACGAGTTCGCGGCGCGCGTCGAGGAGCTTTCCCGTGGCTCCTTCGCCGGCCGCGCCCAGGAGTTGCTGGCCCTCGTCGCCGACCACCCGCACGGCCTCGCCGGAACCTTCCCGGGCAGCCCGCACGCCTTCACCGCGATGCTCGCGCAGCGGCACGACGGGCAGGTGGGCTGGCGGACCTGGCACGCCTACCCGCAGGAGGGGCGGCTGGTCGCCACCCGCACCCGGGTGGGCCTGCACGCTCCGGCGACCATCTAGCAAGTATCCGGACGGGTGTGTCGGGCACCGCGGATTGCACTCGTGTGAGTGACAAAGAGTGGAGGAAGCGTGACGTAGCGTTCCGTGCGTGATCGATTCTCCGGTACCCGCCGTCCCGGATACGGCCCGCTCGATGGCCCGCCCTCCGGAGCCGGAGCGCTCGACGTCCCGCCCTTCCGAGCGCTCGATGGCCCGCCCTCCGGAGCCGGAGCGCCCGGTTCTGCTCCCTGTGCCGACCGGGCTCGGCCGCTCCCTGGTGCTCGTCACCGCCTTCGTCTGCGCGGCCTGCGGGTTGGTCTACGAACTCGAACTCGTCGCGCTCGCCGCGTACCTGACGGGGGATCCGGTCACCCAGACCTCCGTGGTCCTCTCCGTCATGGTCTTCGCCATGGGCGCCGGGTCACTGCTCGCCAAGCGGCTGCGCTGCCACGCCGCGGTCGCCTTCGCCGTCGTCGAGGCGGTGCTCGCGTTGGTCGGCGGTGGCTCGGCGATGGCGCTCTACGCCTGCTTCGCCTGGTGCGGCCAGTCCCGCGGCGCACTGGTCGGCTTCTCGCTCGCCATCGGGGTGCTGATCGGCGCCGAGGTGCCGCTGCTGATGACGCTGATCCAGCGGGTGCGACGGCAGGACGCGGGTGGCGCGGTCGCCGATCTCTTCGCGGCCGACTATGTGGGCGCCCTGGTGGGCGGGCTGGCCTTCCCCTTCCTGCTGCTGCCCGCGTTCGGCCAGTTGACCGGCGCGCTGCTGACCGGCGCGGTCAACACGCTCGCCGGCGGCGCGCTGGTGCTGTGGCTCTTCCGCCGCGATCTGACCCGCCGGATCCGGTGGCGACTGGCCGCGGTCAACCTCACCGTGCTCGCTCTGCTGACCACCGGCATCGCGCTCACCGACCCCTTCGAGCAGGCCGCCCGGCGGGCCGTCTACGGACCCCAGGTGCGGGTCGCGGTCCGCACCCGGATGCAGGAGGTGGTGCTCACCGGCGGCGGCCGCGGCGGCGCGCCGCTGCGGCTCTACCTCGACGGCCGGCTGCGCGTCAGCGAGGAGGACGGCGCCCGCTACCACGAGGCGCTGGTCCACCCGGCGATGGCCGGCGCCCACCGGCGGGTGCTGGTCCTGGGCGGCGGCGACGGCCTGGTCGCCCGCGAGGTGCTGCGCTACCCGGGCGTGGCGTCGGTGACCGTGGTGGAGGCCGACCCGGGAGTGGTGCGGCTGGCGCGCACCGATCCGGGACTGTCCGCCCTCAACGCCCGCTCGCTGGACGACCCCCGGGTCCGGGTGATCACCGGGGACGCTTTCGACTGGCTGCGCGGCGGCGGCCGGCAGCAGGCCCCGTTCGACGTGGTGGTCGCCGACCTGCCCGACCCGGCCGCAGGCTCCGGCACCAAGCTCTACGCCCAGGAGTTCTACGGCCTGGTGCGGCGGGTGATGGCGCCGGACGCCCGGCTGGCGCTGCACGCCGGCACCCTGTGCGCGCGCCCCAGGGTCTTCTGGACGGTGGAGGCGACGGTGCGCTCGGTGGGTTTGCGGACGGCGCCCTACGCGATCCGGGTCCGGCCGTGCGGGGATGCCGGCGCCGGCGGGCACGGTGACGCCGACGGGGACGGTGCGGGGCCGGGCGCCGCGGGGGCGGGTGGCGCCGGGGCGGGCGCGAGGCCGTCCGAGGATCAGGGCGGCCGGGGCGGCTGGGGTGACTGGGGGTTCGTGCTGGCCGCCCGCTCCGGGCCGCGCGTCCGGCTGGCCCCGCATCCGCCGCCGCTGCGGTCGCTGACCCGGGACGGGCTTGCGCGCGCGGTCCGCGACGCGGAGCGGCGGTGGTCGCCCGGGGCGCCGGTGTCGACCTTGACGCGGCCGCGCTACGGGCCGTAGCCGCCTGGCCGGTTCGAACGGCCGGGCGGCCAGGGGGCGGGGACCGGGGGCGAGGCGGCGCGAGTGGCCGGGCGGCGGCGCGCGAAACTTGCGGCAGGAGGAGCACTGACCCAGGGCCTGGTGGGTAGGCTCGGTCGACATGGAGCATGAGGTGTTCGTTGCGTTCCCCGTCGACACCGTCCGGCGCGCCCTCGCCGATCCGGCCCGCGTCGCCCGCAGCGTTCCCGGCCTCCAGCAGGACACCGGGCAGACCGCTGACCAGGCTGCTGAACAGGGCGCCGGCCCGATCGCCGGGCGGCTGCGGATCCGCGTCGGCGGGCACACGATCACCTACCGCGGCACCCTGAAGGTCATCGAACGCGACGGCGCCTTCGAGGCCGAGGCGGAGGGGACCGAGGCGCGCGGCGACGGCTCGGTGAAGCTCGCGCTCACCGTGCGGCTGAGCGCGGCCGACGGCGGCACACGGCTGAGCTGCTCCGGGACGGTGAGCAGCGAGGGGCGCCTGGCGGAGTTCGGCGCCGAGGCCACGGAGCCGGTCGCCCGGCGGCTGCTCGACCGGTTCGCCGACAGCCTGGCCGAGGGCCTGGTCGCGCAGGAGCAGCCCGCACAGCCGGCGAAGCCCGAGCGGCAGCCGACGGAGGCCGCGCAGCCCGCGCAGCCCGCGCAGCCCGAGCAGCCGGCGGAGGCCGAGGCAGGGGCCGGGGCGGCGGAGGAGGACGCGGACAGCTCGCCGCCTCTGCCGGAGAGCGGCCGGGGCCGGCCCACCCCCTCGGTCTTCGACACCGAGATCCCCCCGCCCTCCCTGGACCCGCTCAGCGACGACGACGTGATCGATGACGCCGTCGGGATCGATGACGCCGTCGGGGTCGATGAGGGCGGCGACGTCGAGGAGTCGGAGGGCATCACCCCGGTCGGCGGTCTGGAGGGGGCCGACCCGCTGGACCTCGGCGAAGAGCCGCCGGCCGAAGCCGCGCACGCCCGCCGCACGATGATCGGCCGCAGCACCGAGGAGGTCGACCACGCGCCGCCGCGCGGCCGGTACGCCCCGGTGCCCGCACCGGACGCGGCGCCCGCGGCTGCCACCCTGCGCTGGGCGGCGCCCGCCGCCGCGTTCCTGCTGGCGTCCGCGGTCGTGCTCGGCCGCGCGCTGCGCCGCCGCCGCTGAGCGCCGCCGGCCCCGGTAGCCGCCTTCTCGCCCGGCCGTCGGTCCCGCACGCGCCCGGCCGTCGGTCCCGCACGCGCCCGGCCGTCGGTCCCGTGCGCGTCCGCTCATCGGGCCGCGTGCGCGTCCGGTCGTCGCCTGCTGCCTCCGGTGCCCGTCGGCGCATAGGGTCGAGGCGTGACCACCCATGACCATGACGCCACGAACGCAACGGACGCCACGAACGCGACGAAGGCAACGGACGCGACGGACACGACGGGGCTCAAGGGCGTGACGCTGACCGCCGGCGACGCGGAGGTGACCGTGCTGCCGGAGAGCGGCTGCCGTATCGGCTCGCTGCGCATCGGCGGAACGGAACTCCTGCGGCAGGGCGAGAGGTTCGGCTCGTTCCCCATGGTGCCGTGGTGCGGCCGGGTCGAGCTGGGGCTGTTCCGTAACGGCGCCGCGCGCCACCAACTGCCGGTGAACGCCCCGCCGCACGCCATCCACGGGACGGGCCGCGACACCGCCTGGCGCACCGCGGTCGTGGACCGCGCCTCGGCGTCCTTCACCTACGATCTCGCCTCCCCCTGGCCGTATCCGGGCCGGGTCACCCAGACCTTCGAGCTGGCCCCGGACGCCCTGACCATCACCATGGGCGTGGAGACCATCGGCGACTCCTTCCCCGCGCAGGCCGGCTGGCACCCCTGGTTCGTGCGGAACCTGGGCCGCGGCGGCTCGGACGTGCGGATCGACTTCACCGCCGAGTGGCAGGAGGAGCGCGGGGAGGACCACCTGCCCACCGGCCGCCGGATCGCCCCGCTCCCCGGCCCGTGGGACGACTGCTTCGGCATGCCGGACGGCGTCGATGTGACGCTCACCTGGCCGGACGAGCTGGAGCTGAAGGTCACCAGCCGCAGCGAGTGGGTGGTGATCTACGACGAGCAGCCGGAGGCGGTCTGCGTGGAGCCGCAGTCCGGCCCGCCGAACGGGCTGAACACGCTGCCGCGCCTGGTCACCCCGATCGACCCCCTGGAGATCGCCACCACCTGGCGTTGGCGCACCCTCGCCCAGCCTCCTCTAGGCTCGTCGGCATGAGCGATGTGCGTGACCTCCTGCTTCAGCAGATCAAGAACAAGGCCGTGGTCCACGGCAAGGTGACCCTCTCCTCCGGACGCGAGGCCGATTACTACATCGACCTGCGCCGGATCACCCTGGACGCGGAGGCCGCCCCGCTGGTCGGACAGGTCATGCTGGACGCCACCGCGGACCTCGACTACGACGCGGTCGGCGGGCTGACCCTGGGCGCCGACCCGGTGGCGGCCTCGATGCTGCACGCCGCCGCGGCGCGCG
This sequence comes from Streptomyces sp. JLBT605, assembly GCF_058215555.1. Lineage (NCBI taxonomy): Bacteria > Bacillati > Actinomycetota > Actinomycetes > Kitasatosporales > Streptomycetaceae > Streptomyces > Streptomyces sp. JLBT605. The sequence continues at coordinate 3,574,818 of NZ_CM177087.1, forward strand.
GCCGCAAGCTGGACGCCTTCGTGGTCCGCAAGGCCCAGAAGACGCACGGCATGCAGCGCCGGATCGAAGGCCCGGACATCAAGGGCCGCCGGGTGCTGGTGGTCGAGGACACCTCCACCACGGGCGGCTCCCCGCTGACGGCGGTCGAGGCGGCGCGCGAGGCGGGCGCCGAGGTCGTCGCGGTGGCCACCATCGTCGACCGGGGTGCCGCCCCGGCCATCGACGAGGCCGGTCTGGCGTACGTGACGGCCTACTCGCTGGGCGACCTCGGCCTCAGCTGATCGCTGCTGAACCTCGTTTGACCTGGGCCTTCTCCGGCACGCGGAGTGTTTCACGTGAAACACTCCGCACCGCACTCCGCGGCCGGAGGCGGCCCGGGAACCGTGGCCGAGGCGATGTGTGGTGCAATCGGCCGCGTCTGGGACACTAAGCGCGACGAGGACGTCGCCCCCCTAGGTCAGGGCCACAGAACGAAACCCCGCACATCACAAGGAGCGGACACATGCCCATCGCATCCCCCGAGATCTACAACGAGATGCTCGACCGGGCGAAGGCAGGCAAGTTCGCCTACCCGGCCATCAACGTGACCTCCACGCAGACTCTGCACGCAGCGCTGCGCGGCTTCGCCGAGGCGGAGAGCGACGGCATCATCCAGATCTCCACGGGTGGTGCGGAGTTCCTGGGCGGCCAGTACAGCAAGGACATGGTGTCGGGCGCGGTCGCCCTCGCCGAGTTCGCGCACGTTGTCGCCAAGAAGTACCCGGTGAACATCGCGCTGCACACCGACCACTGCCCCAAGGACAAGCTCGACGGGTACGTCCGTCCGCTGCTCGCGATCTCCCAGGAGCGCGTCGCCGCCGGCCAGAACCCGCTCTTCCAGTCCCACATGTGGGACGGCTCCGCCGAGAAGCTCGACGAGAACCTGGCCATCGCCCAGGAACTGCTCGCCGAGGCCGTCAAGGCGAAGATCATCCTCGAGGTCGAGATCACCCCGACCGGTGGCGAGGAGGACGGCGTCTCGCACGAGATCAACGACGAGCTCTACACCACCGTCTCGGACGCCGAGCGCACCGCCGAGGCCCTGGGCCTGGGCGAGAAGGGCCGCTACCTGCTGGCCGCCTCCTTCGGCAACGTCCACGGCGTCTACAAGCCGGGCAACGTCGTGCTCCGCCCGGAGCTGCTGCGTGACCTCCAGGACGGCGTCGGCGCCAAGCACGGCAAGACCGACCCCTTCGACTTCGTCTTCCACGGCGGCTCCGGCTCCACCGAGGAGGAGATCCGCACCGCGCTGGAGAACGGCGTGGTGAAGATGAACCTCGACACCGACACCCAGTACGCCTTCACCCGCCCCGTCGCGGCCCACATGTTCGCCAACTACGACGGCGTGCTGAAGGTCGACGGCGAGGTCGGCGACAAGAAGGCCTACGACCCGCGCAGCTGGGGCAAGCTGGCCGAGAAGAGCATGGCCGAGCGCGTCACCAAGGCCTGCGCCGACCTGCGCTCGACCGGCACCAAGCTCAAGTAACGCGCACTACGACCAGGTAACGCGCACCAGGACCAGGTAGCCGCCTAGGGCGCGCAAGCGCCTGATCCGGGTTTCCGACGGGCCCGGCACCTCCGCTTGACGGGGGTGCCGGGCCCGTGTCGTGGGGGCAGCGGGCCGCAGCGGTGGCCGGGTGGCCGGTGCGCGGGGAGGATCGGGGACATGACCGAGTCCGCGTCCGTGGCGGCGCCCGGGGCCGTGCGGATCACCGAGCCCGTGGGCCGCTGGGTGCTGCTGACCACGGTGCTCGGCTCCAGCATGGCGCTGCTCGACTCCACCGTCGTCAATGTCGCGCTGCCGCGCATCGGTGCCGACCTCGACGCCGATCTCGCCGTCCTCCAGTGGACGGTGAACGCCTACATGCTCACCCTGGCCGGGCTGATCCTGCTGGGCGGCGCGCTGGGGGACCGCTTCGGCCGGCGGCGGGTCTTCGTCGTCGGCGTGGTGTGGTTCGCCATCGCCTCCCTGCTGTGCGGGCTGGCCCCGAACGCCGGGGTGCTGATCGCCGCCCGCGCCCTCCAGGGCGTCGGCGGGGCGCTGCTCACCCCCGGCTCGCTGGCGCTGATCCAGTCGACCTTCCACCCGGACGACCGGGCGCGGGCGGTCGGCGCCTGGTCCGGGTTCGGCGGCGTCGGGGCGGCCATCGGCCCGTTCCTCGGCGGCTGGCTCGTCGACGGGCCGGGCTGGCGCTGGGTCTTCTTGCTCAATGTGCCGCTGGCCGCGCTCTGCGTCCCGGTCGCGCTGCGGCACGTCCCGGAGTCCCGGGACCCGCGGGCGCACGGGCGGTTCGACGTGACCGGCGCCGCGCTGGGCGCGCTGTCTCTCGGCGCTGTGACGTACGCGCTGATCGAGGCGCCGGGGCGGGGCGCCTCGCCCCTGGTGCTCGCGTCCGCGGTGGGTGGGGTGCTGCTGGGAGTGGCCTTCGTGCGCTGGGAACGGCGCCGGCCGGACCCGATGCTGCCGCTGTCCATCTTCGCCTCCCACCAGTTCACCGCGGTCAACGCGGTGACCGTGTGCGTCTACGCGGCCTTCGGCGGCTTCTTCTTCCTCTCCGTGCTCCAGCTGCAGATCTCGGTCGGCTACTCCGCGCTGGCCGCCGGGACCGCGCTGCTGCCCACCACCGTGATCATGCTGCTGCTCTCCGCCCGCTCCGGCGAGGTGGGCCGCCGCATCGGCCCGCGCATCCCGCTCACCGTCGGCCCGCTGCTCTGTGCGGCCGGCATGCTGCTGATGATGCGGATCGACCAAGGCGCGGTGTACTGGCGGGACGTGCTGCCCGCGCTGCTGGTGCTGGGCCTGGGCATGGTGGTGCTGGTCGCCCCGCTCACCGCCACCGTGCTGGCCTCGGTGGAGGTCGCCCGCGCGGGCCTGGCCAGCGGGATCAACAACGCCGCGGCCCGGGCCGCCGGACTGGTCGCGGTGGCCGCGCTGCCGCTGCTGGCGGGCCTGGACCCGGACGACTACCGGTCGGCGGACCGCTTCACCGACGCCTTCCGGATCTCCATGGTGATCTGCGCCGTGGTGCTGGCCCTCGGCGCGCTGATCGCCTGGTGGACCGTCCGGTCCGATGTGCTGGAGCCGGAGGCGGCGGAGGAGAAGCCGCGCTGCCATGTGGAGTGCCGGACGCACTGCGCGGTGGCGGCTCCGCCGCTGGATCCGGGCGATGCCGCGCCTTGACTGGGGCCCCGCCCCAGGCCCCGGTCCTCAATCTCCCCCAGACTCCGTCCGGGGGTACCCCCAGGACGGGCTGGTTTTTCCTGGCCAAGGCTCCATCGATGGCCCGGGCCCATGGGGCCGCGGCGAGCGGTCCGGCAGACTGGATCTATGGCCATTCACGAGAACCTGCTCGGGGGACCGCCCCCGACCCACCTGCCCGATGACCCGGAGCCCCGCGAGCTGCTCGCCTCCGGCTCGGCCCCCACCGAGGTCGCCGCGAAGTACCCGGCCTCCTGCCTGGCCTGGGCCCAGCTCGCCGACGAGGCTTTCGAGGCCGGCCGGGTGGTCGAGTCCTACGCGTACGCCCGTACCGGCTACCACCGCGGACTCGACGCGCTGCGCCGCAACGGTTGGAAGGGCCATGGCCCGGTGCCGTGGGAGCACGAGCCCAACCGCGGCTTCCTGCGGGCCCTGCACGCGCTCGCCCGTGCCGCCCAGGCGATCGGTGAGCAGGAGGAGTACGAGCGCTGCTCGACCTTCCTGCGGGACTCCTCCCCGACCGCCGCGGACACGCTTTCCTGAGCTCGGCGCCGCTGATCGGAGCTGGTCGCCGAAGAGACACATCGGCCACTCACCGTCCGATTTCTGGGCCCGCCTGTACGAATATCGCCCAGGCGGGCCCTTGCCGTACGCACGTTCGCCACGCATGATGCGCACAGGGCCCGGGTCGAACCCGGGGCCCGAGAGGGGACCGGGGCTCCGAGACCGAGAGGAAGGAGCGGACCGCTACCCGGGAGCACGCAGTTCTAGGAGACAGTGATGTCACAACATCACGATGCGTACGATGCCCAGCCCTCTACCCGGACGGCGTCCGGAAACGGGCCGGAGACCCCGAATCTCGACTTCCAGGGCACCACGCCCTACGAGGACTACGTCCAGGCAGACGTCCTCACCCACCTCCAGCACCCGCTGTCCGACGACCCCGGCGAGATGGTCTTCCTCGTGACCACGCAGGTCATGGAGTTGTGGTTCACCGTCATCGTGCACGAGTGGCAGACCGCCGCCCGGGCCCTGCGCGAGGACGACCTGACGACCGCGATGGCCGCGCTGCGCCGCTCGGCCTACGAGCTGGAATCGCTCAACAGCTCGTGGAAGCCGCTCGCGCACCTCACCCCCGGCCAGTTCAACGCCTACCGCTCGGCGCTCGGCGAGGGGTCCGGCTTCCAGTCCGCGATGTACCGGCGGATGGAGTTCCTGCTCGGTGAGAAGTCCGCGTCCATGCTCGTGCCGCACCGGGGCGCGCCGCGCGTCCACGCCGAGCTGGAGAAGGCGCTGACCGAACCCAGCCTCTACGACGAGGTGCTGGCCTACCTCGCCCGGCGCGGCTGCGCCGTCCCCGCGTCCGTGCTGGACCGCGACCCCACCCAGCGGTACGAGCCGGTGCCGGAGGTCGAGGCCGTCTGGTCGCGGATCTACGCCGACGGCGGGGCGGGCGAGAACGAGCTGACCCGCCTGGGCGAGGCGCTCACCGAGGTCGCCGAGCTGGTCTGGCGCTGGCGCAACGACCACCTGGTCGCCACCCGGCGCGCGATGGGCGCGAAGACGGGCACCGGCGGTTCGGCCGGCGTGGCCTGGCTGGAGAAGCGCGCCGCGAAGAACGTCTTCCCCGAGCTGTGGACGGCGCGCAGCCATGTCTGAGCAGACGCCCTCGCGGCAGCACACGCACCAGGTGGCGTCCGGAGCCGGGGCGCTGGCAGCGGAGGCGGCCCGCCTCGACGAGAAGGACGAACTCGCCCCGATCAGGGACCGCTTCGACCTCGACGACGGCACCGTCTACCTCGACGGCAACTCCCTGGGCGCCCTGCCCCGCGCCGTCCCGCCGCGGCTGGCCGAGGTGATCGGCCATGAGTGGGGCCGGCTGCGTATCCGCTCCTGGGAGGAGAGCGGCTGGTGGACGGCGCCGGAGCGGATCGGCGACCGCGTCGGCCACCTGATCGGGGCCGCCCCCGGCCAGGTCGTCGTGGGTGACTCCACCAGCGTGAACGTCTTCAAGGCGGTCGTCGCGGCGGTCCGCATCGCCCAGGGCGGCGGCGCCGACGCCCCGGCCGGCCCGGCGCGGACCGGCCACGGTCGCGGTGACGGTGACCGTGCCCCGGTCCGGGACGAGATCCTGGTCGACGGCACGACCTTCCCCACCGACGGGTACATCGCGGAATCGGCCGCCCGGCTGACCGGCTGCACGCTGCGCCCCCTGCCACCCGGTGAGATCGCGGCCGCCGCCGGACCGCGCACCGCCATGGCGCTGGTCAACCACGTCGACTACCGGACGGGACGCCTCCACGACCTGCCCGGCATCACCGCCGCCGTGCACGCGGCCGGGGCGCTCGTCGTCTGGGACCTGTGCCACAGCGCGGGCGCGCTGCCGGTCGGCGTCGACGCGCACGGCGTCGACCTGGCGGTCGGCTGCACGTACAAGTACCTCAACGGCGGGCCTGGTTCGCCGGCCTACCTGTACGTGCGCCGCGACCTCCAGCCGCGCTTCGACTCCCCGCTGCCCGGCTGGAACTCGCACGCCGACCCCTTCGGCATGGAGTCGGAGTACGCCGCCGCCGACGGCGCCCTGCGCGGCCGGGTCGGCACGCCGGACATCCTCTCCATGCTCGCCCTGGAGGCCGCGCTCGACGCCTGGGAGGGCGTCGGGATCGAGGCGGTGCGCGGAAAGAGTCTGGCCCTGACCGACTTCTTCCTGCGCTGCGTCGACAGGTACCTCCCGCCGGACCGCGTGGCGTCGGTGACCCCGGCGGCGCATGAGGAGCGCGGCAGCCAGGTGTCGCTGCGCTGCCCGGAGGCGGGGTCGGTGATGAACGAGCTGATCCGCCGCGGCGTCGTCGGCGACTTCCGCCGCCCCGACGTGCTGCGCTTCGGCTTCACCCCGCTCTACACGAGCTTCGCCGACGCGGAGCGCGCGGCACGCGTCCTCGCGGAGGTCCTCCACGACCTGCCGGACGCGAGCGGGCGTGAGGAGGTGCCGCAGCCGTGACCACTGGACGCGAGCCCGCGGGCGGCGGCCCTGCGGGGGCCGCTGCGGCGGGTGGCGGCCCCGCGAGCCGCGGCCCCGCGGCCGACGGGCCGCCCGTCGGCGCCCCGGCCCCGGCCGCCGGTACCCCGGCTCCGGTGGCTGGTGCGACGGCCGCTGACCCGACGGCCCCGGTGGCTGGTGGCTCGGCCCCTGGCGCCCGGGCCAGCGCCCCCGTCGCCGGCGCCACGGCCCCGGCCGCCGCCGGGGCGGCGGCTGCTCCCGGCGGCGGGTCGTCCGGCAGGGCGGCCGTGGCCGAGGAGGACGCCATCTTCGGGCTCGCGTCCGTGTCCGCTGACGAGACCGTCGCCTACGGTGACCACCCGGACCAGATCGTCGACCTCTACCACCCGTCCGGCGCGGCGGAGGACGACCGCGCCCCGCTCGTGCTGCTCCTGCACGGCGGCTTCTGGCGGCAGGCGTACGACCGCTCGTACCTCACCCCCTGCGCCGCCGAGCTGGCCCGGCGCGGCCTGCCGGTCGCCCTCGCCGAGTACCGGCGGGTCGGCGGGGCGGGGGGCTGGCCGGAGACGTTCGACGACGTGGACGCGGTGCGGGGCGCCGTCCGGCACCATCCGCTGGCCGCGGGCCGCCCGCTGGTCGTGGTCGGCCACTCCGCGGGCGGACACCTCGCGCTGTGGACGGCCGCCGCCGAGCCGGAGCTCCGCGTCGTCGCCGTCGCACCGGTCGCGGACCTCGCTCACGCGCATCGACTCGGCCTGAGCAACGGCGCGGTGGCGGAGCTGCTCGGCGGCCCGGACCGGGTGGCCGAGCTGCTGCCGCTGACGGACCCGGTGCGGATGCTGCCCGCCCGTGCGCCGGTCACCATCCTGCACGGCACCGCCGACCCGGACGTGCCGCTCGAACTCTCCCGCCGCTACGTCGCCGCCGCGGCCCGGGAAGCCGAGGACGGTGCCACCCGCCCCGTCCTGCACGAGCTGCCCGGCGTCGGCCACTTCGCCCCTTTCACCCCCGGCACCCCGTCCTTCCACCGGCTGCTCGACGCCCTCGCCTGACCTGGGGACATGCTCGGCGCAGGCGCGATCACCGGCCGGCGCCCCACCCCCGCGGCTACCCTCACCACCCATGAGCCCAGCGATCCCCTTCGACCCCTGGAACAAATCCTTCGTCGCGGACCCCTACCCCTCCTACACCGAACTGCGCGACCACGGCCGGGTGTACCACTTCGCCCCGACCGACCAGTGGCTGATCCCCCATCACGCGGACGTGAGCGCCCTGCTGCGCGACCGCCGCCTGGGCCGTACCTACCGGCACCGCTTCACCGACGAGGAGTTCGGCCGCACCGCACCCCCCGCCGCGTACGCCCCCTTCCACACGCTCAACGACAACGGCCTGCTGGACCTGGAGCCGCCCGACCACACCCGTATCCGCCGGCTCGTCTCCAAGGCGTTCACCCCCCGCACCGTCGAGCGTCTCGCGCCCACCGTCCAGCGGATGGCAGAGGAGCTGGTGGACGGCCTGCTCGCGGAGGGCGGCGGCGACCTGATCGCGGCCGTCGCCGAGCCGCTGCCGGTCGCCGTGATCGCGGAGATGCTGGGCATCCCGGCCGCCGACCGGCACCTGCTGCGCCCCTGGTCGGCGGATATCTGCGGGATGTTCGAGCTGAATCCCGGCGAGGAGGCGGCACAGCGCGCGGTGCGCGCCTCGATCGAGTTCTCGGCGTACCTGCGCGAGCTGATCACGGCCCGTCGCAGCGCCCCCGGTGAGGACCTGATCAGCGCGCTGATCGCGGCCCACGACGGCGGGGACCGGCTCTCCGAGCAGGAGATGATCTCGACCTGCGTGCTGCTGCTGAACGCCGGCCACGAGGCGACCGTCAACAGCACGGGGAACGGCTGGTGGACGCTGTTCCGCCACCCCGAGCAGCTGGCCAGGCTCCGCGCCGAGCGGGAGACGCTGCTGCCGTCCGCCATCGAGGAGCTGCTGCGCTTCGACACCCCGCTCCAGCTCTTCGAGCGCTGGGTGCTGGACGACATCGAGGTGCACGGCACGGTCATCCCGCGCGGCAGCGAGGTGGCGCTGCTCTTCGGCTCGGCCAACCGCGACCCGGCCCGTTTCGACCGCCCCGACGAGCTGGACCTGTCCCGCGCGGACAATCCGCACCTCACCTTCGGCGCGGGCATCCACTACTGCCTGGGCGCGCCGCTCGCCCGCATCGAACTCGCCGCCTCCTTCGGCACGCTGCTGCGCCGGGCGCCGGACCTGCGGCTGGTCGGCGAGCCGGAGTGGAATCCGGGGTACGTCATCCGGGGCCTCAAGCAACTGCTCGTCGAGGTCTGAGCCGCCCTCGCGCCGGCTCGAACGCTTTGTCCACAGGGTGTGGACAGCGGCTGGGTTTTTCGCCACGCGGTGACCCCCTGAGCCACCGGTGACGCCTCAGCCTCAGCCGGCGGTGACAACGTCGGTGACCCGTGTGCCGGCGGCGGAAGCGGCGCGGTGCTGCGTCACGCGGGGAGCAGGAGCCGCCACGCCTCGCCGAGCACCGTCCAGGTGCGGGTACGGACCGGGCCGCCGACGAGGGCGTCGGCGCGGTAGCGGAAGTCGGGGCCGGAGACCGTGATCGCTCGGGCGCGGGCCCGTGCCGGAGCATCCGCGCCCGCCGCGTGCACCAGGACCTCGGCCAGGCCGGACCCGGGCGTGGTCACAGCGACCCGGTGCACCGGCTGATCCAGGTCCGCCAGCAGCACCCCGTCCGCCTCGATCCGCAACCGGTGGGCGAGCGGCTGCTCCCGGCGGCGGGCGGCCCCGCCACCGAGGCCCGGGACGGGCCGGGCGAGCAGCGACAGCGCCGAGCGGGCGGTGCGGGCGGCCGGGGTCCACCAGGGGTGCGGCCTGGCCTGCTGCGGCACGCGCGCCAGCGGCACGCCGCGGCCGTTCGGGTGGTCGAAGGCCCTGCCGGACCCGGTGCCCGACCCGTTTCCGCAAGGAATTCTCAGCCCGCCCAGCACCACTCCGCCGCTGTCGTCCAGCAGCAGATCGAGCCGTCGCTCACACCCGTCCAGCACCGCGCGGGCGGCGGCCACCGGGCCCGGCGGCACCCCCAGCGAGCGGGTCAGCCCGACCCGCGCCGCCGTGCCCACCGGGACCACCGACAGCGTCGCCTCGGCCAGCTCCCGGCTCTGGTGGAGCAACCGCACGACCTGCAACAACGCCCGGTCGTCCCCGACGATCACCGGTCGCCGTCCACCCCGGCGGGCCAGTGCCCGCGCGACCTCCTCCGGCCCGTCCGGGAGGCAGATCTTCGCCTCCGCCCGGGCGCACAGCACATCCCGGGCAATGCGTACGGACTCGCCGTCCGCGCGCCGCGCGGCCGGGTCGATGATCACAAGCAGCGGGCATCCCCGGGCGTCCGGGGGAAAGTCTCCGGCGGGGTCTGGAGCCGACACCTCGGTCCTTCCTCAGGTAATCTCTCGGTGCAAGAGCCCCTGTCGCTGTTGCGCCAGGGGCTTCGTCTATCCGGGGCACCGGTTCGACGGCTCTTGTGGCGCCAGGCGCCACCACGCACGTTGGACATGCCCCGCCCGGAAGGGGTGTACGCCTGTGCCCGCACTTGTGCTGCTCGGTGCTCAGTGGGGTGATGAGGGCAAGGGAAAGGCCACTGACCTGCTCGGTGGCTCCGTGGACTATGTGGTGCGCTACCAGGGTGGCAACAACGCCGGCCACACCGTCGTCGTCGGTGATCAGAAGTACGCGCTCCACCTCCTCCCTTCCGGAATCCTCTCGCCGGGGTGCACCCCGGTCATCGGCAACGGCGTCGTCGTCGACCCGGCGGTCCTGCTCTCCGAGCTGAGCGGGCTGAACGAGCGCGGCGTCGACACGTCCAAGCTGCTGCTCAGCGGTAACGCGCACCTGATCACGCCGTACCACACGACTATCGACAAGGTGACGGAACGCTTCCTCGGCAAGCGGAAGATCGGCACCACCGGGCGCGGCATCGGCCCGACGTACGCCGACAAGATCAACCGAGTCGGCATCCGCGTCCAGGACATCTTCGACGAGTCGATCCTCCGGCAGAAGGTGGAGGCGGCTCTCGATTTCAAAAACCAGATCCTGGCCAAGCTCTACAACCGGCGCGGCATCGCCACCGACCAGGTCGTCGAGGAGCTGCTGGGCTACGCGGACAAGCTGCGCGGCTTCGTCTGCGACACCACGCTGGTGCTGAACAACGCCATCGACGAGGGCAAGGTCGTCCTCTTCGAGGGCGGCCAGGGCACCCTGCTCGACGTCGACCACGGCACGTACCCCTTCGTCACCTCCTCCAACCCGACCTCGGGTGGCGCCTGCACCGGCGCGGGCGTGGGACCGACGAAGATCAACCGGGTCATCGGCATCCTCAAGGCGTACACCACCCGCGTCGGCGCGGGCCCGTTCCCGACCGAGCTGTTCGACGAGGACGGCGAGAAGCTGCGCACCATCGGCCACGAGCGCGGTGTGACCACCGGCCGTGACCGGCGCTGCGGCTGGTTCGACGCGGTCATCGCGCGCTACGCGACCCGGGTCAACGGCCTCACCGACTTCTTCCTCACCAAGCTGGACGTGCTCACCGGCTGGGAGCAGATCCCGGTCTGCGTGGCCTACGAGATCGACGGCAAGCGGGTCGACGAGCTGCCGTACAGCCAGACCGACTTCCACCACGCCAAGCCGATCTACGAGATGCTGCCCGGCTGGTCCGAGGACATCAGCAAGGCGAAGACCTTCGCCGAGCTGCCGAAGAACGCCCAGGCGTACGTGAAGGCGCTGGAGGAGATGTCCGGCGCGCCGATCTCCGCGATCGGCGTCGGCCCGGGCCGCGACGAGACGATCGAGATCAACTCGTTCATCTGATGCCCTGAGCGCACTCGTCCTGAGCGCACTCGTCCCGGAGCGCGCTGAACGCGAAGGGGGCCGCGCCACCTGTGGTGGCGCGGCCCCTTCGTGCTTCCCCGGAGTCGTCAGTCGTCCGTCGTCAGTCGAGACGGGTGAAGGTCATCGGCTGCGGCTCGTCGCTGTCGTCCGTGTCGTACTCGATACGGAGCTTGTTCTCACCGTCGGCGGTGTAGGTGTACGAGTCAACGGCCGAGCACTGGTCCGCCGGCACCGACTTGGTGATCTCCTCGGTGCTCAGCACCAGTCCGCCGTCGACCGAGACCAACCGCATGGTGCCCTCGCACTCGGTGCGGTCGCTCTTCCAGACGGTGGTGGCGACCGGGGCGCCGAAGGCGCCCTGCTTGATGGTCACCTCGTACGTGGCGTTCTCCACCCCGAACGCGTCGGTGGCCTGCCAGGTGCCCAGATAGGTGGCGGGGATGGCCTCGTCACCGGAGTCGGCCTTCCGCAGCTTCGCCTGCGCGGAACCGTCGGTGTCCGTCCAGACCAGCGAGCCGTCGCGCAGCTTCACGGTCTGCTCGCCGACCGCGCTGCAGGAGTCCGAGGGAACGCTGGTGGCGACCTCGTTCTCCTCGAGGACCAGCAGGCTGTTGACCGACGTGAGCGTGCCCGCCGCCTGGCAGTAGGCGTCGCTGGAGGAGGTCAGCGACTCGGAGACCTCGGAGCCGATGGTGCCCTGGGTGAGCACGATCCGCAGCGTCTTGCCGGTGTCGTAGTCGCCGTCGATGATCTTGCCCTCCCAGGCGCCCAGGTACTCCTCCGGGACGTCTCCGGTGGTGACGGGCTTGGTCGCCGAGTCCGACGGTGTCCCCGAGCCGGAGGGGGCCGGGGAGTCGCCGGGGGTGGGCGACTTGCTCTTCGGCTGCGAGCTGTGCTTGCCGCCGTCCTTGGCCTCGGAGTCATTGTCATCGCCGCCCCCGCGCGTCAGCGCGAAGGTGGCCACGCCCGCGACCAGCAGGGTCGCGACGGCGGCGGCGACGATGACGAGCGTGCGCTTGCGGCGCCGGCGGCCGGGGGACGGGTCCGGACCACCGGATCCGCCCGGGCCGCCCGATCCGCCCGGGCCGCCGGGACCACCGGGGCCACCGGACTCGCCCGGTCCGCCGGGACCGCCCGGGCCACCGGACCCGCCTGTTCCGCCGCTGCCCAGCGGGGGAGAGCCGCCGGGCGGGGTGTGCCCGCCATCCAGCGGCGGGGTGCCGCCCGGCGGGGTGCGACTCGGATCGAACGAGGTGACCTGCGGCGGCCCGAAGCCGGAGGGCGGCGGCGCCGGCTCACCGGTGGCCCCGGCCGACGGCATCGCGGCCCCGGCGGCCGGTGCGGGATCCGGTACGGAGTGCTGCGCCTGCGGGGCCGACCGCTGGGACTGGGGCACGGACTGCTGCGCCCCGTGCGCAGGCCGCTGAGCCTGAGCCTGAGCTTGCGAGGATGGCGTGGCGGGTGCGGTGCCGGCGCTCGCCGCCGCCGGGCCGCGCCCGGGGACGGGGGCCGCGGCCGCCGCTCGCGGATCCACCTTGGCGCCCGGCGCGGGCGCTGCGGCGGGACCCCTCCCCGGGGCCGACGCGGCGGCCTCGGCTGCCCGTGCCCTGCCGGTCTCGGCGGCCGGGACACCCGACGACGGAGTCGCGGGCTCGGCGGCGGGCGTGGCCGGCGCACCCGCGCGCGGGGGCGCGGCCGCTCCCGTACCGGAGGCCGCCGCGCCCGAGGCCGGAGCGGCGTGCGACCCAGCGGGGCCACCCGCACTCGCCGGTGCCGCGTGCGGTGCGGCCTGGGCCGCTGGGCCTGCGCCCGGAGCCCCGTGTGGGACAGCCGGCTCACCCGGAGGGGCCGCGCCCGGGCCACCCGCGTGCGGCGCGGCCGCGCCCGCGGCAGCGGCTGCGTGGCCGGGCGGGGCAACCGGAGCACCCGCGTGCGGGGTGGCCGGGCCACCCGCAGCCGCGGCCGGGCCGGTTGGGGGCGCCAGGGCAGCCGCAGCCGCAGCCGCAGCCGGAGCCGCCGCGCCCGCGGCCAGGGCACCTGCCGCCGCGCCCGCACCCGGGGCCGCCGGGACGGCGCCAGGCGGCGCCGACGGCGGCACGGGCGGGCCGGCCGGGGCACCCCCAGGCGCACCCCCAGGCGCACCCCCAGGCACAGGCGGGGCGGACGGCGGCGGGGGCGTCGACGGCTCCGCGGGGACGGCCAGCGGGAACGACGTCGGGGGCGGCGGAGTGGACGGCGGCGGAGGCGTCGCGGGCCCGGCCGGTGGCGGAGGCGTCGCGTCCGCCGTGGGCGGCACGGTCGGCGGCAGCGGGACCGTGCCCCCGCCGGCCGCGGGCGCGCCCGGCGGGGCGACGGGCGGGGCGGGCATGCCCGGAGCGGGCATGCCCGGAGCGAACGGGCTCGCCGGCGACTCGGCGTCCAGCAGCTCCACCGCGTGCCGGCCCAGCTGGGCGACGAGGCTGCCCGGCAGCCACGGCTCGCCGGCGTCCTCGTCCTCACCCTCCGGCGTGGCCGTACGCTCCAGCAGCTGCTCCAGCGTGGGCCGCTCGGCCGGGTCCTTGCGGAGACAGTCGCGGACCAGCGGGAGCAGCCCCTCGGGCATGCCCTTCAGGTCCGGTTCCTCCTGCGCGATGCGGTACATCACCGCGTGCACACCGCTGTCGGAGGTGCCGAACGGCTGCCGCCCGGTGCCCGCGAAGGCGAGCACCGAGCCGAGGCAGAAGACGTCGCTGGCCGGAGTGACCCGCTCGCCGCGCACCTGCTCGGGCGACATGAAGCCGGGCGAGCCGACGACCGCGCCGCTGCGCGTGAGGATGCCGTCGGTGATGGTCTCCAGGGCGCGGGCGATACCGAAGTCGATGACCCGGGGGCCGTCGATGGTGATCAGGACGTTGGAGGGCTTGAGGTCGCGGTGGACCAGACCGGCACGGTGGATGTCCTCCAGAGCGCGGGTGAGCCCGTTGCCCAGGATGCGGACGGACCGCTCGGGGAGCGGCCGGCGCCCCTCGGCGATGACCGCGTGCAGCGAGGGGCCGGCGATGTAGCCGGTGGCCACCCACGGGGTGGCCGCCTCGGTGTCCGCGTCGAGCACCGGCGCGGTCCACTCGCCGCCGACCCGTTTCGCGGCCTTGACCTCCTGTTTGAACCTCCGCCGGAACTCGGCCTGTTGCGCCAGTTCCGTCTGCACCAGCTTGACCGCCACCGTGCGGCCGCGCGCCGAATGCGCCAGGAAGACCCGGCCCATACCCCCCGCGCCCAGCCGCCGTAGCAGCCGGTACTCGCCGATGAAACGAGGGTCCTCCGCCCCCAGGTCTTCCATGCGCTGACGTCCCTTCCCCTGATCAACCCTCGCCTGAGAATAGAGGCGGCGGGGAGCGATGGGGACGACGCGGACGATCCGTTATCGGTTCCGTATCCGACCGAGTCGAACGTCTGTTTAGGACGGGTCGGCAGAGGGCGGCGGGGGGCGCGGGGTTGATGTTCCGTCAGAAGTGGTCGCGGAGTGCCGGAGGGCTTCACTCCACCCGGGTGTACGTGAGTGACTCCTGGTCCGAGCCGAGGAAATCGCGGGTGAGCGTGGTGTCCGAAAGCAGCGTCAGTTCGGTCGCCCGGCCGGGCTGGCACTTGCTCGGGGGTTCGGCCACGGTCACCTTCGAGGGGTTGAGGCGCAGCGCCGAGGTGTCCGTCCCCGCCGCGGCCAGCGTCGCGGTCCAGGCGCAGCGGTACGGCACGCCGTCCTTGTCGTTGGTGCCCGCGCCGGTGATCTTGGCGACGGGGGCGCCGGTCTTGCCCTGGCTGATGATGATGCGCCGGATCTGCAGGCCCCGGGTGTTGTTGAAGTTGGAGTCCCAGGTGCCCAGGAAGCGCTGAGGTACCGCGCCCGGGCCCGAGGGGGTCGGGCCCGGTGCCTTGTCGCCGTTGCCGCCCCCGTTCTTTCCGCCGTTCTCGTCCTCGTCCTCGCCCTCGTCGGCCCGGAGGCTCGACGTGTCGTCCTGGTGCATCACGTAGTAGGCCGCCACCGCCCCGGCGCCGGCCAGACCCGCGAGCAGCAGAGCGGCGATGAGCAGCGGGGTCCGGCCGCGCCGGGGGCGTCCGGGGGTGCCGGGCGCGGGATGGGCGTGCGCGGTGCCCGGTGCGGGGTGGCCGTACGCGCCGCCGGGCGTGGGGTGGGCGTACCCGGCGCTGGGCGTGGGGTGGCCGTACGCCGAGTGGTCGGCCACGGTCGGGGTTGCGGCCGGCGGCGGGGTGGCGGTCGTGGGCGGGTGTGGGAACCCGTAGCCGTCGCCGTCCGGGTCCTCGGCGTCCAGCAGCCGGATGGCCTGCCGCCCCAGCTGTGTCACCAGCCCGCCGGGCAGCCAGGACTCCGCGGCGCGCGGATCGGTCAGCAGGTCCAGGGCGCCGGTCTGCCGCACGACGTCCTCGGGGCCGGGCCGGTCGGCCGGGTTCTTGGCGAGGCAGGCGGAGATGAGCGGGCGCAGGGCGTCCGGCACCGTGGAGAGGTCCGGTTCCTCCTCCGCGATGCGGAACATCAGCGCGTGCGCACCGCTGCTCTCACCGCCGAACGGCATCCGGCCGGAGGCCGCGTACGCCAGCACCGAGCCCAGGCAGAAGACGTCGCTGGCGGCGGTGACCCGCTCGCCGCGGACCTGCTCGGGCGACATGAAGCCGGGCGAGCCCACCGCCGCACCGGTGCGGGTGACCCCGCCGTCCAGCGTCGCCGAGTCCAGCGCGCGGGCGATGCCGAAGTCGATGACCCGGGGGCCGTCCAGGGTGATCAGGACATTGGACGGCTTGAGGTCGCGGTGCACGATGCCGGCGGCGTGGATCGCCTGCAGGGCCCGGGCGAGGCCCGCGCCGAGCGCCCGGACGGAACGTTCCGGCAGGGGCCCGAAGTCCCGTGCGACACGCTGCAGGGTGGGACCCGCGATATAGCCGGTGGCGACCCAGGGGATGGCCGCCTCGGTGTCCGCGTCCAGCACCGGCGCGGTCCACTCGCCGCCCACCCGGCGCGCCGCCGCCACCTCCTGGCGGAACCGCTGCCGGAACGATTCCTGGTTGGCCAGTTCCGGATGGACGAGCTTCACCGCGACCGTGCGGCCACGGCCCGAGCGGGCGAGGTAGACCCGGCCCATGCCGCCCGCGCCGAGCCGGCCGAGCAGCCGGTACGAACCGAGCGTGCGCGGATCGTCTGGCGCGAGGCTGTGCATGGAGTGCGGTCCCTTCCCCCTGATGTCCTCGCGGGAGGATAGCCGCCGCTTCGGCAGAGCCGGGCCCACGGGGCCCGACAGGGTGCCGGGCGACGTGGCCGAAGCCATACACCTTGGCGGTGCCGGGGCGCCCGGGTCGCTCCTTACGCTGAATGGACCGTCCACACGTGATCGAGGTGCGTTGCCGTGACCGTTTCCCCGCAGGTCCCCGACCCCGCCACCGGCGCCGCCGTCAAGGCCGCCGACCGTGCGCACGTCTTCCACTCCTGGTCCGCGCAGGGGCTCATCGACCCGCTCGCGGTCGCGGGCGCCGAGGGCTCGTACTTCTGGGACTACGACGGAAACCGCTACCTCGACTTCTCCTCCCAGCTGGTCAACACCAACATCGGGCACCAGCACCCCAAGGTCGTCGCCGCCATCCAGGAGCAGGCCGGGAAGCTGTGCACGCTGGCCCCGGGCTTCGCGGTGGACGTGCGGTCGGAGGCGGCCCGGCTGATCGCCGAGCGCACCCCCGGTGACCTCGACAAGATCTTCTTCACCAACGGCGGCGCCGAGGCCGTGGAGAACGCCGTGCGGATGGCCCGGCTGCACACCGGCCGGCCCAAGGTGCTCTCCGCCTACCGCTCCTACCACGGGGCGACCGCCGCGGCGATCAACCTCACCGGCGACCCGCGCCGCTGGGCCTCGGACACCGCCTCGGCCGGTGTCGTCCACTTCTGGGCGCCTTTCCTCTACCGCTCGCCGTTCCACTCCGAGAGCCAGGAGCAGGAGTGCGAGCGCGCGCTGCGGCACCTGGAGGACACCATCGCCTTCGAGGGCCCGCAGACCATCGCCGCGATCATCCTGGAGACCGTGCCCGGCACCGCCGGGATCATGGTCCCGCCGCCCGGTTACCTGGCCGGCGTCCGGGAGCTCTGCGACCGGTACGGGATCGTCTACATCCTGGACGAGGTGATGTCGGGCTTCGGGCGCACCGGCCGCTGGTTCGCCGCCGACCACTGGGACATCACCCCCGACCTGCTGACCTTCGCCAAGGGCGTCAACTCCGGCTACGTCCCGCTCGGCGGCGTCGCGATCTCCGCCGAGATCGCCGCCACCTTCGACACCCGGCCCTACCCCGGCGGCCTCACCTACTCCGGCCACCCGCTGGCCTGCGCCTCCGCGGTGGCCACCATCAACGCGATGGCCGAGGAGCGGATCGTGGAGAACGCCGCCGAGATCGGCGAGCGGGTGATCGGCCCCGGCCTGCGCGAGATCGCCGAGCGGCACCCGTCGGTGGGCGAGGTGCGCGGCATGGGCGCCTTCTGGGCCCTGGACCTGGTCCGGGACTTCACGACCCGCGAGCCGCTGGTGCCGTACAACGCCGCCGGTGCCGACAACAAGCCGATGGCCGACTTCGCGGCCGCCTGCAAGCAGCGCGGACTGTGGCCGTTCGTCAACATGAACCGCACCCATGTGGTGCCGGCCTGCACCATCAGCGAGGCCGAGGCCAAGGAGGGCCTGGCCATCCTGGACGAGGCGCTCACCGCCGCCGACGCGCACACCGCCTGACCGCCGACGCGGGCCCGGCGCCCGGGCCGGGCGGACCCCGCCCGGCCGTCGACGGACACACACCGTATTCGCCGCAGCGGCCCTCGCTTATGGTGAGGCGGGGGCCGTCGTGCATTCAGCCGACGACGGCCACGGAAAGTGAGTCGTTAAGGAGTCGGTGGCCGATGCCCGTGCCCGGCAGCAGCCCGGTGAGGCGCAGCACTCTGCGACAGCAGATCGCGGACGCGCTGTGCGACGAGGTGCTCGCGGGCAGACTCCCGGCCGGCCGGCAGTTCACCGTGAAGGAGATGGCCGAGCAGTACGGCGTCTCGGCGACCCCGGTCCGCGAGGCGCTGATCGACCTGTGCTCCCAGGGACTGCTGGACGTCGAGGAGCACCGCGGCTTCCGGGTCCATGAGTTCACCCTCGACGACTTCCGCGCCATGGTCGAGGCCCGGATGCTGATCGTCGAGGGCATCTTCCGCCGCCCGCCCGGTGCCGAGAGCACCGCCGGCGGCCCCCCGACCGCCGAGCAGGTGCTGCGTGCCGCGACGCCGGAGGCGCTGGCCTCGGTGCGGCGCCGGGCGGAGGAGGCGGAGCGTGCCGCCCGCCTCGGCGACCTGGACATCCTGATCGGCTACGACCTGCGGTTCTGGCGTGAGCTGATCGGGCTGGTCGGCAACTGCTACATCTCCGACTTCCTCCAGCGGGTCCGCGTGCAGAGCTGGGTGTTCACCGTCCCCTACCTGCGCCGGATGCCCGACCTGACCGGGCTGCTGTGGGCCGAGCACGGGGCGCTCACCGACGCGGTGACCCGCGCCGACGCCGAGGAGGCGGAGCGCATCATCGCCGCGTACAACGCGCACTCGCTCACGCTCGTCGAACGGCTCGTCGAGAGCTGACGTCCCCCAGGTGGTGCCGACTTGTGCCGACCGGTGGCGCGCGGCGGGCGGTGACCCGCGTGTACCGGCTGGATTTCGGGCCTGACGCGGCACTTCGCGGGGCGTATCCGGAGCACTACGCTGGCCGCACCATCGACCTTCCGGAACGAGAGTGAGATCGCGTGGCATGTGACCTCTGGCTGGTCCCCCTCGTCGATGTGCTCTGTCACAGCCCCGACAACCCCTTCGCCGAGGAGATCGCGGCATACGACCAGGTGCTCGGCGACGCGGGCCTGCCCCCCGTGCCCGTCTTCGGCTACATGCCGGGGCTGTCCGGGGACGTCGCCCCGGTCGCGGGCTTCGACTACGACGCACTGCACTTCCTGCGGCGTGCCTATCTGCTCCAGATCTGCGGGCTCGCCGTCACTCCGGTCGACGAACTCGGCGGCGACTACAAGCAGTTGCTGGAGATGTTCGAGAGCACCGCCCAGCAGTCGCATCTGGTGTGGCACTACGACCACGCCGGCGCCTATGTCCCCGTCGACTTCCCCACCCCGCTCTCCAGCGACGAACTCCTGGAAGGCGGCGGTCCGCTGGGCTCCAGCCACGGTCTGCTGCGCGAACTGCACACCGTCGCACCGGCGATCGGCATCGACCCCGCCAACCCGCCGGCCGCTCCCGCGCCTCCGCCGCGCCCGACCAGCCTGGAGGAACCGGCGGCCCCGGTTCCGTACGAGGACAGTCCGTTCGCCCGGGAGCGCCATGTGTGGCTCGGGCTGCACGCGGCCGCCACCCGCAGCCTGAGCCAGGGCTCCATGATCGTCTTCAGCTGAGAGCCACGGCACTCCCCGGCGATCCGCCCCGTCAGCACGGCGGCTCCGGCCGACGACCCACCACGCACACCCGGGCCGGCCACGCACGGGGCCGGCCGTGTCAGCACGGCGGCTCCGGCGGCCGCTGCCGCGGCATGTTCGGCCGGGTGCCGGGCGGCAGCGGGACGCGGCTGCCGGGGATCCCGCCGTCCGGGCGGGATCCCCAGGACACCAGCGACTGGGTGTGCAGCGGCGCCGAACCCGACCGGAACTCCACCATCCACCCCGCCGTCTCGGTCCGCACCAGCTCCGAGACGTCCTCGTTGAACCGGCGCAGCATCGCCAGGCAGCGCTCCGCGGCCTCGCTCGCCGTGCCCTCCGCCGGCCCCAGCACCTCCCGCACGCTCTCCGCCGCCCAGTCGAACTGCAGAGCCTCCAGCCGCCGGTACACCGCCTGCGCGGTCGCCACGTCCCGCATCCAGCCCGAGGTCAGCCCGAAGAACCGGTCGCAGGCCACGCACGCCACCGCCAGCAGCAGCGCCAGACACCCCCAGCCGGTGCCGCCCTCCAGCACCTCGTTGAGATCCAGCAGCGGAAGCGCGGCCCCGACCACCGCCCCCGCCCCGGCGCCCGCCCGCAGCCCGTACGCCGTGCGGCGCTTCCACACGCGGTCGGCGAGATACCAGTCGCCCACCCGAAGTGCCCCGCTCTCCACCCACTGGTACAGCTCGTCCAGGCGCGCCGCGGGCTCTCCCCAGTCGCCGAGCGGGAACGGCCGCCCGAGCAGGTCGCTCTGCTTCCTCCCGTATCCCGGCCGAGGCGGCCCCTCGGGTTGCATCTCCGGCTGGCTCACCCGTGCACTCCCTGCTGCGGCTGCGGTGCTGCTGCTGTGATGGCGTGTGGTCCTGCGATGTCGTGCTGTCCTGTGGTCCCCTGTGCTCCCGTGACGTGAGCCACTTTCCTACCGCCGAACGGTTGGCCTCACCGCCGCAAGCCGTGGAATTCCGCCCGTAAGTGGTGGCCGATCGGATATAGGAACGTTTCCACCCTCACTCGAAAGAGGGCACGGAGAAGCCGGGCGGGCACCGGCGGGAGGCAAGGCAGGGCGGGCGGCGGGAGGCACCAGGGCGGGCGGCGGGAGGCACCAGGGCGGGCGGCGGGAGGCGAGACGGGGCGGCGGAGGGAGGCAGGACGGGGCGGGCGGGAGGGAGGCAATAGGGTGCCTACCGTGAAGGTCCTCGTCATCGGCGGCGGCGCCCGCGAACACGCCCTGTGCCGCGCTCTCTCCCTCGACCCCGACGTCACCGAGCTGCACTGCGCCCCCGGCAACGCCGGGACCGCGGAGCTGGCGCGGAGCCACGCGGTCGATGTCCTCGACGGCGCCGCCGTCGCCGACCTCGCCGTCTCCCTCGCGGCCGACCTGGTCGTCGTGGGCCCGGAGGCCCCGCTGGTCGCCGGGGTCGCGGACGCGGTGCGCGACCGTGGCGTCCCGGTCTTCGGCCCGTCCGCCGAGGCCGCCCAGCTGGAAGGCTCCAAGGCGTTCGCCAAGGACGTGATGGCCGCCGCCGGGGTCCCCACCGCCCGCTCCTACGTCTGCACCACCCCGGAGGAGATCGACGAGGCCCTGGACGCCTTCGGCGCGCCGTACGTCGTCAAGGACGACGGCCTGGCCGCGGGCAAGGGCGTCGTGGTGACCGGCGACCTCGAGGCCGCCCGCGCCCACGCGCTGGCCTGCGACCGGGTGGTGATCGAGGAGTTCCTGGACGGGCCCGAGGTGTCGCTGTTCGCGATCACCGACGGGGAGACGGTGCTCCCGCTCCAGCCCGCGCAGGACTTCAAGCGCGCCTACGACGGCGACGAGGGCCCCAACACCGGCGGCATGGGCGCCTACTCCCCGCTGCCCTGGGCCGACCCCAAGCTGGTCGACGAGGTGCTGGCCACCGTGCTCCAGCCGACCGTGGACGAGCTGCGCCGCCGCGGCACGCCCTTCTCCGGCCTGCTCTACGCGGGGCTGGCGATCACCTCGCGCGGCGTGCGGGTCATCGAGTTCAACGCGCGCTTCGGCGACCCGGAGACCCAGGTCGTGCTGGCCCGCCTCAAGACCCCGCTGGCGAGCGTCCTGCTCAACGCCGCCACCGGCAATCTGGCCGCCGAGCCGCCGCTGCGCTGGAGCGACGGCGCCGCGGTGACCGTCGTCATCGCCTCGCACAACTATCCGGACGCCCCACGTACCGGCGACCCGATCAGCGGCCTGGACGAGGTCGCGGAGGCGGACGCGCCCACGGCCTACGTGCTGCACGCGGGCACCAAGCGGGACGAGGCCGGCGGCGAGATCGTCAGCGCGGGCGGCCGGGTACTCTCCGTCACCGCCACCGGCGCGGACCTCGCCACCGCCCGTGAGCGGGCCTACCGGGCGGTCTCCCGCATCACCCTCCCGGGCTCGCACCACCGCACGGACATCGCGGAGCGGGCCGCCGACGCCCGCTGAACCGGCGATCGGCCCGGTCAGGCGGCGCGACGTCACGCCTGATCGGGCCCGAAGGTTGCCTCCCGGAGCCCAACGCCATTCCATCGAGTGAGAGCTTCGCCAGCCTACTGACGGGCGCCCCGACCCCAACTAATGTGCCGCCCAGATGCGCTGCGGCAACTGGCCCACCGGCATTGCGCCGGCGGTCACCGGTGTGACAGTGGGGGGAGTACGAAGGAACGCCGCCGGCGTCCGCTGTTCCCACCCATCGGCAGGGCAGTAGGGGGTGTCAGACTCGTGGCAGGTCCGGAAGCAGACCACAAGACAGGTGCACTCGCGGCACGCGCCCGCGCCCTGGCGGTACTGCGCATCCGCAGCACCGCACTGGCCGTGGCCCTCCTTCCCACCGCCGCCGCCGTGGTGCTGCTGGCCGGCAGCGCCACCGGCCGGATCGGCGGCGGGGACGGCTGGACCGCGCTCCGCTGGGCGGTGGTCGGCGTGGCCCTGGTGGTCCTGCTGGTCGCTGCCGGAATCGCCGCCGTGGTGGTGCGGGCCAGGCCCGCCCTCAGCCCCACGGTGCCGATCCCCGAGGAGACGGCACCGGATCTGTACCGCCTCGTTCGCGACCTGGCCGACCGGCTCGATGTCCCCGCCCCCTCCGCCATAGCGCTCACCCCCGACTGCGACAGCTGGCTGGAGGACCGTACGCACCGTGCGCACGGCGCGGAGCGGCAGGACCCGGCACGGCAGCACCCGGCCCGGCAGGACGCGGCAGCGGTGACCGGGCGGCCGGGCGGCCGACGGGAGCGGCGGCAGCCCTCGGCCCCGGTGCTGGTGATCGGGTCGCCCTTCCTGTGGTGGATGCGGGTGGAGGAGCTGCGGGCGCTGCTCGCCCCGGTGGTCGCCGGCACCGGCCCCTCCGCCCACCCCGACATAGCCGCCGCCCGCCGCTTCGTGCGCGGGCTGGACGCCGCCGTCGCCGTCGCGGCCAGGGGCACCCGGCCCCCCGGGGACCCCTTCGGACGGCCGCAGGCCCCCTCTGATCTCCCGCCGGCCGCCACCGGGCCCGCCCCCGGTCCGGACGCCCTCCCTCCCGGCGCAGGCCCCGGCCGGTCCCGGTCGCCGTGGGGCCGGTCCCTGTTCGACCGGGCGGTGCGCAGGCCCGCGCTCGGCTGCGTCGGCTGGGTCGCCCGGCTGCTGCTCCGCGGCTGCCGGGAGCACGCCGCGGAGATGGAGCGCGGGGTGGCCACCGCCGCCTCACAGCGCGCCCAGGACGTCGACTACGGACTGCGCATCGTCGCCCAGGAGCAGGTCGGGCTCGCCTACGCGGGCTGGGACCGGCTGCTGACCCGGGTCGCCCTGCCCGCCTGGCGGATGGGCCGCTGGCCCTCCCGGCTGGATGCCGGAGTGGTCTCCGCCCTCACCGAACTCTCCCGCCGCGACCGGCTGGCGGAAGGGTTCGCATCCCGCCTCGGGGAGCGCCCGGCGTGCGACCTGCTGGAGGAGCCGGGCCTGATCGACGAGGCCACCTCGCTGCTCGCCGCCCGCCTCTTCCACGGCGGCCCGCCCACGGCCGGCCCGGACTGGGTCCCGATCGGCTGGGACGAATACCCCGACGAGGTCGTGGACCGCACCTGGCGGCTGGAGGCCGCCCGGCTGCTCCGGGTCCTGGACGAGCTGCCGCGGACCGAGCCCCGTCCCGAGCCGGGACACCCGGCGCCGGGCGCGCCGGAGCTCCGCGCCGAGGGCCGCAGCCGAGGCCCCGCGGAGCGGCACCGCGGGCCCGCCGAGACCCGCCCCGAGACCCGGACCCGCGGCCGCGGTACGGCCCGTCCCGAGGCCCCCAGCCGCCGGACGACCGAATTCCCCGCCGAGGCCC
This sequence comes from Streptomyces sp. JLBT605, assembly GCF_058215555.1. NCBI lineage: Bacteria > Bacillati > Actinomycetota > Actinomycetes > Kitasatosporales > Streptomycetaceae > Streptomyces > Streptomyces sp. JLBT605. Next base: position 3,598,735 of record NZ_CM177087.1, read on the forward strand.
CGGCCGTCGCCCGGGCCGCCGGAGGGCGCCCCGCCGCGCTGCGCACCCCGTTCCTGGGCGCGGGCGCGGCGCGCGCCTCCCGCGATGCCGGGCCGGCGGCCGCGGACAGCCCCGGCGGCCACCCCGGGCAGGACGCCGTGCCGACCCTGGCCCGGGTCATCGACCGGCTCAGCGCCACCGGCCCCGGTGCCGGGACCCCGGTGGAGGAGCTGGCCGCGCTGCTCACCGGCGAGCTGGCCCGCGAGGAGGCCGCCGCCTGGCGGGAGGCATCCCGGGCGAGCACGGACGCGGACTCCGGGACCACCCAGGGGAGCGGTGGCTTCGGCGACGGCGGCCCGGGCGAGCCCCTCGGGCCCGGCGCCTTCGGCCCGGGCGAGGGAGCGGAGTTGTGGACGGACGGATTCGCGCCGCTCTTCCCGCTCCAGCCGCCGCGCACCGGCCGCGAACTCCTCGCCGACCACGTCACCGCCATGGTGTGCTGCGCCGCCCTGGACACCGCGGACGCCGCCCCCGGCCTGGACTGGCTGGACGGTCCGGTGCTGCTGATCGGCGGGCGCCGGGCGGCGGATCTGGCCGTGCCGGTGCTAAGCCTGGTGGAGGACGGCGACGCCGAGCCGCTGCGCGCCTGGCTGGGCGACACCGGGGTGCGCTCCGAGCGGCCCGTCCGGCTCGGCTGACCCGGCTGACCCGGCCCGGTACCTCCCGCGCCCCCGGACCCGATCGGCACCGCCCAACGCCCCGGGCCCTGCCCCCAAGGCCTCCGCTCCCGGCCCCGCACTCAGGTCCGCGCTCAGGTCCGCACTCAGGTCCGGACTCAAGTCCGGACTCAAGTCCGGACTCAGGTCCGCCGACCGTCCCAGCGGCCCGACCGTGCTGACCGGCGTGACCCGAGTGGTCTGCGAGCCGGCTCGAAATGCGTCGGGATAAGTTCGCTCACGTCAATTCACGACGAACAGTGATGGAGTGGGTGCGTTATGTGATGTGCTGTAACCGACCACTGTCGCACGGCCCGGACAGATAGTGCCCAAACAGAACAGTGAGCGTGGCAAGGCGTGAGCTGAGCCGACCGGGGGAGCCAGGGAGGGAAGCGCGTGGGGACGGAGCACATCCGGCGCTGGGAGTCGGGAGCACTCGCGCATGCGGTATCGGACCCTTTCGGACAGGGACCGCTGCCCTGGTTGCGCGGAACCGAGCAGTACTTCGACGACACCGGTCAGGTGGTGCCCTGGTACGTGGACGTCGCCCAGACCGGTGCGGCCGCCGGTTCCCGGGGCTCCGGGCCGCGCAGCGCCGATGACGTCCACCGCCAGATCAAGGGCTTCACCTCCACCCCCGCCGCCGCCCCCGGCGAGGCCATCGACTTCCGGATCACCGTCGACCCGCCCCAGCAGTTCGGCGTGGACATCTACCGCATCGGCCACTACGGCGGCGACGGCGCCGCGAAGATCACCACCAGCCCGCGGCTGTCCGGCATCGTCCAGCCGCCGCCGCTGACCGTGGACCGCACCGTCTCCTGCCATCACTGGTGGCTGTCCTGGCGGCTCCAGATCCCCAGCTACTGGAAGCTCGGCGCGTATGTCGCCGTGCTGACCACGGCCGACGGCTACCGCAGCCACGTCCCCTTCACGGTCCGCGACGACCACCCCGCCGACCTGCTCCTCGTCCTCCCCGACGTCACCTGGCAGGCCTACAACCTCTACCCCGAGGACGGCCGCACCGGCGCCAGCCTCTACCACGCCTGGGACGAGCAGGGCCGGCTCCTCGGCGAGCAGGACGCGGCGGTCACCGTCTCCTTCGACCGGCCGTACGCGGGCGCCGGCCTGCCGCTGCACGTGGGCCACGCCTACGACTTCATCCGCTGGGCCGAGCGGTACGGATACGACCTGGCCTACGCCCACACCTGCGATCTGCACGCCGGCCGCGTCGACCCCACCCGCTACCGGGGGCTGGTCTTCCCCGGCCACGACGAATACTGGTCGGTGCCCATGCGCCGGGCCGTCGAGCACGCCCGGGACAGCGGCACCTCGCTGGTCTTCCTCTCCGCGAACACCATGTACTGGCAGGTCGAGCTCGCCCCCTCCCCGGCCGGGCCGGACCGCCTGCTCACCTGCCGCAAGCGCCGCGGCCCCGGCCGCTCCGCGTTGTGGCGCGAGACGTCCGTCCCGGAGCAGGAGCTGATGGGCATCCAGTACGCCGGGCGGGTCCCGGAGCCGCACCCGCTGATCGTGCGCAACGCGGGCCACTGGCTGTGGGAGGCGACCGGCGCCGGCGAGGGCGACGAACTGCCGGGCCTGGTGGCGGGCGAGGCCGACCGCTACTTCCCGCGCACCTGCCTGCCCGAGCACACCCGCCGGATCCTGCTCGCCCATTCGCCGTACACCGACGCGGACGGTGTCATCCGGCACCAGGAGACCTCGCTGTACCGGGCGCCCAGCGGCGCCCTGGTCTTCGCGGCGGGCACTTTCGCCTGGTCACCGGCGCTGGACCGGCCGGGCCATGTGGACGAGCGCGTCCAGCGCGCCACCGCGAACCTCCTCGACCGGATGTGCAAGCGCGACTGACGTCCCCGGCTGCCGGCTTGGCGCCGACGGGCCGGCTCCTCCTGGGCCGGGGAACGCCGCCGCCGACCCTTGTCACGCCGCCGGAGACCGGTGAGGGACAATCGGGGGACTTGGTCAAAACCCCCAGGAGGATCCGTGTCCGGATTCGTAGAGAAGCCCGAACCGGTCGAGGTTCCCGGCCTTGAGCACCTGCACACCGGCAAGGTGCGCGACCTCTACCGGAACGAGAGCGGCGAACTGGTCATGGTCGCCAGCGACCGGATCTCCGCCTTCGACTGGGTGCTGCCCACCGAGATCCCGGACAAGGGCCGGGTGCTCACCCAGCTCTCCCTGTGGTGGTTCGACCAGCTCGCCGACCTCGCCCCCAGCCATGTGCTGTCCACCGAGGTGCCCGAGGGCGCGCCGGCCGACTGGGCGGGCCGCACCATGGTCTGCAAGCCGCTGAACATGATCCCGGTCGAGTGCGTGGCCCGCGGCTATCTGACCGGCTCCGGCCTCCTGGAGTACGAGAAGGACCGCACCGTCTGCGGCCTCGCGCTCCCCGAGGGCCTGGTGGACGGCTCCGAGCTGCCCTCCCCGATCTTCACTCCGGCCGCCAAGGCCGAGGTCGGCGAGCACGACGAGAACGTCTCGTACGAGGAGGTCGCCCGCCAGGTCGGCGCGGAGACCGCCGCCATGCTGCGGCAGCTCACCCTCGCCGTCTACGGGCGGGCCCGCGACATCGCGCGCGACCGGGGGATCATCCTCGCCGACACCAAGTTCGAGTTCGGCTTCGAGGGCGAGACCCTGATCCTGGCCGACGAGGTGCTGACGCCCGACTCGTCCCGCTTCTGGCCCGCCGACGAGTGGGAGCCGGGCCGTGCCCAGCCCTCCTTCGACAAGCAGTTCGTCCGCAACTGGCTGGCCTCGCCGGCCTCCGGCTGGGACCGGCACGGCGAGCTGCCGCCGCCCGCCCTTCCGGCGGAGATCGTCGAGCAGACCCGCGCCAAGTACATCGACGCCTACCAGCGCCTGACCGGCACCCGCTGGGCCTGACCGGCGCAACGCGAAGGGCCCCGGTCGTGATGACCGGGGCCCTTCGTCATGGAGCGGACGACGAGGCTCGAACTCGCGACCTCAACCTTGGCAAGGTTGCGCTCTACCAACTGAGCTACGTCCGCCTGCCCCGCGCTCTCCGCGCGGTGCGAAGTCCACTATAGCCAACCTCGCGGGCAATCGAACCGCTCGACCGCCGCCCATCCGGCAGATGTGGCAACCGCCACACCGCCCGCACACCTTTCGCGGGCCGGGCGCGGGGCTCGATTCACCGGGATCCGCCAGGTCCGTCGTGGCGTGGCCACGGCCACAGCCAACGAAGAAGGCCCCGGTCGTGATGACCGGGGCCTTCTTTTCCGAGCGGACGACGAGATTCGAACTCGCGACCCTCACCTTGGCAAGGTGATGCTCTACCAACTGAGCCACGTCCGCATGTTCACAACCCTTGGTCTCCCGAAAAGGGAGTCCGCCGGGTGGTGCGAACACCACTGTACCTGATCCACCGAAGTGGTCGGCCAAGTGATGAGAGCGGGTGACAGGGATCGCACACTGCGCCTCCCCCTTGGAAAGGGGGCGCTCTACTACTGAGCTACACCCGCATGGTCCTCGGGGCTTTGCCTTTCGGCCTCGCCCCTCGGCGTGATCCAGACTCTAGCGGATCACCAGGGGTGTTGCGCAACTCGGCTGAACGAGAGGTTCCGCAGGGGCTCAGCCCGCCGCGTTGAACGCCTCGTAGACCTTCTTCGGGATGCGGCCGCGCGGCGGCACGTCCATGCCGTGCGAGCGCGCCCAGGCGCGCACCGCCGCCGGGTCCGGGGCCACCGAGGTCCGCTTGTAGGCCTTGCCGGAGCGGGCCCGCTTGCGGCCGGCCTCCACGAAGGGGGCCAGGGCCGTACGGAGTTTCTTCGCATTGGCGGAGCTCAGGTCGATCTCGTACGACCTGCCGTCGAGTCCGAAGGTGACCGTCTCCTCGGCTTCTCCGCCGTCGATGTCGTCAGAGAGCGTGACCACTACGCGCTGCGCCACGGATATCGGTCCTTTCGGGGTGCATCGATGCAGTGAGGAGCACAGATGCCGGGGGTGAAGTGTCGGGGCTCAATGCTTTTTCTTTTGTACAGCGGCGGACAATGCATTGTGAAGCCCCTTGAATTTCGTCCGCGTGTCACGCCGCAATCGGGACCATACGTTTTACGGGGCCCTTTCCGCAGTACTTCCTGCCGTCGATGCTTAAACGTGATCACGGCCACGAGATATCTACTCGCGTAGATTTTTCCGGGGGGTACGCTGAGGACACCGCCTTACGCACCACATCACCACCGGGAGTGCCAGTGGCACGCGTCGTAGTCGACGTCATGCTCAAGCCGGAGATCCTCGACCCGCAGGGCCAGGCGGTGCAGCGTGCACTGCCCCGCCTGGGATTCGAGGGGATCTCGGACGTCCGTCAGGGCAAGCGCTTCGAACTCGAAGTGGAGGGCCCGGTCGACGACACCGCCCTCGCCCGTATCCGCGAGATGGCAGAAACCTTCCTCGCCAACACCGTCATCGAAGACTTCGTCGTGAAGGTCGAAGATGCCGACGCAGAGGCCGTGTCGTGACGGCGCGCGTCGGAGTCGTCACTTTTCCCGGCACTCTGGATGACCGCGACACCCGGCGGGCCGTCCGTATCGCCGGTCTGGAAGCAGTGCCGCTGTGGCACCGTGACAAGGATCTCAAGCAGGTCGACGCGGTCGTTCTGCCCGGCGGCTTCTCCTATGGGGACTATCTGCGTGCCGGGGCGATCTCGCGCTTCTCCCCGGTGATGGAGACCGTCATTGAGCAGGCCAAGGCGGGCATGCCCGTACTTGGCATCTGCAATGGCTTCCAGGTGCTCACCGAGACGCACCTGCTGCCCGGCGCGATGCTGCGAAACAACCATCTGCACTTCATCTGCCGCGATCAGAAGTTGCGGGTGGAAAACACCGCGACCGCCTGGACGAGTTCGTACGAACCCGGTCAGGAGATCAGCATTCCGCTGAAGAACATCGACGGCCGGTACGTCGCCGAGGAGCGCGTCCTGGACGAGCTGGAGGCGGAGGGCCGCGTGGTCTTCCGCTACCTCGCCCAGGGTGAGGCCGCCGAGGGATACGGAAACCCCAACGGCTCGCTCCGCGACATCGCCGGCATCACCAACGCGGCGGGCAACGTCGTCGGTCTGATGCCGCACCCGGAGCACGCCGTGGAGCCGCACGTCGGCACCGGCCGCACCGACGGCCTCGGATTCTTCACTTCGATCCTCAAGAAGCTGGTCGCAGCATGACCCTCGACACCGTCAAGCACGCCACCGAGACCCCGGACGTCGACCAGCCCTGGGCCGAACTCGGCCTGAAGCAGGACGAGTACGAGCGCATCCGCGAGATCCTCGGCCGCCGTCCCACCGGCGCCGAGCTCGCCATGTACTCGGTGATGTGGTCCGAGCACTGCTCGTACAAGAGCAGCAAGGTCCATCTCAAGCAGTTCGGCGAGAAGGCCCCGGAGAGCGACGCGATGCTCGTCGGCATCGGTGAGAACGCCGGTGTGGTCGACGTCGGCCAGGGCTACGCGGTCACCTTCAAGGTCGAGTCGCACAACCACCCCTCGTACATCGAGCCCTACCAGGGCGCCGCCACCGGCGTCGGCGGCATCGTCCGCGACATCCTCGCCATGGGCGCGCGGCCGGTCGCGGTCGTCGACCCGCTGCGCTTCGGCGCGGCCGACCACCCCGACACCAAGCGGGTGCTGCCCGGTGTGGTCGCGGGCATCGGCGGCTACGGCAACTGCCTGGGCCTGCCCAACATCGGCGGCGAGGTCGTCTTCGACGCCTGCTACCAGGGCAACCCGCTGGTCAACGCCGGCTGCATCGGCGTGATGAAGCACGAGGACATCCACCTCGCCAAGGCCTCCGGCCCGGGCAACAAGGTCATCCTCTACGGCGCCCGCACCGGCGGCGACGGCATCGGCGGCGTCTCCGTGCTCGCCTCCGAGACCTTCGACGACACAAAGCCCGCCAAGCGCCCGGCGGTCCAGGTCGGTGACCCGTTCCAGGAGAAGCTCCTCATCGAGTGCACCCTGGAGGTGTTCCGCGAGGACCTGGTCGCCGGTATCCAGGACCTGGGCGGCGCCGGTCTGTCCTGCGCCACCAGCGAGCTGGCCAGCGCGGGCTCCGGCGGCATGCGGGTCGAGCTGGACACCGTGCCGCTGCGCGACGCGACCCTCTCGCCCGAGGAAATCCTCATGAGCGAGTCGCAGGAGCGCATGTGCGCGATCGTCGAGCCCGACAAGGTCGACCGCTTCCTGGAGATCTGCGAGAAGTGGGACGTCATCGCCACCGTCATCGGTGAGGTGACCGAGGGCGAACGCCTGGAGATCTTCTGGCACGGCGAGCAGATCGTCGACGTGCCGCCGCGTACCGTCGCGCACGAGGGCCCGGTCTACCACCGGCCCTACGCCCGCCCCGAGTGGCAGGACGCGCTCCAGGCCGACGACGCCGGGAAGCTCCCGCGCCCGCAGACCTCCGAGGAGCTGCGCGCGCAGGTCCTGCGGCTGGTCGGCTCGCCGAACCAGGCGTCGAAGTCCTGGATCACGGACCAGTACGACCGTTTCGTGCAGGGCAACACCGTGCTCGCCCAGCCCGAGGACGCCGGCATGGTCCGGATCGACGAGGAGTCGAACCTGGGCGTGGCCATGGCGACCGACGGCAACGGCCGGTACGCCAAGCTCGACCCGTACACCGGCGCGCAGCTGGCCCTGGCCGAGGCTTACCGGAACGTCGCGGCGTCCGGTGCCAAGCCGCTGGCCATCTCCGACTGCCTGAACTTCGGTTCCCCCGAGGACCCGGGCGTGATGTGGCAGTTCGCCGAGGCCACCCGTGGTCTGGCGGACGGCTGCCTGCGCCTGGGCACCCCGGTGACGGGCGGCAACGTGTCGCTGTACAACCAGACCGGCGATGTCGCCATCCACCCGACGCCGGTCGTCGCCGTGCTCGGTGTGATCGACGACGTCACCCGCCGCACCCCGATCGCCTTCGCGGAAGAGGGCCAGCTGCTCTACCTGCTGGGCGACACCCGCGAGGAGTTCGGCGGCTCGGCCTGGTCCCAGGTCATCCACGACCACCTCGGCGGCATGCCGCCGGCCGTGGACCTGGACCGCGAGAAGCTGCTGGGCGAGATCCTCATCTCGGCCTCCCGGGACGGCATGATCGACGCCGCGCACGACCTCTCCGACGGCGGCCTCATCCAGGCCGTGGTCGAGTCCTGCCTGCGCGGTGGGAAGGGCGCCCGGCTGATCGTCCCGGACGGCCTTGACGCGTTCACCCTGCTCTTCTCCGAGTCGGCCGGCCGCGCAGTGGTGGCCGTGCCGCGCAGCGAGGAGGTCCGCTTCAACGACATGTGCGGTGCGCGCGGCCTGCCGGCCACCCGTATCGGCGTGATCGACGGCGAAGCGGTCGAGGTGCAGGGCGAGTTCAGCATTCCGCTGGCCGAGCTCAAGGACGTCCACGAGGCGACCATCCCGGGGCTGCTGGTCTGACCCCGTCCGCACCCGTCCGACGACGGGCGGCCGGGCCGTACGCGTGGCGTACGGCCCGGCCGCGCTGCGGTCAGTTGCTCCAGAACTCGTCCTCGGCGTCGATGTCGGCCCAGCACTCGTCGATGTCGCTGATCTTGCCACCGACGATGGTGAAGAACAGGCCCTCACGCATCTCCAGGCCGCGGTCCTTGCGGTCCGCGTAGAAGGTGTGGACGGACATGGCGTGCCCGCGCCCATCGGCGAGCACGGTGTCCAGCTTCACCCGCATCGTGCCGCCCGTCTCCTCGTGGAGCCGGCGGTAGAGGTCGATGCAGGCGTCACGGCCCTTGTGGTGGCCGGAGAACGGGTTGTCGCCGGGCACATGGTGGACGCAGTCCGAGGTCATCATGGCCGCCAACGCGTCCATGTCACCCCGGCCGAAGGCGTCGTAGCCCCGGCGTACCAGAGCACTGTCCGGGTGCTCGCCCATGGCAACGCACCCCCTTCTGGCGGGAGACAGCCTCTCTTTCCCATAATCTGCCGGGCGCCCGGTGCTGTCTCGTTAAGCTCGCACGCATGACCGCCGCGCGCCGCACGTCCCGTGCCCGTACGTACGACTCCGCCAAGACGCGCGCCGCGGTCGCGGCGCAGTTTTCGCATGTCCGCGACGCCGTGGCGGCGCTGAGCGCCGAGCAGTTGGCCGGGCCGACCCGGCTGGTGGGGGCACTCCCCCTGGCTTCGCCGGGGGTACCCCCACCCGGCGGCAGCGCCGGGGGAGGCTGGACCGTGCGCGACCTGGTCGCGCATCTGTCCCTGGTGGTGGAGGCCGCGGGCCGCCATCTGGAGCGGCCCGCGCCGCCCACCGTGGAGGTCACCGTCACCGGCTGGGTGGCCGCGACCGCCGCCCATGCCGCCGACATCGACGAGGCCGGCCGTGCCCTGGCGGCGCGGGCCGAGCCGGCCGAGCTGCTGGAGCGGGCCGCCGCCCGGTACGAGGAACTGGTGCTGCCCGCCCCTGGTGACCGGCTGCTGGCCGCCCGGGTGGGCGCGATGTCACTGGACGACTTCCTGGTCACCCGCTGTGTCGAACTCGTCGTGCACACCGATGACCTGGCGGCCGCCACAGGGGCCGAGATCCCCTACGACCGCCAGGCGCTGGCCACCACCGTGCGGCTGCTGGCCGACGCCCTCGCGGCCAAGGCCCCCGGCGGCTCGGTGGAGGTGCGCGTACCGCCGTTCGCCGTCGTGCAGTGCGTCGAAGGGCCGCGGCACACCCGCGGCACCCCGCCGAACGTCGTGGAGACCGACCCGCTGACCTGGGTACGCCTCGCCACCGGGCGCATGAGCTGGGGCGAGGCGGTCGAGTCGGCGGATCTCACGGCGAGCGGCGAGCGGGCCGACCTGGCCGCGCTGCTGCCGCTGCTGCGCTAGGGGGTGTCCGACGGGTCTGCGCACTCCGACCCATCGGACACCCCTGGTTACACCCCGCGACGGATCGCGCTCGTGGTGTGGCTGAAATCCATGCACCGGTGCCGGTCGAGCAGGGCGTACGCACCGGTAGCCGCCGCAGGGGATGTGATCCTCGCCGCAGCCCGCATCCGGTATCGACGCCGGTCAGCTGGGCGGACGCGGTCACATGGCCTCCGAGGTGGTGTGATGTGCGCCCCTGCGCCCTTCTCTCGTTCGGAGGCGCGCCGGAACTGGCCTAGACTCGAAGACGTGCCACGTGGTGACGGACGACTCAGCCACGACCTGCTCCCCGGCGAGAAGGGCCCCCAGGACGCTTGCGGCGTCTTCGGTGTCTGGGCCCCGGGTGAAGAGGTCGCCAAACTCACCTACTTCGGGCTGTACGCGCTGCAGCACCGTGGACAGGAGTCCGCGGGCATCGCAGTGAGTAACGGCTCCCAGATCCTCGTCTTCAAGGACATGGGCCTTGTGTCCCAGGTCTTCGACGAGACCTCCCTCGGTTCCCTTCAGGGCCACATCGCGGTCGGTCATGCCCGCTACTCCACCACCGGTGCCTCGGTGTGGGAGAACGCGCAGCCGACCTTCCGGGCCACCGCCAACGGCTCGATCGCTCTGGGCCACAACGGCAACCTGGTCAACACCGCCGAGCTCGCCGAGCTGGTCGCGGCCCTGCCGCGGCAGGACGGCCGGGCCACCCAGGTCGCGGCGACCAACGACACCGACCTGGTCACCGCGCTGCTCGCCGGTCAGGTCGACGACGACGGCAAGCCGATGACCCTCGAGGACTCGGCAGCCCGCGTCCTGCCGAAGGTCAAGGGTGCTTTCAGCCTCGTTTTCATGGACGAGCAGACGCTGTACGCCGCCCGCGACCCGCAGGGCATCCGCCCGCTGGTCCTCGGCCGCCTGGAGCGCGGCTGGGTGGTGGCGTCCGAGACCGCCGCCCTGGACATCGTCGGCGCGAGCTTCATCCGCGAGGTGGAGCCGGGCGAGCTGATCGCCATCGACGAGAACGGCCTGCGCACCTCCCGCTTCGCCGAGGCCCGCCCCAAGGGCTGCGTCTTCGAGTACGTCTACCTGGCCCGCCCCGACACCGACATCGCCGGGCGGAACGTCTACCTCTCCCGGGTGGAGATGGGCCGCAGGCTGGCCGCTGAGGCGCCGGCCGACGCCGACCTGGTGATAGCCACCCCGGAATCCGGCACTCCGGCCGCGGTGGGCTACGCCGAGGCCAGCGGGATTCCCTACGGTTCCGGGCTGGTCAAGAACTCCTACGTCGGCCGGACCTTCATCCAGCCGTCGCAGACCATCCGGCAGCTGGGCATCCGGCTGAAGCTGAACCCGCTCAAGGAAGTCATCCGCGGCAAGCGGCTGGTGGTCGTGGACGACTCCATCGTCCGCGGCAACACTCAGCGGGCGCTGGTGCGGATGCTGCGCGAGGCCGGGGCGGCCGAGGTCCACATCCGGATCTCCTCCCCGCCGATCAAGTGGCCGTGCTTCTTCGGCATCGACTTCGCCACCCGCGCCGAGCTGATCGCCAACGGTCTGTCGGTCGAGGAGATCGGCAAGTCGCTGGGCGCGGACTCGCTCGCCTACATCTCCATCGACGGCATGATCGAGGCGACCACCATCGCCAAGCCGAACCTGTGCCACGCCTGCTTCGACGGCGAGTACCCGATGGAGCTGCCCGACCCGGAGCTGCTGGGCAAGCACCTGCTGGAGACCGAGCTGGCCGGCGGCGCCGACGCCGCGGACGCGCTGCGCCGCCCGTAGCCGGCCGGCCAAGCCCCGTAACGCCCCGTAATACACGAGACGAAAGTTTTCAGCCATGTCTGCTGAGTCCTCCGAGCGCGCGTCGCACGCGGGCACCGGTGCCAGTTACGCGAGCGCGGGCGTCGACATCGAGGCGGGCGACCGCGCCGTCGAGCTGATGAAGGAGTGGGTGAAGAAGGCCACCCGTCCGGAGGTCGTCGGCGGCCTCGGCGGCTTCGCCGGGCTCTTCGACGCCTCCGCCCTCAAGCGGTACGAGCGGCCGCTGCTGGCCTCCGCCACCGACGGTGTCGGCACCAAGGTCGACATCGCGCGCCGGATGGGTGTCTACGACACCATCGGCCACGACCTGGTCGGCATGGTCGTCGACGACCTCGTGGTGTGCGGTGCCGAGCCGCTGTTCATGACGGACTACATCTGCGTCGGCAAGGTCTACCCCGAGCGGGTCGCCGCCATCGTCAAGGGCATCGCCGAGGGCTGTGTGCTCGCCGGCTGCGCACTGGTCGGCGGCGAGACCGCCGAGCACCCCGGGCTGCTCGGCGAGGACGACTTCGACGTGGCCGGCGCGGGCACCGGAGTGGTCGAGGCGGACCAGGTGCTGGGCGCCGATCGCATCCGTACGGGTGACGCGGTGATCGCCATGGCGTCCTCCGGACTTCACTCGAACGGGTACTCACTCGTCCGGCACGTGCTGTTCGACCGGGCCGGCTGGTCGCTGGACCGCGAGGTCGCGGAGCTTGGCCGGACACTCGGCGAGGAGCTGCTGGAGCCCACCAAGATCTACTCGCTGGACTGCCTGGCGCTCACCCGCACCACCGAGGTGCACGGCTTCTCGCACGTCACCGGCGGTGGGCTGGCCAACAACCTGGCCCGCGTCATCCCCGACCACCTGCACGCCACGGTCGACCGGTCGACCTGGACCCCGGGCGCGATCTTCGACCTGGTCGGCACGGCCGGCTCGGTGGAGCGGCTGGAGCTGGAGAAGACCCTCAACATGGGCGTCGGCATGATCGCCGTCGTGCCGCAGGACTCCGTCGACGTGGCGCTGACCACGCTCGCCGACCGCGGTGTCGACTCCTGGGTCTGCGGCGAGATCCTCGACCGCGGGGCCGAGCACACCGAGGCCGTGACCCTCACCGGTGACTACGCGAGCTGACGCGACGGCGGGTCGGGGACGCGGGTCCGTGCGGGCGGCTGAATCCGTGAGGGCGGCCGAGTCAGTGAAGGCAGCACAGAAGCCGGTCCGAGGCAAGGGCCTCGGACCGGCTGAGGTTCAGCGAAGCGCTGGACGCCCCTATAGGGACGCGGTCAAGCGCGGCGACGATAGGAGGACGGTCCGGACGACTGGTCGTCGTCCTCGTCCTCATCGTCGTTGTACCGATCCGCGTACTGTGCGTACGGGTCATCCAGCTCATCGTCGTCCTCGAACGGCTCGCCATTCGGCGGCTGGTTCGTTGTCGGCGATGCGCCCAGCTCCTCAGCCAGGCGTGAGAGGTCCGTCCCGCCGCTGTTGTACTTCAGCTGGCGGGCGACCTTCGTCTGCTTGGCCTTGGCCCGGCCGCGCCCCATGGCTCGACCCCCTCAACGACGGGGCTCGACGGCCCCAGAGTCTTGACACGCGTTCACGTTCATGATTCGGAGCGGACTCTCCTGAGAGAACCCGGTCCGTAGGGCTTCAACGGTACCTGCTTCTGTGGCCATACGGTACGTCGCCCGCATGACGTGCCACGTCACACAACCCGCAAGGCGCCCCGTCCCCGCTGGTCAGCTGCGATTTTAACGTGTCTTGTGCGCCGACCCGCCGACAGGCCGTGAGGGATCTCTCGCTTCCCGGCCTGTCGGGATCGCCGTCGACGGCCCTCTCGGGCCGTCGATTGGCTGGAAATGGGCCGTTTGGGTTACGCCCCGATACGCCCTGCTTACGCCTGGCGGGCCTCCGCCATGCGCTGCTCCGCCAGCCGGTCGGCGGCGACGGCCGGCGGCACGCCGTCCGCCTCGGCCCGCTCGAAGATGGCCAGCGTGGTGTCGAAGATCTTCGTCGCCTTGGCCTTGGCCCGGTCGAAGTCGAAGCCGTGCAGCTCATCGGCCACCTGGATGACCCCGCCGGCGTTCACCACGTAGTCCGGGGCGTAGAGGATGCCGCGGTCCGCGAGGTCCTTCTCGACGCCCGGGTGGGCGAGCTGGTTGTTGGCCGCGCCGCACACCACCTTGGCGGTCAGCGCCGGGACGGTGTCGTCGTTGAGCGCGCCACCGAGCGCGCACGGCGCGTACACGTCCAGGTCGGCGCGGATCAGCGCGTCGGTGTCCACGACCGCGGTGACCTCCGGGTGACGCGAGCGCACCCGCTCCACCGACTCCGCCCGCACGTCCGTGATCACGACCTCGGCGCCGTCCTCCAGCAGGTGCTCGACCAGGTGGTGGCCCACCTTCCCGACGCCCGCGATGCCCACCCGGCGGCCGCGCAGCGTGGGCTCGCCCCAGGCGGCCTGCGCGGAGGCGCGCATGCCCTGGAAGACACCGAAGGCGGTGAGCACGGAGGAGTCGCCCGCGCCGCCGTTCTCCGGGGAGCGGCCGGTGGTCCAGCGGCACTCCCGGGCCACCACGTCCATGTCGGAGACGTAGGTGCCGACGTCGCAGGCGGTGACGTACCGGCCGCCGAGGGAGGCGACGAACCGCCCGTAAGCGAGCAGCAGCTCCTCGCTCTTGAGCTGCTCGGGGTCTCCGATGATCACAGCCTTGCCGCCGCCGTGGTCGAGACCGGCGAGCGCGTTCTTGTACGACATACCGCGCGCGAGGTTGAGCGCGTCCCGGACGGCTTCCTCGTCGGAGGCGTACGCGTGGAATCGGGTGCCGCCGAGGGCCGGGCCCAGGGCGGTGGAGTGAATGGCGATCACGGCCTTGAGACCGCTCTCGCGGTCCTGGCAGAGCACGACCTGCTCATGGCCGCCCTGGTCGGATCGGAACAGGGTGTGCAGCACGTCATCGGTCTCGACGGTGGGACGTACGTCGGTCACGGTGGTGACTCCCATAAGTCGCGGAGGGACGCCCTCCTGCGGGTGGGGAGGGCCGGTCGGCAAGAGCGTAAGCCCTTGTGACCTCATCGCGGACCTTCCTTTCGGCGGTTCCCCCGCAGGGTGGGCGTGGGACGATTCGAGCATCCGGGAGGACTAACTTCCGGCAGTCGAATCTGCCTTGAGGGAGTGCGTGGCGTGGCGTCTTCGGTGACCGTCCCGTACGCGGCGTATCTGCGGGTCTACGAGCCGCTGGCCGCTTTTCCCGAACCGGAGCGCACCCACTGGGCGCGCTACGCGCGACGGGACCGCATCCCCGGGGTGCAGGACGAGCTCCGCCGCTCGCTCGCGGACCTGCTGCCGGTGCCGCCGGTACCGGTGCCGGTGCATGAGAGCAGTGACGCCTTCATCGCGGTCGTGGACGGCATCATCTGCGTCTGTCCCTGGCGCACCCGGCTGCGCGGCTGGCTGGCCCTGGAGGCGCTCTCCGAGCGCTTCCCCGAACCGCTGCTGGACGCGGTGCTGCCGCCGGTGGTGCGCCGACAGGCGGTGGCCGACTTCGAGCAGTGGCTGGAGCGCAACCCGGACGCCCGGCCCTGGATCCGCTCGGCGACCTGGCACGTCCCGGTGCGCTGGTTCGCGCTCTTCGCGGACGAGGAGCGGGAGTTCACCAAGGGCGGGGACGGGCCCGTGCTGCGCTACCGGACGCCGATGGTGGAGGCGCGGCGGCGGGTGGCCCGCGGGCTGAAGGTGCTGCGCGAGGCGCTCGGCGAGGGACCGCTGATCGACGGCCTGGTGGATGTGGGTCGCTGGCTGGAGGAGTTCCATCCGCGCTCGCTGGTGGAGCTGGACTACGGGGGTCTGGTGCACGTGATCCCCGAGGGTCAGCTCGCCGACGACCGCTCGGCCGCCGACGTGGCCGAGGGCCTGGCCGCGCTCCGGGACGAGGACGGCGACCGGGCCGGCCGCGCGTACGAGAAGCTGACCGAGCGGTGGAGCGCGGTGCGCGGACTGCAGCACGCGAGTTAGCCTTCGGCCTCCGGACTGATGTGGATCTCGGGGCATCCTCCGGAGGCTGCGCCGGCCGGGTGTAAAAGTCGGCCGGGACGTAGGTCCCTATCCGGGCGATTACGGCAACCGTGACCTAACCCACTTACTTCGGGTCTTGCGGCTATCCCCTGTCCTCGTGTCAAAATAGGACAAGGAGTCCATGGGGGCCTCCTTCCGTCCAAGTTGGGGCGGATTCTTCGGTATTGCACTTCTTGGTGTGGCTGATGCCCACTGATCCTGTTGTGACTGATCGTCACGGCTGCGTGACTGTCCGCTATGGCATGGTCCATCGGCTTCCGCCGAGGTTGAACACCTGAGAGGGCAATTCCATCGGTTTGGCCGACGGTGCTGGACAGATGGTGTAGTTGTAGTGCCGAGGACAAGCCGTTCGTCCTATAACCGACTCGGCCCGCGTCCGCCATATCGGGCAACGTGGGTCAAGGTGCAGAATTTAGAGGAAAGAACCGTGATGGTTCGGTTCTCCCGAGGAGGCCGCTCATGACCGCTCGCACCCCTGATGCCGAGCCGCTGCTGACCCCGGCTGAGGTTGCCACGATGTTCCGCGTGGACCCGAAGACGGTCACGCGCTGGGCCAAGGCAGGCAAGCTCACGTCCATCCGCACGCTCGGAGGGCACCGGCGCTACCGCGAAGCGGAGGTCCGGGCACTGCTCGCGGGCATCCCGCAGCAGCGCAGCGAGGCCTGAACAACCGCTTGACCGGGCATTTTCCGGGCCCCCCAGCCCGTTGAACGCCCGCCCTTAGCACCACACGACAGGCGCCTGCCCCAACAGGCCCCGCCGCCCGCACATCATGGGTGAGTCGTCGATCGCGCTGGACTCCGCCGGGTCCAGCGCGATTTTGCTTTGTCCCGGCCCGGCCGGACGCCGGGCCCACGGCCTCGTCCAGCCTCCTCGGCGCCCCTCTCCACGCCCCGTCCCCGGTGCTTCGCGACCCTTCGGAGCGGCACCGTGGCAGCCCGCAAGCGCGCTGTTCCCGCCAGTGGTGATCGATGGGAAGCGCTTCCCGTAGCCGCCTCGGCAGGGGCCGCAGGAGGCCCTGAGAGGGTGGTGCAATTGCACATATTAAATTGACCTGTTGTAGGAGGTGGGTAAGATCCGCCGCCTACGAAAGCTGTTCGGTGACTCCCGTCACACCGCATGCGCCTTGTCATCGAGTGCGCACCTACGGTAAAGAGTCCTCTCCGTGGGTGCGGGGCCGCGATCATCCGCATTCGGCGGACACCTCCGTGGCGGCGCCCCGGGGGCGCTCGCCGGCCCCGGCGGGCGCCGGCTCCATGGCGAGCCGCAGCAGCCGGTGGCAGATCGGACAGTGCCGGGTGGAGTGGCGGTATCCCGCAGCGGCGGACAGATGGGCGCGCAGCAGCGCCCGGATCTCATGCCTTTGCCTTGCGGACGTCCCCATGCGCCGCACCTCCCGCGCCGCCGCATCACTCACTGCTTGGGTACCGCTGGTACGTGCCTCAGTCAAGAGACCGAGGAGCCCCGGATCCTTGTGCGGACACCGCCTGTGGTGCCGACCTGACGCTGGTTCCTGACGACGGTTCCGCCCCGGTCTCGCGACTTCCCCGAACGGGTGCGGGTTATGCGGCGGAAACGTCCGTATCGAGGCTGTCGGCGGCTGCGGAAGGCTCGCGGCCCGACAGAGGAGTGGAACGGCCCCGCGCGCAGCCCGGGCAGCGCGTCGCGCCCGACACGCGGCTGAGGGCTGTGGCGCGGCCCTGACGGGACGTGCTGTGCCCATTGCGGCTCCGCCGCGGGTGGGGCCTGTCCTGCCTGGGCGCTGCGGGGTAGGAGGCGATGCGCGTGCGATGCGTGGGGCGCGGGCCTCTGCTGCGTGCGGTCCTGACGGGATTTGCTGTGCCCATTGCGGCTCCGCCGCGGGCGCGGCCTCTCCCGCCGCCCGCCACGGGGGTAACGCAAAGGCCCGCGTCGTATATCTGACGCGGGCCTTTGTTACGTGCGGTCCTGACGGGATTTGAACCCGCGGCCTCCACCTTGACAGGGTGGCGAGCACTCCAAACTGCTCCACAGGACCTTGCTTCGCTTTCGCACTTCGTGCGGCTGCGGAACCAGACTCTACAGCAGGTCAGGGGGTGCGGTCGAACTCGCGCCCGGCGGCTCTCCGGGGAGCCCTCGCGCACCGGTCCGGGTCCGCCCCCCGACGCGGGCCCGGACCGCCGCGACGCTCAGGGCGCCACCGCGTCGATCGCCTTCACGATGCGCTTGTCCGACACCGGATACGCGGTACCCAGCGCGTGCGCGAAGTAGCTGACCCGCAGCTCCTCGATCATCCAGCGGATCTCCAGGGCCTCGCGCGGCACCGGGCGCCCCTGCGGGAACTGCTCCAGCAGCCACGCGTACTCGTCCTGCATCTCCCGCACCTTCGCCATCCGGGTGCGGTCCCGCTCCGCGTTGGACGGCAGCTGCTGCAGGCGCCGGTCTACGGCCACCAGATAGCGCATCAGGTCCGGCAGCCTGCGCACCCCGTGCGCGGTCACGAAGCCGGGCTTCATCAGCTCGGCCAGCTGCTCCTTGACGTCCGTCAGGGACGCCAGCAGCACCGGACTGGTGGTGGCCTTCAGCCGGCGCTCACAGGACTGCCAGGCGGCCAGCACCTCCTGGACCTTCCGGATGGTGTCCAGCGTGACGTCGGTGATGTCGGCGCGCACCGCGTCGAAGAGCTTGCGGAACGCCTCCTCGTCCCAGGCCGGGCCGCCACGGGCGGCGATCAGCCGGTCGGCCGCCGCCGCGACGCAGTCCTCGAAGAGCGCCTGGACACTGCCGTGCGGAGTGCGGGCCAGCGCCAGCTTCGCGCTGTTGCTCAGCTTGTCCTGGGCGAACTTCGCCGGGTTGGACGGCAGGTTGAGCATGATCAGGCGGCGGGTGCCGCGCCACATCGCCTGCTGCTGCTCGGCCTCGGTGTCGAAGAGCCGCACCGCGACGGACGTGCCCTCATCCACCAGCGCCGGATACGCCTTGACCGGCTGCCCGGCGCGCCGGGTCTCGAAGGTGCGCGGCAGGGCGCCGATGGTCCAGCCGGTCAGCCCGGTGCGCTGCTCGATGCCGGTGCCTTCCTTGGACGTCTCGAAGGCCTTGGAGATCGCGGCCCGGGTCTTCGGCTTGAGCCGCAGCCGCAGCGCCTCCAGGTCCTTGTCCTCGGCGAGGTTGCGGCGCCGCTCGTCGACGACCCGGAAGGTGATCTTCAGGTGGTCCGGGACCTTGGCCGGGTCCCAGTCCTCCGCCTCGATCTTCACGCCGACCATCCGCTGGAGCTCGCGGCCCAGCGCCACCGTCAGCGGCTCGTCGAGAGGGATCGCGCTTTCCAGAAAGCGCTTGGCGTA
Organism: Streptomyces sp. JLBT605; assembly: GCF_058215555.1. Taxonomy (NCBI): domain Bacteria; kingdom Bacillati; phylum Actinomycetota; class Actinomycetes; order Kitasatosporales; family Streptomycetaceae; genus Streptomyces; species Streptomyces sp. JLBT605. The sequence goes on from NZ_CM177087.1 coordinate 3,617,509, forward strand.
GTTGGGCGCCGGGACGTAGTGGCGGCGCACCGGCTTGGGCAGGGAGCGGATCAGCTCGGTCACCAGGTCCTCGCGCAGGCCCGGGATCTGCCAGTCGAAGCCGTCGGAGGTGACCTGGTTGAGCACCTGGAGCGGGATGTGGACCGTCACGCCGTCCGCGTCCGTGCCCGGCTCGAACTGGTACGTCACCTTGAACTTGAGCTTCCCCTGCCGCCAGGAGTCCGGATAGTCGTCCTTGGTGACGCCTTCCGCCCGCTCGTTGATGAGCATCGACTTCTCGAAATTGAGAAGCTCCGGCTCCTCGCGGCGCTTGTGCTTCCACCAGGAGTCGAAATGCGCGCCGGAGACGACATGCTCAGGAATGCGCTGATCGTAGAAATCGAAGAGCGTCTCGTCGTCCACCAGGATGTCGCGGCGCCGCGCCCGGTGTTCCAACTCCTCCACCTCGCCGAGGAGTTTGCGGTTGTCGTGGAAGAACTGGTGGTGGGTGCGCCAGTCGCCTTCCACCAGCGCGTTGCGGATGAACAGGTCGCGGCTGGTCTCCGGGTCGATCCGGCCGTAGTTCACCTTCCGCTGGGCGACGATCGGCACGCCGTAGAGCGTCACCCGCTCGTACGCCATCACGGCCGCCTGCTTCTGCTCCCAGTGCGGCTCGCTGTACGTCCGCTTCACCAGGTGCTGCGCGAGCGGCTCGATCCACTCCGGCTCGATCTTGGCGTTGACCCGCGCCCACAGCCGGGAGGTCTCCACCAGCTCCGCCGACATGATCCAGCGCGGCGGCTTCTTGAACAGCGCCGAGCCGGGGAAGACCGCGAACTTGGCGCTGCGCGCGCCCAGGTATTCGTTGCCCTTCGTGGTCTCCTTGGCGCCCTCCACGCCGGCGTTCTTCAGCCCGACGTGGGAGAGCAGCCCGGCCAGCAGCGCGGTGTGGATGTGCTCCGGCGCCGCGTCCTGCTCGCTGAGGTGGATTCCCATGGACTTGGCGACCGTACGCAGCTGGCTGTAGATGTCCTGCCATTCGCGTATGCGGAGGTAGTTCAGGTACTCGCCGCGGCACATCCGCCGGAAGGCCGAGGAGGACAGCGCCTTCTGCTGCTCGCGGACGTACTTCCACAAATTGAGGAAGGCGAGGAAGTCGGAGGTCTCGTCCTTGAAACGGGCGTGGCTCTGGTCGGCCTGCTGCTGCTTGTCCGAGGGCCGCTCGCGCGGGTCCTGGATGGACAGCGCGGCCGCGATCACCATGACCTCGCGCACGCAGCCGGTGCGGTCGGCCTCCAGCACCATCCGGGCCAGACGGGGGTCGACCGGCAGCTGGGAGAGCTTCCGCCCGGTGGGGGTGAGCCGCTTCTTCGGGTCCTTCTGCTGGCTGTCCAGCGCGCCCAGCTCCTCCAGGAGCTGCACGCCGTCCTTGATGTTGCGGCGGTCCGGCGGGTCGATGAAGGGGAACTTCTCGATGTCGCCGAGGCCGGCCGCGGTCATCTGGAGGATGACGGAGGCGAGATTGGTGCGGAGGATCTCCGCGTCCGTGAACTCGGGACGGGAGAGGAAGTCGTCCTCGGAGTACAGCCGGATGCAGATGCCGTCGCTGGTGCGCCCGCAGCGGCCCTTGCGCTGGTTGGCGCTGGCCTGGCTGATCGGCTCGATCGGCAGCCGCTGCACCTTGGTGCGGTAGCTGTAGCGCGAGATACGGGCCATGCCGGTGTCGATGACGTACCGGATGCCGGGCACGGTCAGCGAGGTCTCGGCGACGTTCGTGGCGAGCACGATGCGCCGCCCGGTGTGCCGCTGGAAGACGCGGTGCTGCTCGGCGTGCGACAGCCGGGCGTACAGCGGCAGCACCTCGGTGTTGCGGAGCTGCTGCTTGTTGAGCGCGTCCGCGGTGTCCCGGATCTCCCGCTCGCCGGAGAGGAAGACCAGGATGTCGCCCGGCCCCTCGGCCTGGAGTTCGTCGACCGCGTCGCAGATCGCGGTGATCTGGTCGCGGTCGGCGTCCTCGCCGCCCTCTTCGAGGAGGGGCCGGTAGCGCACCTCCACCGGGTACGTACGGCCCGAGACCTCGATGATCGGCGCGTCCCCGAAATGCCGGGAGAACCGCTCCGGGTCGATGGTCGCGGAGGTGATGACGACCTTCAGGTCGGGGCGGCGCGGCAGCAGCTGCGCCAGATAGCCCAGGATGAAGTCGATGTTGAGGCTGCGCTCGTGTGCCTCGTCGATGATGATCGTGTCGTACTGGCGCAGCTCGCGGTCGGTCTGGATCTCGGCGAGCAGGATGCCGTCCGTCATGAGCTTGATGTGGGTGTCCTGGCTCACCTGATCGGTGAACCGGATCTTCCAGCCGACGGATTCGCCCAGCGGGGTGCGCAGCTCCTCGGCCACCCGCTCGGCGACCGTGCGGGCGGCGATCCGGCGCGGCTGGGTGTGCCCGATCAGGCCCCGCACGCCACGCCCCAGCTCCAGGCAGATCTTGGGGATCTGGGTCGTCTTGCCGGAGCCGGTCTCGCCCGCGACGATCACGACCTGGTGATCCCGGATGGCCTCCAGGATCGCGTCCTTGCGCTGGCTGACCGGCAGCGCCTCGGGATAGCTGATGCCGGGCACGGCGGCGCGGCGACCGGCCACCCGCGCCTGCGCCTGCTCGATGTCGGCCGCGATCTCGGCGACCACTGCCGCGCGGGCCTCGGGTTTGCGGATCCGCCGCGCGCCGTCGAGCCGGCGCCCCAGCCGCTGCTCATCGCGCAGCATCAGCTCGGGGAGCCGCTCCAGGAGGGCGGGGAGTGTGGGGGCAGGCGTAGTGGACATACGGGATCCAGGATCTCACCTCGCCGAAACGGCTGGCGAACCATTTCTGCCCGGACCGATCCGCGCTGGTCGCGACCGGTCCCGGCACGTGTCGCGACGTTCACGACCGGTTCGTCCCGACCTCGGGGCAGTTCGGGCTAGTCCGGGAAGTATGCCGGAGATGCGTGTCTTAGCGTGAGCCCATGGGTGAAGCTCAGGGGCCGGAGGCCGATCTTCCTGTCGATCAGCCGGGGCGCCGGCGAGGGGCGGCGCGGTGGTCGGCCTTCACCCGGTCCCCCTTCTTCCCGGCCGTCGTGCTCACCCTGATCCTGGCCGCGGCCGCCGGCCTCTTCGCCGGTTCGTACACCTACGCCATGGCGAACCCGACACCGCACCGCATCCCGGTCGCGATCACCGGCGGACACGGCGCCGCCCGCGGTCAGGCGTTCATCGCGGGCATGGAGAAGGCCCTCGACGCCTCGCTGCGCCTGCACCGGTACGACGACTATCCGGCCGCCCGGGAGGCGGTGGAGGAACAGGAGGTCTTCGCGGTGATCCGGGTGCGCGGCGAGCGTGTCCGGCTCGACGTCTCCGGCGCTTCCGGCGCCTCGGTCGCCGACCTGCTCGCCACCGCCGGCCCCCGGGTGGGGCGCGCGCTGGGCCTGCCGGTGACGGTCCGCGACATCAACCCCCTGCAAGAGGGTGACCCGCGCGGCCTCGCCCTCTTCTACATCTCGCTCGCCGCCGTGATCATCGGCTTCGTCGGCGCGATCCAGATGAGCGTCCACGCCCGCGCCCTCAATCCGGCCGAGCGCGTCGCCTTCACCGCCGGCTACGCGCTGCTCGGCGCCTTCGCGATCGCGGCGGTCGTCGACTGGGGGCTGGACGCCCTCGACCTGCCGTTCGCCGAGTCGTGGCTGATCCTGGCGCTCACCCTCTTCGCCTCCGGCATGGTCTTCTCGATGTTCAACGTGCTGATCGGCCGCTGGGCGATGCTCCCCACCTGGGGGCTGATGGTGCTGCTCGGGAACCCGTCCTCCGGCGGCGCGGTCTCCTGGCCGCTGCTGCCCTCCCCGATGGGTGAGATCGGCCGCTGGCTGCCGCCGGGCGCCTCGGTCAACGCCCAGCACACCGCGGTCTACTTCGGCGACCACCAGCACGCCTTCCCGTTCCTGGTGCTGGGCGCCTGGGCCGTGGTGGCCACCGCGGTCTTCTGGACCTGGCGGCACCGCCACCCGGGCGGCCGCGAAGCGCCGGACGAAGAGACGGAGCCCGCCCAGGCGGCGGACGGAGCGGGCGCCTGAGCGCGCGGCCACCGGCGGCCGCGAAAGCGCGGCGCCACGCGCCGCCCCTTGTGGGCCTCGGCGCTTCTCCCTAACCTCAAAGCTGACGGTCCGTCAGATTCAAGGTGAGGGGTAGGCCCATGTCTCAGGCGCCGCACCACGACACCGCCGAGGTGCCCCTGGTCATCAGCGTGGACGACCACGTGATCGAGCCCGCGCACCTCTTCGAGACCTGGCTCCCGGCGAAGTACCGGGACCGCGGTCCCAAGCCGCTCACCGCCGGGATCGGCGAGCTGGCGTACGTCGGCGGGAAGTACCGGATCACCACCGACCCGGACGGCCCGCTCACCGACTGGTGGGAGTACGAGGGCGGCCTCTTCCCGTACAAGCGGATCATCGCGGCCGTCGGCTTCTCCCGCGACGAGATGACGCTGGAGGGCATCACCCGGGAGCAGATGCGGCGCGGCTGCTGGGATCCGAAGGCCCGGCTGGCGGACATGGACCTGAACCATGTCGAGGCGTCGCTGTGCTTCCCGACCTTTCCGCGCTTCTGCGGGCAGACCTTCGCCGAGGCAGCCGACAAGGAGGTCGGCCTGGCCTGCGTCCGCGCCTACAACGACTGGATGGTCGAGGAATGGTGCGGCGACAGCGGCGGCCGCCTCATCCCGCTGTGCCTGATCCCGTTGTGGGACGTGGGGCTGGCGGTGGCCGAGATCCGCCGGAACGCCGCACGCGGGGTGCGGGCGGTGACCTTCAGCGAGATCCCCACCTACCTCGGCCTCCCCAGCATCCACAGCGGCTACTGGGACCCGTTCTTCGCCGAGTGCGAGGCGACGGGGACGGTGGTGTGCATGCACATCGGCTCCTCCTCGCAGATGCCGGCCGCCTCCCCGGACGCTCCGCCGGCCGTGCAGGCGTCGCTGAGCTTCAACAACGCGATGGCGTCGATGACGGACTTCCTCTTCAGCGGCGTGCTGGTGCGCTTCCCGCGGCTGAAGCTGGCGTACGCCGAGGGACAGATGGGCTGGATCCCGTACGCGCTGGAGCGCGCGGACGACGTCTGGCGGGAGCACCGGGCCTGGGGCGGGGTCCGCGACCTGATCCCCGAGCCGCCCTCCACCTACTACTACCGGCAGATCTACTGCTGCTTCTTCCGCGACAAGCACGGCATCACCGCGCTCGACACCGTCGGCGTCGACAACGCCACCTTCGAGACCGACTACCCGCACGTCGACTCCACCTGGCCCCATACCAAGCAGGTAGCGGCCGAACACGTCGCCGGCCTGCCCGCCGAGATCGCGTACAAGCTGCTGCGCGGCAACGCCATCCGGATGCTGGAGCTGGACTTCGACCGGGCCCGGTGAGGGGCGGCTCACCGAACGTCGTCGTCCGCTACGGCGACCGGGTGAGCGGCTCGGCTGAGAGCTCTGAGAGCCGTCGGGGTACGCGGTGGCGTCGCGCAACCAAAATGCCCGTCCCAAGTGATCTTGGAACGGGCATTTGTGCTTTTCAGCTGTGGTGGCTGGGGCCGGGGTCGAACCGGCGACCTTCCGCTTTTCAGGCGGACGCTCGTACCAACTGAGCTACCCAGCCACGTCGCCCACGAAGGGCGACAGCGGTCCTGACGGGATTTGAACCCGCGGCCTCCACCTTGACAGGGTGGCGAGCACTCCAAACTGCTCCACAGGACCAAGCTCGTGCGAGAACTAGTCTCGCACATGGTGTTGCGTGCCCCCAACGGGATTCGAACCCGTGCTACCGCCTTGAAAGGGCGGCGTCCTGGGCCACTAGACGATGAGGGCTGATGGCCCACCTGTTGCGCCTTCCGGCGCCGTCGGGGACGTGAGAAGCATATGGGATGCCGGGGAGGTTCGCCAAAACGGTTTGGCGGCGAGGTGGCCAGCGGCGATGTTCCCGTGGGGTCGGCGGCGAGATTCCCTGTGGCGGCGGCGACGCTCCCGTGTGGCCGGCGGTGACGCTCCCCGGCGGGCCGAGACCGGTCGCCGCGCTGCGCCGCGCCGCGCGGCTGGCTGACAATGGCGGCGTGCTGGAGATGACGCGCGAGGAGTTCGAGGAGCTGGTCGCCGAGGCGCTGGACCGCATCCCGCCGGAGCTGACGCGGCTGATGGACAACGTCGCGGTGTTCGTGGAGGACGAGCCGCCGACGGATGATCCGGAGCTGCTGGGGCTGTACGAGGGAACGCCGCTGACCGACCGGGGGGAGTGGTACGCGGGGGTGCTGCCCGACCGGATCACGATCTACCGGGGGCCGACGCTGCGGATGTGCGAGTCGCGGGAGGACGTGGTCACCGAGACGGAGGTCACGGTGGTCCATGAGATCGCCCATCACTTCGGCATCGACGACGAGAGACTGCACGACCTCGGATACGGGTGAGGGGAGTCCCTGGGCGCGCGTGTCCTGGGCGGTGCGGGGCCAGTTGGGCAGGGGACTGACCCCCGCGGCCTGGAGGTGGCCCGCTCATGCCTGGAATGTCCGTACCGTCACCCCGCGTCGCGGCGCGCATCGCTGCGGCGATGGTCGCCGCCGTGGCGCTGGGGGGCTGCATGAGCGTGTCCGGGGACGCCGGGAAGCCGGCTCCGCGAGGCAGTGGCGGGCACAGTGGGCGCACGGCGGAGCCCGGCGGGGAAGGGTGGATCCCCGACCGGGTGGTCCGCGGTGCGGACGGCACGGGCCCGGACGGGAAGCGGCGCGGCGAGCGGGACGCTGACGAGAAGGGCGAGAAGGGCAAGAAGAAGGGGGCGTCCGCCTCGCCGTCGGCCTCCGAGTCGCCGGACGGAGGGGAGAAGCCCGACGGTGATGCGTCCACATCGCCCGGCAAGGGTGGAGCCTCGCCGTCCGCCACGCCGCCCGCGCCCCGGCCCTCGCGCCCGGCCACCCCGGTGCCGAGCACCCCCGCGCCGCAGCCGACCGACCCCGGCCCCGGGCCGTCGTCGCCCGAGCCCACTCCGGGTGATTCCGGCGGCGCCGGTGGTTCGGGCGGCACGGGCGACACCGGGGGTCAGAGCGGGAGCGGGGGGCCGTCCGGCGAGGGCGGCGGCGAGTAGGGCGGCGGGCGCGGGAATAACAGGCGGCGCCCGGACGCTGTGCCAGAAGCCACAGTGCACCCGTGCGAGTGAATTTGCTTCACGGCGGTGGGGGTGCGTATGCTGGCAGATCGTTTGATCCCATTTGCCCGGCGCCAAACCGAAGCGCGCCGCGTGGCGCGTTCCTTACCTTGCCGTGGCTGACCGCATTGAGGCGGTCTTTTGCGAAACACGGAGCTTGGGCGCGTGCCGAGACTCCGGAAGGTTTCGCATTTCGCATGTCCATTTCCACTGATCACTCCGTCATGCCCGCCGACAGTGTCGACACCGAGTCCGTAAGCACCGAGCCGGCGGCGACCGAGGTCGTCGAGGCCGTCGAGATCGCTGAGGCCGTCGAGGCCGCGGAGATCGCCGAGTCGGCTGAATCCGCCGAGTCCACCGAGGACGAGCAGGCGGCGGAGACGCCTCAGATCACCTTCGCGGACCTCGGCCTGCCCGAGCACATCGTCCGCAAGCTGGCGCAGAACGGCGTGACCACCCCCTTCCCGATCCAGGCCGCGACCATCCCGGACGCCCTGGCCGGCAAGGACATCCTGGGCCGCGGCCGTACCGGCTCCGGCAAGACCCTCTCCTTCGGCCTGCCGCTGCTGACCACGCTGGCCGGCGGCCACACCGAGAAGAAGCGCCCGCGGGGCCTGATCCTCACCCCGACCCGCGAGCTCGCCATGCAGGTGAGCGACGCCCTCCAGCCGTACGGCGATGTGCTGGGCCTCAAGCTCAAGGTCGTCTGCGGCGGTACCTCGATGGGCAACCAGATCTACGCCCTGGAGCGCGGCGTCGACATCCTCGTCGCCACCCCGGGCCGACTGCGCGACATCATCGACCGCGGCGCCGCCTCCCTGGACCGGGTGCAGGTCGCCGTCCTGGACGAGGCGGACCAGATGGCCGACATGGGCTTCCTGCCCGAGGTCACCGAGATCCTCGACCTGGTGCCGCAGGGCGGCCAGCGGCTGCTGTTCTCCGCGACGCTGGAGAACGAGATCGACACCCTGGTCAAGCGCTACCTGGTCAACCCCATCACCCATGAGGTCGACCCCTCCGCCGGCGCCGTCTCGACCATGACCCACCACGTCCTCGTGGTGAAGCCGAAGGACAAGGCCCCGGTCACCGCCGCCATCGCGGCGCGCAAGGGCCGCACCATCATCTTCGTCCGCACCCAGCTGGGCGCCGACCGGGTCGCCGAGCAGCTGCGCGACGCGGGCGTCCGGGCCGACGCGCTGCACGGCGGCATGACGCAGGGCGCGCGGACCCGCACCCTGGCCGACTTCAAGGACGGCTACGTCAACGTCCTGGTCGCCACCGACGTCGCCGCCCGCGGCATCCACGTCGACGGCATCGACCTGGTGCTCAACGTCGACCCGGCCGGCGACCACAAGGACTACCTGCACCGCAGCGGCCGCACCGCGCGCGCCGGGCAGAGCGGCACCGTCGTCTCGCTCGCCCTCCCGCACCAGCGGCGGCAGATCTTCCGCCTGATGGAGGACGCGGGCGTCGACGCCTCGCGCCACATCGTCGGCGGCGCCGGCGCGTTCGACGAGGACGTGGCCCGTATCACCGGTGCGCGTTCGCTCACCGAGGTGCAGGCGGAGTCGGCGGCGAACGCCGCCAAGCAGGCCGAGCGCGAGGTGCAGCAGCTCACCCGCGAGCTGGAGAAGGTGACGCGTCGCGCCACCGAGCTGCGCGAGGAGGCCGACCGGCTCTCCGCGCGCGCCGCCCGCGAGCGCGGCGAGGACCCGCAGGCGGCCGTCGCCGTCGGCGAGCAGGCCGCCGACGCCGCCCCCTCCGTGACCGCCGTGGTGCTGCCGGAGCAGGCCGCCGCGCCGGAGGCCGAGACCGTCGCCGCGGACGAGGCGCCGCGTCGTACCACCGGCTACGAGCGCCGCGACGACCGTGGCAACTTCGAGCGCCGGGACGAGCGCGGCAACTTCGAGCGCCGCGACCGTGACCGGGACCGTCGTGATGACCGTCCGTTCAACCGTGACCGGCGGGACGAGCGGGGCGGCAGCGGCTTCGGCCGTGACCGTGACCGCGACCGTGGCTTCGGCCGCGACCGCGATGGTGGCCGGGAGCGTCGTGACGACCGCCCGTTCAACCGCGACCGCCGGGACGGCGACCGTGGCGGCTTCGGCGGCGGCCGCTCGTACGAGCGCCGGGACGACCGTGGCTTCGGCCGCGACCGTGACCGCGATGGTGGCCGGGAGCGTCGTGACGACCGCCCGTTCAACCGTGACCGGCGGGACGAGCGGGGCGGCAGCGGCTTCGGCCGTGACCGCGACCGTGGCTTCGGCCGCGACCGCGACGGTGGCGAGCGCGGCTTCGGCCGGGACGGCGGCGACCGCGGCGGCTTCAACCGCGACCGTCGCGACGACCGCGCCGGGCGCCCGTTCGAGCGCCGCGACCACGGCCACCGCGACCACAACCACCGTGGCGGGGACCGCCCGTTCAGCCGCGACCGCCGGGATGAGCGTCCGTTCAACCGCGACCGTCGTGACGACCGTCCGGCCCGTCGCGACGACCACCGCGGCGGTGCGACCGGCAGCCGTCCCTTCGACCGCCGCGCCGACAAGCCGCGCTGGAAGCGCAACGGCTGATCCCGACTCGGACTGAACGACGACCGAGGATCTGGAGATAGATCGGCAGGTCGACGTCGAAGGACGTAGCGTGCGCGAAGGCCCGTACGACATGAAGATGTGTCGTACGGGCCTTCGTGCGCCGCTGGCAAGTCCGGTCGAGGACCGCCCAGTTGGGCGGTCCCGAGCAGCCGGCGCGGCTTCGGGACGGTATTGGCTCGGGGCTTTGCCGTCGGCCGGGCTATGCTGCGTTGTGCGGGTCATTAGCTCAATTGGCAGAGCAGTGGACTTTTAATCCATTGGTTCAGGGTTCGAGCCCCTGATGACCCACCGGATGCGAGGCCCCGACTGGGCCTGACCATCGAACATGAGCCCCGGCCAGGACGAATGGCCGGGGCTCCTCGGTTTTTCGGGCCCGCGGTGGGCGTGGCGCGGCCGCTCGAATGGCCCAGTTACGAAGGTGCGCGCGGCCGGGGCCGCACAGACTGGGGGCTGGACCGGGCTGCGGGCGATCTCCGCACGTCCCGATGGACCGTACGGACCGACCCCCGTCCCGCACGGACTGGCTCTCGTCTCGTACGGACTCGTCCTCGGGCGGGCCCCTGTGCGGGCCCCCTGCGGCTGGGACTCCGACCGCCCCTCGAACGGGAACTGCCATGTCGATGACGTACCGCAAGGACCTCGGACTGCTCGTGCTGCGGCTCGGTGCGGGCGGCGTGCTCTTCGCGCACGGCGCGCAGAAGCTGTTCGGCTGGTTCGGCGGCCAGGGTCTGGAGGGCACCGGCCGGGCCATGGAGCACATGGGCTTCACTCCGGGGCGCCCGAGCGCGCTCGGGGCGGGGTTGGGCGAGGCGGGCGGCGGGCTGCTGCTCGCCGCCGGTCTGGCGACCCCGGCCGCCGGCGCGGCGGCCGCGGGGGCGATGTCGGGCGCGGTGTCCGTCCACGCCCCGGCCGGGTTCTTCAGCGCGGCCGGGGGCTACGAGTATCCGGCGTTCCTCGGCTTTGTGGCCGCGGGGCTGGGGCTGGCCGGGCCCGGCCGGTACTCCCTCGACCGGGTCACCGGGCACTGCCTCAACCGCCCCTGGGTGCTCGTGTCGGCGTTCACGGCCAGCGCCGCGGCGGCGGCCGTCGTGGTCAGGCGCCGGGCGGCGACCGTCGCGGCGGCGAGCGGTCCGACCGGGGAGGGGCCGGGAGGGGAGGAACCGGAGCCGGAGGGGTCGGAACAGGAGGGGCCGGGGCCGGACGGTGCGGGCCCGGAAGGCACCGGGACGGAGATCGCGGGTCCGGACGGAGCGGGGCCGGACTGAGCGGGGCCGGACGGAGCGGGGCTGGAGAGAGCGGGTCCGGACGGTGCGGGACTGAGCCGGGATAGAGATCGCGGGTACGGACTGAGCGGGTCCGGACTGAGTGAGGCGGCAGGTCGCCCGATCCGGATGCGGAGCGCCCGGATCCGTCGATTTCCCGACTTCTCGGAGCGCCATCCTCCGGATCAGTCACCGCTCGGGTCCGCAGAGTGATGCTTCTGAGCCTCCTGGCGCAGATGTGAGTACCGAAGTCGTGTCAGGAGACAGCTTCTCGAAAGACCGCACGCGGGGTGTGTCTGCGCCGCTACGGTAAGTCGCGAATGGTCGCTGGGGGGCGCGGCGAGTCGATGGCCGGGAGGAGAGAGACATGGTGCATGCACAGGACGGCGGGACGCCCGCCGAGCATCTCGACGGGCTGCTGGCCCGCGCCCAGAACGGGTTCGAGATCGACGCGGCGGCGGTCACCACGCTGAGCGGCGCCCTGATGCACCAGACCGAGCTGCGTTCATGCCGCCAGTGCAACGAGCCGCCCGGCCCGCTCGGGTACAGCACCTTCCGACATATCTTCCTGCTCCCTGACGGCAGCAGCGGTGTGCTGTGGGAGCTGGAGCACAACACCGGCCCCGACGAGCGCCCGCTGTACGAGCTGTACGCCGACGAGGAGACCCTCCGGGCCGCTGAGCGCCGCGCATACGAGCGGACCGGAGGCAGCCGCTGGGAGGAGTTCGACGAGGCGCCGCTGTGGCTGCCCGACCAACTGCTGCACACCCCGCTGCCGCTGGACACCGCGCGTGCGTACGTGGCCGACAACTCCGCCGACCACGCGCGCCGGGTGCTGCGCCGCGCGGAGAACGACGACCGGCCGGGGGAGGAGGTCGAGCGGCTGCTGGAGAACGCGTTCGCGCACGACATCGCGCTCGCCCCCAAGCCGCGCCGCCGCACCGCCGGCCCGGACGCGACCTGGTGCCGCTTCTACGAGCACGCCTTCCTGCTCGCGGGTGGGGACGAGATCAGCCTCTGGGAGCTGGAGCACAACCTCACCAGTGACGGGCGGCTGGTGTGCGAGGTCTACCTCGACGAGGCCGCCGCCGAGCTGGCGGCGGACCGCCGGGCGCGCGCCCTCGGCGTCGAGCTCTGAGCCGTGACGCGCTGACGCCCGCCGTCACCTGCTGATGGCACTGTCTGCTGACGCCCGCCGTCACCTGCTGGCGCCCGCCGTCTGCTGATACCCGTCACTCCGCTGATGCCCGCTGTCTGCTGATGCCCGCCGTCGCGTCGCGGGCTCGGGCCCCGGCCGGATCGTCCGCCGGGGCCCGCCTTTCTGGGGCCGTCTTCCCGGGGCCGTCTTCCCGGCGAAGGCCGTCACCGTGCGTGTCCGGCCGCCACCCTCCGCATAACGATTGACGCACGATCAGCTCCTGGCCGTTTCAGCCGCGTATCTCTCATGGCGTCAATTCGCCCCGGGCTGCCCGAGAACATCCCGATAGGTGAGCGTCAAAGCTCCGTGGATTCCGGAGAACAGCTTGGAATAGCGTCGCGCCGTCTATTAACGTTCGATAACGCAGCGCGGTCGTCACAGCCGTCGCAGAGGCGGCACCGTGCGCCGTCGCCGAATCCCGCACGCACACTGCACCACCAGCAGCACCAAGGGAACCGGGGAACCACCAACCTTGGGGTGAATCGGGCCGAACCTGGCCCGTAGGAGACCTTCCTGCTCCGAACCCGTCAGCTAACCCGGTAGGCGAGAAGGAAGGAAAGGAGTACGCCCCCGTGGCGTCCAACAGGTCTGCCCTCGACGAGGCACCGCACGGCCCCGCCGGCTTCCCGCTCGGCCACGACTCCGGCCCCGACGCCACCGGAACCGACGCCTCCGCCGCGCCGGCCGCCACGGCCACCACCGCCACTGCCACGCTGCCGGCCATCGGCCCCGGTCCCGGGGCAGCGCCGTACGACGACGAGCCGTACGAGGAGTGGAACCCGACCGCCGAGTCCATCGCCCCCGTCCGCGGCCGGCACCGGGTCGTCAAGCAGCGCGGCGGCAGCATGGCGCGCAGCGGCGCGGTGCTCGGTGTCGGTGTCATCGCGGCGGTCGGCGCGGGTGGCATGGCGACCGCCAAGGACCGGCCCCAGGCTCCGATATCCATGCCGGATGTCGCGCACCTGATGGACGAGGCGCAGGACGCCCTGCCCGACGCCGAGGACCTGCCCGGCATCGGCCCGCTGATATCCGACGACTCATCCGGCTCCACCGCAAGCTCCCAGGGCTCCGCCCACCCCATCTCCCAGGCCGGGCTCACCGCCCAGGACAGGGCGCAGGGCTTCACCGACCCGGCCGAGGCACTGCGCGCCCGCATCATGCGGCAGGCCGAGCAGCAGCAGATCGGCGCTGACGCGGCCGAGCGGGAGGCGGCGGAGACGGCCGCGGCCGAGGCCGCCGTCAAGCAGGCCGCGGCGAAGAAGGCCGCGGAGGTCAAGAAGCAGGCCGCGGAGGCCGAGGCCAAGCGGGAGGCCGCGGCGGAGGCCAAGCGGAAGGCGGCGGAGGAGGCCCGGCGGAAGGCCGAGGCCGAGCGCCTCGCCAAGCTGGCCGCGTCCTACACCCTCCCGCTCGCCTCCTACACCCTCACCTCGTCCTTCGGTGAGGCCGGCGACATGTGGTCCGCCGACCACACCGGCCAGGACTTCGCCGCCCCGACCGGTACGCCGGTCAAGGCGGTGCACGGCGGCACGATCACCGAAGCCGGCTGGGCCGGTTCCTACGGCTACCGCATCGTGCTCACGCTCGAGGACGGCACCGAGATCTGGTACTGCCACCTGTCGTCGATGGTCCAGACGTCCGGCTCGGTGACCACCGGCGAGGTCATCGGCCGCGTCGGCGCCACCGGCAACGTCACCGGCCCGCACCTCCACTTGGAGGTCCGTCCGGGCGGCGGGGCCCCCATCGACCCGATGGGCTGGCTGCGCGAGCACGGCCAGAACCCCTGAGCCGCCCGAACCCCTGATCCGCCACCCCCCACCCCCACTCCCACCCCCCACACCCCCCCCACGCTTCCCCGATACGCCGACGGCCCTGGTGCTCTCTCCCCCCCCCTTGACACCAGGGCCGTCGGTTTCTGCCGCGGCCGCGGGCGCCCCACCCGCGTCGGCCCCGGAAGGGATGGCCCGCGGCCGGAATAAGCGGTGCGCGGCGTGCGCTGAAACAACGCATGGCTGAGAACGACAAGCACACCGGTAGGACCGACAGCGGCACCACCGACACCGGCCCGGAACCGAGGCCGGCCCGGAAGACGATCGGCAGCCTCGCGGTCCACCCGCTGGCCCTCGGCGGGAATGTCTTCGGCTGGACGGCCGATGAGGCCGAGTCCTTCGCCGTGCTGGACGCCTACGCCGCGGCGGGTGGCAATTTCATCGACACAGCCGACGTGTACTCGGCCTGGGTGCCGGGGAATTCGGGCGGCGAGTCCGAGACCGTCATCGGCAACTGGCTCGCGGCGCGCGGGAATCGGTCCGAGATCGTCGTCGCCACCAAGGTCGGCGCCGGATACCCCGAGCGCCGCGGTCTGTCCGCCGCGGCCATCAAGGCGGGAGCCGAGGAATCCCTCACCCGGCTGCGGACGGACTACATCGACCTCTACTACACGCACTTCGACGACACCTCGGTGCCGGTCGAGGAGATCATCACCGCACTGGACGACCTGGTGAAGCAGGGCAAGGTCCGGGAGATAGCGGCCTCCAACATCTCCGCGGAGCGCCTCGAGGCGTCGCTGGCGTTCTCGGAGCAGGAGGGGCTGGCCCGGTACGTCGCCCTCCAGCCCCACTACAACCTGGTCTCCCGGGACACCTACGAGGGCGAGCTCGCCGAGGTGGCCGCGCGGCACGGCCTGGCCGCCGTGCCGTACTTCGCCCTGGCCTCCGGCTTCCTCACCGGCAAGTACCGCCCCGGTACGTCCGTGGACAGCGCCCGCTCCGGCAGCGCGGCCCAGCACCTGGAGACCGAGCGCGGCCGCAAGGTCCTGGCCGCCCTGGACGACATCGCGGCAGCTCGCGGAGTCGAGCAGGCCACCGTCGCGCTGGCCTGGCTGGCTGCCCAGCCGACCGTCGCGACGCCCATCGCCAGCGCCCGCACGGTCGACCAGCTGCCGGCCCTGCTGGCCCTGGCCGACCTCAAGCTGACCGAGGCCGAGGTGGCCGCGCTGACCGCCGCCTCCGCATAACCCCACGCCCGCGCCGGCTCCGACCGAGCGGAAGCGGAAGGCCGGGGGCGGCGGAATCCATCACCGGATTCCGCCGCCCCCGGCCTTCCCATCCTCGCTCAGCTCTTGCGGTCGGCGGCGGCCCAGGAGGCGGCCGCCACCGCGCCGGCCACGGCGAACACCGAGGGCCAGGCACCGACCTTCTTGGCCAGCGGATGCGAACCGGCGAACGCCGCGACGTACAGCCCGCTCAGCGCGGCCGCCGTCCCGTTCCCGGCCTTCGCCCGCCAGCCCCGCGCGGCCACCGCCCCGGCTGCGGCCAGCGCGACCCCGCCCAGCTGCCGCTTCTTCGTCCAGCGCGCCACGCCGTACCCGCCGACGAGCCCGCCCGCGGCCACTACCCCTGCCGGAACCCCAGCCATTGCCACAACCCTCCAGTCACAGACGACTCAGCCTTCCAAGAGCCATTCGACCGCATCAGGGGGCGATTTTCCCCACGAGACGGTCACGAATCGCGCCTTTTCCTGCAACAACCACCAAGCCGCGATCACTCCTCGTACGTTTGATCCATGTCTATGCACCCGTACGCCTACCGGCCGGCGACCCCGGCCGACGCGGGCCAGATCGCCTCGCTCGACGACTCGTTCACCACCGACACCGTCTACGCGGTCACGGCCACCGAGACCGGCTTCTCCCTGCACCCCACCCCCCTGGAGGCGCCCCTCACCAAGCACTTCCCCGATGACGAGGCCGAGGACGAGGCCGAGGACGAGGCCGAGAACGGCGGCGAGAACGACGACGAGGACAACGAGCCCGCCGAACACACCCTCGTGGCACTCGACGGCGACACCATCTGCGGTGTCATCACCGTCGCCTACGAGGACTGGAACCGCCGCCTGACCATCCGCCACGTCGCCGTCGCCGCCACCCACCGGGGCCACGGCATCGGCAACCACCTGATGTCCATAGCCCTCGCCTACGGCCAAGCCCACGGCGCCCGCACCGCATGGCTGGAGGTAACCAACATCAACGCCCCCGCCATCCGCGCCTACCAACGCATGGGCTTCACCCTCTGCGGCCTGGACACCAGCCTCTACATCGGCACCGAGTCGGAGGGCGAGACCGCCCTCTTCATGAGCCGCCCCCTCACCGCGCCCCCCGCAGACCGGACCTGACCGCTCACTCAGCGCCGGCGGGGTGAGTGTCATGGATCAGGCGAGGGCGCTGAGCTTCTGCCACTCCTCGTAGGACAGGTTCCATTCGCCGTAGCCGTTGCCGGTCTTGACGGGTTGGCTGACGGAGCCGGTCACCTCGACGATGTCGCCGGCGGTGGCGCGGTCGTAGAACCACTTGCCGTCTGCTCCGGACATGCCGACGCAGCCGTGGCTCTTGTTGAGGCGGCCGAAGTAGCCCTTGCCTTCGTTCCAGGGGGCGGCGTGGGCGTAGGTGCCGGAGGTGGTGAGGCGGACGGCCCAGGGGACGTCCTTGTCGTAGAAGTCGGCGATGTTGACGGATTCGCTGGTCATCTTGACCAGCGGGGCCTTGTCGAGGACGACCATGGTGCCGTTCCAGGTGGAGAAGCGGGGCTCCTCACCGCCGGATATGGGGAGTACCCGGACCTGCCGGTCGTCCTCGTAGACGGCCATGGTGTGCTTCTTGATGTCGACCTTGGAGACGCGGACGGTGCCGATGGTGAAGGTGCTGGTCACGTCGCGGCGCAGGTAGCGGGAGTCGCCGGTGTCGACGCCGCTGAGCTCGGCGCGGACGGTGACCTTGGTGCCCTTGGCCCAGTGGTCCTTGGGGCGCCAGTCGACGCGCTCGATGCCGGTGAGCGGGTCTTGGAGCCAGCCCCAGGAGCCCTCGGTCCTGGGGGAGGTCGTCACCGAGAGATGGCGCTCGACGGCGGCCTTGTTCTTCACGGGGTGGTCGAAGGCGATGGAGATCGGGTGACCGGCGCCGACGACCTTGTTGTTGGTGGGGGAGACGGTGACGCCGTTGAAGACCTGGGCGGGGCGGGTGCGGAACGTGGACCGGTGGGTCGTGCGCTTGCCCGAGGCGTTGGTCGCGGTGGCCTGGACCTGGTAGGTCGCGCCCGGCGTCATGGTGCGGGTGGAACGCCAGCCCTTCTTGTCGCCCTCCCATCTGCCCGTGATCGACGCGGCGCCGGCGTCCTTGGAGGTGACCTCCACCTGGGTGAGCCGGCCGCCCGCCACATCGACCTTGACGGTGCCGTCCGGGGCGACCTGCTGAGTGTCGCCGCCCGGAGTCACCGATATACGGGCGGGCTTGCCGTCTCCGGCGTCGGCTGAGGACTTGCCGGAGCTGTTCGACGACTGGCAGCCGACCAGCGCGGCGAGGGCGAGACACGATGCCGCGAGGGCGCGGACGGAACGTACGGAGCGGGTGGATCGCACAGTTGACCTCTTGGATCGGTTGTGGGGTCGGTGAGTCAGCAACGCTTTTCGGCGGCTTCGGGGTTGCTGTCGTAGGGGGGCGGCGAAGGGGTGTCGTGGGGATGGAGCCGCCACAGGGACACCGCCACGCAGTGGGTCGTGACGCCGTCCGTGTATCCGTCGCCGAAGCCGCTCATCTCGGGCACCTTGAGCACGGCGACGTCCTCGCCGGAGCGCATCAGCACGATCAGAGCGATGTCGGACTGGTCGCGAGACGTCCAGGGGTACATCCTGACCCTCGGCTCCGCGCGGGAGCCCGTACTGTCCTTGGGCAGGCCACTGATTCCCCTGAGGCCGCACCGGGTCTCCAGCGTCTTCTCCACGGAGTCGTACGCGGCGATGGCATCGCGCTCGCGGGCATAGGCGTTGATCGTGTGCTGGGCCAGCTGCTCCGCGGTCCTCCCCCGGTAGCTGCGGGAGCGCTGGCCCACGGGCCGCTTGCCCCCTTCGCCGTCCAGGTCGGTCAGGCGGCAGCGGGTGCCCAGATCGAGGAGCGGGGTCTCGACCCGGGCGGATTCCCGGACCGTGCTCCAGTGCGCCTCGGCATCGAAGGGCAGGGCGCTCGGCGGCAGCAGGGCGGCAGACCTGATGTCGACCGTGGGCCGGGGAGCCGAGGGCGGACCCGCTGGGAGCGTCCGGGTCGGATCGTCGCCCGGCAGCAACTGCCAGGAGCCGATGGTGAGGGCGGCAGCGGTGAAGACCGCCGAGGCGGCGAGGGCCGCGCGCTTGCGGGCGCGGCGCCGGCGCCCCCGGGCACGGGCGGCTTCCGGGCCCGCCAGCTGTATCGACGGCTCGGCGGCGCGCACGATGTCGCGCAGGTGCTCTTCCAGATCAGCCATGGGCGGGCACCTCCTTCGATGGGCGGGCTGGGGTGTGCGGGACGGACTGCTCGGCGTCGCTGAGATGGGGACCGAGGGCCTTGCGGGCACGGCTGAGCCGGGTGCGCACCGTGCCCGGGGAGACGCCCGTCTCCCGAGCCACCTGCTCGATGGGCAGGTCGAGGAGGTGATGGAGGACGACGGCGGTGCGCTGATCGGGCTTCAGCGCGCGCAGGGCGTGCACCAGCGCCACCCGGTCCGGGGCGAGCCCGGGCAGATCAGTGGGTGGACCGTGCCGAAGGTGGGCGCGCAGACGGTTCCGGGTGCGCCGCCAGGAGCTGACGGCCAGCCGCAGCGCGACCGTGCGGACCCAGGGTGTCGGGTCGCCTTCCTTGGTGATGCGGTCCCAGCGCTGCCAGGCGCGGGCGTACGCCTCCTGCACCGCGTCCTCGGCCTCGGTCAGGTCGCCGGTCGCGGCATAGACGGCCGCCACCAGCCGCTTGGCCGTTGCCGAGTAGAACTGGTCGAAATCGGATACCGCTGATGGTGCTGACATGTGCCCCCCGATGCCCCCCCCGGCGCATCCCCCTCGGTGCGCTGGGTTCCCCCTCCTGTAATGGGCACGCCCGGGAGCCGCGAAAGGTTACCGGTGAATTTTGCGGTGCCTGGTGAGGTAGAGGGGCGGGCCCGTCATCCGGTTGCTTGGGGAGGGGAAAGGGGGA
Organism: Streptomyces sp. JLBT605; assembly: GCF_058215555.1. Lineage (NCBI taxonomy): Bacteria > Bacillati > Actinomycetota > Actinomycetes > Kitasatosporales > Streptomycetaceae > Streptomyces > Streptomyces sp. JLBT605. Next base: position 3,636,732 of record NZ_CM177087.1, read on the forward strand.
GAGAGGAGGCATCCCCTGGGACGGAGGCCGGGGTTACGGGGCCGGGGGGTACGTCCCCGGCGGGTACGTCCCCGCGTGGTGGGCTCCCGCGTGGTGCGGACCTGGGAGAAAGGGACCCGGGTGGTACGGCCCCGGGTGGTGGGCACCGGGGTGGTACTGACCCGGGTGGTGCAGCCCTGGGTGGTACTGACCCGGCTGGTACGGGCCCGGGATGTGGGGGAGTTGCGGGTGGACCGAGGTGTGCGGTCCCCAGTGCGGCGGGGGCATCGGCGGGCGGGGGAGCGGAACGGCCAGCGCCGCATGGGCCAGGACGGGCTGGGCTGTGTCCTTGCGCTGCCAGAGGTGGTGGAGGAGTTCCTGCTCCCGGGCGGTGAAGTCGGGTCCCACCGTGCCCCGGTAGGCCCGCTGCCGGAGGAAGGCCAGGGAGGTGGCGAAGGCGGTGTATTCGGCGACCGTACGCGCCGCCGCCGCGCCCCCGGTACGGCGGGCGAGGTCCCGGGCGATGCCGCGGGCCCGGAGCGAGGACAGGGCCAGCGGCTCGGGCGGAGTGAGCCAGCCGGCGGCCTGGTAGACCGGGAGGTACGCCCGTATGGTGCGCAGCTCGTTGTTGCGGGACCAGATGGTGAGCCAGATCAGCAGGCCGAAGACGGGGACCATGAAGAGGGCGTAGACGGCGAGGAAGCTGCGGCCGCCGAGGGTGGCCGAACCGTTCCAGACACCGTGCAGGACCATCGCGGCGAGCAGCGCGGCTATCGGCAGCAGGACCCGGCGGACGCGCTGCCGCGCTTGCGCCGCGGCGGCGAGGCCGAAGCCTATGCCGGTCATGGAGGTGAAGAGCGGATGCGCGAAGGGCGACATGACGCCGCGCATGAAGAACGTCGCGGCGGTGCTGGAGCGCAGGCCCGAGTAGCCGAACTCCTGGTCGCTGACGAAGGCCGAGCCCAGGTAGAGGATGTTCTCGGTGAAGGCGAATCCGGTGGCGGTGATTCCGGCGATCACCAGCCCGTCCACGATGCCGTTGAAGTCGCGCCGCCGGAAGAGGAAGAGCAGCAGGACGGCCCCGGCTTTGGCGCTCTCCTCCACCACCGGGGCGACGAACACCGCGCCCCAGGTGTCGGCGTCGGACTGGGGATCGGATGCGGAGGAGTCGACGACGTTGGTCGCCAGCCACTCGGTCGCGAAGCCGTTGGCGATCAGGGCGACGAGTGTCGCGGCGCAGGCGCCCCAGGCGAAGGCGAAGATCAGGTTCCGCCAGGGCTTCGGCTCGACGCGGTCCATCCAGCGGAAGACGGCGATCAGCAGCGGCACCGGAAGGACGGCAAGGCCGAGGCCGACCAGGAAGCCCTCGGTGCCGGTCTGTTCCCGGACGAGCGCGAGGATGGTCAGTCCGGAGAGGGAGAGCAGGAGGATCAGCGCGGCGACGCGCAGCGCCCGGTTGTCCCACAGCGCGCGACGCGGCGTATAGCGCCATCGGGCGCGCTCCGGTACGGCGTCGAAGCGCGGCTGCGGGGTGTACTCCGGGACCGGGTGGGCCGCGTCGACGGGGTCGGCGGGGTGGACACGGTCGACGGGGTGATCCGGCCGGACCTGGTGAGCTGACTCGTGCGGGGACGGGGACTGATGCACTCGGCGACCCTAGCGAAGGGGGGAGTGGGGGGCTTCGGGATTATGCCCACCGGGATCATGCCCACGCGCGGGCCGTCGTCCTGTGCGCGAGGCGACGCGGCGCGAGGCGACACGATGCGACGCCATGTGACGCACGGCGTGGCGTGGCAGCGGCGTGACGCGGCTCACGGTGGCGCGGCGTGGGCGGTGATCCGGTGCGGGCTATGCCGTGCGGCGGAAGACGAGGTCGTGCACCACATGGCCCTTGTCCAGGCCCTGCCCCTCGAACTTCGTCAGCGGGCGGAACTCCGGGCGCGGGGTGTAGCCGCCATCGGGCTGGGTGTTCTCCAGGCCGGGGGCGGCGGTCAGCACCTCCAGCATCTGCTCCGCGTACGGCTCCCAGTCCGTCGCGCAGTGCAGCAGGGCGCCGGGGCGCAGCCGGGTGGCCGCGAGTTCCACGAACTCGGGCTGGATCAGCCGCCGCTTGTGGTGCCGCTTCTTGGGCCACGGGTCCGGGAAGAAGACGCGCAGGCCGGCGAGGGAGCCGGGCGCGAGCATCTCGCGGAGCAGGATGATCGCGTCACCGTTGGCCACCCGGATGTTGGACAGGTCGTTCCGCTCGGCGAGAGCGAGCAGGTTTCCCTGGCCGGGGGTGTGGACGTCGGCGGCGAGGATTCCGGTGCCCGGGTCCGCAGCCGCCATCTGGGCCGTGGCCTCGCCCATGCCGAAGCCGATCTCCAGGATCACCGGCAGCTCCGGGTCGCCGAACAGCTCGCCCAGGTCGATGCGGTGCAGGCCGTCGATGTCCAGGCCCCACTTCGACCACAGGCGGCGCAGCGCCTCGCCCTGGCCCAGCGTGACGCGGCCACGACGAGGCCGGAAGGAGCGGATGCGGCGCTCGTGGTGCGAGCCGGCCGGATCCGCGGTCGGACCGCCGGGGAACATCGGCTCGCCGCGGTCGCGGCGGCGTTGCGCTTCGGCGGGCTGGGGTGCGGTGGGCTGTGCTTCGGCGGGCTGGGGCGCGGTGGAGTTCTCGGACACAATGGTTCGATTCTACGGTCGGTGCGCGGCACACCGGTGGCGGTGGCCCGACGCGGCCGCGGCCGAGCGCCGCCGGGTGGCGCCGGTCCGGGTGTCAGGCCGCGTCGGCCAGGGCGGCCAGGGCCCGGCGGGCGACCTCGCGGCCGATGGGCAGGGAGGCCGTCGCCGCGGGGGACGGTGCGTTGAGCACGTGCACCATGCGGGGTGACTCGGCGAAGAGGAAGTCGTCGACCAGGGTGCCGTCGGGCAGCACGGCCTGGGCGCGGACGCCGGCCGGGGCACGCACCAGGTCGTCGGCGGTCACCATGGGCAGCAGCCGTCGGACGGCCTCGGTGAAGGCCCGCTTGGAGATCGAGCGGTGGAATTCCCCCAGGCCGTACCGCCAGTGCTGGCGGGCTATCCGCCAGGCGCCGGGGTAGGCGAGGGTCGCGGCCAGCTGGTCCGGTCGCACGGTGTGCCAGGTGTACCCCTCGGTGGCCAGCGCGGGCACGGCGTTGGGCCCGACGTGCACCCCGCCGTCGGTGCCACGGGTCAGGTGGACGCCGAGGAACGGGAAGGCCGGGTCGGGGACCGGGTAGACCAGTCCGCGGACCAGCGGCGCCCGGTCCGGGGTGAGCTCGAAGTACTCCCCCCGGAAGGGCACGATCCGCATGCCCGGGTCGTCCCCGGCCAGCCGGGCGATCCGGTCGCAGTGCAGGCCCGCGCAGTTGACCAGGGCCCCGGCGCGCAGCACCGTCCCGTCCGCCGTGCGCACCGCCACCGCCGAGCCGCGGCGCCCGATGGTGGTGACCCGGGAGCGGTACCGGATGGTGGCGCCCGCGTCCTGCGCGAGCCGGGCCAGCCGGTCGCTCACCGCGGTGAAGTCGCAGATGCCCGTCGTCCCGACATGGATGGCGGCCAGGCCCCGCACCTGCGGCTCGTACTCCATGATCTGGGCCGGGCCCAGCTCGCGGACGGGTATGCCGTTCTCCCGGCCGCGCTGCACCAGGGCGTGCAGCCGCGGCAGCTCGGCGCGGTCGGTGGCGACGATCAGCTTGCCGGTGATCTCGTGCGGGATGTCGTGCTCGGCGCAGAACTTCACCATCTCCGCCGCGCCCTGCACCGCGTACCGGGCCTTCAGGGACCCGGGCCGATAGTAGATGCCACTGTGGATCACGCCGCTGTTGCGCCCGGTCTGGTGGTGGGCCGGGCCGGCTTCCTTCTCCAGCACCGTGACCCGGGTGCCGGGTGCCGCCCGGGTCAACGCGTACGCCGTCGACAGGCCGACGATCCCGCCCCCGATCACCAGCACGTCGCAGTCCCACGCCGCCGTCACGACACCTCACCTCCCCGCCGCTCTCGACGCTCAACCGCTAGCACGACGATCACTATCATGACCCGCGCCACTGACAACGGGCCCAAGACCGGTCCTTTGGCCCGGAGCGAGCCCGGCGCCGCGGCCGCCTCAGGCGGAGCGAGCCGGGCCGCGGCGCCTCAGGCCGGAGCGACCAGCAGCGGCCTCGCCCGCTCCCGCAGCTCGGCCACCCGGGGCTCGTTTCCGTACGGCTCCAGGCGGTGCAGCAGATCCCGTACGTACTCGGTGGTACGCGCCGAGGAGATGCGGCCCGCCACCTCCACCGCGCGCACCCCCTGCTCACACGCCGCGTCCAGATTGCCGGACTCCAGCTCGGCGACGGCCGAGACCACCAGCCGCAGCCCGTGCGAGCGCACGAACTCCTCGGTGGGCCGGGCCAGCGCCTGCTCGGTGAACCGCCGCACTTGTCTGGGAAGCCGCAGGTCGCGGTAGCACTCGGCGGCGTCCGCCGCGAAACGCTCATGGGTGTAGAAGTCCAGCCAGGACGGGTCGGGGTCGCCGGCCCGCGACCGCTCCAGCCAGCCTTCCGCGGCCTTCAGCGCGGCCCCGCAGGCCGGGCCGTCTCCTGCCTTGGCCTGCGCCCGGGCCTCGACGAGCCGGAAGAAACTCATGGTGCGGGCGGTCGCCAGGCCGCGATTGCGCTCCAGGGCGGCCTGCGCGAGGTCCACGCCCTCGTCGCCGAAGCCGCGGTAGGTGGCCTGCAGGCTCATCGACGCCAGGACATAGCCGCCCAGCGGCACGTCCGCCGCCGCCCGGGCCAGCCGCAGCGCCTGGATGTAGTACCGCTGGGCGGCCTCCTGCTGACCGGTGTCGAAGGCCATCCAGCCGGCGAGCCTGGTGAGTTCGGCGGTGGCGCCGAACAGCGCCCGGCCGACCTCGTCGCTGTACGAGCCGAGCAGCAGCGGCGCGGCGTCCACCCGCAGGCACTCCGGCACCATCGACGAACGCCAGTCCCCGCCGCCGTACTTGGAGTCCCAGCGGCGCGCGTCCTCGGCGGCCTCGCGGAGTTTGGTGACGTCGCTGTGGCCGACGCGCTGAGGTAAGGAATCAGGGCCTCCGCCCCCTTCTCCTTCCTTGGGCTCGCGGGCCACCGAGCTGTCGGCGGGGGATATCAGCCAGCGGGAGGCCGGGGTGGCGTACGCGCTGACCGCGAACGATCCGGCCAGGCTCTGCCAGATGCCGCCGCCCCCGCGCCGCCCGGCGAGATCCAGGCGGTACAGCTCGGTGGCGCTGCGCACCGCCTGCCCTATGTCGCGCGGAAAGGCCAGGCCCACCTCCGGGGCCGGGTCGGCGTCGGCCAGCCCGATCTCGTGCAGTGGGACGGGGCGTCCCAGCTTGGAGCCGATCGCGGCCGCGATCAGATGGGGTGCGGCGCCCTGCGGGACCATGCCCTTGGAGACCCAGCGCGCCACCGACGTCTTGTCGTAGCGCAGGGTCAGGCCACGCTGAGCACCGAGATCATTGACTCTGCGGGCGAGCCCGGCATTGCTGATTCCCGCGAGGGCGAGAACGGTGCCGAGCTTCTCGTTCGGCCCGCGTGGCTCCCTGGACATGCGCACCCCTCGAACAGCACCGACGGCCGCCCCGGCATAGGCACGGGGCATTCGTAAACCCAGCGTAGTTCGCCGCATCCCGACCGTTAAGAGGTGTCGTCCCGGATGGCGGGATTCTTGTACGAACGCAGGTGCGGCAGGGGGCGTGTGCTCCCGGTGTGTGTGGCTGTGCGCCCGTCTGTGCGCTCTGTCTGGATCGGCGCGGGAGCGTTTCCATAGTGGTGCGTGGGTCGGCCCATGGCTCTTGAGCCATTGGGCTGGGGGACACCGCTGCCTCATTCCCCGCGGGCGGCGGAACGGTCCGGGAGGTGAACTCCACCTCCCGGACTGTGGTGTTGGGCCACCGCAAGCCCATGGAGGGTGCGTCGCCAAATTGGCTGAATGCCGCTCCTGACGGCCGGACTGCCGCGTCGGGCCGGGGAGGGGGAGGCCCGGCGCGGAGTTCGGACGGCGAGACGCGAAGTAGCGGTGGTGCGCGGCATGTTCGAAAGCGCCGACCGCGCGCGCACCCGCTCTCCCGCGCCCCAGTCATGGCAGCATGGGCCCCGACGGAACGGCAGCGCGCGCCCCCGGTGCGTGCGCATGGCCGTGCCCGGGACGAGGCCGCCGCTCACGCGTCGCCTCCCGGATCCCGGCTGCCGGACCCCGGATGCCAGAGGCCGGATGCCGGAACCGTCGACCAGCTGTGCATGATGGCTGCTCTTTCTTGGTTGTCCACAGCCTGTGGAGGCGGGGATGCGGTGGTTGGTGGGGTGGAGCAGAGCCGCCTCAGGACCGGCCACGTCCCTGGGCGCGGTCCAACCGGTCGGCGCCCAGCTCCTGTGGGCCGACCCGGATCCGCTCTGGGCCGTCGGTGACTGGCGCCCGGACGAGGTGCGAGTGGTGCGGACCGACCCCGCCACCCGGCTCGCGGTCTTCGGCTGCTGCGGGGCGAGCGACGAGGAACTGCGGGTCGGACTCTTCGCGGCCCGCGGCGGCGCGCTGCGCCATCTCACCGCCTGGCCAGGGAGTTACACGGCCGTCGCCCAGGTCGGCCGCCGGGTCACCGTCGTCGGCGACCTGGCCGGCGCCCGCCCCGTCTTCCACACCGACTGGGCCGGCGGCACCGCCTACGCCACCGCGGCCCTGCCGCTCGCCGACCTCATCGAGGCCCAGCTCGACGTCAGCCACCTCGCCGCGCTCCTGGCCTGCCCCGACTCGCCCGAAGCCCTCGGCGACGGCACGCCCTACCTGGGGGTACGCCGGACGGCGCCCGGCCACGCGCTGATCCTCCGGGAGGGCTCCCGGGACATCGTCGGCTACGAGCCCACCGCGTCGCTCGCCGTCGCGGCACCCCGGATCGACCCGGAGCAAGCGGTGGACGGCGTCCGCGACGCCCTCGTCGACGCGGTGCGCGCCAGACTCGCCGCGCCCCGCCACGCCCCCGAGACCGACAGCCGGCTGGACCCCGGGCCGGTGCCCGGCATGGGCCCGGCCGAGCGGCGCGCGGCACGCGGCGCCCCGGCCCCCGGCGTCGGCGCCGACCTCTCCGGAGGCAGCGCCTCCGGCACGCTGGCGCTGCTGGCCGCCGGACTCCCCGGTGTCCCCGGCACCCCGCTGGGCCACGGCACCGGCGCGGGCGAGCGGCTGCTGGCCGTGACCTTCAACGACCTCGGCGTGGCAGGCGGCCGGGCGCGCGAGGCGGAGCTGGAGCGCGCCCGCAGCATCGCGGCCAACCCCCGCCTGCACCACGTCGTCGTCACGGCCGGGCCCGAGGCGCTGCCGTACGCGGCGCTGGACGGCGGGCCGCTCACCGACGAGCCCGGCCCCTCCCTCGTCCTCGCCGAAGGCCACCGGCGCCGCCTCGCCGCGGGCAGCGCCGACCATCTCGTCGGCCATGGCGCACGCCAGGTGCTGGACGCCCACCCGGCGCGCCTCGCCGACCTGCTGCTCGACCGGCGCCGACGGCACCTGCTGCGGCCCGCGACCGCGCTGGCCCGCTCCGAAGGGCCGTCCGCGCACTCCTTCTTCGTGCCCTTCACCGTCTACCGCGCCGCCCGGAAGCTGGCCCGCACGCCGTACAAGGACGGCCTCGAACAGGCCGCGCACCGCCTCCTGGAGCGGCACTTCGCCCCCGAGCACGGCGCCGGCCGCCCCGGCGCGGTGACCGCCTCCCTCGCCGCGCTCACCTGGTGCCGGCCGGGCCCCGCCGCCCGCTGGCTCACCGGCGAGGCATTGGCCGAAGTATCGGTTCGTCTGGAGGCCGCGGCCGCCCGGCCCGCGGCCCTGCGGCGCCCCGGCGAACGCCGTGCCCACGCCGCCCTCGCCCGCTACGCCGCCGACCACCGCGTCTTCGAGCAGGCGGCGGAGGCGCGCAGCCAGCGCCTCCACGCGCCCTTCCTCGACAACCAGGTGGTACGCGCCTGCCGCGCGCTCCCCGAAGCGCTCCGTGTGCAACCGGGGGCGCGCGCCGCGGTGCTGCGCGCGGTGCTGGCCGGCGCGGGCATCCGTGACCTTCCGCCCGGCTGGGGCGCCACCTCGCACCCCACCCACACCGCCGCGGTACGGGCCGGTCTCCGCTCCCACGTCAGTGAGCTGGTCGACCTCTTCCACACGCCGCTGCTGGCGGACGCGGGGCTGGTCGAGGCCCGCGTGGTCCGCAAGGCGCTGCGGGCGGCCGCCGAAGGGGAGCGGCTCCCGCTGGACGGCCTGGCCGAACTGGTCGCCACCGAGATCTGGCTCCGGCGGCTGCTCGCCCGGCGCGGCAGCTGCTGGACGGGCACCGCGGCGCCGCGCCAGCGGGCGGTGGCGGGCGGCGTCGGACCGCGCACCAGCCTCTGAGGGCCGGCGGACGGGCTTCCGGCCCGGCTTTGCGGGGTCCGGGTCGGCCTTGCGGGGGGCCGGCTCCGGGCTGGGATCGGGGTCGGCCTTGTGCGGGGGCCGGCTCCGGGCTGGGGATCGGGGCCGGCCGGAGCCTTGTGCGGGGCCCCGGGGGGGTGCCGGCCGGTACGGGGGCTGGTCGTGGCCTTGAGGCGGTGCCCGGGCGCGTAATTGATCCGTGCATGCCGTCGTCACCGAGGACAATGAGCACGTGCGGTATCTGATACTCGGCGCCACCGAAGCGCGCGACAGCCAAGGGAACCCGCTGCCGCTCGGTGGTGCCCGGCTCCGCGCGCTGCTCGCCGCGCTCGCGCTGCGCGCCGCACGGCTCGCTCCCGTCCCCGCCCCCGTCTCCGTTCCCGTCCCCGTCGACGTGCTCATCGACGAGGTCTGGGCCCATGACCCGCCGCCGCAGGACGCGCCCGCGGCACTGCAGGCCCTCATCGGCCGGTTGCGCCGGGTGATCGGCAAGGACGCCGTCGTCTCCGCGCCGGGCGGTTACCGGCTCGCCGCCGACCCCGACGAGATCGACCTGTTCCGCTTCGCGCGACTGCTCGACGAGGGCCGCCGCGCGCTGCACGCCGGAGATGCCGGAACGGCTGCGTCCACCCTCCGCGCCGCGCTCGCGCTGTGGCGCGGCCCGGCCTTCGCGGATCTGCCGGACCGCGAAGCCGCCGCGGCCCGCCCCGAAGCGCTGCGGCAGACCGCGCTGCGCCAGCGGATCGAGGCGGACCTGGCGCTGGGCCGGGCCATGGACACCATCCCCGAGCTGCGCGAACTCGTCGCCGACCACCCGCTGGACGAGCCGTTCCACGCCCAGCTGATCCGTGCTCTGCACCTGGCGGGCCGGTCGGCCGACGCGCTCTCGGCGTACGAAGACGTCCGACGCGGCATCGCGGACCGGCTGGGCACCGAACCAGGGGCCGAGCTTCAGCGCCTGCACCGCCACCTGCTGCACGCTTCGACATACCCGCTGGAGACCACGGCCGGGCCGGGGCACGCCGGTGAGCCGGGGGCAGTAGCTCGGCCGGGGGCCGGGGCCGTGCCGGAGAGCGCAGCCGTGCGCCCTGCCGCACGCACCCCGCGAACAGCCTCCGCGCGAGGGGGCGGTCCGGATGCGGCGCCCGGTCCGATCCCGGGGCGTATGCCCGGGGTTGTGTCCGGCCCAGGCGGCGCACTCCCGCCGGATGCGGCTGCGCCGCCGGATGCGGCTGCGCCGCCGGGGGCGGCCGCGCCGACGGACGGGGTCAAGCCGACTGACGGGGCCGCGGCGGCGGGTGAACCGGCGCCGACGAGCGAGCCGGTGCCGGCAGCCAGACCGGCTCCGAGGAACGGGAGAGTTCCGTCCAACGGGCGGCTTCCGTCGGACGGACAGCTTCCGGTGGACGGGTCGGCTGCGGCGGCTGGGCCTTGGCCGGTGGACGGGTCGGGTCCGGTGGCTGGGCCGGGCGTGGCGGTCGGGCCAGGGCCGCTGGGCGGGCGGAGTCCCGGGCCGATCGGATCCGCGTACCCACCCGTACCCGGCAACCTGCGGTCCCGCCTCACCAGCTTCGTCGGTCGGCAAACCGACGTCGAGGCTCTCCGCGACGGCCTGCGCGGCGCGCGTCTCGTCACCCTCACCGGCCCCGGCGGCTCCGGCAAGACGCGGCTGTCCGAGGAGACCGCGACGACCGTGACCGGCCACTACCCCGACGGGGTCTGGATCGCCGAACTCGCCCCGCTCGACGACCCGTCCGCGGTCCCCGGCACCGTCCTCAGCGCCCTGGGCCGACGCGAGACGACCCTCTTCGGCACCGGTCTGGAGGGCCGTTCCACCAGCGGCCCGGACGGAGCGGACCCGACCGCCCGGCTGGTCGAGCACTGCGCCCACCGCCGGCTGCTGCTCCTGCTCGACAACTGCGAGCACGTCATCGACGCCGCCGCCCGGCTCGCCGAGACGCTGCTGGCGCACTGCCCGGGCGTCACCGTACTCGCCACCAGCCGCGAACCGCTCGGCGTGCCGGGCGAGACGGTGCGCCCGGTGGAGCCGCTCCTTCCGGCCCCGGCACACCAGTTGTTCGCCGAGCGCGCCGCCGCCGTGCACCCCGGCTTCGACCCCAGGCGCGACCCGGCGACCGAGGCAGCGGTCGCCGAGATCTGCCGTCGGCTCGACGGACTCCCGCTGGCCATCGAGCTGGCCGCGGCGCGGCTCCGCCTGCTCACCCCACACCAGATCGCCGAGCGCCTGGACGACCGCTTCCGGCTGCTGACCAGCGGAAGCCGGACCGTACTGCCGCGCCAGCAGACGCTGCGCGCGGTCGTCGACTGGTCCTGGGAACTCCTCGACGAGCGCGAGCGCACCGTGCTGCGGCGGGCGTCGGTCTTCGCCGGCGGCTGGGACGTGGCAGCGGCGGAGGCGGTGTGCGCCGACCCGGCGCCAGCGGAGCCGGCGTGCATCGAGCGCTCCGACGTGCTCGACCTGCTCGGCTCGCTGGTGGACAAGTCGCTGCTGGTGGCCGAGCATCCGCACCAGCGCGCGGGCAGCCCCGCCGAGCACGGGCACGTCCGCTACCGCATGCTGGAGACGATCCACGAGTACGCCGCCGAACGCGCCGCCGAGGACCCGGCCTCCCGCCGCGATCACGCCGCCGCGATCCGCCGCCACACCGAGTACTTCCGGGAGTTCACCCACGCCGCCGCGCCCCGGCTGCGCTCGGCGGAGCAACTTCCCTGGCTGCGCCGTGTCGAGACGGAGCTGGACAACATCCGCGCCACGCTGCACCGCTCGCTCCAGGCGCGGGACACGGACAGCGCACTGGCGATCATCTTCGACCTGGGCTGGTTCTGGTGGGTGCGCAACTACCGCGACGAGGGCGCCTCATGGATCAGCCGGATGCTGGAGATCATCGACCCGGACGGATACACGGCTCGCCTCGCCTCCTCAGACGCAGGGGCGTCCCGCTCCGCCGAGCCGGGTGGCGCCGGGGAGGTGAGCCCGATCCCCGCCACCGGCCAGAGCTCCGACCGCTGGGCCTCGCCGCCCTGCTGGGACGTCCTCGATCTCCATCTCCTGCTTCTCTTCCTGCTCTCCGATCAGCGCTCCGAGCTGGAGCTCAACAGTCCGGAGAACCTGGCGGTCGCCCGCGACATCCGTGACGCGTACGGCGCGAGCCCCGGGCCGCGCGCCGCCCGCTTCCCGGGCATCCTGTGGCCGTTCGCGGTGTTCTTCACGGAGGGCCAGCTGGGCGTGCTCCACCTGCTCGACGAGGGCGTGGAGAACTGCCGTGCGCACGGCGAGGACTGGGCGCTTGGCGTGACGCTGATGTTCCGTACCCATGTGGCCATCGACGTGCCCGGTGGTATGAGCCGCGCCGAGACGGACTGGGCTGAGCTGCGCGAGCTGAGCAGACGGATCGGCGACCGGTGGATGCTGGCGCAGGTGGAGGGTGCCAACGGCGAGATCGCCATGGCGAAGGGCCGTTACGAGGAAGCGAAGGCCTCGTACGAGGAGGCGCTGCGGCTCGCACGGGAGCTCGGCGCGTACACCGAGACCCCGTTCCTCATCACCCGCCTCGCCGACCTGGCCTATAACTGCCGGGACATGGCGGCCGCGGAGAGGCTGCTGGAACGGTCCGAGCGGGAAGCGGAACGCTACGGCGTGCGTGACGCCTTCGTCTTCAACCGCACCCTGCAGGCCATGATCGCGCTGCTCGCCGGCGAGGTCGCGCGGGCCCGCGCACTGTGTGACAGCGCGCGGCAGGCAGCGGCGTCAGCCACCCCGCCGCCGCAGTTCTGGGTGGCGATGGACGGTGTGGACGCCCGGATCGCCGCGGAAGAGGGGGACCTGGTGGAGGCGCTACGCAAGTCGCGTGCCACCTTGCGCCGGGGGTTCGAGGTGCACTGCACGGAAATGCTGATGGCCGTGCAGGCCGTGAGCGCCACCCATGCCCTCCGCGCACTCGGGGAGTACGCCCTGGTCGCCCGGCTGCTGGGAGCGGCCGACGGCTGGCGGGCCGGGCAGCCGTGGCCCCCGCTCCTACAGGCCCAGGCCGACGAGATCGAGCGGGTGGTGGGCGAGGCGCTGGGCTCAGACCGCTTCGAGGAACTGCACGCCGAGGGCACCCGGCTGAGCATGGAGCAGGGTGTCGCCCTCCTCGACGACGTGCTCGCCGCCCTGTGACGCCGCCCCCGACCACGCGCTCACCGGCAGCTGATGGTGGCCTCGGCCCAGTCCGCCAGTGCCTGATGCCAGGCCGATCCGTGCCGCTCGACCACGAGACGAAGCGTCCTGCGTCCGGAGAGCTCCACGTGGACAGGTACGGCGGGGTCCCCGGCATGGATGACCCGGGAACGCCACAGCCGCGCCCCGTCCGCGTAGATCGCGAAGCGCGCCGCACCGGGTGTCGGCGTCAGATCGTCCACACCCACCGACGCCGTATAGCTGACGCAGGAGCGGTTGAGGTCGATGGTGAGTGAGGACGGCTCGGTGACGGTGACCCCGTGCGCGTACAGCGAGCCGCCGATCAGCAGGCCCCAGCGCTGCCACATCCAGCTGCTGGCGCCGGGCCGCACCTCTGGTGCGGTGCCGTCGCCCTCCCCGGCGTAGTGCAGCGTGTTGAGCTGGTAGACCGCCGGGGCGGGGACCGTGGGCCTTGGCGTGGGCCTGGGCGTGGGTGTCGGCGTAGGCGTCGGCGTCGGGCTGTGTGAAGGGGCCGGCTTCGTCGGAGCGGCCGTGGGCGCGGGTGTCGGCTGGGGGATGGGTGGGGTCGGCTTCGGCGACGGTGAGTTCGGCGCGGCCTTCGACGGGGTCGGCTTCGGTGTGGGGCTTGGCTTCGGGGATATCCGGGACGGGGAGGTGGTGGGCTTCGGTCCGGGCTTCGAGGCCGACGCCGGCGGTTTGGCTTCCGGCTTCGGCTTCGCCGGGGTAAGAGCCGGCGCCGACGGCTTGGCCTCGGCCTTCTCCGGCGCATCGCCGCGGCCTGCGGTCAGCGCGAGCGCGGTCGCGGCGGCCGCGACGACGACGCCCGCCACGAGGCCCGCCTTCACCGCCGCCCCCAGCCCTTCAGCCGCCGCCCCCGCACCAGCCCCACCGCCGGCACCAGTACCCGCCCCGGCTCCCGCACCAGCCCCGGCGCCTGCCACGGCCCCGGCACCAGTGCCCGCTCCAGCCCCGGCCCCGGCGCCCGCACCTCCGGCGATGGCCGCCGCGCCGGCCCCCGCGCCCGCGGCACCAGCCGCCCCCGCCGCGGCTCCGGCCGCGGCCTTGAGCGCGTACTCGGCGGCGAACCAGCCGATGACCGCGACCGGAAGCACCGCACGCAGCCGTGCGTTGACGTCCGCGACCTCCACCGCCGCCATCCGGCACCTGGGGCAGGCGTCCAGGTGCTTCCGCAGGCCGTGCTCGGCCCGCGTCCGCAGGCCGCCACGGGCGTACGCGCCGAGCCGGTCCGCGTAGCGGGCGCAGTCGCCGCCCTCGGTCAGCGCGGAGCTGACGTGCGCCTGGAGGTACGCCTGCTTGAGCTTCTCCCGTGCCCGGTGCGCCAGCACGGCCGTCGCGTTGTCCGACAGCCCGAGCAGCGGGGCGACCTCGCGTGGTGACTCTTCCTCGACCGTGGTGTGCCACAGGACCGTCTGGTAGTGCTCCGGCAGGCTGCGGAACGCCCGCACCGCCAGCGACTGCTCGGCCTGGTGCATCGCCTTCACGTCCGCGCCCAGGTCGTGCGTCCTCGCCCCGGCGGCCGGCCGAGCCGCTTCGGCCGCGAAGGTGGCGAAGTCCTCGACCAACTGCTCCCGCTTGGCCGTCCTTCCCCAGGTGGCGGCCACCCGCCGGACCGTGGTCAGCAGATAGGCCCGCACCGCGGTCTCCGGGCCGGCGCCGCGCCGCACGGCCTGGAGGGTGCGCGCGAACACCTCGGCGGTCAGGTCGTCGGCGGTGTCAGCGTCCCGGCAGCAACTGCGGGCGTAGCGGCGCACTGCGGCGGCGTGCCGCCGGTACAGCTCCTCGTACGCGGTGTCGTCGCCGCCCCGCAACTGTGTGAGGAGCTCGGTGTCAGAGGGAGCCGTCTCGCCTCCCGGCCCACGGTTCGGCGCGTCGTTGCCGCGCCCGCGCTGCGGCGGAACGCTCGGCCCGCCGCCGACCGATGCCCCGGACGCCCCCGGCGCGACCCCCGAGGCCCCCCGAGCCGCGTGGGCGCGCGCTGGGCCCGTCCTGGCAGAGCCTGAACCCGCAGAGCCTGCCCCTGCGGAAGCAGATTCCGCTGCGGAAGCAGATTCCGCCGAACCAGATTCCGCCGAACCCGAACCGGCCGGAGCAGAGCCCGAAGCCGCCGAACCCGCCTCCGAATCCGGGCGCGCTGCGCCCGCCCCCGGACCCGCCGGAGCGGAGTTCGTCGATCCGGGCCCGTACGGACCGCCCTGCCCGGGCACCTGCGGCGACGGCGGACCGCCCTGCCCGGCACGGTCTGTCCGCCCTGCCCCGGCGCCCCGCCCGCTGCGGCCGTGTGGCTCTTCCCGCCCGTCAACACCCATAACGGAAGCTCCCGCACCGACCGACGCACTCGAACACCGGGCCAGAGTGCCACAGCCACCCTCGGGTGCCACCCCCTCGAACGGGCAACCACCCTTCCGGGGCGTGTTGAGAGCGGCGGAACGAGCATTCACCCGTTCGGGGAATACATGTCGGACGGAACACCGCCGTCAGGCAACGAGCGGGCGAACCACCACCGGGCCGCTGAACGGAGCCGCACAGCTCGGCCGACCCCGGGCCGGCGGCCCGGTGCGGGAGCCCCCGTCAGTGCGCCGGGCGCGAGCGCAGCCCGTCGAGCAGGATGTCCAGCAACCGGGAGGAGGCCGCCGCCTGCTGAGCCGCGTCCGGCAGCGAGGGCGCGGCCGTGGCTATCACCAGCAGCACATCGGCGACGGTCACGTCCGAGCGCAGCTCACCCGCCGCCCGCGCTCGCTCCACGAGCCGGCCGACGACCTCCAGCAGCGCCGCCACACCCGCGTCGTCCGGCTCCTCGACCGGGGCAGGGCGCTGCTCCACGAGGCGCAGTTCCGGCTGCGTGGATCCCGGCTGCCGCTGGTGCGGCACCCGGGCGGTCTCCTCGATTTCCGCGCCCGGCTCCTCCACATCGACGCCGACCCGCAGCACCTGCGGCGGCAGCAGCCGGCCCGCGCCGGACGCCACCGAAGTGCGCAGAAAGCGCGCCAGCGCCGACCACGGCTCGTTCTCCTGGCCCAGCGCGGCCTTCGCCTGCTCGGTCAGCCGGGCCGTCTCCTCCTCCGCTATGCGCCGCACCAGCACGTCCTTGCTGGGAAAGCGCCGATAGACGGTCCCCACTCCGACTCTGGCCCGCCGGGCCACGTCCTCCATCGGCGCGCCATATCCCAGCTCGCCGAAGACTTCGCGCGCGGCACGCAGAACATGCTCGAGATTGCGCTGGGCATCCACGCGCAGCGGCGTATGACGGCTGCCGGCCCCGTCCGGCGATGCGACGGCAGCAGACCAATGAGAGCCCTGAATGTGCATATGTGATCCCCCGGTAATGACGCGTCTCCCCCCGGAGACTCCCCGCCCTGTCTGGTCGGGCAGTCTCAACCCCGACCAGGTATGAACATAGTTGAGCCCAGGTCAAGAAAGAAGGGGGGCGTTCCGCACGGCCTGCCCCCTGATCGGAGTACCGACCCGATCCCTCCCGATTTCGCGCCCGACAACAAGGTGCCACCCTGGCCCTGACCTGCGCGCATTCCGTATCCACCGAATAATCCCAGCCAACGGGACGACCATCTCCTCCGGTCACACAATTCGCCGGGCCTGTGGACAAACGCCGATCTCGGGTGCGTCATGGGAGAGTGAAGGAACCCGCTCGCATTCTCGTTGTCGGCGGTGGCTACGTCGGGATGTACACCGCGCTGCGCCTCCAGCGGAAGCTGAAGCGCGGCGAGGCGCAGGTCGTCGTGGTCGACCCCGAGCCGTACATGACCTATCAGCCCTTCCTGCCCGAAGCCGCGGCCGGATCCATCTCCCCCCGCCATGTCGTCGTGCCGCTCCGCCGGGTGCTGCCGAAATGCAAGGTGGTCATCGGCGAGGTCACCGCCATCGACCACGCCAAGCGCACCGCGAGCGTCCAGACCCTCGCCTCGCGGGAGGAGGGCACCGGCGCGATCGCGATCCACTACGACGAACTGGTGCTGGCCCCCGGCTCGGTCTCGCGCACCCTCCCCGTGCCCGGCCTGGCCGACTACGGCATCGGGTTCAAGACCGTCGAGGAGGCCATCGGCCTGCGCAACCACGTGCTGGAGCAGCTCGACATCGCGTCCTCGACGCGCGACCCGGAGGTCCGGGACGCCGCGCTCACCTTCGTTTTCGTGGGCGGCGGCTACGCCGGCGTGGAGGCGCTCGCCGAGTTGGAGGACATGGCTCGTTACGCCGCCCGGTACTACCACAACATCGCTCCGGAAGACCTCAAATGGATCCTTGTGGAGGCGACCGGACGGATCCTCCCGGAGGTCGGTGAGGAGATGGGTGGGTACGCGGTGCGGGAGCTGCGTGGCCGAAATATCGACGTCCGGCTGGAAACCCGGCTGGAGTCGTGCGAGGACCGGATCGCCGTGCTCAGTGACGGCTCCCGCTTCCCCACGCGCACGCTGGTGTGGACCGCGGGCGTCAAACCCCATCCGATCCTCGCCGCGACCAACCTGCCGCTGAACGACCGGGGCCGCCTCGTCTGCACCGCTGAGCTGCGCGTCAAGGGGGTCGAACACGCCTGGGCCGCGGGCGACGCGGCGGCCGTCCCCGACCTGGCGGCCGAGCGCGCCCGCGCCAAGAAGCCGGAGAAGAAGCCGGACAAGGAGTCGGGCGGAAAGCCGGCGGGGGAGCCGGATCGACGGGCAGACAAGGAGCCGGAGGCAGAGCCGAGCGCGGCGGCCGGGGCGGGCGCCGTCAAGGAGTGCGCCCCCAACGCGCAGCACGCCCTCCGGCAGGCCAAGGTGCTCGCGGAGAACGTCCTCGCCTCGCTGCGCGACCAGCCGCTCAAGGAGTACGAACACGAGTACGTCGGCTCCGTGGCCTCGCTGGGCCTGCACAAGGGTGTCGCGCACGTCTACGGCCGGAAACTCAAGGGCTACCCCGCCTGGTTCATGCACCGCGCCTACCACCTCAGCCGGGTGCCGACGTTCAACCGGAAGGCACGGGTGCTGGCCGAATGGACGCTCTCCGGGCTGTTCAAACGGGAGATCGTCTCGCTCGGCTCGCTGGAGAACCCGCGCGCCGAGTTCGAGCTCGCCGCCGGCACCGGACGCCACCCGGAAGGCAGTTGAGGCGCGCGTCCGGCGTGCGGGCGGCATGCCTCCGGTTCGCGCCCGTGGTGCGTCCGCGCTCGTTCGAGGACCGCTGGAGACCGGCGAGGCGGAGCCGGGAACTCCTCCCGAGCGACCGCCGTCTGACGTGTGTCAGTACGGTCGGCCACACTGGACGTGTGACCATGGGTGGGCTCGAATCTACGAAGAGTGACAATCGTGTAAAGAGTGACAAACGGCGAGGATCTGGACGTTTGCTGCATTTCCATGGGGGCCGGCCCCCGCATCCGCAGACGTGCCCGCAGCGGAGCTGCTGACCATCACGGCAGCCGCTTGCGCGGCGTGGCCACCCCCGACGGGCCGCCCCGAAACGACACCGCGAGGCAAACCTCAGTGAACTTCACGCGCTGGAGCGCTCGGCTCCCCGGAACACAGCGACGCGCCGCCGCGCGGACCGGCCGCGCAGCAGGCGGGTCCGTACCGGCCGCCCGTGGCGAGCGCCCCGACCTCTCGCGGCCCGCTGACGGGCCGTCGGCGGGCAGGCCCGCCGCCCCGGCCGGGCACGCGGACGACAGCGGGCAGCCGATGCCCACCCTCGACGGGCTGTCGGTGCACGACATCCTCGGCCATGTCCCGGCCCTGGTGGCCGTGGTCTACGGCCCCGAGCACCGCATCGCCTACGTCAACGACGCCTACACCACCCTCTTCGGTCCCTGCACCCCCGGTGCCCCGGCCGGCCAGGCACTTCCCGAGCTGCGCGAGCTCGGCCTGCTGCCACTGATGGACCAGGTACTGCGCAGCGGCAAGCCGCGCACGGTCAAGTCCCGCCGGGTGCCGCGCGGAGGAATCGCGTCCGCACCGGCGGAGCCGCTCGCCACCACCGATGACCCGGCGGCGCCGGCCACGGACGGCGGACCTGATGACCGCGCCGGGGACGTGGTCGCACTCGCGGTCGGCGTAGCCGGTGCTCCGTCCGCGGACGGAGCCGATACGGAGCACCGGCCCGCGGCCCCGCCCGGCGCCGGCACTCCGGAGGCGAGCCTCCAGCCCGCCCACGTCGAGCCCGAGGGCACCGCCGTCACGGAGGTCGCCGCCGAAGGCGTCGGCACCGGGGACGCCGAGGCCGACCCCGGCACCACCCTCGGCCCGCGACCCGCCCGGCCCCTTGCCCGCCCGTCCGCCGCCCGCGGAGGGCGCACCCGGGACGCCTACTACACCTTCACCTGCACTCCGATCGACGTCACCGTCCCGGCCCCGCCGGAAGACGGTGGCGTCACCGAGCCGTCCGCGGCCGACCCCGCACCCGACGCGTCCACAGCGCCAACCGCCGCCGCCACACCAGACACCCCAGAAACCCCGGACACCCCGGATGCCGCGCCCGCCGCGTCGGCGCCCCCGCGCACCGTCTCCTGCTCCGGCGTCCTCGTCTTCGGCGCCGAGGTCACCGACCAGGTCGAGGCAGCCGAGCGGCTCCGGGCCAGCGAACGCCTCCAGCGCGAAGCGGCCGTCACCCTCCAGCGCAGCCTGCTGCCCCAGGAGCTGGAGCAGCCCGACGACCTGCGGATCGCGGCGACCTACCGCCCGGGCGGCGAGGACGCCGCGGTCGGCGGCGACTGGTACGACGTGATCACCCTCGGCGCGGGCCGCACCGCCCTCGTCATCGGCGACGTCATGGGCCGCGGGGTCCGGGCGGCGGCGGTCATGGGCCAGCTGCGCACCGCGGTGCGCGCCTACGCGCGACTCGACCTGCCCCCGCACGAGGTGCTCCAGCTCCTCGACGGACTCGCGGCCGAGATCGACGCCAGCCAGATCGCCACCTGCGTCTACGCCGTGCACGACCCCAATGAGGGGCGCCTCGTCTACGCCTCGGCGGGCCACCTGCCCATCCTGGTCCGTGACCCAAACGGCACGGTCCACCGCGCCGCCGACCCCACCGGTCCGCCGCTGGGCACCGGGGGCTGGCTCCACGCCTCGGGCTCCGTGCCCCTCAGCCCGGGCTCCAGCGCCGTCCTCTACACCGACGGCCTGGTGGAGCGGCGGGACAAGGACATCGACGACGGCGTCGCCGAGCTGGAGCGCGCCTTCGCCGGCGCCTCGGGCTCCCCCCAGGTGATGTGCGACCGCCTGATCCGGGCTCTGGGCATCACCGAGGACCACGATGACGACGTGGCCGTCCTGGTGATCCAGCACCCGGAGCGCACCGGCCATGACGCGGAGCTCTTCCACAACGCCGCCCTGGAACTCCTCGGCGGTGTCGAGGCCGCGCCCCGCGCCCGCGCCTTCGCCTCCGGCGTCCTCGCCAGCTGGCGCTTCCCGACCGAGCTGCGCGATCTGGGCGTACTGGCCGCCAGCGAGCTCGTGGCCAACTCACTCCAGCACGGCACGCCACCCATGCGGCTGCGACTGCGCCGCACCGACCGCCGACTGATCATCGAGGTCACGGACGGGGACGACCATCTGCCGCGTCGCCGGCGCGCGGAGCTCGGAGACGAGGCCGGGCGCGGCATCTCGATCATCGCGACCATCGCCTCGTCCTGGGGCTCGCGCCGCACCCCCGGCGGGGGTAAAGCGGTGTGGTGCGAGTTCGCGCTCCCCACCGGCTGACCGGCCCCGGCGCGTGACCCCGCCCCGGATGCGAGGCGGCCCGGCGTCCGGCCGGCCTGCCAGGCGCCCGGCCGCACCGGATCCCAGCCTGGGACCGACCGGACCGGACACCCGGCCGGGGACCGACCGGACCGGACACCCGGCCCGGGACCGACCGGACAGGCCACCGGGCCTGGACCGACTGGACAAGCGGCCTTAGGCGGCGGCCGCGACCTGCTCCACGGGGGTCGCACGCTGGGCGGGCACCGGCGCCGGGACCGCGCGCAGCGGATTGTCCTGCGCGGGAGTCAGCCGGCGCCCGAGCCGCAGGGCGAGCGCGGTGATGCCCAGTGAACAGACGACGAGCATCGCTATGTAGGCCACGTACATCCCGGAGCCGGCCAGCAGCCCGCCCACTGCCGGGCCGATCGCCAGGGCCAACTGCTTCACCAGGGCGAACGCGGAGTTGTACTGCCCGATCAGGGAGGACGGCGCGATGTCCGCCACCAGCGGGGCCACGGTCGGCGACAGCATCGCCTCGCCCAGCCCGAACAGCGCGTACGTCGAGATGATCCCCGCGGTCGCGAGCGCATGGCTCCCGGGCACCAGTCCGGCGGTGGCCGCCACCAGCCAGGCGACGGTCCATATCAGCCCGACCAGCGCGATCACCCGGCTTCGGCGCCGACGCTCGACGAGCTTCAGCACCACGAACTGGGCCACCACGATGACCGCGGTGTTCGCCGCCAGGGCGATACCGAGCATGGCGGGGGATATACGGGTGACCTCCACGGCGAAGGCAGCCAGCCCCGACTCGAACTGTCCGTAGCAGGCGAAGAACATCACGAAGCCCAGCACACACAGCTGCACCATCGCCCGGTCCCGCAGCAGGACCCGCGCCCCGCCCCGGGCGCTCTCGTCGGTCGGCACCGCGTCGACGACCTTCGGCACCTTCGGCAGCCGCACCGTGGCCACCGCGGCGGCCAGCACCAGGAACATCGCGGACTCGATGGCGAAGAGCCGGACGAAGCTCGACGGGTGCGAGGTATCCACCAGCAGTCCGCCGAAGAGACCGCCGACGCCCAGGCCGAGGTTGTTCAGGAAGAACTGCATGGCGAACGCACGGGACCGCGTCTGGGTGGTCGAACTCCAGACGATCATGGTTGCCAGGGCGGGCTGGATCACCGCGAACCCGGCACCCAGCACTCCGGCCGCGGCGATCACCAGCGGCTCGCTCGCCGCGAGCCCAAGACCCATCGAGCCGACGGCGGCGGCGATCGCTCCCGCGAGGACCACAGGCAGCGGCCCGCGCCGGTCGATCACCCGACCGGTGAGGGGCAGCACGACAAGCGCGGCCACCGCGAGCGTCGTGAGCACCACGCCCGCAGTGCCCGCTCCGAGGTCCCGCACCTGCGCCACGTAGACGAACAAGAAGGGGACGGTGAAGCCGTTGCCGAACGCGCTCAGCGCGTTACCCAGCTGGATCCGGCGCAGCGCGGCGCCCATCGCGGTGGTCACACTCACCTGCCTAGGTCGAGAAGAAGAGGTCTACAAGGTTGGACTGTCGAAGCCTGAAGACTTCAACAGTAAAGTTCGAAGCTAAAGACTACACGGGGAAGGACTTCAACGCCAATGAGTTACGTGCGATACTTCGCGGCATGTCCGACCACCCCGACCAGGCGTCCGTTCCGGCCGAGCCGAGCCTCCAGGAGCAGATCGCGGCCTATCAGCGCGAGTTCCGGGACCTGGACCCCCAGGTCGAGCAGGTCGTCTCCGCCCTCCAGCGGCTCAACCGCCGGATGAACGTCGCCTACGGACGCCAGACCGCGGCCCTTGGCATCAGCAACGCCGAGTGGGAGGTCCTCAAGGCCCTCGTCCTCTCCGGTGAGCCGTACCGGCTGGGCCCGGGTGAGCTCGCCAAGCGGCTCGGCCTCACCCCGGCCGCGATGACCCACCGCATCGACCGCATGGCGGGCGAGGGGCTGGTGACCCGGGAGCGCGACGAGAACAACCGCGTCCGCGTCATCGTCGAGCTGACGCACGCGGGGCGGGAGAAGTGGCTCGAGGCGATGCGGATGGCCAGCGTCTTCGAAGAGGACCTGCTCCAGGACCTCTCCGCCGCGGAGCGCGGCCTGCTGGGCGAAGTCCTGGACCGCCTGCTGCGGCGGGTCGAGGAGACCCAGCCGGACGCCGGCGGGCGCCTGAACGACCTCGACTGACCGAGGTTGACACGGGTCCGGTGGATCCGTAGTGTTCTCCGGGTTGCCACGGAGCCGATCCGGTTCCACGGCAGCCACTCGCGCCGCAACCGGCGGCAAACCACTACTGCACGGCCCCTGATCGGGAACGACTTCGGCATGCCGAATTCCGGTCCGAATAGCTCGATTATGAGCTGCCAGGGAAATCCGCTAAAGTAGTGAACACGCCGGAAGGCGCGAAACAAACCCCCTCCAACGGGGACCGGAAATGAATTCCGACCGGGAACGGAACGGAAAACGGATCTGGTAAGGTTGGAAACACCGAAGGGAAGCGCCCGGAGGAAAGCCCGAGAGGGTGAGTACGAAGGAAGCGTCCGTTCCTTGAGAACTCAACAGCGTGCCAAAAGTCAACGCCAGATATGTTGATACCCCGTCTCCGGGCCTGATGGTCTGGGACGAGGTTCCTTTGAAGAAAAAACACAGCGAGGACGCTGTGAACCGAGGGGACTATTCCTCCTCTTGGTTCCGCTCAACGCGAGTGTGCAACCGGATTACCGGTAAACATTCACGGAGAGTTTGATCCTGGCTCAGGACGAACGCTGGCGGCGTGCTTAACACATGCAAGTCGAACGATGAACCCGCTTCGGTGGGGGATTAGTGGCGAACGGGTGAGTAACACGTGGGCAATCTGCCCTGCACTCTGGGACAAGCCCTGGAAACGGGGTCTAATACCGGATATGACCACTGACCGCATGGTTGGTGGTGGAAAGCTCCGGCGGTGCAGGATGAGCCCGCGGCCTATCAGCTTGTTGGTGGGGTGATGGCCTACCAAGGCGACGACGGGTAGCCGGCCTGAGAGGGCGACCGGCCACACTGGGACTGAGACACGGCCCAGACTCCTACGGGAGGCAGCAGTGGGGAATATTGCACAATGGGCGAAAGCCTGATGCAGCGACGCCGCGTGAGGGATGACGGCCTTCGGGTTGTAAACCTCTTTCAGCAGGGAAGAAGCGAAAGTGACGGTACCTGCAGAAGAAGCGCCGGCTAACTACGTGCCAGCAGCCGCGGTAATACGTAGGGCGCGAGCGTTGTCCGGAATTATTGGGCGTAAAGAGCTCGTAGGCGGCTTGTCGCGTCGGATGTGAAAGCCCGGGGCTTAACCCCGGGTCTGCATTCGATACGGGCAGGCTAGAGTTCGGTAGGGGAGATCGGAATTCCTGGTGTAGCGGTGAAATGCGCAGATATCAGGAGGAACACCGGTGGCGAAGGCGGATCTCTGGGCCGATACTGACGCTGAGGAGCGAAAGCGTGGGGAGCGAACAGGATTAGATACCCTGGTAGTCCACGCCGTAAACGTTGGGAACTAGGTGTGGGCGACATTCCACGTTGTCCGTGCCGCAGCTAACGCATTAAGTTCCCCGCCTGGGGAGTACGGCCGCAAGGCTAAAACTCAAAGGAATTGACGGGGGCCCGCACAAGCGGCGGAGCATGTGGCTTAATTCGACGCAACGCGAAGAACCTTACCAAGGCTTGACATACACCGGAAACATCCAGAGATGGGTGCCCCCTTGTGGTCGGTGTACAGGTGGTGCATGGCTGTCGTCAGCTCGTGTCGTGAGATGTTGGGTTAAGTCCCGCAACGAGCGCAACCCTTGTTCTGTGTTGCCAGCATGCCCTTCGGGGTGATGGGGACTCACAGGAGACTGCCGGGGTCAACTCGGAGGAAGGTGGGGACGACGTCAAGTCATCATGCCCCTTATGTCTTGGGCTGCACACGTGCTACAATGGCCGGTACAATGAGCTGCGATACCGCGAGGTGGAGCGAATCTCAAAAAGCCGGTCTCAGTTCGGATTGGGGTCTGCAACTCGACCCCATGAAGTCGGAGTCGCTAGTAATCGCAGATCAGCATTGCTGCGGTGAATACGTTCCCGGGCCTTGTACACACCGCCCGTCACGTCACGAAAGTCGGTAACACCCGAAGCCGGTGGCCCAACCCCTTGTGGGAGGGAGTCGTCGAAGGTGGGACTGGCGATTGGGACGAAGTCGTAACAAGGTAGCCGTACCGGAAGGTGCGGCTGGATCACCTCCTTTCTAAGGAGCACAGCACCGTCTGCGAGCGAATGTCTCGCACGGTCAGCTCATGGGTGGAACGTTGACTACTCGGCACTCTTGTTGGTTGTGACTGTTAGTACTGCTTCGGCGTGGAACACAGGTCATCGGCTGCGAGGGTGTCGGGCACGCTGTTGGGTGTCTGAGGGTGCGAGCGTTTGCTTGCCCTTCAAACGCCGGCCCCGGTAAAGCATCGCAAGTTTTGTGGTGTGTGAC
This sequence comes from Streptomyces sp. JLBT605, assembly GCF_058215555.1. NCBI lineage: Bacteria > Bacillati > Actinomycetota > Actinomycetes > Kitasatosporales > Streptomycetaceae > Streptomyces > Streptomyces sp. JLBT605. The sequence continues at coordinate 3,661,524 of NZ_CM177087.1, forward strand.
GGGTGGCTGGTCGTTGCTTGAGAACTGCACAGTGGACGCGAGCATCTGTGGCCAAGTTTTTAAGGGCGCACGGTGGATGCCTTGGCACCAGGAACCGATGAAGGACGTGGGAGGCCGCGATAGGCCCCGGGGAGCTGTCAACCGAGCTTTGATCCGGGGGTGTCCGAATGGGGAAACCCGGCAGTCGTCATGGGCTGTCACCCATACCTGAACACATAGGGTATGTGGAGGGAACGCGGGGAAGTGAAACATCTCAGTACCCGCAGGAAGAGAAAACAACCGTGATTCCGGGAGTAGTGGCGAGCGAAACTGGATGAGGCTAAACCGTATGTGTGTGATACCCGGCAGGGGTTGCGCATGCGGGGTTGTGGGAGTGAGCTTCAGTCGTCTGCCGGCGGCTGGGCGAGTCAGAAACCGTATGGATAGGCGAAGGACATGCGAAAGGTCCGGCGTAGAGGGTAAGACCCCCGTAGCTGAAATCTGTACGGCTTGCTTGCTTATTTCCCAAGTAGCACGGGGCCCGAGAAATCCCGTGTGAATCTGGCGGGACCACCCGCTAAGCCTAAATATTCCCTGGTGACCGATAGCGGATAGTACCGTGAGGGAATGGTGAAAAGTACCGCGGGAGCGGAGTGAAATAGTACCTGAAACCGTGTGCCTACAAGCCGTGGGAGCGTCGCATGCAAGCTTGCTTGTATGTCGTGACTGCGTGCCTTTTGAAGAATGAGCCTGCGAGTTTGCGGTGTGTTGCGAGGTTAACCCGTGTGGGGAAGCCGTAGCGAAAGCGAGTCCGAATAGGGCGATGTAGTAGCGCGCTCAAGACCCGAAGCGGAGTGATCTAGCCATGGGCAGGTTGAAGCGGAGGTAAGACTTCGTGGAGGACCGAACCCACCAGGGTTGAAAACCTGGGGGATGACCTGTGGTTAGGGGTGAAAGGCCAATCAAACTCCGTGATAGCTGGTTCTCCCCGAAATGCATTTAGGTGCAGCGTCGTGTGTTTCTTGCCGGAGGTAGAGCACTGGATAGGCGATGGGCCCTACCGGGTTACTGACCTTAGCCAAACTCCGAATGCCGGTAAGTGAGAGCGCGGCAGTGAGACTGTGGGGGATAAGCTCCATGGTCGAGAGGGAAACAGCCCAGAGCATCGACTAAGGCCCCTAAGCGTACGCTAAGTGGGAAAGGATGTGGAGTCGCAGAGACAACCAGGAGGTTGGCTTAGAAGCAGCCACCCTTGAAAGAGTGCGTAATAGCTCACTGGTCAAGTGATTCCGCGCCGACAATGTAGCGGGGCTCAAGCGTACCGCCGAAGTCGTGTCATTGCAGTACATACCCCCAACGGGGACTGTGATGGGTAGGGGAGCGTCGTGTGCCGGGTGAAGCAGCGCCGGAAGGTAGTTGTGGACGGTTCACGAGTGAGAATGCAGGCATGAGTAGCGATTCACACGTGAGAAACGTGTGCGCCGATTGACTAAGGGTTCCTGGGTCAAGCTGATCTGCCCAGGGTAAGTCGGGACCTAAGGCGAGGCCGACAGGCGTAGTCGATGGACAACCGGTTGATATTCCGGTACCCGCTTTGAAACGCCCAATATCGAGCCCATTAATGCTAAGGCCGTGAAGCCGCCTCTGATCTCTTCGGAGTGAGGGGGAGTGGTGGAGCCGCTGATCCAAGGTGGTAGTAGGTAAGCGATGGGGTGACGCAGGAAGGTAGTCCAGCCCGGGCGGTGGTTGTCCCGGGGTAAGGGTGTAGGCCGTGTGGTAGGCAAATCCGTCACACGTTAAGGCTGAGACCTGATGCCGAGCCGATTGTGGTGAAGTGGATGATCCTATGCTGTCGAGAAAAGCCTCTAGCGAGTTTCATGGCGGCCCGTACCCTAAACCGACTCAGGTGGTCAGGTAGAGAATACCGAGGCGTTCGGGTGAACTATGGTTAAGGAACTCGGCAAAATGCCCCCGTAACTTCGGGAGAAGGGGGGCCATTTCCGGTGATGGAATTTACTTCCTGAGCTGGGGGTGGCCGCAGAGACCAGCGAGAAGCGACTGTTTACTAAAAACACAGGTCCGTGCGAAGCCGTAAGGCGATGTATACGGACTGACGCCTGCCCGGTGCTGGAACGTTAAGGGGACCGGTTAGCTCTGTTTCGACGGGGCGAAGCTGAGAACTTAAGCGCCAGTAAACGGCGGTGGTAACTATAACCATCCTAAGGTAGCGAAATTCCTTGTCGGGTAAGTTCCGACCTGCACGAATGGCGTAACGACTTCTCGACTGTCTCAACCATAGGCCCGGTGAAATTGCATTACGAGTAAAGATGCTCGTTTCGCGCAGCAGGACGGAAAGACCCCGGGACCTTTACTATAGCTTGATATTGGTGTTCGGTTCGGCTTGTGTAGGATAGGTGGGAGACTGTGAAGCATGCACGCCAGTGTGTGTGGAGTCGTCGTTGAAATACCACTCTGGTCGTGCTGGATGTCTAACCTGGGTCCGTGATCCGGATCAGGGACAGTGTCTGGTGGGTAGTTTAACTGGGGCGGTTGCCTCCTAAAGGGTAACGGAGGCGCCCAAAGGTTCCCTCAGCCTGGTTGGCAATCAGGTGTTGAGTGTAAGTGCACAAGGGAGCTTGACTGTGAGACCGACGGGTCGAGCAGGGACGAAAGTCGGGACTAGTGATCCGGCGGTGGCTTGTGGAAGCGCCGTCGCTCAACGGATAAAAGGTACCCCGGGGATAACAGGCTGATCTTCCCCAAGAGTCCATATCGACGGGATGGTTTGGCACCTCGATGTCGGCTCGTCGCATCCTGGGGCTGGAGTCGGTCCCAAGGGTTGGGCTGTTCGCCCATTAAAGCGGTACGCGAGCTGGGTTTAGAACGTCGTGAGACAGTTCGGTCCCTATCCGCTGTGCGCGTAGGAGTCTTGAGAAGGGCTGTCCCTAGTACGAGAGGACCGGGACGGACGAACCTCTGGTGTGCCAGTTGTTCTGCCAAGGGCATGGCTGGTTGGCTACGTTCGGGAGGGATAACCGCTGAAAGCATCTAAGCGGGAAGCCTGCTTCGAGATGAGGACTCCCACCTCCTAGAGAGGGTAAGGCTCCCAGTAGACGACTGGGTTGATAGGCCAGATATGGAAGCCGGGTAACCGGTGGAGTTGACTGGTACTAATAGGCCGAGGGCTTGTCCTCAGTTGCTCGCGTCCACTGTGTTAGTTCTGAAGTAACGAATTCGCCTTTGCTGGCTGGAGTTCGATATCTTCATAGTGTTTCGGTGGTCATTGCGTTAGGGAAACGCCCGGTTACATTCCGAACCCGGAAGCTAAGCCTTTCAGCGCCGATGGTACTGCAGGGGGGACCCTGTGGGAGAGTAGGACGCCGCCGAACAAATTGTGTGAGTAAGCCCTGTCGGGGACCTTTGGTTCCTGGCAGGGCTTACTCGCGTTTACGGGCCTGGTAACAGGCCCTTCTCCATGTTCGGGCATGCTCGGGCGATACCCGCGGCGTTGGCCATGCGGTCGTATGAGCCCTGGTGGGGCGATGTCGGCGGCAGCCGGCAACCGCGATGCGGTGGGCTCCGCTGCGGTGTTCCCGCCTGGTTCAGTGGGCGAGGGTGCGGTTGGGCCAGCGTGTGCGGGCCTGCTCCTGGGAGCGCATCAGAGCGAGCGTCAGCAGGCCCTGGGCGGCTCCGTGCGTGACGAGATCGGGGAGCGCCGGGATGGGGGCCACTGCGGCGATGTCATCGAGCACCAGGGTCATTGGTGGGTCGAGCCGACCGGAGGATGACCGTTCGGCCATGCGCCGGCCGTGCTCGACCACGCTTGAGGCGAGTGCGGTCAGCAAGGGCATCGCACCCGGGTGGGTCCGTGGATCCTCGAGGGATTCGCCCACCAGGTAAAGCGTTCCCCCCTCGGCGATGAATGACTCCACAGCGAGGGCATCGGCTCGTCCTGGATTGCAGGCGTCCCGGATATGGATGGAGGACAGCGCGCTGAGCGCACGCGCCGTCAGCTCAAGCGCCATGTCCCGGCGTTCGGGATGAGCGGTGAGCGTGGCCTCCAGCTCGCCCGCGGCTCCGCCGGCGGCCTTCGGGTGCGTACGCAGGATGCGTACCGGCTCGTGTGCCGCGTTGCCCTGCGCCCAACGGTGCACCTGGCGGAACGGCTTGGAATCCACCGCGGCGGCGTGCAGCCAGCAGCGCAGCAGAGTCTCCGCGGCGTCCGCCGTGGGCCGGTCGAGGGCGTGCCCGGGCCGCACCGGGGCCAGCAGCGCGGCGGCCCGGGCGGCGGCGGTGTCGCGCGTCTCGCAGCCCGTGGCGGGGTTCCAGCGCACCCGCATCGGGGTGTCCAGGAGGTGCGACGGGTCGAAGGTGTGCACCGGGCCCAGCTTGGCGCGGGCGTCCTTGGTGGCGGCCCAGAGTCCGGGGTCGCTGGTGACGACGAGGACCGGACCGTCGGCCTCCAGCACGGTGCGGACCGCCTCGTCGCCGCGCTGGACTCCGTAGACGATCCGGGGAAGGGAAGCTTGGGGGGAGGGGAAGGCTGTGGTGCCGGGAGCGGGGACGACGCCGGACTGGTGACCGACGGAGAAGGCGGGCGCGGGCGGCGCCGGGGGGCTCACGGCGCTGGTGGAGGTCTGCGTCGTCCCGGTTGTGACTGCCGGGTCCATCGGGGAGCTTGGGCGGCCGCCGGGCGTTCCGGCGGCCGGTGCGGGCGCGGGTGTCGGTGCCAGGCCGGGAACCGGGGCGGAGGCGGAGGCGGCGTGTGAGGCAGGGGAGCCGCCGTTCACGCCGGGGGTCGGGGGCGCCTCGGCTGCCTGCGCTGCGGTCATCTGCTGCGCGGTCGTGGGGGGTGCCGTCATGGGCGGTGCGGTCATCGGTGGCGTGGCCGCCGGTGGTGCCCAGGCGGCGGCGGGCGGCTCATGGGCCCCGCGCGGCTGCGGGGCGGGCTGCGGAGGCTGGGCCTGGGCGGTGTGGGCTTCCGCTGCCCGTGCGGTGGCCTCGCGTCGCGGGCCGGCCTGCTCCTTGGGCTGGTACTCCGCGGGGAGCGGTTCGCCGGAGCGCTCGGCGTGGCGGCGGGCGCGCACCATCCGGTAGCGGGCCACCGTGCCGATCGCGAAGACCGTGAGCACGGTCAGCACCATCAGCTGGCTGATGAGGATGCCCCAGAACAGCCCGTACCCCGAGAGCTGTTCGGCCGGTGTCTCCGGCCAGGCCGCGGGGAGGTCGTCCGGCCGACCGATCAGATGCCGCAGCGCCCTCGGCGTGCGGATGAAGCTGACGTTCTCGGGCCAGGCGCCGTGCGCGAGCAGCGCCGCCAGGCCGGTGGCGGACCACACCAGGAGGGTGACGCCGATGAGGAAGAGAAGGATGCCGACCAGCAACCCGTCCGGAATGCCGCGCTCCGGGGCGCTGTCGCGTCCGCCGGGGCCGCCTAGGCCCGCGCCGCCCCGGCTGCCGCCCCCTCGGGGATCCCGCGCCATCTCAGGCCACCGTCGACCCGTACGACGAGCCGCCGTAGCCGGGGCCGCCGTACGCGGCCTCCTCGGCCTTCTCGGCGAGGTGCTGTTCCACCGCGGCCGCGGCACGCTCCTCGGCTTCCGCCTCCGCCGCGCGGGCCAGTTCCAGAGCCATCCCGTCCTCGGTCATCGCGCGGTCGGTGTAGACCAGCGGGCGCTCGGCCTCGGTGATCAGGTGTTTGACCACTTGGACGTTGCCGTTGACGTCCCAGACGGCGATGCCGGGGGTGAGCGTCGGGATGATCTCGACGGCCCAGCGGGGCAGGCCCAGCACCCGTCCGGTGGCCCGCGCCTCGTCGGCCTTCTGGGCGTAGATGGTGCGGGTGGAGGCCATCTTGAGGATCGCGGCGGCCTCCCGTGCCGCCGCGCCGTCCACGACGTCCGACAGGTGGTGCACCACGGCGACGAAGGACAGGCCCAGCCGGCGGCCGAACTTCAGCAACCGCTGGAACAGCTGGGCGACGAAGGGGCTGTTGATGATGTGCCAGGCCTCTTCGACCAGGAAGATGCGCTTCTTGCGGTCCGGCCGGATCCAGGTGTGCTCCAGCCAGACGCCCACGATCGCCATCAGGATGGGCATGGCGATGGAGTTGCGGTCGATGTGCGACAGGTCGAAGACGATGAGCGGGGCGTCCAGGTCGATGCCCACGGTGGTCGGCCCGTCGAACATGCCGCGCAGGTCACCGTCGACCAGACGGTCCAGCACCAGGGCGACGTCCAGGCCCCAGGCGCGGACGTCGTCTATGTCGACGTTCATCGACTCGGCCGATTCCGACTCCGGATGGCGCAGCTGCTCGACGATGTCGGTGAGTACCGGCTGGCGGTCGGTGATGGTGTCGTTGACGTAGGCGTGGGCGACCTTCAGCGCGAAGCCGGCGCGCTCGTCCAGGCCGTGCCCCATCGCGACCTCGATGATGGTGCGCAGCAGGGCCAGCTGGCCGGTGGTGGTGATCGACGGGTCGAGCGGATTGAGCCGGATTCCGCCGTCCAGGGCGGCCATCGGGTCGAGCCGGATGGGGGTTATGCCCAGCTCCTGGGCGATGAGGTTCCATTCGCCGACGCCGTCCTCGCCCTGCGCGTCCAGGACCACGACCTGGCGGTCGCGGAAACGGAGCTGGCGCAGCACATAGGTCTTCTCCAGCGCGGACTTGCCGTTTCCGGATTCGCCGAGGACCAGCCAGTGCGGGGCGGGCAGCTGCTGCCCGTACAGCTGGAAGGGGTCGTAGATATAGCCCTTCCCGGAGTACACCTCGCGGCCGATGATCACGCCGGAATCGCCGAGTCCAGGGGCGGCGGTGGGGAGATAGACGGCCTGCGCCTGCCCCGTCGACGTGCGGACCGGCAGCCGTGTCGTCTCCACCTTTCCGAAGAGAAAACTGGTGAAGGCGTCGGTGACGGCGCCCAACGGGTCGACCACGGCCAAGCCCCTCTCTTCCCTGCGTCCCTTGATCTGTGCCGCTTGTCTGTGCCGCCGGTGGCGGCGTCGGTGCCTTGGCGGAGTCCGTGCCTGGGTGGCGTCCGTGCCTGGGTGGCGTCCGGGCCTCAGCGGCGGATGCCGGTCGCGAACGGCAAGGTGTTCACGAACGCCCGGTGGTGCTCCCGGTCGCACCACTCCAGCTTGAGATAGCTCTTTCCGGCGGAGGCGCGGATGGTCCGCTTGTCGCGGGCGAGCGCCTCGGGGGAGCGGGAGGAGACGGTGATGTAGCCGACGAGGTTGACCCCCGCCGCGCCGCTCGCCAGGTCCTCGCCGCGCTGGTCCAGCCGGCCGTGCGCGGCGACGTCACGCGGGTCGACGGTGCGGTTCATCTTGGCGGCGCGGCTGGCGTCCGCCTCGTCGTTGGTCTTCTCGGTCAGCATGCGCTCGATCGCCACCTCGGTGGGCTCCAGGTCCATGCAGACCGCGACCGTACGGATCACATCCGGGGTGTGAACCAGCAGCGGGGCGAGGAAGTTGACCCCCACCGGGGTCATCGGCCACTCCTTGACCCAGGCGGTGGCGTGGCACCAGGGCTCGCGGGTGCTCGACTCCCGGGTCTTGGCCTGGAGGTAGGTCGGCTCCATCGCGTCCAGCTCGGCGGGCCAGGCGTTGCGCTGGGTCATGGCCTGGATGTGGTCGATGGGGTGGTCCGGGTCGTACATGGAGTGGATGAGGGAGGCCAGGCGGCCTTGGCCGAGGGGCTGGCGCACCCGGATGTCCGCCTCGGCGAGCCGGGCGCAGATGTCGGTCAGCTCACGGGCCATGACGACGGCGAGCCCGGCGTCCTTGTCGATCTTCCGGCCGGCGCTCTGGCGGGCGGCGCGGGCGATGACCTGGGCCTCGGTGGCGAGATCGCGGGTGTAGTGCATGCAGGCGACCAGGTAGGCGCGGTGCTGCTCGGAGGAGGTCGACACCATGGACTGCAACTGGTCGTAGGAGTCCTTGAGCCAGTCGGGGGCGCTTCTGTCGCCGCGCCGCTCGACGTCCTTGGCGTGCGCGTCCGGGTCGGCGGGGAGCGTACGGGCCAGCATCTGCAGGCGGGTCACGAAGCCGTCGCCGTTGGCCACGTGCTTGAGGAGGGTGCCGAACCGGTCGACCAGCGCCTCCTGGTCCTCCGAGTCGCGCAGGCCCACGCCCGGGCCCTCGATCTCGATGGCGGCGGTGACGGTGCGCCGGTCGGCGTGGAGCAGGACGGCGATCTCGTCGGGGCCGAAGGGGGCGGCCAGCCAGCTGATGCGGCCGATTCCGGGGGGCGGGCCCACCTCGACCTCGCGGCCGTCGATACGGGTGCCGGCCTCGGCGACGGCGGAGCGGTAGGTGGAGCCCTTGCGGAGCTGGCGCTTGTACGAGCGGTTGATCTCGAACCACTTGTAGAAGGTGCGGCCGTTGTACGGGACGTACACCGCGGCGAGGGCGAGGGTCGGGAAGCCCACCAGGGTGACGATGCGCAGCATCAGCATCGGCACCAGCAGGCCGCACATCATGCCGACGAACGCGCCACCGATGATCAGCGAGATCTCGCCGGTCTCACGGTTCTTGCCGATGACCGCGTTGGGGCGGGCGCGCCCGATCAGATACGTGCGGCGGGGCGCGATGGGGTGGGAGTGGGCCTCCATGGTCAACGCCGGTCACCTCCCGGATTGTTGCTGCTGCGGTTGGACTGGGTGCGGGGGGCCGGGGTGGACGGGGTGGCCGGGGCCGCTGGGCTCCCGCCTCGGCCGCCGCCCGCGGCGGAGGGTGTGGGGCGGGTGCTGTGTGCGGCCACGCCGCCGGAGACCGGGTTCGCGGGCTTGGGGGTGGCGGAGGAGGAGCCTTGGGCATCGCCGCCGGTGCCCGTGCCGGTGCCGCGGGTGCTGTGGGTGTTGATGCCCTGCTTCACCAGCGAGGCCGGGGAGCTGATGATGGCGGCGGCCTGGCGGGATGCCGGGTCGGAGCTGGCGCTGCGGGACTTGACGATCTCGTCGCCGAACCCCGGCACGAAGCGGTAGATCATCGCGCTCGCGAAGATGGCGAGGATGATGATCGACAGGCCGGAGACGACGGCCGAGAAGGCGTCCGGATCCTTGCCGGAGGTGGACAGCGCGCCGGCGAGGGCCAGCACGATCACGATGACCGGCTTGACCAGGATGACGGCGATCATGATGCCCGCCCAGCGGCGGACGTGGCCCCACATGTTCTTGTCGACGAGGCCGGCGTAGACGGCGGTGCCGAGCAGGGCGCCGACGTAGAGCAGCGCGGCCCGGATGACCAGCTCCAGGCAGAGGACACCGGCGGCGAGGATCGTGACCAGGGAGACCACGATCAGCATGATCGGGCCGCCGCCGATGTCCTCGTCCTTCTTCAGGGCGGCGGAGAAGGAGCTGAAGAAGGTGTCCTTATCGGCGCCGGTGCCGGAGGCGATGACGTCGGTGACGGCGTCGGTGGCGGAGACGACGGTGTAGAGGATCAGCGGGGTGAAGGCGGAGGCCAGGACGGTCAGCCAGAGGAAGCCGATGGCTTCGGTGAGCGCCTCGGTGAACGGGACGCCGCGGACGGCGCGCTTGGCGACGGCCAGCAGCCAGAGGATCAGGGTGAGGATGGTGGAGGCGGCGAAGACGACGGCGTACTGGCGGAGGAACGCCTCGTTGGTGAAGTCGACGTTGGCGGTCTCTTTGACGAGCTTGGAGATCTTGCCGACGAGCCAGGCGGCGGCGTCGGCGCAGCCGCGGGCCAGGGAGGCGGCGGGGTCTAGGGGGTTGGTGGGGTCTGGGGTGCCCGGGCTGCCCTCACCATTGCGTTCGCATAGGTCCTTCAGCCTGCCGTCGAGACCGGCACAGGGATCGGTCGATGGTTTGGGAGTCGGGTCAGCTGCGGCACGCGATGCCAGCAGGACGCCAAGAGCTTGCACGACCACCGTCGTCGCGGTCAGTGAGAGAGCCCGGCGGCGATTAGCGAGCATAGGTCAACCCTCCGAACCCTTTGACGGCGTCCGCCATTTCCTTGGCCGGAGAGGCGGTCTGGTCGCGGCCCACTGGCGCCGGGCCGTCCTTCTGGGTGTGCTTGGTGACCTTCCAGTCACCCTCTACCCACTTCAGCTCGAATGTGTCCGTGTACCAGCTCTCGGCAACCGGATTCTTCGAACCCTCGCCTGCGAGTCCGAACAGGACGGAGTTCCACACGGCTACTCGCGCCGTGCCATCGGCGTACTGTTCCAACTTGGTACCCACCGGGTTCGCGCGGGATACGAACGTCATGTCGTCCGGAGCCTTGCCATCCGGATCGAGACCGGCTGCCGCCAGCAACGACTCGCTGGCGAAGGCCCTGTCCAGCTCTCTCTGCCGAGCGGACGCGCTTTTCGGGTCCCAGATCGACGCGATGATGTCATGCCGGTGGTCGGTCACGAACATGCCGTCGGAGCCCAGCGCGACGGTGAAGTTGGCTGCCGCGCTCTGGGCTCCCTGCTCCGTCCTGGCGAAGCCCGACGCGATGCCGCTGACCTCGTTCTTCCCGTCCACCGGGCGTTCGCCGGTGGGAGCGGTGGGCTGGGCCTTGGGGGCGTTGCCGCCGGAGGATGAGGAACTTCCGGAGTCCTCGCTGCTGCTGTTGCCGCCGCCGTCACCGCGGTTGGCGAACGCGATGGCGGCGATGAGGAGCACCACGACGCTCACCACGGTGATGAAGTTACGGCTCGGCTTGGTGCGGCCGGAGCGGCGCGGGGAGCCGTAGGGGTCGCCGTCGCCTTCTGGCAGGCGGGTGCGCGTCAGGTGGGCGTCGTTGCCGCCCACCGCGCCCATGCCGCCGGTACGGGCCGGGTCTTGGCCGCCGTATCCGTCTCCGTACCCGTCGTCCCCGCCGAGACTCATCGCCCGTACGCCCCTTCAGCTGTCTCGTCCGCCGTTACCGCTGGCGTGCCGCCCACATATGACGGTAGCGGCGCGGACCGCGGAACGGGCGCGATGGAGTGAGTGCACATCAGGCTGACACGACCTCAGCAGAGATCCGGAGGGACGGGCGGGGTGGGTGATGGGGGTGGGATGGGGAAGGCAGAGCGGGGTGAGTCGGGCGGCACCCGTCCATGCCGTGAACGGCCGCTCGCCGGCTTCGCCGCGTAGGCGTGCGGCCGCCCGGTTGGGCGCACGGCCTGCCTGCCGCAGCACGGCATGGAACCCCAGGGGCCTACCTGCCTGCGGCCGCAGGCGCTTGCCTGTGGCGCCAGGCGCCACGGGAGGCGGCCCCCCGGGCATGTACGCCTGGCGCTGGGCGCTTGAGCAGGAGGTCCCTGGTGGCGCTGGCGTGGGGCGGGCCGCCCCCCCCGGCGGGAGCGGCTAGATGGCCATGCCGTACACGATCGTGAAGAGGGTGCCGAGTGAGCCGATGATGAATACGCCGGTCAGGCCCGCGACGATCAGCCCCTTGCCCTGCTCGGCGCTGAAGGTGTCGCGGAGTGCGGTGGCGCCGATCCGCTGTTTGGCCGCGCCCCAGATCGCGATGCCGAGGCAGAGCAGGATGGAGACCGCCATCACGACTTCGATCATGACCCGGGCCTCGGCGCCGAGGCTGCCGAAGGGTCCCCAGTCCGGGGCGATTCCGCCGATGATGGTGGTGATGTCGCCCTCGTCGCCGGCTGCCAGGAACATTTTGAACTCACCGCCCCTTATGGGTTGTTGTGTCCCCATGCCGCATGGCACGGTTCAGCTTCTATCTTCGCTGACGATGTGGCTCTCGCATGTCGACTTGGCGGCATTTCTTTCCGGATCTCGTACGTGTTGTAGGCCACGGTGCGTTCGCCGGGTCGCCGGACGTGCGAAAGCGTGACGTTTCGTCACTCGATGTACCAGTAGATGTGACGGCGGGTCGCCGGGCTCGTGGCGACGATTCCCCGTTCGGCGGGACGGTCGGCGATGATCCCTCGTTCGGGTGTGTGCCGGTCGTCGGAGTGCCGCGTGCCCGGTGTTCACTCCGCGCCGGGCGGCTCTTCGGCGAAGTCGTCGAACTCGCCTGCCTTGACGCCGAGGAGGAACGCCTCCCACTTGGCCTGGGTGGTGATGACGACGGTGTCCGGGTCGTTGCTCTCCCGCATATAGATCCGGCCATCCGGCCCCGCGGCGACCTCCAGGTACGCCTCCTCGTCGAATCCGTCCTCGGGGGCGGGGCGCTGCCAGTCGAGCTGCGTCGGATCGACGTCCGTCATGTGGTCCTCCGTGGTGAGAGTGGTGGGGGTGGCCTGCGTTCCGGTCGGGAGCCGCTGGGCTGGGAACCGGGAGAAAGGACGGGAGAAGGGGGAAGAGAGGGAGGGAGGAGGGAAAGAGGGAGAGGGAGGAGGGTAGAGGGAAGAGGGGGTGAGGCGGGGGCAGGGGCGGGGCGGACTCTACGCTTCCGGGGCCCCTCCGTGCCCGGTCGCCCCAGGAGGTCGGTCGAACCGCCGACCAATTCCCGCCGTGCGGTCCGGAAACGCGTTCGTGCGACCGCCGGATGGGGGAGGATGAGCAGGTGCGTAGGGTCTGGCTGGGTGTCAGTGTCGGTGTCGCGCTGTGCGCTTCGTTCGTGGCGCTCCTCGTCATCGGCACCTATGTGGTGGCCGGAAACCTGACCGCCGGCACCAGCGGCAGGTCGGTCGGGCTGGCTCAGGGCGCCGTACCCGCCGCGTATCAGCCGCTCGTCCAGAAGTGGGGGAACCACTGCCCCGCCATCAACCCGGCGCTGCTCGCCGCCCAGCTGTACCAGGAGAGCGGCTGGAATCCCAAGGCGCAGAGTCCGGCGAACGCCAAGGGGATAGCCCAGTTCATCCCGGGCACCTGGGCGACGCACGGAGTCGACGGTGACCACGACGGCGATCGGGACATCTGGGATCCGGCGGACGCGATCCCCTCGGCGGCGGTCTACGACTGCTCGCTGGCCAAGTACGTGAAGGACGTTCCGGGCAACATCACGCACAACATGCTGGCTTCGTACAACGCCGGCGCTTACGCCGTCATCAAGTACAACGGGGTCCCGCCGTACACCGAGACGCGCAACTACGTGAAGCGGATCACCACGCTCGCCAAGAGCTTCGAGGCGCCGACCCAGCCGGTGGCGCCGTCCCAGCAGGCCTCCGGCGCCATCTACTTCGCACAGGACAAGCTGGGCACGCCGTATCTCTGGGGCGGAAACGGCACTCCGGAGCAGGGCGGGCGATTCGACTGTTCGGGTCTGACCAAGGCGGCCTATCACTCCGTCGGGATCGAGCTGCCGCGTGTCGCCAACGACCAGTGGAATGCCGGCCCGCACCCGCGCCGGGATGAACTCCTCCCCGGCGACCTGGTGTTCTTCGCCTACGATCTGAGTGATCCCCGGTCCATCCACCATGTGGGGATGTACGTGGGCGGCGGCTACATGATCAACGCCCCGTACACCGGCGCCGTGATCCGTTACGACAAGATCGATACGCCCGACTACATCGGCGCGACGCGGGTCACCCAAGATGGCGCAAAAGCACTGCGCAGGGTGGACGCTGCGTAAAGCTTTGGCCTTGAGCTGCGACGATCGGTCACCCTTCGATAACGTCCCGGTGATCATTGGGTAGAGGATGGAACGCAGAGCGTGAGCGGGGCGTTTCCTAGAGGTGGGTGAGCAGCACTACCCAGCGGGGGCCGGCAGCTGCAGACAGCGACCTGACACATAGCGACTGGTAAGAGATAAGGGGCCGCGGCATATGGCTGGACTCGTACTGGGGTCCCCCCACGCAGAGCTGCGGGGAGGGGCCGAATCGAACGCGGATGTCAGCCTGCTCTACGACATCAACGGTCTCGCCAAGGACGCCCCGCACTGGTTCGACCGGGTCATGGAGTTCGTCGGCGAGTACGGCATCGTCTTCGGCATGGCGCTGGTGATGTTCGGTGCCTGGTGGAGCGTGCGCAAGCGCTCCACGGACGCGCCTGGCGCGGTCGCCGGCCTGGTCTGGGCGCCGCTCGCGGCCGGGCTGGCGCTGATCGCGAACATCCCGATCCGCGATTTCGTCGAGCGTCCCCGGCCCTTCAAGGACCATCAGGGACTCGAGGTCCTGGTGGACGGCAAGAGCGACTACTCCTTCGTCAGCGACCACGCCACGCTGACCATGGCGCTCGCCGCGGGCATCTTCATGGCCAGCCGGAAGTACGGTCTGGCGGCCATCGGCCTGGCGCTGCTGGAAGGCTTCTGCCGGGTCTACATGGGCGTGCACTACCCGTCGGACGTGATCGGCGGCTTCGCTCTGGGCACGGCCGTGGCACTGCTGCTGGCGCCGCTCGCGATGATGCTGCTGACGCCGCTGATGACCTCGATCGCCGGATCCCGGGCGGCCTGGCTGGTGCGGGCCGGACCGGCCGGTGGCGCCGCGGGTGGCCGACGGTCAGCCGGCTCGCCGCCGGTGGCCGAGCCCCGGCGCAGCGGGCGCGAGGAGGACCTGGCGGCCTGACCGCCGGAGCGCCACCGATCGCCCGGGATCGCCCGCGATCGCCCGAAAACGCAACGGCGACGGCCCGCCGCTTCCCCTCGGAAGCGGCGGGCCGTCGCCGTTGCGTCCGTTCGCGCAGGTGCGGCAAGGACAGGACCGCCATCTCGCGCCGTCGCCGCACCGGCGGGGGCGCGAGACGGCGGGGGTGCGAGGCCGCATGCCCCGCCGGTCCGCCCGCGTTCGCTGAGCGTCCGGACCCGCTCAGCGTCCGGACCCGTTCAGCGCCGCGGACCGCTCACAGCGCCTGCGGGAAGTCGAACAGCCGCTCCGGGTCGTAACGCTTCTTCAGCTTGGCCAGCCGGTCGGCGGCGTCGCCGTAGTACGCGCTGCGCCAGTCCTTGAGCCCGGCGTCGGTGTAGTTCTGGTACGCGCGCCCGGAGGAGTGCCGGCGCATCGCGGTGTGCGCGCCGTCCAGCCACGCGGTCTGGGCGCTGCCCGAACCGCCCGCGGCCCAGGACGCGGTGTACTGGGCGAGGAAGCGCGAGCGCCGGTGGACGAAGGCGGTGGAGAGCGGGGAGACCCGGTTGACGGCTCCGCCCAGCGCGGTCAGCGCGACGGAGACCGCGCCCCCGCCGCTGCTGCGGCGGCCGTAGCGCTCGACCTGGTCGAGCATGGCGCGGATGCCCGCGGTGCTCAGCGAGCGGTCGAAGAAGTCGGAGCGGGCCGCGTAGGTCTCGCGCCCCAGGACCCCGCCGGTGCTGTGGCCGGGGACGTCGCCGGGCAGATGGCACTGGGTGGTGGAGGACGAGGAGCAGCCCGCGTACATCCGCATGGCCTCCAGGTACGAGCGGCGGCGCAGCGAGACGCTGGTGGCAGGGCCGGGGCCGCCGGCCCGGTCGGCGAGCTTGTCGACCGCGTTCTGCAGGTCGCCGTAGGTGCCGAGGGAGAAGCAGGCCACCGAGACGCGCGGGGTGTGGCCGGGCGTGGCCGACAGGTGCAGCGACGACCAGATCTCGTCGGGCCGGCTGGGCCCCCACTCCTGCCAGGAGCGGAGGACGGCCGCCGCCTTCGACCACGGCCAGGACATGTACGCGGTGACGCCCGGGGCCGCCTTGTGCGTGCGGAAGCGCAGCTCGGTGACGACACCGAAGTTTCCGTTTCCGGCGCCGCGCAGGGCCCAGAAGAGGTCGGTCTCACGGTCCTTGGAGACGTCCAGGGTCTTGCCGTCGGCGGTGATGATGCGGGCGCCGGTGAGGTTGTCGGAGGTGAGCCCGTACGCCCGGGAGACCACGCCGTGGCCGCCGCCGAGGGTGAGCCCGGAGATTCCGACGGTGGGGCAGGAGCCGCCGGGCACGGTGACGCCGTGCGCGGCGAGCTGGGTGTAGACGTCGATGAGTTTGGCGCCGGCGCCTATGGTGGCGGCGCCGGAGCTGGTCCGTATGGACTTAAGCGCCGAGACGTCGATGATCAGGCGGCCGTTGCCGCTGGACCAACCGGCGTAGCTGTGGCCGCCGTTGCGGATGGCGACCGGGACGGAGTGGCGGCGGGCGAAGGCGAGGCACTCCGCTATGTCCGAGTTGTTCTCGACATAGGCGACGGCGGCGGGGCGCAGCCGGTCGAAGCGGGTGTTGTACAGCTGCCGGGCGGTGGTGAAGTTCCGGTCGCCGGGCCGGAGCAGATCGCCTTGCAGGCCGCGGCCGAGGGCGGACCAGTCGGTGCCGGCCGGCTTGCCCGCGTGGGCGCCGGGCACGGCGGAGGTGGTGCCGATCGATGTGTTCTGTCCGGCCGTGCCGGTGCCCGTCGCGGTGGAGCGGCTGGGCGACGCGTTGCCCGTGCCGCTGTCGCAGCCGACCGTCCAGGCGGCGGCCGCCGCCACTCCCGTGCCGGCTGCCAGCAGTGTGCGCCTGTCCATGGCGGCCTCCGTTCCTCTTTGGCTCTGCTTCCCTATGAGCCAGAGGGTGAACGGGGGTTCGTGGTTCCCTCCGGGAGCGGCCCGACGTGCTCCTGGTGGTCCGCGGCGTCGTCGCGGGCGCGGGCTCGTGCCCGGCGCGCGGGGCCGTACCAGCCGCAGGAGCAGCGGGCCGTGCAGAAGGAGCCGTGCTCCACGGTGGTCGTGCGGTGATGTCGGAGGTCGGGGTCGCCCGCGTCGCCTGAGTCCAGCACAGGACCACGCTACCGGGACCGTGACGGGCCCTGGGACCGGGTCGTTGACAGGAGGGAGCACTCACGTCAGGAGCGCGTGAGCCCGAGCGTGGCCAGGGGGTCAGGGCCGATGAGCCAGCAGCGCGGACGCACAGGGCACGCCCTTGCCGGGGACGGCGGCGGGAGTGGCGGCGGGCGCGGCGGCGCGGGCGTCGGTCGCCGGGGCGGCGGGGATCGCGGGGGCGGCGGGGATCGCGGGGGCGATGGGAACGGTCGGCGCGGCGCGAGCGGTGGGTGGAGCGCCGGCGGCTGGCTGGTCGGGGCGATCTTGTCCGGGAGTCTGGTGGCCGGGTTGCTGCTGACTGGCGCGGGGTGCTCGGAAGAGACCGTGGTGGTGGACGGCCGGCCCGCTCAGGCCGCGGTGTCGGCGCTGCATGAGGCGGCCGATGTGCTGCTGCGGTCCGGGAGCTCCCGGGTCCGTACGACGGTGGAGACGGCGACGGGCGGCACCCGGGTGGCGATCAGCGGCCGGGGCGGTTACGACTTCGGCAGGCGGCTGGGGCGGCTGCGGGTGGTGCTGCCCAAGGACGCGGCCGGGGTGGCCGAGCACGAGCCGATCACCGAACTGCTCACCTCCGGAGCGCTTTTCATGCGAAACCGGGGTGAAGGGGTGCCAGCCGACAAATGGGTGCGGGTGGATACCTCGGGGGTCCCGGACGGGAATCTGGTCACCGGCGGGGCGACGGACCCGCTGGCCGCCGCCGAGCTGCTGCGGGTGGCGCGGCAGGTGCGGCTGGTCGGTGAGGAGCGGCTGGGTGGCGCCGCGGTGCGTCACTACCGGGGGATGACGGACATCCGCCGGGCGTCGCGGGTCGCCTCGCCGGGGGTGCGGGAGGCGCTGCGGGCGGCGGCGAAAGGGTTCACCCGGCATCCGGTGGTCTTCGACGCGTATCTGGACGAAGAGGGGAGGCTGCGCAAGGTGCGGCACCGCTTCACGGTGACGAACGGGTGGACCGGTGCGGACGGGAGGCAGCTGGTCGCCTCCACGACCGAGTTGTACGACTTCGGGGCGCGGGTCCTGGTGCGGCTGCCCGCTTCGGAGGACATCTATACGGGCACGGTCGGGTCACCCGGAGGCTCCGCCGAGCGTGGTGGCGGGTGACGGGCGGGCAGGGCCGATGGGGCCCGCGAAATGGTCCGTCCGTGCCATGCGCGGATTGTGTACCGCTCCCTACGCTGGGAAGCCGCTGCTCGTAGGTGCTCGCATGTGCTCGTAAGGGGAGGTGAAGCACGTGGTGGCGCGTCGTGGCTCAGCGGTCCCGGATCCTGTGGCCCTCGTCGAGATCGATCTCTACGGCGACTTGATGATCGCCGCGTCGAGCGCGGACGAGGACCGGCTCAGCCCGGACCGGATCGACGAGGTGCTGGGCGTCGAGGCCGATCGGGCAGAACGAACGGACCGATCGGATCCGGCCGGCGGGCCGGACGCCGGGCAGTGATGTCCTGACCGGAAACGGACGGGCGGTTTTCGGACGAGATCGAGCCGCCCCCAGACTCTCCCCAGACTCCGTCCGGGAGGTGCCCCCCAACCGGGGGGCGCCCCGGCCGCGGGGCGCGGGCGAGCGGAATCAGGTCCTCAGCAGGCGTGCGATGGCCGCGGTGGCCTCGGCGACCTTGGCGTCGATCCCGCCGCCGGCGGCCTCGCCGTCCTGCGCCGCACTCTCCACGGCCGCGCTCGCGACACAGTGCCGCAGGTGTTCTTCGAGGAGTTGCAGGGCAAAGGACTGGAGGGCCTTGGTGCTCGCGGACACCTGCGTGAGTATGTCGATGCAGTACACGTCCTCGTCGACCATCCGCTGCAGGCCCCTGATCTGTCCTTCGATGCGGCGGAGGCGCTTGAGGTGCTGGTCCTTCTGCTTGGTGTAGCCGTGCGGTCCGTGGTGCTGCTCGCATGCCTCGGGCGGCTGTGCGCCCTCAGCGGCGGTGGTGCCGGCTGCCGTGGTGGTCATGGCGTCCTCTCGTTCCTCTGCCCATCCCCGCAGATACCCCCTGCGGGTATACGATACTCGATTTGTCCGACTGAGTCCTGACCCGGTGCTGAGCACATTGCCCGATGGGCGACACTGGGTGAATGCCGGTTAGCCGTGGCCGGATGATGCGCCTAGCATCAACGAGACCGAATCCGCTGTACCCCGAGGATCCCCAGTGCGCTTTCGTCTGACCCCCAGGGAGACGAGCTTCTACGACATGTTCGCCGCGTCCGCGGACAACATCGTCACAGGCTCCAAGCTCCTGATGGAACTGCTCGGGGCGGACTCCTCCGCTCGGGCCGAGATTGCCGAACGGATGCGGGCCGCGGAGCACGCGGGGGATGACGCGACGCACGCGATCTTCCACCAGCTGAACTCCTCCTTCATCACGCCGTTCGACCGCGAGGACATCTACTCCCTCGCGTCCTCGCTCGACGACATCATGGACTTCATGGAGGAGGCCGTCGACCTGGTCGTTCTGTACCAGGTCGAGGAGCTGCCGAAGGGCGTCGAGCAGCAGATCGAGGTACTCGCACGGGCGGCCGAGCTGACCGCCGAGGCGATGCCGAACCTGCGCACCATGACCAACCTCACCGAGTACTGGATCGAGGTGAACCGTCTGGAGAACCAGGCGGACCAGATCCACCGCAAGCTGCTGGCCCACCTCTTCAACGGCAAGTACGACGCCATCGAGGTGCTCAAGCTCAAGCAGATCGTGGACGTGCTGGAGGAGGCGGCCGACGCGTTCGAGCACGTCGCCAACACCGTCGAGACCATCGCGGTCAAGGAGTCCTGACCCCCGGTGGACACCTTCGCGCTTGTCGTGACCATCGGGGTCGCGCTCTTCTTCACCTATACCAACGGCTTCCATGACTCCGCGAACGCCATCGCGACCTCGGTCTCCACGCGGGCGCTGACCCCCCGGGCGGCGCTGGCCATGGCCGCGGTGATGAACCTCGCGGGTGCCTTCCTGGGCAGCGGTGTCGCCAAGACCGTCAGTGAGGGCCTGATCGAGACGCCGCACGGCGACAAGGGGATGGGAATCCTCTTCGCCGCGCTGGTCGGCGCGATCGTCTGGAACCTGGTCACCTGGTACTTCGGCCTTCCGTCGTCCTCCTCGCACGCGCTGTTCGGCGGCATGGTCGGCGCGGCGCTGGCCGGCGGGACCGAGGTCATCTGGTCCGGGGTGCTGGAGAAGGTCGTCATCCCGATGTTCGTCTCGCCCTTCGTCGGCCTGATCCTCGGCTATCTGGTGATGGTCGTCATCCTGTGGCTGTTCCGCCGGACCAATCCGCACAAGGCCAAGCGCGGCTTCCGTATCGCGCAGACCGTCTCGGCCGCCGGCATGGCGCTCGGGCATGGCCTCCAGGACGCCCAGAAGACGATGGGCATCGTGGTGATGGCCCTGGTCATCGCCGATGTGGAGGACGCGGGCGACCCGATCCCGGTCTGGGTGAAGATCGTCTGCGCGCTGATGCTCTCGCTCGGCACCTACGCGGGCGGCTGGCGCATCATGCGGACCCTCGGCCGCCGGATCATCGAGCTGGACCCGCCGCAGGGCTTCGCGGCCGAGACGACGGCGGCGTCCGTGATGTACACCGCGTCCTTCATGTTCCACGCGCCGATCTCGACGACCCATGTGATCACCTCGGGCATCATGGGCGTCGGCGCCACCAAGCGGGTGAACGCGGTGCGGTGGGGCGTTGCCAAGAACATCATCATGGGCTGGTTCATCACGATGCCGGCGGCGGCGATTGTCGCTGCGCTGAGTTATGGGGTTGTGCAGTTGGCCTTCGGCTGACGGTTGCTTGCCGGGGCTCCGCCCCGCACCCCGCTCCTCAAACGCCGGAGGGGCTGGAGATACGGACGGGCCCGCCCCCTGTGGCCAGGGGGCGGGCCCTTTCGCCTTGCGGTGGCACCGCCATGCAGCACCGCAGGACGCTCTGGGGCGGCTGTGTCGATCAGCCGAAGCGGCCGGAGATGTAGTCCTCGGTCGCCTGGACCGACGGGTTGGAGAAGATCCGCTCCGTCTCGTCGATCTCGATGAGCTTGCCCGGCTGGCCGACGCCCGCCAGGTTGAAGAAGGCCGTGCGGTCGGAGACCCGCGCCGCCTGCTGCATGTTGTGCGTCACGATCACGATCGTGAATCGCTCCTTGAGCTCGCCGATCAGATCCTCGATGGCGAGGGTCGAGATCGGGTCGAGCGCCGAGCAGGGCTCGTCCATCAGCAGCACCTGCGGCTCCACCGCGATGGCGCGCGCGATGCACAGCCGCTGCTGCTGGCCGCCGGAGAGGCCGGCGCCCGGCTTGTTGAGCCGGTCCTTGACCTCGTTCCACAGGTTGGCGCCCTTCAGGGAGCGCTCGACGACGTCCTTCAGCTCGGACTTGGAGTACGAGCCGTTGAGCCGGAGCCCGGCCGCGACGTTGTCGAAGATCGACATCGTCGGGAAGGGGTTGGGGCGCTGGAAGACCATGCCGACCGTGCGGCGGACGGAGACCGGGTCGACGCCCGGCCCGTAGAGGTTCTCGTCGTCCAGCATGACCTTGCCCTCGACGCGGCCGCCGGGGGTCACCTCGTGCATGCGGTTGAGCGTGCGCAGGAAGGTGGACTTGCCGCAGCCGGACGGGCCGATGAAGGCGGTCACGGAACGGGGCTCGACGCTCATCGAGATGTCCTCGATGGCCTTGTGGTTGCCGTAGTAGGCGGTGAGGCCGCTGACATCAATGCGCTTGGCCATGGAAATCACTTCTCTTCTTCGGGTCTGGCCGTCAGCGGCCGGTCTTCGGGGCCTTCCAGCGGGCGATGCCGCGAGCCACCAGATTGAGGATCATCACGAAGGCGATCAGGACGAGCGCCGCGGCCCAGGCCCGGTCGTACGAAGCCTCGCCGTTCGACCACTGCTCAAAAATGTAGTACGGCAGCGACGACTGCTCTCCGTGGAACGGGTCGTTGTTGATCGCCGGGTTGCCGAAGATCAGCAGCAGCACCGGGGCGCTCTCACCGGCGATACGGGCGACGGCGAGCATCACACCGGTGGTGATACCGCCGATCGCGGTGGGCAGGACCACCTTCATGATCGTGCGCCACTTGGGCACACCCAGCGCCAGCGACGCCTCGCGCAGCTCGTTCGGGACGAGCTTGAGCATTTCCTCGGTCGAACGGACCACGACCGGCATCATCAGGATCGCCAGGGCGATGGCGCCCGCGAAACCGGAGTAGTCGAAGCCGAGCAGGACGATCCAGAAGCTGAGGACGAACAGACCGGAGACGATCGAGGGGATGCCGGTCATGACGTCCACGAAGAACGTGACGGCCTTGGCGAGCTTCCCGCGCCCGTACTCCACCAGGTAGACGGCGGTGAGCAGGCCGATCGGGACCGCCATCAGGCAGGCCAGGCCCACCTGCTCCAGGGTGCCGATGATCGCGTGGTAGACACCGCCACCCGGACCGTTGGTGAGCACCAGGTCCATGGAGTGGGTGAGGAAGTACATGTCCAGCGCGTGCCGGCCGCGGTTGACCGTCTCGTAGATCAGCGAGAACAGCGGGGCGACGGCGGCCAGGAAGCAGACCCACACCAAGCTGGTGGCCAGCCGGTTCTTGGCCTGCCTACGGCCCTCGACCTTGGCCGCGAGGCAGAAGTCGGTGACCACGTAGAGCAGGGCCGCGATCAGGCCCCACTGGATGCGGCTGTCGAGACCGAAGCCGAGCCCGATGCCGCAGCCGACGGCGGTCGCGCCGACCGCGATGGCCAGCGGTGCCCAGCGGGGGAGCCGAGGGCGGTGGAGCGAGACGGGGCTGGGCGCGGGGCCCGCCGTCCCGGTCTTCTCCATCAGGACGTGGCTCATGCGTTGGCCCCCGAGTACTCCTTGCGGCGGGCGATGATCAGCCGGGCCGCGCCGTTGACCAGCAGCGTGATGATGAACAGGACCAGGCCGGAGGCGATCAGGGCGTCACGGCTGACGCTGCCGCCGATGTCGGTGGTCTCCTTGAAGCGGCTGGCGATGTTCTGGGCGAAGGTGCCGCCGCCGAAGTTCAGCAGGCTCTTGTTGATCTCGGGGCTGCTGGAGAGCACGGTGGCGACCGCCATCGTCTCGCCGAGCGCACGGCCGAGGCCCAGCATCGAGGCGCTGATGATGCCGGAGCGCCCGAAGGGCAGCACCGACATGCGGATGACCTCCCAGCGGGTCGCGCCCAGCGCGAGCGCCGCTTCCTCGTGCATCTTCGGGACCTGGAGGAACACCTCGCGGCTGACGCTGGTGATGATCGGCAGGATCATGATCGCCAGCAGGATGCCGACGGTGAACAGCGAGCGCGCGGCGCCGTCGTCATAGGAGAAGACGCCGGTCCAGCCGAGGTAGTCGTCGAACCACTTGTACAGTCCCTCCACGTGGGGGACCAGGAAGAGGATGCCCCAGAGGCCGTAGATGATCGAGGGGACCGCGGCGAGCAGGTCGATCACGTAGCCGAGCAGGGAGGCGACCCGGCGGGGCGCGTAGTGCGAGATGAACAGCGCGATGCCGATCGCGACGGGAACCGCGATGATCAGCGCGATGACCGAGGTCACCACCGTGCCGAAGGCCAGCACGGCTATGCCGAAGACCGGCGGGTTCTCCGCTGCCCGCCACTCGAAGGTGGTGAAGAAGTTTCCTTCGTTCTCGGAGAGCGCGATGGCGGAGCGGTAGGTGAGGAAGATCGCGATGGCGGCCATGATCACCAGGAGGGTGATCCCGGAGCCGCAGGACAGGGCGGTGAAGATCCGGTCACCGAGGCGGCCGGTGTTCTTCTGCTTCGCCAGGGGCGGTGGACTTGCTGAAGCGTCTGGTCGTATGTCCGTTTTCATGGATTCTCCGGTCTGCGGAGCCGCTGCCCGGGGCTGCGGCTCCTGGTGCGGCGGTGCACCGGACGATGCGGCCGGCCCCGGGAGCCGGGACCGGCCGCATACGGGGTCAGGCGAGGCCGGCGATGGTCTCGCGAACCTTGGTGATGATCTCGGCCGGCATCGGCGCGTAGCCGTTCTCCTTGAGGGTGGCCTGGCCGTCCTCGCCGGCGGCGTAGTTCAGGAAGGACTTCAGGGCCGGCAGGGTGTCGGCCTTGTTGCCCTTGTCGCAGACGACCTCGTAGGTCACCAGGGTGATCGGGTAGGCGTTCTCGGCCTTGGTGTCGTAGGCCAGCTCCAGCGCCAGGTCCTTGCCCTTGCCGACGACCTTGGCCTCGGCGATGGCCTTGGAGGCGTTGTCGACGGTGGCCTGGACCGGGGCGGAGGCGCCGGTGGCCAGGTCGACGGTCTTGATGCCGCCGGCGGCGTAGGACAGCTCGAAGTACGAGATGGCGCCCGGGACCTGCTTCACCTGGTTGGAGACACCGGCGGAGCCGTCGGCGGACTGGCCGCCCTTGCCCGCCCACGCCTTGGCCGGCTCGTGCGGCCAGGCCGAGGGGGCGGCGGCCTTGAGGTACTTGGTGAAGTTGTCCGTGGTGCCCGAGTCGTCGGAGCGGTGGAACGTCTGGATCTTGGTGTCCGGGAGGTTGACGCCCTTGTTCAGCTTCGCGATCGCGGGGTCGTTCCACTTGGTGATCTTCGAGTCGAAGATCTTGGCGAGGGTCTCGGCGTCCAGCACGAGCTTGTCCACGCCCGGGACGTTGTAGCCGACCGCGATCGGGCCGCCGACCAGCGGCAGGTCGATGCCCTGGCCGGTCTTGCAGGCCTTCTTGGACGCGGTGATCTCCTCGGGCTTCAGCGCGGAGTCGGAGCCCGCGAAGGTGGTGTTGCCCTGGAGGAACTGCTGGATGCCGGCACCGGAACCGGTGGCCTGGTAGTTGATCTTCACGTCCTTGCAGGCGCCGCCGTACTGCTGGACCCACAGGTCCATGGCGTTCTTCTGCGCGGAGGAGCCGGAGGCCCGCAGGTTGCCCGTGCCGTCGCACTTGATGTTGCCCGCGGCCTTGGTCGTGCCGCCGCCCGAGCCGCCACCGTTGTCGTCCGAGCCGCAGGCGCTGAGAGCGAGCGCACCGGAGACGACGAGGGCACCGGCAGCGATGGCGCGAAGCCGGTTGTTGCGCTGAAGCTTCACTTTCAGGAGTTCCTTCCGGGAGCCGCCGGTGGGGACGGCGTGCGAGGAGAAATGGGTGACGCGGGTCTTGATCCAGCTAGCGGTGCGCTGGCCGATCGGACGGCGCGACTCGCACTCACTGGGCCCGAAATTAGGCAGAGCAGGTGAAGCCGCCGATGGGGGTGAGTGAACGAGGGGTGAACCTCGGCCGTCAGTGTGGTGGCCTGAACCGGCCCCTCGCGGGACGGCGGCGAGCCCTTCACGAGTGGATCTTCCGCGCCGCTCTGTCGGATTGCGGTAGGTCATGTCACCATCCGTTCCTGCGCGCCGGTACGCGTCGGTAACGGGGATTCGGTCAGGGCGCGCGGAGCAGCGAAGGGACGATCGGGGCCGCAGCGGTCGCGAACGGAAGAAGGGGGCCGGCCGGTGGGGCGTGGCAGGGGGAGGGGTGCGGGCGTCGTCTCGGCGACCGCCCTGGTCTGCGCGGTGGGTATGGCGGCGGTGCCGCAGGTGGCGTACGCCGCACCGGGGGACAAGAAGGACAAGAAGCCGAAGACCGTGGAGGAGGTCCACCGGCAGGTGGAGAGCCTCTACCGGCAGGCCGAGGCGGCCACCGACGCGTACAACCTGGCCCGCGGGCGGCAGACCGCGCAGGAGAAGACGATCGTGGACATCGCGCGGGCGGTGGCGAAGGCGGACCGGAAGATGGCCGACCTGAAGCGGCGGGCCGGTGCCATGGCCCGGGCGCAGTACCGCTGGGGCAGCGTGCCGCCCGAGGCGCAGCTGCTGCTCTCCGATGACCCGCAGGAGTTCATGGAGGGGGTCTCGCTCTCCCGCCGCGGACAGAACGCCACCCGCGGCGTGATCAACCAGCTGGCCACCACGCAGGCCACGCTCGACCGCTACGCCGAGTCCGCTTCCCGGGAGTGGGTGCGGCTGGATCAGAGCCGGTCGAAGAAGGCGGCGGCCCGCAAGCAGATCAATGCCAAGCTCGCCGCGGCCAAGAAGCTGGAATCGCGGCTGAAGAAGGAGGAGAAGGAACGGCTGCGGCGGCTGGAGGAGGAGAAGGCGCGGGCGGCGCAGGAGAAATGGCTCGGTTCGGGAATTCTCGAAGACATCGACGGAAAAGCCTCACCGGCGGGTCAGCGTGCGATCGACTTCGCGACCGCGCAAATCGGCAAGGACTACGTATGGGGTGCGGAGGGGCCGGACACCTATGACTGCTCCGGGCTGACGCTGAAGGCGTGGGCGGCGGGCGGGCTGCCGATACCGCGCACCTCGCAGGAGCAGTGGAAGCAGTTGCCGCGGGTGGAGATCGAGGACATGCGGCCCGGCGACCTGATCATTTATTTCAAGGACGCGACGCATGTCGGGATGTATGTCGGGGACGGCACGATCGTGCACGCGCCACGGCCGGGGCGCCAGGTCACGCTGGCCGGGGCCGGCTCTATGCCGATCCTGGGCGTGGTCCGGCCGGACAAATGACCCCGGTGTGGCCGGTCCGGCGGGGATCGTGACATTCGTCATCGCGGGCGCGGGTTCTCTGTGTCAGGTTTTCCGTTTGTCAGTGGCAACCGTCATTGGCATATGACAGAAGTTGCTTGCCGGAGGTCATTCCGTTTCGGCGTGCCCTACCGCTAGGGTCGCCAGGCATGACCGGCACACGACATGAGACCGACTGGTCGGTGTGGTGAGCCGGGACAGCCGGCCCGTCGCCCGGGGCGGGAACACCGCGCCCCTCGGGGGAGGTGGGGGTGCCCCCAGCAGCAGTCCCCCGGGCCTGGCGGTCCGGGAGGCGCCCCCAGGGGGAGAAAGGGAGCGAGGCATGTCCGTACCCCTGCCCCGGCAGCGGGAAATGCTGACCGCGCAGCCCCGGTCCGTCGCACCGCCCGACGGCGGACTCACCCTCCTGGTGATCGAGGACGACCCGGTCGACTCCCTCGCCCTCCCGGAGATGCTGGACGCCGACGGCAACCGGGTCCGCGTCCGCACCGCCCGCAACCTCACCGAGGCGGCCCGGCTGCTCACCGACGACGTGCAGTGCATCCTGCTCGACCTCGCGCTGCCCGCCTCCGGCGGCGCGCACCCCGCCGACCCGCACTCCGCCGACGCGCTGGACACCCTGCGCCAGGTGCTGCGGCTCGCCCCCACCCAGGCCGTGCTGGCGCTCACCGCCGAGGGGGACACCGAGCGCGCCGCCGAAGCGGTGCGGGTGGGCGCCCAGGACTACCTCTTCCGGGACGAACTCGACGACCGGGTGCTCAGCCGCGCCATCCGCTACGCCGTCGAGCGAAAACGCGCCGACCTCGCGCAGCGCCAGCTGACCGAGTCCCGGCTGCGCGCCCAGGAGAACGCCCGGCTGGAGCGCGGACTGCTGCCCACCCCGCTGCTGGACGGCTCCGACCTGCGATTCGCCGCCCGCTACCGCCCCGGGCGCAGCCGCGCGCTGCTCGGCGGAGACTTCTACGACACCGTCCGCACCCCGGACGGCACCGTCCACGCGATGATCGGCGACGTCTGCGGCCACGGCCCCGACGAGGCCGCGCTCGGCGTCGAGCTGCGCATCGCCTGGCGCGCACTGACCTTCGCCGGACTCTGCGGAGACGTGCTGCTCAGCACCTTGCAGCGGGTGTTGGAGCACGAGCGCGCGGACGACGAGATCTTCGCGACGCTGTGCACCGTCGACATCGCGCCGGACGGCCGGCGCGCCGGTCTCTGCCTGGCCGGGCACCCCGCGCCGCTGGCGGTCCGGGCCGGCCGGCCGCCCCGGATCCTGCCGTACGAGGACACCGGCCCGGCCCTCGGCCTGCTTCCGAACGCCCGGTGGCCGCGCCGCCAGGTGGAGCTGGGCGGGGCCTGGAGCCTGATGATGTACACCGACGGCCTGATCGAGGGCCGGGTGGCCGCGGACAGCAGGCAGCGCCTCGGCCAGGAGGGGATGGTGGAGATCGTCGCCCGGCAGCTGGCCGCAGGGTTGAGCGGCGAGGCGCTGCTGGACGCGACCGTCACCGAGGTCCGCGCGCTGAACGGCGGCGAGCTGACGGACGACCTGGCGGTACTCCTGCTCGACCGCGGCTGAGACCGCGCCGGGGCCCGCGCCTCAGCCTCCGGCGTTATACGCGCCTCAGCGCCCGCCGTTGTAGGGGCCGTACGGGCCGTCGGAGCTGGAGGGGCGGCGCCGGCCGCCCCGGCCGCCGCCGGAGACCTGCTGGAGCGCGGGACGTACGTCCACGAAGTAGACGATGGTGGCGATCAGGCCGATGATCGGCAGGAACGAGAAGATCGAGAAGAGCTTCATCACCGCCGCCGACAGGCCGAGGATGATCAGCCAGAAGCCCTTGGTGTTCTTGTCCGCGGCGCGGTAGGCGTCCTCGCGGTGCAGCGCGGCGTCGATGAACGCCGCCAGGGCGAACAGGGCCAGTACCAGGGAGATCAGTCCCACGATGCTGAAGAACCCCAAAACCAGCACTTCGTCACCCGCTTAGTCGATGATGCGTACGACCGTCATGGCTCTGCCGCCACCGTACCCGCTGGGCGGGCCGGACACGCGGGTCGTGCCCGGCCCGACCACCGGCGGCATCGATGGCGGCATAAACGGCGGGGTCAGTCGGTGGACTTGGGCGCCGTCTTCTTCGGCGGCGTGGTCTTCCGCGCCGTGGCGGTCTTCTTGGCGGCGGGCTTCTCCGCCGCGCTCTTCTCGGCGGGCTTGGACGCGGCCTTGGTGCCGTTGGCGGCGGCGGTGCGCGGGGCGGTCCTGCTGCCGTTGGCGGTGCCGGTGCGCGGCGCGGTCTTCGAGCCGTTCGCCGTCCCGGCACCGGACCGGGCGGCCGGAGCCGGCTTCTGCTCCGAAGCGGCCTTCTCCTCCGTCGCCGGCTTCCGCGCGGGGGCGGGCTTCTGCTCCCCGGGCCCGGCCTCGATCTTCTCGGCGACCTCCACGACCTCGTCGGCGATCTCGCCGCGCCAGCTCTTCACGGCCTCCCGGCCGTGGTCGGCGACCTCTTCGTAGGTCTCCCGCGCCCGGACGGCGAACTCGGCGGCCCGGCCGACGCCCTGCAGGGCCAGGTCCTGAGCGGTGTCCCGCAGCTTCTTCAGATCGGTGTCGAGCGAGCCGAGCAGCTCATTGAGCTTCTCCTGGGCCTCCTTGGCCCGCTGGGTGATCTGCTCCTGCACGGCCTGCGGTTCGGCGGCGCGCACCGCGGCGAGGCGCTCGGGGGCCTCGGCGCGCACCTTCTCGACCAGCGCGGGCACCTCCTTCAGCCGCCGGACGGCGAGGTCGGCGGTGCCTGCCACGAAGTACAGGGGGGTCGGGTCGGTGAAGGTCTTGCGCACGTCGTCGGTGATGGCCATGGTGATGGTCCTCCCGGATCGGTTCGAGGTTCCGGATCAGTTCGAGGTTCGTGCGTCGTCGGCCGAGCCGTCGCTGCTCGTGCCGCCGCGCTTGCTGCCGCTCCCGGCAGCGGGGGTGCTGTCGTCGTCGCGGGGGACGCTGTCGCCGGCGGAGTGGGCGTTCTCCTTGCGGAACGACTCGTAGATCTGCAGCAGCACCTGCTTCTGCCGCTCGTTGATCGACGGGTCGGCGAGGATCACGCTGCGGACCTCCGCGTCGTCGCGGTCCCGCTCGTCGAGGATTCCGGCCTGGACGTACAGCGTCTCGGCGGATATCCGCAGCGCCTTGGCGAGCTGCTGCAGGATCTCCGCGCTCGGCTTGCGCAGGCCGCGCTCGATCTGGCTCAGATACGGATTGGACACCCCGGCGGCGTCGGCGAGCTGCCGCAGCGACAGCTGCGCGCTGCGCCGCTGCTCCCGCAGGAACTCACCGAGATTGCCGACGTTCAGTGATGCCATGCCTACGATCCTGCACCCTGTTGCTAACTTTTGCAAGCAAGCCGCTTGCAAAAGTGGCGGTGCGGTGAGGGTGGGGCGTGCGATGGTGGTGAGGTGAACCTGGATGACCTCGTCCGGCTGCGCCGGGCCCGTGACCTGATGGACCGCGACTACGCGCAACCACTCGACGTCCCGGCGCTGGCGCGCGCCGCCCTGATGTCGCCGGGTCACTTCCACCGCAGCTTCCGCGCCGCCTTCGGCGAGACGCCGTACAGCTACCTCATGACCCGCCGGATCGAGCGGGCCAAGGCGCTGCTGCGGCGCGGCGACCTGTCGGTGACGGAGGTCTGCTTCGCGGTCGGCTGTACGTCACTGGGGTCGTTCAGCTCGCGCTTCACCGAGCTGGTCGGCGAGAGCCCGAGCGCCTACCGGGCCCGCGACCACGCGGCGGGGGCCGCCATCCCGGCCTGCTACGCCAGGATTCACACCCGACCGGTCAGGAATGGAGAAGCAAAACCAGCCACCCGCTCGTAGCGTGAGGCGCATGGACATCAAGCTCTCACAGACCTTCATCGCCGTCGACGACCACGACAAGGCGCTCGCCTTCTACCGGGACATCCTCGGCCTCGAGGTGCGCAATGACGTCGGGTTCGAGGGCATGCGCTGGGTGACCGTCGGCTCGCCCTCCCAGCCGGACGTGAACATCGTCCTCGAACCGCCGCTGGCGGACCCGAACGCCTCGCCCGCCGACCGGCAGGCCATGGCGGAACTGCTGGCCAAGGGGCTGCTGCGGGCCGTCATCTTCGCCACCGACGACGTCGACGCCACCTTCGAACGCATCCGCGCCGCGGGCGGCGAGGTGCTCCAGGAGCCGGTCGACCAGCCGTACGGCGTCCGCGACTGTGCCTTCCGGGACCCGGCCGGAAACATGCTGCGCTTCAACCAGCCGCGTAAACAGTGAACTTGGCCTCTTCGCCGGGCGCTACCCTGCCCGCCTGACCCGCACCGCATCCAGACCTCGTAACAGACGGATGGAGACACGATGAGCAGGGCCGCGAGGACGGACAGCCAGTCGCCCGCGTCGCACACAGCCGACAGCCACGACCTGATCCGCGTGCACGGCGCGCGCGAGAACAACCTCAGGGACGTGAGCGTCGAGATCCCCAAGCGCCGGCTGACCGTCTTCACCGGTGTCTCCGGCTCGGGCAAGAGCTCGCTGGTGTTCGACACGATCGCCGCGGAGTCGCAGCGGCTGATCAACGAGACCTACAGCGCGTTCGTGCAGGGCTTCATGGGGACGCCGGCGCGGCCCGACGTCGACTTCCTCGACGGGCTGACGACCGCGATCGTCGTCGACCAGGAGCGGATAGCGGCCAACGCCCGCTCCACCGTCGGCACCGTGACCGACGCCAACGCGATGCTGCGCGTCCTGTTCAGCCGGCTCGGGGACCCGCACATCGGCCCGCCCGGCGCGTACTCCTTCAACGTCCCCTCGGTGAAGGCCGGCGGGGCGATCACCGTCGAGCGCGGGCCGGGCAAGACGAAGGCCGAGAAGGTGACCTTCACCCGGCTCGGCGGCATGTGCCCTGGGTGCGAGGGCATGGGTTCGGTCACCGACTTCGACCTCTCCGCGCTGTACGACGAGAACCTCTCGCTCAACGAGGGCGCGCTCACCATCCCCGGCTACAGCGTGGACGGCTGGTACGGCCGCATCTTCCGCGGCTGCGGCTTCTTCGACCCGGACAAGCCGATCCGCAAGTACACCAAGAAGGAACTGCACGACCTGCTCCACAAGGAGCCGGTGAAGATCAAGGTCGACGGGATCAACCTGACGTACGAGGGGCTGATCCCGAAGATCCAGAAGTCGTTCCTGGCCAAGGACGTGGACGCGCTGCAGCCGCACGTCCGCGCCTTCGTGGAGCGGGCGGTGACCTTCACGACCTGTCCGGCGTGCGACGGCACCCGGCTCAGCGCGGAGGCCCGGTCCTCGAAGATCGACGGGAAGAACATCGCCGACCTCTGCTCGATGCAGATCAGCGACCTGGCCGACTGGGCCCAGGGACTCGGGGAATCCGCGGGGAGGGCGTCGGCCCCGCTGCTCACCGGGGTGCGGCACCTGCTCGACGCGTTCACGGAGATCGGGCTGGGCTACCTCTCCCTCGACCGGCCGTCGGGCACGCTGTCGGGCGGCGAGGCGCAGCGCGTGAAGATGATCCGCCACCTCGGCTCCTCCCTCACCGACGTCACCTACGTCTTCGACGAGCCGACGATCGGGCTGCACCCGCATGACATCCAGCGGATGAACGACCTGCTGCTGCGGCTGCGCGACAAGGGCAACACGGTGCTGGTGGTGGAGCACAAGCCGGAGGCGATCGCGATCGCCGACCACGTCGTCGACCTCGGCCCCGGAGCGGGTACCGCGGGCGGCACCGTCGCCTACGAGGGTCCCCTCGAGGGCCTGCGGGCCAGCGGCACCGTCACCGGGCGCCACCTGGACGACCGGGCCTCGCTCAAGCCGGCGGTGCGCACCCCCACCGGGCTGCTGCCGATCCGCGGCGCCTCCACGCACAACCTGCGCGACGTCGACGTGGACATCCCGCTCGGCGTGCTGTGCGTGGTCACCGGCGTGGCCGGCTCCGGCAAGAGCTCGCTGATCCACGGCTCCATCCCGGCCTCGGCTGGCGTGGTGTCGGTCGACCAGGGCGCGATCCGCGGCTCGCGCCGGAGCAACCCGGCGACGTACACCGGGCTGCTCGACCCGATCCGCAAGGCGTTCGCGAAGGCCAACGGCGTGAAGCCGGCGTTGTTCAGCGCCAACTCCGAGGGTGCCTGCCCCACCTGCAACGGCGCCGGCGTCATCTACGTCGACCTGGCGATGATGGGCGGTGTCGCCACCCCGTGCGAGGAGTGCGAGGGCAGGCGGTTCCAGGCCTCGGTGCTGGAGTACCGCCTCGGTGGCCGCGACATCAGCGAGGTGCTCGCGATGTCGGTGGACGAGGCCGAGGAGTTCTTCAGTGCCGGTGAGGCGCGCACGCCGGCCGCGCACCGCGTCCTGGACCGGCTCGCCGACGTCGGGCTCGGCTACCTCACCCTCGGCCAGCCGCTCACCACGCTCTCCGGCGGTGAGCGGCAGCGGCTGAAACTCGCCACCCACATGGGCGAGAAGGGCGGCGTCTACGTCCTCGACGAGCCGACCACCGGTCTCCACCTCGCCGATGTCGAGCAGTTGCTCGGCCTGCTCGACCGGCTCGTCGACTCCGGCAAGTCGGTCATCGTCGTCGAGCACCACCAGGCGGTCATGGCGCACGCCGACTGGATCATCGACCTCGGCCCCGGAGCCGGTCACGACGGCGGCCGGATCGTCTTCGAGGGCACCCCCGCCGACCTCGTCGCCGCCCGCTCCACCCTCACCGGCGAGCACCTCGCGGAGTACGTCGGCAGCTGACCGAGGACCGCCGCCGTCAGGACTCGCGGGCGCCCAGGCCCTGGGCGCCCGCACCGTGGGCGCCCAGGCCGAGGCGCTCAGCGGTCGAGGGCAACCAGGTCGAGCCGGTCCAGGCGCTCGGGGTCGGCCAGCACGTCGATGGCGGCGATCTTCCCGCCGGTGACGGTGAAGGCCATGACGGACAGCGGCGCTCCGTTCACCACGACAACGACACCGGCGGTGCCGTTGATCAGCGCCGGGCGAGCGAACGGGGAGAGCTGCCCGAAGGAGACCGCTCGTCCGGCCACGGTCCGGGCGCCGGAGAGCACCACGGTGTACTGGGCGCGGGTGCGGCCGCCGTCGGACCGCAGCACGATGTCGGGGTCGAGCACGGCGACGAGGGCGTCGAGGTCGCCGTCGCGCGCCGCGGCGAAGAACGCGTCGACGGCGGCGCGTTGCCGGGTGAGGTCGGGGTCGGGGGCCGGTGCCTGACCCTGCACCCGGCGGCGCGCGCGGCTCGCGAGCTGCCGGGTCGCGGCCGGGGACTTCTCCAGCATCACGGCGATCTCGTCGAAGGGCACGGCGAACATGTCGTGCAGTACGAACGCGAGCCGCTCGGCCGGGGCCAGCAGGTCGAGCACCACCATCATCGCCAGCCCGACCGAGTCCGCCAACAGCATCTCCCGCTCGGGGTCGATCCCCGACTCATGGCTGATGACCGGGTCGGGAACACGCACCTCAAGAGGGTCCTCGCGGCGCCGTTCGCGCGAGCGCAGCTCGTTCAGGCAGATCCGCCCCACCACCGTGGTCAGCCATGCGCCGAGGTTCTCCACCTCGCCGGCATCGGCGCGGGCCAGGCGCAGCCAGGCTTCCTGCAGGGCGTCGTCGGCCTCGCTGACCGAGCCCAGCATCCGGTAGGCCACCGCGCGCAGTTGGGGTCGATGCTCCTCGAAACGCCCGGCCAGCTGATCGCGATCGTCCACCGTGTCACATTCCTTCCCGGTGCGGGGTCGAAGCAGCAGAAGCACGAAAACTAGCCGATCCGAACAGGGGTCCGACTCCCGGGTGGATCGAGTGGGGAGAACGTCATGACCGCACCCATCCTGGTCACCGGTGGCACGGGCACCCTCGGACGCCTGGTCGTGCCGCTGCTGCGGGACGCCGGTCGCGAGGTGCGGGTGCTCAGCCGGCACAGCCACGAGCCGGCGGCGGGCGTCAGTTACGTGGCCTGCGACCTGCTCAAGGGCGAAGGGGTCGAGGCCGCGGTGGACGGGGTGGAGATCGTCCTGCACCTCGCCGGCGGCCCCAAGGGCGACGACGAGGCGACCCGGCACCTGGTGCGGGCCGCGTCGCAGGCCGGGGTCCGGCACCTGGTGTACATCTCGGTCATCGGGGCGGACAAGGTCCCCCTCGGCTACTTCCGGTCGAAGCTGGGTGCCGAGCGGGCCATCGCCGAATCCGGCATTCCGTGGACCACGCTGCGCGCCGCCCAGTTCCACGACCTGTGCCTGACGGTGGTGGGGAAGATGGCGAAACTGCCGGTGGTGCCGGTCCCGGGCGGACTCCGCTTCCAGCCGGTCGATGCGCGCGAGGTGGCGGTCCGGCTGGTGGAGCTGACGCTCGGCGAGCCGGCCGGCCTGGTGCCCGACCTGGCCGGCCCGAAGGTGTACGGAATGGCCGACCTGAGCCGCGGATACCTGCGGGCGCGCGGCAAGAGCCGGCTGATGCTGCCGGTCCGGATGCCCGGGAAGGCCGGCCGCGCGTACCGGGCCGGCGAGAACCTGTCGTTCGACGGGGCGGTGGTGGGTGAGCGGACCTGGGAGGAGTTCCTGGCCGAGCGGGTGGGGTAGCCCCCCGTCAGCGGGTCAGGGCCGGGTCGGGGTGGGCTTCGGGCTCATCCGGGGTGCCCCGAGGTGCGGCCGCTGGTGACCGTGGACGCTGTGGCGATCACGTTGTCCAGGACCTCGCGGGAGCGGAGCAGGTCGGTGATGAGCCGGTCGATGCGGTCGCGCTCCGCGGCGAGCTCGGTCACCAGCCGCGGCGTGGCCGTCGCGGACGGCCCGCCGTCCGCGTCCCGCATGCAGGGGAGCAGTTGTGCGATCTTCGTGCTGTGCAGCCCGGCGGCGAAGAGCTCCTGGATGTGGATGACCCGGTCGACCGCGCTGTCGGGGTAGTCGCGGTGGCCGCCGGGTGTGCGCTCGGCGGCCAGCAGGCCCTGCTTCTCGTAGTAGCGCAGCGAACGCTCGCTCACCCCGGTGCGCCGGGCCAGTTCACCGATCCGCATTTCCCACCCCGGTTGCTGACGAAGGGACTTGAACCTGACACTGATGTCAACTTCTACCGTACCGGCATGACGAACACACCAGCCCCGTCCCGCTTGTTCGACACGACCCGCCTCGGAACCCTGGAGCTGCCCAACCGCCTGGTCATGGCGCCCATGACGAGGAACCGCGCCGGATCCGACGGCGTACCGCGACCACTCATGGCCACCTATTACGCGCAACGCGCCTCGGCGGGACTGATCATCGCCGAGGCCGCCACGCCCAACGCCGTGGGTCAGACCTATCCCGACATCCCGGCGATCCACGATCCGGCACACGTGGCCGGATGGCGGCGGGTCACCGACGCGGTGCGGGCCGAGGGTGGCCGGATGTTCCTGCAACTGCAGCACGGCGGCCGGGTCGGCCACCCCGACAACAGCGGGCTGACGCCGGTGGCGCCCTCGCCGGTGCCGCTGCCGGACGGGATCCACACCCCTTCCGGGCACCAGCCGGGCGCCGTGCCGCGGGAGATGACCGCCGACGACATCCGCTCCACCGTGGCCGACTTCGCCGCGGCCGCCCGCAACGCCATCGACGCGGGCTTCGCCGGGGTGGAGGTGCACGCGGCCAACGGCTACCTCCTCCACCAGTTCCTGGCGCGGGGTACCAACCGGCGCACCGACGCCTACGGCGGCTCGGTGGCCGGCCGCATCCGGTTCGCCGTCGAGGTGGTGCGCGCCGTCGCGGAGGCGATCGGTCCGGAGCGGGTGGGCCTGCGCATCTCGCCCGGCGGCACCGCCAACGGCATGGCGGAGGACGACACGGCGGACATCTATCCCGCACTCGTCGGCGCCCTGGCGGACACCGGACTGGCGTATCTCCACGTCGTCACCGCCGACCCGGACCAGCCGCTCTTCCAGGAGATCCGGGCCGGCTGGCCGGGGGTGCTGATCGCCAATCCGGCGCTGCCCTGGCCCGGGCCGCTCCCCGCCGACGGCGGCAGGCACGAGGCCGAGCGGCTGCTGGCCGCGGGCGCCGACCTGGTGTCGCTGGGCCGCGCGTTCCTGGCCAACCCCGACCTCGTCGAGCGGCTGCGGATCGGGGCGCCGCTCAATCCGGTGCGCGACCAGTACCTCATGTACGTGGGCGGGGCGACCGGGTACACCGACTACCCCACGCTGGCCGCGACTGCCGGGGCCGCGGCTGCCGGGGCGGTGGTGCCTGGGGCCGCGGCGTCCGGGCCGGCCGCGGCCTGAGCGCGGTCGGCGGCCGCGACTCGCCTACTGGCCTACTGGCCCGTGTCGCCCGGCTGGGTCCCGGGCCGCCGGTCGAGGCTGGCGATGATCAGCTCCAGGCCGGCGTGGAAGTCCGCTTCCGTGCTGCCGCAGTCGGCCGCCGCTTCGGCCACCTCGATGAGCCGGGGGAAACGGTCGGCCGGGAGGGCGCGCAGCCGTTCCATGGCGGCCTTGGCGTCCTCGCCCCGCGCCACGGACAGCGGACCCGCCACATCCGCCTGGGCGCATCCCATGACGTAGCCGGAGACGACGCGGAAGGCGACCAGCAGGTCGGCGCCGGAGCGCCCGCTGCGGGCCAGGGCGTCGAGCAGGCCCTCGGCGCCCAGCAGGGTCGGCTGGTCCACCCCGCGGCGGGTGAGGATCAGCGGGATCACGTCCGGGTGGGCGCGGGCCGCTCGCCAGTGCGCCGTGGCGAGGATCCGCAGATCGTCCCGCCAGTCCGCCGAGGGCACCCCCGGCGTATGCCGGGCCTCGGCCATCACCGCCTCGACGAGCAGCGCCTCGAGTCCGTCGCGGCCATCGACGTAGTTGTAGATCGTCATGGCGCCGGTGCCGAGCGCCGCGGCGAGATTGCGCATGGTCAAGGCGGCCAGGCCGCGCTTGTCGACCAGCGCCAACGCGGCGGTTCGCAACTGTTCTTCGCTGAATCTGCGTGGCGCTGGCATGTCTTTCGCGGCATCCTCTCATTGAGACTCGTACATCGTACGTTTTTCAATGCGAGGTCCGGTGCGCA
The DNA here is from genome assembly GCF_058215555.1 of Streptomyces sp. JLBT605. Taxonomy (NCBI): domain Bacteria; kingdom Bacillati; phylum Actinomycetota; class Actinomycetes; order Kitasatosporales; family Streptomycetaceae; genus Streptomyces; species Streptomyces sp. JLBT605. Next base: position 3,698,646 of record NZ_CM177087.1, read on the forward strand.
CCCGGGGCGGCGGGCTCCCGGGCCGGGGTCTGGGGGGCGGTGCGGCGAGACCCCCTAGAGCAGCACGCAGACGGCGAAGGCCTGGATCCTGCCGGCGATTTGTTTCGCCTGCCAGCCCGAGCCGTCCCGCAGTGGGGCGTTGCGGAGCACGTAGTCGGTGAGCGCGCCATTGGTCATCCGGAAGCCGTGGCTCACATAGCCCCCGTTCAACACCCGGGTCCCGCGCGGGCACTTGGCCACCGAGACCCCGTTCAGCCTGCTGATCGGGCCCTGGACCACCCGCGGCGCCCGGGACGGTGCGGCCTCGGCCCCGGACACCCCGGGCAGGCTCACGGCCAGCACCGACACCAGGGCACCGCCGACCGCGCCGCTCCACAGCAAGCCCGTTGTCTTCCTCATCATCCCCAGGTCCCTTTCGCCCTACCGCACCGCGTGGCAACGGAGTAACGAGGCGCGCTCGACAGTCGCCGCGAGAGCGGCGACGGATGACCCGGATGAGTGATGAATAGGACAATCCCGGTCAGTAGGACTGAAGCTCGATCAGGCGCCCCTCGGGGTCGCGGAGGTGGGCGGCGCGCAGGCCGGGCCCCCACTCGGGGCGATCGGCGGGCTCGGTCACCACCGCTCCGCCGTGGCTCAGGCAGAGCGCGAACGCCGCGTCGACGTCCGGGACCCGGTAGACGAACATCGCCGTGTCCTGGGCGGCCCCGGGCTCGGCGGGTGGTGTCGCGGCGCCCGTCGCCGCCGCCATCGCGGCCCGGTCGAACAGCGCCAGCGCCGTCTGGTCGCCGACGTCCCAGCTGGCGTACGGGCCACGGGCGTCGCCTCTGGCCAGGGTGGCGCCGGCCAGGGGTGGGAGTACGGCCGCGTAGAAGTCGAAACAGGCGGCGAAGCGGCCGACCAGCAGCCGCGGATAGAGCGCGTCCATGAGAGCCCCGTGGTCAGTCGGCATAAATAGTAGGTCGGCACCTACTATAGGTGTGCGCCATAGAATGCTGTCCATGGATGTGACGGGGCAGACGGACGGCGACGGCGCGGCGGACCGCCCGGCGGTGGCGGGCGGAGCAGGCGCGGCGGGCGCCGGAAGCGCTCGTGCTGCTGGGGGTGGCGGGAGCCCCGAGGGCGCGATCGGCACGCCGCCGAGCCTGTCGGGCCTGAGCACCTATCTGCTGTCCCGGATCGGGAAGACCGCGCGCGGCAGGCTGGGGGACCGGCTGGCGGCCCGCGGCCTGCGGCTGTGGCACATGGCGGTACTCGCCGCGCTCGCCGACTTCGGCCCGCATGTCCAGCGGGACCTGGGCGCCCGGCTCGCCCTGCACCCGAGCGATGTCGCCAAGGTGGTGGAGGACCTGTCCGCCGCCGGGCATGTGGAGCGCACCCGTGACCCGGCCGACCGGCGGCGGGTGCGGGTCGCGGTGACCGCCGCCGGACGCGCGGAGCTGGCCGGGCTCGACGCCGAGGCGCGGGCGGTCCAGGACGAGATCCTGGACCCCCTCACGGGCGCCGAGCGCGACCAGCTCGCGGGGCTGCTGCGCCGGGTCTTCGAGGGGCTCCACCGGGACGGCGCGATCCCGGTCTGAACGACCGCGCTGCCCGGCGTGGCCGCCCCTACGAGCGCGGCAGCGGCGGCAGGACTTCCTGAGGTGTGCGGGTGGGGGTGTAGGTGGCGGCCGCCGGCACCGCGGGGTTGAGGTCCTTGTGGACGGCGCGGGCCACGGCCTGGATGGTCGCGACGCCCTCCTCCATGGTGCGGTTGTCATGCGTGAGCACGGTGATCGTGTAGTCGTGCCCGGAGCCGGTGAACGCGCCGACGCTGTGCACCCGCCAGCCGTGCGTGTTCCGGGGCAGCCAGCCGTTCTTCACCTGGACCTTCGCGGTGGACGGTGCCCCGGCCGGCGTGCCCCAGCGCTGCGAGGAGACGACCTTGCTCATCAACTTCAGGATGTAGGCGCGGGAGTTCTTGGTCAGCACGGTGTTGGACGAGGTCAGCAGATCCATCAGCCGCTGCTCGTCGTGCGCGGTGATCTGGGTGAGCCCCCAGGCGCCGTCGCGGTCCAGCGTGGTCTGGGTCATCCCGGCGGCCCGCAGGAACGCCTTGACCTTGGTGGGGCCGAGCTGCCGCCACAGCTTGGTGGTGGAGTCGTTGTCCGACTGGGTGATCATGGCGGTGGCGAGGGCGTGCTCGCGCTCGGTGAGATAGCGGTCGGTCTTCTTCGCGTCCCACAGCAGCGTGGCCAGGACGGTGACCTTCACCACGCTGGCGGAGTCGTACCGCTGATCGCCGCGGAGCGTGCAGACGGTGTCGGTGGTGCGGTCGTGGAGCGACACCGCCACGGTGGCGGACCGGCCGCGGAGCGCCGAGGTGATGTCCCGGGAGAGCTTGTCGGCCAGCCCCGCCTTCGCCGAGGAGCAGACCACCCGCGCGGTGCCCGCGGTGGTGGGCTGCGCGGCGGCGGGGTGCGCGGCGGCGGTGAGCGGCACGAGCACGCCGGCCGCCACCGTCATGGCCAGCGTGCCGCGGGCACGCCGGGATATCCGGTCTTGCGTCATGGAGGCTTTTCCCATCCCCTGTGTCGTTCGCCCGGACACTCCGGGTGCGGGCTCGTCACCAAGGACAGCCCCCAGGGGTCGAATGGTTGTGCGCGGCGGGCGTGGTCTTCCCCGCACTCGGCGGGCGAGGGAAATCAGGCAAACGTTGTCAGCTCCTCGGCCGCGGGCGACAGTAGGGTGACAGCGGAGCGGGAAGCGGAATGACGGGGGCGATGCGGTGACGGAGCAGGGGAAGTCACGGGGCGCGATCACGGTCGGCGCGGCAGGCGCGACGCGTACGGACCGCCGACGGGCGCGCACCCGGGGGGCGTTGATCGCCGCGGCCCGTTCGATCCTGGCCGAGCAGGGACCCACCGACGTCAGCATCCAGCAGATCACGCATCTCGCGGACGTCGGATTCGGCTCCTTCTACAACCACTTCACCAGCAAGAGCGAGCTGTTCGAGGCCGCGGTGGCGGATGCCATGGCGGAGTACGGGGCGCTGCTCGGCGAGCGGACGGCAGGGCTGGACGACCCGGCCGAGGTGCTGGCCGTCAGTGTCCGGCTGACCGGCCGGCTGCCGGACTCCCACCCGCAGGTGGCCCGGCTGCTGACGAGGGCCGGTCCGGCCGGTCTGCGGGCGGGGCGCGCGCCGAAGGCCCGGCTGGTCTCGCTCATCGAGGCGGGCTCGGCCGCGGGCCGCTTCCAGGCCGCTGACCCCTGGGCCGCGCTGGCCGGGGTGGCCGGCTCCCTCTTCGGCCTTCTGGAACTGCGCATGTCCCGGCCGGAGGTGGCCGCCCCGGACGCCTGCGAGCAACTGGCGGAGCTGGTGCTGCGGATGCTGGGCGTGGCACCCGGCGAGGCGGCCGAGCTGGCCCGCCGCCCGCTGCCGTCGCTGGTGCCCCTCCCGACTCAGGCATAACCGGAAGCGGAACCGGAACGCGGCGGGGCCCAAGGGCGGTGCCGGGCCCCGCCGATCGCTCAGCTCGCCGGGGCGTGCGCGAACTGGGCCGCGTACAGCCCGGCGTACGCACCGCCCGCGGCCAGCAGCTCCGTGTGCGTGCCCTGTTCCACGATCCGTCCGGACTCCATGACCAGGATCACGTCGGCGTCGCGGATGGTGGACAGCCGGTGCGCGATGACGAAGCTGGTGCGGCCCTGGCGCAGTGAGGCCATGGCGCGCTGGATGAGCACCTCGGTGCGGGTGTCGACGGAGCTGGTCGCCTCGTCCAGGATGAGGATCGCCGGATCGGTGAGGAAGGCCCGCGCGATGGTGACCAGTTGCTTCTCGCCCGCGCTGAGGTTGGCCCCGTCGTCCTCGATGACGGTGTCGTACCCGTCGGGGAGAGTGCGGATGAACCGGTCCGCGTGGGTGGCGACGGCGGCCCGCACGACCCGCTCCCGCGACACCTCGTCCGCGCCGTTCCCCAGCCGGCCCGCCCCGTAGGCGATGTTCTCCGCGATCGTGCCGCCGAACAGCCAGGTGTCCTGGAGGACCATGCCGATCGGGCCGCGCAGCTCCGCGCGGCTCATCCGCGCGATGTCCGCTCCGTCGATCGTGATCCGGCCGCCGGTGACCTCGTAGAACCGCATCAGCAGATTGACCAGGGTGGTCTTCCCCGCTCCGGTCGAGCCGACGATGGCCACGGTGCGGCCCGGTTCGACGGTCAGCGAGAGATCCTCGATCAGCGGCTTGGCCGGCTCGTAGCGGAAGGACACGTTCTCGAAGGTGACGCGGCCGGTGGGGGCCGGGGCGGCGGCGCGCCCGGCCGGGTCGGGCGTCTCCTCCTCGGCGTCCAGCAGGTCGAAGACGCGCTCCGCCGAAGCGACCCCGGACTGGAGCAGGTTGGCCATCGCGGCGATCTGCGAGACCGGACCGTTGAACTGGTACGAGTACTGGACGAACGCCTGCACATCGCCGATGGTCAGCGCGCCGGAGGTGACCCGCAGACCACCGGCCACCGCGACCAGCACGTAGTTGAGGTTGCCGAGGAAGGCCATCACGGGCTGGATGACGCCCGAGATGAACTGCGCCCGGAAGGCCGCCTGGTAGAGCTGCTCGTTGTGCTCGGCGAAGGTCCGCGCCGCCTCCCGCTGCCGCCCGAAGACCTTCACCAGGGTGTGCCCGGTGTACATCTCCTCCACATGGGCGTTGAGGCGGCCGGTCACGTCCCACTGGCGGACGAACTGCGGCTGGGCGCGCTTGCCGATCCAGGTGGCGGCGAGCGCCGAGACCGGCACCAGGGCGAGGGCGACCAGGGCCAGCAGCGGGGAGATCCAGAACATCATCACCAGCACACCGACCAGGGTGAGCAGCGCCCGGACCATCTGGCCGAACGCCTGCGCCAGGGTCTGGGTGATGTTGTCGATGTCGTTGGTGGTCCGGGAGAGCACCTCGCCACGCGGCTGCTTGTCGAAGTACGCCAGCGGCAGCCGGGAGAGCTTGTGCTGGGCGCTCTCCCGCAGCCGGTGGGCCATCCGCTGCACGATGACCGCGGACAGCCGCATCTGGAGCCAGGAGAAGCCGGCGCCCGCCGCTATCGCCGCGATCGCGACCAGCAGCACCTGGCCGATCTCGGCGAAGTCGATGCCGCCCGGGCGGGTGGCGCCGCGGATGATCAGGTCGGTGGCGCGGCCGAGCAGCCAGGGGCTGAGGACGGTCAGCGCGACGCCGGTGGCGGCGAAGGCCAGGACGGCGGCGATCAGCGCGCGCTCGGGGGCCATCATGCGCAGCAGCCGCAGGCCGGAGACCCGGAAGTCGATCGAGCGCTCCAGGGAGGGGGTGCCGGGCATCAGCCCGGCCTTGCTGCGCGGGCCGCGCCGCTCGGGCGGCTTCCGGGCGGCAGGGCGTTCGGCGGCCTCGGCCGCGGTGGTGGGCTCGGGGGCCGTGGTGGGCTCGGCCGCGGCGGTGGTCTCGGGGGCCGTGGGCGCGACGGGGCGTCTCGGGGCGCTCATGCCGCCTCCTCCTCGCTGAGCTGGGAGAGCACGATCTCCCGGTAGGTGGGGTTGTCCGACATGAGCTCGCGGTGGGTGCCGGTGCCGACGACCCGGCCCTGGTCGAGGACGACGATCCGGTCGGCGTCACGGATGGTGGCGACCCGCTGGGCCACGATGATCACGGTCGCCTGTCCGGTCCGCTCCGCCAGCGCCGCGCGCAGCCGGGCGTCGGTGGCGTAGTCGAGCGCGGAGAAGGAGTCGTCGAAGAGGTAGACATCGGGCCGGGCGACCAGCGCGCGGGCGATGGCCAGGCGTTGCCGCTGCCCGCCGGAGAGGTTGCCGCCGCCCTGCCCGACCGGTGAGTCGAGCCCTTCCGGCAGCTCGGCGACGAACTCCCGGGCCTGGGCGGTCTCCAGCGCCCGCCACAGCTCGGCGTCGTCGGCCTCCGGGTTTCCGTAGCGCAGGTTGGAGGCGATGGTGCCGGAGAAGAGATACGGCTTCTGCGGCACCAGCCCGATCACGCCGGCCAGCTCCGACTCCGCCAGCTCCCGCACGTCCCGCCCGCCGATCCGCACCTCGCCGCCGTCGGCGTCGAAGAGCCGCGGGATGAGGTTGATCAGGGTGGTCTTGCCGCTGCCGGTGGAGCCGATGACCGCGGTGGTCTCGCCCGGCCGCGCGGTGAGGTCCACCCCGTGCAGTACGGGCTCCTCGGCGCCCGGGTAGCGGAAGTCGACGCCGCGCAGCTCCACATGGCCGCGGGCGCGCAGCGTGCTGGGGGCGGCGTGGGCGGTGGGCGCCGGGCCGGTGGCGGGCCGCCGCGTCAGGCCCGGCTCGGTCATCAGCACCTCCCGTACCCGCTCCGCGCTGACCTCGGCCCGCGGCAGCTGCATCACCAGGAACAGCGTCATCAGGACGGCGGTGAGGATCTGCATCAGATAGCCGAGGAAGGCGATCAGCGAGCCGACGGGCATGCCACCGCCGTCGATGCGGTGGCCGCCGACCCACACCACGGCGACGGTGGCGCTCTCCCAGAGCAGCAGGATGGTCGGGTACATCAGCGCGGTGAGCCGTCCGACCCCGAGTGCGACCCGCGTCAGTTCGTCGTTGGCGGCGCCGAAGCGGTGCTGCTCGTGCCGGTCGCGGACGAAGGCGCGGATGACGCGGATCCCGGTGATCTGCTCCCGCATCGTCCGCTGGACCTGGTCGACCTGGCGCTGCATGGAGCGGAAGAGCGGCGGCATCCGGCGCACGATCAGGGTGACCGTCCCGCCGAGCACCGGGACGATCAGCAGCAGCATCGAGGCGAGCGGCACATCCTGGCCGAACGCCATCAGGGTGCCGCCGACGCAGGCGATCGGCGCGGGCACCAGCAGCGTGAAGCCGAGCACCACCACGGTCTGGATCTGGGTGACGTCGTTGGTGGTGCGGGTGATCAGCGAAGGGGCGCCGAACTTCCCCATCTCGCGGACCGAGAAGCCCTGCACCCGCTCGAAGACGGCGGCGCGCAGGTCCCGGCCGATGGCCATCGCCGTGCGCGCGGTGAGGTAGACGGCGCAGGCGGCGGAGACCACCTGGAGCAGCGTGACGGCCACCATCACCCCGCCGGTGCGCAGGACGTATCCGGTGTCGCCGGTGATCACACCGTGGTCGATGATGTCGGCGTTGAGGGTGGGCAGGAAGAGGGCGGCGAGCGTCTGCAGCAGCTGCAGCGCGACCACCAGCGCGATGGGCCGGGCATACGGGCGCAGACGGCCACGCAACAGCGCGATGAGCAAGGGACCTTCTCTCCGGAACGGAACAGAACGAAAGGCGGTACTTTCAGGCGGCGTACGGGCGGGTGGCACGGGCGGTTCGCAGCGCCTGGGCCCACCACAGGAGCTGGTCGAGCATGGTCTTCGCGGCGCCGTTCGCACGCGCGCCGTCCACCGGCCGGCCGTCCGCGTCGAACCGCTCCCAGGCGTTGTGGAAGCTGACGGTGTCGCGGACGGTGACCGCGTGCAGTTCGGCGAAGACCGGGCGCAGATGCTCCACCGCGCGCAGGCCGCCCGACACCCCACCATAGGAGACGAAGCCGACCGGCTTGGCGTGCCAGGGGGCGGAGTGCCAGTCGATGGCGGTCTTCAGCGAGGCCGGGTAACTGTGGTTGTACTCGGGGGTGATGACCACGAACGCGTCCGCCCCCTCCAGACGCGGCGTCACGGCGTCCAGGGCGGTCCTCGCCTCGGGGCCGGGCCGGAAGCTGAGCCGCTCGGGCAGCCCGGCCTCGGCCAGGTCGATGACGTCGGTGTCGAGGTCGTCGAAGGCGCGGGCCTGCTCCGCGAACCAGTCGGCGACGGTCGGTCCGAAGCGGCCTTCCCGGGTGCTGCCGACGATGACGGCGAGCCGGAGCGGGCCGGCGTGGAGCGCGGAGTGGGTGCGGTCGGTGGGGGAGACGGCGGAAGCCGTGTCGGTGTCCATGCGGTAGAGGCTCCGACTTAAACGAAGGTTGAAGTCAAGTTACGATCTTCGGTATGCCCCAACTCAGTTGGAAGACCCACGAACTCACCATCGGCGAACTCTCCCAGCGCAGCGGGGTGCCCGCCTCCGCGCTGCGCTTCTACGAGCGGGAGGGCCTGATCCACAGCCGCCGGACCAGCGGCAACCAGCGCCGCTACACGCGTGACACGCTGCGCCGGGTCGCCTTTGTGCGCGCCTCGCAGCGAGTGGGCATGCCGCTGGCGCAGATCCGCGACGTGCTCGCGCTCTTCCCCGAGGACCACGTCCTCACCAAGGGCGACTGGGGCCGGATCTCGGAGTGCTGGCGCGAGGACCTCAACGAGCGTATCCAGCAGCTGGAGAATCTGCGGGACCACCTCACCGAGTGCATCGGCTGCGGCTGCCTGTCGATCGACAGGTGCGCGCTGACCAACCGTTACGACCGCCTCGCCGAGAAGGGCTCGGGCCCCCAGCGGCTGCTGAAGGCGTAAGCCCCCGGCGCCTGTGGAAGGCGCGGGGGCGCCCGGCGGGTCGCCGAGGACGGCGGTCAGAAGACGTCTGGGCACCAGGGGCGGCGCGAGGTGCGCAGCAGGGCGTCCGCCCGCTGGGCCGCACCCTCCCGCTCCTCCAGGACGCGGCCCAGCGCGGCCAGCCGCACCGCCGACTCGTCGCCCAGCCACAGCGCGCCCAGCTCGCCGACGTCCAGGAAGAGGTCGGCCGACTGGGTGGTGGGCACGCAGCGGGCCCCGTCCGGCCCGGCCTCCAGCAGATAGCGGCCCTCGGTCAGCCCCGTCCGGTCGTCGATGCCCAGCACCAGTGACCCCTCGGTGGGGTACGTACGGGCCTGAAGCATGCGCGGCACGTCCAGCGGCCGCACCCACAGGAAGTCGGCGTGCGTGGTGATCCGGGCGGCGCGCGGGTCGGGCAGCAGCAGCGGCAGCAGATCGTCCGGGGCCCTGAAGCCGCTGTTCACCGTGGTGACCCAGTCGACGGAGAGCAGGAAGTGCCACAGTGCGCGCTCGGCGGCCGGGGTGACGGCTATCAGCTCGTGCACCTTCGCGGTGTTCTGCGGAAGCTTGGCCTCCCACCTGTCGTCGCAGGTGTAGGCGAGCAGCCCGTCCACCGTGCCGTCGGCGGAGCGGTGGATCACGTAGAACGGTTCGGTGAAGGGGTAGCCGGGTATCCGGTGCACGCCCGTGTTCAGCAGCCACCAGCGCTCGTCTCGATTGACCGCCCCGGGTTGCCGGGCACGGAGCCGCTCATGCAGCGCCGGGCCCAGGGCGCGCACCGCGTCGCCGTCGATCAGTTCGGTGCTGCCGCCGTCGGCCGGGCCCGAGTAGCGCGGGTCGAGCCCGCAGCGCGCCACGTCCACCTGCCACTCGGTCACCCAGGTCGCGGGGCCGAAGCCGTACCGCCCGTAGATCGGGTACTCGGCGGCGATCAGCGTGGCGACCAGGTCCCCGCGCTCCTTGGCGTCCCGCAGATCCCGGTCGATCATCCGGCTGAGCAGCCCGCGGCGGCGGTGTGTCGGGGAGACGGTGACGTTGCTGATCGCGTTGGCGGGCACGGATCCGCCACCGACCGCGGTCAGCTCCTGCGGAAAGCTGCGGAAGGTGGCCACGCAGCGGCCCGCCTCGGTGTCGAAGGCACCCTGGGCGCGGGTGAAGTCGATACCCGGTCTCCGGATGTCGATCTCTTCCTTGCTGACTGTCGGCTCCAGCAGGAAGCCGGTGCGCTTCGCCAGTAGCCAGTCGTGCAGGTCGGAATCGTCGATCGTCCGGATATCGAGGCCCATGCGCCTCACGCTAGGTGGCCGCCCCGCCGGTCCGCACCGCATTTTTCCCCGGCGGCGCGGCCGTCGGATTCGCAGGCGGCGGGCGCGTCCGGCGCTCCGCCCGGCGGTCCTCGCCCGGCGCCCCGGGCGGTGGTCCCGCCCCCCGCGGCCGCCCGCCCCGGGCGCGCGCGGATCAGAAGGCCGCGCGGACCTCGCCGACCCGCTCCCCGCCGCCCAGCAGCGGCACCTCGCCGATCCGGGCGAGCACCGGGGAGGAGACGCCAAGCTGCTCCAGGGCGCGGGCCAGTACCGGACCCAGCGCCCGCACCGAACCGTCGTCGATCTTGAAGGCGAGGGCCCGCCCGTCCGGCAGCGCCACCGCCTGGACCGCTTCCGCGCCCATCTTCGCGAGCGTGCCGGGGACCTCGCGCATCAGCCAGGTGTCGGGCCGCCGGGTGCCGGCGACGTACTCCGGGTGGGCGCGCATGGCGTCCGCCACCCGGCGCTCGCAGCTTCCCGGGTCGGCCAGCACGAAGGAGCGGAAGGCGCGGGCCAGCCCGGTCAGCGACAGGGCCATCAGCGGGGCGCCGCAGCCGTCGGTGCCGATGTGTTCCACGCGCTCGCCGCTCGCCTCCTCGACCACCTGGAGGATCAGCTGCTGGAGCGGGTGGGCGGGGTCGAGGTAGCTCTCCAGGGGCCAGCCGTTGCGGGCGGCGGCGGCGAGCATCGCGGTGTGCTTGCCGGAGCAGTTCATCGCGATGCGGTCGCGGGGCCGCCCGGTGGCCAGGAAGGTTTCCGCTTCGACCGGGTCCAGCGGCAGGTCCGGCGGGGTCCGCAGGACGTCGGCGGTCAGCTCGTGCTCGGCCAGCATCGTCCGCACGAGATCGAGGTGGAACGATTCACCGGAATGGCTCGCGGCCGCCAGCGCCAGCCGCTCACCGGACAGCTCCAGGCCCGCCCGCAGCACCGCCGCAGCCTGCATGGGCTTGTTGCTGGAGCGCGGGAAGACCGGGGCGTCCACATCGCCCAGCGCCCGCTGGACGCTGCCGTCGGCCGCCAGCACGACCAGCGAACCCCGGTGCCGGCCCTCGACGAAGCCGGAGCGGACGACCTCGGCGAGGACGGGACGTATGGCGGTGGCGGAGGAGGTCATCGTCGGCCTTCCGGGGGTGCGGGCTGGTGCCGGACCCGCCCCCGGCCGCGCCCGTCCGGGACGCCGCGTCCGTCATGACGCTACGCCCGCCGAGGACGGCGCGCCCGTCCGCGCGGTGCGCGAGGCTCACGAGAGCAGATCGTCGACCTGCGCTTCCCCCTCACGGTACCTGCGCGCGATCTCCGCGCTGCAGTCGTCGGCGGCCCGCTGGAGCTCCTGCCTGCGCCGCGAGACCTGCTGCTCGCAGTTCATCAGCCGCCCCATCGCGCCGTTGAGCTCCTCGTCGGTGCGGGCCCGCAGATCGGACAGCTCGACCTCGGCGAGCATCTTCTCGGCCAGACGGCGGTACTCCTCGCTGTGCGGAGTCCCCAGCGTCACGTGCCGGGCCGAGCTGCGGTGCCGCGACGGCCCGTCGGCGAGGATCTGCGGCAGCCGGTCGACCACCGAGCCGGCCGGCGCGGAACGGTGCCCCAACTCGGCGCGGAGGATGTCGATGCGGCCTTGGAGCAGCCGCCGGAGATAGCTGAGATCGGCCTCCTCGCGCTGTGACCCGCGGCGCAGCTCCCGCAGCTCGGTCAGCCGCAGCCCGTCCAGCGTCGGCTGGGCGCAGGTGGGTGCGGGCCAGGGTGCCTGTCCGGTGCCGGGTGTGCTCATGCGTGTTAAGTCCCCTCGCTACGCGACCTGGGTCGCGCTGTTCACCTGACGCATTGCGTGCTCGCATCGTGCCATCGCCGGTCGCGACACGTGGCGGCCGTGCACCCGATCGGCCCCGGATGGACGCACGGCATCATGGATCCCATGCGTGCTGTGATACAGAGAGTGAACGGGGCGAGCGTCGTCGTCGACGGCGAGACCGTCGGCGAGATCATCGGCCAGGGGCTGTGCGTGCTCGTCGGCGTCACCCATGACGACACCCCGGCCAAGGCCGCCCAGCTGGCCCGCAAGCTGTGGTCGGTGCGGATCCTGGAGGACGAGAAGTCCTGCTCGGACGTGGGCGCGCCGCTGCTCGTCATCAGCCAGTTCACGCTCTATGGCGACGCCCGCAAGGGCCGCCGCCCCACCTGGAACGCCGCGGCCCCCGGCGAGGTCGCCGAGCCGCTGGTGGATGAGGTGGTGGCGCAGCTGCGGGCGCTGGGCGCGCAGGTGGAGACGGGCCGGTTCGGCGCGGACATGAAGGTCTCGCTGACCAACGACGGCCCGTTCACGGTCATCGTGGAGGTGTGAGCGGACCCCGCGGGGAGCGACCCCGCGGGCGCCTGGGCGAATCCCGCGGGGGTGCGGAAGCGGACGGGTCACATGCGCGGGTCGCCGAGGCGGGACCGGGCGGAGCCGCCGTGGGATCGGGCGGAGCCGCTCAGGGCTCCACCACCACCTCCTGGGCCGCCGCCGTGCCCCCGGCGACCAGCTCCGCGTCCACGGGTACGTTCCGCTTCACCAGGGCGAGCGCGATCGGCCCCAGCTCGTGGTGGCGCGCCGAGGTGGTGACGAAGCCCAGCTGACGGCCGTCCTCGGGCTCCGAGGCCAGCCGCACCGGCGTGCCGTGGCCCGGCAGCTGCACCTCACTGCCGTCCAGGTGCAGGAAGACCAGCCGGCGCGGCGGCTTGCCCAGGTTCTGCACCCGGGCGACCGTCTCCTGCCCCCGGTAGCAGCCCTTCTGGAGGTGGACGGCGACGCCGATCAGCCCCAGCTCGTGCGGGATCGTCCGGTGGTCGGTCTCCATGCCCAGCCGCGGCCGGTGCGCCTCGACGCGCAGCGCCTCGTACGCCAGCAGGCCGATCGCCGGCCCGTGCTCGGCCGCGAAGGACTCCAGCTCGCCGCGCGGCAGGAACAGATCGCGGCCGTAGGACATCTCCCGCACCACCGTGCCCTCGGGGGCGGGGGTGATGGATCCGGCGGGCAGGTGGACCACGGCGTACGCGTCGGTGACGTCCGCGATCTCCACCCGGTAGAAGAACTTCATGCTCTCCAGGTAGGCGAGCAGGTCGCCCTGGGTGCCCGGCTCGACGTGCGCCCAGGTGGTCTCGCCGTCGTCCACCAGCGAGAGGGCGTGCTCGATGTGGCCGTGCGCGGAGAGGATCAGCGCCTCGGTGGCCTGGCCCGCGGGGAGTTCGCTGACGTGCTGGGTGACCAGCAGATGCAGCCAGCTCAGCCGGTCCGCGCCGCGGACGGTGATCACGCCGCGGTGCGAGAGGTCCACGAAACCGGTGCCTGCCGCGAGCGCGCGCTGCTCACGGAACAGGTCGCCGTAGTGCGCGGCCACACCTTCATCGGGGCCCTCGCCGGGGACGGCGCCGGGCAGCGACAGCAAAGGGCTCTTCATGTCCCACAGCCTACGACGCGCCGGATCAACCCTTGCTGGAGTCCGCGGCCCTGCTGGAGTCGGCCGCGCCGGAGTCCGCCGCTCCGCCGGAGTCGGCCGCGCCGGAGTCGGCCGCGGCCTCGCGGGCATCGCAGCCGGCGCACCGTCCGAAGATCGCGAAGTGCTTGAGGTCGGTCACGAAGCCGAACTCCTCGCGCAGCCGGGCGGTGAACGCCTCGGTCACCGACAGATCGGCCTCGATGACGTCCGTGCAGTCCCGGCAGACCAGATGGATGTGGTGGTGCCGGTCGGCGAGGTGGTAGGTCGGCGCGCCGTGCCCGAGGTGGGCATGGCTGACCAGGCCCAGCTCCTCCAGCAGCTCCAGGGTGCGGTAGACCGTGGAGATGTTGACCCCGCTCGCGGTGCGCCGCACCTCGGTGAGGATGTCGTCCGGAGTGGCGTGCTCGAGGTGGTCCACGGCCTCGAGCACAAGCTGCCGCTGCGGCGTCAGGCGGTAGCCGCGCTGCCGCAGGTCGCTCTTCCAGTCGGTGGTCGCCACGGGGCCAGTGTAGGGAACCGGCCGGCCTCAGCGGGAGAAGGTGATCCCGTCGTCCGGCAGGTCGTCCGGCAGGCTCTCCACCCAGGCGGCCAGCTCCTCGCGGGTGACGGCCTTCTTCAGGTGGGCCGACATGTAGGGGCGCAGCGGCACCTCGGGGGTGGCCTTCTCGCCCACCCACATCAGGTCGCCCTTGACGTAGCCGTACAGCCGCTTGCCGCCGGAGTACGGGCCGGCGGCGGCGGTGCGCGCGACGGCGTCGGTGGCCAGGTCGATCTGCGGCTTGTTCGCCGCCAGCTCGCCGTACCAGACCTCGACGATGCCCTGGTCGCGGATCATCACGACCTCGACCTTGCGGTCCTTGTCGATGCGCCAGTAGCCGGTCTCGGTCTCCAGCGGACGGACCTGCTTGCCCTCGCTGTCGAGCACCCAGCTGCGCGAGACGTACTCCAGGAAGTCCCGGCCGTCGTGGGTGAAGGTCACTTCCTGCCCGAAGTTGCACTTCTCGGAGCCCGGGAAGTCGGCGACACCGGCTCCGGTCCACTTGCCGAGGAGGAAGACGAGGGGCACGAGGTCCGGGTGAAGGTCGGACGGGATCTCGATCATGGATTCAGGCGATCTGTTTCGGAGAGGGGGCAGGAGGGGGTCAGCGCTGGCCCTGGTACAGCTTCTTCCAGGTCAGCCCGACGAAGCCGATGGTCGCGAGGCCGACGAGGACCATCAGAGCGGTGAAGACTGCCTCAAGCACGAGCGGGCTCCTCGGACGGAGTGAGGTGTTACGGACCGCGGCCAAGTCTAGTCGGCGGCTCGGGCGGGACCGCTGTGAGGTAGGCGGCCCGGCGAGTGTCGGCGCCGCGGAGCCCGCGCATTACAGTGCGGACATGGCTGACAAGCTGGTGATCAAGGTGACGGCGGGCGCGGACGCGCCCGAGCGCTGCTCGCAGGCGTTCACGGTGGCGGCGGTGGCCGTGGCGAGCGGTGTCGAGGTCTCGCTGTGGCTGACCGGCGAGTCCAGCTGGTTCGCGCTGCCGGGCCGGGCCGCGGAGTTCGAGCTGCCGCACGCCGCGCCGCTGCCGGAGCTGATCGAGGGCATCCTGGCGGGCGGCGGCTTGATCACGGTGTGCACCCAGTGCGCCGCCCGGCGGGGGATCGAGGAGCGGGACCTGATCGAGGGCGCGCGGATCGCGGGGGCGCAGGTTTTCGTGAGCGAGATCATGCCGGACGGCGTGCGGTCCCTGGTCTACTGACCGGGCTCCCGGGTCCACCGACCGGGCTCCCGGGTCTGCTGACGGGGCTCCCGGGTCCACCGACCGGGCTCCCGGGTCTGCTGACGGGGCTCGCGGGTCTACTGCCGGGGCTCGCGGGGCTCGCGGCGGTCGATCTCCCGCCACCACTCGTCGGACTCCCGGTCCCCGGTCTCGTCCCACCAGTGGTCGTCCGGCCCCCGGCGATTGGCGATGATCGCGGCGATGGGCGGCAGCACCATGGCCACCACGCACATGCCGACGGCCACCGGGACGGACCACAGGCGCACCACGGCCCAGGCCGTGATGAACAGCGTCAGACACGCGCCCATCAGAACGAAGTACACGTGGCGCCGCCGGGCGTACATACCTTCAGCGTACGACCGCGAGGGCGGAAAAGAGCGAGGGCCGCACCCCGCCGAGGCGTCCAACCCCGGGGTGCGGCCCTGGCCCGATCGTTTGAGCTCGTGGCTCAGACGGCGATGGCGACCTCCGCCAGCCCGCCGTGCTGGGCCACCACGGTACGGTCCGCGGTCGCGCCCGGCACGAGGGCGCGCACGGTCCAGGTGCCCTCGGCGGCGTAGAAACGGAACTGCCCGGTCGCCGAGGTGGGGACCTCGGCGGTGAACTCGCCGGTGCTGTCCAGGAGTCGGACGTACCCGGTGACGGGCTGGCCGTCGCGGGTCACCGAACCCTGGATGGTGGTCTCGCCGGGCTTCGCGGTCGACGCGTCAGGGCCGCCGGCCTGTGCTCCACACATAGTGCCTGTCCTTATGGTCGCGGTGGTGGGTGGTTCAGTTGGCGCCGAGCTCGATCGGCACGCCGACGAGGGAGCCGTACTCGGTCCAGGAGCCGTCGTAGTTCTTGACGTTGGTCTGGCCGAGCAGCTCGTGCAGCACGAACCAGGTGTGCGCGGAGCGCTCGCCGATCCGGCAGTAGGCGATGGTGTCCTTCGACAGGTCGACGCCCTCGCCCTCGTAGAGCGCCTTGAGCTCCTCGTCGGACTTGAAGGTGCCGTCGTCGTTGGCCGACTTGGACCACGGGATGTTGCGGGCGGACGGGACGTGGCCCGGGCGCTGCGACTGCTCCTGCGGCAGGTGGGCCGGGGCCAGCAGCTTGCCGGAGAACTCGTCGGGGGACCGGACGTCGACCAGGTTCAGCGAGCCGATCGCGGCCACGACGTCGTCGCGGAAGGCGCGGATCGAGGCGTCCTGGGCCTGGGCCTTGTACGCGGTGGCCGGGCGGGTCGGCACCTCGCTGACCAGGTCGCGGGAGTCCAGCTCCCACTTCTTGCGGCCGCCGTCGAGGAGGCGCACGTCCTGGTGGCCGTAGAGCTTGAAGTACCAGTAGGCGTAGGCGGCGAACCAGTTGTTGTTGCCGCCGTAGAGGACGACGGTGTCGTCGTTGGCGATGCCCTTCTCGGACAGCAGCTTCTCGAACCCGGCCTGGTCCACGAAGTCACGGCGCACCGGGTCCTGGAGGTCCTTCTTCCAGTCGATCCGGACGGCGTTCTTGATGTGGTTCTTCTCGTACGCCGAGGTGTCCTCGTCGACCTCGACGATGACCGTCTTCGGGTCGTCGATGCGGGCCTGGACCCAGTCGGCGTCGACCAGGACGTCACTGCGGCTCATGTTCTCTCCTCCGGGGCAGTTGCGGCGGTGTGGTGCGGTGATGCGTCGGCAGCCCGTGCGGTGGTACGGCGAAGAAGCGGTGCTGCGCGGGACTGCGCGAGGGGGTACGGGGAGACCCTTGAGAAGGGCTGGATGGGCGAGAAGCCCAGCCGGTCAGACGGAGCGACAGAGCATGGCGGCGACGCGGCACAGGTCGACTGCCCGCCGCTTCGTGAGGTGCGCCTGCCCCCGGTGACGGGGACCGCTGATCCAGCTCTGCATGGGTCCGATCGTAGGGACGCCCGGGCGGGCGTGTCACCGGCGTGTCGGATCGTGAGACGCGATCGTCTGGAATGCGAGATAGAACGAGGCGCGGAGCCTCGGGCGAGGGGGCCGACGTGCCCGTACGGCAACGGTAATCTGCCCTACGGACACGGTCGTCTCAGTTAGTGGGATTTCCGCCCCGGCCGGCTCCGGGACGGGGCCCGGATCAGCCGGCCAGGTTGACGCCGCTGCCGGTGATCGGGATGTCCACGCCTTCCGGCGTCGACTCGACCCCCTCCAGCCGGATGCCGGCCGGCAGGCCGTCGATCTTCCGGTCGAAGTCCGTCTGCCGCCGGACCTGCGACTCGAAACGCTTGGGGACGGCGTCCGGAATCGTGTTGGCGCGCAGCCGGATGGTGTCGCCGTTCACCACGGACACCGTGCCGTCCACGCTCAGGCTGAAGCCCATCATGCTGCCGGTGATCTTGACCTGGCTCTTGCCCTCCGCGCTCTTCCCGGCGTAGCTGATCGTGACGCCCGGGCCCGCGTAGGCCGACAGGTCCGCGTAGCTGATGTGCGCCCGGCCGGTGGCCCGGTCCGCGGTGGCCGAGGAGAAGTCGCCGGATATCCGCACCTGGTGCAGGGTGGCTCGGAGTTCGGTGACGCGGATCGAGCGGCCGTCGTCGGTGTCGGTCTCCATCCCGTCGAGGTTCACCTCGACCTCGTCCAGCTCCTTGTTCAGCGCCTGGGTCAGGAAGGGGAACCCCTTGATCGAGACCTTCGGGGTGATGTTGAGCCCCTGGGTGCTCTTGATCTTGTCCGCGGCCTCGCTCTCGGCGAAGTTCACCGCCAGCCGGTCGGCGCCCACGGCCAGACCGCCGAGGATGACCAGGGCGATCACCGTGTTCCGCAGGCCGCGCCGCGGCTTCCGCTTCCGGCGCGGTTCCGGCTCCGGGGCCGGCTCGGGCGCCTGCCCGAGCGGGGGCGGCGGGGGCACCTGCTGCGCCGACGCCGGTTCCTGGCCGTGCGCGTACGCAGCCTGGTCGTGGCCCTCGGCGTACGGGGCCTGGTCATAGCCCTCCGCGTACGGGGCCTGGTCATGGCGCTCGGCGTACGGGGGCTGCTCGGGGCGCTCGGTGTACGGGGCCTGGGAGTGGCCCTCGGTGTACGGGGTCTGGTCGGTGCCTTCCCGGTACGGGGCCTGGTCGTGGCCCTCGGCGTACGGGGTGTGCTCGGGGCCGGCCGGGTAGCGGACCTGGTCGGGGCCCGGCGCGTACGGGGCCTGGGCGGGCTCGGCCGGGTAGCCGGCCGGCGCCGGGCCCGGGGGATACGGGGGCTGCTCGGGGCTCGGCGGGTACCCGCCCTGCTCGGGGCCCGGCGGGTAGGGCCCGGCCTCGTGATGCCCCGGATGCGTGGCGCCCGCCCCGCCCGCGCCCGTGCCCGCCCGGTTCGTGTGCCCCGCGTCCGTCATGCTTCGTCCCCCAGTGATTCGGCAGCCGCAGGCATCCGCCTGCGGCTGCGAGCCTAACCGGATTACCGGACCTACGGCCTTGCGGACCGGTCAGCCGATGGCCCGGCCGATCAGGTAGACGGCGGGCGCCGCGGCGGCGAGCGGCAGCGCGACACCGGCGGTCATGTGCACGAAGCGCGATGGGTAGTCATAACTCGCCACCCGCAGGCCGATCAGCGCGCACACCCCGGCCGCCGCACCCAGCCCGGCGGCCCCGGCGGTGTCGATCCCGGCCAGCTGCCCGGCGCCGAATCCGGCCCCGGCCGCCGCGAGCAGCGCCAGCACCACCGAGACCGCGGTGGGCAGCGGGAGCGCCCGGGCGATGGCCGCGGCGGCGATCGCGGCGGCGCCCACGACGACCGCGTCCGCGGACTCCGCGGCCGCGGCCAGGTGCCCGGCCGCGATGACCGTCAGGGCGGACGAGACGGTCGTCACGGTGAGGCTGTACATCCGCTCGTCGGGGGTGCTGCGGTTGCGCAGCTGGAGGACGAGCACCAGCAGCATCCACACGCCGATCGTGGCGATCACGACCGTCGGGGCGTCCTCCCGGTCGGTGGCCAGCAGCCCGATGTCGGCGGCGACGCCGCCCGCGAAGGCGAGCATGATGCCCTGCCGCGCGGGCCACATGCCGTTGAGCCGGAACCAGCCCGCCGCGGTGACCGCCTGGAGCAGCACCACCGCCACGGCGACGGCCGGACGCGGGAGCGGCGCGGTGGCGGCGAGCAGACCGGCGATCGCGGCGGTCAGCAGCGCGGGCACCAGGCCCGGGTCGACGATCATCGGGCGGCCCTCGGCGCGGGCCTTCTCGGCCGCCGTCATCGGTCTCGCCGGTGCCGCCCCCTCCCGCGCGGCCTCGCCCGCTCCCGGCTCGGCGCCGTGGACCTGCGGCTCCAGCCGGCCCGGCCCCCGCGACTGCGACAGCGGTTGGGCCGGCGGGGGTGCCTGCCGGTGCCGGGACCGGCCCGGACGCGGCTCGGTGTGGCCCGGCGCGGCTGGGCCGTGGGCCTGCGGCGGGAAGGGGGTGCCGGTGCCGGTGTCGGCGGTGGTGGCGGTGCCGGTGGCGTAGCCGGCCGGCGCCTGCTGCGGGTGCTCGGACCAGGAGCCCTGGGCGTACCCCTGCGGATCCGCGTACGGCGCCTGACCCTGCTGCCCCCACCCGCCGGCATGGCCGGTCTGGTGCCCCGCGTCCTGCGGATGCGCGGCCTGCCCCGGATGCCCGGGGTACGGCTGGTCCGGCGTCTGCTGCGGCGAGTACGGCTGGTGCGGGTACGGCGCGTGGCCCTGCTCCGGACCGGCGTCGCCGTACCCCGGGTACGGCTGCTGCCCGGCGTGCTGCGCGTGCGGTCCGTCCTGCGCGTGGTGCCCGTGCGGCTGAGATTGCTGGTACGCCTGCTGCTCGCCGTAGCCGGGCCACCCCGCCGTGGACGAGCCGTAGGCGTCCTGCACCGCGTGCCCGGCCTGCCCGGCCTGCGCGGCGTAGGGGTCCTGCGCCGGGTACGGATTCTGCGCGGCGTACGGATCGTGGGCCGGGTACGGATCCTGCGGCGGATAGTGCGCTTGCGGGTGCTGGGCGTGCGGCTGCTGCTGCCCGTACGCCTCCGGCGCGTAACCCTCCGGCGCGTAGCCGTCGGGCGCGTAACCCTCCGGCAGGTAGCCCTCGGGTCCGTAGCCCTGCGGCGCGTACGCCTCCGGTCCGTAACCCTCCGGCCCGTAAGGCTCCGGCTCGTACGGATGGTGCGGCTGATTGCTCATCGGTTGGGGGTCACCCTCCTGCGAACGGCGGGAGCACCTCGACCGTGCCGCCCTCGGCCAATGGAACCGTCGAATGGTCGCGCTTGCCGACCGGCTCGCCGTCGACCAGGAAGGAGCAGCGCAGCAGCACCCGGGCGAACTCCGGTCGCTCGGTGTGCCGCTGCCGGGCGGCGTCCAGGGCCTCGGCGAGGGTGGCGGCGGCGTACGGCTCCTCGGCGGTGCCGGCCGCGGCCTTCGCGGCGGCCCAGTACCGGATGGTGCCGGCGGGCCGGTCCGTTGTGTCGCTGATCACCATCGCGACCCCTTTCCCATGTCGTCCGCCTCGGCGGTTACCGCCTCCATGATGGCGGGTGACAGGGGGCGGACGATGCCTCCCCCGGCCTCCGTCCGGGGGGACCCCCAGCGGGGCGGTGGAGCCTGCGGCGGGCTCAGACGTGGGCGGCGGCCCAGTCGCCGATGCGGGTCAGCAGCTCCGGCGAGGCGGCGTTCTCCGCGTGGCCGAAGCCGCGCTCGATCCACAGCTGAGTGGAGGACGGGTCACCCGCCCGGGCCAGCATCCGCGGATGGTCCAGCGGAAAGTACGGGTCCTGGTCGCCGTGCACGATCAGCAGCGGGGTGGGGGCGATCATCGGCACCGCGGCGACCGGCGACAGCGGCACCGGGTCCCAGTGCTTCCGGGCGATCCGGATCCCCATGCCGTAGCGGCCTACCAGTCGGCCGGTGGGACGCATTACCACCCAGTGCAGTCGCCGCATAGGCGCGGTCCCCCGGTAGAACCAGCGGGCGGGGGCGCTCACGGCGACGACTGCATCGGTGTGTGCGCCCATGCGCCCCTCACGCCTCTGGTGCTTCCCAGTGCGCTCCTGTCCGTCCCCTCCGCTCGGCTGCGACCCGAGCGGCTGAATCTCGGCAGTCCCATGGAGAGCTCCGGCGGCCTCCCGGAACAGCGCGGCGTGCCGCAGCACCACCGAGCCGCCCATCGAGAAGCCGACCGTCACCACCCGCCGGTGGCCCAGCTCACGCGCCCAGCGGACGGCCGCGGCGAGGTCCAGCACCTCCCGGTCGCCGACCGTGGACCGCCCGCCGGATCGGCCGTGACCTCGGAAGGAGAAGGTGATCACGGCGGCGCCGCGCCCCAGTTCGCGCGCCGCCCGCCGCAGCGCGGGCCGCTCCAGGGCGCCGCTGAAGCCATGCGCCAGCACGATGGCGGGCTGCTCGGCAGAAGCCCGGGCGGCGTCCGCGCCCGGGGTGTACACCGCGTCGATCGGGGTCCGGTCCTCGGTGAGCAGGGTCACTTTGCGGGCGCCGCACGTGACCGGCGAAACACGACGACGTGCAGATTCGGCCTCTGATCCGCGTGTCATGTGGGCTATTCTGCTGGGCAGAGGATCCGGGCAAAGCAGCCCCCGGGTCCTTTTGTGCTTTCAGGCGCGCATTGCGCGTTTGAGCGCAGGCGCGCTCCAGGGCGCGGAGCCGCAAACCGTACGAAGCAGTGCCGCAACCTCCCTCTGGCAGGGACCGAGGAGGAACCGACGTCATGGGCAAATCAGGCGAGCTGAAGATGCCGCAGCGCGTGCGGGGCCGCGGGCTCCAGACGCAGGCAGTCACGATCGGGGCGATCACGGCGGTCACGGTCCGGTCGATCGCGCTCGGGGCGATCACGGTCGAGGCGGGGGGTCGGCGATGAGCTCGTTGCTGCTGCTGACCAACGCCCTCCAGCCGTCGGCGGAGGTGCTTCCGGCGCTCGGGCTGCTGCTGCACAGCGTGCGGGTCGCCCCGGCCGAGGGGCCCGCCCTGGTGGACACCCCCGGCGCCGACGTGATCCTCATCGACGGCCGCCGCGATCTGCCGCAGGTGCGCAGCCTGTGCCAGCTGCTGCGGTCCACCGGCCCCGGCTGCCCGCTGATCCTGGTGGTGACCGAGGGCGGCCTGGCCGCCGTCACCGCGGACTGGGGCATCGACGACGTGCTGCTGGACACCGCCGGCCCGGCGGAGGTCGAGGCCCGGCTGCGCCTGGCCATGGGCCGTCAGCAGATCGGCTCGGACGACAGCCCGATGGAGATCCGCAACGGCGATCTCTCGGTGGACGAGGCGACGTACAGCGCCAAGCTCAAGGGCCGGGTGCTGGACCTGACCTTCAAGGAATTCGAACTGCTGAAGTATCTGGCGCAGCACCCCGGCCGGGTCTTCACCCGCGCCCAGCTGCTCCAGGAGGTGTGGGGCTACGACTACTTCGGCGGCACCCGCACCGTCGACGTCCACGTCAGGCGGCTGCGGGCCAAACTGGGCCCGGAGCACGAGTCCTTGATCGGCACCGTGCGGAACGTCGGCTACCGATTCGTCACCC
Source organism: Streptomyces sp. JLBT605 (assembly GCF_058215555.1). NCBI lineage: Bacteria > Bacillati > Actinomycetota > Actinomycetes > Kitasatosporales > Streptomycetaceae > Streptomyces > Streptomyces sp. JLBT605. Next base: position 3,721,096 of record NZ_CM177087.1, read on the forward strand.
CGGAGAAGGCGGACCGGGCCGCCGGGGAAGCCAAGGCGAAGGCCGCCGCCCGGGCCGCCGAGCGGTCCGTCGGCACCCGCGAGGATGCGGAGAGTGTGCGGCCGGACGCGATGCGTACGGAGAGTGACAAAGTCGCCGCCGAACGACCGGTCAAGAGGTAGATGGACCCGCGTAGACTGCCGCGCGTGGCCAAGGTGACGCGTGACGATGTGGCGAGGCTGGCGGGGACTTCGACCGCGGTCGTCAGCTATGTCATCAACAATGGACCAAGGCCGGTCGCCCCGGCCACGCGCGAGCGGGTACTCGCAGCGATCAAGGAGCTCGGCTACCGGCCGGACCGGGTCGCGCAAGCGATGGCGAGCCGCCGCACCGACCTCATAGGCCTGATCGTGCCGGACGCCCGGCAGCCGTTCTTCGGCGAGATGGCGCACGCCGTGGAGCGGGCCGCCGCCGAGCGCGGAAAGATGGTCCTGGTCGGCAACTCCGACTACCTCGACGAGCGCGAGGTGCACTACCTGCGCGCCTTCCTCGGAATGCGGGTCTCCGGGCTGATCCTCATCAGTCAGGGCCTCAGCGAGAACGCCGCCGCCGAGATCGAAGCCTGGGACGCCCGAGTCGTGCTGATGCACGAGCGGCCCGAGGCGATCGACGACGTCGCGGTGGTGCTCGACGACGTCGGTGGCGCCCAGCTCGCGGTGCGCCACCTGCTGGAGCACGGCCACGCGTACGTCGCCTGTATCGGTGGCACCGAGGTCACCCCGACCGTGGGTGACCCGGTCACCGACCACGTCGAGGGCTGGCGCCGGGCGATGATGGAGGCCGGACGGCCCACCGAAGGCCGCCTCTTCCAGGCCCCTTACAACCGTTACGACGCCTACCGGGTCGCGCTCCGGCTGCTCTCCGGCCCCGACCGCCCGCCGGCGATCTTCTGCGCCACCGACGACCAGGCGATCGGCGTGCTGCGGGCCGCCCGCGAGCTGCGCATCGACGTGCCCGGCGAGCTGGCGGTCGCGGGCTTCGACGACGTGAAGGAAGCCGCCCTGACCGACCCGCCGCTGACCACGGTCGGCTCCGACCGGCCCGCGATGGCGCGCGCCGCGGTCGACCTGGTGCTGGACGACGGGCTGCGGGCGGTCGGCTCCCGGCGCGAGCGGCTGCGGCAGTTCCCCTCCGCGCTGGTGGTGCGCCGCTCCTGCGGATGTGAGTGAGCGGCCCGGTCCTTATCCCGGGCATACCCACTTCTGTCGGGCTTCTCAGTAGGCACTCAGACAATTCTCATGCGCGCTGAGCACAGTCGGACGCATGACGGACAACCCGCGCCGCAGCGGCGGCTTTGACGCCTTCTTCCGGCCCGCGTCCGAGGGCCCCCAGGGGACCCCCACCCCGCAGCCGTACGTCCCCATCCCGCCCGGGCCGTATCCTCCCGTCCCGCCTGCCCCGCAAGGGCCCGCGCCTGCCCCGCAAGGGCCCGCGCCTGCCCCGCAAGGGCTCCCGCCCGCCCCGCAAGGGCCCGCGCATGCCGCGCCGGGCGGGCGCGGCCGCAGGCGCGGAGCGGTGCTGCTGGCCGCGGTCGCCCTCGTCTCGGCGGTACTCGGCGGCGGGGCGGCCGCGCTGGTCGGCAACGCCACCGAACCGGACGGCGACCGGGCCGCGGCCACCCCGGTGGTCAACACCAGCGCGAGCGGCGGCGGGGTCGCCGCCGTCGCGAAGGCGGTCAGCCCCAGCATCGTGGAGATCAAGGCGGCCTCCGGCGGCGGCGGATCCACCGGCTCCGGCGTCATCATCACCGGCGACGGCGAGATCATCACCAACAACCACGTGATCGCGGGCGCGAGCACCATCACGGTCCGGTTCAGCGACGGCAGCGAGAAGACCGCGTCGGTGGTGGGCGCCGATCCGGGCAAGGACCTCGCGCTCATCCGCGTCCAGGGCGCGAAGGGCCTGAAGGCGGCGACCCTCGGCGACTCGGACAGCGTGCGGGTCGGCGACCAGGTGGTGGCCATCGGCTCCCCCGAGGGCCTGACCGGCACGGTCACCAGCGGCATCGTCTCCGCGCTGGACCGGGACGTGACCGTCTCGACCGACGAGAGCCAGGGCGGGGCGGGCCGCGACGAGTGGCCCTTCGAGTTCGGCGGCGGCCGGTACAACGGGGACGTCGGCTCCTCGAAAACCACCTACAAGGCCATCCAGACCGACGCCTCGCTCAACCCCGGGAACTCCGGCGGCGCCCTGATCAACATGCGGGGCGAGGTCATCGGCATCAACTCGGCGATGTACGCACCGGGCTCCGGCCAGGCACCGGGCGGCGCGGGCAGCGTCGGCCTCGGCTTCTCGATACCGATCGACACCGTCACCTCCGACCTCGGCAAGCTCCGCTCCGGCGACTGACCTTCCGGGCCGGACCGGCCGCCCCGGCTGGCCGACCGTCCCTGCCGGACCGGCCGCCCCGGCCCGGTCGACCGTCCGTGTCAGGCTGACCGTCCGTGAGCCGGACCGGCCGCCCGTGCCAGGCTGGCGGGCGACGCCCGAGTGACCCGAGGTAGGTATCGATGAGCCCCGCCGACCACGGCGACCCGCGGCCGAGGGCCGCCCGCATCCTGATCGTCGACGACGAGCCGGCCGTCCGCGAGGCGCTCCGGCGCAGCCTGGACTTCGAGGGCTACCGCACCGAGACCGCCGTCGACGGTCTCGACGCGCTGGAGCGGACCGGCCGCTGCGACCCCGAACTGATCGTGCTCGACGTGCTGATGCCCCGGATGGACGGGCTGACCGCCGCCCGGCGGCTGCGCGCCGCCGGGGTGACGGTGCCCATCTTGATGCTCACCGCGCGGGACACCGTCGGCGACCGGGTCACCGGCCTGGACGCGGGCGCCGACGACTACCTGGTGAAACCGTTCGAGCTGGACGAACTGCTGGCCCGGATCCGCGCCCTGCTCCGCCGCAGCTCCTACGCCGCGGTGGCCGCCGGCGGCGAGGAGCCCGCCGGCCGGGTGATGTCCTTCGCCGATCTGCGGATGGACCTGGCCACCCGGGAGGTGACCCGGGGCGACCGGCGGGTGGAGCTCACCCGCACCGAGTTCACCCTGTTGGAGATGTTCCTGGCCCATCCCCGCCAGGTGCTGACCCGGGAGCAGATCCTCAAGGCCGTCTGGGGCTTCGACTTCGAACCGGCCTCCAACTCGCTCGACGTCTATGTGATGTACCTGCGGCGCAAGACCGAGGCCGGCGGCGAACCCCGCCTCGTCCACACCGTCCGCGGGGTGGGTTACGTGCTGCGGGCCGAGGACGGGACGGCACCATGAACCCGGTGACGCGCAGGCTGCGGCGGCTGCCGCTGCGCTCCCGGCTGGCGCTGCTCACCACGCTTGCGGTGGCCGTCGCGGTCGCCGCCTCCGCGCTCGCCTGCTGGCTCGTCACCCGCGACCGTCTGATCAGCGCGCTGGACGCCAAACTCCAGGACGTCAACCAGATCTCGGTACGCCGGCTCGCCGAGACGCAGAGCGACTGCCGGCCCGAATCGCGGGCCGAGGACGGCCTGAGCCCGGGCGCCTCCGACGTACAGCTCGTGCTGCCGGACGGCACCGCCTGCGTCGCCCCCGGCTCGCACGCGGTGAACGTCACCGACGAGGACATCGCGGTGGCCACCGGGCAGCTGGGCGAGAGCACCCATGACGGCACCACCCGGGACGGCACACCCGTCCGCGTCTACACCTTCTCCTTCCCCGGCGCCGGCCCGACCGTCTCCGTCTCCCGCCCGCTGGAGGAGGTCACCGACCCGCTGAACACCCTCGCCCTGGTGATGCTGGTGGTCTCCGGCATCGGCGTGCTCGGCGCAGCCACCGCGGGCCTGGGGATCGCCCGGGCCGGACTGCGGCCGGTGGACCGGCTCACCGGCGCGGTGGAACACGTGGCCCGCACCGAGGACCTCGCGGTGCGCATCCCGGTGGAGGGCGAGGACGAGATCGCCCGGCTGTCCCGGTCCTTCAACTCCATGGCCGCCGCGCTCGCCTCCTCCCGCGACCGGCAGCAGCAGCTGATCGCGGACGCCGGGCACGAGCTGCGCACCCCCCTGACCTCGCTGCGGACCAACATCGAGCTGCTGGTCCGCAGCGAGGAGACCGGCCGCCCGCTGCCGCCCGAGGACCGCCGGGCGCTGCTGGCCGGCCTCACCGCCCAGATGACCGAACTGGCCGCGCTGATCGGCGACCTCCAGGAGCTGGCCCGGCCGGACGCGCCGCCCGGCAGCGGCCCGCTCCAGGTCGTCGGCGTGCACCAGGTGGCGGAGTCGGCGCTGGACCGGGCCCGGCTGCGGGGCGCCGAGGTGACGATCGAGGCGGCGCTCCAGCCGTGGTACGCGCGGGCCGAGCCCGCGGCGCTGGAACGGGCGCTGGTCAACCTGCTGGACAACGCGGTGAAGTTCAGCCCGCCGGGCGGGGCGGTGGAGGTGGCGCTGAAGGACGGCGAGTTCACCGTCCGGGACCACGGCCCCGGCATCCCCGCCGAGGAACTCCCGCACGTCTTCGAGCGCTTCTGGCGCTCCCCGTCCGCGCGCAGCCTGCCCGGCTCGGGGCTGGGCCTGTCCATCGCGGCCCGCACGGTGCGGGGTGCGGGCGGCGAGATCTCCCTCCACCCGGCACCGGGCGGTGGGACCCTCGCCCGCGTCGTGCTGCCGGGCGCCGCGACCCCACCGCCGGGGTCGTAGACCCCACTGCCGGGGCCGTGGACCACACCTTCTAGCCGTGCCGCTTCTTTCCGTAGGCCAGGTCGACGCCGGAGAGGTCCGCGCGGATGCCCTCCCGGTCCACCGTGATGTGACGCAGCCGCAGCGGGCCCGCCTTCTTCGGCAGCTGGAAGGAGAACGACAGCCGCTCCGCCAGCTCCGGCGGCTTCAGCGCGGTCAGCGCCGCCGCCAGCTTGGGGTCGACGCCGATCCGGTCCAGCAGCCAGGGGTGCTCGGTGACCGCGTCCACCAGATTGACCTTCGTGAGCGCTTCGACGAAGCGCGGCGAGCCGGTGATCTCGTGCAGCCGGGCGTCGCTTCCCCGCGCCTGCCGCGCGGCCTCGTCCGGCACGCCCAGCCGCCGCGCCAGCGACGGCACCGACAGCATCGCCTTCGCCTTCTCGGCGTCCTTGCTGATGCGTGTCGCGGTCTCCCGGTGCAGCCGCAGGCCCGCGTGCCGGCCCGGCCGGTAGGTGGCGATACCGGGGATGTCCAGCCGCATGCCGCTGACGTTGGTGGAGATGCCGCGGTCGCCGTCGCGCCGGATGCGCGCCCGGGCGTTCACCCGCACCTGCTGACCGGCGACCGTCATCTGCCCGGCGGCGCGCACCGAGTGGTCGTCCAGCGGACTGAACGTCACCTGCGAGGCGCCCAGCTCGCGGTTGAGGTCGTCGAAGGCGAGCAGCACCTCGCCCCGCACCTCGCCGACCACGGCCCCGGTGACGGAGTCGGGCAGGCTGCCGGTGAGCCGGATGTCCCGGGCGCCGGCCCGCACTTCGGCGAGCGAGACCCGATCGGCGGCCACGTCCGGAATGGTGATGTCCACCCGCTCCAGCCGCCGGTCCAGCACCTGGGTGAGGAAGGGGAACCCGCGGATCTCCACCTGCGGCGCGGTGGTCAGCCCGAGCTGGCGCTGCAGCCGCTTCTCGGCCTGCGCCTCCGCGTACATCACGGCGCAGCGGTCGGCCAGGACCAGGATGACGATGCCGGCGGCGGCCGCGATCACCAGCTTGAGCATCAGCGAGACCCCGGACAGCGGCCGGCGGCGGCCGCGCTTGGTCCGCCGGTGGTTCGGCGGCGACCAGGGTTCGTCGTCCTCGCCGCCGTACCCGTCGCCGTCGTCGTCCGCCTTGAGCCCGAGGCCGAGAGGGTCCTCGGGGTCGTACGGATCGGCCAGCTCGGCCAGCTCCTCGTACGGATTGCGAGGGCGCGGACGCGGATCGAGCTCCATCGCCGAGGGGGCGGGAGCGTCCGGGGCGAGCGGTACGGCCACGGTGGTGGGGGCGAGCGGCATGACCGCGGTGGTGGGGTCGAGCGGTGCGACGGGGCCGAGTGGGGCGGCCGGGTGCTGCGGGGGCGTCACCTCAAGCGGCGCGATGACCTCCAGTGGCGTGGTGTCCGCCGGGGCCGCGTCCATCAGCGCCGTGTCCGCGGGCGCCGTGTCCGTCGGTATCGCGGTCGCCTCCAGCGGTCCGGGCTCGCCCTGGGCGGGGGGACCGTGCCCGGCGCGTCGGCGCCCGCGGCGGTGCGTGCGGGGCCTGGAGCTGTCGCGGGGTGAAGACATGCGTGTGGGGGATCGCATCGCGTCATCCCACACGCGCCCTTGCCCCGAACGCAAGTTTTACCGTCGGTCATGTGGCGGACGGCATGGGGTTCAAGCCGTTCCTCCACCGGAGTCACCTCCCCGTTCAGCTGCCCGGAGTCCGGCCCGGTCGCCGCCCCAACGGGGCAGGCCACCGCCGCTTCGGGGGCCTACCCGCCGCCCTTCGGGTGACGTGACGCACCCCTGACAAAGTCGTTGGTGGGGGCATGAACCGTATTCCTGCCACCTTCATCCTCACCGCGGCCGCACTCGGTGTGGCCACTCCGGCCCAGGCCGGCGCCCTCTTCGACGCCCCGCCCGGAGTCCCGGTCGGGGTCCCGTACGTCATGCAGACCAACGACGGGGGCGACTCGGGACACAACTCCCAGCAGACCCAGCGCAGTCCGCACCCGCAGGGGCGTGAGGTGACCCGCCGCATCCCGGAGACGGTGGACCGGCTGGTCCACCTCGGCGGCCAGCGCGACCGCGACCAGGATCCGGAAGACGCGCCGGCCCCGCGCCCGGAGTCCGAGCCCTGGGCGGAGGAGGAGGAAATGTGACGGACGGCGCCGGAGCCAAACGTTCCGCGCCGCGCTTCCGCCCGAAGGGGTGATCGGCGGTCTGCCGGGAACCGCGGCATGTGATCCGAGCGTCAGGATTGGTTCCGTCGCCATGACGCGCGAGGCCATGACGCGCGAGACACCACGGCCGGTCCCGAACACTCCCCGGGACCGGCCGTGGTGCGGTGGGCGGTCCTGCAGTTGGCCGTGGTGCGGTCGGCTGTCGTGCGGGGGTGTCCCTCTACCCTTCCCGGGTGGTCTCCTATGACGAACTGACGCCTGTCGAGCGGGAGATGTGGGACGCCTTCCCCACCGGCCGCTGGATCGATCTCCGCACCCGGGTGGCCGAGGAGGACGACCCCTCCCGCGGCGCGGAGTGGGGGCCGGAGCGCACCGTGCGGGCCGAGGTCGTCACCGCGCTGCTGCTGGGCGCGAACGCGACAGCCGCCGGGGCCGTCGCGGCGCTGCGGCTGGCCGGGGCGCGGATCACCGGCGCGCTCGACCTCGCCGGAGCGGAGATCACGCACACGGTCTGGCTCAAGGAGTGCCGCCTCGAGGAGAAGGTGAGCCTCTACGGGGCCTCGACACGGACGGTCCGGATCTCCGGCAGCCGGCTCCCCGGCCTCAACGGCGGGCTGGCCCGTGTCGAGGGCCACCTGGACCTGGCCCGGTCCACCCTGGACGGTTTCGGTCTGTCGCTGGTCAACGCGCATATCGCGGGGGAGCTGATCATCAGCCGCGCGACGATGCGGACCCCCGGCCGGTGGTCCGTCTTCGCGGGCGGGCTGGTCATGGGTGGCGCGCTCTTCGCCAAGGGGCTGGATACCGACGGCGGGGTGCGGCTGCGGGGCGCGCAGTTGCCCGGCGGGCTGTACCTGGCGGGGGCCCGGCTCGGCGAGACCGACGGGCTCACGCTCCTGCTGGAGAACGCGACGGGGTCGATCGTGCGGTGTTCGGACGGCTTCACCGCGCCGGGAACGGTGCGGCTGCGCAGTGCGCAGATCGCCGATCTGGTGACCTTCGAAGGAGCCCGGCTGCGCGCCCCGGAGAAGGCGCTGGTGTGCATAGGGATGCGCTGCGAGGACCTCGATCTGGCCCTCGGCGAGCGGCCGTCCGGGGCGGTGGACCTGCGCAGCGCACAGGTCAGCTGGTACCAGGACACCGAGGACACCTGGCCGGACGTCCTGGAGCTGGAGGGCTTCTCCTACGGCTCGGCGCGGTTCGAGAGCGCGGATGCCTCCTTCCGGGACGACGTGGCCCGGCGGCTGCGCTGGGTGCGGCACAGCCCGCGCTACCACCCGCAGCCCTACGAGCAGCTGGCGAGCTGCTACCGGCGGCTCGGCCATGACGACGAGGCCCGCCGGGTGCTGCTGGCCAAGCAGCGGCACCGCCGCCGGACGCTGCACCCGGCCGGGCGGGCGTGGGGCCGGCTCCTCGACGGCACCGTCGGCTACGGCTACCGGCCCTGGTTGGCCGGAATCTGGCTGATCGCGCTGACCCTGCTCGGCACCCTGGTCTTCCGCACCGCCTCCCCGGTCCCGAACAAGCCCGGCGAAGGGCCGCCGTTCAACGCCTTCGTCTACACCCTCGACCTGCTGATCCCCATCGGCGGACTCGGCCAGCGCGGGGCCTGGCACTTCGCGAGCGGCGGCCCGCAGACCCTGTCCTACGCCCTGATCGCCCTGGGCTGGATGCTCACCACCGCGCTGGTCGCCGGAGTCACCCGCACGCTGAACCGGAACTGAAAGACCCGGAGGGCCGGGGCTGAAACCGAAGGGCCGGGGCTGAGGGAGTGTCCCCCTCGAAGCCCCGGCCCTCCGGCGAGCCGTACAGCGCTACGTCGCGCTTACTTCACGATGGTGATGCGGTCCGCCGCCGGCGGGGCCAGCGGGGACTGGGGCGAGGAGTGCGCGCCCAGGTAGCCGAGGAAGGCGTCCAGGTCGGAGGCGCCGACCTGCTTGTTCTTGCCCTCCTTGATGGCCGGGAAGCCGTCGCCGCCGCCCGCGAGGAACTCGTTCATCGCGACGCGGTAGGTCTTCGCCGGGTCGAGCGGCGCACCGTTCAGCTTCACCGAGTCCGCGACGATCCGGTCCGCGCCGGTCTTCGTCAGGTCCAGGGTGTAGGTGAAGCCCTTGGACACCTGAAGGATCTTCGGCTGGGCCTGGTTGGCGCCGCTGACCTGCTGGCGCAGCACGGTGAGCAGCTGCTCGCCGGTGAGGTCCAAGGTGGTCATCATGTTGGTGAACGGCTGGACGGTGAACGCCTCGCCGTAGGTCACCACCCCGTCGCCCTCACCGCCCGACGCCTTGTAGGCCAGGTCGGAGCGGATGCCGCCCGGGTTCATCAGGGCCAGCTGGGCGCCGCCCTTGTCGGCCGGGGCGAGCGCCTCCAGCTGGGCGTCGGTGATGACGTCACCGAGCGGCGACTCGTACGCCTCGGAGCCGCGGCCCTTGATCTCCGCCGAGACGTAGCCGACGGGACGGTTGGCGACCGGCGCGGCGATCGCGTTCCAGCGCTCGATGAGCGCGGTCATGTCGGCGGCCTTGGGCTGCTCGCGGTGCACCACGTGGTTGGCGGACTTCACGCTGGTCCGCACGATGTCGCCGGTACGGCGGTCGTAGGTGAGGGTGGTGTCGGTGTACAGGCGGCCGAAGGAGGCGGCCGAGGTGACGGTGCGCGGCGTGCCGGACGGGTCCGGGATGGTGCACGCGTACGCCTGGTGGGTGTGGCCGGTCACCAGCGCGTCGACCTTGGGGGTCACCTTCTTGGCGATGTCCACGATCGGGCCGGAGATGCCGTCACCGGCGCCCGGGCTGTCGCAGTTGTAGTTGTACGAGGAGGAGGCGGGCATACCGCCCTCGTGGATGAGGGCGACGATCGACTTCACGCCCTGGCGGTTGAGCACCTTGGCGTACTTGTTGATCGTCTCGACCTCGTCGTGGAACTTCAGGCCCTTGATGCCCTCCGCGTTGACGACGTCCGGGGTGCCCTCCAGGGTGACCCCGATGAAGCCGATCTTCACGCCCTTGTGCTTCCACACGGTGTAGGGCTTGAGGATGGGCTTGCCGGTCTTCTCGTCGGTCACGTTGGCCGCGAGGTAGGGGAAGTCGGCGCCGGGGAAGGTCTTGCCCTCCTCGAAGCAGCCGTCCTTGGGGTGGCAGCCGCCGTTCTGCATCCGGGCGAGTTCCTTGGCGCCCTCGTCGAACTCGTGGTTGCCCACCGAGGTGACGTCCAGGTCGAGCTTGTTGAGCGCCTCGATGGTCGGCTCGTCGTGGAAGAGGCCGGACACCAGCGGGCTGGCGCCGATCATGTCGCCGCCGGCGGCGGTGATGGAGTACGGGTGGCCCTCGCGCGCCTTCCGCAGCGAGGTGGCGAGATATTCGACACCGCCGGCCGGTATTGACTTGGTGGTGCCGTCCGGCTGGAGCTCGCTGACGGTCCCGGAGGAGCCCTGCGGCGGCTGGAGGTTGCCGTGCAGGTCGTTGAAGGACAGCAGCTGCACGTCCACGGTCCGGCCCGGGTAGTAGCGCTGGCCCGAAGCACCGCTGTCACCTGCGGTGTTGGCCGCGTTGGCGCCCGCCGGTATCGCGGCGACGAGCACGCCGGCGGTCGCGGCCAGCACCGCCACTCCCGCGATCGAACGGCTTGCTCGACGTGCTGTTCGTCGCCGGTCCGGTCTTGCTGGCATGGTTTCCCCTTTTTGTGTGCTGGTCGGACGACGGCGGAAGCTTACGGTCAACGCGCGTAGCCGGGCAGGGGGGTCGAGGTTACGACCTGGTTGCGCATACCTGGCCTAGGCTCGGGTTCATGAGTGACGTGGTGAACGACCCGGTCGGCGGCGGGCGCATCGAGGTCCTGGACGAGCTGACGCCCGAGCAGGCGCGACGGGTGCTGGACCTGATCGCGGAAGCCGCGCGCACCGACGGACAGCCGGCCGTCTCGGAGCAGGGGCGGCTGCAGCTGCGGGGGCGGCGGGAAGGGGTGCGGCATCTGCTGGTCACCGACCGGATGGGCGAACTCCTCGGCTACGGCCAGCTGGAGGACACCGATCCGGTGGAGGCCCCGGCGGCCGAACTCGTGGTCCACCCGGCCCACCGGGGGCGCGGGCACGGGCGGGCCCTGGGCAGCACGCTGCTCCGCGAATCCGGCAGGCGGCTGCGGCTGTGGGCGCACGGCGGCCACCCGGCGGCCCGGCACCTGGCGCAGGTGCTGGGCATGTCGCTCTTCCGCGAACTGCGGCAGATGCGCCGCCCGCTGGTCGACCCGGCGCTGCCCGCCCTCCCGGAGCCGGTGCTCCCGGACGGGGTGACGGTGCGGACCTTCCGGCCCGGTGTCGACGACGCGGCCTGGCTGGCCGTCAACGCCGCGGCCTTCGCCCACCACCCCGAACAAGGCTCACTGACCCAGCGGGACCTGGACGACCGCAAGGCCGAACCGTGGTTCGACCCGAAGGGGTTCTTCCTCGCGGAGCGGGCCGGCGAGCTGATCGGCTTCCACTGGACCAAGGTCCACCAGGAGGAGCGGCTCGGCGAGGTGTACGTGCTCGGGGTGCGGCCGGACGCGCAGGGCGGCGGCCTGGGCAAGGGGCTCACCGCGATCGGCCTGCGCCACCTGGAGGGGCTGGGCCTGCCCACCGCGATGCTCTACGTGGACGCCGACAACACGGCCGCGGTGGCCGTGTACGAGGGGATGGGGTTCACCACCCACGAGGTGGATCTGATGTACCGCACGGAGAGCTGAGCGCCTCCCGGCGAGGGGCCGTGAGCCTTGGCGCCGCCGGTGGGTTGGTCGGGTGCTGGTCCACCGGCGGAAGGGGGCGTGCCGGGGCCGGGGCACTCCCCGCAGCGCGGCGAAGCAATCGACCTTCACTCCGCGAACCGGCTGGTGGCTTCGCCGCGCGAGGAGATGCCCCGGTGGCGCCCCCGACTCATCCGTGCCCCCGGGACCACGCTCAGTGATCACGCATCCCGGGGGATGCGCCCCGATTTCCTACGCGCCATGTCGCCGTTACCGGCGATTCAATCTTGGTTGCGAGCATCGCTGAATGCAGCCCGCTGTGCCCAAGCCCCAGCACCGGAGACTCCAAGTCGCTCCGGCGCCTACTTCCGGCGCGCCTGACCTGCCCGGGGCGCGGAAGAATGAGGTCATGAACCAGCCCAGTGGTCCGGCGCCCACCCGCTCGCAGTCCCACCCGCAGGCAGACGCCCAGGCGCAGCCGCAGTCGGCCCAGGCCGAGCCGAAGCCGCAGCCCTCGGTCGGCTCGATCGCGGCGCACCGGCCGAACGCCGTCGCCGCGCCGCCGGTCAGCGAGCTCGACCCGGACCTCGACGGCGACCTGGACTCCTACCACGGGGGCGACGGTGCCGAGGCGGATGCCGAGCTGCCCCAGGGCCGCTTCCTGGACCGGGAGCGCAGCTGGCTGGCGTTCAACGAGCGGGTGCTGGAGCTGGCCGAGGACCCGACGACCCCGCTGCTGGAGCGGGCCAACTTCCTGGCGATCTTCGCCAGCAACCTCGACGAGTTCTTCATGGTCCGGGTGGCCGGTCTCAAGCGGCGCATCGCCACCGGTGTGGCCACCCGCTCCGCCTCCGGGCTGCAGCCCCGTGAGGTGCTGGACCTGATCTGGACCCGGTCCCGGGAGCTCATGGCCCGGCATGCCGCCTGCTTCCAGCAGGACGTCGCCCCAGAGCTGGCCGAGCAGGGCATCCACCTGATCCGCTGGCCGGACCTGACCGAGAAGGAGCAGTCCCGCCTCTTCACCCTCTTCCGGCAGCAGATCTTCCCGGTCCTCACGCCGCTGGCGGTGGACCCCGCGCACCCCTTCCCGTACATCTCGGGGCTCTCGCTCAACCTCGCCGTGGTCGTCCGCAACCCGGTCAGCGGGCACGATCACTTCGCGCGTGTGAAGGTTCCGCCGCTGCTCTCGCGGTTCCTGGAGGCGTCCCCCGGGCGCTATGTGCCGCTGGAGGACGTGATCGCGGCGCACCTGGAGGAGCTCTTCCCCGGTATGGAGGTGCTGGCGCACCACATGTTCCGGGTCACCCGCAACGAGGACCTGGAGGTCGAGGAGGACGACGCGGAGAACCTCCTCCAGGCGCTGGAGAAGGAGCTGCTGCGGCGCCGCTTCGGGCCGCCGGTGCGGCTGGAGGTCGAGGAGTCCATCGACCGGTACGTGCTCGACCTGCTCATCCGCGAGCTGAAGATCTCCGATGCCGAGGTCTACCCGCTGCCCGGCCCGCTGGACCTCACCGGCCTCTTCGGCGTCGCCGCCCAGGACCGGCCGGAGCTGAAGTACCCCAAGTTCGTCGCCGGCACCCACCGGGACCTGGCCGAGGTGGAGTCCGCCTCGCCGCCGGACATCTTCGCCGCGCTGCGCGAACGGGACGTGCTGCTGCACCACCCGTACGACTCCTTCTCCACCTCCGTCCAGGCGTTCTTGGAGCAGGCCGCCGCCGACCCGGACGTGCTGGCGATCAAGCAGACGCTCTACCGGACCTCGGGCAAGTCGCCGATCGTGGACGCGCTCATCGACGCCGCCGAATCCGGCAAGCAGGTGCTGGTGCTGGTGGAGATCAAGGCCCGCTTCGACGAGCAGGCCAACATCAGCTGGGCGCGCAAGCTGGAGGAGGCCGGCTGCCACGTCGTCTACGGCCTGGTCGGGCTGAAGACGCACTGCAAGCTGTCCCTGGTGGTCCGCCAGGAGGGCGGCACGCTGCGCCGCTACTCGCACGTCGGCACCGGCAACTACCACCCCAAGACCGCGCGGCTGTACGAGGACCTGGGCCTGCTGACCGCCGATCCGGAGGTCGGCGCCGACCTGTCCGACCTGTTCAACCGGCTCAGCGGATACTCGCGCCGGGAGACCTACCGGCGGTTGCTGGTCGCGCCGAAGTCGCTGCGCGACGGGCTGATCTCCCGGATCAACAAGGAGATCACCCACCACCGCGCCGGCCGCCCCGCCTACGTCCGGATCAAGGTCAACTCGATGGTCGACGAGGCCGTCATCGACGCGCTGTACCGCGCCTCGCGGGCGGGCGTGCCGGTCGACGTGTGGGTGCGCGGCATCTGCGCGCTGCGACCGGGCGTGTCCGGCCTCTCGGAGAACATACGGGTGCGGAGCGTGCTCGGCCGTTTCCTGGAGCACTCGCGAGTCTTCGCGTTCGGGAACGGTGGCGAACCCGAGGTGTGGCTCGGCAGCGCCGACATGATGCACCGCAACCTGGACCGCCGGATCGAGGCGCTGGTCCGCGTCGCCGACCCGGCCCACCGCGCTTCGCTCAGCCGACTCCTCGAGGCCGGAATGTCGGACTCGACCGCCTCCTGGCACCTGGGCCCGGACGGCGAATGGACCCGGCGTGCGACGGACGCCGACGGGCAGCCGCTGCGGAACGTACAAGAAATGCTCATCGACGCCCGGAGGCGCCGGCGTGGTTCGACGACATGACCTGCCGCCGGCCGGAGTTACCGGGACGGGGACGGCCGGGCCGCCGTCGGACGGCAGCGCGCCGGCCGGCGTTCTCGGCACCGGGGGGAACGACATGACGGAACACGCGACGGGCACCACGGCCGGCGGCCCAGCCCTGGCCCAGGCCCCTTCGGAGGTCATGACGGACGCGACGGGGGCCGCGCCGCCGGGCGACGCGACGGCGGGCGAGGTGCTGGCCCGCTATCTGCACGCGCAGGCCGGTGATTTCCTGCGCAGCCTGCGGCTGCACCAGGAGAGCGGGGCGGATGTCGAGGAGGCCGCGGAAGCGGTCCGGCAGCTCCGCCGCTCGGCCCGCCGGATCAGCGGCGCGCTGCACGTCTACCGCCCGCTCACCGACACGGCCTGGGCGGACCAGCTCCGTACCGAACTGATCTGGCTGTCCGGCACCCTCGCCCGCGAGCACGCCTACGCGGGCCGGCTGTCCCGGCTGCGGGGCGCGCTGCACCGGCTCTCCGGCGCGACCGCCGCCCATCCGGACTCGCCGGATCCGGACCGCCTGGACCGCTGGGACGACCCGGACCGCTGGGATGACCCGGACCGTGCCGACCGCTTGGACCGCCCCGACAGCCGGTCCCGGCTGAACGGCCCGGACGCCGAGCCGGGCCGGCCGTCCGGTGCGGCAGCCGGCCCTCGGGGCGCCGGTGCCCCGGCCGACGGCGGCCTGGGCGCGGACGCGGCGGGCCGTGGGATTCCGGCCGACCTGCCCGGTCCGGCCGCCCCGGCAGACCGGGTCCGCCAGGGCACGGCTTCGGGCGCTCCGGACGGGGATCCGCGCCGGCCGTCCGGCGCGACGGCGGACGCCCGTGGCGGGCCGGCCGATCCGGCGAACCCGGCGGGCCAGGGCACCGATCCGGGCCGCCCGGACGCCGCCGGGCAGGACATGGACACGGCCCCGGCCCCCGGCAGCGGCCGGGGCGGCGGCGCCCGCCCGGCCGTGGCCGCTGCCGGGCCTGCCGCCGGGCGCGCATCCGTCTCCGCCGCGCGGCACACCGGCCGGGCCGCCCGGCGCGGCGTCTCGCTCACCGCCGACGACCCGGTGGACCAGCCGGCCGGCGGCCTGGCCCCCACCGCGCGGCGCGGCGCCAGGGTCACCGAGCTGACAGCGCCCGGCACGTCCGCCGGGCCCACCGGCCGGGGCGGCAACGGCGCCGAGCCGGAGCCGGGCGGCGCCCGGTCCGGCCGAGAGGCCCGGCAGAGCGGGCGGGAGGCGCGGCAGAGCGGGCGGGAGGCGCGGCCGGGCGGTCCGGCGCGCGCCGCGGGACGCGAGGCACCGCGCCCCGGCGCGCTCACCGTGGGGGCGGCCCGGGCCGGGGCCCTGCTGGAGCGCCAGCTCACGCTCGCCCGGACCCGCGCCCACACCGCCGCCCTGCAAGCCCTCGGCTCCTCCCGCTTCCACGCCGTGGCCGACGCCGTCGCGCTGCTCGCCTCCGAGGTGGTGCTGGACCCGGCCGCCGCCGCGCGCCCCGCCGGACAGGCGCTGCCGCCGCTCGCGGAGCTGGCCCACCGGCGGTTGGTGGAGGCCGTGCAGGCGCTGCCGCTGGGCCGCGCCGGACACCCGTACAACGCCGAGGCGCTGGTGCACGGGCTGGCCGCCACCCCGGCCGCGGACGCCCCGCCCGCCAGCGAGCAGCAGGACGCGCCCTGGCATCAGGTCCGGCTGCTGGTGCGGATGCGGCGGTACGCCCTGGAGGTGATCGACGAGGGGCAGCCCGCCGGGTCGGACGGGCTGCTGGAGACCGAACCATCGCTGTCGGTGCGACTGCTCGCCGCGGCCCAGGCGCTGGAGCGGCACCGGGACGCGGCCGAAGCGGCGGCCGCCGCCGCGGCCGCCGCCCGCACCCCGCGCATCGCCCCGGCCACCGCGTACGCCCTGGGGGTGCTCCATGCCGACCAGCGCCACGAGGTGGAGGCGGCGCGCTTCGCCTTCGGCCGCATCTGGCACCGGCTCCACACCGCCGGCGGGGCGTGACGGCGGCTATGGACGCGGGCCGGAACGGAAACGCGGGCCGGGACGCGCGGCAGGCGGGCGCGCCGGGCGGAGACGCCGGCCGGGGCGGACCGCGGGCCGGCGCGGCGGCGCGGCCCGTCCTCGCGGCGGGGTGCGCCCTGTGGCGGCGCTCCGCCACCGGCGAGGGGATCGAGCTCGCCTTGGTCCACCGGCCCAAGTGGGACGACTGGTCCCTGCCGAAGGGCAAGCTCAAGCGCCGCGAGGACGCCCGGGAGGGCGCCGTGCGCGAGGTGCTGGAGGAGACCGGCATGACCTGTGCGCCGGGGCCGGAGTTGCCCACCGTCCGGTACCTGGTCGACGGGCGCCCCAAGCAGGTCCGCTACTGGGCGGCCGAGGCCACCGGTGGCGGGTTCCTGCCCAACAAGGAGGTGGACCGCATGGTGTGGCTGCCGCCCGCCGCCGCCCGCCGCGTCCTCACCCACGACCACGACCGGCGGCTCGTCGACGCGCTGCTGGAGGCCCTGCACGCCTCCTGAGCCACCGGTGGCGGCGTCACCGGCGGGTCACCGGCGGCTCGGCGCGGGCCGCATGCCTACCGGCGGCGCAGCTTCTTGTCGGCCAGCGCCGGCGGCAGGTAGTAGCTGTCCGCCCGGTTCAGGTCGGTGCCCGGCGGCACGATCTCGTCGATCCGGTCCAGCACGTCCTCGCTCAGCACCGTGTCCGCACCGGCCAGCAGGTCGGTCAGCTGCTCGTGGGTGCGCGGGCCGATGATCACCGAGGTGACGGCCGGGTGCGACCGCACGAACGCGGTCGCCAGGTGCGGCAGCGAGAGCCCGGCCTCCTCGGCGAGCTTGCTCAGCGCACCGACCGCCTCCAGCTTCCGCGCGTTCTCCGGCAGCGCGGGGTCGAACTTGTGGCGCTCCAGCGCCGTACGGCCGCCCGACAGATCGATGTCGGACGCCTTGGTGTAGCGGCCCGACAGCCAGCCCGCGGACAGCGGCCCCCAGGTCAGCACGCCCATGCCGTACTTCTGCGCGGTCGGCAGCACCGCCGCCTCCGCGCCGCGCGCCAGCATCGAGTACGGCGGCTGCTCGGAGCGGAACCGGACATGGCCGCGCCGCTCGGACACCCACTGCGCCTCGACGATCTGCTCGGCGGGGAAGGTGGAGCTGCCGACGGCCCGCACCTTTCCGGCGCGCACCAGGTCGGAGAGGACCGACAGGGTCTCGTCGATGTCCGTGTCCGGGTCGGGCCGGTGGATCTGGTAGAGGTCGATGTGGTCGGTGCCCAGACGGCGCAGGCTGTTCTCGATCTCGCGGGTGATCCAGCGGCGCGAGTTGCCGGAGTGGTTGGGGTCGTCGCCCATCGAGCCGTGCGCCTTGGTCGCAAGGACCACGTCCTCGCGGCGGCCCTTGAGCGCCTTGCCGACGATCTCCTCCGACTCCCCGGCCGAGTAGATGTCGGCGGTGTCGATGAAGTTGATGCCCGAGTCGATGGCGTGGTGGATGATCCGCACCGCGTCGTCGTGGTCGCTGTTGGCCCAGGCGCCGAACATCATCGCGCCGAGGGCGAATTCGCTGACCGAGATGCCGGTGCCGCCGAGGATCCTGCGCTGCATGGTGTGATCCGTCTCCGCGTCTGTGGGGTCTGTGGGTGGGCGGGGTTGGTGTCCGTTACGTGTTCCACCTTTCCCGGCGGGCAGAGGCCGGGACAGGCCCGGCTCAGCCTGGGTCCGGCAGACCCCCCTTCGCCTGGCGGGCCTCCGGCGGGTCGCCGCGGAGACCCGCCGGAGGCCCCCTGGGCCGATAATGGACCGATGGGCAATTCGGAACCCGAGATCACCCCGTTCCTGAAGGCGCGCCGCGCGGCGCTCGACCCGGCCGCGGTCGGACTGCCCGAGGGGCTCGTCCGGCGGCGGGTGCGGGGGCTGCGCCGCGAGGAGGTCGCCCAGCTCGCCGGAATCAGCGTCGACTACTACACCCGGATCGAGCAGGGCCGGGCGAACGGCATCTCGGACTCGGTCCTGGACGCCGTGGCGCGGGCGCTGCGCATGTCCGACGCCGAGCACACCTACCTGCGCAACGTCTCCCAGCCCCGTCGGCGGGGCGAGCGGGCGGGCCAGGCGGAGCTGCTGCGGCCGCGGGTACGCCCCCAGGTGCGTCAGCTGCTCGACGCGCTCGACGACACCGTGCCGGCCTTCGTCTACGGGCCCGGGATGGACATCCTGGCCTGGAACCGGCTCGGCGGGCTGGTCTCGTTCGATCTGGCGGCCATCCCGGAGCAGGAGCGGAACGCGGCGCGGCTGGTGTTCCTGCACCCCGAGGCGAAGACGCTGCACCCGGACTGGGAGCAGCTCGCCGAGGAGACGGTGGCCAGCCTGCGGGCCGAGGCGGGCCGCAATCCGCAGCTGCTCTGCCGGAGGATCTGCGAGCTGCTGGAGGGCAGCGCGGACTTCCGGCGGCACTGGGAGGCCCAGGCGGTCAACGAGCGGACCCACGGCATCAAGCGGATCATGAACCCGGTGGTGGGGGAGCTCGTGGTGACCTACGAGGCGCTCCGGTTCCCGACCGACGGCGGGCAGCTGCTCTGCACGTACACGGCGGAGCGCGGCTCGGCCACGGCGGCGGCCCTGCGCGAGCTGGCCCGCCTGGGACGCCCGGACACGCGGATGGCGGCGGCGAGCGCCGCGCCCGGGGGCCTGGATCTGAGCTGACTGGGGCCTGAGCCGACGATCAGCGCGCCGTGACCGGGGGCCTGTGCCTGAGCCGACGATCAGCGCGCCGCGACCAGGGGCCTGGGCCTGCGCTGGCGGTCAGAGCAGCGCGGCGCGGGGGGCCAGCGCCTCCCAGGCCACCGTGACCTCGCCCTGGCGCCAGCGGCGGGGGCCGTCGGCGAGCGGCCAGTCCGCGCGGAGCGCCGCGCAGCTGCGGATCCAGCGCTGGCGGGCGCTCAGCCCCGCGTACGGGGCGGCCGCCGCCCAGGCGCGGTCGAAGTCGCGGAGGAAGGCGTGCACCGGCTCGCCCGGCACATTGCGGTGTATGAGGGCCTTCGGCAGCCGCTCGGCGAGATCGGAGGGGCGGTCCAGGGAGCCCAGGCGCGCGGCGAAGGTGACGGTCCGCGGGCCGTCGGCGTCGAGCGCGACCCAGACATGGCGGCGGCCTATCTCGTCGCAGGTGCCCTCGACCAGCAGGCCGCCCGGCGCCAGCCGGTCGCACAGCCGCCGCCAGACCGCGACGACCTCCTCCTCGTCGTACTGCCGCAGCACATTGGCCGCGCGTATCAGCCCGGGGCTGGTGCCGTGGCCGGCGGGCAGCGGCACCTCGAAGCCGCCGTGTGCGAAGGCCAGGCCCTCCCGCTCGTACGGCCGCGCGGCGGCGACCCGGGCCGGGTCTATCTCGACGCCGACGACGCGGATGCCGTCTCCCACCGTCCGCAGCCGCTCCAGCAGCTCGACGGCGGTCCACGGGGCGGCGCCGTAGCCGAGGTCGACCGCGACCGGCGCCGACCGCAGGGCGCCGCCGTGCACCGCGGCGATCCAGCGGTCCATGCGGCGCAGCCGGTTCGGGTTGGTGGTGCCGCGCGTCGCCGACCCTATGGGGCGGGTCGCCGGGCCCATCGGGCGTCTCGGCGAGGGAATGCGTGCGGCGGGCATGCGCTCGACTGTAAAGCAGCGCCGTTGTGGAGCGGCGCCGCGAAGGAGTGCCGGCCGTGAGCGTTACGTCACGCTTTGGCAAAGCGGAAATGTGAACGCCATGTTCCGTGTTGACCGCTTGAGAGCAGTTCGAAGGTCGCGGGCCGGTATGGAGGTATCAGGCGGTGAGCCAGTACATAGCCCGGCTCGGCCCTCTGCGGGGCCGCGGCACGGCCGGCGCCCCGGCGCATCAGCGGCCGCGGTGGCGGTCCGGCCGGCAGCCGCGCCGGATCGCGATGCTCAGCGTGCACACCTCGCCGCTCCACCAGCCCGGCACCGGTGACGCCGGCGGTATGAACGTCTACATCGTCGAGCTCGCCAAGCGCCTCGCCCATCAGGGCATCGAGGTGGAGATCTTCACCCGCGCCACCACCGGGGGCCTGGCCTCCTCGGTCGAGCTGGCGCCCGGGGTCCTGGTCCGGCACGTCGACGCCGGCCCGTACGAGGGCCTGGCCAAGGAGGAGCTGCCCGCCCAGCTGTGTGCCTTCACCCACGGCGTGATGCAGGCATGGGCGGGCCAGCGCCCCGGCTACTACGACCTCGTGCACTCCCACTACTGGCTCTCCGGGCACGTCGGCTGGCTGGCGGCCGAGCGCTGGGGCGTGCCGCTGGTGCACGCCATGCACACCATGGCCAAGGTCAAGAACGCCGCGCTCGCGGACGGCGACACCCCCGAGCCCGCGGCCCGGGTCATCGGCGAGATGCAGATCGTCCGGGCGGCCGACCGGCTGATCGCCAACACCGCCGAGGAGGCCGGCGAGCTGGTCCGGCACTACGAGGCCGACCCCGGCAAGGTCGCCGTCGTCCATCCGGGCGTCAACCTCGACCGCTTCACGCGCGCCGACGGCCGGGCCGCCGCCCGGGCCCGCCTCGGGCTGCCGGCGGACGCGCTGATACCGCTCTTCGCGGGCCGCATCCAGCCGCTCAAGGCCCCGGACATCCTGCTCCGCGCGGTCGCGATCATGCTGGAGGAGGAGCCCGCGCTCCGCTCGCGCCTGGTGGTGCCGGTGGTCGGCGGCCCCAGCGGCACCGGGCTGGCCAAGCCGGAGGGGCTGCAGAAGCTCGCCGCGCGGCTCGGCATCGCCGACGTGGTGCGCTTCCGGCCGCCGGTCGGCCAGGACCAGCTCGCCGACTGGTACCGCGCGGCGTCCGTGCTGGTCATGCCCTCGTACAGCGAATCCTTCGGGCTGGTCGCGATCGAGGCCCAGGCCAGCGGCACGCCGGTGGTGGCCGCCGCGGTCGGCGGTCTGCCGGTGGCCGTGGCGGACGGCGAGAGCGGCTTCCTGGTGCAGGGCCACAACCCGGCCGACTACGCCCGGGTGCTGCGCCGCTTCGCCCCCGGCCCGGGGGAGGATCTGGTGGACCGGATGGGTGCCGCCGCCGCCCGGCACGCGCAGCGCTTCGGCTGGGACACCGCGGCCGCCGCCACGGCGGAGGTCTACCAAGCCGCGATGTCGGCCCGTCGTCGCCTACGATCAGCTCATGGTCATGGGTGACGCAGACGCCGGGACGATCATCGAGCAGACCCTTCGGGACGCCGGGCTGGAGTGGGAGACGCCGAACGACGGCAACTACGTGGTGAAGCTGCCCGGCACCCGGAAACTCTCCACCACCTGCGCGCTGCGGGTCGGCAAGCACTCGCTGTCGGTCAACGCCTTCGTGATCCGGCAGCCCGACGAGAACCACGAAGCCGTGCACCGCTGGCTGCTGGAGCGCAACACCCGGCTGTACGGCGTCAGTTACGCCATCGACCAGCTCGGCGACATCTACCTGGTGGGCCGCCTGCCGCTGGCCGCGGTCACCCCCGAGGAGCTGGACCGGCTGCTCGGCACCGTGCTGGAGAACGCCGACGGCAGCTTCAACACCCTGCTGGAGCTGGGCTTCGCGACGGCGATCCGCAAGGAGTACGCCTGGCGGACGTCGCGCGGCGAGTCCACCCGCAATCTCGAAGCCTTCGCCCACCTGACCCGCGAATCCACCGACTGACCGCGGCTTCCGCCTGCCGGCCGGCAGGCGGATGACCCGTCAGCGCCCGCCCGCGGCCGCCATCCCGTCCGCGTCCATCGGTGCCGGGTCCGCGGGCGCCGCGTCCACCGGTTCCGCGTCCATCGGCGCCAGGTCCCGCTGCTCCCGGTCCCGCTGCTCCGGGGCGGCGGGCTCCGGCGCCGGCTCCTCGGCCAGGCCGCGCATCAGCAGCCAGTACCCGGCCGCGGCCACCGTGCCCACCGCCGCGGAGCTGGCCCACAGCCAGCCGGCGCCGAAGTGGTCGATGATCTGACCGGACATCAGCGGCGCGGCCAGCGCCGCCACCGACCAGGACATCGTGTACATGCCCTGGTAGCGGCCCCGGCCGTGCGTCGGGGACAGCCGGACCACCAGGCTCATCTGGGTGGGGGAGTTGACGATCTCGGCCAGCGTCCAGACGCAGACGGTCAGCGCGTACGCGCCCAGCGACCCGGCGAAGGCGGTGAGCCCGAAGCCGTACCCGGCGAGCAGGGCGGAGACCACCAGCAGCCGCTGGGCGTCGCGGTGCTCGATGAAGCGGGTCACCGGGATCTGCAGGGCGACGATCAGTACGCCGTTGACCGCGGCCACCAGGCCGAAGTCCGCGCTGGAGAAGCCCTCGCCGCCCATCGCGATCGGCAGCGCCACCGAGCCCTGCTGGAAGATCAGCGCGATCAGGAACGACAGCCCCACCACGCCCATGAACCGGCTGTCCCGCAGCACCGTGCCCAGCCCGATCTGCTCGGTCTGCCCGCTCTCACCGCTCTCACCGCTCTTGCCGTCCTTCCCGGCCGCGGCCGGATCCTGCTGCGGGCGGGACTCGGGGATCTTGGCGAAGACCAGCACCGCGCAGAGCATGGTCATCACGGCCTCGCCGATGAAGCCCGCCTGGTAGCTGTACTCCGCGATGAAGCCCGCGGCCGTCGAGGAGATGGCGAAGCCGAGGTTGATCGCCCAGTAGTTGAGGGAGAAGGCGCGCACCCGGTCTGAAGGCGGCACGATGTCGGCCATCATCGCCTGCACGGCGGGCCGCGAGGCGTTGGACGCCATGCCGACCAGGAAGGCGACCGCGGCGATCGCCACCGGATGCTCCATGAAGCCCAGCACCGCCACCGAGACGGCGGTCGAGGACTGGGCGATCAGCATCGTGGGCCGCCGGCCCATCCGGTCGGTCATCACCCCCGCCCCCAGCGAGGAGATCACCCCGCCCAAACCGTGCAGCGCGGCGACCAGGCCGGCGTACGAGGCGGAGTAGCCGCGGTCCAGGGTCAGGTAGAGCGCCATGAAGGTGGCGACGAAGGCGCCCATCCGGTTGACCAGGGTGCTGGTCCACAGCCACCAGAACTCCCGGGGCAACCCCGAGACGCTCTCTCGTACGGCCCGTTTCACGGCGGCAGCGGACGCCATCTGTATCCCCCGAAGATGTAAGTGGCTCAAGCGGCGCCCGTAACTTACGACTGCTGAGTTCTCACCCGCCAGTCATTTAACGGAACACGTCAATCGACGCGCCGATGTCCGCCTGTCCCGGGGCCCGGCCCGCGCGTTCGTCCGGCGCCCGTGCAGCGTCTGGTGCGCCCAGCGGCGTCGATTACGCTCTCAGCCATGGCCGACGCACCGTACAAGCTGATCCTCCTCCGCCACGGCGAGAGCGAATGGAACGCGAAGAACCTGTTCACCGGCTGGGTGGACGTCAACCTCAACGACAAGGGCGAGAAGGAGGCGGTCCGCGGCGGTGAGCTGCTGAAGGACGCCGGCCTGCTCCCCGACGTGGTCCACACCTCGCTCCAGAAGCGCGCCATCCGCACCGCGCAGCTGGCGCTGGAGGCCGCCGACCGCCACTGGATCCCCGTCCACCGCTCGTGGCGCCTCAACGAGCGCCACTACGGCGCCCTCCAGGGCAAGGACAAGGCGCAGACCCTCGCCGAGTTCGGCGAGGAGCAGTTCATGCTGTGGCGCCGCTCGTACGACACCCCGCCGCCCGCGCTGGAGGACGGCACCGAGTGGTCGCAGAGCGACGACCCGCGCTACGCCACCATCCCGCCGGAGCTGCGCCCGCGCACCGAGTGCCTCAAGGACGTCGTCGTCCGCATGCTGCCGTACTGGTACGACGGCATCGTCCCGGACCTGCTGGCGGGCCGCACCGTCCTGGTCGCCGCCCACGGCAACAGCCTGCGCGCGCTGGTCAAGCACCTCGACGGCATCTCCGACGCCGACATCGCGGGCCTGAACATCCCCACCGGCATCCCGCTCGCCTACGAGCTCGACGCCGACTTCCGCCCGGTCGTCCCCGGCGGCACCTACCTCGACCCCGAGGCCGCCGCGGCCGCCATCGAGGCCGTCAAGAACCAGGGCAAGAAGAAGTAACGGCGCCCCGAGGGCGGCGTGACATGGCAGGGCCCCCGACCGGATGCCGGTCGGGGGCCCTCCGTACAGCCCGTGTGGACGGTCGTACGGTTCAGATTCAGCCGCAGCCGCCGCCGCACTGGCACGAGCCGCCGCTCTGACAGCCGCAGGAGCAACCGGGGCCGCAGGAGCAGCCGCTCAGCGCCGGGGCTTCGGTGGCCGGGACGGGGATGGAGGAGCTTGTCATGCGAGACCTCCTGACGTCGGACGGATCCTGAGTGTCCATTGGACTCCCGGGACCGAGGGCGCATCAACGGCGCGTTCGGGCACTTCACGCGCCCCTCGGTCCCGGAACGCGCCGGTAGCCGAGGACCGAACGCGCCGGTGGCCGGGCGGCGAGTGCGCTGATCGTCAGCCGCCGAACGTGCCGCCGTCAGCCGCCCGGCGCGCCGCCGGGAGGCGTCGCGGGACCGCCGTCAGGCGCCGTCCACCGGCTCGGCCGGCATGATCTCGTCCGCGTGCTCACCGGTGACCAGGTAGACCACGCGCTTGGCGACCGAGACCGCGTGGTCGGCGAACCGCTCGTAGTAGCGGCCCAGCAGGGTCACGTCCACCGCGGTCTCGATGCCGTGCTTCCAGCGGTCGTCCATCAGGTGCTGGAAGAGCGCGCGGTGCAGCAGGTCCATCGCGTCGTCGTCCTGCTCCAGCTGGAGCGCGAGGTCGACGTCCTTGGTGATGATCACCTCGGCGGCCTTGGCCATCAGCCGCTGGGCGAGCTGGCCCATCTCCAGGATCGTGGCGTGCAGGTCGCGCGGGACGGCGGTGTCGGGGAAGCGGAGCCGGGCGAGCTTGGCCACGTGCTGGGCGAGGTCGCCGGAGCGCTCCAGGTCGGCGCTCATCCGCAGGCTGGTGACGACGATCCGCAGATCGGTGGCGACCGGCTGCTGGCGGGCCAGCAGCGTGATGGCGCGCTGCTCCAGCTCCCGCTGGAGGTCGTCGACCTTCTCGTCGGCGGCGATGACCGCCTCCGCGAGCTTGAGGTCCGCGTCGAGTATCGCCGTCGTCGCGCGGCCGATGGCCGAGCCGACGAGCCGGGCCATCTCGACCAGACCCTCGCCGATCGAATCCAGCTCCTCGTGGTACGCGTCCCGCATCAGTGACCTTCTCTCGCTCTCGGTTGGGCAGTGGTGGCGTCTGGTGTGTCACGTCCCGCAGCACTGAACGGCTCGCCGGTACGGTCGTGGGCCGGTTGCCCCACGCTCCCAACCGTCCGGCCGGAACACGTCGGGCGCCGACATCCGGCATGAACCCCGGCGGTCCCCTCGGTGAACTCTAGGCAACGCCGGTTTACCTCGCCGGGCGAACGCCGGGAACGAGTGCCCCAGGTCACGCCGCCCGCCGGCCCCGGAGGGCGGCGCGGGGCGGCAGTGGGGCCCGCGCGCGGAGTGAACCCACCACGACCCTTCGGTGAACTCTCGGCAACGTCTGCCCGAGCAAACCCGTCAGCGGCTGTGGAGCTGTCTCAATCCGTGCATAACCTGGATGCATGAACGTGGACGCGGCGGTCGCCGCACTGGCTGCGGTCGCCGGTCTGTGCACCGGCGTCATCGCCATGCTGGCGTTCCGCTGGAGTGAGCACACCCAGGCCAAGCCGACCCGCTCCTCCTCCCTGCACACCGACGCCCAGCTGCCGCCCGGCGTGGACACCGTGCTGTCCGTGCTGCGCTCCTCGGCCGTGGTGCTGGACGAGGCGGACGCCGTGGTCAAGGCCAGCTCCGCCGCGTACGCCCTGGGGCTGGTGCGCGGCGGGAAGCTGGCCGTGGAACCGATGCTGGCCATGGCCCGGGACACCCGGCGGGACGGCGAGATACGGCAGATCGAGCTCGACCTGCCCCGCCGCGGCAGCGGCCGCGGCGGCGACGCGCTGGCGGTCTCCGCGCGGGTCGCCCCGCTCGGCTCCCGGCTCGTCCTGCTGCTGGTCGAGGACCTCACCGAGGCCCGCCGCATCGAGGCGGTCCGCCGCGACTTCGTGGCCAACGTCAGCCATGAGCTCAAGACCCCGGTGGGGGCCCTTTCGCTGCTCTCCGAGGCCGTCATGGACGCCTCCGACGACCCGGAGGCGGTCACCCGCTTCGCCGGCCGGATGCAGATAGAGGCGACCCGGCTGACCAACCTGGTGCAGGAGCTGATCGACCTCTCCCGGGTGCAGAACGACGACCCGCTGGAGGACGCCGAGCCGGTCCGGGTCGACGAACTGGTCGCCGAGGCGATGGACCGCTGCCGCCACCAGGCCGGCACCAAGCAGATCACCATGGCTGCCGGGGGAACGGCGGAGTTGCACGTGTGGGGCAACCGCGGCCAGCTGGCGGCGGCCCTGGGCAACCTCGTGGAGAACGCCGTCAACTACAGCCCGGCCCGCACCCGGGTGGGCATCGCCGCGCGCCGGATCAACGCGCCCGGCGGCGACCTCATCGAGATAGCCGTCACCGACCAGGGCATCGGCATCTCCGAGAAGGACCGCGAGCGGGTCTTCGAGCGGTTCTACCGCGTCGATCCCGCGCGCTCGCGGCAGACCGGCGGGACCGGCCTCGGCCTCGCCATCGTCAAGCACGTGGCCGCCTCGCACGGCGGGGAGGTCACGGTGTGGAGCGCCGAAGGCCAGGGCTCCACCTTCACCCTGCGGCTTCCGGAGGCCGGCAGCGTCCGGGACCGGGCCGCAGCCGAGGCGGAGCGTGAACGCCGCCGCGGTAGCCGCTCACTGCTCGGTCCGGAGGACCTCGAAGGTGAGGACCAGGACCGTGCGTACGAGACCTTCACCAACGATCCACTTTCCCCGGAGGTCCTTCCGTGACCCGAGTGCTCGTCGTCGAGGACGAAGAGTCGTTCAGCGACGCGTTGTCGTACATGCTCCGAAAGGAGGGATTCGAGGTCGCGATCGCGACAACGGGGCCCGAGGGGCTGGACGAGTTCGAGCGGAACGGCGCCGACCTGGTGCTGCTCGACCTCATGCTGCCGGGCCTGCCCGGCACCGAGGTCTGCCGGCAGCTGCGCGGCCGTTCCAATGTCCCGGTCATCATGGTGACCGCCAAGGACAGCGAGATCGACAAGGTCGTCGGCCTGGAGATAGGAGCCGATGACTACGTGACCAAGCCCTTCTCCTCGCGCGAGCTGGTCGCCCGCATCCGCGCGGTGCTGCGCCGCCGCGGCGAGCCGGAGGAGGTCACGCCGGCCGCGCTGGAGGCCGGCCCGGTCCGGATGGACGTCGACCGGCACGTGGTCACCGTCGGCGGCGGCAAGGTGGACCTGCCGCTGAAGGAGTTCGACCTGCTGGAGATGCTGCTGCGCAACGCGGGCCGGGTGCTGACCCGGATGCAGCTGATCGACCGCGTCTGGGGTGCGGACTACGTCGGCGACACCAAGACGCTGGACGTCCACGTCAAGCGGCTGCGCGCCAAGATCGAGCCCGACCCCGGCGCCCCGCGCTACCTGGTCACCGTCCGCGGCCTGGGCTACAAGTTCGAGCCGTAGGCCCGGCCTCGGGTTCGGCCCCTCGGGCACGGACCCCTCGGTACGCGATGAGGGCGGCTCCCGGAAGATTCCGGGAGCCGCCCTCACGCGTGTCGTCAGTGAGCGGCGCTGTGGCCGGTCGGGTCGGGCTCGCCGGAGGCGATGCCCTGCTGGCCGGCGGCGGCCGCGTCACCCGGCTCGGTGGTGTGCTCGCCGGCGCCCTGCTCCGTGCCGGAGCTCGGCTTCTGGCCGGGCTCCTGCTCCCCGGCGCCGTTCTCCGCGCCCGCCTCACCGGTGGGCGTGCCGGTCGGCTTGCCCGGCTCCGCGGGCTTCGTCGGCTTGGCCGTGGCCGGCGGCTCCTCGGGGCCCCACTTGTCGAAGTAGTGGGTGGCCGGGACGACGAAGGCGTCCAGCTTCACCTCGCCGGTGGAGCTGAAGTCGAAGGCGACGGACTGGGCGTCTCCGTCGCGGGCGGCCTCCCGGCCGCTGTCCACGACGGCGGCGGCGTTGTCCTTGCCGCCGATGGTCAGCGAGCCGTGCGCCGGCACCACGAGCTCCTTCTCGCCCTTGGCCGGGGTGAGCTTCGCGGTGGCCTTGCCGCCGATGGTGACCGACTTCAGCGTCTGGGCGGAGGAGCCGGTGTTGAAGATCTGGGCGGTGACGACCGCGGGACCCTTCGCCTTCAGGTCCGGCTGGGTGATGACCGTGGCGTTCTGGATCTTGATGCTGCCGACCGAGGTCGCGGCGTTGTCCGGCTTGATCTCCAGCGTCTGCGCGTCGTTCCCGGCTCCGCACGCGGTGAGCGAGGCGATGGAGAGCACGAGGGCGGTGGCGGCGAGGGCGCCGCGTCGAAGGTCGCTGCTCACGGCGGCGGCATCTCCTAGGACGAAGTAAAGGTTGGATCAGCGGGCTTAGGTTACCGAGCCGTCCCCGCCGGGCCGCACCCGACCCGCCTCATGACGATCTCCGGGACGTCGGAATATCGTCCTGGTGGCCGGTCGGCGGATTATCGGTAAGGAATGCATGGAGCTCCGGGGGGAATTGATCACGATGATGATCATCTGTGGCGTGATCAATTCGCGAAACGCTCGGCTTCTGCCCTCGCGGGACCGAACGGAGTAGTGGAAGTACGGCTCAGGGACTCCGGCAAAACGGGACGTACAACCTCTCGCGCGACCCCTTCGGGCCGTGTAACGTACGCGTTTCGCCCTGCCCGGACAGCCGCTCCGACCTGCGAATACCTTCGCTCGAGCACCCCTCGAAGCACGTTCCGGTCGCTGTTGTCAAGCCCCGAGATATGCCCTGACCTGCGAAAACGCCATTCAGAACAGTGCGTTCCCGTGTTACCCTGGATAGCCACGGAAGGGGTACCTGTCACATGACGTTCAAGGTTGGCGACACCGTGGTCTATCCCCATCACGGGGCCGCGCTGATCGAGGCCATCGAAACTCGCCAGATCAAAGGCGTGGACAAGACCTACTTGGTGCTGAAGGTCGCGCAGGGCGACCTCACGGTTCGTGTGCCGGCGGACAATGCGGAGTTCGTCGGTGTCCGCGATGTGGTCGGCCAGGACGGGCTGGACCGGGTCTTCGAGGTGCTGCGCGCACCCTACGCGGAGGAGCCGACGAACTGGTCCCGTCGTTACAAGGCAAATCTTGAGAAGCTCGCCTCCGGCGACGTGATCAAGGTCGCTGAGGTCGTGCGCGACCTGTGGCGTCGGGAGCGCGAGCGCGGCCTGTCCGCCGGTGAGAAGCGCATGCTGGCCAAGGCCCGGCAGATCCTGGTGAGCGAGCTCGCCCTTGCGGAGTCCACCAACGAGGACAAGGCCGAGGCCCTGCTCGACGAGGTCCTCGCGTCCTGACGCGGTGCTCGATTCGACGCACTCATGCCGCGGCGCCCGCGTGACCGATCTGGACTTCGCGTCCATGATCGTGTCGTCGCCGGGCGCTGCGGCATCTCTGCCTCACGCATTCTGCTGTGCCACGGCGCCACACGGCCGCTGTACCGTTCGTCCGCGCCGCTCGTCCGGGTGATGTCGCCGGATGAGCGACGCCGACGTGTCGCCGCGTCGTGGAGTCCGCACCTCGTCGTGCGGTGTAAGGAGTGTGCCGGGCCCGGGCAGCTGGCTCGACCAGTCGTCACGGAAGGGTCCGGTCGGGGCATCGCGCCCGGCACGCTGTGGCCATACCCATTTCGGCCGAGGAAGCAAACCTGAACGCGAACGCAATGTCCGCCCCCCAGGGCGCTGAGCGCCCCCAGCGGACTTTCCGTACCGCCGCGGTCATCCCCGCGGCCGGCCGTGGCGTACGCCTCGGCCCAGGCACCCCCAAGGCGCTCCGCGCGCTGGGCGGCATCCCCATGCTGGTGCACGCGGTCCGGGCGATGGCCGGATCCCGTGCCGTATCCCTCGTCGTGGTGGTCGCCCCGCCCGACGGCGCCACCGAGGTCCAGCACCTGCTCGACGAGCACCCGCTGCCTGGCACCACCGAGCTGCTGGTCGTCCCCGGCGGCTCGACCCGCCAGGAATCGGTGCGGCGCGGGCTGGCGGCCCTGCCCGCGGACATCACCACCGTGCTGGTGCACGACGCGGCGCGCCCGCTCGTCCCGGCCGACACCGTGGACTCGGTGATCGCCGCCGTCCACGAGGGCGCGCCCGCCGTCGTCCCCGCGCTGCCGCTCGCCGACACCGTCAAGCAGGTCGAGCCGCGCACCGGCGACCGGGCCGGCGAGCCCGAGCCGGTGGTCGGCACCCCCGAGCGGGCCCTGCTGCGCGCCGTGCAGACCCCGCAGGGCTTCGACCGCGCCACGCTCGTCGAGGCCCACGAGAAGATCACCTTCGACGGCGAGGGCGCCACCGACGACGCCGGCATGGTCGAGCGGCTCGGCGTCCCCGTCGTGGTCGTCCCCGGCCACGAGGAGGCGTTCAAGGTGACCCGGCCGCTGGACCTGATCCTGGCCGAGGCCGTGATCGCCCGCAGGAGGGCCACCGATGGTTTCTAGCGCCGCCGTCCCCCTGGTCGGCATCGGCACCGACGTACACGCCTTCGAGCGCGGCCGCGAGCTGTGGTGCGCGGGCCTGCACTGGCCTGGCGAGGAGTACGGCCTGGCCGGGCACTCCGACGGCGATGTCGCCGCCCACGCCGCCTGCGACGCGCTGTTCTCCGCCGCCGGCGTCGGGGACCTCGGCGCGCACTTCGGCACCGACCGCCCGGAGTGGTCCGGCGCCTCCGGGGTCACCCTGCTCACCGAGGCGGCCCGGATCGTGCGGGCCGAGGGTTTCGAGATCGGCAACGTGGCGATCCAGGTGATCGGTGTCCGCCCCAAGATCGGCAAGCGCCGGGGCGAGGCCCAGCGGGTGCTCTCCGAGGCGATCGGCGCCCGGGTGTCGGTCTCCGGCACCACCACCGACGGCCTCGGCCTCACCGGCCGCGCGGAGGGGCTCGCCGCCATCGCCACCGCCCTGGTGCTCCCGGCCTGACCGCGGGCCTCCCGGGCGGCCGGCCTGACCGTCACCGCCCCCGGCGCTTCCGGCCCGCCCGTGACCGCCTCGTCGGAGGTCGGCCGTCCCTCGCCCGGCGCAGCGGGCCCGTCCCGCGTGGGCCCTCGCGGCGGTGGCGCGGCGTCCGGGTGGTCCCGGCGTGTCGCCACTCAGGGAGCGCCGGGCGGCTCGCGCGGTGCCACGGCGCGAGCGTCATCCACGTGGTAGTCAGGAGTAAGGCGGAGGGGAGCGCAGCCGGGGGGCGCCCGTGCATGTTCACGACTCCGTCCGGGAGGACTCATGGCCGCGCTGTCGGACAACCTCAAGCAGCTCCTCGACTCGCCCGTCTTCGTCATCCTGGCGACCATCCAGCCCGACGGCAGCCCCCAGGTCTCCCCGGTGTGGGCCGACCGGGAGGGCGACGACGTGCTGATCTCGACCACGATCGGGCGGCGCAAGCAGCAGAACATCGGCCGGGATCCGCGGGTGACCGTCGTCGTGCAGCCCTTCGACGCGCCCTACAACTACGCCGAGATCCGCGGCACCGCCTCGCTCACCACCGAGGGCGGGCAGGAACTGATCGACAAGCTGTCGCGCAAGTACACCGGCAAGGACTACCGCGACTTCAACCCGGCCGCCGTCGATGACGCCGAGCGCGTCGTGGTCCGCGTCACGCCGCGGAAGATCGTCGGCATGGGCAACCTCACCTGACGGCAAACGCCCCGAGTGTCACGCTTCGGTGTCCCCAGGCCCAGCGTCACGGGGCACCGCCGCCTTCCGTCTACCCTTGATGCGTGACTATTCGCCTGTACGACACCAGCGCCCGGCAGATCCGCGACTTCACCCCGATCACGCCGGGCTGTGTCTCGATCTACCTGTGTGGCGCGACCGTGCAGGCCGCCCCGCACATCGGGCACATCAGGTCGGGGCTGAACTTCGACATCATGCGCCGCTGGTTCGCCTACCGCGGTTATGACGTCACCTTCATCCGCAACGTCACCGACATCGACGACAAGATCATCGCCAAGTCCGCCGAGCAGGGCCGCCCGTGGTGGTCGATCGGCTATGACAACGAGCGCGGCTTCAACGCCGCGTACGACGCGCTCGGCTGCCTGCCGCCGACGTACGAGCCGCGGGCCACCGGGCACGTCCCGGAGATGATCGAGATGATGCGCGGGCTCATCGAGCGCGGGCACGCCTACGCCGCCGAGGGCAACGTCTACTTCGACGTGCGCTCGTTCCCCGGCTACCTGGGGCTGTCCAACCAGTCGCTGGAGAAGCTGGAGCCCGCCGGGGACGTGGACACCGGCAAGCGGGACTCCCGCGACTTCGCCATGTGGAAGGCGGCCAAGCCCGGCGAGCCGAGCTGGGAGACCCCCTGGGGCCGCGGCCGTCCCGGCTGGCACCTGGAGTGCTCTGCCATGGCGCACAAGTACCTGGGCCGCGCCTTCGACATCCACGGCGGCGGGATCGACCTGATCTTCCCGCACCACGAGAACGAGATCGCCCAGGCCAAGGCGTTCGGCGACGACTTCGCCAACTTCTGGGTGCACAACCACTGGGTCACCATGAGCGGCGAGAAGATGTCGAAGTCGCTCGGCAACTCGGTGCTGGTCTCCGAGATGGTCAAGCAGTGGCGGCCCATCGTGCTGCGCTACTACCTCGGCACCCCGCACTACCGCTCGACCATCGAGTACAGCGAGGACGCCCTGCGCGAGGCCGAGTCCGGCTTCGCGCGCATCGAGGGCTTCGTGCAGCGGGTCACCGAGAAGACGGGCAAGCCCGTCGAGCCCGCCGCCGAGGTGCCGCCGGCCTTCGCCGACGCGATGGACGACGACTTCGGGGTGCCGCAGGCCCTCGCCGTCGTGCACACCACCGTCCGGCAGGGCAACTCCGCCCTCACCGCCGACGACAAGGAGACGGCGGTGGCGCGGCTGGCCGAGGTGCGCGCCATGCTCGGCGTGCTGGGCCTGGACCCGCTCGACGATCACTGGGCCGGCGGCGCGGACCGCGGCGACGACCTGCACGGCGTGGTCGACTCGCTGGTCCGGCTGGTACTGGAGCAGCGGCAGGCCGCCCGCTCCCGCAAGGACTACGGCACGGCGGACGCCATCCGCGACCAGCTCCAGCAGTCCGGGCTGGTCATCGAGGACACCCCGTCCGGTCCGCGCTGGGAGCTCGGCTCGCGCTGACCTCCCTCTTTGTGCCGCCCGGTGCTCCGGGCGGCACACTGTTGACCAGTAGCACGTACGTTTGCTGAGCAGTGCTGAGCAATGAAGAGACAGGTGACATTCATGGCCGGCAACAGCCAGCGCAGGAACCGTCGTACCGCCAACAAGAAGGGCGCCACGGTCGGCAGCGGCGGCAAGCGGCGCCGCGCCCTGGAGGGCAAGGGCCCGACCCCGCCCGCCGAGATGCGTAAGGGGCACGTCAAGCAGCGTGCCGCGAACGCCAAGGCCAAGCAGGCGGCCCGCCGCCCGGCGCCCCGCCGCGGCGGCCCCAAGGGCACCAGCGAGCTGGTCGTCGGCCGCAACCCGGTGGTCGAGGCGCTGCGCGAGGGCGTCCCCGCCAACACGCTGTACGTGCAGCAGTTCATCGACAACGACGAGCGGGTGCGCGAGGCGCTGCAGCTCGCCGCCGAGCGCGGCGGGATCAACCTCATGGAGGCGCCGCGCCCCGAGCTCGACCGGATGACGAACGGGCTCAACCACCAGGGCCTGGTGCTCCAGGTCCCGCCGTACGACTACGCGCACCCCGAGGACCTGCTCGACGGCGCGGCGGACGGGAACGAGGACCCGCTGATCGTCGCCCTCGACGGCGTCACCGACCCGCGCAACCTGGGCGCCGTGGTGCGCTCGGTGTCCGCTTTCGGCGGCCACGGTGTGGTGGTGCCGGAGCGGCGCGCGGCCGGAATGACGGCGGGCGCCTGGAAGACCTCGGCCGGCACCGCGGCGCGCACGCCGGTCGCGCGCGCCACCAACCTCACCCGCGCGCTGGAGTCGTACCAGAAGGCCGGGCTGACGGTGGTCGGTCTCGCCGCCGACGGCGAGGTCGAGCTGCATGAGCTGGAGGCGCTCGACGGCCCGGTGGTGATCGTGGTCGGCAGCGAGGGCAAGGGCCTCTCCCGCCTGGTCGGCGAGACCTGCGACCTGCGGGTGCGGATCCCGATGCCCGGCGGCGCCGAGTCGCTGAACGCGGGCGTCGCGGCGGGCGTGGTGCTCTACGAGGCGTCTCGCCGCCGCGCCTGAGCCGCGCGCGTCCCACCAGCCCCAGGCCCCGGGCCCCAGGTACTCGTGCCTGGGGCCCGGGGCTTTGCGCTCGGTGCGCCCCGGTGGGGCCCTGACGCCCGACGCCCGGGGCCTGGGGCTGACGTCCGACGGCTGGGGCCTGGGCCTGACGAGGCTGCCCGGCCGGCGGCCGACTCCCGGCCGACCCGCGGTGTGGATCTTGACTTGACGGGCCTCCGACAGATGGGGCCGGTCAAGGCAGTGTCTTAAACGCGGGTCACTCGGTTAGATGAGCGTGGACACCAGAACACCCCGCACGCCTACGGGGGGCCGCTCACCGGGATTCGACGACGAGCCGCAGCTGGCCATGGCCAAGGTGCCGAGCGATCCGGCGCAGGTCGTCGTCAATCACGCGAGCTTCCGCGTGGAGCTCGCCCACCCGGTCCCCAGCCGCGGGCCGGCGGACGCGGCGCGGCTGGACACCGTGCCGGGCGCGCGCCGCCGCCGTACCCCCGTGGTGTGGAGCGGGCGCACCGAGCCGGGCGGTGACCCCGCGGCGCAACTCCTCCAGGCCGTCCGGCACTCGGGCCGCACCTGGGCCACCGGATCCGATGCCGACGAGGGCACCCTCACCCAGGTCCTGCCGCGCGTGTCCGTGGACGACCCACCGACGGTCGTGATCGCGCCGCGCGGCCCCCGTGACCCGGGGGGCCGTCCTCCCCGGCTCCCGGCGGCCCGCACCGCGGACACCGCGTTGGACGACGCCTCCCCCGATTCCTCTTCCGCCTACGACGATCGAGACGATCGATACGACAGCGCCGGCGGCGCGGGCCGGCTCGGCGCGCTGGGCGCGCGTTTCGCCCGGGTCCGCACCGCGGGCGAACGGCCGGGCGAGGCCGGTCCGTTGGACGAGGCCGGCGGCGACGAGTTCGACGACGACTTCGACGACGACTTCGACGAGGACGAGTTCGACGACGCCGCCGGGCCGGGCGGCGGACGGCGGTCTCGGCTGCGGCGCAACCGCGCGGGCTCGGGCGCCGGCGGGCCGGGCGTGCGGCACGCCTACTACCCGGGCCGCCGGATGAACCTGGGCATCGTGCTGCTGCCGATGCGGGTCTTCCTCGGCCTGATCTCGATCTACGCGGGCATGGGCAAGCTCGCCGACCCGGTCTACTTCGACGGCGGCGAGCGCGGCTCGATGGTCAAGTGGCTGCGGTCCCTGCACCCCTGGCCGATCGCCGAGCCGCTGCGCGACTTCGCGCTGGGCCACCCGGTCGGGGCCGGTCTGACGGTCGCCTTCCTCCAGGTCGTCGTCGGCGTGCTCACGGTCATGGGGCTGTGGCAGCGGGTGGCGGCGGCGTTCGGCGCCCTGCTGTCCGCCGCCCTGCTGGTGACGGTCAGCTGGCGCACCGTGCCGGCCTATGACGCGCCGGACATCATCTATCTCGCGGCCTGGAGCCCGCTGGTCATCGCCGGCGCCCCGGTCTACTCCATGGACGCCCGGCTGGCCGGTGAGGCGTGGCGGCGGCTGGGGCCGCGCGTCGAGCTCTGGCAGCTGCGGCGGCGGGTGCTGCGCAGGGGTGCGGTGATGACCGCCGTGGTGACCGGAATGACCCTGCTCTTCGGGTCGATGCTCGGCGCGGCGGTGCGCTCCTCGCAGACGGTCGACTCCCCGAGCCGGGACGACCATCCGCGCAACAGCCTGCCCGGCTCGCCGCTGCCCGAGAGGTCCGGTCGCGGCGAGCACCGGCACCTCAAGAAGGGCGCCACGGCGTCCGCGTCCGCGCGTGAGCGGTCGGCGAGGCCCTCGGCCTCGGCCAGCTCCTCGGCCCCGGCGGCGCTGCCGGGCACGCCGACCGCGGGCAGCACGGCCGGCAGCATGCCCAGCCGGACCCAGGGCGCCACCCAGGGCGCTCAGCAGCGGGCGCCGCAGCGGCCCTCGGCCACGGCCGGACCCAGCTCCTCGGGCGGGACGGGCGGTTCCGCCGGCACCGGCGGCGGGGCGAGTGGCGGCTCGTCCTCCGGTTCGTCCGGCGGCAGCGGTTCGGACGCCCTGGGCGGCCTGCTCGGCTGACGGCAGCGGCCGCCCGTGGCCGCCCCGGCCTTCGGCAGCGGGCGGCGGACCGGGCCCGTGCGGAAACGCGTGAGCGTCTCCGCACGGGCCCTTTGTCTTGTGTCCTCAATCTCCCCCAGCTACCGCTGGGAGGTGCCCCCAGGACGGGCTGGATTTTCCAGCCCGTCCTGGGGGCACCTCCCTGGGGGCACCCCCGGACGAAGTCTGGGGGAGGTAGCTGGGGGAGATTGAGGGCCGGGGCTGCCTGGGGTGGAGCCCCAGCCAAGAAACGGCTCAGCGGCCCGCCAGCTCCTTCGCCGCCTCCGTGAGGTCCTTCGCGGTGTCGATGGCCCGCCAGTACGCCCCCTGCGGCAGCGGGAAGCCGGCCAGCCGCCGCTCCCGGGCCAGGCGCGGGAAGGTGGTGCGCTCGTGGTCGCCGTGGTCCGGCAGCAGTGCGGTGAACTCGGCGGAGAAGACGTACACGCCCGCGTTGATCAGGTAGGGCGAGGGCGGCGCTTCGATGAAGTCCAGGACATGGCCGAACTCGTCGGTCTCCACCGCCCCCCACGGGATCCGCGGCCGGGCCAGGGCCAGCGTCGCGACGGCGTCGCGTTCGCGGTGGAAGTCGGCCATCTCGCGGAGCGAGAAGCGGGTCCAGATGTCGCCGTTGGTGGCGTACCAGGGCTGGTCGGGGTGGGGAAGGGAGGCGGCGGCGTACTTCAGGCCGCCGCCGCGCCCGAGCGGCTCGGTCTCGACCACGGTGGTCACGCGCAGCGGGAGCTCCGCGGTGGCGAGCCAGTCCTGGAGGACGTCGGCGAGGTGGCCGCAGGAGATGACGGCGTCGGTGACACCCTCGGCGGCCAGCCAGGCGAGCTGGTGGCCGATGATCGGCGTC
Organism: Streptomyces sp. JLBT605; assembly: GCF_058215555.1. Lineage (NCBI taxonomy): Bacteria > Bacillati > Actinomycetota > Actinomycetes > Kitasatosporales > Streptomycetaceae > Streptomyces > Streptomyces sp. JLBT605. The sequence continues at coordinate 3,758,590 of NZ_CM177087.1, forward strand.
CCGGTGCCGGGGATCTCGACCATCGGCTTGGGCCGGTCATCGGTGTAGGGGCGCAGCCGCGAACCCTGGCCCCCGGCCAGGACGACTGCCTGGGAGGGCCGTGCGGGCCGTGCCGGCTGCGCGGGCGGCTGAGCGGTTGTGCGGGCGTCACCTGTCATGGTGCGCACCTTATGTGGTGCCGGTCAGCGGCCGGGCCCCGGTGTCCCGGGGCCAGGGATGCCCGTTCCCGCGGCGGCCCCTCGGGCACCCGCCAGGGGGCGCCTGGGCCGGTGCCGGGTCAGTGCCGGACCTGGCCCACGCCGGACGCGAAGGAGGTGTCGCAGACGGGCCGGGCGTACCGCTGGGCGCGCTGGGTGCCGTACTTGGCGACCGCGGCGCGGCCGAGCGCGCGGGCGATCGAGGCGCAGTGCCGGGCCAGCGAGGGGCGGCGGTCGGTCTCCGTCTGGAGGTGGGTGAGCGCCACGCTCGGGTTCTTCTCCTGCAGCTCGGCGAGGAGCCGGTCGCGCAGCACCTTGTGCGGGGCGGACCGGGTGGCGTGGGTGGAGGCCCGGTCGGCGGAGGCGGTGAGGATCTGCGACTCGGCGCGCGGGTCCGCCCAGGGCACGCGGGTCACCGCGAGCGTCCCGGAGAGCACCAGGACGACGGGGAGGACGAGGGCGAGAGTTCTGCCGATGCGGCGGGTGACGGTGTTCACGAAGGTCCTCGCGGAAGTTCGGATTTCGGGGAGGGGACTGCGATACGCCCGCGATCGTAGCGAGGAGTGATGATTTGGCGACATTCGGTCACTCTGATGAGGGATGGCGAACGCGGTAAGGCCGTCGTGATGTTGACGTACAGGATCGAAATGGCCGTTCTGTCTGGACACTTGTCGACAGGGCAACCCGGCAGCGCCGTCCGCGCGCCCCGCCACCGCGGCAGCGCCCGGCGCCCCGCCGATGCGCCGGCACCAGCCCCCCCCGCACCCGGCAACGCGGCGGCGCCGCCTCCCCGCACTCGCGGGAAGACGGCGCCGCCGTCTCGTCTGGTCGGTCAGTCGCTGAGCCGCTCGCCCGAGGAGGTGGAGAAGACGTGGGTCTCGCCCGGCCGCGGCACCACGTGCAGCACCGAGCCCTTCTCCGGGACCTGGCGGCCGTTGACCCGGACCACGAGGTCCTTGGTCTCGCCACCGACCTCCGCGTGGCCGTACACATAGCCGTCGGCGCCGAGCTCCTCGACGACGTTGACGGTGACGGCCAGGCCCGCCGGGGCGTCCTTGCTCTCCTTGGACAGGGACTTCGTGGCCTCGCTGCCCTGCTCGACCACGTCGAAGTGCTCGGGGCGGACGCCGACGGTCACCGTGGTGTCGCCCTTGTCGGCGGCGGCGCCCAGCGCCTCCCGGGAGACCGGCACCACGCTGTTGCCGAACTTCACGCCGCCGTCGGTGATCGGCACCTCGACCAGGTTCATGGCGGGGGAGCCGATGAAGCCCGCGACGAAGAGGTTGGCCGGGCGGTCGTACATGTTGCGCGGCGAGTCGATCTGCTGGAGCAGGCCGTCCTTGAGCACGGCGACCCGGTCGCCCATCGTCATGGCCTCGACCTGGTCGTGGGTGACGTAGACGGTGGTGATGCCCAGCCGCCGCTGGAGCCCGGCGATCTGGGTGCGGGTCTGCACCCGGAGCTTGGCGTCGAGGTTCGACAGCGGCTCGTCCATCAGGAAGACCTGCGGCTCACGGACGATGGCGCGGCCCATCGCGACCCGCTGCCGCTGACCGCCGGAGAGCGCCTTGGGCTTGCGGTCGAGGTACTCGGTCAGGTCCAGGATGCGCGCCGCGTCCTCGACCTTCTGCCGGATCTCGGTCTTGTTCACGCCGGCGATCTTGAGCGCGAAGCCCATGTTCTGCGCGACGGTCATGTGCGGGTACAGCGCGTAGTTCTGGAACACCATGGCGATGTCCCGGTCCTTCGGCGGCAGGTGGGTGACGTCGCGGTCACCGATGCGGATCGCGCCGCCGTTGACGTCCTCCAGGCCGGCGAGCATCCGCAGCGAGGTGGACTTGCCGCAACCGGAGGGGCCGACGAGGACGAGGAATTCGCCGTCCTCGATCGCGATGTCCAGCTGGTCGACGGCGGGCTTGGTGCTGCCCGGATAGATCCGGGTGGCCTTGTCGTAGGTGACCGTAGCCATGGTGATGAGTCCCTTCACCGGCAGGAACGTGCCGGACGATCCGAGTAAAGGAGGTTGGTCTGGTCCACGTGCGCGGACCTGCCGTGACGCTACCTGGCGGTGGCCTGGATGTCAGCAGTCGGACAGCGGCGAAGTTTCCGGCCGGCGCACCCCTCCGCCGTGGGTACACTTCAGGGACTCGCCGACTTAGCTCAGCTGGTAGAGCACCGCTCTTGTAAAGCGAAGGTCGTCGGTTCGAACCCGACAGTCGGCTCTGCTGAGACCGCGGGGTCACCACAGGTGGCCCCGCGGTCTTTTGTTCTTCCCAGGCCGCGAAGCGCCCCAGTGACATCAGAGGCACCAGAGGCATCAGTGGCATCTCAGCGCGTCCATTGCCATGCGCCGCAAGTCTCTTGCGTCGCATGGCAATGAGCGACTATCTTGTGCCGCATGACAAAGGGGCTACCGACCACGGCCGACCAGCGGCGCAGTCAGCTCCTGCGCGGAGTGCTCGACCTGTGCCTGCTCTCGCTGATCGCCGAGCGCCCCCGGTACGGCTACGAGATCACCGAGGGGCTCGCCGACAGCGGGCTTGAGCTGGTCAGTGAGGGCAGCGTCTATCCGCTGCTCGCCCGGATGGAGCGCGCGGGGCTGATCTCCTCGTACCGCGCGCCGTCCCCCAGCGGCGGCGCCCCGCGCAAGTACTACCGCCTGACCGAGGCGGGGCGTGCCGAGCTGAGCGGCGGCCAGGCCGTGTGGCACGACTTCGCCGGGCGTGTGGGCCGGATCCTGTCCGAAACCGAATCCACGGGGGAGCACACACCATGACGGCCACGACCACCATGACGAAGGAGCGGATCCTCGCGGTCTGCCGCACCAACTGGGAGTACCGGGGGGTCGACGAGGCGTCGGTGCGGGAGATGGTCGACGAGCTCGCCGCGCACCTTCAGGACGCGGAGGCGGCCGGCCGCACGGCGCGGGACGTCGTCGGCGGCGACGTCAGGGCGTTCGCCGCCTCCTGGGCGCGGGCCCGCGCCCCGCTGCCCGTCCGCGCGCTGCGCACCGCCTCGCTGCTCTGCGCCGTGGTCGGCTTCGCGCTGCTGCTGATGTACGTCATCAGGTGGACCACCCGGCTGGAGCTGACCGCTGGTGACATCGCCTTTCCCCTCGCCGGCGCGGTGGCCACCGGCGTCTGGGAGATGCGGCGCGGCAGTCTGGGTTTCCGCAGGAGCTGGCTGATCGCGCTGGTGGTCGGCCTGCCCACGGTGCTGCTCGCCAAGTGGCTGGCCGGTGACGAGGTGCTGTTCACCGTGGAGCTGTGGGCCGCGCCGGTGCTGGTGCTGCCCGGCCTGCCGTACATCGTCGGTGACATCCGGGCCCGGAAGGGCGCCGCCGTCCCCGACGCCGGCTGACACCGATCGGCCACCCACCGCACGTCCCTGACGCCTCTGGCGCCCCCGATGTCGCTGACGCGGGGCCGCCGGCCGGAGCGGGTGCCGCACCGACGCCGGGCTCCCGACGCCGTGCCGTCGCGGCGCCGGGCGGCTTCCTTTCCGACACCGGGGCGGTCCCCTTCCCGACATCGGGCGGTCCCCTTCGCGGCGGGGGCCGTCCCCTCGGCGGCGCCGCACGCCCTGATCTTCGCGGCTGTCAACAACCGGCCATCCAGGGCGAGTTCGATCGCCCAGGGTGGCGCGGCGGGTGCGCAGCGCTCGCACCGGCCGGGCCGGGTGGCATGGCCCGGCCGGTTGTAGTGCAACTTGCTGACAATTCCTGTGCGTACAACCGGTCGCCGCCTTGTGAAGTGCCTGGTAGTCGTGGGGTCTTTTGTGTGTTCACTGTCCGACGCCGTGCGTTGACTCGATTGCAGCGAGCGAACTAATCTCGCGCGTCAAGCGCTTGCGACGAATTTTCCACGTAATGCGTGTCCGGCCCGCTCAGTTCTTACCTGCGAGTGAAGGGCCGGTGGCGCGCCGGTGGACATGGGGGTCGGGTCGGGCGATCGCGTCATTTCGGATTCCATTGCTGGATTCAGGCGGACGCGCATCATATGGGGGAGTCATGGCAGATCTGCCGCGGACAGTTCAGAGGAAGACTCGGCGATCGGAATCGGGTGGCGCACGGCCGGTGCGATCGGATGACGCACACCCCGGCCCATCGGTCGGGGCACCGCCCGCGCGATCGGATGGCGCGCAGCCGGCGCCCGCGCCGATGGTGCTGGCCTCCGACGGGCCGGGGGTGCGCCGGGAGATCACCCGGCTGCTGAACCAGGCCAGGCACAGCGTCAACGTCATCATGCCCGGCAGCTACGAGCGGGCCAGGCCGTTCGCCCCGCTGCTCGGCCGGCTGACCGCGCTGCGCGGCTCGGGCGTCACCGTACGGGCGCTCTGCTCGCCCGGAGTGGTGGCCCCGCTGGCGCTGGCGGCCGCCGCCCGCCGGGACACGAACCGCTGTGACCTGCGGGTCAGCGAGGTCGGGCCGCAGGGCATGCTCATCGTGGACGGGCGGCAGGCGTTCGGGCGCACCGGCCCGGCCCGTGGCGGGCGCCGGCTGTCGCTCATCGCGGACCCGGCCGCCGTACGGGCGCTGGACCTGATGTTCGCCGGGGCCTGGAGCAGCGCGATGCCACTCGCCGAGCACCTGCGGCTGTCCGAGCGGCTGAGGACCGACTCGGTGCGGCTGATCCTGGAGCGGCTGCGCGCCGGCCGCACCGACGACGTGGCCGCCAAGGAGATGCAGGTGAGCCTGCGCACCTACCGCCGCCATGTGGCGGCGATCATGCGCGAGGTGGGCGCGAACTCCCGCTTTCAGGCCGGCGTCCGCGCCGTTGAACTGGGACTTCTGTCGTGAAGTGAGCGGTGTGAGCGAATGCGGTCCTTGCCAGTGTGCGTGGTGCCAGTGTGAGCGATGCCAGCCTGAGTGATGCCAGTTTTGAGTGATGTCAATTGAGCGGCAGTCTGAGCGGTACCGGTTTGTGTGACGAGGAAATCGCGGCGGCCGCGACGGAATCGATCGGCCAGGCCACCGAGGGCGTCGATGTCGTACTTGCGGCGGAAGCCGCACACGCCCGGGTGATGCATTCCGTCCTGGGGGAATGGCTCGCCGGAGACGGTGGCGACAAGAAAACCCGGATGCTCTGCGCGCAGAACCTGGTGGACTGGGAATTCGTCGAGCGGCACACCGGAGGCGGCCGGCCGCTGGACATACGAGTCGCCCGCATTCCCCGGCTGGCCGCGCTCATCATCGACGGCCGGGCCGCGTTCGTCTGCGCCGACTCGGCGGCCGGGAGCCGGGCCGGCCCCTCGGCCATCCGGGACCCGGGCGTCATCGAGACCCTGCGGACCCTCTTCGACGGCATCTGGCACACCGCCCTGCCGGTGACCGAGCGCATCGACTTCGGCGACCGGGTCCGTGCCGACCTGGTCGGACCGATCCTGGAGTGGCTGCGCCTGGGCGTCACCGACGACGTCGCCGCCCGCCAGCTGTCGGTCTCGGTCCGCACCTATCGCCGGTACGTCGCGGAGATCATGGCGCAACTCGGCGCCAACTCCCGCTTCCAGGCCGGGGTGAGGGCAGCGGAGCTGGGCCTGCTGCCGATCACCCCGCCGCCGGATCCGCCGCACTCGCCGCACTCCCCGCACTCGCCGCACTCGCCGTACGCGCCGCACTCGCCGCGCCCGCCGCACGCGCGGCGCTGAGTCCCATGAGGAGACACATCCATGACGACCTCTCCGACGGCCTCTCCGACGGCCGCTCCATCGGAGCAGGCAGTGAGCGGAGTCGGTGTTCTCGACAAGGCGTCACTCCTGCTCGGCGTCGTGGAAGGCGGCCCGGCCTCGTTGGCGAGACTGGTCTCGGACACCGGTCTGAAGCGTCCGACGGTGCACCGGCTGGTGGTCGCGCTGGAGCGGCTGCGGCTGCTGGCCCGCGACGGGCAGGGCCGGTTCGTCCTGGGCCCGCGGCTGGGCCTGATGGCCATGGAGGCGTGCCGGGACCACCTGGCGCTGTCGGCCGATCCGGCGCTGGCTGAGCTGCGGGACGCCACCGGGGCCAGCGCGCGGCTCTACCGGCGCCGCGGCACCATGCGGATCTGCGTGGCCGAGGCGACCGCCCCGGACAACCCGGCCGCCCGCGACCGCGTGCCGCTGGGGGCCGCGCTGCCGATGAACGCCGGCCCGGTCTCCCAGGTGCTGCTCGCCTGGGAGCGCCCGGAGGAGCTGTACGCGGCCCTGCGCGGCGCCCGGTTCACCGCGGCCACCCTCTCCGGGGTGCGGCGGCAGGGCTGGGCGCAGAGCACCGGCGCCCGCGAGCACGGCATCGCCGCCGTGGCGGCCCCGGTACGCGGCCCCGGCGGCCGCGTGGTCGCCGCCGTCTCCATATCCGGCCCGGTGACACACATGACCAGCACCCCGGGCCGGCTCTACGGCAACGCGGTGGTCGACGCCGCGATCCGGCTGAGCGGGGGCGGGCTGTACGCCGGCTGAGCCGCGCGGCGCGCGTGCGGGCTGGGCGGGCTCCGCGTGCGTGCGGGCCGGGCGCCGTGTGCGCGCGGGCCGGGCGCCGCGTGCGTGCGGGCCGGGCGCCGCGTGCGTGCGGGCCGGGCGCCGCGTGCGTGCGGGCGCGGGGCGCTGCCTGTACGGCGCGGGGGCGACCCCCGTACGGCGCGGCAACTGCGCGTGTACGGCTCGGCAGGTGCCGGGTGTGGCTCACGGGCCGGGCGCCGCAGCTCCGGGCGGCGGCCGCATGGCTGAGCGTCGGGCGCGCAGGTGCCGGCGGCGGGCGGGGGGCGCTCGCCGGCACGGCGGGCCGCGCCCGGCCGATCGGCGCCGCGCGCGTGCGGGCTCGGCGGGCCGGGCGCCAGCGGCACCGCGCGCCGGGCGTCCCGGCGGATGCGTCGGGACGCCGTCAGCGCAGCCGGAGCAGCGCGCAGGCCAGGGCGCCGTCGCGGTCGACCGAGGTGATCACCGCCACCCGGCCTCGCGATCGAGGGCTGTCCTGGGCCGCGGTGAGCGTGGCCACCAGCTGGAACGCGGAGCTGGCCGCGGAGGTGTCGCCGATCAGGCCAGGCAGGCCACCCCGCCCGGGCGGGCCGGGCGGGCCGGGCAGGCCGGTGTCGGCAGGCTGCCCGATGGTCGGCAGGCGGAGATCGCCGAAGAGCGCGTCCAGCGCCGCGCGTTCCTGGCGTCCGGCCTCCCCGGCCGGAGCCGACAACGAGCGGGCCCACAGCTCGCCCCGGGAGATCCCGGCGCGCCTGAGGGTGTTCCCGACGACGCTCTCCAGCGAGGCCGCCACCCCGCCCGGGCCCACCACCCCGGCGCCGACCCCCACCACCTCGGCGAGCGCCTCGTCGTCCCGCCCGCCAACGCCGCCCGGCGCGCGCAGCGTGACCACCGCGCACCCCTCACCGAGCACCGCGCCCGCGTCGGCTGTCTCATCGTCGAGGCCGCGCGCGTGCCACTCCAGCCAGGCCCGATCGGCGGTGTACTCCTCCGCCGCGCCGCAGAGCACCGTCCTGGCCCGGCCCGCCGCAAGCAGTCGACGGCCATAGCCGAGCGCCGAGATCCCCGAGCAACGGCCGGTCGCCAGGGTGGTGTTCGGCCCCTTGAGCCCGTACCAGATGGCACACATCGCGGCCGGCGCGTTGCCGATGGCGTTCGGGATGTGCGCGGTGTTGATGTAGTACGGCTTCTCGTCGGTCAGGGTGTCCCGGGTGATGTCCACCATGCTCTTGGCGCTGCCGTGCGTGGTGCCCAGCACCAGGGCGGTGTCCGGGTCGGCGTCCTCGGACGGCAGCGGCCCGCCGGTGGTGTCCAGCAGCCGGCCGACGGCGGTCACCACCAGGCCGGTGACCCGGTCCATGGCCCGCGTGCCCTTCCTCCCCAGCACGTCCTTGATGACGAAGCCGGGAACCAGGCAGGCCCGCCCGTCTGGCCCACCCCCCTCCAGCCCGTCCTCACCCGGCCCGTCCCCGTCCCCCACCGACTCCAGGGGCGCGTCCGTCGTCCGGCCGCTGCGGAAGCCCTCCTCGAAGGCCGCGCGCCCGATCCCGTACGGGGAGACGGCCGACCAGTCGGTGATCAGCGGCCCGCCCGCCGTTCCGGTCATCGCGCTCCCTCCGCGGTCCCGGCTCCCGGCCGATCAGCCCCGTCCCCGTCCCCGCCCCCGTCGTATCTGCCCAGCAGCACGACGGCGTTGTTGCCGCCGAAGGCCAGCCCGTTGTTCTGGACGATCCGCAGGTCGGCGGCGACGGACTCGTTCGGTACGCAGTCGATTCCGCACTCCGGGTCGGTGGCGCCGTGGTTGATGGTGGGCGGGATGAAGCCGTGGACGATGGCGAGCGAGCAGGCGATCGCCGCCAGCGCGCTCGCCGCTCCCATGGTGTGTCCGAGCATCGACTTCACCGAGATGGTGCGCGGCGGCTTGTCCCCGTAGACCGAGCGGATCGCCCGGGCCTCGGTGATGTCGTTGGTCTTCGTCCCGGTGCCGTGCGCGGAGATCAGATCGACCTGCTCGGGCCGCACCCCCGCGTCGCGCAGCGCCAGCTCCATGCAGCGCGCCACATCCGCCTCCAGTGGTGCCACCTGGTGGCCCGCGTCGCAGTTCAGCCCGTAGCCGAGGACCTCGGCGTAGATCCGGGCGCCGCGCGCCAGCGCCGATTCCTCGGTCTCCAGCATCAGCACCCCGGCGCCCTCGCCGGTCAGCAGCCCCTGGCGGTCGGCGTCGAACGGCCGGCAGCGCTCCGGGGCGATGGTGCCCAGCCGGTAGAAGCCGGCGAAGGTCTTGCGGCTCATGGCGTCGGCCCCGCCGCACAGCGCGAAGTCGACATCGCCGGAGCGCAGTGCGTCGAAGCCGTAGCCGATGGCGTAGTTCCCGGCGGCGCAGGCGGTGGGGATGGTGACCGCCTCCACATCGGTGAGCCCCAGTTCCCGGGCCGCGGTCGCCGACAGCCGCCCGGCCCGCACCCGGCCCGCGATGGACCGGTCCATCCGTGCCGGACCGTGCCGGAGTTGGCTCGCGACCAGCCGGTCCAGGTCGTAGGACTCGCCGTCGGTGGTACCGATGGCGACCAGGCCGCGCCGCTCCCGCAACTCCGCCGGATCCAGCCCGGCGTCCTGGACCGCCATCCGAGCCGCCGCCGACGAGAACTGACTCGCCCGTCCGAGGCCCGCGACATCCAGGGTGCGGACCCATCGCTCGGGCTCGAAGCCGCGGATCTCGCAGCCGTTGGTGTGCTCGAAGCCCTCGGTGTCGAACGCCGTGATCGGCTTCGCGCCGCTCCGCCCCGCGCGCAGCCCCTCGGCGAACTCGGCCGCGCCCACGCCGATGCTGGAGATGACCCCGAGCCCGGTCAGCACCACCGTGTGGCCATCGCCACGCACTCCGGTCCCGGCTTGATGTGTCGACATGGACTACCGACCCGTGGAACTGGAAACGATCTCCCTGACGGCAGCGGCACGTGAGGCGGTGACTTGGGCCATGAGGCAGACGACCTTCCGCGTATTCCTGGGTATTTCCCGGCGTCGTGAAGTGTCCCGCCATGAGTTCCGGTCATTGACGTACGTGACCTGGACCTGCCGTTACGGGGGCCGAATGCCGGTGCGCCGGGGCCTGGTTGGCAACTTCCTGACGGGCGGACCGGGGCTTCCTCCGGCCGCCTCTAGTGTTCCAGTTGCCCCAGCGAATCCGCATTCTTGTTCCCGCGATTCGGTGCGGGGACATTTCCACTTTCCTTCCCTATCCGTTCCGCCCCCTGTGGAGGTCCCTCATGTCCGCGATCGCTGACGAGCGCTTCGAGCAAATCAAGGAGATCGTCTGCGAGATCCTGGAGTTGGAGGAGGACGAGGTCACCGCGACCAGCCTCTTCCGCGAGGACCACGGTGCCGACTCGCTGCGGGCCATCGAGATCCTGGCTTCCCTGGAGAAGCAGTTCAAGATCGTGATCGACCAGGCGGAGCTTTCCCGCATGGTCCATCTGGACGCCGTGGTGGAGGTCGTCACCGAATCGCTGGCCGCCAAGTCCGCGTCCGCCGCGTCTCCGTCCGCAGCGTCTCCGTCCGCAGCGTCTCCGGCCGCCGGTCAGGACGCCTGACGATGACCGAGATCGACAGCTCGCTGAAGGGCCTGCTGACCGAACCGACCACGGTCGTCCACACCCCCGGGTACGAGGGCGCCAACATCGGCACCATCATCGGCTTCAAGCACGTCAACTACCTGGTCGAGAAGGCCGTCATCGACCACTTCCGGGCCGGCGGCCTGCCGGTCGGCGCGCTCTACGAGGACCATGGCCTCGGCTTCGACCTCACCCACCTCGACGCACGCCTCAACACCGCGCTGATCGTCGACGATCAGGCGTCGATCGAGGTCAGGCCGGTCACCAAGGACGGCGACGACGAGCTGGCCTTCAAGGTCGCCATCACCGTCGACCGCGACGGCGCCCCGGTCAAGGCGGTCACCGCCACGGCCCGCGCGGTGCTCCGCCGCGACGAGGACGACCGCCGCATGCCCGACCGCACCCCGCCCCCGCCCGGCCTGGAGCGCTTCGTCCGCACCCGCATCGGCGACGCGCGGCCCGGCGAGCCGGTCAAGGAGGGCGGATCGGCACCCCTGATCTCCGGCGGCAGCACGGACAACGCGGACGCGAACGCGAACCCGGACGCGAACCCGGACGCGAACCTGGTCGCGAACCCGGACGCCACCCCGGACGCGAACCCGGACGCGAACGCCAATGACCCGGTCCTGGCGCAGCTCACCCAGGGCCAGAACGCCTACGCCTGGAAGTTCCGCGTCCCCTATCCCTACGTCCACTTCTTCGAGCGCGTCCCGATGTCCGGCTATCTGCGCCTGATGGAGGAGGCCAAGCACCGCTTCGTCGACGCCCGCGGCATCTCCATCCGCACCCTCCTGGCGGAGTCCAACTGGATCCCCGCCGTGACCCGTTCGCGCATCACCCTCCTCGACGAGACACACCTCGAAGAGGACCTCTACACCGTCTACACCGTCGACAGCGTCTTCAAGAACCTCCTCTACACCGCCCGCGTCGACTGGTACGTGGTCCGCGACGGCCACCTGATCAAGACCGCCACCGGTGAGATCACCCACGGCTACGGCGTGGTGGAGAACGGCAAGCGGGGCCGCCTGGTGGAGTGGGACGACCGTGTCGCCCGCGCCCTGAGCGGTGAGGAGGGAGGGCGATGACCGCGCGGAAGACCAAACGCAGCAAGCAGCCCCGCTGGTACTTCTCGCTGCGCAGCCCCTACTCCTGGTTCGCCTACCGCGACCTGCTCGACCGCTATCCCGACGTCGCCGACACGATCGAGTGGATCCCCTTCTGGGAGCCGGACCCCATCACCCAGAAGCTGCTGGACGAGGCCGGCGTCGAGTTGCCCCTCGTTCCGATGTCCCGGGCCAAGAACTTCTACATCCTCCAGGACATCCGTCGGCTGTCGAAGCTGCGCGGCCTGGAGATGACCATCCCCATCGACCGCGACCCCAACTGGGAGGTCTCGCACCTGGCTTATCTCCTGGCGGACGACGCGGGGCAGGGCCGCGCCTACATCGACGCCGTCTACCGAGCCCGCTGGCAGGAGGGCCAGGACATCACGACACGCGACACCATCGCCGCGATCGCCGAGCGGCTTGGCCTCGACGCGAACCGGGTGGCCAGCGCCTCCGACGACCCCGACCTACGCGCCCGCGGCGTCCAAGTCCTCACCCGCGCCTACGACGACGGCCTCTTCGGCGTCCCGTTCTTCGTGCACGGCTTCGACAAGTTCTTCGGCGTCGACCGCCTCAAGCCGTATGTGGCCGCGGTGCGCGGCACGGAGCCGGTGGAGGGCGACATCGACCAGTCCTGGCTCGGCGAGCACGTCGAGCTGCCGGAGGCCGGGGGCCCAGGCGGCGACGCGGGTCCGGCGGGAGGCTGCGCATAGGACACGACCCCTGGCCCTAATCACACTGGCGTGATTTCGATCGCTCTGCGCGGCCAGTCGACCGTGAACTGTCACGACAGGTCGTTAGAGTTACAAGCCGAACTTCGGCTAAACGGCCGCGCAGGGGGGATCGTGTCAGGAAGCAAGGACGGGAAGCACTCGGGACCGTGGTCGTGGACGTCCGACGTGAAGCATGGGGTCGAGGGCTTTCGGGAGAGATTCGGTGACCGTGACCTCGTCACCGAGCTGACGTCGTTCACGAAGTTCCAGCAGCGCGTCGACAAGCTGATCACCGACCTCAAGGGCTCCGACGCGGGCCCGGGCAAGGTGGGACAGGAGCCATTGACCCGCAACCAGTTCGGCGGGGGCCATGACGGCTGGGTTGAGGCGGCCGGTCTGTTCAGCACCTACCAGACGGTGATCACGGAGTTGGAGAAGCTCTCCAAGGTGCTGTCCGACTCGATCGAGGGCATGGGCATCGCGGTGCAGGCTTCGCATAACGGTTACGCGGAGTTGGACGTGTCGGTTCGCGACCGCATGGCCGCGATCAGCAAGGAGACCACCGAGCATTACGGGGGTGCCTACGACCCCACGGCGCCGCACGGGGCCGAGAAGAGTAGCGACAGCAGCGGAAAGGGACAGCAGGACCAGGCGTCGTCGGGCGAGGACTCGGGGGTCAAGGCCTAATGGGTGGCAAGAAGAGCGGTGGCCGCACGTCTTTCGACGACATGAGTCACGAGCAGATGCTCGCTTGGCTTGACGAGGCGAACGCGTCCACGGTGCAAGCAGCTGCTGAACGGCTAGCCGCGGCGGCCACGGAGCTTGGCAAGATCGCGGAAGATATCAAGTTCTATCCACAGTACGTGGAGTGGAAGGGTGAGGGCGCGGACGCTTTCCGCACCTGGACCGCTGACCTCGGCAACTCCACGCTGCGCTTGGCCATGCTCAGCGGGTCATCGGCGGCGCTGCTCGGCATGGCGTCCGAGACGATTTCCCAAGTCCAGTCGGCGATCCCCCGCGACAAGACCAGTGCAAAAGCGAATCTGGACGCGGCAGAGTCGGCGCCCAACGACCCGGACTCGGACACGGTGTCCAGAAAGTCCTCGGGCGAGCTGGCGCAGGGAAAGGAAGCCCTTCGACAAGAGGCGATCGGCCAGATGAACAAGCTAGGGGAGGCCTATCAGTTTTCCGCCGCGTGGATGGCTGCACAGGAACGGCCCAAGTTTCCGCCTCCGCCGATGGCTATTCAGCCAGACCCGAGCCAGGTCACCCAGGAAGAGGCGGTGTCCGCTGGGAGCCCCGACTCTGGCAGGTCATCGGGCGTTGGTGCATCTGGTGTCTCCCCCGGCGCCGTGGCTCATCGAGTACCTCCCGAGGCCACTGGGGGTGTGGCGACGCCGGGCGAATCTCACCTGCCTGTGGTCACTGGGCCTGAAATCCCTGGCGGGAACCAGCGACCGACACCCGCCGATCCCGTTGGCGTAGAGATTGACGGTACGGCGCCGGTGCCGGAACTGCCGACAACTCATACGCCCCCCGTCGGCTTGCCGCATGGAGGTGGCGAACGCGGAACTCTGCCGCCCATAGATGGCTTTCCACCTGTGGTGGGTGGTGCGAAGGGTCTACCCTCAGGGCCGAGCTTCCCCACCGGGCCCGGGCGTGTGGTGCCCGGTGTCCGGCCCCCTGGTCTGCCAGGACGAGGACTGACAGGGCCGGTCTCCGGCCCGCTACCGGGTGGTGGCAACCAGCCCATGACTGGGAACCCAGCGGGACGCTCGGTGCCTGGTGGTCGTCCTATGGTTCCCGGGCTCCCTGGGCCGGGGGGTCCCGGTGCGACCCCAGGGCGTAACGGCATCGTGGGCGGTCGGCCCATGCCGCCGTCCACCGGTCGGCCGACCGGTGGACTGCCTCGCGGCACCGTCATCGGCGATGAGCGATCGGGAACGCATGGTCGAGGGCCGATAGGGCAGGGCGCTGGCAGCGGTGTCGGCGGGGCGAGTGCGGGGCGTCGTGGGGCAGGGCCCGAGCGTCGCTTGGCGGGGGAGACTGGCGGCATTGTGGGAGGGCGAGCGCAACGGGGGCCTTCCGCCTCGCGAACGTTTACACCTGGTGGCTCGGGGTTGGTGCGTCGGGATCGTGACGAAGGGGACCAGGAGACCGGGCGCCAGGCTGGTCCCGGGGCTGCGCCCCCAGCTATTGATTGATCTTGTCGAGAAATATCGAGAGGAAGCGAATGTCTGCCAGCACCACGCGAAATGGCCGACTGAAAAGTGCCGTCTCCGGGGCCGTAGGCCTGGTGCTGGTGGGCATCGCGGCCACTCCCGCGCATGCGGAGTCGATCCGTTCGCGGGAGTGGCACCTTACGGTCATGAAGGCCGAGCAGATGTGGAAGAGCAGCACCGGGAAGGGCATCACGGTCGCTGTCATCGATACCGGCGTCAACGACGACCTGCCAGACCTGCGGGGACAGGTCCTGCCCGGGAAAGACGAGGCCCCGGCGGCGCCTGGCGATGAGCGGACAGACCCAAACGGCCACGGAACCATCATGGCACTTGAGATCGCCGGCACTGGCAAGGCTAATGGAGGCAATGGCACCTTTGGGCTGGCTCCTGGAGCCAAGATCCTCCCCATCCGCGTACCTGATCGTGGTTTTGAAGCCAACAAGTACCCCGAAGAGTTCAACGATACGGTTAGCCGAGGAATCCGTTATGCCGCTGATTCCGGAGCTCAAATCATCAACATCTCGCTGCGGTCATGGAAAACCTCAGAGAAGCTCACGGCCGCTGTGAAGTACGCGCTGGATAAGGGTTCGCTGATCTTCGCGGGAACCGGGAACAAGGGCACGCGGGTAGTGGAGTACCCGGCGGGGACTCCTGGCGTGGTAGGAGTCGGAGCCATCGGCAGGGACCTTCACAAGACCGAGGAATCTCAATACGGGCCGCAGGTAGATGTCTCCGCGCCTGGCGATGAGATGTACCACGCATGCGGAGGCGGCGAGGGCGACCTGTGCAGGTCCCACGGCACCAGTGACGCCACCGCGATCGCCTCCGCCAGTGCCGCCCTCATCTGGTCCAAGCACCCCAACTGGACCAACAATCAGGTCCTGCGGGTCATGCTCAACACCATCGGTGGCCCCACCGACGGAGCCAAGCGCAATGACTCCGTGGGGTATGGCCTCGTCCGACCGCGAATCGCGCTGAAGGACCCCGGTGACCCCGGCCCCGCCGATGTCTACCCGCTCTCCGACTTCAAGTACGAAGACAAGACATCGCCCCGGCCCTCCAGCCCCGCACCATCGAAGTCAGAGCCGCCGGCCTCCGCCGATGCCAAGCCCAACGCCGCCCCCGATGACGAAGACGACGACAGCAGTTCCACGACCTGGATCGCCGCAGGCGTCACCGCCGCCGTTCTGACCGGTGCGGTGCCCTTCGCCCTGTCGGCCCGCCGGCGCCGCCGAGACGCCGCTGCGGCGCAGGCTCACAACACCTGGAGGCCGTGACACGCCGGGTGCTGTGGGCCGGTCACAGCTTGGAGCGCTTCAGCACTCCGCGCCAGATCCAGCCCGCGCCGAGGACCGTGTCGCGCACGGGGTTCTTCATGTCCCGGGAGTCGAAGCTGAACGTCTCGACCCTGCGCCGGCGGCCGTCGGGCCCTTTTTCGTACGTCCACTGCTTGGAGACGGTGGTCGTTGGCCCGCGGCCGTAACTGCGGGACATGGTCTTCTTGGGCGGGTTCCCGACCCAGGTCACTTCCCACTGCTCTTCGAGGCCGCGCACCTCGCGCTTCCCCGGGACCAGGTGCATGGAGATCCGGAATTGCCGTTCCAGCTGGCTCCGGCGACCGAAGTTCTGCGAGGCGGGTTCCTGGATCCGCCACTCGGCCACCAGGTCCGCCTTCTCGCCAGGGTGGGCGTCGCGCACGACGAACGGCACGTCTGGGCCATTGAGCGCGAGCAGCGCTGCCCGGAGTTCCGTGGTGGGGCGCGGTGTGGTTCCGGCGTCGGGGTGCCGGGTGCCGGTGAACTTGTCCCAGAAGCCCATCGCTACGCCCCCGCTCCGGTATCGAGCATGTCCACAGGCTGGTCCACGCTCCCTGAGCGCAAACGGTCCCACCCCTGGTCGAATTCCTCCGACATCGTCAGTCCCCCATCGACAGGCTTTTGATCATATGTTTCGGGCCGCCACGGGGAGCATCTGACACTGACGAGCCCAGTGGTTCAACCGCCTTTACGGACGCGACCTGTCGACTTCTGGTTGCCGCAAGGATCAAGCGCTCGGCCGGGCATGCCGCGTCAAGGGCGTGTCAGTGTGGGAACCGAGGCAACTGCCATGCTCGTTCGGATAGTTGGAGCTATCGGTCCGGTCGTCGCGGTGCCTGCGTGCTCGCCCGTTCGCAGGTGCCGCCAGGTCATACGGCGGCAATGTCCGCTGGGGAGGCGTTGCGATGGCGTGGGATGAGTGGGAGCGGTTAAAGGCAGAGGCAGAGGCGCGGCAGGGGAATGGGATGCGCCTCGACGGGGCATCCGGTCCGCCGGGCGGCGGGGACGTGGCCAGCCTCAAGACCAATGCTGCCGGTAATGGGAGGGCGGTCGCCGCGTTGCGGGACAGCATCCGGCCCGCTACGGACGTGGTTGGTAGCCACAGTAAAGATCCCTCGGACGAGGCCGTGCGTGAGTTTTCGGGCTGGTGTACCGCCACTGGCCTCAGCGAGGCGCAGATGGAATGGAATGCGCAGCTCAAGAATCTGGTGGCACGTCTTGAGGTGGATCAGGAGGCTCTGCAGAAGAGGAAGAGCGACTTCCAGTACGTCGACTTCGATGTGAGTGACCGGATAGCGCAGCTCGACCCGGGCCACGGCCAGCGCGAGATCTGAGAAGCCGAACAGGAATCGGGGAGGGACGGGCGTGCTCACCTATCAGGACGTCATCAGCATCAAGCTCAGTAAGTTGACGGACGCGGCTACCGCTTGGGAGGACATGGCCAAGGGATTCGACACGCTGGAAGACGCCTACAAGTCGGAGGTGGAGTCGGCCGCGACCCAAGGCGAGACCGGCCTGAGTGCCACGGCGGCCAGCACGCGGTTCGCGGCGACACGTAAGCAGTTTGCCAACGCCCAGGTCGAAGCCCGGGCCATCGCCTCGCTTCTGCGGGACGCGCACGCGCAGTTCACCGAGCGGATCCGCCATGTGAAAGAGATTGTCAGGGAGGCGAAGAAGGATGGGGAGTTCTCCGTCAACAGCAACGGGCAGGCGGTGTACGACCACACCAAGATTTCCATAGACCACCACGACGCCCGCTACGAGGGCCTCATAAGGGAGGTGCGAGATGCTGAGGCGGCGTGGACGAGGAAGATCAAAGATGCCGTGCAGGCGGTCGATGACGCTGACCAGGGCGTGAAGCTCGCGCTCCGCGAAGCAGCGGGCGTCAAAAATCTCGTTGAGCTCATGGCGGGGGAAGCGCACACCTTCAACGGGGAAGCGGTCGGCGATATCGAGGTCTACGAGGCACGCTTGGCCAAACGGTACGCCGATCAGATCCTGGAGGGCGAGGAGGATCCGGATAGTGCCGAGTCGTTTGCCGACCTGATGCGCGCCAACTCAGGTGACAAGGCCTTCAGTCGGACACTGCTTGACGAGTTGGGCCCGGAGGAGACGCTGAAACTTTCCAACAAGATTGATGATCTGGCCTACTTCGACGACACCAAGCACAAGAGCGTCTACCTGAAGATCAACGGCGGCCTCTCCGACTCGCTGGCGACCGCCATGCGTGTGCCTGAGTTCAAGGACTCCGAAGGTAAGCGTCTGCGTTTTGGTACCGAGGCGTACAACCAGGAATTCAAGAAATGGCAGAAGAAACCAGAAGCTGATTTCTACAACAGGTGGCTCGAGTCCCTGCATGAGCTCGGTGACGACAAGTACGACCTGAAGGCTGCGGGCGAGAAGGTCGACAGTACCTACAAGGGACACAACCAGCAGGTGCGGGGCTACCAGAGCCTGGCCACGCTGATGCAGCAGGGCCACGGGTATTCGCCGCAGTTCGTCGCGGACGTCACCGACGACATGATCGCCATGGAGAAGGAGGACCCCGGCATCTGGGACCTCTACGGCAAGTTCGGTGGTAAGGACGGCGATGGCTGGTTCGCGAACGACCCCGTCGACGCTGCTCTGGGGGTCATGTCGCGCACGCCGGAAGGGGCCGCCGGATACCTCGACCCCGGCACGCCTGCCGGCAAGGAACGCTTTGACTATCTGGTCGGCGATGGTGACGACAGTCGCGACTGGGGCCTTGTCAACACGACCCGATGGGACAACACCGGTAGGGAGTTCGATGCCGACGACACCGAGGACACCGACAGCCGTAAGGGTCTTGGCGATGCCCTGACCGCGGCTGCCACCGGTGTTTCCCCCGCGGGTGGGGCTCACGCTCCCACCGAACACACGGATGCCAACAACCGGGTCTTCAAGTACTCGCTGGAAGTTCTATCCGGGCAGGGCGACGATATGCCGGAGTCGCTGCGGGACGACATGGCGAAGGTTTTCACCAACCATGGGCGTGAGGTGCTGGTCGCCATGAGCGACCAGAGCGGTGAGATCTCGCCGCTGGACCAAAATCAGGTTATGGAAATGACCAAGCAGATCTCGCGGAGTGAGAACTCCTACGGCATGCTCCATGAAGGCATGAACTACGCGATGGTCGAAAGCTTCCATGACAAGAACAGCAAGCCGGAGGATACGCTGGATTCGGCCGGTCTCGCGGTCGGCTTCATGGAAGAGGCTCGGTACAACGCGCTCAAGGGCGATCAGCACGACTACACGTGGGACAAGGCATGGAGCTACCACGCCTCAGGTGGGCTGCTCAACTTCATTCCGTTTTTTGGAGATGGCGCCCAGCGAGGAGCTGATGTGGTCACCACCAAGTGGATCATGGACGAGCAGGCGCGTGATGCAGAGGAGTTGACCGACAACAACAAGGAGACATACGAACGGCGAAGGCGTCAGCTCAATGCTCTCGCTGACGAGTGGTATTCCGTTAATCGGGACTGGGCAAAGGGTGAAACAGGTTACTCGGAAACGAAGGGGAAATACAACAAGATTGCTGCGGCTGCGAATGATGGCAACGCATGGGCCGACGGTCTTTCGGGTGATCAGTGATGAGATTGACGCTCCGGGTCGCGGGCTTGGTTGCTTCTGTCGTACTGATGGCAACCGGGTGTACTGAAGCGAGCTACACCCCTCCGGAGGCGTTCTGTGGCGTCCCGGTGAAGAGTGAGGTTCTGTCGCCGATGTTGCCGGACGGGGAAAAGCTAAGAAATAGGCATGACGAAGCGCAGAGTCGCCCTGGGGCATACTGCTTCATGTACGTCGACGGCGCTCAAATATTTTTCGCAACCATTCTCTACTATGACGATCACCCTATGGAGCCGGTGGACTGGGGCTTGGTGGCTTCCAGGTTGAGCTACCCTGTCAAGGGAGGGATTTCTTTCCCGGGTGAAGGGGTTATCGGAAGCAATGGTGCTTTGGTCTACCCCAAGTGTGACTCCCCGACTGCGAGCATGTCTGTAAATTTCGACCTCAATGACAAGTTCGCGGACAATTCCAGGGCGGGATACAGGAAACTTCAGCGCCTTATCAATGACTTTGTGCCGAAGGTGGCGAAGAAGTACGGCTGCACCACATAGCCGGTCGAGGGCTGAGTCGGTGACGCTGATCAGCGGCAGCGGATGAGTGGCTCGTCCTCGATCCGGCGGGAGATCCGCAGCTCGCACCAGACGGTCTTGCCGAGGATGTGTTCGTCCACGCCCCACTTGTCGGCCAGCGATTCCACGATCAGCAGGCCGCGCCCGCGCTCGGCGGAATCCTCCTGCTCCTGGAGGCGCGGGCGTTCCGGGCTGGTGTCGCGCACGTCCACGCGGAGCAGCCAGTCCTCCTCCAGCCGCAGCCCGAGGCGGAAGGCGTGGCCGCCCGGGACGGCGTGCTGTACGGCGTTGGTGGTCAGCTCGCTCACGCAGAGCAGGACGTCCCGGCACCGGCGGCGGTCGGCGAGGCCCCAGCCGATGAGGGTGTGCCGGACGAAGTTCCGGGCCAGGGGGACGGCCTCGGGTTCCCGGTCGTAGAAGGCGCGGCGGGTGGCCGGGAAGTGGATCTCGTGGTTCATGAGACGAGGGTCACGGTCCGTGATTAGCCTCTGCCATTGAGTCAGGTCGTACGGATGCGTTGTACGACCCTGCGGCGGAGTCACGGATGTCCCGGATGGGAAGTGAGGCCCCATGCAACCGGCGAACAAACCCCAGAAAGTCACCTCTTGGCAGCTGATCGGCGCCCAGCTCGCCCACTGCCGCAAGCAGGCCCGCCTCTCGCAGGAGGCGCTGGCCGAGCGGGTGTCCATGCACGTCGACTCCATCGCCTCCGTCGAGCAGGGCAGGCGTGCGCTCAAGCTCGACCTGGCTGAGCAGCTGGATGAACTCCTCGATACGCGCGGAGTGTTGGCGGTGGCGGTGAAGAAGGTACCGAAGAAGGAGAAGCTGCCCGCGTTCGTGCAGGACTTCGTGGAGTACGAGGCGTTGGCTTTGACCTTGCTCTCGTACGAGAACCAGGTCGTGCCGGGGCTGCTCCAGACCAAGGCGTACGCGCGCGGCCTCTTCAACTGTCTCTATCCGCCCATTGACGCGGACCAGGTGGAGGACTGGGTTGCTGGACGGCTGGACAGGCAGAAGCTGCTGGATCGTAAGAAGCCGACGCCCATGCTGAACTTCATCCTGGAAGAGTCCATCCTGCATCGCCATATTGGTGGCCGTGAGGCCATGCAGGAGCAGATCCGCCATCTGAGGCGATGTGCCGAACTACCCTTTCTGGGACTCCAGATCATGCCCCTGAGCCGGGCCCATCACGCGAGCCTCGCTGGCCCAATGGTCCTGCTCGAGACCCACGAACACGAGCATCTGGCCTATCTGGAGGCGCATTACGTCGGTTTACTCATCGATGATCCGGATCAGGTAAGCCTCTACCAGCAGAAGTATGGGATGCTGCGCTCGCAGGCCCTCAACCCCGAAGAGAGCATGAGCCTGCTGGACGACCTGGCGGGAGCGTCATGAATTGGTTCAAGTCCAGCTACAGCGCCGACACTGGCGGCAACTGCGTCGAAGTCGCCTATAACTGGCGCAAGTCGAGCCATAGCGCTGACACCGGCGGCGACTGCATCGAGGTCGCCCAACACCCCGCCGCCATCCACGTCCGTGACTCCAAGGACCCCGACGGCCCGGTCCTCACCTTCAGCCCGGACGCCTGGGCCGCCTTCGTCAGCGACGTCGCGTCGGAGCACTGACGCGCGGTGGGCTCGGAGGCGTGGGACGCGATCGTCGTCGGCGCCGGGCTGGGCGGGCTGACCTGCGCGGCGACGCTCGCGGCGGCGGGCCGGCGCGTACTCGTCCTGGAGCAGCACGACATCGCGGGCGGCAACAGCCATGTCTTCCGGCGGCGCCGCGCCTATGAGTTCGACGTCGGCGTCCACTACATAGGCGACTGCGGCCCCGACGGCATCGTGCCCACGATCCTGGGCGGCCTCGGCGTCCGCGACCGCATCGCGTTCCGGGAGCTGGATCCGGACTGTTTCGACCGGATCGTGCTGCCGGGGCTGACGGTGGAGGTGCCCGCCGGGTGGCCGGAGTACCGGGCGCGGCTGAGGAAGGCGCTGCCGCGGGACCGTACCGGGCTGGACGCCTTCTGCGACATCGTGGAGGGGATGGGGGAGGAGCAGCGGGCCACCCTCTTCACTCCGCCCGGCACCCCGCTGCCCGAGATCATCGCCAGTACGCCCACCATGCAGGCGTGGGGCCGGGCCACGCTGACCGAGCTGTTCGACCACTGCGGGCTGTCCGGGCCCGCCCGTACCGTGCTGGCCGCCCAGTCGCCGAACTACGGGGTGGGTCCTGATCAGGCCACCGTCTCCGTCCACGCTCTGGTGACCGACCACTATCTGCGGGGGGCGTACGTCCCGGTCGGTGGGGGGCAGATCCTGGCGGCGACGCTGGTGGAGGTGGTGGAGGCGTACGGCGGCGAGCTGCGCACCCGGGCGCTGGTGGAGCGGATCACCGTCGAGGACCAGCAGGTGCGCGGGGTGGTGCTCGATGACGGGACCGCGATCGACGCGCCGCTGGTGGTGTCGAACGCGGACTACCGGCGGACCGTGCTGGAGCTGGTCGGCCCCGACCACCTGAGCCGGAGCGTCATCCGGAACGCCGAGCGGGCCGAGATGGGGCTGCCGGTGGTGACGCTGTACGTGGCGCTCGACCGCGAGGTCGGGGCGCTGGCGGGGCTGCGGAACGAGGCGAACATCTGGTGGTACGACACCGATGACATCGGCGCGTACTACCGGGGGCTGACCGCGGGGGAGCAGCCGCGTGACGTGCCGTTCCTCTTCCTCTCCTTCGGTTCGCTCAAGGATCCCCACTCGCGGCACCTCTGCCCGCCCGGGCACAGCAACTTCCAGCTGATGACGCTCTGCCCGCCGGGCTACGCCGCCTGGGGTGTGGAGGCGGGACCGGCCGAGGGCGCGCGCTACCGGCGGGTGGCGGCGTACCGGGCGGAGAAGGAGCGGGTCAAGGAGGCGATGCTGGCCGCCGCCGAGCGGGTCCTGGGGCCGTTCCGTGATGCGATCACCCACTGCGAGCTGGGGACGCCGCTCACGCAGGAGCGGTACACCCGGTCCACCGGGGGCACCCCTTTCGGGATGGCCACCTGGGGGCGGGCCGGGACCCGGCCGGGGACGCGCACCAGCGTGCGGGGGCTGCATCTGGTCGGGCAGTCGACGCGGTACGGGAATGGGGTCACCGGGGTGATGGTCGGTGGCATGGCCGCCGCCGCGGACATCCTGGAGCGACCGCTGATGTACGAGCTGCGGCGCGGCGCCGTGCTCGGTGATCCCGCGTTGCTCCCGGCGCGCGGTCCGGAGTGGGATCCGGTCGTGGTCTCGCGCGGCAGGGCGCGGCGCACGGCCCGTGGCCTGGCCCCGATGGACGTCCGCCCGCGCGGGTGAGCGGCCGTCGGCGAGCCGCGCCGTTCCGGGCCATGCCGGGGCCATGCCGGTGGGGCTGGGGGCCTGCGCGGCGTCCGTCGCCGAGTTTCGCCTCGTAGCCGGCATATTCCTGTCGCATCGTGGTCGCCGCTGCGCGATCCTGGCCGCATGACCTTCGTCGACTACTCCGACCGCATGGCCCGCGCGTCCCGCGCGGCCGAGGACGCCGGACTCGCCGGACTGATCGTCACCCCGGGCCCGGACCTGGTGCACCTGTGCGGCTACCAGCCCACCGCGATCCTGGAGCGGCTGACCGCTCTGGTGCTCGTCCCCGGCGGCACGCCCCGGTTGCTGGTGCCCCTCCTGGAGCGGCCCGACGCCGAGGCCGCGATCGGCGTGGCGTCGACCGAGGTCACCGGCTGGCCGGACGGCGCCGACCCGTACGTCACCCTCGCCGAGTTCCTGCCGTCGCGCGGCCGGTTCGGCATCTCGGACGGGGCCTGGGCCGTCCATCTGCTCGGCCTCCAGCGCACTCTTCCTGACACCTCCTACGCCGCGCTGAGCGAGGCGCTGCCGATGCTGCGCGCGGTCAAGGACGCGTACGAGGTGGAGCGGCTGGCCGCGGCCGGGGCGGCGGCCGACGCGGCCTTCGAGGAGATCGTCGGGGTCCGCTTCGCGGGGCGCCGGGAGCGCGACATCGCCGCCGACCTGCACGCGCTGCTCCTCGAATACGGCCACCACCAGGTCGACTTCACCATCGTCGGCTCCGGTCCGAACGGTGCCAACCCGCACCACGATGCGGGCGACCGGGTCATCGAGGAGGGCGACATGGTCGTCCTGGACTTCGGCGGCCTGAAGGACGGCTACGGCTCCGACACCACCCGCACCGTGCACGTCGGCGAGCCCACCAAGGAGGAGCTGCGGGTCCACGAGATCGTGCGCGAGGCCCAGCAGGCGGGGTTCGAGGCGGTCCGCCCGGGCGCGGCCTGCCAGGACATCGACCGGGCCGCCCGCGCGGTCATCGTCGAGGCCGGTTACGGCGAGTACTTCATCCACCGCACCGGCCACGGCATCGGCGTCACCACGCACGAGCCGCCTTACATGGTCGAGGGCGAACACCTGCCGCTGGTGCCCGGCATGTGCTTCTCGATCGAGCCGGGGATCTATCTGCCGGGGCGTTTCGGGGTGCGCATCGAGGACATCGTGACCTGCACCGAGGACGGCGGCCGACGGCTGAACAACTCCGACCGCCAGATGCGCGTCGTCGCCTGATCATTTTCCCTCCCCCCGGTGGATGCCGGCTTCGCGGTGCCGAGATGCAGCCTGCTTCGCGCGGGGGGAGCATGAAAACAGGGGGCGGATCACCGCGTAATCCGATGTGCGGGCCTCCAGGTGATGGCGATGAGTCAGGGTGAGAAGAAGACCGGCCGCGGCAGGGCAGCCGAGGTTCGGCCGCATCGGGTGCGCATTCCCGGATTCGTCAGCGGCGATGAGGAAGTCGGGCTCGGCGACGCCATCAAGCGCGTGACGTACGCGATGGGGGCGAGGCGTCCCTGCGGTGGTTGTGAACGACGCGCTGCCGCGCTGAACCAGTGGGTGACGTTCTCGAACCGACGAGGCCGCGGATAGTCGCGAAGCCGACGGGCCGACGGGGCCGCGGACAGTCGCGAAACCGACGGGCCGCGGAGAGTCGTGCTCTGACAGCAAGAGGAGGCACCGATGGAGCCCGAACAGAGCGACGCTGTGACAAGCCATCCCGTGAACGGAGGCGATGACGAGCGGGAGGCCGTGGCTCGGGTCGAGAAGTCCGAGATCTCTGAGGCGCCGTCGTTCCGCCAGGCCTCCTGCGACTGCGCACGGGAGGTTGCGGCCGCGGGCGTGCACCAGGAGACGACGCAGGCCGCTGCCGGGGCGGAGATCGCCGCGAGCCCCGGGTATGTCTATGCGTTGGGGCACATCGAAGCCCGGTTTCCCAGCCCCGGGGTGGAGAAGGAATTCGCCCAGGTCCTGGGCCGGGCCGAAACCCCGGACCTGACGGACGAGGAGATGCTCTATCGGGTCCTCTCCGAACCGGACAACCGCTATCTGGCGCGGCAGCTGTGTTTTGTGCTGTGCGTGCAGGGGCTGGAGACCTACCTCCTGCGGCCCCGCGACCCGATGGATTTCGGCGCGCTGATCGACGCGGTGCGTCCGGGGCGCAGCCCGCTCGATGTCGATGTGGTCATCGGGGTGCGCGGGCCTGTCGCACCGCCTGAACTCTGCAACGGGCTGGCCATTCCGGTGGTCATCTTCGACAAGCTCTATTCCTTTGCCAGGGAAGAGCTGATCAAGGCGGTCAAGCGCCCCAAGGACATTCCAGCCAAGGATTTCGAGAAGTCGGCGACGGAGGTACTGGACAGACTGCTTCAGGTCGGTGACAACGCCGGCACGGCCGATGAGCACCGCGTCATCAACTATCTGGCGGTCCGGAACGAGAAGGTGTACCAGGAGACGGTCAAGGCGTACGCGGACGGCTTCCGGCTGTCCAGCGTGGATGTCTGCCCCTCCCGGCTCAACGGCAACAACACCCGCAAGATCCTGGATGTCGTGTTCTCGTACACCAGCCGTTCATCGGAGGTGACCGAGAAGTCGTTCGTCCGGGTCGACGTCACCGAGGAGTTTCCGTTCGTGAGGACCAACTGGTCGCCCTACTACGACCGGTGACCTCCGAAGAAGAGGTGAACAGGCATGACTATTCCTGGATTTACCGCCGGCTCGGCGGTCTATCAGGGCAGGACTACGGGATTCGGCCGGCTGCCGACTGGCACCGCTGTCCGTGCTGGGGACCGGGTGGTCCCGCAGGGGCTGTGCGAGATCGAACTCGGCCCGGTGTGCCGGATGAAGTGCCGGAACTCATGGGACCCGCGGCGCTGCTTCAACGAATGCATCAAGGAGATGTGCAAGCCGGATTACGGGGACTACTGGTAGGCCGATGGACCCGCTGGAACTGGTCGGGCTGCCGCCCTTGATGGAGCGTACGGCCGGGAGTTCCGCGGTCGCCATCGGGCTGATCGACGGGAAGGTGGCGCTGGACCACCCCGGTCTGAACGGTCATCCGGTGCGGGAGATCGGTCCGGTGTGGCCGCGCGGTTCGGGGGCGCGGGGGGCTGCGGGGGCGCGGGGCTGCGCACCGGGTGACGCCTGCTGTGCCCATGGGACGTTCGTCGCCGGGATCCTCAGCGCGCGACGCGATTCGGTGGCACCGGCCATCTGCCCGCACTGCACGCTGCTGACCCGCCCCCTCTTCTCGGACGAGACAGCCGGACAGACGGTCGGCGAGGCGGTCGGCGCGGGCAGTGCGCCGGGGGCGGGGTGCCTGTCCGGCGCGCGGGCCGAGGAACTGGCCGCGGCCGTGGTCGATACGGTGGCGGCGGGCGCCCAGGTGATCAACCTCAGCCTCGCGCAGGCGCAGCCGTCCGGGAGGCGGCACCGCGAGCTCGACGAGGCGCTGGACCATGCCGCGAGCCACGGTGTGCTCGTCGTCGTCGCGGCGGGCAATCAGGGCACCCTCGGCGCCTCGGCCATCACCCGGCACCCCTGGACTATCCCCGTCGTCGCCTGCAATCTGGGCGGTCACCCGCTGGGCCTGTCCAACCTCGGGGGCTCGATCGGCAGGCGCGGTCTGGGCGCGCCGGGCGAGGACATCACCAGTCTCGGGACCGACGGCAGGGCGCTGACCCTCAGTGGGACCAGCGCCGCCGCCCCCTTCGTCACCGGTGCGATCGCGCTGCTGCGCTCGGAGTTTCCCGCGGCGTCGGCGGCGGAGGTGCGCTTCGCGGTCACACACTCCACCGCGGTCGCACACTCCGCCGCCGTGCGCGGGCGGGGGCGGAGTTCGGTGACCCCGCCCCTGCTGGACGCCTGGGCGGCGTACCGCGTCCTGCTGGCGTCCCACGCCCGTGGCTGAGCCCCGGCCGGCGTGCCCTGTGCCCCTGCGCTCGCGCGAACCCCCGTTCCGCGCGTCGCCGCCGGGCCCGGGGCGTACCTCGGCCCGGCCGTCGGACGGTCGGGCCATCGGGCCGTCCGGCACGGACGCCCGGTTACGGCACCAGCACCACCTTGCCCATCGTGTCGCGGGTCTCCAGCGCGCGGTGGGCGGCCGCGGCGTCGGCGAGCGGGAAGGGGTGGACCGCCGGGACGAGGTGGCCGGAGGCGGCCGCCTCCATGGCCTCCTCCTCCAGGGAGCGCAGGCCGCCGGGGGAGCCGATCAGCTCACGCCACTCCGGGCTGCCGAGCACCGCCTTGGAGGTGAGGGAGCGCGCGGCCAGCTCCTCCTCGGCCGGCTCGTAGGCGGCGCCGGTGGACCAGCCGAAGACCAGGTGGCGGCCGCCGGGGGCGAGGAGGCCGACCGCCCCGGCGGCCGGTTCGCCGCCGACCGAGTCGAAGACGACGGTGGGGCCAAGGTCGCCCAGCGCGGCGCGTGCCCGGTCCGTCCAGCCGTCGGCGGTGTAGTCGACGGCGAAGTCGGCGCCGAGTTCGCGGGCCCGCTCGACCTTGGTGGGTCCGCCGGCCAGGGCGAGGACCGTCGCGCCGACGTTCTTGGCGTGCTGGACCAGCAGGGAGCCGATGCCACCGGCGGCCGCGGTCACCACCGCCACGTCGTCCCGGCTCAGCTCGGCGAAGCGGAGGACGGCCATGGTGGTGCGGCCGGTGCCGATCATCGCGATGGCGTGGTCCTCGCGCAGGCCGTCGGGGAGTTCGTGGAGCCTCTCGACCGCGACCACCGTCTTCTCCGCGTACCCGCCGGGGGCCATGCCCAGATGGGCGACGACCCGGCGGCCGAGCCACCGTGCCTCGACGCCCTCGCCGAGTGCGTCGATGGTGCCGGCGACCTCGCGGCCGGGGATGGTGGGCAGCTCCGGCGGCGGGTACGGGCCACTGGTGTCGCCGAGCCGCAGCGCGGTGTCGAGGAGGTGGACGCCGGCCGCGGCGACCGCGACCCGGACCTGTCCCGGGCCGGGCTCGGGGTCCTCGACCCGCTCGTAGACCAGGTTCTCGGCGGG
This sequence comes from Streptomyces sp. JLBT605, assembly GCF_058215555.1. Taxonomy (NCBI): domain Bacteria; kingdom Bacillati; phylum Actinomycetota; class Actinomycetes; order Kitasatosporales; family Streptomycetaceae; genus Streptomyces; species Streptomyces sp. JLBT605. The sequence goes on from NZ_CM177087.1 coordinate 3,786,715, forward strand.
GCCGAAGGCGTGCAGACGGATGGCGTGCATGGCGTTCTCTCCCCAGGTGGGTGGGTGCGGTGCGGAGCCGGGTGGGCGCGTGGCCCTCGGCCCCGCACCCACCCTCCGACTTCAACCGAGGTTGAAGTCAAGTGGCGTTGGTGATCTCGGCGGCGGGCCGTTGTCAGTGGCGTGACGCACGATGGAGACACCATCGGCTCGCGATGGGGGACCGAAGGGCGGTGGCGGCGGTGGCGCTGACCGGGCGTGGTGGCCGGCATGACGGTCGGCGGAGCGCCGGCCGGGGCGCCAGCGAGGACGAGGTGGTGCGGGCGCCGCGCCGGCCGGAGCTGTCGCTGCCCGCGCTGCGGGCGTACGACGGGGAGGAGCTGGAGCCGGACGGCGACTACGACGGCGTGGAGTTCGCCGACGCCGACCTCGGCGGGCAGCGGGCGAGCGGTGCCAGGTTCCTGGACTGCGCGCTGCGGCGGACCGCGCTCGACGAGACGGACCTCGGGCGGGCCCGGTTCATCGACTCCGTGCTGGAGGAGGTGCGAGGGGTGGGCACCGATCTGGCCGGGGCGACGCTGCGCGATGTCGAGGTGCGGGACGCCCGGCTTGGCGGGGTGCAGCTGTACAACGCGGCGCTGGAGAGGGTGGTGGTGCGCGGCGGCAAGATCGACTATCTGAATCTGCGCGGCGCGAGTCTGCGGGACGTCGTCTTCGAGGACTGCGTCCTCGCCGAGCCGGACTTCGCCGGGGCGCGCCTGGAGCGGGTGGCGTTCGTCGGCTGTGTGCTGCGCGGGGCGGATTTCAGCGGTGCCCGGATGGACGAGGTGGACCTGCGCGCGGCCGGGCGGCTGGAGATCGCGCGAGGCGTGGACGGGCTGGCGGGCGCGGTGATCGGCGCGGAACAGCTCCTCGAACTGGCCCCGGCACTCGCGACCCACCTCGGCCTGCGCGTGGCGGCGGGGGCGTAGGCCGCGGCGCACGGACCGGGGGGCGTAGGCCGCCGCGTGCCGGGGCGGAGGGCGCTGCGGGGCCGGGGCCGCGGCAAAGGCTGCCATGGATGGGCCGGGGGCCGCCGCGTGCCGGGCCAGCGGTGCGGGCCGAGTGCAGGCCGGGGCGCAAGCCGCCGCGTGCCGGGGCGAAGGACGCCATGGACGGGCCGGGGGCCGGAGCTCGCCGCGTACGGGCCGGGGCGGGGGCCGTCGCGTGTGGACGCCGCGCGCAGGGCGTGCGCTCAGACGCGGGGGAAGCGTGCCAGCAGATCCCACACCACGGGGTTGTCGCCCAGGCCCTCGTGCATGTCGGTGAGGTCGGCGACCAGGTCGTGGAGGAAGTCGCGGGCCTCCCGGCGCAGTGCGCCGTGGTTGAAGGTCAGCGGGGGCTCCTCCAACGGAACCCAGTCGGCGGTGACGTCCACCCAGCCGAAGCGGCGCTCGAAGAGCATCCGGTCGGCGGACTCGGTGAAGTCCAGCTCGGCGTGGTGGCGCTGCGCCGAGCGGCTGCCGCGCGGGTCGCGGTCGAGCTGCTCCACGATGTCGCACAGCGCCCAGGCGAAGTCGAGCACCGGCACCCATCCCCAGGCTGTGGACAGCTCGCGGTCCTGGTCGGTGTCGGCGAGGTAGACGTCACCGCAGAAGAGGTCATGGCGCAGGGCGTGCGTGTCCGCCGTGCGGTAGTCGGTCTGCGGAGGGTCCGGGAAGCGCCGGGAGAGGGAGTAGCCGAGGTCGATCACCGGACGATGGTGTCACGCCGATCGGGGCGGCGGCCGCCACACCCTGCCCCGCCCGGCCGCCACCCCCCACCAGGCGCCCCTCCGGGCGCCCCACCGGGCGCCCCACCGGGCACTCCCTAGAAAACGACCACCGAGCGCAGCACCTCGCCGCGCCCCATCCTGGCGAACGCCTCCTCGATGCCGTCCAGCGCGATCGTCTCGCTGACGAACGCGTCGAGGTCGAGCCGCCCCTGCCGGTAGAGGTCGATCAGCATCGGGAAGTCGCGGGAGGGCAGGCAGTCGCCGTACCAGGAGGACTTCAGGGCCCCGCCGCGCCCGAAGACGTCCAGCAGCGGCAGCTCCAGCCGCATCTCCGGGGTGGGGACACCGACCAGGACGACAGTGCCGGCCAGGTCGCGGGCGTAGAACGCCTGCCGGTAGGTCTCGGGGTGCCCGACGGCCTCCACGACGACATCGGCGCCGTGCCCGTCGGTCAGCTCCTGGATCGCGGCGACCACATCGGTGTCCCGGCCGTTGACGGTGTGGGTGGCGCCCAGCGAGCGGGCCCACTCCAGCTTCCGGTCGTCCAGGTCCACCGCGATGATCTTCGCCGCGCCGGCCAGCCGGGCCCCGGCGACGGCGGCGCAGCCCACGCCCCCGCAGCCGATCACGGCCACCGAGTCGCCGCGCCCGACGCCGCCGGTGTTGATCGCGGCACCGAGCCCGGCCATCACCCCGCAGCCCAGCAGCCCGGCCGCCGCGGGGGCCGCCGCCGGGTCGACCTTGGTGCACTGCCCGGCCGCCACCAGGGTCTTCTCCGCGAAGGCGCCGATGCCCAGGGCCGGGGAGAGCTTGGTGCCGTCGGTGAGGGTCATCGGCTGGGACGCGTTGTGGGTGGCGAAGCAGTACCACGGGCGGCCGCGTCGACAGGCCCGGCACTGGCCGCACACCGCACGCCAGTTGAGGATGACGAAGTCGCCCGGGGCGATCTCGGTGACCCCCTCGCCGACCGACTCCACCACCCCTGCCGCCTCATGTCCCAGCAGGAAGGGGAAGTCGTCGTTGATCCCGCCCTCCCGGTAGTGCAGATCGGTGTGGCAGACCCCGCACGCCTGCACCCGCACCACCGCCTCGCCGGGTCCCGGGTCCGGGATGACGATCGTCTCGATCCTCACCGGCTCGCCCTTGCCGGGAGCCACCACGCCGCGCACCTGTTGAGTCATGTCAGCAGCGTAGGCCGCTCCGGGGCGAGTTCGGAGCGAACGCGGCGAAGCGGGCCGCACCGAAGGCATCCGGTGCGGCCCGCTTCGTGGTGACGAGGTGACGAGCCCGGGTCAGTGGCCGTCAGCGACCGTCAGTTGCTGTCAGGTGTGGTCAGCGGGTCACTTGACGTTGACCGCGGTCCAGGCGGACGCGACCGCCTTGTACTCGGTGCTGGTCGCGCCGTACAGGTCGCTCGCCGCCTTGAGGGTCGCGACGCGCGCGTCCGCGTAGGTGGTGGTGGACGTCATGTACGTGGTCAGCGCCTTGTACCAGATCTTCTCCGCCTTGGCGCGGCCGATGCCGGTGACGGTGGAGCCGTCGTACGTCGGGCTGTTGTAGCTGACGCCGTTGATGGTCTTGGCGCCGCTGCCCTCGCTCAGCAGGTAGTAGAAGTGGTTGGCCGGACCGGAGGAGTAGTGCACGTCCACCCGGCCGATGCCCCGGTACCAGGAGTCCTTGGACGCGCCGTCCCGGCTCGGCTTGTCCTGGTAGCGCAGCGGGGTGCCGTCGCCGTTGATGTCGATCTTCTCGCCGATGAGGTAGTCGCCCGGGTCGGCCGGGTTGTTCGCGTAGAACTCGGTCGAGGTGCCGAAGATGTCCGAGGTGGCCTCGTTCAGGCCGCCGGACTCGCCGCTGTAGCGCAGGCCCGCGGTGTTGGCGGTGACGCCGTGGCTCATCTCGTGCGCCGCGACATCCAGCGAGGTCAGCGGGTTGGAGTTGCCGGAGCCGTCGCCGTAGGTCATGCAGAAGCAGCTGTCGGACCAGAAGGCGTTGACGTAGTTGTTGCCGTAGTGGACGCGGGAGTACGAGCCCACGCCGTCGTTCTTGATGCCGTTGCGGCCCAGCACGTTCTTGTAGAAGTCCCAGGTGGCGGCGGCGCCGTAGTGGGCGTCGACGGCGGCGCTCTGGCGGCCACCGCCCCACACGTCGTCGGCGTCGTTGAAGAGCGTGCCGGTGCCGTTGGTGCCCTGGTTCAGGTCGTACGTCTTGTGGCCGCCGCGGACGCCGTCCTTGAGGTCGTAGCCGCTGCTGCCCGGCGTGGTGGTGAGCGGGACCGTGCCGTTGTAGTCGCCGGTGCCGGTGCCGGTCTCGATCGCCTCGTCGGTGAAGAGCTTCTTGCCGGTGGCGGCGTCGGTGATGACGTGCAGCTCGCTCGGCGTGCCGTCGTGCTGGAGGCCGGTGACGACGGTCTCCCAGGCCAGCACGGGCTTGCCGGTCGCGGCCCAGATCACCTTGCGCGGCGCCTTGGCGGTGGTGTCGGCGGCGCTGCCCGCGTGGTCCTCGGCGGCGGCGGCCTTCAGCGCGGCCTGCTTCGCGGAGGCGGCGGGCTTCTCGGCGGCGGTGGTCGACACGGATATCCGGGCCTTGGTCGCCTTGGTGACGGACTGCTTGCCGCTCTTCTTCTCGTGCACCACGAGGTCGCCGCCGAGGACGGGCAGTCCGGCGTAGGTGCGCTCGTAGCGGGTGTGAACCGTGCCGTCCGCGTCCTTGATGACGTCCCGGACGACGAGCTTCTCCTTGGCGCCGAGCCCGAGGGACTCGGCCTCGGCGGCGGCGTCAGCCTGGGCGGCCTTGATGGCGCCTGCGCGCTGGTTGGCGGAGAGCGTCACGGCGGTGGCGCCGGTCTCCCGCTCGGGCTGCGCGTTGGCCGATCCGGTCTGGACGCCGATCACGACCATCGCGGCGGAGGCGACCAGGGCCGCGCCGCGGACGGCGTTCTTGCGAGGGGAGGAAGCGATGCGTCTCACTCGGTCTCCTTGCACGGGGCCGCAGGTGGCGGCCTGTGGGGGCGAACGGCCTGGGTGGGGCCGCCCGTTGTGCGCACCGCCGGCGCCGGATTGCCGATGCGACGCCGTGGGTGCGGATGGTGCGAATGATGCCGATGGGTTTGGTGCACGCGTCAGGGACGCGGGCGCACTCCTGCGTCAGGGGAGTGACGCGGGTGCGACCGACCAGAGACTGACATCAATCGACGCTTTCCGACAGACCGGTAACAAGGATTTGACATTTGAATGTTCGTTGAGGGTCGTCGCGTGTCCGATATCGGGCGAACGGCGCCTGTCAGGTACGGACTTATCGCGCTACGCACCCGCGGCGAGCTTGAGCGTGATGACCCCGGCGATCATCGCGAGGAAGGGCGCCGGCTTGGGCAGGGTGGTCCGCTCCCCGTAGCCATCCGCACATGAGGAAGGCCCCCGAATCCGGTGGATTCGGGGGCCCGTCGCCCGTCGCGTCAGGCGGGGACTCAGACGTTGACGCCGAAGTCCTTGGCGATGCCGACCAGGCCGGAGGCGTAGCCCTGGCCGACGGCGCGGAACTTCCACTCGGCGCCGTGGCGGTAGAGCTCGCCGAAGACCATGGCGGTCTCGGTGGCGGCGTCCTCGCTCAGGTCGTAGCGGGCGATCTCGGCGCCGCCGGCCTGGTTGAGGATGCGGATGTAGGCGTTGCGCACCTGGCCGAAGTTCTGGCTGCGCGCCTCGGCGTCGTAGATGGAGACCGGGAAGACGATCTTCTCGATGTCCGCCGGCAGGCCCGCCAGGTTGACGTTGATCTGCTCGTCGTCGCCCTCGCCCTGGCCGGTGAGGTTGTCACCGGAGTGGACGATGGTCTGGTCCGGCGTGGACTTGTTGTTGAAGAAGACGAAGTGCTGGTCGGAGTAGACCCGGCCGCCGCCGTTCACGCCGATGGCGCTCGCGTCGAGGTCGAAGTCCGTGCCGGTGGTGGTGCGGACGTCCCAGCCGAGGCCGACCGTGACGGCGGTAAGGCCCGGTGCCTCCTTGGTGAGCGATACGTTGCCGCCCTTGGACAGGCTTACAGCCATGGGGAGTCCCTTTCGTGTTCGGTTCGTCGGGCTTCGTAACTCCAACGAAGCTACCGTCACTCTCCACAACGCGAATCGGGGACCGCCAGGTTCCAGGTCTCTTTACTTTCTTTGCCAATTTTCGTTCGGTTCCCTCCCCGGCGGGCGCTGAAAAGAGGGTGACGGGGCCGCCCGGGGCGCGGAATCATGGGGGCATGTCCGGGCCATATCAGGGGACCAGGGGCCATCCCCCGGGTAACCGCACGATCAGGGGTTCGGTCTCCCTGCCGGAGGCCGAGCTCATGTGGCGTTTCTCGCGCTCCTCCGGGCCCGGCGGGCAGCACGTCAACACCAGCGACAGCCAGGTGGAGCTGCGGTTCGACCTGGCCCGTACCGAGGCGCTGCCGCCGGTGTGGAAGGCGCGCGCCCTGGAGCGGCTGGCCGGCCGGCTGGTCGACGGGGTGGTGTCGGTGCGGGCCTCCGAGCACCGCTCGCAGTGGCGCAACCGCGAGGCCGCCGCCGTCCGGCTCGTCGCACTGCTGGCCGAGGCGACCGCGCCGCCACCCAAGCCGAGGCGCCCGACGCGGATCCCGCGCGGCATCAACGAGCGACGGCTGCGGGAGAAGAAGCAGCGCGGCGAGACCAAGCGCGGGCGGAGTGGCCGAGACTGGGGCTGACGGCGCGATGGGCCGGATGGCGTGATGGGGCCTGATGGCTCGATGGGCCTGGCGGCGCGATGAGGCCGGATGGTGGGTCGGGCCTGGCGGCGCGACGAGGCCGGATGGCGTGTTGGGCCTGATGGGTTGCCGATTGCTGCATTCCGGTGGCTTCCGGGCCACGTTTGGCGGTGCCGACCGCCCCTCACTCGTGATTGTCCGCTAATTAGGAAATAACGGACATAATCTCCGAGTAAGAGGTGGCGTGATTTTCGTGATGCTCCAGACGATTCGCCGTGGTCTGGCGATCCTCGGCATGGTGGTGGCGGGACTCTTCGTCCCGATGACCGGCATGGCCGCCGCGACGCCGACCACCGGGCCCGGCCAGCCGGCCCATGGGAACCACGGTCAGCACGGCGACGGCAGACATTCCCATCAGGGCGGACACCACGGCGATGGCCATGGGTCCATTCACATCGGCCATGGGTCCATCCACATCTCGTGGAACGGGCGCGGGCGCCACCACGACGGTCACCATGGCACCTGCGAGCACCGCGACGGCAAGGGCATGGGCGGTTACGGTGACAGCGGCTACAGCCGCGGCGGCGACTCCGGGTATCAGGAGTTCAGCGAGATGCGCCACGGCAAGCAGAGCTGCGGGCACCACCATGGCTGGGACGGCCACGGCCACGGCCACGGACACGGTCACGACCACGGCAAGCACCACCACCACGGCGGTCTGCTCACCTGGCTGCTGAAGCTGCTGATCTGATCAGCCGCCGCGCGCCGGAAACGGCGCCCCATCCCAGGCGCTGCCTCGAGCACCGAAGCGCGCTGCTGCCTTGAGAAGCGAATCGCCCTCCGCGGCCGTTGCCGTCAGCCCAGCTGCCGGTAGCGGCCGCGGAAGTATGTCAGCGGCCCGGCGTCCGTGGCGGAGGTGGCCGCGGTGAGCACCCGGCCCACCACCAGCGTGTGGTCGCCCGCCGTCACCCGCTGCTCGGTGCGGCACTCCAGCTGGGCCAGCGCCCCGGTGATCAGTGGTGCGCCGGACGACTCGCCGCGGGTGTGCGCGATGTCCTGGAAGAGCAGCCGGTCGCTGATCCGCCCCTTCATGGCGAACCGCCCGGCGATGTGCCGCTGGGTTTCGGACAGGATCGAGACCGCCCACAGCGGCTGGCGGGCCAACAGGTCGTCCATCCGGGACTCGTTCCGCAGGCTCACCATCACCAGTGGCGGGTCCAGGGACACCGACAGGAACGCGGTGGCCGTCATGCCGATGTCCTCGCCGCGCGGGGTGTCCTCCGGGTCGTGTGCGGTCACCAGCACCACGCCCGCGGCCAGCCGCGAGAGCGCGGCCCGGAATTCCTCGTCGCTCACCCCATCAGAATGGGGCACATCGGTCTCGGGGGGCGCGGAAGGGCTCGTCTGCAACACTCCTGCACGCTAACCGGACTCAGCCGGTCCACACATCGGTCGCCGGGACCAGCCGGGGCTTAGGACCGACGGCCGAGTGCGCCCGCCGTGCGCCGGGGGCCCGGGGGCGCCACCGGCGGGCGTCGGAGGTGCGGCGCCGGGGCCGGGGAGCGAAGGTCGTGCGCCCCCGTGCGCCGACCGGGCGCGACTGGACGGAATGCTTCCGTTTTCCCCTGTCAGGCTCTTGCGGGCACGATACCGCCGCGCTCGGCCACCCCCGCGTACCCCCTCGAACAACCGGACGACCGATTTGCTTTCCGAAAAAATCGGAGCGCTCCCACACCCTCTGTCCAGCACATGTGTACACGCTGTGACATGGGTCACAGCAGGCGAGAATTGTTGACCCTGTGTACCGAGTGGGCAGCTCGCTGTGATTCAGTGGCGGTGGCAAACGGACGACAAGAAGCCTGGAGTTGCTGTCGAGGTCTCGGGGGAGAGCGACGATGGAGACCGAGTCGGAGCCGTACATCCGCCTTGCGACCCTGCGGCAGCTGCACCAAGTGGTCGCCGACCTGAATACCGCCCGCAGCCTCGCTGACACCCTGCAGACCGTCGCCGACGGCATCATCGCCGGCCTCGGCTACGAGCTCTCCGCGGTCAACCTGGTGCGCCCGGACGGAGACCTCGTGGTCGCCGCCGTCGGAGGCAGCCCGGGCGCGGAGGCGCTGATGGCCGGTCGGGTCGGGCCGCGCAGTTCCTGGGAGCGCCGGCTGGCCATGGGGGACCGCTGGGGTGACCTGCGCTTCATCCCGTACACCGAGGGCTGGGTGCTGGACGACGACGACGTCCCGCAGTGGCACACCGCCGGCCCCGCCCCGCGGTTCGCCGACGAGTGGCACCCCATGGACCGCCTCTTCGCCCCGATGTACGCGGCCGGCACCTCCGGCGGGGAGCTGATCGGCGTCATCTCGGTCGACAAACCGCGCAACGGTCGCCGCCCCGGCGCCTGGGGCCGCGAGGCCCTCCAGATATACGCGTTCCACGCCGCCATTGCGATCGGCAACGCTCGGCTGCGCGCAAACATGCAGCGCGCCCTGGTCCGCCTGGAGCGCGAGCAACAGGCCCTGCGCGCCAGCGAGGAGAGCTTCCGGCAGGCCTTCGAGTACGCGCCCAGCGGCATGGCGATAGCCGAGATGGGCGGCGATCAGCACGGCCGGCTGCTGCGCACCAACGACGCGCTCTGCCGCCTGCTGGGCCGCCCCGCCTCCGTGATGCGCCGCTACTCCCTCTCCGACCTCGTCCACCCCGAAGACCTCGGCACCCTGCTGCGCACCTCCGCCGAAGGCGGCCGCGCCGAGCTGCGCCTGGCCCGCCGCGACGGCAGCTATGTGTGGGTCTCGCTGCGCAACTCCGTGGTCGCCGACGCCGCCGACGGCCCCCGCTTCCTGCTCACCCACGTCGAGGACATCGAAGAGCGCAAGCGGCACGAGATCCAGCTCGCCCACCGCGCCAGCCACGACTCGCTGACCGGGCTGCCCAACAGCGCCGAGCTGCGGGCCCGCCTCGGCGCCCGGCTCTGCGGCCACCCGCCCCGCCCCGGCCAGCCCGGCCACCCCGGCTACGGCCCGGACGCCACCACCATGCACGGCGGCGGCCCGGCCGCGGACCCCAGTAGCCCCGGCTTCGCCGACGGTTTCGGTGCCGAGGGCTATCCCGGCGGCCGGCCGGCCGCCGACGGGCTGCCCTTCGACCACCAGCACACCTACGCCCCCGACGAGACCGTCGACGACGGCCACAAGGGCCTGGCGGTCCTCTTCTGCGACCTGGACGGCTTCAAGTCGATCAACGACCGGTTCGGGCACCACACCGGCGACGCCGTCCTCATCGAGGTGGCCCGCAGGCTCAGCAGCGGGGTCCGGGACGGCGACACGGTGGCCCGGCTCGGCGGGGACGAGTTCGTCGTCCTCGCGGACGGGCTCGGCCGCGCGGACGCCCAGGACCTGGCCGTCCGGCTGCGCAACGCCATCATCCCGCCGATCCGGGTGGACGGCCGGGCGGTCCGGGTGGGGGCGAGTTTCGGCATCGGCTGGGCGAGCTGCGGGATGTCCGCCGAGGAGGTCCTGCGCTCCGCCGACCAGCGGATGTATGTGGAAAAGCGCTCCCGATCCAAGGCGAACCGCCGGGCCGGATGATTCGGTCACACCCGCGTGGGCTCACTCGATCGGGGTAGGCTGCGCCAGGTCGGCAGTGTCGCCGACGGCGAATCGATCATGAATATTGGCCATCGGGACCGCGCGGACCGAAAGCTCATGCCTCCCCCCGCCTTGATATGAGCTGTTCTGCCAGGCCAGAGTCCGCCCCCGCACCGACGAAAGGCGCGGACGTGCGGATGGCCATATGCATTGGAGAGTGACGAGAGGGATGACGGCCGGCAACAACGGCTCGGACGCGCCGGAGAACGACGACCCCTTCGCCTACCTGTACCGGCAGGAGGGCGATCAGGGTGGCCAGGCGGGGCAGACGGGGGCGGCCGCCCCCCGCACCGGAGGCTACGGCTACCCCGGCCCCGCCGCCCCGCACCAGCCCGGTGTCCCCCGCACCTCCTACAACCAGGTCCGCGCGGTCGGTGAGCGCACCTACGGCGGCCAGCAGCAGCTCGCCGGTCAGGGCCCGTACGGCCAGGGCCACGGCCAGCAGGGCCAGGGATACGGGCCGGGCGCGGCCCAGCCCGGCTACGGCCGGACCAACGCGCACTACGCGGCGCCCGAGACGCTCCCCGGGGGCGCCCCGCGCCACCCCGCGCCGGGCGGCGGGCACGGCGGCGGCCAGGGCGGCGGCCGCGGCCCCAACGTCCGGGGGCTGCTGATCGGCGCGATCGCGGTGGTCGCCGTCGTCGTCACGGGCATCGGGGTCGCCCTGCTGACCAACGGCCCCGAGGACGACAAGAAGCCCCAGACGCAGGCGAGCAACCAGCCGACGGGCGCGGAGAGCGTCAAGCCCAGCGAGCCCGCGGCGAAGCCGGACAAGCCCAAGGCCCTGCCGAGCGGCGACTCCTCCGCGCTGACCCTCTCCGGCGGCACCGTCCTCGCGGACACCATCAAGGGCGCCAGCTCCAAGAGCGGCAGGTACATCGCGGGTTTCAATCAGCCTGGTGCTGCGGCGAGCTGGGAGATGGATCTGGAGGACGGCGGGAAGTACACCCTGTTCGTGGAGTTCACCGTCCCGGGCAAGGATGCCAACGCCACGCTGACCGTCAATGGAAAGCCGCAGGGCAAGCCGTTGAACATGAAGAACTTCGCCAAGGCCACGGAAGGCAAGTGGGAAGACGGCTGGACGCACACCTATGCGTGGATTGACCTCAGCAAGGGGCCGAACACGATCAAATTGTCATGTGAGCAAGGCAATGCGTGCGACTTCGCGCTTGATCGGGTCTCCCTCAAGAAGGGGGAGGTCACGGGGTGATGGTTCCCAGGCGGAGCACCTGACAGCGCGCCATGGCGCGGTGAAGCCGCTCCATGGCGCGCTGTCGCTCACCGCTCTCTGACGTCAGCCGGCCTTGCCCCACTCAAGGCAGCGGCTCGCGGTCCACGCCTTCCTGCCGTTCCAACGGACCGCGTGCCACGTCTTCTCGACCGGGGAGATGTTGCTGCACCGATAGCTGCCACCATTGAACGTTCCTCCATGGCAGTTGTCGTAGTAACAGTAGACATGCTTCCCGGCCTTCAGGGTGCCGAGCTTTCGCGAGGTGGTGGTGGGCTTCTCCCTGATGCTGACGTCCTGGAAGTCGCTCCAGCCCCACCCCGCATCCCTTGGGCTGAAGGCTGTTGTGGAGCTGTCAGATGCTGTCGCAGTGGGCGAAGCGGCAGCCACCGTTCCGAGCACGAGAGCGCCAGCAGCGACGAGCTGCAGACTCTTGATCCGCTTGGTTGAATTACGCAATGTTCCCCCAAAGTGGCTTTCATCCATGTGGTCGCTGTTCACCCTAAGTGCTGGCACCGACACAGGAGTTGAGGGTGCGAGTGATGTGCAACACGCGTGAGCATGCAGACCGGCAACACCGCGTCACGAGGAAGTGGCAACGCCCAGGAAGTGGGCCACGGTGCGGGCCATCGCGTCCCGGGCGGGCGTGAGGTACTTCCGGGGGTCGACCACCTCGGGACGCTCCGCCAGGTGGCCCCGGACCGCGCCGGTGAAGGCGGTGTTCAGCGCCGTGCCCACATTGATCTTCACCATGCCGGACGCGACGGCGCGCCGGATCTCCTCGTCCGGCACGCCGGAGGACCCGTGCAGCACCAGCGGCACCGGCACGGCGTCCCGCAGCCGCGCGATCAGCCCATGGTCCAGGGCAGCCGTGCGCTCGGTCATGGCGTGGGTGCTGCCCACCGCGACGGCGAGCGCGTCCACCCCGGTCGCCGCGACATAGCCGGCCGCCTCGTCCGGGTCGGTCCGCACCCCCGGCGCGTGCGCGTCCAGAGGCACCTCGCCCTCCTTGCCGCCCACCCGGCCCAGCTCGGCCTCCACCCAGATGCCGCGCTCATGCCCCCAACGCACCGCCTCCGCCGTGGCCTTGACGTTCTTGTCGTACGGCATCCTGGACGCGTCGAACATCACCGAGCCGAAGCCTTCGAGGTGCGCGGCGCGCAGCAGGTCGACGCTCTGCACATGGTCCAGGTGGAGCGCGAGCCGGGCGGCGGACTCCCGCGCCACCGCCGAGACCGCGGAGGCGAGCGGGGCCAGCCGGCCGCCGTGGAACCGCACGGCGTTCTCCGAGATCTGGAGGATCGCGGGCGCGCCCGCGGCCTGAGCACCTGCGGCGATCGCCTCGGCGTGCTCCAGGGTGATCACATTGAACGCGGCCACCGCGTGGCCGGCGGCGCGCGCCGAGCTGACGAGTTCACCAGTGCTGACGACAGGCATGCGGTCCCCGATCCCGGGCCGTGGCGGGCCCATTGTGGTGCTGCTCTGCGGTGCTGCTCGGTGGTGCTGAGTGGTGCTGCTCTGCGGTGGTGCTGGGTGGTGCTTTTGTGCGGTGCTCGGTGGGTGCTGCTTGGTGCTTGGTGCTTGGTGCGCGGCGGGTGGTGGCTGGGTGTGGCGCTCACGCCGCCTTACGGGTGGTCGGTGACTCTGACGCGGGGGAGCAGGTCGTCGTAGGCGGCGGCGTCGAACTCGCCGGCGGCCCGGGCCCGTACGGTCGCCGCGGACAGGGCCACCGCGCGCGCCAGGCGGTCCGGCCAGGTCAGCCCCTCGACCAGGCCGGAGAGGAGGCCAGCCACCGCCGAGTCGCCGGCGCCGGTCGGATTGCCCGTCAGACGGCGCGGCGGGACGGCCCGCCAGGCGCCGGAGCCGGTGACCGCGAGCATGCCGTCCGCGCCCAGCGAGGCGGCGACGGCGTGCGCGCCGCGCCGCCGGGTGTCCCGGGCGGCGCGCAGCGGCTCGGTGGAGCCGGTCAGGCCCGCCAGCTCGTCGGCGTTGGGCTTGACCACGTCCGGGCGGGCGGCGATGCCGCGCCGCAGCGCCTCACCGCTGGTGTCCAGCAGCACCGGCACACCGGCCGCGTGCGCCTCACGGACCAGCTGGGCGTAGCTGCCGACCGGCACCCCGGGCGGCAGACTGCCGCACAGCGCGACCGCCGCCGCCTGCCGCAGCAGCCGGCTGTACGTACCGAGGAAGGCGTCCCACTCGTCCACGCCGATCAGCGGGCCGGGCTCGTTGAGCTGGGTGGTGTCGCCGGAGGAGGCGTCGACCACGCCCACGGTGCGGCGGGTGGCGCCGGCGACCGGCACCAGCGCGTCGGTGACCCCGTCGACCGGGGCGAGCAGGGCGCGCAGCGCCTCGCCGGTGCCGCCGCCGACGAACCCGGTGACGACGGCCCGATGGCCGAGCGCGGCCAGCACCCGGGCGACGTTCAGCCCCTTGCCGCCGGGCCGTTCGACGACCTCGGCGACGCGGTGTGAACTGTGCGGGAGGAGCCGGGGGACCCGGTAGGTGATGTCCAGGGCAGCGTTGAGTGTGACCGTGAGGATCACCCTGGTGTCCCCTCTCCCATGGCTCTTCCCGGCTCTCACCGTCTCCCCCGGCGGATGTGTTCCGCGAGCGATCATGCCATTGGGATTCCCGGTGGGCGACCCCTTGTATTCCCACTGTTATGACTATTCAGCCCGGGTGTCGGTCCGATGAGCTCCCCGGTGTCCGAAGTGCGGCGTCTGGGGCTTCGGGCTCCCGAGAAGACGACGGTCAGCGCGCGGGCGGCTCGACCACCCACTCGCCGCGCCGGGCCACGCCGACCAGCTCGAACGCCTCGTCCAGGACGACCAGATCGGCGTCCTTGCCGGGCTCCAGCGAGCCGACGCGGTCGGCCAGACCGAGGACCCGCGCGGGCGTGGCGGACAGCGCGCGTACCGCCTGCCCGACCGTCAGGCCGTCCAGTGTGACGGCTCGTTGGAAGGCCCGGTCCAGCGTGAGCGTGGAGCCCGCGATGGAACCGGCGGTCGGCCCCTCGCTGATCCGCGCGACCCCCTCCTTGACCTCGACCGTCATCGGGCCCAGCGGGTACAGCCCGTCCCTCATCCCGGCCGCGCCCATCGCGTCGGTGATGAAGGCGACCCGGTCCGCGCCCGCGCGGCGGAAGGCCAGCTGCAGCACCGAGGGGTGCAGGTGCGTGCCGTCGTTGATCAGCTCGACGGTGACCCGCTCGTCCTCCAGCAGGGCCGCGATCGGCCCGGGCGCGCGGTGCAGCAGCGACGGCATCGCGTTGAACAGGTGGGTGGCGACCGTGGCGCCCGCGTCGACGGCCTCCCGGGTGGCGTCGTACCCCGAATCGGTGTGGCCGACGGCGGCGATCACGCCCTGCTCGACGAGGAGCCGGACCGAGTCCAGGCCGCCGGGCAGCTCGGGGGCGAGCGTCATCATCCGGGCGGTGCCGTGCGACGCGTCGATCAGCTTCCGCACGTCGGCGGGGTCCGGGTCGCGCAGCAGCTCCGGCTGGTGCGCGCCGCAGCGGTGCGGCGAGATGAACGGGCCCTCGAAGTGGATGCCGGCCAGCTCCTCCTGCTGCACCAGCTCGGCCAGCGCCGCCGCCTGGCGGGCCAGGTCGTCCAGGCTGCCGGTGACCGTGGAGGCCAGCATGGTGGTGGTGCCGTGGGCTCGGTGGGTGCGGGCGACGGTCAGCGCCTCCTCGGCCGTCCCGGCGGAGAACGAGGCCCCGCCGCCGCCGTGCACATGGATGTCGACGAAGCCGGGGACCAGCCAGTGGCCGGTGAGGTCGATCGTGCGAGCCGCGCCCGCGTCGGCGCGGACCGAGCCTGCGCCGGTGCGAGCCGCGCCCGCGTCGGTGTGCGCGCTGCCGGCGTCGGTGTGCGCCGCCGCGCTCCCGGCCGCGCCGCCCCGGGCCGCACCGCCCTCGGCCAGGCCGCCTCCGGCCGCGCCGACCCCGGCCGCGCCTGAGCCTGGTGCGCCGGCCGCGACGATGCGGGGGCCTTCGATCGTCACCTGGCCGCCCTCGACGATGCCGGACGGCAGCACGACCCGGGCGCCCGTGAGAACCGTTCGTTGGACCATCAGGCGGTTACCTCCGTGGAGAGAAGATCCCAGGCGAGCAGCCCTGCGCCCAGGCATCCGGCGTTGTCCCCGAGGGCCGCCGGGACGATCTGCGGGGAGTGCTGGAAGGTGATCCGGTCCGCGACCGCCGCGCGCAGCGGCGCGAACAGCGTCTCGCCCGCCTCGGCGAGCCCGCCGCCGATGATCAGCATCCCCGGGTCCAGCAGGGTGACGCCCATGACCAGCCCGTCGGCGAGCGCGGCCACGGCCTCGCCCCAGACGGCGCGGGCCCGCGGGTCCCCGGACTCGACGGCCTTCGCGCAGTCGGCGGCGTCGGCCGCCGGATCGCCGCAGGCGGCGGCCCAGGCGTGGCCCACCGCCGAGGCCGAGGCCAGCCGCTCCAGGCAGCCGGACTGTCCGCAGCCGCACGCAGGACCGCCCGGCCGGACGATGAGATGGCCGATCTCGCCCGCGGAACCGTGCGCTCCGGGGTCGATGCGCCCGCCCGTGCCGATCGCGCCCGCGATGCCGGTGCCGAGCGCCAGGTAGAGGAAGCGGTCGGCGCCGTTGCCCGCGCCGATCCGGCCCTCGGCCAGGCCGCCGGTGCGTACGTCGTGCCCCAGGGCGACCGGGACGCCGGCCAGCCGCTCGGAGAGCAGGGCGCGCATCGGTACGTCCCGCCAGCCCAGGTTCGCCGCGAAGACGGCGATGCCCCCGGCCTCGTCGATCACCCCGGGCACACCGACCCCGGCCGCCACGGCGGTGGCCCCGTACCGCCGCTCGCCGAGTGCGCGCAGCTCGTCGGCGAAGTCGAGGATGCCCGCGACGACCGCCTCGGGTCCGCGCTCGCGGCCTGTCGGCCGCCGGTCCTCGTGCAGCAGTGCGCCGTCCGCCCCGACCAGGGCGGCCTTCATGCCTGTGCCGCCCACATCGAGGGCGATGACGTGTTCCACGGGGACAGTGTCGCGCGATAGCGGCCGAGAGGTCTAGTCCACTCGCCGTGTCCCGGCCGCCCTCCGGGCCCCCTCCGTGGCGGATCCGTGGCGGATCGGCGACCCGGCACCGGAGTTGCGCCGCCTTTAGCAGGCCGGAGACCGGAAACGGAAGCCCGGTCTCATCAGGCGATCGCCCATGGTGTAGACCTTGGGAGGATTGGCGGAAACATTTGCCGATCGCACCGGGGCCACGGAATGACGCTCCGGTGACGGAACGAAAACGTACAAACCAGCGAGGCAGGTAGCGGCTGTGCAGCGGCGGCGGTTCTTGAGTCTGACAGCGGCGGGCGCGGCGACGGCGGCGATGACACCCACACTGACCTCCTGCGGCAGCACCGGATCCGGCGGCGGGGTCACCCTCAAGGTGGTCGCGGCCGACTACGGCGACAGCGTCGCCAACACCTCGCAGAAGTACTGGGACCGGCTGGCCGTCGCCTTCGAGGCCGACCACAAGGACATCAGCGTCGACGTCTCGGTCTACAGCTGGCGCGACGTCGACCGGAAGGTCGCCGAGATGGTCGCCCGCGACGAGGCGCCGGACGTGGCGCAGATCGGCGCGTACGCGGACTACGCCGCCGCCGGCAAGCTCTACCGCGCCGACCAGCTGCTCTCCATAGCCACCCAGGCGGGCTTCATCGAGCCCGTCGCGGAGGCGGGCGAGATCCTCCGCACCCAGTACGGCCTGCCGTTCGTCGCCAGCTCCCGGCTGCTCTTCTGCAACAAGAAGCTGTTCGCCAAGGCGGGCATCTCCTCCCTGCCCAGCGACTGGGAGGAGCTGAAGCAAGCCGCCACCAAGCTCAAGGCGGCCGGCGTGAAGATCCCCTACGGGCTGCCGCTGGGCCCCGAGGAGGCCCCGGCCGAGACCATGATGTGGATGCTCAGCGGCGGCGGTGGCTACACCGACCCCAACGGCAGCTACACCCTGGACTCGCCGGAGAACATCAAGACCTTCGAGTGGCTGCGCGACGAGCTGGTCGGCCCGGGCCTCACCGGCTCCGTCGTCCCCGGCCGCGTCGACCGGCAGCAGCTCTTCGACGCCTTCTGCCGCGGCGAGGTGGGCATGCTCAACGGCCACCCCACCCTGATGAGGCAGGCGGAGTCCCGGGGCATCAGCTACGAGACTGCCCCGATCCCCGGCGTCAAGGGCGAGTCCAAGTCGACCATGGGCGTCGCCGACTGGCTGATGGCGTTCAAGCAGAACGGCCACCGGGACGAGATCGGCAAGTTCCTCGACTTCGTCTACGCCGACCAGAACGTGCTCCGGTTCACCGGCCAGTACGACCTGCTCCCGGTGACCGCCGCCGCGTTCACGGAGATGCGCGGCGACCGCGAGTACAAGCGGCTGTGGCAGTTCCTGGACCAGCTGGAGACGGCGGAGTTCTACCCCGCCAGCAAGACCTCCTGGGCGAGCGTGAGCAAGGGCATCAAGCAGCAGATCGGGGACGTCGTCGCCCCCGGCGGCGACCCGGCGAGCGTGCTCGGTGAGCTGCAGCGCGCCGGCGAGGAAGCCGAGAGCGCGCAGCGGTAGCCGACGGGTGGCACGTGGGCGGGGTCGCGGCCGTGGTCGTGGTCGTGGCGATGGTCGTGGTGGTCGCGATGGCCGCGGTCGTGGTCGCGGGTGCGGACCGCGGCGGCGTGCGGGGGATGTGACGGCGACCGCGGACAGCTGTCCGTGACCGGTGGCAAGGTGGAGCACGTGAGCCCGACCGCGAACCCTTCGCCAGAACCCCGCCCCGCCGGCCCGCCCGCCGCCGGTGGCGGCCAGTCGGACGGCCGTGGTGTGGCGGACGGCCGTGGTCTGTCGGACGAGCGTGGTCTGTCGGACCGGGACCGGGACGTGCTCGACGTCGAGCGCCGCGGCTGGCCCGGCCCGGGGGCCAAGGAGCGCGCGATACGCGAGCAGCTCGGCATCACCCCGACCCGCTACTACCAGCTGCTCAACGCACTGCTGGACGACCCGCGCGCCCTCGCCCACGACCCGGTCACCGTCAACCGGCTGCGCCGGGTCCGCGACACCCGCCGCGCCCGCCGCTGATCCCCGCCGCCGCGTCCGCCGCCCCCCGGCCCTCCGGCACCGGCCCATCGCACTCCGGTCTTCCGACAGCGGCCGTCGTGCTCCGGCGCGTCCGCGCCACCCGTGTGCGCCTGTGCAACCGGCACGCGCCTGCCCGCGCCCCGGTAGGGTCGCCGCATGGGCAGCAGTCACCCTTCCCCTCGCCCGGCTGGGGCGACCCCCATTCCGGTACCCGCGACCCCCGCCGGCCGTGACGGCCTCGCCGCACTGCTGGCACATCCCGAGCGGGCCGTCATCGCCCTGGACTTCGACGGCACGCTGGCCGGCATCGTGCCCGACCCCGAGCAGGCCCGCGCCCACCCCGACGCGGTGCCTGCCCTCGCCCGGCTCGCCCCGCGCCTCAACTCGGTAGTGGTGATCACCGGCCGCCCGGCCGGGGTCGCGGTGCGGTACGGCGGCTTCGCCGGGGTGCCCGGCCTGGACCGGCTGACCGTCCTCGGCCACTACGGCGCCGAGCGCTGGGACGCGGTCAGCGGCGCGGTCACCGCCCCCGCACCACACCCCGGGGTCGCCGCGGTACAGGCGGAGCTCCCCGGCCTGCTGGACCGCATCGGCGCCTGGCAGGGCACCTGGGTGGAGACCGCGCACATCGAGAACAAGGGCGGCCGGGCCGTGGCCGTCCACACCCGCCGCGCCGCCGACCCGCAGGCCGCGTTCGAGGCGCTGCGCGAGCCGCTGCGCCGGCTGGCCGAGCGGCACGGCCTGATCGTCGAGCCCGGCCGTCTGGTGCTGGAGCTGCGCCCGCCGGGCGTGGACAAGGGCGTCGCGCTCGCCGACTACGTACGGGAGTCCGGCGCGGGCGCGGTGCTGTACGCGGGCGACGACCTGGGCGACCTGGCGGCGTTCGCGGCGGTGGAGAAGCTCCGGTCGGACGGGGTGCCGGGGGTGCTGGTGTGCAGCGGCAGCAGCGAGGTGACCGAACTCGCCGACCGCGCCGACCTGGTCGTCGACGGCCCCCCGGGCGTCGTCACCCTGCTGACCGCCCTGGCCGACGCGCTGGCCGGGCCCGCCGCCGGCTCCTGACCGACCGGCCGACCAGCCGGTCAGCCGATCAGCCAGTCAGTCGGTCACCCGGGCAGCCGGTGAGACATCAGCGGGGCGCGGCCGCAGCGTCAGGTCGGCGACCACCGCGGCGTGATCGGACGGCCAGACCCCGTCGATGGGGGCGTCACCCGCCCGCCGCACCGCGCGGACACCGCCCAGGCCGCCGCGGCCGGGCACGCCGACGTGGATGTAGTCGATGCGCGAGCTCGGCTCCAGGCTCTCGGCGGCGTGCGGGTTGGCGCGGTCCCAGGTGGCCGCCGGGGCGGCCGGGTCGGCATAACTCCAGGCGTCCAGCAGCACCTGCCCGGGCACCACCGGGGCGGTCAGCCGACCGCCGAACAGCCGCAGCTCGTCCGACTCCGGCGGCGCGTTGAAATCCCCCGTGACCACCGGCGGAAAGCCACCCGGGCCGCTCGGCGGCGGGTCCCGGCGCCCGGCCACGAACTCGGCCAGCGCGGTCACCTGCGCCACGCGCACCGCCGACTCGCACGCCGCGGCGTTGAGATGCGCGGTGAAGAACGGCACCCGCGCGCCCGGCGCGTCGATCAGCGCGTACAGCGCCAGCCGGCCGTCGTCCCGTCCACCGGCCGGGACCGGCAGCCGCAGCGCCTCGTGATCGAGGATCGGCCACCGGCTGAGCACCGCGTTGCCGACATCGAGCCCGGCGGCGGTGTCCGGGCCGCCGGGCCCGGCGGAGTCCTCCAGCTGCTCGCGCCAGCGGTCCGGCAGCTCGGACGCGGCCCAGGCCCAGTGCCACCGCCCGCCGGACGCCCGGCTGAGCCGCTCGGTGAGCCAGGCCGCCAGATTCCCCTCCCCGGCACCCCAGACCTCCTGAAGCCCGATCACGTCCGGCCGGACCTCCCGCAGCACCGTCGCGATCGCCTCCCGCCGGGCCGCCCAGTCGCCGAACCGCCACCACACGTTCCAGGTCAGCACCCGCAGCACCGCCGGCCCGCCCGGTGCCCCGAGCACATCGGGGCCGTTCAGGGAGGAGGCGGGGGGTGCGGGAGTCATCTGCCCAGCGCCCGCAACTGCGCCAGGAACCACTCCTGTGGCGGCAGCGCGGTGGCCGCCGCGGCCAGCCGCGCCGAGCGCTCGGAACGCTCGGCGGCCGGCATCAGCAGCGCCTCGTGCAGTGCCTCGGCGGTGGCCTCCACGTCGTACGGATTCACCACCAGCGCGTCCTCGCCCAGCTCCGCGAAGGCACCCGCCTCCCGGGAGAGCACCAGCGCACAGCCCTCCTCCGAGACCACCGGGACCTCCTTGGCGACCAGGTTCATCCCGTCCCGGATCGGGTTGACCAGGGCCACGTCCGCCAGCCGGTAGGCGGCCAGCGAGCGCGCGAAGTCGTCCTTCACATGGAGCGCCACCGGCTGCCAGTCCGCCGTGCCGAACGCCGCGTTGATCTCCTCGGCGACCCGCGCCACCTGGGCGGTGTACTCCCGGTAGACCGCCAGGTCCTGCCGCGAGGGATAGGCGAACGCCAGGTGCACGACCCGGCCCCGCCACTCCGGCTGCCGCTCCAGCAGCCGGCGGAAGGCCAGCAGCCCGCGCACGATGTTCTTGGACAGCTCGGTACGGTCCACCCTCACGATCGTCCGCCGCCCGGCGCCGATCTGCTCGCGGAGGGCCACCAGCCGCTCCTCCACGTCCGGCTGCCGCGACCGCCGGCGGAGGAATTCCGCGTCGGCGCCCAGCCCGTGTACACCCAGCCGGGTGGTGCGCCCCTCGGCGCGCACCTCCACCTCCGTCCCGTCGCGCACCACCTCCGCGCCGAGCACCGCCGTGCAGCAGTCGGCGAACGCGCCGGCCCAGCGCTCGGTGAGGAAGGCCGCGCGGTCGCCGCCCAGCATGCCGCGCAGCAGCTGCGCCGCGATGTCGTCGGGCAGCAGCCGGAAGTAGTCCGGCGGCGCCCACGGGGTGTGCGAGAAGTGGCCGATGCGCAGGTCGGGGCGGAGGGTGCGCAGCAGCCCGGGGACGAGTGCGAGGTGGTAGTCCTGCACCAGCACGGTGGCGCCGGGCGCCGCCTCGCCGGCGAGCGCGTCCGCGAAGGCCGCGTTGTACCCCTCGTACGCCGCCCAGCGGGTGCGGAAGCGGTCGTCGAAGACCGGGTCGAGCGGGGTCTGGTAGAGCAGGTGGTGGACGAACCACAGCACCGAGTTGGCGATGTCGTTGTACGCGGCGGCGAAGACCTCCGGGGCGATGTCGAGCATCCGCACCCGCTGGCCGCCGGTGTCGGCCGGGTCGAGATGGCCACCCCCGGCCCGCCGCGCCGCCTCCCGGTCCCCCTCGCCCAGCGCCGCGCACACCCACACCGAGTCGACGGCGTGCGCGGCTGCCGGTTGCGCGCCTGTTGGTTGTGCGCCCGATGGTCGTGCGTCCGATGGCTGCGCCTCGGACGCTTTCGGGCCGATCGCGCTGAGTCCGGAGACCAGGCCGCCGCCACCGCGCCGGGCGATGAGCGTGCCGTCGTCGCCCGGGGTGTAGGAGACCGGGCCGCGGTTGGAAGCCACCAGGACCTGGGCGCCCTGGGCGCCTGAGCGGTCGAACGCCATGCCGCGAGCCTAGCCGCGCGCCGCGGCGCG
Organism: Streptomyces sp. JLBT605; assembly: GCF_058215555.1. Classification (NCBI taxonomy): domain Bacteria; kingdom Bacillati; phylum Actinomycetota; class Actinomycetes; order Kitasatosporales; family Streptomycetaceae; genus Streptomyces; species Streptomyces sp. JLBT605. The sequence continues at coordinate 3,808,780 of NZ_CM177087.1, forward strand.
CAAACGTGAGCTGCGCCGCTCGCACTACCCGGGGCGTGCGGGACGGGTCAGGCGGCGTGGTGGGTCAGGCCGCGCGGCGCGTGGCGTACTCCGGGATCTCGATCATCGGTGGCCGCTCCTCGGTGTCCACGGCCGTGGTGCGCGGCACGAAGCCCCGCTCCGCCCGCTCGAACTGGGTCAGGCGGGGCCGGATGAGATGGCCGCGGGCCAGCCGGAGCTGGGCGGTGCGGTAGATCGCCGCGGCCATCCGGCCCAGCGCCTGGCTGTCCTGGTGCCGGTGGATGCGGACGCCCACGTCCACCTGGGCCAGGGCGTCCAGGCCGACGGTGTGCAGGGAGTCGACGAGCAGGCCCAGCTCGACGCCGTATCCGACCGGGAAGGGGAGCCGCTCCAGAAGGCTGCGGCGGGCCGCGTACTCCCCGCCGAGCGGCTGTACGAAGCCGGCCAGCTGCGGCCAGTGCAGATTCAGCAGCGGCCGGGCGACCAGCTCGGTCACCCTGCCGCCCTGGCCCTGGCCCTGGCTCTGGCCCTGGCCCGTCGCCGCGCCGGCGGCTGACCGATCGGGCCCGGGCCCGGCGCCCGGGCCCGGCGCCTCCGGCCCGGCCACCAGCGGCCGGTCGTACATCGCCTTGACGAACTGCACCTCGGGATCGGTCAGCAGCGGGCCGACGATCCCGGAGACGAACTCGGCGGAGAAGTCCCGCAGATCGGCGTCGATGAAGCAGACGATGTCGCCGCTGGTGGCCAGCAGCGAACGCCACAGCACCTCGCCCTTTCCGGGCAGGGCGGGGAGCCGGGGGAGCAGGGAGTCCCGGTGGACCACCGTGGCGCCGGCCGCGGCGGCGACGTCGGCGGTGCGGTCCGTCGAGCCGGAGTCCACCACGATCAGCTCGTCGACGAGTGGCGCGGTGGGGGACATCAGCTCGCGCCGGATGGTGGCGGCGATCGCGCCGACCGTGGCCTCCTCGTTGAGCGCGGGCAGCACCACGCTCACCGTGGTCCCGGTGGCGCCCTTCGCGGCGAGCAGCTGGTCGAGCGGACGGTCGGCAGCGGACCAGGACCGCTGGGCCAGCCAGCGCTCCACCTCTTCCAGCACGATGTACGACTCCCCTGTGTGAGCGGTGATCAGCGGCACGGGTGGGTACGCGCTGGTGGTCGCGCGTACGCGCCGGGTGACGCATCTCGCGGTTCGGAACGGCCCTTCCCGTCTCCGAGGCTTCGGATACAGTCTTGAACAACGCGGAGGACCGTCGCATGCCGGGGTCCCTTCCGCCGACAAACGCCTGGGCATCGCCCAGCGCCATACCGCTCATCCAGAGGGGCAGAGGGACACGGCCCGTTGAAGCCCCGGCAACCCTCCAGCCGGTTCTTAACTCATCTCACGTGAGGCTCCCGGCTAGGGAAGGTGCCAATTCCGTCTCACGGCGAGGTGCGTCGTGAGGAAGATGAGGAGAAAGGGCCTCGCCTCCATGGCTGTGCAAGCTGTCGAATCCGGAACCACCTCTACCCCCGTCGGCGGAGCCGACTCGAAGACCGTGGCCCTCGGCCCCGCCACCGCGCTCTCCTGTCGCGAGTGTGGTGAGCGCTTCGCCCTCGGCCCGATCTTCGCCTGCGCGGAGTGTTTCGGTCCGCTGGAGGTCGCCTACGCGCTGCCGACCGGCGATCCGGAGGGGCTGCGGAAGCGGATCGAGGCCGGACCGAACTCCATCTGGCGCTACGCCCCGCTGCTCCCCGTCCCCGGCGACGTCGCGGAGAAGCCCAACCTGAACCCGGGCTTCACCAAGCTGGTCAAGGCCGACAACCTCGCGCGCGAGCTGGGCATCACCGGCGCGCTGCACATCAAGGACGACTCGGGGAACCCGACCCACTCCTTCAAGGACCGGGTGGTCGCCATCGCCGTCGAGGCGGCCCGCGCCTTCGGCTTCACCACCCTCTCCTGCTCCTCCACCGGCAACCTCGCCGGCGCGGTGGGCGCCGCCGCGGCCCGCGCCGGGTTCCGCTCCTGCGTCTTCATCCCGCACGACCTGGAGGCCGGCAAGGTCGTCATGGCCGCCGTCTACGGCGGTGACCTGGTCGGCATCGAGGGGACCTACGACGACGTCAACCGCTTCTGCTCGGAGCTGATCGGCGACCCGCTCGGCGAGGGCTGGGGCTTCGTCAACGTCAACCTCCGCCCGTACTACGGCGAGGGATCCAAGACGCTGGCCTACGAGATCTGCGAGCAGCTGGGCTGGGAGCTGCCGGACCAGATCGTCATCCCGATCGCCTCCGGCTCCCAGCTCACCAAGATCGACAAGGGGCTGAAGGAGCTGATCCAGCTCGGGCTGGTGGCCGACAAGCCCTACAAGATCTTCGGCGCTCAGGCGGAGGGCTGCTCCCCGGTCTCCCGCGCCTTCAAGGACGGGCACGACGTGGTGCGGCCGGTGAAGCCCGCCACCATCGCCAAGTCCCTCGCCATCGGCAACCCGGCGGACGGCCCGTACGTCCTGGACATCGCGCGCCGCACCGGCGGAGCGGTGGAGGACGTGACCGACGAGCAGATCGTGGACGCGATCAAGCTGCTGGCCCGCACCGAGGGGATCTTCGCGGAGACCGCGGGCGGGGTGACGGTCGGGGTGACGAAGAAGCTCATCGACAACGGCCTGCTCGACCCGGCCCTGACGACCGTCGTCCTCAACACCGGTGACGGCCTCAAGACGCTGGACGCGGTCGCGCCCACGACGGGGCCGTCCGCAACCATCCGCCCCACGCTGGAATCGTTCCGAGAGGCTGGCCTCGCATGAGCGTCAACGTCCGAATCCCGACCATTCTCCGTACCTACACCGGCGGGCAGGCCGAGGTGAGCGCCGAGGGCGCGACCCTCGCCGAGGTCATCGAGTCCCTGGAGAAGAACCACCCGGGCATCGCCGCGCGCGTCCTGGACGACCAGGGCAAGCTGCGCCGCTTCGTCAACGTCTACGTGAACGACGACGACGTGCGCTTCGAGGGCGGCCTGCAGGCGGCCACTCCGGACGGCGCAGGCGTCTCGATCATTCCGGCCGTCGCGGGCGGCTGACCCACGCCCGAACCCCCCGTAATACCGGAATCGCCTCGTCCTGATAGAAACGGACGGGGCGATTCCGTGTTTCGAAGCGCGATACAGTTGAACTCGAATCCCCCGCAGGCGCATCGCCATCACATATGAGAACCCGTCAAGTTGTGAGCAAATTGTGTGCACCAATTGCCGGGTTGATCCGCTATGCCCGGCCCGACTTGCCCTGAATCCCCGTAATTCTCCGCTTAGTGCCACTCGGCCGCCTCCGGATTTCTCGTCCGATTGACCTGTTGCGCTGGGCAGTTGGGCAGATACATTCAGCGGCGGTCGACGCGTTCCGGCGCACGCCTCCCACTGACCGGGAGGTGAGGTCTGACCCGGGTCCGCGGAGTGCGGTCCTGTGCAAGGGCCAGTAATAGGGGAGTTAGGAATGGCTCAGGGCACCGTCAAGTGGTTCAACGCGGAGAAGGGGTACGGCTTCATCGCGGTCGACGGTGGTGCGGACGTGTTCGTCCACTACAGCGCGATCCAGATGGACGGCTACCGCACCCTTGAGGAGGGCCAGCGAGTCGAGTTCGAGATCTCGCAGGGTCAGAAGGGGCCGCAGGCGGACATGGTCCGTGTGTCGGCCTGAGCGCCGAGGCAGCAGACCGCTGACGTCAGCGAACGGAAGGGCCCGCACCCCGCTGGGGTGCGGGCCCTTCCGTCTGTCCGCGGGTGGAGCCGGGAGGCGGTCCGGGGACGCCCCTCCGGCGTCGCCTCACCCTTTCGAGTGCCGCCCCAACAGCTTGCACTCTCGGGTGCCGAGTGCTAATCATTGCTTAGCACTCTCCGAGTGAGAGTGACAAAGAAGGACCGGGTCGGTGAGGCCCGCAGGCCCGCGGGGCAAGGAACCGCAAGGGCAGGCAGGCCGTCCGTCGCGGGCGCCAGGCGCGGTCCGGAGCAATCCACCCCGTCTTGGGAGGACCACTTCACATGGCCAAGATCATCGCGTTCGACGAGGAGGCGCGGCGCGGCCTCGAGCGCGGGATGAACCAGCTCGCCGACGCCGTCAAGGTCACCCTCGGCCCCAAGGGCCGCAACGTCGTCCTCGAGAAGAAGTGGGGCGCCCCCACGATCACCAACGATGGTGTGTCCATCGCCAAGGAGATCGAGCTCGAGGACCCGTACGAGAAGATCGGCGCCGAGCTGGTCAAGGAGGTCGCGAAGAAGACGGACGACGTCGCCGGTGACGGCACGACGACCGCGACCGTCCTCGCCCAGGCGCTGGTCAAGGAAGGCCTGCGCAACGTCGCCGCCGGCGCCAACCCGATGGCCCTCAAGCGTGGCATCGAGAAGGCCGTCGAGGCCGTCTCCGCCGCCCTGCTCGAGCAGGCCAAGGACGTGGAGACCAAGGAGCAGATCGCCTCCACCGCCTCCATCTCCGCCGCCGACACCCAGATCGGCGAGCTCATCGCCGAGGCGATGGACAAGGTCGGCAAGGAAGGCGTCATCACCGTCGAGGAGTCGCAGACCTTCGGGCTGGAGCTTGAGCTCACCGAGGGCATGCGCTTCGACAAGGGCTACATCTCCCCGTACTTCGCGACGGACATGGAGCGTATGGAGGCGTCCCTGGACGACCCGTACATCCTGATCGTCAACTCCAAGATCTCCAACGTGAAGGACCTCCTTCCGCTGCTGGAGAAGGTCATGCAGTCGGGCAAGCCGCTGCTGATCATCGCCGAGGACATCGAGGGCGAGGCCCTGGCGACCCTGGTCGTCAACAAGATCCGCGGCACCTTCAAGTCCGTCGCCGTCAAGGCCCCGGGCTTCGGTGACCGTCGCAAGGCCATGCTCGGCGACATCGCCATCCTCACCGGCGGCACCGTGATCTCCGAGGAGGTCGGTCTCAAGCTGGAGAGCGCCGGCGTCGACCTGCTCGGCCGCGCCCGCAAGGTCACCGTCACCAAGGACGAGACCACCATCGTGGACGGCGCCGGTGACGCCGACCAGGTGCAGGGCCGCGTGAACCAGATCCGCGCCGAGATCGAGAACTCCGACTCGGACTACGACCGCGAGAAGCTCCAGGAGCGCCTCGCGAAGCTGGCCGGCGGCGTGGCCGTCATCAAGGCCGGCGCCGCCACCGAGGTGGAGCTCAAGGAGCGCAAGCACCGCATCGAGGACGCGGTGCGCAACGCCAAGGCCGCCGTCGAGGAGGGCATCGTCGCCGGTGGTGGCGTGGCCCTGCTCCAGGCGTCCCAGGTGTTCGAGAAGCTCGAGCTCGAGGGTGACGAGGCCACCGGTGCCCAGGCTGTGAAGCTGGCCCTGGAGGCCCCGCTCAAGCAGATCGCGGTCAACGCCGGCCTCGAGGGCGGCGTCGTGGTGGAGAAGGTGCGCAACCTGACCCCGGGCCACGGCCTGAACGCCGCGACCGGCGAGTACGTCGACCTGGTCGCCGAGGGCATCATCGACCCGGCGAAGGTCACCCGCTCCGCGCTGCAGAACGCCGCGTCGATCGCCGCGCTGTTCCTCACCACCGAGGCCGTCATCGCCGACAAGCCGGAGAAGGCCGCCGCGGCCGCTCCGGGCGGCATGCCGGGCGGTGACATGGACTTCTGATCAACTCTGGTTGATCAACCGTCCTCAAGCCCTGGGGCGGCATCCTCTGCGGAGGGTGCCGCCCCAGCGGCGTATCCGGAGTGCCCGGCTTATCCTGATGGCGCGGGGGCTGTGGTGCCGTGTGCGCGTCGTGGGCGCTGATGGCCGTGGCCGGCCGTCAGGGCCGTATCCGACCGTCGGGGCCGTCCACATGCCGCGGCGCCGTGGTGCCCCGCGGGATGTCGCACGGCGGAGGCGGGTCGAGTGCCGGGACAGGGCGGCGGAACGCGCGGTGCGGAGCCCGGCCCAGGCCCGGCCCCGGACCCGCCCCCGGGCGCCGACCCCGGCCGGACGACCGGCCCTTCGCAGGCGGATCCCGGCCCCGGCCCGCAGGCGCCCCCCGACACTGGCTCGCAGGCGGCGCATCCCGGCCTCGGCTCGCAGGCGGATCCCGGCGCCGCCGCGCGGGCGGCGGCGGTGCGGCTGCTGGCCTGCGCCGACACCTCCGAGCTGCTGACCCTGACCCTGGACGCCTGCCTGACCCGGGTGGGCGGCGGCAGCGGCGCGGTCTACCTCCTCCAGGACGACGGCCGGCTGCGGCTGGCGACCTGCCGCGGCTACTCCGAGGAGGCGCGGCAGCGGTTCGAGACGATCTCCCCGCACGCCGATCTGCCCTCCCCGCGCTCGATCCGGGAGCGCCGGCCGATCTTCGCGCCGGCCGAGTACTTCCGCACCAACTACCCCGACGTGTACGCCTTCTGGGAGCCCACCGGCTTCGCCGCCTTCCCGCTGCTGGCCGACGACCGGTGCCTGGGGACCGTACTCCTGCGGGTCCTGCCGGAGGCGCCCGGCGACGCCGAGCAGCTCGACCTGAACCTGATCACCGCGGTCTGCGCGCACCGGCTGGAGCACCTGCTGGCCCTGGGTGATGCGGCCGCCGGGGCCGGCAACCCACGGCTGGGCCAGGCGATCCGGCAGATCGACAGCCGCTCCCGCGGGGCCCGCCTGGAGCTGGCCATGTCCAGCGCGGACATCGGCTTCTACGACTGGGACTTCGACTCCGGGCGGGTGATCTGGGACGAGCGGCTGTGCCGGATCTTCGGGGTGCCGCCGCAGGAGTTCGACGAGCGGATCGAGACCTTCTACGAGGTGCTGCACCCGGAGGACCGGCAGGCTGTCGAGGCCGAGCTGGCCACGGCGGTGGAGACCGGGAAGTTCACGGCCTCCTACCGCGTGGTGCACCCGGGCGGGGCGGTGCGCTGGGTGAAGGCCGAGGGACGCGTCTTCCACGACGCCGAGGGCCGGCCGCAGGGCATGCTCGGCATCGCCCAGGACCGCACCGACGAGCACCGGCGGTATGCGCGCGACATGGCCCGGCGGGAGTTCCTGCTCAGCGTCACCCGCGCGATCACCGGGGCGCTGTCCACCCAGGAGGTCATCGACACCGCGGCCGCCATGGTGCTGCCGGTGCTCGGCGCCACCCACATCACCGTCTACGTCAGCGACGGCGGCAGGCTGGCGGTGGCCGCGACCCACGGCTTCCGCGAGGCGGAACTGGAGGCCCTGCAAGCCGGCGCCCAGGAGGTGCGGGACGGCCCGGAGCTGCTGGCCGGCCTGGAGCAGCGGCCGTTGTTCTTCGCCTCGCGCGCCGACTGCCAGGGCGGCCGGGCGGCCCTCGCCGCCGAGCTGCCCCGGCTGCCCGGCCAGGAGGCGTGGGCGATCCTGCCACTGGTCACCGCCGTCGGCCCGGTCGGCACCTGTGTGATCAGTTTCGACCGGGCCCATGTGTTCACAGGAGACGACGAGGCGCTGTGCATCGCGGCGGCCGGTGTGCTCGCCCAGGCCGTCGGCCGGACCCGGCTGTCGGACGAGCGGCGCCGCCAGATGACCGAGCTCCAGCATCTGATGCTGCCCAGCAGCATTCCCGACCTGCCCGGACTGGAGGTCGCGGTGCGCTATCTGCCCGGCTCCGACGGGCTGGACGTCGGCGGCGACTGGTACGACGTGATCCCGGCGCCCGACGGCCAGGTGATGTTCGTGGTGGGCGATGTGCAGGGCCACAGCGCGCGGGCGGCGGCGGTGATGGGCCACGTCCGGGTGGCCATGCGCGCGCACGCCGGCGGCGGCACGGGACCGGCCGAGCTGCTGGTCAGGGGCAACGACATCATGTGCGAGGTGGACACCGACCGCTTCGCCACCGCCGTCGCGGTGCAGGTCTCCACCGCCCGCGACCGGATCCGGGTGGCCCGCGCCGGGCACGCCTGCCCACTGCTGATCGGGCCGGACGGCCGGGTCGCCGAGATCGAGACCCCGGGCGGGGTGCCGATGGGCTGCTTCGAGCACCAGGACTACCCCGTCCACGTATGCGACCTGCCGCCCGGCGCGACACTGCTGCTCTACACCGACGGCCTGGTCGAGAAACGCGGCGAGGACATCGGCGAGTCACTGGCCCGGCTGGCGGACGGCCTCGCCCGCTGGGCCTTCGAGCCCCGAACCGGCGCGGCCGACCCCCGAACCGGCGCGGCCGAACCTGGCACCGGCGCGGCCGAACCCCGCACCGGCGCGGCGCCGGGAACACCCCCCGTCGCTCCGCCGGGGGCGCCGCCGCCCAGGCCGCCGGGCACAGCGGGAGTGCCCCCGTACGACCTGTCCGCGCTGGCCGACCGGGTGGTCGCCTCGGCGGGTGACGGCCCCGCCCAGGACGACATCGCCCTCCTCCTGCTGCGCCGCACCTGCCGGCCACCGGAGTCGGGCTGACCGCTGATCAGCGGGTCGGTGCGTGGCCGGTCGCCTCCAGGGCGGTGCGCAGGTGTCCGTGGGAGGCGGAGAGCAGACGGGTGGCGGTGGGCGCGTCGACCTCGCCGAGGATGGTGAGGATGGCGGGCTTCACCTCTCCCTCGGTGGCGGTCAGGGCGTCCTCGATGACCTTGTCGTCCGCGCCCGTGGCCAGCCAGACGATCCGGCGGGAGCGGGCACGCAGCTTGTCGTTGGAGGCGCGCACGTCGACCATCAGGTTCCCGTAGGTCTTGCCCAGCCGGATCATGGTGATGGTCGAGAACATGTTGAGGACGAGCTTCTGGGCGGTGCCCGCCTTGAGCCGGGTGGAGCCGGTGACCAGCTCCGGCCCTACGACGATCTCGATGCCGTGATCGGCGGCGGCGGCGAGCGTCGATCCGGCGTTGCAGGAGAGCCCGATGGTGAGCGCGCCCAGCGCGCGGGCGTGTTCGACGGCGCCGATGGCGTACGGGGTGCGGCCGGAGGCGGAGATGCCGACGACGATGTCGTCCCCGGTGATGCTCAGCCGGTCCAGGTCGGCGGCGGCCAGCTGCTCGCTGTCCTCGGCGCCTTCGACGGAGCTGACCATGGCCGCCGGCCCGCCCGCGATCACCCCCATGACCTGGCCGGGGGCGGTGTTGAAGGTGGGCGGGCACTCGCTGGCGTCGAGGACGCCGAGGCGTCCGGCGGTGCCCGCGCCCGCGTAGACCAGCCGGCCGCCGCGCGCCATCCGCTCGGCGATGCCGTCGATGGCGGCGGCGATCCGGGGCAGCTGGGCGGCGACGGCGGCGGGCACCCCGGCGTCCTCGGTGTTCATCAGGCGGGCGATCTCCGCGGTGGTGAGCTGGTCGATCTCGGCCAGTTCCGGACGGAACGCCTCGGTGGTCAGGGTGTCGAGCTGGGAGCGCAGATCTGCGGGGTCGGGGGTGGCAGGCATGGAACGGCGGCTCTCCGTTTGCTGGTCGGGGGTCAGCGGGCGGTCGAGTGCGTGTCGACGTGTCGAGTACGTGTCGGTGCGAGCCGGGCCGGTCGGGTTTGGGGGTCTCCGCCGGGTCTCCGCGGCGTCGCGGCGACTCATCGGACACCCCCTGGGGTCAGCGGCCGGTCCGGGGATCGTGCCGGTGGGCGAGGGCCTCGTAGGAGGCGGACAGGGCCGGGGCCGCCGACTCGTAGGTGCGCTGGGCGACCCCGATGAACAGACAGTCCACCACGAGCAGCTGGCTGGTCCGGCTCGACATCGCCGCGGGGCGCAGCTCGCTCTCACGTGCGGTGGAGGTGGCGAGGAGGAGGTCCGCGTACTGCGCGATGCCGCCGTCCGGCCGGCCGGTGATCGCCACGGTCGTCGCCCCGCGCTCGAAGGCGACCCGCAGTGGCTCGATGACGTCGGTGGTGCGGCCGGAGTGGCTGATCGCGATGGCCACGTCGCCCGCCCTCAGCTGCACGGCGTTGGTGACGGCGAGGTGCGGGTCGGCGGGGGCGTGCGCGATCAGGCCGATGCGCAGCAGCTTCTGTACCAGGTCCTGGCCGACGAGGTTGGAGGCGCCGATGCCGTACACGTCGATCCGGCGGGCGGCGGCGAGTGCGGTGACCGCCGCCTCCAACTGGCCGGTGTCCAGCCCCGCCGCGGTGTCGGCGAGGCACTGCTGCTCCTCCTGGGCGAGCTTGGTGACCACGTCGGCGATCGGGTCGTCGACCGCGATGTCGGCGGTGACGGCGGGCGCCCGCCCGGCGGCCTGCTGGGCGGCGAGGGCGGCGAGCGCCAGCCGCAGGTCCCGGTAGCCGGGGTAGCCGAGCAGCCGCGAGGTGCGCACCACGGTGGCCTCGCTGGTCCCGGTGCGCGCGGCGAGCCCGGTGACGGTGAGCGCGGCGCACCCGGCCGGATCACCGGCGACCGCTTCGGCGACGCGCTGCATGGAGCGGGTCATGGACGGCGCCAGGGTGCGCACCTTCGCGGCGAGCGCGGCCGGTGCGGGCGGCGCGGGGGGCGCCGGCGGCGCCGGGGACACGGCGGGGAGGGAGGGAGTCGCGGGTGCCGGCGGGGCCGGGGGGACGGCCGCCGCGTCGAGCTGATGGAAAGTTTCCTTCAGTGGACTGCTCACGTACGAAAAGTATTTTCGGACTTCGGCGGGCGTCAAGGCCCGGTACGGCGAGAGAATGAGCCATATGGAGCTTGAACGGGCGCTGCACGCGGCGCGGGCACTGGTCCTCGCGGACCTCGCGGCGGGCCAGGTCACCCAGGCGGACATCGTTTCCCTGGTGGAGGACGCCATCGCGCACCGCCGGTGGTGGGTGGAGCAATGGCCGGAAGGCATAGCGTTCCTGGCGGGGCTGGTGGCCCAGGACGTCCAGGACGCCCTGCTGGACCGGTACGGCCGCTGGCCGCTGTGCCCGGTGTGCACCGAAGGCGGCGACCCGCACGCGCTGGACGTGGAGCCGGAACTCGGCCCCGACCCGCACTGGGTGTGCGGCAAGACGGCGGTCGCGGTGGCCCGGGTCGGCTCCCTGGGCACCGCGGGAGAGGTGGACCACTGATGACGCTCTACATCGACCCACCGGTCTGGCCGGGGCACGGCCGCCGATGGTCGCATCTGGTCAGCGACGAGTCCTACGAAGAACTCCACGCCTTCGCCGACCGCATCGGCGCTCCCCGCCGGGGGTTCGAGCGGGACCACTACGACGTACCCAGTGAGCTGTACGCCGAGGCGGTCCGCGCCGGGGCGGTGGAGGTCCCCAGCAAGGAGCTGGTGCACCGGCTGGTGGGGGCGGGGCTGCGGCGCCGGAGGTAAGGCGCGGAGCCTTGTGAGGCCATGGTCGTCCTCGTCGGAACGTCGGGCTGGCAGTACCGCGACTGGCGCGGCGTCCTCTACCCGCCCGACTGCCCCCAGCGGCTGTGGCTGGAGGAGTACGCCCGCTCCTTCGCGACCGTGGAGAACAACAACGCCTTCTACCGGCTCCCGGCGGCCGAACAGTTCGCGGCCTGGCGGCACCGCACCCCCGAGGGGTTCGTGATGGCGGTCAAGGCCAGCCGCTACCTGACCCACATCAAGCGGCTGCGCGACCCCGAGGAGCCGGTGCGACGGCTGATGTCCCACACCTTGGGGCTGGGCGACCGGCTGGGGCCCGTCCTGCTCCAACTGCCGCCCACCCTGCGCGCGGACACCGCCCTCCTCGATGCCTGCCTCGCCTGCTTCCCGCCCACCACCCGGGTGGCCGTCGAACCCCGCCACGCATCCTGGTGGACGGCGGAGGTCCGGGCTCTGCTGGAGCGGCACGGCGCCGCCCTGTGCTGGGCGGACCGGGGGTCCCGCCCCATCACCCCGCTGTGGCGGACCGCCCCCTGGGGCTATCTGCGCTTCCACGCCGGCCTGGCCGCCCCCTGGCCCCGCTACGGCCGCCAGGCCCTGGCGCACTGGGCCCGTCGGCTGACCGACACCTGGCCCGGCGACGCCGACGTCTACGCGTACTTCAACAACGACCCGGGCGGCGCCGCCGTCCTCGACGCGACCGCCTTCGCCAGGGAGGTCGCGTCGCTGGGCCGCGCCGTCACCCGCACACCGGAGCCGCGCCTGCCGTGAGGTCAGACCTCCAGCAACTCCAGCTCCGCGCCGAGGTTGTGGCGCGCCGTGCGCTCCCAGTGCTCCTGGCCGTACGGGGTGCGGAACAGCCGGGGCAGCCCGAGCAGATGGCGCAGCACCGCCGCCCGTCCCTCCCGGAAGGCGGCGTCCGGCACGAAGCCGTACTCCTGCCGCACGCCCGCCGCGTACGTCGCGTAACTCTGCGGGGACCCGGCCAGCACCGCCAGGTCCGCGTCGCACAGCACCTCGCCGTTGCGGTCCCCGGGGGCCGGGTCGTGGTCGGTGGTCAGCCGGACCAGCCGTGCCACCTCGGCGGTGCGGTCCGCCGGTACCCCCGCCTCCGGTAGCGCCCGCTCGGCGAGCCGGGCGCTGCGCTCCTCGTTGGTCGACCGGTCCGGGAGGTAGACCGCGTCATGGAACCAGGCGGCGAGCGCCACCGCGTCCGGATCGGCCGCGTGCCCGGCCAGCGTGTCGACGTGGTCGAGGACCGCGATGAGGTGGTTGGTGGTGTGGTAGTGGCGCTGCGGCTCGGCCCAGCGGTCGAGCAGGTCCTTCCCGTACGGATGGGGGTCGGGGTGGCAGGCACCCTCCCGGGCGCTGTTGAGCAGCGCCACCCAGCGCGTGAGCAGCGCGTCGTGGGCCGGGTGATCCGACCGGTCCGTTCGGTGGGGACGGGGCGTGGCCATGGGCCAATTGTGGGGCATGGGGACAGCTGCGGTGAGGCCGTGTTCCCTCGGCGGGGCGCGTGTGGCAGGCTGTGCTACATGTCTAGACCAATTCTTGAGGTGATCGCTCTCGACGCGACGGACGCGGTCGCTGCCCAGGCCGGAGGCGCCGACCGCCTCGAACTGGTCACCGACATGGCGGCCGACGGCCTCACCCCCGCCCGCGAGACCTTCGCGGCGGTCCGCGCCGCCGTCCACCTCCCGCTGCGGGTGATGCTCCGGGCCACCGACGGCTTCGCGGCCGGCGGCGCGGCGGCACTCGACGCGCTGTGCCGGACGGCCCAGGCGCTGCGCGCGGAAGGCGCCGAGGAGTTCGTCCTCGGCTTCCTGACCGCCGACGGCCGGCCCGACCTGGCGGCGATCGACGCCCTGACCGAGGCCCTCGGCGCGGTCCGGTGGACGTTCCACCGGGCCATCGACCACGCCGCGGACCGCGAGGCCCTGCGCAAGCAGCTCGCCTACGCGCCCGGCCTGGACACCTACCTCACGGCGGGCTCGGCGCGCGGTGTGGACGACGGCCTGCCGACCCTGCTGGCCGAGGCGGCCCGCGGTGGCGGTCACCGGAGCGGCGCCGCGGAGCCTGCGACCGGCGACCCCGATCCCGGTTACGCCCCTCGCCTCATGGTGGGCGGCGGTCTGCGCCTCGACCACCTGCCCGCCCTGCGCGCGGCCGGAATCGACGCCTTCCACATCGGCGGGGCGAGCCGGCCGGCCGGCTGGTCGGGCCCGGTCGACGAGGCGGCGGTCCGCACCTGGCGCGAGGCGCTGGACGCGGTGGTTCCGGTCTGATGTGCGGAGGCGGTCAGCACCTCGCGTAGTGCGGTGCCGGCCGCCTCGGCGACGGGCGGGACGGCCCGCGGCTGTCAGCCCAACTGCTCCGGCAGCGGCGCCGCGTGCACCACGGCCAGCCCTGACACCGCTCGGGTCAGCGCCACATACAGCCGCCGCAGGCCGGTGCGTTCGTCCGGTTCGCCGTCGACCACGGCGGCCGGCTCGTCCAGCACCACATGGTCGTACTCCAGACCCTTGGCCAGCGTCGCCGGCACCAGGGTCAGCCGGGACTCGGCCGTGGTCTCCTCGCCGGGCGCGAGATACGCCAGCCCGGCGTCCGTCAGCGCCTCGGCGAGCACCGGAATACGGGCGTCCGCCGCGATCAGGCCGATGGAACCCTCGTGCTCCAGGGCCCTCCGGCAGGCCGCCACCACCTCCGCGTCCAGCGCGTCCGCCGCCACGGCCCGCACCGAGAAGTCTCCCGCCGCCTCCCGGATCGAGGTCGCCTCCGTCAGGCCCGGCGCGATGGCCGGCAGCAGCCGCGAGGCGTACGCGATGACCTGGCGGGGTACCCGGAACCCCTGCGTCAGCTCCTCGATCAGCCCCTCCGGCTTGCCGAGGTGGGCCAGCGCCTCCTGCCAACTGCCCGTAGCCCAGGGTGTGGTGCCCTGCGCCAGGTCGCCGAGGATGGTCGCCGAGCCGGTCGTGCAGCGGCGGCCCACCGCCCGGTACTGCATCGGGGAGAGGTCCTGCGCCTCGTCCAGCACGACATGCCCCAGCGAGGGCGTGCGCTGGATCAGATCGGCCGCCTCGTCGATCAGCACCGCGTCCGCCGGTGACCACTTCGCCGACTTCACGCTGCGGGCCGGCTTCGCCCACAGCACCGCCTGCTGCTCCTCGGCCGAGAGCAGCCCGGCCGCGTGCTCGGCCAGGAAGTCGGCATCGGTGAGCAGTCGCAGCACCAGCTTGGCCGGGTCGACCGGCGGCCAGAGAGCCTTGACCGTCGCCTTCACCGCCGCGTTGCGCGCGACCGCGTCCTGCACCCGGTCGTCCGGCGCCTCGCCCGCCTGCTCCATCCGCACCAGCACCGCGTGCGCGATCCGCTGCGGCAGCGCCTCGCGGGCCGCCCCGTACCGGATGTCCCGGTCGAGCAGCTCGCGCACGATCTCCTCGATCTCGTGGGCCGGTACCCGCCAGCGGCGCGAGCCGCGCACCACGACGCACGGCTCGGTGGGCAGGGTGACGTGCGAGCGCAGGCCGCGCCGCAGCACCTCGGCCAGCCGCGCGTCCCCCTTGATACGGGCCGCCTCGGCGTCGTCCGCGCCCCGCACCTGCACGCCCTCGCGGGCCACCAGGTCGTCCACGGTGGCCTGCTTGACCTGCAACTCACCGAGCGCCGGCAGCACCTGCTCGATGTACTGCAGGAAGGAGCGGTTCGGCCCGATGACCAGGGTGCCGGTGCGTGCCAGCCGCTCGCGGTGCGCGTAGAGCAGATACGCGATCCGGTGCAGGCCGACCGCGGTCTTCCCGGTGCCGGGTGCCCCCTGGACGCAGACCGTGCCGCCGATCCCGGCCCGGACGATCTCGTCCTGCTCGGGCTGGATGGTCGCCACGATGTCGCGCATCGGGCCGACGCGCGGCCGCTCGATCTCGGACTGGAGCAGCTTGCCGGCGGTCCCGCTCTCGGCCGGGTCGGTGAGGTCCTCGTCCTCGTACGCCGTCAACTCGCCGCCGGTGTAGCCGAACCGGCGGCGCAGCCGCACGTCCATCGGCTCTTTCTTGGACGCCTGGTAGAAGGGCTGGGAGACCGGCGCCCGCCAGTCGATCACCATCGGGTCGCCGTCGGCGTCGTGCACATGCCGCCGCCCGATGTAGAAGTCCTCCCCTTCCGCCCCCTCGGCCTTGTCCGCTCCCGGGGCGTACAGATAGTGCAGCCGTCCGAAGAAGAGGGGGGTGTGGGCGAGGTCGGCCAGCGCCTTGATCCGCTCGTCGATCTGGTGCTGGAGGACGACGGCGTTCACCCAGTTCGCGGTGACGTCGGTGATGTCGAGCGCCTCGACATCGGCCCGCATGGCGCGCAGCGCGGCCCGGGAGGCGGTGAGATGCGCGCGCTCCCGCTCCAGCGGGTCGCGTGCGTCGCGTGCGTCACAGGTGTCATGGGCGTGCTGATCATGTTGATCGTGCAGGTCAGGGGCGTGCGAGGGCACGGTGGGGCCTCCGGCTGGGTACGGCTGTCCGGTGATGCGGGAAGTGGTGCGCGCGCGTCGTCACGCGCGCGTGCCGCCCGGTTTCCGTCCGGACGGCGGCTCCGCGAGCAGGCCCGGGCGGGGCCGTGCGGGAGGCGGCGGGATGTCCCCGGATCGAGCCCGGGAAGGGGCGAGTGTAACCATCGGGCACGGCGCGCGCGAACGATTTTCCGCGCCCGCGGGGCCCTCGGCCCTCAGCTCTTCTCAGGGATGCCGTCGTCCTCCCGTAGGGGACGGCTGCCCCTGTGGTCGTACGCACACGGCCTGCTGATTACCCCGGCAGACCGATGTGCTCCAAACGCGTGAATCGCATCCTGGAGACATGAGCGCAGCAGCCATCAACCCATCCATCGGCCCCGCCCACGACCCCTCCGCGCACGGCGCCACCGCCCTGCGCGAGGAGTCCGAGGGGCACCCCCGGCACCTCCTCGGAAACGCTTTGCGCGCGATCAAGGTCTTCGCGACCACGGCCTTCGGCGTCGTCGTGCTCGGCGAGTACAGCGACGAGATACGCACCGCCCACTGAGCGCCCGGCTGAGTACGGACTGAGTACCCGACTGAGTACGCGGCCCGATCCGGCCTGTCCGTGGCCCGGCGTTGACTGCCGTCATGAGCGTTCCGCCGCCGCAGACCCGTCCCCCTCGTCGCACACCCTGTCGAACGGCCCGTCCTTCCAGCCCCTGCGGCACCCGGCCCACCCGGCCACGCCCCGGCACGGCTGCGCGCCCCCGCCGGCGTTCCCGGCGCCCCCCGTCCTCCCGGGGTACGAGCTGGACCGCAGGGCATGGATCGCCCCGCTGATCGCGACGATCCTCGCGGTGCCGCTGGTCCTGATCGACGTGTTCTTGGTCGGCCTCTCGCCCATGGCGGCCGACGCCTGCGGACCGGACGACTGCCCAGCCGAGCTGGACAGCGCCCTGGCACGCCTCCCGATGATGCTGGGCATCTCGGCGCTGGCCACCCTGGCGCTGCTCGTCCCCGCCTGGGCCCTGCCCACGCAGGTGCGCCATCGCGGGCGACGCGCGCTCCTCAGCCTGCTGGCCCCGCTGCCGCTGCTGGTGACGCTGCACGCTCTGATGACGCTGCCCGTCCCCTGAGCGGCTGGGTTGGCGCGGCTCAGACGTCCTCGTCGGCGAGGAGCGCGCTCGCGTCCACGATCCGGTAGGCGTACCCCTGCTCGGCGAGGAAGCGCTGGCGGTGGGCGGCGAAGTCCTGGTCGATGGTGTCGCGGGCGACGACCGAGTAGAAGACCGCCGGGTGGCCGTCCGCCTTCGGCCGCAGCACCCGGCCCAGCCGCTGGGCCTCCTCCTGACGGGAGCCGAACGTGCCCGAGACCTGGATGGCGACCGTCGCCTCCGGCAGATCGATGGAGAAGTTGGCGACCTTGGACACCACCAGAACCGAGATCTCACCCCGCCGGAACGCGTCGAACAGCTTCTCGCGCTGCGCGTTCGACGTCTCACCCTTGATGACCGGCGCGTCCAGGTGCTCGCCCAGCTCGTCCAGCTGGTCGATGTACTGCCCGATGACCAGCGTCTGCTGGCCCCGGTGCTTGGCCACCAGCGCCTCGGTGATGTGCCGCTTGGAGTCCGTGGTGGCGCAGAAGCGGTACTTCTCCTCCGTCTCCGCCGTCGCGTACGCCAGCCGCTCGGAGCCGGTCAGATTGACCCGGACCTCCACACAGTCCGCGGGCGCGATGTACCCCTGCGCCTCGATCTCCTTCCACGGAGCGTCGAACCGCTTCGGGCCGATCAGCGAGAAGACATCCGACTCACGCCCGTCCTCCCGGACCAGGGTGGCGGTCAGCCCCAGCCGGCGCCGCGCCTGGAGGTCCGCGGTGAACTTGAAGACGGGGGCGGGCAGCAGATGCACCTCGTCGTAGACGATCAGCCCCCAGTCGCGGGAGTCGAACAGCTCCAGATGCGGGTAGACGCCCTTCCGCTTGGTCGTCAGCACCTGGTAGGTCGCGATGGTGACCGGCCGGATCTCCTTCCTCGTACCGCTGTACTCGCCGATCTCGTCCTCCGTCAGCGAGGTCCGCTTCACCAGCTCGTGCTTCCACTGCCGGGCCGAGACGGTGTTGGTCACCAGGATCAGCGTGGTCGACTTGGCGGTCGCCATCGCACCCGCTCCGACCAGCGTCTTCCCCGCGCCACAGGGCAGCACGACGACACCCGATCCGCCGTGCCAGAAGCCCTCCACCGCCTGCCGCTGATACGGCCGCAGCGCCCAGCCGTCCTCGCGCAGCTCGATCGGGTGCGCCTCGCCGTCCACGTAACCGGCCAGGTCCTCCGCCGGCCACCCCAGCTTCAGCAGCACCTGCTTGATCTGCCCCCGCTCGGAGGGGTGCACGACCACCGTGTCCGGGTCGAGCCGGGCGCCGACCAGCGGCTGGATCTTCCTCGACCGCAGCACCTCCTCCAGGACCGGACGGTCGCTGCTCTCCAGCACCAGCCCGTGGGTGGGGTGCTTGAGCAGCCGCAGCCGCCCGTAGCGGGCCATGGTCTCGGCGATGTCGACCAGCAGGGCGTGCGGCACGGGGTAGCGGGAGTGCGAGACCAGGGCGTCGACCACCTGCTCGGCGTCATGCCCGGCGGCGCGCGCGTTCCACAGGCCCAGCGGCGTCACCCGGTAGGTGTGGATGTGCTCGGGGGCGCGTTCCAGCTCCGCGAAGGGCGCGATGGCGCGACGGCAGGCGTCCGCCTGCTCGTGGTCGACTTCCAGGAGCAGGGTCTTGTCGCTTTGCACGATCAGAGGTCCGGTCACGCGCGTGAGCCCTTTCCGTCCGCTTGCCTTCCGCTGCGCGGCCCGCCGAGGACGCCGGGGCGCCGGAGCGGCCAAACATCCAGTGTCCACCATCGGCGGACGTACCGGGGCGGGCCGCGGAAGAAGCCGGCGGGAGCCGTACTCGCGAGCCGGCCTCGAGGAGACGCCGGACCAGGTCAGATCGCGTCGTCGGCGAGTTCGGCGGCTCCGGTGACGCGGTGCAGGGGGTAGGTGCGGACCTCGTCGGCGGTGTGGTCGTAGGCCGTGACGAAGCCGCCCTCCACCCGGATCGGGGCGATCACCCGCTGGCTGGCGGCGCCGTCGGCACTGACGTAGCCGATCCAGACCGCCGAGCCGGTGAGGACGGCGGCCTGCATGGTGGCCAGGGTGTCGGCGACGGTGCTGCGCGGCAGACCGCCGGCGGTGGTGGCGGCGGGCTCGGTGCGGCCGGCGGGCGCGGGTACCGGCTTGTGCGGGGTGGTCGCGGCCCGGTCCCCGGCCCGGATGGCCCGCACCGCCGCGCCGAGCAGCGTCGCATCGGGGATCGGCGGCCCCTCCGGCACCGGCACCGGGGCGGCGCGCGGCGGGGTGCGGTGGGCGTCGGCCCGGGTGACCAGCACATCGCCCTCGGCGGACTCGGCGGCGGGCGCGTAGCCCATCGCCCGCAGGCCGTCGAGCAGCGCGTCCGGGGCGGTCTGGGCGGCCAGCACGGTGGGCGCCAGCCGGCGCAGACGCAGGTTCGCGGAGCGCCGGTCGGCGAGGATCTCGGCCAGCAGCGCGTCGTCGTCGCAGCGGACGTACGCCGAGGCGGCGCCGATCCGCAGCCGGCCGTGCCGCCTGGCCACATCGTCGATGAGGTAGGCGAGCGGCTGCGGGACCGGGGTGCGGGAGTGCCGCTCGAGGAAGGCGTGCAGATCGGTCGCCGAGCGGCCGGCGTCCAGGGCGCGGCGCACCGAGGCGGGGGTGAAGCGGTAGACGGTCGCGCCACCTTTGGACTCGACCTCGGCCAGCACGCCGAGCGCGTCCGCGAGCGGCCGCTCCAGCGGGCCGGGGGCGACGGCGGTGAGGTCGGCCTGGAGCAGGACGTGGTCCAGCGGTTCGGGCAGCAGCGGCGCCAGCAGCCGGGCCGCCTGCGCCGCGGCGGCGGCGACCTCGGCGGGGGAGGGCGCGGCGGCGCTCGCGTGCTCGGGGGCCGGGATGGCGGTGGCCCCCGCCTCGGCTTCGGCCCCGGTTTCGCTGGTGCTGGGGCCGGCGGGCGGGTGGGTCGGGCCGAGGAGGGCTCGGCCGTGGGCGGAGAGGGCGCCGCGGCCGGTGACGCCGAGCAACTCCGCCTCGGCGCGGGCCCAACGGGCCAGCCGGGAGCGGAGGTCCTCCGCGGGTGCGGCCGAGGCGGAGTGACCGGGTTGCGCGCCGGGCTGACCGGGTTGCCCGGCGGTTTCGGACGTGCCGGGGGCGTACGGGCCACGCGCCTCCGGACGCGCCGCGCTCGCGCCGGCGCCTGTCACCAGGCCGGCGCCGGGGCCCGTGACCTGGCCGGCGCCCGCGCCCGTGGCGTCCGCGGTGCCGGTGGGGCGGGCCGGGGCCGTGGCCGCGCGGGAGGGGCCGGCGCCGCGCAGCGGGCGCTCCCAGCGGAGCCGGGCCAGCAGCGCCTCCTCGTCCGCCGAGACGCCGGGCGGCAGGGCGGCGAGGAGTTCCAGCACCCGGCGGCGTACCTCCGGGGCGGGGGATCGGTCCAGCTCAGGGCCGAGGGCGGAGAGCGTACGGCCCTTGGGGTCGCGGCTGCCGACCAGCCCGGCGGTCCGGGTGGCGGCCAGCCACGCGGTGGCGAGCGCGGCCCAGCGTTCCTCGGCGGGGAGACGGAGCCAGTCGTCGTACTCGGGGGTGGGCGCGTAGCGCTCGTCCGCGTCCCCGTCCGAGGCCAGCAGCCCGGCGGCGTAGGCGAGTTCGAGCCAGAAGGCGGCCACCGGCTCGGTCGCGTCGAGAGCGGCGGCGGTCCGCTTGAGATCCCGGACGCTCACCCCGCCCGCGCGCAGCACCAGGGGCCCGCCGGTGTCCCAGAGCTTGAGCAGCTCCTCGATGGTCGTCAGCGCGGTGTACGCCTGGCCCGCGGCCGCGGCGTCCACAGCCTGTGGACGGTGTTCGGCCGCCGACCGGAGGGCGGGCGGCAGTGGCTCGGGGGCGCGGTGTGCCCGCCCGCCGCGCAGATGCAGGGCCGCCTCCCGGGGCAGCACCACATGGCGGGGGCCGGAGGGCAGCAGCAGACCGCGGGCCATCAGCCACCGCACCGGGGGAGAGGGGGAGCTGACCGACACCTCGCCGTACGGCGGACCCCAGGTCAGCCGGGCGAGGATCGCGGTGGCGTCCGAAGGCGCCTCGGCGAGCAGCTCGGCCATCCGCGTACGGTCCGTGAAGAGCGAGGTCAGCGCGGCGACCGCGGTCACCGGGTCATGGGTGGCGGGCAGCCCGGCGGCGGCGATGATCTCCTGGAGGCGGCCGGGTGACATGCCGGCCGTCGCCTCCGCCACCGTCGGCCCCAGGCCGGTCGGTGAGGGGGCGTTGCTGGCGGGGGCAAGCAGTTCGCGGGCGGTGCGGACCAGTCGCAGCCGGTCGTCGCCGCCCCAGAGCAGGGCCTGCGCCCGGAGCGTGGCCACGGCCCTGGGCAGCTGTGCGGCGATGGCGCCCCGCGACTGAGCGTCGGCGGCGGGCGGCGGGGGTTCATCCGCGGCCGGGGGGCCGGGCGTGTCGCCGGTCATCAGGGCGAGCAGCGTCTCGTACCCGCAGGGGTCGGGAGCGACCGCCAGGGCCTCCGCGGTCTGCAGCGTGAAGCGGTTCAGGCGCTCGATGGCCCGTACGACCGAGGCGCGGGTACCGGCCCGGGTGGCCAGCTGCGTCAGATCGTTGGGGACGGGCGAGAGCAGGTCGGGGCGGGCGCGCAGCAGCACGGCCAGGGCCTCGTCGGGGCGGGTGCGCAGCTCCTCGGCGAGAGTGCGCGGGGCCGCGTCACCGGTCCGCGCGGCCGTCCGCTCGCCGTCCCGGTCGCTTCCATTTCCCGCCGTCGGTGACGTCCGCGGGGGCCGCGAGTTGGTCATTCGACCCACAGTAGCGGGTGGACATGACGTGGACCCGGGGCGCGGACACCTCGATCGCCGGGGCCGGCGCGGTACCGTCGGAACGTTCCGGAATGGCGGGACACCAACGGTGCGCGACCGCAGGGGTTTTGGTGGGGATCGAAAGCGATCGGCTCGTGTACGACTATCTGAGCCAGGTCGGCGACCTGGCTCAGCAGTGCGGGCTGCCGTCCCGCGACCGGATGCGCTTGGTCGCCACACTGCGCTCGGAGATCGACCAGCGGCGCGCGGGGGCCGGGTCGGGCGGGCAGAGCGAGGCCGGGGTGAAGCGGATCCTGGGCAAACTCGGCACGCCCGCCGAGGTCGTCGCCAAGGCGGGCGGCGACGGCAACGGACACGGCAACGGATACGGCGGCGGCCTGGGCGGCGATATGTCCGGTAGCGGCACGTCTGGCGGTGGCACGTCCCGTGGCGGCACGCGCGGCGGCGACTTCGCCCCGGCGCCCCCCGCTCCCGCCCGCCCCGGCGACGGACACGAAGGCTCCGGTGCGACGGCTCGGGAGGCCGGTGCGGCTTCCCGGGCGGCCGGGGCCGCGGACCGGGAAGAGTCCGCAGGCCCGGGTGGCGCCGAACCGGTGAGCCAGGTCGCCGAGCCGCCCGGCGGGGCCGCCCCCGGTGGCCCGGTGCCCCAGGAGGCCCCCGTCCGCAAGCTCTCCCGCACCACCCGGGAGCGGCTGGCCGGATTCGCCGAGCGGAGCGGGCTGGGCGGGCTGACCACCAAGGGTGGCCTGACGTCGAAGGGCGGGCTGACCGGAAAGGGCGTGCCCGGGCCGCGCACCGGAGCCGAGCCGGACCCCGACCGGCCGCGGACCGCCTCGCCGCCGCACCTGGCGGGCGAGGACGAGCTCAGTTCCCGCGAGTCCGACCCCGACTGGTGGCGGACGGACCCCGGTCCCTTCACAGAGCAGCGCGAGGCGCCGTTCGGTGCCGTCGACGGATTCACCGGCGGTATCGAGATCCCCGAACTCCTCAGGCCGCCGACCGCCGGGGGTGCCGGCCCGCAGCGGGGACGGGACGCGGACGGCGTCGAGGGGGACACGCGCGAGGCGACCGGCGGCCACGGCGGCACCGGGGCCGGAGCCGACGGCGGCGCCGTGGGTGAGGGCGCGGGCGCTGGGGGGTCGGCCGGCCTGCTGCGCCGTGCGCTGCGCCGCCGCGGCAAGGCCGCGGAGTCGGCGGGAGCCGGCCGCGGCAGCATCGGGCCGGTGCTGCTGCTGTCGATCCTGCTGCTGGTCGCGGGCGCCGTCCTGGGCAACGTGATCGTGCTGGCGATCGGCTGGGTGATCGCCTACTACCTGGGGCGGCTCAGCCCCCAGGAGGCCAAGCTGGCCGTGCTGGGCGTCCCCGGGCTGGTCGCGGGCGGAGCGATGGTCTGGCTGTGGGGGCGGCTGGACGGCCGGTGGGGGGAGCCGATCCCGGAGGGCGGGATGGCGGACGTGCTCAAGGAGACCTGGCCGGTGGTGGTCCGCACCGCGGCCGTCCTCTCGGCGCTCTTCCTGCTGTGGCGGGGCCGGCGCCGCCAGCGCGGCTGAGGGACGAATCGGGCCGGCCGGAACGGCCGAGGCGCCGCACGGCAGAATGTTCGCCATGGCTGACAAGGCGGCGTACTCCGACACGGCCGGATTCACGGTCGGGTTCGACCTCGATATGACCCTGATCGACTCACGGCCCGGCATCAAGGCGGCGTTCGTGGAGCTGTCCGCGCGGACCGGCACCTTCGTCGACGCCGACCTGGCCATCACCCGGCTGGGTCCGCCGCTGGAGCAGGAGCTGGCGCACTGGTTCCCCGCGGCGCGGATCGAGGAGATCGCCGACCTGTACCGGGAGCTCTACCCGCACTACGCCATAGCCCCCACGACGGCGATGCCGGGAGCCCGCGAGGCGATCGAGGCCGTGCGGCGGCTGGGCGGGCGGGCCATCGTCGTCACCGCCAAGCACGAGCCGAACGCCAAGCTGCACCTGAGCCACCTGGGCATGGAACCGGACGCCGTCATCGGCTGGCTGTGGGCCGAGGCCAAGGCGGAGGCGCTGCGCGAGCACGAGGCGGCGGTCTACGTCGGCGATCACCTCGGAGACGTGCGCGGGGCACGCACCGCGGGCGCGTTGTCCGTCGCGGTCCCCACCGGCCCGTGCGGGGCTGAGGAGTTGCGCGCCGCCGGAGCCGACGTGGTGCTGCCCGACCTGACGGCCTTCCCGGCCTGGCTGGAGAGCCATCTCACCGCCGGCGCCGCCCGCGGCTGACCCCCGTTGGCCCCGTCCGGCGCCGCCCGGGCCTGAGCGCCGTCGCCCTCACCCTCGCCGACGCCGGCCCGGGCCTGGACATCCGTTGGCCGGGCCGCCTGGGTGACTGAACGTCCGTTGGCCGGGCCGCCAGGGTGTTCGGAACATCCGCCGGCCCGGGCCGCCCGAGCTCAACTCCGTTGGTCCGGGCCGTCGCTCAGCCCGGGTTCGCGGCCGAGCCGGCGCCCTCCGGTGTCCGGGCCTGCCGACGCTGGGCCGCGATCGACCGCAGCAGTCCGGCGGCGGCGAGCGCGAAGCCCACGCCCATCAGCATGCTGACCAGATACGCGACGGTCGGCAGCGGGTCGGCGCCGAGCAGCAGCGGGGCGATGGTGGCCAGCGTGGCCACCGCCCCGACCGCGAAGACGATGGCACCGGCTCGTACCAGGCCGTCGCCCGGCACGCTGTCGTTCGATCCAGGTGTGTCACTCACCGCACCAGGGTAGGTCGAAAGCGGGCAGGAACCACCCGGGTACGTCTTGTCACCAGGCTCCGGACCATTAGCCTTGGTGGTGGCGGGTCCTACGACCCGCTCTAGTGCTATCCAGAGCTGTTTTTCCGTGATTTCCGACGAGTGACGAGGACGAGGACAGACGTGCCTACCGGCAAGGTCAAGTGGTTCAACAGCGAGAAGGGCTTCGGCTTTCTCTCCCGTGATGACGGCGGCGACGTCTTCGTGCATTCGTCGGTGCTTCCGGACGGCGTGGACTCGCTGAAGCCGGGGCAGCGCGTCGAGTTCGGTGTGGTGGCCGGCAACCGCGGTGACCAGGCGCTTTCCGTGAACGTCCTCGACCCTGCGCCCTCGGTTGCGGCCGCGCAGCGCCGTAAGCCCGATGAGCTGGCCTCGATCGTCCAGGACCTCACCACGCTGCTGGAGAACGTGACGCAGCAGCTGGAGCGCGGTCGTTATCCGGACAAGTCCCAGGGGAGCAAGATCGCGGGGATGCTGCGCGCGGTCGCCGACCAGCTCGACGTCTGACCGCCTGACCGCCTGACCGCCTCACCGTCTGCCTGACTGTCTGACCGCCCGACCGGCGTGGCCGGGCGGTCCGGGAATCCCGGGCCTGCCGGCTAGACGAAGGCGAGCGCATCCCGGCCGAGGGGCGGCACCAGCCCCTCGGCCGCGGCGCGGGTCAGCAGCCCGCGCACCGCGGCGTAGCCGTTCTCCCCCAGGTCGGCGGTGAACTCGTTCACGTACAGCCCGATGTGCTGATCGGCGACGCCCGGGTCCATCTCCTGGGCGTGCGCCAGGACGTAGGGGCGGGACGCCTGCGGATCGTCCCAGGCCATCCGCACCGAGGCGCGCGCCGCCTCCGCCAGCGCCCGCAGCCGCTCGGCGCCCAGCGCCCGCTTGGCGATGATCGCCCCGAGCGGGATCGGCAGGCCGGTGGTGAGCTCCCAGTGCTCGCCCATGTCGGCGAGGCAGTGCAGCCCGTACTGCTGGTAGGTGAAGCGGGCCTCGTGGATGACGAGTCCGGCGTCCACCTTCCCGTCCCGGACCGCGGGCATGATCTCGTGGAACGGCATCACCACGACCTCACCGACCCCGTCCGGCACCGCGTCCGCGGCCCAGAGCCGGAACAGCAGGTACGCGGTCGAGCGCTCGCTCGGCACGGCGACGGTCTTCCCCGCCAACGTCTCGGCGCGGACGGGCTCCCGGGTCAGCACCAGCGGCCCGCAGCCGCGCCCGAGCGCCCCGCCGCACGGCAGCAGCGCGTACTCCTCCAGCACCCAGGGCAGCACGGCGTACGAGACCTTCAGCACGTCGAACTCGCCGCGCTCCGCCATGCCGTTGGTGATGTCGATGTCCGCGAAGGTGACATCGAGCCGGGGCGCACCGGGTACTTGGCCGTGCGCCCAGGCGTGGAAGACGAAGGTGTCGTTCGGGCACGGTGAATACGCGATCTTGAGCGGCTGCTCATCCATCGGTTTCGGCCTCCTCCTTCAGCGTCGTCCCGGCCGGGACACTCGCCGCCCGGTCGGCGTGTTCGTCGCACCGCGCGGCCGCGGCGAGCACTGGCACCAGCTGCCGGAAGGCGCCGCGCAGGGCCTCCATCGCCTCGCCGATCCGCCATGCCGCGCGGTCACGCGGGCCCACCGCGTTGGAGACGGTGCGCACTTCCAGTACCGGCAAGCCGTGGGCGGCCGCCGCTTCGGCCACCCCGAAGCCCTCCATCGCCTCGGCGACGGCCGTCGGGTGGGCGGCGCGCAGCGCGGCGGCGCGTGCGGCGCTGCCGGTCACGGTGGAGACGGTGAGAACCGCGCCGCGGACGGCGCCGGTGGCCTCGGCGGCGGCCCGCGCCAAGGCGGCGGGCGGGCGGTGTTCGACCGTGCCGAAGCCCAGGTCGGTGACGGGGAGGAAGCCCTCGGGGGTCTCGGCTCCCAGGTCGGCGGCGACGATCGCCTCGGCGACGACGACCGAGCCGGGCGGGCAGGCCGGGAACCCGCCACCGATCCCGGCGGAGACCACCAGGTCGTACGGGGCCTGCCGGATCGCGGCGGCGGTCAGCGCGGTGGCCGTGGCGGCAGCGGCGGCGGCCGGGCCGACCCCGGTATCCAGCACATCCACGACGACGCGGGCCGCGCGGCCATCGGCTGCGCCGGCCCTGACCACGCCTGCGTCGCCTGCGTCGACCGTGCGGCCATCGGCCGGCTTGGCGGCGGCGCCGTCCGTCGCGGGCGCCTCCCGCCCGCCCGGGACCGGGCACAGCGTCCGGACCAGCCGGTCCGGACCGTAGCCGGGCAGCGGGGGATCGGCCGGCCGGACCTGCCCCGAAGCGTCGGCCGGGGCCGGGGCCGAGACCGGCGCATCGGCCGGGACCGAGGCCGAAGCGTCGGCCGGGGCCGAGACCGGAAGGCGGGCCGGGGCCGAGGCCGGCGCGTGAGCCGGTGCTTGCGCGGCGGCCGGCCCTTGCGCAGCGGTCACGCCGCGGACGACCGCGTCGCGCTCGGCCGCCACCGCGGTGATCACCAGCACCCGCGCCGCCACGGCGGGCTTCGCGGCGCCTGTCACGGTGTCCGTGTCCGTCAGGGCTTCAGCTTCAGCTTGAAGTGCCACATGCCCTTCGGGCCCTTGCCCTCGTCGCCGATCTGCACGATCGCGATGGTGGTCTCCTGGCTCAGCGTGGTCCGGCCCACCTGGTCGCGCTGCTCGAAGAAGGCCGAGCCGTCGAAGGTGCGGTACGTGTCGTGGCTGGCGCCCTTCATGACCTCGTTGGTCGAGGCGACGATCCAGCCGGAGTCGGCGATCTCCGGGTCCACACCGAAGCGGATCCGCTCGCCGGGGTGGAGCGTGATGGTCTTGCCCGTCTCCTTGTTGAGGCAGGGCTCGAACGCCTTCTTGGACAGGCCCTCGCTCTCGTTGTAGCAGCCCTTGGTGGCCTCGGAGGACTCCGAGGTGGAGCCGACCGTGACCGTCGCCCGGGGGGTCGGCTCGTCGCAGGCGGTGAGGGCGATCAGCCCGAGGGACACGGCACCAGCGGCGGCAGCGGCACGACGGGCCCGGGCCGGGGAACGGCGGGCCTTGCCCAGGGAAAACAGCGCAACGGTCATGGGCACAAACTACCGGGCCGACCGGTTCACGCCACGCGGGGGTGCGGCGAGCCGCGTCGACCCGCGCTCAGCAGCCCCCGTACGGATGTGAGCACGCCCAGAGCGATCAGGCCGGCGGCGACCGACATGCCCAGCGCCCCGTTCAGCGGCAGGGAGATGCCGATGGCGCCGCCGACCACCCAGGACATCTGCAAGGTGGTCTCGGAGCGGGAGAACGCCGAGGTGCGGACCTCCTCCGGCACGTCCCGCTGGATCAGCGCGTCCAGCGACAGCTTGCCGAGTGCCTGGGCCAGTCCGCCGGTCGCCGCGACGGCCGCCACCAGCACGGCGCCGTAGAGCGCGGCGGCCGCGATGAGCACCGCGAGCGCGCCGGAGAGCACCACGGCGATGATCCGCTCCGGACCGCGCGATTTCAGCCATGCTCCGATGGCCGTGCCCAGCGCGTTGCCCAGGCCCGCGGAGACCACCACCAGCCCCAGCGACATCTCGGGGCTGAGCCCGCCCAGCGGGTGCTCGCGGAGCAGGAAGGCGAGGAAGAGGGTGAGGAATCCGGAGAGTGCCTTCAGCGAGGCGCAGGCCTGGAGCCCGTGCAGTACGGACGGTCCGACGGTGCGCAGCCCGGGGCGCTTGGCCGGTGCCGCGCTGCTGGTGGCCTTCCCCGTCCCGCACTCGAGCCCGGCGCCGGCGGCCGCGCGGTCCTGGGTCTCGTGCCGGTGGCCCGGGTGCGGCAGGTGGAGATGGTGTTCGCCGGAGGTGAGCTGGGCCCGCGCCTCGCCCTTCGCGGAGTCCACCTTGTGCGGCAGCCGGAAGGACAGGACAGCGCCCGAGGCGAAGACCACGCACGCCCCGTACAGCGGCCATTCGGGCCCGATCTGGTGCAGTCCGGCGCCGATCGGCGCCGCCAGTCCGGTGGCCAGCAGCCCGGCCAGGGTGACCCGGGAATTCGCCTTCACCAGGGAGAACCGGTGCGGCAGCAGCCGAGGTACGACGGCGGACCGCACGACGCCGTACGCCTTGGAGGCGACCAGCACGCCCAGCGCGGCCGGATACAGCTCCAGCCCGCCGCCCGCGACGGCGGTCGACATGGTGAGCGCCAGCACCGCCCGGCTCAGCATCGCGGTCGCCATCGCGGCGCGCCGGCCGTGCGGGATGCGGTCCAGCAGCGGGCCGATGACGGGGGCGAGCACCGCGAACGGGGCCAGGGTGATGGCGAGATAGAGCGCCACCCGGCCGCGCGCCTCGTCGGTCGGCACGGAGAAGAACACCGTCGAGGCCAGCGCGATCGTGACCATCATGTCGCCGGCGGAGTTCACCGCGTGCAACTCGATGAGCTTTCCCAGACCGGACTCGCCGGCGCCGTGCGCGTGGGTGGCCCGGCGGATGCCGCGTCCGGTGGCGGCGAACGGGTGCCGCAGCGCGCGGCCGACCTTCCGGCCCCGCCCCGGGGCCCGGCCATCCTCGCTGGAGCTGATGGTTCTCACCCGTTCCTTCACCCGACCATGGTCGCGCCAACCGGACAAGGGCGTGAGTCTTTCCGGCCGTTTCCGGAATGATGCCCTCCCCTCGGCCGGATGCCGATGGGTGAGGTGACATCTCCATGATGAGCCGGGGGTAGCGGGGTAGGGGGTGTGGCGCGGGACAAGGTAGCGTGCGTTACGCGCCACCGGCGGTCGTTCTTGGCCACGCGCCGAGTCAGCATCCCGCAGAATGGGAAGTGACTGGTGCGCCCGAGGCCGATCGGGCGTGGACGTCGACGCGGTCCTGAGGTCCGCTCCGTCCACCGCTCGGGCCGTTTGGCTGGCGCACTCGTGAGACGGCGTAGGAGAGAATCGATTCTTGTGAGTGCTGCGATGCGAAGCCGTACCCCGGACCGCCTGTGCGCCGAGGCTGTCGATCTCGCCCGTGAGGCGGCCGAGACTGCTGCGCCGGGAGGGGTGGGCGACCACATCGGCGCCGTCGCCGACGCGGACCGCGTCGTCACGCACCTTTTCGAGTGTCAGGACCCGGGCTACCGCGGCTGGCGCTGGGCCGTCACCGTGGCCCGCGCCTCCCGCGCCAAGTCCGTCACCCTCGACGAGACGGTGCTGCTGCCGGGTCCGGACGCGCTGCTGGCACCCGAATGGGTGCCGTGGAGCGAGCGGCTCCGCCCTGGCGACCTGGGCCCCGGCGACCTGCTGCCCACCGAGTCCGAGGACCTGCGCCTGGAGCCCGGCTACACCGGCGAGGACACCCCGCCGCCGAACGCCGTGGTCTCCCAGGAGATGGAGGAGCTCGCCGAGATCGAGGACGCGGAGGTGACGGCCGGTCCGCCGTCCGTCCAGGTGACCTCACCGGCCCGGGGCAGCATCGCGGCGGTGGCCGAGGAGCTCGGCATGCGCCGCGCTCGCGTGCTGTCGCGCTATGGCCTGCACAGCGCGGCCGACCGCTGGGACGAATCCTTCGGCGCCAAGACCCCGATGGCGCAGAGCGCCCCCGCCTCCTGCGTCAGCTGCGGCTTCCTGATGCCGCTCAGCGGCTCGCTGAAGCAGGCGTTCGGGGTGTGTGCCAATGAGTTCAGCCCGGCCGACGGCCGCGTGGTCTCCCTGACCTACGGCTGCGGCGCCCACTCCGAGGCGGCGGTCATGCCGAAGCCGCCGCGCCCGGCCCCGCCGGTGGTCGACGAGACCATCGTCGAGCCGATGGCCCTCCACCCGGAGCGCGGCGGTGGCTCGGTCGAGACGGACGCCCCGGCGGAGGAGCTGGGTCACTCCTGACCCCTTCCGGGGGATCCGGCCCCCGGATGCCCCCCCGGGCCGGCGGGAGCGTTCAGGCGGTCGGGTCGGCCGGGCGGTGGCGGAGCAGGACCACCTGGGAGTCGAAGGTCCTGGTCTCGACGAGGGTCATGCCGAGCCGCCGCCGCGGAGCCTGGAAGACCGGCTTGCCGCCGCCGAGCACCACGGGGTGGACGAAGATCTGGTACTCGTCGATCAGCCGGTGCTCGGTGAGGAACCCGGCGAGCGAGGAGCCACCGAACAGCACGAGGTGGGCGCCGTCGCGCTTGAGCGCGGTGAGCTCCTCGACCACGTTCTCGCTGATCACGCGGGTGTTCCAGTCGGCCTTCCGTAGCGTCGAGGAGACGACGACCTTCGGCATCTCCCGCCAGACGGGGGCGAATGCCAGGTCGTGCTCGTGGGTGGAGAACTCCTCGGCGCGCGGCCAGAAGCCGGACATCATCTCCCACACCACGCGGCCGTAGAGGAAGACATCAGCGCTGTCGGTGAGGGACTGTGAGTAGGCGGAGAGCTCGGGGTCCATGACCGGCCAGTCGAACTCGCCGTTCGGGCCCTCGATGTAGCCGTCCAGCGACTGGTGGACGAAGTGGGTGATCTTTCCCATGGGGTGCTCCTTGCACTCGGCTGTGCTGAGGGTGTCCGGCGGCGCTCAGGAGCGCTTCGGCTCCAGGTGCAGTGCGGTGATCCCGCAGTCGAACGGCCGCGCGGTGACCAGGCGCAGTCGCTGGTAGCCGTCGGGGTTGGCGAACAGGGGCATTCCGGTGCCGATCGCGGTGGGGTTGACGAACAGGTGGAGCTCGTCGAGCAGGCCCTGGGCGATCAGGCTGGAGGCGAGCGCGGCGCCTCCGTAGGTGATGATGTCCCCGCCCGGCTGGGCCTTCAGCCTGTTCACGGTCTCGGCGAGGTCGCCGCCGGCCACGACGGCGTTCTCCCAGGGGGATGCGGTGAGGCTGTCGGAGATCACGACCTTGGGCGTGTTGTTCATGAAGTCGATGGACTCCTGGTCCTCGCCCTCGGGGCCGGCTGCCCAGGTCGGGATGAACCCTTCGGCGAGCTTGCGGCCGAGCACGATGCAGTCGACCGGTCGGGTCAGCGCGCCGATGTAGGCGCTGATGTCGTCGGTCCAGGGGAACGTCATCCAGTCCATTTCGCCGTTCGGGCCGGCCATGTAGCCGTCGACGGTGACCTGGACCTGCAGCTTGAACCTGCGCACCGGTGTTCCCTTCGCGGAGATGGGCACGACTGTGCCCTTGTGTACGATGTCCACATTCGGAGGGTGCGAGATTGCGCGCCCCCCGAGTGATCAAGCAGGAGCCTAGACGAGCTAAGTGGATGCTGTCCACATTGGCGTCCACATTGGAGTTGGTGATGGCGGCTGAGGACGGCAAGGCCAAGCGGGACACCTACCGGCACGGCGACCTCCGCAACGCGCTGATCAAAGCGGGACTCGAACTCGCTCGCGAGGGTGGGCCGGAGGCCGTGGTGCTGCGGGCCACGACCCGCCAGGCCGGGGTGGTGCCGAACGCGGCCTACCGGCACTTCGCCGACCGCGGCGCCCTGCTGCACGCGGTCTCCCAGGCCGCCATGGCCCAGGTCGCCCGCACCATGGAGGCCGAGCAGGCCGCCCTGGAGCCGGCCGCGGACGCCGCGGAGGCCGCCCGGGGCCGCTTCCGCGCCGTCGGGACCGGCTACCTCCGCTTCGCCCAGGAGGAGCCGGGGCTGTTCCGCACCGCCTTCCACGTCCCCGGCGACATGGCCCACGCCGCCGCCGACACCGCCGCCGGGGCCAGTGGCAGGACCCCCTTCGAACTCCTCGGCGCCGCCCTGGACGACCTCGTGGAGACCGGCCTGCTGCCCGAGGACCGCCGCCCCGGCGCCGAGTTCCTCGCCTGGTCCGCCGTCCACGGCCTCGCCGTCCTCCTCATCGACGGCCCCCTCCGCGGCCTCCACCGCACCCAGGCCGACGACGCGGGCCGGCTCCTCATCGACATGATCGAGCGCGGCATCTGACCGGCGGGGACGGGCCGGGCACTCGCCACAGGCCCCGCGCCCGTCCGGCAGGGGAAGGGCCGGGAGAACCGGGTCACGGCGGGTCGGGCAGGGCGAGGCAGAGCGCGTGCAGCGCGGCGCCGAACGCGTGCTCGGGCGGGGTGCCGTAGCCGACGACCAGGCCCTCCCGGGGCGGCGCGGTGCTCTCCGGGTGGCGATGGGTGGTGAGCCCGGCGAGCGCGAGCCCCTGCCGCCCGGCGGCGCGCAGCGCCGGCTCCTCGGTGCCGGCCGGCAGCTCCAGGACGGCGTGCAGCCCGGCGGCGATGCCGCTGACCGAGATGTGCGGGGCCTGCTCGGCGAGCGTGGCGATCAGCCGGTCCCGGCGGCGCCGGTAGATCTGCCGCATCCGGCGCAGATGCCGGTCGTACGCGCCGCAGGCGATGAAATCCGCCAAAGTGAGCTGGTCCAGCATCCCCGACCACAGCTCACGGGAGCCCTTGACCGCGAGGATGTCGGGGACCAGGTGCTCGGGCACCACCATCCAGCCCAGGCGGAGAGCGGGCGACAGACTCTTGCTGGTCGACCCGAGGTACACCACCCGGTCCGGATCGAGGCCCTGCACCGCGCCGACCGGCCGGCGGTCGTAGCGGAACTCGCCGTCGTAGTCGTCCTCCAGCAGCAGCCCGCCGGTCGCGCGGGCCCAGTCGATGGCGGCCGCCCGGCGCTCGGGATGCAGCGGGCCGCCGGTGGGGTACTGGTGCGCCGGAGTGAGCAGCGCGGCGGCCGCGCCGGTGGCGGGCAGCTCGCCGGTGCGCGCGCCGTCGGTGTCCACCGGCAGCGGGACCGTGGCCAGCCCGGCCGAGGTCAGCAGGGAGCGGTGGAAGGGCAGGCCGTACGACTCGACGGCGACCCGGATGGCGTTGCTCCTGCCTTTGCCGTCCGCACGCCGTACGTCGCCCGAGGCTCGCGCGTCGCCGGTGGCCCGCGCGTCGCCCGCGGCCTGCATGCCGCCTGCCGCCCGCGTGTCGCTCGCGCCGGTCAGCACCTCGCCCAGGATGCGCAGCGCATGCGCGAATCCGGCGCAGATGATGACCCGGTGCGGCGCGGTCCGCACGCCGCGCGCCCGGGCCAGGTACTCGGTGAGCACCGTGCGCAGTTCGACGCGGCCGCGCGGATCACCCACGCCGAACGCCTCGTTCGGCGCGGCGTTCAGCGCCCGGCGCGAGGAAGCCAGCCAGGCCGCCCGGGGGAACGCCGAGGCGTCCGGAGAGCTGGGCATCAGGTCATGGACGGGGCGCCGGGCCGGTGGCGCGGCACGCAGCGAGCGGTCCGGCGGGAGCGGGGCGGCGCGCCGGGCGACCCGCGTACCGGACCCCTGGCGGGCCGTCAGCCAGCCCTCGGCGACGAGCTCGGCGTAGGCCGCGCCGACGGTGTTGAGGGCGATGCCGAGGTCGGCGGCGAGGCTGCGGTACGGGGGCAGCCGGGTGCCGGGGGCCAGCCGTCCCGCGCTGATGGCCTCGCGCAGGGCGCGCATCACCTGCTCGCGAAGGCTGCCGCCGCCGGTCAGCTCCAGATGGAGGTCGCTGCCCGTGCCCGGCCCGGACGTCGCCCCGTCAGGTTCGGCCTCAGCCCGGTCCGATCCGGACCCCGCCTCGTCAGCCCCGACCCGGTCCGGTCCGGAGCCCGTCTCGTCCTCGGAATTGCCCCAACCATTCGACATGAAAATGCACCATAGCTTGGGGCTATCCCGCTCATAGGCTTCATGACATGACAGCGATTCAGATCCCCCAGCGCATGAACTTCCCGGCCGTGGCCCCCAAGGTCTTCAAGGCCGTGCTCGCCCTCGACGCCGCCGCCCGGCAGGGCATCGACCCGGTCCTGCTCGAACTGGTGCAGATACGCGCCTCGCAGATCAACCGCTGCGCGTACTGCATCGAGTACCACACCGGTGACGCCCGCCGGGCGGGGGAGACCGAGGACCGGATCTACCAGCTCAGCGCCTGGGAGGAATCCAGCCTCTACACCGCGAAGGAGCGGGCCGCGCTGGCGCTGACCGAGGCGGTCACCCGCCTGCCGGAGGGCGTCCCGGACGAGGTTTACGACGAGGCCGCCCGCCACTTCGAGGAGCAGGAGCTGGCCCACCTCATCGCGCTGATCTTCACCGTCAACACGTGGAACCGGATGAACGTCACCACCCGCAAGACCCCCGGCACCCGCTGACCCCGCCGCCTCCGCGCCCCGGGCCTCGGCGGTCCGGGGCGGGCCGGTCGGCCGGATCGGGGGTGGAGCCCCGGGGCCCGGCGAGCGCACGATCAAAGGGGCGGTACGTTTCGGCCCAGGCACTGCGCGCGGGCAAGTCCGCGCGCAGGCCGGAACGGCTGACCAGGAACCCGGAGGCGAACGTGAGCGGCACGGCGATGGTGCGAAGCGCGACCGAGGACGCGGACCCGTTCGGTACCGCCCGGCTGCGGCGCGGCGTGCTGGATTCCTGGGCCGCCTCCCCCGCCCGCTTCCGGGAGGACGCCAACGCCGAGGAGGACCTCGCGCTCGGCGGCTACCGCGACCGGCTGGTCGTCGAGCTGGCCCAGAACGCCGCCGACGCCGCCGCCCGCGCCCGGGTGACCGGCCGGCTGCGGCTGACCCTCCACCCCGCCCGGGGTGACGTCCCGGCCATCCTGGCCGCCGCCAACACCGGCGCCCCGCTGGATGCCACCGGCGTCGAGTCGCTGGCCACCCTGCGGGCCTCCGCCAAGCGGGACGACGAGCCGTCCGAGCGGGCCGGCGAGCCGGGCCAGGCCGGGCCCGGCCAGGCGGCGGCCGCGCAGCCGGTCGGCCGGTTCGGCGTCGGCTTCGCCGCCGTGCTGGCGGTCAGCGACGAGCCCGCCGTCGTCAGCCGGACCGGCGGGGTGCGCTGGTCGCTGGCCGAGGCGCGCGAACTGGCCGAGGCGGCCGCGAGCGGCAGCGCGGGCCTCGCCGACGAGCTGCGCCGCCGCGACGGGCACGTCCCGCTGCTGCGGCTGCCGCTCCCGGCCGAGGGCACACCGCCCGAGGGGTACGACACCGTCGTGGTGCTGCCGCTGCGGGACGGCGCCGCCGAGGACGTGGCGCGGCGGCTGCTCGACGGGATCGACGACGCGCTGCTCCTCACCCTCCCGGGTCTGACCGAGGTCGTGGTCGACACCCCGGACGGGGTACGGACCCTGCGGCGGCGCGAGGACGGCCCGTACGTGGTGGTCGAGGACGCCTGGTCCGAGTCCGCCGAGGGCGGGGCGAGCCGGGTCCGCGGCGTCCGCTGGCGCACCGAGCGGATCGGCGGGCGGCTGGACGCGGCGCTGCTCGCGGACCGCCCGGTCGAGGAGCGGCTGCGCCCGGTCTGGTCGGTCACCTGGGCGGTGCCGGTGGATGACGTGGGCGCCCCGGCGCGCCCGGGCACCGCCCCGGTGGTGCACGCCCCTACGCCCACCGATGAGCAACTCGGGCTGCCGGCCCTGCTCATCGCCTCCTTCCCGCTGGAGCCCACCCGCCGCCACGCCGCGCCCGGCCCGCTCACCGACTTCCTGGTGGAGCGCGCCGCCGAGGCGTACGCGACCCTGCTGGGCGAGTGGCATCCGGTGAGCGCCGGCACCCTCGACCTGGTGCCGGGCCCGCTGGGCACCGGCCGGCTCGACGCCGAGCTGCGGCGCCGCATCCTGGACCGGCTGCCGCGGGTCGCCTTCCTGCCGAGCGCGGCGGCCCCCTCGCCGGCCGGCGCCGAGAACCGCGCCGCCGCCGGGGAGCTGTGGGGTGAGGGCCCGGACGCCTGGACGGCCCGCCTCTCCCAGGCCGACAGCGACATCGACATCGACGCGATCACCGGGCCCGCCGCGGCCGCCGCCTCCGGCACGGGATCCGCCCTGGGCGCCGTCCCGCCGCGGGTTCCGGACCTGGAGGCGTGGGAGGAGCCCAGCGCCCTCGGCGGCCCGGTCGGCCCCGGCGGCGAGCCGTACGCCCTGCGGCCGGTGGACGCCGAGATCGTGGAGGGGGCCGGCGCCGACACCGTCCGGGTGCTGGCCGAGCTCTTCCCCGGCCTGCTGCCCGCGGGCCTGGAGCGCCGCCCGGAGCTGCGCGCGCTGGACGTGGCCAGGGTTCCGCTCGGCGAGCTGATCGACCGGCTGGCCGGGGTGGAGCGCGGCCCCGCCTGGTGGTGGCGGCTGTACGACTCGCTGGCCGGCACCGACCCGGACAAGCTCAGCGGACTGCCGGTGCCGCTGGCCGGGGGCCCCGCCCAGAACGAGGGCTCCTGGGGAGGGCGGACGGCCATCGGCCCGCGGCAGGTGCTGCTGCCGCTGACCGGTGGCGGCACCGACCCCTACGAGGACCTGCCCGGTGGCATCGCGCCGGCGGAGACCCTGCCGGAGCCCGCGGACGCCCTCGCCACCGCCCCCGCCGACGAGCTCGCCGCCCGGCATCGCACCCTCTCCCACCCGTCTCCCACCACCACCCGCAACGGAGGCCCTTCGGGCCACACCCTCGCCCGCCTCGGCCTCAAGGTCGCGCACCCGGAGGCCGCCCACCCGCTGCTGGAGAAGCTGGGCGCCACCCCGGCGACCCCCCGGGCCGTGCTGACCACTCCGCAGGTCCGGGCCGCGGTCGCCGCCTCCATGGACGCGGACGAGCGCTGGGACGACGCGTACGAGGACGGCGCGGGCGGCCTGGACGCCTACGAGCTGGCCGAGACCGTCCTCGGGCTGGTCCGGGACGCCCGGCTCGCCCCCGGTGACGAGCCGTGGCTGGCGGCGCTGGCGCTGCCCGACGAGGAGGGCGAGCTGGTCCCGGCCGGGGAACTCGTCTTCCCCGGCAGCGACTTCGAGGCGGTGATCGTCGAGGGCGAGCTGCCGGCCTGCGACCACGAGCTCGCCGAGCGGTGGGGCGAGCAGCCGCTGACGGCGGTCGGCGTGCTGGCGGGCTTCCAGCTCGTCCGCGCCACCGACGTCGTCCTCGACCCGGACGAACTGGAGCCGCGTGACAGCGACTTCGCCGAGCCGGACGACCCCGGCCTGCTGGACGCGGTCGACGTCTGGTGCGAGGACGTGCTCGACCGGCTCCCCGACAGCCCTGTGCCGCCGGTCGCGACCGAGATCATCGCCGTCCGGGACCTGGACCTGGTGGCCGATGACGCCTGGCCGCAGGCGCTGGCGATGCTCGCCAAGCCGCCGCTGCGCGACGCGCTGACCACCCCGGTGCGGATCCTGCTGCCGGACGGCACCACGCAGACCGTCCGCCCGTACACCGCCTGGTGGCTGCGCGGCCATCCGGTGCTGGACGGGCGGCGGCCCGCCGGGCTGCGCGCGGCCGGCGGCGACCCGCTGCTGGCCGGGCTCTACGACGCCGCGGACGCGACCGGCTTCGAGGACGAGCAGGTGCTGCGGGCCCTCGGGGTGCGCACCTCGGTCGCGGCGCTGCTGGACGAGCCCGGCGGCGCCGCCGAGCTGCTGGCCCGCCTAGCCGACCCGGAGCGCGAGGTGACCGCCGCCCAGCTGCACGCCCTCTACGGTCTGCTGGCCGACCTCGATCCGGATCAGGTCACGCTGCCGGACGAGCTGCGGGCGGTGATCGACG
This sequence comes from Streptomyces sp. JLBT605, assembly GCF_058215555.1. NCBI lineage: Bacteria > Bacillati > Actinomycetota > Actinomycetes > Kitasatosporales > Streptomycetaceae > Streptomyces > Streptomyces sp. JLBT605. The sequence goes on from NZ_CM177087.1 coordinate 3,846,567, forward strand.
GAGAGGTCCGCGTGGTGGACGCGGCCGAGGCGCTGGTCGCGGACGCGCCCGACCTGATCCCGCTCGCCGCGCACCGCGCCCTGCTTCCGGTCCGGCCCGCTCGTGCGGCCGACCTGGCGGAGCTCCTCCAGGTCCGGCGGCTGAGCGAGCTGTTCGCGGATGCCGGCGTGCCGGACGGCGGCGAGCCGCGCGCGGTCCCGGACGCGGTCCGGGTGCTGCTGCCGGGCGCCCCCGGCCATTACGTCGAGCACGAGGAGCTGATCGTCGAAGGCGTCGAGCTGGACTGGCACCGCGCCGGTGACGGCGTGCTCCACGCGGCCACCCTGGAGGGCGTGGCCGCCGGACTGGCCTGGGCGGCGGGCCAGTGGCACCGCCGCTTCGAGGCGGCAGCGCTTCTGGAGGACCTGACCCGCGCCGAAGAACTCGCGCAGGCCCGCTGGTTCGACTGAGCCGGCCCGGCCGGGCGCGGCCGAGGCGAATGTCAACCATGAGTTGACACCCTAGGGGTGTCAACCTACGGTTGCACTATGACGAATCCAGTCGGCATGACGGTTCAGGTCCGGCTCGATGACCTGATCGAAGCCATCAAGAAGGTTCACAGCGACGCTCTCGACCAGCTCTCCGACGCGGTGATCGCGGCGGAGTACCTCGGCGAAGTGGCCGACCACCTCATCGGCCACTTCGTGGACCAGGCGCGGCGCTCCGGTGCCTCGTGGACGGACATCGGCAAGAGCATGGGGGTCACCAGGCAGGCGGCTCAGAAGCGTTTCGTCCCCAAGGCGGGGGAGGCCCCGGACCTGGACCCCGGTCAGGGGTTCAGCCGGTACACCCCGCGCGCCAAGAACGTCCTGGCGGTCGCGGAGAACGAGGCCCGTTCGGCGGGCAACGACGAGGTCCGCCCGGCACACCTGGTGCTGGGGCTGCTCGGCGAACCGGAGGGGCTGGCCGTGAAGTTGGTGAGCTCCCAGGGGGTGACGCCGGAGGCGATCCGCGAGGCCGCCTACGCGGCGCTGCCCGCGGCCGCCGCCGAGGTGCCCGCGCTGATCCCGTACGACGCGGGGGCGAAGAAGGTCCTGGAGCTCACCTTCCGGGAGGCCCTGCGGCTGGGCCACAACTACGTCGGCACCGAGCACATCCTCTTCGCCCTGCTGGAGTTCGAGGGCGGCGCGGGGGTGCTCACCGGCCTCGGCGTCGACAAGGCGACCGCCGAAGGCGAGCTCGTCCAGGCCCTTGAGGCGCTGCTGCCGAAGAAGTCGTAGCCGCCGCCTCGCGTTCCTGAGAAAACCCGAGAAAAAGACCAGGCCCCGGATGAATTGACATCCGGGGCCTGGTCTTGCGTATATTTAATCCTTCATGCCTTTGCGGAAAGAGGCGTGAAGGGAAGTCTGCTGCGAGCAGCGTATCGCGTCAGGAGTGGAATTGTCAACCGAGGAAATGCGGCAGGAACAGCAATTCATCACCGGCCTTTACACCCGGCTCGATCGGCTCAGGGAACAGGCCGAGGAGTCGATGCGCGGCGCGCTCGCGCAGGTCGGAAGCGGTTTTCAGGCCAGGCTCGAGCGTGACGTGCTGGTGGCGGAGCAGTCCGGTCTGCTCAGTGCGATCCACGCCGGGGAGAACGGGCTCTGTTTTGGGCGCCTTGACTTCCGGGACGGCCGGACCCATCACATCGGACGCATTGGAATTCGGCAGGACGACCCGTCCCGTACACCGCTCGTGATCGACTGGCGGGCGGATGTGGCGCGGCCCTTCTATCTGGCCACCGGTCATTCTCCGATGGGTTTGCGGCGCAGGCGGCACATCACCACCGAGGGGCGTACCGTCACCGCGCTCCACGACGAGCTGATGGACCTCGGCGACCCGACCCGCACCGGGCACGAGGGCGCGGACGCCGACGAGGTGCTGCTGGCCTCCCTCGACGCCGCCCGCACCGGGCGGATGCACGACATCGTGGCGACCATCCAGGCCGAGCAGGACCGCATCATCCGGGCGCCGCACCGGGGCGTGATGGTCGTCGAGGGCGGTCCCGGCACCGGGAAGACCGTGGTCGCGCTGCACCGGGCGGCGTATCTGCTGTACGAGCACCGGGAGCTGCTGGCCCGTCGCGCGGTGCTGATCGTCGGCCCGAATCCGGCCTTCCTGAGCTACGTCGGCAACGTCCTGCCCTCCCTCGGCGAGACCGGGGTGCTGCTGGCCACCATGGGCGAGCTCTTCCCCGGCGTGCGCGCCACCGGCACCGACACTCCGGCCGCCGCCGAGGTCAAGGGGCGCGCCGCGATGGCCGACGTGCTGGCCAGGGCGCTGCGCGACCGGCAGACCGTGCCCCAGTGGGCGAGGGAGATCGACCACGAGGGGTACGGGACGATCCAGCTGGACCGGGCCATGGCCGAGGACGCGCGGTGGCGGGCGCGCGAGAGCGGGCTGCCGCACAACCTGGCCAGGCCGGTCTTCGCCTTCCACGTCATCGACGCACTCACCGCGCAACTGGCCGAGCGCGTCGGGGCCGACCCGTTCGGCGGGCCCAATCTGCTGGGGCCCGATGACATCGCCCAGATGGGCAAGGAGATCGCGACGAGCCGGGAGGTCCACGCGGCCATCGACGAGCTGTGGCCGCGGCTCACCCCGCAGGAGTTCCTCGCGGACTTCCTCGCCGAGCCGGTCCACCTCGACGAGGAGTCGGCCGCGCTGATCCGGCGGCAGGGCGGGGCGTGGACCCAGGCCGACGTGCCGCTCCTGGACGAGGCCGCCGAACTGCTGGGCGAGGACGACAGCGCGGCCCGCGCCGCGGCCGAGGCCGAGCGCCAGGAGCGGATCGCCTACGCGCAGGGCGTGCTGGACCTCTCCGCCGGCTCGGAGACGTACGAGTTCGAGGACGAGGAGTCCGAGGTCCTCGCGGCGCACGACATCATCGACGCCGAGCGGATGGCCGAGCGGCACGAGGAGGCAGACCACCGCAGCGCGGCCGAGCGGGCGGCGGCCGACCGGACCTGGGCGTTCGGCCACATCATCGTGGACGAGGCGCAGGAACTCTCGGCGATGGCCTGGCGGCTGCTGATGCGGCGCGTGCCGACCCGCTCCATGACCCTGGTCGGGGACCCGGCGCAGACCGCGGAATCGGCCGGGCTCGGCTCCTGGGAACGCATCCTGAAGCCGTACGTGGGCGACCGCTGGGAACACGTCCGGCTGGGCGTCAACTACCGTACGCCCGCCGAGATCATGGAGGTGGCGGCCGGCTTCCTGCGGGCCCACGACCCCTCGTTCGAGCCGCCCGGCTCGGTGCGGTCGACCGGGGTGCGCCCCTGGGCGCTGCGCGTCCCCGCGGACGGGCTCGCCGCGGCCGTGGCGCGGGAGGTCGCGGCGGCCCGGGGCGGGGGACAGATCGCGGTCCTCGCCCCGGCAGCGCTGCACGCCTCGCTCCTCGCCGAGCTGCCGGACGCCGGCCACGGCCCCGCGCCCGACCTCACCCGGGACGTGGTGCTGCTGGGCGCGCGCCAGGCGAAGGGGCTGGAGTTCGACACGGTCCTGGTCGTGGAGCCGGCCGAGTACGGCGTGAGTGACCTCTACGTCGCCCTGACCCGCGCCACCCAGCGCCTCGGGGTGCTGCACACCGGCGACCTGCCCGGGGCGCTCGGCGGACTGGAGGAGCCAGGGGGTCGCTAGGGGATGCCCGGTGGGTCTCCGCGGCGTCGTCCGGTCCGCCGATACCCACGGCCACCCACGGCATCCCCGCCGGGAGGCGTCACGGCTTGCGGGCGACCCCGGCGAAGAGTTCCACTCGCGTCCGGGCCAGCTCCGCCCGGTCCGCGTCCGGGGCCGGGCGCCACAGGTGGGCCCGCTCCACGCCGGGTTCTACGAGCTCCAGGCCGTCGAAGAAGCGGAGGATCTGGTTCTTGGTGCGGCCGACCACCGTCATGCCGCCCTTGCGGTACAGCTCGGTGACGGCCTCACGGACCACCGGGTCCGGGTCCGGCGCGCCGTGGGAGAGGGCGAGATAGCTGCCGGAGGGCAGTGCGTCCATCAGCTGCTGGACGAGACCGTACGGATTGGCCTCGTCCGGGAAGAAGTGCAGCAGCGCGTTGAGGAAGAGGGCGACCGGCTGTTCCGGATCGAGGGTGTCCTTCAACTGCGGCGCGCCCAGGATCGACTCGGGTTGGGCGGCGTCGGCGTGCACGAAGACCACCCGGCCCTGCTCCGTGCTGTGCAGCAGCGCGTCGGCGTAGGTGATGACGATCGGGTCGTGGTCGACGTACACGATCCGGGCGTCCGGGGCCACGCCCTGGGCGATCTGGTGCAGGTTGGGCTCGGTGGGGATGCCGGTGCCGATGTCCAGGAACTGGCGGATCCCGGCTTCGGTGGCGAGCCAGCGGGTGGCGCGGTGCATGAACGACCGGTTCGTCCGCGCCCAGAGCTGCACCGCCGGCCAGACCGCCATGACGTCCTCGGCGGCCTTCATGTCGATCTCGTAGTGGGTCTTTCCGCCGAGGTAGTAGTCGTACATCCGGGCCGAGTGCGGCCTGCTGGTGTCGATCTCGGCGGCGTCGAAGCGGTAACCGGTCATTGGCTCAGGTTACTTGCCGGTCTGACGGTATGTCGGGGACGCCAACTCCCTTGCGGGTCAAGGCTGCTGCGGCCTCGCGAAGGTCTTGTGAACGCCGAGTGAAGATCGTACAGTTGTGCTACTTCTGGATCCGTCGCGGTCATGAGCGCATGAACCGGGCGGATCCTTGTCATCCTGTGGGGGAATAGATGCGCAAGCGCACCACCATCGCCGTGCTCACCGCCGCCACCGCCGCCGTGGCGGTCGGTCTCGCCGCCCCGGCGGCGCAGGCGGACGGATCCGGCGACACGGTGATCAGCGAGGTGGTCGTCAACAAGGGCAAGCCGCTCGTGATCGGCACCACCACCGCCAAGACGTTCACCGTCTCGGTGACGGCCACCGACGACTCCGGCATCAAGGGCCTCAGCGTCTTCGACCTGATGGGTCCGCAGTCCGGCTTCGAGCAGCCCAGCTCGCCGGTGACCTGCACCCAGGTCACCCCCAATACCTCCACCTGCTCCGCGCAGTTCACCCTTGACCCGCGCTCTGACTTCTACGACAACAGCCCGGCCGGCACCTGGTACGTCGACGCCTGGGCCGACGCCAACGACGGCGACTTCTACAGCAGCGAGAAGGCCGGCTCCTTCAAGGTGCAGCGGGAGTCGAAGCTGACGGTCAACGCCTCGCCGGAGCCGGTGCGCCGGGGTCGGACCATCACGGTCACCGGTGCGCTGACCCGCGCGGACTGGACGTACATGGACCACAAGTACGTCGGGTTCAAGGACCAGAAGGTGCAGCTGCAGTTCCGTAAGAAGGGCACCGACACCTACACCACCGTCAAGACGGTGACCTCCGGCTCCGGTGGCGCCCTGAAGACCACCGTCACCGCGAACACCGACGGGTACTGGCGCTGGAACTACGCCGGGATCTCCACCACCGCGCCCTCCAAGGCCGCCGGCGACTTCGTCGACGTGCAGTAGCCATGCGGTAGTGCGGTAATGCGCGCCGGATCGTCCCCTGGGGCGGTCCGGCGCGCGGCGTATCAGCCGGCCGCGGCGAGCCGTATCAGCCGGTCGCGGCGGGAGGTGTCAGCCGGTCGTGGCGGGCGGTGTCAGCCGGCGGTGCCGGGCGCGGTCCCCCCGGCGCCCGCCGCCGCGCGGGCGGCCTCGGCGCGGCGGATCGCCTGGTCCCGCTTGCGGACGTAAGCGATGCCGATCAGCCCCAGTCCGCCGCCGGCCAGGCAGGTCCACAGCCACCACAGGTGGCCGTGGTCGTCGAACCAGCCGTAGAAGGGGAGCTGGACGAGGAAGAGGACGAACCACACGATCGTGCCGCCGGTGATGGTGGCGACGACATTGCCCTCCAGGGGCTCCGGCGCCTCGTGCTTGGGGGTCCACTTCGTCATGGGCACAGCTTACGGTCCGCCCGCGGCCCGGGGCCCGGGCGGCCGAGGCGGGCCGAGCGGGCGGTGCAGAGCTCCTCTACGCGCGGAGATAGCGATCTTTGCCTTATGCATTCATACTGAAACGGTCTGGGTCTGACTGGAGGTTTCCGTAGAAACCTCCAAGGACGGCCCTTTATTTATGTCCGCGCACCACTGAGGTCATCCATGCCCCCCACGCCCACGGCGCCGGCCGACGCCGAGCAGCCGTCGCCGGCGGCTCCGCCTGCCAACCCGCTGGACCGGTTCTTCCAGATCACCGCGCGGGGGTCGTCGATCTCCCAGGAGATTCGCGGCGGTCTCGCCACCTTCTTCGCGATGGCCTACATCATCGTGCTGAATCCGATCATCCTCGGCGCCGGTGAGGACAAGTTCGGCCATCAGCTGGAGAACGGACAGCTCGTCACCGCCACCGCGCTGATGGCCGGCCTGACCACCATCCTGATGGGCGTGATCGGCAACGTCCCGATCGCGCTCGCCGCCGGGCTCGGCATCAACGCCGTCGTCTCGCTTCAGCTCGCGCCCAAGATGAGCTGGCCGGACGCGATGGGCATGGTGGTCCTGGCCGGGCTGGTGCTGATGATCCTGGTCGCCTCGGGTCTGCGGCAGCGGGTGATGGACGCGATCCCGGGCGGGCTGCGGCGCGCCATCGCGATCGGCATCGGTCTGTTCATCGCGCTCATCGGGCTGGTCGACGCCGGCTTCGTGACGCGCAACCCGGACAAGGCGCACACCACCGTGCCGATGGGCCTGGGCATCGCGGGGCGGCTGCAGGGCTGGCCGGTGCTGATCTTCGTGATCGGCCTGGCGCTCACCTTCGTCCTGGTGATCCGCAAGACGCGCGGCGCGATCCTGATCGGCATCGTGGTGACGGCCTTCACCGCGATCATCGTCAACACCATCGCGACGATTCCGGACCGGGACTGGGGGCTGAGCGTGCCCCGGGTGCCGGACAAGATCGTGGACACCCCCGACTTCGGCCTGATCGGTGACGTCAGCCTCTTCGGCGGCTTCCACGAGGTCGGCATCCTCACCGGCTGTCTCTTCGTCTTCACCGTGTTGCTCTCCGGCTTCTTCGACGCGATGGGGACCATCATCGGCGTCGGCGAGGAGGCCGGGCTGATGGACGACGAGAAGGGTCAGATGCCCGGCATGGGCAGGATCCTGATGGTCGACGGGATCGCGGTCGCGGGCGGAGGCTTCGGCTCCGCCTCCGCCAACACCTGCTTCGTGGAGTCCACCGCGGGTGTCGGTGAGGGCGCCCGCACCGGCTTCGCCAATGTCGTGACCGGCGGGCTCTTCCTGCTCGCGCTCGTCTTCACCCCGCTGGCCAAGGTCGTGCCCTCGCAGGCGGCCACCCCGGCGCTGATCGTCGTCGGCTTCCTGATCATGGCCGCCAATGTCACGGAGATCGACTGGAGCGACTTCACCATCGCGGTGCCGGCGTTCCTCACGATGATCTCCATGCCGTTCACCTACAGCATCACCAACGGCATCGGGATCGGAGTGCTCTCCTTCATCCTGCTGCGGATCGCGGTGAAGCGGACGCGGGAGATCCCGTGGCTGCTGAGCGCGGTGGGCCTGTGCTTCCTCGTCTACTTCCTGCTCGACCCGATCGAGCAGATCCTCGGGGTGCAGTAAGCCCCCAGGCACCGGACGGCCACACCGGCCGCCCGGCTCACATGGCCTCGCGGTAGAACCGCTCGGTCTCGTCGACGGACGTCTTGAAGCGTTCGTCGAAGTCATCGCGGATGAGCGTCCGGACCACATAGTCCTGGACGCTCATTCCGCGTTTGGCGGCATGCTGCCGGATGCGGTCCAGCAGCTCCCCGTCTATCCGGAGGCTGAGCACAGTTGATCCCATGCGGTCAGGGTCGCGGCCGCCGGTGCTCCGACGTGTTGCTTTCCGCCCCGTCCTCACTCCTTCGGGTGATTTTGTAACCCCCGTGACATCTCGCTTTTATTAGCCGAGCTAATGAGTTAAGCTAAGGACTATGCCGGAACTGTCCCAGCCCCTGCCCTCCGACCAGGAGCCTCCTGAACGAGCCGTCGACGGTGTCACCGCCGCCGACCGGGCAGACGCACCCCCCACCGCCGACGCGGAGGCCGTGGATCTGCTGCGATTCGCCGTGATGCGGCTGAGCCGCAGGCTCAAGCACCAGCGCGTGGACCAGTCGCTCAGCCCCACCGAGCTCTCCGTGCTGGGCACCCTGGGCCGCTGCGGCCCCGCCACCCCGGGCGAGCTGGCCCGCAAGGAGCACGTCCAGCCGCCGTCGATGACCCGCATCGTCGCGCTGCTGGAATCCAAGGGGCTGGTCCGGCTCGACCCGCACCCGGACGACCGCCGCCAGAAGGTGGTCTCCAAGACCGAGCAGGCCGAGGCCATGTTCGAAGAGAGCCGCCGCAAGCGGAACACATGGCTGGCCGAGCTGGCCGGGCAGCTCGACGACGACGAGTGGGCGCTGCTGCGCGACGCCGCACCCGTACTGGAGAAGCTCGCGAATCTGTAACCAAGGAAACGCGCCAAGGAGGCGACCCCTGTGAGTCCGGGACCCGGAGCAGACTCCGCACCCGCACCCAAATCCGCAACCGACTCCACCCACCCCACCGAGAACGCGGCCGCCGGCCGCGGGATGTTCAGCTCGCTGCGCATCCGCAACTACCGGATCTTCGCCACCGGCGCCGTGGTGTCCAACACCGGCACCTGGATGGCCCGGATCGCCCAGGACTGGCTCGTCCTCAGCCTGACCGGCTCCTCCACCGCCGTCGGCATCACCACCGCACTGCAGTTCCTGCCGATGCTGCTCTTCGGCCTGTACGGCGGCGTCATCGCCGATCGCTACCCGAAGCGCCGTCTGCTGCTGCTCACCCAGACCGCGCTGGGCGCCTGCGGTCTCGCCCTCGCCGCGCTGACCCTCAGCGGCCACGTACAGGTCTGGCACGTCTACCTCATCGCCTTCCTGCTCGGCATGGTGACCGTCGTCGACAACCCGGCCCGGCAGGCCTTCGTCGCCGAGATGGTCGGGCCGGCGGACCTGCGGAACGCGGTCAGCCTCAACTCCGCGAACTTCCAGTCCGCCCGCCTCGTCGGCCCCGCCGTCGCCGGTGTGCTGATCACCGCCGTCGGCAGCGGCTGGGCCTTCCTGCTCAACGGCCTCTCCTTCGCCGCCCCGGTCATCGGCCTGCTGATGATGCGGACGAGCGAATTCCACCGGACCGAGCGGGCGCCGCGCGGCAAGGGGCAGCTGCGCGAGGGCCTCGCCTACGTCGCCGCCCGCCCCGACCTGCTGTGGCCCATCGTGCTGGTCGGCTTCATCGGCACCTTCGGCTACAACTTCCCGATCTGGCTCAGCGCCTTCGCGGATGACGTCTTCGCCGCCGGCCCCGGGACGTACGGCCTGCTCAACACGTTGCTGGCGGTCGGCTCCGTCACCGGCGCGCTGCTCGCCGCCCGGCGCACCAGCTCGCGGCTGCGGCTGCTGGCAGGCGCGGCGCTGCTCTTCGGCGTGCTGGAGATCGCGGCCGCCGCCGCACCGGCCTTCTGGGTCTTCGCCGGGCTGATGGTGCCGATCGGCGTCTTCGGGCTCACCATCAACGTCAGCGCGAACGCGAGCGTCCAGCTGGCGACGGATCCGGCGATGCGCGGGCGGGTGATGAGCCTGTACATGATGGTCTTCGTCGGCGGCACTCCGATCGGCGGACCGCTGATGGGCTGGCTCACCGACGCCTACGGCGCGCGCGTCGGCTTCGCGGCGGGCGGTGTCGTCTCGGCGCTCTCCGCGGTCACCATCGGCCTGGTGCTGGCCCGGATCGGCGGCCTCCGCCTCCGGGTCGACCTGCGCCGGGGCCGCCAGGTCATCGCCTTCGTCCCCCGCACCCCCGCCCCCGCCGAGTCCGTCACCGCAGTGGACTTCGCCCGACCTGCTTAGCGCTGCCGGCGGGCCCGGCGGAGGCAGACTCGGCGCATGAGACTCTTCGCCGCGACGCTCCCGCCGCCGGACGCCCTGGCCGATGTCGCCGCCGCCGTCCGCACCCTCCGCGCGCTGCCCGGCGCCGACCGGCTCCGCTGGACCGGGCCGGAGGGCTGGCACTTCACCCTCGCCTTCTACGGGGAGGTGGCCGAGGAAGTCGTCCCCGACCTCCGGGAGCGGCTCGCCCGTGCCGCCCACCGTCGGCCGCCGTACGAGCTGCGGCTGCTGGCGGGTGGGCGCTTCGGCCACCGGGTGCTGTGGATCGGCGCCGAGGGGGAGTGCGCGGCCATGTCCAAGCTGGCCGACTCCGTGGCGGCCGCCGGGCGGCGGGCCGGCATCCGGATGGAGGAGCACCGCGCGTACACCCCGCACCTGACCATCGCCCGCAGCCGCACCGGCCACGCGGACCTCGCCCCGTTCGTCGAGGCGCTCGCCGAGTTCACCACCGCCGTCTGGACCGAGCAGGAGCTGCGTCTGGTGCGCAGCCACCTGCCGGGCGGGGTGCGCGGGGCGCAGCCGCGTTACGAGACGGTGGGGAGCTGGCCGCTGGGCCGGTGAGCCGCCCGGCTAACCTCAAGGGGTGGATCCCAAGACCAGAACCCTGATCATGCGCGGCGCCTTCCTGGTGATACTCGTCGTCGTCGCGGTGGCGGCCGCCCTCCGCTGAGCTCCGAGCCCCTGAGCCGCCCCGCTACACCGCCGCGGGTCCGCCCAGCCCCCACGCCTGGTGCATCGCGTCGGCGAACGCCCCGGCGATGCGCCGCTCACCGGAGGCGTTGGGGTGCGTGCCGTCGTAGGTGTCGCGATGGATGTCGTACGCCGCCGGGCGGGACGCCAGCAGCAGCGGCGAGGCGGGGGAGTCGAGGTCGGCGACGGTCTTGGCGAGCAGCTCGTTGAAGCGGTGGACCTCGGCGGCGAACGGGGCGTCGGCTTCCGCGCGCACATTGGGGATCACGGGCAACAGCACTGCCTGGATGCCCGGGTTGGCCGCGCGCGCGGCGGTGACGAAGCGGCGCACGTTCTCCGCGGTCTGCTCGGCGTTGGTGTAGAAGCCGAGGTCGATCAGGCCGAGGGATATCAGCAGCGTGTCGGCCCGGTGGGTGCGTATCACGTCCCCGATGAGCGGAGCCATGTGCAGCCAGCCCTCGCCCCAGCCCGCGAGGTGGCGGCGGGCCCGCTCGGGGAAGCGGGGGTCGGCGTAGTCCTGCGAGACGGGGGCCTCGGCGTGCTTGTCGTACAGCTCGCTGCGCGGGCCGACGATCGCGTACGGGCCGCCGAAGGTGGCGTTGAGGTGCTCCCACATGCGGTAGCGCCAGGTGAAGTCGCCGGCACTGCCGATCGTCATCGAGTCACCGACGAACATGATGCGCATCGCTGAAGTATGCCCGGGCGTACTTGACGGTAGGTACGCGGGGTGCGAGTGACCTGGCGCACATCCGACCCTGGTGGATGAAAGGGACGGAAAAGCCAGAAATCCGGTAGCCCGTATTCTTGGCCGTTGGTGAGGCGAAGAATGCGAACTACCGGATTCCGGAAGGTGTCGTTCAGTTTTAATTCGAGATTAACGCTGGGCGCGGGAGTTCTTGTGCGCCAGGAAGCCGCAGACCACGGCCACCGCTGCCCCGACCAGGGCCAGGTAGATGCCCGCTCCCGCGTCGAACCTGCCGTCGACGGCCTTCTCGATATCCGAGTCGGAGGCACCCTTGGCGATCGGCTGGTCCTTGAGCCACGCCGCGCCCAGCCGGTCCGGGTCGAAGAGGTTCCACAGGGCGATACCGAGAGCCACCACGGACAGACCCACGCCGCCGAGGTTGAGCTGGGCCTTCTTGAGGGCGATGGCGCCGACGAAGAGCGCTGCCGCTATGAGGGCGGCGGCCAGGAGAATCCACGCGTCGGTGCCCTCCTTGCCCTTGATGCCGCCGGAGGTGCCATCCTCGTTGGGGTTCACCCAGTTGATGAACGGGCTGATGACCGCCAGGATCGCGCCGACGATCGCAATGATCGACATCTTGTCGACGCCACCCGCCGCGCCGGCCGGGGCGCCCTGCGGGTAAGAGGTTTGGTTGTAGTTGCTCATGGGCCAAAACCGTAGAGGGGGCCGCGGAATTCTCGCAACGACGTTATCCACTTTGCCTTCATTGCCCGAATAATTTTCACCAAATAATCCCGGGATTAGCTCAACTAATCCGGCGATTGCCTGTACTCGTCGATATGGCAGGCTTGGCCCATGCGTTCACTTCTGTGTGTGCTCGGTGCCGCCGCGCTGATCGCGCTGCCCGCCGCCGCGCCGGCCGTCGCGGCCGATGGCGACGACGGTCCATCCTCCTTCACCATCCAGGACTCGCGGATCACCGAGTCCAGCGGCCTCGCCGCCAGCCGGGCCCACCCCGGCGTCTACTGGACGCACAACGACAGCGACGACGGCCCGTACGTCTACGCCGTGGACGGGAAGACGGGCCGCACCCTCGCCACCGTCTCCCTGCGCGGCATCGGCAGCCCGCGCGATGTGGAGGCGATCTCGGTCGGGCCGGACGGCGCGGTCTACGTCGGGGACATCGGCGACAACCTGGGCGGCAAGTGGTCCGAGGTGTGGATCTACCGCTTCCCGGAGCCGAAGCAGCTGCGGGACATGACGGTCGACGCCACCCAGTTCACCGTCAGGTACCAGGGCGGGCCGCGCAACGCCGAGGCGATGATGGTGCATCCGCGCACCGGCCGGGTCTACATCGCCAGCAAGAGCACCGAGGACCCCGGGCTCTACGCCGGCCCCGCCCAGCTCTCCGCCAACGGAGTGAACACCTTCACGCGCGTCGCCGACCTCGACATGGAGGTCACCGACGGGGCCTTCGCCCCGGACGCCAGCCGGCTGGTGCTGCGCGGCTACTTCTCGGTCGCCGAATACCGCTGGGGCGCGAAGGGGCTGGGCAAGGAGCTGGACGACGCGCCGAGTCTCCCCTTCCAGCGCCAGGGCGAGTCGGTCACGTTCACACCGGACGGCGGGACCCTGATGTACGGCACCGAGAAGCGCCCGAGCCAGGTCACCGCGGTGCGGCTGGACGGCGAGCTGCTGCCGGACGCGACGGCCGCGCGGCAGCGGCGGGACGACGCCAAGAGCCCCGGCGCTCACTCCGGCACAGCCCCCGAGGACCGGGCGGACGGCGCGGACAGCGGGGACGATGACGGGCTCAGCGCCACCACGGTACTGGTGGTGGCGGGGGTGGCCGGTCTGGCGGCCGTCCTCGGCCTCAGCAGAAGGCGGGGCCGGGGCTAGGCAGGGCTCAACCCGGGCCGGGGCCGCCGCTCAGGGGTGCCTGGCACCGCTCAGCCCGGGCCGGGGCCGCTGGCCGTGCCGCCGCCCTCGACGAAGCGTTCGTCCTCGCTGACCAGCCGCACCTCGTAGTGCAGCGTCCGGTCCCGCTTGGCCTTGTGCGCGAGCGGGACGACCACGCCGTGCAGCACCGGGTACTTGCGGGTGAGCAGCCGCGCCGCGTGCCTGTCCTCGCCGCTGCCTCGCGCCAGCAGATGCGTACGGGCCCGCTGCGCCGCCCCGGTCGGCTTGCCCTTCAGCGTGCAGGGCGCGATCTCCACGACCGGGTTGTTCCGCATCCGCTTGGCCTTCCATGCCTTGCCGAAGGTGCGGATGTAGGCGTGGTCGCCCTCGACCGCGATGTTGACCGGGGTGCCCACCGGTGTGCCGTCCCGCTTATAGGTGGTGAGCAGGACGGTGTACTGCTTGCTGAAGCGGCTGATGGACGGGGAGGCGGCGGAGGGCGGCGAGGGGGACGGGCTGGGAGTCTCGGCACTGCTCATATATCCATGGATGCACATAAAACGGGCTTCCACCAGAGGTGCCGGGGTGGTGGAAGCCGAGGCGGGCCGGCACGCCTGCGCGTGCCGGCCCGGCCGGAGGTTCCGCGGGGGACTAGAGCCGCTCGACGACGTAGTCCACGCAGGCGGTGAGCGCCTCGACGTCCGCCGGGTCGATGGCGGGGAACATCGCCACGCGCAGCTGGTTGCGGCCCAGCTTGCGGTACGGCTCGGTGTCCACGATGCCGTTGGCCCGCAGCGCCTTGGCGATCGCGGCGGCGTCGATGTCGTCGCTGAAGTCGATCGTGCCGACGACCAGTGACCGCTTGGCCGGGTCGGCGACGAACGGGGTGGCGTACTTGGACTCCTCGGCCCAGCCGTAGAGCGTGCGGGCGGAGGTCGCGGTGCGCCGCACCGCCCAGTCCAGGCCGCCCTGGCTGTTGATCCACTCCAGCTGCTCGTTGAGCAGGAAGAGGGTGGCCAGCGCCGGGGTGTTGTAGGTCTGGTTCTTCCGCGAGTTGTCGATCGCGGTGGGCAGCGAGAAGAACTCCGGGATGTGCCGGCCGGAGGCGTGGATCCGCTCCGCGCGCTCCAGGGCGGCGGGCGAGAAGGCCGCCAGCCACAGTCCGCCGTCGGCGGCGAAGGACTTCTGCGGTGCGAAGTAGTAGACGTCGGTCTCCGCGATGTCGACCGGCATACCGCCCGCACCGGAGGTGGCGTCCACCAGCACCAGCGAACCGGCGTCGGCGCCGGCCACCCGCTTCAGCGGCGCCGCGACACCGGTCGAGGTCTCGTTGTGGGTGAGGGCGTAGACGTCCACACCCGCCTCGGCCTGCGGCTCCGGGTGGGTGCCCGGCTCGGAGGAGATGACGGTCGGCTCCGCCAGCCACGGGGCGAGCTTGGCAGCCTTGGCGAACTTCGAGGAGAACTCGCCGAAGGACAGGTGCTGCGACTTGTTCTCGATCAGGCCGTGGGTCGCCACGTCCCAGAAGGCGGTGGAGCCGCCGTTGCCGAGCACCACCTCGTAGCCCTCGGGGAGCGAGAGGAGTCGGCTCACTCCCTCCCGCACCTTGCCGACCAGGTTCTTGACCGGGGCCTGGCGGTGCGACGTGCCGAGCAGGGAGGCGCCGGTGGCGGCCAGGGCGCCGAGCGCCTCGGTGCGCACCTTGGAGGGACCCGAGCCGAATCGACCGTCGGCGGGCTTGATGTCAGCGGGAATCTGGATCTCAGCCACAGGCGCAGCCTAGTCCGCGCACCTGGAGGGCTTGCGGAGCGTCCAGCCGCTGAGACAGGTGTGTCCGGGGCCGGCCCGACCGGAACGCACCCCACCGGCCTGCGGCCGTGCCCCCGCCGCGCCCGGACCCGCCCGGCAGGGCGCGGCGCGGCGCCAAGACACCCCGGCCGGCGGGTGATCGGTGATCGGTGACCGGGGGCCACGCCGGGCACGCTGGAGTCATGGCAGAGCACAGGAAAGACAGCCGGAGTGACCGTCGGCTGGAGCGGGACCTGCGCCGGGCGGTGCGGGGTGAGGTCTCCTTCGCCGCCGCCGACCGGGCGCTGATGACCATGGACGCGTCCAACTACCGCCGGGTGCCGGCCGGTGTGGTCGCGCCCCGGGACGCCGAGGACGTCGCGGCGGCGCTGGCCGTCTGCCGGGAGCACGGCGTGCCGGTGGTGCCGCGCGGCGGCGGGACCTCGATCGCCGGGCAGGCCACCGGGGTCGGCGTCGTCCTGGACTTCACCCGGCACATGAACCGGGTGCTCGCCCTCGACCCCGGCACCCGGACCGCCCTCGTCCAGCCCGGTCTGGTGCTGGACACCCTGCGGTCCGCGGCGGGCGCCTACGGCCTGACCTTCGGACCCGACCCGTCCACGCACAGCCGCTGCACGCTCGGCGGGATGATCGGCAACAACGCCTGCGGCTCCCACTCGGTGGCCTGGGGCACCACCGCCGACAACGTGCACGCCCTGGAGGTGCTGAGTTACGGCGGCGAGCGGATGCGCCTCGGCCGGGGACCGGGTTCCCTGGACGCGCTGCCGCCCCGGCTGCGGGACGGCCTGCGCGCCCTGACCGACGGCCATCTGGCGCTGCTGCGCACCGGATTCCCCGAACTGCCGCGCCGGATCTCCGGTTACGCGCTGGACGCCCTGCTCCCGGAGCGGGACCGCGATGTGGCGCGCGCGTTCACCGGCAGCGAGGGCACCCTCGGGGTGCTCACCGAGGCCGAAGTGCGGCTGGTGGAGGCGCCGCGGGCGCGGGCGCTGGTGGTGCTCGGCTACTCCGACGAGACCGCGGCCGCCGACGCCGCTCCCACCCTGCTGCCGTACGCCCCGCTGACCGTGGAGGGCATGGCGGCCGACCTGGTGCCGGGCGTGGCGGGGCTGCCGGAGGGCGACGCCTGGCTGTTCGTGGAGGTCGGCGGCGACAGCCCGGCCGAGGCGCGGGCCCGCGCCGAGGAACTGGTCAGGGCCGGTGCGGCCGGCACCGCGGCCCGCCCCGGGCGCGGCGGCGGCCACCTCGTCGTCACCGATCCGGCGCGGCAGCGCGCGCTGTGGCGGATCCGCGAGGACGCCGCCGGCACCGCGACCCGCACGGCCCGGGGCGCGGAAGCCTGGCCCGGGTGGGAGGACTGCGCGGTGCCGCCCGCCCGGCTCGGCGGCTATCTGCGGGACTTCCGCGCGCTGCTGGCCCAGCACGGGCTGCACGGCACTCCGTACGGCCATTTCGGCGACGGCTGCATCCATGTCCGCATCGACTTCGACCTCCTCGGCGCGGAGGGGGTCGGCCGGTTCCGCGCCTTCTCCACCGACCTGGCCGAGCTGGTCGTGGCGCACGGCGGCTCGCTCTCCGGGGAGCACGGCGACGGGCTGGCGCGCGCCGAACTGCTGCCGCGGATGTACGGGGCGGAGATGGTCCGGCTGTTCGAGCAGGTCAAGGAGGTGTGGGACCCGGCGGACGGCCTCAACCCCGGCGTTCTGGTCCGGCCCCGCCCGCTGGATGAGAACCTGCGCTTCGCGGTGCTGCCCAGGCGCCCGGTGGACGTCGCCTTCGGCTATCCGCGGGACGGCGGGGACTTCTCGGCGGCGGTGCGGCGCTGCGTGGGCGTCGCCAAGTGCCGTACCGACACGGTCGCGGGCGCGGACGTGATGTGCCCCTCTTACCGGGTCACTGGCGAGGAGCGGCACTCCACGCGCGGCAGGGCCCGGTTGCTGCACGAGATGCTGGCGGGCGAGGTGGTCACCGACGGCTGGCGGTCCGAGGAGGTGCGCGAGGCACTCGACCTGTGCCTGTCCTGCAAGGGCTGCCGCAGCGACTGCCCGGTGGACGTCGACATGGCCACCTACAAGGCGGAGTTCCTGCATCACTACTACCGCGACCGGCCACGTCCGGCGGCGCACCACACCATGGGCCGGCTGCCGGCCTGGCTGCGGGCCGCCGCCGCGCTGCGCGCCGCGCCGCTGGTCAACGGCGTGGCCGGGGTCCCGCCGCTGGCGGCGGTGGCGAAGCGGCTGGGCGGCATCGCCCCGGAGCGCGACATCCCGCGGCTGGCCCGTCAGCCCCTCACCCGCTGGTGGCGCGAGCGTCTCCGCCAGGCCGCGGCCACCCCCGGTCCGTCCGGCGCGGCGCGCACGGTGGTGGTGTGGCCCGACACCTTCACCAACCACCTCTCCCCGCGGGCGGGCCGCTCCGCTATCGCCGTGCTGGAGGCGGCCGGGCTGCGGGTCGTGCTGCCGCCCGCGCCGGTGTGCTGTGGGCTGACCCTCGTCTCCACCGGGCAGCTCGACCGCGCGCGCACCGTGATGCGACGCACCCTTGAGGTGATGGCGCCGGCCCTGGACGCCGGGCTGCCGGTGGTCGGGCTCGAACCGAGCTGCACCGCCGCGCTCCGCACCGACCTGCCGGAGCTGCTGGCCGGTGAGGGGCGCGCCGCCCGGCTCGCCGCCTCGACGCGCACCTTCGCGCAGGCCCTGGAGGAGTACGCGCCGCAGTGGCGGCCGCCCCGGCTGGACCGGCCGGTGGCCGGCCAGACGCACTGCCACCAGCACGCGGTGCTCGGCGACGAGGCGGAGCGCAGGCTGCGGGAACGGGCCGGACTCACCGGCGAGTTGAGCGGCGGCTGCTGCGGTCTCGCCGGGAACTTCGGCTTCGAGCGGGGCCACTACGAGGTGTCCGTTGCCTGCGCCGAGGAGCAGCTGCTGCCCGCGGTCCGCAGCGCCCCGCCGGACGCGGAGATCCTGGCGGACGGCTTCTCCTGCCGTACGCAGCTCCGGCAGCTGGGCGGTGACGCGGGCCACCGGGCCCGGCATCTCGCGGAGCTCCTGGCGGAGGGGCTCTAGCGGCGGGACGGCGATGGGGCGGGCCCTTTCCTTCGGGCCCGCCCCGCCCGTTCGCGCGACGCTCAGGACGTGGGTGTCCCGGGCTTCAGGTTCGAGGTGACGGCACGTCAGACGCCGACGACGTCGGGCGCGGTGACCGCGCCGGGCGCCACGCCGGTGCCTCCGGGGCCGGCGTCGGAGAACAGCACCGAGCGCACCTTCAGCCGGTCACTGCCGCCCGGCCCGCCCGGTTGGAGGGTGTAGGAGTGGCCCTGGCAGCCCGGCTCGGTGAAGACCATCGCGGCGCGGTCGGTGCGGTTGACGGGGGTGTCGGCCGGGTCGGTGGCCTGCGAGTCGTCGACCTCCGGAAGCGTGATACACACGCCGCTCTGCGGGCTCACCAGCATCGCGTAGCGTGCGCCGTCCTCGGTCTGGTAGCGGTAGGAGAAGTCGCCGGTGGCCGCGGAGGCGGTTCCGGGTGCCGAGAGGGCGAGCGTGAGGGCTGCGGCGGAGACGGCCATGACGTGGCTGAGACGCATGAGGCTGATCCTTTTTCCCTAGGAAGAACCGACGAGTAGTGATGATCACCTTAGAAGTGAACAAAACTGACAATGCAGTTCTTCTGCGCGAGTCCATGGACATGCGCTCGCTCGGCTCAAATAGTCATGCAATCGTGCTTGGCCGTTTCGGGGTCCGTCGCCGGGGCTTTCGTCGGGCCTTCCGTCGGGCCTTTCGTCAGGCATTCCGTCGGACTTGCGAGGGGGTGACGGGCCCCCGGCGCGATGCCGGGAGCCCGCGGGGGTGGTGGCCTGTCACATCTCGGTGATCTCGGCGGCCGCCATGGCTCTTCGCGTCACGCTTTCCTGCTCCTTGGGCGCGGTGTCGGAGAACATCACCGACCGCACCTTCGGCTGTTCCTTGCCGGGCTGCGCGCCGGGTTCGATGGTGTGGTGGTGGCCCTGGCAGCCCGGCTCGGAGAAGACCGTCGCCGCGCGGTCGGTGTGGTTGACCGGGGCTTCCGCGGGTGGGGCGTCCGCCGGATCACGGACCTCCGGCAGGTTCAGGCACACCCCGCTCTGAGGGTTCATCAGCGCTGCTTGGCTCATTTCCCCGTCGTCGTTCTGGTAGCGGTAGGTGAAGTCGCCGCCGGCCGCGGAGGCGGCGCCGGGCATCGACAGGGCGAGGGCGAAGGCCGCGGCCGGGACGGCCAGGGCGTGGTGGAGACGCATGAGGCAGATCCTTTGTGGGTCGAGGAGAACCGACAAGTGCTGGCAATCACCTTAGAAGTGAAAAATCTGGCAATACGGTTCTTCCGTGCGAGTCTCGCAAACGTGTCCTCGCTTGGCTCAAAATCATGCAATCGCGCTTGATTGTTTTTGCGGGCGCTGCCACGCTCGGGCCCGACGAGGGGAGACCACCGTGTCCGATCCGGCAGTCGTGCTCGCCGATCTGCGTGCCGAGTCAGAGGAGTTGGACGCCATGGTCGCCACGCTCGGCGACTCCGGCTGGTCCCTGCCCACGCCGGCGCCGGGGTGGTCGATCGCCCATCAGATCGCGCACCTGGCCTGGACCGACGAGCAGGCCCTGCTGGCGGCCACCGATCCGGCGGGATTCGCCCGGGAGGCGCGGCGGGCGGCGGCCGCGCCGGAGAGTTTCGTCGACGAGGGCGCGGCGGCGGGCGCGCGGCAACCGCCCGCCACGCTGCTGCACCGCTGGCGCGCCGGCCGGGCCGCGCTGGAGCGGGCACTCGACGCGCAACCACCGGGCAGCCGACTCCCCTGGTACGGGCCGCCGATGAGCGTGGCCTCGATGGCCACCGCCCGGCTGATGGAGACCTGGGCGCACGGCCAGGACATCGCCGACACCCTCGGCGTACGGCGCGCGCCCACCGCCCGGCTGCGGCATGTCGCCCGGATCGGCGTCCGGGCACGTGACTACGCCTTCGCGGTGCGCGGGCTGGAGCCCCCAGCCGGGGAGTTCCGTGTCGAACTCACCGCCCCGGACGGCACCCTGTGGACGTACGGGCCCAAGGACGCCCCGCTGGTGACCGGTCCGGCGCTGGACTTCTGCCTGCTGGTCACCCAGCGCGCCCACCGCGCGGACCTCGCGGTCCGCGCCGAAGGGCCGGACGCCGACCGCTGGCTGGACATCGCCCAGGCGTTCGCCGGCCCCCCGGGCCCGGGCCGGCCCCGCACCAGGCCCGCCCCGCCCGTCGGGGGTGCTCGATGAGCGGGCCCGGGCCGCTGCGGATCGGCAATGCCTCCGGCTTCTACGGAGACCGCTTCGACGCGCTCTGCGAGATGCTCACCGGCGGACCGCTGTCCGTGCTGACCGGCGACTACCTCGCCGAGCTCACCATGCTCATCCTGGGCCGGGACCAGCTGAAGTCCCCCGGGCGCGGTTACGCGAAGACCTTTGTGAGCCAGCTCGAAGAGGGGCTGGGGCTCGCCGTCGAACGCGGCGTGCGGATCGTCACCAACGCGGGCGGGCTCAACCCCGCCGGTCTGGCCGACGCCATCCGGGAGCTGGCCGACCGGCTCGGCCTCGCGGTGCGCGTCGCCCATGTGGAGGGCGACGACCTGCGCGACCGTGCCGGGCGCGCCGGATGGGGCACCGACGTGCTCACCGCCAACGCCTACCTCGGCGGCGCCGGGATCGCCGCCTGCCTGCGCGCCGGGGCGGACGTCGTCGTCACCGGCCGGGTCACCGACGCGGCACTGGTCAGCGGCCCGGCCGCCGCCCACTTCGGCTGGGCCGCCGACGACTGGGACGCCCTGGCCGGTGCGGTGGTGGCGGGCCATGTGCTGGAGTGCGGCGCCCAGGCCACCGGCGGCAACTACGCCTTCTTCCGGGAGCACGACGTCCGCCACCCCGGCTTCCCGCTCGCCGAGATCCACGCCGACGGCTCCGCGGTGATCACCAAGCACCCCGGCACCGGCGGCGCCGTCACCACCGGCACCGTCACCGCCCAGCTCCTCTACGAGACCGCGGGCGCCCGCTACCTCGGCCCGGACGTCACCGCCCGGCTCGACACCGTCCGGCTGCGCCAGGACGGCCCGGACCGGGTACGGATCGACCCGGTCCGCGGCGAGGCCCCCCCGCCCACCCTCAAGGTCGGCCTCACCCGGATCGGCGGCTGGCGCAACGAGGTCACCTTCGTACTGACCGGACTGGACATCGACGCCAAGGCCGCGCTGGTGCGGGAGCAGATGGAGGCCGCGCTGGCCAGGGTGGAGCGCCGCCCCGCCGAGGTCCGCTGGACCCTGGCCCGTACCGACCGGGCCGACGCCGAGGCGCAGGAGGAGGCGAGCGCCCTGCTGCGGCTGGTCGTACGCGACCAGGACGCGGAGGCGGTCGGCCGGGCGGTCAGTGGTGCCGCCGTCGAGCTGGGGCTCGCCGGATACCCGGGCTTCCACCTCACCGCGCCACCCGGCAGGGGCGACCCGTACGGGGTCTTCGAGGCGGTGGCGGTCGACGCCCGGGACGTCCCGCACATCGCGGTGCTGCCTGACGGCACCCGGCAGGCCATCCCTCCGGCCCCCGCTGATCCCCAACACTCACGCCCGCCGGACCGGCTGCTGCCGGAACCGCTGTTGCCCGACCCGCCGCTGCCCGACCCGCTGCCGCGCGGGCCCGTGCGCCGGGCGCCGCTGGGGCTGGTGGCGGGGGCGCGCAGCGGCGACAAGGGTGGCATGGCGAACGTGGGCGTCTGGGTCCGTACCGACGACGCCTGGCGCTGGCTGGCCCACACCCTGACCGTCGACCGCTTCCGCGAACTGCTCCCGGAGACCGCCGCGTTCCCCGTCGAACGGCACGTCCTGCCCCGCCTGCGTGCCCTCAATTTCACTGTCGACGGGCTGCTCGGCGCGGGCGTCGCCGCCCAGGCCCGCTTCGACCCCCAGGCCAAAGCCGTCGGCGAATGGCTGCGCTCCCGCCACCTGGACATACCGGAGGTGCTACTTGTGAGCGACGCGCGCGCGGCCGCCGGGCCGCAGATGACTGGGGGCACCCCCGGCCGGAGGCTGGGGGAGATGGTGGCGCCTCTGCGCCGCGCGGGCGGAGAAGCGAGCGAGGAGGCACAGTGACCGTGCTCCCCTCCGCGCTCGATCCGTCGGGCCCGGAGTACGCCGAGAACCGGGCCACGATGCTCGCCAGACTCGCCGAGATCGAGGCCGAGCACGCCAAGGCGCTCGCCGGGGGCGGCGAGAAGTACGTGGCGCGCCACCAGCGGCGGGGCAAGCTCCTCGCCCGGGCCCGGATCGAACTCCTGCTGGACCCCGACACCCCCTTCCTGGAGCTGTCCCCGCTCGCCGCCTGGGGCAGTGACTACGCGGTCGGCGCCTCGCTCGTCACCGGCATCGGCGTGATCGAAGGCGTCGAGTGCCTGATCACCGCCAGCGACCCCACGGTGCGCGGCGGTGCCAGCAACCCCTGGACGCTGAAGAAGGCGCTGCGCGCCAACGAGATCGCGTACGCCAACCGCCTCCCGGTGGTCAGCCTGGTGGAGTCCGGCGGCGCCGATCTGCCCAGCCAGAAGGAGATCTTCATCCCGGGCGGCGCGCTCTTCCGCGACCTGACCCGGCTCTCGGCCGCCGGTATCCCGACCGTCGCCGTGGTCTTCGGCAACTCCACCGCCGGAGGCGCGTACATCCCCGGGATGTCGGATCACGTGATCATGGTCAAGGGGCGCTCCAAGGTCTTCCTCGGCGGTCCGCCGCTGGTCAAGATGGCCACCGGGGAGGAGAGCGACGACGAGTCCCTCGGCGGCGCCGGGATGCACGCGCGCACCTCCGGCCTCGCCGACTACTTCGCGCTCGACGAACCGGACGCGCTGCGCCAGTGCCGTCGGGTGATCGCCCGCCTCAACTGGCGCAAGGCCCAACCCGATCCGGGCGCCTCCCTCGTCCGGCCCCCGAAGTACGACGAGGACGAACTGCTCGGCATCGTCCCCGGCGACCTCAAGATCCCCTTCGATCCGCGCGAGGTCATCGCCCGGATCGTCGACGGCTCCGACTTCGACGAGTTCAAGCCGCTCTACGGGCCGAGCCTGGTCACCGGCTGGGCCACCCTGCACGGCTACCCGGTCGGTCTCCTCGCCAACGCGCAGGGGGTGCTGTTCAGCGCGGAGTCGCAGAAGGCCGCGCAGTTCATCCAGCTCGCCAACCAGCGCGACATCCCACTGCTGTTCCTGCACAACACCACCGGCTACATGGTCGGCAGGGAGTACGAGCAGGGCGGCATCATCAAACACGGCGCGATGATGATCAACGCGGTCGCCAACTCCCGGGTCCCGCACATCTCGGTGCTGATGGGCGCCAGCTACGGAGCCGGGCACTACGGCATGTGCGGGCGCGCCTATGACCCGCGCTTCCTCTTCGCCTGGCCCAGCGCCAAGTCCGCGGTGATGGGGCCGCAGCAGCTCGCCGGGGTGCTGTCGATCGTCGCCCGCGCCTCCGCCGCCGCCAAGGGGCAGCCGTACGACGACGAGGCCGACGCCGCGCTGCGCGCCATGGTGGAGCAGCAGATCGAGTCCGAGTCGCTGCCGCTGTTCCTGTCCGGGCGGCTCTACGACGACGGGGTCATCGACCCCCGGGACACCCGGACGGTGCTCGGGCTGTGCCTGTCCGCCCTCCACACCGCGCCGATCGAGGGCGCGCGGGGTGGCTTCGGGGTCTTCCGGATGTGAGGGGTGTGGGGCGAGGGATGGCAGGTGAGGGGTGTGGGGCGAGGGATGACAGGTGAGGGGTGTGGGTTTGTGGACGTTTCCGTGACCGCTTCGATCGATTCGGTTCTGGTCGCCAACCGTGGTGAGATCGCCCGCCGGATCTTCCGCACCTGCCGTGCCCTGGGGCTGGCCACCGTCGCCGTCCACTCCGACGCGGACGCGGCCGCCCCGCATGTGCGCGAGGCCGACGCGGCGGTGCGGTTGCCCGGCACCGCGCCGGCCGACACGTATCTGCGCGGCGACCTGATCGTGAAGGCCGCGCTGGCCGCGGGCGCGGACGCGGTCCATCCCGGGTACGGCTTCCTCTCCGAGAGCGCGGAGTTCGCACGCGCGGTGCGGGACGCGGGGCTGACCTGGATCGGGCCGCCGCCCGGCGCGATCGAGGCGATGGCCTCCAAGACCCGCGCCAAGACCCTGATGGCCGCCGCCGGCGTCCCGCTGCTCGACCCCATAGACCCGGCCGAGGCCACCGACGCCGACCTGCCGCTGCTGGTGAAGGCGGCCTCGGGCGGGGGTGGCCGGGGCATGCGGGTGGTCCGCGATCTCGCCGCGCTCCCCGCCGAACTGGCCTCTGCCCGGTCGGAGGCGGCGGCCGCCTTCGGTGACGGCGAGGTCTTCGTGGAGCCGTATGTCGAGCGGGGCCGCCATGTCGAGGTGCAGATCCTCGCGGACCGGCACGGGACGGTGTGGGCGCTGGGCACGCGCGACTGCTCGCTCCAGCGCCGCCACCAGAAGGTGATCGAGGAGGCCCCGGCGCCCGGGTTGAGCGCCGGACTCCGGGAAACCCTGCGGGAGTCGGCGATCGCGGCGGCCCGGGCGGTGGGGTACGAGGGCGCGGGCACGGTGGAGTTCCTGGTCGCCGGAGGCCGGGCGTACTTCCTGGAGATGAACACCCGGCTCCAGGTCGAGCACCCGGTGACCGAGGAGGTCCACGGGCTGGACCTGGTCGCCCTCCAAATCCGGGTGGCGCAGGGCGAACCGCTGCCGGACACCGGCCCTCCGGAGCCCGGCGGCCATGCGGTGGAGGCCCGGCTGTACGCGGAGGACCCGGCGGCGGAGTGGCGTCCGCAGACGGGGGTGTTGGAACGGCTGCTTGTGCCGGGGGCTGTGCCGGGGCCGGGCTTTGCGGCGGAGCGGGTGCGGGTGGCTGTGCCGGGGCCTCCGGGGCAGGACCCTGGACCGTATGTTTACGGCGCAGGCACCCTGGATCGTGAAGTGAACGCAGTTAGCGCCACAAATACACGGAAGCGTCCAGGACCCTACCCCTGCGGCCCCGTCACGCGTCCGTACCCGGCCGCGGGCCGGCCTCGGTTGCGGATCGACGCCGGATACGAGGACGGGGACGAGATCGGCCCGTACTACGACCCGATGCTGGCCAAGGTCATCGCCTGGGCGCCGACCCGCGCCGAAGCGGTCCGGGTGCTCGCCCGGGCGCTGGAGCGGGCCCATGTCCACGGGCCGGTCACCAACCGGGAGCTGCTCGTCCGCTCGCTGCGCCACCCGGATTTTGTGGCCGGTGAGATGGACACCGGTTTCTATGAGCGGAAGCTGGCCGAGTTGACGGTCTCGGACGGCGGTGCCGCCCGGCTGGCGGCACTCGCGGCGGGGCTGGCGGAGGCGGCGGCTCATGCCGGTGCCGGCGGCTCGGCGGCGCGGCTCGGCGGCTGGCGGAACGTCCCGTCCCAGCCGCAGACCAAGTCCTACCGGTCGGAACCGGACGGGGCCGTCCATGAGATCGGCTACCACGTCACCCGGCGGGGCCCGGTGCCGACCTGCGGTTCGGGTGTGCGGGTCGTGGCCGTCAGCCCCCATCAGGTGACGCTGGAGGCGGACGGGGTGGCCCGGCGGTACGAGGTGACCCGGTACGGCAGCCGCGTCCATGTGGACACCCCCACCGGGGCCCACACCTTCACCGCGCTGCCGCGCTTCCCCGAACCCGGGTCGGCCACCGCCCCCGGTTCCCTGCTGGCCCCCATGCCCGGCACCGTGGTCCGCCTCGCCGACGGCCTCGACCAGGGCAGCCGGGTCCGCCAGGGCCAGGCGCTGCTCTGGCTGGAGGCGATGAAGATGGAGCACAAGATCACCGCCCCGGCCGACGGCACCCTCACCGCCCTCCACGCGACCCCCGGCCGGCAGGTCGAACCCGGCACCCTCCTCGCCGTCGTCACCCCGGATACCGACTGATTTCCACCCCCGCACGCCCGCATCCGAAGGAGTCCAGATGCCCCTCCCCATCGAGACCCCGGAACACCAGGCGCTCCGCGAAGCCGTCGCCGCCCTCGGCAAGCGCTACGGCCGCGCGTACTTCACCGCCGTCACCCGTGACGGCAAGCAGGCCGACGAACTGTGGTCGGAGGCCGGCAAGCTCGGCTACCTCGGGGTCAACCTCCCCGAGGCGTACGGCGGCGGAGGCGGCGGCATAGCCGAGCTGTCCATCGTCCTGGAGGAGCTGGGCGCGGCCGGCTGCCCGCTGCTGCTCCTGGTCGTCTCGCCCGCCATCTGCGGCACCGTCATCGCCCGCTTCGGCACCGAGGAGCAGAAGCGGCGCTGGCTCCCGGGCCTCGCCGACGGCACGCTCCGCATGGCCTTCGGCATCACCGAGCCGGACGCCGGCTCCAACTCCCACCGCATCACCACCACCGCCCGCCGCGACGGAACCGGCCCCGGCGCCGACTGGCTGCTCACCGGCCGCAAGGTCTTCATCTCCGGCGTGGACGCGGCCGACGCGACCCTCGTCGTCGGCCGCACCGAGGACGCCCGCACCGGCAAGCTCAAGCCGTGCCTGTTCATCGTGGAGCGCGAGACCCCCGGCTTCTCGTACCACCGGATCCCGATGGAGCTGCACGCCCCGGAGAAGCAGTTCGAACTGGTGCTGGAGGAGGTGCGGCTGCCCGCCCACGCGCTGGTCGGGCAGGAGGACGCCGGGCTGCTCCAGCTGTTCGCCGGGCTCAACCCCGAACGCATCATGACGGCCGCGTTCGCGATCGGCATGGGCCGTTACGCGCTGGGCCAGGCGGTGGAGTACGCCCGGACCCGCCAGGTGTGGAAGGAGCCGATCGGCGCCCATCAAGCCATCGCGCACCCCCTGGCCCAGGCCCATATCGAGCTGGAACTGGCCAGGCTGATGATGGCGAAGGCGGCCCACCTCTATGACGAGGGCGACGACATGGGCGCCGGCGAGGCGGCCAATATGGCGAAATACGCGGCAGGCGAGGCGGCCGTCAAGGCGGTCGACACGGCCGTGCACACCCTGGGCGGCAACGGCCTGACCGCCGAGTTCGGCCTGGCCTCGCTGGTCACCGGGGCCCGGGTGGCGCGGATCGCGCCGGTCAGCCGCGAGATGATCCTCAACTTTGTCTCTCATCAGACCCTGGGTCTCCCCAAGTCGTACTGATCCGGCCACGCTGGGGCGGGTGGGCCGGAGGCGGTCGGCGGCCAGTCGGCGGCACGCGCGTCCGGTCCCGCATGGCCTTAACGGATTGACCGGAGGAGTCGCCATGGTGTTCCGCAGCGAGTACCCCGATGTCCCGCCCGTCGACCTGCCCATCCACGACGCCGTGCTCGGCCGCGCCGCCGAGTACGGCGACCGGCCCGCCCTCATCGACGGAATCGACGGCACCGTCGTCAGCTACGCCCAGCTCGACCACGCCACCCGCCGCATCGCCGCCGCGCTCGCCGAGGCGGGGCTGCGCAAGGGCGACGTACTGGCCCTGCACAGCCCGAACAGCCTGGCGTATCCGCAGGTCTTCTACGGCGCCACCCGCGCCGGCGCGTCGGTGACCACGGTCCATCCGCTGGCCACCGCCGAGGAGTTCGCCAAGCAGCTGCGGGACTCCCGGGCGGCCTGGATCGTCACCGTCTCCGCGCTGCTGGAGGTCGCCCGGCACGCCGCCGAACTGGCCGGCGGGGTGCGCGAGGTCTTCGTCTGCGACCAGGCGCCGGGGCACCGGTCGGTGCGCTCCATGCTGGAGTGCACCGGCCCGGAGCCGGAGGTGGAGTTCGACCCCGGGTCGGACGTGGCGGTGCTGCCGTACTCCTCGGGCACCACCGGCAGCCCGAAGGGGGTGATGCTCACCCACCGCAGCATCGCGACCAACCTGGTGCAGCAGGGCTCGCTGGTGCCGGCCGAGCCGGACGACCGGGTGCTGGCGGTGCTGCCGTTCTTCCACATCTACGGCCTCACCGTGCTGATGAACGAGCCGCTGCGGCACGGCGTCCCGGTCGTCGTCATGCCCCGCTACGACCTGATACGGATGCTGGCGGCGATCGAGCGGCACCGGGTGACCGCGCTCTTCGTGGCGCCCCCGATCGTGCTGGCGCTGGCCAAGGACCCGGCGGTGGCGGGGTACGACCTGTCCTCGCTGCGCTATGTGCTGAGCGCCGCGGCACCGCTGGACGCGGAGCTGGCGGTGGCCTGCGAGCACCGGCTGGGCATCCCGCCGCTGCTCCAGGCGTACGGGATGACGGAGCTGTCGCCGGGCTCGCACGTCGTGCCCCGGTACGCCAAGGACGTGCCGCCGGGCACGGTCGGCAAACTGATGCCCGGCACCGAGATGCGGGTGGTGGGGCTCGGCGACGGGCGACCCGACCTGCCGGCCGGGGAGGAGGGCGAGATCTGGCTGCGCGGGCCGCAGGTGATGAAGGGTTATCTGGGACGGCCCGCCGAGACCGACGCGATGATCGACCCGGACGGCTGGCTGCACACCGGCGACATCGGGCGGATCGACGCCGACGGCTGGGTCTTCGTGGTGGACCGGATGAAGGAGCTGATCAAATACAAGGGCTACCAGGTCGCCCCCGCCGACCTGGAGGCCGTGCTGCTCACCCATGAGGCGGTGGCCGACGCGGCGGTGATCGGGGTCGTGGACGAGCGGGGCAACGAGATCCCCAAGGCGTTCGTCGTCCTGCGCGCGGGGGCGAGCCTCACCGAGGACGAGGTGATCCGTTACGTTGCCGGACAGGTGGCCCCGTACAAGAAGGTGCGCCGGGTGGAGTTCCTCTCGACCGTGCCGCGTACCGCCGCCGGCAAGATCCTCAGGCGCGAACTGCGCGCCAGGGAAGGGAGTCCGTCATCCCCATGAACAACGCCAACCACGGGCCGCTGGTGCACGGCGAGCGGCGGGAGGGCATCACCGTGCTCACCCTCGACTCGCCGCACAACCGCAACGCGCTCTCCACCGCCCTGGTCGGTGAGGTGCACGCCGCGCTGGACCGGGCCGCCGCGGACCCGGGCACCCGGGCCGTGCTGCTCACGCACACCGGCACCACCTTCTGCGCCGGGGCGGACCTGCGCGAGGCCCGCCCCTCGGGCCCGCGCGACCTGGTGGCGCTGCTCCGCGCGATCGTGGAGCTGCCGGTTCCGGTGGTCGCCCGGGTCACCGGGCACGTCCGGGCCGGCGGGCTCGGGCTGCTCGGCGCCTGCGACATATCGGTGGCGGGTCCGGACGCGAGCTTCGCCTTCACCGAGGCCCGGCTCGGACTGGCCCCGGCGGTGATCTCGCTGCCGCTGCTGCCGCGCCTCGACCCGCGCGCGGCGGCCCGCTACTACCTCACCGGTGAGCGGTTCGACGCGGCGGAGGCGGCCCGTATCGGGCTGGTCACCCTGGCGGCCGGGGAGGACGGCGTGGACCAGGCGCTGGACCCGATCCTGGACGGCCTGCGGCGCGGCTCCCCGCAGGGCCTGGCCGAGTCCAAGCGGCTGGTCACCGCGGAGGTGCTGCGGGCCTTCGACCGGGACGCCGACCGGCTCGCCGAGCAGTCGGAGCGGCTGTTCGGGTCGGCCGAGGCGCGCGAGGGCATGACGGCCTTCCTGGAGCGGAGGGACCCGGCATGGGCGCGGTGAACTTCCCGGACGCGGGCGCGGTGCACCGGCCCGCGCCGTTGCCGGTGCCGGAGCAGGGCCCGGGCACGTCCCGGCGGCCCGGCGGCGCGGGCCCGGCGCCGCGGCCCCTCGGCGCGGCCGGGGTGGACGGGCGTGCCGCCGGGATGGACGGGCGTGCGGCCGGGATGGACGGGCGGGGCGCCGGGATGGACGGGCGGGGCGCGGCCTGGCCCAAGCAGGACCGCAGCCGCGCCACCCGGCAGCGGCTGCTGTCCGCCGCGGTGGAGTGCCTGGCGGAGCACGGCTGGGCCGGGTCCACGGTGTCGGTGGTCGCCGAGCGGGCCGGGGTGTCGCGCGGCGCCGCCCAGCACCACTTCCCCACCCGGGAGGACCTGTTCACCGCGGCCGTCGAGCACGTCGCGGAGCAGCGTTCGGCGGCGCTGCGGGCCCTGGCCCGGGACCTGCCACCGGCCGGCTCGTCCGCCCGCGTCCGGACCATCGTGGCGGAGCTGGTCGACCTCTACACCGGGCCGCTGTTCCGCGCCGCCCTCCAGCTGTGGGTCGCGGCGTCCAACGAGCCGCAGCTGGGGCGGCGGGTCGTCGATCTGGAGGCCCGGGTCGGCCGGGAGACCCACCGGATGGCGGTGCGGCTGCTGGACGCCGACGAGAGCGTGCCGGGTGTCCGGGAGACGGTGCAGGGGCTGCTGGACCTGGGCCGGGGCCTCGGGCTGGCCAACCTGCTCACCGACGACCGGGCCCGCCGGGACCGCATCGTCGAGCAGTGGGCCCGCCTCGTGGACGACGCCCTGAACGGGTGAATCCCCCTGCCCCGGGAGAGAGCCGGGACAGGGGGATCCAGGGATTGGGACGGGCTACCGGGCTACCGGGCTGTTCGGTGCGCCGGTGCGCGCCGGGCAGCGGGCGGGGCCGGTGGGCCGGCGTCAGCCGGTGATACCGCCGTAGCCCGGGATCTCCGCCAGCGCACGCGAGCCCGGGCCCGTGTAGCGGGCCGACGGGCGGACCAGCCGTCCGGTGCGCTTCTGCTCGAGGATGTGCGCGCTCCACCCGGCCGTCCGGGCGCAGGTGAACATCGAGGTGAACATGTGCGCCGGGACCTCGGCGAAGTCCAGCACGATGGCCGCCCAGAACTCCACGTTGGTGGCCAGCACCCGGTCCGGGCGGCGGTTGTGCAGCTCCTCCAGCGCGGCCTTCTCCAGCGCCTCGGCGATCTCGAAGCGCGGCGCGCCCAGCTCGCGGGCGGTGCGCCGCAGCACCCGGGCGCGCGGGTCCTCGGCGCGGTAGACGCGGTGGCCGAAGCCCATCAGCCGCTCGCCGCGGTCCAGCGCCTGCTTGACGTAAGCGACCGCGTCCCCGGTGCGCTCGATCTCCTCGATCATGCCCAGCACCCGGGAGGGCGCGCCGCCGTGCAGCGGGCCGGACATCGCGCCGACCGCGCCGGAGAGAGCGGCGGCCACGTCGGCGCCGGTGGAGGCGATGACGCGGGCGGTGAAGGTGGAGGCGTTCATGCCGTGCTCGGCGGCCGAGGTCCAGTACGCGTCCACGGCGGCCACGTGCTTGGGGTCGGGCTCCCCGCGCCAGCGCCGCATGAAGCGCTCGACGACGGTCTCCGCCTTGTCGATCTCCTTCTGCGGGACCATCGGCAGCCCCTGGCCGCGCGCCGACTGGGCCACGTAGGACAGGGCCATCACGGCGGCGCGCGCGAGGTCCTCGCGGGCCTGCTCGGCGTCGATGTCCAGCAGCGGCTTCAGGCCCCAGACGGGGGCCAGCATGGCCAGCGCGGACTGGACGTCGACCCGGATGTCGCCGGAGTGGACCGGGATCGGGAACGGCTCGGCGGGCGGCAGGCCCGGGTCGAACGCCCCGTCGACCAGCAGGCCCCACACGTTCCCGAAGGAGACCTGGCCGACCAGGTCCTCGATGTCGACGCCTCGGTAGCGGAGCGCGCCGCCTTCCTTGTCGGGTTCGGCGATCTCCGTCTCGAACGCGATGACTCCTTCGAGTCCAGGCACGAAGTCGGACATCAGGCGGCTCCTCATGATGTGGTCGACGGTCGACATGCGGCTCTTGACCGGGGTGTCAGCGTCAGGGTCAGGGGTCATGGACGTTGGTCTGGTTGTGCCCGGCCGGCTACGCGGTCGCCCTGCACGACTCGCGGTCCGTCAGCGGTCACCCCGGTGATGCCCCGCGAGCGTGGAGGTCACCCAGGCGCGTCGGGAGGCAGCACGGGCCGGACACGATAGCGTCGATGTCCGGAGGCCACAGTGGGCCAGCACATGATTTTGGTGGGTTCGGCACCTGCGGGGAAGCGTGAGAAGCGGCACACTGCCCGGTTCGCCGCGGGAGGGTTACGCGGGCGTGCCGCAGGGCAAATGGGTTGCCCGGTCCGTTCCCGGTGACCTGCCGGGTGCCCTGCCGGGTGGCCTGCCTCGTGGGCGGTCTGGTGGCCGGTCCGGGGATCCGCACGGCCCCGGCGGCCGCCGTAGGGCGATGTTGCAAGATAGGCGCGTGCCTCACCTCGACCCGCACGACCCGAACGAGCCCCGTGATCCTTGTCCGGGGCTCCCGCATGACCCGTTCGTCGAGCTCACCCTCGACCCGGCCACCATGCGCAAGCAGTACCGCTCGGAGGGGCTGGCCGAGAGCGAACTCGCGACGAGCCCGTACGAGCAGTTCGCACGCTGGTTCATCCAGGCGGTGGAGAGCGGGCTGCCGGAGCCCAACGCCATGATCGCCTCGACCGCGGACGCGTCGGGCCGGCCGAGCTCCCGCACGGTCCTGATGAAGTCCTACGACGAGCACGGCTTCGTCTTCTTCACCAACTACGACTCCCGCAAGGGCCGGCAGATCGCCGAGAACCCCCACGTCTCGCTGCTCTTCCCCTGGCACGCGCTGGCCCGCCAGGTCATCGTCAGCGGCGTCGCGGAGCGCACCGGCCGGGACGAGACCGCGGCGTACTTCCGCACCCGCCCGCACGGCTCCCAGCTGGGCGCCTGGGCCAGCCCGCAGTCCTCGGTGATCTCCTCACGCGAGGAGCTGGACCGCCGCTACGCGGAGCTTGCGGACCGCTACCCGCAGGAGCAGGTGCCGGTGCCGCCGGAGTGGGGCGGCTACCGGGTGGTGCCCACCGAGGTCGAGTTCTGGCAGGGGCGCGAGAACCGCCTCCACGACCGGCTGCGCTACGTCCGCGAGGCCGAGGGCTGGCGCGTCGAACGCCTCTGCCCCTGACCGAGACGGGCAGCTCCTCGCGGCCGACCCGGGTCCGGGCCGCGCGGTCGACCGAGGCGAGCGGCCTCGCGGCCGCCCCGGTTCCGGTCACCCGCGACCAGCGGAAAGCGCAGACGACCCGTGGGCTGACTTCCCTCGGAGAGGGAACCGGCCGGACGTGCCGGCGAGCCCACGGGTCGGGTGACTGCTTGGGATTGGGCCGGCGGTTCGCCGGCACCGCGCAGAGCGCGACGACGGGCGCTAGCCCGCAGCCACCTCACGCGTCCGGTAATCACACATCTTCCGAACCACCTCCCTTCTCGTGTACTGCCACAGTAGGAACCCGTCGGCCGCGACTCAACAGAATTTCTGCCGGGCAACGATTTCGTCGAACGTGATGTGGTCCGTGTCACGTTCGAGTTGAATGACCCGACGTGCAGCAGACGCAGCAGATGCCGTTGGCGCAGCTCGTTCAGGCGCGTGTCCCAGGGGGGTTCCGGTGACCACTTCGCGACGTTTTGAACCTCCTCGCCCCAGGCCGGCGGAGCCATCGCCACCGGACTCCGGCCCGGATCCGGCAGCCGCCGGGACGGTCCGGGACGACGCCCACCAGGGGCCCGGCCGGGACGACTCCGATCTGCTGGCCGCCCTGCTGGACGGCATGGACGCCGCGCTCTTCGCGCTGGACGCCGACGGCACCGTCACCCACTGGAACCGCGAGGCGGCACGGATCCTCGGCTGGTCGGCGGCGGAAGCCGTCGGCCGCCGCGGCCTGGGCGGCTGGGCCACCCGCGCCGCCGACGCCCCCGACGTCGAGACGCGGCTGATGGCCGCGATGGAGGGGGCGGGCCGCCAGGTCCACGAGTTCGCGCTGCGCACCAGGGACGGCGGACGGGTCCTGGTGCGTACCCAGTCCTCCCCGGTGCGGCGCCCCGGCGGCCGGCCCTCCGGGGTCTACTGCGCGTTCAGCGAGGTGCACGCGCAGATCGATCTGGAGCGGTCGATCGCCCTGAGCGAGGCGCTGCTGGACGACGCCACCTGGGGTGTCGTCGTGGTCGACGCCGATCTGCGCCCCGCGGTGGTGAACAGCCACGCGGCCCGGGCCCTGCGGGCGGGCCGTTCGGCCCTGCTGGGCCGCCCGCTCGGTGAGGTGGTCGCCGACGGAGTGGACGTACTGGAGAACGCCCTGCAGCACGTGCTGGCCGAGGGCACCCCGCCGGCGCCGACCGAGCTGTGGGTGACGCTGCGCCGCGCCGAGGACACCGGCCGCGATCCGGCCGCGGGCGGCGGACGGCGCGGCGCCGGCGCGGACCCCGGCGGCGCCCGCCGGGAGGGCCGCGGAGCGGGGTTTGGCGCCTCGGACGCGGCGGCCGCGGCCGGGGACGGGGCGCGGGCGGAGGCCGGGGCCGAGCGGCGCTGCTGGCGCAGCGGCTTCCTGCGGCTGGCCTCGCCGCTCGCCGAGGAACCGGTGCCGCTCGGCGTGGCCTGGCTGTTCCTGGACGTGACCGAGACCAAGCGGGCCGAGCAGGAGAGTTCCCGGCTGCGCTTCCGGAGCACTCAGCTGCACCGGGCGGCGCGGGCCGCCGCCGAGTGCGAGGACCCGGTG
The DNA here is from genome assembly GCF_058215555.1 of Streptomyces sp. JLBT605. Lineage (NCBI taxonomy): Bacteria > Bacillati > Actinomycetota > Actinomycetes > Kitasatosporales > Streptomycetaceae > Streptomyces > Streptomyces sp. JLBT605. The sequence continues at coordinate 3,881,017 of NZ_CM177087.1, forward strand.
GAGGCGGCCACCGTCCAGCTGGACTTCGCGCTCGCCGGCTTCGCCGACCACGCGCTGATCGACCTGGTCCTGGAGCCGTCCGGCGCCGGACAGCCGCCGCTCGCGGAGATGCCGCCGTACGAGCCCCGGCTGCCGGACGCCGCCGACGCCCCGTACCGCCCGGGCTCCGCCGGTCCGCACCCCGCCCCGCATCCGCCGCACGCCTCGCCGCCGCCGCTGACCGGTGCCGCGGATGCCCTCGCGGCCGCCCGCGCGGACCTGGGGTCGTACGCGCTCCAGCCCCACCGTGGGCCGCACCAGTACGACGCCTTGGCGCCGCTCTACCCGCCGCCGGTGCGGATCCGGCTGGTCCGGGCCGCGGCGACGCCCGCCGGGGCGTCCGGGCCGGTCCCGGGCCCCTGCGGTCCGGTCTTCTCCGGCGGCATCCCGGTGCCGTATCCGGACGGCCACCCGGCGCTCCAGGCAGCCGAACGCTGCGGTTCGGTGCGGGCCAGCTCGGCCCGGCTGGAGGGCGCGGCGGCCGCGCAGTGGGCGCAGGCCCGCACCTGGCCGGAGGGCACCGTGCACGGGCTCTGCTCGGTGCTGCGCAGCCGGGGCCGCACCCTGGGCGTGGCGACCTTCCTGCGCGGAGCGAGCCGCCGCCCCTTCGACCGGGCGGACGCGGCGTACGCGGAGGACGTGTCGGTACGGGTGGCGGCCGCCCTCGACCTGGCCCGGCAGCTGCGCTGACCGACCTGGCGCGGCCGGGGGCGCGGCCACGGGGGGCCGGCGGGCGCCCGCGGGGTGCGCTCAGTGGCGGTAGAAGATCCGGTCCGCGTACTCCGCCATCACCCGCCCGTTCCACTCGTGTCCGCCGTCCACGTTCCCCGACCGCAACATCGGCGGGTCGATGCCGCGCGCCGCCAGCTCGCCGGCGGTCGCGGCGAGCACGGCCTGCATCAGGGCGCTGGTGACCACGGTGGACGCGGGCCCGAAGGGCGCGCCGATGCCCTCGGCGGTCAGCTCGGCGTCACCGAGCGGGATCTTGGTGTCGAGCACCAGATCGCAGTGGTCCTTGAGGAAACTGCCGCTGGAGTGCCGGGATTTGGTACCGGTTGCGTATTCAACGGAGGTCACGCCGATCACCTTGACCCCGAGCGCCCGTGCGTTCAGCGCCATCTCCACCGGCAGGGGATTGCGGCCGGACAGCGAGATGACGACGAGCACGTCGCCGCGGCCGATCGGGCTGGTGTCCAGGACGGCGGCGGCGAGCCCGTCGACCCGCTCCAGCGCGCTGCCGAGGGTGGCGGGCACCACGTCGATCCCGACCACGCCCGGCACCGGCAGCAGGTTCATCAGCGCCAGGCCACCGGCCCGGTAGACCACGTCCTGGGCGGGGAGCGAGGAGTGACCGGCGCCGAAGGCGAACAGCCGGCCGCCCGCGACGACGGTGTCCGCGAGGAGGGATCCGGCCGCGGCGATGCTCTCGCCCTCCTCGTCGCGCACCCGCTGCAGCAGTCCGATCGCGGCGTCGAAGTACTGCCCTGCCAACTTGCTCTCGCTCATCCCTGCGGGTGCCCTTTCCGTGGGTGCGTACGCTGGTGGCGCGGATCACGTTGCGGTCTGGACCAGCGCTCTGTCAATACGGACTCGACAAGGGGTCGGGCCCAAGTCGTGGACCAGCCCCGCTTGTCAGTGGGATGCGTCAGAATTGAGGGCAGGGCCACCGCACGACATATCGAGGGGCACGCATGTCCGGACTGATCGACACCACGGAGATGTATCTCCGCACCATCCTCGAGCTGGAGGAGGAAGGTGTAGTTCCGATGCGCGCGCGTATCGCGGAGCGGCTCGATCAGAGCGGCCCGACGGTCAGCCAGACAGTCGCCCGCATGGAGCGGGACGGCCTGGTCCAGATCGCCGGCGACCGGCATCTGGAGCTGACCGACGAGGGCCGGCGGCTGGCCACCCGCGTGATGCGCAAGCACCGGCTCGCCGAGTGCCTGCTCGTCGACGTGATCGGGCTGGAGTGGGAGCAGGTGCACGCCGAGGCGTGCCGCTGGGAGCACGTGATGAGCGAGGCGGTGGAGCGTCGCGTGCTGGAGCTGCTGCGGCACCCGACCGAGTCGCCGTACGGCAACCCGATCCCGGGTCTGGAGGAGCTGGGGGAGAAGGCGGAGGCCGATCCCTTCCTGGACGAGAGCATGGTCAGCCTGATCGATCTGGACCCGGGCACCGAGGGCAAGACGGTCGTGGTGCGGCGGATCGGCGAGCCCATCCAGACCGACGCCCAGCTGATGCACACCCTGCGCAGGGCCGGAGTGCAGCCCGGCTCGGTGGTGAGCGTGACGGAGTCGCCGGGCGGCGTGCTGGTGGGCAGCAGCGGCGAGGCCGCCGAGCTGGACACCGGGATCGCCGCGCACGTCTTCGTGGCCAAGCGCTGAGCGCGGCGCGGCCCCGCCGCGCCGCTCCCGCCCGTCCCCCCGTCCCTGTCCTGGCGCCGTCTTTCCCCGGCCTGCTCCGGGCCCGTTCCCCGGCTCCTGCCGGAGCGGAAGCGGAACATCCCTCCGTCGGCGCCGGACCGTGTGCCGTGTGCGGCCCCTAGGCCTGGACCAGACCAAAACGGAGTCACTTACCTGCGGTAACCACCGAGGGTGCCTCCGGAGTTACCCAGAAAGCAAGCGCCCGCGCCTCGGGCATGTCACGCTGTCGCTGTCGCGTGTGCGGCCGTGCGGGGGTGCGGCCGATGCGCTGGGTGTGGAGACGAGCGGAAGACCTGGGGCCAAGGGGTGCGGGCGCGGCCTGCCCTCCCTCCGCCGGCCGCCCCCGGTCAGGGAGGGACTCCATGGAACGCACGGGTGGCACCCCCGCACGGGTGCCCGCCAGACGCGGCGCCCTTCGGCCGGTGTCCGGTAGGTGCGGCGCCGCTGGGCCGCTGCCCGCCGGGCGCGGCGTCTACGGGCCGGCGCTCGGCCCGGGGCGAGCCCCGCGCCGGTTGCCGGGCGGCGGTGGGCGGGGTGCCGACGAGGCGCATGACAAAGGCCCCGGCGCCTGGTGCCGCCGGGGCCCCGCCTCCCCATGTCCCCCCTCTTTCCCCCGGACGCCTCCGGCGGCCGGATCCGCGATGGAGCGGGACCTGCCGCCGGAGGCGTCGGCGACCCGAAGCCCCGAGCTCTCAGGGTCTGCCTCGGCGGACTCCCTTCCCCGAGCCGTCCGCCTCCCGTTGAAGATCTCCCCTCGACGAGGACGAACAATCCTTGAGGCCGGTCACTCGAACGAGCGGTCTTGGCCCGCAGAGCCGCGTGTTCGAATAATCGTTCGATAGCCTGGGTCGGGCCGACACAGTCGAGAGGCGCAGAGGCGAGGCGAGGAATGGGGGTGCCAGAAAAATGGTGCGGCGTATCGACGTAACCGGGGCAGGCGGTGTGCGGCTCGCTGCCTGGGAGTTCACCGACCCACCCAAAGCGGCCGCCGGTGGCGGCGCGGAGGCGCAGGATCCCGGCGTGCTGCTGCTGCACGGGCTCATGGGCCGCGCCGCGCACTGGGCGGACACCGCCCGCTGGCTCACCACCCGGCACCGCGCCGTCGCCCTCGACCAGCGCGGACACGGCCGCAGCGAGAAGCCCGCTGACGGCCCGTTCACCCGCGAGGCCTATGTGGCCGACGCCGAGGCCGCCATCGAGCAGCTGGATCTCGCCCCGGTCACCCTCATCGGCCATTCCATGGGCGCCCTCACCGCCTGGCAGCTCGCCGCCCGCCGCCCCGACCTCGTCCAGGCCCTGGTGATCAGCGATATGCGCGCCTCCGCGCTGGGCGCCGCCTCGCAGCGCGAATGGGCCGACTGGTTCGCCTCCTGGCCCCTCCCCTTCGCCACCCTCGCCGACGTCCGCAAGTGGTTCGGCGAGGACGACCCCTGGCTGGAGCGCCCCAACCCGTCCCGAGGCGAGTTCTACGCCGAGGTGATGACCGAGCGCTCCGACGGCTGGCGCCCGGTCTTCTCCCGCCGCCAGATGCTGAGGTCCCGCGAGACCTGGGTCCATGACGCCCACTGGGAGGAGCTGGCCCTGGTCGAATGCCCCGCCCTGGTCATCCGCGGCCTCGACGGCGAGTTGGGCCGCGCCGAAGCCCAGGAGATGGTCCGGGTCCTGCCCCGCGGCCAGTACGCCGAAGTGCCCGACGCCGGCCACCTCATCCACTACGACCAGCCGGTCCAGTGGCGCCGGGCGGTCGAGTCGTTCATGACCTCGGTGGTGCCGGTGTAGGCCGGCGCGGGCGAACAGGCGCGCGTGCGTCGCGTCCACGGCCGCCGGGGCCGGTCCGTGGACCGACCCCGGCGGGGGATGCACACGCGGATGCGTCAGCGGTTGACGGACTGTACCTCACGGACCGTCACGTTCTGCGAGGTGCCGAAGGTGCCGGCAGGAAGGTCGCCGCCGCCGTTGGGGACGCCCTTCCAGGTGATCTCCCAGGTGATCGTCGCCTTGAGCTTGTACGGGGCCTTGCCCTGCGTGGCGCGCAGGTAGGTCAGGCCGCACGGCGGGGTCTTGTCGCCCGAGCCCTTGGCGTACGGGGTGCCGATGCTGCCGTCCTCGTTGATCGGGCATGCGCCGGAGGACGGGTGCAGCTCGGCGTTCTCGGTGCCCGGCTCCAGCTTGAGGGCGACGGGCTTGGCGGTGGTGGTGGCCGAGATGCCCATGTTGTCCAGGGACGCGGTCACCGACACCGGCTTGAAGGTCGCCTTGTCCAGCCAGGCCCAGGTGTGCAGGTTGACCGTCTGCCGGCCGCTCGGGCTGAGGCTGATGTCGGTGTCCGGAACCTTCAGCTGCTGGTAGGCGAGGCCGGCCAGCATCTCCGGGTCGATGGCGTTCTCGACCTCCGGCTGCTCGCCCTTGTCGACCCAGAACGGGAGCTTGGTGTTGCAGGCGGCGCGCTTCACGCCGTCCGGCTCGTTGGGGTTCTCCACCGCACCCCACCACATGCCCTTGCCCTGCTTGTCCAGGTTGTAGTTCTTGTACTCGCCGTCTTTGTAGTTGTTCCGGTATTCGCCCACGGCACGCTTGGCGTAGCTGTGCTGCCCGGGGTAGTTGATCGTCTCGTTGTACATGTCCTCGGTCGACTTGGCGAACTCCTTGGAGTCCCACAGCGGCGCGTACCAGCACGGCGGAGGCGTCCAGCTGCTGCCGCTCACGGTGAGCGAACCGGTCGACTTTCCGGAGCCGTTGTTCGAGGTGTCATAGGTGATTTTCGCGGCCCGGGCGTTGATGTTCTGCCCCTCCCGGCCGCCGGAGGTCGACGAGTCCACCGGGCCGCCCGCATAGGCGGGTGACGCCGCCAGGACAGCGGTGGCCGTGACGAGGGCGCTGAGCAGCGCACGTGGCGCGGAGATTCTTATGCCTTGCATTGGGTGGCTTCCCCCTGAACCTTGACCGACCGTGCCAGCCAGACGGTGTCCTTGTCGGCCGGCTCCATGCCGATCTCAAAGAAGTAGTAATCCTTGTCGCTCGGCTGGGTTCGGAGCACCTTGCCGCTCTTCACTTCCTTGCCGAACATCTTCGACTGGTCTTCGCAGAAGGTGACCGAGGCCCGCTTGCCGTCCTCGGCCACACGGACCTCCGGGCGGGTGTAGCGGTCGGTGCCGGTCAGCGTCCAGCCGCCTTTGACGTGCTTGTCGATCTGCTCCTGCGCGTAGGACTGGGTGTCACCCAGCGGCGAGGAGAAGTACAGGTAGGCGGGGTCCTTGGGCTCCTGCTCGATGATGCCGTGCTTGATACCCCGCACATAGCCCATCGCGCTCTCCAGGACGGCCGCCTGCTTCGCATCGGTCGGCGCCTCCCACTCCGTGACGAGGGTGAAGTCCTTCGGGAAGTTCACCTTGGGTGCGTCGGGGTCGGCCGGCGCCTTGGTGGCCGGCTTCGCCGAGGAGGAGTGGCTCGCCTTGCCGGCACCGGGGATCTCGTCGTCCTTCTTGTCGTCGCTACTGCCGCATCCTGCGAGCAATAGCGCTGCCGCCGCGGCGGCAGCGAGTGCGGGCACGGTGCGACGGACCACGGTGGCTCCCGGTGTGAATAAAGGTGGTTGCGTGGGCAAGGACGCTAGCGGGGTTCATGCGGTTCGTCACGACTTCCCCGCGGTGGAGACGGTCACGTCGACCTGCGGTTGTGACGGGTGAGGGGCGCCCGCGGTTCCCGCGGACGCCCCTCGCATTCGCTCCGTGGCGGGCTACATCGGCGTGGTGACGGTGAACGGCTCGCCGTCGCCCAGGTGCAGGAAGCCCTTGCCCGGGGTGATCGGGTCGCCCACGTCGCGCCGGGAGATGCGGTAGCCGATGAGGTCGCCCGCGGAGGAGTCCTGCGGGGAGAGCAGGATGCCGCGGCGGGCCTTCTTCGCCTCGACCTGCCAGCCGCTGAAGCCGCCGCAGATCTCTTCCTCGTCGCCGGCGAGGACCAGAGCCAGGCCGTTCTCGGTGCCGCGCTGGACGATCTTCTTCAGGGCGGAGGCGGCGTCGCAGTCCTCGACGGCCTCGCCGTCGTCGATCAGGACGACGATCGGCTCCTCGCGGCTGGAGGTGCGGATCGCCTCGTCGAAGTCGTCCTCCTCGATCTCGTCCTCGGTGAAGACCTTCAACACGCCGTTTGCACCGTCGAGTTCGCGCAGCGGCGAGGGCCGGGGCGCGGCGATGACGATCCGGGTGCCCTGGGCGAGGTAGGAGCGGGCCATGTTCAGCAGCACGGTGGAGCGGCCGGACTTCGCCGGGCCGCCGATGACGAACGTCGGGACGCCCTGCGCCAGGTCGGGGCCGAAGCCGGTGAGCTCGTCGCCGCCGACGCCGACCAGCGACCACAGCGGGGAGCGGGAGGCGACCGGGTCGCGCAGCTCCCAGGCGTCCTGGAAGGAGATCCGGTTGGGCAGCACGTCGACGCGGAATGGGCGGCGCTCGCGCGGCACCGCTGCGTCGCGGGCGGTCGCCGCCTCGCCGATGGCCGTCAGCGCGGCGGCCTGGCCCTGGCCGCTGTTGTCCTCGGACAGCAGCGCGAACTGGGTCTCGGTGCCGGTCTCGCCCTTGAAGGCGCGGCCCGGGGCGATTTCCTCGGGCACCTTGCGGTAGTTGATGCCGGCCATCGAGAAGTCCGAGCGGTCCGACAGGCGCAGCGCGTACTTGTCCTCGGTCAGCGAGCTGATCCGGCCGACCAGCAGCTGCCGGTCGCCGGTGATGATGGTGTGGATGCCGACGCTGGCGCCCTCGCGCATGATCGCGTACAGCTCGTCGGTCAGCTCGCCGCTGCCCACCTCGCCCAGCGTCGGAAGCCAGCCTTCCCAGCGGTCCAGCAGCAGCACGATGTACGGCAGCCGCTTGTCCTCGGCGGCCGCGTTGCGCTGCTCGCCGATGTCCGCGAAGCCGTCCTCGGCGAGCAGGTCCTGGCGCCGGGTGAGTTCGGCGGAGAGCCGGTTGACCAGGCGCTGGGCCCGCTCGGTCTGGGCGCGGCCGACGACCGCGCCGCAGTGCGGCAGCCGGGTGAGCGCGTTGAGCGCGCCGTTGCCGCAGTCGATGCCGTACAGGTGCACATCGGCGACGGAGTGGGTCCGGGCCAGCGAACCGGCGATGGTCCGCAGCACCTGGGAGCGGCCGCTGCGCGGCGCGCCCGCGATGAGCAGGTGGCCGAAGGTCGCGAAGTCCACGGCGACCGGCTTGCGGGCCTGGTCGGCGGGGAGGTCGGCGACACCGAAGACGGCGGGCGGCAGCGGGCCGGCGCCGGTGACCGGCGGCAGGTCGTCCAGCAGCAGGGTGCCGTCCAGGGCCGGCAGCCAGGGGCTGTGCTGGGGCGGGATGGCCATCCGCTCGTTGGCGTCGCGCACCGCGTCGACGAGCACCTTGAGGTCGGTGATCTCCTCTTCCTCGCGCTTGGCGGCGGCGGGCTTCTTCAGCGCCGCGCGGCCCAGGTCCTGCCAGTCCAGGCGGCCCGCCCAGGGGGCGTCGACCTGGGTGTCGGCGGCGCCGGGACGGCGGCCACCGACGCGGCCGGACTGGAAGGGGACCAGCGAGGCGTGGCCGAGCCGGACGTAGGCGCGGCCCGGGGTGTTCTTGGAGATGTGCCCGGCGTCCGGGGCGTCGATGACGTCGCTGGACTCGGCGCCGTCGGTGACCCGCAGCGCGATCCGCAGGTTGGTGTTGGCGCGGATCTCGGGGGAGACCACACCGCTGGGCCGCTGAGTGGCGAGCAGCAGGTGGATGCCGAGGGACCGGCCTCGCTGGGCGATGTTGACCAGGCCGGTGACGAAGTCGGGCAGGTCGCGGACCATGGAGGCGAACTCGTCGATGACGATGAGCAGGCGCGGCAGCGGCTTGTTGGACGGGTCGCGGCGCACCAGGTCCTGGTAGTCCTCGATGTCCTTGGCGCCGACGTCGGCGAGGATGTGCTCGCGGCGGTGCAGTTCGGCGCCGAGGGATTCCAGCGCGCGCTCGACGAGGTGGGCGTCGAGGTCGGTGACCATGCCGACGGTGTGCGGCAGGTGCACACAGTCCTTGAACGCCGCGCCACCCTTGTAGTCGACCAGCACGAAGGTCATGTTCTCGGGGGTGTTGGCGACCGCGAGCGAGGCCACGATGGTCTGCAGCAGCTCGGACTTACCGGAACCGGTGGTGCCGGCGATCAGGCCGTGCGGGCCGTCCTTGCGGATGTCGATGCCGAAGGCACCGTCGTAGGACTCACCGATCAGGGCCAGCGTGGACTGGCCGCCGATCTGCCAGCGGGCCGCGATGGCGTCGCCGGTCGGCGGCTCCATCTCGATGACGTCCAGCAGCCGGCTGGACCCGGGCAGCGCCGCGTCCTCGCTCTCCCCGCTGATGTCGCGCAGCGGGGAGAGCGAGCGGGCCAGCCGCGAGCACCAGGCGGGGGAGACGAAGTCGGGGCGCACGTTGCCGATACGGGCGGCGCCGGTCTGCTCGACGCGTAGCCGCAGCTGCGGCTCGGCGGACGTAGTGGTGTCGGTGCCGGCCCGGCCGCCGGGGGTGGCGTGCCAGGCCTGGAAGGACGGGAAGCCGCCGGCGGCCTGGGCGGCGGGCTGCGGGGCGCCGGCCGGCTCGGTGCCGGAGCCGGTGGCGTGCTCCTCCGGGCGCGGCTCGGCGATCACGATGGCCTGGCACTCGCCGGGCAGGAAGCGCTCTTCGGAGTCGAGGCAGACCGCGAAGATGGACATGGCCGGGCCCTCGCGGAGCAGCCGCACCACGCCGGGCAGCGAGCGCAGCCGGCGTGAGCCGTCCCAGACGACCACGATGTCCGGGTCCTGGAAGCCCATGCCCTGGTTGCCGTTCTCCTTCTTCGCCTTGATGCGGGCGTCGAGGATCTGGGTGAGCTCGCCGACCCGGGCACCGACGGTCTCCGCGTCGGTGCCGATCAGAACGTTGGTGTCGTTGCCGCCGGACGGGCGGGCATGCGGCAGCCACCGCACCCAGTCCCAACTGCCCTGCGCGGACGCCTCGGTGAGTACGTAGAACTGCACGTCCATCGGGCTGTGCAGGGTCGCGGCCTGGGCCACGGCCCACCGGCCGAGGGCGCGTGAGGCGTCGCCGGGGCCGGCCATGCCGATCACGCCGAGCCTGCACAGCGACAGGGCGACCGGCGCGTCTTCGATCTTCCAGGTGACCTCGCGGCGGTGGTCGTCCTGCTCGGGGTCGTCCAGGACGACCTCGGAGGGGAGCCGTCCGGTGCCCACCCGCAGCAGCAGGTGGTCGGAGTCGTTGCGGCGGCGCTCCCACAGCCGGGTGCGCGGACCGGTGCCGAGGTTCAGCACCGTGGCCGGGTCGGGTATCGCCTGGCGCCGGTCGAGGCGTTCGGCGACCAGCGCGTCCTGGGCGTCCTTCTCGATGCGCGCCTTGTGTTCCTTGTACTCCTTAACCTCCCGGGCATGCGACTTGCGCCCGTGTTTCTTGTCCATGAAGTAGTTGGCGAACATCATGACCGGGCTCATCACCGCCATGATCATGTAGTACCAGCGGCCGAAGACCATCACCATGACGATGGCGGTGACCAGCGGCATCAGCGCCATCAGCCAGGGCAGCGGCCGCGCCGGGCTCTCCTTGGGCGGGTTGGGCAGCTTGAACTTGGTCTCGCGGTCCGGCGGCCGCAGCCGCGGCGGACGGTTGTAGTCCAGTCCGCCGCCGTCCTCCGACCACTTCAGGGCGGCGTTCGGGGGCGCGTACCGGGCGATCTCCAGCAGGGTGTTGCCGATCGCGAGCTGGGCGCCCAGCGGCCAGGTGTCGCTCTCGCCCTCGATCTCGGTCAGCGGGGTGCCGTCGAGCGTGACGTCCTTGCGGTCGATGTGCACGGCGAGTCGGCAGGTGCCGTCGGTGGCCACCGACAGGGTCAGGGCCCGCTCCGGCAGCTCCGGGTCGTCGATCCGGATGTAGCAGCCGGTGCCGCTGCCCACGTCGTAGCGGCCGATCCCCAGCCGGTGCACGGCCCCGGCGGCCGGTCCGCCGGCGACCCGCAGCTCCACGACGCCGGTCGGCTCGCCGGGCAGGCAGCCCGCCGGGTCGTACAGACTCACCACGGCGCCCTCGCGGAGCGGGGAGGCGGCGATGGTCAGGGTGGGGTCGAGGGCGTAGCCGTCGACGTAGACGGCGGGTGCCCCGGCGGCGGCCGCGCCGGCGCCGTGCGCGCCGATGGGGATGACTTGCGCGTGGGCGCTGCGGCCCAGCTGCTGGGCCAGCTCGCGCGCCACATCGCCGACTTGCGACTCGGGGTCGGCATCGAGCACCACATCGGTGCCGGCGGCACCGAGCGGGTCGACGACGGACAGAGTCAGGCGCACGGTCGTCCTCCTCGGATCGCTGGGGCTGCCCGGGAAATGCAGACCTCAGTGTCAATGGACGATATCTGGCCGGTGGGGCGCGGCGGCAAGGTACGGGTGCCCCGCCGCGGACCTCTTGGCCATTGCCGGTGAGGCGTGTGGGGCTTACGGGATTCCATCGGCGGGTGTGGGAACCATGGCTGCGTGTCCCGTGTCCTCACCCGTAAGCTGCCACATCAGGCGGACCATCACACCATCCGCAAGGGAGCCACGGGGGCTTGCCCTGGGGCGTGTTCGAGAGAAGAGGAGCCCATGGCTGGCAAGGGCGACGTTAATGTCACTTATCAGGACATGCGGGATGCGGCGAAGAAGCTCAAGGATGACCGCATTGAAATCGACAAGACGCTGAAGAACTTGAAGAAGTACGTCGAGAACCTGGTCCGTGACGGCTACGTCACCGGCAAGTCCTCGAAGGACTTCGAGGAGTCCTTCAACGAGTTCGTGAAGGGCGCCACGGACACCATCGAGGGCCTTGAGGGCATGGGCGAGTTCCTGAAGTCCGCCGCGGACGGCTTCGAGGACCTGGACAAGAAGCTCGGCGACGGCATCAAGAAGAAGTAACATCCCGCTGCCGCAAGCCATCCGCGCTGCGCAGTGTGATTGCTTCCGGGCCCGGTGCCGCGGACTGCCTTGGGCGGTCCACGGCACCGGGCCCCGGCATTTTCTCACCAGACTCGGCCACAAAGGGGCGTAACACGCATGGGGCAGGATTCCGACCTCAAGGTCAACGTCGATCTGCTGGTGTCGTCCGAGGAAACCCTCGGCAAGCTCAAGAAGGAGTTCGAGGGCATCGGCAAGAACGCCGACGACATGCGTCCCTACTGGGGGAGCGGGAAAGTCGCCGATGCCATGGACGAGTTCGTGGACAACTGGGACGACTACCGCGCGAAGATGCTCGACAAAATAGATGCCACGCTCAAGGCGGTCAAAGCGACCATCGAGGGATTCAAGGGGTATGAGGCCGACCTGGCCAAGAGTCTGCGCGGAGAGAAGAAGTAAGCTCTGGGCAATCTGATGGCGTGACGCGCATGCTCGCGGGTCGGAAACGGTAAGGCAGCCCACGGGGGAGACGAAGATCAGTGGCCGCAGACTCGAAGCCCAGGCCGAAGGACTGGCACCCGATAGCCGACTCCGACCCGGTGCCCGGGGACCCCGCGGAGATCCGCGCCGAGGTCCGGCACATGGTGAACGTCGCCAAATCCCTGCGTGACCAGGCCAAATGGCTGCGTGGCATCGACAACGACAACGAGCTCAAGGGCAAGTACGCCGACCAGCTGCGCGAGGAGGCCGACGGGCTGGAGAAGCACCTGCGTGAGGTCGCCGGCCGGTATGAGCGGGTGCACGGGCACCTGACGAACTGGGCGAATGATCTTGAGGGCTTCCAAGGCCAGGCCGACACGGTGCTGCGGGAAGCCAAGGAGAAGCAGGCCGAGCTCGACAGGAAAAAGGGCGCCAAGGACGCGGACAAGGAAAGCAAGTCCGGATCCTCGGACGAGGACGACGATCCGCTCAAGACCTACCGCGACCGCCTGGAGACCATCAAGGGCGACCGCGATGAACGCGCCCGGCACCACGAGGGAAAGATCCGCGACCAGCTCAGCGACATCATCGAGGACAGCACCTGGGACGATATCAAGGGCTGGATCCACGAGAACGTCGACACGATCAAACTCGTACTCGATGTCATGAGTTGGGTGGCGACGATCGCGGGCATTGTCGCCCTCTTCATTCCCGGACTCAATTTGCTGGTGATCGCCCTGTCGGTCGCTGTGGCGCTCTCCAGATCCATCATGTTCCTGGCCGGTGAGGCGAGCCTCGCGGAAGTCATCATGGACTGCGTCGGCCTGGTCACCATGGGTGTCGGTGTGCGCATGCTGTCCAAGCTGAAGATCGCCGACAATGTGATCAAGACGGCGTCCAAGGGCCAGCGCCTGAACCGCCTGAAGGACGCGGTGAAGGTGAACAAGGCGGCCCGGGAGGAGATCACCCGGGTGATGGCGACCAGTACCGATGACGGCCTCAAGCAATTCGCCCGGCAGTCTCTCAACCGCATGCGCCGGGAAATGCTGGACAATGCCGGCCGGGTCACCGACGAGGCCCCGGTCCGGCTCAGCCGCATGGAGCGGGCGGGGCTGGGTGACGCCGACGCCCGTGCCGCCATCGAGAACATCCGGCGAAATGCCGCGACGTTCCCGGAATCCGGCGCCAACCTGATCGGCAAGTCGGAGAACTACTACAAGGTCGCGGTCGGCGCCGCCGCCACGGGTGCCGGTGCGGACACCCTGGACAAGGCGCTCGGTGAAAGTCCGATGCTGCCGGACAAGCCCTTCCTCGACGCCTACGAGAACGGCAAGGGCGAACTGTGGAAACTGCCCGAAGACACGCACTGGTGACGGTATGAGCGCCTCTCTCCGCAACAGGTCGTTCGGCCCCCTCGGAACGGGGCCCACGGGCCTGGCCCGGCTGTGCGTCCTGGTGGGGTTCGGCTCCGTCTTCCTGGCCGCGGTGGGCAGCCGGCTCCCGGACGGCGGGCGGCAGGCGGCCTTCTGGGTCCAGCGCTCCATCGTCCTGGCGTGCGTCCTCACCGCCCTGTGGCTGTTCGTCCGCAACCCCCGGCACTCCGACCGGTCCGGCGACCTCACCCAGGCCCTCGGACTGACGGCGCTCCTCTTCCTCGCCGCGCTGGCCACGGCCTTCTGGCCCGGGGTCATCGCGGCGTTCGTCACGCCGCTACTCGTCCTCGCGTCGTGGCTGATCGAAAGGTTCTCTCGTGACTGAGTTCGACGAGCCGACTCCCCGGGTGGCGGTCGGCTACAACCTGGTGCCGCCGCCCGGCTGGGACCGCATCCCGCTGCACGACGGGTCGACCGACGACACGATCCGCCGCATCGTCGAGCGAGCCGTCGAGGAGCTCCCCGGGGACCTGCCCCGGGACAACGTCAGCAAGGCGCGGATGGAGCTGTTCAAGCAGCTGCGGAAGGCCGCCAAGCAGGCAGCCAAGAACAACGGCCTGGCGCTCTACCTCCCCGTCGAGCGCATCCACGGCATGCTCATCCCGGCGTCCTTCGTGGTGTCCGAGCCGGTCGGCGGAGCCGGCATGGGTGTCCCCTCCGAGGAGGTGCTCCAGCGCCTCGCCGCCGGCCGGGGCAGCGCGGAGCCGGCCGAGGTGGACGGCGCAGCGGGCACCAGGCTGGAGCGGATCGTGCCCGCCCCGCCGGAGGCGGAGTTCCAGCACGCCGCGCGCCGCGTGGAGTACATCCTGCCCGTGCCCGGCGCCCTGCCTGCGCGCTGGGTGACGGTCACCTTCAGCACCATCGGCGACGGCCACCCCGACGGCGAGCTCTCCGATGTCCTGGTGGACGTCTTCGACGCCGTCATGACGACCTTCCGCTGGAGCTACGCGTGATCTTCTTCGAGACCGAGGCGGACCCCACCCAGTGGTTCCCCATGCCTCTGCACTGGACGGAGCTGGACCAGGACAAGATCACGGACTGGTCGCAGACCTGCGCCGAGATCATGAGCCGGCGCTACCGGAACTTCCCCGGGACGCCGGACGCCAAGGCGCTCACCGCCCGCTTCCGCCTGCTGCTGGAGGCCCACCCCAACCCCAGGATCCCCGCCAACCAGGTCTTCCTGCACGGCGGTGACCCCCGGCGGATACCGCAGCCGGTCTACGCCCTGACGGTCCCGTCCGAGGGCGAGGACCGGCTCGAGGGCCTGCGGATCCTCGTCCAGGCAACCGAGAAGCAGCCCGTCCGCCCGGCCGACGTCGTCCCGTTCGGCTCGGAGCGGATGGGCGAGGGGCTGCGCTGCCTGCGCTACTTCGCCGAGGACGACCAGCTGTGCGTGTCGCTCAACTACGGCTGGTGGTCCGAAGAGCACCAGGTCTATGCCTCGATCCGCACCGTCACCAGCGACATCGGCTGGCTGCTGGCCAACGACGACGCCTTCGACGACTTCGCGCGCGGCATCTGGCTCGACGCGGACCCGCAGGGCTGAGGTGGGCTACTTCTTCCCCTCGCCCTTGTCCCCGCCCTTGTCGCCCTTCTTCGCGTCGCCGTGACCGCCGTTGCCCGCTGAGCCGCCGCCGTTGCCGCCGACCTTGCCGCGGTCCTCCTTCTTCATGTTCTCCCGCAGCTTCTTGCCGAGGTCGCCGTCGTAGGCGGTGACCTCGCGGACCACGGTGTCGGCCATCTTGGACAGCGCGTCGATCTGCTGGCCGATGTCCTCGCGGCCATCGTCCCAGTTGGACTCGAAGTCCTCCAACTTGTCGACGACGCCGCCGTCCCCGATGTCGCCCCGGTACTCCTCGAACATCTTCTTCGTGCCGTCCATCCGGGTCTTGATGGACCGCAGCCGCCCGCCGAACCCGTCGAGCTCGCTCAGCGGAATCGCGAGACGCCCGTCCTTGCCGCTTCCCATGCCGCCCCCGCCTCTCCTTGCCGATCACTCATACGACGCCACGGCGGCCGGTGGAGGTTGCACCCGGCCCGGGCGATCAGGGCTGTCCGGAACCGTTCGGACTCTTCGGACCGTTGAGGTCGTTCAGAGTATTCAGACCGTTCAGACCGTTCAGACGAAACGGAACGTCGACGTCACCGCGTCGAAGACGTCGAAGAGGGAGTCCGCCAGATCCAGCACCTGGCTGCTGCCGGCCACCAGCGCGACCTTGCCCTCCTCGCCCGGCACCGGGATGAAGGTCTGCATCAGCACCGCGCGGATACGCCGGCTGTCGCCCGGCAGCTCGATGTCCTCGATGCCCTGGGTCCGCGCCGCGAGCCCGACGCCCGGGATCTCCACGGTGGAGGTGGTCCGCCACGGGTCCCCCTCCTTCTTCGCGGTCTTCTGCCGCAGCTGTCCCACGATGGCCGTCGGATCGGTGGGCAGGATGGTGCCGTCGGAGGTACGGGCGCCGACCAGCGAGACGGTGACCGAGGCGGTGATCGGGGCCTCGCCACCGAAGCTCTCCGCCATGCAGCCGCAGTAGACCGCCCCGGACTCCCACGCGTCACGCGCGGACCGCTGGAGGAAGGAGACCATCACATCGCGGTGCGGGGCCATGTCCGGCACCGCGCGGACGCGCTGGTTCACCATCTGCCGGATGCTGTCATCGCGGGACTCGGGACGTACGTCGAACTCCCACCACGAATCCGGCACGGAGATACGGAAGCCTCCGCGCTCGACGGTCTGGTTCTCACCCGTCCGACTCATACCTGCTGATTCCTCCCCCGATGCCGAGCCTCGTTCGACCTGAGACCGTACCCCACCGAGGAACCACCGCCGCCGGGGCGGCGTGAAGGCAATAGAGTTCGCTCACTTGTGCGCGCCGGTGCACTGGACGCGCCGCGCACTCGCATCAGGACATCACCCACGACATCAAGGGAGCAGAGGCAGCACCATGGGGGTACGGGACAGGCTTCGCGGGCTCGGCGACGCGGTGAGCGGAGCGGCGACCTCGGTCGGCAAGGAGATCATGGACCGCGGCGGCCAGGCGGGGCGGGCCGGGAGCAACGTCGGCGGTGACTGGGTGCTCCGGGTCCTGAACACCCTCCCGGCCCCCGCCGCCCCGGCCACCACCGAGTGGGAGTTCTCCCTCGGCGCGCTGATCTGCCACCACGAGCGGGTGCCCGCCATCACCGCGAAGGCGCTGCGCTCCCTGGACAGCCTCGGCGCGGTGCGCTTCGGGCCGGAGTCGGTCGGCTTCGACGGCGAGGACATCCCCTGGGACAAGGTCGTGCGGCTGCAACTGCACAACGCGTTCGCGGCGCTGACCACCGAGGCCCTGGACAACGAGATCGACCGCCTGCGGGAGCTGCTGCCGCCGATCCCCGGCCGCAAGTGGGCGGTCACCAAGGTCATCGACGGTCTGGCCTCGGTCGTCCTGGCGTCGGTGGAGAAGGCCGCCGACCAGCGCCTGGACTCCGTCAACGTCGCCTGCGAGATCGTCTACCGCGGCAAGCTGGGCCGCGAGAAGACGCTCCGCGCCAACCTCTTCCCCACCGCCCTGCTCGCCCACGAGATGGACGTCGCCTACAGCCTGGTGATGACCGCCCAGTCCCGGGGCATCCCGGTGCTCCCCCCGGACCCGGGCAGCATGAACGTCAAGTCCCTGGAGCGGGTGCAGGCCCTGCGCGCCCGTACCGACGCGGTTACCGCCCAGCTGGCGATCGAGGAGCGCGAGGCGGGGGAGCCCACGGCCTGACCCGGCGCCGCGGCGCTCAGGACCACTGCAGCGTGCCCGCCACGACGTCGAAGAGCTCCACCATCGCATCCGCCAGCGGGTCGATCGGGGTGGAGAAGGTCAGCATCAGCCAGGCGGCGCTCGCCGGCACCGGGACCTGGTAGATGACGGTCGTGGTGGGCAGCTCGTTGCCGAATTGCGTGGCGGGCGACGCGGCCCGCCTGCGCACCTCCCGCACCGCCCGCCCGGCCACCGGGAGGTCGACCACCGTTGTGTCGGCGCCCCGCTCGGCCAGCGCGGCCGCCAGCTCGTGCGGGGTGGCCGCACCCGGGCTCATCTCCGGTGGGGGCAGCGTGACCAGCAGCGAGGAGGCCAGCGGCAGCGGGCCGACCGAGAGGGTCGACAGATACAGCTCGATGCCGCCGTTCTTGTACGACTCCTTGGCCTTCTTCTGCAGTTCGTGCATGAACTGCTCCTTGATGTGCGGCGCGTTGTCCACACCGCGGAACTGCTGCTCGGCCAGGGCGATGATGGAGCGGTCCCGCAGGTCGGGGTCGAGCCCCAGCTGGAACCAGCCGTCGGGGACGATCAGGTTGTAGTCGGTCGGGGTGGTGTCCCATTCCGGTGGGGTGCCGTCGCCCGCCGCGCCGGTCACTGCCTCGGTCATTTCTTCTCACCCTCGATCGGGTTGCCATCCGCGTCGAGCGGGATGAGGTGGAGTGTCGAAATCAGCTCGTCGGCCATCTCGGTGAGCTGGTCGCTGAACGCCATGGTGTCCCACCAGACCCGCGCCACGAAGACGTCGTCGATATCGGGCGGGCAGATCGCGTATCTCACGGATTCCCACAGGCCGCGGCCGAGCCCGAGAATTCCCTTGGTGGCGAACATCGCCTGCACCCGCACCGCCGGACCCAGCGCGTGGTCCAGGTAGGTCACCCGCGGATCGCCGACGACTTTGCCGTTGGGGCTCTTCAGCAGTTCGGGCTGCATCTCGGCAGGCGTGACACGCACGCCGTCCTCGCCATAGACGTCGATCGAGGCGAGCGCGAAATGGTGTCCGTTGTCGGCGAAATAGGCCGCCGAGTACGATGCCCGTCGCTTCTTGGCCTCCAGGGCGAGGCGCGCGATGTTCCTGGCCAGTTCCTCCTTGGACACGGTCAGCTCGAGGGGGTTGAAGCTTTCCAGCATCTCCTGGCCGAGTTCGCGGGCTTCTTCGGGGGAATCGGAAATGATGGTGGTGTTCACCCAGCCCGGTGACATGTCGAATGCGCACGCATAGTTGTCCGGGTCCAGGGGGTCGTCGGCAGAATTCACGATCAGGTCCTATCGGCTGGCGCTACTCGGTGGTGGACTTCAGCTTCTCTTTCCAGTCCGGAATCCCCGCCCACTCCCGCGCTGTGTCGTCGTTCAGGAAGTTGGCGGCGGTGAGCCCGACGCCCACGCCCGACAGGACGTTGGCCTTCCGGGAAATCTTGTTGATCGCCGGGAGACCGTCGCCCATGTCTTTCGCCAGCTGCTTGGCGGTCTTGAGCTGGTTGGCGACACTCGAGTCCACCAGGGATATCGACCGCGCGGCGCCACCGCTTCTGCTCATGGCGGCACCGGCCTCGCCGTACTTGCTCGGGCTGACGAGTGTCCGCAGATTCTGCCCGGTGCCCTTCCAGCCCTCCTTGGTGAAGACCTCCTTGAACGGCTCCTTGAACGCGTCCTTGATGTCCTGCCGGGAGAGCTTGCCTTCCTGGTTGGCGATCCGGTTGAGCTTCTGCCGGTCGCGCTTGATGACCTTGCCGGCCTTGGTCCGCCCCGAAGCCCTGCTGAGTCGTGGAATCGCCTTGCCCGCGAACTTCCCGGCGATCTTGCCGAATGCTTTCCCCACACCCAGCATCGCGAAGCCCAGGACGGCGAAGCCGAGGTCCCACAGGTCGGCCTCGCCCCGGAAGACTTGTATGATCGTGCAGACCAGGCTCACCAGCGAGGCGATCATGGCGATGGCGCCGAGTACGCCGGCGAGTGCCTGACCGATGATGGGGATCCAGCCGACGAGCATCGACAGGATCCCGCACACGGCGGATATCGTTCCGGCCCATTCGTTGATGGTCTCAAGGAGCGAGCCCCAGAAGCTCTCCTTGTCCTTCAGCGAGTCGTGATCGATGATGTTCTCGATCGAATCCTGAGCCGCTTTCGCCGCTTCGTCGCGGATCGTCTTCGCGGAATCAATACGGTCCCGGGCGGCCTGGATGTCGCTGTCCGCCGCATCGAGAGAGCTCTCGAACCCCTTCTTCTTGGACTTGTCGTCGTCCTTCGAATCCTTGGAGCTCTTCAGATCGTCAAGGCTCTTCTGCGCCGCGGACTTGCGCCCGTCGGCCTCCTGGGCGTCCTTGAGCGCGGCATCGGCCTTTAACTGGGCGCGGTGCAACTGGGAGGCGTAGTTCCTGGTGTTCTCGTCGCCGACCTGGGTGCCGAGCGCGTCCGCCGCGGCGTCGTACCGCTTGAACGCGGCTTCGAGCTTGCCGACCGTCCCCTCCGCCGTCTTGCGGAACTCCTTGCCCGCGTCGCTGTCCCAGGCGGTCACCTCGGCGACGGCCTTGAGATTCTTGATCTGCTGCTGAAGGACGTCGGCGGTCTCGCGCAGCTTCCTGCCCAGCACAGCCACCCGCTCAGGATCTCCTGGAATGGGATCCTTGTCCGCCACCGGATGCCAGTCGCGCGGCCTTCCTGCCACCGTGCTCACTTACCCTTCTGCGGTTCCTGCGCGCTCCGCAGCGCGTCCGCCAGTTGCCCGTCGAAGTCGTCGTACGCCTGGGCTGCTGCCTTCGCGATCTGGGCGAGCCGGTCGACATCGCCCATGAGCTTCTCCCGGCTCTTGTCCCAGTTGTCGGCGAAGTCGCCGACCGTGTCGGAAAGTCCGTCATGCCCGATGTCGTCGTCGTACTTCTCGTTGAGCTTGGCGATCTCCTTGAAGGCGCTGTGCACCTTCGAGAGTCCGTCCCCCATGCTTTGGATTACAGCCAGGTCGGCCTTCGTGTGGTCCCCCATGACCGATTGCCTCCAGCCCTTCGCTCTCTTTGGCAACTTCCCCCACGCCAAGGGGAATTCGGCCCCGACTGCCCGATCATTACACGCACCCCTGTCTTATGCAGCTGAATGTCCATGACCCGGTTCGGTACCGGGTTCGTAGCAGGTTCGTACCGGGTCGGATGCCGGGTCTGACGCGCCTTGAGGCAGATATGGGCTGCTGATACGGTGCGGTGACTTGACAGTCCTCAGGCCGCCCGCATAGACGCGCAGAGGCGCGTGGCGGTCCTGCAGCGAGGCAAATGCCTGAATCCGGACATAACTTGCGGGAGCGTTGGCGTGAAGATCCAGGAGCGCACGGGGGCGGCGCACGGCAGGGGGGCCTCGGCGCCGGCTCATGGGACGGGAGAGAGGCTCCCGTCCGCGCCTCGGGAACGGAAGCCGGCCCTGGCCGCGCTGGCGGTGCTGCTCATCCTCATCGGCGCGCTCGGTGCCACGGTGCTGGTGCTGCGCGCCGGTGACCGTATCGAGGTCGTGAAGATCACGCAGGACGTCCAGGCCGGGAAGAAGATCCCGGCCGGCGCGATGGAGTCCGTGCTGGTCGCCGAGGACTCCGGGGTCGACTACGTCAAGTGGGACCAGCGGGAGCTGATCTCGGGCAAGTACTGGACGACCACCGACATCAAGGGCGGCTCGCTGCTGGTCGGCCAGATGCTGACCGACGACTCGGGGACGGTGCCGCAGGGCAAGGTGCTGGTCGGGCTCTCGCTGAAGCGGGGGCAGTACCCCAGTGACCTCGCGCCCGGGGACGTCGTCACCCTCTTCCCGGTGGCCGACAACGACAACCGGGGCGACGCGTCCTCCGGTGACGGCAAGGGCGGCACCGGCGGGACGAGCGGCACGCCGCTGGTGGCGCGGGCCAAGGTGTACAAGACCGAATCCAGCGACGGCCAGTTCAGCAGCGGTGATTTCCCGGTGTCCGTCCTGGTCGACCAGGCCCAGGCGGCCAACGTCATCCGCTACGCGGCGGCCGGCGAGGTCGCGGTGGCCAAGGTCCCCAAGGCCGAAGGCTGAGCGCGCACAGCGCATCAGTCATCCATGACGCTTTAAGGGACACGAGGACACGTAAAGACATGGCGCTTATCGCTCTCGCCGCCGACAAGGGCTCGCCCGGGGTCACCACGACCGCTGTCGCGATCTCCGCTGTCTGGCCGCGGCGTGCGCTGCTGGCCGAGGTGGACCCGGCCGGCGGGGATCTGGTGTACCGCGGCGCGGCCGCGCACGGCGGGCCGCTCGATCCCAACACCGGGCTGCTCTCCGTCGCCGCCACCGCGCGGCGCGGACTCGCCGCCGAACAGCTGTGGGACCACGCCCAGCCGATGTCCGGCGGCCTGGACGTGCTGGTCGGGCTGGGGAACTCGGAACAGTCGGCGGGCCTGGCCGGGCTGTGGCCGACGCTCGGCCACGCCTTCGCCGGCCTCGCGCACACCGCGCAGGGCGCGGCCGACGTGATCGCGGACTGCGGCCGCATCGGCTCCGACTCGGTCGTGATCGAGATGTTCCCCCAGGCGTCGCTGGTGCTGCTGATCTCCCGAGCCGAGCCGGAGAACCTGGCCCGCATCCGGGACCGGGCAGCGGCGCTCTCCGCGCGCCTGCACGGCGCGCACCGCGGGGCCGCGCAGCTGGGCACCCCGCTGATCGGGGTGCTGCTGGTCGCCGACTCCGGGACCGGCGGCAAGCTCGCCGGGCAGGTCAACGACATGCTGGTGGCCGCCCAGTGCGGGGCGCGGGTGGTCGGTGTGATCGCCCACGACCCCTCCGGCGCGGACCAGCTGAACGGGCGCAAGCGCGGGCGGCTGGACAAGTCGCTGCTGATCCGCTCGGCCCGCAAGGTCGTCGGCGACCTGCACCAGCAGTTCGGCGCCGCCTGGGCACAGCCCGGGGCGCCTGGGGCGTACCGATGAGCACCGTCGACCACCAGCTGGTCAAGCGGTTCCGGCAGGACGCGGGCGACCGTATCGCGGAGCAGCGGCGGCTGGACCAGGTCTCCGGCGCGACACCGATGTCCACCGAGGACGAGCGGCAGTACGCGCGGGCGGTGATCGCCCAGATCCTCGAAGAGCACGCGCGCGCCGAGATCAACGCCGGGCGTACCCCGCTGGACGCGGAGACCGAGGAGAGTTACGCGGCCGCGGTGCACGCCGCGCTCTTCGGCGTCGGCCGGCTCCAGCCGCTGCTGGACGATCCCGAGGTCGAGAACATCGACATCAACGGCTGCGACCAGGTCTTCGTCGGCTACTCCGACGGCCGGGAGGCGCAGGGCGAGCCGGTCGCGGAGACCGACGAGGAGCTGATCGAGCTCATCCAGGTGCTCGGTGCCTACTCCGGTCTGTCCTCGCGTCCCTTCGACTCGGCCAACCCGCAGCTGGACCTGCGGCTGCCGGACGGCTCGCGTCTGTCGGCCGTGATGGACGTGACCCGGCGGCCGGCGCTGTCCATCCGCCGGGCCCGGCTCGGCAAGGTCTTCATGGCCGACCTGGTGGGCAACGGAACCCTCACCCCGGAGCTGGGGAACTTCCTGGCCTGCGCGGTGCGGGCACGCAAGAACATCATGATCGCGGGGGCGACCAACGCCGGCAAGACGACGCTGCTGCGCGCGCTGGCCAACGAGATCCCGCCCAACGAGCGTCTGATCACCGTGGAGCGCGCCCTGGAGCTGGGGCTCGACCAGTTCCCCGATCTGCACCCCAATGTGGTGGCGTTCGAGGAGCGGCTGCCCAACTCCGAGGGGCAGGGCCAGATATCCATGGCCGAGCTGGTGCGCCGGTCGCTGCGTATGAACCCCTCCCGCGTCATCGTGGGTGAGGTGCTCGGCGATGAGATCGTGACGATGCTCAACGCCATGTCGCAGGGTAACGACGGCTCACTGTCGACGATCCACGCGAACAGCTCCAGCGAGGTCTTCAACCGTATTTCCACCTACGCCCTCCAGGCGAGCGAGCGGCTGCCCATCGAGGCGAGCCAGATGCTGGTGGCGGGCGCGGTGAACTTCGTCGTCTTCATCCAGCGGCGCAACAACTATCTGCAGGGCGGCCGCCTCCAGCGCATGGTCACCTCCGTCCGCGAGGTCAACGGCGTGGACGGCCGGGTGCTGTCCAGCGAGGTCTTCGCGGAGACCGGGGACGGCCGGGTGGTTCCGCACGCGCCCATCACCTGCATCGACGAGCTGACGGCGTTCGGCTACCGCCCGACCGGGACCTGGGGGTGAGGGCATGAACAGCATTTCCTCGATGGGCGGCTTCTTCTCGCTGCCGGTGATGTACGCGCTGCTGTCCGGCGTCGTCGTCGGCGGCGGCGTGGCGCTGCTCATCGTCGCCATCCGCGGACTGCCCGCCAAGGCGCCCCACGAGAAGGCGAAGGCGAGCAAACGCGCCGGCGAGCTGGCCCAGTTCGTCAGCCGGCGCGGCTCGCTGGCCGTCGGCGTCGGCCTGGTGGTGCTGCTGCTGACCCGCTGGGCGGTGGCCGGTGCCGCCACCGCCGTGCTGGTCTTCTTCTGGGACCGGCTGTTCGGCGGGGCCGGCGAGGAGCGGGCCGCGATGCGACGCGTCGAGGCGCTGGCCGCCTGGACCGAGTCGCTGCGCGACACCATCGCGGGCGCGGTCGGCCTGGAGCAGGCCATCCCGGCCTCGGCGCGGGCCGCGGCCCCGGCGCTGCGCCCGCACCTGGACGCGCTGGTCGACCGGCTGCGGGCCCGTACCCCGCTGCCGGACGCGCTCCAGCACCTGGCCGACGAGATCGACGACGCCTCGGCCGACATCATCGTCGCCGCCCTCATGCTCAACGCCCGGCTGCGCGGCCCCGGTCTGCGCGAGGTGCTGGGCGCGCTCGCCAAGTCGGCGCGCGAGGAGGTCGACATGCGGCAGCGGGTGATGGCGCAGCGCGCCTCCACCCGGCGCAGTGTGCAGATCGTCATCGGCGTCTCGGTGGCGTTCGTGCTGGGCCTGTCCATCTTCAACCGCGGCTTCGTGGAGCCGTACGGCACCGCGATGGGCCAGCTGGTGCTGGCCGGCGTGTGCGGGCTGTTCGGCCTCGGCTTCTGGTGGCTGCGCAAGCTGTCCCGGATCGAGACCCCGGACCGCTTCCTGACCCGGGACGAGCCCGCGGTGCGGTTCGTACGGCCACAGTCGGGACCGGAGCAGGCGCGCCCCGGCGCCCCTGGCGGGCACGGACCGTACGGATCGCGTGAGGAGGAGGTGGCGCCGCGATGAACAGCAGCATTACCGCACCGGTGCTGATCGGTGCCGTCTTCGGACTGGGCATCTTCGTGCTGGTGCGCGCCCTGATGCCGAGCAAGCGCGGGGCGGTGGCCCGGGTCGCGCAGATCGACGCGCTGCGGGCGCGCGGTGGCGCGGCGCAGACCAGTTCCGCCGCCCAGCGGGGCAAGGCGGAGGACGGCCGGCTGGACTCGGTGCGGGCCCGGGTCGGCGCGCGGGTCTCCGACTTCTACCGGCAGCAGGGCTGGGAGCAGCGGTCACTGCGCGCGGACCTGAACGTGCTGGAGCGCAGCTGGGAGGCGTTCCTGGCGACGAAGGTGCTGCTGGCCGCGGTCGGCCTGTTCTTCGGCCCGTTCGTCTTCGCGGTGGTCTGGACGCTGGGTCTGGGCAGCAGCCCGGTCATCCCGATCTGGCTGGCGCTGCTCTTCGGCGGCCTGTTCTTCATGCTGCCGGACCTGGAGGTCAAGCGGGACGCCGCGGACAAGCGGCGCGACCTGCGGCGCGTCATCGGTGCCTACCTCGACCTGGTCTCGATGAACCTGGCCGGTGGCCGCGGACTGCCCGAGGCGCTGATGGCCGCGGCCGAGGTCAGCGACGGCTGGGCACTGCGCCGGGTGCGCAACACCCTGGCCGACGCCCGCATCACCGGCGTCAGCCAGTGGCAGGCGCTCGGGAACCTCGGAGAGGAACTGGGCGTCGAGGAACTCAAAGACCTTTCCGGTGCGCTGGCGCTGGTCGCGGACGACGGTGCGAAGGTGCGCGAGTCGCTCGCGTCCCGGGCTGAAACGATGCGGCACCGGGAGATGGCGGAGATCGAGGGAAGTGCGGGGGAGAAGTCGCAGTCGATGCTGGTCGCCCAACTTCTGCTGTGCGCGGGTTTCCTGGTCTTCCTGATCTACCCGGCGGCGGTGCGCGTCTTCCAGACCTGATCTGCCATCCATACCCCCACAAGAGCTGTTGCGAGAGGACATCACCCATGAACATCGGATCCCGGATCAGCCACCCGGCTGTGGACTTCCTGATGACCTTCCTGCGCGCCCGCGTCGAGCGCGCCCGCGATCCCGAGCGCGACCGCGGTGCCTCCGCGGTGGAGTGGGTGATCATATCGGCGGTCGTCGTCGCGATCGTCGGCGTGGTCACCGTGATCATCAACCGTGCCCTGAAGAGCGGCGCGGAGGACGTGGAGAAGTGCATCAAGGGCGCCAACGCCGAGGGAACCTGCTGACCTGGCGCGAGCCGGGCTCACGAGCCGAGTTGAGCTGAGGGAATGAGACGAACGGGTGCGCTGCGCCGCGCCGTACGCCGCAGGCTGGACGCCGCCCGCGGTGACGGCGGCGCGGTGGTGGGGGCGGGCGACGGGCGCGGCAGCGCCGGCCGGACGAGCGACAGCGGCATGACCGCGATCGAGTTCGTGCTGCTCACCCCGGTGCTGTTCTTCCTCATCTTCGCCACCGTGCAGTTCGGGCTGTACTTCTTCGCCGACCACGTCGCGCAGGCGGCGGCCCAGGCGGGCGCGCGCCGGGCGCGGGCGACGGCGGACGAGAACCCGGGCGGCTGGCGCGGTGAGGCGGAGGCGAAGGCCCACACGTACATCCAGCAGCTGGGTCCGCAGCTGCTGCTGGGACCGGACGTGGTGTCGGTGCGCCCGGAGCCGAACACGGTGGGCGTGCAGGTGGACGCCGACGTCCCGACCGTCTTCCCCGGCTTCCACTTCTCGGTGCACGCCCGCTCCCAGGGTCCGGTGGAGCGGTTCGTGGAGGACCTGGGATGAGCGGACCCGAGATGAGCGGATCCGAGGTGAGCGGAGTGCTCGGGCGGCTGCGGCGGCGGTGTGCCGGCGACACCGGCATCTCCACCATCGAAGTGGTCATCCTCGCGCCCCTGATGATGCTCTTCATCCTGGTGCTGGTCGCCTTCGGCCAGCTGGTGGACGGGCGCGGCGCGGTCGACGGCGCCGCCCGGGACGCGGCACGGGCCGGATCGATTCAGCACAACTACGGCGTGGCGGTGAGCGAGGCGCGCAAGGCGGCGGAGGCCGATCTGAAGGACGTGTGCAGCGGCTCGGTCTCCGTGGCGGTGGACCGGACCGACTTCCGGCCCGGTGGCTGGTTCGAGGTCAAGGTGAGCTGCAAGGTCCGGGGTCTGGACATGCTGGGCCTGGACATCGGCAGCACCGTCACGGGCAGTGCCAGCTCGCCCATCGACCAGTACAAGAGGGCGGCATGAGCGGCGGCGTGAGCGATGTGAGCGATCGTCGGAGCCGTGCGGCGGGCCGTGCCGGGCGCACGGTGGCCCGCGCCGCCGCGGCCTGGGCGGCCGGCCGGCGGGCCCGGCTGGGCGAGGACCGCGGCTCCGGCGCCGGGGCCGTGATCATCTTCGCGGTCCTCTTCCTGACGCTGGCCGCCTTCGTCGTCGACGGCGGCCTGTCCATCTCGCAGCGCGAGCGCGCCGCGGACCTCGCCGAGCAGGCCGCGCGGTACGCGGCGATGGACATCGACGAAGAGGAACTGCGCGCCAGCGACGGCCAGAACGCGCCCATCAACTACCAGAACTGCGGCGACCGGGTACAGGAATTCGCCCGCCATTCGGACGCCGACATGAAAGTGCGATGTGTCAGCGCGAGCCCCGACCAGGTCGAGGTGGAGATCCAGCTGACCTACCGGCCGGTGCTGACAGGGCTGTTCTACGACGGCCCGCTCACCGTGCGCGGGCGGGCGAAGGCCGAGTCCCGGACCGGCTGACCGCGGGCCCGGGTGGCCGGCGTCCGGCCCGGGTGACCGGGCTCCGGCCCGGGGCCGATGTCCGAGCCACGAACTAGTCTTGTCCCACAGGATCTGTCGCACCCCCGGCGACCGTCGAAGCTGAGGAATTCCGCCATGGCGCGCACAGCACGCACCGCACGCAACGCCCGCAGGTCGGGCCCGGGCAGCGGCTCGGGCCCCCGGACCCAGCCGCTGCCCCGCAACCCGCAGCGGACCTTCGGCGACTTCCTCAAAGCCTTCCTGGCCTTCGTCGCGCTCTCCGTGCTGCTCGTCGGCGTGCCCGGCTCGCTGGCGTACTTCGTCGGCTGGCCGCTGCCGCACGAGATGCCGTCCATGGACACCGTCCAGGAGCCGATCACCGCCACCGTCTTCATCAAGGTGCTCACGGTCGTGGTCTGGCTGGCCTGGGCGCAGTTCACCGCCTGCGTGCTCGTCGAGGGGCGCGCGGAGCTGTCCGGCATCGGCATGCCCTCGCGGATCCCGGGCGCCGGGCCGAGCCAGCTGCTGGCCCGTCAGCTGGTGGCCGCCGTGCTGCTGGTCGGGGCGGCCACCGCGAGCCTGACCCCGGGCCTGTCCCAGCTGGGCAACGCCTACGACGACAACGCGCGCGGCACCGTCGCCACCGCCCAGCAGACCCCCGGTCAGCAGCACGGGCTGCCCGGTCAGCAGGCCCGCGGCGGCGCCGCGGACCTGCACGCGCAGGGCAAGACCTCGGCCGACCCCACCGGCGGCGGCGAGCACGCCAGGCAGACCGCGCAGAAGCAGAAGAACACGAAGTTCTACCGCATCCAGCCGCCGGAGGGCCGCCACCACGACACCCTGTGGGAGATAGCCCAGCGCCACCTCGACGACGGCCTGCGCTACAAGGAGATCTACGAGCTCAACAAGGACCGCGTCCAGCCGGACGGCTCCAAGCTCTCCCAGGCCAGCCTGATCCGCCCCGGCTGGATCATGGAGATGCCGGCCGACGCCCACGGCGGCGACCTGGTCGAGATGCCCGACGAGGCCCCGAAGGTCTCCAAGGAGGTCCGCGAGCAGATCCAGGAGTACGACCGCACCGGCCCGCACGCCCAGGAGCGGGACGGCGGCGGCGTCCAGCAGCCCGTCGTGGTCCAGCCCGACGGCAACCACGCCCGGCCGGCCGTCGACGTCCACAACCAGCCGCCCGCCCAGGAGCGGCCCGACGCGTCCGCCCCGGCCGCCGAGTCCACCGACTCCGACGGCTCGTCGTTCGGGCTCCCCGAGGCACTGCTCGGCTCCCCGCTGCTCGCCGCCGGCCTGCTGGCCGCCCTCGGCCGGCGCCGCCGCGCCGCGCTGTGGCAGTCCGCCATGGGCGCGCTCGGCCGCGGCAGCGGCATCGACCTGACCCCCACCGGCTCGGCGGCCGACGCGCAGGACGCACTGCTGGTCGGCGCCGACCCGGCGGCCGTCCGCCACCTGGACAGCGCCCTGCGCGGCCTCTCCGCCGGGCTGGCCGCAGAGCACCGGCAGCTGCCCGTCGTCTACGCCGCCTGGCTCACCGGCAGCGAGATCCACCTCCAGCTCGCCGCCCCCGCCGGCCGGCCGCCCGCCCCCTGGCAGCTCGGCCAGGACGAGACCTTCTGGCGCATCCCGCGCGCCGACATCCAGCCGGTGGAGGACACCGACACCGCGGCCCCCTACCCCGGCCTGGTCAGCCTCGGCACCCTGGAGGACGCGCGGCTGCTGCTCAACCTCGAGGCGGTGCCGGGCATCGTCTCGCTCACCGGCGCGGAGGCGGACCGCACCGCGGTCTTCGCCTCGGTCGCCGCGGAGCTGGCCACCAACGGCTGGTCGGACCGGCTCACCATCACCCTGGTCGGCTTCGGCCAGGAGCTGGGCGCCCTGGCCCCCACCCGGATCCGCCATGTCGAGGACGTGGCCGGGCTGCTGGAGACCATGGAGGCCGAGACCCGGCAGCGGCGCGGCGCGCTCGGCGCGGCCGGACACGACTCGGTGCTCACCGGCCGCACCGGCAGCCCGCAGCACACCCAGCGCGCCCCGCACCTGGTGCTGCTGGCCGCCGAGCCCACCGCGGAGCAGGCCGCCCAGCTCGCCGAGCTGGCCGCCGACTCCGGCCGGCTGGGCATCGGCTACCTCATCGGCACCGGGCGCGGCGAGCTCCCCGGCGCCACCTGGGAGCTGGAGATCACCGGCGACGGCCGGCTGCGCGCCCCGCTGCTCGGGCTGGAGCTCAAGGCGCAGCTGCTTCCCGCCGCCCAGCACCGTACGGTCGTCGAACTCTTCGCCGCCGCCGACCCCGACGCCACCCCGGACCCCGATGGCACCCCCGGCCCGCGCCCGTTCATGGTCGACATCAGCGAGCGCGGCCGCCCCGCGGTGTACGCGCGCCTGGTCGGCCCGTACGAGGTCATGGGCCTGGACACCCCCCAGGGCGAGCGCAGCCCGCTGCTGCACGAGGCGCTGGCGCTGCTCCTGCTGCACCGCGAGGGCGTCCACCCGCGGGTGCTCGCCTCCGCGCTGTGGCCGCGCGGCGCCACCGAGGACGTCCGCGACGCGCTCATCGAGCGACTGCGCGGCTGGCTCGGCAACGACCCGGACGGCACCCCGCGCCTGGGCACCGACGCCACCGGCCGGCTGACGCTCGCCGCGTCCGTCGTCTCCGACCTCGACGTGCTGCGCACCCTGCACCACGAGGCGACCGAAGGCCGCGGCGCCCGGCGGGCTCAGGTCCGCGAGCGGCTGCTCACCGACGCCCTGGCGCTGGCCCGCGGCCCGCTGCTGGCCGACCGCCCCGAGGGCCGGTACGCCTGGCTCACCCACGAGATCATCGACGCCCAGCTTCCGCTGCTCGTCGCCGACGTGGCGCTGGCCCTGGCCGGCCACCACCAGGAGGCGGGCGAGCCGGCGCGCGCGATGGAGGCGATCAACACCGCTCTGGCCACCGCTCCGGCGGACGAGCGCCTGTGGAATGAACTGCTCCGCGCGGCGCACGCCACCGGTGACGCCGCCCTGCTCCAGTCGACCGCGGACGGCCTGGTCGCCCGCAACAACGAGCTGAGCGGCGGCGCCCGGGGCCTGCCGGCGCGCACCGAGGCGCTGCTGGACGAGCTGCTGCCGTCCTGGCGCGGCCCTCAGGCGGCGGCCAACTGAACCAGCCGCCGGTTTCCCCAGGCGCCGAGCGACGGATGTTACTGTCGATAACCTGACCGATTTGCTGACCGATTTGCTTCTCGTACGGGGGGATCATGGCGGCCATCAAGCGCACGGCATCGATAGCGGCGCTCTCCATCGCCCTCGGCCTGGGCAGCGCGACGGCACTCGCCCCGACGGCCTCCGCGGCCGCCGGAGAGGTGGGGCCCTCCGCGTGCCGGTACAACTCGCCCGACGTGAACTTCACCATCGACGTGAAGAGCACCAAGCTGCGCAAGGGCCCCGGCAAGCGGTACGCCGGCAAGGCCGAGCTGCGCAAGGGGGAAACGTTCCGGTACATCTGCCGGACCTGGGCCGGTTTCGGTGCCGAGGGCTTCAAGAAGAGCTGGTCGTACGGGAAGGTCGTCAAGCAGACCAAGCAGGGCAAGCGAGTGGTGAAGGGCTGGGTCTCCAGCCGCTACCTCGACTGACACGTTCCGTCCGTGCCGGCCGGACGCCACGGGCGTGGCGCGGCCGGCACGCGTGCGGCGCGGTCAGCCCGGGCGGAGTGGTCAGTCGGCGCGGAGCGGAGTGCCGCGCTCCAGAAAGGCCAGCTGGGCACGCTTCTCCGGCAGGTCGATCTGCGGCCCGAGGGTGAAGCCCGCCCGGACCAGCCGCGCCACCGCCTTCTCGTTGCGGGCGTCCGGCTCCAGCACGATCCGCTGCCGGCTCGGCTCGGCCAGCACGAAGCGCAGGAAGACCGAGAGCAGTGTCCCGGTGAAGCCCTGCTCAGGCTCGCCGTGGGCGGGGCCGATCAGCAGATGCACACCGAAGTCGCCGGGCCGCACGTCATAGCACTCGCCGACCGGGTCGGCCGCGGGCTCGTAGGTCTGGAAGAGGGCGACCGGCCTGTCATCGCGGTGCACCAGGTACGCGTGGTGCGTGGTGAGCGAATCCAGGTAGGCGTAGATCTCCAGGACCCGCTCCCGGCCGGCCTCGCCCATGC
The DNA here is from genome assembly GCF_058215555.1 of Streptomyces sp. JLBT605. Classification (NCBI taxonomy): domain Bacteria; kingdom Bacillati; phylum Actinomycetota; class Actinomycetes; order Kitasatosporales; family Streptomycetaceae; genus Streptomyces; species Streptomyces sp. JLBT605. Next base: position 3,912,193 of record NZ_CM177087.1, read on the forward strand.
CCCAGAACCGGGCCCGCTCCTGAGTGACCCAGCCGTGGATCAGGTCGACGTCGCGCTGGGGGTCGACGGGGACGATACGGACCGTGCCGAACCCGTCGACGACCTGCTCATACGCGGTCGCTCTGGTGGGCGTGGTGGTCTCGGCGTCAGCGGGCATCGGTGAAGTCTCTCCTCGACGGGATCTCGACGGGACGGGGTGGCGTCCGGTTCAGGGGGCGGCGTCCGGTTCGGGGGCGTCCGGTTCAGGGGGTGGTGTCCGGTTCGCGGGTGAGCCGGTCCCAGTCGGTGATCACCGGGGCGAGCTCCCCGCGCAGCCACAGCGGCAGCTGATCGCGCTGGTGCGGGTCGCCGGCCACACCGGACGCGCCGAACGGCACCACCCAGAGGCTGTCCTCGCGTCGCGCGAGGTCCCAGACGTAGCGGGCGGCGGGCCCGCGCACGCTGTGGTCGGTGACCCCGGGGACGCTGGAGGTGGACAGCACGCAGTCGTGGTCGCCCGGCAGCCCCGGCCAGACCTCGGGCTCATCGCCGTACGCCCGCGGCGGCAGCGCCTGCCAGGGCGCGAGCCGGTGCAGCTCCCCCCACGGCGTCGGCCGCTCGCCGTCCGCCGCCGCCCGCGCCGCGTCCTCCAGCGCGTCCCGGACGATCTCCGCCCGGTCGGCCGCGGGCACCGGCCCGGTCGTCAGCAGAGTCTCCAGCGCGAACGCCACCCGGGGCACCAGCGCCAGCCACGGCAGGAACACCTCCGGATACCCGGCCGGACGGGTCAGGTCGGCCAAGGGCGCCAGCGCCGGGTGGGCGGCGAGGCGGCGGACGACCGCGCCGCGGACGGCCGCGTACGCCGCCGCGTCCGTGCTGTCCGCCGCCATCCGGCGGTCCCAGCTCAGCAGCCGCTCGCGCAGCGCCGCGGCCGCCGGGCTCAGTCGCTGTCCGGAGCCCGCCGGGCTCGGGGGATGCCCGGTGCCGTCCAGCGCGGCCACCAGCTCCAGCAGCGGCCGGGCGGAGGCGAGGTGGGTGTCGGTGTGCACGGCGGCCATGTCGCCGCCGGTCCACTCGTGCGAGGCGTCCAGCAGCTGCCGGATGCGGCGGGCCCGGTGCGGGGGCGCGAACTCGGCGCCGAGCGGCCCGGCGAGCCCGCGCTCGTTGGCCATCACCGCGATGCCGTCCCGTACCGCCGCGCGCGGCAGCGGCTCGTGCGCGCCGCGCCACTCGTGCCCCGGCTCCCAGGCCGGCACGGTGCGCAGCCGGTTGTCGCGGTCGCGCACCGGCACGTATCCGGCGACCCGGTGCAGCACCCCGCCCGCCGTGTCCGCGGCGTGCACCACATTGACCGGCTCCACCCACCGGTCGAGCGCGCGGGCCACATCCTCGGCCGTGGTGGCCCGCAGCAGCGCGGGCAGCGCGTCGAAGCCGAGGTCTCCGGTCACCCGCGGGGGGTAGCGCAGGCTGATCGCCTCGGGGTCGTCCGGGCCGCCGATCACCACCGGGCCGCGTTCGGTCTCGATGATCTCGACCTCCACCGGCTCGGCGGCACCCGCCACCTCGATGAGCTCGGTGTGGCGGGTGGCGGGCCGCCAGCGTCCGTCCGCCCCCAGCGCCTCGACCACCACCTCTGCCCCATCCGCTGACGGCATGCGGCGCAGCCGCTCCCGGTAGAGGTCCTGGTAGTCGGCCATGGCGTTGGTGATCGCCCAGGCCACGCCGCCGGTGTGGGCGAAGTGCGCGATGCCCGGGACGCCGGGGACGGCCAGCCCCACCACGTCGTACTCCGGGCAGGCCAGCCGGATCTGCTGGTAGACGCCGGGGTCCTCGATGAACCGGTGCGGGTCGCCCGCGATGATCGGCGCCCCACTGGCCGTCCGCTCGCCGGTGACCATCCAGCCGTTGCTGCCGCTCGTGCCGGGCCCGTCGGTGGCGAACAGCTCGATGTGCTCCTCGCCGAGCCGGCGGGCGACCTCGGAGCGCCAGAGCTTGGTGGGGAACCCGGCGAAGAGGATGTGGGTGGAGAGCCAGACGCCCAGCGGCGTCCACGGCTGCCACCGCCCCGGAGCCAGGCCGGTCGCCGCGAACTGCGGCGCCCGGGCGGCCCCCTTCGCCAGGCCGTCGTTGACCCCGTCCACGTAACGGGTGACCCAGGCGCGGGTCTCGGGCGCGAGGCGGTCGAAGCAGCGGCGGGCGGTGTCGTCCAGCCTGGCCTGCCGGGCGAACCGGTCCCAGGCGACGGCTTCGGTGCCCAGGAACGCGGCGGTTCTCCCCTGCGACCGGTGGCGTTCGACCTCCAGCTGCCAGGCCCGGTCCAGCGCGGCGTTACGGCCCTGGGCGAAGGCGAGCTCGTCCGGGCTGCCGGCGCGCAGGTGCGGGATCCCCCAGTCGTCCCGGTACACCTCGCTGCTCACACTGCTCCCCCTTCACTCGCGCCCCATTAGGTTAGGCTGGCCTAACTTAAGCGAAAGTTGTCCGGGAAACAATTGCGGAGCAAAGGGGAGACTGCGGTGGGGCATGGCTGGGAGGGGATGGTCCTCAAGCTGCTGCGCGGCAAGGACTTCGTGTTCACGGTGACCGGGGCCGAGCAGGTCACCGAGTACTACCGGCGGATCCACCTCACCGACGGCGGGCTGCTCGCCGCGACCGGCGCGCACCCGACGATGTGGGTGCGGATGTGGTTCTCGGATGGCGGCAAGCCGCACCAGCGCGCGTTCACCCTGGTCGACCCCGACCCCGCCGCCGGGACCTTCAGCCTGGAGTTCGCCCTGCACGAGGGGTGCGCCAGTGACTGGGCGCGCACCGCCGCGCCGGGCGACACGATCGAGGCGACCGTCCAGGGCACCGGCTTCAGCGCCCCCACCCCGCCGCCCTCCCGCCTCCTCGTCATCGGCGACCCGGCCTCGCTGCCCGCCGTCAATTCCCTGCTGGACGCCTTCCCGCGGACCCCGGCCACGATCTGGTTCGAGACCCAGCACCCCTCCGACCAGGATCTGCCGATACGGCTCGACCCCGCCCGCCACGAACTCCACCACGTCCCCCGCCAGGACGCCGGCGGCCACCTGGTCGAGCAGGTCAAGGCCGCCCTCCCGGCCCAGCTCGGCGACGTGTCCGAAGCGTTCGTCTGGATCGCCTGCGACGCCGCCACCACCCGCGCCCTGGCCGCGTACCTCCGCAAGGATCTGGCCATTCCCAAGGCCCGGGTCAACGCCCTGGGCTACTGGCAGGCGACCTGAGCGGGCCGGCGGCCAGGGCCGTCCGGCTCGAGGTGACCTCTAACTCGTTGTCGCTGGTGAGAACCTCGATCCACACTGGAGCGTCCTTGGGTGCGTAGAGCACCGAACCGGGGTGACATCGGGGGAGTTCATGGGACGGCCGACGGATTGGCATGTGCTGGATCTGGACAAGGATCCGGTGCCAGGGGATCCGGAGCGGGTGCGGCAGCTTGCCAGGAAGCTGGACGACTTCGCCACCGATGTGGGTGAGGCGCTGCGGCTGATCAAGGGGATGGCCGGGGATGACGCGCTGCTGAAGTGGGCGGGGAAGGCCGCGGACGCGTTCACCGATGAGTTCAAGGACGTCCCCAAGAACCTGAAGAAGCTGCAGAAGTCCTATGACCTGGCGGGTGACGCGCTCTCCACGTACTGGCCGAAGTTGCAGCAGGCGCAGGGCGACGCGGATCGTGCGCTGGAGAAGGGGCGGCAGGCGCGGTCGGATCTGAAGTCGGCGCATTCGCGGCTGGAGACGGCCAACGCCTGGGTGGACCGGGCCAACAAGAAGTCCAAGGAATACCAAGACAACAAAGACAAGAAGGACGTCCCGCAGCCGGACGAGAAGGACGTACGGGCTGCCACCCGCAACGCCCAGGACGCCAAGTCCTCCCAAACGTCGGCTCAGACGGCGGTGGACAACGCGCAGAGCGCGCTGGACGCGGCGAAGAAGATGGCCGAAGACGCCAGGAAGCTACGCGAAGACGCGGCCTCGGACTGCAAGAAGAAGCTGGACGACGCCTCCGACGCCGGTATCCAGAACCGCTCCTGGTGGGAGGACGCGGTCGACTGGGTCTCCGACCACTGGGACGACATCGTCAAGATCTGCAAGGTCGTCGTCGCCGTCCTCGGCGTGATCGTGATGATCATCGGCGGCCCGCTGGCCTGGGTCGTCCTGGCGGCGGCGCTCGTCGTCCTCGCCGACACCCTCCATAAATACGCCAACGGCCAAGCCGGTCTCCTCGACGTCGCCTTCGCCGCCCTCGACTGCATCCCCGGCATGAAGGGCCTGACCACCCTCGGCGGACTCGCCAAGGGGCTCAAGGGAGGGCTGGGCGCTCTCAAGGGCGGCGTGGGGGCGCTCAAGGCGGGGCTCCCCGCGCTGCGGCGCGGGCTCGGCGACATGGCCCAGAACGTCCGGGCCATGAGCGGCCCGTTCAAGGGCTCGGCGCGTATGCCGGGCGGTCAGCTTCCCTACCGTGCCCTCTCGCCCAAGGCGCGGCAGCTGGCCCGGGCCCTGGAGAACGGGCACATTCCGATTCGGTCGGGCGAGGTGAACGTCTCCCATCTGGCGGAACTCCAGGCATTCCACGGCGTGGAACACGCGATCATCCAGAATCCGGCCGGGGACCTGCGCATGTTCCGGGGTACCGAGCGAACCAGCTCCATTCCGCGGGATCTGCGCGGCCAGGATTACGACTTCATCGCGCACACGCACCCCGAGGACCGCATCCCGGGGCCGCCGGACCACCTGGAAGCCAGCCGGGGACTACCCAACAGCATGAGCAGAGACCTGGAATACAAGAAGTCTTCCCATATGGAGGTCGTGGTGAGCCGGGACGGCAATCTCCGATTCTTCGACGGCGATGGAATTCGGGAGCTTCCACAGGGTGTGTACCCTGGTGGCGGACCCGTCAACGACCGGGGATACATCGTCCCGGTTCCGCGGATTGGATAACCGGGAATGAGCAACGAGCTGACATCCTGCCTCTTTTGTGGCCGGTTCGTCCTTCAGATCACGGGCTGGACGGGCGAAATCCGCGACTACCGCCTGATGCGGGCGACCTGGGAGAGCGGCCACCGCTTCCTGGCGGGCAGTGTGCACTTCACCTGTCTGCGCGAGGCCGAGACCGAGGTGCGGGACGGGTTCCGCGCCGAGTTCCAGGAGATCGTGACCGGCACGGGGCGCGACATCACCTTCGAGGTGGAGGGCACCGAGCACACCATGACCCAGCCGGGCATGGGCTACACGGACCAGCTGTTCGCCGGGGAGACCTGCGTCGTCTACCGCAGCCCGGTGACCGACAGCTGGTTCGTGCAGGAGCACGCCGGGCCCTGGTATTTCCTCAACCCCGCCCAGCTGAAGGACATCGCCGAGGACCGGCCGGCGCGCGCGCAGGGTGACGTGGACCGCGTCGTACTGCCGAAGGACCCCGGCCCGGAGATCGCCGAGGCATCCCTGACCGAACTGCTCGGCTACCTCCGCCTGGAGACGCTCTACCAGGACGCGCTGGAAAACGGTTCCCTGGAATACGAATTCTGGGACTACTACGCGCCGAAGCGCATCCTGGAATACGCCGTCGACGCGACCCTCCCGCTGCCCGCGGAAGCGGTGGAATTCCTGAAGGGATATTTCCCCGACTACCGGCCGATCAACTTCGACGAGCTGGAGTAGCGAAGCCTCACAGGCTGCGCCGCACCTGGTGGATCACCTGCTGGACCTCGGTCCCGAAGACGGCGGACTCGCGAAGCGTCTTCCAGACGCGCATGTAGGTGGCGACGGTGTCCGCGTCATCGAGCCAGAGTTCGGCGTGCCAGTCCTCGGTGATGGCGAGCCGGTCGTCCAGGATGGTGAACCCGTTGGCGGGCGTGATCTTGAGTTGCGCTGAGAACGGGACGATTCCCAGCGAGACGGTGTCCATGCCGATCACGCCGGTGAGGCGATCAAGCTGAGCCGCGAGGACGGTTGGCGGGCAGATCTGGGCTCGGAGGGCGGCCTCCCACATGAGCAGGTGGAACCTCTTGCCAGGTTGGTACAGCTGCTCTTGCCGCTTCATGCGGGCACGGACTGCCACCTCGGTGTCACGCGGTGACTGCTGGAGATCCGCGTAAACGGTGAAGATGTGCCGGGCGTACTCTGCGGTCTGAAGCACGCCAGGCATCATGGCGTTCGCCCAGCTTCGAATCACCGTGGCGTCCGTCATCAGCGCGTTCCACGTCTCTTGTACGGGACGATGGCCGGACGCGAGCTGTCGTCGCCATGAGCGGATATGGGATTCGAGGCCGTTGAGCCGTGACAGGAGTTCTTCGACAGCGTCGGGGTGGCCGGTTGCCTCTGCCCACAACCGTAGATCGTCGATCGTCGCAGTCTGTCGGCCGTTCTCCAGCTTGCTCACCTTCGACTGTGGCCAGCCGAGACGTTCCGCCAGCGTCGAACCGGTGAGCCGACCTTCAGGGCTGGATTCGCGCAGCTCGCGCAGGCGGATGCCCAGCTCCGCGCGTGCCTTCTGAAAGTCGGTGCTCACCGGTCCAACGGTAAACGGCTACTGCGCTGAGTTCAGCCCCTCCTCGAACGTCTCACCGGGTACGGCGTGGTGCCAGGCCGCATCCCGCACTTGGCAGTACCGCACCACCTCGGCGGGCTCCGTGATCAGCTCGACGTCGATCAGGTTGTCGTCGTCATCGAAGTTGAGGAGCGCGACCAGCCTGGAGTCAAAGATCCAGAAGTCCTCTGCGGGAAGCCTCAGCTGGTCGGCGTCAGCGCGCCACAGGTTGCGGATGTCCTCGCCCATCGCCCGGTTCCGCTTCGCGGAGTACATGAGGTAACGCTGACCGATCGTGGGCGGGTTGTCGACGATCCGTACACGCTCGCACCGCTTGCCCTGATCCACCTGCGAACGAATCGTGTCGAAGAACGGGTGGTAGTTGTCCAGGGGTCCACCACCGGTTTTCAACGAACTCCTGGTAGCCAGGCGATGTCTCGTCGCTCGCGAATCGGCGCCTGGTCTCCAGCCGCCACGCGGTGTGCTCGAACTTCCCGAACAGGCTCCCGAACTCCTCCAGGTCGATGATCTCTGCCATGGTTCTGCTTCCTCTCGCGGGACAACCGTGAGCTACAGGATCTCCACTCACTGTGAGAATGTCGATGCATAGCCGACCGGCGTGTGAGAACAATCGAGAATATTGCTGGATGCGCCCAACTCTCCGTTCCTCGTGTTGAGTTCGTGCAGGTCGGGGAGTCGGGTGGACCCTCAAGGCCCCGAGTTGGCGCACGCCTGTCTCGCAGGACATGGCAACGAGTGATCGGTGTGGTTGGGCGAGCAGGTCACCAGGGCCACGGACAGAAACAGCGGCCGGGCAAGGTAGAAGCCCTGCGACACGTCGCCGCCCCACTCCAGGGTTTCAGCGGCCGACGCCACCAGCGCCCCCAGTCGACCGCTGCTCCAGTCCTGCCCGGTGAGAAACCGGGGTGCGTATTCCGCCAGTCGCTCGCCGAGCCACGCGGCCGCTTCTTCCGGCGAACCCCAGCTTCCCCTGATATGTCCAGACGGTTTGAGCAGCCAGTGCGCGACCTGGAGTGGAGGCACCTGGACTGTCCGCCACTCGGAGACGGCTCGCCTGTATCTCTGCACGACGTCCGTCGGAGACGTCGGCGTTGGTTCCTGGGCCGGCGGTGGCCGACGCATTGCCTCCTGGTCGAAGATCTCCTTCTCGCCGACCCAGAGGTAGCCATGGTGATGCAACGGCTCGTCCTCTCGGGGCAAGTGAGCGGCAGCCGCGACCCGCGAGGGCCGAGGCCGCCGCTCACAGTCGGGCGTGAGTCAGGCGGAGAGGCCGAAGCGGTTCGGGTCGATGCCCGCCGCGTCCAGTTCGGCCGTGGTGTACCTCAGCGGAGCCAGGTCGGGGCGCTTGCTGTCGCCGAGCGCCCAGGCGTCGGGCCCGATCTTGGCGAGCGTCACGCATGATTCGCCGTCCGGATGCGTGTTCCCTCCGCATGCCTTGGCGAACTGCGCTTCGTCGATGCTGAGGCCGTAAAGGTCGGTTCCGCTTCGCATGGTGTGCACCTCCGGGGGCGATGGCTGAACGGCGGTTTGCCGCTGCTCATCGTGAGGGCAATTCCGAGGCGGTTCTAGACGCTTTCCTCTTCCCTCAAGAAGTCGTCCCGGATGTCGGTGACAAAGGCCCGCATGTCTTCACCCGTAAGGGCCACGTGCTCAAAGCTCTCGAACTTGTCGGTGTACAGCTCGATGTCACGCAGTTCGCTCGTGGTGATCTCGGCGTGTGGGATCTCAACGATGACCAGGCGATTGTCGAAGAGCACGAATGACGACGTTGGAAGCCCCGGCATCCTCACTGACAGCGGTAGGACACCGATGGCGATGTTCGGCATTCTCGACATGGAAATGAGCTTGTCCAGCTGTGCGGCCATCATCGGCGCCTGGACAAGTTTCCATCGCAGAACGGATTCGGTGATCAGGAAGTGGAATCTACGCGCCCGATCGTAGACAACTTCCTGGCGCCGGAGTCGTGCCCCGACCATCCTCTCCAGCGCGTCATCGGTTAGCTGTGAACCCTGCTGGACGCCCCGCACATATTCCGGCGACTGAAGCAGCCCAGGAATGCAGGAGGGTTGAAATACCCTGAGGAGCGCCGTCTGGGCCTCTATCGCCCGGATATCTTCTTGACGCTTGTGGAGCCCGGTGCGCCGGTAGATGCGCCATGCTGTCGCCTCGGTGGCCACCTTCCGAGCCGCCTCGGTCAGCTGGGCCTTGACTTCCTCGGAGACTTCCAAGGCCGTCAGGATGCGCTCCACATCAATGACGCTCGGCGGCAGTACCTGGTTCTCGATCTTGCTGAGCTTGCTTGGAGACATGACGGCGCTGCGGGCCACGACTTTGGCCTGCTTCCCGCTGGCCTCGCGTAGTTCCCGCAGCGCCTTTCCGATTCCGGTGGGGTTCACCCGCGCTCGTGCCGCTCCCACCACTCGGCGAAGGGCACGGCATGGCTCAGCGCGACATCGCGTCGCTCCATCCACTCCGCTACGTCCGAGTGAGCCTCAGCCCCGAGGAACCTGCCGCCATCCCCATAGCTCATGGAGACCACGGAAGACTCGTCGAACATCCAGAAGTCCGGAACGCCTTCGAGTGGGTTCCGCTGTTCGGTGATGTCGAGGATGTGGAACTCCTCGCCAGCGATCGCGTTCTTCTGGTAGCCCCAGCCGAGTTCGAACCGCAGGTAGTCGGTCAACGGCCGGGCCAGGATGTGCACGCGGTACATGCGCTTCCCGGCGTCGACGTTTCTGCGGACCTCGTCGGCCCAGTCCTGGTTGTAATCGTCCGGCTGAGGCCTACCGGCCAGAAACGCGCGAAGGTTCTCGGGGTCAGAGGATCCGCTGTAGTCATTCAGGGTTTCCAGCCGGAAGGCCTCCCGCTCGAAGTCGTCGAAGAGCTTCTCGAAGTCCTCAGGTGAGATGTTCACGCGCGTACCTCCGGACGATGTCTGCGGGGATGCGGACTACCGACTCGCCGGCGGGAATCTCCAGCCCGGCCAGCGCTTCGGCGTCGTCCACGAGATAGCCCTGCACGAGTAAGTCCCCGGTGCCATCAATGGCGTACAGGGTTGCGCAGGTACCCTTCTCGCACTCCCCGACCAGCCGTGTCAGCGACATCCAATGCCCCTTGATCTGTGGTCTTCGGTTGTCTCCCGTTTGATGCTCCCGGGCTGGTGACGCCAGGGTCAAGGAGCGCCGGTTGAGAGAACGGGAAACGGGGTCGCGTGTCGGCTCAGGGCCGTGGGAGACGGTGTTCGCTCGGGTCATACCTCAGCGGGGTGCGCCCTCCGCCGCAAGGTGGAGACGTTCCGCCGTCATGGACGATGCGTGGCAGCCATGGCCAGGGCCAGCATGATCGTCATGACGACAGCGACCGCTCCGCTACCCGCCTGTTCCCCCGCGCCCGTCTGGGCCCGCCGCGCCGCCCACGCCATCGCCCTGTGCGCGGTCCCCTCCGGCCTCTGGCGCATCGCCATGGCGTCCGGTGTCTATGTCGGCTACAGCGACCAGGTGCTGCGCGATGTCTTCGACATACCGGGCTGGGGCATCGCCTACGTCGTCGGACTCTCTGTCCTCTCCGAGCTGGCTGCCCTCTTCCCCCTGTTGCTCGTCACCGACCGCTGGCGGCCGCTGAGCCCCCGTGCGCTCACCGCGGTCGCCTGGACCGCCTCAGCCATCCTGGTCCTGGTGGCGCTGTGGCAACTCGTCGTCGCCTTCACCGTCGAGAGCCAGACGTACATGACGGGCAGCACCGCGCACACCGTCTGGGGCTTCGTCTTCGCGCCGCTGTTCGCCATCCCCGCCCTGATGACCGCGGTGACCTGGTCGTACGCAAAGCGCCACCGGCCTACCGGTGACTGCTGAGGTCGTCGTACGACCCGGCCTTGATGGCGCGTATCAGGGTGCCGAAGGTGTGGGGGGTTGTGGCGATGACGACCTCGGGGTCGTCGCTCTCCCGTAGGGCCACTGTCCGATTGGCGGCGGCCAACTCCACGCATTCGCCATCCTCGTGAGAGAAGGAGGACTTCCGCCAGGTGAGCGCTGCGGTCATCGGAGTGCCTTTCAGAGATCTCGGATGATGGCATCGAGCAGGGTTCGCGACTCAGTCTCGTCGAGGGACACCGCGCGCACGCTGTCGAAGAGGGTCCGGAACCTGCTGAGGCGTGATTCGGCGTGCAGGAAGTCCATACCGAGCCCGGTGTCGATTTGAACGGTGTCGAGCTGTGGAACTGGGCCGCCCGTGAAGTGCATCGCATGGCCGGATCCGATGGGCTCCTCCACGTCGAAGGGAATCACTCGTACGGTGATGCTTGGGCGTTCACACAGCTCCCGCAGGTGCGCGAGTTGCGCACGGGCCACCTTCCGGCCGCCGAACCGCATCCGCAAGGCGGCTTCATGAATCACGGCGTCGTATGGCGGAGGATCGTCTCGCAGCAGGATCTTCTGGCGTTCCATGCGGTGAGCGATGCGTGCGTCCAGCTCGGTCTGCGGAAGTGACGGAATTGTGTATTCGAAGACCGTGCGGGCATAGTCCCGGGTCTGAAATGCGCCGGGGATATGCGTGATCTGGATGGTCCGCAGAAACGCAGCATGGTGCTCCATCTCCGCCAAGTCCCGCAGTGGAGCAGGGAGGATGCCCCGGTACTCCTCCCACCAGCCCTGGCCGCGCTGCTCGTGCGTCATGGCCGCCAGTGCGTCGATGAGCGCGGTGTCCCCGCACTGGTAGAAGGCCGCGATACGACGCAGGCGCTCCTCGCTGACGCCGAGGCGTCCCGCCTCGATGTGGCTGACCTTCGCCGGATCGATGCCGAGCAGCTTCGCGGTGTCGCGAGCGGTCACGCCGGCGGCCTCGCGCATCTTGCGAAGCTCGGCACCGAGGCGCTCCTGGCGGGCAGTTGGCGTGCTCCTCAGCGGCATGGCGTCCTTCCGTTGGGCTCTCACCGAGTGTGGCGCCCCAGCTTCCCACCGTTCAAATCGTTCGCGGGAACTTTGGGCGTCAAGGTTGCAGCGGGGCAACCCTGACTCCTACCGTTTGTGGTGCAGGCCACACGTGGCGTAGCGAAGCAACATGCTGCCCATCTCCGAAACGAGAGAAGCCACCGCATGGACAACCCCGGTATCGGCCAGGCCCATCGACCCCACGCGTACACCCTCTACTGTCCACCGCTGGACACCTCCCCCCGCATCGCCCGCGACTTCGTCCAATCCGTGCTGACGCGACTGCGCATGGACGCCTTAGCCGACGCGGCGACCGCGTGCACCGCCGAACTGGCCACCAACGCCTACCTCCACGCGCCGGGACTCGGTTGCCTCCTCTGGGTCGCGGTCGAGCCGGGGGAGGTGCGGGTCACCGTCTATGACGGGACCCGTGAGGAGCCGGTGATGCGGCCGCCGTGCTCGTCGCGGGAGGGCGGGCGCGGGCTGCGGCTGGTGGAGGCGTTCGCCGACGCGTGGGGGACGAGCCCCGGGGCACCGCTGGGGGTCGGTGGGCAGGAGGGCAAGGGGGTCTGGTTCTCGCTGGCGGCGCCGTCGTAACCGCCACAACAGACGGGGGCCGGGGAGGCGATCATCGCCCTCCCCGGCCCCAGCCATGCGCGCGCCGCAGGCTACTTGCTCACCGCCGTGAGGATCTCCGGCAGTCGGGCGGCCACTCGGGGCGCCGAGAGTCGCAGGCCCGCGAACGCCAGGCCCAGGCCGTACGCCGCGCCCAGGGGCAGGACCAGCCACAGCAGTTCGTGCAGGTCCGCGACGTGCAGCCAGATGGTGACGCCGAGCACCGGGGCGCAGAGCAGGGCGCCGACGATCATGCCGCCGAAGATGCTCATCACGGCCAGGCTGGACTGCGTCGGGTGGACGTTCTTGAAGCCGCTGTCCTGCGGGATCGTGTACGGGTAGAGGACGGAGGTCATCGCTCCGGTGCCCATCAGGGCGCCGAGCAGGGCGAGCGAGAGGCCGAGCGCCTCCGGGTACTCCTGCCACCGGTCCAGCAGGCCGGCCGCGCCGGTCACTACCAGCGTGGTGTACGGCACCGCCAGCAGGGCAATCGCCAGGGTGCGGCCGCGCAGTTCCAGGTAGGCGTCGCGGGTGGTGGTGATCGTCTGCGCCACCATCCAGAACGCCGAGGTGTCCTGCCCGAACTGGTTGTACATCTGCATGCCCAGCAGCCCGCAGGCCCAGCAGGCCGCGTAGATGCTGTCGTTGCCCTGGACCATGGAGACGACCGGGACCAGCAGTCCGACGGCCACCGAGGTGACCCAGCCGGACTTGGTCTTCGGGTCGCGCCAGCCGTAGCGGAAGGTCCGCAGCATGACGGTGCCGGTGCGGCCGGCGGGGAGCAGGCGGGCCAGGCCGCGGGCCTGGTCGCCCTTCGCGTCCGTGCGCGAGGCCGGTTCCTCGATGGCCTGGATGGTGGAGGAGTCGGCCGCGGTCATCAGCCGGCTGAGGCTGCGGTACCACCAGACGAGCAGCAGCACCAGCGCGGCGGCGGTCAGCGCGAGCTGGCCCAGCGCCGTTCCGTACGCGCCGTCGCCGATGCGCGAGACGGCGTCGACCGCGGAGGCGGGCGGCACCCAGCGCAGCACATCGGCGGCCGGTTCGAGCACGGACATTCCGTCCTCGCCGGACAGCTTCTCCATGCCGATGTTCACCAGCTGGAAGCCGACGGCGATGATCAGACCGCTGAGCAGCGCCAGGTCGCGGCCCTTGCGGCTGGTCAGCAGGCGCACGTTGGCGGTGGCGACGGCGCGGGCCAGGGCCACGCAGACCAGCAGGGCGAGCAGGACGGCGAGCACACCGGCCGCCGCGGCGGCGCCGCCGTGCGCGATGGCGATGACCGAGCCGAGGGCCATGGTCAGCGTGAACAGCGGGCCGATGCCGATCAGGGAGGAGAGCAGCAGGGCGACCATCAGCGGGCCCGGCCGCAGCGGCAGCATCACCAGCCGGGACGGATCGAGCGTCTCGTCGCCGCTGGAGAAGAACAGCGGCATGACCGCCCAGCCCAGGGCCAGGACGGCGATGAGGCAGACGGACAGCGCGGCGACGTGGTCGTGGCCGCGCAGCGCGATCAGCCCGAGCAGCTGGAGCGCGGCGAACAGGGCGGTCAGCACCATCGAGGTGACGTACATCGTCTTGCGGCGGGAGGACTGCCGCAGGCCGTTGTTGAGCAGCGCCAGCTTCAGCCGTACGAAGACGGGGACGGTGACGGAGACCGGTATCCGCGGGGTGCGCGCGGCCGCCGCCGGGGCGGTGGGCGCGGAGGCGGGCGTCGGGGCGGTGGCGGTCATCGGGCGCCGCCGCCGAGCCAGTCGAGGTCGTGCCCGGCGCCGCGGTTGCCCGCGCCGACCAGCTCCAGGAAGGCCTCCTGGAGCGAGGCCGCCTCGCCGCGCACCTCGGCGAGCGTGCCCTGGGCGCGGATCCGCCCGGCGGCCATCACCGCCACCCAGTCGCACAGCGACTCGACGAGCTCCATCACATGGGAGGAGAAGACGACCGTGGCGCCGGAGGCGGTGTAGCGCTCCAGCACCTTGCGGATGGTCTGCGCGGAGACCGGGTCCACGCCCTCGAACGGCTCGTCCAGGAAGAGCACTTCGGGGTTGTGCAGCAGGGCCGCGGCCAGCCCGATCTTCTTGCGCATGCCGGTCGAGTAGTCCACGACCAGTTTGTGCTGAGCGGCCGACAGGTCCAGCACGTCCAGCAGTTGGGTGGCGCGCTTGTCGACCTCGTCGCCGGGCAGCCCCCGCAGCCGACCGGTGTAGGCGAGGAGTTCGCGGCCGGAGAGCCGCTCGAAGAGGCGCAGGCCCTCGGGGAGGATCCCGATCCGGGACTTCACCGCGACCGGGTCGGCCCAGACGTCATGGCCGGCGATCTCGACGGTGCCGGAGTCCGGGCGCAGCAGCCCGGTGACCATGGAGAGTGTGGTGGTCTTGCCCGCGCCGTTGGGGCCGACCAGGCCGATGAACTTCCCCGCGGGCAGCGCCAGATCGATGCCCGCTACGGCGACCTGCTCCCCGTAGCGCTTCCACAGGCCGGAGATGCGGACCGCCGCCTGGCCCTCCGCCACCTGGCCTTCCGCCGGCCGGCTCTCCGCTGCCCGCTGTTCCGCCGCCCGGTCCGCTGCCGTCTGTTCGTCCCCCGCCGGGTGCTGCCCTATGTTGCCTGGCTGCTCTGCCACCGATGGTGCCCTTCGCCGTACCTGCGAGGGCCGGTCGCGCCCCCGTCCGCCCACACGATACGGGCGCGGGCACAGCGGCCCAGGGCGGAGTCCAGTCTTCCGTCTACCGCGAATTGCGCCATAGAGGGGAAAATCCCGGCCTTCCGGAGCGGGCGGGATGGAGCGGGGCGTGCAGGTCGGGCTCAGCGCCCGCAGGCGTACGCCAGCGCGCTGACCAGTTCCTCCGCATCCGGCAGCCAGCGGTTGGCGACGGTGGGGCGGCGCGCCCACTGCACCGAGCCGCGCGAGCCCACCCGGGTCGGGGGCGCGAGCACGTAATCCCCTTCGCCATGGGCGGTCAGGTCGACCGAGGAGGGCGCCCAGCCCAGCTTCCGCACCAGCTCGGGCAGTTTCGGCGCGGCGCCGGGCAGCACGAAGAAGTGCATCCGGCGGTCCGGGGTGGAGGTGACCGGGCCGAGCTCGACGCCCATCCGCTCCATCCGGGCCAGCGCCAGGCAGCCCGCGCTCTCCGGGACGTCGAGGGTGTCGAAGGTGCGGCCGGTGGGCAGCAGGATGGACGCGCGCGGCGTACGGCCCCACATCCGGCGGGCCGCGACCGCGCTCCCGGTGGCCTGCGACTCCCAGTCGTCCCGGGCCGGATGGGCGCCAGGGGAGGGGCAGTCGGGAGAGCCGCAGGAGCACCGCTCCATGCCCGCCCCGGCCTCCAGCCAGGTGCCCGGGCACACGTCCCAGTGCCGCTCCTCGGCATACCGGGCGGCGGTGTCGGGCAGACGCTCGCCACCCTGCTTGGGGATCTGGACCTGCGTCCGGTCCTGGCCGGCCTGGCTCTGACTCCGGCTCCGCGGAGCTTCGGTGACGTCCCTGGTGTCTTCCACGCTGAACTCAACTTTTCCGGTCATCAGGGGTTACGGGCCGGGGCAGGGCATGGCGGGGGGCAACGCCAGATCACGCGGGGCGCATGGGTGCATGGATGGGGGCGCGCGCGGTGGGGCGGCGGTAAGCGGGTAGCCACTTTCCGTGATGGGGGGTTGGCATCTCCCTTGAGGGGCCCTGGAGGACCGAGGGGCCTTCGAGCGGAGTTGGGCCGTCGGCCGCACTGCGAAACCCTGGGCGGCCTCGGCTTTCCCCGTCGTGCCTGCCTTGCGCCGCATCCGGGATGCGGTGGATCGACTACCGCACGATACGGGTGAATACGGTCAAGGTCTCGCATTCTCCGTATATCCGCTGGGCAGTGACCACCAGGGACGGCGTTCGTCCTGAACGCACAGCAGTCACAGGGGGTAGAGCCATGGCCGCTAGGCCGCTTGTGGCGCGGCAGCCGAACGAGAGGCTGCAGGCGCTCATTCAGGAGGCCGGCTGTTCCAACGCCGGTCTGGCACGCCGCGTGAACATGTGCGGGGCCGAGCACGGCCTCGATCTGCGCTACGACAAGACATCGGTCGCCCGCTGGCTGCGCGGTCAGCAGCCCCGGGGCCGGGCGCCGGGGATCATCGCCGAGGCGCTCGGCCGCAAGCTGGGCCGTACCGTCACCATCGACGAGATCGGGATGGCCAACGGCAAGAACCTCGCCTCGGGGGTGGGCATGCAGTTCTCGCCCACCGTGCTCGGCGCCATCGAGCAGGTCTGCGAGCTGTGGCGCAGCGACGTCGGCCGCCGCGACTTCCTCAGCGGGACGACGGTGGCCGCCTCCGCGCTGGTGGAGCCCAGCCGCGACTGGCTGATCACCGGGCCGGACTCGCAGGTCGCGCGGTCCGCCGGCGCCCGGGTGGGCCGGTCGGACGTCGCGGCGGTACGGGCCACCACCGACGCCATCGTGGAGCTGGACCACAGTTACGGCAGCGGTCATGTACGGCCGGTCGTCGTCCACTATCTGAACAGTGTCGTCTCCGGTCTGCTGGCCGGCTCCTATCGCGAGGCCGTCGGCCGGGAGCTCTTCGCCGCCGTCGCCCGGTTGACCGAGCTGGCCGGATACATGGCGGTCGACACCGGCCAGGCGGGGCTCGCCCAGCGCTACTACATCCAGGCGCTGCGGCTCGCCCAGGCCGCCGGGGACCGTGGCTACGGCGGCTATGTGCTGGCCGCGAGCATGAGCCATCTCGCCGCCCAGCTGGGCAATCCGCGCGAGATCGCGCAGCTGGCGCGGGCCGCGCAGGAGGGGGCGCGCGGCCAGGTGCCGCAGCGCGCGGAGGCGATGTTCCACGCGGCCGAGGCGCGCGGGCACGCGCTGATGGGCGATCCGCGCGCCTGCCAGGCGGCGTGCGGCCGGGCGCTGGACGCGCTGGAGCGCGCCGAGGCCAGGCCCGACTCCGGTGACGAACCGCCCTGGATCCGCCACTTCGACCGGGCCTACCTCGCGGACGAACTCGCCCACTGCCACCGCGACCTGGGCCAGGCCGAGCCGGCCCGACGGCGGGCGGAGGAGGCGCTGGCCGGGCTGCCGGAGGAGCGGATGCGGCGACGGGCGATCGCCACACTGCTGCTGGCCACGGCACAGGTGCAGCAGCGGGACGTCGAGCAGGCGTGCCAGACCGGCGCCCGCGCGGTGGAGCTGCTGGGCCGGCTGCGGTCGAGCCGTGGCACCGAGTATCTGGACGACTTCACACAGCGGTTGGAGCCGTTCCGTCACGAGCCGGTGGTACGGGAGTTCGGGGCGCGCCTGGAGGTGTACGCGGCGTGAGGGGGGAGTTGGTGCGTTGGTGACCTGGCACGCGGGGTAGGGACGGCAGCCGTACGCCGCGTGAGGGGGCGGCCGTACGCGGCGAGCGTGGGTGGGCACGTGCTGTGACGCTGGGGCGGGGAAGCGCGTACGAGGTGATTGCGGGTCTTTGTCTGTGACCTTCGACGGGCGTGCCCCGCCCCGGCGGTGCACCGCTTCGGGACCGGGTAGCGTGAGCCGACGATTCGTTCAGTTCCGCATATTCATAGGAGTCCCGGTGACGCAGAGCGGACAGGGGAACGAGCCGCTACCTCCTGCGGCCCCGACCGCCCATGAGGGCGTCGTGCTGCCCGCTCACGGTGACCAGTGGGCCCCGGAGCAGCACGCGGCCCCGTCCGGCGGCCAGCCGTGGGGCCAGCCCTGGGGGCCGCAGGCCGAGGGGCCGGCGTCTCCGGCGCAGGCCCCGCACCCGCCGCACGCCCCGGGACAGCTGCCGCCCGCGCAGCCCGTCGGCGGCGCCGCTGCCGGTGCGGCGTATGGCCAGCCGCCGCTGCCGCCGCAGCCCCACGGGCTGCCGCACCAGGGATTCCCGCAGGGCGCCGCCCCGGAGGGCACGCCTCCGCATGGCCTGCCGCCGCAGGGCGCGCCGTTCGCGCAGCAGGCCCACCCGGGCCCGGCCCCGTACGGCCAGCAGCTCCCGCCTGCCCAGGCTGGGCAACCCGCTCTGCCGGGGCAGCCGGGCGCGCCCGGCCCGCAGCAGTCGCTGCCCCCGTTCGCACCCTCGCCGCAGGGCGCGCCGCACGGCCTGCAGCTCCCGCCGCCGCCCCCGGGGCAGGCCCCGGGCCAGCCGGGCGACGGCCAGGGCCCGTCCGGCCAGCCGTTCCCCGGCCGGCAGCCGGGCCAGGACGGTCAGGCGTTCCCCGGCCAGCCCTTCGCGGGCCAGCAGCCAAGCCAGGGCCAGCCGTTTCCCGGGCAGCAGCCGTTTCCCGGGCAGCCGGGCGACGGCCAGGCGCCGTCCTCCCATCCGGGCCAGGGGCAGCCGTTCCCCGGGCAGCCGGGTCAGGGCCAGCCCTTCATGGGCCAGCCGGGCCAGGGCCAGCCGTTCGCGGCCCAGCAGTCTTTCCCCGGCCAGCAGCAGGCGGGGCAGTCTTTCCCCGGCCAGCCGGGCGAGGGCCAGCCGCCGCACGGCCAGCCGCAGGCAGGGCAGCACGGACCGCAGGCCGGGCCGCCGCAGGCCGGGCCGCAGGGGCAGGGGGTGGCCGCGGGGCCGCCGCTGCCGCGACTCGCGCCGCAGCCGCCCACCGCTGGTGCGCCGGGCGCGGGTGAGCAGACCCGGATGCTGCGGCCGATCACCGCGGACATGCCCGCCCCGACGCCCGGCTCCGGCCCGATGTCCGGCTCCGGCCCCGCTGCCGCGCAGGGCAGCGACGCCGAGGAGACCCAGCTGATACCCCCGGTGCCCGGAGGCACCGGCGGCTCGATACCGCTGCCCCCGGAGGGCGCCCAGGGTCCGGCATCCGGCCCGGCGGCCCCCGGTGGGCACAGCCAGGCCCCCGTCGGCCCGTCGCCGCAGACCGGCTCCGTACCGCTGCCGCCGGAGAGCGGCTCGGGGCGGCGCCGCAAGCCCGAGTCGCCGGCCGAGTCGACGACCCAGCTGCGCGCCATCCGCCCCCAGGCCCCCAAGACGCCGCAGGCCGGCCCGATGCCGCCGCACGGCGCGGCGCCCGGTGCCGCCGAGGAGACCCAGGTGCTGCCCGGCCCGGTCCCGGCGCACGGTGGCCCTGGCGCTCCCGGTCATGGCGCGGCCGCGCCGGGTGGCCAGCAGCCGCCCCGTCCGCCGGGCGCGCCCTTCGGGATCCGCCCGGGCCGGCCCGAGGACCGGCAGCCCCCGGCGGAGTTCGACGGGCTCTTCCGCGCCGACGGCGCCGGGCCCGCCGCCGGATACCAGCCGGCCGACTCCACCCAGCAGCTCCCGCTCTACGACGACTCGATGGAGCCGCCCACCGGGCCGGCGGACTACGGCAACGGTGGCGGCGGCTCGCCCCGCCGCAAGCGCGGCCTGGTGATCGGCGCGGTCGTCGCGGCCTGTGCCGTCGCCGGGCTGGCGGCGGGCGCGGCGCTCAGCGCGGGCGGTGACGACGACAAGGACGACGAGGGCCAGAAGACCGAGGTCAGCTCGGCTCCCACCACCCCGTCCCAGAAGCCGTCGCCCACCGCCGACCCGGTGGAGGAGCAGGCCAAGGCGTTGGACACGCTGCTCGCCGACAGCAACAACAGCCGCGCCTCGGTGATCGCGGCCGTCGCCAACATCAAGAGCTGCAAGGATCTGACCGCCGCGGGCCAGGACCTGCGCACCGCGGCCCAGGACCGCAACAACCTGGTGACCCGGCTGAGCCAGCTCTCCGTCGACAAGCTCCCCAACCACGCGCAGCTGACCCAGAACCTCACCAAGGCGTGGAAGGCGTCGGCCTCGGCGGACAACCACTACGCGGCGTGGGCCGGGCAGGTCAAGGGCAAGAAGGGCTGCCACAAGGGGCAGGCGCGGCGCACGCCGCAGGCCACCGCGGCCGAGCGGTCCAGCGTCCAGGCGACTGCGGCCAAGGAGAAGGCCGCCACGCTCTGGAACAGCATCGCCACGAAGTACGGGCTGACCCAGCGCAAGGCCACCGACCTCTGACGGCCGGGTGACCGATGACGGGAGGCCGGCCGCGGCACGCACCGCGGCCGGCCTCCCGTCATGTCGCCCGTCGCCGTCCCGTCCCGCACGCCGTCATGGGCCGTCACGCCGCGGACGCGGTCAGCCGGGCGGTCAGCTCCGCTTGGTGTAGCGCTCCAGCGTCTCCCGGATGTCCACGAAGCCGTCGCGGACGGCCACCAGCCGTCCCTCCCGCACCACCTGGTAGGTGACGTTGGCGTTCACGATCCGCGGATACCGGTGCACGGCCATCTTGTCGCCGATCCCCCAGCGCAGCACCGGGGTCAGCCCGCCGGTCTCGACGGCGAACCCGCGGTCGAGTTTCTGCCGCACGGTGTCGGCGTCGATGTCGTCCGGGTCGATCGAGAGCAGCACGGACCGCAGCACGGTGTAGGCGATCCAGGTGGTCTGCGAGCCGGGGTCGGCGGAGTCGATCCGCACGTCGTCGAAGGCGTACCGGTCGATGACGCGGTGCATGGCGTCCCAGCGCGAGTCGTCCGCGGCCGGGTACCAGCCGGTGGCGTACGCGCCCTCCAGCGCGCTGTCCTTGCCGCCGGTGCTGTCCACCAGGGACTGCCGGACGCTGCCGAGGACGGAGGCGATCCGGACCTTCGGGTTCGCCTCCTGGAGGCGGCGGAAGGAGTCGAAGAAGGTGTTGGTGCGCTTGCCGAGGGCCGCGGTGACACAGGAGCGGCTCAGCTCGGCGCCGTCGGCCGAGGCGGTACCGCGCACGGCGGCGTCGGCGCCCACGCCGTCCAGCGCGCGCTGCGCCTGCCGGGTGTAGTCGGAGGCGTCCTCGGGCGCGCGGACGTCGGTGGCCGGGCGGCGCTTGCCCGCCGCGAGCCCGGCGTCGAGCAGGTCGGGCAGTTCGTCGCCGGCGATGGTGTCCGGCCGGACCAGCGAGACGCGGTCGCAGACGGACGCGAGCTGGCGGCCGTTGCCCGCCAGCAGCGCCGCCTGGCCGCCGTTGACCGGGTACGACACGGGGCTGGTGAACTCGTCCTCGGAGAGGCCGTAGCCGCCGATGTAGGGGATTCCGGAGACCTCCAGCGGCGCCATGAAGGACCGCCCGTACTGGCTGTAGGAGCCGACGACGGCGACCGCGCCCTCGTCGGCGGCCTGCTGGGCGCAGCGGGCCGCCTGCACGGTGTCGTTCCGCTCGTTGCAGGAGATGACCCGCAGCTCGCGGCCGTGGATGCCGCCGGTGTCGTTGACCCAGCGGGCGTACGCCTGCGCCATGGCCGGCATGCCCGGCATGTTGGTCGCGTTGGTGTCTTCCGGCGCCCAGGTCATCACCACGATGGGCTTCTTGCCCGAGGCACCCGCGGCCCCCGGGAGCGACCCGCAGCCGGCTATCAGCGTGGCGCCGACGGCTGCGGAAAGGGCCGCGGCAGCCGCGCGGAGTGGACGGGAGGAGGGGCGGAGCCTTCCGAGCCTTCCGGTCATGCCCCGGGAGCCTTCCGGCCACGCCGGAACTCACGTCCTCGGGAAGTTTGACAAAAGGTGTCCTTGTGGTGAATTGCGGGGGCCGCGACCGGCCCGTCTGTGAAGAACGTACGATCGGTCACCGTGCAAGGTTCGGAGAAGTCTTCCCGTCGCGCCCGCCGCTCGACCACCATGGGCGCCATGCCGCTCAATGACATGCCGTGGTGGCGCTGGCGCTGCAATGTGCGCTCGGCGCTGCACATGCTCTCCGACCCGGTCTTCCAGCAGGAGTGCTGGCTGGCCGGACAGGACGGGTACGGGGACGTGACGGATGCCGTCTACCGGCTCGTCGAGGACACCTGGCTGGACAACTGGTCCGCCGAGAAGTACGTCGGGACGATATTCCGCGACTCACAGGAGGCCGCGCTCGTCGATGTGGCCGTGCTGCGGGTGCTGCGCATCATGCACCAGGTCGGTGCGGACGCCCCGGTCTCGGCCTACCTGGAGCACCACGGCTGGCCGGAAGCCGTCCGGGCCGCGCGCGAGGCCCATGTGCGGCTCGCGGGGAACGACGGCGAGGACCCCGACGTGCCCCCGCACTCGCTCCAGGTGATCGCGATCATGACGCGCGCGGTCTGACCGTCTCCGCGGGTGTGCGACGCTATGGGGTCATGAGCGAGCCGCGATCTGCCGTCCCCGACCAGTACATCCTCACGCTGTCCTGCCCTGACAAGCAGGGCATCGTGCACGCCGTGTCCAGCTATCTGTTCATGACCGGCTGCAACATCGAGGACAGCCAGCAGTACGGGGACCGTGACAGCGGTCTGTTCTTCATGCGGGTGCACTTCCGCGCCGAGACGCCGGTCTCGCTGGACAGCCTGCGGGCCAGCTTCGCCGCGGTGGGCGAGTCCTTCCAGATGGACTGGCAGCTGCACCGGGCCGACCAGAAGACGCGGGTCGTGCTGATGGTCTCGAAGTTCGGTCACTGCCTGAACGACCTGCTCTTCCGCACCCGCATCGGGGCGCTGCCGGTGGAGATCGCGGCCGTGGTGTCCAACCACACCGACTTCAAGGAGCTGGCGGAGTCCTACGGGGTGCCCTTCCACCACATCCCGGTCACCAGGGAGACGAAGGCCGAGGCCGAGGCGCGGCTGCTGGAGCTGGTGCGCGCCGAGGGCGTCGAGCTGGTGGTGCTCGCCCGCTACATGCAGGTGCTCTCCGACAACCTCTGCAAGGAGCTGTCCGGCCGGATCATCAACATCCACCACTCCTTCCTGCCGAGCTTCAAGGGCGCCAAGCCCTACCACCAGGCGCACGCCCGCGGCGTGAAGCTGATCGGCGCCACGGCGCACTACGTGACCGCCGACCTGGACGAGGGCCCGATCATCGAGCAGGAGGTCGAGCGGGTCGGCCACGAGCTCACCCCGGACCAGCTGGTCGCGGTGGGGCGCGATGTGGAGTGCCAGGCGCTGGCGCGGGCGGTGAAGTGGCACAGCGAGCGCAGGGTGCTGCTCAACGGCGCGCGCACCGTCATTTTCTCTTAGTGGGGCGCCGCCCCACACCCTCCCCCAGACTTCGTCCGGGGGACCCCCAGCCCTCAAACTCCCCCAGCTACCGCTGGGAGGTGCCCCCAGGACGGGCTGAAGAGCGTGTCAGAGCCGGGACATGGCGGCGGTGGCGAAGAGGACGTCCCGGATCGCCTCCGGGTCTCCGACCTGCCCCGCCGCCGCGTCCTCCGGCGGCACGTGCCCGGCGGCCAGCTGGTAGAAGGTGTCCCGGTCGAGGGTGATCTGGGCGACCGCCTCATCGGGGCGGGCCAGCGCGGCGGGTGAGTCCAGCGCGATGTACCAGTGGCCGCCGCCGCTGCCCTCGACCTCCAGGTGCAGCGAGCGGCCCGGCGTGCCCGCGGCCACCAGCTGCCGGGGCGGCGCCGCCCGTCCAGCGCGGCGGCGCTCGGCGATCGTCTCGGGCAGCCGCCGCGCGTACAGGTCGATCATGTGGTTGAGGTGGGCGGACGTCGGGGGCTTGTACGGATAGCCGACGGCGTCCGCGATGTCGCCGCCGTGCACCCAGCAGGCCAGGGCGCGGTCGATGAACGAGTCGCGCACCGGCATCCGCAGATCGCCGAACGGCACGGGCCGCTCGTCGACCCCGCGGCCGGCGAAGGACGCGGACCGCACCAGCGAGCACGCCTGTTCGCGCCACGGCTCGTGGATCGCGCCGGGCGACCGGCGGTCGTACCGGTCCCGCGTCGTCCGGCCGCCCAGCGCGCCGGTCACGCCACCGTGCACGCCGGGGCCGGTGCCCTGGCCCGGACCGGTGTCCGGCGCGGTGTCCGGATCCAGGGGCTCGACCGGTTTGGCCCGCCAGATCGCCTCGGTACGGGCGAGCGGGGAGGCGGGCGCGCCCGGGCCCAGCGGATCGGGCAGCCCCAGCACGGTGGCGAGTATGCCGTCGACCGCCATCAGATGCCCGATGACCCCGGCGACCGTGGTGTCCCGCTCGGCCGACCGCTCGCCGTCGTCGAACCACTTCAGCCGCACCGGAGCACGCCACTCCGCCGAGCCCATGTCGCGCAGCAGCGCGTCAAGCCGGGCCGCCTCGGCGTCGTAGGCGGTGGCCCACTCGGGCACCGGGATACGGGCCGGGCGGCGGACCAGGCAGCCGGCCAGCACCCGCGAACGGAGCAGCGGGTTCAGGTCGAGGTTGTCGTCGTGGTGCAGCAACCCGACCGCGTCGCGCAGCCGCAGCGCCTCCTCGGCGCACGGCACGCAGTCGTTGAGGTGCGCCTCGACGGCCGCCGTCTCCTCACTGGAGCAGGCGGCCAGCGCCCAGGCGCCGAGCAGCGACTTGAGCACGTCATGTGAGTGCGCGGGCAGCAGCGGGCCCGGCCCCGCCGACGGCACCTGGCGTCCCGGCGGCAGCGCGAACCCGCCCGCCGCGGGGGACGCTGTCACGGGCGATGCGGGTGACGCTGCCGCGTGGGGCGTTGCCGCGCCGGGCGGTGGCTTCCCCGCCGGTGGCTTCCCGGCCGGCGGACTCGCGGTCGGCGGGCTCCCGGTCGCCGGATTCCCATCCGGTCCGGCCGACGGGTTCGAGACCGGCGGATTCGCGGTCGGGGCCCGATCGGGCCCGGGGGATCCGTCCTGCCCGGTGGTCGGCCCGGGGCCTGCGCTCGGCCGGATCACCGGCTCGGCGGTCGCGTCCGGCTCGGCCGCATGCCCGGCCGCCGCTTCGGCGGATCCGTTCGGCTCGGCCGTCGGCTCGGGAGTTTCGTTCGGCTCGCCCGGCCCGGCGGTTGCCTCCGGCCCGGGCTGCTCAGGTGTCATCGGCCGCTCGCCCCTGGGCCAGTGGCTGCCGTCCTCGGCCGCCGGGCGCGGAGGCGGTATCCGGACCGACCCCGCGGGGCCGGACCGGGCGCCGGGGCGGCCACCGGGCGTGTCGGGGCCGCCGCCGGCCCGCTCGCCGGTGTCGTCCTCGGCGCCGTCCTCCTCGTAGCCGTCGTGGTCGAAGCCTTCGAAGCGGTCCGGGCCGCCGGGCCCCTTCACAGCGCCCGCCCGTAGCTCGGCGGCGAGACCCGGTGCGGGCCCGTGACGTTCGCCGTGGAGAGGAGCTGGAGGCCGAGCCGCAGCCGGCGCCGGGCCTCGTCCTCGGTGACGCCCAGCGCGGCGGCCGCCTGCCGGTAGTCGTGGCGGTGGCGGTAGGCCAGCTCCAGCGCTTCCCGTAGCGGGGCGGGCATCGAGGTGACGATGTAGTCGGCGCGGGCGGCCGCGGAGGCGTCCCGGATCTTCGCCTCCACCTCTGCCGCGCCGGCCGGGCAGCCTTCCGGCAGGCACGCCGTCTCGGCCTCCCGGAGCCGCTGCACGGCATACCGGTGGGTGAGCGAGGCGACCCAGGAGCGGAAGGAGCCCTGCTTCGGGTCGTACGCGTCCGGGTTCTCCCAGATGTGGGTGAAGACCTCACGGGTGATGCGGTCGGCGGCGTCCTCGTCGTCCATGATCCGGTGTGCCAGCTGGTGGACGAGCGAGGCGAAGCGGTCGTACAGCTCACCGAGCGCGGCGGCTTCCCCGCGCGCGAGCCGCTGTTGCATCTTGCGGTCCCAGCGGGGTGGTGCGTCGTGCGCCATGCGGCCCCCATCCTGTCGTCTCGAAGTCCGCCCGGTATCCGGCGACTATGCCGTTCCTCGCATCGAATGTAGTGCGAACGACTGACAGCGCATGCCCGTTCCGGGCAATGTGCCACTTTCGGGGACTGCGGATGGTATTGGGCTCGTCACTTTCCGCACGAGGAGGGCGAGTCGGGGGCGGGCCGGGACGTAGGGTCGTTGCCGGCGGTTGACACCCGCTCGGACGCCGGGACGGGTTTCAAGGGGGACAGGTGTTTCACGGGGGAGGGGACGGGCAGCCGCACTCGGGAACGGGCTATTCCGGTTGGCGGGGCGAGTGAAGGGCATCGACGCGTGGCGCTGAAGGTGATGGAGGGCGTGAGAGGCGAGTGGGTCGTGCTCCGGGTCTCGGGGGAGATGGACCTGGTGACCTCCCCCGCGGTCCGCCAGCATGTGCACGACGCGGTCGCCGAGGGCCGCCATGCCGTGGTCCTCGACCTCTCCGAAGTCCGCTTCTGCGACTCCAGCGGGGTCGGGGTGCTGATAGCCGCGCGCCGGCTGATGCGCTCCTGCTCCGGGAAGCTGCGGCTCATCCTGCCCGCCCAGGACGCGCCCGACGGCTCCCACGTCAACCGGGTGCTGGCGGCGCTGGGCGTGCAGCGCCTGTTCGAGATCTACCCGGACCTGATCGCCGCCACCGAGCCCGCCGCGGCGTAGCCCGAGGCCGTTGACGCGTAGCCAGCGCCGGGCGCCGCGTAGCCCGGAGGGGCGGTGCATCACTCCGGCCGACTGTGTAGCGATGGCGGAACGGGCTGCCCATCGCACCCGCGCCGAGCGGGACCGGCCCGGGCGCCGCCGAGCGGACCGGGGACCCCGACGGCTCAGGCGCCGGCCAGCCCCGGCGGAATGCCGTCGCGCGGGAACTCCGCCCGCACCACGAAACCGCCGCCCTCCGTCGGATGCGCGTCGAAGGTGCCGCCCAGCAACTGTGCCCGCTCCCGCAGGCCGACCAGCCCGTGGCGCCCACCGGGCAGCTCCGGGGCCGGCGCGTCCGCGTCCGGCGGCCCGTTGCGTACCTCCACCCGCAGCGTGCGGCGGGCCGGGTCGCGGTCGGTGATCCTGACCTTCACGCGCGCCCCCGGCGCGTGCTTGCGGACGTTGGTCAGCGCCTCCTGCACGGTACGGAAGGCGGCCCGCTCCACCGCCTCCGGCCGCTCCGCGTGGTCCGGGGCCTCACGGCCGTAGTCCGCCTCGTACGTCACGTCGAGCGCGCTCACCTCGATCAGCCGGGGCAGGTCGGCCAGCCGCGGCTGCGGGGTGAGGTCCGCCCCGTCGCCGCCCGCCTTGCGCAGGATGCCCACCATGTGGCGCAGCTCGTCCAGGGTGCGCACGGCCAGATCGCGGATGGTCCGGGCGCCCTCCCGGGCCCGCGGGTCGTCGGTGCTGATCTGCACCGCCCCGGCCTGCAGGCTGATCAGGCTGACCTGGTGGGCGACGACGTCGTGCATTTCGCGGGCGAGCCGGGCCCGCTCGCGGCCCAGCACCCGGTCGGCGAGCAGCTGATCGGCGTGGCGGCGGCTGCGGGTGAGTTCCTCGACCCTGGCGGCCAGCTCCCGGCGGGTGCGCATCAGCAGGCCCAGGGCGATCGGCCCGATGCTGGTCACCACGGAGTCGATGAGGGTGAGGGTGTTCTCGCGGTAGGCGGTGGGCTCCAGGTCGGACACCGGCCAGGGGACGAAGTGCGCGGCGGCCAGCAGCGGCGCGCACAGCGCCAGCAGATGCAGGTTCGGGCGGCGGACCGCGACCGTGTAGATCGCGATCATGGGCGCGAACCACACGTAGCCGATGAAGATCCCCGGCAGGGTGGCGAGGAAGACGGTGACCGGGAAGCGCCGGCGCAGCGGCAGCACGGCGGCCGCGATCAGCGAGACGTTCAGCTCCAGGCCGAGGGTGACGCCGTTGACCAGCAGCGCGTCGGCGACCGCGAGGACCACGGGCACCAGCAGCGAGGCCCAGCGTATGAGCCAGGCCGGCGCCCGGCGCGGCGGGGCGGTCGCGGCCGCTCCGGTGGTCATGGAGGGGGCAGTGGTCATCGTCGGCCGCCCGCCGGGGGTCTGCCCATGACCAGCCCGGCGCGGTCGGCGACGATCGCCGCCTGCACCCGGTTGAGCCCGCCCAGCTTGCCGAGCACGGCCCGGACGTGGTCCTTGACGGTGCTGGGCGCGAGCCCCATCCGTTCGGCGATCTGCGGGTTGGCCAGCCCCTCGCCGAGCAGCGCCAGCACCTCCCGCTCGCGCCGGGTCAGCGCGCCCACCGAGGCGGCGGCGGTCGCCTCCGCCTCGGCCGCGAGGAAGCCGCCGATGACCGCCCGGGTGACGCCCGGGTCCAGGACGCTGCCGCCCGCGGCGAGGGTCCGCACCGCGCGCACCAGCTGTTCCGGGTCGGTGTCCTTGAGCAGGAATCCGGCGGCTCCGGCGCGCAGCGCGGCCGCCAGGTACTCCTGGGCGTCGAAGGTCGTCAGCATCGCCACGGCGGGCGGCCGCGGCAGCTGGAGCAGCCGGCCCAGCACGGTCAGCCCGTCCACGTCCGGCATCCGGATGTCCAGCAGGACGACCTCCGCGGCGCTGCTCGCCACCCGGTCGACCGCTTCGCCGCCGGAGCAGTCGGCGACCACCTCGATGTCCGGGGCCGTTCCGAGGATCAGCCGGAGTCCGGACCGGACGAGCTGTTCGTCGTCCACCACCGCAACACGGATCACCCGACCGCTCCCTCATTCCTTCTACGTGCGTTCCCAAGAGTGCCGCACAACCGTGGTGAAGTGGAGCGCAGCCGTCCGTCTGTGGGCGGGATAACCCCCGCCGACCGGCGGGGGTAAGACGGGACCAGCGGCGGATTTCGCACCGGCCGTCTACCCGGCAGAGTGCTCTCCATGCTGCACCATCCCGCAGGGGCCACCCGGACCTCTGCCCGCTCCACTACGTGCCACCGCGCTCACCTGCGCAGCGTGGCCGTCCTGGCGGCCACCGGCGTCGTCACGGGGCTGATAGCGGGGTGCAGCACAGAGTCACAGGCCGCCGCGCCCCCCACACGCGGCGGCCTGTCCGCTGTCTACCGGGCCCCCGATGGCGCCGAGAACGCCCGCGCCCGCGACTTCCTGCGGCAGCGGCGGCTGCCGGAGAAGATCGCCCAGCGGCTCAACGACCGGCTGCCCCGCGCCCCGCGCATCGCCATCGAGGGCCGCGCCTGCGGAGACTCGGACGTCGCCTACGACCCCGACAAGGGGCGCGTCGACCTCTGCTACGAGTTCGTGGACGAGGTCCGCACGATGTTCGAGGAGGCCTCGGACGCCGATCTGGCCTCCGGGGGTGACACCGCCGACCGGACCGCCGGCGTGATCACCGAGACGCTTTACCACGAGGTCGCCCACGCGCTGATCGACCGGCTCGACCTGCCGATCGTCGGCCGCGAGGAGGACGTCGCCGACCAGTTCGCGGCGTACAACCTCATCCCGCAGGGCAAGGACGGCCGCGCCGCGGTGCTCGCCGCCGCCGACAACTACGCCCTGTACGCCGAGGACACCGACCCGCAGGACATCGACTTCGCCGACGAACACCTGCCGGACGCCGCCCGTTCGGCCAACTACCGCTGCTACGTCTACGGTTCCGCGCCCGCCAAGGGCCGCGCCCTCGTCGACGGCGAGCGGCTCACCAAGGCTCGTGCCGAGCTCTGCGAGGACGAGTACCACGATCTGCGGCGCGGCTGGAGCGAACTCCTCGCTCCGTACGAGACCAGCAGCTGACCGGCCCCTGGCGGGGGGAGAGGCCGGTTGGCTGCGG
Source organism: Streptomyces sp. JLBT605 (assembly GCF_058215555.1). NCBI lineage: Bacteria > Bacillati > Actinomycetota > Actinomycetes > Kitasatosporales > Streptomycetaceae > Streptomyces > Streptomyces sp. JLBT605. Next base: position 3,941,602 of record NZ_CM177087.1, read on the forward strand.
GATACGTCGCGGCGCCGCGGAGGAGATGACCCGCGGCGCCGCGGCCCGGCAAGGCCCGCCCGGCACGACCGGCCGGACGGGACGCGCCGTACGTCCGGCCTGACCAGCCGGAGGGGGAAACCCGGCCCCGTCCGGCCTGACCAGCCGGACGGGCCGGTTCGCCGTTCCGTGACGACGTGCCGGAGGGCGGGACCGACCGCCTCGGGATCGATGACGACGTGCAGGAGGGGCGGGGAGGGGCACCTTCGGGGCACTAAAGCGTGATTTGCGGGCAAATGGACGGCAACTTCACGTCGTAGGAGGTGGCCCGTAAATCATGCCGCCCCGAAGGTGCCCCGGACCGACCCGTCCCCCACGACGGCGCCCTCCCACGACGGCGCCCCCACGACACCGCCCCGCCACCTACAGCGGTGGCTCAGCCGGCGCCGGCCCCAGCGTCGTCGTCCCCGGGGCCGCCCGATGGCCCAGCCCCGTCCGGTAAGCGTCCAGCGCGGCCTCCACCCGCCCCTCGCGCCGCAGCAGGTCCCCCAGCAGCCGGCACAGATCGGCCAGATCCCCGGCCGCCCCGGTGCGCTCCAGCAGCGACAGCGCGGCGCAGTAGTGCTCCTCGGCGGTCTCGGTGTCGCCACGCTCCTCGGCGATCAGCCCCAGCAGCCGGTGCGCCCCGCCCGCGTGCACCGCCCCCCGTTCCGCGGACAACGCACCCGCGCCCGCGGCCACAACCGACTCCGCACCCGCACTCACCCCACCATCCGCACCCGCCCCAAAACCCGCACCCGCAGCCACAACCGACTCCGCCCCCGACTCCCGAAGCAGCGGCAGCAGCAGCGCCTCCGCCTCCGCCGCCCGCCCCCGCCGCCGCAGCACATCCGCCAGCTCCACCTCCACCTGCACGGTGAAGAGCGCCGCCCGCTTGGAGGCCAGCATGTCGCGCGCGGTACGCAGTTCGCTCTCCGCCCGCGCGAGGTCCCCGTCCTGCGCGTGGACGTAGCCGCGCATCCAGTGGCAGTGCGCGAGCTCCGTCCTTATCCGCAGCTGCTGGTACAGCTCCTGCGCCTTGGCCAGCGAGGCGTCGGCCTCCGCGGTGCGGCCCTCGGCGATGAGGGTGCGGGCCACCCCCCGGTGCATTCCGGCGATGAGCGCCGGGTCCCCGACCCGGGGCGCCAGCGCGAGGGCCAGTTCGGCGGCGTGCGCGGCGCGGGCGTGCGCGCCCATGTCCATGTACGGGGCGATGGACGCGGTGTACAGCAGCAGCAGCGCGTCCGGGTCGTGCAGACCGGAGGCGTTCAGCTCGTCGACCGCGCTCTCCAGCAGATAGCAGGCGTAGCGGAGTTCACCGGCGAGCAGGTGGGCGGTGGCCCGGCCGCGGATCGCCGGGACGCGCTGCGGCAGCGGCTCGTCGGCCAGCAGCGCCTCCGCCGCCTCGAAGTGGTCGCGCGCGGCGATCAGCTCGCCGGTCTCCAGGGCGCAGTCACCCAGCCCCAGCAGCGCGGCGGCCCGCTCCGCGGTGAGCGCCAGCCGCTCCGCCTCGGCGAGCAGCTCCTGGAAGAGTGCGGCGGCCTCTCCGGCCGAGCCGGTGGCCAGGGTGTGCCGGGCGTCGGTGAGACCGGCGCGCAGCCGGGTTGCCTCCTGCGGGGAGCGCCCGGTGGCCAGCTCCTCGTAGCTGGTGCCGAGCCGCTCGGCGAGATGGCGCAGGGCTGCCTCGGAGGGCCGCACCTTGCCCGCTTCCAGGGTGGACACATAGGCGGCGGTGTAGGCCGGTTCGGCCAGCTGCCGCTGGGTGAGCCCCTGTCGGGTGCGCAGGCGCAGCACCCGGCGTCCGATCTCCTCCGGCCGGTCCGCGCGTACGTCCCCGGTCCCCGTGGTCCCCGTCTGCGCCACCGCAACCCCTCTCCGGTCTCCCGGCCTGCCCCGCATGCCGGCTGTGCGTACCCGCGGTATCTACCCCGGCGGTACGTTAATCGCCGACATAAATTCATTTACGTGAGGACTGATTCGATGTCCAGATCGACGACCGTCCGGCAGCCGGGGCTGGTGCTCAGCGACCATCACTTCGACGTCCCGCTCGACCATACGGCGCCGGACGGGGAACAGATCACCCTCTACGCACGGGAAATCGTCGCCACCGGCAACACCGCCGCCGGCGACACCGGCAGCGGCAGTGGCAACACCGACGGCGGCGCTCCCGACCGCGCCCGCGAGGACCTGCCCTGGCTGCTGTACCTCCAGGGCGGCCCCGGCTTCGGCGCCGACCGCCCGGTGGGCCGCTCCGGATGGCTCGACCGCGCGCTGGACGAGTACCGGGTGCTCCTGCTCGACCAGCGCGGCACCGGCCGCTCCACCCCGGCCAACCGCCAGACCCTCGCCCTGCGCGGCACCCCCGAGGAGCAGGCCGCCTACCTCGCCCACTTCCGCGCCGACGCGATCGTCCGGGACTGCGAGCTGATCCGGCAGCGGCTGACCGGCGGCCGCCGGTGGACCGTGCTCGGCCAGAGCTTCGGCGGCTTCTGCGCGGTGAGCTACCTCAGCCACGCGCCCGAGGGCCTCCAGGCCGCGCTGATCACCGGCGGGCTCCCGTCGCTGGACGAGGACGCCGACGCGGTCTACCGGGCGGCCTATCCGCGCATGGAGCGCAAGACGCTGGCCCACTACGCCCGTTACCCCGGCGACATCGCGGCCGTCCACCGCATCGTGGCGCACCTCGCGGACCACGAGGAGGTGCTGCCGGACGGCTCCCGGCTCACTGCTGAATCGTTCCAGCAGGTCGGCATCCTGCTCGGCTCCGGCGACGGCTCGCACCGCCTCCACTACCTCCTGGAGGACGCCTTCGTGCCGACCCCGGACGGCGAGCGGCTCAGCGACGCCTTCACCGAGCAGGTGGCCGGCATCCTCTCCCGCGCGGGCAGCCCCCTGTACACGCTGCTCCACGAGTCCATCTACGCCCAGGACGGCCGGGCGACGGACTGGTCCGCCCACCGGATCCGCGCGGAGTTCCCGCGGTTCGACGCCGGGCAGGCGCTCGCCGGAGGCCACCCGGTGCTGCTCACCGGCGAGACCGTGCACCCCTGGATGCTCCGGACCCACGCGGCCCTGCGCCCGCTCGCCCGCACCGCCGAACTCCTCGCGGCACGCACCGGCTGGGGCCCGCTGTACGACGCCGAGCGGCTGGCCGGCAACGCCGTGCCGGTGGCGGCCGCGATCTACCACGACGACCTCTTCGTCGACACCGAGCACTCGCTGCGCACCGCCCGCGCCATCCGCGGGCTGCGCACCTGGGTGACCGACGAGTACGAGCACGACGGGGTGCGGGCCGGCGGCCGCCACGTCCTGGACCGGCTGCTGAAGCTCGTCCGCGACGCGTAACCGGGTGCACGACGGCAGCCCCACGCGACGCGTAAGGGCTTCCCCCCGTTTCCCCGGTCTTCCGGTCTTCCGGTCTGACGAATTTCCGGCCGCCGGTCATCGACCGCTCGGCCGTCCACCGCGGTGAAAGCCCTGCTCAAGCGGTGGTCGAGGGCGTCTGGGCTCAACTTCCCCTCGGCCACCGCTCGTCACGCCCGCCGCATACTCGTGTCGCGCCCATTGCCCGGCGGCCGTTGAGCCCTTAGTTTGAGCCACGGCTTAAACCCCCCACTAAAACCGGCTTAACTCGCCGTTTACGGAGCCCTCTTCAGGGAGACCTCATCGTGCGCAGATCCCATCGCCGCCGCAGTCGCATACGCATCTCGGCCCGGGCCGCCTCGCTGGTGGCCGGCATAGCCGTCACCGCCGCCGTGGCCGCCACGGCCTCCGCGGGTACCTTCACCGACGCCGGTGATTCCCACCCCGCCACCGCCTCGCAGACCGCCGGGAAGTCGGCGGAGGTCGAGGTCGAGTACTTCACCGGGCCCGACGGCCACCCCCGTCACGCCAAGGTCCCCGCCGCCAGCCCGGACCGCCTCACCCGCAACTCCAGGTCCCTGGCGCCCGCCGCGGCCGCCGCCGACGGCGACGTGACGCCGATCGTGCAGCAGGGCTCCACGGCCGACAAGCTCGACATCGTCTTCATCGGCGACGGCTACACCCTCAGCCAGCAGGAGGACTTCCACGCCGACGTGCGCAGCAAGTGGAAGGAGATCTCGGCGGTCCAGCCGTACGCCTCCTACCAGGGCCTGTTCAACGTCTGGTCGGTGGACGCCGTCTCCCGCGAGTCCGGCGTCTCCGGCGATCCGGCCAAGGACGTCGTCAAGGACACCGCCCTGAAGTCGTACTTCTGGTGCGACGGCCTGGAGCGGCTGCTGTGCGTGGACACCGACAAGGTCGAGTCCTACGCCGCCAAGGCCCCGGCCGCCGACCTCGTCGTCGTGCTGTCCAACAGCACCAAGTACGGCGGTGCCGGCTACAACGACGTGACCTCCAAGCCGGGTTACGACGGGATCGCCACCGCCTCCTCGGACAACGCCGACTCCGACCAGGTCGCGGTCCACGAGACCGGCCACTCGCTCGGCAAGCTGGCCGATGAGTACTTCTACCCCGAGTACGGCACCTACACCGGCCCCGAGCCCGCGGGTTCCAACGTCAGCACGCTCAGCGCCGAGCAGCTCAAGCAGCAGAAGAAGAAGTGGTACCGCTGGCTCGGCCAGACCTCGCCGGACGGCGGCACGGTCGGCGCGTACGAGGGCGGCGGCTACTACCCCAAGGGCATCAACCGGCCCACCGACAACTCGATCATGCGCACCCTGGGCCGCGAGTTCAATCTGCCCGGGCGCGAGGCCATGATCGCGGGCTTCTACCGGCACGCGAGTGTGCTCGGCAGCTCCACCGCCACGGACACCGTGCTCAGCCGCGGCGCCCGGGTGAAGATCGACGTCCCGGCGTCCGCGAGCGTCACCTGGTCGGTGGACGGCAAGACGGTCGTCTCGGCCAAGGGCAAGCTGGAGATCACGCCGAAGGCCCTGGGTGTCCCGGCCGACGGCGCCACCCACACCATCCGCGCCAAGGCGACCGACCGCACGAAGGCGGTCAAGGACCCGGCGCTGCGCAAGCTGCTGACCGACAGCCGCAGTTGGCGCGTGGCCGGCTGACCGGCTGACTGACGCGCCGGCCGACCGGCTGACCCACCGCCCTCGCCGCCCCGTGGCCCGGACATCCCGGCCGCGGGGCGGCGTTCTTCGCGCGGTGCGCGTCAGGAGAGGTTGGCCGACTTGAAGGTCTGGCCGAGCTTGCACCGGAAGCTGGCGGGCGCGGAGGACGGCCGGATGCTGATCTCCTGCGACAGCGGCTTGGTCTTGGACTGACCGGCGGGCACATCGCTCACGCTGAAGAGCAGGCCGTCCAGGTACTGGCCGCTCCCGTCGACGATCTCGACCGATCCGTCGTAGCCCGCCGTGCCCCGCGAGTTGCCGTTGGTGACGGTGATCGTGGCGGAGGCCCGGTCGCCCGTGAAGTCGAAGTCGCAGGCGGTGATGGCGATGTCGTCCTCGGGCTCCGTCGTGGTCAGCGGACCGGTGGGCGGCGCCGTGGTGGGGGCGGTGGCCACCCCGCCGTTGGCGTGCCCGCCGGTGAGGTTTCCGGTGTCCCCGCCGGTGGTGTTCCCCGCCGTCCCGCCGGAAGTCCCCAGCCCGCCGGAGGACGTGAAGCCGCCATGGTCCGAGCCGCCGGACCGCCGCTTCTTGCCGTCGCAGCCGGTCACCCCCGCGAGGGCGATCACGGCTATTCCGGCTATGGCGACAGCACGGACACGGTTGGGCTTCATGCGTCAAATCCCCCGAATGCGTCATTGGGTTGAGCGCCCTTTGGCAGGCGCGCGCCAGGTTACCAACGGCGGAATGAAGCGCTCCGGTGCCATGGAAGTCCTGCGGGCGGTCACGGCGCAGCGAACTCCGCCCAGACCACCTCGGTGCCGAGCGGCCTGCGCTGGTCGGCCCGGCCGGGTCGGCGCACCGCGCCTGATGATCATTTTCAGCGTGCGGCAAGATGATGGCCATGGACAGCTTCGGGGGAGACGGCCGCATGCTCGCGGGGCGGTACCGCCTGGTCTCGCGGCTTGGGCGCGGCGGCATGGGCACGGTCTGGCGGGCCGTCGATGAACTGCTCGAACGCGAGGTCGCGGTCAAGGAGCTGCACCCGGACGACGGGCTCTCCGGTCTCGACGCCCAGCTGCGACGCGAGCGCACGCTGCGCGAGGCCCGCACGCTGGCTCAGCTGAAGCACCCCAATGTGATCGTGCTGCACGACGTCGTGGAGGAGCCGGCCGGGCAACCGTGGATCGTGATGGAGCTGGTGGACGGGCAGTCGCTCGCCGATCAGCTCGCCGCCTCCGGCCCGGTCGGGCCGCGCGAGGCTGCTCGGATCGGGCTCGCGCTGCTGGACGCGCTGCGGGTGGCGCACGCGAGCGGGGTGCTGCACCGGGACATCAAGCCCGCGAACGTGCTGATGGAGGCGGGCACCCGGCGCGTGGTGCTGACCGACTTCGGTATCGCCCAGGTACCCGGCGCCACCACGATCACCGAGACCGGCTCCTTCGTCGGGTCGCCCGAATACACCGCGCCGGAGCGGATGTCGGGCCACCGGACCGGCCCGGAGTCGGACCTGTGGTCGCTGGGCGTGCTGCTGTGCGCGCTGGTCAGCGGCGAATCCCCGTTCCACCGCGACTCGCTGGGCGGCGTGCTGCACGCCGTGGTCTTCGACGAGATACGCCCGCCGACCGCCGCCGGGCCGCTGCTGCCCGTGGTGCGCGGACTGCTGGAGCGGGACTGGGGGCGGCGGCTGGACGGCGACGCGGCGGAACGGCTGCTGCGCGCCTGCGGGGAGGGCGGGGACACCCCGGAAATGCCCGTCGATGCCTCGCAGGTGGTGCCGCGCGGCGAGCCGGTCCGCCCGCCCGGGGCCGGGACGGAGGGGCCCGGAGGCCGTCAGCCCGGCGGCCATGGCCCGGTCGGCCCGGCCGGTCCGGCGCCGGTGGCAGAGGGCGGAGCCGCAACCTCGCCCACGCCGCCCGGGCCCGTCGGCCCCTCGGCCGCGGCGCCCGCGCCCGCCGCCGGAGCCGCCGGACCACTCGGCCACACTGCCGCACCCACACCCGTACCGGCGTCCGCATCCGCGTCCGCCTCCGTACCGTCCGGCCACGCCGCGGCGCCCGCACCCCGGATCGCCACCCCCGGCCCCGGCCCCGACTCCGCGCGGGACGCGCGGCGCCGCCGGCCCGCCTCCCACGCCCGGACGGCCGTGCTCACCGCCGTGGCGGTGGTCGGGCTGCTCGCCGCCGGAGCGGGCGTCGCCACGCTGCTGCTGCGCAACGACGATTCCGGCGGCGGCAGCCAGGCGCACCGGAGTGGCGGGAAGGTGACGCAGGGGCCGACGACACCCCCGTCGCAGGGGAAGTCCACCGGCCCCGCGAAGAAGTCCGCCCTGCCCGACCAGGGCGGCAAGGGCGCCCTCCCCAAGGGCTACACCATGGTGAACGACCCGGCCGGTTTCCGGCTGGCGGTGCCCGACGGCTGGGGCCGGTCCTACGAGGCGCCCCGGGTCTACTACTACTCGCCGGGCAAGGAATTCCGCATCGGCGTCCACATCCAGCCGCAGGACCCCAAGGGCCCGCTGGGGCTCAGCAAGGAAGCGGACGCCAAGGGCCCGCGGAACTACCGCGGTTACCGCAGCGGACAGGTCATCGAGACCGAGCACGAGGGCATCCCCGCCGCGCTCTGGGCCTTCGTCTGGGACGGCGGCATGGACGACGGCGGCGCCCGCCAGACCTGGGACATGAGCTGGGACGAGGGAAACGTCATGTGCGATCTGTGGGTGTCCGCCCCGGTCAGTCAGAAGGGCCAGGGCAAGCAGTATTTCGACACGCTCGTGGAGACCTTCGACCGCCCCGGTGGCCCCTCCTGACCGTCCCTGGGCCCTTGAGTGGCGGGCGGTGGCTCACGCCAGGTAATGATGGAGCCATGACGAACCACGGGGGACGGGCGGACGAGCCCACCAGTTACGGGCTCCAGCCGGCTCAGCCGGCCGCCGGGCCCGACCCGGCCGATGTGACGGCCTCGATCCCGTCGCAGGGCGGCTACGAGCCGACGCAGATGTCCGCCGCACCCGGGCCCGCAGGGCAGCCCGGACACGCCGGGTACGGCGCGTCCGACCCTCGCGAAGGCAACGCCGGACCCGCTCCCACCCCCGCCTCCGTGCGCGCTACCGCCCGCGCCGCGGCCGCGCGGGAGCCGGGCTCCGGGCGGCTGGTGGGCGGTCGTTACCGGCTGATCTCCCGGCTCGGACACGGCGGCATGGGCACCGTGTGGAAGGCGCACGACCAGGTCGTCGACCGCGAGGTCGCGGTCAAGGAGCCGCGCCTTCCGGAGCACCTGCCGGAGCGGGAGCGGCAGACCGTCTACCAGCGCATGCAGCGCGAGGCGCGGGCCGCGGCCCGGATCGACCATCCCTCGGTGGTCTCGGTGCACGACGTGGTGGTCGAGGACGGCCGCCCGTGGATCGTGATGGAGCTGGTGCGCGGCCACTCGCTCAGCGACCGGCTGGCCGAGGGCACGCTCGACCCGCGCGAGGCGGCCCGGATCGGCCTGGCCGTGCTGGGTGCACTGACCGCCGCTCACGAGGCAGGGGTGCTGCACCGCGACGTCAAGCCGGACAACGTGCTGCTCGGCCGTGGGGGTACTCCCCCTGGCTTCGCCGGGGGCACCCCCACCCAGGACGAAGTCTTGGGGGGAGACCGGGTGGTGCTCACCGACTTCGGGATCGCCCAGGTCGAGGGCGAGCAGGGGCTCACCGAGACCGGCGGGTTCGTCGGCTCGCCGGAATTCATCGCCCCGGAGCGGGTGCTGGGCCAGCGCCCCGGACCGGAGTCGGACCTGTGGTCGCTGGGCGTGGTGCTGTACGCGGCGGTCGAGGGCATGTCGCCGTTCCGCCGCTCGCACACCCCCGCCACCCTCCAGGCGATCCTGTCGGCCGAACCGCAGACGCCGGCCCGTGCCACGGGCGAGCTGGGCACCGTCACGATGCGGCTGCTCAGCAAGGAGCCGGCGGCGCGCCCGTCGGCGGCCGAGGTGCGCCAGGCGCTGGAGAGGGCGGCCCGCCCGCCGCAGCCCGCGGCGACGATGATGGCCACCCGGGCGTACGGCGCCGGCGAGGTCGCGGGGGCCGGCGCGGCCACCGGCGGCAGCCGCTTCGTCCCGCCGATCCTGCACAAGAACCGCAAGGCGCAGCTGGGGCTGGGCGCCGGGGTGCTGGCGGTGGCGGCGGCGCTGGTGCTGGCCCTTGCCAATCCCTTCGCGAGCGAGCCGGCGATGCCCGACGGCTGGACGGTGCGCGAGGACCCGGAGCTGCTCGCGGCGTCCATGGCCGTACCGGAGGACTACCGGCGCGTCGTCGACGACGAGGACGACAGCGACGGCGACACCGGCGTCAGCTTCAATGACCCCAGCGATGTCTTCACCATCTCCCTGTGGCGGCAGGAGGAGACGGACGAGCCCTACGCGCGGTCGGTGGACGGCGCCGCCAGGACGCTCGCCGACTACTACACCAGCGACGACGCCTACAACATGGACGACGCGAAGCCGGGCAAGCCGGTGAAGTCGACCCAGCAGGGCAAGGAAGCGCGGGATCTGACCACCAGCTACCTGGAGAGCGGCGACGACGAGGACGACCCCCGCTACGTCAACCGCGACCACGTCTATATGAACAAGGACAAGACCGTCTGGATCCTGACGGTCACCATGCCCGCCGAGGGCGACGCCCGGACCACGGGCGATCAGCTGTTCGAGGACGTCGTCAGGAACCTGAAGATCGACGAAGACCAGCTCTGACCTGTGCGGACAGGGGTGGGGTGGTGATCCATGCCAGCGAACACTGGCATGGATCCGGAAAAGTTGTTACCGCTGGGTACCCAAAGGCCTCGCCTCGTCATACCCTCACCCGCATGACGGACTCCAGGGACCCGCAGGACACCGGCACCGCGACCGCCACCGCATCCGCCACCGAAGCGCCCACCGGCGGGAACCCGGTCGCCGCCCCCGGCACCCGCACCGCCGCCGACGTCATCACCCCGGTGCTGGTCGCCCGGCTCACCCGGGGGCTCGTCGGCCAGGGCACCACCGCCGGTCACGCCCCCTTCACCGGGGAGAAGCTGGCCGACCTGCCCGAGTCCACCCCGGAGGACGTCGAGACCGCCTTCACCCGGGCCCGGGACGCCCAGCCGGCCTGGGCCGCCACCTCGGTGCGCCGCCGCGCCGCCGTGCTGCTGCGCTTCCACGACCTGCTGCTCCAGCGGCAGCCTGAGATCCTCGACCTCATCCAACTGGAGACCGGAAAGACCCGGCTGCACGCGCACGAGGAGATCCAGGCCGTCGCGCTCGCCGCCCGGCACTACGGCCGCAAGGCCCCCGCCTATCTGCGGCCCAAGGGTCACCTGGGCGCCGTCCCGACGCTCACCAAGGTCACCGAGGTGCGCCAGCCGCGCGGCGTCGTCGGCCAGATCGCGCCCTGGAACTACCCGCTGGAACTCTCCGTCGGCGACGCCCTGCCTGCCCTCGTGGCCGGCAACGCCCTCGTCATGAAGCCCGACACCCAGACCGCGCTGACCGCCCTGTGGGCGCGCGACCTGCTGATCGAGGCCGGGCTGCCCGCCGAGGTGTGGCAGGTGGTGATCGGGGACGGACCGGTCGTCGGTCCCGCCGTCGTCGAGCGCGCCGACTACGTCTCCTTCACCGGCTCCACCCGCACCGGACGTGAGGTCGCCCAGCGCGCCGCCGCCCGGCTGGTGGGCTGCACCCTCGAACTCGGCGGCAAGAACGCCATGCTGGTGCTGCGCGACGCCGACCTGGACAAGGCGGCCGAGGGCGCGGTCCGCGGCTGCTTCTCCTCCGCCGGCCAGCTGTGCATCTCCATCGAGCGGCTGTACGTCCATGCCTCGGTGGCCGACGACTTCCTGGCCCGCTTCGCCGCCCGCACCAAGGCGATGCGGCTGGGCAACGCCCTCGCCTACGGCGCCGAGATGGGCTCGCTGGTCTCCGCCCGCCAGCTGGAGACCGTCACCCGCCATGTGGACGAGGCCGTCGCCAAGGGCGCCACGGTCGTCGCGGGCGGCCGGGCCCGCCCCGACATCGGCCCGCTCTTCTACGAGCCGACCATCCTGGACGGGGTGGAGGCCCCGATGGCGGTGTGCTCCGAGGAGACCTTCGGCCCGGTGGTGTCGATTTATCGCTTCACCGACGAGGACGAGGCGGTGGCGCTCGCCAACGACACCCCCTTCGGCCTCAACTCCAGCGTCTGGACCAGCGACACCCGCCGCGGCCGGGCCATCGCCGCCCGGCTGCGCACCGGCACGGTCAACGTCAACGAGGCCTTCTCGCCCGCCTACGCCAGCGTCCGCGCGCCGATGGGCGGCATGGGCGACTCCGGGCTCGGCCGCCGCCACGGCTCGGAGGGCATCCTCAAGTTCACCGAGGCGCAGACCATCGCCCAGCAGCGACTGCTGCCGCTGGCCCCGGCGTTCGGCCTGGACGACGAGAAGTACGCCCGCCTGATGACCACGGGCCTGCGCGCCATGAAGGCGCTGCGGCTGCGCTGACCCGCGCCGCCGCGCCCTTCGCAACCTGGACCCGGTCCGCGCCTGGTGGACCTGCACTGCCCGACGGAGGTACCTGTGACACAGGACGCGTGCGCGCCCACCGAGCCAACCGGGTCCACCGAGCCCACCGAGCCCGCTGAGGCCACCGAGTACGACTACGACGTCCTCGTCATCGGCTCCGGCTTCGGCGGCTCCGTATCGGCTCTGCGGCTCACCGAGAAGGGCTACCGGGTCGGTGTGCTGGAAGCGGGCCGCCGCTACACCCGCGCCACCCTGCCCAAGAACTCCTGGGACCTGCGCAACTACCTGTGGGCGCCCGCCATCGGCCTCTACGGCATCCAGCGCATCCACGTGCTGGGCAAGGTGATGGTGCTGGCCGGGGCCGGGGTGGGCGGCGGCTCCCTCAACTACGCCAACACGCTGTACGTGCCGCCCGCCCCCTTCTTCCAGGATCCGCAGTGGGGCCACATCACCGACTGGCAGGAGGAGCTGCGGCCGTACTACGAGCAGGCCCAGCGGATGCTCGGGGTCCGGCTCAACAAGACGATGACCCCCTCCGACGTCCACCTCAAGGACGCCGCCGAGCGGATGGGCGTCGGCGACAGCTTCCACATGGCCCCGGTGGGGGTGTTCTTCGGGGACGGCGACGACGCCGGCGGGCAGGCGCGGGCCAAGCCCGGTGAGGCGGTCGCCGACCCCTACTTCGGCGGTGTGGGCCCGTCCCGCACGGCGTGCACCGAGTGCGGTGAGTGCATGACCGGCTGCCGCCACGGTGCCAAGAACACCCTCAACGAGAACTACCTGCACCTCGCGGAGCGGGCCGGTGCCGAGGTGTACCCGATGACCACCGCGGTCGCCGTCACCGAGGACGACGCCGGTGGCTTCCGGGTCCTGACCGTCCCCACCGACCGGCGGCGCAAGGGCCCGCGGACGACCATCCGCGCCCGGCGAGTGGTGATCGCCGCCGGCACGTACGGCACCCAGACCCTGCTGCACCGGATGCGGGACAGCGGCCTGCTGCCCCGGATATCCGCGAAGCTCGGCGAGCTGACCCGCACCAACTCCGAGGCGCTGGTGGGCGCCCAGACCACCGACCGGCGCTACCGCAAGACCGGCCGGACGGGGTCGGCTCCCGGCGCCGGTCGGGGGAAGGCCGACTTCAGCAAGGGGGTGGCGATCACCTCGTCCATCCACCCCAACGACACCACGCACATCGAGCCGGTCCGCTACGGCAAGGGCTCCAACGCGATGGCTCCGCTGTCCATCCTGCAGATCCCGTACGGCGGGAAGGCGCCCCGCTGGCTGCGGTACCTCGGCGCGAACCTGCGGCACCCCACCCACGCCGTCCGGATGTTCAACTACCGCCGCTGGTCCGAGCGCACCATCATCGGGCTCGTCATGCAGACCCACGACAACTCGCTGACCACCTACCGCAAGCCCAAGGGCCTGGGAAAGGGGCTGCTCACCGCGCGGCAGGGGCACGGCACCCCCAACCCGGACCACATCCCCGAGGGCGCCGAGGCCGCACGGCTGATCGCCGACTCGATCAACGGCATCCCGGGCAGCAATCTCGGCGAGCTGATGGGCACCCCACTGACCGCGCACTTCCTCGGCGGCTGCCCGATCGGCGAGGACCCCGAGCACGGCGTCATCGACCCCTACCACCGGCTGTTCGGCCATCCCGGGATCTCGGTGGTGGACGGGGCCGCGGTCTCCGCGAACCTGGGCGTGAACCCTTCGCTGACCATCACCGCCCAGGCGGAGCGGGCGATGTCGCTGTGGCCGAACAAGGGCGAGCCGGACCCGCGCCCCGAGCAGGGCCGGCCCTACCAGCGCCTCACGCCGGTCGCCCCGCACCACCCGGCCGTCCCGGCAGACGCCTTCGCCGCCCTGCGCCTGCCGCTGCTCCCGATCCCGACAGTGCCGAAATCCAGCCCGTCCAAGGACTGAGCCCGTCCGAGGGCTGAGGCAAGCGCCGGACGGGCGGGAAAATCCAGCCCGTCCTGGGGGTCCCCCCGGACGAAGTCTGGGGGAGATTGAGGACCGGGGCTCGGGGCGGAGCCCCAACGCGACCACCCGCACTGGCGGACAGCCGCGCCGGGCCACTCCTCAACGACCCCCGTCCGGGAGGTCGTTACGCGGCCGCCCCATCCGTACGGCGACGCCGCACGACAAACACCGCACCGGCACCCGCGACCACCGCGACGCCACCGATCATGGCGATCGTCGGCAGCATGGAGGAGGAACCGGTCTGGGCCAGCTCGCCGGTGACCGGCAACTCGTCCAGGTCGCCCTGCGGCTTGGGCAGGTTCTTGCCGCCCTTGCCCGGCTTGCCCTCGGAGTCCTCCACCGGGCCCGGCTTGCTGCCCGCGACCAGCACGTCGAACTCGTAGTCCAGGGCCTCGGAGAAGCCGCAGACGTCGTCCTCGTTGTGGTACGCGCCGATGGACATGGCGAAGCCGTAGCTGCCCGGGGTCCTGGCGTCGACCTTCAGCCGCAGCTTGGCGTCCGCGTACTCGTCCGGCCCCAGGTCGGCGATGGTGGTGATGTACCCGGCTTCCTTGTCGAGCGTCTTCCAGACGCCGTCCGCCTGGTCGTACCACTGGAGGGTGAGGTACTTCGAGACGTCCGAGATGTCGTCCTTGGAGATGGCGCCGACGCCGACGAACTCGTCGACCTCCTTCATCGCGCGGTCGGAGGTGTTGATCGTGCGGAAGGTGAAGTTCACCCAGCCCGAACCGGCCACGACCTTGCTCGGCAGCCCGCGCAGTTCGGTGCGGACCGCGGCCTCCTCGGACTCCTCCTCGCAGATGGGGTCCTCGTCGTCATCCCCCGGCGTCGTCTCCGTCGCGGTCGGGGTCGGGGTCGGCGTGGTGGGCGCGGGGGTGGTGGGGGTCTGGGTCGGCGTCGTCGGGGTCGGCGTCGGCGTGGCGGTGGTCGGGCTCGGCGCGGGTGTGGTGGCCGGCGCGGTCGGCTGCTCCGTCGTCGCGCTCGGCGTCGGGGCCGGCGGCTCGGTCGTCGGGTCGACGGTGGCGGACGGAGTCGGCTCCGGCGTGGAATCGGCGTACGCGGCCGGAGCCGCGAGAAGCGCGGCGGGGGCGATCGCGGCGGCGGCTGCGGCGGTCGCCAGGGCGCGGCGAAGCTTCATGAAGACCTCTTCTGGGTCCGTACGCGCTGCTGTGCGCAGGCGGTGACTGGAGAAGGCCGACGCGGTGGGGGCGCGGAATGGCCGTGCGTTTGCACGTACATGACCAGCACTGCCAGAAAAAGGTTGCTCACACAACGGTCACACTGTGAAGTGATCTGGATCACCGAAAGCCGGTATCGGGAAGACTTCGGTCTTCGACCGAACCGGACCTGACCGCACCGGATACGGTCGGCCCCAGGCGTCCCATGGGGCCGACCGTCCTTTGGGTGATGACCGGGCTGCTGTCCCCTGCTGACCGGTCACCGCGCCGAAACGAGGTCCCACGACGCGCACCGCCTGAATCACCGCAGGCGTCGCGTCTCATCGCTTCGGCGAATCTAGCCACGCGTGGATCTTCCGGGCCGCTCCTGGCTGGTTCGGCGCGGACACCGGGACCAACGAGGCGTCCGAGCCGCCGGTCACGCGCCGTACGGGTGATGACCACCGAACATCCGGACGCGGCCGCGCCTGCCGCCGGCTGGCGCGGCCGGGTGGTGATGGCGCGGTCCGCCGGGCCCGGGCCTGGGCGGCGCGACGGGACGGTCCGCCGGGACCCGGGCCAGGGCGGCGCGATCGGGAAGGTCCGCAGCACCCGGCGAGGAGCGGTCGCGGTCAGACGCGGCCCCGGCACAGCTCCAGCAGCGTCATCGCCAGTGCGGTGCCCGGCCTGCCGAGCTCGTCGCGGTAGCGGCCGAGGATCTCCATCTCGCGGGACAGGTCGAGCCGGCGCCCGCCGGTGGCGATCCGGTCCCGCTGGATGCCGTCCGAGACGGCCATCCGTTCCTGGACCAGGGTGATGATCCGCCGGTCCAGATCGTCGATACCGGCCCGCCCCGCCCTGTTCGCGATCTCGGTGCTGGTGCCCTTGCTCACGTGAATCGGTCTCCTTGGGAATTCTCGGATTCTCGGATGCGTGGATGCGCGGATTTCTGGATCTCGCATCCCGATCCCGGGGACCCAAGCCGTCGGACCGGAAACACACAGGCGCCCCGGGCCTTGTCGGCCCGGGGCGCCTGGGAAGTCGCTGTTCAGTGGATCAAGCAGCACGACCATGGCAGCCGGACGGGCCGGTGCCATAGGTAAAGACGAAGGTCAGCTGCTTGGACATGGCCCACAGTATGGGCCCGTTAGAATCGAAAGTCCAACCCCTTAAGTTCCACCGCCGGAAGGCCGCCGAA
The DNA here is from genome assembly GCF_058215555.1 of Streptomyces sp. JLBT605. NCBI lineage: Bacteria > Bacillati > Actinomycetota > Actinomycetes > Kitasatosporales > Streptomycetaceae > Streptomyces > Streptomyces sp. JLBT605. The sequence continues at coordinate 3,957,521 of NZ_CM177087.1, forward strand.
GTGCCATCAGCGTCCCCAGCTGCCGCCCCCGACACCGTTCTGGTCGTCGACTTCGGCGCGCAGTACGCACAGCTCATCGCCCGCCGAGTCCGCGAGGCGCGCGTCTACAGCGAGATCGTCCCCTCGACCATGCCGGTCGCGGAGATGCTCGCCAAGAACCCGAAGGCGATCATCCTCTCCGGCGGACCCTCCTCGGTGTACGCCGAGGGTGCGCCGACTCTCGACCGCTCGATCTTCGAGGCCGGGGTGCCGATCTTCGGCATGTGCTACGGCTTCCAGCTCATGGCCACCACCCTCGGTGGCAAGGTCGACAACACCGGTGCCCGGGAGTACGGCCGTACGCCGCTGACCGTCTCCAAGCCCGGCTCGACCCTGTTCGAGGGCACCCCGACCGAGCAGACCGTGTGGATGTCGCACGGCGACGCCTGCTCCGCCGCCCCCGAGGGCTTCACCGTCACCGCCTCCACCGACCTGGTGCCGGTCGCCGCCTTCGAGAACGACGAGAAGAAGCTCTACGGCGTCCAGCACCACCCCGAGGTGATGCACTCCACGCACGGCCAGCAGGTCCTGGAGCACTTCCTCTACCGCGGCGCGGGCATCGAGCCGTCCTGGACCACCGGCAACGTGATCGAGGAGCAGGTCGCCGCCATCCGCGAGCTGGTCGGCACCAAGCACGCCATCTGCGGCCTGTCCGGCGGCGTGGACTCCGCGGTCGCCGCGGCCCTCGTCCAGAAGGCCATCGGCTCCCAGCTGACCTGCGTGTACGTCGACCACGGCCTGATGCGCAAGGGCGAGACCGAGCAGGTCGAGAAGGACTTCGTCGCCGCCACCGGGGTCGACCTGAAGGTCGTCGACGCCCAGGAGCGCTTCCTCACCGCCCTCGCCGGGGTCTCCGACCCCGAGGAGAAGCGGAAGATCATCGGCCGCGAGTTCATCCGGGTCTTCGAGCAGGCCCAGGCCGAGATCATCGCCGAGGCGGGCACCGGGGCCGAGGCCGTCGAGTTCCTCGTCCAGGGCACCCTCTACCCGGACGTCGTCGAGTCCGGCGGCGGCACCGGCACCGCCAACATCAAGTCCCACCACAACGTCGGCGGCCTCCCCGAGGACCTGGAGTTCAAGCTCATCGAGCCGCTCCGCAAGCTGTTCAAGGACGAGGTCCGGATGGTCGGCCAGGAGCTCGGCCTCCCCGAGGAGATCGTCCAGCGCCAGCCCTTCCCGGGCCCGGGCCTGGGCATCCGCATCGTCGGCGAGGTCACCAAGGAGCGCCTGGACCTGCTCCGCGAGGCGGACGCCATCGCCCGCGAGGAGCTGACCGCGGCCGGGCTGGACCGCGAGATCTGGCAGTGCCCGGTGGTCCTCCTGGCCGACGTCCGCAGCGTCGGCGTGCAGGGCGACGGCCGCACCTACGGCCACCCGATCGTGCTGCGCCCGGTCTCCTCCGAGGACGCCATGACGGCGGACTGGTCGCGCCTGCCGTACGACGTGCTGTCGCGCATCTCGACCCGGATCACCAACGAGGTCGACGAGGTGAACCGCGTGGTGCTGGACATCACCAGCAAGCCGCCGGGCACCATCGAGTGGGAGTGACCCCACCCCGCGCCCTGGTCTGAAGACCGCCGTCGACGCCGCCGCCCGCTCCCGCCGGGCGGCGGCGTCGACGTCTTTCCGGCTTCTCCCAGGACGTTTCCGGAACGCCTTCCGGGACGTTTCCGGAACGCCTTCCGGGACGCTTCCGGGGCGTTTTCCGGGGCGGATCGCGCACGACCCTGTGCTCCCGCGCCGCCTGGCGATAGCTTCCGCTTCGAGCCCCAGGGACGTCAGGAGCCACCGTCATGCCCGAGCCGATACCCGTCGACCAGCTGCGCTTCGCGATGCCGCCCCAGCACGACACCGTCGAGGCCGAGCGCCGTCACCGCCAGGAGCGGCTGGCGGCCGCGCTCAGACTCTTCGGCCGGTACGGCTTCGAGGAGGGCGTCGCGGGCCAGATCACCGTTCGCGACCCGGAGTTCACCGACTGCTTCTGGGTCAACCCCTTCGGCATGCCCTTCCGGCAGGTCACCGTGAGCGATCTGATCCTGGTGAATCAGCGCGGTCAGGTCGTGGAGGGGCGGTACCACGTCAACCAGGCGGCGTTCGTGATTCACTCGCACGTGCATCAAGCGCGACCAGGTGTGGTGGCCGTCGCGCACAGCCACTCGCTGCACGGCCGGGCCCTGTCCGCACTCGGCCGGCCGCTGGCGCCGATCACCCAGGACGTGTGCGCTTTCTTCGAGGATCACGCCCTCTACGACCGCTACACCTCAGTGGTCGTGGACGAGGACGAGGCGCGCGCGATCGCGGCCGCCCTCGGCCCGCACAAGGCCATCATCCTGCGCAATCACGGTCTGCTGACGGTCGGCGACTCGGTGGACGCGGCCGCCTGGTGGTTCATCGCGATGGAACGCTCGTGCCAGGTGCAGCTGGCGGCCGAGGCGGCCGGGCAGCCGGTGCTCATCGACCCCGAGAGCGCCGCCGAGACCCGCGACCAGCTCGGAAACGATCTCGTCGCGTGGATCAACTACCAGTCGCTGTACCAGGAGATCACGCGGAGCGAACCCGATCTTCTGACCTGACAGTGCCGTCGAGTACGGCACAATTCCACCCCGAAGCTCGACAGTTGGGAGAGCCCCGTGGCGGTGGACCAGACGAAGGACGCCACGTCCGGTGGCGCGCGCCCGCCGGGGCAGCGGCGCGGCCAGGGCGCCGGCCTCGACGGCGGCGGGGACGCCGCCCGGGAGGCCGGCGGGGACGTCGGCAGGGGCGCCGGTGCGGACGTCGGCAGGGGCCGGGGCCCCGTCCGGGGTCAGGACCTCAGCCGAGGCCAGGACGTCGTCCGGGAACCGGCCCACGACGCCGGCCGGCAGCCCGGTGCCGCCTCCGCCTCCACCCACTCCGCGGCGGACCCGGAGCCGGCAGCCCCGGCGCCGACGGGCACGAAGCCGTCGAGCCCCCACTCCCCAACGAGCCCCTCGCGGGCGGGCGCGTCGGGTACGGGGGCGTCGGGGGCAGGTGCGTCGCGGACGGGCGCGCCATCGCCGGACCCGTCGCGGACGAGCGCCTCTCGGACGGGCGGTTCCCCGACGGGCGCCTCGCGCGGCGGCGCGGGCTCGGGCGGCGGTACGGGCTCGGGTGGCGGCGCGGGCTCCGGCGGCGCCCCGGGCTCGGGACGGGGCGGCGTCGGGCGGGCGGTGCCCCGGCCGACGTATCCGCCGCCGCCCCCGGTGCCGCCGATCGCGCCGCCCGCCGGCCGCCCCGGCCGGGCGCACTCCGGACGCTCCACATCGCCCCCGGCGCCCAGGCCCGCCCCGGAGCCCGCGCAGCCCGCACAGTCGCCACGTTCCGCCCACCCACCGCGCCCCGGCACGACGGGTGGGCCGCCGCGCGCCGGTGCGGACCACGAAGCGCAGGCGGTGCACGCCGAAACCCTCCCCGTCCGCTCCGTACATCCCACTGCCCCCCGTCCCGCCGTTCCCCGCCCTGCCGTCCCCGGCACCACCCCCGCCCCCACAGCCGCGCCCGCACCCCGCGCCCCCTCCTCGCACGCGGACTGCGGCTGCCCGCAGGGGGCGCGCGAGGCCCACCGCCGGGCGGTCGCCGAGTTCGCCGCCCTGCGCGACCGACTCGCGGCCGGTCAGGGCCTGCCCGCCGCGCTCGCCCACTCGGCGGGGGCGTCCCGGCAGTGGGTGTCGGACGAGCTGACCCAGGCCGCCCGGGCCGTCGCGGAGCGCGGCCGGGAGGCCAGCGAGGCGTGGCTGTCCCAGGTCTGGCGGCGCATGGTCGCCGTGGTGTGGGCGGCGGTCGGCGCACTGCTGATCACCCAACTGGTCACGGCACTGGCCGCGAACGGCTGGACCGTCGCCCGTACCGCCGCGCTGCTCGCGGCCCTCGGCACCGGTGTGCTGCTCACCGCCGCGGCCTGGCTGCACCGGGCGCGCGGCGGGCTGCTCGCGCCGCTCATCGGCGAGGACAACCGGCTGTCCACCTCGCGCACCGTCGCCGCCGGATGGGTGCTGTTCGCCGGGTACACCGTGCTGATGCTCACCGTGGAGCGGGTGGCGCGGGCGGACGGCCCGCCGTCCGGTGGGCTGGGCCTGGGACGCTCCGCCGCCGCCCTCACCGTGCTCGGGCTGAGCTGCGCGGTGGCGGTGCTGGCCCGGCTGGTCGTGGCCAACCGGGTGCGCGCCCAGCGGGCACAGAAGGTGCGGGCCGAACGCCCGCGCCCCGCCGACCTGCTGACCGACGACGCCGGGCGCGGCAGCTTCACCGAAGCGCAGTACGTGCTGCTGAACGCGGCCGTCGCGGTCTTCGCCTGCGTCACCCTGGCCCGTGAGCCGCACCGGCTGCCCGCCCTGCCGTGGGGCATCGCGGTGCTGGTGGCGGTGTCCGCCGTGACCTGCCTGGCCGGGAAGTACGCCGAGGCCGGGCGGCCCACGGTGCTGTCGGTCGTGCGGGTCCGGGAGGCGGGTGACCTGGACGGGCCGATCCGCATCGGCGACGACATCGAGATCAGGGGCAGCGGCTTCGTCCCGCCGGGCGCGCTGGACCCGGACCGGCTGACCCGCACCGTGGTGCGGATCGGCACCGTCCATGTGCACGTCCCGCTGGTGCCGGTCGCCGGTGGCTTCACCAACCCGGCGGATACCGTGCTGACCGTCCCCGTCCCAGCGGAGGTGGAACCCGGCCGGGCGGATGTCCAGGTCATCACCGCCTCAGGGGCGGAGAGCAACCGCTATCCCATCGACGTCCTCGACTGACCGGTCCGCCCAAGCGCCACCGACCGCACCGTCTCGGCTTGAACCATCCGCCGCCGCGACCCGTATGCATGGTGAGGGCGCGACGAGAGGCGGATGGGCCAGATGACACGCGAACACCAGACGAACGGGCCGGGCGGGAGCCACCTCGAGGACCAGGCCGACCACAGAGGCCAGGCGGACGGCCCGGACCGGAACAACTCGCACCAGCAGGCCGGCTCGCACCGGGCGGATCGGTCGCATCGCCTGGGACGCACCCGCCGCGCGGGCCGCGCGGGCGACACCGGCCACGCCGACCACTCCGCTCACGCCGACCATTCCGGGCGCGGGGGCCGGCTGGGCCTCGCCGCCGGTCTCGCGGGGCACGACTGGCGCTCCTCCGCCACCCGCTACGCCCTGCTGCCGCTGCGCGTCTTCCTCGGCGTCACCTTCGTCTACGCCGGTCTCGACAAACTCACCACCTCCGGTTTCTTCGCTTCCTCGGGCACCGATTCGATCGGCGAGATGATGCGGTCGGTGCGCGACGTCTCTGCCGTGCCGTGGCTGGTCGACCTGGCGCTGAAGGCCCCCGCGGGCTTCGGCTATGCCATCGCCATCGGTGAGGTGGCGGTCGGCCTGGGCACGCTGTTCGGCGTCCTGGCCCGGCTCGCGGCGCTCGGCGGGGCGCTGATCTCGCTGAGCCTGTGGCTCACCGTCAGCTGGCAGACCGAGCCGTACTACTACGGCAACGACCTGGCCTATCTGATGGCCTGGCTCCCGCTGATCCTGGGGGGCGCCCCGGTGCTGTCGGCGGACGCGGAACTCTCCCGCCGGCGCCGCGCACGGCACAATCCCCGCCCCGCCGACTGACCCGGTGGCCATGGACGGTGGCCAGCCGGCCTGCTGCCGCCCTGCCGCCGCCCGCTGGTCACCAGGACCCCATCGACCGACCCCGCCGCCCGTGACTGACCGGGGCCCATCGGCCGCCCCCGCCGCTCGCCGAGCCACCGGGTTCCCTTGGCTGCCCTGCCCTGCCCTGCCCTGTCCTGCCCCGCCCCGCGCTCGCCGAGCCACCGCCCCGAGCTCCTCAGTGCGCCGTCGCGTCCACGTCGGGGTGAGGCGGTGCCGCGGACTCGGTGCGCCGGGTCCGGCGGCGGCGCGCGACATACGCGAGCACCGAGACCGCACCGGCCAGACACAGCCCACCCACGATGACCGGGACGACCACGAACGCGGGTATGTGCCATCTTCCTGCCGCGTCCATGCTGTAGAGCAGGCAGGCGCTCAGCACCGCGAGTCCCGCGACGAGCTTGCCGGGTTCGAACGCGTGTCGTCTCATGGGCGGGTCACCTCCACTTGGCCCACTCCGACCTCCAAGTCCAGTTCCAACGTGCCTCGGGCGGGCTGCCCGCCCATCGGCTCCAGGGTCAGGGTCCGGTCCCGCAGCGGGGATATGTCGACGTCGTCCTCGTTCTCCCCGGGGAGCTGGATGTCTCCGAGACCGACCTCGATGTCGAGCTTGACTCGAACATCGCGCGGCACGGTCACCGCCAGCCGCCCCGCTCCGACCTCCGCCCGGGTGTGCACGGTCTGGCCCCGGTCCAGCCGGATGTCCGCCAGCTCCAGCTTTCCGACACCACTGCCCAACTCGTAGGAGGACCGCACCTGCGCCGCCGCGGCCGGCTCCCAGGTGCGCCGCTTCCAGTCCGCGGTGACCGACTTCGGCAGCGCCGCCGCGGCCGCCAGCAGCCCGGCGGTCAGCACCACGGCGACGATGGTGCCCGCTCCGGTGCGTCCGTAGACGCTGCTGATCAGCAGCCCGAGTCCGAAGACGCCCAGCGCGGCGGCGAACCCGATCTCCAGGCTGGTGCCCAGCGGTCGGCTGTGCCAGGACGCGCCGATCCCGACGGCGGCCGCGAGGACGGCCAGCAGAAAGGTCCAGCCGCCGATCGAGGTCCGCTCCCGGACTCGGCGGGAGCGGCCCGCGGTCGCCCCGCGCGCGAGATGTGAGCCGTGGGCCCGCTCGTCGGGGCTGTCGGGGCCATCGTCCGGACCCCACAGATACCCCGTGCCGACATGCCCGGTCGTGCCGTCCTTGACGATCGGGTCCCGCCACCAGGAGGGGCCGCCACGGGCCGGTGGCGCCTGTGCCTCCGGCGGCGCCCCCTCGTATCCCTTGCCGCGGGCGGCCGGACCGCTTCCGCCGGCGGCTGGGGCGGCAGCCCCGGCGGCGGGGGCAGCGGCGCCGGCCGCGGCGTGGGCCGCCGTGTCCGCCGCGCCCTCGCCGCGCTCCGCCTGGCGGCGGCGGGACCAGTACGCCGTCCCGGCCGCGGCGAGCGACAGCATGAAGGAGAAGGCGACGACACCGTCCTTGTTGAGCATGGACAGGAAAAGCCCGCAGCCCACCAGCGCGCACAGCACCGCGGTCAGCGCGGGGCCCTCGACACGCCCGGACAGCAGCTTGCGGCCCTCGTTCTCCTCCTCGCCGTACGCCGGGACCAGCAGCCAGCAGAAGCCGTAGACGATCAGACCGACACCGCCGGTGACCGCGAGCACGGACAGCACCACGCGGAAGATGACCGGGTCCATGTCGCAGTACCGGCCGAGCCCGGCGCACACGCCGCCGACCACCCGGTGCTCACGGCTGCGGCGCAGCGGCAAGCCCTCCTGTGTGCCCACAACGGGCTGTGCATCGGTCATGCGTCCATGGTGACAAGCCGTCCCGACCTGCGATATCCGGTTCGACCCTGGACCTTCCCTGAGATCGACCCCGAGTCCGCTGCGGCTATCGTGTCGTGTCGAACACATGCGGGGCTGGCCGGAGGGGTGCGCGGTGTCGGACGAGGGGCGGCTGATCGCCGGACGGTACCGATTGGTGGAGCAGATCGGCCGCGGTGGCATGGGCACGGTGTGGCGTTCGGAGGACGAACTGCTCGGCCGTCAGGTCGCCGTCAAACAGCTGCACATCTCACATCACCTGTCCGACGACGAGCTGGCCACCCTCCACGAGCGCACTCGTCGCGAGGCGCGCAGCGCGGCCCGGATCACCCACCCCAATGTGGTCGTGGTGCACGATGTCGTCGACCACGGCGGGCTGCCGTGCATCGTCATGGAGTACGTGCCGTCCACCACCCTCGCCGATGTGCTCAAGGACGACGGCACGGTCTCGCCCGCCGAGGCGGCCCGGATCGGCCGCGGGATGATCGCGGCACTGCGTGCCGCGCACGCCGCGGGGGTGCTGCACCGCGATGTGAAGCCCGGCAACGTGCTGCTGGGCCGGGCGGACGAGGCTGATGGCCCTGGTGGCGGGCGGGTCGTCCTCACCGACTTCGGCATCGCCATGGCGACTGGCACCTCCACCCTCACCAAGGCCGGTGAAGTGGTCGGCTCCATCGACTACATCGCCCCGGAGCGCGTCAAGGGACGGAAGCCCGGGCCCGCCTCCGACCTGTGGGCGCTCGGGGCGACGCTCTATCAGGCGCTGGAGGGGCGGCCTCCGTTCCGTCGGGCCACCGCGATGGAGACCGCGTACGCCATCGCCATGGACCCGCTGGAGCCGATACGGAACGCCGGTCCACTGACCGGTCTTGTCGAGGCGCTGCTGGCCAAGGACCCCGAAGAGCGTCCATCGCTGGAGGAAGTGGAACGCGCGCTGCGGCGTCCGGCCGCGGAGGCCGAGACGACCCTGCTCCGCTCGCCGTTCGCTCCGACGAGCCCCAGCGGCTCCACCGCCACCACCGCGCCTGCCCCATCTGCCGCAGCTGCCCCGTCTGTCGCGTCTGCCGCATCGGCGCCCGGCCAGAGTCCGGCGCCGACCGCTTCCACCGCTCCCACGGTTCCGGTACCGGCGCCCCCTAAGGGTGGCCGGCCGCGCCGCCGCACCGCACTGCTGAGCGCACTGGCCGTCATGGTGGTCGCACTGGTCGCGGCCGGCGGCGTCTATCTGCTCTCCCGCGACGACGACGGGGGTACGACGCAGTCGGAGAGCGAGGGCAAGCACAGCCCCGGACCGACCAAGGACGACTCCACTCCGGACTCGTCCCGGCACACCCCGCCGCCCGTCCCCGAGGGCTACCACCTCCAGTACGAGCAGCAGTTCGATGTCTCGGTGCCCGTGCCCAACCACTGGACCCGCGAGGTGACGTCGTCCCGGGAGGTGAAGTACATCGACCCCAGCGGCAAGGTCGGCATCCGTTTCGACGTCCTGGACTTCGCGAGCCCCGACCCCCTCGAACACCTCCAGCAGGTGGAGAGGCAGTTCAAGGCCGGTGTGAAGGACTATTACCAGCGGCGGATGCAGCGGACGAAGTTCCGTGGTCAGGAAGCGGCGGTGTGGGAGATGAGCTGGCAGGGCGCGGCGCGGGAGTGGTACGCCATCGACCTGTGCTGGGGCCGCAAGGGTGAGAAGGAGTACGCCCTCTACCTCTCGGCGCCCAGAGCCGACTGGGACCGGTATCTGACCGTCTTCAACCAGGTCAGGGACGGACTGGCGCTGCCCGGGGACGCCCCTCGTGCCGCCTCCGGGTCCGGTCAGGGGTGATCCCTGATGTCCCGGAGCCGCTGATCGTGTGACGATCGGGTCCATGGCAGCCACCACGCCGCGTGCCGGGTCGCATTCCGCCCCGCCGCCTGACCTCGCCGAGCCGCCCCTCCGCAAGCTGTACCGCAGCGCGGAGGGGCGGATGCTCGGTGGCGTCGCGCGCGGCCTGGCCGGGCACCTGGGGCTGCCGGTCTCCTGGGTCCGGATCATCTTCGCGTCGCTGTTCATGGCCGAGGGCTTCGGAGCCCTGGTCTACGCGCTGTTCTGGTTCGTGGTGCCGCTGGGCGTCGGCGGCGTCGACACCGAGCGGCCGGCCCCCGTCAGCACCACGCCCGGCCCCGACGGCAGACGCCGTGTCTTCGCCCGCAGGCCCGACAAGGGCCAGGTCGTCGCCCTGATCGCGCTGATAGTCGGCGCCGGCATCTTCGTGGAGAGCTTCCAGCTCGGCCGGGCCAACACCTACATCTGGCCGCTGCTGCTGATCGGCGCGGGTGTGGCCCTGGTCTGGCGCCAGGCGGACAACGCGCGCCGCGCCCAGTGGGTGGAGCTCAGCCGCAGCAAGCGGGTGCTGCCGGTGGCCCGGGTGGCGGCCGGAGTGGCGCTGGTGGGCGCCGGGGTGACCGGCATCGTCGTCATCCAGGGCTCGGCCAAGCACCTGGGGGCGGTCCTCCAGGCCACGCTGGCGGTGATCGTCGGAGTCGCGCTGCTGGCCGGCCCGTATCTGGTCCGCATGATGCAGGACCTGTCGGCGGAGCGGCTGATGCGCATCCGCGCCCAGGAACGTGCCGAAGTCGCCGCGCATGTCCATGACTCCGTGCTGCACACCCTCACCCTGATACAGCGCCGCGCCGACGACCCCCGTGAGGTCGCCCGGCTGGCGCGGGCCCAGGAGCGGGAGCTGCGCGCCTGGCTGTACAAGCCGGAAGGCACCGGCAAGGACGAGGCCGAGACGGACGTGCCGGACACCCTGGCCGAGGCGGTGCGCCGCACCGCGGCAGAGGTGGAGGACTACCACGGCGTGCCGATCGAGGTGGTGGTCGTCGGCGACTGCCTCGTCGACGAGCGGCTCGGCGCCCAACTCCAGGCCGCGCGCGAGGCGATGGTCAACGCCGCCAAGTACGGTGGCGAGGGTGGCCCCGTCCAGGTGTACGCGGAGGTCGAGGGGCGTACGGTCTTCGTCTCGGTGCGGGACCGGGGCCCGGGCTTCGACCTGGAGTCGGTGCCGGACGACCGGATGGGCGTACGCGAATCGATCATCGGCCGGATGCAGCGCAACGGCGGTACGGCTCGCCTGCGGTCCGCACCCGAGGGGGGAACCGAAGTGGAGCTGGAGATGGAGAGGGCGGACGAGGCATGACGGAGCAGCAGGGACCGGGGGCGGAGCCCGAGGCGCCGGACAGGAAGCCGGGGGCGGCCGCGGCGGCCGGCGGGCCGGGGCGCCAGGTGCGGGTCGTGCTCGTCGACGACCACCGGATGTTCCGCACCGGGGTCCAGGCCGAGATCGGCGAGACGGACCGCACCGGTGTGCGGGTGGTCGGTGAGGCGGCCGACGTCGACCAGGCCGTCTCCGTCATCAGCACCACCCGGCCGGAGGTCGTCCTGCTCGACGTCCATCTGCCCGGCGGTGGCGGGGTCGAGGTGCTGCGCCGCAGCAGCGCGCTGATGGCCGACCCGGAGCAGCCGGTCCGCTTCCTCGCGCTGTCGGTGTCGGATGCCGCCGAGGACGTCATCGGCGTCATCCGGGGCGGTGCGCGCGGCTATGTCACCAAGACCATCACCGGCACCGACCTGGTGGACGCGATCTACCGGGTCCGTGAGGGCGACGCCGTCTTCTCCCCGCGGCTGGCCGGCTTCGTCCTGGACGCCTTCGCCTCCACCGACGCCCCGCCGGTCGACGAGGACCTGGACCGGCTCACCCAGCGGGAGCGGGAGGTGCTGCGGCTGATCGCCCGCGGATACGCCTACAAGGAGATCGCCAAGCAGCTGTTCATCTCGGTGAAGACGGTGGAGAGCCATGTCTCGGCGGTGCTGCGGAAGCTCCAGCTGTCCAACCGCCACGAGCTGACGCGCTGGGCCACCGCCCGGCGCCTGATCTGAGCGGCATGGAGGCGGCGGAGGGCATACGCCGGCGGGTCTCCGCGTACGCGCTGGCCACGGACGCCTCCGGCGGCGAGCGGCGGATCCTGCTCGCCCGCCTGTCGGACGCCTCGCCGGTCTTCGCTCCCGGCCTGTGGCACCTGCCTGGCGGCGGCATCGACCCGGGTGAGCAGCCGGGGGACGCCCTGACGCGCGAGCTGGAGGAGGAGACCGGTCTGAAGCCGCGCGACGCGCGGCTGGTGGCGGCCCGCAGCTATTCGGCCCAGCGGCTGGGGGTGGCGTGGCACCTGGTCGCCCTCTTCTACGAGGTCGACCTGGTGCCTGGCCGTCCGCTGGTCGCCGAGGCGGACGGCTCCACGGCCGAGGTGGCCTGGCTGCCGGTCTCCGAGCTGCGGGAGTGCGAGCTGTCCCCGGCGGCGGCGGACGGCCTGCGGATGATCGGCGGCTGACGGCCCGCCTCCAGATGATCGGGCAGGGTCCGGCCGGGCAGACCGGCCGGACCCGGAGCCCGACTTCGGGCGTCAGGCGCCGGACGGCGCCAGGGTCTGCTTGGCGAGCTCGAACGCCGGCAGCATCTCCTCGTGCTCCTCGCTGTCGAGGCCGCCCAGGTGCAGCAGCACGGCGCCCTTCGCGGTCATCACGGCGAGCGCGCGCTCCTTCTTGGACTCTTCCATGAGCTTGTTGTACGTGGTGTAGGTGACCTCGGTGGCCTTCATCCCACCGACCGTGACCGCGCGGTACTTCTCGCCGCTGGCCTTGTCCCCTCCGCCGGCGAGGAAGCCTTCGAGCACCTTCCGGGCGTCGCCGCCGCCGGCCGTCTTCTCACCGGTCCAGACCCGCAGGAAGCCGATGTTCCCGGCGGGCTTGGCGTCGATCTCGCAGACCATGTGGACCTCGCCCTGGTCGAGGAGTCCGTTGAGGGCCTCCGCGAGCTCCTTGTCCTTGGTGTCCTCGGCCGTGGCCGGCGTGGTGGCCTTCGGCTTCCAGCCCTTGGCGAGGTCGAAGGTGACGGGCAGCGGGCAGGCCGTCCCCTTGTCCCCGATCTTCTTGCCGGAGGAGGAGGCAGCGTGCGAGCCCTTGTCGCTCTTCTGGCCGCCCTTGCCCTTGCTGTCGTCCGCGTCGTCGCCGGTCAGCATCGAGCAGGCGCTGAGCGCTCCGATCATCATCGTCGCGATCGCCGCGCCCACCACTGCTCTGCCAGATCTCCGCATGTCGGCGTTCCCCACCCTGTGCCTGTGGTTCGAAAAATTCGCCGAAGCATATACCGGCGGGGACGGCCCGGACGATCCTGGCTTCCATCGTGATCTCGCAGGTCAGCAAGGTGGTCACGGCGGTGCGGCGGCTATGCCGGGCGGACCGCGCCCGCGAACGGCATGTGGTCGATCGGCGCGATCCGCACCGGGGCGCCCGGGTGGGGGGCGTGGATCATCCGGCCACCGCCGATGTAGAGCCCCACATGGCTCACACCGGAGTAGAAGAAGACCAGGTCGCCGGGGGCGAGCTGGGAGCGGGTGATGCGTTTCCCCGCCCCGATCTGGGTGTAGGTGGTGCGTGGCAGGGCGACGCCCGCCGCCCGCCACGCCGCCTGGGTGAGCCCGGAGCAGTCGTAGCCGGTGGGACCGGTCGCACCCCAGACGTACGGCTTGCCGATCGCCTCGTACGCGTAACTGACGGCCAGCGCGGCACGGCTTGAGGGAGCCGGGGTCAGCGGGAGGGAGAGGCCGGCATCCGGGGACTCGGAGGACGCCCGGGAGCGCGAGGTGTGTGGGGCGCCGGAGGAGCCACCGGCGCGCCGCCCCACCGCCTCCGCCGACCCGCCCGAGCCGTCCGCCTGCCTTCCGCCGTCCGCTTGCTTGCCGCCGTTCGCGCCGCCGCTCTTGTCGCTGCCCGCGTGGCCCTCGCCGCCGGTGCCGCCGTCCGCCGACGCCCGGTGCCGCTGCTCGGCGGTGAGGCGGTCCAGCAGCCGGTCGGCGGCGGCCAGCTTGGCCTCGACGGTGCGCTTGTGACGGGCGAGCGCGCCGCGGGAACGGTTCAGCTCCTCCAGCCTGCCGCCCGCCTCCGTGCGCACCTGCGCCAGCCCCCTTATCTGCCGGACGATGCGGGCCACCGCCGACGCCTGTCGATCGGCCGCGTGGTCGGCGGCCCCGGCGGCGGCGAGATACCTCTCCGGCGAGGAGTCCATGGCGAGCCGCAGCGAGGGGGCCACGGCGCCGGAACGGTACTGCGCGGTGGCGTACGACCCCAGCGCGTTGCGGGCGGTGTTGAGCCGGGAGGTCTTCCGGGCGGCCTCATCGCGCAGCTCCTCGTACGAGGACCGGGCGGCCTCCGCCCGTTCCCGGGCGCCGTTGTACCGCTCGGCGGCCTGTTCGGCCTGCTGGTGGTACTCCGCGACCTTCGACTTCACCTGGGCGGGGGTGGGCCTGGGCTCGGCGGCGTGCCCGGTGCTCTCGAACGCGGTGGCGGCGGTCGCCGCTCCCGCCAGCGCGATGGTCGCGGCGGTGCGGGCGGAACGGCTGGAACCGCCGGTGAACGGGCGCTGCTTGGGCTTCCGGTGCGAGGCCACAGCGGTGGGTCACTTCCTTCCGGTGACGCGGCGGCGGCCCGTACGGGGGGAGCGGGCCGCCGCCTGGCAGAGGAAGCTAGACCGGCACATCGGGCAGAGGTTGCGGGAAGGTCGGGAATGACCGGTTTCGGTGGTCGGGGGACCGGTGGTGACCGTTCCGCCGACGGGGAGTCGAAGGGATTCCGGGCGGCTGTGACCGAAGCGGCGATTGCCGCATACCCGGCCGCCGATCCCTGCTAAGGGCCGGGCTACGCTCCGGGCCATGGACGCAACGATTCACGTCTTCGTCGGGCTGCACATCATCGGCATCGCCGCGCTGCTGGGCGGCTTCCTCACCCAGACGAAGGTCATGGGGGCCGGCGAGGCACGGATGTCGCCGGCGATGCTGCACGGCGCGCTGACCATGCTGGTGACGGGCGTGGCCCTGGTGGGCCTCAACCAGGCCGACGACAACAGCCTGAACAACGTCAAGCTCGCCGTGAAGATGGCGGTGCTGGTGGTGATACTCGGGCTGGTCTACGTGAAGCGGGACGAGGAGAAGCTGCCCCCGGCCCTCTTCGGCGCGGTCGGCACGCTGACCACTGCCAACATCTTCATCGCGGTGCTCTGGACCTGAGCCGGGCACCACCGCTGACCTGAGCCGGGCCGCCTGTCGAGCCGGGCACCACCGCTGACCTGAGCCGGACACCCCCTAGGCCGGGCGCACACTCCCGTAGATCGGCATCTCCGTGATCGGCGCGATCTTGACGGTGTCGCCCGGCTTCGGCGCGTGGATCATCATCCCGTCGCCGATGTAGAGCCCCACATGGCTGATGTCGTCGTAGAAGAAGACCAGGTCACCGGGGTGCAGGTCGGCCGTCGCGACGCGCGTGCCGACCTTGACCTGATCCCAGGTGGTGCGGGGCAGCGAGACCCCCGCCGCCTTCCAGGCGGCCTGCGTCAGGCCGGAGCAGTCGTAGGAGTTCGGCCCGGTGGCGCCCCAGACGTAGGGCTTGCCGATCTGGGCGCGGGCGAAGGCGACGGCCTTCTCGGCCTTGGTGGAGTCGGTGGGCGGCGTGGTGGAGTCGCCGGGATCGGTGGTCCCGCCGTCGTTCCCGTCCTCCTGCCGCTGCCGCTCCTCCTCCTGCCGCTGTCGCTCCGCCTCGCGCTGCTTGCGCGCCAGCTCCTCCGCCTTGCGCCGCGCCTCCGCTTCCTTCTTCCGCTCGATCGCCGCCAGCCGCGCCTTCTCCTCGGCGGTCAGCTGTGACAGCAGGGTGCGCGCCTCGGCCAGCTTGGTCTGGACGGACTCCTTCTTCTGCCGGAGCCGCCGCTGCGATTCGGCCAGCTCGGTCAGGCTGGAGGTGGCTTTGGTCCGCTGCCGCAGGGCCTGGGCCTGCTGGGTGCGGAACTCGTCCAGCGCGTCCTTCTGCCGGCCGCTGAGCCGGTCCAGCAGGTGGTCGGTGTCGAAGTAGTCCTGCGGCTCGTCGGCGAGGAGCAGGTGCGCGGTGCCCTCCATCCCGCCGTGCCGGTACTGGGCGGCGGCGTAGGCGCCGAGGGTGCGCCGCGCCTCGTTCATCTTCTGGGTGCGCTTGGCGGCGTCCTCCAGCAGGCGGTCCACCTTGGCGCGCTGCTCGGCGGCGGCCTCCTTGGCGGCGTCGTACTCCTGAGTGGCGGTGCCCGCCTCCCGGTAGAGCTTGTCGACCCGCTGCTTCACCTCCTCGATCGACGGCTTCGGCGCGCCGGGCGCGGCGTTCGCGGTCTGCGTCAGGAGGGTGACCGAGGCCAGTGCGGCGGTCGTGACGCCCACGGCGGTGCGGCGGCCGGCGGAGGACGACTCGAGTATTCGGGCCGTGGACGGGCGGGGCTTACGGTGTGACGCCACTTACAGGCGCTCCTTCCGTGGTCCGCCTACCGGGTCGGCGGTGCGGAGGGCGGGCCGTGCCGGCTCTGTCGCCGACGGGGGTCGGGCCGCTTGGGCGAGCACGCTAGCCAACGGGCGGGGCGCCTGTGAAGGCTGGTGTTCGATTTGCCCGAAACCGTTTCGTGACATTCGGGTGTGGGCTGTCAGTGCCTCCGCCTAGACTCGGTGGGCGATGAGCAGCAGCCTCTTTGACGACAGCTTCCTGGCGGACCTCGACGCCGCGGCCTCCGCCCCCGCGGGCGACGAGCCTCCGCCGCCGCCCGAGGACCCCGAGTACGCCACCGGGCACGGTGCGGAGGAGGTGCCGCATGACCTCTTCGGCGACACTTTTAACGTGCCCGTACCCAGCCAGGCCCGGGAGCCGTACTACCGGGACGGCGCCGCCCGCCCCGCGGTGGACCCGGCCGCGCTGCTGGAGGGGCTGAACGACCAGCAGCGTGCCGCCGTCGAGCACCACGGGGCCCCGCTGCTCATCGTCGCGGGCGCCGGATCCGGCAAGACCCGCGTGCTGACCCACCGCATCGCGTATCTGCTGGGCGCGCGCGGGGTGCACCCCGGCTCGATACTCGCCATCACCTTCACCAACAAGGCCGCGGGCGAGATGAAGGAGCGGGTGGAGGAGCTGGTCGGCCCGCGTGCCAACGCCATGTGGGTGTCCACCTTCCACAGCGCCTGTGTGCGGATCCTGCGCCGCGAGTCGAAGAAGCTCGGCTTCACCTCCTCCTTCTCGATCTACGACGCCGCCGACTCCAAGCGGCTGATGGCCCTGGTCTGCCGCGACCTGGATCTGGACCCCAAGCGGTTCCCGCCCAAGTCCTTCAGCGCCAAGATCTCCAACCTCAAGAACGAGCTGATCGACGAGGAGACCTTCGCCGGGCAGGCCGCCGACGGCTTCGAGAAGACGCTGGCGCAGGCGTACGCGATGTACCAGTCGAGGCTGCGCGAGGCCAACGCGCTGGACTTCGACGACATCATCATGACCACGGTCCATCTGCTCCAGGCGTTCCCGGACGTCGCCGAGCACTACCGGCGCCGCTTCCGGCACGTCCTGGTCGACGAGTACCAGGACACCAACCACGCCCAGTACACCCTGGTGCGCGAGCTGGTCGGCACCGGCACGGAGAACTTCGACCCCGCCGAGCTGTGTGTGGTGGGCGACGCCGACCAGTCGATCTACGCGTTCCGCGGCGCCACCATCCGCAACATCCTCCAGTTCGAGGAGGACTACCCGGACGCGCGCACCATCCTGCTGGAGCAGAACTACCGCTCCACCCAGACCATCCTCAGCGCCGCCAACGCCGTCATCGAGCGGAACGAGAACCGCCGCCCGAAGAACCTGTGGACCCAGGCGGGCGCGGGCGCCGGGATCACCGGCTATGTCGCCGACACCGAGCACGACGAGGCCCAGTTCGTCGCCGACGAGATCGACCGGCTGACGGACGCGGGCGATGCCAAGGCCGGGGACGTCGCCGTCTTCTACCGCACCAACGCCCAGTCCCGTGTCTTCGAAGAGATCTTCATCCGCGTCGGCCTGCCCTACAAGGTCGTCGGCGGAGTGCGCTTCTACGAGCGCAAGGAGGTCCGGGACGTCCTGGCCTACCTGCGGGTCCTGGCGAACCCGGAGGACACCGTTCCGCTCCGTCGCATCCTCAATGTGCCCAAGCGCGGCATCGGCGAGCGCGCCGAGGCGATGGTCGACGCCCTGTCGCTCCGCGAGAAGATCTCCTTCGCGCAGGCGCTGCGCCGCGTCGACGAGGCGTACGGCATGGCGGCCCGCTCGGCGAACGCGGTCAAGCGCTTCAACACCCTGATGGAGGAGCTGCGCACGATCGTGGAGTCCGGCGCCGGACCGGCCACGATCCTGGAGGCGGTGCTGGAGCGCACGGGCTATCTCGCCGAGCTCCAGGCGTCCAACGACCCGCAGGACGAGACCCGCATCGAGAACCTCCAGGAGCTGGCCGCCGTCGCCCTGGAATTCGAGCAGGAGCGGACGGAGGACGAGCCGGGCACGCTCGCCGAGTTCCTGGAGCGGGTCGCCCTGGTCGCCGACTCCGACCAGATCCCGGACGAGGACGAGGAGGGAAGCGGCGTCATCACGCTGATGACCCTGCACACCGCCAAGGGCCTGGAGTTCCCGGTGGTCTTCCTGACCGGCATGGAGGACGGCGTCTTCCCGCACATGCGGGCGCTCGGCCAGACCAAGGAGCTGGAGGAGGAGCGGCGGCTGGCGTATGTCGGCATCACCCGCGCCCGGGAGCGGCTGTATCTGACCCGCTCCACGATGCGCAGCGCCTGGGGCCAGCCCTCGTACAACCCGCCCTCCCGCTTCCTGGAGGAGATCCCCGACCAGTATCTGCACTGGAAGCGCACCGGCCCTTCGGCGCCCTCGGCCTCCATGAACTCCATCGGCGCCGGCTCCGGCATCGCCTCGTCGCTGTCGTCGTCGGCCTCCCGGTCGTCCTCGCGCTCGAGGGGGGCCGTGGGCGGCGGGGCGAGCGGCTTCGCGACCCGGCGGGCCAAGGACCGGCCGGTGGTCTCGCTGGCGATCGGCGACCGGGTCACCCACGACTCGTTCGGGCTGGGCACCGTGGTCGGCGTCAAGGGCAGCGGGGACGCGGCCGAGGCGACCATCGATTTCGGTGACGAGAAGCCGAAGCGGCTGCTGCTGCGGTACGCACCGGTGGAGAAGCTCTGACGGAGCAGCGCTGATGGCGGCGGCCCCGGCCGGTGGGCCGGGGCCGCCGCCATCAGTCGGTGGGCTTGATCAGCGGGCCTGTTATGTGGGGTCGAGCCCGTGCGTGCGCAGCCAGGGGAGCGGGTCGACCGCGGAACCGCCGCCCGGGCGTACTTCGAAGTGCAGATGCGGCCCGGTGGAGTTGCCGGAGTTGCCGGAGTAGGCGATGACGTCCCCGGCCTTCACCGAACCGGACCGGATCTTGGTGCTGCTCAGGTGGCAGTACCAGGTCTCGGTGCCGTCGGGCGAGGTCACTATCGCCATGTTGCCGTAGGCGCTGTTCCACTGGGTGCGTACGGTGCCGTCGGTCGCCGCCATCACCGGCGTGCCGTAGCTGACCGGGAAATCTATGCCGGTGTGCACCGACATCCAGTTGATGCCCGCCTGGCCGAACTGGGCGCTGAGGCCGTGCTGGGTGACCGGGAGTGCGAACTTCGGGCGCAGCGCCTCCTTGCGCGCCGCCTCCGCCGCCCTGCGCTTCTTCTCGGCGGCCTGCCGCTCCTTGAGGTCGATGCGCTCCTGGGTGCGGCTGGCCCGGTCGGCGAAGTCGTCGGCGCGGTCGGAGAGTCCGGCGAGCTGGGTGTCGAGCTTGCTGTTGGCGACCGACGGTTTGACCGAAGCCGCGTCGGGCGCGGCCTGGGTGGTCGAGTCGTCCTTGTCGCTGTCGCCGCCGACACCGCTGACGGCGGCCGCGGCCACGGCCGTCACGCCCATGATGGCGACGGAGGGCACGGCGACGGTGAGCAGCGCGGACCGCTTGGGGCGGGCGGCGGTACGGCGGCGGCCGCGTGCGCCGTCCCGGCGGGAGCTCTCGCGACGGGAGCCGTCGCGGCGCGGGCCGTCGGGGTAGGAGGGGGCCGAGACCAGGACCGGCTCGTCGTCGGTGCGGTCGGCGCCATCGGCGTGCGGGGCCTCGCCGGCTTCGCCGCTGCCATCGGCCTGGTGGGCGTCGTGGATCCGGTGGTTCCCGGCGCCGCCGCTGCCGTCCGTGCCGGCCGCCGCGTCGAACGCGTCGCCCGAGCCGTCCGAGGTGCCGTACGGCTCGCCGCCGGGCTGCTGTTCGTAGATCGAGTCGCCGGCTGTCCAGGCGGTGGCGTCCCAGGTCTGGGTCAGCCCGGTGTCGACTCCGGTGGTCTCGTACGCGCCGGCCTCATCCCAGGGCCGGTTCTCGTCCCACTGACCGGAGTCCGCGCCGCCGGTCTCCCACAGCGCGCTGGTGTCCCACTGGCCGGTGCCGTCCGCCTGGCCGCTCAGGTCCCACTGGCCGGTGGCGTCCGTGGTCTGCTGGGCGGGGATGGCGCCGGAGAGCTGATAGCCGGTCTCGCCCCACGCCGCGGCGGTGTCGTAGCCACCCGTCGGGTAGCCGCCGGTGCCGGGTTCCGTGGACTGCTGGGGGATGCTGCCGAGGCTCCACTGCCCGGAGGCGTCCCACTGTCCGGTCTCGTAACTCCCGGTGTCGTACTGGCCGAGGTCGTAGCTGCCGGTGGCGTACTGACCGGTGGTGTCGTACTGACCCGTGCCGGTGTCGTACAGGCCCGCCGTGAACTGCCCCGTCGGGAACTGGCCGGTGCCGTAGGCGTCGCCCGCGAGATCGGTGAGGAGTGGATCGGTGCCGTCATAGGCCGCGCCGAGCTGGCCGAAGTCGCCGGTGGAGTAGCCGTCGTACCCGGCGTAGCTCTGCTCACTGCCCTGCTGCTCGTCGTACGCCCCATAGAACTGGGCATATGAGGCGTCAGCAGCGGGGACGGTCGGGATCGAGCTCCCCGACGGGTGACGGTCGTTCACCACCAACTTCTCTTTCGCCTCGGCAGCAGGAGAATTAGCGGCGACTGTACCCGGCGGTATGCGACGCCGACAATCTTCGGCAGGTTTCCGACGGTGCGGGAAAGGGCATTTGGTCGCCTTTCGGCGTCCTGTGTGCCATTACTTGGCCGGGTGTTCGATTGCTGTTCGGTAATGATCCGCGTGATCAAGCAACCGATGCGGCCCCGGAAGCGTCGTCCCCGCCGTCCTGCCCGGCATGCCGGGGTTCCGTTTTCTGCCGTTCCGTCAGTGCCTGGCACACGCCGCCCGCGACGATCCGGTGCACGGGGAGGGCGAGATGGCCGATTCCGGTCACCCGCACGTTCTCGGCCGCCAGGTCGGGGTGGTCGATGCGGGCCATTTCCGCCGGTGTCACCACGGGATCCACATCGCTCCAGAAACTCACGAAGCGGGTGCGGCAGTGCGGCGCCGGCTGTCGCAGCGCCTCGATCACCGGGGAGCCCGGCCGCATCTGCCGCACGATCGGGTGCGCCGACAGCAGCGGGGCCACCACCCGGGTGCCGCCATGCGGGGTGCCCAGGGTGACCAGCGTCCGCACGCGCGCGTCACCGCCCAGCAACTGCACGTAGTAGCGGGCGATCAGCCCGCCCAGGCTGTGCCCGACGAGGTCGACGCGGTCGTGCCCGGTGCGCCGGCAGACCTCCTCGACGCGGTTTCCGAGGGCCGCCGCGGCGGTCGGGACGTCGCAGGTCAGCGGTGAGTAGTTGAGGCCCTCCACGTGGTGACGGCCGGCCTGGCGCAGGGAGCGGCGCAGGAGCACGAAGACCGAGCGGTTGTCGATGAACCCGTGCAGCAGCAGCACCGGGCGGTGGGCGGCGGACCGTCTCCCGCCCGGGGCGGACGGGTCGGGTACGCCGTCCGGGCGATCCGCGCCGGCCGGTCCCTCCGACGCGGCCGGTCCATCCGGGCCGTCCGGTGCGTCCGGACCGTCCAGCGTGCCCGGCTCGCGGTACGGGCGCTCCTGGGCCAGGCCGGTCGGATAGAGGATGACGTGTGCGGCGAGGACCGCCGCGTCCACCGCGGTGGCCCGGACCAGGGCGGTCGACGAGCGCAGCGGCCCGATCAGCGAGAGCGGAAAGGGCAAGGTCTTCATGGCCGGCCTCCCGAACGACCCGCGGAAGCGGCTCTGCTCCGCGTGCCCTGACGAGCAGCCGAGGCGGGTGGGCCGGGCTCGAGGATCCGTCGCTCCGGGGGCCGTCGCTCCGGTCGGTCTTCCCGGTGACCGCACCACCGCGTCGGCCGGCTCGCGACACCGGTTCACGACGCGGCGGTGCGACTTCCCCGCTGCGGTTGCTGTGCGGCCGAACCAGGCGAACGGCGGCCCCGCCCCCTGACGGCGCGGGACGGGCTCGGCCGGTGCGGCTCCGTGTGGACGTGTCCCACTGTGTGATTTCCCCCTCGCTGCTCGCCGCGAAACTGCTGCGTGCGGGAAGCTGGCGATAACGTTCGTTCACCGCTTACCGCCGGTGACGGCAGTCGAGCACGGAGGCATGGAGGCAGTGATGGGAGTGACCGGTCCGATCCGAGTGGTGGTGGCCAAGCCGGGGCTCGACGGCCATGACCGCGGGGCCAAGGTCATCGCGCGAGCGCTGCGTGACGCCGGTATGGAGGTCATCTACACCGGGCTGCACCAGACGCCCGAGCAGATCGTCGACACCGCGATCCAGGAGGACGCCGACGCGATCGGGCTGTCGATCCTCTCGGGTGCGCATATGACGCTCTTCGCGAAGGTGCTGGAGCTGCTGCGGGAACGCGAGGCGGAGGACATCAAGGTCTTCGGCGGCGGCATCATCCCGGAGGACGACATCCCGCTGCTGAAGGAGAAGGGCGTCGCGGAGATCTTCACTCCGGGTGCGACGACCACCTCGATCGTGGAGTGGGTCCGGGCGAACGTCCGCCCCGTCGCCGCCTGACCCCGGCACACCGCGCGTCGGCCGGGTGCCGTGATGTGCCGGAGGGCACGTCAGGGCACCTCGGCACGCGCCGGGGCACCCGGGGAGCAGCCCGCGGTGCCCGGGCGCGGCCGGGGACTTCAAGTCCCAGGTCCGAGCGTCTGGGGGCCAGGCCGCAGGTTCGGGGCGCCCGGGAGGCGGGCCGAGGCGCCGGGCGCGGCGGGGGAGTCAAGTCCCGGGTCCGGGCGTCCGGCAGCTCGAGCCGCAGGTCCGAGGCGGCCGAGGGTCAGGCCGCTGGGTCCGGCGCGGCCCGGGGCTGCGGGGGCCCGTCGAGCTCGGCCCGCATCGTGGCGCGCAGCCGCAGGGTCCCCACCAGCCGCTGGAACGCCTCGGACCAGTACCCCACCGCGCCCGGAGCGCCGTCTTCCGGTTCGTCCGGTATCGCGGTGAGAACCTCCAGACAGTCCGCCTGGGCCGGGTCCAGACACCGCTCCGCGAGCCCCATCACCCCGCTGAAGCTCCACGGATAACTGCCGGCGTCCCGCGCGATGTCCAGGGCGTCGACCACGGCTCGGCCCAGGGGCTCGCTCCAGGGCACGGCGCATACCCCCAGCAGCCGGAAGGCGTCGGACAGCCCGTGCGCGGCGATGAACTCCGCCACCCATACGGCCCGTTCCTCCGGCGGCAGCGCGGACAGCAACTTCGCCGGATCCCGCCAGGACGCGGCGACCGCGGCCGCCGCCTGCGCGGGCTCGCCCGCCGCGTGCGGCGCGGTGGGCGAGGCGGTCGGGGAGCCCAGCAGCGCGCGCGACCACGCGGGGTCCCGCTGCCGGACGGCGGCCCGGCACCAGGCGGCGTGCAGGTCCGGCTGCCAACCCTCGGCGACCGGCAACGCGACGATCTCGGCCGCGCCCCGGCCGCCGAACCACTCCGTCCAGCATTCCAGCGGCGTCGCCTCCACCAACTGGCCCAGCCACCAGGAGCGTTCGCCCCGGCCCGACGGGGGCTTCAGGACCACGCCGTCCCGCTCCATCCCGCTGTCGCACTCCGCCGGGGCCTCGACCTCGATACACAAAGCCGTGCCGTCAGGCGAAGTCGCGCCGTCGGGCGACCTGCCGTCTGGCGAAACCGCGCCGTCGGGCGACTCCGCCAGACGTACCAGCGCCCGGGCCCGTCCGGCCATCCGCAGCGCCAGCCGTGAGCCGGGCAGTGCGGCCAGCAGCTCCGCCGCGGTGGCCCGCACATTGCGGCTGCGGTCGGACAGCGCCTGCTCCAGGAACGGCTCGTCGCCCGGAGCGAGCTCGTCGCGGAGCGAGTCCAGGAACATCAGCCGGTCCTCCGCCCGCTCCGTCGCCCAGGTGCTCGCGAGCAGCGCCAGCCCGGCCGCCGGGTCGCGGTGGCGCTCCACCGCCAGCAGCGAGACGCGCTCCGCGAACAGCCCCTCCTGCCAGAGCTTCGTCACCTCCTCGGGGTCGGCCGTCTCGCGCGGAGCCGCTCCCGGACCCCGGCCAGGCCCGCCGCGCCGTACGAACTTCCACTCGTCGTTCAGCTGGGCCAGCCACCGGCCGCGCGGTCCGGCGAGCGCCAGCGCTTCCGGGCGCAGATCGGTACGGGAGCGGGCCGCGTCGAGCAGCGCGGGCAGCAGCGCGTCAGGCGCGCGATAGCCGCGGCCGTTGGCCATCGCCAGCCATTGGGGGAGGAGTTCGGTGAGATCGGGTGCGGTGCGCGGAGTGGACTGCCCTGGGCCGGCGCGGTCGGCCAGCAGCAACGACAGCCGGCGGCGGGCCGCGGCGGGCAGCGCTGGACGGGTGTCGGCCGGTGCGGGCGCCGGGAGCGGCCAGGCGGCGGCGGGCCGCAGCCCGGCCCGCCGCGTCACGGTGCTCAGCGCGGCGGCGTCCAGCAGCGCGGTCGGCACCTGCTGCCCGGGGCGCACGGCGACCGGTGGGGTGCGCCGCTCGGTCCCCAGCAGCGCGGCGGCCAGCAGCTCCTCCCAGGGCGCGGCCCTGGTGGCGGCCTCGCCCGGGACGGCGCAGGTGGCGACGGCAGCGGCTGCGGCGGCCTGCTGGGCGGTGGGGCCCGCTTCCGCGCCACTTGCTTCGGCGCCAGTCGTCTCCGCGCGAGTCACCTTCGCGTCAGTTGCTTCGGTGGCACGTGTTTCTCTGGCTGTCGCCTTCGTCGTGGTGGCCGCGGGTGTGGTGGTCGCGCATGCGATGCCCTCGACGAGGGAGGTGGTCGCGGCGGTGTCGGCGACGGCGTCGGTCGCGGTACGGGTCACGGCGTCCCTTCGTGCGGTGTCGAGTCAGGTGCCGGGTGCGGGCGGAGCCGAGTCGGTGGGTGGGATCAGAGCGACACGGGAGCGGGGTCCCAGGTGGTGATGGGTGCGAAGCCACGGTGGCCGCATTCGCCGAAGACCGTGACCGGGGCGCCGCCGGAGACCGCGGTGAGCTGCCAGAGATTGACGCGGTCCAGGCAGCGCGGGTCCACCGGGAGAGCGGTGGCCGTCCGCGCGTCCGCCAGCTGCCAACCGGCGGGGCCGGGTATCGGGGTCACGTCGGTGAGCACGGTGGGCCAGGCGTCCAGCCAGGGATCGTCGCGCAGCCCCTCGCCGTAAGCGGCGAGCGCGGCCGCCAGGGGGATGCCGGGCGGAGCGGATTCCTCCGCTGGCGCCACCGGTGGTCCGTGGCGGGCGCCGAGCACGGCGCGCAGCGGGCGCGCGGACGGGTAGTAGACGAGGTCGGCATCGACCACGAGCCCGGTGGGCAGGGCCGGCTCGGGAGCACGCCCGGCCGCGCCGAAGGAGAGCAGCAGCGCCATCCGGCCGCTCTCCTCCCCGCGCAGCCACACCCGGCGTGTGGTGATCCTTCCGTCGCTGCTGTCCTGCCGGCCCAGCACCAGCCAGCCGTCCCGGACGACCGGGCCCGAGGCGAGCAGCTCGGCCGCGTTCGTCGTGATGCCCACCCGGGCTCTGGTGGTGGCGGCCAACTCCGGCGGCAGCTCGTCCTGGTGGAGAAAGCCCTGGTTGAGCAGGTGGGTGAGCGCGCACTCCTCCAGCAGCCGGGCCGGCCAGCCGGGGCCGGAGGAGCGCACCGCCGCCAACTCGCGGACCCGGGTCCCCAGCCCGGGTGCCTGCGCGTCGACCATCCGTGCAGCCGTCTCGTCCCAGGCGGCGTAGCCGGCATGCGAGTCGTCGGTCGTGGCCAGCCCCTCGCGCAGCAGATCCGCCAGACGCTGCTCCAACTCCGAGGCGCCCGCCGCGATCCGCTGCGCACGCTGCTCCGCCCGGCGCCGCACCGCCGCCGGATCGGCGGCCCCCGCGCCGCTTCCGACCGCGTGCTCCGGCCCAGTGCTCCCCGAGACGGCGTCCCCGGAGACAGCGCCGCCGGAGACGGTGTCGCCGGTGGCGGTGCCCCCCGAGACCGTTTCGCCGGTTGCGGTGTCGGTGGAGGCAGCGTCCGCGGCCTGGCGCCCGGTGCGCTGCCGCCGACCGCTCAGCCACTCCTCGGCCCACTGAGGCGGCTGCTCCGCCTCCCGCACACTCCCCTCTCCCGTCTCGCCCGCCCACAGCAGCAGCAGGCCGAGCGCGTGCTTGCACGGAAACTTGCGGCTCGGACACGTGCACCGGTATCCCGGGCCGTTCCCCCCTGCCAGGTCGACGACGGTCTGATACGGCTTGCCGCCGCTGCCCTTGCAGAGCCCCCACACACTCCGCTCGCGCGTCCCCGTCCCCGACCACGGATCGGCCGTGGCGAGCTTGCCGCCCGCCTTGCGTGATGCGGCGTCAGGAGCCAGCGCGAGCACCTGTTCCGCCGTCCAGCGTTCCCCCTGCGGATTCATGTCCACGACGCTACGGGGCACCACTGACAATCGCCTCTGACCTGCGGGTTCGCCGTGCCGGCGGTCGATTGTCAGTGGTCGGGTGCAAGGTGGGTCATGTATCCGGAGACGGACTGAGTGCGAGTTGGGGGAGCTGTGACCATGACTGTGCCCGGAACCGACACCACGCCTGATACCGCGACACCTGATGCCATGACAGAAGAAGGCGCGGGTGGTCCGCAGGCCCTGCGCCCGCACGCGGAGCACGCCTTCGCCGACGAGCTGAAGGCCCTGGCGGCCGCCGACGACCGGCCCCGGCCCGCCCGCTGGCGGCTGTCCCCCTGGGCCGTCGCCACCTATCTGCTGGGCGGCACCCTGCCGGACGGCACCGTCATCACACCCAAGTACGTGGGCCCGCGCCGGATCGTCGAGGTCGCCGTGACGACCCTGGCCACCGACCGCGCGCTGCTGCTGCTCGGCGTGCCGGGCACGGCCAAGACCTGGGTCTCCGAGCACCTCGCGGCCGCCGTGAGCGGGGACTCGACCCTCCTGGTCCAGGGCACCGCGGGTACCCCGGAAGAGGCGATCCGGTACGGCTGGAACTACGCCCGGCTGCTCGCCCACGGGCCCAGCCGGGAGGCACTGGTCCCCAGCCCCGTCATGCGGGCCATGGCGGAGGGCATGACCGCCCGGGTCGAGGAGCTGACCCGCATCCCCGCCGATGTGCAGGACACGCTGATCACCGTGCTCTCCGAGAAGACCCTCCCCATCCCGGAGTTGGGCGAGGAGGTCCAGGCGGTGCGCGGCTTCAACCTGATCGCCACGGCGAACGACCGTGATCGCGGGGTCAACGAGCTGTCCAGCGCGCTGCGCCGCCGGTTCAACACCGTGGTGCTCCCGCTGCCCGACACCCCGGAGGCCGAGGTCGGCATCGTCGCCCGGCGGGTCGACCAGATCGGCCGCTCCCTGGACCTGCCCGCGACACCGGAGGGGCTGGACGAGATCCGCCGGGTCGTCACGGTCTTCCGCGAGCTGAGGGAGGGCGTCACCAGCGACGGACGCACCAAGGTCAAGTCGCCGTCCGGCACGCTCTCGACGGCGGAGGCCATCTCGGTGGTCACCGGCGGGCTGGCGCTGGCCGCGCACTTCGGCGACGGGGTGCTGCGAGCGGGTGACGTGGCCGCCGGCCTCCTCGGCGCGGTGGTCCGCGATCCGGCGGCCGACCGCGTCATCTGGCAGGAGTACCTGGAAACGGTGGTCCGGGAGCGGGACGGCTGGAAGGACTTCTACCGCGCGTGCCGGGAGGTGAGCGCATGACGGCCGCGGCACGCGAGGCGCCCGATCTCGCCGAAGGGCCGGTGCTGCTGGGCGTGCGGCACCACGGCCCCGGGTCCGCGCGGGCCGTGCGGGCGGCGCTGGAAGCCTGCCGGCCGAGCGCCGTGCTCATCGAGGGGCCGCCGGAAGGGGACGCGCTGGTCGGCCTAGCCGCCGAGGAGGGGATGCGTCCGCCGGTCGCTCTGCTGGCGCACGCGGCGGATGATCCGGGCCGTGCCGCCTTCTGGCCGCTGGCCGGGTTCTCGCCCGAGTGGGTGGCCATCCGATGGGCTCTGGAGCAGCAGGTTCCGGTGCGTTTCATCGACCTCCCGGCGGCGCATTCGCTGGCCCTCGCCGGGCGCGACGACTCGGCTGAGGGCGACGGAAACGGGGGAACGCAGGGCGCGGACGCGGCGCCGGGGCCGGAGGAGCTGCGGGTCGATCCGCTCGCCGTACTCGCCCGGGCCGCCGGGCAGGACGACCCCGAGCGCTGGTGGGAGGACGTCGTCGAGCACCGTGGCCCGGGCCGGGCGACCGCGGCCGCGGAGACCGGCGAGGTCGCCGGGCCGGCCGCGCGAGCCGCCGCACTGGAGCCGTTCACGGTGCTCGGCGAGGCGATGGCGGCCCTGCGCGCCGAGTTCGGGCACGGCGGCCACCCGCACGACGCGGTGCGCGAGGCCCATATGCGGCTGCGGCTGCGCGAGGCGCGACGCGAGTTCGGCGACGGCGTCGCCGTGGTCTGCGGCGCCTGGCACGTCCCGGCGCTGTCCGAGCGGGCCAAGGTCACCGCCGACCGGCAGCTCCTCAAGGGGCTGCCGAAGGTCAAAGCCGAGCTGAGCTGGGTGCCGTGGACCCACCGCCGGCTCTCCCGGCGCAGCGGTTACGGGGCCGGGGTCGCCTCGCCCGGCTGGTACGGCCACCTCTTCCACGCCCCTGACCGGCCGGTCGAGCGGTGGCTGACCAAGGTCGCGGGGCTGCTCCGCGCCGAGGACTACCCCATCTCCTCCGCGCATGTCATCGAGGCCGTGCGGCTCGCGGAGACGCTGGCCGCGATGCGCGGCCGGCCGCTCGCCGGGCTCACCGAGACCATCGACGCGGTGCGGGCGGTGATGTGCGAGGGATCCGATGTGCCGCTGGCGCTCGTCCAGGCCCGGCTCGTCGTCGGGGACGTGCTGGGCGAGGTGCCCGACTCGGCCCCCGCCGTCCCCCTCCAGCGGGACCTCACCCGTATCCAGCGCTCGCTGCGCCTGAAACCCGCGGCGATGGAGCGGGAGCTCGATCTGGACCTGCGCAAGGAGACGGACGCGGCGCGCAGCCGCCTGCTGCACCGGCTGCGGCTGCTGGGCATCGACTGGGGCACCCCGGCGCGTTCGGCCCGCGGCAGCGCCGGCACCTTCCGGGAGACCTGGCGGCTGCGGTGGGAGCCGGAGCTGTCGGTGCGGGTCGCCGAGGCGGGGGTGTGGGGCACGACGGTGGGCTCCGCCGCCACCGCCAAGGCCGAATCGCTGGCGCTGGGCGCGGCGGCGCTCGGCGAGGTGACCGAGCTGGCCGAGCGGTGTCTGCTGGCCGGGCTCGGCGACGCGCTCCCGGTGGCGATGCGGGTGCTCGCCGAGCGGGCCGCACTCGACGCGGACGTCGGCCACCTGGCACAGGCGCTGCCCGCCCTGGTCCGCTCGGTGCGGTACGGGGATGTGCGGAGTACCGACACCGCCTCGCTCAGCGAGGTGGCCGTCGGGCTGGCCGAGCGCGTCATCGTCGGCCTGCCGCCGGCCTGCGTGGGGCTGGACACGGACGGCGCGGCGGAGATGCGCGGCCACATGGAAGCGGTGCACCAGGCGATCGGCCTGCTCTCCGAGACGCGCGGGACCGAGGCTTCCGCTGCCTCGCCACCCGGCGCCGCGCCGCAGGCGGCATCGGTCGCGGGGGCCGGGCTGCGGGGCCGGTGGAGCGGGGTACTGCGGGCCCTCGCGGGGCGCGACGGCGTCTCCGGGCTGATCCGCGGCCGCGCCGCGCGGATGCTGCTGGACGACGGCCGCCTCACCGAGGACGAGGCGGCCCGGCTGATGCGGCTGGCACTCTCGCCGGGCACCGCGCCGCCCGAAGCGGCCGCCTGGATCGAGGGGTTCATCGGTGGTGGGGCGGGCGGAGGGATGCTGCTGGTCCACGACGAGCGGTTGCTGGCGCTGGTCGACGGCTGGCTGACGGCCGTGTCGGCGGAGGCGTTCACCGATGTGCTGCCGCTGCTCCGCCGCACCTTCTCCGCGTACGAGCCCGGGATACGCCGCACGCTGGGCGAGTTGGTCCGCCGAGGCCCGTCCGCGGCCGCCGCTCCGACGGCCGGCGGCGGTCCGCTCGCGGCACCGCCCGCGCCCGGGTTCGGCCCCGGCCTCGATCCGGAGCGCTCGGCGGCGGTGCTGCCGACGCTCCGCCTCCTGCTGGGCATCGGCGCCGTCGGGGAGCCCGAGAAGCCCGGGGCGACAGAGAACCCCGGGGAGCCCGGTGGGCAGGTGGAGGCAGGGTCTACCGAGCCAGGTGGGTCTGGTGGTGCGGGCGCGCGCGGGGACGCGGGCCAGGCCGTCGCGGACGAGGCTGTCGCGGGCGCGGCGTGACGAGGGCCGCGCGCGTCATGAGACGGCGGATACCTGCCGCGTAAGGGGCCCCGGGCCACGGACGCACGGGGCGGATGGGCGCGGACGCACGGGGCGGATGGGCGCGGCTGACCGGGGTGGGTGGCGCGGCTGACGGGGTGTGTGGCGCGGCTGACGGGACACGCCGCGTGTGTGGGGTGACGGATGGTTGGGACGCGGGCGGATGGGACGGGCGGATACGGCGTGAGGGGAGAGGGCATGAGCGTCGCGGTGGACGACGGCGGGGTGGCCGCTCAGGAGCGGCTGCGGCGGTGGCGGTTGGTGCTCGGCGGGGAGACCGGCGGCAGCGGTGGGTCGGCTGACGGCACGGGATACGTGCCGACCGGCCGGGACGCGGCGATGGACCGCACCCTCGACGCGCTGTACGGGGGGCCGGGAGCCGGCGCCCCGGGGTCTGGCGGCGCGGGGGGCGGCCCGCGGTCCGCGGGGCTCGGCGGGTCCGCGCCCCGGGTGGCCCGCTGGCTGGGCGACATCCGCGCCTACTTCCCGACCTCGGTCGTCCAGGTCATGCAGCGGGACGCGATCGACCGGCTCGGCCTGTCGGCCCTGCTGCTGGAGCCCGAGATGCTGGAGGCGGTCGAGGCGGACGTCCATCTGGTCGGCACGCTGCTGTCGCTCAAAGCGGCGATGCCGGAGACCACCAAGGAGACCGCGCGGGCGGTGGTCCGCAAGGTGGTCGACCAACTGGAGGAGAAGCTCGCCACCCGCACCCGCGCGACCCTCACCGGCGCGCTCGACCGCTCCGCCCGGATAAGCCGTCCGCGCCACCGGGACATCGACTGGGACCGCACCATCCGGGCCAATCTCAAGAACTACCTGCCCGATCAGCGGACGGTGGTGCCGGAGCGGCTGGTGGGTTACGGGCGGGCGGCGCGCGGGGTCCGCAAGGACGTCATCCTCTGCGTCGACCAGTCGGGATCGATGGCCTCCTCCGTCGTCTACGCCTCCGTCTTCGGCGCCGTGCTGGCCTCGATGCGCTCCATCGCCACCCGCATCGTCGTCTTCGACACCGCGGTCGTCGATCTGACGGACCAGCTGGACGACCCGGTGGACGTGCTGTTCGGCACCCAGCTCGGCGGCGGCACGGACATCAACCGGGCACTGGCCTACTGCCAGTCCAAGATCACCCGCCCCGCCGACACCGTCGTCGTGCTCATCAGCGACCTCTACGAGGGCGGCATCCGGCAGGAGATGCTCGGCCGGGTCGCGGCGATGAAGGCGGCCGGCGTGCAGTTCGTGGCGCTGCTCGCGCTCTCCGACGACGGCGCGCCGTCCTACGACCGGGAGCACGCGGCGGCCCTCGCCGCCCTCGGTGCGCCTGCTTTCGCCTGTACGCCCGACTTGTTTCCGGATGTGATGGCGGCGGCGATCGAGAAGCGGCAACTGCCCATACCGGACAAGGCCCCGCAACGGTAACCGGGGGCTTGCGCGGCCCCCCGTGGGTCGTGCGAGGATCACCGCACCGGCCGGGGCGTGTCGCTGTCCGTCCGTCCGGCCCCTCCATTCCAGACGCATTCGATCCGCATTCGCGCCGACGCCCGCTCGTCGGTCCCATTCCCCACCGGAAGGCCCCTCGTGTCCGCTGTTTCCGTCGTTGCCGCGACCGTGCGCCCAGTGCGCACCGTCGTGCTGCGGCGGGCGCTGCTGGCGGTGCTGTTCCTCGGGGGCTTCCTGTTCCTCGGCTTCGTCTTCGGCGGCAGCGCTCAGGCCGCCGCGCGGGACGGGCTGAGCCTGCCGGACGGCGGGCGGACCAGCAGCTCGGAGCGGACGTTCGACGCCGACGGCGCCGACACCCTGCGTCAGCGGGCCAAGGAGGGCGCCGCGGCGTCCTTCGAGCGGTCCGCCGAAGCGGCGGACGAGACGTCCGAGAAGACCTCCGACAAGACCTCCGAGACCCGGTCCCGCGTCACCGAGACGGTCACGCGCCAGGCGCTGCGGCCGGTCGAGGACGGGGTCCGGTATGTCACCGACCCGGTCGGTGACATGGTGCGCGACACCACCGGCGCGCTGCCCGTGCGGCTGCCTGGAACCGGTCTGGTGACGGGCGAGGACGGGATTCTCGACGCACATGAGCTCGCCGGCCGGCAGTCGGCCGGGGCCGGTGCGTCCGCGGACGACACCGCGGTGGCGCACCGCCGGACGGGCATAGCGGGCAACGACTTCCTGGCGTGGACCGCGGCATGGCCGCAGCCCGCGACCGGGTGTGCCGGAGCCGATGACGAGCGGGTGGCACCGGTCGCCCAAGCGGCCGCGGACAACGGCCTCTCGGGCCACCACGCCCCGTTCCAGGCTCCCTTCCCGCAGGCTCCCTCCGGGATGGCACCGCAGTACACCGGCGACAACGGCGTGCCCCGTGGCGGGGAGCACCACGCTGCGCTGCCGCCGGCCGGCTCCGCGCGCTTCGGGCTGGTGCCCGGCGCGGTCGCCGCCGACAGCTCCGCGCCGACGCGTGAGCGGTTCAACGAAGTCCTCGAATTCCCTGGCTAGGGCAGACCTTCCCCCGTCTGCTGAGACCTGCCGCGCGGGGGCGGGACAGGTCTGCCCAATGCCAATCTCCGGACTTCGTAAGGACGTTCCCTCATCATGCGTAACAACATCCGCCGTTCCATCCTCGTCGCCGCCGCTGCCACCGGGATCTGGGCGCTCGGCACCGCCGCCGCCAGCGCCGACGAGCTGCCGGAGGTGCCCTCCACCGACACCGTCACCACCACGGTGACCAGCGCGACCAACACCGCCCAGGACACCCTGCCGGCCGACGCCTCCCAGGTGACCGGCGCGACCGGCACCGTCAAGGGCGCGGTGGACGGCGCCGGTTCGAAGGTGACCGACACCTTCCGCGGCGGGCTGCCCGGTACCCCGGACGTGACCGGCGTGACGGACGGCATCGGCGGCGTCGGTGGCACCGACGTGCTCGACGGCGTGACGGGGCAGGCCGGCCAGGCCACGAAGACGGACGCCGCCAAGACCGCGAAGCAGGCGCAGAAGACGGCGACCAAGACCGCCAAGAAGGCCGCCAAGGGCGCCGACCTGGACCTGCCCACCGGCGAGGTCCCCGGCACCGTTCCGGCCGTCCCGGGCCTGCCCTCCGCTCCGGCCGTCCCCGCCACCCCGGGCGTGCCGACCCTCCCGGCCACCCCCAAGGTGCCCGCCACCCCTGAGCTGCCCACCCCCGGCTCCGCCGACGACCTGCTGGCCGCCCTGTCCGGCGCGGGTGTCCGTCCCGAAGAGCTGACCGGCGCGGTCCAGCGGGCCATCGCCCAGACCCGGCCGACCGTCGACGGTGTCGCCGCCGACGTGCTGCCGCCGGTCGCGCACCGCACCGTCGTCCAGGTGCTGCCGGTCGCCGAGAAGGCCGTCGGCAACGCCGGTGAGCTGGCCGGCCACGTGGTCGTCCGCACCACCCCGTTCGCCCAGCAGGTCGTGGGTGACGTGCGCTTCTTTGTGACCGGTGTGGCCGGTGACGCGCAGACCCTGGCGACCGGTGTGACCGCCGACGCCACCCCGTACGCCCAGGGCCTGGCCGGCACCGCCGTCCAGGACGCCCGGGGCACCGTCGCCGACGCGACGGCCGGCGTGCAGCGGCTGGCCCCGGCCGTCCCGGGCCTGCCCGCGGCCCCGGCGGTCCCCGCGGCCCCGGCCGTTCCGGCCGCGGACCTGCCCGCTGTCCCGGCGACGCCGGCCGTGCCCGCCGTCCCGGCTGCCCCGGCCGCGGACCTGCCCGCCGTCCCGGGTCTGCCCTCCGCCCCGTCCGTGCCCGCCGTTCCGGGCGTCCCCTCCACCCCGTCCGTGCCCGCCGTCCCGGCCGTCCCCTCCACCCCCGCCGTCCCGGCCGTCCCGGCGGCTCCGTCGGTGCCGTCCCTGCAGGCCCTCCCGGCGGTGCCCGTCGACCTGACCGACGCCGCCAACATCCCGGCGCTCCCGGTGCTGCCCACCACCCTTCCGGCCACCGGCGGTCTCGGCGTCTGACACCGGCGCCCACCGAGTCGGCTCAAGGGGAATCGAGCCACCTCGGTCGTGCCCGTCAGTCATGTCACTCGGACTGATCCACAACCCCGTCACTGACCCAGGCGCCTGTCGCCGTCACTGACGTACACACCTACGACGCACCATCCCCGCCATTCGGCCCTACGGCGGTTCGGCCGAACGGCAGGTGTGTCAGCCGACCGGGCAGCCCTCTTTGGGGAGAGGGCTGCCCGGCCGCCGTGTGCGGGCCTACCGGTGTTTCCCGGGCCGTGGCCGGTCGCGGGATCTGTGACCGTAATCACCGCGTGAGTGTGACCTGTGATTTAGGGGTCGACGTCCAGCGGGGATAACCTGCGTGGCGGACATGCCGCGTACCCGGCGCACGTGTGCCGCCCTCGTAAAAGATCGCGTCGTCACGCTGCCCCTGCGGCACGCCCGCGCAGACAACGAACCGCGATTTCCAGGAAAAGGGACGGACGCGCGTGGACCTGTTCGAGTACCAGGCGAGGGACCTCTTCGCCAAGCACGGTGTACCGGTGCTGGCCGGTGAAGTCATCGACACGCCTGAGGCGGCGCGCGCGGCGACTGAGCGCCTGGGCGGCAAGTCGGTCGTCAAGGCCCAGGTCAAGGTCGGTGGCCGTGGCAAGGCCGGCGGCGTGAAGCTGGCCGCCACCCCGGATGAGGCCGTCGCCCGCGCGACGGACATCCTCGGCATGGACATCAAGGGCCACACGGTCCACAAGGTGATGATCGCCGAGACGGCTCCGGAGATCCTCGAGGAGTACTACGTCTCCTACCTCCTCGACCGCACCAACCGCACCTTCCTGGCCATGGCCTCGGTCGCGGGCGGCATGGACATCGAGGAGGTCGCGGAGAAGACCCCCGAGAAGCTCGCCAAGATCCCGGTCGACGCCAACGAGGGTGTCTCCAAGGAGAAGGCCCAGGAGATCGTCGCCGCGGCGAAGTTCCCGGCCGAGGTCGCCGACAAGGTGGCCGACGTCCTGGTGACCCTGTGGGAGACCTTCATCAAGGAGGACGCCCTCCTCGTCGAGGTCAACCCGCTGGCCAAGGTCGCCTCCGGTGACGTGATCGCCCTCGACGGCAAGGTGTCGCTGGACGCGAACGCCGAGTTCCGTCACCCCGAGTTCGAGGAGCTCGAGGACAAGGCGGCGGCCAACCCGCTGGAGGCCGCGGCCAAGGCCAAGGGCCTCAACTACGTCAAGCTCGACGGCGAGGTCGGCATCATCGGCAACGGCGCGGGTCTGGTCATGTCGACCCTCGACGTCGTCGCGTACGCCGGTGAGAACCACGGTGGCGTCAAGCCCGCCAACTTCCTCGACATCGGTGGCGGCGCCTCCGCCGAGGTCATGGCGAACGGCCTGGAGATCATCCTCGGCGACCCGGCCGTCAAGTCGGTCTTCGTCAACGTCTTCGGCGGCATCACCGCCTGTGACGCCGTGGCCAACGGCATCGTGCAGGCCCTGGAGCTGCTCAAGTCCAAGGGCGAAGAGGTCAACAAGCCGCTGGTCGTGCGCCTCGACGGCAACAACGCGGAGCTGGGTCGCAAGATCCTCACCGACGCCAACCACCCGCTCGTGCAGCAGGTGGACACGATGGACGGAGCGGCCGAGAAGGCCGCCGAGCTGGCTGCGAAGTAAGGGACGAGGGACACCAACACCATGGCTATCTTCCTCACCAAGGAATCCAAGGTCATCGTCCAGGGCATGACCGGCTCCGAGGGCCAGAAGCACACCCGTCGGATGCTCGCCTCCGGCACCAACATCGTCGGTGGTGTGAACCCGCGCAAGGCCGGCACCTCCGTCGACTTCGACGGCACCGAGATCCCGGTCTTCGGCTCCGTGGCCGAGGCCATCGAGAAGACCGGCGCGGACGTCACGGTCATCTTCGTCCCGGAGAAGTTCACCAAGGACGCGGTCATCGAGGCGATCGACGCCGAGATCCCGCTGGCCGTGGTGATCACCGAGGGCATCGCGGTCCACGACACCGCCAGCTTCTGGGCGCACGCCCAGGCCAAGGGCAACAAGACCCGCATCATCGGCCCGAACTGCCCGGGTCTGATCACCCCGGGTCAGTCGAACGCCGGCATCATCCCGGCCGACATCACCAAGCCCGGCCGCATCGGTCTGGTGTCGAAGTCCGGCACCCTGACCTACCAGATGATGTACGAGCTGCGTGACATCGGCTTCTCGTCCTGCGTCGGCATCGGCGGTGACCCGATCATCGGCACCACCCACATCGACGCCCTGGCCGCCTTCGAGGCCGACCCCGACACCGACCTGATCGTGATGATCGGCGAGATCGGCGGCGACGCCGAGGAGCGGGCCGCGGACTTCATCAAGGCCAACGTCTCCAAGCCGGTCGTCGGCTACGTCGCGGGCTTCACCGCGCCCGAGGGCAAGACCATGGGCCACGCCGGCGCCATCGTCTCCGGCTCCTCCGGCACCGCCCAGGCGAAGAAGGAGGCCCTGGAGGCCGCGGGCGTCAAGGTCGGCAAGACCCCGTCCGAGACCGCGCGTCTGGCGCGCGCCGCGCTCGAGGGCTGATTGGCTCACCCGGACCGCTGAGCCGCCTACTCGAAGGCTGAGTGACGGCACCCGGCTGGACCATCGCGGGCCCGCACCCCTGATATGGGGGTGCGGGCCCGTGGTCGTTGCGGGCGGTTCGTCGGCCGGCCGGGTTGCGAGCCGGATGCCAGGGGGGTTCAGCGCGCCCGCCGTCCTCGTCGACGCCCGCCCGCCGTCCTCGTCAGGGCGACGCCGCGGGGGCGGGGCGGGCCGGCTCGGAGGACGGGTCGTCGCGGTCCTGCCCGACCAGCGTCGTCCCGGCGGCGCCCAGCACCAGCACCGCCAGGAACCCGGCCGCCGCTTGCGTCCACCGGCGCATGGCCCGCTCGCTGCCCGCCCGTACGGCCCCCGCCGGGGGGATCTCCAGGGAGTGCGCGTCGGCGGCGGCGTCGGCCAGCTGTCCCCGGAGGATCCGACTCCGCTCGTCCGGCCCGGCGGACCGCAGCTCGGGCAGGTGCGCGGCCAGCGCCTCATGCGCGTGCCGCAGACGGTTGGCGGTGGCCCGCGTGGTCGCCTCCGATTCGGCGGCGGTCTCCGGGAGGCCGAGGCCCACCCCGTCGAAGAGCAGCAGGGCACGCCGGTACGGGCGGGGCAGGCAGAGCAGCGCGTCGAGCAGGGGCGGGAGGCTCTTGCCGGGGCGGCGGTCGCGAGGCCGTGGGCGTGGCGAGAGCGCGTACTCATAGGCGGCCGCGCGCACCCAGCCCGCCGGGTCGCGGTCCTTGGCGACCTGCGGCCAGCGCTGCCAGGCCAGCCGGAAGGCGCGCTCCACGGAGCGCCGCGCCGCGCGCGGGCTGCCGGTGAGGAGATACGCCTGACGGGTGAGATCCGCCGCGTGGTGGGCGTAGAGGACGTCGAAGGCCCTGGCCGGGGTGGCGCCGTCGGCCGCCGCCGTGGGACCGGGCGGGCCGACGCCGGCGGGCACCACGGGCAGCGGAACGGTGTCCTCCTCGTCCGTGCCGGGCTCAGGGCCGGGCCCGGCACCGGCTATGCCGGGCGCCATATCGCCTCACCCGTCTCGTCAGAGGTGTCACTCGCGCTGCAACCGACAAACTGTGCGAAATGTGGCATACCGACATCTTCCGCGACACGGCGACTATTCGCCTGCTGCGCGAACAAATCGGATGTTCTTGGCAGCATGGCCGGGTGACCCAATTGACCGACCGCAGCCCGTCGTTGTTTCCCCGTGGCTACTCCGCGGCCCGTGACACCTCGGCGGTCGGGCAGGCGTTCTTCAGCGGAGTGGTGGCCGCCGCGCTCGGCCTGGGCACCCTGGCCGTCGTGGTCCTGCTGCTGTGGATCAGCTCGCCCTTCCCGGGCACCGCACCGAGCGGAGCGCTCCACACCGCCGCGGATCTGTGGCTGCTGGCGCATGGCGCGCCCCTGGTGCGCAGCGAGGCCGTGGGCGGCGGTTCCGCGCCCATCGGGCTGCCTCCGCTGCTGCTCGGCCTCCTGCCGTGCTGGCTGCTGCACCGTGCGGCCCGGTATGCGATGGAGCCCCCGGAGCCGGTGTCCTGGGGCGCCGGCCACACCGCCCCGCCCGTCCTCCTCGCGCTGTCCACGCCCCCGCTCGTACCGCGCCGGGCCATCGCCTGGGTGACCGGCGGCTATCTGCTGGTGGGCCTGGCCGCGGTGGTGTACGCCTCGCAGGGCCCGGTACGGGTGGAGCCGTTCGGGGCGCTGCTGCGGCTGCCCGTGGTCACGCTGGTCGTGGTCGCGGCCGGCGCCTGGTCCGGCAGCGGGCGCCCCTACGCGCTGCTGCCCGCCGCCGTGCGCCGGCTGCTGAGCCGCGCACCGGCGCTCGGCGGCCCGCGGCTCGCCGAGGCGCTGCATGCCCCGGGCTGGCTGAACCGCCGCCGCCGGGCCGCCGCGCTTCGGGCCACCGGGGGTGCGATGCTCGCCATGATCGGCGCCGGGGCACTGCTCACCACGCTCTCGCTGGTGGTCCACGCGGGCCCGGTCCACGGCACGTTCGCGCAGCTCACCACCGCTGTGTCGGGCCGCGTCTCGGTGCTGCTGCTGAGCCTGGCGCTGCTGCCGAACGCCTTCGTCTGGGCCGCCGCTTACGGGCTGGGGCCCGGCTTCACCGTGGGTGCGGGGAGTGTGGTGGGCCCGCTCGCCATGACGGGCTACCCGGAACTGCCGCCCTTCCCGCTGCTGGCCGCGCTCCCCGAGGAGAGCGCGCAGGGCTCGCTGCTGCACTGGATCCCGGCGGCGCTGGTGCCGCTCGCGGTGGGGCTGTCGGTGGCCTGGTTCGTCTCCGGCGCGGCGGTGGGCACGGCGCCACTGCCATCGCCGCCGGGCCCAGGTCCCGCGCCCGGCGGCGCTGTGGGGGCCGGTGGTGGCGTGGGGGCCGGTGACGGAGCCGCGGCGCGTTCGGCGTCCGGCAGCGCCGGTGCGCGCGCGGGGGCTGGTAGCGAGGCGGGTCGCGGTGATGCGGGGGTGGGGTCGCGAACGGCGCCGCGCGCCGGGTCCGCGGCCACGAGCTGCGCCGACGCAGAGGCGGCAGCCGGCCCCATGGCGGCGGCAGAGGACGGCGACGCGGCTGTGCCCGGGGCGGCGGGCTGCGGCGGTACGGGGTCGGGAGCCGGGCCTGGGGCGGCGGGCTGTGGTGGTGGGGCTGGGGGCGCTGGGTCCGTGGCGGCTGGGGGCGGAGGCGCGCAGATGGGGGCTGGGCCTGGGGCTGCGGGCCGCGATGGTGCGGCGGCGGGGGCCGGGGCGGAGCCGACGGGCTGGGGTGGGGGCGCTGGGTCCGCGGTGGCAGGGGGCGGAGGCGCGGCTGTGCCCGGGGCGCCGATGCCCGCTGGGCGGGGATCGGCGAGCGGCGGTGGTGCGGCGGCCGGAACGGGGGCTGCGGCAGTGGGTTGTGGCGACGAGGCAGGGGGCGAGACGTCCGCGGCGGCCGGGCGCGAAGGCTCGGCCGTGGCGGCTGGGCCTGGGGCAGCGGGCCCCGGCGGTGCGGCGGCGGGAGCGGGGGCTGGATCGGCGGGGCCTGGCGGTGCGGCGGTGGGAACGGGTGCAGAGTCGGCGGGCTGCGACGGCGGGGCTGGGGGCGCTGGGTCCCTGGCGGCCGACGGAGTCGCGGGGGCGGGCGATGAGAGGCCGACGGCAGACGGCCGGGAAGTGGCGGCGGACGCGCCGGTGTGGGGCTGGTGGGAGACCGCGCTGACCGCCATGCTCGCGGCCCTCGGCTGCGGCTGCGTGACGACCGTGCTGGCTCTGCTCGCAGGCGGCCCGCTCGGCTCGCGGGCGCTCGCGGACTTCGGCCCCAACGGGTGGCTCACGGGCGCCGCGGCCCTCGGCTGGAGCGCGATCATCGGGGTGCCGGGCGCCCTCGGGCTGCGTTGGTGCCGACGGCTGCACCGGACGATCAGGCGCCGCCGGGCAGAAGCGGCGGCCAGCGCGGCACGTGCGGCACGTGCGGCCGACGCGGCGAGAGCCGCCGGCGAGGCTGAGGCGAATGCGGCCGCCGCGGACTCCGGCGCAGCCTTCGGCGGAGATGCGGACGTGGCGGGCAGGGGGCGCCACAACGAGGCGGAGAGCGCGGGCGGCGGAAGGTCCGGCGGGCTGACGGGGGCGGTCGCGCGGCAGCGGGAGGGGCGGGAGCGGGAGGCGCGGGAGCCTCGGCGAGGGCTGCGCGGCGTGTCCCGCCGGCTGCCGCGGCCGCCCCGCCGCGGGCGGCCGGAGCGGCGTGTGGGGTCCGGCGCGGGACGGCCGGCCCCGCAGGCCGGTGGCGCGGGTGGTGAAGGTGGTGCTCGCCCCTCGGCGACGCCCGGCGATGGCTGGAGCGCCGCCGCGGCCTTCCGGGAGTACGACGCCCCGCTCTACGACGACGCGGGGGCCGACGGGCCGGTGGCCGATGCCCGGGCGGGCGAGGGGCCGGCGGTGGTGCCGATTCCGGCCGAGGACGAGACTGGCCGGGACGCGCGGCCGATCGACGAGGTGACGATCGGCGGCGCATCGGACGGCACGCCCCGAGGGCCCCGCGCCGGTCTGCCCGGCCGCCGCCCCTCGGCCGCGTACGGCGGGAGCCAGCCCGGCCAGGACGGCCCGGCGGCCCGGCGGAGAGCGGCCGTACCGCCCTTCGCCTACGGCGTGCCCCCGGAGGCGGAGGACCAGGACTGATCAGTATTCGGGTCGGCCGTTCCCCGCCGGCCCAGCGGCCACCAGTGCCGGCCTGGCGGCCTACCCGAGCCCACCCGGCGGCTACCCCTGTCGGCCCGGCGGCCACCCATGCTGGCCCGGCCACATGCCGGCCTGGCGGCTACCCGAGCCCCCGGCGGCTACCCGTGCCTGGCCTGGCGGCCGCGTCCGCCGACTCGGCGGACTACCTGTGACGGCCCCGCGGCCACCCGTGCCCGCCTGGCGGACTACCCGTGCCAGCCCGAGGATCGTCCCAGCCAGCAGCCAGCAGCCAGCAGCCAGCAGCCAGCAGCCAGCAGCCAGCAGCCAGCAGCCGGCCCGGCCGTCAGTCGTCCGTGCTGAGCAGGGGGCGGAGCTGGTCGGGGAGGAGGTCTTCGCAGGTCTGGCGGGACTGCTGGGTCAGGGCGTCGTCCACGCAGGTGTAGTAGTCCTGGTAGACGATCTGGGCGCTGAAGGTGGCCGCCACGATGGCGAGCGCGATGCCACCCGTCACCAGACCGCTGATCGCCGCCGTGGCCTGCGGCTTCGCCGACTGCGGCCGGGGCGCGGGGAGCGGGGTGCGGACGGCGTCCGGAGCCGGCGGAGGTGCGTCCAGCGCGGCTGCCGGCTGGTCCGGGGCGGGGCGGGGCGGCTTGGCCCGCAGCGAGCTGACGCCCCAGTACGTCGCCAGCGCGCCGAGCAGCAGGGCGATCTCCGGGAGGCTGAAGAGCGCGAAGAAGAAGGCCCACATGCCCGAGAGCAGTGCGTATCGGGCGCGCCGCTGGGCCGGGTCGGTGGGGTCCCAGCGCAGGCCGGGGCCGCGCTGGCCGTTCGGGCCGGTGGGGCGCTCGCCGGGCCTGTCGCCGAAGCCACCGCCGCCCTGCCGGCCGGGCTGACGGCTGCTCCACTGGCTGCCCCAGGCCGGAGGCTGCGGCGGCTGGTCGGGTCGCGGCGGCTGCCCGCCGTCGGCGCCCTCGCCGGACCCACCGTTGCTGTCGCCGGATCCGCCACGGCCGTCGCCGGACCCGCCATCGCCCTGGCCGGAGCCCGAGCCGTTGCCGCCACCGCCAGGGCCCCAGCCGCCGCCGCCGGGCCCCCAGCCACCGCCGGAGCCGTTGCCGTCACCGCCGTGCCCGGAGCCGCCACCGGCGCCGGGGCCGCCGTGGGGCTGCTCGCCGTGGCCCGGGTCGGTCATCGGGTGGTGCCGGGGCTGCCAGGGCTGGTCCGGGCTGTCCTCCGGGGGCGGCGCGAACGGGTTGTGCTCGCCCTGGCCTCCGGGCGTGCCCCCGGGGGTGGGGGAGGACGAAGGGGACTGCCGCTCCCGCGTCAGCGGTGCGTGCGGCATGCGGGCGCGCCTCATCGCGGCCCCCCGGTCGAGTCGGGGGTCGGGGCGGGGCAGTGAGCCGCGCGGCGGCGTCGGTCCGGCATGTGGAGTGTGTCTTCCCCTTGTGTCGTCATCGTGTACCCGGGGGCACGGTACGGGGTAGCGCGTAGGTACGCGATACGGAAGTGCCGCCGCCCCCAGGCGGTACATCGGTACCGCCACTGCCACCACGGTGTCTGTGGGCTTGTCCTGCCCAGACGCTACCTCCCGCGCCCGCACCCGTCCCGTGGGGGCCGTCCGGAGTGCCGGTATCGTTGCCGACGGTCGGCGGCTTCGTAGAGTTCCCTGGAATCGGATGCTTCGTCGGCTTGTAGGACCATACAAAGCCCGACCGCGTGAACCCCGACCGCGCCAAGCCGACCGCACGAACCCCGACCCCAGCCCGACCCCAGCCCAGCCCCACCCAGCACCGTCACCGTGAGAGAGAACCCCGCCGTGGCCTCTGCGCCTTCTCCCGCCTCGCCGGCTCCGGCCCGCCTGGTCGTCCTCGTGTCCGGCTCGGGCACCAATCTGCAGGCGCTGCTCGATGCCATCGCCGATCACGGCGCCGCCGTCTACGGGGCTCAGGTGGTCGCCGTGGGCGCGGACCGGGACGGCATCGTCGGGCTGGAGCGCGCCGAGCGGGCCGGGATCCCCACCTTCGTGTGCCGGGTGCAGGACTACGGCTCCCGCGCCGAGTGGGACCGCGCGCTCGCCGAGGCGACCGCCGCGCACGAGCCCGACCTCGTCATCTCGGCGGGGTTCATGAAGATCGTGGGGCCGGAGTTCCTCGCCCGCTTCGGCGGCCGCTGTGTGAACACCCACCCCGCGCTGCTGCCCAGCTTCCCCGGCGCCCACGGCGTGCGCGACGCGCTCGCGTACGGCGCCAAGGTCACCGGCTGCACCGTGCACTTCGTCGACGAGGGTGTCGACACCGGCCCGATCATCGCCCAGGGCGTGGTCGAGGTCCGGGACGAGGACGACGAATCCGCCCTGCACGAGCGGATCAAGAAAGTCGAGCGTTCACTGCTCGTCGATGTCGTGGGGCGTCTGGCCCGCAACGGCTTCCGCATCGAGGGACGAAAGGTAAGAATCCCGTGACCG
Organism: Streptomyces sp. JLBT605; assembly: GCF_058215555.1. Lineage (NCBI taxonomy): Bacteria > Bacillati > Actinomycetota > Actinomycetes > Kitasatosporales > Streptomycetaceae > Streptomyces > Streptomyces sp. JLBT605. Next base: position 4,000,749 of record NZ_CM177087.1, read on the forward strand.
CCACCAACGCCGAGGCCACCACCGTGAGCGACACCGCCCGGCGCCCCATCCGCCGCGCCCTGGTCAGCGTCTACGACAAGACCGGCCTTGAGGAGCTGGCCCAGGGTCTGCACGCGGCCGGTGTGCAGCTCGTCTCCACCGGCTCGACCGCCGCGAAGATCGCCGCGGCCGGGGTCCCGGTCACCAAGGTCGAGGAGCTGACCGGCTTCCCGGAGTGCCTGGACGGCCGGGTGAAGACCCTGCACCCGCGGGTCCACGCCGGCATCCTCGCCGACCAGCGGCTGGAGGCGCACCGCGCGCAGCTGGCCGAGCTGGGCGTCGAGCCGTTCGAGCTGGTGATCGTCAACCTCTACCCGTTCCGGGAGACCGTCGCCTCCGGCGCCACCCCCGACGAGTGCGTCGAGCAGATCGACATCGGCGGCCCCTCGATGGTCCGCGCCGCCGCCAAGAACCACCCGTCCGTGGCTGTGGTCGTCAACCCGGAGCGCTACGGCGACGTCCTGAAGGCGGTCGCGGACGGCGGCTTCGACCTGCGCTCGCGCAAGCGGCTGGCGGCCGAGGCGTTCCGGCACACCGCGGCGTACGACGTGGCCGTGGCCAACTGGTTCGCGGCGGACTACGCGGCCGACGACGAGGGCATGGGCTTCCCGGCCTTCGCGGGCTCCACCTACGAGCGCAAGAACGTGCTGCGCTACGGCGAGAACCCGCACCAGCCCGCCGCGCTCTACGTCAGCGGCTCCACCGGCGGCCTCGCCACCGCCGAGCAGCTGCACGGCAAGGAGATGTCGTACAACAACTACGTCGACACCGAGGCCGCGCGCCGGGCGGCGTACGACCACGACAAGCCGTGCGTGGCGATCATCAAGCACGCCAACCCCTGCGGCATCGCGATCGGCGCGGACGTCGGTGAGGCCCACCGCAAGGCGCACGCCTGCGACCCGCTCTCGGCCTTCGGCGGCGTGATCGCCGTCAACCGGCCGGTGACGCTGGAGATGGCCGAGCAGGTCGCGGAGATCTTCACCGAGGTCATCGTGGCGCCGTACTACGAGGAGGGCGCCGTCGAGGTCCTCTCCCGGAAGAAGAACATCCGCGTGCTGCGCTGCCCCGACGCCCCGGCGCAGGCGCTGGAGGCGCGCCCGATCGAGGGCGGGATGCTGCTCCAGAGCCGCGACCGGCTCCAGGCCGAGGGCGACTCCCCGGCCAACTGGACGCTTGCCACCGGCGAGGCGCTGGACGCCGCCGAGCTGGCCGAGCTGGCCTTCGCCTGGCGCGCCTGCCGCGCGGTCAAGTCCAACGCGATCCTGCTCGCCAAGGACGGCGCCACCGTCGGCGTCGGCATGGGGCAGGTCAACCGCGTCGACTCCGCCCGGCTCGCCGTCCAGCGGGCCGGCGAGGAGCGCGCGGCCGGTTCGTACGCCGCCTCCGACGCCTTCTTCCCCTTCCCCGACGGCCTTGAGGTGCTGACCGCGGCCGGCATCCGGGCCGTGGTGCAGCCGGGCGGCTCGGTCCGCGACGAGCTGGTGGTGGAGGCCGCCAAGGCGGCCGGCGTGACCATGTACTTCACCGGAACCCGCCACTTCTTCCACTGACCGGAGCGTCGGCGAACGACATATGACGGCGCGGGCCGCCCTCCCCGAGGCGGGGGCGGCCCGCGCCGTCACGCCGGCCGACCACCTCGTACCGCGCGGCCGAAGGCCCGGTGCGGCCCCTGACTGGAACCGACGTCCCCGCATCCGGGAGGATGACCCCATGACCGCCCAGATTCTCGACGGCAAGGCCACCGCGGCCAAGATCAAATCCGACCTCGCCACCCGGGTCGAGGCGCTGAAGGCCAAGGGCGTCACCCCTGGCCTGGGCACCCTGCTGGTCGGCGACGACGTCGGCAGCCAGAAGTACGTGGCGGGCAAGCACCGCGACTGCGCCCAGGTCGGCATCGCCTCGATCCAGCGCGAGCTGCCCGGCACCGCCACCCAGGAGGAGATCGAGGCGGTCGTCCGCGAGCTCAACGAGAACCCGGAGTGCACCGGCTACATCGTCCAGCTGCCGCTGCCCAAGGGGATCGACGAGAACCGCATCCTGGAGCTGATGGACCCGGCCAAGGACGCGGACGGTCTGCACCCGATGAACCTGGGCCGCCTCGTCCTGAACGAGCCGGGCCCGCTGCCCTGCACCCCGTACGGGATCGTCACGCTGCTGCGGGAGCACGGCGTGGAGATCGCGGGCGCGGAGGTGGTGGTCGTCGGCCGCGGGGTGACCATCGGCCGGCCGATGCCGCTGCTGCTCACCCGCCGCTCGGAGAACGCGACGGTGACCCAGTGCCACACCGGCACCCGTGACCTCGCGGCGCACCTGCGCCGGGCGGACATCGTGGTCGCCGCGGCGGGCGTGCCGCACCTGGTCAAGCCGGAGGACGTCAAGCCGGGCGCCGCCGTTCTCGACGTCGGTGTCTCGCGGAACGCGGACGGCAAGATCGTCGGCGATGTGCACCCGGGCGTCGCCGAGGTGGCGGGCTGGCTCTCGCCGAATCCCGGCGGGGTGGGCCCGATGACCCGCGCCCAGCTGCTGGTCAATGTGGTGGAGGCGGCCGAGCGGGCCGCCGGGATCGGCGATGCCGGCTGAGGCCGGCGCCGCCGCTCCGGGGATGTCAGGCGGTGAAGCTGTGACGACCGGACCGACCGGACCGACCGACTCGACGGGGTCCACGGGATCGACCGGCCCGACGGGGCCGACCGGACCGACGGGGTCCACAGGGCCGACGGGCTCGACGGGGCCGACCGGGCCCGGGACGCCGGAAGGCGACCGGGCGCCTCAGGAGCCCGGGGCCGCGGGCTCCGGCGCTCCCGGGAGCACCGGCGGTCCGGACGCGCCCCGGAAGTCGCGACGCTTCCCCATGATCACGCGGGACACCGCGCGGCCGGAGGGCGGCGGCCGCGCCGCGCCCGGGGGCGCCCCGGCGCCGGTGCGGCAGTGGCCGCTGCTGACCGTGATGGCCGGGGTCGGCGCCGGGCTGCTGATCGTCGCCTTCGACGCCTTCCGGGCCGGCACGCTGATCATCGGGCTGTCGCTGCTGCTCGGCGCGGTGCTGCGCTGGACGCTGCCCGAGGTGGGCATGCTGGCGGTGCGCTCGCGCTTCACCGATCTGCTGACCTACGGCGGACTCGGCTTCGCCATCGTGATGCTGGCGATGATGGCGCAGCCCAATCCCTGGCTGAACTTCCCGGTCCTCAACGATGTGGTCCGCTTCACCGTGCGCTGAGCAGCTTCGCGGCCTTGCCATGTGTGAGCTCCGCGGCTTTTCCGCGCGCTGGGTTTCGCGGTGCGCGGCCGACGGTGGCCCGTCCCCCCCGTGGGGACGGGCCACCGTCGTGCTGTGATCAGCCGCGCACGGCGGCGAGCCTGACCGAGATCTCGTTACCGCGGTGCCAGCCGGTCTTGATCAGCGGGCTGTGGTGGCTCTCGTCGCCCCAGCCGTAGTAGTGGTGCCACGTGACGGGCATCAGCACGTCGCCCGATCCCCAGCCGGCCCGCACGTGGACCTGCGCGATCTTGCCGTCGTGCTTGTTGTCCCAGAGGTAGATCTCGGCGGACGTCTTCCGATACGGGCCCGACCCCGTGTCGCACTCCCGGTACTTCGCGCCCGCGGCGTTGTTGTCGACCCGGATCTCCTTCCAGCCGGTGCAGCGGACGGCGGCGGTCCGGGCCGTCTGGTCGGCCTGGTCCGCGGGTGCCGCCATGGCGGCACCGGAGGCGAGGGCGACGGTGGCGGTGGCGAGCACGACCGCCTTGCTGATGGTGCGCATGGACATGTGGGTTGTTCCTCCCCCTGTGTGGTGAGGGCGGCGCGGGTGGAGAACCGCGCCGCCCGGCTTGCCCTTCCGAGACTGCGGGCCGACCCGGCCGCCGGGCCAGCAAGATCGGCCCGGCTGGGAGAGCATGGGACGTCCCACGCGCTGACCTGCTGGGATGCCGGTGGACCGGACACCTTTCGCGGACGGCGATGGGATGGCCGACCGACCGGAGCGCAACCTTCCGGGCGGCCGGTCCGTCTTTCCGCATGCTGAATCGGGGCCACACGGGGGGTGGAATCAGTGGCGCGTTGGACAGCGCTGCCCGGGGAACTGCCGTCGGAAGTCCGGCATTTGATCGAGCAGCTGCGGCGGCTCAAGGACCGCACCGGGCTCAGCCTCGTCGCCCTCGCGGACAAGACCGCGTACAGCAAGTCCTCCTGGCACCGCTATCTCGCCGGCCAGAAACTGCCGCCCCGTCAGGCGGTGCTGGCGATCGGCGCGGTGGCGGGCGCGGACCCGCGGCGGCTGACCGTGCTGTGGGAGATGGCGGCCGCCGCCTGGCCCAAGGACGAGTTCACGACGGGGAAGACGGCGCCGGAGACGGCGACCGGGACGAGACCGGAGCCCGAGCCCGAGCCGAACCCCGAGCCCGAGCCGGGGCAGGAGCCGGGGCCCGAGCGGGGAGCGGAGCCCGAGCGGGGAGCGGAGCCGGATCCGTCGACGTCCGGAGGTGACGTCCTCCCGGAGCCGCCGCGCCGGGCGGACCGCTCCTGGCGATGGCGGTGGCGGCCCCGGCTGCCGGTGGCGATGGCCATCCTGCTGGCCGCCGTGGGCGGCGGGCTCGCCGTCGCGGCGGGGGCCTGGGGGCTGGGGGAGCAGGGGGAGAGCGCCCGCTGCCGGGGCGCCGAGTGCTCCAACCGCGACCCCGCCGCGTACCACTGCGCGGATGACAAGCAGCGTGTGACGCAGGGGAAGGCCCACGGAGTGCGGTTGCGGATCTGGTACAGCCCGCGCTGTCACGCCGCCTGGGGCGAGATGGAGACCGAGGAGGCCGTCGCCACCCTGGAGGCCGACTCGGACGAGGCGCGCTCCCGCGTCCGGCCTGCCGAGGACGGCGTCGACCGGACCCGGATGGTGGCGACCGCGTCACCCGAGGCGGTGACCCTCACCGCGGCGGTCGACGGCGGCGAGGTCGTGCTCACCGGCGACAGCGACGGCGAGCCGGATTTCATCACCGTCGGCTCTGAAGGCTCTGAAGGCTCAGAAGGCCCGGAAGGTCCGGAAGGTTCGGACGGGCTCACGGGGGAGTGGTCCGGTTCGGAGGGCCCGCCGGAGGGCGGCCCCTTCGAACCGGGGGAGAGCGCGCCCGGGGGCCCTTGGCGGGAGGCCGAGGGCGGTGGTGAGGCACCGTCCGATGAGGCAGAGCCCGGGGATGTCGCGACGCCGACAGCCTCGCTGGATGTCGAAGAGGGCAGTCTGTGCCGGCACTCCGGGAAAAACTGCCGATGAATCTGGCATGAGCACGCAGATCCGGGGCAGGCGCAGGTCAACCCCCCACGGGTGACACCCATGGCGGCCGTCTGCACTCCCCCCTCCTGAGCGGGCAGGCGGCCGCCAGTACGTCCCGTCGGCAACGGATCCGCACCCGCTCACCCTGCTCACCCTGGGGTCACCCCGCTCGCGCGCCGTACCCTGCGTGACGCCGTGGTGACAAGGGACACAACGGGGGCGGCGGGCCCCGGACGCGGCCGGGTCGGATAGCCTGACGCGGGTATCTCGACACCAAGAGATCTAAGCTCTGATAACACGCTGGAGACCGCCATGACCCGCACTCCCGTCAATGTCACCGTCACCGGCGCCGCCGGCCAGATCGGCTACGCGCTGCTCTTCCGCATCGCCTCCGGTCACCTCCTCGGCGCGGACGTGCCGGTCAAGCTCCGCCTGCTGGAGATCCCGCAGGGGCTGAAGGCCGCCGAGGGCACCGCCATGGAGCTGGTGGACAGCGCCTTCCCGCTGCTTCAGGGCATCGACATCACCGACGACCCGAACGTCGCCTTCGACGGTGCCAACGTCGCCCTGCTGGTCGGCGCCCGCCCGCGCACCAAGGGCATGGAGCGCGGTGACCTGCTGGAGGCCAACGGCGGCATCTTCAAGCCCCAGGGCAAGGCGATCAACGACCACGCCGCGGACGACATCAAGGTCCTGGTCGTCGGCAACCCGGCCAACACCAACGCGCTCATCGCCCAGGCCGCCGCGCCGGACGTACCGCGCGACCGCTTCACCGCGATGACCCGCCTGGACCACAACCGGGCGCTGGGCCAGCTCTCGAAGAAGACCGGCGTCCCGGTCTCCGAGATCAAGAAGGTCACCATCTGGGGCAACCACTCGGCCACCCAGTACCCGGACGTCTTCCACGCCGAGATCGCCGGCAAGAACGCCGCCGAGGTCATCAACGACGAGAAGTGGCTCGCCGAGGACTTCATCCCGACCGTGGCCAAGCGCGGTGCGGCCATCATCGAGGCCCGGGGCGCCTCCTCCGCCGCCTCCGCGGCCTCCGCCGCCTTGGACCACGTCAACACCTGGGTCAACGGCACCGCCGCGGGCGACTGGACCTCCATGGCCATCCCGTCGGACGGCTCCTACGGCGTCCCGGAGGGCCTGATCTCCTCCTTCCCGGTCACCACCAAGGACGGCAAGTACGAGATCGTCCAGGGCCTGGAGATCAACGAGTTCTCCCGCACCCGGATCGACGCCTCCGTCCAGGAGCTCTCGGAGGAGCGCGAGGCCGTCCGCGCCCTCGGCCTCATCTGAGCCTGACGCACAGCGGCGCGCCGTACCGGCGCCGGATCGCTCGAAGGGCCGCCCCGGAAGACTTCCGGGGCGGCCCTTCGCCGTGTCTGCGAGCTGCTGGAAAGTCCCTACGCTCGGCGCGTTCTGCAGCGCCGGCAGTCGCAGAGGGGCCAGGAGCTGCTGAGCAGGGGCGGAGCGAACTGCCGCTGGGCGGCTGCAGGATAGGCGTACCGCGGCACGCGTTCGCGCCGGTCGCTGAGTTCACGTCGTACACGCGCAGCGTCATCACCGACATCACCAGTCCTCCTCGACGGTTGCTCGCCCCGTCGGCCGCCACTTGCGGGCCGGGATGCGGATCGCGGCCGAGCGGGCCATTCAGGCGGCAGAGCGATCAGGGGACCCGCTCGGCGTCTTCGCCGGGATCTACCGGCTTGCCCACGCCTTTGTCCGGCTCCGCCGTTTCGATCAGGCGGAACATGCCGCGGAGTCGGCCGTGGCCGCACTCAAGCGGCACGTTGACGAGAACGCACGCCCCGAAGCGCTGTCGCTGCTCGGATCGCTGCACCTGGTGCTCGCACTGGACTACGCACGCGCGGGAGACCGTTCCCGGGCGCGGGCGGAGACCGGTCGGGCGCGACGTCTGGCAGCGCAGCTGGGCTCCGACCGCAATGACTTCAACGTGGAGTTCGGGCCGACCAACGTGGAGATCCAGGCCGTCTCCGTGGCTGTCGACCTCGGTGACGCCGGATCGGCGCTGGACCTCGGCGAGGGTATCGACGCCACGCACCTGTCGGTGGAGCGGCAGGCCCGGCTGTCCATGGACCTCGCACGGGCCCATGCCCAGCTGCGGCACGTGGGTGAGGCCGTCGAACACTTCCAGCGCGCGGAGCGACTGGCCCCCGAGATGATCCAGACCCACACCGCGTCCCGTGCTGCCATCCGCGACCTGAGGCTCGTGTCCGGACGCTCCGCGCCTCCGGAGCTGAAAGCTCTCGCGCGGCGCGCGGACGCGATGCCGTGAGCCCGCGCGGAGCCGCCTGGGTAGCGCCCGCCACCGGTGCGGGGTGATCCCGCCTCATCCCACATGCTCGCCATCGCGCGAGCCTGACGGTGGCCGGAGCCGGGCTCCGGCCACCGGGGCCGGCTCAGCGGCTCGCCGTCACCGCCGCGCCGGTGGTGAAGGTGTGCGCGAGGTGGGGGGTGGAGGTCGCGACGTCCACGGTGTAGACCTCCACGGTCAGCTTCTCCGCGGCGGCCTTCAGGACCATGAAGCCGCTGTGGGAGAAGTCCTGCCAGCGCGCCGGGTTGGAGCCGTGGGCCTTGCCGTCGCCGGACTTGCCCGCCGCTCCGCAGACGATCTGCCGGGTGCCGCGGCTGCGGGTGGTCGGCTCCAGGATCTGCAGGGTGTGGTCGTGCCCGGACAGGATCAGGTCGGCCCGCCCGCACACCACCTCCTCGTACAGCTCCTTGAGGTGGATGCCGCTGGTGTAGTTGCCGATGACGAAGCCGTCGTAGGAACCGGCGTTGCCGTGCTTGCCGTTGTTCAGATACGGGTGGTGGCCGATGACGATCTTCCACTTGGCGCGGGAGGCGGTCAGCGCTCCGTCCAGCCAGCGGCGCTGCTCCCGCATGTACGGGCCGTCCCAGCGGAAGTACGGGTCCAGCTGCACCACGGAGGAGGCCACCGGGTTGGTGTCGAGTGCGAAGAACTCCACCAGCGGGGCCGAGGAGCCGGGGGCCGCGGGCAGCGCGACCGAGTAGTAGCGGGCGGGCATGTACCAGCGCCGTGAGGTGGTGGCGTAGGCGACCTCGCGGTCACCGCGCGACGGGTCGCCGCCGCTGCCGGGTATCAGCCCGGAGCAGTCGTGGTTGCCCAGCACCATCAGCCAGGGCACGTCGATACCGGTGTTGGGCTGCTCGAACTTGGTCGCGAACTCGTCGTCGTGCGCGGACTCCGGGCCGTTCTCGTAGAGGTTGTCGCCGAGCCCGACGGCGAGCCCCACGCCGCTGGTCGCGCAGATCCGCTTCGCCGCGGCGGCCACCGCGTGCTGGACCTCGTCGCCGGTGCCCGCGTCGCCGGTGAGCAGCACGGTGTACGCGCCGTCCGCGCCGGGGCCCTCGGGCAGGGGGTACTTGGCGACCGGGGCCGCGGCCCGGGCGGTCTCGGCCTTGGGTGTCGCGGCCTGCGCCCGGTCCCCCGTCAGCTGCGGCAGCACGGTCAGGGCGGCGGCGCCGGCGACCGCTCCACCCAGCACCCTGCGCCGGTTCACCCGGCCGGACGCCGGAACGGTCCGCCCGGTGGTGGTCACGCTCCGGTCGAGATCGAGCCACTGCGACTCGGTCAGATCCGGGCGGGGCGGGGTGAGTTCGTCATCGCACATGCCATGTTTCTCGCAGGTAACTTCCACGCGCTGGTGAAGAACCGACGAAGGATGGGTGAAGTGTTTTGGCGCCGGGTGTGGTGGCTGGATGCCGACGCCCCCGGCGGCCGGGTGGCCGCCGGGGGCGTCAAGGGGTGGGGGGTGGGGCCGCCTGTGCGGCAGCCGCCTCTTCGGCCGGGTCCGCGGCCCGGCCGGTGGTTCAGCCGGCGGGGCTCAGGCGCCGAGCTGCTCCAGCTTGGAGACGTCCATGGACTCCGCCTTGGTGGGCGTCTTGGTCGGCACCGGCTTGCCGAAGTCGGAGAAGGAGGCGCTGCCCGGGTCGGTGCCGCCGATCTGCTCCATCTTCAGCGGGTGCGGCTTGCCCACGGTGGCGACGTAGACCGTGATGGTGTTGCCGCCGGCGTGCTTGCCCTTGACCGAGACGACCTTCTGGCCGTTGACGGTGGTGGTGCCGCCCTTGGTCAGGCCCGTCGCCGGCCACATCGAGCCGGTCATGTCGGACTGCAGGTCGGCGAGCTCGCAGATCCCGGCCATGTCCTTCATCATGTCGTCGGACGTGGTGCCGTGCAGCCACCGGCCCTTGAACAGCTCGGCGGCGCCCGCGCCCTGCGTGCCCAGGTTGGCCTTCCAGAACGCCTCGTCCGGCTTCATCCAGACCTTGTCGCCGAGCTTGATGATCTCGAAGGAGCCCATCGAGCCGGCGGAGAAGGACCCGGCGCAGTTGCCCGTGGAGTCCAGGGTGAGGTCGATCTTCGTCTTCTCGCCGTCCTCGACGGTGGACTGCGTCACGTGCAGTGACTTCGCGCCCTTGAGCTCCGCCTTGGCCTTGTCGGCGATCTCCTGGGCGGTCAGCTTCTCCACGCCGTTGCCGGCCGGGGTCTTCACGCCCCCGGTGGGCTTGTCGCCGCCCTTGTCCTCGTCACCGCCGCAGCCGGTGACGCCCATCACCATGACCGCACACGCGGCCACGGCCCATGCTCTGTGCTTACGTGCCATAACGGCGCCCTACCCCTTGATCAAAAAACGTGCTTACCAAGTGCTCACAAAGTGCCTACTTACGAGCGCTTTACCTTACGATCCGCGCGCGCGTGCGCGCACACTCGATCACGCATTCGACGGCAAGAGGTGTGGCGCGTTCGTGACGAGGGCCACTTTCGGCCGCCAATCGGGCATACGAACGAGTCTTCCGGTTAGGGGTCCTTCGTTGCTGGCGTGGCCAGCAGGGAAAGACCTGGGAAAAACCGGAAGGCAGAACACGTGTCGGCAGTCGAGACGATTCATGTGAACGGGGTGTGGCGGGCAGCCGCCTCCGGGGCGCAGCGGGAGATCCTCGACCCCGCCGACGCCAAGACCCTCGCGGTCGTCGCCGAGGGCGGCGCCGAGGACACCGACGCGGCCGTGGCCGCCGCGCGCCACGCCTTCGACCACGGCCCCTGGCGGCACACTCCGGTCGCCGAGCGGGCCGCGCTGCTGCGCCGGGTCGCCGACCTGCTGCAGCGCAACCGGGAGGCCATCGCGCTGATCGAGAGCCGCGACACCGGCAAGACCCTGGAGGAGGGCCGGGTCGACGTCGACGACGTGACGGCCGCCTTCCGCTACTTCGCCGACCAGATCGTCGCCGAGCCGGCCGGCCGGGTGGTGGACGCCGGCGATCCGCAGGTGCACAGCGTCGTGGTGTACGAGCCGGTGGGAGTGTGCGCGCTCATCACCCCGTGGAACTACCCGCTGCTCCAGGCCAGCTGGAAGATCGCCCCCGCGCTCGCCGCCGGCAACACCTTCGTGATCAAGCCCAGTGAGATCACCCCGATGTCCACCATCGAGCTGGTGACCCTGCTGGTGGAGGCCGGGCTGCCGGACGGCGTCGCCAATGTGGTGACCGGCGCCGGCGACCCGGTCGGCGCCCGGCTGGCCGACCACCCCGATGTGGACCTGGTCTCCTTCACCGGCGGCCTGACCAGTGGCACCAAGGTCATGCGGGCCGCCGCCGACAGCGTCAAGAAGGTCGCGCTGGAGCTGGGCGGCAAGAACCCCAATGTCGTCTTCGCCGACGCCTGCGCCACCGCCGAGGGCTTCGACACCGCCGTCGACCAGGCGCTGAACGCCGCCTTCATCCACAGCGGGCAGGTCTGCTCGGCCGGCTCGCGGCTGATCATCGAGGAGTCGGTGCGCGAGCGCTTCGTCGCCGAACTCGCCCGCCGCGCCGAGCGCATCAAGCTGGGCCGGGGTACCGAGGACGGCGTCGAGTGCGGTCCGCTGGTCTCGGCGCAGCAGCTGGACAAGGTCGAGGCGTACGTCGCCTCCGCCCTCGCCGAGGGGGCCGCGCTGCGCTGCGGCGGGACCCAGCCCGAGCCGTCCGCCACTCGCCCCGCGACCGGCTACTTCTACCTGCCCACCGTGCTGGACCGGTGCGACCGCCGGATGCGGGTGGTCCGCGAGGAGACCTTCGGCCCGATCCTGACCGTGGAGTCCTTCACCACCGAGGACGAGGCCGTGGAGCTGGCCAACGACACCGAGTACGGGCTGGCGGGCGCCGTCTGGTCCTCCGACACCGCCCGCGCCCGCCGGGTCGCCGCGCGGCTGCGGCACGGCACCGTCTGGATCAACGACTACCACCCCTACCTGCCGCAGGCGGAGTGGGGCGGCTTCGGCAAGTCCGGCATCGGGCGCGAACTCGGCCCCTCGGGACTGGCCGAGTACCGCGAGTCCAAGCACGTCTACGAAAACCTCCGGCCCCGGCCGGTCCGCTGGTTCGCGGGCTGACCCCGCCGGCCGGACCCGATCCGGACCCGTACCCGTACCCCGGACCGGGCCCGGACCGGCGTCCGGCCGCCAGGCGAAACCCGCTCATTACGCCACGCACCTTATGCGTCAAGGAGTCACCCCCATGTCCCCCAAGCCCACCTACGACTATGTCGTCATCGGCGGCGGCACCGCAGGATCGGTGATCGCCTCCCGCCTCGCCGAGGACCCCGGCACCACCGTCGCGGTCATCGAGGGCGGGCCCTCCGACATCGACCGCCCCGAGGTGCTCACCCTGCGCCGCTGGCTGGGGCTGCTCGGCGGTGAACTCGACTACGACTACCCCACCACCCCGCAGCCGCGCGGCAACTCCTTCATCCGGCACAGCCGCGCCAAGGTGCTGGGAGGCTGCTCCTCGCACAACACCCTGATCTCCTTCAGGCCGCTGCCCGGCGACTGGGACGAGTGGGCCGAGGCGGGGGCCAAGGGCTGGGGCGCGGCCGCCATGGACCCCTACTTCGAACGGCTGCGCAACAACATCGTCGCCGTCCACGAGAAGGACCGGAACGCCATCGCCCGGGACTTCGTGCAGGCCGCGCAGGAGGCCGCCGGAGTGCCGCGCGTGGAGGGTTTCAACGCGGCGCCCTTCCACGAGGGCGTCGGCTTCTTCGACCTCGCCTACCACCCGGAGAACAACAAGCGCTCCTCCGCCTCCGTCGCCTACCTCCACCCGCACCTGGAGGCCGGCGACCGGCCCAACCTCCACCTGATGCTGGAGACCTGGGCGTACCGGCTGGAGTTCGACGGCACCCGCGCCACCGGCGTCCGGGTCCGCACCAAGGACGGCGAGGAACTGCTGGTCGAGGCGGCCCGCGAGGTCGTGGTGTGCGCGGGCGCGGTGGACACCCCCCGGCTGCTGCTGCACTCCGGGATCGGTCCGGCCGATGATCTCCGATCGCTGGGCATTCCCGTCCTCCGCGACCTGCCGGGCGTCGGGGAAAACCTTCTCGACCACCCCGAGTCGGTGATCGTCTGGGAGACGAATGGTCCGATTCCGGAGAATTCCGCGATGGATTCCGATGCCGGGCTCTTTGTGCGCCGGGATCCCGAATCCCGCGGCCCGGACCTGATGTTCCACTTCTACCAGATTCCGTTCACCGACAATCCCGAGCGCATCGGCTACGAACGGCCCGAGCACGGTGTGTCGATGACCCCGAACATCCCCAAGCCGCGCAGCCGTGGCCGCCTTTACCTCACCAGCGCCGACCCCCAGGTCAAACCGGCCCTGGACTTCCGGTACTTCACCGACGAGGACGACTACGACGGCCGCACCCTGGTCGACGGGATCAAGCTGGCGCGGGAGATCGCCCGCACCGAGCCGCTGGCCGGCTGGCTGAAGCGCGAGGTCTGCCCGGGGCCGGATATCACCTCCGATGAGGAGCTGAGCGCCTATGCCCGGCAGGTCGCGCACACCGTCTACCACCCCGCCGGCACCTGCCGGATGGGCGCCGCCGACGACGAGCTGGCCGTCGTCGACCCGCAGCTGCGGATCCGCGGCCTGGAGGGCATCCGCATCGCCGACGCCTCCGTCTTCCCGACCATGCCGGCGGTCAACCCGATGATCGGAGTCCTGATGGTGGGGGAGAAGTGCGCCGAATTGCTCGCGGGGGGCCCGACCGCTGGAGGTGGTGCCCGATGAGCACCGACAAACTCGACCCCAAGAAGACCGCCGGCCCGGTGACCGCCCCCGGCGCGGCCGACGCGAGCGAGGCCGTACGCGCCGCGAACGGCACCGCCCCGGTCTTCTCGGTCCGCAACCTGTGGAAGGTCTTCGGCCCGAAGGCCGAGCGCGTGCCCGGCAGCCGGCTGGCCGAGCTGTCCGCCGAGGAGCTGCGCCGGGAGAGCGGCTGCACCGCCGCCGTCCGCGACGTCTCCTTCGACGTCCGGCCCGGTGAGGTCTTCGTCGTCATGGGCCTGTCCGGCTCCGGCAAGTCCACCCTGGTCCGCTGCCTGACCCGGCTCATCGAACCGACCTCGGGGAGCCTGGAGATCGACGGCGAGAACGTCCTCGCCATGGACAAGGCCCGGCTGCGGGACCTGCGGCGGCACCGCGCCGCCATGGTCTTCCAGCACTTCGGCCTGCTGCCGCACCGCAGCGTGCTGGACAACGTCGGCTACGGCCTGGAGATCCAGGGCGTGGCCAAGGCCGAACGCCGCGCCCGCGCCGCCGAGATGGTGACCAAGGTGGGCCTGGCCGGCCTGGAGCGCCGCCGCCCCGGCCAGCTCTCCGGCGGCCAGCAGCAGCGCGTCGGGCTGGCCCGCGCGCTCGCCGTCGACCCCGAGGTGCTCCTCTTCGACGAGCCGTTCAGCGCGCTCGACCCGCTCATCCGCCGCGACATGCAGGAAGAGGTCATCCGGCTGCACCGCGACGAGGGCCGCACCATGGTCTTCATCACCCACGACCTCGGCGAGGCGCTGCGGCTCGGCGACCGGATCGCGCTGATGCGCGACGGCCGGATCGTGCAGCTGGGCACCCCCGAGGAGATCGTCGGCTCCCCGGCCGACGACTACGTGCGCGACTTCGTCCGCGATGTGCCGCGCGAGCAGGTCCTGACGGTCCGCACCGCGCTGCGCCCCGCCGAGTCCGGCGAGGCGGACACCGGCCCGGCCCTCGCGCCCGACACCACGGTGGCCACCGCCATCGAGGCGGTCGCCCGCAGCGGCGGCCCGGCCCGGGTCATGGACGGCCCGCGGCTGCTCGGCGTCGTCGACCACCAGAGGCTGCTCGCCGTCGTGGCGGGCCTGACGACCGAGGGGGCGGCGGCATGAGCGTGACCCTCCGCTACCGCCACCAGCAGCGCGTCCTCGTCCGCCGCGGCACGATGCCCGCGCATCCGTCCCGCGGCGCGGCGACGAGTAGCGCCCCGACCGGGCACGCGCCGACTGGCGGTGCCCCGTCCCGTGGCGCCCGCACCGGCGGCGCCCTTGGCACCGCGGCGGCCCGCCGCGCCGCGCGAGCGCGGCGGTTCCGCACGGCCTTCGCCGCGTCGCCCGCCGCAGGCGCGACGGCAGGTGCGCCGCGCGAGCCCGCGTGGAGACGCGCCGCGGAGAGCCGTGGGGAGCGCGCATGAGTTCCACCGCTTCCACCGCCAAGACCGCCACTGCCAAGACCGCCGCCACCAAGACCGCTGTCGGCGCGACCGCCGTTGCCAAGACCGCCGCCGCCGGGGCCGGGCGGGCCGGGGACATCTCCGCGCCGGCCGGGGCGCTGCGCGCCCTGTCGGCTCACCGGGCCGTGCGGAAGCTGCTGGTGCTGGCCGTGCTGGCCGCCGTGCTGGTGCCGCTGGCGCACGCCCGCTGGGCGAGCGGCAGCTGGCCGCAGGCGCTGACCGTCGACGTGTCCGAGCCGCTCGGTGACGCCAGCGACTGGATCATCGACAACCGGGACAGCCACCCGGTCTTCCTCTACTTCTTCGGCCACATCAGCAACGCGATCATCGTCTCGGTGCGGGCC
This sequence comes from Streptomyces sp. JLBT605, assembly GCF_058215555.1. Classification (NCBI taxonomy): domain Bacteria; kingdom Bacillati; phylum Actinomycetota; class Actinomycetes; order Kitasatosporales; family Streptomycetaceae; genus Streptomyces; species Streptomyces sp. JLBT605. The sequence goes on from NZ_CM177087.1 coordinate 4,015,961, forward strand.
GTCTACCTCACCCTGCTCGCCCTCGGCTGGGCCGGGGTGACCGCCGCCGCCACCCTGCTGGCCTGGCGGGTCGCCGGCGTGCGGGTCGCGCTGACCGCCGCCGGGTCCTTCGCGGTGTGCGGGCTGCTCGACATGTGGGTGCCGACCATGCAGACGCTGGCCCTGATGGCCGTCGCGGTCAGCGTCTCGGTGCTGGTCGGCGGCGCGCTCGGGCTGGCCGGCGGGCTGTCCGACCGCATCCACCGCATCCTGCGGCCGGTGCTGGACACCATGCAGGTGCTGCCCGCCCTGTCGTACCTCCTCCCGTTCGTCATGATCTTCGGCATCGGTGTGCCCGGCGCCGTCCTGGCCACCGTGATCTACGCCGCGCCGCCGATGGCCCGGCTCACCGCGCTCGGCCTGCGCCAGGCGGACGCCGGCGTCATGGAGGCGGTGACCTCGCTCGGCGCCAGCAGCCGTCAGCGGCTGCTGTCGGCCCGGCTGCCGCTGGCCCGCAAGGAACTGCTGCTGGGCGTCAACCAGACGATCATGATGGCGCTGTCGATGGCCGTCATCACCTCCATGATCGGCGGCGGCGGTCTGGGCGACCGCGTCTACCAGGCGCTCTCCACCGTCGACGTCGGCAAGGCGCTGGCTGCCGGCATCCCCATCGTGCTGCTCGCCGTCGTCCTGGACCGCACCACCGCGGCGGCCGGCGAACGCGTCGGCACCCAGCCCACCGGCCCCCGTCTGCTGCGCGGCGCCCCCGCCTGGGCGCTGGCCGTGGCCCTCACCGCCGCCGCGGCCCTGGCCGGACGCGCGGCGGGCGCCCTGAGCTGGCCGGACGGCTGGACCGTGGCCATCGCCGAGCCCGTCAACGAGGCCAAGGAGTGGATGGTCGACCACCTCTACTCCGACGTGCCCGTGGTCGGCGGCACCGCCGACTGGGCCGAGCACTACGTCAAGTGGGTGCTGGACCCGCTGCGTGACGGACTCCTGGCCCTGCCCTGGTACGCCATGCTGCTGATCGTCGCCGCCCTGGCCTGGCTGATCGGCACCTGGGCCACCGCCCTGACCGCCACCCTCGCCATGGCCGCGATCGGTGTGCTCGGCAAGTGGGAGCCGTCGATGGACACCCTCTCCCAGGTGCTCGCGGCCGTCGCCATCACCCTCGTCCTCGGTGTCGCCATCGGCGTCGCGGCCGCCCGCAGCCCCCGCCTGGAGCGGCTGCTCCGGCCGGTCCTGGACATCTGCCAGACCCTGCCGCAGTTCGTCTACCTGATCCCCGTCGTCGCCCTCTTCGGTGTCGGCCGGGCCCCGGCGGCGGCCGCGGCGATCGTCTACGCGCTGCCCGCCGTCATCCGCATCACCACCCAGGGGCTGCGGGGCGTCGACCCGGCGGCGATGGAATCCTCCCGCTCGCTGGGCGCCACCCGCACCCAGCAGCTGTGGCAGGTCCAGCTCCCGCTGGCCCGGCCCGCCCTGCTGCTCGCCGTCAACCAGGCCGTCGTCCTGGTCCTGGCCGTCGTGATCATCGGCGGTCTGGTCGGCTCCGGCGCCCTCGGCTACGACGTCCTCTTCGGCCTGGCCCAGGGCGATCTGGCGACCGGCATGGTCGCGGGCGTGGCCATCGTCTGCCTGGGACTCATGCTCGACCGGGTGACGCAGCCGACGGCGCGCCGCCCGCAGAAGGGAGCCTGACATGGCTCGCACCCGTACCAAGACCCTCATCGGCGCGCTCACCGGCACCGCGGCCCTGCTCGCCGTCACCACCGGCTGCGGCAAGGCCGACATGACCAAGCAGTCCTCGCCGTACGCAGGCGCCGACGGCGCGAAGACGGTCACGCTCTCCGTGCAGTCCTGGGTCGGCGCGCAGGCCAACGTCGCCGTGGCCCAGTACCTGCTCGAACACGAGCTGGACTACCGCGTCGACACCGTCCAGGTCGACGAGGTGCCGGCCTGGGACGCGCTCAGCCAGGGCCGGGTGGACGCGCTGCTGGAGGACTGGGGCCACCCGGAGCAGGAGGCCCGGTACGTCAAGGACAAGAAGACCATTGCCTCCGGCGGCGACCTCGGGGTCACCGGCCACATCGGCTGGTTCGTCCCCAAGTACTTCGCCGACGCCCACCCCGACGTCACCGACTGGAAGAACCTCGACAAGTACGCCGGGCAGTTCCGCACCGCCGAGAGCGGATCCAAGGGCCAGCTCCTGGACGGTTCACCCTCCTACGTCACCAACGACAAGGCGCTGGTGGACAACCTCGACCTGGACTACCGGGTGGTGTTCGCGGGCTCCGAGGCGGCGCAGATCACCCAGATCAAGCAGTTCGCCAAGAAGAAGCAGCCGTTCCTGACCTACTGGTACGAGCCGCAGTGGCTGTTCAACGAGGTGCCGATGGTGGAGGTGAAGCTGCCGAAGTACACCGACGCCTGCGCGGCGAAGGGCACCGAGGACCCCACCACCGTCGACTGCGCCTACCCCACCACCCCCCTGCAGAAGTACCTCAACGCGGACTTCGCGCGGGAGGGCGGCAAGGCGGCGGCGTTCCTGAAGAAGTTCCACTGGACCAAGGAGGACCAGAACGCCGTCTCGGAGATGATCGCCTCGGAGGGGATGACCCCCGAGGACGCGGCGGAGAAGTGGGTGAAGGAGAACCCGGAGGTCTGGAAGAAGTGGCTGCCGTGATCCCGCCGCCCCCACTGGCCCCGCTGGGCCGCGCGGGCTGCCGGCGGTGGTGACGACGCCGAACCGCTGCCACTGCTGCTGACGTTGTGGCAGTGGCAGTGGCGGTGGCGGTGGCAGTGGCAGTGGCCGGCGTCGGCGCCTCAGCCGCGCAGCCGCTCCGCGGTCTCCCGCAGGGCGTCCATCGTGGCGCGCTGGAGGTCGCCGCCGAAGGTGACTCGGGTGGCGCCCAGTTCGGCCAGGCGGCGGGGGCTGGGGCCGTCGAGGGAGGCGTATGCGTTGAGCGGCGCCGGGATGGCGGCGGCGAGCTGCGGGAGCAGCTCGGCCGGGGCGGTGATCGGGTAGACGCAGTCCGCGCCGGCCTCCACGTAGGCCCGGGCCCGCTGGATCGCCGCCTCCGGCGCCGGGTCACCGCGCAGGAAGGTGTCGACGCGGGCGTTGACCACCAGGCTGCCGGCTGCCGCCGCGCGCACCTCGGCCAGCCGGTCGGCCTGCCGTGCCGGGTCCACCAGCCGCTTGGTCGTCCGGTCGCTGTCCTCCAGGTTGCAGCCCACAGCCCCGGCCTCCAGCAGCCGTTCGACGAGCTCCCGGGGGGCGAGGCCGTACCCGTCCTCGATGTCCGCCGTCACCGGGACGTCCACCGCGCGGGTGATCCGGGCGATGGCGGCGAACATCTCGGCGGGTGGGGCCGCGCCGTCGGCGTACCCGAGCGACGCCGAGACCCCCGCGCTCGGCGTCGCCAGGGCCGGGAACCCGGCGTCGGCGTACACCCGCGCGCTGGCCGCGTCCCAGGGGCCCGGCAGGACCAGGGGGTCGCCCGGGGCACGGTCGTGGTGCAGGGCGCGGAACGCCTCGGCGCGGCTCACCGGTGCTGGCCCGGCTGGTAGGAGCCCGGCTCCATGCGGGTGGTCACGCCGATCCGGTTCCAGGCGTTGATGACCAGGATGAGGGAGATCAGCTGTGCCAGCTCCTGCTCCTCGAAGTGGAGGGCCGCCCGCTGGTACACCTCGTCCGGCACGAAGCCGTCGGTCAGCACGGTGACGGCCTCCGTCAGCGCCAGTGCCGCCTGCTCCTTCTCGGTGTAGTAACCGGCCGCCTCCTCCCAGGCGTTGAGCAGGTAGATACGGGCTTCGGTCTCGCCCGCGTGCCGGGCGTCCTTGATGTGCATGTCGAGGCAGAAGGCGCAGTGATTGAGCTGCGAGGCGCGGATCTTGACCAGCTCGACCAGGACCGGGTCCAGCCCCTTCCGGGCCGCCGCGTCCAGATTGATCATGGCCTTGTAGACGTCCGGGGCGAGCTTGGCGAAGGGCATCCGGGGACCGTGCGTCGAGGTGTTCTCCTGGGGACTCATGACCACCACGCTAGGCGGCGGACGGCCCGGGGATATGGTCCATTCCCATGGAGGATTCATGGGCCAATGAGGTGTCATCCGGGGCGGCGCGGGACGCCGGACCGGGGATGGGCCCGGAGGCGGTCTCGGGGCAGGCCCCCAAGGCGGCCCCCGGGGCGGTCGGCGATACCGCCGCGGAGGCCCTCGCGCGGGTGGGCAGCGATCTCCACCTCGATCTGACGGAGCTCGGCCGGGCGCGGGCCAGGGCCGGCGACGCGGCGAGCGCCGGGGGTGCCGGAGGCGCCGGCGCAGGCGATGCCGGGGACGCGGGCCGGGGGGCCGGGGGCATACGGGCGGCCCTGATCCGCGCGCTGCGCGACGCGGTCCGCGACGGACGGCTGGCCCCCGGCACCCGGCTGCCCTCCTCCCGCACCCTCGCCGCCGACCTCGGCATCGCCCGCAACACCGTCGCCGACGCCTACGGCGAGCTGGTCGCCGAGGGCTGGCTGACCGCCCGTCAGGGCTCGGGCACCCGGGTCGCGCGGCGCGTCGTGCCGCCCGAGCCGGCCGGACCCCGCCCGCCGCGCCCCGCCGAGCCGCTGACCCGGCCGCGCTACAACCTGCTGCCCGGCTCGCCGGACGTCTCCGCCTTCCCCCGCGCCGCCTGGCTCTCCGCCGCCCGCCGCGCCCTGACCACCGCCCCCCACGACGCCTTCGGCTACGGCACCGCGCGCGGGCGGCCCGAACTGCGCGAGGTGCTGGCCGAGTATCTGGCGCGGGCCCGCGGGGTACGCGCGCACCCGGAGCGGATCATGGTCTGCGCCGGCTTCATGCAGGGCCTGGGGCTGCTCGCCAGGGCGCTGGGGGAGCGCCATGGCGATGCCGGCGAGGTGGCCGTCGAGTCCTACGGGCTGGATCTGCACCAGGACGTGATCACCCGGGCCGGGCTGCGCACGGTGCTGCTGCCGGTCGACGAACACGGCGCCCGCACCGATGAGTTGGCCGGGCTACCGGATGTGCGGGCGGTGCTGCTGACCCCGGCGCACCAGTTCCCGACCGGCCACTCGCTCCATCCGGACCGGCGGGCCGCCGTGGTGGACTGGGCGTCCCGCCACGGCGGGCTGGTCCTGGAGGACGACTACGACGGCGAGTTCCGCTACGACAGGCAGCCGGTGGGCGCGCTTCAAGGGCTGGACCCCGAGCATGTGGTCTATCTGGGCACGGCCAGCAAGAGCCTGGCGCCCGCGCTGCGGCTGTCCTGGATGGTGCTGCCGGAGTGGCTGATGGAGGCGGTGCTGGAGCTCCGGCGCACCGGGGAGTGGCAGACCGGCGGGATGGAGCAGCTGACGCTGGCGGAGTTCATCCGCTGCGGCGCCTACGACCGCCATGTGCGCGGGATGCGGCTGCGCTACCGGCGCCGCCGGGACCAGCTGGTCGCGGCGCTGGCCGAGCGGGCGCCGCACATCAAGGTGACCGGTATCGCGGCCGGGCTGCACGCCGTCATCGAACTGCCGCCGGGCACCGAGCTGTCGGTGGTGCAGGGCGCGGCCTGGCAGGGTCTGGCGCTGCACGGTCTGGCGACCTACCGCCGCGCGGCGGGCGAGGGGCCGGACGCGCTGGTCTTCGCGTACGGCACCCCGCCCGACCACGCCTTCACGGGCGCCCTGGACGCGCTCTGCCGGGTGCTGCCCCCGCCGTGATCAGCACATCCGGGCGCGTCAGCCGGTGACGAGCTTGCCGTCGCGGATGTGGAACCGGTGCACCGGCGAGCACCCGATGGACGGGGTGACCAGCAGGCTCAGTCTGATCCGCTGCGGCTTGACGCTCGCGGTGGAGAACTCGCACACCGACTGCGGCCCGGTGAGCGGGAACCAGAACCAGCTGTCCTTCTTCCCCACCAACCTCCTGTCCTGGAGCCGCCACTGGTGGTCGATCTTGGCGAAGGTGGTCAGCCGGACGCTGGCCGCGAACTCGTCGGTGGTGGAGCGCACGGCGGTGACGGTGACCAGGAGCTGGTTGCTGACCGTGGCGGCCGCGATGGTCCGCGTCCGCGGGTTGGTCTTGGCGTCGGGGCCGGGGCCCGGGGCCGCCCCGGCCGGAACCGCCCCGGCCACCGCGACCGTTCCCATGGCCACGGCGCTCGCGGTCAGGACGACCTGACGGATTCGGCGTGCATCGGTCTTCATGCTGATCTCCTGATGAGAGAGTCGGGAGTTTCGGCCGCATCTCGCCCATGCGGTGACACCGTTTGTCTGCTTATCAGATGAGACACATGCCAGCTTTGTCCGGTTGTACGGGGTGTCCGTGTCGGGTGGAGAGTTCGCCCGCCCGGAGCAGCGCGGGGGATAACCCCCGCATGGATCGGCGGGGCTGCGGGATGGGCCGGCGCTCCCGCGCCGACCAGCATGGACACCACGAGAAGGAGTCGATCCGCAGGAGGACCGGACCGTGTTGCCGAAGAGTTCCGTTGCCAGGGTGGTGACCGCGGCCGCGCTGCTGGGCGCCGTGGGCGGGGCGGCCTTCGTCGCCTGGCCCGACGACTCCGCGCACGCCGCGGCAGAGAAGGCACCCGCGGCCGGGACGGCGTCCGTGGAGGGCGTCTGGCGGATGGACGGCTACGGAACCGTGCTGGAGATCTCCCACGGGCGGCTCCAGGAGTACCAGACCACCGCGGTCAGCTGCATCGAGGGCGACTCCGCCCGGCGCACCGGCGGGGGCGGCGGCGCCGCCACGTACACCAGCGCCGACAAGACCGTCTACCGGCTGCGGACCGGCGCCGGCCACCGGGCCGGACCCGCCGGACAGGCGTGGCTGCACATCGACGGAGCCCCCAACGACCGAGGGCTGCGGCGGATCGCCGCGCTGCCCGGCGACTGCGCCACCGCCCCGGCGTCCGGTGCGGAGAAGACCGAGGGCCGGGCCGGGCGCTCCACGGCCACCAGCGCCGCCCCCGGCCCCGACTCCGACTCCGCCCACGACCCCGTGCACGTCTTCGACGTCTTCTGGCGCACCTTCGAGGAGAACTACCCCTTCTTCGCCGCCAAGGGCGTCGACTGGCACGCCGTCCGCGACCGCTACCGCCCGAAGGTGCACGCCGGGATGAGCGACCGGCAACTCCGCGACGTCCTGCGCGAGATGATCGCCCCGCTGAACGACGCGCACGTCTACCTCGCCGACCCCAGCGGCGTCTTCGCCAGGACCCGGCCCGGCACCGTGCTGCCCGGCCCCGAGCTGGACAAGCGGGCCGTCTCCCTGATCGAGGAGCGGGACCTCGCCGGCCGCCGGCTGCGGCGGTTCGCGCGCGGCCGCATCGGTTACGCCGACCTCCCGCACGACCAGGGCTATCTGCGGATCTCCGGGTTCGGTGGCTACACCGACGACCGCGACGACAGCTACGCCGCCAACAGCGCGGAGCTCGACAAGGCCCTGGACGCGGTGTTCACGCACCGCCGCACCGCCCGGCTGCGCGGCCTCATCATCGACCTGCGGATCAACGGCGGCGGCTCCGACAGCCTGGGGCTGAAGATCGCCGAGCGCCTCACCGACCGCGGCTACCGCGCCTACGCCAAGCAGGCACGCAACGACCCGGACGACCCGGCCCGCTTCACCCGGCTCCAGCCCATCCCGGTGCGCCCCGCCGACGGCCCCCGCTACACCGGGCCGGTCGCCGTCCTCACCGGCGGCTCGACCTTCAGCGCGGGCGAGACCTTCACCCAGGCGCTGATGGACCGGCCCGGCGGATCCATCCGGATCGGCGAGCACACCCAGGGCGTCTTCTCCGACGTCCTGGTGCGCGCCCTGCCGAACGGCTGGGAGTTCGGCCTGCCGAACGAGGTGTTCCGCACCCGCGACGGGCGCACCTTCGACGGCCCCGGCATCCCGCCGGACTTCTCCGAGCCGGTCTTCACCGAGGAGGAGTTCCGCCTCCACCGCGATTCCGCCTTCGACCGGGCCGTCGCCGTCCTGCGCGCCCGCCGCTGAACCGGCGCCGGTGCGCGGCGGCGGACGGACGCCGCCCCGCGCACCGGCCGGTGGGCTCAGGCCCACCGGCCGGTGGGCTCAGGCGCTCAGCACCTCGCGCAACTGCTCCAGCCCCCAGTCCAGGTCCTCCTTGCTGATCACCAGCGGCGGCGCGATGCGGATCGTGCTGCCGTGGGTGTCCTTGACCAGCACCCGCCGCTCCATCAGCCTGGCCGAGATCTCCCGGCCGGTGCCACGCGCCGGATCGATGTCGACACCCGCCCACAGGCCGCGGCCCCGCACCGTCTCCACCGCGCCCTGGCCGATCAGCAGCCCCAGCTCGTGGTGGAGGTGCTCGCCCAGCTCCGCGGCGCGCTGCTGGTACTCGCCGGTGCGCAGCATGGCGATCACCTCCAGGGCGACCGCGCAGGCCAGCGGGTTGCCGCCGAAGGTGGAGCCGTGCTCGCCGGGGCGGTAGACCCCCAGCACCTCGCGGGAGGAGACCACCGCGGACACCGGCACCACGCCGCCGCCCAGCGCCTTGCCCAGGATGAATACGTCCGGGACGACGCCCTCGTGCTCGCAGGCGAAGGTCCGGCCGGTGCGGCCCAGGCCGGACTGGATCTCGTCCGCCATGAACAGCACGTTCCGCGACCGGGTCAGCTCCCGGACCCCGGCCAGGTAGCCGGCCGGCGGCACCAGCACGCCCGCCTCGCCCTGGATCGGCTCCAGCAACACCGCCACGGTGTTCTCGTCGACCGCCGCCTCCAGCGCGGCGAGGTCGCCGTAGGGGACGATCTCGAAGCCGGGGGTGTACGGGCCGAAGTCGGCGCGCGCCTCCGGATCGGTGGAGAAGCTGACGATGGTGGTCGTCCGGCCGTGGAAGTTGTTCTCCGCCACGACGATCTTCGCCTGGCCGTCCGGCACGCCCTTGACGCGGTAGCCCCACTTGCGGGCCGTCTTCACCGCCGTCTCGACCGCCTCCGCGCCGGTGTTCATCGGCAGCACCATCTCCATGCCGCACAGATCCGCCAGCGCGGCGCAGAAGTCCGCGAACCGGTCGTGGTGGAAGGCGCGCGAGGTCAGCGTGAGCCGGTCCAGCTGCGCCTTGGCGGCGTCGATCAGACGGCGGTTGCCGTGACCGAAGTTGAGTGCGGAGTAACCGGCGAGCATGTCCAGGTAGCGGCGGCCCTCGACGTCGGTCATCCAGGCGCCCTCCGCCGACGCGACGACGACCGGCAGCGGGTGGTAGTTGTGCGCGCTGTGAGCCTCTGCTGCGGCGATGGCGCGTTCCGTTGAGGTCAACGTGTGCTCCGTTCGGTCTCGCGGCTGACGTCGGATCATTTCTATCGTCGCGCGGCCGGAATGCGAAGAGACCTTGTGGTAAGGAGATCGTGACGGGCGGCTTCGTCCAGCGATCCTCGAGACCGGCCGCAGGGTCTTCGGACGGGCCCCGGTGGGCGGGTGTCACCGCCCCTGCCGCCGTAGACTTGTCAGCGCGCACCGTGACTGGCACACGTGGAACGGACCACGAGGAAGCGGTGTGCGGCCAGCCGCCACGAGGTGCCGCCTGCCTGGGCACCCCGGGAACACGACCGGAACACCAGCCGTCGCCCCGGAGGACCTGACCGATGAGCCTGCCGCTTTCCCACCCCGCCCTGACCGCCGCCGACCCGGAAGTGGCCGCTCTCGTCGGCTCCGAGGAGCAGCTCCAGGCGGCCACCCTGCGCATGATCGCCAGTGAGAACTACGTCTCCGCGGCCGTCCTGGAGGCCGGTGGCACCGTCCTGCAGAACAAGTACAGCGAGGGCTACCCGGGCCGCCGCTACTACGAGGGCCAGCAGGTCATCGACCAGGTCGAGGCGCTGGCCGTGCGGCGCGCCAAGGAGCTGTTCGGCACCGGGCACGCCAATGTGCAGCCCTACTCCGGCTCGCCCGCCAACCTCGCCTGCTACCTCGCCTTCGCCCAGCCCGGGGACACCGTGATGGGGATGTCGCTGCCGATGGGCGGCCACCTCACGCACGGCTGGGGGGTCTCCGCCACCGGCAAGTGGTTCAGGGGCGTGCAGTACGGCGTGCGCCAGGACACCGGCGTCGTCGACTTCGACGAGGTGCGCGACCTGGCCCGCAAGGAGCACCCGAAGCTGATCTTCTGCGGTGGCACGGCGGTGCCCCGCACCATCGACTTCGCCGCCTACGCCGAGATCGCCCGCGAGGTGGGCGCGGTGCTGGTCGCGGACGTCGCGCACATCGCCGGGCTGATCGCGGGCGGCGCGCACCCCTCGCCGATGCCGCACGCCGATGTGATCTCCACGACCACCCACAAGACGCTGCGCGGCCCGCGCGGCGCGATGCTGCTGGCCCGCGAGCCGGAGAACCTCGGCAAGGCCATCGACAAGGCGGTCTTCCCCGGTCTCCAGGGCGGCCCGCACAACCAGACCACCGCCGCCATCGCGGTGGCCCTGCACGAGGCGGCGCAGCCCGCCTTCCGCACCTACGCTCACGCCGTCGTCGCCAATGCCAAGGCGCTGGCCGAGGAGCTGCTGGCGCGCGGCTTCGACCTGGTCTCCGGCGGCACCGACAACCACCTGATCCTGATGGACCTCACCCCCAAGGACGTGCCGGGCAAGGTCGCCGCCAAGGCCCTGGACCGGGCCGGGATCGTCGTGAACTACAACACGGTCCCCTACGACCCGCGCAAGCCCTTCGACCCCTCCGGCATCCGCCTCGGCACCCCGGCGCTGACCTCGCGCGGCCTGGGGGTCACGCACATGCAGGAGGTGGCCGAGTGGATCGACCGGGGCGTGGGCGCGGCGCGGACCGGTGACGAGGAGACGCTGGCCAAGATCCGGGCCGAGGTCGCCGAGCTGATGGCCGCCTACCCGGCGCCCGGCCTGCCGACGTAACCGGTCACCGGACCGGAGGGACTGATCACCTTCACCGGGGGAGGGGACTGATCACCTTCCCCGGGGGCGGTCGGGGGACGGCCGGGCACCTGAGACAATAGGAGCCATGGCTCTCTCCCGACCGCGTGCGCTCTCCGGTATCCAGCCCACCGCAGGCTCCTTCCACCTCGGGAACTACCTCGGCGCCGTCCGCCAGTACGTCGCGCTGCAGGAGACCCACGACGCCTTCTACATGGTGGTGGACCTGCACGCGATCACCGTGCCGCAGGACCCCGCGGAGCTGCGCGCCAACACCCGGACCGCCGCCGCCCAGCTGCTGGCGGCCGGCCTGGACCCGGACCGCTGCACGCTGTTCATCCAGAGCCACGTCCCCGAGCACGCGCAGCTCGGCTGGGTGATGAACTGCCTCACCGGCTTCGGTGAGGCATCCCGCATGACGCAGTTCAAGGACAAGTCGGCCAAGCAGGGCGCCGACCGCACCACGGTGGGCCTGTTCACCTACCCGGTGCTCCAGGTCGCCGACATCCTGCTCTACCAGGCCAATCACGTGCCGGTGGGCGAGGACCAGCGCCAGCACATCGAGCTCACCCGCGACCTGGCGGACCGGTTCAACGGCCGCTTCGGTGAGACCTTCGCCATCCCGGACCCGTACATCGTCAAGGAGACCGGGAAGATCTACGACCTCCAGGACCCGGCGATCAAGATGAGCAAGTCGGCGTCCACGCCGAAGGGCATCATCAACCTGCTCGACGAGCCCAAGGTCTCCGCGAAGAAGATCAAGAGCGCGGTCACCGACACCGGCACCGAGATCGTCTTCGACGAGGAGAACAAGCCGGGCATCAGCAATCTGCTGACCATCTACGCCACGCTCACCGGCACCTCCATCGCCGATCTGGAGACGCGGTACCAGGGCAAGGGGTACGGTGCGCTCAAGACCGACCTCGCCGAGGTGATGGTCGAGTGGGTGACGCCCTTCCGGGCCCGCACCCAGGAATATCTCGACGACCCGGAGACGCTGGACAAGATCCTGGCCAAGGGCGCGGAGAAGGCCCGCGCGGTCGCCGCCGAGACCCTCGCCCTGGCCTACGACCGGATGGGGTTCCTGCCGGCCAAGCACTGATCTCCACCGGGGGCGGGTCGCGGCGGAAGGGGCCGTTGACCCGTACCCCCGCCGGACCGACGCAGGTAGCCGCGGGGGCGGCACAGCAGCCACACTGACACGGACGTGAGCGCCGAGCCCGCGAGGGCCCGCACAGGAGGGAGATCGCAGTGGGAACCGTCACGCTCGGCGTTTCGATCGCGGTCCCGGAGCCGTACGGCAGCTTCCTCCAGGAGCGGCGCGCGGGCTTCGGGGACCCTGCCGCGTACGGCATTCCCACCCACGTCACGCTGCTGCCGCCCACCGAGGTGGAGTCCTCGGCGCTGCCCGGCATCGAGGCGCACCTGGCCCAGGTGGCGGCGGGGCACCGGGCCTTCCCGATGCGGCTGGCGGGCACCGACACCTTCCGCCCGCTCTCCCCGGTGGTCTTTGTCAAGATCGTCGAGGGCGCGCAGGAGTGCACGGTGCTCCAGGAGCGGGTGCGGGCGGTCTCCGGGCCCTGCGCGCGGGAGCTGCAGTTCCCCTACCACCCGCACGTCACCGTGGCACACGGCATCGACGAGCCGGCCATGGACCGGGCGCAGCGGGAGCTGCGGGACTTCGAGGCGGCCTGGACGACCGGCGGCTTCGCGCTCTACGAACAGGGCGTGGACGGCGTCTGGCGGCTGGAGCGCGAGTATCCGTTCGGCCAGATCGCGGGGTCAGGGGTGCCCCGGCAGATCGACCTCTCCCGGCCGGCCGCCCCCTCGGTCTGAGCACCGGTCCGCCCATCAGCCGGCCCCCTCATCCTCCCGTCCGTCGTATCCGCCCGCTGGTCGTATCCGCCGGTCCGGCGTATCCGGGGCCCCGGCTGATCACAGCGGCAGGCGGCGGAAGACCGGGCGCGGCACATGCCGCAGCGCCGACATCACCACCCGCAGCCGGCCCGGCACCCAGACCGTCTCCGCGCGCCGCCGCAGCCCCGTCTCGATGGCCGCGGCGACCGCCTCGGAGGTGGTCGCCAGCGGCGCCGGCGGCAGCCCGGCGGTCATCTTCGTCCGGACGAAGCCGGGGCGGACCACCATCACGTGCACCCCGCTGCCGTGCAGCGCGTCCCCGAGGCCCTGCGCGAAGGCGTCAAGACCGGCCTTGCTGCTGCCGTAGATGAAGTTCGCGCGGCGGGCCCGCTCGGCGGCCACCGAGGAGAGCACCACCAGCGAGCCGTGGCCCTGCCGGCGCAGCGCCTGGGCGCAGATCAGGGCGGCGGAGACGGCGCCGGTGTAGTTGGTCTGCGCGACCCGCACGGCCGCCAGCGGCTCGCCCTCGTCCCGCTCCTGGTCGCCCAGCACCCCGAAGGCCAGCAGCACCATGTCGATGTCGCTCTCGGCGAAGACCTTGCCGAGCACCGTCTCGTGCGACTCGGGGTCCAGCGCGTCGAAGGACACCGTCCGCACATCGGTGGAGTCGGCCCGGCGCAGCTGCGCGGCGGCGGCCTCCAGGGCGGGGGAGGGGCGGCCCGCCAGCCAGACGGCGCGGGTGCGCCGGGTGATCAGCCGGCGGGCGGTGGCCAGGGCGATCTCGGAGGTGCCGCCGAGGACGAGCAGCGACTGCGGGGCGCCGAAGGCGTCTTTCATGGATGCTCCAGGGTGCGGTGGGGGCTCCGGACGGCGTGCGGGTGAGCTCCTGGCGACGGCGTGCGGGTACGCGTCGGGGCGCGGGGTCACAGCCCCAGCCGGCGGGCCATGTCCGAGGTGAAGATCCCGTGCGGGTCCAGCGAGCGGCGCAGCGCCCGGAAGTCCGACAGCCGGGGGTACATCGCGTCCAGGACCTCAGGCCGCACCCGCGCGTCCTTGGCGAGGTAGATCCGGCCGCCCGCGGCGGCGACCTCCTCGTCCAGCTCGTCCAGGAAGCGGCCGAGGCCCGGCAGGCCGAGGGGGATGTCCAGGGCGAGGGTCCAGCCCGCCGAGGGGAAGGAGAGCCAGCCCGGATCGGCCTCGCCGAAGCGTTTGAGGACGGCGAGGAAGGACGGGCAGCGCTGCCGGGCGATGCGCCTGACCACACGGCGCAGGGTCTCCTCCCGGCCGTGGCCGACGACGAACTGGTACTGCACGAAGCCGGCCGGCCCGTAGATCCGGTTCCAGTGCGGCAGGCCGTCTAGCGGGTGGAAGAAGGCGGGGATGGTCTGCAGCTCGCCGGTGCGCAGCGCGGGCGCCTTGCGGTACCACAGCTCGTTGAAGAGGCCCACCGTGGTGCGGCTGAGCAGTCCGCCGGGCAGGCACCGGGGCGCGGGCGGCAGCCGGGCCGGGCGGAAGTCCAGCGGCCGGCCGGCGCGGCGGGCGCGCGGCGGCAGGGCGTCCAGCGGGGCGTGCTCGCCGCGGGTGAGGACCGCGCGCCCGGTGGCCGCGCCGCGCGCCAGCAGGTCGATCCAGGCGACCGAGTAGCGGTACCGGTGGTCGGTGGCGGTGAGCCGGGCCATCAGGTCGTCCAGGTCCCGGGCCCGCTCGGTGTCCACCGACATCAGCGAGGTCTCGACGGGCAGCAGCCTGATCGTCGCGGAGACGATCACTCCGGTCAGGCCCATCCCGCCCGCGGTGGCCCGGAACAGGGCCATGTCCGGGGTGAGGGTGCGGATCCGGCCGTCGGCGGTGATCAGCTCCAGTGACTGCACATGGCGGCTGAAGGAGCCGGACACATGGTGGTTCTTGCCGTGGATGTCGGCGCCGATCGCGCCGCCGACGGTCACGAAGCGGGTGCCGGGGGTGACGGGGACGAACCAGCCGAGCGGCAGCAGCACCGCCATCAGCCGGTGCAGGCTCACCCCGGCGTCGCACACCACCTCGCCGCGTTCGGCGTCGATCGAGCGGATGCGGTCCAGGCCGGTCATGTCGAGCACGGCGCCGCCCGCGTTCTGAGCGGCGTCGCCGTAGGCCCGGCCGAGGCCGCGGGCGATGGAGCCGCGCGCCCCGCAGCCGCGCACCGCCTCGGCCGCCTCCTCGTGACTGCGCGGACGGAGCAGCCGGGCCGGTGCGGTGGGGGCGGTGCGGCCCCAGCCGGCGGTGACACCGGTGGTGACAAGGGACATGACCGCGACCGTATCGCCGTCTCCGCGTCGATTGCGCTGATACGCACCCTTAGCTCTGCGTTCTCGCCGAAAAGGGTGATTAAAGGTGTGTCAGACAACCTGTGCGGCGCGGGCGACCGCCCGGGCGGGGAGAGTCGTGGGGAGACGGGCGGTACGCCCCGGACCTCGTCCGGGGGCCCATGACGCGAAGGACGCATGAGGAAGGGGGTGGGCAGGCTGTCCCCGCACGACATCGACCGCCGGCTGCTCGTGGCCCTGCGCGCCCGGGGCACCGACCCGCGGGTGGCCGCCCTCGCCCGGGCGCTCTCCCGCACCGGGGAGCACGGCGCGCTGTGGCTCGCCGGCGGGCTGGCCGGTGCCGCGCGGGCGGGCGCGGCCGGCGACGCCGCCCGCCGGGCCGCGTGGCTGCGCGGCACCGCCCTGGTCGGCACGGCGCACCTGGCGAGCATGGCGGTCAAACGGGTGGTGCGGCGGTCGCGCCCCGAGCTCGCCGGCCACCCGCCGCTGGTCCGCACCGCCTCCCAGCACTCCTTCCCCAGCTCGCACGCGGCCTCCTCGGCGGCCGCCGCGGTCGCCTTCCGGGCACTGCGGCCGGCCGGCCGCTGGGTGCCGGGGCTCGCGGCGGCGGTGTGCCTGTCGCGGCTGGTGGCGGGCGTGCACTACCCGACCGATGTGGCCGCCGGCGCCCTGCTCGGCGCCCTGACCGCCCGCCTGGCCTCCAGAGGGTGTCCCCCTGGCCGGGACGCCGCACGAGCCGACGCCGGAGGGACCGATGGCTGACCCGGGAACCCTGTTGGAGGAGACCCCGCCGCCACCCGGCCGGAGCCCGGACGGCGTGCGGCCGCGGACCGGCGGGCTGCCCGGCGGCCTGCTGCGCACCGTCCGCCCCCGCCAGTGGGTGAAGAACGTGCTGGTCATCGCCGCGCCGGCGGCGGCGGGCGAACTGGCCTCACGACAGGTGGTGGGCCGGCTCGCCCTGGTCTTCGTGCTCTTCACCGCGGCCGCGTCCGCCGTCTACCTGGTCAACGACGCGCTGGACGCCGAAGCCGACCGCGCCCACCCGGACAAGTGCCGCCGCCCGGTCGCCGCCGGGGAGGTGCCCGCCGCGCTCGCCTTCGCGGTCGGCGGCGCCCTGGCCCTCCTGGTGCCCCTCGCGGCGGTCGCGCTGTGCAACCCGGCCACCGCCGCGCTGCTGGTCGCCTATGTCGCCATGCAACTCGCCTACTGCGTCGCGCTGAAGCACGTACTCGTCGTCGACCTGGTCGTCGTCACCACCGGCTTCCTGCTCCGCGCCATGATCGGCGGCGTGGCGCTCGGCATCCCGCTCTCCCGCTGGTTCCTGATCACCACCGGTTTCGGCGCACTGTTCATGGTCTCCGCCAAGCGCTACTCCGAGGCGCTGCTGATGGCCGAACGGACCCGTCCGGGCCGGGGGGCACCGCCGAGAACGCCGGAGTCGCGGGCGCTGCTGCGCGAGTACACCGTCGGCTATCTGCGGTTCGTCTGGCAGCTGGCGGCCGGTGTCGCGGTGCTCGCCTACTGCCTGTGGGCGCTGGAGGCCGGGAGCGACTCCGGGATCCTGTCCTGGCGGCAGCTGTCCATGATCCCGTTCATCCTCGCCGTGCTGCGCTACGCGGTCTTCGCCGACCGCGGCACCGCCGGGGCGCCCGAGGACGTGGTGCTCTACGACCGGCCGCTGGCGGTGATCGCCCTGGCCTGGATGGCCCTCTACGGCATGGCGGTCGTCGGGCTGTGACGCCGGCGAGCAGCCCGGGGGAGCCGCCGGTGAGCCGCCCGGGGGAGCCGCCGGCCGTCGTGGGGCGCGCCCGGTCGGCGGCGCGGCAGGCGGCACTCTGGCCGGAACTGGCCGGATTCGCCCTCGCCGGGGGTGCCGCGTACGCCGTGGACCTGGCGCTGTTCCTGTGGCTGCGCGGCACCGCCGGACTCGGGCCGCTGCCCGCCAAGGCGCTGTCCTTCCTGGCCGCCTGCACCGTCGCCTACCTCGGCAACGCCATCGGCACCTACCGCCGCCACCTGGCGCGCGGCCCCGCGTCCCCGGGCCCCGGCGGACCGGGGTCCGGGGGCGGCGCGGTGCGGCGGTTCCTCGTCTTCTGCGTGGTCAACGCCGCCGGCGCCGCCGTCCAACTGCTCTGCCTGGCCTTCTCGCACTACGGCCTCGGGCTGACCTCCGCCCGCGCCGACGCGGTCTCCGGCGCCGGGGTCGGCATGGTCCTCGCCACCGCCCTGCGCTTCTGGGGCACCCGGACCCTGGTCTTCCGCGTGCGACGGGGCAGGAACGGCGAGCACGGACCCAGCGGGCATGAATGCTGACGAAACGGTAAGAGCTGGATCATGGAATGGCTGACCAGACTGCCGTGGATCGGGCCCGCCGCCGCCCGCCTGATGCGCACCCATGCCTGGCGGTCCTACGAGACGCTGGACCGCGTGCACTGGACCCGGCTGGCGGCCGCGATCACCTTCGTCAGCTTCCTGGCGATTTTCCCGTTGATCACGGTCGCCGCCGCGATCGGCGCGGTGGTGCTCAGCGAGCACCGGATGGCCGAGCTGGAGCGGAAGGTCGCCGAACAGGTGCCCGGCATCTCCGGCCAGCTCGACCTCAGCGCGCTGGTGGACAACGCGGGCACGGTCGGCGCCGTCGCGGGCGCCCTGCTGCTGCTCACCGGCATCGGCTGGGTCGGTTCGCTGCGCGAGTGCCTGCGCGCCGTCTGGGAGCTGGAGGAGGACCCCGGCAACCCGGTGAAGCGCAAGCTCAAGGACGCCGTCGTCCTCCTCGGCCTCGGCGGGGTCGCGGTCGGCTCCCTCGCCGTCTCCACCTTCGCGGCCACCGCGGTCGGCTGGGCCGCCTCCGAGATGGGCATCTCGGAGAACGGCGTCGGCGGCTGGCTGCTGCGGCTGGCGGCCTTCGCGGCCGCGGTCGCCGCCGACTTCCTGCTGCTGTGCTACGTGCTGACGCTGCTGCCCGGGGTGCAGCCGCCCCGCCGGACGGTCATCACCGCCGCGCTGATCGGCGCGATCGGTTTCGAGGCGCTGAAGCTGGCGCTCAGCAGCTATCTGCAGGGAGTGGCGGCGAAGAGCATGTACGGGGCGTTCGGGGTGCCCGTCGCACTGCTGCTGTGGATCAACTTCACCGCCAAACTGGCCCTGTACTGCGCCGCCTGGACGGCCACCGGAGAGCACCGCGCGGACGCTGACGCGGACGCCGGCCCCCCGGTCCCCGACCGGCCGGAGCAGCCCGACCGGCCGGGCCGACCCGAGCACCCCGACCGTCCGGACGATTCCGACAGGCCGGACCGGCTCGACAAGCCGGAGGGGGCGGAGAAGCCTGACCGGCCCGAATCGCCGGACCGGCCCAATCACCCCGACCGGCCCGACGAGGCGGACGGGGTCAGCGGCGGCCCGGCCTCCGGCGCCGGGCCGCGACCGGCAGCGGACGGCGACGCGGCCGGCGACGACGCACCGCGAACACCGCCGCGCCCAGCACCGCCAACGCACCGCCCGTGACACCCGCCGCGGTCCACATCCCCCCGGAGCCGGAGTCCTCCGCCGAGGCCGATGAGGGCCCGTGCATCCCCCCGGTGGCCGGCTTGCGGCCCCCCGGGTTCTTGCCGTTGGCCGGGCCGTCGGCGGCCGGGTCGACCAGGGTGCCGACCGGGTCGGTCTTCCCGGCCGCAGCGAAGCCCCAGTCGAGGAGTGCGGCGGTCTCCTTGTAGACCTCGTTGTACTCCTTCGTGGCCGGATTCATGACCGTCACCAGCAGCTCGCGGTCGCCGCGCCGCGCGAGCCCGGTGAAGGTGGCGCCCGCGTTGGTGGTGTTGCCGTTCTTGACCCCGGCGATGCCCTTGTACGCCGGGACGCCGAAGCCGGTGAGCAGCCGGTTGGTGTTCTGGATCCCGAAGTACTCCCGCTCCGGCCTGCCGCCGCTCTTCACGCCCTTCTCCGGCTTCTTCACCTCCCCGGGGAACTTCGCCGTGGCCGTCGCGCAGTAGTCCCGGAAGTCCGCCTTCTTCAGGCCGGAGCGGGCGAACAGCGTCAGGTCGTACGCGCTGCTGACCTGCCCCTTCTCGTCATAGCCGTCGGGGCTGACGACATGCGTGTCCAGTGCGCCCAGCTCCTTGGCGTGGGCCTGCATGTCCCGCACGGTCTTCGGCTTGCCGCCGTTCATCGCGGACAGCACATGCACCGCGTCGTTCCCGGAGCGCAGGAAGACGCCCAGCCACAGGTCGTGGACCGAGTAGGTGTAGTGCTCCTTGATCCCGACCAGGCTGCTGCCCTCACCCATGCCGGCCAGGTCCTCCGGCTCGACCTTGTGCTCCTGCGTCTTGGGGAACTTGGGCAGCACCGTGTCGGCGAAGAGCATCTTCAGGGTGCTGGCCGGGGGCAGCCGCCAGTGGGCGTTGTGCGCGGCCAGCACGTCCCCGGTCTTCGCGTCGGCCACCAGCCAGGCCCGGCCGCTGAGCCCCTTCGGCAGCGCGGGCGCGCCCGGCCGCAGGGCGACCTGCGTCCCCGGGCGGCCCAGCCGCTCGCCGCCCACCGTGGACATCCGGGCAGGCGGTTTGGGCTCCTTGGGCCCGGCTTTCCCCGGGGCGGGCCCGCCGGCGGCATAAGCGGGCGCGGCGGCCAGCAGCAGGGATACGGCAAGGGTCACGGTTGCCACGGAGGCGGTGGCGGTGGCGGTCGAAGTCGTCGGCACGGGGGTGAACGTATCGCTAGCGCCTTGACATACGCCGGGAGCCTCGGCGGAAGGCGACCCACCCGGACGTATCGTCCGCCCGGTCCCCATACTGGAACCCATGCTCCGTCGATCGGGGGACGACCCCCGCACCCCCCTCATCACCAGCCGCCGCGTCTCCTGGTTCCTGCTCTCTTTCGGCGTGTGGAGCTGGTTCATCTGGTTCACTTTCGTCAAGAACTTGTGGAAGGACAGCAGCGGGCTCGCCTTTGACGACTCCGGTGATCCGACCGCGTACTTCTGGGTGCATCTGCTGCTCGCGATCACCTCGTTTCTCTTGGGGACGGCGATCGGAGTGATCGGGTTGCGCGGCGTGCGGGGCCTGCGGGCGCAAGCGCGGCGGAACGATGCCGGAGCCCCGGTCGTCGATATGGAGGGGTAGCCGTACGCCGGGTCCTCCCGCAGCTACCGCTGGGTGGGGGTAGCCCTGGGGGCACCTCCCGGACGGAGTCTGGGGGAGAAGCCAGGGGGAGTGCTCCCAGGCGTACGCCGCGTCGGAGGGGGAGGCACCGGGGTGATCCTGGTCTTCGTGCTGGTCGTGCCGGCCGTGCTCGGTCTGCTGGCCGGGGTGCACTGGTATCTGTGGCGGCGGCTGGTCCGGGACACCACCGCACCCGGTGGCCGCGCCCGCCGCGCGGGCACCATCGCCGCCTTCGCGCTCCCGCTGATCAGCGTCGCGGCCCTGGTCAGCGGCCGGGCCGGGGCGCCCTTCACCCTCCAGCGGCTACTGGCCTGGCCCGGCTACCTCTGGCTGGCCCTGGTCCTCTACCTGACCCTGGCCCTCCTCGTCGGCGAGGCCGTCCGCCCCCTCCTCCTCCACTGGCTGGAACGCCGCAGGCCGGAAAATCCAGCCCGTCCGGCGTTTGAGGACCGGGGTTCGGGGCGGAGCCCCGACGACAAAGCGGAAACCCCGCGCCGCGACAGCACCTCGTCCCGCCGCCTCTTCGTAGCCCGCTCCGTAGCCGCCGGCGCCGCCATCGCCGCCTCCGGCACCGTCGGCTACGGCATGTACACCGTCCTGCGCGGCCCCAGCCTCAAGCGGGTCACCGTGCCGCTGGCGAAACTGCCCCGTGCCGCGCACGGCTTCCGGATCGCCGTGGTCAGCGACATCCACCTCGGGCCGATCCTGGGCCGGGCGCACACCCAGCGGATCGTCGACACGATCAACCGCACCAGCCCCGACCTCGTCGCCATCGTCGGCGATCTGGTCGACGGCAGCGTGGCGGACCTCGGCCCGGCCGCCGAGCCGCTGCGCGAGCTGCGGTCCCGCCACGGCTCGTACTTCGTCACCGGCAACCACGAGTACTTCTCCGGCGCCCAGGAGTGGCTGGCGCACATCCGGGAGCTCGGGCTGCATCCGCTGGAGAACGCGCGCACCGAGCTGCCCGGGTTCGACCTCGCGGGCGTCAACGACGTCTCCGGCGAGAACCACGACCAGGGGCCGGACTACGACCGGGCGCTCGGCGACCGGGACCCGGCGCGGGCCTCCGTCCTCCTCGCCCACCAGCCGGTGATGATCCACGAGGCCGTCAAGCACGACGTCGACCTCCAGCTCTCCGGGCACACCCATGGCGGGCAGATGTGGCCCGGCAACTTCATAGCGGAGCTGGCCAACCCGACCCTCGCCGGGCTGGAGCGGTACGGCGACACCCAGCTCTACGTCACCCGGGGCGCGGGCGCCTGGGGGCCGCCGGTGCGCGTCGGCGCCCCGTCGGACATCACCGTGGTCGAGCTGGCCGCCACCCGCGCCTGATCCCCACCCGAGCTGAGCCACCCGCGCCTGGTCCCCACCCGCGCCCGAGCCCACCTCCGCCCGACCCCCATCCAGCCCCGCACCGCCCCTGACCTCACACATCTCTCCGGGACCCTGTATCCGACCCTCGTCTGACCCTGTATCAGACGGCGGCACCCGAGAATGCGCTGGACGAGCCGTGATGTTCCGGGACACAAGGCTCCATCGGCGCAGGCGAGTTGGTGACGACGGCCCGTCCCGTGTGGTTGGCTGCTAAACAACACTGGACGGGCGTGCGAGTGCGGTCGCACGCCCGCGGTGCGTTGTGCCGGAGGGACGCATGCGCAAGGTCGGAATACAGGTCGCCGTCGGGTGTGTGGTGCTGGCGGCCGTCGGTGCGGGCGGCCTCACGCTCATCTCCTCCGCGGATGAGGGCGACGAGGAGATACAGGTCGCCACCGCGGAGGTGGTGACCGGTCTGGACCCGGCCGGCGTCTACGACAGCGGCTCCTGGGCGCTGTTCAGCAACCTCTACCAGTCGCTGATGACCTTCACGCCCGGCACCCTGCAGCCGGTCCCGGACGCCGCGACCGGTTGCGACTTCGAGAACGAGAAGCTGCTCACCTACGTCTGCACGCTCCGCCCCGGTCTGCGCTTCTCCAACGGCCACGAGCTGACCGCCAGCGATGTGAAGTTCTCCTTCGACCGCATCAAGGGCATCCGCGACCAGCAGGGCCCCAGCTCGCTGCTGAGCACGCTGGCCAAGGTCCGCACCGAAGGGCCGCGGAAGATCATCTTCGAGCTCCGCACCCCGGACGCCACCTTCCCGTACAAGATCGCCACCGGTGCCGGTTCGATCGTCGACGAGGAGTCCTACGCCGCGGACAAGGTGCGCACCGACAACGAGGTGGTGGGCTCGGGGCCGTACGTCCTCACGGAGTACAAGGACGGCGAACGGGCGGTGCTGCGGGCCAACGACAAGTACGAGGGTGCCGCGGGCGACGCGGACGCCAAGCCGGTCACCGTGCGCTACTTCGACTCCGCCGCCGCGCTGCACAAGGCGTGGAAGGCGCACGAGGTGGACGTGGTCGGCAGCGGTATGCCGCCCGCGGAGCTGGCGAAGATCAACCCTGCCGACCCGAACATCAAGGTCATGGAGGGCGCGGCGCCGGTCATCCGGACCCTCGTCCTCGACATCCGCAAGGACGCGCCGATGGGCGACCGGGCCGTGCGGCGCGCGGTCGCCGCGGTGATCGACCGCGAGGCCCTGGTCCGCGACGTCCACCAGCGCACCGTCGACCCGCTCTACTCCCTGATCCCGCAGGGCGTGAACGGCCACAAGACGCCGTTCCACGACAACTTCCCCAAGCCCGACGCCGACCAGGCCCGCGCCATCCTCCGCGCCGCCGGGCACACCAAGCCGGTGACCTTCACCCTCGGATACCCGGAGGGCAAGACGCACAAGGCGGAGGCGGAGCTGCTGCGCAAGCAGTTGGAGGCCACCGGGCTGTTCACGGTGAAGATGGAGCGACGGAGCTGGGAGGACTACCAGAACAGCTTCGCCAACCACGAGTTCGACGCCTGGGTCATCAGCTGGGTCGCCGACTTCCCGGACCCGGACACCTTCACCACCCCGCTGGTCGGCCCGGATCCGGTCTGGCCCAACGGCTACCGGAACAAGCGGGTGCAGCAGCTCATCCTCAACACCCAGCGGGAGGACGAGCGGACCGCGACCGTCGGGGACTTCCGCACGATTCAGCGGATCGTCGCCGACGACGTGCCGATGATCCCGCTGTGGCAGCAGAAGGAGCACGTGCTCTCCACGAGCAGCATCTCCGGCACCGAGTACCTCTCGGACGGCACCGGCATGTGGCGGCTGTGGAAGCTGGACCGCATCTGACGGCCTCGCCAGCTCCCGCAGACGGAAGGGCCCTGTATCCCGAGGGGGGATACAGGGCCCTTCGCCATGCCGTCGGCCGGTCAGAAGCGCCGCGTGATCAGCGCGCGCTTCACCTCCTGGATGGCCTTGGTGACCTCGATGCCACGCGGGCACGCGTCGGTGCAGTTGAAGGTGGTGCGGCAGCGCCAGACACCGTCCTTGTCGTTCAGGATCTCCAGCCGCTGCTCACCGCCCTCGTCACGCGAGTCGAAGATGAAGCGGTGCGCGTTGACGATCGCCGCCGGGCCGAAGTACTGGCCGTCGTTCCAGAACACCGGGCACGAGGAGGTGCAGGCGGCGCACAGGATGCACTTGGTGGTGTCGTCGAAGCGCTCGCGGTCGGCCGCGGACTGCCGCCGCTCGCGGGTCGGCTCGTTCCCGGTGGTGATCAGGAACGGCATCACGTCGCGGTAGGCCTGGAAGAACGGCTCCATGTCCACGACCAGGTCCTTCAGGACCGTGAGGCCCTTGATGGGCTCGACCGTGATCGGCTTGAAGTCGCCGTTCTTGTCCGCGCTGGTGATGTCCTTGATCAGCGTCTTGCACGCCAGCCGGTTGCGGCCGTTGATGCGCATCGCGTCCGAGCCGCAGATGCCGTGCGCGCAGGAGCGCCGGAAGGTCAGCGAACCGTCCAGATCCCACTTGATCTTGTGCAGACCGTCGAGGACCCGCTCCTTGGGGTCGATCTCGATCGGGAAGTCCTGCCAGATCGCCTCGTCCGAGACCTCCGGGTTGAACCGGCGGACCCGGAAGGTGACCGTGATGTACGGAGAGGCGTCCGACGCGGCGGTCTCGTCCTTGTCCAGAACAGGGGTAGCCATCAGTACTTACGCTCCATCGGCTGGTAGCGGGTCTGGACGACCGGCTTGTAATCGAGGCGGATCGACTGGGTGCCGTCCGCGGCCACCTCGCGGTACGCCATGGTGTGCCGCATGAAGTTGACGTCGTCGCGGTTGGGGAAGTCCTCGCGGTAGTGACCGCCGCGCGACTCCTTGCGGGCCAGCGCGGAGACGGCCATGACCTCGGCGAGGTCGAGCAGGTTGCCCAGCTCGATGGCCTCCAGCAGGTCGGTGTTGAACCGCTTGCCCTTGTCCTGGATGGCGACGTTCTTGTAGCGCTCGCGCAGCTCGGCGATCTTCTCGACGGCCGTCTTGATGGTCTGCTCGGTACGGAACACCATCACGTTGGCGTCCATGGTCTCCTGCAGCTCGCGGCGGAGCTCGGCCACCCGCTCGTTGCCGGTGGACTCGCGCAGCTGCTCGACCTGCTCGCGCACCAGCGCCGCCGGGTCCTCGGGCAGCTCGACGAAGTCGGCCTTCGCGGAGTACTCCGCGGCGGCGATGCCGGCGCGGCGGCCGAAGACGTTGATGTCGAGCAGCGAGTTGGTGCCCAGGCGGTTGGCGCCGTGCACGGAGACGCAGGCGACCTCGCCGGCGGCGTAGAGGCCGGGGACGACGGTGGTGTTGTCGGACAGCACCTCGCCCTCGACGTTGGTCGGGATGCCGCCCATGGCGTAGTGCGCGGTCGGCTGGATCGGGATCGGGTCGGTGTACGGCTCGATGCCCAGGTAGGTGCGCGCGAACTCGGTGATGTCCGGCAGCTTGGCGTCCAGCTGCTCCGGCGGCAGGTGGGTCAGGTCCAGGAAGACGTGGTCGCCCTCGGGACCGCAGCCGCGGCCTTCGCGGATCTCGGTGTAGATCGAGCGGGAGACGACGTCGCGCGAGGCGAGGTCCTTCATGACCGGCGCGTACTTCTCCATGAAGCGCTCGCCGTCCTTGTTGCGGAGGATTCCGCCCTCACCGCGGGCGCCCTCGGTGAGCAGGATGCCCATGCGCCAGATGCCGGTCGGGTGGAACTGGAAGAACTCCATGTCCTCCAGCGGCAGTCCGCGGCGGTAGACGGCGGCCTGGCCGTCACCGGTGAGGGTGTGCGCGTTGGAGGTGACCTTGAAGAACTTGCCGCAGCCGCCGGAGGCGTAGATGACGGCCTTCGCCTGGAAGACGTGGATCTCGCCGGTGGCCAGCTCGTAGGCGACCACACCGGCGGACTTCTTGACCCCGTCGACCTCGGTGATCAGCTGGTCCAGGACGTAGAACTCGTTGAAGAACTCCACGCCCTCCTTGACGCAGTTCTGGTACAGCGTCTGGAGGATCATGTGGCCGGTGCGGTCCGCGGCGTAGCAGGACCGGCGGACCGGGGCCTCGCCGTGGTTGCGCGAGTGGCCGCCGAAGCGGCGCTGGTCGATGGTGCCGTCCGGGGTCCGGTTGAACGGCAGGCCCATCTTCTCCAGGTCCAGGACCGAGTCGATGGCCTCCTTCGCCAGGATCTCCGCGGCGTCCTGGTCGACCAGGTAGTCACCGCCCTTGACCGTGTCGAAGGTGTGCCACTCCCAGTTGTCCTCCTCGACGTTCGCGAGGGCGGCGGCCATGCCGCCCTGGGCGGCGCCGGTGTGGGAGCGGGTCGGGTAGAGCTTGGTCAGCACGGCGGTGCGGCTGCGCTTCGTCGCCTCGATGGCGGCGCGCATGCCGGCGCCGCCGGCCCCGACGATGACGGTGTCGTACTTGTGGATCTTCATGATTCTCGCAGCCCCGTGCCTAGCGGATGTTCGGGTCGAAGGTGAAGATCACCAGCGTGCCCAGCAGGATGGTGAACGTCGCGGCCGTGTAGAGCAGCGCCTTCAGCCACAGGCGGGTGGTGTCGCGCTCGGCGTAGTCGTTGATGACCGTACGCAGACCGTTGGCGCCGTGCAGCGTGGCGAGCCAGAGCATGAGCAGGTCCCAGGTCTGCCAGAACGGCGAGGCCCAGCGGCCGGCCACGAAGGCGAAGCCGATCCGGCTGACGCCGCCGTCCAGCACCAGCTGGATCAGCAGGTGGCCCAGGACCAGGACGACGAGCAGGATGCCGGACAGGCGCATGAACAGCCAGCCGTACAGCTCGAAGTTGGTGCGGGTCGCCTTGGGCGTCTTGCGGGTGCGCGCCCGGGGCGGCTCGATGACCGGCGCCGGGTGGTCCACGTCATAGAGGCTGACGGAGTCGTTCACGGGGTTCTCGTCGCTCGCGGTGGCGGTCGTGGAGGTGGACATCGTCAGCTCCCGAAGATTTCACGCAGCGAGTGCTGGAGGATCGGGTAGAAGGAGCCGGCCATCAGCACGGCCCAGACGCCCACCACTGCCCAGAGCATCTGCTTCTGGTAGCGCGGGCCCTTCGACCAGAAGTCCACGGCGATGACCCGCAGGCCGTTCAGCGCGTGGAAGAGGATCGCGGCGACGAGGCCGTACTCCATCAGGTTGACGACGGGGTTCTTGTAGATCGCGATCGTGTCGTCGTACGCCTCGGGCGAGACGCGGACGAGCGAGGTGTCGAGCACGTGCACGAACAGGAAGAAGAAGATGAGGACGCCGGTGACTCGGTGAGCCACCCACGACCACATGCCTTCCCGGCCGCGGTACAGCGTTCCAGCCGACACGGAAACCCTCCGGAAGCGGGGATGCGGGGGACCTGCCGCCAGCTTCTGAGAAGAAAGAGGTGTTCTGCCGGTCGGGCCCGGCCGGGTCCATTCCACCGGCCCTCGCCATCGTAGCGACGTGCTGTCGATTCGCTCGCCCGGGGTCCATCGAGGTTGATAATCAGCCACTTACGGGCTACCAGACCGGACTTAAGCAGTCGATATCGGATAGTAATGGGATTAACGATGACAAGACGGGTCATTCGGAACCTCTGAGGAGGTCGACGCCGTGCGGTTGCCCTTCCGGATCTCCCGCGGCCAGGCGATCTGGGCGGCCGGAGCCGTGGCCGCCGTCGCCCTCATCGTGACTGTTGTCACCCTCAGCTGGGGCAATGACGAGGACGACCGGGGCGGCGGCACCGAGCCCACCGCCCGGCTCTCCCGCACCCAGCGCTCCACCCCCTCCTCGTCCCCGCTCCCCACGCCACCCGCCTCGCCGACGCCCTCGCC
Organism: Streptomyces sp. JLBT605; assembly: GCF_058215555.1. Classification (NCBI taxonomy): domain Bacteria; kingdom Bacillati; phylum Actinomycetota; class Actinomycetes; order Kitasatosporales; family Streptomycetaceae; genus Streptomyces; species Streptomyces sp. JLBT605. The sequence goes on from NZ_CM177087.1 coordinate 4,043,355, forward strand.
CTCCGCCCGCCCCGTCCCGCCGCCGCGGACCATCCCCGCCGTCCGCGAGGCCGCCACCGTCGCCGGACCGGGCTGGCGGCCCGCACCGGGCGCCCGCGTCGTCGCCGACCTGGACGGCCCGCTCGCCGACGAGGCCCGCACCGTGGCGGCCGAGCTGCGCCTGCCCGCAGCCGGCGGCCCGGCCCGGCGCGGCGATCTGGAACTGGTCATCGACAGCGGCAACACCCGAGGCCCGGAGGCGTACACCCTCACCGTCCAGGACGGTCGGGTCCGGATCACCGGCTCGGACGACGCCGGGGTCTTCTACGGCACCCGCACCGTGCTCCAGGCCGTCCGCGCCACCGGCTCGCTCCCCGACGGCGAGATCCGCGACCGGCCCGACCGCCCGCAGCGCGGCCTCCACCTCGACACCGCCCGCAAACACTTCTCCGCCGCGTGGATCGAGGCCCGGCTGCGCGACATGGCCGACCTCAAGCTCAACCAGCTCACCCTGCACTTCTCCGACGACCAGGGCTTCCGCGTCCAGAGCGACACCCACCCCGAGATCGTCTCGCCGCGGCATCTGACCAAGGCCGAGGTCCGGCGCATCGTGGCGCTCGCCACCCGGCTGCACATCACCGTCATCCCGGAACTCGACTCACCCGGCCACCTCGGCGCGGTGCTGCGCGCCCACCCCGACCTCCAGCTGCGCAACGCCGCCGGGATCCCGATCACCGGCGCGGTGGACATCGCCAACCCCGCCGCCGCCCGCCTCGTCGACGACCTGCTGCGGGAGTTCACCCCGCTCTTCCCCGGCCCCTGGTGGCACCTGGGCGGCGACGAGTACCGCGCCCTGATGGCCTCCGACCCCGAGGCGTCCTATCCGCGGCTGGCCGCCGCGGCCCGCCGCGACTTCGGTGCCCAGGCGCGGATCCAGGACCTGGCCACCGACTGGCTCAACGACCGGGCGGCCGTCGTCGGCAAGCTCGGCAAACGCCCCAAGGCGTGGAACGACGGCTTCTTCCGCACCGGGGTGGTCAAGCCCGACCGGAGCTTCGAGATCGAGTACTGGACCGGGAAGGAGATCGGAGCGCGGCCGCCCGCGGAGTATCTGCGCGAGGGCTGGACGGTGGTCAACCTCAACGACGAGTTCCTCTACTACGTCCTCGGCCAGCCCAATCAGTTCTTCTATCCGACGGGCAAACGCATTTACGAACAGTGGTCGCCCGCCGTGCTGCGCGGCACCGCGCCCGTCCCCGGGCCCGCCGCCACCGGCCCCGACCGGGTGCCCGGCGCCCGCCTCGCCGTCTGGGGTGACATCCCCTCCGCACAGACCCCCGAGCAGGTGGCCGCCGGCATCCGGATGCCGCTGCGGGCCCTGGCGCAACGCCTGTGGGACCCCCGGAAACCGTCGCTGAGCTGGGCGGACTTCACAGCGCTGGCCGGCCGGGTGGACTGAAGCGACGGCCGGCGCGGGCCCGGAAAACGAAGGACGGCCGGGGCCGCCACCCCCCACAGGAGAGGCCCCGACCGTCGTCCGGTCCGAGCCCGCGTACGGGCTCGTACCACCTACAGCGTCGCACGCCGTGATTTCGTCACACCCGGGCGTCCCACCGGCTCTGGACGCGGCCCCGCCGATGCCCGTAACGTGCAGGTCCGCGCCCTGCGCGCGGTGTGATGGCTATTCCGTGCGTGGCTCCTTCAGCCAGGCCACGCCCCTGGGGGACTCAGAAGAACATGTATCCGTGTGGGAACTGCCGCGCTGCCGCCGTCGGACCGGACGGCCGCTGCGCGGCTTGCGGCACCTATCAGCAGCAGCTGCAGCAGGCCGCTTCCCCGGCCGGGGCCTACCCTGCCGCGCCGCCTGTCGCCTACCCGGCCGCACCCCCGATGGGGATGCCGGTCGGCGGTGTGGACCTGCGCCGCGGGCTGTCCACGGCCCTGATCGTGATGCTCGGCGTGTCGATCGGGCTGCTGGTGCTGGCCCTCATCGCGCGTGGCGGCCAGTACGGCCAGTACTCGGACTTCCTCGACGGCCACATGCCGACCCGGGAGGAGATGGAGGACGCCGATGACTTCTACGCGGTCATGTGGTTCCTCTCCACGCTGTCCATGGCCGCGGTCGCCGTGCTGTGGGCGATCTGGTTCCGCCGGCTGCGGCTGAACGCGGAGGTGTTCGCGCCGGGGCAGCACCGCTTCAGCTCCGGCTGGGCGGCGGGTTCCTGGTTCACCCCGGTGGTCAACTTCTGGTTCCCCAAGCAGATCGCCAACGACATCTGGCGGGCCAGCTCCCCGCAGGGGCCGCAGCACGTCAGCCGTGGACTGCTCAACGCCTGGTGGGTGACCTGGATCGTCAGCGGTGTCCTCTTCGTCGGGTCCGCTGGGTCCTACGCCGGCACCAAGGACGATGCCGAGGACAAGGGCATCTTCGTGACGAAGGGCGACATCGAGGACGTGCAGACCGCGCTGGGCGCGCATCTGCTGGCGTATGTGGTGACGATCGTCGCCGCCATCCTCGCCCTGCTGGTCGTCCGCCAGATCACCGCCATGCAGACCCAGCGCGCCGCCCTGCCGCCGCAGCCCGGCCCGGCTCCCTACGGCATGCCCGGTTACCCCGGTCAGCCGGCTCCCTACGGTCAGCCCGCCCCCGGCCAGCCCGGTCCGTACCCGCCCTATGGCTCCGGACCCACGGGCTACTGACGGGGGGCGACGACCACGGCTGACTACGGCATAAGCATCGGCAGCGGGATCACCGGCGGTATCGGCGGCGGCATCACCGGCGGCATCGACATCGGCATCGCGAGACCTCAATTTCTCCGAGTGGGGCAGGAAGAGGGCGTGCAGGGGGACGACGGGGAACTGACCGCCGCGGTCCGCGCGGCGCAGGACGGGGACGAGACGGCGTTCCGGACGGTCTACCGCTCGGTGCATCCGCGGCTCCTCGGCTATGTGCGAACGCTCGTCGGAGAGATGGACGCGGAGGACATCACCTCCGAGGCGTGGCTGCAGATCGCCCGTGACCTGGGCCGGTTCAGCGGCGACGCGGACCGCTTCCGCGGCTGGGCGGCGCGCATCGCGCGCAACCGGGCGCTGGACCACATCCGTATGCGCGGTCGCCGCCCGGCCATCGGCGGCGACGAGACCGAGCTGGAGGGCCGGCCCGCCGACGCGGACACCGCCGGCGAGGCGCTGGAAGCGCTCGGAACAAACCGGACGCTCGGATTCATAGCCCAGCTTCCGCAGGACCAGGCGGAGGCCGTGGTGCTGCGGGTCGTGCTCGGACTCGACGCCAAGAGCGCCGCCGCCGTGCTGGGCAAACGCCCTGGTGCGGTGCGGACCGCCGCTCATCGGGGGCTGCGCCGGCTGGCCGATCTGCTCGACGGTGCGGGCGGCGAGGCGGAGGTGCTCGACGGCGTGCCCGCGCAGCGCGAGTCGCGTGGCGGCGCGGCGAACCCGGCAGGTGTGACGGATTCGCGCGCGCGGACGCAGAAGGACATGTGATGGCCGACGACCACCGCTACAGCTGGTTGGACAACGATGCCGTGGAGCGGTTGCTGCGCGGTGAACCGGTGGACACGTGCCGCAACTTCGATCACCAGGACGGCCTGGCGCGCGCCGACGCCGACCGGCTGGCCGCCGCCCTCGACGCCCTGGCGACCGCGCCCCCGCCGCCCGTCGAACCGCTGCCGGGTGAGGACGCGGCGGTCGCCGCCTTCCTCGCGGTACGGGCGGAGGGCATCGCGAGACCGGAAGCCGCCGCGCGTTCCGGGCGTTCTACGCGCGCTGCGGGAACCGCCGTCCGCCGTGACGGCGCCGTCCGGCAGCTGAACGGGCGCCAGGAGCTGGCCGTGCTGCGCACGGTGGGTAACCGGTTCGGCAGGCCCGTCACCGCGCGCCCCTCCCGGCTGCGGCGCCCGCTGCGGGCCGGGATGGTCGCGATGCTGGCGGGCTGCGCCTTCGGCGGGGTGGCGGTGGCCGCCGGAGCCGGAGTGATCCAGTTCGGGCCGAGCGACGCCGAGCCGCGGCCCTCGTCGAGCGTCACGGCCGGGGGGCGGAGCGGGGGGAGCATCGAGCCCGAGCTGTCCCCCGGGCCTTCCGCCCCGGAGCCGGGTACGCCCGGCGGCCATCGGGACAGCGCGTCCGGCGCGACCGGCACCGGCCGGGACACCGACGCCCCGCCGAGCGGGAGCACCGACCCCGACCAGGAGGGCCGCCCGGACGACTCCCCCGCCCCCTCGGACGACACCCCGCCGCCGACCGGTGAAGACGCCCACAAGAAGTGGGTGATCACCGCCTGCCGTCAGTATCTGGCCGGCGAGGTTCCGGACATCGACCCGGTGAAGCTGAAGAAGCTGGAGCAGTCGGCGGGCGGCCCGGCCGCGGTGCGCCACTACTGCGAGCGGATCATCCGGGGCGAGGGCGGCGCTGGCGGCGGCGCGGACTCCGGCGGCAGCGATGGCGAGGACTCCGGCGGCGGCGAGGACGGCGGCGGCGACGGCGGCAATGGGGGAAACAGCGGCGGGGGCGACGGCGGATCGAGCGGCGGTGACTCCGGCGGCGGGGACGGCGGATCCGGAGGCGGCACCGGCAGCCCGCCACCACCGGCCACATCTCCACCCACCGACGCCGGGACCCCGGAGCCGACCGAGGCCGCCTCGCAACCGGGCACGGTGACCGGAACCACAGCCCCGGCCTCCACCACCATGACCTCCACCACGACGTCCACCGGCGGGACCACCGACCGCACCGGCGCCGCGGGCGGGACCGAAGCCGCCACCGCGCGCACCGGCGACGCGAGCGCCACCACCTGAGGCACCACCGGGACCCGACCGGGACCTCACCGGCACCCCACCCGTAATCCACCTGTTTCGGCCATGTTCGCCGCCCCCGCGACCGCTCCCGGAGCCGTGCGGAAGCGCCCGTGACCAGGGGGTGTGACGTTTTCAGCCCCGGTGACGCTGTAAGAAACGGGCCGACTGGTCATCGGCCGCGCAGGTGCCGGGGTTCCCCCCGTACCAACGGCATCGCGCATCCCCGGCGCGGGTGGGGCTCGTTCCCCCGGCCCCGCCCGCGCCCCCTTCCGCTCTTCGCGCTACTTGTAGACGACGACCTTGTCCCCGGTGCGCACCTGATCGAAGAGCCGGGCGAGCTTCGCCCTGTCCCGCACGTTCACACAGCCGTGCGACGCGCCGTTGTAGCCGCGAGCGGCGAAATCGGCGGAGTAGTGCACCGCCTGGCCGCCGCTGAAGAACATCGCGTACGGCATCGGGGTGTGGTAGATCGACGAGACGTGGTTCCGGCTCTTCCAGTAGACCGTGAAGGCCCCCTCACGAGTCGGGGTGTACTGCGCGCCGAAGCGCACGTCCATGGCCGTCCGCACCTTGCCGTTGACCATCCAGGTCAGGGTGCGGCTCTTCTTGCTGATGCACAGCACCCGCCCGGTCAGGCAGCGCCTGTCCGGTTTGGCGATCGGCCGGGTGGTGACCGGATACAGCTCCAGGCGGGTCGGCTTCCTGGTGGAGGCGTTGAGCGCCTTCCAGGTCAGCGGGCCCGCGTTGCCGGTGGTCCGGATGTGGTGCCGGCGCTGGAAGGCCAGCACGGAGTTCTTGGTGATCGGCCCGAAATAGCCGGTCGGGTTGAGCTTGAAGTACCCGCCCTGCTGGAGACGCGCCTGCAACTCGCGCACCTTCACCCCGGACGAGCCGACCGACAGCACTCCGGACTGGCGCCCGGCCAGGCTCGCCACCGCCGGTGCCGCGCCCACCGCGCCGCTCCTGGCCGTCTTCCCGGAGAGCGTCCCGGGCAGGGTGCCGACGGCGTTCACGGTGCGGGCGTCCACGGTCTGCCCCACCGGGCCCGTCTCCAGCGCCACTTCCTGGTCCGCGGCCCGCTCCGCTCTGCGCTCGGCGGCGATCACGGCAGTGTCCGCCTTGGTGCCCGGCCGCTGCTCACCGGTGCGGCCGCCACCGGCGCCCCGGTCGTGCCCGCCACCCGAATCCGCGGCCCCGCAGCCGGCGGTCAGCGCGGCCGCCGCCGCGACCACGATCGCGGTCCGTACCACCGATGCCCGGTGCGCCTGACCTATCCGGATCATCTGCCATCCCCTCCCTTTGCACTTCTCTCCCGCACATCCTCTGATGCCCGCGCCGCCGCCTGCGCGAACATCCGACAATCCCGTGCGGAATCCGGCGCGCAGGGCACTCCCGGCGCGCCCCCCGCGCGTCCTGGCGCCGTGCACCACCGCCGCCGCTACAGTGCGTTGACCATGGCGCGCGAATCCGAGTCGGGACTGCCCATCGAGCCGGTGTACGGACCGCAGGCGCTGGACGGCTGGGATCCGGTGGACCGCCTGGGCGAGCCCGGCCGGTATCCGTACACCCGCGGCGTCTACCCCTCGATGTACACCGGGCGTCCCTGGACGATGCGCCAGTACGCGGGCTTCGGCACCGCCGCCGAGTCCAACGCCCGCTACCGCCGGCTCATCGAGCACGGCACCACCGGCCTGTCGGTCGCCTTCGACCTGCCGACGCAGATGGGCCATGACTCGGACGCGCCGCTCGCGCACGGCGAGGTCGGCAAGGTCGGGGTGGCGATCGACTCGATCGACGACATGCGGCTGCTGTTCGAGGGCATTCCGCTGGACCGGGTCTCCACCTCGATGACGATCAACGCGCCCGCCGCGCTGCTGCTGCTCCTGTACCAACTCGTCGCCGAGGAGCAGGGCGTGGAGGCGGAGGCGCTGACCGGCACCATCCAGAACGACGTGCTCAAGGAGTACATCGCCCGGGGCACCTACATCTACCCGCCGGCCGCCTCGCTGCGGCTCACCGCCGACATCTTCCGCTACTGCCAGGCCGTGATGCCCCGCTGGAACACCATCTCGATCTCCGGCTACCACATGGCCGAGGCCGGGGCCTCGCCCGTGCAGGAGATCGCCTTCACCCTGGCCGACGGCATCGAGTACGTCCGCACCGCCGTCGCGACGGGCATGGACGTCGACGACTTCGCGCCCCGCCTGTCCTTCTTCTTCGTCGCCCGCACCACGCTCCTGGAGGAGATCGCCAAGTTCCGGGCGGCGCGCCGCATCTGGGCGAGGGTGATGCGCGAGCAGTTCGGCGCGCGGGACCCGAAGTCGTGGATGCTCCGCTTCCACACCCAGACCGCGGGTGTCCAGCTCACCGCCCAGCAGCCCGAGGTGAATCTGGTGCGGGTCGCGGTGCAGGCGCTCGGCGCGGTCCTCGGCGGCACCCAGTCGCTGCACACCAACGCCTTCGACGAGGCCATCGCCCTGCCGACCGAGACCTCCGCCCGGCTGGCGCTGCGCACCCAGCAGGTGCTGGCGTACGAGACGGATGTGACCGCCACCGTCGATCCGTTCGCGGGCAGTTACGCCATCGAGTCGCTGACCGACCAGGTCGAGGCGGCGGCGGTCGGCCTGATGCGGCGGATCGAGGACCTCGGCGGGGCGGTGGCCGCCATCGAACAGGGCTTCCAGAAGAGCGAGATCGAGCAGAGTGCCTACCGGGTGGCCCGGCAGACGGAGGAGGGCGAGCGGATCGTGGTCGGCGTCAACCGCTTCCGGCTGGATACCGAGGAGCGCTATGAACCGCTGCGCGTGGACCCGGCGATCGAGGTCCAGCAGGTGCGGCGGCTCGCCCGGCTGCGCGCCGAGCGCGACCGGCGGGCGGTGGACGCGGCCCTGGGGGCGGTGCGCGCGGCGGCGGCCGGCCCGCCGGGCGCGGCCAATGTGCTCCACCCGATGAAGGACGCGCTGGCGGCCCGGGCCACGGTCGGCGAAGTCTGCGGGGCACTGCGGGACATCTGGGGTACGTATGTGCCCAGCGACGCCTCCTGACGACGAGGCCAGGCGGCGCGCCGAAGGACGACAAGGGGGGAGCGGTGGTGCGGAACACCTGGACACGCGGGGTGGTGGCGGTGGCAGGGCTGGCGCTGGTGGCGGCGGTTGTCACCGGATGCTCCGGCGACAGTGACGACGAGGGGGGCGGCAAGCGGGGCCCGGACCGGGAGAACGAGGCGGTGCCGCTGCCGGGCACGGCGGAGCCCAGCGCGTCGAGGACGCCGCGGCCGGGCCCGGTGAAGCCGCTGGACCTGCGGCTGGTGGAGCGGGAGGTACCGGGCGCCTGCCCGCCCGGCGCCCCGGCGGGCACGGCCTACCCGGATGCCAAGGCGGGCAGTTGCCTGTACGTGGCGGCGGCCGGATCCGGCATGACCGTCGCGCAGGCGAAGTCGGCGACGGCGGAATTCGACAAGGCGAACGGGGCCGGGCCCATGGTGAGGGTGGAGCTGGCCGACCACGATGCCGCGGAGTTCGCCGCACTCACCGCCGAGGCGGCCACCCGGCCCGCCCCGCAGAACCGGATCGCCATGATCCAGGACGGCAGGCTGCTGTCCGCCCCGTCCGTCATGCAGAGCATCACCGGGGGCGAGCTGCAGATCACCGGCGGCTTCACCATGGACGCGGCGCGACGCCTGGCCCGAGACCTCGGCGGCGGCTGAGCGCCGGTCCGCGTCCGTAGCCGTGCCTGCCCGCGTCCGTAGCCGTGCCCGCCCGCGGGCAGGCAGCGGTCAGCCGAGCAGGCGGGTGGCGATGCGTACGTCCCGGTCGCCGGCCGTGAGCGCCTCGCACAGCGCGTCGCCCGCGGCGGCCAGCGCGTCGTCGTCCATCGGGCCGAGCGCGTCCAGGATGAACACCGCGCGGGTGGTGGCGTGGGTGAGCCGGGTGCGGGTGCACTGCCGCCAGTTCCAGCGGCGGCAGGTGATGCCCGCGTCGTCCCGCCAGACGACCTCGCCCGGCGCGGGGTGCTCCACGACCGCTTCGCCGCCCGCCGTGGTGTCGAACTCCTCGGTGCCGTCGGCCCGGGTCAGCAGCGCGGCCCCGGTGTAGTGGTCCAGGTCCTCACCGCCGATCGGCAGCACATGGGCGACCGAGACGGCGTTGTAGATGTCGGTGAGCCGGTCGACCCGGGGCAGGCCGGCGGCGGCGCGCCGCAGCAGGGCGTCGGCGCTGGGCCGGGTGCGCTGCGGCTTCGCGCCGAACGCCCGGAACGCCGCGCGCCATTCGACCAGATGCGGATGGTCCGGCCCGGACGCTTCCCGCGCGCGGGCGGCCGACTCGGCGGCGGTGAGCAGTGCCTCACTGGCCTCGTCCCCGGGGCCCGGCCGCAGGCCCTCCGCGGTGATCAGCAACGCGCGGTAGTCGGGGCGCAGTTCGCGGACCGAGGGGTCGACCGCCGCCTTGTCCAGCCAGGCCCGGGCATCGGTCATCGCTGCTCACCTCACGCGTCACTCGGTCGATAGAGCAGTGCACTGTACCAGGGGATCATTATCCTGCACTGTGAAGGGCTGGGGTGGGTGCGGCGATCCGGTGGGAGTCGGCCGATCAAGTCCTGTCAAAGTAAGGGGAGTTGCGGGATGGTGACCCCAGTGGTTCCGGGGCCCCGCGCCCGGCGAGGAGGCAGAGGTGACCGAGGTGCTCGGCGTCATGACGGAGGGGCTGGCCGCGGCGGCCCGCGCGCTGGCCGAGGGCGAGGTGTCCTCCCGCGCCCTGGTCGAGGAGTCGCTGCGGCGCATCACCCGCACCCAGCCCACGCTCAACGCCTTCCGCCGGATCCGCGCCGAGGCGGCGATGGCGGAGGCCGAGGCGGCGGACCGGCGGCTGGCCGCCGGGGAGCGGCTGCCGCTGCTGGGGGTGCCGGTCGCGGTCAAGGACGACACCGATGTGGCCGGGCTGCCGACCGCCTTCGGTTGCCCGGGCGACTTCCCGGCCAAGACCGAGGACGCCGAGGCGGTGCGGCGGCTGCGCGCCGCCGGGGCGGTGATCGTCGGCAAGACCAACACCCCCGAGCTGGGCCAGTGGCCGTTCACCGAGGGCCCGGCCTTCGGCCGGACCCGCAATCCATGGCGGCTGGACCACACCCCGGGCGGCTCCTCCGGTGGCTCCGCCGCTGCCGTCGCCGCCGGACTGGTGCCCGCCGCGCTCGGCTCGGACGGCGCGGGTTCGATCCGCATCCCCGCCGCCTGGACCCATCTGGTCGGCATCAAACCGCAGCGCGGCCGGATCTCCACCTGGCCGGAGGCCGAGGCGTTCCACGGAGTCACCTGCCACGGCACCCTGGCCCGTACGGTCGGCGACGCCGCGCTGCTGCTGCACGTGGCCTCCGGCAGCCATGACGCGGACCGGCACCGGCCGCCCGCGGTCGACGTCCGCTCCGCGGTCGGCCGCGACCCCGGACGGCTGCGCGTCGCACTCTCCTTCAAGGCGGCCTTCACCGGACTCCCGCTGCGGCTCGACGCGGAAGTGCGCGCCGCCGTGGTTCGCCTCGCGGAGCGGCTGGCCGCGCTCGGCCACGAGGTCTTTGAGGCCGATCCGCGCTACGGCCTCATCGGCCCGGCCTTCCTGCCGCGCGCCATGGCGGGGGTGAGGGATTGGGCCGGCCGCGTGCCCGACGCGGCGCTGCTGGACCCGCGTACCCGGTCCACCTCCCGCGGCGGACGGCTGATGGGAGGCAGGCTGCTGCGGGCGGCCCGGGCCGCCGAACTCCCGCTGCACCGCAGGGTGGGCGCGATCTTCCGGCAGGCCGATGTGGTGCTGACCCCCACCACGGCGGCCCCGGCGCCCCGGATCGGGACCATGGCCGAGCTGCCCGGCTGGGCCACCGACCGGGCCATGATCCAGGCCTGCCCGTACGCCTGGCCGTGGAATCTGCTCGGCTGGCCCGCGGTCAACGTCCCCGCCGGGCTGACCCGCGCCCGGCTCCCGGTCGGCGCCCAGCTGCTCGGCCCGGCCGGAAGCGAGCCGCTGCTGATCTCGCTCGCCGCCCAACTCGAAGCCGACCAGCGCTGGTACGAGCAGCGCCCGCCGCTCCCGCCGCCCGCCGCGGGATGAAGGGCCGCACAGACCCGGCCGTACGGACCCGCAGGTCGATCCGGCAGCTAACTCGGGCGGGGCGGCCTGGGATTCACGGGAGCAGGGTTTACGCTGGGTGTCCAGCCCCTACAGTGAGTCACCAGGATCGGGGGTCACGATGTCAGTGGAGCAGCCCTTCGACCAAGTCCAGCCCTTCGACCACATCCAGCCGTGCGACGCGCGATATCCGTGCGAACCGGCCCGTGGTTGCGAACCCGGAGCGCGACCCCAGCAGCAGGTGGTGATCAGCGGCAGCTCCGTGGTGAACGTGCTCGGCAGTGCCCACGTCCCCGCCCCGGCGCCCGACACCACCGGCCCGGCCGCCGCGACGCCTGCCGCGCCCGACCTGACCACCCGCCGTCAGGAGTTCTTCTTCAGCTTCCTCGGGCAGGCGCTCAGACAGGCGGCGACCACCTTCCGGCTCAGCGCGGTCTTCATGTCCGCGGGCGCGGTCATGGTGCTCCTCGGCGCCGGCCTCGCCCTCGCCAACGCCGGTGATCCGGAGGCGAGTTACCTGCCCGCGCTGACCAGCCTGAGCGGTGCGCTGATCACCACCTGTGGCGGTGCCTTCGCGCTGCACTCGAACCGGGCGCGCCGCCATCTGACCGCCCAGGCCGAGCGGGTGCACGAGAGCATGCAGGCGGATCTCACCCTGGACCAGACGCTGTGCCTGATCGACCGGGTCGAGGACCAGGTGCTCAGGGACCGGCTCAAGTCGGTGACCGCGATGCGGGTACTGGGCCTCGGCCCGGATCCCGACATGGTGACCAACCGCCTGCTGCCCACCCCCGAGGACCCCGGCCCGCCCCTGCCCACCCCGCCCTGACCCCTGCCCCCTGGCGCCGGGCCGGACCGGGCCGTGGGCCCCGTAACGCCTGACCGGGCCGCTCGCCCCGTCTGAAAGGGGGCGAGCGGCCCGGTCCCGGGTCCGGTCAGGCGCGCGGCGGCGTCAGGGATCGTTTCAGCACCGGCGTCAGCCGCTGCTCCACCAGCCGGTAGAGCAGATACGCCAGCAGCAGCATCGCCACGATGGTCAGCGGGAAGGTGGCGTACGACGGCAGCCCCAGCTCGCGGTGGAGATACTCCACGGTGACCCAGCCCAGGTGCTCGTGGACCAGGTAGAACGGGTAGGTCAGGGCACCGGCGACGGTCAGCCAGCGCCAGTTCGCCCACCCCAGCTTGCCGCAGGCCACCAGCGCCACGGCCAGGTAGCCGAAGGCGACGACGGCGATGATGCCCAGCTGGGAGCGGTTGGAGAAGTAGTCGGGGTTCGGCGGGTGCCAGAGCCCGGCGACCGCGTAATGCTGGCCGAGCAGGAAGCTGAGCGCGACGATTCCCCAGGCCAGCGCATCATGGCCGAAGCGGTGGATCAGATAGAGCCCGATGCCGCCGACGAAGTACGGGGCGTACTCCGGCATCAGCAGGACCTTGAGGAACTCCTGGCCGGAGGCGTCCGCGAGGGCCGCCGTCAGTGTCCACACCGCGCAGAAGAGCACCACCCGGTGGCGGCCGGCGCCGGGCAGCACGACGAAGACGGCGAACAGGGCGTAGAAGCGGAGTTCGGCCCACAGGGTCCAGCACACGCCCAGCACCCGGTCGGCGCCGATCGGCTGCTGGAGCATGGTGAGATTCACCAGGGTGTCGCTCGCCGAGACGGACTTGTACGCGACCCAGGGGAGGGCGAAGACCAGGGTGACGATGATGATCGCGGCCCAGTAGGCGGGGAAGAGCCGGGCGACCCGGGAGGCGAAGAAGCTGCGCAGTGGCCGCCCCCACCCGCTCATGCAGATCACGAAGCCACTGATGACGAAGAAGATCTGGACGCCCAGGCACCCGTACGCGAAGTAGCCGGAGAGGCTGGGGAACTGCTCGCGGGGCGAGCTGCCCCACGCATGGCTTATCTCACCGTCCCGGCCGCCGAAGTGGTACGCGGCGACCATCAGCGCGGCGAGCAGGCGCAGCCCGTCCAGCGCTCGGAGTCTGGCCGGGGGCGCGTCCTTCTTCTCGCGCGCCCCCGGGGCTATCTTCGGCTTCCCGTCGCTTCCGGCCTCCTGGCCGGCCGCTGCCGGTCCGGAGGCCGTGGGCGAGGCCGGGAGGGTGCCCGGGGCTGTCATCCGAAAGCGGTCCTCTTCTTGATCTTGCGCTGGACGGCGCGGGCCCGGCGTGCCACCCGGCGGACCGTCTCGTTGCGCGGGATGAAGGAAAGCTGCGAGGGCATCGCGCCCGGCAGGCCGAGCGCGGTCAGGCGGCGCCGCTTGAAGTACCGCCAGGTGTGCTCGTCCAGGTGCCGGACGAGATAGCGCTCCGCCGCGGGCCGCAGCCGCGGGTAGATCTGGGCCTGCATGCAGAAGCCGACCGCGGCGACCAGCCCGGTCAGGTCCTGCTTCACGGCGGCCCGCTCGCCGTCGGCGGGCGTCCAGCCGGTGACCGCCCGGCGGTCCTCCAGGTCGGGCAGCAGGGCGTCGACGATGGTCACCGGCACGCGGTTGCTGTTCTGGTAAGGGCTGAGCCGCTCCAGCAGCAGTTCGGTGCCGATCCGGGCCGCCGGCAGCCCGTAGAAGGCGGTGGCGGTGAGCAGCGCGGTGGAGAAGCAGCCGACCACCAGGGCCGGGCGCATCCGCTGGTAGAGCACCTCGGCGAGGACCGGCGAGTCCAGCACGGTCAGCGCCGCGCCCAGCTCCCCGGCCTCCTTCTCCAGCATCCGCGACCAGCGGGCCGGGGCGGTGGGATGCGGCTTGAAGACGATGTTGCGGTGGCCCAGCGCGTAGGCGCCGCGCACCATGCGGACGTGCAGCTGCTCCTCTTCCTCGGGGGTGAGGATGTTCAGCGCGGAGAGGTACTGGCCCAGCAGCAGGGCGGGACGCTCGGCCGAGGCGCCGAGTGCCTCCAGCTCCGGGTCGGGATCCGGGGCGGCGTGCGCGAGGTCGGCGAGCACCTTGGTGAAGACGTCGGTGGGGATGATCTCCGGCTCCACCCCGAACTCGGTGAGCAGCAGCGGCTTGAGGCCGGGCACCAGGTCGAGGTGGAGCAGCCGGCGGACGCGGGTGCCGACCAGCGGGTCGAGCTTGTTGCGGGTGGGGCCGTAGCTCATCAGCCCGTCGGCGTACACCTCCAGCGGCGCGTCCGGGAAGAGCCGGGCCAGCGCCAGGGCCGGGTCGACCTGGATGGACTCCACGACGAGCTCCACGTGGTCCTCGCCCAGGCCCCACAGCAGCCGCAGGTGCCGCTCCCACAGCGGGACGTCGTCGCCGCGCGGGGACCAGCCGCCGGGGTGGAAGGGGTAGATCGTCTCGTTCCAGGACAGCAGGCCGTCGAAGCGGTCGCGCAGCAGGTCGAAGCCGGCCATCTCGTCCAGGCCCGGGGTGGTCTCCGGGGTCGCGGCGTTGTTGCTGATCAGCAGCAGCCGGCGGTCGGCGGCGGGGAAGCGGTCGGCGTCCAGCGCGGCGGCCAGGGTGGCCGCCCCGTAGAGCGTGGAGGCCATGAAGATCTGGGTGCGCTTGCGCGCGGTGCGGGCGTGCATCAGGCCGCCACCTCTCCGGCCACGGGCCGGCGGCGGACCCGCCGAAGCCGTGCGGCACGCTCGTAATCCATCGAATCCAGCGCCTCATCGAGGACGTGCTGCGGCATGCGCTTCATCGCCGCCGCGCTCATGGTGCGCAGCTTTCGAGCCACCGCCGGCTCGAATCTTTCGATATTGCCCAGGTGATGCGAAATGATGGCGCAATATGTTCGGACGGCTTTTGGAAGTAGTTTTTCCGCGTCCCGGTCGCGCGCCGTTTCCTCGATAACCTGATCGAATGCGCGAATGAAGTCGAGCTGCCGCACATCGCCGATCTGGGTGAGCGAGGTGGCCACGCCACGCCGGTAGAAAACCCCGAGCAGACCGACCACCGCGAAAGTCTCCGCCTCGCGGTGCAGCCGCCAGATCCACGGGCGGTCCTCGGCGGTGCGCAGACCGTGCGTGAAATGCAGCAGCCCCTGGTCGGCCAGCCGCCGGTGGTAGATGCCGGCCCAGGCGTAGGCGTAGTCCACCGAGGTGGACCGGTCCGCGGGCAGTATCACCTCACGCGGGTTCAGCGCCACGCCGCGGCGGCCGACCGGCACCCGGTGGATGGAGCGGGACCGGGCGGTGCACTGGACGTGGTCGGTGCGCAGGAAGTCGACGCCCAACTCCTCGATGGCACCGAGCAGTTGCTCGTAGTAGCCCGGGGCGAGCCAGTCGTCCCCGTCGAGGAAGGCGATGTACTCGCCGCTCGCCGCGTCCAGCCCGGTGTTGCGGGCGGTGGCGAGCCCGCCGTTCTTCTCGTGCCGCACCAGGACGGCCCCTGGCAGCTCGCGCTCGGCGCGCTCCAGGATCTCCACGGTCCCGTCGGCCGAGCAGTCGTCGACGAGGATGAATTCGAAGTCGTCGCGCGCATTCGCGCGCAGACTTCGCAGGGTGTCAGGGGCATAGGTCTGCACGTTGTAGAACGGCACGATGACGGAGAGCTTAACCACTCGGGTGACGGTAGGTCGCCGTCTGGCATTCGTCTTGACCTACGGCGTACCTGAAGGTGAACGAAGAACGACCAAATGGTTAACCCGGTCCGCCGGCCTGCCGATTCGCCAACCGTCGACGTGCTGTTAACCGTTTGTTGCATCGGCGTTGGGCCGTGAATCGGAATCGCTTCCTACCGTCAGCGACGTGCCCAGTCGTACCAATCCCCCTCTGCGCGCCGCCGTGCTCGCCGATTCCGACACCCGGTGGAAGTGGGGCGCGCTCACCGCGCACCGCCTCGTCTCCGACCGGACGGAAAACCGGCCCGGCGGCCACCGGGACGTCGCGCTCCACGGCTACCTGCTGCGCGGCCGGGCGACCCCGACGGTCCGCCAGCTCGCCGAGGTGGGGGTCCGCGCCCAGCAGATGCGTGAGGTCACCGGGGTCGAGTTCGTCCGCACGGTGAACCGCGACGCCTACGACGTGATCGTGCTCTCCTGCGTCGGCGGCGCCGTCCAGGCCATCGTGCACGGACTCGCCAAGGCATGGGAGGGCGCCGAAGCCCGCCCGGTCGTCGTCACCGGCTACGTCGGCGTGGTCTACGAGAAGCTCGCCGACGGCCTGCTGCTGCGGCACGGCGCCGACATCGTGCTCGCCAACTCCCGCCACGACGCGGACCGCTTCCGCGAGGTCTACCGGGGCGTCGGCGCGGACGCGGACAGCGTCGTCGAGTGCGCCCTGCCCTTCCTCGGCGGCGCCCCCTACGACCCGAAGGCACGCCGCACCCGCGACTACCCGGGCGGCACCGTGGTCTTCGCCGTCCAGCCCTCCGTGCCCGACAACCGCGCCGACCGCGCCTACCTGCTGCGCCGCGCCGTCGAGCACGCCCGCAAGAACCCCCACCGCGAGGTGCTGGTCAAGCTGCGCAGCAAGCCCGGTGAGCACACCACGCACATCGAGGAGCTGCCGTACCAGAAGCTGGTGGCCAGGCTCGACGGCGGCACCCCGGCCAACTTCCGGCTCGCCTACGGGAACATGGGCGAGGTCCTGGACACCACGGACCTGCTGGTCACCGTCAGCTCGACCGCCGCCATGGAGTCCCTGCACCGCGGCATCCCCACCGCCGTCCTCACCGACCTGGGCATCCGCGAGACGCTCGGCAACCACCACTTCCTCGGCTCCGGCTGCCTCGCCTCCTGGGACGAGATCGACGCCGGCTACCTGCCCGAGCCCGACCCGGCCTGGGTCGCCCGGCAGGGAGTGGGCGCGCCTCCGGCCGCCCCCGGCGCCTCGCCCGCGCCGGCCTCGGAGCAGGCGGGGCCAAAGACCACGGCCGGCTGGTACGCCACCGCTTTCGACGCCGCCCGCGACCGGGTCGCCGAGCTGGCCGGGGCCGGGCAACTCCCGCCGCTGTCCCCTTACTACACGCCCATCACCGCGCCCGGATACCTGCCCCGCGTCCTGGGCCGCTACGGCTTCCGGCCGGACGGCACCCCGATCCCGGGAGCCGGTGGCCAGGAGGCCGCCGAGGCCGCCGGGCTGCGGCGCGTCGTCCGCAACACCGTGCGGGAAGCGGCCCGCGGCGCCTACCGGCACGGCGTCCAGCGCGTGGCGCCGGTGATCCGCCGGATGGGGGAGCTGTGAGCGGCGCGGGTCAGGCCACCGGGCCGCAGGCGCAGGAAGGCGGGAGCTCAGCGCCTCGCCGGCGGAGAAGCCGACCAGCAGGAGCTGTGACCGCGATCGACCACGGCATCGAAGGAGCCGCAATGCCCCCCACCCCCGAGCGGCGTGTCGTCGCCGTGATCCCCGCCCGCGGCGGATCCAAGGGCGTACCCGCCAAGAACCTCGCCGCCGTGGGAGGTGTCCCGCTCGTCGCCCGCGCCGTCCGCGAATGCCTGGCCGGCCGCCTGGTCACGGACGTGCTGGTCTCCACCGACGACGCCGGGATCGCCGCCGCCGCGCGCGGCGCCGGCGCCGAGGTGATCCAGCGGCCCACCGACATCGCGGGCGACACCGCCACCAGCGAGGCCGCCGTGCTGCACGCGCTGGACGTCTTCGAGGCCCGGCACGGCACGACCGCCGAGGTGGTGCTGCTCGTCCAGTGCACCAGCCCGTTCATCGTCCGCGAGGACGTGGACGGCGTGGTCGCGGCGATCGTCGAGGACGGCGCGGACAGCGCGCTGACCGTGGCGCCCTTCCACGGCTTCGTCTGGCGCGACGGCGCCGACGACAGCGACTTCGCGGACGCCTCCGCGGCGGGCGGAGCGCGCGGCACGGACGGGGTGGCGGCCCGCGTCCCGGCAGCGGCCGCGCCGGCCACGGCCCCGGCAGCGACGGCCGCCGCGCCGGCCACGGCCCCGGCCGCCCCGGCCCAGGGCCAGAGCGGCACGGGCCACCCGGCGGGGGCACCCGCCGAAGGCGGCCGCGGCACCGGGCAGCCCGCCCCGGCCCCCGCCGCCGAAGGCGGCTCCCGCGGCTACGGCGTCAACCACGACAAGGCCTTCCGGCCCCGCCGCCAGGACCGCCCGCAGGACCTGCTGGAGACCGGCGCCGCCTACGCCATGCGGGTGCCCGGCTTCCGCGCCGAGCGCCACCGGTTCTTCGGCCGCACCGCGCTGGTCCGCACCGACGCCGCGCGGGTCCTGGAGATCGACGATCCGCACGACCTCGCCCGCGCCCGCGCCCTGGCCCCGCTGCTGGACGCCCCGCGCCCCGGCGCCCTCCCCACCCGCGACGACGTCGACGCGGTGGTCATCGACTTCGACGGCACCCAGACCGACGACAGGGTGCTGATCGACTCCGACGGACGCGAGCTCGTCGCCGTACACCGCGGTGACGGCCTCGGGATCGCCGCGCTGCGCCGCTCCGGCCTCGCGCTGCTGATCCTGTCCACGGAGCAGAACCCGGTCGTCGCCGCCCGCGCACGGAAGCTGAAGATCCCCGTGCTGCACGGCATCGACCGCAAGGATCTCGCACTCAAGCAGTGGTGCGAGGAGCAGGGCATCGCCCCCGAGCGCGTGCTCTATGTCGGAAACGACGTCAACGACTTGTCGTGCTTCGACCTGGTCGGTTGGCCGGTGGCGGTGGCCTCCGCGCACGACGTCGTGCGCGGCGCCGCCCGAGCGGTGACCTCCACACCCGGAGGACACGGAGCGATCCGCGAGGTCGCCGGCTGGCTCCTCGGAAAGGAGCTCTCCTGACCCGACGTCCCACGGCGGCCCACCGGACACCCCCCGGGCGCCCTCACCGCCGCCCCCGCACCTGACGGCGCGACCCACCGCGCCACAAGCCCGATCGACGCTGTTCCGCCCCCGGCCGGCCCCACGGCCGGGACCACCCGAAAGGTTTCACGTGAGCTCCAACATCCGCCTCCGCACCCTCGGCGACAAGATCGCCGGCCCCGGCCACCCGGTCTACGTCACCGGTGAGATCGGCATCAACCACAACGGCGACCTGGAGAACGCGTTCAAGCTGATCGACGCGGCGGCCGACGCCGGCTGCGACGCGGTCAAGTTCCAGAAGCGCACCCCGGAGATCTGCACCCCCCGCGACCAGTGGGACATCGAGCGCGACACCCCGTGGGGCCGGATGACCTACATCGACTACCGCCACCGGGTGGAGTTCGGCGAGGACGAGTACCGCGCCATCGACGAGCACTGCAAGAAGCGCGGCATCGCCTGGTTCGCCTCCCCGTGGGACACCGAGGCCGTCGCCTTCCTGGAGAAGTTCGACCTCCCGGCCCACAAGGTGGCCTCCGCCTCGCTCACCGACGACGAGCTGCTGCGCGCCCTGCGCGCCACCGGCCGCACCATCATCCTGTCGACCGGCATGTCCACCCCCAAGCAGATCCGCCACGCCGTGGAGGTGCTCGGCAGCGAGAACATCCTGCTCTGCCACGCCACCTCGACCTACCCGGCCAAGGCCGAGGAGCTCAACCTGCGGGTGATCAACACCCTCCAGGCCGAGTACCCGAACGTCCCGATCGGCTACTCCGGCCACGAGACCGGCCTGCAGACCACGCTGGCCGCCGTCGCCCTCGGCGCCGTCTTCGTCGAGCGCCACATCACCCTGGACCGCGCCATGTGGGGCTCGGACCAGGCCGCCTCCGTCGAGCCGCAGGGCCTGGAGCGCCTGGTGCGCGACATCCGCGTGATCGAGGCGTCGCTCGGCGACGGCGTCAAGAAGGTCTACGACAGCGAGCTCGGCCCGATGAAGAAGCTGCGCCGCGTCGCGGGCGTCGTCGCCGAGGCGGGCGACCGCGAGCCGGTCGCCGTCTGAGTAACCGATCCGAGACCCGATCCGAGACCCGATCCGGACAGGACTGACAGGTCACTGGTGGACACCACACCGGCCGGGCCGCCCGACGGCCCGCCCTCCCCGGAGGCGGCGCGTGACCACACGCACCGCCTCCGGGCCACGCCCCGGGAGACCGGGAGAACGGCCGGCACCCTCGCCTTCGTCGAGAGCCCGGTCCAACTGCTCAACGTCCTGGAGTGGGCCTACGCCGACGCCTCCCGGACCACCGGCGCGAGCGATCACGCCGGCCTCACCGTGATCGTGCTCTCCCCGCACGACCCGATGACCCGCGGCCAGCTCCGCCGTATGGCGGAGCTGGCCCGCGACGAAGGGGTGACCGTCCGCTGGGAGGAGGCCCGCGGCGGGGCCGGCGCCCCCCTGCGCACCATCGGCGGGCTCTCCGGCCTGCTGCGGCGCGCCGGGCGCATCGTCATCGGCGACCCCTTCTCCCGGTACGTGCAGCTGCTGCTGACCCTCACCCGGGCCCGGGACCTGGTCGTGGTCGACGACGGCACCGCCACCATGGAGTTCATCTCCCAGCTCAGCCGGGGCGAGCCCCTGGTCCGCTGGCACCGGCGCGGCACCGGCCGCGGGGCGCGGGACATCGTCTTCGCCCCGGTCTCCGCGTCCGCGCGCCGCAAGCTCACCCCGGACGGCCACCACCGGGTCGAGGTGTTCAGCTCGATGCCGGTGGAGCCGCCGAAGGACGTCACCGTCACCGCCAACGACTTCGCCTGGACCCGCGCCCGGTTCGGCCCGCCGCGCCTGACCCGGGGCACCGACCTGGTCGGCACCTCGCTGGTGGAGACCGGCGTGGTGGATCCGGCCCGTTATCTGGAGGCGGTCGCCTCCCTCGCCCGCACCCACGGCGCCACCCGCTACTTCGCCCACCGCAAGGAGAGCACCGAGAAGCTGCACCGGGTGAGCACCGAGATCGGCCTGGAGATCGTCCGGCCGGACCTGCCGCTGGAGGTGATCGCCCGGCGCGGCCCGATCGGCCACACCATCGTGAGCTTCCCCTCGACGGTGGTGCACACCCTGCCGCTGGCGCTGACCGGCACCGGTGTCCAGGTGGCCGTGTGCGACGTGGACCCGGCGTGGCTGACCAGCGGGGCATCGCCGCGCGCGCAGGGCTTCCTGTCCGGGGTCACCGGCAGCGCCCGGGACGTGCGGCGGCTGCGCTCCGCGCCGTCCTAGAGACGTCCGACGCGGTGGCCGACGGGGTGGCCGAGGGGGTCTGCGCGGCGAAGGTCCCGGCGGGCCGTACCCCGGACGCCGTCCGGCAGTTGGCGCCACCGCGGGGCGGAGCCGCCGTGGCGACCTGCCGTCCCACAGTGTGAGAAGACCGGAAATCGCCGCCCGATCACACCACTTGGCGAAGAAGGCGCAGGTATACCCCCTGACTAGGGAGATCATGCGCGACCCGGCCCGCTTTCCGTCCCCTATGGGGCTGAAATTCTCTTGATCCAGCCCCGTTGACCCCGTGGATCGGCATACGCTTCCTCAGGTGAACCACGTGATGTCCCCCGAGACCGGGCGTGAAGCCGACACCACCGCGGGAGCGGAACTCGCCGGCACCCTACCCGAGGGGCTGCGCGCCGAACTCATCGCCTTCCGCCGCGACTTGCACATGCACCCCGAGTTGGGGAACGCAGAATTCCGCACCACCGCGGCGATCAAGTCGAGACTGGAGCGGGCCGGCCTCAGCCCGCGGGTGCTTCCCTCCGGTACCGGTCTCCTCTGCGACATCGGCACCGACGATGGCGCGGTTCCGGAGGGCATCCTCGCGCTGCGCGCGGACATCGACGCGCTGCCCATCCCGGACGTCAAGACGGTGCCCTACCGCTCGACCGTCCCCAACCGCGCACACGCCTGCGGCCACGATGTGCACACCACCGTCGTGCTCGGCGCCGGACTCGTGCTGGCCGAGCTGCACCGCGCGGGCCGGCTGCCCCGTCCGGTGCGGCTGGTCTTCCAGCCCGCCGAGGAGGTGCTGCCCGGTGGGGCGGCGGACGTGGTGGCGGCCGGCGCGCTGGACGGAGTCGAGCGGATCCTCGCGGTGCACTGCGACCCCAGGGTCGATATGGGGCGGATCGGGCTGCGCACCGGGCCGATCACCTCCGCCTGCGACCGCCTGGAGATCGCGCTGCACGGCGCGGGTGGCCACACTGCCCGCCCGCACCTGACCACCGATCTCGTCACCGCCGCCGCGAAGGTCGCCACCGAGGTGCCCGCGCTGCTGTCCCGCCGGGTCGACACCCGCTCGGGTCTCGCCGTCACCTGGGGACGGCTGGAGACCGGCCACGCCCCCAATGTCATCCCGCAGCACGCCGAACTCTCCGGTACCGTGCGCTGCCTGGACCTGCCCGCCTGGCGGGACGCCCCCGACCTGGTGCACGCCGCGATCGACGAGATCGCCACGCTGCACGGCGCCAAGTCGGAGATCACCTACGTCCGGGGGGTCCCCCCGGTGGTCAACGAGGCATCTTCGGTCGGACTGCTCCGGCGGGCCATGGTGGCGCGGCGCGGCGCGGCGGGGGTGGAGGACACCGAGCAGAGCCTGGGCGGCGAGGACTTCTCGTGGTATCTCGAAAGGGTCCCCGGCGCGATGGCCCGGCTGGGCGTCCGGCGGCCCGGCGACACCGCCCGGCGTGACCTCCATTGCGGTGATTTCGACGTGGACGAGGGAGCGATCGAGGTCGGGGTGGAACTCTTCACCGCGACGGCTTTGCTTGATCGTCACGTTCTGTAGGCCGAGAGGCCCGGCAGGGTTCGCGACGATCCGATAACGGCTTCGAAGCGGCCCTTTATCTGACATCTACGCGCGTTACGATCGCGGCGAACCAGCGCCAACGGAGGCGCTTCAAGCTCTGAAGGGGACCCTCGTGCGCCGGGTATCCACGATCACCGTCGCGGGCATCGCCACCGCGACCCTTGCTCTTTCCCTCACCGCCTGTGGCAGCAGCTCCGAAGAGAGCGGCGGCGACAAGGGCGTCGGCCTCGCCTTCGACGTCGGCGGCCGCGGTGACCACTCGTTCAACGACTCCGCAGCCAAGGGCTTCGACAAGGCCAAGGAAGACTTCGGCATCGGGGGCAAGGACCTCGTCGCCAAGGACAGCGACACCGAGGCCGACCGCTACCAGAAGCTGGCCGACCTCGCCGAGGCCGGCTACAACCCGGTGATCGCCGTTGGTTACAAGTACAACGCCGCGGTGGCCAAGGCCTCGGCGAAGTTCAAGGACACCGACTTCGCGATCGTCGACTCGGTGGTCGAGGCCAAGAACGTCACCAACCTGGTCTTCACCGAGAACGAGAGCTCGTACCTGGCGGGCGTGGCGGCGGCCCTGAAGTCCAAGACCGACAAGGTCGGCTTCATCGGCGGCACCGACAGCCCGCTGATCAAGAAGTTCGCGGCCGGCTACCAGCAGGGTGTCAAGGACACCAAGCCGAAGGCCACCGTGGACATCCAGTACGTGGAGAAGGACGAGCGCGGCTTCGGCATGCCCGACCGCGGCAAGGACATCGCCGACGGCATGCTCGACAGCGGCGTCGACGTGATCTACTCGGCGGCCGGCGGCTCCGGTGTCGGCGCGATCGAGGCGACCGCCAAGAAGAAGGGCACCTGGTCCATCGGCGTCGACAGCGACCAGTACCAGGACCCGGCGCTCAAGGACTACAAGGCCACGATCCTGACCTCGGCCGTGAAGAACGTCGACATCGCGGTCTACGACTTCATCGAGAGCGTCGTCAAGACCAAGAAGCCGCTCAAGGGCACCCAGCAGTTCTCGCTCAAGGACGGCGGCGTGGGCCTGGCCACCTCCGGCGGCTTCCTCAAGGACATCCAGCCCAAGCTGGACGAGGCCAAGAAGAAGATCGTCGAGGGCAAGATCAAGGTGGCCGACTCGCTGTAAAGGCCGACGGACTGCCCTGTCCGAACGCCGACACATAGTGTCCGATGGACCTGGGGGGATGACACACCGTCCGCCCGGGTCCATCGTTTCGCTCACATCCGTAACACCAGGCCGGTACGCACGCGATGCGGCGCCGCTCAGCGCGGCACCGCGGTCCCCAAGCCCGTACACCGCCGCCCACATCCCCCTCAGGAGTGCGCCATCAAAGCCGCCAGCGCCCCCCAAGGCAAGCCACCCGCAGACGCCTCGTCCGGAATCGCCGTCGAACTGCACGGAATCACCAAGCGGTTCCCGGGAGTCGTCGCCAACCACGACATCGACATCACCGTGCGCCGCGGGACCGTGCATGCCCTCATGGGCGAGAACGGCGCGGGCAAGTCGACCCTGATGAAGATCCTCTACGGGATGCAGCGTCCCGACGAGGGCACCATCGCGATCGACGGCACCGAGGTGGAACTGCACTCCCCGGCCGACGCCATCGCGCGTGGTGTGGGCATGGTGCACCAGCACTTCATGCTGGCCGACAACCTCACCGTGCTGGAGAACGTCACCCTCGGCGCGGAGAAGCTCCACGGCATCGGCGCCAAGGCGCGCGCGAAGATCATGGAGATCTCCGACGCGTACGGCCTCGGCGTCCGTCCCGACGTCCTGGTCGAGGACCTCGGCGTCGCCGACCGCCAGCGCGTGGAGATCCTCAAGGTCCTCTACCGCGGTGCCCGCATCCTCATCCTCGACGAGCCGACCGCCGTGCTGGTCCCGCAGGAGGTCGACGCGCTCTTCGACAACCTCCGCGAGCTCAAGAGCGAGGGCCTGACCGTCATCTTCATCTCCCACAAGCTGGGCGAGGTGCTCTCGGTCGCCGACGACATCACCGTCATCCGGCGCGGCACCACCGTGGCCTCGGTCGTTCCCTCCGAGACCACCCCCAAGCAGCTCGCCGAGCTGATGGTCGGTGCCGAGCTGCCCTCGCCGGAGACCCGCGAGTCGACCGTCACCGACACCGCGATGCTCACCGTCGACGAGCTGCACCTGACCGCCCTGGACGTCGACGGCGTCGAGCGCGCCGTGCTCGACAAGATCAGCTTCACCATCCACAAGGGTGAGGTGCTCGGCATCGCCGGTGTCGAGGGCAACGGCCAGGCCGAGCTGGTCGAGGCCATCATGGGCATGCGCGACCCGGACTCGGGCGTCGTCACCCTGGACGGGACGGACATCAGCCACGCCTCCACCCGCAAGCGGCGCGAGGACGGCATCGGCTACATCCCCGAGGACCGCCACCGGCACGGCCTGCTGCTGGAGGCCCCGCTGTGGGAGAACCGCATCCTCGGCCACGTCACCGAGCGGCCCAACAGCAAGCGCGGCCTGCTCGACCCGGCCGCCGCCCGCCGCGACACCGAGCGCATCGTCCGCGACTACGACGTGCGCACCCCCGGTATCGAGGTCACCGCGGCCTCGCTCTCCGGCGGTAACCAGCAGAAGCTGATCTTCGGCCGCGAGATGAGCCACGAGCCCAAGCTGCTGATCGCCGCCCACCCCACCCGTGGTGTGGACGTCGGCGCCCAGTCGCAGATCTGGGACCAGATCCGCAAGGCCCGCCACGAGGGCCTGGCGGTGCTGCTGATCTCCGCCGACCTGGACGAGCTGATCGGCCTGTCCGACACCCTGCGCGTCATGTACCGCGGCCGCCTGGTCGCCGACGCCGACCCTGCCACGATCACCCCGGAGGAGCTCGGCTCGGCGATGACCGGCGCGGCCAGTGGCCACCTCGAGCACACCGAGGGGCCGGCCGAGCCCACCGAGGGGCCGGGAGAGGACCGATGAAGACAACTGCACAGGACCAGCAGGGCGGCCGGGGAGCCGGCTCGCTGCTGCGACGGATCGACAAGGAGCGGGTGATCCTGGCGGTCGCCGCTCCGGTGCTGGCGCTGGCCGCCGCCTTCCTGCTGACCGCACTGGTGCTGGCGGCGACCGGCAAGGAGCCGTTCAACGCGTTCAGCATCATGTTCGACTACGGCTTCAAGTCGGACAGCCAGGTCTACATCGTCAACAAGGCGACCCCCTACTACCTCGCCGGTCTCGCGGTGGCCATCGGCTTCCGCATGAACCTGTTCAACATCGGCATCGACGGCCAGTACCGGCTGGCGGCCTTCCTCGCCGCCGCCCTCGGCGGTGCCCTGAACGCGCCCGGCTTCGTGGCGATCCCGCTGATCATCCTGGTCGCCATGCTGGTCGGCGCGATGTGGGCGTCCATCGCCGGTCTGCTGAAGGTCTACCGCGGCGTCAGCGAGGTCATCAGCACCATCATGCTGAACTCGCTGGCCACCTCGCTGATCAGCTACCTGATCGTCGACGGGCGGCTGGGCACCCTGGACAAGAGCACCAACATCCTGTCCACCGACCCGCTGCCGGGCTCCAGCCACTTCTTCACCATCCCGGCGGGGGCCGGCCTGGACCCGGTCTACGGCTTCGTCGTCATCGCCGCGCTGGCCGGCGCCGGCTACTGGTTCCTGCTGGGCCGTACCCGCTTCGGCTTCGACCTGCGCGCGGTGGGCCGCTCCGAGTCCGCCGCCCAGGCCAGCGGCGTCAACGTCAAGCGCATGGTCATCACCAGCATGCTGCTGTCCGGCGCGATGGCCGGACTGGTCGGCATGCCGACCCTGCTCAACGAGACCTACATGTTCACGCCGGACTTCCCGACCACCCTCGGCTTCACCGGCATCGCCATCGCCCTGCTCGGCCGGAACAACCCGGTCGGCATCGCGCTCGCCGCGCTGCTGTGGGGCTTCCTGGAGCGAGGCGTCGCCCGGCTCGAGTTCGAGGGCTACGACAAGGAGATCCTCGGCGTCATGCAGGGCGTGATCGTGCTCTGCGTCGTCATCGCCTACGAGCTCGTGCGCCGTTACGGGCTCAAGCGGCAGCAGCAGCGGGTCGGCGCCGAGCTGGCCGCCCAGGCCAAGAAGCAGGAGGTGGCGGCATGAGCATCGATGCTGCCAAGAGCACGACCGCGCCCAAGGCGCACTCCAAGACCCCACCCCGGCGGCTGTCCTTCGCCAAGGCGCTGCTGCTGTTCGCCGGCGCGCTGGTCCTGCTGTCGGTGGTGACCGCGCTGGTCCAGGAGGACCAGAAGAACGCGTTCTACGCCATCACCTCCTCCGGTCAGGTGGCCGCCGCGCTGTCCATGGCGGTGCCGATCGGACTCGCGGGCCTGGGCGGCCTGTGGGCCGAGCGGGCCGGCGTGGTCAACATCGGCCTCGAGGGCATGATGATCCTGGGCACCTTCTTCGGCGCCTGGGCCGGCTACCAGACCAACCCCTGGGTGGGCGTGCTGGCGGGCGTGATCGGCGGCGCGGTCGGCGGCCTGGTGCACGCCGTCGCCACCGTCACCTTCGGTGTCGACCACATCATCTCCGGTGTGGCGATCAACATCCTGGCCCTGGGCGCCACCACCTACCTGGCCAAGCGCTGGTTCGCCCCCCTCACCGACCAGGGCGGCAGCCCCCGGCAGTCCCCGAAGGTCGACGACATCCCGGACTTCACCGTCCCGTGGCTCTCCGACAAGCTCATCGAGATCAAGAACCACCACTGGTTCTTCGTCTCCGACCTGGCGGGCGTGCTCGGCGGCCTGGTCACCGACATCTCGGCGCTGACGCTGCTGGCCATCGCCCTGGTGATCGGCACCTACTTCGTGCTGTGGAAGAGCCCCTTCGGCCTGCGACTGCGCTCCTGCGGTGAGAACCCGACCGCCGCCGAGTCCCTCGGCGTCAACGTGTACCTCTACAAGTACGCGGCCGTGGTCACCTCCGGCGCCCTGGCCGGCCTCGGCGGCGTCTTCCTCGCCATGGTCCGCTCGCACATCTACAACGAGGGCCAGACCGGCGGCCGCGGCTTCATCGGCCTCGCCGCCATGCTCTTCGGCAACTGGCGGCCCGGCGGGCTGGCCGCGGGCGCGGGCCTGTTCGGCTACTCCGACGCCCTCCAGCTGCGCAACGGCGGCCCCACGGTGCACGCCCTGATCCTGCTGATCGCCATCGGCCTCGCGCTCTTCGCGCTGTGGAGGGCGTACGGCAGGAAGTGGGTCGCGGCCGGGGCCAACGGCGCCGTCGCCGCCCTGCTGATCGTCTGGTACCTGTCCGTCGACACGGTGCCGACCCAGCTGGTCAGCGCCACGCCGTACATCGTGACCCTGCTGGTCATGGCCCTGGCGGCGCAGCACCTGCGCATGCCCAAGGCGGTCGGCCGGCCCTATCGCAAGGGTCAGGGCAAGTGACCGGCACGACCGACTCCTTCGACTGGGAATCGCTGCGCGCGCAGGCCCGGGACGCCATGTCCCGGGCCTACGCCCCCTACTCCGGCTTCCCGGTGGGCGCCGCGGCCCTGGTCGACGACGGCCGTACCGTCAGCGGCTGCAATGTGGAGAACGCCGCCTACGGGGTCGCGCTGTGCGCCGAGTGCGGACTGATCTCCGAACTCTTCGCCACCGGCGGCGGTCGTCTCACCGCCTTCACCTGCGTGGACCGGCATGGTGACGTCCTGATGCCGTGCGGCCGCTGCCGCCAGCTGCTGTGGGAGCACGGCGGCCCCGGCCTCCAGGTGGACACCGCCGCGGGCATCCGCCCGCTGGCCGAACTCCTGCCGGACGCGTTCGGCCCCCTGGACCTCGAACGCTAACGTCGGTCCCACGACCACCCCGTCCCACCGCGGGGGCGCGCGCCGTCGGACCCACTGGGGTCTACGCGCGTCGCCCCCGCGTCACCAGAAAGGCTGCCCGCACCCATGGACGCCATCTCCGTCATTCGCGCCAAGCGCGACGGCGGCCGCCTCACCGACGGCCAGATCGACTGGATCATCGACGCCTACACCCGTGGCGAGGTCGCGGACGAGCAGATGTCCGCCCTTGCGATGGCGATCTTCCTCAACGGCATGGACCGTGCCGAGATCGCCCGCTGGACCGCCGCGATGATCGCCAGCGGTGAGCGGATGGACTTCTCCTCGCTGCCCCGCCGCACCGCCGACAAGCACTCCACCGGCGGCGTCGGCGACAAGATCACCCTGCCGCTGGCCCCGCTGGTCGCCGCCTGCGGCGCCGCCGTGCCCCAGCTCTCCGGCCGGGGCCTGGGCCACACCGGCGGCACCCTGGACAAGCTGGAGTCCATCCCCGGCTGGCGCGCCCTGCTCTCCAACGAGGAGATGCTCCAGGTGCTGACCGACGTCGGCGCCGTCATCTGCGCAGCCGGCGACGGCCTGGCCCCGGCCGACAAGAAGCTCTACGCGCTGCGCGACGTCACCGGCACGGTGGAGTCCATCCCCCTCATCGCCTCCTCGATCATGTCCAAGAAGATCGCCGAGGGCACCGGCGCGCTGGTCCTGGACGTCAAGGTCGGCTCCGGCGCGTTCATGAAGGACATCGAGGCCGCCCGCGAACTGGCCTCCACCATGGTGGGCCTGGGCACCGACCACGGCGTCAAGACCGTCGCCCTGCTCACCGACATGTCCACCCCGCTCGGCCTCACCGCGGGCAACGCCCTCGAGGTCCGCGAGTCCGTCGAGGTGCTGGCCGGCGGCGGCCCCGCCGACGTGGTCGAGCTGACCATCGCCCTGGCCCGCGAGATGCTCGTCGCCGCCGGCCTGCCGGACGCCGACCCCGCCAAGGCCCTGGCCGACGGCTCCGCGATGGACCACTGGCGCCGCATGATCATCGCCCAGGGCGGTGACCCGGACGCCGAGCTGCCGGTCGCCCGCGAACAGCACGTGATCAACGCCCCCTCCTCCGGCGTCCTCACCGCCCTCGACGCCTACGCCGTCGGCGTCTCCGCCTGGCGCCTGGGCGCGGGCCGGGCCCGCAAGGAGGACCCGGTGCAGGCCGGCGCGGGCATCGAACTGCACGCCAAGCCGGGCGAGACGGTGACCGCGGGCCAGCCGCTGCTGACCCTGCACACCGACACCCCCGAGAAGTTCGACTACGCGATCGCCGCCCTCGACGGCGCCATCGCCATCGCCGCTCCCGGCACCGAGTTCACCCCGAACCCGATCGTCCTGGACCGCATCAGCTGACGCGGCGAGTTTTTTGCCGGCGTACCGCCGGAATGAGCCTGGGCCCCCGCCACGCTTCTTTGAACATGGCGGGGGCTTTCGGCTGTTCGGGGCCAGGCGGGACTAGGCGGCGCTGTGCGTGCCGAGCAGGAGGCCGAGCAGGAGCAGGACGGTGCCCGTCCCGATGCCCCACACGATGCCTAAGAGCCCGTCGAGGGTGACGCGCACGGCGCGCCGGTGACGCGGTCTTGACCTCCAGCCCGGGCTCGCTGCCGGCGGGCGGCGGCTCCGCCTCGTACCGGCCGCGCAGCCAGGCGACTGCCGGACCCGTATCCGTCCAGGTCAGCGTGGGGCGCGCATTCGCGTTCACGCTGCCCCCCGCCTATTGCCTACTGGCATAGATGATCACGGCGGTGAGGCGAGGGCCGATCGGATTCGATAGCGCGCTCCGTCATCGCCCAGGGTGGTGGTCGCTGACCCTTCCCGCGTTCGCGTGAGCGGGCTCGATCGAGGACAGGAAGTCCGTCAGGTCCCCTATGGTCAGACCGCAGTACGCTGCCCGGTGGGCCGCCATGAGCAGCAGATGCGCGACGGTCTGCTGATTGACTTCCTCGTTGATCCACTCCTGGGGCTTTTCGATCCCGGCGTCGACGAGCAGTACGCCGTGCCGCTCGGCCACCACGGCCACCACTTCCGCGATGGCGTGGAACGTGGACTTCGCCTCCCGGCTGCCGGTGATCCCGGGGCAGTGCCCCCACGTCTCGTAGGAGAAGGTGAAGCCGGCGGGCGGGCCGGCCTCCAGTGACGCGAAGTGTTCTTGGCGCTTCTGCGGCCAGTTCGCGTGAATCAGCGTTACATCGTGAGTGGATATGCACGGATGGTGACACGAGGGTCTGACCACGGGTCCGCACGTGCGGTACCGGGCCGCAGGGACACGGCGGCCCGGGGCAGGCAAGGCGCGAGCCGCGGCCGGTGCGCCCTGCCCGGACCTGGAGCGAGGATCAGCGTCCCGTCAGCCGGGGCAGGGTCAGGGACGGCCGGGCCGGGTGGGCGGCGCGGGCGGCTCGTTCGGCGCGGGCCGCCCGGGTGCCGTGCAGGGTGATGCCGGCCGCGGCCAGCACCGCCGCCAGGCCCAGCAGGACCGTGCCGGACCAGCCCGCCGCGTGGAAGGCGAGGGCGCCCAGCGTGCCGCCCGCGCTGCTGCCCAGGTAGTACGTGGTCTGGTAGAGCGCCGACGCCTGGGCGCGACCGGTCTTCGCGGTCCGGCTCACCGAGGAGGACGCCACCGCGTGGCCGGCGAAGAAGCCCGCGGTGATCAGTACGAGGCCGAGCAGGACGGCCGCCAGCGAGGCGGCCAGGGTCAGCAGCAGACCGGCGGCCGTGGTGCCCACCGCCAGGTACAGCGCGCCGCGCCGCCCCAGCTTTCCGACCACCCGGCCGGCCGTCGCCGAGGAGAGGGTGCCGACCAGGTACACCAGGAAGATCGAGCCGACGACGCCCTGCGGAAGCCCGAACGGCTCGCCCACGAGCCGGTAGCCGATGACCGTGTAGACCGCGCCGAAGACCGTCATGAAGAGCGCGCCGATCGCGTACAGCCGGCGCAGCAGCGGGTCGGACAGATGCCCGCCCACCGTGCGGGCCACCGCGCGCGGGCTCAGCGGGCTCGGGGTGAAGTTGCGGGCCCTGGGGATCAGCAGCCGGAAGACGATCGCCGCGACCACGGCCAGCGCACCCACCGCGCCGAGCGCGGCCCGCCAGCCCCATGCCTGTGCCACCCAGCCGGTGACGATGCGGCCCGACATGCCGCCGATGCTGTTGCCCGCCACGAACAGGCCGATCGCGCCGACCAGCGCCCTCGGGCGCACCTCCTCCGCCAGGTACGCCATCGCGGACGCCGGCAGCCCGGCGAGCGCCACACCCTGCACGGCGCGCAGCGCGATCAGCCAGCCGAGGCTGGGCGCGAACGGGATCACCAGCGAGACCAGGGCGGCCCCGCAGAGCGACGCCGTCATCATGGTGCGCCGCCCGAACCGCTCGGACAGCGCGCTGAGCGGCAGCACCGCCAGCGCAAGCGCGCCGGTCGCGGCCGAGACCGTCCAGCTCGCCTGATCCGGCGTCACACCGAGGTCGGCGGAGATCGCGGGCAGCAGGGCCTGGGTGGAGTAGAGGAGTGCGAAGGTCGCGACGCCCGCGGCGAAGAGGGCGAAGCTCATCCGGCGGTAGCCGGGGCCGCCCGGGTGCAGCTGCGCGGGCCGGTCGCAGGAGGAGGTCGGGCGGGAGTCGGACGGCACCGTCGGGATCGGGTCGGACAGGGCCGTCGAGGTGGCGGCGTCCACGCGGATCGCGGTGGACGCCCCGGTATCGGCATCAGGCATGCCACGACGTTAAGGACCCGGCAGCTGATGCGTCCAATGCATAGAGGGGCAATAATCGATGCTGTGCAGCATGAGCAGAGGTCAGAGCGGTCCCTGTCACGCCACCGCAACGAAAAAGACGTACCGACCGAGGTCGATGTGGAGGCCGAGTCCTGGGCCCGGACGCTGACCCCGCGGCTGGCGCAGTTCGCCGCCGTGGCCCGGCACGAGCACGTCACCCGCGCCGCGCAGCAGCTCGGCGTGCCGCAGTCCACCCTCAGCCGCGCCATGGTCAGGCTCGAACAGGACCTGGGGGTCGCGCTGTTCGCCCGCCGCGGCCGCGCCGTCTCCCTCACCCCGGTCGGCCGCACCTTCCTCGCCTCCGCCGAGCGCGCGCTGGCCGAGGTGGAGCGGGCGGCCGAGACGGTGCGCGCCGACGCCGACCCGGCCACCGGCCAGATCGCCTTCGGCTTCCTGCACACCCTGGGCACCGAGACCGTACCCGGCCTGATCCGCGCCTTCCGGGTCGACCATCCCCGGGTCCGCTTCCAGCTCATCCAGAACTACGGCGAGGCGATGATCGAGCGGCTGCGCGCGGGCGGCCTCGACCTCTGCCTCACCTCACCCGTGCCCGACGCCCCCGACCTGGTCGCCCGTCGTCTGGACGAGCAGCGGCTGCGGCTGGTCGTCCCCGATGACCACCGGCTGGCCGGACGCAAGCGGGTCCGGCTGGCGGAGGCCGCCACCGAACTCTTCGTCACCCTGGAGCCGGGGTACGGACTGCGCCGCATCACCGACGCGCTGTGCGCCGAGGCCGGGTTCAGCCCACGGGTCGCCTTCGAGGGGGAGGAGGCGGAGACCCTGCGCGGTCTGGTCGCGGCGGGCCTGGGCGTGGCGCTGCTGCCGCCCCCGCCGGTGCCCCGGCCGGGCGTCGTCGAGCTCACCGTCACCGCGCCGCGCGCGGTCCGCGAGATCGGCGTCGCCTGGCTGGAGGGCCGCCCGGACACCCCGCCGGTGGCCGCCTTCAAGCGCTTCCTGCTGGCCCAGCGCGGGCACCTGCTGGCGTGACCCAGTCCGGGGCGCCGGCGCGTCCGCCGTCGTCGGGCGGCGCGATTCCGGTCGCCGGGCGCCACCCCGTCGTCGGGCAGCGCCTCCTCGGGCCGCAGCGCCTCCCCGGTCGTCAGTGGTGCAGGGTGCGCCCGAAGCCCGATGCCAGCGGCATCCGCAGCCCCAGCGGCGGCGGGGCCGCCAGCGCGTCCGCGACCGGCCGGGAGAAGCCGCGCGCGAAGAGCGAGCCGAGCAGGAAGTCGACGGCCAGCGCCTGGACTTCGGCGCGGTGCTGGTGCAGCCTGTGCCGGTCCGAGTGCACCTCGAACCGGCACACGTCGCGGTTGACCTTCTTGGCCCGCTCCGCCAGCCGGTAGGACAGGTCCGGGTCGGCGCGCTCGTCGTTGGTGCCGTGCGCGATCAGCACCTGACGGCCCACCAACTGCTTGACCGGCTCGGGGTCGAGGGCCTGCGCGGGCTCCGGAAGCCAGGGCGACAGCGCCAGCACCGAGCTGACCGCTCCATGGCCGGCGGCGTGCAGCGCGGCGCGGGCGCCCATGCCGTGCCCGGCCAGGCAGACCGGGACGTCACCGTAGCGGCGCACCACCTCGTCGGCCGCCCAGTGCGCGTCTTCCACCGGGTGGGCCGCTGAACCGTTCCAGCCGCGGTGGCGATAGCGCAGCACATGGGCGGTGAGCCCTTCCGCCGCACCCGCCCGGATC
This sequence comes from Streptomyces sp. JLBT605, assembly GCF_058215555.1. Taxonomy (NCBI): domain Bacteria; kingdom Bacillati; phylum Actinomycetota; class Actinomycetes; order Kitasatosporales; family Streptomycetaceae; genus Streptomyces; species Streptomyces sp. JLBT605. Next base: position 4,077,098 of record NZ_CM177087.1, read on the forward strand.
AGCTGCCGGGCCAGTGGCCGTACCGCCGAAGCGGCCAGCGGGGACGGCCGTCCGGTCCCCTCGGCGACGCCGCCGGGGAGCAGCAGCACCACCCCGTGAACGGTCTCTCCCGCCCTCGCCGCGCCCATCGGACGCCCCAGCCGGGCGCCGCGTTCCGGCAACGTTTGCTGAGCCATGGGAAGAACGATGGCAGAAGGCCGCGTGTACTCCACCCCGCCCGTCGGTCACCGTTGGATATCTTTCGGAAGCGATCTACGCGCGTAGGGGCTATTGTGCGGAGATGACGAGCGAGAACCACGAGACTCCGACCCAGGAACAGATCCGTCGCGCCCCCAAGGTGCTGCTCCACGATCACCTCGACGGCGGGCTGCGTCCCGCCACCATCATCGACCTCGCCCGGGAGACGGGCTACGACAGCCTCCCGGAGACCGACCCGGCCAAGCTCGGGGTCTGGTTCCGCGAGGCCGCCGACTCCGGTTCGCTCGAGCGCTACCTGGAGACCTTCTCGCACACCTGCGCCGTCATGCAGACCCGTGAGGCGCTGGTGCGGGTCGCCGCCGAGTGCGCCGAGGACCTGGCCGCCGACGGCGTCGTCTACGCCGAGGTGCGCTACGCCCCCGAGCAGCACCTGGAGGCCGGCCTCACCCTGGAGCAGGTGGTCGAGGCGGTGAACGAGGGCTTCCGCGAGGGTGAGCGCCGCGCCAAGGAGAACGGCCACCGCATCCGGGTCGGCGCGCTGCTGACCGCCATGCGGCACGCCGCCCGCGCCCTGGAGATCGCCGAACTCGCCAACCGCTACCGGGACCTGGGCGTGGTCGGCTTCGACATCGCGGGCGCCGAGGCCGGCTTCCCGCCCACCCGCCACCTCGACGCGTTCGAGTACCTCAAGCGGGAGAACAACCACTTCACCATCCACGCGGGCGAGGCCTTCGGTCTGCCGTCGATCTGGCAGGCGCTCCAGTGGTGCGGCGCCGACCGCCTCGGGCACGGCGTGCGGATCATCGACGACATCCAGGTCGCCGAGGACGGCACCGTGCGGCTCGGCCGGCTGGCCAACTACGTCCGGGACAAGCGCATCCCGCTGGAGATGTGCCCCACCTCGAACCTCCAGACCGGCGCCGCCACCTCGTACGCCGACCACCCGATCGGCCTGCTGCGCCGGCTGCACTTCCGGGCCACGGTCAACACCGACAACCGGCTGATGAGCGGCACCAGCATGACCGCGGAATTCGAGCACCTCGTCTCCACCTTCGGCTACACGCTCGATGACATCCAGTGGTTCACGGTCAATGCGATGAAATCCGCCTTCATTCCTTTCAGTGAACGTCTCGCCATGATCAATGATGTGATCAAGCCCGGGTACGCCGAGCTGAAGTCCGAATGGCTGTTCCGCCCGACTGCCGTCGGGGCGCCGCTGGCCAGCGATCCTTCCCTCGCGCAGGGCTGAAATCGCCGGTAACGGTTAAATGAAAAGCGGTCGGGAGGAAACCTTCCGGCCGCTTTTCATGTTTGCCGTGGGGGAGAAAGTGCGGCTATTTTGCAGTGCCGCTCAAGACCCCCAACAAGGACAGATTTCATATGAAGCAGGGAACCATCAAGACCCTTGGCACCGTCGTCCTCGGCGCGGCCGCGGTCGTCGCCGGTGCCGGCTCCGCGTCCGCCGAGTCCTCTGGCCCGCTGGTCAGCCCGGATGGGGCGGGGGCGAACCTCGGCGTGCTGACCAGCGGCGTCCGCGAGGTCGTCGCGCCGCATGCTGACACCCGGCAGACCGGTGGCTACGCGAAGTGGCAGACCAGCGGCAACCGGGGAGTCGTCGGCGTCCCGTTCGACGGGGTCGTCAAGACGCTGGGCTCCGTCGGCGGACTGAGCTCCGGCCCGGGCCCGATTACGAATCAGTAGTCGTCGTACGCGAATGGAACAGGCACGTGGTGGGCCGCACACCCGCGCGGGGTGTGCGGCCCACGCGCCATATGTCAAGATCGCTCACCGATGTGGCGCTGCGATGGATGCGATCCATGCCATCCACGCGATTGATCAACGGGGTGAAGTCACGTGAACAAGGTGGTATTCCGCGACCGGCCCGGACGGGCGGGAATGCGGGCCAAGTCGGCGGCTGTAGTGGCCCTGCTGACCGTTTCCGCGCTGGCCACGGCCTGCGGCGGTTCGGACGGCGGCGGTGATCCGGCCCCGACGTCCAAGCCCACCGGGCAGGACGACAGCGGGCGCACCTCTCCGCTGGAACCGCTGATCATCACCCAGCGGGAACTCAAGGGCCATGTGGTCACCGTCCGCAAGGGCGACGCGACGGCCACGCCCCGGTCCCTGGACGGAAAGTGCGAACCGCTCGCCGCCTCCACCGGGTTCAAGCCGAGCAGGCACGCCCGGGACACGGTCAGCCGGGGCATCACCAAGAGCGCCGACCCGACGAAGTTCGTCACGGTCAGCCTCAGCTCCTACGCGCCCGGCGGCGCCAAGAGCGCCAAGCGCTTCATGAAGGAGCTCAAGACGGCGGTGGCCGCCTGCGCGTCCGGCTTCGACACCCGCCTGAAGGGCGAAAAGGGCCGTTACAGCCATGTCCGGGAGATCCCCGTGACGGCGCGGGGCGACGACTCGATCGCGTACGCCATGACCGCCCGGTCGGAGGGCCACAAGGTCGAACTGAACCTGACCGCCGTGCGCTCCGGTCGGACGGTCGCGTTCTTCGCGGGCCTGGACATGAAGAACTACGCCGCGGGGTACCGGGTCCCGCAGAAGATCATCGACAGGCAGGTGGCGAAGCTCCAGAAGCACCGGGGCGAGGGGAAGAAGCAGGCCGGCTGAACCGCTCACCGGCCGGCCGGCGGCCTCACCACGCCTCGCGGTACTGCTGCTCCTCGGCGGGCAGCACGATCCACAGCGCCAGATAGAGCAGGAACTGCGGGCCGGGCAGCAGACACGACGCCACGAAGATCACCCGCATCGTGGTCGCCGACATCCCGAAGCGCCGAGCCAGTCCCGCGCAGACTCCGGCGATCCGCTTGTTGTGAAGGGGGCGGACAAGAGGGGCAGCCATGGTGACTCCTGGTGGTCATACGTCTGGTCGTCCAGGCCGCGTTTCCGGGATCTTCCCGGCGACCCGATGACTCAACGTTACGACCGGGGTCGGGGCAGGGCATCGCTCCAGCGAGCGATCCCGACCCTGGGGATCCTCGGGGTCACCGGCTGGAGGGCCTCCTCCTCCCGGGGGAGGGAACCCGTACGGTGCCGCTCGCCGCGGCGGCGGAGCCAACCGCGCGCGGCGGGCACGACGGCGAGATGCGCCAGCGCCACCCCGGCGGTGTTCAGCAGCATGGTGTCCACGTTGACCTGCTGACCGGTCGGCCAGCTCTCCGCCACCCCGACGGCCAGTGCGGTCATCGCACCCGCGAAGACGGTCCGGGCACAGGAGGTGAACCAGCGGGCCTCCACCCGGCCCCCGGCCAGCGGCAGCAGCACCCCCAGCGGGGCCAGCAGCAGCAGGCCGCCGCCCAGGGCGCGCACCGCCTCGCCGGGCCCGCGCGCGAGATCGGCCCGGATGGTGGACAGCGGCTCCATCGTCGCGGGAGTCACCCAGGCCACGTCCACCGGGCGCAGGGTCAGCCACCACACGCACGCGAGATGGGCGATGAGGAGTACGCATCCCGCGGCGCGGAAGCGGAAGGCGGCCGTTCGGCCGGAACCATGACCCTGCACGCCACTTAAGGACGCCACCAGCGGGGGTTGCGGTTCCGCTCGCACCCCGCTGGTCAGAACCCGGTTACCGACCGGTCGGCCCGATCATGCCCCAGCACCCTCCGGTCACCCGCGAACGCGGCCGACCCGGCCGGCCATACGTACCGCTCAGCCGCACACCCCGCTCGGCCGGCCGCCCCGCTCAGCCCACCGGTACGCCGGAGCTGAGCGCTATCGAAGGGTGCTCGCGCATGCGCGCGTCGCAGGTGTAGCGCTTGGGCGGTTCGGCGGTCTCCGGCCCGCCCAGGATGACCGAGTCGCGCTTGTCGGCCGTCGCCGCCGAATGCGCGTAGGTGCACACCAGTTGGGCCAGCCCGAACGGCGACAGCTCCTCGGGCAGCCGGTTCAGCCGCAGCGTCCGCTTCGGGTCGCTCCCGGCCGGACCGAAGACCTCGACGCCCTCCAGCACATCCGAGCCGAACCCGGCCTCGCTCTCCGCCGCCGAAGGCTCCTCCTGCAACTGCCCCAGCAGCTCACGGGCGAACAGCAGCGGTTCGGCGGCGGCCTGGGCGTCACCGAGCTGGGCGCTGCGCTGCACCGCTTGCAGTTGCGAGGCGCACACCAGATACACCTTGACCGGGACCCGGCCCGCCAGCTGCGGGGCGCGTCCGTCCTTGGGCGCCGCACAGGACGCGCGGGACGGCGCCGGCCCGGCATCGACCGGCACCGAGGTGCCGCGGATGCCGCACCCGCCGAGCAGCAGCGCGACCGCGCCGAACGCGGCGGCCCGCACCGCCGCGGGCATCCTCCTCATCGCGGGCCCTCCTTGCCGTTGTCCTGCTCCGAGGACTCCACCCGGGACGAATCGCGCGGCAGCCGCAGGGTGAAGACCGCGCCGCCTTCGTCCGAGTTCGCGGCCTCGATCTCCCCGCCGTGGATGTGCGCGTTCTCCAGCGCGATGGACAGTCCCAGACCGCTGCCCTCCGACCGGGGCCGGGAGGCGCTCGCCTTGTAGAAGCGGTCGAAGACGTGCGGCAGCACCTCCTGGGGAATGCCCGGGCCGTGGTCCCGCACCCGGATCACCAGCTCGTCGTCCTCGGTGAGCACCGAGACCCGCACCGGCGAGCCGCCGTGCTTGAGCGCGTTCCCGATCAGGTTGGCCAGGATCACGTCCAGCCGCCGCGGATCCAGCCGGGCCATGATCCCGCGCTCCGCGTCCAGCTCCACCGCGTCCAGCCAGGCCCGCGCGTCGATGCACGCCGTCACCTGGTCCGCCACATCGACGTCGTCGAGCACCAGCCGCGCGGTGCCCGCGTCGAAGCGGGTCACCTCCATCAGGTTCTCCACCAGGTCGTTCAGCCGCCGCGTCTCGCTGACCACCAACTGCACCGCCGGGGCGATCATCGGGTCGAGCGAGTCGGCCTCCTCCTCCAGTACCTCGGTCACCGCGGTGATCGCGGTCAGCGGGGTGCGCAGCTCATGCGACATGTCGGCGACGAAACGGCGGCTGGCCGCCTCCCGCGCGCTCAGCTCCGCGACCCGCTTCTCCAGCCGCTCCGCGGTCCGGTTGAAGGTCCGGGACAGATTGGCGAGCTCGTCCGAGCCGGAGACCTGGAGCCGGGTGTCGAGCTTCCCCTCGCCCCACCGCTGCGCCGCCTCGCCCAGCCGCTGCACCGGCCGCAGCACCGTGGACGCCGCGGCCTGCGCCAGCAGCGCCGAGCCGATCAGGGCCAGCGCGGTGGCGATGCCCAGCGACCAGGCCAGCGAGTTGAGGTCCTGGCGCTCGTTCTCCAGCGACTTGAGCATGTAGCCGGTGGGGCCGCCGCCGATCACCTTGGCGCCGCCCACCAGGTACGGCTTGCCGTCCTTGGTGATCCGCTGCCAGTACAGGTGGTACGGGGCGCTGTTGGAACCGCTCACCGCGCGTTCCTTGTTCACCGCACGGCGCAGCGCGGGCGGCACCATGTCGAGGGTGAACACCTCCGGGTCGGAGGCGGCCGGGCAGGCCCCGCCGCCCTCGGTCGGGGTGATCAGCAGCACCTCGTACTTCTGCGCGTTGTCCGCCATCTCCCGCGCGGCGTCCTGCAGCGCGGGGCAGGTGGGCACGCGCGCCAGCAGCCCCGCGGTGTCCTTGAGGGACTTGTGGAACTCGTCCAGCGCGGCGTCCTGGGTACGGGTCAGCACGGCGTCCCGGTTCAGCCAGTACGCGATCGCCGACGCGGACACCGCGGCGACCAGGGCCACCAGCGCGAAGACCAGCATCAGGCGCAGCCGCAGACTGAGCCACCGCAACAGCCCCGCCGCCCAGCCCCGTGCTCGACCGGGCTCTTCACTCACAGCGCGGTGTCCTCACATGTCCTCGTGTCTCATGCCTGCCGTCACCGTGGACCCTGCCGCCCCCACCGGTGGTGCCGTGCCCACCGGGCGCGCCGCCGCCACGGACCGCCCCGTCACTGCGGCGCGTCCAGCCGGTACCCGACACCGCGCACCGTGCGGATCAGCGTCGGCGAGGACGGCACGTCCTCCACCTTGGCGCGCAGCCGCTGCACACAGGCGTCCACCAGCCGCGAGTCGCCGAGATAGTCGTGCTCCCACACCAGGCGCAGCAGCTGCTGGCGGGAGAGCGCCTGCCCCGGCCGGCGGCTCAGCTCCAGCAGCAGCCGCAACTCGGTCGGCGTGAGCTGGAGGTCCTCGCCGTTCTTGGTGACCGTCATCGCGGAGCGGTCGATCACCAGGCTGCCGAAGGTCGCGGAGTCGTTGGCCTCCCGCTCGCCGCGCCGCAGCACGGCCCGGATACGGGCGTCCAGCACCCGGCCCTGCACGGGTTTGACGACGTAGTCGTCCGCGCCTGACTCCAACCCCACCACGACGTCGATGTCATCACTGCGCGCGGTCAGCAGAATGATCGGCAGCTGGTCGGTGCGCCGGATACGGCGGCACACCTCGAAGCCGTCGATGCCGGGCAGCATCACATCCAGCACGATCAGGTCCGGCCGCTGCTCACGCAGCAGCTTCAGACCGTCCTCGCCCGTCGCCGCCGTCGCCACGCGGTGGCCCTGGCGGGTCAGGGAGAGTTCGAGGGCCGTGCGGATGGCGTCGTCGTCCTCGATCAGCAACAGGAAAGGCACGTTGGTCATTCTGGCCTACCGGGGGCCTCCAGTTCGACCGGCGGGCGCTCCTCTCACCAGACCTCCCCCTGTGACAGGCCTGTGACAGTCGACAGACAACGCGATGAAACTGGCCCGGCAGTCTTTTGAGCACCGGGAACGACAGCCCGGGAAGCCAGCGAATCCGAGCAGGCTCCACCGACGGGGGGCGCGAGATGAACACACTGCACAGCAGCAGCAAGAGCGCAGTCATTCGCACGCGCCTTCACGACGCCGGTCGGAGCACAGAGAAGTCCGGTGCCGTGAGCGGGCGGGGGTGCGCTCGCGGCACCGGACGTGGACGCCCGCCGTACATGGTGGCCATCGACGCCACCACCACGGGGGACCACGGGGGAAGCACGTACGGGGAGGTACCGGGGGAGCGGCGCCCCAAGGCGCGGTCGGGGGAGGCCGAAGCGGCCTTCACCGCCTACGTCCAGGAGCGCCGCGCCTCCCTGTACGCCACCGCCTACCACCTGACCGGCGACCGGTACGAGGCCGAGGACCTGCTGCAGAGCGCACTGTTCTCGACCTACCGCGCCTGGGACCGGATCAGCGACAAGGCGGCGGTCGGCGGGTACCTGCGCCGCACGATGACCAATCTGCACATCAGCGCCTGGCGTCGGCGGAAGCTCAACGAGTACCCGACCGAGGAACTGCCGGAGACGGCCGGCGACCACGACGCGATGCGCGGCACCGAGCTGCGCGCCGTGCTGTGGCAGGCGCTGGCCCGGCTGCCCGAGACGCAGCGCACGATGCTGGTACTGCGCTACTACGAGGGCCGCACCGACCCGGAGATCGCCGACATCCTGAACATCAGTGTCGGAACGGTCAAGAGCAGCATCTGGCGCTCGCTGCGCCGGCTGCGTGAGGACGACGTCCTGAGCTTCGGCCGGGACGAGGAGGAGTCCTTCGGCGAGCTCGTCGCCTGAGCGCCGAAGGCATCGGGGGGAACCCACGGGGGACACGGGGGTACAGGCGACACGGGGGAAAGTACGGGGGAAAACCGGGGGAAAGCGGGGGAACCACGGGGGAAAACGGGGGTCCGCCACTCGGGGGAGTGGCGGGAAGCACAGTGAAGCGGGACCGGACAGCCCGGGGGGGCCTGTCCGGTCCCGCTTCGTGTGTTCTGCCCGGTGTTCCGCTCCGGTGTTCCGCTCGGGCCTTCTGTCCGGGCCTCCCGCCGGAGGCGCGTCGCTCAGGCCCGGACGTGCTCGCGGCGCCGGCCGGCCGCCGCGGACGCGATCCGTCCCATCGCCTCGTCCCGCCCGCAGGGGTGGGCGCCCAGCGCGGTCTGCCGGGAGACCACCCCGCGCTCCGCCCGCATCAGCCGCAGGCCGCGGCGCACCAGATACGGCGCCGACTTGCGGCCCTCCCGCAGGTCCCGCGCCAGCCGTCGGCGGAAGGTGGTGACGGGCCGGCCGCACAGGCACAGCGCGTCGGCCAGCACCCCGAGCCGGCGGCAGTCCTCGATGATGTCCGCGGCGAAGATGCCCTCCGCGATGAACACCGGCGTGCGGCCGATGTCCAGGAAGTCCTCGCCGACCCGGCCGTTCGCGGCGATGGAGTAGACCGGCACCGCGGCGCGGGTCGTGCGGCAGAGCGTCTCGATCGCCGCCACCGCGTCCTTCGCGTGCCAGGACAGCGGCGAGTCCCAGTCGGTGCCCCCGCCGCCCGGCAGCTGCGGCAGCGTGGGGTCGTCACCGTCCTTGTAGAAGTCGTCGAGGTTCAGCACCGGCAGCCCGGTCAGGGTGGCCAGGGACGACTTCCCGGAACCGGACGGGCCGGACAGCAGGATGACGCGAGCGGGAACGGGATGTGAAGTCACGGAACACCAGTGTGAGGCATTGGTCCCTCCGGGGGACCCTCCGGGGCCTGGGAATGACGTGCCGGGTGGCACTCAACTACGCTGCGCAGTCGATCCATCACGTTCCACAACCGTCTGGCAGGTGGCCATGGCCTCGTCCGCACATCACGCACGTACTCCGCAGCCTCTCCGCTCACGCGCCCTGCTGCGCGCCGGTCTCGCCGTCTCGGCGGCTGGTGCGGCGCTGGTCGCGGGCGGCGCGTCGGAGGCCGTCGCGGCACCGACCGGGAACACCTCCTCGACGCCGAACAAGGTGAGCCTGCTGACCCCGGTGCCGGCCCTCAACACGCACATGGTGAAGGGCCAGCCGATCTCGCCGCCGGCCGCGCTGGGCGTGCTCAAGAACTTCCAGCCCAACCCGTGGGCGCAGACCCCCGCCGACCCGTTGAACAACAAGGTCGAGACCCAGGTCGCCGACTTCAAGCCGGTGAGCACCGGCGCGGCCACCGATGGGCTGTCGAGGGGCGACAAGGTCAAGCAGCTGCCGGTGCTCGGCACGGCCACCAAGTCGCTGCCGGGCTGATCACACCGGCCGGCCGATCGCGCCGGCCCACCGGGTGCCACCCGAAGTGGGCGTCGGCATCCGGCGTCGGATATCCGGCATCCGGCATCGGCATCCGGCGTCGGGTCCGGCCTCGGCATCCGGGCCGGTGCCCGGCATCGGCGCCGGGACGGCGAACGGCGGCCCCGACCGGCAGGAATGCCGGTGCGGGACCGCCGTTCGCGCGTCGCGTCCGCGGACCGCCGTGCGCGCCGTCCGCGGACCGCCGTGGGTGTGCCCCCGCCGCGGCCCTGAGTCGGCCAGTGAGCCGGCCCGGGGGGCGAGGGGGCGCCGTTTCAGATACCGATCGGGTGCCAGACCGTCTTGGTCTCCAGGAACGCCAGCATCCGGTCGGTGCCCGGCGCGGCAGTCCAGTCCACGTCCCGGGGACGGACCACTCGCTTGAGGTTGTCCGCGGCGGCCGTCTCCAGTGCCACCGCCAGCTCGCCGTGGAGCTCCCCGAACGCCCCCGCGATGTCGATCGCGTTGACGTCCTGGTGCGCGGCGAGCGGCCCGGACAGCTCGTTCGTCTTCCCCGACAGCACGTTGACCACTCCGCCCGGCACGTCGGAGGTGGCCAGCACCTCGGCCAGCGACAGCGCGGGCAGCGGGGCCTTCTCGCTCGCCACCACGACCGCCGTGTTACCGGTGACGATCACCGGGGCCAGCACGGAGACCAGGCCCAGGAAGGACGACTCCTGCGGCGCCAGGACCGCCACCACGCCGGTCGGCTCGGGGGTGGACAGGTTGAAGTACGGCCCGGCCACCGGGTTCGCCGCACCCGCGATCTGGGCGATCTTGTCCGACCAGCCCGCGTACCAGACCCAGCGGTCGATCGCGGCGTCCACCTGGGCCGCGGCCTTGGACTTCGACAGCCCCTCGGCGTCCGCGACCTCGGCGATGAACTGGTCCCGGCGGCCCTCCAGCATCTCCGCGACCCGGTACAGCACCTGGCCGCGGTTGTACGCCGTGGCGGAGGACCAGCCGCCGAACGCCTTGCGCGCCGCGACGACCGCGTCCCGCGCGTCCTTGCGCGAGGCGAGCGGGGCGTTCGCCAGCCACTTGCCCTTAGGGTCGGTCACCTCGTACACCCGCCCGCTCTCGGATCGGGGGAACTTGCCCCCGACGAACAGCTTGTAGGTCTTGAGAACACTCAAACGATCAGACATTGAGGTACGCCTCCAGACCGTGACGGCCGCCCTCGCGACCGAAGCCCGACTCCTTGTAGCCGCCGAACGGCGAGGTGGGGTCGAACTTGTTGAACGTGTTGGCCCACACCACACCGGCCCGGAGCTGGTCCGCCATCCACAGGATGCGCGAGCCCTTCTCCGTCCAGATGCCCGCCGACAGGCCGTACGGGGTGTTGTTGGCCTTCTCCACGGCCTCGGCCGGGGTGCGGAAGGTCAGCACCGACAGCACCGGGCCGAAGATCTCCTCGCGGGCGACGCGGTGCGCCTGGGTGACCCCGGTGAACAGGGTCGGCGCGAACCAGTAGCCGCTGGAGGGCAGTTCGCACTCCGGGGCCCAGCGCTCGGCGCCCTCCGCCTCGCCCGCGTCGGCCAGCGCCTTGATGCGGGCCAGCTGCTCGGCCGAGTTGATCGCGCCGATGTCGGTGTTCTTGTCCAGCGGGTCGCCGATGCGCAGCGTCCGCATCCGGCGCTTGAGCGCGTCCAGCACCTCGTCCGCGACCGACTCCTGCACCAGCAGCCGGGAGCCCGCGCAGCAGACATGGCCCTGGTTGAAGAAGATGCCGCTGACGATGCCCTCGACGGCCTGGTCGATGGGGGCGTCGTCGAAGACGATGTTCGCCGCCTTGCCGCCCAGCTCCAGGGTGAGCTTCTTGTGGGTGCCCGCGACGGTCCGCGCGATCGCCTTGCCGACCTCGGTGGAACCGGTGAAGGCGACCTTGTCGATGCCCGGGTGCGCGACCAGCTCGGCGCCGGTCGAGCCGTCACCGGTGATGATGTTGACGACACCCTTGGGCAGCCCGGCCTGGCGGCAGATGTCCGCGAAGAACAGCGCCGACAGCGGAGTGGTCTCGGCGGGCTTGAGGACCACGGTGTTGCCCGCGGCCAGCGCCGGGGCGACCTTCCACGCCAGCATCAGCAGCGGGAAGTTCCACGGGATGACCTGTCCGGCCACGCCCAGCGGCTTCGGGTCCGGCCCGAAGCCCGCGTGGTCGAGCTTGTCGGCCCAGCCCGCGTAGTAGAAGAAGTGCGCGGCGACGGTCGGCAGGTCGAAGTCGCGGGACTCGCGGATCGGCTTGCCGTTGTCCAGCGACTCCAGCACCGCCAGCTCGCGCGAGCGCTCCTGGATGATCCGGGCGATCCGGAACAGGTACTTGGCGCGCTCGGCGCCCGGCAGCGCGGACCACTTCTCGAATGCCTTGCGGGCCGCCTTGACCGCCCGGTCCACGTCCTGGGACCCGGCCTGGGCCACCTCGGAGAGGGCCTCCTCGGAGGACGGGGCGAGAGTCTTGAAGACCTTGCCGTCGGCGGCGTCGGTGAACTCGCCGTCGATGAAGAGGCCGTACGACGGGGCGATGTCGACGACCGCGCGCGACTCGGGCGCGGGAGCGTACTCGAATGCGTTCATGATCGGATCAGTCCACCGTCACGTAGTCGGGACCGGAGTAGCGCCCGGTGCTCAGCTTCTGGCGCTGCATCAGCAGGTCGTTGAGCAGGCTGGAGGCGCCGAAGCGGAACCAGTCGGGGGTCATCCACTCCGGGCCGGCCGTCTCGTTGACCATCACCAGGTACTTGATGGCGTCCTTGGTCGTCCGGATGCCGCCCGCGGGCTTCACGCCGACCTGGACCCCGGTGGCGGCCGCGAAGTCGCGCACCGCCTCCAGCATCAGCAGGGTGACGGGCGGGGTGGCGTTCACCGCGACCTTGCCGGTGGAGGTCTTGATGAAGTCCGCCCCCGCGAGCATCGACAGCCAGGAGACCCGGCGGACGTTGTCGTAGGTCTGGAGCTCACCGGTCTCGAAGATCACCTTCAGGTGGGCGGCGGTGCCGTCCTCGCGGGCGCACGCCTCCTTGACCGCCTTGATCTCCTCGAAGACGGACATGTACCGGCCGGAGAGGAAGGCGCCCCGGTCGATCACCATGTCGATCTCGTCGGCCCCGGCCGCCACCGCGTCGCGGGTGTCGGCCAGCTTCACCGGCAGCGCGGCGCGCCCGGCGGGGAAGGCGGTGGCCACCGAGGCGACGTGAACGCCGGAGCCGGCCAGCGCCTCCTTGGCGGTCGCCACCATGTCCGGGTAGACGCAGATCGCGGCGACCTTGGGGACGGTGCGGTCGGTGGGATCGGGATGGACACCCTTGGCGCACAGCGCCCGGACCTTGCCCGGGGTGTCCGCGCCTTCGAGCGTCGTCAGGTCGATCATGGTGATGGCGAGGTCGATGGCGTACGCCTTCGCCGTGGTCTTGATCGAGCGGGTGCCGAGATTCGCGGCCCTGGCCTGGAGGCCGACCGCGTCGACGCCCGGCAGGCCGTGCAGGAAGCGGCGCAGCGCGGCGTCGGAGGCGGTTACGTCCGCCATCGACGACAGTCGCTCCGCGGCGTCTTTGCCGTATGCGGGAACTGTGGTGGGCATGGTCACCAGATGAGCATATCTACGCGCGTAGCGCCTTGTCACCCCCCGAGGCCGGCTTCGCCGGATCGTTGTAGAGCGGACCGCCTCCCGGTGGGCCGGGCAGGTGATCAGCTGATGCCGTTTCGCAATGTCCGGATGGTGGGACGTCGGGCAGAATCGGGCGCATGACCGACCAGCAGACACCAGAGCCCGACTACGCCGATCGCGTCTTCCGGTCATCGAGCGGTATCGCGGGAGGGGTGCTGCTGCTGGCGCTGGGGGCCTGGCTGGGGATCGACGCGGTGATCAACGGCGAGGGGCAGACGCCCTGGGTGGCGCTGGCGGGGCTGCTGTGCGCGGTGCCGCTGGTGGTGGCCTTCACCCTGCGGCCCGCCGTCTTCGCGGGCGCCGACCGGCTGCGGGTTCGCAACCCGTTCCGGACGATCACGCTGCCATGGGCCTCGATCGAGGCGGTGCGGGCGAGCTACACCAGTGAGGTGCTGGCCGGCGGCGCCACGTACCAGCTCTGGGCCGTCCCGGTCTCGCTGCGACAGCGCAAGCGGGCGTCCCGGCGCCAGACGCAGGCTGCCGCCGACGACCTGTCCGGCCGCACCTCGCCGCACAGCGGCGTGGACACCGACAAGGCCACGCGAGCCGTCGCCGACCAGACCATCGCCGACCTGCGCGAGCTGGCCGAGACCAACGCCTCGCGCGAGGGCGCGCAGGGCGCGCCCGAGGTGCGCTGGGCGTTCGAGGTGATCGCTCCGGCGGTGGCCGGGGCGGTGCTGCTGGCGGTGCTGCTCGCGGTGGGCTGACATCTGGAGGCACTGTCGCCCACCTCGCTCCGCAAGGGCGAGGGCATGACAAGACCCCGGACGACCTGGTCCGGGGTCTCGCATTCGAAGTTCAGACGCTGGTCATCGAAGGGCCAGCACCATGGCGTCGTACAGCGGAGAGTCATCGAACGGCTGCATCTGGCCGACCTTCCGGTAGCCCCAGCTCTCGTACTTGGCACGGACCCTCGGGCGCGCACTGTCCACGATCAGCGAAGCGCGGGCCTCCCGACGCTGGCCCATCAGCTCGTCGTGAAGGCACCGCGCGATCCCTTTCCCGCGCCACGGCGCACGTACCATGATCTCGCACAGGCCGAAGGTGCCCTCGTCACCGTACTTCCGGACGCCTGCGTCGATGGGAGTCAGGACCTCGCGCCACTCACGGTCGCTGTCGAGTCGTCCATACGCATAGCCAATCGACTCGCCACCGATCTCGCCGAGGACACACGCCCAGCTGGAGCCCGAGGCGTGACCGGACAGCCGCTGCTCGAAACGCTCAACGGAGAAGAACGGGTCTGCCGCTGCCTTCTCGGAGTACACCTCTGCGTATACCTCCACGAGCGTGTCACGTATCTTCGGCAGGTGTTCGCGTGAGTAGTGGCTCACCGTGAGCACGTCTGCCGTCATTTTGTCGCCTTCCTGTATCGGTCTGCGAAGTCCGCGGTGCCTTGCGGAGCGCAGCTCAGCACGTCATCGCGGAAGTTCGCCAGATGAGTGCTCCAGCGCTGACTCCGCACCTGTGGAAGCAGTTTGAGGGCGTCGTGTCCGGCTTCCAGGGCTCCATCAGCGTCGCCGGTCGCCAGGAGGTTGCGAGCCAGGCTGACATGGGTGGCGAACTCGTTCCGGCGGAACGTGTTCGGTGCGACTAGCCTCAGTGAGTCGCGGTCGGCCTTGGCTGCCCGTGCGTAGTCGCCAAGGTGGTAGAAGCACAAGGCTGTCTGTCCGACCAGTTCATCCAGGCCGCAAAACTCCAGCCACGCGGGCGCTGGGCCGGAGGCTCGGTCCAGCTCCTGCTCAGCACGGTGCAGAGATCGTACGCAGCGGCCTTTCTCTCCTTCTACAGAGTGTCCCAGGGCAACCCGGGTGTGCAGAAGTGCGGACAGGCGCGGATCCCTGCGACCTCGGGTGGTCGCCAATGCAGCTCGGGCGATGGCGACGGCTTCACCGCCGTGCCCGAGGTCCGCAGCCTGCCGGGACATGCCGGCCCAGATTCTGGCCTGAAGCATTGAGTCCCCTGCCAGCAGTGCGTAGCGCAGCGCGGTGTCCCAACGGCTCTGCGCCTGACCCTGCCGCCCGCAGTCGTAGGCCAGCCAGGCTGCCTCGTCGCACATCTCGCCCAGCGCCTGGTGCAGTTGGGTCTGCACCCGCCCGCCGTACGTGCATCGCCGCATGACGTGCTCGACGTGCTCCACGTACCGGCCGGCCATGTCAGCCAATTGAGCACTGCCGTACCTGCGGTCAAGCTGTACCAGCTGCGCCTCTGCTGCCCGGACTCGGGCGACATCGCTCATGCCCAGACGGCCCGACTCAGGGAGGGCAGGTAAGGCGATGAGGGTGCCGAGACCAAGAACGAATTTGCGGCGAATCACGGGCGAATCCTGTGGAAGGGCGGGTGGTGACGTCGGCGCGGCAGCCCCGACGGTAGCCGAAGCAGGAGGTCTGAATCCCAGTTCAACAGCAGATCGGCCGAATACCGCCTCCAGGGGCAACCGACTGGCGGTCCTTGGCCACGCCACCTCGCCCTTCAGCCAGCGGCCTACATGACGTGCGGTGCAGTTCCCCCGCTGACCGAAGCGCCGTTCGGCCGAGTCGTTCAGCGCCTCGGCCAGCCCCTCGCGAGTGAAGCCATGCTCGGCCATGAGCCGCCGGAGCGTCAGATTCGGGTGCAGGTGTTCTGGCATCAGTTCTCCCGGAAGCGACCTGCATCACCGTAGCGGTGTCGTGACGATGAGTGAAGAAGAGTGTCCCGCTCGGCTGAAGTAGGTGGAGACGCGACTGTCCTTTCACGGGGGTCCCCGCCGCGCGACCGTTGTCGCAACGTCGAAGAGAGGCGACAACATGGCTCCAGAGCAGCACCACTCGGAGGAAAAACCGCCCGTACTGGCGTTCATCTACGACCGCCACGCAACCCCCGACGCGAAAGCGCTCAATGAGCGCATCGCGGCATGTCGCGGCTACGCCGCCAAGCGCGGATGGGAGGTCGCGGGCCAGTACATCGACTACGGGGCCAACGCCATCGGCGGTCGGAGGCCCGCGCTGAAGTTCCTCGCGGCGGAGATCGGGTATCGCGCGAGCTTCGACCGCACGGCGGTGTGCCTGGTCCACGACTGGGACCGAATCAGCAGGGACGCCGACCAGTCTCTGGTACTGCGCCGCCGGATCACGCTGGTGGGTGGTCACTGCGTGACGATCGACGGCGTGGACGACACCGGCGAGGGTGCCGGGCGCGGCTTGCTCAGTGCGCCGATTTCCGTTGTGCGGTACATCGGTGAGCCGCCGCGACGCATCGGTCGTGAGATTTCGCCGGGGGCCATCCTGACGCCTCCGAGCCTGAAGTGAGAGCCGCGCAGGTTGTCTTCAAGGCTGAGCAGCCCCAGCCGACCCAACAGGCGGCCGCTCCCGCGCCGGTCGCCGGCACGGACGACCACAGCAGAAGCCGGAGCCAACAGCTCCCTTCGTACTCCCGTCCCAGCCGGAACCTTGGCCGGACACGGCTGGGACGGGCCGCCCCCTCTCGGGGGCTCGGCAGTGCACAACCGGCGCAGCGGGTTGCCGTGCGCCCGTCCTACACAGGAGATCACCATGCGACAGCCGATGGGTCGGGTCAAGCCCGGCGTGGCCAATCACGATCCCGAGGACGAGAGTCCGGACCGCGACGCCCCCAGTGAACCGACCGGCAGCGGGTGCGGTGACGGCCAGGGCTGCGGTCGTAGCTGACCTGCTCGAAGCCCGTTGAACCGGACACCCCTCGCCTTCCGGCCGGGGGTGTCCCCTGCTTGGAGGAGCACGATGGCAGGTACACCACACCACCACGCCTACGAGTGGCTCGGGCCCGGTCGGGAGCTGATCAGGCCTGGCGACGCGGTACGTCGGCCTCATCATCCTGAGTTCGCGTCCACGGGGATGATGCCCTTGGAGTGTGCCGACTGGCTCAGGAAGCCCGTCCGCTTCATCCGGGCCACCTTCGGGGCTCCGGCCGAGGCGGTCGGCTGGTTCTCTGAGCGGATGGACGAGCACGGTCAACTGTTCAAGGAGCCGTACAGCCCCTTCGGCGGCTGGGAGGGAGTCCAGCGGCGTCTGATCGCGGGTGAGGACTTCGTCGGCGGCTGGTACGTCACGGGCGATCGATTCCTGTCACTAAACCTGATCGCATGCCCGAACCGGTTCCGGCCCGAGTACGCATGTCCCCTTCACTAGTTCACTAGCGCATCGCTGTGCTGTCCGTCCGCCGGCCACCAGGTCCGTCGGATCTCCGTTCGCCGCGCGGTGGGCGGGCGTCAGTGGCGCCGGGAGCCTCACGGCGCGCTCGGCCAGACCAGGGCCATGTACGCGCCGAAGTACGCCGAGGACAGCGCCGCGCCGCCGATCACCAGGATTTTGGTGCGCGCACTGCCGTGGGCCACGGCGAGTGCGATCGGCAGCAGCAGCGGGAAACCCGGGAGCAGGAAGCGGGCGCGCGGGAAGTAGACACCGCCGCTGCCGAGCCCGATCAGCAGCAGTATCCCGGTGAAGACCAGCAGCGGCAGCGGCTGCCGGTCGGCCAGCGAGAGCAGGTAGAGCAGACCGGCGGCGACCAGGCTGACCGAGACGATGACCAGGAACAGCTCCGGCCGCGACTGATACATCAGGTTGGCGCGCAGGTCGCGCAGGGTCCGCACCCCCCAGTCCAGCTCGTTGGTCCAGGTCCGCTGGACCGCGAAGTAGCCGTCCCAGCGGTGCAGACGCAGCCCCACCCAGGTGATGTAGCCGAGCCAGCCGAGCGGGGCGAGAGCCGCGCCGAGGGCGATCCGCGCCCGCCGCGTCCCGGCCGTACCGCGCCGCCGCCACAGCAGGATCAGCGCGCAGACGGTGACGGCGGTGGCCACCGCTATCCCCGTCGGCCGGGTGAGCCCGGCCAGCAGGGACAGCGAGCCGGCCCACACCCAGCGGCCGGTCAGCACGGCGTACAGCGACCAGGCCGCCATCGCCGTGAACAGCGATTCGGTGTAGCCCATCCACTGGACGAGGGCGACCGGCGTCGAGCCCCACAGGACGGCGAGGATCGCCCCGACGGCACGCCCGTGGAGGCGGTCGCCCACCGCGAAGATCCCCCAGGCGGCGAAGAGCGAGGCGAGCAGCGAGAGCAGCAGGCCGATGGTGGCCCGGGAGCCCGGGGTCACCCCGGCGACGCCCTTGACCAGCACCGGATAGAGCGGGAAGAAGGCCAGATCGCTGCTGTCGCGGGCGCCGGTGAGCACCCGGTCGTAGCCGTGGTCGGCGATGCCCAGATACCACTTGGAGTCCCACTGCGCGGCGAGCTGCGGCCACAGCCCGTGGCCCTTGGCGTGCGCCCACAGGGCCAGGACGACGAGGCCGAGCAGCCGGACGGCCGCGTAGCCGATCAGCGCGGGCGCGGCCCGGCGCAGCCGCCGGGCGAGTCTGGCACGGTGGCGACGGAACCGGTCGCCCCGTGCGGGCCGGAGCGGCCGGACGGCGGGGACGCCGTCCGGGCGCGGGGAGGTCTCAGGGGATGCGGAGGGGAGCAAAGCGGCAACTCCTGTGACGGGGACCTGTGAGTTCAGCGTGTCCCGGGCGGAGAGTCGGCGCGTGGGGGAGGTGCGGCAGGCGCAGTAGGGGAGTCACCGGTTCGGGTGCGGGGGAGGGGCGGGGGGTTTGAACCGGGGGAGGTGGGAGTGCGGGCTGGGATGGGCGCGGAAACGGGTGGGGCCCGGCCTTGCGGACACCAGCAGTGTCCTGAAGGCCGGGCCCCTGCCCGTGACGGCCCGTGAAGGCCCGTGAAGCGGCGGCGCGACGCCGGGTCAGATGCCCGCGGCGGCGGCCAGGTCCGTCTTGAGCGCGTCCAGGACGGTGCCGGCCGTGCGGCGGGCGGCGGTCAGGTCCTGGGCCGTGGGGACGTCGACGACGACCTCCAGATAGCACTTGATCTTGGGCTCGGTGCCGCTGGGGCGGACGATGACCCGGGCGGCGCGGACGCCCCCCGGCGCCTCGCCCCCGGTGGCGGCCAGCTGGTAGCGCAGGCCGTCGGTGGGCGGCAGGGTCTCGGTGCCCTGGGTGAGGTCCTCGGCCGAGGTGACGGTCAGTCCGGCCAGCTCGGTCGGCGGCTGTTCGCGCAGCCGCCGCATCGCGTCCGCGATCAGCGAGAGGTCCTCCACGCGCGCCGACAGCTGGTCGGTGGCGTGCAGACCGTGCTTCATCGCGATGTCGTCGAGCAGGCTCGACAGGGACCGGCCCTCCGCCTTGAGGGTGGCGGCCAGCTCCGCGACGAGCAGCGCGGCGGTGATGCCGTCCTTGTCGCGTACGCCGTCCGGGTCGACGCAGTAGCCCAGCGCCTCCTCGTAGGCGAAGCGCAGCCCCTCCACCCGCGACAGCCACTTGAAGCCGGTCAGCGTCTCGTCGTACGGGAGCCCGCCACGCGCGGCGATACGGGAGAGCAGCGACGAGGAGACGATGGTGGTCGCCAGGGTGCCGCTCGCGCCCTTGCGCACCAGGTGGGTGGCGAGCAGCGCGCCCACCTCGTCGCCGCGGAGCATCCGCCAGCCGGACTCGGTACCGGGCGCGGGCACCGCCACGGCGCAGCGGTCGGCGTCCGGGTCGTTGGCGATGATGATGTCCGGACCGGCCTCCCGCGCCGTCGCGAAGGCCAGGTCCATCGCGCCCGGCTCCTCCGGATTGGGGAAGGCCACGGTCGGGAAGTCCGGGTCCGGGTCGGCCTGCGCGGCGACCACGACCGGCTCCGGGAAGCCCGCGCGGGCGAACGCGGCGGTGAGCGTGGTCCGGCCGACGCCGTGCATCGGGGTGTAGACCACCCGCACCTCGCGCGGCGAGCCGGGGGTGAGCACCGCGTCGGTGCGCGCCAGGTACGCCTCGACCACCTCGTCACCCAGGGTCTCCCAGCCCTCGGACGGGCGCGGGACGTCGTTCAGGGAGGCGACGGCGGCGATCTCGGCGGCGATCTCACCGTCGGCGGGCGGCACGATCTGGGAGCCGTCGCCGAGGTAGACCTTGTAGCCGTTGTCGCGCGGCGGGTTGTGGCTGGCGGTGACCTCCACGCCCGCGACCGCGCCCAGGTGCCGGATGGCGAAGGCGAGGACGGGCGTCGGCAGCGGCCCGGGCAGCAGGGCCGCCCGCAGTCCGGCGCCGATCATCACCGCGGCGGTGTCCCGGGCGAAGTCGGCGCTCTTGTAGCGGGCGTCGTAGCCGATCACCACCAGGCCGCCGGTGTGGCCCTGGCCACCCAGGTACGCGGCGAGCCCGGCGGCGGCGCGGATCACCACGGCGCGGTTCATCCGCATCGGCCCCGCGCCCAGCTCCCCGCGGAGTCCGGCGGTGCCGAACTGGAGGGTGCCGGCGAAGCGGGCGCCGATCTCCTCGGTGTCCTCGGCGTCGAGCAGCTTGCCCAGCTCGGCGCGGGTGTCGGGGTCGGGGTCCTCGGCCAGCCAGGCTCGGGCACGGGCGATCAGTGCGGACTCCACGGATCCTCCTCCGGAGGGGTCGGGTCTGGACGGGGCCGGGCGGTTCACGTGCACCGCCCGGCGGTGTGCCGGAAAACTGCCCGCGGGGCGGGGCGGGGTGGTGCGGGGCGCACCGGGGTGGTGCGGTGGGTGTCGCCATGGTGCGGCGGGCACCCGTGCGGGTGTCGCCACGGTGCGGCCCGCACCTGTGGGTGCTGCCGCGGCACGGCGCGCATCCGTGGGGTGTGGCCCCGTGTGGCGCGCACCTGCGGTGGTGCCGGCACGGCGCGGCGTGCCCGTGGCGCGCCCCGCTGCCGGCGCGCGGTGCGGCGTGCGCCGCGTACGCCCCGGGCGGATGCGCCGCCATGGCTCGCACCCGTGCGGGGGTGCGGCCGCGGCATGCACATCGTGCGCGTGGTACGTCGCGTCCGCACCCGGGATGGGCGGTGCGGCCGCGGCACCCAGGTCGCGCATGGTGGTGCCACGCGCGCCCCGGGACGGTGGTGCGGTCGGATCACCCCCGTCGTGCGTGGCGGCGCCCCGCGCGCCCCACGGTGACGTGGCCCGCGCGCCCCACGGCGACGTGGCCCGCGCGCCCCACGGCGACGTGGCCCGGACACCGTGCGGTGACGCGCCCGCGCACGAACCGGGCGTGGGTGACGCGCCCGCACACCCCGCGGCGACGTCGTACGCACACCGCGCGGTGACGCGCTCGCACACCGCGAGGTGGCGCGCCCGCACACCGCGAGGTGGCGCGCCCGCGCACGGACGGGTCTCGGTGACTCGCCCCTCAACCCGGTGCGGCGCCGCGCACAGGCGTGCGGGGCGCCGCACCGGGTCGGGGGGAGGACCGCTCGGTGGCGCGGGGTGGACGGACTCCGGCCACCGAGCGGCGTCGTCGGGACCAGCCTGCCGCACGGTGCGCGGCGCGCACCGGGGGACCGGTCAGATCCGGTCGAGGATCTGCGCCAGCAGGCTGCCCATCCGGGTGGCGGAGTCGCGGCCGGCCTGGAGCACCTCTTCGTGGTTGAGGGGCTCACCGGTCATGCCCGCGGCCAGGTTGGTGACCAGGGAGATGCCCAGCACCTCGGCGCCGGCCTCGCGAGCGGCGATCGCCTCCAGCGTGGTCGACATGCCGACCAGGTCCGCGCCGAGGGTCCGGGCCATGCGGATCTCGGCCGGGGTCTCGTAGTGCGGGCCGGGGAACTGGAGGTAGACGCCCTCCTCCAGCGACGGGTCGACCTGCTTGCACAGCGTGCGCAGCCGCGGCGAGTACAGGTCGGTGAGGTCGACGAAGTTCGCGCCGGCGATCGGCGAGGTGGCCGTCATGTTGATGTGGTCGCTGATCAGCACCGGCTGACCGGGGCGCATGCCCTCGCGCAGGCCGCCGCAGCCGTTGGTCAGCACGATGGTCTTGCAGCCGGCGGCGACGGCGGTGCGCACGCCGTGGGCGACGGCGGCGACGCCGCGGCCCTCGTAGAAGTGGGTGCGGCCCAGGAAGACCAGGGCGCGCTTCTCACCGATCTTGTACGAGCGGATGGTGCCCGAGTGGCCCGCGACGGCGGGCGGCGGGAAACCGGGCAGTTCGGTGACGGGGAACTCGTGCTCCGGCGTACCGAGAGCGTCGGTGGCGGGGACCCAGCCAGAGCCCATGACGAGGGCCACATCGTGGGTCTCGGCGCCGGTCAGCTCGCGCAGTCGCGCGGCGGCGGCACCGGCAGCGGCGTGGGGGTCGCCCTGGATGTCCGAAGTAACTGATGCGTTCACGCGCATGAGGGTAGCCGGAAATCGCCTACGCGCGTAGACATTCCAGATGGTGGTATTCGGATCGTTGTCTTCCACCTGGCCGCACGCGGGTTCCACGACCCTCTCCGGCCCAGGTCAGCGGGGCACGGCCACCCGGTCCGGGGACGGCTCCCAGACAGCCGAATGAGGCCAGGCTCACGCCGCGATCCGGGCCGACGGCCGAAGGGGTCGGCGCGGGGCAGGCCCTCGGGCGCGACCCGCGGGGAGCCCCGGTCAGCAGGGGCGCTTGCGGAGTTCCATGACGTAGTCGTGCGGGGCGCCGGCCGACTCCGCGGCGTCGGCGACCTCGCCCAGGTAGCGGGCCGAGGGCAGCCCGCCCTCGTAGCCGTTGAGCACGTACAGCCACGCGGTCTCGTCGCCGTCGAGGGTGTGCACCCGCACCCGCACCCGGCGGTATATGCCGAGGCCGACGCCCTCCCAGCGGTCCAGCGACTCCTCGTCCATCGGTGCGACGTCGTATAGCGCGACGAAGACCTGTGAGCGGGGGCCGTCCTGCTCGCGGTCCGGGCCGGAGGCGGGCGGGTCCTCGACCACGGTGGCCAGGGCGCCCTCCCATCCCATCTGCTCGCCGCCGAAGGTCAGCCGCCAGCCGGTGAGCCAGCCCGTGCCGCGCAGCGGTGAGTGCGGTGCGCGGCGGGACATCAGCCGCGCGTCGAGGTTGCCGGCGTACGCGGCGTAGAGCGACATGGTTCCGAGGGTACGGGAGTGCGGCGGATCGGCATTTGAGGTGGCAGGCTCGTAGAGAGATTCATACGAAAACCGGACGCGGGCTGCCGGGTGTGGCTCACTGAGAGTGTCGAGTGCGGGTCGAGCGGTCCCCGAGTGGGGCGCGAACGGTCGTATGGGGAAGACGCCGGGAAGACGCGGGGAAGACCCCGGGGAGAGCCCGGCGAGGCCCGAGGGGGCCATCGGTGGGGGCTCGAGTGGGCCCCAGGGGAGCCCCGAGCGGAGCGGCTTTGATGGGTGCGGGACAATGGAGCATGTGACTCGGATCGTGATCATCGGTGGCGGACCCGGCGGCTATGAGGCGGCGCTGGTCGCTGCCCAGCTCGGTGCGGAGGTGACCGTCGTCGACTGCGACGGTCTGGGCGGGGCGTCGGTGCTCACCGACTGCGTGCCGTCGAAGACGTTGATCGCCACGGCCGAGGTCATGACCACCTTCGACTCTTCGTACGAGGAGTTGGGGATCATCGTGGCCGATGACACCCCGCCGCTGGAGCAGGCGGCCCGGGTCGTCGGCGTCGACCTGGGCAAGGTGAACCGCCGTGTGAAGCGGCTGGCGCTCGCCCAGTCACACGACATCACCGCCTCGGTCACCCGCGCGGGTGGCCGGGTGCTGCGCGGACGCGGCCGGCTCGCCCCCGGGCAGGCGCCGGACGGGTCCCGGCAGGTGATCGTCCGGGCGGCGGACGGCTCCGAGACCACGCTGACCGCGGACGCGGTGCTGATCGCCACCGGCGCGCACCCGCGGGAGATCCCGGACGCGCTGCCGGACGGCGAGCGCATCCTCAACTGGACGCAGGTCTACGACCTGGACGAGCTGCCCGAAGAGCTGATCGTGGTCGGCTCCGGTGTGACCGGTGCCGAGTTCGCCGGCGCGTACCAGGCGCTGGGTTCCAAGGTGACCCTGGTCTCCAGCCGCGACCGGGTGCTGCCGGGCGAGGACCCGGACGCGGCCGCGGTGCTGGAGGACGTCTTCCGGCGGCGCGGGATGAACGTCATGGCGCGGTCCCGCGCGCAGGCCGCCAAGAGGGTCGGCGACCGGGTCGAGGTCACGCTGGCGGACGGCCGTACCATCACCGGCTCCCACTGCCTGATGGCGGTCGGCTCCATCCCCAACACCGCGGGCATCGGTCTGGAGGAGGCCGGGGTCCGGATGCACGAGTCGGGGCACATCTGGACCGACAAGGTCTCGCGCACCAGCGCGCCCGGCGTCTACGCCGCGGGCGACTGCACCGGCGTCTTCGCGCTGGCCTCGGTGGCGGCGATGCAGGGCCGGATCGCGATGTACCACTTCCTGGGCGACGCGGTCGCGCCGCTGAACCTCAAGACGGTCTCGGCGAACGTCTTCACCGACCCGGAGATCGCCACCGTCGGCTACTCCCAGGCGGACGTGGACGCCGGCAGGATCGACGCCCGGGTGGTGAAGCTGCCGCTGCTGCGCAACCCGCGCGCCAAGATGCAGGGCATCCGGGACGGCTTCGTGAAGATCTTCTGCCGCCCGGGCACCGGCATCGTGGTCGGTGGCGTGGTCGTCGCGCCGCGGGCCAGTGAGCTCATCCACCCGATCTCGATAGCGGTCGACAACAACCTCACCGTCGAGCAGATCGCCAACGCCTTCACGGTGTACCCGTCGCTGTCCGGCTCGATCGCCGAGGTGGCGCGGCAGCTCCACACCCGCAAGACGCAGAGCGAGACTTAAGGGCCCGGGGGCCGTCCCGTCAGTCGCCTGGACTGCTCCCGTATCAGCTGGCGCTTATACCACTGAGTGAACTTTCTTGCGCTCAACTTCCGTAATTTGGTGCAAGCTGCTGAATGTAGACGGTCGTTGGGGTTACTGTCAGTTTCGTGTTCGCTGCAGAACGTCGCCAATTGATCCTTGAAATGGTGCGAGCGAATGGAGCGGTTTCGCTCCGTGAGCTCGCCCGTGTCGTCCAGACCTCAGAAGTGACCGTACGGCGGGACGTGCGCGCGCTGGAGGCAGAGGGACTCCTCGACCGCCGGCACGGCGGTGCGGTGTTGCCCGGTGGCCTCACCAGGGAGTCCGGCTTTCCACAGAAATCCCATCTAGCGACCGCGGAGAAGACGGCCATCGCCGACCTCGCCGCCGGTCTCGTCCAGGAGGGCGAGGCCGTGGTGGTCGGCGCCGGGACCACCACGCAGGAGCTGGCCCGCCGGCTCGCGCGTGTCCCGGGGCTGACCGTGGTCACCAACTCCCTGCTGGTCGCGCAGGCATTGGCACATGCCAACCGAGTCGAGGTCGTGATGACCGGCGGCACCCTGCGCGGCTCCAACTACGCCCTCGTCGGCAGCGGAGCCGAGCAGTCCCTCCAGGGGCTGCGGGTCTCCCGTGCCTTCCTCTCCGGCAGTGGGCTGACCGCGGAGCGCGGGCTGTCCACCTCCAACATGCTCTCCGCCAGCGTGGATCGGGCGCTCGTCCAGGCCGCCGCCGAAGTGGTCGTCCTCGCCGACCACTCCAAGCTGGGCACCGACACGATGTTCCAGACGGTGCCCACCGATCTGATCACCCGGCTGGTGACCGACGAGCCGCCGCCCCACGACGACCGGGCCGCCACCGAGCTCCAGGCCCTCGCCGACCAGGGCGTGCAGATCGCGGTGGCCGGACCGGGCTCGGCATCCGGCCTCGTGCCCGGCGGCCCGGTCGGCATGGAGCAAGGTCCGGCGGGGCGGCCGGGGCGGCTGGCACCGGGGCAGCACCCCTCGGGCCGCGGCGCCGAGGACGGCATGCCACTCCCGGGACAGCGCCGCACCCACCCGCAGACGCCCACCGGGCCCCAGCTACGCGGTGCGATGCCCCTGATCGAGAACGGCGGCCGGGTCGCGGACCTGGCCCCCCGCCGCCGCTGACGGCCCTGCGGAAGGCGTGCACTGGACGCCTCAGGGCGGGACGGCGGAAAGGTGCGCGTCGGCGGAAGGGGGCGTACCAGGGCACTCCCCGCAGCCCGGCGAACCGATCGTCGCTCACCTCGCGATCGGCCCGTCGGGTTCGCCGGGTGAGGAGATGCCCCGGTGGGCCCTCGACCCACCACCCGGCGCGGCGCACCACCCGGCGCGGCGCACCACCCGGCCGGCCGACCGCGTCAGCGCGCCTTCAGCCCCGAAAACGTGAGCGCGAGCAGGCGGTCGGCCAGCCCCGGATCGTCCGGGGACTGCTCGACCGCCAGCGCGATCGCGTTGGTCAGCTGCATCAGGTCGGTGATCTCCACATCCGACCGCACCGCCCCCGCCTGCTGCGCGCGGACCAGCAGCGACCGGCCTGCCTCGCGCATCGGCTCACTGCACCGCGACAGCTCCGCACTCTCCTCGGCGGAGGCGGAGAGAAACGCCTGGGACAGCCCTCGGTAGGTGCTGGCGTGATCGATGACCGCGCGCAGCCAGTCCACCAGCGCCCGGCACGGCTGCGCCGCCTGCGCCAACTCCCGCGCGCTCGCCATCAGCGCGTCGATCTCGCCGTAGAAGACCGCACCCATCAGCGCGGTGCGGTTGGGGAAGTGCCGGTAGAGGGTGCCGATGCCGACCCCCGCGCGGCGCGCGATGTCCTCCAGCGAGGCGTCGGTGCCCTGCTCGGCGAAGGCGGTACGCGCCTCGGCCAGCAGTCGCTCGTAATTGCGACGCGCGTCGGCGCGCATGGGCCGCCCCGGGGGGCAGCTGTGCCCGTGCGCCGTCTCGGTCGCCATCGCCGGTCCTTCCCGTCCTTCCCTCAGCTTCCACGGGCCCGCCGGACTCCCGCCCGGCCCGTGGCTCAAGGATGCCATCCAACGGCCCGCGGCCGCTGACGGAGTGTACGGCCGGTGACACCCGCGCGAACCAGGTGGACGCGGAAGAGACAGGAAGGGGAACAGCACGCGAATTCCCCGATCTCGGGCAACGCCGTTTCGATCAAGCGGCATCAAACAAGGCGTTGAGCACGGGGAGCGGAGAAACCATGATGGAACTGACCAGCCGGACACTCGAATACACGGTGACGGGCGTGGCCGTGATCAGCGTGGGGATGACGGTCTGGCTGTGGCCCCGCCTGGCGCGCCGCTCGGTCCCCGCTGTGCTGGGCAGACTCGGCGCGATCGCCTTCACCCAGGTGGCGATCGTCTCGGCGCTCGCACTCGCGGTCAACCAGAACTTCCAGTTCTACGGCACCTGGGCGGAACTGCTCGGCAATGACGACGCGGCGCCCGCGGCCCTGGCCAAGTGGGGCGACAACGGCGGGCCGGGGCGGGCCGGGGACCCGTCGGCCGGGTTGGTGCAGCCCGCGGGCCCGGACGGGCTGGACCGGGTGCACGGGCTGCCCGAGGGCCCGGCGGCCCGGAACGGCAAGGTCGAGTCGGTGAAGATCGTGGGGCGCCGCAGCCAGGTGGCCAACCCCGCCTACGTCTACCTGCCGCCGCAGTACTTCCAGCGCCAGTACAACCGGCAGCGCTTCCCGGTCATCGTCACCATCAGCGGCTACCCCGGAGGCTCGTTCCTGCTCGGGCAGCATCTGCGGGTGCCGCAGACCGCCGGCAAGCTCATCCGCGAGGGCAAGCTGCCGCCCAGCGTCATCGTGATGATCCGGCCCACCATCGCCCCGCCGCGCGACACCCAGTGCGTGGACGTGCCGGACGGGCCGCAGGCCGAGACCTTCTTCGCCCAGGACCTGCCGGAGGCGCTGAAGGGCCACTACCGGGTCGGACACGACCCCGGAGCCTGGGGCGTCCTCGGCTACTCGTCCGGCGGCAGCTGCGCCCTCCAGCTCGCCATGCGCCACCCGGGCACCTACCCCGCGGCGGCGGCGCTGTCGCCGGACTACCGGGTGCGCAACGACCCGACCACCGGCAACCTCTTCGGCTCCGGAAAGGGCAGGGTGCGCCGGATGCGGGAGCACGACCTGATGTGGCGGCTCGCTCATCTGCCGGCGCCCCGGGTGTCGGTGCTGGTCGCCACCAGTCGCGCGGGGGAGAAGAACTATCCGCAGGCGCGGGAGTTCCTGGACGCGGTCAAGCCGCCGATGCGCGCCGAGTCGATCGTGCTGGACCGGGGCAGCCACAACTTCCGGACCTGGCGGCGCGAGTTGCCCGCGACACTGGAGTGGATGGGCCGTCAGCTGACCTTCCCGCAGGACGTGACGGGGGACTGAGGCGGCGCGGCGAAGGCTCCTGACGGGGCCTCAAGCGCCTTTGCCGTCAGGTGTGGGAACGGGTGGGCCCCGGCCGGAGATCCGGCCGGGGCCCACTCGCTGTAGCGCGCTACGGCTGTCCCGAAGGTCAGTCCTTGATTTCGCAGATGACGGCGCCGGAGGTGATGGACGCGCCGACCTCGGCGGCAAGGCCCTTGACGGTCCCGGCCCGGTGGGCGTTGAGCGGCTGTTCCATCTTCATCGCTTCCAGGACCACGATCAGCTCGCCTTCCGCGACGACCTGACCCTCCTCGACCGCGACCTTCACGATCGTGCCCTGCATCGGCGAGGCCAGCGCATCACCCGACGCGGCCGACCCCGACTTCTTCGCCGCCTTCCGCTTCGGCTTCTTCCCCCCGCCGCCGGCGGCGGCCCCGGCCGAGACCACACCGAGCGAGGCGGGCAGCGACACCTCCAGCCGCTTGCCCCCCACCTCCACAACCACCGTCTCCCGCACATCCGGCTCGGCCTCATCGGTCGCGGGGGCGGCGAAGGCAGGGATGTCGTTGACGAACTCGGTCTCGATCCACCGCGTGTGCACGGTGAACGCACTGCCGTCGGTGGGGGCGAAGGCGGGATCGGTGACCACGGCACGATGGAAGGGGATGGCGGTGGCCATGCCCTCCACCTGGAACTCGCCCAGCGCCCGCGCGGCCCGCTGCAACGCCTGCTCACGAGTGGCACCGGTGATGATCAGCTTGGCCAGCAGCGAGTCCCACGCCGGACCGATCACCGACCCCGACTCCACCCCTGCGTCCAGCCGCACACCCGGACCCGCCGGCGGGTTGAAGACGGTCACGGTGCCGGGGGCGGGCAGGAAGTTCCGGCCCGGGTCCTCACCATTGATCCGGAACTCAAACGAGTGCCCGCGCACCGGCGGGTCGTCATAGCCCAGCTCCTCGCCGTCGGCGATCCGGAACATCTCCCGCACCAGATCGATGCCGGTGACTTCCTCGGTGACCGGGTGCTCCACCTGAAGGCGGGTGTTGACCTCCAGGAAGGAGATCGTGCCGTCCATACCGACCAGGAACTCCACCGTCCCGGCACCGACGTAACCGGCTTCCTTCAAAATCGCCTTCGACGCCGCATACAGCTCCGCGTTCTGCTCGGGCGACAAAAACGGCGCGGGGGCCTCCTCGACGAGCTTTTGGTGCCGGCGCTGCAGCGAGCAGTCACGGGTGGAGACCACCACCACATTGCCGTGGCTGTCGGCCAGGCACTGGGTCTCCACATGCCGCGGCTTGTCCAGGTAGCGCTCCACGAAGCACTCACCCCGGCCGAAGGCGGCCACCGCCTCCCGCACCGCGGAGTCATACAGCTCCGGGACCTCCTCCAGGGTGCGGGCCACCTTCAGACCACGCCCACCACCACCAAAAGCCGCCTTGATCGCGATCGGCAGACCATGCTCCTTGGCGAAGGCCACCACCTCCTCCGCCCCAGAGACCGGATCCGGAGTACCGGCCACCAGCGGAGCACCGGCCCGCTGCGCGATATGCCGGGCCGCGACCTTGTCACCCAGATCCCGGATCGCCTGCGGCGGCGGACCGATCCAGATCAGCCCCGCGTCCAGCACCGCCTGCGCGAACTCCGCGTTCTCGGAAAGAAAGCCGTAACCAGGGTGGATCGCGTCCGCCCCCGACTCCGCCGCCGCGGCCAGCACCTTCGCGATATCCAGATAACTCGCCGCCGGGGTGTCACCACCCAACGCGTAAGCTTCGTCGGCCGCGCGTACATGCACCGCGTCCCGGTCCGGATCGGCGTACACCGCCACACTCGCGATCCCCGCATCCCGACAAGCACGGGCAACGCGGACAGCGATTTCGCCACGGTTGGCGATGAGCACCTTGCGCACGATGGCTCCCTCCTTGAAACAAGCCGAGTTTAGGTACTGGCGACACTGCGCGCCGAGAAGAACCCAGGGGTGAGCTTGACCACACGGAGGGTTAAGTGGTCTCCGGGCAGCGGTCCGATTCCCCTGTCGCTCCACGGTACGCCCGTAATTCGGGGCCTCGGGCGGCTCTCGGGTGTGGCCTAGGTCTCCGCTGAGGCGTGCGACGCCTGTTGGCGATTCTTTGTGGAATCCCTACGAATGGGGGACGGAAACTTTGCCGCGGCCTCTCGCCCGTACGGCGGTGTCACGGGCCTGCCGCAGACCTCTTGTCGCCAGGCTTACCCGTTAGTAGCGTGCCGGTGTCGAAGATACTCCCGGTAACGGGGGTCGTGGGGAGGGAGAGGTGAGCGGGGTGGCACGCAGACCGGTGGCCGCGGTGGCGGCCGTGGTGTTGATGGGGGAAGCCGTCGGCATCGCCCTGCTCAACTGGATCCTGGGCCTGGTCGTCGACCGGCAGAGCATGTCCATGGGCGGCATGGATCCCGACGTGATGTCCGTCGGCACCTGGGTCATGGGCGGCGTCTTCGGCCTCTACCTGCTCTTCTGCGGGCTGGTCCTGCTGCGCGCGGCCCTCCGAGACCGCGGCCCGGGCCGGTTCGCCCGCATCCTGCTCATCAGCTGCGCCGTGGTGCACGGGGTGCTGGGCGCGCTGACGGTGGGTCTGGTGGGCTGGCTGGCCTTCGCGTTCATGATGATCGTGCTGGGCCTGATCGTGCTCTCGCTGATGGCGTACGACGAGGGCGCCGCCGCCGACGGAAGCACGGACGCGGACGCGGCCGGGGACGGCGGGCAGCTGCCGGCCGAGCCGGGGCCGACTCCGGCCTGAGCGGCCTGAACGCTTAAGACTGGTCCGCGGAGGCCCACAGGTCGGTGATGGAGATGCCCAGCTCGGCCAGGAGCCGGCGCAGCAGCGGCAGCGACAGGCCGATCACATTGCCCGGGTCGCCGTCGATCCCGTCGATGAACGGCGCCGAGCGGCCGTCCAGGGTGAACGCGCCCGCCACGTGCAGCGGTTCGCCGCTGGCCACGTACGCGGCGATCTCCGCGTCGCTCGGCTCGCCGAAGCGGACCGTGGTGGAGGCGGTGCCGGAGGCCCGTCGTCCACTCACCGTGTCGATCACGCTGTGCCCGGTGCGCAGCACCCCGGAGCGGCCGCGCATCGCCTTCCAGCGGGCGGTGGCCTCCTCCTCGTCGGCCGGCTTGCCGAGCGCCTGACCGTCCAGGTCAAGCACCGAGTCGCAGCCGACGACGAGCGCGCCCGCGGCCTCCGGGCGGTCCGCGACCACGCCCGCCTTCGCCTCGGCCAGCAGCAGGGCCAGCTCGCCGGGCGAGGCGGCCTCGATGGCGTCCTCGTCGAATCCGCTGACGATCACCTCGGGCGCCAGCCCGGCCTGGCGCAGCAGCCCGAGCCGGGCGGGTGAGGCGGAGGCGAGGACGAGCGTGCGGGAATCAGCCATGCGGCCTAGCGTATCGGGGTGCCGCCCGGGCGCCGGTCCGCCGCTTGTGTGAGGCGCTGGTCCGCCGCTTGTGCGACGGGAGTCCGCTCACCGGTGCGACTGGAGCACCGCCTCCATGACCTGCTTGGCGATCGGGCCCGCGAGCCCGCCGCCGGAGATCTGGTCGCGCGGGATGGAGTCGTCCGGGTCGATCATCACCGCGACCGCGACCGGCGAGCCGTCGCCCTGCTTGGCGTAGGAGATGAACCAGGCCAGCGGCGGGGTGCGGTTGTCCACTCCGCGCTGGGCGGTGCCGGTCTTGGCGCCGACGGTGACACCGGAGATCCGGCCGGGCCTGCCGGTGCCCTTCTCCGCGGTGTCCTCCATCATCCGCTGGACCTTCTTCGCGGTGTCCTCGGAGACGGCCTCGGACATCACCTCGGGGTCGTGCTTCTCGACCGTGTCGAGATCGGCGTCGCGCAGCTCCTCGACCATGTACGGCTTCATCATCGTGCCGTTGTTGGCGATCGCGGCGGTCATCATCGCGATCTGCAGCGGGGTGGCGCGGACGCTGGACTGGCCGATGCCGGACATCGCGGTCTGCGGGCGGTCCATCTCCGCCGGGAAGACGCTCTCCGCGGCGCGGGTCGGCGTGTCGACCTCGGGGTCGTTGAAGCCGAACTTCTCCGCCGTCTCGCGCATCTTCTCCTTGCCGAGGTCGGCGCTGATCTTGCCGTAGACGTTGTTGCAGGAGCGCTGCATGGCCACGGTGAGGCTGGCGTCCCGGCACGCCCCGCTCTTGTCCTGGTTGGGCAGCACCGTGGTGGTGTCGGGCATGGTCCACGGGTCGGGGGACCTGGTCGGGGTGTTGATGTCCGTGTACAGCTCGTGCTCCAGGGCCGCGGCCGCCGTGATCACCTTGAAGGTGGAGCCGGGGGGATAGACCTCCTTCAGTGCCCGGTTGGTCATCGGCTTGCGCGGGTCCTTCTCCAGCTTCTCCCAGGCCTCGGTGTCCTTCTTGCCGGCTCCCGCGAAGGCGGACGGGTCGTAGGACGGGGTGGAGACCAGGGCGAGGATCTTGCCGGTGGTCGGCTCGATGGCGACCACCGCGCCGGTCTTGTCCCCCAGCCCTTCGAACGCGGCCTTCTGCGCCTTGGGGTCGATGGTGGTCACCACGTCCCCGCCGCGCTTCTTCTCGCCGGTGAGCATGGAGACGGTGTTCTGCAGGAAGAGCCGGTCGTCGGTGCCGCTCAGCAGCTTGTCGTTGAGCGCTTCCAGGTGCTTGGCCCCGTAGAGCTGGGAGGAGAAGCCGGTGACCGGCGCGTACATCGCGCCTTCCTTGAAGACGCGCTTGTACTTGAAGTTGATGCCGCCGGTCTCCACCGAGCCGGTGATCGGGCGACCGCCCACGATGATGTCGCCGCGCGGGTGGGCGTAGGCGGCGATCTTCACGCGGTCGTTGTGGTCGTGCTCCGCCAGCTCGTCGGCCTGCTGGAACTGCAGCCAGGTGGAGCGCAGCAGCAGCGAGAGGACCAGCAGACCGGCGAAGACGGAGATATGGCGTATCGGTCGGTTCATCGGTCGGCTGCGCTCCCTGATCCGGCTGCGATGGACGGCCTTGTCGAGAAGATGGTGATCTTCTTCGGAAGATGCCGGATCCGCCCGTGGCGTTCCTTCAGGCCAGGATCAGGACGAGCAGTGTGATCACCATCGCGGTCGCCAGCACGGCGCGTGCGCGGCGGAGCATCGCCTGGGCCTCGCGCAGCTCCTCGGGCGGCTCGTCGGACGGGTCGGACCACAGCATGTGTCGATCCTGCCGCCGGCACGCGCGTGGCGCCTGAGTACGGGTACTCAGGCGCCACGGTGAACAGTGGTGGTCAGGCGGGCCAGAAGCTCGTGCGCCAGGACGTCGGCCCCGGGTGCGGGACCCGGCTGCCGGGGATGGTGCGGGCCGGGTCGGCCCACTCGTCCGGCACCCGCAGCCCCGGCGCGGCGGCGGCGGTCGCCGCCGCGCGGGCTTGGACCACCGCGAGGGCGGCGGCCAGCTCCTCGGGGGTCGGGTTGCCACGGAGAACCTTGATCATGGAAACAACCCTTTCTAGAGGGGGATGTTGCCGTGCTTCTTCGGCGGCAGTGCCTCGCGCTTGTTCCGCAGGGCGCGCAGCCCGCGCACGATGTAACGGCGGGTCTCGGACGGCCGGATCACCGTGTCGACATAGCCGCGCTCTGCCGCGACGTACGGGTTGAGGAGGGTGTCCTCGTAGTCCGCGATCAGCTCCGCGCGGGTGGCGTCGACGTCCTCGGCCTCGGCGAGGGTCCGCCGGTGCAGGATGTTCACCGCGCCCTGCGCGCCCATCACCGCGATCTGCGCCGTCGGCCAGGCCATGTTCAGGTCCGCGCCCAGGTGCTTGGAGCCCATGACGTCGTACGCGCCGCCGTATGCCTTGCGGGTGATCACCGTGATCAGCGGGACGGTGGCCTCCGCGTAGGCGTAGATCAGCTTGGCGCCGCGCCGGATGATGCCGTTGTACTCCTGGTCCGTGCCCGGCAGGAAGCCCGGCACGTCCACGAAGGTCAGCACCGGCACGTTGAAGGCGTCGCAGCTGCGGACGAAGCGGGCCGCCTTCTCCGAGGCGTCGATGTCCAGGCAGCCGGCGAACTGCATCGGCTGGTTGGCGACGATGCCCACCGGCTGGCCCTCGACGCGCCCGAAGCCGGTGATGATGTTCGGCGCGAACAGCGGCTGGGTCTCCAGGAAGTCGCCGTCGTCCAGCACATGCTCGATGACCTTGTGCATGTCGTACGGCTGGTTCGCGGAGTCCGGGATGATCTCGTCCAGCTCCCGGTCCTCCTCCGAGAGCTCCAGATCGGCCTGCTCGGGGAAGGCCGGGGGCTCGGAGAGGTTGTTGGAGGGCAGGTAGGACAGCAGCGAGCGGACGTAGTCGATGGCGTCCTTCTCGTCGCCGGCCATGTAGTGCGCGACACCGGAGGTGGTGTTGTGGGTGCGGGCGCCGCCCAGCGCCTCGAAGCCCACGTCCTCACCGGTGACGGTCTTGATCACGTCGGGGCCGGTGATGAACATGTGCGAGGTCTGGTCGACCATGACGGTGAAGTCGGTGATCGCCGGGGAGTAGACCGCACCGCCCGCGCAGGGGCCGACGATCAGGCTGATCTGCGGGATCACGCCGGACGCGTGAACGTTCCGGCGGAAGATCTCGCCGTACGCGCCGAGGGCCATGACGCCCTCCTGGATGCGGGCGCCACCGGAGTCGTTGATGCCGATGACCGGACAGCCGGTCTTCAGCGCGAAGTCCATCACCTTGACGATCTTCTCGCCGTAGACCTCGCCGAGGGCGCCGCCGAAGACCGTGAAGTCCTGGGAGAACACCGCCACCGGGCGGCCGTCGACCGTGCCGTAGCCGGTGACGACGCCGTCGCCGTAGGGGCGGTTCTTCTCCAGGCCGAAGTTGGTCGAGCGGTGCCGGGCGAACTCGTCGAGCTCGATGAACGAGCCCTCGTCGAGAAGCAGATCGATGCGCTCACGCGCGGTCAGCTTGCCCTTGGCGTGCTGCTTCTCCACCGCACGCGCGGAACCGGCGTGGGTGGCCTCTTCGACGCGGCGCTGCAGATCCGCGAGCTTCCCCGCGGTGGTGTGGCTGTCGGGGCTGTCGGGGGCAATCTCCGGCTCGGACATCGGGATGCGGCTCCTGCTCGTCCTCGGTTACGTGGGTCACGGGTTCGGGGGGCGGCGCGACTTAGGACACGGCGGCGGCTTCGCACCCCGCCAACTCGGCACTGCGGCGTTTCACGGCGTTGCTGGGCACTGCTGGCACTCATGAGGGGTAAAAGTGACATACGGGGTTTTCCGGGCGGGTGTCCTCGGCTACCGGCTCGTAGCGTATCGGCGTGAGATACGCCGTGGCACTGCGTCGTTGGCCACACCTCCTGACCCTAGGCTGGCCCGTATGAGCCCTTCTGACACCCATGGCAGCCGGTGGAACGATCTGGATCGGCCACCGCTGAACGCCGCCGCGCTGCGCCGGGCCCTGATCCGGCCCGACGGGCTGTGGACCACCGTCGATGTCGTGGCCGCGACCGGCTCCACCAACACCGACCTGGTCGCCAAGGCGGCCGAAGGCGCGGCCGAGGGGACGGTGCTGATCGCGGAGCAGCAGACCGCCGGCCGCGGCCGGCTGGACCGCAGCTGGGTCGCCCCAGCCCGCTCCGGCCTCTTCTTCTCGGTGCTGCTGCGCCCCGCGGACGCGGTGCCGGTGGCCCGCTGGGGATGGCTGCCGCTGCTCGCCGGAGTCGCGACGGCCACCGCCCTCTCGCGCGCCGCCGGGGTGGACACGGCACTGAAATGGCCCAACGACCTGCTGCTGGCGGTGGAGGGCGAGGAGCGGAAGTTCGGCGGCATCCTCGCCGAGCGCGTCGACGGTGGCGTGGTCGTCGGCATCGGGCTCAACGTCTCGCTGCGCGCGGACGAGCTGCCGGTGCCGGCCGCCGGCTCGCTCGCCCTGGCGAACGCGGTGACCCTGGACCGCGATCCGCTGCTCCGCGCCGTGCTGCGTTCGCTCGAACAGTGGTACGTCAAGTGGCGGGATGCCGGCGGCGATCCGGCCGCGAGCGGGCTCCAGGAGGCGTACGCGGCCGGCTGCGCGACGCTCGGCCGGAAGGTGCGCGCGGAGCTGCCTGGCGGACGGGAGCTGGTCGGCGAGGCGGTGGCGGTGGACGGCGACGGCCGCCTGGTGCTCGCCACCGGCGGCGGGGTGCAGGAGCCGGTCGCCGCGGGTGACATCGTGCATCTGCGCGCCGCCTCTGCGGATGAGTGACCCCAACGCGGCAGAGTGAGCCCCTCGCGGGAGAGTGAGCTACGGCACACCTGCCGTATCGTTGAGGCGGTCCGCCCAGCTCGGCGCGGACCTGGGTGATCCGTAACCGGAAGAGGGAAGCGGCAGGCAGTGCGCAGGACTCGGACAGGGGGCGGGTGGTGACCGTCGATGGCGGCGCGGATCCGGACGCGGTGAGCCCCGGTGCGGAGGGTTCCGGTTCGGGGAGCTCGGGTTCGGGGAGCCCTGGTTGGGCCGGGGCCGGTGCGCCCGGAGCCGGTGCGTCCGGGGCTGGTGCGGACGCGGTGAGCTCGGGTGCGGACGCGGTGAGCTCCAGTGCGGACGCGGTGAGCTCGGGCGTGGACGCGGTGGGCTCTGGTGCGGAGGGCTTGGCGGCGGGGGAGCCGGACGAGGACGAAGAGGACTCGATCGCGCTCCGGCTGGAGCAGCTGATCCTCGGCGCCGAGCGGCGCTACACGCCCTTCCAGGCGGCGCGCAGCGCCGGGGTCTCGGTGGAGCGCGCCACTCGCTTCTGGCACGCGATGGGCTTCGCCGACATCGGGCAGGCCAAGGCGCTGACCGAGGCGGACGTGCTGGCCCTGCGGCGGCTCGCCGGTCTGGTCGAGGCCGGGCTGCTGAGCGAGCCGATGGCGGTCCAGGTCGCCCGCTCCACCGGGCAGACCACCGCGCGGCTGGCGGACTGGCAGATCGACTCCTTCCTGGAAGGGCTGACGGAGCCCCAGGAACCCGGAATGACCCGCACCGAGATCGCGTATCCGCTGGTCGAGCTGCTCCTGCCGGAGCTGGAGGAATTCCTCGTCTACGTCTACCGGCGCCAGCTGGCCGCCGCGACCGGTCGGGTGGTGCAGGCCCAGGACGACGCCGAGATGGTCGACCGGCGGCTGGCGGTCGGCTTCGCGGACCTGGTCGGCTTCACCCGGCTGACCCGGCGGCTGGAGGAGGAGGAGCTCGGCGAGCTGGTCGAGGCGTTCGAGACGACCGCGGCGGATCTGGTCGCCGCGCACGGCGGCCGGCTGATCAAGACGCTCGGCGACGAGGTGCTGTACTCCGCGGACGACGCGGGGACGGCGGCGGAGATCGGGCTGCGGCTCATCGAGACGATGGCGAACGACGCGACCATGCCGGAGCTGCGGGTGGGGATGGCGTTCGGCACGGTGACGACCCGGATGGGCGACGTTTTCGGCACGACGGTGAACCTGGCGAGCCGGCTGACATCGATAGCGCCGAAGGACGCGGTGCTGGTGGACGGGGCGCTGGCGGAGGAGCTGACCCGTACGGGGGAGGCGCCGGTCTCCGAGGCGGAGGCGGCGGAGGCGGCGGCGGCCGCGGAGAAGGAAGGCGAGCAGGGGCCGACGTATCGGTTCGCGCTGCAGCCGATGTGGCAGCGGCCGGTGCGTGGGCTGGGGGTTGTGGAGCCCTGGCTGCTGTCGCGGCGGGGTTAGGCCGTTTCGCGGGTGCGGGTTGCTCTGCGGTGCGCGGTGTTCGTGTGTGGGTCGGGTGCGCACCGGGGCATCTCTCCCCCAGACTCCGTCCGGGGGTGCCCCCACGGCGGCGCAGACGACTGGTACCTCGCGGAGTGACCCTGCGTTGTCTGCGCCTTCTGCGGGGACTGCCCCGATACGCCCCCTCCCGCCGTCCTGCGCCCAACCGCCGGTGGCCCGTCCCGCGCCTGGGATCCGGCATCCGCTCATGTCCTACGCGGTGCCAGACCGGCCCGCCAGGCCTCGTCTCCTGTTGTCGGCCGGTATTTCCAGCCCGTCCGGCGATTGAGGACAGGAACGGGATGGGGCGGGGTGGGGAAAGGTGACTCGGGGCGGTAGCGGGGCGTGGCGCTGGGCTGGGATGATCCCGGTCAACGATCGTTAACATCCACCGGGAGGGCGACGGTATGACGGAGCAGCGGTTCGGCGAGTGGGTCGAGGTGCGGCGGCACGGGCACGCGGCCGAGCTGGTACTCGACCGGCCCAAGGCGATGAACGCGGTGTCCACCGAGATGGCCCGCTGCATCGGGGCGGCCTGCGATGCGCTGGCCGGTGATTCCTCGGTGCGGGCCGTGGTGCTGACCTCCACGCACGAGCGGGCCTTCTGTGTCGGCGCCGATCTGAAGGAGCGCAACTCCTTCACCGACGCCGAGCTGGGGCGGCAGCGCCCGCTGGCCCGGGCGGCGTACACCGGGGTGCTGGAGCTGCCGATGCCCACCATCGCCGCGGTGCACGGGTTCGCGCTGGGTGGCGGCTTCGAGCTGGCGCTGGCCTGCGATGTGATCGTGGCGGACAGCACGGCGGTGGTGGGGCTGCCCGAGGTGTCGGTGGGAGTGATCCCCGGTGGCGGCGGCACCCAGCTGCTGCCGCGCCGGGTGGGCGCCGCGCGGGCCGCAGAGCTGATCTTCACGGCGCGCCGGGTGGCCGCCGAGGAGGCGCGGGAGCTGGGCCTGGTGGATCAGCTGGTCGGCGAGGGGCAGGACCGGGAGGAGGCCCTGGCCCTGGCCGCGCGGATCGCGGCCAATTCGCCGGTCGGGCTCCGGGCCGCCAAGAAGGCGCTGCGGCTGGGGCACGGGCTGGATCTGCGGACCGGTCTGGAGGTGGAGGACGCGGCCTGGCGTTCGGTGGCCTTTTCCGGGGACCGCGCGGAGGGAGTGGCGGCGTTCAACGAGAAGCGCACCCCGCAGTGGCCCGGCGAGTGATGTCATGAGGGTCCGGGTGGTGCGTGCCGCGGCGTAATGCGCGGGTAAAGCGCGGAATGCGCAGAGTATTCCTACGCTGGATGGCGCGGGTGCGCACGGTGAGGGAATGCGAGGCGCGGTGACGGGCGAGGTCAATGGGCGGCTGAGGGCCGTGGTGGGGCTGGCGCAGGCCATGGCGGCGGCGCACACCGCGCGGGACGCGGTGCGTGCCGCGGCGGTGGGCGCGCGCCGGGCTCTGGGTGGGAATTTCGCGGCCGTCTCTGTCTGGGAGCGGGAGCTGGGGCGGCTGCGTGTCCTGGTGAACGTCGGCGAGCTCGCCGACGGGGAAGAGGAATTCCCCGAGGACGAGTGGTACC
Organism: Streptomyces sp. JLBT605; assembly: GCF_058215555.1. Classification (NCBI taxonomy): domain Bacteria; kingdom Bacillati; phylum Actinomycetota; class Actinomycetes; order Kitasatosporales; family Streptomycetaceae; genus Streptomyces; species Streptomyces sp. JLBT605. The sequence continues at coordinate 4,116,335 of NZ_CM177087.1, forward strand.
CGGTCAGTGAATTTCCGGAGATCACCGAATTTCTGCACGACAACTGGGCCCGCGGTGGCGAGCCGCACGCCTGGGTGGAGGTGGCGGATGCCCCGCGCCGCCACGGTGCCGGGCCGTGCGACGGCTCGTACGGGGCGTACTGCCACCAGAGGGTGGAGGCGTTGCGGCGGCGGGGGCGGGGGAGCTGTGTGGTCGCCCCGATCGTGCTGCACGGACGGGCGTGGGGCGAGCTGTATGTGGCGCGGCCGTCCGGGGCCCCGGTGTTCGGGCGGCCGGACGCCGATTTCGCGACCGTGCTGGCGGCGGTGACGGCCGCCGGGATCGCCCAGACCGAGCGGCTGGAGGAGGCCAGGCGGCTGGCGTTCACCGACTCGCTGACCGGGCTGGCCAACCGCCGGGCGGTGGACATACGGCTGGACGAGGCGCTGGAGGAGTACCGCGCCGACGGCACCGTGGTGACCCTGGTGGTGTGCGACCTGAACGGCCTGAAGAGGGTCAACGACACCCAGGGGCACGCCGTCGGCGACCGCCTGCTGGAACGATTCGGCACGGTGCTGTCGCTGTGCGGCGCGATGCTGCCGGGCGCGCTCTCCGCGCGGCTGGGCGGCGACGAGTTCTGTCTGCTGGCGGTGGGTCCGCCGGCCGACGAGGTGGTCCGGGTGGCCGAGCAACTGTGCATGAGGGCCGCGGAGTTGGAGCTCGGCGAGGGGGTGGCCTGCGGGGTCGCCTCGACCGGTGACCCGATCGGCCCGGTGCGCAGCGCCCGCCGGCTCTTCCGGCTGGCGGACGCGGCGCAGTACCGGGCGAAGGCGGCGCGCGCGGTGAAGCCGGTGGTCGCCGGGCGCGACGGCGGCCCGGAGGATCCGGTGGTGCGGCTGGCCGACTCGCCGCCCCAGGTGCCGGCGGCGGAGCGGCGCCGCTTCCGGGGTCAGTCGCCTCCCGGCGAGGAGCCCTGAAAACCGGGTGGTGACAGTTAGCGATTCAGTCTCTAGGGTGCCTGAATATGGATATGCACTCTGTGGTGGTGGGGTCGTCCGGGACGACCGCCGACGATGTCATCGCTGTGGCCCGCGGTGCCGCGCGGATCGAGCTGTCCCCCGAGGCGCTGGCCGCCGTGGCCGCCTCGCGGCAGGTCATCGACGACCTGGCGGCCAAGCCGGAGCCGGTCTACGGCGTCTCCACCGGCTTCGGCGCCCTCGCCGTCCGGCACATCAGCCCTGAGCTGCGCGCACAGCTCCAGCGCAACATCGTGCGTTCGCACGCCGCCGGCATGGGCCCCCGGGTGGAGCGCGAGGTGGTGCGCGCGCTGATGTTCCTGCGGCTGAAGACCCTCGCCTCCGGGCGTACCGGGGTCCGGCCGCTGGTCGTGGAGACCATGGCCGCGATCCTGAACGCCGGCATCACCCCGGTCGTGCACGAGTACGGCTCGCTGGGCTGCTCCGGCGACCTCGCGCCGCTGTCCCACTGCGCCCTGACCCTGATGGGCGAGGGCGAGGCCGAGGGGCCCGACGGCCGGGTGCGGCCCGCCGCCGAGCTGCTCGCCGAGCACGGCATCGAGCCGGTGGAGCTGCGCGAGAAGGAAGGGCTGGCGCTGCTCAACGGCACCGACGGGATGCTCGGCATGCTGGTCATGGCCTGCGCCGACCTGGCCCGGCTCTACACCTCCGCCGACATCACCGCGGCGCTCTCCCTGGAGGCGCTGCTCGGCACCGACAAGGTGCTCGCCCCCGAGCTGCACGCCATCCGCCCGCACCCCGGCCAGGCCGCCAGCGCCGACAACATGCTGCGTGTGCTGGCCGGCTCCGGCCTCACCGGGCACCACCAGGACGACGCGCCGCGCGTCCAGGACGCGTACTCGATCCGCTGCGCCCCGCAGGTCGCGGGCGCCGGCCGGGACACCCTCACGCACGCCCGGCTGGTCGCCGACCGCGAGCTGGCCGCCGCGGTCGACAATCCGGTGGTCCTCCCCGACGGCCGGGTGGAGTCCAACGGCAACTTCCACGGCGCGCCCGTCGGCTACGTCCTGGACTTCCTGGCCATCGCCGCCGCCGACCTGGCCTCCATCGCCGAGCGCCGCACCGACCGGCTGCTGGACAAGAACCGCTCGCACGGTCTGCCGCCGTTCCTCGCGGGCGACGCGGGTGTCGACTCCGGGCTGATGATCGCTCAGTACACCCAGGCTGCGCTGGTCAGCGAGTTGAAGCGGCTCGCGGTCCCGGCCTCGGTGGACTCCATCCCGTCCTCCGCCATGCAGGAGGACCACGTCTCCATGGGCTGGTCGGCGGCGCGCAAGCTGCGCACCGCCGTGGACAACCTGGCGCGGGTGATCGCCGTCGAGCTGATGGCGGCGACCCGGGCGATCGAGCTGCGCGAGGGGCTGACCCCGGCTCCGGCGAGCCAGGCGGTGCTGGCCGCGGTGCGCGCGGCCGGCGTGCAGGGCCCCGGCGAGGACCGCTTCCTGGCGCCCGACCTGGCCGCCGCGGACGCGTTCGTACGCTCCGGTGGGCTGGTCGCGGCGGTGGAGACGGTGACCGGGCCGCTGGCCTGAGGTCCGCGGGGGCGCGGGCGGTGGCCGCTGACGGCCGCCGCCCGCCTTCGCGGGTCGGGCCGGCCCGCTTCCGTGCAGGCCGGCCGCTCGCCCGCCTGGGCGGGGTCGGTGCGCGGGTCAGTAAGCGGTGGGGCGGGTGCGCCGCACGGAGGCGGTGACCATCGCCACGCCGAGGCCGAGGAAGGCCGTCCCGCCGACCAGGTACGGCGTGACGTCGATGCTGCCGGAGTCGGCGAGGTCGAGGCCGTCCGACTCCCCGGTCCCGGCCGGCGCCTGGTCCCCGACGCGGGTCGGTGAGCCCTGGGTGGTCTGGGAGGTCTGCGCGGCGGGGGCGCCGCCGTCCCGGTCGGCCGTCGCGTTGGCCGACGGCACGAACCACAGGGCGCACAGCATCGAACCCGCGGCAGCGGCGGTCAGCAGCGGTCGGCGTGCGGACAACGGAATGCATCCTCCTTGAGGCTGCGGCGAATTGGCCCCGTCCGGCGAATCGTAGTGACAACTGCGGGTCGCACGGAAGCGAGGGCGGCCGCGCCTTACGCTCCGTGCCATGAACACAACGGAAACATCACGACATGTACGGCTTCGGGTCGAGCTCGTGCTGGAGGTCACCGATCCCGGGGCGCTGACCGGGGCCGCCCTGGAACACATCGAGGGTGATGACTTCATGCTGGACGAGGAGCGCGGCCACGCCCGGGACGCGGTGCTGGACGACGCGGCGGAGGCGCTGGCCTATCTGGTCGACCCCGTGGACCTGGTCGACGGGGTGCCGGGGATCGAACTGGCGCAGGCGTCGTGGACGAGCGAGGGCACCGCCTTCGATCCCCAGTCGGCGGACTGGCGGCTGGACGACGAGGACGGCGATGGCGGCGAGGAGGACGAGGACGAGGAGACGCGCGTCTGATCGGGCTCGTCCCGGCGCCGGTCGGACCCCGGGCCCAGGAGGGGGTCTCCAGGGGGCTCTGACCGGCGCCTTTGCTAAGTGGTGTTGGGCACAGTTTTACTGAATGTGGAACCGGCCGGGCAGTGACGGCGTTCCTTATGGAGTGCCGGAGCTCTTGTGGGACGAGTGTTCCGGTTCGGGGTTTTTGGGGTCCAGTAGCAATGGAGATACCTGTGATGACGGACGGCAAGCGCCGCAAGGGCATGGTGGCCGTGGCCGCCCTGCTCGGTGGCGTGCTCACCCTTTCCGCGTGCGGCGGGGACGGCGACAAGAAGGACGAGGGCGGCAGCCAGCACGGGAAGTCGCAGTCCCAGGTCGACGAGGCCGCGGCCAAGGACGCGTCGGACGCCAAGATAACGATCTCGCCCAAGAACGGCGTCACCAACGCCGGTATCAACCGTGACGTGAAGGTCAACGTCAGTGGCGGCAAGCTCACCAGCGTGGTGATGACCGCCCCGGCGACCGGCGCCACCATCGCCGGCACCATCTCCCAGGACGGCTCCGGCTGGAAGCCGAGCACTCAGCTTGAGCGCTCCACCCAGTACAAGATCACCGCGATCGCGAAGGACGCCGAGGGCCGCAAGGCCACCGAGAACTCCTCCTTCACCACCGTCTCCCCGTCCAACAGCTTCATCGGCAACTTCACGCCGGAGGACGGCTCGACGGTCGGCGTGGGCATGCCGGTGTCGATCAACTTCGACAAGGCGGTGACCAACAAGAAGGACGTGCAGTCCCACATCACCGTCTCCACCACCAGCGGCCAGCAGGTCGTCGGGCACTGGTTCAGCCCCACCCGCCTGGACTTCCGCCCGCAGGACTACTGGAAGGCCAACTCCACGGTCACCATGAAGCTGAACCTGGACGGTGTCGAGGCGTCCGACGGCGTCACCGGTGTCCAGGACAAGGTCGTCACCTTCAAGATCGGCCACTCGCAGGTCAGCACGGTCGACGTCAAGGCCAAGACCATGAAGGTCGTGCGTGACGGCAAGCCGCTGAAGACCATCAAGATCTCGGCCGGCAGCCCGGCCAACCCGACGTACAACGGCCAGATGGTGATCTCCGAGAAGTTCAAGGAGACCCGGATGAACGGTGCCACCGTCGGCTTCACCGACGGCGACGGCAAGGGCGAGTACGACATCAAGGACGTGCCGCACGCCATGCGCCTGTCCACCTCCGGCACCTTCATCCACGGCAACTACTGGGGCTCCGACGGCATCTTCGGCGCGGTCAACACCAGCCACGGCTGCGTGGGCCTCAACGACGTCAAGGGCGCGGGCGACCCGAACCAGGACGGCGCCTGGTTCTTCGACAACTCGCAGATCGGCGATGTCGTGGTGGTCTCCGGCTCCCCGGACGAGACCATCAAGCCGGACAACGGCCTCAACGGCTGGAACATGAGCTGGGACCAGTGGGTCGCGGGCAGCGCGACCGGCGCCTGACAGCCGGTTCCTGACAGAGCGTGACATCGGGAGCGCGACCCCCCGGAGCCTGACCCTCAGGCGCGAACCGGACCCCAAGGGCAAGCTCCCCTCCCACCACCGCCGGGCGGCGGTCGGCAGCGATGCCGGCCGCCGCCCGGCGGCATGTGCGGGGCGGCGGCGCGTCACCCGGCCTGGCGTGCCCGGCGCAGCTCCCGGCTGCGGACGATCCGCAGCCCGCAGGCGTCGTCGTACGGATCGCCGTCCGCGCCGACCAGGCTCCGCAAGGGCTGCATCGGTATCCAGGTGAGCCCCATCAGCCAGCGCAGCACGCTCTGCCAGAAGCGCGGGCGTCCCGCGTCCGCCTCCCGTACCACCCGGGCGAAGAACAGGAACTTGCCCACCGTGCCCCGGAACAGCACGCTGCCCAGCACATGGTGGGCGAAGGACACCCCGAACACGCAGACGAGCACGGCGAACACCGAGATGTGCGCCTTGCTGGTGGTGATGGTGCCGATCTGCGATACGCCCAGGTCCGTCCCGTCCGGCAGCGCGAGCGCGATCACAGCACCACCGAGCAGGGTGAGGAAACCGTCGACCAGGGCCGCGCACATCCGGCGGAAATCCCCGACCCCGTCCGGCACGAAGCGGGGCGCCGATCCCGGCCGCGGCTGCGGCGGTGCGTACGGAGTCGGCTGCGGGTAGGGACTCGGCTGCGGGTGCGGCGCGGAGGGCTGCTGCTGGTACGGATGCCGGTACTGAGGCTGGTGAGTGTGGGCTGTCTGAGGATCGTTCACGGAGCGCCATCTTGCCCTGCGGCTGTGACAGCCGCTTCTCAGCTTGATCGCCGGCCGGTATCGGAGAGATCGGGGAACTCGGCCGGCGGTGCGGCGCCGAAGGGGTTGTCGATCACATAGCGCCAGTGCCCGTCGGGCCCGCGGCGGGCGACATCGGTGGCGGTGGCCGTGATCTCGACCCGCTCCCCGTCCGGCCCGGTGCCCGCTATCTCCCAGTCGACCACCAGCAGGGCGAGACCGCAGTCGGTGGTGTGCACGCTGCGCGGCCGCACGGTGATCGGCAGCCCCAGCCCGAGGAACTCGGCATTGGCCTCGGCGATCGCCTCCGGGGTGCGGGCGGCCGGGCCGGACGGCGGCACGAACACCGCCCCTGGCTCGTAGAGCTCCTGGACGGCCCGGGCGTCACCGCTGTTGAAACGGGCGGCGAACGCGGCGGGCAAGTCCTCCGCGGCGAGCGGAAGCGCTCCGGAATGGCTGGAATAGGAGGGCATGACGGGCTCCTTGTGAAGAGGTGAAGGGGTTGAGGGGTGACAGCGGCCGGCGCCCCGACGGCCCGGGCCCGGCACCGGCACCGGCACGGACCACGCTAGGAGGCGCGATCGTGGCTCACCCAACGGTTGGCTACGGCAGGGCGGTTGGTGCCGGCCTGCCGGACGACCCCCGCGCGCGGGTGCAAGAGCCCGCCCCCGGCTGCCCGGTCGAGATCACCCTCGGCGTGCTGCGCGGCCGCTGGACCACCCTGGTCGTCCGGGAGCTGCTGCGCGGCGAGCACACCTACAGCGAGCTGGCGGCCGCGCTCCCCGCGCTCTCCGACAAGGTGCTCACCGACCGGCTCAGCCAGCTCACCGAGGCGGGCGTGGTGCGCCGCCACCGCATCCCCGGCTGGCCGCCGACCGTCCGCTACCGGCTCACCCCGAGCGGGCGGGAGCTGGGCCCGGTGCTCCAGGCCCTGTGGGATTGGGGCGCCGCGCATCCCCCGGGCCCCGGCGAGGCGCGGAGCTGACTCCCCGCGGACCGGGCGCCTGCGGGCCGGGCGAGAATGGTCCGGTACAGCAGCGGGGCATGGAGAGAGAGCCGGATGAACGAGCGCGACCGGGACCGGGGCGGGCAGCGGGGCCGCGCCGGGGGCGGCCCGGGGCAGCGCCCCGGGGCGGGCGAGCAGCTCCGGCAGACCGCCGAACTGCTCGAACGTGTCCTCGGCACGGTGCGCTACGCCCCCGACGACGGCCTCGACGACGCCCTGGACGCCGGGGCCTCCGCGCTCACCGCCGCCCCCGCGGGCTGGGAGACCGTCAGCCGCGCGCTGATCGCCGCCGGCCAGGACGCCGTGCGGCGCTGCTGGGACGGCGGCTGGCAGCCGGCCGACCTGGTGCGGATCGTGCGGCGGCAGCGCGGCGCCGACCGGGTCCGGTTCGTCACCGACCTGATCGCCGCCGAGGCGCGCCGCGGCGGCGGGCCCACCGGCGGCGGCCGGGCCGACGAGCGCTGGGCGGCGCAGATCGAGGAGGTTCAGGCGCGGGTCTGGTGGGATGGCGATCAGAGATACCTGGACGCGCTGGCCCGCCAGGAGCGCACCAGCCGCTTCGAGACCGCCTCCTGCGTGCTGGACGCCCTGCGGCTGGTCGGCAGGCTGCCCCGGATCCCGGCCGCCGGGCGGCAGCCGGCGCGCCGGACCGGCGGCGATCCCCGGGCGCTGGGCCGGGTCCGCGCGCTGCTCGCCAAGGCCGAGTCCAGCTCCTTCCCGGCGGAGGCGGAGGCGCTGTCCGCAAAGGCGCAGGAGCTGATGGCGCGGTACAGCATCGACGCGGCGCTGGTGGACGCCGGCGGGCCCGCGGCCGGGGGCGCGGACGGGCCGGGCTCCTGCCGGATCGGGGTCGACGCGCCGTATGAGTCCGCCAAGGCGCTGCTGCTGGACGCGGTGGCCGAGGCGAACCGCTGCCAGGCGGTGTGGTCGAGCGAGCTGGGCTTCTCCACCGTGGTCGGCTTCGAGGCGGATCTGGAGCTGGTCGAGCTGCTCTACACCTCGCTGCTGCTCCAGGCGACCACCGCGATGAGCCGGGCGGCCGACCGGCACCACGCCAGCGGCCGGGCCCGCCGCACCCGGGACTTCCGGGAGTCCTTCCTCATCGCGTACGCGGGCCGGATCCGGGACCGGCTGACCGCGGCCACCCGGCAGGCGACCGACGAGGCGGCCCGGGAGATGGCGGGTGGCGGCGCGCGGCCGGGCGCCCCCGGGGTGCTGCCGGTGCTCGCGGCCCGTGAGGTGGCGGTCGGGGAGGCCGCCGAGCGGATGTTCCCCTCGACCACCGCGCACCGGCTCAAGGGCCGGGACGCCGAGGGCTGGGCGCACGGCACCGCGGCCGCGGACCGGGCCGATCTGGCCTAGGGGGTGTCCGGCGGGGCACGGTCGGAGCCTTGTCAGGCTCTTGCGGGCAGCTCTGCCGCGAGCCGGTCAGAGGCCGAGGACGGACGGGTCGGTGGCGAGCGCCCGCAGGTAGTCGTCCGGGGACTCCACCAGGCGGCGCTCGGTGAGGTCCAGCATGCCGCCGACGCTGACGATCTCGGCGGAGAGGGTGCCGTCGGTCTTGTGGATGGTCTGCTCGATGGTGAAGGTCTTGCCGCTTCGGAAGGCCAGCGCGCAGCTGACGTCGACCTCGTCGCCCGCCCGCAGCTCCCGGAGGTACTTGATGTTGGTCTCCAGGTTGACCGGGCCGACCCCCTTGCTCAGCAGGGCGTCCTGGGTGATGCCCGCCGTCCGGAAGAACTCCCAGCGCGCGTGCTCGGCGTACTGGATGTACACGCTCATGTTGAGGTGGCCCTGCGAGTCGGTCTCGTACCCGCGGACGGCTATCCGCGTGGAGAACGGCTGTGTCACCGTGGTCCCTTCAGTCGGAGGACGTGAACGCCCCCTGCCGTGCCGACGTGGTCGTACACCACGCCGGGGTGGAGCTGGCGGGCGTACTCCGTCATCTGCTCGGCCGTGCGCACCCCGTCCTCCTTCAACGCGATGTACTCCGGCGCGATTCCCTGGCTGCCGCCGACCCAGAACACCCGGCAGCGCTCGGTGAGCCGGCTGATCGGCCCGACATTGGCCTCGACCGAGGCGCCGTCGGGTATCCGGGCCAGCAGCCGGTCGGCGGCGGCCACCGTGCTGGGCTTGCGGTAGGTCTCGGGTTCGGTGAGCCGGTACAGCGGCAGCGAGGCGGTGAGCGCCAGCGCGGCGGCGGCCACGGCGACCGGCAGCTGGCGGGCGTAGCCGCTCAGCCAGGCGCGCGGGCTGTTGCGGGTGCGGCTGATCGCGTCCACCAGGGCCAGGAAGACCACCGGCATCAGCACCGCGCTGTAGTGCCAGTCGGTGCCCCAGTAGTGGTCGTCGTGCGAGACGAAACGCCAGCCGAGGGTGGGCAGGGCCGCCAGCAGCAGCGGTGAACACAACGCCAGCAGGCCGGTGGTGGGCAGCAGCACCCAGGCCAGGGTGCGCAGCGCGGTGTCCAGCGGAATGGTGGCGTCGGTGGCGCCGCCGTCCATCTTGGACCAGTAGTCGTAGGAGCCGCCGTTGTTGAATCCGGGGATGACGATGCCCAGCGCCACGGCGGAGGCGATGACTCCGAAGGCCGTCAGCCCGATGGCGAGGAGCGACAGCCGGGGCTCCCGCCGCCGCCAGCTGCGGATCAGGATGATGGCGCCGATCGCGGCCACGGTCGCTCCCAGGTCCTCCTTGACGAGCACCAGCGGGGCGGCCCACAGCGCGGCGGCGAACCAGCGTTGGACGATGACCGCTTCGAGCGCGAAGGCCAGCAGCGGGACGGCGAAGGCGATCTCGTGGAAGTCGAAGTCGACGGCCCGCTGGACGCCCCAGGACGTTCCGTAGGCGATGCCGATCAGCAGGCCGCGGCCGCGTCCCAGCAGCCGGGCGGCGACCCGGGTGACGGGCACGGCGGAGATCGCGAACAGCGCGGCCTGGGCGACGAGCAGGGTGACCGGGCCGGGGAAGAGCCGGTAGAGGGGGGCGAGCAGCGCGGTGATCGGGCTGAAGTGGTCGCCCAGTATGTTCGCGCCGGGCCCCTTGAGGTCGGCGACCGGGGTCTTCAGGTGCGCGTAGGCGCGTATCGCCTGTTCGAAGATGCCCAGGTCCCAGGACATGTTCTCCATGCGGCGGTGGCGGGTGACCGACAGCGCGGCGAAGACGGTGAACAGGGCCAGGCTCAGCCAGTACGGATCCATCGAGGGCCGGCGCAGTGCGGCGGCCCGGCTCCGGATGCCGGTGGGGACGAAGGAGCCGTCGGGGCGGGCGGTGGGGCCGGGGGGTGCCGCGGCGGCCGTGTCCATCAGGCTCCAGGTCCTTATCGTGTGGTCGTCTGTGCGAAAAGATACGCGAACGGAAAGTGGGCCTGGTCGTGCGGAGAAGGATTCAGCGGCGGGGCCGGTCGCGGGTGGTCGTCCTCGCCACGACGGCCGTGCTGGGTGTGGCCGGGCTCACCGGATGTACCGTCGATCAGCGGGCCGAGGACTCCGGTACCCGGCCCCCGGCGGGGAGTTCGGCCGGGGTCAGTCCGCTGCGGAACCCGGACGGGACCGGGCCGGGGCTGGCGCCGATCACCTCGGATTCCGACCGGGCGGCCGCCCGCGGGATCATCGACCGGGTCCGCACCGCCGGCCGCGGACCCCGGACCGGCTACGAACGGGACGAGTTCGGCTATGCCTGGACGGACCGGGCGGACGGGGTGGCGCTGGCCCGCAACGGCTGCGACACCCGGAATGACCTGTTGGCCCGGGACGGCCGGGACATCCGTTACCGCGCCGGATCGGACTGCGTCGTCATCGCCATGACGCTGGACGATCCGTACACCGGCAAGCGCGTCGAGTGGCGGAAGCGGCGGGCCACCGAGGTGCAGATCGACCATGTGATGCCGCTGTCGTACGACTGGCAGCTGGGCGCGTCGAGGTGGAGCCGGAGCAAGCGCGAGCGGATAGCCAACGACCCGCTGAACCTGCTGCCGGTGGACGGCCGGGCCAACTCCGCCAAGCGCGACTCCGGTCCGGCCTCCTGGCTTCCGCCGAACCGGACGATCCGCTGCTCCTACGCGGTGCGGTTCGCGCAGGTGGCGCTGAAGTACCAGCTGCCGGTGACGGCCCCGGACAAGCGGATGATGCTGCGGCAGTGCGGCGGTTGACCGCAGGTCGCTGACCGAAGGGCGCGGTGGCCGGACGCGGGGGCCGCGCGCCCGGGGCCGGGCGCGCGGGGCGGGGCCGGGATCCGTCAGAGCGCGTCGAGGTCGACGATGTCGCCGGTGGGGGCGGTGGCCTTGACCGGCTTGCCGAAGTCGCTGAAGGCCATGGTGCCGGGCTCGTCGCCGCCGGTGGTGGCGACCTTCAGGAGATAGGGCTTGCCCTCGGCCGCGACGTGGACCGTGGTGGTCTCCTTGCCGTCCCGCTCGGTGAGCGTGATCACCTTCCGGCCGTCGACCGTGGTGATCTCGCCCTTCTCCACCAGGGTGGGGCCGGTCTCCAGCTCGGCGAGCAGCTCCTTGGTGTCGCAGGCCGCGGTGAGGTCCTTGGCATCGGGGCTGGAGGCGGCCGTCTTGGTCCAGCGGTCGCCGATCGCCTCCGCGGCGGCCTCGCCGTCCGCGCCCTGGGACTTCCAGAAGGCGGCGTCGTACTTCACATAGGCGGTGGCGCCGGTCCTGATCAGCCGCATGGTGCCCGCGTCGCCGATGCCCATGGTGCCGGTGCACTCGCCCTTGCTGTCCGAGGCCATGTGGTACCGGACGCGGGTGCCGTCGCTGACGGCGTCCATGTCCACCTTCAGCGAGCCGGCGGACTTGGTGGCCTCGATGGCCTTGTTCAGGATCTCGGGCCCGGAGAGCTTCGCCACCCCGGCGTCCTCGGCGCCGTGGGACGCCCGGGGGGCGGACTTCCCGGCGGCGTCCTTCGCGCCGTCCTTGGCGTCGTCCTTGTCATCGCCGCCGCAGGCCGTGAGAGCGAGGACGGCCGCCGTGCACAGTGCCGCCAGGGGAAGGGTGGAACGCATCACTTGGTCTTCTTCCAGTTGTTGCAGTCGTTGGTCTTGAAGTAGGCGTCGCCGGGGGCGATGGTCACGACGGCGTCGCCGGTGACGTTCTCGTTGGCGATGATCGAGTCCAGGCCGTGCACCGCGTCCTTCTCCCGCTCCCAGTAGCAGCCGGCGTCCTCGGTGTTGCCGGTGGACTTGTAGGTGCCGGGCGCGATGTCGGCGCCGACGCGGAACATGCCGCCCTTGCCGGAGATCTCGGTCTTGGGAGTCCCGGTGGCCTTGGCCGGGACCGCCTCCCAGTCCTCGCAGCTGTCCGACTTGAAGATCTTGTCGGTGGCCTTGATGGTCACGTAAGCGCTGCCGGAGACGTTGTCGTTGGCGAGGATGGAGTCCGTCTCGCCGGTGGAGTCCTTGGCCCGCTCCCAGTAGCAGCCGTCCATGGCGTCGTTGCCGCTGGTCCGGTAGGTGCCGGGCTTGATGTCGGAGCCGACCTGGAAGGTGCCGTCGCCCTCGAAGGCGGCCTTCTTCTCCTCTTTCTTCTTCTGCTCGCCGCCCTTCCCGCCGCTCTCCGCCGGGTCGGAGCCGCTGGACGCCGAGCTCTCCTTGCCGCCGTCCCCGCCGCCGCTCGCCGCGACGCCTCCGATGGCGATGACCGCGACGACCGCGCCGAGGCCGGTGAGGACCTTGTGCCGGGCGAACCAGTTCTTCTGCTGAGGAGCCGGGGCGTGCTGGGAGTGAGACATGAGAGCACCTTTCGGTGGGTTGGGTTCCCTGCGAACCGACGAGTCAATAACAGCATGAGCTGTGAACCGAGTCAACACGGTTCACAGGAGTTCACGGGTTCACGATGTGAAGGGGTCTCCTTCTGCTTCGTGGGTATGCTCGGCAACACAGCAGCCCAGCGGGCATGGGGACGGGAGCCAGTCAGGTGCCGGAGAACGCAGCGGAGAAGCCGACCAAGCCGGCACCGAGGACGACGGTCGCCGCCACCGGCACCGGTACCGGCACGGGCGCGGCCGGGGCCGGGGCCGGGGCCGGGGCCGCTGAGGGTGTCGGCACCGAGGTGACCGCCGCCGGGATCGCCCGCCTCGCCGGGGTCGGCCGCGCCGCCGTCAGCAACTGGCGCCGCCGGCACGCCGACTTCCCCCGGCCCGTCGGCGGCACCGAGACCAGCCCCACCTTCGCCCTCGGCGAGATCGAGGCGTGGCTGCGTGCCCAGGGCAAGCTCGCCGAGGTGCCGCTGCGGGAGAAGGTCTGGCAGCTGCTCGCCGGACACCCGGCCGGGACCGCCACCGGCCTGCGGCACGCCGGTGCCGTGCTGCTGCTCGTCCACCACCGGCCCGCCGCCTGGCAGGAACTCGGCCCCGCCACCGACGCCCAGCTCGCCCGGCTGCTGCCGACCGCGCTCGCCCCGGTCCTCACCGCCCGGCTCGGCGAGCACCATCCGGTGCGCGTGCCGGGCAGCGCCGAACTCCTCGCCGACGCCGCCCTGGTGCGCGGCGCCGCCGAACTCGCCGCGGAGCTGGGCCCCCGGCAGGCGTTCGAGTTCCTGCTGGGCCGTCACCTCGACGCCAACCCGCGGCAGTACACGCTCACCCCGCCGGGCCCCGCCGCGCTGATGGCCGAGCTCGCCGGGGTCACGTCCGCCGGCGACGGCTCAGCTGCCGCGGACGGCGCGGACGCCTCGCGCGGCACGAGCGGGGCAGACGCCTCGCGCGGCGCGGACGCCGCACACGGCCCGAGTGGCGCGGACGTTTCGCGCGACTCCGGCGGCTCCATCGGCGAGGGCCGCGGTATCGGCGGCGACGGCGGCCGCACCGTGCTCGACCCCGCCTCCGGCACCGGCGGACTGCTGCGCGCCGCCACCGCCGCCCGCGCCATCCACGCCCAGGAGGCGGACCCCGAACTCGCCGCGCTCACAGCCCTGCGCCTGGCTCTGGGCTCCGATGCCGCGATCCGGGTCAGCGCCGCCGACAGCCTGCGCGCCGACGCCTTCCCCCGGCTCGCCGCCGACGCCGTGATCTGCCACCCGCCGTTCAACGAGCGCAACTGGGGCCATGACGAACTCGCCTACGACCCGCGCTGGGAGTACGGCTTCCCGGCCCGCACCGAATCCGAGCTGGCCTGGGTGCAGCACGCCCTGGCCCGACTGCGGGACGGCGGCACCGCCGTGCTGCTGATGCCCCCGGCCGCCGCCTCCCGTCGCTCCGGCCGCCGCATCCGGGCCGATCTGCTGCGCCGCGGGGCACTGCGCGCGGTCATCGCACTGCCCGCCGGTGCCGCGCCGCCCTACGGCATCCCGCTCCACCTGTGGGTGTTGCGCCGCCCCGGCGCCGGGCAGCCCGCCGCCCCGCGGCTCCTGCTGGTGGACGCGGCCGAACTCGCCGCTCCCGGCGGCGGCGGCACCGGACGCGACAAGCTCGACTGGCAGTCCGTGCACAGCACCGTGCTGACCGCCTGGCGGAACTTCGACCGGCCGGGGCGGGACCTCGACCGGCCGGAGCCGGCCGCGGACCCGGCCCAGGGCGCGGGCCTCGCGGAGATCCCCGGTGTCTGCCGGGCGCTGCCGGTCATCGAACTCCTCGACGACGACGTCGATCTGGCCCCCGCCCGTCATCTGCCCCGCCCGGCAGCGGGCGGTGGCGTCGCCGAACTCGCCGCGGTGCGCGACCGGCTCACCGCCACCCTGGCCCGTACCGCGGAGCTGACCCCCGGCGCTCCGGTCGCCCCAGGCGGCGGAGGGGCGGCCGAGCCGCGGACCGCCACCAGCGGCCGCTGGCCGATGACCACCGTCGGCGAACTGGCCCGGGCCGGCGCCCTGGTGCTGCGCACCGGCGGCACCGGCATCACGCCCGGCGGCGGTGGCGCGGCGGGCGCCGACGCCCTGCCCGCCCTCCCGGTGCTCACCGAACACGACGTGCTCGCCGGAACCGCTCCCTCCGGCACGCTGCCGCACGGCGGCGGCGCGGGTGGTGGCGCGGGCGGTGGCTCCACCGGGAGCGCGGCCGGGGGCCGGGCCGAGCGGGCCGGGGCGGAGGAGCCGGTGCTGACCGAGCCCGGCGACGTCGTCCTCCCGGTGCTCGGCGGTGGCACGGTCGCCCGGGTCGTCGACGAGACCACCGCGGGCGCGGCGCTGGCCCGCAACCTGTGCCTGCTGCGCCCCGACCCGGCCGCCCTCGACCCGTGGTTCGTGGCCGGATACCTGCGCGGCAGCGCCAACCAGCGGCAGGCCAGCAGCTACGCCTCGACCGCGACGCGACTCGATGTGCGGCGGCTGCAGCTGCCCCGGCTGCCGCTCGCCGACCAGCGGCGGTACGGCGAGCGGTACCGCGCCCTCGCCTCCTTCGAGGAGGCGCTGCGCCTGGCCGGACGGCTCGGCGAGCAGCTGGTCCAGGGTCTCTACGACGGCCTCGCGGACGGCACGGTCACCCCCGGCTGAACGAACGCCGCCGGGCGTCCGGCCGGGAACACCCCCGGACGGCCGGCGGGGCGCACCGGCGGGAGGGCATCGGCGGACGTCCGGCGCGAGGCACCGATGGACGGCCGGCAGTGACGAGCCCCACGTCCGATCCGTACAACCTCGGCCGGGCTCCCCGCGTCGGATATACGCTCAGGCCGACTGTCGCACTTCAGGAGCAGCAATGTATGGCCCCGGCCCTGGCTTCGTGCCGCCGCAGCACCGCCCGCGCTCGCGTACCGCGGTGATCGTCCTGCGCGTGGTCTTCGCCGTCGTGCCGCTGCTGTCCCTGGGGTTCCTCTCCTGGGTGGCGATGCTGCGGCTGGCCATCATGCGCCGGCGCGGGCTGGACTGGGCTCTGTTCTGGGCCGAGCTCGCGGTCGTCGTCGGGTGTCTGGTGACCCTGGAGGACCACTTCGCCGACCACTGGATATCGGACGTCGGCATGGCCACCCTGCTGATCACCGCCGCCGGTGTCACGGCTTACTACCTGGTCGCCGACATCCGCCACCACCGGCCGGCCGCGGCCGGCCCGCCGCTCGGCGCGCCCGTCGGCCCCTACGGGGCGTACGCCCACCCGCAGCCGGCCCCGGCGCCCCCTTCCCTCCACTCCGCGCACGGCTACGGCTACCCGCCGGTCCACCCGCACCCGCAAGCCCAGCCCCAACCCCAGCCGCAGTCCCCGTCGCCGCTGCCTCCGCCGCAGCCGCCGCACCCGCAGCCACAGGCCACCCCCCAGCCGCAGCGCATCAGCCAGGTCCGGGCCGAGCTCGATGAGCTGAGCGACTTCCTCCGCAAGGAGCAGGGTCGTTGAACGGACGCCTGATCGCGGACCGGTACGAGCTGGCCACCCTGATCGGGCAGGGCGGCATGGGCCAGGTGTGGACCGCGTACGACCGGCGGCTGGACCGCCGGGTCGCGGTCAAGCTGCTGCGCCCCGACCGGATGGCCGGCCCGTCGGCCGACGGCACCCAGGACGCCGCCGAAGAACTCCGCCGCCGCTTCGTCCGCGAATGCCGGGTCACCGCCCAGGTCGACCACCGCGGGCTGGTGACCGTCCATGACGCGGGCAGCGACGGCGACGACCTGTACCTGGTGATGAGCCTGGTCCAGGGCGCGGACCTCGCCGACCACCTCGCCGAACACGACCCGTACCCCTGGCAGTGGGCGGTCTGCGTGGCCGCGCAGCTGTGCGCGGTGCTCTCCGCGGTGCACGCGGTGCCGATCGTGCACCGCGACCTCAAGCCCCGGAACGTCATGGTCCGGCCGGACGGCACGGTGACCGTCCTCGACCTCGGCGTGGCCGCGGTGCTGGACACCGACACCACCCGGCTCACCCACACCGGCTCGCCCATCGGCAGCCCCGCCTACATGGCGCCCGAGCAGGCGATGGGCGGCGCCGTCGGCCCGTACACCGATCTGTACGCGCTCGGTGTGCTGCTGCACGAACTCCTCGTCGGCACCGTCCCCTTCGCCGGGTCCACCGCGCTCGGCGTGCTCCACCGCCACCTCTACGAGCCGCCGGTGCCGGTGCGGCAGGTCCGGCCGGAGATCCCCGAACCCCTCGAAGCGCTGGTGCTGCGGCTGCTCGCCAAGGACCCGCTCCACCGGCCCGCCGACGCCCAGGAGGTCTACCAGGCGCTGGCGCCGCTGCTGCCCTCACCCGGCATGGCCTCCGCCCTTCCCGGGAACGCCGCGGCCCCGGCCGGCCCGATGGACCCCACCCGCCCCTTCCTGCGGCCGCACGCCCCCTGGCCGGACCGGCCGGCGGTACCCGTGGCCCCGCCGGCCGCGGTGCCCGCGGCCGGGCCGGCCGGGCGGCCCGACCTCGCCGCCGCCGTCGACGAGGTCAGGCAGCTGCTGGACCTGGGCCGGATCACCCAGGCCGTGGACCTGCTCGGCGGCGTGCTGCCGACCGCCGCCGCCCAGCACGGCGAGCACTCCGCGGTCGTCCGGTCGCTGCGCAAGCAGTACGCGGCGACCCTGATGGACGACGGGCAGTACCGCCGGGCCCTGCCCGAGCTGCGCCGGCTCGCCGACCAGTACGCCACCGAGTCCGGCCCGGACGCCACTCGCCAGTCGCTGCGCTTCCGCTACGAGGCCGCCCAGTGCCTGGAACAGCTCGGCGAGGCCGCCGACGCGCTGGTGGAGTACCGCACCCTGCTGCCGTACTTCGAGCAGTACGCGGCGACCGACCCGGGCGAACCGCTGGAGATCCGCCGCCGCATCGGGCAGTTGCTGCTCTCCCTCGGCGACCGCCCCGCCGCCCACGACACGCTCGCCCGGCTGCTGTACGACGCGGAGCGGGTGCACGGCCCGCACCACCCGTTCCCGGCCGAGATCCGCCGCACACTGCACTGGCTGGGTCAGGTCCGGGGCTGACCGCTACCCACCCACTTGTGAATCGTTGGTCCCGGCAGTAGCTACCGGCGCTCCGACTCCATACCATCGATCAACGTCAGTCGTTCCATCGCTCAGCTGGTCGCCAGCCCGCCCGTCACCCGACCGCCACCACCGCTCAACCAGGGCTTCGCCCGCCGCTGTTGTCTGGACCATTTCCAAGCCGGGAGGCTCAACGATGATCCGCCGTCGCACCGCGCTCACCGTCTCCGCCGCCTCCGCGCTGCTGCTCGGGACGCCGCTGCTCACCGCCTGCGGCAGCGACGCGCATCCGGGCGCGGCGGCGGTGGTGGACGGGAATCGCATCACCGTCGCCCAGCTCCAGGCGACGGTGAAGGACGTGCGGGAGGCGCAGCAGGACTCCCCGCAGGCCAAGGAGTTGGTGGCCGGTTCCGGTCGGCTGAGCAAGGACACCCTGGTGCGGCTGATCCAGGACCGGGTGATCGAGCGGACGAGCGAGGACCACGGCATCCGGGTCACCCGGCGCGACGTCCAGGAGGCGCGCCGGAAGACCGAGGCGCGGGAGGGCGGAGCCCGGATGCTCCGCGCCCTCTACCTCCAGCAGGGCATCGCGCCCAGCCAGATCGACCAGCAGGTCCGGATGGACCTGCTCCGCGCCAAACTGCTGCAGAAGCTGGGCCCGGAGCGAGCCAACGCGGCGTTCGCGAGCACCTCCAAGGCGCTGCACATCGACGTCAACCCGCGCTACGGGAAGTGGGACGACACCCAGGGCACCGCCACCCTCGCCCAGGAGCCGTGGCTGAAGACCGCGGAGATCGGCCGGCCGCAGGCATAGCCCACCCGCGAGCCGCAGCCGATCAGCCCGGCTGCGGCTCGCTCGGCGCGGCCCACAGCGCGCGAACCTGGTCCAGGTGGCGGCGCATGCACTGCTCCGCCGCCTCCGCGTCCCCGGAGACCATCAGGTCCAGCAGTTCCAGGTGCTCCTTGGCGGACGCGATCAGTCCGCCGCTCTCGTCCAGCCGGGCGAGCCCGAACTGCCGGGAGCGCTTGCGCAGCTGGTCGACGACCTCCACCAGCCGCTCGTTCCCGGCGAGGCCGAGCAGCCGCAGATGGAACCGCCGGTCCGCGTCCAGATAGCCGACGAGGTCATGGCGGGCCGCGGCGGCCACGATCTCCTCGGCGAGCGGCCGCGCCGACTCCAGCTCCTCGGCGGAGGCGGTGCGGGTGACCTGGCCGATGACCGGCACCTCGATCAGCTCCCGCAGCTCGACGCACTCGTCCATGTCGCGTGCGGAGACCTCGGTGATCCGGAAGCCCTTGTTGCGGACCGGCTCCACCAGGCCCTCCCGGGCCAGGGTGAGCATCGCGTCCCGCACCGGGGTCGCGGAGACGCCGAGCCCGGCGGCCAGGGCCGGGGCGGAGTGCACGGTGCCGGGTTGGAGTTCGCCGGAGCCGATGGCCGCGCGCAGTGCGTCGGCCACCTGGTCGCGCAGTCGCTCGTGGACCACGATGAGATTGCGTCGCCGCCGGTCGGTCACGAACCGCCCGCCTTTCTGGATCGCCCGGGACACTCCCGTACCGCCCAGTGTAATTTCACACCGCACCCATTCCGGCCGGGCCGCGCGGAGGATCGCGCCACCGCACCCTGCCCGTACCGCTGCCGCCACGCCGCCCAGGCCGCGCGGAACACCGCGCCGCCCCCGGTCCGGGTGGGGCCAGGACCGGGGGCGGCGCTGTCAGGGGGAGTGCGTGCGGGGGCGAGCGGGGCCGGTCAGGCGGCCGCGCAGCCTCCCTCGGCGCACTCGGTCAGCCACTGGTCGAACTCCCCGTCATAGGCGGAGCCGATGGATCCGCTCAGGTAGGACCGGGCGGTCTCCCAGTCACCGCTGCGGTAGTAGCCGAGCACGGTGTCCACCTCGGAGCGGTGCTTCTCCAGCATGAAGCGGACCGCGAGGTAGCCCCACTGGTAGGTCCGCGTGGTGTTGGTGTTCTCGTAGGTGGTGTCCCACAGCTGGCTGAGCCGGTAGCTGTGCTTGCCCGCCTCCTCGATCGCCTTGTCGTAGTCCTCCTCGCGGTAGGAGTACGACACGTACTCGGCGAAGCCCTCGATCCACCAGACCGTCGGCGTGGTGGTCCCCGCCGTGAAGTCGCCGTGCATGTCGAACCGGCCGTCGAGGTAGTGGGTGTACTCGTGGTTGAGGTTCCAGATGGCGAACTTCGGCCGCAGCCACTCCGCCTCGTAGGCGATGAACCGGGGCTGGTTGCCCGCCGCGGCCGGGTCGCCCTCGAGGTACATGCCGCCGTTGTTGGTGTCGATGCCGTAGATGATCCCGGCGTACGTCTGGTAGTCGGTGCTGGAGTTGAAGGCGATCACCTCGATGGTCTCGTTGTGATCGTCGGCCACCGGACCGTTGTCCCGGACGATGTTGTGGAAGAAGGCGTTCTGTCCCTGCAGGCTGCGGCAGGTGTCGGACAGCTGGGTGCTGTTGACCTCCTGGGCGCGGATGGTGATGCCGCCGCCGCAGTCGTGCCGGACCGGCAGGACCTTCTTGATCAGCCGGTTCCGCAGGTCGCAGGTGCCGTAGTACGAGCAGTTGGCCTTGTCGTACTCCTGGGTCATCTCGGCCACGCCGACCCACAGCGGGGCGGTGCGCCCGGTGATGCGGCTGCGGTCGAGCAGGTGCTTGGCCAGCGGCTTGACCGAGCTGCGCAGCGTGTCGTGGCGGAGGAAGCGGGCCAGCTCACGTCCGGCGTTGGAGGTGAGGTAGCTCTGCTTGCCGCCCAGCAGGTCGAGGTGGTCGATGGCGAAGCGGCGCAGCGTGGTGAGGACGGACGGGTCGCGCTCCACCGCGGTGACGAACTCGGGCACCTGGTGGCCGCGGAAGAGCACGGTGTAGACGTTGTTGACCGCGCTCAGCATCCACCAGGAGTTGTCGTAGCTGCTGTTGTAGCCCTTCAGCATCCGCTTGACGATCGGCAGGTAGCGGGCGTTCTCCGCCGAGCTGTCGATGAGGGTGACGGCCTCGGCGAGCGTCTCGCCGTTGGCGTCGCTGACGTCCTGCGAGTGCGGGGCGGCGAAGAAGGCGTCCAGACCGCCCTGGATGGCCTTGCGCAGGTTGGGCCCGTACTGGCCGACGTCATCGGGGTGGTTCCACTGGACGTAGTACCCGGCCCGCAGGAAGAGCACGATCTGCGGCATGCTCGTGGAGGAGTTCCCGGGGTAGTTCGCGGAGCCGGCGCGCAGCGCGTCCGCGACCGTGACCATCTGCTCCTCGCGGAACGCCCCCCGAGCGTCGGCGCCGGTGACGCTGAAGAGGGTGTTCACGCACTCCGTGGTGGCGCCCTTGATCTTCTCGACCAGGGCGCTGCCGGTGTTGTTGGTGAAGTCGCTGATCCGGCACTCCGCCGCGCCGAGCCCGGACCCCAGCCGCATCGAGGGCCGCTTGCGCGGGCTGGGCTTGTCCCGCCGGTCGTAGTCGACGCGCAGCGCGTCCTTGGCGAACGTGGTCAGCGGCGGCCGGTCGGCCGCCCGCCGCGCCTGCTCGTCCACGTGGTCGGCGTGCTCGGCGGTGGGGGCGGTCGCCAGCTGGGCCTGCGGGCTGGTCCCGACGCGGGGGGTGGGCGGAGCGGACGGGGGGGTCGCGTGCCCCGGGGCGGCCATGAGCCCGCCTCCGATGGTGAGCGCTATCGCGAGGGCCGCGAGTGGCCCTGAGCGTCTGCGTGCCAAAGGCATTCGCATGTTTGCTCTCCCGTGGGGGGTGAGTGAGTGAGAAACGAACAAGGAAACGCGGACGCGGCGCCGCATCCGTGTGCAATGTAAAATTTCACACGTCACACTTCGCATGGGAAGAGGTGTGCAACGGGAAATTCGAACAAGCTGCTTGCGGGGGTGGGCGCTTGCAGGTGCGCGGCATTGGTGAGGTCCCCTCGCCGTCACCCGTACGGCGGGCTGCGCTACGTTCGAAGCGTGAACGCTCCCCGCCTCAGCGGCCCCGGCCGCCTGGTCCTGCTCACCACCAGCCACCGCGTCGCCCCCGGGCTGCTGTCCTGGCCCGCCTGGCAGGCGCTCCGCGGCGCCGATCGCGTGCTCTGCGCCGATCTCGACCATCCGCAGCTGCCGTATCTGCGGGAGGCGGGCGTCGACGTCGAGCGGGCCGAGCCGGAGGCCCGCGAGCTGGTCGACTACTGCACCGACGGCGGGCGGATGGTTGTCGTGATCACCTCCGCCGAGGGGGAGTCGGCGCTCACCGACGGTCTGGCCCGGCTGGCCGGGTCGGGGCGCCGGCAGATGCCCGACCTGGAGCTGCTGCCCGGCTCCTACGACCTGCCCGGCGCCCGGCTGATCGACCTCGTCCAGGTGATGGACCGGATTCGGGGCGAGTGCCCGTGGAGCGGCTCCCGGACCAACGAGGAGCTGGTGAAGTACGGCATCGAGGAGGCGTACGAGCTCGTCGAGGCCATCGAGGAGGGGGACCGCGAGGCGCTCCTGGAGGAGCTCGGCGACGTGCTGCTCCAGGTCGTCTTCCACTCGCGGATCGCGCAGGACGACGCGGACGCGCCGTTCTCGATCGACGATGTGGCCGGCGGCATCGTCGACAAGCTCATCCACCGCCATCCGCACGTCTTCGGCGAGGAGACCGCCGAGACGGCCGAGGAGGTCAAGGCGCACTGGCTGCGCACCAAGGCCGAGGAGAAGCGGCGCAACTCGGTCACCGAGGGCATCCCGCTCGGGCAGCCCGCCCTGGCGCTCACCGCGAAACTCGCCTCCCGGGCCCGTACCGCCGGGCTCGAGGTGTCCCTGCCCGAGGGGGAGGGGCTCGGTTACGAGCTGCTGGCGCTGGCGGTGCGCGCGGAGGCGGCGGGCGTCGAGCCGGAGACCGCGTTGCGCGCGGCGGCCCGCACCTACCGGGACGCGATCCGCGCGGCCGAGAGCGAGAACCCGGCGGGCTGACCAAGAGGCGGCACTCCACCCCATTCGGTGGCGTCTATTCCTTCTGTCCGATCTGTCGCATTACCCACGCCAAAGGGGTATGACATAGGTATGGGTATGAACGACAGCGTCTCGCTCGCCGTCCGGGACCACCTGGTGGGTATCGGACCGCTGGTCGCGGGGGTCGGCATCACCATCATCCTGATCCTGGCCGTCGTGCTGGGGATCAGGGTCATGATGAGGGAGAACCCGCGCCCGCAGGGGCCCCAGCCACGCGCCGGCGCCTGGGAGACCGAGCAGGAGCACGAGAGCGGTCACCCGACGTCGCCCGACCACGGCCCGGGGCACCAGGACTCGCATCCGACCCCCACACGGACGCAGCGCCGCAAACCGATGGAGGTCCCCCAGGACGGCGAGCGGCACATGCCGTACGAATTCGGCAATTTCGGCAGCGAGGAGTGGGATACCGACGAGCCGCCGCCGAAGTGGACCCCCGGACACAGCGGCTCCTTCGGCAACGGCTGAGCACGGCTGAGCACGGCGGTTCGCGGCTGATCGGAAGCGGTGACGGATCCTGCCGGAGGTCTCCGTGAAGGACTCCGGCGCGGATCCGTCGCCGCGGCGTGCGCGAGGCCCGCGATACGGTCGGGAGGTGTTCGACCAGCCCGCCGCCGACCAGCCCGCTCGCCCCTCGCGCGCCGATTCCGGCCCGCCTGCCTCCGGCCCGTCCGCCGCCGACTCCGGCCCGCCTGCCGCCGACTCCGGGCCGCCCGCCTGCCCTCGGCGCGGCGCCGCCGACCAGCCCGCGCCGGAGCTGTTCACCTGGGAGTTCGCCACCGACCCCTACCCCGCCTACGCCTGGCTGCGGGAGCACGCTCCGGTGCACCGCGCCGAGCTGCCCAGCGGGGTGGACGCCTGGCTGGTCACCCGGTACGCCGACGCCCGGCAGGCCCTCGCCGACGGCCGGCTGTCGAAGAACCCCCTCCACCACAGCGAGAACGCGCACGGCAAGGGCAAGGTGGGCATCCCGGGGGAGCGCAGCGCGGGCCTGATGACGCACCTGCTCAACATCGACCCGCCGGACCACACCCGGCTGCGGCGGCTGGTGTCGAAGGCGTTCACCCCGCGCCGGGTGGCCCAGTTCGCGCCCCGGGTGCAGGAGCTCACCGACCGGCTCATCGACGGCTTCGCCGAGCGCGGCGAAGCCGACCTCATCCATGAGTTCGCCTTCCCGCTGCCCATCTACGCCATCTGCGACATGCTCGGCGTCCCGCCCGAGGACCAGGACGACTTCCGCGACTGGGCCGGCATGATGATCCGACACGGAGGGGGTCCCAGGGGCGGCGTCGCCCGGTCGGTCAAGAAGATGCGGGCCTACCTGGCCGAGCTGATCCACCGCAAGCGCGAGTCCCTGCGCGAGGACGGGGCCGACGACCTGATCTCCGGGCTGATCCGGGCCAGCGACCACGGCGAGCACCTGACCGAGAACGAGGCCGCCGCCATGGCCTTCATCCTGCTCTTCGCCGGTTTCGAGACCACCGTCAACCTCATCGGCAACGGCACCTACGCGCTGCTGCGCCATCCGGAGCAGGGGGCGCGGTTCCAGCGGGCCGTCGCCGAGGACGACACCGCGCTGCTCGGGTCCGCCGTGGAGGAGCTGCTGCGCTACGACGGTCCGGTGGAGATGGCCACCTGGCGTTTCGCCACCGAGCCGGTCACCCTCGGCGGGCAGCGCATCGCCGCCGGCGACCCGGTGCTCGTGGTGCTCGCCGCCGCCGACCGCGACCCCGAACGTTTCCTCCACCCCGACGCGCTCGACCTGACGCGCCGTGACAATCAGCATCTCGGCTACGGCCACGGCATCCACTACTGCCTGGGCGCCCCGCTGGCCCGGCTGGAGGCCCAGACCGCCCTCGCCACCCTGCTGCGCCGCCTCCCTGACCTGCGACTCGCGGCAGATTCGGATGATTTGCGATGGCGCGGCGGGCTCATCATGCGCGGACTGCGTTCGCTGCCCGTGGAGTTCACGCCCGAAAGAACCTGACGGTCAGACAGATGCGTTGGTGACGCTCTGTCAGGCTGTGATCTTCGCGTGACCCCCGCTACATCGACTTGTGACTCACCGGCGGCCCGATTATGTTCATCCGACAACTCAGCCGCCACACGAGAGGCAGACCGCATGCGCTCCGGGAACGGTAGACACCGCCGACCCCGTCAGGCTCCGGCCATCGTCGTCGCCGCGGGGGTGACCGGAGCGAGCATCGCGATGCCGCTGCTCGCGGCCACCGGCGCCCACGCCGCCGACAGCGAGACCTGGGACCGCGTCGCGGAATGCGAGAGCGGGGGGATGTGGAGCGCCGACACCGGCAACGGCTTCTACGGCGGTCTGCAGTTGACCCTCGACATGTGGAAGGACTACGGCGGCACCGCCTACGCCCCGCGCCCGGACCTGGCCAGCCGTTCCCAGCAGATCACCGTCGCCGAGAACATGCTCGCCGACACCGGGCCCGAGGGCTGGCCGCGCTGCGCGCTGAACGCCGGGCTGACCGAGGACGGCCAGGCACCCGATGTGAACCCCGGCAGGACCGAGTCCCCGGCGCCCGAGCCGAGCGAGAAGCCCACCGACGGGCCGACCGGCACGCCCGACGACGACAGCTCCGGATCCTCCAAGTCCCGCGACGGGGCGGACGGATCCCGCGACTCCGACGACTCCGCTGACTCCGATGACGCCCGCAAGCCCGGGGACGACGAGCGGAACACCCCGTCCTCCGGCTCCGATGCCAAGCCCGGCAAGGACGGCGACGGCTCCGGCGAGGACGGCGCGAAGCCGGACCCGGACCCGTCCGGCGACAAGGGCGGCGAGCACGGCGAGCCCGGCAAGGGCGACGAGGACGGCAAGACCGGCGACTCCGGCCACGGCACGGACCAGGACCAGGGCAAGGGCGAGCACTCCACCCCGGCTCCCGGCAGCGGCAAGCACCGGGGCCCGTCCGACGACCGGACCGAGAAGGACGGCGACCGGCCCGCCGGACGGCACGCCTCGCGCGGCGAGGGTCGCCAGACCCCGGTGGAGCACGGCCCGGCCGACTACACCGTGCGCCCCGGTGACAACCTGTCAGCCATCGCCGAGGAGCATGAGGTCGCCGGCGGCTGGCCCGCCCTCTACGAAGCCAACGAGAGCGTCATCGGAGACGACCCGGACCTGATCCTGCCCGGCCAGGAGCTCGTCCTGGACGGCGAAAAGTGAGACATGAGTCTCTTCGCACCGCGGGGCGTGTCTGGCATGTCCGGCCTGAGTGGATCACGTCTGACCTGCACGGATAGCTATTCCTTGAGCGCAAACACGGCTGAGTCTCCGTAACTGTCGGGGTTTGAGCTCTCCGGGCGGCTGTGCTTACGGTCGTGACCGCTCGCCACCGCGGGCACCGCCGACCGGCACGCCGAGTCCTGCCACCGGCCGGGGGGTTGTCGACGCGCAAGCGCCGAAGGCAGGAGCGGGGGACCCAGGATTTGCGCCGGTCCGACCGGCTAGGGGTGAAGCCGGGTGCTTGAGAAAAAAGCACCCGGCCGGGCCAGCTCACACGCCCGAACCCGACAGCTCACCTCGTAGGCGTCGGTGAGGAAACGAACCAACCATGCTCAAGTCCAAGGGCAAGCATCGTCGTCCGTCCAAGGCCGCTCGGATCGCCACCCTCGCCGGTGTCACCGGCGCCGCGATCGCCGCTCCGCTGATGGCCGCCACCGGCGCCTCCGCCGCGACCACCGACCAGTGGGACCAGGTCGCCCAGTGCGAGTCCGGCGGCAACTGGTCGATCAACACCGGCAACGGTTACTACGGCGGCCTGCAGTTCTCGGCCTCGACCTGGGCCGCGTACGGCGGTACCGCGTTCGCCCCGACCGCCGACAAGGCCACCAAGGACCAGCAGATCCAGATAGCCCAGAAGGTCCTGGCCAGCCAGGGCAAGGGCGCCTGGCCGCATTGCGGGGTCAACCTGACCCAGGGCGGCTCCCCGGCCCCGCAGACCCAGCCGCAGCAGCAGAGCAAGCCGCAGGCGCAGCCGAAGCCGCAGGCCCAGCCGCAGCAGCAGCAGAGCAAGCCGCAGGCCCAGCCCGCGCCGCAGCCGCGCGCCGAGCGCGCCGAGTCCGCGCCGGCCAACCGGTCCGAGCACCGCACCGTGCGCCAGGGCGACGGCGAGTACACCGTCAAGGCGGGCGACACCCTCTCCACCATCGCCGCCGCACAGCACGTCCAGGGCGGCTGGCAGCAGCTGTACAAGCTGAACGACGACATCGTCGACGACGCCGATCTGATCTACCCCGGTCAGCACCTCGACCTGCGCTGACCTGCTCCGCACATCTCCGGACGGGCCGGCCGCGACCCTATGCGGCTCCGCCGCGTGGCCGGCCCGTCCGGAGGCCGGGGCCCGGGGCCCGCGGCGGAGCCCCGGCGCGGCAAGCCGCGCCCGCCGTCTCGTTCGGCGGGCGCAGCGCGAGCGCAGCCCGCTTCGCCGGTTAGGCTCATGCTGCAGACGCAGACCCACACGAAGGAGATCCTCGTGCCGTCCATCGACGTCGTCGTAGCTCGCGAGATCCTCGACTCGCGAGGCAACCCCACGGTCGAGGTCGAGGTCGGCCTCGACGACGGCAGCACTGGCCGTGCTGCCGTGCCGTCCGGCGCCTCGACCGGCGCTTTCGAGGCGCTTGAGCTGCGTGACGGGGACAAGAACCGCTACCTCGGCAAGGGCGTCGAGAAGGCCGTCCTCGCCGTGATCGAGCAGATCGGCCCGGAGCTGGTCGGCTACGACGCCACCGAGCAGCGGCTGATCGACCAGGCGATGTTCGACCTGGACGCCACCCCGGACAAGTCCTCGCTCGGCGCCAACGCCATCCTCGGCGTCTCGCTCGCCGTCGCGCACGCCGCCTCCGAGGCCAGCGACCTCCCGCTCTTCCGGTACCTGGGCGGCCCCAACGCCCACCTGCTGCCGGTCCCGATGATGAACATCCTCAACGGCGGCTCGCACGCCGACTCCAACGTGGACATCCAGGAGTTCATGATCGCGCCGGTCGGCGCGGAGTCCTTCTCCGAGGCCCTGCGCTGGGGCACCGAGGTCTACCACACCCTCAAGGCCGTGCTGAAGGCCAAGGGCCTGTCCACCGGCCTGGGCGACGAGGGCGGCTTCGCCCCGAACCTCGGCTCCAACCGCGAGGCCCTGGACCTGATCCTGGAGGCCATCAAGCAGGCCGGCTACACCCCCGGCCAGGACATCGCGCTCGCGCTGGACGTCGCCGCCTCCGAGTTCTACAAGGACGGCTCGTACAACTTCGAGGGCCAGTCCCGCACCGCCGCCGAGATGACCGAGTACTACGCCGAGCTCGTCGCGGCCTACCCGCTGGTCTCCATCGAGGACCCGCTCTTCGAGGACGACTGGGACGGCTGGAAGACCATCACCGCCAAGCTCGGCGACAAGGTCCAGCTGGTCGGCGACGACCTGTTCGTCACCAACCCGGAGCGCCTGGGCCGCGGCATCGAGGAGGGCGCCGCGAACGCCCTGCTGGTGAAGGTGAACCAGATCGGCTCGCTGACCGAGACCCTCGACGCCGTCGAGCTGGCCCAGCGCAGCGGCTTCAAGTGCATGATGTCGCACCGCTCCGGCGAGACCGAGGACGTCACCATCGCCGACCTGGCCGTCGCCACCAACTGCGGCCAGATCAAGACCGGCGCCCCGGCCCGCTCCGAGCGCGTCGCCAAGTACAACCAGCTGCTGCGCATCGAGGAGATCCTCGACGACGCCGCGGTGTACGCCGGCCGCTCCGCCTTCCCGCGGTTCAAGGGCTGAACACCCCGGTCCAAGGGCTGAACGCCCGGCACGCGCGAAGAGCCGGCAGGCACGGCAGGGGCTGACCGGCCCCGGCTGACCGCCCGTCGTCCGTCCGTCCCCGCACCCGGTCCCGTACCGTGGGCGGGGACGGACGCGCGTGGCGCGGCCGGTCGGGCTTTGACGCACCAGGCGACGCATCGGGCGCCACGCAGGCAGGGGAGGCGGACATGGGCGCGGACCGGGCACGGTTCTCCACCGCGACCAGGCTCAAGGCGCTCGGCGAGCACGCCGCCGCCCGCGTCTACCGGGCGCGCGGCCGGCGCAACCGCCTCACCGGCCGGGCGGCGCTGCTCGCGCTCGTGCTGTGCTCGCTGGTCGTCGCCCTCGCCTACCCGATACGGCAGTACGTCTCCCAGCGCGCGGACATCGCCGAGCAGCGGCGGCTGGCCGAACAGGAGCGCCGGGAAGCCGACCGGCTGCGCGACCAGAAGGCCCGGCTGAAGGACCCCGCGTACATCGAGCGGCTGGCGCGCGAGCAGCTGCACTATGTGCGGCCGGGCGAGACCGGCTTCAACATGGTGGGCCAGGGCCCAGGCGCCGACCGCGCCGACGGCCGCAGGGCCGCCGACCAGCCCTGGTACCGCAATCTGCTGGACGGCCTGGAGGCGGCGGACACAGCTCCGCGACCGCGGCGCTGACCCACGCCCCCGCGTCCCGCGCGCGGGCGTGCCGACGCTCCGCCCGGCCGTCCTGCCCTCCCCGCCTCTCCGCATCCGCACCGCATCCGCACCGCATCCGCTTCCGTCCGTCCCGACACGACACGAAGAGAACCGCCACTCATGGACACGCCCCCTCCGCAGACGGAGCCCACCCCGCCCACCGCCGCGGACGTCGCCGCCTTCAAAGAGCAGCTGGGCCGCCCGCCGCGCGGTCTGCGCGCCATCGCCCACCGCTGCCCGTGCGGCAACCCGGACGTCGTCGAGACGGCGCCGCGCCTTGAGGACGGCACGCCGTTCCCGACGCTGTACTACCTGACCTGCCCGCGCGCCGCGTCCGCCATCGGCACCCTGGAGGCGGAGGGCGTGATGAAGGAGATGCAGGCCCGGCTCGCCACCGACCCGGAGCTGGCCGCCGCCTACCGGGCCGCCCACGAGGACTACATCGCGCGCCGGGACGCCATCGAGGTGCTGGAGGGCTTCCCCAGCGCGGGCGGCATGCCGGACCGGGTGAAGTGCCTGCACGTGCTCGTCGGCCACTCGCTGGCCGCCGGCCCCGGGGTCAACCCGCTGGGCGACGAGACCATCGCGATGCTGCCGGAGTGGTGGCGCAAGGGCCCCTGCGTCACTCCGTGCGCCGAGTCCGCCGAGGGCACGGAGCACCCTGCCGGCGCCGAGGGTGGCGACCAGTGAAGCGCGTCGCCGCCATCGACTGCGGCACCAACTCCATCCGGCTGCTCGTCGCCGACATCGACCCGGCGACCGGCGAGCTGACCGAGCTGGACCGCCGGATGCGGATCGTCCGGCTGGGCCAGGGCGTGGACCGCACCGGCCGGTTCGCTCCGGAGGCGCTGGAGCGGACCTTCGCGGCCTGCCGCGAGTACGCCGCCGTGATCAAGGAGCTGGGCGCCGGCAGCCTCCGCTTCGTCGCCACCTCGGCCTCCCGGGACGTGGAGAACCGGGCGGACTTCGTCCAGGGCGTGCTGGACATCCTGGGCGTCGAGCCCGAGGTGATCACCGGCGACCAGGAGGCGGAGTTCTCCTTCACCGGCGCCACCCGGGAGTTGGTGGCTCTGGAGAGAGGGGCGGGTGCGGAGCGCCCTTCGGTTGAGGGTGGTGGTGGGCGACGGGTGGGCCACGTCGAGAAGCCGTATCTGGTGGTGGACATCGGCGGCGGCTCGACGGAGTTCGTCGTCGGTGAGGAGCATGCCCACCCGTCGCCCACCACCACCCTTGCCGGAGGCTCCCCCAGACTTCGTCCGGGGGGACCCCCATCGCGCCACCCCTCGCTCGCCGCCCGCAGCGTGGACATCGGCTGTGTGCGGATGACCGAGCGCCATCTGGTGGTGGACGGCCGGGTCACCGACCCGCCGGCTCCGGAGCAGGTCGCGGCCATAGAGGCGGACGTCGAGGCGGCGCTCGCGCTCGCCGAGGAGACGGTGCCATTGACACGGGCCCGTACCCTGGTGGGACTGGCCGGCTCGGTCACCACCGTCGCCGCCATCGCGCTGGGGCTCCCGGAGTACGACTCCACCGTCGTCCACCACGCGCGGATCTCCTACGACCAGGTCCGCGACATCACCACGCGGCTGCTCGCCTCCACCCACGCCGATCGGGTGGCGATCCCGGTGATCCACCCGGGACGGGTCGACGTCATCACCGCCGGCGCGGTCATCCTGCTGAAGATCATGGACCGGATCGGTGCCGAAGAGGTCGTGGTGAGCGAACACGACATCCTCGACGGGATCGCTTTCGCCGCGGCTGCCGACGAGGCGTAGCACCCCCGGCCAGGGGTCGTCTTTCAGCCGTTTCGGACCCCTTCCGGGGCGGCTGGGGGCCTCCTCCGGAAAAAGGGTCGTGAAATCCTTCACATGAAAAAGGGGTCCGACAGTCGCATCTGGAGGCCGTCGGACCCTGTTTCCGGGGTCTCGCAGGGGTGTTGGGTGTGAAACGCCATGTTTCCGAAGGGTCGCCGAACCGCCCCCGAAACCGCTGGTTCACCCGGCTCGGCAGCCCCAAGCGCAGATCAGTGGGGGTGAACAACGCGCCTGGCGGGGAGGTGGTTCCCTCCCGGGGGTATGGCGTGGGTCACGGTGGCGGCGGAGTGTAGCAGATGCCTTCGCGATGCTTGTGAAGGGGCTCACGAGCACCCCTCCAATGGGTGCTGGATACTCGAAACATGAGCACCACGGAGCGTCCCAGGATCCTCGTTGTAGGCGGTGGGTACGTAGGCCTGTACGCGGCACGCCGCATCCTCAAGAAGATGCGGTACGGCGAGGCGACCGTCACGGTCGTCGACCCGCGCTCGTACATGACGTACCAGCCCTTCCTCCCCGAAGCTGCTGCCGGCAGCATCTCCCCGCGCCACGTCGTGGTCCCGCTGCGGCGCGTGCTCCCCAAGGCGGAGGTCCTCACCGGCCGCGTCACGACCATCGACCAGGACCGCAAGGTCGCCAGCGTCCAGCCGCTCGTCGGCGAGGCGTACGAGCTGCCCTTCGACTACCTGGTCATCGCGCTCGGCGCGGTCTCCCGGACCTTCCCGATCCCCGGCCTGGCCGAGAACGGCATCGGCATGAAGGGTGTGGAGGAGGCCATCGGCCTGCGCAACCACGTCCTCGAGCAGCTCGACAAGGCCGACTCGACCACCGACGAGGAGGTCCGCCGCAAGGCGCTGACCTTCGTCTTCGTCGGCGGTGGCTTCGCCGGCGCGGAGACCATCGGCGAGGTCGAGGACATGGCCCGCGACGCCGCGAAGTACTACCCCACGGTGAACCGCGAGGACATGCGCTTCATCCTGGTCGACGCCGCGGACAAGATCCTCCCCGAGGTCGGCCCCAAGCTCGGCCAGTGGGGCCTTGAGCACCTCAAGAAGCGCGGCATCGAGATCTACCTCCAGACCTCGATGGAGTCCTGCGTCGACGGTCACGTCGTGCTGAAGAACGGCCTGGAGGTCGACTCCAGCACCATCGTGTGGACCGCCGGTGTGAAGCCGAACCCGGCGCTCGCCCGCTTCGGCCTGCCGCTGGGCCCGCGCGGCCACGTGGACACCGCCCCCACCCTCCAGGTGCAGGGCACCGACTACATCTGGGCCGCCGGCGACAACGCCCAGGTCCCGGACCTCGCCGTCGGCGAGGGCGCCTGGTGCCCGCCCAACGCCCAGCACGCGCTGCGCCAGTCCAAGGTCCTCGGCGACAACGTCATCTCGGGCATGCGCGGTTTCCCGCAGCGCGAGTACAAGCACGCCAACAAGGGCGCCGTGGCCGGTCTCGGCCTGCACAAGGGCGTCGCGATGCTGGTCTTCGGCAAGACGAAGATCAAGCTCAAGGGCCGTCTCGCCTGGTACATGCACCGCGGCTACCACGGCATGGCGATGCCGACCTTCAACCGCAAGATCCGGGTGCTGGCCGACTGGACCCTGCAGATGTTCCTCAAGCGCGAGGTCGTCTCGCTCGGCGCCATCGAGAACCCCCGCGAGGAGTTCTACGAGGCCGCCGCCCCGGTCAGCGCGGCCGCCGCGGCCAAGAAGGACGAGACCAAGGTCGAGCAGGCCAAGGCTTCCTGACCCGGTCGGACACGACCTGCCCGGCTCATCCGGCGGAACACCGCCGGGCGAGTCGGACACACATCGACGCCGAGGGCGTCCGCCATCCGTGGGGCGGGCGCCCTTCGGCGTTCCCCGGGCGCGCGGTGCGCGCCGCGCGAATCGGCCGCGGCCGGGGCCGGGCGGCTGAATCCGGTTTTCCGCCGACTGCGGTCGTGCACACGGGACTGTGCGCCGGGCCCGGCGGTGTTTACGTGAGGGGTGGGCCTTTGCTGACCCCCCATCACGGAGGTGTGCGACATGGTCGATACCGCTGCCCGGCTCACCGCGCTCGCCCAGGAGGCACTGGGAGCCCCCCTCCCGGTCCGCCTCCGCGCCTGGGACGGCAGTGAGGCCGGCCCCCCGGACGCGCCCACAGTGGTCCTGCGCCGGCGCCGTGCCCTGCACCGGATCCTGTGGAAGCCGGGCGAACTCGGCCTGGCCCGCGCCTGGGTGGCCGGCGACCTCGACATCGAGGGCGACCTCTACGTCGCCCTGGACCGGCTCTCCGGCCTGATATGGGAGCGCGCCACCCCGCTCCGGCACGGCAGCGGACCGGTGGCCGGGCTGCGCGCCCTGCGCGACCCGGCGGTGCGGGCCGGCATCCGCGAACTGCTCGCCCTCGCCGGCCCGGGACTGCCGCCCGCCCCGCCCCCGGAGGAGGTCCGCTTCCGCCGCGGGCCGCTGCACACCCTCCGCCGCGACAAGGCCGCCATCAGCCACCACTACGACGTGGGAAACGACTTCTACGAGCTGGTGCTGGGCCCCTCGATGGTCTACTCGTGCGCCTACTGGGAGTCCGGGATGGATTCCCTGGAGGAGGCGCAGCGCGCCAAGCTCGACCTGATCTGCCGCAAGCTGGCCCTGCGGCCCGGTCGCCGGCTGCTGGACGTGGGCTGCGGCTGGGGCTCGATGGTGCTGCACGCCGCCCGGGAGTACGGCGTGCGGGCGGTCGGCATCACGCTCTCCGCGGAGCAGGCCGCCTACGCCCGCAAGCGGGTCGCGGACGCCGGGCTGGCCGACCGGGTGGAGATCCGGGTCCAGGACTACCGGCAGGTGCCGGACGGGCCGTTCGACGCGATCTCCTCCATCGGCATGGCCGAGCACGTCGGCTCCGCCCAGTACGCCCAGTACGCCGCCGACCTCCACCGGCTGCTCGCCCCCGGCGGCCGGCTCCTCAACCACCAGATCGCGCGCCGCCCCGAGCCGGACGAGGAGGCGTACCGCGTCGACCGGTTCATCGACGCCTACGTCTTCCCGGACGGCGAGCTGGCCCCGCTGGGCCGCACCGTCGCCCAGCTGGAGCGGGCGGGCTTCGAGGTGCGGGACGTGGAGGCGATACGCGAGCACTATGCCCTGACCCTGCGGCGCTGGGTGGCCAATCTGGAGGCCGCCTGGCCGCGGGCGGTACGGGCCGCCTCGCCGGGCCGGGCCCGGGTCTGGCGGCTCTACATGGCGGCGTGCGCGCTGTCCTTCGAGCGCAACCGGATCGGGGTCAACCAGGTGCTCGCCGTCCGCACCCCGGACTCCGGCGCCTCCCGCATGCCGCTGCGCTCCCGCGACTGGAGGGGCTAGTACGCCGAAGGAAAGGCTCGGGCGGGCTGCATCTTTGCCAGCCCGCCCGAGCGCAATCCAGCCCCTCCGGCGCTTGAGGAGCGGGGTCTGGGGCGGAGCCCCAGGAATCCGCTACGACTTGATCGCCGTCAGCATGTTCAGCTTGGCCGCCCGCCGTGCCGGCCACGTCGCGGCCAGCACACCGACCACCGCGGCCAGCGCCAGGAAGATCGCCATCCGGCCCCACGGCAGGACCAGCTCGTAGGTGGACAGGCCCGAGGAGATCAGCTCACCGGCCGCCCAGCCGAAGAAGGTGCCCAGACCGATGCCGAGCACACCGCCGAAGAGCGAGATGACCAGCGACTCCAGCCGCACCATCCGCTTGATGCCGCGCCGGTCGAGGCCGATCGCCCGCAGCATCCCGATCTCCTGGGAGCGTTCGAAGACCGACATCGCCAGGGTGTTGATGACGCCGAGCACCGCGATGACCACGGCCATGCCGAGCAGCCCGTAGAGCATGTTCAGCATCAGGTTGAAGAACTTGGCGATGTCGTTGGAGACGTCGTCCATGTCCTGGACGCGGATCGCCGGGTTGTCGCCGAGCGCCTTCTCCAGGGTGTCCTTGGTGGCGTCGGACGGGCCGCCGGTGGTCTTCAGCATCAGCTGGAAGTCGTTGACCCGGTCCAGGTGCGGGGTGAGCGTGGTGTTGTCCACCATGATGCCGTTGACGATCTCGTTGCCCTCGTAGACACCGCTGACCTTGAGCCGCCCGCGCGCGGCGTCCTCGTAGGTCACGTTGAGGGTGGAGCCGACCTTCCAGCCCTTGTCCTCGGCGAGGTCCTTGTCGACCAGGACGGTGTCCGGGCGGAGGGAGGAGATCGAGCCCTGGGTGAAGTCCAGGTTCAGCAGCTCCTTGATGGTCTTGCCGTTGACGCCGACCAGCGTCTCGTCGTCACCGTTGATCCGGGACTCGGACATGCGCATCGGGCTGGAGGCGGTGACCTCCTTGAGCGCGGTGAGCTTCTTCTCCACGCCCGGGGAGAGCGGGGTGGAGGAGTCCTTGTCGCCCATCGTGACGAAGTAGTCCGCGGAGAGGGAGTCCCGGGCCATCTTGTCGATGCTCTTCTGGACGCTGCCCGCGATCACCGTCAGACCGGTGATCAGGGTGAGGCCGACCATCAGCGCCGAGGCGGTGGCCGCGGTGCGGCGCGGGTTGCGGACGGCGTTCTGCCGGGCGAGCTTGCCGGAGATCCCGAAGACCCGGAGCAGTGGCGCGGCGGCCGCGATGATCGGCCGGGACAGCAGCGGGGTCAGGATGAACACGCCGATCAGCAGCACGACCGCGCCCAGCCCCATGGCCTGCTTGCCGTCGCTCATCCCGGTGCCGGCCAGGACGAGGGCGACACCCACGCCGGCGAAGATGGCGCCGATGGTGTTGCGCACCACCAGGCTGCGGGTGGAGGCGACCGCGTGGACGCTGCTCATCGCGGCGACCGGCGGGATCTTGGCGGCGCGGCGGCCGGGCAGCCAGGCGGCGAGCACGGTCACCACGATGCCGACGATCATCGAGGTCAGGACGGTGTTGGTGTCGACCACCAGCGGGCCGTCCGGAACGGTGGCGCCGGTGGTGCCCAGCAGCGAGCGCAGTCCGGCGCCGAGGCCGACACCGGCGAGCAGGCCGATGGCGGACGCGATGGTGCCGACGACGGTGGCCTCGATCAGCACCGAGCGGGTCACCTGGCGGCGGCTGGCGCCGACCGCCCGCATCAGGGCGAGTTCCTTGGTGCGCTGGGCGACCAGCATGGTGAAGGTGTTGGCGATGATGAAGATGCCGACGAAGAGCGAGATGCCGGCGAAGACCAGCATGAAGGTGCGCAGGCCGTCGGTGCCCTTCTTGATGGCCTCGGCCTGGTCGTCGGAGATCTTCTGGCCGGTCTCGGCCTCCGCCTTGCCCTTGGGCAGGATCTTGTCGACCTGGGCCTTGAGGGCCGCCTGCGAGGTGCCGGGCTTGGCCTTGATGTCGATCTCGCTGAACTCGCCCGGCTTGGCGAACAGCTTCTGGGCGGTGGCGGTGTCGAAGAGCGCGAGGCTGCCGCCGGCCGCGACATTGCCGTCGTCGGTGGTGAAGATGCCGGTGACCTTCGGCTTCAGCACCGGGCCGTCGACGGAGACCCGGATGATGTCGCCGACCTTGTAGTGGCCCTTGTCGGCGCTCTTGCTGTCCAGGGCGATCTCGCCCGGGGCGGTCGGCGCCCGGCCGCTGGTCATCGGGTACCGGGCGTCCTTGCCGTCCTTGCCCGGGTAGTAGTTGGCGCCGATGGTGGAGAAGCCGCCGCCCAGCAGGTCGCCGTCCTTGTCGGACAGCGCGGTGAAGCCGGAGATGGCGCCGGTGGCGTAGTCGGCGCCGGGCACCTTCGCGGCCTTGTCCAGCAGCTGCTGGGTCAGCTTGGGGGCGTCGCCCGGCCGGTCCTTGTCGTCATCGTCGTCCTCGGGGGTGATGGCGACGTCGACGTTGCGGTAGCCCTTCTCGGAGCTCTTCTGGTACGCGTCGGAGACGGTGTTGGTGAAGACCAGGGTGCCGGAGACGCACGCCACGCCGAGGAGGACGGCGAGCACGGTCATCAGCAGCCGGGCCTTGTGCGCGAGCACGTTGCGCAAGGCGGTACGGAACATGGTGAGGTCAGTCCTGTGGAAGAGGCCGGGTGACGGTCGGGCGGTGGCGGGTCAGCTGACGCGGCCGCGGGCGTCGAAGCGCTTCATCCGGTCGAGCACGGCCTCGGCCGAGGGGTTCGCCATGTCGTCGACGATCCGGCCGTCGGCGAGGAAGACGACCCGGTCGGCGTAGGAGGCGGCGACCGGGTCGTGGGTCACCATCACCACGGTCTGGCCGAGCTCGCGCACCGAGTTGCGGAGGAAGCCGAGCACCTCGGCGCCGGAGCGGGAGTCGAGGTTTCCGGTCGGCTCGTCCGCGAAGATGATCTCGGGCTTGCCGGCCAGCGCGCGGGCCACCGCGACACGCTGCTGCTGACCGCCGGAGAGCTGGTTGGGCCGGTGCTTGAGCCGCCCGGAGAGCCCGACGGTGGTGACCACCTGGTCCAGCCACTGCTTGTCGGCCTTCCGGCCCGCTATGTCCATCGGCAGGGTGATGTTCTCCAGGGCGTTGAGCGTGGGCAGCAGGTTGAACGCCTGGAAGATGAAGCCGATCTTGTCCCGGCGCAGCTGG
Organism: Streptomyces sp. JLBT605; assembly: GCF_058215555.1. Taxonomy (NCBI): domain Bacteria; kingdom Bacillati; phylum Actinomycetota; class Actinomycetes; order Kitasatosporales; family Streptomycetaceae; genus Streptomyces; species Streptomyces sp. JLBT605. The sequence continues at coordinate 4,153,691 of NZ_CM177087.1, forward strand.
GTGAGCTTCTTGTCCTTCAGGGAGGTCAGCTCGACGTCACCGATGCGGGCCGAGCCGCTGGAGATCGAGTCCAGCCCGGCCATGCAGTGCATCAGCGTGGACTTGCCGGAGCCCGAGGGGCCCATGATGGCGGTGAACTCCGCCTGGCGGAACTCCACGGACACCGCGTCCAGGGCGACCACCTGGGTCTCGCCCTGTCCGTAGACCTTGGTCAGGTCCGTGGCGTGTGCCGCGGCCGCGGTGGAGCGGGGGGCGGTCCGGACGCCGGAGGGGGTGGTGGTCACGGCGAGCTCTCCTGTCGGATCGGCTGATCGAAGCGTGCCGTTCCATCGTCCTGGCCGAAGCGGGCCCTGGGATCAGCCCGTGCTCTCGTTCCGGGGGAGACCAGGGAGGTACTCCGATGGAGGTGTCCTCCTCCTTGGGTAGGAGACGGGCCCCGAGAGGCCCGGGCCCGCCCGGGCCGTCGCGGGGCGGCGAGATTTCGTCATTCATTGTCACTACCGCACCGCAGTCGGTGACAGCGCTGATCAGCCCTTGGCATGCCGCGATGGCTCCGCTGATCTGCTGATGGACCCTCAGTTGCCAATAAAATAAGACAACCTCGGGTCGTCGTTCCGCTGTTCGGGGGCATTTCCCCGGATAGGCTCGTCCTTGCTCTCCATGGGTGGGATCGCGCACGTGTGCGATCCGAGGGGGCCAAGCCCGGATGGTGGAATGCAGACACGGCGAGCTTAAACCTCGCTGGCCTTCGGGCCGTGCCGGTTCAAGTCCGGCTCCGGGCACCGACGTGCCCTTTCGGCACACGCTCCGTAGGGAAACGGTCGCCCACCGTCCCGGTGATCCGCCCGAAAACCGGCGGACCCTGTGGCAAAGATCCTCCTAAGATCCTGCCTGAGCACTAGGGTGCTTCTTTTGCTTACCCATTACCCTTGTGTCGAGGTCGCGCCCGGCGGCCATCGGAGGAGTGAGATGAGGAGCAGCAACCCGGTCTTCTCGCGACGGGGGTTCAGCCGCGACGGCGGCTATGCGGGCTTCGGCGCGGCGCCGCAGGCCGGGGGCCCCGCCGCAGCCCAGGGCAACCCGTACGCGCAAGCGGGCAACCCGTACGCCCAGCCCCAGGCCCCGACCAACCCGTACGCGGTCGGTGACCAGCACAATCTGACCCCTGACCAGCTCCAGCAGATGTACGGTGCGCCGCCGGCCGCCCCGCTGCTGACCGGCCGGATGACGATGGATGACGTCGTCATGCGCACCGGCATGACGCTGGGCACCGTGATCGTCGCGGCGGCCATCGCCTGGATCGCCGAGCTGCCGATCGGCGTGGGCGTCGGCGCGGCCCTGGTCGCGATGGTGCTCGGCCTGGTCCAGTCGTTCAAGCGCAAGGCGAACCCGGCGCTCATCATCGGGTACGCCGCCTTCGAGGGCCTCTTCCTCGGCGTCATCAGCCAGGCGTTCAACGAGCGCTGGTCCGGCATCCCGATGCAGGCCGTGCTCGGCACGATGGCGGTCTTCGTCGGTGTGCTCGTCGCCTACAAGACCCGCCTGGTGCGGGTCGACGCGCGCTTCATGCGCTTCGTGCTGGCGGCCTCGATCGGCTTCGTCCTGCTGATGGCGGTCAACCTGCTCTTCGCGGCCATCGGCGGCGGTGACGGCCTCGGCTTCCGCAGCGGCGGCCTCGGTGTCGTCTTCGGCATCATCGGCGTGGTGCTCGGCGCGGCCTTCCTCGCGATGGACTTCAAGCAGGTCGAGGACGGCATCCGGTACGGCGCCCCGCGCGAGGAGTCGTGGATGGCCGCCTTCGGCCTGACGCTCTCGCTGGTGTGGATCTACCTGGAGCTGCTGCGGCTGATCGCCATCCTCCGGGAGTTGTGATCCGGCCGACTGTGACTCAGGGCACAGGGAAGGGCCCGCGGCATCCGTGCCGCGGGCCCTTCGTCATGTCGGCGGCCTAGCCCAGCTTGCGTGCGGCCCGGCGCAGATCGTGCTCATGGATGATCGCTTTGGCGTGCCCGTAGGCGAGCTGGTGCGCGCCGCGCAACCAGCTGACCTTCTCCTCGAAGCGGAAGAGCGCGGGCCCTTCGTCCACCGTGCGCAGCCAGTCGGCGACTTCACGGCCGGTGCAGTGAGGGATTCGGGAGAGCAGGTTCCGGTGGGTCTCTTCGGAGAAGACTTGGGACATCGGCGCCTCCGGCGTGTCCTATCGCAGTGCCATTCATGGCCTGGACGGTTCTTCTTCAGCTCACCGTGCCTGAGCGTCGGCCTGTTGGCAACAGGCCGTTGGCGGCGCATAGGCTCGCACTTGTGACTGATACGACCCCCTTGCTGACCGCCGTCGACCGTCTCGCCGACCGGTTGCGCGCCTTGCCGCAGTCCGCCCTGGCCCGGAGCGCGGCGGCCGAAGGGCTCGCGCTGGCACGGGAGTTGACCGCCCGCGCACAGCGCATCGAGCAGCCCGGCGGCGAGGTGCGGACGGTGCCGGATGCGGGGATGTTCGTGGTGGCCGACCAGGTGGCGGTGGCCGGCCACGATCTGGCCGAAGCCTTGCGGTACGCCCCGGACGCGGGCCGCGAACTCGCCGAGGCGCTGGAGCTGGTCGCCGCCGCGGAGGCGGCGACGGGCCGCGGAACCGGCCCGTCGGTGACAGGGGGAAGCTGACTGCGGGGAGGGCCTGACTACAGGGAGGCGATGACCCGGTCCGCCAGCACGTAGACGTTCTCCTCGGCGCAGGCGAAGGTCAGCGCGTACGCCCCGGAGACGCCGGAGCTGCCCAGCAGCACCGGGGTGATGCCGTCGCGCAGCGCGGCGGCGAGCCGGTCGGCGGTCTCCCGGTGGCCCGGCGTCATGCAGATCGTGGTGCCGTCGGCGAAGACGTACACGTCGAGGGTGCCCAGCGGGCCGGGGCGGACGTCGGCCAGCGGGGTGCGGGCGCCGGAGAGTTCGGCGAGCCGGTCCACGGTGCGCTCGTGGTCGGAGACCGCGGGGGCCGGGCTGAAGTCCGGGTGCGAGGGGTGGCGGCGCCGGGCGGCGGCCAGCTCCGCGGACTCCACCGGGTCCGGGTCGAGCTCGACCTCCCCGGCCGGGTCGGCGGCCTCCGGACCGAACAGCGGGCCCTCCACGTCGAAGCCGATGGACGGCTCCAGGCCGGCGAAGTCCGTCTGGCGGGGCACATAGATGTGGGTGTCGGGGTGGGCGTCCAGCGGGGAGTCGTCGCCGAGCCCGGCCAGCCCGCCCAGCAGCGAGGTGGTGTCGGCGGCGGCCGCGGCGCCGCTCACGTCACGAGCCTCCTGGGCGGCCCAGAACGCGCGGGCCTCGGCCAGCTCACGCTCGCGCTCCTCGGCGAGGGCGTCGGCCACGGCGGCCCGTATCTCGGCAGCCGGGGTGGGACGCGCCATCGGCACCATGGCGGCCCGCTCCTGCCGCAGGGCGGCGGAGTCGGCCAGCTCCGCACGGAGTTCGGTGATCTGCCGACGGAGGCCGCGAGCGGTGTGCAGGGCTGCGGTGCCCATGGCCGTGGCGGCAGCCGCGGCCAGCAGGAGGGCAAGAGTCATGGCGCTCACTGACGTACTCCCGGTTGCTGTTGATCCCCCGAATTCCTACCCCAGCTTGACCCGCGCCGCAGAGGCTTGTCAGTGCACAATGTCACCGTCAGGACGGGTATGTGGTCCCGGGTCTTTGGTCCGTATCGGCTCTGACCTGCGAGAATGCCGCTCCCCCAGGACGCAGATCACATCCTGGGGGAGATTCGGTCACAACTGGGGCTACACCCGCAACCGACCACGGCCCGACCCGCTCCGGGCCGCCGGCCCATCAGGCCACGGCGGCCCGGCCCAGAACGGTCGGCTCAGTTCGGGTCGGCCTCAGCCGCTCGCGTTCTTGGTCGCGCTGAGCTTCGCTTCCGCTGCGGGCAGGTCCCGCCCTCCGCTCCAGCTCAGCTCAGCCGCTCGATGACCATCGCCATGCCCTGGCCGCCGCCCACGCACATCGTCTCCAGACCGAACTGCTTGTCGTGGAACTGCAGGGAGTTGATCAGCGTGCCGGTGATCCGCGCGCCCGTCATGCCGAAGGGGTGGCCGACCGCGATGGCGCCGCCGTTGACGTTGAGCTTGTCGATGTCGATGCCCAGGTCCCGGTAGGACGGGATGACCTGGGCGGCGAACGCCTCGTTGATCTCCACCAGGTCGATGTCGTCGATGGTCAGCCCGGCGCGGCTCAGCGCCTGCCGGGACGCCTCGACCGGGCCGTAGCCCATGATCTCCGGGGACAGGCCGGAGACGCCGGTGGACACGATCCGCGCCAGCGGCGTGATGCCCAGCTCCCGCGCCTTGGTGTCCGACATGATCACCAGGGCGGCGGCGCCGTCGTTCAGCGGGCAGCAGTTGCCCGCGGTGACCAGGCCGTCAGGGCGGAAGACCGGCTTCAGGCCCTGCACGCCCTCCAGCGTGGTGCCCGCCCGCGGACCGTCGTCGGTCGACACCACGGTGCCGTCGGGGGTGGTGACCGGGGTGATCTCCCGCTCCCAGAAGCCCTTCTTGATGGCCTCCTCGGCGAGGTTCTGGGACCGTACGCCGAACTCGTCCATCTCCTGCCGGGTGATGCCCTTGAGGCGGGCCAGGTTCTCCGCGGTCTGGCCCATCGCGATGTACGCGTCCGGGATCAGGCCGTCCTCGCGCGGGTCGTGCCAGTCCGTGCCCTCCTGCTCGGCGCGTGCCGCGGTACGGGCCTCGGCCTCGGCGAAGAGCGGGTTGTGGGTGTCCGGCAGCCCGTCCGAGGTGCCCTTGACGGAGCGGGACACCATCTCCACTCCGGCGGAGATGAAGACGTCGCCCTCGCCCGCCTTGATGGCGTGCATGGCCATCCGGGAGGTCTGGAGGGAGGACGAGCAGTAACGGGTGATGGTGCAGCCCGGCAGGTGGTCCATGCCCATCTGCACGGCGACGATCCGGCCCAGGTTGTGGCCCTGCTCGCCACCGGGCAGGCCACAGCCCAGCATCAGGTCCTCGATCTCCCGCGGGTCCAGCTGGGGAACCTTGGCGAGAGCGGCCTGGATGATCTCGGCGGTCAGGTCGTCCGGCCGCAGATCCTTCAGCGACCCCTTGAAGGCGCGACCGATGGGGGAGCGGGCGGCAGAGACGATCACGGCTTCGGGCATCACGGCTCCATACAGGGAAAGGGCGGGACTGAAGGGAAGTTACCCGGACGTATGGCGGTGGTCACGGTCTGCCGCCTGTGATGCCGGACTCTTTTCTAAGCGCCCGCTCAGCGGTGCCCTCGCCGGGCGGGCCGCTCCGCGCAATGCCCGCGCTGTGCGGGCCGGGCCTTTCTCCAGCCTGCCACCTGGTGTCCCGAACTGGGGCTCCGCCGCAGGCCCCGGTCCTCAAACGCCGGACGGGCTGGAAAATCCAGCCCGTCCTGGGGGTCCCCCCGGACGGAGTCTGGGGGAGCTTGAGGACATGCCTGGAGGGCGCAGGGGGAGGGGCGCGTCAGGGGAGGGAGGGTTCGATGGGGGCGGGGTGGGGGGCTGGCTCGGTGTCGGTGGGCAGGCGCCTGCGGCGCCGCCGCAGCAGCAGCGCCCATGGCCCGCGCGCCGCCGTCACCTCCGTGCCGCCCTCGGCCGCCGCCTCCGCCGCCGCGCGGGCGACCGGCAGGAAGCCCTCCTCGCGGGCCGCCTCCGGAGGCCCCTCCTCCGGCCACAGGTCGAGCACGGCGCACAGCGTCGGCAGGATGGCCATCGCGGCGGTGGCGTACCCCTCCGCGGAGGGGTGGTAGCTGTCCGGGCCGAACAGCTCCCGCGGGTTCGCCGCGAACTCCGGCCCGAGCAGATCGCCCAGCGACACCGTCCGCCCGCCCTCCTCGATCACCGCGATGGTCTGCGCGGCGGCCAGCTGACGGCTCAGCCGCCGCGCGATCCAGCGCAGCGGCTGATAGACGGGCTCGATGGTGCCCAGGTCGGGACAGGTGCCGACGACCACCGCGCAGTCCGCCTGACGCAGCCGGCGGACGGCGGCGGCCAGCAGCCGCACCGAGCGGGCGGGCGGCATCCGGTGCGTGACGTCATTGGCGCCGATCATGATCACGCAGACGTCGGGGCGGCGCTCCGGCTCGTCTTCCAGCAGCATGTCCACCTGCCGGTCGAGGTCGTCGGACTGCGCCCCGGGCCGGGCCACGTTCCGCAGGTCCACGGGGCGCTCGGCCACCGCCGCCAGCCCCGAGGCGAGCAGGGCTCCGGGGGTCTGGCTGGGCCGGTGCACGCCCTGACCCGCTGCCGTCGAATCGCCCAGGAACCCCAGCCGCAGCGGGGCGCGGCCGTTGCGCAGCGCGAAGGAGAAGCCGTACCGGCCGTCCGCGGCGGGCGGTGTCTCCTCCGACTCCCCGATGACCCGCCGGGCCAGCGACACCTCGGTCAGCACCACCCCGACGGTCACCCCGCCCAGCAGCCCGATCCCGCCGCCGCCATAGGCCGCGGCGGTGGCGATCCGCCGGGCGACCCTCGCCCTCGACATCGACATGGGACGTCCACCTCCGCTCGCACGGGCCTCGCCGAGCGCTCCTCGGGGGCGCTCGGCGGGGAGCACTCGGGTACTCCCCGCTATCTGCTAGTTGCCCCGTGTGAGCACGCGCGCAACGCGCCAGGTGGGCGGCTGGGAGGTGTGGGGAGGTGTCAGGCCTCGGACGCGGCGGAGAGCCATCTCAGACCCCCGGAGCCGATTAGGCTGGCAGGGTGGGACCGCGACGGCGGCCACCCCTTGACTCGCGGAGATCCCGCTTAACCAGGAGTAGGGCGTGCAGTACTACGAATCGATGATCGAGCTGGTCGGCAATACCCCGCTGGTGAAGCTCAACCACGTCACGGAAGGCATCCGGGCGACGGTCCTCGCCAAGGTCGAATACTTCAACCCCGGCGGGTCGGTGAAGGACCGGATCGCGATCCGGATGATCGAGGCGGCGGAAGCCTCCGGCGAGCTCAAGCCCGGCGGCACGATCGTCGAGCCCACCTCGGGCAACACCGGCGTCGGGCTGGCCATGGTGGCCCAGCGCAAGGGCTACAAGTGCATCTTCGTCTGCCCCGACAAGGTCTCCACCGACAAGATCAACGTGCTGCGGGCCTACGGCGCGGAGGTCGTCGTCTGCCCGACCGCGGTGGACCCCGAGCACCCCGACTCCTACTACAACGTCTCCGACCGCCTGGTCCGTGAGACGCCGGGCGCCTGGAAGCCGGACCAGTACAGCAACCCGAACAACCCGCGCTCGCACTACGAGACCACCGGTCCGGAGCTGTGGGAGCAGACGGAGGGGAAGATCACCCACTTCGTCGCGGGCGTCGGCACCGGCGGCACCATCAGCGGCACCGGCCGCTACCTGAAGGACGCCAGCGACGGCAAGGTCAGGGTCATCGGCGCCGACCCCGAGGGCTCGGTCTACAGCGGCGGCTCCGGCCGCCCGTACCTGATCGAGGGCGTCGGCGAGGACTTCTGGCCGACCGCCTACGACCAGGGCGTCGCGGACGAGATCGTCGCGGTCTCCGACAAGGACGCCTTCCAGATGACGCGCCGGCTGGCCAAGGAGGAGGGCCTGCTGGTCGGCGGCTCCTGCGGCATGGCCGTGGTGGCCGCGCTGCGCGTCGCCGAGGGGCTGACCGAGGACGACGTGGTCGTCGTGCTGCTGCCGGACAGCGGCCGCGGCTACCTGTCGAAGATCTTCAACGACGACTGGATGGCCGACTACGGCTTCCTCGAGGAGGCCGGCCCGGCCGTCCGCGTCGGGGACGTCCTCCAGGGCAAGGAGGGCGGCCTGCCCTCGCTGGTCCACATGCACCCGGAGGAGACGGTCGGCGAGGCGATCGAGGTGCTGCGCGAGTACGGCGTCTCCCAGATGCCCATCGTCAAGCCCGGCGCCGGCCACCCGGACGTGATGGCCGCCGAGGTCGTCGGCTCGGTCGTCGAGCGGGAGCTGCTGGACGCGCTGTTCACCCAGCGCGCCTCGCTCACCGACCCGCTGGAGAAGCACATGAGCCCGCCGCTGCCGCAGGTCGGCTCGGGCGAGCCGGTCGAGGACCTGATGGCGGCACTGGGCGACGCGGACGCGGCCATCGTGCTGGTCGAGGGCAAGCCGAAGGGCGTCGTCAGCCGGCAGGACCTGCTGGCCTACCTCGCCAAGGCGCACTGATTTCCTGTCAGTGCTGATCACGCGTCAGCGCTGATGCCGCGACCGCGCTGAGCGCGCTTCGCACTCGGGCCGGGGACCGCTGGTTCCCGGCCCGAGCCGTTTTCCGGGGTCGTTTTCCGGGGGGGCGGTGAGGGCGATGAGTGGCCATCAGGTGGCCGTCAGGGAAAGAGCGCTGGGCGCGGTCGCGCGTCAACGGTACGTATGCGTCACGCGCCCGCAGCACTCACTTAACACGCGTCGGGCACAGTAGAGCCTGTCGGGAGGACGCCCCCGACACCCGAATGCGGCGACAGGACCTCCGGAGCGGCTCCCGGACCTCCATGGTCGCCCGACGCGGTCCCGGCCCTGACCCGAGCCCGCGTCCCGGAGGGGGACCGCCGTCGTCCCGCCCTCGGCGGCTCACGCCGGGGTGCGGCGGTCCCCCCTTTCTTCCCTGCCTTCTCCTCGCTTCCCGCGCCGCTCTGCCGTTCGCCGCGCTCAGTCGTCCTGTCCGGTGCCGCGGCGGAGCCAGGAGAAGCCGCCCATGCCGTGCACCGCGTTGACGCCGAAGATGCCGGCCCAGGCGATGAGCAGGCCCGGCAGGCCCTCGTTGACCACGGCGATCGCGGACAGGGGGATCGCCAGGACCAGCGAGACGGCCACGAAGCCGAAGCGCTCGCCGACCCCCATGCCCTCGCCCTGCCCGTGTCCTCCGGCCGCGTACGGGCGGGCACCCCGCGCGGCGGCCATCTGCTGCTCCGCCATGTGGCGGCGCACATGGCGGTCGGCGGTCTCGTCGAACCGCTTCTCGACCTTCTCCAGGAAGGCGTCCACGAGCTCCGACTCGTGCTCGTCCCCCAGCTCTCTGCGGGTCTGGAGCGTCGCGTCGAGTTCCTTCTTCACCTCAGGGTCACGGGCGTTCATGGTGACGACGGTACGGTCACCCAGTGCCGTTGTAAGTAGGGTTAGCCCCCCGAAGTGGAGCGGGGGCGCCCCGCGTCGAAGGAGCAGTCCATGGCCGCACCACTGCTGACCTCGCTCACGGAGCCCGGTGGCGACCGTCCCGACGCGCTGAGCGTCGCCGGCCGCGCCTGCTCCCGTGAGGAGCTGCTGGGCGCCGCGGGTGCCGTGGCGGCCCGCATCGCGGGTGCCCCGGTCGTCGCGGTGCGGGCGACCCCGACGCTGGAGACGGTGACCGCGGTGGTGGGCGCCCTGCTGGCCGGGGTGCCGGTGGTGCCCGTACCGCCGGACTCCGGGCCCGCCGAGCGGGACCACATCGTGCGCGACTCCGGGGCGGTGCTGCTGCTCGGCGGCGGCGAGGAGACCCCGGGCGGCGGGTCCTGGGCGGACGCGGCCGGCGGCACGGGCGGTACCGGCGGCGGGGCCCCGGGCGCGGGCCGCGGTGCCGGCGCGGCCGTGGAGTACGTGCCGGTACGCCTCGGTGAGCGCGCCGCCTGGTCGGGGCCGGAGCCCGAGCCGGACGCCACCGCCTTCGTCCTCTACACCTCCGGGACCACCGGCGCCCCCAAGGGCGCGCTGATATCGCGCCGCGCGGTCGCCGCCGACCTGGACGGGCTGGCCGACGCCTGGGCGTGGACGGCGGAGGACACGCTGGTGCACGGACTGCCGCTGTTCCACGTGCACGGGCTCGTCCTGGGAGTGCTGGGCGCGCTGCGCACCGGCAGCAGGCTGGTGCACACCGGCCGGCCCACCCCGGAGGCGTACGCGGCGGCGGGCGGCAGCCTGTACTTCGGCGTGCCCACGGTGTGGGGCCGGGTGGTCCGTGAGGCGTCCGCGGCGCGGGCGCTCGGCGGCGCCCGGCTGCTGGTCTCCGGGAGCGCGCCGCTGCCCGCGCCGGTCTTCCGCGATCTGGAGCTGCTGACCGGGCAGCGGCCGGTCGAGCGGTACGGCATGACGGAGACGCTGATCACGGTGTCCGCGCGGGCGGACGGGGAGCGGCGGCCCGGCTGCGTCGGCACGCCGCTGCCGGGCATCTCGACCCGGGTGGTGGCCGAGGACGGCGCCGACATCGGCGAGCTGGAGGTGTCCGGCCCCACGCTCTTCGACGGCTACCTGAACCGGCCGGAGGCAACCGACGCCTCGTACACGGCGGACGGCTGGTTCCGTACCGGCGACATCGCCGCCATCGAGCCGGACGGCTCGCACCGGATCGTCGGGCGGGCCTCCACCGACATGATCAAGTCGGGCGGCTACCGGATCGGGGCGGGCGAGGTGGAGAACGCGCTGCTGGACCACCCGGCGGTGCGGGAGGCCGCAGTGGTCGGCGCGCCGCACGAGGACCTGGGCCAGGAGATCGTCGCCTATGTCGTCGCGGACGGGGTGGGCGAGAAGGACCTGATCGACTTCGTGGCCGGGCAGCTGTCGGTGCACAAGCGGCCGCGGAAGGTCCGGTTCCTGGAGGCGCTGCCGCGCAACGCGATGGGCAAGCCGCAGAAGAAGCTCCTGCCCCCCGCCTGAGAACCCTCCCGGTCCGGGCCGCACCCCCACCGATGGGAGGGGTGCGGAAAGGGTCTGACGGCTGATGCCCACTCCGGGGTGGCGGGCATACGGTGCGCTGGACCGGGGTTTCCGCCGGTCCCCGGATGTTCGTTGAAGGAGTGGCATGCTCGGCTTCGGTAACCAGGGCCTCAATGTGCTGGTGCTGCGAGACGCGGAGGAGATCGGCCTCACCCTGCGCCGGGCGCTGGCCACCGCGGACGAGGTCGAGCGCCCGGGCCTGGAACGCGCCGTCGCGCTGATCAACGAGTACGCCACGCTGAGCGACGCCGATCTGCGGGTGCGCTGGGTGCGCCGGACACTGGCCGGTTCCGGGGTCGACGAGGGCACCGACCAGGTCTCGGTGGTGCGGGCCCTGCGCAAGGCCGAACCGGACCTGGGCCTGGCGACCGCGGTGCGGCTCGCCAACGAGGCGTACGGCAAGGCCGACTGACAGCCCGCCGGGGCCGGGCGGGCTGCGCCTCATCCCGCCCCGGACGGTCGCGGCCCGCCGGGCCCGCCCGGCCGGGCCCGGCTGCTTTCGTTCAGGCGTCTCACGGGCACCGTCCCGCATATAGTTATGCAACGGATTTGGTGCGTGAATAGGCGCGCCGGGGCGCGGGGCAGCGGGGCCAGGAGGCGCGATGGGCACGGAGCGGCACGGGGCGAACGGCGCGACGGTGGATCCCGCGACGGTGAGTGCCACCCGGCTGCAGAAGCTCTTCGAGGGGCACCGGCTCACCCCGACCCAGCGGCGCATCGCGCACTGCATGGTGCGGCGGGCCGCCGACGCGCCCTTCCTGTCCAGTGTGGAGCTGGCCGAGCTGGCCGGCGTGAGCCAGCCGTCCGTCACCCGCTTCGCCGTCGCGCTCGGCTTCGACGGCTACCCCGCGCTGCGCAAGCACCTGCGGGACGTCGCCCCCGCCCCGGCCGCGCCCGGCGGGGCGTACAACGAGTACCAGCAGGCGGTGCAGGCGGAGATCGACAACCTCCAGCACCTCGCCTCGCTGCTGGCCGACCCCGCCCCCGTCGACCGCGCCGGCCGGCTGCTCGCCGCATCCCGGCCGCTGCCGGTGCTCGGCCTGCGCGCCGCCTCCGCCCAGGCGGCCGGCTTCGCGTACTTCGCCCGCAAGGTCCACCCCGATGTGCGCCTGCTCGACGAGGGCGGCACCATGCTCGCCGACCGCGTCGACGCGGCCGTCCAGGCGGGCGCCACCGCCCTGCTCTGCTTCGCGCTGCCGCGCCATCCGCGCGAGGTGGTCGAGGCGCTGGAGTACTCCCGGGGCGCGGGGCTCACCGTGGTCGCGGTGGCGGACAGCGCCTTCGCCCCGGTGGCCCGGCACAGCGATCTGCTGCTGCCCGCCGCGGTCGGCACCGGCCTGGCCTTCGACACCGCCTGTGCCCCGATGCTGCTCGGCCGGGTGCTGCTGGAGGCGATGTGCGACGCCCTCCCGGACGCCCAGGCGCGTCTGGAGGAGTTCGACACCAAGGCCGCCGCCCGGGGCCTCTTCGCGGACTGAGCCCGCTTCGGCCGCCCGGCGCTCCCGCGCGCGGGAGCGCCGTTCGCCATGCGCCGGTCCCGTCGCCTCGCCCCAGTCCGGACCGGTCACGGCCCCGTCGCGACGCGCCCTTCCCGACCCTGTTGACTAGAGGTATTCAGGAGCTTCAAGATGTGAATAACTCGATCCAGTCGATGAGAGGGAGGCATCCCATGTCAGGACCGCGACCCGTGCGGGCCCCGCGTGGTACGGAACTGAGCGCTCAGGGATGGCAGCAGGAAGCCGCGCTGCGGATGCTGCAGAACAACCTCGACCCGGAGGTGGCCGAGCACCCGGACAAGCTCGTCGTCTACGGCGGCACCGGCAAGGCCGCGCGGGACTGGCGGTCCTTCGACGCCATGGTGCGCACGCTGAAGACGCTGAAGCAGGACGAGACGATGCTCGTCCAGTCCGGCCGCCCGGTGGGCGTCATGCAGACCCACGAGTGGGCGCCGCGGGTGCTGATCGCCAACTCCAACCTGGTCGGCGACTGGGCCAACTGGGAGGAGTTCCGCCGCCTGGAGCAGCTGGGCCTGACCATGTACGGCCAGATGACCGCCGGCTCGTGGATCTACATCGGCACCCAGGGAATCCTCCAGGGCACCTACGAGACCTTCGCCGCCGTCGCCGCCAAGAAGTTCGGCGGGTCGCTGGCCGGGACGATCACGCTCACCGCCGGCCTCGGCGGCATGGGCGGCGCCCAGCCGCTGGCGGTCACCATGAACGACGGTGTGGCGATCTGCATCGACTGCGACCCGCGCGCCATCGAGCGCCGGATCGAGCACCGCTACCTGGACGTGAAGGCCGACAACCTGGGGCACGCCCTCCAGCTCGCCGTCGAGGCGCGCGACCAGCGCAAGCCGCTGTCCATCGGCGTGCTGGGCAACGCGGCGGAGCTGGTCCCGCAGCTGCTCGCGATGGGCGCGCCGATCGACATCGTGACCGACCAGACCTCCGCCCACGACCCGCTGGCCTACCTCCCGCTCGGCGTGGCCTTCGAGGACATGGCCGACGCCGCCGCCAAGGACCCGGCGGGCTTCACCACCAGCGCCCGCGAGTCCATGGCCAAGCACGTCGAGGCGATGGTCGGCTTCATGGACGCCGGGGCCGAGGTCTTCGACTACGGCAACTCCATCCGGGGCGAGGCCCAGCTCGCCGGCTACGACCGGGCCTTCGCCTTCCCCGGCTTCGTGCCCGCCTACATCCGCCCGCTGTTCTGCGAGGGCAAGGGCCCGTTCCGCTGGGCCGCGCTCTCCGGCGACCCGGCCGACATCGCCAAGACCGACAAGGCGATCCTCGACCTCTTCCCGGAGAACGAGTCCCTGGCCCGCTGGATCAAGCTGGCCGGCGCGCGGGTGCACTTCCAGGGCCTGCCCGCCCGTATCTGCTGGCTCGGCTACGGCGAGCGCGACAAGGCCGGCGAGCGCTTCAACGACATGGTGGCGAGCGGGGAGCTGGCCGCGCCGCTGGCGATCGGCCGCGACCACCTGGACTGCGGCTCGGTGGCCTCCCCGTACCGCGAGACCGAGGCCATGCTGGACGGCTCGGACGCCATCGCCGACTGGCCGCTGCTCAACGCCATGGTCAACGTCGCCTCCGGTGCGTCCTGGGTCTCCATCCACCACGGCGGCGGCGTCGGCATGGGCCGCTCCATCCACGCGGGCCAGGTCACGGTGGCCGACGGCACCAAGCTGGGTGGCGAGAAGATCCGCCGGGTGCTGACCAACGACCCGGGCATGGGCGTGATCCGGCACGTCGACGCGGGATACGACATCGCCGAGCAGGTCGCCGACGAGCGCGAGGTGCGCGTGCCGATGCGCGAGGGTGACGCGTGATGCGTGCGGCCGCGCACGAAACGGAAACCCCTGGCGGGGGTGGCGTGCCGTCGCCGGGTGCGGGTTTCCACGAGATGTGGAAGGACCTGCTGCCGATCGGGCGGAACGCCGAAAGCGGCGGGTACCGCCGCTTCGCCTGGACGGAGGCCGACCGGGACTGCCGTGAGTGGTTCCGCGCGCAATCCGAGGCGCGCGGCCTCACCTACGAGGTGGACCGCAACGGCAACCAGTGGGCCTGGCTCGGCGACCCGGCCGCCGGGGACGCCGTGGTCACCGGCTCGCACCTGGACTCCGTCCCGGACGGCGGCGCCTTCGACGGCCCGCTGGGCGTCGTCTCCTCCTTCGCCGCGCTCGACGAGCTCCGCTCCCGGCAGGCGCGGCCGACCCGGCCGCTGGCCATCGTCAACTTCGGCGACGAGGAGGGCGCCCGCTTCGGGCTGGCCTGCGTCGGTTCCCGGCTGGCCGCCGGGCAGCTGACCGTCGAGGCCGCCCACCGGCTGCGGGACGCCGACGGGATCAGCCTGCCGCGGGCGATGGAGCGCGCCGGGTACGACCCGGAGGCGATCGGAGCCGACCCCGAGCGGCTCGGCCGGATCGGCGCCTTCGTCGAGCTCCATGTGGAGCAGGGCCGGGCCCTGGACCTCTCCGGTAACCCGGTCGGCATCGCCTCCGCGATCTGGCCGCACGGCCGCTGGCGGTTCGATTTCCACGGCGAGGCCAACCACGCCGGCACCACCCGGCTGGAGGACCGGCGCGACCCCATGCTGACCTACGCCAACACCGTGCTCGCGGCGCGTAAGAAAGCCAAGATCGCCGGGGCGCTGGCGACCTTCGGGAAGGTCAGCGTCGAGCCGAACGGCGTCAACGCCATCCCCTCCCTGGTCCGCGGCTGGCTGGACTCCCGGGCCGCCGACCAGGAGACCCTGGACGCCGTCATCGCCGAGATCGAACGCGCCGCGGTCGAGCGCGGCGCCCGCGACGGGGTCGACGTGACCGTGACCCGCGAGTCGTTCACCCCGGTCGTGGAGTTCGGGCACGCGCTGCGGGACCGGCTCTCCGGGCTGCTCGGCGAGGTGCCCGTGCTGCCCACCGGCGCCGGACACGACGCGGGCATTTTGTCCGCGTCGGTGCCCACCGCCATGCTGTTCGTACGGAACCCCACCGGCGTCTCGCACTCGCCCGCCGAGGCGGCGGCCGAGGACGACTGCCTCGCCGGAGTGACCGCACTCGCCGACGTACTGGAGGGCCTCGCGTGTCACTGACGACGCAGACCTACTGGGCGGAGCACGCCCTGCTGGCCCCCCGGCCGGGCCGGCCCGGCCAGGTCACCCATGTGGAGCCGGGCGTGCTCATCGAGAGCGATGCCGACGGACGGATCGCCGCGGTGACCACCGGGGTCGCCGCCCCGCCGGTCGGCGCCGTCTCGCTGCGCGGCCTCACCCTCCCCGGGCTGGCCAACGCCCACTCGCACGCCTTCCACCGCGCGCTGCGCGGCACCGTGCAGGTCGGCAGCGGCACTTTCTGGACCTGGCGCGAGGTGATGTACCAGTTCGCCTCCCGGCTCACCCCCGACTCGTACTTCGCGCTGGCCCGGGCGGTGTACGCGGAGATGGCGCTGGCGGGCATCACCTGCGTCGGCGAGTTCCACTACGTGCACCACGCCCCCGGCGGCACCCACTACGCGGACCCCAACGCCATGGGCGAGGCCCTGATCGAGGCCGCCGCCGAGGCCGGCATCCGCATCACCCTCCTGGACACCGCGTATCTCTCCGCCGGCTTCGGCGAGCCGCCCAGCCGGCCCCAGCTCCGCTTCAGCGACGGCACCGCCGATGCCTGGGCGGAGCGGGCCGCCGCGCTCACCGACCGCCCGCACGCCCGGATCGGCGCCGCGATCCACTCCGTCCGCGCGGTGCCCGCGGCCCAGCTGTCCACCGTCGCCCGGTGGGCCGCCGACCGGGCCGCCCCGCTGCACGTCCACCTCTCCGAGCAGACCGCCGAGAACGACGCCTGCCTGGACGCGCACGGCTGCACCCCCACCCGGCTGCTCGCCGACCACGGCGCGCTGGGGCCCCGCACCACCGCGGTGCACGCCACCCACCTCACCGCCGAGGACATCCAGCTGCTCGGCGGCAGCGGCACCGGCGTGTGCATGTGCCCCACCACCGAGCGTGACCTGGCCGACGGGATCGGCCCGGCCGCCGCGGTGCAGAGCGCCGGCAGCCCGCTCAGCCTGGGCAGCGACAGCCACGCCGTGATCGACCTGCTCGAAGAGGCCCGCGCCATGGAGCTGGACGAGCGGCTTCGCACCCGTACCCGGGGCCACTGGACGGCGGCCGCGCTGCTGCGCGCCGCCACCGCCGACGGGCACGCCGCGCTCGGCTGGGGAGCCGCCGGCCGGATCGAGGCGGGCGCGCTCGCCGACCTCACCACCATCGCGCTGGACTCGGTGCGCACCGCGGGGCCGCTGCCCCGGCTGGGCGCCGAGACGGCCGTGTTCGCCGCGACCGGCGCGGACGTCCGGCACACCGTCGTCGGCGGCCGCCATATCGTGCGGGACGGGCACCACCAGCTGGTGCCGGAGGTCCCCAAGGCCCTGTCCGAGTCCATCGACGCGCTACGCGGCTGACGCGTCGTAGCGCGCGTCGCCGCACGAGTCGTCGCTCAAGGAGAGCATTCGCGATGAGCCCCCAGCCCCCCGCGCACACCCCGGCCGGACCCGGCACCGCGGCCACGACCGCCATCACCGGCATCGGCCTGCTGGTCACCAACGACCCCGCCTTCGCCTCCGGCCTGGGCGACCCGGCGCTCGGCGCGGGTCCGCTCGGTCTGGTCAAGGACGCGGCGGTCGTCATCGAGGGCGACCGCATCGCCTGGGTCGGTCCGTCAAGCAAGGCACCCGCCACCGACAACCGGTTCGACGCGCAGGGCCGGGCCATGATCCCGGGGTTCGTCGACTCCCACTCCCACCTGGTCTTCGCGGGCGACCGCACCGAGGAGTTCAACGCCCGGATGTCGGGCCGTGGTTACAGCGCCGGTGGCATCCGCACCACGGTGGCCGCCACCCGCGCCGCCTCCGACCAGGCTCTGGACGCCAATGTGGCGCGCTTCGTCCGCGAGGCGCGCCGCCAGGGCACCACCACGATCGAGATCAAGTCCGGCTACGGTCTCACCACCGAGGACGAGGCCCGCGCCCTGGACATCGCCGCCGATCACACTGACGAACTCACCTATCTGGGCGCGCACATCGTCGCCCCGGAGTTCGCCGACCGTCCGGAGGCCTATGTCGAGCTGGTCACCGGCCCGATGCTGGACGCCTGCGCGCCGCGCGCCCGGTGGATCGACGTCTTCTGCGAGCAGGGCGCGTTCGACGGCGACCAGGCCCGGACCATCCTCACCGCGGGCGCCGCGCGCGGCCTGACCCCCCGGGTGCACGCCAACCAGCTCTCCTTCGGGCCCGGTGTGCAGCTCGCGGTCGAGCTCGGCGCCGCCTCCGCCGACCACTGCACCCACCTCACCGACGCGGACGTGGACGCCCTGGCGAGCGGCAGCACGGTCGCCACGCTGCTGCCCGGCGCGGAGTTCTCCACCCGGGCCACCTACCCCGACGCCCGGCGGCTGCTGGACGCGGGCGTCACCGTGGCCCTGTCGCCCGACTGCAACCCCGGCTCGTCCTTCACCAGTTCGATGCCGTTCTGCGTGGCGCTGGCCGTCCGCGACATGCGGATGACCCCCGACGAGGCGGTGTGGGCGGCCACCGCGGGCGGCGCCGCGGCCCTGCGCCGCACCGACATCGGCCGGATCAGCCCGGGCGCCCGCGCCGATCTGGCCCTGCTGGACGCCCCCTCGCACGTCCACCTCGCCTACCGTCCCGGCGTCCCGCTGGTCTCGGCGGTCTGGGCGGCCGGCCGGCTGAGCGGGGACGGCGTCTGAGCCACCGCGCACACCGCGCAACACCGCGCGCACGGCACACACGGCAGAAGGGCCCGCCCCGGATCACCGGGGCGGGCCCTGCGTTCTCTCGCCGTCCGCGGGAGTCAGGCGCCGTCTGCGCCGTCGGCCCTCACTCCTCGACCATCAGCCCCCTGCGCAGCCGCACCAGGGTGCGCGAGAGCAGACGGGAGACGTGCATCTGGGAGATGCCCAGCTCCTCGCCGATCTCGGACTGCGTCATGTTCGCCACGAAGCGCAGCGAGAGGATCGTCCGGTCGCGCGGGGCGAGTTCGGCGATCATCGGCTTGAGCGACTCGACGTACTCGATGCCCTCGAGACCGTGGTCCTCGTAGCCGATGCGGTCCGCGAGCGCGCCCTCGTTCTCGTCCTCCTCCGGCTGGGCGTCCAGCGAGCTCGCGGTGTACGCGTTGCTCGCGGCCATGCCCTCGACGACCTCGTCGGGCGTGATGTCCAGCCGCTCGGCCAGTTCACCGACGGTCGGTGCCCGGTCGAGCCGCTGTGCCAGCTCGTCCCCGGCCTTGGCCAGGTCCAGTCGCAGCTCCTGGAGCCGCCTGGGCACGCGCACGGACCAACTGGTGTCCCGGAAGAAGCGCTTGATCTCGCCGACGATGGTCGGCATCGCGAAGGTGGGGAACTCGACGCCCCGGCTGAGCTCGAAGCGGTCGATGGCCTTGATCAGGCCGATGGTGCCGACCTGGACGATGTCCTCCATCGGTTCGCTGCGGGAGCGGAACCGGGCGGCGGCGAACTTCACCAGCGCGAGGTTGAGTTCGACCAGGGTGTTGCGGACGTACGCGTACTCGTGCGTCCCTTCCTCGAGCACTTCGAGGCGCTCGAAGAGAGTCTTGGAAAGTGCCCTCGCGTCCACCGGTCCCACCTCGTCGTACGGCGGGATCTCGGGCAGTTCCTCGAGGAACTCGGCCTGCCCGGGCACGGTGGGGTCCTCATGGGCTCCCTCGTGCGAGCGGGCCTGCGAGGGGGTCGACGTCGCGGTGGCCGCGCCGCGGGCGGTGCCCTCGGCGGCGTCCTCGTGGGTAAAGGAGCGCGATTCGTCGAGCTGGGGTGACATGGTGTCTCCTCCATCATTCTCGGCATATGGCAGCCGAAGCCATAAACGTTCTTCCTGCGGTGAGCGGCGCCTCCAAAGCCGGCCGTTGTTTGCGTGTGTCTTTACTACGCCTACCGGTATCCACCCGACGATGGCAAGTCCAGGATGTCCGTATTTGGTGATGGATGTGAATTGTTCGGGTACCGGAGCGCGTAGGGAAGGCGTAGTGTTCAAGGCGCGCAATCGAAAGCAACGAGACGCCAGAAGAGGTGCGCACATGGACCGCGGGATGGTCGGCAGCACAAGCAAGGGCCGGCTCCAGGTCGAGGTTCGCCACCACGGGGCGAGTGCGGTCGTGACGCCGGTGGGTGAGCTTGACCACCACACCGCCGAGGCGCTGCGTGAACCGCTGGAGAAAAGCCTGGAGGAGGGGCGGGTCCGTCTGGTCGTGGACTGTTCACGACTGGACTTCTGTGACTCCACCGGCCTCAACGTCCTGCTCGGAGCCCGCCTGAAGGCGGAGGCCGAGGGGGGCGGGGTCCACCTCGCCGCGATGCGGCCTGTTGTCGCTCGGGTGTTCGAGATCACGGGGGCGGACGCCGTCTTCACCGTGCACGACACCTTGGCGGCAGCGCTCGACGAATGAGCAGTGAATTGATTCACGCGTTGCCTCCGCCACACCGCTCATACCGAAGAAGTGGGTGTTCTCACGCTTTGGCCGGGCAGGAGACAGCTGAATCCGTTGAGCACGCGAGATAAACCATGTCCCCTGAATTCGGCGAATCGGTGAGGTGAAGCGCTGATGAGCACCACCCGGCCGTACCCACCGGGCGACCTCGGCCCGGAGTCGGACGGCGCCGCCGCTGGGCCGGCTGCGCCGCCGACCGGCCAGGTCCGCAGACTCCGCCTGACCGAGGCCAGCGGCGCAGTGCCGCGCGCCCGCGACTTCACCCGGCAGGCGCTGCGTGACTGGGGGTGGCTGCCCGCGGCCAACGCCGACCAGCGCGCCGCCGCCGAGGACGTCCTGCTGGTCGTCTCGGAGCTCGTCACCAATGCCTGCCTGCACGCGGAGGGCCCCGAGGAACTGCGGGTCAGCTGCCACGGCAAGGTGCTCCGCCTGGAGGTCGCCGACCTCGGCGCCGGTACGCCCGCACCCCGCACCCCGCACCGGGCCGGGCGGCCGGGCGGGCACGGGATGTTCATCGTGCAGCGGCTCTGCCTGGACTGGGGCGTCGTCCGGCACCCCGACACCAGCGGCAAGACGGTCTGGGCGGAGCTCGCGGCACCCGCCTGAAGCAGGCCGGATTCTCATCCGGCGCGTTCTCTCTCTTCCTGTCTCAAGGTCCCCGGCGTACCGTCAGCGGCCGATCTGATGTGCCGTCAGCAACGGGAGGGGAACCGACGTGCCCCACTCTTCACGCCGCGCACTCGCCGCCGCCGCACTGGTCGGCCCCGCTGCGCTCCTGACCCTCACCGCCCCCGCCGCGCGCGCCGACACGGTGGACGTCGACTACCAGTGCAAGACCCCCATCGGCGAGAAGGGGGCGGTGTCGCCGATCGCCATCACCAGCAAGCGGAGCGGCGAGACCTACCAGCTCACCATGGCCTTCGAGAAGGGCGTCTCCTCCAGCCCGGTGGAACTGGGCAAGGGCGCGATGAAGCCCAGCGCGCTGATCGCGCTGGGCGGCGCGGCCTCCGGCACGGTCGCGGTCAGCGGCCCGGCCAACACCGAGGCCATCCCCGCGAACACCCCCATCAAAATCAGTGACCTGACGGGCGCTTACACCCCGAAGAAGAGCGGCAAGGTCACCTTCACCGCCTCCACACTGACCATCAAGGCGCTCGGCACCACGACCACCTGCCGGCCCAAGAACACCCCCAAACCCTCACTGACGCTGGACGTGCGGGGCCCGGGCGGCTCCACGGCGACCGGCGGCTCCGGGGCCTCCGGGGGAGCGGGGGGTTCCGGAGGCTCGGGCGGATCGGGCGCCTCCGGCTCCTCCGGGGGAGCGGGCGACGACGCGGGGACCCTGCCGCAGACCGGACCCGCCGACTCCGCGATCGCGCTGGGCACCCTCGGCGGAACGGTCCTGCTCACCGGAGTGGCCGGAACCCTCTGGCTCACCCGCCGCCGCGCCCCGAGCTGACCCTCCCTCACCCCCTCAGGGGCCACAGGGAACCCCCTCGGCCAGAGCGCCCGAGCCCCGACTCGGGAGCCGCAGCCACGCCACTGGAGCCGCCGATGACGCCCGGCACCGCCCCGACCCGTCGGACACCCCCCGGTGCGCCGCCCGCGCCGGCGGTGGTGCCGGCCGTGGCGCTGGCCGTCATCGCCACCGTCATCGCCGCGCTGCTCGGCGGCGCGCCGGCGGCACGGGCGGTCCCGTCGGCCCCGCATGCGCCCGCCGCGGCGCAGTGGTCGGCCGCACCCGCGGGCGGCGGGGGCCGGGCCTACTTCTACCTGGAGGGGCGGCCCGGGGCCGTCCTGAAGGACACCCTCTCGATCAGCAACCCCACCGCCCGGCCCCGCACACTCCGGCTGCGGGGCGCCGCCGCCGGAACGGGCACCGCCGGCTCACCGGCGCCCTGGATGGCGTTCGCGGTGCGGCGGGTGACGGTGCCCCCGCGCACCCGTGCCGACGTCCCGTTCACCGTGACGGTCCCGCTGGACGCCGCGCTCGGCGACCACCCGGGCACGGTACGGGTCACCGGCGGCGGCCGGGAGGAGCGGCTCGACGTACGGCTGCGGGTGAGCGGACGGCCGCTCGCCGCGCTCTCCGTCGAGGACATGAGGGTCGTCGCCCACCGGGACGGCGGCGCGGTGATCCACTACGTGCTGGTCAACCGGGGCAACACAACGCTGGCGCCCCGGCTGGAAGTCCGCGCGGAGGGGCTCTTCGGCGAGGTGCTGCACCGTGGCTCCCGCCCGCTGCCGGTGACCCTCCGGCCCGGCAAGCGCCTGCCGCTCACCGAGCGGTGGCGTGACGCCCCCGGGCTGGACGCGGTGGACGTGACGCTGACCGCGACGGCGGACGGCGGCGCCCGCTCCTCGGCGACCGCCGCGTACACCGCCGTACCGGGCTGGGCCTGGGCGCTGGGGGCCGCCCTGGCGGCGGTCACGGCCGGCGCGTGCGGCGTGGGCCTGCGGCGATGGCGGCGCGCGCGGCGTCGGCGGCGGGGACGTGGGGGCCCGGGCGGGCGTCCGGGCATACGGATGCGGTGGTCCGGGACGGCACGGGCGCGCCGCCGACCGCGAGCGGCGTCGGCGGCGCGCACGGCGCGGGCCGCGGTGCTGCTGCCCGCGGTGCTCGGCCTGGTGGTGGTCTGCGGGGCGGGCGGCACCCCGGCCGTCGTCCGGGACCGGGTGGAGGACCTCGCCGGATCCCGCATCGACCACGCCCGAACAGGCTGGGATCGGGCCGACCGGGAGCCGTCCGTCACGCTGGACCCGGCCAAGGCGGGCAAGGGCGGCACGATCACCGTGCGCGGGACGGGCTGGCGGCCCGGCGCCCTGCTCACCCTGCTGATCTGCGGGCAGAACATGATCGGCGGTACCAACTCCTGCGCGAACGCCGCCGGCCGGGCCGTCACCGCCGACGCGGTCGGGTCCTTCTCCCGCCGGCTGCCCGTCGTCGGGCCGCCCAAGCCCTGCCCCTGCGTCGTCCACGTGGCCACGGTCACCGGCGAACCAGCCGCCGCCGACGCGGCCCTCACCCTCCGCGGCCATCGCGTGGCACCACTGCCCAGGGACACCGGCGGGGAGCGGCTGAGCGTGCTGTCGGCGCGGCTGGACGGGACGAGCACCCCGCTCACCTGGTTCGGCGCACCGGCGCGCCGGAAGCTCGTCCTCACCATCGGCAATCTCGGCTCCGCCCCGGCCCGCGACCCGGTCTTCGAGGTGGGCACCTCGCATGGCGTCCTGGCCCCCGAATGGGCGGAGCAGCAATGGCGCGGGACCATTCCGGCGGGCCGGAAGACGCAGGTCACGCTGGATGTCGAGCTGCCGGCCGGCGCCCATGGTGACTATCTGGTCTCGCTGCGGTACGGGAAGCGGACTCTGGTGGAGCAGCCCTGGTCGGTGGGGCGGCCCTGGGGCGTGACGCTCTTCTGGGTGCTGCTCTGCCTGGTGATCCCGGCCGGTGTCTTCCGGGTCGGGATGGCCGTGGTGGACCGGATCCGGCCGCGCACCGCCCCCACGGACCCCGGGGAGCCCGCCGCTTCCACGAGCCGCCGGGATGCCGCCGCTTCCACGAGCCGCCGGGAGCCCGCTGCCCCCGCCCGCCCCGCCCGCGAGGCCAAGAGCGCCGCGCCGTCGTCGCACCCGGCGGCGCTGCCCTGGTTCGCCCCGGACACCCAGCCCCGGCCGGACCGGGGGCGTCGGGCGCGTTCCGGGCGTACCGAGGATCCGCACCGTCCGACGACCGAACCACCCGGAAGGGGATCTGCGTGAGTACGGAACGGAGAGTGAGTACGGAACGGAGAGTGAGTGCGGCGGCCGTCGCGCTGCTGCTCGGCGGCGCGGGAGTGCTGTGGGCCGGGGGACCCGCGCGGGCCGCCGAGGTGTCGTACCAGACGGAGTGCGTGCCGCCGCCGATCTCGGGCCTGCCACCGGTGCAGGGCACCACCAAGGTGGATGTGCGGGCTCCGGCGACGGCCAAGGTCGGCGACGAGGTCGAGGTGGTGTGGAAGACGGTCTCGGCCGCCTCCAGGAATCCCGACATCCTCGACCTGGAGAAGGACACCGTCAAACCCACCGGCACCATCACGCTGGGCGGGGCGCAGACCGGCGAACTCCGGGTCGAGGGCCCGCGCCAGAACCCGCCGATCCCGAAGAACAGCCCGATGGTGCTCTCCGACATGAAGGCCAAGGTGAAGCTGACGGCGGCCGGGGAGGTCACGTTGACGCCCGGCTTCTACAACATCAACGTCAGCAAGCCGCTCTCCACGGACACCAAGTGCACGCCGAAGGAGGCGGTGAAGCCCGCGGCCACCATCAAGGTCACCGGCGACGGCGGCACCACCGGCGGCACGAGCGGCGGCACCACCGGCGGGACGACGGGAGGCACCACCGGCGGGACGACCGGCGGGACGACGGGAGGTACCACCGGGGGTACGAGCGGCGGCACCACCGGCGGCAGTACCGGCGGCACCACCGGTGGGACCACCGGCGGGACCGCGACCGGTGGCACCACCGGCGGCGGTGACCCCGGTGGCGGTTCCCACACCGGTAAGGAGATCGAGGTCGACTACGCCTGCAAGACGCCCATCGGCGACAAGCGCGCCGTCTCCCCGGTGCGCGTCGACGCCAAGGGGAAGAGCGGCAGCGGCGCGTTCGACCTGACCGTGAAGTTCGCCAAGTCGGTGATGGACAGCCCGGCCGACATCCCCGCCGGCTCGGTCAAACCGTCGATGGCGGTGGTGGTCGGCGGCGCGGACAAGGGCACCGTCACCGTCGAGGGACCGCTCAACAAGGAGCCGATCAAGGCCGGGGACCCGATCGCGATCCCGGACCTCACCGGCACCTACAAGCCCGGCGCCGACGGCAAGGCGACGCTGAGCCCCGGCGTGCTGACCGTGAAGGCACTCGGCACGACCACCACCTGCACCCCGGTCAAGGACCCCGGAGTGTCGCTGGAACTGGACACCACGGCCCAGCCCGGTGGCGTCTCGGGCGGCACCGGCGGCTCCGGCGGGAGCGGCGGCGGTACGGGCGGAGCCACCGGCGGGTCCGCGGCCTCCGGAGGCTCCGGCACCAGCGGCTCCGGAGGCACCAGTGGTGGCCTTGCCAACACCGGGGCGAGCGACCACGGCGGGCTGAAAGCACTGGGGCTGATCGGCGGAACGGTCATGCTGCTGGGCACCGGGCTGCTCACCCTCACGGCGTGGCGGCGCTCACCGCGTCCCCGCCGCTGACCTCAGCCGGAGTGCTCGCGGGCCCAGGCGAGGACCAGCGCCAGCACCTCCGGCTCCCGGAGCAGCGCGGCCCCGTGCGCGCTGCCCGGGACGAGCTCGACCACCATGTCCCGCTCCGCCATGCCCGCCGCGCGCTCGGCCTCCGCGAGGTCGTCCGAGTGCGCGACGGGCACGAAGTCCTCCGCCGAGTGCAGCAGGTACATCGGCGCGTCATCCGCGCCCGAGGCGTGGCCGCCGACCGCCGCGTCCCGCCACACCCGCCGGCAGGCCGACCGCCGTGAGTCGGGTCGGCAGCCGGCCAGCCGCTCCGCCTCCCGCCGCAGCACGCGCTGCTCGGCCCGCGCGCCCGGCCGCCCGCCGTCCTGCCAGGCGCGGTGCGGGGAGGCCACCGGGGAGAGCCCGATCACGCCGGACACCCGGGCGCCGCCCGCCCCGTAGGCCCCCACCGAGGCCGCGATCTGCCCGCCCGCCGAGGACCCGAGGAGGAGCAGCCGGTCCGGTGCCACCCCGAACCCGTCGGCATGGCGCCGTACCCAGCCCAGCGCGGCCAGCAGATCATCGCGCTGGGCGGGCCAGCGGGCGTCGGAGTTGAGCCGGTAGTCGACGTCGAAGACCACGAAGCCCAGGGTGGCGAAGGTGCGCGCCCAGCTCTCCCAGTCCGTGTCGTGCGCCCAGTAGCCGCCGTGGACGATCAGCAGGCCGGGGGCGGGGCCGACCGGCGCCACCTCCGGCGGCAGGCCGTACGCCGCGTACGCGGTGAGCCGCTGCCGCGCGTGGCCGCCGTAGGGATAGGTCCCCACGGGCCCCACCGCCCGCACGGCCGGCACCGCCCGCACGGTCCGCACCGCAGACACCGCAGGTACGGCCGGCACCGCGGGTACGGCCGACACCGCGGGCACGGCCGGCACCGCGTGCACCACCCCCGGGGCGTCGTGGGCCGGGGCGGTCGCCGGGGAGAGGGCCAGCGAGCAGCCCAGGAGCAGCGCCACGCAGAGCGCGCGGCGGGCCGGCGTCCGGCCGGACCTACGACGGGTCGCCATCACCGCCATATCGTCCGCGGCGCCCGGACCACCCCGCACCCGCAGCGCGCCGATCGGGTGGCGCGGAACGCGAAGAGGGCCCGGCGCGCATCCGCGCCGGGCCCTCTACCGGTCAGACCGCCCCTACAGGGCTCAGCTGGCGTCCGCCAGCTCGGCGATCCGCTTGCGGTACATCCACACCGCGACACCGGCCAGCACCGCCAGCGCCGCCTGCGCCGCGATGATGCCCACGCCGCTGAGGTCCACCTCGGCGATGGACAGCAGACCGGTGGTGCAGTCACCGGCGGTGACGGCCAGGAACCACACACCCATCATCTGGCTGGCGTACTTCTGCGGGGCCATCTTGGTGGTCACCGAGAGGCCGACCGGGGAGAGGCACAGCTCACCGATGGTCTGGATCATGTAGATCGAGATCAGCCACAGCGGGGTGACCTTGCCGCCGTCGTCGGCCATCTGCATCGGCACGACGAAGACGAAGAACGAGGCACCGATGGCGACCAGCGCCATGGCGAACTTCACCGTGGTGTTCGGCTCCCGGTTGCGCCGTGCCAGGTACAGCCACATCCAGGAGAAGACCGGGGCCAGCGCCATCACCCACAGCGGGTTCACCGACTGGAACCAGGAGGTGGAGAAGTGGAAGCCGAGGACGCTGTCCGTGGTCTTCTTCTCGGCGAAGGCGGACATCGTCGAGCCGCCCTGGTCGAAGATCATCCAGAAGACGGCCGCGGCCACGAAGAACCAGATGTAGCCGCTCATCTTCCGCTGCTCGAGCGGCGAGAGGTCCTTGTCGCGCTTGATGCGGAGCAGCACCCCGGCCGGGATGATCAGGCCCGCGATGGTGATCGGGACCAGCGCCCAGTTCAGCGTCCAGTGGCCGGAGACCCCGACGACCGTGTAGAAGACCGCGGCGATGGCGAGCCAGATCAGGCCCTTGCGCAGCCAGGAGTTGCGCTCCGCGACGGTCAGCGGCGTCGGCACGACGCTGGAGCGCGGGGAGAGGTGGCGGGTGCCGATCAGGAACTGGATCAGGCCCATCGCCATGCCCGCCGCGGCGAGCGCGAAGCCCAGGTGCCAGTTGTGCTCCTCACCGACGGTGCCGATGACCAGCGGGGCGGCGAAGGCACCGATGTTGATGCCCATGTAGAAGACGGTGAAGCCACCATCCCGGCGCGGGTCGTCCGGGCCGTCGTAGAGGTGGCCGACCATCGTGGAGATGTTGGCCTTCAGCAGACCGGAGCCGAGCGCCACCAGCGCCAGGCCGACGAAGAACATCGCCTGGCCGGGCACGGCCAGGCACAGGTGGCCGGCCATGATGATGCTCGCCGCGATGGTGACCGTCTTGCGCGGGCCCCAGACCCGGTCGCCGATCCAGCCGCCGGGCATCGCCAGCAGGTAGACCAGGGCGACGTAGACGGAGTAGATGGCCGTGGCGTCCAGCTTGTCCATGCCCAGCCCGCCGCCCTGGCTGCCCTTGTCGGCGTCCGGGCCGCCGGAGAGCAGGTACAGAACGAGCAGGGCGCGCATGCCGTAGTAGCTGAAGCGCTCCCACATCTCGGTCATGAACAGAGTGGCCAGGCCGCGGGGGTGGCCGAAGAAGGATCTCTCGCTGACCGGGGTGTTGCCCCGGCTCGCGCCGTCCTTCGTCAGGCTGGACGCCATGCTGATTCCTTCGGTTGTTCGCTCTGTGGGGGGCGGCTGGAGTGCCAGCCGGGCACAAAGAAGACCTCCGGCGCGTCGTGTGCGCCAAAGGTCTTCGGTCGTGCTACAGACGTCCCGTCACGATAGTCCCGTCCTGGTCAAGAATGGGCGGGATGAGAGATACGTCACGGGTGGTGCACGCAACTGTTCACGTTTTACCGGTGGAACAGTGCGTATCCGAGTCCCTACCCCATCGGACTACCATCACTCCATGACCCGAGTACTGCTCGCTGAGGATGACGCATCCATCTCGGAGCCGCTCGCCCGCGCACTGCGCCGCGAGGGATACGAGGTCGAGGTGCGGGAGGACGGACCGACCGCTCTGGACGCCGGGCTCCAAGGGGGAGTCGACCTTCTCGTCCTCGACCTGGGTCTGCCGGGGATGGACGGCCTGGAGGTATGCCGCCGGCTGCGCACCGAAGGCCACGGCTTCCCGGTGCTGGTGCTCACCGCCCGCGCCGACGAGGTCGACACCGTGGTCGGCCTGGACGCCGGCGCCGACGACTACGTCACCAAGCCCTTCCGCCTCGCCGAACTGCTCGCCCGCGTCCGGGCCCTGCTGCGGCGCGGAGCCGCCGAGGCCCAGGCGCAGCAGCCGACCACGCACGGGGTGCGGATCGACGTCGAGTCGCACCGCGCCTGGATGGGCGACGAGGAGCTCCAGCTCACCGCCAAGGAGTTCGACCTGCTGCGGGTGCTGGTGCGCGACGCCGGCCGGGTCGTCACCCGCGACCAGCTGATGCGCGAGGTCTGGGACACCACCTGGTGGTCGTCGACCAAGACCCTGGACATGCACATCTCCTGGCTGCGCAAGAAGCTCGGCGACGACGCCGCCAACCCGCGCTACATCGCCACCGTGCGCGGCGTGGGTTTCCGCTTCGAGAAGAGCTGAGCCTTTACGCCCCCTCGCGACAAACCGGCCCGGAGGGCACTGTGCGCCGCCGTCTGATCAACTCCACGCTCGCCGTGGTGCTCGTCGTCATCGCCGTCTTCGGCGTCTCGCTGGTGATCGTGGAGACCCGCACCATCGAGAACAGCGCCCAGGAGAGCGTGGAGTCCGACGCGGTGCGCCTGGTCTCCATCGTCGACAGCAGGCTGATCGGCGGCGAGGGCATCACCCCCCGGGTGATGCGCGAGCAGATCGGGTCCGGCCGCTACGCCCGGATCAGCATCCCCGGCCGTGATGTGGTCGAGGTCGGCGAGCGGCCCGGCGGCAGCGTCATCGCCTCCCGGAAGGTCGGCGACCAGGGCGAGAGCGTGCTGGTCGAGGCGGACCGCTCGACGGTGAGCAAGGAGGTCGGCCGGACCCTGCTGATCATCGCCGCGGTGGCGCTGCTCGCCGTACTGGCCGCCGTCCTGCTGGCGGTGCGGCAGGCGCACCGGCTCTCCGCGCCGCTGACCGACCTCGCCGAGACCGCCGAGCGGCTGGGCTCCGGCGACCCGCGCCCCCGCCACCGCCGTTACGGGGTGCCGGAGCTGGACCGGGTCGCCGATGTGCTGGACAGCAGCGCGGAACGCATCGCCCGGATGCTCACCGCCGAGCGGCGCCTGGCCGCCGACGCCTCCCACCAGCTGCGCACCCCGCTGACCGCGCTGTCCATGCGACTGGAGGAGATCACGCTCACCGACGACCCGGAGACGGTCAAGGAAGAGGCGACGATCGCGCTGGGCCAGGTCGAGCGGCTCACCGACGTGGTGCAGCGGCTGCTCACCAACTCCCGGGACCCGCGCACCGGGTCCGCCGTCGCCTTCGACCTCGACGAGGTGGTCAAGCAGCAGATCGAGGAGTGGCGGCCGGCGATGCGCAGCGAGGGCCGGGCCATCGTGCGCTCCGGCAAGGAGGGGCTGCGGGCCGTCGGCACCCCCGGTGCGGTCGCCCAGGTGCTGGCCACGCTGATCGAGAACTCGCTGATGCACGGGGACGGCACGGTCGCGATCCGCACCCGGGTCACCGGCAACCAGGCGGTGGTGGAGGTCACCGACGAGGGCCCGGGGGTCTCGCCGGACCTCGGCGCCCGGGTCTTCGAGCGCACCGTCAGCGGACGGAACTCCACCGGTCTGGGGCTGGCCGTCGCCCGCGATCTGGCCGAGGCGGACGGTGGACGGCTGGAACTGCTCCAGGGCCGGCCACCGGTCTTCGCGCTCTTCCTGAGCCGCGCCGGGGTCACCCCCGGGCAGCGCCCGGAGGAGGACCAGGCGACAGAGGGCCCCTGAAGCCGGGAAGGCCGGGGGGAAGGCAGGGAAGGTGATCAGGCGGCGGACGCGGTGTGACCCCGTCGGCTACTTCTTCGAGGCGGCGGCGTCGGCCTCGCTGAGAAACGATTCCGCTGCCGCGACGGCCTCCGTGCCCTCCCGGACCGGCAGCGCCCGGAAGACCCAGGTCCGGTAGGACCAGAAGCGGAAGAGGGTGGCGACTCCGATGCCGATGAACTTGAACACGTTGCTCTGCAGCCGGCTGTCCCAGCCGAAGCCGTACGTCGTGGCGTAGAGCAGGCCGTTCTCGATGACCAGCCCGACCGCGCTGAAGAGCATGAAGAGGGTGAGCTCCCGGGTGCGTCCGCTCTTGTCGCGCTCCCGGTAGGTGAAGTAGCGGAAGCCCACGTAGTTGAAGACGATCGCGACGGCGGTCGCGACGATGCCGGCCCGGACCATCGGCAGGTCGGTGGTGTGCCGCACGAGGTTGAAGACGCCGAGGTTCACCAGGACGCCGATCCCGCCGACCGCGCCGAACTTCGCGATCTCCCGGAGGAACTGATCCACCTGTGCGCGCAGCGTGCGCTGTTCACTCATGGTGATCGCTCAGCCCCGTCCGATCGGCAAACACAACACGGGCCATGCTAACCAGCGCTCCTGAGTGCTGCCCGCAAGTGTCGTCATTCGGGCGCCGGCGACGTATCTGGAGGATCGTCCAAGGGCGGGCCGGAGCCGGTGCGCGGGGCGTTTACTCTGGGGAGGTGACTTTCCCGGTAGTCGGCATGGTCGGCGGTGGCCAGCTCGCCCGTATGACCCACGAGGCAGGCATCCCGCTCGGCATCAGGTTCAAGCTGCTCAGTGACACTCCGCAGGATTCGGCGGCCCAGGTGGTCAGCGACGTCGTCATCGGCGACTACCGCGACCTGGAAACCCTTCGTGCTTTCGCACAAGGCTGCGATGTGGTCACCTTCGATCACGAACATGTGCCCGCCGGGCATCTGCGCACCCTGGAGGCGGAAGGCGTCGTCATCCGCCCTGGCGTCGAGGCGCTGCTGCACGCCCAGGACAAGGGTGTGATGCGCGCCAAACTGACCGAGATCGGGGTGCCCTGCCCCCGGCACCGCATCGTGAGCGACCCCGCCGACGTCGCGGCCTTCGCCGCCGAGGGCGCCGGATTCCCGGTGATCCTCAAGACCGTGCGCGGCGGCTACGACGGCAAGGGCGTCTGGGTGGTGCGCGACGAGGCGGAGGCCGCCGAGCCGTTCCGCGCCGGCGTCCCGGTGCTGGCCGAGGAGAAGGTCGACTTCGCGCGCGAGCTGGCCGCCAACGTCGTACGGTCCCCGCACGGCCAGGCCGTCGCCTACCCGGTGGTGGAGTCCATCCAGACCGACGGCGTGTGCGACACCGTCATCGCTCCCGCCCCCGGGCTCTCCGACGAGCTGTCCGCCCAGGCCCAGCAGCTCGCGCTGCGGGTCGCCCAGGAGCTGGACGTCGTCGGCCATCTCGCGGTCGAGCTCTTCGAGGCCGTGACGCCCGACGGCGAGCACCGCCTCCTCGTCAACGAGCTGGCGATGCGCCCGCACAACTCCGGGCACTGGACCCAGGACGGCGCGGTCACCTCGCAGTTCGCCAACCATGTGCGCGCCGTGCTGGACCTGCCGCTGGGCGATCCGCGTCCGCGCGCCAGGTGGACCGTGATGGCCAATGTGCTGGGCGGCGACTACCCGGACATGTACGCCGCCTACCTGCACTGCATGGCCCGCGACCCGGGGCTGAAGATCCACATGTACGGCAAGGACGTGAAGCCAGGCCGTAAGGTCGGCCATGTCAACACCTATGGCGACGACCTGGCCGAGGTGCGCGAGCGCGCCCGGCACGCCGCCGACTACCTCAGAGGGACCATCACCGAATGAGCAACACCTCCTCTCTCGGCCCCGTCGTCGGCATCGTCATGGGCTCCGACTCCGACTGGCCGGTCATGGAGGCCGCGGCCAAGGCCCTCGACGAGTTCGAGATCGCCTACGAGGTCGATGTCGTCTCCGCGCACCGGATGCCGCGCGAGATGGTCGCCTACGGCGAGAACGCCGCCTCCCGCGGCCTGAAGGCGATCATCGCGGGCGCGGGCGGCGCCGCCCATCTGCCAGGCATGCTCGCCTCCGTCACCCCGCTGCCGGTCATCGGTGTGCCGGTCCCGCTGAAGTACCTCGACGGCATGGACTCCCTGCTGTCCATCGTGCAGATGCCCGCCGGCGTGCCGGTGGCCACGGTCTCCGTCGGCGGCGCGCGCAACGCCGGCCTGCTCGCCGCCCGGATCCTCGCCAGCCACGACCCGGAACTGCTGGAGCGGATGCGGCACTTCCAGGACGAGCTGAACGAGCAGGCCACCGAGAAGGGCAAGCGACTGCGCGCGAAGGTGGACGGCGCGGGCCGCTTCGGCTTCGCCAAGTGACACCGCGGCGGTGGGCGGGGCCGCCGGCGCTCGCGTGACTTCGCGCGTCCCACCCATGAGGATGGGGCGATGACCGATCTTCTCGCACGGGCACGTGAACTGCTGACCGCCCACCCCGTGGTCGACGGGCACAACGACCTCCCGTGGGCGCTGCGCCAGCACGTCCGGTACGACCTCGACCGGCTCGACATCGCCGCCGACCAGCGCGGCCGGCTGCACACCGACATCCCCCGGCTGCGCGCGGGCGGGGTCGGCGCGCAGTTCTGGTCGGTCTACGTACGCTCGGACTTCAGCGGCGACGACGCGGTGAGCGCCACCCTGGAACAGGTCGACCTGGTCCGGCAGTTGACCGAGCGCTACCCGGAGGACCTGCGGCTCGCGCTCACCGCCGACGACATGGAGGCGGCCCGCCGGGACGGCCGGATCGCCTCCCTGATGGGCGCCGAGGGCGGGCACAGCATCAACTGCTCACTGGCCACCCTGCGCGCCCTGTACGCGCTGGGCGTCCGCTATATGACGCTCACTCACAACGACAACGTCCCCTGGGCCGACTCGGCGACCGACGAGCCCGCGGCGGGCGGCCTCACCCGCTTCGGCGAGGAGGTCGTCCGCGAGATGAACCGGCTGGGCATGCTCGTCGACCTCTCGCACGTCTCGGCCGGCACCATGCGCGACGCGCTCCGGGTGACCGCCGCCCCGGTGGTCTTCTCGCACTCCTCGGCGCGCGCCGTCTGCGACCACCCGCGGAACATCCCGGACGACGTGCTGGCCCAGCTGCCCGCCAACGGCGGCCTGGCGATGGCTACCTTCGTGCCGAAGTTCGTCCTGCCGGAGGCGGTCGCCTGGACCCGCGCCGCGGACGAGAACATGCGCGCCCACGGGCTGCACCCGCTGGACACCACGGAGAAGGCCATGGCGGTGCACCGGGCCTTCGAGGAGTCCCACCCGCGCCCGGTGGCGACCGCCGGGACCGTCGCCGACCACCTGGACCACATGCGCGAGGTGGCCGGCATCGACCACATCGGCATCGGCGGGGACTACGACGGCACCGCCTTCACGCCCGCCGGACTCGAGGACGTCGCCGGCTACCCGAACCTGGTGGCCGAGCTGCTGGACCGCGGTTGGTCGACCGCCGACCTGGCCAAGCTCACCTGGGGCAACGCGGTACGGACGCTGCGCGCGGCCGAGGACGTGGCGCGCGACCTACGGGCGACCACCGGCCCGTCCATCGCCACCATCGACCAGCTGGACGGCTAGCGGGTGCCGGGCCTGGCCGCCGGGACGCCGCTCAGCTGCGCCCGGCCGCCGGGACGGCCGCTCAGGCGCGGGGGCGGCCCATCGCGCGGAAGTCCCAGCCCGCGTCCCGCCACTGCGCCGGGTCGAGCGCGTTCCGGCCGTCCAGGATGCGCCGCTCCGCGGCCACCTCGCCCAGCTCGGCCGGGTCCAGCTCACCGAACTCGCGCCACTCCGTCAGGTGCAGCACCACATGCGCGCCGCGCACCGCGTCCAGCGCGGTCGGCGCGTACCCCAGGGTGGGGAAGAGGGCGCGGGCGTTGTCCATGCCCTTGGGGTCGAAGACCGTCACCTGGCCGCCCTGGAGGTGGATCTGCCCGGCGACGTTGAGCGCGGGGGAGTCCCGAACGTCGTCGGAGTCGGGCTTGAAGGTGGCGCCGAGCACCGCGACCCGCTTGCCGAGGAAGCCGCCGCCGACCGCCTCGCGGGCCAGCTCCACCATGTGCCCACGGCGCCGCATGTTGATCGAGTCGACCTCGCGCAGGAAGGTCAGCGCCTGGTCCGCGCCCACCTCGCCGGCGCGCGCCATGAACGCCCGGATGTCCTTGGGCAGGCAGCCGCCGCCGAAGCCGATGCCGGCGCGCAGGAACTTCTTCCCGATCCGCTCGTCGTGGCCGATGGCCTCGGCCAGCTTCACCACATCGCCGTCCGCGGCCTCGCAGACCTCGGCCATCGCGTTGATGAAGGAGATCTTGGTGGCGAGGAAGGAGTTGGCGGCCGTCTTCACCAGCTCGGCGGTCGGGAAGTCGGTGACCACGAACGGCGAGCCCTCGGCGACCGGTGTGGCGTACACCTCGCGCAGCTGCTTCTCGGCCCGGTCGCTGGTGACGCCCACCACGATGCGGTCCGGGTGCAGGGTGTCCCGCACCGCGAACCCCTCGCGCAGGAACTCCGGGTTCCACGCCAGCTCCGCCTCGGCGCCCGCCGGGGCCAGCTCGGCCAGCCGGGCCGCCAGCCGCTCCGCGCTGCCGACCGGCACCGTCGACTTGCCGACCACCAGCGCCGAGCGGCGCAGATGGGGGGCGAGCGACTCCACGGCGTTGTCCACGTAAGCCATGTCGCAGGCGTACTCGCCGTGCTTCTGCGGCGTGTTCACGCAGATGAAGTGGATGTCGCCGAACTCCGCCACCTCCTCGTAGGAGGTGGTGAACCGCAGCCGGCCCGTCGAGCCCTCGATCCCGGCGACATGCCGCCGCAGCAGCTCCTCGAGACCCGGCTCGTACATCGGCACCCGGGCCGCGGCGAGCATCGCGATCTTCTCCGGGACCACGTCCATCCCCAGGACCTCGAAGCCCAGCTCGGCCATGGCCGCGGCGTGGGTGGCGCCGAGGTAGCCGGTGCCGATCACGGTGATCTTGAGGGCCATGCGGGACTCCAGGTACGAACGGGCTAGATGCGCTGCCTGAGCATAGTCCGGCCCGCCGGGTCAGTTACCGGAGACCGTGACCTTCTCGTCATTGTTCAGCTGCTGGACCAGCTGCTTGACCTTGGCCTGGTCCCACAGCAGGTTCCCGCCCTTGCTGCCCGCCAGCGGCATGTTCATGGAGGTGCCGTCGCCGCCGGAGACGCCCTTCATCGCCCAGAACATCTCCGCCAGGTCGAACAGGTCCATGTCCTTGTCGACGATCACGGTGTCCAGACCGGCGCTCATGGTCGGGTAGAGCTTGAAGGGGTTGAGGATGGTCCCCGGGGTCGCCGTCTGGCTGGCCAGGGCCGACAGGAACTTCTGCTGGTTCTTGGTGCGGTCCAGGTCGCTGCCGGGCAGCGCGTAGCGGGTGCGGACGAAGGCCAGCGCCTGCTCGCCGTTGAGGGTCTGCTTGCCCGCCTCGAAGTCCGCGCCGGACTTCTTGTCCTTGAAGCCCTTGGGGATGTCCAGCTCGACGCCGCCGACCGAGTCCACGATGTCGGCGAAGCCGCCGAAGCCGATCTCCGCGTAGTGGTCGATGCGCAGCCCGGTGTTGTGCTCCACGGTGCGCACCAGCAGCTGCGGGCCGTCGATGGCGTAGGCCGCGTTGAGCTTGTTCTCGCCCAGCGCGTTGCGGAGCTTGCCCGATTCCGAGCCCTGGAACTTCGGTATGACCACGTTGGAGTCGCGCGGCAGCGAGATCATGGTGTTCCCGTTGTCACCGACGTGCAGGATCATCATCGAGTCGGTGCGCTTGCCCTCGGCCGAGCCGGTGTGGAGCTTCTTCTTCTCCTCGGCCGACATGCCCTCGCGGCTGTCCGAGCCCACGATCAGGTAGTTCGTTCCGGACCCGCCCTCGGGCCGGTCTATGACGTTGCTCAGGTCGACCTCGCGCCGCAGCTTGGAGTCGGCCCAGAAGTAGGTGCCGACCGACACCACGATCAGCAGGCCCAGGAAGCTGACCAGCCCGATGGTGATCCGCTTCTTCCAGTTCTTCGGCCGGGCCGGCCTGGCCGGCCGGGGCGGGCGTCCGCCAGGGCCGCCGCCCTGCCCGGGGGAGCCGTCGCCGTGGCCGCCCGGGCCGCCGGGGCCGCCCGGGCCGTTGGCGGTGCCGTGGCCGTAGACCTGTCCGGTGTTGTAGCCGTCGTCGTAAGGGTCCTGGGAGTCGTATCCGCCGTTCGGCGGGCCGCCTATCTGCTGGTTCTGCTGCGGCCCGCTCCGGCGGGGCGAGAGCTCCGGGGGCAGCGGCGGCTCGGTGTGCGGCTGCCGGTGGGCACCGGGAGCGCCGCCGGGAGCGCCGCCGGGAACGTTCCGCCGCACCTGCGGCATGGCGCGGGCGGCCTCCGGCTCGGCGGCGCCGCTGCCGCGTCCGTACCGTTCCCTGCCGTCGCTGGTCCACCCGTCGGGCCACTGGTTCATGGGAGGAGTGTGCCCGCTCTGCCCGGAGGGCTTACAGGCCGGGTACTGGTTCGGGTCTCTGCTGTTGCAGACCTGATGCAAAGGTGCCGGATCTGTCAGTGTTCGCGCGATTTGCCCCGTGATCGCCCCGGACCGCGGGGTGGGGGACGCGGCCTACAGTGGACACATGATCGAGCAGCCCGCCGCTGAGCCCCTGCCGGGGAAGCCCACCTCCGCTTCCCGCACCACGCTCAGCCACATCATGACCGCGAGCGACACCAACCTGCTGGGCACGGTCCACGGTGGCGTGATCATGAAGCTGGTCGACGACGCCGCCGGAGCGGTGGCCGGACGCCACTCGGGCGGGCCGGCGGTGACCGCGTCCATGGACGAGATGGCCTTCCTGGAGCCGGTCCGGGTCGGCGATCTGGTCCATGTGAAGGCCCAGTGCAACTGGACCGGGCGCTCCTCGATGGAGGTCGGCGTGCGGGTGCTCGCCGAGCGGTGGAACGAGTCCGCCCCCGCCACCCAGGTCGGCAGCGCCTATCTGGTCTTCGCGGCGGTCGACGAGGAGGGCAGGCCCCGGCTCGTCCCCCAGGTGATCCCGGAGACCGAGCAGGACAAGCGGCGCTACCAGGAGGCGCAGATCCGCCGCACCCACCGGCTGGCGCGGCGCCGGGCCATCAAGGAGCTGCGGGCCAAGCGGGCCGCCGAGGGCATCGCCGACTGAGCCGGCCCGGGATAGGCCGGCCAGGGACGCTTCGTTGGCGGTGGGTCGCCCCCTTCCGCCGTCGTGCGGCGGCCGGGTGTCCGGGTCTGCCGCCCGGGTCAGTGGCAGTCGACCTGGTCGCCGGTGACGGCCTCGTAGCCCGCGCGGCCACCGCGGGGCGAGGGGGCTTCGCGCACCCGGCGCACCCGGGGGCGGTCCGTGCCGAGGGTCACGCGCAGGATCGGGCCCTGGCCCGGCACCGCGCGCAGCCGGGCGCCCGGGAGCGCGGCCTGGAGTGAGCGGGCGGAGCGGTCCCAGCCCGGGTCGTAGGCGATCACGGTGCGCGCCTGGCCCTTCTCCGGGGCGTCGGCGGGGGAGCCGGTGGTGGCGAAGCCGGTGGCCCGCAGCGCCCGGTCGACCTTGCCGCCGAGCCCGGAGGTCCGGGTGCCGTTGAGGACCTGCACCCGGATCTGGCCGGGGGCCACATCGACCAGCGTGGGGCGGACGGCCTTCCTGCCGTGCTGCTGGGCGAGCGGCTGGTCCTGGCGGACGGCCTGGAAGAGGCGCTCGGCCCGTGCGGTGTCCCATTTCACGGTCGAGCCCACGTTCGGCACCGAGAAGCCGACGTCTCCCAGGGGCACCGAGGCGAATTCCGAGGAGGCCGGGGAGAAGTCGCGCATCGCCCGGCCCAGGGCGACCAGCTCGGCGGTGCCCAGCCCGTGGTCGGCGCGGACCGAGCCGAGCAGGCTGCCGGCGACCCGGTTGAACTTCACCGGGTTCAGCAGCATTCCGCTGTCCATGGACTTGCGCAGCAGCGCGGCGAGGAAGCGCTGCTGGCGGGTCATCCGGCCCAGGTCGGCGTCGCCGTCGAGGTGCCGGGAGCGCACGTACTGCAGCGCCTGACCGCCGTTGAGGGTGTGCGAGCCGGCCGGCAGGTCCAGTCCGGTGTAGCTGTCCTTGAGGGGCTTGGGGGTGCACACCCGCACCCCGCCCACCATGTCGACGGTCTTCATGAAGCTGGTGAAGTCGACCTCCAGGTAGTGGTCGACGTGCACGCCGGTCATGTGCTCGACGGTGCGCACGGTCAGACTCGGCCCGCCCTCGGCGTACGCGGCGTTGATCTTCTGCGCGTGCGCGGGATGGCTCCGCCCGGTGACCGGGTCGGTGTACGCCGGGATCTCGGCGTACGAATCCCGGGGCAGGCTGATCACACTGGCCCGGTCCCGGCCCGCGGAGAGGTGCACCAGCATGATCGTGTCGGTGCAGTGGCAGGGGGCGCCGCCCAGCCGGTAGCGCTGCCGCTCCTGACGGCTGACCTTCTCCCGTCCGTCCGTACCGACCACCAGGATGTTCATCCCGTCGCTGCCCTTGGGCCGGTCGTTGAGGCCGCCGAAGGCGTCCACCCGCTCGATGTGGGACTCCAGCCCGGCGAGCATGGCGTGCCCGACCCCCGCCGCGACCAGCACCAGGCCGGAGAACCCGGTGGTGATGCGCAGACCCCAGCGCGCGCCGCGGCGGCGCGGGGCGGGGCGGCCGCCGGGGGTGGGCGGGGAGCTGGCGGGCTCGGTCACTGCGCAAGACCTCCGCGGACGGGGACGGGCGGGGCACAGGGAACCGTAGGGCCATAGGATGAGCGCCTCGGGACGCCCACGCCGCCCGCACGCCCACTGCCACCCGGGCGGGGCGTTCCGGTGTCCCCCATTAGCGGTAACGTGGCCCGCGATACAGCAGTCACCCGGGGCGCTGCCGCGATGGCGGTCGCCGCCCGCGGGGCCGTCCCCCCGAGGAACGATGTCTGAGCAGCAGCCTCCGGCCGTCTCCGTGATCATGCCGGTGCTCAATGAGGAACGCCATCTGCGCAATTCCGTGCGGCACATCCTGGCGCAGGAGTACGCCGGCGAGATGGAGGTGGTGATCGCGCTCGGGCCGTCCACGGACCGCACCGACGAGATCGCCGCCGAGCTGGTGCGTGAGGACCCGCGGGTGCACACGGTGCCCAACCCCACGGGCCGCACCCCCGCCGCGCTGAACGCCGCGATCAAGGCGTCGCGCCACCCCATCGTGGTGCGCGTCGACGGCCACGGCATGCTCTCGCCGAACTACATCGCCACCGCCGTGCGGCTCCTGGAGGAGACCGGCGCGCAGAACGTCGGCGGGATCATGCACGCCGAGGGCGAGAACGACTGGGAGCACGCCGTCGCGGCCGCCATGACCTCCAAGATCGGAGTGGGCAACGCCGCCTTCCACACCGGAGGCGACGCGGCCCCGGCCGAAACCGTGTATCTGGGGGTCTTCCGGCGCGAGGCGCTGGAGCGGCAGGGCGGCTACAACGAGGAGTTCATCCGCGCCCAGGACTGGGAGCTGAACTTCCGCATCCGCGAGGCGGGCGGGCTGATCTGGTTCTCGCCCGAGCTGAAGGTCTCCTACCGGCCGCGGCCCAACGTCAAGGCGCTGGCCAAGCAGTACAAGGACTACGGCCGCTGGCGGCATGTGGTCGCCCGGTACCACCAGGGCTCGATCAATCTGCGCTACCTCGCCCCGCCGACCGCCGTCCTCGCCATCGCGGCGGGTGCCGTGGTGGGCGCCGCGCTCACCCCGTGGGGCTTCCTCGTCCCCGGCGGCTATCTCGCG
The DNA here is from genome assembly GCF_058215555.1 of Streptomyces sp. JLBT605. Lineage (NCBI taxonomy): Bacteria > Bacillati > Actinomycetota > Actinomycetes > Kitasatosporales > Streptomycetaceae > Streptomyces > Streptomyces sp. JLBT605. The sequence goes on from NZ_CM177087.1 coordinate 4,193,430, forward strand.
GCGATCGTCGCGGGCTCCCTCCCGGCCGGCAAGGGCCTGCCGGTGAAGGCGCGGCTGCGGATCCCGGTGGCGCTGGCCACCATGCACATGTCGTGGGGCTGGGGCTTCCTCACCAGCCCGCGCTCGCTGGCGAAGAAGGTGATCGCCAGCCGCCGCCCGGCGGTGGTCACCCGGTAGCCGGCAGGCCGACCGATGCGACAGGGGCCGGAACCCGAGGGAATCGGGTTCCGGCCCCTGACGCGTCCTGAGGGGGGTGCGGGTCAGAAGGTGTTTTCGGGATTGACCTTCATGCAGGCGCCCTTGTCCTCGCCGTTGAGCAGGTTCGCGCTCTTGGGCGTCTTGCCGGAGTCCGCGTCTGCCTTGTCGTCACTGCCCGAGCCCTTGGGGTAGACCGTGCCGTCCCGCCAGTCCGAGCCGATGACCAGGGTCACCTGCTCGACCGAGGTGGACAGCTTCACCGCCCTGGCCGGCAGGCCCAGCGCCTTCGCCACGGCCAGCGCGTCCCCGTGCAGCGCTTCCTTGGGGTAGCTGATGGTGGTGTCCGCCTGCGACTTGGGCGTGGAGTCGGCCACGGCCCGGGCGAAGCCGCCTTGGACCAGGGCGTCCGTGATGACCCTGGCGCGTCCGGTGACCGGGCCCAGGCTGGTGGTGCTGGTGCCGTTCTGCACCGTCACCGGCAGCTCGTTCTTGCCCATCGACGGGGCGGGCGGGGGAGTCTTCTTCGGCTTCTTCTTGTCCTTGCCGTCCAGCGCGATGTCGTTGCGCACCAGGGAGAACAGCTGCTCGGCGTCGCCCTCCTGGGGGATGACGTGCGCGTCGGGGTCCATCGGGTCCGGCACCCACGGCATGGTCGTCATGGTGATCCGCTTGGTCGGCACCCGCTTGAGGTCGTTCCCCAGGTCGTACAGCTTCTTGACCGTCCCGATGCCGCGGTCGACGGTGAGCGCGCCGGTCGCCGCCTCCGCCAGGTTCATCAGCTTGCCCGGATCGGTCAGCTTGGTGCCGGACTTGAGCTGCCGGACCATCGCGCTCATGTACATGTGCTGCGCCTTGGCGCGGCCGATGTCGCTGCCGTCCTCGAAGCCGTGCCGGGTGCGCAGCCACTGCAGGGCCTGCTGACCCTTCACCTCGTGGGTGCCCTCGGTCATCCGCAGGCCCGAGTCCTTGTCGTAGACGTTGTCCTTGACGCAGACCGGCACGCCGCCGACCGCGTCGGCCATGTCCACCACACCCGCGAAGTCGACCATCATGAAGTGGTCGATGGGTATCCCGGTGAGCGACTCCCAGGTGGCCACCGTGCAGCCCGGACCGCCGTTCTCCAGGCTGGAGTTGATGATCCGGCTGGTGGTCTCCGGGTAGACCGTCCCGTCCTTGTCGACGCACTCGGGGATCTTCACCCGGGTGTCGCGCGGAATGCTGATCACCGACATGTTGCTGCGGTCGGCGGAGACGTGCAGCAGCATCTGGACGTCGGCGCGGGGCTTGTCGCCCCGGGTGTCACGGGCGCCGCCGAGCTTGACGTTGGCGTCGGAGTTCCGGCTGTCGGAGCCCAGCAGCAGGATGTTCATCGGTGTCTGGCCGTCCGCGTTGGGCGCGGCCTTGTCCAGCTGGTTCCTGCCGAGGTTGAGGTCGTCCTTCTTGATCCTGTTGTTGAGGTGCTGGTAGTAGAGGTAGCCCGCGCCCGCCGCGCCCAGGATCAGGACCGCCAGCGACAGGGCGGTCCACTTCAGTATTCGTACGCCTTTGCCGCGCTTCTTCCGCGCTGCCCGGCGCCGCCGCCGGCCGCGCTGCCCGGGTACGGTGCCCGCCTCGCCGGAGGGGCCGCTACCCGCGCCGCCGCCCGGAGCGGAACCGGAGCCCTCCCCCGGACCCCGGGCACCCCCAGGGCCGGGGGAGTCGGCGGCCGTGGCGGTCGCCGAGTGGCCGAGCGCACCGGCCCCGCCGAACGCGCCGGCCGCGCCCGCGTCGCCGACCGGGCCGCCGGGAGCGCCGACGGGGCCGCCAGGAACGCCGCCCGGGGCGCCCGCGCCCTGGTACCGGTTGTCGTCCCAGCCCAGCTCCTCGGCCGAGGGCGCGCGTCGCCGCCGCCTGCCCTCCCCGTGCGGACTGTTCTGCTGGCCCATCGGGCCCTCCCCGTCTTTATGCGGCGCTTCCGGCCCGATGGGCGGGGATGCTCCGGTTCGTCGTCGTCACTTGGCGCAGACGCTCTTGTCGTCGGCGCCGACCTTCTGGATGTCGTCCGGAGCCTTCCGCGGGGCGGCGATGGGCGTGCCGGCCCCCTTGAAGTCCGCGCCCAGGATGAGCGTCATCTCGGCCATCGGCTCGGCGTCCTTCGTGCCCGGCTTCAGCGCGGATCCGGGCAGCCCCATGCTCGCGGCCAGGCGGCGTGCCTGGTCGGCCTGGTTGGGCGCGTACTCCAGGGTCGTCTTCTTCTGTTCCGCCGGAGCGTTTCCGCCGTTGCCGGAGCGGATCATCCCTTCGATGTTCTGCATCCACTCGACCGTGTCCTGGGCGGCGCCGAACTGGCCGCTACCGTTGAGTACCTTGACTCGGACGTCGGCCGGCGCGGCCTTGGTTCCCTTGAGCCGGGCGTCCTCCTTGGCCTTGGCGGCCTTCTGCTTCTTCTTCACCTCGGTCAGCGAAATGTCGTCCCGGACCATCGCGAAGAGCGCCTCGGCCTTGGGCTTGTTCAGCACCACGGTCTTGTGCACCGGACCCTCGTCCGGGTTGTCGATCACCGGGACGGTGGCGAAGGTGACGTGCTTGAGATCCACCTTGCTCAGGTCCATCGCCAGGTCCTTGAGCTTGCCGACCGTGCCTATCCCGGTGTCGACGGTGAGCGCCTTGGTCGCCGCGTTCGACAGCTTCCACAGCTTCTTGGGGTTGGTGAGGGTGCCACCGGACTTCATCTTCCGCAGCATCGAGCTGAGGAACTGCTGCTGCATCTTGATCCTGTCCAGGTCGCTGCCGAAGCCGACCGCGTGCCGGGTGCGGACGAAGGCCAGCGCCTGCTCACCCTCGATGGTGTGGCGCCCCTTGGCGAGCTTCAGGTGGGACTTGGGGTCGTCGATGTCGTGCGCCACGCACACGTCCACGCCGTCGACGGCGGAGGACAGCGTCTTGACCGCGTTGAAGTCGGCCATCATGAAGTGGGTGACGTTCAGCCCGGTGATCTTCTCGACCGTGTTCCAGGTGCACGACGGGTCGCGGCCGTACTGGCCCAGGCTCTCGTTGAAGCGGACGCCCGCGGTGGGGGCGATCGGCTTCCGGGGGCCCTCGTCCTGCGCGACCGAGCACTTCGGGATGTCGGTGATCAGGTCGCGCGGGATGGACAGCACGGTGGCGTTGGAGCGGTCCTCGGAGACGTGGAAGAGCAGGGTGGTGTCGGCGTGGCCGACGCTGCCCTCGTCGCCGTAGCCCTTGTTGCCCTTGCCCTCGCGCTTGTCGGTGCCGATGAGCAGGATGTTGACCGGGCCGTCGACCACCGCGGGATTGTCCTCGCCGACGTCGACCTTTTTGATGTTGCCGTTGAGGTGCAGGTAGATCAGATACGCCGCGACCGAGGTTCCGAGGAGCAGGAAAGCCAGGGTGCCGCCGGTCCAGTAGAGGATCTTCTTCTTCTTGGACTTCTTCGGCTTGGGCTTGCGACGGCTGACAGGGCCAGAGGCCTTGCCGGAACTGTCCGGATTGTCGGAGGGATTGGCCGCCCGGCGGCGGCCGCCGCGCGACTCGGAAGCCGGGCGCGGCTCCGGGACGGCGCGCCTGCGGCGCCCGCCGGGGATGCCGGGAGCCCGGTCGGGTGCGGGAGCCGGTTGGCCGGCGGAGTCCAGCCGCAGCTCATAGCTGCCGGTGTTCGGATCGAACACCCACTGATCGGCGGGGTCGATGCCGTCCCCATGCCCACGGCCTTGCGCGTCCACGGTCGCCTGTGTCCTCCGTCGGTGCCACGCGGCGCCTCCCCCTCAAGGCGCTCGGTCGGTCAGTCGGTCTTAACTACGGTCGGTTTCTGCACGGCGTGGCCGGTGGGCCGCCCTCGCCGGATCGCTCACACTATCCGGCCAGTTCAGCGTCAAGCGACGTCGGTGACAAATTCCACTCCCCTACAACTGGGCAATCTGCCCAATCCTTTCGAGATCGCTTCCGGGGGCGAATCGGGCTGCCGGCCGGGTGTTTCACCCCTTTATTTACATGTGTCCCGCACTGAGTTGGTTCCCGAGTGGCCCACCCGGCCGTCGCCCTGGCGGCTGGCCGGGGTGTGGGTGCCGGTGGCCGCGGCGCTCGGCGCGTCTGTGGCCGTTGTCTCAGTCGCCGGCACCGGCTGGTCGAGCCGCAGGCTCTCGAAGAGCCGATCCGCGGCCGGTTGCACCAGTTCGTCGCGATTGTGGTCGTATGAGTACGGCTGGCGCGGCACGGTGACGAACCGGATCCCGTCCTCGCCAAGACCGCGCAGCTCACCGGCGAGCCCGTAGAGCTTCCGCAGCGAGCCGAGGCCGGGGTCCGTGGTCAGTGACGAGGTCGCCGCGTCGAGCACCGGGAACAGCCGCCGCGGGTTGAGCAGGACGCCATCGCTGCGCACCTTGCGCGCCAGCGACCCGAGGAACTCCTGCTGGCGGCCGATGCGCCCGGTGTCGCTGCCGTCGCCGATGCTGTAGCGGGCGCGGACGTAGCCGAGCGCGTCCTCGCCGCGCAGGGTCTGCCGCCCGGCGGGCAGCCGCAGGTGCGCCTTGGTGTCGTCGACCGGCTCGGCCAGGCACACCTCGACTCCGCCCACCGCGTCCACCAGCCTCTTGAAGCCGCGGAAGTCGACGATCATGTGGTGGTCGATCCGGACCCCGGTCATCTTCTCGACCGTACGGATCGTGCAGGCCGCGCCCCCGAATTCGTATGCCCAGTTGAACTGCGCGAACCGGGCCGCGGCGGTCCGGCCCTCCTCCTGGCCGTCGGTCTCGGAGGCGTCGCCGGCCGAGCGGCAGGCCGGGATGTCCGCCATCAGGTCGCGCGGGATGCTGACGGCCGTCGCGCTGCGCCGGTCGGCGGCCAGGTGCAGCAGGATCGTGGTGTCCGAGCGCTGGGTCCCCGAGTCCTGGCCGTACTCGCCGTTGCCCGTTCCCGAGCGCGTGTCCGAGCCGATGAGCAGGATGTTCTGCGCGTCCCGCACCACCACCGCGGGCCGCTCGGCCTCGTACCGCTTCAGCTCCCGCTCGGTGCGGGTGTCGGTCTTGATGTTGCCGTCCAGCCGCTGGTAGAGCCACCAGGCCGCGCCCGCGGTGCCCAGCACCAGGACGGCCGAGGCCAGGGCCAGCCAGCGCAGCCAGCGACGCTTGCGTGGCGGCCGCCCGCCGGGACTGTCGTCACTCACTCGGACCCTCCGCCATCACCCATCACCGGTCAACGGAGCAGACGACCAACCCGCGCGCATGGTTGTACGCGCCCAGGCGCGCGCTGCGAACAATCGCGCGGGGCGCGGCAGCCCGGCGCGGGGCGAGCGGGGCGCGCCCGCGGGCCGCTCGGGCGCGGCAGACGGGGTGTCCGCCTCGCGGGCCGGCGGCGACGTGCGCGCTGCGACGGGGGCCGCCCGATGCGAGCCGCCGGGTGGGGCGGGGCCGTCGCCAGGCGGCCGGGGCGTGGGCTGGCCGCACGGCGAGGTGGTCTATCGGCATCGCGGCCCCAGCCGGCACGCACGCCGAGGCGGCCCGCCACCGGGGCGAGGGTGCGCCCCCGGGCCGCTCGGGCGAGTGAGGCCGCGGGTCTTCTGCCTCGCGGGCCGCGGTGACGGGTGCGGCGGGCCGCGGCACCGGCGCAGGGCCTGCGGCCGGCGGCCCGGTGCGTGGGCGCGCGCTGGAGACGGGCGCGCCCGGCGCGGGGCCCGCCGGGAGGGCGGCGTGGTGCGGGGGCGGGGCTGTCTCGCGGGCCGCGGCGACGCGGAAGCCCGGCGCAGGCTGGGCCTGCCGCGTCGCCCGGCGGCCGGCGGGCCGGGTCGGTGAGCGTGCGCTGGGACGTGGTCGCCCGGCGCGGGGCGAGTGGGGCGCGCCGGGGGCCTCTGGCTGGGCGGGGTTGGCGCGGGACGCCGGGACGGCGGACGCGCGGCCGGTCTGTGGGCAAAGGTGCGCGACGCGCGGGGCGCGTCCTGAGGCGGCGGCGGGCGCGGCGGGCCTGCCGTGCCCGCAGGGTGGGCGAGGTGGCCGTGAGTGGCTGCTCGGGCCACCCCACCCCGCGTCAGACGGCGAGTGCCGTCACCCGCTCGCTCTCCTGGCGCTTGGCGAGACCGTCCGACCCGAGCTGGTCGAGGTTGCGGCAGAGCACCACCGAGCCACCGCAGGCGAGCGGTGCGTAGAGGCCGGCCGAGACGCCCTCCCAGCCGTCGTACGGCAGGCCGGAGAGCAGCCGCGAGCCCGCCTGGAGGCCGCGGGCCGCCGCGTCGGCGCGCGCCCGCTCGACGATCTGGGCCCCGGTCAGCTCCGTGCCGCCGACGACGAGCGCGGGTGCGTCCGGGACCACCGGGGCGTACGGCGTGAAGCGGTCGCCCTGGCCGGGGACCTCGACGGCGTAGTCGGCGAAGCCCGCCGGCGGCTGCGGGAACCGGCCGCCCAGCGGGCGCAGGGCCAGCGCGACCCGCTCCCCGGAGCAGGCGCGCGCCGCGTCCAGCATGTCCGGGCCGCTGACCACCAGGTCGGCCGAGGCGGGGTCGCCGCCGAGCTCGGCGACCACCCCGGTGGAGGCGCAGGCCAGCAGCCAGACGGCGGTCTGCCAGTGCGCGGGCAGCAGCAGCGCCAGCCGGTCGCCTGGCTCGGCGCCCAGGTCGCCCTGGATCAGATTGGCGGTCTTCGCCACCCAGTTGGCGAAGGTGGCCACGGACAGTTCGACGCGCTCGCCGGTGGCGTCGTCGTAGAAGGTGACAAGCGGACGACCCGGGTCCGTGGCGAGGGCGGATCGCAGCAGGTCGGCAGGGGTGCGGTCGGTGGCGTTCATCGCCGTCAGGGTACGCGGCGGGCCCCGGCGCACCACCCCGGGAGGCGGCGCCGCCCGGCGAACCGGCCACCCGTCAGGAGTAGTTGCGAATGACAGATATATGACGGTATGTCCACGATGAGCTACATGCGTGCATTCCTGGCATCCTCGATCGGCGTCGCCTGCGCGACCGCTCTCGCCCTCCCGCTCACGGCGCACGCCGGCGTCCCCGGTGACCCCGCGCCGGGGCGCGCACCAGCCCGCGCCGAACCCTCCGGCAGTACCCAGTCGCTGCCGCTCGCCCCGCTCTCCGAGGGGGCCTCGCGCCGCTCGGCGGACGTCCCGGGACGCGGCGTCCCGGCCCGTGACGTGCGGCCCTTCTCCCTGGTCGGCGTCGTCTGGGACGACCCGACCGTCCATCTGCACGGCCGGGTCGAGGTACGGACCCGGCCCACCGGAACCCGCGCCTGGTCCCCCTGGCGGACCCTGGAGACCCACAACGACGACGCCCCCGACGCGGACTCGCCCGAGGGGCGCGGCCAGCACGCCCGGGGCAGCACCGCGCCGCTGTGGGTCGGCGACTCCGACGGCGTACAGGCCCGGGTACGGCTGGAGCACGGCTCCATCGCGCCACTCCCCGCCGGTCTGCGGCTGGACCTGGTCGACCCCGGCGGACCGCCCGGCCGCGGCGCCGCGACCCCCGAGCCGCCGACCACCGGGGCCACCTCCGGGTCGACGGCGAACGCGACCGGAGCCGACGACCCCCCGCCGCTGATCCTGGAACCGGAGGAAGACGCCGAGCGGTCGAACGCCCGCCCCTACGTCGGGCCGCGCCCGCGCATCGTCACCCGCGCCGGCTGGGGCGCCGACGAGAGCCTCCGCGAGCCCAAGTACGCGTACACCAAGACCATCAAGGTCGCCTTCGTCCACCACACCGCCACCGGCAACAGCTACAGCTGCGACGAGGTCCCCTCGGTGCTGCGCGGCATCTACCGCTACCACGTCAAGAGCAGCGGCTGGCGCGACTTCGGCTACAACTTCACCGTCGACAAGTGCGGAAACATCTACGAGGGGCGTGCCGGGGGAGTGACCCGGGCCGTCAAGGGCGCACACACCCTCGGCTTCAACAGCAACAGCATGGGCATCGCCCTCCTGGGCACCTTCAGCAACGCCGGACCGTCCAAGGACGCGGTGCAGGCCCTCGCCAGGCTCACCGCCTGGAAGCTCGGGCTGTTCGGCGTCAACCCGGCCGGCACCACGACCATGGTCTCCGCCGGCAGCAACAAGTACCGCAAGGGCGCCCGGGTCCGGCTCAAGGTGATCTCCGGCCACCGCGACGGCTTCGTCACCGAGTGCCCCGGCGCCCGCCTCTACGCCCGGCTGGCCACCGCCCGCAGCTCCGCCGCCGACCTCCAGGGCCGCTGATCGGGTGCCGAGCGGGAAGGGCCCGCGGGGCATCCCGGGAAGGGTGGCGTCCGGTGACGGGCGGGCCTGCATAAACTGTCGCGGGTCCGGTGAGCCCCAAGGAAGCAGAGACGACACGTGCCATTCGCGTCGAAGCCGACAGAAGCGATCCTCCTGGTCGGCGGCAAGGGGACCCGGCTGCGCCCGCTCACGGTGCACACCCCCAAGCCGATGGTCCCGGCGGCAGGTGTGCCGTTCCTGACCCACCAGCTGGCCCGCGCCCGCGCCGCCGGGGTCGAGCACATCGTGCTGGCCACCTCCTACCTGGCCGAGGTCTTCGAGCCGTACTTCGGTGACGGCTCGTCCCTCGGCCTCCATCTGGAGTACGTCACCGAGGAGGAGCCCCTCGGCACCGGCGGCGCCATCCGCAACGTCGCCTCCCGGCTGAACTCCGACCCCGGCGACCCCGTCCTGATCTTCAACGGCGACATCCTCACCGGCCTGGACATCGGCGCGCTGGTCGACACCCACCGCACCAGCGGCGCCGACGTCTCCCTCCACCTCACCCGGGTCAGCGACCCCCGCGCGTTCGGGCTGGTGCCCACCGACCCGAACGGGAGGGTGACGGCGTTCCTGGAGAAGCCGCAGACCCCCGAGGAGATCGTCACCGACCAGATCAACGCGGGCTGCTACGTCTTCACCCGCTCGGTCATCGACACCATCCCGGCCGGCCGCCCGGTCTCCGTCGAGCGCGAGACCTTCCCCGGCCTGCTGGCCGCCGGGGCCCACCTCCAGGGCATGGTCGACTCCACCTACTGGCTGGACCTCGGCACACCGCAGGCGTTCGTCCGCGGCTCCGCCGACCTCGTCCTGGGCCGTGCCCCCTCCCCGGCGGTCCCGGGCCGGCACGGGGACCGGCTGGTCCTCGCCGGCGCCCAGGTCGCCGGGGACGCCAAGCTCACCGGCGGCACCGTCATCGGCGCCCGGGCCCGGATCGGCTCCGGCGCCTGCGTCGAGGGCAGCGCGGTCCTGGACGGCGCGGTCATCGAGGACGGCGCCCAGGTACGCGACTCGCTCATCGGTGCGGGCGCCCGGATCGGCGCCCGCACCGTGCTCCAGGGCGCGGTGATCGGCGACGGCGCGCTGGTCGGCGCGGACAACGAACTCCGCGACGGTGTCCGGATCTGGTGCGACGCCGACATCCCCGCCGGCGCGCTGCGCTTCTCCTCCGACCAGTGATCAGGACGGGCGCGGCCGGTGATGACCCGGCCGCGGCCCGCTGATCACATCGCTCGGAAGGCCCGCACCGCTCACATCGCTCGGAAGGCCCGCACCGCTCACATCGCGCGGAAGTCGCGCACCGAGAACCGCGGCGCGCGCCGCGGCGGGACCCGCCCGGACAGCAGCACCAGCCGCGCGGCCCGGTGGCGCTGCCCGGCGTACGGCGCCAGCAGCTCCAGCATGGTCGCGTCGTCCGCACCCCGCTGCCCGGTGAGCGCGTAGCCGACGATCCGCGGCAGATGGAGATCGCCGACCGTGATCGCGTCCGGCGCGCCGTTGCTGCGCTGGAGCGTCTCCGCCGCCGTCCACGGCCCCACGCCCGGGATCAGCCGGAGGCGGGCGGAGGCGTCGGCCAGCTCCATCCCGGCCGCCTCCTCCAGCCGCCGCGCGGCCCGTACCGCCCGCATGATCGTCTCCGCGCGCTTGGCGTCCACCCCCGCCTTGTGCCACTCCCAGGACGGGATCAGCGCCCAGGCCCGCGGCTCCGGCATCACCCGCAGCCGCGGGTCCGGCCCCGGCGCGGGCTCCCCGAACCGCTGCAGCAGCAGCCGCCAGGCCCGGTACGCCTCGTCGCTGGTGACCTTCTGCTCCAGGATCGACGGAATCAGCGACTCCAGCACCAGCCCGGTACGGCCCAGCCGCAGCCCCGGGCTCCGCCGGTGCGCCTCGTGCACCACCCGGTGGTGCGGCACGAAGCCGGAGGGGTCGTCCAGGCTTCCGAGCAGCGCCGGAAGGCCGTCCAGCAGCCAGGGGCCGCCCGGCCCCCAGGCGTCGGCGACGACCTCGCCGCCCGCCCGGGCGATGCGCACCGTGCCCGGCCCCTCCGGGGTCCGGCTGGCTCGCCACACCGCCCCGTCCGCGCCGACCCGGAACGAGGGATCCCCCGGCCCCCGGCGCAGCGGCCCCAGCGTCAGCCCGAGATCCAGCGCGCCCTGCGGCACCCAGCGCCGCGCATGTGCCGCCGCCTCGGCCGGGCGCGCCCGCGGCACGGCGACGCGACCGCCGCGCACGGTGGTGCGGGTCAGCGGCGTGCCATCCATCGGGTGCCTTCCTGGAGTAGGTGCCCTCCGAGCGTAAACCGGGGTCCTCAATCGGGACGGGCTGCAATATCCAGCCCGTCCTGGGGGCACCTCCCTGGGGGCACCCCCGGACGAAGTCTGGGGGAGGTAGCTGGGGGAGTTTGAGGGCCGGGGCCCGGGGCGGAGCCCCGGAAACAGGAAATCAGCGCACCTCGACGAAGGCGTCGGCCACCCGCCCCGGCCGCGGCTTCGGCGGCTCCGCCGCGTGCCCCACCGCCACCGCGCCCATCGGGTCCCACTCCTGCGGCAGCTGAAGCACCTCGCGCACGACATCCCGGCAGAACATCGTCGAGGACACCCAGGCCGAGCCCAGCCCCTCGCCGGCCAGCGCGACGAGCAGGTTCTGCACCCCGGCGCCGGTGGCGACCACGAACATCTCGCGCTCCGCCGCCGACCGCCGCGCGTCCGGATAGGCGTGCGAGCCGTCCATCACCAGGCAGGGCACCACCAGATACGGCGCGTTGCGCAGTACATCGCCGCGCCGCACCCGCTTGGCGATGCTCTGCTCGCTGAAACCGTCGCCGCGCAGGTCCGCGATCCACGCCTCCCGCATCGCGTCCACCAGCCGCAGCCGCGACTCGGCGGACTCCAGCAGCACGAACCGCCACGGCGTGGTGTGGTGCGGCGCGGGCGCGGTCACCGCCGCGGCGACGGCCCGGCGCACCGCGCCCCGGTCCACCGGCTCCTCGGTGAACGCCCGCACCGTGCGCCGCTGCGTCACGGCCTCCCGCACGGCTTCGGAGGTGCCCAGCCGGAACATGTCCTCGGCGGCGCCGCGTGCCAGGGCCCGGGCGCCCTGCCCGTCCCAGGGTCCGTGCCCGTCCTCCATGAGGTGCGGCAGGCCGCGGACGACGGCGACCGGCATCCCGGTGGTCTTGCCCTTCACCAGGTCGCCGGCGGCGGCCAGTTCGTCGGCGGTGGCGACGACGGTGGCGTTCAGCGCGTTGCCGAAGGTGTCGGTGGAGCCGCGCAGGTCGTCCAGGACGCGGATCCCGGCGGAGCCGATGGCGACATCGGTCAGCCCCTTGCGCCAGGCGCGGCCGAAGGTGTCGGTGACGAGCACGCCGACGTCCACGCCGAGCGCCTCGCGCAGCCGGTCGCGGATCTGCCGCGCCGAGGCGTCGGGGTCCTCGGGGAGCAGCAGCACCGTCCCGGCGGGGGTGTTGGAGGCGTCGACCCCGGCGGCGGCCATGACGAAGCCGTGCCGCGACTCGACGATCCGCATCGTCCCGCGGCGGGCGACGACCCGCACCATCTCGGCGTCGATGGCGGCCTCGCGGTCCTCGGCCTGGATGATCCGGCCCTCGGCCTTGCTGACGATCTTGGAGGTGACGATCACCGTGTCGCCGTCGGCGAGGCCGGGCAGCCCCTCGGCGGTCGCGGCGTCGGCGATGAGCTTGCCGAGGTCGTCCCCGGACCGCACCTCGGGCAGCCCGGGCAGTGCCCACACCCGGTAGGACGGGACCGACGGTGTGCTCATGCCCGTGCCTCCTCGGCGAGCGCCAGCGCCTGCGCGGCCATCCGGGCCGTGGCGTCGACGTCGGTCATCATCAGCGGCACCGCCCGGCACCGGATCCCGGCCTCGGTCACCGCGTCCACCGCCGCGGCGTCCACCGTGTCCACCAGCCAGCCGTCGAGCAGGTCGGCGCCGTAGTGCCGGGCGACCGCGGCGGCCGTGGACTCCACGCCCACCGCCGCCAGCACCTTGTCGGCCATGCCGCGCACCGGCGCGTCACCGACGATGGGGGAGAGGCCGACCACCGGCGCGTCCGCCTCGACGATCGCCTGCCGCACCCCCGGCACCGCCAGGATCGTGCCGATGGAGACGACCGGGTTGGAGGGCGGGAAGAGGATGACGTCGGCCTCGGCGATCGCCTCCAGCACGCCGGGCGCGGGCTTGGCCTCCTCCGCGCCGACCGGAATGACCGCGTGGGCCGGGACGGACGCCCGCAGCCGCACCCAGTACTCCTGGAAGTGCACCGCCCTGCGCCCCTCGCCGCCGTCCTCCGCGGCCGAGTCGCCGAGGTCGGCGGTGTCGATGAGCACATGCGTCTCGACCCGGTCGTCGGACATCGGCAGCAGCCGGACGCCCGGCTGCCACCGCGCGCACAGCGCCTCGGTGACGGCACTCAGCGGATAGCCGGCGCTGATCATCTGGGTGCGGACGATATGGGTCGCGAAGTCGCGGTCGCCCAGCCCGAACCACTCGGGCCCGACCCCGTACGCCGCCAACTCCTCCTTGACCGTGAAGGACTCGTCGGCGCGCCCCCATCCCTGTTCCTCGTGGATGCCGCCGCCGAGCGTGTACATCACGGTGTCGAGGTCGGGACAGACCTTCAGCCCGAAGAGGTGGATGTCATCGCCGGTGTTGCCGATGACGGTGATGTCGGCGTCCGGAGCCGCCGACTTGAGACCGCGTAGGAAACGGGCACCGCCGATTCCGCCTGCCAGAGCCACAATGCGCATGCGCCAAGTCTGGCACCAGCGGATGTCAGTTCGTGACGGACTCCGGCGACGCCGTGGCCTGTGCGGCAACCTGCTGCTGGCTGGGGTGCATCGGCATGTCCGTCAGCCCCGGGAAGTAGATGTGCAGGCTGACCGCCGGCTCCAGGGAGTCGTTGGCGATGTCGTGCACATAGCCGGGGGCGAAGACCCGCTGGGCGCCGGGGGCCAGGGTGTGCTGGGTCCGGCGCGCGGGGGTGCGCTCGGTCAGTTCGCCCTGGAGCACGGTGAGCACACCGGAGGAGGCGCCGTGGTCGTGCGCCCCGGTGCTCTGGCCGGGCACCCAGCTCAGCAGCCAGACCTCGTAGCCGATTGGGGCCTCCCCTGCTCGAGCGGAGTCGAGAGCTTGGGGAACGGTGCGCAGCCGGTGGTACCAGCGGCTGGTGGCGTCGTACCGCACGAGCGGGGCCCAGCTGTCGCGGTCGGCGGCGATGGTCCGGGCGAGGCCGGCGAAGGCGGAGACGGTGGAGGGGTGCGCGGGTACGGGCGGCAGCAGATGCGGGATGGCGAGCGGGTCACCGGCGATCTGGACGTCGCTGTTCATGAAACGGATTCCTCGGCAGGCAAGCGGAAGCGCGGAAGTCGGGAGCGCGGAGGCTCCTCGTGCGGAAGCACGGTGCGGGAGGTGCGGGAATGCCGGAGGCGCGAAGAGGGCGCACTCGGAAGCTGGAGCCTTCTTGAGTGGCATCAACAGCTGGAACAGCGACAGCGAGCCTGCACAGCGCAGCGGGACCCGTGGGTACGGGTCGGCTGGAGCATGTGGGTCACTGGCATGGAACCAAGGAGAGCGGGTAGAGGACGCTCCTGTCAACCTACCGCCCGTTTTGCCGTCAATGTTTCACCTCATCCGGTTGATGCAGCCGGAGAAAGGTTTGCTCAAGCGGTAATCAGGAGAGGTGGCGCAGCAACCGCCCGCCGGATGCAACGAGATCGGCAGCCGTGACGTCCTCAATCCCTGAAGGGGGAGGCCCGGGTGGCGCGCGGGACAAGTGTCTGTTTTAAGCCTATTTCAACACTTACCGCGCACCCTTGGTTCCGCAGAGTGAATAAGGGGCCCAATAGCAGATCTCGGCTTGACTGGCCCGGATCGGCACACTTGTAATTTCACTCGTGTCGTTCGCCGGGGGGAGTCATCCCATCGGCGGCGGCGCGGGGACGTAAAAACAGACGAGGGGCGCACATGACCGAGTTGTTCCAGCAACTGCTGGTCGAAGAGGCGGATGAAGAGCTCGGTTGGCAGGAGCGCGCACTGTGCGCCCAGACCGATCCCGAGTCGTTCTTCCCGGAAAAGGGTGGTTCTACGCGTGAGGCGAAGAAAGTCTGCCTGGCGTGTGAAGTCCGTTCCGAGTGCCTTGAGTACGCCCTCGCCAACGACGAACGCTTCGGTATCTGGGGCGGCCTGTCGGAGCGTGAGCGCCGCCGCCTGAAGAAGGCCGCGGTCTGACCCCCGGCGCGCCGGACGGACGCCTGGCCCCGTGCCCCGGCCCGGCACCCGGGATGCCCGCCGCGGCCACCGGAGCCTCCGCCGCCGCATCCGCGTCTGACGCGCCGCCTCCGGCGCCCCGGCCACCGGCACCTCCCCGGCCGACACATCCGAACAAGTCGCCGCATACCGTACAGTCCGCCTCCCGCACCCCCGGTGCAGGGAGGCGGACCGCTGTGGGCGCAGCCGTTAATGTGGGGTCCCCTGGGGACCCACACCAGTGGGGCCACCCTGGCCTGGCCGGGACCCCAGCGACGCGCGGGCGGCCCCAGGGCGCGCGCGCCCACCGCAGTCCAGCACCGCAGTCTCCCGGGGGCTCCGGCCCACAGCGGCTTCGCCGCGGGCCCCCGCACCCCCGGTCGGAGGGCCCGTACCTCGATGTCCGTGCACAGCCAGCCGTCGGCCTCCTATCCGGCCGCCGCCCCCGCGCCCACCTCCGGGCCCCCGGCAGCCCCCGGCGCCGCCCCTGGCGCCGCGCCCGCCCCCGGCCCCCTCGCGGACCGGACGGGGACGGCCCCCGCGTTCCCGCGCCATGTCGTCACCGCCGTGCTGGTCGCCCATGACGGCGCCCGCTGGCTGCCCGACGCCCTCGCCGGGCTGACCGGCCAGGAACGCCCGGTGCAGTACATCGTCGCCGCCGACACCGGCAGCGCCGACGACTCCGCCCAACTGCTCGCCGACGCCCTCGGCCCGGACCGGGTGCTCCACCTCGCGCGCCGCTCCGGCTTCGGCACCGCCGTCGACGAGGCCGTCCGCACCGCCCCGGTGCCCGGCCCCGACCAGCTGCCCTACCTCAAGCGCCCCAGCAGCTGGGACCCGGCCACCCGCACCTGGCGCGACGACACCTACGACATGCCGGAGCTGCCGCACGGCGAACCCGTCCAGTGGCTGTGGCTGCTCCACGACGACTGCGCCCCCGCCCCGGACGCCCTCGCCGAACTCCTGAAGGTCGCCGACGCGAGCCCGCGCACCGCGATCGTCGGCCCCAAGCTGCGCAGCTGGTACGACGGCAGGCAGCTCCTCGAAGTCGGCGTCAGCATCGCCCGCAGCGGCCGCCGTTGGACCGGCCTGGAGCGCCGCGAGCAGGACCAGGGCCAGCACGACCAGGTCCGGCCGGTGCTGGCGGTCTCCACCGCCGGCATGCTCATCCGTCGCGACGTGTGGGAGCAGCTCGGCGGCTTCGACCCCAGACTGCCGCTGATGCGCGACGACATCGACCTGTGCTGGCGCGCCCAGGCCGCCGGCCACCAGGTGCTCATCGCCCCCGACGCCGTACTCCGGCACGCCGAGGCGTCCGCCCGCGAACGGCGCCCCATCGACTGCGTCGGCCGCTCGGTAGCCGACCCGCACAAGGTCGACAAGGCCGGCGCCGTCTACACCCTGCTCGCCAACACCCGTGGCGCCCTGCTCCCTTACGTCCTGCTGCGGATCGTGCTGAGCACCCTGCTGCGCACCCTCGCCTACCTCGTCGGCAAGGTTCCCCGCCAGGCCCTGGACGAGATCACCGGCCTGTTCAGCACCCTGCTGCGCCCGGAGAAGATCCTCGCCGCCCGCCGGACGCGCGGAAAGCCCCAGGTGGAGGCGGCCGAACTGCGCCCCCTCTTCCCGCCGCCCGGCGCCACCGTCCGCGCCACCGTCGAGCAGGTCGCCAGCAACGTCGGCGGCCGCTCGGAGCCCGAACTCTCCGCCGGCGGACGGCACGGCGCGGTCGAGTCCGGCCCCGGCGACGACGACGCCGACTTCCTGGAAGTCGACCAGTTCGCCCGGCTCAAGCGCATCGCGCGCAAGCCGGGCCCGATGCTCTTCGCCGTCCTGCTGCTGGTCTCCTTCGTCGCCTGCCGCGGCCTGATCGGCGGCGGCGCACTGGCCGGCGGCGCCCTGCTGCCGGCCCCCAGCGACGTCACCGACCTGTGGGCCCGCTACACCGACGGCTGGCACCCGGTCGGCACCGGCGGCACCCAGACCGCGCCGCCCTATCTCGCGGTGCTCGCCGCGCTGTCCACGGTGTTCCTCGGCTCCACCGGCTTCACCCTCACCCTGCTGCTGGTCTGCTCGGTGCCACTGGCCGGCATCACCGCCTACTTCGCCTCCCGCCCGCTGGTCGAATCCCGGCTGCTGCGGGCCTGGGGCGCCGTCGCCTACGCCTTCCTGCCCGCCGCCACCGGCGCGCTGGCCGCCGGACGGATCGGCACCGCGGCACTGGCCGTCCTGCTGCCGCTGCTGGCCCGCGCCGCCGCCGCGGCCGGCGGCTTCACCCGGTCCCGCCCCAGCTGGCGCGCGGTGTGGGCGTACGCCCTGCTGCTCACCTTCACCACCGCCTTCACCCCGGTGGTGTGGCCGCTGGCGCTGCTGCTGGGGCTCGGCGTGCTGGCCTTCCGCTTCTACGAGACCCGCACCGAGCAGCTGACCGCCTACGGGCTGCGCCTGCTGGCCGTGCTCGCCACCCCGCTGCTCGTCCTCGCCCCCTGGTCGCTGGGGCTGCTGGCCCACCCGGGCCGCTTCCTGGACGAGGCCGGGCTCGACCCCGGCACCGGCTCCGGCACCGCCCTCGAACTGCTCTCGCTCAGCCCCGGCGGACCGAAGGCCGGCGGCTCGCTGCTGCTGCTCGGCTTCGTCCTGGCCGCCCTCGGCGCCCTGCTGCGCGGCGAGCGGCAGACCGCGATCCGCACCGCCTGGGTGGTGGCGCTGGCCGGTCTGCTCTTCGCCGCGATCAGCAACGGCTCCGGCTGGGCCGGCCCCGCGACCCTGGTCTACGGACTCGGTCTGCTCAGCGCCGCCGTGGTCGGTGCCGAGGGAGCGCGGGAGCGCGTCGCGGCGCAGAGCTTCGGCTGGCGGCAGCCCGCCGCCCTGCTGGTCGCCGTCGCCTCGGCCGCCGCCCCGCTGCTCGCCGCCCTCAGCTGGATGGCGGGCGGCGCGAACGGCCCGGTCGAGCGCCGCGACCCGGTGCAGGTCCCGGCGTTCGTCGCCGAGGAGGCCACCGACCCCGACCAGGCCCGCACCCTGGTCCTCGACGGCGACCAGGCACGCGTGGACTACGTCCTGGTGCGCGGCCGCGGCGCCCGGCTCGGCGACGGCGAACTCGCCGCCGAGGCCGGCAGCGACCCCCGGCTCGACGCCGTCGTCGCCAACCTGGTGGCCGGCTCCGGCGCCGACCAGAGCAGCCAGCTCAGCGGTTACGCGGTGGGCTATGTGCTGATCCGGGAAGGCGCCCCCCGCCCGCTGGTCAAGGTGCTGGAGACCACGCCCGGACTGACCCGGCTCAGCCAGGAGGACGGCACCACCCTGCTCCGCGTCGACCAGCGGGTCTCCCGGGTCGCCATCCTGCCCGCCCCGGACGGCGACCGGCCCGCGGCGGCCGCCTCCGCCGCCCCGGTGCCGGTCGGCGCCGGCCCCGTCGAGGCCCACACCGACATCCCCGCGGGCCCGGCCGGCCGGGTGCTGCGCGTCGCCGACCGGGCCGCCCCCGGCTGGCAGGCCACGCTGGACGGCAAGCCGCTGAAGGCCGTCAAGGTCGACGACTGGGCGCAGGGCTTCGAACTCCCCGCCGAGGGCGGCCGTCTGGACCTCACCTACGAAACCCCGCTCACCCACACCGCCTGGGTGTGGACCCAGGCCCTCTTCGCGGTCGTGCTGCTCGTCCTCGCCCTGCCCGGCCGCCGCCGGGAGATCGACGACGACCTCCCCGAGGCGGAGGCCGCCGCCCAGGCCGCGGCGGCGCTGCGCGCCCAGGAGATCTCGGGCGACGGCCGCCGGGCCCGCCGGCTGCGCGCCGCCGCCGAAGCGGCGGAGGCGGCCGCCACCCCGACCGCCGGCCCTTCCGGTGCCGCCGTACCGGACGCCTGGCCGACCGGTCCGACCGGACCGGGCGAGCCGGGGCAGGTCCCGGCCGCCGCCGGGGACACCGGTGCGGCGCCGACCCCGCCCATGCCGGACGTCCTGCCCCACAGCGCCCACGCGCCGGGCGAGGCGGGCCAGGCCACCGCGCTGCCTGCCGCGGCCATCCCCGAGCAGGCCCGCCCGGTCGGCTCCGGCCAGGCCCCCGAGGCGGCCGCCGGCTACCCCGCGCCCGCCGGGGCCGTGCCCGCGCCGCCGACCGCGCCCCCGGCGGCCGGTGACCCGTACGCCGAGGCGCCCGCCGAGGCCCCGCCGGCCGGCGGGCAGACCTACGACGACTGGCCGGGCACTCAGCAGCCCTACCCGGCGGCTCCGGCGGACTACGCGACGTACCAGGGCGATCCCTACCAGGCAGGGGCGTACCCGAGCGGCTCCTATCCGTCCGCGTCCTACCCCCAGGGCCGGTACACCGGCGATCCCGCGGCCACCGGCCCCTACCAGGACGGCCAGTACGCCGGAGGCCAGTACGGGGACGGCCAGTACCAGGACAGCCAATACGGTGAGGGCCAGTACGCGCAGGCCCAGTACCCCGACGGCTCGTACCCGGAGGATCCGTACGCCGCCGCCCGGTACCCCGAGGACCCGTACCCGGCGCAGCCCTACCAGCCCGGCGGGCCGCACTACTCCGACGGCACCGCCGCGGCCGCCCCGCACGGCGACTACCCCTCGCCCGGCGACACCACCTACGGCGGCGGGGACTCCGAGGCCCACCGCGACGGGAGCGAGCACCAGCGATGAACCGCACCACCTGGTCCCTGATCGCCGCCGCCACCGCGCTCGCCGCGGTCACCGGCGTCGCCGTCCTCACCGAGCCCTCGGACTCTTCGGACGCGCCCGCCGCGGTGGCCGCCCGGCTGCCCGTCGAACGCTCCACCCTGCTGTGCCCCGCGCCCAGCCAGTCGGAGCTGGCCGAGACCGGCTACACCGCGTTCACCCCGCAGACCAAGGGCGAGGCACCGGCGCCGGCGAAGAAGGGCAGCGCCGAACTGCTGCCCGCCGCCGACGCCACACCGACCGGCGGGGAGACCGGGACGGGCGACGACGCGGACGGCGACGGAGACGACGCCAAGCGGTCGAAGAAGCCGGCGAAGGAGAGCGGCGAGCCGGTCGCCCCGCTGAAGCAGCCCGGCACCCCGGTCACCGCCGACGCGGACGGAGCCGGCGCCCCCGCACTGGTCGGTGCCGCCGACGGACGTCTGGCCCCCGGCTGGACCGTGCAGCAGACCACCGTGGTGGACGCGGGCGTCGGCCGCGGCCTGCTGGGAGCCTCCTGCACCACCCCGGACACCGACTTCTGGTTCCCGGCCGCCAGCACCGCCAGCGACCGCCAGGACTACGTCCATCTGACCAACCCCGACAGCGGCTCCGCAGTCGTGGACCTCCAGCTGTTCGGCGCCGAGGGCGAGGTGAGCGACGAGGCGGGGGAGAACATCAAGGTCCCCGGCCGGTCCACGGTCGCCGTGCTGCTCTCCACCCTCACCAAGGAACCGCAGATCAACCTGACCCTCCATGTGACCGCCCGGTCAGGACGGGTGGGCGCCGCCGTGCAGGCGTCCGACACCAACCTGGGCGGCGACTGGCTGCCGGCCTCCGCCGACCCGGCCCCGAGCCTGGTCCTCCCCGGGATCCCGAAGGACGCGACGGGGGTGCGCCTGGTCGCCTTCGCGCCCGGCGAGGACGCCGACCTCAAGGTCCGGCTGTCCGGCCCGTCCGGCTCCTTCACCCCGGCCGGCAGTGCGTCGCTGCACGTCAAGAGCAGGATGACGGCCGAGATGGACCTCGGGGACGTCACCAAGGGCGAGGCCGGCTCCCTGGTGCTCACCCCGGCGGGCCGCGGCGGGGCCCCGGTGGTGGCCGCGCTGCGGGTCACCCGGGGCAAGGGCGACAAGCAGGAGACGGCCTTCATCCCCGCCACCCCGGCCATCGACAAGCGCGGCACCGTCGCCGACAACCGCGCCAAGGGCACCACCCTCTCCCTGACCGCCCCGGGCAGGACCGCGACGGTCCGGGTCACGTCCTCCGCGACCACCGAGGGCGGCAGCCCGGTGAGCGAGACCTACACCGTCAAGTCCGGGACGACCAAGGCCATCGAGCCGCCGCGCCCGTCAGGCGGCAAGGGCCCGTACGCGGTGACCGTCGAGCGGCTGACCGGTGGCCCGGTGCACGCCTCCCGGATGCTCGCGCTGGAGCGGGACGGGGTGCCGATGTTCACCGTGCAGACGCTGCCGGACGACCGGGGGACGGTCGAGGTCCCCAAGGCCGAGCAGGACCTCTCCCTCCTCAACCACTGAGCGGCGGGGCGCCGGGCGCGCAACGGGACAGGGCGGCGCGGCGGGACAGGCCAGGGTGCCAGGCGGCTTCAGGAGGTGTCCGGTGGGGCGACGCCGCGCGGGGCGGGCCCATTCGGACAGCCCTTATTCCTGCCCGTACCTCGGGTCCACCGACTCGGGAGCCAGCCCCAGCAGCTCGGCGACCTGCTCGACGACGACCTCATGGACGAGCAGCGCCCGCTCGTCCCGGTTCTTGGAGCGGATCTCCACCGGTCGGCGGTAGACCACGATCCGGTCCCGGCCCTCGCCATGGGCGGCGATGAACCTGCCCAGCGGCACGGAGTCGCCGTCCCAGGGCGGCACGTCCCCCTCCGGCCCCGTACCGTCGGCACCGACCGAGGGCACCTCCAGGACCGCGAAGTCGACCCCGGACAGCTGCGGCCAGCGTCTTTCCAGCCGCTCCGCCGAGTCATGCACGAGATCGACGAAGGACTCGGCGCGGCTGACCGACAGCGGCACCTGCGGTGGCGCGATGGGACCGCGCATGCCGCGTCCATGCCGATCGCGGTGGCGCGGACGCGGATCGGACGGGTAGGAAGGTACGGGGCTGGTCATCACTCATGAGAGTAGCCGTCAGCACCCATCCGGCACGCTCTCAACGGTCACCCACGGCGGCGTCAAAGGTCCCACACGAACAATTCAGCCATCGATGGGGGCAAAAACAGACGTCTGGCGGAATGTGCCTCCCGCTCCGGGCGCTCGCCCGGCGACCGCGCCCCGGACACGGCGGCGCACGCCCCCGACCGCCCCGATCAGGACGCGGCGCAGGTCAGAGCAGCTGTTCGCGTATCGGACGGTCCGGGCGAACCGGGACGACACGGTGGAGTGAGCCGCTGGGGAGTCGTCGCGGCCCGCTCAAGAGTGCGGTACCGTCCAACGTCGTGAGCCCTGTACGTCGCTGTTCGCGCACCGCGTGCGGCCGCCCCGCCGTCGCGACGCTGACGTACGTCTACGCGGACTCGACCGCAGTCCTCGGACCGCTCGCCACCTACGCCGAGCCGCACTGTTATGACCTGTGCTCGGAGCACTCCGAGCGGCTGACCGCGCCGCGCGGCTGGGAGGTCGTGCGCCTCGCCGTCGATGCCGGTCCGGCCCGCCCCAGCGGGGACGACCTCGAAGCCCTGGCCAACGCGGTCCGCGAGGCCGCCCGCCCGCATGAGCGCGCGGCCGGCGGCGGAAGCGGCGGCCCCGGCGCCGTCGGACCGAACGGCCGGGAGGGCAACCCGGTGGAGGTCGCCCGCCGCGGCCATCTGCGGGTGCTGCGCTCGCCCGACTCCTGAGCGCGGGCCGTACGGCCCGAAGTCCGGGCCCACGCCGCCCGCACACCTCTGCCACCCCTCTGCCGCCCCGCCCCGCGCACCTCCGCGCTTCCGGCGTGGCTCCCGGACGTGGCGCGGCGCACGCCCCAGCCACCCTTCGCGATCAGCACCTGCGGGTAGGTTGGGGGCGTCCGAAGACCTCCGAAATACCTCCCAGAACTCCAGAAGGGGTGGGCCGTGCCCGACTTGTCGCAGATCGTGAAGGCTTACGACGTGCGCGGAGTGGTCCCGGACCAGTGGGACGAGTCGCTCGCCGAACTCTTCGGTGCCGCCTTCGCGCGCGTCACCGGAGCGGCCGCGATCGTCGTCGGCCACGACATGCGTCCCTCCTCGCCCGGCCTGTCGCGGGCCTTCGCGCGCGGCGCCGCCAACCTCGGCACCCACGTGACCGAGATCGGCCTGTGCTCCACCGACCAGCTCTACTTCGCCAGCGGCCGGCTCGACCTGCCCGGCGCGATGTTCACGGCCAGCCACAACCCGGCGCAGTACAACGGCATCAAGATGTGCCGGGCCGGTGCCGCCCCGGTCGGCGCGGACACCGGGCTCGCCGAGATCCGCGCCCTGGTCGAGGAGTGGGCCACCACCGGCGCGCCCGCCCCGGCCGTCACCCCCGGCGAGATCACCCAGCGCGACGTCCTCGACGACTACGCGGCCCACCTGCGGTCCCTCGTCGACCTCTCCGCCATCAGGCCGCTGAAGGTCGTCGTGGACGCGGGCAACGGCATGGGCGGCCACACCGTCCCCACCGTCTTCACCGGGCTGCCCATCGACCTCACCGCGATGTACTTCGAGCTCGACGGCACCTTCCCCAACCACGAGGCCAACCCCCTCGACCCGAAGAACCTGGTCGACCTCCAGGCCCGCGTCCGGGAGACCGGCGCGGACATCGGCCTCGCCTTCGACGGCGACGCCGACCGCTGCTTCGTCGTCGACGAGCGCGGCGAGCCCGTCTCGCCTTCCGCGATCACCGCGCTGGTCGCCGCCCGCGAGCTCGGCAAGCACCCCGGCGGCACGGTCATCCACAACTGCATCACCTCCTGGTCCGTCCCGGAGGTGGTCGAGGAGAGCGGCGGCACGCCCGTCCGCACCCGCGTGGGCCACTCCTTCATCAAGGCCGAGATGGCCCGCACCGGCGCGATCTTCGGTGGCGAGCACTCCGCCCACTACTACTTCCGCGACTTCTGGAACGCCGACACCGGCATGCTCGCCGCGCTCCACGTCCTCGCCGCGCTCGGCGGCCAGTCCGGACCGCTCTCGCAGCTGGTGGCCCAGTACGACCGCTACGCCGCCTCCGGCGAGATCAACAGCACCGTCGCGGACCAGGCGGACCGCGCGGCCGCGGTGCGCGCGGCGTTCGTCGGGCGCGACGGCGCCCGACTCGACGACCTCGACGGCCTGACCGTCACCACCACCGACTGGTGGTTCAACCTCCGCGCCTCCAACACCGAGCCGCTGCTCCGCCTCAACGTGGAGGCCCGCGACCCGGAGACCGTCGCCCGCATCCGCGACGAGGTCCTCTCCATCGTCCGCGCCTGACCCCCGCGCGACGCCGCCCGCCGGCGCCGACGCACGCATTGCACGCCTGGTCCACCCGCCGGTCGCGCGCCGACTGCCTCAGGCGTCGGCGCGCGGCCCGCTGCGCGATGCCGGCCCGCCGATCACCCCGGCGCCGCCGCGCCACCCGCGCGTAACGCCCCGGTACCTGCGGGGCGTCGCCGGCACCGATCACCGCGCACCGGCCGCGTCCGGGCGAGATGATCGGAAGTGGGCTGGCGCCTGCCCACCAGCCTGCAGGTGACCGGCGGATGGCCGGCTCGGACGAGCGGCAAGGGCCGCCCACGCGCCTGCCGCAGAGCTGCCCGACCCACCGGCCGCCCGACTGCCCGCGCGTCACCCGGCACCGCGTCGCGCGCGCCCGCCTCCCGACCCACCCCGCCTCCCGACCCGCCCCGCCTCCCGACCCGCCCCGCCTCCCGACCCACCCCGCCTCCCGACCCGCCCCGCCGCCCGGCGGTCCGCGGCGACCGGCCGGGTGGCGGGTCGACCGCCCGGGCCGCGCCACCGGCGGCCCGGCGGTACGCTGACGACGCCGAATCCAATCCCGAAGGGACACCGCCGATGCCGCTCGAAGCCGGTCTTCTGGAGATCCTCGCCTGCCCGGCGTGCCACGCCCCGCTGCGCGAGGAGTCGGGGCCGGAGACCCCCGAGCTGGTGTGCACCGGCCAGGGCTGCGGTCTCGCCTACCCGGTACGGGACTCCATCCCCGTGCTGCTCGTCGACGAAGCCCGCCGCCCCGCCTGACCCCGCCCGGGCACCTGACCCCGCCCGGGCGCCGCGCTCCGCGCCCGGCCGAACGGCGGCCGGGCCCGGAACCGGCCGGACGCCCCGCCGTCCGGACGGAGCCCGGTCCGGGCGGAGCCCGTCCCGACGACGCAGAGCCGGTCAGCAGGACGACGCAGAGCCGGTCCGCAGCCTGGATTCCGGGGTACCCGGATCCGGAACCCCCGCGGGGATCGAAGCCCCCGTGGAGCCGCACACGGCGATCGGAGGCCGACGCACCATGCTCGATGAATCGCTCCTCGACGCCCCCGAGGCCCTCGCCCGCGCCGACATCCGCGGACTGCTGCGCGGCGCCGCGGAGTCCGGCGCGCGGGTGCGCACCGCGGCCCGGCACGCCGCCGAGGCCGGCATCCCGGACCTCCAGCCGGGCGGCCGCCCCCGCGCGCTGCTGGTCGCCGGGCCGGGAGCGGCCGGGAGCTGCACCGCCGACCTGCTGGCCGCGCTCAGCGGCGGCAGCCTGCCGGTGACCCTGATCGCCCCCGGCGGCGTCGCCCCCGCCCCCGGAGCGCTGCGCTGGACGCTGCCCGGCTGGGCCGGCTCGGCGGACCTGGTGCTGATCGCGACGCCGGACGGCACCGAACCAGGCCTCCCCGAACTGGTCGAGCAGGCATACCGCAGAGGCTGCTCGATCGTCGCGGTGAGCCCCGCCAGCTCCCCGCTGACCGAGGCCGTCGCCCAGGCGCGCGGCCTCGCCGTCCCGCTGGCCGCCGCCCCGTACGACACCGGCCCGTTCATCCCGACACCCTTCGACACCGAGGACGGGGAGACCCCGGCCGAGCAGGCCGTCACCGGCACCGTCGACATCACGGCGACCGGCGCGCTGGGCGGCGCACCGGAGGCCGCGGCGGCCGGGCACGCGGCCCACCCGCACGCCCACACCGGCGCCGGACACACCGAGGACCCCACCGGCACCGCCCCCGACGAGATCACCGGCCCGGCCCTCCCCGGCACCCTGTGGGCCCTGCTCACCCCGCTGCTCGCACTCGTCGACCGGATCGGCCTGGTGGACGCGTCCCCCGCCGCGCTGTCCCAGGTCGCGGACCGGCTGGACCAGGTCGCCGAGCGCTGCGGCCCGGCCATCGCCACGTACACCAACCCGGCCAAGACCCTGGCGGCCGAACTCGCCGGGGCGCTCCCGCTGGTGTGGACGGAGGGACCGGTGGCGTCCGCCGCCGGCCGCCGCTTCGCCGGACTGCTCGCCGCGCTCGCCGGCCGGCCCGCGCTCGCCGCCGAGCTGCCCGTCGCGCTCTCCGCACACAGCGCGCTGCTGACCGGGGCATTCGCCGGCGGCGCGAACCCGGACGACTTCTTCCGGGACCGGGTCGAGGAGCCCGAGGCGCTGCACGCGCGGATCGTCCTCTTCCACGACCAGCCGGTGAGCGCCATCTCGGCCGTGCCCACCGCCCGCGATCTCGCCCTCGCCCACGACACCCCGGTCAGCGAGCTCGCGCCGGCCGAGGGCACCGCGCTGGAAACCGCCGCCGAGCTTCTCGCCATCGCGGATTTCGCCGCCGTTTACCT
Source organism: Streptomyces sp. JLBT605 (assembly GCF_058215555.1). Lineage (NCBI taxonomy): Bacteria > Bacillati > Actinomycetota > Actinomycetes > Kitasatosporales > Streptomycetaceae > Streptomyces > Streptomyces sp. JLBT605. The sequence goes on from NZ_CM177087.1 coordinate 4,219,531, forward strand.
GGCGCTCGCCTCGACCGAGAGATCATGACGGGGCGGCCGCGACCGGACCCTCCCGCTACGCCCTGCGGGCATGGGAGGACCCCCAGCGGGCACGGGGGGACCCTCAGCGGGCCCCCCACGCGAGGACAGTCACCGGCCGCGACCGCCACCGGCCGCCGCCACCGCCGGTCACCCCGTCCCGCTCACCCCACGCCTCACCCACAGCAGGAAGCGACCCGCCATGGACCGCCTCGCCAACACCGTGCGCCCCTACGCCTGGGGCTCCACCACCGCCATCCCCGAGCTCCTCGGCGTCCGGCCCACCGGTGAGCCGCAGGCCGAGCTGTGGATGGGCGCGCACCCGGGAGCACCGTCCCGCGTCGAGCGCGGCACCGGGCCGGTCGCCCTCGGCGACATCATCGAGGCCGACCCCGAGCGCGAACTTGGCCCGGACGCGGTTCGGCGCTTCGGCCCGCGGCTGCCCTTCCTGTTCAAGGTGCTCGCGGCCGGGTCGCCGCTCTCCCTCCAGGTGCACCCCGACCTCGACCAGGCCAGGGCCGGCTTCGCGGACGAGGAGGCGCGCGGAGTCCCGATCGACGCCCCGCACCGCAACTACAAGGACGCCAACCACAAGCCCGAAATGATCTGCGCGCTCACGCCGTTCGACGGGCTGTGCGGCTTCCGCGACCCGGTCGAGACCGCCGACCTGATGGCCGCCCTCGACGTCGACTCGCTCAAGCCGTACGTCGATATCCTGCACGCCCATCCCGAATCGGACGCCCTGCGCGAACTGCTCACCGCCGTGCTCACCGCCGACCGCGAAGCCATGGCCGAGACGGTCGAACAGGTCGGCCACGCCGCCGAACGCCTCGCCGCCGGAATCCAAGAGGGCGAAGCCCTTCCGCAGCAGGGCGGTGGTGGGCTGGGGGCACCTCCCTGGGGGCACCCCCGGACGAAGTCTGGGGGAGGTAGCCGGGGGAAGGTGGGCCGGCACGCCCGGGACTACGCCGCCTACGCCTCCCTCGCCCGGGACTTCCCCGGCGACCCGGGCGTGATCGCCGCCATGCTCCTCAACCACGTGACACTGCAGCCCGGCGAAGCGCTCTACCTCGGCGCCGGCGTGCCGCACGCCTACATCAGCGGCCTCGGCGTGGAGATCATGGCCAACTCCGACAACGTGCTGCGCTGCGGTCTCACCCCCAAGCACGTCGACGTCCCCGAACTGCTGCGCGTCGTCCGCTTCGAGAGCGGCGCCCCGGGCGTGCTGCGCCCCGAGGCCGACCCCGACGGCGAGGAGCTGTACGTCACGCCGATCGACGAGTTCCGGCTCTCCCGCTACGTCCTGATCGAGGGCACCGCCCCGCACCGGCTGCCCGCCGGCACCCCGCAGATCCTGCTCTGCGCCTCCGGCACGATCCGGCTGCGCGCCACCGACGGCAGCGCCGAACTCTCCCTCGCCTGCGGCGAATCCGCCTTCGTGCCCGCGGTCGAGCACATCGAGGCGGCCGGCGGCGGCACTCTCTTCCGTGCCACGGTGGGCTCCTGACGCCAGGCCCCCGACCGGGCTGCGACAATGTCCCGCCGTAACAGGCAAAGGGGGAGTCAAGCTCCCGGATGAACCGAAGGGACACCCGGCTCGCATGAGTGCATCAGGCGGAACCAAGGCGATCGTCGCCGCGTTGGGCGCCAACCTGGCCATCGCGGTGGCCAAGTTCGTGGCGGCCGCGGTCAGCGGCTCGGCGTCGATGCTCGCCGAAGGCGTGCACTCGCTCGCCGACTCGGGCAACCAGGGACTGCTGCTGCTCGGCGGCAAGAAGGCCAAGCGGGAGGCGACCGAGCAGCACCCCTTCGGCTACGGCCGGGAGCGCTACATCTACGGCTTCCTCGTCTCCATCGTGCTGTTCACCATCGGTGGTGTCTTCGCGCTCTACGAGGGCTACGAGAAGGTCAAGCACCCGCACGACATCGAGCACTGGTACTGGCCGGTCGGCGTCCTGGTCTTCGCGATCATCGCGGAGAGCTTCTCCTTCCGTACCGCCATCAAGGAGTCCAACGAGATCCGCGGAAACCTCACCTGGTCGCAGTTCGTCCGCCGCGCCAAGGCCCCCGAGCTGCCGGTCGTCCTCCTGGAAGACCTCGGCGCGCTGGTCGGCCTGGTCCTCGCCCTCGGCGGCGTCGGACTCGCCCTGATCACCGGGGACGGCGTCTGGGACGGCGTCGGCACCATGTGCATCGGCGCGCTCCTCGTCCTGATCGCCCTGGTCCTCGCCGCCGAGACCAAGTCCCTGCTGCTGGGCGAGGCGGCCGATGTCGACCAGGTCGAGAAGATCCGCGAGGCGGTGGTCGACGGCGACACCGTCACCGGCCTGATCCACATGCGCACCCTGCACCTCGGCCCCGAGGAGCTCCTCGTCGCCGCCAAGATCGCGGTGGCCCACGACCACACCGCGGAGATGGTCGCCCGAGCGATCGACGAGGCCGAGGCCCGCATCCGCCAGGCCGTCCCCATCGCCCGCGTCATCTACCTGGAGCCCGACATCTTCAGCGCGGAAGCCGCCAAGCCGGCCACCTCCGACGCCTGACAGCCCCCTCAGCCGCCGGACGGGCTGTTCCCATCATTCGGACGGGCTGGGTTTTCCAGCCCGTCCTGGGGGCACCCCCGGACGAAGTCTGGGGGAGGTAGCTGGGGGAGCTCGAGGGCCGGAACCGGGGCGGAGCCCCGGTTCCGCACGCCCTACCCAATCTCCCCCAAGACCCCCAACACCTCCCCGACCCCCACCGCACCCAGCAACCGCTCCCGGAACCCCGCATCCATCAGCTTCCGCGAGAGCAGCGCCAGAATGCGCAGATGCTCGTCGCCCGCGGCCGCCTCCGGCACCGCGATCATGAAGACGAGCCTCGCCTTCGTCCCGTCCAGCGAGTCCCACTCGATGCCCTCGGCGGAGCGCGCGAACCCGACGACCGGCGCCGTCACCGCGTCCGTCTTCGCATGCGGGATCGCGATCCCCTCACCGAGCCCCGTCGTGCCCTGCTCCTCGCGGGCGAAGGCGACCCGGACCAGCTCCGCCACATCGGTCACCTTGCCGCTGACGGCCAGCAGCTCGGCCATCTCCTGGATCGCGGCCTCCTTGCCGTCCGCGTCCAGCGCCTCCTTGACCGTCCGCCCGGTCAGATACCCCGACAGCACCTCCCCGGCCACCCCAGGTGCGGCGACCGCCGGTTCGGGCACGGGCTGGGCCCCCATCGGCTGGGCCACCACACCCTCAGCCGCCGCACCCCCAGCGGTCACCGCGGCCCCCGCCCCCGACTCCCGCCAGGACATCAGCCCCACCGTCGTCAGCGCCGTCACCCCCGTACCGACCACCACCGCCACGAAGAACATCGGGACGCCACCCACCGCACCCAGCAGCGCGACGATCGGCCCGCCGTGCGGCACGCTGTCCTCGACCGCCGCCAGCCCGGCCACCGCGCCCGCGGCCGCACCGCCGAGCATGTTGGCCGGGATGACCAGCGCCGGGCGCGCCGCGGCGAACGGAATGGCGCCCTCGGTGATGCCGAAGAAGCCCATGAACAGCGCGGCCAGCCCCGTCTCCCGCTCCTGGTCGTCGAAGAGCCGGCGCCGGATCAGCGTGGCCAGTCCCTGCCCCAGCGGCGGAACCGGGATCGCCGCCGCACACGCGCCCATGACCTCCGGATTCTTCGAGACCAGTCCCGCCCCGAAGAGGAACGCCGTCTTGTTGACCGGACCGCCCATGTCGAACGCGATCATCAGCCCGAGGACGATCCCCAGCAGCGCCGCGCTCGTCCCGGTGAGCCCGCCGAGCCAGTCCGTCAGGTGCTCGAACACCCAGGAGATCGGCTCACCCAGCACATAGACGAAGAAGAGGCCGAGCGCCGAGGTCGCCACGATCGGGATCACGATGATCGGCATGATCGGCCGGACGAACCGGGGCACCTCGATCTTCTTGATCCACAGCACCAGATAGCCGGCGAGGAAGCCGGTGACGATCGCGCCGATGAAGCCCGCGCCCGCCTCGCTGTCGTACAGCTCGCCGTGGCCCGCTATCCACCCGCCGACCATGCCCGGCACCAGCGCCGGGCGGTCCGCGATCGCGTAGGCGATGTAGCCGGAGAGGATCGGAATCATCAGCTCGAAGCCGATGGCGCCGATGTCGTTGACCGTCTTCCACACGGAGTCCTCGGGGATGACGATCCCCTTCGACGTCGTATGACCGCCGAGCGCCAGCGACACGGCGATCAGCAGACCGCCGACCACGACGAACGGGATCATGAACGAGACGCCGTTCATCAGCGCCTTGTAGGTGGCGCCGCGCTCCCCGCCCGCGCCGGGCCGGCCGGTCCCACGCCCTTCCGCCGCACGCCCTCCCCTCCCGCGCTCGTCCCCATCGCGCCCGGCCGCATCGCCGTGCGCCCCCGCATCGCCGCCGGCCCCCGCTCGGTGCACCGGCGCGCCGCTCGCCCGCTCGATCAGCCACTCCGGGCGGTGGATGCCGTCCGCGACACCGACAGCCAGCACCGGCTTGCCGACGAAACGACCGAGGTCGACGTCCTTGTCCGCGGCGACGATGATGGCGTCCGCCTCGCTGACATCGTTGTCAGACAGGATGTTCTCAGCCCCGATCGAGCCTTGCGTCTCCACCTTCATGCTGTGACCGAGCGACGCCGCGGCCTGGGCCAGCTTCTCGGCGGCCATATAGGTGTGGGCGATACCGGTCGGGCAGGCGGTCACCGCCAGCAGCTTCAGGGGCCGCTGCCCCACGGGCCCGGTGGTCTCCGCGGCCCCCGCGGCCCCCGCGGCCCCCGCGGCCCCCTCGGACTCGGCGGGATCGGCTGGACTCGTCACGTGGATCTCTCCTTACGACTCTCGATGCGCGCGACACCGCTCTCAGCGCGCGAAGGGTGCGCAGGCCCCCGCGCCAGCCCGCATCCTGCAACACCCGCGGCGCGCGGCAAAGCTCCCGCACGGCGACCGCCGCCTCCCACACAGCGACTCGCCGCCCCCAATCCCCATCGAATCGCCCCCGATCCACTCCCCACGCCCCTCCCAAGCACTCCCCGACGGCTCGCGAAGCCTGTGATTCCGACTGAAGATCGACCCCGCGGGCTGGGGAACGCTCGGCCCACCGGTGTAGATTCGTGACAGAGCCAGACGTCGCTGCTGATGGCGGTCGGGCGGCCCATGCGCGGACCGTCCGAGGGAGAGAGGGCCTCCGACGGACTGCGCCTGTGAGTGGCGGACGCGCGCATGCCGCCGTTTTCGCATGCGCCGAAGTCCGCTACCGCATGCCCAGCCGAGACCACTCTCGCTCGAACCCATGGAGGACAACCGCATGACCACCGCCGCCACCGGCCAGGACTTCAAGGTCGCAGACCTGTCGCTGGCCGCCTTCGGCCGCAAGGAGATCAGCCTCGCCGAGCACGAGATGCCCGGCCTCATGGCGATCCGCGCGGAGTACGCCGACGCTCAGCCGCTCGCCGGCGCCCGCGTCACCGGCTCGCTCCACATGACCGTCCAGACCGCCGTCCTCATCGAGACGCTGGTCGCGCTCGGCGCCGAGGTGCGCTGGGCCTCCTGCAACATCTTCTCCACCCAGGACCACGCGGCCGCCGCCGTCGCCGTCGGCCCGAACGGCACCCCGGAGAACCCCCAGGGTGTCCCGGTCTTCGCCTGGAAGGGCGAGACCCTGGAGGAGTACTGGTGGTGCACCGAGCAGGCGCTGACCTGGCCGGGCACCGAGACCGGCGGCCCGAACATGATCCTGGACGACGGCGGTGACGCCACTCTCCTGGTCCACAAGGGCGTCGAGTACGAGAAGGCCGGTGCCGCCCCGGCGGTGGAGACCGCGGAGAACGACGAGCACCGCGTCATCCTCGAGCTCCTCAACCGCACCCTCGCCGAGAGCCCGCAGAAGTGGACCCGGCTCGCCTCCGAGATCCGCGGCGTGACCGAGGAGACCACCACCGGCGTGCACCGTCTCTACGAGATGCACCGTGAGGGCTCGCTGCTCTTCCCGGCGATCAACGTCAACGACTCCGTCACCAAGTCGAAGTTCGACAACAAGTACGGCTGCCGCCACTCGCTGATCGACGGCATCAACCGCGCCACCGACGTCCTCATCGGCGGCAAGGTCGCGGTCGTCTGCGGCTACGGCGACGTCGGCAAGGGCTGCGCCGAGTCGCTGCGCGGCCAGGGCGCCCGCGTCATCGTCACCGAGATCGACCCGATCTGCGCGCTCCAGGCAGCCATGGACGGCTACCAGGTCGCCACCCTCGACGACGTCGTCGAGACCGCTGACATCTTCGTCACGACCACCGGCAACAAGGACATCATCATGGCCGCCGACATGGCCAAGATGAAGCACCAGGCCATCGTCGGGAACATCGGCCACTTCGACAACGAGATCGACATGGCCGGCCTCGCCGCGATCCCCGGCATCGTCAAGGACGAGGTCAAGCCGCAGGTCCACACCTGGACCTTCCCCGACGGCAAGACGATCATCGTGCTGTCCGAGGGCCGCCTGCTCAACCTGGGCAACGCCACCGGTCACCCGTCGTTCGTGATGTCCAACTCCTTCGCGAACCAGACCATCGCCCAGATCGAGCTGTTCACCAAGCCCGAGTCCTACCCGACCGACGTCTACGTGCTCCCCAAGCACCTGGACGAGAAGGTCGCCCGCCTCCACCTGGACGCCCTCGGTGCCAAGCTGACCACGCTCCGCCAGGAGCAGGCCGACTACATCGGCGTCCCGGTCGAGGGCCCGTACAAGTCCGAGCACTACCGCTACTGAGCCCAGGCGCCGCGGCCCCGACCGTCAGGCGCGCTGAGCAGTCGGTATCAGGCCCCCGCCCCACCAGCGGGGGCCTGTCCCGTCTGTACCGTCAAGGACCCCACCATGCCTCGCGGCCGCTATTCGCTCCACGATCCGCACGACCACACCCCCCTCGGAGAAGAGCACTTCCACTGCGCCCCCGGCCCGTCCGGCTGGCGCTACGTCTCCCAGATCACCACCCCTTCCCCCGGCAGCCCCGGCAGCCCCGGCAGCCCCGGCAGCACGGCCCCCGGAACCACCGTCACCGGCTCCGTCGACCTCACCCTCGACGAACTCGGCCGCCCGCTCCGTCTGGAACTCCAGGCCGCGGACTGGCAGGTCCGCGGTGCCGCCCTCGACGGCGTCACCTGGGTCCGCACGGACCCCACCGGCGAACACGCCACCGAAGGCAACGTCCCCGCCCACGCCTTCACCGGCGCTTCCCCCGCCTTCCTCGTCGCCACCTCCCGACTGCTTCGGCTTGACCCCGGTGCCCCGGCCACCCGCGTGCGACTCGTCGCCTTCACCGCCCCCGTGCTCGCCCCCCGCACCCTCGACCAGTCCTGGGCGCTGATCACCAGGACAGCACACGCCACTGACAACGGCCCCCTGATGGTGGACGAATACCAGGTCAGCGCCCTGGACACAGGGGAGCAGCACACCATCCACATCGCCGGCGACGTCGTCCTGTCGGCCCCCGGGATCGAACTCGAAGACCTCGATTCCCCACCCTCCACCTTCCCCTGACCCCGCCCGCGCAGCCCGCCACCCCGCCCGCGCCCGCACCTTCCCGCACGGCGCCGGCCCCCCGCCGGATTGCGCGGTGCCAGACCCCTGACCACCCGGCCGCGCTCACGGCCACCCGAGCCCGCCGCGGGCCGGCGCCCCCAGGGGCTGTCCGCTAGCTCGGCGGTACGAAGCCCGTAGCCGCCCGAGAGCCCGCCGGCCGTCCCTTCCGCAGCCCGTCCGCCGCCGGTGCCCCGCCCGGACGCGCCTCCCCGGCCGCCTCGACCGCACCCCCGGTCGATCCCTCGGCCGATCCCTCGGCCTCCCCGGCGGCCGAACCCTCCCTGCCCCCGCTCGTCCCGTCCCCCGCAGAAACCCCCGCGTCAGAAACCCCCGCGCCGCCCGGCACCCACCCCAGTGCCGCGCCTTCCATCGCGCCGAACCCGCCCCCCGTGCCCAAGCCCGCACCGGACCCCGCATCGAAGCCCGCGCCGAAGCCCGAGGCGGCGGCCCACGCGCCTTCGGGCCGCGCACCCCCGCCCGGCGCGGGACCGAAGACCCGCCGAGCGTCGCGCTCCCGCCGCTCGCCCGCCACCGCCGCCAGAAACGCCGCGGGCGGCGTCCCCTCCGGCAGCTCCGTCCCCGTGCGCGCCGCGACCTCGGCCGCCAGCCGCTCCGCCATCGTGGCCGCCACGGCCCGATCGAGCTGGCTCATCCGCGTCAGGTACTGCCGCACCTCCAGCCACAGCCCGTCCGGCACCCCGGACAGATCCACACCGGCGAATCTCCCGGCCAGCCATGGCGGTGGCGCCGGCTGCATCACCGGCCGCGCCGCCGGTATCCGCTCCCGGACCACCAAGGTCCCCGCGAGTACATCGCCGACACGCCGCCCCCGCGCGGAGATCAGCGAAGCGATACACGCGATCGTGCCCAACGACGCCAGGATCTCGATCACCCCCACCGCCCCGCGCACCAGCGCGTGCCGGAAACGGATCGGCCCACCGTCGTCACGCACCACCCGAAGCCCGCACACGAGCTTGCCCAGCGAGCGCCCCTGGCTCAGCGTCTCCACCGCGATCGGAATCCCCACCAGCACCAGAAGAAACAGCGCCACCGCCACCGCCGCCGAAGCGGCCTCGTCGAGCGAGCCGATCGCGGCCAGCACCGCCATGGACACGGCGAGATAGACGAGCCAGGCCACCACCAGGTCGATCAGCACGGCCAGCGCCCGGCTGGGCAACCGAGCCGGCCGCAGGCCCAGGACCACCGCATCACCCGTGACGAGCTCGCTCATACGGGCCGCCTCCCGCCCATCTCCGACGTACGGCCCAGTCTGCCGCCGCCGCTGAGCACCCCGCCAAGGCAAGTGGCGGAGCCCGCCGGGAACCCGTGGCTCCGCTGCCCGCCGCCGGTCCGTCTGCCAAGCTGACTGTGCTCGCCCCCACCGCGAGGAGCAGCCGCCATGGACCTCGATGTCTTCGTCACGGCCCACCGCGCCGAATGGGAGCGGCTGGACGCGCTGGTACGCCGCCACCGCCGCCTCACGGGTGCGGAGGCGGACGAGCTCGTCCGCCTCTACCGGCGTGCGGCCACCCACCTCTCGCTGCTGCGGACCATGGCTCCCGAGACCCACCCCGCCGGGGCGCTCACCTCGCTGGTGGCCAGGGCCCGGAGCGCGGTCACAGGGCCGCGCAAGGCCGGCTGGCAGGACGCCGCACACTTCTTCGCGGCCGGCTTCCCGGCCGCCATGTACCGCTCCCGCCACTGGTGGGTCCCCACCGCGCTGCTCTCGCTGACCGTCGCCGCCCTGATCGGCTGGTGGATCGGCACCCATCCCGACGTGCAGTCGTCGATCGCGGCCCCGGAGGAAATCCGGGACCTCACCCGGCCGGGCGGCGAGTACGAGAGGTACTACTCAAGCCATCCCGCCACCTCGTTCGCGGCGCAGGTATGGACGAACAACGCCCAGGCCGTGGCGCTCTGCCTGGTCCTCGGCGCCTTCCTCTGCCTGCCGGTGCTGGGGATTCTCTTCCTCAACATGCTCAACCTCGGCGTCGGCCTCGGCCTGATGTCCGCCGCCGGAAGACTGGACACGTTCCTCGGCCTGCTCCTGCCCCATGGCCTGCTGGAGCTCACCGCGGTCTTCGTCGCCGCCGGCACCGGCCTCCGGCTCGGCTGGACGGTCATCGACCCGGGCCCGCGCCCCCGCAGGACGGCACTCGCCCAAGAGGGCCGCGCGGCTCTCGGTATGGCGATCGGCCTGGCGGCGGTGCTCCTCGTGGCCGGGGCCATCGAGGCGTATGTGACGCCCTCCAGCCTGCCCACATCGGCCAGGATCGCCCTCGGCATCGCGGCTGAGCTGGCCCTCCTCGGCTACGTCTTCGTCGTGGGCCGCCGAGCGGCGAGGTCCGGGGAGTCCGGCGACATCGCCGCGGCGGACCGCAGCGCGCCCGTGCCCACCGCCGCCTGATGTGCGTTGGACGCCTCTGAGCTGCTAGTCTCCTCTTCGCCCCACAAGACCTGTTGACACGGGTTGAGGGGGGAGGTAGATTTAAACGGTTGTCGGGAGGCTAGACCTAGCGGCTCGCAACTGTTAGCATCTACGTCGCTTCGCTCTGGAACTGACATTCCCGCGAAGCATCTTCGAATCAGTTGGGAAAGCAGCGCCGATTAGATCGGCGGAAGCGATTCTGATAAAGTCGAAACAGCCGAAAGGCAAAGGCCCTCCAACGGCCACCGGAAATGAATTCCGACCGGGAACGGAACGGAAAACGGATCTGGTAAGGTTGGAAACACCGAAGGGAAGCGCCCGGAGGAAAGCCCGAGAGGGTGAGTACGAAGGAAGCGTCCGTTCCTTGAGAACTCAACAGCGTGCCAAAAGTCAACGCCAGATATGTTGATACCCCGTCTCCGGGCCTGATGGTCTGGGACGAGGTTCCTTTGAAGAAAAAACACAGCGAGGACGCTGTGAACCGAGGGGACTATTCCTCCTCTTGGTTCCGCTCAACGCGAGTGTGCAACCGGATTACCGGTAAACATTCACGGAGAGTTTGATCCTGGCTCAGGACGAACGCTGGCGGCGTGCTTAACACATGCAAGTCGAACGATGAACCCGCTTCGGTGGGGGATTAGTGGCGAACGGGTGAGTAACACGTGGGCAATCTGCCCTGCACTCTGGGACAAGCCCTGGAAACGGGGTCTAATACCGGATATGACCACTGACCGCATGGTTGGTGGTGGAAAGCTCCGGCGGTGCAGGATGAGCCCGCGGCCTATCAGCTTGTTGGTGGGGTGATGGCCTACCAAGGCGACGACGGGTAGCCGGCCTGAGAGGGCGACCGGCCACACTGGGACTGAGACACGGCCCAGACTCCTACGGGAGGCAGCAGTGGGGAATATTGCACAATGGGCGAAAGCCTGATGCAGCGACGCCGCGTGAGGGATGACGGCCTTCGGGTTGTAAACCTCTTTCAGCAGGGAAGAAGCGAAAGTGACGGTACCTGCAGAAGAAGCGCCGGCTAACTACGTGCCAGCAGCCGCGGTAATACGTAGGGCGCGAGCGTTGTCCGGAATTATTGGGCGTAAAGAGCTCGTAGGCGGCTTGTCGCGTCGGATGTGAAAGCCCGGGGCTTAACCCCGGGTCTGCATTCGATACGGGCAGGCTAGAGTTCGGTAGGGGAGATCGGAATTCCTGGTGTAGCGGTGAAATGCGCAGATATCAGGAGGAACACCGGTGGCGAAGGCGGATCTCTGGGCCGATACTGACGCTGAGGAGCGAAAGCGTGGGGAGCGAACAGGATTAGATACCCTGGTAGTCCACGCCGTAAACGTTGGGAACTAGGTGTGGGCGACATTCCACGTTGTCCGTGCCGCAGCTAACGCATTAAGTTCCCCGCCTGGGGAGTACGGCCGCAAGGCTAAAACTCAAAGGAATTGACGGGGGCCCGCACAAGCGGCGGAGCATGTGGCTTAATTCGACGCAACGCGAAGAACCTTACCAAGGCTTGACATACACCGGAAACATCCAGAGATGGGTGCCCCCTTGTGGTCGGTGTACAGGTGGTGCATGGCTGTCGTCAGCTCGTGTCGTGAGATGTTGGGTTAAGTCCCGCAACGAGCGCAACCCTTGTTCTGTGTTGCCAGCATGCCCTTCGGGGTGATGGGGACTCACAGGAGACTGCCGGGGTCAACTCGGAGGAAGGTGGGGACGACGTCAAGTCATCATGCCCCTTATGTCTTGGGCTGCACACGTGCTACAATGGCCGGTACAATGAGCTGCGATACCGCGAGGTGGAGCGAATCTCAAAAAGCCGGTCTCAGTTCGGATTGGGGTCTGCAACTCGACCCCATGAAGTCGGAGTCGCTAGTAATCGCAGATCAGCATTGCTGCGGTGAATACGTTCCCGGGCCTTGTACACACCGCCCGTCACGTCACGAAAGTCGGTAACACCCGAAGCCGGTGGCCCAACCCCTTGTGGGAGGGAGTCGTCGAAGGTGGGACTGGCGATTGGGACGAAGTCGTAACAAGGTAGCCGTACCGGAAGGTGCGGCTGGATCACCTCCTTTCTAAGGAGCACAGCACCGTCTGCGAGCGAATGTCTCGCACGGTCAGCTCATGGGTGGAACGTTGACTACTCGGCACTCTTGTTGGTTGTGACTGTTAGTACTGCTTCGGCGTGGAACACAGGTCATCGGCTGCGAGGGTGTCGGGCACGCTGTTGGGTGTCTGAGGGTGCGAGCGTTTGCTTGCCCTTCAAACGCCGGCCCCAGTGCACTCCGGATGTTTGGTTCGGGGGTGATGGGTGGCTGGTCGTTGCTTGAGAACTGCACAGTGGACGCGAGCATCTGTGGCCAAGTTTTTAAGGGCGCACGGTGGATGCCTTGGCACCAGGAACCGATGAAGGACGTGGGAGGCCGCGATAGGCCCCGGGGAGCTGTCAACCGAGCTTTGATCCGGGGGTGTCCGAATGGGGAAACCCGGCAGTCGTCATGGGCTGTCACCCATACCTGAACACATAGGGTATGTGGAGGGAACGCGGGGAAGTGAAACATCTCAGTACCCGCAGGAAGAGAAAACAACCGTGATTCCGGGAGTAGTGGCGAGCGAAACTGGATGAGGCTAAACCGTATGTGTGTGATACCCGGCAGGGGTTGCGCATGCGGGGTTGTGGGAGTGAGCTTCAGTCGTCTGCCGGCGGCTGGGCGAGTCAGAAACCGTATGGATAGGCGAAGGACATGCGAAAGGTCCGGCGTAGAGGGTAAGACCCCCGTAGCTGAAATCTGTACGGCTTGCTTGCTTATTTCCCAAGTAGCACGGGGCCCGAGAAATCCCGTGTGAATCTGGCGGGACCACCCGCTAAGCCTAAATATTCCCTGGTGACCGATAGCGGATAGTACCGTGAGGGAATGGTGAAAAGTACCGCGGGAGCGGAGTGAAATAGTACCTGAAACCGTGTGCCTACAAGCCGTGGGAGCGTCGCATGCAAGCTTGCTTGTATGTCGTGACTGCGTGCCTTTTGAAGAATGAGCCTGCGAGTTTGCGGTGTGTTGCGAGGTTAACCCGTGTGGGGAAGCCGTAGCGAAAGCGAGTCCGAATAGGGCGATGTAGTAGCGCGCTCAAGACCCGAAGCGGAGTGATCTAGCCATGGGCAGGTTGAAGCGGAGGTAAGACTTCGTGGAGGACCGAACCCACCAGGGTTGAAAACCTGGGGGATGACCTGTGGTTAGGGGTGAAAGGCCAATCAAACTCCGTGATAGCTGGTTCTCCCCGAAATGCATTTAGGTGCAGCGTCGTGTGTTTCTTGCCGGAGGTAGAGCACTGGATAGGCGATGGGCCCTACCGGGTTACTGACCTTAGCCAAACTCCGAATGCCGGTAAGTGAGAGCGCGGCAGTGAGACTGTGGGGGATAAGCTCCATGGTCGAGAGGGAAACAGCCCAGAGCATCGACTAAGGCCCCTAAGCGTACGCTAAGTGGGAAAGGATGTGGAGTCGCAGAGACAACCAGGAGGTTGGCTTAGAAGCAGCCACCCTTGAAAGAGTGCGTAATAGCTCACTGGTCAAGTGATTCCGCGCCGACAATGTAGCGGGGCTCAAGCGTACCGCCGAAGTCGTGTCATTGCAGTACATACCCCCAACGGGGACTGTGATGGGTAGGGGAGCGTCGTGTGCCGGGTGAAGCAGTGCCGGAAGGTAGTTGTGGACGGTTCACGAGTGAGAATGCAGGCATGAGTAGCGATTCACACGTGAGAAACGTGTGCGCCGATTGACTAAGGGTTCCTGGGTCAAGCTGATCTGCCCAGGGTAAGTCGGGACCTAAGGCGAGGCCGACAGGCGTAGTCGATGGACAACCGGTTGATATTCCGGTACCCGCTTTGAAACGCCCAATATCGAGCCCATTAATGCTAAGGCCGTGAAGCCGCCTCTGATCTCTTCGGAGTGAGGGGGAGTGGTGGAGCCGCTGACCCAAGGTGGTAGTAGGTAAGCGATGGGGTGACGCAGGAAGGTAGTCCAGCCCGGGCGGTGGTTGTCCCGGGGTAAGGGTGTAGGCCGTGTGGTAGGCAAATCCGTCACACGTTAAGGCTGAGACCTGATGCCGAGCCGATTGTGGTGAAGTGGATGATCCTATGCTGTCGAGAAAAGCCTCTAGCGAGTTTCATGGCGGCCCGTACCCTAAACCGACTCAGGTGGTCAGGTAGAGAATACCGAGGCGTTCGGGTGAACTATGGTTAAGGAACTCGGCAAAATGCCCCCGTAACTTCGGGAGAAGGGGGGCCATTTCCGGTGATGGAATTTACTTCCTGAGCTGGGGGTGGCCGCAGAGACCAGCGAGAAGCGACTGTTTACTAAAAACACAGGTCCGTGCGAAGCCGTAAGGCGATGTATACGGACTGACGCCTGCCCGGTGCTGGAACGTTAAGGGGACCGGTTAGCTCTGTTTCGACGGGGCGAAGCTGAGAACTTAAGCGCCAGTAAACGGCGGTGGTAACTATAACCATCCTAAGGTAGCGAAATTCCTTGTCGGGTAAGTTCCGACCTGCACGAATGGCGTAACGACTTCTCGACTGTCTCAACCATAGGCCCGGTGAAATTGCATTACGAGTAAAGATGCTCGTTTCGCGCAGCAGGACGGAAAGACCCCGGGACCTTTACTATAGCTTGATATTGGTGTTCGGTTCGGCTTGTGTAGGATAGGTGGGAGACTGTGAAGCATGCACGCCAGTGTGTGTGGAGTCGTCGTTGAAATACCACTCTGGTCGTGCTGGATGTCTAACCTGGGTCCGTGATCCGGATCAGGGACAGTGTCTGGTGGGTAGTTTAACTGGGGCGGTTGCCTCCTAAAGGGTAACGGAGGCGCCCAAAGGTTCCCTCAGCCTGGTTGGCAATCAGGTGTTGAGTGTAAGTGCACAAGGGAGCTTGACTGTGAGACCGACGGGTCGAGCAGGGACGAAAGTCGGGACTAGTGATCCGGCGGTGGCTTGTGGAAGCGCCGTCGCTCAACGGATAAAAGGTACCCCGGGGATAACAGGCTGATCTTCCCCAAGAGTCCATATCGACGGGATGGTTTGGCACCTCGATGTCGGCTCGTCGCATCCTGGGGCTGGAGTCGGTCCCAAGGGTTGGGCTGTTCGCCCATTAAAGCGGTACGCGAGCTGGGTTTAGAACGTCGTGAGACAGTTCGGTCCCTATCCGCTGTGCGCGTAGGAGTCTTGAGAAGGGCTGTCCCTAGTACGAGAGGACCGGGACGGACGAACCTCTGGTGTGCCAGTTGTTCTGCCAAGGGCATGGCTGGTTGGCTACGTTCGGGAGGGATAACCGCTGAAAGCATCTAAGCGGGAAGCCTGCTTCGAGATGAGGACTCCCACCTCCTAGAGAGGGTAAGGCTCCCAGTAGACGACTGGGTTGATAGGCCAGATATGGAAGCCGGGTAACCGGTGGAGTTGACTGGTACTAATAGGCCGAGGGCTTGTCCTCAGTTGCTCGCGTCCACTGTGTTAGTTCTGAAGTAACGAATTCGCCTTTGCTGGCTGGAGTTCGATATCTTCATAGTGTTTCGGTGGTCATTGCGTTAGGGAAACGCCCGGTTACATTCCGAACCCGGAAGCTAAGCCTTTCAGCGCCGATGGTACTGCAGGGGGGACCCTGTGGGAGAGTAGGACGCCGCCGAACAAATTGTGAGAGTAAGCCCTGTCGGGGACCTTTGGTTCCTGGCAGGGCTTACTCGCGTTTACGGGCCTCTATAGGCTCTCTACCGGCGACCAGACCCGCCGTGTCTCAGAGGCGGCCCGTCTGTTTGAGGGAGAGATACGCATCGGCCAAGGCCGGCGCGAACGTCTCCGGTGGAGCGTCGACCACGGTGGCGCCGTGCCGACGGAGCCGTTCTCTCATCGCCTCCCGCTCGGCTTGCACCCCCAGGCCGACAGCGGCCTCGTACATCTGAGCAATACCTCCCCGTGCCTCGGCCATTTCGTCCACCCGGGGATCGGACACCGCCCCCACCAGGACGCGATTCCGTCGGGTGAGCAACGGCATCACGGGCAGCAACCCCTCTTCCAGCGCAGGTGCGTCGAGTGTCGTGAGAAGGACGATGAGCGAACCAGACGATGCGATCCGCATTGCCGTCGTGACCAGGCCATGAGCGTCGGTCTCCACCAAGGAGGCATCGACGGGCGACAGCGCGTCCACCAGTGCAGGCAGAATGTCCCTGGCATTGCGGCCCTGAACGAGTGTCCGGATGCGTCGGTCGTAGGCCATCAGATCCACTCTGTCTCCGGCACGCGAGGCCAGTGCCGCCAGGAGCAGAGCGGCGTCCATCGAGGCGTCGAGTCGCGGGGCATCACCGACGCGGGCGGCAGCTGTCCGGCCGGTGTCCAGCACCACGAGGAGCCGGCGATCCCGTTCTGGCCGCCAGGTGCGGATTGCCAGGTCCGAGCGTCGAGCAGTGGCCCGCCAGTCGATCGAACGAGGATCGTCACCCGGCAGATAGGTACGCAGGCTGTCGAACTCGGTTCCCTGGCCCCGGGTGAGGCTGCTCATCCGGCCGTCGAGCTCCCGGAGGCGTGCGAGCCTCGCGGGCAGATGCCGACGGCTGGGGAACGGCGGCAGCACCCGGACAGTGCAGGGAACTCGGTGATGGCCCTGGCGTGCGGCGAGGCCCAGCGGGCCGTACGACCGGACGGAGATGCGGTCGGCGTGATGGTCGCCGCGGCGGCTGGGCCGCAGCACCGTGGTGAAACGCCTGCGTTCGCCCGGGGGCACGGCAAGCTTGTGCCGGGGCGACATGACGCCATCCTGGTTGAGCCGGGCGGTAGCCGTAGTGTCCGGGGGCAGCGTGCTGGGTGGCCAGGCATCGCGGACCCGGGCACGGAGAAGCCGAGTAGTCGGATTGTGGACCGTGACCTCCAGCCGCACGTCCTCATCGAACCGAACAACAGTGTCACCAGAACGGGTGAACCGAAGCCCGGACACTGGCGCGGCGAGCAGCAGGTCGCACAGAATTGCTAGCAGCAGGGGGAAATTGACGGCGAGCACTCCAGCCCAGCTGGGGAGCACAAGGCCGACGATCAGCGCGCTGACTGCGGCGAGGAAAGCCACTCGCCCGGTGATGGCCACGGTGCCGGCCTCACCGGGGGACGGGGACGTGAAGCAGAAGCGCGGTGATCACCGAGTCGGTGGTGATGCCCTCCATCTCGGCTTCGGGCCGGAGTTGGAGTCGATGCCGCAGGGTCGGCAAGGCGAGCGCTTTGACGTCGTCGGGCGTCACATAGTCGCGGCCGGTAAGCCAGGCCCAGGCGCGTGAGGTGGCAAGCAGTGCGGTGGCGGCTCGGGGCGAGGCGCCAAGAGTGAGTGAGGGGGACTCACGAGTGGCACGACAGATATCGACGACGTAGCCGGTGACCTCAGGGGAAATTCTCGTCTCGGCCACCGCGAGGCGCGCTTCTTCGAGGTCGGCAGGACCCGCCACAGGGCGAATGCCGGCGGTGGCCAGGTCGTGCGGGTTGAAGCCTTCGGCGTGACGAGTCAGGACATCAATCTCGTCCTGACGACTGGGCAGCGGGACCGTCAGCTTCATGAGAAAGCGGTCCAGTTGAGCCTCAGGCAGCGGATACGTGCCTTCGTATTCGATCGGGTTCTGAGTTGCGGCGACAAGGAACGGCACAGGTAGCGGGCGAGGAATTCCGTCGACCGAGACCTGACGTTCCTCCATGGCCTCGAGCAGCGACGCCTGTGTCTTCGGCGGGGTGCGGTTGATCTCGTCGGCGAGAAGGAGATGGGTGAAGACCGGGCCGGGTTGGAAGGTGAACTCCGCTGTACGCGAGTCATAGACCAGAGAACCCGTCACGTCACTGGGCATCAGGTCGGGAGTGAACTGCACGCGCTTGCTGTCGAGTTCCAACGAGGCGGCGAGCGCGCGGACGATGAGGGTCTTGGCCACGCCCGGCACTCCTTCCAGGAGGACATGTCCTCGGCACAGCAGTGCGACGACCAGTCCGGTGATGACGGGGTCCTGGCCGACCACGGCTTTGCCGATCTCGGTTCGGATGGCTTCCAGGGAGGCTCGGGCACGGTCGGCGGTCGGGACGCTCACGCGGTGCTGTCCTTGTCTCTCGGGAGTGGAGCTTGCTGTGTGCGGTGCGTCGGTCCGGAGCTGATGGCGAGGGCGAGGGCATCGAGTTGGTCGGCGAGCCTGATGAGTTCCGCGTCATCCGCCGGGGTGGGACCGAAGAGGAGGGCCGGGACCGTCGGAAGCTTCGCCTCCTCACCCTGGTCGCGCAGCCGGGCGTGGACGGCGGGAGTCAGCAAGTCGGGCTCGTGTGCCTGGGATCGGGGGATCCCGACCAGCCCGGCCAGCCGGACGCGGGTGGCCGAGCGCAGGGCGGCGGCCGCGCGGTCGCGGGCATTGGCCCGGTGGTAGAGGCGGGCGTGGCCTTCGATGGTCTCGGAGGCCATCACCGAGACAGGGAGCGGCTCCACCACAAGGGGGCCCAGGCGGCGTGCCCGCCACACGGCGGCGAGTACGGCCGCGATGCCCAGCTGGAGCGCCCCCCAGCGCCAGCCGGCGGGGATGAGTTCGAAGAAGCTCCGGTCGCCATCGGCGGCGGAGACATCGTCCAGTGAGGGGAGGTACCAGACCAGATGCGGTCGGGATCCGAGGAGTTGCAGTGCCAGCGAGGCGTTGCCCCGCTCGCCGAGGCGCTGGTTGAAGAGGAGGTCCGGCGCGCCCAGCAGCACGGTGTCGCCAGGGCCGCTGCCGTCCGGCCCGGCCGGCAGGCGCAGCAGGGTGGGGAGTCCGGAGCTGGGGTAACAGCCCTCGGCGCCAGGGAGGATGGTGGTGTAGCGGATGCCGCCGAGGTCGGTGTCCCCCGCGCGGCGGGCGGCGGCCAGTGCGCACTCCGGGGTGCGCCGCTTCACGGCAGTGGAGGTCCGGGCTTCCACCCCCGGGGCCAGCGCGGTGAGGGACTCGGTGCCGGGAGCCAGCAGCACGGTGCGCCCGCCGGAAGGGGCGAGCCGACGGCGCAGGGCCTCTCGCTGCCGGTCGCTGAGCAGGTCGGGGTCGGTGATCAGGAGAGTCGTGTCCGGGCCCGCGGCGGTGCCGGCGGCCTGGGCGGTGGTGACGACGCGGACGCTGACTCCTCTGTCCCTGAGGAGTTCGGCGACGGCCCGGCTTCCGCGCGGGTCGCTGGATCGAGGGTCGAGCAGGCCGTGCCGCTCATCGGAGCGGACGACGGCGAACAGCAGACCGGCGGCGAGCAGGACGGCCAGGGCGATCAGCGGCCCCCGGGCGCGGGGCCACCACTGTGCGGCGGTGGGGGCCGGGATGCCGTCGGCGGCGGCCGTGGCCATCACCGCCCTCCGGTGGCGTCGGAGGGGAGGAGCGGCGGGGTGCGTCGCAGATCGCGGTCGAGTTCGGACAGCTGGGCGTATGAGTGCTCGCTGCCCGGCCGCCCTCCATACCGGATGCCGTCGAAGGTGCGAGCGGCCGCGGCCAGCCGGCCGGCCTCGGTGGGGATCGCGAGGCCCGCTTCAGCGGCGGTCTCCGCGGCAGTCCGGCCGGGGCGGACGTCGATCAGAGTCCGTTCCTCCAGCGAGCGGACGATGGCCCGCATCCGCTCCTGGACGGCGTCGCTCCAGCGGTGGTGGGCGGCGTGCTCTTCCGCCGCGGCGCGGTGTTCGGCGGAGCTGAGCGTCCGTTCCTCGAACAGTGCGCCCGGTTCGGCCTTCGCCGCAGGACGCGGAGGGCCGAGGCGCAGCCGCAGCGCGATGCCGAGCAGAAGGACGATCAGGACGATGACGGCCAGCCCTGTGCCGCCCCCGGGAGCGGCCCCGGAAGCGGCGTCGAGCACGTCACTGATCCAGTCCCACACCGCGTCGAAGACGCGCTGGACGATGTTGGGTTCATGCTCCTGGTATCGGGGCTTGGAGAGCTCGTCCTCGGCCGCTTGGCGGGCGGGGACGCGGGGGTCCGTCACCGGTACGCCATCCGCGGTGGGCAGCATCAGCAGGGCCCTCGCGGTCGTCGCTCCCGGTGCGGTCACCCGATCAGCCTCCGGACGCCTGACCGGGTGGGTTCCCCGTTCCCTGCCCTGTCCCGCCGTATCCCTCGGCACCGGCCGCGCGGCCGAGTTCGAGGTCCAGGGCCTCGCGGCGGATCCGCTGGTCCATGTAGAGCAGCGCGGTGACCCCTGCGGTGATCGGCAGCGTGATGGTGGTGCTGATGACCCCGCCGATTCCGATGACGGTGAGGAACGCCCAGCCCACCGAGGTGTCCTCGCCCGAGAGCCAGTCGGTCGCGCTGTCACCGCCGACGACCATGGCCACCATGCTCGCCGGGATCTCCACGATCGCCTCGACGATCAGGACGATGAGGAGGGCCAGCAGTTGGATGCCGAACACCCGCCACCAGGCGCCGCGCACCAGCCTGGCGGAGCGGCGCAGCGCGGTGGTCACCGGAGCCTTCTCCAGCATCAGTGCGGGCGCCGCGAGGCTGTAGCGGATCCACAGCCAGATGGCGGTGACCACACCGGCGAGGCCGCCGAGCAGGGCGAGGGCGGCGCCGCCGCTCTCCGCCCCGGCCAGGGCCAGCAGCAGGCCGGGTGCGATGCCGGCGAGCAGCGTGGCGATGACGATCAGCGGCAGCAGGAAGAGCAGGGCCAGCAGGCGCGGCAACTGCGGCCGGGCGGTGCGCCAGGCCTCGCCCATGGTCACCGGGCGTCCCAGCACGGCCCGGCTGGCGACGACGGTCAGCAGAGCGGTGGCGACGACGGTGCCGAGCACGCCGACGAGGGCCGCGACGCCGGTGGTGCCCAGAGTGCCGCCGATCGCGTCAAGGGTTTCGTCGAAGGTCGGATCCGAGCGGTCGTCGAGACTCTCCAGTCCCTCGGTGTCCTGGAACCACAGACCGCTCGCGACGGTCAGCAGGATCTGGGTGACGACGGCCACGGCCAGCGCGATGCCCAGGACGGTGCGCCAGTGGGCCCGCATGGTGGAGACCGCGCCGTCGAGTATCTCGCCGACGCCCAGTGGGCGCAGCGGGATGACTCCGGGCCGGGCGGCCGTCGGCGGGGCGGTCCACCCGGCTCCCCACTGGCGTCCCGGGCCCGCCTGGCCTGGAGGCGGTGCCGGAGGGCCGCCGGGTGCGGACCAGCGCCCGGCCGGTGGCTGCCGCTCGGCCCACTTCGCGCCCCAGGCGGGCTGCTCGGGTGCGGTGGGCCGGTCGGAGGACGCACCCTCTTGCCGGGCGTCCCGGCCGGGCTCGTCCGCCGAGGAAGATCCGGGCGGTGCCCAGCCCGGAGAGTCGTTCATCGTCACTCCTTCGCGCCGGCTTGCCGCCGGTGTGACGGAGGCCGGTTGGCTGCCATCGTGCCACGCTGCACCGGGCTTGGTCCCGGCCTCCCGACCGGCGGCGCCCCCTTCAACAGTCGGTGTTCCCCGGGGCAGACTGGGCCCATGGCCGACCAGCACCCGGTACCCCGGGAGTACGGCACCTCGTCCACGATCCACGCGCTGCGCCGGGTGCCCCTCGCCGCGCCGGGCTCCTCGGTGTACGACCCCGCCTTTGACGTCATACCCCCGAACTGCTGACGGCGGTCGTCACCGAGCACCGGGTGATACCGCCGGTCACCGGCGCCGCCCTCGGCGGCCTGGGCGCCGGGCTGCGACCGCCGCGGCCCGAGCCGTCCGGCTGATCCGGGAGGCTCGCCGCGCCACCAGGGGTGAGCGGTCGCCCCCTCCGCCGCGCCACGAGGCCAGGCGCACCCCTATCATCTGGGCTGCCGAGACTCAGTGGTCGGAACAATCCGTTACGTTCCTGGCTGATCCGGGCGAACGGCTCCGAATCGCGCAAGACACCCCTAGGACAGAGGCAGACATCAGCGGACAAGATGCCCTTAATCGTGAGCTGGATCACCCTGCTCTATGGGCTGGATGCGAAAATGGGATGATGTCGATATGAAGGGACGCGTCCTCGTCGTCGACGACGACACCGCACTGGCAGAGATGCTCGGCATCGTGCTGCGCGGCGAAGGCTTTGAACCATCGTTCGTGGCGGACGGCGACAAGGCTCTGGCGGCCTTCCGTGAGGCCAAACCGGATCTGGTGCTGCTCGACCTCATGCTGCCCGGACGGGACGGCATCGAGGTGTGCCGGCTGATCCGGGCCGAGTCCGGGGTGCCGATCGTCATGCTGACCGCCAAGAGCGACACGGTCGACGTCGTGGTGGGCCTGGAGTCCGGGGCGGACGACTACATCATCAAGCCGTTCAAGCCCAAGGAGCTCGTCGCCCGTATCCGGGCGCGGCTGCGGCGCTCCGAGGAGCCCGCGCCGGAGCAGCTGGCCATCGGTGACCTGGTCATCGATGTGGCCGGGCACTCGGTCAAGCGGGACGGGCAGTCGATAGCGCTGACTCCGCTGGAGTTCGACCTGCTGGTCGCGCTGGCCCGCAAGCCGTGGCAGGTCTTCACCCGTGAGGTGCTCCTGGAGCAGGTGTGGGGCTACCGGCACGCCGCCGACACCCGGCTGGTCAACGTGCATGTGCAGCGGCTGCGGTCCAAGGTCGAGAAGGACCCTGAGCGGCCGGAGATCGTGGTGACCGTGCGCGGCGTGGGCTACAAGGCCGGGCCGAGCTGACATGTCCGGGAACGACCCTGCTCCGCAGTCCGGTACGCCGGGCGGAGCCGGCGCGGGGAGCACCCGCACGGGACGGCCTGCCGACCCGGCGGGTGACATCCCGCTCTTCCGGCGCCTGTGGAGCGGCGGTCACCTCCTGCCCGACGGCGCCAAGGGCGGACCGGCGCACCCGCTGATCCGGCTCTTCGGCCGCTGGGTGCGGCGGCCCCTGGTCCCGGCCGCCCGGCTGTGGCGGCGCAACATCCAGCTGAGGGTCGTCGCCACCACACTGCTGATGTCGCTGGGCGTCGTGCTGCTGCTCGGCCTCGTCGTCATCGGCCAGGTGCGCAACGGCCTGCTGGAGGCCAAGCGGCACGCGGCACAGGGGCAGGCGGCGGGCGGCTTCGACGTCGCGGAGCAGATGGCCGAGGCCGCTGCCAGTGACGCCCGGGGCCAGGAGGAGGCGGGCGCGGGCAGCCGCGGCACCCAGGACACCGGTGCCTGGCTCACCGCGCTCGTCCACCAGCTGGCCAGCGGCGGCAAGGGCTCGTACTCCGTGGTGGCGCTCAGCTCCGGGTCCACCGGCGCGCCTGCCGTCGCCAGCCGGGGCCCGCGCGCCTCCGGTGACATCAAGCCGGCCAGTGTGCCGGAGGAGCTGCGGGAGCGGCTGAACAAGCCCGACGAGGTCTTCGAGCAGTACACCAAGATCGTCCACAACAGTTCCGAAGAGGACGAGCCGGGCCTGGTCATCGGCAAGCAGCTCGACGACAACAACGGCGAGCCGTATCAGCTGTACTACCTCTTCCCCTTCACCCAGGAGGAGAAGTCGCTGAGCCTGGTGAAGGGCACGCTCGCGACGGCCGGGGTGTTCGTCGTGGTGCTGCTCGGCGCCATCGCCTGGGTCGTGGTGCGGCAGGTCGTCACACCCGTCCGGATGGCCGCCAGCATCTCCGAGCGGCTGGCCGCCGGCCTGCTCCAGGAACGCATGAAGGTCACCGGCGAGGACGACATCGCCCGCCTCGGTGAAGCCTTCAACAAGATGGGCCAGAACCTCCAGGGGAAGATCCAGCAGCTGGAGGAGCTGTCCCGGATGCAGCGCCGCTTCGTCTCGGACGTCTCCCATGAGCTGCGCACTCCGCTGACCACCGTCCGGATGGCGGCGGACGTCATCCACGAGGCCCGCGAGGACTTCGACCCGGTCACCGCCCGCTCCGCCGAGCTGCTGATCGGCCAGCTCGACCGTTTCGAGTCGCTGCTGGCCGACCTGCTGGAGATCAGCCGCTTCGACGCCGGCGCGGCCGCCCTGGAAGCCGAGCCGATCGATCTGCGCGATGTGGTCCACCGCGTCGTGGACGCCGCCGAGCCGCTGGCCGACCGCAAGGGCAGCCGGCTCCTGGTGCGCGGCGCCGAGCATCCGGTACTCGCCGAGGCGGACTCCCGGCGCGTGGAGCGGGTGCTGCGCAATCTCGTGGTGAACGCCGTCGAGCACGGCGAGGGCCGGGATGTGGTGATCCGGCTGGCCGCCTCGCACAGCGCGGTCGCGGTCGCCGTCCGGGACTACGGCGTCGGGCTCAAGCCCGGCGAGGCGACCCGGGTGTTCAACCGCTTCTGGCGGGCGGACCCGGCGCGTGCCCGTACCACCGGCGGCACCGGCCTCGGACTGTCGATCGCCGAGGAGGACGCGCGGCTGCACGGCGGCTGGCTCCAGGCCTGGGGCGAGCCCGGCGGCGGGTCGCAGTTCCGGCTGACCCTGCCGCGTACGGCGGGCGACGCGCTGCGCGCCTCCCCGATACCGCTGGAGCCGGAGGACTCGCGCCGCAACCGGGGCGTCCACGGCTCGACGGTGGCACCCCGGTCCGGGCGGCGCGGACCCACCGCGCTCCCCACCCAGGTGCGGCCGGCGCTACCCCCCGGCCCGCCCGCGCAGCCGCCCGGGGGACCCGCGAACCGGCCGGGCGAGGAAGGCACGGGCGGTGCCTCGGGGAGGGTCATCCGTGGCACCGTGCACAGGACCGGCAACGAACCGGAGGGCCCTGCTGGTGGGCGCTGACAGTCACCGACATCATGGACGCCGCCCGCTCACCCGGCGCCGCTGGAGCGCGCCCGCCGCGCTGACCTGTGGCGCCGTGCTGCTGGCCGGCTGTGCCTCGATGCCCGACAGCGGTGATGTGAGCCGCGTCGACTCCTCTCCCCGCAGCGAGGTCGACACCCAGGTCCGGGTGTACGGCGTGAGCCCGGGCAAGAACGAGCCGCCCAGGGAACTGGTCTCCGGTTTCCTGGAGGCGACCACCAGCGACGAGGAGCACTTCGACACGGCGAAGCAGTACCTCGCGGAGCGCACCGCGGACTCCTGGGACCCGTTCGCCGCCATCACCGTGCTCGCCGAGGCGCCCGCGATGCAGGTGATCTCCGACCGGGACGGCGAGGGGGTGTCGGTGGAGCTGACCGGTACCCAGCTGGCCAGGGTGGACTCCCACCACGCCTACGAGCCGCGGGAGAAGCCGTACCGGCAGGTGGTCCACCTCGGGCGGTCCGGGTCCGAGTGGCGGATCGACAACGTGCCGGAGGGCCTGATCCTGGTCGAGTCCGACTTCCAGCGGCTCTACGGCGCGGTCAACAAGTACTACTTCGCCGAGCTCGGGCCGGACGCCCAGCGGGCGCAGTTCGACGACAGTCAGCTGGTCCCCGATCCGGTGTATCTGCGGCGCCGTATAGACCCCGTCACCTCCACCGTGAAGGCCCTGCTCAGTGGGCCGACGAACTGGCTCGACCCGGTGGTCCGCACGGCCTTCCCCCAGGGCACCAGGCTGGCCGACGACCACAGGCTGACCCTGGACGACTCGGACGCCCTGAAGATCCGGCTGCGCATGCCCGTGCGGGTGGACGGGGAGCGCTGCCGGCGGATGGCGGCCCAGGTGCTGTTCACCGTGCAGGACCAGGCGTCGGCGCACCTCAACGAGGTCCAGCTGGAGCGGGCGAACGGCTCCGAGCTGTGCTCGCTCTCCCGTGACGAGGCCCTTCCGTACGACCCGGAAACCATCAACGGGTCGGCCGGCCACCAGTACTTCATCGACGCCGAGCACCGCATGGTGCGCATGGCGGACCAGGACGACAAGCCGCAGACCGTGCCCGGCCCCTTCGGCGCGGACGGCGCCCTGCTGCGGGCGGTCGCGGTGGCCCGGGACGAGCAGCACGCCGCGGGCGTCTCCCAGGACGGCCGGCGGCTGTACGTGACGGACCTGACCGAGGGCGCCGAGCGCGGCCCGGTGAGGCTGCACAGCAGGACGGGCGGTGAGAAGACCGGGCTGTCGGTGCCCAGTTGGGACGGCCTGGGCGGCCTCTGGGTGGCCGACCGGGATCCTGATCGGCCGCGGCTGCTGCGTCTGCAGGACGGCACCGGTGACCTCACCGAGGTGCGGATACCGGATCTGAAGGGCGGGCGCATCGCCTCGCTGCGGGTGTCGGCGGACGGCATGCGGATCGTGTTGCTGGTGAAGCGCGGAGGACACACCAAGCTGCTGCTCGGGCGCATCGAGCGGGCCGGCAGCGCCGAGCGGCCCGAGCTGTCGGTGACCGGGCTGCGGCCGATCGCGCCGAAGCTGGAGGACGTGGACGCGGTGTCCTGGGCCGCCGGCAACCGGCTGGTGGTGGCGGGCCGGGAGACCCGGGGCGTGCAGCAACTGCAGTATGTGGAGACCGACGGTTCCCCGGTGAACGTCCCGCCGCCGCCCAGTCCGAACCGGGCGGAGACTTTGGCCGCCTCGGAGGCCCCCGACAAGCCGCTGATCGCCCAGTCGCCGGACGGCATTGTGCGACTCCCGCTGAACGGCGACTGGAAGACGGTCTCCAAGGACGGCACCGCCCCCGTCTATCCGGGCTGATCCCACCGCTTCGGCGGTTCCCGGCCGCGACCGGGGGTATCTCGCCGGGAGTTTTCCACAGGGGTGGCGGCCGGGTGGGACCCCAGGGAGAGTGGTCCCATGCGCGGGTGGTGGCAGGAGATCACCGGCCTGGTGCTGCCGGTGAGCTGTGCGGGGTGCGGTCAGCCGCGTTCGACGCTGTGCGCGGCGTGCCACGCGGTGCTGTGCGAGGCGGGATCGCGGCGTGTCCGTCTGAGCCCGGTGCCGCCGGGACTGCCGCCGGTGCATGCGGTGGCGGCGTACGAGGACCAGGCGCGGGCGGTGCTGCTCGCGCACAAGGAGCGGGGCGGTCTGCGGCTGGCCGAGCCCCTCGGGGCGGCTCTGGCCGGCGCGGTGCGCGGGGCGCACCGGGCGGCGGGCGGCGCCCCGCCGGGAAGAGGCGGCCGCGAGCCGGGGCCGCTGCTGCTGCTGCCGGTGCCGTCCGCGCGCCGGGCGGTGGCGGCGCGGGGTCATGACCCGGCCCGGCGGATCGCGCTCGTCGCGGCCCGGTCGCTGCGGCGTGCCGGGGTTCCGGCCCGGGTGGCGCCGGTGTTGCGGCAGCGCCGACCGGTGAGCGACCAGACGGGGCTGGACGGGCGGCAGCGGCTGGCGAACCTGGCCGGGGCCCTGGAGGTGGCGCCCGGGGCCGCGGGGCTGCTGGCGCCTGGCCGGGTGGTGCTGGTGGACGACCTGATGACGACCGGTGCGTCGCTGGCCGAGGCGGCGCGGGCGGTGCGCCGAGCGGCCGTGGCGGTGGTGGGGGCGGCCGTGATCGCCGCGCCACGGGACGCCTTCGGGGCGCACCACCGGTTGCGTTCGATTTGAAGCGGAACTCAAATAGAACATAAGTCGTTGCAGGTAGTGCGGGGAAAAGTGGCATCCGAGCGGAGGGTACGGCTCGGTAGGGGTGTCGACTTCCCCCCAGGGGAGCTATGTTCGGTCGTGAGGGATGGCGGGCGCTATACCCCTTACATCCTCTTGGTGCGCTTTCATGCTTCCTTCGCGAACATTGAAAAATCTGGGGTGGAGATCTTGTACAAGGGGGAGGAGGAGGTGAAAGCCGCCAAGTCGGGGGCTCCGGAGATCTCCGGAGCCTAGTGCAGCAAGGGACGCGCTCCGCCTCTTGATGACGGAGCGCCCCGGGAACGGAGTTCTGCGTGGACATCGTCGTCAAAGGCCGCAAGACAGAGGTGCCCGAGCGGTTCCGGAAGCACGTGGCCGAAAAGCTGAAGCTGGACAAGATCCAGAAGCTCGACGGCAAGGTGATCAGCCTGGACGTCGAGGTGTCCAAGGAACACAATCCGCGGCAGGCTGACCGATCCGACCGAGTCGAGATCACCCTTCGCTCCCGCGGGCCGGTGATCCGTGCGGAGGCCGCGGCCGCAGATCCGTACGCAGCGCTGGACCTGGCAGCGGGCAAGCTGGAGGCGCGCATGCGAAAGCAGCACGACAAGCGCCACACACGGCGTGGCAACGGGCGGATTCCGGCGAGCGACGTCACCGTCGCGGTGCCCGAGGCGGCCCGCATGAACGGAAGCGGCGAGATCGCCGCGCAGCGGGCCCCCGAAGCCGTACCCACCACCCGGATGGGCTCCCTGGAGGTGCAGGGGGAAGGCCCGCTGGTGGTCCGGGAGAAGACCCACGCCGCCGCGCCGATGTCGCTCGACCAGGCCCTGTACGAGATGGAGCTCGTCGGGCACGACTTCTACCTGTTCGTCGACTCCGAGACCAAACACCCCAGCGTCGTCTACCGGCGCCACGCATACGACTACGGCGTCATCCACCTGGAGCCGGAGGCGTTCGTGGGTGAGGAGGCCGGCGGAGCCGGCGGCTCTCTCGGCGGCTGACCGCCGCACAAGCGATCGACACCGATCGAAAAATCGATGACGTAGTGGTGCCCCGGGGCGACATGCGCCCCCGGGGCACCGGTGTGCCCCCCACCGAGGGCACCATCGCGTCGCCCAGGCATGGAATCATGGCCGACAGCGCACAACCGGCGTACGGACCGGACCGGTTGGACGTCGCACGCCAGTGTGCAGACAGCAGGCCATGGCCTTCAGGGGGAGGAACAATGGCGGACAGCTTCGGGCCCGCCTCGAGCGCGGACGACGACCGCGGCGTCGACGCCGGCGGGGAAAGGGGAGGGTCGCGCAAGGAGCCGATCAGGGTGCTCGTCGTGGACGATCACGCGCTCTTCCGGCGCGGGCTGGAGATCGTCCTCGCCCAGGAGGAGGACATCCAGGTCGTCGGTGAGGCGGGGGACGGGGCGGAGGCCGTCGACAAGGCGGCCGACCTGCTGCCCGACATCGTGCTGATGGATGTGCGGATGCCCAAGCGCGGTGGCATCGAGGCATGCACGTCCATCAAGGAGGTGGCCCCCAGCGCCAAGATCATCATGCTGACGATAAGCGACGAGGAGGCCGACCTCTACGACGCGATCAAGGCGGGGGCCACGGGCTATCTCCTCAAGGAGATCTCCACCGACGAGGTCTCCACCGCGATCCGCGCGGTCGCCGACGGGCAGTCGCAGATCAGCCCCTCGATGGCGTCCAAGCTGCTCACCGAGTTCAAGTCGATGATCCAGCGCACCGACGAGCGCCGCCTGGTGCCGGCTCCCCGGCTCACCGACCGTGAGCTGGAGGTGCTCAAGCTCGTGGCCACCGGGATGAACAACCGGGACATCGCCAAGGAGCTCTTCATCAGCGAGAACACGGTGAAGAACCATGTGCGGAACATCCTGGAGAAGCTCCAGCTGCACTCGCGCATGGAGGCCGTGGTGTACGCGATGCGGGAGAAGATCCTCGAGATCCGCTAGCCGCCGACCGCCGGCCCTCAGCCGCCGGCGGCCCGCCCGCTCCGGGTGTCAGCCCCCTGGGGTCAGCCCAGCGGTGTCAGCCCAGTGCGGCGGTGAGCGCCGCGGCCAGCTCCGGCCGGTCCACCCGCTCGATCCGCACCGCATCGCAGCCGACCCATTGCGCGGCCTCCGTCAGCGCCCGCGCCATCGGCTCCACGGCCTTCCGGGTCTCCAGCGACACCTGCCGCGCCACCAGCGTCTTCCCCTCCCGCGCCGGGTCGACCCGGCCGAGCAGCCGGCCGCCCGACAGCAGAGGCATGGCGAAGTAGCCGTAGACCCGCTTGGGCCTGGGCACATACGCCTCCAGCCGGTGGGTGAAGCCGAAGATCCGTTCGGTGCGCGCCCGGTCCCATATCAGCGAGTCGAACGGCGACAGCAGGGTCGTCCGGTGCCGGCCGCCGCCCGCGGAGGCCGCCGCCAGCGCCCCCGGATCCGCCCAGGCGGGCTTGGCCCAGCCCGCCACCTCGACCGGGACCAGCCCGCTGTCCGCGATCACGCTGTCCACCTGCTCACCCTTGAGCCGGTGGTAGTCGGCGAGATCCGCGCGGGTGGCGACGCCGAGCGACTGCCCCGCCAGCCGCACCAGCCGCCGCAGGCACTCCGCGTCGTCCAGGTCGTCGTGGAGCAGGGCATCCGGCACCGCGCGCTCGGCCAGGTCGTAGACCCGCTTCCAGCCTCGCCGCTCGGTGCACACCACCTCGCCGTACATCAAGGCGCGCTCCACCGCGACCTTCGCCGCGGACCAGTCCCACCACGGGCCGCCGTTCTTCGCGCCGCCGAGCTCGGTGGCGGTCAGCGGGCCCTCGGCGCGCAGCTGCCGGATGACCGCCTCGTACGCCCCGTCGGGGAGTGCGTGGCCCCAGTGCGGCCGGCTCCGGTAGGCGCGCCGCCGGAAGGCGAAGTGCGGCCACTCCTCGATCGGCAGGACGCAGGCCGCGTGCGACCAGTACTCGAAGCCGGACGGCCGGGGCCCGGAACCGGCAGCCGATGCCCCGGCGCCCTCCGGCGTGGCGCCGGACCAGTACGCCGCCTCCACCGCGCCGCGGCCGACCGCGCCCAGCCGTGCGTAGGGGACCAGCTCATGGGAGCGGGCCAGCACCGAGATGGTGTCCAGCTGGACCGCGCCCAGGTGCCGCAGCACCCCCCGCACGCCACCCTTGCGGTCCGGCGCGCCGAGCAGGCCCTGGGCGCGCAGCGCCATGCGCCGTGCTTCGTCGGCGGACAGGGTGATCTCCGGAGCGGGCGCCGGCGCGGCCTCGGGACTCGTCATGGGGACACCGTAGAGGCAGCCACTGACAACGCCGGGTGGATCACGCCCCGGAAGGGTCCGGTGCCGGGAGGTAGGGCGTCGTGGACGGCAGGCCCAGGTCGCCGGGGAGCAGCGCGCCGACCCAGGCGTCCCGCCGGGTGCCCTCGTGCGGGATCCGGCCGCGCAGCGTCCCCTCCATCCGGAAGCCCACCTTCAGCGCGACCGCCCGCGAGCCGGTGTTCCCCACTTCGGCGTACCACTCCATGCGCTCCACGCCCAGCTCGGTGAAGGCCCACTCCACCAGGGCCCGCGACGCCTCGACGGTGTAGCCGCGGCCCCGGTGCTCCTTGGCGGTCCAGTAGCCCAGCTCGGCCTGGCGCTCGGGGGCGTGCAGCCAGTGCAGCCGGACCAGCCCGACCGCTCCCACGAGCATGCCGCCGTCCCGGGTGACCACGGCGAGGTTGTAGACGGTGTTGTCCCGCCAGCCCTCGGGGGAGATGCGCTCGACGAACTCCGCCGCGTGTTCGCGCGTGTACGGAGAGGGGACGCTGGTCCAGCGCGGGATCTCCGGGTCCTGGCAGGCGGCGTGCACGGCCGGGATGTCGGAGGACTGAAACGGGCGCAGCACCAGGCGGTCGGTGGTGAGGGTTACGGGCTCCATACCGCGAGTCTCCGCCTTCACCCCTGCTCAGAGCCACCGTGTTTCCACCGCGATCGACCGCCTCGGGGCACCTTGTGGCGGCCCGGCACGTTGAATCCGGTAGGCGACACCCGGCCTTCGTGCTGACGGACCTCCCGGCGTGGCGGGGTCCTGTCTTACGATGGCCGTTGCGGCGGGGCCAGCGCCGCCTGATAATGCCGCGCCAGCGCACCCGACCGTGCCACGCCCGACCGGCAAGGAGCCAGCCTAAGTGTCCGTCCTCAACAAAATCATGCGTGCAGGCGAAGGAAAGATCCTGCGCAAGCTGCACCGCATCGCGGACCAGGTCAATTCCATCGAAGAGGACTTCCTGTCCCTCTCCGACGCCGAGTTGCGTGCGCTCACCGAGGAGTACAAGGAGCGGTACGCGGACGGCGAGAGCCTTGACGACCTGATGCCCGAGGCGTTCGCCACGGTCCGCGAGGCCGCCAAGCGCGTCCTGGGCCAGCGCCACTACGACGTTCAGCTGATGGGCGGTGCCGCGCTCCACCTCGGCTACGTCGCCGAGATGAAGACCGGTGAGGGCAAGACCCTCGTCGGCACGCTCCCCGCCTACCTCAACGCGCTGTCCGGCAAGGGCGTCCACCTGATCACGGTCAACGACTACCTGGCCGAGCGCGACTCCGAGATGATGGGCCGGGTGCACCGGTTCCTCGGCCTCGAGGTCGGCTGCATCCTCGCCAACATGACCCCGGCGCAGCGCCGCGAGCAGTACGCCTGCGACATCACCTACGGCACCAACAACGAGTTCGGCTTCGACTACCTGCGCGACAACATGGCGTGGTCCAAGGACGAACTCGTCCAGCGCGGGCACAACTTCGCCATCGTCGACGAGGTCGACTCCATCCTCGTCGACGAGGCCCGTACGCCGCTGATCATCTCCGGCCCGGCCGACCAGGCCACCAAGTGGTACGGCGACTTCGCCAAGCTGGTCACCCGGCTCACCAAGGGCGAGCCGGCCAACCCGCAGAAGGGCCTGGAGGAGACCGGCGACTACGAGGTCGACGAGAAGAAGCGGACCGTCGCCATCCATGAGGCCGGTGTCGGCAAGGTCGAGGACTGGCTGGGCATCGACAACCTCTACGAGTCGGTCAACACCCCGCTCGTCGGCTATCTGAACAACGCCATCAAGGCCAAGGAACTGTTCAAGAAGGACAAGGACTACGTCGTCATGGACGGCGAAGTCATGATCGTCGACGAGCACACCGGCCGTATCCTCGCCGGCCGCCGCTACAACGAGGGCATGCACCAGGCGATCGAGGCGAAGGAAGGGGTGGAGATCAAGGACGAGAACCAGACCCTCGCCACGATCACCCTGCAGAACTTCTTCCGCCTCTACGACAAGCTCTCCGGCATGACCGGTACGGCGATGACCGAGGCGGCCGAGTTCCACCAGATCTACAAGCTGGGCGTCGTCCCGATCCCGACCAACCGGCCGATGGTCCGGAAGGACCAGTCCGACCTGATCTACCGCACCGAGGTCGCCAAGTTCTCCGCGGTCGTCGAGGACATCGTCGACAAGCACAAGAAGGGCCAGCCGGTCCTGGTCGGCACCACCTCGGTCGAGAAGTCCGAGTACCTCTCGCAGCAGCTCACCAAGCGCGGGGTGCGGCACGAGGTGCTCAACGCCAAGCAGCACGACCGGGAGGCGATCATCGTCGCCCAGGCCGGCCGCCGCGGCGCCGTCACCGTCGCCACCAACATGGCCGGCCGTGGTACGGACATCAAGCTCGGCGGCAACCCGGACGACATCGCCGAGACCGAGCTGCGCGGCAGGGGCCTGGACCCGGTCGAGCACGTCGAGGAGTGGGCGGCCGCCCTGCCCGCCGCCCTGGAGCGGGCCGAGGCCGCGGTCAAGGCCGAGTTCGAAGAGGTCAAGGAGCTCGGCGGGCTGTACGTGCTGGGCACCGAGCGCCACGAGTCGCGGCGTATCGACAACCAGCTGCGCGGTCGTTCCGGCCGTCAGGGCGACCCGGGCGAGTCCCGTTTCTACCTCTCCCTGGGCGATGACCTGATGCGGCTGTTCAAGGCCCAGATGGTCGAGCGCGTCATGGCCATGGCCAACGTCCCCGACGACGTCCCGATCGAGAACAAGATGGTCACCCGGGCCATCGCCTCCGCCCAGTCGCAGGTCGAGCAGCAGAACTTCGAGACCCGTAAGAACGTCCTGAAGTACGACGAGGTGCTCAACCGCCAGCGTGAGGTCATCTACGGCGAGCGCCGCCGCGTCCTGGAGGGCGAGGACCTGCACGAGCAGGTGCAGCACTTCATGGACGACACGATCGACGCCTACATCCAGGCCGAGACCGTCGAGGGCTTCGCCGAGGAGTGGGACCTGGACCGGCTGTGGGGCGCCTTCAAGCAGCTCTACCCGGTGCAGGTGACCATCGACGAGCTGGAGGAGGCGGCCGGCGGCCGCGAGGGCCTGACCGCCGAGTTCATCGCCGAGGCCATCAAGGACGACGTCCACGAGCAGTACGCCGCCCGGGAGAAGCAGCTCGGCTCGGACATCATGCGCGAGCTGGAGCGCCGGGTCGTGCTGTCGGTACTGGACCGCAAGTGGCGCGAGCACCTCTACGAGATGGACTACCTCCAGGAGGGCATCGGCCTGCGCGCGATGGCCCAGAAGGACCCGCTGGTCGAGTACCAGCGCGAGGGCTTCGACATGTTCTCCGCGATGATGGACGGCATCAAGGAGGAGTCGGTCGGCTACCTGTTCAACCTGGAGGTCCAGGTCGAGCAGCAGGTCGAGGAGGTCCCGGTCCAGGCCGGCGAGGCGCGGGCCTCGCTGGACAAGGACGAGGAGGCCGCGGTGCCGGTCGCCGCGGGCGGCGGTCGGCCGGAGATCCGCGCCAAGGGCCTGGAGGCCCCGCAGCGCCCGGACAAGCTGCACTTCACCGCCCCGAAGGTGGACGGCGAGGGCGACATCGTCGAGGGCGACTTCGCGACGGAGCAGCCCCCGGCGCCGCGTGGCTCGGAGTCGGACGGCCTGACCCGTGCGGAGCGCCGCAAGGCGGGCAAGGGCGGACGCCGCCGCAAGAAGTAGCCCTTCGCGGTACGGAGGTGGGCCGGGATCCGGCGGCGCAGGCCGCCGGACCCCGGCCCCGCTGCGTTTGCGGCCCTGTCCCCGCTGCGTCCAGCGCAGCCGCGAGTCCCGGCCTTGCTGTGTCTGCTGCCCTGCCGGGTGCGGGCCAGGCAGCCGGACCTCGGTCCCGCTGCGTTTGGGGGCCGGTGCCGCGCGGGGCCGGGGGCAGGCGGTGTCGGGATCAGCTGATCGGGGGGCGGCCTGTCGTCGGTGGCTCAGAGCGCGGCGGCCGGGCCGAGGTCGACCGCGGCGCAGCGCCAGCGGTCGTCGCGCCCGCGCTCCAGCCGGAAGGCGAAGGCCGTCAGCCGGTCGCCGAAGGCGACGCGTGCGAACGCCTCGATGACCCCTTGGCGCGGCTGGTACTGGCCGCACTCGGCGACGTACGGCGCCGGACCGCAAGCCGGGCGTAACGGGGTCCGCGGTGCCAGCTCGACCAGCTGGTCGTAGGCGGTCGGCAGCGCGTGGCCCAGCAGGGTGTGCACCGGGCACTGGCCGCTGAGGGTGAGCAGCAGCCGATGGGCGAACCAGTAGCGCGGCTGCCCCTCGCGCGCTTGGCGCCGTGCGGCCACGGCAGCCTGTCGCGACACCGAGGCGGCTGCGGCCGGACGGCTCCCGTCGCCCGGCCGACGGGAGTCGCCTCGGCTGGACGGCCGGGCTCCGGCGGCCGGTCGCGTCCGGGACTGGGCCGGGACACGGCTCGCCGCCGGACGGCGGCGGGGCGCGTGGCTCGCCGGTGTGCCACCGATGTTCCTGGCGCCCGCACGGTCGGCGGAGTCCGTGCGAGCCGGGGCCTCCGCCCCGCCCGGCGCGCTCACGGCGCGGGCTGCCGCTGCCCTGTCGGCGGGCTGCCTGCTTCCGATGACTGTTGCCGGCTTGCCGCCGACGGTGGTGGCATCCGCCGTGCCGGTGCGGGCGGCCGCCCTGCCGGTGCCGGTCGCCGAGCTTTCGCCGCAGGACCGGTTGCCGGCCTCTGCCGTGGTGGGCGGCTGCGCGGCGGTCCCCGGGCGTGTGGTGATGTCTGGCCTTTCCGGGGCCGTGGCCGGGCTTGTCGCGCGGGATGTGGTGCCGTCTGCCGGGCCGAGGGGGTCCGTGGCGGGCGGGATGGGCGGGGTGGTCGTCGCGTGTGAGGTTCGGATGGTGTGGACGGCGTCGATGGCGCCGTGGCTTCCGTTCATGCTCATCGCCCCGATCAGAACCGGTACCCCTGTGGATACCGGTTGGTAACTTCCGTGGCGAGTCTTCTACCGGCGCGGTTCCGGCACGGGCAACGACGGTCGTCGGAAACCCGCTCGCTGGAGCCGGTTCACCTATCCGGGGGACGGGCGGGGCGTGATCAAGGGGTGGGGTGGGGCGTGACCCGGTCCTCGTGGGGTCGCACGGCGCGCGGCCACGTGCGGGAGAGGGCCGCGAAGGGACGGGGCTCGGCTGCCCCGAAGGGGGACCGGCGCCCGTATGCTGGCTGCACATCCGTATGTCCGTAAGCCTCGAAGAGCCTTTTACGAAAGCGGCAGCCATGCGTGTCTACGTCCCCCTGACTCTCCCCGGGCTCGCCGAGGCGTACAAGGCGGGCGAGCTGGGCCCGGCGCCGCTGGACGCCTACGCCGTCACCCCGGCGCTGCGCGAGTGGTACGTCTCCGACGACATCGAGGAGCTGGAGTACGCGGCGCTGAGCCGCGCCGCCCAGGCGTCGCTGCGTCGTCTCGCCGTCGACCCGCAGGCCGCCCGGCGGCGGGTGGTGGTCGCGGTGGACGTGGCCGACGGGGCCGCGGTCGCCGACCCCGACCGGGGGCTGGACCAGTCCGCGCTCGGCGAGGTGCGGATCAGCGCGGTGGTGCCGCTGGCCAAGGCCGCCGCGGTGCACGTTGACTCCGGGGACGCGGAGCAGGACGTCGCGGCGGCCGCCGATGCGCTGGGCGCGGCGGACCTCGGTGACGACGACGCGCAGTTCGTGGTGGACGGGGCCGAGGACCACGAGCTGATGTGGTACGCGACACAGGAGATCCCCAACCTCATCGGTTGAGGCCAACGGTGGCGGTGGCGGACACCGCGTTCCGGTGGAATCCGCTGTCAGCACCTCTCGGTACCGTCGTCAGCATGGGGAAGCACGTGGCACACATCGTCTGGGACTGGAACGGCACGCTCCTCCACGACACCGACGCGGTGATCGTGGCGACCAACGCCTCGTTCGCCGAGGTCGGGCTGGCTCCGATCACGCTGGAGCGCTACCGCGAGCTGTACTGCGTGCCGATCCCGCGCTTCTACGAGCGGCTGCTGGGGCGGCAGCCCAGCGAGGAGGAGTGGGAGGCCATGGACGCGGCCTTCCACCGGCACTACTGGGCGATAGCCGAGACCGCGGGCCTGGCGCTCGGGGCCAAGGAACTGCTCGCCGACTGGCAGGCCGCGGGGCTCACCCAGTCGCTGTGCTCGCTGGCGCCGCACGACCGGCTGGTGCCCCTGCTGCGTACGTATGGGATCGATCAGCACTTCATGCGGGTGGACGGCCGCCTCGGCAACAGCAACAACACCGGCAAGGCGCAGCAGATGGTGCGTCATCTGGGGGCGCTGGAGGGTGTGCCGCCGGAGCGGATCGTGGTGATAGGTGATGCGGTGGACGACGCTCTGGCCGCCGCGCACGCCGGGGCGCACGCCGTCCTCTACACCGGCGGCTCGCACAGCCGGGCCAGTCTGGAGGTCGCCGGGGTCCCGGTCGTGGACAGCCTGCTGGAGGCGGCGGAGATCGCCAAGGAGCTGGCCGGCGGCCGGCCGCTCAGCGGCCTGAACGGCGCCGGATAGGCCCGGACAGGACACGCCGGGCGCGCGAACAGGCACCGGGCAGGCCGGAAATCCCGTCCGGTGCCTGCGGTCACTTCACCGGCCGGCCGACCGCCTCCGCGGCGGTCAGCTCTCGGGTGCCTTGGCGCGGAGGATCTGGAGGAACTCGCGCATCCAGGCCGGATTGTCCGGCCAGGCCCGCGCCGAGACCAGGGGGCCGTCCACCACGACCTCCTGGTCCTGGAAGCTCGCCCCGGCCGCCTGCATGTCCGGCTCCAGGGCCGGATACGCGGTGACCCGGCGCCCGGTCAGCCCATCGACCACGGCGGTGAGCAGCGCGCCGTGGCAGGTCTGGGCGACGGGCTTGTCCGCGTCGAAGAACGCCTTGAGGACCTTGCGGAGCTCGGGGTCGTTGCGCAGGTACTCCGGGGCACGGCCGCCGGGGATCACCAGGCCGGCGTAGTCGCCGGGGTCGACATCGGAGAAGGCGAGGTCGGCGGGCCAGGTATAGCCTGGCTTCTCGGTGTAGGTGTCGAAGCCCTCCTCGAAGTCGTGGACCACGAAGCGGAGCTTCTTGCGGCTCGGGGCGGCGATGTGCACCTCGTACCCCTCCTCGCGCAGCCGTTGGTAGGGGTAGAACACCTCCAGTGAGTCGGCCGCGTCGCCGGTAACGATCAGAACTTTCGCAGCCATGCCGCCCACCTCTGCTTCGTCACGTACTTTCACGCTACTCGCCCTCGGCGCGTCCTACCGTGCACGTACACCGGCGGGTTGCCAAGAGCGCCTCCTCGGCCACGCCACAGCTGTCCACATCGTCAAACTTCCGGGCCGAGATTTGTACACATACAGCTCATGACGAGGCCGGGGGGGAGAGCGATAGCCTTACGGCGTGATCAGTGCGATATCAGCCAGGGGCGACGAAGCCTCTGCTGCTCAGCGCCCGGGACGCCCAAGCGTCCGGGCGGCCGCTGATCCGTGTCGCCAGGGGTCTTCGCCGGAATCGGCCGAGAACACCCCTGCCTTTCCCCATTTCGGCATACCGTCGTGGTATCGGAGCGGATACCCCGCGCCGCCACGCGATGCCACCACCATCGATGTCACGCAACGGCGCGCGACAGGAGCCAGAGGACATGCAGACCAAGCTGGACGAAGCCAAGGCCGAGCTGCTCGCACGTGCCGCCCGGGTCGCTGAGAACAGTCCTGCCGGGGGACCGGTACAGGGGCTGGGCCCGGAGTCCCTCCACGCGTACCTCCAGCGCTACTACCTGCACACCGCCCCCGAGGACCTCGCCGGCCGTGAGCCGGACGACGTGCTGGGCGCCGCCTACTCCCACTACCGGCTGGCTGAAAACCGTCCTCAGGGCACGGCGAACGTCCGGGTGTACAGCCCGACGGTCGAGGAGAACGGCTGGACCTGCCCCCACTCCGTGGTGGAGGTCGTCACCGACGACATGCCCTTCCTCGTCGACTCGGTGACCAACGAGCTGTCCCGCCAGGGCCGTGGCATCCACGTCGTGATCCACCCGCAGATGGTCGTCCGCCGCGACCTGACCGGCAAGCTCATCGAGGTGCTCGACTCCACCCGGGACGGCAACGGCGGCGGGGTGGCCGAGCTGCCGCACGACGCCCTCGTGGAGTCCTGGATCCACGTCGAGACCGACCGGGAGACCGACCGGGGCAACCTCAAGCAGATCACCGCCGATCTGCTCCGGGTCCTCTCCGACGTCCGCGAGGCCGTCGAGGACTGGGAGAAGATGCGCGACGCCGCGCTGCGCATCGCCGAGGACCTGCCCGCCGAGCCCATCCCCGGTGACCTGCGGGACCAGGAGGTCGAGGAGGCCCGCGAGCTGCTGCGCTGGCTCTCCGCCGACCACTTCACCTTCCTCGGCTACCGCGAGTACGAGCTGACCCAGGCGCCCACCGAGAACGGCGCCGAGGAGGACGTGCTGACCGCCGTGCCCGGCACCGGCCTCGGCATCCTCCGCTCCGACCCGCACCACCGCGAGGGTGACGGCCACGGCAGTCTCGCCCTCGCGGGCCACGCCGGCTCCCCGTCCTTCAGCCGGCTGCCGAAGGACGCCCGCGCCAAGGCGCGCGAGCACAAGCTGCTCGTCCTCACCAAGGCCAACAGCCGGGCCACCGTGCACCGCCCCTCCTACCTCGACTACATCGGGGTGAAGAAGTTCGACGCCCAGGGCAACGTGATCG
The DNA here is from genome assembly GCF_058215555.1 of Streptomyces sp. JLBT605. NCBI lineage: Bacteria > Bacillati > Actinomycetota > Actinomycetes > Kitasatosporales > Streptomycetaceae > Streptomyces > Streptomyces sp. JLBT605. The sequence goes on from NZ_CM177087.1 coordinate 4,258,937, forward strand.
GCGAGCGCCGCTTCCTGGGCCTGTTCTCCTCCGCCGCCTACACCGAGTCGGTGCGCCGGGTGCCGGTGATCCGCCGCAAGGTCCAGGAGGTCCTGGAGGGGTCCGGCTTCGCGCCCGCCAGCCACGACGGCCGGGACCTGCTCCAGATCCTGGAGACCTACCCGCGCGATGAGCTGTTCCAGACCCCGGTCGACGGGCTGCTGTCCATCGTCACCTCCGTCCTGTACCTCCAGGAGCGCCGCCGGCTGCGGCTGTTCCTGCGCCAGGACGAGTACGGGCGCTACTACTCCGCGCTGGTCTACCTGCCGCGCGACCGTTTCACCACCGACGTCCGGCTGCGGCTGACCGACATCCTGCTGGAGGAGCTGAACGGCCGCGCCCCGGTCGACTTCACCGCACTGCACACCGAGTCGGTGCTCTCCCGGCTGCACTTCGTGGTCCGGGTCCAGCCCGGCAGCGAGCTGCCCGACCTGACCGACGCCGACGTCGAGCGCATCGAGCGCCGGCTGGTGGAGGCCGCCCGTTCCTGGGCCGACGGCTTCGCCGAGGCGCTGGGCGCCGAGCTCGGCGAGGAGCGCGCCGCCGAGCTGATGCGCCGGTACGCGGGCGCCTTCCCCGAGGGATACAAGGCCGACCACTCGCCGCGCGCCGCCGTCGCCGACCTCCAGCACCTGGAGCGGCTGACCGCCGCGGGCGGTGAGGACGACTTCCGGCTCAGCCTCTACGAGCCGGTCGGGGCGGCCGGCGGTGAGCGCCGCTTCAAGATCTACCGGACCGGGGCGCAGGTCTCGCTCTCCGAGGTGCTGCCGGTGCTCAGCCGGCTCGGCGTGGAGGTGGTCGACGAGCGCCCGTACGAGCTGCGCTGCTCGGACCGCACCTCCGCGTGGATCTACGACTTCGGTCTGCGGCTGCCCTCGCGCAACGGCGAGACGCTGCCCGACGACGCCCGCGAGCGCTTCCAGAACGCCTTCGCCGCGGTGTGGACCGGCCGGGCGGAGAACGACAACTTCAACCAGCTGGTGCTGGGCGCCGGCCTGGACTGGCGGCAGGCGATGGTGCTGCGCGCCTACGCCAAGTACCTGCGGCAGGCCGGGGCCACCTTCAGCCAGGACTACATGGAGGACACCCTCCGCAACAACGTCCACACCACCCGGCTGCTGGTAAGCCTGTTCGAGGCGCGGATGTCGCCGGAGCGGCAGCGGGCCGGCACCGAGCTGACCGACGCGCTGCTGGAGGAGCTGGAAGCGGCCCTGGACCAGGTCGCCTCGCTCGACGAGGACCGCATCCTGCGCTCCTTCCTCACCCTGATCAAGGCGACCCTGCGCACCAACCACTTCCAGGTGGACAAGAGCGGCGAGCCGCACTCCTACCTGTCCATGAAGCTGGACCCGCAGGCCATCCCGGACCTGCCCGCGCCCCGCCCGGCGTACGAGATCTGGGTGTACTCGCCGCGGGTGGAGGGCGTGCACCTGCGCTTCGGCAAGGTCGCCCGCGGTGGTCTGCGCTGGTCCGACCGGCGTGAGGACTTCCGCACCGAGATCCTGGGCCTGGTCAAGGCGCAGATGGTGAAGAACACCGTCATCGTGCCGGTCGGCGCCAAGGGCGGTTTCGTCGGCAAGCGGCTGCCGGACCCGTCGGTGGACCGGGACGCCTGGCTGGCCGAGGGCATCGCCTGCTACAAGACCTTCATCTCCGGTCTGCTCGACATCACCGACAACATGGTCGGCGGCGAGGTCGTGCACCCCTCGAGCGTGGTCCGGCACGACGGGGACGACACCTATCTGGTGGTCGCCGCCGACAAGGGCACCGCGACCTTCTCCGACATCGCCAACGAGGTGGCCACCGCCTACGGCTTCTGGCTCGGCGACGCCTTCGCCTCCGGCGGCTCGGCCGGATACGACCACAAGGGCATGGGCATCACCGCCCGCGGCGCCTGGGAGTCGGTCAAGCGGCACTTCCGGGAGCTGGGGCACGACACCCAGACGCAGGACTTCACGGTCGTCGGCGTCGGCGACATGTCCGGCGACGTGTTCGGCAACGGCATGCTGCTGAGCGAGCACATCCGGCTGATCGCCGCCTTCGACCACCGGCACATCTTCGTCGACCCGGATCCGGACGCCGCGGTCTCCTACGCCGAGCGGCGCCGCCTGTTCGAGCTGCCGCGCTCCTCCTGGGCCGACTACGACACCGAGCTGCTCTCCCCGGGCGGCGGCATCCACCCGCGTACCGCCAAGTCCATCCCGATCACCCCGCAGGTCCGCGCGGCCCTCGGCATCGAGCCGGGTATCGCCAAGATGACCCCGGCCGACCTGATGAAGGCCATCCTCAAGGCCCCGGTCGACCTGCTGTGGAACGGCGGCATCGGCACCTACGTCAAGGCGCACACCGAGACGCACGCCGACGTCGGCGACAAGGCGAACGACGCCATCCGGGTGGACGGCCAGGACCTGCGGGTCAAGGTCGTCGGCGAGGGCGGCAACCTGGGCCTGACCCAGCTGGGCCGGATCGAGTTCGCCGCCAGCGGCGGCCACATCAACACCGACGCGATCGACAACAGCGCCGGCGTGGACACCTCCGACCACGAGGTGAACATCAAGATCCTGCTCAACGCGCTCGTCACCGACGGCGACATGACCGTCAAGCAGCGCAACAAGCTGCTCGCCGAGATGACCGACGAGGTCGGCGCGCTGGTGCTGCGCAACAACTACGCGCAGAACGTCGCCCTGGCCAACGCCGCCGCACAGGCCCCCAGCCTGCTCCACGCGCAGGCGCGCGCCATGCGCCGCCTGGTCCGCGACGGGGCCCTGGACCGCGCGCTGGAGTTCCTGCCCACCGACCGGCAGATCCGCGAGCGGCTCTCCGCCGGGCGCGGTCTGACCCAGCCGGAGCTGGCCGTCCTGCTCGCCTACACCAAGATCACGGCGGCGGAGGAGCTGATCGGCACCAGCCTGCCGGACGACGCCTACCTCCAGCGCCTGCTGCACGCCTACTTCCCCAAGGCGCTCAACGAGCAGTTCGGCGAGCAGGTCGACGCCCACGCGCTGCGCCGGGAGATCATCACCACGGTGCTGGTCAACGACACCGTCAACACCGGCGGGTCGACCTTCCTGCACCGGCTGCGCGAGGAGACCGGCGCCTCCGTCGAGGAGATCGTCCGCGCCCAGACCGCCGCCCGCGCCATCTTCTGCCTGGGAGAGGTCTGGGACGAGGTCGAGTCGCTGGACAACGTGGTCGCCGCCGACGTCCAGACCCGGATCCGGCTGCACAGCCGCCGCCTGGTCGAGCGCGGCACCCGCTGGCTGCTCAACAACCGCCCGCAGCCGCTGGAGCTGGCCGAGACCATCGACTTCTTCAGCGACGGGGTGGCGGCCGTCTGGTCCGCGCTGCCGAAGATGCTGCGCGGCGCCGACCTGGAGTGGCACCAGAACATCTACGACGAGCTGACCGGCGCCGGAGTGCCGGAGACCCTGGCCACCCGGGTGGCCGGATTCTCCTCCGCCTTCCCGGCGCTGGACATCGTCGCCACCGCGGACCGCACCGGCAAGGACCCGCTCGCCGTGGCCGAGGTCTACTACGACCTGGCCGACCGGCTGCGGATCACGCAGCTGATGGACCGGATCATCGAACTGCCGCGCGCCGACCGGTGGCAGTCCATGGCCCGTGCCTCCATCCGCGAGGAGCTGTACGCGGCGCACGCCGCCCTCACCGCCGACGTACTCGCCGTCGGTAACGGCGCCGCGTCGCCGGAGGAGCGTTTCGGCAGCTGGGAGGAGCGGAACGCGGCGATCCTGCAGCGGGCCCGCACCACCCTGGAGGAGATCCAGAGCTCGGAGACCTTCGACCTGGCGAACCTGTCGGTGGCGATGCGGACGATGCGGACGCTGCTGCGCTCGCACGCGTGACGCGAGGCCGCGTGACGCGACGCGTGTGACGCGGTCGGCCTGATACGCCGGAGGGGGCGGTACGGATTCCGTACCGCCCCCTCCGGCGTTGCGCCGGGCGCACTTACGGCTTGGGCTTCCACAGGGTCAGCTCGGTCGTGTACGACGGAATGCCCGGCCGCCCCTGGTGGATCTCCGGCTTGCTCGGGTCGCGGTAGCCCTGCCGCACCGCGGTGATCTTGACCATGGCGAGGTTGCCCTCGGAGGTGAAGGTGCAGAGCCAGTCGCCGGTTTGGATGCGGCCGGTGCTGCCGTTCAGATCGCTCGCCCGCATCTTCTCGGGCAGTCGCTTCTCCGGGTTCCTGGCGGCGAGTTCACACCCCTTCTCGTCCGGGCTGAGGCTCGGGCTGAACCGGTGAGGGGTGGTCAGCTCCTCGTACTCCATCCGCCACTCCAGCTTGGTGATGCCGATGGATGGTGCGTTGCCCGTCTTGATCCCCTGCTCTGTCTGCTGCTCCGCGGTGTCGAGGTCGGTGTTCAACTGGCCCATGGTCGAGGACGGCCAGACGAACGAAAGCGGCTTGTTGGCGTACACCAGCTCGTAGCCATGGGGTGCCGGGCGCGCGGTCCCGGTCGGCGTCGGGCTGCTCACACTGCCCGCGCTGTGCGTCTTCCTGCCGCCGTCGTCGTCACTCCGGGTGAGTGCCCAGATCCCGCCGCCGATCAGCGCCACGGCCAGGACGGCCCCGATGACGACCGGCCCGCTCTTCCGCCGCGACGGGCCGGGGGCTGGTGCGGGGGCCGTCGCGGGGGCGGCCGGGCCGGCAGGTGACGCGGCGGCCTGGGTGGGGACGGCGTACGCGGGCGTCGGCGCGGGCGCGTACCCCTGGTGCTGCGCTGAGGGTGCCGGCGAGGGAGCCGCCGCCTGGGTGGGCGCGTACATGGCCGGAGGCTGCTGCCCCGGTGCGGCCGCCTGCGTCGCGACGTACGCCGGCCCGAAACCGGGTGAGGCGGCCGCCGTCGGCGGCTCCGGCCTCGGGGGCTCTTCCGCCGCCGCCTCGCGTCGGGCGATCTCCTTGGCGAGCGGCGCGGGCAGCCAGTCGGCGAAGTCCCGCAGTTCCCGCCCGGCCGCCTGCGCGCACCAGTCGGCCAGGGCGGCCGGCGCGGGCCGCCGCTCGGGATCGGCCGCCAGGCAGGCCTCCAGCAGCTGCCGGAGCGGCTCCGGGTAGCCGCTCAGGTCCGGCGGCTGCTGGGCGGTGTTGGCGATGGTCGCGGCGATGGACAGGCCGGAGCCGTCGCCGTACGGGTGGCGTCCGGTGGCCACGACGGCGGCGATCAGCCCGAGCGCGAAGATGTCGGTGGCGGCGGTGACCTTGCGGCCCAGCGCGTGCTCGGGCGACATGTACTGCGGGGTGCCGATGAACCCGCCGGTCTGGGTCAGCTGGCTGGAGTCGGTGGCGCGCGCGATACCGAAGTCGATGACCCACGGCCCCTTGGAGCTGAGCAGGATGTTGCTCGGCTTGAGGTCGCGGTGGATCACCGACGCGGAGTGCACGGAGTGCAGCGCCTGCGCGGTGCAGCCGATGAGCTGGAGCGCCGCGGGCAGCGGCAGCGGACCGTAGGTGGCCAGGGCGTCGTCCAGGGCCATGCCGGGCACGTACGAGGTGGCGATCCACGGCTCGTCACCGCTCACATCGTGGTCCACCACCGGCACGATGTGGTAGCCGGACACCCGCCGCGCCGCCTGCACCTCCTGCTCGAAGCGAGCGCGGAAGTCGGGATTCCGGGCGAACTCGCGCCGGATGACCTTCAGGGCGACCGGCTGGTTGCCGCGGGTGCGGGTGAGGTACACCGCGCCCATGCCGCCCTCGCCCACCTTGGCGAGCAGCTGGTAGCCGGAGACCTCGCGCGGGTCATCCGGCCCCAGAGGCTTCAGGACAGGCTGATCGGCGTGCGGCATCGGTTCCCCCTAGCGGTGTGGCAACGGAGTCGATGCTATCGATCGCTCACTGCCGCAGCCGGTGCCGTAGCCGGGCCAGCCGGCGGCGCACCGCCACACCGACCCTGACCGGGGCCACCTCCAGCACCAGGGCCGCCTCCGGCCCTCGGACCAGCGGCTTGGCGTAGTACGGGCGACCGAAACGGAACCACCGGGTGCCGCTCAGCCGGGCCGGGCGCGGCACGGCCGCGGAGCGCTCCATCTCCTCGCCGCCCTGGCCGCCATCCCCCTGGACCAGGGTCACCGTCCAGCGGCCGGGCCGCAGGGCGGCGACCGGCAGGCAGGCACTGAAGGCGGGCCCGGAGCCCTTCGCTCCGTACCGGGCGGGCTCCTCGCGCACCGCGCCCGATTCATGGACGGCGCGCAGCCGCGGCGGCCCGCACTCGGCCGCGGAGCCGGCGGCGTCGCCGGTCAGCCGGCCGCCGATGGCCAGGGTGTTCTGTCTGCCTCCGCTGCCGGGTCTGCCGTGTCTGCCTCGTCTGCCGGGTCTGCCTTGTTCGGAGGGCGCCCAGCGCACCTCGGTGATCGCGCAGGGCAGGGCGGGCCCGTGCAGCACCCGCCCCACGTCGAGCGAGAAGTTGCCGTACGGGGTGAAGAACGGCGTCACCGCCGTCTTGTCGACCATCCGGGGCGGTGGCGCCGTCCGCTCGGCCGCGGCGTCCACTCCGGTGCGGCGGTGCCGCAGCCGGACGGTGCGGCTGACACCCTGCGCGCGCACATCCACGAACAGGTCCCAGATGCCGCGGCCCAGCGGGGCGCCGCCGTCGGCCGAGGCGAGATCGATGTCGGCGGTGAAACCCGCCTCCCGGTGCATGCCGTCGCCGGGCAGCTCGCTGGGCGCGGCGCAGGCGGTGGTGGGCACCCGGATGTCGGGGCGGTCGGCGTCCCGCATCCGCAGGATCAGCTCGGTCTCCGGGTCGAGGGTGGCGACGTGCTCGATGTACGCGTGGCCGGTGACCCGCAGCACCCCATCACCCTGCCAGCCGGCGGTGTCCAGGGCCTGGTGGGCGGGGAGCCGGTCGGTGACGTCGAAGCAGGCGTCGGGGATCGCGGCGGCCGGGTCGCGGAAGAGCGGATGGAGCCAGTAGACGCGGCCCTTGTCCACCAGATGGCCGCGCCGGGCATCCTCCTTGGCGTTCCGTGCCACGGTCAGCAGCTCCTCGAAGCGGTCGGCGCGCAGCAGATGGATCAGCAACCGGTCGGGCGCGTCGAGCTGCCGGCACAGGTCCTCGTTCGCCCAGGTCCTGGCCCAGTGCCGGAATTCGGGGAAGAAGCGGGTCCGGGCGTCCTCCTCGTCCTCACGCGGCAGCAGGGCGCGCAGCGGGCCGCACAGCTCCCACTCGACATGGCGGCGCATGATGCGGTCGCGGCGCGGGCCGGGCTCCAGGTAGCGGGCCACGGTCTCGAAGCACAGCCGGGTGCCGTCCATCCGGTGGACGAGGTCGGAGGCGACCCGGGTGAGGTTGTTGCCGTTCTCCCTGTTCCGCACGTAGTAGCAGTCGTAGTCGGCGACCACCGATATGCCGTCGGCGTTGAGGTACGCGGCGGCGGTGAACGGCTTGTCCTCGCAGTTGCGGTACGGCGGGAAGCGCAGGCGGAGCCGCTCGATGAGGGAGCGGCGGAACAGCTTCCAGGGGCCCAGGGTCCGGTAGGCGGCCGAGGTGAAGATGTCGGTGCGCGGCTGGTTGTGGCGGAAGACGGCGGTGGGCACGGCGCGCCCGCCGACCGAGACCATCTTGCCGAGCACCACGTCGGTGCCGTTCTCGTCGGCCATGGCGACCATGCGGCGCAGCGCGTCCGGTCCCAGGTAGTCGTCGGAGTCGAGGAAGAAGACGAAGTCGCCACGGGCGAGGTCCAGCCCGGTGTTGCGGGGGCCGCCCGCGCCCCCGGAGTTCTCCTGGTGCACCACGCGCAGCGCGGGGCAGTCGCGGGCCAGCCGGTCCAGCTCGGCGCCGGTGCCGTCGGTGGAGCCGTCGTCGACCGCGATGATCTCGATCCGCTCCAGGCCCAGCGTCTGCTCCATCGCCGAGGTGATGCAGCGGGTGAGCTCGGGCATCGCGTTGTAGGCGGGGACGATCACGCTGACCCGCGGGGCGGCGGCGGGGAGGGGTGGCGCTATCGCGGCGGTGGGGGACGGTCCGGTCACGGCGGCCTCCGGGCTCGTGAGGTCTTGAGGGTTCCGGGTCGAAGGGGCTACGTCAGACGGGTGTCTCGGCGGTCTCGCGTCCGGTCCGGCGGGGAGGTGAGGCGGGTTTGGACGGTCGGGGTGGTGTCTTGGCCTCGGCGGGCAGCATCACGGTCCTCACGACGCGTTCGGCGGCGTGGCCGTCGTCGTATTGGCAGAAGCGGTCGCGGAAGGCGGCGCGGAGTGCGGTGGTGTGGGGGTCTTGCCAGGTGCCGTCGCGGAAGAGGGTGATGAGTTGGTCCTCGGTGCGGGCGATGGGGCCGGGGGTTTCGCCGGGTTGTCCGGACAGGAGGTTGAAGTAGACGCCTCGGGTGGCGCGGTAGGTGTCCCAGTCGTCGGCGTGGATGATGATGGGTCGGTCGAGGTTGGCGTAGTCGAACATGATGGATGAGTAGTCGGTGATGAGGGCGTCGGCGGCGAGGCAGAGTTCTTCGACGCGGGGGTGGCGGGAGACGTCGATGACCAGGCCTTGCTGTTGGAGGCGTTGGAGTCCTGGGTCGGTGGTGTAGGAGTAGTGGGCGCGGACCAGCAGGACGGTCCCGGCGCCCAGCCCCCGCGCCACCCGCTCCAGGTCCAGATGGGGTGAGAAGCCCTTCTGGTAGTCCCGGATCGTGGGGGCGTAGAGGATCGCGGTGTGGCCGGCCGGGATGCCCAGGGACGAGCGGATGCGCGCGATGTCGTCCTTGGTCGCGGTGAAGAAGATGTCGTTGCGCGGGTATCCGTACTCCAGCAGCCGGTAGTTGGACGGATAGACCCGCTCCCAGATCTCGCTGGAGTGCGCGTTCGAGGAGAGTACGTAATCCCAGCGGTCGACGCGCTTGAGGAGATTGTTGAAACTCATCCCGGCCGCGGCCGCGGGGTAGCGCTGCTGGTCGAGTCCCATGCATTTGAGTGGTGTGCCGTGCAGCGTCTGCACATGAATCGTGCCCGGCCGTTTCACGACGTCGTTGGGGAAGTTCGCGTTGTTGACGAGGTATTTGGCGCGGGCCACCACCCGATAGAATTTCCGGGTTCCCGGGACGACGTAGTCGATTCCTTCCGGGAGGGAATCGATCTCGGATTTCTTCACCACCCACACGCCGCGGATGTGCGGGGCGAGTTCCTTCGCCTTGTAGTAGATCGCGGCCGGGTTGCACAGCACTCCGCGATTCCAGTACGCCGAGTAGACGGCCAGGTTCGCATCGACCGGCCGCATCCGGTGCAGCCGGTAGAGGCCCTGCTTGGCTCGCGCCGCCAGGGGGCGCCGGAGTGTCCGCTTCGCCTTGCGGGCGCCGGCCGCCGCCCGTCCGGACAGCTCGCGGTAGCGGTACCGGGCGAATGAGCCGTGCGCCAGCGCGTCGTAGCGCCACTTGTCCTCGCCGGGCGGGACGAAGCCCTCCGGCAGGTGCTCGCGATACCACTCCACAGCCCGCTGGAAATAGCGGCGGCGGTCCTGCGGTGCCACTCGGTTCGGGCGGTCCAGGCAGAACAGGAAATGGTGGACCGCTCTTTCGAAGAGTGCGGGGCGGAGGGGGTCGAGGTGGGGTTTGTCGTTGAGGTAGGTGAAGAGTCGGGCGTATTGCTGGAAGATGATGAAGTGTTCTTCGCCGGGGGTGCGGGTGGAGGCGCCGGTGCGGCGTTGTCGGTATTCGAGGCCGACGTGGTTGGTGCAGGCGATGGTGTCGGCGGTGAGCATGGTTTTGTAGGAGAGTAGGGCGTCTTCGTAGATGCCTTCGCTGAATCTGAAGTTGTGTCGGGTGTAGAAGTCGCGTCGGTAGACGCGGTTGGAGGACATGGCGAAGAGGCGGAGGAATTGGGGTCGGTCGAGGATGTTGAAGGTGTCGGTGCCGGCGGAGGTGAGGAGGTCGCCGAAGAGGCTGGGGTCTTTGCGTCCGTTCCAGTAGGTGCGGGTGTGGTCGAAGTAGAGGATGTCGGGGTTGTGGTTGTGGGTGAGGCGGTGGTGGAGGTGGGTGAGGGTGTCGGGGGCGAGGGTGTCGTCGCCGTCGAGGAAGAGGAGGTAGTCGCCGGTTGCGTGTTCGGCGCCTGCGTTGCGGGCGTGTCCGGGTCCGGAGTTGAAGGGTTGGTGGAGGGGGTGGACGCGGGGGTCGTGGGTTGCGTATTCGTCGATGATGGCGCCGCAGTTGTCGGGTGAGCGGTCGTCGACGGCGATGATTTCGATGTCCTGGAAGGACTGGGTGAGGGCGGAGTCCAGGCAGTCGCGCAGATAGCCCTGCACGCGGTACGCGGCGATGACGATGCTGAATCTGGGCATAACGCTCCTCTCGCTGACTGCTCACTATAGGGCGGTATGTCCGAATAAGTGGGATAAGTGAATGAGTGGCCGCGTGTGCGGAGTCCCCGCCGTGCTGGGCCGACCGGGTGGCCGCGCGGCCGCCGCGCGGAGAGCTCTCGGGTCCCCGCCGGCCAGGAGCGCTTCGGCCGGTCAGGATGACGACGGCGGCTTCGGCTTGATCACGGCGAACACCGCGCCCTGCGCGTCCTTCACCAGCGCCATCCGCCCCGCGACCATGTCGTACGGCCCCTCGATCGCCGCCCCGCCGGCCGCCGACATCCGCGCCACCGCCTCGTCGGCGTCGTCCACGGCGAAGTAGGTCAGCCAGTGCGAGGGCGTGCCGGGCGGGGCGTCCTTGGGCAGCTCGCGCATGCCGCCGACCACCCTGTCCCGCACGGACAGCGAGAAGTAGCCCTCAGCCCCCTCCGCCTCGAAGGGCACGGACTCGATCCCCAGCGCCGCCGCGTAGAAGTCGCGCGCCGCGTCGAGGTCGGTGGTGTTCAGCTCGTTCCAGATCGGCGCGTTCGGCTCGTTGACGACCTGCGAGCCGATGAACGACCCCGGCTGCCAGATGCCGAAGACCGCCCCGGTCGGGTCGGCCGCCACCAGCATCCGCCCCAGCTCCGTCACCTCCATCACCGGCGCCACCACCGTCCCGCCGTGGTGGATGACCGCCGCCGAGGTGGCCTCCGCGTCGGCGGAGGCGAAGTAGGTCGTCCACACCGTGGGCGGCGCCGGGTGATCGCCGAGGGGCTGCGCCGCCATGATGCCGGCCACCGGTTTCTCCCGTAGCGAGCAGACCGAGTACCCGCCCACCTCGGCCGGGCCGATCTCACCGGTCCAGCCGAACACCTCGGCGTAGTAGTCCAGGGCGGCCTGCTGGTCGGGGGTCACCAACTCGACCCAGCAGGGCGTCCCGGGCTCGTAGCGGGCGGTGACTTCGGGCATGGATCGTGCCTCCACGACAGGTCCGGCCCTGCCCCCGCCATGGCTGGCGGCGACCGGACCGCGGGTACGGTGGCCCCCCGGCTCAGCCTTCCCGGCGGGCCGGGGAGGCGCCACTCGAACGCGGCGGAGCGGGGGACGGCCACCTGGTCCCGGCCGTGGACGGGCCGGGGGCGCGGAGCGGACCGCTTGGCCGGCGCGAGGCCCGGTCAGCGCGGGAGGCCGGCCAGGAAGCGGTCGAGCAGGGCGGTCTGACGCGCCGGCGGGAAGCGGTCCGGATCGAACAGCGCCTGGACGACCAGCCCGTGCGCGAAGGCCGCGGCGAGCGCCGCCAGCTCCTCGGGGTCGGTGCCCGCGGGCAGCTCGCCCAGGTCCACCGCGTCCGCGAGGTGGACGCCGAGCGCCTCCCGCCACCGCACGTACCGCGCGGTCTGCCCGGCGCCCAGGCCCGGATCGGCGAGCGCGGCGTCCCAGGAGCTGACCCAGGCCCGGCTCATCCGCGTCATCTCCTCGGTCAGCGGGAGCACATCGAGGAGCGCGGTCCGCAGACCCGCCAGCCCGGGGCCGGGCGGGGTGCGCAGGGCGCGATGCGCGGTGCGCTCCTCGGCGACCTCCAGCGCATGCGCCATCAGCGCCCGCTTGCTCGGGAAGTAGTGGCTGACCAGGCCGGTCGAGGCGCCCAGCTCGGCGGCGACCGCGCGCAGGGTCAGGCCGCCGAAGCCGCGCTCGCCCAGCACCCGCCACACCGCGTCCGATACGTCGCGGCGCTTGGCGTCGTGATCGCCACGTGCGGGCATATGCGCTTCCTCCTCGGGCCGGTGACGCCTATCCTACGTGGTGCATAACAAACGTTTGGAACGCAGATGCGGACGCCGACGCGCATGCGCACGCAGACGCCGACGCGGAACCCAAGGACCCACGACAGATCGGAGTGCGCTGTGCTCAGCTCCCCTCTCGGCGACGGCGCGGAACTGTGCCCGCTGGAGCCCTGGCAGGCCGAGGAGTTCGCCGCCTACATCGACCGCCACCGCGCCCATCTGGCGCCCTGGCTGCCGTGGGCCACCGCCATCACCGACACCGAGAGCGCCCGCGGCTTCCTGCTCAGGTACGCCGAAGCCCAGCGTGACGACGACGGCCGGCTCTTCGCCATCCGGCTCAACGGGGAACTGGTCGGCGGCACGGTGTTCCGGATCTTCGACGTCGCGTCCGGGGTCTGCGAACTGGGCGTGTGGATCGCGCCGGAGACCGAGGGCCGGGGACTGGTCACCGCCGCCGCCCGCCGGATGATCGACTGGGCCTTCGGGGTGCGCGGCATGGCCCGCGTCGAATGGCGCGCGGCCCCGGACAACCTGCGCAGCACGGCGGTGGCCAGGCGCCTGGGCATGACCCACGAAGGGGTGCTGCGCCAGGTCTTCCCACTGAACGGCATCCGCTCGGACCTGGCGGTGTGGTCGCTGCTCGCCTCGGAGTGGGACGGCCCGACCGAGCCGGGCGGGACCGCGCGGTAGGGCATACCGCGCGGGCCCACCGGACACCCCCTACTGCACCGGGTGGGCGCTGGAACGCGTTTCGTCGGGGACGTCGGGGCCGGCCGGCGCGGGGGTGGAGGCAGGGGCCGGCTCGGGAGCGGGGGCGGGCGCCGGGTCGGGGACGGCGGGGGTCGGCTCGGTCTCGGCGGCGACGGTCTCGGCGTCGCGCGCGTGCGGCAGCGGCGACTGGTCGCCGGTCTCCGTGCCCGGGCAGGGCATCAGTGCTCGTACGACGCGTTCGGCGGCGTGGCCGTCGTCGTATTGGCAGAAGCGGTCGCGGAAGGCGGCGCGGAGTGCGGTGGTGTGGGGGTCTTGCCAGGTGCCGTCGCGGAAGAGGGTGATGAGTTGGTCCTCGGTGCGGGCGATGGGGCCGGGGGTTTCGCCGGGTTGTCCGGACAGGAGGTTGAAGTAGACGCCGCGGGTGGCGCGGTAGGTGTCCCAGTCGTCGGCGTGGATGATGATGGGTCGGTCGAGGTTGGCGTAGTCGAACATGATGGATGAGTAGTCGGTGATGAGGGCGTCGGCGGCGAGGCAGAGTTCTTCGACTCGGGGGTGGCGGGAGACGTCGATGACCAGGCCTTGTTGTTGGAGGCGTTGGAGTCCTGGGTCGGTGGTGTAGGAGTAGTGGGCGCGGACCAGCAGGACGGTCCCGGCGCCCAGCCCCCGCGCCACCCGCTCCAGATCGAGGCGCGGGGTGAAGCCGCGCTCGTAGTCGCGCAGGGTCGGGGTATAGAGGATCGCGGTGTGGCCGGCTGGGATGCCAAGAGACGAGCGGATGCGCGCGATGTCGTCCCCGGTGGCCGTGAAGAAGATGTCGTTCCGCGGATAGCCGGTCTCCAGCAGCTGGTACGAGGACGGGTAGACCCGCTCCCAGATCTCGCTGGAGAACTGGTTGGCGGAAAGAGCGAAGTCCCAGCGGTCGACGCGCTTGAGGAGATTGGCGAAACTCATCGTCCCTGCCACGACGGGATAGTGCTGCTGGTCGAGTCCCATGGTCTTCAGCGGGGTGCCGTGCAGCGTCTGCAGATGGACCGAGCCGGGCCGCTTGAGCAGATCGTTGGGGAAATTCACGTTGTTGATGAGGTATTTGGCGCGGGCCACGGTGCGGTAGTAGTCGCGTGTGCCGGGAATGACGTATTCGATTCCGTCCGGCAGGAATTCGACCTCCGATCTGCGTACTACCCACACCCCGCGCACCTGGGGCGCCAACTCCCGGGCCTTGTAGTAGATCGCGGCCGGGTTGCACAGCACTCCGCGGTTCCAGTACGCCGAGTAGACGGCCAGGTTCTCGTCGATCGGCTGGCGTAGCTGGAAGCGGTAGAAGGCGCGTGTGGCGCGGGCCGCCAGCGGACGGCGGACCGCGCGCCCCATGCGCTGGGCCCGCTTGACGCCCTCGATCGCCACCTCACGCGCCCGGTAGCGGGCGAAGGAACCGCGGGCGAGAGCCTCGAAGCGCTCGGCGTTCTCGGCCGGCGGCACGAACCCGACGGGGCGGTGCAGCTGGTACCAGTCGGCGGCCTTGCGGAACCAGCGGGCGCGGTCGGCCGGGGCGACGCGGGACGGATTGTCCAGACAGAAGAGGAAGTGCGAGAGGGCTCTTTCGAAGAGTGCGGGGCGGAGGGGGTCGAGGTGGGGTTTGTCGTTGAGGTAGGTGAAGAGTCGGGCGTATTGCTGGAAGATGATGAAGTGTTCTTCGCCGGGGGTGCGGGTGGAGGCGCCGGTGCGGCGTTGTCGGTATTCGAGGCCGACGTGGTTGGTGCAGGCGATGGTGTCGGCGGTGAGCATGGTTTTGTAGGAGAGGAGGGCGTCTTCGTAGATGCCTTCGCTGAATCTGAAGTTGTGTCGGGTGTAGAAGTCGCGTCGGTAGACGCGGTTGGAGGACATGGCGAAGAGGCGGAGGAATTGGGGTCGGTCGAGGATGTTGAAGGTGTCGGTGCCGGCGGAGGTGAGGAGGTCGCCGAAGAGGCTGGGGTCTTTGCGTCCGTTCCAGTAGGTGCGGGTGTGGTCGAAGTAGAGGATGTCGGGGTTGTGGTTGTGGGTGAGGCGGTGGTGGAGGTGGGTGAGGGTGTCGGGGGCGAGGGTGTCGTCGCCGTCGAGGAAGAGGAGGTAGTCGCCGGTTGCGTGTTCGGCGCCTGCGTTGCGGGCGTGTCCGGGTCCGGAGTTGAAGGGTTGGTGGAGGGGGTGGACGCGGGGGTCGTGGGTTGCGTATTCGTCGATGATGGCGCCGCAGTTGTCGGGTGAGCGGTCGTCGACGGCGATGATTTCGATGTCCTGGAAGGACTGGGTGAGGGCGGAGTCCAGGCAGTCGCGCAGATAGCCCTGCACGCGGTACGCGGCGATGACGATGCTGAATCTGGGCATAACGCTCCTCCTGCGGCGGGACGGCGGACGGCGATCGGGTGGGGGCGGCGACCGGAAAGCGGCGGCGATCGGGGGAGGCGGCGGGCGTCGGGTCGAAAGGCGTCAGGTCGAAAGGCGGCGGGGAGAGGCGGGAGGGGACGGTCAGGGCGCGGCGAGCGGCAGCCTCGCCGGGGCGGCGGCCGGCGGACGGTGACCGCCCTGGGCCGGGGCGGGCCTGCGCTCCGCCGGCGGCACCACGGGTGGCAGGGCCTCGCCCCGCTCGCCGAGGAAGACCCGCCGCACCACGCGCTCGGCGGCCTGCCCGTCGTCATACGGGCAGAAGCGCTCCCGGAAGGCGGCGCGCAGTTCGGCGGCGTGCGCGTCGCACCATGCCGGGCCGGTGGCCTCGCCGCCGCTTTGAGCGTCGGCCGGTCGCGTGAACAGGGCGATCAGCTCCTCCTCGGTGCGGGAGACGTGTCCCGGCGGGGTGGCGAGGAGGTCGAAGTAGACGCCGCGGGTGGCGCGGTAGGCGTCCCAGTCGTCGGCGTGGATGACGATCGGCCGGTCGAGGTTGACGTAGTCGAACATGATCGACGAGTAGTCGGTGATCAGGCCGTCGGAGGCCAGGCACAGCTCCTCCACGGCCGGGTGCGCCGAGACGTCGATGATCCGCCCGTCGCCGCCGGGGCCGTCCGGCTCCTCCAAGGGGAAGCGGCGCACCCCGTCGGGCGGGAGGCGGTGGCCGCCGTCCGGCGGGAGGCCGTGCGCCTCCTCCGGGCGGCCGGAGGGCGCGCGGGCGAGCAGGACGAAGCCCGGGCCGAGGGCGCGGGCCAGCCGGGCCGGGTCCAGCCGGGGGATGAAGTCGCGCTGGTAGTCGCGGTGCGTGGGCGCGTACAGGAGCGCCGTCGCCCCGAGCGGGATGCCCAGCCCCGCGCGGATCCGCCGCACGTCGTCGGCGGTGGCCCGCTGGAAGGCGTCGTTGCGCGGGCGGCCGTACTCCAGGGTTTCGAAGCCCGAGGGGTAGACGCGCTCCCAGGTCAGGGTGGAGTGGCGGTTCGCCGACAGGCTCACATCCCAGCGGTCCGCCCCCGCCAGCAGCCGCCGGATGTCCATGGAGCGGGCGGCGGCCGGCCGGTCCTTCAGGTCCAGGCCCATGTGCCCCAGCGGGGTGCCGCGATGGGTCTGGAGGTGGATCTGCCCCGGGCGCTTGCGCAGCCGGTCGGTGAAGCCGGTGTCGTTGACCAGGAAGCCGGCGCGGGCCAGGGCCGTCCAGTAGGCCATCGAGCCGGGGCGCAGTCGGCGCACCCCCGGCGGCAGGGTGTGCGCGTGATCGGGGGTGGTGATCCAGGCGGTGCGGATGTGCGGGGCCAGCTTGCGGACCGCGGCCTCGATCGCCGCCGGGTCGCCGGCGTATCCGCGATGCCGGTCGGTGGCGAAGACCGCCAGCCGTTCGTCGAGGTGTCTCAGCCGCTGGATCCGGTAGTGCGCGGCCAGCACGGCCGCGCGCAGGGCCCGGCAGCCGGTGGCGGTCAGCGCCGCGGCCCGGCGCGCGCACCGGTGGGCGCGGCGCAGCAGCCCCCAGGTACGGCACGCCCCCAGGCGCAGCAGCAGCGAGTAGATCCGGGGCCGGAGGCCGGCGGCCCGTAGCTCACCGGCCCGGCTGCCGGTGGAGTGCGGTCGGGCGCCGCGCAGCCGGGCGCCGCGCCGCGCCGCCCGCGGGCCGGCGCCGCGGAGCCGAAGAGCCCGCAGGCCGGTGGCGTGCGCCCGGCCGGTCGGCGGAGCGGTGACGCGCGGGCCGGTGGCCGGGCGGCCCGCCGCCCGGGCCCGGTAGTGCCGGTGGTGGTCGCGGGCGCGGCGGGCGAACTCCGGGCGGATGCGGGGCGGCAGCCGGCCCGGCGCGGCGTGGATCGCGGCCAGCTGGTCGAGCATCAGCCGGAAGACGGCGGACCGCCAGCGGGCGAACTCCGGCCGCCCGTCGATGAAGGCGAAGACCCGGTCGTACTGGTCGAAGACGTCGAAGTGGGCCCGGCCCGCGGTGTCCAGGATGCTGCCCCGGCGCCGCTGCCGGTGGTGCACGCACACCCGGTCCAAGGTGGCCATGGAGCGGGCGGTGAAGAGCACCGGAAAGGTCCAGGCGGTGCCCTCGTAGAGGCCGGGCGGGAAAGCGAAGCTCTCCCGCCCGACGAAGTCCCGGCGGTAGGCCTTGTTCCAGGGGACCATCGGCAGGCGCAGCAGCGCGGGCCGCTCCGCCAGCTCGAAGACCTCCGGTCCGTCCGGCTCCCCGGCCAGCAGCGCGGTGCCCGGATGCGGGGTGAGCGTGCCGGCCCAGTGCTCGCGGACGTGCCCGTAGACCAGCACCTCGGGATCGCCGGTCTCCGCCAGCCGGTCGGCGAGGGCCCGCAGTGCGCCGGGGGCCAGGGTGTCGTCACCGTCCAGGAAGAGCAGGTACTCCCCGGTGGCGTGGCGCAGTCCGGCGTTGCGGGCCCGGCCCGGGCCGACGTTCTCGGTCAGGTGGATGGCACGGACCCGCAGGTCCTTGGTGGCGGTCTCGTCGAGGATGGCGCCGCAGGCGTCGGGGGAGTGGTCGTCGACGGCGATCAGTTCGAGGTCGGCGAACTCCTGGGTCAGCACCGATCGCAGGCAGTCGTGCAGATATGCCTGGACCTTGTAGGCGGGGACGATGACGCTGAACCGAGGCACTGCGCATCCCAAGGGTCGAGCGGGTAAGAAGCTTGTCCCACTATCATCTGAATAGTTCGGGAATCGTGGCTTCTGCTCCGCTCGGGATGAGGAAGACGCCCCGTTCGGGCTAAGGGGGTGCCCGACGGGGCTCCGCGGCGTCGCGCCATCGGACACCCCCTAACGCCCGGCGGCGCCGACCGGCCGCGGCTCTCCTCCCCGCTACTTCACCGCACCCTCCGTCACCCCGGCCACGAACTGCCGCTGGAAGGCGAAGAACACCACGAGCGGCACCACCATCGAGATGAACGCACCCGGCCCGAGCACGTCGATGTTGTTCCCGAACTGCCGCACCTGCTGCTGCAACGCCACCGTGATCGGCGGATCCCCGCTGTCCGCGAAGATCAGCGCGACCAGCATGTCGTTCCACACCCACAGGAACTGGAAGATGCCGAGCGAGGCGATCGCCGGACCGCCCAGCGGCAGTACGACCTTGAAGAACAGCCGCAGCTCACCGGCCCCGTCCAGACGCGCCGCCTCCAGCAGCTCGCGCGGGATCTCGGCGAAGAAGTTCCGCAGCAGATAGATCGCGAACGGCAGTCCGAAGGCGGTGTGGAAGAGCACCACCCCGGTCGTCGTCTCGAAGATGCCGATCTCGCCGAAGAGTTTCGCCACCGGGATCAGCGCCACCTGCACCGGCACCACCAGCAGCCCCACCACCACCAGGAACCACCCGTCGCGCCCGGGGAAGTCCATCCACGCGAAGGCGTATCCCGCCAGGGCGCCGAGCAGCACCACCAGCGCCGTCGCCGGCACGGTGATCGCCGCCGTCGTCCACAGCGAATCGGTGATCGCCTCATTGCTCAGCAGGTCGTCGTAGGAGCTCAGGGTCAGCTGGCCCGGATCCCCGAAGACCTTCCACCAGCCCGAGACGTCCACCTCGGCCGGATCCCGCAGCGAGGACAGCAGCAGGCCCACCGTCGGGGTCAGCCACACCAGCCCGACCACGACGAGGAAGACCCGCACCGCCCCACCGCCCGCGCGCGCCGCGATCCGCGCGGCGAGCGACTGCTTCGCCGGCGCGGCCCGCTCCGCGCCGGCCGGCATGGCAACGGCCGCGGCCGTGTCCGCAGATGTCATCGGCGGCTCTCCTTTCGGATCCGGCGGATGTTCCAGAGCATCACGGGCACCACCAGCACCAGCAGGAACACCGAGATCGCGCTGCCCACGCCCTGGTTGACATCGGTCCCGAAGGACGACTGGAACAGCTGCAGCGCCAGCACATTGGCGTCGTCCTGCGTGGTGCCCGGAGCGATGATGTAGACCAGGTCGAAGATCTTCAGCACGTTGATCATCAGCGTGACCATCACGACCCCGAGCACCGGCGCCAGCAGCGGCACCGTCACCCGCCGGAACACCTGCCACTCATTGGCCCCGTCCACCCGGGCCGCCTCCAGGAGCTCCCGCGGCACACCCGCCAGACCGGCCGCGATCAGCACCATCGCGAACCCCGCCCACATCCACACATAGCTGCCGATGATCGCCGGGGTGACCAGCGACGGGCCCAGCCAGTCCACCCCGTTGTACGGCTCGTCGAAATTGGCCGCGGGCAGTCTCAGCCGCGCGCCCGCCGCCTCGCCCGGCAGGGTGTACGTACCGTCCGAGCGCGTCCTCGCCTCGGCGACGACCCGGCCGTCCTTCACCGCCTCGACGGTGACCCCGGCCAGCGCCTTCTCGCCCGCGTCCAGGACGCCGTGCCGGCCCCCGCCGCCGCGGGTGAAGTCGAACCACACCGTCCCGGTGACCTTGCCCGGCTCCGGACGCGCCGCCACCGCCTCCGCCGCGCCGCTCACGTCCCCGCGCTTGGCCCCCACCAGCGGAATCAGCTGCGCCGATCCCGCGCCGGCCACCGCCGGGGCGGTGTACGAGCCGTCCGGCGACTCGCGCAGACCGGCGTCGGCACGCGGATGGGCACCGGGGAACGGCGGCCGGTCGGCGAAGGTGTCGTGCACCGTCGTCCACATGGCGTTCGCCACGCCCCGGTCCGGGTCCTGCTCGTACACCAGCCGGAAGATGATCCCGGCCGCCAGCATGGAGATCGCCATCGGCATGAAGACGACGAGCTTGAACGCCGTACCCCAGCGGACCCGCTCGGTCAGCACGGCGAAGATCAGCCCCAGGGCGGTGGCCACGGACGGGGCGACGATCACCCAGATGACGTTGTTCTTGACGGCCGTCCGGATGGAGTCGTCGGAGAAGACCTCCCGGTAGTTGTCCATCCCGACGAAGCCGTCACCCGACGCGTCGAACAGACTCCGCCAGAGGGAGTAGCCGATGGGATAGACCACCAGCGCGCCCAGCAGCGTCAGCGCGGGCAGCAGGAACAGCGCCGCCACCCAGGGGCGGCTGCCCATCAGAGATTTCCTGGATTTCCGGGCCTTACCCGGCGGGCCGGAGGTGCCGCCTGAGCTTGAGGTGGGTGGTCGCGAGCCAGGCGCCGCCGCGCCGCCCGCCGTCACGGTCGACATGATGTGGGCCTCCCGGTCGCCTGATCAGTCCTGGTACGCCTTGGCGGCGTCGGCCTCCAGCCGACGCTGCGTGCCGCGCACGTTCCGCGGATCCCCCAGAAAGTCCTGGAGCGCCTTCCACTCGCCCTGCGCCGGCTTGCCGCCGAAGGAGGCGGGCGCCTGATCGGACATGTCGAAACGGAAGTCGTCACCGGCCGCGATCACCGCGGTGGCGATGGACCGCAGCGGGGCGCTGGGGTACGCCTTCACATCCAGTGCCTTGTTCGCCGAGACGAAACCGCCCGCCTGGGCCCAGATGTGCGCGGCGTCCGGCGAGGCGAGGAAGGTCAGCAGCGCCTGCGACGCCTTGCTGTTCTTCAGCGCGACCGCGACATCTCCGCCGGTGACCACCGGCGCCTTGCCGCCGTCCACCCCCGGGAACGGGAACACCTTCGCCTCCGTGCCCAGGTCCGCGCCCGCGTCGGCGACGTTCCCGGCGACGAAGTCACCCTCGAAGACCATCCCGGCCTCCGGCTCGGCCGCGTTGCCGAACACCTTGGTCACCGAGTCCGGGAACGCCGTCCGCAGCGAGCCGCCCCTGCCGCCCGCCAGCAGCCCCTTGCCGCCCCACAGTTCGGCGAGCGTCGTCAGCGCCTTCGTCACCGAAGGATCCGTCCACTTGATCTTGTGCTGGGCGAGCAGGTCGTACTTCTCGGGCCCCG
The DNA here is from genome assembly GCF_058215555.1 of Streptomyces sp. JLBT605. NCBI lineage: Bacteria > Bacillati > Actinomycetota > Actinomycetes > Kitasatosporales > Streptomycetaceae > Streptomyces > Streptomyces sp. JLBT605. Next base: position 4,279,996 of record NZ_CM177087.1, read on the forward strand.
CCTGGGAGAGGTAGACGTTCTCGAACCAGTCGGTCAGCGTCCAGCCGTCCGCGCCCCCCACGGACACCGGATCGGTGCCGGAGTCGGAGATCAACTGCGCCTGGGCGAGCAGATCCCGCCAGTCCTTGGGCTCCTTGGCGCCCGCGTACTCGAAGGCCGAGGTGTTGTACCAGATCAGCGACTTGTTGCTGACCTTGAAGTACACGCCGTAAGGGGTGCCCTGGTACGAGCCGAGGTCCTGCCAGCCCCGCGCGTAGTTCTTGGCCAGCTGGGCCCTGGCCTCCGGCCCCAGCGGCTTGGCCCAGCCCTTCTCGGCGAACTCCCGCAACACCCCGACCTGCCCCACCAGCGCCACGTCCGGCGGCCGGCCGCCCGCGATCTTCGATCCGACGAAGGAGGACATGTCATCGCCGCTCGGCACGAACGACACCTCGGCGCCGGTGCGCTTCTCGAACTCGGTCAGGACCTTGGTGAAGTTCGCCTGCTCGGTCCCGGTCCACACCGCGGTCACCTGGAGCTTCTCCCCCTTCAGCTGGGGCAGCCGCACGGTGACCGGAGCCGGACTGCCCCCGGCCGCGGCGTCCTCGCCGCCACAGCCCGCGGCGGCCAGGACGAGTGCGACGGCCGTCGCCAGCGCCGGCACCACCCGCGTCGCCCGCCGCGCCTGCCTGGTGGGCCGCACCCGCCGCGGTGGCTCCGGTCGCCCCTCGCGCCTCCCGCACTTGCGAAGCGGTGTGTGCATCCCCGCAGCCCCTCCCGTTACGGACCCTGCCCGCCGTCCCCGTCCGTGCTTTGGCCGTTTCCCGTTCGCACAGTCCTACGCCCCGTCCCCGGCCGCCGCAATACCGTGATCAAGGTCAACTCCCCGATCGTGACCGGGATGTGATGCGGGGTCAGGTAGTGGGGTTGAGCGTCTGGCGGAGGTGGGACCAGGGGCGGTTGGGGCGTGGGGCGCGGGTTGTCAGAGGAGGGCGGGGATGGTGGGCGCTTGCGCCGACTGCGCGGCGCGCTGCAACGCGCTGGCGAGCAGGGCCAGATCCGTCGGGCCGTTGCCCAGTTCGCGCAGCGGTCGGCGGGTGGGCGGGTCGCCCATCCGCCGCCAGTCCAGCGGTACGACCGTCGGCCGCTGGGTCGCCGTGCGCGGGATGCGCCCGGTCACCCGCCCCGCCTGGAAGGGCATGACGGCGCCGTCGTCCGGCCGGTGCAGGCGGCCACGGCCCGCCCCCGGGGTGCCCGTCGTGCCCTGGTCGTCCCCACCTGGAGCCGGCCGCGGCTCCAGAGTGATCCAGAGCCCGGCGTGGGCGACCGCCGCCGTGTCCGCCGTACGGTCCGGGCGGCCGGATGCCGCGATCAGGTGCACCCCGAGCCGGGCGCCGTCCCGGGCCACGGCCTCCAGCGCCCGTACGACCGACCCGGCCGCGGGCCGACCGGTGCTGCCGAGCGCGGGCGCCACCAGTGCGTCGAAGTCGTCGACCAGGACGACGAGCCGGGGCAGCGCGGTCCGCTCGGTCAGCCGCCCCTCCGCCTTGTCGGATGCCGCCTGGGTGCGCAACCGCAGTGTGCCGCTGGGCGCCGGGTCAAGATCGCCCCCGCGGCCGGGTTCCGGGGTGTGGCCTGGGCCGGAGCCCGAGCCCGAGCCCGGGGCAGGGCTGGTTCCGGCGCTGGTGCCTCTGTCGGCGCCCGACACCGGTCCGGGCGCCCCGGGTCGGGAACGCGGGCCCGGCATCGTGCCCCCAGTGCCAGTGCCAGTGCCAGTGCCAGTGCCAGTGCCGGCGTCCGCCCCGGGCCTCGGGGACCCCGGGGCCGCGCCGGGCGGTGTCTCCTGCGCGGATCCGGAGTGCGAAGCGCGCGGCGCGGCAGCCGGGTCGGTGTTACCGGCCCGCCCTCCGGCCACGCCGGGTGCGCCGGACGGGCCGGCGGCCGGGGTGGGGGCCGTCGCCCGGACGGCGTCGGCGCTGGAGCCGTGGCCGGCTTCGGCGGCGGCCGACACCGCACCGGCGTCCCCGGCACGGCGGGGTGAGACCACCCGGGACCCGCGCTTGTGCCGTGCGTGCCAGGTGACGAAGTCCAACTGGCCCAGCAACTCGGCGCGGCGCTTGAGCTCCGATGTGAGCGCCTGCGCGAACTCCCGCATCCGGACCGGGTCCGAGGCGGCCAGATACGTCGAGACGTGCGGCAGATCCGTGCAGACCCGGAGTCCTTCGCCGCGCTCCGTGCCGCCGCCGTCCACGAGCACCAGCCCCAGCCGGTCCGGCCGCTCGGCGGCGGCGAGCGAGGCGGCGAGGGAACGCAGGAGCTCCGTCTTACCGGTGCCCGGCGCGCCGTCGACCAGCAGATGCGGCCCCTCGGCGGCAAGGTCGACGGAGATCGGGCCCCGAGGCCCCGCCCCGAGCACCGCCAGGGTCCGCCCGCCGATCGGCGCCTGGTCGGCGGCAGCGGCCCAACGCGCCATCAGGGAGGCGGGGGTGGCCCGCGCCAGGCCCAATTCATCCAGGAGACGGGAGGATTCGGGCAGCGCGGAGGCCGACAGGGCGGAGCCCGCGGGCTCCGCGAGGCCGAGCGAGCGCAGCGGGGCGAGCGCCCGGGCGAACCGCTCGGCCCAGGCGGCGGACACCGCGTCCACCGTCGCGTCACCGTCGCCACCGGGCGCCGCGGCCAGCTGCCTCACCTCGGGCAGGTACCCGGCGTGCCCCGCGGCGGCGTCGAAACCGACCGGCCGTGCCTGGCTTCCGGCAGCGCCCTGCCCGGTGGCCGCGCCCGGCGGCACCTGCCCCGCGTGGCCGACCGGCGCATGGCCGGTGTGAGCGGCTGGTGCCGGGCCGGCTTGGGCGGCGGACCTGTGCCCGGCCTCGGTGGCCGGGACGTGTCCCGCCTGGTCGTCTGGGGCGTGTCCGGTTCGGGTAGTCGGGGCGTGCCCGGCTCGGCCTGCCGACACCTGGCCGGCTTGGCCTGCAGTGGCGTGCCTGGCCTGGGCGGCTGCTGGGCCCGCCTGATCGGACGGGGCCGCCGGGGCGTGCCCGGCTCGGCCGGTCGCCCCTGGGCCCGCAGGGGCGGCCGGCTGCCCGGAATGGGCGCCTTGGGCGTATCCCGCTCGGTCGGCGGGGACCTGCCCGGCCTGGTCAGCCGGGGAGGACTGGGCGTGCGGCGAGGTTTGAGGGGGAGTCGGGGGCACGCCCGGGGCATCCCGGACGGGGCCTCCCGCGACGGGCGCCCGCTCCGGGCCGGCCCCGCCGGAGGTGTGGCCGGACGCACCGCTTCCACCGCCGTACCGGGCGCTCGCGGCCGGAGCCGCGCCGGAGGACGACCGCGTCCCCGGGGCACCGGCCTGGGCCCAGCCCGCCTCGGGGCCGGGCGAGTGCGGGGCGTGACCAGGGGCGGCGCTGCCTCGCTCCCCGGCCCGGCCTCCGGCGACCCGGCCCTCGCCGCTGCCGGGCGCACCGCCGGGGCGGTCGTACGGTGCGGCGTGCTGGCCGGTGGCGGCAGGTACACCGGCCCCTGGGGCCTCTGCCGGGCGGCCCTGACTGGCGGGCCCGGCCCAGCCTGATGCTCCTGTGGCCCCGGCCACAGCGGACCCGTTCGCTTGATGAGGGGCGCGGTGATCACGGGCATCACGGTGATCGCGGGTCTCGCGGGTCTCACGGGGGTCGAAGCTCGCGTCGGGCGCGGCAGGCGCCCCCGCGCAGCTGCCCGGCTCCTGACTGCCCGGCCCCTGATCACCCGCGCCGGGCACGCGCTGGCCATCTCCTGCGGTGGGCACCGCCGCCCGGTCACCCGCGCCGGGCGCCGCCTGGACCGCGCCGCGTACAGCCGCCGAGCCGCCGGGCCGGGCGGCGGGATCTCCGGCCTGGCCGAATGGGGCCTGGCCGTACGACGCCTGGCCGTATGAGGCTTGGCGGTACGACGCCTGGTCGTACGGGCCTTGAGCGGCCGGGTCGTGAGCAGGCGAGGCGCCGTGCACAGCAGGCGAGGCGCCGTGCCCGGTGGCGGCGTACCGGGCGGCATCCGGGCCGGCCGCCGGGCCGGCCGCCGGGGCGGCGGCGACCGGCGGCCTGGACGGTGCCGCGCCGTACCGGCGATGGGCGCGCTCGGGCCGGGCGACATGGAGCCTCGTCGCCACGTCACCGCCGAGCAGCGCCACCGTCCCGCACTCGGCGAACACCGGGGAGACCGCACACGCGTCCGCGTAGCCCGCGGAGAGCGGATCCGTGGCGGCGACGGCCGGGGTCTCGGCCAGGCAGATCAGATGCACACCGCCCGCCGCGCCGCCCGCCGCCAGGCGGGCGAGCGATTCGCGCAGGGCGGGCGAGCCCGGGTCGCCGTCCACGATCACCACCGCGAACGGCCCGTCGTACTCCTCGGCCGCCGCGTCCACCGCCGCCGGCGGCGCGGTGGCCCAGGCCGGGCCCAGCTGACTCTCGTCCAGCCGCCGGACCAGCTCCGTCGCGCGAGCCGTGGCCTGCTCGCGGTCGTAGGCGAGCAGGAGCCGGCAGTCCTGCCCGTGGGACGGGTGCAGCTGGGGCAGCCAGCCGAGCCAGGACCACTCGGACAGCCGCTCCTCGACGCCGCGCCCCCGGTCCGTGCTGATCAGGACGATCTCCAGCACGGCGGGGGAGTGCAGTGCGGCCAGCTGGGCGATCACGGAACGGGCCAGTCCGGAGAGCCGGGCGCGCGGCCCCGCCAGTCCGAGGGACCCGGCGCGCCGCAGATCCAGGGTCACCGGCGCGGCGGGGATCAGGGCGCCGTCGGCCGAGGGCCGGTCGGCCGCGCCCAGCCGCACGGTCAGCGCGTCGGGGTGGCGCGGCCCGCGCTCCCACAGCCGGGGCCCGGGCCCGAGGGCCGTCATCAGGATTTCGGCGGCGTCCGGCCAGCGCCGCTGCAACGCCGCCGCTTCGGCGGCGGCGCGCGCCCGCTGGGCGTCGAGGTCCTCGCCGGTCCACTCGTCCTGCTCCGCCGCGCGCTCGGCCGCCCGCCCGCCCGCGAGCCGCCGGGCCCAGGCGCCTATGCCGCCGCGTCGGCGCGGTGAGGACGATGACGACGGCGGCGGCTGCGAGGCCCCGCCGCCGGGCTGCCCGGCAGCGTGCCCCGCCCGTGCGGCGCCCTGCCCGCCGGCGCCGACCGCTCCGGGGTCCTGCGGGTCCGTCCAGTACGTCCCCGGGCCGGGCTCCCGTTGGTCCGTCCGGTACGTCCCGGGGCCGGGCTCGCCGGTTGCGTAGCCGTGTCCGCCGGGCCCCGGCTCGGGGCCGTGCGCGGGCGGGTAGCCGGTGGCGGCTCCGGCGGCGGCGGACTGCGGCCGGTCCGTCGGGTGGCTGTGCGGTGACGGGGGCGCGGCGGCCTGCGGGATGTCCGCCGGGACCGGCGTGCCGCGCAGCGGCGTCCCCCGGCCGGCTCCGCTCGGCGCGCCTGGCCGGCGGCCGACCAGGGATCCGCTGCCAGGGTGGGTGGCATCGGCGCCGCCCGGGTGGGAGCCGAGGCCACCGCCGGGCGGCTCGCCCCCGGGGGCCCCGGGACGCGACTTGGCCACCGAGTGGGGCCCGTGGCCGTCTCCTGGATACGAATCGGCCCCGGGACGCGGCCCGGCGTAGCCCCCGGGATACGCGCCCGGAGGCGTCCTCGAAAGCGCCCCGGCATCCGCCGCCGGTGAGCCGGAGGCGGCGGGATGGGCGCCCGGGGCACCCGGGGCGCCCGCGGCCCGGCCCGGGGCCGGGGTCCGCAGCCGCAGCGCGGATTCGCCGATCCGGAGCAGCGCGTCCGGGGTCAGCGGGACCGGCGCGCCGCCGATCCGCTCGCCGTCGACCGAGGTGCCGTTGGTCGAACCCAGGTCGGCGACGGTGATCCGGCCGTCCTCGGCGACCGTCACGGCGCAGTGCATCCGGGAGACGTCCGGATCGTCCAGCGGTACGTCCGCGTCCATGGAGCGGCCTATCCGGATCTGGCCGCCGTGCAGCAGATGCACGCCGCCGGCGTCCGGCCCGGCGACGACATGCAGCTGGACGCCGGTGTCGGCCGCGGAGGCGGTGAGCGCCTGGTCGCCGGGGTGGGCATGAAGATCGGCCGGGGCGTGGAAGGAGAGCACCGCGCCATCCACCACAGGGGGCTCGCCCAGCACGCTGCCCTGCGGGTCCAGCCGCTCGGCGCCCGCGAAGAGCACGCCGGATCCGCTGCCCACATCCGCACCGGCCGCGGCCACGGCGTCCGCCAGCCCGCCCGTCACCGCCGAGAGGAGGGTCCCGGCCGGGGCGGTCACCAGGACGTCCACCGCGCAGGGGGGCCCGGGATGAGCCGCCGCTCCGGAGGGCGCGGGGTGCGGTGGCGGGCCGGACCGGGTGGCGTGCGCCTCGTTCGCCTGCTGATGGCCCGGCTGGCCCGGCCGGCCCAGTGAGCCGGGGTGGGCAGCACGCGGCCCGAGGACGGTCAGCCGAATTCGCATAGCCGTCAACGGTCCCTTCTGCCCGCGGGGTCCGGGGCGCCGTTTCCCCATCGCCCCCAGGCGCTCGGCACGTACGCGTACAGGTCGTACACGTACGACAAGGTTCGTACTCGGCGCGGAACGCGACCCCCGGCTGGCCGTGCCACCGCTTCCGTGCTGCGTGCATCCTCGCACCTGCCGCTGACACTCCGTCGGGCGGCCACCAGTCCGTGATCTTGATTGGTCGGTCGGCTGGCTGAAACCGCCCGGTTGGGACCGAGACGGTGGGCGCCCGATGACGTCATGCGTCCGTGTCGTAACGCCGACTGTCCACAGGTGACGACGATTGACCGTTTCGATAACGACCGGATGGCGGTGGATGACCTCACCACTTCTTCCCGGAGCCGCGGCAACCATCCGTCCGGATCCCGCGTCTTCCTTCCGCAGCCGCCGGTACCCGATGGCCGGTGACCGGTGGCAGGCAGGCCGGCCCGGTGAGGGACACCGCCCGGCGGGCTGTGAGACGGGCCACCCGGGGCGCGCCGCGGCGGCACTAGAGTGGGGCGGACCGGCCGCCTCCGCCGCCGGAGCAGACGCGCGGCACCGCAGGCCCGGCAGGGCCGCGGAGCACCACCGGCGGCACCGAGGAGCACCAGAACACCAGAGACCGGACACCAGGCAGCAGACGACGGACAGCAGTCAGCGTTTCAGCCGAGACACGCAGACGCAGCAGCACACCGTAATGACCACGATCAGGGAGCGCATGACGTGCGGCCGGTAGGCAGCAAGTACCTCTTGGAGGAGCCGCTCGGGCGCGGAGCCACGGGCACCGTCTGGCGAGCGAGTCAGCGGGAGGCGGCGGGCGCGGAAGCCGCCGTCGCCGGACAGCCCGGCGAGACCGTCGCGATCAAGGTCCTCAAGGAGGAGCTCGCGAACGACGCCGAGATCGTGATGCGCTTCCTGCGCGAGCGGTCCGTGCTGCTGCGGCTCACCCACCCCAACATCGTCCGCACCCGCGACCTGGTCGTCGAGGGTGATCTGCTCGCCCTGGTCATGGACCTGGTGGACGGGCCGGACCTGCACAAGTACCTCCGCGAGAATGGCCCCTTCACCCCGGTGGCCGCGTCCCTGCTCACCGCGCAGATCGCCGACGCGCTCGCCGCCAGCCACGCCGACGGCGTCGTGCACCGCGACCTCAAGCCCGCCAACGTGCTGCTCGCGGGCACCGGCGAGGGCGAGCAGATGCACCCGATGCTGACCGACTTCGGCATCGCGCGCCTGGCCGACTCGCCCGGGCTGACCCGCACCCATGAGTTCGTCGGCACCCCGGCCTATGTGGCGCCGGAGTCCGCCGAGGGCCGCCCGCAGACCTCCGCCGTCGACATCTACGGCGCGGGCATCATGCTGTACGAGCTGGTCACCGGCCGGCCCCCGTTCGCCGGGAACACCGCTCTGGAGGTGCTGCACCGGCATCTCAGCGAGGAGCCGCGCCGGCCCAGCACCCTGCCCGAGCCGCTGTGGACGGTCATCGAGCGCTGCCTGCGCAAGAGCCCGGAGGAGCGGCCGAGCGCCGAGAACCTGGCCCGGGCGCTGCGGGTGGTCGCCGAGGGCATCGGCGTGCACGCCTCGCCCGCCCAGGCCGAGGCCGCGCTGGGCGTCGCCGCGCTGCTCGACCCGGACCCGGCACCGGCCCCGGTGCCGGGCGGCGATCCGGCCGGTGCGGCCGATCCCACCCAGGTGCTGCCCTCCGGCGCCGCCGGCGCTCCGTCCTACGACCCGGCCGCGGCGACCAGTGTGCTGCCGCAGACCGGGGGACCGGGCGGGCCGGGGGCCGGCGGACCGGACGCCGACCCCACCCGGGCGATGCCCACCGGCTCCGGGCCGGCCGGTGCGGCCGACCCCACCCGCGCCATGCCCACCGGCTCCGGCCAGGGCGCCGGCTCCGGGCCGGACGAGCCGCACCCCTGGCAGAACCAGATGCGCGCGGCCCGCGACCGCAACGAGCAGACCCAGTACCTCGACCCGGGCCAGGACCCGCTGGCCCGCCGCCCGCAGCGCCGCCCCGCGGCCCAGCAGCCGTACCAGCAGCAGGGGTACCAGCAGCCGCAGCAGCGCCGCCAGCAGCAGCCGCCGCCGTACCAGCCGTATCCGCCGCAGCACCAGCAGCCGCAGCCGCCGCCGATGGCCCAGCAGCGGCCGGTGCCGCCGGCCCCGCCGCCGGCTCCGTACCGCCGGCAGCCGCAGCCCCAGCCGTACGCGCCGCCTCAGCAGCCCCACCAGCCCCAGCCGCCGCAGCCCGCGCCGCGCCGGGAGCCGCGCCAGCGCAGCGCCAATCCGATGCGGATCCCGGGCATGGGCTGCCTCAAGGGCTGCCTGTTCGTGATCGTGCTGATGATCGTGGGCTCCTGGCTGGTCTGGGAGCTGACCCCGCTCAAGGACTGGATCGCCGACGGCAAGAACTTCTGGGACACCGTCACCGGCCTGCTCGGCGAGCTCAAGGACCTGCTCAGCAAAATCGACAACCTGACCCAATAGCGGCCTGCCCCGGTCACTCCGGTGTAATTCACGCGATATCGGCCCCGGTTGCCCTGCGACCGGGGCCGATTCGCTGCCGACCTTGGAGATTTGTCGACATCTGAAGGGTGTTTTCTGCCGCAGAAGTGACAGTTGGCACGCACTGTGGCTCCCTATCGGGCCGCGGCCGCGTAGTTTTGTCGCCAACATGCCCGTCGGAGGAGTCGGAGCAGTCTTGTCACGGAAGATCGGCAGCCGGTACACCGCCAACCAGATCCTCGGTCGCGGAAGTGCCGGCACGGTGTGGCTGGGCGAGGGGCCGGACGGTCCCGTCGCCATCAAGCTGCTGCGCGAGGACCTCGCCTCCGACCAGGAGCTCGTCGGCCGCTTCGTCCAGGAGCGCGCCGCGCTGCTCGGCCTGGACCACCCCCGGGTGGTCGGCGTGCGCGACCTCGTCGTGGACGGCAACGACCTCGCCCTCGTCATGGACCTGGTGCGCGGCACCGATCTGCGGACCCGCCTCGACCGGGCGCGCCGCCTGCCTCCCGAGGCCGCGGTCGCCATCACCGCGGACGTCGCAGACGGGCTGGCCGCCGCCCACGCCGCCGGGATCGTGCACCGGGACGTCAAGCCGGAGAACATCCTGCTGGACATGCAGGGCCCGCTCGGCCCCGGCGACTCCCACCCGGCCCTGCTCACCGACTTCGGCATCGCCCGCCTGGTGGACGTACCGCGCCGCGCCACGCCCCCGGCCGGCACCGGCTCCACCCGGGCCACCGCCACCCGGGTCATCGGCACCCCCGACTACCTCGCCCCCGAGATCATCGAGGGCCTGCCGCCCCGGGCCAGCGTCGACGTCTACGCCCTGGCCACGGTGCTCTACGAGCTGCTGGCGGGCTTCACCCCGTTCGGCGGCGGGCACCCCGGCGCGGTGCTGCGCCGCCATGTCACCGAGACCGTCGCCCCGCTCCCCGGCATCCCCGACGAGCTGTGGCAGCTCCTCGTCCAGTGCCTCGCCAAGGCCCCGGCCTCCCGGCTGCGCGCCTCGGAGCTGGCCGGCCGGCTGCGCGAGCTCCTTCCCGCCCTGGCCGGATATCCGCCGCTGGACATCGACGAGCCGGAGGAGGAAGGGCCGGCCGACGGCCCGGCAGGCGCCTCGGGCCCGGCGCCGGGAGAGTACGACCCCTCCGCGTACGCCGCCGGGGATCCAGGCGTGCCCGGAGCGGGCGGCGTCCCGGCCCGGCGCCGCGGCGCGGTGCCGCTGGTGCCCGGGGCGGTGCCCGACTCCGCCCGGGACACCCACACCAGCATGCGGGTGCCGGACGCGGAGGAGCTGGCCGGCGGCGCGCACGGCACCGCCCGCGCCCCCCGGGCCGCCGGGCAGCGCCGGGCCGGATCGGCGCGCAACCGCACCGCCTCCCCGGCGGTGCGCCGCCGCCGGGTGAAGCTGGGCGTGGCCGCCGCCGGAGTGATCGCGGCCGCCGCCCTCGGCGGCTGGCTGGCGGTCGGCCAGGACGGCGGGGACGACGCCCCCAAGGGCAGCGAGCACTCGGCCCCCGAGGGCCCCGGCGCCCCCGCTCCTTGATCGCTCTGGGATCGACCCCGGAGCCCCACAGATCACCCATACAGTCCGCCCCGAACCGGCCCGCACCGCTCTGACCAGCCGCTTTGCGCGTCTTTAGGTCCCGCGCCGGCCGAGGCGCGGCCCGGCTGCGGCCGCCTCGGCCCCGGCCCCCGGCGGGCCTGTTCCCGCCCTTGTCGCAGCGGCCGGGCACCGACCGGGACAGGTTGCCCGCGTCAGCCGTTACGCTGGTGCCGTGGCAGTTGTCGATGTATCCGAAGAGCTGAAGTCCCTCTCCTCCACCATGGGGTCGATCGAGGCGGTCCTCGATCTGGACAAGATGAGGGCCGACATCGCCGTGCTCGAGGAGCAGGCGGCGGCCCCGTCCCTGTGGGACGACCCGGACAACGCGCAGAAGATCACCAGCAAGCTCTCCTACCTCCAGGGGCAGCTGCGCCGGACCGAGGAGCTGCGCGGCCGGATCGACGACGTCGAGGTGCTCTTCGAGCTCGCCGAGGCCGAGGGCGACGAGGACACCCGCACCGAGGCCCTCGCCGAGCTGGACTCGGTGCGCAAGGCCGTCGACGAGATGGAGGTCCGCACCCTCCTGTCCGGCGAGTACGACGCCCGTGAGGCCCTGGTCAACATCCGGGCCGAGGCGGGTGGCGTGGACGCCGCCGACTTCGCCGAGCAGCTCCAGCGCATGTATCTGCGCTGGGCCGAGCGCCACGGGTACAAGACCGAGGTGTACGAGACCTCGTACGCGGAAGAGGCCGGCATCAAGTCGACCACCTTCGCCGTCCAGTCCCCGTACGCCTACGGCACCCTCTCCGTGGAGCAGGGCACGCACCGGCTGGTCCGGATCTCGCCGTTCGACAACCAGGGCCGCCGCCAGACGTCCTTCGCGGGTGTCGAGGTGCTCCCGGTGGTCGAGCAGACCGACCACATCGAGATCGACGAGTCCGAGCTGCGGGTGGACGTCTACCGCTCCTCCGGCCCCGGCGGTCAGGGCGTGAACACCACCGACTCGGCGGTGCGCCTGACGCACATCCCCACCGGGATCGTGGTCTCCTGCCAGAACGAGCGGTCGCAGATCCAGAACAAGGCCACCGCGATGAACGTCCTCCAGGCCAAGCTCCTCGAGCGCCGCCGCCAGGAGGAGCAGGCCAAGATGGACGCGCTCAAGGGCGACGGCGGCAACTCCTGGGGCAACCAGATGCGTTCGTACGTCCTGCACCCGTACCAGATGGTGAAGGACCTGCGCACCGAACACGAGGTCGGCAACCCGCAGTCCGTGCTGGACGGCGAGATCGACGGCTTCCTGGAGGCCGGCATCCGCTGGCGCAAGCAGCAGGAGCAGCAGGCCCAGTAGCCGCCGATCCGGCTGAAACCCCCCTGCCCGGCGCCGATTTCGTCACAGTCCCGTACCCGTACGGGCGTCAAGGGCCTGCATAACGGACATCTCGTGCGCAATGCCCTTGACGCTGCTGGGGAAACTGGGAAAGCTGACGCGCGGCATGCGTGTGACCGGGGCGCGTGCGCAGGGGGGCAGGCGGACCGCCGCATGGCCGCGTCCGCAACTCAGCACCCCCTCACGGCCGTTGCCCCGTGCGCTGCTCCATGACGAGTACAGCTACTGGGGGTAGCAGCCATATGACGAAGAAGACGCGGCTGCGCGTCGCTCGATTCGCGGCCGGTGCGGTGATCGCGGCGGGTGCGTCGCTCACCGCCGCCGGGGCCGCTTCGGCCGCCGGCATAGATGTCAGCGTCGGTGGCGTCGGTGTGACGGCCAGCGCGGACGCCGACGGCGTCAACGTCGGTGTGAAGGCTCCGGACGACGACCCGACCACCATTCCGACCGACCCGCCGACGGACCCGACGGACCCGCCGACCATCCCGACCGACCCGCCGACCGTTCCGACCGATCCGCCGACCATCCCGACGGACCCGCCGACGACTCCGACGGACCCGCCGACCACCCCGACGGACCCGCCGACCACGCCCACCGACCCGCCGACGACTCCGACGGACCCGCCGACGGACCCGACGGACCCGCCGACCACGCCCACCGACCCGCCGAGCAACGGCACCGGTGGCAACAACGGAGGCGGCGACAACGGCAACAACGGTGGCGGTACGGACAACACCGACACCGACAGCGCCGGCAACAAGCCTGTCCAGCAGGGCAAGGCCAAGGAGGAGCTGGCGGAGACCGGTGACAGCGGTGAGCTGGCCGAGACCGGTGCCGGTCAGACCACCTTCCTGCTGGTCGGTGCCGCGACCATGATCGCCGGTGGCATCGGCTTCCGGGTCATGCCGCGCCTGATCAACCGCAACACCATCGCCTGACCTGGCGGAATGGCGTAAGGGCCCGGAGCGCACGCGCTCCGGGCCCTCGTCGTATCAGGCGGTGACCTGGTCGCGCTAGGCGGTGACCTGGTGGGCCAGCAGCGCCACCGCGATCAGCGCCAGCAGCAGACTGGCCAGTGCGGCCGGCGTCAGCCCGGCGAAGAGCCCGTCCTGCTGCTGCAACCGCTCCCGGCTGGCCCGGCAGACCGGGCACCGGGCCTCGCTCACGGGGCTCGAGCAGTTGGCGCAGACGAGCCTGTCGTACGTCATGCGCTCTCCTTCTCCCGCGCGGCCGAGCCGCTCATTCGTCACGGGGTGAACGCCTTCACCGATGGGATTGTTCCCCCTACCACTGTGCCAGCTTCCACCCGGTTCGGCGCGCCCCGTACGATTCTGTGCCCGGACCGTACCGGGCTCGTGGCATCGCCGCCGGCCCGGCGGCGGGCCGGTGCGGGACCGGTGCCGGCGCGGTGCGGGCGCTCAGTGGCTCAGCGGGAGTCTTCCGTCCGCTTTGTCCGTGATGTGCCGTGAAGAAACGCACCAACGCGGAGTGACGACTGCGCGTGCGCACGCGCTTCGCGTATGGTCACGCACACCGACGGGAGCCGCACCAGCGGTACCCGTCCTCCTGTCCAGGTCGACCGTGGACCGTGGTGCTTTTCAGTGATCCGATTCGACAACGTCTCCAAGTCCTACCCCAAGCAGAACCGCCCCGCGCTCCGCGATGTCTCGCTGGAGGTCGAGAAGGGCGAGTTCGTCTTCCTGGTGGGGTCCTCGGGGTCGGGCAAGTCCACCTTCCTGCGCCTGCTCCTCCGCGAGGAGCGCGCCACGCACGGCGCGGTCCATGTGCTGGGCAAGGACCTCGCGCGGCTCTCCAACTGGAAGGTGCCGCAGATGCGCCGCCAGTTGGGGACGGTGTTCCAGGACTTCCGGCTGCTCCCCAACAAGACCGTCGGGGAGAACGTCGCCTTCGCCCTCGAAGTGATCGGCAAGCCGCGCGCCGCCATCCGTAAGACCGTCCCCGAGGTGCTGGAACTCGTCGGCCTCGGCGGCAAGGAGGACCGGATGCCCGGCGAGCTCTCCGGTGGTGAGCAGCAGCGGGTGGCCATCGCGCGGGCCTTCGTCAACCGGCCGCTGCTGCTGATCGCCGACGAGCCCACCGGCAACCTCGACCCGCAGACCTCGGTCGGGATCATGAAGCTGCTGGACCGGATCAACCGGACCGGGACCACCGTGGTCATGGCCACCCACGACCAGCAGATCGTGGACCAGATGCGCAAGCGCGTGATCGAACTTGAACAGGGCCGTCTCGTCCGCGACCAGTCGCGCGGCGTCTACGGCTACCAGCACTGAAAGGACGCCATGCGCGCCCAGTTCGTCATGTCGGAGATCGGCGTCGGTCTCCGCCGAAATCTCACGATGACCTTCGCGGTGATCGTCTCCGTGGCCCTTTCACTCGCCCTGTTCGGCGGGTCGCTGCTGATGCGCGAGCAGGTCAGCTCGATGAAGGACTACTGGTACGACAAGGTCAACGTCTCGATCTTCCTCTGCAACGAGAACGACCAGGAGACCTCGCCCCGGACCTGCGACAAGGGCGCGGCCACCGCGGAGCAGAAGAAGGAAATCCGCGATGAGCTGAACAAGATGGGCATCGTCGAGTCGGTCCACTTCGAGACCACCGACGAGGCGTACAAGCACTACAAGGAGGAGTTCGGCGACTCCCCGCTGGCGGCCTCGCTCACCCCGGACCAGATGCAGGAGTCGTTCCGGATCAAGCTGAAGGACCCCGAGCAGTACAAGGTCATCTCCAGTGCCTTCGCGGCCCGCCCCGGCGTCCAGGAGGTCAACGACCAACGCGAGGCGCTGGACAACCTCTTCGACCTCCTCAACGGCATGAACTTCGCCGCCCTCGGTGTGATGGCCCTGCTGCTCGTCGTGGCGCTCATGCTGATCGTCAACACGGTCCGGGTGTCGGCCTTCAGCCGCCGCCGCGAGACCGGCATCATGCGGCTGGTCGGCGCCTCCAGCTTCTACATCCAGATGCCGTTCATCATGGAGGCCGCCATCGCGGGCCTGATGGGCGGCGTCCTCGCCGGCGTGCTGCTCGTCTGCGGGCAGCAGTTCCTCATCCAGGGATGGCTGGCGGACCGGATAAGCGTCATCGACTTCATCGGCTGGGACGCGGTCCTCGCCAAGCTTCCGCTGGTACTGGCGATCGGGCTGCTGATGCCCGCCCTCGCGGCGTTCTTCACGCTCCGCAAGTACCTCAAGGTGTGACACATTCGCCCCGGGCGCCGTGGGTTCAACAACCCTTGCGGCGCCCGTCGGTGGCCTAGACTCACCGCCATGTCGGGCCCGTGTTCATACCTACCTGCCCCTGGCGCCGGCGGTGGAACCCCCCGTCGCCTGTGCCGCGGGGCCGCCCTGACACTGGTCTTCGCCGGCGTCCTGGCCACCGGGGCCGCCACCGGCTCCTGGGGTGACGCCCCGCACCGCGAGCCGGAGGCCGCCGCGCCGGTGCCGGCCGCACCCGTGGCCGACGCGGCCGACACCCGCGAGGCGGCGGCCGTGGCCGCGGTGGCCGCCGCCGTCCAGGAGGGCCAGTCGGGAGCGGCGGCCCGCGAGGCGGTGAGCCGCAGCGGCGACCGCTGGAGCGCCGTCTACAGCGCCCGCGAATACGAAGGCTTCCGGCAGCGGCTCGACGGCCGCTACGTGGGCGTGGGGCTGGCCGCCCGGCGCGCCCGGAGCGGGCAGCTCGAGGTGGACCGCGTCGAGGCCGGCAGCCCCGCCGCCCGGGCCGGCATCCGCCCCGGCGACCGGCTGCGCACCGTCAACGGCACCCCCACCGCGGGCCGGCCGGTCACCGAGGTGGTGGCCGAGCTCCGCGGCGACCACCTCGGCGACCGGGCCGAGGACACCCCGGTCGTCCTCGGCCTCCAGCGCGGCACCCGGCGGTGGGAACGCACCCTGCGCCGGGCCCGGCTGCGCACCCGGCCGGTGACCGTCGACCGGCTCACCGACCGGCGGCCGCCGGCCACCCGTATCAGGGTCCAGTCCTTCACCAAGGGCACCGGCGAGGAGGTGCGCCGCGCGGTCCGCCGGACCCCCGACGGCGACGGCATCCTCCTCGACCTGCGCGGCAACTCCGGCGGACTGGTCACCGAGGCCACCTCCGCCGCCTCCGCCTTCCTCGACGGCGGCCTGGTGGGCACCTACGACGACCGGGGCGAGCAGCGGGTGCTCGACGCGGACACCGGCGGCGACACCGACACCCCGGTGGTTGTGCTCGTCGACGGCGGCACCATGAGCGCCGCCGAGCTGCTCACCGGCGCCCTCCAGGACCGCGGCCGCGCGGTGGTCGTCGGCTCCCGTACTTTCGGCAAGGGCTCCGTGCAGGTGCCCAGGGAGCTGCCGGACGGCTCGGTCGCCGAGCTGACCGTGGGGCACTACCGGACCCCGTCCGGCAGAAACGTCGACGGAGCCGGAATCGTCCCCGACCTGAACACCGGCGGCGATACCGGCCAGGCCGCCGAGGAGCGGGCCCGCAAGGTATTGAGTGGCCTCGGGGGCGGGTCCTAGTGCGAGAATGGCTGGGCTATGGCTAAGGAAACGGGTCGCAAACTGATCGCGCAGCACAAGAAGGCGCGACACGACTATCACATTCTGGACACGTACGAGTGCGGCCTGGTGCTCACCGGCACCGAGGTGAAATCACTCCGCCAGGGACGTGCCTCGCTGGTCGACGGCTTTGTGCAGATCGACGGTCACGAAGCGTGGCTGCACAACGTCCACGTCCCGGAGTACAGCCAGGGGACCTGGACCAACCACAGCGCCCGCCGCAAGCGGAAGCTGCTGCTGCACCGCGCCGAGATCGACAAGCTGGAGCAGAAGATCCAGGAGACCGGCCACACCATCGTGCCGCTCTCCCTGTACTTCAAGGACGGCCGGGCCAAGGTCGAGGTGGCGCTGGCCAAGGGCAAGAAGGAGTACGACAAGCGGCAGACGCTGCGCGAGAAGCAGGACCGCCGGGAGGCGGACCGGGCGATCTCCGCGGCGCGCCGGCGGCAGCGGGCGTAACCCTCTCCGGCCCGCGGGAATACGCTGGCACGGTCCCGCGTTGTTCCCGTACGATGGCACCTGCACGCTCGCTCGCCGGGTGTGCGCACCTTGATAAAACAACATGGGGATGATCGGTTTCGACAGCGGCTGTCGAAGCAGGGGAAGCGAGCCGAGGAAGCGGCAATGATCTCGTAAACCATATGCCGAAACCAATAATCGCCAACACCAAGCGCGATTCCTTCGCCCTCGCTGCCTAAGTAGCGACTTGCGAAGTGTCAGCCCGGGGCTGTTCCCGACCCGGATCCTGGCATCAGCTAGGGGACTAAACCACTGAGCCCGGCCACGGGACTCGGTGGGAAATCAAACAGTGGCTGAGCCCGTCGGAGACTTGTCCGCGTGATCTCCGGGGCCGAGAAAAGCACAGCGGACTGCGCTCGGAGAAGTCCTGGTTCCGCACCGTTGGACGCGGGTTCGATTCCCGCCATCTCCACTTCATCCCATGTGAGGCGAAGGCCCCGCTGCCAATCCGGCAGCGGGGCCTTCGTCATGTCTCACCCCCGCGAGGCAACCCCGACCGTGATCACGGGCTCTTCACCAGCGACGAGAGGGGATGCCGTGAGCGGGATGCCGAAGCGGGCGGCGGTGGCGATGGCGGTATGCGGCGGGGTGCTGAGCTGCGCGATCGTGGCGGGCCCGGCGTACGCCGACGGCGCCGGCCCGGCCGGTGAGGGGGACCCGTCGCTCTCCCTGATCCTCAACGGGGCCGAGGGAGCCCGCCCCGGCGAGGTCGTCGACCTGGCGCTGGACCACATCGGCACCGCACCGGGCCAGGACACGGCGGTGGCCTCCTCACCGGTGTTCCGCGCCCCGGTCCGCCTCCGCCCCGAGCAGGGGTCGCCCTATGCGGCGCGGGAGCCGATCGTGATGACGGCCAAGCCCGGCACGTACCCGGTCGTCGTCAAGGTCGGCGGCAAGGTCGTGGCACGCGACAAGGTCAAGGTCGTCGCCTCCCAGCGGCCGCGCTTCGAGGTCTCCGCGATGGACACCGACGTGGCCCGGCCCGGGGAGCGGCTGTACCTGGCCTTCGACGACCTCTACCCCGGGGAGACCGGCACGGCGTTCACCGCACGCTCCAAGGCGTTCGCCGCGCCCGTCCGGCTCACCCACGACGACGAGTACGACTGGAACAACCCCAGGATGTTCAGCGCGCAGCCGCACCTGCCGCCGGGCACCCCGGACGGCGTGTACGCGGTGACCGTGACCGGCGGCGACGGCCATCGGGTCACCGAGGCGAAGCTGACGGTACGCGCCGCCCGGTCCGGCGACGGGGACTACGTCGGCAAGGTGCGGAAGCTGGCGTTCTTCGGCAAACACGGGTACCCGGACGCCTCCCGTACGAAGGGCTACCGCCTCAGGTCCGGGGGCGCGGTCAACGTCCTGCTGCGCGACGCCTACCCGGACCCGGGCGAGGAGGACCGGCTCACGGCGACCTCCCCGGCCTTCGCGGGCCCGGTGAAGCTGCGTCGCGACGACAGCAAGGCGGGGGACGGCGACGATCCCCGCTACTACGGACTGGCGAAGACCCGGCGCGGCCTGGAGCCGGGCAGCTACCCGGTCACCGTCGTCAGCCACCACGGGCGGGTGAAGCGGACCGCCCACCTCACCGTCACCAAGGGACCGGCGCACGACTACGAGGACGAGGACGGGGGCGGTGTGCCGGGCGCGGTGTGGGCCGGCGGGGGCGCCGGTGCCGCCGCCCTGCTCGGCGCGGCGGCGGCCGTCCTCGTACGCAAGCGCAGGCGGGCGGCGAACGGCTGACGTGAGGTCAGCGCGCGCCGGGCGGGCCCGCGTTCCACTGTCCCGCCGCGTCCCGCCGCGTTTCGCCCTCCACCCCGGCTCGTCTCCCGCCCCCTATCGTCGCGGCCGCTCCTGCGGGACCCTCACGTGACATGAGCAGACGTGTGAGTGCCACCCAGCGCCCCGCCTCCCTCCGTGCGCGCGCCCGTGCCCGCGCCGGTGCCGGTGGCCGGACCCGCGCCGAGGCCGATGCCGGTGGCCGGAACCATGACCGCCGTGCCGGGGCCCGGGCCGGGGCCGGTGACCATCGGCCCCGCGCCCGTAGCCGCGCCTGGGCCTGGCCGCTGGTCCTCGGCCTGGTCGCCACCCTCACCTGGAGCGCCCCGGCCGGCGCCGACTCCGCCCGGACCGGCGGCGACGACGACCTCAAGAGGGCCATCGACACCATCCTCCAGGACCGCCGGCTGAGCGGTGGCGCCGCGAGCGTGGTCGTCGCCGACGCCGCCACCGGCGACATCCGCTACCAACACCGCCCCGCCGACCGGCTGATGCCCGCCTCCACCACCAAACTGACCACCTCGGCCGCCGCCATGGAACTGCTGGGCCCGGGCTACCGCTTCCGCACCGAGGTGCTCAGCGACGGCCGCCGCCAGGGCTCCGACCTCGTAGGCGATCTGTACCTGCGCGGCACCGGCGACCCGACCATGCTCGCCAAGGACTACGACAAGCTCGCCGCCGACCTGGCCCGCACGGGCATCAAGCGGGTCACCGGGCGGCTCGTCGCCGACGACACCCGCTTCGACACCCAGCGGGTCGGCCGCTCCTGGGCCGCCGACGACGAGTCCGCCTACTACGCGGCCCAGATCTCCGCGCTCACCGTCGCCCCCGACACCGACTACGACGCGGGCAGCGTCATCGTCCAGGCCACGCCCGGGCCGGCTGTCGGCGACAAGCCGAAAGTGACGCTGACCCCCGCCAACGACCACGTACGCGTCGACAACCGGGCCACCACCGTCGCCCGGGGCCGCCCCGGCACCCTCACCGTCGAGCGGCTCCACGGCACCAACACCATCACCCTCACCGGGCAGATCCCCATCGGCGCCCCGGCCACCAAGGAGTGGGTGAGCGTCTGGGAGCCCACCGGTTACGCCGCCGCCGTCTTCGCCGACGCCCTCGCCGACCACGGCATACACGTCACCGGCAAGCCCCGGCTCGGCCTGCCCGCCCCGCCCACCGCCAGGTCGCTCGCCGGCCACCGTTCCATGCCGCTCAAGGACCTCCTCGTCCCCTTCATGAAGCTGTCCAACAACAACCACGCCGAGGTGCTGACGAAGACCATCGGCTACGAGGCGACCGGCAAGGGCACCTGGAGCGCCGGGCTCACCGCCATCAGCGGCTACCTCAAGCGCGCCGGGGTGGACCCGGGCACGCTGCGCCAGGTCGACGGATCCGGCCTGTCCCGTATGAACACCATCCCGGCGGGCGAGTTCGCCACCCTGCTGCTCTCCGTCCGGGACGAACCCTGGTACGCCGACTGGTACGCCGCCCTGCCCGTCGCCTGCGGCCCGGACCGCCTCACCGGCGGCACCCTGCGCTCCCGGATGTGCGGCACCCCGGCGGAGCGCAAGGTCCACGCCAAGACCGGCTCCCTGACCGGCGCCTCCGCGCTCTCCGGGTACGTCACCGATGCGGACGGCCGTGAGCTGGTCTTCTCCATCGTCCTCAACAACTTCCTCGCCCCGTCGGTGAAGAGCGTCGAGGACGCGATCGTGGTCACCCTGGCGTCGTCGCACGCGGACGGCACGGTCGCGGCCCGGCCGCACGTCTCCTTGCGGAACACGGAGCTGCCCGGAGATCTGGAATGCGCCTGGCGGAAACCGGTCCACTGCTGATCCTGCCCCTGCCCCTGGCCTTGCCCCTGCCCCTGGCCTTGACGCACGCGGCCGCCGCCCGCTCTCCCTGCGACGCGGGCGGCGGCGACCGCCTTTTGAGAGCGGATACCGCACACACGCCCGGCGAACGGGCGATCAGGCGGTGGTCACCGTGCGGCGGGTCGCGCCCGCCACGGCCGCGACGAAGGCGAGGGTCGAGGCGAGCGCCGGAGCGGCGTAACCCGCGTCCGCACCGAAGTGCTCCACCGTCCAGCCGCCGGCGGCCGCCCCGGCGGAGATGCCGATGAGCAGGCCGGTGTAGACGGTGGTGATCCCCTCGTTGAGCTGGGCGGACGGCAGCAGCCGCTGGACCAGCGTCATGCCGGTGATCATCGTCGGCGCGGTGGCCGTCCCGACGAGGAACAGCAGCACCGCAAGGGTGCCGAGCCCGTCCGCCGCCAGCAGCACCGGCACGGCCAGCGCCATGGCCGCCACCCCCGCCACGAAGCGCCAGGTGGCCGACGCGCGCACCGGCAGCGCGCCGAAGACCAGCCCGGCCAGGCACGATCCGGCGGCCTGCAGCCCCAGCACGGCACTGCTCGCCGCACCGTGGCCGGCGTGTCCGTACGACTCGACGGTCGCCACCGTGGCGACCTCCATGGAGCCGAACACCGCCCCGGTCGCCAGGAAGGTGATCAGCACCATCCGCAGCCCCGGCAGGCGCAGCGGCGACCGGCCCGGCCCGCCGTCGGCCCCCGCCGCCTCCCCACGGCTCTCCGTACCGACCGCCCCGGCCGTCCCCGGGTTCTTGCGGGGGTGCGGTGGTGGCTCGGTGGCGCGCTGGGCCGCGAAGGCGAGGACGCCGACGACCAGCAGCACGGCCCCGGTCAGCAGCCCGGCCTCCGGGAAGAGCGCGGTGCACAGCACCATCGCCAGCGCCGGTCCGACCATGAAGCACAGCTCGTCGATGACCTGCTCGAAGGAGCCGGCGGTGTGCCGGGCCGCCGCGTCGTCCCGGTGGATCGCCACCCACCGGGCGCGGGTCATGGCCCCCACGCCGGGCACCCCGGCCGTACCCACCACGCAGCCGAACAGCGCCCAGGCCGGGGCCCCGTAGTGCACGCACAGCAGCATCGCCAGCGCCCCGAGGGCGAAGACCCCGGCCGCCGGGACCGCCACCCTCGCCTGCCCGTACCGGTCCACCAGCCGCCCGAGCAGCGGGGACGCGACCGCGGCGACCGCCACGCCGGTCGCCGAGACCGCCCCGGCGAGCGCGTAGGAGTCCCGGGTCAGCGCGATCATCAGCACGTTGCTGACGCCGAGCATCGCCCCGGCGAGCCGGGCGAGCAGCGCGGCGAGCGTGAAGGCGAGCGCCCCGGGCGCGTCGAAGATCCGCCGGTACGGACCGAGCAACGCGCCCCGCCGCCGGGCTGCCTTCGCGCGTGCGGCCGGGCGGCCCCCAGCGCCGGGGAGCGCGCCCTCGGACACCGCGCCAAGTCGGCGACGGGCAGGGACGACAGGCCGCGAGGCAAGGAAAAGGATCACCCGACCACGGTCGCCGGACCGCCCCGCTCCGGTCCAACACCTGACCAGCCCCCATTCACTCACTGGCGTTGTCAATGCCGGACGGGGAAGGATGGGCGGGTGCCCCATGACATAGAGCCGCGACTGCTGCGGTCCTTCACCGCCGTGGCCGAGGAACTGCACTTCACCCGTGCCGCCGCCCGGCTGTTCGTCGCCCAGCAGGCCCTCAGCCGCGATATCCGCCGCTTGGAGGGCGAGTTGGGCGCGGACCTCTTCGTACGCACCACCCGGCAGGTGACCCTCACCCCGGCCGGTGAGCGCCTGCTGCCGCACGCCCGCCGGGTGCTGACCGCCCACGACGAGCTGACCGCCGCCTTCGTCCGTGACGAGCGTCCGCTGCTCGTCGACGTCGGAGCGAAGGTCGGCACCGCGTACCAACTCCTCAGCCGCACCCGGGCCACCGCCCCCGAGCTCGAACTGATCGCCCGCTTCCACACCGGCCTGACCGGCGCGGCCGCCGAGATCCTCGCCGGTCGCCTGGACGTCTCCTTCGGCCGCGTCGCGGGCCTGGCCCCGGCCGTCCTGGCCCGCCTCGACCACCGCCCGGTCCGCTACGAGCCCATGACGGTCCTGCTCCCGGAGGACCACCCCCTGGCGTCCCGGGCCGAAATCCCCCTCGCCTCCCTGGCGGGCGAAACCCTCTACGCGGCGGCAGGCAACCCGCACACGGCGGAATGGACGGACCTCGCGACCCGCCTCTTCGCGGGCCGCGGCATCCATATCGCCGAGCCGTTCCCGGAGATCGACGGCGAGGAGGAATTCATCCGCGTCGTGCGCAAACGCCGCTGGTCCGTCCTGGCCAGCGTCGAATTCATCGAACTCCCCGGCATGGTGCTCCGCCCGATCGTCGACCCGGTCCCGCTCTCCCCGATCTCCCTGGTCTGGCGCAAGGGCCTGCGCCACCCCGGCCTGGACGCCCTGCACCGCACGGTGACCGCCCTGTCCGCCTCCGCGGGCTGGCTGACCCGCCCGCCGGGCTCCTGGCTCCCGGACCCCGACCTTCGGCTGATGTCGCCGGAACGGTGAGCGAGAGCCGGGCATGCTACCGCAGGACTTCATGCCACCATGAATGGGCAGGCGGACCTGCCCACACGGTAGGTAGCGTCGATCCACACACCGACCCGCAACGCCAAGGGGCCAGCAATGAGCGCACAACCTGTTGAGCCTGGCGCGACAGAGGCCTACTACCGGCTTCGCGACCTTGCCGAAGAGATGGTCGACACGGCCGATCGGCGAGGCACCCGGGTGAGGGCCGACGTCGCCGACCAGAGGATCAACATCATCATGATGAGCCCGTCCCCCCGCCACGGAGAGATCGTGGGTCTGCTGACCGAGCAGATCAGAGGCCAGGACCGGGGGGCGGCGGCCATGCCCGAGACCCGCGTGGAGCACCCCGGGCTCGGCCTGTGCCGGACCGCAGACCTGCTCGTCATGTCACGGGACGCGTTCGACGCCCAAGAGGACGACGCGGCCGCCTTCGCTCCCGATGTCGATCTCGCCGTGGAGGTCGTGTCGAAGTCGAACCCGGCCAACGACTACATGGTCAAGCTCCGCGAGTACCCGCGCATGGGCATCCGCGCCTACGCGATCATCGACCCGCGTGACGGCACCATCAGCGTCCACACCGACCCTGACACCATCAGTGGCGAGCCGCAGTACCGCACTCACCAGCGGCACGTGTTCGGCGAGAAGATCCTTATGGGCCAATGGATCGTCGACACGTCCCGCTTCCCCCGATACCGCAGCGGAAGCACTGCCTGACCGGCAGCCGGGTACCCGGCGGTTGACGCTGGGCATGATCGAAAATCGGTGGTCCACCGCACGCCGCCGGCATCATCCTCAAACCAAGGAAGAACCGAAGTACCAGATTCGCGCGCTACACGGAGACCACGGTCACCGTCTACCAGGCGTACCCGCCGGAGATCGGCCTGCCCGCGGCACGGGACGGCCGATTCCCCGCGGCCTGGAAACGGGACCGGATGACCTGGATCAAGCCGTCATTCCTATGGATGATGTACCGCTGCGGCTGGGCGACGAAGCAAGGCCAGGAGACGGTCCTCGCCGTCGAGATCTCCCGCCAGGGTTTCGAATGGGCGCTGCGGAACGCCTGCCTCTCCCACTACGAGCACGGCCTGCACCCCGACCAAGCCGCCTGGAAGCGCCAGCTGAAACAAGCCCCCGCCCGCGTCCAATGGGACCCCGAACGCGACCTCCACCTGCGCCCGCTGCCCCACCGCTCACTCCAACTCGGCCTGAGCGGCGAAGCCGCACACCGATACGCGGATGAGTGGATCGTCTCCATCACGGACGTGACGCCGCTGGCCCGTGAGGTCGGAGCGCTGGTCAAGGAAGGAGACCTGAGCGCTGCCCATCGGAACCTGCCGCTGGAGCGCCCTTACCCGGCCGAGGACGAGCCCTTGGCCCACCTGGCCAGATGAGCTGAAATCCGGGGTCGCGGGTCATGCCCGGAGAGCCCTTGTCAGGAGCGGCCGCGGAGTCATTGCGTAACGGTGCCGTCAAATTTGATGAATGGGTGTACCGATGCCAGCTGTCCGACAAGATGAACCATTTCTCTTGGGTTCACTCCGGGCAGGGAGAGGAATTTCCACGGGCTAACGTCCAAGGGCATCACTGCCATCCTCTGTGTGCTCTTCAACACCACCATGCAGCGAATATCTCTAGAGCGCAGTCTGTACGCCAGCATGGGGACCAAGTATGCATCGTCGAAGTCTTGGTGATTGCGGCTCATCCACTCGACGTTGCCTTCGTGTGCGATGCTGGCATCCTTGGCCGATTTCATCAAGGTGACCGCAAGGCCTGGCGGCAACCTCTTTACGCGGCGTTCCGCAAGCCGGACTGCGACACTACGACCCGGGGTGCGCATTGAATTACTCCCAGCCTCGAATGTAGATGGGAGTATCCCAGTCGATATTCTTGTTTTGAGGGTCTTTGGCCCGTTCGATGAGCTCTGCCATTCTGTGATTACCCTCCAGCATGTGTCCGTCGCTGTGGTAGGTCATGAAGGTTCGAAATTCGTCATCTGGGTCGAATACTGCTCGGAGCAATTTGTGGTCGTCCAGACTTCCGAGCATACCCCTCTTCATTGGGTCATAGCTCCACTTATCGTGCTCGTCCACGACGTCGTGGGTGATGCCGCGTAGATCTCCCACCGTTGCGTTTGCTGGAGGCGGCTCGGGCTTTTCCTTCCTTCCGAAGAGTCTGTCGAGAAGTCCCCTTCGCTTTGGCTTACCTTCTTCACACTCTGGGGCCAGCCCAAGGCAGTCGGTCCAGGTATGCGGGTTGTGGACATAGGCTGCAGGGTTGGCTGCTGGCGAGAGGCCGAGCGGATCCGCAGACAAGTACCGCGCCGTTTGCGGGTCGTAGTAGCGCTGGACGTTGTAGTGCAGGCCCGTTTCGGGGTCGAAGTACTGGCCTGGGAAGCGGAGCGGGGTGTAGGCCGTGCTGTCGGTGGCCCAGGTGGTGGTGCCCCAGAGTGTGGACCGGGTGCGCCAGGCGATGTCGCCTGTCTCGGCCACGAGCTCCGTCGGGGCGCCCACCAGGTCCGTGACGATGGCGAAGAATCGGGCGTCGATCTCGCGTTGGGTGGTGGCGTCGGTGATGCGTTCGGTTTGGGATATCGGGCGGAGGCCGGCGTGGTCCCAGGTGAGGGTGACGGGGTGGGGGAGACCGGGCGAGCTGGTGGTTTCCTCGACCAGGGTGGGGCCGTCCCAGGTGAAGGTGACTTCCTCGGTGACCTCGTGGTCGGCGCCCAGGCGTTGCTTGGCGACGCGGCGGCCGAAGGGGTCGTAGAGGTAGCGCCAGATCGTGCCGTCGGGGGTGGTGACGGAGGTCAGGCGGTCCTCGGCGTCCCATGTGTAGCGCCAGGTGTCCGGTTTCTTGGACAGGCGGGTCTTCTGGCGCAGGGTGAGGCGGCCGGCGGCGTCGTGCTCGTAGCGATAGCTGCCCGCGCGGGTGATGCGGGTGCCGGTGTAGGCGCGGGTGCCGGTGGCCTCTTGGGAGGGGTGGTCGGCGGGCCAGGCCGCCTGGGTCTGGTTGCCGGCCTCGTCGTAGGCGTAGCTCTCGGTCCAGGCCCCGGCGTGGACGGCGGTGACCCGGCCCGCCGTGTCGAGGTCGAAGGTGCGGGGGCCGTTGAGGTGGTCGGTCAGCCCGGTGAGGTGGCCGTCGGCGCGGTAGGTGTAGGCCCGGTGTTGGATTCTTACCTGATCAGCGCCCGTGAGTGTTTGGGCCGTCAGGCGGCCCAGTGGGTCCCAGGTGCTGGTCAGCTCCAGGGCGTCGCCGATCCTCCGGGTCAGCTCGCGGCCCGCTGCGTCGTAGCCGGAGGCCACGGTGTGGCCCGACGCCGTGAGGGTGGTGCGGTTGCCCGCCGCGTCGTAGCCGTATGTGGTGACTGTGCCGGTGGGGGTGATGCGGCGGGTGCGGCGGCCGAGGGCGTCGTAGGTGTGGGTGAGCACGCGGCCCGCGACCATCTCGGACTTCACGCGGCCGAGGCGATCGCGTTGGTAGACGACCTCGGCGTCGGGGCCGGTGGCGGAGAGCAGGCGGCCGATCGGGTCGTAGGTGAAGGACGTCGTCCGCCCGTCGGCGTCTTTGCGGGTGGTGCGGCCGAGGGCGTCCCGTTCGTAGGTGATCGTCTGGGCGAGGGGGTTGGTACGGGTCGCCAGGCGGCCTGCGGCGTCGTACGTGTAGGTCAGGCGGCGGTCGTCGAAGTCGGTCTCGGAGAGCAGGCGTCCGGCCGGGTCGTACTCGTATTGCCAGGTCAGGCCCTGCGGGTTGGTGACCTCGGTGAGGCGGAGGGAGGCGTCGTGCGTGAACTCGTACCTCACCCCGTCCGGGCCCGTGCGGGCGGCGAGCAGGTCGAAGTGGGTGTACTCGAAGTGGGTGATGCCGCCGATGGGGTCGGTGTGGGTGGTGCAGTTGCCTTCGCCGTCGTAGGTCCAGTGCTCCTGTGAGCCGTCCGGGGCGGTGCGGCTGGTGAGCTTGCCTTCGATGGACCAGGTCAGGCGGGTGGTCGCGCCCGTGGGGTCGACGATGGTCGTCGGGCGGCCGAAGCCGTCGCGGTGGTAGGCGGTGGTCCCGCCGAGCGGGTCGGTGATCTCGACGGGCAGGCCGGCCGCATCGCAGCGGACGTGGGTCGTGTGGCCCAGGGGATCCGTGACCGCCGACAGGTGGCCGAGGGTGTCGTAGGCGTAGTGGGTGGTGTGGCCGGCCGGGTCCGTCACCGACGTGCGGCGGCCCGCCTCGTCGTAGGTCTGGCGCCAGGTGGCGCCGTCCGGGCCGGTGAGCTGCGACGGCAGACGCAGGTCGTTGTACTCGGCCGTGGACCGGCTGCCGTCCGGGCCGGTGATCGCCGTCAGGTTGCCCGCCGCGTCGTACTCGTACGCCGTGGTGTGGCCGAGGGCGTCGGTGCGGGTAAGGACGCGGTCGTGGCGGTCGTACGTGGTGCGGACGGTGTTGCCGAGCGGGTCCGTCGCTGACACGACCTTGCATCGCTCGTTCACCACGTACCGGCTGACGGCGCCTTGGGCGGTGGTGACCGTGGTGACGCGGTGGCCGGTCCCGTCGTCCGGATCCTGGTAGGCGAACCGCATCGTGATGTGGCCCGCCTCGCCGCCCTGGGCGATGCAGCGGTCGCGGTTGTCGTAGACGTAGTCGTAGCGGCGGTCGTTGGTGTCGGTCCAGGAGATGATCCGGCGCTCGTCGTCGTACGCGAAACGCAGCGGCAGGCCGCTGGAGTTGACGACCTCGGTGAGATTGCCGTCGGTGTAGCCGTAGCGGATCAGCTCTTGGTCGGAGCCCTCGGAGCCCTCGGAGCCGTGGGAGCTGCCGGGGGCCGCGCCCACCAAGTGGAGGGCGGTGATCCGGCCGTCGGCGGTCGTGAGCTTCAGCTCGTAGCCGGCGCTGTGGACGATGCGCGTCGGGACGCCCTCGGGGCCGTACTCGAACGTGATCCAGTGGCCACCACGGTCGGATATCTGCTCGATGCGGGCGGTGCCGTCGCTGCCGTTGGGCTCGCCCTCGGGTGCGGTGAAGTGCCGTACCCAGCCGGAATCCGGATCGGTGAGGGTGTAATCGCCGTGCGCGTCCCGCTCCAGCGGCCAGCGCGGGCCCGCTTCGGGGAGGGTGGGGACGCCAGGGGCCGGATGCGGGTAGGCCAGCAGCAGCCCGTCCTCGCTGACGAAGACGACTCCCTCGGCGTCGATCTCCAGGCGCTGGTCGACGGTGCTCGTCCAGCCCGGGCCGAACCAGCGCCCGAGCGCGTAACCGGACTCCGTCTGCCGCTTGAACTCCAGCGGCAGCGACCCGGGAAGCGCCACATCGGTCTGCGGCAGGAACATCTTCCCGGTCGCCAGGTCGACCGGGTCGCCGCACTCCTCCCGGTTCCGGTTCTCGGTCGTGTTCTCGTACGGGCCGTGCCGGGACGTGTCGCGCGCCGATGGGCCCTCCTCCGGCACCGCATGTGGCTCGTGCCGGCGGAGTCCCCGCGTCCTGACGCCTGTCTTCGCCGCCCCCGCGCCCTTGGCGCCGATGATCTCGGGAATGGCCCGGCCGAAGCCCTCCGACGGGTCCTTGGCGAATTCCCGGACCATGTCCTTGCCCGCCCCGGTCGGGTCGCTTGCGACCGTGTAGAGATCGGCCGCGGTGCTGTTCAGGCTGGTGACGTACTCCGCCGGGTGGCCGAGGTTGTACGGATCGGTCGGGTTGAGACTGCGCCCGAAGCCGATGATCCCGGCGCCGCCCTTGACCACCCCGGCGGCCAGGTGCTCGGTGTCCAGCGCGAGGCGCACATTCCCGTCCGCGACCTGGTCGCCGTAGGACGGCTTCGGTGGGGCCGCGGCCCGGGCGGTCTGGACAGCCAGCTGCGCGAGTGCCGCGGCCGCGTCGCGCTGCCGACGGGCCTCGTCCAGGATCTGCTGGGCCGCCTCCTCGAACGCGGGTCCGGGGTCCTGGAACTCCGCCGGCTTGGTCGGCGGCGGGCCGGGGTCCTTACCGATGAGGACTGCCGCGCCCCACTTCTTTTGTGCGATGTTGTACGTGCCGACGACGGCGTCGTAGGCGGTACGGGCCGCGGCGGAAACCTCCTTGCCCTGCTTGTACGTGTCGAGTGCCACCTGGGCCTGGCCCTGCGCCCACTCGACCGTGTCGGCGAAGCCGTCCAGCGCGCCGGCGGCCGACTCGCAGGCGTCCGCGGCCTTGAACCACTTCTTCGGCTCGACCGCCACCTGCAACCGGAAGGCGTCGGCCGCCTGGCCTTTCCAGTGCGTCGAGTCCAGCTTCCGCAGGCCGTTCCCGACGTTGTCGAACGCCTTCTGGAAATCCCGGAGATGGGACGCGGTGGACCGGATCTTCGAGACGCTGCCGTAGATCAGCTTCCTGGGGTTGTCGGTTTCTCCCAGACCCAGCTCGGAGACGTCCGCGCCCAGGCGGTTGGCCAGCGATTTGCTCTTGTCCCGGACCACGTCGGCCGCGCTGTCCGCACCGACCGCGTCCAACCCGTCGGCGAGCTTGCCACCTCCGTATTCGATGCCTTCGCCGACCACCTCCACGCCGTCCTCGACCGCGTCTTCGAGGCTGTCGGGCGTGACGTCGCTGACCCAGTCCCCGAAGCCCATCAGCCCTCATCCCCCGGCTGCGAGGGGAGCGAGAACCCGGTGAGCTTCTTCTTGTGGCCGGCGTCCCCAGCGGTCTGCCACGTCTCTCGGATGTCCTGCCCCGCCTCCTCGAACGACTCCTTGCTGTAGTCGGGGGCGTATGTCTCCGCCGAGAACAGCTCGCCCCAGCTCTTCTCCGTGACTTCCTCCTCGCTCAGGTGCGGGTTCCCGGCGACGGCGTTGGCGGTGATCTTGAAGGTGTCGTTGATGTACTTGTCGTTCTCGTAGTGGAGGCCGGCGGCCAGCCCGGTCTTCTGCGCCAGGGTGTTGGCGTCCTGGATCAGCGCCCGGACACCCCATTCCCAGATCTCGCAGAAGTCCTCGAAGTCCTTGGCCAGTTCGTTGTGCCCGGCCTCCATGCTGGTCATCGAGAGCTTCTCGAACCCGGCCCCGATCAGCGAGCTGGTCTCGTCGCCGATGCCCGCCAGTTCCTCGATCGCGGCCCGCAACCCCTTGGTGATGTTGTTCAGCGCCTCTTGGTCGATCTTCAGGTCGCTGTTGTCGCCGCCGCCGTCGCTCATCGAGCGTCGCCCCCCGCGTCTGCCGAGTCGTCCGGTGAGGTGTTCATGGAGCCGCTGACCGCTTCGGGGTACGCATCCACCGCGACCGCGTCCGGCACGATCCCCCGGGCCGGCGGGAAGAGCATCGATCCCTCCGGGTCGGCGACGTCCACCGCGACCCCGGCCGGGCCGTCCAGCGCCGGAATCACCACGTCCAACAGGCGCGCGCCCAGGACCTTCCGGTACGGCACCTCGGCATCGGCGGCGGCGCCGCGCCCCACCGCGAAGCGGGTGAGGGACTCTTCGTCGGTGAAGGCGTAGATCCAGC
This sequence comes from Streptomyces sp. JLBT605, assembly GCF_058215555.1. Taxonomy (NCBI): domain Bacteria; kingdom Bacillati; phylum Actinomycetota; class Actinomycetes; order Kitasatosporales; family Streptomycetaceae; genus Streptomyces; species Streptomyces sp. JLBT605. Next base: position 4,310,635 of record NZ_CM177087.1, read on the forward strand.
GGATCCCCTCCCGGCTTGCCGTCATCAGCCCGCCGTCGGCCACGAGCGGCACCAGCACCGCCGTACGCCGGAGCTCCCCGACCAGAGCCGCGGGGTCGCCCTCGCCGGCCCGTATCGCCGCAATCTCGTCCGACAAGCCCACGTCGGCCCCGCCCCTCACCGCTTGAAGATCCATCCGACGATACGACAAATGGTCACCGTGGATTGACGCTAGGTGTCCGCCCGCGTGTCGGGCGGTGTCGGGCCGGCCACACGGGCCACGCGGGGCGCTCCCGGGCCCGGAGCGCGCTGCCCCGGCCCGGGCTGCCCCACCCGCGGCCCGGAGCGCGCTGCCCCAGTCCGGAGCGTGGCCACCCCCCGGCCCGGGCTGCCCCACCCCCGGCCCGGCGCGGGCTGCCCCGGCCCGGAGCGCGGCTCACCACGTCGGCCCGCAGCCCGTGAGAGCAAGGTTTCGTCCGCGTCACCTGCCACCACAGCCGCGGTAACGCGCCGTTCCTACCGTCGTGGGCGACACCCCCCGGAACGAGCTCCGTAATGCCGGTACAGCCCTGTGGAGGCGTGATGACAGCCCCGACCACCACCACCCCACGTACGAGGGGCCGCTGGATCCAGCAGTGGGACCCGGAGGACGAGACCTTCTGGGAGGAGAAGGGGAAGCGGATCGCCACCCGCAACCTCGTCTTCTCCATCCTCTCCGAGCACATCGGCTTCTCGATCTTCGGCCTGTGGTCGGTGATGGTCCTCTTCATGGGGCCGGAGTACGGCGTGGACCCGGCCGGGAAGTTCTTCCTGGTAGCGATGCCGACACTGGTCGGCGCGGTGCTGCGGGTGCCGTACTCCCTCGTGGTGGCCCGGTTCGGCGGGCGCAACTGGACGGTGATCAGCGCGCTGCTGCTGCTGGTGCCCACCGTCGCGGCGGCGTTCGTGATGGAGCCCGGCACCTCGTACACCACCTATCTGGTGGTCGCGGCGCTCGCCGGGGTCGGCGGCGGCAACTTCGCGTCCTCCATGACGAACATCAACTCCTTCTATCCGCTGCGGAAGAAGGGCTGGGCGCTCGGGCTCAACGCGGGCGGCGGCAACGTCGGCGTCCCGGTCATCCAGCTCGTCGGGCTGCTGGTGATCGGCACCGCGGGGGCCGCGCACCCGCGGATCGTGCTGGCCGCCTACATCCCCTTCATCGTGGTCGCCGCCGTGCTCGCCGCGCTGTTCATGGACAATCTGGCGCCGGTCAAGAACGACTCCGGGGCCATGCGGGAAGCGGCCAGGGACGCGCACACCTGGATCATGTCGGTGCTCTACATCGGCTGCTTCGGCTCGTTCATCGGCTACAGCTTCGCCTTCGGGCTCGTCCTGCAGAACCAGTTCGACCGCACCCCGCTGCAGGCGGCCTCGCTCACCTTCATCGGCCCGCTGCTCGGCTCGCTGATCCGGCCCGTCGGCGGCCGGCTAGCCGACGCCTACGGCGGCGCCCGGATCACTCTGTGGAACTTCGGCGCGATGGCGGCGGCGGCCCTGGTGGTCGTCTACGCCTCCGCCGAGAAGTCGCTGTCGGTCTTCCTGGTCGGCTTCATCGCGCTCTTCGTGCTCAGCGGACTCGGCAACGGCTCCACCTTCAAGATGATCCCCGGGATCTTCCAGGCGAAGGCCGTGGCGCGGGGCATGGACGGGGAGGAGGCCGCGGCGTACGGGCGGCGCCTCTCCGGCGCCGCCATGGGCCTGATCGGGGCGGTCGGCGCGCTCGGCGGGCTGGGCATCAACATGGCCTTCCGGCAGTCCTTCCTCAGCGCGCACTCCGGCACCCCGGCCTTCGTCTCCTTCCTCGCCTTCTACGCCGTGTGCTCGGCGCTGACCTGGGCCGTATACCTGCGTAAGGCACCCATCTCCCGGCCGGCGGACGCCGCGGACCAGGGCGCGAGCGGTGCGGAGGCGGACGCGGGCACGGACGTGGACGCCGGCGCCGACCAGCGGCGTCAGCCCGCCTACGCGGACGTGTGAGACGGGGTGAGGACGTGCCAGGGCGCGAGATACGCGGGGGAAAGAGAGAAGGGGCCCCAGGGGCGCCTGAGACGACGTCCTCGCAACGCCTGAGCACGATGTGAGCAGTACGGAGGGGGCGGTTCCGGCCAATGGCCGGAGCCGTGCCTCCGTAACACCGGCGAAATCCCGTCGAACCGCGTCCGACACGGGCCGTCGGCAGGATGCCAAGACCCGCAGGGCGCGCGGACCGCCATGGCGCGCAGACGACAGCGGATCGGGACGAGAACCATGCACGGACAGCACCACACCGGACCACACGGTCCGCCCAGCACGCAGGACACCACCACTACCGACATCCACGCCGAGACGGGCACCGGCACCGGTACAGACGTCAACGCCGGGACCAGGACGACGACCGCCGCCAGGGCGGCCTCAGCCGAGAGCGGCAAGGCGGCCGAGGGCGGCAAGGCGGCCGAGAGCGGCAGAGCGGCCGGGGGCGGGCCCGGGCCGCTGGCCGGGTTCACCGTCGGCGTCACCGCCGCCCGCCGCGCGGACGAACTGATCGCGCTGCTCCGCCGCCGCGGCACGGACGTGATGCACGCTCCCGCGCTGCGCATCGTCCCGCTCCCGGACGACGCCGAACTCCTCGCCGCCACCAAGCAACTCATCACGGAGGCCCCCGATGTCGTGGTCGCCACCACGGCCATCGGCTTCCGCGGCTGGATCGAGGCGGCCGACGGCTGGGGCCTGGGCGACGCGCTGATCGAACGGCTGCGGGGGGTGCGGCTGCTGGCCCGCGGTCCCAAGGTGCGCGGGGCGATACGGGCCGCCGGGCTCACCGAGGAGTGGTCGCCCGCTTCCGAATCCATGGCCGAGCTGCTCGACCGGATGCTGATCGAGGGCGTCTGCGGCCGCCGGATAGCCGTCCAGCTGCACGGCGAGCCGCTCCCCGGCTTCGTCGAATCGCTGCGGGCCGGTGGCGCCGAGGTCGTCGGGGTGCCGGTCTACCGGTGGATGCCGCCGGCCGACCTCGCCCCCGTCGACCGGCTGCTGGACGCCATCGTCTCCCGCGGCGTGGACGCGGTCACCTTCACCAGCGCGCCGGCGGCGGCCAGTCTGCTGGAGCGGGCCGAGGGGCGCGGCATCCTCGGCGAGGTGCTGGACGCGCTGCGGCACGATGTGCTGCCCGCCTGCGTCGGCCCGGTCACCGCACTGCCGCTGCAAGCCCACGATGTGCCCACCAGCCAGCCGGAACGCTTCCGCCTCGGCCCCCTGGTGCAGCTGCTCACCACCGAACTCCCCGGCCGCGTGCAGCCGTTGCCGGTCGCCGGCCGCAGGCTGGAGATCCGCGGCCACGCGGTGCTGGTCGACGGAGAACTGCGGCCGGTGCCCCCGGCCGGCATGGCGCTGCTGCGCGCGCTGGCCCGCCGCCCCGGCTGGGTGGTCGCCCGCGCCGACCTGCTGCGCGCGCTGCCCGGCGCGGGACGGGACGAGCACGCGGTGGAGACGGCGATGGCCCGGCTGCGCAGCGCCCTGGGCGCCCCCAAGCTCATCCAGACCGTGGTCAAACGCGGCTACCGGCTGGCGGTGGACACCTCGGCCGAGACCAAGTACGGGTACGGGGACGGCGAGGTGGACCGAGCCCGGGTGAGGTAGTGGCTCACGCCGCGGCCCGCCCGGGGCGCCCGAGCACGTCCCGGGCGGCCGCGCGTGCCCGCCGCACGCCCCTGTGGGGGGCTCGTGCCTTGCCTGACGGGGTGGGCTCGTGGATCGAGGAACCCGCCGCTCGGGGCAGTCCCGGGAATTCCTCCGGCGGAGATGAACGGACCGCCGCCCCCGTCCGTACTGCCGGACAGCGGGGCCGGGGCGGGGCGGCCACCGGGACGGCGACGCGGTATCGACCTGGGGGCTTTGGTTGCGTGAGGATACGCGGGTGACCGAGAGGACCACGCCTGAGGACGACCTCATGCGGGCGCTTTACGACGAACACGCCGGGGCGCTGTTCGCCTTCGTACTGCGCCTGGTGGCGAACGACCGCCACCGCGCCGAGGACGTGGTGCAGGAGACGCTGCTGCGCGCCTGGCGCAACGCCGACCAGCTCCAGCGCGCCACGGGCTCGGTGCGCCCCTGGCTGGTGACCGTCGCCCGCCGCATCGTGATCGACGGCCACCGCAGTCGGCAGGCCCGGCCGCAGGAGGTCGACCCGGCGCCGCTGGAGGCCGTGCCCGCGCCGGACGAGATCGACCGGGCGCTGCGGCTGATGACCATCTCGGACGCGCTGGGCGACCTCTCCGACGCCCACCGGGAGGCCCTCGTCGAGACGTACTTCAAAGGGCGCACGGTGAGCGAGGCGGCGAAGGCGCTGCGCGTGCCGGACGGGACGGTTCGGTCCCGCGTCTTCTACGCGCTGCGCTCCCTGAAGCTCTCGCTCGAAGAACGAGGAGTGACGGCATGACGCCGCCCGCAGAGCACATCGGGCACACCGGCCACACCGGGCACACCGGGCACACGGACGTCGGCGCCTACGCGCTCGGCATCCTCGACGGCGCGGACGCCACCCGCTTCGAGGAACACCTGGCCGGGTGCGACCGCTGCGCCGCCGAACTCGACGAGCTGATGGGGATTGCCCCGCTCCTCGCGGAATTCGCCGAGGCCGCGCCGGTGGGAATCACGGCCGACGGGGCGGTGGGGGAGAGGGCCGCCGGGGGAGTGGGGGAGACGGCTGCCGCGGAGTGGGCCGCCGCCCGGCCCGGCCCGCACCTTCTCGACAACCTCCTCGACGAGGTCGCCGCCACCCGACGTGCCCGCCGCCGGCGCCGCCTCTGGCTGGTCGCGGCGGCCGCGGCCCTCATCATCGGCGGTCCGCTGGCCACCTTCGCCGTCACCGGCACCTCGGACTCCTCCGGCTCCGGGCACGTCGCCGGCCCGGCCCGGCAGACGTTCGAGCACGGTGAGCAGATCGGCGCCGTCGACCCGGTGACCAAGGTGTCGGCGACCGTCTCCCTGGAGCCCAAGCCCTGGGGCACCCATGTCGCCCTCAAGCTCGCCAACGTCACCGGTCGCCGCGAGTGCGACCTGGTCGCCATCGGCAAGAAAGGCGAGGAGCAGACCGTCACCACCTGGGCCGTGCCCGCCGCGGGCTACGGGGTTCCCGGCAGCGGCGCCAAGTGGAACAAGGAGCCGCTGTACGCGCACGGCGGCGCGGCCCTCGACCGCGACGAGATCGACCGCTTCGAGGTCCGCACCCTGACCGGCGAACGGCTGGTGACGGTCAAGGTCTGAGCGATCACCGCCGCCGCCGGCTTGGCGCCCCCCCGCGGCCGGCCGCCTACCGCATCGCGCCGCAGCCCACCCACCGCACCACGCGACAGACCACCCACCACGTCGCGCCGCACGCCACCCGCCTGCGCGTGCGCGCGCCCGCCAGGCCCCGCAGCGCATCCCGCCGCAGGCCACCCGCCCTGTGGCGGGGGGCCGTCGCGGCGAAGCGCGCGCGTCCGGACAGGTGCGCACATGCCCCGGTTCGCGTACGGTTGACGGCTGCCTCACGCACAGCAGAAGGGGGCCTGGTGGCCGCGCAGAACGCCACACACTCCGCACCAGCGGAGATCTCGGACGGGGATGGCGTCCGGGACCGGGAGATCCGGATCGAGCAGGAGCACCTCGACCGGGTGTACCGGCGCCTTGAGGAGAAGATCCACGAGGCCGAGTTCCTGATGAACGACGCCGCCAAGCGCGGCCAGGTCGGGACGCCGGGCGCGCTCGCCGAGCGCGACGCCCAGGTATTCCGGGCCGGGGTCCATCTCAACCGGCTGAACAGCGAGTTCGAGGACTTCCTCTTCGGCCGCATCGACCTGCTGCTCGGCAAGGACGGCGAGCGCGGCCCGGACGGCGCGTACACCTCCGTCGAGCCCGCCGACGACGCGGTGCGGACCGACGAGTCCGGCGGGACCCGGGCCGAGATCGCCGAGACCCTGCACATCGGCCGCCTGGGCGTCCTCGACGCGGACTACGCCCCGCTCGTCATCGACTGGCGTGCCCCGGCCGCCGCCCCCTTCTACCGCTCCACCCCGGTCGCTCCCGGCCGGGTCGTCCGCCGCCGGGTCATCCGCAGCAAGGGCCGCCGGGTGCTGGGTGTCGAGGACGACCTGCTGAGACCCGAGCTGACCGCGACCCTGGACGGGGACTCGCTGCCGGTGGTCGGCGACGGCGCGCTGATGGCCGCGCTCGGCCAGGCCCGCAGCCACACCATGCGCGACATCGTCGCGTCCATCCAGGCCGAGCAGGACCTGGTGATCCGCGCCCCCGCCGCCTCGATCACCGAGGTCGAGGGCGGCCCGGGCACCGGCAAGACCGCGGTCGCGCTGCACCGCGCCGCGTACCTGCTCTACCAGGACCGGCGGCGGTACGCCGGCGGCATCCTCGTCGTCAGCCCCACCCCGCTCCTGGTCGCCTACACCGAAGGCGTGCTGCCCTCGCTGGGCGAGGAGGGGCAGGTCGCCATCCGCGCCCTGGGCTCGCTGGTCGACGGGGCCGAGGCCACCGCGTACGACGAGCCGGCGGCGGCCCGCATCAAGGGCTCCGCACGCATGGCGAAGCTGCTGCGCCGGGCGGCGCGCGGGGCCCTGGAGCGGTCCGCTCCGGACGGCCGGCCCACCCCCGACCGGCTGCGGGTCGTCGCCTTCGGCGCCCGCCTGGAACTCGACGCGGACGACCTGCGGCGCATCCGGCAGACCGTGCTGGGCGGCACCGCGCCGGTCAACCTGCTGCGCCCGCGCGCCCGCCGGCTGCTGCTGGACGCGTTGTGGAGCCGGTCCGGCGCCCCCAAGCCCTACACCGACCCGGAGCTGGCGGCCGAGGCGCGCGGTGCGTTCGACGAGGACATCACCACCGAGCAGGAGTTCATCGACTTCCTCGCCGCCTGGTGGCCCGAGCTGACCCCGCGCGGGGTGCTCGCCGCGATGGCGGACGAGAAGCTGCTGGGCCGGTGGGCGCGCCGGATCCTCACCCCCCGGGAGACCCGGCAGCTGGCCCGCTCGCTCAAGCGCCTCGGACCGGACGGGCAGGGCGCCCTGTCGGTCCACGACGTGGCACTGCTCGACGAGCTCAACACGGTGCTCGGCGCCCCGGCGCGGCCCCGGCGGCGCGACGTCGACCCGCTGGACCAGCTGACCGGCCTGGAGGAGCTGACCACCTACGCCGACCGGATGGCGGGCGGCGGGCGCTCCCGCGAGGAGCGGCTGGAGCGTCTCCGCGACGAGGCGCGCACCGACTACGCGCACGTCATCGTCGACGAGGCGCAGGACCTCACCCCGATGCAGTGGCGCATGGTGGGGCGGCGCGGCCGGCACGCCACCTGGACCGTGGTCGGCGACCCGGCGCAGAGCTCCTGGTCGGACCCGGACGAGGCGGCCGAGGCCCGTGACGAGGCCCTGGGCACCCGCCCGCGCCGCCGCTTCACGCTCACGGTGAACTACCGCAACCCGGCGGAGATCGCCGACCTGGCGGCAAAGGTGCTCGCCCTGGCCATGCCCGGCATGACCGCCCCGGCGGCGGTCCGCTCCACCGGCCTGGTGCCGAGATTCAGCGTGGCGGACGGCCAGGACCTCGGCGCCCGGGTGCGCGAGGAGGCGTCCCGGCTGCTCGCGGAGGTGGAGGGCACGGTCGGCGTGGTGGTCGCCATGGGCCGCCGGGCCCAGGCCCGCGAGTGGCTGGCCGGACTCGGCGACCGGGTGGTGCCGCTGGGCAGCCTGGAGGCCAAGGGGCTGGAGTACGACGCGACGGTGGTGGTCTCGCCCGCCGAGATCGCCGACGAGTCCCCGGCGGGCCTGCGCGTGCTGTACGTGGCGCTGACCCGCGCGACGCAGCAGCTGACCGTGGTCTCCGGCGAGCGTGACGAGCCGGACGCCGCGGGCGTGCCGGACCTGCTGCGCGACTGACGTCGGGTGGTCCCCGGCTCCGGTCGCGCGAGCGATCCGGCTGCCCGCTGATCCGGCCGCGTGACGGTTCGGGCCAGTTGGAGCAGTTGGGCGTGTGCGACGGGAATCGCTTCCGGGGATCGTTTGTTAGCCTGAGTACGGCACCGGCTCGATCCAAGCCCCCGGGCCCAACCTTCGTCGCTTCGAGCGACCACTTGCCGCGAGGCGAGCATGGCGGGTCGGTGCCACCTCAGCGTTCCGGACAGGTCCGCGTCAGTCTCTGACGCGGACCTGTCCCGTTTCCGGGCGCGGTTTCCGGGCGCCCCGGGCCGGCCCTGCCGGCCGGTGACACCTCGCCGACTCCCTCCCGTATCGCAGAACAATATTTCCGAAACTGGGGGCTGGTTACCTCGTACCGGCAGGTAGGTGCGACGATCGGATGGTGCGCCCAGGCCGCTTTGCCGGTCACCACCACGCACGAACACGCACGAACCCGCACCAACGAGCACCACCACGCACGGACCACGTGCGACACAAGCGAAACAGGGAAAGCAGAGGAAGCAGGCCATGGCAACGGCGCCCAGCGTCTCCTACTCGATGACGATCCGGCTCGAGGTTCCGGCCAGCGGCACCGCCGTGAGCCAGCTCACCACCGCGGTGGAGTCCTCCGGCGGCTCGGTCACCGGCCTGGACGTGACGGCCTCCGGCCACGAGAAGCTGCGCATAGACGTCACCATCGCCGCCACCTCCACCGCGCACGCCGACGAGATCGTCGAGAAGCTGCGCGGCATCGAGGGCGTCGCGCTGGGCAAGGTCTCCGACCGTACGTTCCTGATGCACCTCGGCGGCAAGATCGAGATGGCTTCCAAGCACCCGATCCGCAACCGCGACGACCTCTCCATGGTCTACACCCCCGGTGTCGCGCGGGTCTGCCAGGCCATCGCGGAGAACCCCGAGGACGCCCGCCGCCTGACCATCAAGCGCAACAGCGTCGCGGTCGTCACCGACGGCTCGGCCGTGCTGGGCCTGGGCAACATCGGCCCCAAGGCCGCGCTGCCGGTCATGGAGGGCAAGGCGGCCCTCTTCAAGCGCTTCGCGGGCATCGACGCCTGGCCGCTGTGCCTGGACACCCAGGACCCGGACGAGATCGTCGCCATCGTCAAGGCGATCGCGCCGGGCTTCGCGGGCATCAACCTGGAGGACATCTCCGCGCCCCGCTGCTTCGAGATCGAGGCCCGGCTGCGCGAGGCCCTGGACATCCCGGTCTTCCACGACGACCAGCACGGCACCGCCATCGTCGTCCTCGCGGCCCTCACCAACGCGCTGCGCGTGGTCGGCAAGAACATCGGGGACGTGCGCGTGGTGATGTCCGGCGCGGGCGCGGCCGGCACCGCCATCCTCAAGCTGCTGATCGCCGCCGGCGTCAAGCACGCGGTGGTCGCCGACATCCACGGCGTGGTGCACGCGGGCCGCGCGGACCTGGTCGACGCCGACCCGGACTCGCCGTTGCGCTGGATCGCCGACAACACCAACCCGGAGGGCGTCACCGGCACCCTCAAGGAGGCCGTGCGCGCCGCCGACGTCTTCATCGGCGTCTCCGCCCCCAACGTCCTCGGCGGCGAGGACGTGGCCGCCATGGCCGACGGGGCGATCGTCTTCGCGCTGGCCAACCCCGACCCCGAGGTGGACCCGGCGGTCGCCCGGCAGACCGCCGCGGTGGTCGCCACCGGCCGCTCCGACTTCCCGAACCAGATCAACAACGTGCTGGTCTTCCCGGGCGTCTTCCGCGGCCTGCTGGACGCCCAGTCGCGCACCGTGAACACCGAGATGATGCTGGCCGCGGCCGGTGCGCTCGCCGACGTGGTGCACGACGAGGAGCTGAACGCGAACTACATCATCCCCAGCGTGTTCAACGACAAGGTCGCGGGCGCGGTCGCCGGAGCGGTCCGGGACGCCGCCAAGACCGCGGCCGCCGACGAGACGCTCTGACGGACCGTCCGGAGCTCCGGCGAGCCGTCCGGAGCTCTCTCGGACCGTCCGGAGCTCTGTCGGGCCGGCCGGAGCTCTGGCGGGGCGCCCCGAGCCCGCTGACGAACGCCCCAGGCCGCTGAGGAACCGTTCCGTCCTCTGACGGACCGTCGAGCCCTGGCGGACCCGTCCGGGCTCTGACGGCCGTCCCGGGCCGCCGACGGGCCCTCCCGAGCCTCTGACGGGCTCTCCCGAGCCGCTGACGGCCCCTGACGGGCCGTCGGGCGAGCCGTCCCCGGGCATCAGGCCAGGGTATCGACCCCGGGTGCCGTCGCGGCGGCGCCCGCCCGCCCGGGGCGGCTTGTCGGGCCTGGCACGGCGCGTCGCGCGGCGCCCCGCTCTGCCCGTCGCCATAGGGTGACGGGCAGAAAAACGGCCGTCGCGGCACCCGCGGCGTGATCTTCCTGGGTGCCGGATTGGCTTTCCCGCCACAGGTGGGGGCAGGATGCTTCCCCGAGGACTCCGTCCAGGGGGCACCCCCGGGGCGCGGAAAGATCAAAAGGCCAGACCCGGTCCGGGGACTGTCCGAGGGCCCTGGCAGCATCGGCTTCGATCTCACGCCTCATTGGCAAGAAGAACACGGGAGTACAACATGAACCGCAGTGAGTTGGTGGCCGCGCTGGCCGACCGCGCCGAGGTGACCCGCAAGGACGCCGACGCCGTGCTGGCCGCCCTCGCCGAGACCGTCGGTGAGGTCGTCGCCAAGGGCGACGAGAAGGTCACCATCCCTGGCTTCCTCACCTTCGAGCGCACCCACCGTGCCGCTCGCACCGCGCGCAACCCGCAGACCGGTGAGCCGATCGAGATCCCGGCCGGCTTCAGCGTGAAGGTTTCGGCGGGCTCCAAGCTCAAGGAAGCCGCCAAGGGCAAGTAAGCCCCGAGGCGCGAAGGGCGGCCACCCACGGGAGGGTGGCCGCCCTTTCGGCGTTGAAGACGTTCTTCCGGCGGCGCCCTCCGCCACGGACGCAAGCGAACGGGGCCCGGGACATGTCCCGGGCCCCGTTCGGCGCTCAGAGGGCCCTACGGCCGTTCACCCGGCCGCGCGGGCTCTTAGGAGCCGCTGGGCAGCTCGACCTTCGCCCCCAGCGTGGCCAGCTTCTCCATGAAGTTCTCGTAGCCGCGGTTGATCAGGTCGATGCCGTGCACCCGCGAGGTGCCCTGCGCGGCCAGGGCCGCGATCAGGTAGGAGAAGCCGCCGCGCAGGTCGGGGATGACCAGGTCGGCGCCCTGGAGCTTGGTCGGGCCGGAGACGACCGCCGAGTGCAGGAAGTTCCGCTGGCCGAAGCGGCAGGCGGAGCCGCCCAGGCACTCGCGGTAGAGCTGGATGTGGGCGCCCATCTGGTTCAGCGCCGAGGTGAAGCCCAGCCGCGACTCGTACACCGTCTCGTGCACGATCGACAGGCCGGACGCCTGCGTCAGGGCGACGACCAGCGGCTGCTGCCAGTCGGTCTGGAAGCCGGGGTGGACGTCGGTCTCCAGCGCGATGGCGTTGAGCGAGCCGCCCGGGTGCCAGAAGCGGATGCCCTCGTCGTCGATCTCGAAGGCGCCGCCGACCTTCCGGTAGGTGTTGAGGAAGGTCATCATCGAGCGCTGCTGGGCGCCGCGCACGTAGATGTTGCCCTCGGTGGCGAGCGCCGCGGACGCCCAGGAGGCCGCCTCCAGGCGGTCCGGGATGGCCCGGTGGTTGTAGCCGCTGAGCTTGTCGACACCCGTGATCCGGATCGTCCGGTCGGTGTCCATGGAGATGATCGCGCCCATCTTCTGCAGCACGCAGATGAGGTCCTCGATCTCCGGCTCGACGGCCGCGTTCGTCAGCTCGGTGACGCCCTCCGCGAGCACGGCGGTGAGCAGCACCTGCTCCGTCGAGCCGACCGACGGGTAGGGCAGACGGATCTTGCAGCCGCGCAGTCGCTGCGGGGCCTCCAGGTACTGGCCGTCGGCGCGCTTCTCGATCGTCGCGCCGAACTGCCGCAGCACCTCGAAGTGGAAGTCGATCGGCCGGCCGCCGATGTCGCAACCGCCCAGGCCCGGGATGAACGCGTGGCCCAGCCGGTGCAGCAGCGGGCCGCAGAAGAGGATCGGGATGCGGGAGGAGCCGGCGTGCGCGTCGATGTCGGCGACGTTCGCGCTCTCCACGCGCGTCGGGTCGAGCACCAGCTCACCGGGCTCGTCACCGGGTCGTACCGTCACGCCGTGCAGCTGCAGCAGCCCCCGCACCACGCGCACGTCGCGGATGTCGGGCACATTGCGCAGCCGGCTCGGCTCACTGCCGAGCAGCGCGGCGACCATGGCCTTCGGCACGAGGTTCTTCGCGCCGCGGACACGGATCTCGCCCTCGAGCGGGGTGCCGCCGTGGACGAGGAGTACATCATCGATGCCGGTCATCTGGTCTCGCGTTCCTGGGATGGGCAGGGGCAGGAGAAAAGGGTAATGGCCATGGCGCCCCCCTCCGTAAGGCTCAGGGGGCAGCTGGCGCGCCGAATCGCGCCACGGCGGACGCTCCGCTTCCGGTCGTGCGCGGAGGGTGAGCCCCAGGGTGCGTGCGCCGCCGCTGCTGTCGTACGCCCCGCCCTGCTCTCGCCCCAAATCTCTCCTCCACTCCCCCTCGGGGCGGGATATGGGGGATCATGTGGCCATGACCGAGGTGTCCTCCCTCACAGGGCGGCTGCTCGTCGCCACTCCGGCCCTCGCCGACCCGAATTTCGACCGTGCGGTCGTGCTCCTCCTCGATCACGACGAGGAGGGCTCGCTCGGCGTCGTCCTCAACCGTCCCACCCCGGTGGGTGTGGGCGACATCCTGGAGTCCTGGGCCGCGCTGGCGGGCGAGCCGGGCGTGGTCTTCCAGGGCGGCCCGGTGTCGATGGACTCGGCCCTGGGCGTGGCCGTGGTGCCCGGCGAGGCCGACCGCGCCGACCGGGCGGGCCTGGCCTCGGCGGCCGAAGGCGGGTCGTCCTCCGGCTCTCCGCCGCGCACGGGCGGCGGGGACCTCATCGGCTGGCGGCGGGTGCACGGCGCGATCGGGCTGGTCGACCTGGAGGCGCCCCCCGAGCTGCTGGCCGCCGCGCTCGGTTCGCTGCGGATCTTCGCCGGCTACGCCGGGTGGGGGCCCGGCCAGCTGGAGGAGGAGCTGGCCGACGGCGCCTGGTACGTCGTCGAGTCCGAGCCCGGCGACGTCTCGTCCCCCGCGCCGGAGCGGCTGTGGCGCTCGGTGCTGCGCAGGCAGCGCAGCGAGCTGGCCATGGTCGCCACCTACCCGGACGACCCCTCCCTCAACTAGCGCAAGCCGGCCTCGCGGCGCCCTCCCGGCACCCTCGCGACACCTTCCCGACACCCTCGCGGCGCTCTCCGGGCCCCCTCCCCGGGCCGCCCGATGGCCCACCCGGGTGGCTCACACGTGTGGCCCATCCGTGCACCAGGCAGCCGGGGCGTGCGCTCCCCGCACTTGCCCGGCGTGAGTACCCTTGGGCCGTATGAGCACTCTTGAGCCCGAGCGCGGGGCAGGTACGGGGACCCTCGTTGAGCCGACACCCCAGGTGTCGCACGGTGACGGCGACCACGAGCGCTTCGCCCACTACGTTCAGAAGGACAAGATCATGGAGAGCGCGCTCTCCGGATCCCCCGTGGTCGCCCTCTGCGGCAAGGTCTGGGTCCCCGGCCGGGACCCGAAGAAGTACCCGGTGTGCCCGATGTGCAAGGAGATCTTCGACGGCATGGGCGCCGGCGGAGACGACAAGGACGGCAAGGGCGGCGGCAAGAAGTAGCCGCTCCGCACCACACCCCCGCCTCAGGCCCGCGCCCCCGGTGACCCCGGGGGCGTCCGGCGACCCCGGAAGGCCCGCATGCATGCCTGGCCCCCGTCCGCACCTCACCACGGCGGGGGCCTCGCCATGCCCGGCCGCCCCGCCGCCCTCCGCCCTACGACCCGCAAGAGCAGTAGGCCGCACCCCGCACAGCACGCACTGTCCCGCGTGCTGTGCGGGGTGCGGGGCGGCAGTAGGGTCGGCGCATGAGCGGGGACGCCGTCAAGCGGGTTTCGTATCTGGTCTTCGGGGCGCGGGAGGTCGACGAGTCCGACGACCGGGTCATGGCGTACTGCCAGTTCGAGAAGGACTGGGACGCGCAGCTCGAGCGCTGCGCCCGGCTGGCGAAGGAGCGCGGATACCAGCCGGTGGGCAGCAGCGTCTTCTCGGTGACGCAGCCCACCCTCGCCCGGGTGCTGGAGTGGGCGGACGATCCCGCCTGCGAGGTGGTGCTCGCGGCGAGCGACCGCATCCTGGGGCGGTTCCGGGAGGGTTGGCCGGACTGGCAGCTGGTCGAGGACCGGCTGCGCGCGGCCGGCGCGGTCCTGGACTCCGTTCCGTATCCCGAACCGGCCTACCCGGGTGAGGAGTTCTGCCGGCGAAGCTAGCGGCGGCCTGCTGTGAGAGCGGCTTCCATGCCCGGTCATGTCGATGTCCGATCGCCGCCAGCGCGGTCTGCCGCAGCTGATCACACTTGCGGCATGACCACTGCACCCACCACCGACTCGATGACCGTCCTGACCGGCATGTACGCGGCGGAGGCGGAATACCTGGCGTCCGGAGGCCCGGGGGAGGCCCCGTTCGAACCCCTCGCCCCCTTCTTCGCGCCCGATGTCGTACTGCACCAGGCCGACGCCCTGCCCTACGGCGGAACGTGGCGCGGGCACGAGGGCATCGAGCGCTTCTTCCTGGCGATGAGCCAGGTGTGGGAGTCCTTCGAGATGGCGGAGCAGGAGTTCCTGGCCACGGGCGAGACCGCGGTGGTTCTCACCCGCGTCCGTGCCCGCGCTCGTGCGACCGGCCGGGAGCTCACCTTCCCGATCCTGCAGACCATCACGATCAAGGGCGCCCGGATCACCGAGGTCCGTCCCTTCTACTGGGACACCGCGGCGATCGCCGACGCCTGCGCGGGACCGTCACCGGCCGCCGCCGCGGACTGACCGCCCGCCCGCGTGGTGGCCTGCACCCGGATGGCGGCCTTCCCGCGCTCGCGCGGCGGGAAAACCTGGGGAGGTTCCCGAGGAGAGGAAGCGACCCCCATGGCGAAGAACGCCCATGTGCGCCAGGCCGGTGACGGACCCGCATTCTGGATGCTGAACGGCCTCTACGAGGTCAAGGCGTCCAGCGAGGAGACCGGCGGCGCGATGACCGTCATGGAGATGACCATTCCGGAGGGGATGGGCCCGCCGCCGCACACCCACCCCGGCACGGAGAGCGTCTACGTCGTCGAGGGCACCGTGCGCTATCACATCGCCGGCGAGACGTACGAAGGCGGACCGGGCTCCTTCTTCCACATCCCCGAGGGCACCCTGGAGAACTTCGAGCCCACCAGCACGGTGCGGCTGGTCATCACCTACACGCCCGGCGGCATCGACAAGTTCTTCGCCGAGGCGGGCGAACCGGCGCAGCGGCGCGAGCTGCCGCCCCAGTCCGACACCCCGCCCGACATCGACCGCATGATCGAGGTCGGCAAGCGGTACGGCGTCGAGATGCAGCGGCCGTAGGCGGACCGGCCCCTAGGGGGTGTCCGGTGGGTCGGCGTGGGAGAAGGAGCGGCGTCTGGTGCCTGTGATCGCAAGGCGGAGGAGGGAGTCCACGCGGAGCGGTGGGGGCACCTCCCTGCTCGAGCGAAGCCGAGAGCTTGGGGGAGACTGACGACAACGCCGCGAGCGCTGGTGCCAGGCGTCGCGACGCCGCGCAGACCCATCGGACACCCCCTAAGACGCTTCAGCGCGCGAGGGCGCGTAGCAGCCGTATGTGCAGGCTCCAGCGGGCCGGGCGGGCTATCGCGCCGGTGCAGGCCAGTTCGGCGCGGTCCATGCTGTCCTCCAGGCACGCGTCGTGAAGCGGGCGCCAGGCGAGCGGCCAGGTGATGCGGGCGAGACCGTGGGTTCGCATGGCGAGGGTGTGCCGGAGCAGCGTGTGGTCGTCGTCGACGGGCAGGACGGCGTACTCGTGGAATCCGTGGAAACCGTGCGGCTCGGTGAAGGTGAAGCGCACCCAGGTGGCGGGGACGTACGCGGCGACGGTGTACCGGACCGGGCCATGCCCGCCGACCGCCCCCGAGGCCAACGGCCGGTCGAACTCCATCGGCGGCCAGCTCGCGTGCGGCCAGAGCTTGTCGTGGTCGGTCGCCAGGGTGTCGATGAGCGCTCCCACCTCGCTCGGCTTCGCGGCCAGCAGCCGCTCGTGCACGTTGTAGACGCCGCCCATGTGTCCTCCCGGAGGGATTATTAGAGAGCTATCTCTAATATAGGCGGCTGATGATGCCGCGTCGCCATCGGCCCCCGGGTGGACGCCGTCGCGACCCTATGGCGCTCACTGTAGTGTCGCTATAGTGAGGCTATGGCGACGACGACGATTCAGGTTCCCCGGGAAACGCGTGATCATCTCGCCGAGCTCGCGAAGGAGCGCGGCCTGAGCATCGGCCAACTGGTCGAGGCCCTTGCCGCCGAGCAGCCGACCGCAGCGCAGCGAGCCGAGCGGCTCGCCGCTGACCGGGAGGTCGTGCGCCGTCTGGTCGGCGTCGAGATCAGTGACGAGGAGTTCGACCAGGCGCCCGACGTGCTCGGCAACATCTACAAGATCGCCGCCGAGAAGGCCCGGGCCGCCCGGGGCGACGCCGCGTGATCATCCTCGACACCAGCGCCATCCGGGCGCTCGCCGGTGGGCACAAGGCCCTGAATCTGCTCGCCGGCAACATGGCCCACACGCCCGGCGACAGGCTCAGCGTCCCCGCCCTGTGTCTGACGCAGGCGCAATCGGAGGACGGGGGCGTCTCCCAGCGGCTGCTCGCCTTCTCGTCCGTCACCGTCGACAGTCTCGATGCGATCGCCGCCGTCAGCGTCGGCACGATGATCCGCGACGGCTACGGCAGCCCCGACATCTGCCATGCCCTGTACTGCGCGCTGCCACGCCCGGAGTTCACCGGCATGTCGATCCTGCTGACCGGCCACGAGGGCGCCTACCCGCCGGGTGTGGTCACCGTCGACATCGATTCGGCCGACATGCTCGGCTTCCACTGAGGCAACGGGCTCAAAAACCCCACTGGGCCCGCTGTCGGGCACGCTCGCGCTCGTCCATGCCGGGGAAGGCGCGCTCGTTGAGGAGCCGGGTGAGCTGGGCGTTCACGACCGAGGCGTCATCGATGGAGAGCTGGACGTCCTCGGTGGCGATCTGCACCGCGCCTCGGAAGACGTGGGCCCGGATGCTGAACCGGTCGCCATCGAGGCGTACGCCGTCGGTCAGTTTCAGCGTTCGGGGGAGCCGTTCCAGGCGGTGGTCGCTAGGTTGGGTCATGTCGACCTGTCCTCTCTGCTTTCAGGTTGGCCATGCCCCCGGGCCGGTTGCGTCGGTCGCGGGGGTCTGACGTGTGGGCGCACGGTGGGCAGGCCGGGGTGAAATCCCACCGTGCGTGCCTCCATGGTCACGGAGCGCCGGTAGCCTGGGAAGCGCTGCGGTTTACAGCCCGCGAGAGGCAAACGGGAGGCAACGATGCCTGCGCCCAAGGAACTTGACCCGTCGACTTCGCTCGAAGCGCTGTTCGGGAAGAAGCTCCGCAAGCTGCGGATGAGTAAGGGCTGGACGCAGAAGCAGTTGGGCGACAAGATCCCGATCGCCCACAGTCGCATCGCCCAGTTCGAGTTGGGCAAGGAGACGCCCACCGAGGATGTCTGCGAGGCGTTGGACGCGCTGCTCGGAGCCGACGGCGACCTCCGAGATCTGTGGGGGCACATGAGGCGGACGCCGTTCCCGAACTGGGCGCGGAAGTACATGCACTACGAGGCCAGGGCCGTTGCGATGCACAAGTACATGGCGCACACCGTGCCAGGCTTGCTGCAGACCGAGGCGTACGCCCGGGAACTGCTACGGCTCGGCTTGCCTTGGTGCAGCGAGTCCGAGATCGAAGAGAAGGTGCAGGCTCGACTCGATCGGCAGAAACTCCTCTGGGGGCCAACGCGCCCACTGCTGTGGGTTGTATTGGACGAGGCGGCGCTAAGGCGGCACGTCGGCGGAGCTGCGGTTATGTGTGAGCAGTTGGCGCGCGTAATCGAATGTTCCGAGGCGCCGAACCTCGCGGTGCAGGTTCTTCCGTTCTCCACCGGCGCACATTCAGCTCTGGGCGGCTCATTGACGTTGCTGTCCTTCGAAAACGGTCCAGACAGGGCCTACTTGGAGACGAGCCACAACGGCGAGTGGGTGGAAGACCGAGCCGCCGTCAGGAGACACGCCCATCGGTACGATCTCGTGCATGCCTTGGCGCTTCCCCCAGCCGAGTCAAATGCCATGATCCGTCGGGCGATGGAGGACTTCAGCAGATGTGCACCACCGCGCGCACGGGCATAGCGGCTGTCAGGTGGCGCAAGAGCACCTACAGCAACGAGGGCGGCGGCGACTGCATCGAGGTGGCCGACGGCCTCGTCGGCGTCGTCCCGGTCCGCGACAGCAAAAGCCCTGACGGCCCCGCCCTCGTCTTCGACGCCTCCGAGTGGGCCGCGTTCGTCAACGCCGTGAAGGCGGGGGAGTTTCCGAACGCCTGACGCGCGGCAGGCATGGGTGCATGACCGACACGGATCTCATTCCGGCACCGCTGAGCGTCTCCGCGTCCACCGGCGGCGGGTTCGCTCTTGACGAGCACACCACGCTGACGGCGGGGCCCGGCACGGGCAGCACCGAGCGGTGGTTGCGGTCCGTGGTGGGAGCGGCGACCGGGTTGCCGTTCCCATCGGGGGAGCCCGGCTCGCGGGCGAACACCGCCGAGAGGGCGATCGAGCTGCGGATCGACGGCGCGCTTCCGGTGGAGGGTTACCGGATCAACGTCCGCGACGGGCGGGCCCTGGTGAGCGGCGGGGACCCGGCGGGGGTTTTCTGGGGTGCCCAGACGCTGCGGCAGCTGCTCGGGCCGGACGCGTACCGGCGTGCGCCGGTGCGCGCGGAGCGGCGATGGGAGCTGCCCGCCGTGGAGATCGAGGACGCCCCGCGCTTCGGGTGGCGCGGCATGCTGCTGGACGTCGCGCGGCACTTCATGCCCAAGGACGGCGTGCTGCGCTACCTCGACCTGCTCGCCGCCCACAAGCTCAACGTGCTCCATCTGCACCTCACCGACGACCAGGGCTGGCGGATCGAGATCGAGCGGTACCCGCGGCTGACGGAGGTCGGCGCGTGGCGGGAGCGGAGCCGGTACGGGCACCGGGCCTCGCCGCTGTGGGACCCGCGGCCGCACGGCGGGTTCTACCGCCAGGACGACATCCGGGAGATCGTCGCGTACGCCGCCGAGCGGCACATCACCGTCGTGCCGGAGATCGACGTCCCCGGCCATTCGCAGGCCGCCATCGCCGCGTATCCGGAGCTGGGGAACACCGACGTCACCGACACCGCCGGGCTCGGGGTCTGGGACGACTGGGGGATCAGCCCGCATGTGCTGGCGCCGGCGGACCACACCCTGCGCTTCTACGAGGGCGTGCTGGAGGAGGTGCTGGCGCTCTTCCCGTCGACCTTCATCCATATCGGTGGGGACGAGTGCCCCAAGGGGGAGTGGCGGGCCTCGGCGGCGGCGCGGGCGCGGCGGGAGGCGCTGGGGCTGGCGGACGAGGACGCGCTGCAGAGCTGGTTCATCCGGCACTTCGACCGCTGGCTCGCGGAGCGGGGGCGGCGGCTGATCGGCTGGGACGAGATCCTTGAAGGCGGCTTGGCGGAGGGGGCGGCGGTGTCGTCGTGGCGGGGGTACGCGGGCGGGGTCGCGGCGGCGCGATCCGGCCATGACGTGGTCATGTGCCCTCAGCAACAGGTCTACCTCGACCACCGGCAGGCGCCGGGCCCCGACGAGCCGATGCCGATCGGCTACGTCCGCACCCTGGAGGACGTCTACCGCTTCGAGCCGGTGCCGCCGGAGTTGACCGGGGCGGAGGCCGCCCGGGTGCTCGGAGCGCAGGCCAATGTGTGGACCGAGGTGCTGGAGACGCAGGCGCGTGTCGACTACCAGACCTTTCCACGGCTGGCGGCCTTCGCCGAGGTCGTCTGGTCCCGGCTGCCGTCCCCGGCCGCGCGCGATGTCGCCGGATTCCAGCGGCGCATGGCGGCGCACTACGCCCGGCTGGACGCCCTCGGCGTCGATTACCGGCCGCCCGGCGGGCCTCGCCCCTGGCAGCGGCGTCCGGTCCCGCCGGGGATGCGGGGCACCCTCGGACGTCCGATCGAGGGGGCGCCCCCGATCGTGTGAGCCCGGCCGGAAGGGGCGCGCGGGGTCGCGCACGGTGCCGCCGGTGGAGCCCCCATCAGCGCCCTGCCCGGCGAGCCGTCCAGCGCCCTGCCCAGAGCCCCGTCCAGCGCGCCGCACAGCGCCGACCCGGCTCCCCGGACGCGCCCGGGAAGCGCCGCGGAAACCTGGGAGGGCCGTGAGGGTCCTCGGGGGCTCCGGGAGACCCCAGCAGCCGCCGCTGGAGGGGGCGGTGGGGCCCGCCGGGGCCCGAACCGGAGCACGAACCGGGGCGGAAAGTGCGCACGACAAGCCGTACAAGGATCCCTGAAACGTGCCAATCGGACTCCGTGCCGACGTCTCCGGCAAACCGGACCATTACCCAGGTCAACGGCAGACCGCCGCTTCACGGACCCTCGCGACGACGGACTCCGAAGATGTGCCAGAGTTGCCACGTCCGGGCCGTCAGCACGTACCGTACGGCGAACAGCCGGGACACCGGGGAAGGGGCAGCGGTTGACCACGCACGCACCGCAGGCGGCGCACACGGTGAACACGGTGACGTTGCCGGGCTCGCTCGACGAGGCCGTGGCGGCGCTCACGGCCATGCCCGCCGCCGTGCCGGTGGCGGGCGGCACCGATCTGATGGCCGCGGTCAACGCCGGGCTGCTGCGGCCCGCGGGACTGGTCGGCCTCGGCCGGATCAGCGAGATCCGCGGCTGGCAGTACCAGGACGGACACGCGCTGCTCGGCGCCGGTCTCACCCACGCGCGCATGGGGCGCCCGGACTTCGCCGCGCTGATCCCCGCGCTGGCCGCCGCCGCGCGCGCCGCCGGACCGCCGCAGATCCGCAACGCGGGCACCCTCGGCGGCAACATCGTCAGCGCCGCGCCCACCAACGACGCGCTGCCGGTGCTGGCCGCCCTGGAGGCCATGCTGGTGGTCGTCGGCCCGGGTGACGGCGGGGGCACCGCCGGCCGGGAGATCCCGGTCGGCCATCTGCTGGCCGGAGTCGAGATGCTGCGCCCCGGCGAGCTCGTCGGATTCGTCCGGGTTCCGCTGCTGCACGCCCCGCAGGCCTTCCTGAAGGCCACCGGCCGCACCGGCCCCGGCCGGGCCACCGCGTCCGTCGCCGTCGTGCTCGACCCGGCCCGGCGCCATGTGCGGTGCGCGGTCGGCGCGGTGGCGCCGATGCCGCTGCGCCCGCTGGACGCCGAGGCGTGGGTCGCCTCGCTGATCGACTGGGACGGCGACCGCGGCCTGGACCCGGAGGTGTGCAAGGCGTTCGGCGAGTACGTCGCCGTGGCCTGCATCCCCGATCTTCCGCAGGAGGAGGGCGCGGAGCCGGTCACCCTGCCGCCCGCCGCGCTGCACCTGAGGCGTACCGTGGCAGCTCTGGCCCGCCGAGCACTGGGGAGGGCACTCGCGTGAGTGACGAACAGCAGCCAGTTCAGCCCGAGGCCGGGGCCGGCTGGCAGCCGATGCCGCGCGGCCCGGAGTACGACGCCGAGGGCACCGCCTTCGTGCAGCTGCCCCCCGACCTGGCCGACCCGGCCGCGATGCCGGTGGGTTGGGACCCGCTGGCCGCGCCCGGCACCGGCTACACCCCGCCCGACTTCACCCAGGGCGGCCCCCAGACGGCCTCGCCGATGACCGCGGACCCCTCCCAGGGCGGCCAGTGGCAGGCGCACGCCCAGGGCCTGGCGGCCGGCTACGCACAGCGGCACGCCGAGCAGCAGCCGCAGCACGGCGGCGCCCAGCCGTACGCGGCGTCGGACGCGCAGCCGTACGGGCAGCCGGGGCAGGTCCACGGCGAGGCGCCGGTCGGCTCCGGACCGGGCGACAGCGGGCAGTGGGCCGTGCCCGGCGGCTGGCCGGCCCCCGGCACCCCGACGGACACACCCGCCTGGGGCACGCCCGGCATCGCCGACGGCGGCACCGGGGAGTACCCGGCGGCCGGGGCGACCGACCCGCACCCGAACGATCCCCACACGGCCGATCCGCACGCGGTCGGCCCCCACGCACACGACCCCCACGGGACCGATCCGCACGCGACCGTGCACTGGCCGATGCCGGCCGGTGGCGCCGACGTCCGGACAGGCCAGTGGTCCATCCCGGTGGCCGACGAAGGCGCGGACGAGACCGGGGAATTCACGGTCGGCCATGCCTCACCGGCCATGCAGTGGCCGATGTCCGCGGTGAGCGGCGACACCGGTCAGTGGGCCTCCCCGGATGGACAGGGCACCGTCGGCGGCCCGGTCGACGGGACGGGAGAGGTGGCGCTCGGCGACCGGCTCACCGCACGCGGACGCCCCGCCGCACAGCAGCCCGCCGCGGCCCCCGCCACCGACCCGCATGCCACGGTGCAGTGGACGATGCCCTTCGCGGACGAGGGCGCGGACGGCCGGGCGCCGGGCCGAGCCGGGCAGCCGGGCCGAGCCGGGCAGTCAGGCAGGAACGCGCCGGCGGGCCACTCGGACCCGGCGGTTCCCGGCGCGCCGTCGGAGCGGACCGGCCAGGTCGGCGAGAGCGGCCGACCCGGCCAGGGCGGCCAGTGGTCGGTTCCGGTTGCCGGAGACGACCCGATGGACGACTCCGGCGAGTACCCGGTCGGCGAGCCCGGCGCGGGCCACGACGGGCACGCGGCGGCCTCCGCGGCACTCGGCGCTCCGGCAGCTCCGGCCCCCGCCGCGCCTTCCCATGACTTCCGCCCCGGGCCCGCGCAGGGCGGCCAGGGCATCCAGGGCGGGTATCCGGCCGGTCCGGAGGTGCCCGGGGCGGGCCGCCCCGGTGTGCCGCACGGTGCCCCGGACGCCCCCGTCGGCCCCACCGGCGGCCCCGGCGAACCGGTCACCGCTTCCGGCGCGTTCGCCCCCGACGGCCAGGGTGCCGCGCACCCGGACGGCACCGCCGTCTCCGGCGAGGCGACCGGGGCCACGAACGACGAGTACGCCGCGCACCCGGCCGATGCCGAGTCGGTGGGCGGTGTGGTGGCCGCGGGCCGGGATCGGCGTCGGGCGCGTGCGGGCCGGGGCCCTGGCGCGGCTGCGGGCGCGGAGGCCGCCGACGAGATGCCTGGCGTTGAGCCTGCCCCGGACGTGCTCCCTGGCGATGTCCCCGTCTCCGTTCCCGGCGAGGGTGCGGACGATTGGGGCGCGGACGCCGCGGGCAGCGCGGGCGTGCCGGCTGACGGTACCGACGTGGACGGTCACCCGGCCGATGTCGAGTCGGTGGGCGGTGTGGTCGCGGCGGGCCGGGATCGGCGTCGGGCGCGTGCGGGCCGGGGTCCTGCCGTGGCTCCGGACGCGGAGGCCGCCGCCGGTGTTCCCGCCGAGGTGCCTGGCGTTGAGCCTGCCCCGGACGTGGTCCCGGGCGATGTCCCCGTCTCCGTTCCCGGCGAGGGTGTGGACGACTGGGGCGCGGACGCCGCGGGCGCCGCGGGCGTGCCGGTTGACGGCCGTGGCGTGGACGGTCACCCGGCCGATGCCGAGCCGGTCGTTGGTCCGGCCGGTGCGGGGCGCGGGCGCCGCCGGGCCCAGCCGGGCCGGGGTGCCGCCCCGGCACAGGGCATGGACGTCCCCCCGGACTTCGTCCGGGGGGACCACGGCGAGGCTTCCGGCGCTGGTGCGCCGGGCGCCGACGCCTCCCCGGAGTTCGTCCGGGAGGACCTCCCTGCGGCCGAGCCCGGTGACGTCTCGTCCGGGCACGGCGCGCGGGTCCCGAACCACGCCGTCGCCGACGGCTCCGGCGAGGAGCCCGGGGCGCGGCCCCGGCAGGCCGCGCAGCTGCCCCACGGCGAGGCCCACTGGGCGCCCCCCGGGGCGGAGCCCGGCGACGGCATGAGGGACGGCGGGGACGGACCCGCGCCCGAAACGTCAGCGGGAGCCCTCGCGGACGGCGCGGAAGCGGCCGAGGCCGGCCCGCGGGCAGTGGCCGCCGTCCCCGGCGGCGCTGCGGCCGCAGGCGTGGAGACCGCCGGGTCCGCCGCGTCCGCCGCCCCGGCCACCGGCGGCACCACATCCACCGAGGCCGGGACCGGAGCCGAAGCCCGAGCCCGGCTCGGGGCCGAGGGCGAGCCCACGACGCCGGTAACCGACGCAGAGGCCGAGGCAGGAGCCGGGGCGCCCGTGGAGCGGGCCGACGTCCCGGAGCACGCCGAGGCCGACGCCGAGGCCGGGGACGCGGTGCGGACCGCCCCCGGGGCAGGCACCGGCACCCCCGACGGCGCCCCGGCCACCCCGGACGCGACGGACGCCGCGAACACGGACGCGACGGACGACGCGGCCGCGCCGGAGCTGCCGCACAGCGAGCACCCGGCCGCCTCCTACGTCCTGCGCGTCAACGGCACCGACCGGCCGGTCACCGACGCCTGGATCGGCGAGTCCCTCCTCTACGTGCTGCGCGAACGCCTCGGCCTGGCGGGTGCCAAGGACGGCTGCTCGCAGGGCGAGTGCGGGGCCTGCTCGGTGCAGGTCGACGGGCGGCTGGTCGCCTCCTGCCTGGTGCCCGCCGCCACCGCCGCGGGCTGCGAGGTCCGGACCGTGGAGGGCCTGGCCACCGACGGGCAGCCCTCCGACGTGCAGCGCGCGCTCGCCGCGTCGGGCGCGGTGCAGTGCGGCTTCTGCGTGCCCGGCCTCGCGATGACCGTGCACGACCTGCTGGAAGGCAACCACGCCCCGACCGAGCTGGAGACCCGGCAGGCGATCTGCGGCAACCTCTGCCGCTGCTCCGGCTACCGGGGCGTGCTGGAGGCGGTCCGCGAGGTCATCTCCGAGCGGGAGGCGGCCGACGCGGATGCCGAGGCCGGGCCCGCGGCGGCGGACGCCACGCCGCCGGGCGCCGCGCCCGGGGCGGAGCCCGCGGAGCAGGTCCGTATCCCGCACCAGAGCGGCCCGCACGGCGCCGGCGGATTCGGCGGCAACGGCGGCCATCACAGTCACACCGGCGGCAACGGCACTGGAGGGGCGAGCGCATGACCGGAATCGCGGACGGTGCCGTCACCACCAACGCCGTCACCAGCCAGTCCGCCGTGCCGGCACCGCCGCCGGCACCGCAGGGTCTGGGCGTCTCCCTGCCCTCCGCCGACGCCCCCGCGAAGGCCGCCGGCACCTTCCCGTACGCGGCCGACCTGTGGGCCGAGGGGCTGCTGTGGGCCGCGGTGCTGCGCTCCCCGCACCCGCACGCCCGCATCCTGTCCATCGACACCACGCAGGCGGCCGAGATGCCGGGCGTGCGGGCCGTGGTGACGCACGCCGACGTGCCGGGCGACGCCGGGCACGGGCGCCGGGTCGCCGACCGGCCGGTCTTCGCCAAGGACCTGGTCCGGCACCACGGTGAGCCGATCGCCGCGGTCGCCGCCGACCACCCGGACACCGCCCGGCTGGCCGCCGCCGCGATCGCCGTCGAGTACGAGGTGCTGGAGCCGGTCACCGACCCGGAGCAGGCGTTCGCGGCCGAGCCGCTGCACCCGGAAGGCAATCTGATCCGGCACATCCCGCTCAGCTTCGGCGACCCGGAGGTCACCGGGGACGTCATCGTCGAGGGGCTGTACCGGATCGGCCGCCAGGATCCGGCGCCGATCGGGGCCGAGGCGGGCCTGGCGGTGCCCCGCCCGGACGGCGGGGTGGAGATCTACACCGCCTCCACCGACCCGCACGCCGACCGGGACGCGGCCGCCGCCTGCTTCGGCCTGGACCCGGACCGGGTCAAGATCGTGGTCACCGGCGTGCCCGGGGCGATGGGCGAGCGCGAGGACCCCGGCATGCAGCTGCCGCTGGGGCTGCTGGCGCTGCGCACCGGCCGTCCGGTGAAGCTCGCCGCGACCCGCGAGGAGTCCTTCCTCGGCCACCCGCACCGCCACCCCACCCTGCTCCGCTACCGCCACCACGCGGACGCCGAGGGCAAGCTGCTGAAGGTCGAGGCGCAGATCCTGCTGGACGCGGGCGCCTACGCCGACTCCTCCGGGGACGCGCTCGCCGCCGCGGTGTCCTTCGCCTGCGGCCCGTACGTCGTCCCGCACGCCTTCATCGAGGGCTGGGCGGTGCGCACCAACAACCCCCCGTCCGGCCATGTGCGGGGCGAGGGCGCGATGCAGGTGTGCGCCGCCTACGAGGGCCAGATGGACAAGCTCGCCGCCAAGCTGGGCATGGACCCGGCCGAGCTGCGGCTGCGCAACGTGATGGCCACCGGCGACCTGCTGCCCACCGGACAGACCGTCACCTGCCCGGCGCCCGTCGCCGAACTGCTGCGCGCGGTGCGCGACGAGCCGCTGCCGCCGCTGCCCGACGACGAGCCGGACACCTGGCTGCTGCCGGGCGGGCCGGAGGGCGCGGGCGATCCGGACGCGGTGCGGCGCGGGGTCGGCTACGCGCTGGGCATGGTGCACATGCTCGGCGCCGAGGGCACGGACGAGGTGTCCACCGCCACCGTCAAGGTCTCCGGCTCGGTGGCCACGGTCATCTGCGCCGCGGTGGAGACCGGCCAGGGCTTCACCACCCTGGCCCGGCAGATCGTCCAGGAGATCCTGGGCATCGAGGAGGTGCACGTCGCCTCCGTCGACACCGACCAGCCCCCGGCCGGGCCGGCCGCGCGCGGCCGGCACACCTGGGTCTCCGGCGGTGCCGTCGAGCGGGCCGCCAAGATGGTCCGTACCCAGCTGCTCCAGCCGCTGGCGCACAAGTTCGGCATGTCGACCGAGCTGCTGACCATCGCCGACGGCAAGATCACCTCGTACGACGGGGTGCTCTCCACGACCGTGCACGAGGCCCTGGAGGGCAAGGAGCTGTGGGCGACAGCGCAGTGCCGCCCGCACCCGACCGAGCCGCTGGACGAGGCCGGGCAGGGCGACGCCTTCGTCGGGCTCGCGTTCTGCGCGATGCGCGCGGTGGTCGACGTCGACATCGAGCTGGGCCTGGTCCGGGTGGTCGACATGACGGTGGCCCAGGACGTCGGCCGGGCGCTCAACCCGCGCCAGGTCGCGGCCCGGATCGAGGCGGGCGTCGCCCAGGGGATCGGCGCCGCCCTCACCGAGAACCTGCGCACCTCGCGCGGAATCATCCGGCACCCGAACCTCACCAGCTACGCCCTGCCGACCGCGGTCGACGTGCCCCCGATCCGCATCGTGAAGCTGGTCGAGGAGCGGGATGTCGTCGCGCCCTTCGGGGCGAAGGCGGTCAGCGCGGTGCCGGTGGTGACTGCCCCCTCCGCGGTCGCCGCCGCGGTGCGCGCCGCGACCGGACGGCCCGTCAACCGGCTCCCGATCCGGCCGCAGGCGGCTGTGGGCGCGGAACTCCGAGGCTGACGCCCGCGCCGCGCGGATGCGCCGGCCGGGCGGGCATACGCAAAGGGGCGGCACCTTTTCGAAGGTGCCACCCCTTTGCGTGTGGAGGCCGCGGCGGGATTCGAACCCACGTGCTGTGCTTGTTCGGGGGCGACCCCCGCACCCCCGGCAGGGGGCGTGGGGGGGGCCAGGTTGCGTGTAGAGGCCGCGGCGGGATTCGAACCCACGTAACTCGCTTTGCAGGCGAGCCCCTGAACCACTCGGGCACGCGGCCGTGTTCCGTTCTTCGTGCGGATCACGTTAGGCGGGGCGCGCGGGGTCGTTCAACGGTTCGGGGGCCGCTGACATGTGAATGGCACAGCGCGTTCACGAAAGGGCCGGGCCGAGGAAGCCCTCCACCGTGGTGCGGAACAACTCCGGCTCGTCCACCCACGGGTAGTGGCCCACGCCGGGCAGTACCCGGACCCGGGCGTCGGGGAAGGACTCCGCCACCAGCTCACCGGCGCGCATGCCGGTCACCGCGTCCTGGTCGCCGGTGATCACCAGCACCGGGCAGGCCACCTCGTGCAGCGCGACCAGCAGGGCCCGCCGGGCCGGCTCGTCCACGCCCTGCCAGAAGCCCGCGCGGGGGACCGGGCCCAGCTGGCCGCCCTCGGCCGCGGCGTGGGCGCGCTGGGGCTCCTCCCACCGCCCGTACGCCATCGGGGCGGCGCGCAGCAGCAGGGTGCGGATCTCGCCAAGATCGGTGGCCTCGGTGAGCCGCTGGGCCGCGAGATACGCCTCCTGCCACCAGGGTTCGGCGGCGCGGGAGGTGAAGATCTGGCGGGCGTCCTCGGGGAGTTCGCCCTGCAGCCGGGAGCCGGGGCACACCAGGATCAGCCTGCTCAGCCGGTGCGGGTGGGCGGCGGCGTACGCCTGCGCGGTCGCGGCGGCCGCGTCGTGGGCCAGCAGGGCGAAGCGTTCCAGCCCGAGATGGCCGCGCAGCGCTTCGAGGTCCTCGGCCAGCCGGGGGAAGGCGTAGCCGCCCGGGTCGGCGGCGGGTGGTGAGTCGCCGGTGCCGCGGCTGTCCGGGACGATCAGGTCCCGGTCGGTGTCCAGGCCGCCGAGGTCGCCGAGGTAGGCCGCGTCCCGGCCGGGGCCGCCGGCCAGCGCGACCAGCGGGGGAAGGGAGGCCCGGTCGCCGCTGTGGTGTGCGGGCAGCACGCGGTAGGAGAGCTCGGCTGCGTCGTACGAGGGATAGTGCGGCATTTGACCAGCTTGCCCGAGGCGCGGGAACGGCGCGCGACCGCGCGACGGCGTACGGTCGCGGTGCCGCGAGTGACCCAAAAGCGCCTGAGGTCGTCTGACGCGTTACCCCAATTTCCGCTTATGATTCGAGGGTGTTCGATTCCCGGCACATCAAGACGTTCCACGAAGTGGTCCGGGCCGGTTCGTACTCGGCCGCCGCTCGTGCACTCGGCTATACGCAGCCGGCCATCACCCAGCAGATGAAGGCGCTCGAACGGGCCGTCGGCACGCCGCTGTTCATCCGGGTCGGCCGGGGGATGCGGCTCACCGAGGCGGGGGAGGCCCTGACCCGGCACGCGGACACCATCCTGGAGAGCATCGCCGCCGCGCAGGCCCAGATGAACGCCATCACCCGGCTGCGGGCCGGACGGGTACGGGTGTGCGCCTTCCCCAGCGCCAACGCCACGCTGATCCCGGAGACCATGGCCCGGCTCGCCGCCGGGCATCCCGGGGTCCGGGTGGATCTGCTGGAGGGCGAGCCGCCGGAGTCGCTGGGGCGGCTGGCGCGCGGCGAGTGCGACATCACGCTGGCCTTCACCTATCCCGGGCTGCACGACGACGTTCCGGAGGACGTCGTGGAGATCCCGCTGCTGGAGGACCAGCTGACGGTGCTGATGCCGACCGGCCACCCCCTCGCCCGCCGGCGCGCCGTGAAGCTCACCGACCTCGCCGAGGAGCGCTGGATCGCGGGATGCCTGCGCTGCCGCGCCAACTTCCTGCACGAGTGCGCGGAGCAGGGCTTCGCCCCGGACATCGCGTTCACCACCGACGACAACCTGGTCGTGCAGAGCCTGGTCGCAGAGGGGCTGGGGGTGGCGATGATGCCCGGACTGGTGCTCTCCTTCCTGTGCCACAGCAAGGTCACCGGGCGGGCGCTGGACCCCGCCTCGCGCCGTCAGGTCTCGGCGTACGTGCTCCGCGAGCATCTGCGGATCCCGGCCACCGCGCTGGTGCTGGAGGAGCTGAAGGCGGTGGCGGCGAGCCGGGTCGGCTGCTGAGCCGGGCCTGAGCGGGGCCGGGGCCCGTTGCCGAGACGGGGCCTGGGCCGGGGGCCTGAGCCGGTCCATCCATAAGCAGAGTTTGGGACCTGGCGAAAGAACCGTCGTTGGACGTGATGGGTCGGACGGCTGGACCCTGCCGTTATGACCACTCCGACCGCATTCCGCGCCGCCCGCACGACCGAACGGTTCAACGCGCTGCTCAGCGACGTGCGCGAGGCCGTCGACCGGGGACTGCCGCCGGACCTGACGGCCTATCTGGTCGGCGAACGGCTGGCGCCCCACCTCGGTGCGCCCGACCTGCTCACCGAGGAGCAGCAGACCGGCGACCCCGACTGCTACCGCCAGCACATCCTCCACGCCGAGCAGGACGGCAGCTTCTCCATCGTCGCGCTGGTCTGGATGCCCGGACAGCGCACCGCCATCCACGACCATGTGTCCTGGTGCGTGGCCGGAGTTCACCAGGGCGAGGAGAGTGAGACCCGCTACCGCCTGGTCTCCGACGGCACCAGCTCGCGGCTGGTCGCCACCGCGCAGGTGGTGAACCCGCAGGGCTCGGTGTGCGGGTTCGCGCCGCCCGGTGACATCCACCGGGTGCTCAACTCCTGTGACGGCAAGGCGATCTCCATCCACATCTACGGTGCGGACATCGCGCGGCTGGGCAACAGCGTGCGGCGGGTGTACGAGCCTCCGGCCGGCGAGCGGTGAGCCGCCGCACAGCGCACGGAGCCCTGGCCGCCACCACCAAGCCGGCAGAGCCCGCCGACCCCCCGCCGGCGGGCTCTGCCACCGCCCCCGACGCCCCTGCGTCCGACACTTCCGCGCCCGGCGCCGGCGCGTCCGACACCCACGAGTCCAGCGTCCCCGCGTCCACCGCCTCCGCGCCCGTCGGAGGGGCGTCCGGCGGGGTGCCGCGCGAGGCCGCCGGGCTGGCGTTCGCGGTGGCCGGGGTCGGCCTCGCCTGGCTGGTGCACTGGTTGCTGCCGGGCGTGCCGATGCTCACCGCCGCGGTCGTGCTCGGCATCACCGCCGCCCATCTGCCGGGCGCGCGCGGGCTGATCCGCGGCCCCGGCCGGGCCGGGCTCTCCTTCGCCGGAAAGCGGCTGATGCGGCTCGGCGTCGTCCTGCTGGGGCTGAAGCTCAGCCTGGACGATGTGCTGGGACTCGGCTGGGCCACCGTGGCGATGGTGTTCGCGGTGGTCGCGGCCACCCTGGGCGGCACCTGGTGGCTCGGCCGCCGGATGGGGCTGCCCGGCGACCAGCCGCTGCTGATAGCCACCGGCTACTCCATCTGCGGTGCGTCCGCGATAGGCGCGGTCAGCGAGGTCAACGACAGCGACGAGAAGGACGTGGCGACCTCGGTCGCGCTGGTGACGCTCTGCGGCACCCTCGCCATCGCCGTCCTGCCGCTGCTCCAGCAGCCGCTGGGGCTGGACGACGGGCAGTTCGGCCGCTGGGCCGGGGCGAGCGTGCACGACGTGGGCCAGGTGGTGGCGACCGCGCAGACCGCCGGGGCGGACGCCCTGACCGACGCGGTGCTGGTCAAGCTGATGCGCGTGGCGCTGCTGGCGCCGCTGGTCGCGGCGGTGGCGATCTCGGTACGGGCCCGGCGGCAGGCGGACGCGCGAGGCGATGACGCCGGAGCCGACGCGGGCCGGCGGCCGCCGCTGGTGCCGCTGTTCGTCGCCGGGTTCCTGGCGATGGTCGTCCTGCGCTCCACCGGCCTGCTGACCTCCGGAACGCTGGAGGCCGCACAGCACACGCAGGAACTGCTGCTGGCCGCGGCGCTCTTCGGGCTGGGCAGCGCGGTCCACCTGCCCTCGCTGACCCGCACCGGCGGCCGGGTCGCGTTGCTCGGCCTGTGCGCCTGGGTGGTGGTCGCCGGCGTCAGCTACGGCGGGGTGCTGCTCACCACCTGAACCTCTGGCAGATGGCAAGGCCCGCAGGGGGAACGGAGCCCGGCGCCGGAAGCGCGCCGGGCTCCGCGGGGTTCAGGAGGTGATCAGTTCGGTGATCACCGAGACGTTGTTCTCCGCGTCCACCTGGATGTCGTACGGGCCGTTGCCGGAGCACTTCTCCTTCGGGTCCTCCGGCTTCTCGCCCAGCGGGTCCGCCAGCTTGGCGACGCAGACCTGAAGGTGCTTGATGGTGCGCGTGCTGGTGGTGTCGTCGTCCAGCAGCAGCGGGTTGATCTCGGCGTCGTCCAGGATGGTGTACTGCTGGGTCTTGCCCGCGGGGGAGAAGAACGCGCCCTCGTTCATCTCCCGGTTGCAGCTGAGCTTGCCGTCCTTGGCGAAGAGGACGTTGCCCTCCATCTTCTCCGCGTAGATGAACTTGTGGCCCGGCGCCTCGATCGGGCAGCCGTCCTTGTCGAACTTCACGCCGCCCTTCCCGGCGGCGGTGTCGTCGCCCTTCCCGCCCTTGGGCGTGGCCGACGTGTCGCCGCCCGGCTTGGAGCTGGAGCTCGCCGAGGCGTCCGTGTCGGCGGTGTCCTCGTCCTGGCAGGCGGTCAGGGTGAGGGCCGCCGAGACGAGCAGGGCGGAGGCGAAGATACGACGCATACGCATGGAAATGGGGTTCCCTCGGTGCGCACCCGGCCGCTGTCGACCGGGTGGGAATGACATGAAGAGAAGTGGGGGGCCGGCGATGGGATACGCGCGGCGCGCGGGGCCCGGCGCGGATGTGCCGCGCCCCGCGGGGTTCAGCCGGTGTACTGCTCCGTCATCTCGGTGATCTTGCCGTCGGGTCCCACCGCGACGTCGTAGAAGTTGGTGCCGCAGGTGGACTTGTCGACCTTCGGGGCCTGCCCGCCGTCGTAGGTCTTGCCGTCCGGGTCCGCACACGACTTGACGTGGGCGATGCCGCCGGTCGCGGCGGTGGTCTTCTGCCGGCCGTCCTTGCCGATGATCGTCATCGCGGTGTCGCCGGATGCCATGGAGTAGATCTTCGGCTCGCCTTCGGACGGCTTGAAGACGACCCCTTCACCGCTGGAGCCGCACTCCCACACGGCTTCCCTTGCGACGATGTTGTTCATGGCGCCTTCGACGTTGTCGACCCAGATGACCTTGTGGCCCTTGGCCAGCTCGTAGCAGCCGTAGTCGGCGTTGCCCGCCGTGCTGCCGGGGGCCGGCTTCGCCTTGTCGCCGCCCGGCTTGGAGCTGGAGCTCGCCGAGGCGTCCGTGTCGGTGCCATCGTCCTGGCAGGCCGTCAGCGTGAGCGCCGCGGAGACCAGCGCGGCGGCGGCCAGGGCACGACGAATCTGCATGTTTCCGGTGCTCCCCCGTAAGTCGCCCCGGAGCCGTGGGCGTCCGGGGCGAGTTTCAGAATGAAAGAAGAGTGGTCCGCCGACGTAGGCGTGACGGGCGGTCAACTGGCCGAAATCGTACAGCCATGTTCATGGCGAGTTGATCTTTGAACGGTAAAGCATCGGAAACAGATGTCTCCGCACGGGAACACCGGAGCCGATGCCGGGACCAACACCCAGACCACCACCCGGACCACCACCCGGACCACCACCGGGACCGACGCCGCGACCAACACCGCGACCCGTGTGGTCCTACGCGCGAACGCCTAGGACCCATGGCGGAGAACAGCTCCGTCCCGCGACAGGCGTCAGGCCGTAAAACGCGCCTTACGCTGGCGCAATGACCGCTCTCGAAGCCGATACGGCCACGGCGGCGCACCCCGATGCCCAGACCCTCGGCACCGAGACCGTGCTCAGCCGCCGCTACCGCGCCCTGACCCTGGGCATCATCTCCGTCGTCTCGCTGATCGCCTTCGAGGCCAGCGCCGTCAACACCGCCATGCCGGTGGCGGCCCACGCCCTGGACGGGGTGGAGCTCTACGCGTACGCCTTCTCCGCCTACTTCACCGCCAGCCTCTTCGCGATGACGCTCTCCGGCGAGTGGTGCGACCGCAAGGGGCCGCTGACGCCGCTGTTCGCCGGGATCGCCGCGTTCGGCGCCGGACTGGTCGTCTCCGGCTCCGCGCGCCAGATGTGGATGTTCGTCGCCGGGCGCGGCATCCAGGGCATCGGCGGCGGGCTGGTGATCGTCGCGCTGTACGTGGTGGTCGGCCGGGCCTACCCGGAGCGGCTGCGGCCCGCCGTGCTCGCCGCCTTCTCCGCGGCCTGGGTGCTGCCCGTGATCGTCGGCCCGGTGGTCGCCGGCACGGTCACCGAACAGCTCGGCTGGCGCTGGGTCTTCCTGTCCATACCCGTGCTGGTGCTGCTGCCGCTGTCGGTGATGCTCCCGGCCCTGCGCAAGCTGCCGGCCGGGGACCGCACCCCGGCCATGAACCGCCGCCGGATCCTGCTGGCCCTGGCCGTCGCCGCCGGCGCCGGGCTGCTCCAGTACGCCGGACAGAACGTCACCGGGGGCCACGGTCTCTGGGCCGCCGGGATCCCCGCCGCCGCCGGGCTCGCGCTGCTCGTCCCCTGCATCCTGCGGCTGCTGCCGCGCGGCACCTTCCGGGCCCGCCGCGGACTGCCGTCGGTGATCCTGCTGCGCGGGATCACGGCGGGCGCCTTCCTCGGCGCGGAGAGCTTCGTCCCGCTGATGCTGGTCACCGAGCGCGGTCTGTCCGCCACCCTGGCCGGGCTCTCCCTCACCGGCGGCGGCCTGACCTGGGCGCTGGGCAGTTACGTCCAGTCCCGGCCCCGGCTGGAGCCGTACCGCGAGCGGCTGATGGGGCTGGGGCTGCTGCTGATCGCCGCCTCCATCGGGATGGTCCCGCTGGTGCTGCTGGACGGCGTCCCGGTGTGGATGGCGGCCGTCGCCTGGGTGATCGGCGGCTTCGGCATGGGCCTGGCGATCTCCAGCGCCAGCGTGCTGCTGCTCAAGCTCTCCACCCCCGAGGAGGCGGGCAGCAACTCCGCCTCCCTCCAGGTCTCCGACGCGCTCGGCAACATCACCCTGGTCGGGCTGAGCGGTGTGCTCTTCGTCTCCTTCGGCGGCGGCTCCACCTCCGGAACCGGCCACGACGGCCACCTCTCGGCCGACGCCGGCAGCCACCCCGCCGCCTTCGCCGCGGTGTACCTGGCGATGGCCGCGGTGGCGCTGGTCGGCGCCTTCGTCACCACCCGGGTGCGGCCGGTCACCAAGGAGCCGCCGGTCGGCAAGTAGCCGTGCGGACGGCGGATGTGAGCTGGATCCCACCCCGGGGTGGACCCCTGCGGTAACCCGGGGACGGGCCCGGTGACACAGGTAGGCTGACGCGGTTGCCGAGCCCGCGCCCGAGTTCCGATAAAGCCCGTGTCCGAGTCCGAGCCTGTCCGACGGAGACCGTGACTACCACCGCATCCCCCTCCAGCCACCATCTCTCCCCCGCCTTCCCCGGCCGGGCCCCCTGGGGCACCGCCAGCAAGCTGCGCGCCTGGCAGCAGGGCGCGATGGAGAAGTACGTCCAGGAGCAGCCGCGCGACTTCCTCGCCGTCGCGACCCCGGGCGCGGGAAAGACCACCTTCGCGCTCACCCTCGCCTCCTGGCTGCTCCACCACCACGTGGTGCAGCAGGTGACCGTCGTCGCGCCCACCGAGCACCTGAAGAAGCAGTGGGCGGAGGCGGCGGCCCGGATCGGCATCAAGCTGGACCCGGAGTACAGCGCGGGGCCGCTGGGGCGGGAGTACCACGGCGTCGCCGTGACCTACGCGGGCGTCGGCGTGCGGCCGATGCTGCACCGCAACCGCTGTGAGCAGCGCAAGACGCTGGTCATCCTGGACGAGATCCACCACGCCGGCGACTCCAAGTCCTGGGGCGAGGCCTGCCTGGAGGCGTTCGAACCGGCCACCCGGCGGCTGGCGCTCACCGGCACCCCCTTCCGCTCGGACACCAACCCGATCCCCTTCGTCACCTACGAGGAGGGGAACGACGGCATCCGGCGGTCGGCCGCCGACTACACCTACGGCTACGGCAACGCGCTCTCCGACGGCGTCGTCCGGCCGGTGATCTTCCTCTCCTACAGCGGCAACATGCGCTGGCGCACCAAGGCGGGCGACGAGCTCCAGGCCCGGCTCGGCGAGCCGATGACCAAGGACGCGGTCTCCCAGGCGTGGCGCACCGCCCTGGATCCGCGCGGCGACTGGATGCCCAACGTGCTGCGCGCCGCCGACCAGCGGCTGACCGAGGTCCGCAAGGCCATCCCGGACGCGGGCGCGCTGGTGATCGCCACCGACCAGGACTCCGCCCGCTCCTACGCCAAGCTGCTGCGCGAGATCACCGGGGAGAAGGCCACCGTGGTGCTCTCCGACGACTCCGGCGCCTCGCAGCGCATCGAGGACTTCAGCCACAACGAGGACCGCTGGATGGTCGCGGTCCGCATGGTCTCCGAGGGCGTGGACGTGCCCCGGCTGGCCGTCGGCGTCTACGCCACCACCATCTCCACCCCGCTGTTCTTCGCCCAGGCCGTCGGCCGCTTCGTGCGGTCCCGGCGGCGCGGCGAGACCGCCTCGGTCTTCCTGCCCACCATCCCGATGCTGCTCGGCTTCGCCAATGAGATGGAGGTCGAGCGCGACCACGTCCTGGACAAGCCGAAGAAGGAGGGCGAGGAGGAGGACCCGTACGCCGAGTCCGAGAAGGAGATGGAGGAGGCGAACAAGGAGCAGGACGAGGACACCGGCGAGCAGGACATGCTGCCCTTCGAGGCGCTGGAGTCCGACGCGGTCTTCGACCGGGTGCTCTTCGACGGTGCCGAGTTCGGCATGCAGGCCCACCCGGGCAGCGAGGAGGAGCAGGACTACCTCGGCATCCCCGGGCTGCTGGAGCCCGACCAGGTGCAGCTGCTGCTCCAGAAGCGGCAGGCCCGGCAGATCGCGCACAGCCGCAAGAAGCCGGACACCGAGGCCGATCTCCTCGAACTCCCGGCGGAGCGGCGGCCGGTGGTCACCCACAAGGAGCTGCTGGAGCTGCGCAAGGAGCTCAACTCGCTGGTGGGCGCGTACGTCCACCAGAGCGGCAAGCCGCACGGGGTGATCCACACCGAGCTGCGGCGGGTCTGCGGCGGACCGCCGAGCGCGGAGGCGACGGCCGGGCAGATCCGGGAGCGGATCAAGAAGGTCCGGGAGTGGGCCACCCGGATGCGCTGAGCGGCGTCGCCCCGGCGCTGTCGCGTCGGGCGCTGTCAGTGGTGTCGCGTCCGGCGCCTTGTCCGGTGCGGTGCCCTATCCGGTGCCGTACGGGCTCGCAAGCCCTTTCGGGAATTCTCATGAACCTGCCATGAATTCCGACCCGTGAGCGGGATAAAGCGGGTGATAACACCCTATGACCGGCGCCGTCGTGTGTCACAGGGTGTCAGGTCCGCTCGGATTCTGGACGGACTCTTCCGCTGAGCGGACCGCGTCGCTAGGTTTCCGGCTACGCACACGCCCCGTGGCAGCGCCGCCGCGGAGCGCAGCCGGTGCGTGCGACCCGCGACCGGCGGCCTCTTCCGCGCGCCGTCGCAGGGACGATGACGCATCCGCGTGGAGAGCCGCCACTCACACCGAGGAGGGGGCGTCGTGACCGCGGAGACCTCACAGACGCTCGACCGAGGACTGCGTGTCCTCAAACTGCTGGCCGACACCGACCACGGCCTGACCGTCACCGAGCTGTCCAACAAGCTCGGGGTCAACCGCACCGTGGTCTACCGCCTGCTGGCCACCCTGGAGCAGCACGCGCTGGTCCGCCGGGACATCGGCGGCCGCGCCCGCGTCGGCCTGGGGGTGCTCCAGCTCGGCCGCCAGGTGCATCCGCTCGTCCGCGAGGCCGCGCTGCCCGCGCTGCGCGCCCTCGCCGAGGACATCGGGGCCACCGCCCACCTCACCCTGGTCGACGGCACCGAGGCCCTCGCGGTCGCGGTGGTGGAGCCGACCTGGACCGACTACCACGTCGCCTACCGCGCCGGATTCCGCCACCCGCTGGACCGCGGCGCCGCCGGCCGCGCGATCCTCGCCGCCCGCAGCGGCCGGGGCGACGACCCGGGCTACGCCCTGACCCACGGCGAGCTGGAGGCCGGTGCCAGCGGCGCGGCCGCCCCGCTGATGGGGGTCACCGGGATAGAGGGCAGCGTGGGGGTGGTGATGCTCGCGGACTCGGTCCCCGAGCGGGTCGGCCCCCGCGTCCTGGACGCCGCCCGCGAGGTCTCCGACGCGCTGCGCTGACCCCGGGGACATCCACCGGACACCATCGGCCACCCACCGGACACCCCCTAGAACCCCGACGGCAGGCGCGGCGTGTACGGGGCTTCGAGCGCCGCGACCTCGTCCTCGGTCAGCCGCACGTCGAGGGCGGCGACGGCATCGTCGAGATGGTGGGGCTTGGTCGCTCCGATGACGGGGGCGGCGACCACCGGATTGCGGAGCACCCATCCGAGGGCGACCTGCGCCATCGGGATGTCCCGCTCGGCCGCGATGCGGTGGACGGCGTCGACGATGGGACGGTCGCCGTCACCGAAGAACCGCTGACCGCCGGGGTCCGCGGCCGAGCGTTCCGTCCGCTGTCCGTAGGGGCGCGCCAGGCGTCCCTTGGCCAGCGGGCACCAGGGCAGGCTGGAGACGCCCTGGTCGGCGAGGAGGCCGAACATCTCGCGCTCCTCCTCGCGTTGGACGAGGCTGTACTGGTCCTGCATCGAGATGAAGGCGGCCCACCCGCGTCGCTCGGCGGCGTGGTTCATCTTGGCGAACTGCCACGCCCACATCGAGGAGGCGCCGATGTACCGGACCTTCCCCGACCTGATGACATCGTTCAGGGCCTCCATCGTCTCCTCGACCGGCGTGTCGGGGTCGAAGCGGTGGATCTGGTAGAGATCGATGTAGTCGGTCCCCAGGCGGGTGAGCGAGGCGTCGACCTGCTCCATGATCGCCCTGCGGGAGAGCCCCGACCCGCCGGGGCCGGAGTGCATCGGAAGGTGGACCTTGGTCGCGAGGACGACGTCCTCCCGGCGGGTGTAGCGCCGCACGGCCCGTCCGACGATCTCCTCGGAGGTGCCGTTGCCGTAGACGTTGGCGGTGTCCCACAGCGTGATGCCCAGGTCGACCGCGCGGCGGAAGAGCGGTTCGGCGGCGTCCTCGTCCAGCGCCCAGGGGTTGAACGGGGTGGGTTCGCCGAAGCCCATGCAGCCGAGGGCGATGCGGCTCACCTTCAGCCCCGAGCGTCCGAGTCGGGTGTGTTCCACGAGTGCTCCTTGTTCTCAGGGGTTGCCAGGGTTCTCAGGATCGTCAGGGTTCTCAGGCCGGGTAGGGGGAGGCGTCGCGCGCCGCACGCAGGGCACCGGCCCACCAGGCGAGCTGTTCCAGCAGGGTCTTGGCGTAGACGGGCGCCTCCTGGTCCAGCGGGCTGCCGTCCTCCCAGGCGGTGAAGTAGTTCGGGAAGGCCAGGCCGTCGCGGATCGTCACCGCGTGCAGTTCGGTGAGGACGTTCTCCAGGTGGAGGACGGCGTGGCGGCCTCCGGCGGCACCGCCGTAGCTGACGAAGGCGACCGGTTTGGCGGTCCACTGGGTGAAGTGCCAGTCGATGGCGGCCTTCACGGAGGCCGGGTAGCTGTGGTTGTACTCGGGCGTGACCACGATGAACGCGTCCGCGTCCGCCAACGCGGAGGTCAGGGGCGCCATGGATTCCGGACGCGGGTAGGAGTCGCCGGCGAACTTCGGGGGCATCGCCGGCAGCGACAGCGGGATCTCCATGTCGGCGAGGTCGACGACGCGGACGTCGAACGCCCCGTGCAGGCGTGCCTGCTCGGCGACCCAGGACGCGACAACCGGCCCGAAACGGCCTTCCCGGACGCTGCCGACGATGATGGCCAAGGTGTGCTTCTCACTCATGTGCTCCACCATCGGCCGCCGCGGAGGGGGTAACCAGACCGGGCGGAGGCTGGCCCCCGTGGGGCCACCCTGCGGCTTCCGGGGCCCTGTCAAGATCGCCTAGACTCTCGGGCATGTCCACGCCGTTGGGTGACTTCATACGCGCCAAGCGCGACAGCATCCAGCCGGAGTCGCTCGGACTCCCCGATCACGGCCGCCGTCGTGCTCCGGGGCTGCGACGCTCTGACCTGGCCCTGCGCGCCGGCATCAGCGTCGAGTACCTCACCCGTATCGAGCAGGGACGGGACCGCAATCCGTCCCCCGCCGTGGTGACCGCTCTCGCGGACGCCCTGAGCCTGGACGCCACCGAGCGCGATCACCTGAGCTACCTGGCCAAGATCGCCGGTGGTGCCTGCGCCGCGCACCGGCAGCCGGCACCCCCCGACCGCCAGGTGCGGCCCACCGTGCTGGAGACCCTCCGGCTCCTGGAACCCGGGATCGCGTTCGTCACCAACCGCCTGGGAGACGTGCTGGCCCGCACCGCCGGCTTCGACCTGGTGATGGACGGGAGCGGTCTGCTGGAGGCGGCGACGCCCAATCTGACGCGGTACGTGTTCACCGACCCCCGGGCCCGGACGTTCTTCGCCGACTGGGACCAGGTCGCCGACGAGCAGGCCTTCGACCTGTGGCTCGGGCCGTCCGCGGAGACCTCCGAATGGTTCAGGGCCGAGCTCGCCCCCGCCGCCGGACCCGAATTCACCCGGCGGCTCAACCGCCACCTGCCCCCGCCCCCCGCCGTGCTCCGGCTCAACCACCCCACCGGCCACGAGCTGCGATGGCATCGGGAGAGGCTGGAGCTGCCGAGAACCGACGCGCAGGAGCTGGTGGTCCTGCTGCCCGCCGACGAGGCGACGGCCCAGGCGATGGAGCGGCTGCGCCGGCCCGACCCCGTCCTGCGCGCGGCAACCTGACGGCGACCGCGCGGCCACCGGCCCGGACGGTGGCGCGGGAGGGCGTGGGCGAGCCGCGACAGCGGAAGGCTAGGGTGGCCGCGTGTCTCCTCGCGCTCGCATCCTCACGGTCTGCTCCGCGCTCGTCGCGGCCCTGCTCGCGGTGGCGGCGTTCGCCCCGCTGCCGTTCTCGCTGGCCGCGCCCGGCTCCACCGTGAACGTGCTCGGTGACGACAAGGGCAAGCCGGTGATCACCATCTCCGGCGCGGCCACCCGCAAGACCAAGGGCCAGCTGCGGATGACGACCATCGTGGCGACCGGCCCGGACGCCGACGTCAGGCTCGGCGACGTGCTCGACGGCTGGTTCGACGAGGACCGGGCCGTACTGCCGCGCGACTCGGTCTACCCCGAAGGCGACTCGGCCGAGGAGATCGAGCGGCACAACGTGCGGGAGATGAAGAAGTCCCAGGACGACG
Source organism: Streptomyces sp. JLBT605 (assembly GCF_058215555.1). NCBI lineage: Bacteria > Bacillati > Actinomycetota > Actinomycetes > Kitasatosporales > Streptomycetaceae > Streptomyces > Streptomyces sp. JLBT605. Next base: position 4,351,538 of record NZ_CM177087.1, read on the forward strand.
CGGCCGCGGCCGCGCTGCGCTATCTGCACCGGTCTGGCGAGGGCATCGAGGTGCGGCTGCGCCTGGCGGACGTGGGCGGCCCCAGCGCCGGGCTGCTGTTCAGCCTCGGCATCATCGACAAGCTCGACGGCGACGGCCGCGGCGGCGACCTCACCGGCGGCCAGGCCATCGCCGGCACCGGGACGATCGAACCGGACGGCACGGTCGGCCCGGTAGGCGGCGTCGAGCTGAAGACGAAGGCCGCCAAGCGCGACGGGGCGACGGTCTTCCTCGTCCCGGAGGAGGAGTGCTCCGAAGCGAAGGCCGAGCTTCCCGAGGGGCTGCGGCTGATCCCGGTCACCGAGCTGAAGGACGCGGTGTCCTCGCTCAAGGCCCTGGCTGCCGGCAAGAAGGTCCCCACCTGCTGAGACGCACCCCCTGCCGAGACCCCGGGCTTGCCGGGGCTCCGCGCATACCGGGACTCCGGGCTTGCCGGGGCTCCGCGCTTGCCAGGGGATCCAGGTTTGCTGGGCTTCCGGCGGGGCGTCAGTCCTCGGCGGCCTGCCGCACCAGCGGGATGATCCGCAGCGGCACCGGATTCTCCATCACGATCGCGGTGGAGGCGCGCACGATCCCCTCGATCCCCACCACCCGGTCGATCACCCGCTGGAGGTCGGCGTTGGAGCGGGCGACCAGGCGGCAGAGCATGTCCCCGTGACCGGTGGTGGTGTGCAGCTCCAGCACCTCCGGGACGGTGGCCAGATGGGCGCGGACGTCCTGGCCCTGGCCCTGCTTGATCTCCAGGGTGGCGAAGGCGGTGACCGGGTAGCCGATGGCCGCCGGGTCCACATCCGGACCGAAGCCGCGGATCACCCCGCTCGCCTGGAGGCGGTCCAGCCGCGCCTGCGCGGTGCCGCGCGCCACTCCGAGCCGGCGGGACGCCTCCAGTACCCCTATCCGCGGCTCCTCGGCGAGCAGCCCGATCAGCCGGGCGTCCAGCACGTCGATCCCCATGGCATGCCTCTCCTTAGCCGCCGATGCTGGTCATCCTGCACAGAACGACCGGCGGATCCCCGGTAACACTATGCAAAGTGTCCAGCAGAAACGACAACTATTGCGCACCTTGTGGAACAGCGGGAACCTGCGGCCATGACTGAGACCATCGATCAGACCCCCCACACCGCTCGGCAGGCCGACCCGTTCCCGGTGAAGGGAATGGACGCGGTCGTCTTCGCCGTCGGCAACGCCAAGCAGGCCGCGCACTACTACTCCACGGCCTTCGGCATGAAGCTGGTCGCCTACTCCGGCCCGGAGAACGGCAACCGTGAGACGGCGGCCTACGTTCTCGTCTCGGGCGGCGCCCGGTTCGTGTTCACCTCCGTCATCAAGGCGTCCACCGAGCGCGGCCGCTTCCTGGAGCAGCACGTCGCCGAGCACGGCGACGGCGTGGTCGACCTGGCCATCGAGGTGCCGGACGTGCGCGCCGCGTACGCCTACGCGATCGAGCACGGCGCCACCGGCCTGGAGGAGCCGCGCGAGGTGAAGGACGAGCACGGCACCGTCGTGCTCGCGGCCATCGCCACCTACGGCCAGACCCGGCACACCCTGGTGGAGCGGACCGGCTACGAGGGCCCGTACCTGCCGGGCTTCGCCGCCGCCGACCCGATCGTGGAGCCCCCGGCCAAGCGCACCTTCCAGGCCATCGACCACTGCGTGGGCAACGTCGAGCTCGGCAAGATGGACGAGTGGGTGAGCTTCTACAACAACGTCATGGGCTTCACCAACATGAAGGAGTTCGTCGGCGACGACATCGCCACCGAGTACTCCGCGCTGATGTCCAAGGTCGTCGCGGACGGCACCCGCAAGGTGAAGTTCCCGCTCAACGAGCCGGCCATCGCCAAGAAGAAGTCGCAGATCGACGAGTACCTGGAGTTCTACGGCGGCCCCGGCGTCCAGCACATCGCGCTCGCCACCAACGACATCGTCGCCACGGTGCGGGCCATGCGCGCGGCCGGTGTGCAGTTCCTGGACACCCCCGACTCCTACTACGACACCCTCGGCGAGTGGGTCGGCGAGACCCGGGTGCCGATCGACACCCTGCGCGAGCTGAAGATCCTCGCCGACCGCGACGAGGACGGCTACCTGCTGCAGATCTTCACCAAGCCGGTGCAGGACCGGCCGACGGTCTTCTTCGAGATGATCGAGCGGCACGGCTCGATGGGCTTCGGCAAGGGCAACTTCAAGGCGCTCTTCGAGGCGATCGAGCGCGAGCAGGAGAAGCGCGGCAACCTGTAACCGCGCCCAGCGGCGAAACGTTTGCCCTTCAGCTCCGGACGGGCTGATTCCGAGCCCGTCCGGAGCTCGAATGCTGGGCCGGAGCCCGGCGGAGTGCCAGTCTGGATCCATGACGGACCTGGTCGAAACACTGCGTGAGGGACTCCCCGAAGAGGCGGTACTGACCGACCTCGACATCACCGGCAGTTACGCCCATGACATGGCGAGCTTCTGCGAGGCGGGCGTCCCCGCCGTCGTGGTGCTGCCGCGCACCGTCGAGCAGGTCCAGCACGTGATGCGCACCGCCACCGCGCTGCGTGTCCCGGTCGTCCCGCAGGGCGCCCGTACCGGCCTGTCCGGCGCGGCCAACGCCACCGAGGGCTGCGTCATCCTCTCCCTGGTCAAGATGGACCGGATCCTGGAGATCAGCGCCGTGGACCGGATCGCGGTGGTGGAGCCGGGCGTGGTCAACGCGACCCTCTCCCGCGCCGTCGGGGAGCTGGGGCTGTGCTATCCGCCGGACCCCTCCAGCTGGGAGCAGTGCACCATCGGCGGCAACATCGGCACCGCCTCCGGCGGCCTGTGCTGCGTGAAGTACGGGGTCACAGCCGAATACGTGCTCGGCCTGGACGTGGTGCTGGCCGACGGCCGGCTGCTGTCCACCGGCCGCCGCACCGCCAAGGGCGTGGCCGGCTACGACCTCACCCGGCTCTTCGTGGGCTCCGAGGGCAGTCTGGGCGTGGTGGTGCGGGCGGTGCTCGCGCTCAGGCCCGCCCCGCCGCCGCAGCTGGTGGTGGCCGCCGAGTTCCCCTCCACCGCCGCCGCCTGCGCGGCCGTCTGCGGAATCATGGAGGCCGGCCACGCACCCGCGCTGCTGGAGCTGATGGACCGCACCTGCCTGCGCGCGGTCAACGACCTGGCCCACATGGGCCTGCCGGAGTCCACCGAGGCGCTGCTGCTCGCCGCCTTCGACAGCGCCGACCCGGCCGCCGACCTCGCCGCCGTCGGCGAGCTGTGCACGGCGGCCGGCGCCACCGAAGTGGTGCCGGCCGAGGACGCCGCCGAGTCCGAGCTCCTCCTCAAGGCCCGGCGGATGACGATCACCGCGCTGGAGAAGGTGAGCTCCGCGACGATGATCGACGACGTGTGCGTGCCGCGCTCCCGGCTCGCCGAGATGATCGACGGCACCGCGGCCATCGCCGCGAAGTACGACCTCACCATCGGCGTGGTGGCGCACGCCGGTGACGGCAACACCCACCCGACCGTCTGCTTCGACGCGGCCGACCCCGATCAGTCGCGGCGGGCCCGCGCCTCCTTCGACGAGATCATGGCGCTCGGGCTGAGCCTGGGCGGCACCATCACCGGCGAACACGGCGTCGGCATGCTGAAGAAGGAGTGGCTCGCCCGGGAACTCGGCCCGGTGGGGCTGGAGCTGCAGCGCGGCATCAAGCAGGTCTTCGACCCGCTCGGCCTGCTCAACCCGGGCAAGCTGTTCTGACCCGGCCGGCCGGACCTTCTAGCCCCGGCCGGCCGGATCGCCGCGGTCAGTCGCGCAGCGAGTCGATGTCGATCACGAAGCGGTAGCGCACATCGCTGGCCAGCACCCGCTCGTACGCCTCGTTGATCTGCTCGGCGCGGATCACCTCGATCTCCGAGCCCAGCCCGTGCTCCGCGCAGAAGTCCAGCATCTCCTGGGTCTCCGCGATGCCCCCGATCGCCGAGCCGGCCAGCGTCTTGCGGCCCAGCATGAGGGAGAAGAGGTTGAGCGAGACCGGCTCCTCCGGGGCGCCCACGTTCACGAAGGCGCCGTCCGTCTTCAGCAGCCCCAGGTAGGCGTCCAGGTCCAGCGGCACCGCGACCGTGGAGACGATCAGGTCGAAGGTGCCGGCCAGCTTCTCGAAGGTCTCCGGGTCGGAGGTGGCGTGGAAGTGGTCCGCGCCCAGCCGCAGCCCGTCCTCCTGCTTGCGCAGCGACTGGCTCAGCACGGTCACCTCGGCGCCCAGCGCGTGGGCGATCTTGACGCCCATGTGCCCGAGCCCGCCCATGCCCACGATCGCGACCTTCTTGCCCGGACCGGCCTTCCAGTGCGTCAGCGGGGAGTACAGGGTGATCCCGGCGCACAGCAGCGGGGCCGCCGCGTCGAGCCCGATGCCCTCGGGGATCCGCACGGTGTAGTTCTCGTCCACGACGATGTGGGTGGAGTAACCGCCGTAGGTGGGCTCGCCGTTCTTGTCCAGGGCGTTGTACGTGCCGGTCATGCCCTTGACGCAGTACTGCTCCAGACCCTGCTCGCAGTACTCGCACTCGCGGCAGGAGTCGACGAAGCAGCCGACCCCGGCCCGGTCGCCGACCTTGAACCTGGTGACGGCGGAGCCGACCTCGGTGATGACACCGGCGATCTCATGGCCGGGGACCATCGGGAAGATGCCCTCGCCCCAGCCGTCCCGGGCCTGGTGGATGTCGGAGTGGCAGATCCCGGCGTACGCGATCTCGATCAGGACGTCGTGCTCGCCGACCGGGCGGCGGGGGACGGTGGTGCGCTCCAGCGGCGCCTTCGCGGACGGAGCGGCGTAGGCGGTCGCGGTCAGGCTGCTCATATCAGGTGGCTCCTGGTGTCACGGTGTTGAAAATGAGGAAGTTCAGGCGGGGGCGCGGTCCAGTCGGCCAGCAGCCGCAGCGCCGCCTCGGAGGGCGAGCCCGGCTCCACGCTGTAGACGCACAGCGTCTGATCGGGGTCGGCCGGGAAGGTGAGGGACTCGAAGTGCAGGGTCATGTCGCCCACCACGGGGTGGCGGTACGCCTTGGTCCCGTGGCACTTCTCACGCACGTTGTGGTCCGCCCACCAGCGCCGGAACTCCGGGCTCTTGATGGTCAGTTCGCCGACCAGCTCGGTCAGCCGTGGATCGTCGGGATGCCGCCCGGCCTCCAGCCGCAGCACCGCGACCATCTCAGAGGCGCACTTCTCCCACTCGCGGTACAGGTCGCGGGCCGCCTCGTCCAGGAACATGAACCGGGTCATGTTCCGCTCGCGGTACGCCAGCGCGTCGAAGTCGGTGATCAGCGCCCGGGCCAGCCGGTTGCTCGCCAGCACGTCCGTACGCCGGCCGAGGACGAAGGCCGGCGAGACCCCGTCCAGCATCCGCAGCATCTGGTGCACCTCCGGGCGCACCCGCTGCGGGCGCTGCGGGCGACGGCGCGCCGTGCGGTGCGGCCGGGCCAGCTGGAAGAGGTAGGCGCACTCGGTGGCGTCCAGCCGCAGGGCGCGGGCGACCGAGTCCAGCACCGCCTCCGACACATTGAGATGCCGGCCCTGCTCCAGACGCGTGTAGTAGTCCGTGCTCACCCCGGCCAGCTGCGCCAGCTCCTCGCGGCGCAGCCCCGGCACCCGGCGCGGGCTGGCGGCATGCACGCTCACGCCCGCGTCCTGCGGGCGCAGCCGCGCCCGGCGGGAGCGCAGAAACTCACTGAGCTCGGCGTTTCGATCCATGCACTCCAGTATGGAGGCGCCCTCCGCTTCGGCGGGGGCCTCAGCCTGGGTCTGTTGGACCTAGGCTGCGCGAAGCCCGTTTAAGGGTGGTGGCGGCCTGCCGCCCGCCTGGTGCCGGCGTCTGCCGCCCCACCTCACTCGTCCCCGTGCGTGGGCGCCAGCAGCTCGCGCAGGGCCCCGTCCACATCCAGCTCCTGGCTCTCGCTGCCCGGCGGCACCACCCGCAGGGTGCGCTCCAGCCACGCCGACACCGCCGGGGCCGGCGCCTCCAGCAGCGCCTCGCCGTCCGGCGAGCTCAACCCCATCACCACGATGGCGCGCCCGCCCAGCTTGGCCGGCCACACCCGCACGTCGCCCTCGCCGCTGGCCCTGAACACCCCTTCCACCAGCAGTTCGCGGGCGAAGGTCCAGTGCACCGGCAGCTCCGAGCCGATGTGGAAGGTGATGTGCACGGCGTACGGGTCGGCCGTCCGGTAGGCCAGCAGGGCCGGGACCGGGATGCTGTGCTCAGGCGACAGCACCAGGTGCATTTCCAGTTCTCGCTCCACCACGGTGTTCATCGCATGTGCCTCTCTGCTCTCCTCGCGGGGGCCCGTCTCCTCGGGCCCATACCAGGGAGAGGGCACCGCCCCCGCGTCATTACGCGACTTTCCGCAAACCATCTGAACTTTTCTTCACCCGGCCTTCGCCCATGCGGGAGACTCGCACGGGAGAGTGGTGCCACCCGCCGTGCGAGCCCGGGCGGCGGCCCCCGTCTGATAGACCTGACTCCACTCCACGCCAGTTCGCGGCCCGCCCCGCGGCGACGCGGCGACGGAACGGCACGCAAGAGGCGGCGGAGCGATGTCCCGCACATCGCGCTCGTGCGGCAGACTGCATACGCCCCACCGACAGCACACGGCAGACTCGGGACATCGGAGATCATGAGCGCCCCTACCTCAGGATCCTCGGACGGCAGCTCCATCCCCGGCTACTATCCGGACCCGTCCATCCCCAACTACATCCGCTACTGGAACGGCGCGGCCTGGGTCCCAGGCACCAGCCGGCCCGCGCCCGCCGAGGGCGAGCCGCTGCCCGCGCCCCCGCCGGGCGTCGCTGTGGTGCACCCGGGGCCCGCGTCGTCCAACGCGACCCAGATGACGACGTTCGCGCCGGACGTGACCGGACCGATGTTCCTCGACCAGTCGCCGGCCGAAGACGAGCCGGGCGGCCCCGCGCTGCCGCAGACCCGCCCGCGCGGCGCGGCGGACGCCCCGGACGCGCCCGCGCTGCCCGGCGCCCGGCAGGCGCAGGACCCGCGCTCGACGCCGCCGGCCCCGGTGGCCTGGGACGATCCGCAGCGGCTGCACGGCAGCCGGCCCGAACCGGCCACCGCCTGGCAGGCCGACGCCGGACGCCAGGCCGGCTTCGGCGGCGACCAGGACCAGCGGGTCGCCTGGGGATCGGACGCGCCGCGTGGCGCACAGCTGCCGGACCCCCGGCAGGGCGGCGCCCCGGATCCCGGCGCGGCCGGAGCCGGGACGCGGCCGGCCGCCGGGGACGCCGCGGGCGGCCCCGCCCGGCAGTCGCCGCCCGCCCGGCAGAACCCGGCACTCCCCCCGGCCCGCGCCGGAGCCCCCGGCGCGGCCGACCGGCCCGGCGCCCCCGAGGGCGCGGGCCCCAAGGGCGGCCCCGACGGCACGCTGACGCTCCGCGCGGTCCAGCAGGGCGCCGCGCCCGGCGCGGGAGCGGCGGGCGGCGCCTCGGACGGCCGCGGCGAGGGCACCATGACCATCCGGGCCGTCGCGCCCGACGCGGCCGGACCCGAGACGGCCCCGCCGGGCGGCGGCACGGCGACCGCGCCGGGCTCCGCTCAGCCGGCCCGGGCCGGATCCGCCGCGCCCGGCACCCCGAGCACCCCCATCGCCTCCGCCCCGCCCGCCCCGACCGCGGCCCCGGGCCCGGCCGCCGCTCCCGGTGTGCCGGGACAAGGCGGCGCGCCCGGCGCCCCGCAGGGCTGGGCCCAGCAGGTCCAGCAGCTGGCGCAGCAGCCCGCCGCCGGGCCCGCCGCCGGAGCTGCCGGGCCCGCGCCCGGAGCCGCCGGGGCCGCCGGCGGACCGGGCACGGCCGGCGCGGCGGGCGGCCCGGGCGCACCGGAAGGCGTCATCCCGTGGAAGCCGCCGGTCGACAACCCCTTCCTCCAGGCCGCCCAGGCCCAGGGCCGGCCCGCCCCCCTCGGCCGCCGACTCCTCGCGCGGTTGATCGACACCGTGCTGCTGCTCGCGGTGGTCGGCGCCGCCGCGGTCCCGCTGTGGACCAAGGGCAAGGACCACGTCGAGGCGAAGATCGACGAGGCGAAGCTGACCGGTAAGACGGTCACCGTCTACGTACTGGACGGCACCATCGGGGCGTACCTCGGCATCCTGCTGGGCGTGCTCCTGGTGGCCGGTGTCCTCTACGAGGCCCTGCCGACCGCCAAGTGGGGCCGCACGCTGGGCAAGAAGCTGTGCGGACTGCGCACCCTGGACATCGAGTCGCACTCCACCCCGTCCTTCGCGGCGGCGCTGCGCCGCTGGCTGGTGTACGGGCTGCTCGGCGCGGTGGCGGTCGGTGTGGTCAATGTGCTGTGGTGCCTCTTCGACCGCCCCTGGCGGCAGTGCTGGCACGACAAGGCGGCCCGCACCTTCGTCGCCACCGACAGCTGACCGGTCGCCAGCGGGCCCGAAGCCGCAGGGCTTTCCGGCGCCGCTCCGCAACGCGCCCCGCGTAGCCCGAACGGCGCGCGCCGGATGCGGTGGAGCGGCTGCCGGGTTCGACTCGGGCCATGAGCAGCGAGCCGGGCGACAACGTCCCGTATCCGCAGCAGCCGCCGTCCGGACCTCCGCCAGGCCGGGACGGCGGCCCGCACGGCACCGGCACCGGTCCCTGTAACGGCACTCCGTACGCCGGGGCGCAGGCCGGCGGGTCCCACGGCGAGGGCCCGACCGGCGGCGGCCCGGGCGGTCCCCCCGGCGGTGGCCCGCCCGGCGGTGGTCCCTACGGCGGCGGCCCCGGGAGCGGTTCCGGCGGCGACGATCCCTTCTCCGGCGCGCCGCCCGGCGGGGAAGGCCCACCCGGCGGTCCTCCCGGCGGCGGTCCTCCCGGCGGCGGCCCTCCGGGCGGAGGCGGTCCGTACGGCGGCGGCCCTCCCGGCGGGGGCGGTCCGTACGGCGGGGGCGGTCCGTACGGCGGTGGCCCGTATGAGGGCGGGCCCTACGGCGGCGGGTACGGGCCGCCCGATCCGCTGGCCGGCATGCCACCGCTCGGCGGACTCGGCCGCCGGCTGGCCGCCCGGATCATCGACGGACTGATCATCGGCGTGCCGGTCGGCCTCATCATGGCCGTGCTGCTGGGCGGTTACGACCCCGTCGAGGACAACGGCAAGGCCACCGTGGTGACCGTGGTCGGCGCCCTCACCTACTTCGCGTACGAGGGGATGATGCTGACCAGCAGCGGCCAGACCATCGGCAAGCGGCTGATGAAGATCCGGGTCGCCCTGCTCCAGGACGGCTCGGTACCGGCCGGGCAGGCGGGCTGGCTCCGCGCCGCCGTCTACTCGCTGCCGACCGTGGTGCCCTGCTGCGGCTTCATCTTCTGGCTCGTCAACGTCGTGTGGTGCACCTGGGACCGGCCGTACCGGCAGTGCGTCCACGACAAGGTGGCGGCCACCGTGGTGGTCTCCGCCCCGGTCCCGAACTACCCGCCCGGTCCGGGGGGCTGATGTAATCGGGGCATGAGCCCGGACCACCAGCAGCCCTACCCGCCCGCCCCTGCCATGCCCCCGGCGCCGCTCGCCGGTATGCCGCCGCTGGCCACACCGGGCCAGCGGTTCGGGGCCCGGGTGATCGACGGGATGGTGCTCGGGGTGATCTGGTCGGTGATGTTCGCCGCCACCGGCGGGCTCCAGTACGCCATGGACAACCCGGGCGAACAGGACGCGTCCAAGTCGCTCGTCGCGGCGGTGCTCACCTTCGTCCTCTACTTCGCCTACGAGGGGGCGATGCTGGCGCACAGCGGCCAGACCCTCGGCAAGAAGGTGCTGCGGATCCGGGTCGCGATGCTCTCCGACGGCGATGTGCCCGGCCGGCAGGGCTGGGTGCGCGGCGCGGTGTACGCGCTGCCGGGCACCCTGACGCCGCTGACGGTGGGCACGATCTTCTGGCTGCTGAACTCCCTGTGGCAGCTGTGGGACAAGCCGTACCGGCAGAGCATTCACGACAAGGCGGCCAGGACCGTGGTGGTCTCGGCCCTCTGACGTCCCCGCCGGTCAGCCCCGGCGCGAGCCCACCGCCGATTCCGGCTGCTGCGCCGCTCGTTCCCCCGGCGCGGGCGAGGACGCGGACTGGGCGGGAATGGTGGTGCGCGCCGGACCGCCCGCCGCCACCGGGTGCCCGGTGTTCCGGGAGCGGGCCGGGCGCTGCGCGGCGCGGGGGAGCGGCGCGGTGACCGCGACCAGCAGCCCGAGCAGCAGACCCGCCACCGTGATGACGGCGATGCCGGTGGCCGAACGCGACTGGGTCAGCAGCAGCATGGCGAAGGTCGCGAAGACGACGGTGGCCGAACCGTAGGCGAGCTGTGCGGGGGTCGGACGCGGCATGGCGGGATCCGTCCTCAAGACATCGGTGAGCAGGCTTCGGTGCTCAGGGCGGCAAAGGCACGGCGCCCAAGGTGCCAGATGCCCTCGGGCGGCGGCCGGTAAGCGTGACCTGACCCACGCCTCCGTTGCACAGGGGGCGCACGGAGTCATAGCGTGTTTCAACCTGCGAGGCGCTCGCGGCCCTTGGCCCGCAGCGGGGACACGGCGCATGTCCGCTATCCGTGCGATGAGGGCCGGTTAACGTACTGGCCCGCCCTGGCCATGTCAAGGTCTGTCTTTTCTCCTGTCACTCCGGTCAAATACCGCCAAGGTTTGACTGGGGAGGCATATCAGAGTGAACAGCCAACGGAGGGCCGTCAGATCGGCCGCCATCGCCACCGTGATCGCCGCCGTCGGTGCGGCAGCCCTCGGCACGGGTCTGGCGCAGGCGGACGAGACTTCTGCTGCGAAGCCGGTCGAGCGCCATGACCCAGCGCTCGTCACGCCCGGCACCGAGCATGATCTGACGGGGCCGTTCGACAAGGAGCAGGACGCCCGCCGCGAGGCAGCCCTGCGACAGGTCATCTCCGGAGACGCCAAGGCCGTGCGGCGTGGCGACTCCAAGGTGGTCAAGGTCGGCAAGGGGAAGTACGTCGAGCTGGCCCGGGAGAAGACCGACAAGATCTTCACCATCCTGGTCGAGTTCGGCGACAAGGTCGACAACACCACGATGCACGACCCGGACGGCCCCGACGGTCCGCAGCCGCCGGTGAAGAAGTACGGCGGCGAGCCGGGCCCGGCGCACAACACCATCGACCAGCCGGACCGCACCCAGGACAACAGCACCGCCTGGCAGAAGGACTACAACCGCGAGCACTTCCAGGACCTGTACTTCTCCAAGGAGAAGGGCAAGCAGTCCCTGAAGAAGTACTACGAGAAGCAGTCCTCCGGCCGTTACTCGGTCGAGGGCGAGGTCGCCGACTGGGTGAAGGTCGACTGGAACGAGGCCCGCTACGGTTCCAACTACTGCGGCGACACCAACTGCGCCAACGCCTGGGACCTGATCCGCGACGGCGTCAACCAGTGGGCCAAGGACCAGAAGGCGGCCGGCCGCACCGACGCCGAGATCAAGGCGACCGTGGCCAAGTACGACCAGTGGGACCGGTACGACTTCGACGCCGACGGCAACTTCAACGAGCCGGACGGCTACATCGACCACTTCCAGATCGTGCACGCCGGTGAGGACGAGTCCGCGGGCGGCGGCAAGCAGGGCAAGACGGCCATCTGGGCCCACCGCTGGTACGCCTACGGCTCCGACGCCGGCCAGACCGGCCCCGGCCAGAACAGGGCCGGCGGCACCCAGATCGGTGACACCGGCATCTGGGTCGGCGACTACACCATGCAGCCGGAGAACGGCGGGCTGGGTGTCTTCGCCCACGAGTACGGCCACGACCTGGGCCTCCCCGACGAGTACGACACCACCGGCAAGGGTGAGTCCTCCGTCGCCTACTGGTCGCTGATGTCCTCCGGTTCCTGGCTCGGCCGGGGCAAGGACACCATCGGCGACCTGCCCGGCGACATGAACGCCTGGGACAAGCTCCAGCTGGGCTGGCTCAACTACGGCAAGGCCAAGGCCGGGCAGAAGTCCAGCCACAAGCTGGGCGTCGCCGAGTACAACACCAAGCGCAAGCAGGCGCTGGTCGTGGACCTGCCGGCCAAGCCCGTCACCACCGAGGTCGTCAAGCCGGCCGAGGGCACCAAGCAGTGGTGGAGCGGCCAGGGCGACAACCTCAAGAACACCCTGACCCGCTCGGTCGACCTCACCGGTGCCTCCAAGGCCTCCCTGGACCTCAAGGGCTGGTGGGACATCGAGGAGAACTACGACTTCGCCTACGCCGAGGTCTCCACCGACGGCACCAACTGGACCCCGATCGACGGCACCGCGGACGGCAAGCCGCTCCCGCGTGACGGCGGCGACAAGCCGGCGCTCACCGGCGCCTCCGGCGCGTACAAGCAGCTCTCCTTCCCGCTCGACGCCTACGCCGGCAAGAAGATCGACATCCGCTTCCGCTACCAGACGGACGGCGGCGTCAACCTCAAGGGCTTCGCGGCCGACGCCATCACGCTGACCGCCGACGGCAAGCAGCTGTTCGCCGACAACGCCGAGGGCGACGACAACGGCTGGAAGGTCAACGGCTTCTCGCGCATCGGCGCCTCCATCACCAAGGATTACGCGCAGTACTACATCGCGGAGAACCGCCAGTACGTGTCGTACGACAAGACCCTCAAGGTCGGTCCGTACAACTTCGGCTGGACCACCACCAAGCCCCACTGGGTCGAGCACTTCCCGTACCAGAACGGCCTGCTGATCTGGAAGTGGGACACCTCGCAGCAGGACAACAACGTCGGCGTCCACCCCGGCTACGGCCTGGTCCTCCCGGTCGACGCGCACGCCAAGCCGGAGAAGTGGGCGGACGGCACCCTGATGAAGAACCGCTTCCAGGCCTACGACTCGACCTTCAGCCACTTCCGCAGCGACGGCTACACCGTGCACCGCGACGGCGTGGCCACGAAGATCAAGTCGAAGAAGGGCAGCGCGGTCTTCGACGACCGCACCGGCGTCTACTGGTACGACACCAACCCGACCGGTGGTGTCCGGATCACCGACACCAACACCCGCATCAAGATCTCCAAGGAGGCGCTTGACGGCACCTGGATGAACGTCCAGGTCGGCCCGAACGCCAAGTAAAGGAGATCGTCGCAGGTCAGAGCCTTGTTGAGGCTTTAACGGCCGCCGCCCCTAGCGGGCGGCGGCCGTTCGCGTTCATGATGCTCTACGACCACTCTTATTGACATGACATCTCACGGGGGAGATCACCGTATGGCCTACGGAGGATTCACCAAGCTGCCGGGAGGGAGTGTGGTCGTGGCGCTGTCCCTGCCACGCCCACTGGGCGCGGGCGGCATGCCCGGCTCACTCGTCCGGGTACTGGTGCACGCCGCGAACCGCCAGCGCGCCCTGACCAGGCTGCGCAACCTGGGACTGCGCGCCGTCTACCTGCGCGGCAACACCGAGCCGCCGACGCCGGACGAGGTGACCGCCGTCCTGCACCACCCCGACGGCCTGGTCTGGCGCGCGGTCCCGGAGTGCGGCGGGGAACTCTGGCACCCGATCCGGGCCCTGCTGCGCCCGGTGCCCCCGCCGGCCCCCGCCGCGCCCCGCGGCGGAGGCGGCCCCAGTGGGCTGGGTGTCCCCGGCGGCCCGGACGGCCCCGCCCTGATCGCTCCGGTGGCCCCGACGATCCCGGCCGCCTGAGGGTCAGACGACCGGCTTCCCGGTGAGCTCCACGCCCGCCGACCGCAGCTCCTCCAGCGCCTGCTGGGTGGTCTGCTCGGCCACCCCGGCCGTCAGGTCCAGCAGCACCTGCGTGCGGAAGCCCTCGTGGTGGGCGTCCAGGGCGGTGGCCCGCACGCAGTAGTCGGTGGCGATGCCCACCACGTCGACCTCGGTCACATCCCGCTGGCGGAGCCAGTCCGCCAGCGGGGTGCCGTTCTCGTCGGCGCCCTGGAAGCCGCTGTACGCCGCCGCGTAGGCACCCTTGTCGAAGACCGCCTCGACCGCTCCGGAGGCGATGGCCGGGGCGAAGTTCGGGTGGAAGCCGCTGCCCTCGGTGCCGGCCACGCAGTGCACCGGCCAGGTGTGGACGAAGTCGGGGTCGGCCGAGAAGTGGTCACCGGGATTGACGTGGTGGTCACGGGTAGCGACGACATGCCGGTACCCGGCGGTCGCCTGCCCGATCAGATCGGTGATGGCGGCGGCGACGTCGGCGCCACCGGTGACCGGGAGGCTGCCGCCCTCGCAGAAGTCGTTCTGCACATCGACGACGATCAGTGCGCGGTGCATGACGCGTACCTTCCGTAGGGCCGGACCGGGCCGGCGTGCCGTTCCGGTCCGAGGAGGATGTAACTGAGGGTAGAGACTCAGGAGTCAATCCGGGAGTGGGCGGACGGGCACCGGCCCAGGCCGGTCGTCCGGCGGTACCCGGCCACGCGGGCCGGGCCGCCGCTCACCTGAAACCGCCGCTCAGCTGTACTCGGTGGGCAGCACCGGCTCGCCGCGCGAGAGCTGGGTCGCCGACAGCGGGAGCCCGGCCCGCGCCGCCGCGTGCCGGTCGCGGGCGGTGTCCAGCGGCTCGCGGGCCACCACCTCGCCCCCGCGCACCAGCTCCACCAGCAGCTGCCGGTCGCGCAGCTCGGAGGGGACCTCGCCGGAGCCGACCACCTCGGCCTCGGCCACCCCGGCCGCGTCCAGCCGGCGCGCGGCCCACTTGCGGCCGCCGATGGAGAGCTTGCCCCCCATCGACTTCTTCGCCACCGGCCGCAGCGGCGCCCCGGGCGTGCCGCTGTCCGCGCGGGCGACCAGCTTGTAGACCATCGAGCAGGTGGGGTGCCCGCTGCCGGTCACCAGCTGGGTGCCGACGCCGTACGCGTCCACCGGCGCGGCGGCCAGCGAGGCGATCGCGTACTCGTCGAGATCGCTGGTCACCACGATCTTGGTCTCCTTGGCGCCGAGCTCGTCCAGCTGCTGCCGCACCCGGTGCGCGAGCAGCAGCAGGTCCCCGGAGTCGATCCGCACCGCGCCGAGCCCTGTCCCGGCGACCTCGACGGCGGTGCGCACCGCCTCGGTGACGTCGTAGGTGTCCACCAGCAGCGTGGTGGAGCCGCCGAGGGTGTCGACCTGCGCGCTGAAGGCGTCCCGCTCGCTGTCGTGCAGCAGGGTGAAGGCGTGCGCGCTGGTGCCCACGGTCGGGATGTTGTACCGGAAACCGGCCGCCAGATCGGAGGTGGAGGTGAAGCCGCCCACGTAGGCGGCGCGGGCGGCGGCGACGGCGGCCAGCTCATGGGTGCGGCGGGCACCCATCTCGATGAGCGGCCGGTCACCGGCGGCGACGGCCATCCGGGAGGCCGCGGCGGCGACCGCCGAGTCGTGGTTGAGGATGGAGAGGATCACCGTCTCCAGCAGCACCGCCTCCGCGAAGGTGCCCTCCACCCGCATGATCGGGGAGCCGGGGAAGTACACCTCGCCCTCCGGATAGCCCCAGATGTCGCCGCGGAACCGGTAGTCGGCGAGCCAGGCGAGGGTGGGTTCGTCGACGATGCGCTGCTCGGCGAGGAAGTCCAGTACGCCGCTGTCGAAGCGGAAGTTCTCCACGGCGTCCAGCACCCGGCCGGTGCCCGCGACCACGCCGTAGCGGCGGCCCTCGGGCAGACGGCGGGTGAAGACCTCGAAGACCGAAGCCCGGTCGGCGGTGCCGGCCCGCAGCGCGGCCTGCACCATGGTGAGCTCGTACCGGTCGGTGAAGAGCGCCGTCGAAGGAACGGCTACGGGCAACCCCAGATCCGCAGTGTCCATGCACATGATCCTACCGCGAAATCGTCACTCTGACGAAATCTGTCCGACCCCGTTTGTGCGGCGCCCTGCACCGGGTGGCAGCATGGAACCCGTGAGTGTCGCACCGGTGGAGATCGAACGGACCGAGTCGAGCGAGGCGCCCTCCGCGGTGCCCGAGCCCGACGTTCCCTGGGTGACGGTGGTCCACAACGACCCGGTGAACCTCATGAGCTACGTCACCTATGTCTTCCAGAGCTACTTCGGCTACCCGAAGGACAAGGCGCACCAACTGATGCTCGACGTCCACCACAAAGGCCGCGCGATCGTCTCCAGCGGCAGTCGCGAGGAGATGGAACGCGACGTGCAGGCCATGCACGGGTACGGCCTGTGGGCCACCCTTCAGCAGGACCGCTGATGCTGGGACATTTCGAGCCGGTCCCCGGCGGTGGCGCGGCCATCACCCTCGACGACGCCCAGATCTCCATCCTGCGCAGCCTCGCCGTCCAGCTGCTGGAGCTGATCGGCCCCGGTGACGCGGAGCCGCAGGACGCGACCGACCCGTTCGCCGCGCTCTTCGCCGAGGGGCCCAGCGAGCCGCCGTCCGATCCGGCGCTCGCCCGCCTCTTCCCCGACGCCTACGGCGGGCCGGACCGCGAGCTGGGACCGGCGGAGGCGGCCGAGGCGCGCGCCGCGTCGGCGGAGTTCCGCCGCTACACCGAGAACGACCTGCGGGCCCGCAAGCGGGAGGACGCCCTGGTGGTGGTCCGCTCGCTGGACTCGGCCGCCGCCGGTATCTCCGACCTCTCCGGGGCCTCCCGGGCGGACGCGGACACCGATGCCGGCACGGATGCCGGTACGGACGCCGACGCCGAGATCACCGTGCTGGAGCTGGACGCGGAGGACAGCGGGCGGTGGCTGGGCACGCTCAACGACCTGCGCCTGGCGATCGGCACCCGGCTGGAGGTCACGGACGAGGAGGACGGCGGTCAGCTGCTGCGGCTGCCGGACTCCGATCCGCGCAAGCCGATGGTGGTGGCGTACTTCTGGCTGGGCGAGCTTCAGGAGTCACTCGTAGAGACGCTCATGACCTGAGACAAAGCGGCTGATTTCACCGCGTTTCGGACATCTCGGGTGGGTGTTCGCTCAGAGGACCCTCAACTCCGGATAACGATCGCATCACCGCGTACGCCGTATTTGCTGACCGATGAGTCTTTTGTCCGCTTTTTCCTGTGAACCAGTCCACAATCGCCGCTCTGGATCAATGTTGCGGGCGTGATAAATCTTCACGACCACCCGTGGACGACACCCCTGTCCGCGGGGCGCTATCAGTCGGCAGACCGTCGGCAGCACTCCATCCACATCCGGGGGGATCGGGACCCGATCCGAGCCACAGCGGCCGGGTCGGTATGGAGAAAGGCGTCCATCCATGACCTCAGTGCAGGTCGACAAGGTTCACGACGGCAATGAGGCCGCGGGTAACACCCCTGAAGAGGGTTACGAGCGGGGACTTGGCAGCCGCCAGGTCCAGATGATCGCCATCGGTGGTGCCATCGGTGTCGGTCTCTTCATGGGAGCCGGGGCGAACATCGCCAAGGCCGGCCCCAGCATCATCCTGATGTACGCCCTCGCCGGCGTCATCATCTTCTTCATCATGCGGGCGCTCGGCGAGCTGCTCCTGTACCGGCCGTGCTCGGGCTCCTTCGCGGAGTACGCCCGTGAGTTCCTCGGCCCGTTCTTCGGGTACGTCACCGGCTGGACCTACTGGCTGATGTGGGTCGTGACCGGCATGGCCGAGCTCACCGCCGCGGCCATCTACGTCAACTTCTGGTTCCCGGACATCCCGCAATGGGTCAGCGCCCTGGTCTTCCTGGTGGTGCTCTTCGGCGTCAACCTGATCTCGGTGAAGATCTTCGGTGAGGTCGAGTTCTGGTTCTCGATGGTCAAGGTCACCGCGATCATCGGCATGATCGTCATCGGTCTGGGCGTGCTCACCCTCGGCTTCTCCGACGCCGGTGACACCGCCACCCCGTCCAACCTCTGGTCGCACGGCGGCGTCTTCCCCAACGGCATCGGCGACAGCCTGATGACCCTCCAGGGCGTGATGTTCGCCTACCTCGCGGTCGAGCTGGTCGGCGTCACCGCCGGTGAGTCCGAGAACCCGGAGAAGACCCTCCCCAAGGCGATCAACACCCTGCCGTGGCGGATCATCATCTTCTACGTCGGCGCGCTCGCGGTCCTGCTGGCCGTGGTCAAGTGGACCGAGTTCGAGGCCGGGCAGAGCCCGTTCGTCCACGCCTTCGACAAGATCGGCATCCCGTTCGCGGCCGGCATCGTCAACTTCGTGGTCCTCACCGCGGCCCTGTCGTCCTGCAACTCCGGCATGTACTCCACCGGCCGCATGCTGCGCGACCTGGCCGCCAACGGCGAGGCGCCGGGCGTCTTCGGCAAGCTCAACTCCCGCAAGACCCCGGCCATCGGCATCACGCTCTCGGTGATCCTGATGGGCATCGGCGTGGTCCTGAACTACGTCGTCCCGGACAAGGCGTTCGAGTACGTCGTCTCGGTCGCCACCGCCGCCGGTATCTGGACCTGGATGATGATCCTCGTCAGCCACATCCGCTACCGCAGCGCGGTCACCAAGGGCCGACTGCCGGGCTCCTCCTTCCCGGCCCCCGGCGGTGCCGTCTTCAGCTGGGTCGCCCTGATCTTCCTGATCTGCGTCACCGGCATGATCGCCTACGACAAGGACGCCCGCGTCTCGCTGTACGTCGGCGCCGGCTGGGCGGTCGCCCTGGCCGTCGGCTGGTTCATCCTCAAGAGCCGCAACCCGCAGCTCGCGCAGGGTGGCGCCGCCGAGCAGGAGAAGGAGCTCGCCGCCAAGTAACGCGGCGTCTCACGGCAGCATCTCAGCAGGCGGGCTCTGGATCTCGACTCCAGAGCCCGCCTTTTATTGTGTGCACCATGCTGACCATCACCAAGGCCCTCCACGACCAGATCGTCGCGCACGCCCGTGTGGACCACCCCGACGAGGCGTGCGGCGTGGTCGCCGGCCCGGCCGGCAGCGGCCGCCCCGAGCGGTTCATCCCGATGCTCAACGCGGCCCGTTCGCCCACCTTCTACGAGTTCGACTCGACCGACCTGCTCAAGCTCTACCGGGAGATGGACGACCGGGACGAGGAGCCGGTCGTCATCTACCACTCGCACACCGCCACCGAGGCCTACCCCTCCCGCACCGACATCTCCTACGCCAACGAGCCCGGCGCGCACTACGTCCTGGTCTCCACGGCCGACTGCGGCAATGACGAGGGCCCGGTGCAGTTCCGATCGTTCCGCATCGTGGACGGCGAAGTGACCGAAGAAGAGGTCAAGGTCGTCGAGGCGTACTGATCCGCCACCTCCGGGCCCCATTCATCCCAACACGTGGTCGCAGAACGTCCGGATCCCGGGACGAGCTTCCGGGGCCGGGCCCGGGAATCGTTACGATGACCGCATGGTTGTCCAGGACGTGAGCGACACCTGACTCCTCCCTGACCGCGTCCGGGGGGAGCCAGTGGAGCGCCGTCCACCGCCGGACGGGCCCGCCGTCAACAGCCCCGCCTTCTCACAGGAGCCCCTACATGGCCATCGAGGTCCGTATCCCGACCATCCTCCGCACCTACACCGACGGCCAGAAGGCGGTCGAAGGCAAGGGCGGCACGCTCGCCGAGCTCTTCGCCGACCTCGAGACGCGGCACACCGGCATCGAGGCCCGGCTGGTCGAGGACGGCAAGCTGCGCCGCTTCGTCAACGTCTACCTCAACGACGAGGACGTCCGCTTCCTGGACGGCATCGCCACCCAGCTCTCCGACGGCGACAGCGTGACCATCCTGCCCGCCGTGGCCGGAGGCGCGCGCTGAGATGCGCTACGACAGCCCGCTGGCCGCGGTGGGGAACACCCCGCTCGTCCGGCTGCCCCGGCTCTCCCCCTCCACCGACGTCCGGATCTGGGCGAAGCTGGAGGACCGCAATCCGACCGGTTCGGTCAAGGACCGCCCCGCGCTCCACATGATCGAACAGGCCGAGAAGGACGGCCGGTTGCGGCCCGGCTGCACCATCCTGGAGCCGACCAGCGGAAACACCGGCATCTCGCTCGCCATGGCGGCCAAGCTCAAGGGCTACCGCATCGTGTGCGTCATGCCGGAGAACACCAGCGAGGAGCGCCGCCGGCTGCTCGCCATGTGGGGCGCGGAGATCGTCTCCTCACCCGCCGCCGGCGGCTCCAACACCGCCGTGCGGGTCGCCAAGGAGCTGGCCGCCGAGCACCCCGACTGGGTGATGCTCTACCAGTACGGAAACCCGGACAACGCCGGCGCCCACTACGCCACCACCGGCCCGGAGATCCTCGCCGACCTGCCCTCCATCACCCACTTCGTCGCCGGGCTCGGCACCACCGGCACGCTGATGGGCGTCGGCCGCTATCTGCGCGAGCACGTCCCCGGCATCCAGATCGTCGCGGCCGAGCCCCGCTACGACGACGTGGTGTACGGACTGCGCAACCTGGACGAGGGCTTCGTCCCCGAGCTGTACGACGCGTCGGTGCTCACCACGCGCTTCTCGGTCGGCTCCGAGGACGCCGTCGCCCGCACCCGTGAACTCCTCAACCAGGAGGGGATCTTCGCCGGGGTCTCCACCGGCGCCGCGCTGCACGCCGCGCTCGGCGTCGCCCGCAAGGCCGTCAAGGCCGGGCAGAGCGCCGATGTGGTCTTCGTCGTCGCCGACGGCGGCTGGAAGTACCTGTCCACCGGCGTCTACACGGCGGCCACGACCGAGGAAGCGATCGAGGCGCTGCACGGCCAGCTCTGGGCCTAGCAGCTCCGCGACCCGCCACGTCACCTCCGCACGGCCCACGGCCGGACCTTGGAAAAGGTCCGGCCGTCCTGGTGATTCCAGCCACAACGCAGGCTCGCAGAGGAGCGACCTGGGCTTTCGCGCCTTACTCTCGTGGGCACCGCATGACCCCCGGACCCGCCCCTGGCCTTCGGCATGGGGACCCCCAAGGAGGTTCCTGCTTCATGAAGCTCACCGTCGTCGGATGCTCGGGGTCGTTCCCGTCAGCGGAATCGGCCTGTTCGAGCTACCTCGTAGAGGCCGACGGCTTCCGGCTGCTGCTCGACATGGGCAACGGCGCCCTCGGCGAGCTCCAGCGCCACATCGGTCTGTACGACCTCGACGCGGTCCTGCTGTCCCACCTGCACCCCGACCACTGCATCGACATGTGCGGCTACTTCGTCGCCCGCTACTACCGCTTCGACGGCGGGCGCGCGCACGCCATCCCGGTCCACGGACCCGAGGGCACCGAGCAGCGGCTGGTCCGGGCGTACGACGACGTCCCGGACGAGACCTGCATGCGGGAGGTCTTCGACTTCCACACCCTGACTCCGGGCACCTTCACCGTCGGCCCGTTCACGGTGACCTGCGCCCGGGTCTGCCACCCGGTGGAGGCGTTCGGCTTCCGGATCGAGCACCGCGGCCGCACCCTGGTCTACTCCGGCGACACCGGGCCCTGCCGGTCGCTGCGTGAGCTGGCCGAGGGGGCGGACCTGTTCCTGTGCGAGGCGGCGTTCACCCACGGCAAGGAAGACATCCCCAAGCTGCACCTCAACGGCCGCCAGGCGGGGGAGCACGCGCAGGCCGCCGGCGTCCGCAGCCTGGTCCTCACCCACATTCCGCCGTGGACCGATCCGCAGGTCAACCAGCGCGACGCGCAGGAGGTCTTCGACGGGCCGGTGGAGCTGGCGAAGGCCGGCGCGGTCTACGAGATCTAGCGCCGCCGCCGGCGGACGGACGTGCGAAGGGCCCCCGAACCGAGCGGTTCGGGGGCCCTTGACGCAGTCGGTCGGGATCAGGCCTTGTACTGGGCCTTGTCCTGCTCGGCGATCTCCTCGTCGGACTCGCGGCCCGGCGTCGGGAGATTGAACTTGATGATCGCGAAGCGGAAGATCACGTAGTACAGCGCCGCGAAGCACAGGCCGACGCCGACCAGCATCCACGGCTTGGTCGCGATGCCGAAGTTGAGCAGGAAGTCGATGGCGCCGGCCGAGAAGCCGAAGCCGTCCTTCATGCCCAGAGCCCAGGTCAGCGCCAGCGAGACACCCGTGAGCACCGCGTGGATGGCGTACAGCACCGGCGCGATGAACATGAAGGTGAACTCGATCGGCTCGGTCACACCGGTGACGAAGGCAGTGAGCGCGACGGAGAACATCATGCCGCCGACGACCTTGCGCCGCTCGGGGCGGGCGCAGTGCACGATGGCCAGGCAGGCGGCCGGCAGGGCGAACATCATGATCGGGAAGAAGCCGGTCATGAACTGGCCGGCGGCCGGGTCGCCCTCCAGGAAGCGGGCGATGTCGCCGTGCTTGTCGTGGAAGTCACCGGCCTGGAGCCAGGGGAAGGAGTTGAGCAGGTGGTGCATGCCGACGGGGATCAGCGCCCGGTTGGCCACACCGAAGATGCCCGCGCCGGCGGCACCGGAGCCGACCAGCCACTCACCGAAGTTGTGCAGACCCGAGCCGAGGACCGGCCAGATGTAGCCGAAGGCGACGCCGATGAACAGGCCGGCGAAGGCCGCCAGGATCGGGACCAGGCGGCGGCCGCCGAAGAAGCCCAGCCAGTCCGGGAGCTTCTTGCGGCTGTACCGCTGGTAGAGGAGGGCGACGACGATGCCCATCACCACGCCGCCGAGGACGCCGGCGTTGACCGCCGGAGCGACTTCGACGATCTTGTCGCCCTCGACCACCTTCTCCTTGGGCAGATTGCCGTCGGTGAAGGTGCCCAGCACCTTGCTGAAGACGAGGTAGCCGACGACGGCGGCGAGCGCGGTGGAGCCGTCCGCCTTCTTGGCGAAGCCGATGGCGATGCCGACGGCGAACAGCAGCGGCATGTTGTCCAGCAGCGCGCCGCCGCCCGCCGCCAGGAACTCGGCGATCTTGTTCAGGAAGGCGGGAAGCGATTCCTTCCCGAGCATGTCGTCATGGCCCAGGCGGACCATGAGGGCCGCGGCGGGCAGCGTGGCGATGGGCAGCATGAGGCTGCGGCCGATGCGCTGGGCCACGGCCATGACGCTGGAGCCGCGGCCTTTCTTGTCGGGGGCCGCGGTGGCGGTGGCCGTACTCATCGGGTTCCTCCTGGTGAGGCGGGCGCTCGAAGGGGGGACAGCCCGCTTTTGGTCTACACCACTTGGTGGTGTAGACCTGTTGTAGCACGGGGGTCTCCGTGGAAGGAATCCGTTGTTCCATGGTGCCACGTGGTCTAAACCAGATTGTGATCGGGGCGACATCGGCTTCGCGGCCGCCCCTCAGGCCCTGACGTTCTCCTCCTCCCGCTCCTCGGTGTCCGGCTCCCGGCCCGGCGTCTGGAGATCGAATCTGGTGATCAGGAAGCGGAAGAGGGCGTAGTAGACCGCCGCGAAGCACAGCCCGATCGGGATGATCAGCCACGGTCTGGTGGCCAGTCCCCAGTTGATGACGTAGTCGATCAGCCCGGCCGAGAAACTGAAGCCGTCGTGCACCCCCAGTGACCAGGTGACCGCCATCGACACCCCGGTGAGCAGGGCGTGGATCGCGTAGAGCGCCGGGGCCACGAAGAGGAAGGAGTACTCGATGGGCTCGGTGATGCCGGTGACCAGCGAGGTGAGCCCCACCGACAGCATCATCCCGCTCACTTCCTTCCGGCGCGCGGGCTTGGCGCAGTGGGCGATGGCGAGCGCGGCGGCGGGCAGCGCGAACATCATGATCGGGAAGAACCCCGAGGTGAAGATCCCCGCATGCGGGTCCCCGTTGAGGAAGCGGTTGATGTCGCCCTGATAGGTCTTGCCGTCCGGCGCGGTCCAGCTGCCGTACTGGTACCAGGCGAAGGTGTTGAGGAACTGGTGCAGCCCCACCGTGAGCAGCGCCCGGTTCGCCACCCCGAACAGCCCCGACCCCCAGGCGCCCAGACCGGTCAGCCAGTCGCTGAACTCCTCCAGCGCGTCGCCCACCGGCGGCCAGACCCCCAGGCACACCACCGCGAAGACCACCCCGACGAAGGACATCAGGATCGGGACCAGCCGCCGGCCGTTGAAGAACCCGAGCCAGTCCACCAGCCTGGTGCGGTGATACCGCTGCCAGATCCAGGCGGAGAACAGGCCCAGCAGGATGCCGCCGAAGACTCCGGGGTTCTGCGGCTTGCCGTCGTCGTCCGGGAACTGGGCCAGCACGTTGTGGTAGACGAGGAAGCCGGCCACCGCCGCCAGCGCGGTCGAGCCGTCCGACTTCTTCGCCATGCCGATGGCCACGCCCACGCAGAACAGCAGCGGCAGCCCGAGCACCGGGTCGAGCAGCGCGCCGCCCGCCCCGGCGAAGACCTTCGCCACGTTGTCCCAGCCGAGCCCGTCGGAGCCGAACACGTCCTTCTGCCCCAGCCGGTTGAGGATGCCCGCCGCGGGCAGCACGGCGATCGGCAGCTGAAGGCTGCGGCCCATCTTCTGCAGGGCCTGGAAGAGTGAAGAGGTCCAGCGGCGCCCGGCCGGCCGGGACCGGGCCGGGGGACCTCCGGGCGGCGGGCCCTCGGGACCGGAGGCGGCCGCCGCGCTGTCGGAACTCATCCCAGCCCTCCCGGCTGCGGTTGTCCAAGACGCTTGCCGCATAATGGTGTAGACCACTCGCGGGTGTGTGGTCCGGCGCATGGGCCGGCCGGGGCGCCGCCCTGGCCCACGCCGCCGGATGATCGTCATCTTTCGTCAGATGACGGACATACGCCTGCGAAGTTGGGCTGAACGTGGTTAACGTATGAAAACCGCTCGTCGGTATCGCCGAAGGGCCGAGACAACAGGAGTGGCCATGGCCAGCAAGGCTGAGAAGATCGTCGCCGGGCTCGGCGGTCTCGACAACATCGACGAGATCGAGGGCTGCATCACCCGGCTCCGCACCGAGGTCGCCGACCCCGACCTGGTCAACGAGGCCGCCCTCAAGGCCGCCGGTGCGCACGGCGTGGTGAAGATGGGCACCGCCATCCAGGTCGTCATCGGCACCGACGCCGACCCGATCGCCGCCGAGATCGAAGACATGATGTGACGTTTCGGCGCACGAAGACATGATGTGACGTCCGGCGCACGGTGACGTCCCATCCGGCGAAGGGCCCCGGCCCCCGCGAGCGGCAGCCGCTCACCGGGGCCGGGGCCCTTCGCCTAGCCGATAGGCTCATCCCATGTCTCGAATCGACGGCCGCACCCCCGATCAGCTCCGCCCCGTGACCATCGAACGCGGATGGAGCAAGCACGCCGAGGGCTCCGTCCTCGTCTCCTTCGGGGACACCCGCGTACTGTGCACCGCCAGCGTCACCGAAGGTGTCCCGCGCTGGCGCAAGGGCAGCGGCGAGGGCTGGGTCACCGCGGAGTACGCCATGCTGCCCCGCTCGACCAACACCCGCGGCGACCGCGAATCGGTGCGAGGCAAGATCGGCGGCCGCACCCACGAGATCTCCCGGCTCATCGGCCGCTCGCTGCGCGCCGTCATCGACTACAAGGCCCTCGGCGAGAACACCGTGGTCCTGGACTGCGACGTCCTCCAGGCCGACGGCGGCACCCGCACCGCCGCCATCACCGGCGCCTACGTCGCGCTCGCCGACGCCGTCAGCTGGGCCCAGGCCCGCAAGCTGGTCAAGGCCGGCCGCCGCCCGCTCACCGGCACCGTCGCCGCCGTCAGCGTCGGCATCGTCGACGGCGTCCCGCTGCTGGACCTGTGCTACGAGGAGGACGTGCGCGCCGAGACCGACATGAACGTGGTCTGCACCGGCGACGGCCGCTTCGTCGAGGTCCAGGGCACCGCGGAAGGCGCCCCCTTCGCCCGCGAGGAGCTCAACGGCCTGCTGGACCTGGCGGTGGCGGGCTGCGGGCGCCTGGACGAGCTCCAGCGTGAGGCCCTCGCCAAGACGCTCTAGCCGTCGCCGGCCGTCGTCGTTTCCTCCCGGGCTTGCGGATGAGCAACCCGGGAGACGGGTTCAGGCGTTCTTACAGATGCCCGTATCGAGGGGGAGGGACCCGCAGATGACCGCACACCGATCGACCGGCCGACGCCGCACCACCGTCACCGCGCTCGCCGCCGTGGCCGCGCTCGCCCTGGCCACACCACTGCTGACCGGCTGCGACGCCGTCCGCAAGGCCGTCGACTGCGCACAGCTCGCCCTGGAGATATCCAACGACGTGGACGATCTGCAGCGCGCGGTGACCGGCGCCGCGGTGGACCCGGACGAGGCCGACCGGATCATCGACACCCTCGACCAGGACATCGACAAGATGGCCAACAAGGCCGACAACCCGGACGTCGGCAAGGCCCTCGACGACCTCCAGAAGGCCGTCGACAATGTCCAGACGGCCATCGACCAGGGCAAGAACCCCGACTTCACCCCGGTCGCCGACGCCATGGGCGAACTCACCAAGGTCTGCTCACCGGGATAATCGCCCAATGCAGCAGCCACCATCCGATCCAGCGGTCCGCCTGATCCTCGCCACCCGCAACGCCAACAAGGTCACCGAACTGCGGGCGATCCTCACCGGGGCCGGGCTCGACGTCGAACTCGTCGGCGCCGACGCCTACCCCGAGATCCCCGACGTCAAGGAGACCGGCGTC
The DNA here is from genome assembly GCF_058215555.1 of Streptomyces sp. JLBT605. Taxonomy (NCBI): domain Bacteria; kingdom Bacillati; phylum Actinomycetota; class Actinomycetes; order Kitasatosporales; family Streptomycetaceae; genus Streptomyces; species Streptomyces sp. JLBT605. The sequence continues at coordinate 4,377,907 of NZ_CM177087.1, forward strand.
ACCTTCGCCGAGAACGCCCTGCTGAAGGCACACGCCCTCGCCCGCGCCACCGGCCTGCCCGCGGTCGCCGACGACTCCGGCCTGTGCGTGGACGTACTCGGCGGCGCCCCCGGCATCTTCTCCGCCCGCTGGGCCGGCCGGCACGGCGACGACAAGGCCAACCTGGACCTGCTCCTCGCCCAGCTCGGCGACATCGCGGACGAGCACCGCGCCGCCCACTTCGCCTGCGCCGCCGCGCTGGCCCTTCCCGACGGCCGCGAGCAGGTCGTCGAGGGCCGTCTGGAGGGCACCCTGCGGCACGAGCCCGCAGGCTCCGGCGGCTTCGGCTACGACCCGATCCTCCAGCCGCTCGGCGAGTCGCGCACCTGCGCCGAGCTCACCCCGGAGGAGAAGAACGCCATCAGCCACCGCGGGAAGGCGTTTCGGGCACTGGTGCCCGTGGTGCGCGAACTGCTGGGCTGACACGCGAGTGGCGGAGCCCCGGTCTGCGGGGCCCCGCCACTCCTGTGCACGTGGGACCGGTCGGATTCGAACCGACACTGTTCAGCACCTAAAGCTGTTGCCTCCTGCCGTTGGGCTACGGTCCCGGCTCGACCAGGGTAGTACTCGGCGAAGACAGGTGCTTCAACCCCCCTCGGCTTGACGTCTCTTCACGGTGGGACGCCCGGGTGTGCGGACGGTCTGCGAGGCGGTGGTCCGGTTCTTTCCACGGCCGCAGTAAGTGTCCGTAACCGCATGACAATTCGGGCACAGCAGCCTGAGATTACCCGGGGTGTTGTCCAGCCAGTCACCGTTGATGTGGTCGACTTCCAGCGTCATCGGGCGCCCGCGCCAGACAGGCCCGACACCGCAGCCTGCGCATCGCTCCGGGACGCCTGTCTCCAGCAGCTTGCTGACTGAGCTGCGATATCCGCGAGTAATGCGCGGGTGTACTTCATCGGGCGCATGGTTTCCCTCCCGAGCGTGCGCCGCATCGTCGAACTGATCAACGAAGGGGAGGGTGGGTGGTTACGCGCCTGTGCGGCGGAGTGCGCCGCACAGGCGCGCCGGAGTCAGAGCCCCAGGTCCTTGATGATCTTCGCTACGTGGCCGGTGGCCTTCACGTTGTACAGCGCGCGCTCGACCTTGCCCTGCTCGTCGACGATGACGGTCGAGCGGATCACGCCGGTGACCGTCTTGCCGTACAGCTTCTTCTCGCCGAAGGCGCCGTACGCCTCCAGGACGGACTTGTCCGGGTCGCCGAGCAGGGTGACCTTCAGCTCCTCCTTGTCGCGGAACTTCGCCAGCTTCTCCGGCTTGTCCGGCGAGATGCCGATGACGTCGTAGCCGTGACCGGCGAGGAAGTCCAGGTTGTCGGTGAAGTCGCACGCCTGCTTGGTGCATCCCGGGGTGAGGGCGGCCGGGTAGAAGTAGACGATGACCTTCCGGCCCGCGTGGTCGGCGAGCGAGATCTGCTTGCCGTCCGCGTCGGGCAGGGTGAACGCCGGGGCGGTGTCGCCGGGCTGGAGTCGCTCGCTCATGGCTCTCCTCGTGAGGTGCGGTGCGTACCCCCGAGACTAGCCAGCGGGGCAAACGGGGGTGCTGTGGGGCATCGGCGCGAGTGAGCTGACAGACTGTCCACCACGGACGGACTTCAGATCGACGACCATGTGACGGAGGCAGCGCGGTGTCGGATGCCAGGACCCCTGCGCAGATCGAGGCGGACATCGCCCGCAGGCGGCAGGAGCTCGCCCTCACGCTCGACGAGATCGGGGTGCGCATGCACCCCAAGACGATCATCGGCGACGCGAAGGCGAAGGCGGCGTCGGCCGTGGACCGCACCGCCGGGCGTGCCTACGTGGCCGCCAACCGCGTGCTGACCAACGTGCGCGGCCAGCTGGTCGGGGAGGACGGCGCGCCCCGGCTGGAGCGGATCGTGCCGGTCGCGATGGTGGCCGTCGGCGTGATCGGGCTGCTCACGGTCTCCGCGCGACGCCGTCACAGCTGATCGCCGGGGCGTGGCTGTGGCCGCCCTGAGGCGCCGTCGGGCCTTGCGGACAGGTACGGTCATGTCGTGAGTGCGAACACCTCCCATGACAAGCTGCCCATCCGGATGCTGCACGACCGGGTGCTGGTCCGTACCGACATCCCCGAGGGCGAGCGCCGCTCGTCCGGCGGCATCGTGATCCCGGCGACGGCCGCGGTGGGCAGGCGGCTGGCCTGGGCCGAGGTGGTCGCGGTCGGGCAGAACGTCCGCACCGTGGAGACCGGCGACCGGGTGCTGTACGACCCGGAGGACCGGGCCGAGGTCGAGGTCCGGGGCGTCGCCTACGTCCTGATGCGGGAGCGGGATCTGCACGCGGTCGCGGCCGAGCGCCTGGAGGGCGCGGACGACTCCACGGGGCTGTATCTGTAGCGGGAGCCGTGGCGGGATCCTTGGCGGCGAACGACCGATCCATCGGATCGATCAAGGGTGGTGACGGGAGTCACCACCCTTTTTCTGTGTCTTTGCTACGGTCGAGGACATCCCGACGAGACGCGCCGTACCGGGTCATGCAAAGACGACGCACCCCCTGGAGAGATTCCTGACACGGAGGTGCCGTCATGGCCTGGGTCCTGCTCATCGTCGCCGGTCTGCTGGAGGTCGGCTGGTCGATCGGGATGAAGTTCACCGACGGATTCACCCGGCTGTGGCCCAGCGTCCTCACCGGCGCGGGCATCGTGGCCAGCATGCTGCTGCTGTCGTACGCAGCCCGGACGCTGCCGATCGGTACCGCTTACGGCGTGTGGGTGGGCATCGGCGCGGCCGGCGCGGCGGTGCTCGGCATGGTGGCGCTCGGTGAGCCCGCCACCGCCGCCCGGATCTTCTTCGTGGGGCTGCTGCTGGTGGCGGTGGTCGGCCTGAAGGCCACCTCCGGCCACTGAGACCTGCCCTCACCAGGCACTGACGCGGGCGGCGGCCCGACCCGATGGGTCGGGCCGCCGCCCGATGTGTCCGCCCTGGCCGCGCAGGCGCGCCCAGGGGCCGGCTAGCCCGTGGCGCCGCCCAGGTCACCTGGGTCGCCGGGCCCTCCGCCGGCGCCCCCGCTCGGGCCGCCGTCGGTGCCGCCGTCCACGCCGCCGTCGGTCTCCCCGCCGGTGCCGCCACCGTCCGGGAAGCCTGTCGGCGGCTCGAAGGTGGGCTCGGTCGGCGGGACGGTCGGCGGTTCGGCGGTCGGCTCGGTGCTCGGGACGCTGGTCGGCGGGGTGACCGTCGGCGGGACCTCGGTGGCCGGGGGCTGGGTGCCCGCGGGCGGCTGCTCGCCGGTGGGCGGCAGCTGCGGGGTCCCGGTGCCGTCCTGGGTGTCCAGGTCGAAGTCCTTGACCGGCTTCCCCTCCAGCGCCTTGGCGGTGTACGCCGCCCAGATCTTCGCCGGGGCACCGCCGCCGTTGATACGCGGCTGGCCGGTGGCCCCGTACAGCGGCTTCTGCGCGCCGGTGTTGGAGTCCTGGCCCATCACGGAGACCACGGTGACCAGGTCGGGGGTGTACCCCGCGAACCAGGCCGCCTTGTCCTCCTCGGCGGTGCCGGTCTTGCCCGCCGCCGGGCGGCCGGCCGCCTGCGCCTCGGTGGCGGTGCCGCCCTCGACGACGCTCTTGAGGATCGCGGTGGTGGAGTCCGCGGCGGCGCGCGGCACGGCCTGCTTGACCTCACCGAGGCCCGGCACGTCGACCTCCTGCCCGTCCTTGGTGATCTTCGAGACGAGGGTGTAGCGACCGTGCTGGCCGTGGTTGGCGAGGGTGGCGTACGCCTTGGTCATGTCCAGCACGCTGGCGGTGGAGGTGCCCAGCGCGATCGACGGGTACGGGGCCAGGTCCGGGGTCTTCTCCGGCACACCGAGGTCGACCGCGGTCTCCATGACCTTGCGGGGGCCGACGTCCACGGCCATCTGGGCGTAGACCGAGTTGACCGACCGGTCGGTGGCCTCGGTGACGGTGATCGGCCCGTACGACCCCTGGTCCTCGTTCTCCGGGGCCCAGGGCTCGCCGCCCCAGCCGACGATCGGGCGCTTGTTGGTGCCGTCGTAGATCGTGTTGGGGGTGATCGTCTGGCCGCTCTGGGTGGTGGCCCCGTTCTGCACCGCCGAGGTGAAGACGAACGGCTTGAAGGTCGAGCCGACCTGGTAGTCGCGCCGGGTGGCGTTGTTCACGAACTGCTTGGTGAAGTCGATACCGCCGTAGAGCGCGACGACCTTCCCGGTCTTGGGGTCGATCGAGGCGCCGCCCGCGCGGACGTACTTGTCGACCTTGCGGTCCTTGCTGAGCTTGCTCATCAGCTGTTCCTGGACCGCGTCGACGAAGGCGTCCTGCTTCTTCCGGTCGATCGTGGTGGTGATCCGGTAGCCGCCGCGCGCCAGGGTCTGCTCGTCGATGATGCCGTTGCTGGTCAGGTAGTCCTCGACCGCCTCCACGAGGTAGCCGCGCTGGCCGGACATGGCCGACTGCGGCTTGATCCTGCCGGGCGTGGGGAACTTCATCGACTCCCGCTCGGCGGAGTCCAGCCAGCCCTGCTTCACCATGCCGTCGAGCACGTAGTTCCAGCGGGCCACGGCCGCGGGCTTGTTCTCCGGGTGGGCCACCACGTCGTACGCGCTGGGGGCGTTGAGCAGCGTCGCCAGGTAGGCGGCCTCGGCGGTGCCGATCTTCTCGATGTCCTTGCCGTAGTACGCCTGGGCGGCGGCCTGGATGCCGTAGGAGTTGCGGCCGAAGTAGCTGGTGTTCAGGTAGCCCTCGAGGATGTCGTCCTTGCTCACCTCGCGGTCCAGCTTGATCGAGATGAAGAACTCCTTCACCTTGCGGGTGACGGTCTGGTCCTGGTCCAGGTAGTAGTTCTTCACGTACTGCTGGGTGATGGTGGAGCCGGACTGCTTGCCCTTGCCGGTGACGGTGTTCCAGCCGGCCCGGACCATCGCCAGCGGGTTGATGGCGGACTCGGTGTAGAAGTCGCGGTCCTCGGCCGCCAGCACCGCGCGCTGGGCGGTCTTGGGCACCTGGCTGAGCTGGACGTTCTCCCGGTTGACCGCGCCGTCGCGGGCCAGCGGGGTGCCGTCGGAGTAGAGGTAGACGTTGGTCTGCTTGATGGCGGCCTTGTTGGGCTTGGGGATGTCGACCAGCATGTATCCGGTCACGAAGGCGCCACCGATGAGCAGCACGATCAGCAGGAAGCCGCCCAGCACCATGCGCCAGGTGGGGAACAGCCGGCGCCAGCCGGTGCGCTTGGGTCGCTGCTTCTTGCCCTTCTTGTTCTTTTTGTCCGCCTTTGCGCCTTCGCTGCTCTGTGCGCCAGAATTCCCGCCCGGAGTCGGGGCCATGGCGCCCGGGATCAGGCCCGGGGTCGGGTTGACGGCTCCGGGGGCCGGGGCCGGGGCAGGGGTGCCCGGCGGCGGGCCGCTCGGCTTGGCCGCGCCGCTCGCTGCGGCCGCGTTGCCTGCTGCCGCCGCGCCGCCTGCTGCCGCCGCGTTGCCGCCCGCCGGGCCGTTCAGGCCCGCCGCGCGGCCGGTGCCGCTGGTCGTCTCGCCGGACGGGCGCGCCGGGGCGCCGCCGGGGCGTTCGCCGCCGGGGCCCTCCTTGCCAGGGCTCTCTTTGCCAGGACCCTCATTGCCCGAGCCATCCTTGTCGCCGCTGCCCGCGCCGGGGCCGCCATCACGGGGGCTGTCCGCGCCGGAGGCGGCGTCGGCGGGGCTGTCGTCGCCGGGCTTGCCACCGCCGTCCCGGGACGCCCAGCTGGGGCCGGAGCGGGAGGGAGAGGAGCCGGAAGCGGAAGGGGAACCAGACGGGGAACCGGAGGCTGGGTCACTGTCGTCCTTCGGCTGTCGGGGTTCCTGCTGCTGGGGCTCGTCGCTCATGTCTCCTGAGACTCCTCGGCCGCCGTGAAAGGTTGCGTCGACCCCGGCGGAAATGGTGGCGTGTCGGGCGAATAGCGTGGTACGCCCCAATAAATCACTGTCGCATCATGCCTTCTGGGCGGAGCGGCTGGCACGCTCCCGTGACAGGTCTGTGACCGGCCGAACGGATGATCTTCATCACTCCAACCGGTGAAAACCCCTTGGCTCTTCCCAGGGCCCCCGCATTAGGCTCGGGAGCTTTGGCTACGGGAACGAGGGAGGGGCCGACGCGATGCGGTTATACGCGGCCGTCGCGGTGAGCGGATTCCGGCGCTACGCGACATACCGGGCCGCTACCGCGGCAGGAGTGTTCACCAACACCGTCTTCGGATTCATTCTCGCCTATACCTACCTCGCGCTGTGGGACCAGCGGCCGCACCTCGGCGGCTACGACGCCTCCCAGGCGCTGACCTTCGTGTGGATGGGCCAGGCGCTGCTGGCCGCCGCCGCGCTGATGGGCGGCAGTTTCCAGGAGGAGCTACAGGACCGTATCCGGTCCGGGGACATCGCCGTCGACCTCTACCGCCCGGTGGACCTCCAGATGTGGTGGCTGGCCTCCGATCTCGGCCGCGCCGCCTTCCATCTGCTGGGTCGCGGCATCGTACCGATCATGGCGGGCGCGCTGGTCTTCGAGCTCACCCTGCCTGCCTCGCCGCTCGTCTGGCTGGCGTTCCTGCTCTCGCTCGCCCTCGGCGTCCTGGTCGGTTTCGCGGTGCGCTACCTGGTCGCGCTGACCGCCTTCTGGCTGCTCGACGGCTCCGGAGTGAACGCGATCAGCGCCCTGCTGTGCCTGTTCTTCTCCGGCATGCTGCTGCCGCTGACCGTCTTCCCCGGAGCGCTCGGCGAGATCGCGCGCGTCCTGCCGTGGGCCGGGATCTTCCAGGTTCCGGCGGACGTCCTGCTGGGGGAGTACCAAGGGGCCTCGCTCGCCGGGGCGTTCGCCTTCCAGGCGGCCTGGGCGGTGGCACTGCTGGCGGCCGGGCGCGCGCTCCAGACGGCGGCGACCCGGAAGGTGGTCGTCCAAGGTGGCTGACGCACGCCCGCGCCCGGGCGCACGGCCGTGCGGCGCATCGGAGCGGCGCGACGCATGGGAGCCGGACCACGAGGCGGAGCCGGACCACCAAGCAGAGCGTGACCACGAGAGCGAGCCGGGCCACGAGGGGCAGCCGGGCCGGGACCGGGAGCCGCGCCATGGCTCGCGGCTGCGCCAGGGGCTGCGCGCCTATGGGCTGATCGTGGCCATGTGGGTGCGTTCCACGATGGCCTACCGCGCCTCCTTCCTCATCATGACCTTCGGCAATCTCGCCGTCACCGGTCTGGACTTCGTCGCCATCTGGCTGATGTTCGCGCACGTGGACAGCCTCGGCGGCTTCACCCTGCCCGAAGTCGCCCTGCTGTATGGCACCACGAGCACCGCGTTCGGCCTCGCGGACCTGGCGCTGGGTTCCATGGACCGGGTGGGCCGGCGGGTGCGCGACGGCACCATGGACACCCTGCTGGTGCGGCCCGCGCCGATCCTCGCCCAGGTCGCCGCCGACCGCTTCGCGCTGCGCCGGCTGGGCCGGATCAGCCAGGGGCTGTTGCTGCTGGTCTGGTCGCTGACCGCCGTCGAGGTCGACTGGTCCTGGGACCGGCTGCTGCTGGTGCCGGTGATGCTGCTGAGCGGGGCGGCCATCTACGGGTCGGTGTTCGTGGCGGGCGCGGCCTTCCAGTTCTGGGCCAGTGACGCCGCCGAGGTGCAGAACTCCTTCACCTACGGCGGGAACACCCTGCTCCAGTACCCGCCGACGGTGTTCGCCAGGGAACTGCTGTGGGGCGTCACCTTCGTCGTCCCGCTGGCCTTCGTCAACTGGCTGCCCGTACTGCACATCCTGGGCCGCCCGGACCCGCTGTCCCTGCCGGCCTGGACCGATTTCGCCTCGCCGCTGGTCGCCCTCACCACCGGCGTGCTCGCCGGGCTGGCGTGGCGCGCGGGGCTGCGTACGTACCGGAGCACGGGAAGCTGATCCGCTGCGAAGTCTCCGGTCGCCGGAAGCTCCGGCCGGCGGAAGCGGAATCAACGAGGAAAGCGGAATCAACGATGAAAGCCGAGGGGAGCGGAGTGCGTTGGACGAGTGCGGATTCATCGACGTCGACCGGATCGAGAAGGTCTTCGTGGTGCGGCGCAAGACCGGGCGGGTGCGCCGGGAGCGGCAGGAGGTGCGGGCGGTGGACGGCATCAGCTTCCAGGTGCCGCGTGGCGAGATGGTCGGCTACATCGGGCCCAACGGCGCGGGCAAGTCCACCACCATCAAGATGCTGACCGGCATTCTGGCGCCCAGCGGCGGCCGGCTGCGGGTGGCCGGTGTCGACCCCTCGCGCGACCGGCACCGGCTGGCCCACCGGATCGGGGTGGTCTTCGGGCAGCGCACCACCTTGTGGTGGGACTTGCCGCTACGCGATTCCTACGCCCTGGTGCGCCGGATGTACCGGATTCCCGACCGTCGCTACCAGCGGAATCTCGACCGCTGCGTGGAACTCCTCGATCTTGCGAAGCTGTTGGAGGTGCCGGTCCGGCAGCTGTCGCTGGGGCAGCGGATGCGCGGGGACATCGCCGCCGCGCTGCTGCACGACCCCGAGGTGCTCTATCTCGACGAGCCCACGATCGGGCTCGATGTGGTCAGCAAGGCGAAGGTGCGCGCGTTCCTGCGCGAGGTGAACGCCGAGCAGGGCACCACGGTGCTGCTCACCACCCACGATCTGACCGACATCGAGCAGCTCTGCAGCCGCGTCATGGTGATCGACCACGGCCGTCTGGTGTACGACGGCGGGCTGGAGGGGCTGCACGCGGTGGGGGAGAGCGAACGCACCCTGGTGGTCGACCTGGAGCGGGAGTTGCCGCCGATCGAGGTGGCGGGGGCGCGGACGGTGCGGACCGAGGGGCCGCGGCAGTGGCTGGCCTTCCCGGCGACCGGCAGCGCGGCGCCGATCGTCGCCGCGGTGGCCGCCGGATATCCGCTGGTGGACCTCTCGGTACGTGAGCCGGACATCGAGGACGTCATCGCCAGGATGCTCTATCCGGCGGCGGACGAGGCGGGCCCCTCACCGGACTCCGGCCGGGAGGACCCTCAGCCGCGCCGTCGATAGGGTGTGCGACATGACCGATGATCTCCCTGAGATGCGTGCCTCCGACGCCGAGCGCGAGCGGGTCGCCGATGCCCTGCGGGACGCCGTCGCCGAGGGCCGGCTGACCATGGAGGAGTTCGAGGAGCGGCTGGACGCCGCTCTCCGGGCCCGTACCCACGGCGAACTGGAGCCGCTGGTACGAGACCTGCCGGCGCCCGCCCGGGCCGCGGCGCACCACGCGGCGTACCCCGCGCCCACCGGGCCGGCGGGAGACTCCGACTGGCCGGCCCGGATCGGCCACACGCCCACCTCCCGCAGCGGCATCGCGGTGCTGAGCGGCTTCGACCGCAGCGGCGGCTGGGTGGTGCCGCGCCGCTTCACCGCCTTCAGCTTCTGGGGCGGCGGGGAGATCGACCTGCGCGAGGCCCGCTTCGAGGACCGCGAGGTGGTGATCCGCTGCATCGCCATCATGGGCGGGGTGCAGGTGACCGTGCCCCCGGACATGGAGGTGCACGTCAACGGCATCGGCATCATGGGCGGTTTCGACCACAGCGGGGCGGGCGAGGGAAGCCTGGGATCGCCCCGGGTCACCGTCACCGGTTTCGCCTTCTGGGGCGGCATCGGCGTGGAGCGCAAGCTCCGCAAGGCGGAGCTCAAGCGGCTGAAGGCCGAGCGCAGGGAGCTTCGGGCGCAGCGCCGGGAGGACCGCAGGGAGGACCGCCGGATGGAGCAGCAGCGGCGCCGGCCCCTGGAGAAGTCCCGCGATCCGGAGGACTGGCCGGACCGCGACCGGGACGAGTAGGGGACCGGCGGCGGGTCAGAGGGCGGCGGCGGTGCGGCCGCGCAGGCGGTCCAGGTCGAGTGCCCGGGCCATCGCGCGGTAACCCTCGTCGCTCGGGTGCAGGTGGTCGCCGGAGTCGTACTCCGGCCGCAGCCGCCGCGCGTCGTAGGGGTCGCTGAGCGCCCGGTCGAAGTCCACGACGGCGTCGAAGACCTTCCCGTCCCGGATCTGCCGGTTCACGCCCTGCCGGGTGGCCTCCAGCTCGGGCGTGTAGCCGCGGTGCCCGTAGAAGGGCATCACGGTGGCACCGATCACCCGCAGGCCGCGTGCGTGGGCCTGCTCGGTGAGGCGGCGCAGCCCGTCCGCCAGCTTGTCGGCGTCGGTGACGTGCGGGTTGCGCAGTATGTCGTTGATCCCCAGCTGGATGACCACGGTCTCCACGCCGGTGCGGGAGAGCACATCGCGGTTGAAGCGGCTCAGCGCGCTGGGGTTGTCCGGCGGGAAGTGGTGGCCGTTGCTGAGCACGCGGTTACCGCTGATGCCCTGGTTGAGCACGCTGTACCGGGGCGCCCCGCGCTGGGTGCGCAGACGCTCGGCCAGGTAGTCCGTCCAGCGGTGGTTGGCGCCCGCGGTCGAGGTGACGCCGTCGGTGATCGAGTCGCCGATCACCACGACCGCGCCCCGCGCCTCCTTGGACCAGACGTCCACCGCGGTGAGGTACCGCCAGTACGGGCTCTGCTCGGTGTAGGCCAGCCCCAACGGGTCCTGGGCACGGTCGCCGCGCGCCAGGTACGAGGTCTGACGGGCGTGCGGGTGGTAGGTGACCAGGCCGGAGGGGGTCGGGGAGTAGGTGGTGACCAGCAGGTCGGCGGCGTCCGGCACGGTCAGCCGCACCGCGTCGCTGACCGCGCTCTGGCCGGCCGGGATGGTCACCGAGGGACGGTCACCGAAGGTCAGCCGGCGCAGCGTGCCGGGCGCGGCCGCCGGGTTGCTGGGGGTGGCGGCCACCGCCACCGAGGCGCTGGTGATGGTCAGCGGACGGGCGCCGTACAGGTTCGACAGGTGGATCCGGACCATGCTGCCGCCGACGCTGGTGTGCACCACGTTCCGTATCGACATGTCGGTAAAACCGTCGTACGTGCGGGGTTCGGCGGCGGCCGCGGACGTGGACCAGGTGCCCACCCAGCTTCCCGAGGACGCGGGCTCGGCCGCGCTGCGCGGCTTGTGCGGCGAGGCGTCCAGCGTCCCGTCGCCCCGGCCGACGCCGAGGTATATCGCCGTCGAGACGAGGACCACCACGGCCACCAGCGCAGCCAGTACGGCGAAGGCCGTACGCCTGGGCATCGTGGGCACGGTCATGTGCGGGTGTCTCCTCGGGCAGGCGGAGCCCCGGGGCTCCGAGTGGACGGGAAGGGTGCGGTGTAACCACGCGTGATCGAGGGCGCCGTTGCCCGTCCGATCGGCCCTCCATGATCCCACGTTCGGGTAACGCGCCGTGCCCCGGGCCGGTGTGCCGCGCCCGGGCGCGGGGCGGGAACTGAAGGTGAGATGCCGGGAGTAGGACAGGTGTGAACAATGCACAGGGGGACGGCCTGACCGGGTGGAGTGGATGGAACGGACGAATGCGGATACGGCAGGCGAGCCCCGCGCTCCGATGAGCGAGCGCCCGGCGAGTGGTGGCGGTGACGCGGAGCACGACGGTGTCGCGGCAGGTGGCGGCGGTGCGGCGCCTGGCGGCGGCGCGGAGCCTGGCGGCGACCCGTCAGGTCGTGGCCCCGTGTCAGGTGGCGGCGCGTCGCCGGCCGGCACTGCCGCATCAGCCGGCACTGCCTCGTCAGGTGGCACTGCCTCGTCAGGTGACCGAGGGTCGGTGGCTGGTGGCGGTCCGTCGGGCACCGGCGGCTCGTCCGGCGGGGGCTCGGCCCGCGGCGGCTCGGCGGGCGGTGGCGGCTCGCCCGCAGGTGGCTCAGGCGGCTCAGCGGGCCCTGAAGGCCCGGGAGGTCCTGCCGGCCCCGGTGGCCCGGTCCGCGGGGGCTGGTCCGGCGGCGGCCGGTCGCCAGGGGGCGGTCCGGCGGGGGGTTTCGTGCCGGAGGGGCCCGCGGATGCGGAGCGGCGGCGCGGGGTGCGCCGGATGAAGGCGTTCGCGACCGGGTTGCTGCTGGCGGTGGCCGCCGTCTACGCGCTGGCCGCGTGGGCGCGGGCGGCCGGGGCCGGCGGCTGGGCCGGTTATGTGGCCGCGGCCGCCGAGGCCGGGATGGTCGGCGCCCTCGCCGACTGGTTCGCCGTCACCGCGCTGTTCCGGCGGCCGCTGGGCCTGCCCATTCCGCACACCGCGATCATCCCGACCAAGAAGGACCAGTTCGGCGTCAGTCTGGGTGAGTTCGTCGGCGAGAACTTCCTGCCCGGAGAGGTGATCCGGATGCGGCTGCGCGCCATCGGCGTCGGTGGCCGGCTGGGCGCCTGGCTGGCCGAACCGGCGCACGCCGACCGGGTGACCGCCGAACTGGCCGCGGCGCTGCGCGGCGCGCTCACCGTGCTGCGCGACTCCGATGTGCAGGCCGTGGTCGGCGAGGCCATCAACCGTCGTGCGGCCGCGCAGGAGATCGCGCCGGGGCTGGGCGACATGCTGCGCAGGGTCGTCGCCGACGGCGGCCACCGCCGGGTCGTGGACCTGGTGTGCGTACGCGGCCATGACTGGCTGGTGCTGCACGGTGACGCGGTGATGGAGGCGGTGGTCGTCGGCGCGCCGGGTTGGACGCCGCGGTTCGTGGACCGCAGGGTCGGCGAGCGGGTCTACAAGGAGCTGCTGCGCTTCGTCACCGAGATGCGGGACATGCCCGATCATCCGGCGCGGGGCGCGGTGGACCAGTTCCTCACCGATTTCGCCGGGGATCTGCGATCGGACGCCGACACCCGGGCGCGGGTGGAGCGGCTGAAGTCGGAGCTGCTGGGGCGCTCCGAGGTGCAGGATCTGATCGCCTCGGCGTGGGCCGCGGTGCGCGGCATGGTGGTGGCCGCCGCGGAGGACGAGCGGAGCGAGCTGCGGCTGCGGGCCCGGGCCTCGATCCTGTCGCTGGGGGCGCGGATGTCCGGCGACGAGCGGCTGCGCGCGAAGGTGGACGGCTGGCTGGAGGACGCGGCGGTCTACGTGGTGACCACCTACCGCGACGAGATCACCTCGCTGATCACCGAGACCGTGGCCGGCTGGGACGCGGAGCACACCTCGCGCAAGATCGAGGCGCACATCGGCCGCGATCTGCAGTTCATCAGGATCAACGGCACGGTGGTGGGCGCGCTGGCGGGCCTGTGCATCCACGCGGTCTCGCGCGGGCTTGGAGCGTGACTTTCGAACGAGACGGAAGCCCGACAGGACGGAAGCCCAGGTCTGAGACCTGGGCTTCCGAGGGCCCTGCCGCGACGTCAGCGCCTGCGAGGTGGGCTTCCTTCGGCGGCATTGTCCGCATCAGGTGATTGGAGGTCGCCGTCCAGTCTTCGGACCTCTCGGTCGTCCGACCTTCGGGCCTCTCAGCCGGGCCAGTCGATGGCGCCGTCAGCGGGACTTCGGGTTTCCCCTGGGTCTCACGACGTCACCTCGTGGTCAAGCTCCCTCGCTCGCCCCACAGGCTTACTAAAAGAGTAACTCTGTCGCGGAAAATGCAAAAGGCCTGAGCTGAGGCAATATAGGTTGATTTCTCTCCCTTTGACCCCGGTTACGGTCCAGTCTGTGAACGAGCCCTTGCCCAGCGGAGCCGGCTCTTGGAGGATCGAACAACTCGGGGTCTGGGTCCGTCCCCCCGGACCGATCTGTCGACCACGGGAGTCAAGAGATGAAGCTGCTGCGTGTCGGGCCGGCGGGGGCGGAGCGCCCGGCCCTGCTCGATTCCGCCGGGGTGCTCCGCGACCTGTCCGACGCGGTGCGGGACATCGACGGCGAGCTGCTCGCCGATGACGCCGCCCTGGACCGGATACGCACCGCCGCCGCCACGGGCCGGCTGCCCGCGCTGGACCCGACGGGGCTGCGTACCGGCCCACCGCTGGCTCGTATCGGCAAGATCGTGTGCATTGGGCTGAACTACCACGATCACGCGGCCGAGACCGGCGCCGCGATCCCGCCCGAGCCGATCCTCTTCCTGAAGGCCCCGGACACGGTGGTCGGCCCCGACGACACGGTGCTGGTGCCGCGCGGCAGCGAGAAGACCGACTGGGAGGTCGAGCTGGCCGTCGTCATCGGCCGCACCGCCCGCTACCTGGAGTCGGACGAGGCCGCGCTCGCCTCGGTCGCCGGGTACACCATCGCGCACGACGTCTCGGAGCGGGAGTTCCAGATCGAGCGAGGCGGCCAGTGGGACAAGGGCAAGAACTGCGAGACGTTCAACCCGCTGGGCCCCTGGCTGGTGACGGCCGACGAGATCCCGGACCCGCAGGCACTGCGCCTGCGGCTGTGGGTCAACGGCGTCCTGCGGCAGGACGGCACGACGGCCGACCAGATCTTCCCGGTCGCCCAGGTGGTGCGGTACGTCAGCCGGTTCATGACGCTGTACCCCGGTGACGTGATCAACACCGGCACCCCGGCGGGCGTGGCCATGGGCCGGCCGGACCCCAAGCCCTACCTGCGGGCCGGTGACGTGGTCGAGCTGGAGGTGGACGGCCTGGGCCGCCAGCGCCAGCAGCTGAAGAACGCGTAAGCGCTCGCCGCTCGGCCGCTCCGCGCGTCGCGGGCCTGTGCGGGTGCGGGGAGGGGGCTGGTCCGCGATGCCGGGGGGCTTGGCGGAGCGGGCCCCCGGTAAGCGGAGCGGGGCCCGGCTGCAGGAGGGGCGCAGCCGGGCCTGCGGCGAGGTCTCATCCTCAGCCTCCCCGGACTTCGTCCGGGGGCGCCCCCAGGACGGGCTGGATTTCGTCAGTCGCCGAACGGGCTGGGCTTCGTCAATCGCCGGACGGGCTGGACTTCGTCGGGTCGAGCGGGACCGTACGGCCTTCGGTCGCGGAGCGCCGCGCCGCTTCCAGGACGCGGAGCGCGGCGGCCGCCTGCAGGGCCGTCACCGGCGGTTGCCCGCCGTCCCGCAGGGCCGCGGCCACCCCCGCGTAGTACGCCGGGTAGTCGCCGGGCAGGGTCGCCACCGGCTCGCCGCCGCCGGTCAGCGGCGACTGGCCGGAGCCCAGGCGGCCCCACGCGGATTCCGGCTCGACGCCCCACGCGGTGGAGTCGCCGGGCCGCGCGCCCGCGCGCAGCGCGGCCTCCTGCGGGTCCAGCCCGTACTTCACGTAGCCCGCCGCACTGCCCAGCACCCGGAAGCGGGGGCCGAGCTGGGCGGTGGTGGCGCTCATCCACAGATGGCTGCGGACGCCCGAGGCGTGGGTGAGGGCGATGAAGGTGTCGTCGTCGGCCGCGGCGCCGGGCCGGCGCACGTCGATCTCGGCGTACACCGAGGCGGCCGGGCCGAAGAGGGTCAGGGCCTGGTCGACGAGGTGGCTGCCCAGGTCGTACAGCAGCCCGCCGATCTCGGCCGGGTCGCCGGACTCGCGCCAGCCGCCCTTGAGCTGCGGCCGCCACCGCTCGAAGCGCGACTCGAAGCGCTGGACCTCGCCGAGCGCGCCGTCCGCGATGAGCTTCTTGACTGTGCGGAAGTCGTTGTCCCAGCGGCGGTTCTGGAAGGCGCTGAGCAGCAGCCCGCGCTCGCCGGCCAGCACGGCGAGCTCCTCGGCCTCGGCGGCGGTGGCGGCCAGCGGCTTGTCGACGACCACCGGCAGACCGGCCTCCAGCGCGGTCCGGGCGAGCGGGACGTGGGTCCGGTTGGGCGAGGCGATGACGATCAGGTCCAGCTCGGCGGCCCTGCTCCACAGCTCCTCGGGGGTGGCCGCGCACCGCGCCTGGGGGTGCTCGGCCAGCGCCTGCCGCTGCCGCTCGGGGTTGCCGGTGACCACGGTGTCCAGGGTCAGTCCCTCGGTCGCCGCGATCAGCGGGGCGTGGAAGACGGAGCCGGCCAGGCCGAAGCCGATCAGTCCCACGCGGAGCGGGCGGCCGGCGCCGCCGGATGTGGCGGATGTGCTGGGGCTGCCGGTGGTGCCGGTGGTGCTTGGGCTGCCGGGAGTGGCGGATGCGCTGGGGGTGCCGGTGGTGTCAGCCATGCACTCCACTTTGACAACGCTGTTGCCAAAGCGCAAGCGGCGGGGAGAATGGCTCCTGTGCGGCAATTTCACGACACCGGTTCCGGAGCCAACCTCTCGGTGCTGCGCGGCCACAACGCCGCGCTCGTCCTCGGCCTGCTGCGCGAGGCGGGCGAGGCCGGGGCGAGCCGGCTGGAGCTCGCCGAGCACACCGGCCTCACCCCGCAGGCGGTCAGCAAGATCACCGCGCGGCTGCGCGCGGAGGGTCTGGTCGCCGAGGCGGGCCACCGTCCCTCCACCGGCGGAAAGCCGCGCACCGTGCTGCGGCTGGTGCGCCGGGCGCGCGGCGCGATCGGGCTGCACCTGGACCGCGACCGGCTTACTGCGGTGCGGACCGATCTCACCGGTGAGCCGCTGGAGGTGCGCGAGGCCCCGCTGGATCTCGGCGCGGATGTCGCGGCGGTCCTGGCGACCGTGGTGACCGAGGCGGCGGCGCTGCTCGCGGCGGGGGACGGTCCCGGGGCACCGGACACCGCCGGGAGGGCGGGGGCCGGGCCGGTGCTCGGGGTGGGGGTCGCCGCGCCCGGGCCGCTCGACCACGCCTCCGGCGTGCTGCGCCGGGTCACCGGCGCCCCGCACTGGGACGGCTATCCGCTGCGCGACGCGCTCGCCGGCAGGCTTGGGTTGCCGGTCGTCCTCGACAAGGACACCAATGCCGCCGCGCTGGGCCTGGCGCTGCGCGCGACCGACGGCCCCACCGGCTCGCCCGGCGGCGCCACCGGCTCCACGACTGGGAGTACCGGCACCACCACCGACTGGCTCGGTTCCCCCACCGACTCGTTCGCGTATCTGCACCTGGGGACCGGCCTGGGCGCCGGGCTGGTGCTGGGCGGCGAGGTGTACCGGGGGGCGCGCACCGATGCCGGGGAGTTCGGGCACCAGGTGATCCAGCTGGACGGGCCGGTCTGCGGCTGCGGCAATCGCGGCTGCCTGGAGGCGATGTGCCTCGCCGCGGTCGCCGACGGTGACCCGGCGCGCGCGGCGCGACTGCTCGGGGTCGGCGCGGCCAATCTCGTCCGGCTGCTCGACATCGACCGGGTGCTGCTCGGCGGCAGGACCGTGCTGGCCGACCCCGGACCGTACCTGCGGGGCGTCGGCGAGGCGCTGGCCGAGGACGCGGTACGCCGCGGGGCCGCCGCCGTCCCGGTCGCGGTGGCCGGATCCGACGGGCGCGCGGTCGTGACGGGCGCGGCGCAACTGGTGCTGGCCCCGCTCTTCGCCCGCCGGATGGGATAGCCGGGCCCCGGCCCCCGTACCGGGCGTGCCTGGCCCGGCCCTGCCGATCGGGACCGGCACTGGGCTGATCGAGCGGGATTGTGACGGCCAGTCGGAGTCAGTCGGCGGCCGCCGCACGGTGTCGCCGTGCTCGCGGGGAAAGTCCGATTAGCCCGGAAAGCACGGCAGCAAAGGTTCGTTATGCGTCTGCCCACCATGCCCGCCGTCTGCGTCGCGGCGGTGGCCACCGCGATCGCACCCCTCCCGTCCTGGCCCGCGGCCGCCCATGCGCACCCCGCCGCGCACGGGCCGGGCCGGGCGCCCGCGCCCGTACTCGCCGCCGCGCCCGCCCTGGCCCCCGGGCACGCCCCCGCCGCCGCCCCCGCGCCCGCCTGCGGGGAGCGGGACAGCCCTCGCTTCCCGCTCCGCGCCGAGCTGCGCGGCGGGCCGAGCCGGTTCCCGCGCGGCGGGTACTGGCGGGCCTGGCACCTGGAGTTGCGCAACACCACGCGCGCCGAGTGCCGCGCCATCCACCCGGTCGTCGTCCTGGCCGACCGGGGCCGGGCGCTGCGCCCCGACCACATCCGCCTGGAGTTCTACGACGAGCGGGCGGCCCTGTGGCGCGCCGTACGGTTCGAGACCACCGGTGAGGACGAGAACGTCGGCGTCCTGGACGGCGCGGGATTCAAGGGCTTCGCCGTGCCGTCGCGCCGTAGCGTCACCGCCGCCATGCGGGTGCGCTTCACCGAGAAGGCCCCGACCGGGCCGGTGACCGCCAATGTCACCACGGTGCAGCGGCGCGAGGGGGACGGCGACTGGGTCGGCCAGTCCGGCGACGTCTCCTTCCGGATCACCCAGGGCCCGGCCGCCGATGCCGATGCCGATGCCGCGGGCGCGGGAACCGACCGTGAACCGGGCGGTGGCAAGGACTCCGGCAGCCCCGTCGGCGCGGGCCCGGACGCCGCGAAGCCCGGCACGGGCAAGGAGCACACCGGCCCCGGCAAGGGGGACGAGTCCGGCCCCGGCAAGGGGGACGAGTCCGGCCCGGGCAAGGGGAAGGAGTCCGGCTTCGGCAAGGAGCGGGAGCTGGGGCCCGAGGCGTATCCGCAGGCCCCGGCCCTCGCCGAGACCGGCCACCCCCGGCGGGCGGAGCGCGACCGGCTGCTGCCGATCGCGGGCATCAGCCTCGCCTGCCTCCTCGGCGGCTTCGGACTGGTCGCCCTCACCCGCCGCCTGCGCCGCTGACGCGCCCCATCATGGCCTGGAACCGCCCCCCGCAGGTGATTGCCTAGGCGCTCGGCATGGGCAGACCCTGCGGGGAGTACCCAGGGGAGGGGCCATCATGCAGCGGAAGACCGTGCTCGGGATCGTGGTAGCGGTGCTGATCGTCGGGAGCGTCACCGACGTCTTCGAGAGCGACGACAAGGATGACAAGAAGGGCGGGGCCGCCAAGGGGAAGCCGACCGCCGCCGCCAGCGCGCCGGCGAAGCCCGGCAAGGGGTCGAAGACCGCCTCGAAAGCGGTCTCCGCGTTCCCGTCCCCCAACCCCGCGCAGACGAAAGACCTGTTGAAGCGGCTCGGCAAGATCCATCCGTATCTGGCCGCCAAGGAGGTCAGATCCGTCAGCCGGGCCCGCAACGTCTGCAACGACCTGCGGCACCACAAGGGGGACACGACCGGAGTGAGCCGGCGCGCCGCCGCGTACTTCAGCGGCGGCGACGTGCCCAACCTGAGTCCGGCCCAGGGCGCCCGCATCGTCACCGCCGTGCGCAAGACGTTCTGCCCGTGAGGCTCAATTCACCACGGCACGCGCGATCAGCGTGCCGATGTGACCGGGCGTGGGCGCGTCGAGAACCCGTACGTCGGCGTCGCCGAAGCCGGCCCTCAGCAGAAGATTGGTCCATTTCCGGGGCGTGTAGCTGTAGCGGTACGTGAACATGGCCTTCCCCGCGAATCCGCCCTTGTACATCCCCTGCGGGCCGTATGCGCCGGGGATCGCCGGAGGGTGGGAGAAGGCCAGCACCCCGCCGGGGTTGAGCCGCTGGGCGATCAGCGGGAGCAGCCGGGCCGGGTCGGTGAACCAGACCGCGCCGAAGATCGAGTAGATGGCGTCGTAGGTCTCCGTGCTGCTGCTCAGATGCTCCAGCACTTCAGCGCAGACGAACTGCGCGCCCCAAGGCCCCCACCGCTCGGTGGTGTGCGCGACCATCACGGGCGAGAGGTCGACGCCGGTGGCCTTCACCCCGCGCTGAGCGAGGCAGGCCAGCGCCCGCCCGGTGCCGCAGCCGATCTCCAGCGCCGTCGCCGGGTTGCCCAGGAGCTCCGGCCCCGGCCCATGCCCGGCGTACTGGGTCCAGCAGAAGACGGGGTCGGACTCGAAGACCTTGTCCTTGGTGCTCTCCGCGTAGGTGTCCCAGAGTTCGCGCTCGGCGTCGATGTCGTGTCGTACGGGCAACGGGCTTCCTCGCTTGGTGGGTAGGAACGCGGCATTGCCCCCACCCCCGGTGAGGAGGGCAGGGGCAGGCACTCTAGTGCCGGTTCAGTGGCTGTCGGGGACCTTGTTGTCACAGGGCGAGCAGTCGGAGGCATCGACCTCCCACAACTCGTCGTCGACCTCGAAGCCGTTCTTGCGCAGCAACCCGGCGGTCCGCAACACGGTGCCGTCGCGGCGGCGTTCGATCAGCGGCGCGTGGTGCTTGTACTTCCCGCCGTTGTACTCGTCGCACAACGCGAAGTAGAGGGGGGTGTCGAGGATGAGCTGGTGGACCCCGATGTCGACGGTGTGGCCGACGCCCATGTCCACGCCGGGCTTTTCCATGGCGGTGATCAGGTACGCGATGCCCTGGCCGAGGATGCGCTCGGCGAGGCTGCGCACCACCACGCTGTCGCGCAGCAGCAGCCGTACCTCGCGCTCCCAGAGGTCGGTCACGCCGGCATCCGAGACCAGGTGGGGGACGCGCTGCTCTAACGCGTTGAGGATGATGCGCGGATCACGGGTCCGCGTCTGCATGGCCGTACTCATCGTGCGTTCTCCTTCTGTGTGTGGAGTTCGCTGCACTTGCTGACCCGGACCGGTCGCTCTGAGCCTTCCTGCTCGTCGGCGGCCGGACCGGGGGCTTGCTCGCCTAGCGGCGGCTGCTGGGCCCCCGCTGGATCGCGTTCCGGCAGTCCGGGGCGAAGTCGGGTACGGGCTGGCCGTCGAGGGTGTAGCAGAGGGCGGCGTGCAGTTGCTCGGCCTCGGCCGTGGTCAGTAGGAGTTCCGAGACGCCGACGACCTCGCCTTCGCGGGCGACCCACAAGGGCAGCGCGAGGTGTCCGTCTTCCGCACGGCGGACGGGATGTCCGGGGCGTTGCCCGATCTGCCAGTCGGTCATGACGATGCCCCCTCGTCCGTGAGGCGCAGGCCTCGGCTCTCCGCCACGCGCAGCGCGTCGCGGAGTGCTTCGGTGAGCCGGGTGGCCAGGAACCGCAGTTCCCGGGCGTCGGCCGTCGGGTCGCCCACGAGCGCGTGCGCGTGCTGGATCACCTCGACGCCCATGCGGAGCTGCACCGCCTCCATCTCGTCGGCGAGCTTCCACAGGTGGCGGTCGGCACCGCCGTCGGGGGCGAGGTACGAGGGCTGTCCGGCCGGACCGGGCCACGGCAGCAACCGGGGTGACGCACTCATCGCGCGGCCGCCTTCGTGGCGTGAGATCGGCTGGGGCTGAACTGGATGCCGTGTACGGCGAGGACGCGGGTGCCGTAGCCGTCGTACGCGGGGTGGGCCGTGGGTGGCTCGGGCTGGGTTGTGCGGTGGCGGCCGCATGCGCGCAGCAGCAAGTGCAGCAGACGGTCAGTGAATCGGGGGATAGCCTTACGCACGTTGACGCTCCTCAGCAGCGTTGACCACGCCCCCGGGCCGACGCACATCGGTCGCGGGGGTCTCTGTCAGAGGCAGACTGGCCCCCCGTTGGGGGCGTATCGCCTCGTTTCCCGGGACCGTTGGGCCTTCCGAGAGCTACCGTCGAAGAACGCCCAAACGTCCCCAGGGGGAATCTTGAATACGGCCTTACGTTCGGCTATGGAGACGGCTGGCTTGTCGCCCAGGAAGCTGGCACTCCGGGTGGGAGTCTCCGGCAAGACTGTGGAACGGTGGGTCGCAGACGAAGACCTGATCCCGCATGCGAGAAATCGGGAAGACACTGCCAAGGCGTTGGGAGTTGAGGCAGGGATGTTGTGGCCGAAGGCCGTGAGGGAGCGACTCAGGACCGGTGGCGGTCAGGAGATCGTGGACAGCTACGCGTACCGGTCCGCCTGCCCGTCCGGCACCTGGGCCCAGCTGATCGAGGACGCGAACGAGGAACTCTTCTTCGGCGGCTTCACCTCCTACTTCCTGTGGACGCAGGTACCGGCGTTCCCCGAGACCCTGCGACGCAAGACTGAGCGAGGCTGCCGTGTCCGGTTCCTGCTCGGTGATCCGGCGGGGGAGGTGACTCGCCAGCGGGAGGAGATCGAGGGAGTCGCACTGACGGTCTCCACGCGGATCAACACGACGCTGGAACACCTTGCCAAGCTTGGCCCGGTCGACGGCCTGGAAGCTCGGTTCTCGGCGCCCGCCGACGCCATGAACCACGTATCGCTGTCGGTTTTCCGCTTCGATGACGAAGCACTTGTCACCCCGCACCTGGCCTCGGCTGTTGGACATGACTCGCCGCTGATGCATCTGCGGCGCCAGAGCGATCGCGGCGTCTTCTCCCGGTTCGCCGAACATTGCGAGGAACTCTGGGAGCGGGGCACGCCGACACTGGGAGGACACCGTGAGCAGCGCTGAGTGGGTCAGTACCTCGATGCCGTATCTGACGCCGCGCGAGAAGGGTCAAGGTGACGCCTGGGGCGCGGAGGCCGCCGCTCGGCAACGGCGGGGTACTCAGCGGATCGTGCACGCCGGGGAGGTTCCGGCGCCGCCGGAGGTGGCTGAGCTGCTGGGCGTGGCCGAGGGGGACGACGTGGTCGTGCGGGGGCGGGTGATCTGCCTCGACGACGAGCCATGCGAGTTGACGGACACCTACTACCCGGCGCACATCGCCCGGGGCACCCGTCTCGCGGGTACGGCGAAGATTCCCGGTGGGGCCGTCACGCTGCTCGCCGAGCTCGGGCATGTCGGGGTGCGTGTCCGGGAGGACGTGAGCGCCCGGATGGCGAGCGGGGAGGAGCGGGAGGTGCTGGGCATCGGGCCGGACGAGCCGGTGCTGTGCCTGGCGCGGCTCACCCTCGACGCCGACGATCGACCCATCCAGGTCGACATGACGGCCTGGCCCGCCGGCCGTCAGCGGCTGCGGTACGAGATCCGGATCGGGTGACGGCGGCGAACGGCGCCGCCCTGGGCGTCGTCACGGGGGGTCGGGTGCGAGGATCCTCCGGTGGACTTTCCGATCGAGCAGAAGCCCGGGGCGCCGGTCCGGGCGGGGATTCCGGAGCATGGCCGGGTCCCCAAGTACTACGCGGTCAAGGCGCGGATCGCCGCGCTCCTGGACGAGCTGGGGGAGGGGGAGCCGCTGCCGCCCGAGCGGGATCTCGCGGTGACCTACGAGGTGTCGCGGGAGACCGTCCGGCAGGCGCTGCGCGAGCTGCTGCTGGAGGGGCGGCTGCGGCGGCACGGCCGGGGCACCGTGGTCGCCGGGCCGAAGCTGGAGCAGCCGTTGTCGCTGGCCAGCTACACCGAGGGGGTGCGGCGGCAGGGGCGGCGGCCGGGGCGGAGCCTCATCGGGTTGGAGCGGTTCGCGGCCTCCGCCGCGCTGGCGGGCGAGATCGGGGCCGAGGCCGGGGAGCCGGTCTGGCACATGGAGCGGGTGCTGCTCGCCGACGACGAGCGGGTCGGGCTGGAGAGCACGTATGTGCCGGTGGCGCGGGTGCCCCGGCTGGACACGGAGTTCGAGCCGGACTCGTCGTTCTACGCCTATCTGCGCGAGAAGCTGGGGATCCGGTTCGGGGACGCGGACGAGCGGCTGGAGACCGTGCTGGCCACGCCGCGTGAGGCGCTGCTGGTCGGGACCCCGCCCGCGCTGCCGATGCTGCTCATCCACCGCACCTCGCGGGACTCCGAGGGGCGCCCACTGGAGCGGGTGCGCTCCCTCTACCGGGGCGACCGGTTCAGCTTCTCGGTTCATCTCGGTCCGTCTCGCTGACGGAAGCGGGCAACCCCATGGGCGGCGTCTGTTTGATCACGGAACGATAACGGGTCTGGTCCAAACTTGCGCGGTCGTTCACGACCTCGTCGCCGCCCGGTCCCTCGCGGGTCACCGGGCGGCAGGACCGTGGCCGCCGTGAGAGTGATAGTCGTCGGAGCCGGCGTGGTGGGAACCATGCACGCCTGGCACGCAGTTGAACGAGGCCATGAGGTCATCCACATCGAGCGCGAGGCCGAGGCGCGCGGCGCCAGCCTGCGGAACTTCGGCCTGATCTGGGTCGGCGGGCGCGCGGACGGCGCCGAGCTGGAAACCGCCCTGCGGGCCCGGGGGTTGTGGGAGGGCATCGCCGAGCGCGTACCCGAGCTGGGCTTCCGCCCGGGCGGCTCGCTCACCCTGGTGCGGAGCGAGCGGGAGCTGGCCGTCGCCGCGGCCGCCGCCGCCCGGCCGGACGCCGCCGCGCGTGGATACGAGCTGCTCGGCGCGGACGAGGCCCGCAAGCTCAACCCGGCGCTGCGCGGTGAGTTCACCGGCGCCCTGTGGTGCGAGCGGGACGCCGCCGTCGAGCCGCGCACCGCGCAGCTCGCCCTGAAGCGCGCACTGCTCGCCTCCGGCCGCTACACCTTCCTCGGCGGCCGCGAGGTGCGCGAGGTCATCGGCGACAGCGCCGTCCGCGACGACCACGGGGAGACCCACCACGGCGACACGGTGGTGCTGTGCACCGGCGCCTGGCTGGGCGGGCTGGTCAGGGAGCTGGTGCCCGACCTGCCGGTGCGCCGCGTCCGGCTGCAGATGATGCAGACCGACCCGCTGGGCGAGCCGCTCACCACCTCCGTCGCCGACGCGGACAGCTTCCGCTACTACCCGGCGTACGCCGGCGGGGCCCTGGACGCGCTGAGCACCGGCCAGCCGCAGCCCGCCGTCGCCGCCGAACACCGGATGCAGCTGCTGATGGTCCAGCGCCGCGACGGCGGGCTGACCATCGGGGACACCCATGAGTACGACCACCCCTTCGGCTTCGATGTCGTGGAGGACCCCTACGACCATCTCGCCGAGGCCGCCGCCTCCTTCCTGGGCCGCCCGCTGCCGAGGATCCGCCGCCGCTGGGCCGGCGTGTACGCGCAGTGCCTGGACACCGCCGCGGTCGTCCACCGGCAGCGGGTGCGCGACGGCGTCTGGCTGGTCACCGGCCCCGGCGGACGCGGCATGACCTGCTCCCCGGCGATCGCCGAGACCACCGCCGACGAGCTGGGCTGGTGACACGGTGAGGAACGACCACACGGGCGGCCTGATGACCGACCCCACGACCGACCATCGGATACGCCTGGTGGTGCTGGACATGGCGGGCACCACCGTCGCCGACGACGGCCTGGTGGAGCGGGCCTTCGGCGCCGCGGCCGAGGAGCTGGGTGTCCGGCCGGGCTCCGCGGAACACGCGGCCCAGCTGGACCATGTCCGCGCCACCATGGGCGAGTCGAAGATCTCCGTCTTCCGGCAGCTGTTCGGCGACGAGGAGCGGGCCCAGCGCGCCAACACCGCCTTCGAGCGGGCGTACGCCGAGCTGGTCGGCGCCGGGCACTGCGCCCCGGTGCCGGGCGCCCGCCAGGCCATCGAGCGGCTGCGGCGCGACGGCCGCACCGTCGTGCTGACCACCGGATTCGCCCGCACCACCCAGGACGCCATCCTCGCTGCCCTCGGCTGGGACCAGAGCCTGGTGGACCTGACGCTGTGCCCGGCCGACGCGGGCCGTGGCCGCCCGTACCCCGACATGGTCCTGACCGCGCTGCTGCGCACCCGGGCGGCCGACGGCGTCGGCCGGATCGCCGTCGCCGGTGACACCTCGTACGACATGCTCTCCGGCCGCCGCGCCGGGGCCGGGATGGTCGCCGGAGTGCTCACCGGCGCGCACGACGCGGCCGCACTGCGTATGGCGGGCGCCACCCATGTGCTGGACTCGGTGGCCGAGTTGCCCGAGGCGATCGCCGAGTGGGAGCGGGGCGCCGCCGCCGTTCCCGGCGGTGAGGGGTCCACTGGCCCCGGCGGCGAGCCGATGGCGGAGGACGGACGGTGAGCCGGCGGGAGGTCGCGCAGGCGCCCAGCGGCATCCGCTTCGATGAGGTCTCCGTCGCCTACGGCGACGACCTCGTCCTGGACTCCTTCGACCTCACCGTCGAACCGGGCGAGGTCATGGCCCTCCTCGGGCCATCCGGCTCCGGCAAGACCACCGCCCTGCGCGCGGTGGCCGGATTCGTGACGCCGGTCAGCGGCCGGGTGCTGATCGGGGGTGAGGACGTCACCGACCTGCCGCCCCACCGGCGCGGCATCGGCATGGTGGTGCAGAGCTATGCGCTCTTCCCTCATCTGCGCGTCGAGCAGAACGTCGCCTTCGGGCTCAAGGCGCAAAAGGCGCCGCGCCGCGAGATTCCCGGCCGGGTCGCCGAGGCACTGGAGCTGACCGGCATGGCCGGGTATGCCAGGCGCTACCCGCGCGAACTCTCCGGCGGGCAGCAGCAGCGCGTGGCCATCGCCCGCGCGCTGGCCATCCGGCCCCGGGTGCTGCTGCTGGACGAGCCGCTGTCGGCGCTCGACGCGCGGCTGCGCTCCGGCATGCTCACCGAACTCGCCCGGCTGCACCGCGAACTCCCCGACGTCTCCGTGCTGTACGTCACCCATGACCAGGTCGAGGCGCTCACCCTGGCCGACCGGATCGCGGTGATGGACAAGGCGCGGCTGCGCGACGTCGGCACCCCGCAGCAGCTGTACCGCGCGCCCCGCACCGAATTCACCGCCTCCTTCGTCGGCAGCGCGAACCTGCTGCGGGCGCGGACCCTGGCGGACGACGCGGACGCCGATGCCGATGCCGGCGCGGACCGCGATGCGCCCGCACCCTTCGGCGGCGCACCGGCCGGTGGTGGCGCGCCGGCCGGTGACGGCGCGCCGCCCGGCGGGATCGTGGCCGTCGACCTGGGCGGCGGTACCCGGCTGTACGCCCGGGCCGAGGGCACCGCTCCCGCGGCGCACACCCCGGTGACCCTGTGCGTACGCCCCCATCTGGTCGCCCTCGGCGAGGGCGACCAGGGGCAGAACACCTTGCGCGGTGTGGTCACCGGGCTGCAGTGGCGCGGCTCCTCGCACCGGATCACCGCGGAGGTCGGCGCCGACGGTCAGGAGATCACCGCCGAGGTGCGGGAACTGCGCGCCCCGCCCGCCCTCGGCGAAACGGTGGCCCTGCACTTCGCCACCGAGGACGCGGTCCTGCTGCGGGGCACCGCTCCGAGCGCGAAGGAGGGCACCGGAGATGTCTGACGCGGCCGAGCTGACACGCGGCGGAACCCCGGGCGGGCCGCACACGCCGGACAGTCCCCGCCAGCAGCCCACACCGGGCGGGCCCGGCCCACAGGACACACCGGACGACCCCCGCCAGCAGCCCACACCGGACGACCCCCGCCAGCAGCCCACACCGGACGGCCACCGCTCGCAGCACTCACCGGACGGCCCCCGCCCACGGCCCTCGCGGCCGGGGCGGAACCACTCCGTCCCGGCCTGGGTATGGGCGCTGCCCCCCATCGCCGTCCTCGGCCTGGTCTTCCTCTACCCCCTCGCCCTGGTCGTCCGGCAGTCGGTCCAGCCGGAGGAGGGCGGCACGTCCCTGGAGCCCTACCGGGAGGTCTTCGCCTCCGAGGCGTTCCGCGAGGCGCTGGCCACGACGGTGTGGATCGCGCTCGGCGCCACCGCCGGATGCCTGGTTCTCGGCTTCGTCCTGGCGCTGATCATCGCCTTCGTGCCGTTCCCCGGGGGCAGGGCGGTCGCCCGGTTCATCGACGTCTTCCTCTCCTTCCCGTCCTTCCTGATCACCCTGGCGCTGCTGTTCCTCTACGGCACCACCGGGATGGCCAACGGGGTGTGGACGGACGTCACCGGCGCCTCGGAAGGGCCGTTCCACTTCCTGACCAGCCCCTGGGGCGTGCTGCTCGCGGAAATCACCTACTTCACGCCCTTCGTGGTGCGGCCGCTGCTCGCGGCGTTCGCCCAGCTGGACACCGCCCAGCTGGAGGCGGCCTCCTCGCTCGGCGCGCGACCGGCGCGGATCGTGCGCCAGGTGATCCTCCCGGAGGCGCTGCCCGCGCTCGCGGCCGGCGGCAGCCTGGTGCTGGTGATGTGCCTCAACGAGTTCGGCATCGTGCTGTTCACCGGGGCCAAGGGCGTCACCACCCTGCCGACGCTCGTCTACAGCAAGGCGATTCTGGAGTCCGACTACCCGGCCGCCTGCGTCGTCGCCGTCGTCGACATCGCGATCTCCGTCGGTCTCTACGGCCTCTACAGGATGGTGAGCCGTCGTGCTGGTGCATAGCCGCAAGGGCCGGCTGGCCGCCTGGGCGGTGTTCTTCCTGCTCTTCCTCCCGGTCTTCGCGATGCCGCTGCTGGTCGTCGTGGCCGCGTCCTTCGCCACCCACTGGAGCGGCGCCTTCCCCTCCGGGCCGACCACCGGGCACTACGACGCCGCGCTGCGCGGCGACAGCCTCCAGGCCCTCACCACCAGCCTGGTCACCGCGCTCACCGCCAGCCTGCTGGCCCTGACCGCGGGCACCTGGGCGGCGCTCGCGGCGGCCGCACTGCGCAAGCGGGGCCGCCGGACGCTGGACGCGCTGTTCATGCTGCCGGTGGCGGTGCCCTCGGTGGTCGTGGGCCTGGCCCTGCTGGTCGCCTTCAGCAAGCCGCCGATGCTGCTCAACGGCACCCGCTGGATCGTGATCCTGGCGCATGCGGTGCTGGTCACCGCCTTCGCCTACCAGTCCGTGTCCGCCGCCCTCAGCCGGCTGGACCCGGTCTACGAGCAGGCCGCGGCGAGCCTGGGCGCCCGCCCCGGATATGTGCTGTGGCGGGTCAGACTGCCGCTGCTGCTGCCCTCGCTGGGGGCGGCCGCCGGACTGTGCTTCGCGCTGTCCATGGGGGAGTTGAGCGCCACGATGATGCTCTATCCGCCGGACTGGGTGCCGCTGCCGGTCCAGATCTTCGCCGCCACCGACCGCGGCTCGCTCTTCACCGGCTCCGCCGTCGCGGTCGTGCTGATGGCCACGACGCTGCTGGTGCTGCTCGCCGTCTCCCGGATCCGCACCCGGGCCTCGTACCGATAGCTCCCTACCGATAACTCCCCCTACCTATAGCTCCCCCACTGAGAACTCCGCTACCGGCAACCGCCCTGCCCTGCCACCGGCACGTCCCGAATCTGCAAGGAGAACACGACGTCATGCGCACGCACCTCAAGCCGCTCGCCGCCACCTGCGGCGCCCTCCTCCTCGCCGGAACCCTCACCGCCTGCTCCACCGGCTCCGCCGCCGACGACAAGAGCGCCGTCACCGTCTACAGCGCCGACGGACTCAAAGGGGAGAACGGCGACGGCTGGTACGACCGGGTCTTCAAGGACTTCGAGAAGAAGACCGGCATCAAGGTCAACTATGTGGAGGGCGGCTCGGGCGAGATGGTGCAGCGCGCCCTCCGCGAGAAGTCCAACACCCAGGCTGACCTGCTGATCACCCTGCCGCCGTTCATCCAGCAGGCCGACGGCCGGGGCCTGCTCCAGCCCTACACGCCGCAGGGCGCCGAGCGGATCGCCGCGGCCGACAAGGACCCGAAGGGCCACTGGACGGCCGTCGTCAAGAACTACTTCTGCTTCGTCTACAACAAGAAGGAGCTGAAGACCCCGCCCAGGACCTGGGAGGAGCTGCTGGACGGCAGGTTCAAGAACAAGATCCAGTACTCCACCCCGGGGGTCGCGGGCGACGGCACCGCCGTGGTCATCAAGGCGATGCACGACTTCGGCGGTGAGCGGCCGGCCATGGACTACCTGGAGAAGCTCCAGTCCAACAACGTCGGCCCGTCCTCCTCCACCAGCAAGCTGGCGCCGAAGACCGACAAGGGCGAGATCCTGGCCGCCAACGGCGATGTGCAGATGAACCTCGCCCAAGCCAAGACCATGCCGAACCTCGGCATCTGGTTCCCCCGGCACGGCGAGCAGGGCGCCCCCAGCACCTTCTCGCTGCCCTACGCCGCCGGGCTGGTGAAGAACGCCCCGCACCCCGCCAACGCCAGGAAGCTGCTGGACTTCATGGTCGGCGAGGGCCCGCAGCGCCAGGTGAGCGAGATCGGCGGCGGCGTCACGGCCCGCACCGACGTCAAGGCCACCGACCCGAACGCCACCGAACTCGCCAGGCTGCTCAAAGGGGTTGAGATCTTCCGCCCCGACTGGCAGGACATCGACGAGCACCTCGACGACTACATCGACGCATGGAAGTCAGCCACCGGAAGCTGACGCCTCTCGCCGAACAGGAGACCACATGTCCCAGGGCATCTCCCGACGTTCCGTACTCGCCGGTGCCTCGGCGACCGCCGCGGCCGCCGCGCTCGAGGCGCTGACCGCAGGCGTCGCCCACGCCGCCGCGCCCACCCTCCCAGGCGGCACCAGCGCGGACAAGGTGCTGGTCGTCGGCATGGACGGACTGCGTTACGACCGGATCGACGCCGCCAAGGCGCCCAACCTCAAGTCGCTGATGGCGAAGGGGACGTACGGCCGCTCGCTGCTGTACGCCAAGCCGATGGCCGCCACCTCCTCCGGCCCCGGCTGGTCCACCATCTCCACCGGCGTCTGGCCCGACAAGCACGGCGTGAAGGACAACACCTTCGCGGGCAAGAACTACGCCAGATACCCGGGCTTCCTGGCCCGGCTGCACCAGGTGCGGCCGGAGCTGTCCCTCTTCGCCGCCGTCGACTGGCCCGAGCTGGACATCCACGGCACGGTCACCCCGGGCGCCGACGCCAAGCTCGTGTACGACAACGACTACGCCGTCAACGACAAGGTCATCACCGACGCGACCGAGGACATCCTGCGCCACCAGAACCCGGACGTCCTCTTCGTCTACTTCGGCGAGACCGACGAGATCGGCCACAACTACGGGGCCGGCAGCCAGAGATACCTGGACGCCATCGACGTCCAGGACGGCTACCTCGGCCGCCTGCTGGCCGCCATCGAGGCCCGTCCCACCTACGCCACCGAGCGCTGGACGGTCATCGTCACCACCGACCACGGCCACCTCGACGGCGGTGGGCACGGCGGCTCCTCGATCGAGGAGCGCCGTACCTTCGTCCTCGCCCAGGGACCGGGCATCGCCGCCGGCGCCCGCCCCCTCGACACCCGTCTCGTCGATGTCGCCGCCACCGTCTTCCACCAGCTGGGCATCGTGCCCGACCCGTCCTGGGAGCTGGACGGCAAACCGATCCAGCAGCGCTCCACCGACCCCTTCGACTCCCTCCAGACCGCGCTGGCCGGGCGGGTGGACGAGACCGGCATCCCGGCCGGGGTCCTCGGCTTCACCCACACCCCGCCCAGCGGCTGGTCGGTGATCAACTCCGCGATGGGCACCGGCGGGGTGACCGAGTGGCGCGGCTGGTCCTTCGCCACCGACGAGTTCTGGTCCCGCACCCAGCGCGACCAGTCCCGCGAGCTCAACGTCCGCGCGCGGGGGGTGTTCGCGGTCGCGGACTCCGACGAGTGGGCGGACAAGAGCTTCACCGGGACGTACGACTCGACGCTGGTCACCCCGGCGTACCCGGTGGGCGGGAAGTCCAGGGTCACCCTCGACTACACCACCCTCTACCGGCAGGAGGGCAGCCAGAGCGCCCAGGTGCTCGCCTCCTTCAACGGCGGCACGCCCACCGTCGTGAGGAGCCACACCTCGGATGTGATCTCCAAGCGCCAGTCGGTCACCGTGAGCGTCCCCTCCGGAGCCTCCAGCGTGAGCTTCCGCTTCCGGTACACCGGTGCCAACAACTGGTACTGGGTGATCGACCAGATCTCGGTGACCGCGGCCTGATTAGGGTGGAGGTGCCGGCGCCCGCACGACGCGGTGCCGCCGGCGCCCCCAGCGCGGATTTCGCGACGTACGTCAGGAGTGCGGCAGATGGCAGAGCGCAAGCCGATCGAGTCATGGCTCACGGACATGGACGGTGTGCTGATCCACGAGGGCGTTCCGATCCCCGGAGCCGACGCCTTCATCAAGAAGCTGCGCGAGTCCGGGAAGCCCTTCCTCGTGCTGACCAACAATTCCATCTACACCGCCCGTGACCTGCACGCCCGGCTGGCCCGGATGGGGCTGGACGTGCCGGTGGACAACATCTGGACCTCCGCGCTGGCCACCGCGCAGTTCCTGGACGACCAGCGGCCCGGCGGCACCGCGTACGTCATCGGGGAGGCGGGGCTCACCACGGCGCTGCACGACATCGGGTACGTCCTCACCGACGCCGACCCGGACTACGTCGTGCTCGGCGAGACCCGTACCTACTCCTTCGAGGCGCTGACGAAGGCCATCCGGCTGATCAACGGCGGGGCGCGGTTCATCGCCACCAACCCCGACGAGACCGGCCCGTCCACCGAGGGGCCGCTGCCCGCGACCGGCTCGGTCGCCGCCCTGATCACCAAGGCGACCGGCAAGGATCCGTACTTCGTCGGCAAGCCCAACCCGCTGATGATGCGCGCCGGGCTCAACGCCATCGGGGCCCACTCCGAGACCAGCGCGATGATCGGCGACCGGATGGACACCGATGTGCTCGCCGGCCTGGAGGCGGGCATGGAGACCTTCCTGGTGCTCACCGGGCTGACCCGGCCGGGCGAGATCGACCGCTTCCCCTTCCGGCCGTCGCGAGTCGTGGACTCCATCGCGGACCTCGTCGAGCGCGTCTGAGCCGACGGCACGCCGACTCGGCCGAGCTCTGGGCTGCCGGCTCGGGGCCGTGCTCGGCGGCCTCCGGTCGAGGGGCCGTGCCACCCGGACGGATCACCGGCGGCCCGCAGCGGATGCGGGCCGCCGCCGCACGCGTGAGCCTGTCGCAGTACGGGAGGTTCACCATGCGTTCCGTTGGCATCACTGTCCGCTCCGCCGCCGCGGCGGCGGCCTGCGCCGGGGTCCTGGCCGTCCCGGCCGCCGCGGTCGAGGATCCCGGCACCACGACCGGCGATCGGCCCGGCCGGCCCGCCGCCCCGGACCGCCTGGACGGCGACACCGTGCCGGACGCCCCCGAACCCCGGGCATTCGGCCCCTCGGACGCGTACGGCCTGGCGCTGGCCGGCGGGGCCGCGCTCACGGTCGGCGGGCTGGCCGTGCGCCGCAGACGCGCCGCCCGCGCCGCCCGGTCCCGCTGTTCGACCGCCGGCTGACGCCATGGCCGACACCCACGCGCACCGGTTCGACCCCCGACTGCTGACCGGGGTGGCCTGGGCACTGCTGCTGCTCGGCCTGTGGCTGTGGAGCCGGGACACGCCCGAGCAGGCGGCGATCACCCGGGGAGACGTGGCGGCGGTGGGCCGGCCCGCCCCGCCCGGGCTGCCTCCGGCCCATCGGCCACTGCCCGGGGCGCTGCCGCGGCAGCTGGTCATCGAGGCGGCGGGGGTGCGCGCCCCGGTCGTCGGCCTCGGGCCGGAGGACGGCAGCGCGAACGAAGCCGCGGACGAGGTCGTGTACGCGGGACCGCGGCCCGGCTCGGCAGGGGTGGCGGTACTGGTCGGCCGGACGGGCACCGCCTCCCGTCCCGCCGTCTTCCGCCGGCTCAGCGAGCTGAGACCCGGGCAGCAGGTGCGGGTGAACCGGGCCGACGGCTCGGTGGCCCGGTTCACCGTCGAGAGCGTCGAGACGATCCGCGACGGCCGCCTCGACCCGCGGCGGGTGAGGGAGGCGCGGGTGGCCGGCCGGGCGGAGCTGAGGCTCATCGGCTCCGAGGGAGGCCGCGGCCACGCGCCGCACGGTGCGGCCGGGCCCGTCGTCGTCACCGCGTATCTCACCGGCGCCGGGAGCGCTGCCCCCGGCTCCACCGCGGGAAGCGCCCCAGCCGGCCGTAGGCCCATCGGTGGATCGTTCCCTCAGCCGGGGTGGTAGAGGGCGCGGGCGCGCGCCAGGTCGGCAGGCCCGTCCTGGCCGAGGGCGAAGAAGTACTTCACCTGCCATGCCTGGGTGGTGCGAGCCTGCCGGTTGGTCGTGGTCACCCACGGCGGATAGACGCGGAATCCGCGCTTCCCGCCGGAGCCGTCGCGGGAGACGATGTCGCGCTCGCACAACACCTCGCGCGGGAACACGAACTGTCCGAAGCCGTCGTCGTCGCGGCTGCTGATGACGAAGAGGTCCACCCCGTCGTCGGCGTCGAAGGGCCGGATCGGCCCCTCCTCGGAGCGCTGCCACACAGTGACGAACTGGCCCGCCTTCGTCGGGGTGGTCTTGGCCACGCGGAACCGGACCGAGCGGCCGTCGAGCGTGAACGCGCACGCCGCGTACTCGGCACTCTCCGGTTCGGGCACCGGCAGCGAGCAGGCGAAGCCGCTCGGGTCGTACACCGACGCCTTCGCCGCCAGCAGATCACCGTGCAGCCCTGCCCATGGCTGATTCGTCACCGTCATCCTGCCGGGTCCAACCGCAGCATCGCCGCCTCGTCCGCGCTGCCGGGTGCGGCCTGGTAGACGACGAGCCGTTGTCCGCCTGTCCGGGCCAGCTTCATGACCTCGTAGGTGAGCGTCATCGCGCCGACCTCCGGATGGGCGAAGCTCTTGGTGCCGCCGCCGCGCTCCTTCACGTCGTAGCGGTCCCACAGTCGCGCGAAGTCCGGCGACTTCAGCAGCAGTTCGCCCACGAGGGCGGCCATCTGCGGTGAGTCCGGATCGGCGCCGCCGACGGCCCGCAGGTGGGCTACCGACTTGGCGACGGTCTCCTCCCAGGGCTGGTAGAGGGTGCGCCCCACCGGGTGCAGGAACAGATACCGCGTCACGTTGCGCTGCTCCGGCGGCCAGTCCCACAGGCCGGGCAGCAGCCGCCGGCCCGCGGGGTTGGCGGCCAGCAGGTAGCTGTGCGGGCTGACGACGTAGGCGGGTAGCGGACGCACCGCCTCCAGCATGCGCAGAACGGATTCGCGCACCGTCTGCTCGGTGGTGGGCTGCGGCTCCGTCACGCGACCCGAGGCGAGCTCGGCGAGGTCGTGCAGCCGCTCGTGGGCGTCCCCGCGCAGGCGCAGGGCGCGGCCGAGAGCGTCGATCACAGCCGACGAGGGGTTGGTCTCGCGCCCGCGTTCAAGCCGTGTGTAGTAGTCCACGCTCACCCCGGCGAGCGTCGCCAGCTCCTCACGGCGCAGCCCGGGCGTGCGGCGGATCCCGGTGCCCGCGGGCAGCCCTGCCTCCTCGGGGGTGATCCGTGCCCGTCGCGCCCGTAGGTATCTGCCCAGTTCGGTGCTGTCTGCCATCCGTTCATTGTCCCTGGTGGCAGCCGTGGGTTGGGGGGCCGTGTCAGGGCCAGGAACGCGGCGCCCCGGAGAAGTGCGGCCTGCCGCCGCGGGGGACGGCCGAACAGACTGGTCACCGTTGCGGGCGGCCGGCCGCCGCGGACCCAGGGGGCGCACGACGCCGGGCCGCGGACGTGGCGGACGCGCCGCCCGCACGGAAGACCCGCGGTGAGCGCGGCCGCCCAGGCCCGCCCCGCAATCCTTCGCCCCGTCAGGCCGAGGGGTCCGCGCGGCCCTTCCCGCCACACCCGCCCGTCCCGCCGCTCCCGTCCTTCACGTCCTTCACGTCCTTCCCCGCAACGCAGGAGGTCCTCGTCCATGCCGTCCACCACTGCCGCACGGCGGCCACAGACAGCGCCCCCGACGGGGAACCCCCGCACTTCGTCGCCGTCACCGTCGCTGTCGCCGCCCCCGTCGTCGCGGGCCTCCTCCATCGCGCTGATCGCCTCGCTCCTCGGCTTCACCGTCATCACCATCGACGTCTCCGCCGTCAACATCGCACTGCCCGCCATACGCACCTCACTGCACAGCGGCATGTCCGGTCTGCAGTGGGTCGTCGACGCGTACACGCTGATGTTCGCCGCCCTGATGCTCTCCGCCGGCGCCCTCGCCGACCGGGCCGGCGCACGGCGCGCCTACGCCTGGGGCGTCACCCTGTTCACCCTCGCCTCACTCGGCTGCGCCCTCGCCCCCGGTATCGGCTCGCTCATCGCGGCGCGCGTCGTGCAGGGCGGCGCGGCGGCGATCGTCATGCCCGCCTCGCTGGCGCTGATCCGGCAGGTGTACGACGACCCGCGCCGCCGCGCCCGCGCCATCGCGATGTGGACCGTGGGCGGTTCGGTCGCCATGGCGGCCGGGCCGGTGCTCGGCGGTGTCCTCACGCAGGCGGCGGGCTGGCGCACCGTCTTCCTCCTGAACCTCCCGGTCGGTGCCGTGATCCTGGCCCTGCTGGCCCGCACGCCCGCCTCCCCGCGCCGCCCCGCCCCCCTCGATCTGGCGGGGCAGGTCAGCGCCGTGCTGGCCCTGGCCGGTCTCGCCTACGGGGTGATCGAGGGCGGGCACGCGGGGTGGACGTCCCCGCCGGTCCTCGCCGCGTTCGCCGTCGCGTTCGCCGCCGCGTTCGCCTTCCACACCGCCGAGAAGCGGCATCGCGCGCCGATGGTCCCGCTCGGCATGCTGCGGCAGCGCCAGGTCGCGGTGCCCCTCGTGGTCGGCTTCGCGGTGAACGCCGGCTTCTACGGTGTCGTCTTCCTCCTCGGCCTGTACTACCAGCAGTTGCGCGGCATGACGGGCACGGCGGCCGGGCTGATGTTCGTCCCCCTGGCGGCCGTCATCACGTCGATGAACGTCGTCTCCCCGCGCCTGGCGGAGCGCGTGGGCCGCCGGAAGGTCATCGTGCTGGGGCAGGCGGTCCTGGCCCTGGCGATGTTCGCCCTGCTCCCGCTGACGGCCCACACGCCGCTGTGGCTGGTCCTGGTCCTTCTCATCCCCACCGGCATGGGCGGTGCCCTGGCCGTGCCCGCGCTCACCGCCCTGCTCATGGACGCCGTCCCCGGCCACCGTGTCGGCACCGCCTCCGGCCTGCTCAACGCCCTCCGCCAGACAGGCGGAGCCCTGTCCGTCGCACTGTTCGGCGTGCTGCTGGCCGGGGGAGAGGCGGGCGAGAGCTTCTCCCTCCCCGGCATGCGGACGAGCCTTCTCGCGGCGGGCCTGACCCTGTGCGCGACGACTGCTCTGGCCGCCTGGCTCCTTCCGCGGGCACGGTCCTGACCCGCCGGACCGGTGGGTCGGATCGGACTAGTGGCGGCCCGGCGGCACGGCCTGGGCGCCCGGGTGTGTTAAGTATGATTTGACCAATCTTGTTCGATCTTGTCCTGTGAGGGCCAAGGGGAGCGGATGTACCGGAGTTGGACAGGCCGCCTGCGCGGGACCCTGTGCGTGTTGTCAGCCGTGGGCGCACTGCTGGCGCTGTCCGGATGCGCCGGCTCCGCCAGCCCGGAGGAGAAGCGGACCCATGCCGCGAAGCCGCCGCCGCAGCGGCCCCGGTCGACCATCCCGTACTGGGTGAATCCGCAGGGCAGCGCCGCGAAGCAGCTGGCGACCTACCGCGCCAGGGGTGACGAGGAGCGGGCGCGGCTGATCGCCCGGATCGCCGGGCAGCCGGTGGCGGAGTGGATCGGCCCGGACGACCCGCAGGGCCAGGCCCGCGGCTTCACCGATGCCGCCACCGCGGTGGAACGCGACGCCCTGCTGGTCCTCTACAACATCCCGCACCGCGACTGCGGTCAGTACTCGCGCGGCGGCGCGGCGGACGGGGAGACCTATCTCGCCTGGCTCGACCGGGCCGTGGCGGGCATCGGCGACCGCGCCGCGACCGTCATCCTGGAGCCGGACGCGCTGCCGCACGCGGTGGACGGCTGTACGCCGCAGCAGTTCCACGAGGAGCGGTACCACCTGCTGACCCAGGCGGTCACCCGGCTGAAGGCGCTGCCGCGGACGAAGGTCTATCTGGACGCCGGGAACCCGGCCTGGATCACCGACACGAGTCAGATGGCCGAGCCGCTCAGGCGGGCGGGCATCGCCAAGGCCGACGGCTTCGCCCTGAACATCTCCAACTACCAGACCACCGAGGCGAACATCTCCTACGGCCGGAGGCTGTCCGCGCTGGTCGGCGGGAAGCCCTTCGTGATCGACACCAGCCGCAACGGCAACGGCCCGGTGAGCGGCGCCAAGGACGCGCAGTCCTGGTGCAACCCCCCGGGCCGGGCACTGGGCGAGTCGCCCACCACGTGGACCGGCGAGAAGCTGGTCGCGGCCTTCTTGTGGATCAAGCGCCCGGGGGAGTCGGACGGAACCTGCAAGGGCGGCCCGAAGGCGGGCCGGTGGTGGCCGCGGTACGCGCTGGAGCTGGCCCGCAACGCCGACTGACCCGCCGGGGGCGCCGCCGGGCCGGGCGAAGCCCCGGATCCCGTCGCCTGGGCGTCCTCAGAACGCCCGGACGCCCTTGGCCACGGGCACCTTCACCCACACCGCCTTCGACGGGGCGCCGCCCTCGTCCACCACATGGAGCATGTACCAGCCCGGCGGCACCAGGGACGGGTCCTTGGGGAGGGTCACCGTGATCCGGTCCGCGGTCTTGGTGAACTCCAGCGCGATCGACTTCTGCTCGACGTTGGTGACGTGGGTGAAGGAGCCGGGCCGGATCAGCCGCGCGGTGGCGATGGTCTCGGTGCGGCTGGCCCGGTAGCTGGTCCGCCCGCCCAGCACCACGGTCCTCGGCGCGGTGTCCAGCAGTGCCGGGCGCGTCCCCCGGTAGAGATACGGCGGGGTGTAGATGTCGATCTGCTGCTCGAACCTCCCCGGCTGGGTGTTGGCCGCGTCGCTGAAGAGCGAGTCGGAGCCGAAGGTCATCACCCGGCCGTCGGGCAGCAGCAGCGCCCCGGAGTGGTAGTTGCGTCCCACCAGCGGGTCGGCGACCCGGCGTGTGGTGTTCGTCCTGGGGTTGTAGAGCTCGGCCCGCAGCACGTTGCTGGCGCCGCGGCCGCGGTAGTCGCCCGAGCCGTTGGTGGTGAGGATCGTGTCGTCGGGGAGGATGACGCTGCTGGGGTAGCGGACCTTGGCATAGAGCCGGGGCCCGTCCTGGAAGCGCGGGTAGCGGTCGTGCAGGTCGACGATGCGGGTCTTCGCGGTGGAGGTGGAGTCCTCGCCGACCCCGCCGCCGCCGAGCACCATGTACCGCTGGTCCTGGGCGGGTGGCAGCAGGACGGACATCGAGGTCTCCAGCGCGTCCGGGTCGCTGATGCCCGGCACCACGTCGAAGGTGTTGGTCCGCAGGTTCCACAGGCCCGGCTCGCGGCCCTGGTCGGCCGGGCCGTAGCCCGCGTTGGAGCCGGTGTAGAAGATCTTGCCGTTGTCGGTGAGGAAGAGGGCCGGGTAGGTGGGGAAGAAGCGCTGCTTGGGCAGATACCGCCACTTCTTCGTCCGAGGGTCGTAGATCTCGTTCTTGCCGGGCACCACCTGGCCGATCTCGTCCAGCCCGGAGACCGAGAGCACCTTGCCGTCCTGCAGTGTGGTGAGGGTCGGGTACCAGCGGGCCTCCTTCATCGGGTCGACCGGGATGTACCGCTCGGCCACCGGGTCGAACTCATAGCTCTCCCGGATTCCCTGGAAGTCCTTCTTGTCGAAGGAGAGCTTCTGGGCGACGCCGTAGAAATTATGGGTGTCCGGCCCGCGCAGCCCGCTGATCCGGTAATGGTCCTCGGTGCCGGTCTGATATCGCCTGCCCTTTTTCAGCGCCTCGACGTAGACGCGGCCGGTGCCGGGGACGGAGACGGTCTTGCCGGTCTTCTTGTCCTTGACCTGCTGGGCGCGGGGGACGAGTACGGGGTCCTTCGACTCGAACGTCCTGCCGTTGTTCTCTCCGGTGAACCGGGTGCCGGCCGGGAACGTCCGGGGCCGGTCCGGATTCTCGTTGTGGACGAACATCAGCCCGCCGGCCCGCTCCACGTCGCCTTGGAGTCTCTCGTAGCGCTGGGTGCCGCCGGCCACCAGCAGACGGCCGTCCGGGAGCTGGGTGTGGCCGGCGCAGAACATGTCCTTCGGCGTCGGGATGTCCTTGAAGGTGCCCCTGGTGGGGTCCCACAGCACGCTGCGGAAGGTCTTGGCGGCGAAGTTCTTGGCGTTGTTGCCGGAACCTGCGATCAGCAGCACCTTGCCGGTGTGCAGCAGTGCGGCATGGATGGTGTTGATCCGGTACTTCTCCGGGACATTCACCACACCCCAGTGGCCGTGTCGTGACTTGTACTCCGGCTGATTGATTTTGTATTGGTGGTACTTGACGGTGGTGAAACGGTAGATGGCGGGCCCATTGAGTCCTGCCAGCACAAGAAACGTCGCGGTGCCAATCGCGTAGCGGCGGGTGCGGCGACTCGGTCGGTACTTCACTCGCTCACGCCTCCCAAGCACGATCTTCGTCTTCCCGCCCGAACTGTTGCCGAAGTCGGGGGTTGAGGCGAGCGACCCGCCGAAGACCCGAAGAATGAATAAATGGACTTCGGGCCCGTGGACGAGTCACCGGGGAGACGAGGGCCGGGGGAGATCCGGATACCCGCTAGGAGCGGTGTGCCGAGCGCAGCCGGGTCCGTATGTTTCCGAAGTGGTCGCGGACCGCGGCCTCGGCGGCGGCAGCGTCGCCGGACCGCACCGCCGCCAGGATCTCGCGGTGCTGCGCGCAGGTGACCGCGGGATCCGCGGGCACCTCGACGAGGTCGGTGCGGACCCGGTGGAAGGCGTCCCAGAAGGCTTCCAGCACCTCGCTGAGGAGCAGGTTGTCCAGATGCCGGTAGAGCGAGGCGTGGAAGGCCCGGTCGGTGTCGGCGGCGACGGCCCCGGCGGTGGCCTCCTCCTCCATCCGGGTCACGATCGCCTCCAGCTCGGCGAGATCGGCCTCGGGAATCCGGCCGGCCAGCCGCGCGACCAGGCCGGTCTCCACCGCCTCGCGCAGCTCCAGCAGTTGCAGCAGGCTGTCCTCGCCGCGGTAGTGGCCCGCCACGGTGCGGAAGATCAGGCCCTCGATCATGGGGGCCATCGACATCGGGCCGACATAGGTGCCGAAGCCGTGCCGGATCTCCACGATGCCCATCGCCTGGAGCGCCTTCAGCGCCTCGCGCACCGAATTGCGGCTGACTCCGAGCAGCTCCATGAGTTCGGTCTCGGTCGGCAGCGGGGCGCCGGAGGGCAGCCGCTGGTCGATGATCAGCCTCTTGATCCGCTCCTGGATGTCGCGCGCCATCCCGCGACTGTGCACCGTGCCTCCCCATTTGACCAGCGGTACGACCCACGCCCGGCGCTGGGGCGAACGGTGGCCCCCCAAGGCCCGGAAAAACACTGTGGGCGTTCTCGGAGAACCGAGAACGCCCACGTCAGCAGCTTGATCACTGGTGCGCCGCCAGGGACTCGAACCCCGGACCCGCTGATTAAGAGTCAGCTGCTCTAACCAACTGAGCTAGCGGCGCTTGCTGACGAAAGAAATCTTACCCGACGGAAAAGGGTGCTCCGGACCACCGGTGAATCGCCGACTCTCGCCGCCTTCCGTTCCGCGGAAGTTATTGGTCTGGACATGACCAAATCTCGGGGTTAGCCTCGAACTTGGTCTAGACCGCACTGCGCGCGATCCCCAGCACTTCCCCCACGCATCCC
Organism: Streptomyces sp. JLBT605; assembly: GCF_058215555.1. Lineage (NCBI taxonomy): Bacteria > Bacillati > Actinomycetota > Actinomycetes > Kitasatosporales > Streptomycetaceae > Streptomyces > Streptomyces sp. JLBT605. Next base: position 4,418,748 of record NZ_CM177087.1, read on the forward strand.
AGAACCCCACGTTCTCCTGGAGCGAAGCATGCGCAAGAAGATCAGTGCGGCCTTCATCGGCGTCGGCCTCACTGCCGCCGCGGTCCTGTCGACCGGCGGCAGCGCGTACAGCCACGGCTACACCGACTCACCCATCAGCCGCCAGAAGCTGTGCGCCAACGGCACAGTGCGGGACTGTGGCCCCATCCAGTGGGAGCCGCAGAGCGTCGAGGGCCCCAAGGGCTTCCCGAACGGCGGGCCCGCCGACGGCACCATCTGTTCCGGCGGGCACGGCGAGTTCGCCCAGCTGGATGATCCGCGCGGCGGCTCCTGGCCGACCACCAAGGTCAGCGCGGGTCAGGACTACACCTTCACCTGGCGGTTCACCGCCGCACACGCGACCACCGACTTCCGCTACTACATCACCAAGGACGGCTACGACCCCAGCCAGAAGATCACCCGGGCCAACCTCAACCTCACCCCCTTCCTGACCGTCCCCTACAACGGCCAGCGGCCCCCGTTCACGCTCTCCCACACCGGCCGGCTGCCCGGCGGCAAGTCCGGTCACCATGTGATCGTCGCGGTCTGGACGATCGCCGACACGGGCAACGCCTTCTACGCCTGTTCGGACGTCCTGTTCTGACCGGCCGCGCCCGCCCGGACGACCGGTTTCCGGCCGGCCGGGCCGGCGGGGCATGGGCACCCCCGCAACGGGGGTGCCCATTTGCTTCTGGCAACCCTGGCCAAGGCTGGCAGCAACCGGACACCTCTGGTGCCACCCCTCTCACGGCCTCGCTCGATCGCCGCGCTGCGTGTGCGCCTGGCGGCGCTGCGTGGCGGCCGGGGTCAGCTTGCTGCCACCCGGCCCGGTTTCCCGGGGCGTGATGCGCGGTAAGGCGCCGGCTCCGCCAACTCGGTGGCTCACAGGGTGCGTTGACGTCGTTGCTGTGTGCGAATTACTGTCGGAAAGGGTTTTGGCTCGAAGATCGCAGAAGATCGCAATTGTCCGCCGCGCCGGACCAGGGGATGTCATGGCTGCTCGACCGATGATGTCCGGGCCCTCGTCGGAAGGCGCCCTGGCACAGGTACGCGTCCCCGCGCCGCGGTCCGCCCGCGCCCCACTCCACCCCGCGCCCCGCCAGGCCGTCCCGCTCCAGCCCGCGCCCGGCCCGGACCAGTCGGACCCGTCGGTCCAGTCGGGCCCGTCGGGCCGGCCGGATCCGGTCGAGCAGGCCCTGCTGGCGGCCCGCGACCTGATCGCCGCCACCGTCCGCCTCCACCGCCGCGAGCCGGCCCGGCCCTCACTGCCCGGCACCGTCCCCGCCGACATCGTCGAGCGGCTGGTCCGCGGCGCGGTCCACACCGTCTGCGCCGTGGTGACCGACGCCGACCAGGAGGAGGCGCTGCTGGCGGCGCTGGACCGGACCGCCACCCCCGGCGGCGAGCGGCTCACCGTCAAACTGCTGTGCCCGCCGCGCGCCCCGGCCGCCGACCGCGCCCGCCCGGTGCCGCCCGGCGGCGCGCGCCTGGAGATCCGGGTCACCGACGCCGCGCTCCCCTACGCGCTGCTGGTCGACGCCCGTGCCGCCTACCTGCGCCGGGGGCCCACAGACCCGGGCGCCGCGGGCTCGGTCGTCGAGGACCCCACGACCGTGCACGCCCTGGAGCTGATGTTCGCCGGGGCCTGGCAGCGTGCCCTGGCCCCCGAGGAATACCCGCGGCTGGGAGGGCGCTTGTGCCCCGAGTCGGTGCGGCGGATCCTGGAGTGCCTGCGCACGGGCCACACCGACGAGGTGGCCGCCCGTGAGATGCGGGTCTCGCTGCGCACCTATCGCCGCTATGTCGCGGAGATCATGCGGGAGCTGGGGGCGGGGTCCCGGTTCCAGGCGGGAGTCAGAGCGGTCGAGCTGGGGCTGCTGCCGGGCCGTCGCTAGGGGGTGTCCGATGGGTCTGCGCGGCGTCGCGACGCCTGGCACCCGCGCTCGCGGCGTTGTCGTCAGTCGCCGACGCTCCGCGTGGACTCCCTCCTCCGCCTTGCGATCACAGGCACCAGACGCCGCTCCTTCTCCCACGCCGACCCACCGGACACCCCCTAGTCGGCGTCCGGCGGGCCGGCGCCGCGACGCCGCGGCGACCCATCGGACACCCTCCGGGGCGGTCCGATCCGACCAGTACCCGGAGGCGGGGGAATGAAGGATCGCACGCTGCCCGACCACGGACCCACGCCCCCGGCCGAGGATCCCCTCGACCGCACCCTGGCCGCGGTCCGCGCGCTGATCGAGTCCACGGTGACCGAGCACCGGGCCCGGCGCACCCGCAGCCGGCAGGTCATCGAGATCGGGGTGGAGGACGCCGCGATACGGGCCGCCGCCGAGCAGGTCGCCGAGGAGGCCCGGCACACCGTCGACATCGCCCTGCCCGCCGCGAGCCCCGCGATGACAGCCGTCCACACCGCGCTCGCCGAACTGGTCGCCGGGCTCGGCGACGAGATCGAGGTGCGGGTGCTGTGCTCGGACCCGTCCGCCGCCTGGGGTGCCCGGGGCGAGGTGCGTACCGCCCGGGTGCCGCTGCCGACCCTGGTCATCGCCGACGGCGGCAGCGCCCTGGTGTGCACCGAGTCGGCGGCCGGCCGGCAGACCTCGGTCGCCTCGGACCCGGTGGTGGTGCGGACCATGTGCTCGATGTTCCAGAGCATCTGGGCCTCCGCCACCCCGGTGGCCTGGCCGTTCGACTTCGGCAACCGGGCCCGCGCGGACATGGTGCGGCGGGTGCTGGAGCGGCTGCGGGACGGGGTGACGGACGAGGCGGCCGCCCGTGAACTGGCCATTTCGGTCCGCACCTATCGCCGGTATGTCACCGGCATCCTGGAACTGCTGGACGCCGACTCCCGTTTCCAGGCCGGAGTGCGCGCGATGGAACTCGGCATCCTGCGCGACAAGTGATTCAGTGGGAAACGCCGGTCTTGCCGGATCCGGGCCCGCAAGGAATCCCGCGGACCCCGCCCGCTACTCAATTATGCTTTCCTGATCACATTGTGTACCGGAGCGTGCTGGCGATAGGTTGCACGCAGGCGTGCCGAGATCTGGCAACGCCCGGTAATGCAAGGGGATTTGTGGGATGGCGGACAGGCGCAGAAGGGGTGGGGTCGCGTTGGCCGACGCCGGCATCGGCCCGGTGGCGACCGAGCCGCGGCGAAGCGGACACGGCTCGAATTCACCTCAATCGGGACGAGCGCGGAAAACCGGCGGTCAGGTGAATCGGGAACGCGGCCGAGCCCGGGAAAGCGGCCGGCGGAACCACGGCCGCCGTGGCCGCGGGAATGGGATGGCGGCGCTGACCCGCGTGGTGCTGCCGCCACTCGTCCTCGGTGTTCTCCTGCTCATCGCCTGGGATGTCGCCACACGCACCGGGGCGGTCTCGACGTACTTCCTGCCGACGCCCTGGGATCTGGCGGACCATTTCACCCACGAGCTGTTCCACGGGCAGCTGCTCGACTACACCCGGGTGACCGTGTGGGAAGCGGCGGCCGGTGGCGGCATGGGAATCGGGGTGGCGCTTCCGCTGGGATATCTCATCGCCCGCAGCGATATCGCGGCCGCCGCGCTCCAGCCGTATCTGGCCGCTTCCCAGGCGGTGCCAGCGGTGGCCCTCGCCCCGCTGCTCGCCCTGTGGCTGGGCTACGGCCTGCTGCCCATCGCGGTGCTCTGCGCGCTGCTCGTCTTCTTCCCCATCCTGGTCAACACCGTGCTCGGGCTCCGCTCGGTGGACGCCGAGGTGATGGGCGCCGCGCGGGTGGACGGCGTGGGGTGGTGGGGGATGCTCTGGTACATCGAGTTCCCGCTGGCCCTGCCCAGCATCCTGGCCGGCGTCCGCAACGGCCTCACCCTCTCCATCACCGGCGCGGTGGTCGGCGAGTTCGTCATGGGCGGCGACGGCCTGGGCCAGCTGCTGTCCGTGCAGCGCCAGGAGGCCGACACCCTCGGCCTGTTCACCACCATCACCATGCTCTCCCTGCTCGCCGCCGGACTGTACGGCGCGATCCGGATGGTCGAGCGGGCGGTGCAGCGCTGAGGACGACCCCCACCCCCCTCTTGCGACGTTTTCCAGATCTTTCCTTCCCTTTCGTTTGCTTCCTAAGGAGAAGTACGTGTCTTCCACCCAGGGGACTACCCAGCGGCCGGCGCGCAGACGTCATGTCATGGGGGCGGCCGTGCTGTCGGTCGTGGCGGTCGCCGCGCTCACCTCGTGTGCCGAGGAGCCGGGGAAGTCGGAGGGCAAGAACGGCGACCCCATCACCCTCGGGCTGACCTACACCCCCAACATCCAGTTCGCGCCGTTCTACGTGGCCCAGGAGAAGGGCTACTACAAGGACGCCGGGGTCGAGGTGAAGCTGCGCCACCACGGCGCGGCCGAGGACCTCTTCGGCGCGCTGAAGCAGGGCCGCGAGGACGTGGTCTACGCGGGCGGGGACGAGATGCTCCAGGCCCGCTCCAAGGACCTGCCGATCGTGGACATCGCCACGATCTACCACAAATACCCGGTGGCCCTGCTGGTCCCGGAGGATTCCGAGATCGAAAAGCCGGCCGACCTCAAGGGCAAGACCCTGGGAACTCCCGGGAAGTACGGCGAGACCTATTTCGGATTGCTCGCCCTGCTCAAGGAGGCCGGGCTCTCCGAGAAGGACGCCGACGTGAAGTTCATCGGCTTCACCCAGCAGGCGGCGCTCAAGGGCGACCGGGTCGACGGCGTGATGGGTTACATCAACAACGACGCCGTGGCCTTCAAGGAATCCGATATTCCGGTCCGCGCCCTCACCCTCTCCGCCGACGGCGGCGGAGAGTCCCTGGTCGGGCCGTCGCTGGGCGCCAAGCAGAGCACCCTGGACAAGCGCGCCGAGGACGTACGGAAATTCGTGGACGCCTCGCTGCGCGGCATGCGCTACACCATCGACCACCCCGAAGAGGCGGTGAAGCTCAGCGAGAAGTACATTCCCGGGCTCGACGACAAGAAGCACCAGGAGAACGCGCTGGCCGTCCTGGAGGCGACCAAGCCGCTGATGCAGAACCGGCGCGGTGAGCTGGGCTTCATCGACCCGCAGGTATGGGACCGGATGGCCCAGTTCATGTCCGACCAGGGGCTGCTGGAGAAGCAGCTCCAGGCCGAGGAGGCGTACGACGCGGACTACCTGCCGCCCCGGCACTGACCAGACACGCCCCCGGACCCTGACCGCCAGGCCCGCGCCACCGCAACGAGGGCGCGGGCCTGGCCGGTGAGGTCAGGCGCCCAGCGCGTCCCGGAGCTTCAGCAGCTCCTCCACCACCCGCAGGTCGTACGGCTCGGCCAGCGAGACCACCACATGGCGGGCGCCGGCCTCGGCGAACCCCTCGACCAGCGGCAGCTGGTCGGGGTTGACCATGACGGTGCGGACCACCGCGCCCGGGTCGCGGCCGACCCGGGCGCACCACTGGTCCAGCACCCCGCTCAGCTCGCGGAACTCCGCCACCGGGTCCGCGGAGGCCCAGCCGTACCAGTTCCACCAGTCGGCCTCGCGGGCCACCAGCTCGAGGGTGCGCTTGCGGCCACCGCCGCCGATCAGCAGCGGCAGCTCGCCCGCCGGGCCCGGATTGAGCTTCGCCAGCCGCCGCTTGACCACGCGGACCGAGGCGGCGAAGGCGTCCATCCGCTCGGCCGGGCCGGGGAAGGGCAGCCCGTACTCGGTGTGCTCCTGCTCGAACCAGCCCGCGCCGAGGCCCAGCACCAGCCGCCCGCCGCTGAGCTGGTCGACGGTGCGGGCCATGTCGGCGAGCAGGTCGGGATTGCGGAAGGCGGTGCAGCTGACCAGCGGGCCGATAGCCGCCCGTTCCGTCTCCACCGCCATCGCCGACAGCAGCGACCAGCACTCGAAGTGCCGTCCGTCCGGGTCCCCGGTGTGCGGCAGGAAGTGGTCCCAGGTCCAGATCGAGTCCACGCCGAGCGCGTCCGCCGCGCGCCAGGCGGCGCGCAGCGTCCCGATCTCGGTGTGCTGGGGGTGGAGCTGCACGCCGACCCGCAGGCCGGTCGCGGCCCCGTCGTACTGCGACACGTCGGGCGCCTTTCTGTCGGTCCTCGGTCCTTCGGTCTTCGGGTCTTCGCTCTCGCGGCCGCCGCGTCAGGAGCGGTCAGGGGGTGACGAGGACCCGGTAGACGGGGGTCTGGGCGGTCTGCTTGAGCGCCTGCTCCACCTCGTCCAGCGGGTAGCGGGCGGTGACCAGCGCGGCCAGACGCTTCGTGAGCAGCCCGCCGCGCAGCAGTTCCGCCGCGGCGCGCCAGTCCGCGGGCTCCTGGCTGTAGGACCCGGTGACGGTCAGCTGACGGCGGTGCACCTCGTAACCGGGCAGCTCGGCGGGCGGGCCGTCCGGTGAGCCGCCGAAGAGCACGATCCTGCCCCCGTCGGCCACCGCCGCCAGCGCGGTGGCGATGGCCGCAGGAGAGGCGATGGTCACGAAGACCACGTCGGCGCGGGGCACCTCGGCCAGTCGGTCCGGCGCGATCGCCGCGTCCGGGCCCGCGGCCTCGATGGCGGCGCGGCGCTCCTCGTCCAGCTCGACGACCACCACCGAGCGGGCCTGCTGGTGGCGGGCGAGCGCGAGGTGCAGATGGCCCATGAATCCGGCGCCCACGACGGTGACCCGGTCGCCCGGCCGCAGCCCGCCACGGCGCAGCGAGTGCACCACGCAGGCCAGCGGCTCGCCCATGGCGGCCAGGACGGGATCGGCGTCGCCGACCGGCCAGACCTGGGAGGCGGGGGCCGTGACGTACTCGGCGAGCCCGGCGCCCATGGTGATCGCCCCGTCGGCGCGCATCCCGCCCTGCGGCGAGGCGCAGACGGCGGACTGTCCGGCCCGGCAGCCACGGCAGGCCCCGCAGCGGGTGAGCAGGTCCACGGTGACCAGGTCGCCGACGGCCGGGGCGTCCTCCAGCTCGGTGGCGCGGGCGCCGACCCGCTCCACCCAGCCGGAGATCTCGTGGCCCGCGGCGGTCGGGTACACGGGCATGCGACCCGCGTAGAGGTTGCCTTCCATGGTGCACAGCCCGCACGCGGCCACCCGTACCAGCACCTGGTCATCGGCGACTTCGGGGGCGGGGATCCGCCGCACCTCCACCTGGCCCGGCGCGGTGATGACAGCTGTGCGCATGGGAACTGCCTTCCGCATACGAGGAGTTGTGTCCGGAGGCTATGCCGGGCCGTCGACGGGTGGCAAGGGCAAGATCCCCGCGCGTAGATGGAGCCGGCGGCGGGCCGGTGTGGACCGTCGTGCCGCTTTCGGCCGCCGCCATCACCGGTACCACGCACAGTGGTTGGGGCGCTTTATGGGCTCATGTGGAGATCCGCGCGCCCTCTCTCGCCGCCGTAAGCGGGGTGATCTTCCTTGCCGACCAGCACACGTGCTGGTTATCGTGAAGTGCTATTGGTGCGGGGGGACTTCACGCTGCGCCGCAACGGTCATGGGGGCATCCTTTGAGCCACTCCGGAATTCGGCACAAGGACCGGGCGGCCTTCGGCATGGAAGCCGATGCGGGTGCGGCCGCCACCGATCCACCCCCTGCCGAGGACGCCTCCACCGACGATCTGGAGGCCGCGCTCGGACAGGCGCTCACCCTGCTGGAGTCGGCCGTTCACCAGCACCGCCGCTCCACCCTCGCCTGTGTCACCGCCGATCTGCCGGTGGGCGGCGAGGCCGTCGCCGGATGGGTCGCACGCCTGGTGCTGCGCGCCGAACGCGCGGTGATCTGGAGCCTGCCGGAGGTCGCCTCCGAGGGGCACGGCCGGCTGATCGCGCAGACCCTCACCCAGCTCGCGGGCAAGGGCGTGCGCACCCGGATGCTCTGCCCGCCGCCGGTGATCCGCGGCCCGCTGTGGGCCCGGACGATCGGCGCCTTAGCGCCGGAGGCGGAGGTCCGCGTCTGCGGCGCGGTCCGCCAGGAGCTGGTGGTCGTCGACGGTGCCGCGGTCATCGCGCCGGACGCCACCCCCGGGGAGCCCGGCGGCTCCCGGGCCTCGATGATCCAGAATTCCACCGTCGCCGACATGACCTACCAACTGCTGGCCGGCATGTGGGACACCGCCCAGCGCCCGGTGCGGCCGCTGTCCTTTGAAGGCGGTGCGCGCGGCCGGGTGCTGCGCGAGGTGCTGACGCTGATGGCCGAGGGCTACAAGGACGACGCCGCGGCCCGCAAGCTGGGCCTCTCGGTTCGCACCTACCGGCGCTACGTCGCCGACATCATGCGCGACCTCGGGGTCGAATCCCGCTTTCAGGCAGGTGTGCGGGCAGCCCGTTCCGGCCTCATGGAGACGGACACCCAGTAATCTGGTGTGAGTGACCTGGCCCACAAGGGTGCAGGTCTATGCCAGTTGAGGTTAACGATCGGTATCTCTCCCGCACCGTGTGACAGGTAGTGGACTCCGACCTTGCTGCACACATCTTCGCCCCCCTAGCGTCTTGGCCGTTCGTCAGAACCCTCAGGTTTTCGTCCATGACACAAATGGAGGTGCGGAGCTGATGACCGCCATCGTCGAAGAGCGCCGGGAAACCATCAAGGAAATCGTCACGGACATCCTGGAGATCGATCCCGACGAGGTCACGGAGACCAGCCTCTTCAAAGAGGAGCACGACGCGGACTCGCTCCGCGCCATTGAAATCCTGGCCGCCTTGGAAAGAGAGTTCGATGTGGTGATAAACCAGTCCGAACTGGCTCGAATGGTCAACCTTCAGGGCGTCTACGAGGTCGTTTCACAGGCAGCCGGCTGGTAATCGGCTCCCTGGCGGCACGCAGGAGGCTGCGCGAACATGCATGATGAACCGACCCGCCGCGTCGTGATTACGGGCGTGGGACCGGTGTCCAGCATCGGTGTCGGCGCAGCAGAGTTCGGGTCCGGACTGCGCTTGGGAAAAAATGCCGCGAAACCCATCACCGCGTTCGACACCGAAGGCTTTGACCACGCCATCGCGTGCGAGATCACCGATTTCGATCCGACCCGCTGGATCCACCATCTCGACCCGCGCACCCTGGGCCGCGCCAGCCAGTTCTCGGTGGCCGCGGCACGGCTGGCGGTCACCGACGCCGGGCTGACCGAGGAGCAACTGCGCGGCGCTCCGTGCCTGGTGTCCATCGGCACCACCGACGGCGAGTCGCGCGACCTGGACCACCTGGTCGAGGTCGAGGTGACCGAGGGACCCGAGCAGATGGACCCCCAGGTGGCGCGGCGGGTGCCCGCCGGACGGCTCTCGGCCGCCATCGCCCAGGAGTTCGGCCTGCGACGGGCCGAAGTGGTCACCCTCCCCACCGCCTGCGCCGCCGGCAACTACGCCATCGGATACGGCTTCGACGCCATCCGCGGCGGCGACGTGGAGTACGCCCTGTGCGGCGGCGCCGACGCGCTGTGCCGCAAGACCTTCACCGGCTTCTACCGGCTGGGCACCATCGCGCCGGAGCGCTGCCAGCCCTTCGACAAGGACCGCAGCGGCATCCTCACCGGCGAAGGCGCCGGGGTGCTGCTGATGGAGTCGCTGGAATCCGCGCTGGCCCGCGGCGCCCGCGTCCTTGCCGAAGTCCTCGGCTACGGCCTCAACTGCGACGCCCACCACCCCGTCGCGCCGCACCAGGACAGCGTCGCCCACTGCATGCGACTCGCGCTGGACAACGCCGGCGTCAAGCCCGAAGAGGTCGACTTCATCTCCGCGCACGGCACGGGGACAAAAGCCAACGACGTCACCGAGGCCGGCGCCATCCGCCAGGTCTTCGGCGACCTGGCCCCGCCGCGCACCGTCTCCATCAAATCGATGATCGGCCACGCCATGGGCGCCGCCAGCGCCCTGGCCTCCATCGGCTGTGCCCTCGCACTTGACCAGGGGTTCATCCCGCCGACCATCAACCACGTGCAGACCGACCCGGAATGCGGCCTGGACTGCGTGCCGAACGAGGCCGTCGAGGCCCGACTCCACGTCGTCCAGAACAACGGCCTCGCCTTCGGCGGCAACAACGCCGTGGTCATCTTCGGCAGTCTCGACCGCCGGCGCACGGAGGTCCGGGCGTGAGTCAGGTGATCACCGGCGCCGGGGCCGTGGTGAGCGTCGGCGACGGCGTGGACGAGATCTTCGACGCGCTGTGCGCCGGCAGCAGCGGCATCGGTGAACTCCGCGGCTTCGACCGCGGCAAATACCGCGCCCGGCACGCCTACGAGATCGACGACCGCCCGCCGGGCGGCGGCGACGTCCCCGGCCGTGCCACCGGCTGGCTGTTGCGCGCCATCGCCGAGGCCACCGCGCAGGCCGGCCTCGGCGACGACCTCGGCGAGGTGCCGGTCCTCATCGGCACCGGCCTGCGGGAGCTGCGCTCCGCCGAACTGGCACACCGCGACGGCACCCCCTTCGACATCGACCGGCTGCACTTCGGCACCGCGCTGCGTGAGCGCTTCGGCGCCACCCGCACCTACACCTTCGCCGGCGCCTGCTCCGCCTCCCTGTACGCCCTCGCCATGGGCAGCGACCTGCTGGCCACCGGTGCCGCGGACACCGTGGTCGTCGCGGGCGTCGACCCGATCACCGAGTCCATGTTCGGCCTGGTCGACCGGGTCAACATGGAGCCCGCCGAGTGCTGCCGGCCCTTCGACCGGGCCCGGCGCGGCGCGGTGATGGGCGACGGGGCCACCGCCGTGGTGCTGCGCCGCGAGGAGCCCGGGACGGCCGTGGCGCCGCGCGGATCCGCCGGACACCCCCTGGGTCGGCTGCGCGCGGTCAGCATGAACTGCGACGCGCACCATGTCACCGCCCCGGACGTGAAGGGCATGGCCGCCTCGGTGCGCGAGGCACACCGACAGGCGGGCCTGACCCCGCGCGACATCGACCTGGTGATGCTGCACGGCACCGGGACCATGCTCAACGACGAGGCGGAGGCCACCGCCATCGCCGAGGTCTTCGGCGACGCCGCCACCGAGCCGCTGATGACCGCCCTGAAGTCCATGACCGGCCACACCTCCGGCAGTTCCGGCCTGCTCAGCCTGATCGTGGCGCTCAAGACCATCGCCTCCGGGAAGGTGCCGCCCATCCTGGGGCTCACCGACCCGATCGCGGCGACCGCCGGCTTCCGGCTGGTCACCGCCCCGGTCGCGGGCGCGGACATCGCCGTCGCCCAGGTCGAGGCGTTCGGTTTCGGCGGCGTCAACGCGGTCGCCATCGTGGAGAGGGCAGAGGGTTGAGCACCACCCGGACCGCCGTCATCAGCGGCGTCGGCCTGGCCCTGGCCGGCGTGACGGACCCCACCGACCTGCTGCGCACCACCGCGGCGGCCCGGCCCGAACCGTTCGACACCGCCGCCGTCATCGGCCGCCGCGGCCACCGTTACAAGGATCGCGCCACCCGACTGGCGCTGTGCGCCGCCGTCCACGCGCTGCGCGACGCCGGCCTCACCCCGGACGGCGGCCGGGAGTTGGCCGTGCCCGGGGAGAGCGTCGGCGTGGTCGCCAGCTCCAACCTCGGCAACCTGGACACCGTCTGCCAGATCACCGCGCAGATCGCCGAGGAGGGCACCGGCACCATCAGCCCGATGGCCACCCCCAACGCCTCCAGCAACGTGGTCGCCTCCACCGTCGCGATCCACTTCGGCCTGCGCGGCCCCAACATCATGCTCTGCAACGGGCCCACCTCCGGCCTGGACGCCGTCCACTGGGCGGCCACCCTGATCGCCGCCGGCCGGTTGCGCCGCGCCCTGGTCATCGGCGTGGAGACCGGCAACGACATCGTCGGCGGGCTGCTCGGCCGCGACCCGCGCGAGCTGCTGGACGGCGCGGCCGCCCTCGTCGTGGAGGCCACCGACGCGGCCCGCGACCGCGGCGCCGACCCGGCCGCCGTCCTGGGGCCGCACACCCGCCGCGGCGACCTGCGCTCGTGCGTCGCCGCCCTGCTGCCCGGCCCCGGCGGCCCGCACCACGGCCTGGGCCCGAGCGGCCAACCCGGGGCCGGCGAGGCCGGGCCGGCGGCCGCCCCGCCCGGCATCTGGTTCACCCCCGAGGGGTACGAGCCGGGCCCGGGCACCGCGCCGGTGCCCGACACCGTGCCCCGCCATGACGTCTCCCGTGGAGTCGGCCCGGCCTCCGGCGCCCTCGGCGTCCTCCAGTGCGCCGCCGCGGCCGGCTGGCTCGCCACCGCCGCCGACGGCCGCCGCGCGCTGATCACCACCGGCGACGACGCCTCGGACGGGGTCGCCGGACTGCTTCTGACACCCCACGGAGCGTCGTGAAGCGCGCCCGAAGCGAAAACCCCCGCCCTTCCGATGGAGCACACCTGATGACAGCTGCGATCGAGTCGGCCCCGGGGCTCACGTCCCTGCTCGGCGACACCACGCTGGTGCGGCTGCGGCCCCGCTACGAGGGGTCCAACATCTGCACCTGGATAGGCTTCAAGCACATCAACTACCTGGTCGAGGAAGCCGTCCTGCGCCACTTCGAGCAGTGCGGCCTGCCCTCCCGCCGGCTGTACGAGGAGTACGGCCTCGGCCTGGACTTCGTCGCCATGGACACCCGCATACTGCACGCCTTCCACCTCGACGACGAGGCCGAGGCCGAGGTCGTGCCGGTCGGCGGGGGCGCCGAGACGGCGCTCTCCTTCAAGGTGATCCTGCGGGTCCGCCGCGACGGCGGGGTGCTGAAGGCCGCCACCGCCAAGGTGCGGCTGGCGCTGCGGATCGACACGGTCCTGGCGCCCGCCGCCTTCCCCGAGACCCTGCGGCCCTTCGTGGTCGAGCGGCTGGGGGCCGACCTGCCGCCGGTCGCCGACCCCGGCGCCGAGTTCACCGCGGCAGCCGAGGCGGTGCTGGCGGCCGGCGGCGAGGAGACCGCGGTCCTCGCCGCGCTCACCGAGGGCCGCAACGCCTACGCCTGGAAGTGGAACATCTCCTACCCGTACTGCCACTTCACCGAGCGGCTCCAGCTCTCCGGCTATCTGCGGCTGATGGAGGAGGCCAAGGACCGCTTCGTCCGCGACCGGGGCATCTCCATCAAGACGCTGCTGGACGAACGCCGGTGGATCCCCGCCTGCCCGGCCTCGAAGGTCCGGATCGTCGACGAGGCGCTGATGGAGGAGGACCTGTACACCGTCTACACCGTGGAGCAGGTCTTCAAGGACCTCACCTACACCTCCCGGGTGGACTGCTACGTCGTCCGGGACGGCCGCCTCCACCTGGTCCAGTCGGGCACCGTGGTGCACGGCTACGCGGAGGTCACCGGCCGCCGCGAGTGGAACCTGGTCCCCTTCGACCAGCGGGTGCTGGACGCCCTGCACGGGACCGCCTCCGGACAACTGGTCGGTGCCTGATGAGCGGCACGGCTGCGGCCGGCGAGGTGGTGATCACCGGCATCGGGACGCTGTGCTGCGTCGGCTCCGGCGCGGACGCCTTCTGGCAGGGCATGAACGCCGCGAAGAGCCTGCCGCAGGCCATCCCCGACCCGCTGGCGCACATGCCGCACCCGCTGATGTACCTCGTCCCGGAGGCCGATCTGCCGGACGGGCCGCGCGAGCAGGACGGCCTGCCGCTGGGCCGCGGCTCGCAGTTCGCGCTCGCGGCGGCACGGCAGGCCCTGGCCGACGCGGGCCTGGCCGGCCCCTTCGGGGAGCCCGCCGGCCAGGCGGGTCCGAGCGGCCCGGCCGCGGCCCGGCCCGTGCCCGGCGGCCCCGCACACCCCCTGGACCCGCGCCGGGTGGCCGTCTTGATCAGCACTGGCATGGGCGACGCCCATCTGCAGGAGCAGTGGCGCACCGGGGCGGCCGACAAACCGGACCGCTGGGTGCCCGACTTCCCCGTCGCCGCCGTGGTGGGCGGCTGGCTCGGCGCCGAGGGCGCCAACACCAGCATCAGCAACGCCTGTGCGGCCAGCGGGTACGCGCTGTCCATGGCCGCCGACCTGATCCGCTCCGGCGAGGCCGACCTCGCCGTGGTGGGCGGCGCCGAGGCGTACTCGCGGGTGGCACTGGCCTGCTTCAACCGGCTGGGCGCGATGGACCCCGAGCGGTGCCGCCCGTTCGCCGCCGGCCGGCGCGGAACGCTGTTCGGCGAGGGCGCCGCGGTGCTGGTCCTGGAGTCGGCCGAGCACGCCCGCCGCCGGGGCGCGCGGGCCCCCTACGCCACGCTCGCGGGCGCCGGCTGGAGCTGCGACGCCCACCACGCCACCGCGCCCGAGCCCGGCGGCGCCGAGATCGAGCGCGCGATGCGGTCCGCCTTCGCCGAGGCGGCCACCGGCAGCGAGGGGCTCGGCTTCGTGGTGCCGCACGGCACCGGCACCGAGCTCAACGACGTGGTGGAGAGCGAGACGCTGGCCAGGGTGCTCGGCGCCGCCGCCTCCGGCGTCCCGGCCTACAGCCTCAAGGCGCTGATCGGGCACACCGGTTCGGCCGCCGCCGCCTTCGGGACGGCCGCCGCCGCACTGATCCTGCACCACCGCACGGTGCCGCCGAACGTGCCGGTGGGCGAGCCGGACCCGCGCTGCGACATCCCGCTGCCGGCCGCCGCCACCCCGGTCACCGCCCCGTACGGCCTGGTCAACGCCTACGCCTTCGGGGGCAACAACATCTCCCTGCTGCTGACGGAGGCCGCCGCGTGAGCGCCGGCAGCGGCCGCGCCGCCAGCGAATGGGTGGTCACCGGCATCGGCGTGACCGAGGCCGAGGGCTTCGACCACCGCACCGCGCTGGGCCGGCGCGGCTACAAGTACCTCCCCGCCGCCTCGCAGTACTTCCTCGCCGCGGCCCGCCGGGCGCTGGCCGAGACCGGCGAACACCCCCCGGAGGCCGTCGCACCCGAGCGGCGCGGGGCGGTGGTCGGCACCAACAGCGCCGCCACCGCACTCCACGACGCCATGGACCGGACCGTCGTGGAGACCAGCTCCGAGGAGCTGAGCCCGGTCACCGCGCCCTACTTCTCCATCAACGTCTACATCACCAGGCTCGCCACCGAGCAGCGGCTCAAGGCGTTCAACATGACCTTCACCAGCCCCCGGGTCGCCGGCCTGGAAGCGCTGGAAGCGGGGCGGCGGGCGCTCGCCGCGGGCCGCGCCGACTGGCTGGTGGCGGGCGCCACCGAGGCCGCGCTGCCCGACTCCGCCCCGGGCGCGACGAGCTCCGAGGCGGGCGCGGTCGCCCTGGTGCTGGAGCGCGCCGCCGCGGTCACCGCGCGCGGCGACCGGGCGCTGGGGCGGATCGCGGTGCGCTCCGGCTTCCTGCCGCCGCGGCTGGCCGCCGCCGGCGACGGGCCGCGGCGCGCCGCCGCGCGGATCGAGGACGCGGTGGCGGCGCTCGGCCACCCGAAGGGCGGCCGACTCCCCGTCACCGCCGTGCTCGACGACTCCCCGGTGGGCCGGGCCGTCGCCGCGGCGCTGGGCGACCGGGCCGAACTGGTGCCGGCCGGCGCGGGCTGCCTCACCCCGCTGCTGCGCGCCGCGGCCGGGCTGAGTGATCCGAGCGCCCCGCCCGCGCTGGTGGTGACCGCCGCGGCCGAGGGAAACATCGCGGTGTGCCTGACGACCGGAGCCGAGCGGTGAGGCGGATGACCCGAGGCGTGAGGCGGATGACCCGAGGCGTGAGGCGGATGACCCGAGGGGTGAACGAGATGGCCGAGGGAGGAGCGAGATGACCACATCACTCGACGGCAGCTGGGCCCTCATCCTGGGCGCCTCCAGCGGAATGGGCCTGGCCACCGCCCGGGAGCTGGGCCGGCAGGGCGTCCATATCGTCGGGGTGCACTTCGACACCGCCGAGGGACAGGAGAAGGCCGCGGTCGCGGCCGAGGAGATCCGCGCCGGTGGCGTCCAGGCGCACTTCTTCAACGCCAACGCCGCCGCCCGGCGCACCCGGGACGAACTCGTGCCCGCCATCGCCGAACTCACCGGCGACCAGGGCGTCAGGATCTTCCTGCACTCGCTGGCCTTCGGCACGCTGCTGCCCTTCCTGCCCGCCGAGGACGGCCCCGCGATGGAAGCGCGCCAGCTGAACATGACGCTCGACGTCATGGCCCACTCCCTCGTCTACTGGACGCAGGACCTGGCCGCCGCCGGACTGCTCCGGCGCGGTTCCAAGATCTACGCGATGACCAGTTCCGGCGACTCCCGGGTCATGACCAGCTACGGGGCGGTCTCCGCCGCCAAATCCGCGCTGGAGTCCCATGTCCGGCAACTGGCCGTCGAACTCGCTCCCACCGGCGTCGCGGTCAACGCGCTGCGCGCCGGGGTGACCGCCACCCCCTCCCTCGCCCGCATCCCGGAGAGCCCCCAGCTCATCGAGCAGGCGATCCGGATCAACCCGCACCGGAGGCTGACCCGCCCCGAGGACGTCGCCGAAGCCATCACCCTGCTCTCCCGCACCGACTCCTCCTGGATCACCGGCAATGTGATCGGAGTCGACGGCGGCGAGCACCTGACGGCCTAAAAGGACATGTGATGACCCTGCCGCCCCCCGTCCTGCCGCTGGCCGCCGTCGGTCAGGGGATCCGGGACGCGCACCGGCTGTTCCACCCCCCGGTGCCCACCGGGCCCTCCCGCACCCCGGCCGGCAAGCGGCTGCCGGTGCGCGCGTGGACAGTCACCGCCTCGATGGACGCCATCCCGCTGCACGCCTGGGTGGTGCCCGGCAGGGGGCCGCACACCGTCATCGCCTGCCACGGCATCGGCCGCACCAAGTCGATGACGCTGGGCCATGTCGAGCTGTTCCACCGGGCCGGCCACCATGTCGTCGCCTACGACATGCGCAACCACGGGGAGAGCGGCACCGACCGCGCGGCCAGCCGGATGGCGGACCGCTTCACCAGCGACCTGCGGGACGTGCTGCGGGCGGTCGCCGACGACCCGCGGGTGGGCAGCGGCCGGATCGCGGTGCTCGGCTGCTCGCTGTCCACCTGGCCCGCGCTGCGCGTCCTGGCGCACTCCGAGGTGCCGGTGGCCGCGGTGATCTGCGACAGCGGCCCGGCCTACGACGTGGTCGGCGGACTGGGCCACTACGCGACGCTGCGCCGGGGCGCGCTGCCCGAACAGTTCCGCGAGGGCGTGGCGTTCGCCGTCTACCGGCGCGCCTTCCAGCGATGCGCCATGAGCATGCTCGACCTCGGCCCCTGGCCACCGGACCTGACCGGAGTGCCCACCCGGCTGATGTTCATCGGCAGCGCGGCCGACACCGTGGTCGCCGCCGACCAGGTCCGGCGAGTCGCCGAGCACTATCCGCGGGCCCGCTACTGGCAGGCGCCGGACGCGGTGCACCTGAGCGCGCTGCGGCTGGCCCCGGAGGAGTACCGCGGCCGCGTACTGGGGTTCCTGGCCGAGGCGTTCGGCACCGAAGCCCCCGAGGACACCCGCACCCGCCCGGCGGAGACGATCGGCTGTGACTGAACACCTCCTCATCGAAAGCGGTGGACCCGCCTCCGGTCCCGCCTGCGAGCGCTTCCTGCGCGACGCGGCGCGGCTCGCCTCCGGCGGCCACCCGGTGGTGCTGGTCCTCATCGAGAACGGCGTGGCCGCGGCCCTCCCGGACGCCTCGCCCGCACTGACCGAGCTGCGGGAGAGCGGCGGCCGGCTGTGGGTCGACGCCTTCTCGCTGACCCAACGGGCCCTGGAGCCCGCCGATCTGACCCCCGAGGCACGGCTGGTGGAGATGGACGACGTGGCCGCCAAACTGCTGGAGCCGGCGGTGCGGGCGGTGTGGCACTGAGATGCCCGGACCCATCCCGCACACCGACATCCTGATGATGGTCTTCGGTGCCCCGCACCAGAACGAGCACGTGATGTCCGCACTCCGGCTCTCCACGGCGCTCCTGGAGCGCGGCGCCCGGGTGCAGATCTGGACCTGCGGCGACGCCACCGGGCTCACCTGGGCCGGACTCGGCGACAGCAAGCCGCGCAACCCCGGCGACTGGGACCGCGACTACCCCTCCCTGCCCCGGATCGTCAGCGGGCTGATCGCCGACCATCCGGACCGTCTGTACTGGTACGTCTGCCGGGCCTGCTCCGACGACCGGGGCACCGCCGACCAGATCCCGCAGGTCCGCCGCCGCTCGCCGTACCGCTTCGCCGAGCACGTCCTCGCCGCCGACAAGACCCTCTCCCTGGGGGTGTGCTGACCATGGCCGACCCGACACCCGCACCGGTCCCGGCCCCCGCCCAGGCCCCGTCCGCCGCCGCCGAGCGCTGGCTGGTGGTGGTGGACCGCGCCTACCGGGGAGCGGTCGAATCGCAGTACGGCGACGGGCTGTACTTCGTCCAGGACCTGCACCGGCGCAGCGGCGGCTGCGATCTGGCGCTGCGCGGGCTGGCCGTCGGCTACGCGCTGCGCACCGGCTTCGAGCCATCGGTACGCATCGGCAGCCGCACCCTCGACACACTCCCCGACCCCCGGGCCGCGGTCCGCGGCATGCTGGCCGACGGCATGACGGTCATGGTCGACGCGGAGGACCTGGCCGCCCTGGGCCGCACCGCCGCGGATCGGCTGCTGGACGGCGTACGCGTCGTCCACGGCGACGACCTGGCGGCGAGCTGGCCCGACTACACCCAGGTGTGGTTCATGTGACCCCGCCGCCCGCCCCCGACACCCCCGCCGCCCGGACAGGAGCCCATCCGACCATGGCCACTGCCACCGCCACCGGCGGCCCGCTGATCTCCGCCTGGGCCGCCGTCTCCCCCTGGGGGCTGCGCGGCGCGGACTTCGCCGAGGGACTGGCCTCCGGCCGCCGCACCGAGTCGCCGGTGGATCCCGGCGAGTGGGCCGTGCCGCAGCGCACCGCCTGCCTGGTCCCGGAGTTCGCCGTCAAGGAGCTCCTGGGCCGCAAGGGCACCCGCACGATGGACCGGGCCACCGGCCTGGCGGTCACCACCCTGCGGCAGCTGCTCACCGCGGACGCGCCGGACGACACGCCAGGCGGCGGCACCGCCGGCGCGGCCGGTGGCAGGCCCGCCGCCGGGCGGCTGGCGGGGGTCGGCGAGGACACCGGCCTGGCACTCGGCACCAGCACCGGCAGCGCCCAGAGCAGCATGGACCTGACCCGCGAGTCGCTGGTCAACTCCCGGCCGTTCTTCGTCGATCCGGCCCGGGTCCCCAACTCGGTGATGAACTGCGCCACCGGCCAGTCCGCCATCTGGCACCGGCTCAAGGGCCCCAACGCCACCATCGCCGGCGGCCGGGCCGCCGGGCTGCTCGCCCTGCGGTACGCCCTGCGGCTGACCCGGGCCGGCCGTGCCGACACCGTGCTGTGCGGCGCGGTCGAGGAGTTCTCCGCCGCCCGCGCCTGGCTGGACTGGCACTCCCGCCCGGCCGGCCAGGAGGCCGCGGTGCTCGGTGAGGGGGCGGCCTTCTGGCTCATGGAGCCGGCCGGGACGGCCCGGGCGGCCGGGCGCCCCGGCCTGGCCGAGGTCGCGGGGCTGGAGTTCGGCTTCGCCACCGGCCCGGAGATGACCCGGCCGGTCCTCGCCGAGGTCCTGACCCGCCTGCTGGCGGGCGCCGGAGCCGGGCCCGCGGACATCGCGCTGGTCGCCGACTCCCGGGCCCCGGGCGCCGAGGGCGAGGCCGAGCGCGCCGCACTGGCGGACGTCCTCGCCGCCCACCGGCCGCGCCCGGTGGCGCCCGCCGAGTCCATCGGGGACACCTGCGCGGCCTCCGCGGCGTTCCAGGTCACCGCGGTGCTCGCGCTCGCCCAGCGCGGCACCGTGGCACCGGGCAGCCTCGCCCTGGTCACCTCGGCCGACCGGGACGGCGTCGTCGGCGCCGCCCTGCTCCGTACCCGGTGAGGGCTCGAGGTGGCGTGGTCACTGTGAACGGGAACCGCACGCTCACGCGGGTAACCGCGACACGACCGAGGAGTCGATGAGATGACGACCAACGTCCGCACGGCGCTGGTGTTTCCCGGGCAGGGGTCCCAGAAGCAGGGCATGGGGGAGACCTGGCGGGAGACCGGGTCCTGGTCCCTGGTACGGGAAGTGTCGGAGCACACCGGCATCGACGTCGCCGAGCTGCTCCTCAAGGCCGACGACGCCACCCTCAAGCGCACCGACCTGGCGCAGATCGCCGTGTTCACCACCGAGGTTCTCGCCTACCGCGAGGCCCACGCCGCCGGGGTGCTGGGCGAGGTGACCGCCTGCGCCGGGCACAGCCTGGGAGAGTACACCGCGCTGTACGCCGCCGGGGCGGTGGAGCTGGCCGACGCCGCGCGGCTGGTCGCCGCCCGGGGCCGGGCCATGCGGCAGGCCGCCGAGCGGTCCCCGGGCACCATGGCCGCGGTGGTCCGGATGGACGCCGCCACCGCGGAGGAACTCGCCGCCACGGTGCGGGAGTCCGGGCAGCGCGTCTGGCTCGCCAACCTCAACGCGCCCGGCGCGGTGGTCGTCTCCGGCACGGCCGAGGGCGTGGACGCGCTCGCCGAGCTGGTGCCCGGCGCGGGCGGCAAGGTGATCCGCATCCCGGTCGGCGGCGCCTTCCACAGCCCGCTGATGGAGGAGGCCGCCACCGAGCTGGAGACCGCGCTGAAGGAGGTGGCCTTCGCCCCGGCGCACACCACCGTGGTGGCGAACGTCGACGCCCGCCCGTACACCGGCGGCGAGGTGTGGCCCGGCCTCGAACTGCGCCAGCTCACCAGCCCGGTGCGCTGGGAACACAGCGTGCGCACCCTCGCCGGGGAGCTGGGCTGCACCCGCTTCGTCGAGCTGGGCCCCGGCCGCCAGCTGACCGGCATGATCCGCCGGATCGCCCCGGAGGTGAAGGCCGTCGCCGTCGAGGGACCGGCGGCCCTCGCCGAGCTCACCTGAGCCAAGCACCACCGGCACAACACCGCCCAGCGGCCGTCCGGCCGCTGGGCACAACGGAAAAGGAGACCCCCATGTCCGACTCCAGCGCCGTCCTGGACCTCGAGGATCTGCGCACCCTGGTGGCCGACGTCCTCGATGTCGACGAGGAGGACCTGACCGACGACGCCGAGTTCGTGGCGGACCTCGGAGTCGACTCGCTGATGGCGCTGGAGGTGATGGTCGTCCTGGAGAAGAAGTACGGGATCAAGCTCGGCGAGGAGGAGCTGAAGAAGATCACCTGCCTGCGGGCGGCGTACGAGCTGATCGCCGAGAAGCTGGAGAAGTGACCGATGCCGATCACGCGCAGCACCCCGGTGGACGGTGTCCCCGAGGTCGTCGATCCGGGCGCCGGGGACGGACCGGCCAGGACCGTCGTCGTCATCGCACCCTCGGAGCGGGTGTTCGCCGGCCACTACCCGGGATTCCCGATCTTCCCCGGCGTCTGCCTGGTCGAGTACGTGCAGCACAGCGCCCTGGCCACGCTGCCGGACACCGACGGCTCCTGGTCGCTGGCGGCGATCGAGTCGACCCGCTTCGTCAGCCCGGTCTTCCCCGGTGACACCATCACCACCGAGCTGACCTGGTCGAAGGTGCCGGAGGATCCGACCGCCTGGCGCTGCCGGGCGGTCGCCTCCTCCGAGCGCGGCAAGGCCGCTCAGCTGCGGCTCCGCTTCGAGGCACGGAGGCCCCGTTGACCGTCCTGGGACCCCACGACTTCAAGCGGATGGTGCCGCACCGCTATCCCATGCTGCTGATCGACCGGATCATCGAGCTGGTGCCGGGGGAGCGGGCCCGCGGGCTGAAGGCCATCACCCTCAACGAGCCCTGGTACGCGAACGTCCCGGACGACGCGCCCGCCGAGGACTACCACTACCCGTGGACCGTGCTCACCGAGTCCTGGGGCCATGTGGCCGGGATGCTCGTCGGCTGGGGGAACCCCAACCCGGACGCCCGGGCCGGCCGGGCGATGCTGCTGGGCGGCATGGCCGAGGTGGAATTCCACCGCCCGGCCGTCCCCGGCGACGTGGTGGAACACCGGGTGCGGGTGGCCCGCGTCGTCGGCGACACCTACATCTTCGAGGGCGAGAGCGTCATCGGGGACGAACCGGTGATGACGATCGGCCGCATGGTGACCGCGATGCGCCCGGCCGCGGAGCTGACCGGGGCCGCCCCGGACGGACAGGCGAAGTGAGGACCGACATGACCCAGACCCCCGATGAGAAGGCCCCCGAAACGCAGCGCCCGGAGGCGCCCCGCCGCGTCGCGCTGGTCTCCGGCGGCTCCCGCGGCATCGGCCGGGCCACCGTACTCCGGCTGGCGAAGGACGGGTTCGACGTGGCTTTCTGCCACTCCTCCAGCCCGGAGGCCGCCCGGTCGCTGGAGAAGGAGGCGGCCCAGCTGGGCGGCGGCAGGGTGATCGGCCGGCAGGCCGATGTCGCGGACGCCGACTCGGTGCGCGAGCTGGTCGCCTTCGTCCAGCAGGAGCTGGGCGACATCGAGGTCGCGGTGACCTCCGCCGGGATCACCCGGGACAATCCGCTGCTGCTGATGAAGGACGAGGACTGGCGGCAGGTCCTGGACGTCAACCTCAGCGGCACCTACCACGTCTGCCGCTCGGTGATCTTCGAGATGATGAAGCGGAAGTCCGGCTGCATCGTCAACATCTCCTCGGTGGCCGGGGTGCACGGCCACGCGACGCAGACCAACTACGCCGCGTCCAAGGCGGGCATCATCGGCTTCACCAAGTCCCTGGCGAAAGAGGGCGGCCGCTACAACATCCGGGCCAATGTGGTCGCCCCCGGCTTCATCGAGACCGATATGACCGCCGACCTCTCGGAGAAGGTCAGAAAGGAAGCGGAGAAGGGAATCCCGCTCCGCCGGTTCGGCCGCCCCGAGGAGGTCGCCGACATGGTGGCGTATCTGGTGCGCGCCGACTACGTCACCGGCGCGGTCTTCCAGATCGACGGCGGCATCATCGTCTGAGGACCGGACCTCCTGCCCGCGCCGCGCCGTGAACCGTACCCCCGTCTTCGATGGTCGCCCTTCCACCTCCCGGAGGACGCAGATGCCCGAGCCGCACACGGCTCAGCCTGCCACGCTCGGAAACCGGATCCTGTCGGTCGCCGCGCTGCCGCTGGCGCCGCTGTACGGAGCGTTGCTGGCGTATCTCGCCTACCACCCCAGGCGCAGCGCGGAGCGAGGGCATCCACGGGAGTACGGACTGCCCAGCACCGAGCTGAAGATCCCCTTCCAGCGCCGGAAGTACATCCACGCCTGGCTGTGTCCGGGTGCCACCGACCGGGTGGTCGTGGTCGGCCACAGCCTGGGGCTCAGCAAGGTGCGCGCCCTGGAGCACGCGAAGTTCCTGCACGACGCCGGATACACCGTCTGTCTCTTCGACCACCGCAACCACGGGGAGAGCAGCCAGGATCCGGCCTGGCGGGGCCTGGGCGACCGGTTCGCCGGCGACATCGTCTCCGTCGTCGGCCACCTGCGCACCGCCGGTGGCTACGGCGCCGCGCGCTTCGCCGTCTACGGCTTCTCCTTCTCCTGCTTCTCGTCGATCTGGGCGCTCAACCAGGCGGGTTTCGAGGTCGACGCGGTGGTCTGCGACAGCGGCCCGGGCCACGATGTGGCACCGCTGCTGCGGAACTTCCTGGAGGCCGAGTCGCTGCCGCTGCCCGGCTGGCTGCGCGGCGAGCCCTCCCGGTCGGTGGTGACCGGGGTGCTGTGCGCGCTCGGCCCGGCGATGGCCCGGGCCTCGCACGACCAGTGGCCGCCACCGGCCACCGGCGCCTTCGCCAAGGTGCCGCTGCTGTTGCTGTCCGGCGAACTCGACCCGGTGGTCCCACCGTCCTCGGTCGACGCGTTCGCCGAGCGTTTCCCGCAGGCGGAGACGCATGTACTGCCGGGCGCCGGGCATCTGCTGGGGCTCAGGACCGACCCTGAGGCATACGCGAGTGTCGTCCTGGACTTCCTCAAGCGTGCACTGCGGTAATGCATCGACCCGGCCAGGATGGTTCCAATCGGAAAAGGAAGTGGGAGCATGCGTAAGGTGCTCATCGCCAACCGTGGCGAAATCGCTGTCCGCGTTGCCCGTGCTTGTCGGGATGCGGGGATCGCGAGTGTGGCGGTGTACGCCGATCCGGACCGGGACGCGGTGCATGTACGCGCGGCCGACGAAGCTTACGCGTTGGGTGGTGACACCCCGGCGGCGAGTTATCTGGATATCGCGAAGGTGCTGGCCGCGGCGGCGGAGTCGGGGGCGGACGCGATCCACCCTGGTTACGGCTTTCTTTCCGAGAACGCGGAGTTCGCGCAGGCGGTGCTGGACGCGGGGCTGATCTGGATCGGTCCGCCGCCGCAGGCGATCCGGGATCTGGGTGACAAGGTCGCGGCCCGGCATATCGCGCAGCGGGCCGGTGCTCCGCTGGTGGCCGGTACTCCGGATCCGGTGGCGGGTGCGGAGGAGGTGGTGGCCTTCGCCAAGGAGCATGGTCTGCCGATCGCGATCAAGGCGGCTTTTGGTGGTGGTGGGCGTGGTCTGAAGGTGGCCCGCACCCTGGAGGAGGTCCCGGAGCTGTATGACTCCGCGGTGCGGGAGGCGGTGGCCGCCTTCGGCCGGGGTGAGTGCTTCGTGGAGCGCTACCTGGACAAGCCGCGGCATGTGGAGACCCAGTGCCTGGCCGACAGCCACGGCAATGTGGTGGTGGTCTCCACCCGTGACTGCTCGCTGCAGCGCCGGCACCAAAAGCTCGTCGAGGAGGCCCCCGCGCCGTTTTTGTCGCCCGAGCAGAACGCGGAGCTGTATGCGGCGTCGAAGGCGATTTTGAAGGAAGCCGGTTACGTCGGTGCCGGGACGGTGGAGTTCCTGGTCGGTATGGACGGCACGATCTCCTTCCTGGAGGTCAACACCCGCCTTCAGGTGGAGCACCCGGTCACCGAGGAAGTCACCGGCATCGATCTGGTGCGGGAGATGTTCCGGATCGCCGACGGCGAGGAGCTGGGCTATGACGACCCGCCGGTGCGCGGGCACTCGTTTGAGTTCCGGATCAATGGTGAGGACCCGGGCCGGAACTTCCTGCCCGCCCCCGGCACCGTGACCGTGTTCAACCCGCCGACGGGTCCGGGTGTGCGGCTGGACGCAGGGGTGGAGTCGGGGTCGGTGATCGGTCCGGCGTGGGACTCGCTGCTGGCCAAGCTGATCATCACCGGTGCCACTCGTGAGCAGGCGTTGCAGCGGGCCGCGCGGGCGCTGGGCGAGTTCCAGGTGGAGGGCATGGCCACCGCCATCCCCTTCCATCGTGCCGTGGTCACCGATCCCGCCTTCGCCCCCACCGACGGCAGTGCGTTCACCGTGCACACGCGGTGGATCGAGACCGAGTTCGTCAACGACATCCCCGCCTTCGTCGCCCCCGCGACCGATGAGGCCGAGCCGGATGTGCGGGAGACGGTGGTTGTGGAGGTGGGGGGCAAGCGGCTGGAGGTGTCGCTGCCCGCCTCGCTCGGTGTGGTCTCGGCCGGGGCCGCGGCCGCTGCCGGGGGGAAGAAGCCGAAGCGGAAGGCGGCGAAGAAGTCGGGGTCGGCCGCGTCGGGTGATGCGCTGGCCTCGCCGATGCAGGGCACGATCGTGAAGGTCGCGGTCGAGGAGGGTCAGGTCGTCGCGGAAGGCGAGCTGATCGTGGTCCTGGAAGCGATGAAGATGGAACAGCCGCTCAACGCCCACCGGGCCGGGACCGTCAAGGGCCTTGCCGCCGAGGTCGGCGCGTCCATCACCTCCGGCGCCGTCATCTGCGAAATCAAGGACTGATCGGGATCGAGGACTGATCGGGATCAAGGACTGAGCCTGATCAAGGTCGAGAGCCGTACGGCCTCCTCCGCACCACGGGGGCAGGGGAGGCCCGGCACGACCGTCCGTCTCAGTTCTTGAGCGTGCGCCGGAGGAAGTCCAGCACGGTGTCGGCGTACCGCTCGGGGTGCTGCTTGATCCCCAGCAGGTGCCCGGTGTCCGGAAGTTCCCGCACCTCGGCCCTGGGATACCGCTCCGCCAGCGCCCGCACCTCGTCCGCTGGGACGATCACGTCCTGCTCGCCGGTCAGGAAGAGCATCGGCGTGGTCGCGTACGCACCCGAGGCGGGCGGCGGCCAGTCCGCCTTGAGCATCGCGACGGCGGTGGAGGAGAAGACCTTGCCGACCACCCTGCCGGAGATCCCGCCGCGCAGCGCACGCGGCACCGGCAGCCCGTCGGCGTCGACGAAGTTGCGGAGCAGCGCCCCGAGATCGTCCGCCGGGCCGCTGTCCAGGACGACCGCGTCGATCGGGCACTCGGCCGCCCGGCGCAGCATGTAGAAGGCCGGGAAGGTGGAGATGGAGAAGCCGTAGACCGCGAACCGCGCCGCGGCGTGCTCCGGCTGCCGCCGCATGTACCCGATCACGGCGAGCAGGTCGTCGGTGTGCCGCTCGCTGACGTTCCAGAAGGTGCGGTCGGTGAGGCTCTTGCCGTGGTTGCGCTGGTCGAAGAGGGCGACCGTGTAGCCCGCCTCGTTCAGCAGCCGGGCCTGGCCCAGGCTCGCGGACTTGCTCAGCCCGAGCCCGTGGCCCATCACCACCACCCGCTCCGGGTCCCCGGGGCACAGCCAGAGGTGAAGACCCTGGCCCCGGCGCCCGCCGGTCGTCTCCACCACCACCTCGGAGCTGGTGAGGCCCAGGTCGGCAGGGGTCTTGTGATGCCTCTTGCGGGGCGGGTGGTAGGCCAGGTAGGCGAGGGCCGCGCCGTAGAGGGGGGCCAGCGGGAGGGCCGCCAGCGAGGCCACCGAGCTCCCAGGGCCCCGGGATGAGGTGTCCGCCGACTGCCCCGTACGATCCGTCGCCATGTGCTGGGCCCCTCCCGAACAGGTTGAGCGAGACGTGCGCGATCGTAGTGGGACGGTCACGCGGCCGTACCGGACCCGGCGGGAACGTGGCCTAATTCACCGCCCCGATTCACCGCATGGGATTCAGCGCGGTTGCAGGGCGGAGGGAAGGCGACCGCCGTGGGACCCCTGTTCCCGGCACCCCCTAAGCTCACCGGGGACGTGAGGGGAATCGGTGCCGGACGGGCGGGGGAGCGGAATCATGCCATGGAACACACCGGCGGCCGCCGCTGCCGCCTCCGGCCCCGGGTCCTGGGGCCCGGCGTCACCGCTGCCCGGCCCCGGGGATCGGCCCGCCGCCGGTGAGGTCGCCGTCTGGCTGCTGCGGATCCCCGAGTCGGCGGCTGCCGCCACCGCCCTCGCCGGAATGCTGGACGCCGAGGAGAGCCGGCGCGTCGCCCGGCTGCGGGACGACACCGCCCGCGAGCGCTACCTCACCTCTCATGTGGGCTTGCGGACGCTGCTCGGCGGATACCTGGGGACGGACCCCGCCGAGATCGCCTTCGCCCGGGAGCGGTGCGGGATGCCGGAGTGCGACGAGCCGCACGGCCGCCCCGCCGTCCTCGGCCACCCGGAGCTGCACTTCTCCATGTCGCACGCCGGGGACGCCGCGCTCTACGCGGTGGCCCGCAGCACCGTGGGCGCGGACATCGAGACGCTTCAGGCCCGGCGCGGTGGGGTGGACCTGACCGGTCAGCTGCACCCCGATGAGCAGGCGGCCATCGCCGCGCTCCCCGCCGGGCTGCGCGAGACGGCGTTCCTGAGCTGCTGGGTGCGGAAGGAGGCCTATCTCAAGGGGATCGGGACGGGGCTGCCCGGCGGCATCGGCACTCACCACGTCGGCCTCGCCGAAGGTCTGGCGCCGGCCGGTCCGCCCGGCCCGGAAGGCTGGTCGCTCCTCGATGTGGACGCGCCCGACGGCTACCGGGCCGCGGTGGCGGTCCGTACCGGCGCGGTCACCGCCGCCCGGCCGGTGGTCATGCTCGCTCGGCTGCGGCTGGCCGCCCCGGCGTGCTGACCGGCCCGGAGCACCGGGCCGTCCCAGCGGTCCCGGGCCGGAAATCCTGGACATACGACAGCGGGCGTTCCCGGAAGACCGGGAACGCCCGCTGTGCTGTGAGGTGCGCCGCCAGGGACTCGAACCCCGGACCCGCTGATTAAGAGTCAGCTGCTCTAACCAACTGAGCTAGCGGCGCCCGCCGACGTTTCCGCCTGAGCGGCTGTCGTCGAGGTAAATACTACCTGGTCCCGAGCGGTGCTCCTGACCGGATCAGATCGCCAGCGACAGCAGCACCGGTCCGGCCTCGCGATTGAGGGTGTGCGCCGCCTTGCGGAGCCGGTGGGCGTGCTCGAGCGGGAGCAACAGGGCCAGGCAGCCCACCGAGGAGCCCGCGGTGATCGGCACCGCGGCACAGACCGTGCCCACCGCGTACTCCTGGAGATCGAGCACCGGCACGGTGGCGGGTTGGCTGTCCAGCTTGTTGAAGAGCACCCTGGCGTTGGTCGTGGTCCGCGAGGTCAGCCGGACGATCTTGTGTCGCGAGAGGTGATCGCGCCGCCCGTTGTGATCGAGCTGGGTGAGCAGACACTTGCCCGCCGCCATGGCGTGCGCGGCGGACCGGAAGTCCACCCACTCGTTGACCTTGGGCGTGCGGGGACTGTCCGCGTACTGGGTGACCTTGATCTCGCCGTCGATGTAGCGGGTGAGGTACACCGCCGCGCCGATCGAGTCCCGCAGCGAGCCCAGGTTCTGCTGGAGCTTCTTCTGCAGGGCCACCTCGCGGTCGGGTCCGGCCGTGCCGAGCAGCAGCAGGGAGTCGCCGACCACGTAGGAGCCGTCCGACTGCTGCTCCACATAGCCTTCGCGGCGCAGCATCCGGAGCAGGTCGGCGAGGTGGCCCGCCGGCAGTCCGGTGCGGCGGGCGATCTGGGCATCGGTCACCCCGCCGGTGTTCGCGGACACCATTTCCAGCACGCGCAACGCGTACGGCACCGAGCGGAACGGCGCGATCGACTCTGGCTTCAGCGCCACGGTTTCCCCCTCAGAGGTTGCTACCGCTTGCGTCGTCATCGGGGCAGCACGCATGGCAGAGCTGACGCGCTCACCACTCCGGGCTGCCCGGCGTCTACCACGGTAGCGGCCAATCGGGTCATCGGGAGCGGGTGTTGGACATATTGGGGACCCGTTCCGGGCCGATAACCAGGGACGCGTACCTCTGGCATATGCCCCTGGTATAAGACCGGGTCTGGGACGGCCGATGGTCCGTCTACAACACCGCACTCAGGAACTCCCGAGTACGCTCGTGTTCCGGCTCGGAGAAGATCTTTTCCGCCGAACCGGACTCGATCACCCGGCCCCCGTCGAACATCAGAACCTCGTCCGAGATGTCCCGGGCGAAATTCATTTCGTGCGTCACACACAGCATCGTGATGTCCGTCGAACGGGCGATGTCGCGCAGCAGATCCAGCACCCCGGCCACCAGTTCCGGGTCGAGCGCGGAGGTCACCTCGTCCAGCAGCAGCACCTTGGGCCGCATCGCCAGCGCGCGGGCGATGGCCACCCGCTGCTGCTGCCCGCCCGACAGGCGGGTCGGGTAGTCGTTGCACTTGGCGCCCAGGCCCACCAGCTCCAGCAGCTCCCGGGCGCGCTCCTCGGCCTCGTCCTGGCTCATGCCCAGCACGTTCACCGGGGCCTCGGTCACATTCCGCAGCACCCGCATGTTCGGGAAGAGGTTGAACTGCTGGAAGACCATGCCGATCTTCTTGCGGACCTCGCGGGTGTGCTTCTCGCGCGCCGGGACGAGCTTGCCGCCCTTCTCCTGGTGGGTCAGCAGGTCGCCGTCGACCGCGATCGTGCCCTGGTCCGGCTTGATCAGCGTCATCAGCAGCCGCAGGATCGTGGTCTTGCCCGAGCCGGACGGGCCGATCAGCGTCACGTGCTTGCCGGCGGACACCGAGAAGCACAGGTCGTCCAGGACCGTGGTGCCGCCGAAGCGCTTGGTGACCTTGTCGAAGCGGATGAGTTCGTTCTCGGTGCGGATGTCAGTGGGCAAGACGACGCTCCAGGGCTCGCAGCAGGAAGGATGCCGGGCAGGCGATGAGGATGAAGGCGATGCCGACCATGGTGTAGGGCTCGATGTACTGGAAGGAGGACGCTCCCTCGGAGCGCGCCTCCTGCAGCATGTCGACCACGCCGATGAGCGCGAGCAGCGGAGAGTCCTTGAGCATCGCGATGACGTAGTTGCCCAGGGCGGGCACGACGCGGCGGACCGCCTGCGGCAGGATCACCGCCAGCCAGGTGCGGCGGCGGGTCAGGCTCAGCGCGGTGGCCGCCTCCCACTGCCCCTGCGGCACGGCGTCGATTCCGGCCCGGTACACCTCGGCGGTGTACGTCGAGTAGTGCAGGCCGAGCGCGACCACCCCGGTGGTGAGCGCGGAGAAGGTGATGTCCCACTCCGGCAGCACGTAGTAGAAGAAGAACAGCTGCACCAGCAGCGGGGTGTTGCGGATGAACTCGACCACCGCGGTCACCGGCCAGCGCACCAGGCGGGTCGGCGAGCGGAAGGCCATCGCCCACACCAGGCCCAGCGCGAAGGAGAGCGCCGAGCCGAGCGCGGTCGCCTCCAGCGTGATCAGCAGCCCGTCCAGCAGATGGGGAAGGAAGTCACGGGCGACATCCCAGTGCCAGTTCACTGCGCACCTCCGGGGAAGGCCATGTTCGAGGCCTGGGCGGTCTCCTGGGCGGCCGGGAGTTTGCGGGTCACTCCGGGCGTGCGCCGCGGCGGCTCCTGCCCGACGGCCGCCTTCGCCCGGCGCTCCAGCAGCCGCATCAGCCGGGTGAGGACGAAGGCCAGCACGAAGTACAGGCCGAGCACGATCGCGTAGATCTCCAGGCTCTCGCCCGTCGCCAGCCGGGACAGCTGGGCGGCGAAGGTGATGTCCGCGACGCTCACCGCCGAGACCAGCGCGGTGCCCTTCAGCAGCTCGATCAGCAGATTGTTGAACGGCGGGATCATCTCGGGCACGGCCTGCGGCAGGATGACCCGCCGCATGCGCTGCGCGGGGGTGAAGCTCAGGGCGATGGCCGCCTCACGCTGCCCCGGGGCGACCGCCGCGATCGCGCCGCGCACGATCTCCGATCCGTACGCGCCGTAGGTCAGCCCCAGGGCCAGCACCGCCGCCCACATCGGGAGGAGCTGCATCTCGAATCCCAGCGGCATCACGTAGAAGAGCCAGAACATCAGCACCAGCGCCGAAGTGCCGCGGAAGATCTCCACATAGCAGCCGGTGAGGAAACGGACGATCCACAGCCGCGAGGTCCGCGCGATGCCGATCGCGAAGGCCACCACGGTCGCGAAGACCGCGCTGTAAAGGGTCAGCTGGATGGTGATCCAGATACCCGGAAGAAGCCAGTGTTGCCACAGTCCGGCGGTCATCGCCCGCACAACTCCTCGGCGGTCAGATCGGTCATCTCTGCCTCGGTGAAACCGAAAGGCCGCACGATGCGCAGCAGCTCGCCGCTCTTCTTCATCTTGTGCAGCTCGACGTTGAACGCGTCGCGCAGATTCGTGTCCTCGCGCCGGAAGGCGAAACCGCCGGCGCCGATATCCGGCTTTCCGTCCAGCATGGGCTGGAAGGGTTCGGTCGCCTCCGCCTTCCGGCTGCCGGTCTGCTTGACGACGTTGTGCACCGTCACGGTCGTGCCGGCGAACACGTCGACCCGGCCCTGCTCCACCGCGAGCAGCCCGGCCAGCTGGTCGGGCAGGACCGCGATGTCGTCTTCCTTGATCCCGGCGTTCACCGCGTAGCCGATCTCGGCATAGGCCGTGCCGCTGGCCATCTTGGCCCCACTGGCGAGGATGTCCTCGTAGCGGTGGAGCTTCTTGGGATTCCCCTTGGCCACGATGAAGGCGTCGAGCATCTTGTAGTCCGGATCGGAGAAGATCACCTGCTGGCAGCGCTCCCGGTTGATGTACATCCCGGCTGACACCACGTCGAACTGCTGCGCCCGCAGCCCGGGAATCAGGGAGGCGAATTCGGTCGGCACGGGCTGCACGTGGTCCACGCCCAGTCGCTTGAAGATGACCTTGGCGATCTCCGGCGCCTCGCCGGTGAACTCTCCGTCCTTGTCGATGTACCCGAAGGGAATCTCACCCGCGATTCCCAGCCGGACCGTGCCCTGCGACCGCAGCCGCTCCAGCAGGTTTCCCCCGTCCTTGGCATCTGCGCTGGAAACCCGGCTGCAACCGGCCGCGCCCAGCACCCCCAACGCCGCGCCGCTCGCCAGCAGCGACCGGCGGCGCATCATGATTCCGCTGTCTTTACCTCGTGGTGGAGCCATGGGCGCGCGGCTACCCGACTTCCCGGAAGATATGCAGATCCTTTTCAGCCCCGGACTTCGCTGTCGACCGGGCGGCCCCGGGTAGAAGGTGATGAAACGACGGAAACAACCGACCCGGGGAACGAGCCGGGAAACGGCCCGGAACGGCCCCGGAACGGGAGGTATGCGATGGAATCCGCAAGCGGCCGGACGCAGGCCCGGCGCCATGTCGAGATCTCGCTCGACAAGCGCGACGTGAGCTGCACCGCGGTGCTGCTGGAGGACCGCGCGCCGATCACCTGCGAGGCGGTGTGGCAGGCGCTGCCGCTGAGCGGGGACGTCTACCACGCGAAATACGCCCGGAACGAGATCTACACACTGCTGCCGCCGTTCGCCCCGCAGGAGCCGCCGCTGGAGAATCCCACCGTCACCCCGATCCCCGGCGACCTGTGCTATTTCACCTTCTCCGACACCCAGTTGGGCACCGCCTCGCACGGCTACGCGTCACACGCCGAGCACCGGAGCAGGCGGCAGACCATCGACCTCGCGCTCTTCTACGAGCGGAACAACCTGCTGATCAACGGCGACACCGGCTGGGTGCCGGGCATCGTCTGGGGAGCGGTCGTCGAGGGCCTGGACCGGATGGCCGCCGCCTGCCAGGACCTATGGCGCGCCGGCGCCCTCGGCGAAACCATGAGCTTTCGCCGCGCCTGAGCCCCCACCTCCCGCTTTGTCCTCAATCGCCGGACGGGCTGGATTTTCCAGCCCCTCCGGCGATTGAGGAGCGGGGTCCGGGGCAGAGCCCCGGGGTCAAGGCATCGGCAGCGGCACCGCGTCCGCGACCCCCGCCTCGTACAACGCGTGCGCCACCCGCAAGACCACCCCATCCGCATGCCGCGCCCCCACCAGCTGCACCCCGATCGGCAGCCCCGTGCCGTCCACCCCGCACGGCACGGTCGCCGCCGGCTGCTGGGTCAGGTTGAACGGATAGGTGAACGGCGTCCACCCCGTCCACCGGGCGAGCCCGGACCCCGCCGGCACCTCGGCCCCGGCCTCGAAAGCGGTGATCGGCAGGGTGGGGGTGACCAACAGGTCGTACGTCGCGTGGAGGCGCCCCATCGCCCGGCCGAGCGCCACCCGGACGTCCACGGCCGCAAGGTAGTCCAGTGCGCTGAACGCCGCGCCCCGCGCGCAGATCTCCCGCAGCCCCGGGTCCAGCAGCTCCCGGTCCCGCGGCGCCAGCGGCTGCACCAGCCGTGCCGCCCCGCTGAACCACAGCACGTGGAACGCCTCCACCGGGTCCTCGATCCCGGCGTCGACCTCCTCCACGCGGGCTCCCAGACCGGCCAGCAGCTCCACCGCCGCCCGCACCGCCGACGCCACCTCGGGCCGCACCGTGGCGGACCGGACCGGCGCCGGGCTGAACGCGACGCGCAGTCCGGCCACGCCCGCACCACCCGCCGCCACCGCCGACCGGAAGCCCCCCGCCACCGGCGGCAGCTGCGACCAGTCGCGCCAGTCCGGACCGGTGATCACATCCATCAGCAGGGCGGCGTCCGCCGCGTCCCGCGTCATCGGCCCCACATGGGCGAGCGTCCCGAACGGGCTGGCCGGATAGTGCGGCACCCGCCCGTAGGTGGGCTTCAGCCCGAAGATCCCGCAGAACGACGCGGGGATGCGGACCGAGCCACCGCCGTCCGTGCCAAGACTCAGCGGACCGGCGCCCAGCGCCACCGCCGCCGCGCTGCCCCCGCTGGAGCCGCCCGCGGTGCGCCGCGGATCGTGGGGATTGCCGGTCACCCCGGTCAGCGGGCAGTCCGTGACACCCTTCCAGCCGAACTCCGGAGTGGTCGTCTTCGCCACGAACACCGCGCCGCTCTCCCGCAGCCGGGCCACCGACGGCGCGTCCTCGTCCCAGGCCGCGCCCTGGGCCCGCACCGTGCGGGAGCCGCGCAGCGTCGGCGCGCCGCGCGTCAGCAGCACGTCCTTCACCGTGACCGGAACCCCGTCCAGCGGCCCGGCGGGCTCGCCGCGCCGCCACCGCGCCGCGGACCGCTCCGCCTGGCCTACGGCCTCCTCGGCCATCACCCGGGTGAAGGCGTTGACCGCCGGCCGGGTGCGTTCGATGGTCGCGATCCGGTCCAGTACGGCGCGGGTCGCCTCCACGGGGGAGAGCGCGCCGGAGGCGTAGTGGTCCAGGAGCTGTGTCGCCGTCAGGTCCGCGGGGTCGGTCACGGGGCCTCCCATCGGTGTCCATGCGTGTTCGGCGGGCAAACCGCCCGCAGAGGTCAGTCCACGGGCACGTACCCGAGCCGTTTGTCGACCACGTTGAACAGCGGTTCGCCCGCCGCCCAGCGGTCGTAGTTGTCCTGGAACTGCGCGGCCAGCTCGTCCCGCCAGCCGACCGTGTCGCCGCTCATGTGCGGGGAGATCAGCAGGCCGGGCACGTCCCACAGCGGGTCGCTCGCGGCCAGCGGCTCGGACGGGAAGACGTCCAGCGCCGCTCCGGCCAGCCGCCGCCCCACCAGGGCCGCCACCAGGTCGCCCTGGACCACCAGCGGGCCGCGCCCGACATTGACGAACCGGGCGGACGGCTTCATCAGGGCGAACGTCTCCCGGTCGAACATGCCCCGGGTCCGCTCGGTCAGCGGCGCCGCGCACACCACCCAGTCGGCGTCCGGCAGCAGTCCGGGCAGCCGGTCCGCGCCGTGCACCCCGGGGCGCTCGGTCCGCCCCACCAGTTCGGTGCGGACGCGAAGGGCGGACAGCGCGGTGCCGATCGCCTGGCCGATG
Source organism: Streptomyces sp. JLBT605 (assembly GCF_058215555.1). Classification (NCBI taxonomy): domain Bacteria; kingdom Bacillati; phylum Actinomycetota; class Actinomycetes; order Kitasatosporales; family Streptomycetaceae; genus Streptomyces; species Streptomyces sp. JLBT605. The sequence continues at coordinate 4,453,596 of NZ_CM177087.1, forward strand.
GGGCCGGCGCCGACGATCACCGCGCGGGTGCCGGCCAGCCGGAGTGTCTCCCGGTGCCGCCAGCGGCGCTGCCGCTGGAGCTCCCAAGTGCCGGGGAAATCCTTGGCCATGGCCAGCACCAGCCCGGTCACATACTCCGCGATCGGTTGTTCGAATACGCCTCGGGCGTTGGTCACCACCGTCTCCGAGGCGGCCAGCTCCGGGCACATCAGCCGGTCGACCCCGGCGCTGGCGGTGTGCACCCAGCGCGGCCGGGGTCCACCGCCGGGCCACGCGGCGCGTACCGCGTCGGAGGTGAAGTCCCAGACCAGCAGGGCATCGGCGGCGGGCAGCAGCTCGGGCAGCGACTGCTCGTCGCAGACCAGCACCCGGGCCCGGCCGGCGAGCCGGTCGAGCCGGGCGGGCGGATCGTCCCCGAAGACGACGACGGTGCTCATCGACGTGGGCGCCATCGGCATGGGCGTCATCGACATGGGCGGTAAACCGTTTCGACGAGTGCCGGAGATGTGAGGATTGACCACGCTAGGCACCGGAAACTACCGTCGTCAACAACGGCATCTGTCCCGACGTCCCGGCGCTCGAACCGGCTTAAGTCTCAGGTCATTCGTTCAGCCCTCCGTCGTATTGGGGCCCGACATGGACGTCTCGTTTCTCGGTGGTCCGCAGCCGCAGCGCGGGGTGGGCGTGGTCGCGCCCTTCGACTTCGCCCTCGACCGCGAGTTGTGGCGCTGGGTGCCCGACGACGTCTCGCTCCATCTGACCCGTACGCCCTTCGTGCCGGTCGAGGTGAGTCTCGATCTGGCCCGGCTGGTCAGCGAGCACGAGACGTTGCGCGACGCCGTGCGGGCGCTGAGCGCGGTCGCCCCGGAGGTGGTGGCGTACGCCTGCACCTCGGGCAGCTTCGTCGGCGGGCCGGCCGGGGAGCGCGCGATATGCGCGGCGATGGGCCAGGCGGGTGAGGTGCCCGCGCTGACCACCTCGGGCGCGCTGCTTCAGGCCCTGGACGAGATCGGCGCCGGGCGGATAGCCGTGGTCACGCCGTACACCAGGTCGGTGACCGACGCGTTGGAGGAGTACCTCGGCGAGGCGGGGGTCGAGGTCACCGGCCGCGCCTACCTCGGGCTGACCCGGCACATCTGGAAGGTGCCCTACCGCGATGTGGTCGACATGGCCCGGCAGGCGGTGGTCGGGGCCGCCGACGCGCTCTTCATCAGCTGCACCAACCTGCCGACGTACGACGTGATCCCGCAGTTGGAGGCGGAGCTGCGGATGCCGGTGCTCTCCGCCAACCAGGTGACCGTCTGGTCCGCGCTGCGGGTGATCGGCGCCTGTGCCGTCGGCCCGTACCAGGCGCTGCTCGACCTGGCCGCGCGATCCGGCCCGGCGGGCATGGCGGCCGCGGCCCCGGACCGCCCCGCGGCGCCCGGCCCGGTCGCGGGTCCGCTGGCCGGCGCCGGGCTGGGCGCGGACCCCGATCCGGTCGCCGGGCCCGGACCGGTCCTGGATCCGGTGGCCGGCCCCGGGCTGGGCGCCGGCCTCGGCCCGGTCGTCGGCCCCGACGCGGCGCTCGGTCCGGTCGTCGGCCACGAAGCGGCGCTCGGCCCCGAGGCGGCGCTCGCGGGGCCGCCGGCCCCGGCCGAACCGGAGCCGGGGGAGGGCTGGGACGGCCACGACGCGGGCGCGCCGCCGCCCGTGTGAACCCCGTATGCGACCGAGAGCGAGGCCATGGATGACGGAACCGAACACCGGGCCGACGTGGGCGGAAGGGGAGACGGCCGGTTGCCTCGGCGGGGACGCCGTCGGGTTCCTCTACCCGGGCCACTCCGCCGAGGACGACTACCCGCGGCTGGAGGCGCTGCTGGGCGGCAGGGTCCGGCTGCCGCTGGTGCACACCGACATCGGCGAGGACGCCCACCGGGTCGACGCCCTGCTGGAGATGGGCTCGGCCGCGCGGCTGGCAGCCGGGGTCGCGGAGCTGACCTCCGGCGGCGTGGGCGCCGTGGTGTGGGCCTGCACCAGCGCCAGCTTCGTCTTCGGCTGGGAGGGAGCGCACGCCCAGGTCAGGGAGGTGGCCGCGACGGCCGGACTGCCCGCCTCCAGCACCTCCTTCGCCTTCGTCCACGCGCTGCGCGCCCTCGGCCTGACCCGGGTGGCCGTCGCCGCGACCTACCCCGAGGACGTCGCCGGGCACTTCACCGCCTTTCTGAAGGCGGCGGGCGCGGAGGTCGTCGCCACCCGCGGCAGCGGCGTCATCACCGCGGCGGAGGTCGGCACCTGGGGCCGCGAGGAGGTGCTGCGGCTGGCCCGCGGCGGCGACCACCCCGCGGCCCAGGCGGTGCTGCTGCCGGACACCGCCCTGCACACCGCCGCCTGGCTCGGTGATCTCGAAGCGGCACTCGGCAAACCCGTCCTGACGGCCAACCAGGTCACGGTCTGGGAGGGGCTGCGCCTGCTGGACCGGCTGGATCTCCCGCCCGCCCGCTCCGACCTGGGTGTCCTCTTCCGCTGATCCGCCGCGCGCCGGGAATAACCGGAGAAACTCTCCGGTTGGGCCGGTGAGACGCGAAAGGCATGCGGGTACCGGGGCGTACGCGCGAGGACGCAGGGAGGCGGGCCACCGTGGCCGACCAGCAGGACGACACCATCCGGGCCAATCCCACCGGCAGCGCACCCGTGCCGCTGTCGGTGCTGGACCTGGCCGTGGTCGGCGCCGGGCTGACCGCCACCCAGGCGCTGCGGACCACCACCGAGCTGGCCAAGCTCGCCGAGCGGCGCGGATTCCACCGGTTCTGGGTCGCCGAGCACCACTCGATGCCCGGTGTCGCCAGCTCCTCGCCCGCCGTGATCCTCGCCCACCTCGCCGCGCACACCGACCGGATCCGGCTCGGCTCCGGCGGGGTGATGCTGCCCAACCACGCGCCGCTGGTGATCGCGGAGCAGTTCGGCACCCTGCAGGCCCTGGCGCCCGGCCGGGTGGACCTGGGCCTGGGCCGGGCGCCCGGCACGGACGGCGCGACCGCTGCCGCGCTGCGCCGCACCCAGACGCTGAACGAAGGCGCGGACGACTTTCCCGAGCAGCTCGCGGAGCTCACCCGGTTCCTGGACGACGACTTCCCCGACGGCCACCCCTACGCCCGGATCCACGCCGTGCCCGGCCCGGTCCAGGGCAAGGTGCCCGGCGGCGTGCAGTCCGCCGACCGCCCGTCGGTGTGGCTGCTCGGCTCCAGCGGCTTCAGCGCCCGGCTCGCGGGCCTGCTCGGGCTGCCGTTCTCCTTCGCCCACCACTTCTCCGCCGCGAACACCGTCCCCGCCCTCGATCTCTACCGGCAGAGCTTCCGGCCGTCGGCGGTGCTCGACCGGCCGTACGCCTCCATCGGCGTCTCCGCGTTCGCCGCCGAGGACGAGCGGGAGGCCCACCGCCAGGTGCTCACCGGGGCGCTGTCCATGCTCCGGCTGCGCACCGGCAGGCCCGGCCTGATACCGACCCCGGAGGAGGCCGAGCGGTACGACTTCAGCACCGTCGAGCGGGACTTCGTCGACAGCTGGCTGGCGAACGTCGAGTACGGCACCCCGGACGCGGTCCGTGACGGACTGAACGACCTGGTCAAGCGCACCGGCGTGGACGAGCTGAAGATCACCACGACCGGCCACGGCCGTGCGGCGCGGCTGCGCTCCTACGAGCTGATCGCCGACGCGTACGACTTCCCCGCGGGCGGCTAGGGGGCGTCCGGCAGCGGTCGGGAACCGTCGGCCGCAGCGGTCACGAACCGCCGACCGCTGCCGCGCGGCCGCGGCTACCAGTCCTCCGCCCCGGAGCCCACCAAGCCCGCCTCGTACGCCAGCACGACCGCCTGGGTGCGGTTGTTCGCGCCGAGCTTGGTCAGCACGTTGCCGACGTGCGTCTTCACCGTCTCCAGGCTGACCCGCAGCCGGGTGGCGGTCTGCTGGTTGGACAGGCCCTTCGCCATCAGCCGCAGGACCTCGGTCTCGCGGCCGGTGAGCCCGGCCGCACCACCGGTGGCGGCGTCGCGCGGCACGGGCCGGCCGGCGGCAAGCCGGCGGACGGCGTCCGGGAAGAGCACGGAGTCACCGGAGGCCACCAGGCGGATGGCGTGGGCGATCTGCTGGGACGGGGCCCGCTTGCGGATGAACCCGCTGGCGCCTGCCCGCAGGGCGTCATAGACGTGTTCGTCGTTCTCGAAGGTGGTGATCACGATGACCTTCGGCGGATCGGGCAGCGCGGACCGGAGCCGCCGGGTCGCCTCGATGCCGTCCATCCGCGGCATCCGCACGTCCATCAGGACGACGTCCGGGCGCAGCCGCTGGACCAGGGGGAGCACGTCGGCGCCGTCGGCGGCCTCGCCGACCACGTCCAGGTCGGGCTTGGCCGACAGCAGGGCGCGCAGCCCGGTACGGGTGAGCTCCTCGTCGTCCGCGATGAGGACGGTGACGACGGGCTCGGCGGCCGGGGCCGGCCGGCCGGGATCGGCGGCCGCTATCCGGCCGGGATCGGCGACCGGGGTCGTCCGGCTCGGGTCGGCGGCCGGGGCTGTCCCGCTGGAGGAGCTCATGGCGCCGACCGTAGCGGTATCCGTGCCGACAGCCGCCAGCACCTGCGGCCCTGGTCGTCGGCGGGCCCCGCGGACACCTCGCCGCGCAGCAGCCGTACCCGCTCGCATATCCCGGTCAGCCCGTGACCGCCCTCCCGGCCGGGCCGGAAGGTCACGGTGGCCTCGATCGGATTGAGGAGTTCCACCTCCAGCCAGCCGTCCGCCACGACGACCCGCAGGCTGATCCCGGCCTTCCCGCTGTGCCGCAGGGCGTTGGTCAGGCCCTCCTGGACGATCCGGTACGCCTCCCGCGACACGGTGGCCGGTACCCGCGCGAGGTCTCCGATGGTCTCGACGCTCAGCTCGGCACCGGCCTGCCGGACTCGCTCCACCAGGGGGCCGAGGTGGTCGAGGGTGTGCTGCGGTGTGGTGGGCGACCGGCCTTCCCGCAGCACGCCGAGCACATGGTCCAGGTCGTCCATGGCGGCGCGGGACGTCTCCTCGATGCTGTTGAGCGCGCGCCGGGCCGCCTCCGGATCGCTGTCCATCAACTCCCCCGCGACGGCGGCCTGGATGGTGGCTGCCGTCAGGGTGTGCCCGATGGAGTCGTGCAACTCCTGGGCCAGCCGGTTGCGCTGGGCCAGCCGATCCCGCTGCTCCTCCGCGGCGGCGAGCCGCTCGGCGGTACGGAGGCCGAGCAGGGAAGGGGCGAGCAGCCGCATCGCCGCCGCGCCGCCGAGGGTGGCGTACCCCGCGAGCAGCAGGCATCCGGCGGAGACGACAGCCGCCCACAGGCCCTGCCACCCGTGCTCCACCCGCAGGTCGCCCCCGAAACTCGCCACCGGGCCACCGCCGCTCAGCCAGACCGAGGGGAACACCACGGCCGCGAAGACCGAGAGGAGAGTCACCGCGGTCACCGCCGCGCCGACCGCCGCGTGGGCGGCCAGGTACGCCGATGTCCGGAGCCGGTCCGTCCAGGGGGAGACCGGGGTTTCCGGCGGGGCGGAAAGACCGGTCTCCAGCAGCCGGTTGGCCAGCCGTACGGATGCCTGACGCGCCGCGCGCGGGGCGCCCATGGCCACCAGAACCGCGCACACGGCGACCCCGAAGCCCACCGCACGCAGCGCCGCCGGCCACTTCGGCGGCGCCGCGACGACCGCGAGAACCAGGGGCGGCAGGCTCAGGGCCGCGCCGAGAAACGCGTATATCCCACCCCGGTACGCGGTTCTGCCGGACAGCGGCCGAATCAGCGGCCGGATCAATGTGCTCACGGACCGCACCGTACCTGCGGGTCCGCGCGGCGCACCTCCCCCGAAGGAGCCAGAGGGGATGCCGCATACGGGGGAGGCGATTTCCCCCGGGACAGCGATGTGCGGGCCCGTCCTCGCCTGCGAACGTCATGGCCACGGAAGTGACCCGATTCGCCGTTCCGGAAGGCCAGCGTGAACTCCAGCGTGAACTCCAAAATCCTGGAATCCCGACCCGCTTCGCACCCCGCGTCGCGCTCTGAAAACCGCCGCACATCCCTTGCCGTGAGAATCGGTGCGGCCGCATGGCTGGTCGGCTCCGTCCAGTTCCTCGTCGTCCAACTGGTCGTCCAGTCCGGCTGGCGAACGCCCTACAGCTGGGCCGAGAACAACATCAGCGACCTGGGCAACGTCCACTGCCAGACCTGGGACACCTCCCGCCCCCGCTATGTGTGCTCGCCTCTGCACGACGCCATGAACACCTCCTTCGTCGTCCATGGGGTACTGCTCCTCGCCGGCACCCTGCTGACCGCGACATGCTGGGGCCGTGGACGGATATCCGTGAGTGCCCGGATTCTCTTCGCCATCAATTCCGGCGGCTGGGTCGTGGTGGGTCTGGTCCCCGCGGATGTCAACGAGGACCTTCATGTCATGGGCGCGCTTCTCATCATGGGACTGGGGAATTTCGGGCTCATCTGGGCCGGATTCACTCCGCGGGCTTCGCTCTTCGGCGCGATGCGCGCGCTGACCCTCTGCACGGCGGCCACCGCGGTGGCCGCCGCGTGGATGTTCTTCGGCCGGCACGATCCGGGCATCGGGCTGGGCGGCTTGGAACGGATCGCGGCCTTCGCCCCCGGCGCGTGGGCGCTCGTCATGGGGCTCGCCATACTCCGCGCGCTCCGGCCCGGCATGCCTTACTCTGCCCGATAGCAGCCGCGCCCCGCGTGTCACCGCATCTCGGCGGTCACCCCCGGGCGTTGCGCGGCGCTCTCATCTCCCGGCCATCCACCGGGTTTCCTTGTGGGGGTAACAGCACTGTGCGCACGCGCAGCATCTCGACCGCGACAGCGCTCGCGGTCCTCTTCAGCTCGGCGGCGCTGACCGTCGCCGCGGCCGGATCCGCCTCGGCCGCTTCCACCGCCGTCGCCTCACCCGGCGGCATCGTCGCGGACGGCGCCCTGCAGCGGGTCTTCGTCGGCGACCGAACGGCCGGGAAGATCCTGGCCGCCGACTACTCCGGCGACCTCGTCGACTCGGTGAGCGGCATCAGCGGGGTCTCCGGCCTGGCCCTCTCCGACGACGGCGCCACCCTGTACGCGGCCGCCGAGGGCAGCCACGAGATCGTGGCCCTCGACGCGGCCACGCTCGACGTCAAGGCCCGCTACGCCGTCGCCACCGATGAGGGGCCGCGCCACATCGCCTTCGCCGGCGGCAAGGTGTGGTTCTCCTACGGCGACCAGTGGGACGGTGACCTGGGCTCCATCGACCCGGCGGGCGGCGCCGAGGCGGTGACGCTCAAGCAGTTCCCGGAGGGGCACTCGGGCATCTGGGACCCGGCGCTCCTCGACACCGCCCCCTCCGCGCCCGGTCTGCTGGCCGTCGGTGAGACCGGCCTGTCCACGGACTCGATGGCCGTTCTCGACGTCACCGGCCCCACACCGCGGTTCCTCGCCTGGCACGGCGGCGACTACTCGCTGAACGACGGGATCGGGGACATCGACCTCGTCCCCGGCGCCCCCCAGGTGCTGGTCAACGGTACGGACCGGGACGCGTACGCGGACGGGAAGTTCACCGCCGCCGGCGCCTACCCCTCCGGGCAGCGCGCCGACATCGCGCCGAACGGACTCGTCGCCCAGGCAGGAGGCGGCAAGGTGGCGGTCTACCGGCCCGGCGCCGCCCGGCCGCTCCGCACCTACGACACCGGTGCGTCCGGCACGGCCGCCGCGCTGACCTGGGCACCGGACTCCTCACGGGTCTTCGCGCTCGTGGGGGCCGACGGCGGATACACCCTCAAGGCGCTCACCGGCCCGACGCTGAACGTCCCGAGCCTGACGGTGAACGCCCCGCAGACCGCCCAGCGCGGCAGGCCGCTCACCGTGACCGGGAAGCTCTCGGCGACGGTCCCGCTGCCGAGCGGCGTCTCGTTGCGGGTCACCCGTACCGACCTGGAGAGCCCCGGCGGCAAGGCGCTGGCCGATGCCGTGGTGCAGGCGGACGGCTCGTACTCCTTCACCGACACCCCGCCGGCCGGCGGCAACGTCACGTACCAGGTCTCCTACGCGGGCGACGCCGAGCACGCGGCGGTCAGCGCGTCCGGCAAGGTCACGGTCTCCCGTACGGCGCCGGCACTGACCCTGAACAACAACGGCAAGGTCTACGACTACGGCGCCGATGTCTCCTTCACCGCGCACCTCGGCTCTACGTACAAGAACCGCACGGTCGAGATCTGGGCGAACCCCTACGGCGGCGACAAGCCCGACAAGCTGCTGAAGACCGGGACGGTCAACTCCCGTGGCGACATCTCCGCGACGGTGGACATGCGGCGGGACACCGTCGTCACCGCGGTCTTCAAGGGGGACTCCCGCACCGCGCCCAAGACGGTGAAGTCCACGGCACGCGCCCGGGTCCGTATCTCCACCGCCGTCTCCCGGCACTACCGGACGGCCAGGATCGGCTCCACGACCTACTACTGGTTCCACAAGAGCACCGACCCGGTGCTCACCACGACCATGACCTATCACCAGGGCCGTGAGCAGCGCTTCGACGTGCAGGTCCACGCGGGCGGCGCCTGGCGTTCGACCGGCTCGCAGTACTTCCCGCTCGGCGCGGACGGGAAGTCGGCCATCCGGCTGGAGGCGCCGGGGCAGTCCGGCGTCAAGGCGCGGATCCGCTCGGTGTACGTCGACGGGTCCTCCGGCGACAACGTGAACACGACGACGTACGGCGGCTGGAAGTACCTGTACTTCTCCAACTGAGCGACGTCCGGCGTCCGGCAGCGACAGGCAACCGTCGACCGCCGCGGTCGGCAGCCACCGACCGCGGCGGTCATGGACCGCCGGCCGCAGTGGTCAGGAGCCACCCACCGCCGCCGCACAGCCGCCGATCATCGCCGAGATGTACTGCGCGGGCACCGGCCGGGAGTAGAACCACCCCTGGCCGGTGTCGCAGCCGATCCGGGCCAGCCGCTCCGCCTGCTCGGGGCTCTCCACGCCCTCCGCGGTGACCGTCAGGCCGAGCCGGTGCGCCAGGTCCACCAGTGCCTCGACGATCGTCTGGTCGGCCGGGTTGGGCTGCTCCTCCGCCCGGAAGCCCCGCACGAACGAGCCGTCCAGCTTGAGCGTGGAGACCGGCAGCCGGCTGAGGTAGGCCAGGTTGGAGTAGCCGGTGCCGAAGTCGTCGATGGCGATGGCCACCCCCATGTCGCTGAGCTGCTGCAACGCCTCCAGCGGCCGGCCGGCCGAGCCCATCACCGCCGACTCGGTGAGCTCCAGCTGGAGCAGTCGCGGCGGCAGGCCGGTGCGGGCGAGGATCGCGGCGACATCGGCCACCAGGTCCGAGTCCCACACCTGCCGGACCGCCACGTTGACGCTCACCACCAGCGGCGTCCGGGGGTGTTCCAGCTGCCAGCGGCGACCCTGGCGGCAGGCGGTCTCCAGCACCCAGCGGCCCAGCGGCACGATGGCGCCGTTCTCCTCGGCCAGCGGGATGAACCGGTTCGGTGACAACCTGCCGAAACGCGGATGCTGCCAGCGCACCAGCGCCTCCACGCCCCGGACGACGCCGTCGACCAGCCCGACCAGCGGCTGGTAGTCGAGGACGAACTCCTCCCGCTCGACCGCCGGGCGCAGCGTGCTGGACAGCGCCTGACGGGTCATGCGGTGCGCGTTGCGCTCGGGGTCGAACAGCGTCCAGCGCGCCCTGCCGTCCGCCTTGGCCCAGTACAGCGTGGTGTCGGCGGCCTGCATCAGCCAGGTGGCGTGGGTCTCGGCGGCGGGCCGCTCCACCACCCCGATGCTCGCGGAGACCGAGAGCCGCTGGCCGCCCACCTCGAACGGCTGCTGGAGCGAGAGGAGGACGCACCGGGCCAGCTCGCACAGCTGCTCGGTGCCCCGGGAGTTCTCCACCAGCAGCGCGAACTCGTCGCCGCCCAGTCGCGCCACCAGATGGCCGCCGGGGGTGGCGCACTCGGTCAGCCGCTGGGCGACCGCGACCAGCAGCCGGTCGCCGACCCGGTGGCCGAGGGTGTCGTTGACCGCCTTGAAGCCGTCCAGGTCGAGGTAGCACAGTCCGATGCGTCCGGTGGAGCCCTCCGGGGCGCGGGCCGCCTCCTCCAGCGCGGCGGCCAGCCGCTCGAAGAACAGGCCGCGGTTGGGCAGCAGGGTCACCGGGTCGTGCATCTGCAGATGCCGCAGCCGGGCGTGCAGCTCCCGCTGCTCGCTGATGTCCACCGCGGTCAGCAGCACACTGCCGCAGCCGGGCACCGGCTCGATGCCGATCTCCGCCCACCGGGGCTCGCCGTCGGCCGGTTTCAGACAGCGGGTGCAGCGCAGCCCGGGCCGGTCGCCCCGCAGCACCTCGCGGTACTGCTCCCACAGCTCCGGATCACCGCGCAGATCGGTGAGGTCGGCGACGCTGCGCGCGGTGAGCAGCGCCGGATCGGTGCCCAGCAGGGCGCCGAGCGCCGCGTTGGCGTCGAGGACCAGGCCGTCGTGCCCGACGACGGCCATGGCCAGGCCGGCGGCGTGGAACGCCGCGCGATAGTCGCCGGGGGTCGCCCCACCACCTGCGGTACGGGTCTCGGGATGACGCCCCGGATACGTCGGCGGCGTGGTGCGGGGCGTGCGACCCTGGCCGTCAGGGGATCCGCTCACCGTTCGCTCCCGCGTGGTGTTCGTGTCGTACAGGTCCTCTGCATATCTCACACCGGGCTTCGGGCGGACGGTGAAGTGCCACCCGAGGAGGGAATTCCCGCTGGAAATGCGGCGATCATAGAGGCATTTACTCCAGGCGTTCCAGCAACGAATCCGGGGCCCTTGGGGTCGCGATCATATGTCTGGCCATTTCTGCTCAGCTCTGCACGGACTCATTGTGTCGATGACCGACTGTGACCGTCAGTTACGTACCCGGAAGCCGGCCATTTCACTCGACCGGCTCAGCGGAACAGGGCGCGCCACCCCATTTCAGCCCACGGTGGTGAGGGTGACCCGAACCTGTCCGGGAGGTCGTTGTGGTGCGTCGGCAGGTACCCGTGCGAGTCGACCGGCCGTCCAGGCTGCGGCGTGCCGGGGCCCAGCTCACCTCGCTCACGGCGATGATCGCGACCACCGTGATTACCGGGCCCGCCGAGGCCATCGGCGCGGGCGGCCCGTGCGCCCTGCCCCGGGCCGAGGTCCACCACTCCGAGGGGCTGGACACCTGGAACGGCGGCTACCCCCGGCCCACGCGGTCGCTCAACGCCCTGATGGTCTTCCTGTCCTTCCCGGACTCCAAGCCCTACACCAGCCCCTCCGAGCTGGTCGCGGACCACTTCCCGGCCACCTCGGACTTCTTCCGCCGCGCCTCCTACGGCCAGTTCGACCTGCGCGTCCACCCCGTCGAGCGGTGGATCCCCATGCCGCACGACTCCACCTCGTACGCCATACGGCGCGACTGGGACGCGAGCCGCCGCACCGCCTACCTCCGCGACGCCGTCGCCGCCGCGGACCCCAGCGTCGACTTCGCCCGCTACGACGTCGTCTATCTGGTCGCCGACCCCGACGCCCCCGGAATCGACGCCGACGCGACCAAGGTCGTCAACTTCGACGAGCCGCTGCGGGCCGATGACGCAGAGCTGCGCCGCCTGGTCACGGTCTTCGAGAACCACCCGCCCGACCAGCACGTTCTCGCCCATGAGACCGGGCACGTCTTCGATCTGCCGGACCTCTACCACCGGCCCACGGACGGCAGCGGTGACTGGGACACCCGGGTCGGCGACTGGGACCTGATGGGCAGCCAGTTCGGCATGGCTCCGGACCCCCTCGGCTGGCACAAGTGGAAGCTCGGCTGGCTCGGCGAACGCCAGGTCGGGTGTGTCAGCGAGCCCGGCACCACCCTGCACACCGTCGAGCCCGTCGGCGCGCCCCTGACCCCCGGGGTGCCCGGCACCGACACCCGCACCCGCCTGGTCGTGGTCCGCACCGGCCCCCACCGGGCGCTGGCCATCGAGGCACGCGGCCGTTACGGCAACGACGCCGGGCTGTGCGCCGAGGGAGTGCTGGTCTACCGGGTGCGCAGCGACGTCGCCTCCGGTGACGGCCCGGTGGAGGTGCTCGACGCCCACCCGCACAGCGAGGGCTGCCCGGACGAGTCGGTCTACCCCAAGCTCGCGGACGCCCCGCTCGGCGCCGGCGAGAGCCTGACCATCGAACCGGACGGGGCGCGGGTCCAGGTGCGCGGCCGCACCACGGGCGGATCCTGGACCGTCCAGGTCACCCGCGAGGGTTAGGGGCCGGAGGTCATCACCAGGGCAGTGCCGGGCGAAGCGCGTACCCGCGATTACGCCGGGCGCGTGGCCCCGGCCCGGGCGGGCCGGCCGACCTCGCTTACGCCCCGCGCATCGGCCCGCATCGGTCGAATGGCCCGCACCGCTCCATCAGCCCGAACGAATTCCATATGGTCGAACGCGCATTCCTCAACTTGGCGGGTTTCGGCTGGCCTGAAACCATCAGCATGGCTGATTCGCTGAGGGCGTGCTGGAGCGGTCAAGAGGATTTGGGAATAATCGTATGCGAGATGGAAGGCAGGGGTACTGACGTCTTCCCGGGGGAGAACCGCCGGACCGAATCCGGTCGGAAGCACTGACCGATGAGCCGGTTCGGAAAGTCGGTGTGCGGCGAACCAGAGCGACGTCCGGGGGGCAGATGTGGTCAGGGTTCTCATTGCCGAGGACATGCGGATGTTGCGCCAGGCGCTGGTCGCCCTGCTGGAGCTCGAACCGGATATCGACGTCGTCGCCGAGGTCGCCAATGGCTCGGACATCCTGCCGCGCGCCCGCGAACTTCGGCCGGATGTCGCCGTCCTCGACATCGACCTGCCGGGCATGGACGGCCTGACCGCGGCCGCCGCCCTGCACACCGCGGTGCCCGAATGCCGCACCATGATGCTGACCAGCCTGGGGAGGCCCGGGAATCTGCGCCGGGCGCTGGCCGCCCGGGTCTCCGGCTTCCTGCTCAAGGACAGCAGTCCGGACACGCTCAGCGACGCGATCCGGGCGGTGGCCAAGGGAGAGCGGGTGATGGACCCGCAACTGGTGCTGGCGGCCCTGGACGACGAGCCGCAGCCGCTGACCCCGCGCGAGCGGGAGGTGCTGCTGCTCGCCTCGGAAGGAGAGGGAGCGACGCAGATCGCCGCCCGGCTCTACCTCTCGGCGGGCACCGTGCGGAACTACCTGACCTCCGTGGTGACGAAGCTCAACGCACGCAACCGGGTGGACGCCATCCGGATCGCCCGCGAGGCCGGCTGGCTCTGACGCCGCACCGCCGCGTCAGGCGGTGACCGCCGAAGCCGGGGCAGGCAGCGGACGTCGAAATCGGTCAGGCGGTGACCGCCGGGCCGAGCTCGTCCTCCGCGCCCCGGTCGCCGCCGTCCCCGTCCGCCTCCTCGGTCAGCTCCAACTCCGCGGAGAGCTCGAACCAGCCGTCCGCCGGGCGCACCCCGGCCCGCACCCGCCCGCCGAGCTTGCCCACCCGCACGCCGAGATTGCCCAGCCCGCTGCCGCCGTCCGCGCCACCCTGGACGTCCGTGCCCAGGATCGCGGAGTGCTTGCCCACCCCGTCATTGGCCAGCACCAGCCGCACGGTGCCGCCGGTGCGCAGCCCCTCGATGGTGCAGTGCTCCGCCTTGCTGTGCCGCAGCACATTGGTCAGCCCCTCCCGCAGGACGGTGGCCAGCACGGTGTCCACCAGCCCCGGCAGCTCCCCGCACTCCAGCCGGGTCGTGGTACGGACGCCGACGGCGGCCAGCATCGACTGCGCGGTGCCCACCTCGGCCGACAGCGACATCCGGCGGTAGCCGCGGGCCACCGACCGCACGTCCGCCAGCGCCTGCCGGGAGGTCTCCAGGATCTCGGTCAGCTCCTGCTGAGCCCGGGAGTCCTGCCGGGGCACCAACCGGTGGACCAGTTCACACTTGAGGGTGATGGTGGAGAGGCTGTAACCGAGCAGATCATGGACATCGCGGGCGAATCGCAAACGCTCCTGGGCGATGGCCAGCCGGGCCAGCTCGGCGCGTGAGCGGTAGACCTCCGAGACCAGCCCGGTGAGCCGCGAGAGCCCGAAGACCACCAGGCCGGTGAGGGCGGTGGAGACCGTGGTGTACGCGACCTCGCCCCAGCCGAAGCCGACATGGAAGAGCAGCGCGTCGGTGCAGACCAGTACCGAGCCGAATGCCAGCCAGGACAGCGGCGTCCGCAGGACCAGCAGCGTCGAGCCCGCGAGGAAGCCCGGCATGCCCAGCCAGGCGTGCTTGAAGACGACGAACGGCAGGAAGGTCAGCACCGCCTGGAGGGCCAGCGTCCAGTGCCGGGCGCGGCTCACCCGTGGTGCGAGTCCCGGGAAGGAGTGGGCCAGTTGGAGGGCGAGCAGCACGGTGAGCGAGGGCACCAGGGCGAGAGCCAGCAGCGCCGCGTCGAGCGCCCCCGGGGAATGGTGCGCGTCGGCCACATAGACGATCGCGACACTGAAGTAACCGAGGAGCACAGCCACGGTGATGACCACGGCGATACGCGGTGCGAGGTCGTTCCGATGCCTCTCCGCGTCGCGCCCGGCCTCGTCGGGCAAGGGCATGCCCTGCACTGATCCTCCGGATACTCGGGCCGTATGAGGTAGCTTGCCCGAGAGTATCCGAATCTCTACCGGCCCGGAGCGGGATTCGACCGATGCCCGCCTTCACAGGAAGAGCGGAAGCGGATTGAGGTCCTCATAGCGTGTGGGGGTGGCAAGTCGCCGCAGACTCACCGGAGTTTCGAAGAGACGGCCCGGCGCGAAGCGGGCCCAGTGCGGGCGCAGTCCCGGGACGAAGACCTTCACCACCGGCAGCCCGACATCGGGCCGCGTCTGGTCCAGCACCAGCATCTCCATACCCTGCCGACGCACCAACTCCACCACCGCCGCCACCCGTTCGACCGGATCGCTGCCGGCCGGCAGCCCGAAGCGTGCCCCGCCGGGTGCCGCCTCGGCCGCCGGATCAGCGGTCAGATAGGGCTGGTTGGCGACGGTCGCGGTAGTGAACCAGCGCAGCGCCTCCGGATCCATGCCCTCGTATTCCATGCCGTCGTATCCCGCGCCCTGCGCCCCCCGCCCGCCCGGGCCGGTGACGCGGATTTCGGCCAGTGGCGGCAGCATCTGGTTGAGCTCGGTGAGCGCGCGGCGCAGCGCGGTACGCCGGTCGAAATGCGCACCGAAACCCAGCGTGATGTCCTCGGAGGGCCGGTCGACGCGGCGGGAGAGGGCGGCGACGACCGGGATGCCGAAGTCCGTGGTGAGGTCCAGCGCCCACACCTCCCGGCCCAACTCGGCGTGCACACACCGCAGCCGGTCGATCCAGGCCCGATCGCCCCCGTCGCCGGGCTCGCCGCCGTCACCGGATTCGCGGCCGTCGCCGGGCTCGCCGTCGAGCGACAGGCCGGGCTGCCGGGTGCGGTTGTACCACCACAGGGCGACCGCGTCCCGCTCCACCAGCTCCAGAAACCCGCGCAGCACGGCGTCGGCCGTGGCGCGCCCCGCGGCGGCCCCATGGGAGGTGGCCAGGCAGTAGCGGCGGCCCGGCGGCTGCGGCACGTCGTAGTAGAGCAGGGCCGTCGGCATCAGCCGATGCCGCTCCCCGGTGAGCGACCAGACCGGGGTCCAGTCGATCTCGGCGTCCTCGTCGAAGGGGTCGCACACCCGGTGCTGAGCCGAGTGTCGCGCGTTCCAGTGGTCCCGCTCCTCGAACTGCCGGGCCGCGTACAGCTGCACCTCGTCCGGGTGTACGGCCGCGTCGGGCCCGAGGTCGCGGTAGCGGGCGCGCTGCCGCGGCTCGTCCCCCTGGTGGTATCCGCTGTGGTGCTCCAGCGCCTCGTACAGGGCGCTGGCCCGGGCCTGCTCGGCGGTGACGCCCTTGCCGTGCGCGGCGGCGCGCAGCCCGGCCCGTACCCCGTCCAGGCCCGGCGGGCCGGGGGCCGGGCGGTAGCGGGCGTGGAAGCAGTTGAGGAACTCCGGGCCGCGCGGATCCCGTCGGATTTCGGCCACCAGACCCGTCACCCGGCTCACCAGGTGCGCGTAGTCATCCGGGGCCGGGGCCGGGGCCGGGGCCGGGGCCGGGGTCGGGGCCGGGGACGCGACTGGAGATGCGACTGGAGATGCGGGCGGGGCCGGTGCCAGGGACAGCGGCGCGCGCACCCGCTCGGCAACGAGACCGGGGTCACCGCACCGCGCGCACTGCGGACGGCGGCGCACCGGATGCCGCTCGCCGGCCGGGTCCAGCGGGTCCAGCGTCCACAGCTCACCCTGCGCCGGGTGCCGGTGCCCGGCCAGCCAGCCGGCCGCTTGCACCGCGGCGAGGTGCAGGGCGGCGGCGCGGCTCGCGGGCAGCGCGGCGGTGGGCCGCGGCAGCGGCCCGGAGCGGCCCAGCCGGCGGACGAGATGGGCCTCGGCCCGGCGCCCGCGCCGCAGCCGTTCGGCCAGACAGGACCAGCACGGCCCGTCCGGCGCGCCCAGGAAGGGGCCGATCCAGAGCTCGGTGCCGACCGGTTTGACGGGCAGCCAGCGCCGTCCCGCCGCCCGGTGCGCGGCGTCCAACGCGCCCAGTCCCGGGTCGAGGTAGTCATCGCAGGCCACCAGCGTGAGGGGGGCCGCTGCCGGCTCACCGGCGGCGCGCACCCCGGCGGCCAGCAGGGCGTGCCGCACCTCGGCCGGGTCGGTGGAACCCAGGGCGACAAAGGCGGCGGCGTCCGGTGCGGGGCCCGGCCCCAACCCCGCCAGCGACCAGTACGCGTCCCCGGCGCCCGGCGGGCCGTCGGCCTCGTGCACCAGGCCGGCCGCCCGCAGTTGTTCGACGATCCGGCCGCACTCCCGGGCGGACACGGCCGGGGCCGCGTCGGCCAGAATCCGCTCCAGATCCCTGGAGCCGTCCAGGAGCGGCGCCAGAGCGGCGATCGAGCGGCCGTGCAGCGCGGTGACGCCTCGCTCCGACACCAGGTAGACGGCCTCGCCCGGCACCGCCTCGACCCTCACATGCGGCGCGAAGCGCAGCGTCCCCATGCGTCAGCGGTGATCCGTCAACGACCGGCGGCGGTGCAGATGCAGATACCCGCGGGGAGGACCGGCCAGTACCGCTCGGTGAGATCCTCGATCAGGAGACCACCGGTTTCCGTGGACGCATCGAGTGCGGGCGCGCCGGCCGGCCCCTCGTCGCCGGCCGTCTCCGGGGCGGCCAGATCGGGCTGCGGGACTGCGATGGCGCTGTTCATAGGGGGTTCTCCTCGACGTGCAAGGCGGTCGTGGCAAGGAGTCTGCTGCGACGAACGCACGGCAGACCAGTGACCCTTTCATCACCAGGGTGTGAGCTTGTCACGGTGGCCGCCACCCAGGATTCATGCCCAGGACAGGAACATGGCACTGGTCCGGAACCGCACCCCCGCGCGAGGCTCGTAAATGCCTCAATGGCAAGTCCGCGGCCAAGGGGCATCCGACGGATGTGTGACGGGTGACGGAGGTACGGATCCATGGACATCAAGCTGTTGGGCCCGCTCAGTGTCGAGGCGTGCGGACACTCGATCGTGCCCAGCGCCGGCAAGCCGCGGCAGATCCTGGCACTGCTGTCCATCTACGCCAACCAGATACTGCCGGTTCCCACCCTGATGGAGGAGATCTGGGGCAGCGCGATGCCGCGGAGCGCGCTGACCACCCTGCAGACGTACATCCTCCAGCTCCGCCGCCGGCTGGCCGCCGCCTACGGACCACAGGCCCCGGACGCGTCCAAGGCCGTGCTCGCCACCCGCTACGGCGGATATCTGCTGGAGGCCGAGCCCGGCGCGATGGACGTGCACGAGTACGACCGGCTGGTCGCCGCGGGGAACGACGCGCTGGACGCCGGCGACGACGAGGAGGCGTCGCTGCTGTTCCGCGAGGCGCTGGCGGTCTGGCGCGGCCCGGCGCTGGTGGACGTGCGGGTCGGGCCGATCCTGGAGATCGAGGTGGCCCGGCTGGAGGAGAGCCGGCTGGGCGTGCTGGAGCACCGGATCGAGGCGGACCTGCGGCTGGGCCGGCATGCCTCGCTGCTGACCGAGCTGACCGAGCTGACCGCCCGGCACCCGCTCCACGAGGGACTCCACGCCCAGTACATGGCCGCGCTCTACCGGGCCGGGCGCCCATGGCAGGCCCTGGAGGTCTACCAGGGGCTGCGCGGCCGGCTGGTGGAGGATCTCGGGCTGGAGCCCTCGCCGCGGCTGCAGAAGCTCCAGCAGGCCGTGCTCGCCTCGGACCCGGCGCTCGACTTCGATCTGGGCAGCGGCTGGCGGCGTCCGGTGCTGGACCTCTTCGCCGCCTGACGCCGGGCCCTGTGAGGCAGGTGCCCCTATGAGGCTGGTTCCCCCATGAGAGAAGGCCCCCACCGAAGTGGGGGCCTTCTCTTTGTCTGTGCGCCGCCAGGGACTCGAACCCCGGACCCGCTGATTAAGAGTCAGCTGCTCTAACCAACTGAGCTAGCGGCGCCTGCTGACGTAGAAGACCTTAGCACCCGGATCCGGCGGAACGAAAATCCATACGCCCCACCCGCCGGCGCACCCCCGCCTCAGCCCCGGCTCGCCCTCACCCGAGGCCCGGCTCAGCCCTGCCTCAGCGCGGTGACAGCGCGGTTTCCCTGGTCACGGCGGTGTGCGGGGCGGTCGCCGAGCCACTGCGAGCGGCCCGCACGCAGGCCCACAGGAGCACGTCGGCGCCCGGCAGCCAGGGGTCGCGGACATCCGGGGCGACCAGCCAGCGGGAGCCGGGCGCGGCCTCGGATCCGGCGTCGAGGGGATCCGGCGCGGCGCCCAGGCCGAGCCCCGGGGCGGCGGGAAGGGCGGGGCTCTCGCCGGGCGCGGCCTCGGGCCGGCGGGACCGGGGCTCTGGCCGGACGGCGTCCGGGGGAGGGACGGTCACCGCGTCGCCCGTCCCATGGCACAGCAGCGGCGGAGCGGCCGATCCCCACTCCTCCCAGCGCAGCAGGGCGGGCAGCCGCTGAGCGGTGCCGGGCGCGGCGAACATCAGCACCCGGCCCCGCTGCGTCGCCACCGGGCCGGTCCCCGGGCCGTCGGCCCACAGGCGGCTCACCATGCGGCGGCCGAAGACCCCGGGAGCGCTGATGACGTCGAAGACGGTGCCGCACGGCAGCACGACGGAGGTGCCGGGGCACTCCGCCCACAGGGCCCGCACACTGCGCGGGAAGGGGCTGGCCGAGGCCAGCCAGGCGGCTCCGGCGGTGGTGACGTGCGCGGGGGTGCGGTGGGGAGATTCCCGAGGCCATCTGTTCATGACCTCAGATGTAGCGCTGGGTGAATTTCCGGTTGCGCTGAATGATGAAAGCGGGGGCAGAGTCGGGCGGGATGGAGTATCTTGCCCCGAACCGGCGCGGGTGCTCGGCGCGCGTCACCCCGCCCGCAGGGGTCAGTCCGGCTGGTCGTCCGCGCGCAGCAGCTCGCGGCCGAACTCCACCATCTTCTTGGCGTAGTCCTCCGTCCAGTCCGCGCTCTCCGCGATCAGCGCCGGCGGCAGCCGGTCGAAGCGGCCCGGGTCGGCGAGTTGGGCGGCGGCCATCGCCTGGTACTCCATCGCCCGGTCGGTGGCGGCGCGGAAGGCCAGGGCCAGCTCGGTGGAGCGGGCCAGCAGCTCGCGCGGATCCTCGATCGACTCCAGATCGAAGAAGTGCTCGGGGTCCGAGGCGGCCTCGGCGGGTTCGAAGAGCAGCGGTGCGGGTTTCAGCCGTCGCTCGGGGCTGGTGCGCGGGCGTGGAGCCGAATGCGGCTCGGACATCTACGTACCTCCTGTTGGTCTGCCGCATTCCATTGTCCCGCCGTGCGCAAGTGGCCCCGGCATCTGCCGGATCGGCGCGTAGCCTCTCCCGGTTCAGGGCTTCCAAGGGACCCGGTGTTCGGCCAGCTGGGCGAGGACGGCGTGGTGTGCCTCCCAGCCATCGGGGAACTTCACCGTCACGCCCAACCGCACCGGCTCGGTCGACGGATGCTCGTCCAGCAGCTCGGCCACCCCGGCCCGGCAGACCACCACACAGGCGTGGCGGTGCCGGGAGGCGAGGACGCACAGCCTGCCGGTCTCCAGGTGGAACGCCGTGGCGTCCGGCCGCCCGGACAGCGGATGCAGCACCACCGTCACGTCGAACTCGCGGCCCTGGAGGCGGTTGGCCGTGTCCACCGTCACCCCCGTCACACCCAGCTCGGCCAGCGCGGCGCGCACGGCCGCCGCCTGGTCCCGGTGCGCGGTGCCGACCGCGATCCGGTCCCCGGTCACCGGCACCGGGCCGGACGACCGCTCGCTGATCGCCACCCCGCCCCGGTCCAGCAGCCGCCGCACCACCAGGGCCACCGCCCGCACCGCCTCCGGGTCGGTGCGCGGCGTGTGGCGCGGCGGCAGCTCCAGCAGCCCCCAGCCGGACTCCGCCGCCTCGTCCAGCACCCGGTCCGGCCCCGAGCCGTCCGACGGCACTGCGAAGGACAGCCGCCGGTCACCGGGGCCGGTGCCGCTGCGGAAGGGCGTGTACGGATAGAAGGCGCCGGAGACCAGGGGCGCCGCCGAGGCGGGCAGCCGCCAGGACACCGGCAGCCGGTGCTGGGGAAGCTGCGGATTGTGGGCGAGCAGGGTGGAGACCGCGCTCGCCGACGGGTCGTACGACAGGCCCGCCCACTGCTCGGTGCCCACCACGCTGAACGGGTCCAGCTGCCCCGGATCCCCGACGAACAGGGCCCGCTCGAAGAGCCCCGCGACGGCGAGCAGCGCGTCCGAACGCATCTGGTACGCCTCGTCGACGATCGCGTGGCTCCAGGGCTCGACGTCCCGCACGTGCGCCCACTTGGCCGCCGTGGAGATCACCACGTCCAGCCCGGCGAGATCGGCCACCTTCGCGGACTTCACCACCTCGGGATGCCGGTCGAGCACCGGATCGTAGGGGCGCGTGTCACTGCTGTGCAGCCGGCCGATCGGCAACCGCGGATCCTCCCGGGCCAGCCGGTCCACCAGGTCGTCCACCTGGGCGTTGGTCTGCGCGACCACCATCAGCGGCCGCCCGGCGGCGGCCAGCTCCCGGGCGGCCCGCACCACCAGCGTCGACTTGCCCGCGCCGGGCGGGGAGTCGACGACCACGCCGCGGTGCGCGCCGTGCAGCGTGTCGCGCAGGATGGCGTCGGTGGCGCGCGCCGCGGCCGCGCCGGGATCGAACACCGGGGGCCGCTCGGCGTGGCACGTCACAGCAGGTCCTCCTCGGTGACGGGGTCGGGGGTGCTCGCGGCGACCCCGGCGGAGACGGCCGGGGGCCCGCCGTGCGTCCAGGGCGTACGGTCCGGGTCGGGCAGCTGCGGGCCGCCGCGCGGCGCGTGCTCGAACAGCGTCCAGCACACCTGGTCGCCCTCGACCGGAACCGAGCCCGGGTCCGGGTTCCTGCCCCGGCCCATGCCGCCGGTCAGCCGCACCACCAGGCCGCCGCCGGGCGCGTACCCGGCGAACTCGGCGGTCTGCGTCCGCCCGTCCGGCAGCGCCCGGTACAGCTTGGCCTCCTCGGTGAGCTGCGGCTGGTCCTCGGTGATCACCGTGATCAGCGGCCGCGGCCGGGGCACTTTCGCCTCCGACCAGGCCATCACCACCTCGCCGACCTTCCCCGCGAACGCCTCGCCGGCCAGCCGCCGCCCCGCCATCACCAGCGGGTCGTCCAGCGCCTGCTCCGCGTCCAGCTGGGCCTGCGCGGTCTCCCGGGCCATCAGCTTCCCAGCCGCCGTCACGGCGTCGTCCCACTTGGGCTGCGGCGGCTCACCGGCCCGGACGCGATCCCGGTGCCCGGTGTACGACCAGCGGTCACGGGTCCAGCGGCCGGCCACCCGGGAACCCACCGGGAGGGCCGACAGCAGGTCCACCGCCCGCCACACCATCTCCCAGGTCGGGCGCAGCTGCGAGGCGACCAGCCCGCGCAGCTCCTCCTCGGCCTGCCGCAGCCGCACCGGCGCGCCGGGCACGCCGGCGGCCACGGCGGCCCGCGCCGCGTCGTACGCCTTCATCGCCGGAGCCAGCCGGGTGTTGTCGAACACCGGGTCGGTGGCGGGCCCGGCCGGCGGGCACTCCAGCAGCCCGTCCGGGCCGCGTCGCAGCTCGGCCCGGAGCGCGGCCTCGGCACCGGACACGCCCTCCTGGGGAGTGGCTGGGGGAGGGTCGATCCAGCCCAGCAGCGCCCCCAGGTGCTGGTCCTCCAGGGCGCTCTGCCCGGTCGCCCAGTGCAGGCCCAGCAGCTCGGTCAGCGAAAGCAGCAGCGAGGAGCCCGGCACCCGGGACCGCTCGCCGTAATGCGTCAGCCAGCGGCCCAGCAGCGGCACCCGAGGGGGTGCGGGGTGCGGGGTGTCCGGATCCTGCTCGGCGGTCCGGCGGAACCGCATCGAGCGGCCCAGCAGCCGGACGAACTCCGCGCCCGCGCCGCTGGGCACCAGCAGCTGCGGGGCGTCGGCGCAGAGCTCGACCTGGACCGTGACCTTCTTCCCGGTCTCCGGATCGGTCTCCTTGCGCTCCACCGGCTCGACCTCGTCGGCGTACCCCTCGAGGTACGGCAGCATCTCCTCCGCCAGGTCGGCGAGGAAGGCCGAGCGCAGATCCCGGTCGCGCGGCTGCGCCACGACGAGCAGCCGGGGCGCGGTCCGCTCGGTGCCGACCAGCGCCCCCAGCGGGGCGCCGACCTCGCCGGCGGTGGTGAGCGGGACGAACACCATCGGGCGGGCGGACAGATGCCGGTGCCGGACCGTGGCCGCGGGCTGGGCGCGGCCCTCCCGGACGGCTTCCATCCGGGCGAGGGTGGTGATCAGCGACATGGCGACTCCCGCGGGGCGGGAACGGCAGCCTCTTGAGGGACCTGCTCCCGCTGAGCTTCCTGGTCCCGCTGAGCCTCCTGGTTCGGCTGAGCTGCCTGATCCGGGCCGGCCGTCTGGCTGGGGGCGACGGCGGCCTCTTCGGGCGCGTGGGCGGTCTCGGGGGCGGTAGTCGCGGGGGCGGGGGCGCTAGTCGCGGTCGCGGGTGCGGCGTCGGCGCAGGCCGCGGCTCCGGAGGCGGCGGCTCCGGCGGCGGCCAGCGCTTCGGCGCGCAGGGCGGCGGCCCGCCGGAGGGCCTGGGCGGCGGGCGAGTCACCGGGGTCGGGGAGGGGTGGGTCGCCGGGGCCGGGCGGGCCGGGCGTGTCGCCGTGGGCGGCGGCCAGCACGTCCTCCACCGTCGTGAGCCCGCCCAGCTCACCGCGCACGCCGCGTCCCAGCACCTCCACAGAACCGGCCGCGCGGGCCTGGGTCCGGCAGTGGTACGCCAGCTCGCAGGCGGCCAGGCACTCAGGCGCGTACGCCGCTTCCACCGCGTCGACCGCGTCCCTCAACTCGTCGGCCGGGCGGGTGACGGTGCGACCGTCGTCCGAGAGCCGCAGGTCGAAGGTGAGGTGTTCGGGCAGTGCCCGGGCGATCTCCTCGACCCGGGTGAGCCGGGCCAGCTGGCGCCGGGTGACGGACAGCTGCTTGCGGACGTCCACCAGTTCGGCGGTCGGCAGATTGGAGAAGTCCTTCGGACACACCAGCAGCACCCGGTGACGCACCCGCCCGCCGGCACCGGAGCCGGAGCCGGAACCGGAACCGGACACAGGGGTAGAAACGGAACCGGCATCGGGGGCGGGGGCAGGAGCGGCACCGGCATCGGCACCGGCGGCCGGGGCATCCGTAGCGTCGTCCGCCGCGCCGGCCGCCCGGCCGTCCGCCGTGACGATCCGCATCGCCACCCGCTCCAGCGCCAGCACGTACACCGCCGCCTGCCGGGCCGCCGCACCCACCTTGGCGGGGTCGGCCGCGCCGTCCACCACCGGGAACGACTTGATCTCCACCACGGTCCAGCCGCCGTCCGGGTGCACCACCACCGCGTCCGGTTCCAGGAAGGCGGGGGACCCGGCGACGTCCAGGCTCACCATGGGGTGGTCCAGCAGCGTCCACTGCCCGGACTCGGCAGCGGCGGCGGTCGCCTCGCGCAGGGCGAGTGCGGTGCGGGCGGTGCGGCCCTCGGGGCCGACCGCGGTCAGATCGGGGGTGCGGACCTGGCCCGGGACGGGCGCGGGCAGTCCGCTCGCCGCGCCGCCGAGGCGCTCGTGGAGCAGCCGCAGGAGCTCGCCGCCGCCGTCCGCTTTGGCCCGGGCTTCGAAGGTGTGGCCCCGCTGGTGGGCGAAGTGCGACTGTCCGAAGGTCGCGGGTGAACCCAGCGCCCGGGCCAGCGCGCGCTTGTCGATCCCGGCGCCGTCCAGCAGGGTGCGGCGGCGGCAGCCCGGGTTCGCGGCGAGCGCCGCGAGCGCCCGGGCGTCCAGCGGCTTCGGCGGTACGGCCGGGCCGCGCAGCTCGGCGAGGTTTCGCCGGGCTCTCGGCCCAGCCTCAGATGCTCGCGGCTCAGCTCGAGCGGGAGAAATCCCGGCTGGCGGCGGTGTCGTCGGCCAGGTCGGCGCTGCCGACCCGCTCGGTGCCGGCGTCGCCGCGCTCGCCGTCCGTGCCCCTGCCGGCGCCGTGCTGCCGGGGGATGGGTGTCCGTTCACGCGCCGCAGTCTCGCATCCGGCACCGACAGCCGGGGCGCTCTCACCGCTTTCCGGGGCGGATCCGTCGCCGGTCGGGACCGCGCCCGTGGCTCCGGCCGCCGTGCCCGCCGCCGCGTTCGCCGGCTGCGGCTGGGCCCCACCGCGGAAGCGGGCGACCGCCCGGTCCAGGGTGCGCAGCGCGGGCCGGGCCAGCAGGTAGCCGATGCCCATGACGGCGGCGCCGGCCACCGCGTCCAGGAAGTAGTGGTTGGCGGTGCCCATCACCACGAGCGCGATGCTCAGCGGGTAGGCCACCGCGAGGACCTTCGTCCACTTCGACCGCCCGTACCGCCAGAGCGCCACCCCGCACCACAGCGCCCAGCCCACGTGGAGGCTCGGCATGGCCGCGTACTGGTTGGTGAAGCCGCCCATCCCGCGCGGCGCGCTCGCCTCGCCGCCCCACCAGCCGTACGAGCCGTACTGCGCCATCGTGTCGACGAAGCCGTGGCTCGCGTCCAGCAGCCGGGGCGGGCAGGTCGGCATCAGGGTGAAGCCGATCAGGCCCATCAGCGTGGAGAGCAGCAGCCAGGTGCGCATCACGCGGTAGTTCGCCGGGCGGCGCCGCCACAGCCACACCAGGATCAGCGGGGTGAGCAGGTAGTGCAGCGAGGCGTACGCGAAGTCCGCGGGTATCCCGATCGAGGCGTGCTCGGTGAAGACGCGGTTGAGCGGCGTCTCGAAGTCGACGTTGAGGCTCTGCTCGAGGTGGAGTATGCCCAGGCCGTGATCGACGGCGGTGGACACGTCGCCGCGGGCCAGCAGGCGGCCGGCCGAGTAGGCGCCGTAGACCAGAGCGATCAGCGGCAGCTCGGTCCACCAACGTGGCCGAGCGCCCTTCGATGCTCCGGTGAGGGGCACTGTGTGGGGCATCCGGACGCTCTCCAAAGAATCAGGCGGGCCACAGTTGACGCGCACCAAACCGTACGGCGTAGGCGGTGCGCCATGCGCACCGCCCCCGAGATGCGCCCGCGTGCGGCACCTCGTGACCAGGGGGCATACCCCCCGGAAACGGCACGATTCCTCGCTTCCGAAGCTTCCTCGGCAGAGCCGGCCGTGTGAGGAGAGACGCCGGTTCCGGCCCCCGGGTTGCCTCTCGATCAGGTGAGCGATGATGGAGGAGCGGCGGAAACGGGACCTGCCGCGCACCCCACCCGGGACTGAACCGGAATCCGGACCTGGTCCGAAGCGGAACCCAGCCCCCGAATCAGGCGAAAGGCCACTCATGGCACCGCGCATCCTGCTGGCCCGGCATGGCCAGACGCAGTGGTCGCTGGCCGGTAAGCACACCGGCCGGACCGATATTCCGCTCCTGGACGAGGGGCGGCGCGGCGCCAAGCTGCTGGGTGAGCGGCTGCACCGTGCGCCGTGGGCTGGGCTGCCGGACGTCGAGGTGCGCACCAGCCCGCTGGTCCGGGCCAAGGAGACCAGCGAGCTGGCGGGCTTCGGGGACCGCGCGCAGGACTGGGACGCGCTCATGGAGTGGGACTACGGGGCGTATGAAGGCATGACCCCGGACGAGATCAAGGCCACCCGCCCCGGCTGGCTCATATGGCGGGACGGCGTGCCGGAGGGCGAGACGCTGGCGCAGCTCTCCGCGCGGGCGGACACCGTGGTCGAGTGGGCGCGCTCCGCCGATCGCGACGTGCTGGTCTTCGCGCACGGCCACATCCTGCGCACGCTGGCGGCCCGCTGGCTCGGCCTCGACGCGTCCTTCGCGGCGCGGCTGCGGCTGGATCCCACCTCGCTGTCGATCCTGGGCTGGGCGTACGGCGACCCGGCCGTCGAACGCTGGAACGACACCGGCCACCTCGCCTGATCCGCACCGGGCCGCCCGCCGTCCGCAGGGGGCCCGTCGTCCGTACCGGGCCCGTCGTCCGTACCGGGCCCGCTGTTCGTACAGGGCTTGCCGTCCGCACCGGGCCCGCAGTCCGCACGGGGCCTGCCGTCCGGACTGGGTCGCCTGCAGTCCGCACGGGGCCCGCCATCCGCACTGGGCCCGCTGCCCGCACCGGACCCGCCGTCCGCGCCCGGTCCGCCCTCTGGGCCGGGCCCGGCCCTCAGACCGGGCGCTCGTAGGACACATGGCCTTGGCCGCGGAGCGGCGCATGGCCGCCGAGGGACGCGTGGCGGGCGAGGAAGTCGGCGACGGCGGCGTTGCGCCGGTGCGGGCGCAGCGCACGCGCCGCGCCGTCGAGCATCGCCCGGATCCGTCCTGACCGCACCTGGCCCAGCAGATCGAGGGCCCGGCCGCCCGCCGCGGCCGCTTCGTCGGGCCGCCCGCAGCCCGCGAGATCACCGGCCAGCTCCGCGGTGAACAGCGCGATGTTGCGGGTGAAGTGCTGGTCTTGCAGGGCCACCGCGCGGCGGGCGTGCTCGGCCGCGCGCTGCCACTCGCCCAGCGCCGCCCAGCACTGCGCCTCCAGCCCCGCCAGCTCGGCCTCTCCGTAGAAGGTCATCCACTCCGGGTCGGCCGGTGCCGGGCCGCGGCCGAAGAGGGTGTGCGCCCGGCGGAGCGCGTGTTCGCAGGCCGCACGGTCCGCGAGACCGGCCCAGCCGCCGGCTTCTCGCAGCGCCAGCAGGGACAGCAGCCGGGGTGAGTCCAGCCGCCGGGCGGCGCCCTGGGCGGCCTGCGCGGCACGCACCGCCTCCCTGGGCCGCCCGGCGTCCCGGGCGAGGAACGCCATGTTGCAGAAGGCGTGCGCCTCCAGCGCCCGGTCGTCCGCGACCCGTGCGGTGGCCAGGGCCTCGGCGTAATAGGAGCGGGCGTCCTCGAAGCGGCCGGAATCGTGTGCCAGCCAGCCCACCGAGATGGCGAGTTCGCCGGCGCCGGAGTGCAGCCGGTCGCTCACCACCTGCCGGTGGGCGCCGGCGTCGAGCAGGGCATAGGCGGCACGCAGTGGCTGGGCGGAGCGGGTGTACAGCCCGTCCGCGCCGAACCGGTCGTCGAACAGCCGGATACGGCGGACCGCCTCTTCGACGGCGGCGGCCTCCGGCTCGCCGACGCGACGGGGACCGCGGGTCGGTCCACCGTCCCAGGACGGGGCGGCCACGGCGGCCGGGCCGCCGGTCATGAACGCGCGACGCAGCACGTCGCTCTCCTTGCACAGATCTGAGGGGCACGCGCCGCCAGGACACGGCCCGGATGAGCATGAGACGGGTGAAGACGGGCCCCAGGGACCAGGGGCGGTGGGATGGGGGACGACGGGACTGGAGGCAGAGGGGTCGGGGGCGGAAGGACGAGGCGCGGAGGGACAGGGGGCGGTGTGCCCCGGGACGGAGGGGCTCGGGGCGGAGGGGCTCGGGACGGACGGGCCGGGCTGGTACGGGATGGAGAGCCGGACGAGCGAGGTGTCCAGCGGCCCGGGCGCCCGGCCCGCGGCCCGGCCCGACCCCCGGCCGGTCCCGAGCCCGGGCGCCGGGCCCGGCCCCGAAGCGGCACCCGGCCCGCACCCAGGCCCGGGACCCGGCCCGCCCGCCCCGGGGCCCGACCGCGGTACGGAAGCCGGAGTGGCACCCGGCCCCGTACTCAGGCCCGGCCCCGTACCGACCCCCAGGCCCAGGCCCGGCTCGTCACCAGAGCCCGGTCGCGTGCCCAGCCCCGGCCGGGGATCCGGATCCGGTGGTGGCGCGGGCTCCGCCGCCGCGTCCGGCCCGGCGACGGCGGCGGGTGCGGCCGGTGGCCGGCGCCCGCCCGCGCGCGCCGCGGCGCCCCGCACCTCCTCGCGTGGCGCGAAGCCGAGGTCGGTCAGCGACCGGCCGGGAAACATATGGCGGAAGACCCGCTCATAGGCGTAGTTGGGGCAGCGGATCGCACCGGACTCCACCCGCCCGATGTAGCGGGCGTCGCAGGAGACCTGTTCCCCGATCTCGCGGGCGGCCCGCCGGACGGCCGCGGCGAACTCCGCCGCGGAGAGCGGCCCACGCAGCATTCGGAAGACCGTGTTGGGGCGTTGCGCCCCCGACGAAGACCCGGGCACCGGCGTCATGGCCAGCCCTCTCCCTGCGGTGATGCTGCGGTGATGCCGTCTCGGTACCGATCGGTACCGATCGATGCCGGCTCGACGACGTGGCGCGCCGACGCCCCCTCGCACCGGTGCCGCCGCGTATCGGCGGACATGAACCGTACCGTCCATCTCCCTTTCAATACCGGCAGTTTGGCTACAAAACCGGATATCTCGCCCCTGATCTGCCATGAACTGCCACCCTTTGTGGCGGCATTGCGCCGTAGCCGTTGACATGGTTGGGCGTTGAACACTTCGACGTACCTGGCACGGCGGAGGAGGGGTTTCCCTTGGTGAAGGCCGGAGTGCACAGCGGTGGTCCGCGGGCAGCGGATCGGTATCCGCCCGACAGGGAGTGCGGTGATCTTCCGGACGGCGGCGGACTCGTCAAGCGATGCGATCTGGTCACGGTGCCCGCCCGCCAGGGCCTGGAGGCGGTGGACATCCTGCGGCTGCGGGTCGGCGTCGGCCCGGTGCTGCACGACGGCAGCTGCGACACCCTCGGCTTCCTGGTGCCGCCCGGCACCGCGGACGGCTGGGACATGCCCGGTAGCGCGTGTACGCAGACCTTCGGGCGCGAGACCGCCACCGGCGGCTTCTCCACCGAGCCGCCGGTGGTCGGCACCGGCTGGCTGGTCCCGCCGGACGCCGCCGTCACCGAGGCCACCGACCCCCAGGTGCTGCGGGAGGCGCTGGGCGAGGCGGCCCGCACCATCGAGGCCGTCGACCGCTGCCAGTGAGCCGCATCCCGTCAGTGATCAGCCATCCCCGCCAGCCAGGCGCCCACCAGTCAGGCGCACATCCGCCAGGCATCCATCGGCCAGGAACCCGCCGGACGGAGACCATCCGCCGCCGCGGGCGATACTGGAACGATGGCGAAGGACAGGCGGAAGAGCGGGCGCGGGCGTGCCCCCGAGCCGGTGGCGGCACCGGTCGGCGGCGGGCGTGCCGAGCTGGTGCCCGACCGCGACCGCCCGCGCGGCTGGACGCTCCTGCTGGACGGCGCCCCCCAGTCGCATGTGGACCTGGACGATCCGTCCTACCTCGACTTCGAGTACCAGCGCAGGCTCGGGCACATCGCGGATCTCGCGGCCCCGCCCGGCCGGCCGGTCCACGCCGTCCACCTGGGCGGCGGGGCCTTCACCCTCGCGCGATACATCGCGGCCACCCGGCCCCGCTCCACCCAGCAGGTCGTCGAAGTGGACACCGCGCTCATCGAGTTCGTACGGACCCATCTGCCGCTGGACCGCGGCTGGCGGATCCGGGTGCGCGGCGATGACGCCCGGGCCGGGCTGGCCAAGGTGCCGGACGGCTGGGCCGATCTGATCATCGCCGACGTCTTCAGCGGGGCCCGCACCCCGGCCCACCTCACCAGCGCCGAGTTCGCCGGACAGGTGCGGCGCGCGCTGCGCCCCGGCGGGCTGTACGCCGCCAACATCGCCGACGGCGCGCCGCTGGCCCACCTCCGGGCGCAGATCGCCACGGTCCGCACCGTCTTCCCCGAGCTGTGCCTGATCGCCGACCCGGCGGTGCTGCGCGGCCGGCGCTTCGGGAACGCCGTGCTCCTCGCCTCCGACCAGCCGCTGCCGGTCGCCGAGCTGACCCGGCGGGCCGCCGGTGACCCGCACCCCGCCCGCGCCGAACACGGCCGCGCGCTGACCGACTTCACCGGCGGCGCGACCCCGGTGACGGACGCGACCGCGGTGGCGTCCCCGGCGCCCCCGCCCGACGCCTTCCACTGACCTGCCCCCACCGCGCCCACCGCCCGCACCGCCCGCACCGCCGGTGCCGGCCGGGCCCCCGCCCGCGCCGCCCGGCCGGATCCGGCATCCCACGGCCGCCCGAGGACCCCGGCCGCCGGCCGGCCGGCCCGCGCGGCCTCAGGACGGCTCGGGCGGCAGCACGCCGGTCCGGGCCACCCGGGCGTACCAGGCGGCACTCGACTTGGGGATACGGGCCTGGGTGGCGTAGTCGACGTAGACCGCGCCGAACCGCTTGCTGTAGCCGTAGGCCCACTCGAAGTTGTCCGTCAGCGACCACAGGAAATAGCCGCGCAGATCCGCGCCGTCGCCGATGGCGCGGTGCGCGGCCGCCAGATGCGACCGCAGATAGGAGATCCGCCGCGGATCGTCGACCACCCCGTCCCCGTCCGGCTTGTCGTCGCAGGCCGCGCCGTTCTCGGTGATGTACAGCGGCAGGCCCGGCGCCTCCCGGGTGTAGCGCATCAGCAGCTCGTACAGGCCCGACGGGTCGATCGTCCAGCCCATCTCGGTCTGCTCGCCCGGCGCCTGGTGGAACATCACGTCCTCCGCGCCCGGCCAGGGAGAGGCCGCGCTCGCGCCATGACCGTCCCGGCGCGGCGCGGGGCGGCCGGAGGCGGCCGACACCAGCGACGGCGTGTAGTAGTTGATCCCCAGCGCGTCCAGCGGCTGCCCGATGGCGGCCAGGTCCGTGTCCCGGACGAAGGACCAGTCGGTGAGGTGGGCGGTGTCCCGCAGCAGGTCCTCCGGGTAGCCGCCGCGCAGCAGCGGCCCGGTGAAGACCCGGTTCGCCAGCGCGTCGATCCGCCGCCGCGCCTCCAGGTCCCCCGGCTCGCCGGTACGCGCCCTGACCACCGCGGGGTTGAGGCTGATGGACACCCGGGCCCTGCTCGGCAGCACGGCCCGCAGCGCCTGGACGCCCAGTCCGTGGGCGAGGTTGAGGTGGTGGGCGGCGCGCAGCGCGGCCACCGGGTCGGTGCGCCCCGGGGCGTGCACCCCGGACCCGTACCCCAGGAAGGCGCTGCACCACGGCTCGTTGAGCGTGGTCCACATCCGGACCCGGTCCCCCAGCGCCTCACCGACGATCCCGGCGTACTCCGCGAACCGCCGGGCGGTCTCCCGCTCCGGCCAACCGCCCGGCGCGCCCGCCGCCGTCTCCCCGCCGGGGCCGGACTCCAGCTCCTGCGGCAGGTCCCAGTGGTAGAGGGTCACCACCGGCTCGATGGAGTGCGCCAGCAGTTCGTCCACCAGCGCGCGGTAGAAGTCGAGCCCGCGCCGCGCGGCCGGGCCGCGCCCGGTGGGCTGGACGCGCGGCCAGGAGACGGAGAAGCGGTAGGCGCCCAGGCCCAGGCCGGCCATCAGCCGCACATCGTCGCGGAACCGGTGGTAGTGGTCGATGGCGATGTCGCCGGTGTCGCCGCCGAGCACCCTGCCGGGTGTGCGGGCGAAGGTGTCCCAGATGGAGGGGGTGCGGCCGTCCTGCCGCGTCGCGCCCTCCACCTGGTACGCGGAGGAGGCCGCGCCCCAGAGGAAGTCCGGCGGAAACGAAAGGGTCATCGAAGCGCTCCCGAGGGGTGAGGGAAAGCGGGGGTGAGGAGGAAGGCGAGGGGTGGGAGAAGGGTGAAGGGAGTGGGGAGTCAGGGACCGGGAAGGCGGGGCGGTCAGCCCTTGACGGCGCCCTGCATGATCCCGCCGACGATCTGCCTGCCGAAGAGGACGAAGGCGAGGAGCAGCGGCAGGGTGCCCAGCAGCGCGCCCGCCATGATCACCGACTGGTCGGGGATATAGCCGCGGCCCAGCCCGGTCAGCGCGACCTGCACGGTCGGATTCCCGGTCTGGGTCAGCGCGATGATCGGCCAGAAGAAGTCGTTCCACGCCTGGACGAAGGTGAGCATGCCCAGCACGGCCATGGCGGGCCGGGCCGCCGGGAAGACGATGTGCCAGACGATCCGTATGCTGCTCGCCCCGTCCATCCGGGCCGCCTCGATCAGCTCGCCGGGCAGCGCCTGCGAGAGGTACTGCCGCATGAAGAACACCCCGAAGGCGCTCACCAGGGTGGGCAGGATGACGGCCTGCAGCCGGTCGCTCCACCCCAGCCGGGCGACCGTCATGTAGAGCGGCACGACGCTGAGCTGGGGCGGCACCATCATGGTGCCGATGGTGAGGGCCAGCAGCGCGCGCCGGCCGCGGAAACGCAGCTTGGCGAAGGCGAACCCGGCGATGGTGGAGAACAGCACGGTGCCGGCCGCGACGATCCCGGCCACGATGGTGGTGTTCAGCAGGGCCGCGCCCATGTTCGCGTCGGTCCAGGCCCGCTCCATGTTGGTGAGGAGATTGCCGCCGAACCAGAACGGCGGAGGGGTCTGGGCCAGCCGGCCGTTGTCACGGGAGGCCGCGACGGCCGTCCAGACCAGCGGGAAGAGCGAGACGATCGTGAACACGATGAGCACCGCATAGGTGGCCTTGCCGCCGTGCAGCTGCCTGCCGGCACGTCGAGCGGACATGAGCCTTCCCCTCTTTCCCTCGCATGTGGTGTGCGTTTCCCTCACCCGCTCCTGCGCAGCCGGCGGACGACCACCGCGTTGACCGCGGCGATCAGCAGCAGAATCAGGAACATGGCCCAGGCGATGGCGGCGGCCCGGCCCAGGTGGAGGTTGATCCAGCCCTGCTCGTACAGGTAGAGGCCGAGCGTCTGGTACTGGTGGTCCGCCCCGCCGGTCGCGCCCGCGCTGCCGCTGAAGAGCAGCGGCTCGCCGAACAGCTGCGTCGCCCCGATCGTCGAGACGACCACCGTGAAGAGGATGGTCGGCCGCAGCGAGGGGATGGTGACGTGGCGGAACTGCTGCCACCGCGAGGCGCCGTCCAGCGCCGCCGACTCGTACAGATCGTGCGGCACGGCCTGCATCGCGGCCAGGTAGATCAGCGCGTTGTAGCCCGTCCAGCGCCAGATCACGATGGTGGAGACGGCGATCCGTGAGCTCCAGGTGCCGTTCTGCCAGTCCACGGCGTCCAGCCCCACACCCTCCAGCGCCCAGTTGACCATGCCGTAGTCGCGGCCGTAGAGCAGCACGAAGACCAGCGTCGCGGCGGCGACCGAGGTGGCGTACGGGGTCAGGATCGCCACCCGGAAGAACATCGAGCCGCGCAGCCGGTAGTTGAGCAGATGCGCGATCCCGAGCGCCATCAGCAGCTGCGGGACGGTGGAGAGCACCCCGATGGTGAGGGTGTTGTGCAACGCGTCCCAGAAGAACTCGTCGTCCCACAGCCGCCGGTAGTTGCGCAGCCCGACCCACTCCATGTGGGTGGGGTCGGTGAGTTCCACCCGGTGCAGCGACGCCCAGCCGGTGTAGAGCAGGGGAAAGAGCCCGAAGACGGCGAAGAAGAGGAAGAAGGGCGTGACGAAGGCGTACGGAGACCACCGCACGTCCCGCCGGTAGCGGCGGCTGCGCCGCTCCTGGGCCGCCGTCCGCCCGCCGCTCCCGGAGCGCCGCCCGGTCGCCGGGGCCGGGTCGGGCGTGGGCGCGGGTGCGGGTGGCGGAGAGGCCGGGGCCGGAGTCGGGGCGGGTGGCGGGGGCGGGGGCGTCCCGTGCGCGGTCACTGGTCCAGGGCGTTGTCGATGGTGCGGGTCGCGGCCTTCCAGCCCTCCTCGGGTGACTTGCCCTGCTGCTCGACCTGGAGCACGCCGATGTCGACGATGTTCTGACCGATCAGCAGGTCCTTCGGGCCCAGGACCTGCGCCGGGACTCCGCGCGCCGCCGCCGCGAAGATCTTCCCCGTGGGCGCGTCGCCGAAGTAGGGATGCCGGGCGCCCGCGACCTGCGGAAGCCGGTAGGCCGCCTGCGAGCTGGGGAAACTCGCCTGCCGCGCGAAGAGTTCGGCCTGCTGCTCGGGCGCGGTCAGCCAGGCGGCGAGCCGTGCGGCCTCCTCCCGGTGCTTGCCGGCCCTCGGCACGGTGAGGAAGGAGCCTCCCCAGTTGCCGGGCCTCGGGGCCGCGGCCACGTCCCACTGGTCCGCGGCGCCCTGCCCGGCCTTCTCCTTGATGTAGCCCAGCATCCAGGGCGGGCAGGAGACGGTGGCGAACCTGCCGTTGGCGAACGCCTGGTCCCAGGACTTCTGGAACTGCTGGAGCCGGGCGGTCAGCTTGCCGGTGGAGGCGTCCATGGCACGGTCCCATGCCTCCTTGACGGCCGGGCTGTCCTTGTAGATCAGCTCGCCGCCCGCGTCGTAGTAGCGCTCGCGGCTGCCGGCGATCACCGCGTTGTAGACCCCGGCCGCCGAGTCGGTGAAGGAGGTGCCCTCCGGTGCACGCCGCCGGTACCGCTCGCCGGTCTCCAGGTACTTCCGCCAGTCGCCCGCCCACAGCCGGCCCACCCGATCACGGTCGGTCGGCAGCCCGGCCTTGGCGAACAGGTCCTTGCGGTAGCAGATCGCCATCGGGCCGATGTCCGTGCCCAGGCCCACGGTGGCGCCGTCCCGGGTGGAGGCCTGCGCCCACTTCCAGGGGAGGAAGTCCTCCTTCCGCACCCCCGGTGCCTTCGAGAGGTCGACGAGCCGGTCCGCCTGGGTGGCGGTGACCTCGGCGATGTTCGCCACCTCGACGGCCTGGATGTCGGCGAGTCCGCTGCCGGTGCCGAGATGGGTGAGCAGCTGCGGGTAGTAGTTCTCGTTCCGCTCGATCGACGTCTCCTTGATGGCGATGTCGGGGTGGAGCTTCATGTACCGGTCGTACAGGCCGGCCTGTTTGTAGCCGAAGACGCCGAAGACGCCGACGGTGATGACGGTCTTTCCCCTGGTGTCGGCATTGCCGGAGCCACCCGCGGGGCTGTCGCCGCCGTCGTCGGCGCAGCCGCCGAGCAGACCGGCGCCCAGCGCGGTGACGGCCACGGCGGCCAGTGCCCGGTGCGTCGCCCGGCTTCGGAACGTGCCAGAACTCCTGCGCATATGTCCTCCTTGCCCGCCTATGTGCCACTCCCGGCAAAAATAAGGGCAGCTCAGGTGGTTTGCCGTGCATCGGCTCGACCGGCGGACGTACGGGTTGTGTCAGCAAGAGACGTGCGGGTCGTGTCAGCAAGAGGTGCGGTCAGCAGCGCTATGGGAGCGCTCTCATCTGTGACGGGTTGAAGACTTGCCCGTCCTCCCGGGGGTGTCAAGGGCGGCGACACGACAACTTCCGGTTACCGCACTGCTGTTGAATGGGCCGGCAGCGATCACGCCCCCGGGCGCGACGGCATCGCTGGTACGGACGGCTGGAGGCGGAAGATGGCAGCAACCCGGCCGCGGCGCGGTGGCCGCGGCAGACCCACTCTGGAAGAGGTCGCGGCCCGGGCGGGCGTCGGCCGAGGCACCGTCTCCCGCGTGATCAACGGCTCGCCGCGGGTCAGCGAACGGACCCGCGCCGCGGTGGAAGGCGCCATCGACGAGCTGGGCTATGTGCCCAACCGCGCCGCACGCGCCCTCGCCGGGAACCGCACCGACGCGATCGCCCTGGTCATCCCCGAGCCCGAGACCCGGCTCTTCGCCGAGCCCTACTTCTCCGACATCATCCGCGGGGTGGGCACCGAGCTCGCCGACACCGACCTCCAGCTGCTGCTCACCCTCATCCGTACGCCCAAGGAGCGGCAGCGGCTGTCCGACTACCTCTCCGCGCACCGGGTGGACGGCGTGCTGGTGGTGTCCGTCCACGCCGACGACCCCCTGCCCGACCTGCTGGAACGCATCGAGATGCCGGCCGTCCTCGGCGGCCGCCGATCGGCCGGCGAGACCGTGCCGTACGTGGACTCGGACAACACCGGCGGGGCGTGCGCCGCGGTGGCACACCTCCTCGCGCGCGGCCGGCGGACCATCGCCACCATCACCGGACCGCCGGACATGTACGTCGCCCAGTGCCGCCTGGACGGCTACCGCGAGGCGCTCCGGGCGGCCGACCGGGAGGCCGACCCGGGGCTCGCCGAGACCGGGGACTTCACCGAGGAGGGCGGCCGCCGGGCCATGCGCACGCTGCTGGAGCGCAGGCCCGCCCTCGACGCGGTCTTCGCGGCCTCGGACGTGATGGCCGCGGGCGCCCGCCAGGTGCTCCGGGACGCCGGCCGCCGGGTCCCGGAGGACGTCGCGCTCGTCGGCTTCGACGACTCGGTGATCGCCCGGCACATGGACCCGCCGCTGACCAGCGTCCGGCAGCCGACCGAGGAGATGGGACAGGTCATGGCCCGGGCCCTGCTGGAGCAGATCGAAGCCGGCCGGGGGCCCCGCGAGCGCGGCACGCCCCTCCACCGCCGGCTGGTGCTCCCCACCGAGCTGGTGTGCCGCGAGTCGTCCTGACCCGCGGAACCCGCGGTGGTCGGCGGTGGTCGTGCCGCGGGTACCGCGCCCCACGCGGGCATGCCCCGGATCCCGCGCCCCGGGCAGGCGGGCCCCGGGCCCGTGGCTCACACCACCGCCGGGTGCCGCCCGTCCGCCTCCGCCCCGGGCAGGTCCTGCTCCGCCCAGATGAGCTTGCCGCCCGGTGTGTAGCGGGTGCCCCAGCGCCGGGTCAGCTGGGCCACCAGGAACAGCCCGCGGCCGCCCTCGTCCGTGGTGCGGGCATGCCGCAGCCGCGGCGAGGTGTTGCTGGCGTCGGACACCTCGCAGATCAGCACCGCCTGCCGGATCAGCCGCAGCCGGATGGGCCCGGCGGCGTGCCGGATGGCGTTGGTCACCAGCTCGCTCACCACCAGCTCGGTGGTCATCGCCAGCTCATCCAGCCCCCACTGGGCGAGCTGACGGTTGGTCATCGCCCGGGCGCTGCTGACCACGGCCGGATCGGACGGCAGGTCCCAGGAGACGATCCGGTCCGCCGCCAGCCCCTGGGTGCGGGCCACCAGCAGCGCCACGTCGTCCTCCGGCGGACCGGGCAGCAGCGCGTCGACCACCGCCGTGCACACCTCCTCCAGCGGCAGCTCGGGCTGTGCCAGCGCATGGCTGAAGCGGCGCAGCCGCGCGTCCACGTCCTCGGCGGTGGAGGAGATCAGTCCGTCGGTGTAGAGCGCGACCAGGCTGCCCTCGGGCAGCTCCAGCTCGGCGCACTCGAAGGGCAGCGCGCCCAGCCCGAGCGGCGGACCCGCGGGAATGCCGGGGAAGCTCACCGTTCCGCCGGGGTCGACGATCGCGGGCGCCGGGTGCCCGGCCCGGGACACGGTCAGCCGCCGGGTGACCGGGTCGTAGATCGCGTACAGGCAGGTGGCGCCCAGGACGGCGGTGGCGACGGACTCGTCCTGTTCCTCCTCGGTCAGCCGGATGACCAGGTCGTCGAGGTGGGCCAGCAGCTCGTCGGGCGGCAGGTCCATGTCGGCGAGGGTGTGCACGGCCGTACGCAGCCGCCCCATCGTCGCCGCCGCCGTGATGCCGTGCCCGACCACGTCCCCGACCACCAGCGCGACCCGGGCCCCGGACAGCGGGATCACATCGAACCAGTCGCCGCCCACCCCGCCCTGGATGTCGGTGGGCAGATAGCGGGTGGCCACCTCCAGCGCCATCCCGCCGGTCAGCTTGTGCGGGAGCAGACTCCGCTGGAGGGCCAGGGCCGCGGCGTGCTCACGGGTGTAGCGGCGGGCGTTGTCCACGCACACCGCGGCCCGCGCGACCAGCTCCTGCGTCAGCAGCAGGTCGTCCTCCTCGAACGGCGCCGGGCTCCGCGACCGTACGAAGGTCACCACGCCCAGCACCGTGCCGCGGGCCCGCAGCGGCACCCACAGGCCCGAGTGCATGCCGAACTCGCGGACGGTCTCCTGGCGCGCCGGGTCCTCCTTGAGCCAGGTGGGGCTGGGCCACTGCGGGTCGATCCGCCCCAGGTGGGACCTGCCGTCGGCGACACACTGCTCGTACGGTGCCGCTTGGGGTGCGGAGATCGGGTCGCCGATCGCCACCACCGACTCCGGACACCCCTCGTGGATCGACAGCTGGGCCGCCCGGCGCAGCTGCCCGCGGACCCCGGCGGGACCGGCGGCCGGCTCGTCTCCGCGGAGCACCGCCTCCAGGAGATCGACGGTGACGAAGTCGGCGATCCGCGGCACCGCCACCTCGGCGACCTCCCTGGCGGTGCGCAAGACGTCCAGGGTGCTGCCGATCCGGGCCCCGGCCTCGTTCAGCAGGGCCAGCCGGGCTTGCGCCTGCCAGCGGTCGGTGACGTCCATGATCAGGTAGTAGACGCCCATCACCTGCCCGTCGGCGTCCTCCAGCCGGAAGAAGGAGGCGGAGTAGGCGCGCTCCTGGTGCGGGGCGGCGAGCGTCCAGCCCTGGTACTCGTAGTCGATCACGGGTTCGCCGGTGGCCAGCACCCGGCGCATCATCGCCTCCAGCGCCTCGGTGTCCAGCCCCGGCAGGGCGGCGGCCATCCGGCGCCCCAGCCGCTTCTCCCGCGGCACTCCGCTGAACCGCTCCAGGGTGTCGTTGAGCCAGACGTAGCGCAGTTCCGGGGTGAGGACGGCCATGCCGAGCGGTGAGCGGGTCAGGAATCCCTCCAGCACAGAGCCGCTGACCGCCCAGGACGGCGTGCTGGCCAGGTCGATGGCGGAGATCAGCCAGCGTTCGCGGCCCTCCGCGTCGGCGACGGCGGAGACCCGCAGCCCCAGCTCCACCCGCCGGCCGTCCTGGTGCCGGGCCGCCACCAGGCCCGCCCAGCACTCGCCGTTCCGGCACTGCGCGGCGACGGACGCGGCCCGCGCGGCGTCCTCCGCCGAGGCCAGCAGCGTCCTGGCGGGCTTCCCCAGCACCTCGCCGGCCCGGTAGCCGAGCAGCTTTTCGGCGGCGGAGGTCCAGCCGACGACGGCGCCCGCGCCGTCGATCATCACCCAGACGGCCGGCGCCATGTCGAACGGCGCGTGCATCGACTCTACGTACCCGGGCCCGCCCATCACGGAGTCCTGTTCCTGCCCCCCCGCTGCCTTCATGCTAGGGGGTCTCCGATGGGTCTGCGCGGCGTCGCGGCCCTCCCCCGGCCAAGGCTGGGTGGGGGTACCCTCCGGCGAAGCCAGGGGAGTGCCCCCGGGCGCCCGCGCTCGCGGCGCTGTCGTCACCCACCCCCGGGCGCATCCCACTCACGTAAGAGGCACAACCGCCAGGAGCCCCCTACGCCCGGGTCCTCGCATCAGCCGCCCGGACCCGCGCCCCGCTCCCTGTCTCCCGGCGACCGCCGCCCCGCCCGGCCCGGACGGAGCAGCGGCGGATGACGCGGGATCAGCTCTCCGACGGCACCGCCACATCCACCGTGGCGGCTACATACAGCGCGCCGTCCTCCTCGCTGACCTCGTAGCCGATGTCCACCTTGCGGACCACCAGCGGCCCGTGTCCGTGCAGGTGCACCGTCTGGCCGACGGCCGGCACCGGCACCGGGCTCTGCGCGCCGAACCGGGCGATGGTGCCGGCGCCCTTGCCGTCGTGGTCGTAGACGAACTCGATGTCATAGCGCGCCGGTCCGGTCGGCCTCCCGAGGTCCAGCCGGTCCAGCTCGCCGCGGGTGGCCTCCTTCTCGGCCTCGGCGATTTCGGAGATCACGTGGGGCAGCTCAATGCTCATGACCTTCATCCTGCCAAACACTCCGGCCACGACCCGGCTCCGTGGGACTTTGTGGGTCAGGGACGAGTGGCCCACCGCTCCCTGAAGACCGGTCACCTCGGCGAGATGGGGGCCGACGACCGATCGCCTCGGCGACACTGGGGAGCATGTACGTCCACCGGAACCCGCCCCCGTCCGTCTACGGCCGCCTCCGTGTCGAGCGGCGCGACCTCGCGCCCGCCCGCTGGCTGGAGCAGCGCCCCCTCGGCGCCGACGGATTCGGCACGGTCGCGGCGGTGTGCGCCCCCGGCTTCGAGGCGTACGCGCGGATCCTCCACCCGGCCCGGCTCGGCGAGGAGCCGGTGCGCTGGGACCGGGCGGCCACCGCGTACGGCCGGACGGTGTCCGCGCGGACGCGCTGGCACGAGCTGATCGGCGCGGAGGACCGCTTCCTCCACCGCAACGACGACACCCCGGCCGTCCCCGGCGTCTGGGACGAGCACCCGGTCGAAGGCCCGACCCCCGCCGACGTGGCCCGCACCCTGATACCCGTGCTGTCCCGGCACACCCGCACCGCTGACCGCTGCTGGTACGGGCTCTGGGAGGGCTACGGCCACTACGACTGGGACGGCCTCCCCGTCTTCCACACGCCGGGCCGTGACGAGATCCTGCTCTCCGGCCCCCTCGGCGACGCGGACTCGCCCGCGCACGACCCCGGCGAGGAGTGGCTGGAGATCCCCGACCTGTGGTGGCCGCAGGATCGCGCGTGGTGCGTGGGCGGCGACGTCGACCTGGTGAGCACCTACGTCGGCGGCTCGGCGGCCTGCATCGCGGACCTCCTTACAACCCCCGGCCTGGAGGCGTACGAGGTCGCCGAAACGTCCCCGGTCGACTGACCCGCCCCCGGACGGCGGCCGTCTGGACGGCCACCTTGGCTGTCAACGCCTCGGTTCGAGGCCGGAAGGCGAGGAACAAGCTGATGGCCTGCCGCGTGTCCACGCGGCAGGCCGTCAGTTCAGAAACCTCAGAGCTCGTTGTAGAGGTCGCACGAGGTCCAGTCACCCGGTTGGCTCACGGGCACCTCGCACTGAGCCATCCGGTACTCCGGTCTGCCGTCCGGGGTGTCGTACCGAACGCCGTAGACGATGACGACCCCCTTCCACCAATAGCCGGGGAACGAGGTCCACGTGTCGGGGCTCGGCGTGTAACCGGTGCAATCGAAGTCACCGTTCTGGTTGCCACCGCACACCGAGATCTGATCCGAGTAGTGGGTGGCGATGGAGACCTGCTGGCCATTGCTGCCCGCGGACGCCGGGCCCGCGCCCGCTATCAGGCCGCCAGTGGCAAGCACCAGGCCTGCGGCGGCCATGCCTGCCTTACGTGGTGCTCCCGAGGTGACAGCACTGCTCTTGAGTCCGAGCAAGGGGTTCCTCCCGTGCATAGTGCGCAATCATGATCTTGAACGCCCTCATTCTGCACCGACTGCCCCATCGGGGCCCGGGGTTTTCGCAGGCCGCGGTCTGGCCGCTGTTCCGAGCCCTCGGCCGGCGTCAGGCCGGGGGGAGCAGGCGGTTCTCGTGGGCGAAGACCACGGCCTGGATCCGGTCGCGGAGTTCCAGCTTGAGCAGGATCCGCCCCAGATGGGACTTCACCGTCGCCTCCGCGAGGTACAGCGCGGCCGCGATCTCGGCGTTGGACAGGCCGCGACCGACCTCGACGAGCACCTCGCGCTCCCGGGCGCTGAGCCGGTCCAGCCGCTCGTCGCGGACGGCGGTGCCCCCGTCGGCCAAGTGCGGACGGAAGTCCTCCAGCAGGCGCCGGGTGATCCGCGGGGAGAGCACCGCGTCGCCCGCCGCGACGTTGCGGATCGCGGTGAGCAGCTCCTCGGGCCGGGTGTTCTTCAGCAGGAAGCCCGAGGCCCCGGCGCCGAGCGCGGCGAAGGCGTACGCGTCCAGGTCGAAGGTGGTCAGGATCAGCACCCTGCTCCCCGGGGAGACCTCGACGACCTGCCGGGTTGCCTCGATCCCGTCCGTCCCGGGCATCCGGACGTCCATCAGGACGACGTCGGGCCGCAGCTCCCGGGCGAGGCGGACGGCCTGGGCGCCGTCCGCGGCCTCGCCGACCGGCGCCATGTCGGGCTGGGCCCGAAGGACCGTGCCGAAGGCCATCCGGAGCAGCGCCTCGTCGTCGGCGATCACGATGCGGATCGTCATACGGCGCCCGTCCCGCCGCTGCCCAGCAGGAGCCGGGTCCGCACACCCCAGCCGCCGCTCGGAAGCGGTCCGGCCCGCAGCGTCCCCCCGTAGGCGGCCGCACGCTCGCGCATGCCGGGGATGCCGTGGCCGGACGGCACGGCGGCGGGAAGCGCCGGCCGGGGACCGCTGTCGGTGACCTCCACGCCGACGCTCCCGGCCGAGCACTCGACCAGGACCGTCGCGCGGGTGCCGGCGGGGGCGTGCTTGAGGGTGTTGGTCAACGCTTCCTGCACCAGGCGGTAGACGGTGAGTTGTGCGGTGGCCGGCACATGGGCGTGGCCGCCGCGGACCTCCAGGCCGGTCGGCAGCCCGGCGGCGGCCATCTGGTCGGCGAGCGCCTCCAACTGGGCGATGCCGGGCAGCGGGTGGCGCTCGGCGTCCGGCTCGTCGGCCCGCAGGACGCCCAACGAGCGCCGCATGTCGGTGAGGGCCTGCCGGCCCGTCTCGGAGATCTGCAGCATCGCGGCGGTGGCCCGGTCCGGGGACCTGTGCTGCGCGTAGACGGCGGCGTCGGTGAGCGCGACCATGACGGACAGGTTGTGGGTGACGATGTCGTGCATCTCGCGGGTGATCCGGGCCCGTTCCTCGGCGACGGCCAGCAGCGCCTGCTGCTCCTGGTGCAGCGCCAGCCGTTCGGCCCGCTCCTGCACGGCGGCGAGGTAGGCCCGGCCGGTCCGCACGTTCACCCCGAGGACGGCGGCGGCGACCACCGTCGCGGAGAGCGCGACGAACGGGGTCAGGAACGCGCCGTTCGGTGCCCAGCGCAGGCAGGCCAGCACGGCCCCGCCCTCCACGACGGCGGCGGCGAGCAGCGTGCCGCGCCGGCCCGTGTGCGCGGCCGCCGTGTACAGGGCCACCAGCAGGGCGATGTCCGCAGGCAGTTGGACGTCCGCCAGCCACTGGACGAAGGCCGCGGCCACCACGGCGGCGAACACCGCGAGCGGGGCCCGGCGCCGGCACACCAGGGGCAGCGCCAGGGCGGCGGTGAGCGCCGCCGCCACCGGCAGCTCCCGGGCCGGGTACGTGGTCACGACGTTGAGCAGGAGCAGCGCCGGCAGTACGGAGTCCCACACCAGGGGCGGTACCCGGTCCCGGTGGCGCACCGTCACACCTCTCCGCCGATCGGTCGTCGCGGCGGCCCGGCCGGGGCCGCCACCGCGTACAGCCGCAGCCTAGGCCGCGGGTCCGCGCCGCACATGAGCCCGGCGTCGGAGCGCACCAGGCAGGGGTACGACCACAGGAGGAGACCCGCCACCTCCCGCGGTCGCAGGCCGGCCGCCGGTCCGGGGCGCCCGGTTGCCACTCCGGTCGCACCGCGGCCCTCCCCGGTTGCCACCCCGGTCGCGGTCGGCGGCGATCCCGGGCCGATGCGGCGGCGCGGGCCCGGCGCCGAGCATGAGCCGGGTGACCGAAACCATCCCGGGGCTGTACCTGTCCCTTCCGGAAGTCCTCGTCCTGCTGGGCGCCGTCGCGCTGCTGGTGGCGCGCTGGCTCCCCCCGGCCGCCCGCCGGCCCGGCACCCTCGCGGCCGGGGCGGTCCTCCTACCGTCGGCGATCGTGCTGGGCATCGTGGGGATCCGCTGGCAGATGCTGCCGGTCCTGGCCGGCGCCGCCGTCACCTCGGCGTTCGCCCTCCCGTCCCTGCTGCGGCGCCGTACCGGCCGACCGGCGCGGCGGGCCCCCTGGTGGCTGGCCCTGCCGGGATCGCTGGCCTGCGCCGGCCTGATCGCCGCCGGCCCGGTGGCCGCCTGGGCCTTCCCCGTGCCCGTCTTCCCCGAGCCGACGGGCGACTTCGCGGTCGGCACCCGGGTGGTGCAGTGGACCGACCCGCACCGCCCCGTGAGCTTCACCGCCGATCCGGACGACCGGCGCACGGTCGTGGTCCAGCTCTGGTACCCGGCGCGGAAGAGCCCTGCGGGCGTCCCCCGGGCCCAGTACCTGGGACGCACCAAGGACGAGGCGCGCACCGTCTCCGAGGCCCTCGCCGACGGGGTCGGCCTGCCCGGCTTCCTGGTCGACG
The DNA here is from genome assembly GCF_058215555.1 of Streptomyces sp. JLBT605. Classification (NCBI taxonomy): domain Bacteria; kingdom Bacillati; phylum Actinomycetota; class Actinomycetes; order Kitasatosporales; family Streptomycetaceae; genus Streptomyces; species Streptomyces sp. JLBT605. Next base: position 4,497,804 of record NZ_CM177087.1, read on the forward strand.
GCGTCCCGAGGGCCCGCAGCCGCGCGGTCTTCGACGCCCCGGTGGCCGGCGGGGGAGAGCGGTTCCCGGTCGTCCTCTTCTCCCCGGGATCGGGCGGGGTGCGGACTCAGAACACCGCCTGGGCCGAGGAACTGGCCAGCCACGGCTACCTGGTCGCCGCCCTCGACCACCCGTACGACTCCACCGTCGTCGTCCTCGCCGACGGCCGCACGATCCGCGCCACCACCGCCTCCACCGGGGACCGCGACAGGGACGAGGAGCTGGCCGCCGGCTGGACCGCAGTCCGGGCCGCCGACCTCGGCTTCGTCCTCACCCGACTGGAGCGCCTGGACCGCGGGAAGACCGCCGACCCGCTGACCGGACGCCTGGACACCGGCCGCGCCGCGGTGGCCGGCCACTCCCTGGGCGGAGCCGCCGCACTGCAGGCGGCCCGGCAGGACCGCCGGTTCGCCGCCGTCGTCGACCTGGACGGCTACCCCCACGGCCCCACCTCGCCCGACCTCGAGCAGCCGGCGCTCGCGCTCACCCAGGAGATCACCGCCGCGACCGACCCGCGCTACCTGCCCCGCCTCACCGACGCCCTCGAGCACACCACCGCGACGAGCTACCGGCTCACCATCCCCGGCGCCGCGCACCTCACCTTCATGGACGGCCCGCTCTACCTGCCGCCGGTGCCCTCGATCGTCGGCACCCTGGGCCGCGCCAAGAGCCCCCGCATCGTCGCCGCGGCCACCCTCGCCTTCCTGGACGCCACCCTCCGAGGCCGCCCCGGCGACTTGACCGCCACCCTCCGGGCCTACGGCACGGTCTCGTCATCACCGGCTCGGGCAGGCGGATGACAGCGGTGGTGCGGCGGGTCGTGCTCCGAGATCAGCTTGATGGCTGTGAAGGTGTCGGAGGCTCATATGCGAGCAACGGTTGGGGACACCGTCCATGTCCGTTCACGTCCGTGGGTCTGGCAGATCGACAGGGCGAGATCGTCATCAGGCGGAACGGGTAGTTCTCGCGGAGGTCCCTAACAATCAAGGCCCCTGGCCGGGTTTCCCCGAGCCAGGGGCCTTGATCATTCAGGGTGAGTAACGGGACTCGAACCCGCGACATCCTGGACCACAACCAGGTGCTCTACCAGCTGAGCTATACCCACCATGACCGGTGCTTTTGTGGTTCTCCGTACCGGCCGAGAAAAAGTGTACAGGGTCCGCGGGGGTGCTCGCTCCCGGCTTTGCGGGTGCCGGGAGCGAGCCTGGTCACTCCTACTGCTGCGCGGGCAGCACGTGCTTCGCCGCGATGGCCTTGGCGGTGTCCGAGTCCGGGCCGGGGTGCGGGACGAAGACCGCCTCCCGGTAGTAGCGGAGCTCGGCGATGGATTCCCGGATGTCGGCCAGGGCCCGGTGGTTGCCGTTCTTCTCGGGACTGTTGAAGTAGGCCCGCGGGTACCAGCGGCGGGCCAGCTCCTTGATCGAGGACACGTCCACGATCCGGTAGTGGAGGTAGCTCTCCAGCGTCGGCATGTCGCGCAGCAGGAAGCCGCGGTCGGTGCCGACGGAGTTTCCGCACAGCGGAGCCTTCCCGGGCTCGGAGACGTACTCGCGGATGTACGACAGGACCCGCTGCTGGGCATCCTCCAGCGTGGTCCCGTTGTCCAGTTCCGCGAGCAGCCCGGAGGCGGTGTGCATCTCGCGCACCACCTCGGGCATGGTCACCAGCGCCTCGGCCGGCGGGCGGATCACGATGTCCACGCCGTCACCGAGAATGTTCAGCTCCGAGTCGGTGACGAGCGCGGCCACCTCGATGAGCGCGTCATCCGACAGCGAGAGCCCGGTCATCTCGCAGTCGATCCACACCATGCGATCGTTCATACGTCTCACCCTACGGGGCGTTCCCGCTGGCCGGGCAGGGTCGGACGTCCCGGGCCCCGGCCGGCGGCCTGCTCGGGGAGCCGGGGGGCGTAGGCGTCGGAGTCCGGTTTGCCCGGCTCGCCGCCACCGTAGCCGCCTCCGCCGCCCGGATGGCCGCCGCTGCCCGCATAGCCCCCGCCGGGACCGTAGCCCCCGCCTGGGCCGTGCTGACTGTGATGGCCCGGGTGCCCGGAGTGACCGCCGTTGCCGCCGTGCCCTCCGTGGCCGCTGTGGCCGGGCGCGGGGGGTCCCGCCGGGGAGCCGGGCGACGGCGCCGGGTGGTGGGCCGCCAGGTGCGGGTGGCCCGGATGGGACAGCGGTCCGCCCGGGCGCCGCAGTGCCTGCGAGGGCTCCACGGCGCGCTGCTCCGCCGACTCGGCCCGCTCCGACCGGTCCACTCCGCTCTGCGGCCGGCGCGCCCGGTACGCCGCCCGGTAGGCGGCCGGGGAGGACCCCAGCTGCCGCCGGAAGTGGCCGCGCAGGGCGACCGGCGACCGGAAGCCGCAGCGCCCGGCGACCTCGTCGACCGAGTAGTCGGAGGTCTCCAGGAGCCGCTGCGCCTGCAGCACTCGCTGGGTGATCAGCCACTGGAGTGGAGCGCTCCCAGTGAGCGAACGGAACCGCCGGTCGAAGGTGCGGCGGCTCATATAGGCGCGGGCGGCCAGTGCCTCGACGTCGAACTGCTCATGGAGATGTTCGAGCGCCCAGGCGACGACCTCGGCCAGCGGGTCCGCGCCGATCTCTTCTGGTAAAGACCTGTCGAGGTAGCGCTCCTGTCCTCCGGAGCGGCGCGGCGGCACCACCAGGCGGCGGGCCAGTGCCCCCGCCGCGTCGGCGCCGTGGTCGGTCCGCACCACATGGAGGCACAGGTCGATCCCGGCGGCGGTGCCCGCCGAGGTCAGCACGTCGCCGTCGTCGACGAACAGCTCCCGCGGGTCCACATGGACCGAGGGATACCGCTTGGCGAGCGTCGGTGCGTACATCCAGTGGGTGGTCGCCGGCCGGCCGTCCAGCAGGCCGGCCGCCGCCAGCACGAAGGCCCCCGTGCACAGTCCGACGATGCGCGCGCCCTCCTCGTGGGCACGGCGCAGCGCGTCCAGCGCGGCGGCCGGTGGTGGCTGGGTGATGGAACGCCAGGCGGGGACGACGACGGTACCGGCTCGGGAGAGTGCCTCCAGGCCGTACGGTGCGGTCAGTTCCAGTCCGCCGGTCGTTCGCAATGGCACATCCTCGCCCGCGCACACGAGCAATCGGTATCGCGGGACGCCGGCGTCCTGTCGATCGATACCGAAGACGGAGAGCGGGATGGAGCTCTCGAATATAGGGCCGCCGCTGAAGAGCAGCACCGCGACGATTTCTCGTCGGCGGCGCCCGGAGAGCTTGCGCGAGGTCTCCGGTACGGTTGTGGAGTCCTGGCTCATGGAACTAAGCCCCCCTCGGTGGTCGCGTCCTCTCGGTCCTGCACGTTTCCCCTAGGTCCTGAACGGTTCCCCCGCCGGTCATCGCCAAGATCGAATCTACTGTGTCGCGTGTGGTCGCCGTGACCAGTTCACCACCCACTCCCAAGTCGATAAGACAACTTGGCGCGAAGCATTCGATCACGAAGCGTTGCACTCGGAGCGCCAGCTGGGAAGTGCGCCTAGGCCCGATGCCCACTCCGCGTAGGGGGTCCGCGCCGCCCTGACCCCTTTCTCCGCTGGTCGGAAGGGGGTTGGGCGTGCTGTTTGCCAAGGAAAGAAGTGCTGCGCGAAGTTGGCCGAAAAGAAGTGGAAGCACGGGGGTGGGAAGACGTTTTGGGCGGCGCGCGCCGACCGTTCACGCGGGCGCCGGAGCGTCTCCGTGCGCCCCGGATCGCGGCCCCGCCGTCCGCCGGTGACGGTCACTCGCTCCCGCCCTCGGGTCGGGCCGGGCCGGACCCGCAATCCGGTGCGCTGACCTGTTTCTGAGCGCATGGCGCGGCTCTCGGCGCCCGCTCCGAGGGCCAGCCGGGCGGTGTCGGCCCAGCCACCCCCGTCCGGGCCTCCCAGGGCCCTCTGTGGCGCCTCCCGGGGCCTACGGAGGGTTCCCGGGGGTGCACGCACCGCGACGGGTCGTGCGGGGTCGCCGAGCGCCCGTGGGTCGGGTTCCGGCCCCCGTCTCAGGGCCCGCGAGGCCGCGTCCATCCGGGTGACACCGGTCCGGCGGCGGAGTCGGCCGGCAGGGGTCCATCCGCTGGGATCGGTCACTCGTCCCTCGCCCGACCGCCACTCGCTGTAGACCGGTGGGCCACTTGAAGGCATTGCGCTACGGCCCGCCCTCCGGCATGCTCCGGGGAACGCCCTGGGTGGTCCGCCGCCGGGGCGGACTCTGGGCAGGCGAGGACTGGGGCCGTACCCTTAGGGGTAGGGGCTTGGAAAGATGAATCCCGGACGGATTTCGTCCGTTCGATTCGACTCCGCCAAGCCGCCCGAGCCACCCAGCCGACGACAACTCCAACCAGAGCCCACGCCGATCCCTCCGCACGAGGACTTGTCTGCCGAGACACCGATGGCCGGTCACGAATTCCCCGAACCCGCGGACCGCAGGAGGGTCGCCGATCATGAGGCGCACCCCGAAGCGGCGGAAGAATCACGTCATTCCTGCGATCCGGCGTTCCAGCACGGCGTCGTCGTCGGATTCGACGGTTCCACTTCGAGTGAACGTGCGCTCGCGTACGCCATCGGGATGGCCCGGCGGTCCGGCTCCGGTCTGATCATCGTGCATGTGGCCAACCGGCTGCCGACCACCGTCTGGGCGGGCTGCGAGCCCCCCGTCTTCGTGGACGTGCCCGACCACCGCACCGAGGTGCTGGGCCTGGAACTCGCCTGCGCCGACCACCTGTCCGAGGTGCCGTGGATCCTGGTCGAGCGCGGCGGGGACATCTGCCATGAGCTGGAGGAGGTCGGCCGGGAGTACGCGGCCGACGCCATCGTGGTCGGCTCCACCCACGGGCTGGTCGGCCGCATCTTCGGCTCTGTGGCGGGCCGGCTGGCGCGCCGCGCGCAGCGTCCCGTCGTCGTCATTCCCTGACTCCGGCTCGCCTGACTCCGAGCCGCAACCCGCCGTCCCCGTACGGGAGATGGGGCTGCCCGAGCGCGCTCAGGTCGACAAATCTACTTGCGCGTAGAGGTGGATTGCGCCCTGGTGACGGGTACACAGGGAACACCTTCGCGTGCCGCCGTCCGGGTGTGACGGACGCCGGGCAGGCGGCTCACCGCCGGCGTAAGGGCGACGCCGGCACCAGGGGAGGCGGGGCCCCGCGTGCGTGGTGGCACACGCAGGGCCCCGCCTCCCGTATGGTCCGGTGCTACTCCACCGTCACCGACTTGGCGAGGTTGCGGGGCTTGTCGATGTCCCGGCCGAGCGCCAGCGCGGTGTGGTAGGCGAGCAGCTGGAGCGGGATGCCCATCAGGATCGGGTCCAGCTCGGTCTCGTTCTTCGGTACCACGATCGTGTGGTCCGCCTTCTCCTGCTCCCGGTGCGCGACCGCCAGGATCCGACCGCTGCGCGCCTTGATCTCCTCCAGCGCCGCGCGGTTCTTCTCCAGCAGGTCGTCGTCGGGGACGATCGCCACGGTCGGCAGCGCCGGCTCGATCAGCGCGAGCGGGCCGTGCTTGAGCTCCGAGGCCGGGTACGCCTCGGCGTGGATGTAGGAGATCTCCTTCAGCTTCAGGGAAGCCTCCAGGGCGACCGGGTAGCCGCGGACCCGACCGATGAACATCATGCTCTTTGCATTCGCGTATTCCTGCGCGAGCTTCTCGATCTCCGGCTCCAGCGCCATGATCTCGGAGATCTGCTCCGGCAGCTTCCGCAGACCCGCGATGAGCCGCTTGCCGTCCGCCACCGACAGGTCCCGTATGCGGCCGAGGTGCAGGGCCAGCAGGGCGAAGGCGACCACCGTGTTGGTGAAGCACTTGGTGGAGACCACGCAGACCTCCGGGCCGGCGTGGACGTACACGCCGCCGTCGGTCTCGCGGGCGATCGCGGAGCCGACCACGTTGACCACGCCGAGCACCCGCGCGCCCTTGCGCTTGAGCTCCTGCACCGCGGCGAGCACGTCGTAGGTCTCACCGGACTGGGAGACCGCGACGTAGAGCGTGTCGGGGTCCACCACCGGGTTGCGGTAGCGGAACTCGGAGGCCGGCTCGGCGTCGGCGGGGATGCGGGCCAGCTCCTCGATCAGACCGGCGCCGATGAGGCCGGCGTGGTAGGAGGTGCCGCAGCCCAGGATCTTCACCCGGCGCACCCCGCGCGCCTCGCGGGCGTCCAGGTTGAGCCCGCCCAGTCGGACGGTGGAGAAGCGGTCGTCGATCCGGCCGCGCAGCACGCGGTCGACGGCGTCCGCCTGCTCGCTGATCTCCTTGTGCATGTACGTGTCGTGGCCGCCCATGTCGTACGACTCGGCCTCCCACTCCACGGTGGTCGGCGTGGCGGAGGTGCGGGAGCCCTCGGTGGTGTACGTGCGGAAGTCGTCGGCCTTGAGGGTGGCCATCTCGCCGTCGTCCAGGGTGACCACCTGGCGGGTGTGGCTGACCAGGGCGGCGACGTCGGAGGCGACGAACATCTCCTTCTCGCCGATGCCCAGCACCACGGGCGAGCCGTTGCGGGCGACGACGATGCGGTCCGGGAAGTCGGCGTGCAGCACGGCGATGCCGTAGGTGCCCTCGACCAGGGCGAGCGCGGCGCGGACCTTCTCCTCCAGGGTCTCGGCCTGCGAGCGGCCGATGAGGTGGGCCAGCACCTCGGAGTCGGTGTCGGATACCAGCTCCACGCCGTCGGCGGCGAGCTTGGCGCGCAGGTCGGAGGCGTTGTCGATGATGCCGTTGTGGACGATCGCGACGTTGCCGTCCGCGTCCTGGTGCGGGTGGGCGTTGATGTCGTTGGGCGCGCCGTGGGTGGCCCAGCGGGTGTGCGCGATGCCGGTGGTGCCCGCGAAGCGCTTGGGCAGCTTGCTCTCCACCTCGCGGACCCGGCCCTTGGCCTTGGCGGTCTTCAGTCCGCCCGACTTGCCGTGGATCGCGATGCCCGCGGAGTCGTACCCGCGGTACTCCAGCCGCTGCAGCCCCTCCAGCAGCAGCGGGGCGACATCACGTTTCCCGATATATCCGACGATCCCGCACATGTTCTCTGTCCCTCCCGGATGGTTCGTGAATGCTCGGCCATGGGCTCAGCCGTGGACTCAGCCGTAGACGATGCGGCGCAGCTGCCGGAGCGAGAGCTCGGGCGGCGCCACGGCGCGGTGCGGCAGCTCGGCCGCGATCCGCTCGAAGATCTCGGTGTTGGTCAGCCCGCCGGACTGCAGGTCGCGGTGGCGGCGGCGGACGAACTCCTCGGTCGTCTCGTCGAAGTACGCCAGCACGTCCAGCACCACCCGGGCGGCCTCGCCGCGATTGAGCGGCGTGCTGCGCACCAGGTGGTCGAGGAGGTCCTCGTGGGGTGACGGTGTACGGCGTTCGAGCACCCGTAGATACTGAGGGGAAACGCAGAGTTTCGCAAGAATCCTGCCCGATATCGGGCAGGCGGCCGTTAGAAGCGGCGGAGTACGGCCTGCTTGGCCGCAGTGAACTCCTCCTCAGTGAGCACTCCGGCCTGCCGCAGCTCGCCGAGCTCCCGCAGTCTGCGCAGCAGCGCGTCATGATCATCGGCCTCGGCGGCCGGACCGGCCGTCCCGGGCGTCCCGGCGGGGCTCGCGCCGGACGCCGGCGCCGGAGCGGCGGGCTCCGCGGGGGCCGCCGGATGCGGCATCCGGGCGATGACGGCGGCGGCCACCAGCGCCATCAGCGGGTCCTTCCGGAAGCCGTACAGCTCCACGGCGTGCGGGTCGTACTTCGGCGGCGCCTTGGTCGACGCCGCGGCGACGACGAAGCGCAGATAGCCGTTCTCCAGGCCCATGGCCGGCAGCCACTCCACCGCGTCGAGATCGCCGAGTGCGATGGTGCGGGTCCCGGCGGACTTCTTGGACTCCTCGGTCTTCCAGTTCCACTCCAGCCGGATCCGCTCGCCGTCGAAGGAGGCGGTGCCGTCGCCCGCCGAGGCCGACAGCGGGACACCGGGGCCCGGCAGCAGAAAGCGGTCGCAGGGGTCGCTGGGCACCTGCTCCAGCAGGAGCGCGTTGCGCACCTCGTCCACGAAGTACTCGGCCACTCCGGTGCGGTCCGGCTCCACGCTCAGCTGGTACGGATCGGCGGCGTCCGGCAGCTTCCCCCGGCTCGCCAGCAGCAGCGGGTCGGCGCCCTCGCGCAGTCGCAGACGCAGCCGGCCGGCCTTCCGGCCCGGCTCGTAGGCGATGCCGGCCAACGCCTGGAGCGGCACGGAGACTTCGCCGAGCGTCTGGCGCGCCAGGTGCACACCCTTGTCGCGGCCGGGCACGATCCGCACCGCGTCGCCCTCGAAGGTCCACGTCCCGTCGCGCTGGATGATTTCCGCCATGGAGTGAATTCTGGCAGGCAAATGGGCGGCTAAGTGCCCGTCAGCCAGCCCGAACCTTGATCGCCGGGGGGCCGCGCGGTACCCAAGGGGATGGACCGGTCATTTCATCCTCTTGTCGTCCACATCCTCAAGCGGATGGCCGACCGCACCGTCCACGCCTTCTTCCCTCACCCCCCACGCAGCTCGTTGAAGGGACCATCCGTGAGACGACGACGCAGCGCTCGGCATCTCCCCCCACGACCATCGACCCGCCCCTTCCGGCTGCTCGGCGCCCTGCTGCTGGCCGCCACCGCCGCCGGCACCGGAACGGGCACCGGAACCACCGCTCTGGCCTCCCCCCAGGCACAGCCCCAGGCGCCCACACAGGCCCGCCCGCCAGTGCCACGGGCCGCGACCGACCCGCTGCGCCGGGTCGTGCCCGCGCCCGCCACCGTGACCAGCGGCAGGGCGGGGTACACCATCGGCAAGGACACCCGCATCCGGGTGCCCGGCGGTTCGGCCGAGGCCCGGCAGGTCGGCGACTATCTGGCGGGCCTGCTGCGCCCGTCCACCGGATACGGACTGCCGGTCACGACCGCTGCGGGCATCAACGGCATCCGGCTGAGCCTGGCCGCCTCCGGGCCCGAGGCCCAGGGGCTCGGCGCCGAGGGCTACCGGCTGGAGGCGGACGCGCAGGGGGTGACCCTCACCGCCCGCGCGCCGGCCGGGCTCTTCCACGGCGTGCAGACGCTCCGTCAACTCCTGCCCGCCACCGTCGAACGCCGCTCCGCGCAGCCCGGGCCGTGGCAGGTACCCGGCGGCACCATCGTGGACAGCCCGCGCTACGCCTACCGCGGCGCGATGCTGGACGTCGCCCGGCACTTCTTCACCGTTCCGCAGGTCAAGCGCTATATCGATCAGCTCGCCCTGTACAAGATCAACAAGCTCCATCTGCACCTCTCCGACGACCAGGGCTGGCGGATCGCCATCGACTCCTGGCCCCGGCTGGCCATCCACGGCGGCAGCCGCCAGGTCGGCGGCAAGGCGGGCGGCCACTACACCAAGGCCGACTACCGCGAGCTCGTGCGCTACGCGCAGAGCCGCTTCATCACCGTGGTGCCCGAGATCGACATGCCGGGGCACTCCAACGCGGCCCTCGCCTCCTACCCGAAGCTCAACTGCGACGGTGTCGCCCCGCCGCTGTACGTCGGCACCAAGGTCGGCTTCAGCTCACTGTGTGCGCGCAAGGAGGTGACGTACGACTTCGTGGACGATGTGATCCGCGAGCTGGCGGAGATGACCCCCGGCCCGTATCTGCACATCGGCGGCGATGAGGCGCACGCCACCAGCCGCGCGGACTACGCCGCCTTCATGAGCCGGGTGCAGCCGGTCGTCGCCAAGTACGGCAAGACGGTGATCGGCTGGCACCAGCTGACCTCGGCCCGGCCGGCGAGGGGCGCGGTCGCGCAGTACTGGGGGCAGGACGGCAAGGAGAAGGCGGTCCTGAGCGCCGCCAAGGCGGGCACCAGGATGATTCTCTCCCCGGCCAACCGCGCCTACCTGGACATGAAATACACCAGGGGGACCGGGCTGGGCGCGATGTGGGCCGGCATGGTCGAGGTGAAGCAGTCCTACGACTGGAACCCCGGCGGCTATCTCGCCGGCGCCCCGGCCAACGCGGTCCTCGGCGTCGAGGCGCCGCTGTGGACCGAGACCGTCTCGACCAGCGCGAACATCGAGTACATGGCCTTCCCCAGGCTCCCGGGCATCGCCGAACTCGGCTGGTCCCCGGCCGCCCGGCACGACTGGAACGTCTACCGGCAGCGGCTCGGCGCCCAGGGGCCGCGCTGGACGGCCATGGGCATCAACTACTACCGCTCGCCCCAGGTGCCCTGGGCCAAGCCCTGACCCCAGGACGGTGCCGAACGGGGGACCGTGCTGAACGCAGGACGGTGCCAAGCGGGGGACCGCGCTGAAGGGGGACCGCGCTGAGCGGGGGATGCGGGGCCCGTCCGGCGTCCGAGGATCTCGGACGCCGGACGGGCCCGCGGCTCTGCCGCCTGGCGGCGTCCAGCTCCCTACAGGCCCAGCTGCCTACAGGCCCAGCTCCCTACAGGCCCAGCTCCCGGGCGATCAGCATCCGCTGCACCTCGCTGGTGCCCTCGCCGATCTCCAGGATCTTGGAGTCGCGCCACATCCGGGCGACCGGATACTCGTTCATGAAGCCGTATCCGCCGTGGATCTGGGTGGCCTCGCGGGCATTGGTCACCGCGATCTCCGAGGAGTACAGCTTGGCGAGCGCCGCCTCCTTCTTGAACGGCTCGCCGTGCACCAGCCGGGAGGCCGCGTCGCGCCAGGCCAGGCGCGAGGTGTGGGCGCGCATCTCCATGTCGGCGATCTTGAACTGTATGGCCTGGTTGGAGCCGATCGGGCGTCCGAACGCCTCCCGCGTCCTGGCATACGCCACGGACTCGTCGACGCAGCCCTGGGCGAGCCCGGTCGCCAGCGCGGCGATCGCGATACGGCCCTCGTCGAGGATGCGCAGGAACTGCGCATAGCCGCGGCCCTCCTCGCCGAGGAGGTTGGCGGCCGGGACGCGGCAGTCGGTGAAGGACAGCTCGCGGGTGTCCGAGGCGTTCCACCCGACCTTGGAGTACGGGGCGGCGACGGTGAACCCGGGGGTGCCGGACGGGACGATGATCGAGGAGATCAGCGGGCGGCCGTCCTCCTTGCGGCCGGTCACCGCGGTGACGGTGACCAGCCCGGTGATGTCGGTGCCGGAGTTGGTGATGAAGCACTTTGTTCCGTTGATCACCCACTCGCCGGTGGCCTCGTCGAGGCGGGCCGTGGTGCGGGTGCCGCCCGCGTCCGAACCGCACTCCGGCTCGGTGAGGCCGAAGGCGCCGAGCATCTCGCCGGAGCAGAGCTTCGGCAGCCACTCCTCCTTCTGCGCCTCGGTGCCGAAGTGCAGGATCGGCATGGCGCCCAGGGAGACGCCTGCCTCCAGGGTGATGGCGACCGAGGAGTCGACGCGGGCCAGCTCCTCCAGGGCGATGCCGAGGGCGAGGTAGTCGCCGCCCATGCCGCCGTACTCCTCGGGGAAGGGCAGCCCGAACAGACCCATCCGGCCCATCTCGCGGACGATCTCGTAAGGGAACTGGTGGTTCTCGTAGAAGTCGCCGATCTTCGGGGCGACGACCTCGTGGGCGAACTCCTCGACCGTGCGGCGGAGTTCCTCGTGTTCAGTGGTGAGGCGGTGGTCCAGGGGCATCGGGGTCACTCCTTGTGGGAGAGGGCGCGGACGGTCCGGGATGGGCTGGGTCGGCCCAGGCGGTCGGCCATCCACACGCTGGTGGCGGTGAGAAGGCCGAGGTCGACCCCGGTTTCTATGCCGAGGCCGTCGAGCATCCACACGAGGTCTTCGGTGGCGAGGTTGCCGGTGGCGCTCTTGGCGTACGGGCAGCCGCCGAGGCCACCGGCCGAGGCGTCCACGGTCGTCACCCCGTGTTCCAGTGCTGCCAGGGTGTTGGCCAGTGCCTGGCCGTAGGTGTCGTGGAAGTGCACCGCGAGCCGGTCGGTGGGCAGGCCCGCCTCGTTCAGCCGGGTGAGCAGCTGGCGCACATGGCCGGGGGTGGCCACGCCGATGGTGTCGCCGAGGCTGAGCTCGTCGCAGCCCAGCTCCATCAGCCGGCCGGCGACGGAGACGACCTGCGGGACGGGGACGGCCCCCTCCCAGGGGTCGCCGAAGCACATGGACAGGTAGCCGCGCACATGCAGCCCGGCCTCGCGGGCGCGGTCGACGACCGGCTCGAACATCGCCAGCGACTGCTCGACGGTGCGGTTGAGATTGCGCTGGGCGAAGGTCTCGGTCGCACTGCCGAACACGGCGATCCGGCGGACGCCCAGCGCGATCGCCCGGTCCAGCCCGCGGGCGTTGGGCACCAGCACGGGCAGCTCGGCGTCCAGGCCGTCCAGCAGCGGCATCAGCTGCTCAGCGTCGGCCAGCTGGGGCACCCACTCGGGGCGGACGAAACTCGTCGCCTCGATGGTGGTCAGCCCGGCCCGGGACAGCCGCCGGATGAACTCGGCCTTCACCTCCACGGGGACGACCGTCTTCTCGTTCTGCAGGCCGTCCCGGGCGCCCACCTCGTGGATCCGCACCCGGGCCGGCAGGCCGGTGCCCGGCACGGCCATGGGAAGTCCGTCGGGCAGGGACATCACGCCTCCTCCTCGCTGTCGTGCGGGGTGACCACGGCCAGCACCTGGTCCATGGCGACGGTGCTGCCCGCGGTCACGTCCAGCTCGGTGACGGTGCCGTCGTGCGGGGCGGAGATCAGGTGCTCCATCTTCATCGCCTCGACCACCAGCAGCCCCTGTCCCGCGCTGACCTGGTCGCCCACGGCCGCCTTGACCAGCGTCACGGTGCCCGGCATCGGTGCGGTCAGCGCCCCGGCATGGCCCGCGGCGCCACCGCCGCGCAGCGCGGCCTCGACCGGATCGTGGTCGGCCACCCGCCAGGCGTCGCCGTCCCGGCCCAGCCAGGAGCCCTCCGGGCCCTGGGCGGTGGTGAAGTGGTGCGTGACGCCGCCCCACTCGATCGTCGTCCGGCCCGAGGCGGGGGACAGCAGCCGGGCGGCTGTGCCGGCGGCCCGGTCCGCCGGGCCGTCACCGCCCGCGTCCGGGCGCTCGATGCGGACCTGGGCCTGCCGCGCCCGGCCGCGCACCCGGACCGTCACCGGCTCATGGCCGGGCACTCGCAGATGGTGCACCGTCCATGCGGGCTCCCCTATCCGCCAGCCGGTCGGCACCGAGAACGGGTCGACCCAGCCGCCCGGCCCCGCGGGCTCCGGCTCCAGGGCGGCCTGACGCAGCAGGGCGGCCGCGGCGTAGACCTCGTCGGGGACGGTGGCCGGCACCAGGCTCGCCGCGTCGCGGTCGACCAGCCCGGTGTCCAGGTCGCCGGAGACGACAGCGGGGTGGGCGAGCAGCCGGCGCAGAAAGCCGATGTTGGTGTCGACGCCGAGGACGGTGGTCCGGGCCAGGGCGCCGCTCAGCCGCCGCAGCGCGGTGGCGCGGTCCGGCCCGTAGGCGATGACCTTGGACAGCATCGGGTCGTAGGAGGTGCCGACCTCGGTGCCCTGGAGCAGCCCGGAGTCGGTGCGCACGCCCTCGGTGTCCTTCGCGGACGGCTCGTGCAGCATCCGCACCGGGCCGCTGGAGGGCAGGAAGTCCACCCGCTCGCCGTTCCCGGCGACCCGGGCGGTCTCGGCGCAGACCCGGGCCTCGACGGCGTGTCCGGTGAGGGTGATGTCCTGCTGCCGGAAGGGCAGGGGCTCGCCGGCCGCCACGCGCAGCTGCCACTCGACGAGATCCAGGCCGGTGATGAACTCGGTGACCGGGTGCTCGACCTGGAGCCGGGTGTTCATCTCCATGAAGTAGTACGAGGAGGGGTCGCCGCCGGGGACGATGAACTCCACCGTGCCGGCGCCGCTGTACCCGCAGGAGCGGGCGGCCTGGACGGCGGCCTCGCCCATCGCGCCGCGGATGGCCTCGTCCAGCAGGACGCTCGGCGCCTCCTCGATGATCTTCTGGTGCCGGCGCTGCAGGGAGCACTCGCGCTCGCCGAGGTGGACGGCATTGCCGTGGCCGTCGGCGAGGACCTGGATCTCGATGTGGCGGGGGCGGTCGATCCAGCGCTCGACGAGCAGGGTGTCGTCGCCGAAGGAGCCGCGCGCCTCGCGCCGGGCGGCGGCGATCTCCTCGGCGAGCAGCGCCTCGGCCCGGACCAGCCGCATGCCCTTGCCGCCGCCGCCCGCGGAGGGCTTCAGCAGCACCGGCATGCCGATCTCGCGGGCGGCCTCGGTCAGCTGGGCGTCCGTCAGCCCACTGCCCGAGGAGCCGGGGACGACCGGGACGCCCGCGGCGCGCACGGTCTCCTTGGCGCGGATCTTGTCGCCCATCAGCTCGATCGCCGAGGCGGGCGGGCCGATGAAGACGAGACCGGCGTCCGCGCAGGAACGGGCGAAGGCGGCGTTCTCCGCGAGGAAGCCGTAACCGGGGTGGACGGCCTGGGCGCCGGTGCGGGCGGCGGCGTCCAGCAGCCGCTCGATGGACAGATAGCTCTCGGTGGCGGCGGCGGGGCCGATCCGCACGGCGGTGTCGGCCTCGCGCACATGGCGGGCGTCGGCGTCCGCGTCGCTGAAGACGGCGACCGAGCGCACCCCCAGCGCGCGCAGCGTGCGGATCACACGGACCGCGATCTCGCCTCGGTTGGCGACCAGAACGGTGTCGAACATCGTCCTTCTCCCCGTCACATCCGGAAGACGCCGTAGCCGGGCGCCGCAGGGTCTTTTTCGGGCAGCGGGGCGTTGGCGCAGGCGGTGAGCGCCAGCCCCAGCACCGTCCGGGTCTCCAGCGGGTCGATCACGCCGTCGTCCCACAGCCGGGCGGTGGCGTAGTACGCGTTCCCCTGGGTGTCGTACTGCTCGCGGATGGGGGCCCGGAAGGCGGCCTCGTCCTCCGCGCTCCACTCCTCGCCGCGCGCTTCCAGCTGATCGCGCTTGACGGTGGCGAGCACCGAGGCGGCCTGCTCGCCGCCCATCACCGAGATCTTGGCGTTCGGCCACATCCACAGGAAGCGGGGGGAGTAGGCCCGCCCGCACATGGAGTAGTTGCCGGCGCCGTACGAGCCGCCGATCACCACGGTCAGCTTGGGCACCCGGGTGCAGGCCACCGCCGTCACCATCTTGGCGCCGTGCTTGGCGATGCCGCCCGCCTCGTAGCTGCGGCCGACCATGAAGCCGGAGATGTTCTGCAGGAAGACCAGCGGGATGCCGCGCTGGTCGCACAGCTCGATGAAGTGCGCGCCCTTCTGGGCCGACTCGGAGAAGAGAATGCCGTTGTTGGCGACGATGCCCACGGGGTGGCCCTGGATCCGCGCGAACCCGGTCACCAGCGTCGTCCCGAACTCGGCCTTGAACTCCGCGAACCGCGAGCCGTCGACCACGCGCGCGATGACCTCGCGGACGTCGTAGGGGGTGCGGGAGTCGACCGGGACCGCGCCGTACAGCCCGGAGGGGTCGACGGCGGGCTCCTCGGCCGCCCTCACCTGCCACGGCAGCTGCCCGCGCTGCGCGAGCGAGGGGGGGAGCGTGGAGACGATGGAGCGGACGATGCGCAGCGCGTGCGCGTCGTCCTCGGCGAGATGGTCGGTCACGCCGGAGACCTTGGAGTGCACCTCGCCGCCGCCGAGCTCCTCGGCCGTGACGACCTCACCGGTGGCGGCCTTCACCAGCGGGGGCCCGCCCAGGAAGATCGTGCCCTGCTCGCGCACGATGACGGCCTCGTCGCTCATCGCCGGAACATAGGCGCCGCCCGCGGTGCATGAACCGAGCACCGCCGCCACCTGCGGGATCCCCGCGCCGGACATCCGCGCCTGGTTGTAGAAGATGCGGCCGAAGTGCTCCCGGTCGGGGAAGACCTCGTCCTGCATGGGCAGGAACGCGCCGCCGGAGTCGACGAGGTAGAGGCATGGCAGGCGATTCTCCAGGGCCACTTCCTGGGCGCGCAGATGCTTCTTCACCGTCATCGGGTAGTAGGTGCCGCCCTTGACCGTGGCGTCATTGGCGACCACGACCACCTCGCGGCCCGCGACTCGCCCGATCCCGGCGATCACTCCGGCCGCCGGGGCCTGGTCGCCGTACATCCCGTCGGCCGCCAGCGGCGCCAGCTCCAGGAACGGTGAGCCGGGATCCAGCAGCGTGTCGACCCGGTCGCGCGGCAGCAGCTTGCCGCGCGCGGTGTGCCGGGCGCGCGCCTTCTCGCCGCCGCCCAGCCGCGCCAGCCCGAGCTTCTCGCACAGCTGCTTCACCAGCTCGCGGTGCGCCGCCTCATTGACGCGCCAGGCGTCGGACGCCGGATCGGCGCTGGTGTGCAGCACCGGTGCCTGCTCCATGGCTACGAGCCCCCTTGCTCGGTCCCACCGGACCGCCGAGGCGCCGACGCGCCGATGCCCCGAGGTCCTCGGGGGCGGCGCCGCGCCCAGCCAGTCTTGTTAATGAGCGTTAACCTGCCGTGACATCACGTTAACGCTCATTAACGCCGCTGTCTAGAATCAATTTCATGAGCACGCACGCGCCCGCCGAGACCCGTCGTGAACAGATCCTCCGGGAGGCCGCCCGACTCTTCGCGGAGCGCGGCTTCCACGGCGTCGGAGTCGACGAGATAGGTGCCGCGGTCGGCATCAGCGGCCCCGGCCTCTACCGGCACTTCGCCGGCAAGGACGCCATGCTCGCCGAGCTGCTGGTGGGGATCAGCGGACGGCTGCTGACGGGCGGCAAGCGCCGGGTCTCCGAGGCCGCCGTGGCCGGTCAGGGGCCCGCCGCCTTGCTGGACTCCCTCATCGAGGGGCACATCGACTTCGCGCTCGACGACCGCCCGCTGATCACCCTGCACGACCGGGAGCTGGACCGGCTCCGGGAGAGCGACCGCAAGCTGGTGCGCCAGCTCCAGCGGCAGTACGTGGAGCTGTGGGTCGAGGTGGTGCGCCAGGTCTACCCGGGGCTCGCCGAGTGCCCGGCGCGGGCCGCCGTGCACGCCGTGTTCGGGCTGCTCAACTCCACCCCCCACCTGGGACGGCCCGGCGCGCTCCAGGGGCGTGAGGCCACCGCCGACCTGCTGCACCGGCTGGCGCTGGGGGCGTTCGGCGCGGCGGCCGGGGTCCCGGAGTGGGGCGACGGCGCCGCCGACGGCTCCGGGCACGCCGACGGCTCCGGGCGCGGTGACGGCTCCGGGCAGGGCGACGGCGGCTCCGCGGGCGGCTCCGCGCGCGGCTCTGGACACGCCGACTGACCGACGGGTAGCTTTCCCCGGGAGTCAGCTGAGCAAGCGCTTAGCCAGCAGGCGGTCGGGTCCAGCCCAGCGAGGAGTCAGCCATGCGTCGGACCGTGTTCAACGAGGACCACGAGGCGTTCCGCGAGACCATCCGCGACTTCATCGCGGCCGAGGTCGTGCCGTACTACGACGAGTGGCGGGAGGCCGGTCAGGCACCCCGCGACTTCTACCGGAAACTGGGTGAGCTGGGCGTCTTCGGGATCGAGGTGCCCGAGGAGTACGGCGGCGCGGGGGAGCGCAGCTTCAAGTTCAACGCCGTGATCACCGAGGAGATCGCGCGCGCCGGCGTCAGCTTCGGCGGCAGCGGCGTGCACACCGGGCTCTGCCTGCCGTACCTCCTCAAGTACGCGACCGAGGAGCAGAAGCGGCGCTGGCTGCCGCCCTTCGTCAGCGGCGAGATGATGACCGCCATCGCCATGACCGAGCCCGGCACCGGCTCCGACCTGGCCGGCATGAAGACCACCGCCAAGCTCTCCGACGACGGCACCCACTACGTCCTCAACGGCGCCAAGACCTTCATCACCGGGGGCGTGCTCGCCGACCGGGTGCTGGTGTGCGCCCGCACCGCGCCCGCCACCCCCGACAACCGCCGCGGCGGCATATCCATCCTGGTGGTGGACACCACGAGCGAGGGCTACGCGGTCGGCCGCAAGCTGGAGAAGCTGGGTCTGAAGACCTCCGACACCGCCGAGCTGTCCTTCACCGACGTGAAGGTGCCGGTGGAGGACCTGCTGGGCGAAGAGGGCAGGGCGTTCGAGTACCTCACGCACAACCTGCCGCAGGAGCGCCTCGGCATCGCGGTCGGGGCCTACGCCCAGGCGGCCGCTGCCGTGGAGTTCGCCAAGGCGTACGTCCGGGACCGCACCGTCTTCGGTCAGGCGGTGGCGTCCTTCCAGAACACGAAGTTCGCCCTGGCCGACTGCAAGGCCGAGGTGGACGCGATGCAGGCGGTCGTGGACCGGGCGCTGGACGCGCACGACGCCGGTGAGCTGACCGCCGCCGACGCCGCCTCCGCCAAGCTCTTCACCACCGAGCGGGCCGCCGTCGTCATCGACCGGTGCCTCCAGCTGCACGGCGGCTACGGCTACATGATGGAGTACCCCATCGCCCGGCTGTACGCGGACACCAGGGTCACCCGGATCTACGGCGGCACCAGCGAGGTCATGCGCTCCATCATCGCCAAGTCGATGGGGCTGTGAGCCACCTCACCGGCGCCCCGCGCCGCATGTACAACGGACGATGTCAGGGTCAGAAGCCCGTGGTGAGGCCGGCCGCCTCCAGCAGGTAGCCGGTCATCGGGTCGTAGAACCGCGGGTTGGTGACGTGGTCGTCCAGCGGCACCACCACCGACAGCGTGCCCTCCGCCTCGCCGAGGAAGAGCGCCGGATCGTTGCAGTCCGCGTAGCCGACGGCATCGATCCCGCGCTGGCCCGCGCAGCCCGCCCAGCCGTGGTCGGCGACGACCAGGTCCGGCAGCGGCCGGCCCTCGCGCAGCAGCCCGTCCAGGATCGCCGCCATCGGGGCGGGGGAGTGGGTGTGCCACAGCGTGGCGCCGCGCTCCAGCACCGCCACGTCGGCGAACTGGAAGACATAGCCCTCGTCGGCGGTCAGCCCGCCGGGGATCTCCACGATCTCGCAGCCCGCGGCCCGCAGCGCCGCGGCCGTGGCGCGGTGCACGTCCAGCAGGCCGCCGGGGTGCCCGGTGGCGAACAGCACCCGCTGCCGCGCCTCGGCCGCCTTGCGCAGCACCGCCGCCATCCGGTCCAGGGCGCCGACGGTCAGCTCCGGGTCGATGGTGTCCTGCCCGGTGCGGTGCCCGGGGTCGTCGACCACGCCGCAGCGCTCCGCCATCACGGCCAGGACGTCCTGCTCATCGGCCCAGCGGTCGCCCAGCTCCAGGCCCAGCCAGTAGTGCCGATCACCGTTGGCCAGCGCCCGGTAGTGCGAGAGGTTGTTGTCCCGGGGAGTGGCGACATCACCCGCGATGCGGGTGCGGACGAGGTGGTCGATCAGCTCGGCGCGGCTCGGGGCAGGGCTCGGTATCGGCATGAGGCCCATTGTCTCCCCTGCGGCAAGGAAATGGACGTGGTGTCCAAATAGCCGTGCTTGGTCCTCGGGAACGTACATGTGCGGATTCCGTGCCGCTGCTTACGCTCGTATGCCGTAATCCCTGAACCCGCACCCGCCGAGAGGCAGCAGCCGCATGAGCACGGACGCCCGTCAGCCCGGTCAGCCCGCCGGCCCCGTTGGGCCTGTCGATTCCTCCCGTATACCGCGCTACGCGGGGCCCGCGACCTTCGCCCGGCTGCCGCGCCTGGACGAGGTCGGCGGCGCCGCTGACGTCGCGGTCGTCGGCGTGCCCTTCGACACCGGGGTCTCCTACCGGCCGGGCGCCCGCTTCGGCGGCAACGCCATCCGTGAGGCCTCCCGGCTGCTGCGCCCGTACAACCCGGCGCAGGACGCCTCTCCCTTCGCGCTGGCGCAGGTCGCCGACGCCGGTGACATCGCCGCGAACCCGTTCAACATCAACGAGGCCGTGGAGACCATCGAGGCGGCCACGGACGACCTGCTGGGCACCGGTGCCCGGCTGATGACCCTCGGTGGCGACCACACCATCGCGCTGCCGATCCTGCGCTCGGTGGCCCGCAAGCACGGTCCGGTCGCGCTGCTCCACTTCGACGCGCACCTGGACACCTGGGACACCTACTTCGGCGCGGAGTACACCCACGGCACGCCGTTCCGGCGCGCGGTGGAGGA
This sequence comes from Streptomyces sp. JLBT605, assembly GCF_058215555.1. NCBI lineage: Bacteria > Bacillati > Actinomycetota > Actinomycetes > Kitasatosporales > Streptomycetaceae > Streptomyces > Streptomyces sp. JLBT605. The sequence goes on from NZ_CM177087.1 coordinate 4,517,777, forward strand.
GGGCATCCTCGACACCTCGGCGCTCAGCCACGTCGGCACCCGCGGCCCGCTCTACGGCAAGCAGGACCTGGACGACGACGCCAAGATGGGCTTCGGCATCGTCACCTCCGCCGACGTGATGCGGCGCGGCGTGGACGAGGTGGCCGACCAGCTCCGCCAGCGCATCGGCGACCGGCCGCTGTACATCTCCATCGACATCGACGTGCTGGACCCGGCGCACGCCCCCGGCACCGGCACCCCCGAGGCCGGCGGCCTCACCTCCCGCGAGCTGCTGGAGATCCTGCGCGGGCTGGCGTCCTGCAACCTCGTCTCGGCCGACGTGGTGGAGGTCGCCCCGGCGTACGACCACGCCGAGATGACCTGCGTCGCCGCCTCCCACACGGCGTACGAGTTGACCACCATCATGGCCCGTCAGATCGCCGCCGCACGTGGCTGAGACGCCCGGTGGGGCAGCGGCTCACCGGCCCGGACCGCCGAGTCGCCACGGGCGCTGACGTCACCGGCCCCGGGCGCTGAGCGCGCGGCCATCTGACCGTTGAGCCAAGAGAGTTCATCATCTGAACACACCGCATCGTCCATTGACGCGGTGTGTTCATCTCTTTATGGTCGCCTAGACCCCCGGCGATCACTGAGGAGAGCGATGAGGCACTCCCGGAACCTCTCACGGCCGCGCCGCCCCGCACGGCTGCTGGCGCCACTCCTCGCGGGCGCTCTCGCCGCGGCGGTCCCCCCGGTGTCGGCCGCCACCGGGCATCGGACCGCGCAGGCCGGCGCGGGCAGCGGCTCCGGCGCACCCTGCGCGGACGCCGCCCCCGGCCCCTGGGCGCCGACCGCCACCCGGATCGATCCCAAGGACAGCCACCACGCCTTCGTCGGCAACGGCTACCTCGGTCAGCGGGTGCCGCCCAACGGCGCCGGATACGCCGAGTCGGACGCCAAGACCGGCTGGCCGCTCTTCACCCCCCGCTACGACGGCTCGCTGGTCTCCGGGCTGTACGCGCACACCCCCGAGATCACCGAGAACCGGCAGGTCATCGCGGCTCTGCCGACCTGGACCACGCTCGATGTGCGCACCGGCGGCGAGGGCGCCGAGACCTTCGGGGCCGGCACCGGAGCAGGCCGGATCTCGCACTACCGGCAGACCCAGTTCCTGCGCTGCGGGCTGGTGCGCACCTCCCTCACCTGGACCGCCGCCGACGGTCGGGCCACCGACCTGGTCTACGAGGTGCTCACCGACCGCAACGCCGCACACACCGGCGCCGTACGGCTGCGGATGACCCCGCACTGGAGCGGCCACGCCACCGTCACCGGCGCCCTCGACGGCCGCGGCGCGCGACGGCTGACCCAGACCGGCGGCGGGGTGCGGCCGGGCGACCGGACCGTGGACGTCACCTTCCGCACACAGGGCACGAACACCGCCGGAGCGGTCGCCTCCACCCTGCGCCACGGCCCCGAGGTGCGTACAGAAGCCGAACGCCAAGAGCTTGCCGGCAAGGGGAGGTTGACCGCGCACCAGGCGCTGACCTTCCCGGTCGAGCGCGGCCGTTCCTACGAGATCACCAAATACGTCGGCGTGGACACCGCCCTCACCTCACGCGACCCGCGCGCCACCGCCACCGACGCCTCCCAGCGGGCCGCCCGGCGCGGCTGGGACCAGCTGCTCGCCGAGCACACCGCCGCCTGGCGGCAACTGTGGCGCGCCGACATCGAGGTGCCCGGGGCGCCCGGACTCCAGGCGTGGCTGCGCGCGGCGCAGTACGGGCTGCTGGCCAACACCCGCGCCGGAGCCCGCAACAGCATCGCGCCCACCGGGCTGACCAGTGACAACTACGCCGGGCTGGTCTTCTGGGACGCCGAGACGTGGATGTTCCCCGGGCTGCTGGCCGCCCACCCCGACCTCGCCCGGACCGTCGTCGAATACCGCTACCGGACCCAGACGGCCGCCCGCGCCAACGCCCGCCGACTCGGCTACCAGGGGCTCTTCTACCCCTGGAACAGCGCCAGCCGCGGCGATCTGCCCACCGAGTGCCACAGCGTCGACCCGCCGCACTGCCGCACCCAGATCCACCTGCAGAGCGACATCGCGCTGGCCGTCTGGCAGTACTACCTGGCCACCGGCGACATCGACTGGCTGCGCCGGCGCGGCTGGCCGGTGCTCAAGGGCATCGCGGAGTTCTGGACCTCGCGGGTCAGCCGCAACGCCGACGGCAGCTACTCCGTCAAGGACGTGGCCGGGCCCGACGAGTACAGCAACGGCGTCGACGACGGGGTGTTCACCAACGCCGGCGCGGCCACCACGCTGCGCCACGCCACCCGCGTCGCCCGGCTGCTGGGCGAGCAGGCCCCGGCCCACTGGGACCGGATCGCCCGCTCGCTGCGCATCCCCTACGACGCGAAGCGCCAGGTCTTCCAGCAGTACGCGGGCTACCAGGGCTCGTTGATCAAGCAGGCGGACACGGTCCTGCTGATGTATCCGCTGGAGTGGCCGATGGCCCGTCAGGCCGCCGTCAACACCCTGGACTACTACGCCGCGCGCACCGACCCCGACGGCCCGGCCATGACCGACTCGGTGCACGCCATCGACGCCGCGGCCATCGGCGAGCCCGGCTGCTCGACGTACACCTATCTGGAGCGCTCCATCCGGCCGTTCGCCCGCGGCCCCTTCCACCTGTTCTCGGAGGCCCGGGGCGACGTGGCGGGGGCGGCGGACCCGCTCGCGGGCTCCCCGGCACAGGACTTCCTCACCGGCAAGGGCGGCTTCCTCCAGGTCTTCACCCACGGTCTGACCGGGCTGCGGCTGCGCGAGGACCGGGTGGAGCTCGACCCGATGCTGCCGCCGCAGCTGCCGCACGGGGTCACCCTGCGGGGCCTGCGCTGGCAGGGCCGCACCTTCGAGATCGCGCTCGGCGCACACGAGACGGCGGTGCGGCTGACTGCCGGGGAACCCTTCCGGATCCAGACCCCGCAGGGCGAACGGGTGGTCAGCGCGGAGGCTCCGGCCGTGCTCAAGACCCGCCGTCCGGACCTGGAGCCCACCACGAACCTCGCCCGCTGCACCTCGGCGAAGGCCGATTCCGAGGAGCCGGGGATGTACGCGGGCGCCGCGCTGGACGGCAGTACCGCCACCGCCTGGGTGCCCGACGGGGTGCGCGGCAGCCTCACCGCCGACCTCGGCGCGGTGCGGTCGGTCTCCTCCGTCACCCCGGTGTGGACCACGGTGCGGCCCGCCGACTACCAGGTGCGCGTCTCGGTGGACGGCAGGCAGTGGACCACGCCGCCCACGCCGCGCACCGCCGCCGCCAAGGCGCGCTACGTCAGGGTGACGCTGCGGTCGGCGGACGACAAGAAGCGGGCCGGTGTGGCGGAACTGGTGGTGCGCCGGGCCGGGCCTTGATAACGCTCTGCCATGACCAGCCCAAGGATCACCCTCGACGATGTCCACGCGGCCGCGGCCAGGATCCGCGGCGTCGCGCACCGTACCCCGGTGCTGACCTCCCGGATCCTGGACGAGCGCGTCGGCGCCCGGACCTTCCTCAAGTGCGAGAACTTCCAGCGGGTGGGCGCCTTCAAGTTCCGCGGCGCCTACAACGCCATCGCGCAGCTGACGCCCGGCCGGCTGCGGCGCGGGGTGGCGGCCTACTCCTCCGGCAACCACGCCCAGGCGGTGGCGCTGGCGGCCCGCATCCTCGGCACCTCGGCGACCATTCTGATGCCGGAGGACGCCCCCGAGGCCAAGCGGGCCGCGACGCTCGGCTACGGCGCCCAGGTGATGAGCTACGACCGCTACACCGGCGACCGGGCGGCGATCGGCACCAAGCTGGCCGCCGACCGGGGGCTGACGCTCATCCCGCCGTACGACGACCCGCAGGTCATGGCCGGCCAGGGCACGGTCGGCCTGGAGTTGATGGAGGAGGTCGAGGGGCTCGGCGCGCTGATCGCCCCGGTCGGCGGGGGCGGCCTGATGGCGGGCTGTGCCACCGCGGTGCGGGGCCTGGACCCGGCGATCCGCACCATCGGCGTCGAGCCGCAGGCGGGTGACGACTACAAGCGGTCGCTGGAGGCCGGGCACCGGGTGCGGATTCCGGTGCCGCGCACCATCGACGACGGGCAGGCACTGGAGATGCCCGGGGAGCTGACGTTCGCCGTCAACCAGCGGCTGCTGGACGAGGTGGTGCTCGTCAGCGACGAGGAGATCCGCACCGCGATGGCGGTGGCCTTCACCTACCTCAAGATCGTCATCGAGCCCAGTGGGGCCACCGGGCTGGCGGCGCTGCTGGCGGGCCGGATCAAGGACCTGCCGCCCCGGGTGGGGGTGGTGATCTCCGGCGGCAACGTCGACCTGGCGCGCTTCACCCGGCTGCTGGGCGAGGGCGCCCAGGAGGGCGAGGGTTAGCGGGGGCGAGGGCCGGCGGGGCGCCGATGGTCAGCGGGCGCATCGCCGGCGTCACGGGAGTGTGAGCACCCGGGCGCCGTCGTCCGGCCCCGCTGGAACGCGAACGCGGCCGCTACCTGGGCATCCTGTTGCGGCAGGCGCGCGGCGAGCGCAGCATGGCAACGGTCGCCCCGGCGGCCGGCATCTCCGCCGAGACCCTCCGCAAGATCGAGACCGGTCGGGCCCCGACAACCCGCCTTCTTCACCGTCTCGGCGCTGGCCTCCGCCCTCGGGCTCGCCTTGGACGACGTGGCTGCGCGCTGTGCCGCGATCACGGTCGTGCCGGACGAGGACTCCGCGAGCGGGGCCGAGGCGCGCGTCGCCTGACCCACGCCGCCGGCCTCGCTCCGGGCGGCCCCCGGGGCCATGGACCTGGGTCCCGACTCCGACCATCGACCGAGTTTTGTTGCCGCAGGATGAAATCCGAACACCCGCGCGTTGCAGCATCCGGTGGCATGAGCCGCGGGGTGGAGCCGAGGGACCAGGAGGTCACGGGGTGGCAAGCGCGTCGATGGGGGACGGGGAGCAGCAGGGCTGGGTGAGGAGGCTGACCCGGTACTGCTGGCGGTACCGGCGCAATGTGCTGCTCTCGCTGGGCGCCTCGCTCGCCGGAATGGCGGTCATGGCCCTGGTGCCGCTGATCCCGAAGCTGATCATCGACGACGTGATCGTCGATCAGGAGCGGTCGATCACCCCCTGGGCCACCCTGCTGATCGTCGCCGCGGTCGCGGTGTACGTCCTCACCTACATCCGGCGCTTCTACGGCGGCCGGCTCGCGCTCGACGTCCAGCACGACCTGCGCACCGAGATGTACCAGGCGATCACCCGGCTGGACGGCAGACGTCAGGACGAGCTCAGCACCGGCCAGGTCGTCGGCCGGGGCACCAGCGATCTCCAGCTCATACAGGGCCTGCTCTTCATGGTCCCGATGATGATCGGCAACGTCCTGCTCTTCGTCATCTCGCTGATCGTGATGGCGATCCTCTCGCCACTGCTCACCCTCGTGGTGGTGGCCGTCGCCCCGGCCCTGTGGATCCTCGCCGGCCGCAGCCGGACCCGGCTCTTCCCCGCCACCTGGTACGCCCAGGGGCAGGCCGCCGCGGTGGCCGGCGTCGTGGACGGCGCGGTCACCGGCGTGCGGGTGGTCAAGGGATTCGGGCAGGAGGCCCAGGAGACCGGCAAGCTGCGCGCCGCCGGCCGCGAGCTGTTCGCCGCCCGGCTGCGCACCGTCCGCCTCAACTCCCGCTACACCCCCGCCCTCCAGGCCGTGCCCGCGCTCGGCCAGGTCGCCATGCTGGCCCTCGGCGGCTGGATGGCCAGTCGCGGGCAGGTCACGCTCGGCACCTTCGTCGCCTTCTCCACCTACCTCGCCCAGCTCGTCGGCCCGGTCCGGATGCTCACCATGATGCTGACCATGGGCCAGCAGGCCCGGGCCGGCGTCGAGCGGGTCTTCGAGCTGATCGACACCGAGCCCGCCATCAGCGAGCGGCCGGACGCCCATGAGCTGCCCGCCGACGCCCCCGCGACCGTCGAGTTCGACCATGTCAGCTTCGGGTACGACCCCGAGCACCCGGTGCTGGACGACGTCTCGCTGCGCATCGAGCCGGGGGAGACGCTGGCCGTGGTGGGCGCCTCCGGAAGCGGCAAGTCGACCCTCTCGTTGCTGCTGCCCCGCTTCTACGACGCGACCGGCGGTGCGGTGCGGATCGGCGGCCACGATGTGCGCGATCTGACCTACGCCTCGCTGCGCGCGGCCATCGGGCTGGTGCCGGAGAGCAGCTTCCTCTTCTCCGACACCGTCCGCGCCAACATCGCCTACGGCGCGCCGGACGCCACCGAGGAGCAGATACGGGCGGCGGCCCGCGCCGCCCAGGCCGATTCCTTCATCACCGAGCTGCCCGACGGCTACGACACCGAGGTCGGCGAGCAGGGGCTCACCCTCTCCGGCGGCCAGCGCCAGCGCATCGCTCTGGCCCGGGCCATCCTCACCGACCCCCGGCTGCTGGTGCTGGACGACGCCACCTCGGCGGTGGACGCGCGGGTCGAGCACGAGATCCATGAGGCGCTGCGCGGCGTCATGGCCGGCCGCACCACCCTGCTCATCGCCCACCGGCTCTCCACCCTCGCCCTCGCCGACCGGATCGCGGTGCTCGACGGCGGGCGGGTGGCCGACGTCGGCACCCATGACGAGCTGCGGGCCCGCTGCGCTCTGTACCGCAGGCTGCTCACCGACCCGGACGAGCTGAGCGGGATCACCCGTGACCCGGCCGGTCTCGCCGGCGGTCTCGACGGCGGCCCCGGCGGGTCCCCGGACGGCGACGGCCGTGCCGATCGGGACCTGGACCTCGATTTCGAGCTGGAGCTGGACGTCGAGGCCGAGGCCGAGATCGACTACGAGCCGGTCAACGCGCGGCGCCGGGTCGCCGACGGCGTCACGCCGGAGTTGTGGCAGCGCGCCGGCGACAAGGACCGCGGCCGCCACGGCGCGGGCGGCCCCGGCACGGCCCCCGCCGCCCCCGCCGCCACGGCGGCCGCCGCCGGGCAGCCCGGCGGAATGGCGGGCGCGCTGGCCGGCATGCCGGCCACCCCCGACCTGCTGGCCAAGGTGGCCGCACTGCCGCCGGCCACCGACACCCCCGACATCGACGAGGAGGCAGCGCAGCGGCCGGAGAAGGCGTACGGCCTGCGGCAGTTGCTGCGCGGCTTCGGGGTGCCGCTGCTGTTCGCCCTGCTGCTGGTGGCCGCCGACGCGATCGCCGGACTGCTGCTGCCGGTGCTGATCCGGCACGGGATCGACGAGGGGGTGCAGCGCGCCGCGCTCGGCGCCGTGTGGGCCGCCTCCGGCCTCGCGCTGCTGGTGGTGCTGGGCCAGTGGGCCGCCCAGATCGGGGAGACCCGGCTGACCGGGCGCACCGGTGAGCGCGTGCTGTACTCGCTCCGCGTCAAGATCTTCGCGCAGCTCCAGCGGCTCGGCCTCGACTACTACGAGCGCGAGCTGACCGGCAAGGTCATGACCCGCATGACCACCGACGTGGACGCCCTGTCCACCTTCCTGCAGACCGGCCTGGTCACCGCCGTGGTCAGCCTGCTGAGCTTCGCCGGCATCCTGGTCGCCCTCTTCGTCATCGACGTGCAGCTGGCGCTGGTGGTCTTCGCGACCCTGCCCCCGCTGATACTCGGCACGATCTTCTTCCGGCGGCAGAGCGTCAAGGCGTACGAGCTGGCCCGGGAGCGGATCAGCGGGGTCAACGGCGACCTCCAGGAGAGCGTCGCGGGCCTGCGGATCGTGCAGGCGTTCCGGCGCGAGGACACCGGCCGCCGCCGCTTCGCCGAGCGCAGCGACGACTACCGGCAGGCCCGGGTGCACGGCCAGTGGCTGATATCGGTCTACTTCCCCTTCGTGCAGCTGCTGTCCTCGGTGGCCGCCGCCGCGGTGCTGATCGTCGGCGCACACCGGGTCGGCGACTCCACCCTCACCACCGGCGCCCTGGTCGCCTACCTCCTCTACATCGACCTGTTCTTCGCGCCCGTGCAGCAGCTCTCCCAGGTCTTCGACGGCTACCAGCAGGCCTCCGTCTCGCTGCGCCGCATCCAGGAGCTGCTGCGCGAGCCGACGACCACACCGGCCGCCGAGTCGCCCCGCGAGGTGAAGGAGCTGCGCGGGGAGATCGTCTTCGAGGACGTGCACTTCCGGTACGGCGGTGCCGGCGCCGCCGATGCCACGAGTGCCGGTGCCGCCGGTGCGGAAGGCGGCGTCGGTGCCGAAAGCGTCGAGGCGGCTGCCGGGAGCGCCGAGGTGGCCGCGCTCAGCGGCATAGACCTGCGCATACCCGCGGGCCAGACGGTGGCGTTCGTCGGCGAGACCGGAGCGGGCAAGTCCACCCTGGTCAAGCTGGTCGCCCGCTTCTACGACCCGACCTCCGGGTCGGTCCGGGTGGACGGCACGGACCTGCGCGAGCTCGACATGACCGGCTACCGGCACCGGCTCGGGGTGGTCCCGCAGGAGTCGTACCTCTTCCCCGGCACGGTCCGCGACGCCATCGCCTACGGGCGGCCGGACGCGACCGACGCCGAGGTGGAGGCGGCCGCCCGCGCGGTCGGCGCGCACGCCATGGTGGCGTCGCTGGACGGCGGCTATCTGCACGAGGTGGCCGAGCGCGGGCGCAACCTCTCCGCCGGGCAGCGGCAGTTGATCGCGCTGGCCCGCGCCGAGCTGGTGAACCCGGACATCCTGCTGCTCGACGAGGCCACCGCCGCCCTGGACCTGGCAACCGAGGCACTGGTCAACCAGGCGACCGACCGGCTGGCGGGCAGGCGCACCACCCTGGTCGTCGCGCACCGGCTGACCACGGCCGCCCGCGCGGACCGGGTGGTGGTGCTGGACCACGGCCGGGTCGTGGAGGACGGCACCCACGAGTCGCTGGTGGCGAGCGACGGCCGGTACGCCGAGCTGTGGCGGACGTTCACCGGCGAGGCCGAGCCCGCGGTGGTCTGAGCGGCCGCGGCCGCGAGGTGCTCAAGCCCGGCCCGCAAACCCGGTTCCCGAGCGCGGCCCTTGAGCGGCGCCCGCCACCGCCCTGACGAGCGGGGCGGGCCGGGCGGGCGGCAACTCTCCGTGTCCGCAAGGGTGCCAATCAGGTCTGGCGGGCCGGGTGTGACTTGGGTAGGTTCGCCGCGACCTTTGCGAACCCAGGGGAGGGCGTATGCGCAAGGCGCTCAGATGGCTGCTGTCGCTGGTGGTGCTCATAGGCACCGTCAGCGTCGGCGCCGCGTCGGCAACAGGAGCGGCGACCGCCGCCGAGCCGGACATCAAGGACAGGCTCCTCTCCATCAAGGGGATGACCTTCGTCGAGGAGAAGCCGTATCAGGGGTACCGCTTCTTCGTCTTCACCTACAAGCAGCCGATCGACCACCGGCACCCGTCCAAGGGCACCTTCGAGCAGCGGATCACGCTGCTCCACAAGGCCACGGACCGGCCGACGGTGTTCTTCACCTCCGGCTACAACCTCAAGACCACCCCGCGCCGCAGCGAGCCGACGCAGATCATCGACGGCAACCAGCTCTCGATGGAGTACCGGTTCTTCACTCCGTCCCGGCCGCAGCCCGCGGACTGGTCGAAGCTCGACATCTGGCAGGCGGCCAGTGACCAGCACCGCCTCTACAAGGCCCTCAAGCCGATCTACGGCAAGAACTGGCTGGCCACCGGCGGCAGCAAGGGCGGCATGACCGCCACCTACTTCCGCCGCTTCTACCCGAACGACATGGACGGCACCGTCGCCTACGTCGCGCCCAACGACGTGGTGAACAAGGAGGACTCGGCCTACGACCGGTTCTTCTCCCACGTCGGCACCCCGGAGTGCCGCGCCAAGCTGAACGCCGTGCAGCGTGAGGCCCTGGTGCGCCGCGACGAGATCGTGGCCCGCTACCAGAAGTGGGCCGACGAGGAGAAGCAGACCTTCGAGGTCGTCGGCAGCGCCGACAAGGCGTACGAGAACGTCGTCCTGGACCTGGTGTGGGCCTTCTGGCAGTACAGCCTGGAGAAGGACTGCGCCTCCGTGCCCGCGCCGACCGTCTCCACCGACGAGCTGTACACCTTCATCGACAACATCTCCGGCTTCTCGGCCTACACCGACCAGGGCCTGGAGACCTACACGCCGTACTACTACCAGGCGGGCACCCAGCTGGGCTCTCCCACCTTCGAGACCCCGCACCTGGACGGGCTGCTGCGCTACCCGGGGATCTACGACCCGCGCAGCTACGTGCCGCGTTCCATCCCGATGAAGTTCCACCCGTCCGCCATGCGTGACGTGGACCGCTGGGTCCGGCACAACGCCGAGCAGATGATGTTCGTCTACGGGGAGAACGACCCGTGGGGCGCGGAGCAGTTCCGCCTGGGCAAGGGCGCCGAGGACAGCTACGTCTACAGCGCTCCGGGCGCCAACCACGGTGCCAACGTCGCCGGTCTGATCGCCGGCGAGAAGGAGAAGGCCACGGCCGACATCCTCAAGTGGGCCGGTGTCGCCCCGGCGGCGGTGCGGGACGGCGAGAAGCCGGCCAAGCCGCTGGCCAGGTACGACTCCAAGCTGGACAAGCGGGAGATCGAGCGCGAGCCGCTGCTGCGGCCGTAGCCTTCCGATCGACCGGCGGTCTCCGGACGGGCTCACCCGAGCCCGTCCGGAGACCTTTTTCACGCCACTCCGCAGAGCCCGTTCAGTACGTCAGTCCGTGTCCGACCGGGTAGAGCACGCGGGCCGGGTCATCGGCGCTTGGGACGGAGACCGGCAGTCTGCCGCGCGGACGGGTCCGCCCGGCGATGACCCGGGCGGCGGCCCGCATCTCCACATCCGTCCAGGAGTAGCAGGCCAGGGAGGCCGCGAGCCCGGCCCCGGTCAACTGGGCGATGTCGTACGGGTTGCGCAGCGCGAGATGGATCACCGGTACGCCGGTCGCGGTGAGCGCGGCGACCAGGGCGCGCTGGCTGGAGGCACGGCCCACGTTGTACGTCGCCACGATCACCGCGTCCCGCGTGCGGGCCGCCGCGACCGCCGCCTCGATCCGCTCCGGTGCCGGATCCGGCTTGCCGCCGGTGCCGGTGGACAGCGCCTCGGCGGTGAAGCCGAGCTCGGTGAGGGCGCGGGCGAGCACGGCGGTCGGTGGACCGCCGGTGCCCGAGGGCGCGGCCGGATCCACGCCGACCACGAGCAGCTCGCGGTGGCGGCGGCGGGAGAGCGGCAGCACCTCCCCGTCATGGGCGATCAGCGTCGTGGTGTGGCCGGCGATCCGGTCGGCGGCGGCGCGGTGCGAGCGGGTCCCGACGACCCGGTCCACCTCCTCGTCCGTGGTGTACGCGTCGGCGAACAGCCCGCGGCGCGCCTTCAGTTCCAGGATGCGCAGGATCGATTCGTCCAGTCGCGCCTCGCTGATCTCGCCGCTCTCCACCGCCGCGCGCAGGCCCTGCCAGGCGGTCGGCAGGTCCGGCGGGTTCAGCAACTGGTCGGCGCCCGCCTTGACGGCGAGCACCGGCACCCGGTCGTCGCCGTACTTCTCCCGGACCCCGGCCATGCCGAGCGAGTCGGTGACCACCACGCCGTCGAAGCCGAGTTCGCCGCGGAGCACCCCGGTGAGGATCGGCCGGGACAGGGTGGCCGGGTCGTCGACCGGGTCCAGGGCGGGGAAGAGCAGATGCGCGGTCATGATCGCTTCGATGCCGGCATCGATGGCGGCCAGGAACGGCGGAGCGTCCAGCCGTTCCCACTCCTGCCGTGAGTGGGTGATCAGCGGCAGCCCGACATGGCTGTCGACGGAGGTGTCGCCATGGCCGGGGAAGTGCTTGGCGGTCGCCGCCACCCCGCCACTGCGGTAGCCCTCCACCTGCGCCGCGACCAGCTCGGCGACGGCCCGCGGATCGGCGCCGAAGGACCGTACGCCGATCACCGGGTTGGCCGGGTTGACGTTGACGTCGGCCACCGGCGCGTAGTTCTGCCGGATGCCCAGCGCGGCCAGCTCCCGCCCGGCCACCCGGGCCGCGGCGCGCGCGTCGGAGACGCTGCCCCCGGCGCCCAGGGCCATCGCGCCGGGGAAGAGGGTGGCGGGTGCGCCGACCCGGGCGACGATGCCGTGTTCCTGGTCGGTCGAGATGAGCAGCGGCAGCGGTGTGGGCTGGGCGAGCCCGGCGCGCTGGATGCCGTTGGAAAGCCCGGCGATCTGGTGCGGGTCGCGGGTGTTGTGCGCCCAGGCGAAGTAGATGATGCCGCCCACGTGGTACCGGGCGATGAGCTCGGCGGCGTTGGCGACCCCCATCTCCTTGCGGTTGGACTCGACATCGGCGGGGTCGGGCTCGGTGGCGGAGTGTCCGTACACCCGCATCACGAAGAGCTGCCCGATCTTCTCCGGCAGGGTCATCCGGGCGATCAGTGCCCGGAGCTGCTCGCGACTGGGGCAACCGCGCCCGGCGTCGTCCCGGTCGGCGGCCCGGGCGGTGCCCTGCCCGGCGCCGTGGACGAGGGCGGCCCCGGCGGTGGCCGCCGCGGTCGCGGTGAGCACAGCCCGCCGGGTGGGTGGGCGGGAGGCAAGCCGCGTGGGCGGGTCGGCGGCGGGCCGCGCGGACGGGTGCGATGCGGGCTGCGCGGGCGGGTGGGCCGCGGGCTGCGTGGGTGGGTGGGAGGCGGGATCGTGCACCGTGCGCTCCTTCCGGAAAGGGGCAGGCTCATGGCGCGCGTCGAGCGGACGGCGGCGCCGCTCAGCCGGTGCCATGGCAATGCTCATGACACGGCATAGGCGCAGAGCCCCGGCGGGTCAATGGGCGAAGCGCGGCTGCTCCGGCATCCGTTGGCTCGGCACCGTGAAGACCGCCACGGCGTGGAAGGGCGCGAAGCACTCCGGCGGCGGGGGCTGGTGCTCCCCGGCGACCAGGCGAAGCGTGTCGCCCGAGCGGTGCAGCGTCGCGGACGGCCACTTCGCACATCCGGTCGTCACCGACCAGCCGACCAGGGTGAACCGGGAGAAGTCGGTGGCGTCCGCGCGCTCGTTGATCTTGACGCCGGCCGCCCCGAACCGCTTCGCGAAGGCGGCCAGTTGCGTGCGGTTCCGGATCACCTGGCGCACGTCCGGCACCGCGCCGGTGCCGGAGTCGAAGGAAGCGAGCCCGGTGTCGATCCGGCCGCCCTGCGAGGCGGGCGCGGAGTCGTCGGTGCCGGTGCCGGTGCCGGTGCCGGACGGTCGGCTGCCGGGCGAGTCGGCGTCGGCGGGCTGCTGCCCCTGACCGCAGGCGGCGAGCAGCGTGGCCAGCAGCAGGCTGGGCAGGGCGATCCGCGCCACCGCGCGAAGGGCGGTGCGCGTACGAGCGCGGGTGCGGGTGCGGGCGCGGTCGTGAGGCGTCGGGCGAGCTCGGCTGGTCGGCACACCGCTGGGACGTCCGGCGGCCCGGCCCGGTTCCGTATCGGGGCACATGCGCCCATGGTGCGCCGCGCGCCTCGCCCCCGCCCGCCGCCGCGCCGCGTGGCCCGGCCGGCCCCGCGGTCGCCGTAGCCATCCCAACCGTCCCCCAGTCGTAGCCGTAGCCGCGCGAGGGTGTCAGCCGTCGCGGTGGGGCCAGTGCCGCTGGAGGGTCCGGACCGTCTCGGTGATCGCCGGGCGGCGGGCCGCGCCCGGGCGCCACAGGGCGTACAGCCGCCGCACCGGAGTCGGCTCCAGTGGGATGGCGACCACCCCCGCCGGTATCGGGCCGCGGCCGAGCCGGGGGACCAGGGCGATGCCGAGCCCAGCGGCCACCAGCGCGATCTGCGACTGGTACTCGGCCACCTGGTAGGCGAGGTCCGGCTCCTGGCCGCAGGCGCGCAGGGTCCGGATCAGCCAGTCGTGGCAGACCGAACCGGGCGGTTGGCAGATCCACCGCTGGGCGGCCAGGTCGGCGCGGTCCAGGGTGGTGCGGGCGGCCAGCGGGTGACCGGCCGGGACGAGAACGTCCGAGGGGTCGTCGCCGATCACCGCCCGCTCCACGCCCTCCGGTGCGGGCAGCGGCGAGATGTCCCAGTCATGGGTGACCGCGACGTCGATCACCCCGCGCGCCACCAGGTCGGGCGACAGATGCGGGTCGACCTCCACCAGCCGGGCGTCCAGCGCGTCCGGCCCGGGGCCCGACCGGGGCCGCCCCCAGCGGTCGGTCAGCTCCGCCAGGACGGACGGCAGCAGCCCGCGCGCCGCCGAGGCGAAGGCGCCTATCACCAGCCGGCCGGTCGGCAGCCCGCGGCGCTCCTCCAGGGCGGTCTCGGCCCGCTCCACCATGGCCAGCAACTCCTCGGCGGTCTGCGCCAGTTGCGCGGCCGCGTCGGTCAGCGCCACCCCGCGGCCCCGCCGCTCCAGCAGCTTGGTGCGGGTCTCCCGTTCCAGCTTGGCGATCTGCTGGGAGACCGCGGACGGGGTGTAGCCGAGCGCGACCGCGGCGGCGCTGACCGAACCGTGCACGGCGACCGCGTGCAGCGCCCGCAGCCGGGACAGGTCCAGCATGCTCCACTCCTCACCCGCGGCCCGTTCGCGCGCGGGAGTCCCGCGCTCCGGACACCGCCGCCCGATGACCCGTTCTTGTAGCGTTGCTGCATCCAATCATGAAGAGATCCGCGCTGGTGCTTCACGGTCCAGGGCCGGGATCGTGAAGTCCATGCGACCCGTCCATCTCCTCCTCGCCGTCCTCACCACCGCCATCTGGGGTGTCAACTTCGTCGTCATCGAAGTCGGACTCGACCACTTCCCGCCGCTCCTCTTCTGCGCCCTGCGCTTCCTGGCCGCGGCGCTGCCCGCGGTCTTCTTCGTCGGCCGGCCGCAGGTCGCCTGGCGGTGGATCCTCGGCGTGGGAGTGGCGCTCGGCGTCGCCAAGTTCGGGCTGCTCTTCATCGGCATGCGGCAGGGCATGCCCGCCGGGCTCTCCTCGCTGGTGCTCCAGATCCAGGCGGTCTTCACCGCGCTCGCCGCCGCCCTGGTCCTCGGCGAGCGCCCCACCCGGGTGCGGCTGCTGGGCATGGCCGTGGCGCTCGCCGGCATCGCGGTGGCCGCCGTCGACGAAGGCGCCTCCGGGCCGGTCCTCGGCTTCACCCTGTGCGTGGCCGCCGCGGCGTGCTGGGGAGTGTCCAACGTGCTCACCCGGCGTGCCGCCCCGCCCGACGCGCTGCGCTTCATGGTCTGGGTGAGCGTGGTGCCGGTGCTGCCACTGCTGGTCCTCTCGCTGATCTTCGAGGGGCCGGCCGCCGACCGGGCCGCGCTCGCCTCCCTGGACTGGGGCGGGACCGGCGCCATCCTCTACGTCGCCTGGGTCACCACCCTGCTCGGCTTCGGGATCTGGGGCCATCTGCTGCGCACCTACGATGCCTCGGTCGTCGCCCCGTTCTCCCTGCTCGTCCCGGTCTTCGGGATGTCCTCGGCGGCGCTGCTGCTGGACGAGGCGATCAGCCCGCTGCGCTGGCTGGCCGCCGCGCTGCTGGTCGGCGGGGTGGCCCTCACCTCGCTGCCCGGGGCCTCGGTCGTCAGGCGGCGTCGGCGAGCAGCCGCATCAGATGCTCCCGCCCCGGACCGAGGAGCTCCGGCAGCGGAGCCGCCTCGGGGTGCCAGCGCCGCTCGTACTCCCAGCACAGCCAGCCTTCCCAGCCCGCGCGGCTGAGCAGTTCCACGCACTCGCCGAGCGGCAGCACCCCCGCTCCCAGTGGCAACGGACGCGTGTCCTCCGCGGAGGCGATGTCCTTGACCTGCACATGGCCCGCCTCCAGATGGGGGGCGAGCGCGGCGAAGGTGTCGGCCGGCTCCTCGCCGCCCAGCCAGGGGTGCATCACGTCCCAGATCGCCCCCGCCCCGCCGCCCGGAACGGCGTTCAGGACCCGGGCCGTGGCGGCGCCGGTGCGGTGCGAGTCATGGGTCTCCAGCAGCAGCCGCACGCCCCGGTCGGCGGCGTGCGGCGCGGCCGCCGCCAGCCGCAGGGCCGCCGCCGCGTCGGCCTCGGCGCCGGGCTTCTCCCCGGCGCCGGGGAAGACCCGCACCGCGGGCGCGCCCAGATCTCCGGCGAGGTCGGCCAGCTCCCGCAGCCCGGCCAGGACCGGCTCGTCCGGGCCCGCCTCGGCCACCCGCACGTACCCGGCGACGGCGAGGATCTCCACCCCGGCGTCGGCGAACCTGGCGGCCACCTCGGCCCGTTCGGCCGCCGCCAGCCCCGGATGCACCGGTTCCTCGGGGTGGGCGCGCAGCTCCACGCCGTGGTAGCCGTGCCCGACCGCGAGCCGGACCACCTCCGGCATGGGCAGCCCGGGCACGCCGAGCGTCGAAAAGGCCAACTTCATCAGGCACCTCGCTGAGCGGACGGTGGCTCCCCGGGCCACCTCCGCGGACTCCGCCCCGGGCGGTGCCGTGAGGAGGGCCCAGGCCGGACGTTAGGCAGCCGGGGCGTCGATCAGCCCCCGCGGCGCGGGCGGCGCGCCCTTCGGCTCACCCGCTTGGGCGCAGGGGGCGGCCGGTGGGTCTTGGCCGGCGTCGCGGAGACCGACCGGACACCCCCTTAACCCGCGCCGCCGGGACGCGGCGGAGCGGTGGAGGACCGGGCCATCAACTCGGTGCGGATCATCGCCACGCCGCCCGGCGGCAGCGGCTCCCGGCCGAGCGCCAGCCGCCCCGCCCGCGCACCGGCCTCGTGCAGCGGCAGCCGTACGGTCGTCAGCGCCGGGACCGCGTCGGCGCTGAACGGCAGGTCGTCGAAGCCGGCCACCGAGACGTCCTGCGGAATGCGAAGCCCTTGATCGCGCAGGGCCGCGCAGACCCCCAGCGCGATGGTGTCGTTGGCGGCCACCACGGCGGTCAGGTCCGGGTCGCGGCGCAGCAGTTCCAGCGCGGCGTCATAGCCCGACGAGCGGTCGTAGGAGGCGAAGACGGTCAGCCGATCGGCCTCCGCGCGCACCGCGCCCCCGCCGGGCCCCGCGCCCCCACCGGCCGGGACCGCGCCGCCGGAGGCGATCGCCGCGCCGCGGGCGTCCGCGCCCTCCGGGCCGCCGGCATCCCGGTACGCGACCGAGCCGCCCGCGGTCCGCGCGGCCAGGGCGGCGCGGTGGCCCTCCAGCCGATGCCGGGTGGTGGTGCGCTCGGCCGGGCCCGCCACATAGCCGATCCGCCGGTGGCCGAGGGCCAGCACATGCTCGGTCAGCCGCCGGGCGCCGCCCCGGTTGTCGAAGGTGAGGGTCACCGCGCCCGGCACCGGTGGCCGCCCGCACAGCACCACCCGGGTGCCGGTCGCGGTGAGCCGGGCGACCTTCGCGGCGACCGCGGCGGCGTGCGCCGGGTCCTCCACCGCCCCGCCGGTGATGACGACGGCGGCCGCGCGCTGGCGCTGGAGCAGCGTGAGGTAGGTGAGTTCGCGTGCCGGTGCCCCGGCGGTGCTGCATATGACGGCCAGCTTCTCGCCCGCCCGGCCCGGCACCCCGCCCCGGCCCATCTCGCCCTGCACCGCGCCCGCCAGGATGCCGAAGAAGGGGTCCGCGATGTCGTTGACGAGGACGCCGACCAGGTCCGAGCTGGCGGCCGCCAGAGCGCTGGCCGGGCCGTTGACCACGTACTCCAGTTCGTCGACCGCGCGCAGCACCCGCGCCCGGGTCGACTCCGCCACCGGGTAGTTGCCGCTCAGCACGCGCGACACCGTCGCCGCCGAAACCCGAGCCCGTGCCGCCACATCGGCCAGGGTCACTGCCATGGGTCCTCCACTGGTGAGCGACGTGGGCGTGGCGGCGGTCCGGACGCGTGCGGCGCGGGCCGCACCGGAACACCCCGGACACGCCGGGCGTGATGGGCGTACATGCTCTCACCCGGCGGTGCGGCGGCAAGAGGCCGTGCGCCGGATGCCTTGTCCGGCGGGCGGCGCGGCGACTAGCGTCGACGGGCTGAAAGCGCTTACTGACTTACCGGGGCCACCAACGGCATGCCGAAGCAGGAGGAAGCGACGTGAGGCGCAGACGAGTGCGGATCGCCATGAACGGCGTGACCGGCCGCATGGGTTACCGGCAGCACCTGGTCCGTTCGCTGCTCGCCATCCGGGAGGACGGCGGCCTCGATCTCGGCGACGGCAGCGTGCTGTGGCCCGAACCGCTGCTGGTCGGCCGGCGCGCCGCCGCGCTGCGCGCCATCGCCGAACGCCACGGCCTGGACCCGGAGGCCGATGTCGCCACCGACCTGGACGCGGTGCTGGCCGACCCCGGGGTGGACCTCTACTTCGACGCGCAGATCACCGCCGCCCGCGAACCGGCCCTGGCCAAGGCCATCGCGGCCGGCAAGGACGTCTACACCGAGAAGCCCACCGCGGACGGCCTGGCCGGGGCGCTGGAGCTGGCCCGGCAGGCGGACGCGGCCGGGGTGCGGCACGGGGTCGTGCAGGACAAGCTGTTCCTGCCGGGCCTGCGCAAGCTGAAGCGGCTGATCGACGGCGGATTCTTCGGCCGGATCCTCTCGGTGCGCGGGGAGTTCGGCTACTGGGTCTTCGAAGGCGACTGGCAGCCGGCGCAGCGCCCCTCGTGGAACTACCGCGCGGCGGACGGCGGCGGGATCGCGCTCGACATGCTGCCGCACTGGGAGTACCTGCTGCATGAGCTGTTCGGCCCCGTCCGGACCGTCCAGGCGCAGGTCACCACGCATCTCCCGCGCCGCTGGGACGAGCGGGGCGACGCCTACCAGGCCACCGCCGACGACGCGGTCTACGCGACCTTCCGACTGGACGGGGGGATCGTCGCGCAGATCAACTCCTCCTGGGCGGTACGGGTGCACCGCGACGAACTGGTGGAGTTCCAGGTGGACGGGACCGAGGGCTCGGCCGTCGCCGGGCTGCGCCGGTGCCGGGTGCAGCACCGTTCCGTCACGCCCCGGCCGGTGTGGGACCCGGATCTGCCGGTGACCGAGGACTTCCGCGGACAGTGGCAGGAGGTGCCGGACAACGGCGCCCTGGGCAACGTGTTCCGCGCGCAGTGGGAGTTGTTCCTGCGCCATGTGGCGCTCGGCGAGCCCTGGCGCTGGGACCTGCTGGCCGGCGCGCGCGGGGTCCAACTGGCCGAGCTGGGCCTCGCGTCGTCCGCGGGCGGGAGCCGGCTGGACGTCCCGGAGCTGACGCTGTGAACGGCGGCACCGGCGGCACCGGCGGCACCGGCGGTATCGGTGCCGTCGGGGGTCCCGGCGGCGTCGGCGGTCCTGGCGGCCTGAAAGGCACGCGTTCCGGCCGGGCGGGGGAGGGGCGGTGAGCGGCGCGACGACGACCCTGCGACTCCCCGACCCGGGCGGGCTGTTGCGCGGATACCGGCCCCGCTCCGAGCCGGTGCTGCCCGCCCCGGGCGCCGCCCCGCTCGCCTCCCGTGCCGTCTTCGCGGCGGCGCACGTGGTGGCCGACCCGTTCGCCGACACCACCGCGGACGGGCCCGCCGCCGTCGACTGGGACGCCACCCTCGCCTTCCGCCGCCATCTGTGGTCGTACGGGCTGGGCGTCGCGGAGGCGATGGACACCGCGCAGCGCGGCATGGGCCTGGACTGGGCGGGCGCGGCCGAGCTGATCCGCCGCTCGGCGGCCGAGGCGGCGGCCGTAGGCGGCCGGATCGTCTGCGGGGTGGGCACCGATCAGCTGACCGGGCCCGGGCCGGTGCCGCTCGCCGAGGTGCGCACGGCCTACGAGGAGCAGCTCGCGCTGGCCGAGGCGGTGGGCGCGCGGCCGGTGCTGCTGGCATCCCGGGCACTGGCCGCCGCCGCGCGCGGCCCCGAGGACTACCTGGAGCTCTACGACGGGCTGCTGCGGCAGGTGAGCGGCCCGGTCGTGCTGCACTGGCTCGGCCCGATGTTCGACCCGGCGCTGGCCGGCTACTGGGGCGGCGCGGACCTCGACGCCGCCACCGAGAGCTTCCTGGAGGTCATCGCCGCGCGCCCGGCCATGGTGGACGGCGTGAAGGTCTCGCTGCTCGACGCCGAGCGGGAGATCGCCCTCCGCCGCCGCCTCCCCGAGGGCGTCCGCTGCTACACCGGTGACGACTTCCACTACCCGGAGCTGATCGCCGGGGACGGGCGCGGCTTCAGCCACGCCCTGCTCGGGGTCTTCGACCCACTGGGGCCGATCGCCGCCCAGGCGGTGCGGATCCTGGACACCGGGGACGTCCCAGGCTTCCGGGCGCTGCTCGACCCGACCGTGCCCCTGGCCCGGCATCTCTTCCAGGCCCCCACGCGCTTCTACAAGACGGGCGTGGTGTTCCTGGCCTGGCTGGCCGGGCACCAGGACCACTTCACCATGGTCGGCGGCCTCCAGTCGGCGCGCTCGCTGCCGCATCTGGCGCGCGCCTACGAACTGGCCGACCGGATCGGGCTCTTCCCGGACCCGGCGCGTGCCGCGGCCCGGATGCGGCAGCTGCTGGCCCTGCACGGAGTGGAGACGTGATGACCGGACCCGCGGCGCACCCGCCCGACGCCGGGGCGGCGGAGCTCGCCCGGCTCAGCATCAACCAGCAGACCGTGCGCCAGTGGTCGCTGCCGCAGCTCGTCGCCGGGTGCGCCCGGGCCGGGGTGCCCGCGGTCGGGCTGTGGCGGGAGCCGGTGCGGGAGTTCGGGGTCGCGGCCGCCGCCCGGCTGGTGCGGGACGCCGGGCTGGCCGTCTCCAGCCTGTGCCGGGGCGGGTTCCTCACCGCCACCGACCCGGCGGAGCGGGCCGCCGCCCTGGCCGACAACCGGGCGGCGGTCGACGAGGCCGCCACCCTGGGCACCGGCACCCTGGTGCTGGTCTCCGGCGGCCTCCCGGCCGGCAGCCGCGACCTGGCCGGGGCCCGGGAACGGGTCGCCGACGCGCTGGCCGAGCTCGCCCCGTACGCCGCCGGGCGGGGCGTGCGGCTGGCCGTGGAGCCGCTGCACCCGATGTACGCGGCCGACCGCTGCGTGGTCTCCACCCTCGACCAGGCACTCGATCTCGCCGAGCGCTTCCCCGCCGGCCAGGTCGGGGTGGTGGTGGACAGCTACCACCTGTGGTGGGACGACCGGCTGCCCGGACAGCTCGGCCGGGCGGGCGCGCAGGGCCGGATCGCCGTCTGCCAGCTGGCCGACTGGGTGACCCCGCTGCCCGAGGGCGTCCTGCTGGGGCGCGGGCAGCTCGGCGACGGCTCGATCGATCTGCGCGGTTTCCGGGAGCGGGTGGAGGCGGCCGGCTACGACGGGCCGGTCGAGGTGGAGATCTTCAACCCGCGGCTGTGGGCCCGGGACGGCGCCGAGGTGCTGGCGGAGGTGACCGCCCGCTACCGGGCCCAGGTTCGCTGAGCCGCCCTGGATTGGGGGGCTGAGGCCCTGGGTTCGGCGGGAGGTAGGGCAAAGGGCCCCGACGACGGCTGTCGTCGGGGCCCTTTCGCGGGTCGCACCCGGAGGCGGGACGCGCCTGGCAGGCTCCGGCCGTGGCCGGGTCCCTGCCGCCGGTCACGGTCAGAAGTACGACATGATCCGGCGCGGGGCGTCGACCAGGCGGCTGACCGCCTGCACCGGCGCCGGCGGCTGGTCCGCGTGCTCGCGGTCGAGGTTGAACGCGTAGTAGATCTGCTCGATCGACGGCGGGCCGACGGCGAGGTTGCTGCGGACCGCGTCCGGGCCGCTCTTCTCACCGGTACGCACCAGGTAGGCGGCGGCCATCGAGCCGGTACGGCCCACGCCGGCGCCGCAGTGCACGTACACCGGTCCGTCGGCCGTGCGGACGACGTCCAGGAAGCGCTGGACCTGCTGCGGAGTCGGGGTCTGCCCGTCACGGATGGGGAGCCGGACGACCTTCAGGCCGGCCCGCTCCGGGGCGGCGAGCTGGGAGGCCGACAGGTCCTCGGCGCGCAGGTCCACCACGGTGGAGAACTTCTTCTCCGCCAGCGCCGCGTATCCGGCCGCGGAGGGCGCGGAACCGCGCCACAGCCGGTGCTCGCTGTCGACGGGCTGGAAGTGGTTGATGCCGGAGACGGTGACGGTACCGGTCGGCGGGGGAGTCTTGCTGCCCACCCACTGGGAGGCCACCAGGATGCCCAGGGCACCGACGGCCCAGAGGGCCAGATAGCCGATCGCGGTGAAACCGAGGACACGGAGCCCCAGGCGGAGCCGGCGGCGGCCCTTGCTCGGGGCGGGAGCGGTGTCGGTGACGGGGGTGAAGGGGGACCGGCTGCTGCGCCGGAGGAGCGGCGGGGAGACTGCCATGAAGTGTGGCCCGGGGGGGTCGGGGACAAGACGCCACGCGAGAAGCTGCGCGGAAATGGGATATTAGCCCGAATTCTCGCTTTTGGAAGTGACCTGCGTCTCACCGGAAGCCTGCCGGCCGCCCGCCCGGCCCTTGTCCGGCACCCGCCCGGAAGCCTGCCGGTCGCCCGCCCGGCACCCGCCCGCAACGCTCCTGGCACCCGCCCGGACCCCTCCCGGCACCCTCCGCGTCCGCGTCAGTCGGCTTCCGGATCGGTCTGCCCGATGCTGATGACCTCGAAGTGGGTGCGGTCCACCCCGGTGTCCTCCAGGCAGCCGCGCAGCCGCAGCCGGTCGTGGTCGGTCAGCGCCGGGTGGATCACCCCGGCGTACAGGCCGTCGCCCAGCTCGCCCAGGGTGGCGTGGCGGAGCAGCACCGAGGTGGAGTCCCGGCAGCGCTCCCACACCTGGTGGGCCGCGAAATCGGCCCGCTCCGGCGACGACTCGTTCCGCAGCACGACCTTCACCAGCACCGAGGTCGCCGCCGCCTGGCTCTCCTTCTCCGTCCTGGTCTGGGTGAGGTCGGCCAGTCCGACCACGCCGGCGCTCAGCAGTCCGACCACGGTGAGGGCCACCGCGCCGACCGCCCACGGGCTGCGCCCTTGTCCCAGCGGGGGCCCGTCCTCCAGCTCGGGCCCGCCGTCCCCGGCGTCCACCGGGGGCGCGGCGAGCGGCGCCAGCCGCCCTGCCAGCCGGTGCTCGGCGGCCGGCCGCACCGTGGACTCGGCGATCTTCTGCACCACCCACGCCAGGCCGGTGAGCAGCACTCCGGTGACCATCAGCACCGGCACGAACACATGGGTCCGCTCCACCCGCGGCTCGTCGGCCTCGTTCAGCCAGCGGAATCGCGGCCGGCCCGGCCCGGTGGGATGTCCGTCGACCGTCCCCCAGCCCCTTCCCGCGGACTCCGTCCGGGAGTACCCCAGGTGGGGTGTCGCCGGCCGCAGCCGGGCCAGCACATCCGCCCTGCGGCGGTCGTCGGCCATGCCGCGGTCGATGCGCTGCTCGAGCCGGGAGATCCGGCCGAGCACGGCCAGCCCGAGCAGCAGCACCTCGACGACGAGCAGCAGCACGCCGCAGAGGATCGCCCGCTGCCACTGCCAGCGGTAGAGGTAGATCACCACGTACGAGGCCGCGCCGATGGCGGCGGCGCCGCCGAACAGGAACGCCAGATGTCTCACCGGTCCACCTCCCGCCGCCGTTCGGCCGCGCGGCCGCCGTCCCGCTGCCGCCCGACCGCGTCCCCCGCCTCCCTTGTCCGCCCCGCGTGTCCGCCGCCGGGCCCGTCCGCGGCCGCCTGATCGGCGCCCGGTCCCGGGGGTTCGCCGCCCGGCTCGCCGTCGACCTCGCCGGTGGTCCCGTCCAGGGTGAGGTGCGAACCGGGCGGGAACCGCCGCACCGCGTCCCGCACCCCGACCACCGCGGGCAGCCGGAACTCGCGGGCCAGCACCGCCAGGTGGGAGAGCGGGCTGCCGTTCTGCGCGACCAGCCCCGCGACCGTGGGCAGCAGCGGGGCCAGGGCCGGGTCGAGGCTGCGCACCACCAGCACCGCGTCCGGCGGCCGCGTCCCGGACCCGTCCCAGGCCACCCCCCGGGCCCGGCCGGCGGAGACGCCCTGACCGGTCCCGTCCGCCGGGTGCCCGGTGCGCTCGGGGACGACCGTGCCGCCGTCCGCGAGCCGGAAGGCGTCCGGAAGCGGCGCGGACGCGGTCCGGGCCAGCCGTTCGCCGAGGTCGGTGGGGAGCGGCTGGTGCCGCAGCGCGGCCACCAGCTCCGGCCAGCGCAGCAGGGCCACCCGGTCCGGCTCCGCCAGCCCGCCGTTGAGCACCAGCCGGCGGGCCGCCTCCCGGACCAGCCGGGCCTGGAGCTCCTGCACCCAGCGGATCCGCAGCCGCAGCCCCTCGCGCACCGGCAGCGCGGCGACGCCCCTGCCGAGCCCGGTGCCGCCGCCCGGGTCCGCCGGCCCGTCCGGCAGCCGAGGCGGGCTGCTCAGGCTCGGCGGGACGAGTGCGAGCACCACCGGCGCGGAGGCGATGACCTCCGTGTCCGTCAGGCCACGCTCCCGGCCGTCCAGCAGCGCGGCGAGCGCGTCACCGGCCGCAGTGCCGCCGCCCGGCTCGTGCAGCAGCGCGCCCGCCAGCGCCTCCTGGGCGTGCAGCGCCACCAGGACCGCACGGCCCCAGCGCAGCAGCGCGATCAGCTCGGAACGGTCCAGCGCGCCAGGGGCCGGAGTCTCGGCGAGCCGGCGGTCCACGTCGGCGAGCAGATCGAGGGCCAGGTCGGGCAGCACCGAGCGCAGCCGTCCCACCCGCCAGGCGGCGGCCAGCCTGCGGGCCCCGGGCAGCGGGTTGAGCACCGCCAGGAAGCGGTGCCGGGGCGGCACGGCGCCGAGCAGCTCCAGGTCGGCGGCCGGCCGCCCGCCGACCGTCACCACCACCGGCGCACCACGCAGCCTGCGCCGCGGCACCGTCGCCCCGATGTCCAGCGCCGCGGCCAGCCCGCGCGACATCGGCGCCACCCACAGGTCCTCCTCCAGCGGCTGGAGGGCGTCCGGCAGGGTCTCGGCGACCGGGCCCGGCCCCAGCAGCCGGGCGCCGCGCGCCGGGCGGGCGGCCATCGCGGTGATCGGGCGGCTCTGCAGCAGCCACAGGCGCCCGTCGTGGTCGAAGGCGAACTCGATGTCCTGCGGTCCGCCGAAGAGCTGCCGGGCGCGCCGGGCCAGCCGCGCCAGCCGGTGCAGCTCGCCGCGGTCCAGCACCTGCTCGGTGCCCTGGTCGGCAGGCTCGGTGCGCAGCAGCCTGCCGTGCCGGGTGACGTGGTAGTCGGTGCCGGACCGCTCGCCGCTGACCAGGGTGTCCGGGCCGCCCAGGACCGCGCTGACCAGCATCCGGTCGTCCCGGCCCTCGATCGGGTCGGCGCCGAACAGCACCCCGCCGCTGCGCGCCTCCAGCATGACCTGGACCAGCACGGCCATCGCGTCGGGAGACCGGCTGCCCGGGCGCCTGGCGGAGTCCAGCACGGTGCGCACCGCCGCCTGGAATGCCTCCCGGCCGCGGACGTCGAGCACGGAGGTGAACTGCCCCGCCATGGAGGAGTCCTGAGTGTCCTCCTGGGACGAGGAGGAGCGGACGACCAGGGCGCGCGTTCCGTCCGCGGACAGCTCACGCCAGGCCCGTTCCACGGCCGGGGAGTCGGGTTCGGCGCCGTAGGGGATGACGAATCCGGGGAGCACCGGCAGTCCGGCGTTGGCGGCGCGGGCCAGGTGCGCCGCTTTGGCACCCGCCGATCCCGGGCGCTGGGCCTCGGGCTGCTCCAGCGTCACGGTCTGCGGGGCGCGTTCCTCGATCGTCGTCATGACATCCTCCCGCTTCCAGCCGCCAACAGGGGGGACGCGCGGGACCTGCCCGACGCCTGACAGCGGGACACAGGACGGGGGCGAGCCGGGCCGGCGGGTGAGGCCGGCACGGGACTCTCCACCCGTTGAAAATGGTCGCACCCGGTTCGCGGTAAGGCCAGGTCGCGGACGGTTGCCGGCCGTCACGCAGGGAGTTGGGCCTCCTCGACGCCTCAACGTTGAGTAAAGGATCAATAACCCTGCGGACTCGTGCAACCCTTCCGCGGCGACGCGTGTCGTATCAGGCACCAGGCTTTCCGGGGGTGGATCCGGGGGGATTTCGATGGAAAGCCTTGGGGGGAGAAACAGGGGGGCAACACGAGGGGCCCGGTCTTCTTCACCGGGCCCCTCGAAGCGCGTCCGGCTGCCCGCGGCCGTACGTCAAGAATCGGCAAAAGGTTCATAACGGTCGATGTGACTCAGAGCGGGCGGGCGTGCCGGGAGCGGCTCGGCCGGCCAGTCAGCTCACCCGCCGGGCAGCTCCTCGGCGGTGGGGTAGGACGCCTGGGCGCCGGCCCGGGTCACCGCCGCCGCGCCCACCCGCACCGCGAACCGCACAGCCGTTTCCAGATCGTCCCCGGCCCCCAGCCGGCTCCCCAGCGCCCCGGTGAACGCGTCGCCCGCGCCGGTGGTGTCCACCGCCGTCACCCGCGGACTGGGCACCAGCACCGTGCCGCCGGGGCCCGCGACCAGCGCGCCCGCCGCGCCCAGGGTCACCACCACCGAACGCGGCCCCCGGGCGAGCAGCGCCTTCGCCCACACCGCGGGGTCGGCGGCGCCGCCCGCCGGATCGCCGTCCAGCAGCACCCGCGCCTCGTGCTCGTTGACCACCAGCGGATCGCAGGCGGCCAGCACCGGGGCGGGCAGCGGCGCGGGCGGGGAGGGGTTGAGTACCACCCGGGTGCCGGGGCCCACCGTCCGCACCACCTCCGCGACCGTGGCCGGCGGGATCTCCAGCTGGAGCGAGACCACCCGGGCCGCCGCCAGCAGGGGTCCGGCGGCCCGGACGTCCTCGGCCGTGAGGTGGGCGTTGGCGCCCGGCGAGACGACGATGCTGTTGTCCCCGGAGCGGTCCACCGTGATCAGCGCGACGCCGGTGGGCGCCCCGCCCACCAGCACGCCCCGGGTGTCCACGCCCGCCCCGCGCAGCGACTCCAGCAGCAGCCGGCCGTGCGCGTCGTCGCCGACCCGCGCCAGCAGCGCCGTGCGCGCGCCCAACCGGGCCGCGGCGACCGCCTGGTTGGCACCCTTGCCGCCGGGGTGGATCGCCAGATCGGAGCCGAGGACGGTCTCCCCGGCGGCCGGCCGGCGGTCCACCCCCACCACCAGATCGGCGTTGGCCGAGCCCACGACCAGCAGGTCGACGTCGTACATCGGATCCGCCCCTCTCTGAAGCTCTCATGCCGCGCCCCGCGGGCTGTCCACAGGCTGCCCCAAGGCTTTTCCACAGGCCCGCGCGGGTGTCACATCCCGCCGGTACGGTCGGACCATGCTCAAACTCGCGGTGGTGGAAGGGGTCCTGGAGCGGATCACCTACGCCAATGAGGAGAACGGCTACACCGTCGCCCGTGTCGACACCGGCCGGGGCTCCTCGGAGCTGCTCACCGTCGTCGGCTCGCTGCTCGGCGCGCAGCCGGGCGAGTCGCTGCGCATGGAGGGCCGCTGGGGCTCCCACCCGAATTACGGCAAGCAGTTCACCGTGGAGAACTACACCACCGTGCTCCCCGCCACCGTGCAGGGCATCCGCCGCTATCTCGGCTCGGGGCTGATCAAGGGCATCGGGCCCCGGATCGCCGACCGGATCACCGAGCACTTCGGCGTCGACACCCTCGACGTCATCGAGCGCGAGCCGGAGCGGCTGGTCGAGGTGCCCGGGCTCGGCCCCAAGCGGACCAGGCTGATCGGCGCGGCCTGGGAGGAGCAGAAGGCCATCAAGGAGGTGATGGTCTTCCTCCAGGGTGTCGGCGTCTCCACCTCCATCGCGGTGCGGATCTACAAGAAGTACGGCGACGCCTCCATCTCCGTGGTGAAGAACGAGCCCTACCGGCTCGCCGCCGATGTCTGGGGCATCGGCTTCCTGACCGCCGACAAGATCGCCCAGTCGGTGGGCATTCCGCACGACAGCCCGGAGCGGGTCAAGTCCGGCCTGCAGTACGCGCTCTCCCAGTCCACCGACAGCGGCCACTGCTACCTGCCCGAAGAGCAGCTGATCGCGGACGCGGTCAAGCTGCTCCAGGTGGACACCGGCCTGGTCATCGACTGTCTCGGCGAGCTGGCCGAGGACCCCGAGGGGGTGGTCCGCGAGCAGCTGCCCGCGGCGGAGGGCCAGGAGCCGGTCACCGCGGTCTACCTGGTGCCGTTCCACCGCGCGGAGGTCTCGCTCGCCGGGCAGCTGCTGCGGCTGCTGCGCACCGAGGAGGACCGGATGCCGGCCTTCGGGGAGGTGGACTGGGAGAAGGCCCTGGCCTGGCTGGCCCGGCGGACCGGCGCGGATCTCGCCCCCGAGCAGCGGGACGCGGTCAGGCTCGCGCTCACCGAGAAGGTCGCGGTGCTCACCGGCGGGCCCGGCTGCGGCAAGTCCTTCACGGTCCGCTCGGTGGTGGAGCTGGCCCGTGCCAAGAAGGCCAAGGTGGTGCTGGCGGCCCCCACCGGCCGGGCGGCCAAGCGGCTCTCGGAGCTGACCGGAGCGGACGCCTCCACGGTGCACCGGCTGCTGGAGCTCAAGCCCGGCGGTGACGCGGCGTATGACCGGGATCGCCCGCTGGACGCCGATCTGGTGGTGGTGGACGAGGCGTCCATGCTGGATCTGCTGCTCGCCAACAAGCTGGCCAAGGCGGTTCCGCCGGGCGCGCATCTGCTGCTGGTCGGGGATGTGGATCAGCTGCCCTCGGTGGGCGCCGGCGAGGTGCTGCGCGATCTGCTGGCCGCAGGCGGGGCCGCGGGTACCGCGTCGGACAGGGGTGGTGGTCGGGCGGCGGGTGGGACAGTGCCGTCGGTGCGGCTGACCAGGATCTTCCGGCAGGCCCAGCAGTCCGGGGTGGTCACCAACGCGCACCGCATCAATTCCGGGGTGCCGCCGCTCACCCAGGGGCTGGCGGACTTCTTCCTCTTCGTCGAGGAGGACACCGAGGAGGCCGGGCGGCTCACGGTCGACGTGGCGGCCCGCCGGATCCCCGCGAAGTTCGGTCTGGACCCGCGCCGGGACGTCCAGGTGCTGGCTCCGATGCACCGGGGCCCGGCGGGGGCCGGGGCGCTCAACGGCCTGCTCCAGCAGGCCATCACGCCCGGCCGGCCGGAGTTGCCGGAGCGGCGGTTCGGCGGCCGGGTCTTCCGTGTTGGCGACAAAGTCACCCAGATCAGAAACAATTATGAAAAAGGCGCCAATGGCGTGTTCAACGGCACGGTCGGCGTCGTCACCGCCCTGGACAACGACGAGCAGCGGCTGACCGTGCTGACGGACGAGGACGAGGAGGTGGGGTACGACTTCGACGAGCTGGACGAGCTGGCCCACGCCTATGCGGTGACCATCCATCGGTCGCAGGGCAGCGAGTATCCGGCCGTGGTGATCCCGGTGACCACCGGAGCCTGGATGATGCTCCAGCGCAATCTGCTGTATACGGCAGTGACCCGGGCCAAGCGCCTGGTGGTGCTGGTCGGGTCGCGGCGGGCGCTCGGGCAGGCGGTGCGGACCGTCTCCGCGGGGCGCCGCTGCACCGCGTTGGCTCACCGGGTCGGCGGCGGTGTGCGTTGCTGACGGGTTTCCGAACAGTGACGAAGGGGGCAGGATGGGCATGATGGGCGGCACTGAGTGCCGCCTACCGGCCCTTCGGCCGACCCCGAGTGCACGTTCATCGACCAAATGGGGGAAGGTAGGGGGAGTCAGGGCACCTCGAAGAAGAGAACCAGACGTCGGTGAGGGATGACGTGAGTGACAACTCTGTAGTACTGCGGTACGGGGACGGCGAATACACCTACCCGGTGGTCGACAGCACTGTCGGCGACAAGGGCTTCGATATCGGTAAGCTCCGCGCCCAGACCGGTCTGGTGACCCTGGACTCGGGTTATGGCAACACCGCCGCGTACAAATCCGCGATCACCTATCTCGACGGTGAGGCGGGCATTCTGCGCTACCGGGGCTACCCGATCGAGCAGCTGGCCGAGCGCAGCACCTTCCTGGAGACGGCCTTCCTGCTGATCAACGGTGAGCTGCCGACCGTCGACCAGCTGGCGACCTTCCGTGAGGAGATCACCACCCACACGCTGCTGCACGAGGACGTCAAGCGCTTCTACGACGGCTTCCCGCGTGACGCGCACCCGATGGCGATGCTGTCCTCCGTGGTCAGCGCGCTGTCGACGTTCTACCAGGACAGCCACAACCCGTTCGACGAGAAGCAGCGCCACCTCTCCACGGTCCGGCTGCTGGCCAAGCTGCCCACCATTGCCGCTTACGCGTACAAGAAGTCGGTCGGCCACCCGTTCGTCTACCCGCGCAACGACCTGGGCTACGTGGAGAACTTCCTCCGCATGACCTTCTCGGTGCCCGCCGCCGAGTACGGCCTGGACCCGGTCGTGGTCAGCGCCCTGGACAAGCTGCTGATCCTGCACGCGGACCACGAGCAGAACTGCTCGACCTCGACGGTCCGTCTGGTCGGCTCCTCGCAGGCGAACATGTTCGCCTCCGTCTCCGCGGGCATCAGCGCCCTGTGGGGCCCGCTGCACGGCGGCGCCAACCAGAGCGTGCTGGAGATGCTGGAGCGCATCCAGGCCGAGGGCGGCGACGTCGACTCCTTCATCCGCAAGGTGAAGAACAAGGAAGACGGCGTGAAGCTCATGGGCTTCGGGCACCGCGTCTACAAGAACTTCGACCCCCGGGCGAAGATCATCAAGTCGGCGGCGCACGATGTCCTCTCCGCGCTCGGCAAGAGCGACGAGCTGCTCGACATCGCGCTCAAGCTCGAAGAGCACGCGCTGGCGGACGACTACTTCGTGGAGCGCAAGCTCTACCCGAACGTCGACTTCTACACCGGCCTGATCTACCGGGCGATGGGCTTCCCGACCGAGATGTTCACCGTGCTCTTCGCGCTCGGCCGGCTGCCCGGCTGGATCGCCCAGTGGCACGAGATGATCAAGGAGCCGGGCTCGCGCATCGGTCGTCCGCGCCAGATCTACACCGGTGTCGTCGAGCGGGACTTCGTCCCGGTCGAGGAGCGCTGACCGCTGCCCGACGGGCCCTGACGCCGCACCACAGGGCCTCGTCGGCGTCCTCAGGCGCCGACGGCCCTGACGCGCGACACGAGAAAGCGCCCCGCTTCCGATCCCCCCACGGGTCGGAGCGGGGCGCTTCCCGTTCCCCGGTACGGATTCCCCCCACGGGATCCGGCCGGGTGTCCATCGGCCGTGGATCGCTCCACGGTCGCGACCTGCCGGGACGCGTACGTACGGGAGGGCCGCTCAAAGCTCCCCGGGTACGTGCCCCGGCCACGCGTGGCTGGAAACGTCCCCCAAGACGTGTCAGCCGCAGGGTTAGACTCTCGACCCCCCTCAATGGTTACGTTGACTTGGGTGTGATCTGCGTCTCTTGCCATATGAGACGTAAAAGGGCAAGAGCCACGATCTGGAGATCCAGTCACCGGTGTAGGGGTGTTGCGCGGCTTATGGGGACCTGGTGAAGCTGTGAGGGGGATGTGAAGAAACGCGGCCGCGATCAGGCGCGGCCGGTCAGCTCGTATCCGGCCTCGTCCACGGCGGCGCGGACGGCCTCGTCGTCCAGCGGGGCGGCCGAGACGACGGTGACCTTGCCGGTGGCGGCGACGGCCGCCACGGAGCTGACCCCGGCGATGGCGGAGATCTCCTCGGAGACCGCGCCCTCGCAGTGACCGCAGGTCATCCCGGTCACCTGGTAGACGGTGGTCACGGAGCCCGCCTCGGTGCCGGCAGCTGCGTCGGTGTTCGCCTGGGAGGTCATGACTTCTCCTGTGTGAGTGGGTAAGCGCTGACGCGCCGGAGGCCGGGTAGGGCCCCGGGGTGCTCCGGCGCTGCCAACTGTATACCCCCAGGGGGTATGAATCCACTGTTGGCGCCGTGTCCGTCGCGCCAGGTGTGTCCATGGCCGTTCGTGGACGGATGCGCGGACGGGGCGCGCGGACGGGTCGCGCGGACGGTCATGCGCGGACGGTCATTCTCGGCGGGAGCGGTTGCCGGGGCGGCGGGCCACCCAGGCCCGGATGGTGTCCGCGAACCAGAAGGGTTTGCCCCGCTCGACCGTGTCGGGTGGCGGCAGGTGCCCGTGTTTGCGATAGGAGCGCACGGTGTCGGTCTGCACACCGATGTGTGCGGCGATCTCCTTGTAGGACCAGAGCTTCCGGTCGGTCATCCCTCGCGCCTTTCCTGCAGGCGCCGCGGACCTGGCCCGGTGGAACGGGTAGTCAGGCGCCGCGGCGCGACCGCTGAGCTGATCACACAGCCTGTCCCCGTTCGGCGGCACATTGCGGGTGGATACGGGCGGTTGTCGCATGCTTGTAACAGAAGATCCGCATCAGCATGACTTTGTTTCGGATGTGTTCAGCGAGGTGACGGATCCGCCATGCGGTCGGTGATCTCGGCCAGCGGCACCACCCGGTGCTCCCGCCGGGACAGCTCGCACGCCTCGGCGACCGCCAGCGCGCTGAGCGCTTCCGCGCCCGGGCAGGGGTTGGGGGCCTGGCCGCGGGCGGCGGCCACGAAGGCGGCCAGCTCCGCCCGGTAGGCCCCTTCGAAGCGGTCCCAGAAGCCGGTCCAGGGGCGAGCGGGCGGCGCCGGGCCGCCCGGTTCGGCCGAGGTGAAGGGCGTCCGCTCGCCCAGCCCGACCACGAACTGGTCGCGCTCCCCGGCCAGTTCCATCCGCACGTCGTATCCGGCCCCGTTGCAGCGGGTCGCGGTCGCGCTGACCAGGGCGCCGTCGTCCAGGGTCAGCAGGGCGGCGGCGGTGTCCACGTCGCCCGCCTCGCGGAAGACGTCCGCACCGCCGTCCGCCCCGCGGGCGAAGACCTCCACCACCTCGCGGCCGGTCAGCCAGCGCACCGCGTCGAAGTCGTGCACCAGGCAGTCCCGGATCAGCCCGCCGGAGAGCGCCAGGAAGGCCGCCGGCGGGGGAGCGGCGTCCGAGGTCACCGTCCGGATGGTGTGGACGCGCCCGAGCCGGCCCGACCGGTAGGCCGCCCGGGCCGCCAGGTAGCCGGCGTCGAACCGCCGCTGGAAGCCCATCTGCAGCAGGGTGCCGGCCGCCTCGACCTCGGCGAGCGCCCGCAGCGTGCCGGGCAGGTCCGGCGCGATGGGCTTCTCGCAGTAGGCCGGGAGCCCGGCCCGCGCGGTGCGGGTGATCAGCTCCGCGTGCGAGGTGGTCGTGGTGGCGATCACCACCGCGTCCACCCCGGCCGCGAACACCGCGTCCACCGACTCGGCGGCCCGGGCCCGGCCGCCGATCCGGCCGGCCAGTCCGGCGGCCCGCGCGGGGTCCGCGTCGCCGATCAGCACCTCCCCGACCCCGTCGGTCTCCGCCAGGACGCGGGCGTGGAAGGAGCCGATCCGGCCCGCGCCGAGAAACCCGATACGCATGCGCACTCCCCGACTCCGTCGGCCTCCGGGCCGGCCCCGGCGGCTCGCCCGCCGTTCGCGACAGGGTCGCCGCCGGTCGCGGCAGGTCTACAGGTAGAGGGCCGGGCGCTCGATCAGCTCCACCGGGGCCCGCTCCCCGGTGGCCTGGGCCCGCACGCCCGCCTCGCAGACCGCGGCCGCGGCGTAGCCGTCCCAGGCACTCGGGCCCTCCACCGCACCGGCGCGGGTGGCGTTCACCCAGCCCTGCACCTGGCGGTCGTACGCCTCCCGGAAGCGGGTCACGAAGTCCGGTGCGATCTCGCCGCCCCACCTCCCGGCGCGGTTGACCAGCATCCCGTGCACGTCGCCGACCCGCGCGGTGCCGCGCTCGCAGACCACCTCGGCCTGCACCTGATAGCCGAATCCGCAGGTGGCGAAGATCTCCACGTCCACCAGCACGCCGCCGTCGGTCTCGAAGATCACCAGCTGCGGGTCGCCGATCCCCTCCGGGGCGTGCCCGGTCGGCCGCGGCCGCAGCACGGTCACCGCGGTGATCTCCTGCTCCAGCAGCCAGCGGGACTGGTCCATCTCGTGCACCACCGAGTCGTTGATGAGCATCGACTCGGTGAAGAAGGACGGCACCGAGGCGTTGCGGTGGCGGCAGTGCAGCAGCAGCGGGCGGCCCAGCTCCCCGCCGGTCAGCAGCGACTTCAGCCGGGCGAACTCGGGGTCGTACCGGCGCATGAAGCCCACCTGCACGCGCCGGTGGCCCAGCCGCTGCTCGGCCTCCAGCACCCGCAGGGCGGAGGCCGCGTCCGGGGTGAGCGGCTTCTCGCACAGCACCGGAAGGTCGTGCCGGAACGCCTCCAGCAGCGCCTCCTCGTGGGCCGGGCCAGGGCTGGCGATCAGCACCGCGTCCACCTCCGAGGAGGCCATGGCGGCGGCCGGATCGGTGTAGGCCGCGCAGCCCTCGATGGAGTCGGCCACGGATTTGGCCCGCTCGGCGTCGATGTCCACCACCGCGGCGACCCGCGCCCCGCTGGTCACCTCGTGGATGCGGCGTGCGTGGTCGGCGCCCATCCGGCCGGTCCCGATCACGGCGACGCCGAGCGTGCCCTGCTGCGTCATGGGTGTGTCTCCTCGTGCTTGGCCGTGCCTCAGGCGCCGCAGGCGCGCAGGTAACGCCGGGTGCGCCGGGCGATGGGGAAGGGCTGGTCGGGCGGGCAGGGGTACATGTCCTGCTCGACGATCGCGAACAGGTCGACGTCCAGCCGCTGGGCGGCCGCCAGCACCGGCTCCAGGGCCGGGACGCCCTTCGGCGGCTCGCACATCACCCCGCGCCGGACCGCGGGCCCGAACGGCACCTCGTCCCGGACCACCTCGGCGAGGATCCCCGGATCGACCTGCTTGAGGTGGAGGTAGCCCAGCCGCTCGCCGTAGGTCTCGATCAGCTTGACGCTGTCGCCGCCGCAGTAGGCGTAGTGCCCGGTGTCCAGGCAGAGGCCGACCAGCGCGGGGTCGGTGGCGTCCAGGAAGCGGGCCACGTTCTCCTCGGTGTCGATGTGGGTGTCGGCGTGCGGGTGGACGACGATCTCCAGCCCGAACCGCTCGCGCACCTCCCGGCCCAGCCGCTCCATCCCGCCGGCCAGCGCGCGCCACTGCTCGGCGGTCAGCCGGGGGCTCTCGATCAGTTCCGCAGTCTTGTCGTCCCGCCAGAAGGAGGGGATGACGACCAGATGGCGGGCGCCCATCGCCTGGGTGAGGGTCGCGACCTCGGCCACATGGGCCCAGGTGGCGTCCCAGACCGCGGGTCCGCGGTGCAGGGCGGTGAAGACGGTGCCGGCCGAGACGGTGAGGCCGCGCCGCGCGGTCTCCTCGGTGAGCCGGGCCGGGTCGGTCGGCAGATAGCCGTAGGGGCCCAGCTCGATCCACGCGTAACCCGCCTGCGACACCTCGTCGAGGAACCGCTGCCAGGGGACCTGATGTGGGTCGTCGGCGAACCACACCCCCCAGGAGTCGGGGGCGGACCCGATCCGGATGCGGTCCAGCGCGGGTGCGGGGGAGGCGGCGGCAGCCGGGGAGGTGTCGGCGGTCGGGGAGGTGTCGGCAGTCATGGAAGCGGGGCTCCTCTCGCCGGTCTTTTCGGCAGCTTCACCGCCCGGGCGGGCGGCCGTCAAGAGTAAGTCAGGACATACGGACGTAATGACGCGGATGAGGGAAGCGGCATGTGTCCGAATGTAAGGACAAAACCTTGACAGCGGGCGTCGGCATGTTTAGAAGGGTGCTTCAGGAAGGGGTGCGCATGACTGAGCCGTACGACCTGATCACCATGGGCCGGATCGGGGTGGACATCTACCCGCTCCAGACCGGCGTGCCCCTGGCGCGGGTCGAGACCTTCGGGAAGTTCCTCGGCGGCTCGCCCACCAACGTGGCGGTCGCCGCCGCCCGGCTGGGACGCCGCACCGCGGTGATCAGCCGCACCGGATCCGACCCGTTCGGCGACTACCTCTGCCAGGAGCTGCGCGGCTTCGACGTCGACGACCGCTGGGTCACGCCGGTGCCCGCGTACCCCACCCCGGTCACCTTCTGCGAGATCTTCCCGCCGGACGACTTCCCCCTCTACTTCTACCGGCAGCCCAAGGCACCGGACCTGGAGATCCACCCCGGCGAACTCGACCTCGGCGCCATCCGCGCCGCGCGGATCTTCTGGATGACCGGGACCGGACTCTGCCAGGAGCCCAGCCGGGCCGCGACCCTGGCCGCACTCCGGGCGCGCGCCAAGGCCGGGCCCACGGTCTTCGACCTCGACTGGCGTCCCATGTTCTGGCAGGACCCCGACCAGGCGCGCCCGCACTACGCCGAGGCCCTGCGGTACGCCACCGTCGCCGTCGGCAATGTGGAGGAGTGCGAGATCGCCACCGGGCTGCGGGAACCGGCGGCCTGCGCCCAGGCCCTGCTGGACGCGGGCGTGGAGCTGGCCGTCGTCAAGCAGGGGCCCAGGGGCGTGCTCGCGGTGCACCGCGACGGGAGCAGCGCCGAGGTCCCGCCCGTCCCCGTCGAGGTGGTCAACGGGCTGGGCGCCGGCGACGCGTTCGGCGGCTCGCTCTGCCACGGGCTGCTCGCGGGCTGGGAGCTGGAGCGGGTCATGCGGCACGCCAACGCCGCGGGCGCCATCGTCGCCGCCCGGCTCGCCTGCTCCTCGGCGATGCCCACCGGCCAGGAGGTGGCCGCCGTCCTGGCGGGCGGCCCGATCAGCGCGCAGCAGCCACCCCGCGCCCCGGGCCCGGCCGCCGCTCAGGGCCCGGCGCGCACCCGGGATCCGGCCCCCGCGCGGGCCCCGATCAGGGCGGAGGGGCGGCCGTGAGCCTCACCATCCGGGACCTCACCACGGTGCGCGCCCGACACCCCGAAGCGATCGCCGAGGCCGCGGCCCGGCGGGTCCGCCGCCCCCTCGTCGGCGAGAGCGGCCGGCTGATGATCATCGCTGCCGACCATCCGGCGCGCGGCGCGCTCGCTGTCGGCGACCACCAGCTGGCCATGGCCAACCGCGCCGAGTTGCTGGAGCGGCTGTGCCGGGCGCTGGCCCGCCCCGGCGTCGACGGGGTGCTCGCCACCGCCGACATACTGGAGGACCTGCTGCTGCTCGGCGCCCTGGAGGGCAAGGTCGCGGTCGGCTCGATGAACCGCGGCGGACTCGCCGGAGCCTCCTTCGAGCTCGACGACCGCTTCACCGGCTACCGGCCCCAGGACCTCGCCCGGCTGCGGTTCGACGCGGGGAAGGTGCTGCTGCGCATCGACTACGCCGACGCCGGCTCGCTGAGCACCATGGCCTCCACCGCCCATGCCATCGACGAGATGGCCGAACGCGCGCTGCCCGTATTCGTCGAGCCGTTCATCACCCGCCACCGCGCGGGCCGGGCGGTCAACGACCTCAGTGCCGAGGCCGTCACCCGGTCCATCGCCATCGCCTCCGGGCTCGCCGGAACCTCCGCCTACACCTGGCTGAAGGTGCCGGTCACCCACGACGCCGCCGACATGGCCGCCGTGATGGAGACCTCCACCCTGCCCGCGGTGCTGCTCGGCGGCGAGGTGGGCAGCACCGCGCGCGATCAGGAACTCGCCTACGAGAAGTGGCGCAAGGCGCTGCGGCTGCCCACCGTGCAGGGCCTGGTCGTCGGCCGCTCGCTGCTCTACCCGGCGTACGGCACCGTCGAGACGGCCGTGGACACCGCCGTCGGTCTGCTCTAACCGGACCCGACCAGGGAAGACTCACCCCCATGACCTCCAGCAACTCGAAGACATCCGACTTCCATCTGCCGGCGGGCAAGGCGGCGGCCGGTCCGTACGCCGTGGACATCGACCCCGCACGGGCCGGCTGGGGCTACTCGTCGCTGCGCGTCCTTTCGCTCCCGCCCGGTGGCTCGCACTCGCTGGCCACCGGCGACAGCGAATGGATCGTGCTGCCGCTCTCCGGCGGCTACAGCGTCCAGACCGACGAGGAGATCTTCGAACTCCACGGCCGCGAGGACGTCTTCGGCGGCGTCACCGACTTCGTGTACCTGCCGCGCGACGGCCACGCCCGGATCACCAGCGGCGCCGGCGGCCGGGTCGCCCTGGCCGGGGCCCGCTGCGAGCGGCGGCTGCCCGCCCGGTACGCACCGGCCTCGGCCGTCCCCGTCGAACTGCGCGGCACCGGCAACTGCTCCCGCCAGGTCAACAACTTCGCCGCGGCCGGGACCTTCGAGTGCGACCGGCTCATCGCCGTCGAAGTCCTCACCCCCGGCGGCAACTGGTCCTCCTATCCGCCGCACAAGCACGACGAGTGCCGCCCGGGGGAGGAGTCCGAGCTGGAGGAGATCTACTACTTCGAGATCGCCGAGGCGCACGGCACCGAGGGCGTCGGCTACCAGCGCGTGACGCCCTCCGGCCCTGGCAGGGGAACGGACGTGCTCGCCGAGGTGCGCACCGGCGACGCCGTGCTGATCCCCGACGGCTGGCACGGCCCGTCCATCGCCGCCCCCGGCCACACCATGTACTACCTCAACGTCATGGCCGGGCCGGGAGCGGAGCGCCAGTGGCTGATCCGCGACCACCCCGACCACACCTGGATCCGCGCCACCTGGCCCGACCAGCCCGTCGACCCCCGCCTGCCGCTGTACCAGGCCCCGACCGAAGAGGTGCGATGACCCCCGCGACGACCCCCGCGAAGACCCGCCGGCTCACCGTCGCCCAGGCCCTGGTGGAGTTCCTCGGCCGGCAGTACACCGAGCGGGACGGGCGGCGGCACCGGCTGATCACCGCCTGCTGGGGCATCTTCGGCCACGGCAACGTGGCGGGCCTGGGCCAGGCGCTGCTGGAGTCCGGCCCCGACACCCTGCCCTTCCTCCAGGGCCGCAACGAACAGGCCATGGTGCACGCCGCCGTCGGCCACGCCCGCCACCGCGACCGGCTCTCCGCGCAGGCCGTCACCACCTCCATCGGGCCCGGCGCCACCAACCTCGTCACCGGCGCCGCGCTCGCCACCGTCAACCACCTGCCGGTGCTGCTGCTGCCCGGCGACATCTTCGCCACCCGCCCCGCCGACCCGGTGCTCCAGCAGCTGGAGGTCCCCTACGCCGGCGATGTCTCGGTCAACGACTGCCTGCGCCCGGTCTCCCGCTACTTCGACCGGATCACCCGGCCCGAGGCGCTGATCCCCGCCGCCCTCCAGGCGATGCGCGTGCTCGCCGACCCGGCCGACACCGGCGCGGTCACCCTCGCCCTGCCGCAGGACGTCCAGGCCGAGGCGTTCGACTGGCCGGCGGAGTTCTTCGCCGAGCGGGTGTGGCAGGTACGCCGCCCCGCGCCCGACCCCGCCGCGCTCGCGGAGGCCGCGCGCGCCATCCGCGCCGCCCGCCGGCCGCTGATCATCGCGGGCGGCGGCGTTCACCACAGCGAGGCCGAGGACGCGCTGCGCGCCCTCGCCGACGCCACCGGCATCCCGGTCGCCGCCACCCAGGCCGGCAAGGGCTCGCTCCGCCACGACCACCCGGCCGACGTCGGCGGCATCGGCCACACCGGCACCGCCACCGCCGACGAACTGGCCCGCACCGCGGACCTGGTCATCGGCGTCGGCACCCGCTACACCGACTTCACCACCGCCTCCGCGACCCTCTTCGCCGAGCCCGCGGTGCGCTTCGTCAACCTCAACATCGCCCCCTTCGACGCGCACAAGCTCAGCGCCACCGCCCTGGTCGCCGACGCCCGCGCCG
This sequence comes from Streptomyces sp. JLBT605, assembly GCF_058215555.1. Taxonomy (NCBI): domain Bacteria; kingdom Bacillati; phylum Actinomycetota; class Actinomycetes; order Kitasatosporales; family Streptomycetaceae; genus Streptomyces; species Streptomyces sp. JLBT605. The sequence goes on from NZ_CM177087.1 coordinate 4,557,159, forward strand.
GACTCACCGCGCTCACCGAAGCCCTGACCGGATATCAGGTCGACGCCGTCTACCGGGCCGGCTACCAGGCCGGCAAGCGGCGCTGGGAGAGCCTGGTGGACGCCGCCTACGCGGCCGACGACGCCTCCGCGCGCCCCAGCCAGAGCCAGGTCCTCGGCGCCCTGGACGCGGTGGTCGGGGATGACGACGTGATCATCAACGCGGCCGGCTCCCTCCCCGGTGACCTGCACAAACTCTGGCGCGCCCGGTCCCGGCGGCAGTACCACCTGGAGTACGGCTACTCCTGCATGGGGTACGAGATCCCGGCCGCCGTCGGGGTCAAGCTCGCCGCCCCCGAGGCGGAAGTCTGGGCGCTGGTCGGCGACGGCACGTATCTGATGATGCCCACCGAGATCGTCACCGCGGTCCAGGAGGGCCTGGCCATCAAGGTGGTGCTGCTGCAGAACCACGGCTACGCCTCCATCGGCGGGCTCTCCGAGCAGACCGGGGCCGAGCGCTTCGGCACCGCCTACCGCTTCCGGGCCGCCGACGGCTCCTACACCGGGGAGCCGCTGCCGGTGGACCTGGCGGCCAACGCCGCCTCGCTGGGCATGGACGTCCTGCGCGCCGCCACCGTCGGCGAGCTGCGGACCGCGCTCGCCGCCGCCCGCGCCTCCGACCGCCCCACATGTGTCTATGTGGAGACCAAAACAGCCGACACAGTGCCGGGCGCGCCACCGGCTCAGGCGTGGTGGGATGTGCCCGTCGCCAAGGCCGCGACCCGCCCGGCCGCCGTCAAGGCCCGTGAGGAGTACGACCGGCAGGCCGGCGCCCGCCGCCGTCACCTGTGACCGACAGAGAGGCCCACTCATGAAGACCGTCAACCACTGGATCGGTGGCAAGCACACCGAGGGCGCGTCCGGTCAGTACGGGCCGGTCTACAACCCGGCGACCGGCGCGCAGGACACCCGGGTCGCGCTGGCCTCGGTGGACGAGGTGGACGCCGCCGTCGCCGCGGCCAGGGAGGCGCACCGCACCTGGGGCACGGTGTCGCTGGCCAAGCGCACCGCCGTGCTCTTCAAGTACCGCGAGCTGCTGGACGCGCACCGGGACGAGATCGCCGCGCTGATCACCGCCGAGCACGGCAAGGTGCACTCCGACGCGCTCGGCGAGGTGGCCCGCGGCCTGGAGATCGTGGAGCTGGCCTGCGGCATCCCGCAGAAGCTCAAGGGCGAGCTGTCCGTCGAGGTGGCCGGCGGGGTGGACGTCGCCTCGATCCGCCAGCCGCTCGGCGTGGTGGCCGGCATCACCCCGTTCAACTTCCCGGCCATGGTGCCGATGTGGATGTTCCCGGTCGCCATCGCCTGCGGCAACACCTTCGTCCTCAAGCCCAGCGAGAAGGACCCCTCGGCCGCCATCCGGCTGGCCGAGCTGGCCGCCGAGGCGGGCCTGCCGGACGGTGTGCTCAATGTCGTCAACGGAGACAAGGTCGCCGTCGACCGCCTGCTGGAGCACCCGGACGTCGCCGCGGTCAGCTTCGTCGGCTCCACCCCGATCGCCCGGTACATCCAGACCAAGGCGGTCGAGCACGGCAAGCGCGTGCAGGCCCTCGGCGGCGCCAAGAACCACATGCTGGTGCTGCCCGACGCCGACCTGGACGTCGCCGCGGACAACGCCATCAACGCGGCCTACGGCTCGGCCGGCGAGCGCTGCATGGCGGTGTCGGTGGTGGTCGCGGTCGGCGAGATCGGCGACGACCTGGTGAAGAAGATCGCCGAGCGGGCGGCCAAGCTGCGCATCGGCCCCGGCACCGACCCGGCCTCCGAGATGGGCCCGCTGATCACCCGGGCCCACCGCGACAAGGTCGCCTCCTATGTGCACGGCGCCGCCGCCCAGGGCGCCGAGGTCGTCGTGGACGGCACCGGCTACACGGTGGAGGGTCACCCGGAGTGCGCGGACGGCTTCTTCATCGGCGTCTCGCTGCTCGACCGGGTGGACACCGACTCCGACGCCTACCGCGACGAGATCTTCGGCCCGGTGCTGTGCGTGGTCCGCGCCGAGACGTACGACGAGGCCATCGAGCTGATCAACAGCTCCAGGTGGGGCAACGGCACCGCGATCTTCACCCGGGACGGCGGCGCCGCCCGCCGCTTCCAGCTGGAGGTCGAGGCGGGCATGGTCGGCGTCAACGTCCCGATCCCGGTCCCGGTGGGCTACCACTCCTTCGGCGGCTGGAAGGACTCGCTCTTCGGCGACCACCACATCTACGGCAACGACGGCGTGCACTTCTACACCCGGGGCAAGGTCGTCACCAGCCGCTGGCCGGACCCCAGCGACGGCGGCGGCATCAACCTGGGCTTCCCCCGCAACCACTGAGCCCTGACCGCTCCTCTTCGACCCTCTCCCTCCCCCCGAAGCGACCCCCGTCCGGCCCCCGCCGGGCGGGGGTCGCTCGCCTCACGGCGACCGTCCGGCCGATGCCGGCCGGCCGTCATGCTCAGGACACGCCATCGATACGCCAGGGACATCAAAGCGCGCATATCGATAGAGGCTGGCTATCCTGCCTCGGTGCAACTGCATCAGCTCCGCTATTTCACCGCCGTCGCGGACACCCGGCACTTCACCCGCGCCGCCGAGCTGCTGCATGTCGCCCAGCCCTCCCTCTCCCAGCAGATCCGCACCCTGGAGCGGGAGCTGGGCGCGGACCTCTTCCACCGCGCCCGGGGCAACATCACACTGACCGACGCCGGCGAGGCGCTGCTCCCGCTGGCCCGCCAGATCCTCGCCGACACCGAGACCGCGCATCGCGAGGTCCAGGAGGTGGCCCAGCTGCGGCGTGGCCGGGTCCGGCTGGGGGCGCCGCCCAGCCTGTGCGCCAGCCTGGTCCCCGACGTACTGCGGGCCTTCCACGACCGCTACCCCGGCGTGGAGCTGCTCATCGACGAGGGCGGCTCGCAGGACCTGGTCCGCACCCTGACCGCCGGCGGCCTGGACCTCGCGCTCATCATCACCCCGCTGGCGGGCGGCGCCCCCGCGCTGGCCACCACCGAACTCCTCGGTGAGGACCTGGTCGTGGTCTCCGCGCCCAGCGCACCGCCCCCGGTGCGGCGCGCCCGGATCCGGATCACCGATCTGCGCGACCAGCCGATCGTGATGTTCCGGCGCGGCTACGACCTGCGGGAATTCACCACCACCGCCTGCCAGTCGGCCGGTTTCGAGCCGGTCTTCACGGTGGAGGGCGGCGAGATGGACGCGGTGCTGGGCTTCGTACGCGCCGGACTCGGGCTCGCCGTGGTGCCCGGCATGGTGGCCGCCCGCTCCGGGCTCCGGGTCACCCCGTTCGCGGCCGACGAGGGCATGCGGCGCACCATCGCCGTGGCGCACCGCAAGGACGTCGCCCCGACCCGGGCGGCCCGGGAGCTGCGGAAGGTGCTGCTGGGCCACCTCGGCGCGGGCGACTGAACCGCCGCCGCACGCCTTCGCTCACCGCCGCCTTCACGCGCCTCCCCGATCGGCCGGGGCCCGGCCAGGCGGGCCGGTCAGCCCCAGATCGCGTCGGCCAGCGCCACGCCGCCGAACGCCGCGCCCAGGCCCGCCGCCACGCTGCCCAGCGCGTTCGCCACCCCGAGGAGACCGGCCCCGTCCTCGGCCAGCCGCAGCGTCTCGTAGGAGAAGGTGGAGTAGGTGGTCAACGCCCCGCACAGCCCGGTGCCGAGCAGCAGCTGAAGCCGGGAGGAGGCCGCGCCCGCGCTCGCCGCGCCGGTCAGCACGCCGAGGACCAGGCAGCCCACCACATTGACCAGGAACGTCCCCCAGGGGAAGACGGAGTCGTGCCGGCGCTGCACGGCCCGGTCGGTGAGATATCGCAGCGGCGCCCCGACCATCCCGCCGGCCATGACCAGCAGCCAGTTCACCGGCCGCCCTCGGACTCAGGCACCGGCAGGACCACCTCGACCTCTTCCAGCGTGACCAGTCCGCCGTCCAGGATCTCCGTCAGCTCCGCGAGGAAGGACCGTACCCGCTCCCCGGCGTCCACGATCACCACCGCCACCGGCAGGTCCTCGCTCAGCGACAGCAGCCGTGAGGTGTGGATCCGGGAAGAGGCCCCGAAGCCCTCGATGCCCCGGAAGACGGACGCGCCCGCCAGCCCGGCCCGGTGAGCCCGGTGCACGATCTCGGTGTACAGCGGCCGGTGGTGCCACTGGTCGCTCTCCTCGACGACCACCGTCAGCCGCAGCGCCCGCGTGGGGACCTGCCGGCCCGCCGTCATGACCGCCGCCCCGCGACCAGGCGCCGAGTGGCGCTCGCCGCCAGCCACACCGCCGCCAGCGCCGCGGCCAGGGTGGTGGCGAGGTAGAGCAGCCCGGTGGCTGCCTGGCCCCGGTCGGCCAGCCGCTGGACGTCCACCGCGTAGGTGGAGAAGGTGGTGAAGCCGCCGAGGACGCCGGTGCCGAGGAAGGGGCGCACCAGCGGGTGGGCGGAGCCGGTCTCGGCGATCAGCACCAGCAGGACGCCGATCGCCGCGCATCCGGCGGCGTTGACCGCCAGGGTGGTCCAGGGGAAGGCGCCCGGCGCCGTCGGCCACAGCCGCCCCGCCGCGTACCGTGCCACAGCGCCCGCGCCGCCGCCGATCGCCACCGCGATCACCACCTGTGTCTGCGCCGTCCTCATGCCATCCTCGCCGCGGCGGGGCTACTTGTCGCGGTGGACCGCGGCCTCGGCCATCTCGTGCAGCTGGGCCGCCCACTTTGGGGCAAGCGCGGAGTCCACCGCTTCACCGGCGGCCTTCAGCCGCTCGGTGATCACTGCCTCGACCCGGTCGCGGATCCCGGTGCGGATCAGCAGCGCGTGCAGCTCGTCCGGGTCGGTGCCCGGCAGGTCGTCACCGACCAGGGCGCGCACCTCGGGCTCGTCGCTCAGCGCGAAGGACATCAGCAGCGTCATCTTGTGCTGCTTGAAGTCCAGCCGGGCCGGCTTCCCGGTGACCTCGGCGCTGCCGAAGGCGTCCAGCAGGTCGTCGCGGAGCTGGAACGCCTCGCCGACCGCCAGCCCGTACGCCTCGAAGGCCGCCTGGAGCTCCGGGCTGCCGCCGGCCAGCGCGGCGCCGAGCGCCAGCGGCCGGGAGACCGTGTAGCGGCCGGACTTGAACAGCGCGATCCAGCGGGCGAGGGCGACGTCCGGCTGGAAGCGGGCCGCGGCGCGGACATCGAGGAACTGCCCCACCATCAGCTCGGTGGACAGCTCACCCCAGATCCGCCGGCCCGCCTCGGAGCACCCGGCCAGCAGCCGCTCCGCGTAGACCAGCGCGAGGTTGCCGGCCAGCACCGCGACGCTCTCGCCGTACCGCCTCGCCTCGCCGTGCCAGCCCCGCTCGGTGTGCAGCGTGGCGTGCCGGATGTGCGCGGTCGGCTCGTTGCGGCGCAGCTCGGAAGCGTCGAAGACATCGTCGTGCAGCAGCGCCGAGGTGTGCAGCAGCTCCAGCGCGGCGGCCGCGTCCACGGCCATCGCGGAATCCGGGTCGCCGCCCGCCGCCAGATACGCGGCGATGCAGAAGGAGGGGCGCAGCCGCTTGCCGCCGCTGGCCACCATCGTGGCCACGCAGTCCACCAGCTCCACCGCGTCCGGGTTCAGCCCGGCCCACACCTTCCGCTCCTCGGCGAGGAAGTCGGCGAGCCGCGCCTCCACCCGGACCAGCATGGCGGCCCGCTGTTCGCTCGGGGCGCCCGCGGCCACGCCCGCGGCGGTGGCGGTCGGCCGGTGCTCGGTGTCGATCAACGCACACTCCCTGGCATGGAGAAGGCGACGCCCGCTCGGCGTCGGCGCCCCGGAACCCGGTGCTGGATCTTTAGGCCCCGGGATGACGCCGACCAGCATAAGCCGTCCGTGACCAGCCGCTGACTCAAGATCACTGGAGCCGGCCGGCGCGCCTCGCCATGCCACGACACCGGGTCCGCCCCTCCTCGAAGACCAAGGGGCGGACCCGGTGGGGAGACGAGCAGCGGTCAGCGCTTGACCTTCACGGTGGCCCGCAGGAACTCCTTGTTCATCGAGGTGATGGAGGACAGCGGAATGCCCTTGGGGCACGCCGTGGCGCACTCACCGGTGAGGGTGCAGCCGCCGAAGCCCTCCGCGTCCATCTGCGCGACCATGTCCAGCACCCGGGTCTCCCGCTCCGGGGCACCCTGCGGCAGCACGTTGAGATGGTTGATCTTCGCCGAGGTGAAGAGCATCGCCGCCCCGTTGGGGCAGGCCGCCACACACGCGCCGCAGCCGATGCACTCGGCGTGCTCGAAGGCGAAGTCCGCGTCCGGCTTGGGCACCGGCGTGGCGTGCGCCTCGGGCGCCGAGCCGGTGGGCGCGGAGATGTAACCGCCCGCCTGGATGATCCGGTCGAACGCGGTCCGGTCGACCACCAGGTCCTTGATCACCGGGAACGCGGAGGCCCGCCACGGCTCGACGTCGATGGTGTCGCCGTCCTTGAAGGACCGCATGTGGAGCTGGCAGGTCGTGGTGCGCTCCGGGCCGTGCGCGTCGCCGTTGATGACCAGGCTGCACGCGCCGCAGATGCCCTCACGGCAGTCGTGGTCGAAGGCGACCGGGTCCTCGCCCTTGAGGATGAGCTCCTCGTTGAGGGTGTCGAGCATCTCCAGGAAGGACATGTCCGGAGAGATGCCGTCGACCTCGTAGACGGCCATGGCGCCGGGTGCGTCGGCGTTGCTCTGCCGCCAGACGCGTACGTTGATGGACATCGGGGGTACGGGGGTCGCCCCCCGGGAGACTGCAGTCATGCGTAGCTCCGCTGAGTGGGGTGGACGTACTCGAAGATCAGCTGCTCCTTGTGGAGCACGGGGGCGTCGCCGGTGCCGGTGAACTCCCAGGCGGCCGCGTACGAGAACTCCTCGTCCTTGCGGGCCGCCTCGCCCTCCGGCGTCTGGGACTCCTCGCGGAAGTGCCCGCCGCAGGACTCGCTGCGGTGCAGCGCGTCGAGGCACATCAGCTCGGCGAGCTCCAGGTAGTCCACGATCCGGTTGGCCTTCTCCAGCGACTGGTTGAACTCCTCGCCGGTGCCCGGCACCTTGATCCGGCGCCAGAACTCCTCGCGGATCTGCGGGATCCGCTCCAGCGCCTTGCGCAAGCCCTCATCGGTGCGCGCCATACCGCAGAACTCCCACACCAGCTCGCCGATCTCCCGGTGGAAGGAGTCGGGGGTGCGGTCGCCGTCGACCGCGAGCAGCCTGGCCAGGCGCTCCTCGGTCTCGCGCAGCGCCTCGACGGCCGCCGGGTGGGAGGCGTCGACCTCGTCCTTGCGCGGATGGCGCGCCAGGTAGTCGTTGATCGTGGACGGCAGCACGAAGTAGCCGTCGGCCAGGCCCTGCATCAGCGCGGAGGCGCCGAGCCGGTTCGCGCCGTGATCGGAGAAGTTGGCCTCGCCGATGGCGAACAGGCCGGGGATGGTGGTCTGGAGGTCGTAGTCGACCCACAGCCCGCCCATCGTGTAGTGGATCGCCGGGTAGATGCGCATCGGCACCTCGTACGGGTTCTCCGCCGTGATGCGCTCGTACATGTCGAAGAGGTTGCCGTACTTCTCGGCGACCTTCTCCTTGCCCATCCGCCGGATGGCGTCGGCGAAGTCCAGGTAGACGCCCTGACCGCCGGGGCCCACGCCCCGCCCCTCGTCGCAGACGTTCTTCGCGGCGCGGGAGGCGATGTCCCGGGGCACCAGGTTGCCGAACGAGGGGTAGATGCGCTCCAGGTAGTAGTCGCGCTCGTCCTCCGGGATCTGCGCCGGCGGCCGGGTGTCGCCCTTGGCCTTGGGCACCCAGATCCGCCCGTCGTTGCGCAGCGACTCACTCATCAGCGTCAGCTTCGACTGGTGGTCGCCGGAGCGCGGGATGCAGGTCGGGTGGATCTGCGTGAAGCAGGGGTTGGCGAAGTACGCGCCCCGACGGTGCGCCCGCCATATCGCGGTCGCGTTGGAGTTCATGGCGTTGGTCGACAGGTAGAAGACGTTGCCGTAGCCGCCGCTGGCCAGCACCACGGCGTCCGCGAAGTACGTGGAGATCTGGCCGGTGACCAGGTCCCGGGCCACGATGCCGCGGGCCCGCCCGTCCACGACGATCAGATCCAGCATCTCGGTGCGCGCGTGCAGCTCCACATTGCCCGCCGCGATCTGCCGGGACAGCGCCTGGTAGGCGCCGAGCAGCAGCTGCTGGCCCGTCTGGCCCCGGGCGTAGAAGGTGCGGGAGACCTGGACGCCACCGAAGGACCGGGTGTCCAGCAGGCCGCCGTACTCACGGGCGAACGGCACACCCTGCGCCACGCACTGGTCGATGATCTCGACCGAGATCTGCGCCAGCCGGTGCACGTTGGACTCGCGGGCGCGGAAGTCGCCGCCCTTGACGGTGTCGTAGAAGAGGCGGTGGATCGAGTCGCCGTCGTTGCGGTAGTTCTTCGCGGCGTTGATACCGCCCTGCGCGGCGATGGAGTGGGCCCGGCGCGGGGAGTCCTGGTAGCAGAACTGCACGACGTGGTAGCCCTGCTCGGCCAGCGTGGCGCCGGCCGCGCCGCCGGCCAGACCGGTGCCCACCACGATCACGGTGTGCTTGCGGCGGTTGGCCGGGTTGACCAGCTTGGCCTCGAAGCGCCGGGTGTCCCAGCGCTCGTGGATCGGCCCGGCGGGGGCCTTGGTGTCGGCGATCGGCGCGCCGGTGGTGTAGTCGGGGTACGCGGTCATGGTCAGTCAACCAATCCGGTCATGACGCCCACGGGGACGGAGATGAAGCCCGCGGTCAGCACCAGCGCGAGCAGGTTGGCGATGGCCTTCAGGGCGCGGTCACGGCTCCGGCTGCCGGCGCCCAGGGTCTGGGCGGCGCTCCAGAAGCCGTGCCGGACGTGCAGGCCCACGGCGAGCATGGCCGTGATGTAGATGACGTTGCCGTACCAGGTGGAGAAGGTGTCCACCACGTTCTCGTACGGGTGGCCCTCCTGGAAGCCGCCGCTGTGCACGTCGCCCGTGGTCAGGTCCAGCACGTGCCAGATGACGAACAGCGCCAGGATCACCCCGCCCCAGCGCATGGTGCGGGTCGCGTAGCTGGCGCGCGCCTTGTTGTGGACGTACTTCTGCGGCCGGGCCTTGATGTCTCGCTTGCTCAGCTGGTACGCGGAGACGGCGTGCAGGACCACGGCGGCGAGCAGCACCACGCGGACCATCCACAGGGCCCACTTGTAGTGCAGGAAGGGCTCGCCCATGGTGCGCAGCCAGTGCCCGTACTCGTTGAACTCCCCGGCTCCGAAGAAGATCTTGAGGTTCCCCAGCACGTGGGCGCAGAGATACCCCAGCATGATCAGGCCGCTGACGGCCATCACAGCCTTCTTGCCGACGGTCGAGTCCCAGAAATTACGCACCATCGACGGCCGTCGGTCCGTCCGCGTTGCCAATGCCATGAACACGACGGTAGAGCCGGGATTATCAAAAGATCCAAGATATGAAACGGATCATCTCGATAGTCAGCCCCTATCGTCGCGGCTCGGCGCCCGTGCGGTGGGCGTGGCCACGGCGGGGTCGAGGCCGGTGCGCGGGCGGTGCGCGGCCGGTGTGCGGGCAGCCACCGGTGCCTTGGCTCGACTCGCAGTCGAGCACACGCAGGCATACCTGTAATCACGACATCGGGGTCAGGCATATGACATGCCGCGACCCCGTGTCCCCCGGCTTCGTGACACGAAACGTCCGATATCGCACGGCGCGACCCGCACGGCGAGTGACGACGACCACTGAACGACGAGGACAGGAAGCATGATGAACTCTCCGGACGCCGACGGCCGCGTCCTGCACGCGATGCGGGCGGCCGGCCGGCTGGGCCCCGACCGATTGCCCGAGGGACTGCCCGACCAACTGACCGATGGACTGACCGACGACGGACTGCCCGACCGGCAGGTCGCAGGCGCGCCGGGCGTCCCCACCCCGCGCGCCGAGCCGCGCCACCCCCGCCCGGCGCGCGCGCCGCGCGGGGAGGCGCACGCGCTCACCCCCGAGGGCGCCGAGCGCGCCACCGCACTGCTGACCGGCGGACCGGCGCGGCTCAACGGCCCCGGGCGCGCCGCCCTGGCCGAGGTGCTCGCCACCCTCGAAGCCCACGACAGCGCGCTGAAGCGGCTGGTGACCGGCGGTCAGACCGGCACCCAGGACACGGTGGGCGGGCAGGGGCTCCACCACCCCTGACCCCCGTCCTGGCTCAGGCGACCCCCACCCGGCAGCGGCGCCGGGCACCGTGAACCTGGATGGCGGAGGCACACATCTCATGATCAGTAGTCATAAGGCGATATGCGTCATCGGCGCAGGACCCCGGGGCCTATCCGTACTGGAGCGGCTGTGCGCGAACGAGCGGGCGGGCGGAGCACACTCCGCGGTGACGGTCCATATGGTGGATCCGTGCGAGCCGGGAGCGGGCGCCGTATGGCGCCCCGATCAGTCCCGCCATCTGCTGATGAACACCGTGGCATCGCAGATCACCGCCTTCACCGACCACAGCTGCTCGATCGAGGGCCCCATCGAGCCGGGACCGAGCCTGTACGAATGGGCCGCCGGCCTGACCGGCCCGGGCGCCGAGACCTCTGACGACGCGACCCCGTGCGCCTTCGACGACCAGACCCTGGCCGAGGCGCGAGCACTGGGCCCCGACACCTACCCCACCCGCGCCCTGTACGGGACGTACCTGAGCGCGATGTTCCAGCGGGTGGTGAGCCGGGCGCCGCGGCACGTCACCGTGGAGGTGCACCGGACGCGCGCCGTCGCCCTCACGGACGGTCCGAGCAACCCGGGCGGCCAGGGCCGGCGGACCGGACAGGGCATGCCCCGGACCGTGCTGGACCCGACCGACCTCAAGGGCCTGGACGACCTGGACGACCTCAGCGACCTGCCGCAGAGCGTGTGGCTGGAGGACGGCAGCTGGCTCTGCGACCTCGACGCCGTCGTCCTGGCGCAGGGCCATGTGCCGGTCCGGCCGCTGCCGCGCGAGCAGCTGACGGCCCATCTGGCCCGGATCCACGGCCTCACCTACATCAGCCCGGCGAGCCCCGCCGATCTGGACCTGAGCGGCATCCGGCCGGGCGAGCCGGTGCTGCTGCGCGGTCTCGGCCTGAGCTTCTTCGACTTCATGGTGCTGCTGACGGCCGGTCGGGGCGGCACGTTCGTCCGCGAGGACCGAGAAGACGGAGCAGGGCGAGAAGGCGGAGAAGCGCGAGAAGGGGCGGAAGGGGCAGGGGAGGGGGAGGGCCGGCTGGTGTACCGGCCCTCGGGCCAGGAGCCGAAGCTGTACGCGACCTCCCGCCGCGGCATCCCGTACCACGCGCGGGGCAAGAACGAGAAGGGCGTCTCCGAGCGGCACCAACCCCGGCTGCTCACCCCGGAGCTCATCGACGAGCTGCGGGAGCGCACCGAGAAGGGCGAACCGGTCCGCTTCCTGGAGGAGCTGTGGCCGCTGATCGCCGCCGAGGTGGAGAGCGTCTACTACGCCACCTGGCTGCGCGCCCGCGGCCTGGACACCGGACGGCCGGAGTTCGCCGAGCGCTATGTGACCGCCGCGGACGCCACCGGGCGGCAGGCGCTGCTGGACGAGTACGGCATCGACCCCGCCGAGCGGTGGGACTGGGAGCGGCTCTCCCGGCCGTACGCCGGGCGGGAGTTCGCCGACCGGGAGGAGTTCCGGGCCTGGCTGCTGGAGTACCTCGCCCGGGACGTCGAAGAGGCCGATGCCGGTAACGTCAGCGGCCCGTTGAAGGCCGCCCTGGACGTCCTCCGCGACCTGCGCAACGAGATACGGCTGGTGGTCGACCACTCCGGCCTGGAGGGCGGCTCCTACCGGGACGAGCTCTCTGGCTGGTACACCCCGCTCAACGCCTACCTCTCCATTGGTCCGCCCGCCTCCCGCATCGAGGAGATGATCGCGCTCATCGAGGCCGGCGTCCTGGAACTGACCGGCCCCGGAACGGAGATCCGCGTCGATACCGGCGAAGGTCCCGAAGACGGCACCGATTCCGGCCAGATCCTGGGCACGCCCCCCGGAACCGCGCCGGCCACGGCCGCCGGCACGGGCTCGGCCGCCGGCACGGCCACGGCCGCCGGTGACGGGCTCGGCTCCGGCGACAGGCGGGGCTCCGGCGCGGCTGCCGGGACCGGCGGCGGGCCGGGCTCGGGCCCGGGCACGGGGGCCGGCCCCCGTGCCGGCGACGGGCGCCGCCGTCCGGCGTTCGTGGCCCGGTCCAGCACGGTGCCCGGCCCGCCCATCCGCTGCACCGCACTCATCGAGGCGCGGCTGCACGAGCCGGACCTGCGCCGCGCGGCCGACCCGCTGCTGCTGCAGATGCTGAGCACCGGCCAGGCCTCCCTCTACCGCATACCGGAAGCGGACGGCACGAGCTACGAGACCGGCGGTCTCGCCGTCACCGGCCGTCCCTACCGGATCGTGGACGCGCGGGGCCACGCCCATCCGCGCCGCTTCGCCTACGGCGTGCCGACCGAGTCGGTGCACTGGGTGACCGCGGCCGGTACCCGCCCCGGCGTCGACTCGGTCACCACCGGGGACTCGGACGCCATCGCCCGGGCGGTCCTCGATCTGCCGCCCCGCACCGGCGCCCTGGCCGGCTCGCCAACCGTCTCCCTGGGAGTGATCGTATGACCGACCGCGTCGGAAACCCCGGAGCCGGCGCCCCGGTGGACGCCGGCCTGCTCTCACCTGTCCGGGCCGGCACCCCCGTCGAGCGGGTGGTCGACGACACCGCGTGGCTGCAGGCGATGCTCGACGCCGAGGCCGCGCTGGCCCGGGCGCAGGCGGGCCTGGGAACCCTGCCGCCGCGGGCCGCCGAGACCATCACGGCCGCCGCGCGGGCCGAGCGGCTCGACCTGACCGTCCTGGCGGTGGCCGCCCGGGAGTCGGCCAACCCGGTGGTGGCGATGGTGCGGATGCTCACCGAGGTGGTGGCGGAGGACGACCCGCAGGCGGCGGAGTACGTGCACCGCGGCTCCACCAGCCAGGACATCTTCGACACCGCCGCGATGCTGGTCTCCGCCCGGGCGCTGCGACTGATCCGCGCGGACCTGGCCGCCACGGCGGCCGCCCTCGCGGCGCTCGCCGCCGAGCACCGCGACACCGTGATGGTGGGCCGCACCCTCGCCCTGCACGCGGTGCCGACCACCTTCGGCCTGAAGGCCGCGGGCTGGCGGCAGTTGGTGCTGGACGCCGAGGCGCGGCTGGCGCGGGTGGCGGAGACCGGGCTGCCGGTCTCCCTCGGCGGCGCGGCCGGCACCCTCGCCGGGTACCTGGAGTACGCCCGGATCGACGCCCCCGGCTCGGACGCCGACCCGCTCGCCGACTACCCGACCCGGCTGGCCGAGGCGTTCGCCGCCGAGACCGGCCTGGCCCGGCCTGCCCTGCCCTGGCACGCGCTGCGCACCCCGATCGCCGACCTCGCCGCGGCGCTGGCCTTCACCGCCGGAGCCCTCGGCAAGATCGCGGTTGATGTGCAGACCCTGGCCAGGACCGAGATCGGGGAGCTCGCCGAGCCCGCGGTCGCCGGACGGGGCAGCTCCTCCGCCATGCCGCACAAACGCAATCCGGTCCTGGCGACCCTCATCCGCAGCGCGGCCCTCCAGGTCCCGGCCCTGGCCGGGAGCCTGACCCAGCTGCTGGTCACCGAGGACGAGCGGTCGGCCGGCACCTGGCACGCCGAGTGGCAGCCGCTGCGCGAATGCCTGCGTCTGACCGGCGGCGCCGCGCACACCATGGTGGAACTCGCCGCCGGGTTGGAGGTGCGGCCCGAGCGGATGCGCGGCAACCTGGCCCTCACCGGCAGCCAGATCGTGTCGGAGCGGATCACCGCCGTACTCGCCCCCCGGCTGGGCAAACTCACCGCCAAGCGGGTGCTCACCGAGGCATCGCTGAGGACCGAACAGACCGGCAAACCGCTGGCCGAGACCCTCTCCGAAGCCCCCGAGGCGGCAGGAGCCTTCACCGCCGAGGAACTCTCCGCCCTCTGCGATCCGGCCCACTACACCGGTGCCGCCCGGACGCTGGTCGACCAGGCGACAAGCGTCCGCCCCTGACGTGGCCGACCCTGGCCGTCTGCCGGACAGCGCGGGACAGCCCTGGGAACCCCCGGGGCTGTCCGCCGCGCCTACCGCCTCGTTTTCCGGTCGAACAACACCGTCGCCAGTGTGGGCGCCATGCCCGCCCAGAACAGCACCTGCGGAACGGTGCGCTCCGTCCAGGGCACCTGCGAGATCAGCAGGGCGCAGCACATGGCCCAGGCCGCCTGGGCGAGCACGATGCGGGCCCAGCGGTCGCGACGCACCAGCGACCACACGTTGAGCCGCACTCCGGTGCGCAGCTTCCGGTAGCGGCGCCAGGCGCCGAAGGCCCACAGCGCCGACATGGGGACGAGGGCCCACAGGCGCTGCCCCAGGGACACCGGCAGATCTCGCTGCGTCTCCCCCTCGACGGCGAAGAGGTCGATCATGACCCCGGCGGCCGCCACGCAGATCAGGGCCAGCCAGCGGATGCCGCGCAGCAGCCGGTAGGTGGCCTGGTCGAGGTCGCGCCGCAGCTCCCGGCTGTCGGGGTCGGCGGCGAGCGCGTCCGCGTACAGCTCGGCGGCCTCCGCGGCCCGGACGCCGGGGGCGTCGGCCGCCTTCTTGGTGTACCGGGCCAGGGCGGCCGGGTGGTTGGGGTCGAGTCGGAGGATGGAGCGGTCCAGCATGTCGGCGACGGTCCGGTTGCCGGCCAGGTCGGCGATCATCCACGCCACCTCGTACGCCACCAGCTCCTCGGGGCCCAGCCGCAGCGCCTCCTGGACGATGTCGGCCGGCTCCCGCAGGAGGTGGTCGAGGACATGGCGGTTCATCTGGCCGCCGTTGGCCTGGCCGTGGCGCACCAGGCGGGCGCGGCAGACGAGGTCGGCGAGGATCGCGTAGCCGTACCAGTCGTCGGGGTACAGCCGCACCAGTTCCCGCAGGGTCGCCTCCGCCTCCTCGAACCGGCCGCCCACGTGGCGCAGCGAGCGCCCGCGCAGGATGAGCGCCTGCCGGTCCTCGGGGTCCAGCTTGAGCGCCGTGTCGGCGGCGTCGAGCGCCTCCGGGTAGCGGTCGGCGTTGAAGTGGCAGCGGGCCAGCGCGCCCCAGGCGCGGACCTCGTCCGGCTCCTCGGCCAGACGCTGCCCGAGCATGGCCGCGGCCTCGTCGTACCGGCCCAGATCGATGAGCGCGTGAGCCCGCTCCACGGCCGCGGACATCGTGCTCACAGCTTCCGCTTCTTCTTCAGGTAGGTCACGAGGTCGTCGTACATCCCGCCCTCGTTGGCGAACATGGCCACATTGCGGGCGGCGGCGAACCACGGCTCGGTGGACGGCACGATCGTCTTCGCCGCGGCCAGCAGGTCCCTCATGCCGATCATGCGGACGGTGCCGGTGCGCGCCGAGTCCAGCAGGGCCATCTCGGCCGCGGACTCGCACACATGGGCCAGGTCGGCCCCCGAGAGGCCGTCGGTGACCTTGGCGAGCTTGGCCAGGTCGACGTTCTCGATGGGGCGGTCCCGCAGGTGGTAGCGGAGGATGGCCTCCCGCGCGGGGGCGTCCGGCGGCAGCACCAGGAGGGTGCGGTCCAGACGGCCGGGGCGGCGCAGGGCGATGTCCACGTCCCAGGGCACGTTGGTGGCCGCCAGGACGAAGACGCCCTCGTTGGCCGCCGCGTCGATGCCGTCCAGCTCGGTCAGCAACTGGTTGACGGTGTTGCGCATGCCGCTGCTCTGGGTGCGGCTGCGCTTGCCGCCGAGCGCGTCCAGTTCGTCGAGGAAGACCACGCAGGGTGCCTGGCGGCGGGCGGTGGCGAAGATCTCGTGCATGTTGCGCTCGGAGTTGCCGATCCACATGTCCAGCACGTCGTTGACCGACACCGACAGGAAGCTCGCGCCGAGTTCACCGGCGACGGCCCGGGCGATGAAGGTCTTGCCGCAGCCGGGCGGCCCGTACAGCAGCAGTCCGCCGCGCAGGCTCTTGCCGTACAGCCGGCGCAGTTCCGGGTTGCGCATCGGCGCCAGGAACGCGGCCTCCAGGCGGTCCTTGACCTCCCGCATACCGCCGACGTCCGCCAGCCGCACGGTGCCGGGCGCGTCCACCTCCCAGGCGGCGGCCTCCCCCGGATCCCCGCTGCCGTCCACGGTGAGCGGGGCCTCCACGTACCGCGGCGGAACGACATCGCCGACCTGGTTCTCGGCGGCCTGCCAGTCGAAGCCGGCGCGTGGAGCGTGAGGCGGTGCCTCAGCACCCGTGCATTCGGCGCCCGGGGCTTCAGCGGCCGGGGACTCGGCGGCCGGGGATCCAGTGCCCGGGGACTGGATCCCCGTGGGTTCGGCGGCCGGCGCCGTGCTCGGCTGCCGGGGCTGCGACGGGGCCTCCGTCGGCGCCCCTGTCGACGCCCCCGCCGGTGCCGTCATCGCACGGACCATCAGCTCCCGCGCCCCCGCGTCACCGGGCGCGTGCTGGAGGGCGGCGGCCACCTCCGCGACGGCCGCGTCCTGCCGCCCCTCCTTGAGAAGGAGTTCCGCCAGGTGCAGCCGCAAGGGCACGTCACCGGGGGCCGCCGCGACGGCGGTACGCAAGCTCTGTATCAGGGGCGGGTCCTCCGACATGGGCCACACTGTACGGAGGTGATGATCGCGACCGGCCGTCACCCCTTGTGCCCGGCGCCCTCCGGCGCTCCCGCCCCCACCGCGGCCGACCCGGCCCTCACACCGGCTCCACGCCGAAGCCCGCCAGTCCGCCCTGACCGGCAAAGACCGCACGCCGCCGCAACTGGTCGGTCCGCCCCGCCCTCGGTACGGGCTGGGCGCCGGTCACCACGAACGCCGACGGGCCCGGTGCCGACCTGCTCGGCGCCGGACCCGCCGGAGAGCGCCTATTCCTCGTTGAGCGGTCGTACGAACTCCAGGGTCCACGTCTCCTGGAACTCCGGCTTGGGCGGTACGAGTTCGAGCTGTGCGCCGCGGTGTCCGGCGCGCAGAGCGAGCCCCTTGTCCGACAGGAGCTTGAGCCCGCCGATGACGCGTTCGAAGGTGAACCTTGCCCATTCGGGGCGCGGAATGCTGTTGACCCAGAGCTTGTCCTCGTGGGTCACAAGTCCGGCCTCTTCGTGCGCGGCGAGGCGGATCACATAGGGCGCCCCCGGCTCGGGTTCCGCCGGCTCGATGATCCATTCCTGTTCGATCGGGAGGGGGTTGAGACGGTCGGTGATGACCGGGGCGCCGTACTTGAGGGCGTGCTCAGTGGCCGTCAGTAGGGACGATGGGCCGATGATGTGGGCGTGGATCTTGTAGATGCCAGGCTTTACCGGGATCGGAGGCACGTGTGGGGATTCCTCTCTCGCGGTCCACTTTCACCGACGGCAGGGCGCCATCAGCGCATGTCCCACCATGAGGGCGTGCTCCGCCCCAGGAAAGGTGCAGATAAGGCCAAGCCCAGTCTGACCAGGACTAATCGTCGATACTTGCGAATCTCGGACGGAATGCCGGGAAGGTTGCATCCGGGGCGCCGCGTATGGCTGTGCCAGCGGCGCACGAAGGGGTGCCGGGGCACAGCGGCGAAGGTCTCGGCCCACTGGGCGGTGTGCCCGGCCCGGCCCTTACACCGGCTCTACGCCGCCCCCGCTAACGTGCCTCTGGCCAGCAAAAAAGCCCTTCCCGAAGGAAGGGCTGGGTGGTGCGCCCCCGGCAGGACTCGAACCTGCGGCCAAGCGCTTAGAAGGTGTGCGAGGTTAAGCGATGTGCTGACCTGCGTCTTTGCTGGTCGCGCCGGACCAATCTAAGGAAAGGCGCTTGGTCTATTTCTCCGCCGGATTTGACGCGATCCCGACCCCAGAATAGGGGACGCCCCGGACGCCCACTTTCAGGGCGCCGGGGCGGCCGGGACGCGGCCCCGCCATCTGGACGGAGCGGAAACCTCGCGCGTGAGGAGAGCCTGCCGCGCCCCGCTCGTGAACCGTTACCGATGAGTAGGAAACTGGTTCACCACTGACATGACGGATGCGGGGCAGGGAATGTGACCGAGCTCGGCCGGACACGGCTCGTCGTCGCGGCGCGGGCCGCCGGGGACGGTGGCAGCACAGTGCCCCCGGTGGGTGTGACGTCCCTTGCCGAGGGCACTGCGGTCTGTGGTGCGGTGGGTCAGCCGTGCCTCGTCATGGCCATCTCCCTGGAGAGCGGGCGAAGGGAGAGGGAAGGTGCGGCGGACATTCGGCGAGTTGTGGAAGGGAGCAGGTGGGTGCGTGCTGGGGGAGTCTCGTTCCGAGTGATCAGGCGCTCGTCTTCGGGGAGGAGGCCTTCCACCGCGAGCGTGAGGCGGAACATGTGGCACTGAGCCTCGCCGTCGTTCCTTGCGCGGGCGTTGAGCTGCCAGAGCGCATAGTCAATCGCTGTCGCGAGCCGGTGGCCCCCCGCGCCCTCTGACAGGCTGCGCAGTGTGGCCTGTGCTGGCGAGAGCAGTGCGACCAGGTGGGCTCGTAGTCGGGTCGAGATTTCGGCCACTGCTGCGGGGCTGGGCGCGTCGCCGAACATGTCGCGGGCGGCTCGCACGTCGGCGGTGATCTGCTCTGTGTTGGCGATGTAGGGGCGGGCGAGGCTGGTTTCCTCTCCGGCGAGAGGTTCGCTTCGCGCGCGTACGTGGTCGGCCAGGGGGCGGCGGGCGTATGCCGGGCACGGGGGGAGTACGGGCTTTGGTGCTGGCGGTGGCGGTGGACTGATCCAGTTGCGGGCGTGCCGGTAGGCGGTGTGCAGGGTTCGGCGTAATCCGGGTGTTAACCAGATGTGGAGGCAGGCGATAAGGTCGCGCATGCTGTCAGTTCCTTGATTCAGCTGGTGGCGTTCTGCCTCGGCGACCGTGGGCGCGGTCGCCGAGGCGTTTGTATGTGGGGCCTCGCTATGCGGGGAGGGCCCAGCGGTGGCCGTCGTCGAGCTGTAGCGAGTGGCGCCGGCTGGGGTGGACGGTGAGGGTGTAGGCGTCGGCGCCGGGTGTGCCGGCTTCGGCCCAGTGGGTGAGCAGAGGGGCGCGCTCGTCCCAGAGAGCGCGGGGACCACCGGCTTCGAGGCGGGCGCCCCCGTCGTCGCGAGGGGTGATCCGTGCCCAGGAGCCCGAGGCGGCGTGCGCGAGGCCGTGTACCTGCCGGCCGTTGTCGTCGGCGAGGGTGAGCTCGACGACATCGGGCTGAATGAGCGAGCCGAGGAACTGAGGCATCTCCGCTGTGAGGTCGACAGGCAGGTCGATCTCACGGGAGGGGCCGACGGCGGTCGCCAGTTGTCCGGCGTAGCTGCGGGCGGGCGTAGTGACGGTGATGGGGTTGGGCCTGGCGGTCATGAAGGCGGCGAGGGTGGGCAGGAAGCGGCCGGCGGCGCGGTGGTCGTCGTCGACGGTGAGGGCGACGAGTCCGCAGCCCACGTTGGCGACGATGCTCCCGCCAGGGTGTACCTGCGCGGTCCATGCTCGGGGGATGCGACCGACGCCGCATGTGGCGATCAGCGCGGCGAACGGGCAGTGACCGGGGCACCCGAGGGCACCGTCGCCGGCCATGAGGGTGGGGGTGTATCCGGCGGCGGTGAGGCGGGTGCGGGCGGCTTCGACGAGGTTGGGGTCGACGTCGAGGGAGACGACGCGGCCGGGGCCGTAGCGGTGTGCGAGGACGGCGGCGTTGTAGCCGGTGCCGGTCCCGACTTCGAGCACGGGACCCTCGTCGAGGGGCGCGAGCGCTTCCAGCATGATCGCCATCATGGTCGGGCGGGTTGACGAGCTGGTCGTCGTGCCGTGCGCGTCGTGCTGCGTGAGCAGCGAGGCGTCGCCGTAGACGGCGTCGAGGTATCCAGGATCACCGGCGCGGTAGGTGGTGCGGATGCCGTCGGCGGTGCGCACGGTGAATTCGGGCACGAACATCTCGCGCGGGACGTTGGCGAACGCTGCGTGCCATTCGGGGGAGCGCAGGGCGCCCTCGGCGGCGAGCTGGTCGACCATGCGGCGGCGTAGCTGCTCGGCCGATGCGGTGGCGGTGGTCATCGGTCACTTCCTTCGAGTAGATCAGCGAGGGCGCGTGCGATGGGGTCGCGCAGTTCGGGGATGAATCCGAACTGTCCGTTCGGGTTGACGTCGACGAGGTACCAGCCGCCGTCGTCCTGGTTAACGAGGAAGTCGCACGCGGCGTAGTGCAGCCCGAGCTCGCCGAGGAGTCCGTACATGCCGTCGGCGATCTGCTCGGGGACTGTGCAGGGCCGGTAGGTGAGGCTGTCGTAGTCGGTCCGGAAGTCGATGCGGGCGGCTTCCGAGCCGGCGTGGATCTCGGCGGCGAACATGCGGTCGTCGACGGCGGTCAGCCGCACCTCGTATGCCTTGGGGATCCACTGCTGGAATTGGTGCGCGGTGAGGCTCACCGACTCGTCGATGTCGTCGGCGCGTACCTGCGTGGTCCACAGGGCGTACGGGTTGCCGGAGTAGGCGGTGGGTCCGCCCGGGCCCAGGGATTTGTACGCGGCCGTCTTGCCCGGCAGGCTGTCGATGAACGCGCGCGCCTGTGCCGGGTCGTTGGTGATGAGGGTCTGCGGAACGGTCAGCCCATAGCGGCTGGCGGTGGTCAGGGCGACCGGGGCAAGGGCCGCATAGGCGTTGCGATGGGGATGGTTGACCCATGTGCAGTCGAGCGAGGTGAGCAGTCCTCCCAGGCCGGCGCGGGCCTCGGACTGGGCCCATGCTGCGTCGTCGGCGGAGAGGGCTGGGGCGAGCTTGTGCGCGGACGGGCGCCGGTAGTAGACGGCGTGCACGTCGCCTAAGTTCAGGTCCTGGTGCCGCCCGCGCAGAACGCCCTCCCACGTATCGCGGCGGGGGTCGGTGCGGGCGCCGATGGTGAGGTGCTCGGGGAAGTCCCCGGGGTCGAGCCGCACCAGGGGCACGGCGCGCTCGTTGAGTTCTCCGATCACCAGGTCGGCGACCGCGTCATTGGCGCGGGTCAGCACCAGGACCGTCACGGGTTACCTACTTCCTGTCGGTGTTCGGTTGCTCGTCGGTCAGTCGGTGTCGTTGTCGGTGTCGGTCGCGAGCTGGTTGTCTTCCTTGGTCGTCGACTTCGTCGTGAACGCCGACTTCATCGACGGGGCGTGGATGAACGGGGTGCCGTCCGCGGTGACGTTGATCTGCCGCTCGGGGCAGAGGGTCAGGGCCGGGCCGATGTCCTTGGGGTCGGCGGTGACGGGAACGGCGCGGGTCAGTCCGAAGGGGCGGACAGCGGAGACTGCGGGGCGCAGCTTGGCGTCGTCGACGGGATGTGGGAACACGGGCGGGGCCAGGGTGCCGGGTCCGGCGAGGGTGATGTTTGCAGCCATGGCTGGTGTTCTCCTTCTTCGTGATGGTGGTCTCACTCGCAGTCCGCCCGCGGTGATCAGATGCGGGCGGGGTGG
Organism: Streptomyces sp. JLBT605; assembly: GCF_058215555.1. Classification (NCBI taxonomy): domain Bacteria; kingdom Bacillati; phylum Actinomycetota; class Actinomycetes; order Kitasatosporales; family Streptomycetaceae; genus Streptomyces; species Streptomyces sp. JLBT605. Next base: position 4,578,611 of record NZ_CM177087.1, read on the forward strand.
TGCCACCCGTCCCCGCGATGCGCGAGGACGGGAGTCAGAGAGCGGTGCGCCATATGAGCCGCGCGCCGGGCGGGTTACGCTCGAAACTCAGCGGGTCGGCCCGGGGTCTGCCTTACTCCGGGGCGGCCTGCCTCTTACGCCGGGACGACACTCCCGTGCGTGGCGTATGTCGTTCCCCAGGCCATGTCGCCGCGGACGAAACAGCGCCGCAGATGCGTGTCGAGCTGTTGTTGTCCAGTCGTGTCGCAGATCGGTTCGAACAGGACGCAGATGCGGATGGGCCCGCCGGCCTCTGCCAGTTGGATCCATGAATCAGCCGTGGGCAGGCACAGCACGTATTCCTCGTCGCCGTAGTTGAGCCACGCCTCGCGGCGCAACAGGCGGATGCGGCTACCGATCATGGGCGGGTCGACGTCGGGGGGCCCGAGGCGAAGGGCTTCGGCGAAGTCGCGCATTCCGGCCCGGATGCCCTTGGGGGACTCGTGTCTCAGACGGGCCGGCACGTGGTGGGCGAGGACCTGGGCCACGCTGTACGCCGGGGTCTGGTGCACCCCTGTGGCGAGTCGGATGCCGGCGACGAATCCCGGGCCAGGCGGCACCTGGGCGGTTCGCGACGTCACGTGTCCTCACCCGCCAGGGCCTGCTTCCGACGCGCAATGATCTGTCCGAGTTGCAGGTGATACAGCTCAACTTGCCCGGGGGTGAGGATGAGCAGCGACTCGGACGTTCCCCCATCCTCATGGTGAACCGTGATCGGCAGGCCAGTCTGTTCTGCCCGGTGGTCGTAGATCGCATCCCATTTCTGGGGCGTGACGTGCGTGACGGGTACGGGCACGGGGCGCAGGGTGGTCCCGTCGGATCTGGCTCGCCAGTCCTGCCCGCCGCCCGGCGGACGTAGGTGATACGACATCGAGCTGTCGCTCGGCAGGGCCACGACGACCCCAATCTGCCTGCCTTTGGCGAGATCGAGGGCGAGGTCGCCGAGCCGTGGGTGAAACGGGGCGTTCGAGCCTAACTCGGCGCCCAGGGAGCGTAGTTGCGAGTTCTCTTCGGCCATGCATCGAAGCTAGGAGGAAGTCAGCAGCCGAATATGAACCGGAGGAATACCACCCTTATCCGTCGAGGTGAAAGCGGTCTGACATGCGGCGCAGCTTCTCGCGGGTGGTCGCTCGCTCGGCGTACACGATGCTACGCAGGGTTGACCTGGCGATGGGATGGTTGCGGATGAGCTGGGGCGCGATGCGCTCGGCCGTCTCCAGTTCCTTCAGCGCCATGTCGCGGTTGCCGTCCCACAGCCAGGCTCGGGCGAGGTCCATGTGGTGATGCCCCTGCCTGGAGTTGGGCAAGGAGGTCACCAGGGCCTTGGGGACACGTCGGCTTATGCCGAGGGCCTTCCGCTGCTCGCGCATCTCCAGAGCGACGCTGACAGCGTGAATCACGACGTTGCCGGGTGAGAAGGTGAGGGAGTGGCGGTCGTACACCGGCGGGCCGGCATACTCGACCAACCGGTCGGCGGCGGTTTTGGCGTGCCGAATGCGGTCCCTGGCTTCCGATCGACGTCCGCCCCGCGCTGCCGATACCGCCGCGCGTAGTTGCAACGATCCCCAGACGCGGACGGCGAGCGGCTCGCCCCGGTCGTATTCCTGCTGCACGCTCTTGATGGCCTTGTCCGATAGGGCGATGGCGTCGTCCCAATCTGCGGTCGCCCACATGTCCCAGACGCGCATCCAGTCGGAGACGGCCGGCATGAGGGGATCACCCGATTGCTGTGCAGACCAGGCGGCCCGCTCGCAGGACATGGCGACGAGTTCGGGGTGCCCGAGGGCGTGTGCGGCGGTGTGCGCGAACTTGCAGCACACGGTGTAGATGGCAAACGCCTCTTCCCGTTCGTGCCCGGTGGACACTTCGGCGAGGGCGCGAGCCTCGCGGAACAGGTCGGGAAGCACCGCAATGATCGCCACATTGGCCGCGGCATCGCGTAGGCGGTGCAGACGGGTGGTCTCCTGCCAGAGTTGGGAGGCTGGTCGTGGAGTGCCGTTGAAGACGGGCGCGAGGTCGTAACGGCGCAGCTCGCGCATGATGGACGCTGCGGCGACCTGCCACTGATTCTCTGCCGGCGAGCTGTTGTACGGGCGTCCGATTAGGTCGTTGGGATGTACGTGCAGCTCCGAAGCAAGCAGATTGAGCAGGCCGACACGGTCAAGCTCGATGTGTCCCCGCTCCATCTTGGAGACCCACCCCTGCGTTTTGCCAAGGGCGGTGGCGAGGTCGGCCTGCGTCATTCCGAGGCGGAGACGGGCACGACGCACGCGGCGGCCGATCTTCTCGGCTTCATCCAGCATCAGCGCACCCCCATCTTCTGTGAGGCTCCGGCAGTCATGTGGGGGCGAGGCATCGGTGCTCCATCCGTTGGGCTTCCACTCATGAAGGTACCGAGGAGGCGCGCCGGGTGTGGAGTGATACCGGTCAGGAAACATCCCGCACACGACAAAGGCGCCCCCACCCGGCCGTGTGGCCGTGTGGGGGCGCTGGTCTCACTGGGTGTACTGCCATAGGGATAGGGCAAGGCTGAACACAGCGACCAGAGCGGCCACTGAGGGAAGCGGCCACCGGGACCGTTCGATGTTGTCGAGGCGCTGCTCGTGATCCTCCAGCCGACGGTCGGTCTGGTCCGAGCGCTGCACCAAGAGTGCCAGCTGGCCATCGATGCGGGCCAGACCGACGTCTACCGAGCGGCGCAGCTCGGCCAGCTCCAGCGCGACGGTCTGGTGGTCCGGCGGCGTCACCCGTCGGCCCCCGAGGCTGGGTCGGTTTGTGCGGGCAGGGTCGAGGCGGTGCCCCGGCGGCCGAGCCGCCCGGCGACCCACCCCTTCGCCGCGGCGAGCACGAGCGCCAGGGGCGCGGCCCACCACATCGACACGTCGGCGAGATCGGCGATCAGCACGGCGAGGGCGCCCTCGGCGCCGGTCCATACTGCCCGCTCGGCCACGTCGAACCTGAGCTTGCTTCCGTACATCGGGTGATCTCTCTTCCTGGTGGTCGCGCTCAGGCGACGGTGAACCCGTGTCGGGTGCCGAGCTTCGACAGCGAGCTCTTGCCGGGGATGCCGTCGGCGTCGGCGCCGGTGAACGCGCCGCCGGCCTTCGAGCGCTGCCACCGGGCGTATGCCTCGACCGTCTTGCTCCCGAAACTGCCGTCGACCCAGCGGGCGGCGAGCAGCCCCTCGGCGACGAGTGCGCGCTCGACGACCATGACTGAGGTCTTGTGGGTGGTGGCGCCCTGCGGGGCGGCCGGGTCGCGCTTCGCCGCGGCGGCGACGTCGGCGAGCTTTACCCGTGTGCCGGTGGGCTGCTTGTACTTCGGTCGGCCGTACCCGGCGATCGTGTCGGCGTGCCGGACGCGCCGGGCGCACGAGTCGAGGGTGTTGCCCTCGATCGTGAACACGTTGCTGCCCGAGACACCGGTGACGATCCCTATGTGGTCGATCTTCGCGATCTCGTTCGTGCCCGCCCAGTCGAAGAACACGATGTCACCGCGGCGGATCCCGGCGACGTCGGTGTGCCACTGACCGGCCGTCTTGAAGCGCTGCGCGTGCCAGACGGTGTACGCGAAGTCGGTGCCGAAGCACACCGACTGGAACTCGCCCGCAGACCGGGCCCAGAAGGTCACGGCCATGTCGCACCATGCGGCATTGGCGAAATAGGCGCCGTTCCGCTCGGCGTAGGAGCGGGTGATGTAGTTCGGCCGGCCCGTCAGCCCGAGGCTCCGCTCGGCGGCCGCGACCATCCCTTCGAGGCTCATGCGAGATCACCCCCGGAAACCTCGCGGTAGACGCCGGCCATGTCCGCCGGGCCGAACTCCGCTTCGAGCAGCGTCGTCTCGTTGGTGACGGTCGGGCCGTTGCCGGTGTCGACGAGATGCTCGTGCTGCGCGTCCTGGTCGGTCGAGTCGCCCTCGACCGGCCGTGCCTGCTTACTCATGGGTGAGCCCTCCTTCGGGCATGAGAAAAGCCCCGGCCGGACGGCGCGGGGCGAGCTGTGTGCGGGCCGGTGCTACGCGGCGACGCGCTGCATATGGGCGGCTGCCGCCGTTGCGGTGTTGCTGGCGGCGGCAGCCGACCATTGCGCGGTGACGACGAGGTTCTGCTGCACGGTGCTGTCGCGGGTCACCGTGCCGTCGGTGATCTCGGTCGCGCCCTGCCCGGCCGTGCTCGTCAGGTGGTGAGTCAAGGCAGCGGTAGCCGCCCACGTGCCGGACGCCCCGGCGGTGACGGCGTGCAGGGTGCCCTCGACACGCCACCCGCGGCCGGTGATTCCCGAGCTGGTCGTGATGGCGGCGAAGGCGGCGAGGACGGTGCCGGAGATGCCGCCTAGCCGCACGCGGATGGTCAGGTTCGGGGTGCCGGTGGTCGACGCCGATCCGTGCGCTGCAAACCGGTACGCAGCCTGAGCTGTGGCGTCGCCGCCGGGGATCGCGAAGGTGGCGAGCGCTGTCTCGACGGTGGTGTTCGCCGCGGTGGCGGTCGTGCCCGCCCCTGTCAGAGACGAGAGCCGATCCTGCGCCGTGGTCGCTGGTGCGGTGCTGTCGTCGCCGAGCGGGCCGGTCGTGCCGGATCCGGCGAGGTCGTTACCGAACCGGCGGATGTTGGTGCAGGTGCTCGTGATGCTGAGCCCGAACGCCGCTTCGTTGCCGGACCCGTTCGGCCGCACGGTGTTGCCTGCGATCGTGATGCGGTCCGCTGAGCTGGACACCCGGATGCCGTAGCTTCCGGCTGCTGCGCGGCTCGGGCTTCGGATGATGTTGTTCAGCACGCTGACCTCGGCGCTGGCGAGGACGTGCACGCCGTTGACCCCGGCGTCGCGGACCGTGTTGCCGTCGATCAGGATGCCGGTCCCGGTGTCGCAACTGATCCCGGATCCTCCGGGGCCGATGACGCGGTTGCTGGACACCACGCCGCCGGCTACCTGCTCTTGGCTGATGCCGGTTCCGCCTGCGCCACGGATCGTGTTCCCGGTGACGGTGTACTGCTCAGCGTGCTCCAGCCGGATTCCGCTCTGTCCCCCGCCGACGGTCTCGATCACGTTGCCGGTGACGGTGACACCGGTGAGCTTTCCGGCCGGCTCGCCACGGACCTGGATCGCCTCGTCATAGCCGGTCAGGTCCCGGAATGTGTTTCCGGTGACGGTGGCACCCTTGGTCTCTTGGCTGGCGCCGGTCTGGACGCCGGCCGCGTTGGTGGTGGCGTTCGCGTCGGTGGTGTCGTTCGTCCACAGCCGGACGCCGGCACCCTGCCCGGTGACGGTGCAGCTCTCAACGACCGCGTCCTGCCAGGCATACGCACCGATCGCGTACTGCGCGCCGCCTTCGACTGTGCAGCCGACCACCTTGATCCGCTTGTGCCACCGGTCGATGGTCGCGGAGTGCGAGCCGAACCCCCGCGGCCACGCGGTCGCGCCAGCGGTGCCGGACGGGCCGACGTAGCAGCCCCTGATCGTGATGTCCTCACACGGCGTGTGGTCGTACGGCCCGAATCCGCCGAAGACGCTCGCAGCCTTGGCGAGGTCAATCTGCACCGCTTCGGAGAAGGTGCGGCCGCCGGGGTCGATGTAACCGCGGAAGGCACAGGAGTCGACGAGTGCGTTCTTCGTGCTGTTGAGCTCGATCCCGTGGAAGCCCGGGACGTCGCGCACCTCAAGATCACGGATCGTGACGTTGCGGGCGTGGCCGATGCTGATGCACATCGCGCTCGCCGTCAGACCCGCGGCGGTCCCGCGCATGTCCCACACGCCGCCCTCGACCGTGATGTTCCCGTGCCCGGTGTACCCGCCGTATGTCTGGTCGGCGTCGCCGTTGAGCAGCAGCGTCGCGGCGGCCGCGCGCACGAACACCGCCCCGGGCATGAGCGTCAGCCGGATGTTGCGGCGGATCCGCAACGGCAGGGTGGCGAGCCGGTATGTGCCGGGCGGCACCAGCACCCAGCCGCCGCCCGCGGCGAACGCCGCGTCGAGCGCTGCCTGCACGGCGGGCGCGTCGTCCTGGACGCCGTCGCCTGCCGCGCCCACCACGCGCGGGTTGTACAGCCTCATTCCGGCGAGGGACAGTGACGCCGGGGCGAAGAGTCCGCCGACGGTCATGTCGCCGGTGACGGCGAGTTCGTCGACCGTGGCGCCGCCGGTGACGGCGAGCCCGTCCTCGACGGTCAGCCCGCCGGCCGCCGTGAGCGGCCCGGCGACCGTGCCGCCGTCGGCCCGCGAGAGGGAGCCGAGCGCCGCGGCGAGCGCTTCCTGCGCGAGCTCGCGGCCGGCCCCGTACCAGCGGACCGGGGTGCCGCCGGGCCCGTTGTACTCGAACTCGATCGCGGGCACGCCGCACTTGAAGGGCCGGATCGCGCCCGGCTGCGGCGACGTCGCCGGGTTGCTGCGCAGCTCGCCTATCGGGGTGACTCCGTCGATCTCGTACAGCGCGGTGACGAGCTGCCCAGTCCCGGCCACGCGGACGAGCAGCGGGAAGTCGGGGACGACGTCGCCGGTCGCCGTGGTCAGTACGTCGGCGGGGGTGCCACCGAAGGTGTAGAGCGCCATCGGGAACCCCTGTCAGTCGAGCCAGTAGTCGCCGGAGATGTTGACCCAGGGCGTGCCGCCGGATACCGCGCCGTCTTGCGACCACCACAGGATCGCGCCGGGGTCGCCGAGCGAGCTCGCGGTGCCGACGTCGAGCACTTCGAGCTTGCCGACGCCGATCACCACGTCGCCCGCGAGCGACGAGGTCGCGGCGTACGTAGCGATCTGCGTCTGCGGGATGCAGTCGGCCGGGACCTTGGCGATCGCGGTGCCCTGATTGGGAATCACGGTCCCGTCGGTGCGCTCCAGCCGGCCGCGCAGCCACACCCGCTTGCCGATGCGGCGCACCTGCGGGGCGTAGGCGCCACCCTGGTAGCCGGTGAGCGGCTCGACCGGCCGCCACGCCGGTTCGGGCTCGTAGACGGTGGCCCACGTGTTCGTGGTCGCGCTCGTCTTGATCCACAGCGCGCCGTTCGCGGCGGTCACGATGGTGTGCAGCGGCGCGGCCGCGTAGGTCGCGTCGCGCTCGGCCTGGTCGGCGACGTGCTGCACGAGGTGCGGGTCGATGTCCTCGGCCATGGCGGCGAGCGCGCCGGGTCCGGCCGGGGCGTCCCCGCCGCCCGGGATCGTGATCTTGGCGTAGCCGAACTCTGCCATCCGGCAGCCTCCTTACGAGAACGTGATCGTGATCGAGCCGCCAGTGAAGCTCGCGTAATCGCGGCTGCCGCGGGCGTAGATCGCGAGCCCTTTGCGGTTGCCGCTGGCGAGCTTCGTGCGCCAGTCGGCGGGCAGTGTCGCGACGCCTTGCGCGCCCACGCTGAGCGAGAGCAGCTCTTCGGGACCCTCGTCGAGGTGGAGGGACGACGGGGGCGAGGTGTGGTCGTGCAGGTACAGGTGCATCGGGCGGCGGGCGTTGGCGCCGGCCCCGCGGCGCCGGGTGAAGGCGACGGTCATCTTCGCGACCGTCTTGCCCGCGCATGCATCGGCGATCTTGTTGCCGTAGAACCAGCCGCCCCGCAGGTTCCCGCCACCGGTGTAGTCCCCTTGAAAGGGGTAGTCCCGGTAGTCGTCGCGGCGCCCGTTGCGCCACGATCCCGAGCTGTTCGCCGCGACCGTTACGGGCTTCGGTGCCCGGCCGGGCGGGGCATCCGGCGACGGGTCGGTCTCGCTCACGAGCTGCCCGTACAGCTCGACCTTGCCCTCGGCGCCCTTACGGAGAAACAGGGTCTGCACCTGCTGCCAACCCGAGCCGGACGGCGCCGCGGTGCCCCATGTCGCCGCGCGCAGCACCTGCTCGTCGAGCGCGACTTCCTTCGCCAGCGCCCGTATCGACGCCTCGTCGGTCGCCCCGGGGTCGTCGCCGAGCCGCCACATCACCACCGGGCGGGCGCCGGGCCGGACGGCGACCCAGTCGCCCACCTTGCGGTTGCGGTAGCTGTCGACGCACGGCACGTCGGTGACCAGCGCCCCGGCGAGCATCAGATTCACGCCCGCGTCGGTGATGTCGATCACCTCGGCGGAAACCGTGCCACCGCTGCTGCCTGCGCCGGCCATCGCGCGGGCGAGGTCTTCGCCGAGCCGGCGCGCTGCCTCGGTCATGTGGTGAACCTCCGCGTGGTCGTCCTGGTCGTGCAGGTCATCGACACCGCGCCAAGGTCGTACGGGCACGAGTCGATGATGTGCCGCTGCCACTCGCCCGGCCGCACCTCGACGTCGACGACGTCGCCGGGTTCGAGTCCGGGGTGACAGACGCTGGTGAACGAGAGCGAGCTCTGTACGCCGAGCGAATCGGCGAGCTTCGCCCGGCCGACGGTGTCTGCCTGCGCCACGTTGGTGATGAGCGGGGACGCGTACCGTTCGACCCGCAGCCGGACGGCGAGCCCGAGGCGCTGCGGGGCGAGCGGGTCTTCGACGGGGTCTGGCCCGGCGTAGGTGAGCGAGCCGGGGTCGTCGTCCCACACGTAGACGGGGCCGACCGCGGGCGCCCCGTCGCCGCCGTCGCCCGAGATCGTCCACAGGTTCACGAGCCCGTCGGCTGACTGTTCCTCGGCCGGCTTCACCATGGCGAGCCCGTACGGCACCCGCCAGACGACCGGGTCGGAAAGGGTCGGCACCGGGGCCACGGTGACGACGCCGCGGGCGTCGACATAGATCTCGCCGCCGAGCGCCGCGGCGATCCCGGTCTTCGCGCCCGAGCTGTCGCTGCCTGAGCTGAGCGCCTGCCATCGGTCCTGATCGACGACGAACCGCGGCACGGTGGTGCCCGGGTCGATTCCGGTGCGCCACGAGATCGGTGCGGCCGGCAGCGCCTCGCCGACCAGGACCGGCACGATCGCGGCGGCGGTGTCCGGGCCGATGGTGCGCGGCGTCGGGAACGCGGCGGAGCGGATCGCGTCTTCGAGCCCGAGCAGCTCGCACTCGACGCCGAGCCGGGTGCGCCGGGCCCGGTCGACGACGTAGGCGCCGGCCGGGACCCACTCGACGTCCATGCGCGGGCCCGCGATGCCTTGCCAGAGACGCACCTGCGTCGCCTCGGTGTTGATGCCGTCGCGCCCGTACGGCACGTCGACGAGCTCGGCCGACCCGCTGTACCGGCACTCGGCGTTGCGGTCCGGTGAGACCCGGGCGTCGCCGCACAGCGCCGGGTGCCAGGTGCGGCCGCCGTCGTTGGACCATTCCGCGCGCCGCGGCCGCCGTGCCGCGCGGTGCAGCGCCTCGAACGCGGCCGCCGATACCGGCAGCACTACACGACACCGTTCGTGGACAGCGACGCCCACGAGCTGTAGCTCGCGGCCACGGCGTTCCAGTCGGCGAACTGCTCGGCCACCGTGTCCCATGACCACGCCGGCAGGCGCATCGGCTGCCCGGCGGTCGCCGGCTGGGCGATCGGCTCGATCGTGAACGTGAACCGGTACCCCTCGGACGATCCGAGCTTGCCGGTCGGGGTCGGCCCGGTGATGTCGCCGGGCACGAAGTAGGCGTCAGGGGTGAGGTACCCCGGACGCACCTGCGCGAGCAGCACCCCCGAACGCAGCAACTTCCGGGCCCGCTCGACCCGGTCGGGCGGCACGTCGATCGTGACCTGCACCGCCTCGGCGCCGTGCGTGTCGTACGCGACCGCCCGGTACGGCGATCCGGCGACCTCGGCCGTGTCCTGCCGCCCGGCCGCCGTCGCCCCGGGCCACTCGACGACCATGCACCGAGTCGACAGCCCCGGCTCGTCGAGCGACTTGAGCCACAGGTCGTCGTCGGCACCCGGCGCCGGCGCCGGAACCATGACCGACAGGGACGACGACGGGCCGGTGCTGCCGTCGGCGTAGACCGGGGTGGCGGTGTAGACGACGGCGACGCCGAGCGGCGCCTCATGGTCGTACGCCGTGCCGGCACCCTCGATCGCCCACGCCGGGTCGGCGCTGCGCACCGGGACGGGCGCGGCCGGGCCCGGGTCCTGCCGCGCGATGCGGACGCGCCGCACGGTCGCCGCGCCGGGCAGGGCTGTGCCCGCGGTGTAGTCCACCGACAGCACGACGCCCGCCCATGGCTCGTCGACGATAGCGGCGACCCAGCCGTCGGGCGAGGTGACCCGCGCGGGCGGTGTCACCGGTGGCGCGCTCGGGTCGACGATCATCGGCATCCGGTGCTCACCTTCCCTTCACTCCGGCCCGGCTGCGCTGCCGGGCCGTGGTCAGCCCGGCGTCGACCCGGGCGTCGACGTAGGCGTCGAGCTGCGTGCCGTCCGCCAGCACGAGCGCGATCTGCTGCCCGTCCTGGAGCCCGACCGGGGCGCCGGCCGGGCCGGAGGTGACCGGGACCGGGACCGCGGCGGCCGCCATGCGCACCGCGGCGCGGTCGATCTGCGGGAGGGTGGAGACCATCCCGCCGACGAGCCCGGCGCCGACCTGGGCGCCGACCTCCCCGGTCACCCGCGACGGGGATTTGATCTTGAGCTCGCGTTTGATCGCTTTCACGAGCCCGGCGCCGAGCTTGTTCATCTGCTTTTGCAGCTCGGCCTCTTGCGCCTTGAGCCCGGTGAGGAACCCGCGGCCGGCCTGCGACCCGGCGTCGTACATCGCGTCGGCCATCGTCCGGCCGTACCGGTCCGAGAGCTTCGCGCCGCTCTTCGCCAACGCGTTGAGCTCTTTGATCTGCCCGGAGTTCGCACCCGAGACGAGCCGGGCGAGGTCGCTGTCGGGCCCGGCCGCGACGAGCTGCTGAATCAGGCGCTGATCGACTCCCTTCTTCTGCGCCGTCTTGATCTGCGACTCGAACGTCGCGACGCTCGCCTGCCGCGTCTTGAGCCCGCCGATCAGGTCGCCGACCGACGTCGGGCTGCTGATGTTCGACAAGCTCATGTAGTCGCCCGCGGACTTCTTCTGATCCGCGTACGCCTGCCGCGCCACGGCGAGCCGGCCGCTCACGCTGTCGCGCCGCTTGGCGAGCGCCTGCAACTTCGCCGAAGCCGCGAGGGTCTGCACTGCGAGCTTCCGGCCGGCGCCGCCGGTCTTCCGCAGGTCGTCGGCGAGTGACCGCGCCGCCTGCGAGATGTCGGCGGCCGCCCCGGTGAGCGACTTCGAGAACGAGGTCAGATCACCCGGGATGTCTCGTCGTGCCGCCCTCGCAGCCTTCGCATTGCTGGTGCCCTTGGCGAACCCGCGCAGGCCGTGCCCGGCGGCCATACGCAGCGACGTCGGACTGTCCCACACGACCGACCGGCCCGAGCCGAACCGTACGAGCTCGGGACCCTCCTCGCCGACCCACGCGATCTCGCCCGGCCGCGGCCGACCGCCATCCGCGTACCCGCCGGGGCGGTTGTACGCCCGGGACAATGAGCCGTACGTCGCGAGCGCATACCGCATCGAGGCGTAGAGGTTGGCGAGCGGGTCCCAGACGCCGCGCCCCCGCAGCTTGCCCGCGTAGGCGCTGAACGTCGGGTCGATGACCTGCATCAACCCCTTCGAGGGCGTGCCTCGGCGGGCGTTGATGTCCCAATTGTTGATGGCGCGCGGGTTGCCGCCGCTCTCCTGGTTCATCCGGCGCAGGACGACCGGCAGCAGCGACGCCGGCTGTCCCACCATGTTGAGCGCCTGCAAGACCACCGGCGTCCAACGCTTCACACCCGAACCGCCGATGTTCGCCGCGATCTTGGCAAGTCCGCTCGTGCCTCGGGTGAGGAACGACGACGCCGCGTCGACGAGCTTGTCTTTCAGCCCTGAGAGCATCTTCAACGGCAGTTTGGCCAGGACCCGCGCCCACTTCGACGAACCGATCTCCTTGATCTTGCTGCGGACGAACCCCGTCGCTTTCTCCCACATCTTCGAGGGCTCCGACACCAGACCGGCGCCGTCCATGATGACCCCGCCGATCTTCTTCGCCTTGTCGCCGACCCATCCCGTGATGTCGCCGAGAATTCCACCGTCGGCCATCAGCTGCGTGCCCGCCGCCCGCCACAGTGACCGTGCTCGTCCGCGGTACTTCGGATCCGTCGGGATCACGTACTCGGGATGGCGCGGGTTGCCCTCGCCTACGATCGCCGTCGGGCGGTTGACCTTCATCGGCTCGGCGGGGCCCCAGGGCCCGACTGTGCCGCCGGCCGCCAGCAGCTTCGGCGCCGCCGGCAGCTTGTCGAGCCCGACGAATCCCGCGACCTTGTCCCAAACCGCCTTGATGCCCTTGGTGTAGACCCATTCGATAATGAAGTTCACGGGCTCCGCGGCGATCTTCTGCACCTGCCCCCATGCCTTGTCGATCGCCTCCTTCGCCGTGTCGAAGGCGCCGCCGAAGAGCCCGAGAGCTTGCTTCCCACTGTCGAGCGCCGGTTTCAGCGCCTTGGCGTACAGCCACGACGCAGTCGCCCCGATGCCCTCCAACGCCGGCTTGATGACGCTGCGATACACCCAGGAACCCGCCGCGCCCAGCGCGCGCAGCGATGCCCCGCCGAGCTGCATGGCCGGCTTGATGGCGCTCTCGTACAGCCACGTCGCGACAGCGCCGATCCCCCGGAACGCAGGGGACAGTGCGCTTCGCCACAGCCACGAACCGGCGGCACCCAGCGCGCGCAGACTCGCCACGCCGCCGCTGGCCACCGGCCGCAGCCCCGACTCGTACAGCCACAGCGCAACCGAGCCGATCCCCCGGAACGCGGGAGCGATCGCGGCCGACCACAGCCAGGACGCGACAGCGCCGAACGCCCGGAACGCGATCACGATCGGCGCGACCACAGCGGTCACCACGATCGCGACCAGCACCTTCGCCGCGATGCCGATCGCCGAGAACACAGGCGACAGGACCGTCGACCACAGCCACGACGCCGCGGAACCGACAGCCCGCAGCCCGGTCATCAGGTAGCCGAGGCCCGGTTTCAGCGCGGAGTTCCACAGCACGTCCCATCCGGCTTTGATCCCTGACCAGGTGGCCTGAACGATCTTCCGGAAGCGGTCGGACTTGTTGTAGGCGATGACGAGCAGCGTTGCCAGCGCCGCAACACCCGTGAGGATCAGGCCGATCGGGTTCGCACGCATGGCCGCGTTCGCGAGGCCCTGCGCAACGGCGAACCCGCGCGTCGCGGCGGTCGCCGCCAGGGTCACACCGCGGTAGACCGAGAACACCGCGATCGTCGCGCCGGTTGCGATCGCCGAGGCACCCATCGTGAGCGTGAGCCCGGCGACAGCGACGCCGAGCGGGATGAGCCACGCCCCGTACTCCTTCACCCACCGGACACCGCTGGCGAGCGCCTCGCCCGTGCCCTTGACCGCGGGCACCAGGACGTCAACGAGTGTGCCGCCGGCGGTGCGCGCGGGTGGCAGCACGTACCGGTTGAGGAACCCGCCCAGCCGAAGGAGCGCTGGTAGCGCGTACTTGTCGGAGAAGGTGGCCAGACCTTGTAGCGCTTGCCGCTTGAACACCTCGATCGGTCTCGTCGCGGTGTTGTGCAGGGTCTTGCCCATCTTGTCGGCCGCGCCGCCGACTCGCCCGAGCGCGCCTTCGGCCTTGCTCGGGTCGAGCGCGAACAGGCTTTTCTGCAAGTCTTCGGCCTGCGTGCCGAAGAGCAGAATCGCCGTCTGCGACCGCTTCGCCGGATCCTCGATCGCGCGCAGCCGGTCGAGGATGGTGTCGAGCGCTCTCGCGGCGCCGGGCCCGCCCTTGGCGAACGTGGTCGCCATCTTGTCGGCCGACAGACCGATCGCGTCGAACCCTTCCTTAGTGGTGTCGCTGCCGTCCTTCGCCCGGATGGCGAATTCCTTGAGCGCGTCCGCGACGATGTCCGCGTCGCGCGCGCCCGCGGCGAGCCCCTGCGTCAGCAGCCCGACCGACTGCTTCCCGGTCAATCCGAGGTCGCGAAATTGCGTGCTGTACTCATTCAGGGTGTCGAGGAGATCGCCGGCCTTGTCGGCGCCGAGCTGGAACCCCCGCGTGATGAGGTCGAACGCCTCGCGGGCGTCCTTCACCATCCCGGTACGAATGAGCTGACCGGCCGCGCGCGCGGAGTCGGATACGTCGACCTCGAAGGTCTCGGCAAGATTGAGTGCCGCCTTCGACAGCCCGGCGAGTGCACGCTTCGGCGCGGCGAGCGAGGCGACACCGTTCTGCGCCAGCGCCCGCAACGAGTCGTTGACCTGATCGATCGACTCGCCGTAGCCGGCCGCGTAGACCTTCCCGGCGACCTTGCCGAGCCGCGCCGATTCCTTCTCGCTGAGGCCGAGCTGCGCGCTGAGCTTCGCGTTCGCCTTGTCCTGCTCCACAGCCTTGACGAACCCGGCGGCGAAAAGCGCCCCGGCACCAGCGGCGACTGCGGCGACCCCGCCCTTCACGGCGCCGCCGACCCCGCTGAGGAAGCCCCGACCGGAGTGCCGCCCCGCCGCCTGCCCTGCCTGGGCGGCCGGGCCGTTCATCTGCTGGGTGATCATGCGGCCGAACCCGCGCATCTCCGGGACGACCGAGACGTACCCGACGCCGACCTCGACCGACATGGTCATCCCCCCTTCACCTGGGTGACGATGTGCTCGTAGGCGGCACGCGCCTTGGTGCGCTTCGCCTCTTCATCAGCGGCGGTGTCCTCGGGCAGCGGGTCGCCCGGCCGCCACGACGGCGCCGGCCATGAGATCGGCGACGTCTTCGGGGCGCGGTTGGCGTTGATGAACGCGACGAGCAGCAGCTCGACGAGGTCACGCGTGTCCGCGGCGGCGTAGTCCGCGTGCGTCCAGTGGTGCCCGGCCGCAGCACGACCGGTCGCCGAGTCGGGCGGCAACGCCTCGACCAGGACGCGCAGCTTGCGCAGGGAGATCTCGCCCCGCCAGTAGGCGGCGAGAGGGTCGCCGCCGTAGTACCTGATCAGGTCCGCCTCGACGGCCTCGGGGTGATCGCCGAGGACGTCGAGCACGGTGTACGTGTAGGTCTCCGGCTCAGCGCCGGCACCTACCTCTTCGTAGGGCGGTGCCTGGCGACCGTGTCCTGCATATCGGTCCGGGCCGCGACGTAGACGAGCATCAGCGAGTTGCCGTCGCCACCGCTGTTGACGAAGTCTGACCACTGGTCGCCGAGCAGCACGCGCGCCTTCGCGTCGTCGCCCTCGGCCGCGTCGATCTCCTTCGCGAGGTCGTCCGGGGTGAACAGCGGGTGCGGGAACGTCCACACCTTCCCGTCGTCGGTCTCGACCTCGACGAGCTCGCCGCCGACCGCCTCGACGTACGACGCCTTGACAGCGGACAGCCTGTACCGCGCCTTACCGGGCTTGCTCATGATCTTGCCTCTCTCCGGGTGAGCAGTGGGTGAGCATGCGCCAGGGCGAGGGACGGTCGGGGCCCACCCAGAACCGCCGTCCCCCGCCCGATCAGGGGGCGTTACGGGGTGGTGTCGAAGGCGCGCCATCCGGGCCCATCGATCCACGTCCGGCACGAGGTGTTGAGCGTCGTGTCCTTGTACGCGGTGAACGTGGTGGGGCGCTGCGTCTCGGTGGCCCGGTTCCACGCCTCGTCGTCCTTGCTGGTGAGCCGGGCCCGCGGGAAGAACCGCACGATGTAGATCTCGGCGCCGGCGTCGTTGTAGTCCAGACCGATGAACAGCAATCTGCGGAACGGGTTCTTCGGGATCGCCGGCCGGTCCCATGTCCACGCGGCGCCGATCTCCGGCAGCGCTCCCGTGCCGGACAGGGGCAGCCCCTCGTACAGAGCGACCGTCGCCGCGTTCGTCTCCTGCGCCACCCACTGCGCCGAGAGCACGTCGGACTCGACGTCACTGCGGGTCGGCTCGACCGACTGCGACGAGGTTACGTCGGCCATGGACAGATCGGACGTGTACGTCACGCCGTCGTCGGTGGTGTAGCCGACCGGAACGTACCCGGCCGGCAGCGCGGCGAGGCTGCCGTCGGCGGCACTCAGCGGCGCCGTGACCGCGCCGGCGGTCATGTCGGCGGCGAACACCGCGTTCGAGAGCTGCTTTCGGATCAGCTCGTTGCGGAGTCCCGAGATCGAATCGAAGGTCACCATCTGCTCGTACCTCTCATGGAATTGCCCCCGGGCCGGGGTGCGGGCGGGGGCGCGCTGTCAGGGTGGGTGAGCCTGTGCTCAGGGGGCGAGGCTCGTGCCCCGCAGCGAGAGCTCGACGGCGAGCGCGTACCGCGGCGAGCTCGTCGCCGGGTCGGGCAGCTGGTTCGGCCCGCCGACCTCGGCGACGTCGTACGCGGCCGCGCCCCGCCATCCGGGGAGGGCGGCGAGCAGCGCGCGGGCGAGCTGCATGAGGTCGTGTGCGGCTTCCTCCGTCGGGCCCCAGCAGTGAACGTCCAGCCGGGGCCGGTCGGTCACCCGGTCGCGCTGCGTACCGCCGACGCGCTCGATCCGCACGAACTCGTCGGGGCGTGGCGACGGGACGCGGGTGCCGACCGGGACCGGGCGCCCGCGTGCTGCCAGGGACGACCGCAGGTAGTCGGCGACGAGCGCCGCGGCGTCGGGGAAGACGATCGGTGGCGGCATCAGTCGCCGCCCCGCGCCCCGTCGAGTCCGCGCAGCAGCGCCCGGCGGGATACCTCTGGGTCGCTGGTGGAGTAGTCGCCGATGACTGCGCCGCGCACCCGCTTGTCGCCGGTTTCGACGTCGATGCGGAACTGCCCGTCGGCCTCGGACGCTGCGGCAGCGGCCCGTTCGATGTCGCGGGTCGTGCGCTCGATCAGCGCCCGCGTCTCCGGGGCGGTGAGGAACGTCGCGATGTTCTGCCGGTTGGGACGGAACGCCGGGCGTGCCATGGTCACCCCTCCACTGTCTTGAGCCTGATCTCGTAGTGGTGCAGCTCGGCCGGCTCGTATGCCGGGCCCGGTGGCCCGATCACCTCGAAGTGCAGCCCCTGCCAGTGCACGCGGGCCTCGCCGCGCACCGTGAGCGGTCCCCCGTCGGTGTCGGCCGGGTTGCAGAGCATGAGCCACTCGCCGATCTGCGCCGAGCGCTGGTGGGTGTCCTCGGCGCCGGTGGTCTGCTGCATCCACGCGCGTACTGCGGTGTGCGTTGAGGTCGTCCAGTCGTCGACCTGGTTGCCGTACCGGTCCGTTGTCCGGCCCGGCTGCTCGACGTCGACTAGGTGCGGCAGTAGGTCGTCGGGGATCACCAGACACCGCCCGGCCAGCAGCCGGCCGGCGGGTCCGGCCGCCAGCCGGGCAGCCCGTCGTCGCGCAGCCCGATCGAGTAGGCCGCGTCGGCGCCGGGGTCGTCGAGCGTCTCCGGCTGCAACTGGGCTTTCTCGTCGTCGGTGAGGTAGAGCCCGCCGTCCTCGCCGAGGGTCTCGGCGTACTGCCCGATGCTCCTCTGCCTGTAGCCGCCGGGGTTCGCCATGACCCGGCGGGTCACCGCGACGGCGATCGCTGTAAGTGTGCCGGGGTCCGGCTGGTACCCGGCAGGGATGTGCCGTCGCATGAGCGCCGATGCGTCGTCGAGGTACGCCTCGACCTGCGCCCGCTTCGCGCCGGTCAGGGTGACGGCGGCGCGCGCCTCGTAGTCTGCGACCGTCGCGAACGCCGCCATCCCCTCACTCCTCTCGGTCGATGACGCCGGCCGCCTCGCATGCCGCGATGACGTCCTCGCGGGTCGAGTCCTGGTCGACGTCGATGCCCCGGCGCTCGGCGAACTCCCGCCAGGCCTCGACGCCCGAGCCGCGGCCGGAGCGCGGCGGCGGCTCGGCGCCCGTGGTCTGGTCGCCGCCGCTGTCGTCCGGCGCCGTCGCCTGCGTGTCGCGCCACGCCTTCGGGTTGGTGATCTGCCGGATCGCCCACGCTGGTACCGCGTCGCCGGGGCCGAACGCGCGCGGCCGGCCCTGGAGATCGCGAACGTGCACGGTCGCGACGAGCTGCTGCTCGCTCATGCGGCTCACTCCTCTCAGGCGACGTCCGCGCAGAACGTCAGATCGGGGTTGGCCAGCACCGGCAGACCGATCGCGGCCGCCTTCGTCCACAGCGTCGGCGGGTCTTTCTCGGCATAGACGCCCGAGACGATGCCTGGCTCTTCGCCGTCCTCGATCCCGAAATCGCCGTCGAGTGACTCGGCGGTCGTGCCCCACAGCGTCGCGCCGAGGTCGGTCGACTCCGGGTCGGACGGGTCGCCCGGCGAGGGCAGCAGCAGAACCCGGTCGTCGGGGATGATGCGGGTCGCGGCGCCGCCGACGCGCACCTGCGCCTCGTAGGTGGTGATCGGCGGCAGACCGTAGGCGCGCAGCACGCTGTTGATCTGGTCGGTGCTGACGACGGACGGCTGCGAGACGCCGCCGGCGTAGACCAGGGCGCGCAGCTCGTCGTTCCGCATCATCAGCGCGACGACCCGGTCGCTCGTGAGGATCGCGCCGGGCATCTCCCCGTTGGTGGTGACGTATGTCTGCTTCCACGCCATGAGATCGGCGAGGATCTCGGCGGCCGCGTTCGTCCATGCGGTCGCGGCGACGACGGTATGCGACGCCTTCCGCCCGAAGTCGACAGTCGCGACGATGCCGTTCTCGGCGAGTTCGAGCTTGCCCTTGTACAGCGCCTCGCCGCGGGCGAGCTCCATACGCGCGGACACCGCCCGCGTCATGCGCAGCGCGTCGCGCATCAGAGCGTTGCGCACCTGCCCGTCGAGGCGCCGCTGCCGTAGCCGGTCGTACTCGCCGAGCCTGATCTTGCGGGAGATCGGCGGCAGCTCACCGGAGACCCGGGCGATCCCGGGCCGCGCGGCGATCGGCGACTCGGCGTCGTAGCTGCGGAACGTGGCAGCCTCGACGAGCCCCTCGCCGCCGCGAGTGAACCTGTACTCCAAGTCGTCGATCTCGTTGTTCGGCAGCCACCGGGCCAGCGAGAACCGGTTCGCCGCGCGGTCGGCCTCGCCGGCGCGCACGTAGCCGGTGAGCTCGGCGGGGGTGATGTAGTCGTTGTTGATCAGCACGGGTTACTCACCCCTCTCAGAAGTACGTGATCCGGCCGGCGACGTCGGTCTTCGCCGCGGCGTCGACGGGTCGGGGCAGCTTGGCCTCGACGACGGCGCCGTGCCAGAAGAGCGCGCCCTGCGGGTCGATCGTGTTGACGGTCGGCGCGGGCACCGCGGTGAACAGGTGCCCGACGAGGGTCTCGCGCCCGTCGCTGGCGGTGTTGTCGTAGGGCCCGTAGAGCCCGGTCGCGGTGATGCGGCCGAGCGGCAGCCCGCTCGGGAAGTGCCCGTTCGGGTAGTGGGTGGCAGGCGTGAACGCCGAGGTGTCGAGCGTGATCGTGCGCGCGGTGTTGGTGCCGTGCGCGGACGCGAGCCACGACTGATCGTCTTGACCGAAGGTCTCGGTCGTCTGTGTGAGGTTCATCGGGGAGACTCCCGGTGTCAGGTGTTGGTCTTGTTGCCGTGCCGCTCGGCCCACAGGTCCCGGCCGGCGGCGACGCTGCCGCGGCGGCTGTCCTTCGAGCGGCCGCCCCGCGCGCCCTGGTCGAACCCGCGCCGGTCGCGGCCGCCGCGGCGCGTGTCGCGCCCGTCGTCGCCGTCGTCGTGGTCGTCGTCCGTGCCGGATGCCTTCGGGGCGAGGCGCTTCACGAGCTCGGCGAGCCCGTCCTCGTCGACCTCGCCGTCGTCGTCGACGTACCGGCCGAGTTGGACGTCGTCGGCGACCTCGGCGGCGTTCGGGATCAGGCCCTTCGCCGCGGCGAGGAACGCCTGCCGCGCGAGCTTCGAGCCGGTCTTCGACCGCTCCTCGGCGAGCGCCTTCGCGACCGCCTCGTCGATCTTCCGCTCTTGTTCAGGCATGCCCTCGCGCTTGAGCCGGGCAGCCTCGCGCGCGGCCGCGGCGTTCTCCTTGGCGCGGGTCTCGTGCTTGCGCGCCTGCGCCTTCCACTTCTCGGCCTCGGCCTTCCAGTCCTTACCGTCGTCGACCTCGCCCTTGTCGGGCGGGTCGCCGTCGTCGTCCTGGTCGCCGTGGTCGCCCTGGTCGTCGTCGCTGTCGTCCTCGGCGCCGCCGAGGATCGGCCAGATCGGTTGCATCCCGTCCTCGCCGGGGCGCGGCTTGCGCCAGCCGAGGGCGAGCTGCCCGGTACGGGCGTGACGGGGCAGAGTGCGCGTGCGCATGGGGGTGTCTCCCGTGTCGGGTGTGGGTGAGCAGTGGTGCGCCGTGTCGGCGTCAGTCCGTGCCCTGGTCGTCTCTGTCTGGGACGTCCTTCGGGCCGGTGAACTCGTGTCGGCGGACCGCCAGGAGCGGGCCGATCTCGCCGTGCTCGCGGGTGATGATCACCTCGCGGTAATCCGGCTTGCGGCCGCCGCGGTCCGACTCGCCCAGGTCCCGGGCGATCGCGTCGTGCGCCTCGTTCAGCAACCGCTCGTCGATGATCTGCCCCGGGTCCCGGTCGCCCGGCAGCGGCTCGGGGCGGCAGTGGCAGCCGGGGTGAATCGGCATGAGCTTCTCGACCCGGTACCGCTGAGTCGAGGCGATGACGCACAGCGCGCAGTTCTTCGAGCCGGACAGTCGGCGCCGGAAGAACTTCGCTCCGCTACGCCGCATCGTCTGCCGGGCGGCGTGCGTGCGGGCGAGCTGCATGTCGGTCTCGGTGATACTGCGCAGCCGGACCCGGCCGGCTGCGACCGCCTCGGTCATGTCCCTGCCTTCGGCCAGCGCCGACCAGACCGAGACGAACGGCCGGGCGTAGACCTCGGCCGGCGGTGTGCCGCGCAGCGCCTCGTCGAGCTGGACGCCGACCGGCGCGGCCGCGCCGCCGAGCATGTCGGCGACCATGCTTGCGAGGTAGGCGTCGGTGAGCGCGCCGATCTGCTGCTGCGCGCCGAGCACGACCGGCAGCACCTGATCGACGAACAGTGCGGCGTCGGCGTCGCGGTAGCTTCCGAGCGAGTCGAAGGCGTCCAGTACGAAGCGCAGCAGCCGCTCGCGCAGCCGGGTGTCGACCGCGTCGTACTGCTGGGTGAGCGCTGCCTGCGTCGCCTCGCTCACGGCGCCGCACCGGTGCCTGGGTCGGCCGGTACCGGTTGCCCGGTGCCGGGCTGCGGCGCCTGCGGCAGCAGGGAGGCGCCGAGCAGCGCATCGGCTGCGGCGCCCGCGGTGATGCGCCGCACGCGCTGCGGTGACTCGCCCATGTCTTCGGCGAGCACGCCGAGCGGGTAGCCGATCCCCTTCTTCTTCACCGCGGCGTCGGCCATCACGGCGGGGTTGAGCTGTCGCGGGTCCTGCCAGCGCACCTCAGCCTCGGTGAAGTCGCGCTCGACGCCGGCCTGCCGCGCGCACAGGGTGAAGACGTCTTCGAGCGCCTCGCCGAAGAACGACATGTGCTCGCCCACCTTCGCCAGATGCAGCACGTCGAGCGCCTGCACGGTGTCCGCCGAGATGTTGATCAGGTCGGTCGCGAAGTAGTAGGCGGGGGTGACGCTGATCAACAGAAGGTTCCGGATATCCGCCTCGTGCTCTTTCAGGAACCCGCTCAGGTCGGTCGCGTCGAGCTGCCCGAAACGGGTCTGCTCGCCCTCGCTAGCCCACACGGCCGATGGCGAGGGAACGAAGGGCTGCTCGACGACTTCGAGCCCGCTGATCGGATCGACCCGTTTGCGGAACTTGTGACCGGTCACGTACTTCTGTCGGAATGCGGAGTAGCGTGCCGCGGTCATCCGGTTGAGCACGCCCAGGTTCAGCCGGTCCTGAATGTCGATCACGCCCGCGAACTCCGGCTCGGGATCCTCGCCGAGCTCGGGCCGACAGGGGAAGTCGACGAGCGGCACGGTACCGAGGTCGTGCTGCTGCTCGCCGCCATCCTGCTCCCAAGCCTGCCGTCCCCAGGGCAGCCGGCCCGGCCCGCGCTCGCGGGTGCGGTACCGCACGAGGACGTCGGGCAGGTAGACCGTCGCCCGGCCGACCCGCTCGACCTCGTCGTACCACGCTTTGAGCCCGGCTCGGCGCTCGCCGGTCGCCGGGTCGTGCTCGACGATGCACTCGCGCGGTGTCTCAGCGGTGATGAGCGGTGACGGGGCGCCGTTCGGCTCGGCTCGGGACGGGTGCGGGCCGACGAGCATGTACCCGACCGACTGCGACAGGGCGGTGCGGAACACCTGCTTCTGCCGGCTGTCGAGTCGGTTGATCTGCCACCACCGGGCGGCGTCGTCATCCGGGTTCCCGTCGCCGTCGGTGATCCCCAGTGCCCGCAGCCGGTGCACAGGCGCGCTCGCCACCATCCCCATGAAGTTGGTACGGCTCTTGCGCTGGAAGTCCCGGAACGCCTCGCCCACGTTGCGTGGAAGCTCGGGCAGCGGGTGCCGACCGCGGTAGTAGTCCCACCACGTGTCGAGGTCCCGCTGCCGGTCGCGCATCTGGCGCCCGAGACGCAGCAGCCACCAGTCGGGCGAGTCGACCTCGTCGCTCAGCATGTCGCCCCCTCTCGGGCTGTCAGAACGTGAACCCGCCCATGGGCTCAGCCGCTTCGGCGAGCCCCTTCGCGACCGCCTGCGACCGCGCCTCGAATGCGAGGATGCTCGCGACCGCGGCGTCGATCTTGCGTGGCGAGTCGGGGTGTTCCTTCGCGATCTGGATGCCGGTGCGTCCCTCGCGGCGGCGGGCATTGAGGAAGTGCCGGGTCAGCGCGTACGAGCCGTCGTACGTCACCTCGCGTTCGAGGATGGCGTCGAGTAGGCGCTGCGTCGCTCGGACGATCTGAATCGCGCGGCCGCCGGTCATCCACCATTCGACGGGGTGATCGCGGGTGGCCTTGACCGGCAGGCTCGCGCCGTACCGCGCTTCCCACCCGGTCACGTGCTCCTGCCACTTCGCCGGGTCGGCGAAGAACCCGACCACCTGCCAGCGATCGAAGGCGCTCTCGACCGCGGCGAGCACCCCGGCCTTCGGCACCTCCCAGTTCTCACCCGCGGCGCCGGCCGGCTGCTCCCACACACCGATCTCGAAGAGGTGCCCGTCGGACACGCGGCAGCCGATCAGCGCCGTCGCGTCCGTCACCTTCCGCGAGCGCTTCCGCGAGCCGTCGAACCCGAGCGTGATCACGTCGCCGTCGGCGACGACCTTGTCGAGGTCGCTCACGGCGATCAGCTCAGGCTCGGCGAGCCACGCGTCGGCGGCCGCCTCGGCGAGGTTGAAGAAGTACCGGCGTGAGTCGCTCGGCGAGTTCCGCGGGTCGAAGATCTCATCGACGATCCGGTCGAGGTCCATCACCGCGGCGAAGTCGCCGTAGCTCTCGACGAGCGCGGCGCGCACCGCAGCCTCGTCGGTGAGGTCGACGCCCTCGGGCGCCTGCCGGTGGTCGAAGAGCAGCCGCTCGCGCCTCGTCTTCCCCTCGCGGATCAGCTTCGCGAGCGTGTGCGTCTCCTCGGCGACGGACCCCTCGCCGGGCGCGTACATCGTCGACGTCTCCAGCGACCAGGGCGAGGCGCCCCTGCGCTTCGCCATGTTGCGGCGCACCGTCGCGTACATGCGGCGCAGCTCGGGCAGCACGTACAGGTGCGTCTCGTCGAAGACGACGAAGCTCTCTTTCCCGCCGTCCTTCGCGGCGTTGGACGCGGTCGACGGGACGATCTCGCCGCCGTCCGGCAGGATGACGCGGGTCACGCCCGCGGCGTCGCCGGGCAGATCCTCGCCGAGCGGCCCGTCGGTCAGGTTGAACAGAACGTTG
The DNA here is from genome assembly GCF_058215555.1 of Streptomyces sp. JLBT605. Lineage (NCBI taxonomy): Bacteria > Bacillati > Actinomycetota > Actinomycetes > Kitasatosporales > Streptomycetaceae > Streptomyces > Streptomyces sp. JLBT605. The sequence continues at coordinate 4,602,266 of NZ_CM177087.1, forward strand.
TCGTAGGTGTTGCCCGCCTGCCCCTCTTCGGTGGCCAGGCACCGAATGAACGGGTAGGTGACCGGTCGGCCCATGGGCTCGCCGGGCTGGTACTCGTACTCGAAGTCGCGCCACCGATAGACCTCGCCGCCCTCGGCCCATCCGGCGAATCGGCATGGGCCGAATGCCTCGAAGAGCACGAAGCGGCCGGCCGTGCCGCTCTTGTCGCGCCCCTTCGCCCGGGAGAAGAACGCCGAGTCGTATAGCCGGCGCCCGGCCCTGTCGAGGGCGTAGGCGTCGACCGTCAGTGCGGCGAGCTCGTCGTCGAGCGGGATGCCGTCGGGGGCGTCGGGGTCGAGCGGCCGGCCCTGGATGTCGCCGGGCCCGTGCACGCAGAAGTGCTCTTTCCACGCGAGGGCGAGCCATCCGAGCGAGCGGTGCCGGTCGTGGTTCCGGGCGCGAACGAGCTCACGGGGCATCGGTCAGCCGGCGGCGCCGGTCGGCGAGCCGGGTCACCGGGCGCGGGTCGGCGGCCGCGGCCGCCGCGGTCGGCTGCTCGTCGTCCTGGTCGACGTTGTCCTTGGCTGGCACGTACCGGATGCGCAGATCTCGCCGGGCGTCGACGGTCGTGCCGAGCACGCGCTCGCGCTGTCGCAGCTCGCCCGCGAGCCGGACGTCGCCGGCGAACACCGCGTCGGCGACGAGCGCGGTCGTCACTGCGTACTGCCAGTCGGCGTCAGACCAGAGCACGCAGTGCGGCATCGCGGCGATCCGGTCCCACCATGCCCGGGTGAGCTGCTGCAACGGCTGCATCTCGGAGCACCGGCCGAGCTCGCGTTCGGTCCACTCCACTCGGCGGGTGTCGGGCAGCTCGGGCCGCCGCCCCTGGTAGGGCTCGTCGGCCACGGTCGTCCACTCGTGCACCGCGGCGACGCGGTTGCGCTTCGGCCCGTCCTTCGGTTTCCGCCCGGTGACAGCCATCGGTCTACCTCCCGTGTCGGGGTGTGCCGCAGCGCCCCCGTGTCGGGCGGCAGCTACAGCAGTTGCTGAATGACGGCGGACAGATCGCCCAGCCTGCGGGGCGTGTCGCCCCACGTGTCGCCAGTGACCGCGATGTACCGGCCGGTGCCGTACAGCTCGACCGTGCCGGGCCCGACGCTGATGCGCCGGCCGCGCGGCAGCTCGCCGAATCCCCAGATGTGCAGCCCGTCGCCGGACACCGAGCGCTCGACCCATGTCGGGCCGGCCTCGTCGAGGATGCGCTGCGCCCAGGGGGCAACGCGGTCGCCGTACAGGCAGTGGTCGAGGTCGAGCACGACGACGCCGTCGCCGTCGAGGACGAACCCGAGCCCGGCGCCGACCGTCGAGCGGGCGGCGTCGCGGTAGCGCGACCAGGCTGCGGGGTCGGTGCTCGACGCCTCGCTGCCGTCGACCGCGATCGGCACCTTCCGGGCGGTCCGGCGGATCCAGCGAGGGCGGCTCGTGAGCTCGTCGGGCAGGGTGCGGCGGGCACGATGCGCCGCGACGCGGCAGCGCGGCGAGCAGTACCTCGCGTGGCGCCGCGCGGTGATGCGCAGTGCCCCGTCGCAGTGCTCGCAGCACGGTGTCGTCATGCCCACCATGATACCGCAGATGTAACGCTTTCAGCGCTCTGACCTGCGGATACTGTACCCATTGAATGGGGTCGAGGGGGTGAGAGGCGCTGTGCGGCGCCCACCCGCCGCGCCGTCAAATCACCCTCCCCGCCCCCTGCCCGCCCGCCAGCGGGCAGCCAGGGGGCGCCATGGCCCGAAAATCTGGGGTTTCATACGCGCTGGCAGCCGCAGCACCTCCCGGGGCTCCGACGGGGGCAGGGAGGGGAGTCACCCCCCACCCGACGGGGATTCGAAAAAGAGGGATGCGCAGGGCGAGACCAGGAACCATGCGCCCAGACCCTTGCCGACGTCGGGCAGGGAGAGCGCGAACGCCACGATCATGCTGAGGAAGAGCACTCGGCAGCGCGCCCGCTGGTCGAGATCTCCAGGTGTCCAAACGGAGTCGCGGAGATTCCTGATCTTCGATTCCAGTGTCGCGCTCTCGGAGACGCTGTCGCTGCTCAGACCTTGGATGGATTGAGTCGCCGCCTGACTGATCCCAAAGGGGCTTGGCCGTACGACGTGATTGGGCAGCTCGGCCAACATGAACGCTTCGAAGGCTCGTTGCGCGTGCGCGTGAACGTACACCTCGATCTGCCTGAGTGCGCCCTTGTGCGTGAGGCGACGCCACGCGTCGAGTAGCGACTCACCAACGGAAGCGACGTCCTGCATCTCTCGGGGACTCATGTGGTCGGCGTTGAGTTGGCGCGTCCAAAGATCGTCCAGAGTCAGTAGGTTGAACGCTCCAATGAGCCAACCCTGCGCCGTTGCATCCCCGTGCAAGCCGTTCACCTTGGCACTCCCGCCGTCGCGCTCCCGCCTACTACGGAACATGTGGGCGGGAGACCCGGCTACCGGGGGTCGGCCGTACGGGGGTATCAGATCAGCCCGGGATGGCGCTCGACCGGCCGCCAGCGGGTGACGCGCGGGACGGCGTTGCCTTCGCGGCTGCTCTTGATCGCGTGGTGGTCGGTGCACAGCGCTTGCAGGTTCTCGGGCCGGTGGTCGTTGCCGGGTCGGATGTGGTCGACCTGGTTCGCCCATCGGCCGCACACCTCGCCGTGCTCGCGCCATCGGCAGCGGTGTTCGTCGCGGTCGAGGACGAGGGCGCGGAGTGTCGGCCAGTTGCCGGGCAGTTCGGATCGGCGGTTGCTGCCTGCCCATCGCCCGGTCACGTGTCGCCTGTCGTCGGGTCGAGGTAGTCGGCGACCGCGCGCAGGAAGCGGGCGAGTGCCGGTCGTACGTCGGGCCCGTCGAGGTCGAGTTCGCCGATCTCGCGCTCGGGTCCGTCGCCGACTCGGATGCGGACGGGCATGGTCACGATCGTCTGCGTCATGTCTCGTCGTCCTCCTCGTCGAGTTCGGTGTCGTCGTCCTGGTCGGCTCGCTCGATGGTGGAGTCGAGGGCGACTCGGTCGAGGTCGAGCTGCCTGCCGAACCCGAAGCGCCGGGCGGCTGGCTTGGCGTCGAGGGCGGTGAGCAGCCGGCGGGCGGTGCGTTCGATCTGCCGGAGTAGGGCGGGGTCGTCGATGAGGCGTACGCGTATGGGTGGGTGACCCTTCGGCAGGGGCGGGCGCGAGGGTGGGGAACGCGAATGCCCCCCGGGTGGTGTGAGCCGGGGGGCATTGGATGTTGGTGTCCGGGCATGGCGGACTTGCCGACAAGGGTGCGACACGTGGTCGCTGATCGTCAAGTGGCGGGCGTTCAGAGAGAGTCGAGCTCGTGCGTGTGCGTGGTGCTGCTGGTACGTGCTGCTCTCTCAGCCACCCCCGTCTTATGGAGTGGAGTGGAGTGGTGCACGCGCGCGCGAGGTCGCCGGGGAGTCCCCCGGGGACAGAAGAGGTTGACCTGCGACAACTCCCATAGATCACGAACGATTCGCGACTGAATCGGCGCCGAATCATCAATGATTGCTGAGCGAAATCGTCGCTGAACGCTCGCGGTTCCTTGGCATCGTCGCCCCCCTGCCGCGGCAGGGTGACCGGGCTGAGCGGCGCTGCCCTCGAAGGTAGACCGCTGCGCGGCGGGGACATCGGTCCAGCCGGGGCGCCGTGGGGCTAGGTCGGCCAGTCTCCCGCCTGTTCGGCCGTCTCGATCTTCGAGGCGATCTCTTGCGCGAGTCGCTCATAGGATTCGGTCAATTCGCGGGGGATGGTGATTGCATGGATACTTAGATCGCGCACCAGGTCCTGTATTTTTCCAGTCAGCTTTTGATTAGTTACAATCACCCCTTCAATGGTTCTATGAATGGGGGATCGACTAAGGGACTCGACTGCGGATTGGATTCGCGCTATAGTGCCAAAATGTACTGGGTCTCGGCCAAGTTCAAGATCTACAGCCCATGTAATCTTTTCCCCGTGTACGACTAGATCTGGTTGAGTGTCGCCGACGATGGGTCGAGCCTCCGCCTTGATCCCTGCATGAGACAGCTTGTCGACTGCGCTTCTCGTCGTGGAGGACACGAGGCTTTCATAGGTGGGTCGCCTGCTGGGCATTGGCATCAAATCCTCGGCGTGCTCCACACAATCTTGGTGGCGCGCGCATCTTTGATGATCAAAACTAGGCTCACGGCTCCAGCGATCCAGGCGGGAACCTGAACCGCAGCCGTGCTGGCGCCGAAGATTACGATCATGATGGCTGCGATGGCGACAAGGATGGGAACAATCCTTGGGATGTCCTTTGATATTGCCGCTTTTGCGCCTATGTTTCCTATCGCGTAAGGCATCCCATATTTGTCTTCAAGTTTGGCACTCGACAGCTTTGGCTTATAGTTCTTCAATGTTGAGTTAATGCCGTCCCATGTGCTTTGCGTGACATGGTATGGCTCTCCTCTGAGGTGGCAGACCATGACCATAAGCTGAGTCTGGGATTGATGAAAGAAAATCACCGCACGGTCATTGAGCTTGCACCCGTAAAGCACGCTACCCTTCATCTCGGCTGGCAACTTCGCCGCTTTGATGGCCTCCGTGGTGGCGTCAGTGCCAGGTCGGGAATAATTGTGTTCGAGCAGGGACTTCAGGGTGTCTGGGTGCAACCCGCTGTGATCAATTGTCAATTGAGCATTGGCTTCCATCCTGCCCTCCGATGGAATTACCCGGACCGCAACATCTACGCTCGCAGTACTTCGGCCAGTTGTCGGCACTACTGCCAGGATGCCTCGGCAAGTTCTCCGCAGCGATCGCAGGCAGTCATTTGAGCAGCGCCGCTGAGCAGCGCCGCGACGCCCGCTGTAGAGAGCGAAGAATGCGGCTGCGATCACAGCGGGCCCGCGCGGTCAGAGGTAGGGGCCGGTCGACCGGCGGTCGAGGGTCTGCTCGGCCGGGGCCTTCGGCTTCGGCTTGCGGTCGCGCGAGAGCACGGTGCGCACGTAGCTGTCGGTCGTGTTGACCCCGTGCCGGTGGAGGTGCGTGGCGACCTGCTTCGAGCTCAGTCCGGGCAGTGTCTGTTGCACGAGACGCACGGCATCGGCCTTCGAGCCGGCCCCGGCGAGGGCGTCGTCGACGATGCGCTCGGTGCGACGCTGCTCGTCGAGGCCGGGCTGCCGCTTGGACCCCGCGGGGGGCCCGTCGGGCGCGGGCGTGGCCTCGGCGTCCTGTTCGGGCGGCGGTGTCGGGCCCGCTGCTGCGGTGATCGCCTCGGGCTGCTTCACGGTGATCACGAGGTGATGCGGGGCGGGTGCCTGACTGTGCTGCGGGCCCGCATCGGCCCGGGTGAGGGTGACCTCGGCGGGCCGGGGCAGGCGGTCGAGGACGATCGCGACGTCGAGCTCGGTTACCTCCTGCCCGTACTGCCGCAGCACCTCGGCGAGCTGCGCCGGGGTGAGCTCGGGCCGCGCCTCGCGGATGATTCGGATCGCCTTGGTCGGCGGCAGGTCGGCCAGCTCGGACGCGAGCAGCTCGCCCGGCTCACGCGCGGCCGCCGCCGGGGCGAGGTCGCTCTCGGCCGACTTGCCGGTGACGTGCTCGACGGCGCGCTGCTTGGTCGCGTCCCAGGCTTGTTCGCTGGCGAGCAGCCACCCGAGCCACCCGAAGACGGGCAGGCGCATCGGCCGCTCGCCGCGGGCGATCCGGTGCCGGGCGCGGGTCGCGCTCCATGAGAGGTCGGCGAGCAGCAGCAGTGCGCCAGTGGGTGCGGCGAAGAGCAGCGTCGCGCCCATACCGCCGTTGATGTGCACCGCGTGCAGCCGGTTCAGGTACATGGAGATCGCGGCGAGTAGCAGCGTCGCGAGGCGGGGCCCGAACGCCGAGCGGTTCTCGCGCACTGCCTCGCTCGCGAGGTACAGGCAGGCGATCGCGGTGCCGTCGAAGCACGCGGCGACCAGCACGGCGAGACCCTTCGGGACGCCGTACATGTCGTGCGCGACGACGTACAGCGACCACGCCACGATGCCCGCGGCGGCCGGCGCGATGATTGCGATCCCGATGCGCCACCCGAGCCGGGTGCGCCACCGGGGCGGGGTCTTGCTGGGGCCTTCGGGATTTAGGGCCGGGTGTGCCCGGCTGCGATTCGTCACGGATTCTGTTCCTGTCGCTTTGCGGCTGCGGGGGCGGGATCTGTCGCCCCGGCCGGTGTTTGGGGCACCGGCCGGGGCAGCTTTGTGTCAGCCTTCGTCGGGCTCGGCGAAGCACTCCTCGCAGGTGTCGGCCGCCTGTTCCTCGTGACCCGGGCACACGATCTTGACGACGTACTGCGTGGCGCCGTCGTCCTCGGCGGAGTAGTCCAACGCGTCGTTCGCAGCCTCGACGGCGCAGTCGAGCGCTACGAGCGGCCCCTCGTCGCCGAACACTCCGTAGGAGTGGCCGAACTCGCAGGGGATCAGCAGGGTCGCGCCGGGGCGGAGGGTACGGCCGTGCGGGCACTTCGCGTTCGGCGCCGGCGCGGTGGGCGACTCGCCCGGCCCAGTGACGCCCGCGGCCGCGCGCACCACGGCGTCGACCCGGTCGATCACGTTGACCGCCGGCGGTTCCGGCTGCTCAACGATACGAAGGCTCTCGGTGTACACGGCGTCGACGCCGCGCTCGTTGCTCACGGTCGTCGACCGGCGGTTGATCGTCCACGGCTGCCGGTCGACGCGCACCTCGATACGCCTCGGGTGCGTGCTCGCGATGACCGCCTCGACGAGCGCGCCGGGCTTGATCTCCTCATGTGCGGCGGGGCGTTCTGGGGCGAGCAGCACCTCGTCAGGGGCGACGACCGGCCAGTCGCGCGGGGCGTCGTCGGTCGTCACCGTCTCCAGCAGGATGCGGTCGCCGTGGTCCAGTGCGCGCAGGACCTTGACCGGCCGGCCGCCGTCCGTGAGCCATCCGATCCGATCGCGGAGTGCCACCTCGACCGGGTCGCCGGTGCAGCCGACGCACAGCACGTGTCCGCGCGGGGTGGCGGTCGTCTCGACGAGCGGGGCGCCACAGCGGCCGAAGGCGACGTAGCCGGCTGCCACGGGCACGCCGGCGTTGGGGTCGACGACGCATGCGCTCGCCCAGTGCCCGGCGTTGCCGTACGCGACGGGGGTCTTCTCGATCCGCCCGTGCTCCCAGTTCGGGCCCGCGATGTATTCGAGGTCGCCGATCAGCTTCCAGCCGTGGACTTCCAGCGTGGTGCGGCTGTTGCGGTCACCGCGGTAGGGCAGGAAGAAGCGCTCGATCGGGTCGGCGAGCCCACGCTGAAAGATCGTGTAGCGGTCCTGGAAGACGCGCGGCCGGGCCTGGATGTGGCGTTCGATCTGCACGTAGAACTCGGCCGGCTCGGCGGACGGCGCCGGCTCGGTGAGGGCATCGACCTTCGCGCCCCACTCGGCGACTTCGGTCGCAAGTTCGTCGATCTCGGCGCCCAGTGCGCGGAAGTCGGCGAGCAGTTCGTCGGCGTCGGCGTTCTGCCGCTTGAGATCGGCGGCGAGTTCGTCGAGCCGGCTCGACTGCTCGTTCTTCGGCGTCTCGATCACCGCGGCGACGGCGGCCGCCCGGGTGTCTTGACCGCGGACGACGGCCGTGCGCTGCTTGCCCTCGATCAGGTCGACGTTCCAGGCGCCGGCGCCGGACGCGAAGCGATTCGCCTCGTACGTCTGGCCGTTGTGCTCGAAGCGGTAGGCGGGGTGTCCCTCGGTGGCGATCTTGGTGAACTTCGGCATCTGCATTGGTGGCCCTCCCGGGTTCCTTGATGCGTCTTAATGTACAACAAGCCTTTATGTACATCAAGCCTGGTTGGTTAAAGTAGACGCCATGGACACGAACGACGCTGATCACGCGATTGCCGAAGCGCGGGCGAACTTGAGCGAGCTGCTCGCCTCGGTTCGCCTGCTACGGCGTACGAAGTTCCTGACGAGCCGAGGGAAGCGGCAGGCAGCGCTCATCCCTGCCGACCTCGGCGAGCTGATTGAGAAGGCGGGCGGGCCGGAGGCGGCGACCGCGATCCTGTCGCAGCACGTCACGCCCCCCAAGTAGCCGGCCTACCGCTTCCCTTCGAGCGCCGCTGTCGCCCGCTGCGGGGGCACCGGCGCTCTCGTCATCACGCGGCGGCGCCGCTTCCCCTTGCCGCCGCACGCTGCCGCCGCCGGGCCGCGGCCCGCTTCCGGCGGCGCTCCGCCGCGCCGAGCGCCGCTTCGAGCGCGGCGAGCTCGTGCGGCGCTGCCCAGGTGCGACGCCCGTCGACCACCGGCACCGGCGCGCGGCAGTCGAGCCCCTTCTCGCAGGTCACACTCGCCGCATCACTGCCGATGCGGTGCATCGTGAGCGCGGCGCCGCACCACGGGCACGGCCGGTCGTCCGGCATCCGGTCGTGCCGCTGCTCGGCGCCGATGGTGCGCTCGACCCGCCGCGCCGCCACCCGGGCCACAGCCGCAATGCGTACGCGCTGCTGCCCGTTGATCGGGTCGCAGATGCCGGGCTCGTCGAGCCACCGGGCGAGCAGCCACTCGGCCGCCCGCAGCGTGGTGCGGCCGGTGCGGGTGTAGTGCCAGCGCCGCGGGTCGGCGGCGTCGACCTCGACCAGGGCGAGCCGACGCTGCCGGTCGGCGGGCGACCACGTCCGGTCGGGCGCGCTGATGATCGGGCGCTGCACCTCGGCGGCGATCTCGTCGGCGAGCTCGCACAGCGCCGTCTCGATCGCGGTGCAGGTGTCGAGGACGTGCAGGCGCACGGGGGCAGGCTGCTCGGCGAGCTGCGTCGCGCCGCGGTCTTCGCGGATGGGGTGCGCGCGGCCTTCGCCGACGTAGTTGCACAGCGCGCAGCCGTACGCCACCCGGCCGTGCTCGTCGGTCCGGGTAACGAGGCGCTGCGGGTGAGACAGGGCGAGGGGCAGCTCGTCGGCGTCGCCGAGCTGGTTGTCGGTCCCCATGGCGGGTGGCCACACGTCCGGCGTCGTGCTGTCGAGCAGCGCGCGAAGGTGCGGCCAGTAGGCGGCGACGAGGCGAAGGTCCTCGGCTGCGGTGCGGGCGGTGTGCGGCATGTCGGGCGCTCCTGGTGGTGCGTCGGGGCGTATGGTGATCACACCGCGCGGGGCGCCCCGGACATCTGGCCGGATGGGGGGCGCCCCTTCGTCGTGCTACGGGTGGGCGAGCTCGCTGCCGATGGCGCGCGCGGCCGCGTGGACGAGCTCGTTGTGCGGGCCGAGTTCGTCGGCCCGGTACCGGTCGACCGCGCCCCGGATTGCTGACCGGCGCGGGAGCGCCCCCGTCGCCATTTCAGGCGCGGTCGAGCGCGTCGAGCACAGCGCGTGCTGTCCGCGCAGCGCCTTCCTTGATCAACAGTCGGCGCGAGTGCGTTCCGACTGCGTCTCTCGGTGCGAGCGTCAGTACGAGCTCGCAGACCGCCCGAACGAGCGCTTCCTTGGCTCTCAACCGCTTCAGTTCGGCATGGATGCACCGGCCGGGGCACAAGCGCATCTCGGCGCATTCGGGCCCGCACTTCGTCTCGCCAAGGGCAGTGAATATGTCCGTCATTGGTTCCTCACAATGGTGCGGGCGGGCAGTTCGAAGGTGTCGAGCGGCGGAAGGTTCACGAGGCGGCGGTGCGGGTCGATGACCGGTGGTCGCCGATTGGCCGGTCGGCCGTAGTCGGCGAGCAGCACGAGCTCGGGCTCGCCGTCTTCCTGGTCGCCGAAGAGCTCGGCGAGTTCGTCGTCGTTGAGCTCGTTGAGCTCGTTGAGGTCGTCGAAGGTGGCGGAGTGGTACTCGGCGGCGCTCACCTGGGGTTGCCTTCGCCGTCCAGCGGCCGCAGCCACGGCCGGATGGCGGCGAGGATCGCCTCAACCCGGCCGTCGGTTCGCGGCGCGAAACAGCGGCAGACCGTCAGCCGCTCGCACTTCGGGCACGGCACGGACTTGTTGAGCGCGATCTCGACGACTCGGCGCAGCCGGGCCGACTCGGCCTCGGCCGTGACCGCCGCCAGCGTCCGCCCGCGAACGGGCACCGTGGCGGGCATCTGCTCGGCGTACTCAGCGAGCAGCGAACCGGCGAGGCGCATCCCGGACCGGCGGAATACCGAGTTGTCGCTGTAGTTGTTCGGGTCGAGCTGCTCGGCCGCGACGTCGATCGCGCGGTGCCAGGCGCGGCCCAGCTCGCGCCGGTAGGCGAGGACGAGTCGGCGCCGGGCCTCGTCGGAGTCGGCGTTGATGACGCTCATCAAGTCGTCGTGCACGGTCATGGTGGTGCCCCTTTTCAGTGGCGGGTGGGCGTTCGGGCGTGCGCGGGGGTCCTGGGCTGCGCGGGGGCGTCGTTGGTGCTCTCCGGGGTGCACAGCGGCCCCGAGGCGATGTGCCAGCCCAGCGAGCGCAGTTCGCGGACGGCGAGCCGGCCGAGCGCTTCGGGGCAGGCGTTCGGGTTCTCGCGGGCGACGGCGGCGATCACCGCGGCCACGGCGTCAGGTACCTGCGATCGCTCGGTGCGGGGGAACATCACGCGCTCACCTGCCCGTCGGCGGTCGCGGCGGCGTGTGCGTCCTGTCGGCTGGCGTGCGTGCCGCGCAGGACGCGGCCGCGGTGCAGGGTCTTGCATGGCCGGTGCGTGGACGCGCCGCACGCCGGGCACCGCACGGCGAGTTCGGGCGGTCCGGCGGGGCGGTCCTTGGGGTAGATCGCGGCCTTCGCCGCGAGGTAGCCGGGGTTCGCTGGGGCCGGGTCGATGGCTCGGCCGACGCCGCCCAGCAGCGCGCGGACCGGGGCGGGCGGCTCGGCGCCGGTGACGACTGCCTGTCGTCCGGAGCGCAGCGCGTGCACGTAGGCGTCGACGTTGTCCGGGTCGACGTCTGGTGCGCGCCGCTCGGCGTGCCGCGCCATCCGGTCGCGGGCGACTGTGCGCCATCGGGCGGTGATGTCCTTCGGCATGACCGGATAGGCGCTCTCGGCGTAGTGCCTGCCGACCGCCTCGCCGGCGAACTCGTATGGCACGTTGATCAGCGCGGCTGCCCAGAGCCGGACCTGCGCGAGCTGCTCGGCCTGGTCCGTCTTCACGACCCGGTCGTCGACGAGGCTGATCTCGGCGAGCAGCTTGATCACTTCTCGGGTGTCCATCGTCAGACCTCCCCGGTCTGCATGAGCAGCGCGAGTCCCTCGCGCTGCTGCTGGCCCTTGCTCTGCTGCGAGCTGCCGCCTGGGGCGAACGGGACGACGACGCCCCCGGCCCCGCCCGGCTCGATGCGCTCGCGCTCGGCCCATTGCTGCCAGCGGCCGCCCCATGCGGCGGCGCGGGTGCCGTCGTCGAGTTGCCTGCGGACGAACTTGCGCGTCACTGCTGCGAGCTGCGGCTGCGTGAGCTGCTCGCGGCCTGCGGCGGTGCGGGCGAGCTGCGCGGCGGCGACGTCGTCCTCGCTGGGCTGCCAGTCGGCGGGGATCAGAGAGAGGGGCGGCTCGTGCGCGCGCCCGCTACTACCTGCACCGTGCTCTCTCTCAGTAACCCCCCTCTTAGGGAATGGAGTGGAGTGGAGTGGTTCGCGCCCGCGTGAGGTCCCGAGGGAGTCCCCCGGGGACGGGTCCGACTGACCTGCGGCTTCGTCAGAATCCGGCGGAGGAAACGAAGGCGAATCGTCGCCGATTCCGCTCGGATCCGGCTGCGAATCGTCGTCGAAGAGTGGGGGATTCGGCGTCGGTCCGGGCTGCGGTCGGGCGCCGGCGGCGCGCTGCTGACGCTTCTTCTCGGCAGCGCGGGCGCGCTTCTGCTGCACCTCGGCGCGCGAGGGGTTGCCGCTCTCGCGGTAGTCGTGCATGTAGTAGTCGCCCGGTCGCGGCTGGGGGCAGCGGGGACAGGTGTGCCCGTTCTCGTGCCACAGTCCGACTGCGAGCAACTTCTTGATCTGCGGGCCGGTGCCGTACATGGTGGCTACCTGGCCCGGCACGTGCCCGTCGGTGAGGTGCTGCGCCACATACGAGCCGATGCGGACCCACAACCCGACGGCCGCGTTGGTCGCCCGCACGAGCTTCGGGTGCGAGTGCGCGCCGTCGTCGACGACGAAGAAAGGCATCGGGTCTCCCTAGAGCGTGAGCTGCCCGTGCGGGACGGGCGTTGTGCGGTTCCTGCGCGGCGCCGGTGCGGCGGTGGGCCGTGCGGGGGCGGTGCATGCGTGGTCGATCACGTGCGGGTGAGGGCAGTCGGGGCGGTGCGTGCCGTCCAGCCACCGAAGGTCGAGCCCGCCGCCGACCGTGCGCAGGCACCAGTCGAGGCGGTTCGGCTCGCGCAGCGCGGCGGCCGCGGCCGGGCTCATCGGCTCGGCGTCGGCGGTGACGTCCAGCGCCGCACGCCGGCCGACGAGCTGCCGCAGCACCGTTCCGCCACAGCGGGGGCAGCGCGTGCGCCGCGCCCCGCCGCCGCTGCCTGCCCGTGTCATCCGTGCGACTCGGCCCGTCCGCGGCGGCGCCGTGTCTGGTGCGCCTCGTACTGCGCCTCAGTGGGGTGCTCGGCGAGCGCCTCGGCGACGGTGGCCTCGACGTCATGCGCGCCGGGGCCGAGCTCGTCGAGCGTGTCGTTCATCTTCCGGCGGCGCATCATCGCGCGCATGACCTCGGCGACCTGTGCCGCCTGCCGGTCGTCGACGGCGATCTCGGCGAGCGTGACCCTGAGCTTCACCTGCGGGTCTTTGTCCTCGCCTTCGGCGTGACCGACGTAGCTCTTCGCGGTGAGCTGCACGATCCCGAACACGCTGGTGCCCGGCCGCTCGAAGAGCCCGCGGCGCATCTCGGCCGGTATCGCGGCGTGCAGCATCGCGGCACCCGAGTCGAGCTTCACCTCGACCTCGGCGTCTTTGTCGATCTTGGGCATGGGGTTCACTTCCTTCGCTTCGCGGGCGGGTGCTCCCGCCGGTGCTTGCGCTGGGCTGCCGCCTCGCGCACGGCGGGGATGGGGCAGTCGGTGAGTTGGTGGCGGTCGAAGCGGGCGACGAGCGCGGTCACCTCGTCGCCGGTGACGCCCTCGGCGTGTCCGCAGGGGCAGTTGAAATCGGCGATCGCGAGTGCGTGCGGCCCGTCCAGCCGGACCCGCAGCCCGAACCCGGGGTTCGGGCCACAGATCGTCGGCGTCACGGCAGCGCTCACGCCGGGTGCCGCCCGTAGCGCTGCCGGTAGGCACCCGGCCACTTGCCCTTCGTCAGCCGGTCGCGCTGCACCTTCGGCAGCTCGAACAGCGGGAGCCCGCACCAGTCGTGGCCGGCCGCGCGCAGCCACCACGCGTCGCACTGGTCGCCGCCCGGGTCGTCGGGGAACTCAGCGCCCGCGGCGAGGAACGCGGCTGCCGCCATGCGGCTCTTGTCGGCGCTGCCGTGGTCGCAGGCGTAGCTCTTGAGCGTCGCCGGGGCGATCAGCGCGTACGGCACACGGGCCTCGACGAGCTCGGCTCGCACGACCCCGTGCACCATGGCCGTGATCCCGGCCGCCATCGCGTGCTTCGGCAGGTCTTCGAGCACGGCGAGGTGCGGCCGGTGCTCGGCGAGGTCGTCGCGGACGTCCGACCGGATGTGCAGCAGCCGGCGGTCGCCGTCCTTCGCCCGGGTCTTGATCCGGTACGTCGTGCCGTCCGGCAGCGCGACCCCGGTGCTCGTCAGCGAGAGGTCGAGCCCGATCACCCGGAGTCCCGGCACGGTGAGGGCGTCGGCGAGCGGCGACGGGGCGCCCGGGGCGACCAGCCCGGGGACGGTGGTCGTCATGCCGCACCGACGGGAAGCGGGGCGATCGGGCCGTACAGCGCTCGGACGACGTCGAGCGGCTCGTGCTCGCTGCTGTCGGCGGTGCGCATCATCGGCGTGCCGACGCGGTCGAGCATGCCCGTCCAGCGCCACGCCCGGTCGGTGACGTCCCCCCACGTGAGGGACAGGTCCCACCGGTGCCCGCGCCCGTCGGTCCACACCGCCCGGTCGACGTCGAGGACACCGTGCCGCCCGTCGAGCGGCTCGTCGACTCCATCGTGCTGCGGCTCGGCCTCGGCGCCCGGCGTGCAGGGGTACGGCGGGTGCGCGGCGATGAGCTGGTCGGCGATGCTGCGCAGCACGGCGGCCGCGGCCGCGTCGCACATGCGCGGGTCGATCACCTCGACTTCGCCGGTCGTGCGCATGGTGACGACGAGGGCGTACTCGTCGAGGTCGAAGAGTCTGATCTTGGGGGTCATGCGGTCTCACCCACCCAGGGACGGAGCGGCCACGACCGGTCGACGACGGCGGTCGGGTCCGACTTGCGGAAGTAGGCTTCGAGCCCGGCCGCCTGTTCGCTGGCGAGCCGGATTTGCAGGTGATGCAGCGCTTCGAGGTCAAGCCCGGCGAAGTCGGCGAAGCGCTGCCGCCGGTCGGCGCGAATGTGCTCGGGCCAGTGCTCGGGCGGGGTGTGGGCGAGCCACCCGATCCGGTAGGCGATCCGGGCTGCCTGCAACGCGTCGTACTCGCAGCCGTGCGCGCCCTTGTCGTCCCACGTGAACCCGTAGACGCCGGCGAGGGTCTTGAGCACGCGCGCGCCCTGGTCCTTCGAGACCCGGCGCCGGTATGGCAGCGCGTGAGTGTCGAGCACCCGTGTGTCGATCACGGGCCACAGCACGTCGTCGACGACCCGGTCGAGCAGCGTCGGCAGCTCGTACCGGCGGCACTCGCGATCGAGCAGCGTGAGGTCGTAGACGACGTTGTGCCCGACGATCGGCACGCCCTGCCTGATCTGGATCGTCAGCGTTCGGGCGACTTCTTCGACGACCTTTGCCGCGGGTGCACCGTGCGCTCGGGCGTACTCGGTCGTGATCCCGTGCACCGTGGCCGCCTCGGCGGGAATCTCGACGCCCGGGTCGGCCAGCCACGACGCCGGCTCGGTGCCATTCGAGCTGCCGAGCCCGATCACGGCTGCTGTCACGATGCGGTCGGCCTCGACGTCGACGCCGGTCGTCTCAAGGTCGAAGGCGCACATGCGCCAGAGGTGCCAGTGCGTCACCGGGCACCCCCGCCCGGCTGTGCGACCTCGGGCCACGCGGCCGCCGGGTACGCCGTCGGCGGCTCGCTGCCGTCCTCGACGATCTCGGCCTCGTACGCGCCGTCGTCGTCCGGACCGTCCTCGTCCGGACCGTCCTCGTCGTCCTGGTCGCCGATCTCGCCCGTGTGCGGGTCGACGCCCCGCGCGATGTCCGTCGCGATCTTCTTGAGCTGGTCGAGCAGCTCGGGCGAGCCGTGCCCGGCGGTGTCCGCCCGGCGCCACAGCGCCTGTACCTCGCCCTTGGTCCGGCACTTCCGTGCCTCGTCGAGGTAGTCGGGGCGCGGCGCCTCGATCGCGGGCCGGTCGACCAGCGTGCCGGGATCCAGGGCGGCCGCCGTCGACAGCGGCCCGGCGAGGGCGTGCCGCAGCTTCGGCAGCGACGGCACGACCTTGACGACCGGGAACTGTTTCGTCTTGCCGTTCCGCACGGCCGTGTGCTGCTCGATCCACATGCGGACGGGCATCAACGACTGCCCGCCGGTGGCCCGCAGCACGGTGTCGATCCCGCCTGCCATGGCATCGGCCGCGTAGTAGCTCTTGGATTCCAGCCGGTAGACGCCGAGGTCGGGCAGGTCCGGCAGCATGACGTTGATGCGGCTGGTCGGGCGGCAGACCTCCCGTGGGGACCGCAGGTGCCAGTCGTCGCCGTACTGCGCCAGGCACAGGCACGGGCGTCGGCTGAGCTGCTCGGTCTCGCCGTCGCAGCGCCGGGCACAGCCGCCGCCCGACCACATCTCGTACGCCTGCGACAGCGGGTCGCCGGCGGGCAGGATCGCCTGAAGTTCGGTCGCCTCGGTGATGACGCGGTACTGCGCGATGGTCTGGTTCTGCGGCGTCCACTGCTCGACGCTGCCGCCATACACCTCGGCCGCCCGCACCATGTACTCGCGGGAGTGCGACGAGAGCACGAACGTCTTGCTCTTGACGGGGATCGGCCGCTTGTCGGGGTCGGAGTTCGGCCGGCTGTAGCCGGTGCGGATCCGGCCGAGCTCAGCCGCCTGCCGCTTCATGGTGACGATTCGCGAGCCCATGATCAGGCCGCCTTTCGGATCAGCCGACCCGCATGCGCGGGCGGCATGACGACGGGGTAGTCGGCGGGGGCGCCGTGCAGGTACGCCGTCGTCCGCAGCGCGCCCAGGAAGGCGCGGAAGACGGGGCGGCCGCTCGGCAGCTCGACGAGGGCGTGCGAGCGGGGCCGCAGGTTGAGCACGCCGGTCCGGTGCGGCCGCAGCGCGGGCACCTCGGAGTCGTCCGCCAGCAGCGCGACCTCGGCATGCCGGTAGGCGGCGAGCTGAAAGGCTTGCTCGGGGTAGACGCTGGTCGCAGGGCGCTTCGCGCTCGTCTTGTAGTCGATCAACCAGAGCTGCCAGCGCCCGAAACGGCCGGTCGGCAACCACACCCACAAGTCGCCGGTCCCGGCGTACCCGTGCTTCCGGTTGAGCACGGTCGTCTCGATGGCCTCGACGTCCCGCTCGAAGTCGATCCGCCAGAGACGGAACCACCGTGCGAGCTGCTGCGCGTACGGCTCGACCTCGGGGTCGGCCGGGTACGGCGTGCCGAGCACGATCGCCGTCGCCCGATGGTGCACGCGGGTGCCCAGGTTCGCCGCGCGGTCCCGGTGGCGATTCGGCTGCGCGACGAGCTCGCGGCGCAACGCCGTCCGCTCGGCGCGGGCGCGGCGCGCGACCGAGATCGGGTTCGTGATCACGTAGTCGGCGACGAGTCCGGCGCCCCAGGGCACCAGGGCGGGTTTCGCAACGGCCGTGCTGATGACGTTGGTTACCGAGATCAGGTCGGTTCCGCCGGCGGGGTCGGTGTAGAACCGACCCCGCTCGGTCGCCACGGCGTGACGAGGATCAGTCATCGCGTACCGCCGTCGCGGTCGGCACCGCTTCTGGAACTCACGCGGCATCACGCTCCGGGGCGGCTCGCCCGGCGCCCGGCAGGTTCTCGCCCCGCTCCCGCAGTCGATCGGCCAGCCGCAGCACCTGCACCCCATAGACAGGCACACGCGTGCCGACACGGTCCGTCAGATCGGCGACGAGCTGCTCGAAGAGAAGCTCGGCCGGGCGCTGCACCGTGTGCCGGTCGGCCGGCTGCGCCTCGTTGATCTCGTCGAGGCGCTCGGCGAACTCGTCGCCGAGCAGCAGCTCGACGGCGTCGTGCATCACCGACTGCACGAACGGCTCGATGCCGAGGGTCACGCCCGCCGAAATCGGCTCGACGGTGATGCGGAACGGCCCTTCGGCCGTCGTCGTCTGCTTATCCACGTTGACCGCCCTTCGAAGCGGACCGGGGCAGCCGGTCGCCGAGCAGCGCGGGGACACCAACGCCGACGATCCGGGCGCGGACCCCGCGGTACGTGAAGCGGGCAGTCATGACGGTGCCGGTGCTGTGCGACTGCGCGTCGTCGATCCCGAGCGAGAGCGTCCAGTGCTTCCAGTCGGTGAGCGATCGCGGCTGGACGACGAAGCGGACTTCGCCACCGGCCGCGGTTACGGACGGCTCGCCGGGCATCTCGACGACCTCGGTGCGGGCGGTCTCGGCCGCGGCCTTCGCCCTGCGGCACTCGGCGAGCGCGGCGAGGGCGGCCGGGCTCGGCGCCGGGCGGTTCCGGCCCGGGACGGCGAACGGGTCGGCTGCCGACGGGTGGGTGAGCAGCGCGGCGTCGTCGAGCGCCTGCGCAACTTCGAGGGCGATGTCGGCCGACGTGCCGTGCACGAGCGCGTGCGCGATGACCTGCGCCGCCCGGTCGATGTTCGGGTTCCGGCTCATGCGGTGACCGCCTGCCGGACGGCGACGAGCACCTCGTCGCCGTCGACGACGACGGCGTGCACCAGGACCGTGACCGTCGAGCCGTCGTTGCGGGCGGGCGTCGTGGTGTGCAGCGTCCACAGCGCCGCGCCGTCCGTGCTGGGGCCGCGCCGCACGTCGCCGCCGAGGGCGAACACCCACGCGCCAAGGTCGTCGACGTCGGTCACGGTGATGTGCACCGCGTCGGGCCGCGGGACGGTGGTCGGGGCGGGCAGGGAGAGACGGTTGAGCATCGCCTCGACGGCGATCCGGTTGTCGCTCTTCCTGGCGAAGTCCTTCATCGAGGGGTGTTCGATAGGCTGAGCACTCACGGCTCTCGCCTCACTTTCTGACGGTTGGTGGGGTGCGAGCCGACAGGGGTCGCTCCGGATGCCGGTCCGGGTCGGCCCCGACTCGCGTCAGGGACTACGCCGCGATTGCGCCGCTGTTCTTGGTGGCCTGGTACTGAGCGAGCTCGTCGAGCTGCTGCCGCCGGCGGGCGGTCTTCGCGTTCTCGCGCTTGATCCGCCGCGCCTGCGCCGACTTGAGGGAGAGCTCGGTGTAGTGCGCCTTGCGCAGCGACTCGGCAACCGCCTCGATCTGCGCTTCACTCGCGTTCGGGTGCAACTCGCGCGCCTTCGCCAGGAACCGTGTGTAGTGGCTGGCGCGTCGGGCGGGGGCGGTGCGGGCCGACCGGTCCGTCGTGCTCGCCCAGCTCTTGTGAGCTGCGAGCCTCATGCGCATCGATCGCTCGGTCGCGTTCATGCTGCTCTCCTCCGATCTGGTTGCCCTCGCCCGTGGGCGTGGGCAGTGGCTGAAAAAAGAGCGCGCGCTCATGTACTTCGAGTGCAGCGCATATGCGCTTAGCAATGTCGGGCGTCACGGTCGCGCGTTCACCCGACAACAGGGCGCCGATCTTGCTCTTCGAGGTGCCTGTCTGATCCGCAAGCTCCCGAATGGTCATCTGCCTGCCCTTTGGTGCCCAGCGCATCAGTAGCCGCAGCAGATCGCTGTCGGTCAGACGGAGCCGGGCAGGGTTCATCAGGGCGCCTCCGAGGTGCTGTCCACGATCGTGGACACCCTCACTAAAGCACACCGCTCATGCGCTGTCCACGATCGTGGGCAGGTAACTGTCGCGGCACTTTTGCGCCGGAGTTCGCCCCTGACGGTCCACTGCCGCCCTCGATCGTGGACAATGTCACGCGGGGCCCGGAAGGTTGTGCCCCTGATCAGCGAATTTCCCTACACACCCCCACGGGGGGCGTGGACCACATATGTTCGGAGAGGCGGGAGGATGCCTGAGCAGCGCGACGCACTCACCGAACTTGTGCAGCAACAGGTCGGGGCGGGGAAGCGGCGGAGTACTCGCGAGTTCGCCGCCGTCGCCGTGGACCCTGATACCGGGTGGGCGCCGAGTAAGAGCATGATTGCGAAGATCGTCGCCGGGCAGAACTACGTCATCACGCCGGCGCTCGTCTCGGCCCTCGCGGCCGGCCTCGAACTGCCCCGCGAGGTCGTCGCCGCCGCGGCGCATCTCCAGGCGATCGGCTATACAGCCGAGGAGCTCAAGGGCGGCGCCCCAGCGACGGTGCTGCGAGCCCTCGCGGTCGAGCCCGGCTCGGATGCAAAGGCTCGGGCTGTGGCGGAACGCTGGGCCGCCGAGGAAGACCGTGCTGCCGGAGCGTGACAACCCTTGGTCTGATCCAATTCTTCACGAAATTATTACAACCAACCGGTAACCCATCGCTACGCGTGTGAGCGCTGTGGCAACACGGGCATCGGGCGTATGGTGGCCTGACCTCGCGCGTTTCGAACGCAAGTGCGATCCGGGCTGTCCGGAGAGCCACGCGGGTCAGGGGGTCTGTTGACGCATGTTCGAGTCGAATCGGTCGACCTCGACGAGGGAACGCCCGTGATGTACCGGGATTGTGGGACGCACATCAGGCTCGCTCATGATCCTCGGCAGATCGACGAGGCTGCGGCGCTCGCACTGCTGTGTGTGCAAGTGCCGCATCTCGCGGGCCACCTTGAAGTAGAGCGGCGAACTGCCTAGCCGCCGCGGCGGCGTGAGTGCCTAACCCCCCACCAACGCCGCCGCATGACGCCCTGGTGCCGGCTCAGTCGAGCCGGTCGCCGGGGCTCAGTCGTGCATGGGCTGCCCGCGCCCGCTCTGCGCCGGCCGACGCCGCGTACCGCGAGAGCATCTGGCGGGACGACCATCCGGTGATCCGCATGAGGTCGTCCTCGTTGCCTCCGTTGACCTTCCATAGGTGCGCGAAGGTGTGCCGGAACTGATGCGGGTGAATGTGGTCGATCCCCGCTTCCTTGCAGCGTCGTTCGACCATGGTGCCGACACCCCAAATGGTGAGCCGATGCATCTTTTTACGGTCGCCCCACCACAGCCACATGTCGTCGGTCAGTGGCTTGCCCTTGTGCTTCGCCGCTGCCCGCAGGTACCGGTCGAAGGCGGTCGCCGTCGCCCGCCCGAACGGCACGCTGCGAACCTTGTTCTTCTTGCCGAGGACCTGCAAGACCATCAGATCGAGGTCAAGGTCGGCGACTCGCCTGTCGGTGGCTTCCGAGAGTCGCACCCCTGTGTCGAGGAACAGCATCAACAGGGCAGTGTCGCGCCGGTCGGCGTACGTCTTGCCCTTGCAGGCCGCGAACAGCCTCTTGAGGTCTTTCTCGGGGATGACGGACACCTCCTTCTCGGTGACCGTCGGCGGCTTCATGGTGCGCATGGGCGAGCGGTCGAGCTCCTCCTCGTCGACCATCCAATTGAACATGGTCTTTATCGCCCGAAAGTGGTTGTGCGCGTTGCTCGCGCTGGTGCGCTCCATGGTCGCTGTGATGTACGCCTCAACGTGCTCACGGTGAATCTCGTCGAGGTCGGTCGGCGCCGGCCTGCCCTCGTTGCCGTCCTGGTCGGCTGCCGGGCGGTAACCGTCCTCGGCGTCGAGCAAGAACGCGGCGAACTTGCTCGCGGCGTTCCGGTAGATCCGGATGGTGTTGTCGGACTTGTTCTGTGCCCTCAGCGACCGCAGCCAGGACGTGACCATGGGGCCGAGGTTGTACCGGTTCTCGTCCATGGGAGAACCATGGTGCCCACGATCGTGGACAGTCAAGGCGCTTGCTCTAAGAGCGATGTGCTTCCGGACATGAAAGAGCCTCACCGGCGTTTCCGCTGGTGAGGCATTGTTTGCGCCCCCGGCAGGACTCGAACCTGCGGCCAAGCGCTTAGAAGGCGCCTGCTCTATCCACTGAGCTACGGGGGCCGGTGGGTGGTGGCCGTGACCGCTGAATGCCCCCGGTCGTCTGCGGTTCCGCGCCGTGCGGGCCGTAGTGCCGTGGCCGGGTTCGGCGGATCCGTGACCTTGCCGGGGACAAGAATAGGGGTCCGTACACCTCGTCCCGGTTGCTTCACCTCCGTGGCACGTTGTGGAGGTTCGGTGAAGCGGTCCTGATAATCGCAGGCAGGTACGAATCCTGCATCGTTTTTCACCCCTCTAGGGGCGGGTGTTGTGTAGTCGTTATGCCTGGGACTCTCTCGTTCCTGCCCCTGGTGCCCTGCCTGCGGTGATCCGGGCGGGTCGCATTCGCCGCGTGTGGGCCCCCATACGCTTCAAAACGCCACCAAAATTGTGCATTCTGCACACGTGGCGATCTTGGACGTACGGCCCCGACTGCTCGACACGCTGTCCGCACTGCGCGACCGCGTCGACGCCGCACGTTTTCCACTCCCCCTGCCCGACGCTGCCCGCGCCCGCCGGAACCGGGCCGAGCTCCTCGCCCAGCTCGACGACTACCTCGTGCCCCGGCTGCGCAACCCGGAGGCACCGCTGCTGGCGGTCATCGGCGGCTCGACGGGGGCGGGCAAGTCCACCCTCGTCAATTCCCTCGTCGGGCGGCGTGTCACCGAGGCCGGGGTGCTGCGGCCCACCACACGGGTCCCGGTGCTGGTCTGCCACCCCGACGATCACCACTGGTTCTCCGGGCAGCGGGTGCTGCCCGAACTCGCCCGGGTCTGGGTGCCCGCGCAGACCGACGCGAACGACGATGTGTACCCCGACGATCACCCGGCGGACGCCGGCCAGCGGCAGATCCGGATCGAGAGCGACAAGGCGCTGCCGCGTGGGCTGGCGCTGCTCGACGCCCCCGACATCGACTCGCTCGTCGCACACAACCGCGAACTCGCCGCCGAGCTGATCTGCGCGGCCGACATCTGGATCCTGGTCACCACAGCCACCCGCTACGCCGACGCCGTGCCCTGGCATCTGCTGCGCACCGCCAAGGAGTACGACGCGACCCTGGTCACCGTCCTGGACCGGGTGCCGCACCAGGTCGCCGCCGAGGTCTCACGCCAGTACGCCGCCCTGCTCACCGCCGCCGGACTCGGCGACGTACCCCGCTTCACCATCCCCGAGCTGCCCGAATCCGCGGGCGGCGGCTCCGGCTTGCTGCCCGCCACCGCCGTCGCCGCGCTGCGGAGCTGGCTCGCCCAGTGCGCCGGGGACCCCCGGGTGCGGGCTACCGCGGCGGAGCGCACCGCCGTCGGAATGATCACCTCCCTGCGCTCCCGGATGCCCGCCCTCGCCTCGGCCGCCGCCGCCCAGTACGCCGCGGCGGTCCGCCTGGTGCAGCGGGTGGAGGACGCCTACGGGGCGGCGGCCGAATGCGTGCGGCGGGAGTTCGACTCCGGCGCGGCGCTCGCCGGCGGTGCACTCACCCACTGGCACGGATATCCGGCCGACAGCACAGCCGACGAACTGCTCACCGCCCTGACCGACGCCCTGGCCACGCTGCTGCGCAGCGCGGCCGCCGCCGCCGATGAGCAGATCGCGCGCGCGGGCGGCCGGGACCCCGTCGCCCGGGCCGGACTCGCCCCGCGCGATGCGGCCGGGGCCGCCGAACGCATCGGCGTGGTGGCCCGCCGCTGGCGGCGCTGTGTGGAGGAGCTGGCCGAGGAAGAGGTGCGGGAGGCCCGCGCGGCGGACCGGGGCGGTGCTCTCGCCCCGGAGGCGATCGCCGCCCTGCTGGCCGCCGCCCTGCTCGGCGGCCGCCGGGCCCGCTCGGCGGGCGAGACCCTCGCCGAGACGCTCGGCGTGCATGGCGCGCTGCGGCTGCGTGACCGGGGCGGGCAGCTCCTCGGCGACTGCCTGGGGCAGGCGCTGGAGGCCGAACGGGACCGCCGGCTCGGGCCGCTCGACGCCCTCGAGATCACCCCTGAGCACCAGGTCCGGCTGATCGCCGCGCTGTCCGTACTGCAGAAGGAGAGGTGACCCTCGTGACGGCCATGGGTCCGCGCCCGGGTGACCGGCTGCCCGGAGACGACCTGTCCGGCGATCGGGCTCCGCACGACTGCCTGCCCGGTGGCCTGGCCCCCGAGGAACGGGCCGGGATGACCGAAGGCTCCCTGGGCGGCGGGGCCGGGGAGCAGAGCAGGGACGAGACGGCCGAGACGACGGAGGGTCCGCTGCCGGGGTATGGGGGAGCGCCCTACGGCGGGGAGATGCTCGGCACCGACGCGGTCGGCGGGGACACACTCGGGCGCGGGGCGCCGCACGACGGACCGTCGGGGCCCCTGGGCGCCGCCGACCCGCCTGGTGTGGCGGAGGGAGTGGACGCGGGCAACACGGCGGGCGTGCCCCGGACCCGGCTCGGCGACGATCCCGCCGCGTCCCTCCCCCAGGCGGCGCCGCATGGCTGGGACGACGGCCTGATCGCCCGGCGTGCCACGCCCCCTGCCGTTGTCGAAGCGGACGGTGGCGGCCCGCCGACGACCACCGCACCGAACGATTCCGACGACAGCGAGCCGAGGGCCCCCGGCTGGGCCCGAACCCAAGGCCGCCCGGACGCGGCCCCGCCCGGGCCGGGCAGCCACCACCACCACTGGGGCGAGCTGGACGGAGGCGGAAGCGCCTTCGGCGTCTACGACCCGCACCCCCGCGCGGCCGGCACCACCAAGACGCTGCGGCCCCGCCTGGACGCGCTGCGCGAACTGGTCGGGCTCTCCCGCAGCCGCCTGGACCGCCGGGCGCTCGCCGAGGCGGGGCGGGTGCTCGACGAGGCGGCGGCGCGCGGCCGCTACTCGCTGGGCCACACCGTGGTCGCCCTCGCCGGAGCCACCGGCAGCGGCAAGTCCACGCTGTTCAACGCGCTGGCCCAGGCGCCGCTGTCCGAGGCGGGCGTCCGGCGGCCGACCACGGCCGAGCCGCTCGCCTGCACCTGGACCGACCACGCCGACGGGCTGCTCGACCGGCTCGGCATCGCCCCGCACGCCCGGCTCCGCCCCGCCGACCCCTACGACGCGGGGCTGCGCGGACTCGTCCTCCTCGATCTTCCCGACCACGACTCGGCGGCGAGCGGACACCGCGAGCGGGTCGACCGGCTGCTCGGACTGGTCGACGCGGTGGTGTGGGTGCTGGACCCGGAGAAATACGCGGACGCCGTGCTGCACGAGCGCTATCTGCGCCCGCTGGCCGGCTACGCCGAGGTGACCTTCGTCGTGCTCAACCAGGTCGACCGGCTGCCCGGCGACGCCGCCGATCAAGTCCTGGACGATCTGCGGCGACTGCTGGACGAGGACGGCCTCGCCCTCGGCGAGCACGGTGAACCCGGTGCGACGGTCCTGCCGGTGTCCGCCCTGACCGGCCGGGGCATGGGCGAACTGCGCGAGACACTCGGACGGTTCGTCGGCGAGTGCGCTGCCGCGGAGCGCCGGCTGACCGCCGATGTGGACGGGGCCACCGAGCGGCTGCGCCCCGCGTACGTGGCGGACGGGGGCCGGGCCGGACTCACCGAGCAGGCGCGCAACGACTTCGAGGACCGGCTGGCCGACGCGGCCGGGGCGGCGGCGGTGGGCCGGACCGCGGAGCGCGTCTGGCTTCGCGAGGCGGGCCGCGCCTGCGGAAGGCCATGGCCGCGCCGGCGCTCGGAGGCCAAGGAACCGGGCGGCGTGGCCACCGAACCCGTCGCGGCCCGGCCGGCGGTGGACGAGGCGGTCCGCGCCCTCGCCGACGAGGCGGCCACCGGGTTGCCCGCGCCCTGGGCGCAGGCCGTGCGTGAGGCGGCGCGCCGCGGCGCCAAGGGTCTGCCGGAAGCCGTCGATGAGGCGATGGGCGCCGCGGCCCCCAGCGGGCGGCTCGCCCGCCCGACCTGGTGGACGGTGGCGGCCTCGCTCCAAGTGGCGCTGCTGGTCGTCCAGGTGGTGGCGGTCGGCTGGCTGCTGACCTCGGTGACCGGTGTCTTCGGCGGGGCGTGGTGGCTGCCCGCGCTGCTGCTCGCGGCGGGCGTGGCGGGCGGCCCGGCCCTGGCCTGGGGCTGTGCGCTGGCGGCACGCGGACCCGCCCGCGCATACGGGGAGACGGTGGAACGGCGGCTGCGGGACGCGGTCGCCGGCTGCGGGCGGGCGCGTGTGCTGGAGCCGGTGGCGGCGGAGCTCCTGCGCTACCGCGAGGTGCGGGAGAAGTACGCCGTCGCGGCGGGCGGAGTGAGCTGACGGGAAGTCGGTCATACCTTCGCAACGCCGGCATCGGCGCGATGGTGATGGCCGGCCCTGCGTACTCCCCTGATCGTGCGGCCGAGTTGTCCACAACCGCGCCCTTGTCCACAGGTCCCCGCGAGGTGTGGCGGACGTCGGCACCATGAGGCGCATCAGGACGTCGGCGCATCGCGAGGACGGCAGTGCACCGCGAGGACGTCGGCGCACCCGCAAGGACGTCGGTGCGCCGCAGGAGAAATGAAACGGGGGGCGGTCCGGTGAACGAGACCTTGGTGACGGTGGTGGGAAATGTGGCGACCCGGCCGGATTTCCGGGAGACGGCGTCCGGTTCGGCAGTGGCGCGCTTCCGGATCGCGGTGACCGCGCGTCGCTGGGATCGGGCGCGCGAATCGTGGGTCGACGGACCGACGAGTTTCTACACGGTTTGTGCGTGGCGGAATCTGGCGGCGAATGTCGCGGCCTCGGTGACCATCGGTGAACCCCTGGTGGTGCACGGGAGGTTGCGGGTCCGGGAGGAGCGGCGTGACGTGCCCGAATCCCGTGGCGCGCCGGAGCCGAGCGGTGCGAAGACCGGCGAGGGGGCGGGCGCTCGCTGGGTCTCGGCGGAGATCGACGCGGTGGCGGTGGGCCATGACCTCGCGCGCGGCACGGCGGCGTTTCGGCGGGTTTCCCAGGCCAAACCGCAGCTGACCGGGGCAACCGCCCCATGATGACCGGAGATTTATCGATAACGTCAGGTCACGGATCGGTTCTGGCGATAACGATTCCGATTCGGATCGGTTAGCCGCTCGTCTGCGTGGGGACCGGCTGGTTCTTTCTCCCTAGGATCCCTGAGTGCCAACGGGGCTTATGGAGTTTTGAGTTCGCCGGCGAGGCACAACCGACGACCTGTGCTCGCCCGAAGGGGAAATCATGATCGCTTCAAGGAGGCGGGGCGCTGCCCGCCTTGCTGCCGCCGTCTTCGCCTCCGGGCTGGCCGCGGCGGGCGCGATAGCCGTGGCGGGGCCGGCCATGGCGGACGACGCGGCGCCCGACCAGGGCGGTGCCACGGCCACGCTGACCGGCCTCAAGGTCTTCGACCAGGCGGTCATCCACAACGACGGCGGGGACCAGGAGGTCGGTGCCGGTCTCTTCGAGATGGCGGTCGACAACGGCGGCACCATCCAGACCTACTGCATCGACATCCACAACCCCACACAGAACAAGGCCAAGTACCAGGAGAAGCCCTGGGACGCGACCTCGCTGCACAACAACGCCGACGCGGGCAAGATCCGCTGGATCCTGCAGAACTCCTACCCGCAGGTGAACGACCTGTCGGCGCTCGCCGCCAAGGCCGGGTCCGGGACGCTCACCGAGAAGACCGCCGCCGCCGGCACCCAGGTCGCCATCTGGCGCTTCTCCGACAAGGCGAACGTCGAGGCCGTCGACCCCGCGGCCGAGAAGCTCGCCGACTACCTCCAGAAGAGCGCCCGGAGCCTGGAGGAGCCCAAGGCGTCGCTGAGCCTCACCCCGCCGGCCGTCTCCGGCAAGTCGGGGGAGCGGCTCGGACCGATCACCGTCCACACCAACGCCGGCAGCGTCGCGGTGACCCCGGCGGGCGACTCCGCCGCCTCCGGCGTCAAGGTCGTCGACAAGAAGGGCAAGCCGGTCACCAGCGCGGTCGACGGCAGCGAGCTCTACTTCGACGTCCCGGCCGGCACCCCGGACGGCGCCACCTCGCTGACCGCACAGGCCGCCACCAAGGTCCCGGTGGGTCGCGCGTTCGCCAGCGAGACCAAGAGCCAGACCCAGATCCTGGCCGGATCCAGCGAGAGCACCGTCTCCGCCGTCGCCACCGCGAACTGGGCGAAGCGCGGTCCCATACCCGCCCTGTCCGCCGAGAAGAACTGCGCCAAGGGCGGCGTGGACATCACCGCCACCAACAAGGGCGACGAGGCCTTCACCTTCGAGCTGGCCGGCACCCGGCACACCGTCGAGGCCGGCAAGTCCGAGACGATCACCGTCCCGGTGAAGGAGGACCAGGCGTACGAGTTCACCATCACCGGGCCGAACGGCTTCGAGAAGACCTTCTCCGGTGTCCTGGACTGCAAGACCTCCAGCAGCGGCGGCGGCAGCGACACCCCCTCGAACCAGCCCAGCCCGGCCTCGGTCGGCGGCACCACCGGCGGTGAGACCGACGGCGGCGACCTCGCCGAGACCGGCAGCAGCAACAACACTCCGCTGATCGCGGGCATCGCGGTGGCGCTCGTCGCCGTCGGCGGCGGCGCGGTCTTCTTCCTCCGGAAGAAGAAGACGACCGCCGGCGAGTGACCGCCCGGTGACCGTCTGAGACGGTGAGGCCCAGCGGCCCCGGAGTGCCATCGGCGCCCCGGGGCCGCGGTGCGCGGTGCTCGCCGAAGTGCAGGGCGAGGATCCGGTCGCCCATCACCGCTGGGCCGTCCCTGGGCCGCGGAAGGCCGCTCACGGGTGACCGATGTTGACGGACAGCGACGAGACGTTGATCGGCCAGCCGCAGGTCAGAGCTGAGGGCCGGTGCGCTGAGCTACTCGTTTCCGTCGCGGGCTTGTCGTACGGCAAGATGGGGTGTATCTGCCCTCGCGCGGCTCGGCCGCGCATCGACACCTACAGATGCCGGACGGTTTCTCTTGGCTGAGTACATCTACACCATGCGCAAGACGCGCAAGGCGCACGGTGACAAGGTGATCCTCGACGACGTGACGCTGAGCTTCCTGCCCGGCGCCAAGATCGGTGTCGTGGGCCCCAACGGCGCCGGTAAGTCCACGGTGCTGAAGATCATGGCCGGTCTTGAGCAGCCGTCGAACGGTGACGCCTTCCTGTCGCCCGGCTACAGCGTCGGCATCCTGCTCCAGGAGCCGCCGCTGGACGAGTCCAAGACCGTTCTGGAGAACGTCGAGGACGGCGTCGCCGAGATCAAGGGCAAGCTCAACCGGTTCAACGAGATCGCCGAGCTGATGGCGACCGACTACTCCGACGCGCTGCTCGAGGAGATGGGCAAGCTCCAGGAGGACCTGGACCACGCCAATGCCTGGGACCTGGACGCGCAGCTGGAGCAGGCCATGGACGCCCTGGGCTGCCCGCCCGGCGACTGGCCGGTGATCAACCTCTCCGGTGGTGAGAAGCGCCGCGTCGCGCTCTGCAAGCTGCTGCTGGAGGCCCCCGACCTGCTGCTGCTCGACGAGCCCACCAACCACCTGGACGCCGAGTCCGTCCAGTGGCTGGAGCAGCACCTCGCCAAGTACGCCGGCACCGTCGTCGCGATCACCCACGACCGCTACTTCCTCGACAACGTCGCCGAGTGGATCCTGGAGCTCGACCGCGGCCGCGCCCACCCGTACGAGGGCAACTACTCCACCTACCTGGAGAACAAGGCCGCCCGCCTCAAGGTGGAGGGCCAGAAGGACGCCAAGCGCCAGAAGCGCCTGAAGGAAGAGCTGGAGTGGGTCCGCTCCAACGCCAAGGGACGGCAGGCCAAGTCCAAGGCCCGTCTGGCCCGGTACGAGGAGATGGCCGCGGAGGCCGAGAAGACCCGGAAGCTGGACTTCGAGGAGATCCAGATCCCGCCGGGCCCGCGCCTGGGCAACGTCGTGGTCGAGGTCAACAACCTCTCCAAGGCGTTCGGCGAGAAGGTCCTCATCGACGACCTGTCCTTCACCCTGCCGCGCAACGGCATCGTCGGCGTCATCGGCCCGAACGGCGCCGGCAAGACCACGCTGTTCAAGATGCTCCAGGGCCTTGAGCAGCCGGACGCCGGTGACATCAAGGTGGGCGACACGGTCAAGATCTCCTACGTCGACCAGTCCCGCGCCAACATCGACCCGAAGAAGACGCTGTGGGCCGTCGTCTCCGACGAGCTGGACTACATCAACGTCGGCCAGGTCGAGATGCCCTCGCGCGCCTACGTCTCGGCGTTCGGCTTCAAGGGCCCGGACCAGCAGAAGCCGGCCGGGGTGCTCTCCGGCGGTGAGCGCAACCGCCTCAACCTGGCGCTCACCCTCAAGCAGGGCGGCAACCTGCTCCTCCTCGACGAGCCGACCAACGACCTCGACGTGGAGACGCTGTCCTCGCTGGAGAACGCGCTGCTGGACTTCCCCGGCTGCGCCGTGGTCGTCTCCCACGACCGCTGGTTCCTGGACCGCGTGGCCACCCACATCCTCGCCTACGAGGGCGAGTCCAAGTGGTTCTGGTTCGAGGGCAACTTCGAGTCGTACGAGAAGAACAAGATCGAGCGTCTCGGTGCGGACGCGGCCCGTCCGCACCGCGCCACGTACAAGAAGCTCACCCGGGGCTGATCATGGCCCGCCATCTCTACTCCTGCCCCCTGCGCTGGGCCGACATGGACGCGTTCGGCCATGTGAACAACGTGGTCTACCTCCGCTACCTGGAGGAGGCGCGCGTCGACTTCATGTGGCGGCTGGCACCCGGGGGCGGCAGTGACGCCTTCACGGGCGGGGTCGTGGTGGCCCGGCACGAGATCGACTACCTCAAGCCGCTCGTCCACCGGCACGCGCCGGTGACGATCGAGACCTGGGTGACGAAGATCGGCTCGGCCTTCACGACTCTGGCCTACGAGGTCAAGGACGAGGACGCGGTGTACGCCCGGGCGTCCACCGTCATCGTCCCCTACGACCTTCAGCAGGGCCGCCCGCGGCGTATCACGTCCGAGGAGCAGGGATTCCTGCGGGAGTATCTGGAGCCGGCCGAGTCCGCCAAGGCGGGCCGGTCGGCCCGGTCGGCCAAGCCGGTCCCGGCGGCCGGTGCCGCCGAGGCGACCGGCGAGGCGTCCGGCGCCGCCGAGGAGGCCGCCGCGGCCGGTGGCACGGCCGTCGGCCGGCAGGACCGGCAGGACCGGGAGCCGGAAGGGGCCGTCGTCTGATGACGGCCCCCGAGCTCCACTTCGCCGACGACCGGGAGGCGGCCGACCTGGCCGCCTTCCTGGCGCGGTTGATCCACTACGACCGGGCGGCCGCGGTGCGGCTCCAGGCCGGCGCCGCGCCCGCGCCGCATACGGGCGGGGTGCTCGCGGTCTTCGGCCGCCCGCCGTCCTTCGAGGTGCTCGCCATCCGCACCGCCCGGCTGACCGACCCGGTCGCGGAGCTGGACGTCACGGTTTCCGCCGGCCAGTTCGCGGACGCGCTGGACACGGCGCGGGCCCAGCGCTCCGGCAGCCTGCCGGGTGCGCTGAGCGTCGTCGTGCCCGACAGTGTCACCGGCCCGCCGTGGGCCGGGGTGCTGCCGCCGCGCGGCGGCTGGCGCCCGGTCGAGGGCTTGCCCGACACGGCGGCCATGCGTGCGGCGGTGGCCTCCGCGGTCGCGGAGTTCCGGGCCAGGGACGAGCAGCTCCCCGAAGAGCGCCGAACCCGCGCGGAGCGCGACCGGATCGGCCGCGAGATCTGGTCCCGCACCCTGGGCGAGACGGGACTGCCGCTGCGTGCGGTGCACGCGGCGCAGTCGCTGGGCTTCCTCGGGCCGGTGCGGGTCCGGGCCGGTGTCGGAGCCGGTGCCGGTGTCCGCTCGGGCGCCGCACTGACGACGGGCGCCCACGGAGCAGCGACGACCGCGGTCGTCCAGGCGATCGAAGGGCGCGGTGCCGCGCAGCGGCAGATCGCGTTGCTGGCGGCCAGGGGCTGGCTGCGGCTGCGCACGCCGTACGGCTCCGTCGCGGTCCGTACCGGTGGGCTGTCGGCCCTGCCGGTCAGCCCGGCCTGACGGCTGTCTGCTCCGGCGTTCCCGGCGTCAGTCCGGGGTGTTGATCATGGATGCCGCGGCGTAGGTGAGGTAGTTCCACAGCTGCTTCTCGTGCTCGGGAGCGAGCCCGAGCTCCCGCACGGCGTCGTGCATGTGGCGCAGCCATGCGTCGTGTGCGGCGCGGTTCACGGTGAAAGGCGCGTGGCGCATCCGCAGCCGGGGGTGGCCACGGCCCTCGCTGTAGGTGCGGGGGCCGCCCCAGTACTGGATCAGGAAGAGGACGAGCCGCTCCTCGGCCGGGCCCAGATCCTCCTCCGGGTACATGGGCCGCAGCAGCGGATCCTCCGCGACCCCCTGGTAGAAGCGGTGGACCAGGCGCCGGAAGGTCTCCTCGCCGCCCACCTGCTCGTAGAAGGTCTGCTCCTGAAGCGTGCCGCGCGGAATCTCCATCACCCCTCCATGTTCTCAGATGGCCGACCGAGGACCGGAGTCCTAAGACCTGGCCGGAAGCCGCACTGCCGTCGCGGAGGGAACGGCAGTGCGGCCAAGCGCTTGGAAGGCGCTTGGCCGCTTCGTCTCTCATCGGGCCAGTCGGCCAGCCGGCCAGCCGGTCAGCCGCGTCGCACCGTGATGGTCGTCCAGGCTCCGACGTGGACGCGGTCGCCGTCTTGGAGCGGGACCGGGACGTAAGGCTGGATCGGCTCCTCGGCGCCGTTGATGGTCGTGCCGTTCGTCGAGTCCTGGTCGACGACGGCCCAGCCGCCGTCCGGCTGCTGCACGAGCACCGCGTGCTGGTGCGAGACGCCCGGGTCCTCCGGCTGACGGGCCAGGTCGATGTCGGGGGACTCGCCGGTGCTGTTCCGGCGGCGGCCGATGGTGATCTGGGGGCCGTTGAGCGGCAGCTGCTGCTCGGGGGAGTACGCCGGGAGGTTGAGCCCCGCGGCCTCCGGGCCGCTGCGGTGCATCATCGCCATGAAGTACTCGCGGTCCGGCGCGATCACCGCGACCCAGCCCGCGGGCGCCGGGGCCGGAGCCCCCGCGCCGGGCGGGAACTGTCCGGGCTGCTGGTGCTGCGCCTGGGCGCCCGGGAAGTCGTCGTTCCCGAACGGTGCTCCTCCGGGGCCCGGCTGCGGCTGGTACGGACCGGGGCCCTGACCGGGGCCCGGAATCGGACCGTGACCCTGCCCCTGACCGTGGCCCTGCCCTTGACTGTGGCCCGGGACCTGACCCTGGCCCTGACCGGGACCCTGACCGTGGCCCGGCACCGGGCCGGGGCCGTGGCCCGGCGTCGGGAAGGCCGGGGCGGGGGCGGCCGGCGGTGCCGCCGGGCCCGGGGCGGCGGACGCGGGGGCGCCGCCGGGCGGGGGCAGCGTCCAGTCGTCCTCACCGTTGAACGCCTGGCCGTGGCCCGGACCCTGACCCTGCCCGGGGCCCTGACCAGGGCCGGGCATCTGGCCGGGACCGGGGCCCTGACCCTGACCGGGGCCGGGCATCTGTCCGGGCATCTGGCCGGCGCCGGGCCCGGGGAGCTGGCCGGGGTACGGGCCGCCGGCGTGCGGACCGGCGTGCGGCTGCCGGCCGGCGTGCTGGCCGGGGTATTCGCCGCCCTGCGGGGCGTGGGGCTGAGGGTGCGCGGGCGTCAGCGACGGCGGCCGGAAGCCGCCCGGCGCGGGCGGGGAGTACGCCGTGGGGGAGTGCGTGAGGAAGTTGTAGCGGCACTCCTCGCAGAAGGGGGCCTGCGCCTCGCGGGGCGTACGGCACTGCGGGCACAGCTCCGCCGGGAAGGCGGCGTCCGACTGCTGCTGCGGGGCGGGGTAGCCGTAACCGCCGGGGTTCTGCGGCGCGCCCGGCATGGGCATCGGCGGCGGTACAGCGGCTCCGGGGGGCACGGCCGTCCCCGACATGCGGTGGCCGCACACCTCGCACCAGTCGTCGGCCGCCGACTGGTGGCCGTTCGGGCAGGTCGCCATGTCGGTGATTCCCCCTCTTGTACCGCTTGTGATTGTTGTTTGCTGCTCTACTGCTACTTCTTGACGCGAACTGTCTTGGTGGAACGGGTTTCGAGGGTCATCTCGTCCGCCTCCGCGACCTTCGCCTTAAGTCGCACAGTACCTGTCGCAGCATCGACCACGTCCACCACCTTCGAAAGCAGTTTCGCGGTGTCCTCGTTCCCGGAGGCGGAGGCGAGCTGCACGGCGCGGCCCAGTTTCGCCGTCGCACCGTGCCAGTCACCCGATTTGCGAGCATCCAGGCCCTGCTGGATCACCTGAGCCAGCTCGGCCTGCCCGGTGTAGTGCGCCACCTGAGGGTTGATCGAGGTGGAAGCGGACATGTCGTCGGTCCACACGGCGCGCACCAGCCCCTGCGCGAGGGTGGTCGGGGAGCCCCCGTCGGGGTTGGGCAGCACCAGCGCGGCCCGGGCCGCGAGCATCTCCTGCCCGACTCCCGCCGCGGGCACCCGTACGCAGACGTGGTAGTCGCGGGACTCGTCGCCCCAGGAGCCCGTCGGGTAGTCGCCCGCCCGCGCGCTCACCCCGGTGCGCCGGCCGGTCAGGTCCTCGACCGTGGGCGCGACCTGCTTGACGAACAGCACCTCGGCGCCCTGCGGGGTCCACAGCCGCAGCGCGACGTCCGCGACCTCCTTGCCCATCGCGGTCTCCATCATCCGTGTGAAGTCCGCGGCCAGGCCGGACGGATCGGCCACGATGTCGGCGGTGCCCAGCAGCGCGGAGGCGATGCCGGTGACCTCCTTGACCTCCCAGTCGGTGCCGACCCCGCGCGCGTCGCAGGTGAAGCGGCCCGCGCAGGCGTCCAACGCGGCCCGCAGCGCCTCGGGGCTCTCGTGCTCGTTGCGTCCGTCGGTGAGCAGGATGCCGTGCCGGATGGCGACGTCGGAGGTGGCCAGCAGCTGGTCGGCCAGGTGCAGCCAGGTGCCGATCGCGGTGCCGCCGCCCGGGGTCAGCCCGCGCAGCGCGTCCTTCGCCTGCGCCCGGGTGACCGGATCGGCGATCGCCAGCCCCCCGTTTCCGGGGAAGACCTCGACCGCCTTGTGGGTGCCGGCGACGACCGCGAAGGCGACGCCGTCGCGCACCGTGTCGATCGCGGCGGCCGTCGCGTCCCGCGCGTTCCGCATCTTGGTGGGCGGGTAGTCCATGGAACCGGAGCAGTCCACCATGATCACCACGGCGGCGGTGGGGCCCAGGGGCAGTCCGCCGGTCGTGCCGCCGCCGGTGGAAGTCACCGTGACGATCGCGTTCACCTCGCGACCGTCCTCGGGCAGGTACTCGTTCTGGTAGATATCGACCGAAAACTGCGGCACGTTCGACTTGAAGAAGTTGGCCATCTGATCCGCTCCTTGGCACTCCGCGTGAATGGTGAGCACAGAAAACGTGCGCGCGGAGCCGCGCTCCGCCCGCGACAGCGCCGCGGCGAACCGGCGCGTCGTCCCCCCTCGGGCTCTCTTCAGGCCGATACTGCCCCGCCCGGCGGTGCCGGGAACGGCAGAACGGCCACTGTTACGTTGTCGTGCCCGCCGCCGTGGAGCGCGTAGTCCACCAGGACCTGGGCGCTGTGCAGGGGACGGGACCGGGCGTCCGGCGGCACCACCGTCGCCATTTCCTCCGCGGACTCGGCGTAGTTCCACAGACCGTCGGTGCACACCACGACGACGCCGGGCCGGTCGGGCTTGAACGACGCGGTGTGCGGGTCCAGTTCGTAGGCGTCCGCGCCCAGCCAGCCGGTGATGGCGTGCGCCCGCTCGTCGGCGTACGCCTCCTCCTCGGACATCAGGCCGGCCGCGACCATCTGGGCGGCCCAGGAGTCGTCCTCGGTGAGCCGGGCGGAGGGCGCGGTGCGGTCGTCGGGCACCCAGTAGGCACGGCTGTCGCCGACCCAGCCGACGGTCAGGATGCCGCCCGCGACCACCGCGCTGACGATGGTGCACGCCGGCGCGTTCTCCTGGCGCCGCTGGTCGTGCGGGGTGGGGGCGGGGGCGGGCTCCAGGGCCAGCTGGTTGACCGCCTCGGCGGCGGCCAGGATGGCGTCCCGCATGGCCTGCTGGGGGTGTGCGCCCCGTGGCAGCGCCCCGACCAGCAGCGCGTCCGCGGTGGCGGCGGCCGCGGCGGAGGCGTCGTCCGGCCGGGTCGCCGAGGACACCCCGTCGCAGACCACCGCGACGGCGGCCGCCGAGCCGTCCGGCAGGGCGGCGGCGGACACCGCGAACGCGTCCTCGTTGCGGTGGTGCCGCAGCCCGCGGTCGCTGGCCGCCGCGACCCCGGTCAGCTCGGTCTCCATGTGGTCGCGGGCCCGGGGCTGGGCGTGGCCGCAGTTCTCGCAGTAACCGTCCTGGTCGATGGTGCCCGCCCGGCATGCCGCGCACTGGCGTCCGGCGCCGGTCCCGGTGTTCACGGCGGCGGCGGTCGCGCCGCCCGGCGGCGTGCCGGGGGCCGCCGGGGCCCCTGAGGCCGCTGGGGCCCCTGGGGTCTCCTGGTGCGGCGCCGACGGGGACCCGGTGGCTTCGCCGCCCTCGGCGGGCTCGGCGAACGCCGCGGTGCGCGGGTCGGCCGACCCGGGGTCCACCGACGCGGGGTCGGCCGGCGCGGTGCCGGCGGGCGGTCGGGGCGCGGCCAGCGGATAGTCCTCCGGCTCCTCGGACGGCTCCACCGGCGGCTCCCCGTACGACGCGGACGGCTCCCCGTAGGCCGCGGAGGGCGCGCCGGCCGGCGGCGCCGCGGCGGGCTGTGCCGGGGGCGACGCGGCCGAGGACACATCCGCGCCGCAACCGCCGCAGAAGTTGTCACCCGACTCCAGCGGTTCGGCACAGCTCGGGCAGGCGGTCAGCTGAGGCAGCTGCGGCATCTGAGACATCGATCACACCCACGTCCTGGGGCGGAAACGGTTGGCCCGCTCCACCAGTTCGATCCGCTCCTCGCCGCGCTGCGCGAGCCTGGCGAGTGTCCGGTACGAGCGTTCCAGCCCGAAGCGCAGCCCACGCTCGTCCAGGCTGCTGCCGAGGAGTACGGGCGCGCCGCCCGCGGCGCCGGTGGGCGCGCCGGGCGCCGGTGCGCCGTCGCCGCCCGCGAGCACCCAGTCCAGCGCGTTGCCCAGCACCTCCGTGCTCAGCCGCTCGCGCCGCACCGGGTCGAGGCCGAACTCCCGCAGCCGCTCGACCTGCTGGGCCGCGGCGGTGAGGTCGGCCAGCGCGGCATCGCGTGCGGAGCCGCTCGCCCAGCCCTGGGACGCCGCCGGCGCGCCCTGCCGCAGCCGGGCCCGCACCGCGGCGACCCGGGCCGCCGTGTAGTGGATCGAGGACTCCGGCACGGATTCCAGGGTCCGCACCGCGCCGGCGCGGTCCGCGGAGCACAGCTGGACCCGGGCGAGGCCGAATGCGGCGCTGACATAGCTGGGGTCGGTCATCCACACCAGCCGGTAGTACTCGAGCGCGTTGTCGTACTGGCCCAGGACCTCGGCGCACACCGCGAGTGCCAGCTTCGGGGCGGGCTCGCCGGGGAACGCGTCGTAGACCGCGTCGAAGGAGACCGCGGCGGTCGCGTGATCGCCGGTGGCCAGCGCGTGCAGCCCCCTGTACCAGACGATCCGCCAGTCATCTGGGTACGCCGCCTCCAGCGCGGCCAGTTCGTCCGCCGTCGCCCGCTCCTCGCCCAGCTCCAGCCGGGCCCGCACGCGCCGCAGCCGCAGCTCGGCGGAGTCGGTCGGCGCGGCCTGCAGGGCGGCGTACAGCTCGGCGGGCGCGGAGGAGACCAGCAGGCCGGCGAGGAAACCGGCGTTGGGGTCGCCGGGGTCGACCAGCGGCACCGGCAGCGCCAGCGCGGTCTGCCGGGCGTCCAGCGGCCGGACGGCGCGCACGGCCCCGGCCGGTGCCTCAGCCGTGACGGGCGCCTGGGCCGGCGTCTGGGCCGGGGCCGGTGCCTCGGCCGTGACCGGTGCCTGGGCCGGCGCACGGCGCGTGGTGCGGGTGCCCAGGAGGGAGGGGTCGGTGGTCGGCTCGGCGAAGAGCTCGGTGTCCACCACCCGTGGCTCCGGGCCGAAGAGCGTGGACAGCGCCGGCCGTGGGCGGCCGGTCTGCAGCGCGACGACCTCCCGCAGTACCCCTGTCAGCTGCTCCGACATCTCCTCGGCGGAGGCGAACCGGCGCCCCGGGTCCGGGTCGGTGGCCCGGACCAGCAGCCGGTAGAAGGACTCGTACTCGCGGAAGACGGGGATGTTCTCCGGATCCGGCAGGCTGTCCACGAAGACGTTGGTGTAGCCCTGGAAATCGAAGGTGAGCACCGCCAGGGTCCGCGCCACCGTGTACAGATCGGAGGCGACGGACGGGCCGATCTCGGCAACCTCCGGGGCCTGGTAGCCGACCGTGCCGTAGATGGCGCTGTCCTCGTCGTCCATCCGCCGGACCGCGCCCATGTCGATCAGCTTGAGCTGGTCCTGCTGCTGGATGGCGTTGTCGACCTTGAAGTCGCAGTAGAGCAGATTGCGGCTGTGCAGGTGGCCGAGGGCTTCCAAAGCCTCGATGCCGTACGCGCAGGCCTGCTCGACCGGCAGCGGATCGCGCCTGCCGGTCGCGGTGCGCCGCTCGTTGGCGATCTCCTTGAGCGACTTGCCGCCGACGTACTCCATCACGATGTAGCCGTCGAGGCTGCCCGTGCGCTGGTCGAGATGCTCGACGAAGTTGTAGATCCGGACGATGTTGGAGTGCTCGATCTCGGCCAGGAAGCGGCGCTCGGAGACCGCGACCGCCAGCGCGTCCTCGTCACCGGTGTCCAGCAGGCCCTTGAGGACCACCCAGCGGTCCGAGACCGCGCGGTCTATGGCCAGGTAGATCCAGCCCAGCCCGCCGTGCGCCAGGCAGCCGGCCACCTCGTACTGGCCGTGCACCACGTCGCCAGGGCTCAGCTTCGGCACGAAGGAGTACGGGTGGCCGCACTTGGTGCAGAACCCCTCGGTGCGGCCCGGTCGGCCGCTCCGCGAGCGCCCCACCGGGGCCCCGCAGTCGCCCTTGCTGCAGAAGCGCTTCCGCTCCGGCACCTCGGGGTTGGCGAGCACCGCCGTGTGCGGATCCGGACGCGGCACCTCCGGGATGCTGACCAGCCCCGCCCCCAGCCGGTTGCGCCCGGACGAGGACGTGGAGGAGCGGGAGCTGCGCACCGACACCGAGGCGGTGGACGAGCGGCCGGACACCGACCGCGACAGCCGGCCGGAGACCGAACGCCGCGACGAGCGCGAGCTGCGCGAACGCGCCGAGCCGGTGGAGGTCGAGCCGCTGTGCCCGGAGGTGCCGCTGGGCCCGGAGGTGCCGAACGTGCCGGAAGCCCCGGGTCCGCCCAGTGGTCCGGAGCTGCCCGGCGGTCCGAAGGCACCGGATGTGCCGGAACTGCCCGGCGGCCCGAAGGCGCCGAGTGCGCCGGACGCGACCGGGGCGGCGGACGCGACCGGGGTGGCCGACGGCCCGCCGCCGCGCGCGGCCGAGGTCAGACCGGTGGGCGGCGAGCTGACCAGTCCGATGGGCGACACCACCGGGGCCAGCCCGCAGTTGTCGCAGTACAGCTCGCCGCGGCCCACGTCCTCGTAACTGCCGCCGCAGCCGGGCCGCTGACACGGCTGGTGCGGCTGTTGCGGCTGGTGTGGCTGAGTCGGTGTGCTCACTGTGTCCCCCCGGTCTCCCGGTCCTCCGGCTCCGCCTGGCGCGGGACCAGTGCCTCGGCCACGGCCTGCTGGTAGCGGACCACCGCCGCCTCGGCGGCGCGCAGATCGCAGGGCGCGCTCCACAGCATCCGGCGGGCCACGTCGTACCGCTCCATCAGCAGCAGGTCCTCCGCCATCCCGTGCCGGGCGACCTTGGCCTTGTACGCGTCGAGCCGGCCGCGCAGCTCCGCGCGGACCGCCAGCGGCGCGGTGACCGCGGTCAGCGACTCGCGGGCGCGCAGCAACTCGTCCTCGGCCCGCTGCTCCAGGCTCTCCAGCAGCGGGGAGAGCCGGTGCCACTGGGCACGCCTGCGGTACTCGGCGGCCGTGGCCAACTGCTCGTGCAGCGCGGTCGGCGGGCCGCTGACCGCGGGCACCTCGGACGCCGCGATCTTCGCCAGCACCTCGCCGCGCGCCTGGCGGGCCTCGGTGAGCGTGGCGTCGGCCCGCGACAGCACGTCCCGCAGCCGGATCAGCCGCTGCTCGGCGTCCTGCCGCACGTCGAGCACCGCCTCGATCTCGCGCCGTACGTCCTCCAGGGCGCGGGCCGCGGTGTCGTAGCGGCCGGTGTCCGGGCGGCCGCCGCCCGGCGCGGAGCTGCCGCCGGAGGGGATCCAGAAGGCCAGCGGGTCGCAGACCACCTCGGCGCGCAGCGCGGTCAGTTCGGCGGTGATCTGCTCCAGATCGTCGCCCGAGGGGTGCTCGCCGGGGCGCACCCCGACCGAGTGCGCCAGCGAGCGAGTGCGCCGCAGCTCGGCGGAGAGCATGTCGATACGGGCGGGCAGCGCGGACCACACGGCGTCGGCGGTCACTATCACGTCCAGCGCCTCGGCGTACCAGCGGTTCATCCGCCCGACCAGCTCGGCCAGCGTCAACTCCTCGCTGAGCAGGGCGGAACCGTCCAGTGTGCCGCTGCTGGGCAGGGTGACCGCGGTGCCGGTCAGCACTTCACCGAGCTCGGCCAACTCGCCCTGGGTGGGCCAGCGGTGGCGGGCGCGCACCTCACGGGCGGTGTGCAGGGCTTCGGTATAGGCGTCGAAGTACGTCCACAGCAGCGCGATGGCCTGCTCCGTGGTGGCCCAGCGGTCCTTGGTGATGCCGGTCAGCTCGGCGCCTTCCAG
The DNA here is from genome assembly GCF_058215555.1 of Streptomyces sp. JLBT605. Classification (NCBI taxonomy): domain Bacteria; kingdom Bacillati; phylum Actinomycetota; class Actinomycetes; order Kitasatosporales; family Streptomycetaceae; genus Streptomyces; species Streptomyces sp. JLBT605. The sequence goes on from NZ_CM177087.1 coordinate 4,642,116, forward strand.
GAGCCGGCGGCCGGCGTGGTCCTGGAGGGCGAGCAGCGAGGACTCTATCGCCTCGTGCTCGGCGCCCAGCCGCGCCAGGGCACGGTCGACTTCCTCGCGGCTCATGGCCTGCGCGGCGCCCCCTCGGGGGTTCCCCGCGGAGCTGGGGAAGGGTCCCGCGGCCCCCATCGATCACCTCTTTCGCGTACGTGCGTGCCGTGCCTGTCGTGCTGGTCGTGCGTGCCGTGCTGGTCGTACCTGTCGTGCGTGCCTTGCCGGGTCGTGCGTGCCGTGCCCGCTGTGGCGCGGGCCGGGCGCTCGGTGCCTGTGATGCATGATGCCCGTGCTGCGACCGGTGCGGTGTCAGTCCTTGTACATCGGTTGCGGCAGCGTGGGGTTCTCCTCTCCGAGATCCTCGGCCAGCCACTTGTCGTAGGCGGTCATCCAGCGGCTGTTCCGGCCGCCCCCGCGGTAGTCGTCCAGCACCTTGTTGACCCGGCGCACCAGGTCATCATCGCTCTTGTTCATCGCCACGCCGTACAACTCGGTGGTGAACGGAGAGCCCTTGAGCTCCATGGCGGGGTCCTGGGCCACCTGGCCGGCGGCGAGCGCGTTGTCGGTGATCACCGCGTCCACCTCACCCAGTTGGAGCCTGACCAGGCAGTCGAGCTGATTGGCCACCGGCGGGACGGGCCGGGCGCCGTGGCTGTCCTTCTCCAGCGCGGCCTCGGCGGTCGAACCGCCCGCCGTGCACACCCGCTTGCCGCGCAGCGAGTCGTCGAAGCCGGTGATCTTCGACCCCTTGGCGGCCAGTACCTGCTGCCCGGCCTGGAAGTAGGCGGTGGAGAAGGCGACGTCCTTGATCCGGTCGCAGTTGATCGTCATGGTGCGGACCACGACGTCGACCTTGCCGTCCTTGAGCGCCTCGATCCGCCGGCTGGTGGGGATCGCGCGGTACACCACCGCCTCCGGGTCGCCGAGGATGTCGTCGGCGATGGCGCGCACCAGGTCGATGTCGAAGCCGGTGAGCTTTCCGGTGGCCGGGTCGCGGTAGCCCCAGTTGAAGCTGTTCTGGTCGACGCCCGCGACGAGCTTCCCGCGCGCCTTGATCCGCCGGACGGCGTCACCGCTCGCCCCGGACGGGCGCAGGCTGGCCTGCGGGTCGTCGCAGGTCTCGGCCGACACGTCGGTGTCGCCCTGGACCCTGAGATCCGCGTGGCGTCCGCCGCCGTCGCCGTCCGGGCCGCCACCGGTCCCGCCGCTGTGGACGGCGGAGGGCAGCAGGACCGTCGCGCCGACCGCCAGCGCGGCAGCGGCGGCGACCATGCTCGACCGCATCGACCGCATCGATCCCATCGACCGCATGGATCGCATCCTCGTGCTCCCCCTCACCGGTACTCCGACAGCCTGCGCCCGATGCCCAGCACCGCGCCCGCGGCGCCCAGCACGGCCAGCGCGCCCGCACCCACGGCCAGCCCGGTGAACGCGCCGCGCCCGTCGTCCGCGGCCTGCCGGAACTCGCGCTGCTCGTGGCCGAGGGCCTGGGACAGCGCCTTGTCCACCCGGTCGAAGGACTCGCCGGTGCTGCCCTTGCCGCCGATCACCATCTCCAGCGCCTTGTCGTACTCACCGTTGTCGTCGGTGGCCCGGGCGCTGGTGTGACGCCGCTGCCACTCGCGGACGCTGCGCAGGGCGTCGGCCACCGGGTCCCGGCCCTCGGCGTCGTCGGCCAGCGCCGCCGCCCGGCCCAGGTCGCTGTCCGGCGCGGCGGCCGAGCCGCCCGGTGCCTGGCCCTTCCCGTCGACCAGCTTGGCCATCTGCTCCTGGTAGCCGACCTCGTAGGCGTCCTTGCCCTTGTCCGGGCCGTGGGTGACCACGTCCGCGCCGCGTGCCACCAAGGCCAGGTTCTCGTCGCCGCGGGCCCGCAGTGCGTGGATCTGGGCCTGGTTGAGCACCCGCAGCGACTTCGCCCCGTGGTCGTAGGAGTCGTTCAGCTGGGCGCGGGCCACGCTGTGCCCGACCGCCAGCCAGAGCAGCACCACGGCGCAGGACGTGGTCGCGAACAGCAGCCCGAGGTTGAACACCCGGTTGGTGCGCAGGAAGTCGCGGCGCTGTGCCCAGCCGAGGGCTCCGAGGGCGACGACGCCGGCGCCCAGCGCCAACCACGGCCAGGACTTCGCGTCCTGGTAGTCCTCGCCGAGCCGGGCGGTCTGGGTGTCGTACAGCTCGCGGGCGGCGGGCAGCAGCGATTCGGCCATCGTCTCGTTGGCGTACCGCAGATAGGCGCCCCCCAGCGGCAGCCCCTGCCGGTTGTTGGCGCGCGCGGCCTCCACCAGACCGGTGTAGATCGGGAGTTTCTCGTTGAGTTCGGTGATCTGGGCCCGGGCGGCGGCCGAGCCGCCGGTGTTGGCCGCGGCCTTGGCCAGCCGTGACGAAGCGGTCGCGATGTCCCGCTCGTAGCGCTCGCGCACCGCCCGCGGCTCCTGCCCGCCGGCGAGGAATCCACTGGCGGCGGTGGTGTCGGCGTCGGCCAGCGAGCGGTAGATGCTCGCGGCGTCCGCGCTCAGCGGCTGGCTGTGCCGGACCACGTCGTCCGCGGACGCCTGCCGCCCGGACACCTGCCACGCCGTCACCGCGCCGAAGACCACCACCAGCACCGCCAGTACGGCGCCGATGATGCGCAGCCGGCCCGGCTCGGTCACCGCGGCGGCGCGCAGCCGGTCCAGACCCTCCCGCCACGCGGTCTGCCGCGGAGGGGTGGCGGGGGTCTCCGGAGCGCCGGGGACCGCAGGGGCACCGGGAGCCGCCGGGGTGCCGGGGATCGCCCGAGCGCTGGGGGAGCCGGTCGCCTCCGTCCCGGCCACCGGGGCCGCGGACCCGGGGAGCCCTGCCGCCGGGAGGCCGGTCGCGCCGGGGAGAGCGGTCGCCGCGGGGCCCGCCGTGCCCAGGGCGGCGGCGCCAGGGACGTCCGGCCGGCTCGGCACACCCGCCGCACCTGACGGGATCGGCTGCCCACTCCCGGGCGGCACGGGTCCGCCCATGGTCGGCGGCTGTGACACGGGACCCTCCCCCTCATTGGCTTGCGGTTGTCCGCCCGGCAAGGCAGGGGACGGGACCGGGCAGCAGTATGGCCGCACCTTCCGGCGATCTCACTGTTACCGCCGGGATCTTGTTCGGATCGCGATCTTTCGACGGCGTGCCGCCGGCCCCCTACCTGACATCACGCGCTTCCGCCGTGTTCGGTTCCCGTACGAGCCTGAGCCGGCTCATGGCACTGTCCGGCCTGCCGGGCCGGCGCCACCGCGGGGCGGGCGCCGGCCCGGCCGATGGTGTTCAGCCGGTGGCGTAGTGGGCGCGCAGCCTGGCGTACGAGGCGCCTGGCGCGCTCACCTGATCGAGTGCCAGCAGTGCCGCGCCCAGCACCGGTGGGGCGGTGACCACGCGTGGCCGCGCCGCGGGCGCGCGGGCCGCGAGCCGGGCGCGGACCGCGTCGTCGAGCAGCGGGTGCTGGGCCGCCAGCACCCCGCCGCCCAGCACCACGGGGACCTCCTCGTCCAGCAGCTCCAGCCTGGTCAGGGCGGCCGTGGCCATCGCCACCACCTCCTCGGCCTGCCGCGCGACCACCGCGCGGGCGACCGGATCGCCCGCCTCGGCGACCGCGAAGAGCACCGGGGCGAGCTCATGACGGCGCTCCGCCGCGAGACGCCCCAGATGCAGCGCCTCGATCAGGGCCGGCATATCGGCGAGATGGAAGTGCGCGGGCAGCGCCCGGGCCAGCGCGGTCGGCTCGCCGCGCCCGTCCGCCGCGCGCGCCGCCCACCACAGCGCCTCCTCGGCCAGATACGCCCCACCGCCCCAGTCGCCGGAGATCCGGCCGACGGCCGGGAAGCGGGCGGTGCGCCCGTCGGCCGCGCGTCCCACGCAGTTGATGCCCGCGCCGCACACCACCGCGACCCCCACCGGCTCCGCCCGGTCGCTCACCCCGGCGCGCAGCAGTGCGAAGGTGTCGTTGGCCACGGTGAGGGCGGAGCCCCAGCCGCGCGCGGCCAGCAGCTCGGTCAACCGCCGCTCCTCGACCGGCAGATCGGCGTTGGCCAGGCAGGCGTACACCTGCCGCACCGGTGGCACGGCCGGGCCGCCGCCTCCGGGCCCGGTGGTCACCACCGCGGTCACCGCCGCGCTCACCACCCGGGCCAGCTCCGCGACCGCGCGCTCCGCGCCCACCACCGGCGGCCGGAAACCCCGGCCGCGGGCGGTGCCGAGCACCGCTCCGTCCACGCCCACCAGGGCCACGTCCGTCTTGCTGTTTCCCGCGTCGATCGCCAGCACGGCGCTCGCCGGGCGCGGCACGCCGCCGGGCGCGACCGCCTCGGAGGGCTGCGCCGGGGACGGGGTGCTCAGGCCCACGCCAGGTGCTCCCGGTTGTGCGCGATGAGCTCGTCGGTCAGCTTGTCGGCGTACGCGGTCTGGCCGATGAGGGGATGGGACAGCAGTGCCTGGAACACCCGCTCCCGGCCACCCTTCAACGCCGCCTCCAAGGCCAGGTGTTCATACGCGCTGACGCCGGCGACGAGCCCGGCGAACAGCGGCTCCAGCGCACGCAGCGGCAGCGGCCGCGCGCCGTCCGCGCCGACCGCCGCGGGGACCTCGATGACCGCGTCGTCGGGGAGGAACGGCAGCGTGCCGTGGTTGAAGGTGTTGACCACCTGCACCTCGCCGGTGTCCGTCAGCAGCGCCGAGGTCAGGTCGACCGCCGCCTCCGAGTAGAAGGCGCCGCCCCGCTTGCCGAGCAGCTCGGGTTTGCGGTCCAGCGCCGGATCCGCGTACAGCTCCAGCAGCCGCCGCTCGATGGCCGCGACCTCGGCCGCCCGGGAGGCCCCCGCCGCCAGCTCCCGCACCACCTCGTCGTGCTGGTAGTAGTAGCGCAGGTAGTAGGAGGGGATGACGCCGAGCCGGTCCAGCAGCGCGCGCGGCATCCGCAGATCGGCCGCCACCCGGTCACCGTGCTCGGCCAGCAGTCGGGGCAGCACGTCCGGCCCGTCCGGCCCGCCCAGCCGGACCCCGCGTTCCCAGGTGAGGTGGTTGAGCCCCACGTGGTCCAGGGCGATCTCCCGCGGGGCGACGCCCAGCAGCGCGGCGAACTTGCGCTGGAGACCGATCGCCACATTGCACAAACCCACCGCGCGGTGCCCGGCCGTGAGCAGGGCACGGGTGACGATGCCCACCGGATTGGTGAAGTCCACGATCCATGCGCCGGGGTTGCGGCGCCGCACCCGCTCGGCGATGTCCAGGACCACCGGAACGGTGCGCAGCGCCTTGGCCAGTCCGCCCGCGCCGGTGGTCTCCTGTCCCACGCAGCCGCACTCCAGCGGCCAGGTCTCGTCCTGCCGCCGGGCCTCCTGGCCGCCGACGCGCAGCTGGAGCAGCACCGCGTCGGCGCCGTCCGCGCCCTCGTCCAGGTCGGCGGTCCAGGTGATGCGCCCCGGATGACCCTGGGCGGCGAAGATCCGGCGGGCCAGTGGGCCGATCAGCTCCAGTCGGTCCCGCGCCGGGTCGACGAGGGTGAGTTCGGTCAGTGGCAGGACCTCGAGCAGCCGCGCGAATCCGTCGATGAGTTCCGGGGTGTAGGTGGAGCCGCCACCCACGACTGCGAGCTTCAACCCTCTCCTCCTTCTCTGCCGCTCCTGTACTCCTGTCCGGTGGCGCCTTCGCTGACGGGCCTGCCGGCGGTCAGCTGGTGTCGAAGACGGAGTCGCGGGCGGCGGCGAGGGCGGTGAGCAGCGCGCCGAGGAGGATCGGGGACCCTTCGACGGTGCTCAGCCGCAACTGAGGCCGGGGCAGCGCGAGCCCGGTCATCTCGGCCTCGACGAGCCCGCGCAGCCGCTCGCCCCCGCCCTGCGGCACCTCCCCGCAGAGCACCACCAGCTCCGGGTCGACCACGGCGACGACCGCGGCCAGTCCGGTGGCCAGCCGGCGGGCCAGCTCGCCGAGCACCTCGTCGCCGGCGCCGGGGGTGCGCAGCGCCGCGGCGAGCGCCTGGGCCGCGGTGGGGGCGTCGATGCCGTGCGCGGCGGCGAGCTCCACCACGGCGGGGGAGCCGACCAGCTTCTGGAATCCACCGCCCCCGTCCGGCCGGGCGGCGGTGTCCGGCCCGCCGCGCGCCAGCGGAGCGCCCGGCAGCGGCATGTAGCCGATCTCGCCCGCGCCGCCGGTGGCGCCGCGCAGCGGAGTGCCGTCGAGCACGACGGCCGCGCCGACCCCCTCGTCCGCCCAGACCAGCACGAAGTCGTCGAAGTCCTGGGCGGTGCCGTGGTGCTGCTCGGCGACGGCGGCGAGATTGACGTCGTTCTCGATCGTCAGCGGTGTGCCGAGCGCTTCGGCCAGCTCCGCTTGGAGCGTCGGGGAGTGCCAGCCGGGCAGGTGCGGCGCGTAAGCCAGCGCCCCGGTCCGCGGATCCAGCGCGCCGGGGGTACCGATGACGGTGTGCCGGACATCGGCGAGGTCGAGCCCGGCCGCCGACAGCGCGCCGCCCATCGCCTCGGCGGCGAGCTCGGTGGCCCCGCGGCGGCGCGGGCCGTCGAGGGTCTCGGCCACCACCCGGTGCTCGGCCAGCACCCGGCCGGTGATGTCGGCGACGGCGACGGTGATCGCCTCCCGGTCGACGGCGAGCGCGGCGACGTGGGCGGCGGCCGGATCGATCTCGTACAGCCGGGCGTTGGGGCCGGGCCGCCCGGTGGCGGTCCCGGTGGCCCGCACCAGTCCGGCGGCCTCCAGCCTGGCCAGTAGCTGGGAGGCGGTGGGCTTGGAGAGCCCGGTCAGCTCGCCGAGCCGGGTGCGGGTCAGTGGCCCGTGCGCGACCAGGAGGTCAAGCGCCGCCCGGTCGTTCATGGCCCGCAGCACGCGCGGCGTCCCGGGTGTGCCTGCCGCCCCGGCCATGACGACCTCCGCCGCGTCTGTTAGGAAACTTTCCTATCTCTGCGGACGCTACGGCCGGGGCCGCCCTGGGTCAAGGGATGCGCAAGGCGCCGACGACGTCCCGCAGCGCACAGGTCTCCGGGTGGTCGGCGCCGAACGTCTCCCCGCTGATGCCCAGGGCGCGCTCCGCCGCGCTACTTCTGCGGCGGCGGGGCCTGGGCCGACAGCGGAGACGCCGCCTGGGCCTGCGGCGACGCTTCATTGGCCAGCGCGGACGGGGCGGCGACGGCCGCGGTCGGGTCCGGGACGGGCTCGCTCTCCAGGTCCGGCTCCGGCGGACGGCCGACCAGGCGGATGCCCTCCGCGTCCAGGGCCTGCTTGATCCGCCAGCGCAGCTCCCGCTGCACCCCGAGGGCCTTGCCTGGCATCGTCTTGGCCGCGACCTTGACGATCACCGAGTCGAGGTAGACCGCGTCCAGGCCGAGGACCTCGACCGGCTCCCAGAGCCGCTCGTTCCACGGCTCCTCCTTGGCCATGCTCTCGCCGACCGACGTGATCACCGCGCGCACCCGGTGCAGATCCTCGTCGGCCCGCACCTGGACGTCGACCGAGGCGGTGGACCAGCCCTGGCTGAGGTTGCCGATCCGCTTGACCTCGCCGTTGCGCACGTACCAGATCTCGCCGTCCGCGCCGCGCAGCTTGGTCACCCGCAGGCCGACCTCGATGACATCGCCGGAGGCCACCCCCGCGTCGATGGAGTCGCCGACCCCGTACTGGTCCTCCAGGATCATGAACACGCCGGAGAGGAAGTCGGTGACCAGGTTGCGGGCGCCGAAGCCGATCGCCACACCGGCCACACCGGCGCTGGCCAGCAGCGGGGCCAGGTTGATCTTCAGGACGGAGAGGATCATGAGCCCCGCGGTGCCCAGGATGAGGAACGAGGCCACGCTGCGCAGCACCGAGCCGATGGCCTCGGAGCGCTGCCGCCGCCGCTCGGCGTTGACCAGCAGCCCGCCGAGCGCGGTGCCGTCCACCGCCTGGGCGGTGCGGTTCATCCGGTCGATCAGCTTGGTGATCGACCGGCGCACCACGGTCCGCAGGGCGAACGCGAGCACCAGGATCAGCAGGATGCGCAGCCCGATGCCGAGCCAGGTCGACCAGTTCTCCTCGACCCAGCCCGCGGCGGTGGCGGCGCTCTCGTCGAGAGTCGGCTGGCGCGAGGTGCCAGGACGGGGCGTCGAGTCTGCGGCCATGGCAGCGGACCGGAACACAGCAAGAACCCTTCGGTTGCGTCAGTGCCCGTACGGGACCGGGGGCACCCCCGGACGGGATCCGGGGGAAGACGAGCGGTCTGCCCGGCGCAAGGAGCGGACGAGCAGATTCACCACATTAACGGGACGCGGGGGATGCCCCGCTGCTGTGTTCGAGAGATAACCCCTTCATTGCAGGGGATGAACAGGATGTGGTTGAAAACACTCCCATGCCGTTACCCGGTGGTGGTGGCGCGCCGACCAGGGATGCGGGGAAACTAAGGGGAGATCGTCCCGGCGCGAGCCACGCGCCGCCGGCGTATTAGGAGGCACCGTGCCGCACGTCCTGGTCCTCAACGCGTCGTACGAGCCGCTCGGCGTCGTACCGCTCCGCCGCGCGCTCATCCTCGTCCTCAACGACAAGGCCATCAGCCTTGAGGACTCAGGCGCCCTCATGCACAGCGCAACCCACGTGATACCCGCCCCGAGCGTCGTCAGACTCAAGCGCTTCGTGCGGGTCCCCTTCCGCGGCCCCGTCCCGCTCACCCGCCGCGCCCTGTTCGCCCGTGACGGCGGCCGGTGCGCGTACTGCGGTGGCGTCGCAACCAGCGTCGATCACGTCATCCCGCGCAGCCGCGGCGGTCAGCACACCTGGGAGAACGTGGTGGCGGCCTGCCGCCGCTGCAACCACGTCAAGGCCGACCGGCATGTCGCCGAGATCGGCTGGCGGCTGCGCCATCAACCCGCGCCGCCCTCCGGGCTCGCCTGGCGCATCATCGGCACCGGGCATAGGGACCCGCGCTGGCTGCCATACCTGCGGCCGTACGGCGCGGACGACGCGATGGCCCGGATCGACGGCATCTCTGCCTAGGACCGGGCCATTGTCGTACCCGGCCCCGGCCGGGCACCGCCGACTCGGGGCCGCGCGGCGCCGACCGCGCCGCGCGGCCCCGGGTGCGCGTGCCTGGCCGGCCCCGGCCGTAGTGGGTCAGTCGCGGGCCGGAGCGCTCGCGCGCACGACCAGGACCGCCTCCTGGGATCCGAAGCGCACCGGCACCCGGTAGTCGCCCGGCCGGCTGCCGGCCGGCACCGAGATCCTGATCCGGGTCGTGGCGACCCCGCCGCGCGGGGCCGTGACCTCCTCCGGGGCGCTCACGCGGACGCCCTTGGGGGCGTGCACGGCGAGCTCGCCGCGCACATCACCGGGGCGGCGGGCGGTGACCTTGATCGTCACCGCGACCGCCTCGCCACCGATCTCCGCGTCCGCCACGCTCCGCGACAGCCGCAGCTCGGCCGCCGGGGTGTCGGCGAACCACGGGGTCAGCTCGTGCACCTCCGGCTCCTCGGCGGACGCCGAGCCCGTGCCGTCGGAGGCATCGGAGGCATCGGAGGCGGGGGTCCAGCGCAGCCGTATCGCGTCCGCGCGTATGCCCTTGCCCCTCGCCTGGCTCCAGCCGCTGCCGGAGACGGGGCCCAGCCTGCGCCAGCCCGCCCCGGGCACGTGTGCCTCGATGGTGCCGCTCCGGCCGGGGGCGCGATCGGTGAGCGCGGTGACGGCGGTGAGCGGCCGGGCACTGTCGAAGCGCAGCGTCACCGGGGTCGTCGAGGCCACGGTGGTGCGTGCGTCGCCGTCGGCCGCCGCCCGCTGCCCCTCGCCGGTCCGCGGCGGCTTCCCGGCCGCACCGTCCAGGCCCGACCAGGCGTCGGCCCGGTCCAGGGCGGTGGCCAGGAAGGGGGTGAGCACGCCCTTGCCGACGGTGGCCGGGCTGGCGGCTATCTCCTTGCGGAGCGTCTGCAGCGCCTGCCGGTGCTGCCAGGCCGCCGCCCCGTCGCCGCGCGCCTGCGCGGTGAGCATGTCGACCGCCCGCAGGCCCGCGGATCCGTACCGGCCCAGCTGGTCGAGCCAGGGGCCCACTTCGCCGCCCAGCGTCTCCTCCAGCAGGCCGGGGGCGTCGCGCATCGTGCGGAAGGCGGCGCGGAGCCGGTCGGCGGCCGTCTTCAGCGCCGCCGCGTCGGTCCCGGAGTGCGCGGTGAGGAAGGCGTCGATGAGCGGCCGCAGGTATTCCGACTCTCCCGCGCCCTCGCCCTTGGCGTTGTCGGGGCCGCCGAGCACGGAGGAGGCGTTGTTGGCGGCCAGGGCGCGCAGCGCGGCGCGCGTGCCCCGGTCCGGCCCGGCCAGGTCGTCGATGGCCGCCCGCCAGGACTCCCGGGGCCGGTAGCCGCGCGGATTCCAGGCGAAGTCCGCCGCGGTGAAGAGCGGGATACGGGAGACCACCGGCTGCTCCATGGCGTTGGCGAGCAGCGCGCTGGAGCCGCCGGCCACGGCCGGATCGCGGCCGACGTACGGGCCGAGGAATATGCGGTCCTGGGCGTAGTCGTTGACCGGGTAGTTGTCCATGGTGACCAGCGGGTGGCCGAAGGCGTCGCGCGCGTCGGCGAGTTCGCCGCCGGTGATGGTGCGCGGCACCACACCGACGCCCGTCCAGGCCACCTCGACCCGGCGGTCCAGCGCGTCGCTCAGCGCGCTGCGGTACTCGGTCCGCCCGTCCTGGTAGTACTCCGTGGGCAGCAGCGACAGCGCGGGCGCGTCGGGGTGGCGGCGCGCCAGGTGGTCGGCGAGCGCGTTGGCGATCCGGGCCTGCGCGGCGGCCGCGGAGCGCGGACCCGTGCCGATCGTCAGCCGGTCCGCGGTGCAGTGCCACTCGGAGTAGCTGACGTCCTGGAACTGCAGTTGGAAGCCGCGGAAGCCCAGCGCCCACATGGCGTCCAGCTTCCGGGTGAGCACCTTGAGGTGGCTGCTGGAGGAGAAGCAGAAGTCCTGGCCGGGGGAGACGGCCCACACCGCGGTGACATGGTTGCGGCGCGCCCGGTCGGTGAACGCGCGGAACGCCTCGCGCTGCCCGGCCGGGTAGGGGTCGCGCCAGCGGGCCTGCCGGTAGGGATCGTCTCCCGGCGCGTACAGATAGCGGTTCTGCTTCGTCCGCCCCATGAAGTCCAACTGCTCCAGCCGCCGCGCCTGCGTCCACGGCTCGCCGTAGAAGCCCTCGGTGAGGCCGCGGACGGGCGCGCCCGGCCAGTCGCGGATGGTCACCGACGGGAAGCGGTAGCGGTCGTCGCGGCGGGAGCCGTCCGGCCCGGCTTCCGGCGCCTTCAGCAGCTGACGGAGCGTCTGGACGGCGTGGAACAGCCCGTCCTGGCCGACGCCCGCCATCGCCACCGTCGGTACCCCGTCCACCGTGCCGGTCGCCAGCCGGTAGCCGCCGGCCGGCAGATCGCCGCGCTCGGAGGCGCGCAGGGCGCGCAGTGCGGACTCCGCGTCGCGCCCCTGGACGTGCACCACCAGGCCGGGCGCGGGCGCCGTGCCACTCGGCGCGGGCGCGGTCACCTCGGTCACGGTGCGCGCCCCGGCGTCACGCAGCAGAGCGCGCAACGCGTCCAGGGCGTAAGGGTCGGCGTCCGCGTCGGCGATGAGCGTGACCTCCTCGCTCACCGCCAGATCGGTGCCGTGCGAGCGCAGCGACTGCGGGCGCGGCCACACCGGCGGCACCCCGTCGGCGTCCGTCCGGTCCGGCGCCGAGGTGCCGGGGAGGTACGGGTCGGTGGGCGCGGCGGCCGCGCCCGGGGCGCCGCCGAGCAGCCCGCCGATGACCGCTGCGGCGAGCGCGGTGGCGCCGGCGGCCTTCGGCCTGTTCCCCCAGATCCCGCGGAACTGCACGACCCACCCCTCGTTCCTGGCCGGGGATGGTTCGGTCGAGTGTCCGACCGACGGGGCCCCGGCCGCCGTCGCGATCAGGACCGTTCGTCCTGCCGATTCTCGCGCCGATCGGCGATGAGCCCACCACCAGGCCGGTGAGGGTGTCAACGGGAGTGACCGAAGTGCCGGTAATGCGATCGCGGTCGCGGGGCGACGCGGCATTCGCCTCCGCAAGTCTGCCGCCCGGACGTCCGTTTCGCCCGTACGCTTTCGTTCCGCTGGTCCGGGCAGGCCGTCACATCTCCTGCGTGCGCCGACTGTGACCTGGGGCACGTTCCCGGCCCGGCCACGTCTGTGACCGCGCCCAGTGGGTAGGGCTGCCTTGACCCACTGCCGAGACCCCACGGAGGTCCGTGTGGCCGCGTCCGCTCAGCTCCTGCTCTCCGCGCTGTCCAAACCGGAGGCGCTGTCCAAACGTCCGGCACCCCCGGTGCCGGACCAGACCCCGGCCGGCGGCACCGCGGCCGAACCCGACCTGCTCGCCGGGGTCTCCGACCCCGACTCCGGGCTGGAGGGCGCCGGTTCCGCTTCCGGCGCGCTGACCCCGCTCACCAGCGAGCCGCCGCTCGCCGATGCCGCCCCGCTGACGAGCGAGCCGCCGCTCGCCACCGAACTGCCGCTGACCAGCGAGCCGACCGCCGCCGTGCTGGGCACGGGCGCGGGTGCGGAGCCGATGGATTTCTGAGCCGATGACGTTCTGAGGAGTCCCGATGGGCAGAGCGCGCCTCGCGGAGCTGCATGGTGTCGCCACGTCCTACGAGCCGGAACCGGGCCGCATCGTCCCGGTGCCCGAGGACACCGTCGTGGCCGTGCTCGCCGCGCTGGGGGTCGACGCGTCGACGCCCCGTTCGGTGCGGGCCGCCCTGGAGCTCCACGCGCACGGGGAGAGCGGCCGGCTGCTGCCGCCCACCGTCGTCGTACGCCCCGGCCGTCAGCCGGACCTCCACCTGCCGCCGGGCACCGTGCTGCACGTGGAGACCGAGGACGGCCGGACCCGCGAGTGGGGCCTGGAGGCGGGCCACCCACCGAGCGCCGCCGGCACGCCGGACCGCCGCCGCACGCCAGGCCCGCCGGAGCGCCCTCGCATGTCGGGTACGCCGGAGCGCCCTCGCGTGTCGAAGGGTGACGCCCCAGGACCGGTGAGCCGGCCCGTCGCGGCGCGCGCACCGGAGCAGGGGCACGCCGGCCTGCCGTTCGGCCACCACCTGCTGCGCGCCTACGCCCCGGACGGCCGTTCCGCCCACGCCTCCCTCATCGTCGCCCCGGACCGGATGCCCGTCCCCAGCGGCCGGACCCACGGGTTCCTGGTCCAGCTCTACTCCTTGCTGTCCGCCCGCTCCTGGGGCATGGGCGACCTCGGCGACCTCGCCGACCTGGCGGCCTGGTCCGGCAGGACACTGGGCTCGGGATTCGTGCAGGTCAACCCGTTGCACGCGGCCGTCCCCGGCACCCCGGCCGCCCCCACCGACCCCTCGCCCTACCGCCCCTCCTCGCGCCGCTTCCCCGACCCGGTCTACCTGCGGGTCGCCGACGTCCCGGAGTACGCCCAGCTGAGCGGGGTCGCCCGGGAGCGCGCCGACGCCATCCTCCAGGAGGCCGAAGGCTTGCGCCGGGGCGTGCTGGAGCAGGGCGCGCTGATCGACCGCGACCGGGTGTGGGCGCTCAAGAGCGAGGCGCTGCGGCTGGTGCGGGCGGTGCCGATGAGCCCTGGCCGCCGCGCCGCCTACTGCGACTTCCTCGCCGAACGCGGCCGTCCGCTCGACGACCACGCCACCTGGTGCGCACTGGCCGAGGCGCACGGCCCCGACTGGCGCGCCTGGCCCGCGGAGCTGCGCGACCCGCGCTCGCCCCGGACCGTCCGGGCCCGTGGCGAACACCTCGACCGGGTCGACTTCCACTGCTGGCTCGCCTGGCTGATCGACGCCCAGCTGGCCGCCGCGCAGCGCGCCGCGCTCGACGCCGGAATGGGCATCGGGCTGGTCCACGACCTCGCCGTCGGTGTGCACCCGTCGGGCGCCGACACCTGGTCCCAGCAGCACACCTTCGCCGCCGGGATGTCGATCGGCGCCCCGCCGGACGCGTTCAACGCGCGCGGCCAGGACTGGGGGCTGCCTCCGTGGCGGCCGGACGCCCTGGCCGCGACCGGCTACGCCCCCTACCGTGACCTGCTCAGCGGCCTGCTGCGGCACGCGGGAGCGCTGCGTATCGACCACGTGATGGGCCTGTTCCGGCTGTGGTGGGTGCCGGAGGGCCGCGAGCCGACCGAGGGCGCCTACGTCCGCTACGACGCGGAGGCGATGCTCGCCGTGCTGGCCCTGGAGGCGCACCGGGCCGGTGCGGTGGTCATCGGCGAGGACCTGGGCACGGTCGAACCGGGCGTCCGGGAGACCCTGGCCGGACGCGGGGTGCTGGGCACCTCGGTGCTCTGGTTCGAACGCGACTACGCGGCGACAAAGCCGGTGGCGGGACGGGCGGCGGCCCCGGTGGCGGCCGGCGCCGATGCGACGGAGCCAGGCGCGGGCCTGGGGCGGGCGGCGGCCGCCGAGGAGCCGGGCACGGGGGTGCCCGCCGCGGTCACCGGCTCCGCCCCCGAGACACCGGTGCTTGCCGTGGATCCCGGCCCGGCGGCGCTCGCCGTGGGTGCCGGTCCGGAGACAGGGGTGGTCGCCGCGGATCCCGCCCCGGGGGCGGAGGCGGTCATGGCCGGGAGCACGGCCCGGGCGCTGCCGCTGCCGCCCGGGGCGTGGCGGGCGGCCTGCCTGGCGACCGTGACCACGCACGATCTGCCGAGCACCGCGGCCCGGCTCACCGGCGAGCATGTGGAGCTGCGGTACCGGCTGGGTCTGCTCACCCGGCCGCTCGGCGAGGAGCAGGCGCGGGACGCGGTCGAGGTCGCCGAGTGGCTGGCCCTGCTGGGACGACTGGGGATGCTGCCCGAGGGGCCCGGCCGCGAGGAGGCGGCCGTCAAGGCGCTGCACCGGTTCCTGGCCCGGACCCCGGCCCGGATGGTGGGGGTGTGGCTGCCGGACACCGTCGGTGACCGGCGCCCGCAGAACCTGCCCGGCACCTGGGGGGACCAGTACCCCAACTGGCGGCTGCCGATCGCGGACACGCGGGGACGGCCGGTGACCCTGGAGGACCTGGCCGCCTCGCCCCGGCTGCACGCGCTGATGGCCGAGGTACGAGCGGGGCTGGCGGCCCACGGCTGAGCCGGGGGCCTGCTCCCGGGCTGCCCCGGGCCGGGTGGCCGCTCCCGCCTCGCCGACGGTGGACGGCCCGCCCTGCAAGCGGCCCGTATGCCCGTTCGGGCACCCCGGCCGCGCGGCTCCATCGGGGGTTCGCTACTTTGGGAACGTGGTCAACAAGAACGCCCTGCGCGCCGGTGCCGTGTCCGCCGGAACGACGCTGATGCTGCTGATGTCGTCCTCCGCGTTCGCGGTCACCCCCGATGACGGAGACGACCCGGGTCCGGGCCTGAGCGTGGTCGAGACGCTCGGCCTCTATGTCGCGCTGCCCATCGTTTCCTTCCTGGTGATCGCCGGACTGGTGATGGTGGGTGACCGCTCCCGCAAGCAGAGCCACTGAACGGCACTGCTTGAGCTGTTGAGCTGACCGAACGCTGATCGAGGGCGTCTTCCGGCCATAGGGCCGGTGGGCGCCCTCGCGGCGTTTTGCACCCGGCCCCGCACAAGGGCTGCGCCCGGTCCCGCACAGGGCTGCGCCCGGTCCCGCGCAGGGCTGCGCCCGGTCCCGCACAGGGCCGGTACCGGTGTGCGGTTGGACACCTTCCCCGACGGTGAAATCGCCCGTCGCCACTCCCGCCGCACCCTCACCCGCCGAGGGCTTACCCAACTCCAGGGCCGCTGTGACCGATTGACCTGCCGAGCGGACACCGCTCCGGGGGCGGTACGGCCGCGCCCGGACCAGAGCGGACAGGCCGGTCATCGTCGATGACCGGCCTTTTATTTTCACTTTAACCTACGGTGTCGTAACCTACGGGGCCGTAAGTCCGCCCGCTGCTCGACGTCCCCAGGAGCTCGCTGTGACCCTCGCCCCCTCCCGCCACCACGGCCGCGCCGTGTGGAGTGACAGCCAGCTGCTGTACGCCCTCGAAGAGGTGGTCGAGGGCGAACTCAACCGGCATCTGAAGATCGCCAAGGAGTGGATGCCGCACGAGTACGTGCCGTGGAGCGACGGGCGCAACTTCGACGGTGTGATGGGCGGCGAGGCGTGGGCCCCCGAGCAGTCCAAGGTCAGCGACATCGGCCGGACCGCCCTGGTGGTCAATCTGCTCACCGAGGACAATCTGCCCAGCTACCACCACGAGATCGCCACCCTCTTCGGCCGCGACGGCGCCTGGGGCACCTGGGTGCACCGCTGGACCGCCGAGGAGGGCCGGCACGGCATCGTGATGCGCGACTACCTGCTCACCAGCCGCGCGGTCGACCCGGTGGCGCTGGAGCGGTTCCGGATGCAGCACATGTCCGAGGGCTTCGAGTCCGACAACCGGCACAGCATGCTGCACTCGGTGGCCTATGTGGCCTTCCAGGAGCTGGCCACCCGCATCTCGCACCGCAACACCGGCCAGCACTCGGGCGACCCGGTGTGCGACCGGATGCTCGCCCGTATCGCCGCGGACGAGAACCTGCACATGATCTTCTACCGCAACCTGCTGGGGAAGTCCTTCGAGCTGGCGCCGGACCAGACGATGTGCGCGGTCCGCGATGTGGTCGTCAACTTCCGGATGCCCGGACACGGCATCCCCGGCTTCGAGCGCGCCGCCGCGCAGATGGCCATCGGCGGGATCTACAACCTGCGCATCCACCACGACGACGTGCTCCAGCCCGTGCTGCGCTTCCTGAAGGTCCTGGAGATCTCCGGACTCGGCCCCGAAGGGCTTCAGGCGCAGGAGGAGCTGGGTCTGTTCATGGGCGGTCTGGACGACCAGGCGGTGAAGTTCGACGAGCGCCGCCAGGCGCTGCTGGCCCGGCGCGCGGCGCGCGCCGGGCAGAGCTAGAAGGAACGCCGGACGGGCTGGAGTGAACCAGCCCGTCCTGGGGTCCCCCGGACGGAGTCCGGGGGCACGGATCGGGGCGGAGCCCCGAAGAAGGATCAGCCGGCGTCGGCCGCCTGCGCCTTCAGCGCCCGCTCGACCCCCGACCGCGACTCCGAGACCAGCCGCCGCAGTGCCGCGTTCGGCTCGGCCGCCGCCAGCCAGGCGTCGGTGGCGTCCAGCGTGGCCTGCGAGACCTGGAGCGAGGGGTAGAGGCCGACCGCGACCTGCTGCGCCATCTCGTGGCTGCGGGAGCCCCACACGTCCTTGACCGCCGCGAAGAACTTCTCGGCGTACGGGGCCAGCAGCTCGCGCTGGTCGCTCTGGACGAAGCCGTGGATGACGGCCTCCTGGAGGGCGTTGGGCAGCTTGTCCGACTCGACGACCGAGGCCCACGCCGCGGCCTTCGCCTCGGCGGTCGGCCGTGCGGCCCGCGCGGTGGCCGCGTGCCGCTCGCCCGCCGCGGTCCTGTCCCGCTCGTACTCCGCGGCGATCGCGTCCTCGTCCAGGCGGCCGACCGCGGCCAGCCGCTCCACGAACGCCCAGCGCAGTTCGGTGTCGACGGCCAGACCGTCGATGGTCTCGGTGCCCTCCAGCAGCCCCTGGAGCAGGTCCAGCTGCTCGGGGGTGCGGGCGGTGGCGGCAAACGCCCGCGCCCACGCCAGCTGGTGGTCGCCGGACGGCGCGGCGGCGCGCAGCTGCTCCAGCGTCGCCTCGGTCCACCTGGCCAGGCCCGTCCCGCGCCACTCGGGGGCGGCGTACAGGTCCAGGGCCAGCTTGACCTGGCGGTGCAGCGACTGCACCACGCCGATGTCGGACTCCTTGGCGATGCCGGAGAGCACCAGGTCCAGGTAGTCGCGGGTGGCCAGTTCGCCGTCGCGGGTCATGTCCCAGGCGGAGGCCCAGCACAGCGCGCGCGGCAGCGACTCGGTGAAGTCCCCCAGGTGCGCGGTGACCGTCTTCAGCGACTCCTCGTCCAGCCGCACCTTGGCGTACGACAGGTCGTCGTCGTTGAGCAGCACGACCGCCGGGCGCCGCTTGCCAGTGATCGCGGGCACCTCGGTCAGCTCGCCGTCGACGTCCAGCTCGATCCGGTCGGTGCGGACCAGCTTGGAGTCCCGCAGGTCGTACAGGCCGATCGCGATCCGGTGCGGGCGCAGCACCGGCTCGCCCTTGGCGCCGGCCGGCAGTGCCGGGGCCTCCTGCCGCACCGCGAAGGCGGTGATGACCCCGTCCGCGTCGGCCTCGATCTCCGGGCGGAGGATGTTGATGCCGGCCGTCTCCAGCCACTTCTTCGACCAGGTCTTCAGGTCGCGGCCGCTGGTCTCCTCCAGCGCGCCCAGCAGGTCCGACAGCCGGGTGTTGCCGTAGGCGTGCCGCTTGAAGTACGCCTGCACGCCCTGGAAGAACTCGTCCATCCCGACGTAGGCCACCAGCTGCTTGAGCACGCTGGCGCCCTTGGCGTAGGTGATGCCGTCGAAGTTGACCAGGACGTCGTCCAGGTCACGGATCTCGGCCATGATCGGGTGGGTGGACGGCAGCTGGTCCTGCCGGTAGGCCCAGGTCTTCATGGAGTTGGCGAAGGTGGTCCAGGAGTGCGGCCACCTGCTGCCCGGCGCGTACGCCTGGCAGGCGATGGAGGTGTAGGTGGCGAACGACTCGTTCAGCCACAGGTCGTTCCACCACTCCATGGTGACCAGGTCGCCGAACCACATGTGGGCCAGCTCGTGGAGGATGGTCTCGGCCCGCACCTCGTAGGCCGCGTCCGTCACCTTGGACCGGAAGACGTACTGGTCGCGAATGGTCACCGCGCCCGCGTTCTCCATCGCGCCGGCGTTGAACTCCGGCACGAAGAGCTGGTCGTACTTGGCGAACGGGTAGGCGTAGTCGAACTTCTCCTGGAACCAGTCGAAGCCCTGCCGGGTCACCTCGAAGATCGCGTCCGCGTCGAGGAACTCGGCCAGCGACGGGCGGCAGTAGATGCCGAGCGGCACCGAGACGCCGTCCTTCTCGTAGCTGCTGTGCACCGAGTGGTAGGGGCCGACGATCAGCGCGGTGATGTAGGTGGAGATGCGCGGGGTCGGCTCGAAGTGCCAGACGTTGTCCTTGGGCTCCGGGGTCGGCGAGTTGGAGATCACCGTCCAGCCCTCGGGCGCCTTCACGGTGAACTGGAACGTGGCCTTCAGGTCCGGCTGCTCAAAGGAGGCGAACACCCGCCGCGCGTCCGGCACCTCGAACTGCGTGTAGAGGTACGCCTGATCGTCGACCGGGTCGACGAAGCGGTGCAGGCCCTCGCCGGTGTTGGTGTAGGCGCAAGCCGCGACGACCGTGAGCTCATTGGCGCCGGCCAGCAGCCCCGGCAGGGTGATGCGCGAGTCGGCGAAGACATCGGCCACGTCCAGCGTCTCGCCGTTGAGCCGGACCTCGTGCACGGTGGGGGCGACCAGGTCGATGAAGGTCTCCGCCCCGGCCTCGGTGCTCTGGAAGCGCACCGTCGTCTCGGAGCGGAAGGTGCCCCCTTCCTGCGCGCCGCTCAGATCGAGGTCGATCTCGTACGCGTCCACGGTGAGCAGGCGCGCCCTGCGCTGGGCCTCTTCACGGGTCAGATTCGTGCCAGGCACCCGGTCATCTCCTCGGTATGTGACGTTTCTGGTCATCCTTCCACGACCAGGGGCGCCGGCGCCGGTGGGTAATGACGGTGCGGGGCGGAGGTCGAGGGGGCAGGGCGGGAGGGGCCGGGCCGCGCGCGGGGGCGGAGGTTGAGGGGGGCGGACGTCGAGGGGTAGCGCGAGGGGGCGGGCACCGTAGGTGCCCGCCCCCTCAACGCCGGTCAGCCCAGCCCGACCCAGTTCGGGTCAGCTGAGCTCGGCCGCGACCAGCTCCGCGAGCTGCACCGCGTTGAGCGCCGCGCCCTTGCGGAGGTTGTCGCCGGAGAGGAAGATCGCCAGCCCGTTGTCCACGGTCTCGTCGACCCGGATCCGGCCCACGTAGCTGACGTCCTTGCCGGCGGCCTGGAGCGGGGTGGGGATCTCGGAGACCTCCACGCCCGGCGCGTCCGCCAGCAGCTCATAGGCGCGCGCCACGCTGATCGGGCGCTCGAAGCGGACGTTGACCTGGAGGGAGTGGCCGGAGAAGACCGGCACCCGGACGCAGGTGCCGGAGACCTTGAGCTCCGGGATCTCCAGGATCTTGCGCGACTCGTTGCGGAGCTTCTGCTCCTCGTCGGTCTCGAAGGAGCCGTCGTCGACGATGTTGCCCGCCAGCGGCAGCACGTTGAAGGCGATCGGGCGCTTGTAGACGCCGGGCTCGGGGAACTCCACCGCCTCACCGTCGAAGGTGAGCTGGTCGGCGGCTTCGCTGACCTTGCACGCCTGGGTGTGCAGCTCGGCCACACCGGCCAGCCCGGAGCCGGAAACCGCCTGGTAGGTGGTGGCGACCATCGCGGTCAGCCCCGCCTCCAGGTGCAGCGGCTTGAGCACCGGCATGGCGGCCATGGTGGTGCAGTTGGGGTTGGCGATGATGCCCTTGGGGCGGTCCTTGATCGCGTGCGGGTTGACCTCGGAGACGACCAGCGGCACCTCGGGGTCGCGTCGCCAGGCCGAGGAGTTGTCGATCACCACGGCGCCCTGGCCGGCGACCTTCTCGGCCAGCGCCTTGGAGGTGGCGCCACCGGCGGAGAAGAGCACGATGTCGAGACCGGAGTAGTCGGCCGTGGCCGCGTCCTCGACGGTGATGTCCGCGCCCTTCCAGTCCAGGGTGGAGCCCGCCGAGCGCGCCGAGGCGAACAGCCGCAGCTCGGTGACCGGGAAGTCGCGCTCCGCGAGGATCTTGCGCATGACCGTGCCGACCTGACCGGTGGCTCCGACGATTCCAATCCTCACGGTGTCTCCCTTATGCCTTTTCGTCCGTTTTCCTGCGCTCTGGCGAGGTGGGCGCTGTGCCCATGATGCGTATGTCCCCGGTCGCCTTGTCCAATCCATTCCACTCCACGGGCAAGGCGTGGGGTGCCCCACGGGCGAGGGCGGGTGCTCCACGAGCAAGGGGCGGGTGTCCGAAGACACCCGCCCCTGCCACGCAGCGGATCCGGTCCGTCACACGACGGTCGCGGAACCGGTTACGAAACGACCTTCTCGATCTTCACGCTGCCGCCGCCGGTGACCGTCCCGGCCGCGTTGACCAGCTGTACCTGGCCGAAGAAGGTGCGGCCCTCAGGCGCCGCGCCCGCCACCTCGACCTTGGCCGCGACCTGCGCCGACGCGCCGTTCGCCAGGTTCACGGACTGGGCGTCGTCCACCGAGACCGTGCCGAGCGAGGGGGCGAAGTAGACATCGCGGTAGTCGTACTCCGTGGTGCCCGCCGGCACGGCGTAGCCGACGACCTCGATGGTGTACGTGCCGGCCTTCGGCTTGGTCAGGCTGACGGCCTCGTCCGAGTCACCGTCCGCCGAGGAGCCCACGACCTTGCCGTCCAGCAGGACGTTCAGGTCCAGGTCGGCCTTGGTGTCGGAGACACCGCCGATGGCGACGTCCAGCCGCGAGACGTCCGCGCCGATGGTGAGGGTGCTGGAGTGGGTCTCACCCTCCTTGATCGACGGGCGAGCGGTCTTGGACGAACCCAGCTCGCCACCCTTGAGCTTGCCCCGCTCGATCGCGGCGAAGCCGTTGGTGACCTTCCACTGGACCGGGGCCGGGGTGCCGACCTTGGCCTCGGGAACGGTCTGCACCTCGGGGTCGAAGGTGGTGCCCAGCGCCGTGGCGGTCAGGGTGTAGGCGTTGTCCAGCAGCGGCGAGGTGCGGCGCGACTCGACCTCGAACTCCCACACACCCGGCATCGGGTCGGCGTACGACCGCAGGTCCGGGCGGCAGGTGTTCGCCGGGTTCGGGTAGTTCGGGTAGCAGTTCGGCGTGGAGGTCGGGTCGACCGGGACGCCGTAGGGGTTGATCGCGATCCACCGGGTCTGGCTGCCCGTGGACAGGCCGCTCATCGCGACCTGGAGGGACTTGGCGCCCTTCGGCACGGACACGAAGTAGTGCTTGCTGCTGTTGCGCTGCACCGTGCCGGACGCGCCGTAGGCGAAGTGCGGCTTGCCGAGCGACTTGGCGACCACGACGGTGTTGAGGATCTGCTTGTCGACGCCCACCGTGCTCGCGTCGTCCACCGTCAGGATCGCGGTGTGGATGCCGGCGGCGCGGGTCTTCGCGGTGACCTTGACGGTGACCGGCTGGTCCAGCGGCAGGCTGACCGAGCTCTTGGCCAGGGTGAAGGTGCCGTCGTTGTCCCGCAGCGCCAGCTTGTGCTTCAGCGCGCCCTCCGGGCCGCTGGTGCGGGTGAGGGTGACGTCGTACGTCCGCGACTCGTTGGTCTTCAGACCACCCTCGCGGTCGTAGACGCCGGTGCCGAAGCCCGGGGTCTTCAGGTGGTCCGACAGCGCGGTCTTCACCGGCGCCTTGACCGTGTACTCGTGGGCGGTGGCCCCGTCGCGGATCGCCTTCCAGGCGCCCACGATGTTGATCAGGCCGGAGCCCTCCTCGTGCGCCTGCGCACCCTTGATGTGCTTGGCGGTGCTGGTCAGCGCGGTGCGCAGATCGGCCGGCTCCAGGTCGATGTGCTTGAGCTTGGCGGCCGACAGCAGCAGCGCGGTGGCACCGGCGGCCTGCGGGGAGGCCATCGAGGTGCCCTGGAGCATGCTGTAGCCGGGCGGCAGCTGGTAGCCGGCCTCGGCGACCGGGCTGCCGGGCAGCCAGGTCTGGGTGGTGTTGATCGACGCGCCGGGGGCGGAGATCACCGGGGCGAAGCCGCCGTCCTCACGCGGTCCGCGGGAGGAGAAGGGCATCACCGAGTACGGGGTGGTGACCTCGGAGCCGTAGTTGGCGGCCCAGGTCTCCTTGGAGATCGTCGCGCCGACGCTCAGCACCTTGTCGGCGAGCGCGGGGTCGCCGATGGTGTTGGTGCCGGGGCCGCTGTTGCCGGCCGAGATGACCAGCTGCACGCCGTAGGTGTCGATGAGCCGGGTGTACAGCTCGGCGCGGGCGTTGTTGCCGTCGTTGAGCGCCGGCAGGCCGCCGATCGACATGTTGACGATGTCGACGTGGCGGTTGACCACCAGGTCGATCATGCCCTCGGTGAGCGCGACGTTGGTGCAGCCGCCGGTCCAGGTGCAGGCGCGCGAGGAGACCAGCTTGGCGCCGGGCGCCGCGCCGTTCATCTTGCCGCCGAAGAGGCTGTTGGCGGCGGTGATGCCCGCGACGTGGGTGCCGTGCTCGGACTCGATGACACCGATGTTGACGAAGTCGGCCTTCTTGCCGACGTTGCTGCCGCCCAGCGGGTCCAGGGGGACGTCCTTGCGGATCTCCACCACGAACGGGACGCGCTCGGCGATCGGCGTCTGCGGGTCGTCCTTGCCGAAGTAGCCGACCTGGAAGCCGTCCTTGTACGGCTTCATCGCCTCGTCGTCGGTGAAGTCGCCGTCGTTGTCCAGGTCCACCCGGACGGTGCCCTTGGCGGCGTCGTACAGCAGGGCCCAGGAGTCGGTGGTGTCGCCGTCCCGGTTGAGGTCGCCCTTGGCGTCGCCGCCGGTCGTCGCGCTCTCCCGGAAGAGGCTGACGGAGTACGAGCCGGCCGGGGCGGTGTAGGTGCGCCCGTTGAAGGTGAAGGCGGGGCCGGAGGCGGGGGTGACCATCGGCCGCCAGGTGCCGTCCTGGTCGGTGATCGGGTCGGTGGCGGTGACCCAGTCGACGATCTTGCGCTCGCCGGTGGTGGTCTTCTGCAGCGCCGGGTGGGCGATGTCCACGCCGGAGTCGAGGATGCCGATCGTCACGCCGCGGCCGTCGGCCTTGGGGTGGGCGTCGACGAAGTCCACCGCGCCGGTCTCGAAGGCCGGCTGGTACGGGTTCTTCGCCGGGGTGTCCGCGTCGGGCGCCGGGTAGCTGCCCGATTCCGCGGTCCGGGCGCCCTTGGCGCGGTCCGCGCCCGGGGTCGGGTCCGGCAGCTGGATCTCCTGGCGGAGGTCGATGCCGTGCACGGAGGAGAGCTTCTCCGCCTTGGCGATCGCGGCGTCCGCCTTGGCCGTGGGAACGGTGGCGCGGACGTAGCCGAGCTTGTCGTAGGTGCGGCCCACTGCCGCGCCCTTGACCGCGTCGAGCTGCTCGGCGACCTGCTCGGTGGCGCCGGGCGCGGTGGCGATCATCATCGTGATGTTCTTGTCGCCGTCCGCCTTGGCCTCGGCGAGCAGGCCGGCGTCGGTGGCGCCGAGCTTGTCGGACGCGGACTTCGGCGCGCTGTTCGGGGCCGGGGTGGGGGTGTCACCCTGCGGAGCGGCGAGAGCGGGGACGGGTCCTGCGGCCGCGAGGGCGGCCACCAGGCCCGCGCCTATCGCGATGCGGGCCGCGCGTCTCGCGCCGCGTATGGATCTCTCGTCAGGTGAGGACATGGGCATCCTTGTTCGGAATTCGGTGCCGTCGGTCCGTTCACCTTTGTGGAAGTCACGGCCTTTTGGGGAGAGTTGCCCGAGCCTGATTCCCCTGATGGCACATTTCCGCCATGCGCCATCGAGAACAAAGCGGCAACAACCGGGGCAAGTCCCTTGACAGTCCGGCGCGCCCGCCGAGCGGCCCGCCGCGCACTCGGCCGCACTCGTCCGCGCCCGGCGACCGGTCCGCCGGGCAGCCGGCACTCCCCGCCGACGCGATCCCCGGCCACCGGTCCGCCGCCGGGCGGTGCGCCCTCCGGCGGGTGGCCCTACCCCGGCCGGTGAACACCGGGTGAGCGCCGCTGGACCATCCGCCCAGGCGTCGGTGACACCCCGCCGACCCGCCGCTGCCTGTGCGGATCTCGGCGCTCCGCGTTGCCGCGGCGTTCACGCGGTGGCCACCCCTGATGCCAACGATCCCTGGTGACAGGCAGTTCCGCCGCCCGGCCGCAACCGCGTTCGCACTCGGGGAGATCGCGTATGTCCCGCATTCGGTCCGCCGCCCACGCCCTCGACCGCCGTACGTTCGTCGCCGCCGCGACCGCCGCCGGGGCCGCCACCGGACTCGGCGTCGCCCTCGGCCCCTCCGGCGGCGCGGCGAACGCCCGCCCGGCCGCCGCCCCGCACCCGGTGCAGAAGGTGAGCACCGTCCCCACCGGGCCCTCCCCGGCCGGCACCACCCTCCAGTCCGTCGCCGCCCCGCGCACCACCGGGGCCTTCCGGCGTCTGGGGGACGGTCCCGGCTGGCGCCGGGTGGTACGCACCGACCTGGCCCAGGCCAAGGGCGGCCGGGAGCGCCGCCGCACCGCGCTCGCCGCCTTCGTGCAGCTCACCGATCTGCACCTGACGGATGTGCAGCATCCACTGCGCTATGAGTTCCTGCGCTCCGGGCAGGTCGGGGCCTGGCGGCCGCACGAGGCCCTGTCGGCGGCCGGAGTGGTCTCGCTCGTCGAGCGGATCAACCGGCTGCGCGGGGGGCCCGCCACCGGCGCCCCGCTCACCTTCGCGATGACCACCGGCGACAACACCGACAACAACTCATCTCTGGAACTCGACTGGTTCCTGACCGCGATGAGCGGCGGCCGGATCACCCCCAACTCCGGCGACCCGCGCCACTACGAAGGCGTCCAGAACAGCGGGATCAAGCACTTCTGGCACCCGGAGAGCAGCCTGCGCGACGCCGACAAGCAGGCCGGCTTCCCGCGCATCGACGGCTATCTGCGCGCGGCGCTGCGCAGCGTCGACAGCCCCGGCCTGCACCTGCCGTGGTACTCCACCATCGGCAACCACGACGGGCTCTCCGGCGGGGTCTACGCCTTCGACCGCGGCTACCTCGGCGAACTGGCGACCGGCAGCCGGAAGTTGCAGATCATCCCGGCCGCCGAGGCGGAGCGGATCTACCAGGGCGAGCGGGAGGGCGCCGACCCCAAGGGCAAGGTGATGAAGGAGCTGCTGCGGGCGCACGCCCGGGACATGCGCACCGTCACAGCCGACGAGCGACGGGCACCCTTCACCCTGCGGGAGTACCTTCAGGCCCATCTCGACCCGCGGCACACCGGCTCCGGGCCCGCGGGCCACGGTTACACCCGGGCCAACGTCGAGCAGGGCACCCTGTACTACGCGTTCCGGATCTCCGACGACACCATCGGCATCAGCCTGGACTCCACCGACCCGGGCGGCCACTACACCGGCTCCATAGGCACCGCTCAGCTGCGCTGGCTGGAGCGGACGCTGAAGGCGCACCGGGACGACCACGTGCTGGTCTTCAGCCACCACTACAGCCGGAGCATGAAGAACCTCAACCGCGACCCGGCCCGCCCGGACGAGACCCGGCACACCGGCGCCGAGCTGGTCGACCTCTTCCAGCGGCACCCGCAGGTGCTGGCCTGGATCAACGGCCACAGCCACAAGAACGAGATCACCCCGCGCGGCAGCTTCTGGGAGATCACCACCGCCTCGCACATCGACTTCCCGCAGCTGGCCCGGGTCATCGAGGTCGTGGACAACCACGACGGGACGCTCTCGCTCTTCACCACCCTCATCGAGTCCGCCGCACCGCACCGCACCGACTTCGCCGATCTGTCCCCGACCGGTCTCGCCGCGCTCTACCGCGAGCTGTCCTTCAACGCCCCCGGCGCCCGGGGCACGCTCGCCGGCCAGGCCGACGACCGGAACACCGAGCTGCTGCTCCGCAAGCGCTGACACCGGGCCGTACGCGCCGACGCCGGGCCGCGCGCGGCGGCCGGGGCCGGTCCGCCACGCGGATCCTCCGTGCTCATCGCGGCACCACGATGACGTATCCGGCCGGCTCCAGGTCGTCCGAGGCCATCAGCGCGGTACGGATCACCGCGGCCTGGTCCGCGGGAGCCTGCCGCAGCCGCTCCGGGGTGACCTGCACGACGGTGATGCCCAGGCGCGCCAGCTGCTCGTGCTTGCGCGCGATCCGCGGCGGCGGGACCTCCGCACCGGGCCGGTCCGGCCGCATGACCAGCTCCAGGGCCACCGCCTGGTCGGGCCAGTAGGCGTCCACACCGCCCAGCCGCGGGCCGCCCGGCAGCCGCAGCGCCACGTTCCACAGGGGCTGCGGCAGCCGGTAGGCACGCACCATGTCGTACAGCCGGCCCTCGGCGACCGCCCGCCCCTCGGCGAGCACCGGCTCCACCGCGTTCGCCACCTGCGGCCGGGTCAGCAGCCGGCTCCGGCCCAGCTCCCGCACGATCGCCGCCGCCTCGCAGTGCGCGCCGCGCACCGCCTCGGTCAGCAGCTCGCGCACCGCCGCGCCGTCGGCCATCCGGCCGACCGCGTCGGCCAGCGCGCGGGCGACCGGGGCGGTGGGCACCCCGGCGATGTTCTCGGGCTCGGGCAGGGCGTGGCCGCGGACCACCCGGACGAATCCGGTGGAGCGCAGCCGCCGGGTGCGGGGCACCAGCACATCCACCTGGTCCAGGGAGGACAGCGGGGGAGCGGAGGAGAAGTGGTGCAGCGCGAGTGCGGCCAGGCCGGTGATCATCGCCGGACCGTAGGGCCGATACGGGGCGGCTGGGGTGGGGGACGGTGGTGCGGGGGCCGCTGATGTCGGCGCGGCGGGGGCCGGCGGTGCGGGAAGGGTGGGAGCCGGGGAGGTGGGCAGGGCGTGGGCCGGTGGGGTGCCGGGGTCCCTGCGGACCGAGATCGTGCGCGCGGGCGGTACCCGGTCCGCCGGCGCGGCGGTCCGGCCGAGGGTGTAGAGGAGCGCGGCGTGCATCAGCTCCTCACCGGTCGGCGGGCCGGGGTGGAGCAGATGGATCCCTGGCAGCAGCTGCTGCCAGGGACCACCGGGGCGGCAGCGTGCGGCGATGGTCGCGGGCGAGATGCCCCGCGCGCGCAGCTGTCGGGTGGTCAGCACCCGGCGCCGGACGTCGGAGAGGTGCTGGACGGCGCAGGGCGGGAACGGGATGGGGGTCTCCCCGCCGGGGGCAGCGGAAGCGTGGTTCATGCTCCCGCCATTCCCGTGCCCGCTCCGCCCGCTAACCGCTGTTACGAGCTCGTCGACAAACCAGGACAACACCGTCCTAAAGTACGGGCGTTCGAATGCCGAATAGCCTCGCTCGCCGAAAGGTGCCCAAGGCTGCTGACCGGCACGCCTTCTTCGGTCGCTCCGGTCAGCGCTCGGCCCTGGCGTCGCACTCCTGTGCGCGCAGCGCGCGCGCCAGATCGTCGCGCGCCTCCATGACCAGCCGGCGCAGCGCGGGCGGGGCGTCCGGGTGCCCGGCCAGCCAGGCGTCGGTCGCCGCCAGCGTCTCGGCGTCGTCCTGGAGGGCGGGGAAGAGCCCACGCACGATCGCCATCGCGATCTCGATCGACCGCTGCTGCCACACCTCCTCGATCGCGGCGAAGTACCGCGGGCCGTACGGCGCCAGCAGCTCCCGCTGGCCGGACTGGGCGAAGCCGGAGATGGTCGCTTCCACCAGGGCGTTCGACAGGGCATCGGACTCCACGACCGCTGCCCAGGCCTCCGCCTTGACCTCTGTCGAGGGCCGGGCGGCCAGGCAGCGCGTCTGGTGCCGCTTGCCGGAGGCCGTGTCGTCGCGGGCCAGCTCGGCGGCGATCACCGACTCGTCCACCGCGCCGTGCGCGGCCAGCGGCTCCAGGAAGGTCCAGCGCAGCTCCTGGTCCACGTCCAGCCCGTCGATCCGGGCCGTGCCCTCCAGCAGGCCGCGCAGCAGCTGGAGCTCGCTCTCCGCGGTCGCGGTCTGCGCGAAGAACCGCGCCCAGGCCAGCTGGTGGCCGCTGCCCGGCTCGGCGAGCCGCAGCTCGCGCAGCGCGCCCTCGCCCACCTCCGCGCCGGCCCGCTCGCGCCATTCGGGGGCGGTGTAGTGGACCAGTGCGGTGTACGCCCACGCCTGGACCATCTGCAGCACCCCGATGTCGCTCTCCGCCCCGGAGAAGCGCAGCACCAGATCGAGGTAGTCACGGGCGGGCATCAGCCCGTCCCGGGTGAGGTTCCACAGGGCCGACCAGGACAGGGCGCGCGCCAGCGGGTCGGTCAGGTCGCCCAGGTGCTTGCGCAGGGTGGCCAGCGATTCGGCGTCGAAGCGCACCTTGCAGTAGGTCAGGTCCTCGTCGTTGACCAGGATCAGCTCGGGACGCTCGGCACCGATCAGCTCCGGCACCTCGGTGCGCGGCCCGGTGACGTCGATCTCGGCGCGGGCGTACCGCACCAGCGCGCCGTCGGACGCCTGCCTGCGGTAGAGGCCGACCGCGACCCGGTGCGGCCGCAGTGTCGGATCGGCCGCGGACCCGGCCGGCTGGTGCGGGGTGTCGGCCGCCTCCTGGAAGACGGACAGCTCGGTGACGCGGCCGGCGGAGTCATAGGTCGCCTGCGGGGTGAGCACATTGACCCCGGCGGTCTCCAGCCAGGCCCGGGACCAGGCCGTCATGTCCCGGCCGGAGGTCTCCTCCAGCACCGACAGCAGGTCGGTCAGCCGGGTGTTCCCGTAGGCGTGGGCCTTGAAGTAGCGTCGGGCGCCCTCCAGGAAGGCGTCCCGGCCGACATAGGCCACCAGCTGCTTGAGCACGCTGGCGCCCTTGGCGTAGGTGATGCCGTCGAAGTTGAGCTTGGCGTCCTCCAGGTCCCGGATGTCCGCGGTGACCGGGTGGGTGGACGGCAGCTGATCGGCGCGGTACGCCCATGCCTTGCGGCGGTTGGCGAAGGTGATCCAGCCATCGGTGAAGCGGGTGGCCTCCACCATCGAGAAGGAGCCCATGAAGTCCGCGAAGGACTCCTTGAGCCACAGGTCGTCCCACCACTCCATGGTGACCAGGTCGCCGAACCACATGTGCGCCATCTCGTGCAGGATGACGTTGGCCCGGTGCTCGTACGCGGCCTGGGTCACCTTGCCGCGGAAGATGAACTCCTCACGGAAGGTCACACACCCGGGGTTCTCCATCGCACCGAGGTTGTACTCCGGCACGAACGCCTGGTCGTACTTCCCGAAGGGGTACGGGAAGTCGAAGTGGTCGTGGAAGAAGTCCAGGCCCTGCTTGGTGACGGTGAAGATGTCGTCCGCGTCGAAGTGCTTGGCCAGCGAGGCCCGGCAGAGCGCGGCCAGCGGGATGTCGAGGACCGTGCCCCCGTCGAAGGTGCGGCGGTAGTGGTCCCGCGCCACGTGGTACGGGCCGGCGACGACGGCCGTGATGTACGTCGAGATCGGCTTGGTCTCCACGAAACTCCAGGTCGCCGCCCCCTCCCCGGCCGGCGCCGGCTCTTCCGCCCGCTCCCCGTTGCTCAGCACGGTCCACTCCTGGGGGGCGGTCACCGTGAAGGTGAAGGGCGCCTTGAGGTCCGGCTGCTCGAAGTTGGCGAAGACCCGGCGGGCGTCGGCCGGTTCGTACTGGGTGTAGAGGTAGACCTGGCCGTCCTCGGGGTCGATGAAGCGGTGCAGACCCTCACCCGTCCGGCTGTACGCGCACTGCGCGTCCACCACCAGGACGTTCTCCGCGGCCAGCTGGTCGAGCGCGATGCGGGTGCCGTCGAACACCTGCGCAGGGTCCAGCTCCCGGCCGTTGAGCACCACCGAGCCGACGCGGGGGGCGAGCAGATCCACGAACGTCGCCGCGCCCGGCTCGGCCGCGCGGAAGCGGATCGTCGTCCTCGACCGGAACGTCCGCGGCCCGGTGCCCTCGTCCGGGCCGACCGCCGACCGCAGATCGAGCGCCACGTCGTAGGCGTCCACGGTCAGCAGGCGGGCCCGCTCACGGGCCTCATCACGGGAAAGATTGGCACCGGGCACGACGCGGCTCCTCGTCACTGTCTCGAAGGTCGGACGTCAGGAATCATTTCACGCTGCGTTACGGACAGTCATCGGGGAAATCCCGGACAGTCATATGGGGGACGGGTGGGGGAATGGAGGTGACGGCGATGGCGTTCCCCCTCACGAAGCACGCAGCCTGACCGCCCCTGAGGAGCGACTGTGACCGACATCGAGACCGCGGCCGAGACCGCCCGGACCCCAGCCGACTTCTGGTTCGACCCGCTGTGTCCCTGGGCCTGGATGACCTCCCGCTGGATGCTCGAGGTGGAGAAGGTGCGCCCGGTCGAGGTCCGCTGGCATGTGATGAGCCTCGCCGTGCTCAACGAGGACAAGCTCGACGAGCTGCCCGAGGGCTACCGGGAGCTGCTCCGCACCGCCTGGGGGCCGGTCCGGGTCTGCATAGCCGCCGAGAAGAAGCACGGCAGCCAGGTGCTCGGCCCGCTCTACACCGCCCTGGGCACCCGCTTCCACAACCAGGGCCTGGAGCGCAGTCACGAGACGATCGTCGCCGCCCTGGAGGAGGCCGGCCTGCCCGCCGACCTCGCGGACGCCGCGCACTCCGACGCCTTCGACGCCGAGCTGCGCGCCTCGCACAAGGCGGGCATCGACCTGGTCGGCCAGGATGTCGGCACCCCGGTCATCGCGGTGCCCGGCGCGGACGGGGAGCAGATCGCCTTCTTCGGGCCGGTCGTCACCCCGGCGCCCAAGGGCGAGGAAGCCGCCCGGCTGTGGGACGGCACCCTGATGGTCGCCTCCGTCCCCGGCTTCTTCGAGATCAAGCGGACCCGGACCGCCGAGCCCAGCTTCGACTGACGTAAGAAGGTGCGTCGGCCCCGGCTTCCGGGTTCTCGATCCCGTCCGGCGCACGCACGAGCACAAGACCGGGAAGGGCCCCGCACGCATCGGACGTGCGGGGCCCTTCGCTCCGCCTGCCACGTGAAGGGTGAGAAGACGATCACGAGCAGGACGCCATGAGTGACCCGCGCCCACCGGCGCGGGTCACTTCGGTCAAGGGGTCAGGGCGCGAGCAGCAGCACGTCGGCGCGCTCCTTGGCCGCCGCGTACCGCTTCGCCACGTCCTGCCAGTTGACCACCCGCCACATGGCCTCGATGAAGTCCACCTTCTGGTTCTTGTACTGCAGGTAGAAGGCGTGCTCCCAGGCGTCGAAGACCAGGATCGGGACCGAGCCCTGGCCGACGTTGCCCTGGTGGTCGTAGACCTGCTCCACGATCAGCCGGCCGGAGACCGGCTCGTAGGCCAGTACGCCCCAGCCGGAGCCCTGCGTGGTGGCGGACGCCTTGGACAGCTGGCTCTTGAACGCGGCGAACGACCCGAAGCTCTCCGCGATCGCGTCGGCCAGCTCGCCGACACCGTCCTTCTCCAGGGGCTCGCCGCCGCCGTCGCCGGACATGTTCTGCCAGTAGATGCTGTGCAGGATGTGCCCGGACAGGTGGAAGGCCAGGTTCTTCTGCAGTCCGTTGACCGCACCCCACGCGTCCTTCTCCCGGGCCTCCGCGAGCTGCTCCAGGGTGTCGTTCGCACCCTTGACATAGGCCGCGTGGTGCTTGTCGTGGTGCAGCTCGATGATCTCGGGGCTGATGACCGGAGCCAGCGCCGAGTAGTCGTACGGAAGTTCAGGAAGTGTGTAGATGGCCATACCGACCCCTCCGAGCCCTTATTGCAATCAACTTGCAAGTGCACGCTATCAGCAGAAGTGATCTCCGCCGGGAAGCGGGAGCGGAACTCAAGGCCAAAGACCGAAGGCGGGGCGGGTCCTTGGATGTAGGACCCGCCCCGCCTCACGAGGTGGTGTGCGCTGTCGTCAGCGCGTCGGCTTGAGCGACCGTCAGCGCTGCGGCTGCTTGCCGGCGGCCTTCTGCCGGATCAGGCCGATGATGACCAGGGCCACCGCCAGGCCGGAGGAGTAGATCAGCTGCTCCCGGGTGTCGTCCTGGCGGGCCATCAGGGCCAGGAAGGTCAGCACGCCGGCCAGCGCAACCCAGGTCAGGTACGGGAAGGCCCACATCCGCACGACCAGCTTCTCGGGCGCCTCGCGCTCCAGGCGCTTGCGCATCTGGAGCTGGGAGACCGCGATGAAGCCCCAGACGATGAGCACCACGGCGCCGATCATGTTGGCCACCCACACGAACACCTTGTCCGGCGACCAGTAGTTCAGCAGCACGGTGACGAAGCCGAAGACACAGGAGGCGGCCACCGCCAGGCGCGGCACCCCGCCGCTGACCTTGCCGAGGAAGGCGGGGCCCTGGCCGCGGGCGACCAGCGAGTACGCCATCCGGGACGAGCCGTAGATGTTGGCGTTCATCGCGGACAGCAGCGCGGCCAGCACCACGAACTTCATGATGTCGCCGGCCGCCGGCACGTCCAGGACGTTCAGCACCGAGACGTACGGGCCGTCCGCGACGACCTTCTTGTCGTCCCACGGGATCAGCATCACGATGACGAGCATCGAGCCGATGTAGAACAGCGCGATCCGCCACATCGCGGTGCGCACCGCGTTCGCCACGCCCTTGACCGGGTTCTCCGACTCGGCCGCGGCGATGGTCACGGTCTCCAGACCGCCGTAGGCGATCACCGAGGCGACCAGACCGACCACCAGGCCGTCGACGCCGTTGGGCATGAAGCCGCCGTGGCCGGTGAGATTGTCCGTGCCCGGCGCGTCCGTGCCCGGCAGCACGCCGAAGATGGCCAGCGCGCCCAGGATGAGGAAGAGGCTGATCGCGGCCACCTTCAGCGCGGCGAACCAGAACTCGAACTCACCGAAGTTCTTCACCGACGCCAGGTTGGCGGCGAGGAAGACGATCATGAAGGCCAGCACCCACATCCAGGACTCGGTGTCCGGGAACCAGCCGGTCATGATGCCGGCCGCGCCGAGCGCCTCGACGCCGACCGCGAAGGTCAGCAGCGTCCAGTACATCCAGCCGGCCGCGAAGCCGGCCCACGAGCCGAGCGCCCGCTCCGCGTAGAC
The DNA here is from genome assembly GCF_058215555.1 of Streptomyces sp. JLBT605. NCBI lineage: Bacteria > Bacillati > Actinomycetota > Actinomycetes > Kitasatosporales > Streptomycetaceae > Streptomyces > Streptomyces sp. JLBT605. The sequence goes on from NZ_CM177087.1 coordinate 4,675,815, forward strand.
CGAGAAGGACCCGGTCGCGGGGTTGGCCGCGGACATCTCGCCGAGCATCCGCATGACCAGCATCACCAGCAGGCCGGAGAGCGCGTAGGCCAGGACGATCGAGGGTCCGGCGGCGGCGATACCGAGACCGGAACTCACGAACAGTCCGGCGCCGATCACACCGCCCAGGGCGATCATCGACAGGTGGCGCTGCTTCAGGCCGTGGGACAGGGGGGTGCCGGTGCCCTGAGGGGTCGTGCCGGTGGTCTCGGCATCGCGCTCTGGCGCGGCGGACGCAGGTGTCCGGTTCATAGATCTTTGTGTCCATTACGTGAGAGCGGAGCGGTCCTGAGCGCCCTCAGTGTGGGGTGCGTGTCCGCTCAGGACAACACTTCTGGCAGTGCTGTCTGAATATCGGACGCGGAAATCACGCTCCGTACCCGACCGATCGTCAGGTTGGCAGAAAAGAAACGGGTGGCCGATCAGCCCGCGCGGGACCGCAGTTCGCGCAGACCGGCCACGAGCAGCACCGCGCCGGTCGCGCCCGCCGACCACAGCACCTGCGGACGGGCGGCGTCATGGTCGAGCATGAGCACCAGCACGGCCCCGATGCCGGCCAGGGAGACCCAGGTCAGCCAGGGGAAACCCCACATCCGCAGGACCAGTTTCTCCGGCGCCTCGCGCTCCAGCCGACGGCGCAGCCGCAGTTGCGAGACGGCGATCAGGGCCCAGACGAAGAGCAGTACCGCGCCTACGGCGTTGAGCAGATACGCGAAGATCGAATCCGGCCACTTGAGATTGAGCAGGACCGAAACGAAACCGAACGCGACCGAGGCCAGTACCGCCAGGCGCGGCACCCCGCCCGGAGAGACCGCCAGCAGGGCGCGCGGCGCCTCTCCGCGCTCCGCCAGCGAGAAGAGCATGCGGGAGGAGCCGTAGAGGTTGGCGTTGAGCGCGGACAGCAGCGCGACGAACACCACGATGTTCATGATCTGCCCGGCCTGCGGTACCCCGAGGTGGTCCAGCACCGCGACATACGGGCTCTCCCCCGGCTTCATCGACGACCAGGGCAGCAGGGTGACGATGACCAGCATCGAGCCGATGTAGAAGAAGAGGATGCGCCACATGGCACTGCGCACCGCCCGGCCCACCGCGCGGGCCGGATCGTCGGACTCCGCGGCGGCGATGGTGAGGACCTCCAGGCCACCGAAGGCGAAGACCACCGCGAGCACCCCGGAGACCACGCCGCTCCAGCCGCCCGGCAGGAAGCCGCCCTGCCCGGTGAGATTGGCCAGCCCCACCGGATCGCCCGCGTAGGTGCCGGAGGCCGGCAGCAGGCCGAGGATCGCGAGCAGGCCCAGGCCCAGGAAGAGCACGATCGCGGTGACCTTCAGCGCGGCGAACCAGAACTCGAACTCCCCGAAGTTCTTCACCGCGGCCAGGTTGGCCAGGGTGAAGACCACCATGAACAGCAGCACCCAGCTCCACTGCGGGACCGACGGCAGCCAGCCGTGCGCGATCCGCGCCGCCCCGGTCGCCTCCACCGCGAGCACCACCACCAGCATGAACCAGTAGAGCCAGCCGACGCTGAAACCGGCCCAGCGGCCCAGCGCCCGCTCCGCGTGCACCGAGAAGGCCCCCGAGGCGGGCATCGCCGCGGACATCTCGCCCAGCATCCGCATCACCAGCGCGGCGAGCGCGCCCGCCAGCAGATACGAGACGACGATCCCGGGCCCGGCCACCGCTATCCCCGCGCCCGAGCCCACGAACAGCCCGGCGCCGATCACCCCGCCCAGGCCCAGCATCGTCAGGTGGCGCTGCTTGAGCCCGCCGCCCAGCGGTTCGGTGGCGGGCTCGGTCGAGAGCGTTTCCGCGGAGGGTGCGTGGTGCATGGGTGGTGCTCGTTCACTCTCGGGTAGCTGTGCCCGGCCTCAAGCGCGCGCGTACCGGCGCCGCGCCCGAGGGCTTTGGGGGGACTCCACAGTCTCCCCATGGGGAGCCTTGATGCGCAAAACCACCGGCCAGTGGCGGTGCGATCGTGAGAAGTCTCACGTGACCTGCTGGAATAGCCGCCAGGTTGGGGCTGTGAGTGCCTCGGTGATGAGGCGAACACACCAAGTCGGCCGCCCCGCCTTTGTGGTCTGTCAACGGTGATCAGTAGATCGCTGCCGGGTTAACGTCGCCGTGTCCCACAGCGCTTCAGGCATCGCTTGAGTCATCGCGCGTCTCATGGCGTGCGCCCTGACGCATGACGCCGTGTCATGGCGCTGCCGGTCCCATGTCAGCCTCACCCCGGGGAGAACCGATGAGCTCCGCCTCTGTCCCAGCCCACCGCACCGGAACGGTCCTGGCCGACCTGCTGTTCCCCGCCCACCGGGTGCTCGCCCGCGACGCCGCGCTGGTGGTCGGTGGCGCCGTGCTGACCGGCCTGGCAGCGCAGATCTCGGTGCCGGTGCCCGGCTCCCCGGTGCCGGTGACCGGCCAGACCTTCGCCGCGCTGCTGGTGGGCACCTCGCTGGGCGCGGGCCGCGGTTTCCTCTCCCTCGTCCTCTACACCCTGGCCGGGATGGCGGGCATGCCGTGGTTCGCCGAGGGCGAGTCCGGCGCCATGATGCCGTCCTTCGGCTATGTGCTGGGCATGCTGCTGGCGGCCACCGTGGTCGGCTCGCTGGCCCGCCGCGGGGGCGACCGCGGGGTGCTGCGGACCGCCGGCACGATGGTGCTCGGGTCCGCGATCATCTACGCAGTCGGCGTGCCGTACCTGGCGGTGGCCGCGGACCTCTCGCTGAGCGAGGCGGTGGCCGCCGGGCTCACGCCGTTCCTGCTCGGGGACGCGCTGAAGGCGGCGCTGGCGATGGGCGCGCTGCCCACCGCCTGGAAGCTGCTGGGCCGCCGGGAGGGCTGAGCCCCCCTGCGCACCCCGCGCACCCCGCGCATACGGCAGGGGCCGTCAGCACACGCTGACGGCCCCTGTGCGTTTCGCGGGTCAGAGGGTCTTGCTCTCCGCCGCGTCGACCGGCTCGTGGCCGGCCTTCTTGCTCAGCAGCTCACGGCCGAACGCGATGGCGAGCACCACCACGGCGACCAGCACCGACAGGCTCACGACCTCGCGGTTGGCGTCGTCGAAGAACATGTAGCCGATCACGAAGGTGATCATCGCGATGGTCGCCCAGGTGAGGTACGGGAAGAGCCACATGCGGACGATCAGCTTCTCCGGGGTCTCCCGCAGGATGATCTTGCGCATCCGCAGCTGGGTGATGCAGATCACCAGCCAGACGAAGAGCGCGACCGCACCCGAGGAGTTCAGCAGGAACTGGAAGACCGTGTCCGGCCACTGGTAGTTGAACCAGACGGCGATGAAGCCGAAGACGACCGAGCCGAGGATGGCGGCCATCGGGACGCCGCGGCTGTTGGTCTTGGCGAAGACCTTCGGCGCGTCACCGCGCTGGCCGAGCGAGAAGGCCATCCGGGAGGCGGTGTACAGGCCGGAGTTCAGGCAGGACAGCACGGCGGTCAACACGATGACCTGCATGATCGTGCCGGAGTGCGGGATGCCGATCGAGTTCAGCGAGGCGACGTACGAGCCGTCCTTGGTGATCGCCTTGTCGTTCCACGGCAGCAGGGTCAGCACCACGAAGATCGAGCCGAGGTAGAAGACCGCGATCCGCCAGATCACGCTGTTGGTGGCCTGGGTGACCGCGCGCTGCGGGTCCTCCGACTCGCCGGCCGCCAGGGTGACGATCTCACTGCCCATGAAGGAGAACACGACCATCAGCACACCGGTGAGGATGGCCCCGGCGCCGTTGGGCATGAAGCCACCGGCGTCGGTGAGGTGGGACAGACCCGCGCCCTCGTTGTCCGAACCCGGCAGCACGCCGAAGACGGCCAGACCACCGACGATCACGAACGCGGCGATCGCGACGACCTTGATACCGGCGAACCAGAACTCGAATTCACCGTAGGAGGAGACCGAGACCAGGTTGGTCGCGGTGAGCACCACCATGACGATCAGCGCCCAGCCCCACTGCGGGACGCCGGGCATCCACTTCTCCAGGATCTCCGCACCCGCGGTGGCCTCGACGGCGAGCACCACGACCCAGAAGAACCAGTAGAGCCAGCCGATGGTGAAGCCGGCCCAGCGGCCCAGCGCCCGGTCCGCGTACGCGGAGAAGGAGCCGGAAGTCGGGTTGGCGGCCGCCATCTCACCGAGCATCCGCATGACGAACACCACCATCGCGCCGACGAGGGCGTACGACAGCAGAATCGCGGGGCCGGCCTTGGCGATGCCGGCGCTGGAGCCGACGAAGAGGCCGGCGCCGATCACGCCGCCGATGGCGATCATGGACAGGTGGCGGTTCTTGAGCCCTGCCTTGAGGCCGTCCGGTCCGGGCGCCTGACCGGGGTCACCGGAAGGTGTGCCCACCGAAGTGGTCACGGGCTGTGCGCTCATGGGGCACATTCCTTTGCACTGGGGTCTTGAGCGACGCCAGTGAATCTCAGGAGAAGGAATAGATGAACCTTTGAATCCGGATCGTTACTTGAGGTTCTCATGAGGTTCGTTGGTCATCAAGGAATTCCGGGGTATCCGGAATAGCAAATTCCCCTGGTGGAGGGGCCCGTCCAGCGCCGAACCACCCGGCGCGCCCGAGCCGCGATAGACATGTCACACTCGTCCCATGCGCGTGTACCTCGGCTCCGATCATGCCGGTTTCGAACTGAAGAACCACCTCGTCGAGTGGCTCAAGGACAACGGGCACGAGCCCGTCGACTGCGGTCCGCACATCTATGACGCCCAGGACGACTACCCGCCGTTCTGCCTCCGTGCGGCCGAGCGGACCGCCGCCGACCCGGCCAGCCTCGGCATCGTGATCGGCGGCTCGGGCAACGGCGAGCAGATCGCCGCCAACAAGGTCAAGGGTGTGCGCGCCGCGCTCGCCTGGAGCGAGCAGACCGCCGCGCTCGGCCGCGAGCACAACAACGCCAACGTGATCAGCATCGGCGGCCGCATGCACACCCAGGAAGAGGCGACCAAGTTCGTCGAGGTCTTCCTGAAGACCCCCTACTCGGGCGACGAGCGGCACACCCGCCGCATCGACATGCTCAGCGCCTACGAGACCACCGGCGACCTGCCGCCCATCCCGGCCCACCACCCGCAGCAGGACTGACGCGCCGGAAGCAGGGCCGATGCCGGAAGGGCACACCATCCACCGACTGGCCGCCGACCACTTCGAGAGTTTCGGCGGCCGGTCCGTGCGCGTCACCAGTCCGCAGGGCAAGTTCTCCGACGGCGCCGCGCTCGTCGACGGCCAGGTGCTCCAGGCCGCGGAAGCGCACGGCAAGCACCTCTTCCTCGGCTTCCCCGCCGCCGGCTGGATCCACGTCCACCTGGGCCTGTTCGGGAAGTACGGCTTCGGGGACGCGCCCGCGCCACCACCGACCGACACCGTGCGGTTGCGCCTGGCCACCCCCGAGGCGTACGCCGATCTGCGCGGCCCCACCACCTGCGCGCTGATCACCGACGCCGAGAAGACGGCGATACACCAGCGGCTGGGCCCCGACCCGCTGCGCCCCGCCGACGACGGGGAGGGCGCCTGGGCCAGGATCTCCCGCAGCCGGACCTCGATCGCCGCGCTGCTCATGGACCAGAAGGTGATCGCGGGCGTGGGCAACGTCTACCGCGCCGAGGTGCTCTTCCGGCACGGGATCGACCCCTACCGGCCCGGCCGCGAGCTGACCCGCGCCGAGTGGGACGCCATCTGGGCCGACCTGGTGCTGCTGATGCGCGAGGGCGTGGCGAACAACCGGATCGACACGGTCCGCCCTGAGCACACCCCCGAGGCGATGGGCCGGCCGCCGCGCGTGGACGACCACGGCGGCGAGGTCTACGTCTACCGCCGGGCCCAGCGGCCCTGCCATGTCTGCGGCGGCGAGGTCCGCACCGCCGGCCTCGCCGCCCGCAACCTCTTCTGGTGCCCGGAGTGCCAGAAGCGCTGACGCCTGCCCGCACCGTGATCACCGGGTGATGGCCCCGCGGGTCAGAAGCTGTGCGGCAGCCAGGGGGCCACATCGCCGCCGAAGGCCGCCGACGCCTGCGCCAGCGCACCCGGCCGCAGCTCGGTCACCCGGCCGGCGCCGGCCAGCGCGGAGAGCCGGACCCCGCCCAGATACGCCGCGCCCAGCTCCCGGACGCCCAGCCGCAGATCGGCCGCGGCCCCTGCCACCGCCCGCTCGCACACCGCGCCCGCGGCGTCGCCGGTCAGCCGCCACCGCCCGGCGTTCCACGGACAGAAGGAGTCCTCCACCTCCAGCACCAGGTCCACCGGGGCCGCGTAGCTCCGGGCCGCCAGCGCGGCAGCGACGTCGACCAGCCGGAGATGGAGCGCGTCGCGCACCCCCACCCGGCACCGCCGAATGTCCGAAACCGCATGCATCCAGGGGGCGTCGACCGGGCAGCTTCGCACCTTCAGCGTGGATGTGAGGTCGATGTCGAAGAGAAAACGGAAGAGCGCGCCGTACGACGCCGGATCCAGCGCCTCCAGATCGCGCAGCACCACCGTGCCCTTCGCCCCCGCCGCGTCCCAGTCCGGATGGACCGCGTAGCGCGCGTATCCGGTCACCTCGCCGCCCGTCTCGGCCAGCACGCACAGCAGCTCCGAGGCACCGTGCCGGTCCGACGCCGGATCCAGCACCGGCAGCCGGTCCCAGCCCGGGGCGCGCGCCAGCATCGCCGGCCGGCTCCCCACCCGCCGCTCGTACACCGCCTCGCACACCTTCCGCGCGGCCTGAGGCCCGGCCATCCGCAGCCGCACCGCGTCGGTGCCCGCCGGCACCGCGAGCCGCACCCGGCTGGTGTCGATCTCGGCGCTGACCGCCTGGGTGGCGATGCCGTAGCCGAACCGGCCGTATATCTGCGGCTCGGAGGCGGTCAGCCCGGCCAGCGGCTCGCCCGCCGACCGCACATCGGCCAGCTGTCGCTCCATCATCGAACGCAGCACCCCGCGACGCCGGTGCGTCGGCTTCACCCCGACCATCGTCACCCCGGCCGTCTCCACCAGCGCTCCGCCCGGCACCGTCATCCGGAAGCTGAACGCCCCCGCGGCCCCGACGATCTCCTCCCCGTCCCAGGCCGCGATCGACCGCTCGACCTCGGTGAGATCGCGCCACAGCGCCTGCTCCTCCGGGGATTCCGGAACACCGCCGAAGGCGAGGTCCAGCATCCCGTACCACTCATCCCAGTCGGCCGGCCGCAGCGCCCGCAGTTGAGTCGTCATGGGCTCATCCCTACCAGCGGCCCCTAGGACAGGCGAACGTATTTCGCTTCCGCTTTCCCCTCTTGTCGGGCGGTCCCGAGGACCGCGAATCGACGCGCGTCCAAATGGGTGGGTAGGGTCCCGATGCAATGGCTGGCGGAGGTGCGGACACGCTGACGGCCCGGATGCGCAAGGCGATGCACCGGGTCCGCACCGGCGTGCGCAAGGCCGGAGTCGACCAGTTCCGCGGCGACGGCTCGGACTGGCTGGCCCTGGCCACCCTGCTGCTCGCCATCCCGGCCATCGCGATGGGCACCATCGCCCAGCCCGACTGGTGCTCGCCCGCCGCCCTGGTGCTGCCGATCGTGGCGGGCGGACTGCTGCTGCGGCCCGCCAGCCTGCTCGCCCTGTACGCGGCGGCGGCCGCGGCGCTGATCGTGGAGTCCGCCGTCATCGGCCCCTACCCCGACGGACCGGACCGGGTCACCCCCGGCACCATCCTGGTGGTGGCCGCGGTCGGCTTCTTCGGACTGCTGATCGCGCAGTTCCGCAGCCGGGTGGGCGTGCCCTGGAGGCGCGGCGGCACCATGCTCTTCGACCTGCGCGAACGCATCCGGGTGCAGAGCAAGCTGCCCCGCCTGCCGCGCGGCTGGCACCGCGAGATGGCGCTCCGCCCGGCCGGCGGCCAGTCCTTCTCCGGCGACTTCGTGGTGGCCGCCCGGACCAACGGCGGCCGCACCCTGGAGGTCGTCCTCACCGACGTCTCCGGCAAGGGCATGGACGCCGCCTCGCGCGCCCTGCTGCTCTCCGGGGCCTTCGGCGGACTGCTGGGCTCGCTGCCCCCGCACGGCTTCCTCCCGGCCGCCAACGGCTACCTGCTGCGCCAGGACTGGGACGAGGGCTTCGCCACCTCCGTCCATCTCGTCCTGGACCTCGACAGCGGCGACTACGAGCTGCTGTCGGCGGGCCACCTGCCGGCGCTCCAGCTGAACGCGGGCAGCGGAAAGTGGGAGGAGAAGGCGGCGGACGGGCCGCTGCTCGGCGTCTACGACGGGGCCCACTTCGACCCGGTCAAGGGCACCCTGCGCCCCGGCGACGTGCTGATGCTCTTCACCGACGGCCTGGTGGAGACCTCCGACCGCGACATCACCGAGGGCATGGACCGGCTCACCGGCGAGGCCGACCGCTATGTCTCGCCCGGCTTCCACGGCGCGGCCTGGCATCTGATCGAAGCGGTCGCCAAGGACGTCAACGACGACCGGGCGCTGCTGCTGATCTGCCGCGACTGAGCCCGCCGGGCCGATAGACGAAGCCTCGTCGGGCAGATGTGACGAAGCCCCGCCGGCCGCCCGGCGGGGCTTCGTCGCGGGTGGACCAGGCGGCGCCGGTCAGCGGGTCGCGCGGTGCCGGGCCTGCTCGGCCGGGTCCTTCCGGAAGGCCCACTCCATCTTCGGCTCCATCGCCCAGCGGAACGCTCGCTGCACCGGTGGTGTGCACAGCGCGGTGACGACCACGGCGGCGGCGACCGTGACGGTGATCTCACCCAGCGGGGTGTGCAGCCACGGGTACTCGTCGAACCAGCCCCAGAAGCGCGAGCCCTTGGCGAGGAAGCCGTGCAGCAGATAGCCGTAGAGCGTGCCGGCGCCCAGCGTGGTGAACCACATGTGCCGTCGCGGGACCCAGGAGAGGAAGGAGACCACCAGCACCATCGAGCAGAGGAACATCGCCGTGGTCATCACCGGGCCGGTCCACGGCGGGGCGCCCAGCTCCTGCACGCTGTCGCGGTGGTAGAACCACGCGGAGTTCATCCGGGGCGCGGCCCAGTAGGCGACCACCACGGCGCAGGCGAAGGCGGGCACGGACAGCAGCCGCACCTCGCGGCGGCGCATCAGCTGGAAGTGCTCGGGCTTCATCGACAGGCCGATCACGAAGAACGGCAGGAACTGCAGCACCCGCTGGAGATCGAGGTCGTCGCCGATGTCGGGCGAGACCGAGGCCAGCGCGGCGACGGCCAGGGAGAGCGGGATGGGCCAGCGGACCAGCTTCCAGATCGGCGTGGTCATCCGCCACACGAAGAGCGCGACGAGGAACCAGGTGAGGTACCAGGGGTCGAGCAGGCTGAAGTCGTACGTCGGGTCCTCGTCCGCCCACCGCTTGAAGAAGGTGTACGCCACCTCGAACAGCAGATACGGCACCGCGACGCCGGTGATCAGCCGCTTCAGCCGGTCCGGGCGCATGTCGAAACTGCGCGAGAAGTAGCCGGAGATGAGGATGAACGCCGGCATGTGGAAGGTGTAGACGGTCATGTAGAGCGCCTCGGCGGCGCGGCTGCCGTCGGTCAGCGGCTCCCAGGAGTGCCCCATGGCGACCAGCACGATCGCGAGGTACTTCGCATTGTCGAAGAACGCGTCGCGCTGCTTGGCCGGCTTCGCTCCACCGGCGGCGGCCTGCCCGGCCGCGCCCGGGGCGTCGTGCTGCCGGGGTGGGCCGCCGTGCGCGGCCCGGTCCGCCACGGGCGGCTCCTGGGCGGGCGGGAGCGGTGACCTCTGGTAGCCGTGGGGGCTGAGTGAGTTCGTCACCGGCCCTCCCATCCGGAACCAGCGGAAAGCACCGTGGACCGCACTGCGCGTCGGGAGACGAGGGCACCGTGGAACATCTGAGGCACGATAGCGGCGAAACCACTATTGAGTAAAACCCCGTTGAGCTTGTCTTTGCTTATCGGGCGATTTTCATGCGGCCACGTTGATATATCGAGCCGATCTGTCTGGTCTGTACGATTTCATCCCGCTTAAACGGGGCATATGCCCCGCAAGCGGCTCTGGTGAAATGTCCAAATCAATGGTGTTTTGGGGTCACGCGCGAGGATCTCGCAACGAATTCGTGAATTCCCTTCACGGACCCTGGAGGCGGCCCGGGAATTCGACTCCGTACACGTCCCCTAATGGTGTTCGGCGTCACTTCCGGGCGGTCGTCGTGTCACTCGATCGAGGTGCGCCCGCGGTGTTGATCGATGGCTGTCGATCGCCCACTCGCCCCCGATGCGGGGCGAGTTGATGGCACGATGGACCCCGCGGGGGGTGTGCGGGGAATGTGTGCCCCCCGGGCCGGTAATGACGTGTGAGACGTGTGGCGACCGCGAGGGCGAGTGATCAGTTGTGGCCATTTCCCTGTCCCTGGTGCTGCTGGTCGGCATCATCCTTGTGCTGATGATCCGAAACGGCCAGGTCAAGTGGGGTCCGGCGCTGGTCGCCGCGCTCTTCGGATTCCTGCTCGCCTCCACCGACATGGCGCCTGACATCCAGGAGTTCCTGGACGGCGTCGCGGACGCCATCGCGGACATCAACCCCTGATCCCGGGCCCGCCCGCGCCGCCGGGCGGGCGCCGCCGCGTCGCGAAAGCAAACGATCGAACGCGGCTTTCGGGCCGCAGCGGGTGAACGCCGGCGGGAGAACCGGGTCAACCCCGGTGAACGCCAACGGCCCGGTCCGGGGAATCCCCCTGACCGGGCCGTGAGCCTGTGGAGCGGGCGACGGGAATCGAACCCGCGTAGCCAGTTTGGAAGACTGGGGCTCTACCATTGAGCTACGCCCGCGCGCGTCGGCCGATCGTCCGCACAGCGGCGGTGGCGCATCGGCACGCACTGCATCGTAGCGGGTCCGCGGCGTCCGGCGCACACCGCGCCCTCACCGAGCCGACCCTGGGGCGCCCACGTGGAAATGCGGCGGCCGGAGCGTCCCCGGCCATGTACCCTACGTGTCGCACCGACGGGGTGTGGCGCAGCTTGGTAGCGCGTCCGCTTTGGGAGCGGAAGGTCGTCGGTTCGAATCCGGCCACCCCGACCATCATCACCGGCATCAATCCGGCTCGGTCCCACAAGATCGCGTTGTGGGCGCGATCCTCCTTGCGGTTACTATGCAAACTGCGCGTCTGTGTCTCTCTACCGGGCGCGATCCGCTGAGGCGCTGAACCCAGCGCCGGCAGAAACCGAGAAGTCAGCCCCCAAGGAGACCGAACCGTGAAGAGCGCCGTGGAGACCCTGAACCCGACTCGGGTTCGGCTCACTGTCGAGGTGCCCTTCGAGGAGCTCAAGCCCAGCCTCGACGCGGCGTACAAGAAGATCAACCAGCAGGTCACCGTCCCGGGTTTCCGCAAGGGCAAGATCCCGGCCCGCGTCATCGACCAGCGGTTCGGTCGCGGCGCCGTGCTGGAGGAGGCCGTCAACGACGCGCTCCCGAAGTTCTACACCGAGGCCGTCAACGAGGGTGAGCTCAACCCGCTCGGCCAGCCCGAGGTGGACATCACCGAGCTCAAGGACAACGAGCTGCTGACCTTCACCGCCGAGGTGGACGTCCGCCCGGCCATCGAGATCCCGGACTACTCCGGCATCGAGGTCACCGTCGACGCCGTCGAGATCTCGGACGAGGACGTCGAGAAGGCCGTCGAGGCGCTGCGTGAGCGCTTCGCCACCACCTCCGCCGTCGAGCGCGAGGCCGCCGAGGGCGACGTCGTCGTCATCGACCTGGAGGCCAAGGTCGACGGCGAGGTCCTGGAGGACGGCGTCGCCAAGGGCGTCAGCTACACCATCGGCTCCGGTGAGCTGCTGGACGGCATCGACGAGGCCGTCACCGGGCTCGCCGCCGGTGGCACCGCCACCTTCACCTCCGAGCTCAAGGGCGGCTCCGCCCAGGGCAAGGAGGCCGAGGTCAAGGTCGACGTCACCGAGGTCAAGGCCCGCGAGCTGCCCGAGCTGGACGACGACTTCGCCCAGCTGGCCAGCGAGTTCGACACGCTGGACGAGCTGAAGGCCGACAGCCGTGAGCGCCTGGAGCGGTCGCGCAAGTTCGAGCAGGCCACCCAGGCCCAGGAGAAGGTGCTGGACGCCCTCCTGGAGCTGGCCGAGGTCCCGATCCCCGAGAAGCTCCTCGCGGACGAGATCCAGACCCGCAAGCACAACCTGGAGCACCACCAGCTCGGTCAGATGGGCCTGAACCTGGAGGGTTACCTCAAGATCCAGGGCAAGACCGCCGAGGAGTTCGACGCCGAGCTCAAGGCGCAGGCCGAGAAGGGCATCAAGACCCAGTTCATCCTCGACGAACTGGTCAACAAGGAGAAGCTGTCGGTCGGCCAGGAGGAGCTCACCGAGCACCTGATGCGCCGTGCCCAGTCCTCCGGCATGTCCCCGGACCAGTTCGCCCAGGCCGTCGTCGAGGGTGGCCAGGTGCCGATGCTCGTCGGCGAGGTCGCCCGCGGCAAGGCGCTGGCCGTCGTCGTCGAGGCCGCCAAGGTCACCGACAGCAACGGTGAGGTCGTCGACCTCGAGGACGAGGACGAGTCCGAGGCCGCCGAGATCGTCGCCGAGACCGAGGGTGCCGAGGCCGCTGCCGCCGACGAGGAGTCGGCGGAGAAGTCCGAGAGCTGATCCAAGCCCTCGCCCCGCCCTCACACGGCTCGCACGGGCCCGGACGCCATCACGCGTCCGGGCCCGTTCGCGATCCCGGGGGCGCCCACCGCCGAAGCGTGACCGTGGGAGACGGGGGGCCGACCCTGCGCTCAGAGCGAACAGTTCCTGATGCGGGATGGCGCCCGCCCACCAGCGCGTTAGGGTCCGTAGATACGAGGGCAGGGGAGTCCCCGTAAAGCCCCGGTAGAAGCCCGACGAAGATGCTGAGACGGCGCGTCGCCGTCAGAGACGAGCAGGTGGACACGTGACGATTCCGATGCCTTCCGCCGCCAGCGAGACCAACCTCGGTGGCCTCGGCGACCAGGTGTACAACCGACTGCTCAACGAGCGGATCATCTTCCTGGGCCAGCCGGTCGACGACGACATCGCCAACAAGATCACCGCGCAGCTGCTGCTGCTCGCCGCGGACCCGGAAAAGGACATCTTCCTTTACATCAACTCCCCGGGCGGCTCGATCTCGGCAGGCATGGCGATCTACGACACCATGCAGTACATCAAGAACGACGTGGTCACCATCGCCATGGGGCTGGCGGCCTCGATGGGCCAGTTCCTGCTGAGCGCGGGTACCCCGGGCAAGCGCTTCGCGCTGCCGAACGCCGAGATCCTGATCCACCAGCCCTCCGCGGGCCTGGCGGGTTCCGCCTCGGACATCAAGATCCACGCAGAGCGGCTGCTGCACACCAAGAAGCGGATGGCGGAGCTCACCGCCTTCCACACCGGCCAGACGGTCGAGCAGATCACCAAGGACTCCGACCGCGACCGCTGGTTCTCCGCCGAGGAGGCCAAGGAGTACGGCCTGATCGACGACGTCATGAGCACGGCCACCGGAGTGCCGGGCGGCGGCGGCACCGGCGCCTGAGCCCATGCCGCAGCGCAGCCAACCTCAGCCCACTGCTCAGACCAGGACGGTGAACCCCCAGATGATCAACTTCCCCGGCGGCGGCCTCCAGACCCCTCCGCAGACCCTCTACACCGGCCCCACGGCCGAGTCGCGGTACGTCGTCCCGCGCTTCGTGGAGCGCACCTCCCAGGGCATCCGCGAGTACGACCCGTACGCCAAGCTCTTCGAAGAGCGCGTGATCTTCCTCGGCGTGCAGATCGACGACGCCTCGGCCAACGACGTCATGGCGCAGCTGCTCTGCCTGGAGTCGATGGACCCCGACCGCGACATCTCGATCTACATCAACTCCCCGGGCGGCTCGTTCACCGCGCTGACCGCCATCTACGACACGATGCAGTTCGTCAAGCCCGACATCCAGACGGTCTGCATGGGCCAGGCGGCCTCCGCCGCGGCCGTGCTGCTCGCCGCCGGCACGCCCGGCAAGCGGATGGCGCTGCCCAACGCCCGCGTGCTGATCCACCAGCCGTACAGCGAGACCGGCCGCGGCCAGGTCTCCGACCTGGAGATCGCGGCCAACGAGATCCTGCGGATGCGCTCGCAGCTGGAGGAGATGCTGGCCAAGCACTCCACCACGCCGATCGAGAAGATCCGTGACGACATCGAGCGGGACAAGATCCTCACCGCTGAGGAGTCCCTGGCGTACGGACTGGTCGACCAGATCGTGTCGACCCGCAAGACCTCCGTCGGCCTGGGCTGACACCCCGGCGAGGTACCCCCTTGGACCGAGTCGGTCCAAGGGGGGCCCGCATACCGGGCCCGGCAAGGTACCTTCATAGGGGCTGGGCACCTGCCCCCAGGCGAAGAAGCAGCAAAGCGCAGCGCAAGCACCCGGGTCCGTTGAGCGAAGCGGATCCCAGGCGAAGGGGAAGCACCTCGTGGCACGCATCGGTGACGGCGGCGACCTGCTCAAGTGCTCGTTCTGCGGAAAGAGCCAGAAGCAGGTGAAGAAGCTCATCGCAGGCCCGGGTGTGTACATCTGCGACGAGTGCATCGATCTCTGCAACGAGATCATCGAGGAAGAGCTCGCCGAGACCTCCGAGGTGCGCTGGGAGGAGCTCCCCAAACCCCGCGAGATCTACGAGTTCCTCGAGGGGTACGTGGTCGGCCAGGAGGCAGCCAAGAAGGCGCTGTCGGTCGCGGTCTACAACCACTACAAGCGGGTGCAGGCCGGGGAGAACGGCAGCCACAAGGACGACGGCATCGAGCTGGCCAAGTCCAACATCCTGCTGCTCGGCCCCACCGGCTCCGGCAAGACGCTGCTCGCCCAGACCCTCGCCCGGATGCTCAACGTCCCCTTCGCCATCGCCGATGCCACCGCCCTCACCGAGGCCGGATACGTCGGTGAGGACGTCGAGAACATCCTGCTCAAGCTGATCCAGGCCGCCGACTACGACGTCAAGAAGGCCGAGACCGGCATCATCTACATCGACGAGATCGACAAGGTCGCCCGCAAGAGCGAGAACCCGTCGATCACCCGGGACGTCTCCGGCGAGGGCGTCCAGCAGGCCCTGCTGAAGATCCTCGAAGGCACCACCGCCTCGGTTCCGCCGCAGGGCGGGCGGAAGCACCCGCACCAGGAGTTCATCCAGATCGACACCACCAACGTGCTGTTCATCGTGGGTGGTGCGTTCGCCGGTCTGGAGAAGATCATCGAGTCGCGGGCCGGCGCCAAGGGCATCGGCTTCGGCGCCACCATCCGCTCCAAGCGCGAGATCGAGGCCAGTGACCAGTTCCAGGAGGTCATGCCGGAGGACCTGGTGAAGTTCGGGATGATCCCGGAGTTCATCGGCCGGCTGCCCGTCATCACCTCGGTTCACAACCTCGACCGCGAGGCGCTCCTGCAGATCCTCGTCGAGCCGCGGAACGCCCTGGTCAAGCAGTACCAGCGGCTCTTCGAACTCGACGGCGTGGAGCTGGACTTCGACCGTCCCGCCCTGGAGGCCATCGCCGACCAGGCGATCCTGCGCGGCACCGGCGCGCGTGGCCTGCGCGCCATCATGGAAGAGGTGCTGATGTCGGTGATGTACGAGGTGCCGTCCCGCAAGGACGTGGCCCGTGTCGTCATCACCGCCGACGTCGTCCACGCAGGCGTCAACCCGACGCTGGTGCCCCGCACGCGCGGCGGCGAGCCGGGGGAGCGGCACGAGAAGAGCGCCTGAGCCCGCGGAGGTTCATGCGGACCCGCAGACGGAAGGGGGCGCCCGGCAACTGCCGGGCGCCCCCTTCCGTCTGCGGGTGCGATGCTGCCTGCCAGCGATTTCCGGGCGCTCATGTCACGCTCTGGTCAATCCTCCGGCTGGTTCCGATGTCGTTTGATGGCTGTAAGCACCCTGATAACGGAGGATTGCAGAATGGTAATGTTGATCTTGCTTTGCCCGCCGTAGTCCGACCTCTTTGTGGCCCTTGGCTCGAATGAACCTCGGTGCCACTCGCGGGCAGGCTCATTGATGACACATCAGGTCTATCGGGGAAGGCTGTTCATGCTTCGAGTAAGTCGCCGGGTGGCGGCAAGCGCCGGGCTCATGGTTGCCGCGGGTGTAGTCCCGATCGTCGTAGCTGCTCCGGCTGAGGCTCGTGCCAGCCACTGTCGGGGGTACATTGCCGCGCAGGGTTACAACACTGGCCCGAAGGTGAGCGGGGCGTGCGCAGCGGGCGAACGAAGCGGCGGTGTGGGCGGTGCTGTGAACTGGGTGGCTTGCATTGAAGGGCTGAAGTCCGCCGGCGTCTCTAGCGACGATGCCAGCGAAGCCTGTCGTCGTGCCCAGGCTCGATGATCAGCTGCTGAGCAGGGTCTAGCGGCATCATTTGAGATTGGTGCCATTTTCCCACCCCCGGCTGCTCTGACCTTGCCGTCAGAGCAGCCGGGGGTGGCCGTCTTCCCACACTCGGCCTTCCCCGCTTGTGGGGCCTTTACTGGGGCACCCGGATCTCCTTGCGGAGGTCGGCGGCGTTCTTGGCGGCTTCCGGGATGGTCGGAGCGCCCAGCGGCTTGACGAAGGTGATGGCAGCCACCGTGCTGTGGTCCGCCCAGGCACACATGGGGAACGACGAAGCCATACCGGGCTGGGGTTGCTTGGCCTTGATGACCTGGCATTTCATGACCGCACCGTCCAGCCCGTCAGGTGACTGAGCTTCCGGGCTGCCGACCAGCTCGGCGTCCTTGTCGCCTACCGACTGCTCCTGGATCTCCTTGAAGAACGCGTCCAGGGCCTTTTGCGGGTCGGAGATTGGGCCGTACGCACCGAAGAGGCTGAGGAACTTCGCGCTGGCGATCTGGGAGGAGTCCGGCTTCGAGCCGGAGAGGTCTAGCGTCGAGTACTCGGCCTTGACCCCGGTGCCGCTGCCCTTCATGCCGAGCTTCCGCAGATCGGAGGAGGACAGCGGCTCGGTGCCGGAATCGTTGCCCTGGAGCTTGTACTCGGTCAGCACCGTCTGCGGGGTGGCCAGTTTGTGCGGGCCGTCGTTCTTGAGGCCGCTGCCGCCCGTCCCGCCGTTACCGCCGGGGACGGTGACCTTCGGGTCGTCCTTGGCCTTGCCGCCCTTCTTGCCGTCGTCGTCACCGCCGGTGAGCAGGACCACGCCGGTGACGATCGCACCGACGACCACGACCGCCGCGGAGACCACGGCTATGGTCTTGGTCTTGTTGCCGCCGCCCTGCGGCGGGACCGGGGGCTGCGGCTGGCCGTACGGCCCCGGCTGCTGCGGCTGACCGTAGGGACCCGGCTGCCCCGGCTGCTGCCCGTAGGGGCCGGACTGCGGCGCCTGGGGCTGGGCATACGGGTTGGGCTGACCCGCGGGTGCCTGCGGCGGGTAGCCGTAGCCTGGCTGACCGGCCGCGCCACCCTGGCCGTAGGGGCCGGGCTGCTGCGGCTGCTGCCCGTAGGGGCCGGGCTGGTTGTAGCTCATGTCAGTCCTCGTGTCTGTCGGTGTCTTGTGGCTGTCGGGTCAGCCCGCGACCCGGATCTCCTTGCGGACGTCCGCGGTGGTCTTGGCGGCTTCCGGAATGGACGGGGAGCTCATCGGCTGCGCCATCATGACCGCGGCCACCGTGCTGTGGTCGGCCCACAGGCACACGGGGATGGACGAGGGGGCGCCCGGCTCCGGATTCTTGGGCTTGGCTTCCTGGCACTTCATCACGGCACCGTCGAGGCCCTCGGGGGACTGCTCCTCCGGGCTGCCGACCAGCTCGATGTCCTCGTCGTCCAGCGACTTCTGCCGCATGAACGTGAAGAAGGTGTCCAGGGTCTTCTGCGGGTCGCTGATCTCGCCGTAAGCGCCGAAGACGTACATGAACTTCGAGGAGGCCAGCTGCGAGGGGTCTGGTGTGGAGGTGCTGGTGTCGATGGTGGAGTACTCGCCCTGGATCCCGGTGCCGGGGGCCTTCATGCCCATCCGCGTCAGGTCGGTGGAGTCCAGCTGCTTGGTGTCGCTGTCGCCGAGCTTGTACTCGGTCAGCACCACCGGCGGGGTGGTCAGCTTGTGCGGGCCGTCGTTCTTGAGCCCGCTGCCGCCGTTGCCGCCGGTTCCGCCGTTGTTCCCGCCGGGGACGGTGATCTTTCCGCCGTTGCCGCCGGTGTTCTTCTTGTCGTCGTCATCGCCGCCGGTGAACATCAGGACGCCGCCGATGATCGCACCGACCGCGACCAGGGCACCGATGGCCATGGCTATGTTCTTGTTCTTCTTGCCGCCGCCCTGCGGGGGCATCGGCGGCTGCGGCTGGCCGTAGGGCCCCGGCTGCTGGCCGTACGGGCCGGGCTGCGGCGGCTGCTGGGGCTGGGCGTACGGGTTGGGCTGGCCCGCCGGCGGCTGCTGCGGGTAGCCGTAGCCGGGCTGGCCGGCGGGGGCCTGTGGGGGGTAGCCGTAGCCGGGCTGACCGGCCGCGCCGCCGGGGCCGTACGGACCGGGCTGCTGGGGCTGTCCGTACGGTCCCGGCTGCTGCGGCTGGCCGTAGGGACCCGGCTGCTGGTAACTCATGTGTGCGTCCTCAACTCTTGTCGCTGCTTCTCGTCGGTGCTGCTGGTCGCCGGTCGGCGCTGCTGTCAGTCGATCTCGACACGGGTGTCGTGGCGCACTTTCGCCGTGAGAGCGGCGGCGTCCTCCAGTGACATGCCGTCGCCCAGAACCGAGGTGGTCGGGTCCGCCATCAGCGTGACGCCCACGGTGCTCTCATCGCCCCAGACGCACGCGGGTGCGTCCATGGATCCCTGATCCGACGTGAACTTCATGGCCTGGCACTTCAGCACGTCCCCGTCGAAGCCCTCCGGCGAGAAGTCCTCGGCGGCGCCCTGCTTCTCGGCGTTGCCGCCGTCCTCCAGCGACTTGACGATGACCGCCAGGGCGAGCCTGGCGCCCTGCTCGGGGTCGGTGACGTCGCCCCAGACCCCGGTGAACTTCATCCGCCGGGTGCCCGAGGACTGGTAGTCGGCCGTCACCAGGTGGGGGTTCTTGACGACGTCCGCCTGCCGCAGCTGCTCCTTGTCGGCGTCGGTCAGGTTCTGGTCCGCCTCGGAGAGGTCCTTGTCGCCCGAGCCCTTGCCCTGCCGCTCGTACTGCGCGGCGACCGTCTGCGGCGTGGTGAGCCGGTAGGGGCCGTCGCCGTCGCCGCCGAAGAGGAAGACCGCGGCCACGGTGGCCAGCGCGGCCAGCCCGGCGACCGCCCCGATGGCCACCCCGAGCTTCTTCCCCCGTCCGGTGCGGCCCGGGGGCTGCTGACCGGGAAAGCCGGGGCCGGGCCGCGGGGACCCGTAAGGGCCCGGCTGGGCGTACGGGCCCTGCTGGGGGGACGCCCAGTAGCCGGGCTGCGGAGCGTATCCGCCCGGCGCCTGCGCATACGGGCCCGGCTGCGGCTGGTATCCGCCCGGCTGGGCCTGGCCGCCGGGCGGCGGCGCCTGCTGCGGGTACCCGTAACCCGGCTGCTGGGCATAGGGGTTGGGTGCCGATGGCTGCTGACCCACGCCATACGGACCCGGCCGGCCCCCGTAGGGACCGGGCTGCGGCGGCGGCTGGGAGTAGCTCATCGGGCCTTCCTTCGGTGCGTCGTCAGAGCGTCTTCGTTGCGTCTTCGATGCGCGCGACAGTTGCGCAACATCCTTCCTGACGCCCGACACTCCCTTGAGCCGGGGGCGGCAACGGGTTCGTAACGGAGTGCCGTGGGCCCGTAGACTGGCGGTCGTGACCGAGAACTCATCGCAGAGCCCCCAGAGCGGGCCGAACAGCAACCCCGAACTGCCGACTCAGTACACGCCGGCCGATGTAGAGGGGCAGCTGTACGAGCGCTGGGTAGAGCGCGGTTACTTCGAGGCGGACGCGAAGAGCGACAAGGAGCCCTTCACCGTCGTCATCCCGCCGCCCAATGTCACCGGCTCCCTCCACCTGGGTCACGCCTTCGAGCACACCCTTATCGATGCCCTGACGCGGCGGAAGCGCATGCAGGGTTTCGAGACGCTGTGGCAGCCCGGCATGGACCACGCCGGCATCGCCACCCAGAACGTCGTCGAGCGCGAGCTGGCCAAGGAGGGCGTCTCCCGCCACGACCTGGGCCGGGAGGCGTTCGTCGAGCGGGTCTGGCGGTGGAAGGCCGAGTCCGGCGGGCAGATCTCCGGCCAGATGCGCCGGCTGGGTGACGGTGTCGCCTGGTCGCGGGAGCGCTTCACCATGGACGAGGGCCTGTCCAAGGCCGTCCAGACGATCTTCAAGAAGCTCTACGACGACGAGCTGATCTACCGCGCCGAGCGCATCATCAACTGGTGCCCGCGCTGTCTGACCGCCATCTCCGACATCGAGGTGGAGTACGACGACCAGGACGGCGAGCTGGTCTCCATCCGGTACGGCGAGGGCGAGCAGTCCATCGTGGTCGCCACCACCCGCGCCGAGACGATGCTCGGTGACACCGCGGTCGCGGTGCACCCCGAGGACGAGCGGTACCGGCACCTGATCGGCACCGAGATCGAGCTGCCGCTCACCGGCCGCCGCATCCCGATCGTCGCCGACGGCCACGTCGACCCGGAGTTCGGCACCGGCGCGGTCAAGGTCACCCCGGCCCACGACCCCAACGACTTCGCCATCGGCCAGCGGCACGGCCTGCCGAACCTCACCGTGATGGACGAGCACGCGGTGATCACCGCGCACGGCCCGTTCCAGGGCCTGGACCGGCTGGAGGCGCGCAGCGCCATCGTCGGCGCGCTGCGCGCCGAGGGCCGGATCGTCGCCGAGAAGCGGCCGTACACCCACTCGGTCGGCCACTGCTCGCGCTGCAAGACCACCATCGAGCCGCGACTGTCGATGCAGTGGTGGGTCAAGACCGCTCCGCTGGCCAAGGCGGCGGGCGACGCCGTCCGCGACGGGCGGGTCAAGATCCACCCCGAGGAGATGTCCAAGCGGTACTTCGACTGGGTCGACAACCTCCACGACTGGTGCATCTCCCGCCAGCTGTGGTGGGGCCACCGCATTCCGGTCTGGTACGGCCCGGACGGCCAGATGGTGTGCGTCGGACCGGACGAGGAGCCGCCGGCGGGCGAGGGCTGGCACCAGGAGACGGACGTCCTGGACACGTGGTTCTCCTCCGGCCTGTGGCCGTTCTCCACCCTCGGCTGGCCCGAGCGCACCGAGAGCGTCGAGAAGTTCTACCCGAATTCGGTCCTGGTCACCGGCTACGACATCCTCTTCTTCTGGGTCGTGCGGATGATGATGTTCGGGCTGTACGCGATGGACGGCACCCCGCCGTTCCACACCATCGCGCTGCACGGCATGGTGCGCGACCAGTTCGGCAAGAAGATGTCGAAGTCCTTCGGGAACGCGGTCAACCCGCTGGACTGGATGGACAAGTACGGCTCCGACGCCGTCCGCTTCACCCTGGCCCGCGGCGCCAACCCCGGCGTCGACGTGCCGATCGGTGAGGACTGGGTCCAGGGCTCCCGGAACTTCGCCAACAAGATCTGGAACGCCACCCGCTTCGCGCTGATGAACGGCGCCACGGTGGAGGGCGAACTGCCGCCCGCGCAGGAGCTGTCGGCCGCCGACCGCTGGATCCTCTCCCGGCTGAACACCGTCGTCGCCGAGGTGGACGCCTACTACGACGACTACCAGTTCGCCAAGCTCTCCGACACCCTCTTCCACTTCGCCTGGGACGAGGTCTTCGACTGGTACGTCGAGCTGTCGAAGACCACCTTCGCCAAGGGCGGGGCGGCGGCGGACGCCTCGCGGCGGGTGCTCGGCGAGGTCCTGGACACCACGCTGCGGCTGCTGCACCCGGTGGTCCCGTTCGTCACCGAGGCGCTGTGGACGGCGCTCACCGGCCAGGAGTCGGTCGTCATCGCCGCCTGGCCGACCGACAGCGGCTTCCGCGACCCGGCCGCCGAGCGGGAGATCGGGACCGTTCAGCAGCTGGTGACCGAGGTCCGCCGGTTCCGCTCCGACCAGGGCCTGCAGCCCGGCCAGAAGGTCCCTGCCCGGCTGGACCTGGGCGGCACGGCGCTCGGCTCGCACGAGGACGCGATCCGCTCGCTGCTGCGGCTCCAGCCGGCCGGCGAGGGCTTCACCGCCACCGCCTCGCTGCCGGTCGCGGGCGCGACCGTCTCCCTGGACCTGTCCGGGGCGATCGACGTGGCCGCCGAGCGCAAGCGTCTGGCGAAGGACCTGGCGGCCGCGGAGAAGGACCTCGCGCAGACCACCGCCAAGCTCGGAAACGACGCCTTCCTGGCCAAGGCCCCCGACCAGGTGGTGGAGAAGATCCGTACCCGCAAGGCGGCGGCCGAGGCCGATATCGCCCGGATCACCGCGCAGTTGGCCGCTCTCCCGCAGGGCTGAGCGGCACGGCCCGCCTGACGCTCCCGTTCGCGGACCCGCCGGGTCCGCAGCGGGAGCGTCTCGCGTCACGGGTTCGTCGCGGGTTCGTCTCCGGTTCTGTCGGAGCCGCCTCGTAGACTGGGCACCGTGAGCGAGCCCCCACAGCACGAGCCCGAGCCGTCCGCCTCCGACGAATTCGACGAGATCGTCGACGCCGAGACGGAGCGCGACCCCGATCTCGCGGTGATCGAGGCCGGCAGCCGCACCCTGCGCACCCAGGCACCGCCGCCGCAGGCGGACGTCCCCTCCCGCCCGGAGGACCCGGAGACCGACCGCGCGCTGCGCGAGGTCGAGGCAGAGCTCGCCGGGCGCTGGGGCGAGACCAAGCTGGACCCGTCGGTGCGGCGCATCGAGGCGCTGATGGACGTCCTCGGCTCCCCGCAGCGCGCCTACCCTTCGATCCACATCACCGGCACGAACGGCAAGACCAGCACCGCCCGCATGATCGAGGCGCTGCTGGCCGGATTCGACCTGCGGACCGGCCGGTACACCAGCCCGCACGTGCAGTCGGTGACCGAGCGGATCAGCCTGGACGGAGCCCCGATCTCCGCCGAGCGGTTCATCGAGACGTACCAGGACATCAAGCCGTACGTCGAGATGGTCGACGCCCAGCAGGATTTCCGGCTCTCCTTCTTCGAGGTGCTGACCGCCATGGCGTACGCGGCGTTCGCCGACGCGCCGGTGGACATCGCCGTCGTCGAGGTGGGCATGGGCGGCACCTGGGACGCCACCAACGTGATCGACGCGGGCGTCGCGGTGGTCACGCCGATAGCGCTGGACCACACCGACCGGCTGGGCACCACCCCGGAGCAGATCGCGGGCGAGAAGGCCGGGATCATCAAGAAGGACGCCACCGTGGTGCTCGCCCAGCAGCCGGTGGACGCCGCGTCGGTGCTGCTCAAGCGGGCGGTCGAGGTGGACGCCACGGTCGCCAGGGAGGGCATGGAGTTCGGTGTGCTCAGCCGGGAGGTGGCGGTCGGCGGCCAGCTGCTGACGCTGCGCGGGCTGGGCGGCGAGTATCCGGAGGTCTTCCTCCCGCTGCACGGCGCGCACCAGGCGCACAACGCGGCGGTGGCGCTCGCCGCGGTCGAGGCGTTCTTCGGCATCGGCTCGCAGCACGCCCGCACCCTCGACATCGACACCGTCCGCCGGGCCTTCGCGACCGTCACCTCGCCGGGCCGGCTGGAGGTCGTCCGCCGCAGCCCCACCGTGCTGCTGGACGCCGCGCACAACCCCGCGGGCGCGCAGGCGACGGCCGAGGCGATCACCGAGGCATTCGGCTTCAGCCGCCTGGTCGGCGTGGTCGGGACCAGCGAGGACAAGGACGTCCGGGGGCTGCTGGAGGCGTTCGAGCCGATCTTCGCCGAGGTGGTGGTGACCCAGAACTCCACCCACCGCGCGATGGACGCGGACACCCTGGCGGGCATCGCGGTCGAGGTGTTCGGCGCCGAGCGGGTCCAGGTCGAGCCGCGGCTTGACGACGCCCTGGAGGCGGCGATCACCCTGGCCGAGGAGGAGTCCGAGTTCTCCGGGGCGGGCGTGCTCGTCACCGGCTCGGTGATCACGGTCGGCGAGGCCCGGCTGCTGCTGGGAAGGGGCTGAGATGCGCACGCTCTGCGCGAGCACTCTGATCGGTGAATTCTTCGTGATCGGCTTCGCCGGGCTGGTCGCGATGAACACCGCCGATCTGTCCACGGGCACGGTGTGGACGTTCAGCGGCATAGCCATGCTGCTGTGTCTGCTGCTGAGCGGGATGCTCTCCCGGCCGGGCGCGGTGCAGATCGGCTGGGCGCTCCAGGGGGCGCTGATCCTGAGCGGCTTGGTGCTGCCGACGATGTTCTTCCTGGGCGCGGTCTTCGCGGGTCTGTGGTGGGCCTCGGTGCACTTCGGGCGCAAGGTCGACGAGGCCAAGGCGCGGTTCGCCGCGCAGGCGGCCGAGTCGTCCTAGCCTTCGGGCGCGGCTCCGGACGCCGGACCGGGTGCGGATGCCGGCGCGGAGGCGGGTCCGGCACGGCCGGGCGGTGAAAGACCGTGCCGGGTTCGGAGCGGTCATCCGGCCCCTGTAGCCTCGGGCGCACTGCACCGTCTGCCCTGCATAGGAGCCGCATCATGACCCAGCGCACCCTCGTCCTCCTCAAGCCCGACGCGGTCAAGCGGGGCTTGGTCGGCGAGATCATCGGCCGGATCGAGCGCAAGGCGAACTGGTCCATCACCGCGCTGGAGCTGCGTACCCTCGACCGCGCCACGCTGGAGCAGCACTACGCCGAGCACGTGGGCCGCCCGTTCTACGAGCCGCTGGTGGCCTTCATGTCCTCCGGGTCCGTGGTCGCACTGGTCGTCGAGGGCGAACGCGTGATCGAGGGCGTCCGGGCGCTGGCCGGGCCGACCGACCCGATCGCGGCGGCCCCCGGCTCCATCCGTGGCGACTTCGGCACCATCGTGCGGGAGAACCTGATCCACGCCTCGGACTCGGAGGAGTCCGCGCAGCGGGAGATCAAGATTTTCTTCCCCGGCCTGGCCTGACGCCCCGTCACCTCCAGACCCCTCCGGCCGGGGGCGGCCGAAAATATTCGGTCGCCCCTTGGCATATGCGACCCGATCGGGGGAACGCGACACCCCGACACGACGTCTCCATTGAGGGGGCGGGGGCGTGTTCCGCCGACAATGGCGGAGGACCCTCGCGTCGTGCTCCAACGACCGAGACTACGATGAAAGCTTCCGCGCTCCTCGGTGCGCACCCATCCTGCCGACCTCGAGTAAGCATTCGCTCCAGTAGGGAAGGCCAGACGTATCCTTATGGGGAACAACATGTCGTTCATCGGCCGTGACATGGCTGTCGACCTCGGGACCGCCAACACGCTGGTGTACGTCAGGGGCCGCGGGATCGTCCTCAACGAGCCGTCAGTCGTCGCCATCAACACCAACACGGGCGGAATCCTGGCCGTGGGCGCCGAGGCGAAGAAGATGATCGGCCGGACTCCTGGCAACATCGTCGCTGTCCGTCCGCTCAAGGACGGGGTGATCGCCGACTTCGAGATCACCGAGCGGATGCTCCGCTACTTCATCCTGAAGATCCACAAGCGACGGTATCTCGCCCGCCCGCGGGTCGTCGTCTGCGTGCCTTCCGGTATCACCGGTGTCGAGCGCCGTGCCGTCATCGAGGCGTCCACCCAGGCGGGCGCCCGCCAGGTGCACATCATCGAGGAGCCCATGGCGGCCGCCATCGGCTCGGGGCTGCCGGTCCACGAGGCCACCGGCAACATGGTCGTGGACATCGGCGGCGGCACCACCGAGGTCGCGGTGATCTCCCTCGGCGGAATCGTCACGGCACAGTCGATCCGCGTCGCCGGCGACGAGCTGGACAACGCGATCATCCAGCACGTCAAGAAGGAGTACAGCCTCCTGCTGGGCGAGCGCACCGCCGAGAACATCAAGATCACCATCGGCTCGGCCTACGAGACCGAGAACGAGGAGCACACCGAGATCCGCGGCCGCGACCTGGTCAGCGGCCTGCCCAAGACCGTGGTGATCTCCGCCGCCGAGGTCCGCAAGGCGATGGAGGAGCCGGTCAACTCCATCGTCGACGCGGTGAAGACCACCCTCGACAAGTGCCCGCCCGAGCTGTCCGGCGACGTCATGGACCGCGGCATCGTGCTCACCGGCGGTGGCGCGCTGCTCCGCGGCCTCGACGAGCGCCTGCGCGCGGAGACCGGGATGCCCATCCACATCGCCGAGGACCCGCTGGACTCGGTGGCGTTGGGCTCCGGCAAGTGTGTCGAGGAGTTCGAGGCACTCCAGCAGGTGCTGGACGCCCAGCCCCGCAGGTGATCGTGGGGCGCCCCCGCAGGTGACCGCGGAGGCGCGACGCGTTCCGTCGCCCGGGCGTCGCTCCGGCCGCCCGGCGGAACGCTGATATACAGGCATAAGGTCCGACTCCTACGAGGAAGGCACGTCGCCGCACGTGAGGGACACACGAGAGAGCCGCTTGCTCCTGGTGCTGCTGGTCGCCGTCGCGTTCGCCCTGATCACGGTGGACCTCCGGGGCGGCGAGGAATCGCCCCTCGATGGCGCCCGCCGGACCGCCGCCTCGGTCTTCGGTCCCGTGGAGGAGAGCGTGGCCGGCGTCGTCGACCCGGTCGGCAACGCCGTCGCCGCCGTACGGGAGTCCGACGACCGGCACGACCGGATCAGCGACCTCGAACGCGAGAACGCGGAGCTCAAACAGCGGTTGGGCAGCGACGACCGGGCCCGGTCCCGCGCCGCCGAGTTCGACAAGCTGCTGAAGACCGCGGGCACCGGGCAGTACGGCATCACCGGCGCCGAGGTCATCGCCATCGGCTCCACCCAGGGCTTCTCCTGGACCGTCACCATCGACGCCGGCAGCGAGGACGGCATCCGCCGCGACATGACCGTCATCAACGGCGACGGGCTGGTCGGCCGGATCACCACGGTGGGCCACTCCACCTCCACCGTGCTGCTCGCCAACGACCCCGACTTCACCGTCGGCACCCGGATGGAGAAGACCGGCGAGATCGGCTTCGCCAACGGCCAGGGCGACCGCCCGCTGCGGATCCAGCTCCTCAACGGCAAGGCCAAGGTGAAGAAGGGGGACCGGCTGGTCACCTTCGGCTCGCGCGGCGACCGTCCGTTCGTGCCCGGCGTCCCGGTCGGCGAGGTCGTCCGGGTCGACCCCTCCGACGGCGGCCTGACCCGCACCGTGCAGGTCCGCCCGTACGTCGGCTTCACCAAGCTCGACATCGTCGGCGTCGTCACCCAGCCGCCGCGGGAGAACCCGCGCGACTCGGTGCTGCCGCCCCGGCCGGCCAAACCGAAGCCCAAGCCGAAGCCGAAGCCGAAGGTCACCGCCACGGCCACCCCGCCCGCGAGTGCCGCCACCAGGAGCTGACCGATGCTGCGCCTCAACCGGATCCTGCTGTCGACCGTCCTCGTGGTCTTCGCCCTCATCGCGCAGGTCTGCGTGCTGGCCCGGCTCAATCTGCCCGGCGCCGTCCCCGACCTGCTGCTGCTGGTCGTCCTCGGCCTCGCCCTGATCTACGGTCACACCGCCGGCGCCCTGATCGGCTTCGGCGCCGGTCTGCTCGCCGACTTCGCGCCGCCCGCGGACCACGCCGCCGGACGCTACGCCCTGGTGCTCTGCGTCATCGGCTACCTCGCGGGCCTGGTCAAGCCGGAGACCGGCCAGCTCCGCTCGGCCACCGGCCCGATGCTGGTGGTCGTCAGCGCCGCGATCGGCTCCACCCTGCTCTACGCCGGCGTCGGCGCGCTGGTCGGCGACTCCGCCGCCCGCGATGTGGGCCTGGCCAAGCTGGTGTTCACCGCCGCCCTGTACGACCTGCTGCTGGCCCCGTTCACGGTGCCGGTGATCATGGCGCTGGCCCGGCGCACCGACCGCGACCCGCGGGTGGACACCCCCGGCGGCTCCTCGGGCGGCGGCGCGGACTCGTACAACTGGCTCACCTCCGCCGGCGGGGCGCGCGGCGGCCGGCTGGGCAAGGCGGCCAGGATCGGCAAGCAGCGCGGCGGCCTGCTGACCAAGCCGGGCAAGGGCAGAACGGGCAAGGCGGGACGCATCAAGGGGGTCAAGGGGCTGTGACCCTTCAGGCCATCGACGACGGCACCGAGGGAGGCACCGCACCATGAGCAATATCCCCGAGACCGGGCGGACCACGCGGGTGACCGTCCGCCTCGTCGCCATCCAGATCCTGGTCTTCTCCCTCCTGCTCACCCTCGGCGGACGCCTCTGGTACCTCCAGATCCGCAACGGCGACGAGTACAGCGACGAGGCCGCCAGCAACCACGTCCAGCAGGTCATCCAGCCCGCCACCCGCGGCTCGATACTGGACGCGCGCGGCATCCCGCTGGCCGACAACGAGACCCGCCTGGTGGTCTCCGCCAGCCGCACCGAGCTGATGAAGATGCCGGACGACGGCAAGGCCGTCCTCACCCGGCTCGCGGGCGTGCTCGACATGAAACCCCAGGACGTGATGGCCAAGGTGCGGCTGTGCGACGCGCAGACCCCGCAGCCCTGCTGGAACGGCTCGCCCTACCAGCCCATCCCGATCACCGACGAGGCCACCACCCAGCAGGCCCTGCAGATCCGCGAGCGCGCCGAGGACTTCCCCGCCATCAGCGCCGAGCCCATCCCGGTGCGCCGCTACGCCGCGCCGGCCGAGTCCAACGCCGCGCAGGTGCTGGGCTACCTCTCGCCCGTCACCGACGACGAGATCAAGGACGCCGAGGACAGCCAGTCCCCGCTGCTGCGCTCGGACCAGATCGGCCGCTCCGGCCTGGAGCGCGCCTACGACGCCCAGCTGCGCGGCAAGGCGGGCGTCACCCGCTACGAGGTCGACAACCTGGGCCGGGTCATCGGCCAGCGGGAGAGCGACAAGGCCGAGCCCGGCGCCAACCTCGTCACCAGCATCGACGCCCGTGTGCAGGCGGTCGCCGAGAAGGAGCTGGCGCTGGCGATGAAGGAGGCCCGCAAGCAGCACGACCGCAACACCGGCACCAACTACAAGGCGGACGCCGGCGCGGTCGTGGTGATGGAGGCCAAGACCGGCCGGGTCGTGGCGATGGCGTCCAACCCGACCTACGACCCCAACGCCTGGGTCGGCGGCATCTCCGGCAAGGACTACAAGCAGCTCACCGGCAAGGGTTCCAACTACCCGCTGCTGAACCGCGCCATCCAGGGGCAGGCCGCGCCCGGCTCGATCTTCAAGGTCATCCCGACCACCGCGGCGGTCAACGCGGGCTACTCCTTCGAGGGCCCCTACCCCTGCCCCAGCTCGTACAGCATCGGCGGCCAGGTCTTCAAGAACTTCGAGTCCGCCGGCCACGGCAGCATCAGCCTCGGCCGGGCGCTGGAGGTCTCCTGCGACACCGTCTACTACGGCCTGGCGCACAAGGAGTGGCAGAAGGACGGCGGCACCACCCCCAAGAAGAACCCCGCCGACTGGTTCTACAAGACCGCTCACCAGTTCGGCCTGGGCAAGGAGACCGGCATCGACCTGCCCAACGAGGTCACCGGCCGGGTGCCCGACCGGCAGTGGAAGAAGGACTACTGGAAGGCCAACCAGAAGTCCTGGTGCAAGGACGGCAAGAAGGACGGCGACTACGCGCAGAAGATCGCCTACGAGAACTGCCTCGAAGGCATGAAGATGCGCGCCGGTGACTCCGTCAACTACTCCATCGGCCAGGGCGACACCCTCGTCACCCCGATCCAGATGGCCACCATCTACGCGGCCATCAGCAACGGCGGCACGCTCTACGACCCGACCGTCGGCAAGGCGATCGTCAGCGCGGACGGCAAGAAGGTCCAGGCGATCAAGCCCAAGGCGCACGGCCGGCTGCCGATGGACCCCAAGACGCGGAAGAAGATAGACGCCGCGCTCGCGGGAGTGGCCACCCGGGGCACCGCCGCCTGGCGGTTCGTCGGCTGGCCGCAGAAGCAGATCCCGATGCACGCCAAGACCGGTACCGCCGAGGTCTACGGCAAGCAGACCACCTCGTGGTTCGCGACGTACACCAAGGACTACACGATCGTCATGACGATCTCCCAGGGTGGTACGGGCTCCGGCGCCTCCGGCCCGGCCGTCCGCAACATCTACAACGCGCTGTACGGAGTCTCCAAGGACGGCAAGATCAACCGGAAGAAGGCGCTGCTGCCCCGGCCGCAGACCAAGCTGCCCCGGATCGACTCCGACGGCACCATCGAGGCCCAGCCCGTCGGCAGGATCTACAAGGCCGTCGGCCTGGGCGGAGGGGCGCCGCAATGACCGCGACCTCCACCGGCTACCCGATCCGGCGCTACGCACCCGAGCGCGGCACCTGGGGCAAGCTGATGGCGCGCGACTCCATCGTGCGCCGGCTCGACTGGATAATGATCCTCGCCGCGCTCGCGCTGTCCGGCATCGGCGCGGTGCTGGTCTACTCCGCGACCCGCAACCGCACCGAGCTCAACCAGGGCGATCCGTACTACTTCCTCGTCCGGCACGCCCTGAACACCGGCATCGGCATCGCGCTCGCGGTCGCCACCGTCTGGCTCGGCCACCGCACCCTGCGCGGCGCCGTGCCCTTCCTGTACGCGCTGTCGGTGCTGCTGGTGCTCGCGGTGCTCACGCCGCTGGGCTCCACCATCAACGGCGCGCACGCCTGGATCGTGATCGGCGGCGGGTTCTCCCTGCAACCCTCCGAGTTCGCGAAGATCACGATCATTCTGGGCATGGCGATGCTGCTGGCCGCGCGGGTGGACGCGGGCGACCGGGAGAATCCCGACCACCGCACCGTCATGCAGGCGCTCGCCCTCGCCGGGGTGCCCATCGCGGTCGTGCTGATGATGCCCGACCTCGGGTCCGTGATGGTCATGGCGATGATCATCCTCGCGGTGCTGCTGAGCTCCGGCGCCTCCAACCGCTGGGTCGCCGGGCTCATCGGGTCCGCCGTCGTCGGCGCGATCCTCATCTGGCAGCTCGGTGTCCTCGACCAGTACCAGATCGACCGCTTCGCCGCCTTCGCCAATCCGGCCCTCGACCCGGCCGGTGTCGGTTACAACACCAACCAGGCGCGCATCGCCATCGGGTCCGGTGGCCTGACCGGGAAGGGCCTCTTCCACGGCACCCAGACCACCGGCCAGTTCGTCCCCGAGCAGCAGACGGACTTCGTCTTCACGGTCGCCGGCGAGGAGCTGGGCTTCCTCGGCGCCGGCCTGATCATCGTGCTGATCGGCGTGGTGATGTGGCGCGCCTGCCGGATCGCGCGCGAGACGACCGAGCTGTACGGCACGATCGTGGCGGCCGGAATCATCGCCTGGTTCGCCTTCCAGTCCTTCGAGAACATCGGCATGACGCTCGGCATCATGCCGGTGGCCGGACTCCCGCTGCCCTTCGTCTCCTACGGCGGTTCGTCGATGTTCGCCGTCTGGATAGCGGTGGGGCTGCTTCAGTCGATCAAGGTGCAGCGGCCGATAGCGGCCTGAGAATGACGGTGTGAGGGGCGCCCCGGTGGAAATGACCACCGGGGCGCCCCTCGATGTTTTCCGTTCTCTGTTGTCCGAGTGGCTGAATCTGTAGGCTCAAAGCGATTGCCGCGCGGGGGCGTTGACCATCACCACTCCAAATTCACTGACCGCCTCCCGCCCGGGTCGGACAAGTGAACTGGAGCTGTTGCACGATGAAGAAGCGCGCTGCCTGTGCGGTTTCCGCGGCTCTCGCCGCGACACTCCTCCTCGGTGCGTGCGGTGGCGGCGGCGACGGCGGCTCGGACGACATCGAAGGGGCCGAGCGGAACGCGAAGCATTCCGCTCCGGCCTCACCGACGCCCGCTCCCACAACGGAACCAGGCGCTCCGGAATTCGATTTCCCCAAGGACGTCACGGTGGAGATCGAGCCCCAAGCGGCGGGCGGCAAGGCTAAGGACGCGGTGCTCCGCGATCACGGATACGCACTGCGGGCCATCAACCTGGCAGCCGCCGAACAAGACCCCGAACTGCCCCTTTTGCAGAAGTATCTGACCGGGCAGGCCGCCTCCGGATGGGCAAGCGGAGTCAGGGAATACAAGAAGCGCGGAAAGACCGTCACCGGCACCGTCCGCTATTACCAGCGCACGGTAAAGGTCACGGACGAATCGACCGCTGGTGTGACGTACTGCGAGGACCAGCGCCATTTCTACGACAAGGACGCGAAAACCCAGAAGGTGGAGAAGACGACGCCCAGCGCGAAGAGCTTTGTCTACCACGTGTCCTTCATGCGGAAGAACGGGGACGGAACATGGCAGATGGAGAGGGATCAGGCCACCCGAGGAGCCGGCTCATGCGCCCGGTGACGTCACGTCGGGCCACGGTGGCCGCAATGGCCGCGGCGCTGTGCGTGATCACGATGAGCGCGCCGGCCCACGCGGACAGCGACTTCGGCCAGGGGCCGGCGACCGGCGGGCCCAGCGACCAGATCGGCTCGAAGGTGTCCTTCACGATGAGCCGGCCGGGCGCGAGCGGCAAGCCGCTGGCCCCGGTGAACTCCGACTGGTCGCCGCCCGCCTGCTGGTACGAGCCCAAGTACACCCCGGAGGAACTCCAGGAGTACCTGGCCGGCCACGACTACGGCTCCGGCAGCGCAGGCCACTCGGACGGCGTCAAGTACGGCGAGGACAACTTCCACAAGGGCGACAAGGGCGCCTGGTACGAGATGGTCGGAAACCTGGACTCCGACCCGGAGGGGTACGGCGAGTGCGCCATGGCACGCGACCCGTACCTGTGGGTCGGCCCCGACGACCCGCCGCCCCCGGGCACCCCGGTGATCGACCCGGAGATCCTCGCCGGGCTCGCCTATGAAAGGACCCGGCTGCCCGCCCCGCCCGTGGAGCTGAGCCCCGCGGCCGACGGCCAGGTCGTCAACCTCAAAACGTATGTGCGCTTCGGCCAGGACCTGGACCGGGTCTGGGTGACCGCCCAGCTCAACCAGCTCGGCGTCAACGTGGCCGCGACCACCGTCGCCACCCCGGTCAAGCTCCACATCGAGGCCGGTACGCCCTACGCCGACCCGGGCTCCTGCACCTACACCCTGGCCAGGAAGGGCGGCGGCTACTCCGTCGACACCAAGGACGCGGAGTGCAACATCACCTACCGCAAGTCCTCCGGCGACGGGACCTACCCGCTCAAGGCGTCCATCACCTGGAAGGTCACCTGGACCGACTCCGCCGACCCCGACGGACCGGCCCGGCAGCCCGGCATGCCCGACGGAGAGAGCACCTTCGAGCAGGACGTGACGGTCAGGGAAGTGCAGTCGATCAACCGCTGATCGGCACCCGCTGACCAGGCGCCCGCCGCGCACCACCGCCCGCCGGACGCGAGCGGGGGTGCGCGGCCCTCGCCGCCGCCCGCCTCGGCGCGTACATTTCCGAACATGGCGCGCACCGTGCGAGAGATCGAACGGAAATATGAGGCCATCGAGGGCGGGGAACCGCCCACGCTGACCGGCCTGTCCGCCCTGACCGGGATCCCCGGCGTCGCCGCCGTGACCGACCGCGGCACGGTCGACCTCGACGCCACCTACTACGACACCGCGGACCTCCGGCTCGCCGCCGACGGCGTCACGCTGCGCCGCCGCACCGGCGGCGCCGACGAGGGATGGCACCTCAAACTGCCGGCCGGGCCCGGCGGCGGCTCCCGCGCCCGCCCCGGCGGCGACGTCGTCCGCGATGAGATCCACGCCCCGCTCTCCGACGAGGTGCCCCGCGACCTCGCCTCCCTGGCGCGGTCCCGCACCCGCGACGCCGCCCTGGCGCCGCTGATCCGGCTGCGCACCCGGCGGGACGTGCGCCACCTCACCGACGCGGACGGCGAGCGGCTCGCGGAGATCTCCGTGGACCAGGTCACCGCCTTGCGCCTCGCCTCTGAGGAGGGCGCGACCTTCCAGTGGACCGAGGTCGAGGTCGAACTGGCCGAGGGCGGCCCGGCCACCCTGCTCGACGACATCGAGGGCCACCTCACCGCGGCCATGGGCGTGCGCCCCGCCGCGGCCGCCTCCAAACTCGCCCGCGCCCTGGCCGGCACCGAGCGGACAACCGAGCGGAAACCGGGAGAGCCCGGACGCAAACCGGGCAGGAAGCCGGATAAGCCGGAGCGGAAACCGGGCAGGAAGCCGGGGAAGCGGAAGAAGGGCCAGGCGGGCGGCGGGGGAGGCGAGCAGACCGCCGGCGAGGTGGCCCTGGCGTACGCCCGGCAGCAGATCGCCGCGATCGTCGCCCTCGACCCGGCCGTCCGGCTCGACACCCCGGACGCCGTGCACCGGATGCGGGTCGCCACCCGGCGGCTGCGCAGCGCCCTGCGCTCGTACCCCAGACTGCTCGACCGGGCCGTCACCGATCCGCTCGGCTCCGAGCTGAAGTGGCTCGCCGCCGAGCTGGGGGTGGACCGCGACCGGGAGGTGCTGGCGGCCCGGCTGGAAGCCGCGCTGGAGGAGGTGCCCAGGACGCTGCGGCTGGGGCCGGTCCGCGCCCGGCTGCGCATCTGGTCCCACGCCCAGCGGCGCGGCTCGCGGACCCGGCTGATCGCCGTGCTGGACGGGAGGCGCTATCTGCGGCTGCTCGACGCCCTCGACGTGCTGCGCACCGAGCCCCCGGAGCAGGCCACCGGGCCCGGGGGAGTCCCGCTGCTGCGGCCCGCGGCCGCCCGGCCGCCCGGGCGCGAGATCCGCAAGGCGGTGCTGCGCGACTTCGACCGGCTCGCCGCCCGCGTCGACACCGCGCTCGCCACCCCCGCCGGAAGCGACCGCGATCTCGCCCTGCACGACGCGCGCAAGGCGGCCAAGCGGGCGCGCTATGCCGCCGAGGCGGCACAGCTGTGGCTCGGCGAACCGGCCGCACGGCTGGCCGGCCGGATCACCGAGATCCAGCAGCTGCTCGGTGATCACCAGGACAGCGTGATGGCCCGCAAGGCGCTGCGTGACATCGCGGTGCAGGCGCATGCCGCGGGCGAGAGCGCCTTCACCTTCGGGCTGCTGTACGGGCGCGAGGAGGCGCGCGCGGCGACGGACGAGCGCGCCCTGCCGGAGCTGTGGGCGAAGGTCGCCGACGCGGAGTCGCTGTGATCGCCGTGCCTGGGGCCTACTCCGTTGCGGTTACGCTTGAGAGTCACCCCTTGCCCGCTCATGAAGGTTCGAGATGTCCGAGTCGGTCTTCCCACAGCTCGAGGCCCTGCTCCCGCACGTGCAGAAGCCGATCCAGTACGTCGGTGGTGAACTCAACTCCACGGTCAAGCCCTGGCACGAATGCGACGTCCGCTGGGCGCTCATGTACCCGGACGCGTACGAGGTCGGTCTGCCCAACCAGGGCGTCATGATCCTCTACGAGGTCCTCAACGAGCGCGAGGGCGTCCTCGCCGAGCGCACCTACAGCGTCTGGCCGGACCTCGAGGAGCTGATGCGCGAGCACAGCGTCCCGCAGTTCACCGTGGACAGCCACCGCCCGGTCCGCGACTTCGACGTGTTCGGCCTGAGCTTCTCCACCGAGCTCGGCTACACCAACATGCTCACCGCGCTCGACCTCGCCGGCATCCCGCTCAACGCCGCGGACCGCACCCTGGACCACCCGATCGTCCTCGCCGGCGGCCACGCGGCCTTCAACCCCGAGCCGATCGCGGACTTCATCGACGCCGCGGTCATCGGCGACGGTGAGCAGGCGGTGCTGGAGATCACCGACATCATCCGCGCCTGGAAGGCCGAGGGCCGCCCTGGCGGTCGCGAGGAGCTGCTGTTCCGGCTGGCCAAGACCGGCTCGGTGTACATCCCCGGCTTCTACGACGTCGAGTACCTCCCGGACGGCCGCATCGGCCGCGTCGTGCCGAACAAGTCCGGCGTCCCGTGGCGGGTGTCCAAGCACACCGTGATGGACCTCGACGAGTGGCCGTACCCCAAGCAGCCGCTGGTCCCGCTCGCGGAGACCGTCCACGAGCGGATGTCGGTGGAGATCTTCCGCGGCTGCACCCGCGGCTGCCGCTTCTGCCAGGCCGGCATGATCACGCGCCCGGTGCGGGAGCGAAGCATCACCGGCATCGGCGAGATGGTCGAGAAGGGTCTGAAGGCGACCGGCTTCGAGGAGGTCGGCCTGCTCTCGCTCTCCTCCGCGGACCACACCGAGATCGGCGACATCGCCAAGGGGCTGGCCGACCGGTACGAGGAGGACAAGATCGGCCTGTCCCTCCCGTCCACCCGCGTCGACGCTTTCAACATCGACCTGGCCAACGAGCTGACCCGCAACGGCCGCCGGTCCGGCCTCACCTTCGCCCCCGAGGGCGGCTCCGAGCGCATCCGCAAGGTCATCAACAAGATGGTCTCGGAAGAGGACCTCATCCGGACCGTCGCCACCGCCTACGGCAACGGCTGGCGCCAGGTGAAGCTGTACTTCATGTGCGGCCTGCCCACCGAGACCGACGACGACGTCCTGCAGATCGCCGACATGGCGACCAAGGTCATCGCCAAGGGCCGCGAGGTGTCGAGGTCCAACGACATCCGCTGCACGGTGTCCATCGGCGGCTTCGTGCCCAAGCCGCACACCCCCTTCCAGTGGGCGCCGCAGCTGTCCGCCGAGGAGACCGACGCCCGGCTGGAGAAGCTGCGCGACAAGATCCGCGGCGACAAGAAGTACGGCCGCTCCATCGGCTTCCGCTACCACGACGGCAAGCCGGGCATCGTCGAGGGCCTGCTCTCCCGCGGCGACCGGCGCGTCGGCGCGGTCATCCGCGCCGTCTACGAGGACGGCGGCCGTTTCGACGGCTGGCGCGAGCACTTCTCCTACGACCGCTGGATGGAGTGCGCCGCCAAGACGCTGCCCGACTTCGGCGTGGACGTCGACTGGTACACCACCCGCGAGCGGAGCTACGAGGAGGTCCTGCCCTGGGACCACCTGGACTCCGGTCTCGACAAGGACTGGCTGTGGGAGGACTGGCAGGACGCCCTCGACGAGACCGAGGTCGAGGACTGCCGCTGGACCCCGTGCTTCGACTGTGGCGTCTGCCCGCAAATGGACACCAGTATCCAAATCGGCCCGACGGGCAAGAAGCTGCTGCCGCTCACGGTCGTCAAGTAACCAGCCATTCGGGATGAGCGGGCCACCCGGCCCGCTCGGAGCCGCACCGGCCCCGGCAGCACCCGCTGCCGGGGCCGTCTCCATGAGCCCGGCGACCGGCCGATACGCTGCGCGGATGCACGGGTACACGTCAAATACGCCCCACCGACCGGAGCCGGGGGGAGGGTGTCTCGTCCAGGCCATCCGGCTCCCGGTGCGGATCCTGGCTCTGATCATCGTCGTCCCCATCCGGCTCGTCTGGGACGTCCTGGTGGCCTGCGCCAAGGCCGTGTACCGCTGGATCCTCACCCCTCTGGGACGGGCGATCGCCTGGCTCTGGAGGATCTTCGTCGTCACCCCGCTGCGGGCGCTCGGCGCCGTGCTCGCCTGGCTCGGCCACTATCTGATCGTGGTGCCGGCGCGCTGGCTCCACCGGGTGCTGCTCTCGCCGATCGGACGCGGCATCGCCTGGCTGTGCCGGTACCTGTTCGTCGTGCCGGCCGTCGCTTTCTACCGCTATGTGCTCACCCCCATCGGCCGCGCCATCGCCTGGGTGGCGCGCGGCATCTGGGTGGCCGTCAGCTTCTTCGTCCGCTACACCCTGATCATGCCGCTGGTCCTGCTGTGGCGGTATGTGCTGGGGCCCGTCCTCCGCGCGATCGGCGTGGTGTTCGGCGCCGCCTGGCGGGCCGCCGGCCATGTCAGCCGCTTCCTGTGGACCTGCGTCAGCACGCTGTTCCGCTGGGTCTTCGTCGTTCCCGTCGGCTGGGTCTGGAAGACCCTGGTCCGCCCCGTCCTCCACGGCATCCGTGACCATCTGTGGCGGCCGGTGGCCGCCGCCGTGCGGCAGGCGTCCCGGGAGGTCCGCCAGGCGCTCTTCGGCGCTCCGCGCCGCTGAGCATCGTCCCTGGTCAGGCCCCGGAGGGAACCCGAGCCCGGCGTGGCACGTACTCTTGGTAGCAGTACGACGGCACTCACGAAGGACTGAACGACACTGGGCAAGCGACAGCCCGAAGGCCCACCGCCCGCACCCGCGGTGCAGCGCATCCGACTGCGCTACACCAAGCGCGGCCGCCTCCGGTTCACCAGCCACCGCGACTTCCAGCGCGCCTTCGAGCGGGCGCTGCGCCGCGCCGAGGTACCCATGGCGTACTCGGCCGGCTTCACCCCGCACCCGAAGGTGTCGTACGCCAATGCCGCACCCACCGGCACCGGCAGCGAGGCCGAGTACCTGGAGATCCAGCTCACCGAGGCGCGGGAGCCGCGGACGCTGTGTGCGCTGCTCGACGAATCGCTGCCCGACGGACTCGACATCGTCGAGGCCGTCGAGGCCCGCACCTCCGGGCTCGCCGACCGGCTCCAGGCATCCGTCTGGGAGATCCGGCTCGACGGGGTCGAGACGGAGCAGGCCGAGAAGGCCGTCGCGGCCTTCCTGGCGGCCGAGACCGTCGAGGTCCAGCGCCGCACGAAAAACGGGTTGCGGAGCTTCGACACCCGAGGTGCGGTGGCCCGGCTCGAAGCGCTGGCGGAGACAGCCGATAGGCCCGGCGACGGTGCCTGTGCGATACTGCGGCTGGTTGTTCGGCATGTGACACCTGCCGTGCGACCCGACGACGTCCTGTCCGGCCTCCGCGCAACGGCCGACCTGGCGCCGCCGGTCCCCGCAGCGGTGACCAGGCTGGCGCAGGGGCTGCTCGATGAGGAGACCGGCACGGTGACCGACCCGCTCGCGCCCGACCGCGAGGCAGTCATGGCCGCCCCACCCACGGCCGCCGCGACTGACCTCCCGCCAGCGAAGGCGCCGGAAGGTTCCGCGTAAGGACCGTCGTCGACGCGCCGCCGAAGCACCAGGGAGCCACCCGGGTCCGGCAGGCGCATGGACCAGGAGACTTTCGCCGGTACCGCACAAGACGGCTCCGGCGAGCGAGACGACAGCTCCCGTGCGGCGCCCGCGCCCCGGACAGCGGTTACCGCGCTCATCACGCGGCCCCTGACCGGAAACAGGCCCGGCGCCCGGGAGCGTGACGGGAGAACCGCCCGCATGCTCGAATCAATTGAGCCGACCGAACCGCAGGACCGGAAGGAAACGGGGGAGCCGGCCGCGCCCAGCGCCGCCGCTTCCGCCGCCGGGTCCGACAACAACAGCCCCAGCGACACCCTGCCGCCGCGCCGCCGTCGCCGCGTGGCGTCCCGCCCGGCTGGCCCGCCGACCGGTGCCGCCGCCAAGGGCAAGGGCAAGGCCAAGGCCAAGGCCCCGGCCGTAGAGGCCGCCGAGGCTGTCGAGCCCACCGAGGCCGTCGAAGCCATCGAGGCCGAGGCCGAAGAGACCGAGATCGAGCCGCCTGCCGCCGCTGCCGAGCCGGAGGCGAAGCCGGTGCGTACGCGTCGTCGGGCGACGCGCAAGGCGACCGCTCCGGCGGGTGCGCCCGCGCCTGCCGAGGCCGCGGTCGAGACCCCGGCTGAGCCGGAGTCCGCTCCGGCGGAGGCCGCTGCGCCGGTTGCCGCTGAGGCTGTGGCTGCCGAGCCCGAGGCGAAGCCGGTGCGTGCCCGTCGTCGGGCGACGCGCAAGGCGACCGCTCCGGCGGGTGCGCCCGCGCCTGCCGAGGCCGCGGTCGAGACCCCGGCTGAGCCGGAGTCCGCTCCGGCGGAGGCCGCTGCGCCGGTTGCCGCTGAGGCTGTGGCTGCCGAGCCCGAGGCGAAGCCGGTGCGTGCCCGTCGTCGGGCGACGCGCAAGGCGACCGCCCCCGCCGGTCCGCCCGCCCCCGCCGAGACCCCGGCCGAGCCGGTGCCCGCCGTCGCGGAGCCGGGGCCCACCGCCGAGGCGCCCGCCCCGCCGGTCATCCCCGCACCCGAGGCCGAGCCGGAGACCCCGCGCCGCACCCGCCGCCGGGCGACCCGGAAGGCCACCGCCGCCGCCACCGCCGCTCCGGAGACCGCCGAGGCCGCGCAGCCCGCCGCCGAGCAGGCCCCCGCACCCGCACGGGCCGCCGAGCGCGCCGAGGCCGAGCCGGAGGCACCGGCCCGTAGCCGCCGCCGCGCCGTCCGGCCGCCGACCGCCGTGTTCCAGGCGCCGGTCTTCGCCGAGCCCATGTTCCAGACGCCGGACAGCGTCGCGGCCGCTGCCGCGGCTGCCGCCGCCGAGGGCATTGCGGAGGCGGAGGCCGAGGCCGAGGAAGAGGAGCCGCTGCGCCCCGCGCCGCGCCGTCGCCGTCGCCGTCGTGGTGAGCCGGCCGAGGAGCTCCCGGTCGAGACCGCCGAGCCGGTGGAGGCCGAAGAGGCCGAGGAAGCGGAGGAAGCCGAGGAGGCCGCCGAGCTGGCCGAGGACGAGACGGGCGAGCGCCCGTCGCGCCGCCGCCGCCGGGGTGGCCGTCGCCGCCGCCGCGGTGAGGCCGCCGAGGGCGAGGCGGAGGCCGCCGAGGAGGAGACCGCCGAGGCCGAGGCAGAGGCCGAGGACGAGGAGCCGGGCGCCGAGGAGGAAGCCGCCATCGGCGCGGGCTCCAGCAGCAGCCGTCGCCGTCGTCGCCGTCGCCGCCGCAGCGGTGAGGCCGTCGAGGCCGAGGCGGGCGAGGAGGAGGGCGTGCGCACGGTCGTCAAGATCCGTGAGCCGCGCCCGAAGGCCGAGCCGTCCGACGAGGTGCAGTCCATCAAGGGCTCGACCCGCCTGGAGGCGAAGAAGCAGCGCCGCCGGGAGGGACGCGAGCAGGGCCGCCGCCGGGTTCCGATCATCACCGAGGCGGAGTTCCTGGCGCGCCGCGAGGCCGTCGAGCGCGTGATGGTGGTCCGCCAGAGCGGCGAGCGCACCCAGATCGGCGTGCTGGAGGACAACGTCCTCGTCGAGCACTTCGTCAACAAGGAGCAGGCCACCTCGTACGTCGGCAACGTCTACCTGGGCAAGGTCCAGAACGTGCTGCCGTCGATGGAGGCCGCCTTCGTCGACATCGGCAAGGGCCGCAACGCCGTGCTGTACGCGGGCGAGGTGAACTTCGAGGCGCTGGGCCTGGCCAACGGCCCGAGGCGGATCGAGACCGCCCTGAAGTCCGGCCAGTCCGTGCTCGTCCAGGTCACCAAGGACCCGATCGGCCACAAGGGCGCCCGGCTGACCAGCCAGGTCTCCCTCCCCGGCCGCTACCTGGTCTACGTGCCCGAGGGCTCGATGACCGGCATCAGCCGCAAGCTGCCGGACACCGAGCGGGCGCGGCTGAAGCAGATCCTCAAGAAGATCGTCCCCGAGGACGCGGGTGTGATCGTCCGCACCGCGGCGGAGGGCGCGAGCGAGGAGGAGCTGGCCCGCGACGTCAGCCGCCTCCAGGCGCAGTGGGAGGAGATCCAGAAGAAGGCGAAGAGCGGCAACGCCCCGTCGCTGCTCTACGGCGAGCCGGACATGACCGTCCGGGTCGTCCGCGACATCTTCAACGAGGACTTCTCCAAGGTCATCGTCAGCGGTGACGACGCCTGGGAGACCATCCACGGCTACGTCTCGCACGTCGCGCCGGACCTCGCGGACCGGCTGCATAAGTGGACCTCGGACGTCGACGTCTTCGCGACCTACCGCATCGACGAGCAGCTGATGAAGGCGCTGGACCGCAAGGTCTGGCTGCCCAGCGGCGGTTCGCTGGTCATCGACCGGACCGAGGCGATGGTCGTGGTCGACGTCAACACCGGCAAGTTCACCGGCCAGGGCGGCAACCTGGAGGAGACGGTCACCAGGAACAACCTGGAGGCGGCCGAGGAGATCGTGCGCCAGCTGCGGCTGCGCGACCTCGGCGGCATCATCGTGATCGACTTCATCGACATGGTGCTGGAGTCCAACCGGGACCTGGTGCTCCGCCGTCTGCTGGAGTGCCTGGGCCGTGACCGCACGAAGCACCAGGTCGCCGAGGTCACCTCGCTGGGCCTGGTCCAGATGACCCGCAAGCGGGTGGGCCAGGGGCTGCTGGAGTCCTTCTCCGAGAGCTGCGTGCACTGCAACGGCCGCGGCGTCCTGGTCCACATGGACCAGCCGTCGACGGTCGGCGGGGGCGGCAAGCGCAAGAAGAAGCGCGGCACGGCGCAGGCCGAGGCCGAGCCGGCTCTGGAAGCGGTGGCCGAGACCGCGGCGGAGGCGGTGGCGGAGGTCGCCGCCGAGGCGGCCGAGGCTGCCGCGGAGACCGTGGCGGAGGTGGCCGCCGAGGTCGCCGCGCCCGCCGCCCTGCCCGAGCCGGCGTTCGCCCCGGACGAGGAGCTGTACAGCAGCGCCGCCGAGGCCGAGGCTGCCGTCGGCCGGGGCCGTACCCGCCGTCGGGCGACCCGGAAGGCGTCCGCCCCGGCGGGCTCCCCGAAGGCCGCCCGGCCGGAGCCGGTCGTCGTGGTGCCCGCGGAGGTACCGGCCGAGGCGCCCGCGCCGGTCCAGGCCGAGGCAGCCGCCCCGGCGGAGGCCCCCGTGGCCGCCGAGCCGGTCGCGGTGCCGGAGCCGGAAGCGGCGCCCGCGCCCCGCGCCCGTCGCCGGGTGACCCGGAAGGTGTCCGCCCCGGCGGGCCCGCCGGCGGGTGCCGAGGAGGCGGCCGTGGTGGTCGTCAGCGCCCCCGCGGCGCAGCCGGAGCCCGAGGCGGCGGTCGCGGCCGCGGCGGAGGCCGTCGCAGAGGCCGAGACCGAGGCTGAGGCAGCGGTCGAGGCGGCGCCGGCGAAGAAGACGGCCCGGAAGGCCGCCACCAAGAAGGCACCGGCGAAGAAGGCCACCGCCAAGAAGACCGCGGCGAAGAAGACCGTGGCCAAGAAGGCGACGGCCAAGAAGACGGCAGCGAAGAAGACGACGGCGAAGAAGGCCGCCGCCAAGAAGACCGTCGCGGCGGAGCCCACGCTCTCGTCCGTGTCGGCCTCCACGGAGGGCTGACCGGCCCGGCGTCCCACCGCTCACCCGCCCGCCCCGGCACCAGTTGCCGGGGCGGGCGCCGTGCGTTCCGGCCCCGTCCGGAGCCGTGCGTTCCGGCCCCGTCCGGAACCGTCCGGGCCGGACGTCGGCCGACCCGTTCGCGGGGAGCGGCTCGGGGGAGAGCCCCGGTTTGACCCTCTGGGGCCGGGCCCGTAATCTTGACCGTCGGCGTCTGTACGCCGCACCTCTGAGCAAATCCCTCCCGCTTCGCCGGGAGAGGCCGCTCGTCCTCACGGATGCGTCGGATCCGGGGCTTATCAGCCCCCCGGTCCTGGTGAGCGGCTGGCATCAGAGGTTCCGTTTCGAGCGAGAGAGAGTTCCGCGTGTACGCGATCGTGCGCACCGGCGGCCGCCAGCAGAAGGTGTCCGTTGGCGACGTCATTGAGGTTGACCGCATTTCCACCAGCAAGGTCGGCGACACCGTCGAGCTCTCGACGCTGCTGGTCGTCGACGGCGACTCGGTCACCAGTGACCCGTGGGTCCTGGCCGGCGTGAAGGTCCAGGCCGAGGTCGTGGACCACCACAAGGGCGACAAGATCCGCATCCAGAAGTACAAGAACAAGACCGGCTACAAGAAGCGGATCGGCCACCGCCAGCTGCACACCGCGCTGAAGATCACCGGCATCGACGCTCCGGCGAAGTAAGGGACTGAGGAGACATGGCACACAAGAAGGGCGCATCGTCCACTCGGAACGGTCGCGACTCCAACGCTCAGCGGCTCGGCGTGAAGCGCTTCGGCGGTCAGACCGTCCTCGCCGGTGAGATCCTGGTCCGCCAGCGCGGCACCCACTTCCACCCGGGCACGGGCGTCGGCCGTGGCGGCGACGACACGCTGTTCGCGCTGCAGGCCGGTGCCGTGCAGTTCGGCACCCACCGTGGCCGCAAGGTCGTGAACATCGTTCCGGTCGCCTGATTTCTCTCAGGCGCTCGTAGAGCGGTTTCTGCGGAGGCGGACCTCACTTCCCGTGCCGGGAAGCGGGTCCGCCTTTCGCGTGTTGCACAACAGACAATCCCGTATGTATCTCGCTCATCTGGAGGCACAACCATGACGACCTTCGTGGACCGCGTCGAGCTGCACGTCGCCGCGGGTAACGGAGGCCACGGCTGCGCCTCCGTGCACCGCGAGAAGTTCAAGCCCCTCGGCGGCCCGGACGGCGGAAACGGCGGCCGGGGAGGTGACGTGATCCTGGTCGTCGACCAGTCCGTCACCACGCTCCTCGACTACCACCACAGCCCGCACCGCAAGGCCACCAACGGCAAGCCCGGCGAGGGCGGCAACCGCTCCGGCAAGGACGGCACGGACCTGGTCCTGCCCGTCCCGGACGGCACCGTCGTCCTGGACAAGCAGGGCAACGTCCTCGCCGACCTCGTCGGCCAGGGCACCAGCTTCATCGCCGCCGAGGGCGGCCGCGGCGGTCTGGGCAACGCGGCCCTCGCCTCCGCGCGCCGCAAGGCCCCCGGCTTCGCGCTGCTGGGCGTGCCCGGCCAGAGCGGGGACATCGTCCTGGAGCTGAAGACCGTCGCGGACGTGGCGCTGGTGGGCTACCCGAGCGCCGGCAAGTCCTCGCTGATCTCGGTGCTCTCGGCCGCCAAGCC
Source organism: Streptomyces sp. JLBT605 (assembly GCF_058215555.1). NCBI lineage: Bacteria > Bacillati > Actinomycetota > Actinomycetes > Kitasatosporales > Streptomycetaceae > Streptomyces > Streptomyces sp. JLBT605. The sequence continues at coordinate 4,720,331 of NZ_CM177087.1, forward strand.
GAAGATCGCCGACTACCCGTTCACCACGCTGGTCCCCAACCTCGGGGTGGTGACGGCCGGTGCCACCGTCTACACCATCGCCGACGTGCCGGGCCTGATCCCCGGCGCCAGCCAGGGCAAGGGGCTGGGCCTGGAGTTCCTGCGCCACGTCGAGCGCTGCTCGGTGCTGGTGCACGTCCTGGACACCGCGACCCTGGAGTCCGAGCGGGACCCGCTCTCCGACCTGGACGTCATCGAGGAGGAGCTGGCGGCGTACGGCGGCCTGGACGACCGGCCGCGGCTGGTCGTCCTCAACAAGGTCGACATCCCCGACGGCAAGGACCTCGCGGACATCATCCGGCCCGAGCTGGAGGCCCGCGGCTTCGAGATCTTCGAGGTGTCGGCCGTCTCCCGCACGGGCCTGAAGGAGCTGTCCTTCGCGCTGGCGAAGATCGTCGCCGAGGCGCGGGCCGCCAAGCCGGTCGAGGAGGCGACCCGGATCGTCATCCGCCCCAAGGCGGTGGACGACGCGGGCTTCACCGTGACGCGCGAGGAGGACGGCCTGTTCCGGGTGCGCGGCGAGAAGCCGGAGCGCTGGGTGCGGCAGACCGACTTCAACAACGACGAGGCCGTGGGCTACCTCGCCGACCGCCTCAACCGCCTCGGTGTCGAGGAGGCGCTGATGAAGGCCGGTGCCAAGGCCGGCGACGGTGTCGCCATCGGCTCCGAGGACGACGCCGTCGTCTTCGACTGGGAGCCGACCATGGCGGCCGGTGCGGAGATGCTCGGCCGGCGTGGCGAGGACCACCGCTTCGAGGCGCCGCGGCCCGCCGTCCAGCGCCGCCGCGACCGCGATGCGGAGCGGGACGACGCGGACCGCGAGTACGACGAGTTCCGTCCGTTCTAAAGGGTTCGCCGGCTAAAGGATTCGCCGGACAGACGAAAGCCGGGCGGGCTGGTGAGAACCAGCCCGCCCGGCTTCTGCGTATCCGGACGGAGACTCAGGCCGAGACCGACTCCTCCGCGCCGGCCTCCATCTCCATCTCCTCCGCCGCGTCCGTCGCCTCCCGCTGCGAGGGCAGCTCGGCGGCCAGACGGGTGGCCATCCGGGCCTGCCGCTCGTCCGCCTCGGCGGCCAGCGCGAGCGCGGCCTGGTTGAAGCGGACCATCGACGGCGGGTCGGACGGGCCGAGCAGGTGCTCCTTCAGCTCGGCGCGGGCGTCGGCCAGGGTGTCCTTCTCCGGCCGCCGGACCGACTCCAGCAGCGCGGGGACGCCCTCGGCGCCGGGGCTGAGGATGGTGGCGGCGCGCACCGTCGGGAAGCCCGCCTTGAAGTCCTCCTCCGACATGCCGCTGGTGTTCGCCACGGCGTACGGCTTCTCGCTGCTCAGGTAGTCCGATACCACGCTGGAGACATCGCTGATCAGCAGGTCGGCCTGGTTGAAGCAGCTGAAGATCGCCGGACGCGGGCCGGTGATGATCTGGTGCTCCCACTCCGGCAGAGAGGCCCAGAAGGCGTTCTCCCAGGCGATGGTGGCCTGGTCGACGCGCGCGGCGCGCCCGTCCTCCGGGCGGCCCTGGAGCAGCATCCGCTCGATCTCGTCCGCGCCGGGACGGAAGGCGGTCGTGGTCAGGCCGGTCAGCTCCTCGGTGCGGCGGGCCAGCTCGGCGGCCGCCTCCGGGCCCGGCCGGGCGCCACTGCGCTGGGCGTTGGCCGCGGCGATCATCGCCTTGATGCGCTCGTTGGCGGCGCCGGCCTGCGGCACCACGGATCCGGTCATCGGGTGTGGCTTGTAGACCAGGCGCACCGAGGGGTCGGCCAGCAGGGCGCGGACGATGTTCTCGCCCGCGAGCATCACCGAGGTGTTGCCCGGGTTGCCGTCCCAGCCCTCCCAGGTCGGCGCGTACAGCACGGTGGTGTACTGGGCGGTCGGCGCGCCCGAGTAGGGGCGGATCGGGGCGAGCTGCGGGCGGCCCACCTCCACCACGTCGCGGTCGTCGACGCCGATGTCGGCCTGCTGGTAGCGGTCGCGCGCGGCCGGCCCGGCCACCCACACCTCGTCGTACGCCTTGGCGTACGGGTTGCAGCTGGAGAGCTTGTCGCTCTCGCCGTGGTTGATGAAGGCGTGCTTGATCGAGGGGATGCGCAGCACCTGGGAGGTCTTGCCGGAGTTGGCCGGGTGCAGCAGCACCTTCAGCGCGGAGTGCTCCAGCCGCATCAGGTTGGCGACCTTGGGCAGGCAGACGATCGGAATGTCGGTCGCGTCGATCTTCTGCACCATGAAGCGCTCACGGAGCACGATGATCGGGTTGCCGTCCAGGGCGGCGAGCGTGGAGAGCCACATGTTCGCCTGGTACGCGGAAGTGGTGCCGCCGGAGAAGTACATGCCCACCGTCGGCTGGTACTCGGCCAGCCACTTGTCGAGCCACTCCAGCGCCTTCTGCTCGTTCACCGAGCGCTTGCGCGGCAGCAGCCAGGTGGCCAGGTGGGCCGTGCCGCCGATGCCGACGAGCACCGCGACCGTCAGGCCCGCAACGCCCCACCAGCCGTTCTCGGTGGCCATGGTGACCAGCACACCGGTGGTGGCCGGGACGGCCAGACGCAGCAGCCGGCGGCCGTGCTGGCGGGCGAACAGCCGCGGCGGCGCGGCGGTCAGGCGCAGCGAGGAGGCGTCGATGTTGCGGGTCACGAACGGCAGCTGGCGGGTGCGGCGGACCATCACCGCGGCCGCCTGGCAGGCGAAGTGCGCGAGGTAGAAGAGCAGCAGGCCGACGACGATGGGCGCGTGCTCCCGCGTCGGGTCGATGCCGTCGATGCGCAGCAGTCCGACCAGGATGAGCATGTCGCGGATCAGCTGCCGCACCATGACGTCGAAGCGGATCTTGCCCAGCAGCGAGAGCAGGCCGGGCTGCTTGTGCTGGAGATACAGATCGAGGGCGAGGCCACCCGCCGAGGCGGCGATGAGCAGGGGGACGTTCGGCAGTACGGCACCGATGAGCTGAGTGGTGAAGAACACCACCATCGCGATCAGCGCCGCCAGCTGCACGGCTCGGCGGGAGGAGGGTCCGGCAGAGGGCACGGGGTGGGCTCCTGGCAGGAGAAGCGGCGGAATGGGGGTCTTTCGATGTGGGTTGGCCAGGTGTTCCCCGCGCAGACGTCTGGACGACGCCCGGGTTTGCGGAGCAGGCCGACCACTGACCGTATGCCGCGGCCGGGGCCGGTGACAATCTCTGGTGACGCCAATCACCCCAGACTCGGACAGAACGCAGCGGCGTCCGCGGGACGGAATGCGGCGGCGCCGGTACCGGCCCCTGACGTAGATTGCGAGGTGCGGACCGGGAACGCCCCCGGTCCGGCGGAACCGGGGGGCGCCCCCTCGGTGCCGGTGGACGACGGCACGGACAAGGGCAGGGGACGGCGTGGCAGCGCAGGACGGGACCGGGAGTCCCTCCGGACAGGAACCGGGGCAGACACGGGACGAGGTGACCGCGGCCCGCCGGATCGTGGTCAAGATCGGCTCGTCCTCTCTGACCACCGCCGCCGGCGGGCTGGACGCGGACCGGGTCGACGCCCTCGTCGACGTCCTCGCCAAGGTGCTGGACGGGCGCGGCGGGCAGGAGGGCGCCGGGGAGGGCGACCGGCCGGAGAAGGAGATCGTGCTGGTCTCCTCCGGAGCCATCGCCGCCGGACTCGCCCCGCTCGGGCTGGACCGGCGCCCCCGCGACCTGGCCCGCCAGCAGGCCGCCGCCAGTGTCGGCCAGGGCCTGCTGGTCGCCCGCTACACCGCGTCCTTCGCCCGCTACGGCCGCCGGGTCGGCCAGATCCTGCTGACCACCGACGACACCAGCCGCCGCGCCCACTACCGCAACGCCACCCGCACCCTGGACCAGCTGCTGGCCATGGGCGCGGTGCCGATCGTCAACGAGAACGACACCGTCGCCACCGACGAGATCCGGTTCGGCGACAACGACCGGCTGGCCGCGCTGGTGGCGCACCTGGTCCGCGCGGACCTGCTGGTGCTGCTCTCCGACGTCGACGGCCTCTACGACGGGGACCCCAGCATCCCCGGCACCTCCCGGATCGCCGAGGTCACCGGCCCGCACGACCTGGAGGGCATCACGATCGGCAGCGCCGGCCGGGCCGGGGTCGGCACCGGCGGCATGGTCACCAAGGTCGAGGCCGCCCGGATCGCCGCCGCGGCCGGCATCCCGGTGGTGCTCACCGCCGCCAGCCACGCCGCCGACGCCCTGCTGGGCCGCCCCACCGGCACCTACTTCCACCGCACCGGCCGCCGCTCCCGCGACCGGCTGCTGTGGCTGGCGCACGCCTCCGCGCCGCGCGGCGCGCTCACCCTGGACGACGGCGCGGTGCGCGCCGTGGTCGAGCGGGGTGGCTCGCTGCTGCCGGCGGGCATCGCCGCCGTCGAGGGCGACTTCACCGCCGGTGACCCGGTGGAGCTGCGGGACGCGACGGGGCGGGCCGTGGCGCGCGGCCTGGTCAGCTTCGACGCCAAGGAGATCCCCCGGCTGCTGGGCCGGTCCACCCGCGAGCTGGCCAAGGAGCTCGGCGCCGCGTACGAGCGCGAGGTGGTGCACCGCGACGACCTCGTGGTGCTGCGCCGCTGAGCGTCCGGTCCGTCGCCGAGCGTCCGGGGCTGGTCCGTCGCCGAGCGTCCGGGGCGCCCCCGTCACACCCGCGTGTCACCCCGTCCCCCTGACGAGCGTCAGCGCGGGAGAGAAAACACGACAAGTCCAGCTTTGCAAGCGGGACCTTCCGTAAAACCGCCCCGCGCCCGCCCGGGGACTGGTCAACTTTGTTGCGGACGGAGTCGCCCACACGGCTTCGTTTCAAAACGCGAGCAACGGGAGGCCGCCGGTGAGACGAGGGCGTCCAGGGGCGCAGCCGCGAGGCGGGAACACCTCCGCCCAGGCCCGCAGGGGCGCGGGGGAGGAGCGCACCCTGACGAGTGTGGCGACGCACGACACAGCCGGCGCGGGCGACCGGCCGGAGGGCGTCGCGCCCGGGACGGCCCAGGGTCCGTCGGGCGTCCCCCAGGGGCTCTCCCGGCTGTGGCACGTCACCCTCAGCGTCTCGGGGGCCGAGGCGCCGCTGCCGGAGGTCCGGCGGGCCCTGGAGCAGCTCGCCCACGACCATCCGTTCCTGCTGACCAGCCGCTATGCCAACGACCACGCCGAGATCCGGTACTGGGAGGAGGCCCGCGACCTGCATGACGCGGCCGCGGTCGCGCTGCGGCTGTGGGGCGAGCACCGGTCCACCGCCCAGCTGCCGCCGTGGGAGATCGTGGGGCTGGAGGTCATCGACCGGGAGACCTACCACCAGCGGATAGCGGAGGGGTACGGCCCGCCGCCCGCGTCCCCGGTCGGCGTGCACCCCTTCTGACCGCCTCGACCGCCTGCCCTTCCCGGCGCCGGCCTTCCCCCACCGGCAACCCCTCGCCCCGCTTTCGGCTCGCGAAGCGCCGTCTTCCCCTTCCGGCCCTTCCGAATGCCGACCCTTCCGTCTCGGAAAGCGGAATACCGGTCGGTCACCCTCGCTCGGCTCAGTAGGCTTTCGGACATGACCAGCGCACCGACCTCGCCCCTCGCCAACCCCTGGCCCAAGTCTCCGGTCCACCAGGCCGCCTACCGGGCCCGCGCTGCGGCCACCGACCTGGCGCCGCTGCCCCGCGCCGCCAAGGACGATGCCCTGCTGGCGATCGCCGACGCGCTGGAGGTGCGCACCAAGGAGATCGTCGAGGCCAACGCGGTGGACGTGGAGCGGGCGCGCGAGGCCGGCACCAGGGAGTCGATCATCGACCGGCTGACCCTCACCCCGGAGCGGGTGCGGGCCATCGCCTCGGACGTCCGCGACGTGGTGGCGCTGCCCGACCCGGTCGGCGAGGTGGTGCGCGGCTCGACCCTGCCCAACGGCATCGACCTGCGCCAGGTCCGGGTGCCGCTCGGCGTCGTCGGCATCATCTACGAGGCCCGGCCCAATGTGACCGTGGACGCCGCGGCGCTCTGCCTGAAGTCGGGCAACGCGGTCCTGCTGCGCGGCTCCTCGTCCGCCTACGCCTCCAACACCGCCCTGGTGAAGGTGATCCGCGACGCGGTCGGCGGCGCCGGGCTGCCCGCCGACGCCGTGCAGCTGGTGCCCGGCGAGAGCCGCGACTCGGTGCGCGAGCTGATGCGCGCCCGCGGCCTGGTCGACGTGCTGATCCCGCGCGGCGGCGCCTCGCTGATCCGCACCGTGGTCGAGGAGTCCACCGTCCCGGTGATCGAGACCGGCACCGGAAACTGCCATGTGTACGTGGACGCGCAGGCCGATCTCGACATGGCCGTCGAGATCCTGGTCAACTCCAAGGCACAGCGGCCGAGCGTGTGCAACGCCGCGGAGACCCTGCTGGTGCACCAGGACATCGCCGACCGCTTCCTGCCGCGCGCGCTGGCGGCGCTGGCCGCGGCCGGGGTGACGGTGCACGCCGACGAGCGGGTGCTGGCCGCCGCGCAGGGCTCCGAGGCCACCGTGGTCCCGGCGGTCGTCGAGGACTGGGAGACCGAGTACCTCAGCTACGACATCGCGGCGGCGGTGGTGGACTCGCTGGACGCGGCCGTCGCGCACATCCGGCTGTGGTCCTCCGGTCACACCGAGGCGATCGTCACCACCTCGCAGGCGGCCGCCCGCCGGTTCACCCAGTTGGTCGATTCCACCACGGTCGCGGTCAACGCCTCGACCCGCTTCACCGACGGCGGTCAGTTCGGCTTCGGCGCCGAGATCGGCATCTCCACCCAGAAGCTGCACGCCCGCGGGCCGATGGGCCTGCCCGAGCTGACGTCCACCAAGTACATCGTCACCGGCGACGGCCACACCCGCTGACGCCGGCCGGCCCCGCCTCAAGTCCCCGCCGAGGCCCGCCGGAGTCCGGTGCGCCGCCGGTTGCGCTGTCCGATCCGCGGCGGAATCCGCCCTGCCCAAACGGACCGCTCAGGTCTACTCTGATGGGGTGCCGGACGACGTGGGGGGCAGGCCGTTCCCGGACGGCGACGAGCCCGACGACCGCAGCCACGGGGAAGCGGAGGACGCCTTCGCCTCCGTGGTCTTCGACGAGGACTTCGTAAGGTCGGCCGAGATCCACGAGCCGACCGCGATCGAGCGCATGCTGGCCGCCGCCCAGGCGCGCGCCGAGGCGGAGGCCGCCCGCCGCCGCACCGGCGCGGGCCACGCGGACGACGAGCCGTACGAGGACGGATTCGGCCCCGAAGCCGAATTCGGCTACGACCCCCACGAGGACCGGGGGCGCGACGGGCGCTTCGGCCCGCACGAGGACGGCTACGACCCCTACGGGACCTATGACGGCTCCGAGCGGCCCTACCGCAGCCATGTGCGATGGCACCGCCCGGTCGCCTGGCTGCTCGCCGTGCTGATGGGCATCGGCGTGGTCGCGCTCGCCTTCGCCGCGGTCTACCGCGGCGCCTCCGGCGGCCGCCAGGATCCCGCGCCGCCGCCCGCCACCAGCGGCGTCGACAGCCCTCCCGCCGACCGCAAGGGCTCGCTGCCCTCCGGGCGGACCGAATCCCGCGTCCCCGCGGCCTCCGCCGCCCCGGACGCGTCGTGAAGTTGTCACCGGCGCGCCCTTTACCCGGGCCTTAGGGGACCTACCCTGGTGATATGGCCGGGCCTGGAGACCCTCCCGAGGGGACACCCGAGGGCGTTCCCGGAGGAAGCGACGACGAATACCGATCCGTCGTCTTCGACGAGTCGTTCGTGAGAGCTGCCCGGCTCCAGGAATTCTCCGCCCAGGAGCGCATGGGGGAGCACGCCCGCGCGGTACGCAGCCGGCACGTCTGGGGCCGGCTGAACCTCTCCCGGCAGGCCCTCCTGCTCGTCCTGCTGATCGCCGTCGCCTTCGCCACCGCCGTCTACATGGGCATCCGGCACCCCTACCAGCCGGCCCCGCGCGCCGCCGCCGATCCGCTGCGCAGCAGCGTGGTCCCGCTGGCCCCGAGCGAGCCGGTGCCCGGCGGCCGGGCCGCCGACCTCTTCGTGCACAGCCCGGCAGCGGAGTACCGCACCGGCGCCGCGGGGGTCACCCTGCCGGGCGCCCGGAGCACCGAGAACTTCTCCCAGAGCGAGGTGATGGCCGCGCTGACCACGGCGAAGGAGTACGTCGTCGCCTCGGCCATCGACCACGAGGTGATCTCCGGCGGCTCCACCCGGCCGGTGCGGCTGCTGCTCGACCCCGGCCAGCTCGACCAGTTCGACCGCAGCTTCAAGCACCCGGCCGACGACGGGCGGCACGCGGCCACCGGCTGGCTGATCCGCTTCGACCCCACCCGGGTGACGCCGGTGGACGACGAGCCGGTCCGGGTCCGGGGCAGCCTGACGGTGGTCGAGCGCGCCGCCGGCACCCTGGAGATCACCGCCGATCACACCTTCGTGTACGCCGTCCGGCCGGCCGGCGACCCCAGCGCGGACGGTGCCTCGCTCTTCACCGTGCGCCGTGAGGCGCGCTTCCAGCTCGACAGCGAGGACGTCCGTGATCGCCACGTGGAGCTGGTGTACAGCTCGCTCAAGGTGGGCCCGCAGACGTGCGCCACGGACAGCGCCGGCTACCTGCGGCCGCTGCTGGCCGGGCAGAGCGCCCGGAACGACGGACCGGCCGGCACCGACCCGTACGCCACCGGTCGGCCCTCCGACGCGCTGTGCGGAGTGCTGTCCCCCGACGCCCAGCCGAAGCTGCCCTCGTGATCGAAACGTGCCTGACCGGACGCGATCAGGCGTTGATCAGGTGTGATCAGACCGGTCCCGGAGACCCGCCCTGCGACCCGTCCCCCGGCCTGTCCTGCGACCCGTCGCGCGGCCGGTCCTGCGACGCGTCCCGTGGCCCGTCCCCCGGCCCGTCCTGCGGCTTGTCGCGCCCGCCGCTCCCGGTGAACCGGTCCCGCAGCTTGCCGCCCAGCTCACCGGCGCCGTCCGCCACGTCCCGGACGAACGCCATCAGCGGATCCTTGCTGCCCCGGACCGTGCCGGCGTAGTGGGCGGCGGACTCCCGGAAGGAGTCCGACACCGAGGCGCGCGGGTCCTCCGCACGCTGCGGGTAATGGCCGTCCATGATCCGCTGGTAGTCCCGGCCGGAGGCCCACCGCTTGAGCTCGGCGGCGCGCACCGTGGTGAACGGGTGGCTGCGCGGCAGCATGTTCATGATCTTGAGCACCGAGTCCCGGAGATCGCCCGCGGACTCGTACTCCTCGGCCTGCTCCAGGAAGGCGTCCACGTTCATCTCGTGCAAATGGTGGCCACCCGCCAGCTTCATCAGAGCGCGCATCGACGCCTGCAGATCCTGACCCACCAGCAGCCCGGCCCGGTCCGCCGACAGCTCCGACTTGCGGAACCACTCGCGCAGGGCGGTCACCACCGCCGTCACCGCCACGTTCCCCAGCGGTATCCAGGCGACCTTCAGCGCGAAGTTGGTGAGGAAGAGCAGCACCGTGCGGTAGACCGAGTGCCCGGACAGCGCGTGGCCGACCTCATGGCCGATGACCGCGCGCATCTCCTCCTCGTCCAGCAACTCGACCAGCCCGGTGCTCAGCACGATGATCGGCTCGTCCAGGCCGATGCACATCGCGCTGGGCTGCGGGTTCTGCGTCACGTACATCGCCGGGACCTTCTCCAGGTCCAGGATGTAGCAGGCGTCCCGCAGCATGTCGTTCAGGTGCGCGAACTGCCGCTCGCCGACCCGCACCGAGTCCGACAGGTACAGCAGCCGCAGACTGCGCTCGGGCAGCAGCCCGCTGAGCGCCTTGAAGGCGGTGTCGAAACCGCTCAGCCTGCGCAGCGCCACCAGCGCCGAGCGGTCCGCCGGGTGCTCGTACGCGCGCGACGAGATACCGGGGAACCGGCGCCGGTCGCGGCCTGGCACGTCCTGCCGTCCGTAGGTCGTGCTGTCGCTCATGTCAGACCCCCTCGCATACCGCTGCCCGGATCCGTCCCGCCCCCGGTAACCCCCACCCTAGGCCCACCGGAGGCGGTGGCTACCGTGGAGACATGCCTGACATGACCGGCCTGACCACCGAACTGCTCGCCGTCTCCGCCAAGGACCAGGGGCCGGGCGCGCTGCTGCGCACCGTCCTCGTCGTCGCCATCGTCGGCGTGCCCCTGGTCGCCTGGCTCCTGCTCCGCGGATACCGCAAGCAGGACTAGCGTTCACCGCACGCCGCGCCGGCGAGTACCGCGAGCAGGGCCGGCCGTTCCCCAGCCGTCCCTGGAACGACTGGCGCGAGCCCCGGCGGCGCGGCGCCGATCACCCCGCTTACGATGTGGCAGACGTATTGGCCCGCTCACATCCCGGATTGGTCCTGGCGACGATGACCGCTTACAGCACCGCGCACACCCTGGCCACCCTCGCCTCCGAGGGCGGCGAGCACGGCGGCAACCACGACAGCATCAGCCCGTACATGACCGGCGGTGCCGCCCTGGTCATCCTCTTCCTGCTGCTGTGGATCACCACCCGCTTCAACCGCGACCGCTGACCGGCGCCTCACCACCTCCCGGCCGCGACACCGGGCGAACGGGCCCAGTAGGGTCTGCACGCATGGGAGAGCAGAAACGGTCCGCGAAGCGGCGGCTCGGCGTGATGGGCGGGACATTCGACCCGATCCACCACGGTCACCTGGTCGCCGCCAGCGAGGTGGCCGCGCAGTTCCACCTGGACGAGGTGGTGTTCGTTCCGACCGGGCAGCCGTGGCAGAAGAGCCACAAGAAGGTGTCCCCGGCCGAGGACCGCTATCTGATGACGGTGATCGCCACCGCCTCCAACCCCCAGTTCTCGGTCAGCCGCATCGACATCGACCGCGGCGGCCCCACCTACACCACCGATACGCTGCGCGAGTTGCGCGCGGAGAACGGTGACGCGGATCTGTTCTTCATCACCGGCGCGGACGCGCTCGCCCAGATCCTCACCTGGCGGGACACCGAGGAGCTGTTCTCCCTCGCCCACTTCATCGGGGTGACCCGGCCCGGCCACATACTGGCCGACCCGGGGCTTCCGGAGGGCGGAGTCTCGTTCGTCGAGGTGCCGGCGCTGGCGATCTCGTCCTCCGACTGCCGCGCCCGAGTCGCGGCGGGCGATCCGGTCTGGTATCTGGTGCCGGACGGTGTGGTGCGCTACATCGACAAGCGCGAGCTGTACCGGCACGACTGCTGAAGGGGTACCGGTGAACGACGGACAGGACCCGTACGGGCAGGATCCCGGCCAGGATCCCTACGCACCGCAGGTGTACGGCTACGACGCCTACGGCCGGCCGGTCTACCAGCAGCCGCAGGGCCCTGCCCCGGAGTACGGGTACGACGCGTACGGCCGCCCGGTGCAGCAGCCCGCGCCGTCCCTGCCGCACCAGTACGACCCTTCCGCGACCTACGACTGGGCGGACCCGCACGCGCAGGCTCAGGCCCCGCAGGGGTACCGGGCCCAGCAGGCGCCGCAGGCCCCGCAGGCCCAGCACTCCGCGCAGGCGTACCAGGCCCAGCAGGCCCAGCAGGTCCGCCAGGAGTACGCCCCCGGGTTCACCCCTGACCCCACCCCCGATTTCTCCCCCGACTTCGGCTCGTACGACACCGGGCACCCCCAGTCCGGTGGCGGCGACACCGGTCAGCAGCCCCTCGTCCCCCCGCAGCGCGGACACGAGCCGGGGCCCCGGACGCGCCCCGCGGCCGGGGAGCGCCCGGACGACGGGAACGGCCCCTACCGCACCGAGCAGTTCTCCTTCCTCGAAGAGCCGGACGAGGACTCCGAGGACGTCATCGACTGGTTGAAATTCGCCGAAACCCGAACGGAGCGACGCGACGAGCGCCGTCGCAAGACACGCAATCGGGTGATCGCGCTGATGGTGCTGCTGGTCCTGGCCGCCGCCGGCGGGGTCGGCTACCTGTGGTCGGCGGGCAAGCTCCCCGGCCAGCCCGGCTCCACGGACGAGCAGGCCGGCTCCAGCGGCCCGCAGCAGCGCCACGTCATCGTGCTGCACCTGCACGAGACGGGCGGCGAGGAGACCTCCACCGTGCTGCTCGTCGACAACGAGACCACCAAGAAGGGCACCACGGTCCTGCTGCCCAACGCGCTCGCGGTCGCCACCGACGAAGGCGGCTCCACCACGCTGGGCAAGTCCGTCGAGGACAGCTCGGACGCCACCCGGGAGGCGCTCGGCGCGCTGCTCGGCACCCGGATCGAGGGCACCTGGCGGCTGGACACCCCCTACCTGGAGAACCTCGTCGAGCTGGTCGACGGCATCACCGTCGACCCGGACGTGACCGTGCCGGCGGAGAAGAAGGGCGCCGACCCGCTGGTCGTCCGCGGCAAGGACCGGACGCTGAACGGCCGCGCCGCCGTCGCCTACGCCACCTACCGGGCACCCGCCGAGGCGCAGACCAAGCAGCTGAGCCGCTTCGGCCAGGTGATGCACGCGGTGCTGCGGAAGATGTCCAGCGACGCCGGGGACGCCACCACCACCGTCGAGTCGCTCGCCCAGATCGCCGACCCCTCGCTCAGCGAGCAGGAGCTCGGCGCCTCGCTGGCCAAGCTCGCCGAGCTGGCCAAGACCGGCGCGTACGAGACCACGCCGCTGCCGGTGCAGCAGGACGGCACGCTCAGCCAGGAGGCGACCGACCACGTCGTCAAGGACATCCTCGGCGGCACGGTGAAGAACACCGACCAGGGCTCCACCGCGCGGGTCAGCGTGCGGAACGCCACCGGCAAGCCGGGCGCGGCGAGCGCCGCCCAGGTCGCGCTGGTCAACGGCGGCTTCACCGTCGTCGGCGCCACCGACGCGGGCGACTCGACCGTGCCCGTTACGCGGGTGACCTACACCGACGAGCGGCAGGCGGCGCAGGCCAGGGAGGTCGCCAAGACGCTGGGCCTGCCGGCGGGCGCGGTCCGCAAGGGCAAGGGCGCGGCCAACGCGGACGTGACCGTGGAGCTGGGCCAGGACTACAAGGGCGCGAAGGGGGCCGGCGCGGGCACCGGCTCCCCGGGCGGCACGGACCCGGCCGGGTCGACGGCCGCCGGGGCGACCGCATCCGCGGGAGCCGCGGGATCAGCGGACTGAGCCGAGGCTTCCGCGGGCGGGGCCGCGGCCCACGCGGGCTGAGCTGCGGCTTACGCGGGCGGAGCCGCGGGTTCGGCGGTCCTGGGCAGCGGGGTCCGCGGGCCGGACAAAACGGCTGGCCAAGGTGTCGGTGGGGCGTGAGACCCTTGAGGGAGAAACGACCCCGATCCGAAAGTGCCGCTTGTGACCGCCACGGACCGCTCCATCGAGCTCATCAACGCCGCCGCCCAGGCGGCCGCCGACAAGCTCGCGCACGACATCATCGCGTACGACGTCAGCGACGTTCTCTCGATCACCGACGCCTTCCTGCTGGCCTCGGCGCCCAGCGACCGCCAGGTGAAGGCGATCGTCGACGAGATCGAGGAGCGGCTGGGCAAGGAGCTGGGCGCCAAGCCGGTCCGCCGCGAGGGCGACCGCGAGGCCCGCTGGGTGCTGCTCGACTACGTGGACATCGTGGTCCACGTCCAGCACAGCGAGGAGCGCGTCTTCTACGCGCTGGAGCGGCTCTGGAAGGACTGCCCGCAGCTGGAGCTCCCCGCGGACGCCGTCGCCACCCGCGGCAAGGGCGAGGAGTACGCCCAGAGCCAGGCCGCGGCCGGCGATCTGGGCGGTGAGCTGAGCTGAACGGTGCCAGGGGCGGCCGGGGCCGCCGCATAGTCCTGTGGCGCCACGGTCAGACCTCGTGGAACCTCGAGCGCCGCTTCCAGGGCTCCACGGACATCGAGCTGACCGAGATGGGCCGGGGCCAGGCGCGCCGCGCGGCCCGTCTGCTGGCCGCGCTCAAGCCCGACGCGATCATCGCCTCCGACCTCAAGCGGGCCACCGCGACCGCCGCCGAGCTGTCCGCGCTGACCGGGCTGGAGGTCGCCCAGGACACCGGACTGCGGGAGACCTACGCGGGCCAGTGGCAGGGGTTGACCCACGAGGAGATCATCGAGCGCTTCGGCGAGCAGTACGCCGCCTGGAAGCGCGGTGAGCCGGTGCGGCGCGGCGGCGGCGAACTGGAGACCGAGGTCGCCGAACGGGCGGCACCGGTGGTCCTGCACCACGCCGACAAGCTGCCGGACGGCGGCACGCTCGTCGTGGTCAGCCACGGCGGCACCATCCGCACCACCATCGGGCGGCTGCTCGACCTGGACTCCCGCTCCTGGGAGGCGCTCGGCGGCCTGTCGAACTGCTGCTGGTCGGTGCTGGGCGAGGGAGTCCGCGGCTGGCGCCTGCTGGAGCACAACGCCGGCACCCTCCCGGAGCCGGTGCTCGGCGACGACGACTGAGCGGACCGCGCGCCGCGGCCGGGGCCTCCTCGGCCTCGCCGACCGCCCCGGACACCGCCCGGCGAGGGCGGATTTCCCATTCGGGCAGGTCACAGGCTAAGGTTCTTCTTGTTCGCGGCACGGCGGGGAGAAAAACCCGGCGAGCTGGGGAACAGCGGGGCTATAGCTCAGTTGGTAGAGCGCCTGCATGGCATGCAGGAGGTCAGGAGTTCAATTCTCCTTAGCTCCACAGCCCGCAAAGATCCCGGTCCTCATCGAGGGCCGGGATCTTTCGTTTCCCCGGGCTTTCCCGGGCTTTCCCCGGGCCTTTCCCCGGGCGTCTCCCGGCCGGTCAGCCGACGGTGACCTCCGCCCCCGGGACCCGATCCGGCGGCCGAGGCTGCCGCGCCCGGTCGGCCAGGATCACCGAGAGCGGCCGGACGTGCTCCGGGCAGCCCAGCAGCGGATCCTCGACGGTGCGCAGCTCGGCCATGCGGGCCCGGCTCTCCTCGTCCTGCGGGGTGTAGACGACGATCCGGGTGTCCGGCGCCCCGCTGACCGCCAGCGAGGTCGAGGTGAGCCGCATCTCGCCCACCGAGGGGTGCCTGACGGTCTTGACCCGCGGGCCGGGCGGCGCGACATCGCCGGTCTCCCACAGCCGGCGGAAATCCTCGCTGACCGCGGAGAGCCGCGCGATGAAGGACTCCCAGCAGGGCTCGCCGACATGGCGGCCGTAGGCCCCGCGGAAGGTCGCCACCAGGGTCGGCAGCTCCTCGCGGTAGTTGCGGAACGGGTTGCAGCACTGCGCGTGGGCGAACATCTGCCACAGCACGTTCGGCGCCTCGCCCGCCGCCACGATCGGAAAGAGGTCCCGGTACCCCTGGTTGCAGGCGAGGACGTCGAAGAGGGCGTTGTAGACCACGGCCGGCAGCGGGTCCAGCGCGTCGACGATGCCCCGCACCTCGGCCCCGACGCTGGTCGCGTCCCCCTGGCGGTCCGGGACGTACGGCACCTCGGCGAGGTGGTACAGGTGCTCGCGCTCGGCCGCGTCCAGCCGGAGGGTACGCGCCACCGCGTCCAGCACCTGCACGCTGGCGTTGATCGGGCGGCCCTGCTCCAGCCAGGTGTACCAGGTGACGCCGACTCCGGAGAGCTGGGCGACCTCCTCACGCCGCAGCCCCGGGGTGCGGCGGCGCAGGCCCGGCGGCATTCCCACGTCCGCCGGTGTCACCCGGGCCCGGCGGTTGCGCAGGAAGGTCGCCAGCTCGGGCCTCCTGCGCTGGGTGTTCACGCCCATCGTCGTCCCCCGTAGTCGATCTTCATCGTCCATACTCCCGACGCCGGACGATCGTTGCCAGGTGCTGTCAGTACCAGCATCGAAGGACTCTCGTTACCCGTATCCGATCGTCCGCAGGCTGGTCGGCATGACACACACGCTGCACGCTCACCCCGCATCAGGCGAACGCCTCGCCTCCGTCGCCGAATCCAGTAAAGGCGATGCCACTGACAACCGGCCGGGCCGCCGTGGCGCGCCCCGCCCCGGCTGGGTGCTGGCGATCGTGCTCACCGGGCAGTTCATGGCGCTGCTCGACCTCTTCATCGTCAATGTGGGCGCCCCCGCGATCCGCCAGGACCTGGACGCCTCCGGTGCCGAACTCCAGCTGGTCATCGCCGGGTACACCATCGCGTACGCGGTGCTGCTCATCACCGGCGCCCGCCTCGGCGCCCGGTTCGGCCACCGGCGGGCGTTCCTGACCGGGCTCGCCGGATTCACCTTCTCCTCGCTGGCCTGCGGGCTGGCGCAGAACAGCGGTCAGCTGATCGGTTTCCGGTTCGCCCAGGGCGCCGCGGCGGCGCTGATGCTGCCGCAGGTGCTGAGCCTGATCCAGCGGACCTTCACCGGAGACTCGCGGGCCCGGGCACTGGGCGCCTACTCCGCGGTCCTCGCCTCCGGCGCCGCCGCCGGTCAGATCGCGGGCGGCGTACTGGTCAGCGCGGACCTGTTCGGCACCGGCTGGCGGCCGGTGTTCCTGGTCAACGTGCCGATCGGGCTGGCGCTGCTGGCCATCGGCCCCAGGCTGATGCCGCGCGACCAGGCGCAGGAGGCCGAACGCGCCCGCGACCTGGACCTGCCGGGCCTGGTGCTGCTGGCCTCGGCGGTCATGCTGTTCACCGTGCCGCTGGTGCTCGGCCAGGAGCAGGGCTGGCCGCTGTGGGGCTGGATCGCGATGGCCCTCAGCGCCGCGCTGGGCGCGGTCTTCGCCGGCTACGAGACCCGGCTCGCGCGGCGGGGCGGCGCGCCGCTGATCACCCCGCGCGTGGTGCGCACCCCGGGGGTTCCGCTGGCGATGGTGCGGATCGCCCTGGCGCTGGCGGTCAACGCCGGACTGATGTTCATGCTCACGCTCCACCTGCAGAGCGGACTGGGCTACAGCGCGCTGCGCACCGGACTGACCTTCGTGCCCTACGCGGCGGCGTTCGGCGTGGTCGGACTCAACTGGGGGCGGCTGCCCGCGCGCTGGCAGCCTGTCATGGTGCCCGGCGGATTCGTGCTCGCCGCCGTTTCCTTCATCGGCCTGGCACTGGGCCTGCGTGACGGGGCGGAGGCCGGGATCGGCTGCTACGTGGCGCTGGCCGGCGTCGGCGTAGGGCTCGGCTTCTCCTACAGCCCGGCGCTGACGCGGGCGTTGGCGACGGTGCGGCAGGACGACGCGGCGGACGCCAGCGGGGTGCTGTCGACCTCGGCCCAACTCGGCCTGCTGATCGGGGTCGCGGCCTTCGGCGCCGTCTTCCTGGGCCGGATCGCGGGCCCCGGAGCGGTGGAGTCCGCTGACGCGCTCTGGGTGACCTGCCTCGCGCTTGCCGGTACGACGCTGTGCGGGGCGGCCGCCGGATTGTCGCGGCTGCTCCGCCGCTGACCCGGCGCGTTTCCCATGGCAGAATCGGGACGGCCGGAGGGGGACGGGGCCGATCGGGATGGATGGTGCGATGACTGCGGCGGCGTCTCCCGGCTCGGCACGGCCCGCGGCGCGCGACGGAGCGGAGTGATGGGGGCACACAGCCGGAAGTGCGACTGGTGCGGGAGCGGCACGCCGATCGTCCGGGACATGGAACCGCTCAATCCCGAGTACCAGTACTGGTGCGTGGAGTGCGCGCGGGCGCTGATCATAAAAGGCGACCCGATCGAGACGTACCGCGAGCTCGAGGGGGAGCCGATCTACGGCCGGCTCCTCGACGAGCACTGCACGCTCAAGCGGTTCTACTCCTTCGCGACGGCCTGAGAGAACCGATTTGGCAGAAGGCCGGGCGGTCCGTGTAATGTAGGCCGTGCCGCAGCGGGGAGCCGGAAGGAAACCGAAGGAAACCCAAGCGGTGCAAAGCCTGGGGCTATAGCTCAGTTGGTAGAGCGCCTGCATGGCATGCAGGAGGTCAGGAGTTCAATTCTCCTTAGCTCCACTTCCCAGGAAGCGGGTCGTCCGGATGGACGGCCCGCTTCTCTTTGTCCACAGGTCTGCGCGCCGCCGCTTCGGGTGCTGCGGTAATCTGACCCCATGCGTGCCGTACGCCTTCTGCTTAGCGGGCCGCGCTGATCAGTACCGGCCGGTGACACACCAGGTCGGCATCGGCGCGGCGTCCCCTCCTGTGCGAGGGGATTTTTCGTTTCCCCCGCTGACAGAGACGATCGATGGAGCTTAGAGGACGATGAGCGAGACCCACAGTGCCGCCGAGGTGGCCGCGCCGCACCGCTACACGGCCGCCCTGGCCGCCGACATCGAGGCCCGCTGGCAGGACTTCTGGGACGCCCACGGCACCTACGAGGCGCCCAATCCGAGTGGTGAGCTGGCGGGCGACCCGGCGACCGTCGCCCTCCCCAAGAAGTTCGTCATGGACATGTTCCCCTACCCCTCGGGTGCGGGACTCCACGTCGGCCACCCGCTGGGCTACATCGCCACCGACGTCTACGCCCGGTTCCACCGCATGACCGGCCACAACGTGCTGCACACCCTGGGCTTCGACGCCTTCGGCCTGCCCGCCGAGCAGTACGCCGTGCAGACCGGCACCCACCCGCGGGTGTCCACCGAGGCCAACATCGTCAACATGAAGGCACAGCTGCGCCGGCTGGGCCTGGGCCACGACAAGCGCCGCTCGTTCGCCACGATCGACCCGGACTACTACAAGTGGACCCAGTGGATCTTCCTGCAGATCTTCAACAGCTGGTACGACGAGAAGGCCGCCAAGGCCCGGCCGATCGCCGAACTCGTCGAGCAGTTCACCTCCGGTGAGCGCGCCACCCCCGACGGGCGCCCCTGGAGCGAGCTGAGCGCGGCGGAGCGCGACGAGGTGCTGGGCGGCTACCGTCTGGCCTACGCCTCGGACGCGCCGGTCAACTGGTGCCCGGGCCTGGGCACCGTGCTGGCCAACGAGGAGGTCACCGCCGAGGGCCGCTCCGAGCGCGGCAACTTCCCCGTCTTCAAGGCCAAGCTGCGCCAGTGGAACATGCGGATCACCGCCTACGCCGACCGGCTGCTGTCCGACCTGGACGCGCTGGACTGGCCGGAGGCCATCAAGCTCCAGCAGCGCAACTGGATCGGCCGCTCCGAGGGCGCGCGGGTCGACTTCCCCGTGCACGGCGCGCACGGCGAGGGCGACAAGAAGATCACCATCTTCACCACCCGCCAGGACACGCTGTTCGGCGCCACCTACATGGTGCTGGCCCCCGAGCACCCGCTGGTCGACACCATCACCCCGGACACCTGGCCCGAGTCCACCCACGAGGTGTGGACCCAGGGTCACGCCACCCCGGCCGAGGCCATCGCCGAGTACCGCAAGTTCGCCGCGTCCAAGTCCGACGTCGAGCGCCAGGCCGACGCCAAGGAGAAGACCGGCGTCTTCACCGGCGCCTTCGCCGTCAACCCGGTCAGCGGCGACCCGGTGCCGGTCTTCATCGCCGACTACGTCCTGATGGGCTACGGCACCGGCGCGATCATGGCCGTCCCGGCGCACGACAGCCGTGACTTCGCCTTCGCCCGCGCCTTCGAGCTGCCGATGCGCTGCGTCGTGGAGCCGAGCGACGACCGCGGCACCGACCCGGCCGTCTGGGAGGACTCCTTCGACTCCTACGAGGCGAAGATCATCAATTCCTCGGGCGACACCGTCTCGCTGGACGGCCTGGTCGTCACCGAGGCCAAGGTGAAGATGACCGAGTGGCTGCGCGCCCAGGGCATCGGCGAGGGCACGGTCAACTTCCGGCTGCGCGACTGGCTGTTCAGCCGCCAGCGCTACTGGGGCGAGCCCTTCCCGATCGTCTACGACGAGGACGGCATCGCCCACCCGCTGCCCGAGTCGATGCTGCCGCTGGAGCTGCCCGAGGTCGAGGACTACTCCCCGCGCACCTTCGACCCGGACGACGCCGACACCTCGCCGGAGACCCCGCTCTCCCGTAACGAGGACTGGGTCAACGTCACCCTGGACCTGGGCGACGGGCGCGGCCCGCGCCGCTTCCGCCGCGAGACCAACACCATGCCCAACTGGGCCGGTTCCTGCTGGTACGAGCTGCGCTACCTGGACCCGCGCAACAGCGAGCGGCTGGTCGACCCGGAGGCCGAGCGCTACTGGATGGGCCCGGGCGAGGGTCGGCCGCACGGCGGCGTCGACCTGTACGTCGGCGGCGCCGAGCACGCCGTGCTGCACCTGCTGTACGCCCGCTTCTGGTCCAAGGTGCTGTTCGACCTGGGGCACGTCTCCTCGGCCGAGCCGTTCCACAAGCTGTACAACCAGGGCATGATCCAGGCGTACGTCTACCGGGACAGCCGCGGCATCGCGGTCCCGGCGGCCGAGGTCGAGGAGCGTGACCACGGCGTCTTCTACTACGAGGGCGGCAAGGTCTCCCGGCTGCTGGGCAAGATGGGCAAGTCCCTGAAGAACGCCGTCACGCCGGACGAGATCTGCGCCGAGTACGGGGCCGACACCCTGCGCCTGTACGAGATGGCGATGGGCCCGCTGGACGTCTCCCGGCCCTGGGACACCCGCGCGGTCATCGGCCAGTACCGGCTGCTCCAGCGGCTGTGGCGGAACGTCGTCGACGAGAACACCGGCGAGGTCACCGTCGTCGACACCGAGCCGGACGAGGCGACGCTGCGCGCCCTGCACAAGGCGATCGACGGCGTGCGCCAGGACATGGCCGGGCTGCGGTTCAACACCGCCATCGCCAAGATCACCGAGCTGAACAACCACGTCACCAAGGTGCGTGAGGTGCCCCGCTCGGTCGCCGAGCAGCTGGTGCTGCTGGTCGCCCCGCTGGCCCCGCACATCGCCGAGGAGCTGTGGCGCCGCCTGGGCCACGACGACTCGGTGGTGTACCAGGACTTCCCGGTCGCCGACCCGGCCTATGTGGTGGACGAGACCGTGACCTGCGTCGTCCAGATCAAGGGCAAGGTCAAGGCGCGCCTGGAGGTCTCCCCGTCGATCGCCGACGAGGAGCTGGAGAAGCTGGCCCTGGCCGACCCGGCAGTGGTGGCGGCGCTGGCCGGCACCGGGGTGCGCAAGGTGATCGTGCGGGCACCGAAGCTGGTGAACATCGTCCCGGCCTGATCCGGGTCGGCCCGGCTTGATCCGGGCCCTCCCGGCTTGCTCCGGGAGAACCCCTAGGGGGTGTCCGGTGGGTCGCCGTGGAGGTAGGAGCGGCGTCTGGTGCCTGTGATCGCAAGGCGGAGGAGGGAGTCCACGCGGAGCGTAGGCGACTGACGACAACGCCGCGAGCGCGGGTGCCAGGCGTCGCGACGCCGCGGAGACCCACCGGACACCCCCTAAGGGCGGTTTGCGGGTTCCACGAGGGACTCGCGGACCGCCCCGGTGCGTTTACGGTGGGGAGGAACGACCCCGCGAAGGAGCGCCCATGGAAGCCATCGAGGCCCTGCTGCTGCTCTTCGTCCTGTTTCTCGCCGCAGGCGTCTACGCGGCCGTGCGGGCCGTGCGGGCGGCCAAGCGCGGCGTGGACCGCACCCTCGCCCAGGCCCGCCGCACGGTCGAGGAGACCAGCCTGCGGGCCAGGAGCCTCGCCCGGCCCGGCCCGGCCGGCGAGCTGGCCCAGCTGCGGCTGTCCGTGCGCACCTCGCTGCGGGCCACCGCGGAGGCGCTGCGCGCCCACGCGGCCGACGACCCCTCGCTCGGTGAATCGCTCGATCTCTTCCGGCGGCTCAGCGCGCACGGCACCGAGCTGGACGAGCAGCTCGGGCGCGCGGAGCGGGAGCCCGACAAGCGGCACACCGCCGCCCGGCTGCCCGAGCTCCGCGAGCGCGCGGAGCGGATACGGCACTCGGCGGACTCCCTGCGCTGGGCGGCCCAGGACCGGGCCCGGCGGTTCGCCGACGAGGATCTCGCGGAGCTGGGCCGCCAGATCGACATGGAGACCGGAGCGCTGCGCCACTGGACCCCGGCGTCCGAGCCGGTGTCCGAGGCGGCGTCCGGAGCGGGGGCCGGCGCCCCGCCGGGGCCGGTGTCCGCCCCCGGGGCGGAGCCTCCGGCCGCG
This sequence comes from Streptomyces sp. JLBT605, assembly GCF_058215555.1. Taxonomy (NCBI): domain Bacteria; kingdom Bacillati; phylum Actinomycetota; class Actinomycetes; order Kitasatosporales; family Streptomycetaceae; genus Streptomyces; species Streptomyces sp. JLBT605. The sequence continues at coordinate 4,742,189 of NZ_CM177087.1, forward strand.
CCGGAGCAGAGCCTCGCGGCGGGGGAGCCGCCCGCCCTGGAAGCCCCGCCGGACCACAGCCGGCAGCCCGGCCACTCATGGCAGCAGGCGGCCCGGCCCCAGCAGGGCCCCAGCTGACCGATCGGCGGTACGGTGTCTGCTGGCAGACCAGCGGAGTCTCGGCTTCCGCGCGGCGGGCCCGCGCTGTCGGGTTCGGGGATCCCCCGATAACCTCCCAGTCATGTCCCGCCATGTCGCGATCGTGACCGATTCCACGGCCTACCTGCCTCCGCAGGTGATGGAGCGGCATCGCATCACCTCCGTTCCCCTCACGGTGGTGCTCGGTGACCGGGCGCTGGAGGAGGGCACCGAGATCTCGGCCCGTTCCGTCGCCCAGGCGCTGCAGAAACGCAAATCCGTCACCACGTCCCGGCCCAACCCGGAGAGGTTCGCCGCCACCTACCGGGCCGTGGCCGAGGCCGGTGCGACCGGAATCGTCTCCCTGCACCTGTCCGCCGAGATCTCCGGGACCTACGACGCCGCCGTGCTCGCGGCCCAGCACGCCCCGGTGCCGGTGCGCGTGGTGGACAGCGGCATGGTCGCGATGGCGCTCGGCTTCTGCGCGCTGGCGGCCGCCGAGACCGCGGAGAGCGGCGGCACTCTGGACGAGGCGGTGGCGGCCGCCGAGAAGCGGGCCGAGGCCACCTCCGCCTATTTCTACGTCGACACCCTCGACTATCTGCGCCGCGGCGGCCGGATCGGCGCCGCCCAGGCCCTGCTCGGCTCGGCGCTCGCGGTCAAGCCGCTGCTGCAACTGGACGGCGGGCGCATCGAGTTGCTGGAGAAGGTGCGGACCGCGTCCAGGGCCATCGCCCGCCTCGAAGAGCTCGTCGTGGAGCGGGCCGCCGCCGGTCCGGTGGACATCGCGGTCCATCATCTGGCCGCGGCGGAGCGGGCGGAGGCGCTGGCGGAGCGGCTGCGGGAACGAGTGCCGGGGCTGGCCGGGCTGCACGTCAGCGAGGTGGGCGCGGTCATCGGAGCGCACACCGGTCCGGGTCTGCTGGGCGCGGTGGTGTCACCGCGTTAGCGGGTGGCACCCCCTTGCTGAAACCCGTGTGGGTGACCGGACTATCCACAACTCGCCGGTTATCCACGGAAACTGAGCGCCCGCTGCGGGATCCGCCCGACCTGCCTACCGTCAGGCACATGAGGCCACGATCACCGTACGTAACCGACCGAACGCCGAGCCCCCGTGGTGTCGGCGGCCGGGTGCCCGGCACGCCTGGCACACCCGGCAGGCCGGCCGAGCGGGCGGCCGCACTCCTCCGGGACGCTGCCCCGGGGCCAGAGCCCGCCCATACCGTGGGCGCGGGTGACGCGGAGGCGTCCGGGCTCCTGCCGCTCGACGCGGAGGCGTCCGAACTCGTGCCGCACGACGTGGAGGCGACCGGCGCGGCTGATCCCGTCCGGCACCGGGAGCGAGTGCGGCTGGCCGTGCGGGAGCGCTTACCGCTGTGGTGGCAGACCAGGTGCGGCGTCGAGCCCAAGACGCTCGCCGCGCTGGTCATCGTCCTGCTCGTCGCAGCGGCCTTCGCGGTGCACCACTTCTGGACCGGGCGGCCGCAGACGGTGAGGGCCCCGGCCGCCGAGCCTCCGCGCCCGACCGCCGCCGGCCCGCCGGCCGGCCCTGCCGATCGAGGCGCCGCGCCCTCCCCGCAGGCGCCGGGCACGGCCGGCCCGCAGGCCGGCGGGGGCGTGCGGACCGTGGTGGTCGACGTGACCGGCAAGGTCCGCGAACCAGGCGTCCACCGTCTCCCGTTCGGGTCCCGGGTCGCGGACGCTATCCGGGCGGCGGGCGGAGCCCGGCCCGGCACCGACATGAGCGGACTCAACCGCGCCCGCGTGCTGGGCGACGGGGAGCAGATCGTCGTCGGCACACCGCCCGGTGCGCCGCCCGCCGGCCCGGGCGGAGCCGGGCCGGGGCCCGGGGTGGCGGCCGCGCCCAGCGGCCCCGGGAGCAGCGGCCCCATCAGCCTCAACTCCGCTACCGCCGAGCAGCTCGACACGCTCCCCGGCGTGGGCCCGGTGCTCGCCCAGCACATCCTGGACTACCGCGCTCAGCATGGAGGCTTCCGGTCCGTCGACGAGCTGCGCGACGTCAACGGCATCGGCAGCCGGCGATTCGCCGACCTGCGCCCGTTGGTCCAGCCATGACTCCCGCCGACACCGCCTCACCACCGTCTTCGCCCCAGTTACCGAATCCGCAGCATCCGCCCGCGCGCTCCCAACCGCGTGTGCGGCCTCGCCCACGGGCTCCGGTCCATGCCGCTGCCGCGTCGCCCCTGGGTGCCTCCGATCCGTCCCGGGAGGGCCCGCTCGATCTGCGGCTTGTGCCGCCCGCGCTGGCGGCCTGGCTCGCGGCGACCATCGCTCTTGGTGCGCCGGCGGATGCCGTGATCACGGCGTGCGTGGTGGCCGTGGTCACCGCGATGGCCTTGCTCGGGTCGGCCCGTCGCCGACGGCAGAGTCCGGGCAGTGGGCGGCGGTGGAGCGGCAGCGGTGTCCAGGTGGCCCTCGCCATGACGCTGCTGTGCGCCGCCGCCGCGGCAGCGGTCGCCGGGCTGCACGCCGCCGAGCTGCGGCGCGGCCCGGTGCCGACGCTGGCCGGGCGGTATGCCGAAGCCACCGTGGAGCTGACGGTCACCGGGGATCCGCGCCGGGCACGCCCGCAGGTACGGGGCGCCGCCCCCGCTCCGGCCATGGTGGTCCTGCCGGCAGAGGTCAACGAGGTCACCGCGTCCGACGGCACGGTGACCCGGGCCGGCGTCCCCGTCCTGGTGACGGTCCGCCCGGATGGAGCGGCCCAGCGGTCCTGGCTCGGCCTGCTGCCGTCCACCCGGCTTCGGGTCTCGGCCCGGCTGGCGCCGCCGACGCGCGAAAGCGACCCCTTCGCCGCCGTCGTGCGGGTGCGGGGCGAAGGGCCGCCCCGGATCACCGGCCCGCCGACACCGCCGCAGCGCGTGGCCGGACGGCTGCGGGCGGGACTGCGCGAGGCCACCGACGGGCTCGGCCCGGACGCCCGGGCACTCCTGCCCGGCCTGGTGGTCGGCGACACCTCCCGGGTGCCGCCGGAGCTGAACGAGGCGTTCCGCGCTACCGATCTCACGCACCTGCTCGCGGTCAGCGGCAGCAACCTCACCTTGGTGCTCGCCCTGCTGATCGGGCCGCCGCACCTCGCCGGACGGGTCGAGCGGCGTGGGCTCGCCGCCAGGCTGGGCCTTCCGTTGCGAACCACCGCCCTGCTCGGGGGCGGCCTCGTCCTCGCCTTCGTCGTGGTGTGCCGACCGGATCCCAGCGTGCTGCGGGCGGCCGCCTGCGGATCGATCACGCTCCTGGCGATCGGCACCGGGCGGCGCCGTTCGCTCCTTCCCGCGCTCGCGGCCGCCGTGCTGGCGCTGCTGCTCTACGACCCCTGGCTGGCCCGCAGTTACGGCTTCCTGCTCTCCGTCCTGGCCACCGGTGCGCTGCTCACCATCGCCCCGGGCTGGAGCGCCGCCCTGTGCCGTCGCGGGGTGCCGCCGCGACTGGCCGAGGTGCTGGCGGCCGCGGCCGCCGCCCAGGCGGTCTGCGCCCCGGTCGTCGCGGTGCTGGCGGCCCAGGTCAGCCTGGTGGCGATGCCGTGCAATCTCCTCGCCGAGTTCGCGATCGGTCCGGCGACCATCCTCGGGTTCGCCGCCCTCGCGACGGCGCCACTCGCGCTCCCGGTCGCCGCGTCCCTGGCCTGGCTGGCGAGCTGGCCGGTCGAATGGGTCGCCCTCGTCGCCCGGACCGGTGCGAGCCTGCCCGGTGCGCAGCTCGGCTGGCCCGGCGGCTGGGGCGGGGGACTGCTGCTCGCGGCGGTCACCGGGGCGGCCGTGCTGCTGGGGCGGCGGCTGCCGCGACATCCATGGCTGTGTGCACTGTGCGCGCTGCTCCTGCTGGTCGCGCTGGTCCGCCCGGCACCGCTGGCCCGAATCGTCACCGGCTGGCCGCCGCCCGACTGGCGGATGGTGGCCTGTGACGTCGGTCAGGGCGATGCGCTGGTGCTGGCCGCGGGAGACGGCACGGCGGTGGTCGTGGACACCGGCCCGGAGCCGCGCGCGGTGGACCGCTGTCTGCGCTCGCTGGGCGTCGACCGGATCCCGCTGCTGGTGCTGACGCATTTTCACGCGGACCACGTCGCCGGGCTGGAAGGGGTGTTACGTGGCCGGGCGGTCGGCGCGATCGAGACCACAGCCCTGAGCGAGCCGCCCGACCAGGCCGGGGCCGTCCGACGCCAGGCCAGGGCGGCGCACATCCCGCTGATCACCGCCACGCCGGGGGAGCGGCGCCGGGTCGGCCCGCTGTCCTGGGAAGTGCTCTGGCCACCCCAGCCGCCTCCGACCGCCGGCCCGCCTCCGGCCACCGGCCCGCCCCCGGCTGTCGGCCCGGATACGGCGGGCCTGCCCCCGGGCGCGACGTCCACCCCGGCCGCGGTGGCGACCGAAGGGCCGAACGACGCGAGCGTCACGCTCCTCGTCCGCACCGCGGGCCTCACCCTGCTCCTCCTCGGCGACCTCGAACCCCCGGCCCAGCAGGCGCTGTCGGCGACCCACCCCACCCTGCCGCGGGTGGATGTCCTCAAGGTCGCCCACCACGGCTCGGCCTACCAGGACCCCGGGCTCATACGCCGGCTGCGGCCCCGGCTGGCGGTCATCTCCTGCGGCACGCGGAACCCCTACGGCCACCCGTCACCCCGCACCGTCGAAGCCCTGCGGGAGCAGGGCGCCGCCGTCGTCCGCACCGACACCGACGGCGCCATCGCGATCACCGGCTCGGGCCCGGGCCTGGGCGCGACCGTCAGAGGAGGAGCCGAAGACTCGTAACCGCCGCCTCGGTCCTGGGGTGTAGGACCTCGGCCGGATGGCGTCGGCTGCCGGTCAGGGGTGAGACTGCGCAGCATGGATCATGATCGAACAGACGCCTACCTCCGCCGGATCGGGGCCGAGCGCCCCTTGGCCCCCGACGCGCGGTCCCTGCGCGAGCTGCACGCCCGGCACCTGGGTGCCATCCCCTTCGAGAACCTCTCCATCCATCTCGGCGAGGAGATCGTGCTCGACCCGGACGCCCTGGTCGACAAGGTGGTCAACAGGCGTCGCGGCGGCTTCTGCTACGAGCTCAACGGAGCCTTCGCCGCACTGCTGACCGCCCTCGGCTACGAGGTGTCCTTGCTGGCGGCCCGGGTCCACGGCCCCGACGGCTATGGTCCGCCCTACGACCACCTGGCCCTGCGGGTGGTGACGTCCGACGGCGGTGTCTGGCTGGCCGATGTGGGCTTCGGCAGGAACAGCCGCCACCCGCTGCGTCTCGCGGACCGCGCCGACCAGACCGATCCCGATGGGGTGTTCCGCATCGCCGACACCCCGGAAGGCGATCTGGAGGTCAGCCGGGACGGCGTGGTCCAGTACCGCATGGAGCAGCGACCGCGCCCGCTGGGCGACTTCGAGGCCACCTGCTGGTGGCACCGCACCTCGCCGAAGTCGCGGTTCACCCAGTCCGTGATCTGCTCACGGCTCACCGACTCCGGCGGCCGCATCACCCTGAGCGGTGAGACGCTGGTGGTCAGCGAGCCCGGGCAGGAGCGTCGTGAGGAGAAGCTGCCGGACGACGCGGCCGTCCTCGCCGCCTACCGCACCCATTTCGGCATCGAGCTGGACCGGGTGCCCCGGGTCGGACACGGCGCCGGCGCCTGAGCGATCCGGGACCCGTGACCGACCGCGGGTCCCGGTCGGGCCGGGTCAGACCGGGTGGTCCTCCAGCCAGCCGTCGTACTCCTCCGCCAGCGCGTTCAGCGCCTCCGCGGCCAGCCGGCCGGCGGGGTCCTCCACGACGACCAGCCACTGCGCGTCCTCGGCGTCGTCCTCGCCGGCCAGCGCGTCCCGCACCAGCAGCGGTTCCTCCGCAGGCGCGAAACGCTCGGTCAGGGCCTCCGCCACCTCCTCGGCGGCGTCGCGGTCGGGCAGCACCAGGACATGTCGTTCACTCACCGGGTCATTGTCCGACAGTGGCGCGAGCCGTCGGCCGTGGGGGAGGGCCGACGGCCGCTGCCAGGGCCCATGGCCGCGGGATGAGCCGGCGGCTCCCGGCGGTCATGGGGTGGTGTCAGTGGCTCGTGGGATGCTGGTCCACGATGGCCAGGAAGAGTACGACCGACGACCCGCTCGCCCCCGTGACCCTCGCCGTGGGCCAGGAGGACCTCCTCCTCGACCGCGCGGTGCAGGAGGTGGTCGCGGCGGCGCGCGCCGCCGACCCCGACACCGATGTCCGCGACCTCGCCCCGGACGCGTTGCAGCCGGGCACCCTCGCCGAGCTGACCAGCCCCTCGCTCTTCGCGGAGCGGAAGGTCGTGGTGGTGCGCAACGCCCAGGACCTGTCCGCCGACACCATCAAGGACGTCAAGGGGTATCTCGGCGCGCCCGCCGAGGAGATCACGCTGGTGCTGCTGCACGCGGGCGGCGCCAAGGGGAAGGGGCTGCTGGACGCGGCCCGCAAGGCGGGGGCGCGCGAGGTCGCCTGCCCCAAGATGACCAAGCCCGCGGATCGGCTGGCGTTCGTCCGCGGGGAGTTCCGGGCCACCGGCCGGTCGGCGACCCCGGAGGCGTGCCAGGCCCTGGTGGACGCCATCGGCAGCGATCTGCGCGAGCTGGCCAGCGCCTGCGCGCAGCTGGTCGCCGATGTCGAGGGCGTCATCGACGAGGCCGTGGTCGCCCGTTATTACACCGGGCGTGCGGAGGCGTCCAGCTTCACGGTCGCGGACCGGGCGGTCGAGGGGCGCGCCGCCGAGGCGCTGGAGGCGCTGCGCTGGGCGGTGGCGACCGGCGTCGCGCCGGTGCTGATCACCAGCGCCCTGGCCCAGGGGGTGCGGGCCATCGGCAAGCTGGCCTCCGCGCCGCGCGGGGCGCGCCCCGCGGACCTGGCACGCGAGCTGGGCATGCCGCCGTGGAAGATCGACCGGGTGCGGCAGCAGATGCGCGGCTGGTCGGCGGACGGGGTGGCCGTCGCACTGCGCGCGGTGGCCGAGGCGGACGCCGGCGTCAAGGGCGGCGGCGACGATCCGGAGTACGCGCTGGAGAAGGCCGTGGTCGCCATCGCCCGCGCCGCCCGAGCCGGCCGCGGCCGCTGACTGCCGGCGCGGGCGCTGACCTGCCGGCCGGTCCTGCCGTCGCTGACCTCCCGGCAGGCCCGCCTCCGCTTCCCGAGCGCTACTGCTTCTGGAGCTTGGCGAGAGTGGCCCGGGCGCTCTTCTTGAGCATGGCCTCGACCTCGGCGGGGGTCGCGGCCTTCTCCTCGTCATCCGAGGAGTCGTAGTCCGAGTCGTAATCGGAGTCGTAGTCCGAGTCGTAGTCGGAGGTGCTGACGTACTCCGACCAGGTCGTGGAGTAGGTCAGCCACCCGTCCCGGACCGCGAGGATCATGTACTCGCCGTCCGACTCCTCGCCGGGCTTGTCGTCCTTGTCGATCTGGGTGACCAGATACGCCTCGTCGCCGAGGTCCGTGACCGCCTTCACCTTGTACTTGGAGCTGGCGGTGTCCTGCTTCTCGTACGCCCGGTAGCGCGCCTCGAACTCGGGCTGCGGGTCGGTCTTCCTGTGGAGCTCGGCGGAGGTGTAGAGCCAGGCCGACGAGTAGCTGTCGCTGGAGTCCTTGCGCTCGAAATCGACATTGCAGTTCATCATGTCGATCGCCTTGTGCTGGAAGCCGTTGTGCTCCGGGTTCTGCTTCTCTTCCTCGTCGTCGTCCGCGTCCGGCACCTCCACCTGGTAGTTGCCGCCGGTGAAGGTGGTGAAGTCGCTCGCCTTGCACAGATCGCTCGTGTAGGAGTATCCGGCGAGCTCGGGATCCTCATCGCCGAAGCCGCCGGTGGCGAAGATCGCGCCCGCCCACACCGCGGAGGCGGCCACCGCTCCGCCCAGGCCCCACAGCCAGCCCCGGCCCTTGCGGCCCCCGGGGCCACCGCCGGCCGGCGGCCCCATGGGGTGCGCGGCGCCCGGACCGTAGCCGGCGGGCGCCATCGGGGCGCCGCCGGGGATGACAGGCGAGCCGCCGGGCGGCGTCAGCGGGACTCCGGGGAGGGTGGGCTGGGCGTACACACCGGGCTGCTGTTGCTGCGCCGGAACCGCGTAGGGATTCGGCTGGCCCGGCGCGGGCTGGTCCTGCGGAGGCGGGGCGTAGGGTGACGGACCCTGGGGTCCCTGCGGCGGCGGGCCCTGCGGGGGCTGACCACCTGGTGGCTGCTGCGGCTGCTGTGCGTACGGGTTGGGCGGCTGGTCCCCCGGTATCGACATGCACGAAGAGTACCCGAGTGCACACAGTATGAAGAGTCCGTGTGGGGACACCGTGACGCCGCTGTGACGCCGCCGAGACGACGAGGACCCCGCGTCCTTCCTGGGGAAAGGAAGGGCGCGGGGTCCTCGTCATGCGTGGTGTGCGCCGCACCCGCGTGGCGAACGCAGGCCGCGTGCGGCGCGATGCGGCTGGAAGCCGCGGGTGGGAGATCCGCTGCGGCGGAGGCTCCCCGGGTGCCGGTCGGAGCGGGTGAGAGGGACCGCTTGTGCCCGTCCCGGCGCGGAGCTCAAGGCCCCGGGTGGTACGAGGGGGTCGTTCAGCCCTTGAGGGTGGCGACCTGGTGGGCCAGCGCCGACTTCTTGTTGGCGGCGGCGTTCTTGTGGATCACGCCCTTGCTGGCGGCCTTGTCGAGCTTCTTGCCGGCCTCGCGGACGGCGACGGTGGCCTTCTCGAGGTCACCGGCGGCCACGGCCTCGCGGGCCTTGCGGATCGCGGTCTTGACCGAGGACTTGACGGCCTTGTTGCGCAGGCGCGCCTTCTCGTTGGTCTTGTTCCGCTTGATCTGAGACTTGATGTTCGCCACGAATGAGCCTTTTCAGGTTCGATTGGATTTCTTGGATCCGGATCGCGCTCTGCCCGTGAGGGCGGAGGTGATCCGGACGGTGAGCCTCGTGTTGAGAGGGCACGAGGCACAGTGGACCAGGCTACCAGCAGGCGCTATGGCCTCCCAAACCGGAGACTGCCGCCCAGTCGTGGGACCATGGGGGGAAACACCACCGAGCCCCGCCTAGACACAGGACGCTGCGTGCCCGCGACCCCTACCCACGTGCCGGAGCCAAGCCGCACCGACCCGGCGCACATCCGCAACTTCTGCATCATCGCGCACATCGACCACGGCAAGTCCACCCTCGCCGACCGGATGCTCCAGCTCACCGGGGTGGTCGAGCAGCGGCAGATGCGCGCGCAGTACCTCGACCGCATGGACATCGAGCGCGAGCGCGGCATCACGATCAAGTCCCAGGCGGTCCGGTTGCCCTGGGCGCCCACCACGGGCGAGGCCGTGGGCACGACCCACATCCTCAACATGATCGACACCCCCGGCCACGTGGACTTCACCTATGAGGTCTCGCGGTCGCTGGCGGCCTGTGAGGGCACCATCCTGCTGGTCGACGCCGCACAGGGCATCGAGGCGCAGACCCTCGCCAACCTCTACCTGGCGATGGAGAACGACCTCACCATCATCCCGGTGCTGAACAAGATCGACCTGCCGGCCGCCCAGCCGGAGAAGTTCTCCGAGGAGCTCGCCGGTCTCATCGGCTGCGACCCGTCCGACGTGCTGCGGGTCTCCGCGAAGACCGGCGTCGGCGTGGACGCGCTGCTGGACCGGGTCGTGGAGCGGGTCCCGGCCCCGGTCGGTGTCGCCGACGCCCCCGCCCGCGCGATGATCTTCGACTCGGTCTATGACTCGTACCGCGGCGTGGTCACCTACGTCCGGGTCGTGGACGGTCAGCTCTCCAAGCGCGAGCGGATCCGGATGATGTCCACCGGAGCCACCCACGAGCTGCTGGAGATCGGCACCAACTCCCCCGAGATGCTGCCCGCGGACGGTCTCGGGGTCGGCGAGGTCGGCTACCTGATCACCGGGGTGAAGGACGTCCGCCAGTCCAAGGTGGGCGACACCATCACCCAGCAGTCGGGCGGCGCCACCGAGGCGCTGGGCGGCTACAAGGACCCCAAGCCGATGGTGTTCTCCGGCCTCTACCCGCTGGACGGCTCCGACTACCCGGACCTGCGCGAGGCGCTGGACAAGCTCCAGCTCAACGACGCGGCCCTGGTCTACGAGCCGGAGACCTCCGCGGCGCTGGGCTTCGGCTTCCGGGTCGGCTTCCTCGGCCTGCTCCACCTGGACGTCATCCGGGAGCGGCTGGAGCGGGAGTTCGGCCTGGACCTGATCGCCACCGCCCCCAACGTGGTCTACCGCGTGCTCATGGAGGACGGCAGCGAGCACACGGTCACCAACCCCAGCGAGTTCCCCGAGGGCAAGATCGCCGAGGTGTACGAGCCGGTGGTGCGCGCCACGATCCTGGCGCCCAGCGAGTTCATCGGCTCGATCATGGAGCTGTGCCAGACCCGCCGGGGCACCCTGCTGGGCATGGACTACCTCTCCGAGGACCGGGTCGAGATCCGCTACACCCTGCCGCTCGCGGAGATCGTCTTCGACTTCTTCGACCAGCTGAAGTCCAAGACCCGCGGCTACGCCTCGCTGGACTACGAGCCCACCGGCGAGCAGACCTCCCAGCTGGTCAAGGTCGACATCCTGCTGCACGGTGACAAGGTCGACGCCTTCTCCGCGATCACCCACAAGGACCAGGCGTACGCGTACGGCGTCCGGCTGGTCGCCAAGCTCCGCGAGCTGATCCCGCGGCAGGCGTTCGAGGTGCCGGTGCAGGCCGCGATCGGCTCCCGGGTGATCGCCCGCGAGACCATCCGCGCCATCCGCAAGGACGTCCTCGCCAAGTGCTACGGCGGTGACATCTCGCGTAAGCGGAAGCTGCTGGAGAAGCAGAAGGAAGGCAAGAAGCGGATGAAGATGGTCGGCTCCGTCGAGGTGCCGCAGGAAGCCTTCATCGCGGTGCTGTCCAGCGACGACTCCGCCGGCAAGGGCAAGAAGTAGCGCGCGACGGCGCGACGGACATCGGCCGGGCCCGGCGCAAGCCGCGGGGCCCGGCCGACGCCGGTCGCCGTCGACGTACGAGGCGGAATCCGCTGGGCCGATCAGAGGTGAACAACCTCGCGCTGAACCCTTACCAACCGCGGACCTGGCCTCTACGCTGATCCCGACTCGAAGGTTACTCACGAGTCATAAGCGCCGAGGCGGGCTCCGGAGGATGCCGTGACCGACACACAGAAGCTGCTCGACGACCGGCCGCCGTCCTTGGCGACCCTCTTCCTCCAGCGGGTCGAGCAGACGCCGGATACCGAGGCGTACCGCTACCCGGTGCCGCCGGCGTCCGGGCAGGGCCCGGACGACTGGAGGTCGCTGAGCTGGAAGGAGACCGCCGACCGGGTCACCGGCATCGCGGCCGGCCTGATCGACCTCGGCGTGCGCCCCGAGGAGCGGGTCGCGATCGCCTCCAGCACCCGGATCGACTGGATCCTCGCCGACCTCGGCGTGCTGTGCGCGGGGGCGGCGACCACCACGGTCTACCCGAGCACCAACGCCGAGGAGACCGCCTTCATCCTCTCCGACTCCGGCAGCCGGGTGCTGATCGCCGAGGACGCGGCCCAGCTCGCCAAGGCCCGCGAGACCCGCGCCGAGCTGCCCGAGCTCGCCCATGTGGTGGTGATGGAGGCCGGGGACGCGCTGCCCGCCGAGGGCGACCCGGAGGGCTGGGTGCTCTCCCTCGCCGACCTGGAGAAGCGCGGCGCGGCCTATCTGGAGGCCCACCCCGGCGCGGTGCAGGAGCGGATGGACGCGCTCCGCGCCGACCAGCTCGCCACCCTGATCTACACCTCCGGCACCACCGGGCGCCCCAAGGGCGTCCGGCTGCCGCACGACGCCTGGTCCTACATGGCCCGCGCGATCCAGGGCACCGGCCTGATCACCGCCGATGACCTGCAGTACCTGTGGCTGCCGCTCTCCCACGTCTTCGGCAAGGTGCTCACCGCGCAGCAGATCGCGCTGGGCCACGCGACGGCGGTGGACGGCCGGGTCGACAAGATCATCGAGAATCTGCCGGTGGTCCGCCCCACCTACATGTGCGCCGTGCCGCGCATCTTCGAGAAGGTCTACAATGGCGTGGCCGCCAAGGCCCGTGCGGGCGGCGCCGCCAAGTACAAGATCTTCCTGTGGGCCGCCGAGGTGGCCCGCGAGTACGCCAAGACCTCCCAGGACAGCTTCCGCCGCACCGGCACCGCCACCGTGCCGCTCGGCCTGCGGACCAAGCACGCCGTCGCCGACAAGCTCGTCTACACCAAGCTGCGCGAGGCGTTCGGCGGCCAGCTGCGCGCCGCCGTCTCCGGTTCGGCCGCCCTCGCCCCCGACATCGGCTTCTTCTTCGCCGGCGCCGGCATCAACATCCTGGAGGCGTACGGCCTCACCGAGTCCAGCGCCGCCAGCTTCCTCAACCCGGAGAACTACCGCACCGGCACGGTCGGCAAGGCGCTGCCCGGCCTGGAGGTACGCATCGCCGACGACGGCGAGATCCTGCTGCGCAGCCCCGGCGTCATGCAGGGGTACCACGGCCTGCCGGAGAAGACGGCCGAGGTGCTGGAGCCGGACGGCTGGTTCCACACAGGAGACATCGGCGAGCTGTCCTCCGACGGCTACCTGCGGATCACCGACCGCAAGAAGGACCTGATCAAGACCTCCGGCGGGAAGTACGTGGCCCCGGCCGAGGTGGAGGGCCAGTTCAAGGCCGTCTGCCCGTTCGTCTCCAACATCCTGGTGCACGGCGCGGACCGCAACTACTGCACCGCGCTGATCGCCCTGGACGAGCCGTCCATCCTCGGCTGGGCCAAGGACCACGGCCTGGAGGGCAAGAGCTACGCCGAGGTGGTGGCCACAAGCGAGGTCCAGGAGCTGATCGACGGCTATGTGCGGGAGCTCAACAGCGGCCTCCAGCGCTGGCAGACGATCAAGAAGTTCCGGCTGCTGCCGCGCGACCTGGACATCGAGCACGGTGAGCTGACGCCCAGCCTCAAGCTGAAGCGGCCGGTCGTGGAGCGCGAGTACAAGGCCCTGATCGACGAGATGTACGACGGCGCCCGCGAGGCGTGACGGCGCGGCCGCCCCGGCCACCGGGGCGGCCCCCGCCGCGGCCCGTCCGGCCGCCGCCGGCGTCGCCGGAGCGCCGATGCCGGACAATGGGAGACATGCCTTCCGTACTGCCCGATGGTGAGCCCGTGCCCGACGACGGGGCGCTGCCCCGCCAAGCGCTCGACGGGGCCTCGGTACGGCCGCTCGGCTTCTACCTCCATGTGCCCTACTGCGCCACCCGCTGCGGCTACTGCGACTTCAACACCTACACGGCGAGCGAGCTGCGCGGCTCCGGCGGCGCCCTCGCCTCGCGCGACAACTACGCCGACACCGTGATCGAGGAGATCCGGCTGGCGCGGAAGGTGCTGGGCGACGACCCCCGCCCGGTCGAGACCGTCTTCGTCGGCGGCGGCACCCCGACCCTGCTGCCCGCGGCAGACCTGTCCCGGATGCTCGCGGCGATCCGGGACGAGTTCGGGCTGGCCGAGGGCGCGGAGGTCACCACCGAGGCCAACCCGGAGTCGGTGGATCCGCGCTACCTCACCGAGCTGCGCGAGGGCGGCTTCAACCGGGTCTCCTTCGGGATGCAGAGCGCGCGGCAGCACGTGCTGCGCGTGCTGGACCGCACCCACACCCCCGGCCGCCCCGAGGCATGCGTCGCCGAGGCGCGGGCGGCCGGCTTCGAGCACGTCAACCTCGACCTGATCTACGGCACGCCGGGGGAGAGCGACGACGACTGGCGGGCCTCGCTGGACGCGGCTCTCGGCGCCGGCCCCGACCACATCTCGGCCTACGCGCTGATCGTCGAGGAGGGCACCCAGCTGGCCCGGCGCATCCGGCGCGGCGAGGTGCCGATGACGGACGACGATGTGCACGCCGACCGGTACCTGATCGCCGAGGAGGCGCTCTCCGCGGCCGGATTCCACTGGTACGAGGTGTCCAACTGGGCCACCTCCGAGCCGGGACGCTGCCGTCACAACGAGCTGTACTGGCGCGGCGCGGACTGGTGGGGCGCGGGCCCCGGCGCGCACAGCCACGTCGGCGGGGTGCGCTGGTGGAACGTCAAGCACCCCGGCGGGTACGCCCAGGCGCTGAGCGAGGGGCGCTCGCCGGGCGCCGGGCGCGAGCTGCTCAAGCCGGAGGACCGGCGGGTGGAGCGGATCCTGCTGGAGCTGCGGCTGGTGGACGGGTGCCCGCTGGAACTGCTCGCCCCGGCCGGCGCGCGGGCCGCCGCGCAGGCGGTGACGGACGGGCTGCTGGAGCCGGAGCCGTACGCGGCGGGGCGGGCGGTGCTGACGTTGCGGGGGCGGTTGCTGGCGGATGCGGTGGTGCGGGACCTGGTGGACTGATGTTGTGCCGGGGCTCCGCCCCGGACCCCGCTCCTCAAACGCCGGACGGGCTGGATTTTCCAGCCCGTCCGGCGTTTGAGGACAAAGCGGGAAGGGGCGGGGTGGGGAACAGAGCGTTCCGGGCGCGTACCGGACTCACGGCGCCGTGACGAAATCGATCAGCTCCTCGACTCGCCCCAGGAGCGCGGGCTCCAGATCGCGGTAACTGCGGACACACCGCAAAATGCGCTGCCAGGCCGCGCCGGTGTTCTCCGGCCAGCCCAGGGCCCGGCAGACGCCCGTCTTCCAGTCCTGGCCGCGCGGCACCGCCGGCCACGCGCGGATGCCCACCGACGACGGCTTCACCGCCTCCCAGATGTCGATGTACGGGTGGCCGACCACCAGCACGTCGGGGCCGGTGACCTCCGCCGCGATGCGGGACTCCTTGGAGCCCGGGACCAGATGGTCCACCAGGACGCCGAGCCGGGCGTCCGGGTCGGGGGCGAAGCCGCGCACGATCGCCGGAAGGTCGTCCACCCCCTCCAGGTACTCCACCACCACACCCTCGACGCGCAGGTCGTCGCCCCAGACCCGCTCCACCAGCTCGGCGTCGTGGCGCCCCTCGACGTAGATGCGGCCCGCGCGGGCGACCCGCGCCCGGGCGCCGGGGACCGCGATCGATCCGGAGGCGGTCAGCCGGGGCCCGGCCGGGGCGGGCGCGCTCGGCCGGACCAGGGTGACCACCTTGCCCTCCAGCAGGAAGCCGCGCGGCTCCATCGGGAAGACCCGGTGCTTGCCGAAGCGGTCCTCCAGGGTGACGGTCGGGCCCTGGGCCGTCTTCTCGCAGCGGATGACCGCCCCGCAGAAGCCGGTACTGATCTCCTCGACCACCAGATCGGTCTCGGCGGGCACCTCGGGCACCGGCGCCTGACGCTTCCACGGCGGGGTCAGATCCGGGCCGTACTCTCTGCTGCGCACCGGCCGACGATACGAAGAAATCCCTGGTGGCGGCTACGACACGCCGAAAGCCGCGGCGAGATCCCGGCGCTGGGCCCGGACGAAACGGGCATCCACCACCGCGCCGTGGCCGGGCACGTACCGCGCGTCCTCCCCGCCGAGCTCCAGCAGCCGGTCCAGCGCGGCCGGCCACCGGCCGGGGACGGCGTCCGGCCCGGCCTGCGGCTCGCCGGACTCCTCGACCAGATCGCCGCAGAACACCACCTCGGGCCGGCCGGGGACCAGCACCGCCAGATCGTGGCCCGAGTGGCCGGGGCCGACATTGGCCAGCAGCACCCGCCGCCCGCCGCCGAGGTCGATGGTGATCTCCCCGGAGACCGCGTGCTGCGGCAGGACGAGGAAGTCGACGGCCTCGGTGGCCGCGTCGGCGTCCGCGCCGTGCCGGATCGCGTCCGCGCGCAGCTCCTCCCGTTCGCGTTCCATCAGCTCGGCCAGGCCCACCGCCCCGTACACCTCGCACCCCGCGAAGGCGGCGGTGCCCAGCACATGGTCGAAGTGCGGATGGGTGAGCGCGATGTGGGTGGGGCGGTGGCCGAAGAGCGCGGTGACCTCGCGGCGGATCTCCGCCCCGTCACGCAGCCTGGAGCCGGTGTCGACCACCAGCACACCGCTCTCGCCCGCGATCGCGCCGACCGTCGCGTCCCAGCCCGGCATCCTGCGCCGCGCCACCCCCCGCGCGAGCCGCTCCCACCGCGCCGTCCCGTCCTCGGCCCCGGGCGCCTGGCCCCCGGTTCCGGGCATGCTGCTGTCGTCCATGGTCTCGACGCTAGTCAATCGGGACGGCGGACGGCGGGCGGACGACCGCCGCCGCGGCGCCCGTTGTCCACAGCGACTGGGACGGCTCTTGCCCCGTCCGTGGCACCCGGCCGTACACTGGCTCAGGAAAGATCTGGCACTCGCGCGGGCTGAGTGCCAGGGGGAAGGTCCAAGGACTCGGACGACTCGGCCGGAGTGGAGGTGCGCGCATGCTGAGTGAACGCAGGCTCGAGGTATTGCGCGCCATCGTCCAGGACTACGTCGGCACCGAGGAGCCCGTCGGTTCCAAGGCGCTCACCGAGCGGCACCGGCTCGGGGTCTCCCCGGCCACCGTGCGGAACGACATGGCGGCCCTGGAGGAAGAGGGGTACATCGCCCAGCCGCACACCAGCGCCGGGCGCATCCCGACCGACAAGGGCTACCGCCTCTTCGTGGACAGGCTCGCGGGCGTCAAGCCGCTGTCCCCGGCCGAGCGCCGCGCCATCCAGAACTTCCTGGACGGCGCCGTCGACCTGGATGACGTGGTGGGTCGCACCGTGCGGCTGCTGGCGCAGCTGACCCGGCAGGTCGCCGTGGTGCAGTATCCGTCGCTGACCCGCTCCACGGTGCGGCATGTGGAGCTGCTGGCGCTGGCCCCCGCCCGAGTGATGCTGGTGCTGATCACCGACACCGGTCGGGTCGAGCAGCGCATGGTGGACTGCCCCTCCCCGGTGGGGGAGACGGCCCTGGCCGATCTGCGCGCCCGGCTCAACAGCCGGGTCGTGGGCCGGCGCTTCGCGGATGTGCCGCAGCTGGTGCAGGACCTGCCGGAGTCGTTCGAAGCGGACGACCGGGGCACGGTCTCGGCCGTGCTGGCGACACTCCTGGAGACCCTGGTCGAGGAGACCGAGGAGCGGCTGATGATCGGCGGCACCGCCAATCTCACCCGCTTCGGGCATGACTTTCCTCTCACCATCCGGCCCGTCCTGGAAGCGCTGGAAGAGCAGGTCGTCCTGCTCAAGCTGCTGGGCGAGGCCAAGGATTCGGCCATGACCGTGCGCATCGGGCATGAGAACGCCCACGAGGGGCTGAACTCCACGTCCGTCGTCGCGGTCGGCTACGGTTCGGGCGACGAGGCGGTCGCCAAACTCGGCGTGGTCGGACCGACCCGCATGGACTACCCCGGAACGATGGGAGCGGTACGCGCAGTGGCACGTTACGTCGGACAGATCCTGGCGGAGTCGTAAGTGGCGACGGACTACTACGCAGTCCTGGGCGTGCGGCGTGATGCCTCGCAGGACGAGATCAAGAAGGCGTTCCGGCGGCTCGCGCGCGAGCTGCACCCGGACGTCAATCCGGATCCGAAGACCCAGGAGCGGTTCAAGGAGATCAACGCCGCCTACGAGGTGCTGTCGGACCCGCAGAAGAAGCAGGTCTACGACCTCGGCGGCGACCCGCTGTCCAGCACGGGCGCGAGCGCCGGCGCGGGCGGCTTCGGGGCGGGCTTCGGAAACTTCTCCGACATCATGGACGCCTTCTTCGGCACCGCCTCGCAGCGCGGACCGCGCTCCAGGACGCGGCGCGGCCAGGACGCCATGATCCGTCTCGATGTCGAGCTGGACGAGGCGGCTTTCGGCACCACCAAGGACATCCAGGTCGACACCGCCGTGGTGTGCACGACCTGCAGCGGCGAGGGCGCGGCGCCGGGCACCTCGGCCCAGACCTGCGACATGTGCCGCGGCCGCGGCGAGGTCTCCCAGGTCACCCGCTCCTTCCTGGGGCAGGTCATGACCTCCCGGCCCTGCCCGCAGTGCCAGGGCTTCGGCACCGTCGTGCCCACCCCGTGCCCGGAGTGCGCCGGCGACGGCCGGGTGCGCTCCCGCCGCAACCTCACGGTCAAGATCCCCGCCGGTGTCGACAACGGCACCCGGATCCAGCTGGCCGGTGAGGGCGAGGTCGGCCCCGGCGGCGGCCCGGCCGGTGATCTGTACGTCGAGATCCACGAGCTGCCGCACCCGGTCTTCCAGCGTCGCGGCGACGACCTGCACTGCACGGTCACCATCCCGATGACGGCGGCGGCCCTGGGCACCAAGGTGCCGCTGGAGACCCTCGACGGCCTGGAGGAGGTCGACATCCGGCCCGGCACCCAGTCCGGCCAGTCGATCCCCCTCCACCAGCGCGGCGTCACCCACCTGCGCGGCGGCGGCCGCGGCGATCTGATCGTGCACGTCGAGGTGCAGACCCCGACGAAGCTCGACCCGGAGCAGGAGGAGCTGCTGCGCCGGCTGGCGAAGTTGCGGGGCGAGGAGCGGCCGATGGGTGAGTTCAAGCCAGGACAGCAGGGCCTGTTCTCGCGCCTGAAGGACGCGTTCAACGGACGGTAGGCGCCCGGTCGAGGTCCCCGGGGTGTTCCCGGGGACGCTGCCGAGCCCGGACAGCAAGGCGTGATCTCGCGCCGGAGGGGCGCGTTCCGCAGGCGGTGGGCAACCTTCGGCCACCCTGGCGGACAGAAGTCCGGCGGCATTACTGGTCGGTGCGGAGAACGTGACACGATGTGTTCATGTCCTCCGCGCTGACCGATCTTTTTCGGTATCCGATCGTGCAGGCCCCCATGGCGGGTGGCGCCTCCTGCCCTCTTCTCGCCGCCGCCGTCTCCGGAGCGGGCGGCCTCGGCTTCCTCGCCGCGGGCTACAAGACGCCGGAGGCGATGTACGAGGAGATCAAACAGCTCCGCGGGCAGAGCGACCGCCCCTTCGGCGTGAACCTCTTCATGCCGCAGCCGGCGATCGCCGACCCCACCGCCGTCGAGGTCTACAGCGAGCAGCTGGCGGGCGAGGCGGCCTGGTACGAGACCCCGCTGGGCGACCCCGACTCGGGCAACGACGACGCGTACGAGGTCAAGCTCGCCATCCTGCTGGATGACCCGGTTCCGGTGGTCTCCTTCACCTTCGGCTGCCCCTCCCGCGCGGTGCTGGAGGCCTTCGCCAGGGTCGGCACCCGGACCGTGGTCACCGTCACCTCGCCCGCCGAGGCGCAGGCCGCCCAGTGGGCGGGGGCCGGCGCGGTCTGTGTCCAGGGCATCGAGGCGGGTGGCCACCAGGGCACCCACCGCGACGACCCGCAGGCCGACGGCACCAGCGCGGGCCTGGGCCTGCTCGCCCTGCTCGGCCTGGTCCGCGAGACGGTGCAGATCCCCGTCATCGCGGCCGGCGGGCTGATGCGCGGCGCGCAGATCGCGGCCGTGCTGGCGGCGGGCGCGAGCGCCGCGCAGCTGGGCACCGCCTTCCTGGTCTGCCCCGAGTCGGCGGCCAACCCGCTCCACAAGCGGGCCATGACCGACCCGCTGTTCGGCCGGACCGAGCTGACCCGGGCCTTCTCCGGCCGCCCGGCCCGCGGCCTGGTCAACCGCTTCATGCGGGAGCACGGCCGGTACGCGCCCGCGGCCTACCCCCAGGTGCACCACCTCACCTCGGGGCTGCGGAAGGCGGCGGCCAAGGCCGGCGACCCCCAGGGCATGGCGCTGTGGGCCGGTCAGGGCCACCGGCTGGCGCGCGAGATGCCCGCCGCCCAGCTCGTCGAGGTGCTCGCCGCCGAGATGGACGCGGCGCTGGGCACGGTGACGTATCCGCGCGGCGGTGTGGTCTCGTGACCGCCCCCGTCTTCGTCGTCGAATCCGTGCCGGATGCCGGGGAGTTCGTCCTGGACGGCCCGGAGGGGCGGCACGCGGTCTCGGTGCGGCGGCTGCGCGCCGGCGAGGAGCTCGTGCTCACTGACGGGCTCGGCACCTGGACGGAAGCTGTGGTGCTGGCCGCCGAGGGCAAGGACCACCTGGTCGTGCGGGCGGCCGGCCGCACCGTCGAGAAGCCGCCGTCGCCCCGGATCACCGTCGTCCAGGCCCTCCCCAAGGGCGACCGGGGCGAGGTGGCCGTGGAGACCATGACCGAGACCGGGGTGGACGCCATCGTGCCGTGGGCCGCGTCCCGCTGCATCACCCAGTGGCGCGGCGACCGGGGTGCCAAGTCGCTGGCCAAATGGCGTGCCACGGCCCGGGAGGCGGGCAAGCAGTCGCGCCGGGTCCGCTTCCCCGAGGTCGCCGAGGCGATGACGACCAAGCAGGTCGCGGCGGTGCTCGCCGGGGCCGACTTCGCCGCCGTGCTGCACGAGGACCGGGAGGCCGGCAGCGCGCCGCTGGCCACCGCCGCGCTCCCGGCCGCCGGTGAGATCGTGCTGGTCGTCGGCCCCGAAGGGGGCGTCTCCCCGGAGGAGTTGGCGGCCTTCGCCGAGGCCGGGGCGGCGCCGTACCGGCTGGGGCCGAGCGTGCTGCGGACGTCCACGGCGGGCACCGCGGCCGCCGCGCTGCTGCTCGGGCGCACCGGCCGCTGGTCCTGACCGCACTCGCGCGAGGCACGGGTCGGCCTGCACCAAGGGCCCGGAACGGCGGCGCCACGCTTCCTCAGCGCCCTTGAGACCAGAGGCGCCTGTGTGGCCGAAGACCGTCTTCCCGAGCCACTGTCGCGGTGAGAGTCTGTCCCCTATGGGGGTATTGAGCCATGTGAAGCGCGGCGCGATGCTGCCGGCGGTCGCCCTGGTCGGGATCACGCTCGCCGGCACCACGGGCTGCGATCCGGACGAGGATCGCGGACTCACGCCGATCGGCGCGGCCTTCACCACGGACAAGGTCGCCACCAAGGCCCTGGAGCGCGGCGGCATCAAGGTGCGCTGGATGTCCTGCACCGGTGACGCCAAGGGCAAGCACGTCGCCGGGTCCTCGCACCCGCCGCTGCGCGAAGTGGACGTGGACTGCCAGGGCAGGGCCGAGAAGGGCGATGCCGACATCACGGTCGACGGCGTGGTGACGTATGTGCGCAAGGGCAAGTGCGTCAAGGGCGATCTGACCGCGAAGGTGGCCGACCGCAGGGTCTTCCGCGCCAAGGTGATCGGCGAGTGCGGCGGCTCGGGCGGCTCCACCGGTCGCGGCTCCTCCTGACGGACACCGGCGCACACCGGCCCGGGCGGAGCACTGGCGCACACCGGCCGGGCGGCGCCGCTGCCCAGCGCGGCCCCGGTGCCCAGCGCGGCCCCTGCGGAGCGGGAGGTACGACGGCGGGCGCGGGCCGCCCGGTAGCATCCCCGGCGTACGCATCCGTAACTGCCGCGACATCAAGGAGCCCCGGTGGCGGGAGAACCGCAGGCGGACTGCCTGTTCTGCAAGATCGTGAAGGGGGAGGTCCCGGCCGACGTGGTCCGGGAGACCGAGACCACCCTCGCCTTCCGCGACATAAACCCGCAGGCGCCCACCCACGTCCTGGTGATCCCCAAGGTTCACCACCCGGACGCCGCCTCGCTGGCGGCGGCCGAGCCGGGCATCGCGGCGGACGTGCTGCGCGAGGCCGGTGAGGTGGCCAAGGCGGACAAGGTCGACGGCACCGGATTCCGCATCGTGTTCAACACCGGCACCGGCGCGGGCCAGACGGTCTTCCACGCGCACGCCCACGTCCTGGGCGGGCGCGGTCTGAACTGGCCCCCCGGATAAGCACCTTGTCCGCACGAGAACTGGTCGTCCTGGGCACCGCCAGCCAGGTCCCGACCCGGCACCGCAACCACAACGGCTATCTGCTGCGCTGGGACGGCCAGGGCATCCTCTTCGACCCGGGCGAGGGCACCCAGCGCCAGATGCTGCGGGCCAAGGTCGCCGCGCACGACATCCACCGGATCTGCGTCACGCACTTCCACGGTGATCACTCACTGGGCCTGGCCGGTGTCATCCAGCGCATCAACCTCGACCGGGTGCCGCACCCGGTCGTCGCCCACTACCCGGCGAGCGGGCAGCGCTTCTTCGACCGGCTGCGGTACGCCACCGCATACCGGGAGACGGCCCGGATCACCGAGGAGCCGGTGGCGGCGAGCGGCGTGCTGGCCCGGACGCCGGGCTTCTCGCTGGAGGCGCGGAAGCTCTCGCACCCCGTCGAGTCCTTCGGCTACCGGTTGGTGGAGCCGGACGGCCGCCGGATGCTCCCCGACCGGCTGGCCGAACACGGCATCGCCGGCCCCGAGATCGGCCGGCTCCAGCGCACCGGCTCGGTGGTCATCGACGGGCGTACGGTCACCCTGGACGAGGTCAGCGAGGAGCGGCCCGGGCAACGCTTCGCGTTCGTGATGGACACCCGGATGTGCGACGCGGTGCACGCGCTCGCCGACGGCTGCGACCTGCTGGTCATCGAGTCGACCTTCCTCGACGAGGACGAGGCGCTCGCCGTCGAGCACGGCCACCTGACGGCCGGCCAGGCGGCCTCGGTGGCGCGCGACGCGGGGGTGCGCCACCTGCTGCTGACGCACTTCTCGCAGCGCTACGACGACCCGGACGACTTCGAACGCCAGGCGCGCGCGGCGGGCTTCGAGGGCGAACTCACCGTCGCCCGGGACCTCATGCGGGTGGCCGTCCCCAAGCGTCTGCCGGTACCTCCTCCTCGCGGCTGACCAGGAAGGAGACCACCTTCCCGGTCGGCACCGGCCTGGAGACCAGCTCCGTCACCATGGCCTGGAGCAGGAACAGCCCGCGGCCGGTCTCTGCGTCCCAGGCCACCTCGGCCGGCACGGCCATCCGCGGGCTGGCGTCCTCCACCATCACCAGCACGCCCTCGTCCCGCTCGGCCAGGGTCAGGGTGCACTTCGCGCCGTGCCCGACGTGCTTGTGGACGTTGGTCAGCAGCTCGCTGATGCCCTGGGCGACGATCTGCCGCACGCGTTTGCCGTGACCCCACTGGCGCAGCCGCTCGTTCGCCTCCCGGCGCACATGCTGGATCTCCTCCGGGTGCGCGGTCACCTCGGTCACGCTGGTCCTCGCCCGGACCTCCTCCGGGGGAACCCGCTGCCCGGAAGCGCAGGGGACGCTGAGATCTGCCATGGGAACCCTTCGCCAGGACCCCGTGCGGAGGGCATCTGATCATGCCGTGTGCACGCAGTGTTCGGGGGATCACAGGGTGGCCCGCAAGGCCGGTGGGGCGCAAGCGTGTTGAGGACACAGCCAGGCGTGTCACCCGCCACACCCCCCGGAACCCGCCACCACGGGGGAGCCGGCCCGGTCCCGCCCCGGCGCGCTCTCGGTGGCTCCTCCCGGCTCCCCCGCTTCCCCTGGCTCTTTGTGGCTCTTCACGGCTCTTCGTGGTGCGGACGGGCCGGGTGGTGGACGATTGAACACGAGCACGGAACGACCGGGGAGCGCACGGTGACGACACACGACGGTGATCAGCCCGCCATCGCGGACCCGCTCATGGATCAGCTCCCGGACCAGCTCCTGGACCCGCTGGCAGCCCTGCGCCGCCCCGGTGACCCGCCCTGGGACGTCCACCTCAGCGGCACGGTCTTCCTGGACATCATCTTCACCGGCCTGGACTCCGCGCCGGTGCGCGGCACCGAGTCCTGGGCCCGCGGCATGGGTTCCAGCCCGGGCGGGGTAGCCAACATGGCCACCGCGCTCGCCCGGCTGGGGCTGCGTACCTCGCTGGCCGCAGCCTTCGG
This sequence comes from Streptomyces sp. JLBT605, assembly GCF_058215555.1. Classification (NCBI taxonomy): domain Bacteria; kingdom Bacillati; phylum Actinomycetota; class Actinomycetes; order Kitasatosporales; family Streptomycetaceae; genus Streptomyces; species Streptomyces sp. JLBT605. The sequence goes on from NZ_CM177087.1 coordinate 4,765,889, forward strand.
CGACGACGTCTACGGCGACTACTGCTGGGATGCGCTGGAGCGCGGCGAGGGCATCGACCTGTCGCAGTCCCGCACCATCCCCGGCTGGCACTCCCCGGTCACCGTCTCCATGGCGTACGAGGGCGAGCGCACGATGGTCTCGCACGGCCACGAGGCGCCGCTGCCCCTGGGGGCCCCGCCCGGACGGAGTCCAGCGGACAATCCGGCGGTGGGCGACCCGGCGGTCCCGGCCACAGCGGAGGCCAGGGCAGCCATCGCCCTGCTGGTGCCCGGCTGCCGCGAGGAGTGGATCGCGCACGCCGCCCGCGCGGGCTGCCGGATCTTCGCCGACGTCGGCTGGGACGACAGCGGCCGCTGGGACCCGGCCGACCTCGCCGACCTGGAGCACTGCGAGGCCTTCCTCCCCAACGCCACCGAGGCCATGCGCTACACCCGCACCGACTGCCCGCGGGCCGCCGCCCGGGCGCTGGCCGAGAAGGTGCCGCTGGCCGTCGTCACCCTGGGCGCGGAGGGCGCGTACGCGGTGGACGGCCGCACCGGGGAGACCGCCGAGGTGCCCGCGATCGCGGTGGAGGCGCTGGACCCCACCGGCGCCGGGGACGTCTTCGTGGCGGGCTTCGTCACCGGCACCCTCGCCGAGTGGCCGCTCGCCGACAGGCTTGCCTTCGCCGGGCTCACCGCCGCCCTGTCGGTGCAGGAGTTCGGCGGCTCGCTGTCCGCGCCCGGCTGGGCCGAGGTGGCCGCCTGGTGGCAGCACATGAAGTCCTACGCCGGGACGCCCGGGGACACCGCGGCCGGCCAGGACCCCTCGGCGCTGCGCCGCTACGACTTCCTGGACCGGATCGTCCCGGTGGCCCCCCGGCCCTGGCCGCTGCGCCGGGCCGTCCCCACCATCGGCTTCCGGCAGGGCTGAGCACCGACGAGCGGGGCTGAGCACTGCCCGGCAGGCTGAGCACCAAAAAAGCACTCGGGTGTGTCGGTGCACCGTCGTACCCTTGAATCCCGAGGTTTTCGAGCCGCGAGAACCCCGCACGAGGAGGTATGTGCAGGCCCGAGAGCCGGCCCATGACGCAGACACCCACAGGACGGCAGGCGCACGCCCAGTTCACGGTCCCGAGCAAGCACCCGATGGTCACGGTCCTTGGTTCCGGAGACTCGCTGCTGCGCGTCATCGAGACGGCCTTCCCGTCGACCGACATCCACGTACGCGGCAATGAGGTCAGTGCCACCGGGGACGCACGGGAAGTCGCCCTGATCCAGCGCCTCTTCGACGAGATGATGCTGGTGCTCCGTACCGGTCAGCCGATGACGGAGGACGCGGTGGAGCGCTCCATCGCCATGCTGCGCGCGGCGGAGAACGGCGAGCTCGGAGCCCCGGAGAGCCCCGCCGAGGTCCTCACCCAGAACATCCTCTCCAACCGCGGCCGCACCATCCGGCCCAAGACGCTCAACCAGAAGCGGTACGTCGACGCGATCGACAAGCACACGGTCGTCTTCGGCATCGGCCCCGCGGGCACCGGCAAGACCTATCTGGCCATGGCCAAGGCGGTCCAGGCCCTGCAGTCCAAGCAGGTCAACCGGATCATCCTGACCCGGCCGGCGGTCGAGGCGGGCGAGCGGCTGGGCTTCCTGCCCGGCACGCTCTACGAGAAGATCGACCCGTATCTGCGGCCGCTGTACGACGCGCTGCACGACATGCTCGACCCCGACTCCATCCCGCGGCTGATGGCCGCCGGGACCATCGAGGTCGCGCCGCTGGCGTACATGCGCGGCCGGACGCTCAACGACGCGTTCATCATCCTGGACGAGGCGCAGAACACCAACCCCGAGCAGATGAAGATGTTCCTCACCCGGCTCGGCTTCGACTCCAAGATCGTGATCACCGGAGACATCACCCAGATCGACCTTCCGGGCGGTACCAAGAGCGGTCTGCGCCAGGTCCGGGAGATCCTGGACGGCGTCCCCGACGTCCACTTCTCCATGCTCACCAGCACCGACGTGGTCCGGCACAAGCTGGTCGGCCGTATTGTCGACGCGTACGAGCAGTACGACAGCCGCAACGGGAAGCAGTAGTCACAGCACCATGGCGATCGACGTCAACAACGAATCCGGCACCGACATCGACGAGCAGGCGATCCTGGACGTCGCCCGCTACGCCCTGGCCCGGATGCGGATCCATCCGCTCTCCGAGCTCTCGGTCATCGTCGTCGACGCCGACGCCATGGAGCAGCTGCACATCCAGTGGATGGATCTGCCCGGGCCGACCGATGTCATGTCCTTCCCGATGGACGAGCTGCGTCCGCCGGCCAAGGACGACGAGGAGCCCCCGCAGGGGCTCCTCGGCGACATCGTGCTCTGCCCGGAGGTCGCCAAGCGGCAGGGCGAGGAGGCGCCGACCAACCACTCCATGGACGAGGAGCTCCAGCTGCTCACCGTCCACGGCGTCCTCCACCTCCTCGGCTACGACCACGAGGAGCCGGACGAGCGGGCCGAGATGTTCGGGCTGCAGGCGGCGATCGTCGACGGCTGGCGGGCCGAGCGCGGTATCGAGGGCCCGTCCCCGGCGCCCACCACCCGATGACCGGGCAGCTGATCGCGGCGGCCGTCCTGCTGGTGGTCGTCGCCTGGCTGGCCTCCTGCGCCGAGGCCGGCCTGGCCCGCACCACCCGTTTCCGTGCCGAGGAGTCCGTCCGCTCCGGGCGGCGCGGCAGCGCCAAGCTGATGGCGGTCGCCGAGGACCCCACCCGCTACCTCAACGTCGCACTGCTGGTGCGGGTGGCCTGCGAGGTGGCGGCCGGCGCCGTCGTCACCTACGCCTGCGTCCGCGCCTTCGACGAGACCTGGGAGGCGCTGGCCATCGCCATCGGGGTGATGGTCCTGGTCAGCTATGTCGCCGTCGGTGTCTCGCCGCGCACCATCGGCGCCCAGCACCCGCTGAACACCGCGACCGCCGCCGCGTACGTGCTGCTGCCGCTGGCCCGGATCATGGGCCCGATCCCGCAGCTGCTGATCCTCCTGGGCAACGCCCTCACCCCCGGCAAGGGCTTCCGCAAGGGCCCCTTCGCCTCCGAGGCGGAGCTGCGCGCGCTGGTCGACCTCGCCGAGAAGGAATCGCTCATCGAGGACGAGGAGCGCCGCATGGTGCACTCCGTCTTCGAGCTGGGCGACACCCTGGTGCGCGAGGTGATGGTGCCGCGCACCGACCTGGTCGTCATCGAGCGCTACAAGACCATCCGGCAGGCCCTCACCCTGGCGCTGCGCTCCGGCTTCTCGCGGATCCCGGTGACCGGCGAGAACGAGGACGACATCGTCGGCGTGGTCTACCTCAAGGACCTGGTCCGCAAGACCCACATCAACCGGGACGCGGAGGCGGAGCTGGTCTCCACCGCGATGCGCCCGGCGACCTTCGTCCCCGACACCAAGAACGCCGGTGACCTGCTCCGCGAGATGCAGCAGGAGCGCAACCACGTCGCGGTCGTCATCGACGAGTACGGCGGCACGGCCGGCATCGTCACCATCGAGGACATCCTGGAGGAGATCGTCGGCGAGATCACCGACGAGTACGACCGGGAGCTGCCGCCGGTGGAGGAGCTGGGCGAGGACCGCTACCGCGTCACCGCACGGCTGGACGTCGGCGACCTCGGCGAGCTGTACGGGCTGGCGCTGGACGACGAGGACGTGGAGACCGTCGGCGGACTGCTGGCCAAGTTCCTGGGCCGGGTCCCGATCGCCGGCGCGACGGCGGAGATCCCGCTCCCGGAGGACGGGCCGCAGCCGGAGCTGACGGCGCTGCGGCTCACCGCGGAGTCGCCGGCGGGGCGGCGGAACCGGATCGTGACGGTGCTGGTGGAGCCCGTGCGGTCCGAGTGACCCGCTATCGCTTCGTCTTCTCGGGGCTCCGCCCCGAACCCCGCTCCTCAAACTCCCCCAGCTACCGCTGGGAGGTGCCCCCAGGAGGGGCTTGAATTCGGCGGACCGCAGCGGCCGCATATCCTCAGCCCCATGAGCGAAGCAGCCCCGCTGGACCCCGAAGACAGCAAGATCATCACGCTCGCCCGTTCCGCGCGCGCCCGCAACGGCGTGCCGGAGGGCGCGGCCGTCCGTGACGAGACGGGCCGTACCTACGTCGCCGGCACCGTCGCCCTCGACTCGCTCCAGCTGAGCGCCCTGCGCACTGCCGTCGCCATGGCGGTGGCCAGCGGTGCCACCTCGCTGGAGGCCGCCGCCGTGGTCAGCACGGCCGGCGCCCTCGCGGAGGAGGACCGCGCCGCCGTGCGCGACCTGGGCGGCTCCGGCACTCCGGTGCTGCTGGCCGGCCCGGACGGCGCGCTGCGCGCCACCGAATCCGCCTGACGGGCCAGCTGCCCGCCAAGGCGCCCCGGCCGGCGAGACGACCCGTCCATCGATCGGACGGATTTCCGAAAACCGGGACGGGTGCCCGGTTCGGGCGGCAGGCTGATGATCAGCCGGGTGATCACCCGGCTGATCATCAGCCACGAGGAGCCACCCACCGTGACCGCGCTTCCCACCCGCACCCTGGGCGACCTGACCACCTCCGCGATCGGCTTCGGCGCGATGGTGCTGTCACCCGGCGTCTACGGGGAGATCGACGACGACCGCGCCCTGACCGCCCTGCGCTCGGCCCTCGACGAGGGCGCCACCCTGATCGACACCTCCGACGGCTACGGCGAGGACGGCCACAACGAGCGCGTCATCGGCGAGGCCGTGCGCGGCCGCCGCGAGCAGGCCGTCATCGCCACCAAGTTCGGCTTCCGCCTGCCCGAAGGCGTCGAGGGCCACCCCTTCCCCGTCAACTACTCCTTCGAGGAGCTGGCGGTGAACGCCGAACCGCGCCACATCCGCGGTTACGCCGAGACCTCGCTGCGCACCCTGGGCACCGACTACATCGACCTGTACTACCCGCACTTCCCGGACCCGGTCGTCCCCATCGAGGAGACCGCCGGCGCCGTCGCCGATCTGATCAAGGACGGACTCGTCCGCCACCTGGGCCTGTCCAACGTCACCGCCGACCAGCTGCGCCGGGCGCACGCGGTGCACCCGGTGGCCGCCGTGCAGGCCCAGTGGTCGATGTGGACCCCGGTCGACCCCGAGCTGCACGCGGCCGCCCGCGAGCTGGGCGTGGGCGTCGTCGCCTGGTCGCCGCTGGGCAGCGGCTTCCTCACCGGCACCGTCCGGCGCGTCTCGGAGGACGACTTCCGCCGCTTCATCCCCGGCTTCCAGGACGGCAACCTCCAGGCCAACAACGACCGTTTCGCGCCGCTGCGCACCATCGCCGCCGAGCTGGAGCTCACCCCCGGTCAGCTGGCGCTGGCCTGGCTGCTCCGCCAGGACGAGCACGTCGTCCCCATCCCCGGCAGCCGCACCCCGGCGCACATCGCGGAGAACCTCGCGGCGGCCCGCGCCGAGCTGAGCGCCGAGACCCTGGTCCGCATCGACCAGGCGCTGGCCGGTTTCGCCCCCGAGGGCGGCTCCCGGCTCCTCAAGGACTGACCCGGGCCGGCGGGCCGGCCCGCCGCCGCGGGGTGTCCGCCGAGGCGCGCGGGCGGGACCATGGGGAAGCATCGGGGAGAATGGACGCCATGACAGCTCCTGCCTCCACCCCCCAGGGCCCGCACCGCGCGGGCTTCGCGTGCTTCGTCGGCCGCCCCAACGCGGGCAAGTCGACCCTGACCAACGCCCTGGTGGGGACGAAGGTGGCGATCACGTCCAACCGCCCGCAGACCACCCGGCACACCGTGCGCGGCATCGTGCACCGGCCGGACGCCCAGCTCGTGCTGGTCGACACCCCGGGCCTGCACAAGCCGCGCACCCTGCTGGGCGAGCGCCTCAACGACGTCGTGCGGACCACCTGGGCCGAGGTCGACGTGATCGGCTTCTGCCTGCCCGCCGACCAGAAGCTCGGCCCCGGTGACCGCTACATCGCCACCGAGCTGGCCGGGATCAAGAAGACCCCGAAGGTCGCCATCGTCACCAAGACGGACCTGGTCGACTCCAAGCAGCTCGCCGAGCAGCTGATCGCCATCGACCGGCTCGGCAAGGAGCTGGGCATCGAGTGGGCGGAGATCGTCCCCGTCTCGGCGGTGGGGGACAAGCAGGTCGGGCTGCTCGCGGACCTGCTGATCCCGCTGCTGCCGGACAGCCCGCCGCTCTACCCCGAGGGCGACCTCACCGACGAGCCGGAGCAGGTCATGGTCGCCGAGCTGATCCGCGAGGCGGCGCTGGAGGGCGTCCGCGACGAGCTGCCGCACTCCATCGCGGTGGTGGTGGAGGAGATGCTGCCGCGCGAGGACCGCCCCGCCGACCGCCCGCTGCTGGACATCCACGCCAATGTCTACATCGAGCGGCCCAGCCAGAAGGGGATCATCATCGGCCCCAAGGGCAAGCGGCTGAAGGAGGTCGGGACCAAGTCGCGCAAGCACATCGAGGCGCTGCTGGGCACCCCGGTCTTCCTGGACCTGCACGTCAAGGTCGCCAAGGACTGGCAGCGCGACCCCAAGCAACTCCGCAAGCTGGGCTTCTGATTTTTTGTCCTGGGGTCTGGGGCGAAGCCCCAGGAAAAAAATAATTACGCGCCCTCTTTGAGCACCATCCGCACAAGCTCCCGCTGCGCATCGCTCAAACGCGGGTCCGCACAGTGCGCCGTGCGGCTGCCGTCCACCGTGATCTCGTACCGGAAGCCGTCCGGGACGCCGCGCGGGGACGCGCCCTGGTCGGTCTCCAGGGCCTGGTGGGCCAGGGCTTCGACGTGACGGGCGTCGGGCCGGCCCTCGGTGTCCAGCTCGGCCCGCCGCTCGATGCCGGCGAAGCCGCCGGAGCGGATCACGGTGATGCGCATGGCTCCATCCTTACCCGCTCCGGCGGTGTACGCACATGCCGACGGTGTGCGCACATCGCCTCACGCCTCACGCGTTCGTCGGTACCCCGACCCCGGCCCAGGCGTCCGCGACCGCCTTGTGCTCGTCGCCGTCGCCGTAGCGCGCGTGCGCGGCGGCGACGGTCAGCTGCGCGAAGTCGGTGAACTGGGCGTCCGAGGCCAGATCACCGCCGGTCAGCACGTCGTACCAGATCTGGCCGGCCCGCTCCCAGGCGTTGCCGCCCAGCTCGGCGGCGGCGAGGTAGAAGGCGCGGTTGGGGATGCCGGAATTGATGTGCACCCCGCCGTTGTCCTGGCCGGTGTCGACGTAGTCGTCCATGTGGCCGGGCTGCGGGTCCTTGCCCAGCACGTCGTCGTCGTACGCGGTGCCCGGGTCCTTCATCGACCGCAGCGCCACGCCGTGGTCGACCGCGGGGCCCAGCAGCCCGGCGCCGATCAGCCAGTCGGCCTGCTCGGCGGTGTGGCCCAGCGCCCGCTGCTTGATCAGCGAGCCGAAGACGTCCGAGAGGGACTCGTTGAGCGCGCCGGACTGGCCGAAGTACTCCAGGTTGGCGGTGTACTGGGTGACGCCGTGGGTCAGCTCGTGGCCGATGACGTCGACCGGGATGGTGAAGTCCAGGAAGACCTCCCCGTCGCCGTCGCCGAAGACCATCCGCTCGCCGTCCCAGAAGGCGTTGTTGTACTTCTCGCCGTAGTGGACCGTGGCGTCCAGCGGGAGGCCGGCGTCGTCGATGGAGCGGCGCCCGTACGCCTTGAGATAGAGCTCGAAGGTGGCACCCAGCCCCGCGTGGGCGCGGTTGACCGTGGCGTCCTGGGAGGGGCCGTCACCCTCTTCGTGCACCATGCGGCCCGGCAGCCGCTCGTCGCCCGCCGCGTCGTAGATGGTGCGCCGGGGCTTGTCCGAGGTGGCGGGGCCCGCCGGCGTGGCGATGCCGCGCACGGTGGTGATGCGGCGGCGGGTGCGGTGCGCGGCGTCGCGCTCCAGGGTGCGGCGGGCCGGCTCGTGCAGCCTCGGGTCGTCGGAGCGGGACAGCTTGTCGAGGACATGGGGCGGGATGATGGTGCAGAAGACCGGGTTCTGGGTGGCATCCATACGAGGAAATGTGGCATCCGGTCACCGCGCTGTCACTGCCCGCGCTCGCTATTGATTAAATCGAGTGGTAGGTCACCATTCGGCCGTAACCGCGGCGACGTCCCGCATACTGAAACGACCCGACCACCCCTCGGCGCTGTCGGTTATGGTTCTGCACATCATGCGTTATGGGCTGCTTCTCCTTAGCTGCCGCGGCGAGGGCCTGTAGTCGAGGCCGACCCCCTCCCCGCGGAGTCCGGTGTTGCCCACCGTCGGCCGTCGAAGATCTTCGACAGGAGCCACAGCGCATGACCTCGATCTCTGACAACCCCGTCCCGTCCGTCGGCCGGCCCACGCCGATCACGGCCGCGACCGTCGCCCAGCGGCCTTCGGGGATGCCGATCCACAAGTACGGCCGGTACGAGGCCGTCGACATCCCCGACCGCACCTGGCCGAACAACCGCATCACCGTCGCCCCCCGCTGGCTCTCCACCGATCTGCGCGACGGCAACCAGGCGCTGATCGACCCGATGTCCCCGGCCCGCAAGCGCGAGATGTTCGACCTGCTGGTGCGCATGGGCTACAAGGAGATCGAGGTCGGTTTCCCCTCCTCGGGCCAGACCGACTTCGACTTCGTACGGTCGATCATCGAAGAGGACGCGATCCCCGAGGACGTGACCATCTCCGTGCTGACCCAGGCGCGCGAGGAGCTGATCGAGCGAACCGTCGAATCGCTGCGCGGCGCGCACCGGGCCACCGTCCACCTGTACAACGCCACCGCCCCGGTCTTCCGCCGGGTGGTCTTCCGCGGCAGCCGTGAGCAGGTCAGGCAGATCGCGGTGGACGGCACCCGGCTGGTGGTGGAGTACGCCGACAAGATCCTGGGCGACGAGACCATCTTCGGCTACCAGTACAGCCCGGAGATCTTCACCGACACCGAGCTGGACTTCGCGCTGGAGGTCTGCGAGGGCGTGATGGACGTCTGGCAGCCCGAGGCGGGCCGCGAGATCATCCTCAACCTGCCCGCCACCGTGGAGCGCTCCACGCCGTCCACGCACGCCGACCGCTTCGAGTGGATGTCGCGCAACCTGTCCCGGCGCGAGTTCATCTGCCTGTCGGTCCACCCGCACAACGACCGGGGCACCGCCGTCGCCGCCGCCGAGCTGGCCATCATGGCGGGCGCCGACCGGATCGAGGGCTGCCTGTTCGGGCAGGGCGAGCGCACCGGCAACGTCGACCTGGTCACCCTGGGCATGAACCTGTTCAGCCAGGGCGTGGACCCGCAGATCGACTTCTCCCAGATCGACGAGATCCGCCGCACCGCCGAGTACTGCAACCAGATGGAGGTCCACCCGCGCCACCCGTACGCGGGCGACCTGGTCTACACCGCCTTCTCCGGCTCCCACCAGGACGCCATCAAGAAGGGCTTCGAGGCCATGGAGGCCTCGGCGAAGGAGCAGGGCAAGACGGTCGACGAGATCGAGTGGGCCGTGCCCTACCTGCCCATCGACCCCAAGGACGTGGGCCGCTCCTACGAGGCCGTGATCCGGGTCAACTCGCAGTCCGGCAAGGGCGGTATCGCCTATGTCCTGAAGAACGACCACAAGCTGGACCTGCCGCGCCGGATGCAGATCGAGTTCTCCAAGACGATTCAGGCCAAGACCGACGCCGAGGGCGGCGAGGTCACCCCGGCCCAGATCTGGGAGATCTTCCAGGACGAGTACCTGCCGAACCCGGGCGACGCCGCGGCCCGATGGGGCCGCATCCAGCTGCGGACCGGTCAGACCACCACCGACAAGGACGGCACGGACACCCTGACCGTGGACGCGGTCGTGGACGGCGTCGAGACCTCGCTGTCCGGCACCGGCAACGGCCCGATCTCCGCCTTCTTCGACGCCCTGGCCGCGATCGGGGTCGACGCCCGGCTGCTGGACTACCAGGAGCACACGATGAGCGAGGGAGCCAGCGCCCAGGCCGCCTCGTACATCGAGTGCGTCATCGACGGAAAGGTGCTGTGGGGCATCGGCATCGACGCCAATACCACGCGCGCCTCGCTCAAGGCGGTCGTGTCGGCGGTCAACCGGGCGGCCCGCTGATCCCCCTCACCCGTACGGGGCCTCATTCGCCGCGCCCGGCGCGTGAGGCCCCGGTATTGGCCTGTTGTCTCCGCTCGGCGGCCGTACGGGGTACTGACGCCACATCATCGCTGTGGCTAACATCACGTCCACGCGGCGACTTGCCGTGGGGGCGCCCCCGGCGCCCGTAGGGCTACGGGGGAGTGATGGAGGTGCCAGGTGACGCACGCACCAAGCCGACGTGTCCGGGATGTGTGTGTCGTGGGTGTCCGCACCCTGTGGAAGACCGTCGACGACGGTGAGTTCTACTGCACCGCGTGCGGCGGCGACCGCAACTACCGCCGCCGGACGGGCCATCGCCGCATCGTGGTGCTGGGCGTCCCCCTGCTGCCCCGCGGCCAGGTCGCCCCGGTCATCGAGTGCACCGCCTGCCGCGGCCGCTTCGGCACCGAGGCCCTCGACCACCCCACCACGACCCGCTTCTCCGCGATGCTCCGGGACGCCGTGCACACCGTCGCGCTGGCCGTCCTCGCCGCGGGCGGCACCGAGGCCCGCCCGGTGCGGCAGGCCGCGGTCGGCGCGGTGCGCGCCGCCGGATACGCCGACTGCGACGAGGAGCAGCTGCTGACCCTGATCGAGGCGCTCGCCGCGGACACCGGGCGGCTGCCCGGCGCGGCCCCGGAGCAGCGGCGCGGCACGGTCCGGTCCAGGGACGGCCACGGCTGGGAGATGGCGGCCGGCACCTCGCTGGCGATAGAGCTGCACGAGGCGCTGGAGCCGCTGGCCCCGCATCTGGCCCCCGCCGGACGGGAGAACATCCTGCTCCAGGGCGCCCGGATCGCGGTCGCGGACGGCCCGTACCGGCCCGCGGAGCGCGCGGTTCTGGAGACGGTCGGCCGGGCGCTGATGATCTGCCCCGACGACACCGCCCGGCTGCTGGCCACCACCCGTACGCCGTCCTGAGCCGCCCGGTTACTCCCCCGGGAGTAACCGGGCGCGCCGACCGCCCGGCGCAGTAACCGGGATTTCCGCCGCCCGCGCGACGATCCGCGCCCGCGGCGCCGGAAGCCTGGTGGCATGCAGACACCAGCCGAAACCCAAGCCGGCCCGCCCGCACCGCGCATGGGACGCGGGCGCGTCGTGACCTGGGCAGTGACCGCCCTGTGGATCCTGCTGCTCGCCGTCGCGGGGCCCTTCGCGGGCAAGCTCGCCGATGTCCAGCGGGACCGCGCGGTCGACTACCTCCCGGCGAACGCCGATTCCACCCAGGTGGCGAAGATCCAGGACGAGCTGCCGGGCGGCGAGACCACCGAGCTGGTCATCGTCTACCACCGCGACAGCGGGCTGACGGCGGCCGACCGGACCACCGCCGAGCGGCAGATCGCGAAGATCGCCGGAGCCCGTGAACTCACCGGCGGCCGGACCCCCGAGGGCGTGGAGTCCAAGGACCGGACCACCGTGATGTTCCCGCTCTCCAGCAGTGAACCGGGCCATGACGACGAGGCCCGCAAGGACTTCGTCCACGACATCCGCGACCTCGCGACGGGCGAGCGCGGGCTGGAGGTCGAGGTCGGAGGCCCCGGAGCGCTGACCGTCGACGCCAAGGAGGTCTACACCTCGCTCGACGGCCCGCTGCTGTACACCACCGTGGCCGTGGTCGCCGTCCTGCTGATCCTGATCTACCGCAGCCCGCTGCTGTGGCTGGTGCCGCTGCTGGTCGCGGGCATCGCCAACGCCCTGGCCATGGCCGTGACCTACGGGCTCAACCGCGGCTTCGACGTCACCGTCTCCGGCCAGAGCTCCGGCGTGATGACGATCCTGGTCTTCGGCGCCGGCACCGACTACGCGCTGCTGCTCGTCGCCCGCTACCGGGAGGAACTGCGCCGCATCCAGCGCCCGTACGACGCGATGACGGCCGCGCTGCGCGGCTGCGGCCCCGCCATCCTGGCCTCCTCCGGCACCGTCGCCGCCGGACTGCTGTGCCTGCTCGCCGCCGACCTCAACAGCAGCCGGGGCATGGGGCCGATCGCCGCGGTCGGGGTGGTGTGCGCGCTGGCCGCCATGACCACCCTGCTCCCGGCGGTGCTGGTGCTGCTGGGCCGCCGCGTCTTCTGGCCGCTGGTCCCGGCGTACGGCAGCAAGCCCAAGGCCGGCCGGTCGCTGTTCGCGGCGATGGGCAGCTCGGCCGGCCGCCGGCCGGTCGCGGTGCTGGTGGGCGGTGCGCTGCTGCTCGGCGCCCTCGCGCTCGGCGCCTTCGGTCTGCCCGGCGCCCTCAAGCAGGAGGACAGCTTCACCGAGAAGCCGGACTCGGTGACGGCGATGAAGACCCTCGCCGACGCCTACCCGGAGCGCAGCACCCAGGCGATCACGGTGATCGCGCCCACCGACCGGGCCGATGAGGTCATGGCCCGGGCCCGGACCACCGAGGGCGTGGCCCAGGTGGAGCGCGAGCGCGCCGGCGGCGAGTGGACCGAACTGTCGGTGATCGCCCGGGACGCCCCGCAGACGGCGGGCGAGACCGCCACCATCGAGGCCCTGCGGGACCGGCTGGACGGCGAGTTCGACGCCTACGTCGGCGGACCCAGCGCCCAGCAGATGGACCTGGACGAGACCAACGCCCGGGACCGGCTGGTCGTCATCCCGCTCGTCCTCGGCTTCGTCCTGCTGATCCTCATCGCGCTGCTGCGCAGCCTGACCGGCCCGCTGCTGTTGGTCGCCGCGGTGATCGCGGTGTGGGGCGCCTCGCTGGGCATCGGCGGCCTGGTCTTCGGACCGCTCCTCGGCCTGGAGGGCACCGACCCCGGGCTGGCCCTGCTCTCCTTCGTCTTCCTGGTCGCCCTCGGCGTCGACTACGGCATCTTCCTGATGCACCGGATGCGCGAGGAGGCACTCTCCGGCGCCGCGCCGACCACCGCCGCGCTCACCGCGCTGCGCACCACCGGAGGCGTCATCGCCTCGGCGGGCCTGGTGCTGGCCGCGACCTTCGCGGTGCTGCTCTCCATGCCACTGACCCAGATGGTCGAGCTCGGGTTCGTGATCGCCGTCGGCGTGCTGCTCGACACCTTCCTGGTCCGCACCTATCTGGTGACCTCGGCGAGTGTGGCGCTGGGCCGCCGGGTGTGGTGGCCGGGGGCGCTCTCCCGCCCGCGCGCCGAGCACCCGGCGGCGCCGGTCGCGGAGCCCACCGAGGACCGGCCCGATCCGGCTCCGGTCGCCTGACCGTAACGGGGAGCCCGAGGACGGACCAGAACGCGCGAGGGGATGATGGGGCGGTGTCCGAACAGCAGCAGCGGCTCGCCGCCCAACGGTGCGCACCGCCCCATCTCCCGGCGTCTGCCCTGCCCTTGACCGCGAACCCGACGGACAAGCTGTCGGGGAAGTCGACAGCCAAGCTGACGGAGGAACACGGGATGGTGCTGCGCCTGCTGCACGGCCGCCGGCACGGCGCCGCACGCCCCTTCGCCGCCGATCTGGCGCTCGCCGTGTTCGTCCTCGCCGTGCAGACCACCGTGGTCCTCCTGGTCAGCGGTACCGGCGGAGACCGGCCCGACCTCCTCGGCTGGGCGCTGCTCACCGGCGCGGTGCTGCCGCTGCCCTGGCGGCGGCGCGCCCCGCTGCTCACCCTGCTCGCGGTGTTCGCGTTCGTACTGCCGTACCACGCGATCGGTTACCTGCACCTGGCCGGGATCTTCGCCGCCCTGCTCGCCCTCTACACGCTGGCGGCCGCCGGTCCGCCGCTGCGCACCGTGCTGGTCGTCGCCTCCGTCTTCGTCACCGTCGCGGTGCTGATGCTGCTGACCCCGGAGCACGATTCGAGCACCGACAGCGACATGCTGCGCAGCCTGGGCTGGGTGGTGGCGGTCCCGGTGTGCGGCGAGATGATCCGCATCCACCGCCGGTACATCGCCGCGGTCGTCGAGCGCGCCGAACGGGCCGAGCGGACCCGGGAGGAGGAGGCCGCCCGCCGGGTCACAGAGGAGCGGCTGCGCATCGCCCGTGACCTGCACGATCTGCTGGCGCACAGCATCACCCTGATCGGCGTGCAGACGTCGGTGGCCGCGCACGTGCTGATCGCCGACCCGGAGAAGCTCGACCGCGACGCCATCGCCACCGCGCTCGACGGCATCGCCGACACCTGCCGGGACGCCCGCGTCGAACTCCGGACCACGCTGCGGGTGCTGCGCGGAGGGGACGGCTCCGCCGACGGTGCCCCAGACCCGCTGCCCAACCTCGACGGGTTGCCCGACCTGGTCAGGATCGCCCGGTCCGCCGGTGCCGAGGTCGACCTGGCCGTACGACTCGACCCGGCCGGGACGCTCCCCGGGCCCGGCCCCGGCGCTCACACCGGCCCGGCCCCCGGCGCACCCCCGCTCGCTCCACCCGTCACCGCCACCGCACCCGCCCCCGCACCGGTCGCCGTGCCCGCCGCGATCGGTGCCGCCGCCTACCGCATCGTCCAGGAATCCCTGACCAACGCCGTCCGGCACGCCGGTCCGCGAGTGCGGATCCGCGTGGCGGTGCGGATCGAGCGGACCAGGGCCTTCCGGGCGCTGCGGGTCACCGTCACCGACACCGGCCCGGAGACGCTCACGGGTGGCGAAGTGGCCACCACACCCGCGCGGTCCACGCCGCCCACCCTGCCGCCGCACCCCGAACCCGAGGCCCCCTCCGCCGGCGGCTTCGGCATCGTGGGCATGCGGGAACGCGCCCGCACCGTCGGTGGCACTCTGGAGACCGTCGCCCACCCGCAGGGCGGCTTCACCGTCACCGCGGTGCTCCCGCTGGACGGCCGCGCCCCCCAGGAGGAGTCCCGATGACCACCCCGCACCCCGAGTCCCCCTCCCCGATACGGGTGTTGCTCGCCGACGACCAGACGCTGGTCCGTGCCGCCTTCGCGATGCTCGTCGAGTCGGCCCGGGACATGACGGTCGTCGGCCAGGCCGGCACCGGGCGGGAGGCCGTGCTCCAGGCCCGCACCGAGCGGCCCGACCTGATCGTGATGGACATCCGGATGCCCGACCTGGACGGCATCGAGGCCACCCGGCGGATCGCCGCCGACCCGGACCTCGCCGACGTCAGGGTCCTGGTACTCACCACCTACGACACCGACGAGCACATCGTGGAGGCGCTGCGCGCAGGGGCCTCCGGCTTCCTGGTCAAGGACACCCGCCCGGCCGACCTGCTGGACGGCATCCGCACCGTGGCGGCCGGTGAGGCCCTGCTCTCCCCGGGCCCGACCGCCCGCCTCATCTCCCGCGTGCTGCGCCAGCCCACCGCCCCGCCCCTGGCCGCCGTCACCGCCGGCGAGTTGGCCGCGCTCTCCGAGCGCGAGCGGCAGGTCCTCGCCCTCGTCGGGCGCGGCCTGAACAACAGCGAGATCGGCGAGGCGCTGAGCCTGAGCCCGCTGACCGCGAAGACCCACGTCAGCCGCATCATGGGCAAACTGGCCGCCCGCGACCGCGCCCAACTGGTCATCGCCGCCTACGAGTCGGGCCTGGTCACCCCGGCGTCGACGGCAGGGACACCGACGGCAGGCCGACCACCTCTGTCGTGAGCCTCCAGCGCCCGTTCTCGCAGACGTACCCCACGGACTCCTCCCAGCCCGGAGAGCGACGGCCCGCGTCCTCCTCGCAGGGCGCGCCCGCGACCGGCAGGTCCAACGAGGGGAAGACGGTCACCGGCGGCAGGGTCCCGTGGAAGGTGAAGCGGGAGCTGGGAATGACAACCGTGCTCCCGGTGACGGTCGGCCCGGCGACCGTGGTGGCCGGACCGCTGATCACCGTGCGCTGGTCGGAGGTGCCCGACGCGCCGTCGCTACTGCACCCCGCGAGCGCCAGCGCGGCGACCCCGCTCGCGGCCACGGCCACCGCCGCACCGGGGCCTATCAGGCGCCCGAAACGAGCATGATGATCAGGACGGCTGGAACGTCCAGGACGTCTGTGACTGTCGGTCATGCGCGGACCCTACAGCCGCCCCCACCCCTCCCGGTACGCGGCCCAATCGCCCTCGGTCGCCGCGAAGTCGACATACAGCGCCACGCCGAACCGCCGCCGCTCCCGGTCCTCGCGTCCCAGCCCCAGCCGCACGCCGCGGACCGCTGCCCGTACCGTCTCGGCGGACTCGTGGTGGCCGGCGTCGTCCGTGTGGAAGGCGGGCAACCCCATCAGCAGGTCCGTCTCCCGCGGCGCCGCCTCCAGGGCCAGCGCTGTCTGGTGGGCGACGTAGCCGCCGTACAGGCTCTCCCAGGGCATCCCCGTGTCGTACGACATCACCGCGATCTGGTCGACCCGGCGGGCGACCTGGCCGAAGTACTCCTGGGACCAGTATCGCGGCCGGCCGGTGAAGAACCCCTCGACGGCATGCTGCGCGGGCAGCGGGTCGATCTTGTGGGCGGCCACGGAGAGCTGCGCACCGGCGGACCGGGTCCTCTTCCGCACGTCGTCCAGCAAGGACAGATAGTCGCGGTCACCGGTGTGCAGCGGCTCCAGATCGAAGTGCACGCCCTCGAAACCCGCGTCCAGCACCTGCTGGGCCGACGCGGCGACCTGCCGCCGGACCCGCACATCGGACAGCTCCATGCCCTCCGGCCCCTCGGTGGCAAGCACGTCCCCCAGCCACGCCTGCACCCGTACGCCGGGCAACTCCCGGTGCACGGCGCCGATCAGCCAGTCGCTGCCGCGGTAGACGACGGCGGGTAGCGTCCCGTCGTGTTCCAGCGGCCCGGCGTGCACATACAGATCCCGCACACCGGTGCCGCGTATCCGCCGTGCCAGCGCGGCCAGTTCCCGCTCGCCCTTCCGCCCGTCCACCCAGGCGTGCCCGAGCCACACGGCGTCCTTGCCCCGGGTCTGGGTGCCGGGCTCGAGGTCTCCGGCGTACAGCAGCCGCAGCGCGATCCCGGCGGTGATCACCGGCACCAGCAGACTCAGGGCGAGGGCGAGGGCGATGCGCTTGGGCCATCTCAGCCGCGGACTCCGCCAGCGCCGCCCGACCGCCCTACGGGCCTTCCCCAGCTGATGCGTGAGCGCGTGAAAGTCGACCATGCGGTTCAGCATCGGCCATCGTCCCAGGCTTCGCACCGGCGTTGCGAAGTCCGCCGACTCTCCCTGGCCGACCGCCTGTTCCGGACTTCGCCGGCCACGACTGACCGGGGGCTGCCCCTGATCGCCCGACTTCCTGACCGCCCGTCGCCCGCTGCGCTATAACAGGACGCCACACCAGCGAATCGGGGGAGCGTCGGCTGTGGCGGGTGGCAAGGGCGGGGGCTCGGAGTTACTGTCCCGGATCGGCCTGGCGGCGGCCAGTGTGCTGCCGCCCGCGCTGCTGGGCGCGAGATTCTGGTCCTCGATCCGGCAACACCCCGTCGGCGCACTGCTGTTGTTCCTCGGCTACGCCGGGCTGCTCGCCGTCGTCGCCTTCCTGGTCAAGGTGTACGCGAACGTCTCCGACCGCTGGGTGGGCCGGGCCGCCGACGCGGTCGACGGCGGGCTGCGCCGCCGGATCTCCCGCTTCGAGCGGGAGTACCGCGGGTTCGTCCTCAGCCACCACCGCTTCATCGATCTCAAGGGCCTCGCCACCCGGGGCGACTTCACCCCGCGGCTGGAGGAGGTGTTCATCGACGTCAGCCTGGTGCCGAAGCCGACGCACGAGGTGTCCCGCGAATCCCTGGCCGGTGCGCTGCCCGCCGGGACGGCGCCGGTACGCCAGTCCATCCGGGACTTCCTCGGGAAGCCGGCGGGCACCGCGCTCGCGGTGATCGGCGCCCCGGGCACCGGCAAGACCACCATGCTCAAGCACCTGGCGCTGGGCCTGGCCCGCGAGCGCGGCCGGCGGGGCCGCCGGGACCTGCCGGTGCTGCTCCTGCTGCGCGACCACACCGACGCGATCTCCGCCAACCCGGCGATCACCCTGCCCGAGATCATCACTGCCTCCCTGCGCCGCTTCCCGGCCGTCCAGCCGCCCGGCTGGTTCGACCAACGGCTCCGCGAGGGACGCTGCGTGGTGCTGCTGGACGGCCTGGACGAGGTGGCCCGGGAGGAGGACCGGCGCCGGGTCTCCGCTTGGGTGGAGAGCCAGATCGACAGCTACGAGGCGAACGACTTCATCCTCACCTCCCGCCCGCACGGCTATCACTCCGCCCCGGTCAACCGCGCCCGCGTGCTCCAGGTCCGCCGCTTCACCGGCGAGCAGATCTCCCGCTTCGTCCAGGGCTGGTACCGCGCGATCGAGCGGCTGTCCACCGGCGAGGACGACGCGGCTGTCACCGAGCGGGCCGAGGAGGGGGCGCAGGACCTCCTCGAACGCCTCCGCGCCCGCCCGGTCCTGTACGACCTGGCGGCCAACCCGCTGCTCCTCACCATGATCGCCAACGTCCACCGCTACCGGGGCGCCCTGCCGGGCAGCCGCGCCGAGCTGTACGGCGAGATCTGCGAGGTGCTGCTGTGGCGCCGCAGGGAGGCGCAGGGAGCCCCCACCGCGCCGGAGGAGCTGGCCGGGACGAAGAAGGAGATCGTGGTCCGGGAGCTGGCGTACGTGATGATGGCCGACCGCAAGCGGGACATCGAGGCCGCCCGGGCGGAGGAGATCCTGCGGCCGATCCTGCTCCGGGTCGCGGCCACCGTCCCGGTGGAGGATTTCCTCGCCTCCATCGTCGCCAGCGGACTCCTCGTCGAGCGGGAGCGCGGCCTCTTCGCCTTCGCCCACCTGACCCTCCAGGAGCATCTGGCCGCCCGGCACATCAGCCACCGTGGCCTGGTCCAGGTCCTCGCGGACGCGGTGGACGACGACTGGTGGCGCGAGACCACCCTGCTCTACGCCGCCCGCACCGACCCCGCCCCCGTCGTCGACGCCTGCCTGGACTCCGGCTCCATCACCGCCCTCGCCCTCGCCTTCGACTGCGAGGAGGAGGCCGCCGAACTCGACCCGGACACCGCCCGGCGGCTCCGCGACTCGCGCACCGACATGCAGCGTGAAGGCGTGGCGTCCCCCCGCTACCGGCTGCTGACGGCGGTCATGGTGACCCGGGTCCTGCGGGACACCGTCCCGCTGGGGGAGGACACGGTGGTCTGCGCCCGACCGGTACCCCGCAGCCTCTTCCAGTTCTTCGGGGTGGACCGTCGTCTGGGCCTCGGCCCCCAACTGTCCGCGGACAGACCGGAGGGGACCGCCCTCGGTATGACCGGGCGGCAGGCGACGACCTTCGTCGCCTGGGTGAACGAACTCCTCCCCGACGGCTCCGGCTACCGGCTGCCCACCCTGGCGGAGGTCGAGGACCCGGGCTTCCGGCTGGTCGCCCACGCGGGCCGCTATCCGGTCTGGTGCGCTCCACGCGAGAGCAACCCCGCCGGCCCTCCTCGCCTGTGGGTGCCGCGGGGGATGCGGAATCCGTGGTCGCCTGTCGGGGTCAGGCCGACATCGATGAGCTGGCTCGGCCACGGCCGTCAGGACGAAGTCGCCCTGGCCATCGGCCAGCTGGCCCTCGGCAGCGCCCTGGTCCTGTCGGAGGGCCCGATGGTCGTAAGGAGCGCACCACGTCGCACGTCCTACCGGTCCTTCCTCGAAGTGCTGCGCGAGTTCGCCGAAAGCGCCTCCTCACCTGGCGATGTCATCAGCGCCCTGCCCCGGCTGTGCATCCCGGAGGTCGGCAATTTCGGCATCGGCGAATTCGGTCTCGGTGACTTCCTCTCAGGCCGTGTCGAGTCCTACCTTGACGCCTACGATCTCCTGCGCACCGCCGACCGCCTGCCGGACGCCTTCCTCGCCCCGGGCAGGAGCGGTGTCCGCATCGCCGCTTGGACCACCGCGCTCCTGCTCCACCTCCGGTGCGACATGGAGCGGGAAGCCGAGCCGATCGTGTCGTTCGCCGACTATGTGAAGCCGGTCCTTTGGGCCCCTGTCCCGGGGAGTCCGTACATCGCGCGGCTGGACGCGATCACCGACCCCGCCCGCATCAGCCGACGACAGCACGGCGCCTTCCTCGCCAGCCCCGGCATGCTGCTTCCGATCGTGGAGCGACTCTCCGAAGCCGTCGATTCCTCGGTCAGGGCCCTCGCCGAGCAGCCCGGCGCCGTGGCCCCCAGTGACCTGCCCTGTCTCCGGCTGGCGGCCCTCACCCTCTCCGCCGTGGCGGCCAGGCTGCCGGTCCATTCCAGGCTGTCCGACGACTACCTCGCCCTCGCCACCGCCCTCCTGGTCCACGAACAGCGCGCCGACGGCACCCTCACCCCCAACGAGACCCTGGTTCTGGTCCGGGCCTGAGCACGGGGCCCGGGCGGGTCATTCCACCCCGGTCAGTTCGCTGGAGAGGTCCCAGAGCCGGGCCGCGTCGGCCGGGTCGGTGGCCCAGGGCTTGACGCCGCCGATCAGCATGTCGTCGGTGGTGGCGGGCTCGGCGATGTCGCAGTCCTGGCAGTACGCGCCGCCGTGGCCCTCCAGCAGGGGAGAGGTCGCCGCCCACACGGCCGTCGCCGCGCCCTGCGCCGGGGACTTGAAGCCGGTCGCGGGCTCGCCGTCGGCGTTCATCCAGCCCAGCGCGATCTGCTCGTCGCGGGGGATGTGCCGCTGCAAGGGGGTGAGGATGCTGCCCGGGTGGACGGCGAAGGCGCGCGGCCCCTGGTCGGCGCCGAGGGTGTCCAGGTGCCGGGCGAAGAGGGCGTTGGCGGTCTTCGACTGCGCGTACGCCAGCCAGCGGTCATAGCCGGTGCGGAAGTGGAGGTCGTCCCAGCGGATGCCGGAGAGGAAGTGGCCGGAGGACGCCACGGACACCACGCGCGAACCGCGCGCCATGGCCGGGCGCAGCCGGGCCACGAGGGCGAAGTGGCCGAGGTGGTTGATCGCGAAGTGCGCCTCCCAGCCCGGTCCGACGCGGGTCTCCGGGCAGGCCATGATGCCGGCGTTGTTGATGACGATGTCGAGGGTGCGGCCGGTCTCCAGGAAGCGGTCGCAGAAGTCGCGGACGCTGTCGAGGTCGGCCAGGTCGAGGGTGCCCACCTCCGCCCTGGTTATGCCGTGCAGGGCCTGCCGCGCCTGGTCCGGCCTGCGCGCGGGGACGATGACCCGCGCCCCCGCCCGGGCCAGTGCCCGGGTGGCTTCCAGCCCGAGCCCGGAGTAGCCCCCGGTGATCAGCGCCGTCCGGCCTGTCAGATCGATCCCGGCCAGAACGTCATCGGCCGTGCTCCGCGCGTCGAATCCGGAGCCGAGCTTGCGTGGGGTGTGCTGATGCTGTGTGGTCATGAGCGTGACGCTAGGAGCTGGAGTGCGCTCCAGGGCAAGCGCATCAGAGGCTCGGCCGTACGGCCCCCGGCGCGCGCACCTCGAACCAGACCTGCTTGCGGTTGGGGTCCTGGTTGCCGGGGTTGCTGACGCCCCAGGCGTGCGCGAGTTGGTCCATGAGGAGGAGTCCCCGCCCGCCCTCGCCCTCCGGGTCCATCGGCCGTGGGTGCAACGGACGTTCCTTCGGCTCGTTGTCCTTCACGGCGATCCAGGCGGCGCCGTTCTGCACGAAGACGTCGATGTGGATCATGCGGGTACTGGTGGCGTGGCGGTGGACGTTGGTCACGGCCTCTGACACGAGCAACCGTGCGGTGTCAACGAGGGTTTGCTCTCCTTTGGCCCGGAGCAGGGCCGCGATAGCGTCGCGGCACACGCGGGGGCTTGAGGGGTCATTGGGGGCGCTGAGTCGGTAGAGCGGAGCGGTGTTCCTGGTCAAGGACATGGCGATCTCTCCCAACGCGTGGGGTAGTTGGTGCACTGCGCTGTGCGATGACGACGATAGCGGGGTCGGGTGCATGGCTGCATCCGGTTCACCTGAATTGATGCGTCATGTGTTGGGCTCTCGGTAGGGTCGCCGCAACATGGAGTGAGCGAGAGAGGGAGATGTAGATGCCGCAGCGGCCAGCTCCAACTGCTCGACAACGGCGGCTCGGTGCGGAGCTGCGCAAGATGCGTGAGCGCGCCGGGATGAGCGCAGCGCGGGCGGGCCAGGAACTTGGCGCTGAGGGCGCTCGGATCAGCAATATGGAGTCCGGCCGTCTGGGCGTCAGCGCTGAACGCGTTCGCATGCTGGCCGACATCTACTCCTGTGGTGATCACGCATACGTCGATGCTCTCGCAGCGATGGCGACGGAGCGAGTACGGGGGTGGTGGGAGGAGTATCGCGGGAAGGTCACCACTGGGGCACTGGACTTGGCCGAGCTTGAGAACCATGCGCTGGCGCTGCGGAATGTGCAGATCATGTACTTCCCCGGGCTGCTCCAGACTGAGGCGTACGCGAAGGCGGTGTTCGCTGGTGCCGAGCCTTCCCCTACGCCTGCCCAACTGCGGACTCGGCTGTCCTTCCGGCTTCGGCGTCGCGATGTGCTGGACCGGGCCAATCCGCCGCAGTGCACCTTCCTCATCCACGAGACGGCACTGCGGATGCAGTTCGGCGGCCCGGAGGTGTCCCGGGGGCAGCTGGAGCATGTCCTGGAGGAGTCCCAGCGGGAGAACGTGACCGTTCGGGTCATCCCCTTCTCCGCAGGTGGCTTTCCGAACGCTGGGAACTCCACGCTGTACTTCCACGGCCCGGTCCCGCAGCTGGATACGGTGCAACTGGACGTCACAGACGGTTCGGCGTTCCTCGACGCGGAGGTGCGGCTCGCCAACTTCCGAAGAGTCCTGGAACGGATCGAGGAAAGATCCCTCAACCCGAACGACAGCCGCGATTTCCTTCACGCCATCGCACAACAACTCTGAAGGCAGGGGAGATGTCGAACATACGCTGGCGCAAGTCGTCGTACTCCGGAGATGCCGAGAACGCCTGCGTCGAGCTGGGCCGCACCTGGCAGAAGTCCTCCTACTCGGGAGACGGCGAGGACAACCACTGCGTCGAGCTTGCCCACGGCAACGACACGGTCCTCCTCCGGGAGAGCGACGACCCGGAACGGGTCATCGCCACCCGGCCCGCGCAGCTTGGCGCGTTCCTGCGGCGGGCCAAAGCCGGCGGATTCGATCACCTGTCCCGTACGCCACAATGACTTCATGACCCTGTTCCGCGACGACGGCATCGTGCTGCGCACCCAGAAGCTGGGCGAGGCGGACCGGATCATCACGCTGCTCACCCGGGGTCACGGGCGCGTACGCGCCGTGGCCCGAGGGGTGCGCCGCACGAAGTCGAAGTTCGGGGCGCGGCTGGAGCCCTTCTCCCACGTCGACGTGCAGTTCTTCGCACGCGGCAGCGACCTCGTCGGGCGCGGCCTGCCCTTGTGTACGCAGAGCGAGACCATCGCTCCGTACGGCAGCCGGATCGTCACCGACTACGCCCGCTACACCGCGGGCACCGCCATGCTGGAGACGGCCGAGCGGTTCACCGACCACGAGGGCGAGCCCGCCGTCCAGCAGTACCTGCTGCTCGTCGGGGGGCTGCGCACCCTCGCGGCCGGGGAGCACGCCCCGCACCTGGTGCTCGACGCCTTCCTGCTGCGCTCTCTCGCCGTCAACGGCTACGCCCCCAGCTTCGACGACTGCGCTAAGTGCGGCATGCCCGGGCCCAACCGTTTCTTCTCGGTCGGGGCGGGCGGAGTCGTGTGCGGCGACTGCCGGGTGCCCGGTAGCGTCGTACCCTCGGCGGAGACGCTGACGCTGCTCGGCGCGCTGCTCACCGGGGACTGGCGGACCGCGGACGCCTGCGAGGCCCGTCACGCCCGGGAGGGCAGCGGGCTGGTGGCCGCGTATCTGCACTGGCATCTGGAGCGGGGACTGCGCTCGCTCCGGTACGTCGAGAAGTAAGCAGAAGCAGGCAGAAGTGCGCCGAAGGTAAGCGCAGAAGGTAGCAAGGGAGACGGACACCCGCATGGCACGACGCGGAATTCTGGGTCGACAGCGGCGCGAGTACCAGGTGCCGGATCCGCACCCCTCCGGGGCACGGCCGCCGAAGATCCCCGGCGAGCTGGTCCCCAAGCACGTGGCGATCGTCATGGACGGCAACGGCCGCTGGGCCAAGGAGCGCGGGCTGCCGCGCACCGAGGGGCACAAGGTCGGCGCCGAGCAGGTGCTCGACGTGCTCCAGGGCGCGATCGAGATGGGCGTGAAGAACGTCTCGCTCTACGCCTTCTCCACCGAGAACTGGAAGCGCTCGCCGGACGAGGTCCGCTTCCTGATGAACTTCAACCGCGACTTCATCCGCAAGTCCCGGGACCAGCTCGACTCCCTCGGTGTCCGGGTGCGCTGGGCCGGCCGGATGCCCCGGCTGTGGACGTCGGTGGCCAAGGAGCTGCAGGTCGCGCAGGAGCAGACCAAGGGCAACGACGAGCTGACCCTGTACTTCTGCATGAACTACGGCGGACGCGCGGAGATCGCGGACGCGGCGCGGGCGCTGGCGGAGGACGTGAAGGCGGGCCGGCTCGACCCGTCGAAGGTCAGCGAGAAGACCCTGGCGAAGTACCTGTACTACCCGGACATGCCGGATGTGGATCTCTTCCTGCGGCCCTCCGGCGAGCAGCGCACCTCGAACTACCTGATCTGGCAGAGCGCGTACGCGGAGATGGTCTTCCAGGACGTGCTGTGGCCCGACTTCGACCGCCGGGACCTATGGCGGGCCTGCCTGGAGTACGCCTCCCGGGACCGCCGCTTCGGTGGCGCGACGCCCAACGAGGAGCTGCTGAAGAAGGAAGCGGAGCCGACCACGCCGCAGGGCTGAGTGTCGCCGTGAAGAGTCACGGGCCGCGGCCGCCACGCCCCCGAGGCGCGGACGGTCGCGGCCCGTCGCTTTTCCGGTAGCCGCCCGGCTACGGCTTGTCAGGCGCCGGGGCGGAGCACTCCCCGCAGGTGCCGAAGATCTCGATGGTGTGGGCGACGTCCACGAAGCCGTGCTCCGCGGCGATCGAGTCGGCCCACTTCTCCACGGCCGGGCCCTCGACCTCGACCGCCTTGCCGCAGGAGCGGCACACCAGGTGGTGGTGGTGCTCCTCGCTGCTGCACCGGCGGTAGACGGCCTCGCCCTCGGTGGTGCGCAGTACATCGACCTCACCGGCGTCGGCGAGCGACTGCAGGGTGCGGTAGACGGTGGTCAAGCCGACCGAGTCGCCCCGGTGCTTGAGCATGTCGTGGAGCTCTTGCGCGCTGCGGAACTCGTCCACCTCGTCCAGCGCAGCCGCCACTGCCGCGCGCTGCCTGGTGGACCGGCCGCGTACTGGGGGATTCGCGGTCGCCACAGTTGCCTCCTCAAGCTCGCCTGCTCGGTGTCACCCGTCCGCACCCTTGCGTGGTCATTGTGCCAGGCGGCGGGGACGGGGCGGGCTGGAGCGCGAGCAGACCTGGACTACACCTGGACATCGTCCCCGGTGGACCGGCCGGTGGGTACGGCCGAGGGCTCCAGGGTGCAGGACTCCTTCGCGGGAGTGTGGACCCGTGCGCGTTTTCTCGCCAGGGGGGCGGCGAGCGCGGTGATGACGGCGAAGACACCGATGGCCAGGACGACGATGGTCGCGCCGGGCGGCACGTCCTCGTAGTACGAGTAGACGGTGCCGGAGAGGGTGACGCTCACGCCGATGCCGATCGCCAGCGCCAGCGTCATCGCGAAGCCGCGGGTGGCCTGCTGGGCGGCCGCGACCGGGATCACCATCAGCGCGCTGACCAGCAGCAGGCCGACCACGCGCATGGCGACGGTGACGGTGACCGCGGCGGTGACGGCCAGCAGCAGATTGAGGGTCCGCACCGGCAGCCCGGTGACCCGGGCGAACTCCTCGTCCTGGCAGACCGCGAAGAGCTGGCGCCGCAGGCCGATGGTGATCAGCACCACGAAGCCGGCGAGCGCGCTGATCGCGGTGATGTCCTCCGGCGAGACAGTGGTGATCGAACCGAAGAGATAGGTGGTGAGGTTGGCGTTGGAGCCGGTCGGCGAGAGGTTGATCAGCAGCACGCCGCCGGCCATGCCGCCGTAGAAGAGCATCGCCAGCGCCAGATCGCCGCGGGTCTTGCCGTACCAGCGGATCAGCTCCATCACGATCGCGCCGAGCGAGGAGACCGCGACCGCGGTCCACACCGGGTTGGTGCCGGTCAGGAAGCCCAGCGCGACACCGGTCAGGGCGACATGGCCGATGCCGTCACCCATGATCGCCTGGCGCCGCTGCACCAGGTAGATGCCGACGGCGGGGGCGGTGACGCCGATCAGCAGGGCGGCGATCAGTGCCCGCTGCATGAAGGCGTATTGGAGGAATTCCATCAGCTCAGAAGCCCTGTCCGGATCGGTTCGGCGTCGTGCGGGGCGTGCGGGTGCACATGGTCGTGGCCGGGCAGCGCGTGCTGGCCGACCGCCTCCGGCGGCGGGCCGTCGTGCACCACGCAGCCGTCGCGCAGCACCACCGCGCGGTCGATGAGCGGCTCCAGCGGACCCAGCTCGTGCAGCACCAGCAGCACGGTGGCGCCGACGGCCACCTGCTCGCGCAGGGTGGCGGCGAGGATCTCCTGGCTGGCCAGGTCGACGCCGGCCATCGGCTCGTCCATGATCAGCAGTTCCGGTTCGCCGGCCAGCGCGCGGGCGATCAGCACCCGCTGGTGCTGGCCGCCGGAGAGCGCGTTGACCGAGTCCCTGGCGCGGTCGGCGAGCCCCACCAGCTCCAGCGCGCGGTCCACCGCGGCCCGGTCCGCCTTGCCCGGCAGGCCCAGCCTGGTGCGGGCCAGCCGGCCGGCCGAGACGACCTCGCGGACGGTGGCCGGGACGCCGCTGGCCGCGGTGGTGCGCTGCGGTACGTACCCGATGCGGGCCCACTGACGGAAACGGCGCCGCGGGGTGCCGAACAGCTCCAGGGTGCCGCCGGTGAGCGGGACCTGGCCGACGACGGCACGCACCGCGGTGGACTTGCCGGAGCCGTTCGCTCCGAGCAGCGCGACCACTTCGCCGCGGCGCACGGTGAGATCGACGCCACGCAGCACGGGCCTGGAACCGAGCGAAGCGCTCGCTCCGCTCAGGGATATCACCGGCTCCTTCATGTCTGCCGCCTCCATGGTCTGGCTGTGAGCGTCTGGCTGTGGGTCGTCGTCACTTGGCGCCGAGCGCCTGGCGCAGCGCGCTGAGGTTCGCGCGCTGGACGGCGAAGTAGTCATCGCCCTTGGACTTGTCGCTGATGCCCTCGATCGGATCCAGCACCTCGGTCTTCAGGCCCAGGTCGCCCGCCAGGGTCTTGGCCGTCTTGTCGCTGACCAGCGTCTCGAAGAAGACCGTGGAGACCTTGTCCTTCTCGACGATGTCGTGGAGATCCTTGATCCGGGCGGGGCTGGGCTCGGACTCGGGGTCGAGGCCGGAGATGGCCTCCTGGGTCAGGCCGTACCGCTCGGCGAGGTAGCCGAAGGCGGCGTGAGTGGTGACGAAGGTGTCCGAGGCGCGGTTCTTCAGCCCCTTGGTGAACTCGGCGTCGAGCGCCTTGAGCTCCTTCACCAGCGCCGCGGTGTTCTTCTTGTAGTCGGCGGCGTTGTCCGGGTCGGCCTTCGCAAGGGCCTTGCCGACGCCTTCGGCGACCTCGGCGTACTTGACCGGATCCAGCCAGATGTGCGGGTCGGCACCGGCGTGCTCGCCGTGCTCCTCCTCGTGACCTTCCCCGTGGCCGTCTTCCTGGCCCTCTTCGCCGTGGTCGTGGCCGCGGACCTCGGTACCGTGGTCTTCGAGGTGGGTGAAGGAGCTCGCCTCGGCGACGGCCTTCGGGTCGGCCTGGTCGACGGACTCGTCCACCGCCGGCTGGATGCCCTTGAGGTAGACCACCAGCCCGGACTCGCTGAGCTGGGCGGTCT
The DNA here is from genome assembly GCF_058215555.1 of Streptomyces sp. JLBT605. Lineage (NCBI taxonomy): Bacteria > Bacillati > Actinomycetota > Actinomycetes > Kitasatosporales > Streptomycetaceae > Streptomyces > Streptomyces sp. JLBT605. The sequence continues at coordinate 4,793,691 of NZ_CM177087.1, forward strand.
GCTTGGCGGTGAGCGTCAGGTCGTGCGGCTCGACGCCGGGCTTGGTGAGGGTCTTCAGATGGATGTGGTCACCGCCGATGCGCTCGGCGAGGAACGCCATCGGGTAGAACGACGCCGCGACGTTGAGCTTGCCGTCCTCGGCCCGCCCGGACGCCTCGAGGGTGCAGGAAGAGAGCGTGACCATGGCCAAAGCGGTGGCTCCGGCCACGGCGGCGGGTATGAGAGGGCGTACGTTCATGACTCTCATTTTCAACAAAACTGGAAACCATTGTCAACAAGCTGGTCGAGGCCCGTTCTCCACCCATGCGATTTGATCCCAGGGGCCCACGCGCCGGTAACCTGAGGCATTGCTTCGTCGACATCAATGAAGAGAGCACCGTGGCCGCCGACAAGATCGACACAATCGTCAGCCTGAGCAAGCGCCGTGGCTTCGTCTACCCGTGCAGTGAGATCTACGGCGGACAGCGTGCCGCCTGGGATTACGGGCCGCTCGGTGTGGAGCTGAAGGAGAACATCAAGCGGCAGTGGTGGCGCGCCATGGTCACCTCGCGTGACGATGTCGTCGGCCTCGACTCTTCGGTGATCCTGGCGCGCGAGGTCTGGGAGGCGTCCGGCCACGTCGCCACGTTCACCGACCCGCTCACCGAGTGCACCTCCTGCCACAAGCGGTTCCGCGCGGACCACCTGGAGGAGGCGTACGAGGCCAAGCACGGCAAGGCCCCGGCCAACGGCCTCGCCGACGTGAACTGCCCCAACTGCGGCAACAAGGGCCAGTTCACCGAGCCCAAGCAGTTCTCCGGCCTGCTCTCCACGCACCTCGGCCCCACCCAGGACTCCGGCTCGGTCGCCTACCTGCGCCCCGAGACCGCCCAGGGCATCTTCACCAACTTCGCACAGGTCCAGCAGACCTCGCGCCGCAAGCCGCCGTTCGGCATCGCCCAGGTCGGCAAGTCCTTCCGGAACGAGATCACGCCGGGCAACTTCATCTTCCGCACCCGCGAGTTCGAGCAGATGGAGATGGAGTTCTTCTGCAAGCCGGGTGAGGACGAGCACTGGCAGCAGTACTGGATGGACCAGCGCTGGGCCTGGTACACGGGCCTCGGCATGCGCGAGGAGAACATGCGCTGGTACGAGCACCCGAAGGAGAAGCTCTCCCACTACTCCAAGCGCACCGCCGACATCGAGTACCGCTTCTCCTTCGGCGGCTCGGAGTGGGGCGAGCTGGAGGGTGTGGCCAACCGCACCGACTACGACCTCAAGGCGCACTCCGCCGCCTCCGGCCAGGACCTGTCGTACTTCGACCAGGAGGCCGGCGAGCGCTGGACCCCGTTCGTGATCGAGCCGGCGGCCGGTGTCGGCCGCGCGATGCTCGCCTTCATGCTCGACGCGTACGTCGAGGACGAGGCGCCGAACGCCAAGGGCAAGATGGAGAAGCGCACGGTGCTGCGCCTCGACCCGCGTCTGGCCCCGGTCAAGGTCGCGGTGCTCCCGCTGTCCCGCAACCCGGAGCTGTCCCCGAAGGCGAAGGGGCTGGCGGCAGACCTGCGCAAGCACTGGAACATCGAGTTCGACGACGCGGGCGCGATCGGTCGCCGCTACCGCCGCCAGGACGAGATCGGCACGCCGTTCTGTGTCACGGTCGACTTCGACACGCTTGAGGACAACGCGGTCACGGTGCGCGAGCGGGACACGATGAAGCAGGAGCGGGTGTCGCTGGACCAGATCGAGGGGTACCTGGGCGGGCGACTGCTGGGCTGCTGACGCGGCGGTCTGTGCGGGCTGCTGCTCCACGATGACGTCAACCCCGAGGGTGGGGCGTGCGATATGCGCGCCCCACCCTCGGGGTTTTGGCTTGCGGGTTCGTTCCGGCCGGGGCCAGTCGTTGGTCTTCCCCACCCCGCCCTTTCCCGTGCTGGGGCTCTGCCCCAGACCCCGCTCCTCAAGCGCCGGAGGGGCTGGATTTTCCAGCCCGTCCGGCGCTTGAGGACTGGGGGTCCGGGGGCTAGCCCCCGGTCAGGGCGTAAGGCCGCGCAGGAGGAGGTCGCAGACGGCGGCGAACGCCTCGTCGATGCCGGGCGCCGCCCACTCCGCCGCGTAGACCGGATCGTGGAAGCGCCCCGTCGCGTCCCAGATCGCGCGGGCGGTGGCCGCGGGGTCCGAGCCCGGCGCCATCGCGAACTCCCCGCGCTCCACGCCGCCGGCGACGATCGCCGCGATCTGCCCCACCATCGTCTCGATGTGCCGCGCCACCGTGTCGCTGTTCTCGCCGACCAGGGCCATGTACGTCGCGAACAGCTCCGGATCGTCGCCCGCCTTGCGCCGCTTCGCGGCGAACAGCGCCGCCAGCCAGGCCCGCAGGCGCTCGGGCGCCGGGCCCTCGCCGGCGGCTATGCCGGACAGCTCCTCGTGCGCCTGGTCCAGCCACCGGTCGGTGACCGCTTCCCGCAGGGCGGCCTTGGTGCGGAAGTGCCGGTAGACGCTGCCGTGGCTTACCCCGAGCGCCCGCGCCACATCCACCACCGTGGCCTTCGCCGGGCCGTACCGGCGCAGCACCTCCTCGGTGGCCTCGAGGATGCGGTCGGGGGTCAGGGCGTCGGCCCGGGGCTCGGTCCGGGCCTCGGCCCGGGTGCCGGGTCGAGCGTCGGCCCGGGGGGCGGGCCTCGGGTCGCGCCGAGCGTCTGGCGGCATCGGGTCGGCTACTTCCTCTCGCTGTCCAGGTGCGCCATCTGTGCCGCCGGGTAGCGCTCGCCCGCTGCGGCGCCCGCCGGTACGGCCTCCTCGATGGCGGTCAGATCGTCCGCGTCGAGCGTAACGTCCAGCGCGCCGAGCGCCTCGGTCAGCCGGTCCCGGCGGCGGGCGCCGATCAGCGGGACGATGGTCGCGCGGCGCCGGGGGCCCTGGGCCAGCACCCAGGCGATGGCGACCTGCGCGACCGAGACGCCCTTGCCGTCCGCGACCTCGCGGAGCGCGTCGACCAGGTCGAGATTGCGCGCCAGGTTGTCCCCGGTGAACCGCGGGCTCATACCGCGGAAGTCGCCCGCGGCCGGCTTGCGGTCCCGGCTCCAGTGGCCGCTGATCAGACCGCGGGAGAGCACGCCGTACGCGGTGACGGCGACGCCCAACTCGCGGGCGGTGGGCAGGATCTCCGCCTCGATGCCGCGCGAGATCAGCGAGTACTCGATCTGGAGATCGGTGATCGGGGCGACGGCCGCGGCCCGGCGCAGGGTGTCGGCGCCCACCTCGGAGAGGCCGATGTGGCGTACGTAGCCGGCCTTGACCAGCTCGGCGATGGCGCCGACCGTCTCCTCGATCGGCACGTCGGGATCGACGCGGGCGATCCGGTAGATGTCGATGTGGTCGGTGCCCAGCCGCTGGAGGGAGTACGCGGCGAAGTTCTTCACCGCGGCCGGGCGGCCGTCGTAGCCGGACCAGCCGCCGTCCGGGTCGCGCAGCGCCCCGAACTTCACGCTGGTGACGGCCTGTTCGCGGTGGGCCGGCGGGGCGGTGCGCAGGGCTTCGTTGATCAGCAGCTCGTTGTGGCCCATGCCGTAGAAGTCGCCGGTGTCCAGCAGGGTGACGCCGGCCTCCAGGGCGGCGTGGATGGTGGCGATGGATTCGGCCCGGTCGGCCTCGCCGTAGAGGGCGGACATGCCCATGCAGCCGAGGCCGAGGAGGGAGACCTGGGGGCCGGTGGTGCCGAGGGTGCGGTGCAGCACAGGGGACTCCTGGGGAGGGAAGGGGTTTGCGTCCCCTCCAGCATCACCCATGGACTGACAGATTTCAATATCTGTCAGTCCATGGGTGTGAAGACGTGCCCGTTCCGGCTCCGGCTCCGCTTCCGGCGGTCAGCCCACCGCGCGCGGCAGCCGCAGGCTCAGCGCCGCTGTCACCACCACCGCGGCCACCTGCACCCACAGCGCCGTCAGCAGCGCGTCCCGCATGCCCAGCGACGGCTCCAGGGAGAGGAAGAGGGTGCCGAGCGTCGCCACGCCCAGCGCCAGCGCGGACTGCTGGGTGGTGACCAGCACCCCGCTGCCCACCCCGGCCCGCTCGGCCGGTACGTCCGCCAGCACCATCCGGAACAGCAGCGGCAGCTGCAGCCCCTGGCCGAGGCCGGCCACCGCCAGCCCCGGCATCAGCTGCCAGAAGCCCAGGTCCGGCCAGCCGCGGGCCACGGTCACGGCGAGCAGGCTCAGACCCAGCGCCTGGAACACCCCGCCGGCGGTGAACACCCGGCTGCCGAACCGGCCCACCAGGCGCGGCCCGGCCAGCGAGGCCGCGAAGAAGGCGGCCGCCATCGGCACCAGCGCCGTCCCGGCCGCCACCGGCCCGAAGCGCAGGCCCTGCTGGAGGGCGACGGCCATCACGAACATGAAGCCGCCGAAGCCGAGCGAGAAGGGCAGCAGCAGCATCAGCCCGCGCCGCAGACCCGGCAGCGCGAAGAGGCTCGGCGGCACCAGCGGCACCCGGCCGGCCGCGCGCCCGGCCTTCCCGGAACCCGGCGCCGCCTGGCCGGCCCGGGTCGCCCCGTCGGCCGACGCCGCGCGGTCCGCCCCGGCTGCCCGGTCGGCCTGGTCCGCCTGGTCGGCGCGCCGCTCTACGACGAAGAAGGCCGCCGCCGCGAGCGGGAAGAGAGCCAGCGACACCCACGTCCACAGCGGCCAGCCCGCCGCCCGCCCCTCGGTGAGCGGCAGCAGCAGCGTGATCAGCGTGGCCGCGAGCAGCAGGGTGCCCGGCACGTCCACCGGGGCGGGCCGCTCCGACCGGGTGTCCGGAATGGTGCGGGCCGCCAGCACCAGACCCAGCACGGCGACGGGCACATTGACCAGGAAGACGGAGCGCCAGCCCGTCCCCGCGACGTCGGCCGCGACCAGCACGCCGCCCAGGATCTGCCCGGCGATCATGGCGAGCCCGGCGGTGGCGCTGTACATGCTCAGCGCGCGGGCCCGGCGCGGTCCGCTGGTGGAGGCGTGGATGGTGGCGAGCACCTGGGGGAGGAGCAGCGCGGCGGCGGCCCCCTGCGCCACCCGCGCGCCGACCAGCGTCCAGGCGTCCGGCGCCAGTCCGCAGGCCAGCGAGGTCACTCCGAAGGCCGCCATCCCGACGAGGAAGAGCCGGCGGCGGCCGAAGCTGTCGCCGAGCCGTCCGCCGAGGACCAGCAGCACGGCGTAGGTCACGCCGTATCCGGCGACCACCAGCTCCAGTACCGCCGGGCTCGCGTCCAGATCGCGGCCCATCGCGGGCAGCGCGACGTTGACGATGAAGAAGTCGATCAGCGGCAGGGCGGCGCCGAGCAGCAGGACGGCGAGCCCGACCGGGCCGAGGCCGCCGCCCGCGGCGGGCGCTTGGGCCGGCGTCCGCGGGACGGGGCGACCGGGCGGCGGGGTGTGGGAGCGGGCGGGAGCGGGGGCGCGTAGTGGAGTAGGAGTATCGGTCACGGATACGACGATGGCGGCCCACTCAGCCTGGTACCAGAGTGTCTTTATCCTGGTACAGCCAGTACCTGGCATCTGTCTGAGCAGGTAGGCACTCTGGGCACATGAGCATCGCCCTCCAGCAGACCGGGGCCGACGTGCGCCGCGCCGAACTCGCCGCCTTCCTGCGCAGCCGCCGGGAACGCATCACCCCCGAGCAGGTCGGTCTGCCACGCGGCAGACGGCGGCGCACGCCCGGACTGCGCCGCGAGGAGGTCGCCCAGCTCTCCGCCGTCGGCGTCACCTGGTACACCTGGCTGGAGCAGGCACGGGACATCCAGGTCTCCGCGCAGGTGCTGGACGCCATCGCCCGCGCCCTGCTGCTCGACCGGAGTGAACGCGCGCACCTCTTCGCGCTCGCGGAGACGGCCGACCCGGCGCCCGAGACGCGCTGCCCGACGGTGACACCCATGCTGAGGGAGATGCTGGATCAGCTGGAGCCGCTGCCGGCCTGTGTCCAGAACAGCCGGTACGACATCCTCGCCCACAACCGCACCTACGGGCGGCTGCTGTGCGACCTCGACGCCCTGCCGCCCGAGGACCGCAACGTGATGTGGCTGGCCTTCACCAACGCCGACTGGCGGGCGGCCGTGGCCGACCTGCCGGAGGTGAACCGGACGATGGCGGCGAAGTTCCGCGCCTCGATGGCCGAGCACCTCGCCGAACCCGCCTGGAAGGCGCTGCTGGCCCGCCTCCAGGGAGCGTCCGAGGAGTTCCGCGAGGTGTGGGCGCGGCATGAGGTGGTGACACAGCTCTGTCACGCGCGGCACATCCGCAACCCGCATGTGGGGGCGCTGCACTTGCAGCACACGAACCTGTGGCTGGGGCCGGCGGCG